>NZ_CP108600.1:0-5055877 GCF_045039825.1 Streptomyces sp. NBC_01176 | reverse complement strand
CGCGGCGGAGACACTGGACCGCTGGACGGGTGGAGTGAGTGATTCTGTGGGTGCGGTGTCAACCGTGGCCAAGGGGCACTCCCGAAGCGCGAGGGGAACCGCCCGTGCGGGGGGACACGGGAGGGGGCTGTGCGCTGCCCGCGGGGGGTCGGCCCCGCGTCGAATTCCGGACTTTAACCGCCTGCCACCGCTCGCAGACGGCCCCGCCGGAAAACTTCCCTCGGGCGAGGGAACCTGGGGTTCCCTTTGCCCACCTGCCCGTTACCCGCGACTCACCCGGTTGTGCGTCACCAGTCGCCGCGGGAGGACGAACTCGACGTGAACTTGCGCACCACGTAGATCAGCCCGCCGACGAGCGCGACGAAGACCAGCGCCTTGAAGAGCAGGCCGATCACCACGGTGAGCACACTCACTATCACCGTGCCGAACACGACCAGAGCGATGACCGGCACCGCGATCCACTTCACCCACCACGGCATCCCGTTGAAGATCTCTCGCATCGCCCTTGTCCTTGCCTCTCTTCGCCCGTCGTCCCAAGTCCGGGACTCCGATTCCGGGTTCTCCGACTGTCCTGGGTCCGATGCTAGGGCCCAGAAGGGGACCTGCGGGCGTCTCGCACCCCTTGTCCTCCCCTGACCGTTCCCCTAGGGAACCCTGAGACCGGGATCAGCTCTCCGGCGGAGAGAACACCACCAGCACCCGCAGGTCCTCGGTGATGTGGTGGAACTTGTGGGCGACGCCCGCGGGGACGTAGACGACGCTGCCGCGCGCCACCTGCGTGGTCTCCAGGCCGACCGTGATCGCGGCCCGGCCGCTCACCACGAAGTACACCTCGTCCTGCTGGTGGGGCCGCTGGGAGTCACGCTCACCCGCGTCGAGGGCGTACAGGCCGACCGACATGTACCGCTCGCGCAGGAACTGCAGATAGGCGCCGTCGTTGGCGGCGCGCTCCGCCTCCAGTTCGTCCAGCCGGAATGCCTTCATCGCGCTCGTCCGCTCCCGTGCTCCGCGGGCTGTCCACAGCCCGTCTCGCCAGTCGATCTCTTCTGCCACGATCAGACACATGAAGAATTTCGTAGTCAAGACGATCGCCAACGCCGGGGCCCTGGCCGTCGCCGTGTGGGTCCTCGACAAGATCACCCTGACAGGCAACAGCACCGGCAAGAAGATCGTCACGCTGTTGCTCGTCGCACTGGTCTTCGGACTGGTGAACTTCCTGGTCAAGCCAGTGGTGAAGATCCTGACCTTCCCGCTGTTCATTCTCACACTCGGCCTGATCACGCTGGTGGTCAATGCCCTGATGCTGCTGCTCACCTCGTGGCTGGCCGACAAGCTGGACCTGAGTTTCCACGTCGAGGGCTTCTGGACGGCCGTCCTGGGCGGCCTGATCATCTCGGTGGTGTCCTGGGCGCTCAATGTGGTCCTCCCTGACGGCGACAACGACTGAGAGAGCCCCATGTCCTATCGCGTCTGCTTCGTCTGCACCGGCAACATCTGCCGCTCCCCCATGGCCGAGTCCGTCTTCCGCGCTCGCATAGAAGAGGCCGGACTCGACGGCGTGGTCGAGGTCGACAGCGCGGGCACCGGCGGCTGGCACGAGGGTGACGGCGCGGACTCCCGCACCGTCACCGTGCTGGGCGCCAATGGCTACGGGAGTGACCACACGGCCCGCCAGTTCCGTGCCGCGTGGTTCTCCCGTCTCGACCTCGTCATCGCCCTCGACTCCGGCCACCTGCGGGACCTGCGCCGTCTCGCGCCCACTCCCGAGGACGCGGACAAGGTCCGCCTGCTGCGGTCGTACGACCCCACGGCGGGCGACGATCCGGACGTCCCCGATCCGTATTACGGACGCCTGGACGATTTCGAGGAGTGTCTTGAGATGGTGGAGGCGGCGAGCCATGGGTTGCTCGCCGCTGTTCAGCAGGAACTGGAGGGACGCGCGGCATGACGTCAGGGGATTTCGTCACGGGAAGCGGCGACGGCACACGAGCGGTACGGGCGGGACTGCCCGAACCCGTCAAACACGAGCCGACCCTGCCGGGGCCGGTCTTCGCCGCGCACTTCCATCTGCCGGGTGATCCGACCGGCCCGTACACCTATGGCCGTGACGAGAACCCGACCTGGACGCTTCTGGAGCGTGCCATCGGCGAACTGGAGGCACCGGGACAGGAGGGCGTGACCACGCTCGCCTTCCCCTCCGGGATGGCCGCCATCTCGGCGGTGCTCTTCTCGCAGCTGCGGGCCGGGGACGTGGTGGTCCTGCCCGACGACGGCTACCAGGTGCTGCCGCTGGTGCGCGAGCAGCTCACCGCGTACGGCATCGAGGTGCGCACCGCGCCGACCCGCGGTGACGCTCAGCTCGACGTCCTCGACGGCGCGAAGCTGCTGTGGATCGAGACCCCCTCGAACCCGGGGCTCGACGTGTGCGACGTACGGCGGCTCGTCGAGGCGGCCCACGCTCAGGGCACCCTCGTCGCCGTCGACAACACCCTGGCCACCCCGCTCGGGCAGCGCCCGCTGGAGCTGGGAGCCGACTTCTCGGTGGCCAGCGGGACCAAGATGCTCACCGGGCACGGGGACATCCTCCTGGGATACGTCACCGCGCTCGACGCCGGTGCGATGGCGCCCGTGCGGCGCTGGCGGAAGATCGTCGGGGCGATCCCCGGCCCCATGGAGGCCTGGCTGGCCCACCGCTCGCTGGCCACGCTCCAGTTGCGCGCCGACCGGCAGAACGCCAACGCCCTGGTCATCGCCGAGGCGCTGCGGGGCAGGCCCGAGGTGACGGGACTGCGCTATCCGGGCCTGCCCGACGACCCCTCCCACAAGATCGCCTCGCAGCAGATGCGGCGCTATGGATGTGTGGTCTCCTTCACCCTGTCCACGCGCGCGCGTGCCGACCGGTTCCTCGACGCCCTGCGTCTGGTGGACGACGCGACAAGCTTCGGAGGAGTGCGGTCCACCGCCGAGCGGCGTGGTCGATGGGGCGGCGACGCGGTGCCGGAGGGCTTCATCCGTCTCTCGGCCGGCGCCGAGGACCCGGAGGACCTGGTCGCGGACGTACTCCGCGCACTCGACGAGTCCGCGGACTGACCTCTTGCTGAGCGGTCGGTGAGTAGGCTGCGCCGTGCGTTCGACCGTCCGCGACAGCACTGACCCCGCATGACGGGCGGTCCGAGCCTCCCCCCTCGTGGCTCGGACCGCCCCGGTTCTTTGCGCTAAGAACCGCGCGAACAAGGCTAGTTGACTCTGTGTCAGTGTCCAATCACAGTAGCGACAGAGACCTATCGACTTATTTATAGTTGGGGCCTGGTCGAGGGTGCTGGGAAAGGAGGGGCACCATGGATCTGGCCCTGCTGCGGACGTTCGTGACCGTGCACCGGGCCGGTTCCTTCACTCGCGCCGCCGCACTGCTCGGCCTCTCCCAGCCTGCCGTCACCTCGCAGATCCGCACCCTGGAGCGGCAGTTGGGAAGGCCGCTCTTTCTGCGCCAGGCCCGCGGAGTGACGCCCACGACGATCGGCGACGAACTCGCGCACAAGGCCGCACCCCACCTCGACGCCCTGGTGGAGATCGCCGAGGCCGGACTCGACGAGGACTCGTCGCTGCGTACCCTGCATCTCGCCGGGCCGCCGGAGTTCACCGCCGAGCGGGCGCTGCCGGCCCTGACCGAGCTGACGGGCGACGACGGACAGGGGTTCGCGCTGCGCGCCTCGTTCGGCAACGCCGAGGAGACATTGGAGGGGCTGGCCGCCGGCCACCACGATCTGGCCATCACCACGGCCCGTCCGCGCGGCGCCCTGCTCACCGCGACCCCGCTCTGCGACGAGGAGCACGTCCTGGTGGCAGCTCCGCGTTGGGCCGCCCGCATCAACCCCGGAAAGCTCCGCCGCAAGGGCTCGCCGGTCCTGGACAGCTTCCCCGTGGTCGAGGTCCACGAGTCACTGCCGCTCGTCGCCCGCTACTGGGCCTCTGTCTTCGACTCCCGTCCGGCCGCCTCGGGCACGGTGGTCGTCCCCGACCTGCGAGCCGTGCTCGCCTGCGCCGCCACGGGCGCGGGACTCGCGGTGCTACCGCGGTATCTGTGTGCCGAGGCCCTGGAGCGCGGAGACGTCGTGGCGCTCCTCGACCCGGTGGTCCCTCCACTGCGTACGTACTTTCTGGTGGTCCGCACCGGCACGCTGGCCATGCCGCACATCGCTCGGGCATACGAATGGCTGTTGCGGGCCGCGGTGGACTGGACCTGAGACCGGGCCGGGCCGGGCCGGGCCGGGCCGGGCAAACTCCCCAGGTGCTCGTACGGAGGCCCTCTCCGAGAGCCCTCCTGGGGCCCTCAAGGCTCCACGATGTTTCACGTGGAACCTGTCGGGCCACATTTCTCCCATGACCGTCCGACCCGTGGTCAAGCGCACCGCCCGAGCCATCCTGCTCGATGGCGACGACCTGATTCTGATCAAACGCACCAAGCCTGGTGTCGATCCCTACTGGCTCACACCGGGTGGCGGGGTCGAACCGGAGGACACGACTGTCGTCGAGGCACTTCACCGTGAGGTCCACGAGGAACTCGGCGCCAAGGTCACCGATGTGGTGCCCTGCTTCGTCGACACCGTCGAGCACATCGGCGATGACGGCGGCGCCACCGGTGTGAAAGTGCAGCACTTCTTCGTCTGCCGCCTGGGATCCATGGATCCGGCCCTGCGGCACGGCCCCGAGATCGACGAGCCCTGTGGCGAGTACGAGATCGTACGGGTGCCGTTCACCCGGGTCGGTATCGCCTCCGTCCACCTCGTCCCGCTGTCCCTGCGCCACTATCTCGACGGGAACATCGAAGGCGTACGGGCCATGCACGCGCCCGACCTGGGCTGACGCCCTCCAGCCGCACGGCTCTCGCGCTCACTCTCGGCCGGGCTCGCCCTCGGATCAGTCCCCGGCCCCGACGAGTTCCTCGACCGAGTCGTGGCGGATGCGGTCCGACGGGATGCCGGCGTCCCTCAGCACGTCCATCCCGCTGCGGATCATGCCCGGCGGCCCGGAGAGATAGGCGTCGTACTCGTTCCACGGCCCGTACTCGCGCACCGCGTCAGGCAGGTGCAGATGGGCCTGGTGGTCGACGATCGGACGGACGGCGAGCCAGGGGTGGCTCTGCTGAAGCCGCAGCATCGTGTCGATGTCGTACAGGTCGTGATCGGTGCGGGCACCGTAGAAGACCTCGACCGGGCGCCTCTCCCCGTGCTCGGCGACATCCTCGACCAGCGCCTTGATGGGCGCGATGCCGGTGCCGCCGCCCAGACAGAGCAGTCCGCTGTCGCTGCTGTGGTCGACGGTCATCGATCCGGCGGGCGGCCCGAGACGGATGATGTCTCCGGGACGGGCGCGGTGCACCAGGGCGTTGGACACCCACCCCGCCGGAACCGCCTTCACGTGGAAGGACAGCAGTCCGTCGGAACGGGGCGCGGAGGCGAACGAGTAGTGCCGCCAGATCCGGGGCCACCACGGCGTCTCGAGGCTCGTGTACTGCCCGGCGAGGAAAGGATACGGCTGGTCGGGCCGGACGGTGATGACGGCGACGTCAGGGGTCCTGAGGTCGTGCGCGACCACCTCGGCGTACCACCAGGCCGGGGCACGCAGCTCGTCCGAGGACGCCGCGTCGATCATGACCTGGGAGATGGTCGTGTACGCGCGGACCCAGGCCGCCTCGGTCTCAGCGTCCCAGACCGCCGAGCCGAAGCGGCTGAGCGAGCCGATGAGGCACTCGCCCACGGCCGGGTAGTGCTCGGGCCGGGTGCCGTACTTGCGGTGTCCGCGCCCGAGATTCTGCAGATAGTCGATGAGAACCGGGGTGTTGTCGATGTGCTCGGCGGCGGTGAGCAGTGCCTTGAGCAGGCGGTCCCGCTGGGTGTCCATCGCGGCGGGGAACAGCGACCGGAGATCCGGGTGCCGCACGAAGAGCAGCGCGTAGAAGTACGAGGTGACCTTGTCGGCGACGGGGCCGACCTCGGCCATGGTCCGACGGATGAGCACGGCGTCGGGGGACGGTTCCGCGACTGCGGCGGGCCTTCCCGCGGGCACCGGACGGATCGGTCCCGGTTGCGCGGGGCCGGGGTTCCGGTCCGCGGGGGGCTCCGTGGGAGGCACGGTCCGCGGTGCACGCGTCGGCGGTGCCTGGAAGGGCGGGAGAGCGTCCTGGACGGCCTCGGGCGCTTCCTGGGGCGCGGCCGTGGGCGGCGCGTCCTCAGGAGCGGATATTCGTGTCTGCGTGCCCGTCTCCTCGCCGACGCGGCGCCCATGCCGCCCAGGGCTTCCTTCCGCCGGTCCGGGCTCCGTGGAGCGGCCCACGGGGCGCAGCGCGGCCAGCCGGCTGGCCCCCTCGGTTTCCCGCTCTCTGTCGGCGGGCGTCGGCTCCGGTTCCTTGCGCGGGGTGAACCAGCCGCTCCCGCCATTTCCTCCGGAAGTGCCCTTGTCGGCCGACGTGGTGGTCGGAGCGTCCATACTGTGCCTCGCCTCGAACATCTTTCGGTCGGTCTATGCACTTCCGTGTTCGGAAGATGCCTGCTTTCCCCCGTAGACGGCTTGCTCTCCTGCCCCGTTCAGTCCTCTGACCAATGCGGCCACATTCAATCCAGGCTTCCGCTCAGCGCGGACAAGTAAGGCGAGAATGTGACATTGACCGCATCGCCCTCACCGCAGCATCCCACTCCGCGTCAACGCCCGTCCGCATAACGGAAAATTCGGGTCTCGATCTTTCCGTCCCGTTACGCTGCATTGGCCTGCGTTCACGCCTCACGACATGCCCGCACATCGCGGCGACCCGAACCGGAGTCGACCATACCGGCAGTCGCCCCACAGACAAGTCCGCTCTTCCCTCGAAGTGATCGAACGAGGGACTCCCCATCAATTGCTTTGATTACAGGGCTCGTCGGACCAATTCATAGGCATCCCACAGGCTCCGTCCCATGTAGGAGTGTGTGGCGATACCTGCCAGATGCCGGTCCGCGTTGATGGCGACGGACCTCGGCACCGCCTCGAACAGGCCCTTGTCCGAGAGCGAGTCGCCGTAGGCGACGCAGTCGGTCCACCTCACCCCGAACTCTTCACAGAGCCGGTTCGCGATCTGCACCTTCGCCGCGGCACTCAGCATGCCGGCGAGATCGACGGGTTCGGCGAAGGGCAGGGCGAGGTAGCGCGAGCCGTACGCCGCGTGCGCGCCCCACCTCGTCAGCCGCTCGACGAAGAAGGAGGGTGAGAGCGAGACGACGGCGCAGTAGTCCCCGTTGTCTCTGATCTCGGCCCAGACGTCCTCGCTGCCGGACAGTCAGGGCGCTTGTTCGAAAGCCGCAGCCACGTGCCCGTCCGTGAGTTGCGCCCACAAGGCGTACACCTGCGTGGCGTATTCCGGCGGGCCGATGCGTCCCGTCGAGATTGCGTGCTCGAGTGCGAGGGTCTCGGCCCCCAGGCCGATCTGCCGCGAGATCTCCAGAGGCGCGGAACTCCCGTACAACAGCGTCCCGTCGAGGTCGAAGAGGTGAAGGCGTGCCATGCGAGCCGAGGCTACTGGCATGAGCGGTCTTCGCTGTTTCACGTGAAACGTCTGCGCCCGCCCGCTACTGACGGGGACGGCCTGGCCAAAAGCGCATGCGTCCGCGGGCAAACAGGTGGACGTCGGGGGTATCTGTCGGACAGCCTGACCTGCGTGTCGACACCTTCCCTCCTTGCTCTGCCCATCCGTCGTCTGACGCTCCGCGATCTCACCGCGTGCGCCGACTTGTCCGAGGACCGGGGATGGCCCCGCGAAGAACACAAATGGGGTCTGCTTCTGACGGCAGGGCAGGGATACGGCATCGACGCCCCGGACGGCGGCCTCGTCACCGTGTGCGTCGTGACCGAGTACGGAACGCCGGGTCGGCCTGATCTGGGGGCGATCGGAATGGTGCTGGTGGCGAAGCGGTATGCCCGCCAGGGCGTCGGCCGACGGTTGATGCGGCATGTGGTGGCGGAGAGGGGTCTCACCCCGCTGACCCTGCACGCGACCCCTTATGGGCAGCCGCTCTATGAGGAGCTCGGCTTCAAGGTCACGGGCCGCGCCGAGATGGTCCGTGGACACTTCGTCCTCGCCGGTCCGGAGCCAGACGTCACGACACGGCCGGCCGGCGCCGAGGATCTTGCCGGGATCCTCCGGCTCGACGCGGAGGTCTTCGGTCTCGACCGCACGCATGTGATCACGCGCCTTCCCGCCTTCTCCGACCAGCTGCGCGTCGCCGAGGAGAACGGCCGGATCATCGGGTACGCGGCGGCCTGGCCGAATATGGACACCCATGTCGTGGGTCCCCTGATCGCCCGCGACGCGGAGACCGCGAAAGCACTCGTCGCCTCGCTGGCCGCCCGTACCGACCGTCCGCTGCGCACGGACATCGATGTACGGCACCAGGAGCTGCTGTCCTGGGCGAAGGAGAGCGGCCTCGCACCCGTCGGCTTCAACGCCGTGATGACATACGGGATCTCGGACCTGCCCGGCGACTGGACGCGGCGCTTCGCTCCGCTGACGGTGGCGGCGGGCTGAGGAACCAGCTGACACGGAACGGCGTCCCCACGCGGACGTGCCGTCCCCCGGCATCTTGCGAGGGACGGCACGTCGGCGGAGGGCGATCAGGCGAGAGCCTCCACGGCGGCGACGGCGAAGCCGTGGTCCTGCTCCGGCGCTCCACCGCCGACGCCGATGGCGCCGATAAGACGGCCGTCACGGTGGACCGGCACACCGCCCGCGATGAACAGCAACGGGCGGTCGAGTGCGGTGGGCAGTGTGTGGAAGAGGCCGCCCGGCTGGACCGCGTCGACGAGGTCGGCGGTGGCTGAGTCCAGCTGGAGGGCCGTGTAGGCCTTGCGGGTGCTGGTCTCGCCGGAGATCAGGACGGCCCGGTCGTCGCGCCGGAAGGCGAGCAGATGACCGCCCGCGTCGAGGACGGTGACGCTGACCGTGACTCCGGAGGCCTCGGCGGCCCGGCGGGCCGCCGAGAGGAGGACCTCGGCGTCCTGGATGGTCAGTGGGGCGACCGCGGTGGCAGTGGTGCTCATGAAGGGTTTCTCCTTGTGGGGCTGTGGGGCTGTGGGGCTGTACTCGGCCGGGTCGGCCGGGGGACGGGTGAGTCGTCGCCGGTGGCCGCCTGGCGGGGCGGTGAGGGGGTGAGCCGGTGGGCTCAGTGGTGGACGGCGGTCCGCTGCCCGCTGGGCACGCCTTCGGCGACGACGGCGCCCGGTGCATCGGCCCGGTGCTCCAGGGCGGCCGAGAGGACCGCGAGGACCAGGGCTCCTGCGGCCAGCGCGGCGCCGACCCAGTTGGGTGCCGTGTAGCCCAGGCCCCCTGCGATGACGATTCCGCCGAGCCAGGCCGAGAGGGCGTTGCCGAGGTTGAAGGCGCCGATGTTCACGGCCGAGGCCAGCGTGGGAGCGCCGTGCGCCTGGTCGAGGACGCGCTTCTGGAGCGGCGGCACGGTCGCGAACCCCAGGGCGCCGATCAGGGCGATCGTGACCGCCGCGAGGATCTTGTTGTGCGCCGTCACGGTGAACAGTGCGAGCACGATGGCGAGGCCGCCCAGGGACGTGTACAGCATCGGCATCAGCGCCCGGTCGGCGAACCTGCCGCCGATGAGGTTCCCGCCGACCATGCCGAGGCCGAAGAGGACCAGCAGCCAGGTGACGGAACTGTCCGCGAAACCGGTCACATGGGTCATCATCGGCGCGATGTAGGTGATGGCCGCGAAGACGCCGCCGAAGCCGAGCACGGTCATCGCCATGGCCAGCAGGACCTGGACGTTCTTGAAGGCGGCGAGTTCATGGCGGAGGTGGACGCCTTCGGGCTTCGGCATCTCGGGGACCAGCTTGGCGACGCCCAGCAGACCGATCACGCCGAGCACGGCCACGCCCGCGAAGGTGACCCGCCAGCCCGCGGACTGACCGATCAGCGTGCCCAGGGGGACACCCACGACATTGGCGATGGTGAGCCCGCTGAACATCATGGCGATCGCGCCGGCCTTCTTCTCGGGCGCGACCAGCTCGGCGGCGACCACCGATCCGATACCGAAGAACGCGCCGTGGGCGAGAGATGCCACGACCCGGCCCACCAGCATCAGTCCGAAGACCGGCGCCACGGCGGAGAGCAGGTTGCCGAGGACGAAGAGACCCATCAGCAGCATGAGCATCCGCTTGCGGGACACCTTCGTGCCGAGCGCGGTCATGATCGGGGCACCGATCACGACGCCGAGGGCGTAGCCGGTCACCAGGAGCCCGGCAGTGGGGATGGAGACACCGAAGTCGCCGGCGACCTCGGGCAGCACACCCATGATCACGAATTCGGTGGTCCCGATTCCGAAGGCCCCGATCGCGAGGGCCAGAAGCGCGAGAGGCATGGTGGGGTACACCTTCCCAAACGATTGCAGGGGCGCTTTGCGTGCGTTCACAATAGTTGCAGACGCGGGTTAAATGCAAGAGCGGACTATTGCGCCCGTGCCCTACCCTGGTGACAGCCGCTCCGGGACGGAGGAACACGCCATGACAGCCACGGACCCCGCACTCACCGCCCTCGCACAAGGGTGGTGCGCCCTCTCCCTGCTGCACGGGAGGATCGAGGCCCACATCGAGCGCGCCCTGCAGGCCGGGCACGACCTGAGCGTGCGGGAGTACTCCCTGCTCGACGTGCTCAGCCGGCAGCACGACGGCGAGGGCGGTCATCTGCAGATGAAGCAGGTCGCGGATGCGGTCGTGCTCAGCCAGAGCGCCACCACTCGACTCGTCACCCGGCTCGAGGACCGCGGGCTGCTGTCCCGCTACCTCTGCCCGACCGACCGCCGCGGCATCTACACGAACGTCAGCGAGGCGGGTCTGAAGCTGCTCGACGAGGCACGGCCCACCAACGACGCCGCGCTGCGCGAGGCACTCGACGAAGCGGCCGAGAACCCCGCGCTGGCACCGCTGGTCCGTGTCGTGGAATCGGCGAGCGTGCCCGCATAGCCCAGCGCAGACGACTTTCCAGCGCTGTATAGGCTGCGGCCATGGGAGATCTTGAGATCCGACCGGCCGTCGCGGACGACGTTCCCGCCATCGTCGCGATGCTCGCCGACGATGCGCTCGGGGCCCAGCGGGAGTCGCCGGACGATCTGACCCCCTATCTGGCCGCGCTCGAACGGCTCAGCGGGGACCCGAACCAGCACCTGGTGGTCGCCGTTCGCGCGGGGCAGGTCGTCGGCACCCTGCAACTCACCATCATTCCCGGCCTGTCCCGCAGAGGCTCCACCCGCGCTCTCATCGAAGCGGTGCGGGTGCGTACCGACGAGCGCGGCAGCGGCCTCGGCACCCTGATCATCGAGTGGGCGGTCGATGAATCCCGGCGTCAGGAATGCCGGTTGGTCGAGCTGACCTCCGACGCCAGTCGCACCGACGCCCACCGTTTCTACGAGCGGCTCGGCTTCACCGCCTCGCACGTAGGTTTCAAACTGGCGCTCTGAACGCACCCGACCGCAACGGCCCAGCGGTCCCACCTACGCCAAGGCGTCCTGTTCCACGTGAAACAGGACGCCTCTCAGCGCATTGACGCCTATGCGAGACCGCGCCACCCCTCGGGATCCACTCCACCGGGCACAGGAGCGCCCTGGTCGTACGGCTGACGCGTGAAGACGAACGACCCGAGGTCCAGGTGACTCAGGGACCCGTCCGGGCGTCGTACGGCCCGCAGCGGCTCCCCCGTGTAGTAGCCGTCGAGTCCTGTCCAGGTCCCGTCGCCGTTCGGCCTGAAGCGGGAACGGCGGCCGGCACCTGCCAGCGGGCCCAGCTCGACCATGCCGTCGGCGGTGAGATGCAGCGCGCACCCCTGAGTTCCCCAGTACCAGGGTCCCGCCAACTCCAGTACGGACGGGTCGATCTCGGGGGCCGGACGCCAGGGCTCGGGGATCCGCGGCTCGGCCTCGGCGACGATGCGCACGAGATCGGCTGCCACCGTCAGCGGTCGCGGGCCGGAGGTGCAGTTGGTCAGGACCACGGCCGCCACGTCGTCCCGTACACCGATGACGAGGGCCGCCATGAAGCCGGGCAGGGACCCCGAGTGGCCCGCGAGAATCCGGCCCGATCGGTGCAGCACCTGCAGGCCCAGCCCGTAGGCGTCGCCCGAGGCCAACTCCTCGGCCCCCAGGGGAGCCGCGGGCGTCCGCATCTCCCGGAGGGATTCCGCGCTGAGCACCCGGTCGTCCCCCTCCACCAGGAAGACCGCGAAACGCGCCAGGTCGCCCGTGGTGGACCACAGTTGCCCGGCGGGGGCCATCCGGCCGAGATCCTCCGCGGGCTCCGGCATCATGACGTCCGCCCACGGATGCACGGCCCAGCCGCCCGCGTGAGGTGCCTGCGGCAGCCCGCTCGTGCGGTGCAGGCCCAGGGGTTCGAGGACCTCGCGCCGCAGGACTTCCTCCCAGGGAGCCCCGCGCACTTCCTCGACCAGAGCGCCGAGCAGGGTGTAGCCCGGGTTCGAGTAGTGATGAAGCCGTCCGACCGGGTGGCGGAAGGGCTGCTCGCCGAGGACATCGGCCAGCTCGGGCCGCAGGGAACCGGGGGTACGTTCCCACCAGGAGCCGGGTGTCTCGGCCGCCAGGCCGGCGGTGTGCGCGAGGAGTTGGGCGATGGTCGCCTCCCCCGCACCTGTTCCCGGCAGATGCTTCTCCAGTGGGTCGCTCAGGTCCAGGAGTCCTTCGTCGCGCAGTCGCAGCACCAGCACGGCGGTGAAGGTCTTGGTGATCGAGCCGATCCGGTACTGCACGTTCTCGTCCGGCCCGTGCCCGTCCACCGAGGTCCGCGATCCGTGCCACAGCGTCTGCCCGCCCCGGACCACCGCGGCCACCAACGACGGTGCCCGCCCGTCGGCCTGGGCGACGGCGATGCGGTGCGACAGAGCCCGGCGTGTACCGGGAAGCAGCTCTTCCTGAGGTGTTGTCATACCCCCAGTCCACCCGCACCGGCGCCACACGTCGAGTTCATTTCCCCGGACGCCGAGAGATGCCCTCCGCCGCCGCCCCGGGCACCGGATCAGGTCTGTGCCATGTCCACGAAGCGGGAGTAATGACCCTGGAAGGCCACCGTGATCGTGGCCGTCGGGCCGTTACGGTGCTTGCCGACGATGATGTCCGCCTCGCCCGCCCGCGGTGACTCCTTCTCGTACGCGTCCTCGCGGTGCAGCAGGATCACCATGTCCGCGTCCTGCTCGATCGAGCCGGATTCACGCAGGTCGGAGACCATGGGCTTCTTGTCCGTGCGCTGCTCGGGGCCACGGTTGAGCTGCGACAGTGCGATCACCGGCAGCTCCAGCTCCTTGGCCAGCAACTTCAGGTTTCGCGACATGTCGGAGACCTCCTGCTGCCGGCTCTCGGACCGCTTGCCGCCCGACTGCATCAGCTGCAGATAGTCGATCACGACGAGCTTCAGATCGCTGCGCTGCTTGAGACGGCGGCACTTGGCGCGGATCTCCATCATCGACAGGTTCGGAGAGTCGTCGATGTAGAGCGGCGCGGCCGAGACATCCGGCATCCGGCGAGCGAGCCGGGTCCAGTCCTCGTCGGTCATCGTGCCGGACCGCATGTGGTGCAGTGCCACGCGTGCCTCGGCGGACAGCAGACGCATCGCGATCTCGTTGCGCCCCATTTCGAGGGAGAAGATCACGCTGGGCATGTTGTGCTTGATGGAGCAGGCCCGGGCGAAGTCCAGCGCGAGCGTCGACTTACCCATGGCGGGACGGGCCGCGATGATGATCATCTGACCTGGATGCAGCCCGTTGGTGAGCGAATCGAGGTCGGTGAAGCCGGTCGGCACACCGGTCATCTCCCCCGACCGCGACCCGATCGCCTCGATCTCGTCGAGGGCGCCCTCCATGATGTCGCCGAGCGGCAGATAGTCCTCGGTGGTGCGCTGCTCGGTGACGGCGTAGATCTCGGCCTGGGCGCTGTTGACGATCTCGTCGACGTCGCCGTCGGCCGCGTATCCCATCTGCGTGATGCGCGTACCGGCCTCGACCAGGCGACGCAGCACCGCGCGCTCGTGGACGATCTCCGCGTAGTACTCGGCGTTGGCCGCCGTCGGGACCGTCTGGACGAGCGTGTGGAGGTAGGACGCGCCGCCGACCTTGGTGATCTCGCCGCGCTTGGTGAGCTCGGCCGCGACGGTGATCGGGTCGGCCGGCTCGCCCTTGGCGTACAGGTCGAGGATCGCCGTGTAGATCGTCTCGTGCGCGGGCCGGTAGAAGTCGTGGCCCTTGATGACCTCGACGACATCGGCGATGGCATCCTTGGACAGGAGCATGCCACCGAGGACGGACTGTTCGGCGTCCAGATCTTGGGGCGGTACGCGCTCGAAGGACGAGCCCCCGCCTTCCCACGGCCCGTTGTCCCGGTCGCGGTCGTGCTGTTCGTCACGGGCACGCCCCGTATCGCGGCGCTGACGGGAAGCGGGCAGACGATCACTGGGGCCGCTGTCGGCCCACGGGTCGTCCAAGGGCTCGGAAATACTCACCGGGCCACCTCCTCCCGTCCGCCGAGCGGACCTAGCCGTGCCCAATATTTCTACGGCACGGCACTGACAAATAAGGGGCCCAACTCCGGTTCTGACGCGTCGGTTTTGCGAGGTTTCCGAGGGCGGAGTAGAGAGCGGGCGCCGCACCACGTTAGGCCCGCGGGCACCGTCAGCCAATCTGGTTATCCACAGGCCATGTGGACGACGGCCCAGATGCTGTGGAGAACTCCACAAAACCTGTGCACGACCCGGTGGACAGGCCTGTGAACAAGCCCTCAGCGAGGCCCCTCCAACACCTCTGACCTGGCCTTTCACCGTCCACCGGCTGTGCAGAAGAAAAACTTTCCCGGCCGGACCAAGATCCCTGCAAACGGCGCGCGACGACACGCCCGGCGACCGAACAGGTAAGGGTCATGGCAGCATTGCATCTCTTACCTGTGGAAGATTAGATTGGTGCCCATGACACAGGCTCCCGCGGCGCCCAAGGCCGCCCGACGCCGGCACGACCGAGAGATCGTCGCGCTGGCCGTTCCGGCCTTCGGCGCACTCGTCGCCGAGCCTCTTTTCGTGATGGCGGACAGCGCCATCGTCGGCCATCTCGGCACCGCACAACTGGCCGGCCTCGGTATCGCTTCCGCCCTCCTCGTGACGGCCGTCAGCGTCTTCGTCTTCCTCGCCTACGCCACCACCGCCGCCGTCGCCCGGCGGGTCGGCGCGGGTGATCTGCGAGCCGCGATCCGTCAGGGCATGGACGGCATCTGGCTCGCGCTGCTGCTCGGCACCGTCGTCATCGTCACCGTCCTGCCCACGGCCCCCGCCCTGGTGGAGCTCTTCGGCGCCTCACCGACCGCGGCCCCGTACGCGACGACGTATCTGCGCATCTCCTCACTCGGCATCCCCGCGATGCTCATCGTCCTCGCATCCACCGGAGTCCTGCGGGGGCTGCAGGACACGAGGACTCCCCTCTATGTCGCTGTCGCGGGGTTCGTGGCCAACGCCGCGCTCAACGCCGGGCTCGTCTACGGTGCCGGACTGGGTATCGCGGGCTCCGCCTGGGGCACGGTCATCGCCCAGTTCGGCATGGCCGCGGCGTATCTGTTCGTGGTCGTACGCGGAGCCCGGCAGCACGGGGCCTCGCTACGGCCGGACGCCGCCGGCATCCGGGCCGGCGCCCAGGCCGGTGCCCCTCTGCTGGTGCGGACACTGTCACTGCGGGCGATCCTCATGATCGCCACTGCCGTCGCGGCCCGCCTCGGGGACGCGGACATCGCCGCCCACCAGATCATCATGAGCCTGTGGAGCCTGCTCGCCTTCGCGCTCGACGCGATCGCCATCGCCGGGCAGGCGATCATCGGACGCTACCTCGGCGCGAACGATGCTCAGGGCGCCCGCGAGGCCTGCCGCCGCATGGTCCAGTGGGGCATCGCCTCCGGCGTCGTCCTCGGCCTGCTGGTCTTCGTCGCCCGGCCGCTGTTCCTCCCGCTGTTCACCAGCGACCCGGCCGTCCAGGACACCGCACTCCCCGCACTGGTCCTGGTGGCCGTCTCCCAGCCCATCAGTGGAATCGTCTTCGTCCTGGACGGAGTCCTCATGGGCGCGGGGGACGGATCGTATCTGGCGTGGGCCATGCTGCTCACCCTCGCGGTCTTCGCGCCCGCCGCACTGCTGGTCCCCGCGTTCGGTGGTGGGCTCACGGCACTGTGGGCAGCGATGACACTGATGATGGCGCTGAGAATGCTGACCCTGTGGCTCCGCTCCCGTTCGGGGCGCTGGATCGTCACGGGCGCCACACGCTGACCGAGCGAGCGCAGGGAACGCATGCGTACATCGATCCGGCCTGCCGCCCGTTTCACGTGAAACCCGCGGAGGACGGAACCTGCGTTTCACGTGAAACCCCTGATTCCGGGGAAGTCTCCCGTTTCACGTGAAACGAAGAAGGGCCGGGCCCCGAGGGGTTCGGCCCTTCTCTCAGCTATGCCGAGCGCTGCACTCAGGCAGCGACAACCTCGATGTTGACCTTGGCGGCAACCTCGGGGTGCAGACGCACGGACGTCTCGTGGGCGCCCAGGGTCTTGATGGGCGAGCCCAGCTCGATGCGGCGCTTGTCGACCTCGGGGCCACCGGAAGCCTTGATCGCCGAAGCGATGTCGGCCGGGGTGACGGAGCCGAAGAGACGACCGGCGTCGCCGGAGCGAACGGCCAGGCGGACCCTGACGCCCTCGAGGCGGGCCTTGATCTCGTTGGCCTGCTCGATGGTCGCGATCTCGTGGATCTTGCGAGCACGACGGATCTGCTCGACGTCCTTCTCGCCGCCCTTGGTCCAGCGGATCGCAAAGTTCCGCGGGATCAGGTAGTTGCGAGCGTAGCCGTCCTTGACGTCCACGACGTCGCCCGCGGCACCGAGGCCAGAGACCTCGTGGGTGAGGATGATCTTCATGTTTCGGTCACCCTTCCCTTATCGCGCGGTGGAGGTGTAGGGCAGCAGCGCCATCTCACGGCTGTTCTTCACGGCCGTGGCGACGTCACGCTGGTGCTGCGTGCAGTTGCCGGTCACGCGGCGGGCACGGATCTTGCCGCGGTCGGAAATGAACTTCCGCAGCATGTTCGTGTCCTTGTAGTCCACGTACGTGACCTTGTCCTTGCAGAAAGCGCAGACCTTCTTCTTAGGCTTGCGCACAGGCGGCTTCGCCATGGTGTTTCTCCTGTGTGATCAAGAAGTGGGGGTACAGCCCACCCTCGGCCCGAAGGCCTAGAAGGGGGGCTCGTCCGAGTAGCCGCCGCCGGAACCGCCGGAGCTTCCGCCCCAGCCGCCGCCACCGCCGCCCTGGTTGCCACCACCGGCAGGAGCGCCGGTCGCCCAGGGGTCGTCCGCGGGGGCACCGCCGCCGCCCTGCTGGCCGCCGCCGGAGCTTCCGCCCCAGCCGCCGCCCTGCTGGCCGCCGCCGCCGCCATTGCCGCCGCCGCTGTAACCGCCCTGACCGCCGCGGCCGGTGGTCTTGGTGACCTTGGCCGTGGCGTTCTTCAGGCTGGCGCCGACTTCCTCCACGTCCAGTTCGTAGACCGTGCGCTTGACGCCCTCACGGTCCTCGTAGGACCGCTGCTTCAGCCGGCCCTGCACGATGACGCGCATGCCTCGCTGGAGCGACTCGGCGACGTTCTCCGCCGCCTGACGCCAGACCGAGCAGGTCAGGAACAGGCTTTCGCCGTCCTTCCACTCATTGGTCTGACGGTCGAAGGTGCGGGGGGTGGACGCGACACGGAACTTCGCGACCGCCGCACCGGAAGGGGTGAAGCGCAGCTCGGGGTCGTCTACAAGATTGCCGACGACCGTGATGACGGTCTCGCCTGCCATGGGGGAACCTCTCGGCGGGTTTGCTGCTGGCTGCTGGTGCTGCTACTCGATGCCCGAGTTCAGCTGAGCTGGAGAGCTCAGTGGGTCTCGGGACGGAGGACCTTGGTCCGGAGGACCGACTCGTTCAGGTTCATCTGGCGGTCGAGCTCCTTGACGACCGCAGGCTCGGCCTGCAGGTCGATGACCGAGTAGATGCCCTCGGGCTTCTTCTTGATCTCGTACGAGAGACGACGACGGCCCCAGGTGTCGACCTTCTCGACCTTTCCGTTGCCCTCACGGACGACGGAGAGGAAGTTCTCGATCAGGGGGGCGACAGCGCGCTCCTCCAGATCGGGGTCGAGGATGACCATCACTTCGTAGTGACGCATGTGGAACCCACCTCCTTTGGACTCAACGGCCACGGTCGTTCCGTGGCAGGAGGGTTGTGATGCGTACGCAACGGTATCGGCCGCCACTGACAATCGGGCTCCGTTCGAAGCACCGAGTGATCGGTGAACCGAAAGGGAGTCCTTGTCGTGACCTGGCCGCGGCCTGGGCAGACACCGGTGCAGAGGGTACAGAGTACCTGCACACCCGCTTCGGGTTGAAATCCGGCCGGGTTCACCGTCAATCTGTACACATCGGGTGTGTATGGCGCTACGATGCGCCGCCTTCCGCAGGAGGTGCCCTATGGCACAGACAGTGCGAACCAACACCGCCGGATCCCTGCTCGCCACCGACCACAAGCCCCATCCGCTCCAGGACACCCTGCTCGCCGTGACCCTGGTGCTCGGAGTGACGGCGTTCGTCACGGCACAGTTCGACAGCCTGCATCTGATCAGCTCCTGGACGGGGCTGCTGGGCATCTTCACCGGCGCCGGCGGGCAGTTCGTCTCGGAGACGACCAGGCAGCGCTTCGGGCTGATCCTGGGGCTCGGCGCCTCCGCCATCGGCTTCTTCCTCGGCATGGCACACGGCGGCCTCTTCGGCGGCGTCATCGGCTGAGGGGGCGAGGCGGCCGGGCGGCCCGGACACCACTCCGCGGCCGCCACACGGCCCCCGACAGGTGACACAACACCCCAAAACGTCCCGACCGGGCATCGGTCAGGACGCAGGTTCCATACGGCCAGACGGGGCGCTCGCAGGGCGCAGTAGGCTTCGGCGCGAGAGCCGGAGCCCCTGTACCCATGGGGACACACCAGCCCGAGGAGCGCCCCGAATGAGCCTGACCCTGAGGACCATCAGCCGAGAGCAGCATCTGGCATACATCCAGAGCCTGCCCTCGGCTAGCCACATGCAGGTCCCGGCCTGGGCCGACGTGAAGGCCGAGTGGCGCTCGGAGAGCCTGGGCTGGTTCGACGGCAGGAGCGGCGAGATGGTCGGCGCCGGGCTGGTGCTGTACCGCCAACTGCCCAAGATCAAGCGCTATCTCGCGTATCTGCCCGAGGGCCCGGTCATCAACTGGTATGCGCCGAACCTCGACGAGTGGCTGCAGCCGATGCTCGCGCACCTCAAGCACCAGGGTGCCTTCTCCGTGAAGATGGGGCCGCCGGTGATCATCCGGCGCTGGGAGGCCACCTCCATCAAGGGCGGCATCCAGAACCCGGACGTGAAGCGTCTGCGCGACATCGAGGCCGACTTCATCGAGCCGCGCGCCTTCGAGGTGGCCGACAAGCTGCGCCGCATGGGCTGGCAGCAGGGCGAGGACGGCGGCGCCGGTTTCGGCGACGTACAGCCCCGCTACGTCTTCCAGGTGCCGCTGGCCAACCGCTCCCTGGAAGAGGTCCACAAGAACTTCAACCAGCTGTGGCGCCGCAACATCAAGAAGGCCGAGAAGGAGGGCGTCGAGGTCGTCCAGGGCGGCTACCACGACCTCGAGGAGTGGCAGCGGCTGTACGAGATCACGGCGATCCGCGACCACTTCCGGCCTCGACCGCTGTCGTACTTCCAGCGCATGTGGACGGCCCTCAACACCGAGGACCCCAACCGGATGCGGCTCTACCTCGCCCGGCGGGGCGGCGTGAACCTGTCGGCGGCGACGATGCTGGTGGTCGGCGGACACGTCTGGTACTCGTACGGCGCCTCGGACAACATCGGCCGTGAGTTCCGTCCGTCGAACGCGATGCAGTGGCGGATGCTGCGCGACTCGTACGCCCTGGGGGCGACGGTGTACGACCTGCGCGGCATCTCCGACTCGCTGGACGAGACCGATCACCTCTTCGGCCTGATCCAGTTCAAGGTGGGCACGGGCGGCCAGGCCGCGGAGTACCTCGGAGAGTGGGACTTCCCGCTCAACAAGCTGCTGCACAAGGCGCTCGACATCTACATGTCCCGCCGCTGAGGGTCCTGCCGCCGAGCCGGCCCGAACAGCCAGCCGAGCCGCTGATCCGGCCCGGTGTCGCTCGGTCGGTCCGGCGCATGAGCCACACTTTCCTTCCATACCTCTGATACACCGCAGCCACGAGAAAGGTTCCGGGACCGGCCATGGCGCTCACGCTCTACGTCGACACCGCGCGCTGGCGGGCACACCACAAGCAGGTGTCCGAGCAGTTCCCGGGGCTCGTCCCCGTCTGCAAGGGCAACGGCTACGGCTTCGGCCACGAACGGCTCGCGGACGAGGCCACCCGCCTCGGCTCCGACATCCTCGCCGTCGGCACCACGTACGAGGCCGCCCGGATCAAGGACTGGTTCGGCGGCGACCTGCTGGTCCTGACGCCGTTCAGGCGGGGCGAGGAGCCCGTACCGCTGCCCGACCGCGTCATCCGCTCGGTGTCGTCCATCGACGGCGTGTACGGCCTCGTGGGCGCCCGTGTCGTCATCGAGGTGATGTCCTCGATGAAGCGGCACGGTGTCAGCGAGCAGGATCTGCCGCATCTGCACTCCGCCATCGAGAACGTGCGGCTGGAGGGCTTCGCCATCCACCTGCCGCTGGACCGTACCGACGGCTCGGACGCCGTCGAGGAGGTCATCGGCTGGATGGACCGCCTGCGTGCGGCCCGCCTGCCGCTGCACACGATGTTCGTCAGCCACCTGAAGGCCCAGGAACTCGCGCGGCTGCAGCAGCAGTTCCCGCAGACCCGGTTCCGCGCGCGGATCGGTACGCGGCTGTGGCTGGGCGACCACGACGCGACCGAGTACCGCGGGGCCGTCCTGGACGTCACGCCCGTCGCCAAGGGCGACCGTTTCGGCTACCGGCAGCAGAAGGCGGCCTCGGACGGCTGGCTCGTCGTCGTGGCGGGCGGTACGTCGCACGGGGTGGGCCTGGAGGCCCCGAAGGCGCTGCACGGCGTCATGCCGCGCGCCAAGGGCGTCGCCCGGGCCGGTCTGGCGACGGTCAACCGGAACCTTTCCCCGTTCGTCTGGGCGGGCAAGCAGCGCTGGTTCGCCGAGCCCCCGCACATGCAGGTCTCGATCCTCTTCGTGCCCTCCGACGCCACGGAGCCGAGGGTCGGCGACGAACTGGTGGCCCATCTGCGGCACACGACCACGCAGTTCGACCGCGTCGTCGAGCGCTGAGGCGGGGACGCCGTCCTCCCTCAGGGGAGATGCGAGCAGCGGAAAGGCCGTACACGATCACCGTGTACGGCCTTTTCGTATGCCCCCTGGGCACGCTGTTCGCTCAGGGCGAACGGTCCTCCACGGCCACGCCTCCGTTGCCCCACTGCACCGGCGGCCCCTCGAAGTGCGCCGCGTGCCGGGGCGGATGGGCCGCGGCCCCGAGGACGAAGGCGTCCTCCGCCCCGTCGAGGACTCCGCCCGAGGGGTCGTCGTCGCCCGCCTTGCGGACCATGTCCCGTTCCGGCATGAAGATGTCGCGTACCACCACGGCGCACAGGTACAGCGTGCCCAGGAGGTGGACGGCGATGGCGATCTGGTAGCCCTGCGAGGAGAGGCCCTTGTGAGCCTCCCCGCTGGTCGTGTACGCGAGGTACATCCAGATCCCCAGGAAGTACGCCACCTCGCACGCCTGCCAGATCAGGAAGTCCCGCCAGCGCGGCCGGGCCAGCGCGGCGAGGGGGACCAGCCACAGTACGTACTGGGGCGAGTAGACCTTGTTGGTGAGGACGAAGGCCGCGACGATCAGGAACGCGAGCTGGGCGAAGCGGGGGCGGCGCGGGGCGGTGAGGGCGAGGGCGGTCAGGGCCACGCAGACGAGCACCATCAGGACCAGCGCCCAGGCGTTCGCGGTGTCGGCGGTGATCGTGATCTTGAACCAGGTCGAGAGGAACAGGAAGACCGAACCGAAGTCGACTCCCCGGTCGTGGCTGAAGCTGTAGAACTTCGCCCAGCCCTCCGGGGCGAGGTACATGACCGGAAGGTTGACGACCAGCCAGGCGCCCACGGCGCCCATCACCGCGATCCCGAACTCGCGCCACTTGCCGGCCCGCCAGCACAGCACGAGCAGCGGACCCATCACCAGGAACGGGTAGAACTTGGCGGCGGTGGCGAGTCCGATCAGGATGCCGAAGGCGAGGGCGCGGCCCCGCGACCACATGAGCATCGCGGCGGCCAGCAGGGCCACGGCGAGGAGGTCCCAGTTGATGGTGGCCGTGAGCGCGAAGGCGGGCGCGAGGGCGACCAGGAGGCCGTCCCAGGGGCGCCTGCGGTGGGTGCGCGCGGTGCTCACGGCGATGACCGCCGCGCACACCATGAGCATCCCCGCGTTGACCATCCAGTAGATCTGCTCCTGGTCCTGGATGCTGCCGCCGCCCGGCGTGAGCCAGGCCGCGACCTCCATGAACACACCCGTGAGCACGGGGTACTCGAGGTAGTCCATGTCGCCGGGGAGCTTGTCGAAGTACGGCACCAGGCCGTCGGCGAAACCGCGCCCCTGGTAGAGGTGCGGGATGTCCGAGTAGCACGCGTGCGTGTACTGGGTGCTGGCCCCGAAGAACCAGCCGCCGTCGTAGCAGGGCAGCTTCTGGACCATGCCGAGGGCGAACATGGCGATCGCGACCAGCGCGACGACCCGTACGGGCGTCCACCAGGACGTCCCGAGGAGGGCCCTTCGTCCGATGGGGCCGCCGATCAGCTCACTGCCGGCCGCGGCGACCTCGTCCTCCTTGGTCGGCCGCACCGGCTCCGGCTCGCGCACGCTCGCTCGCGTCGTCTCTGCACTGGGCATGGCGCACATCCTGCCGTACGGACCTGGGAGTGCGGTGGTCGGCGACGGATGCCGCCTCCGCTCCCGACCGCTTGTGATCAACGACACACCGGTTGCCGTACGCGTGAAAGGGGGCCGCCGGCATGTGCCGTCGGCCCCCTTTCGTCAGGCTCGCGTCCGTCGCTCGGCCCGGGTGTCCCTCACTCAGCCGTTCTGGCCTCGGATGAAGCCGCCGCCGTTGCCGTTGCCTCCGCCGTTGCCGGCGGTATCGGTGGCCGTGGGACTGTTGGTGACGCCTCCGTCCGTCCCGCCGTTGTCGCTGCCACCCGCGTCCGTCCCGCCGTTGTTGCCGCAGGTCCAGTCGAACTTGTTGCAGCTCTCGCTCGTCGTGGGCGAAGGAGAGTTGCTGAGCGTCGGGCTGGGGGTGTCGCTCGGCGTCGGGCTCGTCGACGGCGAGGACGTGGCCGACGGGGTCGCGGACGGGCTCGGGGTGTCGTTGAGGACCTCACCGATGGGCTGCGGCGTCGGGAAGTCCTCCACCTTCTGGCCCTTGAGCGCGGTCTCCATGTAGTCGTGCCAGATCTGGGCCGGGAACGAGGCACCGTGGATCTTCTTCTCGCCGCCCGTGCCGTACATCTCCAGAAACGTACGGTTCTTGCTGCTCGCGTTGTCGTCCAGGCGGTACATGCTGATCGACGTCGACAGCTGCGGGGTGTACCCGACGAACCAGGCCGACTTGTTGCCGTCGGTGGTACCGGTCTTGCCGGCCACCTGGCGGCCGGTCAGCCGCGCGGCGGTACCGGTTCCCTTGTCCACGACCGTCTTGAGCACGTCGGTGACGTTGTCCGCGACCTCCGGGCTGAAGGCCTCCTTCGCCTTCGCGATGTCACGGTGCCGGAACACCGTGCCGTCCTTGCTGTCGATCTTCTCGACCGAGTACGGATCACGCTGCTGTCCGCTGTCCGCGAAGGTGGCGTACGCACCGGCCATACGGATCGCGCTGGGGTCCGAGGTACCGATGGAGAAGGAAGGGAAGTTGGAGCTCGCCAGGCTGCTCTTGAGAACGCCCGCGGCGAGCGCGGCCTGCTCCACCTTGTCCGTACCCACGTCCATGCCGAGCTGGACGTAGGCGGAGTTCACGGACTCCCGCATCGCCTCACGCAGGTCGATCTTGTAGCTCGGCGGATTGTAGGACTTGTCGCCGTCGTTGGTCTGCAGCCACTCCTTGCCTTCCTTGTCGGTCCAGACGGAGTGGTCGTACTGCTCGATCTTGAGCTTGTTCTTGCCGCTGTACAGGCTCTTCGGAGAGGCGATCTTGCGCTGTCCCGAGCCCGCGGGATCCTTCACGCCCCACTGCATGGCGGCCGCGAGCACGAACGGCTTGAACGTCGATCCCACCTGGGCACCGGTCTGGTCGGCGTTGTTGGTGAAGTGCTTGGTCGCGTCCTCACCGCCGTAGATGGCCTTGATCGCTCCCGTGGTCGGATCGACAGAGGCCCCGCCGAACTGGACGAACTTGTCCGTGTCCGGCCGCGCCTTGGGGTTGATCTTCTTGCTGCGGACTTCCTTCACGGCATTTTCGAGAGCATTGACCTTCGACTTGTCGAAGGTCGTGTGGATCGAGTAGCCGCCGCGCTGGAGCTGGTCCTCGGTGATCTTCGTGTTGTGGACGACATACGCCTTGGCGAGGTCGACGAGGTAGCCGATCTGGCCGCTGAGCCGGGTGTTGGAACGCGGGTTCTGAGCCTTGGGAAGCTCCTTGAACGTGGCCCGCTTCGCAGCACTCAGATGCCCGTACTTGACCTCTTTGTCCAGCGTGTCCGACCACTGGGCCGTGGCCCGCTTCTTGTTGTTCTCGGGGGTGGCCGACGCGTCGAGCGAGGGGGCGCCCGCCGGGTCGTAGTAGGTCGCGCCCTTGAGCATCGCCGCCAGGAAGGCGCACTGGCTCTCGTCGAGCTTGATGGCGTCCTTGTCGAAGTAAGCGCGCGCCGCCGCCTGGAGTCCGTACGCCCCGCGACCGTAGTACGCGGAGTTCAGGTACCCCTCCATGATCTTTTCCTTCTTGACCGTGGCGCCCACCTTGATCGAGACGAAGATCTCCTTGAACTTCCGGGAGATCGTCTGCGACTGGTCGTCCAGCATCGCGTTCTTGACGTACTGCTGGGTGATGGTGGAACCACCCTGCGTCTGACCGCCCCTGGCCATGTTCAGGAAGGCACGGGCGATGCCCTTGGGGTCGACGCCGCTGTCGGTCTCGAAGGTCTTGTTCTCCTGCGAGATGACGGCGTAGCGCATCGCCGCGGGGATCTGCGAGTAGTTGATGATCTGGCGGTTCGTCTCACCACCGGTGGCGACCATCTGGGTGCCGTCGGCCCAGTAGTAGACGTTGTTCTGCGCCGTGGCGGTCTCCGCCACGTTCGGGACGCTCACCATGGCGTACCCGATGCCGGCCACGGCCACCAGGCTCCCGACGAAGCCGATGAACAGGCCCGACACCAGCTTCCAGGACGGCACCCAGCGCGCACCCCCCGACCTACCCGCGCGCGGGTAGTCGATGAGGCGTTTCTTGACGGGTCCCGAGGGGCGGCCACGACCGGGCCCGTTCGGGCCGCCGGGGCCTCCGCGGCGGCCGCCGGATCCGGCGGCTTCCGCGCCTCTGCGCCGCCCGCCGCCACCATTCCTCTGGGCCGCGCGCCGAGCCTCGGCGCGACCCCCGTACGGGCGCTCCTCCTCACCCCCTGACCCACCGGAACCGGAAGGTGACTCATAGGAGTCGGAAGGTGACCCAGTGGCGCCTCGCGGTGTCGCGCGGCGGCCTGCGGACGGGCCGGGCTGGCCGCGCCGGGCCGCGGCACGTCCGCCGCCCTGCTGCTGCGGCGGTTTGCGACGGTGCTCGCTCATCGAACGACTACTCCTAGGGCAGGCGCACCCTTGCGCGCCTGGAAACGGCGGCTGGTTTCCGGTCCCCCCGAAGTACGGATGCGGTCGATCACACATTCACCCGTACTGCACCGAGGACGAAGACGTCCTCAGGCGTCACTCGGTTCCCGGTGGTTTTGCATGGCGCACAGACTACGCACCGTCAAAACCCACCTAGCTCCGAAGTTCACCTCAAATCAGGCAACTTGCTTCGTATGAATCGGTGATGTGACGCCGTTCACCGTGGTCCCTCTTGTCGCAGACGGATGGCCGTTCTATCGTGCTGATGTATCGAGTCGATACATCAGCTCGGCATAAAGAACGTGCCGAGGAGGCCGCGACAGGCAGGAGGCGAGATGAGCCGGCGCTCCGGGATCCTCGAGTTCGCCGTTCTCGGTCTGCTCCGCGAGTCCCCGATGCACGGCTATGAGCTGCGCAAACGACTCAATACGTCACTCGGTGTGTTCCGGGCGTTCAGCTACGGGACGCTCTACCCCTGCCTCAAGACGCTGGTCGCCAACGGCTGGTTGATCGAGGAATCGGGGAGCACCCCGGAGGACGCCCTCGCCGCTCCACTCGCAGGGCGTCGCGCCAAGATCGTCTACCGGTTGACGGCGGAAGGTAAGGAACACTTCGAGGAGCTGCTCTCGCAGACGGGTCCCGACGCGTACGAGGACGAGCACTTCGCCGCTCGTTTCGCCTTCTTCGGGCAGACGTCACGCGACGTACGCATGCGCGTACTGGAGGGCCGCCGCAGCCGGCTCGAGGAGCGCCTGGAGAAGATGCGCGCCTCTCTGGCACGCACCCGGGAGCGCCTCGACGACTACACCCTTGAGCTCCAGCGCCACGGAATGGAGTCCGTGGAGCGCGAAGTGCGCTGGCTGAACGAGCTCATCGAAAGCGAGCGGGCGGGACGGGACGTCAGTTCCGCCACCGAAGACACCTCCCGAGGTGCCTCCGACGGCCCCGCTCCGCAGCACAGCACATCTGGAGAGACGGGCGGCCTGCCCCGGCACCGGGATGACTCCCGACCGGATCCGTCCGACGACACCACCACGTGAGGTCCAGTCGGGGCTTCACCTCGTACACACAGGGAGCAACCGGAATGGGTTCGGTTCGCGTAGCCATCGTCGGCGTGGGCAACTGCGCCGCCTCGCTGGTTCAGGGCGTCGAGTACTACAAGGACGCCGACCCGGCGACCAAGGTCCCCGGCCTGATGCACGTCCAGTTCGGCGACTACCACGTCGGTGACGTCGAGTTCGTCGCCGCCTTCGACGTCGACGCGAAGAAGGTCGGCCTCGACCTCTCCGACGCCATCGGTGCCAGCGAGAACAACACCATCAAGATCTGCGATGTCCCGAACAAGGGCATCACGGTCCAGCGCGGCCACACCCTGGACGGTCTCGGTAAGTACTACCGCATGACCATCGAGGAGTCCGCCGAGGCCCCGGTCGACGTGGTCCAGATCCTCAAGGACAAGCAGGTCGACGTCCTCGTCTGCTACCTGCCCGTCGGTTCCGAGAACGCGGCGAAGTTCTACGCCCAGTGCGCCATCGACGCCAAGGTCGCCTTCGTCAACGCCCTCCCGGTCTTCATCGCCGGCACCAAGGAGTGGGCGGACAAGTTCACCGAGGCCGGTGTCCCGATCGTCGGCGACGACATCAAGTCGCAGGTCGGCGCCACCATCACGCACCGTGTGATGGCGAAGCTGTTCGAGGACCGCGGTGTCCGTCTTGAGCGCACCATGCAGCTCAACGTCGGCGGCAACATGGACTTCAAGAACATGCTGGAGCGCGACCGCCTCGAGTCCAAGAAGATCTCGAAGACGCAGGCCGTCACCTCGCAGATCCCCGACCGCGACCTGGGCGAGAAGAACGTCCACATCGGTCCCTCGGACTACGTGGCCTGGCTCGACGACCGCAAGTGGGCCTACGTCCGCCTCGAGGGCCGTGCCTTCGGTGACGTTCCGCTGAACCTGGAGTACAAGCTCGAGGTCTGGGACTCCCCGAACTCGGCCGGTGTCATCATCGACGCCCTGCGCGCCGCGAAGATCGCGAAGGACCGCGGCATCGGCGGCCCGATCCTGTCGGCGTCGTCGTACTTCATGAAGTCCCCGCCGGTCCAGTACTTCGACGACGAGGCCTTCGCCAACGTCGAGAAGTTCATCAAGGGCGAGGTCGAGCGCTAGAAAGACAGGCGCCGAGCGCCGGCCGACACGGTTCGCAGTGCCCGTAGGACAGGGCACCGCGGGCCGACGGGACGCCGCGCACGGCGCCGAGGGGCTCTTCGCTCCTGCCCGTCGAGGGTCCCCGGGTCACTCACCCGGGGACCTTCCTCGTATGTGAGGCTGTGCCCCATGGCCGTCGTGCGTGATCTGCGCGTCCTCCTGCGCCTCCAGAACTTCCGACGTCTGCTCGGGGTCCGCCTGCTGTCCCAGGGCGCCGACGGGGTCTTCCAGGTCGCGCTCGCCACCTACGTCGTCTTCTCCCCGGAGAAGCAGACCTCCGCTGCCTCGATCGCCTCGGCGATGGCCGTCCTGCTCCTCCCGTACTCCCTCATCGGCCCCTTCGCGGGCGTCCTGCTGGACCGCTGGCGGCGCCGCCAGGTCTTCCTGTACGGCAATCTGCTGCGGGCTGCGCTGGCATGCGTGACGGCCGTTCTGATGCTGAGCCACGTGCCCGCCTGGCTCTTCTACGCCTCCGCCCTGTGCGTCACCGCGGTCAACCGCTTCGTCCTCGCGGGGCTCTCGGCGGCCCTGCCCCGCGTCGTCGACCCGGACCGGCTGGTGATCGCCAACTCGCTCTCTCCCACCGCCGGGACACTCGCCGCGACAGCGGGCGGGGGTCTCGCCTTCGTCGTGCGGCTGGTCGGCTCGGACTCGGACGCTGCGGTCGTGCTCGTCGGGGCGGCCCTCTATCTGTGCGCGGCGCTCGCCGCGCTGCGCATATCGCCGGAACTGCTCGGCCCGGAGCAGCATTTGGTGCGGCCGAACCTGCGCACGGCGCTCGCCGGCACCGCCCGCGGTCTGATGGCGGGCGTGCGCCATCTCGCCGAGCCCGCGCGACGGGAGGCCGCCTGGGCGCTCATGGCCATGACGTTGATGCGTTTCTGCTACGGCGCCCTGACGGTCATGATGCTGATGCTCTGCCGGTACGCCTGGTCGTCCGGCTCGGACGACGGGCTCGCCCTGCTGGGGCTGGCCGTGGGCATATCGGGGGCGGGCTTCTTCGCCGCGGCCGTGGTGACGCCCTGGGCGGCGGGGCGACTGGGTCCCCGGGGCTGGATCCTCGTGTGCGCCGGTACGGCCGCGGTCCTGGAGCCCGCTCTCGGCCTGTCCTTCACCCCGCCCCCTGTGCTGGCCGCCGCCTTCGTCCTGGGCCTGACCACACAGGGCGCGAAGATCGCCACCGACACCGTGGTGCAGTCATCGGTCGACGACGGCTACCGCGGCCGGATCTTCTCCGTCTACGACGTCCTGTTCAACGTCGCGTTCGTCGGCGCGGCCGCGGTGGCCGCACTGATACTGCCTTCTGACGGACGCTCGGTTCCGCTCGTCGCCACCGTGGCCGTGGTCTACGCCGCGGTTGCTCTATCTATGGCCCGTTTTGATCGCCGGCCAGTGTCACATCAATGACACAGAGCCCCTCCTGACTACTGCGTTGTCACAGGCTCCCGATAACTTACGTGCGTCTTATTTCGCGCCACGCGCCTAGGTTCCAGGGGGGACCCCGTATGACTACTCCGCCGCCCCACGGCCAGAACCCGTACGCCCAGCAGCCCACCGCTCCCATGGGGCAGCAGCCGGTCCAGCCGGGGGTTCCCCCGCAGCAGCCCTACGCGCCGTTCCCCAACCAGGGCGCCCCGGTGCCGCCGCCGGCCCCCAGCCCGGCCAAGCGGGGCGGCAAGAAGGCGCTGCGCATCGTCGCGCTGATACTCGTCGCCGTGGCTCTGTACGGGGTGAAGTGGTACCTCGGCCAGAGCGACGCGGAGACCGCGTCGGTCGGCAACTGCATGCACAACGACGGCACGGACTCCAAGGCCGACCTCAAGACGGTCGACTGCTCCTCGGGTGACGCCCAGTACAAGGTCGTCGAGAAGTTCGACGACACCAGCGACGAAAACAAGTGCAAGGACGTCACGGACTCGACGATCGCCTACATCCAGTCGGGCGGTGGCCACGACGTGGTGCTGTGCCTGAAGGAGAACAAGTAGCGACACCGTTCACATGCGGCGAGGGGTGGTGTTTCACGTGAAACACCACCCCTCGCCACTCTCCCTCGCTCGCCCGTGGGTCATGTTTCACGTGAAACATGACCCACGGACTTGAGCCTCAGCCCTGCTCGGACCACCACTCCTTGAGCGCCGCCACTGCCGCGTCGTGTTCCATCGGGCCGTTCTCCAGTCGGAGCTCCAGCAGGAACTTGTACGCCTGGCCGATCGCCGGGCCCGGGTCGATGCCCAGGATCTCCATGATCTGGTTGCCGTCGAGATCGGGCCGGATCGCGTCCAGCTCCTCCTGCTCCTGAAGCTGGGCGATGCGCTCCTCCAGGCCGTCGTACGCACGCGAGAGTGCGGTCGCCTTGCGCTTGTTACGGGTGGTGCAGTCGGAGCGGGTCAGCTTGTGAAGACGGTCGAGGAGCGGCCCCGCGTCCCGTACGTAGCGACGGACGGCGGAATCGGTCCACTCACCGGTGCCGTACCCGTGGAACCGCAGATGAAGTTCGACCAGCCGGGAGACGTCCTTCACGAGCTCGTTCGAGTACTTGAGCTCCGACATCCGCTTCTTGGTCATCTTCGCGCCCACCATCTCGTGGTGATGGAAGGACACCCGTCCGTCCTTCTCGAAGCGCCGGGTCCTCGGCTTGCCGATGTCATGCAACAGTGCGGCCAGTCTCAGGACCAGGTCGGGGCCGTTCTCCTCGAGCTCCATGGCCTGTTCCAGGACGATCAGGGTGTGATCGTAGACGTCCTTGTGCCGGTGGTGCTCGTCACGTTCCAGCCGCAGGGCCGGCAGCTCGGGCAGCACATGGGCCGAGAGACCGGTGTCGACGAGCAGCGTCAGGCCCTTGCGCGGGTGCGCGGAGAGAAGGAGCTTGTTGAGCTCGTCCCGTACCCGTTCCGCCGAGACGATCTCGATACGTCCTGCCATGTCCGTCATCGCCGCGACGACGTCCGGGGCCACCTCGAAGTCGAGCTGAGCCGCGAACCGGGCGGCCCGCATCATCCGCAGCGGATCGTCGGAGAAGGACTGCTCGGGCGTTCCCGGGGTGCGCAGCACCCGCGCGGCCAGGTCGTCCCGGCCGCCGTGCGGGTCGATGAACTTCTTCTCCGGCAGCGCGACAGCCATCGCGTTCACCGTGAAGTCACGGCGCACGAGGTCTTCCTCGATCGAGTCGCCGTAGGACACCTCGGGCTTGCGGGACGTCCGGTCGTACGCCTCGGAGCGGTACGTCGTGATCTCGATCTGGAAGGACTGCTGTACGCCGTCCACGAGGGCGTCCTTCTGCGCGCCGACGGTGCCGAAGGCGATCCCGACCTCCCAGACGGCGTCCGCCCAGGGACGCACGATCTTCAGTACGTCCTCGGGTCGGGCATCCGTGGTGAAGTCCAGGTCGTTGCCGAGCCGGCCGAGGAGCGCGTCCCGGACCGAGCCGCCGACGAGGGCGAGGGAGAACCCGGCCTCCTGGAATCGGAGGGCGAGGTCGTCGGCGACAGGGGACACCCGCAGCAGTTCACTCACCGCGCGGTGCTGCACCTGGCTCAGGGCACTGGGATTGTCTTCGTTGGCGTTCGGCACAACAGAAAAGGGTACGTGGCCGGGGCACCCCGGGGCGCCTCCATAAAACGTGCACAGGCGTCCTCCCCTTTACACGGGCCTCAATACGCGCACATACAGGACAGTCGGCCCAGTCTCCCGATCTTGTGGAGCACTCCGCGGCACTTCCTCTCAGCGCGCATCGTTACCATGCGTGGACGCACATTCCGACGACCACTGACGACGACGAGGGACGGGCGAGCGCGTGGCCGAGGCGGCAGACTTCCAGGGGACGAGTCCCTCACCTGCCCACCGGTGGTTGCGGCGCACCGGCGCACTGCTGGCCGGGGCGCCCCTACTGGCCGGACTGCTCCAGCTGTCCGTCCCTCCGGCCGCACACGCCGCGGAAACGGCCTCTGTGGCCGCCGCCAGCGGGTCCCGGACGGTCGACGTCTCCCTGGACTCCCTGAGCCCCAGCGCCCCCACGGACGGCGACACGGTCACCGTCTCCGGTTCGATCACCAACAAGGGCAAGCAGACGGTGACCGACGCTCACGTGGGGCTGCGGGTGGGCCCCTCGCTCAGCGGTCGGGTGGCCATCGACGACGCCGCCGAGCGCACCGGGTTCCAGCCGGGGCTCGACCCCCTGGAGGTCGGTGGCAAGTACGTCCAGAAGTTCTCGGAGCTCCCCGCCGGTGTCTCGCAGCGGTTCAGCATCTCGGTACCCGTCAAGGAGCTCGACCTCGGCTCCGACGGGGTGTACCAGCTGGCCGTCTCCCTGTCGGGCCAGACCTCCGCGGAACCGTGGGAGCACGTGCTCGGGATCGAACGGACCTTCCTGCCCTGGCAGCCCGAGGGCGCGGACACCAGGACGAAGACGACGTATCTCTGGCCGCTGATCTCTACGGTCCACCTCAGGGCGGAGACCGGTTCGGACGCTCAGCAGACCCCCGTCTTCCAGGACGACGAGCTGGCCAAGGAGATCGCCCCCGGTGGCCGCCTCGACCAGCTCCTGTCGCTGGGCGGCGATCTCGACGTGACCTGGGTCGTCGACCCGGACCTGCTGGCCTCCGTCGACGCCATGACGCGTAACTACCGGATCCAGGACGGCGACACCACGACGGCCGGCAAGAACCAGGCCGTCGCCAAGGAGTGGCTCGACAAGCTCGAGAAGACGGTCTCCGGCAAGGAAGTGGTCGCGCTCCCCTTCGCCGACCCTGACCTCGCCTCGCTGGCGCACCACGGCACGGATGTCGCCGGCTCCCTGAATCACCTCAAGGACGCCACGGACGTGGCGTCCGACACCGTGGACACGATCATCCACGTGAAGCCGGAGACCGACTTCGCGTGGCCCGTGAACGGCGCCGTCGACCCGTCGATCATCAAGGTCGCCACCTCCGCGGGTGCCGACAAGGTGATCGCCCGCAGCGACAGCCTCCGCGAGACCGGCGATCTGACCTACACCCCCAGTGCGGCCCGCCCCATCGGCGGCGGCACGACGGCGGTGGTCTCGGACTACCGGCTGTCGACCGAGTTCCAGGGCGACATGACGAAGGCCGACGACTCCACGCTGGCCGTTCAGGAATTCCTGGCGCAGGCTCTCGCGCTCAACCTCCAGGAGCCGAACGACCAGCGCAGCATCGTCGTCGCGCCGCAGCGCATGCCGTCCGCGAGCCAGGCGCAGACGATGGCGACGGCGGTGAAGGCGCTCCAGAACGGAAACTGGTCCGACGCCCAGGGCCTGTCCGCGGCCGCCAAGGCCAAACCGGACCCGGACGCCACGACAAGGATCCCCTCGGGGTCCCTGTACCCGCAGTCCCCGAAAAATCAGGAACTGCAGACCTCGGACTTCGTGACGATCCAGGCCACTCAGGGCAACCTCGACAAGTTCAAGGTCATCCTCACCGACAAGTCCCGCGTGGTGACTCCGTTCGGTCGGGCCATAGACCGAGGGATGTCGACATCCTGGCGCGGCCGCAAAGGCCAGGGGGAGGCCTTCCGCGACGGAGTCAGGGGATACCTCGACGACCTCACCGGTCTCGTGAAGCTGATCAAGAAGTCCGACGCGAAGCTGTCGGGGCGCAGTGCCACGATCCCGGTGACGGTGCAGAACAACCTCGTGCAGGGCGTCCACCACCTGGTACTGCGCCTCACGTCGAAGCAGCCCACTCGCCTCAAGATCGGCAACGGCGCCTACGACGAGCAGCCGATCCAGGTCGCGGGCGAGCACAGCCAGTCGGTGAAGTTCACCACCTCCGCCAAGGCCAACGGCCCGGTGACGGTGACCGCCCAGCTGTTCACCGAGGACGGCCAGAAATACGGTGACCCCGTCGACTTCGAGGTGAAGGTCACCGAGATCACCCCCACGGTGATGCTGGTCATCGGCGGTGGCGTCCTCCTGCTCGTGCTCGCCGGGTTCCGGATGTACACGCAGCGCAAGCGCGCGGCGGCCCGGCAGGCCGCGGAGGAGCAGAAGAACGCCGCGGACGCCCCGGACGCCGAGGGCGGAACCGAGGCCGGGGCCACGGCCGAGGACGGCGTGAACGGCGTGAACAAGGACGCCGCAGGCACCGTAGACACTGTTGAGAACACCGAGCGCTCCAAGGACGGTCCCGACGGGGAGTCCACGACGGAGCCCGGGGCAGACGCCCCGGAGCACCCGAGTGACCCCGCACCGGACACCGCACCGGAAAGCACCGACCCGTCCGGCACGGGTGAGAGAGTGGACCGTTGAGCGATGTCGTGGCCGGTGGGCCCGGGGACGATGAGGTGGGGTAACCATGAACGCGCCGTACGACGGTGACCGCGGCCAGGGCGCGGGCGGCTCGGGCTACCCCGAGGGCCGCCCCGAGCAGGGCGCGGGGAACTCCGGCTACCCCGAGGGCTACCCGGAGGGACCTCCGGCCGAGCCCGGACAGGTGCCTCAGGGGCACTACCCGGACATGTACTTCCAGGACGCCTACGACCAGGACCCGTACGGGGCTCAGGATCTCGCCGCCCAGGATCCCGTGACCGAGGCGCTCTACGACCGTGCCGCGCACCCCCCGCCGCCGGCGGGGACGCACTACCCGCAGCAGCCGCTCTACGCCCAGCCGCCCACCGCGCAGCACGCCCCCGACCCTCGTGTGTGGGCCCAGACGCCTCCGCCGGAACCGGCGGGTCCCAGCCGGCACCTGCCGTACGGCGAGGACGCCCGCACCACCCAGTTCGTCGGCGTCGACGACCTCGTCACGCAGGCCGCCGACCAGCAGCCCGAGACCGACGCGTTCGCCCACCTCTTCCGTGACCAGCGGCAGGGCGGCGTCCGACCGTCCATGGAGGCCACTGCCGCCCCGGCACAAGCACAGGCACCGTCCGTGCACCAGGGCTCGGCGGCGCAGCCGCCCGCCCCGATGTCCGAGCAGACGATGCAGCTCACCCCCACGGCGCCGGCCACCCCCACGGCCGCGCCGAAGAAGGGCGGGCGGGCCTCGGGTCTGCTGAAGTCGAGCGCCGTCATGGCGGCCGGCACCCTGGTGTCCCGGCTCACCGGCTTCATCCGCTCCGCGCTGATCGTCTCCGCGCTGGGGCTCGGCTTCCTGGGCGACTCCTTCCAGGTCGCCTACCAGCTCCCCACGATGATCTACATCCTGACCGTGGGCGGCGGTCTCAACTCCGTCTTCGTGCCGCAGCTGGTGCGCGCGATGAAGGATGACGACGACGGTGGCGAGGCCTTCGCCAACCGCCTGCTGACCCTGGTCATGGTGGCGCTCGGCCTGCTGACCGCGCTCGCGATGCTCGCCGCGCCCCTCCTGGTCCGCATGCTGTCGAACCCTGTCGCCACCAACCCCGCCGCCAACGAGGTGGCCGTCACCTTCACCCGCTACTTCCTGCCCTCGATCTTCTTCATGGGCATCCACGTGGTGATGGGGCAGGTCCTCAACGCGCGCGGCAAGTTCGGCGCGATGATGTGGACCCCGGTCCTGAACAACATCGTCATCATCGTGACGCTCGGCATGTTCATCTGGGTGTACGGCACCGCCGCGAACTCCGACATGTCCGTCGAGAACATCCCGCCGGAGGGCCAGCGGCTCCTCGGCGTCGGCGTACTCCTCGGACTCGTCGTCCAGGCCCTGGCGATGATCCCGTATCTGCGTGAGACCGGGTTCAGGCTGCGACTGCGCTTCGACTGGAAGGGACACGGCCTCGGCAGGGCCGCGATGCTCGCCAAGTGGACCGTGCTCTTCGTCCTCGCCAACCAGGCGGGCGCGATGGTCGTCACCCAGCTGTCCACCGCCGCGGGCCAGCACTCCGTCAAGGGAACCGGCTTCGCCGCCTACGCCAACGCCCAGCTGATCTGGGGTCTGCCGCAGGCGATCATCACGGTCTCCCTGATGGCCGCCCTGCTGCCGCGTATCTCCCGGTCCGCGCACGAGGGCGACAGCGGGGCGGTGCGCGACGACATCTCCCAGGGACTGCGGACGACGGCTGTCGCGATCGTGCCGATCGCCTTCGGCTTCCTCGCCCTCGGCATTCCGATGTGCACCCTGATCTTCGGGTCCTCGGGCATCGCGCCGGCCACCAACATGGGCTACATGCTGATGGCCTTCGGCCTCGGTCTCATCCCGTTCTCCGTGCAGTACGTCGTGCTCCGTGCCTTCTACGCGTACGAGGACACCCGGACCCCCTTCTACAACACGGTCATCGTGGCGGTCTTCAACGCCGCGGCCTCGGCCGTGTGCTACTTCGTGCTCCCCGCCCGCTGGGCCGTCGTCGGCATGGCCGCCTCCTACGGCCTCGCCTACGCGATCGGCGTCGGGGTCGCCTGGAACAGGCTGCGCAAGAGGCTGGGCGGCGATCTGGACGGCGCCCGTGTCCTGCGCACCTACGCCAGGCTCGGTATCGCCTCGGTCCCGGCGGCACTGCTCAGCGGCGCCGCCTGCTACGGGATCGCGCAGACGCTGGGACAGGGGGTCGGCGGATCGTTCGCCGCCCTGCTCGGCGGCAGCGTCGTCCTGTTCGGCGTCTTCTACGTCGCCGCGCGGAAGATGCGCATCGAAGAACTCAATTCAATGGTCGGAATGGTCCGCGGGCGCCTGGGGCGCTGAGGCGGGGGTACGCGCACAACCATCGTCCGTCGTCGTGTGTCGTGCATAGCGCCGGACTGTGGGCACAATTGGTTTCTGCGTCGGACAGCGCGCAATGAATGGGGAGGCGGGAACGACGGTGGCGGAACGGAGCACGGCTGCCGTCGACGTGGCAGACAACAGCGGCGATGAGCCGCTGACCGCCAAGGCGGGCCAGTCCACGTCCGACGGGATGGCCCAGAACCGGGAGCGGGAGACGGACAGCGACGAGGCACAGGGGAGCGGCGGGACCGAAAGTCCCGGGAAGGTCTCACCGCCGGAACTGCACAGCGGCCACAAGCTGGCCAGGAGGTACCGCCTCGAGGAGTGCGTCACCCGTCTGGACGGCTTCAGCAGCTGGCGTGCGGTGGACGAGAAGCTGCGTCGCGCCGTCGGCGTGCATCTGCTGCCCGCCGACCATCCGCGGGCCCGCTCGGTACTGGCGGCGGCCCGGTCCTCCGCCCTGCTGGGCGACCCGCGCTTCGTCCAGGTCCTGGACGCGGTCGAGGAGAACGATCTCGTCTATGTCGTCCACGAATGGCTGCCGGACGCCACGGAGCTGACGGCACTCCTGGCCGCGGGCCCGCTGGAGGTCCACGAGGCCTACCAGATGGTCACCCAGGTCGCCCAGGCCATGGCCGCCGCACACCGTGAGGGCCTCGCCCATCTGCGGCTGACCCCGAGCGCCGTGCTGCGCACGTCGAGCGGCCAGTGGCGCATCCGTGGGCTCGCGGTGAACGCCGCGCTGCGCGGCATCAGCTCCAACACCCCCCAGCGCACGGACACCGAGGCGATCGGCGCGCTCCTGTACGCCGCGCTCACCCAGCGCTGGCCGTACGAGAACGACGCGTACGGCCTGTCGGGGCTGCCCAAGGGTGTCGGCCTGATCGCACCGGACCAGGTGCGGGCCGGCGTCCATCGCGGCCTGTCCGAGCTCGCCATGCGCGCGCTCGCGAACGACGGCGCGACGGCCTCCCGCCACGAGTCCCCGTGCACGACTCCGGAGGAGCTGGTCAAGGCGATCGCCGAGATGCCCCGCATCCGGCCGCCGGAGCCCGCGTTCACCGCGCCGCCGGAGTACCAGCGCACGTCGTACCAGCAGGGCAGCTACGGCCGCCCCACGCCGCACGCCACCCAGCCGGTGCCGACCCCGCCGCCCCCGCTGCAGAGCCGCACCGGCAAGGCCCTCAAGTGGACGGTGTCGGCCCTCCTCATCGCCGCCCTGGGCCTCGGCAGCTGGCAGCTCGCGGACGCGCTGATGGATCGCAAGTCCGACGACACCCAGCCGACGCGGACGACGGACGGCAACGACAAGAACAGCGAGAAGACCAAGCCGGTCAAGCCGATCACCATCAAGGGCGCCCAGGAGTACGTTGCCAAGGGCGCCCCACAGGCGGCCGGGGACGTGGACAAGACGTACGACGGGAACAGTTCGACGTACTGGCGGAGCAAGAGCTTCGTGGACGGTCCGCAGATGAACCCGGCCTTCAAGCCCGGCGTCGGCATCGTCTACGACCTCGGCTCGCGGCAGACCGTCACGGCGGCCTCCATAGGGCTCCGGTACCCCGGCGATCACACCGCGATCGGCCTGTACGCAACCGACTCGACGAGTTCTTCGACGCCCGTGGATTCGATGACGAGGATCGGGACCGTCACCACGAGCGGTACGACCGCGAAGATCACGGTCAGCAAGAAGGTGAAGAGTCAGTACGTACTGCTCTGGATCACGGCGATGCCCTATGGGCCCGGTGACCAGTACAGCAACGCCGGCTACAAGCAGGCCATCACCGACGTGAAGTTCACCGGCTGACGCTCGCGTAGGCAGGGGGAGGGGGTTCGATGGCCGATGAAGCCGCGTACGCCGATGCAAGCGATCAGGACCTCCTCGCCCGTCACGTGGACGGCGACCCGGAGGCCTTCGGTGAGCTCGTGCGGCGTCACCGGGACCGGCTCTGGGCGGTGGCCCTGCGCACGCTGGGAGACCGCGAGGAGGCCGCTGACGCCGTCCAGGACGCGCTGGTCTCCGCCTACCGGGCCGCTCATACCTTCCGTGGCCAGTCGGCCGTCACGACCTGGCTGCACCGCATCACCGTGAACGCCTGCCTGGACCGCGCCCGCAAGGCCGCCTCCAGGAGGACCTCCCCCGTCGACGACACCGAACGGCTGGAACAGCTCCTCGAACCCCACGAGTCCGCCTCCGCTCCGGCCGAGCGCAACGACCTGCACCGCGAACTGGTGACGGCCCTGGGCACCCTCCCGGCCGACCAGCGCGCCGCCCTCGTCCTCGTGGACATGCAGGGCTATCCCGTGGCGGAGGCGGCAGCCGTCCTCGACGTGCCCGTCGGCACGGTGAAAAGCCGCTGCGCCCGCGGCAGAGCCAGACTGCTCCCGCTGCTCGCCCACCTCCGCTCGGAGAAGGGAAGCAGTACGGGCGGCAACAGATCGGACGACGGAAGGAACCGGACGCAGGGGGCATCCGTCCCACCGGCAGCGGGGCCGCACGACGCGGGTCCCCAAGACGCGGGACCAAGCGATTCAGCTGCTGTGAAGGGCGGAGGTGGGCGAGCGTGACATCCACGACGGATACGGCCGGGCACCCGGATGTCGCGGAGATCTCCGACCTCACCGAAGGTCTGCTGCCGCCTTCCCGTACCGCGGACATTCGACGGCATCTGGACGACTGTGCGCTCTGCGCCGACGTGTACGACTCCCTGGAGGAGATCCGGGGGCTGCTCGGCACCCTGCCGGGACCGACGCGCATGCCCGACGACGTGGCCGGCCGCATCGATGCCGCACTGGCCGCGGAGGCGCTGCTGAGCACCGCGGCATCCAGCCGCCCATCCGAGGCGGACGACCAGCGCCTCGATGTTTCACGTGAAACATCAGGCACCGATTCACGTGAAACATCGGTCGCAGGCGTCTCCGGTACGCAGACCACCCCCTCCGTGAGCCGCCCCTCGGGGCACTCCCACGCGGCCACCGGCCCGGGCCGTTCACGTCGGGGACGTCCAGGGCGGCGCAAGGTGGCGCTCCTCGGCGCAGCGTTCACCGCCGCCGCTCTGGGACTGGGTGCGATCTTCTTTCAGACACTGAGCGATGACGGCTCCGGCAAGAGCCCTACGGCAACGCAGCAGGGGTCGAAGGACACCTACTCCGAAGGAACGTTGCAGACCCGGGTCACCGATCTCCTCGCCAAGAACAAGAACGGCCGCGACCGCTCCGGCGGCTCGAAGCATCCGTGGGGAGTCGAGTCCAATGGGGCGGACAACGGTTCCGCCGGAGTGGACACCTTGATCACGCCCGCTGTGGAGATCCCCGACTGCATCCAGCAGGGGACCGGAAGCACCGGGGCCGTCCTCGCCGCGGAAAAGGGCACGTACAAGGGAACGAGTGTCTATCTCGTCGTGCTGCCGGACACCTCCGACAACACGAAGGTCACGGCGTACATCGTCGACGCGGCCTGCGAGAAACCCGGGGGCACATCCCCCGGCAAGCTCCTGCTGACCCACTCGTACACCCGCTCCTGATCGCGTGCCCGTAGAGTCGCTCCTTCCCCAGGAACCCCTTGGGAACACTGTGCGGTGCCCCATGTCCGTGTGCCCGGACACAGCGGGAATGCAAGCCCCTTAGTATCCGTTGGGTGGGGTGAGAGTTCTGAGAGAAGCTCCCACCGGCAGTACGTAGCAGTCTCCAGAGACGAGGAATGAAGCCGTGAGCGACGTCCGTAACGTGATCATCATCGGGTCCGGGCCTGCCGGCTACACGGCAGCGCTCTACACCGCGCGCGCGTCGCTGAAGCCGCTGGTCTTCGAGGGCGCCGTCACCGCGGGTGGCGCCCTGATGAACACCACCGAGGTGGAGAACTTCCCCGGCTTCCAGGACGGCATCATGGGCCCCGAGCTCATGGACAACATGCGGGCCCAGGCCGAGCGCTTCGGCGCTGAGCTGGTACCGGACGACATCGTCGCCGTCGATCTGTCGGGAGAGATCAAGACCGTCACGGACACCGCCGGGACCGTGCACCGCGCCAAGGCCGTCATCGTCACCACGGGCTCGCAGCACCGCAAGCTGGGCCTGCCCCGCGAGGACGCCCTCTCCGGACGCGGCGTCTCCTGGTGTGCCACCTGTGATGGCTTCTTCTTCAAGGACCAGGACATCGCCGTGATCGGCGGCGGTGACACCGCGATGGAGGAGGCGACCTTCCTCTCCCGCTTCGCCAAGTCCGTGACGATCGTCCACCGCCGTGACAGCCTGCGTGCCTCCAAGGCCATGCAGGAGCGGGCCTTCGCCGACCCGAAGATCAAGTTCGTCTGGGACAGCGAAGTCGCCGAGATCGAGGGCGACCCCAAGCTCTCCGGCCTGAAGCTGCGCAACCTGAAGACGGGCGAGATCTCCGACCTGCCGGTGACCGGTCTGTTCATCGCGATCGGCCACGACCCGCGCACCGAGCTCTTCAAGGGCCAGCTCAACCTGGACGACGAGGGCTACCTCAAGGTCGAGGCGCCCTCGACCCGCACGAACCTGACCGGTGTCTTCGGCGCCGGTGACGTCGTCGACCACACGTACCGCCAGGCCATCACCGCGGCCGGCACCGGCTGCTCCGCCGCCCTCGACGCCGAGCGCTACCTCGCTGCCCTCGCGGACAGCGAGAACGCCGCGGCTACTGCCACCGTCTGACCCCCCGTCCGCCCCACCGCACCAACCAGTTAAGGAGCCCGCCGTGGCCGGCACCCTCAAGCACGTAACCGACGATTCCTTCGAGCAGGACGTCCTGAAGAGCGACAAGCCCGTCCTGGTGGACTTCTGGGCCGCCTGGTGCGGTCCGTGCCGCCAGATCGCGCCGTCCCTCGAGGCGATCGCCGCCGAGTACGGCGACAAGATCGAAATCGTCAAGCTGAACATCGACGAGAACCCGGGTACGGCCGCCAAGTACGGCGTCATGTCCATCCCCACCCTGAACGTCTACCAGGGTGGCGAGGTCGCCAAGACGATCGTGGGCGCCAAGCCCAAGGCCGCGCTGGTGCGGGACCTCGAGGACTTCATCACCGAGTAGTCGGTGAGCAGCCGCGCACAAGCGGCGCGTGTTTCACGTGAAACACGAATGGGCCAGCCCTGGAGGGCTGGCCCATTCGCTTTGCCTGGCTCAGACGCCGATCTCAGGTACAGAGCGCCGACTACGGGCGCGCCGCCGGCTACAACGGGCGAAGTGCCGGTTCCTTCTGTACGACCCCGAGGAGGCGGTCCAGCGCCATCTCCACGTCTTCCTTCCAGGAGAGCGTCGTCCGCAGCTCCAGCCTCAGACGTGGGTACGCGGGGTGGGGTCGGACGGTCTTGAAGCCCACCGCCAGGAGATGGTCCGCCGGCAGTAGACAGGCCGGTTCCTTCCAACGCGCGTCCCCGAAGGCCTCGATCGCCTTGAAGCCCCGGCGCAGCAGATCCTTGGCGACTGTCTGGACCATCACCCGTCCCAGTCCCTGACCCTGGTAGCCCGGCAGGATGAAGGCGGTCATCAGCTGGACGGCGTCCGGTGAGACCGGACTCGTGGGGAACGCGGTGGCGCGGGGGACGTATGCCGGGGGTGCGTATAGGACGAAGCCAACCGGCACGTCGTCCACATAGACCACGCGGCCGCAGGATCCCCATTCCAGCAGGACAGCGGAGATCCACGACTCCTTCTCCAGCTCGGACGTTCCCGCCTTTACCGCGGCTTCCCCACTGACGGGGTCCAGCTCCCAGAAGACGCACGCCCGACAGCGCTGGGGAAGATCCGGAAGGTTGTCCAGCGTGAGCGGTACGAGCCGACGCCCCATGAAGGATGTTCCTCGCTTCCTTCGCCCGCGGCGCCGCGGGCGGCAGTCAGAGCGCTTCGCTCCCTGAGCAGGCTACCGACGAACCCGCCGACCGCTCCCAGGCCCAGACCCGCGGTCACCAGTCCGGTACGGCTCACGCTCTGCATGGCCCCTGCCTCCCCGATGAAGGTGCCCCAGGTGAATGCGCCGTACCCGATCGCATCGTATCCACGATGCGATTCCATCGATACCGTCAGAAAGCAAAGAGCGGGCCGTGTTCCGGTACACACCGGACATGACCCGCTCTCGCGGTCGGTTGATCCGAGATCTCCCGGGCCGGGCTGCTCAGTCCTGATCTCCCGGCCCGGAACGCTCAGTCCTCCGTGTCCTCCGCGTCCTCGGAGTCGCCGTCCAGGAGGCTCCTCTGCAGAACGGGACCCTCGCCCGGAGCCAGAGAGCCGAGGATCCGCTCGAGGTCGTCCATCGAGGCGAACTCGACGGTGATCTTCCCCTTCTTCTGTCCCAGGTCGACCTTCACCCGTGTCTCGAAGCGGTCCGAGAGGCGCGTGGCGAGATCACTGAGCGCCGGGGAGAGCCGAGCACCGGCCCGGGGCCCCTTGGAGCGCGTAGCGGTCTGCGGACGGGATCCCATCAGGGTGACGATCTCCTCGACGGCCCGTACCGACAGCCCTTCGGCCACGATGCGGTGGGCCAGCCGGTCCTGCTCCTCCGAGTCGGCGACAGAGAGCAGGGCCCGTGCGTGCCCGGCGGAGAGAACTCCGGCGGCGACACGACGCTGGACCGCCGGCGACAGCTTCAGCAGACGCAGGGTGTTGGAGACCTGGGGGCGCGAGCGCCCGATCCGGTCCGCCAGCTGGTCGTGCGTGCAGTTGAAGTCCTGGAGCAGCTGGTCGTAGGCGGCCGCCTCTTCCAGCGGGTTCAGCTGGGCACGGTGCAGGTTCTCCAGCAGCGCGTCCAGGAGGAGCTTCTCGTCCTCGGTGGCGCGCACGATCGCCGGAATGGCGTCGAGCCCGGCTTCACGGCAGGCCCGGAAGCGCCGCTCGCCCATGATGAGCTCGTAGCGCGTCGGCCCCACCTGGCGCACGACGACGGGCTGGAGAAGCCCGACCTCCTTGATGGAGGTGACGAGCTCGGACAGAGCGTCCTCGTCGAAGACCTCGCGGGGCTGACGCGGGTTCGGGGTGATGTAGTCGAGCGGCAGCTCGGCGAAGTGCGCACCGACCGGCGCGGCGGGCGTCTCCGGGCCGCCGCTGGACGAGGGCTCCTCGGTCTCCTGCGCAACAGGCGGCAGGGTGGCCACCTTCGCCGCCGCCACTCCCCGCTCCGCGGTGAGCAGAGGCGCGCCCGACGGTGAGGTGGAGAGTCCACCCACCGGCGAGGAAGCCGCCTTCTCCCCTGTCGGAGCCGCGGGGATCAGTGCGCCGAGGCCCCGCCCCAGCCCTCGTCGTCGCTCGCTCACTGGATCCCCTCCACAATGTTCTGACTGTTCTGTGCGCCCACATGGGCGTTCTGCGCGTCGTACGCCACACCGACTCCTCGGAGGGCGATTTCTCGGGCGGCCTCAAGATACGAGAGGGCACCACTCGATCCTGGATCGTAGGTCAGCACCGTCTGCCCGTAACTGGGGGCCTCGGAGATACGGACCGAGCGAGGAATGCTGGTCCGCAGCACCTCCTCGCCGAAGTGGCTGCGCACCTCGTCCGCGACCTGGGACGCCAGGCGGGTCCGGCCGTCGTACATGGTGAGCAGGATCGTCGAGACATGAAGGTTGGGGTTGAGGTGCCCCCGCACCAGATCGACGTTGCGCAGGAGCTGCCCCAGGCCTTCCAGCGCGTAGTACTCGCACTGGATGGGGATGAGGACCTCCGCGCCCGCTACCAACGCGTTGACCGTCAGCAGACCGAGCGACGGCGGGCAGTCGATGAGGATGTAGTCCAGCGGCTGCTCATAGGCCTGGATCGCTCGTTCCAGTCGGCTCTCCCGCGCCACCAGGGACACCAGCTCGATCTCCGCACCGGCGAGATCGATCGTGGCAGGCGCGCAGAAGAGTCCCTCCACATCGGGGACCGGCTGGACGACCTCGGAGAGCGGTCTGCTGTCGATCAGCACGTCATAGATGGAAGGAACCTCGGCGTGGTGATCGATACCCAGCGCGGTGGAGGCATTGCCCTGAGGGTCGAGGTCGATCACAAGGACCCGACCGCCGTGCAGGGCCAGCGAGGCGGCAAGGTTGACCGTCGTTGTGGTCTTACCCACCCCGCCCTTCTGGTTGGCGACCACCATGACGCGGGTTTGCTCAGGCCGGGGCAGGCCCTCGCCGGCGCGACCTAGCGCCTCCACCGCCAATTGGGCAGCACGACCGATGGGAGTGTCGTCCATCGGAGGCGGTGTTTCACGTGAAACATCCGCCCCCATCGACTCGGTACGGGGACCGGGGACCGGATCGGTCATCGGTCCCGCGATGTTGGCGTCGGACCGCAAGGATTCACTCTCCTCGACTTCAGGCTCGCAATGAACAGAGCCTCCCATGCCTTCGGGGTCGTGAACCAGCGAGGCCCGTGCTTCTGTGGAGAAATCCACCTCTGTGGACACCTCCACCCCCTCTCGGAGTGAACCGAGGGGCTGCCGGTCGCGGGGTTCGGCCGCGGCCCGGCCGCGACTGATGATGCCGTGCAACAGTGAGCGACGTTTCACGTGAAACACGATGCAAGGCCGTCACGGCCACGACGGCGCGACACTCCGAGTGACATGGTCGGGCAGCTTGTGTGGAGTACGGCTCGTCGTCAGGACGGATCAGCCGCAGTGACGAAAAACTCCCGGCTCCGTCACGCGGAGCCGGGAGTCCAGGTCGACCAGCCTCGCGGGGGATCTAGCGTCGGCGCCGCGTACGGCCCGTGCGCGCCGCCTTGGCCCGCTTGGCCGCGAAACGCACACCGCCCGGGCTCTCCCCGACCTCGACGCGCACGACGGTGGAGAGCGGGTCAACCACTCCCTCGCCGACGTGGAGCACGGAAGTCTTCACCGCACCGAGCTTGCTGAGTGCCGTTGTGGCGCTCTTCAGCTCTTCCTCCGCGGTGTCACCCTTCAGCGCGAGCATCTCGCCGTACGGGCGCAGCAGGGGGATCCCCCACGTGGCCAGGCGGTCCAGCGGGGCCACGGCCCGCGCTGTCACCACGTGGACAGGGGGAAGCTTGCCCATGACCTCCTCCGCACGACCACGGACCACCGTCACATGGTCGAGCCCGAGGAGCTCCACGACCTCGGTGAGGAAGGTCGTGCGCCGCAGCAGCGGCTCAAGAAGCGTGATCTTGATGTCCTCGCGGACGAGCGCGAGCGGAATACCGGGCAGCCCGGCGCCCGAGCCGACATCGCACACCGTCACGCCCTCGGGTACGACCTCGGAGAGCACCGCGCAGTTCAGCAGGTGCCGCTCCCACAGGCGGGGCACTTCGCGCGGGCCGATCAGACCCCGCTGCACTCCGGCCTCCGCCAGGAGCTCCGCATACCGGACCGCGTCCGCGAAGCGATCACCGAATACCTCACGCGCCTGCTCGGGCGCGGGAGGAAGCTCCGCTGCCTCCGTCACGGGGGACCGTCCTTCCGTACCGCATAAGCGCATGGAGCGCTGACCACCAGGACTATCAGGCTGACAAAGTTCGGCCCCGCCTGCTCAACAGACGGGGCCGGGGGAACGTACGTACCGATCAGGCGGGGAGCACGACGACGAAGCGCTCCGGCTCCTCGCCCTCGGACTCGCTCCGCAGACCCGCGGCCTTCACCGCGTCGTGGACCACCTTGCGCTCGAAGGGCGTCATCGGCTTCATCTTCACCGGCTCGCCGGAGCTCCTGACCTCGGCCGCGGCCTTGGCGCCGAGCTCGGAGAGCTCCTCGCGCTTCTTGGCCCGGTAGCCCGCGATGTCCAGCATCAGCCGGCTGCGGTCCCCGGTCTCCCGGTGGACGGCCAGGCGCGTGAGCTCCTGGAGGGCCTCGAGCACCTCGCCGTCACGGCCGACGAGCTTCTGCAGATCGCGGCCGGCGACGTCGCTGATGATCGAGACAGCGGCGCGGTCGGCTTCGACGTCCATGTCGATGTCGCCGTCGAGGTCGGCGATGTCCAGCAGACCCTCGAGGTAGTCCGCCGCGATCTCGCCTTCCTGCTCCAGGCGGGTCATGGTGTCGCCCTCGGTGGCGGCGGAGGTGGTGCCTTCCGTCACGGGATGGACTCCTTCTTACTTCTTGGACGGGGACTTGGGCCGCTGTGGACCCTTGCGCTGTCCGGACTGGGCTTTGCTGCGGGTACCGGCGCCCGGCTTGCTGCCACCGCCCGCCGGCTTGGGGGCGGCCTTGGCGTCCTGCGGCTCGTCGGACTTGACCAGCGAGGTCTTCGGTTCGGACTCGTCCGTCGTCTTCGCCGTGCCGGTCGTCGTGCTCGACTGGCGCTGGGACTTGGACTGACGCTTCGGCTGCTGGCGCTTGGGAGCACCGCCGCCGGTGGTGATCGTGGTGCCGTCCTCGGTCTCGACGACCGTCGCGCTGTCGCCCTTCACCACGAGGCCGTCGGGCTGGGCGACGAGGCCCGCCTTGGTCAGACCGTTGATGAACTTGCGCTCGAACTCGTTGCGGTCGCGGCCCTTGCCGACGATCGTCTTGACGATGGTCTTCTCGCGCCGGTTGCGGGTCTTGCCGTGGTGCGTGACGTGCTTCTGCAGGCGCTCCAGGTACGCGGCCTGGGCCTTGCTGCCCGGAGTCGGGTTGTTGCGGATGACGTACATCTGCTGACCCATGGTCCACACGTTGGTGGTGAGCCAGTAGACAAGGACACCGACCGGGAAGTTGATGCCGAAGACGGCGAACATGACCGGGAAGACGTACATCAGCATCTTCTGCTGCTGCATGAAGGGCGTCTTCACCGTGGTGTCGACGTTCTTCGTCATCAGCTGACGCTGGGTGTAGAACTGCGATCCCGACATCAGCACGATCATGATCGCGGTGACGACACGGACGTCCGTGATGTGAGCGCTGAGCTGGCCGACCTTGTCGGCGCTGTCGGTGAACTTCGCGGCGAGCGGGGCACCGAAGATGTGCGCCTTACGGGCGCTGGTGAGCAGCTGATCGTCGATGACGCCGATCGTCTTGCCCGTCGCGATGCCGTTGAGCACGTGGTACAGGGCAAAGAAGAACGGGGACTGCGCCAGGATCGGAAGGCACGAGGAGAGCGGGTTGGTGCCCGACTCCTTGTACAGCTTCATCATCTCTTCGGACTGGCGCTGCTTGTCGTTCTTGTAGCGCTCCTGGATCTTCTTCATCTCGGGCTGCAGGGTCTGCATGGCCCGAGTGGCCTTGATCTGCTTCACGAAGAGCGGGATCAGGCAGATACGGATCAGGATCACCAGGGACACGATCGACAGGCCCCAGGCCCAGCCCGTATCGGGACCGAAGATCTTCCCGTACACGGAGTGGAACTGGACGATGACCCAGGAAACGGGTGTCGTGATGAAGCTGAAAAAACCGGCAATCGTGTCCACTAATCAGGCTCCTTGAGCATGGGACGGAGTCTCGGCGGCCGGGCCCGGGGCAGTGGTCTCCCCGGTGGCCGGTTCGGCGGCGGAGGTCCCGCCCTTGCGTGCGCGCCAGGCGTTGCGCACCATCTCGTGCCACCGCGGACGCTTGCGCGGCGGAACATGGTCCACACCACCCAGCGACCACGGATTGCACCGGAGGATGCGCCAGGCGGTGAGTGCCGTTCCCTTGATCGCACCGTGCCGATCGATGGCTTGGTAGCCGTAGTGGGAGCACGACGGGTAGTACTTGCACACCGGCCCGAGCAGCGGGCTGATGGTCCACTGGTACAGCTTGATGAGAGCCAGCAGCGGGTACTTCATCGCGCGCCCCCTCCCAGCAGCCGCTGAAGAGCGGCATCCAGGTCTTGGGCCAGCTGTTCATGGTCGGCGTCGCCCGCACCGGGCAGCGCTCGTACGACTACCAGGCTACCGGGGGCCAGCAGGCCGACCCGGTCGCGCATCAGATGGCGAAGCCTGCGCTTCACCGCGTTGCGTACGACGGCTCCACCCACGGCTTTGCTCACGACGAAACCCGCACGCGTCGGGGGAGCGCTCTCCCCAGGCGCGTGCGGGTCCGTTGCACCGCTACGAAGGTGGACGACGAGGAGCGGGCGTCCGGCCCGGCGTCCTCGGCGTACCGCGGTCGCGAAGTCCTCGCGCCGCCTCAGCCGATGCTCGGAAGGCAGCACGTCATGACCTGTAAATGATCAGGCGGACAGGCTCGCGCGACCCTTGCCACGGCGGTTCGCGAGAATCGCGCGGCCGGCACGGGTGCGCATCCGCAGGCGGAAGCCGTGGGTCTTGGCGCGACGACGGTTGTTCGGCTGGAAGGTGCGCTTGCTCACTCGGGGGCTCCAGAAAGAATCGGTGGTGGCGGGGTGCCGTCCTGGCTGTCACCGTGCGCCCACGAGTAGCTCGCTTACGCCCGAGTGCACCGCTTCCCGATCACTTTTCGCGATCTGTGCCCATCGGAGGCAGGCGGCAGCAGCCATCGACAACTCGACCTGGTTACGGTACGCGCGGCTGCGCCATCCGGTCAAACCAGCACCTGGCGAGAGACACTATCCACAGGCTGGGGACAACAACTTGAACCACAGCGGTCGCCCTGACTACCGTGGCTGAACTCCGATTCGTTCCCTTCCCCCCGCCCCAGCGGTTTTGTTCCCCGTCCCACCCGACTGACTTCCCAACCTGTTCCCAGAACCACACGTTCGTGGGACCCGTGAGAGAGCGTGCCCTGTGGCTGACGTACCTGCCGATCTTGCCGCAGTGTGGCCACGAGTACTGGAACAACTCCTCGGTGAGGGCCGCGGGCAGGGTGTCGAGGTCAAGGACGAGCACTGGATCAAGCGCTGCCAGCCGCTGGCACTGGTCGCGGACACCGCTCTGCTCGCCGTTCCGAACGAGTTCGCGAAGGGCGTACTGGAAGGCCGCCTCGCGCCGATCGTCAGCGAGACGCTGAGCCGCGAGTGCGGGCGCCCGATCCGCATCGCGATCACCGTCGACGACTCGGCGGGCGAGCCTCCGCCGCCTCCCGTCCAGCCCCGGTACGACGAGCCCGAGTCCTCCTCGGGTCCGGGCCAGGGCCGCGACACCTACGACGGTCAGAACGCCGAGGACCGCAACCCCTACGGCGGCCAGGCCCGCGACGAGCGCGCCGGCTACGACACCCAGGGGCGCGACGACCGCAACGGCTACGACTCGGGTCGTGAGGATCGCAACGCCTACGACGCGCAGCGCCGCGAAGGGTACGAGGGGTACGGCCGCCACCGCGCCGACGACCGACGCGACGAGCGGCGTGAAGACCGGCGTGAAGACCGGCGTGAAGATCACCGCGGTGACCACCGGGGCGATCACCGGGGAGGCCGCGCCGAGCAGTTGCCCGGCGGTCCCGGCGACCAGCTGCCGCCCGGCCGCGCCGACCAGTTGCCGACCGCCCGCCCCGCGTACCCGGACTACCAGCGTCCGGAGCCCGGTGCCTGGCCCCGGCACGGCCAGGACGACTACGGCTGGCAGCAGCAGCGCCTCGGTTTCCCGGAGCGCGACCCCTACGCCTCGCCGTCGCAGGACTACCGGCCGCAGTCGCTGGAGCGCCCGCCCTACGAGCAGCAGCGCCAGGACTACGACCAGCCGCGCTCCGACTACGACCAGCGTCCCGACCGCCGCGACCTCCAGGACCCGTCCTCGGGCGGCGGCCACCTGCACCGCGGCGGCCCCTCGCTGCCGAGTTCCAGCGGCGCCCCCGGTCCGCTGGCCGCCAAGCCCGCGCCGGCATCCGGTCCGGGTGAGCCCACCGCGCGCCTCAACCCGAAGTACCTCTTCGACACCTTTGTCATCGGTGCCTCGAACCGCTTCGCGCACGCCGCCGCGGTCGCCGTCGCCGAGGCGCCGGCGAAGGCGTACAACCCCCTCTTCATCTACGGGGAGTCGGGTCTCGGCAAGACGCACCTGTTGCACGCGATCGGGCACTACGCCCGCAGCCTCTATCCGGGCACCCGTGTGCGGTACGTGAGTTCCGAGGAGTTCACCAACGAGTTCATCAACTCCATCCGCGACGGCAAGGGCGACAGCTTCCGCAAGCGCTACCGCGAGATGGACATCCTGCTGGTCGACGACATCCAGTTCCTGGCGGACAAGGAGTCGACGCAGGAGGAGTTCTTCCACACCTTCAACACGCTCCACAACGCGAACAAGCAGATCGTGCTCTCCAGCGACCGGCCGCCCAAGCAGCTGGTGACGCTGGAGGACCGGCTGCGGAACCGTTTCGAGTGGGGTCTGATCACGGACGTCCAGCCGCCCGAGCTGGAGACGCGTATCGCGATCCTCCGCAAGAAGGCGGTGCAGGAGCAGCTCAACGCCCCGCCGGAGGTCCTGGAGTTCATCGCGTCGCGGATCTCGCGCAACATCCGCGAGCTGGAGGGCGCGCTGATCCGGGTGACGGCGTTCGCGTCGCTCAACCGGCAGCCGGTGGACCTCGGTCTGACGGAGATCGTCCTGAAGGACCTCATCCCGGGCGGCGAGGACTCGGCCCCGGAGATCACCGCGACCGCGATCATGGCGGCGACCGCCGACTACTTCGGTCTGACGGTGGACGACCTGTGCGGCTCGTCGCGCAGCCGTGTCCTGGTGACGGCACGCCAGATCGCCATGTATCTGTGCCGCGAGCTGACGGACCTGTCACTGCCGAAGATCGGTGCCCAGTTCGGCGGTCGCGACCACACGACCGTCATGCACGCCGACCGCAAGATCCGCGCGCTGATGGCCGAGCGCCGCTCGATCTACAACCAGGTCACCGAGCTCACCAACCGCATCAAGAACGCCTGACGGACACGGCGGTACGCCGACGACGGCGCCCCGGGACACGCTCCCGCGGGCGCCTTCCGCTTCTGACCCGCGTCCGTCCCCGACGCTGACCCGCGTCCGTCCCCGACGCTGACCCGCGTCCGTCCCCGACGCTGACCCGCGTCCGTCCCCGACGCTGACCCGCGTCCGTCCCCGACGCTGACCCGCGTCCGTCCCCGACGCTGACGCCACCGCCGCTCTCCCGGCCACCCCCGACGTCCGTCCCCAACCGTCCCAGCCGTCCCCGCGGGCGTCCCGGGGATCGGCTCCCCACGTCTCCGGACCGCCGCGGCTCCCCGTGCGTCCGCCCGTCCCTCGGCCCGCCGAGCGCTTCCGAGACCCGCCGACTCCGCCCCCCCACCCGCGTTCCGACTCCGCCCCCAGGCACGTTCCGGCTTCGCCCCACGCCCCTGGAAGCGACACCCGAGACGCTCCGGAACGCCGTTCCGGCCCTCTTCGAGGCACTCCTCGTCCGCTTTCAGAGGCCGCCCGGCGTCGTCCAGAGGTCATGCACTCGGCACCATCTGTTCGAATACCCGCAGGGTTACGGCCACTCTCCACAGATTCGGTGACTTTCTGACGTCCACACCCTGGGGACCGCGAAGTTGTCCCGATCGTGTCCACAGGGTGTCCGGTCGTAGGACCATCGGGCCAGGTCAGCCCCCTGTGGATTCGTGGACGAACGCTCTCCACAGACTGTGGACAAAGAAATGATCCACAGGCTGTGCGCGGAGTTGTCCACCGACAACCCACAGACCGGCGCCTGTTGTCCCCAGTGAATCCCAGCTTCTCCACACCCCTGTCCACTGTTCGGCAACGAGACGCGCCCTCTCACCGTGTCGAGTGAAAGGCGTCACACCAAGGTGCCAGGTTGGGCTGTGGGGAACGTGGGTAAAGCTGGGGACGGCGCTGGGGAGAAGTGGCCCGAGGCTGTGCATCGTGTGTGCAGAACTTTTCGCCGTCCACAGATGCCCCCGGTTTTCCACCGCCTCCACCCACAGGGTCGGTGGACAAAAAATCCAGGCTGACCTGCGAAAACGGGGTTATCCACGGTTTCCACAGGCCCTACTACTAAGACCAACTAGAGAGAGCCTGGGAATCGTTTCGAAGTGGGGGCTGTGCACAACTCGCTCCCGGAGCCTCAGCTGCGGCTCGGCACGACTTGACCCTGAGGGGCACCGACTGTCAGTGCGGTGCGTCAGACTGTTCCCCGGTGTCCTTCCCCTCAGCGGGTCGAAAGACACCGAGTCAGACGACGAAGGCCAGCAGGGCGAGAGCGCCGGCAACAGACGGAGGCGGCAACGGTGAAGATCCGGGTGGAACGCGACGTACTCGCGGAGGCAGTGGCCTGGGCGGCTCGCAGCCTCCCGGCCCGTCCGCCGGCGCCTGTGCTCGCCGGCCTCCTTCTGAAGGCCGAGGAGGGCGCCCTGAGCCTCTCCAGCTTCGACTACGAGGTCTCGGCCCGTGTCTCCGTGGACGCGGAGGTCGAGGAGGAGGGCACGGTCCTGGTCTCCGGCCGGCTGCTCGCGGACATCTGCCGCGCCCTCCCCAACCGGCCGGTGGAGATCTCCACAGACGGTGTACGGGCGACGGTGGTCTGCGGCTCCTCCCGGTTCACCCTCCACACCCTGCCTGTGGAGGAGTACCCGGCACTGCCGCAGATGCCGTCGGCGACCGGCACCGTCCCGGGCGAGGTCTTCGCCTCGGCCGCCGCGCAGGTGGCCATCGCCGCCGGGCGCGACGACACGCTCCCCGTCCTCACCGGTGTGCGCATCGAGATCGAGGGCGACACGGTCACGCTGGCCTCCACCGACCGCTACCGCTTCGCGGTCCGCGAGTTCCTGTGGAAGCCGGAGAACCCGGAGGCGTCCGCGGTCGCCCTGGTGCCCGCCAAGACGCTTCTGGACACCGCCAAGGCCCTCACGAGCGGCGACAGCGTGATCCTGGCGCTGTCCGGCTCCGGTGCGGGCGAGGGCCTGATCGGCTTCGAGGGCGCGGGGCGGCGTACGACCACCCGGCTGCTCGAAGGCGACCTCCCGAAGTACCGCTCGCTGTTCCCGACGGAGTTCAACTCCATCGCCGTCATCGAGACCGCCCCCTTCGTGGAGGCCGTCAAGCGCGTGGCCCTGGTCGCCGAGCGCAACACCCCGGTGCGGCTGAGCTTCGAGCAGGGTGTGCTGATCCTGGAGGCCGGCTCCAGCGACGACGCACAGGCTGTGGAAAGGGTCGACGCGCAGCTGGAGGGCGACGACGTCTCGATCGCCTTCAACCCGACGTTTCTGCTCGACGGTCTGAGCGCCATCGACTCCCCGGTCGCGCAGCTGTCGTTCACGACGTCCACGAAGCCCGCGCTGCTCAGTGGCAGGCCCGCCGTGGACGCCGAGGCGGACGAGGCCTACAAGTACCTGATCATGCCGGTGCGCCTGTCGGGCTGAGGCCCTGAGCCCGCCGGTCCACCCGGCCGGCGGGCGAATCCGCAGGTGGGGCGTACGCCTGAGCGGCTATGCCCACAGGTGTGCGTGAGCGTCCGGGTTTAGGCTCAGACACAGGTACGAAAGTGCCCTCACGCCACGTCGAAAACCTAAGGAACAACTGATGGAGCTCGGTCTCGTCGGCCTCGGCAAGATGGGCGGCAACATGCGCGAGCGCATCCGCCGCGCAGGCCACACTGTCATCGGATACGACCGCAATCCGGAACTCGCCGACGTCCACAGCCTCGAAGAGCTGGTGGGCGCGCTCGAGGCCCCGCGTGTGGTGTGGGTGATGGTGCCGGCCGGTGCCGCGACCCAGTCCACCATCGACCAGCTCGGCGACCTGCTGGAGCCCGGCGACACCGTCGTCGACGGCGGCAACTCCCGCTGGACGGACGACGAGAAGCACGCCGGGGAACTGGCCGCCAAGGGCATCGGCTTCGTCGACGCCGGCGTCTCCGGCGGCGTCTGGGGCCTGCAGAACGGCTACGCGCTGATGGTCGGCGGCGACGCCGAACACGTCGCCAGGGTCCAGCCCGTCTTCGACGCGCTCAAGCCCGAGGGCGACTCCGGCTTCGTGCACGCCGGCAAGGTCGGCGCCGGCCACTTCTCCAAGATGGTCCACAACGGCATCGAGTACGCCATGATGCAGGCCTACGCCGAGGGCTGGGAGCTCCTGGAGAAGGTCCACTCCGTCACCGACGTGCGCGAGGTCTTCCGTTCCTGGCAGGAGGGCACGGTCATCCGTTCCTGGCTGCTGGACCTGGCCGTCAACGCCCTGGACGACGACGAGCACCTGGACAAGCTGCGCGGTTACGCGGACGACTCCGGCGAGGGCCGCTGGACCGTCGAGGCCGCCATCGACAACGCGGTACCGCTCCCCGCGATCACCGCGTCCCTGTTCGCACGGTTCGCCTCGCGCCAGGACGACTCGCCGCAGATGAAGATGGTCGCGGCACTGCGCAACCAGTTCGGCGGCCACGCCGTCGAGCAGAAGTAATCCACAGATCCACATCCGTATCCACAGATCCCGGGCCGGAAGGCCAGGATCGGATTCCTTGGGGGAGGTCGGCGAACGACCATGCACGTCACGCACCTGTCGCTGGCCGACTTCCGCTCCTACGCCCGGGTCGAGGTTCCGCTCGACCCGGGCGTCACCGCGTTCGTGGGCCCCAACGGGCAGGGCAAGACGAACCTGGTCGAGGCGGTCGGGTACCTCGCGAGCCTCGGCAGCCACCGGGTCTCCTCCGACGCGCCCCTGGTGCGGATGGGCGCCGAGCGGGCGGTCATCCGCGCCAACGTCCGACAGGGCGACCGGCAGCAGCTCATCGAGCTGGAGCTGAACCCCGGCCGGGCCAACCGCGCCCGCGTCAACAGGTCCTCGCAGGTCAAGCCCCGTGACGTGCTCGGCATCGTACGGACGGTGCTGTTCGCACCCGAGGACCTCGCGCTGGTCAAGGGCGACCCCGGTGAGCGGCGCCGCTTCCTCGACGAACTGATCACGGCCCGCTCGCCGCGGATGGCGGGCGTCCGCTCCGACTACGACCGGGTCCTCAAGCAGCGCAACACCCTCCTCAAGTCGGCCGCGCTGGCCCGCCGTCACGGCGGCCGCACCATGGACCTCTCCACGCTCGACGTGTGGGACCAGCACCTCGCGCGGGTGGGCGCCGAACTGCTCGCCCAGCGGCTCGACCTGGTCGCCGCGATCCAGCCGCTGGCCGACAAGGCCTACGAACAGCTGGCGCCCGGCGGGGGACCCGTCGCCCTGGAGTACAAGCCCTCCTCGGCCGTCCTCACCGGCCACACCCGCGATGAGCTGTACGAGCAGCTGATGGCGGCCCTCGCGGAGTCCCGCAAGCCGGAGATCGAACGGGGCGTCACCCTGGTCGGCCCGCACCGCGACGAGCTGCTGCTCAAGCTGGGCGAGCTGCCCGCGAAGGGATACGCGTCACACGGGGAGTCCTGGTCGTACGCGCTGGCGCTGCGACTGGCCTCGTACGACCTCCTCAGGGCCGAGGGCAACGAGCCGGTCCTGGTCCTCGACGACGTCTTCGCCGAGCTGGACACCCGCAGGAGGGAACGCCTCGCGGAACTCGTGGCTCCGGGCGAGCAGGTTTTGGTGACGGCGGCGGTCGACGACGACGTGCCGGGCGTCCTGGCGGGGACGCGCTACGCCGTCTCGGAGGGCACGGTGGAGCGGGTATGACGGAGAACACACCGTGGATCCCGGAGCCGTCCGCGCCGGCCGGTGAGGCCGTCGGGAAGACCCCCGAGCCGTCCGGCGTCGACCTCGCGCGGGTGGCGCTGCGCGCCGCGAAGGAACAGGCACGCGCGCGTGGGGACGCCGCCCAGCAGAAGAAGCAGGCGCGGCGGGGCGGGCTGCGCTCCGGCGCGCGCGCCGACGGGCGCGACCCGATGGCGCTGGGCGCCGCGATCAACCGGCTGCTGACCGAGCGCGGCTGGGAGACCCCGGCCGCGGTGGGCGGGGTGATGGGGCGCTGGCCGCAGATCGTCGGCGACGACCTGGCCAAGCACTGCGTCCCGCTGCGGTACGACGACGACCCGGCGGAGCGGGTGCTGACCGTGCAGTGCGACTCGACGGCCTGGGCCACCCAGCTGCGGTTGCTCGCACCGCAGCTGGTCGCGCGGCTGAACCAGGATCTCGGACACGGCACGGTGCGGCTGATCAAGGTGCAGGGTCCCGGGGGTCCCCCGCGCCGGTTCGGGCCCCTGCGCGCCCCCGGGAGCACGGGTCCGGGCGACACCTACGGGTGACCGTGGTCCGCGGGAACCGGGCGCCGGAGGCGGGCGCTCGCGGTGGGGACGGGCAACCGCACGCGGTTGCGAACACCGACCTGACTCCGCAGTAGCGAAGGGTTGACACCCGGAAGCGCTGAGTGCCTCTGTGAGCCTCTTTGAGGCCGGGGCCGCATATGGGGAGTCGGGCGAGGCGGGTTCAGGGCGGCACATGCGGACTCAGGTACCGGCAAACCCCCATCACTGTCGGCGCTACCGGTAGACTGGAAGCTAATCCCGCCCCACTTGTGGGGACCGTCCGGGAGAAGCTGAGCAACGCTGATCAAGGCTTACCAACGCAACGTGCCGCAGCCGCTCCGGCAACCCGCCGACGAGCCTGGTTTGTGCTGTGCCAGAAAGGGCGCTTCGTGGCCGATTCCGGCAACCCCAACGAGAACATCCCGTCCACCGACGCAGGCGCCGTCGCCGGGGCCACCGCCTCGAACGGCGAGGTCACGGCCTCGTACGACGCCAGTGCCATCACCGTCCTCGAGGGTCTGGACGCGGTCCGCAAGCGACCCGGCATGTACATCGGCTCGACCGGTGAGCGCGGACTTCACCACCTCGTGTACGAGGTCGTCGACAACTCCGTCGACGAGGCGCTGGCCGGCCACGCGGACACGATCGACGTCACGATCCTGCCGGACGGCGGCGTGCGCGTGATCGACAACGGCCGCGGCATCCCGGTGGGCATCGTCGCCTCGGAGGGCAAGCCGGCCCTCGAGGTCGTGCTGACCGTCCTGCACGCGGGCGGCAAGTTCGGCGGCGGCGGCTACGCGGTCTCCGGTGGTCTGCACGGCGTCGGCGTCTCCGTCGTGAACGCCCTGTCGAGCAAGGTGTCCGTCGAGGTCAGGACGGACGGCCACCGCCACACGCAGGACTACAAGATGGGCGTCCCGACGGCCCCGCTGGTCCAGCACGAGGCCACCGAGGAGACCGGCACGTCGGTCACCTTCTGGGCCGACGCGGACATCTTCGAGACCACGGAGTACTCCTTCGAGACGCTCTCGCGGCGCTTCCAGGAGATGGCGTTCCTCAACAAGGGCCTGACGATCAGGCTCACGGACGAGCGTGAGTCGGCGAAGGCCACCGCGGGCGCGGACGAGGCGGGCGCGGACGAGAAGGACGAGGTCAAGTCCGTCGCGTATCACTACGAAGGCGGCATCGTCGACTTCGTGAAGTACCTCAACTCCCGCAAGGGAGACGTGGTGCACCCCACCGTCATCGACCTCGAGGCGGAGGACAAGGACAAGAGCCTGTCCCTCGAAGTCGCGATGCAGTGGAACAGCGGATACAGCGAGGGCGTGTACTCCTTCGCCAACATCATCCACACGCACGAGGGCGGTACGCACGAGGAGGGCTTCCGTGCGGCGCTGACCTCGCTGATCAACAAGTACGCGCGCGACAAGAAGCTGCTCCGCGAGAAGGACGACAACCTCACGGGTGACGACATCCGCGAGGGTCTGACCGCGATCATCTCGGTCAAGCTGAGTGAGCCGCAGTTCGAGGGCCAGACGAAGACCAAGCTGGGCAACACGGAGGCGAAGACCTTCGTCCAGCGCGCGGTCTACGAGCACCTCAACGACTGGCTGGACCGCAACCCGAACGAGGCCGCGGACATCATCCGCAAGTCGATCCAGGCGGCCACCGCGCGCGTGGCGGCCCGCAAGGCGCGTGACCTCACCCGACGCAAGGGCCTGCTGGAGTCGGCGTCCCTGCCCGGCAAGCTGTCCGACTGCCAGTCGAACGACCCCACCAAGTGCGAGATCTTCATCGTCGAGGGTGACTCCGCCGGCGGCTCGGCCAAGTCCGGCCGCAACCCGCAGTACCAGGCGATCCTCCCGATCCGGGGAAAGATCCTCAACGTCGAGAAGGCGCGGATCGACAAGATCCTGCAGAACCAGGAGATCCAGGCACTGATCTCCGCCTTCGGCACCGGAGTCCACGAGGACTTCGACATCGAGAAGCTCCGCTATCACAAGATCATCCTGATGGCGGACGCCGACGTCGACGGCCAGCACATCAACACCCTGCTGCTGACCTTCCTGTTCCGCTTCATGCGGCCGCTGGTCGAGGCCGGTCACGTGTTCCTGTCGCGCCCGCCGCTCTACAAGATCAAGTGGGGCCGGGACGACTTCGAGTACGCGTACTCGGACCGTGAGCGCGACGCGCTGATCGAACTGGGCCGTCAGGCCGGCAAGCGCGTCCGTGAGGACTCGATCCAGCGATTCAAGGGTCTCGGTGAGATGAACGCCGAGGAACTGCGCATCACGACCATGGACCAGGAGCACCGCGTCCTCGGTCAGGTCACGCTCGACGACGCCGCCCAGGCCGACGACCTGTTCTCGGTCCTCATGGGCGAGGACGTCGAGGCGCGCCGCGCGTTCATCCAGCGCAACGCCAAGGACGTCCGCTTCCTCGACATCTGAGTCGGTCTCAGCTGACCGCGTCAGAAAGGATCTGCACCAGCAATGACCGACGAGAACACCCCGAGCATCCCTGAAGAGGGCGAGATCGCCCTGCGCATCGAGCCCGTCGGGCTCGAGACCGAGATGCAGCGCTCGTACCTCGACTACGCGATGTCCGTCATCGTGTCGCGCGCGCTGCCCGACGTGCGGGACGGTCTCAAGCCCGTCCACCGCCGCGTCCTGTACGCCATGTACGACGGCGGCTACCGGCCCGAGAAGGGCTTCTACAAGTGCGCGCGCGTCGTCGGCGACGTCATGGGCACCTACCACCCGCACGGCGACTCCTCGATCTACGACGCGCTGGTCCGCCTCGCGCAGCCGTGGTCGATGCGGATGCCGCTGGTGGACTCCAACGGCAACTTCGGCTCTCCCGGCAACGACCCGGCCGCCGCCATGCGGTACACCGAGTGCAAGCTGAAGCCGCTGTCCATGGAGATGGTCCGCGACATCGACGAGGAGACCGTCGATTTCACGGACAACTACGACGGCCGCAACCAGGAGCCGACGGTCCTGCCGGCCCGCTTCCCGAACCTGCTGATCAATGGCTCGGCGGGCATCGCGGTCGGTATGGCCACGAACATCCCGCCGCACAACCTGCGCGAGGTCGCGGCCGGCGCCCAGTGGTACCTGGAGAACCCCGACGCCTCCCACGAGGAGCTTCTGGACGCCCTGATCGAGCGCATCAAGGGCCCGGATTTCCCGAGTGGCGCCCTGGTGGTGGGCCGCAAGGGCATCGAGGAGGCGTACCGCACGGGCCGTGGCTCCATCACGATGCGCGCGGTCGTCGACGTCGAGGAGATCCAGAACCGCCAGTGCCTGGTGGTCACCGAACTCCCCTACCAGACCAACCCCGACAACCTCGCCCAGAAGATCGCCGACCTGGTCAAGGACGGCAAGGTCGGCGGCATCGCCGACGTCCGCGACGAGACCAGCTCGCGCACGGGCCAGCGGCTCGTGATCGTGCTCAAGAGGGACGCGGTCGCCAAGGTCGTCCTGAACAACCTCTACAAGCACACCGATCTGCAGTCGAACTTCGGCGCCAACATGCTGGCGCTGGTCGACGGCGTCCCGCGCACGCTGTCGCTGGACGCGTTCATCCGGCACTGGGTGACGCACCAGATCGAGGTCATCGTCCGGCGGACCAAGTTCCGGCTGCGCAAGGCCGAGGAGCGCGCGCACATCCTGCGTGGCCTCCTGAAGGCCCTGGACGCCATCGACGAGGTCATCGCGCTCATCCGACGCAGTGACACCGTGGAGATCGCGCGAGAGGGCCTGATGGGCCTCCTGGAGATCGACGAGATCCAGGCGAACGCCATCCTCGAGATGCAGCTGCGGCGACTGGCCGCCCTGGAGCGCCAGAAGATCATCCAGGAGCACGACGAGCTCCAGGCGAAGATCACCGAGTACAACGCGATCCTGGCTTCGCCGGTGCGCCAGCGCGGCATCATCAGCGAGGAGCTCGCCGCGATCGTCGAGAAGTTCGGCGACGACCGCCGCTCCAAGCTGGTGCCGTTCGACGGCGACATGTCCATCGAGGACCTGATCGCCGAAGAGGACATCGTCGTCACCATCACGCGCGGTGGCTACATCAAGCGGACGAAGACCGAGGACTACCGCTCGCAGAAGCGTGGCGGCAAGGGTGTGCGCGGCGCGAAGCTGAAGCAGGACGACATCGTCGACCACTTCTTCGTGTCGACGACGCACCACTGGCTGCTGTTCTTCACGAACAAGGGCCGTGTCTACCGGGCGAAGGCGTACGAGCTGCCGGACGCCGGGCGTGACGCCCGCGGGCAGCACGTCGCGAACCTGCTGGCCTTCCAGCCGGACGAGGCGATCGCCGAGATCCTCGCGATCCGCGACTACGAGGCGACGCCCTACCTGGTCCTGGCCACCAAGGGCGGCCTGGTGAAGAAGACGCCACTGAAGGATTACGATTCCCCGCGCTCGGGCGGCGTCATCGCGATCAATCTCCGGGAGACGGAGGACGGATCCGATGACGAACTGATCGGAGCCGAACTCGTCTCGGCCGAGGACGATCTGCTTCTGATCAGCAAAAAGGCCCAGTCGATCAGGTTCACTGCAACGGACGACGCGTTGCGACCGATGGGCCGTGCCACCTCGGGCGTCAAGGGCATGAGTTTCCGCGAGGGGGACCAACTGCTCTCGATGAATGTTGTTCGACCCGGTACGTTCGTGTTCACTGCCACAGACGGTGGGTACGCGAAGCGCACCGCCGTCGACGAGTACCGCGTCCAGGGTCGCGGCGGCCTCGGTATCAAGGCCGCCAAGATCGTCGAGGACCGCGGCTCGCTCGTCGGCGCGCTGGTGGTCGAGGAGACCGATGAGATCCTCGCCATCACCCTGTCCGGCGGTGTGATTCGTACGCGAGTCAACGAGGTCAGGGAGACGGGCCGTGACACCATGGGCGTCCAACTGATCAACCTGGGCAAGCGCGATGCCGTGGTGGGCATCGCACGTAACGCCGAGGCCGGCCGCGAGGCCGAGGAAGTCGACGGCGAGGGCGCCGAGGACGAGACCGCCGAGGGCATCGAGGCCGTCGGCACGGACGAGGGCGAGCAGTCCTCGTCCGAGTAGCGCGAGGAGTGAGTCATCGTGAGCGGAGCCACGGGCGCCGGACCGACCGGTACGGACACGGACGGCGGCCGTGGCCCCGCCACGGACGCGACTGACTCCCATGACTCTCATGGATCCCAGGGGGGAACTGTGACGGACACCCGAGGTCCGCAGGGCCAGCAGTACGCGGCCGGAGCGGGCCCCGCGGCTCCGGGCGGACCGGCCGCGGCCGGTCCTGCCACGACCAAGGCGGCGCCCGGTGCGCCGACCGCTCCGCCGGCCGCCTCCGCACTGCCGGGGGAGCGGCAACCGCAGCAGTCCTCGCAGCCGTATCACCCGCCGCAGGCGTACGCGGCGCAGACGCCGTCGGGCGCCGTGCGCCGGCCTCGGACGGGGGCGCGCACCACGCCGCGTACCCGCAAGGCGCGGCTGCGGGTGGCCAAGACCGACCCGTGGTCGGTGATGAAGGTCAGCTTCCTGCTCTCCATCGCGCTCGGCATCTGCACGATCGTGGCGGCGGCGGTGCTGTGGATGGTCATGGATGCCATGGGCGTCTTCTCGACGGTCGGCGGCACGATCTCCGAGGCGACGGGGTCGAACGAGTCGAACGGTTTCGACCTGCAGTCGTTCCTCTCCCTGCCGAACGTCCTGCTGTTCACGTCGATCATCGCGGTCATCGACGTCGTGCTCGCCACGGCGCTCGCGACGCTCGGATCCTTCATCTACAACCTCTCCGCGGGCTTCGTCGGCGGCATTGAGCTGACCCTCGCCGAGGACGAATAACAGCGGTCTCGGAGCCTCCGCCAGGGGCCTGGGATACCGATTTTGGGACTGGCCGCGTCGTGCGCTAATCTTCAGAGGTCAGCGCGCGGGACACACACCGCAAAGCGCGGCGGGGCTATAGCTCAGTTGGTTAGAGCGCATCCCTGATAAGGATGAGGCCACAGGTTCAAATCCTGTTAGCCCCACCAGCACGAAGACCCCCGGTCCACCAGGACCGGGGGTTTTTGGCATCCACGGCCGACACCAGCCTCCGGGGATGCGTCGGCCGGAGCGACGGGACACCACTCTCAGCTGCGAGGTGAAGGTCTCCCGGCTCGGCGGGCGACCTGGAAGGGGAGCAGGTGAGAGGTCACTCGGCGGATCCGAGTTCTGTGTGCGCGTGGCCAGCGGCGGTGATCGGTCAACAGCGGTGATCGGCCGGCGGCGCCAGGAGAACCTCTGAGCGCCGTGTGTCCGGCGGGACGAAGACCGCATACGGAGCCGAGGGGGGATCCCCGCCGGCGTCCGCGCATGAGAAAGCCCGGCAGCTCTTTCGAGGTGCCGGGCCTTCGGTTTCCGGGTGTGGCGGTGTACGCAAGTTCGCCGCTACGTCGGGCAGGAGGGGCAGGGTCGATGAGGTGGTGCGGTACGCGTCAGCGCTGGAGAGGGGCCTCGCCGTGCTGGAGGGACGTATCACCGTCGGTCGTGGCGTCGAGGGCGCGGAGGGCGGTGAGGCCGCTCGCTTCGGCATCGACCCGCGGGCGGTGCCGGCAGCTCGGTGAGGAGCCGTGGGCCTCGGCGTGGATACGTTGTTTCATCGTGGGGGGCAGGGCCCGACTGTAGGACGCCATCCATGGGGCCGGCGCCGGCACTGTCACGGAGGCCGCGCTGTTGTGCGTCGGTCCGGCCTGCGGTACGGCCGCGGCCGCGGCGGTCGTGATGAATCCGAGCGTCGTGCAGAGCGCCAGGAAGGCGGTCACGATGACGGTCCACAGCTTCATGACCTTGTTCTGGGTCATGGCCCCTCACTTTCGGGTCAGGCGATTTGCGTACTTTCCTCATGATGTGTAAGCGGGCCGCGAAGTGGTGGACCGACGCTCATGGCGCGTCGATGTTCCGATGAACACCACCCGTATGGGCGCAAGACGTCTCTGAAGCCCGCAAAAACCACAAAAGCGCAGCGAAAGGTCACCGTGTGTGAGGTGTGATCACCCTGAGATCGGAGTGGTCACGCCCCGTCCTACTGCTCTCCGCCGGACGGGAGTTGGGGGTCGATGCAGGTCACCGATCGATATCGGTCGGTGTGTATAGTCGGGCGCCAGAGGTCCCCTACGTCAAGAAAGACGAGGTCGCGCGGTGAAGAAGCTTCTCCTGGTCGCACTGGCCGCCATCGGCGGACTCCTCGTGTACCGCCAGATCCAGGCGGATCGCGCCGAGCAGGATCTGTGGACGGAGGCGACTGACTCCGTACCCACGGGTTCGTGAGTACCGACACCAGTCTCAGAGCAGACCCCGGCCGCCTCGCGGTCGGGGTTTTGTGTTTTCCGGGCCCGACACCACCTCGCTGCCGGCCCGCCTCCCGGTCCGTCCGCCGTTCGCTTCCGCAGACGCATTGATCGCAGGAGCAAAACATCCTGCTCTCCGGACAGGCGGTTTCGGCCGCTTGTCAGATAGCAAGGGCGAACCCGTGGCCGACGGGGCAGGATGGCCACGGTCCGGGGTGACGACGAGGGGTGGCGCGTGAAATGGGGCGGCGCGTGATGGGGCGGCGCACGGTGGGACGCCGCACGGTGGGACGGCGAGCGCCGTCACGGTACGGGCGGGCGCTCGGGGCCCTGGCCCTGGGAGCGGCGCTGTGCGCGTCGGCCGCGTTGACGGGGAGGGCCTCGGCGACCTCTCCCGTGGCGGAGTCCGGTACACCGAGGCCGTACGCCTACGCCGCGGACGACACGACGGTCGAAGGCACGACGACCACCACGAACGCCGCACGGCTGGAGCCCGGAAGGACGTACCGGAGTTCCCTCGGTGAGGGCGGCAAGCTCTACTACCGCCTCGCGCTCGACGCCACGTCCAACGCGTACGTCTCCGCCACCGCCGTTCCCGGGCCGGGCGCCACGGTCTCCTACGCGGACGGCGTCAAGGTCTCCGTCCAGGACGACAACGGCCGCCGCTGCTCCTCCTCCGCGGCCGCCCACTTCGGCGCCTCCGAGAGCCCGCATCCCGTCGCCGCCTGGGCGTCCCGCGAGATCGGCCCCACCAAGTACTCCTGCCAGACGGCGGGGACGTACTACATGGTGGTCGAGCGCGTCGCCACGTCCGGCTCGTCGGCGTCCTCGTCCCGCTCCCCCGGCGACTGGGATCTGGAACTCGGCTACGTGTCGGAACCCGCCCTGAAGAAGGCCGGTTCGACGAGAGCCCCCGAGACGTGGAACTCCGCCTCGCCCGAAGCCCTTCAGGGAGACGCGCGGACCCGGGCGGGCGGCGCGGGGTTCGCCACGGCCGGCGCCCTCGACAAGGGGGTCTGGAAGGACCGGATCAGTCCCGGGCAGACGCTCTTCTACAGGGTGCCGGTCGACTGGGGGCAGCAGTTCTACGCCGGCGCGGAGCTCGGCAGCTCGACCGGTGGTGACGGGTTCGTGGGCACGGCCCTGGTCGTGTCCCTCTACAACCCCGTCCGCGGGTTCGTCGACGACGTGGGCTGTGGATACGACGGCAGCCAGCGAGCCGCGGCACTGGATCCGCTGCCGCCCGTCGCGTACGAGAACCGCTACGCCCTCAACGACCGGACCAGCAGCATGCGGTTCGCGGGTTCGTACTACCTCGCCGTCCACCTCGCCGCGCAGGTCGCCGGGAAGTTCGGCGACGGGCCGTTCGGGCTGACCTTGCGCGTACGGGTGGAGGGCGCCGCCCACGCGGGCCCGGCGTACGCGGGGCGGGCGGATCCCCGGGACGTGTTCGACGCCGCGGCCGGTGCCCCGGCGGAGGTCTCCGGCGGGGCGGTGGCGGGCGCCGGGGGACGCGCGGGGGCTTCGGGCAGCGGCGTGGACCGGCACATGAAGGTGGTCGCCGCGGGCGGCCTCGGCACGGGGACCGCCCTGTTGCTGGTGCTCGCGGTGTGGACGGCGGTCGCACGGCGGCGGGCGAGGGTGTGGGCGGCGGCCGGGGACGCGGCCACGACGGCTTCGCCGGCGGCCCATGCCCTGCCCGGGGACCCCGCGGCGCCGCGGGGCCGGTAGAACCGCCCGGAGCGGCCGACCGGGTTCAGATCCGCGTCAGCGCCCAGAAACCCACCGCGAGACAGGCCAGCGCGAGGAGCAGGAGCGGGACTGCCACCCGGGCCGGCGGTCCGGGGCGTGGCGTCCGCCGGGACACCGCCCGGTGGGAACCGGCGGGACCGTGTGCGTGCTGTTGCACCACGACGGTCGGATCCGCGGGCCGTTGAGGGACGGGCAGCGGTCCGGACCGGAGGTCGAAGGGCTGCGCGTACCCGGGGGGCGTGCTCGGCACGTTGACCGCGGTGGGGGGAGTGGGCGGCTGCTCGGGCGGGCGCCACGGGTGGCCCGGGACGGGACGCCGCTGCGTCTCGTGCCAGGCGTGCCGCGGTTGCGGCTGGGCCTGTCGCGGCGGTGAGTTGTGGGGCTGCGGTCGCGGCTGGGGCCGCGCCTGTGGTGGTACGTCGGGGGCGGCTGCCCGGGGTGGCGGCAGGTGGAAACTCCCGGTGTCCGACATCGTGGACGGCCTCGGGGGTACGGAGTTCGGGGCGGGGCGCGGCGGTGTCACGTCACTCGGGGCGGACCCGTGGCGTGCGTCGCCGGTGACGGGCTCCTGGCGTGCGCCCTCCGGTTCGGGCTCCCGGCGTACACCTCCGGAGGTCGTCTCCGGCCACGCGCCCCCGGTAGCACCCGACTCGGAGACGGAGCGGGGATCGGAGCCGAGCCCGGAGCCGGGACGGCGGCCGAGGGCGGAACGAGGGCCGGACGCAGAGCCCCCGTCAGAAGCGGCACCCTGGACGGAATCGGGGTTCCGGTCGGAAGGGAGGCTCTGGCCGGAGACGGGATCTCGGTCGGGACCCTGGCCTCGGTCGGAAGCCGGGCCGGAGAGAGCTGCCGGCCGGGAAGCCGTGGGGTCGGTGGCGGGCCGGGGTGCCGTCCCGACCGGTCCCGTGGGTCCGAACCCCGGGGGGAGCGGCCCGACTTGATCGAAGACCTCGACCAACTCGTCGTCGGGTCCGGGCTCGGGCAGCAGCTCGGCGGCCGAGGCCAGCGCCTTGCGCGCCCCCGTCGCGGTCCGGAACCGCGCCTGGGGGTCCGGCTGCAGCAGCGTGGCCACGACCTGCCACAGCGGCTCGGGTATGCCCTGGGGAGCGGACGGTGTGCCGTTCTCCGCGAAGTACTCGATCAGCGCCTTGGCGTCCGGCTTGGCCCCCTCCAACAGGTACAGGGCGACCAGACCCGCGGCGAACAGATCGGCGGGGAAGTCCGGTTCGGCGCCCATCATCTGCTCAGGCGCGAAGTAACCGGGGGTTCCCACCACGTAGTCGGTCTCGGTCAGCCGTGGTTCGCCGAGCCGCATCGCGATGCCGAAGTCGGACAGCCGCAGCCGCGGCCGGGCCGTCCCCGTCGCTTCGAGCAGCACGTTGGCGGGCTTGATGTCACGGTGCACGACCCCCTCGGCGTGGACGGCGGCGAGTCCCGCGAGGAGCTGGTCGAGCAGGGTGCAGACGAAGGCGGGAGGCAGCGGGCCGTAGTCGTTGACCAGATGGACCAGGGATCCCCCCGCGACCAGGTCCATGGTGAACAGGACCTTGTCGTCGTCGGCGGCCCAGCTGGCCGGCGCCAGCACGTGCGGGTGATCGATCCTCAGCGCCTGCTCCCGTACGAAGCGCAACAGCGCGTGCGCGTCGCTCTGTTGGAGCACCTTGGCGGCCACGTACCGGCGCCGTCGCCGGTCCCAGGCGCGCCATACGGCACCGACTCCCCCGTGGCCGATCGGGTCGACCAGCTCGTACCGTCCGGCGAAGACCTCACCCATGGTCGTGCGTCGCTCCCCTTCGGCAGTCGGTCCTGCGGCTTCCGCGAGGTGCCCGGCGGCCCGGGACGCGGCGCTGGACGGCGTTGCGAGCCCTCCAGCGCGGGGCGTGCGGCCGGCCGGACCGTCGGCTCAGTTCTGGTGCGACTGGTAGTGCGCGACGGCGTCGGAGGTGCGGCCGGCGCCGTACACCCGGAGGAACTCTGCCAGTTCCGGGTGGGTCGGAGCGAGGGTGTCGGCGGCCTCGATGATGTCCCCGGCGGCCGCCACGGAGCGCAGCAGCGACTGGATCTCGCGGACCACCCGCTTGACCGTGGGCGCACCGGAACTGCTCGTCGACTGCGTGGTGTTGTTGAGCACGGAGCCCCCCTGCGACTTCTTGATCTCGTCCATGCGCTCGGTCGCCTCGGCGGCGCTGACGCTGCCGTCCGCCACCTGCCCCGCCAGGTCCTGCAGGAGCTGGACCCGCTGGACCACCGCGGGGTTGCCGATCTTGGCACGCTGGCCGCTCATCAGCTGCGACAGCATGGGCGCGGAGAGGCCCAGTACTCCGGCAAGACGCGCCTGGTTGAGGCCCAGATCGTCTATGAGCCTACGGAAGAGCGTCCCCAGCGGCTCCCCGTACCAGTTCCGCTGCAGCTCCTGGGCTCTTGCGGTTGCTTCTTGCTGTGCGGCGTCCATTGCGTCTCCCCATCGCTTCCCCAAAACCGTGGTTCGCTGTCGCGAACCACGTCGAGCATCTTACGGAGAGTGGTCGCCCACGGGGACCCCCAATCTTTTTGCGAGATACCGGGGGTGACCCGGTACTCTGGTGCCCGGCGCCCGTCGGTATCCGAATCAACCGGCCGGACGCTTCCCTCAAGGGGCCTTAGCTCAGTTGGTAGAGCGCTGTCTTTGCATGGCAGATGTCAGGGGTTCGACTCCCCTAGGCTCCACACCTCGGACCGGCCAGACGCCTTCATGGCGACTGGCCGGTTTTCGTATGCCCCGCTTTGACCCTCCATGGTGACCTGTGTCACAGGGCTGAGTTCGCAGGCGTTGCATTTGTTTGCGCAAATGGCCGGGGTGTGCGACGGCCCCGGGACCGTCCCGCGGGCGGTCTCCGCACCTCATGGGGGGTCGGGCTCCGCTGTCGGAGCTGTGCGTGAACTGGCACAAGCAGAGGTGTGTAACCGGGGCAATGCGCACGGTGAAGAGAGTCTGTGTGGATGTTGTGCGTGAAGGCCGTTGCAAACGTCATCGCGGAGGGAATCCGTAAACGAGCGCCTTCCCGGCGTCCTTCCCGCTGTCTTTCCCGCTGTCCTCCCCGGTGCGACGGGCGCCGGGTTCCCGCCCGTTCCACGTGAAACAACGCTGTGGGGCAGGAGACCCTCAAGTCTCCTGCCCCACAGCGTTGTTGATGTCCTGGATCAGGACTCAGTGGCGATCGTCGCGCTTCGCCGCTTCCTCCTCGGCCTGCTTGGCCTGGACCTCGGGGTCGAGGTCGGGCCGGCCGCTGCCGTCGACCGATGTCAGGCGGCCCGGCTCGGGCACCTCCGTCGCGGCGGGGGGCTCGACCAGCCAGTCGGGATTGGCCTGCTTGTCCCACCACCTCCAGGCGGCGTAGGCGCCACCGGCCAGAAGTCCCAGGACGGCCAGTCCCTTGACGGCACGGCCGGCCTTCGCCCGCCGCCGGTGCTTGCGGACCAGCTTCTCGATCTCCTTGGGTGAGACCTGTCCGCGCAGTGCGGCCAGCGCCGCCGCACCCCGCGCCGCGGCCTCCTCCCGTACCGGCTGGGCCGCGGCCATGGCCTGCCCGATTCTCGGCTTGGTGTAGTCGGCGGCCTGGAGCGCCGCCTGGCGGGTTCGGACGGCGGCCTGGTCGACCTTCGGCGGGACATGGGTACGCGCCTGCTCGAGGCGCGGTGCGAGATGGGCGTCGTACTGCACGCGGGCCTGCTCTGCGGCCAGCGACATCTTGGGCGCGAGCCGTACGCGTGCCTCGTTCGCGTAGTGCGAGGCCCGGTCCTTGGCCGTGTCGGCGTAAGGCGCCACCACTTCCGCGGCGTGCAGCACGCTGTCCTTCGCCGAGCCGGTCGCGGCGCGCACGCTGTCAATGCGGGTCACGGGTTTTCCTCCTCCTCGGTGGCGTACTTGGGCGTTCGAGTACCCCAAACAGGCACAGTCCACCTTTCCACCCTTTTCGAGATCATGCCCCTCGCGCGACGGCGGGGCATGCGAGATAGGGCATACGGGGCAACAGGGCCTTACCGCCGACCCTGCCACGGATCGGGGCTCCCGGCGCCGCCCGCGGGAGGACTCGACGCGTTTTCCGCAAGAGGGACGACGGGATGTTCGCCCGGAGGTGGTGGTCGGGCGACGCGAGGCCCGGTCCGTGCGAGGATCGGGGGGTCAAAAGAAGGCAACGGAAGGCAGATCGTGGCCGAGCAGCTTTACGCCACCCTGAAGACCAACCAAGGCGACATCGAAGTCCGGCTCCTGCCGAACCACGCGCCCAAGACGGTCCGGAACTTCGTCGAGCTCGCCACGGGTGAGCGGGAGTGGGTCAACCCGGAGACGGGTGCGAAGTCCACGGACAAGCTCTACGACGGCACGGTCTTCCACCGGGTGATCAGCGGATTCATGATCCAGGGCGGTGACCCGCTCGGCAACGGCACCGGTGGCCCTGGCTACCAGTTCGAGGACGAGTTCCACCCCGAGCTCGCCTTCGACAAGCCGTATCTGCTGGCCATGGCCAACGCGGGCCCCGGTACCAACGGCTCGCAGTTCTTCATCACCGTCTCCCCGACGGCGTGGCTGACCCGCAAGCACACCATCTTCGGCGAGGTCGCCGGCCCGGCGAGCCAGAAGGTCGTGGATGCCATCGCGGGCACCCAGACCAACCCGCGCACCGACCGTCCGGTCAACGACGTCGTCATCGAGTCGGTCGTCGTCGAGACCCGCCAGGGCTGAGCCCGGAGGCCGAGGGGCCCCGAGGACTCCCGCAGGGAACCAAACGCCCCGTTCATCCGTAAGGATGGGCGGGGCGATGCAGTGCGTACGACCGATTGAGGGGACCCGATGGACCAGGCGCCAGGCAGCCCGCAGGGCCCGAAGGACCAGGGATCGCAGGATGCCCAGGGCTTGCCGACCTGCTACCGGCACCCGGACCGCGAGACCGGCGTGCGCTGCAGCCGCTGTGAACGGCCGATCTGCCCCGAATGCATGGTCAGCGCCTCCGTCGGCTTCCAGTGCCCCGAATGCGTCCGCGGCGGCTCCGGTACGGGGCACCCGCCGGCGGCCTCCCGGCCCCGCACCCTGGCGGGCGGCACCGTCGCCGCCGACCCCCGGCTCCTCACCAAGATCCTGATCGGGATCAACCTCGCCCTCTTCCTGGTGCAGCAGGCCGTGGGTGACCGCTTCACCGACAGCTTCGACCTCATCGGCCGGGCGTACGTCCCGGTGCTCGGCTCGGTCGAGGGCATCGCGGAAGGCCAGTGGTACCGGCTGCTGACGTCGATGTTCCTGCACGCCAGCTATATCCACATCCTGTTCAACATGCTCAGCCTGTGGTGGATCGGCGGCCCCCTGGAGGCGGCCCTCGGCCGGGCCCGCTACCTGGCGCTGTACTTCGTCTCGGGGCTCGCCGGCAGCGCGCTCACCTACCTGCTCGCCGCCCCGAACCAGCCGTCGCTCGGCGCCTCCGGCGCGATCTTCGGCCTCTTCGGCGCGACCGGGGTGCTCATGCGCCGGCTCAACTACGACATGCGCCCGTTGATCGGCCTGCTGGTGGTCAACCTGATCTTCACCTTCACCCCCGCGTTCGGTATCTCCTGGCAGGCCCACATCGGCGGTCTCGTGGGCGGTCTCGTCGTCGGCTACGCGATGGTCCACGCGCCGCGGGAGCGGCGGGCCCTGGTCCAGTACGGGGTGTGCGCGGTGGTGTTGGTCGCGGTGGTGGTCGCGACGCTGGTCAGGACGGCTCAGCTCACCTGAGCCGCCCCGGTCACCGCTGTTGTCCACAGACGGTGGCGGATCTTGTGCACGCTGTGTGGGAACAGCTGTGCCCCCTGTCGCGGACCCGAGTTTTCCCAGGTCGGACAGGGGGCGAACAGGCTTGCGGATCCCGGTAGGTCAGTCACACCGGCGTCAACCCTGGATGAGTTATCCACAGATCGTCGTTCTTTTTCCACCTGTGGAAAACAGTTGTGGATAACTCAGTGGATAGCCCTGGGGAGAGCTGCCGGGGAGCTGCCGCGCCGTCGGTCGCGGAGCGCTACTTCCACTGCGTGGAGACGCCGAATCCCGCTGCGATGAAGCCGAAACCGACCACGATGTTCCAGTTGTCCAGCGCGTCGACCGGCAGCGAGCCGTCGGTCACGTAGAAGACGACGATCCAGGCGAGACCGATGAGGAACATGGCCAGCATGACCGGCGCGACCCAGCCGCGGCTGGTGAGCTTGATGTTGGTCGTCTGCTTCGCCTGGGGTGGCGTGTAGTCGGCCTTCTTGCGGATACGTGACTTCGGCACGAGGGTCTCTCCTGTCGATGCGCTGCGTGGCCGCGCAGGGAACTGGGGCGGGCTCCGGGGCAGCGTACAAGGGGACACTGAGCGCTCCCCCGGGCGTCCGTTAGCGTAGTGCTTCCGCGGCGCCGAAGGAGATAAGGGTACGTTGAGCAATTCTGCCGACTCTCCAGGGACGGGTTCCAGTCCTGCCGATACGCGCCGTTTCCGGCCCGTTCGCGTGCTCACCGTGGCCGTCTTCGCCCTCGCCGGGCTTATTTTCTTCACCAGCTTCAACACGGCCAAAGGCACCAATATCCGCACCGACGCGTCCCTGCTGAAGCTCTCCGACCTGATCCAGGAGCGCAGCCACAAGAACGCGTCGCTCGACGATTCCAACGGCGCGCTGCGGGACCAGGTCGATGCCCTCGCCGGACGGGAGAACGGCGGCAGCAAGGCCGAGAACGACAAGGTCGCCGCGCTGGAGAAGAAGGCGGGTACCCAGCCGCTCAAGGGCAAGGCCGTCACGGTCACCCTCAACGACGCCCCGCCGAACGCCACGGCCAAGCTGCCCGGCTACCCCGAGCCGCAGCCCGACTATCTGGTCATCCACCAGCAGGACCTGCAGGCCGTGGTGAACGCCCTGTGGCTGGGCGGCGCCCAGGGCATCAAGGTGATGGACCAGCGGCTGATCTCCACGAGCGCCGTGCGCTGCGTCGGCAACACGCTGATTCTGCAGGGACGCGTCTACTCGCCCCCGTACAAGATCACCGCAGTGGGTGACCCCCAGAAGCTCCAGAAGGCGCTGGCGGACTCCCCGGCGATCCAGAACTACATGGTGTACGTCAACGTCTACGGGCTCGGCTGGAAAGTCGAGGAGAACGGGACGGTGACTCTTCCCGGCTACTCGGGCACAGTGGATCTCCACTACGCGAAGCCTGTGGAGTAGCCGGAGCCGCTGCCGCTGGGGGGCCTGTGTCGGTGCGAGTGGTCGTCAGGACGTTGAGCGAACTCTGCATCACCGTCGGCACGCTGATCGTGCTCTTCGTGGTCTACGTGCTGTTCTGGACGGGTGTGAAGGCCGACAGCGAGATGGGCCACCAGATCGACCAGCTCCAGCGGCAGTGGTCGAAGGGGGCACTGGCGCAGCAGCCGGGGACGCCCACCGCCGTCCCGGCCACCGAGAGCCCGAAGGCGCCGCCCTCCTCCACGTACGGCAAGCCCTTCGCGGTGATGTACATCCCGCGCCTTGGTTTCACGTGGAACAAGCCCGTGCTCGAAGGCACCGGAACGAGTGTCCTGAAGAAGGGGCTCGGCCACTATCGGGGGACCGCCCAGCTGGGGCAGACGGGGAACTTCGCCGTCGCGGGACACCGTCGGACCTACGGCGACCCGCTCAAGGACTTTCCGAAGCTGCGACACGGCGACGCGGTGGTACTGACCGACGGGACGACCTGGTTCACGTATCGGATCGACAAAGGCCCTTACAAAACCGTACCCACGGACGTTGAGGTGATCGACCCTGTGCCACGTAAGTCCGGGTATACGGCTCCGGGCCGCTACCTGACGCTGACCACCTGCGAACCGGAGTGGGGTCACAGCCACCGGCTGATCGTCTGGGCGCATCTGGATTCCACACAGCCTGTGGAGGCTGGGAAACCGGGGGCACTCCGCCGTTAGTCTGGTCCCGTACGGCGTGGGTCCGGTGGTGCAGGGCGGGACTCTGACGCCGTGGTGCGACGGAAGGGACGGCATGTACGGCTTCATCTGGCGGCATCTGCCGGGGAACGCGTGGGTGAAGGCGCTGATCTCACTCGTGCTCGTCCTGGCGGTGGTCTACGTGCTCTTCCAGTACGTCTTCCCCTGGGCCGAACCGCTGCTCCCCTTCAACGATGTGACGGTGAACAACCAGTGAGCGCGCGGATCCTCGTCGTCGACAACTACGACAGCTTCGTCTTCAACCTGGTCCAGTACCTGTACCAGCTGGGCGCCGAGTGCGAGGTGCTCCGCAACGACGAGGTGTCGACCGCGCACGCGCAGGACGGGTTCGACGGGGTGCTCCTGTCGCCCGGCCCGGGCGCTCCCGAGCAGGCCGGCGTGTGCGTCGAGATGGTCCGCCACTGCGCGGACACCGGGGTACCCGTCTTCGGTGTCTGTCTCGGCATGCAGTCGATGCAGGTGGCGTACGGCGGGGTCGTGGACCGTGCGCCGGAGCTGCTGCACGGCAAGACCTCGCTGGTGGAGCACGAGGGCAGGGGCGTCTTCGCCGGACTGCCGTCCCCCTTCACCGCGACCCGCTACCACTCGCTCGCGGCCGAGCCGGAGACCGTGCCGACCGCGCTGGAGGTCACCGCTCGCACCCACGACGGGATCATCATGGGCCTCAGGCACCGTGAACTCCCGGTCGAGGGCGTTCAGTTCCATCCCGAGTCGGTGCTGACCGAACACGGGCACCGGATGCTCGCCAACTGGCTCGTGGAGTGTGGCGACCAGGGTGCCGTGGCGAGGTCGGCGGGGCTCGCCCCGGTGGTGGGCAGGGCCACGGCGTGACCGCGCTGCGCCCCGAGCGCGAGTCCGGCGCCGCCTACGGTGCCGCCGGAGGAGACGGGTCCTCGTACGGGCAGCAGCCGTACGGGGCGCCCGGCGCGTTCGAGGTCGCGATCGAGCAGCTGGCGGACCCGCTCACCGATCCCCTTCCGGGCACGGGCCCCACTCCCGGCCCCGCGGCCCCCGGCCGCACGCCTCCCGGCCACACCGCCCCCGGCCACGCCGTGCCGACCCCGCCCACCGCCGGGCCGCAGGCCGGTCCGGGGCAGCAGTGGCCCGGCCACCATCAGTACGCGGGGGACGGTTCCGCCGGGTACGCGCAGAACTGGCAAGGGGCGGCGCAGGGCGGCTACGACGGCGCGCGGCAACGGCAGCCGTACGCGGAACCGGCGACGACGGCCATGCCGGCCTTCCAGGAGTCCGCGCCCCCGTACGGGGCGTCCACGACGCCGCCCCCGTACACGCCGCCCGTAACCCCGTCCGCGCCGGTGTACGGGGCCTCCACGGCCTCGCCCGGTCCGGGGTCCGGTGCGGGTTACGGCGTGCCTCCGACGGCGGGCCGGCCGCTGGACGACGAGACCGTGGCGCTGCGGGCCTCGGAGGTCTCGGAGGCGCGGCTCATGGCCGCGCCCGGGACGCCTGCGGACGCCGCGGACGATTCGGCAGCCGCGCCCGGGGGCCGTGCGGCCCGACGCAAGGCCGCACGGCGCCATGGGCGCCACGGAGGCCCCCCGGAGCCCCTGGAGTCCCAGTCGCCCCAGGAAGGGGCGCAGGAGGCCGCTGGGGCGCCGCTGAGCCGTGTGGCGGCCCGCCGGGCCGCGCAGGCGCGGAAGCCCGGCGCGGCGGTCCTCGTGAGCCGGATGATCGGCGAGGTCTTCATCACCACCGGCGTCCTGATGCTCCTGTTCGTGACCTACCAGCTGTGGTGGTCGAACGTGCGGGCGCACGAGCAGGCCGGCAGCGCCGCGCACCACCTCCAGGAGGACTGGGCGAGCGGCAAGCGGAGCCCGGGGACGTTCGAGCCGGGGCAGGGCTTCGCCATCCTGCACATCCCGAAGCTGGACGTCGTCGCGCCGATCGCGGAGGGCACGAGCAAGACGAAGGTGCTCGACCGCGGCATGGTGGGTCACTACGGCGAGGGCAGCCTCAAGACGGCGATGCCGGACGCCAGGACGGGCAACTTCGGTCTCGCGGGCCACCGCAACACGCACGGTGAACCGTTCCGCTACATCAACCGCCTCAAGCCGGGCGACGCGATCGTCGTCGAGACGCAGGACGACTACTTCGTCTACAAGATGGCGTCGATCCTGCCGGTGACGTCCCCTTCGAACACAAGTGTGCTGGCCCCGGTCCCCAAGGGGTCCGGCTTCACGGGGCCCGGCCGCTACATCACCCTGACCACCTGCACGCCGGAATTCACCAGCAAATACCGGATGATCGTGTGGGGCAAGATGGTCGAGGAACGCCCGCGCAGCAAGGGCAAGCCGGACGCCCTCATCGGCTAGGCGCATCCAGTGGTGCGCTGTCGGCCCCTCGGGCGAAGAGCACGTGAGACAACCTGAGACAGACCAGACGGGGCAGATGCACAGTGGCAGCGAGGACCGACCACGACGAGCGCACCGACGCCGACGCCGAGGCGCCCGCACCGAAACGGCGTGGTCCCGGCCGGATCGCGATGGCGGTCAGTGTCTTCGGTGAACTCCTCATCACCGCGGGCCTGGTGCTCGGCCTCTTCGTCGTCTACTCGCTGTGGTGGACGAACGTCGTCGCGGACCGCACGGCGCACAAGCAGGGCGACAGGGTCCGTGACAACTGGGCGTCGGCGGACAAGGGCCCCGGCGCGCTGGACACCAAGGACGGCATCGGCTTCCTGCACGTCCCGTCCATGAAGAACGGTGAGGTGCTCGTCGAGAAGGGCACCTCCACGGAGATCCTCAACGACGGCGTCGCCGGCTACTACACGGACCCCGTCAAGTCGTCCCTGCCGATGACCGGCAAGAACGGCAACTTCACGCTCGCCGCCCACCGCGACGGCCACGGCGCCAAGTTCCACAACATCGACAAGGTGGAGAAGGGCGACCCGATCGTCTTCGAGACCAAGGACAAGTGGTACGTCTACAAGGTCTTCGGCATCCTCCCGGAGACCTCGAAGTACAACGTGAAGGTCCTCGGCCCGGTCCCCAAGGAGTCCGGCAAGAAGAAGCCGGGCCACTACATCACCCTGACGACCTGCACGCCGGTCTACACGTCCCGCTACCGGTACGTCGTCTGGGGCGAGCTGGAGCGCGTCGACAAGGTGGACAGCGCGCGGACACCGCCCAAGGAACTGCGCGGCTGACCGGCACGGCTCCTTCGGCGGTCGCACGTACCGTCTTCGGCCGGTGACCTCCCGGTCCGGCCTGTGGCGGGCTGCCGTCGGCTCCAGACTGCCGTTTCCGGCTTCCCGCCGCCGTTCCCGGTCAGCCCTCTTTTGGCATATTCCGTACGTGTATCGCACACGGGATGCGCAGGGGCCCGGTACTCCGACGAGTACCGGGCCCCTGTTGGCAGGCCTTGCGTGTTCAGCTGCTAGTTGCCGCCGATGAATCCGCCGCCGTTCCCGCCGTTGTTCCCGTTCCCGTTCCCGCCGATGGTGGTCAGGACGATCGCCGCGTTCGGGTCCACCTGGCCCTGCCCGGGATCCTGCTTGACGACGAGGGCGTTGTCGCCCTGATCGCCCTGCACCTGGATGTTGTTGAAGCCGTTCTGCTGCAGGATCTGCCTGGCCTGCTGAAGGGTCCGGCCCGCGACGTTCGGGATGTCCTTCTGCGGGCTCTGGGCCTTCTTGCCGATCTGGATGGTCACCGTGGAGTTCTTGTCGGCCGAGCTGCCCGCCGCCGGACTGGTCGAGATGACCTTGCCGACCTGGGCGTCGTCCGCGGTGTCCACCTCGGTGCAGTTGCCGACCAGGTTGTTCGCGGTCATCTGCGCCTTGGCCGCCTCACAGCCCTGGCCCGTCACGTCCGGCACGGTGGACTTCGCCTGTGCCTTCGCGATGGTGAGGGTGATCGTCGAACCCTTCTGCACCTCGGTGCCGAGCTTCGGGTCCTGGTCCAGGACCGTGTTCGGGTCCTCCGTGGAGATCTGGGTCTTCGTCTTGACCTGGAACCGGTAGCCGTCGCCCTCGAGCTTCGCCTTGGCGTCGTCGAGGCTCTGGCCGGTCACCCCGGGCACGACCACCTTCGGCGCGCCGGTCGAGACCACCAGGTCGACGGTGTCGCCCTTCTTGACGTCCGCGCCGGCCTTCGGGTCCTGGTCACAGACGCTGCCCTTGGGCTGGGCCTCGCACGGCTTCTTGGTGGTCGTCACCGTCAGTTCGACGTTGGCGGCCATCGCCTTGGCGTCGCCCAGGGTCTGGCCGACGAAGTTCGGGGCCGCGAAGGGCTTGTTGCCGTCGCTGTTGCCGCTGAAGGCCCACTTGCCGATCAGGATCGCGCCGATGAGGACCAGGACGCCCGCCACGACCAGCAGGATCGTCGAGGTGTTCGACTTCTTCTGCTGGCGGCGCCGGGGCGGACGGTCGTCGTAGCCGCCGAAGCCGCCGTCGTCCGGGTTCATCGGGGGAAGCATGGAGGTGGCCTGGGCGTCCGTGGAGCGCAGGGCCGTGGTGGCCTGGTCGTCCGGGTAGCCCCCGTAGCCGACCGAGCCCATGGCGGCGGTCGCCGCGACCGGCTGGCCGTCGAGGCAGGCCTCGATGTCCTGGCGCATCTCGTCGGCGGACTGGTACCGGTAGTCCGGGTCCTTGACGAGCGCCTTCAGCACGATCGCGTCCATCTCGGGCGTGATCTCGGGGTCGAAGACGCTCGGCGGCTGCGGCTCCTCCCGTACGTGCTGGTAGGCGACCGCGACCGGCGAGTCGCCCACGAACGGCGGGCGGACCGTCAGCAGCTCGTAGAGGAGACAGCCGGTGGAGTAGAGGTCGCTTCGCGCGTCCACCTGCTCGCCCTTGGCCTGCTCCGGGGAGAGGTACTGGGCGGTGCCGATGACCGCGGCCGTCTGCGTCATCGTCATGCCGGCGTCGCCCATGGCGCGGGCGATGCCGAAGTCCATCACCTTGACCTGGCCGTTGCGCGTCAGCATGACGTTCGCGGGCTTGATGTCGCGGTGGACGATCCCGGCGCGGTGGGAGTACTCCAGCGCCTGGAGAATCCCGATGGTCATCTCCATGGACCGCTCGGGCAGCAGTCTGCGTCCCGAGTGGAGCAGCTCACGCAGGGTGGAACCGTCCACGTACTCCATCACGATGTACGGGATGGAGATGCCCTCGATGTAGTCCTCACCCGTGTCGTACACGGCGACGATCGCGGGATGGTTGAGCGAGGCGGCCGACTGGGCCTCCCGGCGGAACCGGGCCTGGAACGACGGGTCGCGTGCGAGGTCCGCTCGCAGCGTCTTCACCGCCACGGTGCGACCGAGCCGGGTGTCATGGGCGAGATGGACCTCCGCCATGCCACCACGGCCGAGCACCTGGCCCAGCTCGTACCGGCCGCCGAGGCGACGCGGCTCTTCCATAGCTACCTACCAGCCCTCTCCGTCGATCCCGACCGCACGCATGTGTGGTCCGGCGGTGTGCCGTCCGGGCATACCGTACCCGGATCGACTTGTGTGACCTGGCCGAGCCCGTCACCCGATACAGGACCGGTATCGCAACGTGCACCGATGTGAAGGGGACGTGACAGGGGTCACTTCTTGCTGTCGATTACTGCCTTCATCACACTCTTGGCGATCGGGGCCGCGAGACCACCACCGGAGATGTCGTCCCGGTTGGCGCTCTCGTCCTCGACCACCACGGCGACGGCGACCGGGGAGCTGCCGTCGGCGAGCTTCGCGTACGAGATGAACCAGGCGTACGGGTTCGCGCTGTTGGCCACACCGTGCTGGGCGGTACCGGTCTTGCCGCCCACCGTGACGCCGTTCTCGTTGATCTGGGCGTTTTTGCCGGTGCCCTCCTTGACGACCGTCTCCATCATCGACTGAAGGATCTGGGCGTTGTCCTTGGAGAGCGGCTCGCTCAGCTTCTGCGGCTCGGTCTGCGAGATCACGTCCAGGTTCGGGGCCTGGAGCTTGTCGACCATGTACGGCTTCATGAGCGTGCCGTCGTTGGCGACCGCCGAGGCGACCATGGCCATCTGCAGCGGGGTCGCCGCGGTCTCGAACTGGCCGATGGAGCTGAGCGCCGTCTGGGGCTTGTCCATCGTCTTGGGGAAGATGGAGGCGTTCGAGCGGACCGGCGTGAACTGCTGGGCGTTGAAGCCGAACTTCTCGGCCTCCGACAGCATCTTGTCCTTGCCGAGGTCGGCGCCGATCTTGCCGAAGACGGTGTTGCAGGAGTAGCGGAGCGCGACGCGCATGGTCGCGTCCTTGCAGGGGATGCTGCCCTCGTTCTTCAGCTCGGTCCTGGTGTCCGGCAGGGTGTACGGCAGCGGGGAGTCCGTCTTCTGGTCCGCGGACGAGTACAGCCCGTTCTGCAGCGCCGCCGCCGCGGTGACCACCTTGAAGGTGGAGCCCGGCGGGTAGGTCTCGCGCAGTGCCCGGTTGAGCAGCGGGTCGTTGGGGTCGTTCTTCTTCTGCAGCTTCGTCCAGGCCTTGCCGTCGACGCTCGTCGAGTTCCCGGCGAAGGTCGAGGGGTCGTACGACGGGGTCGAGGCCAGTGCCAGGATCGCGCCGGTCTTGGGGTCGATCGCCGCGACGGCGCCCTTGCCCTGCTTCAGCAGACCCTGGTACGCGGCCTTCTGCGCGGCGGCGTTGAGGGTGGTGACGACGTTGCCGCCCTGCTTCTTCTTGCCCGTGAGCATGTCGAGGGTGTTGCGGAAGAAGAGCCGGTCGTCGTTGCCGGTGAGGATGCCGTCGTCGATGCTCTCCAGCTGGGTGGCGCCGAAGGCCTGGGAGGCGTACCCGGTGACGGGCGCCCACATCGCGCCGTCCTTGTAGGTGCGCTTGTACTCGAAGTCGTTGATGCCGTCCTTGGCCGACTTCGCGGCCCCGGTGATCGGGTTGCCGTCGACGATGATGTCGCCGCGCGGGGTGGCGTACCGCTCGATGGCGACGCGCCGGTTGAGCGTGTCGGTCCGCAGGCTGTCCGCCTGGACGTACTGGATGTAGTTGTCGCGGATGAGCAGGGCGAGGACGAGGAGTCCGCAGAAGATCGCGATCCGGCGCAGGGGCTTGTTCACGGGCGGACCACCTGGGTCATCTCGGCGTCGGGGCTGGGCGCGGGTGCGGGGGCCGGGCGGCGGGCGGTGTCGCTGATTCGGATGAGGATGCCCATCAGCGCCCAGTTGGCGATGACGGAGGAGCCTCCGTAGGCCAGGAACGGCATCGTCATACCGGTGAGGGGGATCAGGCCCATGACGCCGCCCGCGACGACGAAGACCTGGAGCGCGAAGCCGCCGGAGAGACCGACGGCGAGGAGCTTGCCGAACGGGTCGCGGGCCGCGAGCGCCGTACGGATGCCGCGCTCCGCGATCAGGCCGTAGAGGACCAGGATCGCCATGATCCCCGCCAGGCCCAGTTCCTCGCCGAAGCTGGCGAGGATGAAGTCGGAGTTGGCGGCGAACCGGATGAGTTCGGAGTGGCCCTGTCCCCATCCGGTGCCGAGCGTGCCGCCGGAGCCGAAGGCCCACAGGGCCTGCATGGCCTGCTCGGAGTGGAGGATGCCGTCGTGGGTTCCGGCCTGGCTGAGCTTGTACTCGTGCAGCGGGTTGAGCCAGGCCTGGACACGCGTCTGGATGTGCGGTTCGAAGCTCGCCACGCCCACGGCGCCGACCGCCGACATCAGCAGACCGAAGACGATCCAGCTGGTCCGCTCCGTGGCGACGTACAGCATGATCACGAACATGCCGAAGAACAGCAGCGAGGTACCGAGGTCGGTCTCGAAGACCAGGATCAGGATGGAGACGAACCAGACCACCAGGATCGGGCCGAGGTCCCGTCCGCGCGGCAGGTAGAGGCCCATGAAGCGGCGGCTGGCGAGGGCCAGCGCGTCGCGCTTGACCATCAGGTAGCCGGCGAAGAACACCGCGAGGATGATCTTCGCGAACTCGCCGGGCTGGAGGGTGCCGAGGCCGGGAATCGAGATCCAGATCTTGGCACCGTAGATGTTGGCGCCGAGGCCCGGAACCAGCGGCAGCAGGAGCAGGATCAGGGCGCCGAACATGGAGATGTAGGTGTAGCGCTGCAGGACACGGTGGTCCTTGAGGAAGATCAGCACGGCGACGAGCAGGCCGATGCCCAGCGCCGTGTACATCAGCTGGCGGGGCGCGGCGGGGGCGAAATTGGGCAGCGACCGGAGCAGCTTGGACTGGTCGAGGCGCCAGATCATCACCAGCCCGAGCCCGTTGAGGAGCGTCGCCAGCGGCAGCAGCAGCGGGTCCGCGTACGGGGCGAACTTGCGCACCGCGAGATGGCCGACGCCGGCGAGCAGGCCGAGTCCGAGACCGTAGCTCAGCAGGCCGGGCGGCACCGAGTCATTGATGGCCAGGCCCACGTTGGCGTAGGCGAAGACCGGGATGACGACGGCGAACACCAACAGTGCCAGCTCGGTGTTGCGCCGGCTCGGCGTGCCGATCGAGCCGATCGTCGACGTGTGGTGCGTCGGCGTGTTCGTACTACTGCTCATGGTGTGACAGGGCCCCTCACGGCTTCTTACTGCTTACCGCACAGCGAGACCAGCTTCTGCTCCTCGTCGGAGAGGCTGGGGCCGGGTGTGGGAGTAGGTGCGGTCTTGGACGGGTTCGACGACGGTGAACTCGACGAGTTCGGTGTCGGCGTCGGGCTGGACGTGGCCTTGGACGTCAGAGAGGTGGTTGTGGTTCCCGTGGTCCCACCTGCCTCGCCCTGACCGGTCTTGGCGTTGTTCTGCGTCTCGGCGGAGCGGCGCTCGGAGTCCTTCCTGCACGCGGACGCCTGCACGGCGAGCTCGTCGATCTTGGACCGGGCGTCGCTGAGACCGCCCTCCGCGATGGTCGCTTTGACCTGCTTCTGCTGGTACGGCGGCAGGTACTTGAGTTCGATCTCGGGGTGATCCTTCTCCACCTTCGACAGCGAGACCCAGGCCAGGTCCTGGCTGATCCCGCGGTACAGCGCGACGTGCTTGCCGTTGCTGCCGACGTAGTACTGCGTCTGCGTCCACCGGTAGCCGCCGTACGCGCCGCCGCCGATGACGGCGAGCGCGAGCACGGAGTAGAAGGATCTCTTCAGCCACTTGCGTCCGCCGCGCGGCTTGACGAAGTCCTCGTCCGAGTAGTCGGCGAAGCCGCCCGTGGGGGCGTAGCCGTCGGCGTCGCCGCTGCCGGGCGGTCCGAACTCGCCGCCGCCCTGTCCGGGCACCGGACGGCCGAGACCGGAGGCGCGCCCCGCGGGCGTCTGCATGGCGCCGTTGTCGTGCAGCTGGTGCTGGTTCTCGGCGACCGCGCCCACCACGACGGGGGTGTCGGAGAGCTGGGCGGCGAGGGTGTCGCCGGAGTCGATGTCGAGGACGTCGGCCACGATGACGGTGATGTTGTCGGGGCCGCCGCCGCGCAGCGCGAGCTCGATGAGGTTCTGGACGGTCTCCTGCGGGCCCTGGTAGCTGGCGAGGGTGTCCTCCATCGTCTGGTGCGAGACGACGCCGGACAGTCCGTCGGAGCAGATCAGGTAGCGGTCGCCGGCGCGGACCTCGCGGATGGAGAGGTCCGGCTCGACGTGGTCGCCGCTGCCCAGCGCGCGCATCAGCAGGGAGCGCTGCGGGTGGGTGGTGGCTTCCTCCTCGGTGATGCGGCCCTCGTCGACGAGGCGCTGCACCCAGGTGTGGTCCTGGGTGATCTGCGTGAGGACGCCGTCCCGCAGCAGATAGGCGCGGGAGTCGCCGACATGCACGAGGCCGAGGCGCTGGCCGGTCCACAGGAGGGCGGTGAGGGTGGTCCCCATGCCCTCCAGCTGCGGGTCCTCCTCGACCATCATCCTGAGCTGGTCGTTGGCCCGCTGCACGGCCGTGCCGAGCGAGGTGAGGATGTCGGAGCCGGGCACGTCGTCGTCGAGCGCCACGATGGTGGAGATCACCTCGGAGGAGGCGACCTCACCGGCGGCCTGGCCGCCCATTCCGTCGGCGATCGCGAGCAGCCGGGGGCCGGCGTAGCCGGAGTCCTCGTTGCCCTCGCGGATCATGCCTTTGTGCGATCCGGCGGCGAAGCGCAGTGACAGACTCATGCGCACCTCGCCCGTCGGCTCCGGGTACATCCGCACGGTGCCCACCCTCCGGTCGGGAGCGCGCCGGGGTCCTTCGTGTGGACCGCCGCTGCGTGCTCGCTCCGCTCGCTCATTGTCGTACTACTTCCGCAGCTCGATGACGGTCTTGCCGATGCGGATGGGCGCACCCAGGGGGATCGGCGTGGGAGTCGTCAGTCGGCTCCGGTCGAGATACGTGCCGTTGGTGGAGCCGAGATCCTCGACGATCCACTGGCCGTCCCGGTCCGGGTAGATCCTGGCATGGCGGCTGGACGCGTAGTCGTCGTCCAGCACGATGGTGCTGTCGTGCGCGCGGCCGAGCGTGATGGTCTGCCCCTGGAGCGCGACCGTCGTGCCCGTGAGAGTGCCCTCGGAGACGACGAGTTTGGTGGGGGCGCCGCGGCGCTGGCGTCCGCCGCCGCTCGGCGCCGCCTGCTGGCGCTGCGGCGGTGGCGCCGCAGCCTGGCGCGCGGCCTGTTGCGGCCTGGCGGCGTCCCTGCGCGAGCCGCGCTGTGTGACACGCGTTCCGAACAGGTCGCTGCGGATGACCTGCACGGCCACGATCACGAACAGCCACAGTACGGCCAGGAAACCCAGCCGCATGACCGTGAGGGTCAGCTCTGACATTGCCCCCGCTTCACCCTTCGGCTTGCCGGTAAATGATGGTGGTGCTGCCCACGACGATCCGCGAGCCGTCGCGGAGCGTAGCGCGGGTGGTGTGCTGCCCGTCCACCACGATGCCGTTGGTGGACCCGAGATCCTGGATCGTCGAGGGCGTTCCGGTCCGGATCTCACAGTGCCGGCGGGATACGCCGGGGTCGTCGATCCGCACGTCGGCTTCGGTGCTGCGGCCCAGCACCAGCGTCGGGCGGGAGATCTGATGGCGGGTGCCGTTGATCTCGATCCAGTGCCGCGTGCGGCCGCCGCTCGCCGGCCCGGTGGCCGGGCCGGGCCGCTGGCCCATGGGCGAGGGCCCCGGGCGTCCGGGCGGCGGCGCGGACGGCATGGGAGGTGCGGCGGCCGGCGGGTAGCCGTACCCGCCCTGGCCGCCCTGGCCTCGCGGGGACGCCGGAGCGGGGCCCGCGGGGGCGCGCTCGGGCGCCTGCTGGTCGGTGGAGGAGGCGAGCGTACGGCTGCGCACCCGGTACAGACCGGTGTCGAGGTCGTCGGCCTTCTCCAGATGGACCTTGATGGGGCCCATGAAGGTGTAGCGCTGCTGCTTGGCGTAGTCGCGCACCATGCCGGCGAGCTCGTCGCCGAGCTGGCCCGAGTAGGGGCTGAGGCGCTCGAAGTCCGGTGTGCTCAGCTCCACGATGAAGTCGTTCGGTACGACGGTCCGCTCGCGGTTCCAGATCGTGGCGTTGTTGTCGCACTCGCGCTGCAGCGCTCCGGCGATCTCCACGGGCTGGACCTCGGACTTGAACACCTTGGCGAAGGTGCCGTTGACCAGACCTTCGAGACGCTGCTCGAATTTCTTCAGGACTCCCATGGGGCACCTCCTCCTTCGTAGCCGTCCTGGTACTGCGTGCTGCCTGTGCCGTACTGCGCACGGCCCGCCGCGTCGTACGGTCGGCCGCTGTCGTCCTGGTCGTGCTGGTACTGCTTACTGATCGTATCCACGCGCCGGGAAATCGGCTGGTTCCCCCTGTCGGCCCGGTCGACAGGTTGTCGACGCCTTCCGAAGTCCCCTCCCGAAGTTCCCTGCGGGGCACCTTTTCGAACTCTTCCCTGCACTACTCCTGCCAAGGATCGTAGAGGCGGCCCGGGACCAGTGTCCCGCACCCGACTGTGCACGCTGTCCTGCTCCTGGGGAGATGGCCTGGACCGGTACGAGGTTGATACGTGAACCGGTTCTCGTCGACACGTGGAGCGGCGCCGACGGGCTCGGGCCCCGGCGTACGGGAGCCGGCCCGGGGCCCAGGGGTGCCGGGGCCGCTCGAAAGCGATGTGAATCCGCCCCTGCCACCGTGCTAATCTTCTGCATGTCGGAAGGCGCTCGCACCACACGGTGGGGCACCGGAGGACACACCCAATGCGCGGGTGGCGGAATAGGCAGACGCGCTGGATTCAGGTTCCAGTGCCCGCAAGGGCGTGGGGGTTCAACTCCCCCCTCGCGCACCAGTGAAGAGGGCCCATCGTGATCACGATGGGCCCTCTTCCGTATGCCCGGACCAGACTGGATCCAGGGTTCGGGCGGCTACGGTCCGAGTGTGTTCTGTCTCTCAATTTTTCTCGGACCACCGGGGCGGGGTCTCAGGGGTGCCGGCGCAGGGGCAGATGGATCTCCAGCAGCGTGCCGGTGGGGGTGCCCGGGTTGACGCGCGTGCGGCCGCCGAGGTCGTCGATCCGGTCGGTCAGGGCGCGCAGGGCCTCGGCGGAGCCGGTCGCGGGTCCGTGGCCGTCGTCGGTCACCCTCGCGTAGAGCCAGCGTCTGGTGACGCGTACGACGGTGTCCACCTGCCGCGCGCCCGAGCGGGCCAGGCGGTCGCGCAGGGCCTCGCGCAGGGCGAGGAAGGTCTCCTCCCGGTACCGCTCGGAGAGGGTCCGCTCGTCCCCGACGACCTCGACGGAGGTCCGGACGCCGAAGCCGGCGCGCGGGCGGGGGCCCGCGAGGAAGGCCTCCAGGGCCTCGCGCAGGGGCGGTAGCTCGGCCCGCCGGCGCAGACCCCCGACGAGCGCCTGGTTCTGCCGGGCCGCCTCCGCCAACGCCCGCTGTGCTGCGGCGAGATGAGCGGCGGAGGTGTGGTGGGAGGTGGTGGGGGAGTCGGGGGACGTGAGGGAGCCCGTGGTGGCGTGTGCGTCGGTGGCGGTGGGCGTCGCCGCGGTCGGGGTGGTGGCGGCCGACACGGCGGCTTCGAGGCTGTGGCGGGCCGTGGACAGGGCGCCGCCCAGTTCGTCGTGGAGCTGCCGGGCCAGCCTGCGGCGCTCACCGCGGCCGTCGTCGCCGGACCACACTCCCTCCCCGGCGTCCCGGACCACCTCGCCGAGGCGCCGGACGACCGCGACCGCACGCGGCAGCACGCTCTCCCGGTGTGCGATGCCGTGCTCCAGGACGTGCAGCAGGGCGCACTCCAGGAGCAGCGCGACGGCGGCCGCCACCTGGTGAGGGGAGGCCGCGGGCGGGGCGACGGGGGCGGGGACGGGGACGGGGACGGGGACGGGCGGATGTTCCGTGGCGGGGGGTGCGGACGTGGTCGGGGCGGGTTCCGCGGCGCGCATCAGGACGGTGCGGGCGAACTCCGTCAGCGTGCCGCGCAGGGCCGGCACCTCCGCCTCGGCGGGGGCGAGTACGGCGGGCAGTCGGGCGGTGAAGCGGTCGAGCACGGCGTCGGTCTCCCAGGCCCCCAGGGTGTCGCCGGTCGGGCCCGTGGCGGGGCCGCGTCGCGGTGCCGTCCGGGACGCCGCACGGACCAGGCCCTCGTGCAGGGCTTCGCCGAATCCGATGCCTACGGCCGGCACCGCCCCGGGAACGCAGACGGGCGGGGGGGCGGGGGCGGGGGCGGTCGTGCTGCTCATCGGACTCCTCAACGCTCGGGTGACGCTCGGGTGCCGGGGCAACGTGGCCGCCGTCAACGTAACAAACAGACTTGTCTGATTGTCAAGGGTCGACGAGCGTTCCGGACGGCTTGTGCTCATGGGATCGGTCTCCCGTCAAGGGTCCGGTCATGGCCAAGAGCAGGGGGATGTATGGGGATTGGATGGAGGTCCGCGTTCACGGGGCTGTCGACTAAAACAGGCATGGTTGTATGATTCCGGTTGTTGCTGGCGCCCACGGGCACCCGCGCGCTCCTTCATGCCAAGCGCAGGAATAGGCAGGTGCAGCCTGATGCAGACTCGGTCCGAACAGACCCGTCAGGCTCTCGTCCGTGCCGCGGCGGAACTGATAGCGAACGGCCGGCCCGCCGATGCGGGGCTGGTCAACATCTGCCGCCAGGCCGGAGTGAGCCGGGGGGCTCTCTACCACCACTTCTCCTCCATCGCGGAGTTGAACGCCGCCGTCTACGAGCAGGCGCACGAGCGCGTCGTGGCGCTCATGGACGAGGCCTTCGGGGGCGGCGGCGTGGAGGACGCCCCCGAGCGCCTCCTGATCGCCTTCTGCGAGGCCCTGCGGACGGAGGAACTCGTCCGCGCCGGCATCCAGTTGGCGGTGGACGGGTCTTCGGGTCCGCCGCGGCTGCGCGACGACGTGCTGACGCTCGTACGCGGGCGCGTCGCCGACACGCACCGGGACGCCGTGCCCGCGCCGGAGGATCTCGCCGACCTCGCCGTCGTGGTGGCCGCGGGGCTGGAGACCCTGGGGCACACGGATGCCGAGTGGTGGGACGCCAAGACGTCCAAGAGGCTGTGGGCGCTGTTGCGGCCGTTGTTCTCGGCGGGAGCCGTCGGTGCGGTGGGTGCGGTGGGTGCGGTGGGTGCCATGGGTGGGATGGGTACGGAGGGGGCCGGGCGACGGGGGGACGGGGAGCGGGTCTGAGGCGCCGCGGTGGGCCGCTCCTGCCCTGGGCGGAGCCGTAGCGGGGCGCACCTGTCCTGCGCGGCAGTTGGTGTGGCAGGGGCACCTGTTCCGGCTCCGGGAGGGGGCGCGGCGAGGCGCATCGGAGGGGCAGGGTCCTGGATCAGGATCTGGATCTGGATCAGCAGGCCTCTGTCCGGGCGGAGTTGTGTGAACCGGCGCCAGGGGCGGGATGCTGCCGCGGCTCGTGCGGCTCGTGCGGCTCGTGCGGCTCGTGCGGCTCGTGCGGCTCGTGCGGCTCGTGCGGCTCGTGCGGCTCGTGCGGCTCGTGCGGCCAAGTGCGTCGGACGCACTTGGGTGCCAGGGGCGGTGGCCGCGTTCGCGGCGCGGGTGTGGAGCGCCGTCAAGTTCCGGGCCCGGGCCGTGGCTTGGGGGCGCCTGGCCGCTCGGCGTGGTGTGGCCGGTTCGGTCGGGATCCGGCCGGTTCGGCGGGGTTCCGCGAGGTCCGGACGCGCTCAGACGTCCTCGGGCGGCACCGTCACGCCGGTGCGCAGGCGGCCGAGCAGGCCGGGAGTGGCCAGGCCGGGCAGCACGAAACGCCAGAACGCGCCGATGCGTTCGGGCAGGTCCTCGCGGTTGCTGTACACCTGCGACATCAGCTGCAGCCCGGTGAAGGCGCCGACGATGGTGGAGGTCGCTTCCTGGATGTCCACGCCGGGCAGGATCTCGCCCTGCTCCTCGGCCTGCCGCAGCAGCGCCAGGATGGCCGCGCCGGACTGCTCGTACGCGGTCTCCGGCGGGCGGGAGAAGGACGTCTGCTCCACCGCGAGCCGCACACTCGCGCGCAGCACCGGGTCGCTCTGGAGGCGCTGGGCGAACTCCAGGGTCAGGTCGATGACCGCCTGGAGCTTCACCGCGCGGTCCGGCACCACGAGGGCCTCGCTGTGCGCGGTCACCAGGGCCACGGCGATCGCTTCCTTGGAGGGGAAGTGGTGGTACAGCGCGCCTCGGGTGAGACCCGTCCGGGCCAGGATGTCGTTGGTGCTCGCCGCGTCGTAACCGCGCTCGTCGAACACCCGCGCAGCGGACTCCAGGATCGAGTGCCTCGACCTCGTCCCGCGCTCTTGTGTGGCCATGCCAGGTCCCTGCTCTCGCCCCGCTGGAATTTTACCGACTGGTCTGTATTGTATCGGCAAGGCGGCACGCCGCCAGGGGGCGGGAGTATTCGATTCCGGTTCGGCTCGGTTTTCGGTCGCTCCGAGCGTGGCTCTTCAGTGCTGCTTCAGTGCTGCTTCAGCGGTTCTCAAGCGGACTGTGCGGGGGTGGTCCCCGGGGCGTCGGTCGCGGGTACCCCCGGGCGGTCGCGGACGACCGCCCGGGACTACGGATGACCGAGCCGGAAGCCGACCCCGCGGACGGTGATGATCCAGCCGCTCGAACCGAGCTTGCCGCGCAGGCTGCTGACGTGGGTGTCTATGGTGCGCCCGCGGTGGGACCAGGTGTCGTCCCAGACCTGCGCCATCAGCTGGCGGCGCGGCATCACGGTGCCGGGCTGCGAGGCCAGCAGGTGCAGCAGGTCGAACTCCTTGCGGGTCAGGTCCACCGGCTCCCCGTCCAGGGTGGCCACCCGCGTGCCGACGTCGATGCGCAACGGCCCGTGGGTGATGACCTGGGCGGACGCCGGCTGCTGCCGTACCCGGCGCATCACCGCCTCCATCCGCGCCAGCAACTCCCGGAAGCCGTAGGGCTTGACCAGGTAGTCGTCGGCTCCGGCCTGCAGTCCGAGCACCCGGTCGAGCTCCGACCCACGCGCGGTGACGGCGATGACCGGGGTGTCGCAGACCGCCCGGATGCCCCGGCACACCTCCAGCCCGTCCAGGTCGGGCAGGTCCAGGTCGAGCAGCAGGAGATCGGCGTCGCGGTGCGCCTGGAGCGCCTTGGTGCCGGTGGCCACGCTCTGCGCGGCGTACCCCTGTCGCAGCAGGCCCTGGACGAGGGAGTCGGCGGCCCTGGGGTCGTTCTCCACGACCAGGACGCGCAGGGCTCCGGCCGGGGGGCCGGGGTGGTCGGTCGCAGCGTGTGCGGCGACCGGCCGGCCGGGGTGGGGAATCGTGGGGCGGTGCGGGAGATTGCGCTGCGGTCGGACGTCGAGTAGATCCACGGCTTGCCGATTCATCTGCTCCTCCTGAGGCACAGTCTCGTCATCACGGAACGGACTGCTGAACGCTCACCTCAAGGACGATAGCAAACAGACTTGTCTGATTGTCAACGTGTTCTCCGTCCCCCGCGCGTCGGCCTGCGCGCTTCGTCATCAGCCCGTGTTGACCTGCGTTGATGTGTGGTTCTCCGCCATTTCGAGGTGATGCTTCGAGGAGGTCCGCGCGAGGTGACGAGCCCGGCCGGGCGCGGCTTGATGCCTCTAACCATGCAGGTCTGCACGGTTTCGGAGGGGCGGTGGCGCAAGTGGCGCGATCGTGTCGTACCGGTCGGTAACGACGGCCTGAACCTAGAGGGATACTAAAGCTTTACTTGAAGAACCGAACAGACATGTCTGTATCTTGTGCGAGCAAGAGAACGTCGGCCACGGGGGGTGGCTGCCGACAGTGCGAAGTGCTGCCCCCTGCTCGGAAACAGACAGGAGTGCCGTACATGTCGTACACCACCTCCACCCGTGTGTCCGTCGAAAGCGACGTCGCGACGGTGGCCACGAGGGCCCCACGAACCATCGCGAGGACTACGCAGCCCCGGCTGACCACGACGGTTCCGCGCGAGTACGTTCATCGCGCCGCCGTCTCCGAAGTGCTCCTGACCGGCTGGGAAGCCGCCGCCGAAGCCGCCGGGCCCGACCGCTCCGACGTCTTCGCGGTCAGCGCCCAATGGCCGCGCAGCCACTCGTTCTTCACCCAGTCCGGCGGCTATCAGGACCCGATGCTGCTGATCGAGTCCGTCCGGCAGATCGGCTCCCTGCTCGCGCACGCCGAGTTCGGCGTCCCCTTCGGGCACCAGTTCCTGATGTGGGACATGTCGTTCAGCACCGCTCCCGAACTGCTCGTCGCGGACGCCGTGCCCACCGAGGTGGAACTGCGCACCGTCTGCCGCGACATCGTCCGCCGGGGCCGTGTGCTCGGCGGCATGCGCTACGACGTCACCGTGCTGCGTGACGGAAAGGCCCTGGCCACCGGGGGCGCCGCGTTCAGCTGCACCAGCCCGGCCGTCCACCGCAGGCTGCGCGCCGGCCGCCCCACCACCACCGACCGTGTCGTGCCGCCGGGGATCGAGCCCGCCGCCGTGGGCCACTCCGGCGACCGCCATGTGCTGCTCGCGGAGCCCGGGTCGGCGGCGGGCGCCGACGAGCGCTGGGAACTGCGCGTCGACACCGCCCATCCCACCTTCTTCGACCATCCCGTCGACCACATACCGGGCATGGTGCTGCTGGAGGCGGCCCGGCAGGCCGCCCTCGTCTCGTCGGGCATGCCCGACGCCCTGCTGCTGGGCCTCAAGAGCAACTTCGCGCGCTACGCCGAGTTCGACGCCCCCTGCTGGATCGAACCGCGGGTCGAACCGCACGGCACCGACGGCGGCGTACTGGTGCGGGTGCGCGGCACGCAGCACGCTGAGACGGTCTTCACCGCCGAACTCGTCCTGAGCCCGCGCGGCCGCTGAACCCGGACACCGTCCGGGCCCCTTGGCGACCGTCCCATCCCGAGGAGAGTGTTCCGTGCCCACCCTTCTGATCACCGGCGCGGCCGGCTTCGTCGGCAGCCATGTCACTCGCGAAGCGGCGCGGCAGCGAACCGAGTTGAGGCTGATGTCGCACCGCAGTCCCCTGCCCGGTTCCGGCCCCCGGGTCGTACGGGCCGACCTGAGCGAACCCGCGTCCCTGCGCGGGGTGTGCGAGGGCGTCGACGTCCTGATCCACTGCGCCTCGCGGATCGGCGGCGACGTCGAGGCCAACGAGGCCGTCAACGCCCGCGGTACGGCGGCCCTGGTCGAGGAGGCGCGCAGCGCGGGGGTTGCGCGCATCGTCCAGCTCAGCACCGCTTCCGTCTACGGCCGCGGTACCTTCCGCGGCGGCCGGCCCGGGGAACTGACGCGCAATCCGGGCTCGCCCACCTCTCGTACCCGGGCCGCGGCCGAGGACGCCGTGCTCGCGGCCGGCGGCATCGTCCTGCGGCCGCACCTGGTGTACGGGGAGGGCGACGCGTGGGTGGTTCCGGGACTGGCCCGGCTGCTGTCCACGCTGCCGGGCACCGTGGACGGCTGGCCCTCCCGGACGTCCGTGATCGCGGTGTCCGAGCTGGCCGGACTCCTGGTGGCGACCGCGCTGGCCCCCGCCGCCGACCTGACGGCCTCCGTCTATCACGCGGCCCACCCGGAGCCCCTCGCCGTGGACGCCCTGCTGCGCGCGGTGGCGGAGTGCGTCGGCATCGACCGGCCGGACCGGGATCTGACCGCCGACCAGGCCAGGGAGGTCCTGGAGGAACGCGGCGTACCGGCGTCGGGGCTCGACATGTTCACCACCGACCACGTCTTCGACAGCGCCCCGCTCTGGTCCGATCTGCGCCGTACTCCCGGCCCGGGGTTCGCCACCGATTTCGCGCTCGCCGCGCCCTGGTACCGCAAGGTCCTGCACTCCGACCGCGAGGCCCGGCACTCCGCCTGAGCGTGCCCGTACTCCGCCTGAGCGTGCCCGGACTCCGGCTGAAGTTCCCGGACTCCGGCTGAAGGACCGAAGGTCTCCGCACTCCGGTCGTCTCGACTCACGGCGGCCCGGAAATCCCGCGAGAAGGCCGAAAGCACGTCTGTGGAATGCTGCATTCCCGCTCTTTCCGGACCCGACGGTTCCACCCGTCGGGTCCGGCTTTTTGACGGAGGCCTGACCTTTTTCTTTCCTCTTCCGGAAACTGCTGCCCCGGGTCTGCGGATTCTGACCCAGTTCTGCAGCGGACCGTATTGAAGGGGGGTGTGCGCTCGAACAGTCTTGTGGCTCCGAGCGGAGTCAGGGGAGGTTCATCGTGCGCAAGGTGCTCATCGCCAACCGTGGCGAAATCGCTGTCCGCGTGGCCCGGGCGTGCCGGGATGCCGGGATCGCGAGCGTTGCCGTGTATGCGGAACCGGACCGGGACGCTGTGCATGTCCGAGCGGCGGACGAGGCGTTCGCGTTGGGCGGTGACACCCCGGCCACCAGTTATCTGGACATCGCGAAGGTGCTCAGGGCCGCCGGGGACTCGGGGGCGGACGCGGTCCATCCCGGGTACGGCTTCCTGTCCGAGAACGCCGAGTTCGCGCAGGCCGTCCTGGACGCCGGACTGATCTGGATCGGGCCGCCCCCGCAGGCCATCCGTGACCTGGGTGACAAGGTCGCCGCCCGGCACATCGCGCAGCGTGCCGGTGCCCCGCTGGTCGCGGGCACCCCCGACCCGGTCTCCGGCGCGGAGGAGGTCGTCGCCTTCGCGAAGGAGCACGGGCTGCCGATCGCGATCAAGGCGGCGTTCGGCGGCGGCGGACGCGGGCTGAAGGTCGCCCGCACCCTGGAGGAGGTCCCGGAGCTGTACGACTCGGCGGTCCGCGAGGCGGTCGCCGCGTTCGGACGCGGTGAGTGCTTCGTCGAGCGTTACCTCGACAAGCCCCGCCATGTGGAGACGCAGTGTCTGGCCGACACGCACGGCAACGTGGTCGTCGTCTCGACCCGTGACTGCTCGCTCCAGCGCCGTCACCAGAAGCTGGTGGAGGAGGCGCCCGCTCCGTTCCTGTCCGACGCGCAGGTCGCCGAGTTGTACGCGTCGTCCAAGGCGATCCTCAAGGAGGCCGGCTACGTCGGCGCGGGCACGGTGGAGTTCCTCGTCGGGATGGACGGCACGATCTCCTTCCTGGAGGTCAACACCCGTCTGCAGGTCGAGCACCCGGTCACCGAGGAGGTCGCCGGCATCGACCTGGTCCGGGAGATGTTCCGTATCGCGGACGGCGAGGAACTCGGCTACGGCGATCCCGAACTGCGCGGCCACTCCTTCGAGTTCCGTATCAACGGCGAGGACCCCGGCCGCGGCTTCCTGCCCGCTCCCGGCACCGTCACCACCTTCGCCCCGCCCTCCGGCCCCGGCGTCCGCCTCGACGCCGGCGTGCAGTGCGGCAGCGTGATCGGTCCGGCCTGGGACTCCCTGCTGGCCAAGCTGATCGTGACCGGCCGTACCCGCGCGGAGGCGCTCCAGCGCGCCGCCCGCGCCCTGGAGGAGTTCACCGTCGAGGGCATGGCGACCGCGATCCCGTTCCACCGCGCGGTGGTGCGGGACCCGGCGTTCGCTCCGGAGCTGACCGGTTCCGCGGACCCGTTCACCGTCCACACCCGGTGGATCGAGACCGAGTTCGTCAACGAGATCCCCGCGTTCACGGCCCCCGCGGACGCGGACACCGAGGACGAGTCGGGCCGCGAGTCCGTCGTGGTCGAGGTCGGCGGGCGCCGCCTCGAGGTGTCGCTGCCGTCCTCGCTGGGCATGGCGACGGCCCGTGCGGCACTCGGCGGGGGCGCCAGGCCCAAACGCCGCGGCACCCGCAGGTCCGGGCCGGCGGCCTCCGGCGACACCCTCGCCTCGCCCATGCAGGGCACGATCGTCAAGATCGCGGTCGAGGAGGGCCAGGAAGTGCGGGAGGGCGACCTCGTCGTCGTCCTGGAGGCCATGAAGATGGAGCAGCCCCTCAACGCCCACCGCTCCGGCACCGTCAAGGGGCTGAGCGCCGAAGTGGGCGCGTCCGTCACCTCCGGCGCCGCCCTGTGCGACATCACCAGCTGAGGCATGAGCGGATTCTCGGCGAATTCGCCAGGGAACCGTGCGGTCCTCCGGAATTACCTGCGGAATTCTGACGGGGTCTGACAATTACCTGACACAGAGAATATTGAAACCGCTCTTATCGCCCCGGATACTGAATACGAGCTTTCTTCAACTGTCGTGTGTGGTGGGCCCCGAGGAGAGGGAAACGTATGTACAGCACGCTGATTGTGGCTCGGATGGACCCCGGGTCGAGCGTCGACGTGGCCAGGATTTTCGGTGATTTCGACGACACGGAAATGCCGCACCGCATGGGAACGCGCCGGCGCCAGCTCTTCCAGTACCGGGGTCTGTACTTCCACCTCCAGGACTTCGACGCGGACAACGGCGGCGAGCTGATCCAGCACGCCCGGCACGACGCGCGCTTCGTACAGATCAGTGAGGACCTGAAGCCGTTCATCGAGGCGTACGACCCGGCCACCTGGCGCTCCCCGGCCGACGCGATGGCCACGCGCTTCTACAACTGGGAGGCGTCCGCGTGACCGGCCGACGAGTCGTCATCACCGGCATAGAGGTGCTGGCCCCCGGCGGTGTCGGGGCGAAGAACTTCTGGAACCTGCTGAGCGAGGGCCGTACGGCCACCCGCCGCATCAGTTTCTTCGACCCCAGCCCGTTCCGCTCCCGGGTCGCCGCGGAGATCGACTTCGATCCCGCGGAGCACGGACTGAGCCCGCAGGAGATCCGCCGGATGGACCGCGCCGCGCAGTTCGCGGTGGTCGCGGCCCGTGGCGCGGTCGCCGACAGCGGCATCGACATCGACGCCCACGACCCGTACCGGGTGGGTGTCACCATCGGCAGCGCGGTCGGCGCCACCATGGGTCTCGACGAGGAGTACAACGTCGTCAGCGACGGCGGCCGGCTGCGCCTGGTGGACCACGCGTACACCGTCCCGCACCTGTACAACTACCTGGTTCCCAGCTCCTTCGCGGCCGAGGTCGCCTGGGCGGTGGGCGCGCAGGGCCCCAGCACGGTGGTCTCCACGGGCTGCACGTCCGGCATCGACTCGGTCGGCCACGCCGTCGAGCTGCTGCGCGAGGGCTCGGCCGACGTCATGATCACGGGTTCGTCCGACGCCCCGATCTCGCCGATCACGATGGCGTGCTTCGACGCGATCAAGGCGACGACGCCCAGGGACGACGCCCCCGAGCGGGCCTCGCGTCCCTTCGACGGGACCCGCAACGGGTTCGTCCTCGGGGAGGGTGCCGCCGTGTTCGTCCTGGAGGAGCTGGAGAGCGCCCGGGGGCGCGGCGCGCACATCTACGCCGAGATCGCCGGATACGCGACGCGCTCGAACGCGTACCACATGACGGGTCTGCGACCGGACGGCGCGGAGATGGCCGAGGCCATCACGACCGCGCTGGACGAGGCCAGGATGAACCCGACCGAGATCGACTACATCAACGCGCACGGCTCGGGCACCAAGCAGAACGACCGCCATGAGACCGAGGCGTTCAAGCGGAGCCTGGGCGACCACGCCTACCGGACCCCGGTCAGCTCGATCAAGTCGATGGTCGGGCACTCGCTCGGCGCGATCGGTTCCATCGAGATCGCCGCGTCCGCGCTGGCGATGGAGAACCACGTCGTGCCGCCCACGGCCAACCTGACCACCCCCGACCCCAAGTGCGACCTCGACTACGTGCCGCTGGTCGCCCGGGAGCAGCTCACCGACGCGGTGCTCACGGTCGGCAGCGGCTTCGGGGGATTCCAGAGCGCCATGGTGCTGGCGCGTCCCGAGAGGAGCGTGGCATGACCACCACGGTGGTAGTGACCGGTCTGGGCATCGCCGCCCCCAACGGACTGGGCGCACAGGACTACTGGGCCGCCACCCGGACCGGCAAGAACGGCATCGGACGGGTCACCCGCTTCGACCCGTCGTCCTACCCGTCGACCCTGGCGGGCGAGGTGCCCGGCTTCGTCGCCGAGGACGTGCTGCCGAGCCGGCTGCTGCCGCAGACCGACCACATGACGCGGATGGCGCTGGTCGCCGCCGACTGGGCGCTCGCCGACGCGGGGATCGACCCCAAGGAGCTGCCGCAGTACGACATGGGCGTCGTCACGGCCAGTTCCTCGGGCGGCTTCGAGTTCGGCCAGGGCGAGCTGGAGAAGCTGTGGAGCCAGGGCAGCCAGTACGTCTCCGCCTACCAGTCCTTCGCCTGGTTCTACGCCGTCAACAGCGGCCAGATCTCCATCCGTAACGGGCTGAAGGGTCCCAGCGGCGTCATCGTCAGCGACGAGGCCGGCGGTCTCGACGCGGTGGCGCACGGACGGCGGCTCATCCGCAAGGGCACCCCGATGATCGTCTCCGGGGGTGTCGACGCGTCGATCTGCCCCTGGGGCTGGGTGGCGCAGATGGCCGGCGACCGGCTGAGCACGAGCGACGAACCGACCCGCGCCTATCTGCCCTTCGACGCCGACGCGTCCGGCTATGTGCCGGGCGAGGGCGGCGCCATCCTGATCATGGAGTCGGCCGAGTCGGCGTGTGCGCGCGGCGCCCGGATCTACGGCGAGATCGCGGGCTACGGCTCGACGTTCGACCCACGGCCGGGCAGCGACCGTGAGCCCGGACTGCGCAAGGCGGTCGAACTCGCCCTCGCCGACGCGGACGTGGCACCCGGGGACGTCGACGTGGTCTTCGCGGACGCCGCCGGCGTGCCGGAGCTGGACCGGATCGAGGCCGCGGCGATCTCGGCGGTCTTCGGTGTCCGGGGCGTCCCGGTCACCGCGCCGAAGACGATGACGGGCCGGCTGTACTCCGGCGCGGCCCCGCTCGACGTCGCCACCGCCCTGCTCGCCATGGAGGAGGGACTGATCCCCCCGACGGTGCACGTCGACCCCGACGAGGAGTACGGCCTCGACCTGGTCCTCACCCAGTCGCGCCCCGCCCAGGTGCGTACCGCGCTGGTCCTGGCCCGCGGCTACGGCGGTTTCAACTCGGCCGTGGTCGTCCGCGCCGTCGACTGACCGGCACGGTCCTGCGGGCCCCGCCCCGGCGCTGCTCCTCTCTTCCCTCGACCGCCCCTCTGCCACCCCGTCACCGCTGCCCGGCTCCCCGATCGACCGGACTTCCCCTCGCCCGGAGATCCCATCGACCGCACGTGCCGTAGCCCGCACGTGCCGTAGCCCGCACGTGCCGTAGCCCGGACGTCCCCAAGCCCGGACGTCCGCAGCTCGACCATCACCGTCCGACCGATCACCGTCCGACCGATCACCGCCCGACCGATCCATCTCGACCTGGGAAGGAACCCACGTGTCCACTACGGAATTCACCTTGGACGACCTGCGCCGCATCCTGCTGGAGGGCGCGGGCGTCGACGAGGGCGTCGATCTCGACGGCGACATCCTCGACGAGCCGTTCGAAGTCCTCGGCTACGAGTCGCTGGCCCTGCTGGAGACCGGCAGCCGCATCGAGCGCGAGTACGGGATCGTCCTCGACGAGGACCTGCTGACCGACGCCGACACCCCGCGCGCCCTCATCGAGGCCGTGAACCACCAGTTCGGCGCCGACGAGCCCGCCGCCGCCTGACCCCGACGGCTTTCCCGGGCCGGGCGAAACCTTTCGCCGCACCGCGCGGAGCCGCGTCCCACTCCATCCGAGCGGGCCCCGTCCGGCCCGGGACCGCCGCAGCAGACCACACGTCACAGGGAGAGGAAGCACATGTCAACGCTGGAGAAGCGGGTCGCTCTCATCACCGGAGCCACCAGCGGCATCGGTCTCGCGTCCGCCCGTGCGCTGGCCGCCGCCGGCCACCGGGTGTTCATCGGCGCGCGCAACGCCGACAACGTCGCCGAGACGGTCAAGACGCTCCAGGACGAGGGGGTCGAGGCGGACGGCAGCGTCCTCGACGTCCGCGACCCGGCCTCGGCCGCCGCATTCGTTCAGGCCGCCGTCGACCGCTTCGGCACCGTCGACGTCCTGGTCAACAACGCCGGCCGGTCCGGCGGCGGTGTCACGGCCGACATCGAGGACGAGCTGTGGACCGATGTCATCGACACCAACCTCAACAGCGTCTTCCGGCTGACCCGGGAAGTGCTCAACACGGGCGGCATGCGCCACCGGAGCCGCGGCCGGATCATCAACATCGCCTCCACGGCGGGCAAGCAGGGCGTGGTCCTGGGCGCCCCCTACTCCGCCTCCAAGCACGGCGTGGTCGGTTTCACCAAGGCCCTCGGCAACGAGCTGGCCCCCACCGGCATCACCGTGAACGCCGTCTGCCCCGGCTATGTCGAGACGCCGATGGCCCAGCGCGTGCGCGCCGGGTACGCCGCCGCCTACGACACCTCCGAGGACGCCATCCTCGAGAAGTTCCAGGCGAAGATCCCGCTCGGCCGCTACTCCACCCCGGAGGAGGTGGCCGGCATGGTCGCCTACCTCGCCTCCGACACGGCCGCCTCGGTCACCGCGCAGGCCATCAACGTCTGCGGCGGACTCGGCAACTTCTGAGCGGCCCCAGCCACCCCCGTCCCACTCCCCCCACGCCCGCCACCGCCGGCTCCCCCCGCCGGCAGCCCGTACCCAGCCCTGGAGAAGAAAGCGTCATGACGACCCGTGAGGTAGAGCACGAGATCACGATCGCCGCGCCCGCACCGGCCGTGTACCGGCTGCTGGCGGAGGTCACCAACTGGCCGCGGATCTTCCCGCCCACCATCCACGTCGACCAGGTCGAGCGGAACGGCTCCGAGGAGCGGATCCGGATCTGGGCCACCGCCAACGGCGAGGCGAAGAACTGGACGTCGCGCCGCGAGCTGGACCCCGAGGCCTTGCGGATCACCTTCCGCCAGGAGATACCCGCCCCGCCGGTCGCGGCGATGGGCGGGACCTGGATCATCGAGCCGCTCGGGGAGGACGCCTCCCGGGTGCGGCTGCTGCACGACTACCGCGCGATCGACGACGACCCGCACGACCTGCTCTGGATCGAGGCGGCGGTCGACCGGAACAGCCGCTCCGAGCTGGCCGCGCTGAAGAAGAACGTCGAGTTCGCGCACGCGGCGGAGGAGGTGACGTTCTCCTTCGAGGACACCGTCCTAATCGACGGTTCGGCGAAGGACGTGTACGCCTTCGTCAACGAGGCCCACCTGTGGCCCGAACGGCTGCCGCACGTCGCCACCGTCCGCCTGGAGGAGAACACCCCGGGCCTGCAGACCCTGGAGATGGACACCCGCGCCAAGGACGGCTCCGTCCACACCACCAAGTCCTACCGGGTGACCTTCCCCCACCACCACATCGCCTACAAACAAGTCACCCTGCCCGCACTGATGACCCTGCACACCGGCCACTGGACCTTCACCGACACCGACGAAGGCGTCACCGCCACCTCCCAGCACACCGTCACCCTCAACACCGACAACATCCACACCATCCTCGGCCCCCAAGCCACCGTCGCCGACGCACGCACCTACGTCCACACCGCCCTGTCCACCAACAGCCGCGCCACCCTCACCCACGCCAAAGCCCACGCGGAGAGCAGGCGTTGACGATGACGACGGACCATCAGGACACCGACACGACCACCCTGGACACCGACGTCCTCGTGGTCGGAGCGGGCCCCGCCGGTCTGATGCTCGCCACCGAGCTGAGGCTGGGCGGCGCACAGGTGGTCGTCGTCGACCAGCGCCCCGGCCCGACCACCGAGTCGCGGGCCTCCACGCTGCACGCCCGCACCATGGAGATCCTCGACTCGCGCGGACTGCTGGACGAGCTCGGTACGCCGCCGTGCGAGCCGCGCGGCCACTTCGGCGGCGTACCCCTCGACCTGACGCTGCCCGGCCCGTACCCCGGGCAGTGGAAGGTGGCCCAGACCCGCACCGAGGAGCTGTTGCAGCGCCGGGCGGCCGACCTCGGCGCGGATCTGTGGCGCCGGCACCAACTGCTCTCCCTGACCGTGCGGGACGGGGCGGCCGGCGCGGCCGAGGGCGTGGAGGCCGAGACCATCGGCCCGTACGGTCCCGTCCGGATCCGGGCCCGCTATCTGGTCGGCTGCGACGGCGAGGACAGCACCGTGCGGCGGCTGGTCCGGGCCCCCTTCCCCGGGCAGGACGCCAGGCGTGAGCTGCTGCGGGCGGACGTCTCCGGCATCAGCGTCGCCGACCGGCGCTTCCAGCGGCTTCGGCACGGGCTCGCCATCGCCGCCACCAGGGACGGGGTGACCCGGGTGATGGTCCACGAGTTCGGCCGGCCCGTCGCCGAACGCGGCGGCGGCGAACCGGACTTCACCGAGGTCACCGACGTGTGGAAGCGCGTCACCGGCGAGGACATCAGCCAGGGCACCCCCCTGTGGGTCAACGCCTTCGGTGACGCCAACCGGCAGCTCGCGCGTTACCGGCACGGCCGTGTCCTGTTCGCCGGGGACGCGGCGCACCGGCAGATGCCGAGCGGTGGGCAGGCCCTCAACCTGGGCGTCCAGGACGCCTTCAACCTCGGCTGGAAGCTCGCCGCGGTGGTGCGCGGCAGTGCCCCCGAGGAACTCCTCGACACCTATGACACCGAGCGGCGCAGCGTGGGCCGTCAGGTCCTCGCCAACATCCGGGCCCAGGTCGAGCTGCTGCTCGGCGGACCGGAGGTCGAACCGGCCCGTTCCCTGCTCACCGAACTCCTCGCCGTGGACGGTGTACGCCGACACCTGGCCGGGATGATCAGCGGCCTCGGCATCCGGTACGACGTCGGAGACGCCGAGGACGCCGGGGGCGTCGGGGACGTCCAGGAGGTCGGGGGACTCGGGGGACTCGGGGGGCTCGGGGGAGCGGCGGGCGGTCGTGGCCTCGGGCCCGACACCGCCCTGGGCGCCGCCGGCGCCGGGGTCGACTCCGGTGACACGGCCGCCGGGCATCCGCTGCTCGGGCGGCGGCTGCCGGACGCGTGGCTGGAGCCCACGGACGGTGGCCCGCGGCGCCGTACGACCGAACTGTTGCGCACCGGTCGCGGGCTGCTGCTGTCCCTGGACGGGAGCAGGAACGGAAACGGGAACGGTGGCGGGGTGCTGCGCGCGGCGCTGGAGCCCTGGAGGGACCGGGTCGCCTTCGTGGCCGGTCCTCCCGAGGCCGGGGGCCCGCTCCCCGCGGGCCAGGCCCTGCTCGTACGCCCCGACGGTCACGTGGCCTGGGCCGGTCCGCGCCCCGACGGCCTGCCCGAGGCTCTGACCCGCTGGTTCGGCTTCCCGGCCGCCGCCGGCTGAGCGCGACCGTACGACCCGTACCGGCCCCAACCGGCCGGCGCGCACCCGCACATGAGGAACCGCACACACGCCACCCACCGATGCGAAGCGCGCCGACGCGCGCGAGGAAAGGACACCCATGGACGCGCAGAGGGACGCGGACGTCATCGTCGTCGGCGCCGGCCCGGCCGGGCTGATGCTGGCCGGGGAGCTGCGGCTGGGCGGGGTGAGCGTCGTCGTCGCCGAGCGGCTGGAGCGGCCCACCGGACAGTCGCGCGGGCTCGGGTTCACCGCCCGCGCGATGGAGTCGTTCGACCAGCGGGGCCTGGTCCCGCGCTTCGGCGGCCTGGAGAAGAGCCCGATGGGCCACTTCGGCGGGGTGCAGTTCGACTACACCGTGCTGGAGGACGCCCACTTCGGGGCCCGCGGCATCCCGCAGTCCCGGACGGAGGCGGTGCTGGAGGAGTGGGCCCGCGACCTGGGTGCCGACATCCGGCGGGGCTGGGAGTTCCGGGCGCTGGAGCAGGACGGGGACGGGGACGGGGTCACCGTCACACTGGACACGTCCGCCGGGGAACGCACGCTGCGCGCCGCCTACCTGGTGGGTGCCGACGGCGGACACAGCCCGGTGCGCAGGGCCGCGGGTTTCGACTTCCCCGGCACCCCCGCCACCCGGGGCATGTACCTCGCCGATGTGGTCGGCTGCCAGGTCGCACCCCGCTTCCTGGGCGAGCGGGTGCCCGGCGGCATGGTGATGGCCGCGCCGCTGAAGGAGGGCGTGGACCGGATCATCGTCTGCGAGCACGGCACCCCGCCGGCCGACCGCAGCGAGACCCCGGAGTTCTCCGAAGTGGCGGCGGCCTGGCTGCGGTTGACGGGCGAGGACATCTCCGGCGGGCGCGCCGACTGGGTCAGTTCCTTCACGGACGCCACCCGGCAGGTCACCGAGTACCGGCGTGGCCGGGTGCTGCTCGTGGGCGACGCCGCGCACATCCATCTCCCGGCCGGCGGCCAGGGCCTGAGCACCGGGGTCCAGGACGCGGTCAACCTCGGCTGGAAACTGGCCGCGACCGTGCGGGGCACGGCTCCTGGGGGCCTGCTGGACACCTACCACGACGAACGCCACGCCGTCGGCGCCCGGCTGCTGATGAACACCCGGGCCCAGGGCACGGTCTTCCTCGGCGGCCCCGAGTCGCAGCCGCTGCGCGACCTGTTCGCCGAGCTCATCGGCCTCGACAGCGTCAAGCGCCATCTCGCCGGTGTGGTCAGCCATCTCGACGTCCACTACGACCTCGGGGACGGCGGACATCCGCTGGTCGGCCGCCGCCTGCCGCCGCGTGCGCTGGACACCGCCGCGGGCGAGGTCCTTACGCCCGAACTGCTGCACCCGGCCCAGGGTCTGCTGCTCGACCTCGCCGACGACTCCGTGCCGCGCGAGGCCGCGGCCCGCTGGAAGGACCGCGTCACCGTCGTCACCGGCAGCCCGCGGGACCCGGACGCCTTCGGCGGTGCCGCCGCGCTGCTGGTCCGCCCCGACGGTCATGTCGCCTGGGCGGACACCGGTACGCAGGAGCTGTCCGCCGCGCTGCACCGCTGGTTCGGTGCGCCGGAGGGCGGCTGAGATCCGCCGCCCGCGCCGACGGCGGGCCGTGTCCCGGGGACCAGGAGAGCCCGCACACCAGAGCACGACCACGAGAGGAAGTACCCCAGTGAGCGTTCCCACGGCCGAGACCATCCCCTCGTCCGTATCCCGTTCGTCCGTGTCCCGTTCGTCCGTGCCCGGTTCGTCCGTGCCGGGCTCGGCCATGTCCCCGGGGGTCCGTCCCGTCGCCCTGCAGGCCGGTGACGTCACGCTCTCCGCGTTGATCGCCCAGCCGGCCGGGCCGCCGCGGGCCACCGTCGTCGCGGTGCACGGCGGGGGGATGAGCGCGGCCTACTTCGACGGGCAGGCCCACCCCGACGTCTCCCTGCTCGCCCTCGGCGCCCGGCTCGGTTACACCGTGGTCGCCGTCGACCGGCCGGGCTACGGGCTGTCCGCCGCGGACGCCCCGGGCGGGCAGACCCTGGCCGAGCAGGCCGGTGCGCTGCACGCGGCGCTGCGGCATCTGGCCGGGCGCGCCGAGACGGGTGCCGGGGTGTTCCTGCTCGCGCACTCGTTCGGCGGCAAGCTGGCGCTGACGTACGCCGCCTGTCAGGCCGGCGACCCGGATCCGGCCGTGCCGCCGCTGCTCGGGCTCGACATCTCCGGGCTCGGCCGCGACTACGCGGTCGACCCGGGCGACGGACCCGACCCGCACCAGCACCGCAACTGGAAACGGAACTGGGGCGCTCTGCGCTTCTATCCGCCGAACACCTTCCGCGAGGCGGAGGCCATGGTCGCGCCCATGCCCTCGCGCGAGCGGGCGGAGGCCGTGCAGTGGCCGCGCCGGTTCCCGGTCGCGGCGGCGGCGGTGCGGGTCCCGGTGCGGCTGACCTTCGCCGAGCAGGAACTGTGGTGGCACCACGACGAGGACACCGTCGCCGACCTGGCCGCGCACTTCGCGTCGGCGCCGTCCGCCTCCGTCGACCGCCAGCCCGGCGCGGGGCACAACATCAGCCTGGGCTGGGCCGCCCGTACGTACCACCTGCGCGCGTTCGCGTTCTTCGAGCAGTGCCTCGCGCGCCGGACCGCGGGCCCGTCCGTCACCCCCTGACGTCATGACGACGACACGCGGGCCCGGCGACGGGGCCGGCCCACGCCGTGCGCCGTTCCGGTCGCCGGCGGTGCGCACCTTCCGGCTCTTCGCGGCCGGCCAGGTCGTATCCGTCGCGGGCACCTGGATGATGGTCACCGCCCAGGACTGGCTGGTGCTCTCCCTGACGGGGGACTCCGGCGCCGCCCTGGGAGTGGTCACGGCGCTCCAGTTCAGCCCCCTGCTGCTGTTCACGCTGTACGGAGGCCGGCTCGCCGACCGCCACGACAAGCGGCTGCTGCTCACCCTCGCCACTCGCGCCTCCGGCTTCCTCGCTCCGGCGCTCGCCGTGCTGGTGCTGACCGGCTCCGTTCAGCTGTGGCACCTGTACTGCTTCGCGCCGGCCCTGGGCACCGTCAACGCGGTCGAGGTACCCGCCCGGATGGCGTTCGTCAGCGAGATGGTCGGCCCCGACCTGCTGCCCGACGCCTCCGCGGTGAGCGCCGCCTACTTCAACACCACCTGCGTGGTGGGCCCCGCCCTCGCCGGGCCGCTCATCACCGCGGTGGGCGCGGGGCCGGCGATGCCGCGCAACGCGGTCAGCTGTCTCGCCGCCGTGACGGCACTGCGCCTGATGCGCCCGGGGGAACTCCTGCGGACCACCGCGCCGGAACGCGGCGCCCGGGTGATCGACGGCCTGCGGCACGTGCGCGGTCGCCCCGACCCGTTCGTACCGCTGGCGCTGGTCGCGGTCGTCGGCCTGTTCGGCTTCACCTTCCCGTTCACGCTGCCGCTGCTCGCCAAGTCCGTCTTCCCCTCGGGCGCGACCACGTTCGGGCTGCTGACCACGGCGTTCGCCGCCGGTTCGCTGCTCGCGGGGCGTACACGCCGTCTCCTGAACAGCCACCGGCCGCAAACGGCACCGGGCCGGGCCCGGCCCCAACCACGAAAGGCAGCCCCATGAGCGAAGAGAACCCGTGCAGTTGGCTCGATCGGCTTCCCGATCCGGTCGCCCTGCGCGCCATGACTCCCGACGAGCGGGCCGGTGCCATCGGCCACTGCCTGCGGCTCGAACTGCACGACCTGCTCGCGGTCCCGCCGGGCCACCGGCTCTCGCCCGCCCTGTCGCTGCGCGGCCAGGGTCTCGACCCGCTCGACGCCCTGCACCTGGGGCGCCGGATCAGGCGCGCCCTCGACGCCGAGGTGCCCGCCGAGGTGCTGCGGGAGAGCACCGTCGGAGAACTGACCGCGCTGCTCGCCCGCTGACCCGCCCGTATCCAGTCCTTCTCAGACCTCTCGAAACATGTGAAGGGGAGACCCCCAGATGGAGCCCGCGATACCCATGGAACTCGACGGCCGACTGATGGAGCTGGCCGAACGCAAGGACACCGCCCGGGCCGGACAGGACCCGAAGGCCACCGAACGCCAGCACGCCAAGGGCAAACTGACCGCACACGAGCGCATCGAGCTGCTGCTGGACAAGGGCAGCTTCCAGGAGGTCGAACCGCTGCGCCGGCACCGGGCCACCGGCTTCGGCCTGGAGGCCAAGAAGCCCTACGGCGACGGTGTGATCACCGGCTGGGGCACGGTCGAGGGCCGTACCGTCTTCGTCTACGCCCACGACTTCCGCGTCTTCGGCGGCGCGCTCGGTGAGGCCCACGCCTGCAAGATCCACAAAATCATGGACATGGCCATCGCCGCCGGAGCGCCCCTGGTGTCGCTCAACGACGGCGCGGGCGCCCGGATCCAGGAGGGTGTCTCCGCGCTGGCCGGCTACGGCGGCATCTTCCAGCGCAACACCCGGGCGAGCGGGGTGATCCCGCAGATCAGCGTCATGCTGGGCCCCTGCGCGGGCGGTGCCGCGTACTCACCCGCGCTGACCGACTTCGTCTTCGCCGTCCGCGACATCTCGCAGATGTTCATCACCGGGCCGGACGTGGTCCGCGCGGTCACCGGGGAGGAGATCAGCCAGAACGGGCTCGGCGGCGCCGACGTCCACGGCGAGGTCTCCGGGGTGGCGCACTTCGTGCACGACGACGAGGAGAGCTGCCTCGCCGAGGTGCGCTACCTCCTGGCGATGCTGCCGTCCAACAACCGTGAGCTGCCGCCCCGGCACGTCGGCGGCGACCCGGGCGACCGGTCCGGGGACGTGCTGCTCGACCTGGTGCCGCACGACGGGAACCGCTCGTACGACATGCGGGCGGTCGTCGAGGAACTCGTCGACGACGGCGACTTCGTGGAGGTGCACGCGGGCTGGGCGCCGAACATCGTCTGCGCGCTGGCCCGGGTCGACGGCCACACCGTGGGCATCGTCGCCAACCAGCCGGCGGCCATGGCGGGTGTGCTGGACATCAAGGCGAGCGAGAAGGCGGCACGGTTCGTCCAGTTCTGCGACTCCTTCAACATCCCGTTGGTCACGCTGGTCGACGTGCCGGGGTTCCTGCCGGGCGTGGACCAGGAGCACGAAGGCATCATCCGGCGCGGCGCGAAGCTGCTGTACGCGTACTGCAACGCGACCGTGCCGCGGGTCTCCGTGGTGCTGCGCAAGGCGTACGGCGGCGCGTACATCGTGATGGACTCGCGGTCCATCGGCGCCGACATCGCGCTGGCCTGGCCGACGAACGAGATCGCGGTCATGGGCGCGGAGGGCGCCGCCAACGTCGTCTTCCGCCGGGAGATCGCGGCCGCGGACGACTCGGACGCGATGCGTAGAGAGAAAATCGACCAATACAAGAGGGAGTTGGTCCACCCTTACTACGCCGCCGAACGTGGGCTGGTCGATGACGTCATCGATCCGCGTGAGACCCGGGCGGTCCTGGCCCGTTCGCTGTCGATGCTCGTCGCCAAGCACGCCGAACTGCCCCGCCGTAAACACGGCAACCCGCCTCAGTGAGCGGCCCCGAAGAGTGAGTGAGGGAGGATCCATGACCGCACAGCACCCTGACACCGACCCCGTGGCCGGTCCGCTGTTCCGGATCGAGCGGGGTAGCCCTTCGCCGGAGGAACTGGCCGCGCTGACCGCCGTGCTCATGGCGGTGACCGCCGGCCCCGGCGCCGTACCGGACGACGTCGCCCGCAGGCAGCAGGTCGTCGCCCTGTGGCGGCGGCCCGAGCGGATCACCGGCTTCGACGGTCCGCGCACCTGGCGAGCGGCGGCCTGAGCGGAGCGGACGGGGGTGGAGCAGGCCGAAGGGCCGGAGAGTTCCCAGGAACTCTCCGGCCCTTCGACTGTGCGTGACCGGGGTGATCCGCGGGCCGGTCGTGGCCGGTCACACGGAGGTCCGAGCCCCGCGGGGTGCGGACTCAGCGCTCGAGGTCCCCGTGCTCGGCGGGATCCCGGAGCATGGAACGCAGGCCCGGTTCCATCTGCACCAGGCGTGCGACCGCGTCGGGAGCGTACAGATACGCGGTGGGCACCGCGCGAACGGCGACGGGCCGGTCCCCGGCACCGGCCAGGGCCACCGCGGCGATATGGGTGGAGCAGAGCGGAAGGTTGCCCACCACCCAGCCCGTCGGCCGCTCGGCGAGTCCGGCCTCGCCGAGGTAGTCGAGGTCCGCGCCCCGCGTCAGCCCGGTGCCCAGACCCTTCAGATACGCCTCCTTCCGCGTCCACAGCCGGCCGAAGGCCATGGTCCGCTCGTGTTCGGGCAGCTTCTCGAGCTCCTCCCGCTCGGACGGGTGCAGCGCCGGCAGACACACCTCGACGGTCTCGGCGGACGGCAGCCGCTGTACGTCGGCGCCCACCCGTGCCTCGGCCACCACCACGATCGCCAGACCGTGGCTGTGCGAGAGCGAGAACTGGGGGGCACCGCCGGGCACCCCGAGCACCACCGGCCGACCGTGCCGTTCCCCGTTGCCCTTGTGCCGCTCGCCGGCGAGATGGAGCCGGCTCGGTTCGATACCGGTGTATCCGGCCAGGACCCGGCGCAGTCCCACGTGTGCCGCGGCGTACATCTGGCGGTCGTCGGGCCTGCGGTAGGAGTCGGCCCGTCCTCGCTCGTGCGCGTCGAGCTCGTCGTAGGGGACATCACGCGGTGAGTCGGGCGGCGGCAGCAGCCACACGTCCAACTCCCCCCGCGCCACCGCGAGCCGGCGCACCGCCGGGGTCAACGACGGCCTTCCGTGTGGGCTTTGGCGTGGGTGAGGGTGGCGCGGCTGTTGGTGGACAGGGCGGTGTGGACGTAGGTGCGTGCGTCGGCGACGGTGGCTTGGGGGCCGAGGATGGTGTGGATGTTGTCGGTGTTGAGGGTGACGGTGTGCTGGGAGGTGGCGGTGACGCCTTCGTCGGTGTCGGTGAAGGTCCAGTGGCCGGTGTGCAGGGTCATCAGTGCGGGCAGGGTGACTTGTTTGTAGGCGATGTGGTGGTGGGGGAAGGTCACCCGGTAGGACTTGGTGGTGTGGACGGAGCCGTCCTTGGCGCGGGTGTCCATCTCCAGGGTCTGCAGGCCCGGGGTGTTCTCCTCCAGGCGGACGGTGGCGACGTGCGGCAGCCGTTCGGGCCACAGGTGGGCCTCGTTGACGAAGGCGTACACGTCCTTCGCCGAACCGTCGATTAGGACGGTGTCCTCGAAGGAGAACGTCAGGCCGGCATCGGCGGCCTCACGCTCGGCGTTCTCCTTCAGCGCCGCGAGCTCCGCTCGGGCGCCGCGGTCGACCTCGGCGTCGATCCTGTCCAGTGCCTCGGGGATGTCGCCCTCGGCGCGGAACTCGTGCAGCAGCCGCACCCGGGAGGCGTTCTCCCCCAGCGGCTCGACGAGCCAGGCGCCGCCGATCCCGGCGACGTGTTCCTCGGTGACCAGATGCTGGAAGTTGACCCGCCGTGCGGCGGGTTCGACGATCCGGCGCAGGGGCCGGCTGCGCGGCCCGCCCTTCGCGGACGGCCCGCCCTCCGCGGAGGGCCGAGCCTCCGCGGTCGGCGCGGTTTCCCAGATCCGCAGTCGCTCCTCGCCTTCGGGGGCCGTCTCGTGCGCGACGTGGATGACCGAGGGGAAGATCCGGGGCCAGTTCCCCACCTCGGCGATCAATCGGTGGACCGTGTCCGCCGGAACCGCGACGTTGATCTCGTGCGCGACTTGGCGCATGCCCGGGTGCTCCATGCTTGCTGTCTCCTCGTCCTGGTGTGGTGCGCGCGGACGGGACGGGGCGGGAACGGTGCCGGACGGAAAAGCCGCTGCCGGGTGGGGGAATTCCCGGCAGCGGCCGGCCAGTGGGATGGGATCGTGCCCATGTGCCCGCGTCCGCGCGCGATCTTGGTGGACGTCCTTCTGCCGTGCGGCGCGGAAGGGCGTTGTTTCACGTGAAACCGGCGGTTGGCTCCTACCGTGCGGTGACGCGCTGTGCGGACCCGGCGGCGGGCCGGCCGCCGTCCGGCCGGCCCGCCGCCGGATGGTTCACTCGCCCGCGGCGCGGGTGTGCACGACCCGGTAGGTGTTCTCGTCCTGCCAGGTCTGCAGCGCGGTGACGCGGGCGTCGACCTTCTGACGCTCCGGGGAGCGCTCCCCCTGCGGCACGGAACGGAAGGCGTCGTACGCCTCCTTGCTGTCCCACTGGGAGTAGACGACGACGAACTTGCCGTCGAGACCGCGGGCACGCAGGCCGCGCAGGACCGTGTGGGTGCGGTAACCGGGGACGTCGACCAGCCACGTCTGGGACTCGCCCAGCGCGTCGATCAGGTCCTCCTGGTCGTCCTGCTCCACACCGAACAGCTCGATGGACGTGTAGTCGTCGCGGTCCGGGGAGATCTCCGTGACGCCGCCCAGTTCCGGCTTCTGCTGGGTGAAGGCGATCTCGTTCTGGAGCAGACGGATCGAGGTGGTGATCTCGCCGAAAAGCGGCAGGGTGCGGTGCTTGAACTCCTCGCCCGCGTAACGGCTCTCCAGGTCCTCGGTGCTGCGCCACTGGATGAAGTTGGCCGTTCCCGGCTTGTCCTGTCCGGCGTGCACCGTGCTGGATATCCAGCCCTCATAGGCCGCCGTGTCGACGATCTGGCGCATCGCGGCGAGCAGCTTGACCTGCTTCTCGGCGGCGTCGGTCGAGAACAGGTTGAGAACGGTCAGGTGCTGACCATCGGCTGCGATCTTCGGCATTCTCTCGTCTCTTCCGTTCGAGGAAAGGTGAGTTGCGAATGGAGGTACGAATGCAGCATGGCAAGCGGATCTGTCCATGTGAAAGGCTCCGCGGTTCAGGAATGACCGCTCATTTGTCAATTGTTCGAGGGGCGTGTCAGATCTTTCTCAACTTCGTCAGAGCTGTGAAAAACGGCCTTGGTCGCCGATTGGCGCGGGCGCCATGCTCGGGTAATGCAGTCAGGCCCGGAAGAATCAGAGATATCCACTCTCCTGGACCGGTACCTCATCGGTCTCGACGACGACGAACTCGACGACGCGTGGGCGCGGGAACTCTTCACGAAGGACGCCCTGGTCGAGTTCCCCATGAGCCGGCACGAGGGTCTCGAAGGACTCGCCGGCTACCACCGTGACGCGCTGACGGCCTTCGCCGCCACCCAGCACCTGGGTTCACCCGCGTGCGTCGCCCTCGACGACGACGGTGAGCGGGCCACGCTGCGCGCCAACCTCGTCTCGACGCACGTCCACCACCCCGGCGCGACGGACGAGCCCCTGTTCCAGGTCGGCACCCTCGCCACCGGTGAGGCCCGCCGAGCCGCCGAGGGCTGGCGACTCTCCTCCCTGACCTTCCGCGTGCTCTGGAGCCGCGGCACCCCGCCCCGACCCCAGGAGCCCCGATGACGACTCTGGCGGCGGCCAGCGCCCAGGACATGAAGCTCGCGATCATGCTCGCCGACATCGGGGTGGTGCTCGTGGCGGGCGCCGCGCTCGGCCGGCTGGCGCAGAAGCTGCGCCAGCCCGTGGTGGTCGGTGAGATCACCGCGGGCATCCTGCTCGGCCCCAGCGTCCTCGGTCTGCTGCCGGGGAACCTGACCGAGCGCCTCTTCCCCGTCGACGTACGGCCGTTGCTGTCCGCGGTCTCCCAGGTCGGCCTGATCCTGTTCATGTTCGTGGTCGGCTGGGAGTTCGAGAAGCGGCTGATCCGGCCGCACGCCCGGCTCGCCGCGGGCGTCTCGCTGTCGTCGATCGCGATGGCGTTCGGCCTGGGGGTGGCGCTCGCCCCGTTCCTGTACGACGAGCACGCCAGCGTGGCCGGACACCACATCTCCTTCGTCGCGTTCGCCACCTTCATCGGCACCGCGATGTCGGTGACCGCCTTCCCGGTGCTGGCGCGCATCCTCACCGAGAACAAGCTCCTGGACACCCGGGCCGGCTCCCTCTCGCTGGCCAGCGCCGCCATCGACGACCTGCTCGCCTGGTGTCTGCTGGCGTATGTCTCCGCCCTGGTCACGGCGAACGGCAACTACTCCGACCTCGCCCGCATCGGGCTCTACAGCGCCGCCTACGTCGCGGGGATGCTGCTGGTCGTACGGCCGCTGGTGGCCCGTCTGGTCTGGCGCTGGGCCGCCACCGAGCGCTGGTCCGCGTTGCTCGCGGTGCTCTGCGCGGGCGCCCTGACCTCGGCCTGGCTGACCACCTGGATCGGCATCCACGCCATCTTCGGGGCCTTCCTGTTCGGGTTCGTGATGCCCCGTGAACCCGCGATGGTCCTGGCCGAGCATCTGCGCAAGCCCATGGACCACGTCAGCGTCGTGCTGCTCCCGGTCTTCTTCATCGTCACCGGGCTCGGCGTGGACCTCGGCGCGCTCACCTCCGGCGACCTCGTCGCGCTCGTCGCGATCATCGTGGTGGCCTGCACCGGCAAGCTGGTCGGCGCGATCCTTCCGGCGCGGCTGGCCGGGTTCTCCTGGCGCGAGGCGAAGGACCTGGGGCTGCTGATGAACACCCGGGGTCTGACCGAACTCATCATCCTCAACGCCGCGGTGAGCCTGGGCGTGCTCGACGGACGCATGTTCACCATGCTCGTGATCATGGCCCTCGTCACGACGGCGATGGCGGGACCGCTGCTGTCCCGGCGCGGTCCGGCGACGGCCGACGTGTCGGCGACGTCGGAGCCGCGGGAGGCGTCGAAAGTGTCCGGGGCATCCGGGGCGTCCGAGATACCGGCCCCGTACGGCCCGGAAGCCGCCGCGGACTTCAGCCGCCCACGCGGCTGAGACCCGCGCACCGAACCCCCCGTACCCGACCTTCACGCACCCGACCTACGCGTGGCCGACCTCCGCGCACCCGACCTCCGCGTGGCCGAGGCCCCCGGGCCGCCGAGGTCCCCGTCCACCTGAATCCCGCGCACCCCGTCCGAAGCGTGCGCGTACCCCCGTAACCCGTAACCCGTAACCCGTATCCGAGAACGAGAGGGCTGTCGTGATACCCGTTTCGCAAGCCATCCCCGAGCAGCTCGGTCCGGTCGACGGCCGCACGCTGCGCACCGTGTGCGGGCACTTCGCCACCGGTGTCACGGTCATCACCTCGGGCAGCGGTGAGAACGCCGCTGGCGCCACGGTGAACTCCTTCACCTCGGTCTCCCTGGACCCGGCGCTGGTGCTCATCTGCCTGCACCACAACTCCCGGCTGCTGCCCGTGGTCCAGGAGTCCGGCGGCTTCGTCGTGAACTTCCTGACGCAACGCCAGGAGCCGGTGGCCTGGGCCTTCGCCGGTCGGCGGACCGCCCGGATCGAGGAGGTGCCGCACCACAGGTCGGTCCACGAACTGCCCGTGCTCAGTGAGGCGCTGGCCCACCTGGAGTGCCGGCTGGCCGCCGAGTACGACGGCGGCGACCACACCATCCTGCTCGGCGAGGTCGTCTCTCTCGGTACGCCCGCCGGGGAGGAGGATCCGCTGATCTTCTTCCAGGGCGCCATGCGGGAACTCGGCGACGACCGGGTCCTGCCGGGCCGGTGACCCGGTGACGGACGTGGGCGGCGCCACGGCGGGCGGGCCGGACTCAGTGGTGACGGGCCGAGGCCTGCTCCTCCGCCGTGTCGAACTCCTGACGCGCCTGCTCCACGAGCGGCAGGTGGACGGTCGACCAGTCCGTGAGCGAGGCGAACAACGGCGCCAGGGTCCGTCCCAGGTCGCTGATCTGGTACTCCACCCGGGGCGGCACCTCGGGGAAGTACGTGCGGATCACCAGTCCGTCGCGCTCCAGCTGACGCAGCCGCTGGGTCAGCACCTTCGGCGTGATGGTGCCGATGTTGCGCTGCAGTTCCACGAAGCGCTGGGTGCCGAAGGCGTTGAGCGTCCACAGGATCGGCGTGGTCCAGCGGCTGAACACGATGTCGAGGACCGGCTCGATCAGGCAGGGCTGCCGGGAACCGGCCGCGGCCGCGTGTGCGGCTTCGGGGCCGGCCAGGACCGGGGTGGCGCCCGCGACGGCGCTCTCGCCCACGGTCGTGGCGCCCGCGCTCGTCGCGCCCCCGGGGGCCGCGCCGCCGTTCTGGGCCGCGGTGCTCTTCATACCGATCATCACCTTCCGGGAAGTCACTTTCCTCTAGGTACCTACTTTACTCAGGATGCTAGCTTCCGAGAAGCCAGCGATACCCGCACCTCCCCGCACGTCCCCGTCCCAGAATCCTCATGCTCCTAGGGAGTGACATGTCCATCCAAGAGTCCACCCACAGCCCCGCGGTGGCGGGCGACTCCGGGCCGGTCCGCCGCCCCGGACTCATCCTGGCCTTCCTCTGCCTGGCCGGCTTCATGACCTTCCTCGACGTCTCGATCGTGAACGTCGCCCTGCCGACCATCGAGGACGAACTCAACATCTCCACGACCGCGCTGCAGTACGTGGTCACCACCTACGGCATGCTCCTGGGCGGCTTCCTGCTGCTGACCGGCCGGCTCGCCGACACCCTCGGCCGCCGCCGGATGCTCCAGACCGGCCTGCTCCTGTTCGCCGGTGCCTCCCTGCTCGCCGGAGTCGCCCAGAACGCCACGATGCTGATCGGCGCCCGCGGCGCCCAGGGTCTGGGAGCCGCGTTCATCGCCACCGCCGCGCTCAGCCTGCTGACCAACAACTTCGAGGAGGGCCCGGCCCGCAACAAGGCCCTCGGCGCCTGGGGCGCGCTCAGCGGTCTCGCCGCCGTCGCCGGCGTCACCCTCGGCGGTCTGCTCACCGACGGTCCCGGCTGGCGCTGGATCTTCTTCATCAACGTGCCGATCGGCATCATCGGCGCCCTGGTCGCCCCGATGGTCGTCGGCGAGAGCCGCTCCGCCGAGCGCAGCAGGTCCTTCGACGTCGCCGGTGCCGTCACCCTCACCGGTGGCCTGGTCGCGCTGATCTTCACTCTCGGCCAGACCGTCTCCGACTCCGACGTCCCGACCGGCCGGGTCATCGGCGGGTTCGTCCTCTCCGCGCTCCTGCTCGTCTCCTTCGTCCTGATCGAGCGCCGCGCCAAGGAGCCGCTGATGCCGCTCGGCGTCTTCCGGCGCCCCTCGCTGCGCGCCGCCAACGTCATCGCCGTCCTGCTGCTCGGCACCTGCGTGACCCTGTTCTTCTTCGCCAGCCTCTTCATGCAGCAGGTCCTGGACTACTCGGCCGTCAAGACCGGCTTCGCCTACGTGCCGCTCGCGGTGCTCACCGCCGTCGGCGCCGGCATCGCCTCCCAGGTCGTCACCAAGGTCGCCGCCAAGCCCGTCCTGCTGGTCGGTCTCGCGCTCTCCGCGACCGGCATGATGCTCCTGTGGCGCGCCCCGTCCGACGCCTCGTACCTGACGGACGTGCTGCCCGCCTTCGTCCTCATGGGCCTCGGGCTCGGCATGTCCTTCGTCCCGCTGCAGGTCTCGGCGTTCGCCGGGATCGAGGAGCGCGAGTCGGGCCTGGCCGCCGGTCTCATCAACACCGCCCAGGAAGTCGGCGGCGCGCTCGGCCTGGCCGTCGCGGCGACCTACGCCTTCCGCCGCGTCGACGAGCTGACGGCCAAGGCCCACGGAGTCCCGGCCCTGGTCCAGGACGCCCGTACGACCGTCTTCCACGACGCGTTCCTCGTCGGTGCCTGCTTCGCCGCGGCCGCCTTCCTGGTGACCCTGGTGCTGCTTCCGCTGACCAAGTCCTCCGAGCAGTCCGCGGCCGTGCCCGCGCACGCCTGACGGAAGAACGGACCCGGCCATGTCCAAGCAACTGCCCCTGTCCGCCGCGGCGGAGGAGTTCCTCGCCGAGAACGCCCTGTGCACCCTGACCACCCTGCGCCCGGACGGCACCCCGCACGTGGCGCCCGTACGGTTCACCTGGGACGGTGAGGCGGGCCTGGCCCGGGTGATGACCACCGTGCACCGCCGCAAGTCCCGCAACCTGCTGGCCGCGGCCGGCGGCCGGGCCGCCGTGTGCCAGCTGGTGGGGCCCCGCTGGATCACCCTGGAGGGCCCGGCGACCGTCTCCACCGACCCGCCCCGGGTGGTGGAGGGGATGCGCCGCTACGCCAAGCGGTACTGGTCCCAGCCGCCGCAGCCGCCGGGCCTGGCGGTCATCGAGATCGAGGTGGACCGGGTGATGGGCCTGTACTGAACCGGACCCGCACCGAACTCCCGTACGGGGCACGCGCGAGCGGGCCGGGCGGAGGAGACGGTCGCCGGGCGGACGAGAGGGTGCCGGAAGACACTTCCGGCACCCTCTCGCATGCTCCCCCTGGAGTACGCACCCCGTACCGCCCGGTAGCTGCCGGGCCTCTGACGAACTTGTCAGAACTTGTCAGAGTTCTGTATCGGCGGCCATTCAGGTTCCCGAGAGCCCTCGGAATACTGGAGAAAACGCCAGCGGGAGAGGGAATATGGACGCTTTCAATGCCGATGTGATCGTTGCCGGTGCAGGACCCTCGGGGCTCATGCTCGCAGGGGAACTCCGCCTCTCGGGTCTCTCGGTCATCGTGCTCGACCGGCTGGAACAGCCGATGCAGCAGTCCCGCGCCCTGGGGTTCTCGGCCCGCACGATCGAGGAATTCGGCCAGCGTGGACTTCTCGGGGAATTCGGCCCGCTGGAGACCATACCCGGCGGCCATTTCGGTGGACTTCCCATCGACTACCGCGTGGTCGAGGGCGGCAATTTCGGTGTCCGCGGAGTTCCGCAGTCGCGCACCGAGGCCATCATCGCCACATGGGCCACGCGGCTGGGCGCCGACATCCGCCGGGGCCACGAGGTCATCGGCATGACGCAGGACGAGGACGGCGTACGGGTCGAGGTCGCGGGGCCCGAGGGCGTGGAGACTCTGCGCGCCGCGTACCTCGTGGGCTGCGACGGAGCCCGCTCCACCGTCCGCCACCTGGCCGGGATCGACTTCCCCGGGGTCAGCGCCACCATCGAGATGAAGATGGCCGACGTCGCCGGCGTCCAGCTGCGGCTGCGCCCCACCGGCGAGGTCGGCGAGGCCGGCATGGTCGTCGTCCTGCCGCTCGGCCCGGGCGCCACCCGCGTGGTGGTCTTCGAGCGCGGCGCGGGCGTCCGTCCCACCCAGGAACCGCCCACCTTCGAGGAGGTGGCCGCCGCCCTCCAGCGGGTCACCGGCGAGGACATCAGCGGCGCCGAGCCGCTGTGGACCAGTTGCTTCACCGACGCCAGCCGGCACGCCGCCGCGTATCGCGAGGGCCGGGTCTTCCTGGCCGGCGACGCCGCCCACATCCACCTGCCGATCGGCGCCCAGGGCATCAGCGCGGGCGTCGGCGACGTGGTCAACCTGGGCTGGAAGCTCGCCGCGGCCGTCAAGGGCCACGCCCCCGCGGGGCTGCTCGACACGTACCACTCCGAGCGCCACCCGGTCGGCGCCCGCATCGTCCACAACACCCTCGTCCAGCGCACCCTCTACCTCGGCGGCCCCGAGGCCCAGCCGCTGCGCGACCTGTTCGCCGAGCTGGTCCGGATCGAGGACGTACGGCGTCACCTCGTCGGTCTGGTCACCGGTCTCGACATCACCTACGGAGCCGTCGAGGGCGGCCACCCGCTGCTCGGCCGCCGGCTGCCCGACCAGGACCTGCTGGTCGGCGACGACAAGACGACGACCTACGAGCAACTGCACGCGGGCCGTCCGGTCCTGCTGGACCTGCACGACAGCGCCGCGCTGCGCGAGGCCGCGGCCGGCTGGGCCGACCGCGTCGACGTCGTCACCGCGACGCGGCCCGACGCCGGAGCCCCGGCCGCCGACCTCCTGGTACGCCCCGACGGCTATGTCGCCTGGGTCGGCGCCGACGGCTCGGCCGAGGGGCTGACCGACGCGCTCGCGCAGTGGTTCGGCGAGCCCCGCGACGCCGCCTGAACCACCCGATCCCCCGACCGGTCGACCCCGAACCACCCGAACCCCCGTAGGACGCGCGCCACCGATCCGACCCGCCCGTGAAACGAGAAAGAGGAGTGCGGTCTTGCCCACCAAGGCTGAGGAAGCGAAGAAGGCCGACAAGGCCGCCGAGTGGACCGAATGCGACGTAGCCATCCTGGGTTCGGGCCTCGCGGGCTCGATCATGGGAGCGATCCTGGCCCGTCAGGGCGCCGACGTGGTGCTCATCGACGCCGGGCAGCACCCCCGGTTCGCCGTCGGCGAGTCCCAGAACCCGCAGCTCGTCGAGTGGCTGCACATTCTGGCCGTGCGCTACGACGTGCCCGAGATCAAGCACATGCTGGACGTGAAGGCGGTCACCGAGCACATCGGTCCGACGCACGGCCGCAAGCAGAGCTTCGGCTTCGTCACGCAGCGGCCGAACCGCGAGCCGGACCCGCGCGAGGCGACGATGTTCGTCATCCCGAAGATGCTCACCGAGGCGGTGCACCTCTTCCGGCAGGACACCGACTCGCACTATCTGAACGTCGCCGCCAAGTACGGCTGCACCCTGCGCCAGAACTGGTTCGCCACCGACCTGGACGTCGACGTCGACGGTGTCACCGTCACCGGCAGGAACGGCGAGGTCTTCCGCGCCAAGTACCTGATCGACGCGAGTGGCTTCCGCTCCCCGCTGGCCGAGAAGTTCGACCTGCGCGAGAACCCGCCCCGGCACAAGCACCACGCCCGCTCGCTCTTCACGCACTACGTGGGCATCAAGCCCTACGACGACGTGTGCAACTACCCGGACGCGCTCCGCCCGCCCGCCGAGTCGCCCTTCCACGGCGGCACCCTGCACCACCTCATCGAGCGCGGCTGGTTCTGGATCATCCCCTTCGACAACTACAAGGACTCCAAGAACCCGGCCTGCAGTGTCGGACTGACCTTCGACGAGCGGCTGTACCCCAAGCCGAAGGACATGACGCCGGACCAGGAGTTCCACCACTACCTCGACATGTACCCGGCGGTGAAGCGGCAGTTCGACGGAGCCAAGCGGATCCGCGAGTGGGTCTCCACCGACCGGATCCAGTACTCCTCCAAGCGCACCATTGGCGCCCGCTGGTGCCTGATGTCGCACGCGGCCGGCTTCATCGACCCGCTGTACTCACGCGGCCTGTCCAACACCTTCGAGGTCGTCGACGCGCTCGCCTACCGGATCCTCGACGCCCTGCGCGAGAACGACTTCACCGAGGAGCGCTTCGAGTACGTCGAGCGCCTGGAGCAGGGACTCCTGGAGTACAACGACAAGATCGTCAACAGCTCGTACATCGCCTTCAGCCACTTCCGGCTGTGGAACGCGGTGTTCCGGGTCTGGGCCTGCTTCACCACCCCGGCCACCATGCGGCAGATCATGGCGCGCCAGAACTTCCAGCTCGACGGTGACGACCGGCACTTCAAGGAGATGGAGAAGGCGCCGTACACCGGTCTGTGGTGGCCGGACAGCCACGCCTTCAAGGTCCTCTTCGACATCACCGCCGAGACCTGCGAACGGTACGAGGCCGGCGAGATCGACGGTGACAAGGCCGCGGACATCGTCTTCGAGGCGATCCGCGACTGCGAGTCGGTCAACACCCCGTTCGGCTGGAAGGGCCCCGAGGACCTCCGGTTCTTCCGGGCCACCACGCCCACGATGATGAAGTTCATGTGGTGGGCGAGCACGTCCGGCCCCAAGGAGATGCGCGATCTCGGCCGTTCGATGCTCGCCGGAGTCGTCAAGCAGGGCATGAAGGGCCGCAAGGTCTCCTGACCCCGGCCGCGGTCACCCTCCGCCCCGCCGGGCCCTTCCCCTTGGCCGCGGTTCCCTCTGGACGCGGTGCCGGGCCCACCCTCCCCCCCCGTGGGCCCGGCACCGTCCCTTCCCGGCACCGTCCCTTCCCGGCACCGTCCCTTCCCGGGTCCGGGGTTCCCCGGGTCCGGGGTTCCCCGGGTCTGAGGTTTCCCGGGTCCGAGGCCGTCGTCGAATCCGGCCCATCCCGGGCCCTGTGGCCCCTTGTCCCGCGGAGGCTTCCCCCCCGGCCCTCCCCGGGCTTCCACCTCTCCGGCTCCCCGGTCCCTCCGGCTCCCCGGTACTTCTCTCCCCCCACTGGCAACCACCGTCTCCTAGAACACTTGGGACATCCGTGATCACTCGTAGAGCACTGATCGGTGCGGGATCCGCCGCCGTCGGCCTGGCCGTCCTGCCCACCAGCCCCGTCCTCGCGGGCTCCGGCACCACACCCTGGAGCACCCTCGCGGGCAAGCTCCAGGGCCGTCTGGTGCTGCCCGCCGACTCCGCGTACGCCGTGGCCAAGCAACTGGAGCTCGGCCAGTTCGACGCCGTCAACCCGCGGGCCGTCGCCTACTGCGTCAGCTCCGCCGACGTCTCCGCGGCCCTGTGTTTCGCCCAGAACCAGGGCCTGCCGTCCGCCGTCCGCAGCGGCGGCCACAGCTTCGCGGGCTACTCGACCACGCCCGGCCTGATCATCGACGTCTCGCGGCTGAACGCGGTCACCGTGGGCAACGGCACGGTCGACATCGGCCCCGGCGCCAAGAACGTCGAGATACTCAACGCCCTCGCCCCGCACGGCCTGGTGGTCAGCGAGGGGGGCTGCCCCACCGTGTCGGCCGGCGGTTTCCTCCAGGGCGGCGGCTTCGGCTTCCTGACCCGCCCGCTGGGCATGGCCTGCGACGCGGTCACCTCGGCCGAGGTGGTCCTCGCCGACGGCCGGGTGGTCACCGCGTCGCCGACCAGCCACTCCGACCTGTTCTGGGCGATCCGCGGCGGCGGTGGCGGCAACTTCGGCGTCGTCACCCGCTTCACGGTCACCCCGCACGAGGGCGACCAGATGGCGATCAGCAACCTGATCTTCCCGTACGACCGTGCCGCCGACGTGCTGCACGGGGTCGGACAGTGGCTGGTCGACGCGCCCCGCACCATCGGCGGCGGCGCCTACCTCGTGCAGGCCGACGCCGCGCCCGGCACCGTACCGGCGCTCAACGTCTTCCTCGCCTCCCGCGGCACCCCGGCCGAACTCGCCTCGGAGTCCGCGCGGCTGCTGGCGCTCACCGGCGCGGTGACGGCCCGCCAGGACGCGGTCATGACGTACCAGCAGGTCATGATGATGATCTTCGGCTGCGGCACCCTGACCGAGGACCAGTGCCAGCGCGCCGGGAAGTCCCCGAACGGCGTGCTGACCCGGCCCGCCTTCGGCCTGGAGCGGACCCGGCTGGGCCGCGCGCCGTACGCGCAGAGCGACTGGGCGGACGTGCTGACGGCCTTCGACGCCGACCGCAGGGCCGGCCAGGCCCGCTACCTCGACCTCCACTTCTTCGGCGGGGCGGCCAACGACCCGGCCCGCACCGACACGGCGTACGTGCACCGCGACTCGCTCTTCTCCGTCAACTACCGGGTCCTCATCAACGACCCGGCGCAGGTGACCGCGGAGGCCAGGAGCGTCGCCACGGGCTGGGTCGACCACGGGTTCGCCACCATCGACCCGCTGTCGAACGGCGAGACGTACCAGAACTGGATGGACGCGGAGCTGACGGACTGGCGGCAGTCGTACTACGCCGAGAACTACGCCCGGCTGTCGGTCGTGAAGGCCAAGTACGACCCGCACCGGTACTTCAGGTTCGCCCAGGGCATCGGGGCCTGAGGCGTCCGGCGTTCCGCCGCCTCTGTGACCCCGGTGATCCCGGTGATCCCGGTGATCCCGGTGATCCCGGCGATCCCGGTGCCCCTTGTGGCCCCTGTGCATCGCCGACCGTGAGGGGTCTCCGACCGTGAGGGGTCCCCGACCGTGAGGGGCCGCCGGACCGGTGTCCGGCGGCCCGCTCGCTCGACGGTCCGTTTGCTCGAGGGTCCGTTCGACCGAGGTCCCCGCTCCGTCGCCCCGTCAGGGACGGCGGCCGTACCAGCCCACCAGCCTGTCGATTCCGGGAGCGTCCTCGTGCACCTCCACCACCGGTCCGAACGGCACCTGGCCGCCGCGGGGTTCCGCGGGCACGGCCCGGTGCATGGAGGCCAGCGGCGCGGCGAGCATCTCCGGGTCCCAGTCGGGGGTCTGGCCGGTGGCCTTGGCCAGGTCCCAGGCGTGCAGTACGAACTCGTTGGTGTAGATCACCGAGGCGACCGCACCGGGGACCGGGCCCCAGGGCAGACCGATCTGGCGGCCAAGCACGGCGGGGTCCCGCCAGACGGCGTCGAACTCCCGCATCGCCGCCGCCCAGGCCTTGGCCCAGTCACCGTCGGCGACGTCCTCGGCGAAGTGCGGAACGCTCATGAAGGAGCCGCCGGCGCCGAGGACGGCGACCCGACGCAGTACCGACACCACGTGGTTGGCCATGTCGCGGACCGTGTAGTCGGGACACGGGGTGACGGTGTCGTACTGCTCGGGGCGGAGTGCGGCGAGTGTGCGTCCGGTCAGGTCGACGGCCTTGAACAGGCCGCCGCGGGGGTCGGCGGACGGGGCGGCGGCGGGTGCGGCGGGGTTCGCGGTCTCAGCCATGTCGTGAGTCGTGTCGTGAGTCATGTGTTCATCGTCGATGCCAAACAGGTCATCTTGTGGCCTATTACCGAAGCCGTATCCGATGGTGCCGAAAATGTATGGAGTGGCTCAAAACAGCTTAAAAACCCGCGGGTTCACCATGCCGGGGACGGCCGACCGTGGCCGAAGCGGCTCGTCGGTGGTGAAGGGGGCTCGCGCGGCGGTGGTGAAGGGCGGCCTGTCGGTGGTGGAGGGGGTGCGTCGTGAAGGCTGACCGTCTGGTGGCGACCCTGCTGCTGCTTCAGGCACGCGGCCGGGTGACCGTGCGCGAGGTGGCCGAGGAGCTGGAGGTGTCCGAACGCACCGCGCGCCGCGACCTGGAGGCGCTCACCACCGCCGGCGTCCCCGTCTACTCGCAGCGCGGCAGGGGCGGCGGATGGAGCCTGGTCGGCGGCGCCCGCACCGATCTGACCGGCTTCACCTCGCGTGAGATCGGGGCGCTGTTCCTGGCCGCGGGTCCGTTGGCGGCCTCTCCCGAACTGCGGGCCGCGCTACGCAAGTTGATGCGTGCGGTGCCCGCGCCCATGCGACCGCATGCCGAGGCCGCCTCCAAGGCCATTCTCGTCGACGGCCTCGACTGGTCACGCACGGCGGGCAGCAGCGGACCCCACCGGCACGCCCTGGAAAGGGCGGTGCTCGACGGCCGACAGGTCCGGTTGGGCTACGCGCACGCCGACCGGGCCCCGACGGAGGGCGACTTGGGCGAGGGCGGCCTGGACGAACGCGGCTTGAGTGAGGGCGACCCGGACGAACGCGGCTTGGGCGAACGCGGCTTGAGTGAGGGCGACCTGGACGAACGCGGCTTGGGCGAACGCGGCTTGAGTGAGGGCGACCTGGACGAACGCGGCTTGGGCGAAAGCGGCTTGGGCGAACGCGGTTCGGGTGGAAGCGGTTCGGACGATGGGTGGTCGGGCGATCGGTGGTCGGGTGAGCGGGTGGCCGGCGAGCGGGGGGCCGGCCGGCGGACGGTGGATCCGCTGGGGCTGGTGTCCAAGGCCGGTCGCTGGTACCTGGTGGCGGGGACCGGAGAGGGACTGCGCACCTTCCGGCTCAGCCGGGTCACCTCCGTGGAGCCGACCGGCGCGCCGGTGCGGCGTCCGGAGGGGTTCGAACTCGCCTCCGCGTGGCGGGAGCTGGCGTCCGAGGTGGAGCAACGGCTGTCCGCGGCGAGCGTACGGGCCCATGCCGACGCGGATGCCCTGCCGGTGCTGCGGCGACTGCTCGGCGGCCGGCTCCGTACGGGCGAGGTCCAGCCCGACGGCCGGGTCGCCTTCATCGCCGACGGCCCCTCGGTGGAGGTGCTGGCCGCGCAGCTCGCGGGCCTCGGCGCCCGGATCGAGGTGCTCGAGCCTCCCGAGGCGCGCGAGTCGCTCGTACGTCTCGGCCGGTCGCTCACCGCGGTGTACGGCGGGTGCGACGGGTGCCATGACCATCGCAGGGATAGTCACTTTCCTATAGGTACCTACTATGTTGAGGATGCTAGCGTCCCGGTCATGGCTGCGACCGGCTGAGACCCGCTGAGAACCGGCTGCGACTGACTGCCTTATCGGCTGACTGACTGACTGACTGACCGATGACCACTGACCACGGATCAACGCACACGCACTAGGGAGCTGTTTCATGATTGTCGTCACCGGAGCCACCGGAAACGTCGGGCGTCCGCTGATCGAGGCGCTGGCCGAGGCGGGGGAGCAGGTCGTCGCGGTCTCGCGCCGCCCGTTGCCCTCTCCGGCGGAAAACGTCCGGCACGCGCAGGCCGACCTCGGGAACGCGCGGAGCATGCGGCCGGTCCTGGAAGGCGCCGACGCCTTCTTCATCCTGCTGGCCGGCGAACTGCTCGGCCACGGGGAGGCCGCCACCGAGCTGTTGACGGCGGCCGAGGACGCCGGGGTCAAGCGGGTCGTGCTGCTGTCCTCGCAGATCAACGCCACCCGTCCCGGCGTCGCCTCGCACGGCAGGCTGCGCGAGTTCGAGGAGGCCGTGCGCGGTTCCGGCCTGGACTTCACCATCCTGCGCGCCGGCGGTTTCGCCTCCAACGCCTTCGCGTGGGCGGAGTCGGTCCGCGCCGACCGTACGGTCTTCGCCCCCTTCGGCGACGTGGCGCTGCCGGTCGTCGACCCGCTGGACATCGCCGCGGTCGCCGCGGTGGTGCTGCGCGAAGACGGGCACGCCGGCCGTACGTACGAGCTGACCGGTCCCGAAGCGATCACTCCGCGCCTGCAGGCCGAGGTGATCGCGGAGGCGATCGGCGAAGAGGTGACCTTCGTGGAACTGACCCGCGAGGCCGCCCATGCCCACATGGCGCAGTTCATGCCCGAGGACGTCATCCCCGGCACCCTGGACATCCTCGGCGAACCGCTCCCCGCCGAACAGCGGGTCAGCCCCGACGTGGAGAAGGTTCTGTCCCGGCCCGCCACGCCCTTCTCCGGCTGGGTCGCCCGAAGCCTCCCGGCCTTCAAGTAACCCACCGGCGGCTCACGCCGCCTGCCCCTCTTCCTCCTCTTCCCCGTCTTCCCCCTCTTCTCCTCTCTTCCTTTCGTCGCGTTCCTCCTGTGTCTGTCTCCCTCTCTCCTCCCCCGTACCGCCGCCGGATGCCCGCTGCGATTCATCCCCCGCGGCAGCAGGCATCCGGCGGTCCATGTCCGACGGCGGTTCAGGAAACGACGGCGGCGTGGCCGTGACGAACGACGGCGGCGTGGCGGCCACGAACGACGGCGGCCCCGCGGGTCCAGGACCCGCGGGGCCGCCGCACGTCACCCGGAGGGGTCACGCGGCGAAACGGTCGGCCAGTTCCTTGGCCTTGATGGCGGCGTCGTCGAGTGCCTTGGTGCGGGAGGCCTCGAAGAGCGGGACCAGCTCGGACATCGCAGGGTTGTGCGGAGCCATCGTGAGCTCCGGGACGATGAAGTCGAGCTCGAGGCCCAGGCTGTCGCGCAGGATGGCCTCGAGGTAGTTCTGCACGTACTCGAAGCCCTCGCGAGGGGTGCCCGGCGCGTAAGAACCGCCACGGCTGGCGATGACCGTGACCGGGGTGCCCTTGACCTTCGAGTCCTCGGTCATGGCGGTGCGGCCCACGAGGAGCACGTTGTCCAGCCACGCCTTGAGGGTCGACGGGATCGTGTAGTTGTACATCGGCGCGCCGATCAGGACCGCGTCCGCCTGCTCCAGTTCCTCGATGAACTTCACGCGCTCGGCGAAGGCGGCGGCCTGCTCCGGGGTGTGCGCGTCCGCCGGGACGAAACCGGCGGTGTGGGCGTCGGCCGTGATGTGCGGAGCCGGGTTGGCGGCGAGGTCGCGGTAGATCACGGTGCCCTGCGGGTGCTGCTCCTCCCAGGCCTTGCGGAAGGCGTCGCTCACCGTGCGCGAGGTGGAGGCGGAGCCCGGGAATACGGACGAGTCGATGTGGAGGAGGGTGGCCATGGGGGATCTCCAAAGGGTGCGACGGATCGAGCCCGACGGGACGGATCCCGGTGGCTTCTTTTTCGTACTCGACTAGTGATAACACAGCTACTTACTTTTTTTCATCCCCCAAAGAGAACGCAGTACTCTTGAGCCATGCCAGAGCTGGGAGCACACGACGTGGGGCCGTGCCAGAAGGTCGACGACGGCATGGCCCGGGTCTTCCAGCTGTTCGGAAAGCGCTGGACGGGCCTGATCGTGGCCGTGCTGCTGCCGCACCCCGTGCACTTCGCCGACCTGCGCCGAGCGATCCCCGGCATCAGCGAACGGATGCTCTCCGACCGCCTCACGGAACTCGCCGCGGCGGGACTCGTCGTGCGCGAGGTCGACGAAGGCCCTCCGCTGCGGGTCTCGTACGGCCTGACGGAGGCCGGCGCCGCGCTGGAGCCCGCGCTGCTGGAACTGGGGAGCTGGGCGGAGAAGCACCTGCCGGGGAGCCCGCAGTGCCCCTCCGAGCTCAGGAAGTGAGCCGACCGGAGGGGACCGGGAGGAGTTCGGGAGCGGCCCGCGAGGGGGGCCGGGGGGACCGATAGACGGCTCCCGCACGGGGCGGCCGTCCACCGGCGTGGAGTTCTCCACAGGGTCTGACGCGTTTCGGCCACCGGCTGTACGGTCATCACGAGTTGATGTTCGTGTGTGCGGGGGAGGCGGTCGCCATGACCGAGCTGGGTACAAGGGCCGAGGCGCTGCAGGCGCCCAGGGTTTCCGGAGTCTTCGCGGTACCGGGGTTCGCGGGCTGGCCCGTGCAGGGCTCGCCCAAGGAGAAGGGCAAGGCCCTCCGCGCCCGGGTGCCGCGCGCCGCGCACGCCGAGCTGACCCCCGACGCCGACCGGCCGGACGTCGTGGCCGTGGTCGAGGAGTCCAACCACGGCAGGATCCCCGAGCTCACGCCGATACGGGTCGGCAGAATGGCCGCCACCCCCTTCGCCTTCCTGCGCGGTTCGGCCGGCCTGATGGCGTACGACCTCGCGCGCACCCCCATGACCGGTATCGACGCCCAGATCTGCGGTGACGCCCACGCAGCGAACTTCGGCCTGTACGGCGACGCGCGCGGCGGCCTGGTCATCGATCTGAACGACTTCGACGAGACGGTGCGCGGCCCCTGGGAGTGGGACCTCAAGCGCCTCGCCGCCTCTCTCGTGCTCGCGGGCCGGGAGGCGGGTGCCGACGAGGACACCTGCCGCAAGGCGGCCAACGACGCGGTCGGCGCCTACCGGCGCACGATGCGTCTGCTCGCCAAGCTCCCGGTGCTGGACGCGTGGAACGCCATCGCGGACGAGGAGCTCGTCTCCCACACCGACGCCCATGACCTGCTCGGCACCCTGGAGCGGGTCTCGGAGAAGGCGCGGGCCAACACCAGCGGGCGGTTCGCGGCCAGATCGACGGCATCGGTCGAGGGCGGCGGCCGGCGCTTCGTCGACGCGGCGCCGGTGCTGCGCCGCGTGCCCGACGCGGAGGCGGCAGCGGTCGCGGCCTCGCTGGAGCAGTACCTGACGACGGTCTCGGAGGACCGCCTCCCCCTCCTCGCCCGGTACGCGGTGCACGACGTCGCCTTCCGCATCGTCGGCACCGGCAGCGTCGGCATGCGTTCGTACGTCGTGCTGCTCCTGGACCACCGCGGCGAGCCCCTCGTCCTCCAGGTGAAGGAGGCCCGCGCCTCGGCGCTGCTGCCCCACCTGGCGACGGCCGGTCACGCCGTACCCGACGTGTCGCACGAGGGCCGCCGCGTCGTCCTCGGTCAGAAGCGCATGCAGGTCGTCAGCGACATTCTGCTCGGCTGGACCACGGTCGAGGGCCGGGCCTTCCAGGTGCGCCAGTTCCGCAACCGCAAGGGCAGCGTCGACCCCGCCGCCCTCGCCGTCGACCAGGTCGACGACTACGCCCGGATGACCGGTGCGCTCCTCGCCCGCGCTCACTCGCACAGCGCCGACCCCCGCCTCGTCGCCGGCTACTGCGGAAAGAACGAGGAACTCGACGAGGCCGTCGCCGCGTTCGCCGTGGCCTACGCGGACCGCACGGAGGCGGACCACGCGGCCCTGGTGACGGCGGTCCGGGAAGGGCGGATCGCGGCGGAACCGGGGGTCTGAGAAGGGAAGCGGACCCGGAGATTCTCAGGGCGCCGGGGTGTGACCGGGGGAGCGCGAGGCCTCAGCCGGTGGTTCCGGGTGAGCCCGGCGGGGCGTGGCCTACGCTGGGCGGGTGACGACCCCGGAAGCCGAGCACAACCAGTCCGACCGCATCGAGGCCGATGATGCCCGGCCCCAGGATGCTGGGGATCCCCAGTCCGCCGCCCCGGCCTCGCCCACGGCGGCCGCAGACGCGGCACCCGAGAACGGGACCACCCAGCACACGGGCGCCGAGAGCCTGAGCGCCGGGAGCGAGGGCGCCGCGCAGGTGGGCGCCGAGGGCGTGAGCCAGGAGAGTGCGGACGTGCAGAGTGCGGGCGGGCCGAGCATGGCCTCCGACGGTTCCGGCTCCGAGGGCGACGCACCACAGGGTGAGGCGCGGCCCGAGGCGCGTCTCGAACGGGCGGTGCGGGCGGCCGAACAGGCACTGATCGAGTTCGAGATCGCCGTGGAGACCTTCCGCGTCGAGGTCGAGAACTTCTCGCGGCTGCACCACCAGAAGCTCGGCCCGATGTACTCCCGGCTCGACGAGCTGGACGCGCAGATCGCCGAGGCACAGGCCGCGCGCACCGGCGACCCGGAGGACATACGCAAGGCGGACGAGGCGCGGGCGCGGGTCATGCCGATGCCTGGGGTCGAGGAGCTGTTCCACGGCTGGATGGACTCGGAGGGACTGTTCCCGGAGGCCCTGGCCATGCTGACGGACCAGCCCGTGCGGCCCCCGCAGCGGGTCCGCCCCAGCGACGAGGCCCGCAAGCTCTACCGCGAGCTGGCCCGCAAGGCCCACCCCGACCTGGCCCAGGACGAGGACGAGCGCAGGCGGCGCGACGAGTTCATCTCCCGGGTCAACGCCGCGTACGCCCGGGGCGACGAGGCACTGCTGCGGGAGCTCTCCGAGGAGTGGGCGGCGGGTCCGGTGCCCAAGGAGTGGAAGCCGAGCCGCAGCGAGGAGCTGTACGCCCGTCTCGAGTGGCTCTCGGAACGCAAGGAGATGCTCACCCTGGTCGCCCACGAACTGGAGGAGAGCGCCATCGGCGCCATGCTCAAGCTCGCCCCGGAGGACCCCGACCGGCTCCTGGACGAGATCGCCGAGCAGCTGCTGGCCCAGGTCGGCGAGCGCGAGACGGAGCTGGCCCGACTGGTCGGCTAGGACCTGGCCCGTCGGCCTGCCCGGTCGGGTAGCGTCTGAGGCATGCAATTTGGATCTGGTGTGCCCACGGTCGAGATCGCGGATCTCGCGGACGGAGACTTCCTGCTGGACGTCCGGGAGGACGACGAGTGGGAGGCGGGCCACGCCGAAGGGGCGCTGCACATCCCCATGAGCGACTTCGTCGCGCGCTACGGCGAGTTGACCGAGGCGGCGCCGCAGGACGGCAGGGTCAACGTGATCTGCCGTTCCGGCGGCCGTTCCGCGCAGGTCGCGATGTATCTGGTCCAGCAGGGCATCGACGCCGTGAACGTCGACGGCGGCATGCAGGTCTGGGCCGCCTCCGGCCGCCCGGTGGTGGACGACAAGGGCGCCGCCGGCTTCGTGCTCTAGTGCCGCCGCGCCGATTCGGGTGCGGGGTCGGGTCCGGACTCGGGTGTGTGTTCGCTCACCCCAGGGGATGGGCCGCGAGGAGATCGCCCAGCGCCTCCTCGTGAGCGGCCGCCGGTCCGAGCGACAGCTCCAGGTGCTTGGCCCAGGCGTGATAGCGGTGCAGCGGAGAGTCGGTGTCCGCACCGAACCCCCCGTGCAGATGCTGAGCTGTCTGCACGACCCGCCGTACCCCCTCCGACGCCCAGATCTTGGCGACGGCCACGTCCCCGGCCACCGGGAGGGCCCCGCCCGCCCCCGCACCGACGGCTCCCGCACCGACACCTCCCGCACCGACACCTCCCGTACCGGAAGCTCTCGTGCTGATCCGCCACGCGGCCTGCCAGAGTGTCGCCTCCATCGCGCGCAGGTCGATATAGCGGTCGGCGGCCTGCACGGCGACGGCCTGGAACGTGGCGACCGGAAACCCGAACTGCTCGCGTTTGCCGGTGTACGCGCTCGTCATTTCGAGGACCCGCTCACCGAGCCCGAGCGCCAGCGCACAGGTCCCGGTGGTCAGCAGCTCCCGCAACCGCTCCCACGCCCCCTCCGCGTCGATGACCTGCCGGGCGGCCAGCCGCGCGGACTCCAGACGCAGCTCGCCGAGGCGCTCCCCGGACGTGGAGATCTGCTCGCCGAGCACGGTTCCCTCGTGCTCCCGGGGCACCAGCGCGAGAACGGTCCGGCCGTCGTCCGTGTGCGCGGGTACGACGATGTGGTCGGCTCCGTGTGCCCACGCGACCGCCGTCTGCACCCCGTCCAGGACCCACACGTCACCGTCCTGCCGGGCGGACACGGCGCGCTCGGCCGGTTCGTGACCGGTACGGCCGTTCGCCGCGACGGTCAGCACGACCTCACCCCGGCCCGCCCGCGCGAGCAGCTCGGCCTTCGTCTCCTCGCCGCCGTACTCCTGCACGGTGACCGCGGCCGCGGTGCTCTCCAGCAGCGGCACTCGCGCGAGCACCTTCGCGGACTCGCGCAGGACCAGGCACAGGGCGATCGCGTCCAGGCCCGCTCCGCCGTACGCGGGGTCCAGCAGCAGGCTCAGCAGGTCCGCGTCGGCGAGCTTCGCCCACAGCGCCCGGTCGAAGTCGTCGGCGACGGCACCCGCGGTGAGCGCGGGGCTCGGCACCCCGTCCGGCGCGACCCCGCCGAACACCGCCCCTGACGCCTCGACCGCCGCCTGTTGTTCCTCGGTGAAGGTGAAGTCCACGGTCCTGTCCTTCCACGCGCCGACCCACCGACCGGGCGGCTCACCCGGTACCGGACAGGGCACCCGATCTGACGGAGCGTCAAGATAGAACAGGTTCTACGAGAAGGGAACGGTCACCCCGCTTCCGGCTACCGGTCGAAGTCCAACTCCACGCTCTCCGTGGCCGGATGCGACTGACAGGCCAGCACGTATCCCGCCTCCGTCTCCTCCGGTTCCAGCGCGAAGTTGCGGTCCATCCGCACCTCGCCCGAGACCAGGAAGGCACGGCAGGTCCCACACACCCCGCCCTTGCAGGCGTAGGGGGCGTCCGGCCGGTTGCGCAGCACCGCGTCCAGGAGCGATTCGCCGTCCTGGACGGCCCAGGTCCCTCCACGGCCGTCGAGCCGCGCCGTCACCGTGCTGTGCGCGGGGGCCGGTACGCCGGGAGTCTTCTCGGCTCCGCCGTCCACGTGGAAGATCTCCTCGTGGATCCGGGCCCGTCCCACACCCAGTCCGCGCAGGGCGCGCTCGGCTCCCTGCACCAGCCCGAAGGGCCCGCACAGGAACCATCCCGCCACCCGGTCCACGGGCAGCAGCGCGGGAAGCAGCTGCGCCAGGCGCTCCTGGTCCAGCCGCCCGGACGGCAGCCCCGCCTGCTGTTCCTCCCGGGAGAGCACCGTGACCAGCTGGAACCGCTGCGGAAAGCGGTCCTTGAGGTCGGCGACCTCCTCCAGGAACATCGTGGACGCGGACGTCCGGTCGCTGCGTATCAGGCAGAAGCGGGCCTCGGGCTCCCGCGTCAGCAGCGTCGTGACGATCGACAGCAATGGTGTGATCCCGCTGCCGCCGACCACGGCCGCGTACAGCCCGGCCGCCGGTTCCAGCGTGAAGCGTCCCGCCGGTGTCATCACCTCGACCTCGTCGCCGACGGCGATCTCCTTGAGCGCGTACGTCGAGAACGCTCCGCCGTCGACCAGGCGCACCCCGACCCGCAGGGTGAGCGGGCCCTCGTCACCCGGGGCGGGCGCCGGAGAGCAGATGGAGTAGGTGCGCCGTGTCTCCGTGCCGTCGACCGTGCGCCGCAGCGCGAGGTGCTGACCCGCAGCGTGCCGGTATTCCGCGCGCAGCGCGGGCGGCACCGCGAAGGTCAGGGCCACCGAGTCGTCGGTGAGCCGGTCGACCGCGGCCACCGGGAGCGGGTGGAAGCGGGCCATCACAACTCCTTGAAGTGGTCGAACGGTTCACGGCAGGACAGACAGCGCCGCAGTGCCTTGCAGGCGGTGGACGAGAAACGGCTGAGCAGCTCGGTGTCGCTCGATCCGCAGTGCGGACAGCACACGGGCTCGTAGGCGTCCTGGGCCGCCGTCCGTGTGATCGTGCGTGTCGGTCCCAGTCCGACCGCCACCGGACCCGTCCCCCGCCCGCCGCGCGGCGGCGCTATCCCGAACTCCCGCAGCTTGCGGCGTCCTTCGTCCGAGATGTCGTCCGTCGACCAGGCCGGGCTGAGCACCGTCCGTACGGACACCTCCCGCACTCCGTGCTCGTGCAGTACGCGCTCGATGTCCGTGGTCATCGCCTCGACAGCCGGACAGCCGGTGTACGTCGGGGTCAGCTCGACGTCGACGGCGCCCTCGCCACGGACGTGCACGGCGCGCAGTACGCCCAGGTCCTCCAGCGTGAGCACGGGAAGCTCCGGGTCGGGAACGGACCCGGCCAGTCTGCGCAGTTCCTCCTCCAGGGCGGTGGCCGTCGTCACCATGACGCCCCCGGGTGGCTGCGGTGCAGATGCTGCATCTCGGCGAGCATCCGCCCGAAGGACTCGGTGTGCAGTCCCTGGCGTCCCGCCCCCGCGGCCCACGCTCCGGACTGCGGGCCTTCGGGGATCTCCAGCGTCGCGCGACGCAGGACGGCGGTGACGGACTCCAGCCAACCGGCCCTCATCGCGTCCCAGTCGACGTCCACGCCCTCGACCGGCTGGAACATCTCTCCCGTGAACCGCCACAGAGCCTCGCACGCCTGTCGCATCCGCTCATGGCTGACGTCCGTGCCGTCGCCGAGCCGCAGGGTCCACTGCTCGGCGTGGTCCTGGTGGTAGGCGACCTCCTTGACGGCCTTCGCCGCGAGCGGGGCGAAGGCGCCGTCCCCGGCGGCCAGTTGCGCGTACAGGAGGCGCTGGTAGGTGGAGAAGTACAGCTGACGGGCGATGGTGTGCGCGAAGTCGCCATTGGGCTGTTCGACGAGCTGGAGGTTGCGGAAGGCGCGCTCCTCGCGCAGATACGCCAGCTCGTCCTCGTCGCCGGCCATGGACAGCAGCACCCTGGCCTGGCCGAGCAGGTCCAACGCGATGTTGGCCAGGGCCACCTCCTCCTCGAGGACGGGTGCGTGGCCGGCCCACTCCCCCAGGCGGTGCGAGAGCACCAGGGCGTCGTCGCCGAGGGCGAGGGCCGCGGCGGTCGCCGTCCCGGACGCGGCGGGCGCCCTGGACGGCTCCGTCGTGGACGCCTCGGCCATGGGCGGGTGGGGCATGGGTGCGTTTGTCACAGGTGCTTCACCCCTTCCGGGATCTCGTAGAACGTCGGGTGGCGGTAGGGCTTGTCCGCGGACGGCTCGAAGAACGGGTCCTTCTCGTCCGGGGAGGACGCGGTGATCGCGGCGGACGGGACGACCCAGATCGAGATGCCCTCGCCGCGACGCGTGTACAGATCCCGCGCGTTGCGAAGGGCCAGTTCGGCGTCCGGTGCGTGCAGGCTGCCTGCGTGCGTGTGCGAGAGCCCGCGGCGCGAGCGCACGAAGACCTCCCACAGCGGCCAGTCGTTGGTGGTCATGCGCGCGCCTTCCCGTTCTCGTCGGCCGAGCCGCGTATCTCCTCGGCCGGACCGGCGGTCTGCTTGTCCGCGTAGGCCGCGGCCGCCTCCCTCACCCACGCACCCTCTTCGTGGGCCTGCCTGCGCTGCGTGATGCGCTGGTCGTTGCACGGGCCGTTGCCCTTGAGGACCTCCCAGAACTCCGTCCAGTCGATCGGGCCGAAGTCGTGCTGCCCCCGCTCCTCGTTCCACACCAGGTCCGGGTCCGGCAGGGTCAGGCCGAGTGACTTGGCCTGGGGGACGCAGATGTCCACGAAGCGCTGGCGCAGCTCGTCGTTCGAATGGCGCTTGATCTTCCAGGCCATGGACTGGGCCGAGTGCGAGGACTCGTCGTCGGGCGGGCCGAACATCATCAGGGAGGGCCACCACCAGCGGTTCACCGCGTCCTGCGCCATCTCGTGCTGCCCGGGGGTGCCGCGGCTGAGGGCCAGCAGCAGCTCGTAGCCCTGGCGCTGGTGGAAGGACTCCTCCTTGCAGACGCGGACCATCGCGCGTGCGTAGGGCCCGTACGAGCAGCGGCACAGGGGGACCTGGTTGGTGATCGCCGCGCCGTCCACCAGCCAGCCGATGGCGCCGACGTCAGCCCAGGTCAGCGTCGGGTAGTTGAAGATCGACGAGTACTTCTGGCGGCCGCTGTGCAGCTTGTCGAGCAGCTCGTCGCGGCTGGTGCCGAGCGTTTCGGCCGCGCTGTAGAGATACAGCCCGTGCCCCGCCTCGTCCTGGACCTTGGCCATCAGGATCGCCTTGCGGCGCAGCGAGGGCGCGCGCGTGATCCAGTTGGCCTCCGGCTGCATGCCGATGATCTCGGAGTGCGCGTGCTGGGCGATCTGCCGGACCAGCGTGGAACGGTAGGCGTCGGGCATCCAGTCACGGGGCTCGATGCGTTCGTCGGCCGCCACCGAGGCGTCGAAAACGGCCTCGTACGCCGCCGCGGACCCGGCTTCACCCGCGGGTTCTGCCGCCTGCGTACGGGCCGTGCGATGCGCTGCTGCTGTCGCCATGCGGTCCCCCTCGACCTCTCGCTCCCGACCGACCGATCGTTCGGTTCTGTCGATTCAATGGTGGGACGGGCGCCGTAAGGTGTCAACCGCTGTGGATAACCTCGAGGTCACTGTTGTGCCCGGTGTGCCGGACGGGGCTGTGCCGGGGGGCCGTGCCTGAGTACGGTTCCCGTGCGCACGCCGCGGAGTGCTGCGCGCGGGGCCCGGGTGCCGCGCGCTCGGCGGCGGGAATCGGACCGGGATCGGAATCGGGGCGGAATGGACGCGTACGACGAGGGCTCGAACGCCCGACACGGGCCGGACGGGCCCGGCGGCCCCCTGCGCGAGGGCCCCGTCTCCGCCGGTGCCGTGCCCGATGACGCGTCCCTCGCCGCCGCGCCGGAGCCGTCCGGCGAGGTGGCCGCCGGCGACGAGCCCGCGCCGGCGGGACCTGCCGCCGAGACGCCGCACGCCGGCACGCCTCGACCGGAGACCCTTCACGGCGGCATACCTCAGGCGGGGACGCCTCACGCGGAGCCTCACGCCGGGACGCCCCATGCGGAGCCTCCTCATGCAGAGACCCCGTACGCCGGAACGCCGCACGCCGAGATGCCTCACGCCGGGGCGGCTGCCGCGCGTCCCTTCCCCCGGGTTTCCGAGGCGCCTCCCGGCCCGGTGACCGCCCCCGCGCCCGCCGCCACAGGCATCGCCGCCCTCTCGCTGCGCCATCAGATCGCCGCGGCGTTCGCCCTCGCCGTCGTCGCGGTGGTGGCCTGTGTGCATCTCGGCATGGTGTTTCTGCACGTCGCGCCCTCGAACACGGTCACCAAGCAGCACGGCGGGGCGATCGACGAGTGGATCTACCCCGAGTTCGAGCAGAACTGGAAGCTCTTCGCCCCCAACCCGCTGCAGCAGAACATCGACGTCCAGGTCCGCGCCCGGATACGCACCACGGACGGCGGTGCCACCGAGACCGGCTGGTACGACCTGTCCGCACTCGACGGAGCGGCCATCGACGGCAATCCGCTGCCGAGCCACACCCAGCAGAACGAACTGCGCCGGGCCTGGGACTTCTACGTCGGCACGCACGACAACGACAACCGCCCGGTGGGCCTGCGCGGCGACCTCTCCGAACGCTATCTTCGCCGCGTCGTGCTGCTGCGCCTCGACCGCGAGGGGGCCGGCGGCAGGGGCTCCGTCGTCGAACGCGTCCAGGTCCGCTCCCGTACCACCAACGTGCGGCCCCCCGAGTGGAGCGACGAGCAGGTGTCCGACAAACCGGTCCTGCGCGAGCTGCCCTGGTGGACGGTCCCGGAGCAGGACCTGACGGACACGCGGACGACGGAGGCGAGCGCCCGATGAACCGATTCGCCGTCCCCGTCTCGCGTGCCGTCACCCGGGTCACCGACGCCGCGCTCGGCCCGTACCAGGCCGCCGTGATCCGCATCGGCTTCGCCGCCACCTGGCTGCTGTTCCTGCTGCGCGAGTTCCCCAACCGCCAGGAGATGTACGGGCCCGATGGCCCCTGGAGCTGGGACCTCGCCCGGCGGCTCGTCGCGGACAACCACGCCTTCACGGCCCTGATGTGGTCCGACAGCCAGGTGTGGTTCGAGATCGTCTACGCGGTGGCCGTGCTGTCCAGCGTCCTGCTGCTGGTGGGCTGGCGGACCCGCACGATGTCCGTGCTGTTCATGGTCGGCGTGCTCTCGCTGCAGAACCGCAGCGTCTTCATGGGGGACGGCGGGGACAACGTCATCCATCTGATGGCGATCTACCTCGTGGGCACGCGCTGCGGCCAGGTGTGGTCGCTGGACGCCCGGCGGGCGCGGCTCGCGAGGGAGGCACGCGCGCGGGGGGAGACCTCCCGGGCCGCGGGCCCGGACCGGGTCGGGCCCGTCCTGTGGGCGGGGCTCGGCCTGCTGCTGGCCGTCGTGACGTTCGCGGGAGACCTCGGCGGCGGCTGGCTGACGGTCTTCTGGGGACTGTGGGCCGTACAGGCGCTGTGGTGGGCCGTCTGCCGTCGGGCGCGCACCCCGCAGCCGCGGATCCTGCTCGACGTGGTCGCCAACACGGTGCACAACGCGGCCCTGTTCGTGATCATGGCCGAGGCGTGTCTGATCTACGCGACCGCGGGCTGGTACAAGATCCAGGGTTCGCGCTGGCAGGACGGCACCGCCGTCTACTACCCCCTCCACCTCGACTACTTCTCGCCCTGGCCGGCCCTCTCCGATCTGCTGGCCGCGCATGGCACGATCGTGATGCTGGTGACCTACGGGACGGTCGTCGTCCAGGTCGCCTTCCCCTTCACCCTGTTCAACCGGCGGGTCAAGAACGTGCTCCTCGCGGCGATGATGACCGAGCACGCCGTGATCGCCGTGGTCCTCGGACTGCCGTTCTTCTCGCTCGCGATGATCGCCGCCGACTCGGTGTTCCTGCCGACGTCCTTCCTGCGGCGGCTCGGCGGACTCGCGGTACGCGTGCGGGGCCGGCTGTTGCCGGGCGGCGCCCCGGAGCTGCCGGGTCAGCGCGCGCGAGGCCCCCGCACCCCGGAGGGCTCCGATGACCCGCACGTAGGCTTCCCCGCATGATGGACCCCGCTGACGACCGCGACCGCACGGACGACCGCGATCGCATGGACGACGGCGACCGTGCGAAGGACCCCCTGAGCACCTGGCACCGTCTCGCCGACGCCTCCGTCCTGCTCGACGGCTTCCACGCCCTCAAGCACGCGGTGCGCTTCCGGGCCGAGGTCCTGGCGGCGGTCACCGGGGATCGGCAGGCGGTGCTGGCGCTCGCCGACGAGCTGGCCCCGGACGTGCGCGACACGCTGGACGGCCTGCTGGTGGAGGTCCCCGAGGCCACCTACCGGTCCCTGGTTCCGCGTCCGCATCCCACCGCGGTCGCCGCACTGGCCGTACGTCCCTCCCGCGAGGCCGGTCTGCGGGCGCTGACGGCCACGCGGCGCACCGCGCCCGTGGTGGTGCTCGACCAGCCGCGCAACCTCGGCAACGTGGGTGCCGTGATCCGGCTCGCGGCGGGCTTCGGCGCGACCGGCGTCGTCACGACGGGCACCCTCGATCCCTGGCATCCGACGGTGGTGCGCGGCGGGGCGGGCCTGCATTTCGCGACCGCCGTGGAGCGGCTCACGGTGGCGGAGCTGCCGTCCGGGCCGGTGTTCGCCCTCGATCCGGAGGGCGAGGACATCCGGGGCACGAAGCTCCCGGACGACGCCGTGCTCGCGTTCGGCTCCGAGCGCAGCGGTCTCTCCCCCGAACTGCGGGCGCGGGCCGACCACCTGGTGTCGCTGCCGATGCGCCCCCAGGTCTCCAGCTACAACCTCGCGACCAGTGTGGCCATGACGCTGTTCCACTGGAGCGCCGCCGGGGGCGCACCGGTCAGGACCTAGGCCTCGCGCCGCACCTCGACCACCCGGAAGCGGTTCGCCACGAACGCACCGTCGCACAGGGCCGCGTTCGCCGCCGGATTGCCGCCGGAGCCGTGGAAGTCGGAGAAGGCCGCCGTCTGGTTGACGTACACCCCGCCCGTGAGGTTCAGGGAGAGCTGGGCGGACTCCTCCAGACAGACCTCCTGGACGGCCTGCTCGAACTCCTCGTCGGTGGTGTAGGCGCCGACCGTCATCGCGCCCTTGTCCCGGACGGTGCGGCGAAGCAGCTCCACGGCGTCCGCCGCGGAGTCGACCGCGACCGCGAAGGAGACGGGGCCGAAGCACTCGCTCATGTAGGCGGCTTCGTCGTCCGTCCCCTCCCAGTACTTGCGGGCGCCGTCGAGCTTCACGATCACCGGCGTCCGGACGACGGCGTCGGGGAACTCGGGGTTGCTGATCTCCCGGGAGGGGAGGGCGACCTCGCCGAGGCCGGCGGCGGCCTCCAGTCGGGCCTTCACGTCCGGGTTCACGATGGCCCCGAGCAGTCCGTTGGCCCGGGCGTCGTCACCGAGGAGTCCGCCGACCGACCTGGCGAGGTCGGCGACCACCTCGTCGTACGACTTGGGGCCCTCGTCCGTACGGATGCCGTCGCGCGGGATGAGGAGGTTCTGCGGGGTCGTGCACATCTGGCCGCTGTACAGGGACAGGGAGAAGGCGAGGTTGGACAGCATGCCCTTGTAGTCGGCGGTCGACTCCACGATCACCGTGTTGACGCCGGCCTTCTCGGTGTAGACCTGCGCCTGGCGGGCGTGGGTCTCCAGCCAGTCGCCGAACGCCGTCGAGCCCGTGTAGTCGATGATCCGGATCTCGGGGCGGACCGCCAGGGTCTTGGCGATGCCCTCTCCGGGGCGCTCGGCGGCCAGCGCCACCAGGTTCGGGTCGAAGCCCGCCTCGGCGAGCACCTCGCGCGCGACGCGCACGGTGAGCGCCAGCGGCAGCACCGCGCGCGGGTGGGGCTTCACGAGGACCGCGTTGCCGGTGGCCAGGGAGGCGAACAGGCCCGGATAGCCGTTCCACGTGGGGAAGGTGTTGCAGCCGATGACGAGCGCGACGCCCCGCGGGACCGGGGTGAACTGCTTGGTGAGCGTGATCGGGTCCCGCTTGCCCTGAGGGTTCGTCCACTCCGCGGTGTCCGGGGTGCGGACCTGCTCCGCGTACGCGTACGCCACCGCTTCCAGTCCGCGGTCCTGGGCGTGCGGGCCGCCCGCCTGGAACGCCATCATGAAGGCCTGGCCGCTGGTGTGCATCACCGCGTGCGCGAATTCGTGCGTCCGGTCGGCGATCCGCTTGAGGATCTCCAGACAGACCACCGCGCGTGTCTCCGCGCCCGCGTCGCGCCAGGCACGCTGGCCGGCCCGCATGGCGGGCAGCAGCACGTCGATGTCCGCGTGCGGGTAGGTGACGTCCAGCGCGATGCCGTACGGCGAGACCTCGCCGCCCACCCAGTCGTCGGTGCCCGGCTGGCCGAGGTCGAGGCGGGTGCCGAGGACGGCGTCGAAGGCGGCCTTGCCCTCGGCCATGCCCAGGCTGCCGTTCTCGCCGTAGGCCTTGGGGTGTTCGGGATGCGGGGACCAGTACGCGCGTGTGCGGATCGCTTCCAGCGCCTGGTCGAGGGTGGGCCGGTGCTGGGCGATCAACTGGTGCGCGGTGAGTTCGGCGGCCATCGGGGACCAACTCCTCGTCTCAGGAGCGCTTCATTGCGCTCGCGAGCTGGGCAGGAACGGACAGTCAGAGTTAGAGTAACCGAACGATCGGTCGGGACAAGGGGAGTCCGCCGCATCTGTGGAAAACCCCGTGCGGGAGGATCGCGAGCATGACAGCACTCGACCTCAACAGCCCCGTGGCCGTCGTCGGCACCGGCACCATGGGCCAGGGCATCGCCCAGGTCGCGCTGGTCGCGGGCCACCCCGTGCGGCTCTACGACGCCCTCGCGGGCCGTGCCGACGCGGCGGCCGAAGCGATCTGCGTCCGCCTCGACCGGCTGGTCGACAAGGGCCGGTTCAGCGGCGCCGACCGGGACGCCGCGCGCGAGCGGCTGCGACCCGCGCGGAGCCTCGACGAGCTGGCGGACTGCGCGCTCGTCGTCGAGGCGGTCCTCGAACAACTCGACGTCAAGCAAAAGCTGTTCCGCGATCTCGAGGACATCGTCGAGGACGACTGCCTGCTCGCCACCAACACCTCGTCCCTGTCCGTCACCGCCATCGGCGGCGCCCTGCGCAACCCCGGCCGCCTGGTGGGGCTGCACTTCTTCAACCCCGCGCCGCTGCTGCCCCTCGTGGAGGTCGTCTCCGGGTACGCGACCGACTTCTCGTCGGCCACGCGCGCGTACGAGACGGCACGCGCCTGGGGGAAGACCCCGGTCGCCTGCGCCGACACCCCCGGCTTCATCGTCAACCGCATCGCGCGGCCCTTCTACGCCGAGGCCTTCGCGGTGTACGAGTCGCAGGCCGCCGACCCCGCCACCATCGACGCGGTCCTGCGCGAGTCCGGCGGCTTCAGGATGGGCGCCTTCGAGCTCACCGATCTGATCGGCCAGGACGTCAACGAGTCCGTCACGCATTCCGTGTGGCAGGCCTTCTTCCAGGACCTGCGCTTCACCCCCTCGCTCGCGCAGCGGCGGCTCGTCGAGTCCGGACGGCACGGCCGCAAGACCGGGCACGGCTGGTACGACTACGGGGACGACGCCGAGCGTCCCGAGCCGCACACCGCCGAGAAGGCGCAGCCGCCCGCCCACGTCGTCGTCGAGGGCGACCTGGGACCGGCCTCCGAGCTGGTCGCCCTGATCCGCGAGGCGGGCATCCAGGTCCGCGAGGACGAGGAGGACCACGGCACGCGACTGCTGCTGCCCAGCGGCGGCCAGCTGGTCCTCGCCGACGGCCAGACCTCGATCGAGTTCCGCGACGTCGTCTACTTCGACCTCGCGCTGGACTACCGCAGGGCCACCCGCATCGCCCTGTCCGCCTCGCAGGACACCGCGCCCCAGACGGTCGCGGAGGCCATCGGCCTCTTCCAGGCGCTGGGCAAGGACGTCAGCGTCATCGGGGACGCCCCCGGCATGATCGTCGCCCGGACCGTGGCCCGCATCGTCGACCTGGCGCACGACGCCGTCGCCAAGGGAGTGGCCACCGAGGAGGACGTCGACACCGCGATGCGCCTGGGCGTCAACTACCCCCTGGGGCCCTTCGAATGGTGCCGCAGGCTCGGCAGGACCTGGGCGCACGACCTCCTGGAGGAGCTGCACCTGCGCGAGCCCTCCGGCCGCTACGCCCCCTCGCTCGCGCTGTACCGCCACGGGCACGCCACCGAGAAGCGGGAGGGCACCTCATGACCACCGCCAAGCGCGACACGTACACCCCGGAGACCCTGCTCTCCGTCGCCGTCCAGGTCTTCAACGAGCGCGGCTACGACGGCACCTCCATGGAGCACCTCTCCAAGGCGGCCGGCATCTCCAAGTCGTCGATCTACCACCATGTCGCCGGCAAGGAGGAGCTGCTGCGCCGGGCCGTCAGCCGGGCTCTCGACGGCCTCTTCGAGATCCTCGACGAGGAGCACGCGTGCGTGGGGCGCGCCGTGGAACGCCTGGAGTACGTCGTACGGCGGATGGTCGAGGTGCTCACCGCCGAGCTGCCGTACGTGACCCTGCTGCTGCGCGTGCGCGGCAACACGGGCACCGAGCGGTGGGCCCTGGAGCGGCGCCGTGACTTCGACCACCGGGTGGCCGAGCTGTTGAAGGACGCGGCGGCCGAGGGGGACGTGCGCAGCGACGTGGAGGTCCGGCTCGCGACCCGGCTCGTCTTCGGGATGATCAACTCGATCGTCGAGTGGTACCGGCCGGACGGGCGGGGCATGGGCGAGCGTGAGGTGGCGGACGCGGTCGTGCAGGTCGTCTTCGGGGGACTCAGGGCCGAGAGCTGATCTCAGCCCTCCGGTTCCAGGTCCTCCTCCTCGAACACCAGCAGCGTCCGTGTGCTGAGTACCTCCGGGATCGCCTGGAGGCGGGTGAGGACCAGCTCGCGCAGCGCCCTGTTGTCAGGCGTGTGGACCAGTAGCAGCACGTCGAAGTCACCGCCCACCAGTGCGATGTGGGAGGCCCCGGGGAGCACCCGCAGCTGCTCGCGCACGGTGCGCCAGGAGTTCTGCACGATCTTGAGGGTGATGTACGCGGAGGTGCCCTGTCCGGCGCGTTCGTGGTCGACGCGGGCCCCGAAGCCGCGGATCACGCCGTCCTCGATGAGGCGGTTGATCCGCGCGTAGGCGTTCGCCCGTGACACGTGGACCCGTTCGGCCACGGAACGTATGGAGGCGCGGCCGTCCGCCTGGAGCATCTGGAGGATGTCCTGGTCGATCGCGTCGAGCGGACGGGCGGGCGGCGCGGCGGCGCCGGCCTCCGGCGGCTCGGCCATTTGTTCAGGTGCCATGTCCCCCCGCCTCCCTACCATGGACGTACTGCGTCCATCTCAGGCTGTGCAGAACCGTTTGTCCACAGCCTGCAGGTGCCTGTAGCCAAAATGTGCCGACGACCGAACAATCGGTAGGTGAGGCGCATCACAACCGTGATGCGTCCCGAGCCGCTCCCACGAGGAGGTGCCGTCATGACGGTCATGGAGCAGCGAGGTGCTTACCGGCCCACGCCGCCGCCCGCCTGGCAGCCCCGCACCGACCCCGCGCCGCTGCTGCCCGACGCGCTGCCCCATCGCGTCCTCGGCACCGAAGCGGCCGCACAGGTCGACCCGGATCTGCTGCGCCGTCTGTACGCGGAGCTGGTGCGAGGCCGCCGCTACAACACCCAGGCCACGGCTCTCACCAAGCAGGGCCGCCTCGCGGTCTACCCCTCCAGCACGGGCCAGGAGGCCTGTGAGGTCGCCGCCGCGCTCGTCCTGGAGGAGCGCGACTGGCTCTTCCCCAGCTATCGCGACACCCTCGCCGCCGTCGCCCGCGGCCTCGACCCCGTCGAGGCCCTGACCCTCCTGCGCGGCGACTGGCACACCGGGTACGACCCCCGTGAGCACCGCATCGCCCCCTTGTGCACCCCGCTCGCCACCCAGCTTCCGCACGCGGTGGGCCTCGCGCACGCCGCCCGTCTCAAGGGCGACGACGTGGTCGCGCTCGCCCTGGTGGGCGACGGCGGCACCAGCGAGGGCGATTTCCACGAGGCGCTGAACTTCGCCGCCGTGTGGCAGGCCCCGGTCGTCTTCCTCGTCCAGAACAACGGCTTCGCCATCTCCGTCCCGCTCGACAAGCAGACCGCGGCCCCGTCGCTGGCCCACAAGGCCGTCGGCTACGGAATGCCCGGGCGCCTGGTCGACGGGAACGACGCGGCGGCGGTGCACGAGGTCCTGAGCGACGCCGTGCGCCACGCGCGCGCGGGCGGCGGTCCGACGCTCGTCGAGGCCGTGACGTACCGCATCGAGGCCCACACGAACGCCGACGACGCGACCCGCTACCGCGGTGACTCCGAGGTCGAGACCTGGCGCGCGCACGACCCGATCGTGCTCCTGGAGCAGGAGCTGACCACGCGTGGTCTCCTCGACGAGGAGGGCATCCAGGCCGCCCGTGAGGCCGCCGAGACGATGGCCGCGGACCTGCGCGCCCGGATGAACCAGGACCCGGTGCTCGACCCCATGGACCTGTTCGCCCATGTGTATGCCGAGCCCACACCCCAACTGCGCGAACAGGAAGCGCAGTTGCGTGCGGAGCTGGCGGCCGGGGCCGAGCCGGACTCCGCAGCCGGATCCGAGTCGGAAGGCAGCGGCCGATGACCACCGTCGCCCTCAAACCCGCCACCATGGCGCAGGCCCTCACCCGCGCGCTGCGCGACGCCATGGCCGCCGACCCGAGCGTTCACGTCATGGGCGAGGACGTCGGCACCCTCGGCGGTGTCTTCCGCGTCACCGACGGCCTCGCCAAGGAGTTCGGCGAGGACCGCTGCACGGACACCCCGCTCGCCGAGGCGGGCATCCTCGGCACGGCCGTCGGCATGGCGATGTACGGGCTGCGGCCGGTCGTGGAGATGCAGTTCGACGCCTTCGCCTACCCGGCCTTCGAGCAGCTGATCTCGCACGTGGCGCGGATGCGCAACCGCACCCGCGGCGCCATGCCGCTGCCGCTGACCATCCGTGTCCCGTACGGCGGCGGCATCGGCGGCGTGGAGCACCACAGCGACTCCTCCGAGGCCTACTACATGGCCACTCCGGGGCTCCATGTCGTCACGCCCGCGACGGTCGCCGACGCCTACGGGCTGCTGCGCGCCTCCATCGCCTCCGACGACCCGGTGGTCTTCCTGGAGCCCAAGCGGCTGTACTGGTCGAAGGACTCCTGGAACCCCGACGAGCCGCAGTCCGTGGAGCCGATAGGCCGCGCGGTGGTGCGCCGGCCGGGCCGCAGCGCCACGCTCATCACCTACGGGCCGTCCGTGCCCGTCTGCCTGGAGGCGGCCGAGGCCGCGCGGGCCGAGGGCTGGGACCTCGAGGTCGTCGATCTGCGCTCCCTCGTCCCCTTCGACGACGAGACGGTGGCGGCCTCGGTGCGGCGGACCGGCCGCGCGGTCGTCGTGCACGAGTCGGGCGGCTACGGCGGCCCCGGCGGGGAGATAGCGGCCCGGGTGAGCGAGCGCTGTTTCCACCACCTGGAGGCGCCGGTGCTGCGTGTGGCCGGGTTCGACATCCCGTATCCGCCGCCGATGCTGGAGCGGCACCATCTGCCCGGCGTCGACCGGATCCTGGACGCCGTGGCGCGTCTCCAGTGGGAGGCGGACAACTGATGGCCCAGGTGCTGGAGTTCAAGCTTCCCGACCTCGGCGAGGGCCTCACCGAGGCGGAGATCGTCCGCTGGCTCGTCGAGGTCGGTGACGTCGTCGCCGTCGACCAGCCCGTCGTGGAGGTGGAGACCGCCAAGGCGATGGTCGAGGTCCCGTGTCCCTACGGGGGCGTGGTCACGGCCCGCTTCGGCGAGGAGGGTACGGAACTGCCGGTCGGCTCCCCCCTGCTGACGGTCGCGGTCGGCGGCGACGCGCCGGCGTCCGGCGGTGCGGACGAAGGGTCCGGCAATGTGCTCGTGGGCTACGGCACGGGGGCGCCTCCGGCGCGCCGCAGAAGGGTGCGGACCAGCCCGGTCGCGCCCGTCCGGCCCGCCGACGGAGCCCTGTCGAACGGCGGCTCACCGGCCGCCCACCGGGGAGTGGACGGCACGTCCGGACCACTCGGCACGGGCCGCGGAGCAGGCGTGGACACGGCGGCCCCGGGTCGCGCGCCCGTGCCGGAGCGCACGGACGCGCACGGGCTGACGGACGCGCGGGAACGCGGGAGCGCGGGGGCACGGACGACCGGTCCCGTTCCCGTCATCTCCCCGCTGGTGCGCAGGATCGCCCGGGAGAACGGCCTGGACCTGAGGGAACTGACGGGTTCCGGCCCCGACGGACTGATCCTGCGGGCGGACGTGGAGCACGCGCTGCGCTCGGCCGACGGCACCGTCCCGCAGGCGGAGACCCTCGCGGTCCCCCGCACACCCGTAACCACCTCCACCCCCACCCTCGGGGCCGACACCCGTGTTCCCCTGCGCGGCATCCGGGGCGCCGTCGCCGACAAGCTCTCCCGCAGTCGGCACGAGATCCCCGACGCGACCTGCTGGGTGGACGCCGACGCCACCGAACTCCTCGCCGCCCGCGCGGCGATGAACGCCGCCGGCGGCCCGAAGATCTCCCTGCTCGCGCTGCTGGCCCGGATCTGCACGGCCGCGCTGGCCCGCCATCCGGAGCTCAACTCGACCGTCGACACGGAAGCGCGCGAGATCGTCCGGCTCGGTCACGTCCACCTCGGCTTCGCGGCACAGACCGAACGCGGCCTCGTCGTCCCCGTCGTCCGGGACGCCCACACCCGCGACGCGCAGTCGCTGAGCGCCGAGTTCGCCCGGCTGACCGAGGCCGCACGGACCGGGACCCTGACCCCCGGTGACCTCACGGGCGGCACCTTCACGCTGAACAACTACGGGGTGTTCGGCGTCGACGGCTCCACACCGATCATCAACCACCCCGAGGCGGCCATGCTCGGCGTCGGCCGGATCGTCGCCAAACCCTGGGTGCACCAGGGCGAGCTGGCGGTGCGGCAGGTCGTCCAGCTCTCGCTCACCTTCGACCACCGGGTGTGCGACGGCGGTACGGCGGGCGGCTTCCTGCGGTACGTGGCGGACTGTGTCGAACAGCCGGCGGTGCTGCTGCGTTCCCTGTGATCGCCGGGGCCCGCATACTCGGGGAATGACCGCGTACGAGCCACCGGGCGTCCCCGGCCCCACCGCCCCGTACGACGCCGTCGTGCTCGCCGGTGGCGCTGCCCGGCGGCTGGGCGGCGCGGACAAACCCGGTGTGCGGGTGGGCGGGCGCCCCCTGCTCGACCGGGTCCTCGCCGCCTGTGCCGCGGCCACCACCACGGTGGTCGTGGCCGAGCCCAGAGCCACCGTGCGACCCGTGCGCTGGGCCCACGAGGAGCCGCCCGGCGGGGGACCGCTGGCCGCGCTCGACGCCGGGCTGCGCCGCACGTCGGCGGAGGACGTCGTGGTGCTCTCCGCCGACCTGCCGTTCCTGGACGAGGGGACGGTACGCCGTCTGCTGGACGCGCTCCGGGGGAGCCACGCCCCGCGCGGCCCGGGGCGCCCCGAGGGCGTACTGCTCAGCGACCCCGGCGGCCGAGACCAGCCGCTCGTGGCCGCGTACCGGGCGGGGGCGCTGCGCCGGGAACTGGCCGCGCTCGACTCCGCGCACGGCGGACTCACCGGTCTGCCGCTGCGACGGCTCACCGCCGCGCTGGATCTCACCCGCATCTCCGACCCCGTCGCGTCCTTCGACTGCGACACCTGGGACGACATCGCCGCCGCCCGGGCACGTATCAGGGAGCATGGGCACGTGTTGGATGAATGGATTTCCGCAGTCAAGGACGAGCTGGGCATCGACCTGGACGTCGACACCGGCGTTCTGCTCGACCTGGCCCGCGACGCCGCGCACGGAGTGGCGCGGCCCGCGGCACCGCTGACCACGTTTCTCGTGGGATACGCGGCCGCGCGGGCCGGGGGAGGCCCCGAGGCCGTGGCCGAGGCCGCCCGCAAGGCCGCGGCGCTGGCGCTGCGCTGGGCCGACGAGGACACCCCAGGGGACACCCCCGGCGCCGGACCCGGAGCGGGATCCGGCGCCGCACCCGGCTCTCCCACCCCCACGGGTTCCGGCACCGGACCCGGCTCCGACGCCGCTCCGGACGCCTGATGACCGCGCCGGGCGCCCGCGTCGGCCGGGACGCCGACGAATTCGACGTGGAGGAGGCCCTGGCCTTGGTCAAGGACCCCCGACGCCCGGCGGGCCCCGGGCGAGGCCACGGCGACGCCGCGACCGGCACACCCGCGCCCGAGGCCGTGCCCCCCTCGCGCACCGTGCGGACCGGGCACGGCGGAGAGCACAAGGCCACCCCCTGGCCCGGCGCCCGCACCACCGCCGAGCGAGCCGCCCGTTCCCTGCCGCACCGCGCTCCCGTCTCCGTCCCGCTGGACGCCGCCCTGGGCCTGGTGACCGCGGCGCCGCTCACCGCGCTCACGGACCTGCCCTCCTTCGACACCTCCGCGATGGACGGCTGGGCGGTCGCCGGTCCCGGCCCCTGGGACGTCCGCGAGGAGGGCGTCCTCGCGGGCCGAGCGAAGCCGGAGCCCCTCACCGACGGCGAGGCGGTGCGGATCGCCACCGGCGCACGCGTGCCGCGGGACGCCACCGCCGTACTGCGCAGCGAACACGGACGCATCGACGACAAGGGGCGGCTGCACGCGACCCTCCCCGAAAACCTCGGCTCCGGGCGGGCCGGCGGGACGCCCACGGTCGTCCACGGGCAGGACATCCGGCCGCGCGGCCAGGAATGCCGCAGCGGTGACCAGCTTCTGCCCACCGGCGCCCTGGTGACTCCCGCCGTACTGGGCCTCGCCGCGGCCGCCGGATACGACACCCTCGCCGTCATCCCCCGCGCACGCGTCGAAGTCCTCGTCCTCGGTGACGAGTTGCTCACCGAGGGACTCCCCCGGGAGGGCCTGATCCGGGACGCGCTCGGCCCGATGCTGCCGCCCTGGCTGCGAGCGCTCGGCGCCGACGTCGTTGCCGTGCGCAGACTGGGCGACGACGCCAAAGCCCTGCACAAGGCGATCACCGGCTCCGGCGCCGACCTGATCGTCACGACCGGCGGCACCGCCGCGGGTCCCGTCGACCACGTCCACCCGACCCTGAGCCGTATCGGCGCCCCTCTCCTCGTGGACGGGGTCGAGGTGCGCCCGGGCCATCCCATGCTGCTGGCCCGCACCAAGGAGAACCAGCACCTCGTCGGCCTGCCCGGCAACCCCCTCGCGGCCATCTCCGGCCTGCTCACACTCGCCGAGCCGCTGCTGCGGATCCTGGCGGGGCGGGTGACGCCGGAGCCGTACACACTGCCCGTCAGGGACGGGGTGCACGGGCACCCGTACGACACCCGTCTCATCCCCGTCACCCTGCACGGGGACGAGGCGGTTCCGCTGCACTACAACGGGCCGGCCATGCTGCGCGGCATCGCCGCCGCCGACGCTCTCGCGGTCGTTCCGCCCGGTGGCGCCCGCCCGGGTCAGGAGCTGGAACTCCTGGATCTGCCCTGGGCGTTGGCCGGTGTCGGTACCTGCTCGACATGAGTCAGGGCTTCGGCCGGAGTCGGTTCATGCACCGGGCGGTGAGGGGAATCGGGGGTGTTTCACGTGAAACATCCGGACCGTGCTCCGGCCGCCCGGGAGGGGCGGCGGCTGAAGCGGCGGCCTGTCACCACTCGTCGTCGTGGACCACCCGGAAGCTGCCCACGACGCCGTCGTCACCGAACATGGCACCGGCGATCAGCGCGTCGGTCCCGAACGCGTCTCCGTTGACGGGGCTGGTCACGACGCCGTGGGTGGCGCCGTGGGGGCCGACGGTGGCGACCGGGGAGCCGCCGTTGCAGTTGAACCCGCGGTAGACCTCGACGGTCCTCCTGCTGTCGTTGTAGATGCTGAAGCTGTTGGCGCCCAGCCCGCTGGCCGCGGCGATGCAGCCCTCGATGGAGCCGGAGTACGTCCGCTCGTTGAAGTAGATGTACCCGGGACCCTCGTGGTCGCGGCCCCCGCCGCCCTCGCGGCCCCCGCCGCCCTCGCGGCCACCGCGGCCCCCGCGGTCACCGCCCTCGGCCTTGTTCCCGCTCAGGGTGCCGCCATCGAGGGGAGGCGTGGCGGGGATGGCCTTCTTGGCGGACGGTGCCGCCTTCTTGACGGGCGAGACCGCCCGCTGGACGGACGGGGCGGCCTGCGTGAACTCGGTGGGCGAGGCGTAGGTGATGCCGGTGGTGGCGAAGGCCGCTGCGCCTACGGCGGCGGCCACGGCGAAAGTACGCGTGGGCATGGGACTTCTCTCTGCCTCGGAGACGTCGGCCGGACAGCCGACCTGCGTTGAACGTACTAATGGCCGCATTGACTGTCATGTCGGGCATGTCCAACGTGTGATGTCGGGGGACCGGACGGGTGCAAAAGCAGAACTCCCCGCATATCGGCGCGGAGATGGGTGTCTGGTGCGTCGTCAGCGCGCGTCGCCCGGTCAACTGCGCGGAGGGCCCTGCCTGATGCTGATCACCCGGTCGCCGAACTGAAGGGCCGCGGCCTCCGGGTCGGTGTGGTCCAGCACCCTCTTGCGCCGCACCACGGCGACGACGAGGTCGGAGCACTCGCGAGGAGACCGGCCCACCTCGTCCTTCGTCACCGCACGTTCGACGAGGTCGAGTCCGCTGCCGTGGGTCATCAGGTCCTCCAGAGTGTCCGCCGCGTGCGGGCTGGCCACGGACACGCCGAGGAGACGGCCGGCCGAGCTGGAACTCGTGACCACGGTGTCCGCGCCGCTCTGTCTGAGCAGGGGGACGTTCTCGTCCTCCCGGACCGCGACGACGAGAGTCGCGCGCTTGTTGAGCTGGCGCGCGGTGAGCGTGACCAGTGCCGCGGTGTCGTCGCGCTGCGGGGCGACGATGACACGTGCGGCCGTCTGCAACTCGGCCTTGCGAAGGGTGTCGGTGCGGGTCGCGTCACCGAGCACGGCCACGAGCCCGTCGCTGCCGGCGGCCTCGACCGCCTTGCGCTGCGGATCGACGACGACGATGTGGTCCTTCGCCGTGCCCTGGCCCAGCAGCGACTCGACGGCGTGCCTCCCCTTGGTGCCGTAGCCGACGACCACGACGTGATCCCGCATCCGCGAACGCCAGCGGTGGACGCGCACCTGTTGGCGGGTGCGTTCCGTGAGGACCTCGAGCGTGGTGCCGACCAGGATGATCAGGAACAGCACGCGCAGGGGCGTGATGACCAGGATGTTGGTGAGCCGGGCGGCGTCGCTCACCGGAGTGATGTCGCCGTACCCGGTGGTCGAGAGGGTGACGGTCGCGTAGTACGCGGCGTCCAGGAAGTCGACGCTGCCGTCCGCGTTGTCGTTGTAGCCGTCACGGTCGACCCAGACGAGAAGCGTCGTCACGGCCAGGACCAACAACGCCATGGCCAGTCGCCGCAGGACCTGCTGGAGCGGCGGCAGTGTCCTCTCGGCAGGCATGGTGATGGCGCGCGCGGCTTCGGCGTCCTCCAGGGCTTCACCCCGCGACCGGTACCAGAGGGACCGGAGGATCGAGAACTTCTCGGGTCTGGGGAGGGGCTGCTTCTCGTGGCTCATGGCTTGCCCCCTGCGGCGGTGATCCAGTCGGTCGGCACGGTGACCATGGTCCCGGACGAACGCCCCCCGGCACACAGGCCGCGGAATCCGGCACGCCGCTCCCACGCCCACGCCCACGCCTGTGACCACGCCCGCGCATGTGCTCACGACCCCGACCACGCCCACCGCCTCGCCCGCGACCGCCGGAAGGCGTCGGGTGCTCGCTGGACCACGCGGGCCGACCGTCCTGTCGGCAGTGGCGTCGCGCCCGTTGGCAGTAGCGTCGTCACCGTTGCCAGGTTCGTAGGGTGCGTTGTTGCCAGGTTCGTAGGGTGCGTTCGGAAGACTGCTGGAGGGGCGGGCCTTGAGGGACCACACGGTTGTTGTCGGCTACGGGACCAAGGGGCGGTCGGCGGTGCAGACCGTCTGTGCGACGGGACTGAGGAAGGAACTGGTCGTGGTCGTCGACCCCGGCTCCGAGGCGGTCGACGCGGCGAAGGCCGACGGATACGCGGGGGTCGTCGGGGACGCGACCCGCAGCGACGTGCTGGTGCGGGCCGAGGTCCAGAAGGCACGGCAGATCATCGTCGCGACCCAGCGCGACGACACGGCCGTGCTGGTCACGCTGACCGCCCGGCAGCTCAACCGCGAGGCGAAGATCGTCGCCGCGGTGCGGGAGGAGGAGAACGCGCCGCTGGTGCGGCAGTCGGGCGCCGACGCCGTCATCACCAGCGCCAGCGCGGCGGGACGGCTCCTCGGACTCTCCGTGCTCAGCCCCAGCGCGGGCCTGGTCATGGAGGACCTCATCCAGCAGGGCAGCGGGCTCGACATCGTCGAACGCCCGGTCATAAGGGCCGAGGTGGGCAAGGGCGTGCGCGAGACCGACGACCTGGTCGTGAGCGTCGTACGGGGACATCGGGTGCTCGGATACGCCGATCCGGCCCTCGGGACGCTCCAGCCGACCGACCGGCTCATCACGATCGTGCGGGCCGCTCCGCGTCCACCGGTGGCGCCGGGCGCCCGTTCCCTCCCGCAGGAGTAGCGTCGCCTTCATGTACGCGATCACGATTCCTGAACCTGGTGGGCCCGAGGCGCTGGTGTGGGACGAGGTCCCGGACCCCGTGCCCGGCGACGGCGAAGTCCTTGTCGAGGTGGTGGCGAGCGCGGTCAACCGTGCCGACCTGATGCAGCGGCAGGGCTTCTACAACCCGCCGCCCGGAGCCTCCCCCTACCCCGGTCTCGAATGCGCGGGACGCATCGTCGAGGTGGGGCCCGGTGTCTCGGGGTGGGCCGTCGGTGACGAGGTGTGCGCGCTGCTCGCGGGCGGTGGGTACGCCGAGAAGGTCGTCGTCCCGGCCGGACAGCTGCTGCCCGTGCCCGGGGGCCTGGACCTCAAGCAGGCGGCGGCGCTGCCCGAGGTGGCCTGCACCGTCTGGTCGAACGTCTTCATGATCTCCCATCTGCGTCCGGGCGAGACCCTGCTCCTGCACGGTGGCTCCAGCGGCATCGGCACCATGGGGATCCAGCTCGCCAAGGCCGTGGGCGCGAAGGTCGCCGTCACGGCGGGCACCAAGGAGAAACTCGACTTCTGCGCCGAGCTCGGCGCGGACATCCTCATCAACTACCGCGAGCAGGACTTCGTCGAGGAGATCGAGCGGGCCACGGGCGGTACGGGCGCCGACGTCATCCTCGACAACATGGGCGCCAAGTACCTCGACCGCAACGTGCAGGCCCTCGCCGTCAACGGACGGCTCGCGATCATCGGCCTGCAGGGCGGTGCCAAGGGCGAGCTGAACATCGGCGCGCTCCTCACCAAGCGGGGCGCCGTCAGCGCGACCTCGCTGCGTGCCCGCCCGCTCGGCGAGAAGGCGGCGATCGTCGCGGCCGTACGCGAGCACGTGTGGCCGCTGATCGACTCCGGTCACGTGCGCCCGGTGGTCGACCGTGAGCTGCCGATGAGCGAGGCCGCGGCGGCGCACCGGATCCTGGAGGAGAGCGGTCACATCGGCAAGGTGCTGCTCATCGCTCCCTGACGCGTGCCCATGGGCGCCTCCGGCGTCACCATGGTGCCTCCTGCGTCCCCTTGGTGCCCTCGACCGTCCCCGTGCGGGCCGGCGGAGGTCGGCGTGGTGGTGGGCGGGTGGCGCGCCTGCGGCCCGCTCAGCCGCGCCGCAGGCGCAGGGCGAGGAAGGCCATCCCCAGGCCCAGGCCGATGAGGATCAGGCCGCCGCCCAGGGGCAGGATCCGCAGCGTCGGCCGTGCCGGCGCGGTCGGGCGGACGACATGCTGCTCGACGGGTACGGCCGCGTTCGGCGGCGGCCCGGTGGTGACGTCGGATCCGGGGCTCTCCTGGAGGGGGTCCCGGTCCGTGTAGGTCGGCGCGGAGTCCTCGTCGTATGCACCCTCATCCTGGTTTCTCTCCTCGCGCCCGGGCCGCGCACGGCCCTCACCCGCGTCGCTTCCCGCGCGGGAGTCCTCCGCGGCCGGGGTGGGACCGGCGGCCTCCGGAACGGACGGGGCGTCGGCGGGGGCCGGTCCGAGGGTCGATCCGGGGGTCGGTCCGGAGACCGAAGCGGCGGCCGAGACGGACGGCGGGCGGGACGGTCGGGCGGCCGGCGAGCGCGACGCGGAGGGCCGGCGGGTCGGTGACGCGGAGGGCCGACGGCTCGGTGACGGGGACGGCCGCCGGGACGGAGATGCGGACGGCCGCCGGGACGGCGACGCAGCGGATGACGCGGCCGGTGAAGCAGAGGACGACGCGGCCGGTGAAGCGGTCGGCGAGGTGGCCGGTGACGCGGACGGTGGGGCGGACGACGCGGCCGCGTACGAGGCGGCCCAGAACGGGGATGCCATGGCGGTCGCCAGTATGAGCAGCAATATCGGCCCGCGGGATGAGCTGAGCCATGGAGTCACGCCGGTGACCCCCTCCCGGTAGAGGAGTCCCATGATCATTGGGGCAAGCCTCACATGACGCCCTCTTCCCGGCATCTCGACGGTGACCGGCCGAGTGGATCACTCTGTGTGGGGGGCGCCACCGTGATGAGGTGGAGTGGTGCGAGACAATGGCGGCATGGAGATGCCGAGGAACGAAAGGTCGCCGGAGAACCCCCAGATCCTGGTCGTGGGCCAGGACGGAATGGCTCTCGGTGGCACCGGTGACGAGGACTCCCGCGAGGTCCCGGTGACAGAGATGGTCGAACAGCCAGCCAAGGTCATGCGCATCGGGAGCATGATCAAGCAACTGCTCGAAGAGGTGCGCGCCGCGCCCCTGGACGAGGCGAGCCGGGTCCGGCTCAAGGAGATCCACGCCAGTTCCGTGAAGGAGCTGGAGGACGGCCTGGCACCCGAACTGGTCGAGGAACTGGAGCGGCTCTCGCTGCCCTTCACCCACGACGCCACCCCCAGCGACGCCGAGCTGCGGATCGCGCAGGCGCAGCTGGTGGGCTGGCTCGAGGGACTTTTCCACGGAATCCAGACGACCCTGTTCGCGCAGCAGATGGCGGCCAGGGCACAGCTGGAGCAGATGCGTCGGGCCCTGCCGCCGGGCGTCGGCGGCATGGAAGGCGACGAGGATCCGCGCACGGGCGGCCGCTCGGGCGGCCCTTACCTGTAGGTCGTGGCCACCTGTAGGTCGTGGCCACCTGTAGGTCACAGCTACCGGTAGGTCACGGGACCCGTAGGTCCCGGCGGCAGATCGCGGGCGGGGAAGCGGCTCGGATACGCGCGGCGGCCCGCCGTGCGTATCGCGTCCCCTGGGTCCGCGGCCGGTGCTGCACCGGCCCGCTCGACGGCACAGACACCGGCACAGACACCGGCACAGACACAGCGGGCCCGGCACGAAGGTGCCGGGCCCGTTCCTTCTTCCGGTCGTCGGGTGCCGGTGGCCGACCCACCGGCCGTCGGGGACCGGCCGTCACCGACGGATCAGGACGGGTCGCCGGTCGAGACCTTCAGCTCGATCTCGGGCATGTCCTTCGGGTCGACGTCCGTTCCCGCGGTGGGGAACTGCTCCATGACCGTGCCCTCGCCGTACGTGTTCTCGTCGACGGGGGTTTCCTTCATCTGCCAGCCCGCGGCCTGGAAGCAGGACTTGACCGACTTGATGTACCGGTAGGTGAAGTCGGGAACCTGGATCTTGTCCGGGTCGTCGTACGACTCCTGCGGATCCGTGCACTTCTCCGTGTCGATCGTCTTCGACGTGTCCGGACCGCGGTGGCCCGCCACCACGGACGGCGTCGTGGTGCTCGCACCGCCGCCACCGCCCTTGTCGTCACTGCCGCCGCCGTTCATCGAGAGGGCGGTGATCAGACCGCCGATCGCGACGATCGCGACGACGATCGATCCGATGACGACCCCCTTGTTGCTCCTGCGGCCTCCCGGACCGCCCGAGGCGGACGTCACGTGCTGGGGCGCGAGGTTGTACGGGGGCGGGGTCGGCACACCGTGCTGCGGGCCGTACGGCGTGGTCTGCGGGGCCGGCTGGTAGCCGCCCTGCTGCGGATAGCCGTACGCCGGGGAGGCGGGCGGCGGGGTCGGCGCGCCGTAGGGGCCCGGCTGGTACGGCGTCTGCACGGGACCCGGCGTCGGCATCGACTGGTCGACCGGCGGGAAGACGGCGGAGCCCACGCCCGCGCCGCTCGACGTCCTGGCGCCCGGCACGATGCTCGGCGGGGCGGCATGGAGCGACTGGGCCACGCGCAGGCACTCGTCGCGCATCGCCTCGGCGCTCGGGAAGCGCTCGTTCGGGTTCTTCTTCAGCGCGCGGGCGATCAGCGCGTCCACGGCCGGCGGCAGCGAGCGGTTGACCGAGGAGGGCGCGACCGGCTCCTCCTGGACGTGCGCGTACGCGATGGCCAGCGGCGAGTCCGCCTCGAACGGCAGCCGTCCGGTGACCAGTTGGAAGAGCATGATGCCGACCGAGTACAGGTCCGACCTGGCGTCCACGCCCCTGCCGAGCGCCTGCTCGGGAGAGAGGTACTGCGGGGTGCCGACGACCATGCCGGTCTGGGTCATCGAGGTGACCCCGGACTGCATGGCGCGGGCGATGCCGAAGTCCATCACCTTGACGACGTTGCGCTTCGTCATCATCACGTTGCCCGGCTTGATGTCCCGGTGGACCAGACCCATCTCGTGGCTGATCTCCAGGGCGGCCAGTACGTCCGCGGTGATCTTCAGGGCCTTGTCGGCGGGCATGGCTCCGTACTGCTGGATGTCCGCGTCGAGGACCGAGCCGAGCGGCTTGCCCTCGATGTACTCCATGACGATGTACGGCGTCGTCATGCCGTTGAGGTTGTCCTCGCCGGTGTCGAAGACCGAGACGATGTTCGTGTGCGTGAGCTTGGCCACCGACTGGGCCTCGCGGCGGAAACGCTCGCGGAAGGCCTGCTCACGGCCGAGTTCCGTGTGCAGGGTCTTGATCGCCACCTGGCGGTCGAGCACCGAGTCGTACGCGAGATGCACCGAGGCCATGCCGCCCTCGCCGAGCAGATCGCGCAGCTGGTAGCGGCCGCCGGCGACCGCGCGCCCCGGGTACCGGCCCTGTGCGCCGTCCTGGCTCATGTTCTGCGTCCCCCATCGGCACGGCGGCAGCGTCGGCTGGTTGCTCCCGCGGTCCGTGATCGATTGACTGTGATCGAATCGATCGACTGTGATCACCCGTGTTCCGGTGATCGATTGGCTGATTCCCGGCCAAGTCTGCCCGAGGGCGGTGACACGTCAAGCTCGGTGCCCGTTCCGTGACCGTACGCGAAAGAAGCGTCGCGGAAGCGTTACAGGTGCCGTACGGGCGGTACACAGGATTTGCGCGCGGGTACCCGGGGCGGGTTGGATGGCCGGTCCATCTCGATTCCATCTCGGACCGGCACCCCGCGCCGAGCCTGTAGCGTGGCTCGACGGAGACCGTAACAACCACCGCGCAGACCGCGGGCAGAAACGACGGCGAGGACTGATGGCACAGCAGCAGCGCGCTCAGGGCCCGTCCGACCCCGAGGCGACTGGCGGCGGTATGTCAGATGCGCCGGAGATGTGGGGTAACGGCGGACTTGTGGGGGATGGCCGGTATCGGCTGACCCACAGACTAGGCCGGGGCGGCATGGCCGAGGTGTTCGCGGCCGAGGACGTGCGCCTCGGGCGCACCGTCGCGGTCAAACTGCTCCGCTCGGATCTGGCCGAGGACCCGGTCTCGAAGGCCCGCTTCACGCGCGAGGCCCAGTCGGTGGCCGGACTCAACCACCACGCAGTGGTCGCCGTGTACGACTCCGGCGAGGACGTGGTCGGGCACGGGGTCGTCCCGTACATCGTGATGGAGCTGGTCGAGGGCCGCACCATCCGGGACCTGCTCATCAACGCCGAGGCCCCCGGGCCCGAGCAGGCACTGATCATCGTCTCGGGGGTGCTGGAGGCGCTGGCCTACTCGCACCAGCACGGCATCGTGCACCGCGACATCAAGCCGGCGAACGTGATCATCACGCAGACCGGTGCCGTGAAGGTGATGGACTTCGGCATCGCGCGCGCCCTGCACGGCGCGCAGTCGACGATGACCCAGACCGGCATGGTCATGGGCACGCCGCAGTACCTCTCCCCGGAACAGGCGCTCGGCAAGGCCGTCGACCACCGCTCGGACCTGTACGCGACCGGCTGCCTGCTCTACGAACTTCTCGCGCTGCGGCCCCCGTTCACCGGTGAGACGCCGCTGTCGGTGGTCTACCAGCACGTCCAGGACATCCCGGTGCCTCCGTCCGAGGTCGCGGCGGCGGCGCCGCCGGAGCTCGACGGGCTGGTCATGCGCTCGCTCGCGAAGGAGCCGGACGACCGGTTCCAGACCGCCGAGGAGATGCGCGGGCTCGTCCAGTACGGCCTGCAGATGCTGTACGACCAGGGCGGACACACCGGCACCTGGAACACCGGGCCGGTCACGGTGCACGAGGGGCTGAACGGCGCGGCGGCGGGCTTCGCGGGCACGAGCGCGCTGCCGCACCCGGGTGAATCCGGCACGACGCAGATCCCGGCGCCGATCATCCCGCCGTACGGCGGCGGGGACGACGGCGGCTTCGAGGGCCACGGCAACGGGGGCGGCGGTCGCGGCAAGCTGTGGATCCTCGCGGTGCTCGCGGTGATCGCGATCGCGGCGGGGGTCGCGCTCGCGCTCAACAACACCGGTGGCGGCGGCAGCGGCGGCAGTGGCGGCACCGGTACGACCCAGTCGCCCACGGTCACGCCGTCCGACAAGGGCGACGAGCCCAGCGCGAGCCCGAGCGACGACTCCACGGACACCTCGACGGACAGTTCCACGGACAACGGCACGGGCTCGGACCCCGGTTCGGACTACACGCCGTCGGACACCCCGTCCGAGAGCTACAGCAGCCGGCCCTCGGACGAGCCGTCCGACGAGCCTTCGGACACCCCGACGAAGTCGACGCCCTCGCAACCGTCGAACGAACCGAGCAGCGATGCGCCGGTGTCTCCGGACCCCACGGGAGACGGCGGTGGCGACACCGCGAATCCTTGAGGGGATCCGACCGAAACGCCCTCCACGCGCGCGTGAGGCCCGGAAACGGGCGCCACGCGCGCGTGGTGTTTCCGGGCCTCCGGAGCGGCCTCACGGGGTGTCCTGGCCGTCTCCCGGGGTGTTCCCGGTGGTACGGTCCGGCCGTCGGTCAGCCCGTGAACGCCTCGCACACCGCGTCGTACTCCCGTGTCCACCACACCGCCAGCGCCGAGGCCGCCGGGAACTGGGGGTCGGCACGGGTGTCGCCGCGCTCGTAGTGCCAGCGCAGCATCCAGAAGTCGTTGAGACGTTCCCACCACACGCGGTGCACGGCGGCCGCCAGTTCGGCGGCCCCCGCGCCCGCAGCGCGCCGGTACGCGCGCGCGTAGGCCCGCACCTTGGCCAGGTCGAGCGCGCCGACGGGCCGTACGAAGAAGATCATCGCGGCGCGTACGGCCTCCTCGGCGCGGGGGTGGACGCCCAGCCGGTCCCAGTCGACGATCGCGGCCGGTTCGCCGTCGCGGTAGAGCAGGTTGAACGGGTGGAAGTCGCCGTGCACCCAGCCCACCGAGCCGCCCTGCGGAGGCCGCCGGTCGGCGTGCTTCTCCAGCAGGGCGCGCCGTTCCAGGAGCCGGTGCCGGGCCAGTTCGTCGAAGGCGTCGGACGGCCGGTGGCTGCGCACCCTGGCGAGCAGCCGGTCGATGAGCGCGAAGGTGTCCGCGGGATCGGCGCCCCGGGCCGGGTCGGTGCCCTCATGGGCGCGGGCCGCGGTCTTCCCGGTGTCTCCGGTGTTTCCGGTCGGACCGGTGTCCTCCGGCGCCTCCTGGGCCCCGTCCGGCGCCTCCTGGCCCCTGTCCGGTGTCCCCTCCGGCATATCGGTGGCCCCGGCCGCCTCGTCCGGCGTCCTCTCCCGGGCCCGATCCGGCCCGGCGTCGGTGGGCGGTTTCGCGGAGGGGCGTCCCTGGGTGGCCATCACCCGCTCCATCACCCGTTCCAGACTCGCGTGGACGACCCCGAGGAGGCCCCCCAGCCGGGCGCACTGCGCCGTGGTGAGCTGACCGCCGTGCCGGTGCCCGCCGTCGATCCAGGGGTGCAGCGCGTAGGCGTGGCCCCCGACGACGGCGACCGTGCGCCCGTCGGTGCCGGCCAGCGGCGGGGCGACGGGAACGCCGAGATCCGCGAGACGCTGCGTCGCCCGGTGCTGGCGGGCGATCGCGGCGGGGTCGGCGGTCTCGGGGTCGAAATGGTGCTTGAGGAAATAGCGGCCTTGTGTGGTGCGCAGCCGGTAGCCGCGGTTGAGCAGCCCCTGTTCGACGGGGTCGCAGGTCAGCGCGGACCCGGCGGCGTACTGGCGGAGGAGGGCGCCCAGAGGGGGCGCGTGAATCACAGGAATGGGTACGGATGAGCGCGGCACGCGCCAGATGCTAGGGCACCGTTTACGCCCCTGACCTGCGTTTGTCACACACAGTCATGTTTGATCACGAGATGGTCACAGGATGTGCTGGAACTGCCGTTCCAGACCATCGTCGGTGGAGTGCACGGTGCAGAACTGGGGTGTGATGCCCAGATAGACCGGGTCGAACCGTTCGCCGTCCACGAGCCGCGGGGCGGGTCCGAAACGCTCCCGCTCCGCCGCGGTCGGCTCGACCGCCTCGCACCGGCCCACGATCTGCACGGACCACAGGCTCTCGCCGGGCCGCGCCGAACTCAGGTTGTCCGTGCCGTACGCGATGATGCCGCCGGCGCAGGCCTGGTGGCTTCCGCAGCCCCGGTGCATCCGCAACAGCACGCGTCCCTCCACCACGATGTGGCGGGCCGCCGCGAGCAGGGGCAGCGCGTGCCGACTGGCGGCCACCCGGCCGTGATCGGTGCGGCGCATCAGGTCCACGGCGAGCTGTTCGTCGGTGGGCATCCTTCCAATCTTCGGCATCCGCGGAGACCGGACAAGAGCCGCCCGTCCCGGGTAAGGGGGCCATAGGTCCCGAATGAACCCCGGGTACCGGCCCCGCCCCCATGCCGGCCCGGACGCGTCAGCGGCGCTGCTTCTCCGCCTGAATGCGTGCCACGTACGCGGCCGCCTGGGAACGCCGCTCCATGCCCAGCTTGGACAGCAGGCTCGACACATAGTTCTTGATCGTCTTCTCGGCCAGATGCAGCCGCTCGCCTATGGCGCGGTTGGTCAGCCCCTCGCCGATCAGGTCGAGGATCCTGCGCTCCTGCTCGGTGAGGTGCGCGAGCCGGTCGTCGCCGCGGGGGCCGCCGTCGCGCAGCCGCTCCAGGACCCGGGCCGTGGCCTCCGGGTCGAGCAGGGACTTCCCGGCCGCGACATCGCGCACGGCGGCCAGCAGTTCGCCGCCGCGGATCGCCTTCAGTACATAGCCCGACGCGCCCGCCATGATCGCCTCGAAAAGTGCCTCGTCATCGGCGTAGGAGGTCAGCATCAGACATTTGATGGCATCGTTGCCGGACCGGATCTCGCGGCAGACCTCCACACCGCTGCCGTCCGGGAGCCGTACGTCGAGCACCGCGACGTCCGGGTGCGTGGCGGGAATCCTCACCAGCGCGTCGGCCGCCGTCCCGGCCTCGCCGACCACCTCGATGTCGTCCTCCACGGAGAGCAACTCGTGGACCCCGCGCCGTACGACCTCGTGGTCATCAACGAGAAATACGGTAATTTTTCCGTTTTCGGGCACAAAGTAAGTGTCACACACCACTCCCGGCCCCGCGGAGGTCCACTCTTCCCGTGCCCGGGGTGGCCGGGATAACGTGCCGGTGTTCCGGCCCCCTGCAAGGCTGCGACCAGTGCTGTGACCAGCAACTGTTCCCGACCCGCGCGAACTACTTGGAAATCCGACTAAAAAGTACTTGGAAATCCAAGCAAAAACGCAGGTCAGGAGGGGTTTCACAGAAATGTGGAGCACTGGGTAACGTGACCGTTGCAGGGCGCTCGCCGGGGCACCTGTCACGCCTGTTCCGGCCGAGTGGCACCCACCCCGTGCACGGGTACTGGAACGGCGAGCCGCTCCCTCGAGCTCTCGATGAGCGAGAGGGAACCCAGCCACCCGGCAACCCCGGGGGCCGGACCGACGGAGGAGCACACGTGACCGTGGAGAGCACTGCCGCGCGCAAGCCGCGACGCAGCGCCGGTACGACCGCTGCGAAAAGCGGCGCCAGTACGGCCGGTTCAAAGACCGCCGCGAGCAGGACCGCAGCGAGCAAGGGCACCGGCGCGGCCGGCAAGAAGGCACCGGGTACTTCGGGCGCGGACCCCGAACTCGTCCAGCTGCTGACGCCCGAGGGCGAGCGGGTCGCGGACGCCACGTACGACCCGTACGTCGCGGACATCACCCCCGAGGAGCTGCGCGGCCTGTACCGGGACATGGTGCTGAGCCGCCGCTTCGACGCCGAGGCCACCTCTCTGCAGCGCCAGGGCGAGCTGGGTCTGTGGGCCTCGATGCTCGGCCAGGAGGCCGCCCAGATCGGTTCGGGCCGTGCCACCCGTGACGACGACTACGTCTTCCCGACCTACCGCGAGCACGGCGTCGCCTGGTGCCGCGGGGTCGACCCGACCAACCTGCTCGGCATGTTCCGGGGTGTGAACAACGGCGGCTGGGACCCGAACAGCAACAACTTCCACCTGTACACGATCGTCATCGGCTCGCAGACGCTGCACGCCACCGGCTACGCCATGGGCATCGCCAAGGACGGCGCGGACTCGGCCGTGATCGCGTACTTCGGGGACGGCGCCTCCAGCCAGGGTGACGTGGCCGAATCGTTCACCTTCTCCGCGGTCTACAACGCGCCCGTCGTGTTCTTCTGCCAGAACAACCAGTGGGCGATCTCCGAGCCCACCGAGAAGCAGACCCGCGTCCCGCTCTACCAGCGCGCGCAGGGCTACGGCTTCCCGGGCGTCCGCGTCGACGGCAACGACGTCCTGGCCTGCCTGGCCGTGACCAAGTGGGCCCTGGAGCGGGCCCGCCGCGGCGAGGGGCCCACGCTCGTCGAGGCGTACACGTACCGCATGGGCGCGCACACCACCTCCGACGACCCGACCAAGTACCGGGCGGACGAGGAGCGCGAGTCCTGGGAGGCGAAGGACCCGATCCTGCGCCTGCGCGCGTATCTGGAGGCCTCAAACCACGCGGACGAGGGATTCTTCGCGGAACTCGAGGCCGAGAGCGAGACGTTGGGCAAACGAGTACGCGAAGTCGTCCGGGCCATGCCGGACCCCGACCACCTCGCGATCTTCGAGAACGTGTACGCGGACGGGCACGCGCTCGTCGACGAGGAGCGAGCCCAGTTCGCCGCCTACCAGGCGTCGTTCGCGGACGAAGGGGAGGGCAAGTAGCGATGGCTGCGGAAAAGATGGCGCTGGCCAAGGCGATCAACGAGTCGCTGCGCACGGCCCTCGACACCGACCCCAAGGTCCTGATCATGGGCGAGGACGTCGGCAAGCTCGGTGGTGTCTTCCGGGTCACCGACGGCCTGCAGAAGGACTTCGGTGAGGACCGGGTCATCGACACCCCGCTCGCCGAGTCGGGCATCGTCGGCACGGCGATCGGCCTGGCCCTGCGGGGCTACCGCCCGGTGGTGGAGATCCAGTTCGACGGCTTCGTCTTCCCGGCGTACGACCAGATCGTCACGCAGCTCGCGAAGATGCACGCGCGGGCGCTCGGCAAGATCAAGCTCCCCGTCGTCATCCGCATTCCCTACGGCGGCGGCATCGGCGCGGTGGAGCACCACTCCGAGTCCCCCGAGGCGCTCTTCGCGCACGTCGCGGGCCTCAAGGTGGTCTCCCCGTCGAACGCGAGCGACGCCTACTGGATGATGCAGCAGGCCATCCAGAGCGACGACCCGGTGATCTTCTTCGAGCCCAAGCGGCGCTACTGGGACAAGAGCGAGGTCAACACCGACGCCATCCCCGGCCCGCTGCACAAGGCGGTCGTGGCCCGTGAGGGCAGCGACCTGACGCTCGCCGCGTACGGCCCGATGGTGAAGGTCTGCCTGGAGGCCGCGGCGGCCGCCCAGGAGGAGGGCAGGTCGATCGAGGTCCTGGACCTGCGCTCGATGTCGCCCATCGACTTCGACTCCGTCCAGACCTCGGTGGAGAAGACCCGCCACCTGGTCGTGGTGCACGAGGCCCCGGTGTTCCTGGGCACGGGCGCGGAGATCGCCGCCCGCATCACGGAGCGGTGCTTCTACCACCTGGAGGCACCCGTCCTGCGGGTCGGGGGCTACCACGCCCCCTATCCGCCGGCACGCCTGGAGGACGAGTACCTTCCGGGCCTGGACCGGGTGCTCGACGCCGTCGACCGCTCGCTGGCGTACTGAGGAGAGGGTCGTGACGACGATGACTGAGAACGCGTCGGGGCTCCGCGAGTTCAAGATGCCCGACGTGGGCGAGGGACTCACCGAGGCGGAGATCCTCAAGTGGTACGTCCAGCCCGGTGACTCCGTCACCGACGGCCAGGTCGTGTGCGAGGTCGAGACCGCCAAGGCCGCGGTCGAGCTGCCCATCCCGTACGACGGCGTGGTGCGCGAACTCCGCTTCCCCGAGGGGACGACGGTGGACGTGGGCCAGGTGATCATCGCGGTGGACGTGTCCGGAGGAGCGGCGCCCGTGCAGGCGGCGCCCGCGGCGGCTCCGGCCGCCGAGCCCGTCCCCGTGGCCCCGCAGTCCCCGGCGGCTCCCGCCGGGGAGCCCAAGCCCGAGGGCCGCACACCGGTCCTCGTCGGGTACGGGGTGGCCGAGTCCTCCACCAAGCGCCGGCCCCGCAAGGGCACCGAGGTTCCCGCGCAACCGTCCGAGGTGTTCCGGGCCGCGACCGCGATCCAGGGCGAGCTCAACGGACACGGCAGGCCGCGCCCGCTGGCGAAGCCCCCGGTCCGCAAGCTCGCCAAGGACCTCGGGGTCGACCTGACGACGGTCACACCGTCCGGCCCGGACGGCATCATCACGCGCGAGGACGTCCACGCGGCGGTGGCGCCCGCACCGGTGCCGGCCCCGCAGACGTCCGTCGAGGAGACCGCGGCGGTCGCCCGCGTCCAGGCGGCCGCCCCGGTCGCCACGTACGACGCGGTGCGGGAGACCCGTGTCCCGGTGAAGGGTGTCCGCAAGGCCACCGCCACCGCGATGGTCGGCTCGGCGTTCACCGCCCCGCACGTCACCGAGTTCGTGACGGTCGACGTGACCCGCACGATGAGGCTCGTCGAGGAGCTCAAGCAGGACAAGGAGCTCGCGGGTCTCCGCGTGAACCCGCTGCTGCTCATCGCCAAGGCCCTGCTGGTGGCGATCAAGCGCAATCCGGCCGTCAACGCCTCCTGGGACGAGGCAGCCCAGGAGATCGTCCTCAAGCACTACGTGAACCTGGGCATCGCCGCCGCCACACCCCGTGGTCTGCTCGTCCCGAACATCAAGGACGCGCACACCAAGACGCTCCCCCAGCTCGCCGAGGCCCTGGGCGAGCTGGTGGCGACGGCCCGCGAGGGCAAGACCTCACCGGCCGCGATGCAGGGCGGCACGGTGACGATCACCAACGTCGGCGTCTTCGGCGTCGACACCGGCACGCCGATCCTCAATCCCGGCGAGTCGGCGATCCTCGCGATCGGTGCGATCAAGCTCCAGCCCTGGGTCCACAAGGGCAAGGTGAAGCCGCGGCAGGTGACGACGCTCGCGCTCTCCTTCGACCACCGCCTGGTCGACGGCGAGCTCGGCTCCAAGGTCCTCGCCGACGTGGCGGCGATCCTGGAGCAGCCGAAGCGGCTGATCACCTGGGCGTGAACCCGATAGTGGATCCGCACGTGAGGAACGCGCCGATCGGATAGGTTCACCACGGAGGGGCCGGCCGCAAATTCGTCTTGCGACCGACCCCTCCGCCCGCGCCACGGTCAGGAACGGTTGAGCACGTAGACGGGCGCTCCGTTCGCACCGCCTCCCCGGGAGTGGATGCAGGCGTGCTTGCGCAGCATCCGCAGGCAGTCGTCGACGCGCTGTACGGAGAGCCCGGTACGGGCCGCGATGGCCTCCAACGGCTGACGCAGCTCGCCCTCGTCGACCAGTACCGGCACGATCACCACCGCCACCGCCCACACATCGGATGTCACGCTCAGCCGTTGCCGCCAGTCGGCCAGTACGGACTCGGCGGTCGGGTGCGCGGAGAACGCGGCGATGGGCGCCGGACGATCGAGCGCCAGCACATCGAGTCGGTCCGCGATGCGTTCCATGGCCTGGGCGACAGCCTGCTGTGTGACGAGCGTGGCGCGCTGCATCTCGACCATGGTCCGTTGCAGGGCGAGCGACTCCTGCTGCGCGAGGGCGTGCCGCTCGTCCGCCCGCAGGTTGTGCTCCTCCAGCCGGACGATGGCCTCGGCGACCTGTTCGGGCATGGCGTAGGCGATGGGCGCGCCCAGTTCGGCGGACTGCACCTCGGCCTCTTCGAGGCGGTAGGAACCCTCCCGCTGGACGGTCTCGATGACCTCCGCGACCCACTGCTTGAAGGGGGCGCAGGCGGGCTTGGTGCAGGCGTTGACAAGAAGGATCAGACCCTGGAGGTCGATCAGTTGCAAGTCTCGACGCCATGTCCTGCCTGCGGGAACGCCGAGACCGTAACTTCCAGTTACGGTCTCGAGATTGTCTCGGTGCTCCTCGGGCACGTGGTCGGCGAGTGCCTTCCGGGAGTTGGTGTGCCCCAACTCCTTGCAGACGTCGACCGCCGGGAACCAGTGGCCTCCGCCGGGCATGGTCAGCCTCCGGATCCGGTCGCCGGTCGCCGCGAACACGAAGTCGCTGATGTCGATCGCCTCGCGCCGCTCGGCCGAGTCGGGCCGCTTGCTGGGTTCGTTCATGTGAACCACCTCCGTCGCGGAACCTAGGACGGACGAAATCGAATATGCCAGCCGGGCGCAGGGGTGTTCATGATTGCGAGGGAAAGATCATCGAATGCGCCGCGCGGGATCACTGCCACGTGTAAGGCGGCCGGCGACGAGCGCGGGTGGGGGCCGAGGGAGGACGCGGGTCGCGCGGGACGAAGCGGCCGTCTCGCCGGTCGGCCGGGCTCGGCGCGACGAAGACAGCAGTACGGCGAAGGGGCCTGTCGCGCGATGCGCGGCAGGCCCCTTTCCCTCACGCCGGGAAGTCGTCGTCCCCGTGTCAGGAACTACTTGGCGAAGGCGTAGCTCATCAGCTTCTTCGCGTCCGACTCGCGGGCCGGGATGGACGTCGAGGCGAGGACGGTGCCGATGACCGTCTTGCCGTTTCGGGTGGCGGCGAAGACGAGGCAGTACTTGGCCTCGGGGCCGGAGCCCGTCTTCACGCCGATGGTGCCGCTGTAGCTGCTGAGCAGACCGTTGGTGTTGGTCCACGCGGCCATGGTGCGGGTGCCGCCGGTCTTCGTGACGGTCTTCGCCGTGTACGACTTGGTCTTCACGACCGTCTTGAACGTGCTGTTCTTCATCGCGCTGCTGGCGAGCTTCGTCAGGTCGCGCGGGGTCGAGTAGTTGTTGCCGTTGCCGATGCCGTCGAACGAGTCGAACTTGGTGTTCGTCAGACCGAGGGACTTCGCCGTGCTGTTCATCTTGCCGATGAACGACTTCACACGGGCGGCACGGGTCGAGCCCGAGCCGTACTTGTCAGCGAGCGCGTACGCGGCGTCGCAGCCGGACGGCAGCATCAGACCGTAGAGGAGCTGACGGACGGTGACCTTGTCGCCGACGATCAGGTGGGCCTGGGAGGCGTTGTTGGCGACCACGTAGTCGCTGTAGGCCTTCTGGATGGTGACCTTGGCGTCCAGGTTCAGGTTCGACTGCGCCAGGACGACCTTGGCGGTCATGATCTTGGTGGTGGAACCGGTGGAACGCCTGGTGTCAGCGGCCTTGGTGTAGAGGGTCTTGGCCGTGCCGTTGTTCATCACGTAGCCGCCCTTGGCGGCGATCGTGGGCGTGGTCACGGCACCCGCGGGTGCCGCGCCGAAGGCTCCGGCGGCCAGAACGGCGCCGGTCGTGACGGTCACAGCGGCGGCCCTGCGGAAACGCGTGCCCTTAATGCCGGTAATCAAAATGAACGCTCCGAATGCGCGAAATGCCCCTGGGAGAACGGCACATGGCAGTGCCGTCTCACGTACGGACTCCCCACGCGCCCAAAGGGATGCACGGAAAAGCGAACTGAATGATGTGACGTGGGTTACGTCGGGAGCCCCAAGGTGAACGCTTGAGAAGCCGTCGGGTCGCGCCGGTCCGCATCCTGGACGGGCGACCGTGATGCGTGCGTGTTGTATCTATGATGTGCGCATGCCTGCCGCCCCACCCGTGTCCGCCCCGCCCGCCGTCCCTCCGGTGAAACAGCCACCCGCCGCCGAGCGGGTCTACGCCCACGTCAAGCAGGGTGTCCTGGAACGCCGTTACGAAGGGGGGACGCTGCTCACCGAGGGCGAACTCGCCGACGCCGTCGGGGTGTCCCGTACACCGGTGCGCGAGGCGCTGCTCCGGCTCGAGGTCGAGGGCCTGATCAGGCTCTACCCGAAGAAGGGCGCCCTGGTCCTGCCCGTCTCCGCGCAGGAGATCGCGGACGTGGTCGAGACCCGCCAGCTCGTCGAGGAGCACGCGGTCCGCAAGGCCGTACCGGCCGCGCCGCGGCTCATCGCGCGGCTGGAGGAACTCCTCGCCCAGCAGAAGCAACAGGCCGCCGCGGGCGACCTGGCGGGCGCCGCCGTCACCGACCGCTGCTTCCACGCGGAGATCGTCCGCAGTGGCGCCAACGAGATCCTCTCCCGTCTCTACGACCAGCTCCGCGACCGTCAGTTGAGGATGGGAGTGGCCGTCATGCACGCGCACCCCGACCGGATCACCAAGACGCTCACCGAGCACGAGGAGATCCTCGAAGCCCTGCGGTCCGGCGACGCGGAGGCGGCCGTCGACATCGTCCACCGCCACGTCAGCTGGTTCTCGAACCTGGCGCGGGGAGAGGTGCGATGAGCTCCCACTCGGCCGTGTCACTGCCGGGTGATCCACCCGGCGGGCGCCGCGCCGTCGGCGTCTGGGGCATCGGTGTCGCCGTCTACTTCGTCGCGGTCATCTTCCGTACGTCGCTCGGGGTGGCCGGGCTCGACGCCGCGGACCGTTTCCATGTGAACGCCTCCGCGCTCTCCACCTTCTCGATCCTCCAACTCCTCGTCTACGCCGGCATGCAGATACCCGTCGGGCTGCTCGTCGACCGGCTCGGCACCAAGCGCGTGCTGACCTTCGGCGTCCTGCTGTTCACGGCGGGACAGCTGGGCTTCGCGTTCTCGTCCTCGTACGGGATGGCGCTGGCCTCGCGGGCGCTGCTGGGCTGCGGGGACGCCATGACGTTCATCAGCGTGCTGCGGCTGGGCACCCGCTGGTTCCCGGCCCGCCGCGGGCCGTTGGTCGCTCAGCTCGCGGGGCTCGTCGGCATGGCGGGCAACCTCGTGTCGACCCTCGTGATCGCGCGGCTGCTGCACGGGGTCGGCTGGACGGCGGCGTTCGCGGGCAGCGCGTTCGCGGGCGTGGTCGTCCTCGTCCTGCTGCTCCTCTTCCTCAAGGACCACCCGGAGGGTCACGAGCCGGAGCCGTTCCCGCACCAGGGAGCCGCCTATGTGCGCCGGCAGATCCTGGCGTCCTGGCGCGAGCCCGGCACCCGGCTGGGCATGTGGGTGCACTTCACGACGCAGTTCCCGGCGATGGTGTTCCTGCTGCTGTGGGGCATGCCGTTCCTGGTCGAGGCGGAGGGACTGTCGCGGGCGACGGCCGGTGAGCTGCTCACCCTCGTCGTCCTGTCCAACATGTTCGTCGGGCTCGTGTACGGGCAGATCGTCGCCCGGCACCACGCGGCGCGGCTGCCCCTGGCGCTCGGGACGGTGTCGGCGACCGCGGTGGCCTGGGCGAGCGCCGTGGCCTACCCCGCGCAGCACGCGCCGATGTGGCTGCTGGTGGCGCTCTGCACCGTGCTGGGGGCCTGCGGCCCGGCTTCCATGATCGGGTTCGACTTCGCGCGGCCCGCGAATCCGCCCGAGCGGCAGGGGACCGCGTCCGGGATCACCAACATGGGTGGTTTCGTCGCCTCCATGACGACGCTGTTCGCGATCGGGGTGCTCCTGGACTCGACCGGCGACAACTACCGGATCGCGTTCTCCGCGGTGTTCGTCCTTCAGGCGGTCGGGCTGAGCCAGATCTTCCGGCTGCGCAAGGAGGCGGCGCGCAGGGAACGAGAGCGGCTGGTCGCGAGCCGGGTGGAGACGGTGCACGTACCGGCGTAGTCACCGCCGGGGCTCCTCGCCCCGCCGCCCCCACCCTTCCCCCGAGCCGTCGGCTTCGCTCGGGCGGAGGCGACCGGGTCCGCGCCGCTTTTTCCGGCGCCGTTGCCGCGGGCCCCGGATTGCTCGGGCCCGCTCCTCGTTACGGCGTGACCGTGAAGTTGCGGAGGATCGCCGTGGTCAGGTCCGGGTCGCCCTCGGTCTTGATGCGGTCGGAGACGGCTTCGGGGGTCACGCGCCCGCAGGCCAGCCGGAAGAAGGTCTCCCAGTCGAGGGTGAGGGTGGCGGCCGGGCCGAGAGAGGGGGCACCGTCTATCGAGCCGCGCCCCTCGGCGTCGACGCGGACCGTGCGCAGGAACTCCACGGGCCCGTGGACATCGAAGACGACCGCCGACTGCGCGGGCGCCCCCGCGTCCTTGGCCACCACCTTCGGCAGCGCGGCGAGCAGCTGGTCGCGGACGATCTGCGCGCCCGGGGAGTCGAGGTTGCCCGGCCGGCCGAGGGTGGCCCGGAGGTCCTGCTCGTGCACCCACACGTCGAACGCGCGGTTCAGCATGGCGTGTTCGAGGGTCACCTCGGTGCCGAGCGGACCGCGCACCTTGGTGTCCGGCTGCCGTGTCTCGTTCCGCAGCTGACGGTTGCGGCGGATGATCGTGTACTCCAGCTCGGAGGTCATCTCGGGCGCCGTGTGGTGGCGGCGCACATCGACCTGCATCTCCATGTAGCGCTGGTGCTCGTTCGTGACGTGGAACAGGTCCCGGGGGAGCGTGTGGATCGGCCGCGGATCGCCCAGCATCTCGCAGTCGAGCCCGATCACGTGCGACACCAGATCCCGTACCGACCAGCCGGGGCAGGGCGTCCGCCGGTTCCATTCGCCCTCCACCAGCGGCGACACCAACTCGGATATCGCATCGATGGAGTGGGTCCAGGCGTCGGCGTAGGACTGAAGGCTCGGATGCAGACTCACGGAACGGGACCCCTCGGGCGGTCGGTACGCGGGCAGTGGGTGTCTTGGAACGCTAAGTTACGCTGCTGTGAGGCACCCCGGCAGTGCTTTCGTGTGACGATCGTAGGCCCGTATGGACGGCTCGAATGCCAGGACGGTGGTAGTGTGCACGCCTCTCTGCTCCAGATCGACGTAAAAGCCACCGAATCGGTCGATTCGCGTCGGCAACGGGTGGCCGCTCTGGTACGAGAACAAGCCGGAGTGGATCTGGTGGTGCTGCCCGAGCTGTGGACCACGGGGGCGTTCGCCTACGAGTCGTTCGCCGCGGAGGCGGAGGCCCTGGACGGACCGACGGCCGAGGTCATGGCGAAGACGGCGGGCGACGCGGGCGTGTGGCTGCACGCGGGCTCGATCCCGGAACGCGCCCCGGACGGCGCGCTCTACAACACCTCCCTCGTCTTCTCGCCCGCCGGCGACCTGGCCGCCGCCTACCGCAAGATCCACCGCTTCGGCTTCGACAAGGGCGAGGCCGTGCTGATGGGTGCGGGCGGCGACCTGGTGACGGTCCGCCTCCCGGAGACCACCGTCGGCGTCGCCACCTGCTACGACCTCCGCTTCCCGGAGCTCTTCCGCGGGCTCGTCGACGCGGGCGCCGAGACCTTCGTCGTCCCCGCCGGCTGGCCCGAGCGCCGCCGCGGCCACTGGACCCTTCTCGCCCAGGCCCGGGCGGTCGAGAACCAGGCGTTCGTACTCGCCTGTGGAACGGCCGGCACCCACGCGGACGTTCCCCAGGCAGGTCACTCGATCGTGGTCGACCCCTGGGGCGAGGTCCTCGCGGAGGCGGGTTCCGGGGAGGAGGTCCTCACGGTCGAGTTCGACCCGGGGAAGGTGGCGACGACGAGGGAACAGTTCCCGGCGCTCAAGGACCGCGTACTGGGCCTCGCACCGCCACGCGGCTGACGCACCGACGCCCGCCGCCGAGGCACGCGACAGTGGCGCACGGCATTGACGCGGTACCAGGGCCTGCGACGCACGCCCGCGACAGTGACCTGCGCCGTTGATGCACGGTACCGGCGTCCGCCGCCGAGGCCCGTGCGACGGTGACCGCACGCCGTTGACGCGGGTGACCTGCGCGGGCCGGCTCCCTTTACGTGTTGCGTGGCCGACGCGCGCGGCACGGCAACGGGCCGGGTCAGTCCCCGCCGTGCTCCTTCTCCGCCAGGTGGATCACGCAGACCGCCACCGCGATCAGCAGCGCGATGTCCGCGTCGTCCCGGACGACGTCGACGCCGTACGTCTCGCGCACCCGCAGCCACCGCCGCGAGATCTGCGCCAGCAGCTCCCCGTCGTAGTCGATCCCGAACTCCCGGTCCAGGATCTTCCCGCTGACGTCGAGCTCCGTACCGTCCACCAGGGCCACCCGGTAGTGGTTGCGCAGCAGGGACAGCCGCTTGCGCCGGATGGTGGCCAGCGTCTCGCCGTCCCGCTCGATGACCATCGTGTCCCGCAGGGCGAACATCTTCTGGTGGATGTCGATGAGGACGCGCCCGCGCGTGTCCTTCAGCTCGAACGTGTCCCGCAGCCGCATCGCCTTGCCGTCGACGAGGAACACCTTGTTGCCGTGCTCGTCCTCGATCCAGTAGTCGTCACCGAAGCCGAGGAGCCGGTCGCGCACGAGGAATCTCATACCGTCACGGATTCCCCCGTGGCCGGTCCGAAACGCCGTCTGTAGGCCGATGGGCTCAGTCCCGTCTCCCGCCGCAGCCGAGCCCTGAGGTTCGCGGCGGTACCGAGGCCGCTGCGCCGCGCGACGACCTCGATCCGGTGTTCGCCCCGCTCGATGAGGCGGCAGGCCAGGGCCACCCGCTCCCCGGTCAGCCAGGCCAGCGGGGTGGTCCCGAGCTGGGTCCGGAAGCGCCGGTGCAGGGTGGCCGGGCTGAGTGCGGCGTGCGCCGCGAGGCCGGCCACCGTGAGGGGTTCCCCGAGCCGCTCCTGTGCCCAGGCCAGCAGGGGCGCGAGGGACTCGTCCGGTACGTCGGGCACGGGGCGCTCGACGAACTGCCGCTGCCCGCCGTCGCGGTGCGCGGCGAAGACCAGCCGCCGGCTGACGGCGTTGGCGATCTCGGCGCCGTGGTCGCGCCGTACGACGTGCAGCCCGAGGTCGAGCGCCGACGCGCTGCCGGACGCGGTGAGGATGTCGCCGTCGTCCACGAACAGCACGTCCGGCTCCAGCCGCACCCCCGGGAAGCGCGCCCGGAACGACGGCGCCCACATCCAGTGGCAGGCCGCCCGCCGCCCCTCCAGCAGCCCGGCTTCCGCGAGTGTGAATGCGCCGGAGCAGAATCCGATGAGCCGCGCGCCCCGCGCGTGCGCCCGGCGTATGGCGTCCAGGACCTCGGGGGAACGCGGGGCGTCGGTGTCGGGCCGGTTCGGCACGATCAGCGTGTCGGCGTCCTCGGCCGCGTCCAGCCCGGCGACGTCGGCGAGCGTGAAGAACCCGTCCCGCATCCGGGTGCGCTCGGAGACCGCGCACAGCCGGAAGTCGTACAGCTCCCGCCCCAGCTCGGGCCTGCGCAGCCCGAAGACCTCGATGGCACAGCTCATCTCGAAGGGGTTGGAGTTCTCGTCGACGATCAGGACGACCCGGTGCGCGCCGGTCCCGGGGACGGCGCCGGGAGCGGCCTCGGGGACGGCCTCGGGGGCGGCACCGGGAGCGACTCCGATCGCGGACCCGGAGGTGCCTCCAGGGGTGCTTCCGAGGGCGGGGTGCGAGGATCCTTGCGGCATGTGCGATTTCTAGCACTCGTGGACCCGCCGGACCAGGCCGAGGATGACCGCATGGCCAACGAACCCGTCTCCCTGCCCGCCGCCCTCGCCTCCTTCTCCGACCTGTGGAGCCCCCGCATCGTCACCGCGGTCAACGACTACGACGTGCGCGTGGCCAAGGTCGAGGGCGAGCACCTCTGGCACACGCACGACCACACGGACGAGTTCTTCCTGGTCCTGGAGGGGGAGCTGACCATCGCCCTGCGGGAGCCGGCCGGCGAGCGGGCCGTCGTCCTCCCCAAGGGCTCCGTCTTCACCGTCCCGCGCGGCACCGCACACAAGCCGAGCGCGCCGACGGGCGCCGCGATCCTGCTGTTCGAACCCACGGGCACCCTCACCGTCGGCGACCACCACGACGAGATCCCGGACCACGTGGACGCCACCACGGGGCATGCGCTCGGCTGAGCGGCCGGCGGCGCGTTCCTGCCCGGATGGCATGCTTGAAGCATGAACGACGCCGCCCCCGCCCCCGCGCCCCGCCGTGTCCGTGTCCGCGCCCCCGAGCTGACCGGCAAGGGCGGCTGGCTGAACACCGGAGGCAACGAACTCACCCTCGCCGACCTGCGAGGCAAGTGCGTTGTCATCGATTTTTGGACCTTCTGCTGCATCAACTGCCTGCACGTCCTGGACGAGCTGCGGGAGCTGGAGGAGAAGCACCGGGACACCGTGGTGATCATCGGGGTGCACTCGCCGAAGTTCGTGCACGAGGCCGAGCACCAGGCGGTGGTCGACGCCGTCGAGCGGTACGGCGTCGAGCACCCGGTGCTGGACGACCCCGAGCTCGCCACCTGGAAGCAGTACGCGGTGCGGGCCTGGCCCACGCTCGTGGTGATCGACCCCGAGGGGTACGTCGTCGCGCAGCACGCCGGGGAGGGGCACGCGCACGCGATCGCCCGGCTGGTGGAGGAGCTGGAGGCCGAGCACGCGGCCAAGGGGACGCTGCGGCGCGGGGACGGGCCCTATGTGGCGCCGGAGCCCGAGCCCACCGCGCTCCGCTTCCCCGGCAAGGCGCTCGCCCTTCCGAACGGGAACTTCCTGGTCAGCGACACGACCCGGCATCAGCTGGTGGAACTCGAGGCGGACGGCGAGACGGTCGTGCGGCGCATCGGGTCCGGCGGGCGCGGCTTCGTGGACGGACCGGCCGACACGGCGGGGTTCAGCGAGCCGCAGGGGCTGGCCCTGCTGGACGCCGACGGGTCGGTCGTGGTGGCCGACACCGTGAACCACGCCCTGCGCCGCGTCGACCTCGCGACCGGCGAGGTCACGACCCTCGCGGGGACCGGCCGGCAGTGGTGGCAGGGATCGCCGACGTCCGGCCCGGCGCGCGAGGTCGACCTGTCCTCGCCGTGGGACGTGGCGGTCTTCGGCGGCAAGGTCTGGATCGCCATGGCCGGGGTGCACCAGCTGTGGGCGTACGACCCGGCGGACGGGACCGTCGAGGTCGCCGCGGGCACGACGAACGAGGGGCTCGTCGACGGGCCGCCGGCCGAGGCCTGGTTCGCCCAGCCGTCCGGGCTGGCGGCCACCGCCGACCGGCTCTGGGTGGCCGACTCCGAGACCTCGGCGCTGCGGTGGGTCGGCCTCGACGGCACCGTGCACACCGCCGTCGGCACCGGCCTGTTCGACTTCGGGCACCGTGACGGCGCCGCCGAACAGGCCCTGCTCCAGCACCCGTTGGGGGTCACGGCGCTGCCCGACGGCTCGGTCGCCATCAGCGACACGTACAACCACGCGCTGCGCCGCTACGACCCGGCGACGGGTGAAGTGACCACGCTGGCCACGGACGTGCGGGAGCCGAGCGACGCGGTCCTGGTCGGGGACGACATCGTGGTCGTCGAGTCCGCCCGGCACCGGCTGACCCGGCTGCGTCTGCCCGAGGAGGCCGTGAGGGTGGAGTCCGTGGCCCATCGCACGCAGCGGGCCGCCACCGAAGTCGCCCCGGGCGGGCTCCGGTTGGACGTGATCTTCCAGGCTCCGGCGGGCCAGAAGCTGGACACCCGCTACGGACCGTCCACCCGGCTGCTCGTCTCCTCGACCCCGCCCGAGCTGCTGCTCGACGGCGAGGGGGCGGGCACGGATCTCTCCCGGGCCCTGGAGCTGAACCCGGCCGTCACGGAGGGTGTCCTGCACGTCTCCGCGATGGCCGCGTCCTGCGACGACGATCCGTCGAACGAGTACCCGGCCTGCCATGTCCACCAGCAGGACTGGGGTGTGCCGGTCCGCCTCACCGCGGACGGTGCGCCGCGGCTGCCGCTGGTGCTGGCGGGGATGGACGACTGACCCGCGGTCACACGCCGTATCCGCCGCGGGGGTGCCGCTCCTCCTCGATCACCGGGGTGCTCGGCGGCACCACCACGCGCCGCCTCCTCGCGATGCTGTTGAACGTCACTACCCCGATCAGTCCGACGACCATGAAGATGATGCCGACCAGGTCGAGGTTGACCCCCTTCATGTGCCAGTCCGTCGCGAACGTGAGGATGGCCCCCGCGCCGATCAGGATGATGCAGCCGCCCAGGCCCATGGGTGTCGCCTCCTTGGAGTTGCAACTCGCGGTCTTTCCAGGTTCGTTCCGGGTACCCGGGACCCCGCGAGACATGCGGAGGCGCTCACTCGCCGCTCGGTGGCACCGTTCGGCGTCATCTCACGAGGACTATCCCTCCAGGAACGCCACCAACGCGTTGGCCAGCAGGAACGGGTCGTCGGCGCCGCACAGTTCGCGGACGCTGTGCATCGAGAGGATGGCCACGCCGATGTCGATGGTCTTGATGCCGTGGCGGGCCGCGGTGATCGGGCCGATGGTGGTGCCGCAGGGCATGGAGTTGTTGGAGACGAAGGACTGGAAGTCGACGCCGGCCTTCTCGCAGGCGGCGGCGAACACCGCGCGGCCCGCGCCGTCGGTGGCGTAGCGGTTGTTGACGTTCACCTTGAGGATGGGGCCGCCGTTGGCGCGCGGGTGGTGCGTCGGGTCGTGCCGCTCCGCGTAGTTGGGGTGGACGGCGTGGCCGGTGTCGGAGGAGAGGCAGACGGTGCCCGCGAAGGAGCGTGCCCGGTCCTCGTACGTACCGCCCCGTGCGAACACCGAGCGTTCGAGCACGCCGCCGAGCAGCGGACCGTCGGCGCCGGTGTCGCTCTGCGAGCCGTTCTCCTCGTGGTCGAAGGCGGCGAGGACGGGGATGTACGGGAGCTCGGTGCCGGTGCCGGTGCCCGCGGCCGTGGCCACGGCGACCAGTGCCGCCGTGCCCGCGTGCACGGACAGCAGGTTGTCCATGCGGGGGCCGGCCAGCAGCTCCTGGTCGCGGCCCAGGTAGGCGGGCGGTTCGACGGAGTGGGTCATCAGGTCCCAGCCGGTGATCTCGCCGGCCTGCAGACCCGACTCCTCCTCCAGGAACGCGATCAGGTCGCCCTCATGGGGGTCGCCCAGGCCCCAGACGGGCTGGAGATGACGCTGCTTGTCGAGCTTCAGTCCCTCGGTGGAGACGGAACGGTCGAGGTGGACGGCGAGCTGGGGGACGCGCAGCAGCGGCCGGTCGATGCTGACCAGGCGCGTCGAGCCGTCGCGCAGCGTCAGCCGGCCGGCCAGCCCGAGGTCACGGTCCAGCCAGGAGTTCAGCAGCGGTCCGCCGTAGATCTCCACGGCCACCTGGCGCCAGCCGTGCGCGCCGGTGTCCGGCTGCGGCTTGACGCGCAGGTTGGGGGAGTCGGTGTGCGCGCCCACGATCCGGTACGGGGTGTGCGGTCCGGCGCCCTCGGGCACGTACCAGGCGACGATCGCACCCCCGCGCAGCACGAACTTGCCTCCGCTCGTGCCGTCCCACGCGTCGGTTTCGGCGACCTGACGGAATCCGGCCTTCTCCAGCCGCTCGGCGGCGTTCGCCACGGCGTGGTACGGCGTCGGGCTCGCCGCCAGGAAGGTCATGAGGTCGTCGGTGTGGCCGCGGTCGAAGCGGGCTGGGTAGCTCATGAGTTCACCTTAACGACGCTCGGGGGCCCCCTCCCCGGGATGGTGAGCGGGCTCTCGTAAGGGGGATGTGAAGGGCGGACATCTGGCGGGAGCTGGACGTTCCCGCGTGGTGCCGCGGTGGGACAACGGTGCGGGAGGGGGAGAAGGCACGTGTGTTCCGGCCCGCCGCGGGTTCCTCGGACGTTTCGCGCCCCGGCGCATCCGGACTCGCGCGCCTTTTTCTGCGCCTCCTCCGCGCTCCTTTGCGCGCCCTGCGCCCCCGGGCCGGCGTTCCGTCCCGGCACCCGGCACCCGGCACCCGGCACCCGGCACCCGGCACCCGGTCCCGGCACCCGGTCCCGGTTTCCGCCCGCTCTCCCTGCGCCGAACGGCCCGCCCCCGGAAACGAATCCGGGAGCGGGCCGTCGAGTGGGCGCCGGGTGGGCGCCGTGCGGTCGCCGAGGGGCTCGAACTCAGAACGCCGCTTCGTCCAGCTCCATCAGGTCCAGGTCCACGCCCTCGGCCAGCTTGCGCGCGCCGGTGACGCCGGGCAGGACGTTCGCGGCGAAGAACTTCGCGGCGGCGATCTTGCCGGTGTAGAAGGGCCTGTCCTTCGCCGACGCCGTCTCCAGCTTCTCGGCGGCGACCGCGGCACCGCGCAGCAGCAGGTAGCCGACGACCACGTCACCGGAGGCGAGGAGGAGGCGGGTGGTGTTCAGGCCCACCTTGTAGATGTTCTTGACGTCCTGCTCCGTCGCCGCGAGGTCGGTGAGCATGAGGCCGACGATGGCCTCCAGCTCGACGGCCGCCTTGGCGAGCTGCTCGCGGGCCGCGGACAGCTCCTCGCCGCCGGTGGCGAGCGCCAGGAACTTCTTGATGTCCTCGGCGAGCGAGTTCAGTGCGGCGCCCTGGTTGCGGACGATCTTCCGGAAGAAGAAGTCCTGCCCCTGGATCGCGGTGGTGCCCTCGTACAGGGTGTCGATCTTGGCGTCGCGGATGTACTGCTCGATCGGGTACTCCTGCAGGAAGCCGGAGCCGCCGAAGGTCTGCAGGGACTGGGCGAGCTGCTCGTAGCCCTTCTCGGAGCCGTAGCCCTTCACGATCGGCAGGAGCAGGTCGTTGAGGGCCTCCAGCGCGGCGGTGTCCTCGCCGGCGGCCTCCTTGACCTGGATGTCGTCCTGGATGGCCGCGGTGTGCAGCACCAGGGCGCGCATGCCCTCGGCGTACGCCTTCTGCGTCATCAGCGAGCGGCGCACGTCCGGGTGGTGCGTGATGGTGACCTTGGGCGCGGTCTTGTCCATGAAGTTCGCGAGGTCCGGGCCCTGGACGCGCTCCTTGGCGTACTCCAGCGCGTTCAGGTAGCCCGTCGACAGGGTCGAGATCGCCTTCGTGCCGACCATCATGCGGGCGAACTCGATGATGCGGAACATCTGGCGGATGCCGTCGTGCTTGTCGCCGATCAGCCAGCCCTTGGCAGGGTGACGGTCGCCGAAGGTCATCTCGCAGGTGTTGGACGCCTTCAGGCCCATCTTGTGCTCGACGTTCGTCGCGTAGGCGCCGTTGCGCTCGCCCAGCTCGCCGGTCTCGAAGTCGAACTCGTACTTCGGGACGAGGAAGAGGGAGAGACCCTTGGTGCCCGGTCCGGCGCCCTCGGGGCGGGCGAGCACGTAGTGGAGGATGTTCTCCGACATGTCGTGCTCACCGGACGTGATGAAGCGCTTGACGCCCTCGATGTGCCAGGAGCCGTCCTCCTGCTGGACGGCCTTGGTGCGGCCGGCGCCGACGTCCGAGCCCGCGTCGGGCTCGGTGAGGACCATGGTGGAGCCCCACTGCTTGTCGACGGCGATCTTCGCGATGTGCTTCTGGACCTCCGTGCCCTCCTCGAAGAGGATGCCGGCGAAGGCCGGGCCCGAGGAGTACATCCAGACGGCCGGGTTGGCGCCGAGCACCAGCTCCGCGTAGGCCCAGATGAGGGAGCGGGGCGCGGTGGAGCCGCCGATCTCCTCGGGCAGGCCCAGACGCCAGTACTCGGAGTCCATGAACGCCTGGTACGACTTCTTGAAGGAAGCCGGGACCGGAGCGGTGTTGGTCTCGGGGTCGAAGACGGGAGGGTTGCGGTCGGCGTCGGCGAAGGACGCGGCCAGCTCGTTCTCCGAGAGGCGCGTGAGCTCCTCCAGGATGCTCTTGGCGGTGTCCGTGTCCATCTCCGCGAACGGTCCGGTGCCGTACAGCTTGTCGCGCCCGAGCACCTCGAAGAGGTTGAACTCGATGTCGCGGAGATTCGACTTGTAGTGCCCCATGGCGACGGCTCCGTAAGGGTTCGGGGAGGCAGAGGTACTCGCAGCCTCGTTACACGTACCAGCAAGTAGCTACGATGATGCTACCCGTCGGTAATAAGAATCAACCCCTGACGGTCCCTATGTGACGAGGCTCTAACGGGACTTCAGCCCGACGCAGGCGGGACTCGGGCCGGACTCGGGCCGGAATCGGGCAGGAGTCGGGCGGGGAGTGCCGTCCGGGACGCGGGCCGGGGTGCCGATGGGCGGTGCCGCGCCGGTGGCCGGGACAGGGATACGCCGTCCGTGACTCCCCCGGAGGCCGCGCCGACTAGTCTTTGGCCCATGTACGGCTACGACCAGAACGCGGGCGCTCAGCAGCAGCAGTACGCCCAGCCGCAGCAGCAGATGCCCGGCGGCTACGGCCAGCAGCCGCCCCTCTATCCCGAGCCGTCCCCGCCGTCGCTGGCGGACGCGGTCCGCGCCTTCACGACGGGATCGCTGTCCGCGGAGGACTTCCAGCAGGTCTTCGCCACCTCGAAGGTCTACTGCCCGCGCGGCGACAACCCCGGTTTCCTGGCGCTCCACAACACCCAGCAGCCGGTCATCCCCATGTTCAGCTCGCTCAAGGAGCTGCGCCGGTACGCCGGCAAGGAGTCCAAGTTCTTCGTGATCACCGGTGCGGAGGTGATCGACCTGCTCCCCACCGGCTACGGCTTCGTGCTCGACATGGAGGGTGAGCACCGCATGGTCTTCGACGCGAAGGCCGTGGAACAGATGGTGGACTTCGCCATGCGCCGTATGTACGGCTAGTCCTGCCGCTCGCCGATCACCGCGGACGCCCGGAGGGAATTCCCTCCGGGCGTCCGTCGTTACGGGTGGCAGAAAGTTCAACAATCAACTAAACTCGAAGCACAAGGAGGTACCGACATGCCTGCAGTGACCGTCGAAAACCCGCTGACCCTTCCCCGTGTGGTGGCGCCGGCCGACGCCGTGGCCCGTCCCGTGCTCACCGTGACGACCGCGCCCAGCGGCTTCGAGGGCGAGGGATTTCCGGTCCGTCGCGCGTTCGCCGGGATCAACTACCGCCACCTCGACCCGTTCATCATGATGGACCAGATGGGTGAGGTGGAGTACGCGCCGGGAGAGCCCAAGGGCACCCCCTGGCACCCGCACCGCGGCTTCGAGACCGTGACCTACATCATCGACGGGATCTTCGACCACCAGGACTCCAACGGCGGCGGCGGCACCATCACCAACGGGGACACCCAGTGGATGACCGCGGGCGCCGGCCTCCTGCACATCGAGGCCCCGCCGGAGTCGCTCGTCATGTCCGGCGGCCTCTTCCACGGCCTCCAGCTGTGGGTGAACCTCCCGGCCAAGGACAAGATGATGGCCCCGAGGTACCAGGACATCCGCGGTCGCTCGGTCCAGCTGCTGAGCACCCCCGACGGCGGCGCGCTGCTGCGTGTCATCGCCGGTGAGCTCGACGGCCACGAGGGTCCCGGTGTCACGCACACGCCGATCACCATGGTCCACGCGACCGTGGCACCCGGCGCCGAGCTCACCCTCCCCTGGCGCGAGGACTTCAACGGTCTCGCCTACGTGCTCGCCGGACGCGGCAGCGTCGGCACGGAGCGCCGTCCGGTCCACACCGGCCAGACCGCGGTCTTCGGCGCGGGCGGCTCGCTGACCGTCCGCGCGGACGAGAAGCAGGACGCGCACACCCCGGACCTGGAGGTCGTCCTCCTCGGCGGACAGCCGATCCGTGAGCCCATGGCCCACTACGGCCCCTTCGTGATGAACACCCGCGAGGAGCTGCAGCAGGCCGTCGAGGACTTCCAGAAGGGCCGCCTGGGCACCATCCCGGCGGTGCACGGAATGTCCGAGCGCGGACTGTAAGGACGTACGGCGCCGACGCCGTACGATCCCGACGCCGTACGCCCGCGCGATCACGCGCGTCTGACACCGCGTCACCCGGGCGGGCCGTCCCGAGAGGACGGCCCGCCCTTCGCGTGGTCGGGTGGAGGGGTGCAGCTACTCTCCGAGGGCGTCCGGCGGCTCGCGGCCTGGTGCGTCGTGATCCTGCTCGTCGCCGGTGTGGCGTGGGTCGGGATCCGGCTGTGCGGGGAGCTGCGGACGGCGGTCGTGCCGGTGCTGCTCGCGCTGCTGGGCACCGCGCTGCTGCGGCCGCTGTACCGGCGGCTGGTGAACATGCGGGTCCAGCGGTCACTGGCCGCGGGGCTCACCTGTGTCGCGGTCGTCGTGGTGGTGGGCGGGGCGGTCTACATCGTCGTCGCCGCGCTCATCGACACCGGGGACCAGATCCTGGCCTCGCTCAAACAGGCCGCGCGGTCCGTCGCCGAGCACTTCGGCGCCCCGGGCACCTCCCTCGACGACCTCACCTCGCACTCCAGGGAACTGCTGACCAAGTTCGGCGGGGCAGCCGCGTCCAACGTCATCAGCGGGGTCAGTGTGGTCGGCGAGAGCATCGCCGTGGCCCTACTGGCCCTGCTGCTCGTCTTCTTCTTCCTCCGCGACTCCCACCGCGCCACCGGCCTGGTGCGCTCGCTCGCGCCCCGCGGCAGCGCCGACACCCTGGAAGCCATGGCGCGCCGTGCCTTCGGAGCCGTCGAGGGCTTCATGCGCGGGACCACCCTCATCGCGCTGATCGACGCTCTGTGCATCACCGTCGGGCTGCTGATCCTGGGCGTCCCGGGTGCGGTCGGGCTCGGTGCGCTCGTCTTCGTGGGCGCGTACATCCCCTATCTGGGCGCGTTCATCTCCGGCGCGGTGGCGGTGCTGGTCGCGCTCGCCGACCGGGGGCTGGTGATCGCGCTGTGGGCGCTCGGGGTCGTCCTCGCCGTACAGGTGCTGGAAGGGCACGTGCTGCAGCCGATGATCCAGAGCCGCACCGTGCAGATGCATCCGGCGGTCGTGCTGCTGGCGATCACGGCGGGCGCGTCCGTCGCGGGGATCCTGGGGATGCTGTTCTCGGTACCGCTGACGGCGGCGGCCTTCGGGGTGATCTCGGAGCTGCGCGCGCGCTACTCGTCGGGCTTGGTCGTCGACGACTCGTAGAACTCGAACCAGATGCTCTTGCCCTCGCCGCGCGGGTCGACGCCCCAGGCCTCCGCGAGGACCTCCACGAGCACCAGTCCCCGCCCGGAGGACGCCAGTTCACCGGGATGGCGCCGGTGCGGCAGGTCGTCACTGCCGTCCGTGACCTCCACTCGCACCCTCCGCTCGCCCGGCCGGCCGGTCACCTCGGCGACGAGCAGCGCGTCGTCGTCGGTGTGCACGTGGACGTTGGTCAGGATCTCGGAGACGAGAAGGACCGCCGAGTCGCGCTGGTCCTGCGAGCCCCAGTCGTGCAGCAGCTCGCGCACCTGCTGGCGGGCGTCCGCGATCCGCTCGGGCTCGGTCTGCGCCACGGTCAGCGCGGTGCGGCGGGTCGTGGCCGAAGCCGCCGCGACCGTGTCGTCCCGGCCCGTGCCCTGGCGGGACAGCAGTACCAGCGCGATGTCGTCCTCGCGCCGGTCGGCCAGTGGTCCCGGGGTGTGGTGCGAGGAGGGCCCGTGCACGCCCTGGACCAGCGCGTCGGCGAGTTCCTCCAGGTCGCCGTCGTGGGACTCCAGGATCCGCCGGATGCGCCGCCAGCCGGTGTCGAGGTCGTGGCCGCCGGTCTCGATCAGTCCGTCGGTGCAGATCAGCATGGTCTCACCGGGCTCCAGGCCGAGCCGGGTCGTCGGGTAGTCGGCGTCCGGATCGATGCCGAGCGGCAGTCCGCCCGCCATGGGGCGCATCAGCACCGTCCCGTCCGCCATGCGTATCGCCGGGTCCGGATGACCCGCGCGGGCGAAGTCCAGCAGCCCGGTCGCCGGGTCCACCTCGACGTACAGACAGGTCGCGAAGCGGACGTCCGGGGTTCTGCCGCCGTTCTGCCCGCTGGAGCCGTACGTCACCGAGTCCGTGACCCCGTACAGGAACCGTGAGGCCCGGGAGAGGACCGCGTCCGGGCGGTGGCCCTCGGAGGCGTACGCGCGCAGGGCGATGCGGAGCTGGCCCATCAGCCCCGCGGCGCGCACGTCGTGGCCCTGGACGTCGCCGATGACGAGCGCGAAGCGGCCGGTCGGCAGCGGGATCACGTCGTACCAGTCGCCGCCGACCTGGAGACCGCCGCCGGTGGGGACGTAGCGCGCGGCGAGGCCCATGCCCGGCATCCGCGGGCCCAGCGTGGGCATCATCGAGCGCTGCAGACCGTCCGTGAGCTCCCGCTCCGTCTCGGCTGCCCCCGCCCGGGAGAGGGCCTGGGCGAGCATCCGGGCGACGGTCGTCAGCACCGACCGTTCGTCGGGCGTGAAGCGGACGGGGTACATGAAGGCCGCCATCCACGCGCCCATCGTGCGGCCCGCGACGGTCAGCGGGAGGAAGGCCCAGGACTCCCGGCCGAAGTGCCGGGCCAGCGGCCAGGAGACGGGATAGCGCTCCTTGTAGTTCTCGGGGGAGGAGAGATAGACGGCCCGGCCGGTGCGGACCACCTCCGCCGCCGGATAGTCCGTGGCCAGCGACATATGAGTGAAGGGGCCCTCGTCCCCCGGCTGCTGTCCGTGATGCCCGACGACCGTGAGCCGGTCGCCCTCGGCGCCGAAGACGGCCAGCCCGTCCGGTGAGAACCCGGGCATCGACAGGCCGGCCGCCACCCGCAGCACCTCCGCCGTCGACCGGGCCTCGGCCAGGGCCCGCCCCGCGTCCAGCAGGAACGCCTCGCGCGAGCGGCGCCAGTCACCGGTGACCGGGGTGCGCGCGGCGGCGCCGGGGGAGGGCTCGGTGACCTCCTGGAGGGTGCCGAACAGGTGGAACTCCCCGGTCTCCGGGGCGATCGTGGGCTTGGAGCGGCTGCGGGCGGTCCGCAGCACCCGGCCGTGCTCGTCCATGACCCGCAACCGCACCTCGGCGAGCGTGTCCTCGGCGACGGCGAGCTGTACGACCCCGGCGACCTCGTTCCAGTCGGCCGGGTGGAACCGGGCGCGCACGGCGGCCTCGGTGAGCGTCGCCGCCTCCGCGGGCAGGCCGAGGAGGCGGGCGGCCTCCGCGTCGAGGGTGACCTGCCCCTGAGCGTTGTCCCAGCGCCACAGGCCGGTCGCGAGGGCGGCCAGGACGTCCCCCACGGCGGGCAGGGGCTCACCAGTGCGCATTGAACCACTGTATGAAGAGGTGATCGGTGGGTGCCACCGAGAGTATTCGGAGTGGCGATCTTTGGGTGGCCGGTACCCTTGGGGGGTCCGGGCCCGCGCCCGGAAGTTTCACGTGAAACAGACCCCGATCCGCGAAGACTGGATGAACGACGATGCATCGGTACAGGTCCCACACCTGCGGCGAGCTCCGCGCCTCTGACGTCGACAGCGACGTCCGGCTGAGCGGCTGGCTGCACAATCGCCGAGACCTGGGCGGCATCCTCTTCATCGATCTGCGTGATCACTACGGCATCACGCAGCTCGTCGCCCGCCCCGGCACCCCCGCCTACGAGGCCCTCGACAAGGTCTCCAAGGAGTCGACGGTCCGCGTCGACGGCAGGGTCGTCTCCCGCGGCGCGGAGAACGTCAACCCCGACCTGCCCACCGGTGAGGTCGAGGTCGAGGTGAGCGACGTCGAGCTGCTCGGCGCGGCCGCTCCGCTCCCGTTCACCATCAACGCCGAGGACGGCGTCAACGAGGAGCGGCGCCTGGAGTACCGCTTCCTCGACCTGCGCCGCGAGCGCATGCACCGCAACATCCTGCTGCGTACGGCTGTGATCTCCGCGATCCGTCACAAGATGACGGCGCTGGGCTTCAACGAGATGGCGACGCCGATCCTCAGCGCCACCTCCCCGGAGGGTGCCCGCGACTTCGTCGTGCCGTCCCGTCTCAACCCGGGCCGGTTCTACGCGCTGCCCCAGGCTCCTCAGCAGTTCAAGCAGCTGCTGATGATCTCCGGCTTCGACCGCTACTTCCAGATCGCGCCCTGCTTCCGCGACGAGGACGCGCGTGCGGACCGCTCGCCGGGCGAGTTCTACCAGCTCGACGTGGAGATGTCCTTCGTCGAGCAGGAGGACGTCTTCCAGCCGATCGAGAAGCTGATGACGGAGCTCTTCGAGGAGTTCGGCGGTGACCGCCACGTCACTTCGCCCTTCCCGCGGATCCCGTTCCGCGAGTCGATGCTGAAGTACGGCTCCGACAAGCCGGACCTGCGGGCCCAGCTGGAGCTGGTCGACATCACCGACATCTTCGCGGGCTCGGAGTTCAAGGCCTTCGCCGGCAAGCACGTGCGCGCGCTGCCGGTGCCGGACGTCTCCGGCCAGACGCGGAAGTTCTTCGACGGCCTCGGCGACTACGCGGTCGAGCAGGGCGCGAAGGGCCTGGCCTGGGTGCGGGTGGGCGAGGACGGCTCGCTCACGGGCCCGATCGCCAAGTTCCTGACCGAGGAGAACGTGGCGGAGCTGACGAAGCGGCTGTCGCTGGCCCCCGGCCACGCGGTGTTCTTCGGCGCGGGCGAGTTCGACGAGGTCTCGAAGATCATGGGCGCGGTGCGGGTCGAGGCCGCGAAGCGCTCGGGCAACTTCGAGGAGAACGTCTTCCGGTTCTGCTGGATCGTCGACTTCCCGATGTACGAGAAGGACGAGGACACCGGGAAGATCGACTTCTCGCACAACCCGTTCTCGATGCCCCAGGGTGGCCTGGAGGCCCTGGAGACCCAGGACCCGCTGGACATCCTGGGCTGGCAGTACGACATCGTCTGCAACGGCGTCGAGCTGTCCTCCGGCGCGATCCGCAACCACGAGCCCGAGATCATGCTCAAGGCCTTCGAGATCGCGGGCTACGACCGTGAGACCGTCGAGGAGCAGTTCGCCGGCATGCTCCGCGCCTTCCGCTTCGGCGCCCCGCCGCACGGCGGGATCGCCCCGGGCGTCGACCGCATCGTCATGCTCCTCGCGGACGAGCCGAACATCCGCGAGACCATCGCGTTCCCGCTGAACGGCAACGCGCAGGACCTGATGATGGGCGCGCCGACGGAGCTGGACGAGACCCGCCTGCGGGAGCTGCACCTCTCGGTGCGCAAGCCGCAGCCGAAGTAGGCCCTGTCCGCGGAGTGGCCCGGAACCGTCGTCGGTTCCGGGCCACTTCTGCGTGCCGTGTGAAACCACAGTCCGCTCCCATGGTGCTCACAGGCGGCGTCCCTAGCGTCGCTGCCCATGACTGAGAGACAGGAACCCGCGCATCAACGGAACGTGACCCGACGTGAGGTCATCGTCGCGGGGGGAGCGGCGGTCGCCGCGGTGGGCGTGGGCGGCGGGCTCGCCGTGGACGCGTTCGCGGACGGGAGGAAGGCCGACGCCTCCTCTTCCGCCGGCGCGACGGAGGCGTGCTACACGCTCACCGCGGAGACCACCGAAGGCCCCTACTACATCGACGCGGACAAGATCCGTCAGGACATCACCGAGGGCCAGGACGGCATTCCGCTGACCCTCCGGCTCAGGGTGATCGACGCGGACACGTGCAGACCCGTGAAGAACGCGGCGGTCGACATCTGGCACTGCACCGCGCTGGGCATCTACTCCGGTTACGAGGCGATGGGCAGCGGTGGCGGGGGCGGCGGCGGGGGCACTCCGCCCTCCGGTTCGCCGCCCGGCGTCCCCTCGGGCACGCCCACGGGCGAGCCTCCGTCCGGTGGGCCCTCCGGCGGCACGGGGGGCGGCCACTCCGAGCCGACCGACGACGAGCGCTACCTCCGGGGCACCTGGAGGACCGACAAGCACGGCCAGGTCACCTTCAGGACGGTCTTCCCGGGCTGGTACCGGGGCCGCGCCGTGCACATCCACACGAAGGTCCACGTCGGCGGTGCCTGGACCGACGCGGGCTACGAGGGCGGGCACACCTGTCACACGGGCCAGTTCTTCTTCGACGAGAAGTCCGTCCTGGCGACGGCGGCGATCTCGCCGTACTCCACGAACACCGCCACCCGCACCACGCTGACCGAGGACACGATCTACCCGCAGAACGGTCACACGGGCGGTCTCCTTTACCTCACGTACGACAGGAAGCACCTGGCGAAGGGAGTTCGCGCGCACCTGACGGTGGGCGTGGCCCCGGACGAGACGCACGACAGCACGGACACGGTGCCGGGCGCGTCGGCCTCGGGTTCGGGTTCGACGTCGGCGTCGACGTCGGCAAGCTGACGCGACGGTCCGTCCGAACGGTGTCCGGAACCCGTCAGAGCGTTCCGGCGTCGGGCCAGTGGGACCAGTGCGTGTTGGGCGGCAGTGTCGGCCGGTACCGGGCCGCGTCCGAGGAGTTCAGTACCTCGGCGATCATCCGGAAGGTCTCGTGGGCGCTGGGCAGTGTGTCCCAGAGGTCTTCCGGCTGGTTCCATTCGTCGAGCCGCAGCAGTACGGGCAGATCGGCGGGGAGGTCGGCGCGGAGCTCCGTCTCGTCGGCCAGGAGAAGTTGCCTGTACTCCGGGGCCAGCAGGCGGAACACGTCCTGCAGCGGGGTGCCGGCGTCGGCGCCGACCGCGAGCGGGGTCCCCCGGACGACCACGGGGGCCCCTCCGGCGTAGACCTCCGCGCCTTCGGGGTCGATCTGCGCCATGTTGTCCACACGGTCCAGGAAGGCGCCGAACCCGGGCTCACCGCGCGTGAGGCAGTTGCCGTAGCGGTGCATGACGTCGATGAGGTTGCCGCCGCGCGGGTTGTAGCCGAGCAACTCGGCGACCACGGCCCAGCGCGAACCGTCGCTGAGCACATGGATCCGCGCGTCGACCGGATGGTAGTAGCCGTTGTCGAGATCGGGGAACGCCGCGCGGTCCGCGCAGAGATCGAACTGTTCGAGGACCGACGAAGTGGTGATCACCAAGCCAGGGTAGGCAGGCCGGTACGGGCCGATCGGACCGGGCCCGCTCACGACGGGCCCGGGTGCCACGGGACTTCGGCGGCCGCTCTCGAAGGTCAGACGGGGGCCTGGCCGGCGCCGGGTTCCTCGGCGAACAGATCCTCGCCACTGGTGGCCGTGAGGGCCCGGTCGAACCAGAGAGTGAGGGTGTCGAGATCCGTGCAGGAGCTGATGAGCTGCCGGGCGTCCTCGGGAACGCCGATGCCGCGTTTCTCCAGCACGCGCAGGATCAGTTCGGCGCGGTCCTCGACTCTGCCCTCGACCTTGCCTTCGACCTTGCCTTCAACCTTTCCTTCGGCCTTACCTTCGACTTTGCCCTCGACTTTGCCTTCGAGGTACGCCGTCTCGCGGACAGTGCCCCGGCCCGGGAAGTAGGTGACGAAGCTCAAGATTTCCCTCCACTTGTCTCCGGCTGGGGTGCGCCCCAGGTTGACGTCCAGGAACTCGTTGTAATACTCGGCGGATTTCTCGTCCATCGACTGGAGAGCGCGGCCCAGCGCTTCCAGTATGGCGTCGATGTCGGGGCTCCGTGCGTGTGTCAGAGCGGAGAAGGCGGCCATCGCGGGGTTCTCCGCCGCGGTTCGCCGATCGGTGATCACTGGGAGGTTGTCCGGCCCGATCACCAGAGGCGAGGTCCGCTGGGTTGTCCAGCCACGGGTTCCGCAGTCGAAAGGGCCGACCGCCCACTTGGCTGTGGCCCGGTCCTGGCAGACCACGAGCAGCAGTACGGGCAGGTCGTACTTCGCTCGGAGGTGGGCGACGTAGTAGGCCCAGCTTGATGCCTTGTCCGCGTCTCGCCGCCCCTGTGCTTCGATGGCCAGCAGGAAAGGATCCCCGTCGGACGGGCCGACCTGCAGCAAGGTGTCCACTCGGCGTTCCAGCGGGCGGGTCTCCGTCACGTCGGTGGTGATCGCGTCCACCGTTGCCTTCTCGGGCAACGCGATGCCCAGGACCCCGAAGACGGGGGCGAGGATCTCGGGCCGCTCCTGGAAGATCCGGTGCGAGCCCTCGTGAGCTGATGTGACCATGTGGCCGAAGCTAGGGAGATCTTGGGCCGGATGGTGGCCCGAAAGAGTGGGATCACTCTTTCGAGGGTCGACGAAACGTTCATGCCGCTGGGTCGGTTTGCGTCAGGGAGCCGGCGGCCGCACGCGGGACTCAGGTGTCGTACGTGCCGTCCCACGGGTCGGCGAAGCCGAGGCGGTCCGGGTAGAGCTCGGCCCAGGTCTCCTCCTCGTCCTCCTTGATCACCAGGCCGAAGAGCACGCCGTCGACGGTGAGTTGGAAGGGGCGGACCGCGATGTCCGTGTAGGAGCGCCGGGGCAGGCTCCGCAGGAGTTTCGCCAGGTGGGCCCTGGCCCGGGAGAGAACCGAACTCTCGCCGTCCGGGGTCAGTTGCTGCTCGGCCCAGGTGCCCGCGCACCAGATCTCGGAGTCGCGGTAGTGGCCCTGGGGGTCGAAGGTGTGCAGCACCGTGTAGAGGCGCTTGTGCTCTTCCCAGCCGTCGTCGGGCCGGTACCCCTCGGGGAATGCGTAGGTGACCGATGCCAGGAACTGGCCGTCCGCGTAGTGACCTATGGTCTCGGTGCGGGACTTCGGCTCGTAGGCGATCGGGATGACCGGAGGGACTGCCATGGCGAAACCATACGGGTGGGCGCGGGCATGTCACCATCGGGGTCGGTTTCCGGCCGTCGGACACGGCAGCGGGGCCCGGCGCCGAGTGACGCCGGGCCCCGCTCCTGGTGTCCGGACTACTCCGGAGCGCCGCCGAAGCGCTCCTTGTACGACTCCAGGTCCTCGTCCGTGATCTTGGCGAAGAGCACCGGGGGCACGGTGAACGGGGTACCCGCCGGCACGGCGTCCAGGGACTTCGCCTCGGCCGCGGACACCCACGACGCCGTGTCGTCCGACAGCGCGAACGCGGAGCGCATCGCCTTGGCGGAGGCGGGGATGAAGGGCTCCGAGACCACCGAGTAGAGGTGGATCAGGTTCATCGCCGTGCGCAGGGTCAGGGCCGCACCGTCGGGGTCGGTCTTGATCTCCAGCCAGGGGGCCTTCTCCTCCAGGTAGGAGTTGCCCGCCGACCACAGGGCACGCAGCGCCGCCGCCGCCTTGCGGAACTGGAGCGCCTCCATCTGGGTCTCGTACTCCGCCAGCAGACCGGCGATCTCCGCGCCGAGCTTCGTCTCCGCCTCGCCGGCCGCCGCGCCCGCCGGGACCTCCTCACCGAAGCGCTTCCTGGAGAAGGACAGGACCCGGTTGACGAAGTTGCCGAGGGTGTCGGCGAGGTCCTTGTTGACCGTGGCGGTGAAGTGCTCCCAGGTGAAGGACGAGTCGTCCGACTCGGGGGCGTTGGCGATGAGGAAGTAGCGCCAGTAGTCCGCGGGGAGGATGTCGAGCGCGTGGTCGGTGAAGACACCGCGCTTCTGCGACGTGGAGAACTTCCCGCCGTAGTACGTCAGCCAGTTGAAGGCCTTGACGTAGTCGACCTTCTTCCACGGCTCGCGGACACCGAGTTCCGTGGCGGGGAACATCACCGTGTGGAACGGGACGTTGTCCTTCGCCATGAACTCCGTGTAGCGGACCGTGTCGTCGGCCTCGTACCACCAGGACTTCCAGTCGCGGGTCTCGCCGTCGGGCGCCGCGTCCGCCCACTCCTTCGTCGCGCCGATGTACTCGATCGGGGCGTCGAACCAGACGTAGAAGACCTTGCCCTCGGCCGCCAGCTCCGGCCAGGTGTCCGCGGGGACCGGGACGCCCCAGTCGAGGTCACGGGTGATCGCGCGGTCGTGCAGGCCCTCGGTCAGCCACTTGCGGGCGATGGAGGAGGCCAGTTGCGGCCATTCCTCCTCGTGCCGGGAGACCCAGGCCTCGACCTCGTGCTGCAGCTTCGACTGGAGCAGGAAGAGGTGCTTCGTCTCACGGACCTCCAGGTCCGTCGAGCCGGAGATCGCCGAACGCGGGTTGATCAGGTCGGTCGGGTCCAGGACGCGCGTGCAGTTCTCGCACTGGTCGCCGCGCGCCTTGTCGTAACCGCAGTGCGGGCAGGTGCCCTCGACATAGCGGTCCGGGAGGAAGCGGCCGTCCGTCGGCGAGTACACCTGACGGATCGCGCGCTCCTCGATGAAGCCGTTCTCGTTCAGACGGCGGGCGAAGTGCTGGGTGATCTCGCGGTTCTGCCCGCTGGAGCTGCGGCCGAAGTAGTCGAAGGCCAGCTCGAAGCCGTCGTAGACCGCCTTCTGCGCGTCGTGCGCCTGCGCGCAGAACGTGTCGACCGGGATGCCCCGCTCCTTCGCAGCCAGCTCGGCCGGGGTGCCGTGCTCGTCCGTCGCGCAGATGTACAGCACGTCGTGGCCACGCTGGCGGAGGTAGCGGGAGTACACGTCCGCCGGGAGCATGGACCCCACCATGTTGCCCAGGTGCTTGATCCCGTTGATGTACGGAAGGGCGCTGGTGATGAGGTGTCGAGCCATCGCGGAATGCTCCCAGGTCGCTACGTGGGGTGACGGATGTCGATTCCGGCTGTACCGCCGGGTCGCCGTACGAACCTTGAAATCGTAGTCGACCGGGACGATCGGGAACGCTCGTCCCTCCGGGTCGGCTGGTGGACGCTCGCGACGCCGATATATATCCTGAGTGTCGCGCATCTATATGGGGAGGTCTGTCATGTCGAAGCTGCTGATCGAGGTCGACGACGAGGCCCTGGCGGAAGCCCAGGAACTGCTCGGCACGAAGACCAAGAAGGACACCGTCAACACCGCGCTGCTGGAAGTCGCCAAGCGGCGCAGCCGGGCCATAGCGCTGGCCAAGCTCCGTGAGAGGGGGGCGCGCGGTGACTTCGACATCCTCATGGACAAGCGGAACTACCGCCGATGAGTGATGTCTCGTACCTGATCGACACCTCGGCCGCCGTGCGTCTGCTCAGCAGCGACGCGTACGACGAGGACTGGGAGCAGGCGCTCGACAACGGGCTGGTCGCGCTGTGCGATCTGACCGAGTTGGAGATCCTCTTCTCCGCGCGCGGGCGAGCGGACCGCGAAGGCATTCAGGAGGAGTTGCGGCAGCTGTTCAGCTGGACCCTGATGCCCGACGGCATTTATCAGCGCGCTCGCGAGGTCCAGCAACTTCTCACCGACAACGGTGAGCACCGCTCGGCCGGACCGGTCGACCTGCTCCTCGCCGCCACGGCCGAGTTGTCGGACCTGACCCTGCTCCACCACGACCGGGACTTCGAGACCGTCGCTCGCCGTACGGGCCAGTCGAGCGCCTGGCTGGCCGAGCCCGGGTCCTGAGGACGAGCGGGGGAATGACAGGGCCCGTGAGCGAACAGCTCGTTCCCGGGGCCCCGCCCTGTGCTCACCTACGCACTACGCGCTCGGCTTCTCCTCCAGGCGCGGGAAGAGGACCGCGCCCTTGGTGACCGTCGCGCCGGGCCGGAGCCTGCCCCACTCGCCCGCTTCCTGGACCTTCTGGTCCGCGAGGGCTCCCAGGGACGCCTCCGCGCCGAGGGAGTCCCAGAGCTTCTGAGAGGTGTCCGGCATGACCGGGTTGAGGAGGACCGCCACCGCGCGGAGCGACTCCGCGGCCGTGTAGAGGATGGTCGCCAGGCGGCCCTGGCCCTCAGGCGACTCGTCCTTGGCCACCTTCCAGGGCTCCTGCTCCGTGAGGTAACCGTTGACCTGCTTGACGAAGTCGAAGACTGCGAGGATTCCGCCCTGGAAGTCCACGTCGTCGCCGATCCGCCGGTCGGCTTCCGCGACGGCCTTCGCCAGCCCGTCCCGGATCGCCTTCTCCGCGTCGCCCGCCGCCGTCGTACCGGGCAGCACGCCGCCGAAGTACTTGCCCACCATCGCGGCCACGCGCGAGGCGAGGTTGCCGTAGTCGTTCGCCAACTCGCTCGTGTAGCGGGCGGAGAAGTCCTCCCAGGAGAACGAGCCGTCCTGGCCGAACGCGATCGCGCGCAGGAAGTACCAGCGGTACGCGTCCACACCGAAGTGGGAGGTCAGGTCCTGGGGCTTGATGCCCGTCAGGTTCGACTTCGACATCTTCTCGCCGCCGACCATCAGCCAGCCGTTCGCCGCGACCTTGCCCGGCAGGGGCAGTCCCTGCGCCATCAGCATCGCGGGCCAGATGATCGCGTGGAAGCGGAGGATGTCCTTGCCGACGAGGTGGACGTCGGCGGGGAAGGTGTTCTTGAACTTCGCCGGGTTCTCGTTGTAGCCGACCGCCGTCGCGTAGTTCAGCAGGGCGTCGATCCACACGTAGATGACGTGCTTGTCGTCCCAGGGAACCGGGACGCCCCAGTCGAAGGTGGAGCGCGAGATGGAGAGGTCCTGCAGGCCCTGGCGCACGAAGTTCACGACCTCGTTGCGTGCCGACTCCGGCTGGACGAAGTCCGGGTTGGCCTCGTAGTGGGCGAGGAGCTTGTCCCCGTACTCGCTCAGTTTGAAGAAGTAGTTCTCCTCCTGGAGCAGCTCCACCGGCTTCTTGTGGATGGCGCACAACTTCGTGCCGTCCTCGGCTTCGATGAGGTCGCCAGGGAGCTTGTACTCCTCGCAGCCCACGCAGTACGGGCCTTCGTACCCGCCCTTGTAGATCTCACCCTTGTCGTGGAGATCCTGGACGAACTCCTGGACGCGGTCCGTGTGGCGCTTCTCCGTCGTGCGGATGAAGTCGTCGTTGGCGATCTCCAGGTGCTCCCAGAGAGGCTTCCATGCCTCCTCGACAAGCTTGTCGCACCACTCCTGCGGGCTGACGCCGTTCGCCTCGGCGGTGCGCATGATCTTCTGACCGTGCTCGTCCGTGCCGGTGAGATACCACACCTTCTCGCCGCGCTGACGGTGCCAGCGCGTGAGCACGTCGCCGGCGACGGTCGTGTAGGCGTGGCCCAGATGAGGAGCGTCGTTGACGTAATAAATCGGGGTGGAGACGTAGTACGCCTTCTCACCCTGCTTCTCGGATCCAGTGGCCGCCATGGTCGAAATCCTACTGGCCCGGCGAAGGTCGACTCACGCCGATCAGGGGTGGGGAGGGTGGGGAGGGTTACGGGGACGGGGCCCGGCGTGAAGCCGGGCCCCGTCGGTCGTTCCGCGGAGGGTTCTACGAGTGGGGCTACGGGCGCCAGTTCGCCAGGATGCCCTCGTAGACCTCGGCGTCCGTCAGTTCGCGGGGGGTGGGGCCCGCGTGGAAGAAGGACGTGTTGGCGGTCTTCAGCTTGCGGAGGTAGTCGAACGCCTTGTTCTCGGGCTCGCCGAACGCGACGAAGGAGAAGAAGACGGCGGGGTGGGTCGCCGCCGCGTCGGTGAGCGCCTGGGTGGCCGGGGTCTTGGCGTCCGGGGCGCCGTCCGTCTGGAAGATGACCAGCGCGGGGGCCGCGGGGTTCTGCGACTTCTCGTGCTGCGCGAGGACTTCCTGCACGGCGACGTGGTAGCTGGTACGGCCCATGCGGCCGAGGGTGCCGTGGAGCTCGTCGACCTTGTTCTCGTGGTCGGCGAGGGTGAGCTCGCCGGTGCCGTCGAGTTCGGTGGAGAAGAAGACGACCGGGACCGTGGCCTCGGGGTCGAGGTGCGCGGCGAGGGCCAGGGCCTGCTCGCCGAGGGCCTGGGCCGAGCCGTCCTTGTAGTACGAGCGCATCGACGAGGAGCGGTCCAGGACGAGGTAGACCTTGGCGCGGGCGCCGGTGAGGTCCTGCTTGTCGAGGGTGGCGGCGGCTTCCCTGTACGCGGTGGTGAGGGTCGCGGCGGTCGACTGGACGTGGGTGAACGGGACGGCGGGGGTCGTGGAGCCGGCGTCGGAGTCGGAGTCGGTGCCGGAGCCGGGCTGATCGGCCTCCGGCGCGGAGACCTCGGGGGCCTCGACGGGTGCCCCGACGGCGGGCTCGGCCTCGGGTGCGACCGCCTCCACCACGGCCTGGGCCTCGGCCACGACCGCGGCTTCGGCGTCGACCTCGACCTCGGGTGCGGGTGCGGTCTCCGGGGCGGTCTCGGCCTCGGCCGCGCCTTCGGCCGTGTCGTCCTTCCCACCCGCACCACCCGTGGCGCTTTCGTCGTCGGCCGCGAGTGCCCCCCGTGCGGCCTGATCGCCGTCGGCGGCCGCGGGCTCGGCCTTCGGCTCGGCCTCGACCGGGTGCTCAGCCGCCGGCTCGGCAACGACCTCGTGTCCGGCCACGGGCTCAGCCTCGGTCTCGGCGGCGGCCACGACCTCGGCGACGGCATCGGCATCGGCGTCGGCGTTGGCGGGGGCGTCGGCCTCGGCCTCGGTCTCGGTCACGACCTCGGTGTCGGCGACTGCCTCGGCCTGCGGTGCGACCTCGGCCTGCGGTGCGACCTCGGGTTCGGCCACGACCTCGGGGGTGTTCTCGGCCTCGGGCTCGGCCTCCGTGATGACCTCGGCCGCGGGCTCCGGCTCGGCGACGGGCTCAGCCGCACCCTGGGACTCGGCCTCGGCGTCCGCCTCGACCTGAGCCTCGGGCTCCGCCTCCGCCTCGGTCGTGGCCGTGGCCTCGGCCACCGGCTCCTGGGACGGGGTCGTCTCCGTTTCCGGCTTGGCCGGCTCCGTCGACTCCACCTGCTTGGCCGACTCCGTCGACTCCGTCTGCTTGGGGACCGTGACGTTGTCGAACGCCGCCGACACCAGGTCGTCCACCACCGACGACGTGGCCCCCGGCGTCGGCTCGGACGAAGGCGCGGGGATCTTCGGTTCGGTCTCCGCGGGGGCCCGTTCGGCCGCCTGGGAGGGGATCGGCGCGGAGGCCGGTGCGGCCTCCTGCGAAGGAACGTGTTCGGCCGCCGGGGCCGAAACCGAGGGAGCCGAAGCTTCCCGCGAGGTCTCCGCGTCGGCGTCACGCCCCTGGCGTGAGCGGCCGAACGCGTTCCGCAGGAGAGTGAGAATGCCCATGTGCGCAACCCTTCGCATGAGTTGAAGCCCGTCAATCCCTGGCCAGGACGGACACGTAAGGTTAGCGGCCGCTGTCGGCGATCTTGGGCAGGGTCGGGTACCGACAGGTAGCGGTGTCAAGAGCGTTATCAAGACCCCTACGGATCCCACGGGTTCACTGCGCGTTCATCGGACCGCCGCACCTCTCCGTACCCATCCCCCCGGAGTCAAGCGCAGGTCAATGAACCACATGGGGGAGTAAAGTGCGCAGACTGCTGCCGTTGCGCACATCCTCACACAGGAAGCCGTCGCGAGACCGGCCGACGTTCACGGGAGGGCGGGGACCGGGGTTCCAGAACCGCCGTGTTCCAGCCATTCGCGGTAAGCGGGCGCCTGCCGTGCCGTCTCCTCGTAGGCCTCGGCCAGTTCCGGATAGACGCCGTCCAGCTCCGCCTCCGTACGGGCCGCGAGCAGCAGTCGTACGCCGAGCGGGTCGCCGTGCAGGCGGCGCACCGCCGTCTCGGGGCCGGACTGGCGGGTGGGCTGGCAGACCGTGACGACCTCGCCGGTGGCGACCAGGGAGGCCGCCGTGTGGTAGTCGCCGTGCAGGACCCGGGGGTTGAGTCCGGCGGAGCGCAGCATCCGGTGCACGGCGTCCCACTCGCCGTCGACCGTGGGGTCCACCATCCAGCGGTCCTGGGCGAGCTCGGAGAGGTGGACGACGGGACGCACGGCGGCCGGGTGATCGTTGGGCAGGGAGACGAACTGGGGCTCGCGCTCGACCAGGACGCGCAGCCGCAGTCCGTCCGGGATGCGCAGGGGACAGCCCTCCACCTCGTGCACGAAGGCGACGTCGAGCCGCCCCTCGGCGACCAGGTTGAGCAGGGCGTTCGCGGAGACGTCCATCTGGAGGAGCGGTTCCTGGCGGTGTTCGCGCAGCCGGCGCAGCCAGCCGGCCAGGGCGCGGCTCGCGGTGGAGCCGATACGCAGCTGGAGTCCGTCCGCGGCGGCGGCCCGCGCCTCGGCGACCAGGGACCGCATTTCGGCCACCAGTGGGCGGGCCCGCCCGAGCACGATCCGGCCGAGCGGAGTGGGGCGGCAACCGGTCCGTTCACGGATGAACAGCTCGCCGCCCAGCTCCTGTTCGATCCTGCGCAGCTGGGTGCTCAACGAGGGCTGGGCGACGCCGAGCAGGCGCGCGGCGCGGTGCAGGCTGCCGGTGTCGGCGATGGCGCACAGCGCCCGGAGGTGCCTGACCTCAAGCTCCATGCCTGCGGAGCCTAAGTCGGAAGCAGAGGTTGCACCAGACGCACAAACCCCATGCGGAACGGGCGAGTTGGACGATCCTCCTCGGACCGATAGTCCTGGCCTATCGGCACTTGCCATCATCACAGCCGCCGCACAGGCACCGAAACTCACCGTGACGACTTCACTCCCCCCCCCACAAGGAGTCATCGATGAGACTTCCCCTGCCCAAGTCCAAGGCCGTGCTCGCGACCGCGCTCGGTCTGGGCCTCGCGGCGGCCGGGTTCACCGCGGTCCCCGCCGTGGCGGCTCCCGTCCCCGCGCAGGACGCCGTTCACGCCGGGCACTCCGCCCCCGCCGGTTACTCCGGCTACGCGGGCTCCGCCGAGGAGAGCAAGGCCAACCAGGCGTTCTTCGCGGCGGTCATCCGATCCGTCGCCGAGAAGCGCGCCGCGAACCCGAGCAGCGCCGCGGCCGTCACCGTGATCTACAACGCGTCCCGCGCGCCCTCCTTCAGCACCGAGATAGCCCGCAGCGCCGCGATATGGAACGGCGCGGTGGCGAACGTGAAACTCCAGTCGGGCTCGGCGTCGAGCGCCGACTTCACCTATCGCGAGGGCAACGACTCGCGCGGCTCGTACGCCTCGACGGACGGCCACGGCAGCGGGTACGTCTTCCTGGACTACGCGCAGAGCGAGCAGTACGACCCGATCCGCATCACCGCGCACGAGACCGGCCACGTCCTCGGTCTGCCCGACCACTACTCCGGCCCGTGCAGCGAGCTGATGTCGGGCGGCGGCCCCGGTCCCTCCTGCACCAACCCGAACCCCAACGCGGCCGAGCGGTCGCGTGTCAACCAGCTGTGGGCCAACGGCTTCGCGCAGGCGCTGGACAAGGCCCTGGGCAAGACGAACGCCCGCTAGGGCCGCTCGCTCGGATCGTGCGGCGGGACGCGGGGCAGGGCATCGCGCCTCGCCGCCACCGATCCGGACGACGGACCCTCGGTCCCGCCGTCCTCCACCAGCCCCACCCCCCACGGGTGCGGGCCGCCCCCTGCACGGGCGGCCCGCACCGCCGTTCTTCCCGGGCCCGAAACCGGGCCCGCGTCTGCGTCCGGTCCGTGCCCGGCCCGCGTCTGCGTCCGGTCCGGTCCGTCCCGGCCCGCGCCGGGTTCAGCGAGGTGACGCGATCGCGCGGGCCGCGGCGACCTCCTGCCGGAGGGGTTCGAGCACACTGCCGGCCGGCCCGGTGAGGTCCGTACGGACGGCGACGAGCACGTCCGTCTCGCGCAGCCCCTCGGACAGCTCCCGCAGTTGCAGGGCCACCTGCGCGAACTCGGCGGCCGACGGACGCTGGGCCCCGTGCCGGATCCGCACCCCGGCCGCGGTGGTCGCGTCGACGATCCGTTCCACGGCGACGACGAGCGGAAGCCAGGCCGCGGCGCGCCGGCCGTTGGGCGGGGGTTCGCTCAGGGCCCGCTGGAACTCGGTGCGGATGCCGGACAGGTCGCGGTGGAGGCGCCGCCGCATACGGGCGCGTTCGGCGTGGTCGGCGTCCTCCCGGGAGGCGTACTCCACGTAACGGGCGGTGTCCGCGACCGTGTCGGCGAGCCGGTCGCCGACACGGGTGTGCCAGCTCTCCGGCCAGAGCAGATAGCCCGCGACGAGCGCGATCGCGCATCCCATGAGGGAGTCCACGAGCCGTGGGACGAGCAGGGCGGTGCCCTGGTGGTTGAGGACGTCGGACAGGAGCAGGATCACCGGGGTGACGGCGGCGGTCTGATGGCCGTAGCCACGCGCCCCGAGGGCCGGGATGAGCGGCGCGAGGACGACCATGGCCGCCACGTCCCACCAGCCGAGCGGCACCGCGGCGAGGACGACGGCCGCGACGAGGAGCCCCGCCACCGTGCCGAGCGCGCGCATCAGCGCCCGCGAGAAGACCGACCCGAAATCGGGCTTCATCACGAAGGTGATGGTGAGGGCGACCCAGTACGAGCGGGGCACCGGCACGAGCGAGACCAGGGCCTGCGCGATGCCGATGCAGACGGCCAGCCGCAGTCCGTAACGCCAGGACCCGGAGGACAGGAGGATGGTGCGGGCGGAGCGCGCCGCCCGGACGCCGAGGCGGGCGGGCCTGCCGAGGGGGTCGTCGGCGGTGCGTGTGTCAGGGGTCCGGCCGGTGACGACGTCGGCGGCGTGGGTCAGCGCGTGGTCGACGGCGCGCGCGGTCTCGTTGGTGGGGACGGGGAGCCGGAGGCGTGCCGGGCCGGTGCGGCCGGTCTCGACGGTGTCCGCGAGACGGCGTACGGCGGCGGGCACTTCGGGGGACAGCGGCTCGGCGTGCTGCCTGCCGTACTGGTGGGCGGCCGGGGCGCTCTCCACGACGGGGGTGACGGCGTTCAGCTGGGCCAGCAGCCGGGCGAGGTCCGGGTTGCGGCCGTGGTGGCGGGCGCGCCGGGCGAGGACGAGGTCGTAGGACTGGTTGAGGGACTGGGTGACGGCGTGGCGGCGGTCGTCGTACGCGTCGGTGCCGCTCGCGGCGAGCAGGTCCGCCACCGTCCGGTACGTCTCCGCGACCGCGACCCGTTCGGGCACGCCCGAGCGCAGCGGCCAGGCGAGCAGGGCGAGCGCGAGGACCAGCAGGCCGCCGCCGGACATCAGGACGGGCGCCAGCCACCACGGGCCCGGCAACGGCAGTCCGGCACCGATCACACAGTTGAGGAGGAGCAGCAGTCCGGACACGGAGGCGACGGAGCCGATCGTCGAGAACATCCCGGAGACGAGCGCGACGGCGGTGACCGCGCCGACGGTGATCCAGCCGTGGCCGAAGGCGACCGCGCCGATGGTGACGCCGACCGCGCCGAAGAGCTGGGGGACGGCGATGGTGAGGATGCGCATGCGGTACGCGTCGGCGGTGTCACCGATGACGCCGGACAGGGCGCCCATGGAGGCGAGCGCCCCGTACGCGGGCCGGCCCACGGCGAGGCCGATCGCCAGCGGCAGGGACATCGCGACGGCGGCGCGGACGACGGCGGCGCGGGAGACGGGGGCGTTCTGCGGGCGGAGGTTCCTGACCAGCCAGTCGGGAGGGGTGAGCACACTGGGCAACTGGCGGGGCATGGGCCCCATTATGAACGTTTCACGGAGCCGTTCCCGGATTCATCCGGGCTGGTGGAGGGTGAGGTCGACGAGCAGCGCGCGGTGGTCGCTGCCGGTGACGGCGAGGAAGGTGGCGCCGGTCGCGGAGAACTCCTCGGAGACCAGGACGTGGTCGATCTGGGCGCCGAGGGCGGGGGTGGTGCGGGCCGGCCAGCTGGGGGTGCGCGGGGCGCCGGCGAGGCGGGAGCCGTCGCGCAGGCCGGTGTCGAGGAGGTGGCGGAAGGCGGCGTGGTCCTGGGAGGCGTTGAAGTCCCCGGCGATCAGGGTGGGGGTGGCCTTGTCGGCGGCCGCGTAGGCGCGCAGCTCGCCGAGTTCGTGGCGCCAGAGGCCGACCTGTCCCGGCAGCGGGGGCATGGGATGCGCGAGCTGGAGCCGTACGGGGTGGCCGTCGACGTCGGCCACGGCCCCCGGCATCCCCATCGTGGCGCGGATGCCGTCGGCCTTCGTGAGCGGGAAGCGGCTCATGATGACCGATCCGTCGGAGCCGGCGCCCTCGACGGACTCCCGGTACGGATAGGGGCCGCCGGTTCGCTGGAACGTGTTCCGCAGGGCCCGGGAGCAGGTGTACTCGCACTCCTCGACGAACACGATGGCGGGCCGCTCCCGTCGGACGGCGGAGATGAGCGCGGGGGTTCCCCTCCCGAACTGCACGTTGGAGGTCAGCACCCGCAGCTCGGCGACGGGGCTGCCGGCGGGCTCGCGGGTCTTCCCGTACGGCTCGGTGAACCAGGCGATCGCCCCCAGCGCCACCACCCCCCACACCATCCCGGTCCGCCAGCGCGCGAACAGGGCGAGCAGCAGGGCCAGGCCGAGGGGAGCGAGCAGCCACGGCAGGAAGGCGAGGAGCTGGGGCACGGGAGTGATGCCGTCGGTGTCGGCCGCCCGGCAGCCCACGACGACGCTCACGCCGGTGAGCAGCGCGCCGGACACCCAGGGCCCGGCCCGCCGTCCGGCCGGGCGCCGTGCCCGCCGCTCGTCCGTCCGTTCCGCTGCCGCAGTGTCCACGCCCCGGCCCTTCACTCGTCCGTGTGGGATGCCCGAATCCTCCCTCGGACACGGGGTGGTGCGCGCGCGTGGGGACGAACGTCACCTCTCCGAGTGGGCCGGGGAGGGGGCGCCGAGGTGGTCGAGGAAGGCGGCCAGTGCCGCGTTGAACTCGTCGGGCCGCTCCAGGTTCGGCAGGTGTGCCGCCGACGCGATCACACGCAGCGTGGAGTCGGGCAGCGCCGCGTGCATCGCCTCCGCGTCGTGGACCGGGGTGAACTCGTCGTCGGCGCCCACCACGACGAGCGCGGGGACGTCGACCCGGGTCAGCAGGTCGCGGTAGTCGGGGCGCAGCGCCCGCCCGCGCAGGGCCGCCGCGGCGCCCTGGACCGGGGTGCGGGTCATCATGCGGCGCACCTGCGCCGCGACCTGTGCGTCGGCGTAGGGCGCGACCATCCTGTACAGCACCTCGTCGGCGTATCCCGCCATGCCCTCGCGCAGCAGCCGGTCCGCCATCGCGTCCCGCGCCAGCCGGCCCTGCGGCGTCTCGGCCGCCGGGAAGGTGTCGGCCAGCACCAGCGCGCGGATCCGCTCCGGGAAGAGCCGGTAGCACTCCATGGCGATCTGGCCGCCCATGGAGAGCCCGGCGAGGGCGCATTCCGCGACGCCGAGTTCGTCGAGGAGCGCCGCGACGTCCTCGGCGAAGGTGGACAGGAGGGTGACACCGGGGACCACCGGGGAGGCGCCGTAGCCGCGCAGGTCCGGTGCGATCACCCGGCGCCCCGCCGAGAAGGCGGCGATCTGGGGAGCCCACATGGTGCGGTCGAAGGGGTGGCCGTGGATCAGGACGAGGGGCAGCGCCGACCCGGCGGCGCCCCCTTTGTCCTCGTACGCGAGGAAGGGTGCCATGGTCACGACCCTAGTGCCGCGGCAGGCGACGTTCGCCCCGTCGGGCAGAGGGTGCCTTTCGCGGCACCAGGGCCTGTCAACTCCTCGGTGCCCTATGAGGAGGCGTCGTAGGGGGGAACGCCGGCGCATCACCGGCCGGCTCGCCGACGACATCGCCGCCGGGCGGCTCGGGTCCGGTGAACAGCCGCCCCCGCAGCGGGCGTTCGCCCGGCAGTGCGGTATCGCCGGGCCGACGGCCGGGCGTGTCTACACCGAAGGTGCGGCGCGGACCGGTGGTGGGCGGGGTCGGCCGCGGCCACCTTTACGGCGGAGGCAGCGGCAGGGGCATCGCGGTCACCCCCGGCTCGGCGTTCGCGGCCGGCGCCGGCGCTCCGGACGCCGTCAGGCTCGGACTCGCGTCGGCTGGTCCGCCGGAGCTTGCGAGGGCGCCGCGGACGCTCGCCGGCGTCGCCCGTACGCGGCCGTGAGCAGCGCGGTCGACGCCACCGTGACACCGAGCGCGAGCAGCAGCCAGGACACGAGGCGGAGGGTGCCGGTGAGGGCGTCGTAGACCGCGCCCGCGGCGCTGGGGGACACGTCGGCCGGCAGGTCCGCCAGCGTGAGCCGGCGGCCGACGGAGATCGCGACACCGAGCAGCGCGGCGCCCAGCGCCGTGCCGAGCCCGGTGGCCAGCACCGCCCGTCTGCGGCACACGGCGACCAGGATGCCCGTCACGGCGAGCACGGCTGCCGCGGCCGGCAGCCAGAAGCCGGCGAATTCAAGCACGTGGAACCCCTTCCGGAGCTGGTTCAGGTCCTCGGACGGCAACACCGTGATCTCGGTGTGCTCGACGGGGATGCGGTTCGCCAAAGGCATGTGTTCGACCGTGAGTTGGCTCTTGACCCGCTGGGCGACCGGCGCGAGGTCGATGGTCACGGCCTCCTCGCGGTCGCTGTGCAGCGCCCGCATCACGGCGTCGTGCGCGGCCCGGTTCGCCGCCTGCCACGCCGTGCGGAACGCCGGGGTCCGGGTGAACGAACGCACCGCGTCCCGCACGAAGTGGTTCACCGGCTTCTGGAGCGGCGCGCCCACGTGGACCTCGCGCAGGATCCCGTCCGTGACGGCCGAGGCGATCGCCTCCCGCACGTCCGAGTCGGAGGCGAGGGGCGCCACCGTGGCCTCGTACCGCCCGCTGTCGCCGATGCCGTACATTGCCCAGCCCGACAGCGCGCCGAGCGGCGCGAGCAGACAGGCGAGGACGATCAGAACGGCCGACAGGACGCTCCGGACACGAGGGGACACCCCTTCAGGCAAAGCCCCGGCGGACCCGGACGCGAGCGGTGTGACTGCATATGGGCGCATGCCACAAGCCGAACGGGGCCCGGACCGCTCCCCCGCGCAGAGCGGGCGGCACCCGGGCTCCGCCCGCTCCGGTGGAGGGCTCACCCGAACGGGTGTTTCCTGGAACCTGGAAGAACCAGGCGTGACCATCACGCCCCGTGGCTCCTGGGACCGGCGTCCCAGGAGGTAGGTGAGTGAGGGAGGTGCACGAGACCCCGGCGGCCGCCGGGGTCTCGTGCACCACATACGCGGGCGGGACGTCAGCCCACGCGATGACCCGCTCCGTCCTCGTGGGTGTAGTAGCGGTAGAAGTTCACCGCGAACACGCCGAACGCGACCGCCAGCGACATCATCGTGGACCGCCACACACTGTGATCGGCCTGGCTGTAGATGAAGCCGAACGCGAGGCCCGCGAACACGCCCCACAGCACCGCGTGCCGTTCCCGCCTCATCAGCGGCGCCACCTTGAGGACGCCGATGCAGACCGCGGCGAACACGATCGCGCTCACGAACCCGAACAGGATGTTCCAGCCCGTGATCGGCCCGCCGCTGCGGTTGACCTCCGCGGCCCAGAACCCGTAGACGAGCCCGCCGAGCACGGGCACCGCCCACTGCGCGACGGTGTGGACGCGCGCGTCGAAGACGTCCGAGGGCCGTGGCGCCCGGGCCGGGTGCCGTAGCCCTGACGCCGATGAGGCATGTGCCGTGTGAGCCATGGGAGCACTCCTCTCTCCTCGCCCCTGCCTTCCAGGGCACACCTCGCCCGGACGCCTGGCAAGTCGGGATGCGGGGGCCCTGACCCCGTGTTTCGCTGACTTCCATGAAGCTCGTACTCTTCGGCGCCACCGGCATGGTCGGCAGCCGTATCGCCACGGAGGCGTCGGCGCGCGGCCACCAGGTGCTGGCGGTCAGCAGGTCCGGGCAGTCCCCGGTCCCCGGCGTCACCGCGACCGCCGCGGACGCCACCGACGTGGCGAAGGTGACCGAACTGGTGGCGGACGCCGACGCGGTCGCCTCGGCGTGCGTGCCGCCCCGTGACGGGACGGATCTCACGGGCCCCTTCCTGACCCTCAACCGGGCGCTCGTGGACGGTACGCGCGCGGCGGGCGTGGCTCGGCTCGTGGTCGTGGGCGGCGCGGGCAGTCTGGAGGTCGCGCCCGGACAGGAGCTCTGCGACCAGCCGGGCTTCCCCGAGGCCGTCCTGGCGGAGGCGCTCGCCCACCGCGACGCCCTCACCTACTACCGCGGCGTCGACGACCTCGACTGGACCTACGTCTCGCCCGCCGCGGAGATCGGCCCCGGCGCGCGCACGGGCCGCTTCCGGACCGACGGCGACCGGATGCTCACCGACGAACACGGCAACAGCCGGATCAGCGCCGAGGACTACGCGGTCGCCTTCGTCGACGAGCTGGAGACGCCCACCCACCCGCGTGCCCGGATGTCGGTGGCGTACTGACATCCGCCGGCGCGGCGACAAGGACAGGCGGTACCGCGAGGTGGGCGACTGGCTACCCCCGCTCGGCCCGCTGGCGCCCCCGGCCGGGCGGGACGATCCGGTCCAGCGGCAGAAACTCCTGAGACTGCGCGGCCGCAGCGTCGCGTGGGTACCGCCCGCGCTGCTGCTCGGCGGGATCGCGGCGGCCGACTGGAACACCTCGGGCGCGTTCCGGATGATCTCCTGGATCGTGCTCGTACCGGGCATCGCGGCGGCGATCTGCGGAGTGTGGGTCACGGCGGCCTTCGCGTGCCTCTCGATCCTCACGTACTTCGCGGTGGACCGGTCGTGGTCGTACCAGTACCAGACGGGGCTGCCCGACTTCATCCTCGTCGCCCTGGGCAGCCTCCTGGCGATCCTGGCCTGCGCGGTCCGGGTCCGCGGCGAGCGGCGCATGCTGCACATGCTGGACGTCGCCGAGACGACCCGGCGCACCGTGCTGCGCCCGATGCCGACGGGCTGGGGCGGCCTCGACCACGCGGCCGTGTACCTCGCCGCGGACAGCGAGGCCCGGGTCGGCGGCGACTTCTACGACATCCAGCCGGGCCCCCGCGGCACCCGGCTGCTGCTCGGCGACGTCCAGGGCAAGGGGCTCGGGGCGGTGGAGGCGGCGGCCGCGCTGCTCGGCACGTTCCGGGAGGCGGCCTACCACGAGCCCGTCCTCGACACGGTCGCCGACCGGCTGGAGGTGCGCATGCTGCGGCACGTCCGCTACCGGGCGGCGCTCGGCCGCGACGACCGTGACCGCTTCGCCACCGGCATCCTCGTCGGCTTCCCCCAGGACGACCGGGACACCGTGGAGTTCGTCAACTTCGGCCACGAACCGCCTCTGGTGGTCGCCCCCGACGGTGTGCGCGACCTGCCGCCGGGCCACGGCCTGCCGCTCGGCCTGGCCGCCCTGACCGCCGAGCGGCCCCTCGTCCTGACGGTCGCGCTGGCACCCGGCGAGACCCTGCTCCTGGTCACGGACGGTGTTACCGAGGCCCGTGACGCCGACGGCGTGTTCTTCCCGCTCCGCGACCGGGTGGTCGGCGCCCTCTCCGCGGACCCGAGAACCGCCGACCCGCAGCGCCTCGTCGAACTCGTCCGCGACGGCACGCTGCGGCACTGCGGGGGACGCCTCTCCGACGACACGACGATCTTCGCGGTACGGCGACGGACGGGCGCCGGCGGCGTCGCGGACGGCGGCACAAGCCGTCCATAGGAGGGCGTTTGCACGTCTGTCGTCCCCCCTTTGCAGGCGCAGCGGTTACGGTGCTGGCGTACGTGATCGATGGGGAGGGAACCATGCCCGGAACCGTGCTGCTCCTCGCGGCCTCGCCGGTGGGCAAGGGGTGTCTGGTGGACGCGGCGTCCGTGCTCCCCGTACTCGCGGCCGTCTCACCTGCGGTGCTGTCCGGCACGGACACGGCGAACGTGGTCGAACTGGCCGACCCCCTGGAGCCGCAGGCCGTCCTGACCCGGCTGCGCGCGGCGGCGACGGCCCCCGGCCCGCTCACGTTGTTCGTGACCGGCCAGCTCCAACTCGACCGCCGCCAGCGCCTTCCCCACCTCGCACTGGCCCGCACCACCCCGGCGACCGTCCGCTACACGGCCTTCCCCTGGCACTGGATCGCCGAGGAACTCCGGCTGCGCCCGCCGGGCACCACCGCGCTCCTGGTCGATCTGCACGCCGACGCGGAGAGCTGGGGGTACCTCGCCACCGGCACCCTGACCGTGGGGACGGGCGTCGGCCTGTACGGCCGGGTCGCCCCGCCGCCGCCCCGGCGTACGGTGGCGACCCCGGCGTACATGAAGGCCGTCGCCACCATCCTGCGCAGCGGCCACCGGCCCGCACTGCCGCTGCTGCACGAGCAGGCGCTGGCCCGCACCGACGGGGACGGCGGGCGGCCGGGGATCGTCCTGGCGGTGGACGCGCGGGTGCCCGCGGCGCCCGACCCGCACGCCGCGATCACCGCCGCCGCGCAGGCGGGCCGGCACGACGAGGCCGCGGCGCTGGCCGCGCGCTGGGAACAGGAGGCGGTCCGCACCTGGGGCGCCGCGTCCGAACAGGCCCTGCACTGGGCGGAGGTCCGTGCGGACCTGGCGATGCTCGCGGGTGACGCGGCCGGCAGCTGCCGGGTCTGGCTGGCGGTGGCGACCGTGCGGCTGGACTCGGGACAGCCCGCCGACGCCCCGTCCGTGGAGGCGGCCGTGGACCGGGCCCACCACCAGTGGGGCCGTGTCGCCGACCCGTTGCGCGTCCGTGAACTGGGGCTCGCGCTGGCCGGGTTGAGGCTGCGCGTGCCGGGGCGCCGGCAGGGTGCGCTGGACCATGTGCAGTGCCGGCTCAGCCGACTGGAGGCACAGGTGTGACAGCCGCTGGTGGGCCGCGTCCCCGACCGTGTCGTGCGGATCCCTGACGTCGAGCGGGCTGCTGGAGTCGGCCGCCGCGACACCGGTGCCGCCCAGGGCCAGGGCGGCCGAGCCGAAGAGAGTGCCGGCACCGTGGCGGCGGGAAGGGACGCGGTGGCCGTGCCGCGCTGCCCCGGTCGAGAGCCTCCCCGGACGCCTGTTCCGGTGCCATGATGGTGAGTCATGACTGCTGAGGGGGAGGGCGTGGCGGCCCGGGCCGTCCGCGTGCGTCTGGACGGGACGGCGAGCGAGAGCGACGTCGGCGCTCTGAAGAAGTGGCTGGAGCGCGAGAAGCCTCTGGAGGAGCTGGTCAGGAGAGGCGACCTCAGGATCGAGGAGCGCGCCGGGACCGACGCGCAGGGCACGCCCATGGGCGTCGGCATGGACATCGTGCTGGTCCTGATCGGCGCGGGCGCCGAGACCCTGTTCAAGGAACTGCTCGCCCAGGTGAAGAGCGCCGTGCGGGCCTGGCGGGACAACCGCGTCTCCGTCGAGAACGGCGATCCGCCCGACGCCCGCGTCGATTCCGTGGATCCCGACGAGAGGTAGTCGGGTGGACCGCTTCGACCCGCGCGGACGAGTGAACCGGGCACTGCTGGTCGGGGTGTCCGCATACGAGTTCACGCGGCCGGAGCACCGCCACGGCGTCCCGAGCCCGCTGCCCGCCGTCGCGCACAACCTCTCGCTGCTCGCCGGCGCGCTGGAGCGGGGCGGAGTCGTCGGGCCGGGCGAGATCACCGTGGCGGACTCCCCGGTGCTGGGGGAGTTCCGCAAGGAGCTGCGCACGGCCGTCGACGCCGCCGAGGGGCTGCTCCTGCTCTACTTCGCCGGACACGGCGCCGTGCCCAGCGCGGGCGACGAGCTGTGGCTGCAGATGCGTGACGCGGAGGTCGTCCGGGGCGAGACGGCCGGGTTCGAGGGGGCCGCCCCGTTCACCAACGTGCTCAGGATCCTCGCCAACAGCGACGCGGAGCGGATCGTGGTCGTCCTCGACTGCTGCAACGCGGGCAACGCGGCCCGCGTGTGGGAGGCGGTGGAGAGACCCGACATCAGACGGCGCGTCTCCGTACTCATGGGCGTGCAGGCCAACCACCGCATCGACGCGGGGGACGGCGACACCCCCACGCCGTTCACGGCCCGGCTGGTGGACCTGCTGACGGACGGAGTCGAGGGACAGGGCGACGAGGTCCACTTCCTGGCCCTCTCGGAAGCGCTCAGGGTGTACATGTCCGCCCACCACCGCACCGAGCGCGGGGAGCCCTGGGAACCGCAGAGCCGTACGGAGAACCCGGCGGTGGACGTGCTGCTGGCGGTCCGGCCGAGGGCCGTCGCGCCCGGCGGGGAGACCGCCGCGGGGGCCGGGGCCGGGGCAGGAGTGGCAGTGGGCTGGGCGGTCGGCGCCGTGCCCTCCGTGCCCTCCGTGCCCTCCGTGCCCTCCGGGTCCGCCGGGTCCACGGGGTCCACGGGCCCGGCCCGCCGAGGGCCGGGGGTGCCGGTCCGGGTCCGGCTCCGCGGCCTCCTCGCCGCGGCGGCCCGCGCCGTCCGGGCCGCACGGACCGCTGTCCTTCCGTCCCCCGCCCGGCGCCGGCCCGCGAGCTCGGCCGAGCCCAGGCCGCCCGGCCGGACCCGGCGCCCGCGCGCATCGTGGCGCTCCCCGCGCCGGTGGCCCCGCCGCACCGCCGTCGCCGCCACCGGCCTGGCCGTCGCCGTCCTAGGTCTCACGGGCTACCTGGTCCTCGGCCACGGCGCGTCCGGGGCCCCCTGCGCCCCGCCCCTGGAACTGCGCCTGCTCACCGATCCCGACCTGGAGTCCACCGTCCGCAAGGCCGCGGACACCTACCTCACCTCGACGGCGAACACCACGGACGAAGGCTGCCGGCGCAGCGGGATCACGGTGTACGGCGCCGGCTCGGCGGCCGTGGTGGCGGGCCTGCGCGACCAGTCGGACCCCTGGCAGCGGCCGGTCGGCGACGAGGTCGACCCGCAGCGCGACATCGGACCCCAGCCCGACATCTGGATCCCGGCCACCGCGGCGACGGCGGCCCGCGCGCGCCCCACCGGGCTCCAGCGCAGCTATGTGTCGCTGGAGCCGGACCCGGCCCCCTTCGCGTACTCCCCGGTGGTGCTGTCGGTGCCGCAGGAGATCGCCGAGGCCTCGGTCGCCGACCGTACCGGCGACTCGCTCACGGGCCTGCGGGAGAAGCTGACGCGGCGGGACGGAAGCGCCGAGGTGCGGCGCCCGGACCCGGCGTACACGGACTCCGCGCTGCTGGCAACGGTCGGCCTGTACGGCACCGGGACGCCCGACGTGAGCCGGGCCGAGGAGAGCGTGGACCAGACCGGACCGGTCTCTCCGACCGCGGGTGACCTGCTCTGCACACTGCCCGACAACGCCGACACCGACCGGGGAACGGCCGCCCTGGTACCGGAGTTCCTGATGGTGAGCGGCGTCGGCTGCGACCGGACGACGCGCACGCTGCGGATGGCCGAGTACCCCGACGACGTGCCGGCCCTCGCCCCGCTCTTCGTGCGGGTCCGCTGGACGGGCGGCGACATCGACGGCGCCGCACGGGACGACGCGGTCCGGTCGTTCCACGACTGGCTCACGGGCACGGGGGACGGGGACGGCGGAAGCGGGGACGGGCACGGCACCGGCGGCGGGAGCGGGCCGGGCGGAGGGCTCGCGGTCTTCGGGAAGGACGGCTTCCGCTCGCCGTCCGGGGCCCATGCCCTGCTCTCGTCGCGGGTCCCGGACGCCGGCCTGATCGCCGATCCCGGCCGGTCCGCCGGGGTGGCGGGCGCCGACGCGATGGAGACGGCGCTGCGGCGGTACCGCAACGCCAACGGACCGGGCCGGGTGCTCTTCCTGCTGGACAGCTCCGGCTCCATGGCCGACCTGTGGCAGGGGCCGGGCGGCGCTCCCGGCATCCTGAAGCAGTCGTTCGCCGGGCTCGGCGACCGGGACGAGTACGGGGTCTGGTCCGTCGCCTCGCCGGGCAGCCGCCCCTACGGCGAGATCCTGGCGTTCGGCCGGCACCAGCGGAAGGACGCCGAGCGCGCCGTCGACCGCGGAGCCGTCGTCCAGGACGCGGAGGCCGATCCGTACGGCGCGATCGAGGCCGCGCTGGAGACCATGGCCGGCAAGGGCAGGGACGACAACCGCCCCGAGCTGATCGTCTTCCTCACGGACGACGAGGACAACAACCGCCTCACCGCGCACGATCGCGTCAACAAGCTGCTCCAGCCCCTCCACGACAAGGGAGTTCCGGTGGTCATGGCGGCCCTGGACAGCGGCGGCTGCGCCAAGGGCAGTCCCGACCAGCGGATGTCCGAGGCGAGCGGCGGTCGCTGTCTGGACACCGGGAGCGACCTCGTGGCGGACCTGCGGAACGAGGTCGCGCGCACGGGAACGGGGGACGAGTGACGAAGGGACGGGCCCACGGGGGCGAGGCGGGCCGGCGGGTGTCCGGGTGCGGGCTGGCCCTGGCGCTCCTGCTGACCTCCGCCTGCACCGGTGGCGGGCCCACGCCGTCCGCCGCGCCCGTCTCCCCCGGCGGCCCCGGGGACATCATCGTGGCCAGCGGGCGGGACGTGACCGGCAAGGGCGGCATCCGGCAGCAGTTGATAGACGCGTGGAACGCCCGGCAGGACAAGGAGCACACCGGTGTCCACGCCCGTCTGGTCGAACTCCCCGGCTCCGCCGACGAACAGCGCAGCCAGCTCCTCGGCGCGCTGCAGTCGCACAGCGCGGAGTACGACGTCGTGAACCTCGACGTCACCTGGGTGCCGGAGTTCGCCGCCGCGCACCTGATACGCCCGCTCCCGGACACCCTGGTCGACGCCGACGTCATCAAGTCCGTCGCCCGCACGGCCCGTTGGGACGGGAAGGTCTACGCCGTACCGTTCAACAGTGATGTCGGGCTCCTCTACTACCGACGCGACTACCTGGAGCGGGCGCACATCCGGGACACCGACCTGAGCCAGGGCGTCAGCTGGCAGCGGCTGCGGGATCTGACCGACACCATCGAGGCACCGGGCGCGCGGCGGCCACGGGAGTACGAGAAGGGCTGGACCACACAGCTCGGCCCCTACGAGGGCCGTACGGTCAACGGCGTGGAGGCGTTCCTGTCCGCCGGGGGCGGCGTCGCCCTCACCGACGACCGGGGCCGCTACACCGCGACCGTGTCGGAGCTGACCGAGGGCGTGGCACAACTGCGCGCCCGCGCCCAGCCCGCGTACACGCTCGGCGACGCGTTCCGCTCCGACGAGACCGAGTCGCTCACCGACTTCGCCGACGGCCGTACGGCGTTCCTGCGCCACTGGCCGTACGCGTACCGCACCCTGCACCAGTCGCTCGGCGAGGCACAGCTCGGCGTGGCCCCGCTGCCGGGCCGGGCGGTGCTGGGCGGACAGAACCTCGCGGTGACCACGCAGTCGCCGCTGCGTGCCGCGAAGGCGAAGGAGCTGATCGGCTTCCTCACCGACAAGGAGAGCGAACGCTGCCTGCTCGACGCCGGGTTCGCGGCCACCCGGGAGTCCGCCTACCAGGACGACGACGTGAGCTGCGGTACGGCCAGGACCCCCGGTGTCTCCCCCGCGTCCACGGCGTCCCCGCCGGTGTCGCCGTCCGCGGAGAGCGTCGACCGTATGCCGCGCGACGACCACGGCCGTCCCCGGTACGCCCGCACCATCCTGCTGCCCGCGCTCCGGCGCGCCGTGCAGCGCCCCCGCACCCCGCTCTACGGGGCCTTCACCCAGACCTTCGCCACCGGACTGGGCAGGCTCTTCGGCGAGGATCCGCCGAGTGACGCGGAGCTGGCGGCCGGACTGGACAAGGCACTCAGGCGGATCCTTCCGGACCGGTGAGGCAGGCGAGCGCCCCCGACACCAGCGTCCGCACACCTGGCGCGAGGGTGCGCGGGTCGGGCGCGAAGCGCGGGCTGTGGTTGCTGGGCACGGCCGCGAACTTCTCCATGAGGTCGTCGCCCGGAGCGGCGTCCCAGACCTCTGCCGGAGTGCTCGTCACGAACCAGTAGGAGTACGGGATCCGGCCGTCCGCGAGCTTCGGGAAGTCCTCGCTGCCCATCGCCGGACCCGGGTCGAGGATCGTTCCGGTGCCGAAGACCTCGCCGTGCACCGCGGCGATCCGCCGGTCGGTGTCCGGATCGTTGACGGTCACGGGGAAGCTGTTGCCCACGGTGACGTCGGGCTCGCGCGGGCAGCCGGCCGCCATGCACTCGCCCGCGGCGATCCGCCGGATCGCCGCGATCATGCGGTCCCGCACCTCGTCCGACTGGGTCCGGAGGTTGAGGGCGATCCGGGCCTCGGAGGGGATGATGTTGTGGCGGGTGCCCGCCTCGATCCGCCCGACCGTCAGGACGGCCTGCTCGCGTGCCGCGATCTCCCGGCTGACGACGGTCTGCAGCCGGGTCACCAGGTACGCGGCGGTGACGACCGGGTCGACGGTCGACTCCGGGCGCGAGCCGTGCCCGCCCGTGCCGTGCACGACGATGTCCACGTCGGTCGAGGCGGACATGATGAGACCGGGCCGGTGTGCGTAGAGCCCCGTCGGGCCGGGGGCCGCGTGCTGGGCGAGCAGCACGTCCGGCGACGGGAACCGCTCGTAGACGTGGTCCTCGATCATCGCCGCCGCGCCCTCGCCGGTCTCCTCGGCGGGCTGTCCGAGCACCAGCAGGGTGCCCGACCAGGTGTCGCGCCCGGCGGACAGAGCCTGTGCGGCGCCCGCCAGCCAGGTGACGTGCAGGTCGTGCCCGCAGGCGTGCATCACGCCGGGCGTCATGGACGCGTACGGCAGCCCGGTCTCCTCCTGGACGGGCAGCGCGTCCATGTCGGCGCGGAGCAGGACGGTGGGGCCCGGTCCGTTCCGCAGGATCCCGACGACCCCGGTGCCGCCGATGCCGGTGGCCGTGTCGAACCCGGCCGTGCGGAACCGGTCGGCGAGGGCGGCGGCGGTGCGGTGCTCCCGCATCGACAGTTCCGGGTGCCGGTGCAGGTCCCGGTAGAAGTCCTTCAGGGCGGGGACCGGGAGGTCGGCGGTGAGGTCCAGCGCGGTACGTGCGGCAGGGGAGTTCACGGAGCCAGGTTAGGGGCCGCCGGCGGAACGGGGGGAGTTCCGCCGACGGCCGTTCGCGCCGTCCGCCGCGGGGGAGGACGCGGTTCTCGGACGGTCGGGTCTCGCGGGGGCGCCGACGAAGGGTGCCGTCGGCGACCGGAGGTCGTCTTCCGTGCGGTGGTCCACACCTGTGGACGACCGAGGTGCGGTGAGCGGCGGGCGCGGTCGGCCGCCCCCTGTCGCTACGGTCGTGTGGAGATGCCGCCGTACGTCGTCTCCGGGTGTCCGGAGCCCTGCTGGTGGAGGGCCGGGGCGGGATCCGCCGCCCGGGCCGGGCCTGCGTTGGCCGCCAGCACCAGTGCGGCCACGGCGATGACTGCCGCACCGAGCACTCTGAAGTAGCGCGCGGAAATACGTCGGAGCACAGCGACCTCGCAACAACAGCGGCGTATTAAGCAGGCTTAACCCGTCGCTTAACGTAGGGGCTCGGAGCACCAAAGAGCAAGGGGCGCAAGGGGAGTTGGATATTAGTCAAAAGTCGTCTCGGGTTAAGTGGACTTAATGGCATGCTTAATCCATGGCGGAGCGTGACGGCCCGGAGGTCATCGGGCGCAGGGTCCAGCAGCTGCGTACGGAACGCGGGCTGACACAGAGGCAATTGGCGGAACCGGCGTACACGCCCGCCTACATCTCGACGCTGGAGGCGGGGCGGGTGCGCGCCTCCGAGCCCGCGCTGCGGCACATAGCCGAGCGGCTCGGGGTGGCGTACGAGGAGCTGGCGACCGGCCGGCCGGCCCACCTCGCCACCGATCTGCGGCTGCGGCTCACCGACGCGCAGCGCACGCTCGCCACCGGCGAGGCCGAGGTCGCGGCGGAGCAGTACACGGTGCTCCTCGCGGAGGCGGACACGCACGGACTCGTCGCCGAGCAGGCCGCCGCACTGCTGGGGCTCGGTGAATGCGCCCTGGAGACCGGGGACCTGGAGACCGCCCGGGAGCGGTTCGAGGCCTCGGAGCGGCGTCTCGGGGACGCCCCGCTGCCCCAGCGGGTGCCCGCCCTGCGCGGCCGCGCCGTCTCCCACTACCTCGCCGGTGAACTCCGGTACTCCTGCTACCTGTTCGAGTCCACGCTGGACGAGCTGAACCGGACCGGGATGCACGACCCGGACGCCCTGCTGCTTCTCTACACCGGCGTCATCGCGCCCTACATGGACATGGGTGCGCACGCCCGGGCCGCCCAGGCCGCCGAGTTCGCGCTCGCGCTCGCCCCGCAGGTCGGCGAACCCGCGCTCGTCGCCCGGATGCACCGCTCGGTGGCCCGCACCATGATCGCCGAGGGCCGGATCGCGGAGGCCGACGCCTCCCTCGCCAAGGCCGCCGAGCTCTACCGCCAGCTCCAGATCCGCACGGAGCTCGCCAACTGCCACTGGATGCGCGGCTACCTCTACGCGCAGAACGGTGAACTGGAGCGTGCGGAAGCCGAGTTGCGCGAGGCGCAGGTCATGCTCTCGGCCAAGCGGGCCGCCCTCTACACCAGCCAGGTCAACGTCGAACTGGCGGACGTGCTGCACCGGCGCGGCAAGTCGACGGAGGCCGCCGTTCTCCTCCACGAGGTGCTCGGCGACCTCAGCCCCGAGCGCGGCGCCGTGCACTCGGCGGGCGCGCACCGGCTGCTCGGCATCATCGCCGAGGACGCCCGGGACACCGAGACCGCCGAGGAGCACTACGTCCGGGCGCTGAGCCTGCTGGAGCGGGCCGGCGCGGCCGGCGACCTGGCCGACCTCTGCCGCCTGCTCGGAGACCTCCTGCGCCGCACCGGCCGGGTCGAGGCGGCCCTCGACGCCTACCGCACGGGCCTGGGCCACCGCACGGCTCCCGGCACGACCACCCTGGGCCCGGCCCCCGCGCAGCCACCGCTCTGACCGCCCCCGCGCGTGCGGGGCGCGCGGAGCCTGCCGCCCCGCGCTCCCGCACCCCGCGTAAGGCCTCCACGGGGCCGTACGGCGGCGCTACGGGGTCACGACGGGGAACGCGTGGTCAGGTGCGGTGGCGTACGACAGGAGGCGGTCCAGGACCGTGGGGTCGCCGTCCGCCTCGATGCCCGCGAGGCCCCGCCCCTCCAGCACCGCGCGCAGTTCCGGCCGGGTGAGGGTCAGGGTCAGTCCCGCGTGCGGCTTCGGGACGTGGTGGACCGGCATGCCGCGGTGCGTCAGCGCGCCGTGGTGGAGGTTGACCCGGTGGCGGCGCTGTTCGTCGGTCACGACGAGGTCGAGGGTGAGGTGGTCGTGCCAGGCGCGCGGACCGTCGATACGGACGGCGAGCGAGTCGAGGAGCATGCTCACGGTGAGCGCGGAGGTGAGTTCGGAGCCCGTGGTGTCGATGTCGGTGTCGGCCGTGCCACGGCGCAGTTCCAGGGCGGCCGTGAGGTAGTAGTTGCGCCAGGTGCCGTTCTCGGCGCCGTGCCCGAGCCGTTCGTAGACACCGGAGAGGGTCTCCCGGGCGGCGCTGTCCGACGGGTCCGCGAAGACCAGGTGGTTGAGGAGGGTGGCGGCGAAACGGAGGTCCCCGTTGTCCGCGTACGCCCGTGCCTTCACCAGGGTCTCTGTCGGGCCGCCCGCCAACTCCACGTATCGGTAGGCGAGTTCGGCGGGCGGGTGCTCCCAGAGGTGGGCGGGGTTCCCGTCGTACCAGCCCATGTACCGCTGGTAGACGGCCTTGACGTTGTGGCTGAGGGAACCGTAGTAACCGCGTGCGTGCCAGGACCGCTCCAGGGCGGGCGGCAGTCGCAGCTCCTCGGCGATCTCGGAGCCGGTCAGGCCGTTGTTGAGGAGGCGCAGGGTCTGGTCGTGCAGGTACGCGTACAGGTCCCGCTGCTCGCCGAGGAACCGGACGATGTTCTCGCGCCCCCAGGTCGGCCAGTTGTGGGAGGCGAACGCGACGTCGTAGGTGTCGGCGAACAGGTCGACGGTCTCGTCGAGGAAGTGGGCCCAGACGCGCGCGTCGCGGACCGGCGCACCACGCAGGGTGAGGACGTTGTGCAGGGTGTGACTGGCGTTCTCGGCCACGCACAGCGCGCGCTGGTCGCGCAGCAGGAAGTTCATCTCGGCGGGGGCTTCCGTCCCCGGCGTGAGCTGGAAGACGAACCGCACGCCGTCCACCGTCTCCTCCTGCCCGGTCCGGGTGACGTCCACGTTCGGTGCGATGAGCGTGACGGTGCCGGTGGAGGTGGTGGTGCCGAGCCCGGTGCCGATCTGGTCGCGCGGCCCCTTGGGCAGCCGGGCGCCGTGCATGAACACGGCCCGGCGCAGCATCGCGTTGCCGGCGAAGACGTTCTCGCTGACCGCGTGCTGCAGGAAGCCCGCGGGCGCGAGTACCGGCACCCCGCTGTCGCTGCCGTGCGGCAGCACACCGCGGGCGCCGCCGAAGTGGTCGACGTGCGAGTGGGTGTAGACCAGCCCGGTCACGCGGCGCGGTCCGCGGTGCTCGCGATAGAGGGCGAGGGCGGCCGCGGCGCACTCTGCGGAGATCAGCGGGTCGATCACGACGACACCCTCGCGGCCCTCGACGAGCGTCATGTTCGACAGGTCGAGCCCGCGTACCTGGTACACGCCCTCGGTGACCTCGTACAGGCCCTGCCGCGCACACAGCCGCGCCTGCCGCCACAGACTGGGGTGCGCGGTCGGCGGACAGTCGTCCGCGAGGAACGCGTAGGCGTCCGCGTCGTGGACGACCCGCCCCTCGGCGTCCCGGACCACGCCGGGAACCAGGGCCGCGATGAACCCGCGATCCGCGTTCTCGAAGTCGGTCAGATCCTCGAACGGCAGCTCTTCGCCCGCGGCATCCATGCCCCCACCCTCGACGGCCCCCGGCTCCGGGACCAGCGGGGTGGGCCGTTCGAGGGGGTGGTGGGGGCCCGGGGAGGCGTCATCGGGCGGGGAAGCGCCGAGGCGTCCGGACCGTCGCACACCGAAAACCCGGCAACCTGCGGATGTGGCAGCCGCGGGGTGAGGTGGCCGGGTCCGGTGGTGTCAGTCGGGTCGGGTACTGCACGCGTCGCGGGTAGTGACGGCGGTGCGGGTACTGCGCAACGTGCAGGTCAGAGCCTGTCCATCCGGGTGTAGGGGCTGAGGATGCGGGCCTGGCGGGAGCCGAAGTCGACGAGCATGGCGATGCCCTCTTCGACGCCGATGATCGTGCCCAGGCCGAACTGGTCGTGGGAGACGCGGTCTCCGAGGCTGAATTCCTTGGCCACGGGGACGACCGGGGCTGCGAAGGGGCTGGTGGGCAGGTGGCGCCGGGGCGCGGAGGGTTTAGTCATCGTGTAGCCAGTATGGGCTTTGTTTGGCCGATCGGAAGCCCCGGATTTCCTTCTTCGGCCGGAGAGGGGCCGCCGGAGGTGCCGGTGATCTTGGCCCAGGCGCTCTCCGAGATGTGGGCGGAGAGCCCTTCGGCGGTGCCGGGGAGCGGCGCCGGGAGGGGCCCCTTTCGGCCCTTGGCCGGGTGTTCCGCGAAGAGAGCCACGGTGAGGGTGAGGCGTTCGTCGAAGGTCGTCCGCCAGAGGGTGCGCGGGCCCGCGGCGCCCGTGATGACGGTCGGGGGACCGCCGGCCCGGCTCTGCATCAATTTGGTCAACACCCCCGCGCCACCCCGCATGATCGCCGCACTGGTGTTCGGATGGGCTCGGTAGAGGGTGCGGCCCGCGCGAGTGATCCTCGCGACCGTGTACGGCTTCGCGTACGTCCCGTGCGCCGCCGCGGCCGCGTACGCGGCGGCCAGCCGCAACGGGGTCGGGGCGACAGCGCGCGCGAGGCCCGCGAGCGGCGGCAGCAGCTTCGTGCCGGCGAAGGGCCGCAGCGCCGTACCCGCCTCCACCGCGCCGTCCACCGCGTCGTTGAAGGGCTGGCGGGCGTAGTCCGCGCCGCCGTAGAGGACCCGGACCGCGCCGTCGCCCGGGACCAGGGCCACCACGGCCGTGTGCAGCCGGGCGCCGCCCTCGACGGGCACCGCGCCGGCCGCCGGCTCCGCCGTCGCGTCCTGTGCCGTCAGGTCGAAGGTGGTTCGGACCGTGTAGCCACCGCGGGCGAGCTGGTCCTCGGTGATGCCGAGCCGGTCGGCCGCCTCGGCGGACGCCACGTCGATCAGGTACTGGCGCTGGCCGTCCGTGTCGCCCGGCGGGTAGAAGCGGAAAGCGGGGAAGCGGGCCGCGGCGCGCTGGGCGGCCGTGATGGCGCGGCTGTCCGCCATCGCGTCCAGCACCCAGTCCCAGCGGTCCACCAGTTTCGCCGTCACCGCGGGGTCCGAGCCGGCCTTCTCGTAGTACGAGGGGATGTTGATGACGGCCGCGAGCGCGGCGCCCTGGCTCACGGTCAGGTTCCTGGCATCGACGCCGAAGTAGTTCCGGGCGGCGGACTGGATGCCGGCCGCGCCCCGGCCGAAGTAGACCGTGTTCAGGTAGCCCGCCAGGATCTCGTCCTTCGGGCGGGTGCGGTCCAGCTTGATCGCGATCAGCGCCTCGCGCGCCTTGCGGGACAGCGACTGCTCCGGGCTGAGCAGGGCGTTCTTCACGTACTGCTGCGTGATCGTGGAGCCGCCCTGCCGGCCGCCGCCGCTCACCGTCGCCCAGGCCGCCCGGGCGATCGCCTTCGGGGAGATCCCCGTGTCCGAACGGAAGGAACGGTTCTCCGCCGCGATCACCGCTTCTCGCACGTGCCCCGGCACCTGCGAGAGAGGTATCTCCTGGCGGTCGACAGGGCCGCGCCGGCCCAGATAGGCGCCGTCGTCGTCGACGAAGACGGTGCTCTGCATCGCCGTCTCGGGGTGCGGCTCGGGGATGACCGTGAGGTGGTACGCCACGAGGGCCGCGGCGACGAGGTGGGCGAGGACCGTGAGCAGGACGATCAGCGCGCGGCGCAGCCGACGACCGCGAGTGCGGCGGACACGGATACGCCGGTCGGCCAAGCGGCGCCGCAGACCGGCCCGGAGCCTGCGCCTGCCCCGGGAGCCGCCGCCTCTCCTGCTCGGGGCGGCCTCCGCGCCGGCCCTTCCCGCGTCCGCGCCCGCCCCTGGGCCCGGGTCCCGGCTCCGGTCCCGCTCCTTGTCCCCAGGAGGCCTCCCGTCCTGCCTCCTGTCCGTCCGGACGCTCACCCGTGGCCATCCGGCCAGGCCCGTGGCGCCGGTCCGCTCGGGGCGGCTCACGGCTGTGTTCCCGTCGCTCTCGTCGCTCTCGTCACTCACGTCGCGAACTCCATGGTCGCGATCACCTTGCCCGCGGAGTCGTACACCGTGACTCTCTTCGTCGGACCGCCGGGGAACCGCCGTTTCGTCGGCCTCCCCGCCATCCAGGGCATCTCCTGCCGCGCCTCCGGTGACTCCAGAGGCTTCCGTGTCGTCGGCGGTTTCTGCGGTTTCTGCGGCTTCGGCGGCTTCGGCGGCTTCACCAGCGCGTACCAGACGCCCCAGTGCGGGCTGCCCGCGAGGGTGAGTGCCGTGCCGTCGACGTCGCCCGCCGTGGTCTCGATCCGCACGCGCGCCGCGTCCCCCTTGCCGTGGTAGAGGCCGGACACGAAGTGGCCGTGGTCGCCGTCGCCCTCTTCCTGGAGGGTGACCCCGGGTGTGCGGATGTCGATGCCGTCGCCCTTGACACCACGGAAGCGCGGTGCGGAGTCCCAGGGCGCGGTCCAGTGCCCGCCGTCCTCGGTGAGCCAGATCCTGATGCCGGACGCGATCCGCACCCGTTCCCCGGGCGTCACCACCCGTACCGTCCCCGGGGGCCCGGCGGACGGGCCCGTCACCCGCGTCGCGTCCGCCCCGGCCCCGACGCCCGCGCGCAGCGCCACCGCGGCCGCCGGGACCACCAGCAGCGTGCAGGCGCAACCCGCCACGGCGGCAGCGCGGCGCCGCCGGCGCCGCCGGGCCGCCCGCTCGACGGCGGCCAGGGGGACGGGCGGGGGAGTCACGTCGCAGGCGGCCTCGGTGAATATCTCGCGCACCCGCTCGATCTCGGCCGACCACTTCGCGGACCTGCCATGACGGTTCATGAACGGGCTCCGTGGACGGCGTGGCGAAGGGCGAAGGAGGGATCGGCGCGCAAGGCCTCCAGGCCGCGCCGCGCAAGCGTCCTGACCGTGCCGGCCGAGCAGCCGAGCAGCTGGGCGGTCTCGGCCTCGCCCAGGCCCTCGCCGTAGCGCAGCACGAGCACGGCGCGCTGCCGCGCCGAGAGCGCCGTGAGCGCCGTGAGGGCGGAGGGGGCGGAGGGGGCGGGCCGCTCGGGCAGGAAGGGCGCAGGCAGACGCGTGAGGCGTCTCCTGCGGGTACGGCCGAGGTGGTGCTCGACCAGCGAGCGCCGTACGTAGAAGGCGACGTCGTCGCGCGGGATGCGCCGCCAGCGGGTGCGGGCCCGGGTCAGCGTGGCCAGGGCGAGATCCTCGGCCTCCTGGAGGTCGCCGGTGAGCAGGTGCGCGGTGCGGACCAGGCGGGGCCAGGTCTCGGCGGCGTACGCCGCGAAGTCGCCCCCACGGCCGGGCACGGCGGAGAAGCCGTCTGCACCGACGGGCTGGGCGGACACGGTGTCGGACGAGGCGTCGGACGAGGCGTCGGATGAGGTGTGGGGCACGGCCGGCGGTCCCTCGGAGTCTCGGGTACGTGGGGGAGGTGCGGTGCGGGGGAATCGGGACCTGAACAACCCGACTCCCCCGCCCGCGGATTCAGCGCGGCCCGGACCGGGCAAGGAGCTCGCCTCCGGTGTCACGGGCGTTCATGAGCGGACAACTCCTCCTGTGACGGGGCGCTTTGACCGATACGACCTCGGCCGGAGGCACCGCCCGCCCGTCGCCGCGCCCAGCGCGCGTTCCAGTCGCCGTAGCCGTAGCCGTAGCCGTAGCCGTAGCTCTGGGCGTAGCCGTTGCGACGGACGCGGTGACCTTCAACTGGTGCTCCACCCGGGCGCGTTCGGGGGCCGGTGCCGCGTGGTCGAAGGTGGCGGACATCGGCATGCCGAGGCCCACGGTGGAGCGGTGGGCGAGGACGCCGGGCCCGGCCGTGCCGACCTCGGTGTCGGCGCCGCTCGCCCGCGGCCCCTTCGAACACCCGGCGGGGGCAGGCGCGCACACCGCGGCCACCGGCCAACCGGCCGCGTGGCGACGGCTCCTGGCTCTGCGCGTCATCCTGTTCCCCTTGCGGTGTGTTTCGATGTGCGGCGTACGGGACCTGTACGCACGGCACGTTCCGCCGGGTTGCACGGGACCGCGGAAATTCCGGAATCTCCGCCGGGGGGCACGACCGAGGAAGCTGCGGGAGGCATGACCGAGGAAGAGTTCGACGCGTTCTACGCCGCCGCGTTCCCCCGGCTGACCGGCCAGCTCTTCGCGTTCACCGGGGACCACGGGGAAGCGCAGGACGTCGTCCAGGAGGCGTTCGTGCGCGCCTGGGACCGGCGGCGGGAGTTCCTCGCCGACGGGGCGCCGGAGGCGTGGATCAGGACCGTGGCGATGCGGCTCGCGGTGAGCCGCTGGCGTCGCGCGCGCCGCTGGCTGGAACTCGTCCGCCGCACCCCGCCGCCCGAGCACACCCCGGGACCCGATCCCGAGCGCACGGCGCTGGTCGCCGCACTGCGCACACTGCCCGAGGCGCAGCGGATGGCGCTGGTCCTGCACCATCTGTGCGACCTCAGCGTCGAGCGGGTAGCCTCCGAAACCGGGGCCCCCGTGGGCACGGTCAAGGCCCGGCTGTCCCGCGGCCGGGCGGCGCTGGCCCGGGAACTGGCGGCGGACGAGTGGGTGGCCGCCGACGGGGGGAAGAAGGCCCACGGAGGGCGACGGGCGATCACCGCGAAGCCCTCCGCCGGCCCGGCGGCCTCCGCCGACGCCGACGCCGCGGACCAGGGGAAGAGGGAGGACGACCGTGTCCGATGAACTCCCCTCCGAACTCGCCGCCGACCTGCGTGAGTTGGCCGTCTCCGGTGAGACGCCGCCGTCGGTGTCCGGGGCCGAGGTCCGCTTCCGGGCGGTACGCCGACGGCGTCGCCGCCGCACGGCCGTGACCGTGTCCGTCGCCGGTGTCTGCGCCGCGGCGAGTCTGGTGCTGCTGCTGGCCCTGAACCCCGGTGACGGCGGGACGCGGGAACGTCCGTCCCCGGCCGCGAGTCCCACCGCCCCGGCCCGTACGCCCGTCGCGGTCGGCGCCACCGTCGATCTCGCCCGCCGGGTGCTGACGGCCGCGGGCCGCGACATGCCGGTCTCCGCGGGCATGCCCGGCCGCCCCACGCCGACGGGCCGGATGACGGTCGTGGCGAAACGGGACGTCCGGGTGGTGCCCGCCCTGGAGGTGGGCCCGAAGGACGTCTACGCGCTGAAGGTGCCCTGGGTGATCGAACTGCGCGACGCGGACGGGACGACGAACTTCGTCGGCGCCCTCTCCACCGACCAGAAGGCCCCCGGCAACTACGACGTCACGAACGGCTGGATCGGGCTGCGGCCGGCCGACGCACAGTGGCTGTACGGGCAGTTGGACCTGGGCGCGGTGGTCGAGATCGGGGACAGGGACTCCGGGCCGTCCGAGACGGCGGTGGACCCCGTTCCCCCGGCCGCCGGTGGCACGGGCGCGCGGCCCTCGTCGGGCCGTCAGCCCGTCGCTACGGCCATACCGTCCAGGTAGGCGTCGAGGGCGCCGAACGTCGCCACGGGCTGTTCGATGTGCGGGAGATGGCCGGCCTCGGGCACGGACACGAACCGCGCGTCGGCGAAGGCCGCCGCGAACGCCCGCCCGTACGCCGGCGTCACGATGCGGTCGCTCTCGCCCCACAGCAGGAGCGCCGGGACCCGGATCCGGCCGAGGCGGTTCAGGAGCTTGGGATCGTGCATGTACGGGTCGCCGCACAGCGCCCGCAGCGTCACCATGTTGGCCTTCTGGGCGGTGATCTGTTCCTCGGTGAGGGTGGCGGGGTTCACGGCGAAGCGGGCCGGGTCGTGGAAGGAGTACGCGCTGATCTCGCGCGGGTCGAGGGCGAAGATGTCGCGGATCGGCTCGCCCGGTACGTCCACGCCGGCGGAGTCGACGAGCACGAGGCGGGTGATGCGGTCGCCGTCGTCGCGGAAGGCCATCTCGGCGGCGGTCCAGCCGCCGAGCGAGGAGCCCACGACCAGGACGTCGCGGTGGCCCTCGTCCTTCAGCCAGTGCAGATAGGCGAGGGCGAGGTCGTCCACGCCGGTGAACCAGTCGGGGCGCTCGGTCCCGTTCCAGCCCGGGTGCGTGGGCACCACGACCCGCATGCGGGCGGCCAGATGGGCGGCTATGCCCTGGACGGTGGCGGGGCCGCCACCGCCGTGCAGGACGAGGGCGAGAGGGCCGTCCTCGGGGCCGCTCTCGGTGAGGGTGAGCGGGAGATCGGGGCGGGTGCGGACGGTACGGGTCTTGGTGTCAGCCATGCGGCGACTGTATCTACGCATGCGTATATACGCAAGCGTATTTGAGCCCGTAGACTCGTGGCATCACTCGTGGCACGACGGAGGAGGAGAAGCACGTGGACGGTCACCCGGGCGGTGCGGTCGACCTCGAAACGCTGGGGCGGGCCGTGAAGGAGGCGCAGTACCGGCATCACCGGGCACTGGACACCCGCCTCGCGGCGGTCGGCACGACGCTCGCCCAGTGGGACGCGCTGCGCGCGATCGGCAGGTCGCCCGGTGCCTCCGCGCACGAGCTGGCCGTGGCGACCTTCCAGGGCGACCAGTCCTTCGGCACGCTGGCCGGCCGGCTCGCCGCCCAGCACCTCGTCGAGCGGCGCCCCGGCCGCGGCCGCCGGATCGAGCACCACCTCACCGAGGCGGGCGAACGGACCCTGGAGGCCGGGCGTGCCGTCGCCCTCGAAGTGCTCGCCGCGTCCTTCGCACCGCTCGACGAGGACGAACGGATCACCTTGCTGGGCCTGTTGCGCCGTTTGGGCGTGGATGCCGCGGCTCCCTAGGATCGGGCCCATGGGAATACTCGGGTTCTTCGTCCTCGCCATGATCGTCTTTGCGAGCTACGCGGGGATGGAGGGAAGGCTGGGCCGCACCGACCGCAGAATCGCCCGCGTCGAGCGCAAACTCGACCTGATCCTCGACCACCTGGGCGTCCAGCAGGCCGAACCGGAGCTGGAGCAGGTGGTGGCGCTCCTGCGTGACGGCAGGAAGATCCAGGCGATCAAGGCGTACCGGGAGTTCACGGGGGCGGGCCTCAAGGAGGCGAAGGACGCGGTCGAGCGGATGGAATAGCGCCCGGTACGCCTGATACGCCGGGACCGGCCCATACGCCCGGACCGTCCCGTACGCCTGGTACACCCGGTGTGCCCGGCGCAGTCGGACCGGCCGCGCCGGGCGTACGAGCCGTGGTCCGTCAGTTCGTCGGACTGGCGGCGGGGGTCTTTCCTTCGAGCACCTGCCGCAGCCGCGGGGTGCCCTGCTGGACGGCCTGCGCCGTGGAGTCCGACTCGGCGCCGTCCAGCCCGCCGTTGGTGAGGAAGAGCGCGCTGTCGCCGACCCGTACGGCGGCGATGTCCAGGGTCAGGGTCGAGGGCTCGCCGTCCAGCTGCCCGTTCATGGTCAGCTGCAGCCCCTGCCGGGCGTCACCCTCGTCGGGCACCTGCGCCGACACGACCTGGACGTTCTGCTGCTCGCCCTGCCCGTCGACGGCCGTGAACTCGGCGCACTTCTGGGGCAGCGTGGCGATCCACGCCAGTTGCCTGGTCAGCTCCGCCTGCCCGTACTGCGCGACCTGGTAGTGCATCTGCGCCTGGTTGTTGCTGTCGTCGAAACCGGTGACGGCCTTGGTCCCCTTCGCCGGGCCGAGCAGCTCCTCGGCGTACAGCCCGTCGAGCAGTTTCTGACAGTCGGCCGCGGCGCTCTTGTCCGCGCCGAAGCCCGCCGCGTCGACCTTGCTCTTGAGCAGGCCGTCCCGCCAGGTCGCCGCACCCGACGTCCCCGACCACTGCGACGGCAGGTCCGCGGCGGTGATGAGTGCGGCCCTGGCCTGGGCCTCGGTGAGTGTGGCGGTGGACGGGTCGGGCGACACCTCGGCCAGCGGGGAGGCGGGAGCCGTACGGCCACCCGCGTAGCCGCCGTTGTTCGAGCACGCGGCCGCCGACCACAGCACGCCCACCGTCAGGGCACAGACCAGCAGCCGGGGCACGCGGGACGGGGGCAGGGCGGAGGCACGGTGGGACGGCGGACGGTTCACGGCGAAGGCCTCCTGACGGCGGGCGCGATGTCTCCTGCCACGCCACCACCCGGTGCGGCGCACCACCAGCGCACCGGGCCCGTCCGGGTGAGCCGCGCCGCCGGACGTCAGCCGGCCGGGTCGTGCGCCGCCCGCCCGGCACCCGGTGTCGTCACCCGCACCCGGCGGCTCCCGCACCGTGTGCACACCGCGTCGGCCAGCGGCGACCTGATCGCGACGCCGTCCTCGTCGACGTACTCCTGCGTGTGCAGGCCCGCGGCGTCGGTCGGATCGGTGAAGAACATGACCTGGAACGTCGCCTCCCAGGTGTGCCCGCAGTTCCGGCACGCGAACGCGAAGGTCTCGGACACCGCACCGGGCTCGCTCGTCATGCGCTCTCCTGCGTCGTACGGGCCGTTCCCCCGCCGTACGGAGGTGCGTCCCGTCTCGAACCCGTACGGGGAGCATCCTGTCGGCCGGGCGGCCGTCGGCCGGTCTCCAGCGCACACCGGTCGTCGCGGGGCGGCAACTCGGGGCGGGGGCGCGGGCGGCGGGACGGCGCGCCACGCGATCCCTTCGGCCGCCGGCCGCGACACGCCGGCCGCGACACGCCGGGCGGGGACCGCCTGCCGCGTCGGTGCGGCGGCGGACCGCCTCGACGACGCGTCGTGCCGCGGGGCCCGGCTCCGCGAGGCGTCCGTAAGGGCGGCCCGGTCCCTGCACGGGAGATCCGGTGCGGGAGGGCGTGGAATATCTGTCATGGCCGCGATAGAAAATGGCTCGGCCGAGGGGGTGGTTCCTTATTCCCCGGAGTGCGGTGAGATAGTGCGCCGCCCTTCCGGAGCCGTGGCGTGCTAGTGTCGATATCAGTTGCAGTTGTGGTTCCCAAAGTCTTGGAGCGTCTTTCCGGTCCATACCGGTCGGCCGCTTCTGAATTTCCGGTTTTATCCGGAGGGGGCAACATCGCGGCGACGCGGACCCGCACAGTGTGGGTCCTCGAGCTTTGCCCCGAAGGAGATTGACATGGCTACTGGCACCGTGAAGTGGTTCAACGCGGAAAAGGGCTTCGGCTTCATCGAGCAGGACGGCGGCGGCGCCGACGTCTTCGCCCACTACTCGAACATCGCCACCCAGGGCTTCCGTGAGCTCCAGGAAGGCCAGAAGGTGACCTTCGACGTCACGCAGGGCCAGAAGGGCCCCCAGGCGGAGAACATCGTCCCCGCCTAGTCCGGGACCCGCTGACGCCTGACTTCTGAGTCGGCCGATGCTTACAGGTGGCCGGGACCTGCACCCTGAGGTGCGGGCCCCGGCCACCTGCTTTTTGGTTTCGTTCCCCGGCTTCGTCCCCCCGGCTGGTTTCGTCCCGGATTGAATTTCCGGCGAATTTTCTGTCCGCCGTGCCCACTTTCCGGCCCGACTCGCCCACTTTTCGGGCCACGAAACTTCATCCCGCGGAGGCACCATGCGTTGTGTGATCGCCCGTTTCCCCTTCGACCTCATCAAGAGCGAGGTCGAGCACTCGATGGCGGGCGTCGAGCCCGAGTCCGTCACCAGCGCGTCCGTGGTCGTCGGCCCGCACGCCTACCCCGTCAAGCAGGTCGGCGAGGTCATCACCAAGCAGGACCGTCGTGACTTCACCGAGGCCGAGGTGGCCCGTGCGCTCGTCCGGCTCGGCTTCGTGTGCCGGCCCGCTGCCGCGCCCGCCCGTACCGCCGTACCCAGCTGGGCCGAACCGGCCTAGCCGTCCCGGCCCCGCCGTTCCCCCGCGGGCCCCGTCTCCCGACTCCGGCACGGAGCCCGTCCCACCCGCGCGGCCGACTGCCCCGGTGTTTCCTCCCGGGGTGTTTCCCCGGGATCCGGCGCGGCGCCGCTCCCCCTTCCCCGTTCCTCACTTCTTCTCCCAGGGCGTGCCCGGCACCCCCGTGGGCACCCTGGCCGCCACGAAGTCCACCGTCGCGTAGTGGCCCGGGGTGACGCGGGCGGTGATGCGGCGGAGGTCGCCCCCGGTGCCGATCCAGTAGGTGAGGGGAGAGGTGTCGGCGGGCGAGGCGGTGGGGTGCGGACCGGAGAAGACGTCGTAACCGTGGCCGTCGAGGTCCTCCTCGCGCAGCCACAGCGGACCCGACAGGGCGAGCCGCCGCGCGTCATCGGGACGGTCGGCAGCCACGGACAGCACCAGGCGCAAGGCGCGGTCCAGCGGGCTGGTGGAGTAGGGGCGGCGGGTCCACCGGCCGGACTTCAGGGTGCGTGCCCTGCGGACGGCCTGCGCGGCGGTCGTCACGGCGTCCCGTTCGGGGGCCCGTGTCCTGCGTCCGGGTGCTCCGCCGGACGCCGTGGCAGGCGGCCGGGCCTCCGCGACGCCGCCCGGGTCCCAGGAGAGCAGGCCCCGTGACGTGCGGGCGCCGTCCACCGTTTCGTACGCGCCCACCGCCCGGCGTACACGGTGGTCGACCACCGCGCGAACCGTCACCGTCCCCGTCTCCTCCCCCACCGGGGGCAGCCGGACCGTCACTTCCGCGGGGCTGGCCTCGTAGGCGCGGAACCGGGCCGTTGCCATGCGCCGGGCCTCGTCCGCCGAGAGGGCACGGGGTGTCGGGTCCTCGCCCCCGGAGGACAGGAGCAGCAGAACGGTCAGGGCACCTGCCGCGATCGCCGTCGCGCCGGCGGCCGCGCGCCGGCTCCTCGGCGGCCTTTCGTGGGTGGGGCGCGGGGCCTCAGGAGAGATGCGCATGGCACGTCTCTACATCCGGGCGGTCCGTCCACCCGCCGACTCCTGAGGACGGGCCGTCCCGCGTCACCCTCCCGGCGGACCGTCCGGGGGAGCAGTCCTTTTCCCGTTCCCGCCGAGCGGGCGTCGGCCGTGGTGTCCGCGCGGCCTCGGTCGTGGTGCCCCCGCGGGCTTCGCGGCGCGTCGGAGAGGGGGGACGGTGAGGGACATCGCCGGGCCGGGTGGCGCGGGAGACCGCGACCACCGCTCGTCGCAGGGGGCGAAGACCGGGCATCGGGGGGGGGCGGACACCCGGGGACGGGACGGGGGTGGGGACGGGCGCCGCGGGTCGGGGACGGGCGCCGCGGTCGGGGCCGGGGCTACACGGCCAGGACCGCGCGGACCGTCTTGCCGCCGATGCCCGTGTTCACGACCTCCAGGCGGTGGGCGAGGTGCTGCACCATCGCGAGACCGCGGCCGCTCTCCGCGTCGGTGTCCACCAGGCCGACCCGGGGCCGGCCCGGACTGTCGTCGTGGACCTCCACGGTCACTTCGCCGCCGTGCCCCACCTGCAGACGCAACCGGCAGCCGGTACGCCCGTGCCGTACGGCGTTGGCGACGAGTTCGGACGCGATGAGCGTGGCGTCGTCGACCTGGTCGGCGGTCGGCGGCACCGTCCGCGGACGCGGCCGGGTCAGGAACGCCGATGTCAACCTACGGGCCCTGCCTGCCGAAACGGCCGTGCGTGGCAGGGTGTACTCCACGCGGGCGGTCTGCCGGACGGCGCGCTGCTGCGCACGCATGACAACCTCACTTCCCCTCCCAGGACACCAGGTACCCGGCGGCCGGACCCCCGCCGGCCGGGCCCCGCGCGAAACGGCGCGCGGCGGTCCTGCCCCCGGGTGATGCCCGCCCCCGGCGATCGGCAACCGGCGATCGGGGTCACAAACCCGCCAACGGTGTACAGGAGGCGGTCACGGCCGGTCTTCCCGTGCTAGGAGGTGCGGGTGCGGCGATCGCGACGCACCGGTACGGGACTGTCATCCAGTGTTCGTTCGCGCGAAAGTTGTTCGAGCAACTCCCGTGACCCACATGATTCTGAAAGGGTGTGGGGATGCCGACCCTTTACAGAAGAATGCTCGGTCTGCTCCCCCGGATAGGTGTGCAGGTTCTCGACCTCGGTTCGGGCGCGGCGGTGGTCTACCGACGCGGCAGGCGCACCCGCGTGCCCGTGGGACGTACGGCCGATCTGATCGCCCGCGGCGGAGGACGCTACGAGGTCACCCCCGTCGGCCCGGAGAAGAAGGCCGACATGTGGGTGGTCGCCCGCGAGTCCTCGGCGCAGGGCGACGCCTGGGGAAGCGTGCCCTTCGGTGAGTCCGGCGGGCGGCTGCTGGTCGACGAGACGGCGTCGGCGGCCGACGAGCGCCGCTTCCAGATCGCGGCCGCCGAGTATCTGTGCACCCAGCACGTGACCGCCCTGCTGGAGAAGTACCGGGTGAACTGCGTCTTCGACGTGGGCGCCAACGCCGGCCAGTACGGTCGCCGGCTGCGCAGGCTCGGCTACACCGGCCGCATCGTCTCCTTCGAACCCACCGCGGACGCCTTCGAGAAGCTGGCGCGTGCGGCGGAGAAGGACGACGACTGGCAGGTGTTCAACGTCGGGCTGGGGCGCGAGGACTCCGCGCAGTCCATCCACGTGGGCTGGAACACCATGAACTCCCTTCTTCCGCCCAGCGATTACGGGAAGGACCGCTACCTGCGGTTCGCGAAGACCCGTACCGAGGACATCGAGATCCGCCGGCTGGACGGGATGCTGGAGAAGGCACTGGACGGCATCGCCGATCCCCGCCCCTACCTGAAGATGGACACCCAGGGCTACGACCTGGAGGTGTTCGCCGGCGCGGGCGAACGGATCGCGGACTTCGTCGGTATGCAGTCGGAGGTCGCCGCGCTGCGGCTCTACGAGGGCAGCCCCCGGATGCGGGAGGCGATCGCCACGTACGAGGAGGCCGGGTTCGAGATCACCGGCATGTACCCGGTGACCCGCGAGGAGTCGACCGGACGGGTGGTCGAGTTCGACTGTGTGATGGTGCGGGCCGACGCCGTGCCGCAGGCCGCGTCCGCGTAACCGGCGCCGACACCGGCGCCGTATGCCCTATGCCGGATACGCGTGCGTCTGGGCGGCTTTGACCGCCGCCCAGACGGACGCGCCCGTGTGCAGGCCGAGTTCGGCCGCGGCGACGGTCGTCAGGTCGGCGGCCAGCGGGAGTTCACCGGTGAGATCCACACGGATCTGGTCGCCGTGCGTCTCCAGACCGGCGACCTCGCACCGCCACAGGTTGCGCGCGCTGGAGCCGGTCGGCCGGTCGCGGTACAGGGTGACGGCGCCGGGCGGGAAGGCCACGAAGACGGGACCGGACAGGTCCTCGGTGGTGGTGATCGCCGGCCCCGCGTCCAGCCGTACGGTGTGTCCCTCGGCCGTGCCCCGGTAGAGGTTGAGGCCGACCAGCTGGGCGATGTAGTCGGTGCGCGGGTGGCGGGCGATGTCCGAGGGGGATCCCTCCTGGACCACCCGGCCGTGCTCGACGACGACCAGGCGGTCGGCCAGCACCATCGCGTCGAGCGGGTCGTGCGTGACGAGTACGGCCACGGCCTCGAACTCGGCGAGATGGCGCCGGAGTCCGGCGCGCACGTCGAGCCGGGTGCGGGCGTCGAGCGCGGCGAGCGGCTCGTCGAGGAGGAGCAGCCGCGGGCGGATGGCCAGCGCGCGGGCGAGGGCGACACGCTGTGCCTGGCCGCCGGAGAGCCGGCGCGGTTTGGCGCCGGCGTGGCCGGTCAGGCCCATCCGGTCCAGCCAGTCGGCGGCCTGCGCCCGTGCCTCCGCCTTCGGCACACCCTGACAGCGCGGCCCGAACGCGACGTTGTCCAGGGCCGTCAGGTGCGGGAAGAGCAGATAGTCCTGGAAGACGACGCCGACCGGACGGGACTCCGGCGGCGTACGGTCCAGGGCGACGCCGTCCAGCCGGAGCCGGCCGCCGTGGGAGAGCGGGGTGAGACCGGCCAGGGCCCGGAGCGCGGTGGTCTTCCCGGCGCCGTTCGGCCCGAGGAGCGCGACCACGTCGCCGGGAGCGACACTCAGCGTCACGTCCAGGTGGAAGTCGCCGCGGTCGACGACGAGGCGGGCGTCGAGGCCCCGGGCCGATGCGGTGACCTCGTCCGGGGCGGTGTCCTCGGCGGGCGAGGGGGCCAGGTCCGCGCCCCCCTCCGCGGCCGGCCCGTTCCCGGGTGCCGGGTTCTTCCCGGTCGCGGGGTTCACGCCCGTCATGAGACCCCCGTCATCCAGCGGTCCCGCAGTCCGGCGAGGACCGCGATCGACACGACGAGCAGGACCAGGCTCAGCGCGATCGCCGCGTCGGGGTCGCTCTGCAGGGCCAGGTAGACGGCGAGCGGCATGGTCTGCGTACGGCCGGGGAAGTTGCCCGCGAAGGTGATGGTCGCCCCGAACTCGCCGAGCGCGCGGGCCCAGGCGAGGACGGCGCCCGCCGCGATGCCCGGCGCGATCAGCGGCAGCGTGACCCTGCGGAACGCGGTGAACCGGGAGGCGCCGAGCGTCGCGGCCGCCTCCTCGTAGCGCGGATCGGCCGCCCGCAGCGTGCCCTCCACGCTGATGACCAGGAACGGCATCGCCACGAACGCCTCCGCGACCACCACTCCCGCCGTGGTGAACGGCAGCGTGATCCCGAACCAGGCGTCCAGCCACTGCCCGACGACACCGTTGCGCCCCAGCGCCAGGAGCAGCGCGACACCGCCCACCACGGGCGGCAGGACGAGCGGCAGGGTCACCAGCGCGCGGACGAAGCCCCGTCCGGGGAAGTCGGTGCGCGCGAGGAGCCAGGCCAGGGGCACGCCCAGCACCAGGCTCACGCCGGTGGCCGCGGTCGCGCAGACCAGGGAGAGCTGCAGCGCCTGCCACACCGCGGTGCTCGTCAGCAGGTTCGGCAGGCCGCGCCAGGGAGCCCGTACCAGCAGGGCGAGCAGCGGCAGCAGCAGAAACGCCAGGCCGACGAGGGCCGGCAGCAGCAGCGGCAGCGGCACCCCGCCCCGGACACCCGGCCGGACACGCGACCGGGCGCCCCACCGGACACGCGGCCGCCGAGGTCCGTCGTCGCGGGCGTCGCCCCGCGCGAGAACCTCGGCGTCCGCCTGGTCCGGCTCGGTCACGGCTGGAGGAACCCGGCCGCGGTCAGTACCTTCTGGCCCTCGGGGGACTGCACGAGCGCGATGAACTCCTTGGCCGCGGCCGCGTTGGGCGCGTCCTTGAGCAGGACGATCGGGTAGTCGTTGATGGCCTTGGCCGACTCGGGGAACTCCACGCCCTCCACCTTGTCACCCGCGGCGTTCACATCGGTCTTGTAGACGACCGCGGCGTCCGCCTCCTTCAGCTCCACCTTCGTCAGGGCGCTCTTGACGTCCTGTTCGTAGGAGACCGGGGTGAGCTTGAGGCTGCTGGCGTCGAGTGCCTTCTGCGCGGCGGCGCCGCACGGCACCGTCTTGTCGCACAGGACCACCTTCAGGCCGGACTTGGTGAGGTCCTTGAGGGAGGCGACCTTGTCCGGGTTGCCGGGCAGCGTCGCGATCTCCAGCTGGTTGCGCACGAAGGTGGCCGGAGTGCCGACCGCGTCGCTCTTGTCCGTCACGATGGCCATCGTCTTGGGGCTCGCGGCGGCGAACACATCGGCCGGAGCGCCTCCGGTGATGCTGGCGGCGAGCGTGTCGCTGCCGCCGAAGTTGAAGGTCACCTTCGTGCCCGGGTGGGCCTTCTCGAAGTCCTTGCCCAGGGTCGTGAAGCTCTCCTTGAGGGAGGCGGCGGCGAACACCGTCACCGTGCCCGACAGCTTGTCGGACGTCGCGGTGGAACCGGGCTTGGTGGAGCTGTCGGACTTCGTGGAGCTGTCGGAGTCGGAGGAGCAGGCGCTCAGGGCCAGCAGCGCGGCGGCGCCGACACCGGCCACCTGCAGCATCCGGCCGGTGCGGCGGGTTCGGCGCGCGGATCGGGTCATCACGGGTGTACTCCCTCGGAGGCCTCAGGCATGCTTACGCTGACTACGCTGATCATAGTTCCGCAGATGCGAGCCATAAGTCTCCTGTCACATCGCATGAGCCGCGCGATCAACGACCGGGTGTCCGCATGTGCGTTTGTACGGGACGGCGCTCTGGGTACGGTTTTCCGGGAGGTGGTGCCCAGTGAGCCGGTCCCTGACACATCCGCCCGCCCACTCGCTCGCGTCGGTCGCCCTGACCGGGGACCTCGCCCGCCCGGCCCGGCTGACGGTGCCCGATCTGCTGGCGTGGCCCCAGCACCGGGCCCGGGTCAGCTTCGAGTGCGCCACCAGCGGCGTACAGCACCACCGCTTCGAGGGCCCGCTGCTGCACGACGTGCTGCGTGACGCCGGTCCCGGCTTCGACCCCGCCCGCCGCAAGGACCGCCTGCGCTTCCTCATCGCGGTGGGCGGCGCGGACGGCCACCACGCCCTGCTCACCTGGGCGGAGATCGACCCGGACTTCGCGCACGCCCCGGTCCTCCTCGCCGTCGGCATCGACGGCGCCCCGCTCGACCTGGCGGGCCCCCAGCTCGTGCTGCCCCAGGACCGCTGCGGCGCGCGGCACATCAGCGGCATCGACACCATCCACGTGGACGGCCGCTACGGTCCCTCCCGCCCATGGACGTGACGCGAACCCGTCTGCGACCCTGACCCGTCTGCGACCCTGACCCGCCGGCGGTCGGCGGTCGGCGGTCGGCAGGTCGCCGTTCGCGGGAGGTCGCGCATGCTGCTGCGTCAGCTGGAGTACCTGGTCGCGCTGGCCCGGGAGCGGCACTTCGCCCGCGCGGCGGCGGCCTGCTTCGTCTCGCAGCCCTCGCTGTCCGCCGCGATCCGCCGCCTCGAACACGAACTGGGCGTGCCGATCGTGCGCAGGGGACGGCGGTACGAGGGGCTGACCCCGGAGGGCGAGGTGGTGCTGGCCTGGGCGCACCGCATCCTCGCCGAGCGCGACGCCCTGCACCAGGAACTGTCGGCGCTGCGCGGCGGCCTGACCGGCACCCTGCGCCTGGGTATCGTGCCCACCGCCCTGCCCGCCGCCTCGCTGCTCACCACCCCGTTCTGCGAACGCCACCCGGGGGCCCGGGTCAGCCTCGAGTCCCTGTCGTCCGCGGACATCACCCACGGGCTCGCCGAGTTCGAGCTCGACGCGGCGATGACGTACCTCGACGACGACGGGCTGCGGCACGTACGGCGCTTCCCGCTCTACGAGGAACGGTACGTGCTGCTGACCCCGGTGGACGGCCCGCTGGCCACGGCGTCCACGGCCCGCTGGTCACGGGCGGCGGACCTGCCGCTGTGCCTGCTCAATCCCCGGATGCGCAACCGGCGCATCATCGACGAGTGCTTCGCCGCCGACGGTGCGACGGCCGTGCCCACGATCGAGTCCGACAGCGTCGCCGGGCTGTACGCGCACCTGCCGAACGGCCGCTGGTCCAGCGTGATCTCGCATGCGTGGCTCCATATGTTCGGCGTACCGGAGGGCATGCGGGTGGTGCCGCTCGAAGGGCCCGCGCACGGACCGCGGGTGGGCCTCGTGGTGGCGCGGGACGATCCTCCGTCCGTGCTGGCGGAGGCGCTGCTGAAGGTGGCGCGCGACGCGGGCGTGCGGGACGCGCTGGACGCCCTGCTGACCAGCTACCTGGGTGGCGGCCGGAGTTGATAGCCGTCGGCTATCTCCGCATAGCGACGTTCGCTTTGACCTGCGGAATCGACCCCGAGGATGGTGAAGGGAACCTTCCGTAACCGGAGTTGAGGAGAGCCGCGCCATGGCCAAGGTGCTCTGTGTGCTGTACGACGACCCGACCGACGGATACCCGACGACGTACGCCCGCGACGACCTCCCCGCCATCGACCACTATCCCGGCGGCCAGACCACACCCACCCCCAAGGCGACCGACTTCACGCCCGGCCACCTGCTCGGCAGCGTGACCGGCGAACTGGGCCTGCGGCGCTTCCTCGAGGATCGCGGACACACCCTGGTCGTCACCTCCGACAAGGACGGCGACGGCTCGGTCTTCGACAGTGAACTGCCCGACGCGGACGTGGTGATCTCGCAGCCGTTCTGGCCGGCGTACCTGACCCCCGAGCGGATCGCCGCCGCGAAGAACCTCAAGCTGGCGATCACGGCGGGCATCGGCTCCGACCACGTCGACCTCGACGCGGCCATCGAGCACGGCGTCACGGTGGCCGAGGTGACGTACTGCAACAGCATCAGCGTCGCCGAGCACGTGGTGATGATGACGCTCTCCCTCGTCCGCAACTACCTGCCCTCGCACCAGGTCGTCCTGGACGGCGGCTGGAACATCGCGGACTGCGTGGCCCGTTCGTACGACCTCGAGGGCATGCACGTGGGCACGGTCGCCGCCGGGCGCATCGGGCTCGCGGTGCTGCGCCGCCTCGCGCCCTTCGACGTGAAACTGCACTACACCGACCGGCACCGGCTGCCGGAGGCGGTCGAGCGGGAGCTCGGGCTGACCTTCCACCCGACCACCGCGGACATGGTGCCGCACTGCGACGTCGTCACCGTCAACGCGCCCCTGCACCCGGAGACGGAGGGGCTGTTCGGGGACGAACTGCTCGCCACGATGAAGCGCGGCGCGTATCTGATCAACACGGCACGGGCCCTGATCGTGGACCGGGACGCCGTGGAACGCGCGCTGCGCAGCGGGCAGTTGGCCGGCTACGCGGGTGACGTCTGGTATCCGCAGCCCGCGCCGGCCGACCACCCCTGGCGCACCATGCCGCACCACGGCATGACCCCGCACATCTCCGGCTCCTCGCTCTCCGCCCAGGCCCGCTACGCGGCGGGCACCCGCGAGATCCTGGAATCCTGGCTGGAGGGCGCACCGATCCGGGACGAGTACCTGATCGTCGACGGCGGCGGGCTGGCGGGCACGGGGGCGCACTCCTACTCGACGTCGACGTCGCCGGGCCCGACGACCACGTCCTGAGAACGCGGGGCCACCGCCCCCGACGTCCGCCGCGTCTACGTGCGGTCGATGTGCACGTTGGTGGACTTCACTCGGGCGGTGGCCTCCATGCCGACCTCCAGGCCGAGTTCCTCGACGGCCTCCCGGGTCAGCAGGGAGACCAGCCGGTGCGGTCCGGCCTGGATCTCCACCTGGGCCGCCACGTCGCCGAGCTTGACGGCGGTGACGATGCCCGGGAACGCGTTGCGCACCGAGGTGTAGGAGGTCTCGTCCTCCTCGCCGGTCTTCGCCAGATCGACGGAGAAGGCCGCGAGATCGCGCCCGTCGATGACGCGCCGCCCGCCCTCGTCGCGCTGCGTGGTGATGCGCCCGGCGTCCGCCCACCGCCGCGCGGTGTCCGGGCTCACGCCGAGCAGCCGGGCGGCCTGGCCGATGGTGTAGGACTGCATGCGCGCCAACATAGGCGCGAGATCCTTGCACCTGCAAGCAAGGCCCGGCCGTACGTCGGTACAGGTCGCGCACGTCACGCCCCCGGGCGCCGTCGACCGGGCCGAGCGGGTGCGGCCTTCCCGCGCCTCACGGCCGGTCCATCGGCCGGTCCATCGGCCGGTCCATCGGTCGTTCTCCCGGCCGGTCTCAGGGGCGGTCGTCCGTCAGCTCGCCGGCGTTCAGGGGCAGGCGCAGGCTGACGCGGCGTCGTACCGCGGCGAGCTCACGGTGCAGGGGGGAGCGGGGCACGGCCAGTACCGGACAGGCGGCGTGCGCGAGGCAGTAGCGCGCCACCGAGGGGAACAACGCGCGGTGCACCCTGCCGCGGCGTCCGGCCCCGATCACCAGCAGGTCGCCGGCGTGGTCCGCGGCCCGCACCAGGGCACGCCCCGGCCGGTCCCACACGGCCACCACCCGCAGGGGGACTCCCGGCCCGTCGATGCCGAAGGCCGCGTCGAGAGCGGTACGCAGCCGTTCGTCCGCCAGCTGCCGGAACTCGGCCACGGGCGGCGTGAGCATCGAACTCGGATGGGCGAGCGCCCCCCGTGGTGGTTCCCAGGCGCCCACGGCCACCAGCCCGGCACCCCTGCGGTGCGCCTCGAACGCGCCCCGGTGCAGGGCCGCGAGGCTGCCCAGCGAGCCGCTGACCCCGACCACGACGCGTCGCCGCTGTCCCTCGCTCATCGCAGGCTCACCTCTCGGCGTACGTCCAGACGGGCATCCGGGTCCATGGAACGCGCGCGGAGGGCGACGGGGTCACGATGTTGGCCTTCACCTGACGCGGGGACGACAGATTCTGACACTCGCGACACGGCTCTGAAGCGGGTGCCCGGGGTGTGCGGCGCGCGGCGTGTGAGGCGTGCGCGAGGGGCGCGCCCTTATCCGTGCAACCACCCGTATGTCGCGAAACGGCAACAAGAGCCTTATGTGGCCCGGTCGTTGAGGAAGCCTTGGGCGGGTAACGAGGGGGAAGTGGAAGTGTGAATATCTTGTTCGCTGTCGTGCTGATCGTCGCGGGCGTGTCGGGCCACCGCCGCGCCGCAGGGAAGAAGCGGCATGCCGACTGAGTCGTGGGCCGTCCTGCCGGCGGTGTCCGTCCTGATCTGCACGGTTCTCGCCGCCCTCCCGACGGGCAGCGGACACAAGCGCGCGGCGCCGGGACGCGTGGTGGCGATCGTCTCCGCGCGCGTCGACGAAGGTCATGGCGGAGACGACGGTGCAGGGGGTGCGAGGAGTGGTGGCGAGAGTGCCGCCGAGCGTCTGTACGGGACCGTCCGCTCGCTGACCGGCCAGTCCCGTCCGGTCGACGCCGTCCATGTCGTCGACGACGGATCCGCGGTCCCCGTCGTCCCCGTCGACCACCCCTCGGTCACCTGGCACCGGGTGCCCGGCGGCGGCAGGCGCGCGGCCCGCGCCGCGGTGGTCCGTCAGCTGCGGGACCGCGGGCGTCCGTTCGACTACGTCCTCACCGTGGACGCCGGCTCCGAGCTCCACCAGGACGCGGTGTGGCAGATGCTGCGCGTGCTGAACGACCCCCGCGTCCAGGCCTGCACCGGAACCGTTCTCACCCGGGACCGCCACGCCGGCCTCACGGCCCGTCTCGCGGACCTCAGGCTGTTCGTCCTGTGCGTGCTCGGCCGCGGACTGCGCTCCGCCGTGGGAGCGGCACGCCCGGCCCCGGGCGGGATCGCGCTGTACCGGGCGCCGGTCCTGTCCGACCATCTGGAGCACTACGTGGCCTCGGCCGTGGCCGGGGGCGACGACGACCGCCAACTGTGCGGCTACGCCCGCTCGCGCGGCCGGGTGGTCTCCGTGCCACGCGCCTACGTGACCGCCGACGCGCCCGGCACCCTCGGCGACACCTACCGGCAGCAGGGGCGCCGGGCGGGAGCGGTCCGGCGCCTCGTCCCCTGGGAACTCGTCGCCCTGCCGGCAACGGCCAGGACGGCCCGGCTGGTCGAGCTGGGCGCAGGGGCCCTGCTGCCCCTCCTGTCCCTCGGCGTCGTGGCCGAGGTCCGGCGCACCGGGTCCGTCGGCCTCCTGGTCCACGTCCTGGCGGGCGTCGGGGTGTTCACGCTGTCCGAGGCGCTGATGTACGCGGTCCTGCGGCCCGGCCTGAGCCGTACGGAACGGCTGACGGCTCCCCTGCTGGCCCCGCTGCACGCCGCGATGATGTTCTTCGTGGTCCATCCGGCGACGTACCGGTCCCTCATCGGGAGCCGCCCCGCGGACAGACGCACCCGCGAAGAGCCCGCCCCGGAGCCGAACCCGTCGGGGAGTCCAGACGCACCGAACTCCGCCGGACCTCCGAGGACCCCGAGTACTCCACAAACCCCAAGAACATCGCAAACCGGGCGCAGCCTGAACGGCTCGAACGACTCGAACGGCTCGAACGGTCTGAACACCCGCCGCGCCACGACGCCGCGGGGTCCCGCCGAACCCGCCAAACTCCTCGATCCCCTGACCGAGCAGACCCTCGAAACACCACTGAGGACCCGCACGGCGCGGCCCGGTTGACCTCGGGCAGGGGAACCCCCGCGCGGGCGACGGACCATGAGGCTGCCCCGGTGTCAGCGTGCGAGGGACTTCGCGTCGCCCATGACGACCACGGGATGCTGGGCGGGGTCGAGCGTGAGCAGGAGTTCCTTCATGTGCCGCTGGGCGAGGCTGACGCAGCCGTGCGTCGGCCCGCCGTGGTCCACGTGCAGCCAGATGCCGCCGCCGCGGCCCGCGCCCAGCGGGCGGGTCCAGTCGAGGGGTGAAGTTCCGGGCTTGCGGTTGTAGTTGATCGCGACGACGTAGTCGAAGGAGCCCACGAGCGGTTCGCCCTCGAAGCCGGTGCCGACGGTGGTGAAGCCGCCCGAGCGGTCGTACGGCAGCTTGCTGCCGGGGTCGGCCAGCAGGCCCCCGGCGTCGGTGAGGGCGAACACGCCTATGGGGGACCGGAGATCGCCGGCGTGGTGGTCGTCGGTCCAGCCCCTGAGCGCGTTGTGGGCGGGCCATTCGGCTCCGGGTTCCCAGCCCGCGTCCGTACGCCGGTACAGCGCCACCGTCGATGCCGAGGAGTTCCTGCCGCGACCGGTGACCAGGACGACCTGCCGCGCCTTCGCGGGAATGGCGGCCAGCGTACGGGGGCCCAGGCCCGGAAGCCGCGCCGAGTCGGTGCTGCCGGACGCTCCGGTGTCCGCGGACGGCCGCGAGGGACGTGCCTGCGTCGTGCCGGACGGGGCAGCCGGGGCATCCGTGCCCGCGGCGGACGCCCGTGCGCCGTCCGCGGGTCCGGTCCCGCCCCCGCATCCGGTGAGGGCGACGGACAGGGCCAGGACCAGCGCGGTCAGTGCCGGGCGGACGCCGCCCGTGCGGTTGATGGAGGAAGACATGATCATCATCCTGGACGGGACATGTGAGGAAGTGGTCAGCAGGCCGGAGAAGCGGGGCCGCGCTCCGCGCCCCCCTATGACGGCGGGGGTCTCCGGCCGCGGCGAGGTCCGGATGTGACCCCCCGTCCGTATTCGCTCCGCGTTCTTCCGGCGAATCCACGGTTCTTTCGTGGCTCTTTCGTGCCTCTTCCGCGGGTCCTTGGTGGCTCTTTCGAGGGTCCGCCGAAGGTCCGTCGAAGGTCCTTTGTGGGTCCTATGTGGGTCCTATGTGGGTCCTTCGAGGTTCCTTATTCGCAGCGGGACGCCGCGCGGATTGGTCAAGGAACGAAAATTCCCCCGATGTGCTGAGTGACCAATCCGCGCCACCGTTCTGCTTCGGATTCCGACCGTGAGACAACATCCGAGTACGTCGAGGCCCGGCATCCGGTGGGTGCGGCGGGCGCGGGCGCGGGCGGCGCTGAGCGGGCTGCCGGCCGGTCGCGCGGCGTCGGCGTTCGCCGAGCCGGTGTCCGCGTTCGTGCGTGCGGCCGCGATGCGACCTTTCGGCGCGGACGGCACGACAAGACCTGCTCGCGACTCGGAATTCTCGACGGCCGCCCCCAATTCCCCGCTGCCCTTTGACATTTCCCCCTTGCACGCGGCTTCCCCGCCGCGTCGTCCTAGGAGAACTCCATGAACACCCGTTTCCGCCGTGCCGCCCTCGCCGTCGCCGCGGCCGCCGTTCTGCCCGTCGCCCTGAGCGCCTGCTCCGACAACAGCAAGGACGGCGCCGCCTCCGACAACGGGAAGTCCTCGACCGCCGCGAGCGACCCCGCGACCGACAGCGCCACCAGCGGCTCCGGCGACATGGCCGACGCCGACCAGCCCTTCGGCCCGGCCTGTTCCACGGTGCCCAAGAACGGCGCGGGCTCCTTCGACGGCATGGCGAAGGACCCGGTGGCGACCGCCGCGTCCAACAACCCGGCCCTGTCCACGCTGGTCACCGCGGTGAAGAAGGCCGGTCTGGCGAACACGCTCAACACCGCGCGGAACATCACCGTGTTCGCGCCGACCAACGACGCCTTCGCGAAGATCCCGAAGGCCACCCTGGACAAGGTCCTGGCCGACAAGGCGCAGCTGACGAAGATCCTCACGTACCACGTCGTGGGCCAGAAGCTCGCCCCCAAGGACCTGGAGAGCGGCTCCTACGCCACGCTGGAGAAGTCCAGGCTGACCACCGCGGGCTCCGGCGAGTCCTACACGGTCGACGACGCCTCCAAGGTCGTCTGCGGCAACGTCAAGACCGCCAACGCCAACGTGTACATCGTCGACACCGTGCTGATGCCCAAGAGCTGACACCGGAGAGCCGATGACGGGGAGCCGGCGTCGACGCACCGGCACCGCCCCACGACTCCCGTGACGGGGAGGAGAAGGCGGGTGGCCGGGCCGGCCACCCGCCCCGTCCGCCCGGCCGCTCCGTCCGCCCGGCCGCTCCGTCCGCCCGGCCGCCCGGTGGCCCACCCGCGCCCCGGCGGGCCACCCGGCCGCGTGCCCGCGTGCCCGCGTGTTCCGAAGGATGCCCAAGTGAGAGAAGCCGTGTACATCGGGAGCGACCCGTCCCGGCGTCCCGACCTGGAAGCGCTGATGCGGTCCGTGGCCTGCGGCGACGAGCAGGCCTTCGCCGGCCTCTACGACGCCGTCGCCGGTCCGGTGCTGGGCGTGGTGCGCGCGGTGCTGCGGGACCGGGCCCAGTCCGAGGAGGTCACCCAGGACGTCCTGGTCGAGGTGTGGCGCACCGCGCCCCGCTTCGAGGCGGCGCGTGGCACCGTCATCAACTGGGTGCTCACCCTGGCCCATCGCCGTGCCGTGGACCGGGTCCGCTCCGCCGAGGCCACGGCCGCCCGGGACCACAGGGCGGCGCTGCTCGACCGGCTGCCCGAGTACGACGAGGTGACCGAGCAGGTCGAGATCCGGCTCGAACACGAGCAGGTACGCCGCTGTCTGCGCACGCTCACGGAACTGCAGCGCCAGTCCGTGACGCTCGCCTACTACCGGGGACTGACCTACCGCGAGGTGGCCGCCCAACTGTCCGTGCCGCTGGGGACGGTCAAGACCCGTCTGCGCGACGGTCTCATCCGACTGCGTGACTGCCTGGGAGTGAGCGCATGACGACCACCGCCGACCTGCACACCCTGACCGGTGCGTACGCCCTGCACGCCCTCCCGGACCAGGAGCGCGCCGAGTTCGAGGAACACCTCGCCGACTGCGCGGCCTGCGCCGACGAGGTGGGCGAACTGGCGGCCACGGCGGCCAGGTTGGGGCTCGCCGTCGCCGCTCCGCCGCACCCCGCGACGAAGGCGCGGGTGATGGCCCGGATCCCCGCCGTGCGACAGGACGTTCCGCGGGTCCACCTGCCCGCTCCGTCCCGGGCGCTCACCCGGCGGCTCGGACGCTGGGCGCTGGCCGCCTGTGTCGCCGGCGCCACGGGGCTCGCCGGGACCACGGTCTGGCAGCACTCCAGGGCCGACGACGCGGGGCGGCGGGCGAGCGCGTCCCGGCAGCGGGCGGACGACCTCGCGGGGGTGCTCTCGGCCTCCGACGTGACCTCCCGCCACGTACGTCTCCCGGGCGGGGCGACCGGCACGCTCCTCGTCTCCAGGAGCCGTGACCGGGCGGCCTTCGTGGCCTCCGGGATGGTGGTACCGCCCCGCGGCAAGGTCTACCAACTCTGGTTCGACGACTCGGGAACCATGCGACCGGCGGGGCTGATGGACTCCCACCGGGTCACGCAGGCCGTGGTGTTGGACGGTTCGCCCGGTGGCGCCTCCGCGGTGGGCATCACGGTGGAACCGGCCGGCGGCTCGGCCCGCCCGACCTCGACGCCGGTCGCCCTCATGGAGCTGCCCGTCTGAGTGCGGGGGGGGGGGCCACCGTGGCGCCGGCGGTCCGGGGTGTCGCTCCCCGGGTCCCGAGCATCGCCCCCGCGGTTTGGGTCAGTTCACCGTAAAGAACCTTGACAGTCGATTGGTCTAGTCCAACGATGGTCGCTGTTCGCCTCTGGTCCAGCGGGAGCCCCCGGAGCGCAACGGCCGGCAGGCCTCCCGCGGTTATGCCCTTCCGCTGTTCCCGCCTGCTCTTTTCCACCATGGGAGCGTCAATGAGACGACCTGGTCCGCTTCGCACCTTGCTGTCCTGCATGACCGTGACCGCCCTGTCGGCCGGGCTGGTCGCCCTCGGCGGAGGCGGTGCGCTGGCCGCGGCACCGGCCCACTCGCACGCCCCGAAGCCGCTCCCCGCGCATGTGGCGGCGCCCTACTTCGAGGCGTGGACCGGCGAGAGCCCGGCCGCGCTCGCCGCCGCGTCGGGCAACAAGTACCTCACGATGGCCTTCCTCCAGACGGACGCGCCGGGCTCGTGCACCGCGTACTGGAACGGCGCCACCGCCCAGCCGATCGACAAGGCGTCCTTCGGCGCGGACATCGCCCGGATCCAGGCCCGCGGCGGCAACGTCATCCCGTCCTTCGGCGGCTACGGCGCCGACACCACCGGCACCGAACTCGCCGACAGCTGCACCAGTGTCGACGCCATCGCCAAGGTGTACGAGAGCCTCGTCACGACGTACGGCATCACCCGGATCGACCTCGACATCGAGGCCGACTCGATCAACAACACCGCCGGGATCGACCGCCGCAACAAGGCCATCGCCAAGGTCCAGCGCTGGGCCGAACGCACGCGTCACCCCGTGCAGTTCTCCTACACGCTGCCCAGCTTCGCGACCGGTCTCGCGCCCAACGGGGTGGCCCTGCTGCGCAACGCCGTCGACAACGGCGCACGCGTGGACGTCGTCAACATCATGACCTTCGACTACTGGGACGGCGCCACGCACGACATGGCGGCCGACACCAGGACGGCCGCCACCGGCCTGCACGACCAGCTGGCCGCGCTGCACCCGGAGAAGTCCCCGGCGAAGCTGTGGAACACGATCGGCGTCACCGAGATGCCCGGCATCGACGACTACGGCCCCGAGGAGACCTTCACCACCCAGGACGCCGTCGCGGTCGAGAAGTGGGCCGCCGCCAGGGGCATCAACACGCTCTCCTTCTGGGCGCTCCAGCGTGACAACGGCGGCTGCGTGGGTACCGCGGGCGCCAACGCCTGCTCCGGAATCGCCCAGGACACCTGGTACTTCAGCCACACCTTCGAGCGCTTCACCCACGGCGTCCGCTGACGCTCTTCATCCACGGCGTCCGCCGACGCTTCACCCACGGCGTCCGCCGAGGGCGCAGGAAGGCGGCCGTAGCGCCGTCGGGGCCCGCCCGGGATCCGGGCGGGCCCCGACGGCGTGGTGCCCTGTTCTGTCGTGCTCCGTGCTCCGGCCGTCCCGCCTCACATGCCGTAGGGACTCGACGGGGGAGCTGTCGTGCGGAGGTCGCGCGGGAGGTGCGGCGGCGCCGGAGCCCTCGGCGGGTCGAGGAGCCGGGGAGCGGCGCCGGTGCGGGCGAGGAGCTGTGAGGTCTGCGGGGAGGGGTGGTGCAGCCGCAGCGACGCGTGCGCTGTGGCGGCGTGCTCCGACGCGTCCAGGAAGACCCGCAGACCGGTGCCGTCGCATGACCCGAGAGGGGTCAGATCGACGTCGATGGTGCTGATGCCGTCGTCCAGGCACCGTTCCAGGGCGTCGCGCACCCGGGGCGCCGTGGCCGGATCGATCTCACCGGCCAGGGTGATCAGTGACCGGTTCCTCCGGTCGTGCCGGTAGATGGTCAGACGTGGTAGGGACATGACGCCTCCGTTCTGGGGACGCGCAGGGCTTCACGGGTCCGGCCGGTACGACGAGGTCGGGCCCGAGGTCCGGCCCGAGGCCGGGCCTGAGGTCCGGGCGTATCCCGGCCGCGCCGGAGCACGGGCGGGCGGCTGCTGTGGGGGCGGACGGCGGTCCGCCCGGCGTGCTGGATGCCGAGCCGGTGGAGTACGTAGGCCCCGACGGCGACGAGCACCAGACAGAGGGAGACGGTCACGAAGGCGTCCATGACGGCCGCCTCAGTCACCGATGCCGGGAAGGCGGCGGGGCCGCAGGTCGTGGCGCGTCGCTCCGAAGGTCGCGGACATGGGGCGAACCCGTCTCCGGGCCGCGCCTGGGACTGCGGTCCGGGTCTCATCTCTCACCGGGAACGACCCGGCGTGGCAGCCGGTGCACGACATACTCCCGGTACACCAAACCTACTCCTCCCGTCCCCGGCTTCCCCGCGCCGAACCTCCCCGTGCCGGAACCACCCCGTGCCGGAACCACCCCGTGCCGGAACCACCCGGCGTCGCGGCGGCCGAAGCGACCGGCAGGAGTACGGTGGAGGAGCCGAGGGCACCTCGTATGCCGGTGATCGGACCGGTCTCGTCCTCGCCGCGCAGCAGACACGGGCCGCTCCGGTCCGGGGCAGGTTCCGCCCTATGACGTCCGAGGCCACGCATCACCCGCCCGGTCCGCAGCGCGCAGACTCCCCCGGCGCAGACTCCTCCCAGGCCCCCGGCACTGGGACGGACGCGCCGGGCCGGGTGGAGGTCCGCATCGTCTCCGGGGACCCCGAAGCCGCCCGGCGGGTCGCGGACGCGCTCCGGGTGCTGTTCGCCGGCGACGAGCAGCGCAGTTATCCGGACGGCCCCGCGGGTACGGGCACGCGACTGCACCTCACGCTCGACGCCTCGGACACCGCCCGCCCGCTCCGCCCCTGGCTGGACACCAGCAGGCCGCCCGCGGACCGTACCCACCGGGGCGAGACGGTCTGACGGCCCCGCCGCCGGGCCACCCGGATCCCCGCCCACTCCCCGGATCCGTCGAAGAGGCGCGGCCCAGGACCCCGGCCACACCCTCGTCACCGAGGCCGAGGAGCCACGATGCCTCTCGGTCTCCCCACTCGGTTTCTCCGCACCCCGGCCGTGGCGCACTCCGCCCGCGGCCGGTCGGATGTACCGCAACGACCCAGGTTCCGCAGGGCGTTACGCACCCGACGGACCCGCCGACCGCGACCACCGCATCTTCACCCGCCCTCGCCCCGCCCCGCCCCCGCCACCTCTCCAGGAGTTCCTATGACTCTCGCCCCGCCGCCCCTGCTCTTCTCGCCGGTCGGTGTCCGCCTGCGCTTGCCGTCCCAGCCCGAGCACGGCCGCATGCCCCGGCCCATCGACGGCGCCTGGTGGCCCCGCTCGTACGACCTGACCTCCGAACTGCCCTGGCTGCTGGACGGACTTCCGCGTTCCTGGGGGCAGATCGGGGGCGTTCTGGTGGACGGGGCCGAGTGGTCCCCGTTCCCGGGCCGGCTGCTCGTCGCCGACGGGGTCGTGCGCCTGCGCCGGACGGCCCCCCGGCACGCCCCGCCCACCGTCTGTCTGGTGGCTCCCGGCCGGGGCCGCTGGGACCTGCTGGTGGTGCCGCCCACCGCCACGGAGGAGGAGGCAGGCCGGCTCATGGAAGGCGCCGTGGGGGACAGCGGGGAGGACCGCCTCGGGGACCACGTGCAGGACCACGTGCCGGACCACGTGGGGGACCGTGTGGTGTGAGCGGCGGAGGGACGACCGCGGGCGCGGCGCGGGCCCGCGAAACGGCCTGACGGAGCGGGGCGTTCCCCCGGCAGCCCCGTGCGCCCCCGGTCCCCGCCCCCCGTCACTCCCCGCGGAGTTTCGCCGCGGCGAACTCCCGCATCCCCTCCTCGAAGGCGACCTCGGCCTTCCAGCCGAGTTCGGCGCGGAGCCGGGAGGAGTCCGCCGTGATGTGGCGTACGTCGCCCAGGCGGTACTCGCCGGTCACCACGGGCTCGGGTCCGCCGTACGCGGCGGCCAGCGTCCGTGCCATCGCCCCGACCGTGTGCGGGTCCCCGCTGCCGGTGTTGTACGCGGTCAGGGCGCCGTCCCGGGATTCGGCCGTGAGCGCGGCCACGTTGGCCGCCGCCACATCCCGCACGTGCACGAAGTCCCGTCGCTGGCGGCCGTCCTCGAAGACGCGCGGCGCCCGGCCGTGGGCGAGGGCGGACCGGAAGAAGGAGGCGACGCCCGCGTAGGGGGTGTCGCGCGGCATGCCGGGCCCGTACACATTGTGGTAGCGCAGCGACACCGCCGAGCCGCCGGTGGCCCGGGCCCAGGCCGCCGCCAGATGCTCCTGGGCCAGCTTGGTCGTCGCGTAGACGTTGCGGGGATCGGCCGGCGCGTCCTCGTCCACCAGTCCCGGGGTCAGTTCCTCACCGCACCGCGGGCACCGGGGTTCGAACCGTCCCGCGTCCAGGTCCGCCACGGTCCGGGGCCCCGGCCGCACCACCCCGTGCCACTCGCACGCGTACCGCCCCTCCCCGTACACCACCATCGACCCGGCGAGCACGAGCCGCCGCACCCGCGCCTCCGCCATGGCGGCCAGCAGTACCGCCGTGCCGAGGTCGTTGCGCGACACGTACTCGACCGCGTCCCCGAACCCCGTTCCCAGCCCGACCATCGCCGCCTGATGGCAGACGGCGTCCACGCCCGGCAGCGCGGAGGCGACCGCCCCGGCGTCGCGCACGTCCAGACCGTCGCGCAGGTCGAACACGACGGGTTCGTGCCCGCGTTCCGTCAGCGCCTCGACGACATGGGACCCGATGAACCCGGCACCGCCGGTGACCAGTACACGCATACCGGGCACGCTAGGCCCCGGACCCGCGCCGTCCCAGCGCCGCGCCGGGCATGTCACCGCTCCGTAAGACCTCGCCCGGACCCGGTGGGCGGAATGGGTGCGAGGGAGCGCGGGTTCACGGGAGGTCGTCGCGTGAGGAGCGCGTGCGTGGCCCTCGGTCGCCGAGGGACGCGGCGCACGGGCCTCCCCGCGGAAACGGCCCGCCGGACAGGTCGACGGGCCGCGACGAAAGACCGAGGTCAACCGTGAGGGTCGATGGTCTTCTTCCATCCCACCGACAGCCCCCAGGATCCAGTCGTCCTGGAGGTGACCGATACGGCGACGTTCTTGCGGCTGTTCCCGGAAGCCAGCTGGTTGAGCTGCAGAGGGCCGCTGTCAGAGCACGCGACGGATTGGCTCATGAAAGAGCCGACCTTGACGTCGATGGTCCCGGAACCCGAGCAGATCACCGCGACCTCCAGAGTTCCCTGTCGAATGAGTGGGATCTCCGGAAAGGAGTAGCCACCGGTTCTTCCGCCGGTTCTGATGAACGTTGCCTGGGCGTCCGGGAGTTGGGGCGGAGTGCGCGGGTCCGCGGTGACGGCGGATGCGGGGGAAGGGGCGGCGGAGGATCTGCCGGGTGAAGGTGATTCGACCGGCACCCGACCGGCGGTCGCCCGACCGCCGGTCGACGTCGCACCGGTGCAGCCGGCCAATGCCAGCAGGGCTACCGGAACGGCTATCGCTATGCGCCGCATGTGCCCGCATGTGCACCACCGGGCCATGGCACTTGCGAACACGGTCGAGTCTGCGAGCAGGCGCACTTCTCCCCCTGGTGTCTCGGGAATGGAACTGGTTGGTCAGACCGTCGCTCTCGGAGCCTAGGGATGACTGGGTGTGCCGTCCGCTGAATCGAGACACGGCAACACCTCGGCTGCGGAGGGTGGGTGGACGTCGCGCCGCATCGCGGGGGTACCCGAGGGAGGGCGGGGGTGGACCCGGGCACCGGTCAGGGCCGGCGGCTCCGGTGGCTCGCCGGCGCCGGTGGCTTGCTCGACTCGCTCAGCGCACGGGGAAGCCGAAGGAGTAGCCCTGCCCCTTGAGCCAGGGCAGGACCCGGCGCAGCGCTTCGACGGTCTGGGAGCGGTCGCCTCCCGCGTCGTGGAAGAGGAGCGTCGGCCCGTTGGGGAGCTCCCGCTGGACGGTGGCGACGATGGCGTCCGTGCCCGGCCGCTCGAAGTCCTTGGTGTCCACGTTCCAGCCCAGCGGGCGCATCCCCCGGGAGGCGGCGAGCTTGCGGCTGTCGGGGGTGAAGGCGCCACCGGGGGCCCGGTAGTACATCGGCCGTACGCCCCCGGACGCCTTGGTGATCATGCGTTCGGCGTCGAGGATCTGCTGGGACCGGTAGGCCGGGGACTTCTTGTCCATGGTGGTGTCGTGCGACACCGTGTGGTCGCACAGCCGGTGCCCGGCCGCGACCACCTTCTTCACGAGGTCCGGGTGGGCCTGCGCCTGCGTCCCCACCATGCAGAACGTGGCCTTCACCCCGTACTCCCGCAGCACGTCGAGCACTTGGGGGGTCCACTCGGGGTCGGGCCCGTCGTCGATGGTGATGTTGACGCCGCGCGCGCCCTTGTCCGAGGCGTGCGCGATGGTCACCGCGACCGTCTTGACGGCACTGCTCCGCGCGGCCGGCGCGGTCGCCTTCGACGAGGGGGCGCCCACGGCACCGGCCTGCGCGGTCCACAACGAGGCACCGACGGCGAACACCGTCACCCCGAGTGCCGCCCCGACCACCTTGCCGTACCAGCCCCGCGTCCCGCCGTGCCGTGCCATGTCCGCCCCGCTTTCGCCAGTGCCCCGTCGATCCCCGGTCGTGTCGCGACCACTTGGCAGGACGAAGGATCCCGGCCGCGGGATGCGTCCGTTACCGATCACGGACAATCCCGGAGGAGTTCTCGGACAACCGGACCGGCCCCGGACCCCGGAGAACCCCGGGTCGTCGGCCTGGTGGTGCAGTTTGAAGGGCTGGTTTCGTGCCGCTGCTCACCGTGGTCGTCCGGTTTTGGGGGCACGCTTTGGGCACGCACCACATGGGGGTGTTGCGCGGGGGCCGGACGGTTCCGCTGTGGTGGAACACCTGCGGGCGCGGGATCAGTTGGGCCCGTCAGGACTCCGGGAGAAGAGCGTGTAGCCGGCCATCGCCACGACCGCGTCCTCGACGAGCAGCACGCGCGGCGGGTAGCTCTGCACTTTGTCCCCGGGGTCGTCCAGTGCGGAGGTGCGCCAGACCTCCGCTCCGGTACGGCTGTCCAGTGCCAGCAGACGGCCGAAGCGGTTGGAGAAATAGACCCGCTTGTACGTCGGCGACACCGCGGGTGCGGACAGACTCTCCATGTCCGTCGTCTTCTGCCAGAGTCGTCTGCCGCTGTCCGCCGACACCGCGGTGACCGACCCGTCGGACCGGACGAAGTAGACGACGCCGTCCACGAGGGTGGCCGCGCCGGTCAGCGGATGCGCCAGCGGTATCCGTCTGACCTGTCCGGTCTCCGGGGCCACCCGCAGCAGTGCGTTGTACGGCCGTTCGTACCCGGCTTCGTACACGTCCTTCGCGGTCTGGGGGGCGAGGAACAGGGGTTGCCCGCCGACAGCGCCGAGCGCCTCCGCCTTCTTGGGCAGTGTGGCCGCTTCGGTCAGGCTGCCGGGTCCGAGTCTCATGAGTTCGACCGGGGTCCGGCCGGGCTCGTTGCCCTTCGAGCACAGGGCGTAGGGCACGCCTCCCAGCGCCGCCGGAGTGCAGTACTCGTCCAGCGAGGGCGCCCGCCACAGTTCCTTGCCGGAAGGCCCATAGGCCACGAACGTCGAGTAGTCGTGAGACAGGGTCAGCAGTCCGCCGTCGTACAGGACCGCGTCCTCGGACGGGTTGATGTCGCGTTGCCACCGCCGGTGCCCGGTCGCGGCGTCGAGGGCCACCACGCGCCTGTTCCTGTCGTCCGGAACCTCGTACATGTAGACCAGCCCGTCGCGAACGCCGACCGGCTGTGCCCCCTGAGGGCGGGTGCCGGTCCGCCACAGGGTGCGGCCGGAGGCCGCGTCGATCCTGGCGGCCGTGAAACCCGTACCGCCACAGAACAGGGCGGTCCCCTCCGTCAGGCATCCAGGGCTGTCGTAGTCGAGAGGGACACCCTTCACGTCGTACCGCAGCTTCGTCCGCCACGGCCGCCAGCCGTCGGGCAGTGACGCGGCCCGGGCGGTGGCCGTGCCGGTGCCGGTGGCGGTGGCGGTGCCCGAATCGGACACGAAGACACCCGCCCCGATGCTCAGCGCCGTGACGGCCAGCACCGCGCCGAGGCCGGTGAGCAGCATCCGGGCCCGGCGCCGCTTGCCCGTGCCGATGCCGGTCGCGGCGCCCGCGGAGGTGGTGGCCGTGCTCCGAGAAGTGGGGCGGCGCGGGGGTTTCGCGGACTGCTCGGCCATCGGGGACCCGGTGGCGTCGGAGTCCGGCAGCGCCTGGAGCATGCGGTGTATGTCCGTCAGTTCCGGGCGTGCGAGCGGGTCCTTGTCCAGGCAGCGCTCGACGATGTCCAGGAGCGCTGCGGGCACGCCGTCGAGGTCCGGGGTTCCGAACACCACCTGATAGCCGGTTATATACGGGCTGTCGGCGTCGAACGGTCCCGTGCCGACGGCCGCGAACACCAGCAGCGACCCCAGTGAGAACACGTCCGAGGCCGGGGTGACGTCCCGGGGAGAGGCCAGTTGTTCCGGTGACATGAAGGGCGGAGTGCCGATCATCCGCCCGGTCGTGGTGAAGCTCTGGTGGTCGGAGGCCCGCGATATGCCGAAGTCGATGACACGCGGCCCGCCCTCGGTCATGAGGACGTTGCCCGGTTTGAGGTCCCGGTGCACCAGGCCCGCCCGCTGGATGTCGCGCAGCGCCTCGGTGAGCCCCAGCCCCAGCGCGCGCAAATCCCGCTGACTCAGCGGGCCGTTCTTCTGCACGACCTCGGCGAGGTTGAGCCCCGGTATGTAGAGGGTCGCCATCCACGGCTGGTCGGCGTCCGGGTCGGCGTCCACGACAGGCGCGGTGAAGGCGCCGCTCACTCTGCGCGCTGCCTCGATCTCCTGCCGGAAGCGCGTCCGGAACTCCTCCTCCTGGGCGTACGGCCCGCGCACGAGCTTGACCGCGACCTGCCGTCCCGAGGCGGAGACCCCCAGATAGACGACTCCCATGCCGCCCGCCCCGAGCCGACCGAGAAGGGTGTACCCGCCTATGGACTCGGGGTCCCCGGTGCTCAGGGGCGTCATCGCCGATCATCCTTCCCAGCGCCTGCCTGCCTCACGGGGATCAGAGTAGGGCCTGCCGCTCCGGAGACGGAGGCGCGCCTGTCACGCACCGATGTCCCTGTGCCCCCGGGTCGTGCGACGGGTCATCCATCCAGACGAGGGCTCAACTCCCGCCCGTCCGAGCGATGTCGAGGTCGGGCCCAGGTCGAGCCGATGCCGATGCCGAGTCGAGGTCGAGGTTGAGTCGAGGTCGATGCCGGTGTGCTTCGAGGTGTTCACGTGTGCCCGTTTCGCGGGAGCCGGCGGTCTCGTCAGCCGTTCCCCACGGTCCTCCATTCCATTCGGCATCCCAGGAAGACCGCGTTTGTGCAGTTCAGAGGTGGTGCGGGCGTTCCAGCATCCCGAAATCCCGACAGGAATGGCTGATGGAACGCTGCATGGCACAGGCTTGGGTCGTCCGAACGCGGCGCCCCGCCTGACCCGGTGATCGGCCCCGTACGACTGCGTGTTCATGGCCCGCGCTCCAGGAGCGGCGGGGCACACCACATGCAGCACGACCAGGACAGGACCGAGCGGCACAGCCCGCAAACGGAAGATCTGAACCGTTCCGGGTTCAGTGGAGACTCGATTCCGTGAAAGGATTGAGTCATGGCACGCCCTTCCTCCTATCCCCTTGAGCTGCGCAAACGAGCGGTCCGTATGGTCGCCGAGGTCCGCGGTGACTACCCGAACGAGTCGGCCGCGCTGAGGGCGGTCGCCCAGAAACTCGGCATCGGCTCGGCCGAGACACTGCGGAACTGGGTGAAGCGGGACGAGATCGACTCCGGACAGCGTCCAGGGACGACCACAGAGGAATCCGCGCAGATCAAAGCGATGAAGAAAGAGATCGCCGAGCTGAAGCGAGCCAACGACATCTTGAAGGCCGCGGCGTCTTTCTTCGCGGCCGAGCTCGACCGGCCACACACACGCTCGTAGCGTTCATCGACGAGCACCGGGCCCGCTTCGGCGGTGTCGAGCCGATCTGCCGCGTGCTCACCGAGCACGACTGCAAGATCGCCCCTTCCACGTACTACGCGGCGAAGAAACGCGCGGCCGCGCCCTCGGCCAGGCAGGTGCGGGATACCGCCCTCAAGATGCTGATCACCGAGATCCACGCGGCCAACTTCCGTGTCTACGGCGCCAGGAAGGTCTGGCGTGAGCTGCACCGCCAAGGCCACGTCGTGGCCCGGTGCACCGTCGAACGCCTGATGCGGGAACTCGGTATCGCCGGCGCCATCCGCGGAAAAAAGGTCATCACCACGAGCCCTGACACTGCCGTCGAGCGGGCACCGGACCTGCTGGACCGCAAGTTCGTCGCGTCGGCGCCGAACCGCTGCTGGGTCGCCGACTTCACCTACGTCAGCACCTGGTCCGGAGTCGTCTACGTCGCCTTCGTCGTGGACACCTTCTCCCGCCGCATCGTCGGCTGGTCAGCGGCCACATCAAAGGAGACCCGCCTCGTCCTGGACGCCCTCGAGATGGCCCTGTGGCAACGCGACCGAGACCAACACCCGCACAGGAAAGGCGAGTTGATACATCACAGCGATGCCGGGTCGCAGTACACGTCGTTCGCGCTCGCCGAGCACCTCGACCGGGCGGGCATCGCCGCGTCGATCGGGTCGGTCGGTGACGCCTACGACAACTCCCTGATGGAGTCCACGATCGGCCTGTTCAAGACCGAGCTGATCAAGCCCCGCCGCCCCTGGAAGACTCTCTCCGAGGTCGAACTGGACACCGCCGAGTGGGTCGACTGGTACTGCCACCGCCGACTCCACGGTGAGATCGGGCACATCCCACCCGTCGAATACGAAACCAACTACTACAGCAAGACCGCAAAACACCAGGTCACAGTCAAGATCTAGAGTCTCGATCAAACCCGGAACGGTTCAATCATATTCCTGATATTCAGAGAAAGCAGTCCAGCCATGCCCATCGCCACTCGTTTCGTCTCCCGCGCGGCCGCCTCCTCCCTGGTCGTCGCCGCGCTCACGCTCGCCGGCTTCCAGGCCACCGGGCAGACGGCCTCCGCCGCCGCCAAGAAGGCGCCCTCGGTCGTCACCTGCACCACCGCGAACACCGAGCTGACCGTCACCGAGGTGTCCCGCCCGATCAACCACCTGCTGGTCAAGGCCACCAACACCGGCAGCAAGCCCTGCTACGCCTACATCGCCCCCTACCTGAGGGCCGGCGCTGACGCCCAGGCGCCGCTGCCGTGGGCCGAGGAGACCACGCCGCAGGCCGTGGTGACGCTCAAGCCCGGCCGGTCCGCGTACGCGGGCATCACGACGTCCACCCCCGACGGCGAGGGCGGCGCCAAGGCGAAGACCCTGGGCGTGTTCTTCGCGGACAGGAAGGGCGACGCGACCGGCAGGGAGAAGACCCTGAAGCTGCCGAAGGGCGGTGTCTTCTTCAACAGCACCGCCACCGTCACCTACTGGCAGGACAACGCGACGGACGCCCTCACCTGGTAGCCGCCCGGGCGCCCGCCGCCGGTCCAACGCGTCGATTCAGGCCGCGATTTCCTGCCGCCGATCATTGTCGGAGTGCTGTCGGAGTGCTGTCCGAGTGATGGCGGAGAGCTGAGGGATCAGCGCGGTTTTCTTCGATGTCGGGGTGGGTGTCGCCGAGAGCCTGTTCGTGCCCGAGGACGGCTGGCGTTCGGCATGGAACGGGCCCGGACGAAACGTGTCGTCCGGGCCCGTCGTGCGGCGGTGAAGCCGGGCTCAGAACAAGCCCTTGTATCCCTGCCAGCCGGTGGCGATCTTCGTACGGCCGCCGAAGGAACCCGTGCCGGTGCCGTTGTTGCGCCAGACGTTGCCGGAGGTGTCGCGGGAGACCAGGTCAGCCCTGCCGTCGCCCGTGATGTCTCCCACGCCCACGATCACGTTGTACGACGAGCCCCAGTCGTTGAAAACCTTCACGCGGGCCTTGAACGTGCCGGTCGCCGTGCCGTTGTAGCGCCACAGCTCGTTCGACTTGTCCTGGACCAGCAGGTCACCGTGACCGTCGCCGTTGAGGTCACCGGCTCCCACGACCTTCTTGTACCCCGTCCACTTGGACGCGATCTTCACTCTCGCGGAGAACGTGCCCGTGCTCGTCGCCTTGTAGAGGTAGACGTCGCCGGTCGAGGACTGGCGGGCGATCAGGTCGGCCCGGCCGTCGCCGCTGACGTCCCCGGGCGAGGTCAGCACGTCGTACTGGTTCCAGCCCGTGCCCAGCGAGGTGTACGCGGTGGACGGCGTCACCGCCGCCCCGCACGCGGGCCGGTAGGCGCGCAGCGAACCGCTGCTGAACCGCACGAGCACGTCGTTGCAGCGGTCGCCGCTCAGGTCGCCGAAGGGCACCGCCTTTACCGTCGTCGGCCACCCGGAGCCCGTCACCTTGCCGGTGAACGTTCCCTTGCCCGTCCCGTACTGGTACGTCAGCCCGCCCGAGCTGTTGAGCGTCACCAGCTCGCCGAAGCCGTCCGACCCGACGAAGTCGCGGCGGACCGCGGCGGCTCCGGTGACCTTGACCGAACCCGTCCTCGTCAGCGCCGCGCCCTGCCCGTCCGCGGGGGTGACGGTCAGTTTCCAGGTGTAGGCGCCGTTGGGCACCAGCCGGCCGGAGCCGTCCTTGCCGTTCCAGGCCGGGCTCACCACACCGCGCGTCAGAGCGCCGGTGAGCGTGCGTACGGTCTTACCGGCCTGGTCGCCGATCGCGAGGGTCCAGGAGGCCGCCGGCTTGTTCAGCCACCACTTCGGGGCCCACTGCGCGCTGCCGCCCTTGACGTCGATCGAGGCGGCGACGGTGGCGTCGCGCTGGGCGAGTGCGGAGACGGGCACGTCGCTTGCGGTCAGACGGATGGAGTTGTCGGAGCGGAGCTGGGCGATCACACCGGTGTACGGGTCGACGTCCCAGGCGTTGCCCTCGAACTGCCCGGCGGTGTGCGCCACGGGTGTCCCGCCGCGCACGTCGATCACCTTGAGCTGTCCGGCCGCGGCCGTCGCGACGAAGCCGTCACCGAGCTGCGCCTGCTCCCAGCCCGAACCCTGCACGAGCGTCACATTCCGCTTGGTGACGGTGTCGTAGACGCCCTGGCCCTCCGAGTTGAGCACGCAGTTCCACAGCAGCCACCGGCCGACCGCCTGGAAGTCGTTCAGCAGGCAGCCGCGACCGAACCACACGGGCTCGCCCTGCTTCCCGGTCAGCAGGTCGTAGGGGACCACGCTGTCGTTGCCGGACATCACCCACACGGTGGTGCCCCATATCGCCCGTACGCTCTCCGTCGTCGTGAACACCGTGCGCCCGGAGTCGAGGTCGACGATCCGGGTCTCCATCTTGCCGGCGCTGTCGTACGGCCTGGCCAGGGCGGCGAAGCGGCCGTTCGCTGCGGTCGCCGTCTGGTAGCTGCGGGAGCTGTCGATCCGGGTGCCGGGCAGCGACTGGGTGGACTCGAGGAGCCGGGGCTGCTGTGCGGCGCTCGTGCCGAAACCGGAGACGACCGTCCGGCCGTCGCCGGTGTCGAGGAGACGCGGGCGACCTCCCGCGTAGTCCTCCAGCACGATGCGGCCGCGCGGGGTGCGCGCCCCTGCCGTGGGGGAGCCGGCCACGCCGGTCTCCCGGGTGTGGAGGTACGACCAGTCACCCACGGGGTCCAGCTCCACGGTGGTCAGCCGGCCCTGGGCGAAGGTGAGCTGAGAGACCGTGTGGGCGGTCTTCTGCGGGTACGCGTCCGCGATCCGGCGCACGGTGACCCCGCCGCCCGCGGCGGCCTCGACGAGGGAGACGCCCCAGTGGTCCGTGTCGGCGCCGCCCGCCACCAGAAGCCCGCCGTCCGGAGTCGCCACGGCGCCCCGGGACGTCCGGGCCAGCAGCGTCCGGCGCGCGGAGCCGTCGAGGGGGACGGCCTCCACGCGCGAGACGGCGCGGTAGGTGTCGCTGCTGCCCAGGGAGCGGTCGTACCGGGACACGATCACGGTGTCGCCGACCATGCCCAGCACCTGCGCGATGTCACCGACCGCCACGGTCCGCAGGGCGGCGGCCGGGTTCTGGCGGGAGGCGACGTACAGGGTGCCGTTGTCGAACCACACCAGGTGGGTGGGGCTGAGCGCGACCAGGTAGTACCACGCCCGCATGGTGTACGGCAGGGCGGTGAAGCGCGCCTGCTCGATGTCGAGCCAGCCGGTGACGTCGTTGTCGCCCTTCCGGTACTGCACCACCTGTCCGCGCGCGTCGCCCAGCCCGGCGGCGGACTCCGTGACGACGCCGGAGGGCACGCCTTCCACCGTGCGGTCGGAGAGGGTGCCGTCGTCCCGAGCGTCGAGCAGGTGCCACTGGGAGTCGCCCGGGGTTCCCGTCGTCGTGACGACCGTCGAACCGAGCGTGCTGAAGTAGCGGTGCCCCTCGGGCAACGCGACCGTACCGACCTGACCTGACGTCATGTTCCGCAGGGTCACGACCCGGGCGGAGCTGTCGAGGTGTGCGACGACGTCCGAACCCGCGCCGGCACTCGTCACGCCGTACGCGTCCGTGCCCGAGGCGTCGACGACGGTGTCGACACCGTCGTACGTCGTCCACAGCTGGCCACGGCCCTCCTCGTACCGGAGGAACCCCGAGGGCCCCGCGCTCAGCAGACCCGTCCGGGGAACCATGGATGTGGTGGCCGGCACGACCACTTCTCCGGTGACCGTCTTCCCTTGCGCACTGGCGGCCGTGAACGGGCCGAGCCCGAGGGCGAGCGTGAAGGAAACAGCGGCGGCGGTGGCGCCTCGTACGAGCGCACGTCTGCCCATGCAGGACCTCTCCGGGGTGGTGGGCGAAGGCTTGGAGAGGCTGGTACGCGCGCCACGAAGCCGCAGGTCATGGACGCGCGGCACACGTGACGTTCAGACACCCCCCCAGGCGAGTGGCCGGATCGTAGCACTTTACCTGCGCATGACCTGCGGGTCGGGTGGTGTGGTGGCGGCGACTGATCACCGCGCACAACAAAGAACCCCCGGGTCATCGACCTGGGGGTTTCATCGGTTCACATGGAGCGGGTGACGAGAATCGAACTCGCACTCTCAGCTTGGGAAGCTGATGTTCTACCACTAAACTACACCCGCGTAAGACGCCGGCCAGGCCGGTGTCGAATGCCCGCTCACTCTACCTCATGCCTGGCCCCCGGCGCTGAAGCCGCGGGGCCGGTGTGCGTTTCGGGGAGTGGACACGGCTGCGGGGGAACGGAGTTGGGGCGTACGGTGGAGGCGTGAGGGAGGGTCCCGGCGGGGTCGGAGTGCCGCCTGGAGGACCGTCCCATTGATCCCGTAATGTGGCTTTCGTCGTCGGCCACGCCAGTGCCTGACGAAGGCTCTTGGGGAAGGGACTCTGTGGACTTGATGGAGCGCACCGTCGTCCGATGTGCCGAGGGGCACGTGTTCAGCACCACTACGTTCCCGATGCAGAAGGCCGAGCGGCTCGGACCCGGTCGATTGATCCGGTGTCCGCGGTGCGCGCGGCTGCGGAACGTCGTTCCGGTGGCGTTGGAGAACCGGTAGCGGAAGGTGCTGAGTGGTCTCAGCAGGAGGTAGACGTGGGGCTGTCCACAATTGTGGGCAGCCCCACGCGTATCCTCGGGGCGTGCTTCTCTCAGACAAGGACATCCGGGCCGAGATCGACGCCGGACGGGTGCGGATCGCCCCCTACGACGAATCCATGGTGCAGCCGTCGAGCATCGACGTGCGGCTCGACCGCTACTTCCGGGTGTTCGAGAATCACCGCTACCCCCACATCGACCCCTCCATCGAGCAGGCGGATCTGACGCGGCTGGTCGAGCCCGAGGGCGACGAGCCGTTCATCCTGCATCCCGGGGAGTTCGTCCTCGCCAGTACGTACGAGGTCATCACGCTGCCCGACGACCTCGCCTCGCGGCTCGAAGGCAAGAGCTCCCTCGGGCGGCTCGGCCTCGTCACGCACTCCACGGCGGGGTTCATCGATCCTGGTTTCTCCGGGCACGTGACCCTGGAGCTGTCCAACCTGGCGACGCTGCCCATCAAGCTCTGGCCGGGCATGAAGATCGGGCAGCTGTGCATGTTCCAGCTCAGCTCGCCGGCCGAGTTCCCCTACGGCAGCGACCGGTACGGCTCCCGCTACCAGGGGCAGCGCGGCCCGACCGCCTCCCGGTCCTTCCTCAACTTCCACCGGACCCAGGTGTGAGGGCGTGACCATGACCGAAGCGCGCGAGAACCTCACCTACGAGCGGTTCGGGACCGCCGTCCGCGAACTCGCCCAGACCATCGCCGACGACGGGTACGAGCCGGACATAGTGCTCTCCATCGCGCGCGGGGGTGTCTTCGTCGCGGGCGGCCTCGCGTACGCCCTCGACTGCAAGAACATCCACCTGGTGAACGTCGAGTTCTACACGGGCGTCGGAACCACCCTCGAGATGCCCGTCATGCTCGCCCCCGTCCCCAACGTGATCGACTTCTCCGACAAGAAGGTCCTGATCACGGACGACGTCGCCGACACCGGCAAGACGCTCAAGCTCGTGCACGACTTCTGCGTCGACACCGTCGCCGAGGTCCGCAGCGCCGTGATCTACGAGAAGCCCCACTCGCTGGTGAAGTGCGAGTACGTGTGGAAGCGGACCGACTCGTGGATCAACTTCCCGTGGAGTGTTCTGCCTCCAGTGCACAGGTCGGGAGAGGCCCCCAGGGAGAACTTGGAAGCGCTCTGACGCGTGACGACGCGCACGCTGCCGGGCGCGCAGCGGACCTACCAGGGCCCCTCGGTTGATCACCGAGGGGCCCTGGTGCTGTCAGGAGTGATGAGACCTTCTGATCCGTAGGCGCGCTTCTGGGCGGGTGCGGAGAAATGTCGTCGCCTGACCGGGCAGGGGCATGCCAGAAACGCTCGAAAGGTGCGCAAAAAGGACTTATTGCACTTTGTGGTTCTTTCTGTCACATAGAGTGCGCCTGCGCGCACTGTGAGGTAGGGAGGCGTCGGCCTGCTGCTGACCGCGCGCGGGTGCTGACAGGGCTGACACCGAGGAACCGGGAGAGATCGGTGAACGAGAGACTTGCGCGACCCTCTTTGATCGCGGGTGCGGGGCGACGGCGTGGGAGGCCCGGCACTGGCCGGCGGTGGTGCAGCGCGGGCGCCGCGGCAGCCCTGTGCGTGGTCCTGTTCGGTCTCGGGACGGCTCCGGTGGCGGCGGCCACGGCGTCCCGTCGTGCGGTCGACATCGATCAGACCTTCACCTTCACGGGTGCCCCGCAGAGTCTCACCATCCCCGCGAACGCGGTGGCGACGATCACCGCTGACGGCGCCGGCGGCGGCAGCGCCGTCAGCGGAACCTGCCCCAATGGAGGGACCGGTGGTACCGGGGCGCGGGTGGTCAGCACGCTTCCGGCCTCCGCGACCCCGACGGTCGTCACCGTCAATGTGGGGGGTGCCGGCGGCGCATCCTGCACCAACAGCGGGGGCGCCGGTGGCTACAACGGCGGAGGTGCCGGCGGAAACGGAACCACGACTCCCCTGTCTACCGGCTCGGGCGGGGGCGGGGCGTCGAGCGTGGCGACGGGCGGAAGCCTGCTCGTGGTAGCGGGTGGAGGAGGCGGCGGCGGGGGGCGCAATCTCCCCACGCAGGGAGGCAATGGCGGAACCCCCGACGGCACCGCCGGAGGCACGGGCGGGAGTCTCGGCGGTTCGCCCGGGGGCGGCGGTGGCGGGGGCACCACCGGCGCGGGAGGTACGGGCGGCGCGGGAGCCGTCGCCGGGTCCTGCACGGGCCAGGCCGGCGACGCCGGGGGTGGGTTCTCCGGTGCGACGGTCGGCACGGGAGGTGCCGGCGGCAACTACTCCGGCTGCGGTACCGGTTTCGTCGTCAGTGGCGGCGGAGGCGGCGGAGGCGGCTACTTCGGGGGCGGCGGTGGTGGCGCATCCGCCACCACCGGTGGTGCGGTCGGCGGGGGGAGCGGTGGTGGGGGCAGCAGCTTCGCCACCCCCACGGGAACGGGCACCACGTACAGCGCCTCGCCGATCGGAACCCCCGGCGCCAACGGCCTGGTGACGATCAGCTACACGATCCAGGATCTGGCCTTCGTCACGACCAGCCCGCTCCCCGACGCCACCCAGAACGTCGCCTACTCCACCACGCTGCAGACCGCCGGCGGCACCGGAGCCCCCACCTTCGCGGTCACCAGCGGCTCCGTGCCTCCCGGGTTGACCCTCAGCCCGACGAGCGGAGTGATCTCCGGTACTCCGACGACGACCGGCACGTACACGTTCACCGTGACAGCCACCGACCCCGACCCCGACGTGCCCCCGGCCTCAAGACTGTTCACGATCACCGTCCGTCCGGCCGCCGCCCTCACCTGTGCCAACGCGACACCCACCATCGTGGGGACCAACCGCGCCGACCTGCTGATCGGCACCCCCGGTGACGACGTCATCTTCGGCCTCGGCGGCAACGACGTCATCGACGGCCGCGGTGGCAACGACCTCCTGTGCGGCGGCGACGGCAACGACGTCCTGAGCGGCGGCGACGGCAACGACCGCATCGAGGGCCAGGACGGCGCCGACACCCTCAGGGGCGCCAACGGCAACGACACCCTCTTCGGCGGCAACGGCCCTGACGTCCTCGACGGCGGCCCCGGCACGAACACCAACAACGGCGGCGCCTCGCTCAACGTCTGCGTCCGCCCCCTCAGCGGCCCCGGCTGCACTGTCTGAACCGGGTATTCGGGCCACCGCCGTCATAGAGCCGGCCTGGAGTGTTCGGCCTCCCGTACGTGGGGCGGGGGGCCCGAACACGCCGTCGAGGGACGTGCTCCGACTGTCGGCCGAGCAGTCTTCGGGAAAGCGTCGATGAGTCAGCCGGGACTCGCGCCGCTCGGACGTATGTCGTCCAGCCCGTCGACGAGCGTCACGGACGACGGATGCGAAGGCGCGGGCACCTGAATGAGAATGGGGATGTAGACCACGTCCCCGTGCCGGAACTCGGCCTTCCAAGAATTCCGGTAGCACACGACGTCATTCGGACTGCCGCGCGTCGCATAACACTGGAGTGCCGACTTCGAGGATGCGGCCTGCGAATTCCGAGAAAGGGCGCCCGCTTCACCCACTGAGGCGCCCCATGCGCCCCACGCCATACAGCAGCAGGCCGCGGCCAGACCGACACTCCGCAAGGCTGCTTTCTTCATTCTCATCACCCTGAAAGCTGAAGCAAGCTGCGAGTGCGCTGATTTGTTCCCATTGTCGCACGCCGGGGTGATGCGTGTCGGATGATCTCCGCTTCCCGGGAACGTCGTAAGACGGGACGAGAACCAGGTCTAGGCCAGGTCTGGGCCGCCCTATCGACGGTCGGAATCGTGGAGTTTACGAGCGGCCTCGTGGCGGGTGTGGACGCCGAGTTTGTTCAGCACCGCGCCGACGTGATGCCCGGCGGTCTTGGGGGTGATGTAGAGGCGGGCCGCGATCTCGGCATCCGACAGGTCCTCGTCCAGCAGCTTCAGGACGTCCAGCTCCCGGTTGGTCAGCCCGTACGGATTGGCCCGGGTGGCCGCCCGCGGGCCCCGCCGGATCGGGCGGACGCCCCGGGTACGCATCACGGCGCGGGTGCGCGCCACGGCCGGCCGGGCGCCGAGGGCCTCGAAGGCGGCCAGGGCCTGGTGCAGCGCGGGACCGTCACCGGAGAGCCGGGCCAGCGCGGCGTCGTAAGGGCAGCCGAGCGCGTCCCATCGTGCCGCGGCGCCGGCCCAGTCGCCGGCCAGCTCCAGCGCGTGGGGTTCGGCCGCAGGCACCGGCGAGGGCGTCCCTCCGGCGCGGCGGATCCAGCAGGCGAGCGGCCCCGACAGCCAGGGATGGCTGCGCTCTGCCAACGCGTCCAGACCGCGCATCGCCTCCGCCCGCACCCGCTCGGGGTCGTCGGCCAGCCAGGCCGCCTCGACCCGGGCCTCCCACCCCAGGCCCGTGGCCATCAGACAGTCCGCGTCGACCAGGTCCGCGGCCTGCTCGAGCAGCGGCCACACCTGGCCCCTGCCCGTGCGGGCGCGCGCCAGGCCCAGAACGGTCAGGGCCAGGGCCCGGGCGACCGGTGGTGAGTCCGGATGGGACAGGACCGCCTGCGCGGCACCGGCCGCCTGGGTCCACGAGCCCCGGTTGAGCAGCCCCCAGCTGCCCCAGGCCCTCGTACACAACAGGTGGAACAGCAGGTCGTGATCGAGGCAGTGGGCTTCGGCCCGGCGCACGGCCGCGGTGGTCCGCTCGACGTCACGCTGCAGCGCGGCGAACCAGCACAGGACGAGCGCACAGGAGCCCGCGTCCACCGGCAGATCCTGCTCCATCGCGCTGGACACCGCCTGTTCGCAGTCCTCCCAGCCGCGCCCTTCGCTCAGCATCCGGGCCGCCGCGGCATGGAAGCGCGCCTGGACGACCACCCCCGCGTCGGCGAGGTCCTCACCGAGAGCGATCGCCTTCTCGGCGTGGGCGGCGGTCACCGCCACCGCCTCATGCTCGTAGCAGGCCAGCCGGCAGAGGTTCAGATAGGCCCAGGACAGCTCCCGGCTCGGTCCCAGCCCTTCGAGCACCCGCACCGCGTCCAGGGCGGTCTGTCTCGACTCGGCGGTGCGTCCGGCCGGCCACAGCGAGTACGACAGCCGACGCAAGTTCTCCCCCTCACGCAGCGGGTCGCCCGCCGCACCGCGCAGCCGTACCGCCGCACGGAGAGACTCGGCCCCCTCGTCCAGTCGGCTCGACAGGAGACAGGCCTGCGCATGGCCTTCCAGCAGGGACGTCTGCCGGTCGAGCGGCAGGCGGTCGGCGTACCGCAGGGCGCGCGCGTACTGGACGGCTGCTTCCCGGTGCGCGCCCGTCGCGGCGGCGTGGGCGGCCGCCGCGGGCGCGTACTCCAGGACGGCGGCCGGATCCCCGGCGGCCTCGGAGTGATCGGCCAGCAGCGCCAGATCGTCAGGGGTGACCGGGCCGGACCGCATCGCCTCCAGCGCCTGCCGGTGTACCCGCAGACAGCAGGCGGCGGGGACGGCCTCCAGCACCGCGAGTCGGGTCAGCTCGTGGCGGAACTCGGTCTCCTGTCCGTCGGTGCGTACGATTCCGCAGGCCACGGCCTCCTCGAGGGCTTCCTCCGGGGCCGGCAGGACGCCGGCAAGCAGCTGCGGCGAGACCCGGTGCCCCAGGACGGCCAGCACGTCGACGACCGTGCGTGCGGAGGCCGAGAGTCCGGCCAGGCGGCCCGCCACGGCCTCGCGCACCGTGGCCGGGATGGTCTCGGTGGGGGCGGCCAGGATCTCGGTGACGATGAACGGGTTGCCGGCGGACACGTGGTACAGCTGCTCGACGTCGACGGAGTGTCCGGTGGCCAGCCGGGCCACGGCCGGGCGGCTCAAGGGGGCCAGGTCGTGGCGGTACACCCACTGATAGCCCGCCAGAGTGCCGAGGAGAGCGGTCAAAGGGTGGGTGCGGCCGACCTCGTCGTCCCGGTAGGTGGCCACCACCAGGGCGGGAACGCTCGGCAGGCGCCGCGCCAGGTGCCGCAGCAGGTCCATGGTGGCCTCGTCGGCCCAGTGGACGTCTTCCACGACCAGCAGGCTGGGACCGGCGCTCAGGTCGGCGAGCAGACAGTCGAAGACCTCATCGGAACGGCAGGTGCCGGCCAGCGCCCCGGTCAGGCCGGTGCGCACCGCCGGACCCAGGCGCGGGGCCAGGTCCATCAGGGGGCCCAGGGGGCGGGGTGTCGCCAGCGGGTCACAAGCGCCGACCAGGACCCTGATACGGGGGTCGGCCAGCTGGGCCAGATGGCGGACGACGGTGGTCTTGCCGATACCGGCTTCGCCTCGCACAAGTGCGAGGCGTCCAGGTCCGCTCACGGCCGCCTGCAGGTGACCGGCGAGGTCCTGGAGCACGGCCTCTCGCTCTAGTAGGTCCATCACCAGCCATTTTCTCTCCGTGGGCGGAGCCGCGCAAAAGATCCAGATCGGCCGGGACGGGTCGACGGGTGGGGTGGCGTCGCGGAACGCCGGAGGGGATGTGGGGTGGGCCCGGAGGGGACGTGGGGTGTGCCCGGGTGGAAGTTGGGGTGTTCGCCCGATGTTTCCTCGGCTGGGGCAGAGCATGCTGGCCAAGGAGTTCCAGAAACCGGGTCTACCGGTTCGCGGCTCAAACCGACCCGCGCCGAGAATGTCGCGCGACCGCGCCTCCGAAATGTCCCTGGCAGAAAATCCGGCCACAATGCGAAACAAATGTTGCCGTTGTCTGTCGAGCCATGAGATTCCGGAGTGTTGAGTGGTAGACGTGCCAAGATCGGCCCACTGAGCTGGCGGCACATATTACGGAGAATTGCTTCCGTAATCGAAATGGGCTGCGAATCGGCGGCAAGGCCCACACTCATCGGAAAGGGACCATCATGCTCAACAAGATCGCAAAGCGCGCTGCAATGCTGACCGCGTCGGTTGCTCTGGCTGCGGGAGGCGCAATGGTGCCCTCTGTCGCCTTTGCTGCTCCGGCACCCACAGGAACTCACGCGACGGCGCCGAGCGACAACAACAACAACAATAACAACAACCGGGGGCGGGCGAACAACAACAACAATAACAACAACAACAACAACCGGGGTCGCGCGAACAACAACAACAATAACAACAACAACGGAGGCCGCGGGAACAACAACAATAACAACAACAACAACGGAGGCCGCGGAGCCAACAACAACAACAATAACAACAACAACGGAGGCCGCGGGAACAACAACAACAATAACAACAACAACAACGGCGGAGGGGCGAACAACAACAACAATAACAACAACAACGGCGGAGGCGGGAACAACAACAATAACAACAACAACAACGGAGGCCGCGGAGCGAACAACAACAACAATAACAACAACGGCGGGGGCGCGAACAACAACAATAACAACAACAACAACGGCGGAGGGGCGAACAACAACAACAATAACAACAACAACGGCGGAGGCGGGAACAACAACAATAACAACAACAACGGAGGCCGCGGAGCGAACAACAACAACAACAATAACAACAACGGCGGAGGCGCGAACAACAACAATAACAACAACAACAACGGCGGAGGGGCGAACAACAACAACAATAACAACAACAACGGCGGAGGCGGGAACAACAACAATAACAACAACAACGGCTGAATCTCAGAGTCCGGAGGCCGGGTGGATGAAGTCACCCGACCTCCGGACTTTCACGTGCGCGCCCTGCTGCTGCGGGGCAAGGCTGCCACCGGAGCGCGTCGTCGGCGCCCGGATTCCGGGCTCAGGCTGCGGTGCAGCCGTTCAGGCGGCGGGCTGTCGACTCAGCTCTGATTGCAGTTGATGTTCTGATTTACCGAAGTGTTTCTCTGTCCGACATGCCCCGTCGGATAGCAGACCTGGAAGTTGAAGAGTCGCGTAATGCCCAGAACTGAGAGGAGACCTCCGTTGTCGCGGGTCTGGCCTCCGATGTTGTTGTTATTGTTGTTCGTGCCGCCATTGTTGTTGTTATTGTTGTTCGGTCCCCTGCCGTTGTTGTTATTGTTGTTGTTGTTCCCGTCTCTGTCATTGTTCGTGGTGTTCGGAGTTCCGCTGAAGGTCGTGCCCGCGTAGGGGCTCTGAAGGAGTGACGCTTCACCGAGAACCGGGAGGGATTCCCCGCCCCCCTGCGCCTGGGCGCCGCCGACACTGAGGAGAACCGCCGCCGTCGTCGCAGCGCTGATCGTGACAATTCGCTTGGTGAGCTTCACTCGACCAACCTTTCATCGTCCCCGTTGTCGCATCCTGAGTCTCACCGGACAGGATGGCGACGGCGGTGGTGGAACGATTACTAGGCACGCTCGCGGGGTCCGCCATTTCCCCCGTACAGCCCCGGAGCCGCGTACGGCCTGCCGGGACGTGACGACGGGCCTCACGATGTCGACGCTTCGAAGGAAGCGAGAAAAGGGGCCCCTCCCGTTGCCATGCGGCGTGGGAAGGGCCCCTTTCTCGTGCGTATCGCGGCGCGTCCGCCGTCAGCCGTTAGTCAGAACGTGCCCAGCTTGATGATCGACAGGATCGCGATCAGCTGGATCGCCGACGCGGCCAGGGCCTTCGGCCAAGGGAGGTCGTGGGACCTGCTGACCATGAGGGTGAGCAGGGCGCCCGCCGCCACCCACGTCACCCAGCCGAGAAGCTGGACGAAGGACGCGTCGCCGCCGAAGAACATGGCGACGATCAGGCGCGGGGTGTCCGTGATGGACATGATCAGCATGGAGAGGCCGACCGTCGGCTGCCAGGCGCCGTCGCCGCCGAGCTGGCGGGCCAGGGTGTGGGTGACCACGCCCAGGATGAACGTGCTGATGACGATCGCCACGGCCGTCGTCAGGACGATCGGGACGGCGTTGGAGAGCGTGGCGTTGATGACGTCCTCGCGCGCGCCGTCGAAGCCGAAGACCGCCAGCAGGCCGTAGAGGAACGTCACGATCAGGGCCGGGGCCCACATCGTGTAGTCACGCATCTGCAGGAAGGTCTGTTTGGGGCTGGTGACGATGCCCCGCAGCAGGTCCTTCCAGTGCAGGCGGGGGCCCACGGGCGGGGCCGCGGCCTGGCCCGCGCGGTAGGTCTCGCCCTGGCTGTACGGGTCCTCGCCGACCGAGAAGGCCTGGGTGTGGCCAGGGCTGTTCGCCGCGTAGGGGTCCGGGCCCTGCTGCGGGTGCCCGTCGCCGAAGTACTCCGGCTCACCGCCGCCGGGGCCGCCGGCCTGGGGCCAGCCGCCCTGCTGTCCGCCGCCCTGCTGTCCACGGCCGTAGGGCTGCTGCCCGCCGCCGTAGGGCTGACCCCCGTACGGCTGCTGCCGCGAGGGCGCGGGCGGGTAGCCGTACGGCTCCCGGCCTCCCTGTGGGGCCTGCTGCCCGTACGACGGTTGGTGTTGTTGCGGTCGCGCTTGCGGGGCCCGGTTGTCCCGGCCGCGCCCGATCCTGAATCCAGCCACGTAATCGAACGTACCTGGTCTCGCACAGTGACGTGTCGGGCCGGGGCCCGTGGAGCGGGGTTTGGGTCCGAGCTGTGACATCCCTTAAGGGGCCGCACAAGGGCCGAATGGGGGTTTTCCGGGGGTCGCGCGGGAGCCTTGTGAGGGATGTCCCGGCGGGGACGGAGGCGGCGGCGCTCAGGCCGGGTCCGCGGGTGCGGGCCCGGCCTGAGCCGTGCGAATGCGCGTGCGACGGGGACAGCGCGCGCGGTGTCGTCCGAGGGGCCGTACGAGTGACGCGAGCCGTACGCGTCGCGTCGGGCGGGCCGTACGAACGGTCCACGCCCTCCGGGGGAACGCGCCCTTCGCCGAACGCGGACTCAGTCCGCGAAGTTGGCGCCGAAGCCCGGGGTGCCCGTGGTCGAGACGCCCGCGTCGGCCGGCCAGACGGAGCGGGAGCCGGTCGTGGTGATCTTGGTGCCGTTGGAGGGGAGGTAGGTGACCGTGCCGTCACTGGAGTTCTCGTCCGAGCCCACCAGGAGGTCGGCCCTGCCGTCGCCGGTCACGTCGTCGAGCTTGACGTCCAGGCCGAAGAGGTCGCCCTTCTCGTCGTTGCCCGGGACACCCGGGGTGCTCTGCGTGAAGGCCTGCGCGCCGGAGGAGGTGTTGACGCCGTGCGTGGAGCCGTACAGGACGGTGACCATGCCGGCGTCCGCGTGGCCGTCGATGTCCTCGTACGCCGTGCTGACCACGAGGTCCTGGTAGCCGTCGTGGTTGATGTCGCCGAGGTCGAGCTCGTAGCCGAAGCTGTCGTTCTTCTCCGCGGTGCCGGGCACGCTGCCGGTGTCCTGGCTGATCCCGGTGGTCGAGGCGGGACCGGACGCCGAGCCGTAGGTGATGTTCACCTTCCCGCCGTAGGCGGAGTCCGGAGGGGTGGTGCCGTCGCTGAGCTTGGTGTTGTCCCAGGGCGCGCCGCTGACGATGTCGCCGTAGCCGTCGCCGTTGATGTCACCGATGGCCGTGATGATGCCGGTCTTCAGGGTCTTCGCGGCGGAGACGTTCAGGCCGTTCGCCGTGCCGGGCACGTAGTAGTTCGTGTTCCAGCCGTAGTCGGTCTTGGTCTCGAAGCCGTCGACCACCAGGTCGGTGCGGCCGTCGCCGTTGATGTCGCCGGCGGTCAGGTTCAGGGGACCGCGGGCGGTGCCGCCGGACTGGATCGGGGGCTTGACGGTGGTGCGGGCGCGGCCGGCCGCTCCGCCCGTGGTGATGCCGCCCTTGTAGACGTAGATGGTGCTCGACGTGCTCCCGACGGCCAGGTCCGCCTTGCCGTCGCCGTCGAAGTCGCCCGCGGCCAGGTTCTTGCCCCACATGTCGTGCGAGGAGGCGGCCGGGTCGGCGATGTTCACGCCCTTGCCGGTGAGGCCGTTCGGGGAGCCCCAGAGGACCGCGAGGCCGCCGCCGTCGGTGTCGGTGCCGACCTTCTCGTGCGGGGAGGACACGGCGAGGTCGTCGTATCCGTCGCCGTTGAAGTCGGCGTACGCCGTCTCCGAGCCGAAGGCGTCGCCGGCCTCGGCGGTGCCGGGGACCCCGGCCGTGTTCTGGCTGATCGTGGAGCGCTTGGCGGCCGACACACCGGTGGCGGTGCCGTAGAGGGCGACGACCTGGCCGGCGGTCTTGTGGCCGCTCACGTAGGCGCCCGCCGCCGAGAAGGCGACGTCGCCGATGCCGTCGCCGTTGAAGTCGGCGGCCGGGACGGTCGTGGAGTCGGCGGCCGTGGCCGTCGTGGCCGCGATGGTGAGCAGACCGCCCGTCAGCGCGGCCGCGGTGGCCGTCGCGAGGGCGAGCCGCAGCGCGCGGGAAGGGTGGTGCGGGTGCTGCTTGTGCATGCGGGGTTCTCCTGCGGCATGCGGGAATGCCTGGCGGGCATTCCGAGTCAATGGGGTGCGGACGGCCCACGTTCGCCGGGAGTTGCCCCGGTGTTCATGATCGGTCGGCGAACAGGAGACCCACAGGCAGGCAGGAGGGTTGTACGCGAGTTCGGATTTCTTGTGAGGGACGTGAGGGACGTGAGACTCCCGGGGTGGGAGCGTGTCCCCGGGACCGGACGCGGCGACGGCGCCCGCGGGGGAACGCGAACGCCGGAGGCGCTGTCCTCAGCTCCTCCGGCGTTCAGGGGACGTGCCCGGGCTACTTCACCGGCTCGGGCTCCGGCTCGCTCTCGGCCTCCGCGGCCCCCGCCGGATCGACCGGCGTCCGGACGGAGTCGAGCAGCAGCTGCGCGACGTCGACGACCTGGACGGACTCCTTGGCCTTGCCGTCGTTCTTCTTGCCGTTGACCGAGTCGGTCAGCATGACGAGGCAGAACGGGCAGGCGGTGGAGACGATGTCGGGGTTCAGCGACAGGGCCTCGTCGACGCGCTCGTTGTTGATGCGCTTGCCGATCCGCTCCTCCATCCACATCCGCGCGCCACCGGCACCGCAGCAGAAGCCGCGCTCCTTGTGGCGGTGCATCTCCTGCTGGCGCAGGCCCGGGACGGCGGACATGATCTCGCGCGGCGGCGTGTAGATCTTGTTGTGGCGGCCCAGGTAGCAGGGGTCGTGGTAGGTGATCAGACCCTCGACCGGGGTGACCGGGAGCAGCTTGCCCTCGTCGATGAGGTGCTGGAGCAGCTGGGTGTGGTGGATGACCTCGTAGTCGCCGCCGAGCTGCGGGTACTCATTGCCGATCGTGTTGAGGCAGTGCGGGCAGGTGGCGACGATCTTCTTCGCCGACTTCGGCTTCTTCGACTCGGGCGTGGTGTTGCCCTCGTCGTCCGTCTCCTCGCCGAACGCCATGTTCAGCGCGGCCACGTTCTCCATGCCGAGTTCCTGGAACAGGGGCTCGTTGCCGAGGCGCCGGGCGGAGTCACCGGTGCACTTCTCGTCACCGCCCATGATCGCGAACTTGACGCCCGCCATGTGGAGCAGCTCCGCGAAGGCCTTGGTGGTCTTCTTGGCGCGGTCTTCGAGGGCGCCGGCGCAGCCGACCCAGTACAGGTACTCGACCTCGGTGAGGTCCTCGATGTCGCGGCCGACGACGGGGATCTCGAAGTCGACCTCCTTGGTCCACTCCAGCCGCTGCTTCTTGGCCAGGCCCCAGGGGTTGCCCTTCTTCTCCAGATTCTTGAGCATCGTGCCCGCCTCGGACGGGAACGCGCTCTCGATCATCACCTGGTAGCGGCGCATGTCGACGATGTGGTCGACGTGCTCGATGTCGACGGGGCACTGCTCGACGCAGGCGCCGCAGGTGGTGCAGGACCACAGCACGTCGGGGTCGATGACGCCGTTCTCCTCGACGGTGCCGATGAGAGGCCGTTCGGCCTCCGCCAGCGCCGCGGCGGGCACGTCCGCGAGGGCCTCGGCCGAGGCCTTCTCGTTGCCCTCCATGTCCTTGCCGCCGCCCGCGAGCAGGTAGGGCGCCTTCGCGTGCGCGTGATCCCGGAGGGACATGATCAGCAGCTTGGGGGAGAGCGGCTTGCCCGTGTTCCAGGCGGGGCACTGCGACTGGCAGCGGCCGCACTCGGTGCAGGTGGAGAAGTCCAGCAGGCCCTTCCAGGAGAACTGCTCGACCTGGGAGACGCCGAAGACGTCGTCCTCGCCGGGGTCGGTGAAGTCGATGTCCTTGCCGCCGGAGGTCATCGGGAGCAGGCCGCCGAGCGCGGTCGCGCCGTCCGCGTTCCGCTTGAACCAGATGTTCGGGAAGGCGAGGAAGCGGTGCCAGGCGACGCCCATGTTGGTGTTGAGGCCGACCGTGATCGCCCAGCCCATGGTGACGCCGAGCTTGATCATCGCGGTCAGGTAGACCAGGTTCTGCAGGGTGCCGAGGCTCAGGCCCTTGAAGGCGGCGACCAGGGGGTACGACGCCCAGTACGCGGCCTCGTAGTGGTGGACGCCGTGGAGCGCGCCCTCCAGGCCGCGCAGGGTCATGATGGCGAGGCCGATGACGAGGATGACGGCCTCGACGAAGTAGGCCTGGCCGGTCTTGGAGCCCGCGAAGCGCGACTTGCGGCCCGGCTTCGACGGCCGGTTCAGCTGCCGGATCGCGATCAGTACGAGGATGCCGAGCGTCGTGAACAGCGCGATGAACTCGGTGTACAGCTCGTACGGCAGCCAGCCGCCGAGGACGGGCAGCGTCCAGTCGGCCTTGAACAGCTGACCGTAGGCCGTGACGATCGTCAGGCCGAGGGTCAGGAAGCCGACGGCGACGAACCAGTGCGCGACGCCGACGATCCCCCACCGGTTCATCCGGGTGTGGCCGACGAACTCCTTGGCCAGCGTGATGCTGCGGGCTTTCCAGGCGTCGGTCCGGGAACCGGCCGGTACGGGCTGGCCGAGCTTGATGAACCGGTAGATCTGCGCGACGGCTCGGGCGATGAGCGCAACGCCGACCACGGTCAGGGTCAGCGACACAATGATCGCGGCGAGTTGCATTGGGGGCTCCTCGGGCCTGCGAGGTGGGGCTTTGTGTGATTACTAAGCGGTAACTTATGCAGTCCGTCTGAGACTACCCACTTCTTGCGCCGCACTGTAGCCAGCGGTGCGGTGATCTGCGTCGCTGAGGGTTGCCTGACGGGGGTGTCCCTTCCCGGGGTCGCGAGGTCGACACGTAAACCCGATCGTCTTATCTGCGGCACATTTCAGACATTCAACCCTAAGTTGGCGCTGTGCTGTACGGAATCGCCGCCGCCCTCGCCGCCCTGTTCCTCGCCGCCCTGCTCGCCGCGCTGCTGCGGACGCTCGCTCTGCGCCTCGGCGCGGTCGAACGGCGGCAGGGGCGGCTGGTGGCGCTGCTCGGCGGTCCGGCGGTGATCGTCGCGACGGCGCTCGTCGCCGGGGCCGGTGACTGGACGGACGTGGCCCCGCTCGGCCCCGCGGCCGGGCGGCTGCTGGTCGCCGGGGTGGGGGTCGGTGTCCTCGGGCTGGTCGCCGACCTGAGACCCGTACCGCTCGCGGTGCGGGCGGCCGTCGTGACCGCCGCCGCCGCGCTGAGCGTGCCGTTCGACGAACTCGGACTGCCCGCGGGGTTCGTGGCCGTCGGGTGCATCGTCCTCGTCGCGCACGCCTTCACCTCCCTCGATCACGCCGATGGAGTGATGGGGACGGTCGCCGTGGTCACCGCCTTCGCCCTGAGCGGGTGCGCGGCCGCGGAGGTCATGGACGGGGTGGCGACGCTGCTGAGCGTGCTGGCCGCCGCGCTGACCGGGTTCCTGATGCACGGCTGGCCGCCCGCCCGGATCGTGCCGGGGCGCTGCGGCGGCCTGTTCGCCGGGTTCGTGCTGGCCTCGGCCGCGGTGCTGGTGCACGCCGGCCGGGAGGCCGGGTCGGGCGTGGGGGCCGTGTTCGCGCTGACGGTGGTGGCGACCGCCGACGTGGTGCTGGTCCTGGTGTCGCGGCAGCGGGCCGGGCGTCCGCTGCGGTGCGGCGCTCCCGACCACCTCGTCCACCGGCTGCGGCATCTCGGTGTCACCCCGCAGGGTGCCGCGGTGCTCGTCGGGATCACCGGCTTCGCGGGTGCACTCGTCGGCATGCTGATCGACTTGGGGTGGGTGGGGGCTGCGACGGCCCTGTGGGTGGCGGGCGGCGCCGCCGTGGTGGTCCTGGTACTCCTTCGTGTCCCTGTGTATGGGACGAGCTTCCCGGGGAAGCCGCAGGTCAGCGCGTACCTGCGTGTAAGGAACAGATAAGACTTGAGCCCCCTCGACTCAGCTCTGTTGACCGGAAGCTGGACGTCGTGCACACTTGAGTCCGTTCCACTCAAGTCATTGCTGGAGGAATTGAAATGGCACGTGCGGTCGGCATCGACCTGGGCACGACTAACTCCGTCGTCAGCGTTCTGGAGGGCGGCGAGCCCACCGTCATCACCAACGCCGAGGGTGCCAGGACCACGCCGTCCGTCGTCGCCTTCGCCAAGAACGGTGAGGTGCTCGTCGGCGAGGTCGCCAAGCGCCAGGCGGTCACGAACGTGGACCGGACCATCCGCTCGGTGAAGCGTCACATGGGTACGGACTGGAAGATCGAGCTCGACGGGAAGCACTTCAACCCGCAGCAGATGAGCGCCTTCATCCTGCAGAAGCTGAAGCGCGACGCCGAGGCCTACCTGGGTGAGAAGGTCACGGACGCGGTCATCACCGTTCCCGCGTACTTCAACGACTCCGAGCGTCAGGCGACGAAGGAGGCCGGCGAGATCGCGGGCCTGAACGTCCTGCGTATCGTCAACGAGCCCACGGCCGCCGCGCTCGCGTACGGCCTGGACAAGGACGACCAGACGATCCTCGTCTTCGACCTCGGTGGCGGCACCTTCGACGTGTCCCTCCTGGAGATCGGCGACGGCGTCGTCGAGGTGAAGGCGACGAACGGCGACAACCACCTCGGTGGTGACGACTGGGACCAGCGGGTCGTCGACTACCTGGTGCAGCAGTTCAAGTCCGGTCACGGCGTGGACCTCGCCAAGGACAAGATGGCCCTCCAGCGCCTCCGTGAGGCCGCGGAGAAGGCCAAGATCGAGCTGTCCTCGTCCACCGAGACCTCGATCAACCTGCCCTACATCACGGCCTCCGCCGAGGGCCCGCTGCACCTGGACGAGAAGCTCACGCGCGCCCAGTTCCAGCAGCTCACGGCCGACCTTCTGGAGCGCTGCAAGACGCCGTTCCACAACGTCATCAAGGACGCGGGCATCAACCTGTCCGAGATCGACCACGTCGTTCTCGTCGGTGGCTCCACCCGTATGCCGGCCGTCGCCGAGCTCGTCAAGGAGCTGACCGGCGGCAACGAGGCCAACAAGGGTGTCAACCCGGACGAGGTCGTCGCCATCGGCGCCGCCCTGCAGGCCGGTGTCCTCAAGGGTGAGGTCAAGGACGTCCTGCTCCTCGACGTGACCCCGCTGTCCCTCGGCATCGAGACCAAGGGAGGGATCATGACCAAGCTCATCGAGCGCAACACCACGATCCCGACCAAGCGTTCCGAGATCTTCACGACGGCCGAGGACAACCAGCCGTCCGTGCAGATCCAGGTCTACCAGGGCGAGCGCGAGATCGCGGCGTACAACAAGAAGCTCGGGATGTTCGAGCTGACCGGTCTGCCGCCGGCGCCCCGCGGCGTCCCGCAGATCGAGGTCGCCTTCGACATCGACGCCAACGGCATCATGCACGTGACCGCGAAGGACCTGGGCACGGGCAAGGAGCAGAAGATGACCGTCACCGGTGGCTCCTCGCTGCCGAAGGACGAGGTCAACCGGATGCGCGAAGAGGCCGAGAAGTACGCGGAGGAGGACCACGCCCGCCGCGAGGCCGCCGAGACCCGCAACCAGGGCGAGCAGCTCGTCTACCAGACGGAGAAGTTCCTCAAGGACAACGAGGACAAGGTCCCCGGTGACGTCAAGACCGAGGTCGAGGCGTCCGTCGAGGAGCTGAAGGCCGCGCTCAAGGGCGAGGACACCGCCGAGATCCGTACGGCCACCGAGAAGGTCGCCGCCGTCTCGCAGAAGCTGGGCCAGGCCATGTACGCCGACGCCCAGGCCGCGCAGGCCGGCGCCGGCGCCGAGGGTGCCGAGCAGGCCAGGGCCGAGGACGACGTCGTGGACGCCGAGATCGTCGACGAGGACCGCAAGGACGGTGCCGCGTGACGGAGGAGACCCCGGGTTTCGAAGAGAAGCCTGACGTCCCCTCCGGCGCCACCCCTGACGACGCCGAGCCGAAGGACGCCCCCTCCGCGGAGGGGGCGTCCCCGGCCGGGGACGCATCAGCCGCAGCACAGACCGCCGGTCTGACGGCCCAGCTGGACCAGGTGCGTACGGCGCTCGGAGAGCGCACCGCGGACCTCCAGCGGCTCCAGGCCGAGTACCAGAACTACCGCCGCCGGGTCGAGCGCGACCGGATCGCGGTCAAGGAGGTCGCCATCGCGAACCTTCTGACCGAGCTCCTGCCCGTCCTCGACGACATCGGCCGCGCGCGGGAACACGGTGAACTGGTCGGCGGTTTCAAGTCGGTGGCCGAGTCGCTGGAGACCGTCGCGGCGAAGATGGGGCTTCAGCAGTTCGGCAAGGAGGGCGAGCCCTTCGACCCGATGATCCACGAGGCCCTGATGCACTCGTACGCGCCGGACGTCACGGAGACCACGTGCGTGGCGATTCTGCAGCCCGGGTATCGCTTCGGCGAGCGCACCATCCGCCCCGCGCGGGTGGCGGTCGCCGAGCCCCAGCCGGGCGCGCAGTCCGTCAAGTCCGACGACACGACGGCTGAGGCGGCCGAGGACAAGGAGAGCGGTGGCCCGGACGAGGGCTGACGTTGACACGATGAGGAAGGAGGGACGTCGGGGATGAGCACCAAGGACTTCATCGAGAAGGACTACTACAAGGTCCTCGGCGTCCCCAAGGACGCCACCGAGGCCGAGATCAAGAAGGCGTACCGGAAGCTCGCCCGCGAGTTCCACCCGGACGCCAACAAGGGCAACGCCAAGGCCGAGGAGCGCTTCAAGGAGATCTCCGAGGCCAACGACATCCTCGGGGACGTCAAGAAGCGCAAGGAGTACGACGAGGCACGCGCCCTCTTCGGCAACGGCGGCTTCCGTCCGGGGCCCGGAGCGGGCGGCGGCAACTTCAACTTCGACCTGGGCGACCTCTTCGGAGGCGGCGCCCAGGGCGGCGCGGGCGGCGGTGCCGGCGGCTTCGGCGGCGGCATCGGTGACGTCTTCGGGGGCCTGTTCAACCGCGGCGGCGCGGGCACCGGCACCCGGACCCAGCCCCGGCGCGGTCAGGACATCGACACCGAGGTGACGCTGAGCTTCACCGAGGCGGTGGACGGCGCGACGGTCCCGCTGCGGATGACCTCGCAGGCTCCCTGCAAGGCCTGCTCCGGCACCGGCGACGCGAACGGCACACCCCGGGTGTGCCCGACGTGCGTCGGCACCGGACAGGTGGCGCGGGGTTCGGGCGGCGGCTTCTCGCTCACCGACCCGTGCCCCGACTGCAAGGGCCGCGGGCTCATCGCGGAGCACCCCTGCGAGATCTGCCAGGGCAGCGGCCGCGCCAAGTCCTCGCGCACGATGCAGGTCCGTATCCCCGCCGGGGTCTCGGACAGCCAGCGCATCCGCCTGCGCGGCAAGGGCGCTCCGGGCGAACGGGGCGGCCCGGCCGGCGACCTGTACGTCACGGTCCATGTGGACGCCCACCCGGTCTTCGGCCGCAAGGGCGACAACCTCACCGTCACCGTGCCCGTCACCTTCGCGGAGGCGGCACTCGGCGGCGAGGTGCGGGTACCGACCCTGGGCGGCCCCCCGGTCACCCTGAAACTGCCCCCGGGCACGCCCAACGGCCGTACGATGCGGGCCCGCGGCAAGGGCGCGGTCCGCAAGGACGGCACCCGCGGCGACCTCCTCGTCACCGTCGAGGTCGCGGTCCCCACGGACGTGTCGGGCAAGGCGCGTGACGCCCTGGAGGCGTATCGCGAGGCAACCGCGGACGAGGACCCGCGGGCGGAGCTGTTCCAGGCCGCGAAGGGAGCATGAGCAGATGGACGGCCGTCGTCGAAACCCCTATGAACTGACCGAGGAGACCCCGGTCTACGTCATCTCGGTGGCGGCCCAGCTCTCCGGCCTGCACCCGCAGACCTTGCGTCAGTACGACCGCCTCGGCCTGGTCTCCCCGGACCGCACGCCCGGACGCGGTCGGCGCTACTCGGCCCGCGACATCGAACTGCTGCGCACGGTCCAGCAGTTGTCGCAGGACGAGGGCATCAACCTGGCCGGCATCAAGCGCATCATCGAGCTGGAGAACCAGGTCGCCGCGCTTCAGTCCCGTGTCGTGGAGCTGGAGTCGGCCCTGGACGGCGCGGCGGCGGCCATGCAGCAGCGCGAGGCCGCCGTCCACGCCTCCTACCGGCGGGACCTGGTCCCGTACCAGGAGGTCCAGCAGACGAGCGCGCTGGTGGTGTGGCGGCCGAAGCGGTCGGCGGAGTAGTTCCCCGAGCGTCGAAGGGGCCGGGAGGTGGATCACCTCCCGGCCCCTTCGCGTGCGCCGGCCGCCGGGGCCGTGGGCATCGGGCGAAGAGGCCTGCCGGGCGGGCGAGTTGCCCGCGCGGGCGCGGGCGGACCCGGCGACGGCGGAACCGGTCCGCGCGGCGTGGCCGGAGCGAAGGGGTGTCCGCCGTCGGGAACGGCGAGGGCGTCGGCCTGTCTCGGCGGGCGGTGACGTTCTGCCGGAGACCGGTCCCGCGGGTGCGGCCGGGAGGGGGCCGAACCGGCCAAGTCGGCGCCATGGACGCAGCAGTCCGTTTTTCTTCGGTGTGCCCAGGAAAACGACGTTCACGTGAACTGCCGTTTGTAGGCGGCCGAGACATAATCGGTCATTGCGGCCGGAGTTGTGCGATGCGCGCGACGGACCGGTCGGCGAGTGACACAGATCACTTCGGCCCCGGTGCGGGCCGCCCCGTCGCGTCGGACCGGAGTCTCGCTCGCGCGTCCGGAGCTGCGGCGATACTCGGCCATCTTCAAGTCTCCAGGTCGGAGGCGTGGGTTGCCCCGGTCCTGACGAGGTGTGTGGGAACGAAGTACTCCGCAGGGCTTACGTGGAAGTGGAGGTGCAGCCTCTTCCCATCGTGTTCACTTGGAGAACACAGATTGCTGTTGCCATCTCGTTAAGTGGTTACTCCTTGACGCTGAGGTGATCGCCGCGTTGGCTTTCAGCCACCTGGGTCGCAAAGCAGCTACCTCGCCCGGAAGGCACCTGATGTGAACACTCGTAACACCCGGCTTCGTCGTACGGCCATAGCCCTGGCCTCGTCCGCGATCGCCGTCTCACTCGCCGGCTGCGGGGTCGTCGACGGGATCGGCGGCAGCGACTCCAAGGCGAGCCCGACCAAGGGCGACGACATCAAGGTGGGTCTCCTTCTGCCCGAGAAGGCGAACACGCGTTACGAGAAGTTCGACTACCCGATCATCAATGAGCAGGTCAAGAAGCTGACCAACGGCAAGGGCGAGGTCATCCACCTCAACGCCGAGCAGAGCGCGAGCAAGCAGAACGCCCAGCTCCAGCAATTGGTGGACGACAAGGTCGACGTCCTCCTCGTGGACGCGGTCGACTCCAAGGCCATCGCCGGCGGTGTGCGCAAGGCCAAGGCCGCGGGCATCCCCGTCATCGCCTACGACCGTCTGGCCGAAGGCCCGATCGACGCGTACATCTCCTTCGACAACGAGCTCGTCGGCGAGGTGCAGGGCAAGGAACTCCTGAAGGCCCTGGGCACCAACACCGCCACGAAGCAGATCGTGATGATGAACGGCGCGCCCACCGACCCGAACGCGGCGCAGTTCAAGGCGGGCGCCATGTCCGTGCTCGACGGCAAGGTCGAGATCGCCCAGAAGTACGACACCAAGGACTGGGACCCGGCCCAGGCCAAGGCCAACATGGAGAAGGCCATCTCGGCCATCGGCCTCAGCAACGTCGCCGGTGTCTACTCCGCCAACGACGGCCTCGCGGGCGGGGTCATCGACGCCATGAAGACGATGGGTGTCAACAAGGTGCCGCCGGTCACCGGCCAGGACGCCGAACTCGACGCGGTGCAGCGGATCCTGCTGGGCGAGCAGTACATGAGCGTCTACAAGTCGTACCCGCAGGAGGCCACGGCCGCCGCCGAGATGGCCGTGGCGAAGGTCCAGGGCCGCGGGATCGAGTTCGACGCGCTGACCCGCGACAAGGTCGACAGCCCCACGGCCCAGAAGATCCCGGCCCAGCTCGTGCCCGTGGTCGCCCTCACCAAGGACAACATCAAGGAAACGGTGCTCCAGGACAACATCTACAGCCTCAGCGAGATCTGCACGGCCAAGTACAAGTCGGCCTGTGCGGCGGCCGGCCTCAAGTAGCCGTACCTGTCCCGCGACCTGCGCGCGGGAGCCCCGGCCCGGGGCTCCCGCGCGTCCGTCTTTCACGGCCCGGGTGAACCGTTCCGGGTCGGCCGGGGTCTCACCGGGAGACCGTGCTCGATGCGTTCGTACTGGAGGCGCCCATGGCCATGATCGGCCTGTTCTGGATCACCGAGAAGAGCGTGTACGTGGGCGCCGAGCCCGCGGGGAACGGGCGCGGGGTGCGGCTCACCCCCGAGGGCCTGGAGGCCGTGGGCACGGACCAGAAGGGCTTCTGGGCGTGGCGGGACGTGCGCGCGGTCACCGTGCACGACGCGCAGGTGCGTTCCAGTACCCGGTGGCTGGTGAACAGCGTGATGGACACGGTCCTCGACGTGGCCACGGGCGGCGGTGAGGCGCCGCCCGCGTTCGAACTCCACGTCCGCACGGACGAGGAGAAGGTCGAACTGACGGTGTACACGGCGGCCGTCGGGGGCTATGTGCAGTCCGAGTACGAACTGTCGCTGGACCTGTTGGACCGCTTCGTCGAGGGCACGGCGGACGTGGCGCGGCTGTTGGAGTGGGGGAGCGTCGAGGGCGACGGCGTCACACCCTGGCGGGCCGCCCGGGAGGCGCTGCTCAGGAGCTGGGCCACGGCTGTCTGAGGCGAGTCCCTCGCGAGCCGAGGCCCGGTGGGGCGCTCCGTCCTCACCGCACGGGCTGATCCACGCCGGAGTCACCGTTCCCGTCACCGATCCTGAAGTCACCGTCCCCGAAATCGCCCTCTGCGAAGGCCTGTTGAGGATCCCGTGAGCGGAGGGGCGATCCGGCCCCGGGCGTGGCTGAGCGGGCCCCGCGTACTCGTCGCCACGGTTACCTCCAGGGCGAGCCCCGTAACCGTCCCTCGGGCCCTCCAGGCCGTTCCTCACGCCTCCCTGGTGAGCGCCGCCGTCACCTCCGGCGGGCCGCCGGTCACCCCCGCGTGGGCGCCCTGACGCGGGGTCACGTCGCGGTGGTCGCGGACTCGGCCGGCCATCGCGTCGGCCGAGGCGGCGCGGGGTGGAGCGGTGTCACCGTCATGTTGTTGCAGGGCGCGATGCGGAGGTGGGGGAATTTCCGGACGTATGCGGGCGAGAGGGGGCGCGCGGGGGGCGCGCCCGTGTTGCGATGGCGGTCGGGGCCGCGCATAGTTGCGCTGCGGAAGACGCGGGCCATGGGGTCCGCAGTGCGGAAGTGCTCCGCCGTGGACGGTGCGCAGCGTCGCATCACGGAGGTTGCTGGAGCCGGAGGTTGGAGCCAGGGGTGGGAGATGGCCGGGCACGGGGCGGACAGGCATCCGCACGGCGCTGACCGACTGTGCGACGCCGGGGACCGGGTGTACTCCCGGGCCGTGCGGCGCGGGCGGGTGCCGCGCGGTGACGCGGAGGCGGTGCCCTGCCTGGTCGAGTTGGCGCTGCTGCACCCGGACCCCGACGACATGGGGTGGCTGGTGCCGACCTCGCCGCAGGAGGTCATGACGCGGCTGATCCGGGGTGTGTACGAGGAGGTCAGCGCGAGCCAGGCGCGGGTGGGCGACGCGGTGGCGGCGTTCGAGTGGTACGCCGGGCTCGGCGGCCGCCTGCACGCGCAGGCCGAGGGGGTGGCGATCCGCGTCCTGGACGGACTGCCCAGGATCCGGGCCGCGATGGACGAGGCGACCGAGGCGTGCACCAGCGAGGTGCTGACGGTGCAGCCGGGCGGCATCCGCCGCGAGGACGAGTTGTCGGAGGGCCTGCACCGGGCGCTGGAGATGCGCCGGCGGGGCGTGCGGATGCGGGACCTGTACACGCATGTGGCACGGCACGGCCAGGGCCTGCACAACTACATGGAGATGATGGGCGGCGCGGCGGAGGCCCGGACGCTCGACGAGGTGGTCGAGCGGCTCATCCTCTTCGACCGCAAGGTGGCGTTCATCCCGGCCAACGACGACCGCACGATCGCGCTGGAGCTGCGGCACCCGGCGCTGGTCGACTACCTGGTGACGGTCTTCGAGCGGCTGTGGCGGCTGGCGATCCCGCTCGCCGCCCCGCTCCCGGAGACCGGTATCGACGGCATCACCCATCGCGAGCGTTCGATCGCGGCGCTGCTCGCCGAGGGGCACCAGGACGCGGTGGTCGCGGAGCGGCTGGGGATCAGTGTGCGGACGTGCCGGGCGCACATCGCGCGCCTCTCGGAGACCCTGGGAGCGGCGAGCCGCACGCAGTTGGGCGTCCGGATCGCGCAGGCGGGGCTCGACGGGCCGCCGCGCTCCCCGGAGCTGCTGCCGTTCAGTGCTCCTGGTCCAGAATCCCCGACTGGGCGATGAGATAGCCGAGTTGTGCCCGGCTGCCGCTGCCGAGCGCGGTGGCCAGTTTGGCGACGTGGGCGCGGCAGGTGCGGACGTTCATGCCGAGACGGCGGGCGATGGCCTCGTCGACGTGGCCCTCCACCAGCAGTTTGGCGATGGAGTGCTGGATGTTGGTGATGCCGCCCGGGGCGGTCTCGTAGGGCGCGCCGGCGGTGAGCGGGACGGCGCGGCCCCAGATGAACTCGAAGACCTTGATCAGGTAGCGGACGAGTCCCGGATGACGTAGTTCCAGGGCGACTTGCTGGTCGTCGCGGGTGGGGATGAAGGCGACGCTCTCGTCGCAGACGATGAGGCGCTCCACCAGCTCGTCGATGGTGCGGTACTCGACCTTGCCGTCGGACAGCTGTGCCACGTAGGCCAGTTTGTCGGGACTGTAGCGGGCGGTGTGCTGATAGAGCGTCCGGATCTTCACACCACGTTCGATCAGCGGCCGGTCGCGTTCCAGTCCCTGGAGGAGGCTGCGCTCGGAGCCGCGGTCGCTCGGCTGGATCGTGAGCATCTCGTGCTGGCACTGGGCGGTCGCCAGGTTCAGCGCCGCGTTGATACGGTCGCCGCCCTCCAGCACCGTGATGGAGTGGGTGAGCGTCGCTCCTTGGACGCTGAGAGCCATGAACGGCTCAAAAGCGTCACTCAACTCGATCGAGAGGCGCCTGCGTTCGGTGATCTCGCGCTCTATGGGGTTGAGTCGTTGGGCCAGGGCCACCGAAGGGGGCACCGGACGCAGCCAGTTCGCGTCATCGGGATCGGGGTGGAGGAGTGCCAGTTCCACCAAGCAGGGGGCGGGCTCCGCATCCTCGCGCGCGATTCGTCCTGTGCGCAGCGCGTTCGCGTAGAGACGGCCTCCGTCCTCGCACAACTGGGTCACACCGTGGGGATGTGTCGCATTAGTCTGATTCGTTGCCAAAACTCCACCCCCCAGGGTCCTGAACGTGCAGGAACATGATGCATCGATTATGTGGCCACGACGTGCCCGAATGAGCCATCGTCTTATTCGACGGGGGAAGACGGGACTTTCAAGTGAGGACGAAGCCGACTATGCGTAACAAAATGCTTCGCTCGGTGCTTGTCGCCGCCTTCTCCGCCATGGTGGCATTCGGAGCTCTGGGCGGCCTCTCCGAGACGAAGGCCGACGTACTTGCGGACAGTCACTGGCCGGCGGTGGCCACGGACAACGTACTGGCGGACAGTCACTGGCCGGCGCCAGCCGCGGACGACGTGGTTGTGACTCCGGCGGCGGATGACGGCTCCGGGAGTTGACGTGACGACGCCCCCCGACGACCGCTCCTTCCGTCGCGAGATGGCAACCGCCTACCGCTCCGGCTGGCACTTCATCGACCTGGCGACAGCGATCCCGCACACCGGTGACTCGCTGATGGTGACCGTGTTCGGAGAGCCGGTCGTCGTCACCCGGGACGAGGAGGAGGACGTACGGGCGTACCGGTGTCTGCGACGCCCGCGCGGCGCGCCGCAGCCCGTGCGATGTGCCATCAGGTACGGAATGATCTTTGTGAACCTCGATCAGCGTGACCACCAGCTGGCCGAGCCGGAAGCCCCGGATGTAAGGACCATCTCAGCCACCCCCCGCAGTGCCTGACGCGATTCCCCCGTCGTAGTAGATCGCGCAGGTACTTCCCCCCGCAGCGGCGTCACCGTGACCTGAACACGGTGACGCCGCTGCAGTTTTGGGCGAAACATCCTGGTATCGGAGCCTCGTCCCCCGAGTGCGGCCTCGGCCACGCGAGTGCGGCCTCCGTCACGAAGGCCGGAACCGGGCGTGAGGCGAATCAGCCGCGCCCCAGCGCCGAGGTCAGTCTGATCTCGATCACCACCCGGGCCGGATTGGGTGAGGGAGTCCTCCCGTACCGCTCCGCGTACCGCCGCTCCGCCTCCGCGACGCGCGACGGTTCGGCGGAGACGGTCGCGCGCCCCTCCAGCGTCGCCCACCGCCGTCCGTCCACCTGGCACACCGCGACCCGGGCGCCGTCGGCCCCGGCTGCCCTCACGTGCCCCACCTTCGCGCTGGAGCCGCCGGCGATGACCCGGGCCAGGCCGGCCCGCGGATCGTAGGTGACCCCGACGGGAACGACGTGCGGGCTGCCGTCCGCCCGGAGCGTGGTCAGCGTGCACAGGTGCCGCTCCCGCCAGAAGGCGAGGTAGGCGGGATCGGGATCGTGCGGGTCCACCGGATATGCGGCCATGGTCCGAAAGGTAACCCGACCGGTCCGCCACAAGTCGCCCCGGGCCTACCTTGAGTGGAATAGACTCAACTTTGTGTACGTTGGCTGAGTCAGTCCGTACGGGAAGGCCCGTACGCGCAGTCCGTACAGAGAGTCCGTTCAGGAAGTCCGTGCACAGGAGGAGAACGCGAACGTGGACGCCGAGCTGACCAACAGGAGCCGGGACGCGATCAACGCGGCCACCACCCGGGCCGTGTCCGAGGGGCACCCGGACCTGACCCCCGCACACCTGCTGCTCGCGCTGCTCGGGGGGCAGGACAACGAGAACATCATCGATCTGCTGGCCGCCGTCGACGCCGACCAGGCCTCCGTACGGGCCGCCGCCGAGCGTGTCCTGGCCGCCCTGCCCAGCGTGACCGGGTCCACCGTCGCGCCGCCGCAGCCCAACCGCGAGCTGCTCGCCGTCATCGCCGAAGCGGCCGACAAGGCGAAGGAACTCGGCGACGACTACCTGTCCACCGAACACCTGCTCATCGGCATCGCCGCGAAGGGCGGCCGGAGCGGGGACGTACTCTCGCAGCAGGGCGCCAGTGCGAAGAAGCTGCTGGAGGCGTTTCAGAAGACCAGGGGAGGGCGCCGGGTGACGACCCCGGATCCCGAGGGCCAGTACAAGGCACTCGAAAAGTTCGGTACGGACTTCACGGCCGCCGCGCGCGACGGCAAGCTCGACCCGGTCATCGGCCGGGACCAGGAGATCCGCCGGGTCGTGCAGGTGCTGTCCCGGCGCACCAAGAACAACCCCGTCCTCATCGGCGAGCCCGGCGTCGGCAAGACCGCCGTCGTGGAGGGCCTCGCCCAGCGGATCGTGAAGGGCGACGTGCCCGAGTCCCTCAAGGACAAGCGGCTCGTCTCGCTCGACCTCGGCGCCATGGTGGCCGGGGCGAAGTACCGGGGCGAGTTCGAGGAGCGGCTCAAGACCGTCCTCGCCGAGATCAAGGACTCCGACGGGCAGGTCATCACCTTCATCGACGAGCTGCACACGGTGGTGGGCGCGGGCGCCGGCGGCGACTCCTCGATGGACGCGGGCAACATGCTCAAGCCCATGCTCGCCCGCGGTGAGCTGCGGATGGTCGGCGCCACCACCCTCGACGAGTACCGCGAGCGGATCGAGAAGGACCCCGCCCTGGAGCGCCGCTTCCAGCAGGTCCTGGTCGCCGAGCCGAGCGTCGAGGACACCATCGCGATCCTGCGCGGACTCAAGGGGCGCTACGAGGCCCACCACAAGGTCGTGATCGCGGACAGCGCGCTGGTCGCCGCCGCGACCCTCTCCGACCGCTACATCACCTCCCGCTTCCTGCCCGACAAGGCCATCGACCTGGTCGACGAGGCCGCGTCCCGGCTGCGCATGGAGATCGACTCCTCACCTGTCGAGATCGACGAACTCCAGCGCTCCGTGGACCGGTTGAAGATGGAGGAGCTCGCGCTCAGCAAGGAGACGGACGCCGCCAGCAAGGAGCGTCTGGAGAAGCTGCGCCGCGACCTCGCCGACAGGGAGGAGGAGCTGCGCGGGCTGACCGCCCGCTGGGAGAAGGAGAAGCAGTCCCTCAACCGCGTCGGTGAGCTCAAGGAGAAGCTCGACGAGCTGCGCGGCCAGGCCGAACGTGCCCAGCGCGACGGCGACTTCGACACCGCCAGCAAGCTGCTCTACGGCGAGATCCCCACCCTGGAGCGGGACCTGGAGGAGGCCTCCGAGGCGGAGGAGGAAGTCGCCGGCGACACGATGGTGAAGGAGGAGGTCGGCCCGGACGACATCGCCGACGTCGTGGGCTCCTGGACGGGCATCCCCGCCGGGCGGCTCCTGGAGGGCGAGACGCAGAAGCTGCTGCGCATGGAGGAGGAGCTGGGCCGCCGGCTGATCGGCCAGAGCGAGGCCGTGCAGGCCGTCTCCGACGCCGTACGGCGCACCCGCGCCGGTATCGCCGACCCGGACCGGCCCACCGGATCCTTCCTCTTCCTCGGCCCGACCGGCGTCGGCAAGACCGAACTCGCCAAGGCCCTCGCGGACTTCCTCTTCGACGACGAGCGGGCCATGATCCGCATCGACATGAGCGAGTACGGCGAGAAGCACAGCGTCGCCCGGCTGGTCGGTGCCCCGCCCGGCTACATCGGGTACGAGGAGGGCGGCCAGCTCACGGAGGCCGTGCGCCGGCGCCCGTACAGCGTCATCCTGCTCGACGAGGTCGAGAAGGCGCACCCGGAGGTCTTCGACATCCTCCTCCAGGTGCTGGACGACGGGCGGCTGACGGACGGACAGGGACGGACGGTCGACTTCCGCAACACCATCCTGATCCTCACCTCGAACCTGGGCAGCCACTTCCTGGTGGAGCCGCTGACCTCCGCGGAGGAGAAGAAGCAGCAGGTGCTGGAGGTCGTCCGGGCCTCTTTCAAGCCGGAGTTCCTCAACCGGCTCGACGACCTGGTGGTCTTCTCGGCCCTCGACAGGGAGGAGCTGGAGCGCATCGCCAGGCTCCAGATCGAGCGCCTCGCGCGGCGGCTGGCGCAGCGCCGGATCACCCTGGAGGTCACCGACCCGGCCCTGGCCTGGCTCGCGATCGAGGGCAACGACCCGGCGTACGGTGCCCGGCCGCTGCGCCGCCTCGTCCAGACCGCGATCGGCGACCGGCTCGCCAAGGAGATCCTGGCGGGCGAGGTCAAGGACGGCGACACGGTCCGGGTGGACGCCTTCGGGGACGGCCTGATCGTCGGACCCGCGACCGGCAAGACGCTGTGACGCCGGCGGGCGCGGCCGCACGGCACGGGTAGGCGCCGAAGGAGCCCTGCCCAGGGCGACGAGGACGGGTGAGGGCGGGTGAGGACGGCCGAGGGCGGGCGACTCTCGCCCTCGCACCGGACACCGCCCGGTCACGGTTGTGAACGGATCGGCGTCGGACCGGGCGCGGACGACACCCCGCCCGCGCCCCGCCGCCGCGGGCCGGAGGCGCCGTCGTACCGGGCCCCGCGCCCCCGCGACGACGGATTCCGCCCCGGCCGCCGGTGACGAGATCATGCCGCCCCGGCCGACAGGCCCCGTCAGGGGTTGCCACTCCCCGCCCCGGATGGGGGAGGATGGCGGTATCCGTACGAAGGGAAATACACGGTGAGCATCGACCCGTCCTCGATTCCGAATTTCGGGGGCCAGCCCGAGCCGCAGCCCGGCGGACCGGCGGGCCCCGTCGTCCCGGATCAGGACCTCGTGAAGCAGCTCCTCGATCAGATGGAGCTGAAGTACGTCGTCGACGACGAGGGTGACCTCGCGGCGCCGTGGGAGGAGTTCCGTACGTACTTCATGTTCCGCGGCGAGGGTGACCAGCAGGTCTTCTCGGTGCGGACGTTCTACGACCGGCCGCACCAGATCGACGAGAAGCCGACGCTGCTGGAGTCGATCGACGACTGGAACCGTCGCACGCTGTGGCCGAAGGTCTACACCCACACGCACGACGACGGCACCGTCCGCCTGATCGGCGAGGCGCAGATGCTGATCGGCACCGGCGTCGCCCTCGAACACTTCGTGTCGTCGACGGTCAGCTGGGTGCGGGCCGCCATCGAGTTCGACAAGTGGCTCGTCGAGCAGCTCGGCCTGGAGCAGGAAGTGAACGAGGCGGACAAGCCCGAGGACGACGACGAGTAGTCCTCCCACTGGTTTTCCGCCAGGTTCTACAGCGGCGTGTGCGCGATGACGACGAGATACGCGCCGTAGGCGAACGAGAGCCCGGCCAGGGCGCCGACCACCAGGACGGCGTGCCAGGGCCGGGCTCTTGCCGTCCGCACCAGTGCCCGGGCCAGCGGCAGCAGCAGCGGGAACGCGGGCAGCAGGAAGCGCGGCTTGCACTCGAAGAACCCGGCGCCACCGAGTGCGATCAGCAGCAGGACACCGCTGTGGACGAGCAGGGGCAGCGGGGCCCGGTCCGCGATCAGCAGCGCGTACAGCAGTACGGCCACCGCCACGATCACCAGGGACATGGGGAACACGAAGCGGTCCCCGCGCAGCAGCAGGTGCTTGACGAAGCGCAGTGCGCCCACGCCGAAGTCGAAGCGTGAGCCCCACAGCCGCTGCACCTCGAAGTACCCGCCGAGCGGATCACCCCGGCGGCGGCCCACCCACAGCACATAGCCGCACCAGCCGAGCGGCGCGAGCGCGGCGCCCGTCCACAGGCTGTGGGGAACTTTCCGGCCGCGCCGCCGCCAGACCTCGCAGGCCGCCGCCGCGAGGACCGCCGCGGCGACCGCGAGGCCGTTCGGCCGTGACAGGCCCGCGAGCGCCGCCAGCACGCCGGCCCACAGCCAGCTCCCGGTGAGCACCGCGTACAGGGACCAGGCGGCGAAGGCGGTGAGGACGGGTTCGGTGTACGCGAGGGACAGCACCACCGAGTGCGGGAGCAGGCCCCAGAGCAGGACGAGCGCCGTGCCGACCGCGCGGCCGTGCAGCCGGGCCCCGATCGCGTAGATCCCGCACGCGGCGGTCACGGCGGCCAGCCAGGACACCAGCAGACCCGCCGCGCCCCCGCTCAGCGGGGTCACCGCCGTGACGGCCCGGACGAGCCCCGGGTACAGCGGGAAGAACGCCAGGTCGCTGTGGACGACGGTGGGTCGGAAGTGCTGGGCGCGTACGTAGCCGTGCGCGGCGATTCCCAGGTACCAGAGGGAGTCCCAGGAGCGTCCGAGCAGGGCGAGGGCGTGCTTGCCGTTGGCCCGGGCGGTCCCGGCGAGCACCAGGACACCGACGAGCCGGGCCAGGACGAACAGCCCCAGCGCGTACACGACGGCGGGCAGGCTGCGCCCGGACCGCGCCGCGGGGGCGCGGTCCCCGTCACCTGACTTCTGGACGGCGGGGGCCGGAAGGGTACTGGCGTGGGTCACACCCGAACTCTGCGTCCCTCACGGGGCGTTTGCGAACGTTGCGCGTCCGCCGGGGTGCGGTTTCCGAGGCTTCGGCGCGCCGTCCGCGGTAGCCGTCCCCCGCGTGCTAGAGCGCGTCGCGCCCGTGATCGGCGCGCCCTGCGGCGACACGTCCTAGCGGGTCGCGCGGAGTCGCCGGGCCGCTTCTTCCAGCACCTCGGTCCGCTTGCAGAACGCGAAGCGCACGAAGGGCGCGCCTGCCGTGCGTGGCGGCCCCCTGGCGCGTAGCCTGTCGGCTCCGTGGTGACGGGGTCGATGTCGCGGCGGGTGGGCCAGAAGGCCGGTTCGGGATCAGGAAGTGGATTCGCTACAGATGTGGGCCGTGCGGCTCGGGATCTCAGTCGGCCTTGACGAATTTCACGGCCGCCAGCGGATCAGGGCAGGCATGGCAGCGTGGTCAGTGCCTTCCATTGTCACGATGACTTCCCGGCCTGTCTCCGTTCCCAGCCAGGTCACGAAGGAGCGGACGGGCGCGAAGGTTGCTTCGTCGACCACGTCGGACGGATCGAAGGTGAACTCGATCTCTTCGATGTCGAAGAAGTAGCAGGTGAACCAGACACCGTCGACGTCGATGGCCAGACTCGCCGATTCCTCCGGGTCCTGCTCAAGCCGGGACCATACGGCAGCGGCCTCGAGGGACCCGCTCTCCGTGGTGCCGGAGAGCGTCCAGGTAAGGACAAAGCGCCCCGGGACCGCATGCAGACCGTCGAACATGCGTCGCCAGTCGTCGATCGTGGCGTCGAGGACGGAGATGTCCCGCAGGGCTCCATCTGTTGCGAAGTCGTCTGCCTGGTAGACCGGTTCGGTCTCGTGCTGCCCCGCCATCACAGGAATCCTTCGAAAGTGAGTTGGCCGCCACGCCAACTCCACCGGGCTCCCCAGCCTCCAGGCACCCTGAAGTCCCGGGTGATGCCGCCGTATTGAGCCGACGCCGAGGTGTTGACCTTCTCGACCACGTTCGGGTCGGTGAGTATGTCCTCGATCATCTCATTGGCGATCTCTGTTCGTTCACTGTTGGTCAGCTTGCCGAAATTGTACATATCGACATGGGCTTGACCGCGTTTAGCCAGGTTGCCCGGGCTCGGGTCGCCGTGTTTCTGCAGTGCCCTGCCGGCAGGCGACAGTTGTCCCTTCTTGATGGTGGTGGCCACCTGAGACAAGTCGTCGGTGCTGTAGTTGCAGGGGGAGAGCCCGAGAGGGTCGATCCAGGTGAGCGGAGTGCGCACGTAGCCGTAGTGATTGGCCGCCGGCTCCAGTCCCAGCGGGTCCGCGCTGATGTACCGGGCCGTCTCGGGGTCGTAATAGCGGTGCAGATTGTAGTGCAGTCCTGTCTCGTCGTCGGCGTACTGTCCCGGGAAGCGCAACGGACAGTCGACGGTTCGTCCGGCGCCGTCGTCCAGGATCGGCAAGCCAGCGCCCCACAGGGTGGTACGGCGCTGCCAGAGCAGGTCTCCGGACACGGACACCAGTTCCATGGGGGTGCCGACGGCATCCGTGACCACGGCATGGAAACGGGCTGAGCGCTCGGGCTGCGTTTCCTTGGCCAAGTGGGCCAGGAACGATGTGTTCGGCCCCGTGGCCGACGGCTCGTGGTCCGTCTGAGCCACCGGGCGGGGGGTGCCCGGTTTGTAGTCCCAGGTCAGCACCCGGCCGTCCGGTGTGGACTGCTCGGCCAGCAGGGTGTTGTCCCAGCTGAACTCCGTGCGGTCGTACTGCGAGCCGTCTTCGGCCACCCGGTGCTTGGAGATGCGCCGGCCCAGTGGGTCGTAGACGTAACACCAACGGTCGCCGTTCGGGGCGACCACCGCCGTCAGACGGTCCTCGGCGTTCCAGACGTAGGTCCACGTACGGCTCTCACCGCTCAGGAGTCTGCGGGTGCTGCGGATCAGGCGCCCTTGCGGGTCGTGCTCGTAGCCGCTTCTGCCCGCTGATCGGACGAGTGTGCCGTCGAACTCCCGCTCGCCGGGTTCGTCGCGCGCGTGCGCGGTGGCGTTCACCACATTGCCCGCCGAGTCGTAGGCGTAGGTCTCGCTCCAGCCGTAGGCGCTCACTCCAGTGACGCGTCCCGTGCCGTCGAGGTCGAAACGGCGGGTGCCAGATGTCAGCTCGCGGATCTCGGTGAGGTAGCCGTCGGCGCGGTGGGCGTAGACGCGGTGCTGGAGGAGACGGTCCACGCCGTCCGCCTCCGGGCCGGAGGTTAGGCATTGACTGGTGAGGAGGTTCCGCGGGTTCCAGCTCTGGGTCAGCTTCACCTTTCTGCCTAGGCGGCGCTCTGTCTCGCGGCCCGCGGGGTCGTGGACGAAGTGCAGTTCGCCCACGGACGAGCGCAGGGTCAGCGGGCGCCCCGCCGGGTCGTATGTCCACTCCGAGGCAAGCCCGGACGGCGTGATCCGGCGGACACGGCGACCGAGAGTGTCGTAGGCGTACGTGGTCGTGCGGCCGTTCACCGTCTCCGACAGCACACGGCCCAGGCAGTCCCGCTCCAGTATGAGCTCGGCCTCAGCGTTGGCCGCATGCGCGAGACCGCCGTCGGGGCTGTACGTGAACGTCGTGACGGCGCCCTCCCCGGACCGCTGCTCCAGCACCTGGCCCACCGCGTTTCGCGTGAAGTGCAGTGTCTCCCCCGCGCCGTTGGTCCGCGAGGTCAACTGCCCGGCCGCGTCAGTGACGTACGTGAGTGCGCGGCCGTTGAAGTCCGTCTCCGCGGCCAGCCGGCCCGCCTCGTCGTAGGTGTACGACCAGGTACGTCCCTGTGGGTTGGTGACACCGGTCAGACGGAGCTCGGTGTCGTAGGCGAACTCGTAGCGGGCGCCGTCCGGGTCCGTGCGTACGGCGGGAACGTCGAAGGGGCCCGGAGTGTGGCGGGTCGTGTTGCCGGCGGCGTCGGTGTGGCTGAGGAGGTTTCCTTCCGCGTCCCAGGTCCATGACTCGCGCGTGCCGTCCGGGTGTTGGCGCCATGCTTGCTTGCCCTCGGTGGTCCAACCCAGACGAGTGGTGTGACCCAGCGGGTCGGTCACCTCGACGATCCGGCCGAAGAGGTCCCGGCGGATCGTAGTGGTGTGACCCCGTTCGTCGGTCGTCGCGGTGGGCAGGCCGGCCAGGTCGTACGCGATGGTGCGGGTGTGGCCGAGGGCGTCGGTGATCGTGGTCGGGTGGCCCGCCTCGTCATGCGTGTACCGGGTCTCTGCCCCTGTGGGGTCGACGGTAGTGAGGAGGTTGCCCCGCTCGTCGTAGGTGTGTCGCCAGACCGCCCCGCCTGGCTCGACGACCTCGGTCGGCTGCCCCAAGGCGTTGCACGTGGCTCGCGCGACCGAATCATCGGGCAGCGTGAGTTCCGTCAGGTTGCCTGAGTCGTCATAGGCATACCGGGTCGTACGCCCCAGAGGGTCGGTGACGGCGACCGGTCGGGAGCCGGACTCGTCCCAGCGGGTGCGGGTGACGTGTCCCAGAGGGTCCGTCTCCTCCTCGACCTGGCCCTCGGCGTTGTAGCGGTACACCGAGACCCGGCCCAGAGAGTCCACGTACGTCGTCGTGCGGGCGGTGCCATCGTAGGTCAGCGTGCCGGAGAGGATGCCATCGACGCCCTCAGTGCGGACGACCCGGCCGCGCTCGTCGTAGACGTAACCGAACCAGGTGCTGTTCCGGTCAGTCCAGCGGGTGACGCGCCCCTCGGTGTCGTAAGCGAAGCACAGAGGCTCACCACTGGAGTTGATGACCTTGGTGAGGTTTCCGGTGGCGTCGTAGTCGTAGCGCATGACGACCGTGCCCTCGTCCGCCACGTTCCGTGTGTAGCGGGACGGGGGCTCGTCGAGGAGGCGTAGGGCCGTGATACGGGGGCCGGTCGTGTCGACGGCGATGTAGTGGTCGCCCGAGTGGCGGATGCCGAACGGGATGCCGTCGTCGTCGCGTTCGACATCGACGCGGTTGCCGTTGCGGTCGATCCAGGAGTCGAGGGCGAGGTGGAAGACGCCGAAGGAGGGGGAGGGAACGGGGGCGGCGAAGAAGCGGACCACACCGGTCGACGGATCCGTTACCGTCATCGCGCCGTCCGGTTTGCCGTCCCATTCCAGGGGCCAGCGGGCGCCCTTAAACGGCATGGTCGCCACGCCCGGTTCCGGCACCGGGTAGACGAGGCGCATGCCGTCCGCCGCCGCGAACACCACGCCCTCACCGTCGATCTGGAGGCACTCGTCCAGGGTAGATATCCAGGTCGGGCCGAAGCAGACCCCACCCCGGTACGAGGACAGATGGGTGCGCGTGAACTCCAGTGGCAGGCTTCCCGGCAGTGCCAGATCGGTCTGCGTCATCAGCATCGCGCCGGTCGCCACGTCGATCGGCTCGCCGACGCATGGCGTGCGCTCGGCGTTACGGGCAGCCGGGCCCAGTTCGACCAGGTCGGGGCGGACGGACAGTGGGCGCAGCAGGAGCGGTGGGGTGTCGCTGAGCCCTCCCTCCATGGCCGCCTTCAGTGTGCCACCGCCCGCCCCCAGCACGCCGCCGAAGATCATGCCGTCCTTGGCGGCTTGGTTGACCTCGTCCAGGCTGAAGCCCTGCTGCATACCGCTCGCCATCTTCAGCGGCTGGGCCACGGCCAGGTCCACGGTCACCGACTCGATGCCACCGAACGACGCCGCCACCAGCGTGCCCGCGGCTATCTCCGCCACGGTTGTGGACACGGCCACGCCCATGCCCGCGCCGAACTCGATGATCGCGTCGGCCGCCGCGACGGCCGCGCCGGAGGCCAGGCCCGCGGTGAAGAAGGCCAGTGCCACCCCGCCCGCGATCACGGCGGCATCGATGCCGATCTGCGTCCAGAGCTTGTTGATGGCGTCGTCGATCGCGTCGGCGAACTTGTCGAGCGCCGTGGCCATGTCGCGTCCGGCGCCGGCCAGATCGCTCAGCCAGCCACTGTCCTTGCCCTTCGCGTACCGATCCCAGAACTTCCCGAACGCTTCGATGGACTCACCGGTGTTGTTGTGGATGACCGACGACGCGCTCTGGTTGACAGGTCCGCGCACGTCGTCCACGGCACCCGCGAAGGTGCGCCAGGCCGTCGCAGCCGACCGCAGCTTCCCGGAATCCGCCTCCGGCCACCACAGGCCCAGATGAAGCAGGATCTTGCGGGCCTCGTCTTCAACGCTCACCGGCGCTGTCCCCGCCGTCGGTGCTGACGGTCTTCACTTGCGTGAACATGCCGGCGATCAACTGGTCGTTGTCCACGTGCCCGTCCGCCAGGTCCACCGTGGCCTCGTGAATGCTCGTCAGACCGAGCACCAGGGTGGCCGCCGCGCTCTCGATCTTCTTCTGCAGCGGTTTGTAGGAGTCGCCGAACTCCTTGCCCTGCTTGTCGTTTCCCCAGGGCTCGCCCAGGCTGTCCAGCGACTTGATGAGAGTGGTTAGCGCCTTGCTGAGATCCACGGCGGCCGTCTGGAAGTCCGGCGCCGCCCGTTTCAGATCAGCGGTCTTGATGTCGAGGACCTTGGTCGGGTCCTTACCGTCACCCATCGAGGCTTCCCCCCGGTTCGCAGCTGCGGCCTCCGACCCTAAGGGAGGTGGGTCAAGGAAAAGTCATATTGAAGGCATGCGCTGGCAATGTGCTGATGGTGAGAATGCCTGTCAACGACGTCAAGTTCATCGTCTGCGGTCGGCTCAGTGTCCTCATCCCGTAGGCGGACAGGCGGACAGGCGCGGCCTCGGCGGAGCCACCGGTGGCCCTCATTCGGGACGACGAGGCCGTGAATTCAGTCGGCCAGCCGGCGCAGTCGACGGGCTGCTTCCTGGAGGACGTCGTCCTTCTTGCAGAACGTGAACCGGACCTGGCTGCGGCCGGCGTCGGGATCGTCGTAGAACACGGAGTTGGGGATGGCGACGACGCCGTAGCGTTCGGGAAGGGCGCGGCAGAAGGCGAAAGCGTCCCTTTCGCCGAAGGGGGTGATGTCGGTGGTGATGAAGTACGTGCCCTGGGGCTGGTAGACCTCGAACCCGGCTGCCCGCAGGCCGTCTCCGAGCAGGTCGCGCTTGCGGCGGAGGTCGCTGCGGAAGTTGTCGAAGTACGAGTCCGGTAGCCGTAGCGCTTCGGCGATCGCGTACTGGAACGGCCCCGACGTCACGTACGTCAGGAACTGCTTCGCCGACCGCACGGCGGTGACGAGGTCCGGCGTGGAGGTGATCCAGCCGACCTTCCAGCCGGTGAAGGAGAAGGTCTTGCCCGCGCTGCCGATGGTGACGGTGCGTTCCCGCATCCCGGGGAAGGTGGCCAGCGGCACGTGCTCGGCGTCGTCGAACACGAGGTGCTCGTACACCTCGTCCGTCACGACGAGCAGGTCCCGTTCGACGGCGAGCTTCGCGATCTCGCCGAGTTCCTCGCGGGAGAGGACGGTGCCGGTGGGGTTGTGCGGGGTGTTGAGGAGGAGCAGCCGGGTGTTGTCCGTGACCGCGTCGCGCAGTTCGTCGAGGTCCAGCCGGAAACGGCCCTCGTGCGGGCGCAGGGTGACCGGGACGCGGGTGCCGCCCGCCATCGCGATACCGGCCGCGTAGGAGTCGTAGTAGGGCTCCAGGGCGATGACCTCGTCGCCGGGCTCCACCAGGGCCAGCAGGCTCGCGGCGATGGCCTCGGTGGCGCCCGCCGTGACCAGTACCTCGCGGTCGGGGTCGTACGACAGCCCGTAGTGGTGCTTCTGGTGGACGGCGATCGCCGTCCGCAGCTCGGGCACGCCGGGGCCCGGCGGGTACTGGTTGCCGCGTCCGTCGCGCAGCGCCCGTACGGCCGCCTCCCGGATCTCCGCGGGCCCGTCCGTGTCGGGGAACCCCTGGCCGAGGTTGATCGAGTCGGTGCTGAGCGCCAGGGCCGACATCTCGGCGAAGATCGTCGTGCCGAACTCGGTGAGTCGGCGGTTGAGGAGCGGACGGCGGCCGTTGGAGGTCATGCCGGTCATCCTGCGCCCAAGCCGTGGAGTTCCTCAACTCACCCGCCGTCCGGTCCCGGTCCGCACCCCGGGCGGGGGCGTCCCGACTTCTGATGCTCAGGAGTTGCTCAACTCTGCTTTGGCCGGCGGAGCGCGGGGGCATCCCCCTGTCACGTACGACGCGAGGCGCCCACGGGGGGTCGCTTCGGGGGAACGAAAGGAGGGTGGCGCCATGATCATCGGCATCATCCTGGCGGTCTTCTTCATCGTCCTGATCGGCGTCCTCAGGGCGGGCCGCCGTGCCCGCGGGAAGGCCGGTTCGGTGAGGGCGCGGAGCTCCCGATCGAGCGGGAGCCTCCTGGGGGGCGGAACCGGCGGTGGGGGCAGCTGGTGGGCCGGCGGGGGCGACTCGTCCGGCGGCGGCCACCACGGGGGCCACCACGGCGGTCACTCCTGCGGCGGCGGTCATTCGTCGTGCGGCGGCGGCTCGTCCTGCGGAGGCGGGTCGTCCTGCGGTGGCGGCGGCGGATGCGGTGGAGGCAGCTGACACGGGGCAGCCGAGCTCCACACGCACGCGTCCGCGGCACGCGGAGGTGCCCGCCGGGACGACTCCCGGCGGGCACCTCTGCGTTCGGGGGTGCGTACGGGGGTGCGTACGGGTGCGTACGGGTGCGTACGGGGCGCCAGGGGGCCGGGCCGGGACGGGGCCGGACGGGGCCGGACAGGGGTGTGGACGCGAGCGGATCGGTGGCGCGGCCGGCTGCCGGGAGGTCGGCCGGGGGTGTGTCGCCGGGGTGTGGCGGAAAAAATCACGGGGACGGGTCGGGGGCGCCGGGGCGCTTCCCCTCGTGGGCCGTTCGGGGGGCTTCCCGGGGGCCGTGACCGGCGCGTGTCGCCGCGCTCCGGGAGGCCGGCCCGGGCTTCCGCTTCCGCGCGCCCGGCGCACAGCGTGGTTGAACAGTTGAACTGTGGAGCCCTCGGGGGGATGGAAACCCTACGAAGTTGGGTAAAAACGCTGTGGTGGCACCACAGTTCATGATTCCCTCTAAAACGCCAACGCGGCCCTCGGATCGTCCCTTCCTGACAGGGCTGACCGGGCTGACCGGGTCGATCCCCCCATACCGACCGGGTGCGCCGGACCCCCACCTCCCTTTGCGTGCTAGCGGAGCCGACCCATGCTCACGACCCTGAACACCGCCTACACCGACACGCGCGCGGCCGACCTCGCGTGGGCCCTGGGGCGCGAGCCGCTGCCCGCGCTCGCCACCCTCGACCTCGAACTCGACGGAGCGAGACTGCAGTTGAGACTCCTCGGCGCGTCCCACCAGGTCCTCCTGGAGGAGGAGCGGGGCAGCTGTTCGGAGACCGTCGCCTGCATCGCAGGCAGCAGCACGCCACTTCCCCTCGGCGTGGCCAAGCGGGTCGGCGACTGGGAGTACGAGTTCGCGGCGCGCGTCGAGACACTTTCGTGCGGCTCCTTCGCGGGGCGCGCCCAGGAACTGCTGGCCCTGGTCTCCGACCACCCCAACGGACTCGTCGGCGTCTTCCCCGGCAGCCCGCACGCCTTCACCGCCCTGCTGGCCCAGCGCCACGAGGGCCAGGTCCACTGGCGTACGTGGCATGCGTACCCGCAGGACGGCCAGCTGGTGGCGACCCGGACGAGGGTGGGGGTGCGGGTGGCGGCCGAGGCCGATCTGCTCAGCGCGTCCGGCGTGTGAGGGCACGTGGGTCCGGCCCGTGGGGATACGGCCGTTGAGACGAACCGCGGAACCGGGAACGGTGGCCCCGGTCGGCGGCCGCACCTGCTCCGACAACCGTACGGGCGAGCGTCAGATCCACACGTGTGGGTGACGAGGCGTAGTGCCGGTGTGACGTAGCGTTCCCAGCGTGATCGAACCGCACGCGCCTGCTCCCCCCGGCGCGCCGCCGCCCTGGGGCGTCCAGGGCCAGGCGCGGCTGCCCGTCCGTCCGGGCACCGGCCGGTTCCTCGTCCTCGCGGGCGTGTTCGTCTGTGCGGCCTGCGGGCTCGTGTACGAGCTCGAACTCGTCGCCCTCGCCTCCTACCTGGTCGGCGACTCGGTCACCCAGGCCTCGGTCGTGCTGTCCGTCATGGTCTTCGCCATGGGGGTCGGCTCCCTCGTCGCCAAGCGTCTGCGTCCCCGTGCGGCGGCCGGCTTCGGCGCGGTCGAGGCGGCGCTCGCGCTGGTCGGCGGATGCAGCGCGATGGCCCTGTACGCCGTGTTCGCGTGGACCGGTGGCTGGGGCGGCGTCTGGGCGAGCGGGTCGCGGTACCTGCTGGCCGCCTTCTCGCTCGCCATCGGCCTGCTGATCGGCGCCGAGGTCCCTCTCCTCATGGAGTTGATACAACGCATCCGCCGCCAGGACCCGGGCGGCGCGGTGGCGGACCTCTTCGCCGCGGACTACGTCGGCGCGCTCGTCGGAGGCCTGGCCTTTCCCTTTCTGCTGCTGCCCCAGCTCGGGCAGCTGACCGGCGCACTGCTCACCGGGGCGGTGAACGCGCTGGCCGGCGGTGCCCTCGTCCTCGGCCTGTTCCGCCGGGACCTGAGCAGGCGCGGGCGCTGGCTCCTGCTCATCGCCAACGTGGTCGTCCTCGGCCTGCTCGCCGCGGCCGCCCTGCTCGTCGACGACTTCGAGCACGCGGCACGGCAGGCGGTGTACGGCAGGGACGTGCGGGTGGCCCTCCGCACCGGCGTACAGGAAGTGGTCCTCACCGGCGGCACGCACGGACATCCGCTCGGCCTCTTCCTCGACGGACGCCTGCGGGCCGGCGGCCGCGACGAGCACCGCTACCACGAGGCCCTGGTGCACCCCGCGATGAACGGACGCCACGCGCGCGTACTCGTCCTCGGCGGCGGTGACGGACTCGCGGTCCGCGAGGTGCTGCGCTATCCGGACGTCCGCCGGGTCGACGTGGTCGATCGCGACGCCGGGGTGGTGGGGCTGGCACGCCGGGACCCGGCCCTGTCGGCGCTCAACGGTCACGCGTTCGACGACCCGCGGGTGCACGTGTTCACCGCCGACGCCTTCTGCTGGCTGCGCGGGGACCCGTCCCCGTACGACGTGGTGATCTCCGACCTGCCGGACCCCGGGATCACGTCGAGCGCGAAGCTGTACTCGCAGGAGTTCTACGGGCTGACGCGCCGGGCGCTGGCCGACGGCGGACGACTGGTGGTGCATGCCGGACCGGTCTCCTCCCGCCCCCGTGTCTTCTGGACGGTCGAGGCGACGGTGCGGGCCGCCGGCCTGCGCGCCGACCCGTACCGCGTGGGCGGCCGCGACTCCGGTTCCGCCCGACCCGACCGCACGGCGGGCGCGTCCCGGGCCCCGCGCGACTGGGGGTTCGTCCTCGCGTCCGCCAGGGGTGCGCCCCTGGGCCTGGCCCCCCGTGGGCCCGCTCCGCGTTCCCTCACACCGCGGTCCCTCGCGGCGGACGCACGGACCGTGTGGCTCACCCGGATCCCGGGACTCGCGCCGTCCACGCTGGTGCATCCGCGCTATTCCCGCTGACCGGGGGCGGGGGAATGGGGGAATGACGCGGGAATCCCGTGATACGCGGGTGCGGTTCGCACCAGCCTGGGTAGGCTCGGCCGACATGGAGCATGAGGTGTTCGTTCCGGTTCCGGCCGAGCGGCTGAGGGAGGCGCTGGCCGATCCCGCGCGGGTGGCCCGGGCGGTACCCGGGTTCCAGCAGGACGCCGGCACGCCGCCCGTCTCCGGGCGACTGCGTGTCCGCGTCGGCGGCCACACCATCACCTATCGCGGGGCGGTGCGGGTCGTCGCCCGGGACGACGGTGCGTACGCCGTCGAGGGGGACGGCACGGAGGCCCGTGGCACCGGAACCGTGAAACTCGCCCTCACCCTCCGTCTGGCGGCGGCCGAGGACGGCACCACCCTCGTGGTCACGGGCACCGCCACCGCGGACGGGCGCCTGGGGGAGATCGCTCCGGCCACGGTCGCCACGGCGGCGATCCGGCTGCTGAACCGGTTCGCGGAGAATCTGGCGGCCGGGACGGCGGACGCGTCCGCGGCCGAGGCGGGATCCGGTGCCGGGGACGCGTCGGGTTCTGAAGGTGAGACTGGGGTCGCGTCGGGTTCCGCTGACGGCGAGGCTGGGGTCGCGTCGGGTTCCGGGAGTGATCCCGAGGGCGCGTCGGGTTCCGAGGCTGAGGTCGAGGGTGGACGGGAGGGCGGGGGCGAGTCCGAGGGCGGGGGCGATGCGACGGACTCCGTCTTCGACGCCGAGGTCCCGCCACCGTCCCTCGATCCCCTTGCCGGTAACGGCCAGGGACCGGCTCCGACGCCTCCGGGCCCCGTGGACAGGGAGGACTCCATCGCCGAGGCGGCACACGCGCGGCGGACGATGATCGGGCGCAGTGCGGAAGAGGTCGACCATGCTCCGCCGCGGGGGCGTTACGCGCCTGTGCCGGCGCCGGAGATCGATGCGGCGCGGGCGACGCTTCGCTGGGCGGCCCCCGCGGCGGCGGTCGTTGTCGCCTCGGCGATTGTCGTCACCCGAGCACTGCGCCGACGACGCTGAGCGCTTGCCGGGGGAGGGCGCGTCCGGGGGTCCGGGGCCGGCAGCCCCCGGGTACGGGCCGGTCGGAAGAACCGGACCAGTAGGGTCAACTCCGTGAGTAACGAAGACATCACGCTGACCGCGGGCGACGCGGAAGCGACCGTCACGCCGGGCAACGGCGGACGGGTCGGGAGTCTGAAGGTCGGCGGCGTGGAACTGCTGCGCCAGGGTGAGAAGTTCGGGTGCTTCCCGATGACCCCGTGGTGCGGCCGGATCCGCGACGGCCGCTTCCTGGACGGCGCGACCGTCCAGCAGATGCCCCTCAACTCCCCGCCCCACGCCATCCACGGAACCGCCCGCGACGGCGCCTGGCGCACCGCCCGCGCCGACAAGCGGGAGGCCGTCATCACGTACGACCTCGTCGCCCCCTGGCCCCACCCGGGCCGCGTCACCCAGGCGTTCACCCTCACCGAGGACTCCCTCACGCTCACCATGTCCGTGGAGACGTACGACTCCTCCTTCCCCGCCCAGATCGGCTGGCACCCGTGGTTCAACCGGACCCTGGCGGGAGAGGGCGCCCAGGTCGATTTCAGCCCCGCCTGGCAGGAGGAGCGCGGCGCCGACCATCTGCCCACCGGCCGCCGCATCGACCCCCTCCCCAGCCCCTGGGACGACTGCTTCGGCATGCCCGACGGCGTCGACGTCACCCTCACCTGGCCCGGCCGGCTGGAGCTGAAGGTGACCAGCCGCGAGGAGTGGGTCGTCGTGTACGACGAGCAGGAGGCGGCGGTGTGCGTGGAGCCCCAGACCGGTCCGCCGAACGGGCTGAACACCCATCCGCGCCTGGTCACCCCCATCGCGCCACTGGAGGCGGCCATGACCTGGAGCTGGCGGCGCCTCTAAGCTGGCGGGCATGAGTGACGTGCGCGGAGCGCTGCTGCAGCAGATCAAGGACAAGGCCGTGGTGCACGGCAAGGTGACCCTCTCCTCGGGTCTGGAAGCCGACTACTACGTGGACCTGCGCCGGGTCACGCTGGACGGCGAGGCCGCGCCGCTGGTCGGACAGGTGCTCCTCGACCTCACGGCCGACCTGGACTTCGAGGCGGTGGGCGGCCTCACCATGGGCGCCGACCCCGTCGCCGGGGCCATGCTGCACGCCGCCGCCGCCCGGGGCCGGAAGCTGGACGCCTTCGTCGTACGGAAGGCGGCCAAGGCGCACGGTCTGCAGCGCCGCGTGGAGGGCCCGGAGATCAGGGGGCGGCGGGTGCTCGTCGTCGAGGACACCTCGACCACCGGCGGCTCCCCGCTCGCCGCCGTCGAGGCGGTCCGGGAGGCCGGCGCCGAGGTCGTCGGAGTGGCGACGATCGTCGACCGCGCGACCGGCGCCGCCGAGAAGATCGAGGCCGGCGCCGGAGTGCCGTACCTCTTCGCCTTCTCCAAGGACGAGTTGGGCCTGGACTGACGACGGGTCCGGGATCCCGCCGAACCCGGGGTCCCGCATCCCGGACAGGGTGACCGGAGCACCGGGTCAAGTCTGGAAAGATGGGGACGACGATGACGTCGCCCCCTAGGTCAGGGCCGTAAGCAGCAGAACGCCACCCGCACATACAAGGAGCGGACAGATGCCCATCGCAACCCCCGAGGTCTACGCCGAGATGCTCGACCGGGCGAAGGCAGGCAAGTTCGCCTACCCGGCCATCAACGTGACCTCCTCCCAGACCCTGCACGCTGCGCTGCGCGGCTTCGCGGAGGCGGAGAGCGACGGCATCATCCAGATGTCCACCGGTGGCGCGGAGTTCCTCGGCGGCCAGTACAAGAAGGACATGGTGACCGGCGCGGTCGCGCTCGCCGAGTTCGCCTACATCGTCGCCGCCAAGTACGACATCACGGTCGCGCTGCACACGGACCACTGCCCCAAGGACAAGCTGGACACCTACGTCCGCCCGCTGCTCGACATCTCCGCCGAGCGCGTCGCCCGGGGCGAGAACCCGCTGTTCCAGTCGCACATGTGGGACGGCTCCGCCGAGACCCTCGCCGACAACCTGGCCATCGCTCAGGAACTGCTCGCGAAGGCCGCCGCCGCGAAGATCATCCTCGAGGTCGAGATCACCCCGACCGGTGGCGAGGAGGACGGCGTCTCGCACGAGATCAACGACTCCCTGTACACCACGGTCGACGACGCGATCCGCACCGCCGAGGCCCTCGGCCTGGGCGAGAAGGGCCGCTACCTGCTCGCCGCGTCCTTCGGCAACGTGCACGGCGTCTACAAGCCGGGCAACGTCGTCCTGCGGCCCGAGCTCCTGAAGGAGCTGAGCGACGGTGTCGCCGCCAAGTTCGGCACGGCGTCCCCGTTCGACTTCGTCTTCCACGGCGGCTCCGGCTCCTCGGCCGAGGAGATCGCCACCGCGCTGGAGAACGGCGTCGTGAAGATGAACCTCGACACCGACACCCAGTACGCGTTCACGCGTCCGGTCGCCGACCACATGTTCAGGAACTACGACGGCGTCCTGAAGGTCGACGGCGAGGTCGGCTCCAAGAAGACCTACGACCCGCGGACCTGGGGCAAGCTGGCCGAGGCCGGCATGGCCCAGCGGGTGACCGAGGCCTGTGCCGCGCTGCGTTCCGCGGGCACGCGGATCAAGTAACAGGATCAAGCAACCGCACTCCGGTCCGGGCTCGGCACCTCCAAGGTGCCGAGCCCTTCCGTATGCTCCGGAGTATGGCTGTGCCCCCGCAGGAAACACCGGCCGTACGGATCTCCTCGCCCGCGGGACGGTGGATCCTGCTGACCACCGTCCTCGGCTCCAGCATGGCCATGCTGGACTCGACCGTCGTCAACGTCGCGCTGCCGCGGATCGGCCGTGACCTGGACGCGAGTCTGGCCGCCCTGCAGTGGACCGTGAACGCGTACATGCTGACGCTGGCCGGGCTGATCCTGCTGGGCGGCTCGCTCGGGGACCGTTTCGGCCGCCGCAAGGTGTTCGTCCTGGGCGTCATGTGGTTCGCCTCCGCCTCGCTGCTGTGCGGGCTCGCGCCGAACGCGGGCGTGCTGATCGCGGCCCGCGCCCTGCAGGGCATCGGCGGGGCGCTGCTGACCCCCGGCTCCCTCGCGCTCATCCAGGCCTCCTTCCATCCCGACGACCGCTCGAAGGCCGTCGGCCTGTGGTCGGGCTTCGGCGGCATCGGCGGGGCGGTCGGCCCGTTCCTGGGCGGCTGGCTGGTGGACGGCCCCGGCTGGCGCTGGGTCTTCCTGCTGAACATCCCGCTGGCGCTGGTGTGCGTGCCCGTGGCCCTGCGGCACGTCCCGGAGTCCGACGGCAGCACCGCCGTGCCGGGCCAGGACAAGGAGCTCGCGGCCGGCCGGCCGCACCGGGGCTTCGACGTGCTCGGCGCGTCCCTCGGCGCGGTGGCGCTGGCACTGGTGACGTACGCGCTGATCGAGGCGACGAGCGGCTCCGTGCTCGTCTGGGTGTCGGCGGTGCTGGGCGTGGCGGCGGGCGTGGGCTTCGTGCACGTCGAGCGGAGCCGGCCCGATCCGATGATGCCGCCGGACATCTTCGCGTCGCGGCAGTTCACGGCCGTCAACCTCGTCACCCTGTGCGTGTACGCGGCCTTCGGCGGCTTCTTCTTCCTGACCGCGCTCCAGCTCCAGGTCGTGGCCGGCTACTCGCCCCTGCAGGCGGGGACGGCGCTGCTGCCCACCACCGCTCTGATGCTGCTGTTCTCCGCCCGTTCCGGCGAACTGGCGCAGCGCATCGGGCCGCGCATCCCGCTCACGGTGGGTCCGCTGCTGTGCGCGGTGGCCATGCTGCTGATGCTGCGGGTGGGCAAGGACGCCGTGTACGTCAGCGACGTGCTGCCCGCTCTCCTGGTGATGGGCGCGGGCATGGTGACGCTGGTCGCGCCGCTGACCGCGACCGTCCTCGCCTCCGTCGACACCGGGCGGGCGGGTCTGGCCAGCGGCATCAACAACGCGGCGGCCCGGGTCGGCGGTCTCCTCGCCGTGGCGGCGCTGCCGGTGCTGGTGGGCATGGGTCCCGAGGCGTACCGCTCGGCGGACGCCTTCGACTCCGCCTTCCGGCGGGCGATGCCGCTGTGCGCGGGCGTGCTCGTCGTGGGGGCGGCGCTGGCCTTCGCGACCGTCCGCCGGCCCGCGCCCGACTGCCGCCGCCCCCAGTGCCGCACGCACGGCTGTGTGACGACGCCCCCGCTGGAGCCCCAGCGCGCGGCGGCTCCCGGACGGCTTCCGTCCTGAGTCACCGCGGCCCGTTCGGCGGCTCCCGCGGAACCGGCCGCTCCGGAGGGGTGGGCGGACGTCACCGGGCACCCGTGATGCAGCAGACTGGAACCCATGACGATTCACGAGAACCTCCTCGGGGGACCGCCCCCGACCTACCTTCCGGACGACCCGGAGCCGCGCGAGCTCCTCGCGAACGGCACGCCGTCCGCCGACGTCGCAGCCAAGTACCCGACGTCCTCGCTCGCCTGGGCGCAGCTGGCCGACGAGGCGTACGAGCGGGGCAGCGTCGTCGAGTCGTACGCGTACGCCCGTACGGGCTACCACCGCGGTCTGGACTCCCTGCGGCGCAGCGGCTGGAAGGGCCACGGCCCGGTGCCGTGGGAGCACGAGCCGAACCGTGGCTTCCTGCGCGCCCTGAACGCCCTCGCCCGCGCCGCGCAGGCGATCGGCGAGAAGGAGGAGTACGAGCGCTGCAGCCAGTTCCTGAAGGACTCCTCGCCGACGGCGGCGCAGACGCTCGGTTAGACCGCGCGACCCGTGGGGCCCGTCCGGCGGGTGTGACCGGGCGGGTCTTGCGTTTTCGGGGGACGATTGCGCAGGATTCCCGGTGGGGACCGGGGCCCCCGTGTCGAAAACGGCAGGGGCGGACCGCTACCCGGAGCACGTATCAGGAGACAGCGATGTCGTCCCTTCAGGCCCGGCCCGAGGTGGCCCAGGCGCCCGAGACCCCGCATCTCGACTTCCACGGCACCACGCCGTACGAGGACTACGTCCAGGCGGACGTCCTCACCCACTTGCAGCGCACGCTCTCCGAGGACCCCGGAGAGATGGTGTTCCTGGTGACCACTCAGGTCATGGAGCTGTGGTTCACGGTCATCGTGCACGAGTGGGAGACCGCCGCGCAGGCGCTGCGCGAGGACCGGCTGCCCGTCGCCGTGGCGGCCCTCAAGCGGTCCCTGCGGGAGCTGGAGGCGCTGAACGCGTCCTGGCGGCCCCTCGCGCAGCTCACGCCGGCGCAGTTCAACTCGTACCGCTCCGCCCTCGGCGAGGGCTCCGGATTCCAGTCCGCGATGTACCGCCGGATGGAGTTCCTGCTCGGCGAGAAGTCCGCGTCCATGCTGGTCCCGCACCGGGGCGCGCCGCGGGTGCACGCCGAGCTGGAGAAGGCGCTGCACGAGCCGAGCCTGTACGACGAGGTGCTGCGGCTGCTCGCGCGGCGCGGGCACGCGATCCCGGCCGCCGTGCTGGAGCGGGACGTGTCCCTGCGGTACGAGTCCTCGCCGCAGGTGGAGGCGGTGTGGACCGCGCTCTACTCCGGGGACGAGGAGAACGACCTGGCCCGGCTCGGGGAGGCGCTGACGGACGTCGCGGAGCTGGTGTGGCGATGGCGCAACGACCATCTCGTCGCGACGCGCCGCGCGATGGGCGCGAAGACGGGCACGGGCGGCTCCGCCGGGGTGGCCTGGCTGGAGAAGCGGGCGCAGAAGAACGTGTTCCCCGAGCTGTGGACGGCGCGCAGCCATGTCTGAGTCGTACGCCGGGAAGGCGGCGGCGCTGGACGCCGCGGACGAACTCGCGAAGCTGCGCGACCGGTTCGTGCTGGACGACGTGGTGTACCTGGACGGGAACTCGCTCGGCGCGCTGTCGGTGGACGTCCCCGGCCGGGTCGACGACGTCGTCCGCAGGCAGTGGGGTGAGCTGCGGATCCGGTCCTGGGAGGAGAGCGGCTGGTGGACGGCGCCGGAGCGGATCGGCGACCGTATCGCGCCCCTGGTCGGCGCCGCTCCCGGTCAGATCGTGGTCGGTGACTCGACGAGCGTGAACGTCTTCAAGGCGCTGGTGGGGGCCGTGCGGCTGGCCGGTGCCGGGCGGGACGAGATCGTCGTCGACGCGACGACGTTCCCGTCGGACGGCTACATCGCCGCGTCGGCGGCCCGCCTGACGGGCTGTGAGCTGCGCCCGGTGGAGCCGTCGGAGGTGCCGGACGCCGTGGGGCCCCGTACGGCGGCGGTGCTGCTGAACCACGTGGACTACCGCACCGGCCGGCTGCACGATCTGCCGGCCCTGACGTCCGCGATCCACGACGCGGGCGCCGTGGCGGTCTGGGACCTCTGCCACAGCGCGGGGGCCCTGCCCGTGGGGCTGGACGCCCACGGGGTCGACCTGGCGGTCGGCTGCACCTACAAGTACCTGAACGGGGGGCCGGGTTCGCCCGCGTACCTCTATGTCCGGGCCGGCCTGCAGGAGCGTTTCGACTCCCCGTTGCCCGGCTGGAACTCGCACACGAACCCGTTCGACATGAGCGCGGAGTTCCTACCGGCGGCGGGTGCCCTGCGGGGCCGGGTCGGTACGCCGGACATCCTCTCCATGCTGGCCCTGGAGGCCGCGCTGGAGGTGTGGGACGGGGTGTCGGTCGACGCGGTCCGGGCCAAGTCGCTCGCGCTGGGCGACTTCTTCCTGGAGTGCGTCGAGGCGTACGTTCCCGGGGGCCGCGTGGAGTCCGTGACGCCGTCGGCCCACGCCGAGCGCGGCAGCCAGGTCTCCCTGCGGTGCGCGGACGCGGGAGACGTGATGAAGCGTCTCATCGACCGCGGTGTGGTCGGCGACTTCCGCCGGCCGGACATCCTCCGCTTCGGCTTGACCCCGCTGTACGTGGGCTTCGCGGACGTGGAGCGGGCGGCGCGGGTGCTGGGGGAGACGGTGGGACACGACCCATCAGCACCTCGAACGTGACGAGGCCGCTCACCACGGTGCCGAACTCGGTGTCTTCGCGACCTTTGCCTACGCAGCTTCGTAGGGGAGCAAAGGCGAGCAGCAAGAACACGGGTCACGGCTGAGTGCCAAGTGTTCGACAGTGTGGCGCATTTGACGGCTCATCACACACTCATGCGATCATGTGCTCGAGTTAAGATCCAAAATTCTGTCGACCAAGAATTACGGGGCTTCGTATGAGCATGCTCAAGAAAAGTCTGACGACGGCGGCGGTGGCCGGTGCGTTGCTGGGCGGCACGTTCGTCACACCGGCCGCGGCGGCTGATCCAAACACCTGTCCGAAGGGATATGCGTGTGGCTGGACGGGGGCGAACAGGACGGGTGAGCGGCACGTCAACTCTCTGACGCCCGGCTGCTATCCCCTCGGGAGGGTCAACCGGTCCGTCTCGAACCAGACGTCCTACCGCGTAGTGCTCTGGCACGTCACCAGCGGCTGCGACAGCGGCACCAAGCTGGCCACTCTGAACCCGGGCACCTACGCGGACAACCCCGGCGCCGTCACCGGGATCGAGGTTTACAAAATATAGTGCCGCGGCCTTCCTGCCGAAGGCCGAGCCCGAGATGCACCGCCGGTGTTCCGCCCGTGACGACGGGCGGAACACCGCGCTGCGGTGACAAGCCCACCCGCGGGTGGTGGATGCCGGCCCGCCGCGGCATCACCGGCCCCGACGACATCGCCTGCTTCCTGGCCGGCGCTCCACCGGACGCCGCCCTCGCCGACCCCGGGTCAGTCCCCGACGACGAACACGCCGGACACCGCGGCCGCGAACGCCGCCTCGGCCGCCCGTCCGGCGGCGGCCTCGTCCGGCACCTCCCCGGTGGTCAGCAGCGTGTAGTAGAGGGGTGCCGACACCGCCCGTACCACCAGCGAGGGATCGGTCCCCGTCGGCAACTCGCCGCGTGCCACGCCCTGTTCGACGCACGGGGCCCACTCGCCCACCCGCACCTCGTAGAACCGTCGCAGCGCCTGTGCCGTACGGGCGTCGGACGTCGCCGCTGCGATCACCGCGCGGAACAGCGGTCCCTGCCGGGGGTCGGCCAGCGTCCGTCGCACCAGCGCGGCGTTGGCGCGCAGATCACCCAGGGCGGACCCGGTGTCGGCGCGTGGCAGCGACTGCTCCGCCATGTCGCTCAGCAGATCGGCGACCAGCCCCGTCACCGACCCCCACCGCCGGTACACCGTGGTCTTGCCGACCTCCGCCCGACGTGCCACGTCGGCGAGGTCGAGATGGGCGAAGCCCCGCTCGGCGAGCACGTCTCCGGCGGCGCGCAGTACGGCCGTGCGGACACGGGCGGTGCGCCCGCCGGGACGCACGGTGCCGGGCTCGGCGGACATGACGGACTCCTTCACGATCGGCTGCCTGCACCGCCCAGCGTAACGAAACGACAGAACCGTTTAACCCTCACCGAGCGTGACATCCGGGTGTAGGCGCACGTCACGGGCCTGATACCGTCCCCGCCAACGGACGATCTCTCTCCCGGTCCGCCAAATCCGTTTCACCGCTGAGAGGTTGGAGCATGCCGGACGACGCCGCAGCACGGGACGCCGCAGCGCGGGAAGCCGCAGCACGGGACGCCGCCGAGGAGGCGTCGGCCTTCTCCCACCCGCCCGTCGAGCCCGACGTCACCGCCGCGTACGGCGACCACCCCGACCAGGTGATCGACTTCTACACCCCGCGCGATCCCGACCCCGCGCTGCCCGTCCCGCTGGTGGTCGTGCTGCACGGCGGCGCCTGGCGCGCCCCCTACGACCGCCGGCACATCACCCCGTTCGCGGACTTCCTGGCCCGTCGCGGCTTCGCGGTGGCCAATGTCGAGTACCGCAGGGGCGCGGTGCTCCCCGCGCAGGGCGGCGGGAGTCCGGTGGCGGGCCGCTGGCCGGACACCTTCGACGACGTCGCGGCGGCGCTCGACGCGCTGCCCCGGCTGGTGAGCGCGCAGCTGCCGGGGGTCGACCCCCACCGCACGGTGATCACCGGCCACTCCGCCGGCGGCCACCTCGCCCTGTGGGCCGCCGCCCGGCACGTCCTGCCCGCCGACGCCCCTTGGCGCATCGACCGCCCGGCCCCGCTGCGCGGCGTCGTCGCCCTCGCCCCGATCGCCGACTTCCAGGTCGCCGAGAAACTGGACGTGTGCTCCGGGGCGTCGCGCCAACTTCTGGGCGGTGAGGCGAGGTTCGCGGAGCGGCAGCCCTACGCCGACCCCGCCCACCTGCTCCCCACCGGTATCGCCACGACGCTGGTGCAGGGCCGCACCGACCTCGTCGTGCCGCAGGCGGTTGCCGAGTCGTACGCCGAGGCCGCGGCACGGGCCGGCGAGGTGGTCGGTCTGACGCTCCTGGAGGACGTCGGCCACTTCCCGCTGATCGATCCGGCGGCGGACGCGTGCGCGGTGGTGGCCGAGGAGATCGCTCAACTGGCCTGGTGACGACGGCGGACGCCGCCGCCTCGTACCCTTCGGGCCGCACCCGTGGCCGGACGGACGTGCCCTCGGGTGCACCCGTAGTACCTGAGACGGATCCGGCAGGACCCTTCTCACAGGTGACGACGGCGACCCGGCGGGCGGCCTACCGTTTCGAACGTGACCGAGACGACCCAGACGCAGATGACGCCGCCGGGCGGGGCCAAGCCACGCAGCCCGGAGTTCCGGCTCACCGCGGACGCCCTGCGCGGACTGCGGCAGGAGCTGTTCCACGATGCCTTCGCCTACCGCCCGCTCCCGCGCATGCGGGTGGACGGCCCGATCACCCGACGTCTCCCCGGGGGCGTCAGGGAGTACGCGGCCTGGACCCCGCACGCCGTCACCGCGCTGTGCGGACTGTTCGCCATGTCCGTCGCGAGCACCACGAACAACGGCTCCGGCACCCTGAGCCTGGTGCCCGGCTTCCTCGCCCTGCTCCCGGTCCTGCTGACGCTCGTCCGGCCGGTCGGTGCCTTCTGGTTCTCCCTGGCGGCCACCCCGTTCGCGGCCGTGTTCGTCGACAGCTGGGGCGACTGGCCCTGGCCGCCGGGCGCCTTCGCCGCCCACCTGGTGGTGCTGACGGTCGTGGCGCTGCGGACGCGGCCGCGCACCGCGGCCTGGATGTGGGTGCTGACCGCGCTGTACGGGATGGCGGCCGAGACCGTCTTCGGCGCCGGGCACTACGCGACCAACTCGGTGACCCTGCTGTTCCTCTCCGCGCTGTCCCTGCTGGTCGTCACCGTCCTGCACATCCGGCGCGCGGCGGAGCGGGAGGTGACCGCCCAGCTGTCCGTGACGGAGCACGAGCGCTCCAAGCGCACCCTGCTCGAGGAGCGCACGACGATCGCCCGCGAACTGCACGATGTGGTGGCCCACCACATGTCGGTGGTCGCCATTCAGGCGGAGGCCGCGCCCTACCGGGTGGAGAACCCGCCGCCGGAGCTGGAGCAGGCCTTCGTCACGATCCGGGAGAACGCGGTGGCGGCGCTCACCGAGCTGCGCCGCGTCCTCGGTGTCGTACGGGCCGAGGACTACGAGGCGCCGGACGCCCCGCAGCCCACCCTCGCCGACCTCGAAGCGCTGCTCGCCAATGTGCGGGACGCGGGCCTGAGCGTGGAGAAGGTGGTCACGGGCGCGGTGCGCGAACTCCCGCAGGGCGTCGAGCTGTCGGCGTACCGCATCGTCCAGGAGGCGCTGAGCAACGCGCTGCGGCACGCGCCCGGTGCCACGGCCCGCGTCGAGATCGGCTACGTCCTCGGCGGCATCGGCCTGCGGATAGTCAACGGCCCCGCGCCGGCCACCCAGCTGGTCCAGCTGGTGAAGTCCACGCACGGCGCGGGCCACGGCATCACCGGCATGCGGGAGCGGGTCACGATGCTGGACGGCGAGATGACGACGGGCGAGACGGCCGACGGCGGATACGAGGTGACGGTGTTCCTGCCGGTGCCCGGGGCGGAGGAGTCCGGATGACGGGCGGGACAGTGGACGGGACGACCGGCGGGGCGGTCCCCGGGGCAGGGGGTGGCGCCATCCGTGTCCTGATCGCCGACGACCAGGTGATGGTCCGCGAGGGGTTCTCCGTGCTGCTCGGCGCGATGCCGGACATCGAGGTGGTCGGCGAGGCGGTCAACGGACGGGACGCGGTCGAGCGGGTCCGCGAACTCGGCCCGGACGTCGTGCTGATGGACATCCGTATGCCGGAGCTGAACGGCATCGAGGCGACCCGGGAGATCGTCGCCGCGGACAGCACCGCGAAGGTGCTGGTGCTCACCACCTTCGACCTCGACGAGTACGTGTACCAGGCCCTGCGCGCGGGAGCCTCCGGCTTCCTGCTCAAGGACGCCTCCGCGCGCCAGCTCGCCGACGGGGTGCGGGTGGTGGCGGCGGGCGAGGCACTGCTCGCGCCCTCGGTCACCAGGCGGCTGATCACCGAGTTCTCCAAGCTCGCGGACGCCCCGCGGCTGTCGGCCACGGCCCAGGCGGCCTACGGCGACCTGACCGAGCGCGAGACGGAGGTGCTGGTCCTGATCGCGCAGGGCCTGTCGAACGCGGAGATCGCCTCGCGGCTGTTCGTCGCGGAGTCCACGATCAAGACCCACGTGAGCCGCATCCTGGTGAAGCTGGGGCTGCGCGACCGCACCCAGGCGGCGGTCTTCGCCTACGAGGCACGGCTGATCACGCCCAGGTGACCCCGCCGGGTCCCGGCGCGCGGCGGCAGGGGCGGGCGGCACGGGGGCCGTCCGCCGGGACGCCCCTGTTCAGAGGGGGGTGCGCCGGGCTAGCGTCCGCTCATGGCAGCTTTGGAGACTCCCGGGACCTTCGACCCCTGGGACCCGGCGTTCGTGGCGGACCCGTACCCCGCCTACGCGGAACTGCGTGCGCGCGGCCGGGTCCACTACTACGAGCCGACCGACCAGTGGCTGGTCCCGCACCACGCGGACGTGTCGGCGTTGCTGCGGGACCGGCGGCTGGGCCGGACGTACCAGCACCGCTTCACGCACGAGGACTTCGGACGCACGGCGCCCCCGCCCGAGCACGAGCCGTTCCACGTGCTCAACGACCACGGGATGCTCGACCTGGAACCGCCGGACCACACCAGGATCCGCCGGCTGGTCTCCAAGGCCTTCACCCCGCGCACGGTCGAGCGGCTGGCACCGTATGTGCGGCGGCTGGCGGCTGAGCTGGTCGGCGATCTGGTCGAGGCCGGCGGCGGCGATCTGCTCACCGACGTCGCCGAGCCGCTCCCGGTCGCCGTGATCGCCGAGATGCTGGGCATCCCGGAGTCCGACCGGGCGCCGCTGCGACCGTGGTCGGCGGACATCTGCGGGATGTACGAGCTGAACCCCTCGCGGGAGACGGCGGCCAGGGCGGTGCGCGCGTCGGTCGAGTTCACGGAGTATCTGCGGGAGCTGATCGAGGCCCGCCGCAAGGAGCCGGGCGACGACCTGATCTCGGGGCTCATCGCCGCGCACGACGAAGGTGACCGGCTCACCGAGCAGGAGATGATCTCCACGTGCGTGCTGCTGCTGAACGCGGGGCACGAGGCCACGGTCAACGCCACGGTGAACGGCTGGTGGACGCTGTTCCGCCACCCCGACCGGCTGGCCGCGCTGCGTGCCGACCGCTCGCTGGTGCCGACGGCGGTGGAGGAGCTGATGCGCTACGACACCCCGTTGCAGATGTTCGAGCGGTGGGTGCTGGACGACATCGAGATCGACGGTACGACGATCCCGCGCGGCGCGGAGATCGCCCTGCTCTTCGGCTCCGCCAACCACGACCCGGCGGTCTTCACCCGCCCCGGGGAACTGGACCTCTCCCGCACCGACAACCCGCACATCTCCTTCAGCGCGGGCATCCACTACTGCATCGGGGCGCCGCTGGCCCGGATCGAACTGGCGGCGTCGCTGGGCGCGTTGCTCGAACTGGCCCCGACGCTGCGCCTGGCGGCGGAGCCGGAGCGCAAGCCGAACTTCGTGATCCGGGGACTCGAGGGACTCAGCGTGGCCCTCTGATCCGCCGGCCGAGCGCCCACAGCCCCAGGGCCGCGGCCGTTCCGCCGAGGACCAGCAGGGGCAGCTCCGCGTAGAGGACGCTCCAGTCCGGACCCCGCTCGAACCGCCGGAACCGGCCGCGGGACTCGACGGCCCAGAGCGCGAGGCCCGCGCCCGCGCCCGCGGCGGCGGTCAGGCTGCCCCCGGCGGCCTCCATGCGTTCTCCCATGACCGGCATGGAGCGGCGGGGCGGTCCGGGGTTCCCGGCACCGCCTCACCGCCCTCCGCGCGCGTGTCGCCCCGGGAACCGCGGGTGACCGCGGGTGTCCGTCGTCAGGCGCTCAGGTCCCGTCGACGCAGCGCCGTCAGTCCGGCGGCGGTCAGGCCCACCGCGATGACGGTCAGGACCAGCACCGGTGTCCAGGTCATCTCCCCACCCGGCAGCTTGGGGAGGTGACCGTAGGGGGAGAGGTCCATGAGCCCCTGGGGGACGTCCAGGGCGGGCCCGATCCAGCCCAGCAGGAGGACGAGGCCCGCCGCGCCCCAGGCGCCGGGCGCCGACCGGGGGAAGACCCCGTACAGGAGGACGGCCAGCCCGCCCAGCGTCCAGACCGCCGGGATCTGGAGGAGGCAGGCACCGAGGACGGGCCCCGGCTCGTGGCCGTAGCCCAGCCCGAGACCGGCGCCGCCCAGCAGCATGATCAGGGCCGCTCCGCCGAAGGCGATGACCAGGTGCCCGCCCGCCCAGCGCAGCCGCCCCACCGCGTTCGCCAGGATCGGTTCGGCCCGCTGGGAGGTCTCCTCGCCGTGCAGCCGCAGCACGGAGGAGACGATGTACAGCGCGGCCACCATCCCGAGCATGCCGGTCATCGTGGCGAGGAACGCGTCGGTGATCCCGGACTGCCCGCCCATCCGCTCGATGATCTCGCGGGTCCTGGCGTTGTCGCCGACCAGGTCGGACGCGCCCTTGGTGATCCCGCCGAACGCGGCCCCGGCGGCGAGGAATCCGAGGCTCCAGCCGAGCACGCTGCCGCGTTGCAGCCGCCAGGCCAGTGCCCAGGCCGTGCCGAGCCGCCCCGAGGCCGGACCCGGCCGCGTCGGCAGGAAGCTCATGCCGACATCGCGCCGCCCGGCGAGTGCGTAGGCGAGGGCGCCCTGGAGGGCGACGGCAGCGGCGAACAGGAGCAGCACCCACCACCGCTCGTCCGCGAACGGCCGCTCGTTCTCCAGCCAGCCCAGCGGCGACACCCAGGTGAGCGGGGACGAGCCGTCGGTCGCCGCGGAGTCACCGGCCGCCCGCAGGACGAATGCCGCGCCCAGCACGCCACCCGTCAGTCCCTTCGCCAGCCGCGCGCTCTGCGTGAACTGGGCGACGATCGCCGCCGCCGTGGCGAAGACCATGCCGACGCCTCCGACGCCGAGGCCCAGTGCCAGGGCACCCGGGGCGCCCTGGCCGGCCAGTCCGCCCGCGATGAGCACGGCGAGCGCGCCGTTCGCGACCAGGGCGGCCAGCAGCGCCGCCGTCAGCGGGGCACGCCGTCCCACCATCGCCGACGAGAGGAGTTCCTGGCGTCCGCTCTCCTCCTCGTCACGGGTGTGCCGGACGACGACGAGCAGGCTCATGATCCCGGCGAACAGACCGGCGTAGCCGCCCACGCGCCAGGCGGTGAGGCCGCCGAGGGAGTCGCTGAACACCGGCCCGTACGTGGCGCGCAGTGAGCTGTTGGTGAGCATCTGCCGTGCCAGGTCGGCGCGTTCGGCCGCGGTGCCGTACACCGACTTCAGCGTGTCCGGCAGGGAGAGGACCATCAGTGCGATCACACCGGTCCAGAGCGGCGTCATCACGCGGTCGCGGCGCAGCGCGAACCTCAGGAGCGTTCCGGTTCCGGCCAGTTGGCGGGTGCCACCGGCCCGCACGGTGAAGGCCGCGGCGGGCGCGGCTTTCTCGGCGGCATTGTCGGGGTCGTCGGTGTTCTCGACGTCCGTGGTGTTCGTGGCGGTCATCGCGCCATCGCCTCCGCGGGCGCGTCCTCCTGGTAGTGCCGCAGGAACAGTGCCTCCAGGGTCGGCGGGGTGGCGGCCAGGGACCGTACGCCGGAGTCGGTGAGCGAGCGCAGTACGGCGTTGAGCTTGTCCGTGTCGACCTGGAGCCGTACCCGGTTCCCCTGTACGTCGATGTCGTGCACCCCGGGCAGGGACGCCAGGGCGCCCGGCGGGCCCGCGAGTTCGGCGGTGACGCTGGTGCGGGTGAGGTGGCGCAGTTCGGCGAGTGTGCCGCTCTCGACGGTGCGGCCCTTGCGGATGATGCTGACCCGGTCGCAGAGCTCCTCCACCTCGCTGAGGATGTGACTCGACAGCAGGACCGTGCGGCCCCGGTCGCGCTCCTCCTCGACGCACCGCTGGAAGACCTCCTCCATCAGCGGATCGAGGCCGGAGGTGGGCTCGTCGAGGATCAGCAGGTCGACGTCCGAGGCGAAGGCGGCGACGAGGGCGACCTTCTGGCGGTTGCCCTTCGAGTAGGTGCGGCCCTTCTTGGTGGGATCGAGCTCGAACCGTTCGATCAGTTCCCCGCGCCGTCCCGGGTCGAGGCCGCCGCGCAGCCGTCCGTACAGGTCGATGACCTCGCCGCCGGACAGGTTCCGCCACAGCGTCACGTCACCGGGGACGTACGCGATCCGGCGGTGCAGTTCCACCGCGTCCTTCCACGGGTCCCCGTCCAGCAGCCGTACCGTGCCCGCGTCGGCCCGCAGCAGGCCGAGCAGGACCCGGATGGTGGTGGACTTCCCGGAGCCGTTCGGGCCGAGGAAGCCGTGCACCTCGCCGGCCTCGACGTGCAGGTCGAGGCCGTCCAGCGCGTGCGTCCTGCCGAACGACTTGTGCAGTGCGGATACCTCCAGGGCGAGGTGTGCCTTCGTCATGGTTCAGAACGTACGCTTCTTTCAGAAATTTGTGAAGTTAAGGAAACGTATGAACTCCGGATACACTCGACGGTGACGCACGAGCGGGGAGATGATCGACAGATGGCGCAACCGAGTGCGGCGGAGCGGGATCCGGAGGCGGTCTCGCAGTTCGTCGAGGGCTTCGCGGCGCAGCTCGTCGAGGCGGGGATGCAGCGGATGCCCGCCCGGGTCTTCGCGGCGCTGCTCGCCTCCGACTCCGGTGCCATGACCTCCGCCGAACTCGGCGAGCGGCTCCAGGTCAGTCCGGCCGCCGTCTCCGGGGCGGTGCGCTATCTCGCGCAGCAGCACATGGTCTCGCGCGAGCGGGACCCCGGCTCCCGGCGCGAGCGCTACCGCGTGCACAGCGACCAGTGGTACGAGGCACTGACCAGCCGCGACGCCGTGCTCAAGCGCTGGGGACTGGCCCTGCGCGCGGGCGTCGACAGCCTCGGTGCCGCGACCCCCGCCGGACGCCGGCTCTCCGAGACCCTCGCGTTCTTCGAGTTCATCGACGGCGAGATCGCCCTGATGATGGAACGCTGGCGCGCCCACCGGGAGAAGCTGTTCGGTGACGGGACCGGCGACGGCGACCGCTGACGAAGCGCGGCCGGGCTTCAACCCGGGAGGGTCAGCCCCCATCCGCCCTCGCGCACCGTCCACGTCCGCGTCCGCACCGGCCCCGAGACCACCGAATCCGCCCGGTACCTGAAGTCGGCCCCGGACACGGTGACCCGCAGCCCCACCATCCGCAGCGGCGAAGCCTCCGCCCCCACGGAAACCGGCCGCACCTCCACCTCGGCGCCCCCGGAAACCCCCGGTGTCACGGACACCGTCTCCACCGGCTGATCGAGATCGACCAGCGTCACCCCGTCCACCTCGACCCGCAGCCGCGAAGGTCCCGGCCCGGCGGGCAGGGACACCACCCGGCCCCAGGCCCTCGCCCGCGTCCGCCCCGACGCCACCCCCGCGGGCCGCGCGGCGAGCGTACGGACCAACGACTGGCAGGTACGCAGCCACGGATGCGTCACGGAACCGCCGACCCCCACCTCCTCGGCCCCGTCGGGGACCGGGACCGACGCTCCCAGCGGCGGTATTCGCAGAGCGCCCAGCACGACTCCGTCGCTGTCGTCGACCAGGAGGTCCAGCCGCCGCTCGACCCCCTCGAGCACCGCCCGCGCCGCGGCCACCGCACCCGTGGGCACTCCCAGGGCCCGTGCCAGGGAGAGCGATCCCCCGACGGGCACCAGCGACAACCCGCACACGGCCAGATCCCGTTGTCGGTGCAAAAGGGACACGGCCCGCAGCAGTGACCGGTCGTCGCCCACGACGACCGGCCTCCGGGCGCCTCTGCGGGCCAGCGCCCGGGCAAATTCCTCGGGCCCCTCCGGGAGGCACACCTTCGTGACCGCACCCGCGCTGAGCACGTCTTTTGCGATCCGTACCGACTCACCGTCATGGCGACGGGCGACCGGGTCGATGACCACCAGAAGCTGGTCGGAAGCCGCCACCTCGGTCATGCCTCGCTTCCTCGGGTAGCATCTTTGTGCAAGAGCCCCTTGCGCTATTGCGCCAGGGGCTTCGTCTATTCCGGGGCATCCGGTCCGACGGTCGCGGCCAAAGGAGGTCGCCGGCGTACGCAGCCGTGCAAAGAATCAGCCGCGTACGTCCCCGACCTTGGACATGCCCCGCCCGGAAGGGGTGTACGCCTGTGCCCGCACTTGTGCTGCTCGGTGCTCAGTGGGGTGACGAAGGCAAGGGAAAGGCCACCGACCTGCTCGGTGGATCCGTGGACTATGTGGTGCGCTACCAGGGCGGTAACAACGCCGGCCATACGGTAGTCGTGGGCGATCAGAAGTACGCCCTCCACCTCCTCCCTTCCGGAATCCTCACACCGGAGTGCACTCCGGTGATCGGAAACGGAGTCGTCGTCGACCCGTCGGTCCTGTTCTCCGAGCTGAACGGACTGAACGAGCGCGGCGTCGACACCTCCAAGCTTCTGATCAGCGGAAACGCTCACATCATCACGCCGTACAACGTCACCGTCGACAAGGTGACGGAACGCTTCCTCGGGAAGCGGAAGATCGGTACGACGGGACGGGGCATCGGGCCCACCTACGCGGACAAGATCAACCGCGTCGGCATCCGTGTCCAGGACCTCTACGACGAGTCGATCCTGACGCAGAAGGTCGAGGCGGCCCTCGACGGCAAGAACCAGCTCCTCACCAAGGTCTTCAACCGCCGCGCCATCGAGGCGGGCCAGGTCGTCGAGGAGCTGCTGACGTACGCGGAGCGGCTGCGCCCGTACGTGGCCGACACGGTCCTGGTGCTCAACAAGGCGCTCGACGAGAACAAGGTGGTCCTCTTCGAGGGCGGCCAGGGCACCCTGCTGGACATCGACCACGGCACGTACCCCTTCGTCACGTCCAGCAACCCGACCGCCGGCGGCGCCTGCACCGGCGCGGGGGTCGGGCCGACGAAGATCAGCCGGGTCATCGGCATCCTGAAGGCGTACACCACCCGCGTCGGCTCGGGCCCGTTCCCGACCGAGCTCTTCGACGAGGACGGCGACGCGCTGCGCCGCATCGGCGGCGAGCGGGGCGTCACGACCGGCCGTGACCGCCGCTGCGGCTGGTTCGACGCGGTCATCGCGCGCTACGCGACCCGGGTCAACGGCCTGACGGACTTCTTCCTCACCAAGCTGGACGTCCTGACCGGCTGGGACGAGATCCCGGTCTGCGTGGCGTACGAGATCGACGGCAAGCGTGTCGAGGAACTCCCGTACTCCCAGACCGACTTCCACCACGCGAAGCCGATCTACGAGACCCTGCCGGGCTGGTCCGAGGACATCACCAAGGCGAAGTCCTTCTCCGACCTGCCGAAGAACGCCCAGGCGTACGTCAGGGCGCTCGAGGACATGTCCGGTGCGCCGATCTCCGCGATCGGGGTCGGCCCCGGCCGCGACGAGACGATCGAGATCAACTCGTTCATCTAGTACGGCTGCCGAGCGCGCCCCCGTGAGGCTCCGGCCGACCGGGGGCGCGCTGTTGCCCAGGGCCGTCAGAGGGACTCGGCGAACCGGCGCCAGGCGGCGGGGGTGACGGAGAGGGCGGGGCCGGCGCGGTTCTTGGAGTCGCGGATGTGGATGGCGTGGGGGCAGGGGGCGACTTCGACGCACTGACCGCCGCTGCTGTCGCTGTACGACGACTTGCGCCAGGTGTAGGCGACTTCGAGGCATTCACCGCCGCTGTCGTTGCTGTAGCTCGACTTGAACCACTGCAAGGTGCTTGTCATCGCTGCTCCTCTCCTGCCAACCGCTCGATGAGGCTCAGCGAGTCGTCCGGGCTCAGAGCCTGTGTGCGGATCTTCGCATAGCGGTGCGCGAGTCGGGAGGCCTTCTTCGGGTCGCTGATCAGGAGGCTCTCGTCCTCAATCTCCAGGTAGACCACGTGATGATGCTCCTTGGTCTCCACCAGGACCATGTTGCCGTTGGTGCCTGCATGACTGCCGTGTAAGCCCCGCTCAAGCGGGGTCACTTGGATGCTGACATTGTCGCGCTCCGCGTCCTCCGCGAGCGACCGCAATTGTTCACGCTGGACTTCCCAGCTCGCGAAGGGCCGCCTGAGCAGAGCCTCGTCGAGGATCAGCTCGACCATGGCGGTCGGGTCGCGCTCGAAGAGCGCCTTGCGCGCCATCCTGGCCTCGACCAGTTCGGCCACCTTGTCGTCGGGGAGCTTGGGGAAGCCACCGCCGATCAACGCCCGCGCGTACTCCTCCGTCTGGAACAACCCGTCGACCACGTACGTCTGGTACGACGACAACGTCACCGCCTGCGCCTCCATCAGCGCGAAGTTCTTGAACTGCGGCGGGTACTTGTCCAGGAGCACGTACTTGCGGGCGGTCTCGAACAGCCCGAACCCACCCCCGATCACCTCCTCCAGCTTGACGAGCATCTTGTCGCTCGCCGGTTGCGCGCACGTCTCCATCGCGCTGATCGCGGACGCCGTGTACCCGATCTGCCTGCCCAACTCCTCCTGCGTGAACTGATGTTGTTCACGGAAGGCCTTCGACATGGCGGCGACCATGTGCGCCGTCCCGCCCGCTTCCACCTTGTTCTCCGCCCGCGCCATCACGGTCACCCCCGAACTAAACCGAACTCAACCGGTCACCAGCAGCCCGCATCGATCCGCACCATTGCCGATGGTCGACGCAGAGTCATGGAAACGCTAGCCCCGCCTGCGGAAACTGTCCTCATGGATACGCAAAGTGACGAAGTAAACCCGGCGCTACCCCCAGTCGCCCCGGAGATCCCGAACTGGATTCCCCCGTCCGGCATCCAACTCCGCAAGGCCGGCGTCCAGTTCGACGCCGTCCGGGTGGACGGCGACCCCGGCCGCACCGTCGCCGACCGCCTCGCGCGGGCGACCGGGGGCGACCCGGGCCCGGTCGTCGAGGAGGCCCGCGGACGCCGTGCCGTCTACTTCCTCGTCCCCGCCGGCAGCACCGCCCACCGCTCGTGGCCGCCCGGCGTCACCCGCCTCACCGCGGGCCCGCACCACGTCGCGTACATCCCGGTGCCCGCTCTGGACGGCCTGACCTGGCCCCTGGCCTGGCGCTACCGCCCCACCGCACGCGACCACCTCGTCCACACCCTGCTGCTGCGCGCGGTCGCGGAGGGCTGCTGAGCGGCCGGTGCCGCGGGCAGGTCCGGGAGCGCGCCGAGATGCGGACCGCTCCCGGGATGCTCATCCTTGACCTGGACATGGCTTGCTCCTGGTTCCGGACGGGGCGGGACCCGACCACGATCTACGCGTGTAGTCCCCGCACGGCCCGTTCCTCTGCCCACGTCACCCCGTCTCCAGGAGCCCCGTATGCCCGTCAACCCGCTGAACCGCCGGGAGTTCGTGAAGAAGTCCGCCGTCACCGGTGCGGCCGTGGCCGTCGCGGGGACGGTCGCGGCGACTCCGGCCCAGGCCGCGGGACGCAAGCCCGAGAAGAAACCCCGTACCTGGTCGTTCTCCATCCTGGGCACCACCGACCTGCACAGCCACGTCTTCGACTGGGACTACTACACCGACGCGGCGTACACGGACAAGGCCGGCAACTCCGTGGGCGTCGCCCGGGTCGCCACCCTGGTCAAGCAGCAGCGGGCCGCGAAGGGCGCGGACCGGGTGCTGCTCGTGGACGCGGGCGACATCATCCAGGGGACCTCGCTCGCGTACTACTACGCCCGCGTCGACCCCATCACCGGCACCGGCGGCAAGCGCGGCCCGGTGCACCCGATGGCGATCGCCATGAACGCCATGAAGTACGACGCCGCCGCGCTCGGCAACCACGAGTTCAACTACGGCATCGAGACCCTGCGCCGGTTCGAGAAGCAGTGCCACTTCCCGCTGCTCGGCGCCAACGCGCTGGACGCCAAGACGCTCCGGCCCGCCTTCCAGCCGTACACCGTCAAGCGGATCCGGGTCCCCGGCGCCCCGGACATCAAGGTCGGCATCCTGGGGCTGACCAACCCCGGGATCGCCCTGTGGGACAAGGACAACGTCGCCGGGAAGATGGCGTTCACGGGCCTCGTGGAGCAGGCGAAGAAGTACGTGCCGCGGATGCGCGCCCTCGGCTGCGACGTCGTGTTCCTCACCGACCACTCCGGCCTCGACGGGTCCTCCTCGTACGGCGACGAGCTCCCGTACGTCGAGAACGCCTCGAACCTGGTCGCCGAGCAGGTGCCCGGCATCGACGCCATCCTCGTCGGCCACACCCACACCGAGGTCTCCTCCTACACGGTCACCAACACCGAGACCGGCAAGGACGTCGTCCTGTCGGAGCCGTACTGCTACGGCATGCGGCTGACCGTCTTCGACTTCGAGCTCGAACTCGCCCACGGCCAGTGGAAGGTGACGAGCACCAAGGCGCAGACCCTCAACAGCAACGCCGTCGCCGAGGACGCGGAGATCACCAGGCTCCTGGAGGCGGACCACGAACTGGTCGTGAAGTACGTCAACACGCCCGTCGGCACGTGCACCGCCGACCTCTCCGCGGCGGAGGCGTGCTGGAAGGACGTGCCCGTCATGGACTTCATCCACCAGGTCCAGATGGCGGCCGTCGCCACCGGCCTGTCGACGGCCGACGCGGCCCTCCCGCTCATCTCCGTCGCCGCGCCCTTCAGCCGTACGGCGGACATCCCCCAGGGCGACGTCACCATCCGGGACGTGGCCGGGCTCTACATCTACGACAACACCCTCTACGGCAAGAAGCTCACGGGCGCCCAGCTGAAGGACTACCTGGAGTACGCGGCGAAGTACTACTACCGGGTCCCGTCCGGCACGAAGGTGGACACCGCGACCCTCACCAACGCCAACAGCTTCTGGGACTACATGTACGACACCGCAGCGGGCGTCGACTACGACATCGACATCGCGCAGGCCGAGGGTTCCCGGATCAAGAACCTCAGCTACAAGGGCGCGGCGGTGACCGACGACCAGGTCTTCGTGGTCGCCGTCAACAACTACCGCGCCAACGGCGGCAGCGGCTACCCGCACATCGCGGCCGCCGACATCGCCTACAGCTCCACCAACGAGATCCGCCAGCTGATGATCGACTACGTCACCTCCAAGGGCACGCTCGACCCGGCCGACTTCGCCGACGGCAACTGGAAGCTGACGCAGGACGGCACGCCGGTGTTCTGAGGCACCCGCGTCCCGCGTCCCGCCGGTGCCTTACGCGGCCGGCCCGCGCGCCGCGGTCGGCGTCCTCCTGCCGGGGGCGTCGGCCGCGGTGGCGCCGTTCAGACGAGGTGGGCGAAGACCACCAGGTTCTCGGTGTAGTCCTTCGCGGTGTGGTCGTAGTCACCGGCGCAGGTGATCAGCCGGACCTGGGCCTGCGGGGTGTCGGCGTACACGCGGTCGTTGGGGAAGTGGTCCTTCTCGAAGGTCTCGGCGTCGTCGACGACGAAGGACGCGGTGAGGCCGTCGGCCTTCTCCACCCTGAAGGTGTCCCCCTTCTTGAGCGAGCTGAGTCTCGCGAACACGGCCGGCGAGGTCTTCGTGTCCACGTGCCCGGCGACGATCGACGTTCCCGCCTCCCCCGGGGTCACTCCGTCGGCGTACCAGCCGACCATGTTCACGTTGTCCGCGGGCGGAGGGTTGAGGTGGCCCTTCGCGTCGACGGACAGGGCCGTGAAGGGCGCGTCCACCCCGATCTTCGGGATGACCAGCCGGGTCGGCGCGGACGACGGCAGGTGCTTGCCCGGAACCGGGCTCGTCCACGGCATGAGCACGGCCGCGTCGTGAGGTGTCCGGGAGTCGTCCGTCGGCTTGGGGTGGCCGCCGAACACGCCCAGCACCAGAAGCAGGATCCCGGCGCACCAGACGCCGAACGGCACGCCGGGACGAGAGCCCTGCTGTTGCGGCACGGACTCGGTCACGCCAGGGGAGGACAGCCGGGCTGTCATCGGGAACCACCTCACTAGGGCACTGCAGCGGAGCGGGTACAGCACGCGGGCGATCCGGCCGGGCCGTCACGACGGGGATGACCCGCGGCGGCCTCGGCCGATGGGACGCCGGACGCCGGTCAGGACATGCCGCCCGCCGCACTCCTGCGACGCAGCACGTACACGCCCGCCGCGGCGAGCGTCAGGACCGCGAGGCCGCCGGCCGTGACGCTCTTTCCGGCGAGCGCTCCGCCGCCGGCGTGGATGCCGCCGTTCGGCTTGTCGCTGCCCGAGTTGTTGCCGCCGTTGTCGTACCCGGTGCCTCCGTTGTCGCGACCGTTGCCGTCGCCGTTGCCGTTGCCTCCGTTGTCGCGGCCGGAACCGTTGCCGTTGCCGGTGCCTCCGTTGTCGCGGCCGTTGCCGTTCCCGTTGCCGTTGCCTCCGTTGTCGCGGCCGGAACCGTTGCCGTTGCCGTTGCCTCCGTTGTCGCGGCCGTTGCCGTTCCCGTTGCCTCCGTTGTCGTTCTTGTAGGTCTCCGGGTTGAACTTCGCGTCGTCCTTGTTCCAGTCGTCGCTCTTCAGCATGCTGAGCGCGCCGCCGCCGGTGTGCATGCCGCCCCGGGGCTTGTCGTGGTCGGAGCCCTCGTCGTCACGGCCGGAGTCGCCACCACGGCCGGAGTCGCCACCACGGCCGGAGTCGCCACCGCGATCGGAGTCGCCACCACGGTCGGAGTCCCCGCCGCGGTCGGAGTCGCCGCCCCAGTCCGAGTCGCCCTCCTCGCCCTGGTCGTCGCCCTTCACCTTGGTGTGCTGGCCGCCCTTCACCGTGGCGAGCGGGCCGATCTTCACCTTGGTGAGCGCGCCGCCGCCGGTGTGCATGCCGCCGTTGGGCCTGCCGTGGCTGCTGCCGTCGTCCTGTTCGTTGCTGTAGGAGGAGTCGTCGTGGCCACCGTCGCCCGCCGTGGCGGCAAAGGCGCCGGGAGCGGCAATCGCGAGGGCGGCCGTGGCCGTCGCGGTAGCGAGAAGCATGCGGGCAGAACGCATTGTCGAGTCCTTCCGTCGCAGCCGAGCCGCTGACACTTTGTCAGCACGTGGGGAACCCGACCCCGACGTGATCCACCGTCAGCCCCTACCGGCCCGCTCACCACTCGAGCCGCGCAACCGGAGCGGGTCCCGGCGCCGCCCGGGGGGCGCCCCGACACCACCAGGGACCCGGCCGGACCACTCTGACCTGCTACTTCATCGTGGGCCATCCGCCAGGCCCCACGCCGGTCCGCGCCCAGACACAACCCGATCGGTCGCAACACGACTGCGCGCGGCCGGTGAACCGTCAGCCGGTCCCGCCGGGCCTCGGACCGCCTCGCCCGAGGGAACGGACGGCCGACAGGGCGCCCCGGCGGGACGAAGGGGGCCAGGGCGCGGTCGGGCCGGGGCGCGAGGTGATCGAAGGACGGGGGAGCGGCCGTACGAGCCGCGCGGGCGCGGAGGGGGCCGTGCGGGCCTCGCGGGCGCGGAGACGGCGACCGTACGGGCTCGCGGACGCGAAGGGGTGACCGTACGGCCGTGCGGGCGCGGAGGGGGGCCGTGCGGGCCTCGCGGGCGCGCACGGGCGGCCGAGGGTGTATGGGCCGGTGTCCCGCCGGCGCGGGGCCTCGCGGGCGCGGAGGGGCGGCCGGGGGTGCACGGTCGCCGGTGTCCGGCGTGCCGGGCCGAGGGGTACCGGGGAGGCCGCCAGGGGGGACGCGCGGAGCGGGCCCCACCCCGGCCGGCCGGGGTGCCTCAGCTGAAGATGATCATCGATCCCTGGGCGAGGCTCCGGGTCGCCGCCGCGTGCAGACCCAGCCAGACGTGCCGCTCACGGGCGAAGGGGCTCGCGTCGTAGGGGGCGGGAGCGGCGGGTTCCTCCAGCTCCGTGGGGGCCGTCGGCGCCTGCGGGGCGGCCGGCGGATTGGCCGGGTCGATGCCGATCGAGGGGGCCACGAATTCGAGCTCGCGCAGCAGCGTCTGGGAGGAGCCCAGCGGGCCGCCCCCGGCGAGGAGCTCGTCGTTGGCGAGCGGATGCGGGAAGTCGACCGGTACGTACGCGCCCGCGTGGTCGTAGTGCCAGACGAGGTGCGACTGCTGGGCGTTCGTCTGGAACATCTCCAGCAACTGCTCGTAGTCGCCGCCCAATTCGTCCACCGGAGTGACCGCGAGACCGCACATCTGCAGCAGGTACGCCCGGCGCAGGAAGTGCAGGGCGTCGTAGTCGAAGCCCGCGACCGGGGCGACGTCGCCGGACAGCCCCGGCATGTAGGCGTACACGGGGACCGGCGGGAGCCCGGCCTCGCCCAGCACCTTGTCGTACAGCGCCAGTTCCTCGGCGAACGGGTTGTCGGGGGTGTGGCACAGCACGTCGACGAGCGGGACAAGCCACAGGTCACAGGCCAACAGACGGCTCCTCTAGCTCCTGGGGAAGCACGGTGGTCAGGGAAGCGTAATGCGTGGGACCCGTCCTCAGTCCCCCTCGTGCAGATCCCATACCCAGACCCCGTGCACCCACGTGCCGGGGTGGCCCACCAGCTTGTCCACGGCCTCCCGCAACTCGTCCTGGTGCGGCTGCGGGGCCAGCACCAGCGCGCCCGCCTTCCAGTACGCGAAATCGGCGCGGGCCTGCGCCTGCCAGTTCTTGCCGATCACGGGGACCCTGCCCGAGTACCGCACGTCGCGCAGCATGTTGGACGTGTAGCGGGGCGAGGCGCCGTAGATACCGATGTGATCGGGGCCGTAGGGGCCGTTGAAATACCCGCCGGGCAGGGGGAAACCGAGGCCCGCCGCCGTCTGCCAGTGCAGCGCCTCCGCGTCGCCCGGGTCCGGCAGCGGAACCGGCACCAGGGACTCGCCCCTGGCCGGGTCGACGTACGCCCGCCACGTTCCGTCGGTGAAGAAGGCGGGGGCCGGCACCCGGTCGACCGTCTTCAGGGGCGCCGGGACGAGCGGGAGCAGCGCGGCGGCGACGGCCAGCGCGCCGAAGTACTGGGTGGCGGCGCCGCGGGCGCTCAGCAGCCGCTCGACCGCGACCGCCACCAGCATCCCCAGCACGGGCGCGCAGATCATCGCGACCCGTCCCTCGATGACGGACTCGAAGAGGGGTTTGCCGGACAGCAGCGCCCAAGGGCCGGGCAGCACGATGTCGGTCGTCGGAATGCGGAACTTCGGGCCCAGTGAGAGCATGGCCGCGGCCAGTGCCGTGAAGGCGAGGGCCTTGACGAGCGCCCGCTCCCAGAGCCGTACGACGACCGCGAAGGCGAGCACGACCAGCGGCCATCCGTAGAAGGCGTTCTGCTCGGTGGGGTTGAGGGAGAGCGCGCCCGCGCTCTCGGCGTTCCCCGCGAGCAGCGAGCGCTCGGCGAAGGAGAGGAGCGCGAGAGGGCTGTTGCCGGCGTTGTCGCCGTGGAGCACGCTCCCGTAGCTCTGGGGTCCCGCGAACTGCCAGTACAGCGGGAACGCGACGATCGGCAGGCACACGGCTCCCGCGACCGCCAGCCCGTTCAGCAGCGGACGCCAGGCCGCCCTGGCGACATCGCGTCGGACGAGCCCGTAGCCGAGCGCGAACAGCGCCATGCCCATCGACGCGAGCAGCAGGGGCTCCTCGCCGAGGAAGATCTGGTACGTCGCCATCAGGCCGAGCACGATCCCGTCCCGGACGACCCGGGTGCCGGCGCACAGACGCAGCGCACGGTCCACCAGCAGCGGGACCATGAACAGGATCACGAAGTTCGGGTGCGCGTTGGCGTGGCTGACCATCGGCGGGGCGAAGGCGGCCAGCGCGGCGCCGACGAACGCCGCGCCCCGGTGCCCCACGACCCGCTTGACGATCAGCCAGTACCAGGCGGCGCCGGTGGCGGCCAGTCCCAGCGTCATGACGAGACTGAGCGCGATCGCCGGGCCGAAGAGCAGGGTGATCGGCGCGAAGGGGACGGACAGGCCCAGCATGACCGTGTTGGCCATGAGGTTCACGCCGTCCGGGAAGCCCTGGAGGGTGGTGAAGAGCGGGTTGTGGAGATGGCGGATGTTGTCCGCCGTGACCGCGAAGAACCACTCCCACTGGTTCTGGTCCTGGAGCGAGTCCGGGAGGTAGCGGCCGTTCGGGTCCGCCCAGCGGCCGGAGTAGAGGGCGACCGCCATGAGGAGGAAGAGCGCGACCGCGAGGAGGTCCGCGGGGCGGACGGAGCGGGCCTTGAGGAGGGTCAGTTCGGCGAGGACGCGGCCGTAGTCGAGGGGCCGTACCTTCGAGCCGGGCTGGTGGGACCAGCGGACCGGGACCTCCGCCACCGGCCAGCCCGAGCGGCGGAAGTGCTGGAGCACCTCGACGTCGATGCCCCAGCCGTTGAGCCGCGACGCCCCGAACGCCTCCCGTGCCCGCTCCCCGTCGAAGAGCTTGAACCCGCACTGGGTGTCGCGTATGCCGGGCACCGCGACCCTGCGTATCAGGAAGTTCCCGGCGCGGCCGAGCAGCTCGCGCAGCCGGTGCTGGTGCGTGTCTATCGTGGCGCCGGGCGTGGCCCGTGATCCGATCGCGGCCGCGTGGTCCTCGCCGAGCGCCTTGTCGAGCAGCTCCAGCTCCTCGATCGGCGCGGCCAGGTCGGCGTCCGTGACGAGGACGCGGCGGCCGTACGAGGCGAGCACGCCCAGGCGCAGGGCGTGGCCCTTGCCGCGGTTGCGGGGGCTGGTGACGAGCTGGACGCGGGATTCGCGGGCGGAGACTGCCGTGACGACGTCCCTCGTGCCGTCGGTGGAGCCGTCGTCCACGACGATCAGCTCCCACCTGCCGAAACGGCTCTCGTTGTCGCGCAGGTGCGCGATGATCGCGTCGAGCGTCGGGGCGAGCCGCCGCTCCTCGTTGTAGGCGGGGACGACGACCGACAGGTCGATGGCAGGGGCCGGCATGTCCTCTATGACGTCCGTGGTGTGCGGCGCGCTCATTCGGCTGCCAGACGTTCTATGAGGGCCAGGGAGTGCGCGTTGTACTCGGTGACGATCGCGTGCGCCGCTCGCGGGTCGCGCCGCGCGAGCGCGTCCACCAGTTCCGTGTGCCCCGACCAGAGGTAACCCCTCAGGTCGCTCACCCGGCGCAGGTGCTGCACCGTGCACACCCAGGACTGGACGCGCAGGCGGTGCAGGAAGTCGGCCAGGTAGGTGTTGCCGAAGAGGGCGCTCAGCTCGCGCCAGAAGCGGAGGTCGTAGCCGATGAGGATGTTCAGGTCGCCCGCGGCGGCGGCACGCTGGGCCTCCTCGCCGCGGCGGCGGACGCCCGCGAGGGCGGCGAGGACGCGTGGATCGTCGGCAAGCTTCATGCCGTCGCCCTCGATGAGGCTGTGGAACATCCCGTCCGTGACGAGGCTGCGGGCCTCGATCATGCCGCGGAAGTCGGCCGGTGAGTACTCGTGCACGCGGAAGCCGCGGTGCTGGTCCGCGTCGAGCAGGCCCTGCGCCGACAGGTCGACGAGGGCCTCGCGGACCGGGGTCGCGGAGACGCCGTACTGCTCGGCGATCTCCTTCACCGTGAACTCCTGCCCCGGCTGGAGGCGGCCTGCCAGCACCTCGTCGCGGAGCGCGTCGGCGATCTGCTGCCGCAGGGTGCTGCGGGTTACGGCGCCAGTGCCGCCGGTGCCGGGCATGGTGTGTCGCTCCCCCATCGCGTACGGGTGCACGCGCGTGCGCGTGTGCTTCGTCTATGAGCACGTCACCTTACGCGGTGGGGTCCCAGCAAGGGGTTCCTCGCCCCTGCTGCCCCCGTTGCCCCTGGGGGCTCCGCCCCCGGACCCCCGTTCGGCCTGGACGGCCTCGTCCTCAAGCGCCGGACGGGCTGATGGTGCGGGCCTGGGCTGCAGCTGTTCAGCCGTCCGGCGTTTGAGGACGAGCCCTTGGGGCGATGCGGGGGTCCAGGGGGCGGCAGCCCCTTGACGGGGTCCGGGGCGGAGCCCCAGGGACAGGACGGGTCCGGGGCGAGGAAGGTCCCCGGCGTCAGGCCGTGTGTTCGTCGGCTACGGCCAGCGCGACGTCCAGCACGGCGAGCCCCTCCTTCGCCTCCGCCTCCGTGACGTTGCACGGCGGCACGACATGGGTGCGGTTCATGTTGATGAAGGGCCACAGCCCGTGGGCCTTCGCGGCGGCCCCGAACGCCGCCATGGGCGCGTTGTCCGCCCCCGCCGCGTTGTACGGCACCAGCGGCTCCCGCGTCTCCCGGTCCTTGACCAGCTCAAGGGCCCAGAAGACCCCCGTACCGCGCACCTCGCCGACACTGGGGTGCCGCTCGGCGAGCTCACGCAGCCCGGGACCGAGCACGGTCTCACCGATCCGCGCGGCCTGCTCGACGATGCCCTCCTCCTCCATCACGTTGATCGTGGCGACGGCCGCCGCACAGGCCAGCGGATGCCCGGAGTACGTGAGCCCGCCGGGATAGGGCCGGCGCGCGAAGGTCTCCGCGATCGCCGAGGAGATGGCCACACCTCCCAGCGGCACGTACCCGGAGTTCACGCCCTTCGCGAAGGTCATCAGGTCCGGCGTCACGTCGTAGTGATCGGCGGCGAACCACTTGCCGGTCCGTCCGAACCCGGCCATGACCTCGTCCAGGACGAAGACGATCCCGTACCGGTCGCATATCTCCCGCACCCCGGCGAGGTAGCCGGGCGGGGGCGTCATGATGCCCGCCGTGCCGGGGATCGTCTCCAGGATGACGGCCGCGATGGTGGCCGGCCCCTCGAAGGCGATCGTGTCCTCCAGGTGCTGGAGCGCCCGCTCGCACTCCTGCCGCTCGTTCTCCGCGTGGAAGGGGGAGCGGTAGAGGAACGGCGCCCAGAAGTGGACGACGCCGGCCGCGCCGATGTCGTTCGGCCAGCGCCGCGGGTCACCGGTGAGGTTGATCGCGGTGGAGGTGGCGCCGTGGTACGAGCGGTACGCGGAGAGGATCTTCGGGCGCCCGGTGTGCAGCCGGGCCATCCGCGTCGCGTTCTCGACGGCCTCTGCGCCGCCGTTGGTGAAGAAGATCTTGTCCAGGTCGCCGGGGGTCCGCTCGGCGATCAGCCGGGCCGCCTCCGACCGCGCCTCGATGGCGAAGGCGGGCGCGAACGTCGACAGCGTGGCGGCCTGCTCCTGGATCGCGGCGACGACCTTCGGGTGCTGGTAGCCGATGTTGGTGAAGACGAGCCCACTGGTGAAGTCCAGATACCGCTTGCCTTCGTAGTCCCAGAAGTACGACCCCTCCGCGCCGGCGACGGCGAGCGGGTCGATGAGCTCCTGCGCGGACCAGGAGTGGAACACGTGCGCGCGGTCCGCGGCCTTCACTGCGGCGCCGACCTGGGGATGGGGCTGAGGGGTCATGCGCCGAGCGTAGGTGTCCACGGAGCGGACGCGACATCGGCGTCCTGTCTGCGGTCCGGGGCTTTCCGCGACAGTCTGTCGGGCGTGGGGACCCGGAGACGGGGGGCGGAGACGGAGACGGGGACGGGGCGGAGACGGAGGAGGCGGGGTGGGGCGGGAGGGTGCGGGAGTGGTTCCCGGCGGTGCCCGGTGACGTCTCGGCGGCGCCCGGCGGCCCCGCGACGGGCGTCACGAAAGCGCCAGACGCTGTTACGGAACCGTAGACACCACCCCGCCCACCTCCCCGTACGGCCGCACTATCCTCGGGCTGTTGCACACGTACGGGGGAGGGCGCGCGACGATGGAGAAGCTGGGGGGCGGGGACCCGCGTCAGATCGGGGCGTACCGGCTGATGGCGCGGCTCGGGGCCGGTGGGATGGGGAACGTCTATCTCGCACGCTCCGACCGCGGCCGTACCGTCGCCGTGAAACTGGTGCGCGAGGAACTGGCCGAGCAGGAGGAGTTCCGGGCCCGCTTCCGGCAGGAGGTGCAGGCCGCGCGCAGGGTCGGCGGCTACTGGACCGCGCCCGTGCTGGACGCGGACACGGAGGCCGACATCCCGTGGGTCGCGACCGGTTACGTGGCCGGGCCCAGTCTGCAGACCGTCGTCGGCCACGACCACGGCCCGCTGCCGGAGCGTTCCGTGCGCATCCTCGCGGCCGGCCTCGCGCACGCCCTGAAGGACATCCACGCGGCCGGACTCATCCACCGCGACCTCAAGCCCTCCAACGTGCTCGTGACGATCGACGGCCCGCGCGTCATCGACTTCGGGATCGCGCGCGCCCTGGAGACCGTCATCGACGGCGGCCTCACCCGCACCGGCGCGCTCGTCGGCTCTCCCGGGTTCATGGCACCCGAGCAGGTCCGCGGCGACCGTGTCACGCCCGCGTGCGACATCTTCTGCCTGGGTTCGGTCCTGTCGTACGCCGCCACGGGCGTGCTGCCCTTCGGCGCGACGAGCAGCGGGGTGCACGCGATGATGTTCCGCATCGCGCAGGAGGACCCCGACCTCGAGGGCGTACCGGAGGGGCTCGCCGACCTCGTGCGGCACTGTCTGCGCAAGGATCCGGCGGCGCGCCCCTCGCTCGACGAGATCCTGGAGCGGACCGGCGCGGAGGACACCGTCTCGGGCGGGCGGTCCCGTGACCCGTGGCTGCCGAGCGCGCTGGTGGCCCAACTGGGGCGGCACGCGGTGCGGTTGCTGGACACGGAGAATCCGGACACGGCGACGGCCGCGCTCCCGCCGGCCCCGGAACGGGCTCCGGAGCAGCCTCCGGCGCAGGTCTCGGAGCAGGCTCCGGACCCGGCCGTGGATCTGTCCAAACCCCCTGTCGCATCCGCCGCATCCGCCGCATCCGCCGCATCCGCCGCGTCTGCCGCACCCGCCGCCTCTGCCGCACCTGATGCGGCCGCCGCATCCGTGGCCCCCGTCGCCTCCGGCGCGGCGCCGGTTCCCGAGGTCTCCCCGGAGCACGCCGCCACTCCGCCGCCGGGGCAGCCGGGCTCCGCGGACCATCTCCCCACGATGATCGGGGGCTTCCACGGGACGCCCCCGCCGGCCGCACCGCCCGCGCAGCACCCCGCGTACGGCTATCCCCAGCAGCACCCCAGCCCTTCGGGGGCACCCGCGTACGGCTATCCACAGGGCGGCTGGGGCACTCCGCCGGGCTCCTACGGTTCGACGACTCCGTACGGCCCCGGGAGCGGGCCCGCCCCCGACCTCCTGGAGCCCCCGCGCAGGAGCGGCCGTTCCACCGCCGCCCTGATCGTCGTGGCGCTGGTCGTCGCGCTGGGCGCGGGCGGCTCCGTCTACGCCCTGATGCGGGGCGGCAGCGGCGGCGGCACCGACGACTCCAAGGGGGCCCCGGCCACCACCGCGCCCACGACGCCGGGACCGTCGGCATCCGGGCCGTCGGCCTCCGCCTCCACCTCCGCCCCCACCGAGTCGTCCGCCTCGCCGTCGGCGCAGGGCGGGACGGTCCCGGAGGGGTTCCTCGGCACCTGGGACGCCTCCATCGACAACGCGACGGGCCACAACACGCGCCGCCTCACCATCCAGCAGGGCGAGGTCGGCGACACGGTCCTCACGCTCACCGCGGACGGCCCGCTCGGCAGCGGCACCTACCACTGCGTCTTCCAGGCCGAGCTGACCGCCGCTCCGGCCGCCGGCGGCCCGCTGCGGATCGGTCCCTCCCAGGTCTCGTCCGGCGGACCGCTCTCCTCCTGCACGCCGGGCGCCGCCTCCGAGGTGACCCTGCTGCCCGACGGGAGTCTGCGCCGGGTGAACACGGGCTCGGGCGACGCCCTGACGTACACGAAGAGCGGCTGACGGACGTACCGGAAGGCGGCTGACGCGGGGTCGGTCACCGTCGGGGACGGCCGGCGCGGAAGGCTGCTGAAACTTCATCCGGCGTACGCCGGGCGTTCTCGCTCCAGGTCGTACGGTGGCCCCACCGTTGGGCTCGGGGGAGTGGCTCGCGATGGAGTGGCTGAGCGCAGAGAACATAGTGGCTGTCGGGACCGCCGTGATCGGTGTCGTCGCCTCTGCCGTGATGGTCTGGTACGAGCGCCGGGTGCCGCGGCGCAAGCGGATCGGGTACCGGGTGCAGATGGACAACCCGGTGGGCGACGACGTGCGTTCGGGGCGCGCCAACGTGCGGCTCGGGCTGTTCGACGAGGCGCCGGGCATGGCGGACGCCACGCTGGTGCTGCTGCGGATCGAGAACGACGGCTCGCAGAGCATCGCCGGGGACGACTACACGAGCCGTGAACGGCACGGCCTGACCGCGGTGTTCACCGACCGCACCATCCGGGGCGTGTCCGTCACCCAGCCGCCCGGCACCGACCACCTCATGGACCACTTCACCCCGGCGGCGGGGCTCAGCTACGAGGGCGGCACCCTGCGCATCCCGCGGGTCCCGCTCAACCGGGGCGAGCACTTCAAGCTGCTCGTGCTGCTGTCGGGTGGTGACGTCGGGCGGAACATACGTCTCATCGGCGGCCTGCGGGACGGTGAGGTCAGCCCCAACCGCAGTACGACACCGGACGACCAGCCGCCCCTGTTCAGCCGTGCGGCCCGGACGATCACCGTGCTGCTGACGGTGTGCGTCGTCACACTCGCGCTGATCGTCGTGCTGCGGGACGACTCGCCGCCGCCGATCGGTTGCGAGAAGGGCACGCTGACGGTCACCGGTTCGACCGCCTTCGCGCCCGTCATGAGCGAGCTGGCCAAGAAGTACGAGCGGGACTGCCAGGGCTCCGACATCGTGGTCGACGCGCACGGCAGTACGGCGGGGGTGCGTGAGCTCGCGGACGCGGGGGCCCGGTCGAAGAACGGCTCGCCGCCCGTCGTCGCCCTCTCCGACGGGCCCAAGCCCAACGGGTTCCCGCAGCTGCGGGAGAACCGGGTCGCGGTCTCGGTCTTCGCGCTGGTCGTCAACGACGACATCCCGCTCCGCGGCCTCACGCTGGACGAGGTACGCCGGCTCTACCGCGGCGAGATCCGCAACTGGAAGCGGCTCGGCGGCCCCGACCGGCCCGTGCTCCTCGTCAGCCGGGACGCCAACTCCGGTACACGGCAGGTCTTCCAGCGCCGGGTGCTGGGCCGCGGCGAGATCGCGAACTCCTCCCTCGACTGCGTCCACAAGGACGACGCGACGGCTTCCGTGGTGCGCTGCGAACTGGACTCCACCGACCAGGTGCTGAGCACCGTGGCCGCGCTCCCCGGCGCGATCGGCTACAGCGAGCTGAACCTCGCGACCGGCCGCAAGGGCCTGCACCAGCTCACCCTCGACGGCCACATCCCCTCCGTCGAGGAACTGGAGCACGGCACCAGCGACTACCCGTACCGCGAGATCGAGTACGCCTACACCTACGGCCAGCCGCCCGCCGACTCCCTCGCCTCCAGCTTCCTCACCTACATCAGCCGGGGCAGCGGCCAGGACGTGATCCGCACCCACGGCCACCTGCCGTGCGGCACCCCCGTAGGCCTGAAAATCTGCGGCACAGACTGACCCCACCCACCGCCGTCGCCCCGTCAGGGCGCGGGGATATCCGCCCGCCCGGCCACCAGGGCCTTGTCAGGGGCGCGGGGATATCCGCCCGCCCGGCCGCAGGGCCCTTTCAGGGGCGCGGGGAAATCCGCCGCCCGGCCACCAGGACCTCCGTCAGGGGCGCACGCCGGGCCCCAGGGCCCCCGTCAGGGGGCGCGGGGAACTGCGCGACAAGCCCCCACCGGCCCGCGGGAACCCCTGGCCCGCGGGACCCATCCCGCCGGGGAACCCGGGGCAGCGCCCGGGAGCCGACCCGCCCGGACCGGACACGCCCCGGTACCCCCCGCGCGCGCCCGGAGGGCTATCGCGGCTCGGGCGGCCGCTGACGGGGCATGTTCGGCCGGGTGCCCGGGGGCAGCGGCAGGCGTCCGTGCGGAGTCCCCTCGGGCCGGGGCGATCCGGCCAGCGACGACTGGATGCCCAACGGCGCCGGTCCCGTCCGGAACTCCACCATCCAGTCCGCGGTCTCGGCCCGGACCAGCTCCGTGACGTCCTCCGAGAATCTGCGCAGGACGCCGAGACACCGCTCCGCCGCCTCGCTGGCGGTCCCCTCGGCGGGCCCCAGCACCTCCCGCACGCTCTCGGACGCCCAGTCGAACTGGAGCACCTGGAGCCGTCGCTGCACGGCCTGCGCCGTGGCCACGTCCCTTATCCACCCGGAGGTCACCCCGAAGAACCGGTCGCCCGCCACACACGCGACCGCGAGCAGCAGCGCGAGGTACCCCCAGGGAGCCACGCCACCGACCACTCCGGTGAGATCCAGCAGCGGCAGCGCGGCTCCGGCCACCGCCCCCAGCCCCGCGCCGCCCCGCAGCAGCCGGGCCCCCCACCGCTTCCCGGACCGGTCCGCGAGGTACCAGGACGCCGTGTCGAGAGCCCCCCGCTCCACCCACTGGTACAGCTCGTGGAGCCGCTCGGCCGGTTCCCCCCAGTCGCCGAGGGGGAGCGGCCGGCCGGTCAGGTCGCCCGGCCGGGGCCCACCGGCCCCGTCGTTCCGAGCGTCCTGGGGCGGCCCCTCGGGCTGCATCTCCGGCTGGCTCACCCGGCACTCCCTACTGACGACGGTGATGACGCCGACGACGACGCGGGCCACGACTCCGGCGACGACGGCTCCGACGAAAACTAGTGACGTTGTGTGATGCTGCGTGACGCATGATGCGCAGGCGCCGTCCCTTTCCTACCGCCCAATGGGTGGCGATGGCCCGGTTTTCACCGGTTTTCCGCCCGGAAGAGGGTCTTGGTCAGGTATAGGCGGGCGGACGGTGTCACTCGAAAGAGTGCTGGGGCGACCGGCCCGTCGACCACGTAGGCTCGTGCTGAGCGGGAAAACCCCGTCCGGACAGTGGTGCCGATAGCCGTACGACCCAGGAGCTGATCGTGATTCCCGGTGGTGGCCAGCCCAACATGCAGCAGCTGCTCCAGCAGGCCCAGAAGATGCAACAGGACCTCGCGAACGCGCAGGAGGAACTCGCGCGCACGGAGGTGGAAGGCCAGTCGGGCGGCGGTCTGGTGAAGGCGACGGTGACCGGCTCGGGTGAGCTCCGCGCCCTGGTGATCGACCCCAAGGCGGTGGACCCCGAGGACACGGAGACGCTCGCCGACCTGGTCGTCGCGGCGGTACAGGCGGCGAACGAGAACGCGCAGGCGCTCCAGCAGCAGAAGCTCGGCCCGCTCGCCCAGGGCCTCGGCGGTGGCGGCATCCCCGGTCTGCCCTTCTAAGACCGGCGGCGGCCAACTACCGTACGTACTGAAAGAATCCAGGAAGGGCGGCAGTCCGTTGTACGAAGGCGTGGTCCAGGACCTCATCGACGAGTTGGGGCGGCTGCCCGGCGTCGGTCCCAAGAGCGCGCAGCGGATCGCCTTCCACATCCTGCAGGCCGAGCCGACGGACGTCCGCCGGCTCGCGCAGTGCCTCATGGAGGTCAAGGCGAGGGTCCGCTTCTGCGCGACCTGCGGCAACGTGGCACAGGAGGAGCTGTGCAACATCTGCCGCGACCCGCGCCGCGATCTGTCGGTGATCTGCGTGGTCGAGGAACCGAAGGACGTCGTCGCGATCGAGCGGACGCGTGAGTTCCGGGGGAAGTACCACGTGCTCGGCGGAGCGATCAGCCCGATCGAGGGTGTGGGCCCGGACGACCTGCGGATAAGGGAACTCCTCGCCCGCCTCGCGGACGGCGCGGTCACGGAACTCATCCTGGCCACCGACCCGAACCTGGAGGGCGAGGCCACGGCCACGTATCTCGCCCGCATGATCAAGCCCATGGGCCTCAGGGTCACCCGCCTGGCCAGCGGCCTCCCGGTGGGTGGCGACCTGGAATACGCGGACGAGGTCACGCTCGGCCGCGCCTTCGAGGGGAGACGACTCCTAGATGTCTGACGCCACACTGCACGCCACCAGTCAGGACCCCGACGACTTCGTGGTCCAGATCGCGGACCAGGTGGAGAGCTTCCTGGTCGCCGTCACCGAGGTGGCCAAGGGCGACGAGCCGGACTCGGCGGTGCCCTTCCTCCTCCTGGAGATCTCCCAACTCCTCCTGGCCGGGGGTCGCCTGGGCGCGCACGAGGACATCGTCCCCGACGAGCGCTACGAGCCGGACCTCGGCCCGGAGCCGGACGTCGACGAGCTGCGCGAACGCCTGGCCGTGATGCTGGAGCCGATCGACGTCTACTCCGAGGTCTTCGACCCGTACGAGCCCCGCAGGGCCCCGGTGGCCTGCCGGATCTCGGACGACTTCGCCGACGTCATCACGGACCTGCGCCACGGCATGGCCCACTACCGCGCGGGACGCACCAGCGAGGCGCTGTGGTGGTGGCAGTTCTCGTACTTCTCGAACTGGGGCTCCACCGCCTCGGCCGCCCTGCGCGCCCTGCAGTCCCTGGTCGCCCATGTGCGGCTGAACCAGCCCCTGGACGACCTGAACGGTCTGGACACCGACCAGGACCTCGGCGAGGAGATCCTCGCGGAGGAGGCGGGCCGGGTGATGGCCGAGGAGATCGGTGGCCCGCTGGGCCTGGGGACGGCCAAGTAGGCCGGTCGCGCTCCGGTTGCTCCGGGCACATCGGGTACTCCGGGTACTCCGGCACCTAGGGCACCTAGGCACGCCGGGGCGGGTGCCCCTCCCCTCCCGGCACCCGGGTCACGGCGGCCCCGTGTGACTCGGGGCACTTTCCGGAGTGGCGGGGCCGGGGCATGGGCAGATGCCGCTCGGAGCGGCCGGAGGATCCCTGACGGCCTCGGTCGACCTGACGGTCCGCAGTGATCACGTCGTGAGCGGGACATCTCACGATGCGATACTTCGGAAGGGAAATCCGGCCGCTCGTTAAACTGAGCCGACCGCAGTAGTGCGGTGCAGAGACAGATGGAGCGAGGAGCGCACGTGGGCCTTGTCGTGCAGAAGTACGGAGGTTCCTCCGTAGCCGATGCCGAGGGCATCAAGCGCGTCGCCAAGCGAATCGTGGAAGCGAAGAAGAACGGCCACCAGGTGGTCGTGGTCGTTTCCGCGATGGGCGACACGACGGACGAGCTGATCGATCTCGCCGAGCAGGTGTCTCCGATGCCCAGCGGGCGAGAGTTCGACATGCTGCTGACCGCGGGAGAGCGGATCTCCATGGCCCTGCTGGCGATGGCGATCAAGAACCTGGGCCACAGCGCCCAGTCGTTCACCGGCAGCCAGGCGGGTGTCATCACCGACTCGGTCCACAACAAAGCGCGGATCATCGACGTCACGCCCGGCCGTATCCGCACGGCCCTCGACGAGGGCAACATCGCCATCGTCGCCGGGTTCCAGGGCGTCTCGCAGGACAAGAAGGACATCACCACGCTCGGGCGCGGTGGTTCCGACACGACGGCGGTCGCGCTCGCGGCGGCCCTCGACGCCGAGGTCTGCGAGATCTACACCGACGTGGACGGCGTGTTCACCGCCGACCCGCGGGTGGTGAAGAAGGCGAAGAAGATCGACTGGATCGCCTTCGAGGACATGCTGGAGCTCGCCGCCTCCGGCTCCAAGGTGCTGCTCCACCGCTGCGTGGAGTACGCCCGCCGCTACAACATCCCGATCCACGTGCGCTCGTCCTTCAGTGGACTCCAGGGCACCTGGGTCAGCAACGCACCGATCCAGCAAGGGGACCAGAAGGTGGAGCAGGCCATCATCTCCGGTGTCGCTCACGACACCTCCGAGGCCAAGGTCACCGTCGTCGGTGTCCCGGACAAGCCGGGCGAGGCCGCTTCGATCTTCCGGGCCATCGCCGACGCCGAGATCAACATCGACATGGTCGTGCAGAACGTGTCCGCCGCCTCCACGGGCCTCACGGACATCTCCTTCACCCTTCCCAAGACCGAGGGCCGCAAGGCCATCGACGCCCTGGAGAAGGCCAGGACCGTGATCGGCTACGACTCGCTGCGCTACGACGACCAGATCGGCAAGATCTCGCTGGTCGGCGCGGGCATGAAGACGAACCCGGGTGTCACGGCCGGCTTCTTCGAGGCGCTCAGCGACGCCGGGGTGAACATCGAGCTGATCTCGACCTCCGAGATCCGCATCTCGGTCGTGACCCGTGCGGACGACGTGCCGGAGGCCGTACGCGCCGTGCACACCGCCTTCGGGCTCGACTCCGACAGCGACGAGGCCGTCGTCTACGGGGGCACTGGCCGCTGATGGCCGAACGGACCGGGCGACCGGCTGAACACTCCGGACTCTCCGGTCACCCCGGACGCCTCGGGCGTCCGACGCTCGCGGTCGTGGGTGCGACCGGGGCCGTCGGCGGCGTCATGCTCCAGATCCTGTCCCAGCACGCGGACATCTGGGGCGAGATCCGTCTGCTCGCCTCCCCGCGCTCGGCCGGCCGCAAGCTGACCGTGCGCGGCGAGGAGGTCGAGGTGGCGGCGCTGAGCGAGGCCGCCCTCGAAGGGGTCGACGTCGCGATGTTCGACGTACCCGACGAGGTGGCCGCGCACTGGGCGCCGATCGCCGCCGCCAAGGGTGTGATCGTGGTGGACAACTCGGGCGCCTTCCGGATGGACCCGGACGTGCCCCTGGTCGTCCCCGAGGTCAATCCGCACACCGCGCGGATGCGTCCGCGCGGGATCATCGCCAACCCGAACTGCACCACCCTCTCCATGATCGTGGCGCTCGGCGCGCTGCACGCCGAGTTCGGGCTGCGCGAGCTGGTGGTCTCCAGCTACCAGGCGGTGAGCGGCGCCGGGCGCGCCGGCGTCGAGACCCTGCGCCAGCAGCTGTCCCTGGTCGCCGGCACGGAGCTGGGGACCAGCCCCGGTGACGTACGCCGTGCGGTGGGGGACAACACCGGCCCGTTCCCGGAGCCGGTGGCGCTGAACGTCGTACCGTGGGCCGGGTCACTGCGCGAGGACGGCTGGTCCTCGGAGGAGATGAAGGTGCGGGACGAGTCCCGCAAGATCCTCGGGCTGCCCCACCTGCCCGTGGCCGTGACCTGCGTCCGCGTCCCCGTCGTCACCACGCACTCCCTCACCGTCCACGCACGCTTCGAGGGCACGGTCACGGTGGCGAGGGCGCGGGAGATCCTGGCCACCGCGCCCGGGGTGGTCCTGTTCGACGATCCGGCCGCCGGGGAGTTCCCCACTCCCGCCGACGTCGTGGGTACCGACCCGACCTGGGTCGGCCGCGTCCGCCGGGCGCTCGACGATCCGACCGCCCTCGAACTCTTCGTCTGCGGCGACAATCTCCGCAAGGGCGCCGCGCTCAACACGGCGCAGATCGCGGAGCTGGTGGCGGCGGAGCTGTCGGTTCGTCCCCCGCGCCGGGCGTGACCTGCACGACAGGATCCCCGGCCGCGGCCGAGGGCCGGGAAAATCCCCCTGGTCATCCCGGAAATCGTTTGTAGGATCTGTGTGAGGTGTGTGGCCGGAATAATGGTCCGGACCACTTGAACGAGACACACCCGGCGTTCGAAGATTTCCCTCCCCGTTCTCCGCAACCGCGCGGAGGGCGGGGAGCGTCTTTGCGGTAGCCCTGCGCGGGTGGTCCGGGGGCGGCAGGGCACATGGGGCATAGGGGATGGGCTGTTACGCATGAGGGGTTTCAGTGCACTGTCAGGCGCGCTGCCGGGCGCGTCGGTGGGGGTTTCGGCATCTGTTCCGGTGGGCGTCGCGGTGTGCGTGAGGGCGGGCGTCGCGGTCCGCGCACGCGTGAACGTTTCGGCCGAAGTGATGGCTGAAGCGAATGTGATGCCCGTCGCGTACAACCCTGACGGGGGGACGCGTGTCCAACAGGCGTGGCAGAGGTACTCGAATTCACCGCGGTACAGACGAGGGGCGCGGCCCTGCGTCCACCCCGCCGACTCCGCAGCCCCGGCGCGCCCGGCGGCATGCCGGTGATCGCGCCCATGCCCGCAGCGCGGCCCGCCCGCATACCGAGCCAGCGCGACGGCGCTGAGGACACCAGCACGGCCGCAGGCACGACGGTCGACCATCTGACCGAGACCTACCGCGCCCACTACCGGTCGCTCCTGGGTCTCGCGGCGCTCCTGCTCGACGACACGGCGTCCTGCGAGGACGTCGTCCAGGAGGCCTTCATCCGGGTGCACTCGGCGCGCAAGCGCGTCCGCGAGCCGGAGAAGACGCTGGCCTACCTGCGGCAGACCGTCGTCAACCTCTCGCGATCCGCCCTGCGCCGGCGCATCCTCGGCCTCAAGCTTCTCTCGAAGCCGATGCCCGACATGGCGAGCGCCGAGGAGGGTGCGTACGACCTGCTGGAGCGCGACGCGCTGAAGAAGGCCATGAAGGGCCTGCAGCGCCGTCAGCGCGAGGTCCTCGTGCTGCGCTACTTCGCGGACATGACCGAGGCCCAGGTCGCCGAGACCCTCGGCATATCGCTCGGCTCGGTCAAGGCGTACGGCTCGCGCGGCATCGCGGCGCTCCGGGTGGCCATGGAGGCCCCGGCATGAGCGAGCACGAGAACGCGCGGCGCCGTGACGAGGAACGGCGCCCGGAGCACGAGCACAGCCAATCGCACGCTGGGAACGGAACTGTGAACCACGGCCCCGACGGACAGCCCGACGAACAGGGCCCGGCCGAACTGGGCTCCGAAAGCCTCGGCCCGGACGAACTGGCACTGCGCCGACTGCTGCACCAGGCGGTCGAGGAGATCGAACCCACCGACGGGACGCTGGAGCATCTGCGCCGCGCGGTGCCCGCCCGGCGGGCCCGCAAGCGCCAGGCCCTCGTCGGCATGGCCGCCGCCGCGCTCTTCATCGGCACGGCCGTCCCGGCCCTGGTGCACGTCTCGAACGCCTCCGGGTCGAACGCCGACCCGTCCATCGCGGGCAACAGCTCGCAGGCCCAGGGCGGCGCCAGCCAGGGCAAGAACCCGGACGGCGGCGAAAGCACCGCGGGCGGCGGCTCCGGCACATCCAAGGACCATGGCAAGCAGGGCCGTACGGGAGCGCCCGACAAGGGCAAGGGGGCGAGCACCGGGGCGGCCACCGGAGGCCCCGGTCCGTCGGCCTCGGCGCCCACCGCGCTCGCGTGCACGGCGACGCAGCTCGGCGACGCCACCAGCACCGTCGGCGTCCCCGACTCCACCGGCGCGGTCTACGGCTCCTTCAGCGTCTCGAACACCTCCGGCACCAGCTGCACCGTCACCGGCGCGGGCGCGGTGAGCACCCTGGCACAGGGCGCGGCCGACTCGTCCAAGATCAGCGTGGTGACCCATGTGGCGGGCGACGCGGCCACCGGCCTGCCCAACCCCTCCACGGAGGTCGCCTCGCTGGTGCTGCAGCCGGGTGTCTCGTACGTCGTGAAGTTCGCCTGGGTGCCTTCGGAGACCTGCCCGACCACCGGTGGCGGGGAGCCGTCGCCGGATCCGAGCTCCACGGAGGGCGCCACCACGGCCGGCGGCACCGGCACGGACACCGGCGGCACGGGCACCTCGGCCCAGCTCCTCACGGAGGACGGCGTGGCCGACGGCAGCGTCACGCTCTCCTACGCGACGGACACGGGCGCGACCGCCTCGACGACGGTGTCCGGCGCGTGCGCGGGCACGGTGTACCGGACGGGGATACTGGCGGCGTCCTGAGCGGGGGCGGCGCCGGGACCCGCGAATGCACGGGGCCGGGCCGGAGCGTCTAGGGAGCCGGGGCCCCGGCGGCGTCCCGGACCGGATTCCCGTCCGGGCTTCCGTTCCGCTCCTCGTCCTGGTGCTGGTCCCGGTCCTGGTCCTGGTCTGCATCCCGGTCCGTCTCCTCGGAGGGGATCAGGCCCAGCTCCGCGTCCCGCGCGAACTCGGCCTCGCGGCGCAGCAGCCGGAACCACATGAAGACGACGAAGCCCGCGAAGACGAACCACTCACCGGTGTAGCCGAGGTTCTGGAACGCCTTGAGGTCCAGGCCGGTGCCCTGCGGCGCGGTCGCGGGCACCGCCGTCATCCCGCTGTCGGCCTTCGCGAGGGTGATCCAGGCGTCATAGACCTTGTACGGCACCAGGTTCACCAGCGACGCCGAGCTGATCGCGCCGGTCTGCCCGTCGGGAAGCCCTCCGGCGGCGCTCACCCCGTCCGACCCCGGGCTCTCGGAAACCTGCAACGCGCCCGTGACGGTCACCTCGCCTGCCGGGGCGGCGGGCGCTTTCGCGGGATCGGCGGTACCCGGCAGCCAGCCCCGGACGACGGGCAGCGCCAGGCCGCCGTCGGTCCGCAGCAGCGTCAGCACGTAGTACCCGCGCCTGCCGTCCACCTCGCGGTCCGGCACCAGCAGCTGCTTGCCGTACCGGCCGGTGGCGACGGCCTGCTTGCCGGACGTGTCCTGGTCGACGGGCAGCAGCTCGCGCAGAGGTCGGGCCGGATCCGTCCTGGCCGCGGCGGCCTGCTCGCCGGCGTCGCGCTGGTCCTGGACCCGAGCCTCGAACCGGCTCAACTGCCACGACCCCATGAAGATGCAGAAGGGGATGGCCAACAGCACGAAGACGTTGATCCCCCACCAGCGGGGCGTCAGCAGGAACCGGTACACGACTTCAAAGGTACGGTGCCGCCGCGCGCGGCCGGGCTCCGGGTCCCGGTCCCGCCGCCCGGTCCCGTCGCCGGTCCCGCCCGTTCGGCACCGGCCGCCGGGTGGGGCGGGGCGAGGGCTGTGGACGGAGTTGTCCACAGGCTGGGGACCTCGTCGGCGCGAGGACGGGTGGGCCAGGCACTATGGGGCCATGACTGAGAGCAACGGGTCCGTCGAGCAGCAGCAGGCGGCCATGCCCGACTGGGAGAAGCGCTTCAGGGCACCGAGGGTGTCGCTGCCGGACTGGGCGGAGGACGCCCCGCACCGCTCGCTGTTCGTCTCCAACGCGACGGGAACCTACGAGCTGTACGCGTGGGACCGCGAGACGGGCGAGCAGCGCCAGATCACCGACAGGGCGAACGGTACGACGGACGGGGTGCTCTCCCCGGACGGCGAATGGATCTGGTGGTTCGACGACAAGGACGGCGACGAGTTCGGCATCTGGCGCCGGCAGCGCTTCGCCGGGACCGGCTCCGCGGACGCCGCTTCCCCCGCCGCGACCGCCGGTGCCCCGAGTGTGGACGAGCCCGCCGCGCCGGGACTTGAACCCTCCTACCCCGGGGGACTCGCCATCGGCAGGGACGGACGGACGGCGGTCGTGGGCCGCTCGACGGACGACGACGGATCGACGATCCACCTCGTCCGGTCCGGCGAGGAACCCGTGGAGATCTACCGCCACCGGGAGTCGGCCGGCGTCGGCGACCTCTCCCACGACGGCTCCCTGATCGCCGTGGAGCACACCGAGCACGGCGACGCGATGCACTCGGCGCTGCGGGTGCTGCGCCCTGACGGCTCGACGGTCGCCGACCTCGACGACAGCAAGGGCGGCACGGTCGAGCTGGGCCTGGAGGTGCTGGGCTTCGCCCCGGTCGACGGGGACACCCGGCTGCTCATCGGGCACCAGCGGCGCGGTCGTTGGGAGCCGCTGGTCTGGGACGTCGCGACCGGCGAGGAGACGGACCTCTCCCTCGACCTGCCCGGCGACGTGGGCGCCGAGTGGTATCCGGACGGTTCGGCGCTGCTGATCGCGCACAGTTTCGAGGCCCGCAGCGACCTGTGGCGCTACGACCTGGCGTCCGGCGAGCTGCTCCGTGTGCCCACCCCCGCGGGCACGGTGTCCGGGGCGACGGCCCGCCCCGACGGCAGCGTGGAGTACCTGTGGTCGTCGGCGGCCGAGCCGTCGTCGGTCCGCTCGACGACCCGCGGGGTCATCCTCGATCCCCCCGGCCTGAAGTCCCCGGGCTCGGTCCCCGTGGAGGACGTCTGGGTGGAGGGTCCCGGCGGCAGGGTCCACGCCCTGGTCCAGAAGCCGGCCGGGGCGACGGGACCCCTGCCCACCGTCTTCGACATCCACGGCGGCCCGACCTGGCACGACAGCGACTCCTTCGCGGCGGGCCCGGCGGCCTGGGTGGACCACGGGTACGCGGTGGTGCGGGTCAACTACCGGGGTTCGACCGGGTACGGACGTGAGTGGACGGACGCCCTCAAGCACCGGGTCGGTCTCATCGAGCTGGAGGACATCGCGGCGGTCCGCGAGTGGGCGGTGACGTCCGGACTCGCCGACCCCGAGCGCCTGATCCTCACCGGCGGTTCCTGGGGCGGCTACCTCACGCTGCTGGGCCTGGGCACCCAGCCGGACGCCTGGACCCTCGGCATCGCCGCCGTCCCGGTCGCGGACTACGTCACGGCGTACCACGACGAGATGGAGGCCCTGAAGGCCATGGACCGCACGCTGCTGGGCGGCACCCCGGAGGAGGTGCCCGAGCGCTTCGAGGCGTCCTCACCCCTGACGTACGTCGACGCCGTCAAGGCCCCCGTCTACATCTCGGCCGGCGTGAACGACCCCCGCTGCCCCATCCGCCAGGTCGAGAACTACGTCGACCGCCTCGCCGCCCGAGGAGCCGTCCACGAGGTCTACCGCTACGACGCCGGCCACGGCTCCCTGGTCGTCGACGAACGCATCAAGCAGGTCCACCTGGAACTGAACTTCGCCCAGGCCCACCTCCCGACCTGACGGGGCGGTCCCCGCGGGTTCGGTGACCGGGGTACGGCCCGCTGCCCTTGCCTCTGCTCCTGTCCTGTCCCTGCCGGGGCGGGAGCAGAGGTGCAGTGCCCTGCGGGGGTCTGAGGGCGGCGCCCTGCCGGGGTCCAGGGGTAGCGCGCCGACGGGTTCCGGGGGCAGCGCCCCGCCGGGGTCCAGGGGCAGCGCCCTGCCGGGGTCCGGGGCGGAGCCCCAGAGGATGGGACGGGTAGGGGCGGCGGGGGCGAGGAAAGGAAAAGGACGCCCGCCCGCGACAACCACCCCCCGGTGAGAGCCCCGTCCACCCCTACTGGCCCGGAGGGCCCACGGACCGCTCCCCAGCCCGCCGCCCCGACAACTCCGCAAGCCCCCGCCGAGTAGCCGCCAACACCACCCGATCCTCCGCCCGCAGCACATAGGAGGAGGGAAGATCCCAGACCAGCCCCCTCGGCTCCCGCTGCGACACCCCGCCGCCCCCGCCTCCGCCCGCCGGATCCCCCCGCCGTCCCGCCGCCCGCGTCTCCAGCGCGAGCACCCGCCACGCCCCAGCCCGAAACGCCTCTCCCACGGTCCGCCCCTCCAACTGGGCATGCCCGCCCACCTCGATGGCCGCGAAGAGCAACACCCGCCGTTCGACCGGAATCGCCCCGAGGATCTGCCGGCCCATCATCGCCCCGGCGAACGCGGGCGCGGCCAGATGCGACACGCTGCGACTGCGCGTGAGCGCCTGCGGATGCGCGGCCCGCAGGGTCCGGTACACGGCGGTCGCGAAGTCGTCGTCGTACAGCCGCAGTACCACCCGCAGATCGGGCCGCACCGTACGGGCGTACAGCGCGGCCTCCAGATTCGTCGTGTCCGCGCTGGTCAGCGCGAGCAGCGCATGCGCCCGGTGGATCTTCGCGGCCTCCAGCACACCTTCCTGGGTCACATCCCCCAGCACCACCGGCACCCGCAGTCGCCGCGCCATCGCCAGCCCCCGCGCCTCGGGATCGGCCTCCACGCACACCACGGGAATGTTCAGCTCCCGCAGGCGCGCCAGCACCCGCGTACCGATCTTGCCGACCCCGAGCAGCACCACATGCCCGGACAGCCCCCGCGGCGGCTTGCGCAACGCGGACCCGTTCCGGAACGTACCCAGCGCCTCCAGCACCGCGGCGAGCAGCACCGGAAGCAGCAGCAACCCGACGAGCCCGGAGAAGAGTTGGAGGACCTGCCGCCCGACCGGTTCCCCGATGGCGGGATTGTTGATGGCGAAGAGGTCGAGCAGCGTCAGATAGGTGGCCCGCAGCGGAGGCTCCCCGGTGACGACCATCGAGGCGATCGCCAACCCGACCACACACCCCACCAGCCCGGCGAACGACCAGCGCAGCCGCCGTGACAGCAGCGAGGCGAAGGGCGGGACGCTGCGCCCGCCGGACGCCGTGGGACCGGTGTACGACACGGTCTCCAGGACGACGGTCCCGCGCCCGGTGGCGGCGGCCACCGCCCGCTCGTCGGGCAGCAGCCGGGGTCCCTGCGGACCGCTGCTCTCGGAACCGTCGGCCCCGGCGGGGTCGTTGGTCGTGGCGGACAGCAGCGCGAGCGTGCACAGACCGGGGTCGGCGACCTCACCGGGCCCCGGCGGAGGCCGTTCCACCGCCCGCAGCATCAGCCCGTCCGTCTGGACGACCTTGCTGGTACCGGCGACAGCGGTCGCGGCGAGCGCGGGCGCGGCGGTGTCGGCGTCGGACAGCACGGTGGTGGAGGCGTCGAACCCGCCGCCGCCACCGCCGCCACCGCCGTCACCACGGTCACCACGGTCACCGCCATCGTCGCCAGAGCCGTCGTCGATGCCGGCCGTGGCCAACGCCGATGCCTGGTCGAGGAGTTCCTTGATGTGCTGGCCGAGGCGCCGGTTGTAGAGCCGGATGACGAGCCGCAGCCGCGGGTTGAGGCGGCGCGCGGTGAGCGCGGCCCGGATGTTGGCCTCGTCGTCGTCACCGACGAGCGCGAGGGCGGCGGCCCGTTCGACGCCCGCCTCGGCGAGCACCGCCTCGGTGAGTTCGGTGGCCTCCAACACCCTCTCGGCGCCGGGCGGTTCTGCCGTACGGCCGGGCGGCGCGTCACCGTTCCCGGCGGCCCGGTTCACCGCCGCGGAGACCCGGTCGAACAGGGTCGAGCCCCGGGCCCGTCCGACCACCGGAGGGCGCACCCGGCGCTGTGCGGGCGGTACGACGAGGGTCACCCGCTCGCCGTACACACCACGCAGTTCCGCGGCGAGCCGGTGCGCCAGGGCGTCGTCCCCGGCCACCACCATGTGCGCGGTCTCGGTCGACGGGCTTTGGTACGGAAGGGTCCCCACAAGGGAGAAGAGTGCCGTACCGGGACGCGTGGTTCCATCCGGCCGGCCCGCACAAGTCGCCGCCGCCCGGCAGCGGTTGGGACAGGTGCTCAGGTAGTGGCCGATATCGCCGCCGGCCGCGGCCCCCGGGCGGACCGCAACCGCCCCACCGCCGGCAGGCAGCCGGGACGAACGGACTCACCCGCGGGTACGGCCGCGGCTACGGGTCCTGGTCCGAGCCCGCGCCTCGCGCGGCGGCCGGACGAACTGCAACTCCAGCGCGACCGGGGGCGGAGCGACGCCCGGCCCTCCGGCGGTCGCCCAGTTCACCAGGTCCTCGGTGCAGTCGTTACCCATCGCGAACCCGACCCAGGTCGGCCGCGCACCTCTGCGCCGCCCGTCCCCGGAAGGCTGCACCACCACCACGTTGGCCTGGTCGCAGGGCCCGAGACAGTCCACGGTCCGCACCACGAACCGCCCCCCGGACGCCTGGGCCCCGGCCCGCAACCGCTCCAGCTGCCAGGCGTGATCGTCGTCGGGATACTTCCGCGGATCCCCGCAGCAGCACCCCCGGCAGACAACCAGGGTGCACGGCCGCGAACCGGCGGCGCCGACCGCCACCGTACGACGGTTCCCGGGCGAGGCGGAGGGGGACGGGAGAGCGGAGGCCGCGGCGGTCCCGGACGCGTCCGTCGGAACGGGGGACACGGAGGGCGGGACGGTCAACGAAACCTCTCTCCTTGCGGTTCGTCCGGCTGCGGTTCTGCGGGGCTCGGCGGGGCTCTGCGGGGCGTGTTCAGGATGCCGTCCAGGACGTCGTCCATCGGAGACGATAGTTGACGGCACCGCGACGCGAACTCCGCGTCCCGGGGAGGGCCGGGGAGTGACGTCCGTGCGGGCGACGGCGATGCGGGGGCGCGGCCGTGGCGGAGCTCATCCACTGGGTCGACCACGTCGCGCGGGCGAGAAGGGAGTACGAGCGCTGGTGCGCGCGCTCTCCCATGCCCTGAAGCGCCAACGGGGCGGCCGCACCAGCGACGACGCGACCCTCTTCCTGATCGAATGGCGCGGGGCGCCGCGGACCACCTCGCCGTCCTGGAGTGAGCCGGCGCGCGCCGTGCCGCTTACTTCGCCGTGATGAGGCGGCCCGGCCGGGCGGCAGTCGCCCGGTAGGAGGAGGCGTCGTCGCCGTCCTCCCAGGCTTCCTCGGAGTCCTGGTCTCCGTCGGCCAGGGAGCCGGCGTGGAGGGCGAGTTCCGCTGCCATGAGCGCGCTCGCGGTCATCGGGAGCCCGGAGGCGTCGCTCGCGGTCGTCGGGGGGCCGGAGCTGTCGCTCGCGGCGGCCATCAGGCGGGCGGCGGCGGGGGCGCTGGTCTCCGGTGGTACCACCAGCAGGTTCCAGCTTCCCGTGGTGTGGGACATCAGCAGGATCTTGTGGGGGTCCAGCTCCGTCGTGAACCAACCGATCCTGACCCCATGGCCGTTGACGGGCACCCTGCTCGGGATGACGGGCCAGTACGTCGGGTTGACGGCGACCCGGGTGATCCGCCCGAACAGCGGGTCCAGTACGTCGGCCAGGGCGGAGAGTTCGTCGGCCAGGTCGCGGGAACGGGGCCACCAGGCGCCGTCGAGGGGCCCCCGGAGCGTGCTCACGGTCTTCAGTGCCAGGCGAGCGGTCGGCGCCCTGAAGGGCACGATCCGTAGCGGCGGTCGGTCGGTGGTCGCGGACATCGCGCGCACCTGTCTCCCGGCCGCTGCACGGGGCTGCGGCCCGGTGTCGTCACTCGCCGAGAACGACATCGGCATGGCGGCCGGTGTGCGAAGTACTCTCGATGGCTCCACGCTACTCCCGCGGCGGGCCGGACGGGCCCCGGCGAGGCACGGGTCCCGAACTCCGCCTCTTTCCTTACGCGCCACGCGCCACGCGTTTCTTTGCGCGCCGCGCGCCGAACGTCACCGGCTGCACGCCATGCCCACGGGCCGAACGTCACCGGCTGCGCCACGCCCACGGGCCGCCTGCCACGGGCTGCACGCCGGGCGCCACGGGGCTTCCGCCGCCCTCCCTTCGTCACATGCCCTCCGACGGCCTCGGCACGCGGCCGACGGTGGCCGTCGCGGGACCGTGCGAGGAGGGACGGCGGGCGTCGTGTCCGCCTTCGGAGTCCCAGACCTTCTCCCGGGTCGAGTCCCACGCGGCCTCGGCCTCCGCCTCGGCGCCGCCGAAGAGCTCGGCCTCCCGGATCAGTCCGCTCGCGGTGAGCTGCCGCGCGGGATCCGTGGCCGTGGTCATCAGCCGGGCGGCCGTGGCGGCGTCGGTCCCGGGCGGTATCACCAGCAGGTCCCAGCGCCCCGCGCTGTAGGAGAGCAGGAGCAGTTTGTGCGGGTCCTGCTCGGGCCCGAACCAGCCGACCTTCACCACATGACCCTGGACGGGCACCTTGCGGGGGACGACCGGCCAGAGGGTGGGATTCACGGTGACGTGGGTGATGCGCCCCCACAGTGGGTCCAAGAGCGCTATGAGCGCGGGAAGTTCGGCCGTCAGGTCGCGGGAGCGGGGCCACCACGCGCCGTCGATCAGGGCGGGGGCGGTGCCGGGCGGTGCCAGTTGCAGCCGGAGAGGGCCCGGTGAAGGAGAAGCTGAGGAGGTCCGGTCTTCGAGCGCCGACTTGTCGAACGTGGTTGCGGTCATCACACGAACCCAGCCTCGGGCCGGCCTGCACCGGCCCGGTGTCGTGAATCGCCGGGGACGGCACGGGCATCGAAGCCGGTGTACGAAGTACCCTCGGTATCTTTAGGATACTCCTGGATGGACCCCGATGGACGGTTGCCGTGGCACGGGTTCCACGGACGTGCGGGCGCGCGGTCGCCGGTCGCCCGCCCTCAGCGGCCGGCGCGCCGGCCCGCGCGCCGGGACCATCGGACGGACGCGATCGCCACGTCGGCCGCGAGCACCACGATGCCGATGACCAGCAGATATCCCAAGCCGTGGGCTGCCACGCCGATGATTCCCAGCACAACGGCCGCGAGGACGAGGAGAAGGAAGAGCACCATCGCCTGAACGCCTTCCTTTCCTTGAGAGCGGATCGGATCGGTCGGGGCCGGGGGGCGGTCGCTCAGCGGCGTGCGAGTTGCCGTTCGCCCTGCCCGCCCGGCTGGTACGTCATGTCGTAGTGCTGGAAGATCGCCTCTTCCCGCTCGGCGGGCAGGATGTCGTCCGTGCCGATCGAAGGGGCCTTCCGCACCAGGCTCTTTGCGTAGGGGACCCTGAGATAGTCCGGTCCGAGGATCGCCGCGTCGAGGGGGACGAAGACCAGGCGCTGGCGAGTGGGCAGTCCGGTCCGCACGGTGGCCACGGCCGGTTCGTCGGTGGTGGTGTCCACATAGATCGCTTCGAGCACGCCGATCTTGTGCCCCTTCGCGTCCACCACGTCATGGTCGCGCCACTCACGGATGTCGGCTGCCTGGATCATGCCCTCTCCCTCCCGGGCGCGACACCCTCACGAGGTACGAGCACGGGCCGCGAGCCACGGGCCAGCGGCTCCGGCGCGGAATACGCCGAGGCCGTACTTCAGGGCGGCTCGACGTAGGAGTGAGCCGACCCACCCCCAACGATACTGCGCTCCGCGCGGCTGGGTAGGGGCTGCCGGGATGAAGGGGGCTACGCTGTGGAGCAGGCCCCAGTCCCCGGTTCCGAGTTCTGTTCCGCTCCCGGGGAGGCCCACTGTGTTCGTTCTGCTTCTCGTCCTGATCGTGGTCTTGTTCGGCCTCGGCTTCCTCAACCCCCTGTGGTGGGTCGCCGCGGCCGTGTTGGTCTTCGGAGCCACCCGCTTCGGCCGCGGCGGCGGGTCCGACGGGGGTGAGTATCAGGACTACCGGGACCGGAGGGAGCGCGAGGACCGCTGGGACCGCCGCTACAGCCGGCAGCACCGGGCGCGCTGGAACCGCGAGGACCGGCGCGACCGGCAGGAGCGACGGGGTCGGCGGGACCGCGAGCGCCGCGGGTGACCGGTGCGGGATCCGGCCCTGGGTTCTCGCCCCGGCCCCCTTCCCGGCCGGGCCCTGGTCCCGGCCCTCGCCCTGGTCAGGACCTCAGTCCGGGCAGGGGTTCGGAGTCGTCGATGAACGCGCGGGCCAGGTCGGACAGGCGCCGGTTGTGCGCACGGGCGTAACCACGCAGGGTGGTGAACGCCTGTTCCATGTCGATGCCCCGGCGCTCGGCGAGTTTTCCCTTGGCCTGTTCGATCAGTACACGGCTGTTCAGGGCGTTCTGCAGTTGCTCGTTGAGGACGGTGCTGCGGTGCGCGGTGCGCTGTTGCAGCAGGCTGATGGTGGCGACGTCGGCCAGGGCCTGGGCGAGCGGCGTGGCGTCCGGGTCGAAGGGGCCGCGTCGGGTGCGGAAGAGATTGAGGGCCCCGACGACCTCGTCCCGCAGACGCATCGGCAGAGCCTGGACCGACCCGAATCCGCTGCGCTGGGCCGCCGCGACGAAACGTGGCCAGCGGTCGGCCTCCTCGATCAGGTCCGTGACGATCACCGGTGCGCCGGTGCGGAAACAGTCGAGGCAGGGGCCTTCGTCGTTCTGCAGCTGGAAGAGCTCCAGCAGGCGCACCCGTTCGTCGGAGGCGGCCATGACACGGAGTTCGCCGCCGTGGTCCGCGAGCAGCACGCCCGCGGCGCTCGCGTCGAGCATGCCCACGCAGCGGTCGGTCAGCAGGCGCAGGAAGTCGATCAGGTCGAAGTCGGCGACCAGGTTGTCCGCCAGCTCGACGAAGGTCTTGGCCAGGAGCCGCTGATTCATCGTGCACACCCTTCGTCGGGACTGATCCCGGCCCGGACGATGGGACGGGAGGCACAACTAACGTTTTCTTCGGATGTCCTGACTTGGCGTCAGGTGCTCTCGTCGGTCCGGTCCGGGTTCGCGCCCGGAGGGAACGTGAGCCGGTGGGCGACGACGTCGGCGGCCACCGCGGCGAGGCGGCGTCCTCTCGCGTAGGCGTGGGCGCGCAGCCGGACGAAGGCTTCTTCGGCACTGACTCCGAGCTGGCCCGTGAGCATGCCCGTGGCCTGGTCGATCTCCGCGCGGTACGCGCCCAGCTCCTCGAAGCGGCCGTCCACCGGCCCTCCGCCGGCCAGGCCCGCCTCCCCGTCGAGCCGGGAGTCGAGCAGGACCAGAGCGGCGGTGTCGGCGAAGGCGGCCGCGTCGGCCAGTTCCTCCGTGTCCAACCGCCGCGGGACTTGGGAGTACAGGTCCAGGACCCCGGGGCTGACCGCTCCCGTCCGCAGCGGGAAGGCGAAGACGGCGCGTGCCCCGGTCTCCAGGGCCGCGTCGGCGAACACGGCCCAGCGGTCCTGTACCTCGGCGGCGAAGAGATCGGGTGTCAGCACGGCCGAGCCCTGGGCGAAGGCATCCACGCAGGGTCCCTCGCCGAGGGTGAGCTGGAGTTCCTCCAACTGCTCGCTGACGTCGTCGGTGCTGCACAGGGGATGGCTCGCCGCGGACACGGACATCGCGGAGAGACCGGCCCCGCCGACCGGCAACGCGGCGACGGCCGCCGCGCACACGTCCACGACCCCGACCCTGGCACCGCGCCGGGCTGCCTGCTCGGCGACCAGGACCTGGATCCGGGCCGACCGGCTGTCGGGCCTCACCCGGGCCACCGGGTCCCGGAACCGTGCGCGAGCCCCTTCAGCCTTGCCGTGGTCCGTTCCCCGAGGGGGAGCACCAGCGCACGGTACGTGGTCGCGGCCGTCGGCTTTTGAACCCTCCCGACATCCCGCCATCCCCCGGAGCGGAGCGAGTCGAGAGCCGGGTGGTCGGCCTGATCCACCAAGGTGGCGCCGAGAGTCGCCCGGTGGTCGGCCAGCAGCCGCTCCCGCAGACGGTGGGCCGGCTTCTGGTCCCGCGGGTGCGGGCGAACCAGGGTGTCGCTGATCGCGAAGACACCGCCGGACCGGGTGATCCGCTCGATGCTGCGGGGCAGCGCACCGTCGAAACCGAGCCACCAGCGGCCGTCGCCGAGGACCGGGAATCCGAAGGCACACCCCATCAGACCGTCGGTCTCCGCGATCACCATGGCGAACCCCGGCCGCCGGATGTCGCCCGCGAGACGGTCGAGGAAGTCCTGACGGCCGGGACCGCGGCATCCCCCATCGGATCCCGTCGCGCTGAACTCCTCGTACAGATCTCCGAGATCCTCCCGGATGTCCTCCACGAGCCATCGGTTCACCCGGCGCAACCGCACGGCGTCCGCGCCGGATTCCGCGCCGACTTCCCCACCGGGCTTCTCGTTCCTGAGGGGCTGCCGTGCCGGTCCCCGATGCGGCCGGGCCATCACACCGCACCGCCGAGGAGGACACGAAGAAGGGGAACCGGCCCACGGGACGGGACGGGAGGGGGCGCGGTCGGGGCGTTCCCGGGCGGGAGCGGCACCTGCCCGAACGGAAGCCCCAGCAGCAGGAACGCGCAGTCGGCGATGTCGACCAGGACGACCAGCGCCGGTGGCGGATGGTGCAGTCGCAGCGTCCCCCCGGCGGCGGTGGTGCGCTGGGACGCGTGGAGGAAGGCGTTGAGGCCGCTGCAGTCGCAGAAGGTGAGGAGGGAGAGGTCGACGTCGATGGTGCGGATGCCGTCGCGCAGGCACTGTTCCAGTGACGCGCGCACCAGGGGCGCCGTCTGCAGGTCGATCTCGCCGGCCGGCGTGATCAGTGCTCGGTTCTTGTCGTCGTGACGGCGGACGGTGAGCGGCGGAAGGTGCATGACGCCTCGGTTCGGAGGACCGTCCGGCAGGGGACCGGGTGGTGCCGGGACCCCGGCACCACCGACCCGCACCCGGCAGCGGAGTGCATTCGGCGGAGGTCCGGACGACGGCCGACTCGCCGGCCTGCGCGGCCGGACTGCGGACCCACCCGGTTCCCTCCAGGGATACGCCGGGCGACGGGCGAAAACCCCGCTCCCCGCGGCGATCTGTGCTCGCCAACGACTTGCCGTCGGGGTCCGGGACGTCTGCACAGCAGCGTAGCCCTCGCCCGGTGCGCCGGAGGGCCGGAACGGCCCATTCCCAGCATGTGGACGGCAAGTTGAGGCGACACCCGAAGCGCGGGTCCCGCAGGACAGACGAACGCACGGCGACGTCGGACGGCTCTCCCGGATCCGTCGGTGGCCCTCCGAACTGCTACTCGGCTGCCAGGGGACGGTATGCGAACCCACGGCATCTCGGCGCCGGTGTCGATCCACACGTGGTTGCCGTACAGGGGCTGGTAGCGGATGGCGCCGGGTTCCTGGTCGTCGATGTGATCGGCTGCGGAGACGACCGTATCGTCGCAGGGTGCGTGCACGGGCTGCCCGTAGATGAGGTGGCGCTCGTTCTAGCCGTGCACCACGGCGGCGATTATGCGCGGCGCCAGACGTTGCCGGTCGGCGGGCTCGGCGGGCTCGGCGGGCTCGGCGGTGAGAAACCGGTACAGGGCGTCGGGCGCGGCGTTCGCCGCTTCCCCGGCCCTGTCACGCATCGGGCGCACCGTCCTGTCCCGCCCTCATCGCCACCGGGGTCATACCGTGCGCGGGCAGCGCCGACCAACTCCAGCTCAACACACGCTCCTTGACTGCCCGGAGGCGTCGCGCGAGCGACCGGCAACCCTCGCCGCGCAGGCAAGTACAGCCCGCGCCGATCATCAGCAGCCCGGAGCACACCGGGCCCATGCTGACGATGACGACGCCCAGGTGCATACGTGCCGTCCGCGGCCCCCGCGTCGGCCTTCGGGATCCACGGCGGTCTGGAAGACGAGGAGAAGGGCGGCGGGGTTGTGCGGCGGCCACATCATCAGAGCCGCGCGAGGGCGAGTACCCGGCGGCCGAAGCTCACGAACGCCAGGGCGGCGGCCGAAGCCGGTTCCCAAATGGACCCCAGAGCGGGACAGCCCTTAGTTCCCGGATGGTTGGGTGACGACGATCCGCCAAATCACCGAAGCGGGTGCTGAGAACTTCCACGCCAGTTCGTGCACTTTGGCGTGCGGTATCTCGGCGGTGAACACGCCGCTCCCGTCACCGCACTGAGACCCGGCGAGGGGCTTTCCGGAGGTGACGATGTTGAACTTGGAGGGGCCGGCGCAGGTCCACCTCGCCGTGATGGATGAGGCTTTCCCCGCTGACGCGGGAAGAGTGACACTGCCTGAACCGTGACCCGATCCCTTGTACAGCGTCTTCGAGCCGACAGGGAGTGCCGACTGGACAGGATCGGGAAGGCGGTCCGGGCTCGTCGGGGTCTGCTCCGGAGAGGGGGTTTCGCCGGTCCCCGTCGTCGCTTCTGCCGGAGGCGGCGTCGCACCGTGGGTGGCGGTTGCCCGGGGGTGAGTCCCCCCGGAACAGGCCGACACAAGCACCAGGGCCGACAGGCCGACGGCCAGCAGGGGCAGCTTCATCAGATCGTCCTCAACTCACGAGTGGGCGATGTAGGGCGAGAGCGCCGGGAGTTTGGCGGTCCCGTGGTTCGAGACGATCCACTTGCAGCCACCGTTATAGGAACCGCGCTCCCAGTTGAAGGAGTATCCCTTCGAGCCGAGGGCGAGCCACCCGTCCTTCTGGCTCGCCGGAACCTTCCACGAGCCGCCAAGGGTGACGGTCGTGGTCTTCGAGTAGGAAATCGAGCCGCTGATGGTCTCCTCTGCGGAAGCGACGATGATCGACTCGCTGAGCTTTGACGCATAGGTGATGGTGCCGGTCCAGGTGTGGCCCTTGGCAACCGAGACGAAACGCGTGACATACGTAGTGACTGTGGACGCCCACATCCCGGACAGCACTGCGGAGATGGACCCACTTCAGCGCACCGGCGCCGTGGCGCTCATCGAGGATGGCTTCGACTCGGTCGAGGCCGTCGAGGGGCCCGACGGCATGGAAGCCGATCTCCTCGACAGGATCGTGGTCGTTTATCCGGGCGGGGCGTTTCTGCAAGTGTTCGTTATTGCTCCGGCTCTGGAGTTGCCGAGGAGACTGTGCGGCCTGTCGTGGGTGAACTGCTCCCACGATCCGAGCTGTTGACTGACTGGCAGATTGAACGATGCGAGGTCGAACTGGACCCCGAGTTCGCCCAGGAGAGTCTCGCCGCCGCCGACGGTCCCGCCGCCCCGCCCGATGATCCGGCTGACCGCAAGGCCTGGCACAGCGAGCGTCCAGCGGTCGAGGACGACAGCGAGGGCCACGGTGGTGCGGCCGGCAGGATTCGTGTGGGTGAGCAGATTGCCCTCGGCGTCCCACGTCCACGATTCACGCGAGCCGTCGGGGTGTTCGCGCCAGGAGGGCCTGTCCTCGATGGTGATCTACGAGCTGCGGAAAGTCGGCCGCATCAGTCCCAAGGGGACCGAGGACATCACCGGAGACATGTGGAGGCGACCGCCTCTCGCCGCGGAAGGATGCAAATGAAGTACGTCACGGCCGTCTGGGACGACGGAGGGTTCTTCGTGGATCCGGGGGCCTATCTGGCCGAACTGCCGCGTCTGCGCGCCGAGCTGCCCTCAGGTGCCCGGTCCTTCGCCACCGACCCCGGCCACTACGACATCGCGGGCGCGACCCGCTGTGTCAAGGATCTGGAGCTGGCCGGGGTCCACCTCGCCACCGACAAGAGCGGCGGCCTGGTCCTGGAGCTCGCACCCAACAAGTTCAAGCACGACTCCGGCCTGCGCATCACCTACTCAGGCGTGACGCACTTCTCCGTCGACTATGAACACTCCATCGACTGGATGCTGGTCGACGCTGTCCTCCTCGACGAAATCCTTCCCGACGAGGACGGCGGCTGCACGCACGAGATCGCGCTGACCGACGCGAGCATCCTGGTTCGCTGCCGGGACCTGGAAGCGGTGTGGGGCGGCACGAGCTGACGGAGACGGTTTCGGTGGTCCCAGGCCACCTGGACCGACTTTCCCGGCACGCAGGCGTCGACGGGGCACCGTGTTCGCACGTGCCTTAGAGGTCATCTCATTTGGATTCTTCGGTAGCCTGCTGGCGTGGGGATTGTTGAGCGGCTGGTGCCGGATGAGTTGTGGGAGCTGTTCCAGCGGGTGGTGCCGGAAGCGCCTTCCCGACCTCAGGGAGGCGGTCGGCGTCGGCACGGTGACCGGGAGGTGCTGGCTGCGATCGTGTTCGTGGCCACGTCGGGCTGCACGTGGCAGCAGCTGCCGTCCGCATCGTTCGGGCCATCGGGAGCGACGGCTCACCGGCGCTTCGCCGAGTGGACCAAGGCCAGGGTCTGGGCCAAGCTGCACCGTCTGGTCCTCGACGAACTCGGCGCCCGCGGTGAGCTGGACTGGTCCCGCTGCGCGATCGACTCGGTGAACATGAGGGCCCTGAAAAAGGGGACCTGACAGGCCCGAATCCTGTCGACCGGGGCAAGTACGGCTCAAAGATCCACTTGATCACCGAGAGGACCGGTCTGCCTCTCTCCGTCGGCATCTCGGGAGCGAACCTGCACGACAGCCAGGCGCTGATCCCGCTGGTGAAGGGCATACCGCCGATCCGCTCCCGGCGTGGACGTCGACGACGCAGGCCGGGAAAGCTCCATGCCGACAAGGGATACGACTACGGCCACCTGCGGCGATGGTTACGCGAGCGGGGCATCACACATCGCCTTGCCCGCAAGGGTATCGAGTCCTCGACCCGCCTGGGCCGGCACCGTTGGACCGTAGAACGCACGATGTCCTGGCTTGCCGGATGCCGGCGACTGCACCGCCGCTACGAGCGCAAAGCCGAGCACTTCCTCGCCTTCACCAGCATTGCCTGCACCCTGATCTGCTACCGCCGACTCGCCAAATGAGATGGCTTCTAAGTGGCCCAGCCCTTCCGACTACTTCCACGATTGGGCACTGGTGGATGTGGAGACCTCTGGGCTGAGGCCCGGCAGGGACCGCGTCCTTTCCCTGGCGGTCATCACGCTCGACGGACACGGCCGGCAGACAGGAGAGTTCTCCACCCTCCTCAATCCCGGCTGCGACCCCGGCCCGGTGCACATCCATGGCCTAACCCCAGCGCGTCTTGCGGGCGCGCCCACCTTCGAGGAGATAGCGCCGCAGGCGGGGTCACTGCTCAGCAGCCGCGTCCTGGTCGCCCACAACACGCAGTTCGACTACGACTTCCTGGCCCATGAGTTTGCCCGCGTCCGTTCCTGAGTCCCAGTCAGCAGACGCTTGTGCACTCTGGCGCTCAGCCGCCTGGTCGGGCCCGCGACGGCCGACCTCAAGCTCGGCACTCTCGCCGCGCTCGGCCCATACAACGAGCCTCCGACCGTGCGGGGCGAGGCTCATGCGAGGGCGAAGCCGAGGGGCTCGCGGGGCTCGTAGCGGGGTGTGACGTCAGTAAAGGCATTTTCGCCTGTCGCGGCCTGAACTGCAAAAACGCGGTTGGACATTGATCCGTCACCCTGCTCGGTCGCCCTTCCCCGGCTGGCCGACGGCGATCACCTCGGTTTGGCGGCTGGGGCCGAGGCGTGGCCGAGAGATTGCGACGCCAGGGGAGGCCGGTCTACGTGTAACCAAGCTCCTCCCACCGGGCTCTGAGCCTTGCCGCAGTGGCCTCGCTCTGCCTCTCTAGATCCATGAGCGATGTCTCGTATCGGTCGCCCCATGATCGATAGACATCGACCAGTCCCTGTCGTTCCGTAGCGACGAGCTTCTCCACTCGAGAGCGGAGATCCTCACCAAGAACATTGAGCACACGTTCGCGCACGAGGTTCGGGGGTAGATACGAAGACCGTCCGCCGTCGGCCGCCCAACGGTCGATCACCCCAGGAAAGCCCCGGAGGTTCAGGCTTCTGAGGTCGTCGTGCCGGTCCGACCACCATGCCGCGAAGGCTCCGGTCAGCTGGTATCGGTCCAGGATCCCCGCCGGCAGTAGTTCCTCACGGAAGGAAGCCATAAGCCGGGGACGCAACATCAACAGCCGTTCTGTGCCAGCGAGTTCAGCAATGCGTGATGCCGTTTCCTCCCACCATGAACGGCAGCGGTCCGTGAACTCCTCCTCTCGGGCAGCAGCGAGGCCCGAGATGCGCGCTGCGGTCGCCTCACAGCCGTCGCTCAGGAAATCGAGATAGTTGGAACCCTTCAGCGTGAACAGGTCTGCGAGGTCGATACCGTAAGCGCGGAACTTCGTCATTTCCGCATCAACTTCGCTTCTTGGCACACCACCGAACAGCGCCGCACGGACGTCCAGTGGTGGCTCGGCAGGCGGACTGGCGTCCACGTAGCGCCGGATGTTGAGGTTGAAGTCGTTGTCCGCGATCTCCTCCAGCGATACCGCCCGCGAGAATCCGGGGATGTCCGCCCACTCGCGGAAAGCACTCACGATCTTCTCAATGTTCCGCGGCTCCAAGTGGTTCTGCGACCGCCCCGTGACCACTTCGCGCTCGGCGTTGATAAATAGCGCCTGGCCGCGCTGTTCCGCTGATGTTCCGTTCGTACCCCGCAGCACCAGGATGCAGGCGGGGATGGCCGTGCCGTGGAAGACGTTCGGCCCGATACCGATCACCGCTTCGAGTCGGGCGTCCTCGATGAATCCCCGGCGGATCTCCGCCTCCGCCCCACCCCGGAACAGCACACCCTGCGGGGTAACCACCGCTGCGATCCCGTCCGGGCGGAGTGTGGCCAGCACATGCTGGACGTTCATCAGATCGGCCTTTCCCCGCCCTGGCGTCCAGCCGTACTTCATCCGCTCGGGATGCCTCACCTCCTTCTCGGAGTAGTCCATCGAGAAGGGAGGGTTGGTCAGCACACGGTCAAAGCGTGTCAGACGCCCGTCCTGCAGTGAGTGGAGTGGATCGGTCAGTGTGTCGCCGCAGAGCACCGAGCCGTCTGTGATGCCGTGCAACAGGAGGTTTAGCCGGGCTGTGGACCACGTCGCGCCGTTCACTTCCTGCCCGAAGAGGGCGAGGTCCGCGCCGTCCCCTCCGTGCTCCTCGACGTACTGCCTGGCCTGGACGAGCATGCCCCCCGAACCGGCGAACGGGTCGTACACCGACTGTCCCTCCTGCGGCCGGACCAAGCGCACCATCAGCCGAACCACAGAACGGGGGGTGAAGAATTCCCCACCTCGTTTCCCCGCACTGTCAGCGAACGCGCTGAGGATCAGGTCATAGGCACGACCGACCACATCGCCGAACTCCAAGTCGTCGTCGCTCAGCGGAATGTGGTCGAAGTGATCGACCAGTGCCTTCAACTCGGCACGACCCAGCCGTCTGTCGAAGTCGAGGGTCTCGAACAAACCCTTCAGTACCTCAGGATTGCTCCGCTCAAGTTCCCAAAGGGCTTCGTTGAGTACGTGACCTAGCGCTTTGCCCTCGTAGTCGACGATGTGGGACCAGCGCGCACGCTCGGGAACCCGAAGAACGCCGGGCTGGTCCGAGACCCGCTTGAGGACCAGCAATCCGGAGACGACATCACGGTACTGCGAGGCATCCATTCTGCCCCGCAGGATGTCGGCGGCGCCGAACAGGGCCCTTGTCAACTGCGCGACAGTAAGGGGACTCATGTGTGCCTCGTTCCTTGAATCAGCTCTCCGAAGATGGCCGGCCGCAGTGCCTCAAGGCGGTCGGCCATCTGCCGCTGGCTCCTGATCCGGGCGTCGACATCGGCCAGGGCTTCGACGATGGAGCGCTGCCGGTCCAGCGGAGGCACGGTGACCGGCAACTCGTTCAGCATCGTCGAGTTGAGCGACGGGACCGTTCCCGGGAGGGACTGTCCCAGCAAGGCCCGTTGCACGGGCGGATAGGACAGATACGAGACAAGGTACGCGGGCAGGGCGAGCTCACGTCGGGGCCTGAGACGCAGACAGGACGAGCCGTAGAACCATGTGGCGTGTTCTGCCTCGATCAACGCCAGCCGACCGAGTGTCCCCTGCCGCACGACGAGGAGGTCACCTTCCCGCAGTGCGAACCGGGAGAGCCGCTTGGCCTCGCCCCGCGGCACCCGGCGCAGCCGCCGGGTGTCCACCGTGTGGTCATCGGTGAGATCCGGCGGAGAGATCACCGGCACACCGTCGGGGCCGTCGTTCAGGCTTTCCAGCAAGGACCCGGACGGACCGGCCGTCACCTCACAAAGGCTCCCAAGGCGGATCTGATCCCGAGTCATGGACTCGTCCTCTCTGTGCACGATTCCTCCGTCTCTCCTCCCCGCACTCACGCTTTGCCGTGCTCCCGCCCGCCAGCGGCGGGGCGCGATTTGTATGCGCACCACGCCCCGCCGCCGACAGTCAGGCGACGCGCGTCCAGTACCGCATGGCAGCCCGTACCAACTCCTCCATGGCAGCGGCCAGCAGAGCCGTGACGACCGCGATCAGGGCCGCGGTCCCGTGCCCCACGAGGGAGGCGCCGAACACGGCCACGACGGTGATCACTACGAGCGGCACCACGGCCGCTCTGGCCCGGGGCGGGAGGGAACGTGCATGATGGACATCGACAGTCCTCACGAGGTTGTCCTTTCTGTCTCCGCACACTGTGCGGGGACGGTTGAGCCGCACCCCCTGCCGGGCCTGGAAACCATGCGGGGTGGTGCGGCGGTTCATGTGCCACACGCTGTTGCCCGCGGTGTCGCACTGGGAAAAGCACGCTTCCCCCCGTCCCACCGCGCACGAAGTCCGAGCCGCGCCCGACCCTCGATGACGTTAACCGTACATCCGCGAAGATAGCTTCGCAAGCACGTTCGGTCCAACTTCCCTTCGTTGATTGGAGAGTTGATCCCCCCCTGCCTGCGGGGCGCGGAAGGTTCACTGGTTGGCCGAGTCAGACGTCATGACGTTCGTCGGCGCATCCCATACGCAGCCCTGGAGATTGTCGGGTCCAGTTCGAAGGGCGCCCATGACTGCTGTCCCATCGCCCTCCCCTGCGCGCGGTGACTGGCGTCGTCAATACGTGTGTCCCGGATATCGTGGGGAAGTTACCGACAGGGGGTGGGGTTCGGATGAAGCAGGGTGATGCCGAGTACCTGTCCGCGCTGGACGAGACGATGGAAGTTTTGCGGCGCCGAGCACGAGAAGGCCGTACCGACGGTTGGTACAAGTCCCTTAGCGAAGAACTGAAGGCGAAGGGACACAAGGTCCACTACCGCGGCCCGATCATCAGCCTCCTGCTGGGTGACGCCTGCCGCCGGGACAGCCAGGGGCTTGAGCCGATGCTCTCGTCCATCGTGATCCTCAAGGCAACCCGCTGGCCCGCCGGCCAGTTCTTCGAGTGGGCCAAAGGGGTGCCGTTCCACCGGACGGCCGCGGAGTGGACCTGGGAGCAGGAGCGCGCTCGCGTCTTCGCGCGCTATCGCGAGCGCTGATCGATGCCGCTGCCGGAGTACCGCCGACGCGGCCTCGCGCAGCAGCCCAAGATCTGGCTCTCGCTAGCGAGCCGGTGAAACTCGCCGCCCCGGCCTCGCGCGTAGCCGAGATTGGATGGATGGTGAACGCGGTGCCGACCAAGCCCGATGCTGTCGAGCGCTTGGGTGAAACAGCTCTGCTGCAGGCTCGGCGTCCGGGACTCGGGCGCGATGAGAAGCTCGATGTCCACACCTTCGGTGTCGCGTGACCTGGCGGGAGCCCACGGTCATGGGGACTGGCCGATGGGCTCGGCGCAAGGAATCCGGGAGCCGCCTGGGAGGCGTATCCCGAACTCGGCTCCCAAACGGCTCCCGAAACGTCCCCCGGAACCACTCAGGGGCCCGACCCGCTGAGCGGATCAGGCCCCTGACCTGGTACTTCACTGTCGGGGTGGCGGGATTTGAACCCACGACCTCTTCGTCCCGAACGAAGCGCGCTGCCAAGCTGCGCTACACCCCGATTGTCGCTGCTTCTCGCGGCGACGTCGTTTACTTTAGCCCACCGGTGGCCGGAGACGAAATCCGGTTTTCGGGGCGTCGGCCGCCGCGTCGCAACGGGTCCGGGCGGAGGTGGTCCAGGGCGACGACGAGGAGGGCCAGGGCGTAGAAGGCGACGCCGAGGATCGCGGTGTTTCCGAGGATGCCGACGTATCCGTGCCGGTCGACGTCGACGAAGGGGTAGAGGTAGCGCTCCGTGGTGCCCGGCGGCAGCATCGCGCCACGGGTGAGGGAGAAGGCCAGGTAGGCAAGGGGGTAGACGAGCCAGGTGGCCGCGTAGCGCATCGCCAATGGGGCCGGGCGGGTCAGCAGGAGCCAGTCGATCACCACGGCGACCGGGGTCACGGTGTACAGGATCAGGTTCGCGAGGGCCTGCCAGCCGTTGAGCGAGGCGGTCTCGCCGGTCATCGAGAAGCCGCCGGGTCGGTTCGCCAGGTGCAGGTGATAGACCAGGCCCGTGATCAAGATGTAGAGGAGCGTGCCGCCCGTGAGGGCCGCGGGCAGCAGGCGGCGGGCCGTCCACGCGCGCCGGGCCGAGGCGGTGAACACTGCCGCCACCAGCAGGTTGCTCTGGATCGCGAAGTAGCTCAGCACGTGTGTCGGACTGCCCAGGTACAGGTCGATGGCGATGGCCGCCGCGGCCGCCAAGGCGACCAGGAGGCGGAAGGCCGCCACCAGCGGGCGGTACGCGGGCGCCACCACCGCTGTCGACGGGACGTTGTACGGGGCCAGTGCGGCGATACCCGGGATCGGCGGGAGGTCGGGTATGTCCTTGGGGATCGGGGCGATCATGCGCCCACGTTAAGTGGAGTGGATGAATCGGGCCATTTGGGGCATCTGGTTGAGTTACGGGCTCGTGGTTGTCGCGCTGCCCTCAAGTGTCCCCAGCGGCCAGCAGCCAGCAGTGCGTGGCGAGCCGTGTCTGGTCAGCTGTGCGTGGTCAACCGTGTGTGATCAGCCGATCGGGATCCATGGCCCGTGAGACGCGCGTGATCCGTGTGATCAAAGGTCCCGAGAACAGGCGCTCGCCATGGGCGAGCGCGCTCTCGAAGGCGAGCGCCAGTCCGTCCCATGGCTCATCATGACGAGCCGCGAGCCGCGAGCCGGCAGCCGAGATGAGGAGTTCCCGCCACGTGCTTCCGAGCCGCCCCGGACCCGGCGTGCCCGACGGGTCCGGGGCGGTCTCTGCGACTCTTCCGGCTACCCCCGCGCGGGAGCGCCCCGCAGCGCGCGGCTGCGGGGCGCATGGTGGGGCTTAGTCGACCATCTGCCCGTCGAACATGCCGCCCATGCAGGTGTTGGTCGCCCGATTGACTGTTCCGCCGCCCTGTTCGCACTCACCCGGGGTGAGGCTGGCGGCGGTGGCGGTGGCGGCGCCTGTGATGCCGAGTCCGGCGAGGGCTGCCGTGGCGATGACGGCGGCGAGGATTCGTCGAATGCGCATTTGGTTCCCCTTTCGCAGATTGCCTCAATCGGGGCACTAGTCAGCCTGGCGTTCACCCATGTGGGTGGCACGCCGTGCTGCGCCATTCGGGTGACATTGCTGGCGGGTGCGGGGTCGATGACGCGCCCCGTCAGACATGCCCTAGGAGTGCCCTAGGAGATCTCTGACGGTGCGGGTTACGTCGGGTTGTGACGGCTCCCGTGGGATGCGCTGTGCCGGGAAGGTGAGGTATCACAACTGCGGTTGCTGGAGGCGGTGCTGGACCCCGGTCCTGCCGCCTCGGGCTGGAGTGGCCAGTGCTGGACGCCGGCCAGTTCGCCGAGATCGTGCGCCGACGGCTCGGCGCCGAGTACACCTTGACGGGGCTTGGCCGGGCTGGACCTACTGCCGCACCGCACGGCTGGAGCGTGCAGGTGCCCTCCCGCAAGGCCGCAGAGCGCAACGAGGCGAAGATCGCCGTCTGGAAGGACGAGCAGTGGCCGTCATAAAGACGAGCAGTGGCCGTCATAAAAGGGGGGGGAGGACTTGGGCGCCTGGCTCTGCTTAGAGGACGAAGCCGGCCAAGGCCTGAGGCCGCCCAAGGCCGCACCTGGCGCCACCGGGGCCACCCATCGGTCGTGCGGGTCACCGCTCGGCTATGGCTGACCGCCTACTAGCTGCCCCTTACGCTCCCGAGTGCAACCCCGTCGAGCGCGTGTGGTCGCGCCTGAAGAGGTCGTCGGCCAACCTCACGAAACACAGCCAGCCGGTTGAAGATCTCTAGCGGCTCACCAGTGTCAGGAGCGACGCCTCGGGCGGGCACGTGAAACGTACCGGCGTGTAGCGGTTCGTGCCGCAGCCCGCCGAGACGTGCATGTACGACGTCCGCCCCTCCGCCGTATGCGTGGACAGGCCCTTCACACGGTCCGTGTCCAGGTCGCAGTTGGTGACGAAGGCGCCGTAGAAGGGGAGGCAGAGCTGGCCGCCGTGGGTGTGGCCGGCCAGGATCAGGGGATAGCCGTCCGCCGTGAACGCGTCGAGCGTGCGCAGGTAGGGCGCGTGGACCACGCCCAGGGAGAAGTCCGCCGACTCCGAGGGGCCGCCGGCCACGCGCGCGTAGCGGTCCCGCTTGATGTGCGGGTCGTCGAGACCGGTCAGCTCGATCTCGGAGCCCTCTATCTTCAGCATCCCCCGGGTGTTCGTCAGGTTCAGCCAGCCCGCCGTGTCGAAGCCGTCGCGCAGGTCCTCCCACGGGTTGTGGAGGGCGTGAACGGCCGGCTTGTTGCCGTTCAGACCGTGGCGGCCCTGGGCCTTCTCGAACAAGTACCGCGCCGGGTTGCGGAGTTTGGGACCGTAGTAGTCGTTCGAACCGAAGACGTACGCGCCGGGGAATTCCATCAAGGGGCCGAGAGCGTCCAGGACTTCGGGGACGCCCTCCGGGTCGGAGAGGTTGTCCCCGGTGTTGATGACGAAGTCCGGGCGCAGGCCGGCCAGGGAGCGCAGCCAGCGCTGCTTCTTGCGCTGCCCGCTCACCATGTGGATGTCGGAGACCTGGAGGAGACGCAGGGGTCGCATGCCCGGTGGCAGGACCGGGACCGTCACCCGCCGGAGGCGGAACGAGCGGGCCTCGAAGCCTGCCGAGTACAACAGTCCGGCGGCGCCCACCGCCGTGATTCCCAGGGGTACTCCGTATCGTGCGCGCATACGTCCATCGTGTCAGACCCGGGCGGCTTCGCGTCCCCGCCTGTGGACAACCCCGGCACCGGCAACCGGAGACCGATGATCCGCCCCGGCACCGGAGGGCCGCCCCGAAACGGCGGCCGGAGCCGGCAACCCGACACCGGCGCCGAAATCAGCAGGCGACCGCCTCACCACACCTGCGACAATCGTCGGCATGACCACGCTCAAGTCGAAGCTGCAGGAAGACCTCAACGCCGCCATCAAGGAGCGCGACGAGCTCCGCTCCGCCACGCTCCGGCTGACCCTCTCCGCGATCACCAAGGAGGAGGTCGCCGGCAAGACGAAGCGCGAGCTCTCCGACGACGAAGTACAGAAGGTGATCACCCGCGAGGCGAAGAAGCGCCGTGAGGCCGCGGACGCCTTCGCGCAGGGTGGTCGGCCCGAGTCGGCCGAGCGGGAGAAGGCGGAGGGCGAGATCCTCGCCACGTACCTGCCCAAGCAGCTCTCCGACGAGGAGCTCCACCAGATCGTCGGACAGGCCGTCGACGAGGCCAGGGCGGCGGGCGCCGAGGGGCCGCGTGCCATGGGTCAGGTCATGAAGATCGTCAACCCCAAGGTCGCGGGCCTGGCCGAGGGTGGGCGGGTCGCCGCCGTGGTCAAGAAGCTGCTCGCCGGCTGAGGCCTCCACGCCGAGAGGGACGTCACCGCGGTGACGTCCCTCTTCAAGCGTGTCCTCTTCCGGTCTAGTTCCGGTCAAGGGTGTCCTTTTCCGGAGTGTCCTTCGCCTTCGGCCGACCGGCCGACCCGCCGACTCGCCTTCCGCCGGCCGGTGGACTCGCCTCCGGCCGGCCGAAGGCCTGGCGGGGGACCTACCCGTGGCGGCGGCCCCCGGTGCCGTTCTGCCCCTGGATGAAGCCCTCTGGGACCGAGAACGAAGGCGTCGGCAACTTGCCGCCGTTCCCGTTGCTGCCGTTGTTCCCGCTGATGGTGTTGCCGTCGTGGCCGCCGTTGTCGCCCCAGCCGGGTCCGTCGCCGCCGTCATCGCCGCCGTCGTCGCCGTGGTCCCTGTCGTCCCGCTCCGGATCGGGGATGTCGATCAGGTTGAACGAGGGGGAGTCCTTGCCCACGAGGGCGCCCGTCATGGCGTCCTTCCAGATCGGGCCCGGCACCTCGCCGCCGTAGACGAGGGAGTGGTAGACGCCGCCGATGTTGATGTTCGTCATCTTGACGTTCTGCTTGGGGCTGCCGACCCACACCGCGCCCGCCAGGTTCGGGGTGTAGCCGACGAACCAGGCGTTGCGCCGCTCGTCCGTCGTACCCGTCTTACCGGCGTTGTCCCGGTCCGTCAGACCGGCCTGCTGACCGGTACCGGAGTCGATCACACCGCTGAGCAGGGTGTTGACGGTGTCCGCGGTCTTCTCGGACATGGCCCGCGTGCAGGTCGACTTCGGTACTTCCATCGACTTCTGCTTGCCGTCCACCTGCTGGGTGATCGACTCGATGGCGATCGGCGTGCAGTACATGCCCCGCGACGCGAAGGTGGCGTACGCGCTCGCCATGGTCAGCGGGGCGATCCCCTTGGAGCCGAGGGTGATGGCGGGCACCTCGGGCAGCTTGTCGCCGTTGCCCTGCACGACGTGCAGCTTGTCGGTCAGCTTCACCACCGGGCAGATCCCGATGTCCGAGATCATCTGCACGAAGTAGGTGTTGACCGACTTGGCCATCGCCGTCTTCAGCGGGTACGGGCCCTTCTCCGATTCGCTCTCGTTCGAGAGCGTCTCGTTCTGCTGGTTGGTCCAGGGCTTGCTGCCGCACGTCTGGACGGGGCTGGGGTAGGACATCTTGTACGGCGCGGAGTACTCCTGCGTCGCCGGCCGGCCCTCCTCCAGCGCGGCGGCGGCCACGAACGGCTTGAAGGTCGAACCGGTCGGGAAGCCGAAGTTCGAACCGCCCATGTCCCGGTCGACCGAGTAGTTGTACTCCGTCTCGTTCTTCCCGTAGCCGTACGGCCTCGACTGGCCCATGCCGACGATCTTGCCGGTCCCGGGCTCGACCAGCGTGGCCGCCGTGGCGACCGAGTCCGACTTGTTGACGTGGGACTTGATCGAGTCCTGCACCGCCTTCTGGGACTGCGGGTCGAGCGTCGTACGGATGGTCAGGCCGCCCTGGTTCCAGACCTTGGCCCGGTCCTCCTTGGTCTTGCCGAAGACCGGGTCGCTGAGGAACACGTTCTCCACGTACCGGCAGAAGAAGCTCGCGCCCTTGACCGCCGTGATGCAGCCGTTCTTCGGCTGGCTGACCTTCAGGTCCAGCTTGGCCTTCTGGGCCGCGTCGGCCTCCTGCGGGGAGATGTCGTGCACCTCGGCCATGCGCTGCAGGACGGTGTTGCGGCGCTTGATGGCCTCGGCCTCGTCGTTGACCGGGTCGTACCGGCTGGGCGACTGGACGATGCCCGCGAGCAGCGCCGACTGCTGGAGGTTCAGGTCCTTGGCGGGCTTGGAGAAGTAGCGCTGGGCGGCGGCCTCGACGCCGTAGGCCTGCTCGCCGAAGAACGTGATGTTCAGGTAGTTCTCGAGGATCTTCTTCTTGCCGAGCTTCTCTTCCAGCTGGATCGCGTACTTGAGCTCGCGGATCTTGCGGCCGAGCGTCTGCTGGGTGGCCTGGGCGACCTTCGTCGGGTCGTCGCCGGCCTCTTCCACGAAGTAGTTCTTCACCAGTTGCTGGGTGAGCGTGGAGGCGCCCTGGGCCACTCCGCCGTTCTGGGCGTTCTGGTTCAGGGCGCGCAGGATGCCCTTCAGGTCGACCGCTCCGTGCTGGTAGAAGCGGGAGTCCTCGATGGCGACGATCGCCTTCTGCATGTACGGCGAGATGTTCTTGAGGTCGACCACCGTGCGGTCGCGCGAGTAGACCGTCGCGATCTGACCGCCCTGGTTGTCCAGGATGGTGGTGCGCTGACTCAGCGCGGGACTCTTCAAGTTGTCGGGGATCTCGTCGAATCCCTGGACGGAACCCTTGGCCGCGAGGCCCAGCGCGCCCGCGGCGGGCAACGCGATTCCGGCCATGACTGCTCCGGCGAGCACGCTGACACCGAGGAACTTGGCGGCCTGCTGCGTGGGCGACAGACCACCGCCCGAGAGCTTCTTTGGCATGAGGGCAGCCTACGTTCTCATTCGCCGGACACGCGTATATGCCTTGGCCTAAGCTGCTCTCAACTGTCACAGCAGTGCGGCCACGTATCAATACGTCCGGCGACCCCGAATCGTTCCGGAGGTTCCCCAACTTTTTGGGGAGGTCGTGTCCGAATCAGCCTCATGCGTCACCAGGCGTCCGTTGTGACTCAACTGAACTGTCCCGCTTTGCCGGGATACTCACGTATGTCCCCAGGTCACTCCCCCGGGTGATCTGCCGCTTACGCATAGTCCGTTCGGGCCATTCAAGATTGGGCCCGAAGGGGGTGTTGCGCTGTGCCCACCTTCCGTAACGTCCTCAACTGGCGGCGGTGAATATGCCGCTGCCGCCGTGGGGGAGCCTCGATTCGGGAGAGGACGGCGCCGGTATGGGCTGGGTAACCGACTGGAGTGCGCAGGCGGCCTGCCGCACTACCGATCCGGATGAACTGTTCGTTCAAGGAGCAGCGCAGAACCGGGCGAAGGCAGTGTGCACCGGATGTCCGGTACGCACGGAGTGCCTCGCCGATGCGCTCGACAACCGCGTCGAATTCGGCGTGTGGGGTGGCATGACGGAGCGGGAGCGTCGCGCACTGCTGCGCAGGCGTCCCACCGTCACCTCGTGGCGTCGCCTGCTGGAGACCGCGCGTACGGAGTACGAGCGCGGCGCGGGCCTGCTGCCCCTCGACGAGGAAGAGGTGTACGAGCGTTACGCGGCGGTGGGCTGAGGGTTTCCCTCGGACCACGGCTCCCGGCCACTCGGGGCGCCCTTGCGTGGCGCCCAGGGCCCGTACGGCGTCCATGGGGTCGGTTGACCCGTGAGCCGCACGGCACCTCATGGGCCGGCATGGGTGACAGGCGACATCAGGCGACATCAGAAGGTCACACGGGCCGCCGGGAGGCGGCCCCATGGACCCAGCACAGCGGACCCGTAGCGGGCGTGGACCCGTGCCGGGAGGCCGCGGCGTCGGTCAGACACCGGGCCCGGGCAGCTCCGGCCGATTGGCCGCGAGCCGTTCCCCGATGTTCCGCAACCCCGCGAGGTCGTGCACGTCGCCGGGCAGTGCGGCCACTTCGGCCACGGCCACCTCGGGGTGACGCGCGGCGAAGCGGTCACGGGTGCGCTGCTCGCGGGAGAGCAGCTGCATGCGCTCGGCATGCAGCCTCAGCAGATCTGCGGTGAACTGTTCGACGGTCCGGTCGGTGGCGGTCCGGCCGGTGACGGTCCGGTCGGTGTCCGTGGCGGCGGGGGAGCCTTCGCCGGAGCCGTCGGGAGATTCTGGATCTTCGGGAGCTTCGGGAACCGATGACGCGGAAGCGGAGGATTCTGAACTACCGTACGTGTCGGGAGAGTTACGAAGTCCAGCTTTCCCGCGCTCCTGATCCACAATGCGGGCCCCGTCAAGATTTTCTGCAGCCTTGGGGTCAAGATCTTCCGCAGTGTCGGGACCAGTGTCGGGACCAGGGTCGGAATCAGCCTCGGGATCAAGATCCTCGGCTGCCGCGGCGTCGAGGTTCTCCGCGGCCGCGAGTGCCCGTTCGGCGGACAGCTGGGCAGCGCCGCTGCCGTGCACCCGGTTGAGCACCAGGCCGGCGAACGGCATGTCCTCGGCGGCCAGCCGCTCGACGAAGTACGCCGCCTCCCGCAGCGCGTCCCGCTCCGGGGCCGCCACCACCAGGAACGCCGTGCCGGGCGCCTGGAGCAGCTTGTACGTGGCGTCCGCGCGGGTACGGAAGCCGCCGAACGTGGTGTCCATCGCCGCCACGAAGGTCTGCATGTCCTTGAGGAGTTGTCCCCCCAGGAGCTTGCCCAGGGTGCCGGTCATCATCGACATCCCGACGTTCAGGAACTTCATCCCCGCGCGGCCGCCCAGCTTCGCCGGGGCGGTGAGAAGCCGGATCAGCCTGCCGTCCAGGAAGGAACCGAGCCGCTTGGGGGCGTCCAGGAAGTCCAGCGCGGAGCGGGACGGCGGTGTGTCGACGACGATCAGGTCCCACTCGTCCCGTGCCCGCAGCTGGCCGAGCTTCTCCATCGCCATGTACTCCTGCGTGCCCGCGAAGCCCGCCGAAAGCGACTGGTAGAAGGGGTTGCTCAGGATCGCGGCGGCCCGCTCGCCGTCCGCGTGCGCCTCGACGATCTCGTCGAAGGTGCGCTTCATGTCGAGCATCATGGCGTGCAGTTCGCCGCCCGCGGAGTCGTCGATGCCCTTCACCCGGCGGGGGATGTTGTCCAGCGAGTCGATGCCCATCGACTGGGCGAGCCGGCGCGCCGGGTCGATCGTGAGGACGACCACCTTGCGGCCCCGCTCGGCCGCGCGCAGCCCCAGGGCGGCCGCCGTGGTCGTCTTGCCGACGCCTCCCGACCCGCAGCACACCACGATGCGGGTCCCGGGGTCGTCGAGCAGCGGATCGACGTCCAGGACACGGGCGGAGCCGATTCCGCGGACCGGGTCCTGTTTCCGGCCCTGATCGTGCTTCCGGGCCGGGTCGTGCGTTCGGGCGGAGTCGCCGCTGCCGGCGGAGTCGCCGGTGTGGGCGGAGTCGTGGGCGCGGGCCGGGTCCGGACTCATGAGATCCCTTGCTGACGCAGTTCCTTGGCCAGTTGGTACAGGCCCGCCAGGTCCATTCCCTCGGCGAGCAACGGGAGCTCGTGCAGCGGCAGGTCCTGGTCGGTGAGGACGGCCCGCTGCTCGCGCTCCAGGGTGTGCCGCTCGGCGTACTCCTCCGCCTGCTCCAGGAGGGGGTCGACGAGCCGCTCGGCGTTCCCACCGCGGCGGGCACCGCCCAGCCCGGCGGCGGAGAGCGACTTGGCGATGGCACCGCGCGCCACGGCGCCCGTGAGCTCCAGGTCGACGTCGTCGAGGAGCGCGGGCCGCACCATGTTCACGATGATCCGCCCGACCGGCAGCTGCGCCGTCCGCAGCTCGGCGATGCCGTCCGCGGTCTCCTGGACGGGCATCTCCTCGAGCAGCGTCACCAAGTGCACCGCCGTCTCCGGAGACTTGAGGACGCGCATCACGGCCTGAGCCTGATTGTGTATCGGCCCGATCTTGGCGAGCCCCGCGACCTCGTTGTTGACGTTCAGGAAGCGCGTGATCCGCCCCGTGGGCGGCGCGTCCATGATGACGTAGTCGTAGGCGAACCGTCCGCTCTTGTCCTTTCTGCGCACGGCCTCGCACGCCTTCCCCGTCAGGAGCACGTCTCTGACACCGGGCGCGATGGTGGTCGCGAAGTCGATGGCGCCGAGCTTCTTCAGGGCCCGTCCGGCACTCCCCAGTTTGTAGAACATCTGGAGGTAGTCCAGGAGGGCCAGTTCGGGGTCTATGGCGAGGGCGTACACCTCCCCGCCCCCCGGAGCGACGGCGATCTTCCGCTCCTCGTAGGGCAGCGCTTCTGTCTCGAAGAGCTGCGCGATGCCCTGTCTGCCCTCGACCTCGACGAGGAGGGTGCGCTTGCCCTCTGTAGCGAGGGCGAGCGCGAGGGCCGCGGCTACCGTGGTCTTGCCGGTACCGCCCTTGCCGCTGACGACCTGGAGCCTGCTCACGTCTTCGAGCCTAACCAGTCCGCCGCCGGAGTACGCAGGAGGCTGTGGACAACGTGCGCGCGAGGCCCTCCGCGGCAACGGCTACAGTCGGCCACATGACCAAGTGGGAATACGCAACCGTGCCGCTGCTCGTCCATGCCACGAAGCAGATTCTGGACACCTGGGGCGAGGACGGCTGGGAGCTTGTCCAGGTCGTGCCCGGGCCGAACAACCCCGAGCAGCTGGTGGCCTACCTGAAGCGCGAGAGGTCGGCATGAGCGGCGCCGTCGAGTCGAAGCTCGCGGAGCTCGGGCTGACCCTGCCGGACGTCGTCCCGCCGCTGGCCGCGTACCAGCCGGCCGTGCGGTCCGGTGTGTACGTGTACACGTCCGGCCAGCTCCCGATGGTGGACGGCAAGCTTCCGGTGACCGGCAAGGTGGGCGCGGAGGTCACGGCCGAGGAGGCCAAGGACCTGGCCCGCATCTGTGCGCTGAACGCGTTGGCCGCGGTCAAGTCGGTCGCGGGCGACCTGGACCGTGTCGCGCGGGTCGTGAAGGTCGTCGGCTTCGTGGCCTCGGCCTCCGACTTCATCGGTCAGCCCGGTGTGGTGAACGGGGCCAGTGAGCTGCTCGGCGCGGTTCTCGGCGACAAGGGTGTGCACGCGCGCAGTGCCGTCGGGGTGGCGGTGCTGCCGCTGGACGCGCCGGTGGAGGTCGAGATCCAGGTGGAGCTGACCGAGGCGTAGGCCCTCCGGGCGGACGGGGGCGGGTTGTGCCCTGGGCCCAGGGTTCCTCGCCCGCGCCGCCCGCATGTCCTGTCCCCTGGGGGCTCCGCCCTCAGCCCCCCGTTCGGCCTGGAGATGCGGGCCCGCGCTGGAGGTGCGAGCCCACGCTGATGGGTCGTCCTCGAAGGCCGGCGCCCAGGGTCACGCATTTCAGCCCGTCCGCGTTCGAGGACGAGCTTTTCGGGCGAGGCGGGGGTCTGGGGCGGAGCCCCCAGGGATGGGGCGGGTAGGGGCGGCGGGGGCGGAGAAACTCCCCCTCGGCCCGGTGGTCGTCCCTTGAACGACCGGGGCCCCTCGAACATTCGCCCGGCTCGGGATAGCCTCCGGCCATGGCGAATGGGCAGTGGTATCCACCGGAATGGCCCGAGCGGATCCGCGCGCTCGCGGAGGGCACGCTGACACCGGTGCCCCCCAGGCGGGCCGCCACCGTCATGCTGCTCAAGGACACTGACGCCACCCCCGTCGTGCACATGCTGCGCAGACGCACCACCATGGCCTTCGCCGGAGGCGCGTACGCGTATCCGGGCGGCGGCGTGGACCCTCGCGACGACGATCACCACATCCGCTGGGCGGGCCCCACGCGCGCGTGGTGGGCCGACAGGCTCGGAGTCGACGAGACGTCCGCCCAGGCCGTCGTCTGTGCCGCGGTCCGCGAGACGTACGAGGAGGCAGGCGTCCTCCTGGCCGGCCCCACGCCGGACACGGTGGTCGGCGACACCACCGGCGACGAGTGGGAGGCGGACCGCGCCGCCCTGGTCGCCCGGGACCTCTCCTTCGCCGAGTTCCTCGACCGCCGGGGCCTGGTCCTCAGATCCGACCTGCTGGGCGTCTGGACCCGCTGGATCACCCCGGAGTTCGAGACCCGTCGCTACGACACCTGGTTCTTCGTCGCCGCTCTCCCGGACGGGCAGCGCACCCGCAACGCCTCCACGGAGGCCGACCGCACCGTGTGGATCCGCCCCGCGGACGCGGCGGACGGATACGACAAGGGCGAGCTCCTGATGATGCCGCCCACCGTCGCGACCCTGCGCCAGCTGATCCCGTACGACAGCGCGGCCGACGTCCTCGCCGCCGCGCCCGCCCGCGATCTGACGCCCGTCCTGGCCAGGGCCCGTCTGGAGAACGGCGAAGTGGTCCTCGCCTGGCCCGGTCACGACGAGTTCACCAAGCACGTCCCCACCGGAGGAGCCCCGGCATGACCGACGCCGCCGCCCTCCCCGGCCAGCCGCGAGGCGGGACCCTCTCCGGCCCCGCCACCCCGCGCGCCGTGAACGTGCTGGCCCCCAACGCGTCCGCGATGACGCTGGACGGCACCAACACCTGGATCGTCTCGGAGCCGGACTCCGAACTCGCGGTGGTGATCGACCCCGGCCCGCTGGACGACGCACACCTGCGCGCCGTCGTCGACACGGCCGAGAAGTCCGGGAAGCGGGTCGCGCTGACCCTGCTGACGCACGGGCACCCCGATCACGCCGAGGGCGCCGCGTCGTTCGCCGAGCTGACGGGGACGAAGGTGCGGGCGCTGGACCCGGCGCTGCGGCTCGGGGACGAGGGACTGGCGCACGGCGACGTCGTCAGCGTGGGCGGTCTCGAACTGCGCGTGGTCCCGACCCCCGGGCACACCGCCGACTCGCTGTGCTTCCATCTCCCGGCCGATCGGGCCGTCCTGACGGGTGACACCATCCTCGGCCGCGGTACGACCGTCGTGGCCCACCCTGACGGCCGCCTGGGCGACTATCTCGACTCGCTGCGGCGGCTGCGCTCGCTCGCGGTCGACGACGGCGTGCACACGGTCCTGCCCGGGCACGGGCCCGTGCTCGAGGACGCCCAGGGTGCCGTCGAGTTCTACCTCGCCCACCGGGCCCATCGCCTCGCCCAGGTCGAGACGGCGGTCGAGAACGGTTACAGGTCGCCGCAGCAGGTCGTCGCGCACGTCTACGCGGACGTGGACCGTTCACTGTGGCCCGCCGCCGAACTCTCCGTCCGGGCGCAGATGGACTACCTGAGGGAGCACGGGCTGATCTAGGCCGGTCCGCCGTGGGCCCGTCCGCGCCGGTCGGCCGTGGCCTGATCCGGCGGTCGGAGGATCGTTGCTTCTGCCCGCGGGACCAGACGCACATGGGGCCCCGCCGTACGGCAGGGCCCCATGGGTTCACTCACGTTCGAACGGCAAGGCGGTCAGCGGGACCGCTTCGCGAGGCGCTCCACGTCCAGCAGGATCACCGCGCGGGCCTCCAGGCGCAGCCAGCCGCGGCCCGCGAAGTCGGCGAGCGCCTTGTTGACCGTCTCGCGGGACGCGCCGACCAGTTGGGCCAGCTCCTCCTGCGTCAGGTCGTGGACGACGTGGATGCCCTCCTCCGACTGCACGCCGAAGCGGCGGGAGAGGTCCAGGAGCGCGCGGGCGACCCGGCCGGGCACGTCCGAGAAGACCAGGTCGGACATCTGGTCGTTGGTCTTGCGCAGGCGGCGGGCGACGGCGCGCAGCAGGGCGGCGGCCACCTCGGGCCGCGCGTTCAGCCAGGGCTGGAGGTCGCCGTGGCCGAGGCCCAGCAGCTTGACCTCGGTCAGCGCGGAGGCGGTCGCCGTGCGCGGGCCCGGGTCGAACAGCGACAGCTCGCCGATCAGCTCACCGGGGCCGAGGACGGCCAGCATGTTCTCCCGGCCGTCGGGGGAGGTGCGATGGAGCTTCACCTTGCCCTCGGTGACCACGTAGAGGCGGTCCCCGGGGTCGCCCTCGTGGAAGAGAGCGTCGCCGCGTGCGAGCGTCACCTCACTCATGGAGGCGCGGAGCTCCGCGGCCTGCTCGTCATCGAGCGCCGCGAAGAGCGGGGCGCGCCGCAGAACGTCGTCCACGAGTTCTCTCCTTGTCGACCTGCTCAGGGGATCTTGCTCCCCCGTGGTACCAGGGGAGCGTGTTCCCCATCTTGCTGGACAGTCCAAACAGTGTGATCAGTCACAAGTCTGCCGTACGGGCGTCGCGGGCAGTGCGGCAGGGGGCCAATTGGAGGCTGATCTTCTGGGTCCGGGGCGGATGTCGGTGCTGGGCTCTACGCTGGCCGGGTGTCCAAATCGCCGGTAGAGCACAGGCCAAGGGGGCTGGGCGGATGGTTGTACGTCGCGATTCCGCTGTGGGCGAACAGGGCCCCGATGGAAGCACGAAATCGACAAAAGTGACAGATCCGGCGCCGGTGAAACCGACGTTGAAGAAGGCCGCCAAAAAGGCGACAGCCACGACGAAGAAGGCGACCGCAACGGTCAAGAAGGTGACGGCGACGACCAAGAAGGCCACATCCTCGAAGGGCGAGGCGGAGAAGACGGCTGTCGTGAAGAAGACGGCCGCGGTGAAGAAGACGGCCGCGGTGAAGAAGACGGCTCCCGGCAAGGCCGTCGCCAAGAAGGCGGCTGCCGCCAAGAAGCCTCTCGTCGCCGAGCCGTCCACCGCCCTCGTCCGCAGAGCCCGCCGTATCAACCGCGAACTCGCCGAGGTGTACCCGTACGCCCACCCGGAACTGGATTTCGAGAACGCCTTCCAGCTGGTCGTCGCCACGGTCCTGTCGGCGCAGACGACCGACCTGCGGGTGAACCAGACCACCCCGGCGCTCTTCGCCAAGTACCCCACCCCCGAGGATCTCGCCGCCGCGAACCCCGAGGAGGTCGAGGAGATCCTGCGGCCGACGGGCTTCTTCCGGGCCAAGACCAAGTCGGTGATAGGGCTCTCCAAGGCGTTGGCGGAGGAGTTCGGGGGCGAGGTCCCCGGCCGTCTCGAAGACCTCGTCAAACTGCCCGGCGTGGGGCGCAAAACGGCCTTCGTGGTGCTCGGGAACGCCTTCGGACGCCCCGGCATCACCGTGGACACCCATTTCCAGCGGCTCGTACGCCGCTGGCAGTGGACCGACGAGACGGAGCCCGACAAGATCGAGGCCGCCGTCGGCGCGCTCTTCCCGAAGAGCGAGTGGACGATGCTCTCCCACCACGTGATCTTCCACGGCCGCCGTATCTGTCACGCCCGCAGGCCCGCGTGCGGCGCGTGCCCCATCGCCCCGCTCTGCCCGGCGTACGGGGAGGGCGAGACGGACCCGGAGAAGGCGCGCAAGCTTCTGAAGTACGAGAAGGGCGGCTACCCCGGTCAGCGGCTCAACCCCCCGCAGGCCTACCTCGACGCGGGCGGCATTCCGGCACCCCCGCTGGGCGCCGGATGACGGCGGGCGCGGACATCGGCCGGTACGGGGAGAACGGAACGGGGGTGGCGGTGAAGCACGCGAGCGACACGCACAGCAGGCACATGGAGACCCACGACATCGACAGGTACGACGAGTCCGGCACCGACGGCACGCGCGGCGACGGCACGCGCGGCGAGCCCGGCGCGCGCGGCCGGTTCGACGGAACGCACGGCGAGCCCGGCGCGCACGCAACACCAGGCGCGCACGCAACACCCGGCGCACACACGTCGCGTGGCGCGACGCCGGGCGGTGCCCCCGTGCTGGTGACCAAGGACGGCCTGCCCGCCTGGCTCGACCCGGTGGTGCACGCCGTCGAGACCGTGGAGCCGCTCCAGCTGAGCCGCTTCCTGCCGCCGGCCGACGGTGCGGGACGGCAGTCCGCCGTCCTCGTCCTCTTCGGCGAGGGCGCCCGCGGCCCCGAACTGCTCCTGATGGAGCGCGCCAGCTCGCTGCGCTCGCACGCCGGACAGCCCTCCTTCCCCGGTGGCGCCCTGGACCCGGAGGACGGCGACCCGAAGGCCGACGGGCCGCTGCGGGCCGCGCTGCGCGAGGCCGAGGAGGAGACCGGGCTCGACCCCGGCGGTGTCCAGCTCTTCGGCGTCCTGCCCAAGCTGTACATCCCGGTGAGCGGATTCGTGGTCACGCCCGTCCTGGGCTGGTGGCGCGAGCCGACCCCGGTCGGCGTGGTCGATCCGGCCGAGACGGCCCGGGTCTTCACGGTCCCCGTGGCGGATCTCACGGACCCCGCCCACCGCGCCACGACCGTGCATCCCAGCGGCCACCGAGGTCCGGCATTTCTGGTCGAATCGGCCCTGGTGTGGGGTTTCACCGCGGGCATCATCGACCGTCTGCTGCACTTCGCGGGCTGGGAGCTGCCCTGGGACCGCGAGAAGCAGGTCCCGCTCGACTGGCGCGCGTGACAGGGTGTCGTTCGTGAACGTGCTGGACATCCTGCTGCTGGTCGCCGCCGTGTGGTTCGCGATCGTGGGCTACCGCCAGGGCTTCGTCGTCGGCATCCTGTCGGTGATCGGCTTCCTGGGCGGCGGCCTCGTCGCCGTCTACCTGCTCCCCGTCATCTGGGCCGCCCTCACCGACGACGCCACGGTGAGTACGACCGCCGCCGTCGTCGCGGTGGTCGTCGTGATCGTCTGCGCCTCCATCGGCCAGGCCCTCACCACGCACCTGGGCAACAAGCTGCGCCGGTACATCACCTGGTCCCCGGCCCGCGCCCTGGACGCGACGGGCGGCGCCCTCGTCAACGTCGTTGCGATGCTCCTGGTCGCCTGGCTGATCGGCTCGGCCCTCGCCGGCACGACGCTGCCGACACTCGGCAAGGAGGTCCGCGGCTCCAAGGTGCTGCTCGGGGTCTCGCGCGCGCTGCCCTCCCGGGCCGACACCTGGTTCGCCGACTTCTCCTCGGTCCTCGCGCAGAACGGTTTCCCTCAGGTCTTCAGCCCGTTCGCGAACGAACCGATCACCGATGTCCAGCCCCCCGACCCGGCGCTCACGAACAGCCCCGTCGCCGTCCGCGCCCGGGATTCCATCGTCAAGGTGATGGGGACCGCGCAGAGCTGCGGCAAGGTCCTGGAGGGCACCGGCTTCGTCTTCGGCAACCGGCGCGTGATGACCAACGCGCACGTGGTCGGCGGCGTCGACGAACCCACCGTCCAGATCGGCGGCGAGGGCAGGAAGTACGACGCCAAGGTCGTCCTGTACGACTGGGAGCGCGACATCGCCGTACTCGACGTACCGAACCTGAACGCGCCGGCCCTGCGGTTCACCACCCGGGACGCGGGCAGCGGCGACAACGCGATCGTCGCCGGCTTCCCGCAGAACGGCGCGTACAACGTCCAACCCGCGCGCGTGCGCGGCCGGATCACGGCCAACGGTCCGGACATCTACCATCGCAAGACCGTGCGCCGCGACGTCTACTCGCTCTACGCGACCGTCCGTCAGGGGAACTCGGGCGGCCCGCTGCTCACGCCCGACGGCAAGGTGTACGGAGTGGTCTTCGCGAAGTCCCTCGACGACGCCAACACCGGATACGCCCTCACCGCCGACGAGGTCCAGCCGGACGTCACCCAGGGTCGCGCGGCCAACCAGCAGGTCGACAGCGACAGCTGCGCGCTCTGACGGCGGCCGTCGGATCCGTCCGCCGACCGCCGCGTCCGCCACACCGCCACGGCGTCCGGCACGTCCCTCGGGCCGGACGGAGCGATCGGGTGTCGCACGGGGCGAGCGGATGATCAGGGTGAGCGGGTGACCGGACGACCGGGGTGAGCGGGTCGCCGGGCGTGGCGGCGGTTCAGCCGCGGGGATGGCGCAATCGCACCGAGACCCAGCGGGCCCGACGGCGCAGAATGCGCGGGATTCCCACCTGGAGGCCCGTGCCCGGCAGCTGCGGGGTGCCCCTCTGATGGGAGCTCAGGCCCGTGGCCGAGCGGCGGTTGCGTGGTGCGTCACTGTAGTCGTGCGTCCAGCCCATACCCCGACGTCTGCCCCTGCCCCAAGGTCGATAACCACGCCTCGGGCCCCCAATTGGCCTATGCGCGAGGCATTTGGCTGTTCGTAGGACAGACGTTCCCCTTCACGTACCGCGCGCGATCGGACGGTCACTGAAGGGTGTCGCCGACTGGCTGAAAACGACCTACCGGTCGGGCTCGGGATCCTGCAGCCAGTTGACGAGTTCGGTCGAGAACGCGACCGGGTCCTCTTCGTGGGGGAAGTGTCCGAGACCGTCGAACAGCCGCCAGCGGTACGGCGCTTCGACGTACTCCCCGGAACCCGCGGCACTCCGCGTCCGCATGACGGGGTCGAGCGAGCCGTGCAGATGCAGCGTCGGCACCCGAACGGGCCGTTTCATGCGCCGGTTGAACTGGATCCCGTCCGGGCGGGCCATGGACCGCACCATCCACCGGTACGGCTCGATGGAGCAGTGCGCAGTCGAGGGGATGCACATGGCACGGCGGTAGGTGTCCACGGCCTCGTCGTCCGGCAGCCGCGGCCCCGACCACTCCCGCAGCAGACGGCCCACCAGGGCACCGTCGTCCGCGACGAGTTGGCGTTCGGGAATCCAGGGCCGCTGGAACCCCCAGATGTACGAACTCGCGGAGGTCTGCCTGACGTCGGAGAGCATCGCCGAACGCCAGCGCCGGGGATGCGGCATCGAGGAGACGACGAGCCGGCGCACCAGCTTGGGGCGCATCACGGCCGCCGTCCACGCCAGGTAGCCGCCCAGATCGTGCCCGACCAGCGCGGCGTCCGGCTCACCGAGGGACCGTACGACCCCGGTGATGTCGAGCGCGAGGTTGGCGGGGTCGTAACCGCGCGGTGTGCGATCGCTCCCGCCGACACCCCGCAGATCCATGGCCACGGCCCGGAAGCCGGCGTCGGCGAGCGCCACCAGCTGCCGGCGCCAGGTCCACCAGAACTGGGGGAACCCGTGCAGCAGCAGGACCAGCGGCCCGTCGCCCATCTCGGCGATGTGGAAGCGCGCGCCGTTGGCGGCGACGTCCCGGTGGGTCACCTCTTTGGCGCCGGGGATGTCGAGGCGTACGACCGAGGTGGGTTGCGCCGAAGGTGTGGCGGGGTCCGTCATGAGGATGAGCGTGCCACAGCTTCCAGGGCGTCCTCGACCGGTGCCGGCCGGGGGTGCGGCTTGGCGTTCTGGAGGACGCCCGCCGTCTCCTTCACCGAGGCGGCGACCTTCTGCGGTCCCTTGCCCTTCTTGGCCTTCTTCGCGAAGACCACGCCGATCAGCGCGAGGACGCCGGCGACCAGCACGTTCGCCGCGAACGACAGGACGAAGCAGATCGCGAGGTTCCAGTCGGTCCAGGTCCGGATGCCGTACGCCAGTGCGAAGCTCAGCATGGGGAGGGAGAAGATCAGCACCGCCCCGGCCGCCGTGAACGCGCCACCGCTGGTCGCACCGCGCTTGACGTCCCGCTTGAGCTGCGCCTTCGCCAGTGCGATCTCGTCGTGCACCAGTGCGGACATCTCGGTCGTCGCCGAGGCGACCAGTTGGCCGATGCTGCGTTCGGCGCCGACCGGGCTGCCGTCGGGTGCGCTCATCGCGGACTCCCTCTTCTGCATGTGTGTACCGTCTGGCTTCTGCGGGTGTTTGTGTCGTCTGGTCAGATCATGCCGGACGGTCGTTCTCCTCGCTTGCCCCGCCCGTCACTTCGGCAAGCCTTCGGTGCTCGGCGGCCTTCCGTTCGTGGATCTCGGCCATCCGCAGGTGGTACGCCGGGTTGTCCTGCTCGTAGATGTCGGGGATGCCGTCGCTGTCCTCGTCGCGCTCCTCCGCCTCGCACAGCGCACGGTACTTGGCGTTGCGTATCTTCAGCAGCGCCGTGGCGAGTACGGCCGCGACGAGCGAGCCCACCAGGACGGCGGCCTTGACCTCGTCGGTGAGCACCGGGTCCCTGGCGAAGGCCAGTTCGCCGATGAGCAGGGAGACGGTGAAGCCGATCCCGGCGAGGCTCGCGACGGCGAAGACGTCGGGCCAGGCCAGGTCGTCGCTGAGCGAGGCCCTGGTGAACCGGGCCGTGAGCCAGGTGCCGCCGAAGACGCCGACCGACTTGCCGACCACGAGTCCGAGGACGACACCCAGCGTCTCGGGTCGCGTGAACACGTCGGCCAGCGCCCCGCCGGAGACCACGACACCCGCACTGAACAGCGCGAACAGCGGCACGGCGAGTCCGGCGGAGAGAGGCCGCACGAGATGCTCGACGTGCTCGCCGGGCGAGTGCTCCTCGCCCTCGTGCCGGTGGCAGCGCAGCATCAGGCCCATGGCGACGCCCGCGATGGTGGCGTGGACGCCGCTGTTGTACATCAGCCCCCAGATGACGAGGGCGAGCGGCACGTACACGTACCACCCTCGTACGCCCTTGCGCAGGAGCACCCAGAACACGCCGAGTCCGACGGCGGCCCCGCCGAGCGCGGCGAAGTCGAGGGTGTCGGTGAAGAAGACCGCGATGATCAGGATCGCGAGCAGGTCGTCGACGACGGCCAGGGTGAGCAGGAAGGCGCGCAGCGCGGACGGCAGGGAGGTGCCGATGACCGCGAGCACGGCGAGAGCGAAGGCGATGTCGGTGGCGGTGGGCACGGCCCAGCCGGCCAGGGATCCTTCGCCCACCGCGTTGGTGAGGGCGTAGACGAGCGCGGGTACGGCCATTCCGCAGACCGCCGCGGCGACCGGCAGCAGCGCGGCCTTCGGGTCGCGCAGGTCCCCCGCCACCAGCTCGCGCTTGAGTTCGATACCGGCGACGAAGAAGAACACGGCGAGCAGTCCGTCGGCCGCCCAGTGCTCCACGGACAGATTCAGTCCGAGGGCCGCGGGCCCGAAGTGGAAGTCGCCCACGGTGGTGTAGCTGTCCCGCAGGGGAGTGTTGGCCCAGATCAGCGCGGCGATCGCGGCGACGAGCAGGAGCACGCCGCCGACGGTCTCGGTTCGCAGCGCCTCCGCCACGAAGTTCCGCTCGGGCAGTGACAGCCGTCCGAGAAACCTGCGGTTGCTGGTGGTGCTGCTGGGACGGGGCGCGGCCACGGCGGGGACCTCCGGGTCGGTACGACTCGCTGACGACCGTCAGGCGGGGTCGCCGACGACGTTGCCGACCAGACTTCCCGGCACACCCTGAGGCCTCAGTTTACCTTGTCATTACAGCCCGATAATGCGCCATACGGACATATGGGGTGGAGGGGTTCCCGGGGGAGGGTGCGGACGCGCGGGTGTGGGGGCACGCGCGGTGCCCCCACACCGAAAGCGGGGGAGTGCGGGGAGCCCTCAGTCCTCGCTGGGCGCCGCCGGCAGCTTCTCCTGGATCAGTTCCATCACCGTGGAGTCCGTGAGCGTGGTGACATCCCCGAGCTCCCGGTTCTCCGCCACGTCACGCAGCAACCGCCGCATGATCTTCCCGGAACGGGTCTTCGGCAGCTCCGCGACGGGCAGCACCCGCTTGGGCTTGGCGATCGGCCCCAGCGTCGCTCCCACGTGGTTGCGCAGGTCGGCGACGAGCCCGGCGTCGTCCGCGGAGGCCGTTCCCCGCAGGATCACGAACGCCACGATCGCCTGACCGGTCGTCTCGTCCGCCGCGCCGACCACCGCGGCCTCGGCGACCGCCGGATGCGACACGAGCGCCGACTCGACCTCCGTGGTCGAGATGTTGTGCCCGGACACGAGCATCACGTCGTCGACCCGTCCGAGGAGCCAGATGTCCCCGTCCTCGTCCTTCTTGGCACCGTCCCCGGCGAAGTACTTCCCCTCGAAACGCGACCAGTACGTGTCGAGGAACCGCTGGTCGTCACGCCAGATCGTCCGCAGCATCGACGGCCACGGCTCGGTCAGCACGAGGTACCCGCCGCCTCCGTCGGGAACCTCCTGGGCCTCGTCGTCGACGACCGTCGCCGAGATGCCCGGCAGCGGCCGCTGCGCCGACCCCGGCTTGGTCTCGGTGACCCCCGGCAGCGGCGAGATCATCATCGCGCCGGTCTCGGTCTGCCACCACGTGTCCACGATCGGCGTCCGGTCCGCCCCGATGTGCTTGCGGTACCAGATCCACGCCTCGGGGTTGATCGGCTCACCCACGGACCCGAGGACCCGGAGCGAGGACAGATCGAACTTCGCGGGGATGTCGTCGCCCCACTTCATGAACGTACGGATCGCGGTGGGCGCGGTGTAGAGAATCGTCACCCCGTACTTCTGCACGATCTCCCAGAACCGCCCCTGGTGCGGGGTGTCCGGCGTCCCCTCGTACATCACCTGCGTCGCGCCGTTCGAGAGCGGCCCGTACGTGATGTACGAGTGCCCGGTGACCCAGCCGATGTCGGCCGTGCACCAGTACACGTCGCTCTCCGGCTTGAGGTCGAAGACGGCGTGGTGGGTGTACGAGGCCTGCGTGAGGTAGCCGCCCGAGGTGTGCAGGATGCCCTTCGGCTTTCCCGTCGTCCCGGACGTGTACAGGATGAACAGCGGCTGCTCGGCGTCGAACGCCTCCGGCGTGTGCTCGGCGGACTGGCGGTCGACGATCTCGTGCCACCAGACGTCGCGGCCCTCGGTCCAGTCGACGTCCTGCCCGGTGCGGCGCACCACGAGCACCTTGTCGACGCCGTCGACCCGGCTCACCGCGTCGTCCACGGCCGGCTTGAGCGCGGACGGCTTGCCGCGGCGGTAACCGCCGTCGGAGGTGATGACCAGCTTGGCGTCGGCGTCCTGGATGCGGGTGGCGATCGCGTCCGCGGAGAACCCGCCGAAGACGACCGAGTGCGCGGCTCCGATCCGGGCGCAGGCCAGCATCGCGACGACGGCCTCGGGGATCATCGGCAGATAGACGGCGACCCGGTCGCCCTTGCCCACGCCCAGCTCGAGCAGGGCGTTGGCGGCCTTGGACACCTCGTCCTTCAGCTCGGCGTAGGTGATCGCGCGGCTGTCACCCGGCTCGCCCTCGAAGTGGAGGGCGACCCGGTCGCCGTTCCCGGCTTCCACGTGCCGGTCCACGCAGTTGTACGCGACGTTCAGCTTCCCGTCGGCGAACCACTTGGCGAACGGCGGGTTCGACCAGTCCAGCGTCTCGGTCGGCTCGGTGGCCCAGGTCAGGCGGCGGGCCTGCTCGGCCCAGAAGCCGAGCCTGTCAGCCTTGGCCTGCTCATACGCCTCCGCGGTGACATTGGCGTTCGCTGCCAGGTCGGCGGGCGGCGCGAACCTGCGCTCTTCCTTCAGCAGGTTGGCCAGGCTTTCGTTGCTCACGACATCTCCCTTTCCCAGGGTGTCCGTTGTGTCCCAGGCCACAGCTCATCAGACCAGGGGCCTCGATGACAAGGGTCGATCCCAAATTGGTTTAGACCTGTTAAGGGCCTGAGCTTGTTCGGTGGTCCTTCAGTGTTCCTTCAGTGGTTCTTCTACGTCCTTCAGGGGTGCACGTCGGACCGGAACCGCGCCGTCGTCAGGGGGGATCGACTCGGCTCCGGCGCCGCTCCCGGGCGGCGTCGACTTGGTACGCCGAGGCCGTCGGCCCCTTGCCCGCGTCCACTCGACGACGCACGTCGGCAGCGAGGTCGCGGAGCGGAACGGGTTCGGACGGTCACGAGAGCGCGGACCGTCGCCCACCGTCGGGCGCGCGCACCACCGAGGCCGGAACCGGCAGGCGCGGAGCCCGAATCGCGAGGGGGCCCGGGGAAGAGCCGGGGGAAGACCAGGGAGGAGTGCCCGAGCCGGAAGGTCGGCGAGGAAAGTCCGGGCGGGAAGGCCGGCGGCCGAGGCCGGCAAGCGACCGAGGCCGGCAACGCGAGGCCGGCGGTGCGAAGGCGGCGGCCGGGTGGGGGCGTGGAGGCCGGTGTCGCGCAACCGGACGCGGGGACGCGCGCGAGCCGCCGGCGCGGAGGCTGGTGGCGTGGGCACCGGATGCGCGGAGGCTGCTGGCGTACGGGCCGGATGCGCGGAGGTCGGTGGATCGGAGCACCGGTGTGAATCCGTGCGTGCCTACCGGCGCGCCGCGCGCCGATCGAATACACCTGTTCGGCCCGCGCCCGGTCGGACCCACGGATGGTGCGCGGCCCCGCCGACCCGGGCCGCGCACCACGGCGGGGTCACGCGGGACTGCGTAGATCCTGCGCCGCTCCGACGTGATCGAACAGCTCGTCGCCGTCATGGTCGACCAGCAGATATGCCTGTGCCTCGCCGACGTGGAAGTACATCCCGTGCAGTTCGAGCGCGCCCTCCCGCAGGGCCCGTGTCACGGAGTCGTGGGCACGGAGGTGCTCCAACTGCTGCACCACGTTGGTCAGGCACAGCTGTTCCACCGCGTCGGCCGGTGCCCGTCCGGCGAGCCTGGCCCGCGGCTGCTCCTTAGCGGCCATCCGCTCCAGGCTGGGCAGCCCGTGCCGCAGCCACCGCTTGAGGGGCGTCTGCGCTCCGCCGGGCTCCGAGTTGAGCAGGGCCTGCATCGCCCCGCATCCCGAGTGCCCGCACACCGTGATGGACCGCACATGCAGCACGTCCACCGCGTACTCGATCGCCGCGGCCACCGAATCGTCGCCGCTCTCCTCCCCGGGACTCGGCACGAGGTTGCCCACGTTGCGTACGACGAAGAGGTCGCCGGGGCCACTGGAGGTGATCATCGAGGTGACGAGTCGTGAGTCGGCGCAGGTCAGGAACAGCTGTGACGGCTCCTGCCCTTCTCGTGCCAGTCGTGCCAGCTCGTCCCGCACCAGCGGCGCGGTGTTGCGCTGGAACGCGCTGATGCCACGGGCGAGTTGGTGGTCGCTGTGTCCACGGTGATCGCCCGGCCGGCTCTGCCCGGAGGAAACCGCGGCTTCGCCCGGCTCGCCGGAACCAGCGGGCCTGCCCGGGCCGTCCGGTCCGTCGGACTCGCCCGACCGGCCGCCGGGGGACACGGACTGCGGGTTGGTGGAGGGCTCGCAGTGGTGGTTGCGCCAGGGTGTCCAGGGTCGGCATCGGCAGTGCGACGAGTCCGAGGGCTCGGCGATCCGGGCGCCGCCCCGTCCGGTCAGCTCGACCGTGCCGCCCTGCGCGAAGTGCGCCTGCTGCCAGTCCTGCAGCGACTCGTACGCCGCGTGGTCCATGAACGAACCGTCCAACTCGACGACGGCGGACGCGCCTCGGGGCACCAGGTGCAGGGTGCGGCTGAGTCTGGGCACCGCGAGGAAGGTCAACTGGCCGCATACGTGGATGTGATGGACTCCTCCTCTCTCTTCGTGGGTGATGCGGGTGCGCGCGAGGCGGTGCATGGCGACGACGACGGCCACGGCGACCCCCAGTGCCACGCCCTCCAGAACACCGAGGAGCACGACGCCGAGCGTGGTGACCGCGTACACCAGTACCTCGCGGTGGCGGGTGACCGTGCGGATGTGGTGCAGGGAGACCATCTGGATGCCGACGGCCATCACCAGGGCGGCGAGCGACGCGAGCGGGATCAGCTCCAGGATCGGGACCATCAGCAGCGCGGCGATCACTACGAAAACGCCGTGCAGCATCGTGGAGTTCCGGCTCACGGCACCGGCTTGCACATTCGCCGAACTGCGGACGGCGACGCCGGCGACGGGCAGCCCGCCGAGCGCGCCGGAGACGGCGTTCGCGGCGCCCTGCCCGAGCAGCTCCCGGTCCAGGCGGGAGCGGCCCACGCGGGCCTGCAGCTCGGGCCGCCCGGCCACCAGCTTGTCCACGGCCACGGCACCCAGCAGCGACTGCACACTGCACACCAGCGTGGTGGTGAGGACGGCGGCGGCGATCCCGAGCACCGGCCCCTCGGGCAGCCCGGCCAGGGCGTGACTGCTCCAGGAGGGCAGGTCGACCTTGGGCAGGACCAGCCCGGCGAGCGAGGCGGTCGCGGTGGCCCCGGCGACGGCGACGAGCGCGGCCGGAACGATGCGCAGGGTGCGCCCGACCCGACCGGGAATCCGCGGCCAGGCGAACAGGAGTGCCAGTGTCAGCAGGCTCATCGACACGGCCCCGGGATGTACGTGCGCCAACTGGGCGGGCAGCGCGCGGAAGTTCTCGAGGACGGAACTCTGCGGGGTGCCGCCCAGTACGACGTGCAACTGGGCGATGGCGATGGTCACGCCGATCCCGGCGAGCATGCCGTGCACGATCGCGGGGCTGACGGCGAGCGCCGTGCGGGCGACGCGCAGGCAGCCGAGGCCCAGTTGGGCGAGTCCGGCGAGGACGGTGATGGCGCAGGTCGTGCGCCATCCGTAGCGGTGGATGAGCTCGGCTGTGACGACCGTGAGCCCGGCGGCGGGCCCGCTCACCTGGAGCGGTGAGCCGCCGAGCCGGCCGGCGACGAGTCCGCCCACGGCGGCGGCGACCAGCCCCGACTGGAGCGGGGCGCCGGTGGCGAGGGCGATACCGAGGGACAGGGGCAGCGCGATCAGGAAGACCGCGATCGAGGCCGACAGGTCGGCGCCCGCGATACGGAACCGGCGGGGCGGAACCGGCGGGCGGTTGTGGGGCGGTTGGATGCGCTTCGGCCGAGTCGAGTCGGCGGCGCGGGTGGGGACGCAGGCAGACATTCCCGTCTCCTCCGGGGCAGCGCGGTCGCGGAACAGGTGGTCCCCCAAGCCAGGAAGGCGGGGGGTGGATCGCGGCCGTGGGTCACGGCGTGCAGCGGCGGGATTTTCAACGATCGGTAAATAGATCGTAATGCAGAGTAAAGGCATTGTGCGGACTTTATTCGCAAATGGGGCAACAAGTCACTCTCAAGGGTGAACGAGTCTCTATATCGGCTTGTCGTACTTATTCGGTCCCGGGCTCGTGCGACCTTGGCGGCGCTGTCGGAATTCGCCGCAGATCTTCCAGGACGCCCTCGTCGGCGTTGCCCCGACCGAAGGAAGGTGGACGGAGATGGCCGCCACCCAGAGGATCGCCGCGGGGGTAGCACTCGCCGCGGCCTGCGCCGCGGCGCTCGCCGGTTGCGCCACCGGCACCACCGGTTCCAAGGAGGGTGCGCACGGCGCCAAGGAGGCTGTCGCGGGGGCCCATGCACCCCAGGGCGCCGTAGGGCTGATCGGTGACGGCTCCACCGCGTACACCGGGGCGCAGCCGCACCTGCCCAGACCCGAGAAGCTGAAGCCCGGGAAGAAACCCCCGCAGTTCGTGGTCTTCTCGTGGGACGGTGCCGTCGAGGACAGCCAGAAGCTCTTCTCGCACTTCCGGAAGATCTCCAAGGCCAACCGGGCGACGATGACGTACTTCCTGAGCGGCGTCTACCTGCTGCCGGAGGCCAAGCGCGACCTGTACAGGCCGCCGAAACACTCGCCGGGCACCTCGGAGATCGGCTTCAACGACGACGAGGGCATCAGGAACACCCTTCAGCAGCTGCGTGGCGCGTGGCTGGAGGGCAACGAGATCGGCACGCACTTCAACGGCCACTTCTGCGGGCCGGGGGGTGGCGTAGGCGATTGGTCGGTCGAGGAGTGGAAGAGCGAGATCGCCCAGGCGAAGTCGTTCGTGAAGTCCTGGAAGACCAACACGGGCATGAGGAGCGCCCCCGCGCTGCCCTTCGACTACGACAAGGAGCTCATCGGCGCCCGCACGCCCTGCCTGGAGGGGCAGAAGAACTTCGTGAAGGCGGCCCGGCAGCTGGGCTTCCGCTACGACACCAGCGGTGTCGACAACCAGGTGTGGCCCACGAAGAAGGACGGCCTGTGGGACCTGTCCATGCAGCTCGTGCCCTTCGCCGGGCACTCCGGCGAGCAACTCACCATGGACTACAACTTCATGGTCAACCAGTCGGGGACCCAGAGCCAGGGGGACCCCCGCAAGCGGGGGCTCTGGGGCAACCAGGTGCGTGACAGCCTGCTCAAGGGCTTCCGGCGTGCCTACAACAGCAACCGCGCCCCACTGGTCATCGGCAACCACTTCGAGTCCTGGAACGGCGGCACCTACATGCGCGCCCTCGACCAGGTCATCAAGAACGTCTGCAACAAGCCCGACGTCCGCTGCGTCTCGTTCCACCAGCTTGCCGACTGGCTCGACGCCCAGGACCCGGCCACGCTCGACAGACTGCGCGGCCTCAACGTCGGCGAGGCCCCCAAGCAGGGCTGGGCGTCCTTCCTCTCCGGTCGCCCCGCCCCCGCCCCGAAGGGCGTCCCCGGGGCGCCGGCGGTCAAGCCGTAGCCACCAGCCCCTCACCGAGTACGAAACCGGGGTCGACCTGCGCCGCCAGGTCCGCCCCGGTCCTCTCGTTGCCCCAACTGCTCGCGTTCTTCAGGTGGAAGTGCACCATCTGACGCGTGTAGCGCTCCCAGTCCCGCAGTTCGTACGTGGCGTCCGCGGCGGCCTGCAGGGTGCGCAGGGAGCGGCGGTTGGCGTCCTCCAGGTAGTCGAACCGGGGCGGCCGGCCCTTCTCCATGGCGCGCACCCAGTCCGAGTGCCCGACCGTGACCAGGAGGTCGTCACCGACCTCGGCACGGAGGAAGTCGATGTCGTCCTGGCTCTGCACCTTGTTGCCGACGACCTTCAGGGCGACGTTGAAGTCCCGGGCGTAGTCCCTGTACTGGCGATAGACGGAGACTCCCTTCCGGGTCGGCTCGGCGACGAGGAACGTCATGTCGAAGCGGGTGAACATGCCGGACGCGAAGGAGTCGGAGCCCGCGGTCATGTCGACGACGACGTACTCGCCCCTGCCGTCGACGAGATGGTTCAGACAGAGCTCCACCGCGCCGGTCTTGGAGTGGTAGCAGGACACCCCGAGATCGGCCTCGGTGAACGGACCGGTGACCATCAAACGGGCGTCGCCGCCGTCGAGTTCCACCGGCCGCGCGCAGGCGTCGTACACCGGGTTGTTCTCGCGCACCCGCAGCAGCCGTGAACCCTCGCCGGGCGGGGTCGTCTTGATCATCGTCGCGGTGGACGCGATCCGTTGGTTGGAGCCGCGCAGGTAGTCCTTGATCAGGGGAAGCCGCGCGCCCATGGCGGGCAGACCCGCGGCCACCTCCTCGTCGAGTCCGAGCGCGGCCCCGAGATGCTGGTTGATGTCCGCGTCCACCGCGACGACCGGCGCCCCCGAGGCGGCGAGATGGCGGACGAACAGGGCGGACAGCGTGGTCTTGCCGCTGCCGCCCTTCCCCACGAAAGCAATTTTCATGTTCACCAAGAGTAGTCGAACGATGGCTCAGGGTGCTTGGCGGTGGTGAAGAAGACCACTCCTTCGTGGGGCGGGCGGCAAGGGTGCGTAGTGTCGTACTCATGAGTACGACAGGCGCGACCGCCGATCCGCTCGCGACCCTGGCCTCGCTGCCCGGGGTGGCCGAATCCGTGGAGTCCGTCCGCAGGGCGGTGGACCGGGTCTACGGGCACCGGATCATGCGACGTCGCAGCAACGAGATCACCTCCGAGGCCGCGCTGCGTGGCGCACGTGGCTCCGCGGCGCTGTCCGGCGCCGACTGGGCCCTCGAAGAGGTGCGCCGCCGCACCGATTTCAGCGGGGACGACGAGGCCCGCAAGGTCGGTGCGGCCCTCCGGCTGACCGCCGAGTCGGGCCAACTTCTCTCCATCTGGCGGCAGTCGCCCCTCCGGGTGCTGGCGCGGCTGCATCTCGTGGCCGCCGCGGACGGGGAGGACGCGGTCGGCCGGCCGCGCCAGGACGGCGAGCCGGTCGACGAGCCGCTCGTCGAACTGCCGCTGCCGGGCGCCGCCGAGGTGGCGGGCCGACTGGAGGGGCTCTCCCAGCTGATCATCGCCGGTGGTGCGGCCCCGGCACTGGTCACGGCGGCCGTCGTGCACGGCGAACTGCTCGCCCTGCGCCCCTTCGGGACCCACAACGGCCTGGTCGCGCGCGCGGCGGAGCGCATCGTGCTGATCGGCAGCGGACTCGACCCGAAGTCCGTCTGTCCGGCGGAGGTCGGTCACGCCGAACTGGGCCGCGCGGCGTATCTGGCGGCCCTGGAAGGCTACGTCTCCGGCACCCCGCAGGGTATGGCGGCCTGGATCGCCCACTGCGGCAGGGCGGTCGGGCTGGGGGCCAGGGAGTCGACGGCCGTCTGCGAGGCGCTTCAGCGCGGGGCGGCATAGGTCCTGGAACAGGGTTGCGGCGGTACGAGTTCTCGTACCGCCGCTGGCATGCTCACCGGGTTACCAAGCGTCCTCGATGTGTTGCCCATCAGGTCGGGAACTGCAGCCCGTCACCTGGTGCGGCTGGCCCGTAATCGACGGGTCGACGTCGCGTGGGTGCCTGGTGCACATGCTCGGTCCGTGGGGCCTTGGTTGAGTTTTAAGGTGATCCTTTCGGATGTCCTTGGTCTCGCGGGCCGTTAAAACCTTTCTACTCCAGGTCCGGAGGAAGCGGAACCCCTGGCTGCACTTCTTTACTTTCAGGTTCAAAAGCCTGCGAATCGGGCGGCAATTGCGCCGCACGCGGCCACGCGGGCTCGCGTGGGCCGCCCTCACAGCGCCGTGGCGCGCCGCCTGCTCGCGTACCAGACGAGTCCCGCCGTGGCCGCGGCCGCACCTATCGCCGCGGCCGCGACCAGCGCCGGGCGCTGCGGCACCGACAGCGCGGGCAGCCGCTGCTTGAGCCGCACCGGGCGGTGGAAATCGAGAACGGGCCAGCCGCGCGCGGCTGCCTCGCGCCGCAGCGTGCGGTCCGGGTTCACCGCGTGGGGGTGCCCGACGGACGCCAGCATCGGGACGTCGGTCGCCGAGTCGCTGTACGCGTAGCACCGCGCCAGGTCGTATCCCTCGGACTTCGCCAGCTCCCGCACCGCCTCGGCCTTCGTCGGCCCGTAGGCGTAGTACTCCACCTCTCCGGTGAAGCAGCCGTCCTCGCCCACGACCATCCGGGTGGCCACCACCCGGTCGGCGCCGAGCAGCTCCCCGATGGGCTCGACCACCTCCGCGCCCGACGTGGACACGATCACCACGTCGCGTCCGGCGGTGTGGTGCTCCTCGATGAGCGAGGCGGCCTCGTCGTAGATGATGGGGTCGATCAGGTCGTGCAGCGTCTCGGCGACGATCTCCTTGACCTGCTGGACGTTCCAGCCGCGGCAGAGCGCGGACAGGTAGGCACGCATCCGCTCCATCTGGTCGTGGTCCGCGCCGCCCGCCATGAACACGAACTGGGCGTATGCGGTGCGCAGGACGGCCCTGCGGTTGATCAGCCCGCCTTGGTAGAACGACTTGCTGAACGTGAGCGTGCTCGACTTCGCAATGACCGTCTTGTCCAGGTCAAAGAAGGCTGCTGTGCGAGGCAAGGAGTGGTTTTCCACGAGCCCGAGCATAGGCGCCCGCCATTCGGGCTACTGTGGGGCGCGTGGGTTTGCCTGAGAGGGCTCTCGGGTACACCATGGAAGTCACGGATCGTTCGCGACCGTGCTAACCCGGTCCGACTCCTCCCCCCCCGAGTCGGCCGTGGGGACGACCCCCGCTCTCCCCCCCGGCGGGGGTCGTCGCATGTCCGGATGGGTTTTTCCCCTCTCCTGCGCGGCCCCGGAACCCTGTTGCCACCGCTGCGGCGGTCCCTTTGGCGTACCCACGTTCCGTCACCGTGTGTAGCTGAAGCGCTGCTCTGTGAAACTCGCGCGACGCCCTCCGGTTTGGGTGAACGCGATATTCACAACCACTGAGTTGTCCACAGTTATTGACCAAGATCCACACGATTTCCTGGATCGCTGCACCGTGATTCCAGCGCGTCCCGCTCGCGGCGAGTTCCTCGCGGCGAGTTCACGGCCGGTTCCGTTTGTGGGACGCGTTTGGCCGGTTCGTATCGGCCGTTCATATGGAGGCCGCATGCCGGTTCTCCGCACGGCCGGGAATCGTGGGCCGCAGGGAACCCTGCGGCTCCGCGCAAGCAGCAGCGAAGGGGGCTGGAGATCGTGGCGGGAGCCATCACACACGACGTGCCACCCGCCGCCGACGGGCGGCAGGGCGGACCATTGATCGTCACGGAGGACGTCGCACTCCTCGATGACCTGCTGCGCCTGTGTGCGGCGGCGGGTGCGAGGCCGGAGGTGCACCACGGTGTGCCGGAGCGTGGAGGCAGTTGGGAGGCGGCACCGCTGGTGCTGGTCGGCGACGACGCGGCGCGGCGGGTGCGCGGCGCCGTGCGCAGGCGCGGAGTGGTGCTGGTCGGGCGGGACCAGGACGACTCGGGCGTCTGGCGGCGGGCCGTCGAGATCGGCGCCGACCATGTCCTGATGCTGCCCGACGGCGAGCAGTGGCTGGTCGACCGCATCGCCGACGTGGCAGAGGGCGTGGGCCGGCCCGCGCTCACGGTGGGCGTGATCGGCGGCCGGGGCGGCGCGGGTGCGTCCACGCTCGCCTGCGCGCTCGCCGTCACCTCGGCGCGCGAGGGGCGCCGCACCCTGCTCGTGGACGCCGATCCGCTGGGCGGCGGACTCGACGTACTGCTCGGGGGAGAGGCGGTGGAGGGCCTGCGCTGGCCGGCGTTCGCCGCCTCCCGCGGCCGGGTCGGCGGCGGCGCGCTGGAGGAGTCCCTGCCCGAACTTCACGCGCTGCGCGTCCTCAGCTGGGATCGCGGTGACTCCGTCGTCATCCCGTCGCAAGCGGTCCGCGCTGTTCTGGCCGCGGCCAGACGGCGGGGCGGGGCGGTGGTCGTGGACCTGCCCCGCCGTATCGACGACGGCGTCGCGGAGGCCCTCGCCCAGCTCGACCTCGGACTGCTGGTGGTCCCCGCCGACCTGCGCGCGATCGCGGCGGCCGGACGGGTGGCGTCCGCGGTCGGCATGGTCCTGCGCGATCTGCGGGTGGCGGTCCGGGGCCCCTACGCCCCGGGACTCGACGACCGAGAGGTGGCCCGCTTGCTCGGGCTGCCACTGGTCGGTGACGTGCCCGCCGAATCCCCGCGGCTGGACGCCGGCGTGCCGCCCGGCGGAGCGGTACGGGGGCCGCTCGCCCGGTTCTGCGCCACCTTCTGGGAGCGAGTGGCGGGGGAGGGCGGGGGCGCATGAACCGGGCCACCGTTGCGAGGACGCACCGAGTCGCGGCGCCGGGTGGATCTGCGGCGCCGAGCCGATCCGAGGATCCGCCGGCGCCGACCCGACGGACGGCAGTGGCGCCTGGTCCTGGGGGACCAGCACGACCGCCGGGACCGCCGGGACCGCCGGGACCGCCGGGAGCGCCGGGAGCGTCAGGTCCATCGGGCCCGTCAGGCCCGCGGGGGCGTACGGCGTCCGTGGGGCCGGGCGGCCGGGCCGGACCGACAGGAGCCGTGGGGCCCATGGGGCGCACAGGACGTACAGAGCTGTTGGACGGTGTGCGGCAGTGGCTCGCCGAGAGCGGGTCGGAGCCCACACCGGCACGCGTGGCCCAGGCCCTGCGCGCACAGGGCCGCGTCCTCGGTGACGCCGAAGTGCTTGGAGCGGCCCGGCAGTTGCGCTCCGAGCTGGTCGGCAGCGGACCTCTGGAACCACTGCTCGCCGACCCGTCGGTCACCGACGTCCTGGTGTCGGCGCCCGATCGGGTCTGGGTCGACCGGGGCGGCGGTCTGGAACTGACGGCGGTCTCCTTCCCGGACGCGGCGGCCGTACGACGCCTCGCGCAGCGCCTCGCGGCCGTGGCCGGACGAAGGCTCGACGACGCGCGCCCCTGGGTCGACGCCAGGCTTCCGGACGGCACCCGGCTGCACGCGGTGCTGCCACCGGTGGCCGTCGGCTCCACCTGCCTGTCGCTGCGCGTCGTACGGCCCCGCGCGTTCACGCTCGACGAACTGGTGGCCGCCGGGACGGTGCCGCCCGGCGGGGACCGTGTGCTGCGGGCCCTGCTCGAGGCCCGGCTGTCCTTCCTGATCAGCGGGGGTACCGGCTCGGGCAAGACGACGCTGCTGAGCGCTCTGCTGGGGCTGGTCGGCCCCGGGGAGCGGATCGTGCTGGCCGAGGACTCGGCGGAGCTGCGGCCCGACCATCCCCATGTGGTCCGGCTGGAGGGCCGGCCCGCCAACCAGGAGGGCGTCGGGCTCGTGGCGCTGCAGGACCTGGTCCGCCAGGCGCTGCGCATGAGACCGGACCGGCTGGTCGTCGGTGAGGTGCGCGGACCGGAGGTCGTGTCGCTGCTGGCGGCGCTCAACACGGGCCACGAGGGCGGCTGCGGAACGGTGCACGCGAACGCGGCGGCACAGGTACCGGCCCGCCTGGAAGCCCTGGGCACCGCCGCCGGGCTCGACAAGGCCGCCCTGCACAGCCAGTTGGCTGCGGCGCTGTCAGTGGTCCTGCATCTCGTGCGCGACCGGGCGGGGCGGCGGCGCATCGCCGAAGTGCACGTCCTGGAGCGCGATCCGTCGGGGCTGGTGGTGACGGTGCCGGCGCTGCGGTGGGGCGCACGGGCGTTCGCGTACGAGCCGGGTTGGGAGCGGCTGCGGGGGCTGCTCCGTGAAGGGAGCGAGGGGAGCGGACCGTGGTGACGGGGACGGACGGGATGTCGGTGGGGGCGGCCATGGCCTGTGCCGGGGCGGCGGCCTGGGTGATGGGCGGGTGGGACTCGGGGGCACGCAGAGCGCGGTTGCTGTGTGCCGGCGGACCGGTGGTGGCCGGACCGCCGGCGGGGGAGCGGGCGCGGGCCGGATGGCGGCGGCTGCGCGCGCGACTGCGCCCCGAAGGCTGGTCGCTGGTGGCCGGGTCGGCGGTCGCGTTGCTGGGTGCCTCGGTCGTGCCGCTGCTCCTCGGAGCGGCCGGGGTGCCGTTGCTCCGGCGGGTACGACGGGCCGGGGAGACGGACCGGGAGCGGGAGCGCCGGGGCGACGCGGTGATCGCCCTGTGCGGAGCCCTCGCCGGGGAGGTCCGGGCCGGACGGCAGCCGGGCGAGGCGCTGTTGAACGCCGCGCACGACTCGGGCGGCCTCGGCGAGGCGCGGGCGGCGGTACTCGCCGCGGCCCGGTTCGGCGGGGACGTGCCGGACGCGCTGACCGATGCGGCACGGCAGCCGGGGGCCGAGGGGCTGGTGGGGCTCGCGGCGTGCTGGCGGGTGGCCGTGGACCGGGGTGCGGGACTTGCGGCGGGGCTCGAACGCCTGGAAGGGGCGCTGCGCGCGGAGCGCGACCAGCGGGCCGATCTGAGCGCCCAGTTGGCGGGGTCGCGGTCGACGGCGGTGATGCTCGCGGGGCTCCCGGTCCTCGGGCTGTTGCTCGGCACGGCGCTGGGCGCGGATCCGCTGCACGTGCTTCTGCACAGCGGGCCGGGCCTGGGCTGTCTGCTGGTCGGTGGAGTGCTGGAAGGCGTGGGGCTGTGGTGGGCGCTGCGCATCGTGAAGGGAGCGGAGGCGGCATGAGCGGGGAGATCGTCCACAGGCTGGGGATGCTCGGGTGCGGGGCACTGGCGCTCGGCCGGCTGGCGCGGGCGTTCGGCAGGGCGCGGGACGAGCGGCGCGTGCGCAGAAGGCTGGCCGGGTTGCTGGGCCTGCGGAGGGAGCCACGGCGACGGCGGTTCGACGTCCGCGGCCCGTGGCGGCGGTGGCTGGCCCCGGCGGGTGCCGTGTGTGCGGGCTGGGTGCTGGTCGGAGGGCCGGCCGGGGTCGTGGCGGGGCTGCTCGCCGGGCTCGGGATCCTTCGGTGGCGCAGGCGGCGCGGGCCGGGGCCGGTGGAGGAGTACGACGTGGCGTGGGCCGCCCGGCAACTTCCGCTCGCCGCCGACCTGGTGGCGGCCTGTATCGCGGCGGGGGCGGATCCCGTGGCCGCGGCCCGGGCCGTGGGTGACGCCCTCGGCGGACCCGTCGGGGAGCGGCTCGCCCGGGGTGCCGCGGAGGTACGGCTCGGCGGCGAACCGGCGGACGCGTGGCGGAGGTTGGCGTCGATACCGGGAGCAGGGGGCCTGGCGCGGCTGCTGGAGCGGGCGGGCGAGTCGGGGGTACCGGCGGCCGTGCCGGTCGGGCGGCTCGCCACCGAGGCCCGCGCCGAACGGGGGCGGAGCGCCACGGCACGGGCACGCAGGGCGGCCGTCATGGTCACCGTGCCCGTGGGGCTGTGCTTCTTGCCCGCGTTCCTCGCGATCGGCGTCCTGCCCGTGGTGATCGGGCTGGCGGACGGGGTGTTGGGAGGTGGTGGCGGATGACCGGCCGGACGGCCGGCGACAGGCGTCGAGTGACGACACGAGTCAAGTGATCAGCGGAATCGAACCCACGGGGGTTGAGATGTGCAGGACGGTACGCGTACGGGTGCGGGCATGGATGCGCGGTCTGGCGGCGCGGAGGGACGCGGGCATGGTCACCTCCGAGTACGCGGTGGGTGTCATCGCGGCGGTGGCCTTCGCCGCCGTGCTCTACAAGGTGGTGACGAGCGGTCAGGTCAGCGCGGAGTTGCAGGACATCGTCGGGCGGGCGCTCAATGTCCCGACGTGAGCCGGTGGTGAGCGGTCCGGTGGGGCGCGGCGACCGCGGATTCGTGACCGCGGAGGCCGCGGTGGTGCTGCCCTCGCTGGTGCTCGTCGGAATGGCGCTGGTGTGGGCCCTGCTCGCCGCGTCCGCGCAGATCCAGTGCGTGGACGCGGCGAGGGCGGGCGCCCGCGCGGCCGCTCGTCAGGACCCGCCCGACACGGTCCTGGCGACGGCACGCCGCGCGGCACCGCGCGGCGCCAGGGTCACGGTGAGCCGGACGGGTGATCTGGTCCGGGTGACGGTCACGGCGAGCGCGCCGGGGCCCGGTGCGCTGTCCCTGGACCTGAGCGACGAGGCCGTGGCGCTGGCGGAGGAGACCGTGGGGGTGACCGGGGATGACACCAGGTCGTAGCGCGCCGGGCGCCCGCCTCCGGCCGATGCCCGGCACCTTCCGGCTCCCGCGCAACCGGTGCGGGTCTCCGCGCTCCCCCTCAAGGGCCCCGCGCACCCGCTCGGGCCCTCTGCGTGCCCTTCTGCGGCGTCGAGCCCTCCTCCGGCTCCCCCGCGCCCTTCTCCGTCCGTACGCCCTTCTCCGGTCCCTCCACGCCCTCCTCCGGGCCACGAGGGCCGCCGCGTGGGTGAGCAGGCGGACGCGTTCCCCGGATTTCTCGGACAGGGGGTCGGCGACCGTGTGGGCGGTCGGGGTGATCGCTCTGCTGTGCGCCGTCTTCGGGGCGGTCCTGGCCATGGGGCAGGTGGTCGTGGTGCGCCACCGCGCGGCGGGGGCGGCCGACCTGGCCGCGCTCGCCGCCGCGGACCACTGGATGGACGGGAGCGCGGCGGCCTGTGCCGAGGCGGACCGGGTGGCCCGGGCCCAGCGTGCCCGGCTGGCGCGGTGCGCGGTGGAGGGCGAGATCGCGGACGTCACGGCCGTGTCGGGTGCGGGCCCCTTCGCCGTGGAGATCAGGTCCAGAGCGGGCCCCGCCACACCGGTGGACCCGTCGGCTACTCCTCCGGCGCTCCCCGCAGCAGTTCGGTGAGCAGCCGGACGGCACCCCGCTTGTGCAAGGGCTCGTTGCCGTTGCCGCACTTGGGGGACTGGATGCAGGACGGGCAGCCGGCCTCGCACTCGCAGGAGGAGATGGCCTCACGGGTGGCGGTGAGCCAGGCACGGGCGGTGTGGAAGGCGCGTTCGGCGAAGCCCGCGCCGCCGGGGTGACCGTCGTAGACGAAGACCGTGGGCAGCAGGGTGTCGGGGTGCAGGGGGACGGACACGCCGCCGATGTCCCAGCGGTCACAGGTCGCGAACAGCGGGAGCATGCCGATCGACGCGTGTTCGGCGGCGTGCAGGGCACCGCCGAGGATCTCCGGACTGATGCGCGCGGCGTCCAGTTGGTCCTCGGTGACCGTCCACCACACGGCGCGTGTGCGGAGCGTGCGCGGTGGGAGGTCGAGCTTCGACTCGCCCAGCACTTCCCCGGTGATGACCCGACGGCGCAGGAAGGAGACGACCTGGTTGGTGACTTCGACGGAGCCGTAGCACAACCGGCCCTCCCCCCAGGGGATTTCGGTGTCCGTCTCCAGGACGGAGATGGCCGTCGTGTCGCGGGCGACCGTCGAGTACGGCGGGTTGGCCTCCTCGACCAGTGCGACGGAGTCCTCCAGGTCCAGGTGCTTCACCAGGTACGTACGGCCCTGGTGCAGATGGACCGCGCCCTCGTGCACCGTCGTGTGCGCGGCGCCGGCGTCCACCGTGCCGAGCAGCCGCCCCGTTCCGGCCTCGACGATCTGCACCGGGCTGCCGCCCTCGCCGCGGATGTCGGTCAGGTCGGCGGCCCGCTCCCGGCGCGTCCAGTGCCAGGCCTTCGTCCGGCGGCGCAGCAGCTTCGCGGCCTCCAGTTGCGGCAGCAGATCCGCGGCGGCCGGCCCGAACAGCTCCAGGTCCTCGTCCGTGAGAGGGATTTCGGAGGCCGCGGCGCACAGGTGCGGGGCGAGGACGTACGGGTTGTCGGGGTCGAGGACCGTGGACTCCACCGGCTGGTCGAACAGTGCTTCGGGGTGGTGCACGAGGAACGTGTCCAGCGGGTCGTCGCGGGCGACCAGGATCGCCAGCGCGCCCTGCCCCGACCGGCCCGCGCGGCCCGCCTGCTGCCACAGGGACGCCCGGGTGCCCGGGTAGCCCGCGATGACGACGGCGTCCAGTCCGGAGACGTCGACGCCGAGTTCGAGGGCGGTGGTGGCGGCGAGACCGAGCAGTTCTCCGGAGTGCAGGGCGCGTTCGAGGGCGCGGCGTTCCTCCGGGAGGTAGCCGCCGCGGTACGCCGCGACGCGCCGGGCGAGCGAGCGGTCGACCTCGGCCAGCCGCTCCTGGGCGATCACCGCGATCAGTTCGGCGCCGCGCCGGGACCGTACGAAGGCGACCGAGCGCACGCCCTGGACGGTCAGGTCGGTCAGGAGGTCGGCGGTCTCGGCGGTGGCGGTACGCCGGACGGGTGCGCCCTTCTCGCCGTGCAGTTCGGTGAGCGGGGGTTCCCAGAGGGCGAAGACCAGCTCGCCGCGCGGGGAGGCGTCGTCGGCGATCTCGACCACCGGGAGGCCGGTCAGGCGGCGGGCGGCGACGGAGGGCTCGGCGGCGGTCGCGGAGGCCAGCAGGAAGACGGGCGAGGAGCCGTAGCGGGCGCACAGTCGGCGCAGTCGGCGCAGCACCTGGGCGACGTGGGAGCCGAAGACGCCGCGGTAGGTGTGGCACTCGTCGATGACGACGTACTTCAGGGCGCGGAGGAAGGAGGCCCAGCGGGGGTGGGAGGGCAATATCCCGCGGTGCAGCATGTCGGGGTTGGTCAGGACGTAGTTGGCGTACTGGCGGACCCACTCGCGTTCCTCGACCGGGGTGTCGCCGTCGTACACGGCCGGGCGAACGGCGTTGCCCAGAGGTTGTGAAAGTTCCTTCACGGAACGGCGCTGATCTGCTGCGAGGGCCTTGGTGGGCGCCAGGTAGAGCGCGGTGGCCCCCCGGCCGTTCGGCGCCTCGGAGCCGTCCAGGAGGGCTGTGAGGACCGGCACGAGGTAGGCCAGGGACTTGCCGGAGGCCGTACCGGTGGCGACGATCACGGAGTCGCCGTCCAGGGCGTGCTCGGCGGCGAGTGCCTGGTGGGCCCAGGGGTGCTCGATGCCCGCGGCCTGCACGGCGGCGACGACCTCTGATCGAATCCGGTCGGGCCATACGGCATGGCGACCCGCCCGCGGGGGCAAGTGCTCCGTATGAGTGATGCGCGAAGCCCGGCTCGGCCCCGAGGCGAGCCGGCCCAGGACCGTGCCCGGAGAGGGGCGCGAAGCGGTGTCCGCCGAGGTTCGATCGGATCGGTGATTCTTGGCCATCGGCATCGAGTGTGTCACTGGCGTGACGGACAATGGGCTCAAGGCGTCGTGCACGCCTGCCGGTAAGTGATTGAATGCCATCGCGGCTGGCGAACCGTCCCGGGGGCTCTGCCGAGGTGTCCCTTGGGGCGACCGCTCGATAGCAAGGTGCTGGAGGATCCGTGGACCTGTCCCTGTCGACCCGTACCGTCGGCGATCGTACGGTCGTCGAGGTCGGTGGCGAAATCGATGTATATACCGCGCCCAAGCTGCGTGAGCAGCTGGTCGAGCTGGTGAACGACGGCAGTTTCCATCTTGTCGTCGACATGGAGGGCGTGGACTTCCTCGACTCCACCGGGCTCGGCGTTTTGGTGGGCGGCCTGAAGCGTGTGCGTGCCCATGAGGGCTCGCTGCGACTGGTCTGCAACCAGGAGCGCATTCTGAAGATCTTCCGTATCACCGGTCTCACCAAGGTGTTCCCCATCCACACCTCGGTCGAGGAAGCGGTAGCGGCCACCGACTGACCCCGTCGTGGGGCGCCACGGGAGCGTGGCGTCCGAGACGGTAGAAGCAATGGAGGGGGACCGGGCCTCGGCGGCCCGGCCCCCTGACAGCACGCCCGTAGTTGAGGGGGATGCATGGCCACCGTTGAGCTCCGCTTCAGCGCGCTGCCCGAGCACGTCAGGACCGCCCGACTGGTGGCGGCAGCGGTGGCGCGCAGGGCCGGAGTGGACGAGGCCGTTCTCGACGAGGTCAGACTCGCCGTGGGCGAGGCCTGCAGCCGTGCCGTCGGACTGCACCAGAGCAACGGCATCTCGGCGCCGGTGCGGGTGACGCTGATCGAGGAGGAGAAGCAGTTCTCCATCGAGGTCGGTGACGAGGCGCCGCGTTCGGCGTCCGGTACGACGGTGCCCGGAGCCGCTCCCGGCGATGCCGACACGGACGCCGAGGAGGACGAGATGGGCCTCGCGGTCATCAGCGGCCTCGTCGACGACGTGGAGGTCAGCGCCGACGAGCACGGTGGACTGATCAGGATGAGCTGGCCGACCACGCCGCCGGTCACGCTCGTTCCCTGATGTCCCCCTCGTAGCAGGACACGTACAAGACACACTCATCACACGAAGGGCCCTGCCTCGCAGGGCCCTTTTTCTTGCGCCCGAGCAGGTGAGATGACTGCACGCGCCATTCGTGAATTGGTTCACGATCAATCACGCGATTATTTGATCAAGGGTCAACGCTTTTGGGGCATTACCTCTTTTGGGTTCTGTGAACGCCCGTCGATCATTTGCTGACGGGGATGTGAAGGCGAATTCCGTTTACCGCGTACTGTTTTGATCAGGTTCCGGTACCTACAATCCGTCCACATCTTGAGCTCAGCCCAAGCGTCAAGGAGGACGAATGGCGGGGCTTTCTACCCCTCATCAGTTTGACCATCCCACAACCTTCGCAGCCGCAGTTCTGACCGACGACAACCGCCTGATCGTGATGGTCATCGGCGTCGTCGCGCTGGCGGCCCTTGCGGTCGCCGGGGTTCTGGTACGACAAGTGCTCGCGGCCGGCGAGGGCACCGACAGCATGAAGAAGATCGCGGCAGCGGTCCAGGAGGGCGCGAACGCCTACCTGGGGCGGCAGTTGCGCACCCTGGCGGTTTTCGCCGCCGTGGTGTTCTTCCTGCTCATGCTGCTGCCCGCGGACGACTGGAATCAGCGTGCCGGAAGGTCGATCTTCTTCCTGATCGGCGCGGTGTTCTCGGCGACCACCGGATACATCGGTATGTGGCTCGCCGTCCGGAGCAATGTCCGCGTGGCCGCCGCGGCACGGGAAGCGACCCCGGCGGCGGGGGAGCCCGAAAAGGATCTCACCGCCGTCTCGCACAAAGCCATGAAGATCGCATTCCGTACGGGCGGCGTCGTCGGCATGTTCACGGTGGGGCTCGGTCTGCTGGGCGCCTCCTGTGTGGTGCTGGTGTACGCGGCCGACGCGCCGAAGGTCCTGGAGGGATTCGGACTCGGCGCCGCGCTGATCGCCATGTTCATGCGTGTCGGCGGCGGCATCTTCACCAAGGCCGCCGACGTCGGCGCCGACCTGGTCGGCAAGGTCGAGCAGGGCATCCCGGAGGACGACCCGCGCAACGCCGCGACCATCGCCGACAACGTGGGCGACAACGTCGGAGACTGCGCCGGTATGGCCGCGGACCTCTTCGAGTCGTACGCCGTCACGCTCGTCGCCGCGCTGATCCTCGGCAAGGCGGCGTTCGGCGACTCAGGGCTCGCCTTCCCGCTGATCGTGCCCGCGATCGGCGTCCTCACGGCGATGGTCGGCATCTTCGCGGTGGCACCACGCCGTTCCGACCGCAGCGGCATGTCCGCGATCAACCGCGGTTTCTTCGTCTCCGCGGTGATCTCGCTGGTCCTGGTCGCGGTGGCCGTCTTCGTCTACCTGCCGGGGAAGTACTCCGGCCTGGACGGCGTCACGGACGCGGCGATCAAGGCGAAGGGCGGCGATCCGCGGATCCTCGCGCTGGTGGCCGTCGCGATCGGCATCGTGCTGGCCGCGCTGATCCAGCAGCTGACCGGCTACTTCACCGAGACCACCCGCCGTCCCGTACGGGACATCGGCAAGAGCTCGCTCACCGGTGCGGCCACCGTCGTCCTCGCCGGTATCTCCATCGGTCTCGAATCGGCCGTCTACACCGCCCTGCTGATCGGTCTCGGCGTGTACGGGGCCTTCCTGCTCGGCGGCACGTCCATCACGCTGGCGCTCTTCGCGGTCGCGCTCGCCGGGACCGGCCTGCTCACCACGGTCGGCGTCATCGTCGCCATGGACACCTTCGGTCCGGTCTCCGACAACGCCCAGGGCATCGCGGAGATGTCCGGCGACGTCACGGGCGCGGGCGCCCAGGTGCTCACCGACCTGGACGCGGTGGGCAACACCACCAAGGCCATCACCAAGGGCATCGCCATCGCCACGGCCGTCCTCGCGGCCTCGGCGCTCTTCGGGTCGTACCGGGACGCGATCCTGTCGGCCGCGAACGACGTGGGGGAGAAGGTCTCCGGGCCCGGCGCGCCGTTGAACCTGATGATGGACATCTCCCAGCCCAACAACCTGGTGGGCCTGATCGCCGGCGCGGCCGTCGTGTTCCTCTTCTCGGGCCTCGCGATCAACGCCGTGTCGCGCTCCGCGGGGGCCGTGGTCTACGAGGTGCGGCGGCAGTTCCGCGAGCACCCCGGGATCATGGACTACACGGAGAAGCCCGAATACGGGCGGGTCGTCGACATCTGCACCAAGGACGCCCTGCGGGAGCTGGCCACCCCGGGTCTGCTCGCCGTCCTGGCGCCCATCGCCATCGGCTTCACACTCGGTGTCGGCGCGCTCGGCTCGTATCTCGCGGGCGCGATCGGCACGGGCACCCTGATGGCCGTCTTCCTCGCCAACTCCGGCGGCGCGTGGGACAACGCGAAGAAACTCGTGGAAGACGGTCACTACGGTGGCAAGGGCAGCGAGGCGCACGCCGCCACGGTGATCGGCGACACCGTCGGTGACCCCTTCAAGGACACCGCGGGACCCGCGATCAACCCGCTCCTGAAGGTGATGAACCTGGTGGCGCTGCTGATCGCGCCGGCGGTCGTCAAGTTCTCGTACGGCGACGACAAGAACCTCGCGCTGCGCATCCTGATCGCGGTGCTCTCGTTGCTCGTGATCGTGGTCGCGGTGTACATCTCCAAGCGACGCGGGATCGCCGTGGGCGACGAGGAGGACGTGGAACGGGTCTCCAAGTCACCGGATGCGGCGGTGGTTTCGTAACTCCAGGGTTCTCCATCTGGCCAGGCACTGGCCAACGGGCGGGCGGGCGGCGCGTATTGACGCGCCGCCCGCCCGCTCCGTGTGTGTTCACACCGCTGCCGTGAGCCTTCTCTCGCTTGGTGCAAATGGCTTCAAAAAGGGGTGAATCGGGTGCACGACGCGCGGATGTCGCCCAGATGGCGTGTATGTTCCGGGGCCGAGAGCCATGGAAGGGACCAATCCGGTGAACAAGAAGCTCACGGCCGCACTGTCCGGCGGTGCGGTACTGGTACTGGCGCTGTCGGGGTGCAGCAGCGACAACGGCAACGACGACAAGCTGAACTCCTGGGCCAAGCAGGTCTGTGACGCGGTGCAGCCGCAGGCCAAGAAGATCGAGGCCGCCAACGCCGCGATCCAGAAGGAGACCTCGGACAACAGCGCGCCGGATGCCGTCCGGAGGACGGACGCGCAGGCCTTCCAGGACATGTCCGACGCCTACAAGGCGATCGGCGCCGCCGTCGACGGCGCCGGCGCGCCCGACGTCACCGACGGCAAGCAGAAGCAGACGGACGCCGTGAAGGAGCTCAACGGCATCTCCGCGTCCTACGCCGCCCTCAAGAAGCAGGTCGACGGGCTCGACACGAAGGACCAGGCGAAGTTCGCGGACGGCCTCAAGGGCATCGCGACGCAGCTCGCCAAGCTGAGCCAGAGCGGCAACGACGCGCTGAAGAAGCTGGAGGAGGGCGACGTGGGCAAGGCGATGGCGAAGCAGGAGAGCTGCAAGTCGGCGTCGTCGCCCTCCGCGGCCCAGGGCTGAGCGGCGGGCGGGCGAACGGCCCCCCGCCCCCGACGAGGACCCGGGCGCGTGCCCGGACCAGGACCCGGTACGCCCGCGTGCCGGGTCCCCGGCATGTCCGTCCACAGGCGTGCCTGCCGTTGTCCACAGGAGTACGTGCTGCTGTCCACAGGAGTGCGTGCCGGTCGGCGGGAGCGGACACAATGGGGGATGTGAGTCACACCAGCCTGCCACCGTTGCCCTCGTCCGACCGCGTCGACGTCGCCGCTCGGCTGCGGGACGCCCTGCTCGGCGCCTCGTTCACCGCCGACGGAATGCTCGACCTGCTCGGCGCACCCGCCTACGCGGCGCTGGCGCGCAGCGAGACCGTGCCCGCGCTCCGGGCGACCCGCGGGGACACACCCCTCGAGACGCTCGTCCGGCTGTTCCTGTTGCAGCAGCCCGTGCCGCACGCGCGCGTGGCGGACGTGCTGCCGGTCGAGGACTGCCTGGAGAGCGGCTGGCTGACCCGGGTGGGCGGCGACGAGGTCACCGCGACGGTGGACGTCCGGCCGTACGGGGGACCCGGCGGCGAGGACTGGTTCATCGTGTCCGACCTCGGGTGCGCCGTCGGCGGCGCGGGCGGCATCGGAAGCCGTGAGGAGGGCGTCGTCCTCGGGGTGGGCGGCGCGTCCACGACCCTGGCCGGCATCACGGTCCGCGAGCCCGTCGCCGCCGCGCTCGACCTCGGCACCGGCTCCGGTATCCAGGCCCTGCACGCGGCCCAGCACGCCACACGCGTGACCGCGACCGACCTCAACCCCCGCGCGCTGCACGTCACCGCGCTCACCCTGGCGCTCTCCGGGGCCCCCGCGGCCGATCTGCGCGAGGGCTCGCTCTTCGAGCCGGTCCCGGACGACGAGACGTACGACCTGATCGTCTCCAACCCGCCCTTCGTGATCTCGCCCGACGCCCGGCTCACCTACCGCGACGGCGGGATGGGCGGGGACGATCTGTGCCGCACGCTCGTTCAGCAGGCGGGGGACCGGCTGAACGAAGGGGGGTACGCCCAGTTCCTGGCCAACTGGCAGCATGTGGAGGGCGAGGACTGGCAGGACCGGCTGCGCTCCTGGGTGCCGCGCGGCTGTGACGCGTGGATCGTGCAGCGCGAGGTCCAGGACATCACGCAGTACGCGGAGTTGTGGCTGCGCGACGCGGGCGACCACCGCTCCGACCCGGCCGAGTACCAGGCGCGGTACGACGCCTGGCTGGACGAGTTCGAGGCGCGCAAGGTCAAAGCGGTCGGCTTCGGGTGGATCACGCTGCGCAGGACGGCGGCCGCCGAGCCCTCGATCACCGTCGAGGAGTGGCCGCACCCCGTCGAACAGCCGCTCGGCGACACCGTGCGCGCGCACTTCGCCCGTGTCGACTTCCTGCGGGCCAGCGACGACGCGGCGCTGCTCGCCGGCCACTTCAGGCTCACGGCCGAGGTGGTCCAGGAGCAGGTCGGGCTGCCCGGCGCCGAGGACCCGGAACATGTGGTGCTGCGCCAGAACCGCGGGATGCGGCGGGCCACCAAGGTGGACACGGTCGGCGCGGGCTTCGCGGGCGTGTGCGACGGCACCCTGAGCGCCGGGCGGATCCTCGATGCCATTGCCCAACTGGTCGGTGAGGATCCGGTGTTGCTGCGCGACCGGACACCCGGACAGATCCGGCTGCTGGTGGAACAGGGGTTCCTCGAGCCCGCGGAGTGACGAGGGACGCGTCTCCCGGTGTCCGGCGACACGCGCTCCGCCGGGCACCGGACGCACCAGGGCCCGGGTCAGGACCCTATGCCGGAGCCACCGGAGCCACCGGAGCCACCGGAGCCACCGGAGCCACCGGAGCCACCGGAGCGACCGGAGCGACCGGAACCCCGGAGCGCCCGAGGCCCCCGAAGCTCCGCCGGAGCCGCCGGAGCCGCCGGAGCCGCCGGAGCCGCCGGAGCCGCCGGAGCCGCCGGAGCCCCGGAGCCCCGGAGCCCCGGAGCCCCGGAGCCCCGGAGCCCCCGGGGCCCGCGCGGGGCCCGCGCGGGGCCCAGGCCCCTTCGCTGGAGTCCCCCGGACACTCGCAGGGCCCCCAGGACCCTTCGTCGGGATCCCCCGGCCCCTCGCCGGGAGCCCGGCCGTCGCCGGGATGCGGATTCGGTCAACATCCGACCGGCGTCGGACGTTCCGGGCGTTCCGGGCGGAGCTCTCCGCGCAGGTGTGCCGCTCACCGGCCGGCGAAGCGCTTCGGCGCCTCAGGACCCACGACAGGCCGCGCGGCAGGGGCGAGCCGGTCGATGACGGCGGGGGCTGGGGAACGGCGAACGACGAATTCGCCACAGTCCCCGCCCCGGCGGGTCGCTTCCGGCGGCGCGAGGGCGGCCCGGAGGGCACCCGCGCCGGGCGTGGCCAGAGCCGTCCGGGCCCGCCGATGGGATGCCGTCCGCCCTGCGTTCACCGCAGGTTCGCACAGCCGCTTCCAGGACGTGCCAGCCTCCCGACCCTGGGACTCGGGGCGGAAGGCACATCGATGGAAAGTGGACCGGCGATCTTCGTGGGGACGGTGTTCGCCCTGTTCGGAGGCGCACTGCTGGCGTGGACGGTGGTGCGGCTGCGGCAGGGCGAGCCCATCGCCGTCGGTGTGAACCGCGTCGCATCGGCGACGATCGCGAGCGTCGCCGGAGCGGGTGCGCTGGCACTCGGGATGTGGTGTTTCACGCGCGTGTGAGAGCCGGCACCCCGGTAACCGGGGGGTCACGCTCCGGTTGGGGCCGAAAGGGCAGCTGCGTACTCCGGGCGGCAGGAATGGCGGTAGTCGGGTTACCGTTCGAGTGGCCGTTGCGGGCTTTTCCCGTTTGACACGGGGGCGGGATGTACCGTCACACTCCGCAGCGTCAGCATGACCCGACCCCCGGGACCTAGGCCTGGGGAGACCCCCTGCGTCGACCGGAGAGAAGAGCGAAGTTGTCCCCGACCAGCGACACCGCACACGGCGGCCGCCGACTCGTCATCGTCGAGTCGCCTGCCAAGGCGAAGACGATCAAGGGCTATCTCGGCCCCGGCTATGTCGTCGAAGCGAGCGTCGGGCACATCCGCGACCTCCCCAACGGCGCGGCGGAGGTGCCGGAGGAGTACACCGGCGAGGTGCGCCGCCTCGGCGTGGACGTCGAGCACGACTTCCAGCCGATCTACGTGGTCAACGCTGACAAGAAAGCCCAGGTCAAGAAGCTCAAGGACCTGCTGAAGGACTCCGACGAACTCTTCCTCGCCACCGATGAGGACCGCGAGGGCGAGGCCATCGCGTGGCACCTCCTGGAGGTCCTGAAGCCCAAGGTTCCCGTCCACCGGATGGTCTTCCACGAGATCACCAAGGACGCGATCCGCAGCGCCGTCGCCAATCCGCGCGAGCTCAACCAGCGCATGGTCGACGCCCAGGAGACCCGCCGCATCCTGGACCGCCTCTACGGCTACGAGGTCTCGCCGGTCCTGTGGAAGAAGGTCATGCCGCGTCTGTCGGCGGGCCGCGTGCAGTCCGTGGCGACCCGCCTCGTCGTCGAGCGGGAGCGCGAGCGCATCGCTTTCCGGTCCGCCGAGTACTGGGACCTGACCGGCACCTTCGGCACCGGCCGCCGTGGGGACGCGTCCGACCCGTCCTCCCTCGTCGCCCGTCTCACCGCGGTCGACGGCAAGCGCGTGGCCCAGGGCCGCGACTTCGACTCGCTCGGCCAGTTGAAGGGCGCCAACACACTCCACCTGGACGAGGCGAACGCCCGCGCGCTCGCCGCCGCCCTGGAGAACACGGACTTCTCGGTCCGCTCGGTCGAGTCCAAGCCCTACCGCCGTTCGCCGTACGCGCCGTTCCGCACGACGACGCTCCAGCAGGAGGCCTCGCGCAAGCTCGGCTTCGGCGCGAAGGCCACCATGCAGGTGGCCCAGAAGCTGTACGAGAACGGCTTCATCACCTACATGCGTACGGACTCCACGACCCTCTCGGAGACGGCGGTCACCGCCGCCCGCACCCAGGTCACGCAGCTGTACGGCGCCGACTACCTGCCGGCCCAGCCGCGCACGTACGCCGGAAAGGTCAAGAACGCGCAGGAGGCCCACGAGGCGATCCGCCCCTCGGGTGATCGTTTCCGCACCCCGGCCGAGACGGGTCTGACCGGCGACCAGTTCAAGCTGTACGAGCTGATCTGGAAGCGGACCGTCGCCTCGCAGATGAAGGACGCGGTCGGCAACTCGGTCACCGTGAAGATCGCCGGCAGGTCCGCCGACGGCCGGGACGCCGAGTTCAGCGCGTCCGGCAAGACGATCACCTTCCACGGCTTCCTGAAGGCCTACGTCGAAGGCGCGGACGACCCGAACGCCGAGCTCGACGACCGCGAGCGCCGCCTCCCCCAGGTCGGCGAGGGCGACCCGCTGTCCGCCGAGGAGATCACCGTCGACGGGCACGCCACCAAGCCCCCGGCCCGCTACACCGAGGCCTCGCTCGTCAAGGAGCTCGAAGAGCGCGAGATCGGCCGCCCGTCGACGTACGCGTCGATCATCGGCACGATCCTCGACCGCGGCTACGTCTTCAAGAAGGGCACGGCCCTGGTGCCGTCCTTCCTGAGCTTCGCCGTGGTCAACCTCCTGGAGAAGCACTTCGGCCGACTCGTCGACTACGACTTCACGGCCAAGATGGAGGACGACCTCGACCGCATCGCGCGGGGCGAGGCACAGGCCGTGCCGTGGCTGCGGCGGTTCTACTTCGGCGAGGGCGAGGCGACCGGTGCCGCCGAGGCCGGGAACGGCGACGGCGACCACCTCGGCGGCCTCAAGGAGCTCGTCACCGACCTGGGCGCCATCGACGCCCGCGAGGTGTCGTCCTTCCCCGTCGGCAGCGACATCGTGCTCCGCGTGGGCCGCTACGGCCCCTACGTCGAGCGCGGCGAGAAGGACTCCGAGAACCACCAGCGCGCGGACGTCCCCGAGGACCTCGCCCCGGACGAACTCTCCGTGGAACTGGCGGAGGAGCTGCTCGCCAAGCCGAGCGGCGACTTCGAACTCGGCAACGACCCGGAGTCGGGCCACCAGATCATCGCGCGGGACGGCCGCTACGGCCCGTACGTCACCGAGGTGCTCCCCGAGGGCACCCCGAAGACGGGCAAGAACGCCGTCAAGCCGCGTACCGCGTCCCTCTTCAAGTCCATGTCGCTGGACACGGTGACTCTTCAGGACGCCCTCAAACTGATGTCCCTGCCGCGCGTCGTAGGCAAGGACGCCGAGGGGGTGGAGATCACCGCGCAGAACGGGCGCTACGGGCCGTACCTGAAGAAGGGCACGGACTCGCGCTCCCTGCAGACCGAGGACCAGCTCTTCACCATCACGCTCGAAGAGGCGCTGGAGATCTACTCCCAGCCCAAGCAGCGTGGCCGCGCGGCCGCCAAGCCGCCGCTGAAGGAGCTGGGCGAGGACCCGGTCAGCGCGAAGCCCGTCGTCGTCAAGGACGGCCGTTTCGGGCCGTACGTGACCGACGGCGAAACCAACGCGACCCTGCGGTCCGGGGACAGCGTCGAGGACATCACTCCGGAACGCGGATTCGAGCTGCTCGCCGAGAAGCGCGCCAAGGCCCCGGCCAAGAAGACCGCGAAGAAGGCCGCCGCCAAGAAGACGGCCACCAAGAAGGCCCCGGCCAAGAAGGCCGCCGCGAAGAAGACGACGACGTCGAAGACGGCCGCAAAGAAGGCGCCCGCCAAGAAGACGGTCGCCAAGAAGACGGCCGCTTCCGAGAGCTGAGACCAGGCCGGCACCGCCCGGCAGATGTGGACGCCCCCGTACCTTCCGGTGTGGGGGCGTCCACATGTTCGGGCACCCCTCCGGACAGTCAGTGGGTCCCGATAGGCTTGCAGAATGACGCGAGCCGAGCAGCCTACGGCCCACACTCCGGCCCCCGACGACGCCCTGGTCGCGGATTCGCGCGAGCGCGCCGTGCGCGCGCTGCTGCGCCAGCCGCAGCTGAAACGCCTGTGGGGCGCCCACCTGGTAGGGAGTGTCGCCGACGCCCTGGCCCTGCTCGTCCTGGTCGTGCTCGTCCTCCAGGCGGCGGTCGTCGAGGGCTCCTTCGGCGGCGGCTACCGCGGCGTCGCCCTCGCGGTGTCCGCGGTCTTCGCGGCGCGCGTGCTCGCGACGCTGCTCTTCGGAGCGGTCCTGCTGGGCCCGCTCACCTCGCTGACGTCGAAGGACGGCCCGCTCGACAGGCGCTGGACCATGGTCGGCGCCGACGGCCTGCGCGCCCTGCTGCTGATCGTCGCGCCCCTGTGGATCGACTGGACACCGGACGACGCCCTCGCCGTCCTCCTGGTCGTCGCGTTCGTGACCGGTGTGGCCGAGCGCTTCTGGACGGTGAGCCGGGAGGGCGCGGCCCCCGCGCTGCTGCCGGCGCCGCCCCTGGAGGGCGCCACCGTGCGCCCGCTGCCGGACCACATGGACGCGCTGCGACGCCTGGCCCTGCGCACCGCGTTCGTGGCGGTGCCGATCGCCGCCGCGACGCTCGTCGTGGTGTCCCTCGTCAACAACCTGCTGGGTGCCGGGATCACCTGGTTCGACCAGCACCAGGCGGCGCTCGCCTCGTACGTAGCCGCCGGGCTGTTCGCCGCGTCGCTCTCCGTGCTCACGTTCCTCGAGCTGCCCGACACCCGCACCCCCCGCGCCCGCTCGCCCCTGGAGGGCCTGCGCCGCCCCAAGACGGGCACCGGTGTCGACAAGGGCCGTACCGGCGTGATCCCGCTCCTGGTGCTCGCCTGCGCGGCCGTCGCCGCGGCGATCGCGGCCGCCGTCGCGGTCTCCGTGCTGCAGGCCAAGGACCTGGGCGGCGGACCCGTCACGTACGGGCTCCTCGTGCTGGCGCTGACCGGCGGTGTCGTCGTCGGTATCCGTACCGCCGCCAAGGTGCTGCCGTCGCTGTCGCGCCGCCGGCTGCTCTCCCTCGCGATCGCCTTCACCGGTATCGCCCTGCTGGCCGCCGGACTGGTCCCGGACGTCGCCACCGTGCTGCTGATCGTCGCCCTCGCCGGCGTCGGCGCGGGCGTCGCCGCGAACACCGGGCACGCGCTGCTCGACCAGGAGGCCGAGGAGTACCGGCGGGCGCGCACCACCGAACACCTGCACGCGGTCGTACGGGTCTCCGTGGCGCTCGGCGCCCTGCTGGCCCCCTTGGTGGCCGCGGCGATCGGACCGCACCGCCTGGAGAACGGCAAGTTCGTGTTCGCGCACGGCGGCGCCGCCTTCACCCTGATGCTCGTGGGCGCCCTGCTGCTGCCCGTCGCCGCCCTGGTGCTCGCCAAGGTCGACGACCGCTCGGGCGTGCCGCTGCGCCACGACCTGCTGGACGCGCTGCGCGGCGGCGACGACCCGCTGCCGACGCCCGCCGTGAACGGCTTCTTCATCGCCCTGGAGGGCGGTGACGGGGCCGGGAAGTCGACCCAGGCCGAGGCGCTCGCCGAGTGGATCCGGGCCAAGGGCCACGAGGTCGTCGTGACCCGCGAGCCCGGTGCCACACCGGTCGGCAAGCGACTGCGGTCGATCCTGCTGGACGTGTCGTCGGCGGGCCTGTCGCACCGCGCGGAGGCGCTGCTGTACGCCGCCGACCGCGCGGAGCACGTGGACACGGTGGTGCGGCCCGCGCTGGAGCGCGGTGCCGTGGTCATCTCCGACCGCTACATCGACTCCTCGGTGGCCTACCAGGGCGCGGGCCGCGACCTGTCGCCCACCGAGATCGCCCGCATCAACCGGTGGGCGACCAACGGACTGGTGCCGCACCTGACGGTGCTGCTCGACGTCTCCCCGGAGGCGGCGCGCGAGCGGTTCACGGAGGCGCCGGACCGGCTGGAGTCCGAGCCCGTCGAGTTCCACACGCGCGTGCGGTCCGGTTTCCTGACGCTGGCCGCGGCCGACCCCGGCCGCTACCTGGTCGTCGACGCCGCGCAGGAGCCCGAGGCGGTCACCACCGTCGTCCGGCATCGCCTCGACGTGATGCTGCCCCTCTCCGAGGCCGAGGTGAAGGCCCAGGAGGAGGCGCGCAAGGCGGCCGAGGAGGAGGTCCGGCGCAAGGCCGAGGAAGAGGCCGCCCGCAAGGCCGAGGAGGAGCGCCAGGAGCGCGAGCGCCAGGAACAGCTCGCCCGGTTGCGCGCGCAGGAAGAGGAACGCAAGCAGCGCGAGCTGGAGGAGGCCCAGCGTCGCGAGGCGGAGCGGCAGGCGGAGGAGGCCCGGCAGCGTGCCGAGGACGCCCGCCGCCGGGCCGAGGAGGAGCGGGCCCGACTGCTGGCCGAGGAGAAGGTCAGGGCCGCCGAGCAGGAACGGCTGCGCAAGCAGGCCGAGGAGGAGGCCAGGCTGCGCGCCGAGGCGGAGACCCGGCGTCTGGAGAAGCAGCGCAAGGCCGAGGAGGCGTTGCTGCGCGCGGAGCGGGCACGGCGTGCGGCGGCGGAGACGGCGGCCGCTTCGGCCGCCGCCGCAGCCGCGGCGAGCGCCGCCGCGTCCTCGCCGTCCACCGGGGCTGCCCCGACCACCAGGGCTTCGACGTCAGCCGCCGCGTCCGACGCCGCTCCGGCCCCGGCGCAGGCTTCCACTCCGGCCCCCGCGACCACTGCGGCCGGCACCAGCACCGGCACCGAGCCGGACAACGAGACGACCGTGCCCACCCCGGTCGTCGCACCCCCGAACGCGTCGGGCGGTGCGGTGGACGACACGGCGGTGCTGTCACCGGTGCGGGACAGGGGCAACCGCGGCGGTTCCCGGTCCGACTCCGAGGAGACGGCCAAGCTGCCGAAGCCGCCCGTGCCGGAGGACGCCGCCGAGCGGACGGCGGTGCTGCCGCCGGTCGCGGGAGCCGCGGACGAGACGGCCGTACTGCCGCCGGTGACGCCCCGCGCGGCCGACGAGACGGCGGTGCTGCCTCCCGTACGGGACACGGAGTCGGACTCGGGCAGGGACAGGAGCAGGGGTAAGGATTCGGCCGGGGACCCGGCCGACCGGGTGCCCCCGGGCTTCTTCCGGGACGAGCGGTCGGCGGCGCGGCGCCCCGACGACGCGGTCGACCGCACGCGCGAGCTGCCCCAGGTCGACGCCTCGGGCACGCCCCGCCGCCGCCCGCGTCCCGACTGGGCCGAGGAGACACCGCTCGACGACCTCCCGACCCTCGCGGACGAGCTGCTGGGCCCGCGGGAGGACGACGAAGCGGACGAGGGACGCGAGGGGCGCGGCGGGAACCGTCGCTGAATCCGGGGCGGCGGCTGCGCGGGGCGGTCGCCGCCGCTGGAACGGGCCGGGTGACCGCCGGGTGCGGTCGTCGTGGCCGCGGGAGACCCGGTGGGGATGAACCGCCGGGGGTGCGGTGGTCGTGAGCCGGCGAGGCCGGCGGTCGTGATCGGCGGAGGCGGCCCGGGTGGGATCGCCGAGCACCGCGGTCCGCGCCTGGCGGTCCGGGTGCCGGGCCCGTGGCCGGCGGCGTCTGCCGGGGGCGGCGTCCGTTGTCAGTGGCGACCCGCACAATGGACGCGGCAGGGCAGAGTGCGACGAAAGGGCGGTGCCCCGTGCCCGTATGGGACGACCTGGTGGGCCAGGACAAGGTGAGCGAGCAGCTCGCCGCCGCCGCGCGGGACGCCGACGCCCTGGTCACAGCGGTCGCCGGGGCCACCCCGCCCCCCGAGGCGTCCAGGATGACCCACGCCTGGCTGTTCACCGGGCCGCCCGGCTCGGGCCGTTCCACCGCGGCGCGCGCCTTCGCCGCGGCGCTCCAGTGCGTGAGCCCCGACCGCGCGCTGGGCGGAGTCCCCGGCTGCGGCTTCTGCGACGGCTGCCACACCAGCCTGATCGGCACGCACGCCGACGTGCAGATCGTCCGCACCGACCTCCTGTCCATCGGTGTGAAGGAGACCCGTGACCTGGTCCGCCGCGCGCAGATGTCGCCCGCCGTCGGCCGCTGGCAGGTCATCGTCCTGGAGGACGCGGACCGTCTGACGGAGGGCGCCGGCAATGTGCTGCTGAAGGCCGTCGAGGAGCCGGCGCCGCGTACGGTCTGGCTCCTGTGCGCGCCCTCCATCGAGGACGTCCTGCCCACCATCCGCTCCCGCTGCCGCCTGCTGACCCTGCGCACGCCCCCGGTGGAAGCGGTCGCCGACATCCTCGTACGGCGTGACGGCATCGACCCCGATGTCGCCGCGGCCGCCGCGAGCGCGACGCAGGGGCACATCGGGCGGGCCCGGCGCCTCGCCACGGACCCGCGGGCCAGAGAGCGCCGGGCCGCCGTGCTCAAGCTCCCGCTCCGGGTCGACGACGTCGGGAGTTGCCTCAGGGCGGCCCAGGAACTGGTCGACACGGCCTCGGAGGACGCGAAGCAGCTCGCCGAGGAGGTCGACGTGAAGGAGACCGAGGAGCTGAAGACCGCCCTCGGCGCGGCGCAGGGCGGTCGCATGCCGCGTGGCACCGCGGGCGTCATGAAGGAGCTGGAGGACCGGCAGAAGCGCCGCAGAACGCGTACCCAGCGCGACAGTCTGGACCTCGCGCTCATCGACCTCACGGGCTTCTACCGCGACGTCCTCGCCCTCCAGCTCGGCTCCCGCCTGGCCATCGCCAACGCGGATTCCGGGGATGTGCTGGAGAGACTGGCCCGCGGCAGCTCGCCGGAGGCGACCCTGCGCCGGATCGACGCCATCGCGGCGTGCCGCGAGGCCCTCGACCGCAATGTGGCACCGCTGCTGGCGGTGGAGGCGATGACGATGGCGCTGCGCGCGGGCTGACGCGCTCGTCGGGATGCGGGCGCGCGGGCTGACGTGCGGCCGTCGGGATGCGGCGCGGGCCGACCGACGACCGTCGGGATGCGGCATGCGCGGGGTGCGCGAGGTTGACGATGTCACTCGTACGCGGCGCGTATGCCACTGAAGGTGATCAATCGATCGCGCAAGGTTACGCTCGCGGAATGTACTTCAGGCGCATCCTCAGGCCCCTCCGCAGGGGCGGCATGCTGCTGGCCGCCACGACGCTGCTCGTCTCCGCCTGCTCCTCGGAGAGTTTCACCACGTTCACCACCACGGCGCCGAGCGCGGCCGAGGCGGCGCCGACGACAGCCGAGGCGGTGCTGACCCCGCTGCCCAGCTCCACTCCGGCGACACTGACGCCGTACTACGAGCAGAAGCTGGCCTGGCGCTCCTGCGGTGCGCCCGGCTTCGAATGCACCACGATGAAGGTGCCGCTCGACTACGCCGACCCGGCGTCGGGCCCCATCAAACTGGCCGTCGCCCGCAAGAAGGCCACGGGTCCGGGGAAGCGGATCGGCTCGCTGCTGGTCAACCCGGGCGGTCCGGGCGGCTCGGCGGTCGGATACCTGCAGTCGTACGCGGGGCTCGGCTACCCGGCGCAGGTCCGCGCCCGCTACGACATGGTCGCGGTCGACCCGCGCGGAGTGGCCCGCAGTGAGCCGGTCGAATGCCTCAGCGGCCCGGAGATGGACGCGTTCACGAAGACGGACATGACGCCCGACAACGTGCGGGAGACGAGCGAACTGGTCGACGCCTACAAGAAGTTCGCCGAGGGATGCGCCCGGCACTCGCCCAAGCTGCTGCGGCATGTCTCCACGGTCGAGGCGGCCCGTGACATGGACATCCTGCGCGCGGTACTGGGCGACCAGAAGCTGAACTACGTGGGAGCGTCGTACGGGACGTTCCTGGGAGCGACGTACGCGGGCCTGTACCCGCAGCGGGTGGGCCGTATGGTCCTGGACGGCGCGCTGGACCCCTCGATCACCGCCCGCAAGCTCAACGAGGACCAGACGGCGGGCTTCGAGACGGCCTTCCAGTCCTTCGCGAAGGACTGCGTACGCCACAGCGGCTGCCCGCTGGGCGGCGCGGGTACCAGCCCGGCCCAGGTGGGCAAGAATCTCAGCGCCTTCTTCAAGAAGCTCGACTCGAACCCGATCCCGACCGGCGACGCGAAACGCGGCCAGCTCACCGAGTCGCTCGCGACGACGGGCGTGATCGCGGCGATGTACGACCAGGCGGCCTGGCCCCAGCTGCGCGAGGCGCTCAGTGCGGCGATGAAGGACAAGGACGGGGCGGGGCTGCTCGCCCTCTCGGACAGCTACTACGAGCGGGACGCCGAGGGCCACTACACGAACCTGATGTACGCCAACGCGGCCGTGAACTGCCTCGACCTCCCGGCCGCCTTCTCCAGCCCCGACCAGCTGGAGAAGAGCCTCCCCACCTTCGAGAAGGCGTCCCCCGTCTTCGGTGACGGCCTGGCCTGGGCCTCCCTGAACTGCGCGTACTGGCCCGTGAAAGCGACGGGGGAGCCCCACCGCATCGAGGCGAAGGGCGCGGGCCCGATCCTGGTGGTCGGCACCACCCGCGACCCCGCCACCCCCTACGCCTGGGCCGAGTCCCTCGCCAGGCAGCTCTCCTCCGCCACGCTCCTGACGTATGTCGGCGACGGCCACACCGCCTACGGTCGCGGCAGCGTCTGCATCGACTCCGCGATCAACCGCTACCTCCTCGACGGCACCCCTCCGCCCAAGGGAAAGCGCTGCTCATAGCCCTCCCGCACGCCCCGGATCCGGGCCCTCCGGGGCGTGTACGGAGCACCCTCGGAAACTGTGTAGACTTACCGCGTTGCTGATCGCACCATAGTGCGGACGGCGCGCCGCCTTAGCTCAGATGGCCAGAGCAACGCACTCGTAATGCGTAGGTCTCGGGTTCGAATCCCGAAGGCGGCTCTGTAGAAGCCCCAGGATTCTCACTCGCCGTGACCTGGGGCTTTTGCTTTTCTGTGACCTTCATGAGGTTACGGCTGTGAGGTCTCAGAGCCTCTTGCGTGAGCGATGCGTGTCTTCCGGGGACGTACCAGGGACACGGTGCGGCACGATCACCAGATGTGTTTGCGGAGCGGCAAGTCAAGTGCCGGTCGTCGCTGCACCGATGGCATCGGTAGACCGCTGTGAAGACCGCTTGAGGGTCTCGTCGCGAGACTCGAGGTAGGCCGCGTGTGCCGGGAGACCGCGGCGACCAGTTCTGACGACAGCAGACATATGAAACGGGCGAGCCCAGGATTGAGGTCCTAGGCTCGCCCGTTGGCTGTGTGCGGGTTTCTTGCGCGCTCGGGGGACGGCGGCGAGGGTGGCCTCGGCGACTTCCTTCTCGACCTCTTCGAGGACGCTGGTGTAGATGTCGCCGGTCTCCGTGATCGAGGAGTGGCCGAGCTTCTTCTGGGGACGGCGGCCTGAGGCAGGACGACGAGGCAGCGCGGGCCGTCGTCGAGCGCTGCGCCGCGATCGATGCCTGCCGGCGGACGCGCGGATCGTGGAGCACCGGGTGGGTGCTCGGCCGACGCGGTCGGAGGCTCGGGTTGAGGCTGACTCCCGTGGCGGTTCGACCACCGCGGTCCACAACTCTGGGCACGGCGTGCCGGGGTGACGCTGTCGTGGGGGTGCGCGCGGAAGGCCGCGGGGCTGGTGGCCGGAATTGTGTCCGGAGATATCTGAGCGGCCGCGCGCCTGGTCAGGTGCGCAGGTGATGCGTGATGATGCCCTGGATGTCGGTGAGCCACTGGCGCAGGGAAATGCCCTGGGGCAGGGGTTCCCTGAGGCCGAGAACCGTGGCTGCCTCGGCAAGCTGGCCGTCTGACGAGTTCAGAGTCAGGAACTCCCCGATTTCGGACGCGGCTTTCTCGAGGTCCTCATACGGTTCGCCTGCGAGGTAGTCATCCACCGCTTCTGCGTGTGACCCGTACTCGATTTCAAAGCTGCCCTGGTAGAAGTACGTGCCGAGGAAGTGGGTCAGTGCCGGGAATCGTGCCCGCCACTCCCATGAGATCTTCGGCCGGACCGCGGGCCGGGGAGCCGGTGGCGAGGCGAGGAAACGCTTCAGATGCTGTCGGACGGCACGCAGGCAGTCCTCGACGCCCACGCCCTGGGGCGGATTGACGTGCGGGAGCAGATCGACGTCGTCCGCGATGTCGTCGTTGAAAAGGCCCACCGCGAGGAGGTCTTCGATTTCCCGCGCGGCCGCCGCCGCGCGGTCGGGGGCGTAGGACGCCGTTCGCAGGTATGCGCTCAAGGCGGTGCCGGGTGTCTCCGCTGTGTCGTCGAAGGCGTAGCCGGTCTCCTCATACGCGTAAAGGAGCTGGCGTAGTTCTTGGAAGCGGTCTTCCACGGGGGGCATCGTCATCGGACCTGTCTGGCTCTACGGGACGGGATAGGACGTGAGGACGCGATAGCCCATCGGAGCCGTTGAATCGCGCTTCAGGATCACTCTGGCGCCCTTTACCCACTCTGGCGGTAGTCCATTACGGAAGTTCACTCGGGTCAGGCTCAGGCCCGTGTGGTCTTCCAGATGGGCCTCCAGTTCCAGCTTCGCGCCCTTCTTCTTGGCCAGCCAGGCGTCGATCTCCTTCTGACGCTTGAGTACCACAGCGTCGGTCGATCTCTGCGCCGATGCCTCGTCGACGTAACGCGAGACTGTCTCCCTCGCGGGTTCCGCCCGTAGCCGTGCACGCAGATCCTGAGTGGTCACTTCCACATGCTTGGTAAGTGTGTGGGATCCGTTCTTACCCTCGTCCCCGGCGACGTCCGCCCGGTACTGCGGGTTCACCCGCCCCTTGCGTTTGCTGCGCGGCCAGGCGTTCTGCTCACCGTCGCGAAGCAGCATGCCGAAGTCGTCGGCGCCGGCGGTCAGGCCGCCGGGCATGGCCAGCTGGGGGCTCAGGCCGGGTACGCGGGCGCCGCCCAGCAGTTCCGTCCAGCCGCCCGCATTCTGGGCGGCTCGGAAGGTGGCGCCTGCTCCGCCGAGGAGGCCGCCGGTGAGGGCGCCGTACACACCGGCCTGGCGTGCCTCGTCGAGGTCGAGGCCACCGCTCTGCTCGCCTGTCGCGATCGCGATCGGTTGGGCGACGGCGAGGTCGACGGCGATGGACTCGATGCCCGCGATGGCGGCGGTGGCCAGGGTGGTGCCCGCGATGGACGCGATTTCGGCAGTGACTGCGACACCAAGAGTGCCGGCGAGTTCGGTGACCGCTGTCGCGGCGGCGAGGGCGGGGCCCTCGGAGAGGCCCCCGGTGAAGAAAGCCAGACCGGTGCCCACGAGGATGGTTCCGCCGACGATCTCCAGCTTGTGTTCGAGCTTATTCTTTGCGCCGTGCACGGCGTCCGCGTACGCGTCCAGCGCCTTGGCCATGTCGCGGGCACCGTCGGACAGGTCCCTGAGCCAGCCCCGCTTGTCGTAGTAGTAGCGGCGCCAGAACGGGTCGTCGAAGGCGGAGATCGCCTCGCCCCTGTTGTTCTCGATCAGGGAGCGGGCGGCTTTGTTGGCGGCGGCGGTGACGTCCTCGACGTCGTCGGCGAAGTCTCGCCACGCCTTCGCGGCGTCCCGAAGGCCGCCGACATCGGCGTCAGGCCACCACATGCCGGTGACGTCCTGCAGGATCTTCCGGGCCTCGTCCGCAACGCTCACTTGTCGTGGCCGGTCGAGTCGGCGCCCCTGGAGTCGGGTTCGACGCTGATCCTGCTGAACATGGCGCGGATCAGCTCTTCGTGGTCGATGTGGCCGTCAGCCATGTCCGACATGGCCTCGTGAATGCTGGCCAGGCCATCCACCAGGATCTTGGTGGATTGCTCGATCTGCTTGACGTGGGGGCCGTACGCCTTGTGGAAGTCCGCGCCCTGGTCGTCGTCGCCCCAAGGCGTGCCGGCCTCGGACAGCGCGGTCTTCAGCTTGGTGAGCGCGTGAGTGAGGTCGACGCTCTGATGATGGAAGTGGGGCGCGGTCGCCTTGATATCGGCGATCTTGATGTCGAGTATCTCGCCCTTGTCGCCCATGATTTGGCGTCTGCCCCCTCCGTCGGCTGCCCGGCCACGCAACGGTAGCCGCCGACCGAGATTCGCGACTGTGTGCGACGCAAAGGCGAGGCAAAGATCCTTTCGAGGGCGGTGAGTTCTCTCACTGGCCGTTCTTTGATCGCGCGCGACCAGGCTCCGTCGGTGACGACACCACACCGATTCCAGATGTCCTTCGACGGCCGCCCGTACGCCATTACTCTCGACGGACCATACGTGGGCGAGCATGTCGCCGCCGTCGAGCTGCGCACGTCCACCCATGATCTCCCCCGAGTCGTCCTGCACTTGCGGCCGACCAGTACGTGGCCGACGGAGTTGGATCTGCTCGCGCAAGTTGAGGCCGGTGTGCCTCCGGAGCCGGGTCGCCCTCGTGGTCTACAAGCCCCCCAGGAACTCGTCTCTCCTGGGCCGGCTCCCGGCTGGCCCGCAGCAATCTCCACACGCGCGTCACCGACGCCCTCGGCCTGGCGGTCACCGGCGACCTCAACCGATTCCACCGGGCGTACCGCCACCTCTGGTTCGGCGCCATCCGCCACAGGGGAAGGGGAGCTGAGGCAGACTGATACGCAGCGCGCTTCCGGGGACACGGAAGTACGCAGCGCCCGAGTGACAGTGCGTAGGCCCCGAGAATCGAGCCACGCCCGACGCGCACGCGGCGACGGTGCCGTGCACGTGCCGTCTTGCTGTCCGTGGCGCGGTCAGTCGGCTTCGGTGATGCAGCGGGGGGTAGACGCACTGCAGACCTTGGCCTGTGGGGGTATTGCAGGGCCGTTGTGGCCCCATTCGAGGAAGGGTCGATCCCCGGCAGGTCGGACGGTCAGAGGATGAGGGTGAACGAGACGCCCGCCGCCATGGTCAACCGCGTGGCCAGGGGCGTCCGTCGAGGCGCTCGATGTCGCGGTTGAAGCGGCTGAGATAGGCGGCGAACTCGGCGACGTCCTCGGCGGTCCAGTCGACCATGACCTTCTCCAGACCCTCGAGGTTCTCGGTCCGATGGATGTCCAGACGGCGCTCGCCCTCGGCGGTGATGGCGAACTTGCGGGCCATGCCACCGTCGGGGTCGGGCATACGCTCGACGACCCCGGCCCGCACCATCGCGGCGGTCTGCCGGTTGAGGGTCGAGGCGTCCAGGCCGAAAGCCTCGCTGAACTCGCCGATCGACATCGGCCCCTGCGCCTGGATGCGGCTGAGCAGGACGTACGCGCTGCGGTCCAGCCGTTCCTCGCCGGCCCCACGCGCCCGCGGGTTGAGCATGTGCATGTGCCGCCCGAGCAGCATGGTCTCGAATTCCAGCAGATCAAGTGGCTTGTCCACGCGAGGCATCCTTCAGTTCCCGGCTCGCTTCCCCTGTCAGGAGAACTACCTTCGGCTAGATATACCACCCCTATATGCATCATACACTCGACATGTACGGTGCACATCCCCGCGCCGGGAACGCGGACCCACGATGCCCCGGCCGTCCCCCGGCGGCCGCCGCGGCGAGCTCCCGAGATGCCGGCTCCGGTCACACATCCACCCCGGGGTGCGTCAAGAGAGAGGCGCCACCCCTGCGACCCGGTGGTGGTGTGACAGGTGTGACGGGACGAGAAGGAGATGGCGACATGGCCGTTCTGATGGTGCGTGCCACGGTGAAGCCCGAGTGTGTCGACGAGCTCGAAGCGGCGCTGCGGACGATGTTCACCGCGATCGAGGCCGCACGGCCCAAGGGCGTGCGGTACGCCTCGTACCGGCTGGCCGACGGGGTCACCTACCTCGCGGAACTGGAGGTCGCGGACGGGACCGGGAATCCCCTTCCCGAGATCCCGGAGTTCCGTGAGTTCCAGGCCGCCCTCGCGGACTGGCTGGCCGCCCCGCCCGCCGTCGAGCACCTCGAGGTGCGGGGCGCGTACGCCGCCTGAGGACACACGGGTGTCCGTTACGGGCTGGTAAGAGCTGGTAAGAGTCGGCCGGACTCCGGGCGTGCTCCCGAACCGTGGTCCCCGCGCCACGTAGGTTCGCCCCTGACCGTGCGGCCGACCCGTCCGGGAGGGCGCCGACAGGGGCCGGGCGGCCGCTGCGACCGGTGGTCGGGACCGTGGACCGTACGGCGCGGGGACCCGCGAACGTCGTGAGGAACCGCATACGGGGCAAGGAAAGACGGCGTACCTGAGGGATACGCCCGGTGAACGGTTAGCATCGCGGGCAGTGTTGTCGGCCTGGGATGGAGTGGTGTCGTGCCGGAGGGTCCACGGATCGCCGTTGCCGTCGTGACGATGGGGAATCGGCCCGTCGAGGTCGACGCGCTGCTCACCTCGGTGGCCAAGCAGGACGTCGCGCCCGCCCGGATCGTGATCGTCGGGAACGGGTGTCCGCTGCCCGACTTCGCCGAGCGGCTCGGGCTGCCCGGCGAGGTGACCACCATCGAGGTCGACGAGAACCTCGGCTGCCCGGGCGGACGGAACGTGGGCCTGGCCAGGCTCGCGGAGTTCGGGGACGTGGACGTCGTGGTCGAACTCGACGACGACGGGCTGCTGGTCGACGCGGACGTGCTGCGCAAGGTCCGCGACCTGTACGCCGCCGACCCGCACCTCGGCATCGTCGGCTTCCGGATCGCCGACGAGAACGGGGAGACCCAGCGCCGGCACGTGCCCCGGGTCGGGGCGAAGGACCCGATGCGGGGCGGCCCGGTCACCGGGTTCCTCGGCGGCGGGCACGCGCTGTCGATGCCCATGGTCGCCGAGATCGGTGACTGGCCCGCCGAGTTCTTCTTCGCCCACGAGGAGACCGACATGGCCTGGCGGGCCATCGACGCCGGGTGGACCGTGCTGTACGAGCCCGCACTGCTGCTCCAGCACCCGAAGACCTCACCCGCCCGGCACGCCATCTACTACCGGGTCACCGCCCGCAACCGCGTCTGGCTCACCCGCCGCCGGCTGCCCCTCGCGCTCATCCCCGTGCACCTGGGGATCTGGGTGCTGCTCACACTCGTACGGACGCGGTCGCTCGGGGGGCTGCGAGCCTGGTTCGGCGGCTTCGCGGAAGGCCTGCGGGAGTCCGGCGGCCGACGGCAGCCGATGCGGTGGCGGACGGTGTGGCGGCTCACGCGGCTCGGACGCCCGCCCGTCATCTGACGGTCCGGTGGCGCCGGGAAGGACGAAGGCCCCGGTCGTTCACCTCCGACGACCGGGGCCCTCTCTGTCCCCGGATCCGGCCACGGCGGCGACACTCCCCCGAGTTACGCGTCGTACGCGCGCACCGTCGGGCCAGATCCGATGCACTGATCCCATCAGGCCGCGCCAACGGATCGCTAACATGTGGCCAACGGTTCCCTCGGGAACCGGCCAACGGTTCCGCCGGAACCGGGAGTCGGTCGGTGCGAAGTCGCCAGGGGCACGGCCGGACGGTCGCGTGGGAAGGCAGTGGGCGGGCTATGCGGTACGGGCTGCGGTTCGGGCTGCTGGGTCCACCGGTCCTGTACGACGCCGACGGCGAGGTCGGGTCGATCGGCAGCGGCAAGATGCGTGCCCTGCTGGTCGCGCTGCTGCTGGAGCCGGGCCGGGTCGTCTCGGTCGACGCGCTCAAGGACGCGCTGTGGGGCGGAGCACCGCCCGCGTCCGCACAGGCCTCCCTGCAGAACCACGTCACCCGGCTGCGTCGGCTCCTCGACGATCCGGAGCGGCTCCGGGCCGTACCACCGGGGTATCTCCTGCGGGTCGGCGAGGGCGAGCTGGATGTCCGCGTCTTCGAGTCCCACGTCACGGCCGCGCGTGCCGCGCATGCCGGGCGGGACGGCGCACGGGCGCTGCGTGAGGCACTGGCGGCGCTCGCGCTGTGGCGCGGCACCCCGCTCTGCGGGGTCCGGCCCGAGTTCGGCGGTCACGCCCTCGTCCAGCGCCTGGAGGAGGCGCGGCTGCTGCTCCTGGAATGGCGCTACGAGGCCGAGTTGTGGCTCGCGGTGCCGATCGTCGGAAGCGGTGAGCGCGGAGGCGGTGGCCGTGGCGGGGGAGCGGCGGGGACCTCGGGGAGTGCCGAGGGTGCCGGGGGGACACGTGGTTCCGGGAACTTCCCGAGCTCTGGGGACGCGGGTGGTTCCGGGAGCTCCGCGAACTCCGCGGGCGGGGACGGCTTCGGGATCTCCACGAACCTCGCCGGCGAGGGCGGCTTCGGGAGCTCCACGAACCTCGCCGGCGAGGGCGGCTTCGGGAGCTCCACGAACTCCGCGGGTGAGGGCGGCTTCGGGCATGCCCGACTGGCCGGCCTCGCACCCGAGTTGGCCGCTCTCGTCGCGGAGCACCCCTTGCGGGAGGCCTTCCACCGGCTGTTGATGCTCGTGCTGCACCGCACCGGCCGTCAGGCCGAGGCCCTCGCCGTCCACCGCGACCTGCGGGCCCGCCTGGTCGAGGAACTCGGGGTCGAGCCGGGCCCCGCCGTGCGCGCGGCGCATCTGGAGATCCTGCGGGACCGGGAGCCCGGCGGATCAGCCGGATCGGCCGGATCGGCCGGAACAGGCGGCACGGCCGGAACAGGCGGAACAGCCGGTACAGGCGGAAGAGACAGGGCGGGTACGGCAGCCACGTCAGGCGGTTCGGGCGGACCGCGGAGAACGAGCGGATCGAGCAGAGCAGGCGGATCGAGCAGAGCGGGCGCATCGAACGGGGCCGCCGCATCGGGCAGGGCGGGCGAACCGGCCGGAGTGGACGGGACCGGCGACATCGGTCAGGCCCCTCGTGCCGACGGAGACGTACCGGCCGCACCGGCGCAGCCGGTTTCCCCCCGTCCCGCCCAACTCCCTCCCCCTCCGGCTCACTTCACCGGCCGGGGCGACGTATGCGACGAACTGGGCCTGGTCCTGGACACGGACCGGCGGCTGCGTCTGCCCGTTCCCGCCGTGGCCGTCATCAGCGGCATGGCCGGGGTCGGCAAGAGCGCGCTGGCGCTCCACGTGGCCCATGGACTGCGGGAACGTTTCCCTGACGGCCAGCTGTACGTCAACCTGCACGGGGCCACCCCCGGAATGACCCCGCTCACGCCCGGCCAGGCGCTCGCGGCGCTGTTGCGCGACCTCGGCGTCGAGCCGCGCCGCATCCCCGAACTCCCGGACGCGGCAGCCGCGTTGCTCCGGTCGACGCTGGCCCCGACGCGCACCCTGATGGTGCTGGACGACGCCGCGCACGCCGCTCAGGTACGGCCGCTGCTGCCGGCGGGCGCCGGGTGCGCGGTGATCGTGACGAGCCGCTCGCCGCTCACGGTGCTGGACGGCGCGCACCGTTTCCCGCTCGCCCCGCTGTCGGACGAGGACAGCGCGGCGCTGCTGCGCGCGGTCTCCGGACGCCGCGACGGCCTCGACGGCGGGCACCCGCTGGTCGAACTCACCGGTCGGCTCCCGCTCGCCCTGCGCGTCGTCGCGGCCCGCCTCGCCGCGCGCCGCGCGCTCACCCCTGACGCGCTGGCCGGTCAACTGACCGACACGGAAGGCCGGTTGCGTCATCTGGAGTACGACGACCTGAGCGTCCGCAGGTCCCTCGCCGTGGCCCATGACGCGCTGCGCGCCTCGGACCGCGAGGCCGACCGGGACGCGGCGCGCGCCCTGTGCAGCATCGGGGCGCTCGACCTGCCGGTCTACGGCGCGCCCCTGCTCGCCCGGCTCTCCGGCATCGCCGAACACCGCGCCGAGGCCGCGCTCGACCGCCTCGTCGACGTCGCCCTCCTGGAGGAGACGGCGTACGCCCGCTACGCACCCCACGACCTCGTCCGCGACTTCGCCCGGGAGATCGCGGGAACGACGACGAACGGCACGCCGGGAACGAGACGGGCAACAGGGGCGACGGAGACAACGGAGACAACGGGAGCGACGGAGACGGCCGGAGCGACCGGGACGCCAGGCCCGACAGAGGTGGCCGACGAAGCGGGCGACGCTGACGGAGCGGACAGGACGGGCGGGGTGCGCGCAAGCCCCTGCGTCTCCGAGCGTGCCCTGCGCTGGTACGCCGGGGTCGCCGCCCGCTCGCTCGAAGTGATCGTCGAGGCGGGGCTCGACCGCGCGGACCGCAGCCGTCCGACGGCCACGCAGCCCGTCGCGCACACGGCCGACGCCGCCGCCACCCCGCCGTTCCGCTCCGCCAAGGACGCTTTCGCCTGGGGCGATCTGGAGCTGGAGAACGTGATGACGCTGGTGGAGCGCTACGCGGAGGTGTCCGCGTACGTGCCGGTGCTGGTGCGGCTGCTCAACCCCTACCTCCAGCGCAGCGGCCGGGTCGCGGAGTCGGAGGTGCTCCTGCGGACGGCGCTGGACGCGGCGCGGCGGCTCCGGGACGAGGCGGCGCAGGCGTACGCGCTCGGGGATCTCGCGGGGCTGCACTTCATGACGGGGCGGGCGGGCGAGGCGCTCACGCTGAACGACGAGGCGCTGGCGATCTGGCGGCGGCTCGGGGTGCTGTCGTGGGTGCGGCGCGGTCTGAACAACCGCGGCATGCTCCTGGAGGGGCTCGGCCGGTACGAGGAGTCCAGCGAGGCGCTGCTGATGAGCCTCGAACTCTCCCGGGAGTTGGGCGACCCGCACACGGAGGCCATCACCTACAGCCACCTCGGCAACCTGTACGAGCACACCGACGCCCGTGCCGCCATAGACCACCACAAGCGCAGCCTCGCGATCGGCGACGTGATGGACGACGTGATCATCCGGCACTCGGCGCACTGCAACATCGGGTACGCGCACCTCACCCTCGGGGAACCGGCCGCCGCCGTACCGCACTTCGAGGAGAGCCTGCGCATCCTCGGCGGGCACGACGACTGGCACGGGGAGTCGCAGACCCGGCTCGGGCTGGTGCGCGCGCTGCGCGGGGTGGGGCACTGCGAGCGGGCCGCGCTGGAGTGCGAGCTGCTGCTGTGCCGCGCCGATCGGCGCGCCGACCGGTTCACCGGTGGCCTGGCGCGGCACCAGCGCGGACTGCTGCTGCGCACCCGGGGGGACGCCGAGGGGGCGTACGCACAGTGGAGGGCGGCGCTGGAGGCGCTGGACGGCAGGGACACCTCGGTGGTGGGGGAGCTGCGGGAGCTTCTCCAGGAGGCGTAGCTACTTCGCGTCCGCGTAGCACTCCACGACCGCGGTCGTGAACGGGAAGTGGACCGGTGTCTCGCCGAACGTCAGCCTGCCCGCCAGCTCCGCGGCCTCCCGCACGGCCGCCACGACCACCTCCGCCTCCTCGGCCGGGCAGTGCACGATCACCTCGTCGTGCTGGAAGAAGACCAGCTCTGCGGCGAGGCCGGCGCAGGCGCGGCGGAGCGCGGCGAGCAGCAGCAGCGCCCAGTCGGCGGCGCTGCCCTGGACGACGAAGTTGCGTGCGAAACGGCCGCGGGCCCGGGAGTTGGAGGAGGCGTACCCGGGCACCCAGCCCTGGTCGCCGAGCGCCTCGGCGGGCTCGTCCTGGGGGAGACCCGCCTCCTCCGACGCCCGGTCGGAGGCACCGGCGGCCGGGGGGCTTGTCCGGCCCAGCCAGGTCCGTACGAGGCGGCCCTCCTCGCCCGCGCGGGCGGCGTCGTCCACGTACGCCACCGCCTTGGGGAAGCGGCGGCGCAGTGCGGCCAGGTTCTTCAGACCGTCGCCCGACGTCTGCCCGTACACCGCGCCGAGGACGGCGAGCTTGGCCTGGTCGCGGTCGCCGGCGAAGGCCCGGTCCGACACCGCCTGGTAGAGGTCGCCCTCCCGGCCCGCGACCTCCATCAGACCGGGGTCGCGGGAGATGGCGGCCAGTACCCGCGGCTCCATCTGGTCGGCGTCGGCCACCACGAGTCGCCAGCCGGGGTCGGCGACGACGGCACGGCGGATGACCTTGGGGATCTGGAGCGCGCCCCCGCCGTTGGTCACCCAGCGTCCGGTGACCGTGCCGCCCGGGAGGTACTCGGGCCGGAAGCGTCCGTCGCGCACCCAGTCCTGCAGCCAGGACCAGCCGTGGGCCACCCAGATCCGGTACAGCTTCTTGTAGGCGAGCAGGGGCCGCACGGCGGGATGGTCGACGGATTCGAGCTCCCACCGCCGGGTGGACCCGACCTTGATCCCGGCCTGCGCGAAGGCCTTGACGACGTCGGTGGGCAGGTCGGGTCTGACCCGTCTGCCGAAGGCCGCCGAGACCTCGTCGGCGAGCTCGGCGAGGCGGCGGGGCTCGCCGCCGCCCGCGTACCGCTCGCCGAGCATTTCGCGCAACAGCTCGCGGTGGACGTCCGCGCGCCACGGCAGGCCCGTCGCGTTCATCTCCGCCGCCACCAGCATGCCCGCCGACTCGGCGGTGGTGAGCAGGTGCATGCGCCCGGGGTGGGTGGTGGCCGCGTGGCGGCGCCGCTGCTCGGCGTACACCTCGATGAGGTCCTCCAGGGGGAGGTGGACCGGGCGCGGCTCGAAGAGGGACGACTGCGAGCCGGGCTCGGCGGAGCGCTGCGGGGGGTCCGGTGGCACGGGCCCGCCGCGCAGCCTGGCCAGCGCGGCGGCCGCCGAGCGGGGTTCGCCGAGCCGGCCCTCGTGGCCGAGCAGCAGGTTCTCGGCGGCCTCGATGTCGTAGCACCGCTCCACGCGCACCCCGGCGGCGAGCAGGCGCGGGTGGACGCCGGCCGTGGACCGCCAGACCCACCGGACCACGTCGGGCCGGGCCCGCACGGCCTCGACGAGATCGGCCTCCCTGTGCACCGGTCCCGCGGGCAGCCCGTCGGGTCCGAGGGGGGCGAGCTCCGCGCCGCCGTCCTCGGCCGGTCCGACTGCCCACCGGTCGCTCATGATGCCGAGTCTCGCAGGAGGGTCTGACAACGCCGCCGCGACGACTCGGCTGGTGGGGGCGCCGCGACGGCGCGGCCGGATGCGGCGCCGGGACGACTCGGCCGGTTACGGCGCCTGGGTGAGGTCCGCCAGCGCGCGGGCGATGTGGGCCTCGGTCGCCTGCTTGGTGACGCCGACGCCGCTGAGCACGCCCTCGCCGTTCTCGTGCTCCAGGAGGGCCAGGAGGATGTGTTCGGTGCCGATGTAGTTGTGGCCGAGGCGGAGGGCCTCGCGGAAGGTGAGTTCCAGGACCTTCTTCGCGGCGGGGCCGTAGGGGACGAGCTCCGGGACCTCGGCGGCGGCCGGCGGGAGCGCCGCGGTCGCCGCCGCATGGAGCGCCTCCAGGGTCACGCCCTGTGCGGTGATCGCGAGGGCGGCGAGTCCGCCGGGCTCGGCGAGCAGACCGAGGACCAGGTGCTCGGGGAGACCCTCGGCGTTGCCCGAGGTCTTGGCCGCGGCGTGCGCGGCCATGACCACGTTCCGGGCGCGCGGTGTGTAGCGGCCGAAGCCCTGGCTGGGGTCGAGGTCCGACTCCGCCTTCGGGACGAACCGCTTCTGCGCGGCCTGCCGGGTGACCCCCATGCTCCTGCCGATGTCCGTCCAGGACGCGCCCGAACGCCGGGCCTGGTCCACGAAGTGCCCGATCAGATGGTCGGCGACGTCGCCGAGGTGGTCCGCGGCGATCACCGCGTCCTGGAGCTGGTCGAGCGCGTCGGTGTGGACCTTCTTGATGGCCTCGATGAGGTCGTCGAGGCGTACGGATGGCGTGCCGAGTGGGTTCGTCGTCATGTGTCAACCGTAAGTTGACAGTAGAGGGGTGTCAACCCGAAGTTGACATCTCGTGCGTGCCTGTCCGGGAAGGCGCTAAGGGATGGGGGACTCTGCGGGGAAAACTTGTCCACAGGGTGTGGATACTTTTTCCGCGCGACGGAAGCCTCGACGGCACCTGCCCGGGAGGCGGCCCCGGAGCGCGTGGCACGATCGGAGGATGAGCAGCAGGACGACGCCCAGCACCGTGGAGCGCGCCTTCGGGGCCGCCCTCTACGCCGACACCGACGCGGCCCTCGACACGGGCGCCTCGCTGCTCGCCGCCGATCCCGCGTCGGACGCCGAACTCGCCCTGCGTGGCGCGGAGTTCGTCGCCGCCGCCTGGCGCCGCGGCTGGCAGCCCGCCGACGTCGTACGGATCGTGCGGCGCGAACTGGACGACGTACACGTCCACCTGGTGTCGGCCCTGATCCTGCGGGAGGACCGGACGCCCCGGGGCCCGCGCTGGACGGCTCAGCTCGACGGACTGGACGCGGACGCGGGGCCGCCGCGCACCGACCGCTTCACACACGCCACCACCGTGCTGGAGCTGTACCGGCTGCTGCTGCGGCTGCCCGCCATCGAGCCGTTGGACCCGCCCCGGCAGGACGCGCCGCAGGACTCCCGGATGCTCACCCGCATCCGCGCCCTGCTCGCCAAGGCCGAGGCGACCGGCTTCCCGGAGGAGGCGGAGGCACTGAGCGCCAAGGCGCAGGAACTGATGGCGCGGCACAGCATCGACGAGGCACTGCTCGCGGCCCGTACACACGCCAAGGACGCGCCCGGCGCCTGCCGCATCGGTGTCGAGCCGCCGTACGAGACGGCCAAGGCGGTACTGCTCGACGCGGTGGCCGGCGCGAACCGCTGCCGTGCCGTGTGGAACGAACCCCTCGCCTTCTCGACCGTCGTCGGCTTCGAACCCGACCTGGAGGCGGTCGAACTCCTCTACACCTCGCTGCTCGTGCAGGCCACCACCGCGATGACGAAGGCGGAGGCGGCGCAGCGGGCCGGCGGGCGGAGGCGTACGAAGACGTTCCGTCAGTCGTTCCTCGCCGCGTACGCCCATCGCATCGGCGACCGGCTCGCGACGGCCGCCGAGGGGCAGGTCGCGTCGTCGGAGGGGGAACTGCTGCCCGTCCTGGCGGCCCGCGAGGTGGCGGTCACCGACCACATGGAACAGATGTTCCCGGACACCGTCACCACCCGGCTGCGCGGGGTGGACGACGCGGCCGGGTGGCAGGAGGGGGCCGCCGCGGCGGACCGGGCCCAGGTCAGGGCCCGGCCGCCGCTGCGATGAGGCGACGGCCGGCGGCCCCGGCGAGCGGCTGATCGGTCAGTCGCCGGCCGCCTGGAAGGTGCTCACGGAGGCGTTCAGGTCGTCCGGCCCGGTCTTGCCCGCGAGGGGGCCGTACGACCACTTGAACCGCTGCGCGTCCTTGGCGCCGGGCAGGCTGATCTTCAGCGAGGTCGCGTCGAGGCTCTTCGCGTCGCCCGCCTTGCCCCGCACGTAGGTGATCGTGAAGGAGGCGGTGCCGTCCTTCGCCAGGGTCATCTTCTGCGGCTTCGCCGACTTGTCCGCGAAGACCTCCGTGCCCCGGGTGCTGTCGTTCAGCTCGATGCCGGGGAAACCCGTGAGGGTGCATTCGTCGCCGTGGTTGGTGAGAGTGACGGGCACGTTGCCGGTGTCCCCGGCGGCCGGGGCGGTGTTGGCGGGGCCGACCTCGAAGTCGATCCGGTCGATCGCGCAGACGGTGGAGGAGGCCGAGGTCGCCGGGGAGCCGCCGGACTCCTTCTTGTCGGCGCCGCCGCTGTCGCAGGCGGTCAGCATGAGGGCCGCCGCGGCGGTGACGACGGCGATCGGAAGGGCGCGCATGGGTTTCCCCCTGGGTTCGTGACGGTGCACACCGATCATCACGCAGACCGGGGGGTGGGTGTCGCGCGACCCCCCGCTCCGGCGCGTCGTCCGTGCGACTCTCACCCGGAGAATCGCCTGAACGTACGGCGGGGCGAGCCGGCGGGCGGCCGGCGCGGGGCCGCCGAACGCGGAGAGAACCACGTTCCGTTCGCCGGCAGGGTCCGCAAGTGCGCAGGCGGGAGCCGTGGGCGGGGGTTCAGGACCCCAGGCTCGCCGTCGGCAGCCCCGACGGCAGCTTGCCGCCCTGGGCCTTCGTGTAGGACTCCTTGCCGAGACCGCCCGACCAGGTGACCTTGAGCGTCGTGGCGTTGACGGAGTCGACCATGCCCGTGGCGCGCTGCTTGTTTCCGTCCGTGCAGGTGAGGTGGATCATCCGCATGCCCGACTCCTCCCCGGCCGCACCGCTGCACACGGTGCCGCCCGTCGCGAAGAGTCCGGCCTGCTTCCCGGTGATCACCAGCGCCACCGCTTTGCCCCCCGTGGTGGCAAGCCAACTGCCCTCGAGTCCGGCCTTGGCGGTGGGCGAGGTGCTCGAATCCCCGCCCGTGCCGCCGGTTCCGGACGCACCGGTGCTCGCGGTCGTGTCCGCGGATCCCGGACTGGAGGAGCCGGAGTCGTCGCTGCTGCAGCCGGTGAGCGCGAGCGTGCCCGCCAGACCCGCGGCCACGAGCATGGCGGTGGCCGCGGTCCGGACCCGCCGACGCGGGAGGATCGCCGAAGTCGCCGATGTCACTGAAGCCCCCAAGGGTGGTGGTGTCGCTGGGGTCGCCGGAACGACCGCAGCAAGCTACCAGGAGCATGCGTGAACGCCTCGGGCGAGTCGTGCGGAGAACGTACGGATGTCCTGAGCGGTCCGGTCCGGTCGGGTCCGTTCCCTCCGGGGCCGTCCGGGAGGTCGGCGGCGCCCGCCACCGCGCCGAGCGCGCCCGCGGGCTCGACGGGTCCGGTGGCCCGTGGCCTGGAAGTGGCTCCGGCGTGATCGCGGTTCCGTCCCGGAGATCCGGCCCGCGCCCCGCGCGTACGGACACGGGGCCCTGCCCCGCCCCGCCCCGAGGCGCTGGACCGCGGCGAGAGCGCGTAGGGCGACGGCGTCGGCCCGCCCCGGCCGCGGGAGCGCCGACCTGCCGCGGAGGTTCCTCCGCGACGGCGGGGGGCTCCGCGACGGCGGGGTCGGCCGTGCGACTGTAGGGGCGGCGGAGGGCGCTGGTGTGTGCGAACGGGAACGCGGGGGAGAGGGCGCGGCCGCCGTACTGCCGCACCGGCCGCCGGTCGGGTCACGGGCCGGAGGTTGAAAACCGGACGTTGAAGCCGGACGTTGAAACTCGAAAGGCTCGCCGTGCGTCTGTTCCTGGTACAGAGGGATTCGACCCGGGCGAACCCGTACGGATGCCGGGGCGGACGAGCATGCACGGGGGCCGGAGGTCGTGTGTCGGGCGACTTCCGGGGCAGGCGAGGGGCCGTCGGCGGCCCGGCGGGCAGCAGGCCGTAGTCAAGCGGACAGCAGGCAGTAGTCAAAGGCCGGTAAAAAGCTGTAACCGTGGGACCACCCCCCGTGCACGTGCATCTGCTCATGCATCTGCACATGAACAGAGCTATGATCCGGGGCAGTTGGCCACTGCATCAATGGCCACATCGGCCACTGCACGACCGGGGAGCGACCTGTGGACCACGACGTGTGCGACGTGGATGACGTGTACAACGGCATGGCTGCGACAGAGCTGACCGGGGTGGCCTGGCAGAAGAGCAGACACAGCAACTCGCAGGGGTCCTGCGTGGAGTTCGCGAGGCTGCCGGGGGGTGACGTGGCCGTGCGGAACTCGCGGTTCCCCGAGGGGCCGGCGCTCGTCTACACCCGCGCCGAGATCGAGGCGATGCTCCTGGGCATCAAGGACGGCGAGTTCGACCACCTGATCGCGGGCTGAGGGCGGGATGCCGGCGGACCGGTGCCGAGTGCCCGTTCCGTGAACGCGGCGCGGTCGTCACCTCGCGTCGCGTAACGCGCGTAGAACCGCGGCGCCGAAAGGCGCCGCGGTTCTTCATTCGGCGGGGGCCGTGGAGGGGGCGAGCGGCGGGAGCCGGAACAGCGCCCACACGACCTTGCCGCTGAGAGTGCCCGCGAGCGGGTGCCAGCCCCAGCTGTCGGCGAACGAGTCGACCAGGAACAGGCCCCGGCCCGACTCCGCCGAGAAGTCGTCCGAGTCGCCCGCCACCGGACTGTCGTGGCTGGGATCGCGCACCGCGCACACCAGACGTGAGGTCCACCGCATCAAGTGCAGCCGCACGGGGGCGCCTTGGTCGTCCGCGCGGGGCGTGTCCGAGGGCAGAGCGTGCCGCAGCGCGTTGGTGACGAGTTCGGAGACCACCAGGCACACGTCGTCGAAGCGGTCGCCCATGTCCCACTGGTCCAGCGTTCTGCGCGTGAACTGCCGGGCCTCGCGCACCGCTTCGTAGCGGGCGGGCAGGGCACAGGAAGCGGCGCTGGACACGGCCGCGGGATCGAGCGGCGGAAGTCCCTGCCGTAAGGGCTCGAGCATGGTCGATCCATTCGTCCCCATGCGAGGCACTCCCGGGTGTTCGCGGTCGTTGCGATGCAGCGGTGGCGCGGGGACCATGGTTCCGAATGCGTACAGCAGATGCAAGGGCAGATGCACGTGCACGCGCCCGAGTTGCGGCCTCTTGCCCCCTTTTCCGGCTACTTCTTCTGTCGCCTTCTTCGCTCTTGTTGGCCCCCGCGTGCCCCTTTGCTGCGCGGTGCCTTCGGAAGCTTTCCGTTTCTGTAATCGAACGAGTACTGCTTGAAGTGTTTTAGTGGCAGACTTCGGCGTCTGAAGACGGTTGGGGAGGCGGACGAACGTGAGCGCTGGTGAGTCGAGCGGCTCTGTGGTGCGGCGCATGCTGCTGGGGTCACATCTGCGGCGCCTGCGGGAGGCGCGCGGAATCACCAGGGAAGCGGCCGGCTACTCGATCCGTGCCTCCGAATCGAAGATCAGCCGCATGGAGTTGGGACGGGTGAGCTTCAAGACGCGCGACGTCGAGGACCTGCTGACGCTGTACGGCATCACGGACGAGGCCGAGCGCACCTCCCTGGTGTCCCTCGCCAAGGAGGCCAACGTCGCGGGCTGGTGGCACAGTTACTCGGACGTGCTGCCCAGCTGGTTCCCGACCTACGTCGGCCTGGAGGGTGCGGCCCACCTGATCCGGTCCTACGAAGTCCAGTTCGTGCACGGCCTGTTGCAGACCGAGTCCTACGCCCACGCGGTCGTCGCGCGCGGCATGAAGGGCGCGAGCGCGGCCGACATCGAGCGGCGGGTGGCGCTGCGTCTGGAGCGGCAGAAGTACCTCGTCTCCGAGAAGGCCCCGGAGTTCCACATCGTCCTCGACGAGGCCGCGCTGCGCCGTCCCTACGGCGACCGCGAGGTGATGCGCGGCCAGTTCCAGCACCTGATCGAGGTGTCGGAGCGCCCCAACGTGCGCCTCCAGGTGATGCCGTTCAGCTTCGGCGGCCACTCCGGCGAGAGCGGCTCCTTCACGATCCTGAGCTTCCCCGAGTCCGACCTGTCGGACGTCGTCTATCTGGAGCAGCTCACCAGCGCGCTCTACCTGGACAAGCGCGAGGACGTCACGCAGTACGAGAGCGCGCTGAAGCAGTTGCAGCAGGACAGCCCCGGGCCGTCCGAGAGCCGCGACCTGCTCCGTGGACTGCTCCAGCTCTCCTGACCCCTCGTCCCGGCGACTCCCGGACGTCTCTCCGTCCTCTCCGGTAAGTCTTCAGGGACTGTCCCGAGCGGCCCCCCAACTCCCTTTGAGCACAAGTACGATGACGTCTGATCAGTCGTTGATCGGATGTCTGCTGACTCAGACTCGAAATGTCTGCCTCGGCAGCAAGGGGATCGAGGGAGCACATGTCGTCCTACTTCACCGACCTGGCCCGGCAGTACATCGGCGGGGAGTGGCGCCCGGGCACCGGCTCCTGGGACATCATCGACTTCAACCCGTACGACGGCGAGAAGCTGGCGTCCATCACCATAGCCACGGTCGACGAGGTCGACGAGGCCTACCGCGCGGCCGAGCGCGCCCAGAAGCAATGGGCCTCGGTCAACCCGTACGCGCGCCGCGCCGTCTTCGAGAAGGCCCTGCGTCTCGTCGAGGAGCGCGAGGCGGAGATCACCGAGATGATCATCGCCGAGCTCGGCGGCACCCACCTCAAGGCCGGCTTCGAGCTCCACCTCGCCAAGGAGTTCCTGCGCGAGTCGATCCAGCTGGCGCTGCGGCCCGAGGGCAGGATCCTCCCCTCGCCGATCGACGGCAAGGAGAACCGCGTCTACCGGGTGCCCGTCGGTGTCGTCGGTGTGATCAGCCCCTTCAACTTCCCCTTCCTGCTCTCCCTGAAGTCCGTCGCGCCGGCCCTGGCGCTGGGCAACGGCGTGGTCCTGAAGCCGCACCAGAACACCCCGATCGTCGGCGGCTCGCTGGTCGCCAGGATCTTCGAGGACGCGGGGCTCCCCGGCGGCCTGCTCAACGTCGTGATCACCGACATAGCGGAGATCGGCGACGCCTTCATCGAGCACCCCGTCCCGAAGGTCATCTCCTTCACCGGTTCCGACAAGGTCGGCCGGCACGTCGCCACCGTCTGCGCCTCGCACTTCAAGACCGCGGTCCTCGAACTCGGCGGCAACAGCGCACTGGTGGTCCTGGACGACGCCGACATCGACTACGCCGTGGACGCGGCGGTCTTCAGCCGGTACGTGCACCAGGGCCAGGTCTGCATGGCCGCCAACCGCGTCCTCGTGGACCGCTCGGTCGCGGACGAGTTCACCGAGAAGTTCGTCGCCAAGGTCAGGACGCTCAAGGTGGGCGACCCGAGCGACCCGCGGACGATCATCGGCCCGGTCATCAACTCCTCCCAGGCGGACGCGATCACGGGCGCCGTCGACCAGGCGATCGCCGAGGGCGCCACCGCGCTCGTGCACGGCACCGCCACCGACAACCTGGTCGAGCCGACCGTCCTGACGGACCTGCCGTCCGACTCCGGCATCCTCCGGCAGGAGATCTTCGGCCCGGTCGCGCTCCTCGTCCCCTTCGACGGCGAGGAGGAGGCCGTACGCATCGTCAACGACACCCCGTACGGGCTCAGCGGCGCCGTCCACACCGCCGACGTCGAGCGCGGTGTCTCCTTCGCCAAGCAGATCGACACCGGCATGTTCCACGTCAACGACGGCACCGTGCACGACGAGCCGCCGGTCGCCTTCGGCGGTGAGAAGCACTCGGGCATCGGCCGCCTCAACGGCGAGGCGACGGTCGAGGCGTTCACCACGCAGAAGTGGATCTCGGTGCAGCACGGGCGGAGTCTCTTCCCGTTCTGAGGGGGGCCGGAAGGGGAGCGGTCCGCGGAGCGGGAGGCCCGTCAGCCGGCGGGCGGGTGACCGGGTCATAACCTTGGGCGCATGTCAGCGATCCGTCTGCTGGTGCTGGGGGCCGTGCGCCAGCACGGGCGGGCCCACGGTTACCAGGTGCGCAACGACCTCGAGTACTGGGGCGCGCACGAGTGGTCCAACGCCAAGCCCGGCTCGATCTACCACGCGCTCAAGCAGATGGCGAAGCAGGGACTGCTGCACGCCCACGAGATCGGGCCGTCCACGGCGGGCGGCCCCCCGCGCACCGAGTACGAGATCACGGACACGGGTACCGAGGAGTACCTCACGCTGCTGCGCCGGTCGTTGACCGCGTACGACCAGAAGCCCGACATCCTCTCGGCCGCGCTCGGCTTCATGGTCGACCTCGGCCGGGCGGAGGTCCTCGGCCTCCTTCGGGAGCGGGTGCGCGCCATCGAGGAGTGGCGCACGTCCGTCACCGGGTACTACACCCCCGAGGACGGCCCCGGACAGCTCGGCCACATCGGCGAGATCGTGAACTTCTGGGTCCACTCCGCCGACTCCGGCGCGCAGTGGACCCGGGGGCTCATCGAGCGGATCGAGGGCGGCGCGTACACGTTCGCCGGCGAGGGCCCACCCTTCGTCGGCGTGCTGGGGGAGGGCGAGGAGAACCCGTACGCGACGGGGGCTCCGCACCCCGGCGACCGCACCTAGCGCCGCCGCGGCGCCCAGCCGGAACGGTGCGCGGGCACCGTTCCGTCCCGCCAGGGGGCTGCCGCCGCCTGGACCCCCGCTCGCCCGAAGGGCTCGTCCTCAAGCGCCGGACGGGCTGAAGATCCGCAGACCAGGCCGGCACCATCAGCCCGTCCGGCGCTCGAGGACGAGGCCGTCCAGGCCGATAGGGGGTCTGGGGGCGGAGCCCCCAGGGATGGGAACGGCGCGCCCCCGCACGCGTCGTCAGTGGTGGAAACCGGTCGCCGCCTGCTTGTCACGGGTCCATGGATGCGGCTGGCGGCGCAGCTGGGGCACCAGCCGGGTCAGGTCCTCCATGAAGAGGTCGGCGAGGTCCGCCGAGAAGCCGTTACGGCACACCACCCGCAGCACCGACAGGTCCTCCCGGTTGGCCGGGAAGGTGTACGCGGGCACCAGCCAGCCGTTCTCCCGCAAGCGCCGGGACACGTCGAAGACGTCGTACGCGCTCACGTGGGGCGCCGTCGTGAAGGCGAAGACGGGCAGTTGGTCGCCCCGGGTGATCAGGCGGAAGTCCTCCAGCTCCTCGATCCGCCGGGCGAGCCCGCGGGCCAGGTCCCGGGTCGTCTGCTGGACGGCCCGGTAGCCCTCCCGGCCCAGCCGCAGGAAGGTGTAGTACTGCGCCGCGACCTGTGCGCCGGGCCGCGAGAAGTTGAGCGCGAAGGTCGGCATGTCGCCGCCCAGGTAGTTGACCCGGAAGACGAGCTCCTCCGGCAGCTCGGCCGACGACCGCCACAGTGCCCATCCGACACCCGGGTAGACGAGCCCGTACTTGTGGCCCGAGGTGTTGATCGACGACACCCGCGGCAGCCGGAAGTCCCAGACCAGGTCCGGGTCCAGGAAGGGGGCGATCATCCCGCCGGACGCCCCGTCGACATGGACGGGGATGTCCAGGCCCGTACGCTCCTGGAGCCGGTCGAGGGCCGCGCAGAGGTCCGCGATCGGCTCGTAGGACCCGTCGAAGGTGGAGCCGAGGATCCCGACGACGCCGATGGTGTTCTCGTCGCACAGGTCGGCCGCCGCCTGCGGGTCGAGGTGGAACCGGTCGCCCTCCATGGGTACTTGGCGGGCCTCGACCTCCCAGAAGTTGCAGAACTTCTCCCAGCAGACCTGGACGTTCACCCCCATGACGAGGTTGGGGCGCGCTCCCGGGTACCGGTCCGCGTTCCGCAGCGTCCAGCGTCGCTTCAGCGCCATCCCCGCGAGCATGCACGCCTCGCTCGAACCGGTCGTGGAACAGCCCACGACGGCCCCGGGATCGGGCGCGTTCCACAGGTCCGCGAGCATGGACACGCAGCGTCGCTCCAGCTCGGCGGTGCGCGGGTACTCGTCCTTGTCGATCATGTTCTTGTCGAGGCACTCCCCCATCAGCACCCCGGCCTGCGGCTCCATCCAGGTGGTGACGAAGGTGGCGAGATTCAGCCGTGCGTTGCCGTCCAGCATCAGTTCGTCGTGGACCAGCTGGTAGGCGATCGTGGGCGTGAGCGGCCGGTCCGGAAGCCGGTGCTTGGGCGGGGCCTCGGTCATGTCGCCGAGCGGATTCGCGTCGCCGAAGAAGGGGTTGACGGACATCGGTCGCTCGTCGGGCTTCTCGGGGCCTTTGTGGAGCGGCATGAGCTCTCCCATCGCGTCTGAGGGTCCTGCGGGGTCCTGTGAGGTGCTGTGAGGTGCTGTGAGGTCAACGAACGGCGGTTCCGTCCCGTTGGAGCTGCATCTGCGGTCTGCCGGTCACCAGCAGCCAGGCCGGCAGGGACGCGATGCACAGCAGGGCGAGGATCGTGGGAGAGGCGACCAGGACGGCCGCCGTGAACAGACTCATCCAGCCCTGCCGGGTGATCGCGAGGAGCATGCCCAGCACCCCCGCGGACACGCCGAGAGCGGGCGGGACCGCGGCGACGAGCGCATGGGCGAGCAGGCCGAACGCGGCGCCGATGAAGACGGCCGGGAAGATCCGGCCGCCCCGGAAGCCGCAGGACGCGGCGACGACCAGGGCGGCGAGCTTCACCACCGTCATCGTGGCGAACTGCCCGGCCGACCAGCCCTCGGGGTTCCTGGCCAGCTCGCCCACCTCGTCCAGCCCCTTGAAGAGCGTCAGATGCCCGCCCAGGGCGCCCAGCAGGCCGAGGACGAGCCCGCCGAGCGGGAGGGCCAGCATGGGGTGCCCGAGCCGGGAGAAGGCGCCGTGGACGTACGGGAAGGCGTAGACCGCTGCCATGCCGAGCAGCGCCGCCGCGGAAGCGACCACGAGCGCGGCCAGGACGTCGCCCCCGCGGGGCGGTCCGAGCGGGGGCAGATGGAGGTCGAAGGTCGGATGGGCCACCAGGGCGGTCGTCGTGGCACCCGTGGCGGCGGCCGTCAACGGCGCGAACAGGTTGTCCCACAGCTTGCCGTCCAGCTGTTGTCCGGCGAGCGCCTCGGAGATGACCAGTGCCGCCGCGACCGGCGTCCCGAACAGCGCGCCGATCGTCGCCGCCTCGGCCAGCGCCGCCCACAGGCCACCAGGCAGCCGTGGTGCGAGTCTGCGGCCCAGCCAGAACGCGAGTGCGATATTGGTGGCGATGATCGGGTTCTCCGGTCCCAGACTCGGACCGCCGGCCAGCATCAGCGCGGTCGCCACCAGCAGGCCGGGCAGCACGGAGGGCGGCATCGGGGGCGCCGAGAGCCCGACGGTCGCCGGGTCGGGGCCCGCGTGGCCCGGGACCTTCCACACCACCAGACCGACCAGGACGCCCGTCGAGGTGAGGACGACGAGCATCCAGAGCACGGAGTACCGGCCGACCCCCAGCGACTCCGGGAGGCCGTTCCAGAGCACCCCCTGGAGCTTCTCCGCGAGCGCGCTCACCCCGAGGAACAGAAGGCTGGCCGCGACGCCGACGACGAGTGCCGGGACGATCAGCGGCAGCAGCGCCCGCGCGGGGGTCGCCGGGGCGGAGGCATGTGCCTGCCGGGCCGCGTCGTGGGTCACGCGGTCACCCTAAGCGGGCAAACCGGACACCACATCCGGAGTGGCGTCGCGCGGAATTCCCGCTTGCACCTCACGTGACGTCAGGGGCCAGGCTGAAGGGCGTACGGAGGAAGGAGCGGAAGTGAGCTATTCGGTGGGCCAGGTCGCCGGTTTCGCCGGGGTCACGGTGCGCACCCTGCACCACTACGACGAGATCGGCCTGCTCGTGCCGAGCGGGCGCAGCCACGCGGGGCACCGGCGCTACGGCGACACCGACCTCGACCGGCTGCAGCAGATCCTGTTCTACCGGGAACTCGGCTTCCCGCTCGACGAGGTCGCGGCCCTGCTCGACGACCCGGAAGCGGACCCGCGCGCGCATCTGCGCCGCCGGCACGACCTGCTGACCGCCCGGATCGAGAAACTGCGGAAGATGGCCGCGGCCGTGGAGCACGCCATGGAGGCACGCACGATGGGTATCGATCTCACGCCCGAGGAGAAGTTCGAGGTCTTCGGGGACAAGGACCCCGAGGCGCACGCCGAGGAGGCCGAGCAGCGCTGGGGAGGCACCGAGGCGTACGCCGAGTCGCAGCGCCGCGCCGCCCGCTACACCAAGGACGACTGGAAGCGCATGCAGGCCGAGGTGGCTTCCTGGGGCGTGCGCTACGACGCCCTCATGGAGGCCGGTGAGCCCGCGACCGGTGAGCGCGCCATGGACATGGCCGAGGAGCACCGGCTCCACATCACCCGGTGGTTCTACGCCTGCTCGTACGAGACACATCGGGGTCTCGGCGAGCTGTACGTGGCCGACGAGCGGTTCAAGGAGTTCTACGACTCCATGCGCCCGGGACTGGCCGAGCACCTGAAGGAGGCGATCGCGGCGAACGTCAGGCGGCACGGAGGCTGACGGCGCCTGTCCCGCGGGTCCCCGGTCGCGGACGTGTTCTCCGGTTCCCCGTGGCTCACAGCTTTGTGCCAGTGGGACCACAGTGCATGCTGGGGACATCCGTGGAACCTGGCGTGGACACAATGCGTTGATAGCTTTGACCGCCGTACCAGGACGCCGCCTCTTCCTTCACCCCTCAGGAGCCCGGAACCGTGACGACGCTCGCCCTCGGTCCAAGCTGGCTGGATCCGAACACGCTCCTGGAGAACTTCGGCATCTGGGGCCTTCTTCTCGTCGTCTTCGCGGAGTCCGGCCTGCTCATCGGCTTCTTCCTGCCGGGCGACTCGCTGCTGTTCACCTGCGGTCTGCTGATCACGTCGCACCGGCTGGACTTCCCCCTGTGGGGAGCCGTCGCCCTGATCTGCGTCGCCGCGATCCTCGGCGACCAGGCGGGTTACCTCTTCGGCAAGAAGGTCGGCCCCTCGCTCTTCACCCGCCCGGACTCCCGCCTCTTCAAGCAGGAGAACGTGGTCAAGGCCCACGAGTTCTTCGAGAAGTACGGCCCCAAGTCCCTGGTCCTGGCCCGCTTCGTGCCGATCGTGCGGACGTTCACGCCGATCATCGCGGGCGTCAGCGGCATGCGGTACCGCTCCTTCATCACGTTCAACATCATCGGTGGCGTCCTGTGGGGCGCGGGTGTCACCCTGCTCGGCTCCTGGCTCGGCAACATCGCCGTCGTCAAGGACAACATCGAGGCGATCCTGATCCTGATCGTCCTCGTCTCGGTGGTCCCGATCGCCATCGAGTTCCTGCGGGCGCGCTCCAAGGCCAGGAAGAACCCGCCGGAGCCGGAGGCCCCCCAGGGCCCGGTCGCGTACCAGCAGCAGCCCACGGCCCCCGTCATGGACGACGCCACGCGCCCGCTGCGGATGCACCAGCCGCAGCAGGGCCAGGACCCGTACCAGCAGGACCCGTACCAGCAGCAGGACCCGTACCGGCAGGACCCGTACCAGCAGGATCCGTACCGGCAGCAGGACCCGTATCAGCAGGGCCGCCAGGAGCCGGGGCGGCACCAGCGGGACCAGTACGCCCAGGGCCAGGGACACCAGCAGCAGGACCCCTACGGCCAGGGCCGGCGATACCCGCAGCAGCAGCCCCAGCAGCCCCAGCAGCCGTACGGCACCCAGGACCAGGGCTACTACCAGGGCCACGACCAGAACTACGGCGGCCACCGCGACCAGGGACACGGCCACGGCCAGGGCCAGGGCCAGAACCACGATCAGGGCCAGGCCTACCCGCCCCAGCAGTACCCGCAGGACTACCCGCAGCAGCCGTACGACGAGCAGCAGAACCCGTACCACCAGGGCTACCCCCGGGGCTGAGCCCGGGAACACCGCCCCGGAAGGGGTGTGGGGGCTCAGAAGCCCCTGGTCCGCTTGGCGGCCCGCCGCCCCGCGGCGGAGCCGCCGGGCACCCGCAGGAACAGCCGGGAGATCTCCGACCCCAGGTTCACCCCGATCGCGATGGCCATCGCGAGCGCGGCGGCCTTGGTGAGGGACACCAGCCCCTTGTCGACGTTGTTCTGGGCGATGGACAGCAGCCCGAAGTAGGTGGCCGAACCGGGCAGCAGGGGCCCGATCGCGGCGGTCGTGTACGGCAGCGCGGAGGCGAAGCGGTAGCGGGACAGAAGCTGCCCGAAGAGACCCACCAGGCCCGCCGCGACGGCCGTCGAGGCGACCGGCGAGATGCCGCCCGGGTAGTGCATCGCCCCGTAGACCGACCAGGCCACCCCGCCGTTGAGGGTGACCGCGAGGACGGTGGACCGTTCCTGCTGGAGCAGGACCGCGAAGGTCAGGGACAGCAGCATGGACGCGGCGATCTGCACCAAAGGCCGCTCGGAGATGCTCAGGGCCTGGTCCGGGTTGAGCTGGGCGTCGAACTTCACGCCGAAATACAGCACCACCAGGACACCGACGACGATGCCCACGAAGAGGTACATGACCTCCAGCAGCCGCGCGGACGCGGTGATGTAGAAGCCGGTCAGCCCGTCCTGCACGCCGGCGACGAGCGCCCGCCCGGGCAGCAGCGCGAAGAGCCCACCGGTGATCACCGCGGACGCCTTCACGTCGACGTGCGCGAGCTGGAGCGCGACCCCGATCGCGGCCGGCGGCATCGCGGCCACCGTGAACTGGTAGAACTCCGGCAGCCCGCGCCCGGCGCACAGCCACGCGAGCCGGTCACCGAGCATCGCGCCCAGCGCCGCGGCGACGAACACCACGGCGTCACCGCCGACGAGCACCGAGGCCGCGCCCGCGAGCAGCCCGCTGGAGCCGGTCAGCACCCAGCCGGGATACGGGTGCCGGTTGCGTCGCATCTCGGCGAGCCGCCGGTAGGCGTCCTCCAGGGAGATCCCGGTCTCGGTGTCGCTCAGGTCGTCGACGAGCCGGTAGACGGCCGCCAGGCGTGTGTAGTCGGTGCCCCGGCGGCGTACCGTCCGCGAGGCCGTCACCGGATCGTCCACCAGGGACGGCTGGTGCGAGATCGACAGCAGTGTGAAGGTGACGTTCGGCTCGCAGCGGTCCAGGCCGTAGGAGCGGCAGACGGCGAACATGGCCGCCTCCACGTCCTCGGCACCCTCGCCGCCCGCGAGCAGCAGCTCGCCGATACGCAGCGTCAGGTCGAGCACGCGCGGGACGGCGGGCCCCGACTCGTCCTCCTTGTGCACCAGCTCGGGTGCCGGGCGCTCGGCCACGGGCATGCGCAGCATCGTGCGCATCCGGTCCTGCCAGGGCACGTCCTTGGTCAGACTGACGACGGGGACGCCGGTCGCCGGCGTGAAGGCCGGCGGCGCGTGCCGTGCGCTGTAGGTGCGCGGCGTGCTGAACGCCGACCCCTCGGAATCCGCGCCCGCCGGCTCCGGCGGCGCCAGCCCCTTGGGGATCGCGAACTCCGACGTGGTCCCCGACTCGTCCTCGACCGCCTGCGCCACGCCGTCCGGCTGGACGAAGGCACTCCTCGCCTCGTCCGACTGCGGTTTGCGGTCCTCCGCTTCCGTCACCCACTGCTCCCGACTGCACAGGTCCCGTACGCCCCAGTATGCGCACTGATACACGAACGGGCCGCGCCACCCCGGCAGGGGTGGCGCGGCCCGCGGAACTCAGGAGGGATCAGTGACCGCCCTGCTCCTTGAGTCGCTTGTAGGAACGCTCGATCTCGGCCTCGGCCTCCGTGCGGCCCACCCAGTTGGCGCCCTCGACGGACTTGCCGGGCTCCAGGTCCTTGTAGACCTCGAAGAAGTGCTGGATCTCCAGGCGGTCGAACTCCGACACGTGGTGGATGTCGCGCAGGTGCTCCACCCGCGGGTCGTGCGCCGGGACGCACAGCAGCTTGTCGTCGCCGCCGGCCTCGTCCGTCATACGGAACATGCCGATGGTGCGGCACTGGATGAGGCAGCCCGGGAAGGTCGGCTCGTCCAGGATGACCAGCGCGTCCAGCGGGTCGCCGTCCTCGCCGAGCGTGTTCTCGACGAAGCCGTAGTCGGCCGGGTAGCTGGTCGAGGTGAAGAGTCGACGGTCCAGGCGGATCCGACCGGTCTCGTGGTCCACCTCGTACTTGTTCCGCGAACCCTTCGGAATCTCGATCGTGACGTCGAACTCCACCGCTGGCTCCTCCATGATCAACACATAGTTCTGGTGGTTAAGTGTCCCTCACGCAGGTGTGTGATCGCGAAAGGGGCTGGTGGTCGTGCCAGAGCTGAGGGCTTGGCGGGCCGCGAGACCGCATGTGCTGCGGGTCGCGCGGGCCGTTCAGCCGCGGGTGACGCGGGTCGCGCGGTCCGTACGTCCGCAGCTGGTGCGGGTCGCTCAAGCCGTGCGGCCGCGCTCCGGGAGGATCACGACCCCGCAGCTCACGGCCGTGGCCGCCGCCGCGGGCCTGGCGCTCGCGGCCGGGGCGGTGGCCGTGGCCGGTCCCTGGGACTCCACCGGTCAGCGTACGGCGGAGCGCGACTGGGCCGCATCGCGGGACCAGCAGGGTGGCGCAGATCACGGGCGGAACGCCGATACGTCCCCTACGTCGCCGGCGCCCGCGCCCAGCGCCGCGTCCGTGCTCACCGGCCTCGGCAGCACCACGTCCGTGGCGCCCGCCCCGGACGGGAAGGCCCTCGCGGCCACCCTCGACCGGCTCCTGGGCGTGCCCGAGCTCGGCGCCCGGCGCACGGCCGTGGTCGTCGACGTCGCGACCGGCAGGCGGCTGTACGGCAAGGAGGCCGCCACGGCGCAGACCCCGGCCTCCACCACCAAGATCGCCACCGCGGTCGCCGTGCTCTCCGCCGCGGGCGCCGACCACCGCCTCACCACCCGCACGGTGCTGGAGCCCGGCACCAAGGAGGTCGTCCTCGTCGGCGGCGGCGACCCGACCCTGACCGCCCGCAAGGACGCCGGGGAGTGGGCGAGCCTGCGCACCCTCGCCGACGACACGGCGAAAGCGCTGAAGGCCCGTCACCTGGACCGCGTGACGCTCTCGTACGACACCTCGCTCTACTCCGGTCCCGCCGTGCATCCCATCGGCCCCAACCCCAACCTCGCGCCGGTCAGCGCCCTGACGGCCGACGAGGGGCGTACCGACGCCTCCACCAGTGGCCCGGCCGAACGCACCGCGGACCCGGCGGCGGACGCCGCCGGCACGTTCGCTGACCTGCTGCGGGCCAAGGGCATCGACGCCACGTCCCCCGGCCCGTCGCGAGCCACCAGCGGCTCGCAGGCCCTCGCCTCGGTCTCCTCACCGCCCCTGTCCGCCCTCGTGGAGCGGATGTTGACGAACAGCGACAACGACATCGCGGAGGCCATGGCGCGTCAGGTCGCCGTCGCCACGGGACGGCAGCCGAGCTTCGGCGGCGGCGCCGGGGCGATCGACGCGCAGCTGCGGAAGCTCGGACTCCCGCTGTCCGGGGCGCACTTCACGGACGGCAGCGGCCTGAACCGCGACGACCGGCTGACGGCGGACCTGCTCACCGCCCTCCTGGTGAAGGCCGGTGACCCCGCCCGGCCCGAGCTGCGCCCGGTCCTGACCGGCCTCCCGGTCGCGGGCTTCACGGGCACCCTCAGCGACCGCTACACCGACGACTCCTCCGGACCCGGTGTCGTGCGCGCCAAGACCGGCACCCTGACCGGGGTGAACACCCTGGCGGGCACGGTCGTGGACGCGGACGGCCGGCTGCTGGCCTTCGCCTTCCTGGCCTCCGGCACGTCCGATCCCATGGCGGCCCAGTCGGCCCTGGACGACACGGCCTCGACACTGGCGGGCTGCGGCTGCCGCTGAGGACCGTCCCGTGATCCCCGGCGGCCGCACGACGACGGTGACGGGGCCCGGCCGCGCGGTCGGGTCGCCCGAACACACCCGGTACGAGGACGACCCTCCGCCTTCCGCCTTCCGCCTTGCGACGCACCGCGTCCGACGTCGCGCGCCGATCACCGCGGCCTACGGGACAGCGCCTGCGCCGTGACCGGACACGGCCGGCGCGAAGGGCGCGAAGGGCCAGGACCCGACCCGGTGTCGCGGCGGAGGCGATCCGACGTGGGCCCCCGGGGACCCGGACCGGGCCCGGCCGGACGCGCCGACGGGTCCGGGCCCCCTCAGCCGCACGAGCCCCGGCAGCCCCGGGCGGGGGACTCATCCGGCGCCGCACCCCTAACCGCAGCCGGATCCCCTCACGTACGGTTGACGCATGACGAGCATCGGTGGTGCTGCATCTACTGGGATGGTCGACTGGAATCTCGCGGTGGCGACCGCGACACGGCTCGTGCGGCCAGGCCCCGACGTGAGCCGCGACGAGGCCCGGGAGGTCGTCGCGGAGCTGCGCAGGCACGCGAAGGCCTCGGAGGCGCACGTCCGGGGCTTCACGCGGATGGGCACGGAGGACACCCACGACACCCCCGTGCTCGTGGTCGACCGCCCCGGCTGGGTGCGGGCGAACGTCGCCGGGTTCCGGGAGGTCCTCAAGCCCCTGCTGGACAAGATGCAGGAACGCCGGGGGAGCGGCCCCGGCGGAGCCGTCCTCGGCGCCGTCGGCGGCAAGGTGACCGGCGTGGAGCTGGGCATGCTGCTGTCGTTCCTGTCGTCGCGGGTCCTCGGCCAGTACGAGACCTTCGCCCCCGCGACCCGCGAGCTGCCCGCCGGGGAGAACGGCGGCGGCAGGCTCCTGCTGGTCGCGCCGAACATCGTCCACGTGGAGCGCGAACTCGACGTGGAGCCCCACGACTTCCGCCTCTGGGTGTGTCTGCACGAGGAGACCCACCGCACCCAGTTCTCGGCCGTGCCCTGGCTGCGGGACCACCTGGAGGGCGAAATCCAGTCTTTCTTGGCCGAGACCGAGGTCGACCCCATGACGGTCCTGGAGCGCATCAGGGAGGCGGCGCAGTCGCTCGCGGGCGGGCGGCCCGAGGGCGAGGAGGACGAGGGCCGCTCACTGGTCGAGATCGTGCAGACGCCCGCCCAGCGGGAGATCCTGGCCCGGCTGACGGCCGTGATGTCGCTCCTGGAGGGGCACGCGGACTTCGTCATGGACGGCGTGGGCCCGGACGTGGTCGCGTCCGTCGGGGAGATCCGCGAGAAGTTCCAGCAGCGCCGGGCCAAGGGTGCCTCGCGCCTGGACCTCGCCCTGCGCAAGCTGCTGGGTCTGGACGCCAAACTGAAGCAGTACAGGGACGGCGAACGGTTCGTGCGCGCGGTCGTCGAACAGGTGGGCATGGACGGGTTCAACCGCGTGTGGACTTCACCGAACACGCTCCCGACAAAGACGGAGATCGCCAAACCGGCGGACTGGGTCGCGCGGGTGCACCGCAGGACGGATTCGTGAACCCTACGACGAGGTCGTGAAACGAATCCGGCCGACGGCAGGTGAACGCCCCTCCAATCACCCGTCCGAGGGACCGTGGGCCATGCGTAGGCGTGCAATGCTCGGGGAACGGCCTGTTTCTGTCACCATCGACACACTCTGAGTGACCGAAACTCGGGCTCACCCCCCGAAAACTTCATGAAGGGAACCGGACATGGGTCCCCATCCTGCGGTCGCGGCGATACGCCTGGCGGTCCGCCGCGTACTCCACGACATCCTCACCGACCACACCCGACCCCCAGGCGAGCCCTCCCCGCTCGGCCCGCTCGTGCTGGTCGCCTGCTCCGGCGGCGCCGACTCCATGGCGCTCGCCTCGGCCCTCGCCTTCGAAGCCCCCAAACTCGGTGTCCGCGCCGGCGGCATCACCGTGGACCACGGTCTGCAGTCCGGTTCCGATCTGCGCGCCGACGACGTGGTCTCTCGCCTCGTCGAGCTGGGCATGGCGCCCGTCGAGTCCCTCGCCGTGACCGTCGGCCGCGACGGCGGCCCCGAGGCCGCCGCCCGCGACGCCCGGTACGCGGCCCTGGACGCCGCCGCAGAGCGCCACGGCGCCGCCGCGGTCCTCCTCGGACACACGCGCGACGATCAGGCCGAGACGGTTCTGCTGGGCCTCGCCCGCGGCTCCGGCATCCGCTCCCTGTCCGGCATGGCCGAGGTCTCGGGGGCCGGCGGCCGTTACCGGCGCCCTTTCCTGCACCTCGACCGGCAGACCGCGCGCAAGGCCTGCATGGCCCAGTCGCTGCCCGTCTGGGACGACCCGCACAACGCCGACCCCGCCTACACCCGCTCGCGACTGCGTCACGAGGGTCTGCCCGCCCTGGAGAAGGCGCTGGGCAAAGGGGTGGTCGGAGCCCTCGCGCGTACGGCCCAGCTCTCCCGTGACGACGCCGACGCCCTCGACGCCTGGGCCCGTCAGGCCGAGGCGTCCGTACGGGACACCGCGGGCCTGCTGGAGTGCGCCAAGCTCTACGCCCTGCCGCCCGCCGTACGCCGCCGCATCCTGCGCCGGGCCGCCATCGAGGCGGGCGCCCCGGCCGGTTCGCTGTTCGCCCGCCACATCGAGGAAGTCGACCGGCTGATCACCGGCTGGCGCGGTCAGGGAGTCATCAATCTCCCGGGCAAAGTCGTCGCGCAGCGGCAGGGTGGCAGACTGGTGATTCGGCAAAGCTGAACCGAGCCCCCTCCGGAGAGGGCCGGGACAGCCGGTGGGACGACCGAAAGTGATGCGGGTGGACGCGAAAGACATGGGCACCGACCTCAAGTCGGTGCTCATCACCAAGGAAGAGATCGACGCGAAGCTGGTCGAGCTGGCCGCGAAGGTCGACGCGGAGTACGCGGGCAAGGACCTGCTGATCGTGGGGGTGCTCAAGGGTGCCGTCATGGTCATGGCGGACCTCGCGCGTGCGCTGTCCACCCCCGTCACCATGGACTGGATGGCGGTGTCCTCGTACGGCGCGGGCACCCAGTCCTCCGGTGTGGTGCGGATCCTCAAGGACCTCGACACCGACATCAAGGGCAAGCACGTCCTGATCGTCGAGGACATCATCGACTCCGGGCTGACCCTGTCCTGGCTGATCTCCAACCTCGGCTCCCGCGAGCCCGCCTCCCTCAAGGTGTGCACGCTGCTGCGCAAGCCGGAGGCGGCCAAGGTCGCGATCGACGTCGAGTGGGTCGGCTTCGACATCCCGAACGAGTTCGTGGTCGGGTACGGCCTGGACTACGCCGAGAAGTACCGCAACCTCCCGTTCGTCGGTACGCTCGCGCCTCACGTCTACGGCGGCTGAACCCCCGAGTCCCGGTCTTCGTAAGACGATCGGGAACCCCAGCGGGTTTCGCGCCGTTGGAGCATGCGTGGGCGGGATTGTCAGTCGTCCCCTGCGGCTTCGGGTGACAATGCTGGGGTACCGTCCGAAGAACAGTCTTTCTAAGTCTTTATCAAACTCACTATGGCAGGAGGGACGGGGCGGCTCCGCTCCGTATGGATGGACGTGAAGCGATACTTCCGTGGGCCGGTCATGTGGATCGTGCTGGCCGTCCTTGCCGTGGTCGTGTTGATGCAGGTCGTCGGCTCGTCCGGCGGCTACAAGACAGTGGACACCGGCCAGGTCGTCCAGGCGATCAATGACAACAAGGTCGAGTCGGCCAAGATCACCACTGGCGACGAGCAGGTCATCAAGGTCTCGCTGAAGGACGGCGAGAAGGTCGATGGCAGCTCGAAGATCCAGTCGAGCTACATCGGCGACCAGGGCGTGGCCTTGGCCAACACCCTGCAGGACAAGTACCAGAACAAGCAGATTCCGGACGGCTACACCGTTTCGCCGTCCAAGCAGAACCCGTTCCTGGGCATCCTGCTGTCGCTGCTTCCCTTCGTCCTCATCGTCGTCGTCTTCCTGTTCCTGATGAACCAGATGCAGGGCGGCGGCTCCCGGGTCATGAACTTCGGGAAGTCCAAGGCGAAGCTCATCACCAAGGACACCCCGAAGACGACGTTCTCGGACGTCGCGGGTTCGGACGAGGCGGTGGAGGAGCTCCAGGAGATCAAGGAGTTCCTGCAGGAGCCGGCGAAGTTCCAGGCCGTCGGGGCGAAGATCCCCAAGGGTGTGCTCCTGTACGGGCCTCCCGGTACCGGTAAGACGCTGCTCGCACGCGCCGTCGCGGGCGAGGCCGGCGTTCCCTTCTACTCGATCTCGGGTTCCGACTTCGTCGAGATGTTCGTCGGTGTCGGCGCCTCCCGGGTCCGTGACCTCTTCGAGCAGGCCAAGGCGAACGCCCCGGCGATCGTCTTCGTCGACGAGATCGACGCGGTCGGCCGCCACCGCGGCGCCGGCCTCGGCGGTGGTCACGACGAGCGCGAGCAGACGCTGAACCAGCTGCTCGTCGAGATGGACGGCTTCGACGTGAAGGGTGGCGTGATCCTCATCGCCGCCACGAACCGGCCCGACATCCTCGACCCGGCCCTTCTGCGCCCCGGCCGCTTCGACCGCCAGATCGCGGTCGACCGCCCGGACATGCAGGGCCGTCTGGAGATCCTCAAGGTTCACCAGAAGGGCAAGCCGGTCGCTCCGGACGTCGACCTGTCCGCCGTCGCCCGCCGCACGCCCGGCTTCACGGGTGCCGACCTGGCCAACGTGCTGAACGAGGCCGCGCTCCTGACGGCCCGCAGCAACCAGAAGCTGGTCGACAACAACATGCTGGACGAGGCGATCGACCGCGTGGTCGCGGGCCCGCAGAAGCGGACCCGGATCATGTCGGACAAGGAGAAGAAGATCACCGCGTACCACGAGGGCGGCCACGCCCTGGTCGCGGCGGCGTCTCCGAACTCCGACCCGGTCCACAAGATCACGATCCTGTCGCGTGGACGGGCCCTCGGTTACACGATGGTCCTGCCGGACGAGGACAAGTACTCCACGACGCGCAACGAGATGCTGGACCAGCTGGCTTACATGCTGGGCGGCCGCGCGGCCGAGGAGCTCGTCTTCCACGACCCGACCACCGGTGCCGCGAACGACATCGAGAAGGCCACCGCAACGGCCCGCGCGATGGTCACGCAGTACGGCATGACCGAGCGTCTCGGCGCGATCAAGTTCGGCGGCGACAACACCGAGCCGTTCCTCGGCCGGGAGATGTCGCACCCGCGCGACTACTCGGAAGAGGTCGCCGCGCTCGTCGACGAAGAGGTCAAGAAGCTCATCGAGAACGCGCACAACGAGGCCTGGGAGATCCTGGTCGAGAACCGCGATGTTCTGGACGCGCTGGTGCTCCAGCTGCTGGAGAAGGAGACGCTGAGCAAGGAGCAGATCGCCGAGGTCTTCGCTCCCATCGTGAAGCGCCCGGCCCGCCCCGCGTGGACCGGCTCCTCCCGCCGCACCCCGTCCACCCGCCCGCCGGTGCTCTCTCCCAAGGAGCTGTCACTGACGAACGGGGCGAACGGCGCGACGCCGTCCATCGTCAAGACGGAATCCGTCCCGGCGAAGGAAGCGGCTCCCGAGGACCGCACCGAGAGCTGACCCGCTCAGCTCCCCGGCGGCCTCAGCAGGCCCGGAATGACTGCCGCGTCCCCCAGGTTTTAGCCTGGGGGACGCGGCATTTCGGTATGCCCGCACGTCGGCGCGTCGAACCGCACGCGCCGAGAGGCACAGGAACGAGGACCACATGACCGACCCCGTGACGCTGGACGGCGAGGGCTCGATCGGCGAGTTCGACGAGAAGCGCGCCGAGAACGCCGTACGAGAGCTCCTCATCGCGGTCGGCGAGGACCCGGAGCGCGAGGGCCTGCGGGAGACGCCGGGGCGGGTGGCCAGGGCGTACAGGGAGATATTCGCCGGGCTGTGGCAGCGGCCCGAGGACGTGCTGACGACCACTTTCGACCTCGGGCACGACGAGATGGTGCTCGTGAAGGACATCGAGGTCCTCAGCAGCTGTGAGCATCATCTGGTCCCGTTCGTCGGGGTGGCCCACGTGGGGTACATCCCGTCCTCGGACGGCAAGATCACGGGGCTCTCGAAGCTGGCCCGGCTCGTGGACGTCTACGCCCGGCGTCCGCAGGTTCAGGAACGGCTCACCACGCAGATCGCCGACTCCCTGATGGAGATCCTGGAGCCGCGCGGCGTGATCGTCGTCGTGGAGTGCGAGCACATGTGCATGTCGATGCGCGGTGTCCGCAAGCCGGGCGCCAAGACCATCACCTCGGCGGTGCGCGGCCAGATGCGGGATCCGGCCACCCGCAACGAGGCGATGAGCCTGATCATGGCGCGCTGAGCCCGCTCCCCGCACATCGGGCGTGCTTCCGATGCGTGGACGCCCTCCGGGCGGGCCGGGGCCCGGTCACCTGCCTCGGGAGCCGGTCGCCGTGCGGTGCAGGCGCCGGACGGGCGTCACGCGACCGGGGCCGCGCCGCCGTGTTCGTCGTCGTCCTCCGGGAGCTTGCAGACGCGCTCCAGGAAGAAGGCGGCCGCTATGACGGCGATGCCGGCCAGGACCGAGAAGCCGGCGTAGATGGCCTGGTCGCGCAGGGCCGGGACGTCCAGGGACTCGAGCAGGAACGCGCCCGCGCCGCCGTACATGCCCGCCACCAGGGCGGCGACCAGGGCGCTCGCCTGGCCGAAGACGACCGCGCGGGCCGCCATCAGCGGGTCGACGCCCTTGGCGCCGGGACGGCGCTCGCGCTGGGCCTTGAGGCGGGCGCGCAGCGAGAGCGCCGTGGACAGCAGCACGACGGCGATCAGGGCCAGCACGATGGGGGCGGCCAGGGGGACGCGGGGAAGCGTCCCCACCGCGTTCCACAGCCGGGCGCCCGCCCAGGACAGCACGCCCGCCACGACGAACACGGCGGCCAGCGTCCTGATCCGCAGCTCTTTCACTTTGCCCCTTCGGTCACCCGCCCCCGGACGGTCGTCCGGCCTCTGGTCGTCTTGACCTTAACGACTACTCGGGCAGGTGGAGTTCCAGGTCGGCGCGGGGCGTGACATCGTCCTGGCCGACGCCGGCGAGGAGCTGTGCCACCGGGCCGCGGCCGGGCAGTTGGGCCTCGGGCTCCACGTCCTGCCAGGGGGCGAGGACGAAGGCCCGCTCGTGGGCGTGCGGGTGAGGGAGCGTCAGTACCGGGTCGTCCGAGACGACATCGGCGTACGCCACGATGTCCACGTCGATGGTGCGGGCGCCCCAGCGTTCGTCGCGTACCCGGTCGAATGCCTCCTCGACCGCGTGCGCCCGCTCCAGGAGCGAGGAGGGGGGGAGGGTGGTCTTGAGGACCACGACCGCGTTGAGGTACGACGGCTGGCTGCCCGGCTCGACGCCCCACGGCTCCGTCTCGTAGACGGGCGAGACCGCTTTGATGCGGACGCCGGGGGTGTCCTCCAGGGCGTCGACGGCGCCTTGGAGGGTCTCCAGCCGGTTGCCCAGGTTCGAGCCGAGCGAGAGGACCGCCCTCTTGGGGTTCTGCAGTGTCGTGTCGGCCGCGTCCACGCGCTCCACCACGGAGGCGGGCACCGGCTGGACCGTCGGGTCGCTCTGGCCTTCGGTGTAGGACGCAGTCATACTCGGCTCCGGGTGATGGTGACGGTCACGTCGTCGAAGGGGACCGGGATCGGCGCGTCCGGTTTGTGAACGCAGACTTCGACCTCGCTTACCCCGTCGTGCTTCAGGCAGGCCTGGGCGATGCGCTCGGCGAGCGTCTCGATGAGATCGACGGGCTCGCCCTCGACGATGGCCACGACCTCCTCCGCCACGATGCCGTAGTGGACGGTCTTCGTCAGGTCGTCGTCGGCCGCGGCCGATCGGGTGTCCAGGCCCAGCGACAGGTCCACGATGAAGGGCTGTCCCTCTTCGCGTTCCTTCTGGAAGACACCGTGGTGTCCGCGAGCCTTGAGGCCGCGCAGCGCGACACGATCCACGCGAATCACTCCTGCAATCGTCGGTAGGGTCCGTCGTGCACCGCGTGCGGTCGGCACACCGGCCTTCGGACGAATCTACCTGCGGGCACTGACAGTGTCGGTCCGTGGGGGCGCGCGCCCACATGATGGTCACGAGGCTTCATCGGGTGTTTCCCCTGGGGAACGCGGCGGCTCACGGGTCGGTAGCGGCCCATACCCGGCGGTTCGTGATTCCAACCACTTCTTGGTTCCCCCGGGCGTCCGGCCCACTCAACCGGGTGTCTCCTCGTCCTCCTCCTCGCCGGATTCGGCGAGGACGGGGGAGGCGTGGTGCGACCAGAGCTTCCAGCCGTCGTCCGTGCGCCGGAACACGTTCGTGGCGACCACCAGCTGGCCGACCAGCGGGCCGAGCTCGTCGCTGTCGTCGGGCGCGGGGCCGCCGCTGAGGATGTTCTCGGTGCAGGTGACCAGCGCGGTGTCGCCGGTCACGGAGACGTGCACATCCGTGAGGAAGAACTGGATGTACTCGGTGTTGGCCATGATCAGCGCGTACGAGCGCAGGACCTCGCCGCGGCCGTTGAGGACCGGCCAGCCGGGGTGGACGCAGGAGACGTCCGCGCCCTCGCTCCCGACGCCGTCGTCGACGGTGTCCAGAGGGGCCAGCCAGAGGGACGACAGCGTCTCGAAGTCGCCCCTTTCCAGCGCCTCGTAGAAGGCGGTGTTGGCGAGTTCGACCTGCTCGACATCGGTGCGCGGTGCGCTCACTGGGCTCCCTCGACGGCCCGGGCGACGCGTACGGCGTCGGCGGTGGCCCGTACCTCGTGGACACGGACCGCCCACGCGCCCTGGTGGGCGGCGAGCGCGGAGACGGCGGCGGTGGCGGCGTCCCGTTCGCGGGCGGGTGGCGGGGCGCCCTCCGGGCCCGCCAGGACGTGGCCGAGGAAGCGTTTGCGCGACGCGGCGACCAGGAGCGGGCGGCCGAGGCCGCTCAGCCGGTCGAGGTGGGCGAGGAGTGCCAGGTCGTGCTCGGAGTCCTTGGAGAAGCCGAGGCCCGGGTCGACGACGATCCGGTCGGGGCTGACGCCGCCGGCCAGAACGGCCTCCACGCGTGCGTGCAGCTCGTCGACGACTTCGGAGACGACGTCCGCGTAGGTCCCGCGCACGTTGCCGCCCTCCAGGAAGCCGCGCCAGTGCATGACCACGAAGGGGGCTCCGGCCGCGGCGACGGCGGAGATCATCGCGGGGTCGGCGAGACCGCCGCTGACGTCGTTGACCAGGGCGGCTCCCGCGGCGAGCGCCTGCTCGGCGACGCTGGCGCGCATGGTGTCCACGGAGACGGTGACGCCTTCGGAGGCCAGGCCCCGGACGACCGGGATCACCCGCTTGAGCTCTTCCGCCTCGTCGACGCGGGAGGCGCCGGGGCGGGTGGACTCACCGCCCACGTCCACCAGGTCGGCGCCCTCGGTGACCAGGTGGAGGCCGTGTTTGACGGCGGCCGTCGTGTCGAACCAGCGTCCGCCGTCCGAGAAGGAATCGGGCGTGACGTTGACGACTCCCATGACCGCGCAGCGGTCCCAGGTCGGCAGTCCCGCGACGTGGCCGCGCCGGCGCTCAGTGCTCATACGTCCAGCCTAGGCCTCCGGCGAGGGCCGGATTCCTCCGCGGGTCGTCCGTGACCGGGGCCTTCGGGGGGCCTTCGGGCCTCCTCGCGGCCGGTTCCGCCCCTTCCGCAGACCCCTGCACCGTATGGGGACCCCGTGGTCCCGCCGAGGGCCCCACACGGTGCAGGAGCCCTCGCGCGGCACCGTCCGTGCGGCTAGGCCGCTCCGACCCTGTGTTCCGTCACCCCGTGCGCGCAGGGGCGCGGGGTCCGGACGCGGCGGCGGAGCAGCGCGGGAAGTGCCAGGTTCACGAAGCCCTCGGCCTGCATGGCGGCGAAGCCGATGCGCGGGAGGTCGCGGGAGGAGCCGTAGACGACGAAGCGGGGCTCCCAGCGCGGGCGGAACTTGGCGTTGAACTTGTACAGGGACTCGATCTGGAACCAGCGGGACAGGAAGACGAGCAGTCCCCGCCAGGCGCGCAGCACGGGCCCCGCGCCGATCTTCTCGCCGCGCGCCAGTGCCGAGCGGAACATCGCGAAGTTGAGCGAGATCCGCTGGATGCCGAGGCGGGGGGACGCCTCCAGGGCGGCCACGATGAGGAGTTCGTTCATGCCGGGGTCGGCCGCGCGGTCGCGCCGCATGAGGTCCAGGGAGACCCCGTCGGTGCCCCACGGGACGAAGTGGAGAACGGCCTTCAGGTCACCGTACGGGCCGGGTACGTCGTCGGCCTTGTGCGCGGTGGCGATGAGGCAGTCGTTGTCGGAGGGGTCGCCGATGCGGCCGAGCGCCATGGAGAAGCCGCGTTCGGTGTCCGTGCCGCGCCACGCCTCCGAGGCGCGGCGTATCCGGTCCAGTTCGCCCTCGCTCAGGTCACGGATGCGCCGCACCCGGGTCTCGTAGCCAGCCCGTTCGATGCGTTTCACCATCTGGCGCACGTTGCGCATCGCGCGCCCGGCCAACGAGAAATCCGCGACGTCCACCACCGCCTCGTCGCCCAGTTCGAGGGCGTCGAGGCCGGTCTCCCGGGTCCACACCTCGCCGCCCGTCTCCGAGCAGCCCATCACGGCGGGGGTCCAGGAGTGGGCCTTGGCCTCGTCCATGAAGCGTTCGATGGCGCCGGGCCAGGCCTCGACGTCACCGATGGGGTCGCCGCTGGCCAGCATCACGCCGGAGACGACGCGGTAGGTGACGGCCGCCTTGCCGCTGGGCGAGAACACGACGGCCTTGTCACGACGGAGCGCGAAGTGACCGAGCGAGTCGCGGCCGCCGTGCTTGTCGAGGAGGGTCCGCAGCCGGCTCTCGTCGTCCTCCGTCAGGCGGGCGGCGGGGTGTTCGGGGCGGAAGGCCAGATAGATCGTCGTGACGGCGGTCAGCCAGCCGAGCGCGCCGAGCGAGAAGGCGACCGTCCAGGAGGTGGGGCCGGCGTAGTCGACGGGACCCTCGAAGCCGAACAGGCCGTACAGCACATGGGCGAGACGGTCGGCCAGGCTCGGGTCGCCGACCATCCGGTCCTCGTGGACGCTGACGATGATCAGCCCGAGGACGAGGGAGCCGGCGCCCATGAGGACGAAGTTCGCGAGTGCCCGCCAGCGGCTGCGCGGATCGGGCAGGGCGGCGAACTCGCCGCGGTGGCGCAGCAGCGGTGCGAGCAGCGCGAGGGAGATGACGACGCCGATGAGCGAGTGGCGGTACGCGAACTGGGCGACGGCGCCGGCCGGCAGCAGCACCACGGCGGCGCGCCACGCCCGGCGCTTGCGGCGGCGCAGTCCATGAGCGAGGAGCAGGAGGAGCACGCCCGCGCTGAGCGACAGCGCCGCGGCGAAGGGGCCGAACGAACCAGGCAGCACCTCGGCCAGGGCGTGCATACGACTGCGCCGGAAGCGCGGGAAGACGCCGGCGGCGATGTCCAGGACCCCTACGAGTGTGCAGGCCCTGGCGACGAGGGCGGGGACGGCCTCAGGGCGGGGACCACGGACTATGCGTCGCGTCCCACCTGTTCGGTCTGGAACCCCACCCGACATTTCCCCATCTATCCTGACAGACATCGCATCCCGTAGTTCTGCGAGAGACCTTGATTCCGGTGCCATTCCGGCATCCGGCGACATTGCGCCCTCTAGGACGGTGTCTAGGGGGGTCAGGTTCACTCCCCATCGGAAAGCCGTTTCAAAAGGCAAGGAAAGTCCGGGGCAAGCTCCTGCGAAGGAGCAGGGCGGCCCGGGACGGGAAGCGCAGGCGGGAACAGTCCATGGGTCTCACAAGCAACAAGGTGCTGGTGTTGGCGATCTTGTTCGCCGTGCTGCTGTTCGCCGGCACGGTGTGGTGGTGGCCACGGCTGGCGCGGCGCAACTGGCGGGCTGTCGGCGGACGGATCGGCATGCTTCTGGTCACCCAGGTGGCGGTCTTCGTCTCGATCGGCCTGTTCGCCAACCAGGCGTTCGGGTTCTACGCGAGCTGGGCCGACCTGCTCGGCCGGGAGAGCGGCCAGGGTGTGGTGGTCGACCATGCGGGCCGCGGGGCCGGCGGCCCTCTCCAGGTGGTGGACACCCGGCAGGTGAATGTGTCGGGCGGGGCCCAGCCGCAGGTCGGCGGTCAGATCCAGAAGGTCGACATCGTCGGCCGTACGACGCACATCGCCACACCGGCGTACATCTATCTGCCCCCCGAGTACTTCCAGTCGCGCTATCGCACCCGCACCTTCCCGGCGACCACGGTCCTCACCGGTTACCCGGGCACCGCGGAGGCGCTCATCAAGGGGCTGCACTATCCGCAGACGGCCCACGAGTTGGCCAAGGACGGCAGGATGCAGCCGATGATCCTGGTCATGATGCGGCCCACCGTCGCGCCGCCGCGGGACACCGAATGCGTGGACATCCCGGGCGGACCGCAGACGGAGTCCTTCTTCGCCAAGGACCTTCCCGAAGTCGTGGCGGCGCACTACAGGGTGGGCAGGAAGCCCGGGAGCTGGGGCATCATCGGCGACTCCACGGGCGGCTACTGCGCGCTGAAGCTGGCCGTGCACCACCCCGAGACGTACGCCGCCGGGGCCGGCCTGTCGCCCTACTACAGGGCGCCGATCGATCCGACGACGGGCGACCTCTTCCACGGGGACCGACTGCTGCGCAACTCGGCCGACCTGCGCTGGTACCTGCGGCACAACCCCGCGCCCCGCACGTCGCTGCTGGTCACCAGCAGCAAGGAGGGCGAGCACAACTACCGGGACACGCTGAGGTTCATCGACCAGGTGAAGAACACCGGGCGTACCGGGATCGCGTCGATCATCCTCGACAGCGGGGGTCACAATTTCAACACGTGGCGAAGGGAGATCCCGGGGGCGCTGCAGTGGATGAGCGGGATGCTGAGCGACCGCTGACGGCGCCGCCTGAGATCGCCGGAGGCCCTTCCGGGGGAGCGCGATCGGCCGGGCGGAGAAGATCCGGAGAATTCCCGCTGACTGTTTCGCGGCGCGTTCTCCGGCCGTTCCGCGGGCTATTCGGCGAGAAACACGACCTCAAAGCGCTTTCGGAAAGGCGAGCGGTCCGGTGAAGGATCCGACGAAGGAACCGGATGAAGGATCCGGACGAAGAGGCTGATCACCAACCAGTGGCGGTCGCGGGGCCGTGCGGGGCATGCCGTGGCCCTTTAGGGGCAAGGGGTCGCCCCTGGGGCTGCCGGGGCGCCGCGAAGGTTTCGGGGTGGCCGTGTTTTTACCGGGCGGGGCTCCAAGATTCGCCTACGCGCGGTAAGTTTCTGGCCATGCCACGTGGACGTCACCGCCATTCCCCGCCTCTGCACCGGCTGCTGCCTCCCTCGGCGATCGCGGGCGTCTCGCTCGTCTGTGCCGTGGGTCCCTGGCTGTTCACGGAGCCAGGTGTGCTCCGCATGCTGGCGGCGGGCGCCGCGGTGACCGCTGTCGCCGGGGCCGTCGTCATGCGCAGCTGGGACACGGCGGCGGGCAAGCGGGTCGCGGACCTCACGCGCGCGCGTGCGAGCGACGAGTGGCGTCACGAGGAGCGCGTCGCCGAACTGGAGACCGACCTCGACGAGTCGCGCGAGCTGCGCACCAAGCTCGAACTCAACCTGCGGGCCAAGCGCGTGGAGCTGGCGGGCCTGCGCAACGAGCACGCGGCGCTGCTGCGGCGGTACGCCACGGCGGAGACCGAGCGGGCGAGCGCGCTGGAGGGCCGGCGGCTGCTCGAGATAGAGACCACGGCTCCCGCGCGCGAGCTGCCCGCCGCGAGGGAGCCGGCGCAGTCCGTGGACGCCGCGGAGCCCGAGACCGCCGAAGCGGTCGATTCGACGGAGACGCCCGAGGACGTGGCCGGAACGGGCGAGGAGACGAACGCCGACGCGGGTGAGGGCACGGACGCGGAAGCGACGGCTGAGACGGCTGAGACGGCGGACAAGGGCGTCGGCGAGAAGGAGGCCGGCGCGGAGTCGGAAGCCGGGGCGTCGGACGTGCCCGAGGCCGCCGAGGCCTTCTCCCCGGCCGGATCGTCGCTCTTCCTGCGGGCCGACGCGGCGCTCAGCCGGATCGCGGGCGGTGCCGCGGAGGCGGACGTCCCCGACGGGGACGGCGACACCGGCAGCACCGACACCGGCACCGCCTCGGACAGCGCCCCCGCCACCGACGGTGAGGGCACCGCCGACGGCGACGCACACGGCGACGCGCACGGCGACGCACACGGCGATGCGGACACCGCCACCGAACCGGCCGCGGACTCCGATCCCGAGCCCGACCCCGATCCCGAGGCCGAGTCCGTGCCGGAGGACGACGACCCCGGGGCCTTCGCGGGTGCCGAGCCCGGCGACTCACCGGCGCAGGGGTCCGCGCACGACGCCCCCGCGGCTCCCGCGAGCGCTCTGAGCCTCTTGGACGAGCAGCGCGCGCGGGCCGACGCCACCGACGTCGCCCCGTCCGCGCCCGGAGCCGAGGACGAGACGGACGGGACACGGCCGGCGACGACGCCGGAGGCGGCCGACGAGCACGAGCGCACGGACACCGTTCCCGCGCCCACGCAGGCCCCCGCGCCCACGCCGACCCCGGCGCCCGCTCCCACCCCCGCTCACGCGAAGGCGTCCTCGGCGGCCGATGAGGTGGCCCACCCCGCGCAGCCGGTGAAGCCCGCCAAGCCGGTGCGTCCCTCCGGGCACTTCACCGTGCCGACCGCGGTGGCCGTCGTACCGACCACGCCCGCCCGGCGCCCGTCCGTCGAGGGCGGGTTCGACTTCTTCGGTACGCAGCAGGGGGCGTCCTCCGACGCGATGGAGTCCGTGCAGAACGAGGACCTGGCCGACGTGGTCGGCCAGGAGGCGCTCGCCCTGCACAAGGCCGAGGCCGAGGCCGGCTTCAAGCCCGCCGACGAGGAGTCCCGCGGGGTCGGCCAGGTCATCGACCTGACGGCGCACGACGAGACCGAGCACATCGACGTGGGCGTGCTGCGGAGCGCGGTTTCCTGACCGCGCCTCCCCCGGCCCGAGGCGTCAGGGGTTCACGTACATGAGGGCAGTGGCACCGAGCCACTGCCCTCTCGCCGTCAGACCCTCCCGCGGGCCCTCCCCGCCAAGCCTCCGCACCAGGCACTCCCGGTCATGCCATCCACCGGTCCGGCCGGGCCTCCCGCCGCCCCGTCCGTGACCGGTCCGCCTGCGCCTGAAGAAGCTCCGCGGCCTCCGGGGCGCTGCGCAGCCGAGCCGTCACCGTCTTGCCGGCCCCGGTGTCCACATGGACGTCGGCGAGGCCGTGGAGGCGTTTCCAGGGTCCCTGCGTCAGCCGGACGCTCTGGACCTTCGCATGGGGCACGAGGGAGAGGGTGCGGCGCAGCAGGCCGTGGCGCGCGGCGAACACGGTGTCGGTGACGGCGAGTCCGTACCCCCGCCACCAGAACGGCACGCACCACCCGGCCCGGCGCGGCGGCCGGGACAGGGCGGACGGCACCGTCACCCCCGGCAGCACGCCCGCGACCACCGCCTCGGCGACCTCGCGCGGGGCGACCGGCACGAGGACGGAGTTGGACGACCCCGCCACGTCCAGCTCGACCCGTACCCATCCGCGCCGCCGCCACAGCAGCGGCTCGGTGATCCGTACGGTCTGCACGCGCCCAGGCGGCACCGTCTCGTGCGTACGGTCGAGGAGGCCGTGGTCGATGCGGAGCCCGTCGGGGGAGTCGCCCACCGTCCAGTCGTACTCGCCGACGAACCGGCCCACACTGCGTGCGCCTGCCGCGCCGAGCAGCGGCACCCCGGTCGCGAGGACCGACCACACGCTGTGGGTGGCGAACCAGAGCACGGGCGGTACGACGAGCGCGGCGGCCAGGGAGCCCCAGGTGGCGCCGGTGAGGACCAGCGAGACGGCCAGGACGCCCCCCGGGACGTGCAGCAGCCGTCGTACCGGCGCCTCGCCGACCTCGTGCGCCGTCTCGGGGGCGAAACCGGCCGCGCGGGCGAGGAGTTCGGCGCGCAGGGCGCGGGCGTCGTCCTCGCCGAGGAAGGCGAGCTCGTCCTTCTTGTGCGTCCCGACGACATCGAGTTTGAGTTTGGTGACGCCCGCCACCCGGGCCAGCAGCGGCTGGGTGACGTCGACGGCCTGGAGCCGGTCGAGCCGGATGTGGGCGGTGCGCCGGAACAACAGGCCGGTGCGTATGCGCAGTTCCGTCTCGGTCACCGCGAAGTGCGTGAACCACCAGCTGAGGAACCCGTAGAGGGCGGCCGCCGGGACGATCACGGCGAGGCCGATGAGCAGCGCCGTCGTCGTCAGCCGGGTCAGCTGTTCCTGTGCCTGATCGGGGTCGTGCACGGCCCAGCCGGCTATCACGGCGACGGGCGCCCAGGCCCGCCGGAACGGCGTCACGGGATGCAGGCGCCGCTCGACCAGCGGCTTCGCCTCCCGGGCGGCGTCCTGCGGGTCGGGCGCCGGCGTCGTCACAGCCCCGCCGATCGGGCCTCGCCCAGCTCGGTCAGCCGGTCGCGCAGCCGCTCGGCCTCGGCCGGGTCCAGGCCCGGGATGCGCGCGTCCGTCGCCGCGGCCGCCGTGTGCAGCTGCACGCTCGCCAGCCCGAAGTGCCGCTCGACGGGGCCGGAGGTCACCTCGACCAGCTGCATCCGGCCGTACGGCACCACGGTCTCCTCGCGGAACAGCACCCCCCGGCTGATCAGCAGGTCGTCCGCGCGCTCGGCGTACCGCCAGGAGCGCCAGTTGCGCCCCAGCATCCGCCAGCCCCATCCCAGCAGAGCGAGCGGCAGCAGGGCGAAGGCGGCCCAGACCGGCCCCGCGAGCAGTCCCGGCAGCAGGGCGACGGCGAGGGTCAGCAGTCCCAGCCACACCACCAGCAACAGTCGGCGCATCCGCAGCAGCCCCGGCGGCAGCCCGGTCCAGACGGGCTCCGAGGCGGTGCCGACGGGGGCTTCCGTGCTCCGCTTTTCCATGCCGCAAGGGTACGTACGCCAGACTGTGTCCATGACTCCCAAGACGGAGACCACGATCGGTATCGGCGGCGCCGCGGAAAGCACCGACATGGTGCTCAACATCGGGCCCCAGCACCCGTCGACGCACGGCGTGCTGCGGCTGCGGCTCGTGCTCGACGGCGAACGGATCCAGCATGCGGAGCCGGTGATCGGCTACATGCATCGCGGTGCGGAGAAACTGTTCGAGGCACGCGACTACCGCCAGATCGTCATGCTCGCCAACCGCCACGACTGGCTTTCGGCGTTCTCGAACGAGCTGGGCGTGGTGCTCGCCGTGGAGCGGATGCTCGGCATGGAGGTCCCCGAGCGCGCGGTGTGGCTGCGCACGCTGCTCGCGGAGCTCAACCGCGTCCTCAACCATCTGATGTTCCTGGGCTCCTACCCCCTGGAGCTGGGCGGGATCACGCCGATCTTCTACGCGTTCACGGAGCGCGAGGAGCTCCAGCACGTGATGGAGGAGGTCTCCGGCGGGCGCATGCACTACATGTTCAACCGGGTCGGGGGCCTCAAGGAGGACCTCCCCGCCGGATGGACCGCCCGCGCGCGGGACGCGGTCACCGCTCTGCGCTCGCGGATGAGCGTGTACGACGACCTGGTGCTCGGCAACGAGATCTTCCGGGGGCGCACCCGGGACGTGGGCGTCCTCGCACCGGCGGCCGTGCACGCGTACGGCGTGAGCGGGCCGATCGCGCGCGCCTCGGGGGTCGACTTCGACCTGCGCCGCGACGAGCCGTATCTGGCGTACGGCGAACTCCAGGACACCCTGAAGGTCGTCACGCGGCAGGAGGGCGACTGCCTGGCCCGCTTCGAGTGCCTCCTGGAGCAGACGCACAACGCGCTCGACCTCGCGGACGCCTGTCTCGACCGGCTGGCCGAACTGCCGCCCGGACCGGTCAACCAGCGCCTCCCCAAGGTCCTCAAGGCGCCCGAGGGCCACACGTACGCCTGGACCGAGAACCCCCTCGGCATCAACGGGTACTACCTGGTCAGCAAGGGCGAGAAGACCCCGTACCGGCTGAAGCTGCGCTCGGCCTCGTTCAACAACATCCAGGCGCTGACCGAGCTGCTGCCCGGCACGCTGGTCGCGGACATGGTGGCGATCCTGGGATCACTGTTCTTCGTGGTCGGCGACATCGACAAGTAGCTCGACGGGCAGGCCGTCGAACAGGGTGCGGCGGCCGGACCGGGACACTCCCACCGGCTGCAGCAGCCAGCCGAAGTCGCCCAGGCCGCCGGGCGCGGTGAGCTCGGCGGCCTCGCCCGCGCTCGCGAGGGCGCGTACGTACGCGGCAGGGTCGCTCGAAGCCAGCGTGAGCGCCGGTCGTGCGCCGCTCACGCCCAGCGCGTGCAGCGCGGCCCGCTGGGTCACCACATGCCCCCCGGGCAGCACGCACGCGTCGAGGGCGACGTGCGCCGTGATGTCGCACGACCCGTCGGGCACGGGCCGCGTCTCCCGGCCCGCACGAAAGCCCGTGAGCGTCCCGAAGGGCGGCCGGGCGGCGGCGAGGTGGGCGTAGTCGACGGCGACGGCGAGTCCCCGGTCGAGGGCGGCCACGGCTCCGGCCCAGGCCGTGTCCCTGGAGAGCCCGATCTCGGCACGGCCGCCCTCGCCGGACGCGGGCCACCACGCGCGCAGCCACCGCGCCTCCGCGCCGGCGACGGGCTCCCCCAGGCGTTCGGTCCCGTCCTCGGCCCGTACGAGAACCAGTCGCCGTACGCCCTCGGAGTCCACCTCCGCCACGTCCACCGGCACGTTGTCCAGCCACTCGTTGGCGAACAGCAGTCCGGTGATCGCCCGCGGGGGCTCCGGGAGCCACTGGATCCGGGGGTCGAGTCCGGCGGGGCGCGCGGCGCGTTCGACGGCGTACCCGCGCGCGCGGGTGGCCACGTCGGCGGGGAGCGCGGCGAGGACACCCGTCACCAGTTCGCCGTGACCGGCCGCCATGTCGACGAAGTCCAGCACGGCGGGACGGCCGAGGGCCTCGTCGACCCGGCACAGCAGCCGGGCCACGGCCGCCGCGAAGAGCGGGGACGCGTGCACCGACGTACGGAAGTGGCCCGCGGGCCCCTCGGGCCTGCGGTAGAAGCCCGACGGGCCGTACAGCGCCTCCTGTGCCGCCTCGCGCCAACCCCGCCACACACCCGCCGTCTCATGCCTCACCGGGCCAGGCTAAGCGTCGGGAACGGGGAGAGTCTCCACCTTGGGGAGTACGAGCACCGCTCCCGGATCGGCCCTCCGGTTGACCCCTGCACACTGCACGCTTCCCTACTCTGGGTTACGTGCAGCGCCTCTATGACTTTCTCCGCAGACACCCGACGTGGGTCGACGGCTTCTGGGCCGTCGTCCTGCTCGGGATCTCCGCCGTGAGCCTCACCAATGTCAACGGCGCTGCGAACCACCACGGGTCGCTCGCGACGGCCCTCCCGATCGCCCTGGTCCTGAGCCTGGTGGTGGCGCTGCGCCGCCGTATGCCCGAGAAGATGCTGGTCCTGGCGGCCGCGATGGGCCTCGCCCAGCTCGTCCTGGACGTCGAGGTGGTGCCCGCCGACTTCGCGATGCTGGTGATCATCTACACCGTCGCGGCGGACGGCGCGCGCTGGGCCTCCCGCTTCGCGCTGATCGGCGGCCTGTGCGCGGCGACCCTCTCGCAGATCCGCTGGCCCCAGATGGAGTCCAGCTCGCTGGGCAACGTCCTGATAGCCGCCTTCCAGACGGTGCCGTTCGCGCTCGCCTGGGTGCTCGGCGACTCCATCCGCACTCGCCGTGCCTACCTCGCCCAGCTGGAGGAGCGTGCCGCCCGGCTGGAGAAGGAGCGCGAGGCGCAGGCCAAGGTCGCCGTCGCCGCCGAGCGCGCCCGGATCGCCCGCGAGCTGCACGACGTGGTCGCGCACAACGTCTCGGTGATGGTGGTCCAGGCCGACGGCGCCGCCTACGTCATGGACACCGCCCCCGAGCAGGCGCGGAAGGCCCTGGAGACCATCTCGGGGACCGGCCGCCAGGCGCTCGCCGAGATGCGCCGCCTGCTCGGTGTGCTGCGCACCGGCGAGCACCAGGAGGTCGGCGAGTACGTGCCGCAGCCCGACGTGGAGCAGCTCGACGACCTCATCGAGCAGTGCCGCACCTCGGGGCTGCCCGTCGACTTCAAGGTCGAGGGGACGCCGCGCCCCCTGCCCAGCGGCGTGGAACTCACGGCGTACCGCATCGTGCAGGAGGCGCTCACCAACACGCGCAAGCACGGGGGCCCGAACACCGGCGCGAGCGTGCGCCTGGTCTACTTCGACGACGGCCTCGGCCTGCTCGTCGAGGACGACGGCAAGGGCGCGCCCCACGAGCTGTACGAGGAGGGCGGCGCCGACGGGCAGGGGCACGGCCTGATCGGGATGCGCGAGCGCGTCGGCATGGTCGGCGGCACCCTGGACGCGGGACCGCGGCCCGGTGGAGGCTTCCGCATCAGTGCCCTGCTGCCGCTCAAGCCCGCGCACTGACACCTGTACATGTGCAATACGTCAGCATGTGCGATCCGTAAGCAAGTGAAGTGAAGGGACCCCGATGGCGATCCGCGTGATGCTCGTCGACGACCAGGTGCTGCTGCGCACCGGTTTCCGGATGGTGCTCGACGCCCAGCCGGACATGGAGGTCGTGGCCGAGGCGGGCGACGGTGTCGAGGCTCTCCAGGTGCTGCGGGCGACGGCCGTCGACGTGGTGCTGATGGACGTCCGCATGCCGAAGCTGGACGGGGTGGAGACCACGCGCCGCATCTGCTCGGACCCGAACCCCCCGAAGGTGCTGATCCTCACCACCTTCGACCTCGACGAGTACGCCTTCTCCGGGCTGAAGGCGGGCGCCTCCGGCTTCATGCTCAAGGACGTGCCGCCCGGCGAGCTGCTCACCGCCATCCGCTCCGTGCACAGCGGCGACGCGGTGGTCGCGCCCTCCACCACCCGGCGCCTGCTCGACCGCTTCGCGCCGATGCTGCCCAACGCCGGCAAGGACCCCCAGCACAAGGGGCTGGAGCGGCTCACCGACCGCGAGCGCGAGGTGATGATCCTGGTCGCGCAGGGCCTGTCGAACGGAGAGATCGCGGCACGCCTCGTGCTCTCCGAGGCGACCGTGAAGACCCACGTGGGGCGCATTCTGACGAAGCTGGGGCTGCGGGACCGGGTGCAGGTGGTGGTCCTCGCCTACGAGACGGGGCTCGTACGGGCGGGCGGACACCGCTGATCCGGAGGCGGGCCGGGCGCGCCCGGCCTCTCGCGGTCCCACCGGGGCCGTGGGGCGCGGCTCAGCGCAGGATGCCCTCGAGGAAGTCGCTGCCGAGCCGGGCCACGACCGTCACGTCCAGCTGGTGCAGCACGTACCGGCCACGGCGCCGCGTGGTGATCAGACCCGCCTTCTTGAGCACGCCCAGGTGCCGGGATATCTCGGGTGCCGTCATCCCGTTCACCTGGGCCAGCTCGCCCGTGGTGAACGCGCTGCGGGCCAGACTCCGGCAGATCCGCATCCGGACCGGATGCGACAGGGCGGTCATCCGCAGCGTCAGCTGCTCCAGGGAGGACGGGGCGGTCAGCTCGGGGGAGCCGACCGGGTAGTGCAGCACCGGCTGCCAGCCGTACCGGTGCAGCACCATCAGGTGCGGCCAGCCGAGACTCGTCGGCACCAGGAGGAGGCCGCCGTCCCCGGTGGACGTCCGGCCCTGGCCCAGCTTGTCGACCGTGATCGTCCGGGTGCTCTCGTCGAGCGCCAGCGCGGGGGAGACCGAGGCCACGGCCTCCGCCAGGCCCCTGCGTCGCAGGAGGTCCGTCTTGAGCCGGGCGTCCGCCGCGAGCTGGTGGCGCAGCCGGGACCAGGTCTCCGCGAAGAACGCCTCGTCGCAGTCCTCCAGGAACTGCCGCAGCCACGCCCGGATCTGCGGGGGATCGTCCAGCAGCCGCCGGCTGAACCGCACCTGCTGGGGTCCGCGCGCGGCGGCCAGCTCCAGCGCGCGGTGCTGCAGCTTCGGGTCGGAGAGCGTGTCGGGGCCGGGCCCCTCGTACGGGAGGGCGCAGGTGAACTCCAGCGCCGCGTCGACGAACTGCTCGTCCGTCAGCTTGTCCAGCTGGTCCAGCTCCTCGGCGAGCGTGGCGCCCGGGAGCGTGCTCCGGCCGGGAATGCCCGCGTACGGCAGGAACAGGTCGGAGAAGGTCGACCGCCACAGGAAGTCGGCCTCGCACATCCGGTCGGCGAGATGCGGGTCCAGCCGGGGGGTCACGCCGGTCGCCCAGCCCTGCAGCCCGGGGTGGTGCCCCGGCTCGGACAGCGCGTGCAGCGCCATCCCGAGCTCGGCCAGCGGCGAGGGCACGACGGCGATCCGCTCCGGCCGCAGCCCGCTGACATCGATACGCACGCTCATGACCTCATGGTGCACCCCACCACCGACAACGCCGCCGCCGATTGACGGCGGCCGTCAATCGGGGCGACGTGCGCCGGGCGCGGGCGCAGGCTGGGAGCGGAACCGGGGCGGACCGCGCGGGGCCCACGGATCCCCCGCCCGTCCCGAACCCGTCCCGAGAGGCGATCCGTCATGAGCGTCACCCAGCAGTACCTCCTCGACACCCACCGGGCCCGGCAGCTCGGTGAACCAGGCCCTCCCGCGCCCGGACGGCACGACTGGCGGGCCGTCCGGGCGCTGCGCGACCACCGGCGGTTCCGGGCCGTCGTGGCGGGCCGTCCGGCCCGCGGATCGTCCCGGGAGGTCCTGGGCCGGTGGCTGCGCGGACGGCGGCGCGCCGGCTGCTGACCCGGGCCGCGGACGGCCCGGCGGGTCCGGGATCTCAGCCGGGCAGCCGCGCCACGAAGTCCGCGACGGCCGCCTTCACGTCCTCGGCCGTCCACTCCAGACCCGGGGCCCCCACCGTGACCTCGGTGAGCGCCAGCCCCGGGCCGCCACGACTCCAGCGCGTGAAGAGACCGGTCCTCGTCTCCTCGGTGTGCAGCGTCGCCGTGTCCGTGAGCACCTCGGCGTCGTAAGGGAGCCAGACCTGGAACTGATGGGTGTGCGGCTCCTCGGGGTGGACGCGCGCCCAGGGCACCCCGGCCTCGGCGAACCCCTCGCGCAGGGCGGCGGCGACCACGCGCGCGTGGGCCACGTACGCGGGCAGCCGCGGCAGTTCCCGGTCCAGGCCGATCAGTGCCCCCAGGACGGTCGGGAACTGCTGGAAGACCATGCCGCCGTACCGGTGCCGCCAGGCCTTCGCCTCGTCGATCAGCGTCCTCGGGCCCGCGACCGCCGCGCCGCCGAGGCCGCCGAGCGACTTGTAGAACGACACGTAGACGCTGTCCGCGAGGCCCGCGATCTCGTCCAGGGTGCGGCCGAAATGCGGGGTGCACTCCCACAGCCGTGCTCCGTCGAAGTGCACGACGGCATCCCGCTCGCGCGCCGCCTCCGTGACCGCTTCCAGCTCCTCCCAGGTGGGCAGCACGAAACCGGCGTCCCTGAGAGGCAGTTCGAGCAGCAGAGACCCGAACGGCTCATCGAGGTCCCGGACCTCCTCGGCGGTCGGCAGCCGCGGTTCCCCTGTCACCCGGACCGGGCGCAGGCCGCTGAGCGTGCTGAACGCGTGCCGCTCGTGCACCTCGGGGTGGCCGAGCGCGTGCATCGCGACGGTCGCGTCGCCGGTACGGCCCGCCCAGCAGCGCAGGGCGACCTGCTGGGCCATGGTCCCGGTGGGGAAGAAGGCGGCCGCCTCCTTGCCGAGCAGCCCGGCGACCCGCTCCTCCAGGGTCTCCACGAGCCGGTCGCCGTACATGTCCACCGGCCGGTCGAGGTCGTACACGCTCTCGGCCCCGTCGTTCAGCCAGGCCAGCCGCGAACGGACCGTCTCCTGATGGCCGGCCCGCCACAGCACCCTTTCGGCCGCCTGCCACGCGGCACTTCGCCGCTCCCGCTTCCGCTCCGCCGTCTCGTCCCGGTCCTGCCCGGCCGTCTCTTCCGTGTCCCGCTCCGCGGCCTGTTCCCGGCCCCGCTCCGCCGAATCGCTCATCCCCGGATGATGCCGTGCGCCGTCCCGTACCGGCACCCCGATTTGCTCACCCCGCGTGACCTGCGGAAACCCACAGCCTGTGGACAACCGAAACGGCGCTCGAACCAATCGCGTTAACATGACGAGAAATCGTCCGGTACCCCGAGCGGACTGGAACGGAAGGCCGCCGTCGAGTGAGTACATCCCACCAGCCAGAACCCAAGGACCGACCCGCCCGCCTCAGCGTCGGCGTCGTCGGCGCGGGCCGCGTCGGTCCCGCCCTCGCGGCGGCCCTCCAGCTCGCCGGCCACCGCCCGGTCGCCGTGTCCGGGGTCTCCGACGCCTCCAGGCGCCGTGCCGCGCTGCTCCTGCCCGACGTGCCGCTGATGCCTCCGGCCCAGGTCTTCGAGCGCGCCGACCTCGTGCTGCTGACCGTCCCGGACGACACCCTGCCCGGACTCGTCGAAGGACTCGCGGAAACCGGCGCGGTCCGGCCCGGCCAACTGCTCGTGCACACCTCCGGGCGGTACGGCGCGCGGGTGCTCGACCCGGCGCTCAGGGTGGGCGCCCTGCCGCTCGCGCTGCACCCCGCCATGACCTTCACCGGCACCCCCGTGGACGTGCAGCGGCTGGCCGGATGCTCCTTCGGGGTCACCGCGCCCGAGGAGCTGCGTCTCGCCGCCGAGGCCCTCGTGATCGAGATGGGCGGCGAGCCCGAGTGGATCTCCGAGGAGTCCCGGCCGCTCTACCACGCGGCCCTCGCACTCGGCGCCAACCACCTGGTGACCCTGGTCGCCGAGTCCATGGACCTGCTGCGCGCGGCGGGCGTCGAGGCACCCGACCGGATGCTCGGCCCGCTGCTCGGCGCCGCCCTCGACAACGCCCTCAGGTCCGGCGACGCGGCCCTCACCGGGCCGGTCGCGCGCGGCGACGCGGGCACGGTCGCGGCCCACGTCGCCGAGCTGCGCAAGCACGCCCCGCAGACCGTCGCGGGCTATCTCGCGATGGCCCGCGCGACCGCCGACCGCGCCCTCGCCCACGGACTGCTGAAGCCGGAACTTGCCGAGGACCTCCTCGGGGTACTCGCCGACGGCGCGACCCTGCCCGACGACGGGAGCGACCGATGACCGTCCTGCTGCGCACCTCCGACGACCTGCACGCGCGCGGACGCGGCGACCGCCGGGTCGTGGTGATGACCATGGGAGCCCTGCACGAGGGCCACGGCACGCTGATCCGCACCGCACGCGAGATCGCCGGCCCACGGGGCGACGTCGTCGTCACCGTCTTCGTGAACCCCCTCCAGTTCGGCGCCGGCGAGGACCTCGACCGCTACCCGCGCACCCTCGAATCCGACGTCAAGATCGCCGAGCAGGCGGGCGCGGACGCCGTGTTCGCCCCCTCCGTCGACGAGGTCTACCCGGGCGGCGAACCCCAGGTCCGGCTCTCCGCCGGCCCCATGGGCGGTCGGCTGGAGGGCGCCACACGCCCCGGCCACTTCGACGGCGTGCTCACCGTCGTCGCCAAGCTGCTGCATCTCACCCGGCCCGACACGGCACTGTTCGGGCAGAAGGACGCCCAGCAGCTCGCCCTCATCCGCCGCATGGTGCGCGACCTGAACTTCGGCATCGAGATCGTCGGCGTACCCACCGTGCGCGAGGACGACGGACTCGCCCTCTCCAGCCGCAACCGCTTCCTCTCGCCCGAGGAGCGGCGCACCGCCCTCGCCCTCTCCCAGGCGCTGTTCGCCGGCCGCGACCGGCACGCCGCCCAGGAGGCCCTGCGCGCGCGGGCCCGCGAAGTACCCGCCACGCGCGCGCGTGCCGAGGCACTCAGCGCGATCGGCGAGTCCCGCGCCGCCGCCGACGCGCACGCCGTGTCCAAGGCCGCCCCCAGCGGCCCCTCCGGTGTCCGCGCGGCCGCCCGCGTGATCCTGGACGAGGCGGCCCGTCTCCGGCCGCCGCTGGCCCTCGACTACCTGGCACTGGTCGATCCGTCCGACTTCACCGAGATCCAGGACGACTTCACCGGCGAGGCGGTCCTCGCCGTCGCCGCCCGGGTCGGGACGACCCGCCTGATCGACAACATCCCCCTCACCTTCGGAGCCGCCTCGTGACCGGCAAAGGCACAGGTACCGGTAAAGGCACAGGTACTGGCATACGACTGCACGCGCCCGCCCCCGGCTGGGCCCTGACCGCCGACGTGGTGGTCGTCGGCTCCGGCGTCGCCGGTCTCACCGCCGCTCTGCGGTGCGAGGCCGCGGGCCTGACGACCGTCGTCGTCACCAAGGCCCGCCTGGACGACGGTTCCACCCGCTGGGCCCAGGGCGGCATCGCCGCCGCCCTCGGCGAGGGCGACACCCCCGAGCAGCACCTCGACGACACCCTGGTCGCGGGCGCGGGACTGTGCGACGAGGACGCGGTACGCATCCTCGTCACCGAGGGCCCCGACGCCGTACGCCGCCTCATCGCGACCGGAGCGCACTTCGACGAGTCCTCCGAGGGCGACCTGGCACTCACCCGCGAGGGCGGCCACCACCGCCGCCGCATCGCGCACGCGGGCGGTGACGCGACGGGCGCCGAGATCTCCCGGGCACTCGTCGAGGCGGTACGCGCGCGTGGCCTTCGTACGGTGGAGAACGCGCTCGTCCTGGACCTCCTCACGGACGCCGACGGCCGCACCGCGGGTGTGACCCTGCACGTCATGGGAGAGGGCCAGCACGACGGCGTGGGAGCCGTGCACGCCCCCGCCGTGGTCCTCGCCACCGGCGGCATGGGCCAGGTCTTCTCCGCGACCACCAATCCCTCGGTCTCCACGGGCGACGGCGTGGCCCTCGCGCTGCGCGCCGGCGCCGAGGTCTCCGACCTCGAATTCGTCCAGTTCCACCCGACCGTGCTGTTCCTCGGCCCGGACGCGGAGGGCCAGCAGCCACTGGTGTCGGAGGCGGTACGCGGCGAGGGCGCCCACCTGGTCGACGCGGACGGCGTGCGCTTCATGGTCGGCCAGCACGAGCTGGCCGAGCTGGCGCCCCGGGACATCGTCGCCAAGGGCATCATGCGCCGCATGCAGGAGCAGGGCGCCGAACACATGTACCTCGACGCCCGGCACTTCGGCGCCGACATGTGGGGGCACCGCTTCCCGACCATCCTCGCCGCCTGCCGCGCCCACGGCATCGACCCGGTGACGCAGCCCGTGCCGGTCGCCCCGGCCGCCCACTACGCCTCCGGCGGCGTCCGCGCCGACGCCCGGGGCCGCACCACGGTGCCCGGCCTCTACGCCTGCGGCGAGGTCGCCTGCTCCGGTGTGCACGGCGCCAACCGCCTCGCCTCCAACTCCCTCCTGGAGGGCCTGGTCTACGCCGAGCGCATCGCGGCCGACATCGCGCACAGCCGTGGGGAGGACGGCCTCCACGCGCGCGTGCCCGAGCCGGTCCCGCACCCCGACAAGCCCGCGCACCCGCTGCTCGCGCCGGAGGCCCGGTTCGCCATCCAGCGGATCATGACGGACGGCGCGGGCGTCCTGCGCTCGGCCGAGTCCCTCGCCCAGGCCGCCGACCGTCTCCAGCGGCTGCACACGGACGCCCGTGACGCCCTCGACGAGAACGGCAAGACCTCCGAGCCCGGCGTCGACACCTGGGAGGCCACCAACCTCCTGTGCGTGGCCCGGGTCCTGGTCGCCGCCGCCCTCCTGCGCGAGGAGACCCGCGGCTGCCACTGGCGCGAGGACCACGCCGACCGCGACGACCTGGACTGGCGCCGGCACATCGTCGTACGGCTGAATCCCGACCGCACGCTCGCCGTGCACACCACCGACACAGCAGACTTCCCCCCGACCCTCCCCCAGGCAGACGGCCCCGCCCGAGCAGGGGAGACCCCCATGCCCCCGCAGACGCCCCGCAACCAGGAGCAGTGACCGAAGTGAGCACCCCCGACCTTCCCCTCGCCCAGAGCGGCGGCTGCGGCGACGGCTGCGGCTGTGGCGGCGCCGACTACGACGGCGACGAGACGTACCTGGAGTGCGGCCTCGACCCCGCGCTCGCCCAGCTCCTCGCCGACGCCGGGCTCGACCCGCTGGAGGTCGAGGACATCGCGAACGTCGCCATCCAGGAGGACCTCGACAACGGCGTGGACGTGACGACCGTCGCGACCATTCCCGAGGACGCCGTCTCCACCGCGGACTTCACCGCCCGTGACGCGGGCGTCGTCGCGGGCCTGCGGGTCGCCGAAGCGGTCGTCTCCGTGGTCTGCACCGACGAGTTCGAGGTGGAGCGGCACGTCGAGGACGGCGACCGGGTCGAGGCGGGACAGAAACTCCTCAGCGTCACCACCCGCACCCGCGACCTCCTCACGGCCGAGCGCAGCGCGCTGAACCTGCTGTGCCGCCTGTCCGGCATCGCGACCGCCACGCGCGCGTGGGCCGACGCCCTGGAGGGCACCGGCACGCGCGTGCGCGACACCCGCAAGACGACCCCGGGCCTGCGCTCCCTGGAGAAGTTCGCGGTGCGCTGCGGCGGCGGAGTCAACCACCGCATGTCGCTCTCGGACGCCGCACTCGTCAAGGACAACCACGTGGTCGCCGCGGGCGGCGTGCAGCAGGCCTTCACGGCCGTCCGTGAGGCGTTCCCGGACGTCGCGATCGAGGTCGAGGTCGATACGCTGGACCAGCTGCGCGAGGTCCTGGAGGCGGGCGCCGACCTGATCCTCCTCGACAACTTCACGCCCGCGGAGTGCGAGGAGGCGGTGACCCTGGTCGCCGGCCGGGCGCTCCTCGAGGCCTCGGGCCGGCTCACCCTCGGCAACGCCGAGGAGTACGCCAAGACGGGCGTCGACTTCCTCGCGGTGGGCGCCCTGACCCACTCCTCGCCGATCCTGGATATCGGCCTGGACCTGCGCGACGCGTCGACGGACGAGGCTTCCACGGACGAGGCGGAGTAGGACCCATGCTCCTCACCATCGACGTCGGCAACACCCACACGGTCCTCGGCCTCTTCGACGGCGAGGAGATCGTCGAGCACTGGCGCATCTCCACGGACGCCCGCCGCACCGCCGACGAGCTCGCCGTGCTCCTCCAGGGCCTGATGGGCATGCACCCGCTGCTCGGCGAGGAACTCGGCGACGGCATCGACGGCATCGCCATCTGTGCCACCGTCCCGTCCGTGCTGCACGAGCTGCGTGAGGTGACCCGCCGCTACTACGGCGACGTCCCGGCCGTCCTGGTCGAGCCCGGCGTCAAGACGGGCGTGCCGATCCTCACGGACAACCCGAAGGAGGTCGGGGCGGACCGCATCATCAACGCGGTCGCGGCCGTCGAGCTCTACGGGGGGCCGGCGATCGTCGTCGACTTCGGTACGGCGACCACGTTCGACGCGGTCAGCGCGCGGGGCGAGTACGTGGGCGGTGTCATCGCGCCGGGGATCGAGATCTCCGTCGACGCGCTCGGGGTCAAGGGGGCCCAGCTGCGCAAGATCGAGGTGGCCCGGCCGCGGGCGGTCATCGGCAAGAACACCGTCGAGGCGATGCAGTCCGGGATCATCTACGGGTTCGCGGGGCAGGTGGACGGGGTCGTCAACCGGATGGTGCGGGAGCTCGCCGAGGATCCGGACGACGTCACGGTCATCGCGACCGGGGGGCTGGCGCCGATGGTTCTGGGGGAGTCCTCCGTCATCGACGAGCACGAGCCGTGGCTCACGCTGATCGGGCTCCGCCTGGTGTACGAGCGAAACGTGTCCCGTACCTGAGGTTCCTTCGCCCCCGTCCCATCCCTGGGGGCTCCGCCCCCGGACCCGCCTCGGTCTGGACGGCCTCGTCCTCAAGCGCCGGACGGGCTGATGGTGCCGGCCTGGGCTGCGGATCTTCAGCCCGTCCGGCGCTTGAGGACGAGCCCTTCGGGCGAAGCGGGGGTCCAGGGGGCGGCAGCCCCTTGGCGGGGGTCTGGGGGCGGTGCCCCAGGGGACGGGCGGGGTCAGGACACGCGTAGGGGGATATGGCGGATTTTGTCTGATTAGCGCGTATCGTCACGGCATGCCCACGCCCTACGGATCCCGCGGCGGCATGGCGTTCGGTGCGCAGGAGCTGCGTGTGCTCCGTCGCGCTCTCGCCCTCGCCCTCCATCCCGCTCCCGCCTCGGCCGAAGACGTCCAGGACTGCCTCCGGCTCGCCGAATCCGTCGACGAGGCGGCCCGCGAGGGAGCCAGGCTCCGGGCCTTCCTGCTGGCCGACCTCTCCCGCTACCGGGCCGCGCTGCCCGGCACGGCCGCCGGCTACCTCGTACTCCTGGAAGAGACCCTGGCCACCGGCTACCGGCCGAATCCGGACGATCTCGCCGCCCTGCGCGCCCTGCGCGGCAACCCCGCCGCGGCCGCCCTGCTGGAGCGCTGCTGCGACCTCGCCGAACGGGACGTCCGCGCCCGCCTGGCGGGCCGCACGGCCACTCCCACGGTCCCGGCTTCCCGCACCCGGCTGACAGCCCTCCCCGGCGGTCTGGCACGGGCCGCGGGCCCCGACGAGCCCGTCCGGAAGCCGTCGGACCGGCCGGCCGCCGATCCGAAGCCGAACCCCCCGGGCAGGAGTCCGCGCCCGGACCGCCCGATCCCCACCCCGGGCGAGGTCTTCCCGCCGAGGCGCAAGCCCGCGCCGCCCCCGGTGAACCCCCCTCAGCAGCTCGCGGCGGGCTAGCTACTCTGGAGGCATGGACTATGTCTCCGCGCTCGTGCCCCCCGTAGTGATGGCCGTGTTCTTCATCGGGTTGATCGTGACGATCGTCAAGACCCAGGGCGGTGCCAACAAGTCCAAGGAGGACGCGGTCGTCGACGCCGCGCTCGCGCGCGCGGACAGCGCCCGCCAGGTCTCCCGGGACTCCGAGGCCTGAGCGCCCGGCCCCTTCGGGGCGCTCATCGGCGTACGACTCATACGTTTTTCGAGTCGTACGCCCTTTTTGTTGCTGATCTCCCACTATTGTTCTGAGCTGTGCCTCGCCCATTGGGAGAACTCGAAGACTCGGTCATGACGCGGGTGTGGAAGTGGAACCGTCCGGTGACCGTTCGAGAAGTCCTGGAAGACCTTCAGCAGGAACGGTCCATCGCCTACACCACGGTGATGACCGTTTTGGACAATCTCCATCAGAAGGGCTGGGTGCGTCGCGAGGCGGAAGGCCGGGCCTATCGATATGAGGCGGTCTCCACGCGTGCCGCCTACTCCGCGGCCCTCATGAACGACGCATGGTCGCAGAGTGACAACCCCGCGGCCGCTCTCGTCGCCTTCTTCGGCATGATGAGCCAGGAACAGCGCCATGCGCTGCGCGACGCCATGCGTATCGTGCAAGGTCCCGAAGAAGGTCCGGGCGATGCCGAAACACGGGCGGCTCCGGAAGCTTCCGGCGAGAAGCACGAGGAGAAGTCGGGCGAGAACCCGGTCGAGAACCCGGGCGAGAACCCGGCCGGGAACGCAGGTGAGAAGCCGGGCGGCGAGAACCCCGCCTCGGACCGTGACGGCACCGGGCGATAGCGTCCGCTCATGCCAGCAGAGCATCCGGCGCGGCGGCCCGCGCCGCATCCCGCAGACACCGCGAAAGCCATCACCGTCCGGCGGGCCAGGACCGGCGATGTCCCGGCCGTGCGCCGCCTCCTCGACGCGAACGTCCGACGCCGCATCCTCCTCGACAAAGCCACGGTGACTCTTTACGAGGACATCCAGGAGTTCTGGGTCGCCGAGCGCGACGCCGGCTCGAGTACCGAGGTGGTCGGCTGCGGTGCGCTGCACGTGATGTGGGAAGACCTCGCGGAAGTGCGCACTCTCGCCGTGAACCCCGCGGTCAAGGGCGCGGGCGTCGGTCATCAGTTGCTGGAGAAGTTGCTGGAGACCGCCCGCTGGCTCGGTGTTCGCCGCGTTTTCTGTCTCACCTTCGAAGTGGACTTCTTCGCGAAGCACGGCTTCGTGGAGATCGGTGAGACACCGGTCGACACCGACGTGTACGCCGAGCTGCTGCGTTCCTATGACGAAGGTGTCGCGGAGTTCCTCGGTCTCGAACGAGTGAAACCGAACACCTTGGGCAACAGCCGGATGCTTCTGCATCTGTGATCGCCGGCCACTATTCCGCCGGACCGCCTTGCCCGCGTTCCCTATGTCCGAAACGCGCACGTTTCCGGGCTTCCAGTGGCCCCCGAGTCTCCCCCAGGGGTTTGTGTTTTTCCAGCAAAAGCGGTTTGCTTTCCGACGTACTGCAGTACTGCATATAACAGGGGACGCGAAACGGCGGCCTACGCCGCAGACCCTCGGCCCTCACGTTATCGATGAAAGGAAATCCGGTGGCACAGAAGGTTCAGGTCCTTCTTGTCGACGACCTCGACGGTGGCGAGGCGGACGAGACCGTGACGTTCGCGTTGGACGGCAAGACCTACGAGATCGATCTCACGACCGCCAATGCGGACAAGCTGCGTGGTCTTCTCGACCCCTACGTGAAGGGTGGGCGCCGTACCGGTGGCCGTGCTTCGGGGGGTCGCGGAAAGGCGCGCGTCGCTTCCGGTGGCAGCCAGGACACCGCGCAGATCCGCGCGTGGGCGAAGGAGAACGGTTACGAGGTCAACGACCGTGGCCGCGTTCCCGCGTCCATTCGCGAGGCCTACGAGAAGGCCAACGGCTGAGCGCACGCGCGCCGCAACCGGATGCGGTGGCACTGCGTCGCCATCGTGTCCACGAGTCGTACGAGATCGGGGGCGCCCCCACCGCCCCCCATGGCCGACAGAGTCGGCAGCGAGGATTCCACCTCGCCCCCCGGCTCAGGGGGCCGCAGCCAGACGGCGGCCCCCTGCGGACCGGACCCGCCGGCGGTGAGCGGCCCTTCGGGCATCCCCGGCGGCAGCGGAGCCCCGATGCTCCCGCCCACGCCGATCGCCGTGAGATCCAGCGCGAGGGCGCCCCACTCCAGCCAGTCGAGCAGCCCCGGCAGCTCCTCGGCGCTCCCCGCGGCCACCAGCAGCCGCATCCGCGCCCCGCGCCGGACCGGCCGGCCCCCGCGCCGGGACGGTGAATCCGCCGGGCCGACCGCGGAATCTCCTGAATCTCCGTGCGGCGCCCGGAAAACCGTCTCCTCCCGCGCTCCGGAATCCCGTGGATCGCCGGAATCAGTGGATTCACCGGATTCTCCGGAATCCGCATGCCGTTTCGGCGGGTTTCTGTGCAGCGCCACCGGGGACGTCGGACCCAGGTGCCGCAGGGCCGCGAATCCCGCCTCCGCGGGGACTTCCAGCACGTCGAAGCGCCTGCCGGTGGCCAGCCGCACCGGTGAGCCGGGCACGGTCGTCCAGCCCAGTTCGTTCTCGTACCACCTCCGCGTCCGGTCGCTCGGGTCGAGCGGGAGGCGAGGAAGGGGGACAGTGGGAACCATGACAGGAGCAACCGACGGAAGGGCTCCAGAGTTACGCTGGGTGTTTCGTGATGAGCGCAGAGTGTCGAACAAGGGGGCGCGCGGGGACGATCGGCGGCGCAAAGATGTTCGCCCGTAGCGGAGGGAACCTGTGCGCGCCGCATGGAGTGTCAGTGCGTACGGGTAAGACATCCCTAGTGGGAGGGGCGACACGCAGTGCCTTGGCACCTCACGTTCGCCATCGGCGTACAGCTCATGAGGGTATCTGCCTGGCCTGCGGGAACATCGTCTCGCACCATCAGGTTGGAGCAGATGTCGGCGTTCGGGGTCAGGAGGCCAAGGACGGTGTCGGCAGTTGGAATGAGCGGTCCCCGCTTGCGGGACTAAGCTGCGGAAGGACAGGGAGGGGAGCGTCCCCTTACTGCCTGACCGCTCTGAGGAGCGATTAACGATGTTCGAGAGGTTCACCGACCGCGCGCGGCGGGTTGTCGTCCTGGCTCAGGAAGAAGCCCGGATGCTCAACCACAACTACATCGGCACCGAGCACATCCTCCTGGGCCTGATCCACGAGGGTGAGGGTGTCGCCGCTAAGGCCCTGGAGAGCCTCGGGATTTCGCTCGAGGCGGTCCGCCAGCAGGTGGAGGAGATCATCGGGCAGGGGCAGCAGGCTCCGTCCGGCCACATCCCCTTCACCCCCCGTGCCAAGAAGGTCCTGGAGCTCTCGCTCCGCGAGGCCCTTCAGCTGGGCCACAACTACATCGGCACGGAGCACATCCTGCTCGGCCTGATCCGAGAGGGCGAGGGCGTCGCCGCCCAGGTCCTGGTCAAGCTGGGCGCCGATCTCAACCGGGTGCGGCAGCAGGTCATCCAGCTGCTCTCCGGTTACCAGGGCAAGGAGACCGCCACCGCCGGCGGTCCTGCCGAGGGCACCCCCTCCACGTCCCTGGTCCTCGACCAGTTCGGCCGGAACCTCACCCAGGCCGCTCGTGAGTCCAAGCTCGACCCGGTCATCGGGCGCGAGAAGGAGATCGAGCGGGTCATGCAGGTGCTCTCCCGCAGGACCAAGAACAACCCGGTCCTGATCGGTGAGCCCGGCGTCGGCAAGACCGCTGTCGTCGAGGGCCTGGCGCAGGCCATCGTCAAGGGCGAGGTGCCCGAGACCCTCAAGGACAAGCACCTCTACACCCTGGACCTCGGCGCGCTGGTCGCCGGCTCCCGCTACCGCGGTGACTTCGAGGAGCGCCTGAAGAAGGTCCTCAAGGAGATCCGCACCCGCGGCGACATCATCCTGTTCATCGACGAGCTCCACACGCTGGTCGGTGCGGGTGCCGCCGAGGGAGCCATCGACGCGGCCTCGATCCTGAAGCCGATGCTGGCCCGCGGTGAACTCCAGACCATCGGTGCGACGACTCTGGACGAGTACCGCAAGCACCTCGAGAAGGACGCGGCCCTCGAGCGCCGCTTCCAGCCGATCCAGGTGGCGGAGCCTTCCCTCCCCCACACGATCGAGATCCTCAAGGGCCTGCGCGACCGTTACGAGGCACACCACCGCGTCTCCATCACGGACGAGGCGCTGGTCCAGGCCGCCACCCTGGCCGACCGCTACATCTCGGACCGCTTCCTGCCGGACAAGGCGATCGACCTGATCGACGAGGCGGGCTCCCGGATGCGCATCCGCCGGATGACCGCGCCGCCGGACCTCCGCGAGTTCGACGAGAAGATCGCGGGCGTCCGCCGCGACAAGGAGTCGGCCATCGACTCCCAGGACTTCGAGAAGGCGGCCTCTCTCCGCGACAAGGAGAAGCAGCTGCTGGCGGCGAAGACCAAGCGGGAGAAGGAGTGGAAGGCCGGCGACATGGACGTCGTGGCCGAGGTCGACGGCGAGCTGATCGCCGAGGTCCTCGCGACCGCGACCGGCATCCCGGTCTTCAAGCTGACCGAGGAGGAGTCGAGCCGCCTGCTGCGCATGGAGGACGAGCTCCACAAGCGGGTCATCGGTCAGAAGGACGCCGTCAAGGCGCTCTCGAAGGCGATCCGCCGTACCCGGGCCGGTCTGAAGGACCCGAAGCGCCCGGGTGGTTCGTTCATCTTCGCGGGCCCGTCCGGTGTCGGTAAGACCGAGCTGTCCAAGGCCCTCGCCGAGTTCCTCTTCGGTGACGAGGACGCGCTGATCTCCCTCGACATGTCGGAGTTCAGCGAGAAGCACACGGTGTCGCGTCTCTTCGGTTCGCCCCCCGGTTACGTGGGCTACGAGGAGGGCGGCCAGCTGACGGAGAAGGTGCGCCGCAAGCCGTTCTCGGTCGTCCTCTTCGACGAGGTCGAGAAGGCCCACCCGGACATCTTCAACTCGCTGCTGCAGATCCTGGAGGACGGTCGGCTGACCGACTCCCAGGGCCGGGTGGTGGACTTCAAGAACACGGTCATCATCATGACGACCAACCTCGGCACCCGGGACATCTCCAAGGGCTTCAACCTGGGCTTCGCGGCCACGGGTGACACGAAGTCCAACTACGAGCGCATGAAGAACAAGGTGTCGGACGAGCTCAAGCAGCACTTCCGTCCCGAGTTCCTCAACCGCGTCGACGACGTGGTCGTCTTCCCGCAGCTGACGCAGGACGACATCCTCAAGATCGTCGACCTGATGGTCGGCAAGGTGGACGAGCGCCTCAAGGACCGGGACATGGGCATCGAGCTCTCCCAGTCCGCCAAGGAACTGCTGTCCAAGAAGGGTTACGACCCCGTTCTGGGCGCGCGGCCGCTGCGTCGCACGATCCAGCGCGAGATCGAGGACACGCTCTCGGAGAAGATCCTCTTCGGCGAGCTGCGTCCCGGTCACATCGTGGTCGTCGACACGGAGGGCGAGGGCGACACCGCGACCTTCACCTTCCGCGGCGAGGAGAAGTCGGCACTGCCCGACGTCCCGCCGATCGAGCAGGCCGCGGGTGGGGCCGGTCCCAACCTGAGCAAGGAGGCGTAACCCTCCGGGTTCGCCGCAGTAGGAGACGAGGGGCTGCCCCGGGACTTCGGTCCCGGGGCAGCCCCTCGTCCTGTTGTTCACGGCGGTAGGCATACGGGGACGGATCCGGCCGTGGCCCCGTCTCAGGCTCCGCCGACGGGGTTGCGGCCGGAGACAGGACCTCCGGGCGAGCCCGGGGCCGGATCAGGCCGTTCCGGAGCCCCTGGCGTGGCCGCACCCGAGCCGCTGACGTGGCCGCTCCAGAGCCCCTGCCGTGGCCGCTCCCGAGCCATTGGCGTGGCCGTAACGGAGCCCCTGGCGTGGCCGCTCCCGAGCCATTGGCGTGGCCGCGGACGGTACATGGCCGTGCCGCCCCCACCGGGCCGCTTGTGCGGGCCCGGAAGCCGTACGACAGGCGACGCCGACGGCAGGCGGATATGCAGGCAGGCCAACGTGCGCGGGGGCGTACGAGGGCCAGGCCTCGGCGCACGGTCCGTGCGCGCGGATCCGCCCACCTTCGTCTCTCCCCGAGAGGTCCGGTTCGCCTCGGGACCGGGGTCGCGGGAGGGACCGGACCGGGCCCTGTAGGCGCCTCCGCGGTGACATGACGCACAGGCGATTTGTCCCGTACTAGGACTGTTAGTGGAGGGACCCAGGGGGGCAAATCGGACTTTTCGAGCAAGGCTCACCCGGGGGTCCGGGGGCTCGCGGCAGGGGTGGGGCGAAGGGTCGTTCCCGCCCTGCTATGCGGGGTGAGAAGTGGGGTTAAACCTAACTTCTTCCAGAAAAAACGGACGAATCAGTGCACGGCGTAGCTTCTGTCAAGGAGTCGGTCGTTTCGGGGTCAAGTACGACCTAGCGTCGTAGAAGGGGGCTTTGGGGATTCGCCGGGGTCCGGGTTACCAAGGGATGGCCCCCTCCGGCAGCGACGAGCTCCGGGTGGGTTCAAGTCCCCCGTCCCCGTCTCCATGAGGTTCAGATGTCGAAGCGTGTCACGTCCCGTCACTCCCGTACGTCCCTGCTCCGTAGCCGGACGGCCGTCCTCGCCGCCTCGGTGGGCGCCTCGGTCGTGCTGGGCGCCGGGATCGCGTCCGCCAGCACCCTGGACAGCGCCGCCACCAGTACGACGGCCAGTGTGGTGCAGACCCAGGCCGCCGCCCAGGCCAAGGCCGCCGGGAAGGCTCAGCACACCACGGCCAAGAAGGCCGCTTCCTGGATCGACCCGGTGAAGAAGTACACGCTGTCCGCCACCTTCAACCAGGCCGGCGGCATGTGGGCCCACAAGCACTCCGGCCAGGACTTCGCGGTTCCGCTGGGCACCGACGTGTCCGCCGCCCACGGCGGCACCGTCGTCAAGGCCGGCGGCAACGGCGCCGGCGACGGCCCCGCGTACGGCAACGCCATCGTCATCAAGCACGGCAACGGGACGTACTCCCAGTACGCCCACCTCTCCCGGATCGACGTGCGCATAGGCCAGGTCGTCGCCACCGGCCAGCACATAGCGCTGTCGGGCAACACCGGGAACTCCAGCGGACCGCACCTGCACTTCGAGATCCGTACGACCCCGAACTACGGCTCGGCCATCGACCCGGTCGCCTTCCTGCGCGCCAAGGGCGTGACGGTCTAAGCACACCCGGGTGTGACCTCGAAGGCGTGATGGTTCACGGAGCGACGGGACCGCTGTGCGCCTGCGTCACCAGATCGACGGCGACCTCCAGGATGGCCTTGCGCTTCTCCTCGGGGTCGCCTTCGACGTCCTTCAGCATGAACATCCCGGCATGCATCGAGAACAGCGCGCTGATGCAGCGGACCTGGTTCGTCAGGTCCGCTTCCGGCTCCTTGAGCAGGTCGATCATGCGGATCATGCGGTCCTTGAAGTCCTCGCCGGTGCGCAGCTCACGGACGGCGGCCTGGTTCTCCTGCATGAAGCGGAAGAGCGGGGCCGCGTCCGCGAGGGCGTTGCTGTAGCGGTGCAGGATCTCCTGCTTCGTCGCCAGCGTGCGCGGCTGCTGCCGTCCCCACTCGATCAGCTCGTCCATGGGCCTGGACAGGTCCTGGAAGAGGCTCTTGAGGATGTCTTCCTTGGTCTTGAAGTGGTAGTACAGCGCCGCTTTGGTGACGTCCAGGTGCTCGGCGATCTCGCGCAGCGAGGTCTTCTCGTAGCCGTGCTCGGAGAAGAGTTCGAGGGCCACGTCCTGGATGCGCTGACGGGTGTCCCCGCGACGCTGTCGCTTGGTGCCGTCCATGGTGTCGTCGCCCATCCTGTTACTCCTCGCGCTCCTTGAAACGTACGTGACGCCTCACGGGCAAATCCAGGAAAACTTACTTGACGCCCGGCTAGTTACAGGGCTACTTTCCCTCAGTGTAGTCAACTTGCCGGTCGGCAAGTAAGTAGCAGAGCAGGGGCAGTCGCCCCGGACACCAGTGGGCATCCAGCGGGACCCAGGGGAGTGGGAATGATGGCGGACAACACGGAAGCGGTCATACAGACCGGGAAACAGGCCGAGAAGCAGCCACGCAGCGTACGGGTCGTCCTGCTCGCGCTCATGATCGCGATGCTCCTCGCGATGCTCGACAACATGATCGTGGGCACGGCGATGCCGACGATCGTGGGCGAGCTGGGCGGCCTGGAGCACCTGTCATGGGTCGTCACCGCGTACACGCTCGCGACCGCCGCCTCGACCCCGATCTGGGGCAAGCTCGGCGACATGTACGGGCGCAAGGGCGCCTTCATGACCTCGATCGTCATCTTCCTCGTCGGTTCCGCGCTCAGCGGCATGGCGCAGGACATGGGACAGCTGATCGGCTTCCGTGCCATCCAGGGTCTGGGCGCCGGCGGTCTGATGGTCGGCGTCATGGCGATCATCGGTGACCTCATCCCGCCGCGCGAGCGGGGCAAGTACCAGGGCATGATGGCCGGCATCATGGCGCTCGCCATGATCGCCGGACCGCTGGTCGGCGGCTCCATCACGGACCACTGGGGCTGGCGCTGGTCCTTCTACATCAACCTGCCGCTCGGCATCGTCGCGCTGCTGGCCGTCAGTGCCGTGCTGCACCTGCCGAAGAAGCGGGTCGAGGCGAAGATCGACTATCTCGGTGCCAGCCTGCTCACCATCGGCATCTCGTCGATCGTGCTCGTCACCACCTGGGGTGGCAGCGAGTACGCCTGGGGCTCCGCGCGGATCATGGAGCTCATCGGCATCGGCGTCGCCGCGCTCGTCGGCTTCGTCTTCGTGCAGACCAAGGCCGCCTCGCCGATCCTGCCGCTGCACATCTTCCGCAACCGCAACTTCACGCTGATGTCCGTCATCGGCTTCATCACCGGCTTCGTGATGTTCGGCGCCGTGCTCTTCCTGCCGCTGTACCAGCAGTCCGTGCAGGGCGCGTCCGCGACCAACTCCGGCCTGCTGCTCCTGCCGATGCTCGGCGCGATGCTGGTCACCTCGATGGTCGCCGGGCGGGTCACCACCAGCAGCGGCCGCTACAAGGCGTTCCCGGTCGTCGGCAGTGTGCTGATGTCGGTGGGCCTGTTCCTGCTCTCGCAGATGGACACCGGTACCACCCGGCTGACCTCGGGCCTGTACATGGCCGTGCTCGGCCTGGGCATGGGCTGCCTGATGCAGATCACGATGCTGGTGGCGCAGAACAGCGTCGAGATGAAGGACATGGGCGTCGCGTCCTCGTCCACCACCCTCTTCCGTACGCTCGGTTCGTCCTTCGGCGTCGCGATCATGGGCGCGCTCTTCAACCACCGCGTCCAGGACGTGATGGCCGAGCGGGCCGGGGCGCTGGGGTCCAAGATGACCGAGCAGTCCGCGCAGCTCGACGCGGCCAGCCTGGCCAAGCTGCCGGCCGCGGCGCGTGAGGCCTATCAGTTCGCGGTGTCCTCCGGGACGCACTCCGCGTTCCTGCTGGGATCCGTGGTGGCCCTGGGCGCACTGGTGGCGGCGGTCTTCGTGAAGGAGGTCCCGCTGCGGGGCGCGGGAGCGCCGGCCAAGTCCGAGGCCGAGCCCGCGCCGCCGATGGAAACCCTGGCGGAAACCGTCTGACCCCGCTCGATCCGAAGGCCCCCGGCGTGTCCGCCCCGGGGGCCTTCTCCCGTAACAGGGCGTCCATCGGGTGTCCGGGCGTCCACCGGCGTTCATGGGCGCCCAGAGACCTGTGATGTGTACCGGTGCCGCGAGGGCTCCCGCTCCCTCACGCCGGCAGCAGGGGGAAGCTGCCCGTGTTCGTGGGCGCGTGCTCCGGCAGCCACAGCACCGCGACCGCGCCCTCCGCGGCCACGTCCTCCGGGGCGCCCGCGGGCCGGATGTTGCGGAAGGTCAGCCGGGCGCCGAGCACCCGGGCCTGGCCCGCCGCGATGGTGAGGCCCAGCCCGTGGCCGTGGCCCGAGCGGTCGCTGCTGCCGGTGCGGAAGCGGCTGGGGCCGTCGGCCAGGAGTTCCTCGGGGAAACCGGGACCGTGGTCGCGCACCCGGATGACGCGGCCCTCCACGGAGACCTCGATCGGCGGTTTGCCGTGCCGGGCCGCGTTGGCCAGCAGATTGAACAGGACGCGCTCCAGGCGACGCGGATCCGTGGTGACCTCGGACTCGTGGATCACGCGTACGACGATGTCGGCGTCCTTGGCGGCCACCCGTCGCGTGACGAACTCGCCCAGCATGATGTCCTGCAGTTCGGCCCGCTCGGAGGCACCGTCCAGCCGGGCCACCTCCAGGACGTCCTCGACGAGCGTGCGCATGGCCTGTGCCCGGTCGCGGACGAGTTCCGTGGGGCGGCCGGGGGGCAGCAGTTCGGCCGCGGTCAGCAGTCCCGTGACCGGTGTGCGCAGCTCGTGCGCGATGTCGGCGGTCACCCGGCGCTCGGCCTCGATGCGCTGCTGGAGCGCGTCCGCCATGGCGTCCACCGCCCGCGCCAGGTCGTCGGTCTCGTCGCGCACGACCCCGCCGATCGCTTCCCGTACGCGGACGTCGGTCTCGCCCTTGGCGACCTGGTTCGCGGCGGCCGCGGCCTTGCGCAGCCGGCGCGACAACTGACCGCCGATCAGTACGCCGAGGGCGCTGCCGCCGAAGACGACCGCGATCGAGCCGATGATCAGCGCCTGGTCGAGGTCCTTCATGACGTCGGTGTTGCGGTCCGTGAACCCGGTGTGGAGCGAGAGGACACGGCCGTCCTTGAGGGGCACGGCCGCCCAGATGTCCGGTACGCCGTTGGGACGGTCGGCCACGTAGGTGGCTCGCCGTCCCTCCTCGACCTTCGCCAGCAGGTCTCCGGGGATCGTCGGGTCGTCGACCTTGACCCCGAAGGACTGCGTGCGGCCGGACTCGTACATACGCTGGGCGACCTGGATCCGCTCGTCCGCCAGATCACGCGAGTTGTCGAGCATCGAGACGCGTGCCGCGTTGTGCACGACGAGGCTCAGCGCGACCGCGACGAGGGCGCCGACCATGGCGATGGCCGCGCTCAGCTTCCACCGGATGCCGGTGCGCATACCGGTCGGTCCGGCCCCGGCGGGCCGGCGACCACGGGCGGGTCTGCCGCCGCCGCGGAGGCGCTCGCCGCTGCCGCTGTGGTCGCGGTGGTGGGGGCCGCCGTGGTTGCCACCCGAGCCCGCGCCGGTCCGGGCGCCGAAGCCGGCGGACCCGCCACCCGTACCGCCCGGTCCGCCGCCGTGGAAGGGAACGTCACCCGCTCCGCCGTACCCGCCGCCCGGTCCGCCACGGACGCCGCCCCGCCCGCTGCGATCGCCGACCGGTCCGCCAAGGGTGCCGCGCGGCCCGACGCGCTCGCCGTTCCGTCCGCCGTGAGCGCCACCTGGCCCGCCGGTGCCGGCGCCGGATGCGCCGAAGCCGGTGCCCGGTCCGCCGGAGCCGCCGCCCGGTCCGCCGTGGACGGTGCCCGGTCCGCCGGAGCCGCCCCCCGGTCCGCCGTGGACGGTGCCCGGTCTGTCGTCGTCCGCCGGATTCCGGCGCTGGAACATCCCCCGCATACCCTGCTCAGGCCTTCAACTTGTAGCCGAAACCACGGACCGTCTCGATCCGGTCCTGGCCGATCTTCGTGCGCAGTCGCTGGACATGGACATCGACGACGCGGGTGTCACCGCCCCAGCCGTAGTCCCACACCCGTTCGAGCAGCTTGTCGCGGCTCAGCACCGTGCCCGGCGCGGACGAGAACTCCAGCAGCAGCCGCATCTCGGTGGGTGTCAGTGCGACCCGCACCCCGCCCTTGAGCACCTCCATGCCCTCGGTGTCGATCTCCAGGTCCCCGTCCCCGAAGGAGAGCAGACCGCCGTCGACCGACGAGGGCGTGTCCGTGCCCGCGTTCGGACCGCTCGCGTGCCCGAAGCGCCGCAGCACCGCGCGGATGCGGGCGACCAGCACGGCCCCGTCGAAGGGCTTGGTCACATAGTCGTCGGCGCCCGCCTCCAGACCCAGGACGACATCGATCGAGTCGGCCCGCGCCGACAGCATGATCACCGGGACGGTGGACTCGTCACGGATACGACGGCACAGGCTGACGCCGTCGAGGCCGGGGACCATGACGTCCAGGAGGGCGATGTCGGGACGGTCCGCACGGAACGCCTCCAGGCCCGACAGGCCGTCGGGCATCGCGGTGACCGCGAAGCCATCGCGTTCCAGCGCGAGTTGCGTGGCCTCGCGGATGACATCGTCGTCCTCGACGAACAGGACGTGGGTCTGCTCTGCCATCCGGCTGCTCCGTTTTGTTGCGTCTGCTCTTCAGTTCGCGGCGGGGGAGGGGGCGTCGGTGGCGCCCACCGCATTGCTGTAGTCGTTGTGCGTCCGGGACTCCTCGGTGAAGTGGGTCGCGGACCAGCCGTAGGTGATCACTTCTTCGCTGGAGGGGTACGACACCGGGTCGCCCTTCTTGTACAGCTGCTGGGTGACCACCAGATCGCCCCGGTCGATCTCCGCGTAGACCGGTGGCTCCTCGGTCTTGAACACGTTCTCGTACCGGCCCTTCTCCTCGCGGTACACGTACGAGCCGATGCCGACAGCGTCTCCGCAGGTCATCACATTGACCACCACGTCGTCCGAGGGCCCCCCGGTCAGTTCCCCGTACGACACGTCGACCGGGTACTCGTCGGCCACGCACGGCTTGAGGGCGCTCTTGACCGACGGACTGACCTCGGGATCGTCCTTGACGAGCTTGACCACGTCCACCCGCTTGGGGGCCTTCGTGGCCGAGGGGGAGCCGGTGGGCGTCGTGGGGGCCTTGGCCACCGCCTCGCTGCCCGCCGGGCCCTCGTCACGGGCCCCCGTACCCCCCGTGGCACAGGCGGTCAGGAAAAGCCCGAGGGCGGCGAACACGGCCGTCGCCGCGCCCACCGCCTTCAGTACCCGGCCGGCCCTCCTGGCCCGAATTCCTAGGCCGCGCAACGCTCCCGCTCCTTACCCGGTTCGAGCGCGCGGGCGCCGCGCTCCTCCTGGTCCCGACTCTCCAGCTCCTCGCGGAGCCGGGCCAGCGCCCGGTGCAGCGTGCTCTTGACCGTTCCGGCCGACATGCCGAGCGCGGCGGCCGTCTCCTCCGTGGACATCTGCTCCCAGTGTCGCAGCACCACGACACTGCGCTGCTTCGGAGCGAGCACCTTCATGATGTCCATGAGGAGCGCGCGGTCCGCGTGCTGCTCGGTGGAGTCCTCGACGCGGGCGTCCGGCAGCTGCTCGGTGGGCACCTCCTCGAGCTTCCGCGCACGCCACCACTCGGTCCGCGTATTGATCATCACGCGGCGCAGGTACGCGTCGGCCAGCCGCTTGTCCGCGATGCCGTCCCAACGGCCGTACGTGCGTACGAGCGCGGTCTGGAGCAGGTCCTGGGCGTCGACGGGGTCGGGGACCAGGCGACGGGCACTGCGCAGCAGCGCGTCCTGCCGAGTGCGGACGTACTCCTCGAATTCGAGCACCTCGCCGTGCGCCATGATCAACCGCCTCCATCCCCGTTTCCGACCCGCCTGCTGACGCCTGCTGTCGGTGGTCCGTCGCTTGTGTACCGCTGTCGTTCCGCTGTGCGTGCGGTACGGAAATGAAGCTACGGAGGCGTTGTCACGGGGTTGTCCGAGACAGCCTGCGACGAGCAGTCGGCTGTACGTCGGTTGTGTAACGGAAGGAGGAGGCGGGTAAAGCGAGGCGGCTACATGTCCTGTTTGGGGATGTTTTGGCAGGTCAGGAAGCGAGGGATGGCCGACATCAGGTCAAGGGCAGCCGATACAAACCGCCCGTGAGGGGTTCGACGAGTCCGTCGGCGACGAGCCCGTCCAGAGCCCTCGCGCGCTGCACGGGCTCCTCCCACACGCGGTCCAGGGCGGACTGCGGGACGGGCGCGACGGCTTCCCTGAGTACGGCGAGCAGCTTGCCGCGCACCTGACGGTCGGTGCCGGCGTACGTCTGGCCGCGGCGCGGCGGGCCGTCGTGCTCCGGCTTGCCCGCCAGCCGCCAGGCGCACTGGTCGGCGATCGGGCAGCGGTGGCAGCTCTCGTTCTTCGCCGTACAGATCAGCGCGCCGAGTTCCATGGAGGCGGCGGCCCAGCGGGAGGCGGTGCGCTCGCTCTCGGGGAGCAGGGCGCGGGCGAGCTTGCGCTCGGCGGCCGTGGTGGCGTTCGGGGGGTACTGCACGCCTGCCACGGCCCGGGCGAAGACCCTGCGCACGTTCGTGTCCAGCACGGCGTGCCGCTGGCCGTACGCGAAGGAAGCCACCGCCGCGGCCGTGTACTCGCCGATGCCGGGCAGCGCGAGCAGCTGCGCGTGCTCCGTGGGTACGTCGCCGCCGTGGCGTTCCGTTATGGCGACCGCGGCGCCGTGCAGCCGGAGGGCGCGGCGGGGGTAGCCGAGGCGGCCCCAGGCGCGGACGGCTTCGCCCGGGGCCTCCTTGGCGAGGTCGGCGGGGCGGGGCCAGCGGGCCACCCACTGTTCGTACACGGGCAGGACGCGGCTCACCGGGGTCTGCTGCAACATGAACTCACTGACCATCACGCCCCAGGGGCCGGCGTCGGGGCGGCGCCAGGGGAGATCGCGGGCATGCTCGTCGAACCAGGTGATCACCGGCTCGTGCAGGGTCTCGCCGGGGGCGGAGGGCTGGGGGCTGGGTGTGGGCAAGGTGGGTGCAGTCATGACGTTTCCGATCCTGCCATGCGTCGGTGCCGGGGTGTGTTTCTCGCGTACATGGGCGGGTTGCGCGACCGCACCCCGGCGCCCTGCCCGACCCGTCCTGTCCCCGGGGCTCCGCCCCAGACCCCGCCAGGGGCGCTGCGCCCCCAGGACCCGCGCTTCGGCCTGGACGGCCTCGTCCTCGAGCGCCGGACGGGCTGGATGTGCGAGCCCGCGCTGATGGGGCGCCGTCAAAGGCTGACGCCCGGGGCCGGGAATTTCAGCCCGTCCGGCGCTTGAGGACGAGCCCTTCGGGCGAAGCGGGGGTCTGGGGGCGGAGCCCCCTGGTACGGATGACGGGGGCCCCCGCCCGTGCTCGAGCGAAGCCGAGAGCGTGGGGGAGGGTAGGGGCGGCGGGGGCGAAAACCGGACGGGGGTGACAACCTCACCGGGCTGTCGAGATGATGATCCGGAAAAGTTGACGCTCAGGGCGGCGGGTGGGGCAAGCCCCGGCTCCGATCTCTCGTACAGTTTGCGCCGTGGGATCTCTGCGCAATCCGGTCGGGCCGCTACCCTCCACCATCTACTGGCGTCGGAGGGCCGTTCTGCTGTCTCTGGTGGCGCTGTTGGCGCTGCTGACGGTCTGGATCGTCAGCACCGGGGGCGGTGGCGGCAAGAAGGGCGCGGACGGTTCCAACGGGAAGGGTCCCGTGGAGACGATCACCCCGGGCCCCTCCGGATCCGGCCCGGCGATAAGCCAACACCCGGGCGGACGCGACGAGTCGAGCGGCAGCGCGAACCCCGGCGGCAGTGGCGGCGGCAGCGGCGACGGCTCCGGCACCGGGGACGGTTCCGGCAGCGGTTCCGCCGGAGGCGCCGGCGGCTCGGACGGCGGCTCCGGCGGCGGAGGCATCGGATCCGCCGGATCCGCCGATCAGGTCCCGGCCGGTTCCACACTCCCCAACTGCACGGCAGGCGCGGTCAGGTTGACCCTGCGCAGCGTGCACAACTCGTACGGACCCGGCGCCAAGCCCTCGGTCCAGCTGGTCGCGAAGAACTCCTCCGGCAGTGACTGCAAGGTCGATCTCGGCCCGAAGAAAGCCGTCCTGACGATCACTCAGGCCGGGGAGGACAAGAGCTTCTGGTCCTCCGCCGACTGCCCCAAGGACGTCTCCAGTCTCTTCTTCCGTGTTCCGGCCGGCGGCCAGGTGACCTACACGGTCGACTGGGACCGCACGGCCAGTGCCCCCGAGTGCGCGACGCCTCCGGCGGGTTCGGCGTCCGCGGGCACCTACCTGGTGGAGGCGAAGGCGCCGGGGCTGGCCAAGGCACAGACCTCGTTCGTCCTGACGCAGGACTGAGACCCTGGGCGATCCGGCCTCCTAGGCGGTCAGGATCCCCGGGTGATCCGGGCGCGGGGGTGATCCGGGCGGGGGGGTGATCCGGTCCCGGGGGCGGTCAGGAGCCCTGGGTGACCCGGATTCTCGGGTCACCCCAGGGACAGGCAGGCCACCCGGCGGGCGGACCGCCCGTATCCAGGCCGGCGCCCACACCCCGGTCGCCCGTCAGACGTACCGTTCCAGGATCGACGACTCCGCCAGCCGCGAAAGCCCTTCGCGCACGCTGCGCGCCCGCGCCTCGCCCACCCCGTCGACCGCCTGGAGATCGTCGACGCTGGCCGCGAGAAGCTTCTGCAGACCACCGAAGTGCTCGACGAGACGGTCGATGATCGCGCCGGGCAGACGCGGGACCTTCGCGAGAAGCCGGAAACCGCGCGGCGAGACCGCGGAGTCGAGCGCCTCGGGCGAGCCGGTGTAACCCAACGCCCGTGCCACGGTGGGCAGTTCGAGGAGCTCGGCGTGGGCGAGGGCGTTCAGCTCGGAGAGTGCCTCGTCGACCGTGCGGGAGCGCTTCGCGGTCGGCTCGGGCACGTAGTCGCGGACCACCAGCTCACGCTCGGGCTCCACGCCAGCGATCAACTCGTCGAGCTGGAGGGCGAGCAGACGTCCGTCCGTGCCCAACTCCACCACGTACTCGGCGATCTCGGTCGCGATGCGGCGCACCATCTCCAGACGCTGCGCCACCGCCGACACGTCCCGGACGGTGACCAGGTCCTCGATCTCCAGCGCGGAGAGCGTGCCCGCGACCTCGTCGAGCCGGAGCTTGTAGCGCTCCAGCGTCGCGAGAGCCTGGTTGGCACGCGAGAGGATCGCGGCGGAGTCCTCCAGGACGCGGCGCTGACCGTCGACGTACAGGGCGATCAGCCGCATCGACTGGGAGACGGAGACGACGGGGAAGCCGACCTGCTTGCTCACCCGGTCCGCGGTGCGGTGCCGCGTACCCGTCTCCTCGGTGGGGATCGTCGGGTCCGGGACCAGCTGCACGCCCGCCCGGAGGATCTTGGTGAGGTCCTTGTCGATCACGATGCCGCCGTCGAGCTTGCACAGCTCGCGCAGCCGGGTCGCGGTGAACTCCACGTCCAGCACGAAGCCGCCGGTGCACATCGACTCGACGGTCTTGTCCCAGCCGAGCACGATGAGTCCGCCGGTGTTGCCGCGGAGAATTCGTTCGAGCCCGTCGCGCAGGGCCGTGCCGGGTGCCACGGCGCTCAAAGAGGCGCGCATCAGGCCATCGGCACCGGAGCTCCCACCGGACTTTCCGGGAGCTGCTGCCCGGTCGTTGGCTGCCACTGCACTCCTCCGGTCGCGGGTTTCCGGTCGCCCTGGGTTCGTACGGACGGGCGAGACCACGGCAAAGTCTACCGGCGCTCTTCGTCCTCCCGTGGGGCCTCTCGACGACGCGAGCGCGGAAGGACCCGCAGCGCCTCGCCCATGTCGGCGACTTCCAGGACCTTCATACCAGCCGGCGTCCTGCCCGGATCGCTCGGAACGAGGGCGTGGGTGAAGCCCAGTCGGTGGGCTTCGGCCAGCCTTCGCTGCACCCCCGTGACCCGTCTGACCTCCCCGGCGAGGCCCACTTCACCGATCGCGACGAGGTTCTTGGGGAGAGGAGTGTCACTCGCCGCGGACGCGAGCGCGAGGGCGATCGCGAGGTCCGCGGCCGGCTCGGAGAGCTTCACGCCGCCGACCGTCGCCGAGTAGATGTCACGCTTTCCGAGGGCGCTGATCCGGCCCCGCTGCTCCAGGACGGCCAGCATCATGGAGACGCGGGAGGTCTCCAGACCGGAGGTCGTCCGGCGGGGGGACGGGATCTGCGAGTCCACCGTGAGCGCCTGCACCTCGGCCACCAAGGGCCGGCGGCCTTCCAGGGTCACGGTCAGGCAGGTGCCCGGGACCGGCTCGGCACGGCGGGTGAGGAAGAGGCCGGAGGGGTCCGTCAGGCCCGTGATGCCCTCGTCGTGCAGCTCGAAGCAGCCGACCTCGTCCGTCGTCCCGTAACGGTTCTTGACGCCTCGGACCAGCCTGAGGCGGGCGTGCCGGTCGCCCTCGAAGCTCAGGACGACGTCCACGAGGTGTTCGAGCAGGCGGGGGCCCGCGATCGCGCCGTCCTTGGTGACATGGCCCACGAGGAGGGTTGACATGCCGCGCTCCTTGGAGGCGCGGATGAGTGCCCCGGCGACCTCACGGACCTGGGCCATACCGCCCGGGGCGCCGTCGATCTCCGGGGAGGCGACGGTCTGGACCGAGTCGAGGATGAGGAGCGACGGCTTCACCGCGTCCAGGTGGCCGAGGACGGCCGCGAGGTCGGTCTCCGCGGCCAGATAGAGGTGGTCGTCGATGGCCTTGATGCGGTCGGCCCGCAGCCGGACCTGGCTCGCCGACTCCTCACCCGTCACATACAGCGTGCGGTGCTCGTCGCTCGCCGCCTTCGCCGCCACGTCCAGGAGCAGGGTGGACTTCCCGACGCCGGGCTCGCCCGCGAGCAGGACGACCGCGCCGGGCACCAGGCCGCCGCCCAGGACGCGGTCCAGCTCGGGCACGCCGGTGCTGCGCGCGGTGGCCTGGCGGCCGTCGACCTGGCCGATGGGGACCGCGGAGGTGGTGACCCGGCCGGGCGTCGTGGTCCGCACCGCGGGTGCGCCGTACTCCTCGACCGTCCCCCACGCCTGGCACTCGGGGCAGCGGCCGAGCCACTTGGCCGTCTGCCAGCCGCACTCGGTGCAGCGGTAGGACGGACGGTCCTTCGCGGTTTTCGTACGGGCAGCCATGACCGAACCGTAGCCGAGGCCACCGACAGCGCGGCCGGCTGTCATGCCCGCCGCGAGCCCGCCACCGGCCCGCTCCCTCCGTCCTCCCGTGTCGCGCCGGGGGCTTACGCCGACCGGAACCCGTCGCGCGCCCCCCGTCCGTCGCCGCCCGTGGAGGCCCAGGCCACGGAATCGGAGTGTCGTGTCCCCTTATGAGGGATCGTTTCACCCGTACGGATTAAATATGCTCAAGGGGGAAGAAGGGGTCGCCGTCGGGCACCTACGGTCGCACGGGTGATGAGCAGCAGTCCGGAGACCTCGACACACACCACGCACACCACCGGCGCACACCGGGCGCACGGCGCAGCGCGCAAGCGGGTGGTGCCCCGTGGCGCAGCCCGCACGACGGCTCAGCACCCTCCCGCGCGCTACGAGCCGTATCTGGACGGCCTGTTCACCTACTGCCTGTCCGTGCTGTGCGACCACGACGCGGCCACCGCCGCGCTCGGTGACGTCCTGGCGCTCGCCGACCGCCGGGGCCAGCGCTGCCCGGAGTCCCCGGACGATCGCCGGGCCTGGCTGTACGCGCTCGCCCGCTGGTCCTGCCTGCGCAAGCTCACCGAGGCCCGGCGCAGACACCAGGCGACGCACGCCTCCGGCCGCCGTACGACCCCCAAGGGCGACAAGGAGGCCGCCGACCGGCGCGCGGCCGAGGCGCTCGCCGCCCCCCTCTCCGAAGAGGCCCGGGCCCAGCGACAGCGCGAACTCGCCCTGCTGGCCTGGCCGGAGGCCGCCGGCACCACCCCCGAGCAGCGGGAGGCGCTCGAACTCGCCGTCCGCCACCAGCTCGCCGCCCACGAGGTCGCCGCCGTCCTCGGCATGGACGCCACCAAGGCGCGCGAGCTGCTCGCCTCCGCGGCCTGTGAGGTCGAACGCACCCGCGCCGCCCTCGCCGTCGTCGAGACCGGCAGCTGCCCGAGCGTCGCCCTCCTCACCGGCGACAGCCAGCTGGTCCTGAGTGCCGGCCTGCGCCGCGAACTCGTCCGGCACGTCGACGACTGCCCGCGCTGCCGCCGCACCGCCGAACGCGCCGCGCCCGGCACCTGGCCCGGCACCGTCACGCCCGCCGCGCTCCCCGTCCTGCAGGCCCCGCGCGCCGCCCTGCACATCGCGCTCGCGCACGTCCCGCGGACGCGGGGCGGCGCGCCGCGCTTCGACCGGCGCGGTTTCCCGATGGACCCCAAGGACCGGGCCGCCCGCCGGGACCGGCTGCGGGCGCGCGCCGTCACCACGACCGTCGTCGCCACCGTCGTCGCCGCGCCCGTGCTCGCCCTCTGGGCGGCCTACCGCGGCGCGCCCCTCACCGGAGAGGGCGCCGACGGCCGCCCGGCCACCGCGAGCGAGGCGCACGGCCACGACGGCATCGGCGGCGAGAACGCGGGCGGCTACGAGAACGCGGGCAACGCCAGCACCAGACCCGGCAGCCGCTTCGCCAAGGGCGACAGCACGCCCGACGTGTCCGTGGAGGTCACCAGCGCCGCGGGCGCGGGCAGCGCCGCCGGACAGCTCTCCGTCCAGGCCACGGGCAGTGGCGACACGACCTTCATCACGCTGACCGCGTCCGGGAGTTCGCCGGTCCACTGGTCCGCGCGTTCCGGAGCGCCCTGGCTCTACCTCAGCCGGTCGTCGGGCACGATCGCTCCCGGGGAGAGGGTGACGATCAAGGTGTACGTCGATCAGCTCCGCCAGCCGGTGGGCGCCTGGCGCGCGCGCGTGGCGATCGCACCCGCGGGCGCCGTGGTCACGATCGGCGGGTACGGGAACGCGGGCCCGTCCGCCCCCGCAGGGTCCGGCCCCGGCCCGGTGCCGCCCGGTAGCCCCACCCCGTCCGGCCCCGGCTCGGCGACGCCCTCGTCCGGTCCCGACCCGTCGCCGACGCCTTCCGGCCCGTCGCCGACGCCCACGCCCACGGGCCCGACCCCGTCGAACCCGGACGGCTCGACCCCGCCGCCCGAGGGCACCGGCGACCCGGTCCCGTCCTGACGGTCAGACGACCGGGTCGGCGGGATGCGGCGCGACCAGCGGCAGCTGCGAGGCCAGCCGCTGCTCGCAGAGTTCGACCAGCCGGTCGTAGCCGGCCTTGCCCATCAGTTCCACGAGCTCCGGGCGGTACGAGACGTACACCGGGTCGCCCGCTCCGTGCGCCGAGGTCGCCGACGTGCACCACCAGTGCAGGTCGTGGCCGCCCGGACCCCAGCCCCGGCGGTCGTACTCGCCGATCGAGACCTGGAGCACCCGGGTGTCGTCGGGCCGGTCGATCCACTCGTACGTCCGGCGCACCGGCAGCTGCCAGCACACGTCCGGCTTGGTCTCCAGCGGCTCGCGGCCCTCCTTGACCGCCAGGATGTGCAGCGAGCAGCCCGCGCCGCCGGCGAAACCGGGCCGGTTCTGGAAGATGCACGAACCCTGGTACGGGCGCGTCTGGCGCTCGCCGTCCTCGTCCTGCGACACCCAGCCCGACTCCAGGCCGACGTCATGGTGCTGCCAGAGGTCAGGCGTGAGCCTCGCCACGTGCCCGGCCACCCGCTTCTCGTCGTCCTCGTCCGAGAAGTGGGCCCCCAGCGTGCAGCAGCCGTCGTCGGCGCGACCGGCCTGGATGCCCTGGCAGCCGCTGCCGAAGATGCAGTTCCAGCGAGAGGTCAGCCATGTCAGATCGCACCGGAAGACCTGCTCGTCGTCGGCGGGATCGGGAAACTCCACCCATGCCCGCGCGAAGTCGAGTCCCTTCTCGTCGGACGGCGAGGCCTTCACCGGCGCCGCCTTCGGGGACTTCTTGGACTTGGTGGCCTTCGCCTGCGAAGAACCCTTGGTCGAATTGTCAGGCTTCGCCTTTTTCGTCTTTGGCACGCGTCCAGGGTAAGTCGCCGGAGGCCGCTCCGGGGACGGCGGGCGGGCCCGGCCGCAGTAGCGTTCCGTACATGAGACTCGGTGTCCTCGACGTGGGTTCGAACACGGTGCATCTGCTGGTGGTGGATGCACACCCCGGCGCGCGCCCGCTGCCCGCGCACTCGCACAAGGCCGAATTGCGGCTCGCCCAACTGCTCGACGAGAGCGGGGCGATCGGTTCCGACGGTGTCGACAAACTCATCGAGACGGTCCGGGACGCGCTGGAGGCCGCCGAGGACAAGGGTGTCGAGGCGATGCTGCCGTTCGCCACCTCCGCCGTGCGCGAGGCCAGCAACGCGGACGACGTGCTGGCCCGGGTGCAGACCGAGACCGGTGTCGAGCTCCAGGTGCTGACCGGTGCGGAGGAGGCCCGGCTGACGTTCCTGGCCGCCCGTCGCTGGTTCGGCTGGTCGGCGGGGAAGCTGCTGGTCCTCGACATCGGCGGGGGATCGCTGGAGATCGCGTACGGCCTGGACGAGGAGCCGGACGCGGCGGTGTCGTTGCCGCTGGGCGCGGGGCGGCTGACCGCGGGCTGGCTGCCGACCGATCCCGCGGATCCGGCCGACATCAAGGCGCTGCGGCGTCATGTCCGGGCGCAGATCGCCCGTACGGTGGGGGAGTTCAGCCGCTTCGGTGCCCCCGACCATGTCGTCGCCACCTCCAAGACCTTCAAGCAGCTCGCCCGGCTGGCCGGGGCGGCGCGCTCCACGGACGGGCTGTACGTGCAGCGTGAGCTGAAGCGGCGCTCGCTGCAGGACTGGGTGCCGAGGCTCGCCTCGATGACCGTGGGCGAGCGGAAGGAACTTCCCGGGGTCTCGCCGGGGCGGGCGGGACAGTTGCTCGCGGGGGCGATGGTCGCCGAGGGGGCGATGGATCTCTTCGGGGTGGAGACCCTGGAGATCTGTCCCTGGGCTCTTCGGGAAGGTGTCATCCTGCGGCGTCTGGACCAGATGGAGTCCGTGTAGCCGTGTAGCTGTCACCGTGGCCGTCGGGCGGCCTGGAGACGCGGGCCCGCGATGATCGGGCGCCCTCAAAGGCCGACGTCCGGCGTCCTGTGTGTCAGCCCGTCCGGCGTTTGAGGACGATCCCTTCGCGCGACCGGGGGTCAGGGGGCGGAGCCCCTCGGCGAGGCCCGCGGGCACCCCCCTGCACGAGGTCCGAGGAAGAAGCCCTTGACGGGGCCGGGGGAGGAGCCCCCTGAAGCCGGCGCGGCCGGTTCGTGGGGGTCCGTGCGTCACCGCCTCCCCGCGCCCAGGCCACTCCCCGTACTCTGTCCTTCGTGGCAGAACCAGTGGTGCGCATCCCGGATGCGAAGGTCGCGCTGTCCACGGCGTCCGTGTATCCGGAGTCGACGGCGACGGCCTTCGAGATCGCGGCGCGCCTCGGGTACGACGGTGTCGAGGTCATGGTGTGGACCGACCCCGTCAGCCAGGACATCGACGCTCTGCGCCGGCTCTCCGACCACCACCGGATCCCGATCCTCGCCGTCCACGCCCCCTGCCTGCTCATCACCCAGCGCGTCTGGTCCACCGACCCCTGGACCAAACTCCAGCGCGCCCAGGCGGCGGCCGAGAAGCTCGGCGCGAGCACCGTCGTCGTGCACCCCCCGTTCCGCTGGCAGCGCCAGTACGTGCGCGACTTCGTCTCCGGCATCTGGCGCATGGCGAACGAGACGGACGTGCGCTTCGCCGTCGAAAACATGTACCCCTGGCGCTATCGCGACCGCGAGATGCTCGCGTACGCCCCCGACTGGGACGTCACGAAGGACGACTACCGCCACTACACGATCGATCTCAGCCACACCGCGACCGCCCGCACGGACGCCATGAACATGATCGACCGCATGGGCGACCGCCTGGGCCACGTCCACCTCGCCGACGGCAACGGTTCCAACAAGGACGAGCACCTGGTCCCGGGCCGCGGCACCCAGCCCTGCGCCGAGCTGCTGGAGCGCCTCGCGCTCGGCGGCTTCGACGGCCACGTCGTCATCGAGGTCAACACCCGCCGCGCGATGTCCAGCGCCGAACGCGAGGCGGACCTCGCCGAGGCCCTCGCCTTCACCCGCCTGCACCTCGCCTCCGCCGTCAAGGTGCCCCGCCGGTGACGGACGCAGCCCCCCGCCGCCGGGGGCGCCCCTCCCGTACGCAGACGGAGGCGGCCCCCGCCACCCGCGACCGCATCCTCGACGCGGCCCGCGAGGAGTTCTCGGAGCGGGGCTACGAGAAGACGTCGGTCCGGGGCATCGCGAAGGCGGCCGGGGTCGACTCCGCCCTGGTCCACCACTACTTCGGCACCAAGGAGCAGGTCTTCGAGGCGGCCGTCGAGGTCGCCTTCGCCCCCGCTCTGGCGGCCCCCACGGCGGTCGAGGACGGCCCCCTCGACGGCATCGGGGAACGCCTCACCCGCTTCATCTTCGGCGTCTGGGAGAACCCGGCCACCCGCGCGCCCCTCCTGGCGATCGTCCGTTCCGCCGTGAACAACGAGACCGCCGCCGCCGTCTTCCGCCGGCTCATCGCCGCGCAGCTGCTGCGCCGTATCGCCCGGCAGGTCGACCTCCCCGACGCCGAACTGCGCGCCGAGCTGGCCGCCGCCCAGCTGGTGGGGGTGGCGATGCTCCGTTACGTGATCAGGGTCGAGCCGCTGGCCTCGGCGGACCTGGAGCCGATCGTCGCGCGGGTGGCCCCGGTGGTTCAGGGCCATCTCACCCTTCCGTGAGCAGGTGAGCGCTCCGGTCCGGCGCACCCACGAGTGGCCCGTGCCCCGGGGGCTCTCGGTGTCCGGCGCCCGGATTCCACGGCTTCCGGCGCCCGGACGTCCACGGGATCCGGCGCCCGGCGTGCAGGAGTGGTGCCCGGCGCCCGGAGTCCAGGAGCGGTGCCCGGCGTCCAGGTGCGGTGCCCGGCGTCCAGGGGCATCCAGTGCCTCGGCGGCCACGGGCATCCGGGTCCCCGGCCCGCGAGGGCATCCTCCGCCCCGCGCGGGCGCGGCGCCCCGGTCCCCGCCCCCGCGCCCGCGCACCAAGGGAGGCACCGGCCGCGCGAGCGTCGTCCTCCACGGCGCGGCGCGCCGCCCCGTACCCGCGCACCGAGACAGGCATCCCGCATTCCGGACGCCGCGTCCGAATCCTGGCGGGGCGGCGTAGGCTCGATGCAGTCATAACTCTCCGAAGGAGCGAGCGACGATGCCCGAACTGAGGTCCCGCACAGTCACCCACGGCCGCAACATGGCGGGCGCACGCGCCCTTATGCGTGCCTCCGGTGTACCGGGCGCGGACATCGGACGGAAGCCGATCATCGCGGTCGCCAACTCCTTCACGGAGTTCGTGCCGGGCCACACCCACCTGCAGCCGGTCGGCCGGATCGTCAGCGAGGCCATCACGGCCGCCGGGGGCATCGCCCGCGAGTTCAACACCATCGCGGTCGACGACGGCATCGCGATGGGTCACGGCGGCATGCTGTACTCCCTGCCCTCCCGCGACCTGATCGCGGACTCGGTCGAGTACATGGTGGAAGCCCACTGCGCCGACGCCCTGATCTGCATCTCGAACTGCGACAAGATCACGCCCGGCATGCTGATGGCGGCCCTGCGCCTGAACATCCCGACGGTCTTCGTCTCCGGCGGCCCGATGGAGTCCGGCCGCGCCACCCTGGTCGACGGCACGGTGCGCACGCTCGACCTGGTCGACGCGATCTCCGACGCGGTGAACGACAAGATCTCGGACGAGGACATCCTCCGTATCGAGGAGAACGCCTGTCCGACCTGCGGCTCCTGTTCCGGCATGTTCACCGCCAACTCGATGAACTGCCTGACCGAGGCCATCGGCCTCTCCCTCCCCGGCAACGGCTCGGTGCTGGCCACCCACACGGCCCGCAAGGGGCTGTACCAGGACGCGGCCCGCACGGTGGTCGACATCACGCGTCGCTACTACGACGAGGACGACGAGTCGGTCCTGCCGCGCAACATCGCCACGCACGCGGCGTTCGAGAACGCCATGGCCCTCGACATCGCCATGGGCGGCTCCACCAACACGATCCTGCACCTGCTGGCCGCCGCCCAGGAGGCGGGCGTCCCCTTCGGCCTGGACGAGATCAACGACGTCTCGCGCCACGTGCCCTGTCTCGCCAAGGTCGCCCCGAACGTCGCCAAGGACCGCACGTACTACATGGAGGACGTGCACCGCGCGGGCGGCATCCCGGCCCTGCTCGGCGAGCTGCACCGGGCCGGCCTGCTCAACGAGGACGTCCACTCCGTGCACAGCCCGTCCCTCTCGGACTGGCTGAAGACGTGGGACGTGCGCGCGGGCTCCCCGTCCCCCGAGGCGGTCGAACTGTGGCACGCGGCCCCCGGCTGCGTCCGCTCCGCCGAGGCCTTCTCCCAGTCCGAGCGCTGGGAGGCCCTCGACGAGGACGCGGAGAACGGCTGCATCCGCTCCGCCGAGCACGCGTACTCCAAGGACGGCGGCCTCGCGGTCCTCAAGGGCAACCTGGCGGTGGACGGCTGCGTCGTGAAGACGGCGGGGGTCGACGAGTCCATCTGGACCTTCGAGGGCCCCGCGGTGGTCTGCGAGTCCCAGGAAGAGGCCGTCGACAAGATCCTCCGCAAGGAGATCACCCACGGCGACGTCGTCGTCATCCGCTACGAGGGTCCCAAGGGCGGACCGGGTATGCAGGAGATGCTCTACCCGACCTCCTTCCTCAAGGGCCGCGGCCTCGGCAAGACCTGCGCCCTGATCACCGACGGCCGTTTCTCCGGCGGCACCTCGGGCCTGTCGATCGGCCACGCCTCCCCCGAGGCGGCCTCCGGCGGCACCATCGCCCTGGTCCGGGACGGCGACCGCATCCACATCGACATCCCCAACCGCTCGATCGAGCTCCTGGTCGGGGACGAGGAGCTGGCCGCCCGCCGCTCCGCCCTGAACGGCGTGTACGCCCCCGCGAACCGCGACCGCAAGGTCTCGGCCGCCCTCCGCGCCTACGCCGCGATGGCGACGAGCGCGGACAAGGGCGCGGTCCGCGACGTCTCGAAACTGGGCTGACCCACCAGCGCACACCCCAGGGGCCGCTCCTGCCGGGGCGGCCCCTTCGCGCTGTGCCTCCCGCCCCACTCGACCCGACCTCGGGTTGCCCGCTCACCAGGCCGCTTCGCGGTACAGCGGGCGGAATGGTCATTCACCAGGTGGAGGGACGGCTCCCGTCGACGGCGAAGAGCGATCCGTCCGGAGCGGAGGAGTAGACCTTCCCGCCGGCCACGACCGGCGCCGGAATCACGCCGATCAGCGAGCCCCGGCCGTCACCGAGCCGTGCCCTGGTCTGCCCGAGCAGCGTGCCCCGCGCGGCGTCGACGGAGAGCAGCCGCCCGTCCACCGCGGTGAGATAGAGCCGCCGGCCGGCCACCACCGGAGCCGAGGCCATGGTCACCGAGGTCTCCGCGCGCCAGAGCTGGGCCGAGGCCCGGGTGTCGACAGCGACCAGCGTGCCGCCGCCGGCCAGCAGATACACGGTGTCGCCCTGTACGACGGCCTGTGACGACGACAGCGGGAGCGGCAGCGCGACGTGGCGCACCGAACCGGCCGAGACGTCGTAGCGCACGACGGCGTCCGTGGACTGGACACTGTCGATCGAGGTGAACCAGACCGTGCCGTCGTGGGCGCCCACCACGGTCAGCTGTCCGTCCAGGCGTCGGTGCCAGCGGGTGGAGCCGGTCTGCGGATCGACCGCGTCCACGCGCGAGCCGGTCCCGGCCTTCGTCACCGTGTAGGCGACGCCGTCTCCGAACGTGACGAAGCTCGGCTCCGACTGCCCGGGGACGGCGTGCCGCCATTTCTCCTCGCCGGTCGCGGCGTCCAGAGCGGTGACCTCGCCGTCGGGTCCGGTGAGCAGGACGACACCGCCGACATGGGTGATATGGCCCCTGTAGCGCGCGAGGTCATGGCTCCACCGGGTCGCGCCCGTGGCGGGATCCAGCGCCTGCAAGTGCAGGCCGTCCCCACTGAGGACCTGCAGCAGTCCGCCCGACAGCACCGGTGGCGCCGTCGAGCGGTGGTTCCCGCGGTGCGCGTCACCGCGCGACCACAGCACCCGCCCGTCGGCCGGGTCGACCGAGGCGGCCAGGACGCCCGGACGCACGCAGTACAACTCGTGCGGCGCGTAGGTGCACTGCGGCAGACCGGCGGCCTTGATGTCGGGGGCTCCCAGATACAGGTCCCACGGGTGGAAGGAGCCCCCCGACGGCAGCCCGCCCGTGTGCTCCTTCGGGACCCGGACGTCCGAGCCGCCGTGCAGGGCGAGGACGCCGATGACCACGGCGGCGAACACGCTCGCGGCGGCGGCGAGAGGGAGCCGCCAACGTCGCCCCGACACCTTCCCGGACCCCGGTCCGGAACGGCCGTCCCCCCGATTCGCGCCATCGCCCGGCAGCGCGCCACCCCGGCGATGCGTGGGATCGGGATCAGGACCGGGCTCCGGTGCCGGCACCAGCGGACGGGCCGCCCGCGCGGGCGCCGGGGAAGCGGCCTGCGCGGGCAGGGGACCGCCTTGCTGCGCGGCCCTCGCCCCCGGCCCGCTCGCACCGCGCTGGCCGGGAATGAACGCCTGGGTGTCGTACGAGGCCGACACCGACTTCAGCGCCGTCATCAGCTCGTCCGGTGTGGGCCGGTCCTCGGGTTCCTTGGCGAGGCAGCGTGACACCAGATCGGCCAGCTCTTCCGGAACCCCCGTCAAGTCCGGCTCGTCATGGACGACTTGATAGGCGACGAGATAGGGACTGTCGGAGGTGAAGGGACCGCTCCCGGTGGCCGCGTGCACGATCAGCGAGCCGAGTGCGAAGACGTCGGCGGCCGGTCCGACCTCGCGCGGACTGCGGAACTGCTCCGGAGCCATGAACGGCGGGGTGCCGATCAATTTGCCCGTCTCGGTGTGCAGTTCACTGTCGGAAGGCCGCGAGATGCCGAAGTCGATCACTTTGGGGCCGTTGTCGGCCAACAGCACGTTGCTCGGTTTGAGATCGCGGTGCACGACACCGGCCCGGTGGATGTCGCGCAGCCCCTCGGCGAGGCCGGCCATCAGATGACGCAGCGGGGCGGGACCCAGCGCGCCATTCCGCTTCACGTGTTCGGCGAGGGTGGGACCGGGGATGAAGAGCGTCGCCATCCACGGGTGTTCGGCCTCGGGATCCGCGTCCACCACGGGCGCGGTGAAGGCGCCGCTGACCCGTCGGGCCGCAGCCACCTCCTGCTTGAACCGCCCCCGGAACTCGGGGTCTTGGGAGTACTCCGCGTGTACGACCTTGACGGCGAGCCGCAACCCGGAGGCGGACCGCGCCAGATGTACGACGCCCATGCCGCCGGAGCCGAGCTGTGACTCCAGCAGGTACTGCCCGGCGTACATCGGATGTTCCGCTTCCGGTTCGGTTCCGGCGCTGCGCTGTGGCGGCATCACTCACCCCCGTGGGTATGTCCGCATGCGCGACGCGCAGAGCCTAGTCGATCCTTCGTGCGAAACATCGGCGGCTTGCTAGCCTCGGCGCTCGGCACCAACATGGCGTGAATCATTCAGCGGGGGAGGCCAGGATGGCCACGGAAGACATAGAGATCACCGGCGCGGCGGACACGGCGGACACGGAGTCCTTGCACGCGGCGGCGACCCAGACATATCCGATCGCTCCGGGCTACAGCGTGAACGTCCGCAGTGGCCCGGGCACGCACTACTCCGTCGTCCGCACGCTGTCGGCGGGCTCGTCGGTACCGATCTACTGCCAGTGCCCGGGCGAGTCCATCAGCGGCTACTACGGGACGACGAACATCTGGGACAACATCGCCAACGGCCAGTTCGTCTCCGACGCCTACGTGAAGACGGGCAGCGACGGCTACGTCGCGGGGCGCTGCGCCTGAACTCGCCCCCACGCCGGCGATGACCGGCGTGGGGTCACCCGCACCCCTAGTGACAGGACAGAGGGATGAAATTCGAGGGACGCAGATCCGCCGCGTTCGCAGGCGCCGCAGCCGGCGCTCTCCTGATGGTGATGGGGTCGCCCGTGGCCGCGTCCGCGGACGGGCCGCCGACCTACCCGATCGCGCCGGGCGCCAGCGTGAACGTCCGCAGCGGCCCCGGCACGGGCTACTCCATCGTCAAGGTCCTGCCGACGGGCTCAAGGGTCGTGATCTTCTGCCAGACCCCCGGTGAGACGGTCAGCGGGTACTACGGAACGTCGAAGATCTGGGACAACGTCGGCAACGGCGAGTACGTGGCCGACGCCTACGTGAAGACGGGCAGCGACGGCTACGTCGCGCCGCGCTGCGCCTGAGCTGAACGACGCCAGGGGTTCGGGCGAAGCCGGGTCCCGCGGTGACCGGAGCGATAATCGGCGTGTGAGCGATACGACCGAAACCGGTACCGGTACCCCCGTGGGACCCCAGCCCGAGCCCCTCCGCTTCTTCGGGACGTCCTGGGTGGAGCACGACGGCGGCTACACCGGCCGCCGCGCCGGCGTGGCCGTCGGCTCCTTCGCCGCCGCGGTGGCCGCCTGCTTCGTCCTGCGCTTCGCCTACCAGGGCCTGACGATCGCGGACGTCGGCAGGCCGGTGACGATCCTGGTCGTGGTGATGTTCGCGGTGTGCAGCGCGCTCGCCTTCCGTCACACCTGGGACGCGTTCTCCAAGCGCCCCGACCCCGACCGCCAGGCCTCCCTCCGGGGCCTGCTGGCCATCGGTTTCGTCGGCACCCTCCTCGCGTACTCCGTCCGTTCCCTCACCGAGGCCCCGGGCGAGAAGCTGCACCGCGAGGAGTACGACACGGCCCGCGCGCGGTACGAGCGCCGTTCCGCCGGCCGCACCCGCAATCCGTCGAGGAAGCGCCGGGCCGCCGGGTCCTGACGGCATCCCCGTCCGGCAGCGGAAGCCCGGGTTCGGGACCGGGCCGGCCGGGACGAAAACCCCTGTGCCCCCACAGCGACACCAGCCACCATGAACGTATGACCCCCTCCTCCCACTCCGACGCCGACACCGGACCCGAGGCGAAGACCCCGGCCGACCCGGGGTCCGGCACCGGACCCGAAGCTCCGGCCGACGCCGACGCCGACGCCGACGCCGACGCCGACGCCGACACCGGACCCGAGGCGAAGACCCCGGCCGACCCGGGGACCGGCACCGGACCCGAAGCTCCGGCCGACGCCGACGCCGACGCCGACGCCCGGAACAGGACCCGCGCCACCCGCGCCCACTCCTTCAACACCGCCGCGGCCCAGTACGCGGCGAACCGCCCCTCCTATCCTCCGGCGCTCTTCGACGCGATCGAAGAGCTCGCCGGCCGCTCCCTCACCGGCGCACAGGTCGTCGACGTGGGCGCCGGCACCGGCATCGCCAGCGCGCTGCTACGGGCGAGGGGCGCGCACGTCCTGGCCGTGGAACCCGGCGAGGGCATGACCGCGGAATTCCGCCGCACCGTCCCCGGCATTCCGATCGTCCGGGGCGACGGCAACGCCCTCCCTCTCCTCGACGCCCGCGCCGACTTCCTGACGTACGCCCAGTCCTGGCACTGGACCGACCCGGCCCGCTCCCTGCCGGAGGCATTCCGTGTGCTGCGTCCCGGCGGCGCCCTCGCGCTCTGGTGGAACACGGACGCCCTCGACGTCCCCTGGATCGCCGCCCAGACACGCCGTATCGAGCGGTACTTCGGCGACGAGCAGGCCAGCAAGCGAGGCACCGGCAGCAAGGAGGGCGTGGCCGGCACCCGTACCGAGCGCGCCTTCGAGGGCGCTGCCCACATCCCGGACCACGCCCACCGCGTCGTGCGCTGGAGCCGTCACGTCCCCGTCGACACCCACCTCGCCAACATCACCAGCCACTCGATCTTCCTGGTGCTCGGCGAGGAGGGCACCGAGGCCTTCCTCGCCGAGGAGCGGGCCCACCTGCTGGAGGCGTTCCCCGACGGGCAGGTCGAGGAGGTCTACGACGTGCTGGTGATCGTGGCGACCCGTTCGTGATCCCGCGCGGCGGTCCACCGTTCCAGGGCCGCCGCACACGCGTGATCCACATGCCGCAGCCCGCCCAGCTCCAGCCGTACGTCACGGTCGTCCGGCAGCGCCTCCAGGGCGTCCAGCAGCTTCGGCAGCCGCAGGAACGTCGCGTTCCCCACCACCCGTACGACCATCCCCGCGGCCCCCCGGTCCTCGGTCTCCACGTGCACATGGCTGATGTCCCACGCCGTCTTGGCCACGGCGAGCGCCAGTCCGACCAGCACCCCCTCGAACAGGTTCCCGGCCACGATGGCCACCGCCGTCACGCCCAGCACCACGACCTCACCCCGGTGCCCGCGCCACAGCACCCGCGCCTCCCGCACCGGCACCAGCTTGCAGCCCGCGTGCACGAGCAGTCCCGCCAGCGCCGCAACCGGAATGACCCCGAGGACTCCGGGCACCACCGCCGTGAAGACCAGCAGCCACAGGCCGTGCAGCACCCGCGAGGCCTTCGTCCGCGCCCCCGCCTGCACGTTCGCCGCACTTCGCACGATCACGGCGGTCATCGGCAGCGCCCCGAGTGCCCCGCACACGGCGTTCCCCGCGCCCTGCGCGATGAGTTCGCGGTCGTAGTCGGTCCGCGGGCCCCGGTGCAGCCGGTCCACCGCCGCCGCGCTGAACAGCGACTCGGCCGACGCGATCAGCGCGAACGCCAGCACCGTCCCGAGCACGCCCACTTCCGTGAGCCGCCCGAGCTCCGCCAGGGACGGCGGCTGCACGGAGTCCAGCAGCCCGCTCACCGTCACCCGCCGGACGGACAGTTCGAACAGGCCGGTCGCCGCCGACGCGAGCGCCACCGCCAGCAGCGGCGCGGGCACCATCCGCGCCCCGCGCCGCCACCGCGGCCACAGCAGGAGTACGGCCACGGTGGCGCCCCCGACCGCGAGGGCCACCGGGTCGGCGGCGCCGGGCAGCGAGACCAGCCCGGCGATCTTGCCGAGGCCGCTCGCGGGCGCGGGGGCATCTCCCATCGCGTACACCTGGCCCGCGATCAGCACGAGCCCGATCCCGGCGAGCATGCCCTGCACCACGGCCACGGACACGGCCCGGAACCAGCGCCCGAGCCGCAGCACCCCGAGCGCGAGCTGCACCAGCCCGGCGCCGAGCACCAGCACACCGAGCGCCTGCGGCCCGTACGTCCGCACCGCCTCGTACACCAGCACGGTCAGCCCGGCCGCCGGCCCGCTGACCTGGAGACTGCTGCCGGGCAGCACCCCGGCGACCAGCCCGCCGACGATCCCGGTCACCAGCCCCAGTTCGGCCGGCACACCGGAGGCCATGGCGACCCCCACGCACAGGGGCAGCGCCACGAGAAAGACGACGAGGGACGCCAACAGATCGGCTTTGCGCATCACAACAGCACCTCCGGTCGAGAGCGGCGGATGCGTGGGCTGCCGAGCCGGGGGAGGGCGCGGCGGACGTACGGGCGCGGTCCAGCGGCCGGTGGGCATATGACCGCGCACTGAAATCCATTGTCGGTAACGGGAGTTGATCGCGCAGCCCTTCCGTGTGACCGCCACGTGAACGTGGAAGCGCACCACCCGCACCGCACACCGGAGCGGTCCGTTCCGATCGCGCCGCCGCGCGCCTGCGCCGCCGAACGCGACCGGGCTTGACGGTCGTGTCCCGTGGGAGCAATATTCATCGCGTGATGAATATTTCGAGGCGCACACCGTCCCCGGCCGACCCTCCGGACCTCTCTGTCTCTCCCGTCCTCTCCGCCGCTTCCGGCTCTCCCGCATCCCGCCGGCCCGCCGTGCGCGCCGAGGGCCTCACCGTCGTCCGAGGCTCCCGTACCGTCCTGCGTGGCCTCGACTTCGCCGTACCGCGCGGCCAGATCACCGGACTGCTCGGCCCCTCCGGCTGCGGCAAGTCCACCCTCATGCGGTCCACCGTCGGCACCCAGGCGAAGGCGACCGGCACCCTCGAGGTCCTCGGCCGTCCGGCGGGCGACGCCGCCCTGCGCTCCCGCATCGGATACGTCACCCAGGCCCCGTCCGTCTACGACGACCTGACCGTCCGCCAGAACCTCGACTACTTCGCCGCGGTCCTCGACCCGGGACGCGCGGCCGCCGACCGCCGCCACGACCACGTCGACCGGGCCATCTCCGACGTCGACCTCACCTCCCACGCCGACTCCCTCGCGGGCAACCTCTCCGGCGGCCAGCGCAACCGCGTCTCCCTCGCGGTCGCCCTCCTCGGCACCCCGGAACTCCTGGTCCTCGACGAACCCACCGTCGGCCTCGACCCGGTCCTGCGCCGCGACCTGTGGACCCTCTTCCACGCCATCGCCGCCGACCGGGGCGCCACTCTGCTCGTCTCCTCCCACGTCATGGACGAGGCCGAGCGCTGCCACCGCCTCCTGCTGATGCGCGAGGGCGAGATCCTCGCCGACGACACCCCCGACGCCCTGCGCGAGCGCACCGGCACCGAGACCGTCGAGGCCGCCTTCCTCCACCTCGTCGACGAGGCGAACGCGACCGCCGACCGGCCCCGCAAGGAGACCGTCCGATGACCACCAGCACCAGCATCAGCACCGTCCCCGGCACGAGCACGAGCACGAGGGCGGCCGCCGTCAACCTCTCCCGTACGACGGCCACCGCGACGCGCGTGCTGCGTCAGCTCCGCCACGACCCGCGCACCATCGCGCTGTTGATCCTCATCCCGTGTCTGATGCTCGTCCTGCTCCGCTATGTCTTCGACGGGAGCCCGCGCACCTTCGACTCCATCGGCGCCTCGCTCCTCGGGATCTTCCCGCTGATCACGATGTTCCTCGTCACCTCCATCGCCACCCTGCGCGAACGCACCTCGGGCACGCTGGAACGCCTCCTCGCCATGCCGCTCGGCAAGGGCGACCTGATCGCCGGCTACGCCCTCGCGTTCGGCGCCCTGGCCGTCGTCCAGTCGGCCCTCGCCACCGGCCTCGCGGTCTGGTTCCTGGGCCTCGACGTCACGGGTTCCGCGTGGCTCCTCCTGCTCGTCGCCCTGCTCGACGCGCTCCTCGGAACGGCCCTCGGCCTCTTCGTCTCGGCCTTCGCGGCCTCCGAATTCCAGGCGGTCCAGTTCATGCCGGCGGTGATCTTCCCCCAGCTCCTCCTGTGCGGCCTCTTCGCGCCCCGTTCGAGCATGCACCCCGCTCTGGAAGCGGTCTCCGACGTGCTCCCCATGTCCTATGCCGTGGACGGAATGAACGAAGTCCTCAAACACACCGACATGACGGCCACGTTCCTCCGTGACGCGCTGATCGTGGCGGGCTGCGCCCTCCTGGTCCTGTTCCTCGGCGCCGCCACCCTCAGGCGCCGCACGCGGTGACGCGCCGTGGCCGTCCGCTCAACGGACGGACCACCCGGCCCGACCGCCCGGGTGCGAGGATGACCCCAGGACGACGCACCCCTGGAGGGCACCCGCACCATGAGCCAGAAAGTCGCAGTCCTCGGCACCGGAAAGATCGGCGAAGCCCTGCTGAGCGGAGTGATCCGATCCGGCTGGGACCCCGCCGACCTCCTCGTGACGGCCCGCCGCCCCGAGCGCGCCAGGGAACTCCAGGAGCGCCACGGTGTCACGGCCGTCACCAACGCCGAGGCCGCCAAGAACGCCGACATCCTGATCCTCACGGTCAAGCCGCAGGACATGGGCACCCTCCTCGACGAGCTCGCCCCGCACCTCCCCGCCGACCGTCTGATCATCAGTGGCGCGGCCGGCATCCCCACCTCGTTCTTCGAGGAGCGTCTGACCGCGGGCACCCCGGTGGTGCGGGTCATGACGAACACCCCCGCGCTCGTCGACGAGGCCATGTCCGTCATCTCCGCCGGCAGCCACGCCACCGAGGAGCACCTCGCCCACACCGAGGAGATCTTCGGCGCCGTCGGCAAGACGCTCCGTGTTCCCGAGTCCCAGCAGGACGCCTGCACCGCCCTCTCCGGCTCGGGCCCGGCGTACTTCTTCTACCTGGTCGAGGCCATGACGGACGCGGGCATCCTGCTCGGTCTGCCCCGCGACAAGGCCCACGACCTGATCGTCCAGTCCGCGATCGGCGCCGCCGTGATGCTCCGCGACAGCGGGGAGCACCCCGTGCGGCTCCGCGAGAACGTGACGTCCCCCGCGGGCACCACGATCAACGCGATCCGTGAACTGGAGAACCACGGCGTGCGCGCGGCCCTCATCGCCGCACTGGAGGCCGCCCGCGACCGCAGCCGCGAGCTGGCCTCCGGCAACAGCTAGTGCGGTGACCGGACCGGTTCACCGGGGTCTCGTGGCCCTGCCGCCTGCGGGTGTACGTGTCACCGCTGCCCGCCGGGTTCGGCCGGCCGCGGGGGCGATCGGCCTTGTTCACCTGGTGGATATCGACTTGCCGTCGCTTCCGGCGGCCGGGCAAGGTCTGGATCATGCTTGAACTGCGCGCTCTGGAATCGGACGACTGGCCCCTCTGGCGGGAGCTGCGACTGACGGCGCTCGCCGAGGCGCCCCACGCCTTCGGATCGACGCTGGCCGAGTGGCAGGGCTCCGGCGATCGGGAGGAACGCTGGCGTGCCCGTCTGTCGATTCCCGGCGCGCGGGATCTCGTCGCGCTCCTCGACGGGCTTCCGGCGGGCATGGTCAGCGGAGTGCCGGGCGAGGACCCGGAGAACGTGGAATTGATCTCGCTGTGGGTCGGCCCCACGGCTCGGGGCCGGGGCGTGGGTGACTACCTGATCCAGGCGGTCGAACGGTGGGGGGCGGAGCGCGGTGCCAGGACGCTCCGGCTGTCCGTGATGCCGGACAACCGCAGGGCGTTCGCGCTCTACGAACGGCACGGCTTCACGGACACGGGTGAGCCCGGCGATCTGCTGTCCGACGGCGTCGGCAGGGAGCGGGTCATGGCGAAGAGCCTGGCCATCGTCTGAGACCTCCGCTGAAATCCCCGCGCCGTTGCGCGGCGGGGTCTTTGGGTGGGTCGGGCACCGGCGGAACAGCGGCGAAGGGGCCGGGCACGCGCGCCCGGCCCCGCCGTCTCAGCCCGCCGCCAGCAGCCCGATCGCCCGGTACGCCGCGTCCACCCGCGGTCTGGCCATCTCCCTCGCCTTCACGGCGCCGTCCCGCAGCACACCTTCCACATAGGAGGGGTCGGCGCACAGCTGCTTGTGCCGTTCCCGCAGGGGCCGCAGGAGTTCGACCACGGCCTCGGCGGTGTCCTTCTTCAGGGCGCCGTACGACTGATAGGCACCACTCAGGGTCTCCGGGTCCGTGCCTTCACAAGCGGCGAGGATCTCCAGCAGGTTCGAGACCCCCGGCCGTCCCTCCGGGTCGTGGACGACGTCCTGCCCGCTGTCCGTCACGGCCCGCATGATCTTCTTCCGCGTCACGTCCGGCTCGTCGAGCAGATAGACGACACCCGGCCCCACGTCGTCGCTCTTCCCCATCTTGGACGTCGGGTCCTGGAGATTCATGACCCGCGCGGCGACCTCGGGGCGCGTGGCCCGGGGCACCGCGAACGTGTGCCCGTACCGCTGGTTGAACCGCACCGCGAGATCCCGGGTCAGTTCCACATGCTGTGTCTGGTCGTCCCCGACCGGCACCTCATCGGTTCCGTACGCCAGGATGTCGGCCGCCATCAGCACGGGATAGGTCAGCAGCGACAGCCGTACGCTCCCACCCCGCTCCCGTTCCCGCGCGGCCTTCTCCTTGTACTGGATCATCCGCCGCATCTCCCCGTCGGTGGCGACGCACTCCAGCAGGTACGACAGCCGGGCGTGCTCGTCGACATGGCTCTGAACGAAGACGGTGCACAGCTGGGGATCGAGCCCCGAGGCCAGCAGCAACGTCGCCGCCTGCCTGCTGAGTCTGCGGACCCGTCCCGGATCGTGGTCCACGGTCAGCGCGTGCAGATCGACGATGCAGAACAGGGCGTCGGCCCGGTGCTGATCGACGTCCGCCCAGCGGCGTACGGCCCCGAGGTAGTTCCCCAGCGTCAGATGCCCGGTCGGCTTGACCCCGCTGAAGATCCGCTTCATCTCTCCACCTTCTGGTCGAGGCCGCCGCACCCGCCGGCCGGCCCCCAGGAGGGAGATACAGAAACGGCCGCCGGGGCGGCGGCCGTTGTGTACATACGTGAGTACGGCCGCCGTCAGGCGGCCCACCACTGCTGGGTGCACGTATGTGTGGTCATGCCCCCGAGGGTACGCGCCAGAGGGGCGTCCGGCGCGGAGTTGACACACCCCTGCCCCGTACGTAGTGTTCTCCGAGTTGTCCGACGTGAGCGCCGACTCCGGTCGGTCCCCGGACAGCCATTCCGCAACAAGCATCCAGCGAACGGCGACTCGTCGTCGGCTCGTTTCCGTGCGCGTTTGCGAAATGAGGAATCCGCGTTCGAAAGGACGCCCCCGATTAGCTCGGGAGGCAGGAATCCGCTAAAGTCTCACTCGTCGGAACGGCCCAACAGCCGGGAAGACAAGCCCCTCTGACTGGGAATCAGGCCCGAAAGGATCTGATAGAGTCGGAACCGCCGGAAAGGGAAACGCGAAAGCGGAAACCTGGAAAGCACCGAGGAAATCGGATACGGAAACGGTCTGATAGAGTCGGAAACGCAAGACCGAAGGGAAGCGCCCGGAGGAAAGCCCGAGAGGGTGAGTACAAAGGAAGCGTCCGTTCCTTGAGAACTCAACAGCGTGCCAAAAATCAACGCCAGATATGTTGATACCCCGTCTCCGGCCGATCGGTCGGGGCGAGGTTCCTTTGAAAAAGTCCCGCTCCTTGACTGGGGTGGGCGCACAGCGAGGACGCTGTGAACCGGGAGGATTATTCCTCTTCCTGGTTCCGCTCTCGTGGTGTCGTCCCGATTACGGGAAAACATTCACGGAGAGTTTGATCCTGGCTCAGGACGAACGCTGGCGGCGTGCTTAACACATGCAAGTCGAACGATGAAGTCCTTCGGGGTGGATTAGTGGCGAACGGGTGAGTAACACGTGGGCAATCTGCCCTTCACTCTGGGACAAGCCCTGGAAACGGGGTCTAATACCGGATAATACCTGCCTGGGCATCTGGGTGGGTTGAAAGCTCCGGCGGTGAAGGATGAGCCCGCGGCCTATCAGCTTGTTGGTGAGGTAGTGGCTCACCAAGGCGACGACGGGTAGCCGGCCTGAGAGGGCGACCGGCCACACTGGGACTGAGACACGGCCCAGACTCCTACGGGAGGCAGCAGTGGGGAATATTGCACAATGGGCGAAAGCCTGATGCAGCGACGCCGCGTGAGGGATGACGGCCTTCGGGTTGTAAACCTCTTTCAGCAGGGAAGAAGCGAAAGTGACGGTACCTGCAGAAGAAGCGCCGGCTAACTACGTGCCAGCAGCCGCGGTAATACGTAGGGCGCAAGCGTTGTCCGGAATTATTGGGCGTAAAGAGCTCGTAGGCGGCTTGTCACGTCGGGTGTGAAAGCCCGGGGCTTAACCCCGGGTCTGCATTCGATACGGGCTAGCTAGAGTGTGGTAGGGGAGATCGGAATTCCTGGTGTAGCGGTGAAATGCGCAGATATCAGGAGGAACACCGGTGGCGAAGGCGGATCTCTGGGCCATTACTGACGCTGAGGAGCGAAAGCGTGGGGAGCGAACAGGATTAGATACCCTGGTAGTCCACGCCGTAAACGGTGGGAACTAGGTGTTGGCGACATTCCACGTCGTCGGTGCCGCAGCTAACGCATTAAGTTCCCCGCCTGGGGAGTACGGCCGCAAGGCTAAAACTCAAAGGAATTGACGGGGGCCCGCACAAGCAGCGGAGCATGTGGCTTAATTCGACGCAACGCGAAGAACCTTACCAAGGCTTGACATACACCGGAAAGCATTAGAGATAGTGCCCCCCTTGTGGTCGGTGTACAGGTGGTGCATGGCTGTCGTCAGCTCGTGTCGTGAGATGTTGGGTTAAGTCCCGCAACGAGCGCAACCCTTGTTCTGTGTTGCCAGCATGCCCTTCGGGGTGATGGGGACTCACAGGAGACTGCCGGGGTCAACTCGGAGGAAGGTGGGGACGACGTCAAGTCATCATGCCCCTTATGTCTTGGGCTGCACACGTGCTACAATGGCAGGTACAATGAGCTGCGAAGCCGTGAGGCGGAGCGAATCTCAAAAAGCCTGTCTCAGTTCGGATTGGGGTCTGCAACTCGACCCCATGAAGTCGGAGTTGCTAGTAATCGCAGATCAGCATTGCTGCGGTGAATACGTTCCCGGGCCTTGTACACACCGCCCGTCACGTCACGAAAGTCGGTAACACCCGAAGCCGGTGGCCCAACCCCTTGTGGGAGGGAGCTGTCGAAGGTGGGACTGGCGATTGGGACGAAGTCGTAACAAGGTAGCCGTACCGGAAGGTGCGGCTGGATCACCTCCTTTCTAAGGAGCATCTAGGCTGCCAGGCTTGCCTGGTGGTCCAGGGCCATTACGTCGGCACACGTTCGACGGTGGTTGCTCATGGGTGGAACGTTGATTATTCGGCACTTTCAGTCATCTCGGGCTGCCAGTACTGCTCTTCGGAGCGTGGAAAGCTGATCATGAGTGGCGAGGGTGTCGGGCACGCTGTTGGGTGTCTGAAGGTACGGCCGATTTTGGCTGCCTTCAGTGCCGGCCCCAGTGAACTTGCCTTCAGGGCAGGGTGATGGGTGGTTGGTCGTTGTTTGAGAACTGCACAGTGGACGCGAGCATCTGTGGCCAAGTTTTTAAGGGCGCACGGTGGATGCCTTGGCACCAGGAACCGATGAAGGACGTGGGAGGCCACGATAGTCCCCGGGGAGTCGTCAACCAGGCTTTGATCCGGGGGTTTCCGAATGGGGAAACCCGGCAGTCGTCATGGGCTGTCACCCTTGCCTGAACACATAGGGCAAGTGGAGGGAACGCGGGGAAGTGAAACATCTCAGTACCCGCAGGAAGAGAAAACAACCGTGATTCCGGGAGTAGTGGCGAGCGAAACTGGATGAGGCCAAACCATATGCGTGTGAGACCCGGCAGGGGTTGCGTATGTGGGGTTGTGGGATTTCTCTTTCACGGTCTGCCGGCCGTGAGACGAGTCAGAAACCGTTGATGTAGGCGAAGGACATGCGAAAGGTCCGGCGTAGAGGGTAAGACCCCCGTAGTCGAAACGTCAACGGCTCGTTTGAGAAACACCCAAGTAGCACGGGGCCCGAGAAATCCCGTGTGAATCTGGCGGGACCACCCGCTAAGCCTAAATATTCCCTGGTGACCGATAGCGGATAGTACCGTGAGGGAATGGTGAAAAGTACCGCGGGAGCGGAGTGAAATAGTACCTGAAACCGTGTGCCTACAAGCCGTGGGAGCGTCGCGCATTGAGTTTACTCAGTGCGTCGTGACTGCGTGCCTTTTGAAGAATGAGCCTGCGAGTTTGCGGTGTGTTGCGAGGTTAACCCGTGTGGGGAAGCCGTAGCGAAAGCGAGTCCGAATAGGGCGATTTAGTAGCGCGCTCAAGACCCGAAGCGGAGTGATCTAGCCATGGGCAGGTTGAAGCGGCTGTAAGAGGTCGTGGAGGACCGAACCCACCAGGGTTGAAAACCTGGGGGATGACCTGTGGTTAGGGGTGAAAGGCCAATCAAACTCCGTGATAGCTGGTTCTCCCCGAAATGCATTTAGGTGCAGCGTCGTGTGTTTCTTGCCGGAGGTAGAGCACTGGATAGGCGATGGGCCCTACCGGGTTACTGACCTTAGCCAAACTCCGAATGCCGGTAAGTGAGAGCGCGGCAGTGAGACTGTGGGGGATAAGCTCCATGGTCGAGAGGGAAACAGCCCAGAGCATCGACTAAGGCCCCTAAGCGTACGCTAAGTGGGAAAGGATGTGGAGTCGCACAGACAACCAGGAGGTTGGCTTAGAAGCAGCCACCCTTGAAAGAGTGCGTAATAGCTCACTGGTCTAGTGATTCCGCGCCGACAATGTAGCGGGGCTCAAGCGTACCGCCGAAGTCGTGTCATTGCAGCTATAGGGCCAACGCCTGCTGTGATGGGTAGGGGAGCGTCGTGTGCCGGGTGAAGCCGCGCCGGAAGGCAGTGGTGGACGGTTCACGAGTGAGAATGCAGGCATGAGTAGCGATACACACGTGAGAAACGTGTGCGCCGATTGACTAAGGGTTCCTGGGTCAAGCTGATCTGCCCAGGGTAAGTCGGGACCTAAGGCGAGGCCGACAGGCGTAGTCGATGGATAACCGGTTGATATTCCGGTACCCGCTGTGAAGCGTCAAACATTGAACCAGGCGATGCTAAGTCCGTGAAGCCGCCCTGGAGCCTTCGGGCAAAGGGGAGTGGTGGAGCCGATGGTCCAGACCTGTAGTAGGTGAGTGATGGGGTGACGCAGGAAGGTAGTCCATCCCGGGCGGTGGTTGTCCCGGGGTAAGGGTGTAGGCCGTGTGATAGGTAAATCCGTCGCACATCAAGGCTGAGACCTGATGCCGAGCCGATTGTGGTGAAGTGGATGATCCTATGCTGTCGAGAAAAGCCTCTAGCGAGTTTCATGGCGGCCCGTACCCTAAACCGACTCAGGTGGTCAGGTAGAGAATACCGAGGCGTTCGGGTGAACTATGGTTAAGGAACTCGGCAAAATGCCCCCGTAACTTCGGGAGAAGGGGGGCCATCACTGGTGATCCGATTTACTCGGTGAGCTGGGGGTGGCCGCAGAGACCAGCGAGAAGCGACTGTTTACTAAAAACACAGGTCCGTGCGAAGCCGTAAGGCGATGTATACGGACTGACGCCTGCCCGGTGCTGGAACGTTAAGGGGACCGGTTAGTCAAACTTCGGTTTGGCGAAGCTGAGAACTTAAGCGCCAGTAAACGGCGGTGGTAACTATAACCATCCTAAGGTAGCGAAATTCCTTGTCGGGTAAGTTCCGACCTGCACGAATGGCGTAACGACTTCTCGACTGTCTCAACCATAGGCCCGGTGAAATTGCACTACGAGTAAAGATGCTCGTTTCGCGCAGCAGGACGGAAAGACCCCGGGACCTTTACTACAGTTTGATATTGGTGTTCGGTTCGGCTTGTGTAGGATAGCTGGGAGACTTTGAAGTCATGGCGCCAGCCATGGTGGAGTCGTCGTTGAAATACCAGTCTGGTCGTGCTGGATGTCTAACCTGGGTCCGTGATCCGGATCAGGGACAGTGTCTGATGGGTAGTTTAACTGGGGCGGTTGCCTCCTAAAGAGTAACGGAGGCGCCCAAAGGTTCCCTCAGCCTGGTTGGTAATCAGGTGTTGAGTGTAAGTGCACAAGGGAGCTTGACTGTGAGACCGACGGGTCGAGCAGGGACGAAAGTCGGGACTAGTGATCCGGCGGTGGCTTGTGGAAGCGCCGTCGCTCAACGGATAAAAGGTACCCCGGGGATAACAGGCTGATCTTCCCCAAGAGTCCATATCGACGGGATGGTTTGGCACCTCGATGTCGGCTCGTCGCATCCTGGGGCTGGAGTCGGTCCCAAGGGTTGGGCTGTTCGCCCATTAAAGCGGTACGCGAGCTGGGTTTAGAACGTCGTGAGACAGTTCGGTCCCTATCCGCTGTGCGCGTAGGAATATTGAGAAGGGCTGTCCCTAGTACGAGAGGACCGGGACGGACGAACCTCTGGTGTGCCAGTTGTCCTGCCAAGGGCATGGCTGGTTGGCTACGTTCGGGAGGGATAACCGCTGAAAGCATCTAAGCGGGAAGCCTGCTTCGAGATGAGTATTCCCACCCCCTTGAGGGGTTAAGGCTCCCAGTAGACGACTGGGTTGATAGGCCGGATCTGGAAGGCGGGTAACCGCTGGAGGTGACCGGTACTAATAGGCCGAGGGCTTGTCCTCAGTTGCTCGCGTCCACTGTGTTGGTTCTGAAACCACGAACAACCGTCGTAGCTTTGCCACGGCTCCGGTTGACAGTTTCATAGTGTTTCGGTGGTCATAGCGTGAGGGAAACGCCCGGTTACATTCCGAACCCGGAAGCTAAGCCTTACAGCGCCGATGGTACTGCAGGGGGGACCCTGTGGGAGAGTAGGACGTCGCCGAACAAATTTTGAAGAAAACCCCCGTACCGGGAAATCGGTACGGGGGTTTTCTGCGTTTGCGGGTCTCCTCGTTTTAGTGTTGCCGTATGCGCTACGACCTGGTCATCTTCGACAACGACGGCGTCCTCGTGGACAGTGAGCCGATCTCCAACCGCCTCCTCGCCGCCTATCTGACCGAGCTCGGACACCCCACCTCGTACGAGGAGTCCATCCGGGACTACATGGGGTCCGCGATGCACCGTGTCCACGACCTGGTCCACGAGCGCACCGGGCAGCGGCTGCCCGAGGACTTCGACGACGTCTTCCACGGACGGGTCTTCGCCGCGTTCGAACGCGAACTGCGACCGGTCGCCGGAGTCGTACAGGTGCTTGAGAAACTGGCCGCGGACGGGGTGCCGTACTGCGTGGCCTCCTCCGGCAGCCACGAGCGGATCCGGGTGGGGCACCGCACGACCGGGCTCGACCAGTGGTTCGACGAAGGACGGGTCTTCAGCTCCCAGGACGTGGGACGGGGCAAGCCGGCGCCCGACCTGTTCCTGCACGCGGCCGAGCGGATGGGCGTACCGCCGCGGCGGTGCGTCGTCGTCGAGGACAGCCCGCTCGGGGTACAGGCGGCGAACGCGGCCGGGATGGACGTGTACGGCTTCACCGCCATGACACCCGCGGCACGGCTCACCGGCGCCACCCGGCTCTTCTCCGACCTAAGAGACCTCCCCGACCTGCTCGTATGACCCGCACCATCGGGCAGCGCTGACATTTGTCATGGCGAGCTCCGGACGATCGTTTCTGTCGGCCCGAGGGGTCCGGCCGCGAAGCTGAGTACATCGAAAGCGGCACGTACACGGCGACGACGGAGGGACCCGATCATGAGCGTCATGGCCACGGAGACCGGTAGCGCAACAGCTGCCACCGGCGACACATCGCAGGTCGCCACCCGGCAGCACCTGCTGCCGCTGATCGTGGACGTGGCGGTGCCGATCGGCTCGTACTACCTCCTCAGGAGCGGCCTCGGCATGAGCACCATGGCGGCGCTGGGGTGGAGCAGCGTGGTGCCCGCCGTACGGACCGTGTGGAGCGTGGCGCGGGAGCGGAAGGTCAACGCGCTGGCCGCGCTGATCCTGTTCGTCAACGTGGCCGGGCTGCTGCTGAGTCTGGTCGCAGGTGACCCGCGGCTGATGCTCGCCAAGGACAGCGGGGTGAGCAGCGTGATCGGGATCGGCGTCCTGGTCTCCGTGCTGGCGGGCCGGCCGATGATGACGACGGCGATGAAACCGTTCGTCACCAAGGGGGACCCTGCGAGGACGGCCGCCTGGGAGCGGCTGCTCAGCGGGTCCGAGCGGTTCCGGAAGTTCGAGCGGACCTTCTCCCTGGTGTGGGGCGTCGCGCTGCTCGGGGAGTGCGTCGTGCGGGTCGTGGGGGCGTACACGCTGCCCGTCGACACGATGGTGTGGCTCGGCACGGTCGTCATGATCGGCACGATGGCGCTGGCCATGCTGCTCAGCGGTGGCCTCGCCGCCGGTCCGATGGAGGCGATGGTCAGGGCGGAGGCCGGCGGCCGGACCGGCGAGCGGTGACGGCCTCGCCGCAGATGAGCAGAATTCATCTTCGGCTGGATCTACCCACCGGTAGGCCGGGGCCCTACGCTCGCCGCCATGACAGATGTGCTGCGGCGCGGCAGGGCCTCGCTGGCGTTCAGCTTCTTCGCCCAGGGCACCACCTTCGCGCTGCTCGTGACGCGCATCCCGGCCATCCAGGACCGGTACGGGGTCTCGGACGCGCTGCTGCCCGTCTTCCTGGCGGCCGTCCCGATCCTCGCCGGCGTCGGAAGCGTGACGACCGAGCACCTGGTCAAGCGGATACGGCCCAGCCGGCTGCTGCGCTGGTCCCAGCCGGTGGTGCTGCTGGCGCTGCTCGGGGTCGGGGCGGGGGACCGGCTGGTGGAACTGGCGGTGGCCCTCGGTGCCTTCGGGCTCGCGGTCGGCGCGCTCGACGCCTCCATGAACATGCTGGGGGTGAGCCTCCAGCGGACGTACGGGCGCAGCATCATGCTCGGTTTCCATGCCACGTACAGCCTGGGCGGGATCGTGGGCGCCTCGCTCGCGTGGGTGGGGGCGCACTGGCATCTGTCGTTGTTCACGTCCTATCTGCCGGTGGTGCTCGTGCTGCTGCCGGCCGCGTTCCTGGGCAGCCGGTGGTACGTCGACGGTGAGGCCGTGTCCGGGCCGGAGAAGGCGGAGGCCGGACCCGTCGTCTTCAAGCTGCTGCTGCCGCTGTGCCTGGTGATGACGTTCGCGTACATCGGGGACTCGACGGTCTCCAACTGGAGCGCGAAGTATCTGCAGGACGTGCTGGGCAGTTCCGAGCAGCTGGCGACCGTTCCGTACAACGTCTACATGGTGATGACGCTGGTGGGGCGGGCAGTCGGGGACGTCGGGGTGCGGCGGTTCGGGGCGGTGGCCGTCGTGCGGCTGGGGGCCGTGGTGGCGGCGCTGGGGTTCGCGGTGGTGGCGGCGGCCCCGGGGGCGTGGGTCGGGATGCTCGGGTTCACCCTGCTGGGGCTGGGGCTGTGTGTGCTGGTTCCGCAGACGTTCGCGGCGGCCGGGCGGCTCTTCCCGGGGGCTTCGGACACGGCCATCGCGCGTCTGAACATCTTCAACTACGTGGGGTTCCTGATCGGTTCACCGTTGGTGGGGGCACTGGGCGATGCCTGGAACTACCGCGGCGCCATGCTTGTGCCGATGGTGTTGGTCCTGGTGACGCTGGGGTACGCCCGCTCGTTCGCGCCCGAACCGGACCGATACGGTGACGGGCATGAGCGGCCGCGCACAGCTGATGTGGGACGAGGCAGTAACGGGCTATGACTTCGGTCCGGACCATCCGATGGATCCGGTCCGGCTGGCGCTGACCCGGGGACTGGTCGGCGCCTTCGGGCTCGACCGGGAGGTGGACGTGGTCGCGGCCAAGGCGGCCGGGGAGTCGACGCTGCGGCTCGTGCACCGGGAGGACTACGTGGAGGCGGTCAGGGCGGCCTCCGCCGATCCGGCGGCCGCGGACGCCTCGTACGGGCTCGGGACCATGGACGATCCCGCCTTCGCGGGGATGCACGAGGTGTCCGCGCTCATCGCGGGGCAGTCGGTCGGTGCGGCGGAGGCGGTGTGGCGCGGGGACGCGCTGCACGCGGTGAACTTCGCGGGCGGGCTGCATCACGCGATGCCGGGTGGCGCGTCGGGGTTCTGCATCTACAACGACGCCGCGCTGGCGATCGCGCGGCTGCTGGAGCTCGGGGCCGAGCGGGTCGCCTACGTGGATGTGGACGTGCATCACGGGGACGGGGTGCAGGCCGCGTTCTGGGAGGATCCGCGGGTTCTGACGATCTCGCTGCACGAGCATCCGCGGACCCTGTTCCCGCAGACCGGGTGGCCCGAGGAGACCGGCGCCCGGGGGGCGGAGGGCAGTGCCGTGAACGTGGCGCTGCCGGCCGGGACGGGAGACGCGGGGTGGCTGCGGGCCTTTCACGCCGTCGTTCCCGAACTGGTCGCGGACTTCCGGCCGCAGGTGCTCGTCACCCAGCACGGGGCCGACACCCACTTCGAGGACCCGCTCGCGCACCTCGCCGTCTCGCTCGACGCGCAGCGGGCCGTGCAGGTCGCCTGTCACGAGCTGGCGCACGGGTACGCCGACGGGCGGTGGATCGCGCTGGGCGGCGGGGGGTACGCGGTGGTGGACGTCGTACCGCGGTCGTGGACGCATCTGGTGGCCGTCGCCGCGGGGCGGCCGATCGAGCCCGAGACGGTGATCCCGGAGAGCTGGCGGCAGCAAGTGTTCGCCCGTACGCGGCAGTTGGCGCCGGTGCGGATGACGGACGGGCGGTGGCCGGTGTCCTGGGCGGACTGGGAGTCCGGGTACGACCCGGCGGACCGCCTCGACCAGGCGATCGTGGCGACGCGGCGCGCGGTGTTCCCGCTGCGGGGGCTGCTCGCGTAGGGCCCCGTCCCTGGGCGCTGCCCGGAGATGTCCATTACGCCAACTGTGGGGCGTTTTCGGGATTTTCGGGGTGAAAGTCCGGCGCATGCGTCAGCATCGCTGACGTGTTGAGCACCGGAGCATTGCGCGCGCACCTGCTGGCCGCCCGGCTGGCCGGGCCCGTCGCCACCTCGCGCGAGGAGAGTCTGCGGAGTTATCGGCTCTTCGCTGCCCGGGATCCTCGTGTGCTGCTCGGACTTGATCCCGAGTGGACCTGGCGGGAGCGGGATCTGATCGAGTTGATGGCCGACAAGTGCGGGGTTTCGGCCGATCCGGCGCACACGAGCGGGCATGATGTGATCGACCCGGAGAAGACCCTGGCCGCGCTGGAAGCCTTCGCGCGGCGGCTCGGGGAAGCGGCCCGCGACCGCGAACCGGTGCTTCTGGGTACCGGCCATCCGCACCGGCTGCTCGGTTTCTACGCCGCTCTCGCGGACGCGTTGTCGTCGGCGGGATGTGACGTCCTCACCCCCGCGCAGGGTAGCTCTGTCGACATAACGACCCGGTTCGGTCTACGCACGTACAACCTCGACTACGTACAGGGCGTCGCGTTGGTGCGTGAACCCGGTGTGCATGCCCCCCGTGGTGCGACCGGCGCGCACTCCCACTCACCGCTCCCGGTTCGTACTGTTCTGGCGGCCGCGGCGGAGGCCGGCGGGCCCCTCCCGGAGCTGGTGATCGGGGACCACGGATGGGTCTGCGGGGCAGGTCAGCTGGGGTTCGAGGCCATGGGGTTGGCCGATACGGACGATCCCGCGCTCTTCGTCGGAGAGGCGGAGGGGCGGGTGTCCGTCGTCGTTCCGGTTGATGACGCTGTGCGGTCTGATTACTACCGACCGCTTACTCGCTATGTACTCAATCGAGCGTGTCTGTCACAGTAGGCGGCCGATGCCATCCCCTCTTCCCCACTCGCATCACCCGCCCCTACATTGGGGAGTGAGCACGCAACGACGAAGAGTCACCGGAAGGGGAAGCCGGTGACCGTCGAGTGCGGAAGGTTCAGGTGTGTCATGGCTGCAGCGGGCGAGAGGCCTCTGAACGAGGTTCAGTTCCTTACCGTGGCGGAAGTCGCCTCGGTGATGCGAGTGTCGAAGATGACCGTGTACCGCTTGGTGCACAGCGGTCATCTGCCGGCGATCCGGGTGGGGAGGTCCTTCCGGGTGCCGGAGCAAGCTGTTCACGAGTACCTCCGCGAGAGCTATGTGGGGGTGGAGACGGCCTGACGGCGTCCCGGTGAAGTTCTCGGGGGCCCTCGTGGTCACCCCGGGAATGCACTCGGATCACCTCGATTACGACCTCGGCGCTCGGACGGGTAGGCTGGCCCCTCGTAGGTCGTGTGGGCCCATGCAGCCCAGCACCGAGTAAAGAGAAGTGAGCGAGGGTAGTCGTGGGCTCTGTTATCAAGAAGCGGCGCAAGCGGATGGCGAAGAAGAAGCACCGCAAGCTGCTCAAGCGCACTCGCGTTCAGCGTCGCAACAAGAAGTAAGGCCGTGCCCCGCCTGAGCGGGGCTCGCCCTTGCGCTTGCGCGGCGGCTGTCGACAGCGCGCTCTGTGGCCCCTCACCTACGGGTGGGGGGCCGCAGCGTTTTCCGGCCGCGGGCGGCCGCGCATCTGCGCCCCGGGCGCTCTCAGGGAGGATGCTGTGCGTACGCCTGCCGGCCGCGCGGTCCGGCCCGGTCGTAGGTCCCTGGCCCGCCGTCACTTCGTGCGCCGGGTGGTCATCACGGCGCAACATCGACCCGCTAGGTTGGCGGCACACGGGGAACACGGCAGGCTACGAGCAGAGCTACGTCCAGATACGTCCAGCACGGGAAGAGAGGCGCTGATCTTGGGGAAGGTCGTGCTCGTGACCGGAGTGGCCCGCCAGTTGGGGGGCCGGTACGTACGACGGATCCAGCGTGACCCACAGGTGGACCGCGTGATCGCCGTGGACGCGGTGGCGCCCGAGCACCATCTGGGCGGTGCCGACTTCGTCCGGGCCGACATCCGCCAGCCCACGATCGCCCGGGTGCTCGCCGAGCACTCCGTCGACACGGTCGTGCACATGGACGTGACGGGCACCGCGCTGAGCGGCGGCAGCCGGACCACGGTCAAGGAGACCAACGTCATCGGCACCATGCAGCTCCTCGGGGCCTGTCAGAAGTCCCCGACGGTCAAACGGCTCGTCGTGAAGTCCAGTACGAACGTCTACGGGTCGGCGCCCCGCGATCCGGCCGTGTTCACCGAGACCACCCCGCCCAAGTCGCTGCCCAGCGGCGGCTTCGCGAAGGACACGGTGGAGGTCGAGGGGTACGTACGCGGCTTCGCGCGCCGCCGGCCCGACGTCGCCGTGTGCGTGCTGCGGTTCGCGAACATCCTGGGCCCGAGCGCCGATTCACCGCTCGCCTCGTACTTCGCGCTGCCGGTGCTGCCGACGGTGTTCGGGTACGACCCGCGCCTCCAGTTCGTGCACGAGGACGACGTCATCGAGGTGCTGCGGATCGCCTCGGACGAGCCGGAGCGGGGCACCCTCAACAGCGGCACGTTCAACATCGCCGGAGACGGCGTCCTGTTGCTCTCCCAGTGCGCGCGGCGGCTGGGCCGCCCCACGGTGCCGCTGCTGCTGCCCGCGCTCACCTGGGCGGGCACGGCGGTGCGTACCCTGGGCGTGACGGACTTCTCCCCGGAGCAGTTGCGGCTGCTGACGCACGGCAGGGTCGTGTCGACGAATCAGATGCGCGAGACGCTGGGATACAAACCGAAGTACACGACCGCCGAGACCTTCGCGGACTTCGCACGCAGCCGGGGGCCCGGACTCCTGCCCCCCGAGGCCCTCGCGGGGGCCGTCGACCGGATCGCCGCGCTGTCCTTCCTGGGCGGCGGCCAACCCCCGACACTGAGCGCCAACTGAGGAGCGCATCGACGATGGCGGACGCCAAGGTCATTCCGTTCGACGACGACAGGTCGCGCGGGGGTGCTGCGCAGCGCCCGACGCGGCGGCGGACCACGGGGAGCAGGCGCACGGGCGATCCCGCGGTGGTCCGTGAGGTCCAGCCCCTGCCGGGCCGGAGCTTCCCGCAGGATGATGTTCCTGTGACGCGTGAGGAGAAGCCTGTTCAGCAGCCCCGGGGCGGTGGTGGGCTGGAACGGCGTGTCGCCGGGGGCCTCGCCTTCCTGCGCAGGCGTCTGACCGGTGACTACGAGGTCGACGACTTCGGGTACGACGAGGAGCTCACCGACCAGGTCCTGATGTCCCTGATCCGCCCGCTCTACGAGAAGTACTTCCGGGTCGAGGTCAAGGGCGTCGAGAACATCCCGTCCGAGGGCGGGGCGCTGATCGTCGCCAACCACTCCGGGACGCTGCCGCTGGACGGCCTGATGATGCAGGTCGCGGTCCACGACAACCACCCCGCGGGCCGGCATCTCCGGCTGCTCGCCGCCGACCTGGTCTTCATGCTGCCGGTCGTCAACGAGCTGGCCCGCAAGGCCGGTCACACGCTTGCCTGCGCGGAGGACGCCGAACGGCTGCTGGAGCGCGGTGAACTGGTCGGGGTGATGCCGGAGGGCTTCAAGGGCATCGGCAAGCCGTTCAGCGAGCGCTACAAGCTCCAGCGCTTCGGGCGTGGCGGATTCGTGTCGACGGCTCTGCGGCAGAGCACCCCGATCATTCCGTGCTCGATCGTCGGCGCGGAGGAGATCTATCCGATGATCGGGAACGCGAAGACCCTCGCGCGGCTCCTGGGGTTCCCGTACTTCCCGATCACGCCGACCTTCCCGTGGCTCGGCCCGCTGGGTGCCGTGCCGCTGCCGACGAAGTGGACGATCCAGTTCGGTGAGCCGATCCCGACGGACGGCTATCCGCCGGAGGCCGCCGAGGACCCGATGCTGATGTTCAACCTGACGGACCAGGTCAGGGAGCAGATCCAGCACACGCTGTACAAGCTGCTGGTGCAGCGCCGGTCGGTCTTCTTCTGACCCTCACGCATACGCCGGTGGGGCACCCTTCGGAGGAAGGGTGCCCCACCGGCGTATGTGCCCGCGGATCTACTTGTCGTCCTCGCTGTCGATGCCCAGGCCCGGAAGGAGACCGGGGAGCAGCGGGGGCAGGGTGACGTCGGGGGCGCCGCCGACCGGGTTGGACTTGCCGGCCGACGGGGACGAGCTGGTGGTGTCCTTGGGCGGGTCGAGCAGGCCGCCCGTGCTGCCGCCGAGCAGGCCTTCGCCGGTGCTGCCCGAGGCGGACGGCTTCGGCTTGCTGCTGCTGTGGCTGCCGGTGGTGGAGCCGCTGGTGGCACTGGGTGCCGGGCGGTCCGTGCCGGACGAGCCGGGGGCGTCCGAACTGGCGCCGCGGTGTCGGCCCGTGCCCTCCGGCACGGGGGGCTTCGGGAGCAGCGAGCGCAGCGGGTCGACCTCCTGGTCTATGGCGGCGAACACGGACGAGACCTGCTGACTGACGTCGCCGAGCTGGACGGGCAGTCGGTCGCGCAGCGCGCCCCAGGCCTGGCGGTGGGACTGGGCGAAGGCGGAGAGGGCCTGGATCGGGCCGAGTGAGCCGTCCCGTTCGTATGCCTCGTGCAGGAGGCGGTGGCCTTCTGCCGCGTCGTGCTGCATGCCGTTCAGGGCACGCCTGACCTCGCCCAGGGACTCGTGGTCGAGGCTGCCCCGGCGGTCGCGCTCCATCAGGCGGCGCGCCTCGCTCAGCCGGGTCGAGGCCTGGTCGAGGTAGAGCTCGCCCCGGTCGCTGTCGCCGTGGGCCAGGCCCAGCTTGATGTCCTCCATGCCTCGTTTGAGCCCGTAGAGCGAGTCTCCGGGCAGGGCGTCGGAGCTGGCGGCGGCCACACCGCCGAACGCTCCGGCGGCCACGCCGACGGTGAGCCCGCCCGCGGCGAGGCCCTTGGACAGGCGCGAACGCGGTCGTAGCTTCCCCAGCCCGCTCGCCCGGTGCGCGCCTCGTGCCCGGTGCGAGCGCTGCCCGGGCACGGAACGGTCCGGGCCCTCGCCCTCCGCGGCGGTGCCTTCCAGCAGCATGGCCTCCATCGCGGCGACGAGCTGGGCTCGCTGCACGACTTTGACCTCGGGGTCCAGCTCCGGTTTGGGCAGCTCGCCGAGACCGGTGGCGAGGGCCAACAGCAGGCCCTGCTCGGTCTGTTCCGCAGCAGCCGGGGACGGTGCCGATCCATCGGGCTGCTCGGCCGCCGTGCCCTGGTCGGACTGCTCGTCCAGGGCCTGGGCGAAGGCGTTCGCCCGCCGGTGTGCCGATACGTTCGCGATCACTGGCGGCACCTCCTCTCGTCATGACGGTCGACTCCCCAGGGGGTCCTGAGGGTTGCACGCCCCGGGCGTGTCCACACGATCGGGTGACCGGTGGGGGCCGGGGAGTGACCACAGGGAGCCTGTATCCCGCACAACGAGCGTCGCGGCACTTGGGTTACGGACGACGGATGATCGGACCACGAAGTCAACAGACTTTTACAGAAGGTGAGTTGAGCGTCGCCGAGCGTAGGGGTCGTGCGGGAGGGGGCGTGGTACGGGCTTCAGCGGGCGTCGTCCGGGAGGAGCCGGGCGAGGGTGCGGACAGCTCGGTACTGGAGTGTCTTGATGGCGCCCTCGTTCTTGCCCATCACCCGGGCGGTCTCGGCGACCGAGAGCCCCTGCAGGAAGCGCAGGGTGACGCACTCCTGCTGCTGGGGATTGAGGCGTCGTACGGCGTCGAGCAGTGCCGCGTTCGACAGTGACTCCAGGACGGAGTCCTCGGGGCTGCGTTCGACCTCGTTCGCGTCGAGCATCTCGCCCGTCGTCACTTCCAGGCGGAAGCGGCTCGACTTGAAGTGGTCGGCGACCAGGTTGCGGGCGATGGTCACCAGCCAGGCGCCGAAGTCACGGCCCTGCCAGGTGAAGGTGCCGATACGGCGCAGGGCGCGCAGGAACGTCTCGCTGGTGAGGTCTTCCGCGGTCGCCTTTCCGCCGACGCGGTAGTAGATGTAGCGGTACACGGTGTCGCTGTACTGGTCGTAGAGCCGCCCGAAGGCGTCGGCCTCGCCGGCCTGGGCGCGCTCGACGAGGTCCATCATCCGGGCGCTGTCGCTGTCTGCGGCCGGGCGGCGTGCGGTGGGCGTGGCGGACGAGCCGGAGCGGCCCCGCCTGCCGACCGCCGCGCTGCCGTCGGCCAGTGCGTAGCACGGGCCGACGGGCGCGGGGTAGGCGAAGGCGGGGACGGCGTACGCGGTGGGGACGAAGCCGCGCAAGCGGTCGAGGACCGTTGCGCGCAGCGTAGCCAGGCCCGAGGCGTCAACCCCGACGTGTGAGTACACGGGACTCCCAGAGGCAGAGCTTCCATCACGTTCAGTGCGGGACCATTCACCCGTCGTAGCGACGGAGGGGTACCGGTTTGCGTCTGAGGAGAATAACGCTTCGTACAGGCAGTGCTACACCCAGTTGCTCAAATCATCGATTACGTCGCTTCTGTAACCGATTGACGCCCGATCAAGTGCCTTTCGGTGACCGATTGTTGATCGGATCGGTTCGTGTTCCGGCTGGGTGCGGGGCGTGTTGTGGCCGGGTGGGAGCGGGGGGACTGGCCGGGGCGTTGTGGGGGTAGGACCGGGAGAATGTGCGGTCCCCTCCGGGGGTTCGGGTGGTTTTCGGGCGCGGGTGGGTGGGGGCTGAGCGCGCGGTTCCTCGCGCCCCTGGAGGGACGGGGCTGCGCCCCGGTCCCCTGAGGGGTGGGTTCTTCGGGTGCGGGTGGGTGGGGGCTGGGTGCGCGGTTCCCCGCGCCCCTGAAGGCATGGGGGCTGCGCCCCCGGCCCCGGCCCTCCGGCGGGTGGTTCTTCGGGTGCGGGTGGGTGGGGGCTGGGTGCGCAGTTCCCCGCGCCCCTGAAGGCGTGGCCCGCGTCCGGGGTTCTTGGGCCGGCTCGCATCTCCGCCTCGTGCGGAACCCTTCAGCGCGGGCCCACCGTCCAGCGCGTGCGGAACCGTATGGCGCGGCGCATCTTCAGCCCGTCCGGCGTTTGAGGACGAGCGGGCGATGCGGGGGTCCAGGGGGCGGCAGCCCCTTGGTGGGGGGGGCTGGGGGCGGAGCCCCCAGGGGGTGGGTGGGGGGGCTAGCGGCGGCGGCGGTGGAGGGCGATGGCCGCGGCCGTGCCGCCGGCCACCGCGCCCACGCCGGCCGCGGCCGGGATACCGACCTTCGCGGCCTTGCGCGCCGTGCGGTAGTCCCGCAGCCGCCACTCGAAGGCGCGCGCGTGCTTGCGCAGCTTGGCGTCCGGGTTGATCGCGTAGGGGTGGCCGACCAGGGACAGCATGGGGATGTCGTTGTGCGAGTCGCTGTAGGCCGCGCACCGGGTGAGGTCCAGGCCCTCCGCCGTGGCCAGCGCGCGGACCGCCTCCGCCTTCGCCGGGCCGTGCAGGGGCTCGCCGACCAGCTTGCCGGTGTAGACGCCGTCCACCGACTCCGCGACCGTGCCCAGCGCGCCGGTCAGACCGAGGCGGCGGGCGATCACCGTCGCGATCTCGACCGGGGCGGCCGTCACCAGCCACACCTTCTGGCCCGCGTCCAGGTGCGCCTGGGCGAGGGCGCGCGTGCCGGGCCAGATGCGCTCGGCCATGTACTCGTCGTAGATCTCCTCGCCGATGGACATCAGCTCGGCGACCCGGTGGCCCTTGACGATCGACAGCGCCGAGTCGCGGGCGTCCTGCATGTGCTCGGGGTCCTCGACCCCGGCCAGCCTGAACCATGCCTGCTGCCAGGCGAATCGGGCGAGATCGCGGGTCTCGAAGAACTTCCGCTTGTACAGGCCCCGCCCGAAGTGGAAGAGCGCGGCGCCCTGCATGACGGTGTTGTCCAGGTCGAAGAAGGCGGCGGCCTTGTCGTCACCGAGCACCGGGAAGTCCGGTTCGCGGTCGGGGACGTCCGGCTCGGCGTCGTGGGCCAGTTCCTCCAGTTCCTGCGAGGACTTGCGCGCTGCCTCCGCCGAGGCCTCGCCTGCCAACACGCTCCGCGCGGTGGCGGAGCGCCTACGGGGAGTGAGCCATCCGAGAGCGGCCATGGCGTGAGCATAGCCAGTTTGTTCGGTGCTACCGGAGTCGCGAGGGTTCGAAGCTGTGAACTCTCCGCGACCGAGCCGTTAAAGAAGCGGTCCGCGGCGTTCCCGATCGGCGCGTCGGGGCCCGTGTCCCGGGCCGGTTGTCGCCTCGCGCGCCGAAGAGGGGCCGGTGATGCGCCCGCGGCGGGAGAATGGCCGGTATGAGTCCCATGTTCGGGCGCGGTGAGCGCCGTACGGAGAAGGCGGAGCGGGTGGAGAAGACCGGGAAAGCGGAGACGAGGGCGCCGGGTGAGCGGCTGGTCACCCTGATCAGGAAGCCCGGCTGTCATCTGTGTGATGACGCACAGCAAGTGGTGGAGAAGGTGTGTGGAGACCTCGGCGTGCCGTGGGAGGGGAAGGACATCACGCAGGACGAGGAACTGCACCGCGCGTACTGGGAGCAGATCCCCGTTGTGCTGGTGGACGGCGCCCAGCACACGTTCTGGCGTGTGGACGAGGGGCGGCTGCGCAAGGCCCTGGCCTCGTAGCCGCTCGGCATCCGGCCCGAGTCCGTCCTGACCGAGCAGTCCAGGTGGTCCGGAAAGTCGCCTAGGATCGACGGCGATTGGTCTCGGGGGCGGGATTCGTTGAGGAGTGTGTGCGGCTTTGCCCCCTTCAGGTGCGGAACGAAGCTGTCCGCGCGCCGGTTCCATACCCGCGCGCCGGGCATGCGTGACCCCCGTCACGTTGCCCGGGCAAATCGGACACCATCTTTGTGCACGCGTTCACAAAGACATAGCCTGCATTCGACGGGGCGGTCTAGGTACGTGTGACCGCCTGCAGCCCCGCTCTACCCGCAGGAGCACCGTGGCAACTGGCCGAACTCACCGACCGGCGACCCGCAGCCGAGGAATTCCCGAGGCCACCGTCGCCCGTCTTCCGCTGTACCTCCGAGCCCTCACCGCACTGTCGGAGCGCTCGGTCCCCACGGTCTCCTCCGAGGAGCTCGCGGCCGCGGCGGGGGTCAACTCCGCGAAGCTGCGCAAGGACTTCTCCTACCTGGGCTCCTACGGGACGCGCGGTGTGGGGTACGACGTCGAGTATCTCGTCTACCAGATCTCCCGCGAGCTGGGCCTGACCCAGGACTGGCCGGTAGTGATCGTCGGCATCGGTAATCTCGGCGCCGCGCTGGCCAACTACGGAGGGTTCGCGTCCCGCGGCTTCCGCGTCGCCGCGCTGATCGACGCCGATCCGGAGATGGCCGGAAAGCAGGTCGCGGGCATCGCCGTGCAGCACAGCGACGGCCTGGAGAAGATCATCGACGAGAACGGCGTCTCCATCGGCGTCATCACCACCCCGCCGGGCGTGGCCCAGCAGGTCTGCGACCGCCTGGTCGCCGCCGGGGTCACCTCCATCCTGAACTTCGCGCCGACCGTCCTGTCCGTCCCGGACGGCGTCGACGTGCGCAAGGTCGACCTCTCGATCGAACTCCAGATCCTCGCCTTCCACGAGCAGCGCAAGGCCGGCGAGGAGGCCGAGGCCCAGGCCGGTGCCGCCGCCCAGGCCGCCGCCCGGGAGAACAACGGCAAAGGACCCGACGGGGACGTTCCCGCCGTGATGCCGGCATGAGTCTCCTCGTCGTCGGGCTGAGCCACCGCAGCGCCCCGGTCAGCGTCCTCGAGCGGGCCACGCTGACCGCGGACGCGCAGGTCAAGCTGGTCCAGGACACCGTCGCCGCCGAGCCGGCCGCCGAAGCCGCGGTGCTCGCCACCTGCAACCGCATCGAGCTGTACGCCGACGTGGACAAGTTCCATGCGGGCGTCGCCGAGCTGTCCACGCTGCTCGCCCAGCACAGCGGGGTCGGGCTCGAGGAGCTCACCCCCCACCTCTACGTGCACTACGAGGACCGGGCCGTCCATCACCTCTTCTCGGTGGCGTGCGGGCTGGACTCGATGGTCGTGGGCGAGGGCCAGATCCTCGGCCAGATCAAGGACGCGCTGGCGGCCTCGCAGGAGCTGCACACCGCGGGCCGTCTGCTGAACGACCTGTTCCAGCAGGCCCTGCGGGTCGGCAAGCGGGCGCACTCCGAGACCGGCATCGACCGGGCCGGGCAGTCCCTGGTCACCTTCGGCCTGGAACAGCTGTCCTCGGGCGCCCCCGTCGACGTCTGGGCCAAGGGCAAGCGGGCCCTCGTCATCGGAGCCGGCTCCATGTCCTCGCTGGCCGCGGCGACGCTCGCGCGCGCCGGGGTCGCCGAGATCGTCATCGCCAACCGCACGCCGGACCGCGCGCAGCGCCTCGCCCAGATCCTCAACGAGAACGAGGGCGGCGCCTCGGACGTGACCGCCCGCGCGGTACCGATGGACGCGGTGCCGGTCGAGCTGACACGTGCCGATGTCGCCGTCTCCTGCACCGGCGCGACGGGACTCGTCCTGACGGCCGAGTCGGTCATGGCGGCCGTGTCGGGACGCACGGGGCAGGGTGCCGTTCAGGGCGCCGGCTCCGCTCGTACGGCGTCGGGCGCGCCCGTGGACGACCACGCGCCGCTCGCGCCCACCGGCGTCGGCACCGAGGACGGCTGTCCGCTCGACGTGTCCACCGTGCAGGGCACGGCCGGTTTCTCCGTGCTCGGCGAGGCCGCCGTGGCCGGCATGGCCGCCGCCGAGCTGGAGCAGCACGCGGCCTGGGTGGACAAGGGCGACGCGGCGGCCCGCGCCCCGCGCGCGGCGGGCCTCCTCGACCCGGAGGCCGACACGGAGGCCATCGCGGCGCTCGCCGCGGCCGTCGCCGTCGTCGGCCGGGTTCCCGAGCGCCGCAGGCCCGAACCGGTCGCCGAGGCGCCCCGCCGCGCGCCCGCGCTCGCGCTGCTCGACCTCGCCATGCCCCGTGACATCGACGCGGCCGTGCACCGCCTGCTCGGCGTGCGCCTGGTCGACATCGAGTCGCTGGCCGAGGCGTCCGCGGACGCGCCGATGGCCGCCGACGTGGACCAGGTGCGGCGGATCGTCTCCGACGAGGTGGCCGCGTTCAGCGCCGCCCAGCGGGCCGCCCACATCACGCCCACCGTCGTGGCGCTGCGGACGATGGCCGCCGACCTGGTCGCGAGTGAGATCGCGCGGCTCGACGGACGGCTGCCGGACCTCGACGACAAGCAGCGGGGCGAGATCACGCAGACCGTACGGCGTGTCGTCGACAAACTGCTGCACGCGCCGACCGTACGGGTCAAGCAACTGGCCGCCGAACCCGGTGGCGCCGGGTACGCGGACGCGCTGCGGACCCTGTTCGACCTGGACCCGGAGACGGTCGCCTCCGTCTCGCGGGCCGAGAACAACACCGAGAACGCCAAGAACCGAGGGCGAGCATGAGTGAGCCGCGTGAGCCACAGGGGCGCACCGGCGGCGAGAGTCCGAGTGCGCACGGGCCCGATGGGCTGAGCACGGCCGGACTTCCGACGCCGGATGCACCGCCCCGAGGGGCTGAGCCGGAACAAGGGGCACTGAGGCTGGGGACCAGGCGCAGCAAACTCGCCATGGCCCAGTCCGCACTGGTGGCGGACGCAGTGAGCAAGGTGACCGGACGGCCCGTCGAGCTCGTGGAGATCACGACGTACGGCGACGTCTCCCGTGAGGACCTCGCGCAGATCGGCGGCACGGGTGTGTTCGTCGCCGCGCTGCGTGAGGCGCTGCTGCGTGGCGAGGTCGACTTCGCCGTGCACTCGCTCAAGGACCTGCCGACCGAGCAGCCCGACGGGCTGGTGCTGGCCGCCGTGCCGGTGCGGGAGGACGCGCGCGACGTACTCGTCGCCCGTGACGGTCTCACCTTCCCGCAGCTGCCCGAGGGTGCGCGGGTCGGTACGGGTTCGCCGCGCCGGATGGCCCAGCTGAACGCGTACGCACGCAACCACGGGATGACGATCGAGACGGTCGCGATCCGCGGGAACGTCGACACGCGGATCGGATACGTGCACGGTGGGGAGCTCGACGCCGTCGTGCTCGCCGCCGCCGGCCTCAGCCGCCTGGGGCGGCTGGGAGAGGCGACGGACTTCCTGCCCGTCGACACCGTTTTGCCCGCCCCCGGCCAGGGGGCCCTGGCGATCGAGTGCACCGCGGACGACGCGGATCTCGTCGCCGCGCTCGGAGAGCTCGACGACCCGTTCACCCGGATCGCCGTGACCGCCGAGCGGTCCCTGCTCGCCGCGCTGGAGGCCGGCTGCAGCGCACCTGTGGGTGCGCTCGCCGACCTGCTCGCGGACGGGCAGATTGTCAAGGAAATGCGCCTGCGCGGCGTCGTCGGTACGACCGACGGCTCGACGCTGGTGCAGATGTCCACCACCGGTCCCGTGCCCGAGAGGCACGACCAAGCAAGGGCGCTCGGCCGTGAACTCGCCGCCGAGATGCTTGCGAAGGGCGCGGCCGGTCTGATGGGGGAGCGAGCACATTGAGCCCCACCAACCTTCCCGCCGGTCCCGAACACGGGCACGTCACCTTCCTCGGTGCCGGACCCGGAGATCCGGGACTACTGACACTGCGCGCCGTGGAGGCGCTGGCGAACGCGGACGTCCTCGTCGCCGGGCACGAGGTGCTCGACGTCGTACGTACGCACGCCAGGCAGAACGTCGCCGTGCTGAACACGGATACGGAGACGGCTTTCGGCACGTCCGCCGGTCCGTACTCGGGCACAGGCGCGTCCCAGTCAGCGGTTGTTGACACCGTGTCAGCAGCCGTTGGTGACCCCGCGTCGAGGGACGCTGCCAATCTTGTCATGGAGGCCGCGCGGGGCGGCAAGCGGGTCGTGCGTGCGGTGTCCGGTGACCCCGGGCTCGACACGTACGCCGCCGAGGAGATGCTGGCCTGCGCCGCCGCGGGCGTGCCGTTCGAGGTGGTGCCCGGCGTCGCGGCGGCCGTGGGCGTGCCCGCGTACGCCGGTGTGCCGTTGCGGGACGCGCAGGGCGCGGACGTGCGGTTCGTCGACGCGCGGACGGCCTCCGACCGGTGCTGGACCGAGGTCGGGGCGTCGGACGGCACGGTCGTCGTGTCGGCGACGCTCGACTCCGTGGCCGCGGCCGCGGGAGAGCTGGTCGCGTCCGGCCGCAAGCCCGATACGCCGATGTCGGTGACGGTCGCGGGTACGACCACGCGTCAGCGGACCTGGTCGGCCACGCTCGGGACCATCGCGCAGACCCTGAAGCAGGCCAAGGTGCTGCCGTCCCCGGACGGCGGACGGCCGGTGATAGCCGTGGTCGGTGAGCGTTCCGCCGCCGCCCAGCGCGACCAGTTGTCGTGGTTCGAGTCCAAGCCGCTGTTCGGCTGGAAGGTGCTCGTGCCGCGCACGAAGGAGCAGGCGGCTTCGCTCTCCGACCAACTGCGTTCGTACGGCGCCGTGCCGCACGAGGTACCCACGATCGCCGTCGAGCCGCCGCGTACGCCGCAGCAGATGGAGCGTGCGGTCAAGGGACTCGTCACCGGGCGGTACGAGTGGATCGCCTTCACGTCGGTCAACGCGGTGAAGGCGGTGCGGGAGAAGTTCGAGGAGTACGGGCTCGACGCGCGGGCCTTCGCCGGGATCAAGGTCGCGGCGGTGGGCGAGCAGACGGCGCGGGCGCTGGTCGCCTTCGGTGTGAAGCCGGACCTGGTGCCGAGCGGGGAGCAGTCCGCGGCCGGGCTGCTGGACGACTGGCCGCCGTACGACCCGGTGTTCGACCCGATCGACCGGGTGTTCCTGCCGCGGGCCGACATCGCCACCGAGACGCTGGTCGCGGGGCTCATCGAGCTGGGCTGGGAGGTCGACGACGTCACGGCCTACCGGACCGTGCGGGCGTCGCCGCCGCCGGCGGAGACCCGTGAGGCGATCAAGGGCGGTGGCTTCGACGCCGTTCTGTTCACGTCCTCGTCGACGGTGCGGAACCTGGTGGGTATCGCCGGCAAGCCGCACAACGTCACGGTGATCGCGTGTATCGGTCCCGCCACCGCCAAGACGGCGGAGGAGCACGGGCTGCGGGTCGATGTCATGGCTCCGGAGCCTTCGGTGCACAAGCTGGCGGAGGCGTTGGCGGACTTCGGGCTGCGGCGGCGGGCTGCCGCGGCGGAGGCCGGGGATCCGGTGACGCGGCCCAGTGAGCGGCGGCCCGGGGCGCGGAGGCGGCGGGCCACGTAGGTGTTACGCGGGTGTTCGGGGCGGTCGGGGCGGTACTTCTTTCGCCCCGGCCGCCCCTGCCCGTCCCCTCCCTTGGGGCTCCGCCGCCAACCCCGCCAGGAGCGCTGCGCCCCCGGATCCCCGCTTCGCCCGAAGGGCCCGTCCTCGAACGCCGGACGGGCTGGAGACGCGCGCCCGCGCTGGAGATGCGCATCCGCGCCGTAGATGCCGGACCGGCTGAGGCACCCGGGGGCGCCGTGTCCCTACCGGCACGATGTCGGCAAAAGGGGTGGGGCGGCGGGCGTAGCGTGGGGGGATGACGAAGTACGGATCGTTCCCCGGTACGCGGCCGCGGCGGCTGCGTACGACGCCTGTGATGCGGCGCATGGTCGCCGAGACCCGGCTGCACCCCGCCGACTTCATCCTCCCCGCGTTCGTGCGGGAGGGCGTGAGCGAGCCGGTGCCGATCGCGGCGATGCCCGGTGTCGTGCAGCACACCCGGGACAGCCTGAAGAAGGCCGCCCTGGAGGCGGTGGAGGCCGGGATCTCGGGGATCATGCTCTTCGGGGTGCCGGAGGACTCGAAGAAGGACGCCGTGGGGACGCCCGGTACCGACCCGGACGGGATCCTGCAGGTCGCCCTCCGCGACGTGCGCGCCGAGGTCGGGGACGAACTCCTCGTCATGTCCGACCTGTGTCTCGACGAGACCACCGACCACGGGCACTGCGGAGTCCTCGACGCGGAGGGCCGCGTGGACAACGACGCGACCCTGGAGCGCTACGCCGAGATGGCGCAGGTCCAGGCCGACGCCGGGGCCCATGTGGTGGGCCCCAGCGGGATGATGGACGGGCAGATCGGCGTCATCCGGGACGCCCTGGACCAGATCGGCCGCGAGGACGTCGCCGTCCTCGCCTACACCGCCAAGTACTCCTCGGCCTTCTACGGGCCCTTCCGGGAGGCCGTCGGCTCCTCGCTCGTGGGCGACCGGAAGACGTACCAGCAGGATCCCGCGAACCTGCGGGAGTCCCTGCGGGAGCTCGCCCTCGACCTGGAGGAGGGCGCCGACATGGTGATGGTGAAGCCGGCCGGACCCTACCTGGACGTCCTCGCGCGGGTCGCCGACGCGGTGGACGTGCCCGTGGCCGCGTACCAGATCTCCGGCGAGTACTCGATGATCGAGGCGGCGGCGGAGAAGGGCTGGATCGACCGGGACAAGGCCATCCTGGAGACGCTGACCGGCATCAAGCGGGCCGGGGCGCGGAACATCCTCACGTACTGGGCGACCGAGGTCGCCCGGACGCTGCGCTAGGCCGCTAGGCATCGGTCCGTCGGCCCGCTAGGGACCGGCGGGCGCTCAGTAGGACAGCGCGTCGTCCAGGCTCTGCTGCCAGTACGTCACCGTGAGCTTGGCGTCGACGTACACGCCCTTCGCGGGCAGGGCCGGGGTCGAGGCGGCGCCCTTGGCGAAGCCGACCACCAGGGTCTTCGCCGTGTAGCCGTCGCCGCCGCTGCCGTCGCCGGCCGACAGGAGGACGCCCGCGTAGCCGGACTCGCCCGGGGCGAGGGTGACGACCGCCTGCGGGTGGGTCTCCTCGGCGACCGGGGGGACCGACTGGGCCTCGCCGAAGCGGGCGATCGGGTAGCCGGTCAGGTCGCAGTTCTTCGAGCCGGTGTTGGTGACGGTGAGGAGCAGGTGGTTGAGGGGGCGGGAGACCACGGTCGCGGAGGTCCTGGTGTTGGCGCCGTCGCAGGCGGCGTTCCGGGTGCCGCCCGTGCCGGTGCCGCCTCCCGTGGCCTTGCCGTTGCCCGTCCTGCCGGAGGAACCGTTCGTGGACCCCTTCGCGGAGCCCTTCGTCGGGGCGGCCGCCGAGCCGCCCGTCGAGGTGCCGCTGTCGCCCGCCGGTTTCGCCGTCGTCGACCGGCCCTGCTGGGCCGAGGACTGCGACGCGGCGGACGGGCCCTCGTCCCGTACGCCCTTTCCGTTGTCGCACGCCGTGAGGGCGAGCGCGGCGAGCGCGACCGTCGAAGCGGCGAGCAGACGGGTGCGGACGGTGCGTGCGGACATGGGTGATCCCCCTGTGGGTGTCGGACCGGGTCGGCCGCTCGACCGGTCGAGGCGAGCGGCGTGCTTGGATGGCCACAGCTTGTGGGGTGATCCGTCCCGGCCGCCACGGTTGCCGGGGGATACGGGACGCCGGAACGCTCGTAAGGGGTCTGACCTGGGGGAATGTCATCCCCCTGGAATGCGGCCCGGGACGCGGGGGATGGAGGAACGGTGGGCGGGGACGAGTTCGCGGGACTGCTTCGGGAGTTGAAGGAGCGGTCCGGGCTCAGTTACGGGGCGCTCGCGAAGCGGCTGCATGTGAGTACGTCCACGCTGCACCGGTACGTCAACGGGGACGCCGTACCGACGGACTACGCACCGGTGGAGCGGCTCGCGCGGGTGTGCAGGGCGACTCCGGAGGAGTTGGTGGAGCTTCACCGGCGGTGGGTCCTCGCGGACGCGCTGCGGGGGCAGAAGGGTACGGCCGCGGGGGCCCCGGCGGGAGCGGCAGCCGACGCCGGCACCGACGAGAACGCCGTCGGGAACGGCGACGGGAACGCCGACGGGAACAGGGCTGCGGTCGCGGCCGGCGTGCCGGACGTCGCCGCGGGGACCGGGCCGGGGTCCGTGCCGGACACCGGTCGGGAGGTCGGTCCGGGCGCTGGTCGGGAGGCCGTGGCGCAGGCCCCGGTGCGGCGGAGTCGACGCGCCGTGGCCCTCGCCGCCGCCGGTGCCGTCGTGGTGGCCGCCGTCGCCTCCACCGCGCTCGTCGTGCACCTCGGGTCGGGCAGGAGCGACGACGACGCCAAGGGGCATGCCGTGGCTGCCGGCGTCCCGCACGGCGCGCGCCTGCGTGCCGACAGCACCCCGACCGGCGCGCATCGGGGATCGGCGTCGCCGTCCGCCTCGCGCGCCGCCGGACCCGAGGTGTCCTCCTCGTCGGCCGGCGGGGCGGCGGACCAGGACCCAGCCACCGAGAAGGGTGCCGGAGAGGACGGATCCGCCGAGGACGGCGCCACCGCGCCGACCGTCGTCGCCGACCCGTACAAGTGGGACGACCCGTGCAGCCAGCACTACCTGGTGAACCGGAAGGCCGCACAGGTGCCACCGCCGCCGAACGAGGCGGACGCTCGGGGGTGGGTCGGCGCGCTCGGCGGGGTCGCCGGTGGGGAGCAGATGCTCGCGCTGACCGTCCAGGGCACCGGGAGGGCCACCGTCGTCCTGAAGGGTCTGCATGTGCGGGTGGTGGAGAAGAACGCGCCGCTCGCCTGGAACGACTACGCGATGGGCGTCGGCTGCGGCGGCGGTGTGCAGACCAAGTCGTTCGGCGTGGACCTCGACGCGGGGCGGCCCGTGACCGCGCCCAAGGCCGGACAACGGGATTTCCCCTACAAGGTCAGCGAGTCCGACCCCGAGGTGTTCTACGTCTTCGCGGACGTCCGGGCGCACGATGTGAGCTGGTACCTGGAACTGGACTGGTCCAGCGGGTCGAAGAGCGGCACCGTGCGCGTCGACGACCACGGGAAGCCGTTCCGGACGAGCGGGAGCGTGGGGCGTCCCGCGTACGACTATCCGCTGGGCGGAAGCGAGTGGCAGACGGCGGCTCCCCCCGGGTAGGGCCCTGGTGCCGCGGCCCGGGCACGATCAAGTCGCCCCAGGAGTTAGGTTGTTGCCCGTTTGATGACGCGACTCTCCAGGGAGAGGCTTTATGCCCGGTGATGCTCTCAGCCAGGACCCCGCCGAGCTGAGAAGGAGGATCGACACCACCAGGGCGCACCCGGCTCGCGTCTATGACGTCTTCCTCGGGGGCAAGGACAACTACCCGGTCGACCGGAACGCGGCCGCCGCGGCGCTCGCGGCGAACCCGCGCGGCTACCTCGACGTCCGGCACAACCGGGACTTCCTGCGGCGGGCGGTGACCACACTGACCCGGGACGAGGGCGTCCGCCAGTACCTGGACATAGGTACGGGACTGCCGACGCGGGAGAACGTGCACCAGATCGCCCAGCGGACCGACCCCACGTCACGGGTCGTGTACGTCGACAACGACCCGGTGGTCCTCGCCCACGCGCGGGCGCTGCTCACCAGCGGGCCGGAGGGCGTGACCGACTACGTCGACGCCGACCTCAAGCGGCCCGCGCAGATTCTCCAGGAGGCCGCGAAGACGCTCGACTTCGACCAGCCGGTCGCGCTCGTGCTGGTCGCGGTCCTGCACTTCATCGAGGACGACGAGGCCTATCCGATCGTGCGTGATCTGGTGAAGGCGCTGTCGGCCGGGAGCCGGGTGGTGCTCAGCCATCTCACCGAGGACCTGAACCCGGAGAACGTCCGGGCGGTGCAGCGGACGTACACCGAGCGGGGGTTCACGTTCGTGCTGCGGTCCAGGGCCGAGGTCGAGCGGTTCTTCACGGAGAACGGGCTCGAACTGGACGAGCCGGGTGTCGTTCCCGTGCATCACTGGCGGCCCGACGGGGCGGCGCCCGCGCCCGAGGCGGCCGACCCCGCGTACCTCGCGACCCTCGACGACATCGAGAAGGTCCGCTACCGCGACATCAACGACGTCACGGACGCCGACATCAACGTCTACGGGGCGACCGCCGTCAAGCGCTGAACTCCGGCGGGCGCGGCGGGCCGGGTCTCCCGCCGCGCCGCCCCCGCCGCCTGAGGGGGGCTCAGTCCCACCAGAAGGACCACACCCGCCGGCCGAGCACCTCGTGCTCCGCGTACGCGCGCAGCGTCTCGTGGTGGCCCTGGGTGATGTTGTCCGGGCAGAACGCGAAGTGCTCCGCCGCCACCGCCTCGGCCTCGTCCCGGGACCCGGGCGGCGCCGCCACCGACAGCACCAGCTGGTCGAAGGTGAGAGCCACGACCCGTATGCCGAAGCGGTCCTCCCAGGAGCGCAGCACCGCGCACAGGCGGGCCACGTCCCCTTCGTAGTTGAGCGGGCCGGACCAGCCGATCGCCGCCGGGATGTCCGCGCTGCGGCGCGCCGGGACCAGGGCCAGGCGCGGCTCCTTCAGCGACGAGCCGCTGTCCGCAAGGGAGTCGGCGACCTCGGCGGCACGCGTGTCCGGGTCGGCCTCCTGCTCCGTGGCGGGCGCGAGACCGGGCCAGGCGGGGCCGAACGGCGCGACCGTCTCGTCGTACGTCCCCCGCTCGCCGAAGACCTCGACGACGGCCCGCTCGCCGGGGTGGTCCTCGTCCGCGCCGAGTTCGTCCGCCGCGTACTCGTCCCAGAACTCCGCGAGCACCTCCTCGGCGTCGTGGTCCCCGGGATACGACATCTCGGCCGGCGTCAACTCCCAGTCCTGCGGCCCGCCCTGATCACCGCTCACGTCGATCAGGAGGGGGAGCAGCCCGGACGTCCGCCGCGCGGGCTCCAGCGCCGCCCAGCCGCCGGGGGCCGCCGGTCGGCCGGCGTGCCACAGCAACGGCTCGTGCCACGGGCCGTCCCTGGTCTCGTCGATCAGTCTCCCGGCCGGGAGTTCAAGCCCGAGCGTGTGCCCGCTCGGGTCGGCCGCCAGCTTCGGCAGCGGGTTCGGAAGTGTCGCCATGCCGGTGACTGTAGGGGCCGCCACTGACAACGGGTGGAGCGCGGTGCTTCGGCGGGCGGTGCACGCCGTGCACGCGGCCCGTGCCTCCGGCGAGGCAGGGAGGAGGGGGGCGCAGGGTTCTTGGAGTCCCGCACGTGGACGGCGGTCGACGGTGCGAGTTCGGTGACGGACGGTTCCGACGCGCCTGCGGCTGAAAGAAGTTGACGCCGAGAGGAAATGGTTCGACTGCGGTGCGTGGCCCTGGTTGCCTCTGGGGAACGGGTGCTCAGAAGGGGCGCCCGTCCTCATGGAGGGGGATGCATCCGTGCCCAGAAGCACAGGATGGAGACGCGTCCTGACCGGCGCGCTCGCGGGCCTGACCGCGACGATCGGTCTCACCGCGGCCCTGGCCGCACCAGCCGAGGCGGCCACCGGCACACCCACGGCCGTGACCAAGTACAGCCACACCAGCGTGCCCGGGGACTACATAGGCCAGGGCGCCACCGTCGCGTACACGCCAAAGACGGCCACGATCAGCGCGGGCGGCTCCGCGGAGTACGCCCGATTCCGTGTGTCGACCGGTGACACCTGGTGGGACGTCGACCTCGCCGCGCCACAGGGGGAGAGGCTCCACCCCGGCGTCTACCGCAACGCCGAGCGGGCCGCGTTCCGCACCGGACGCTCTCCGGGCCTCGACGTCTCCGGCGACGGGCGCGGCTGCAACGAGGTGTACGGGCAGTTCTCGGTCAACCAGATCGAGACGGACGCCGACGGCGCGATCACCCTGCTCGACGCCACCTACACCCAGCACTGCGAGAGGGCCGACGCCCCGGCCCTCAAGGGCGTCGTCAAGTACCGGGCGTACCCGCTGTCCTACGCGTACACCAGCGACGCGGGGGACTACATCGGGCAGGGCGGGACTGCCCACCACACCGGAGCCACCAGCACGTTCGGCATCCGCCCGTGGGGCGACGGCATCCAGTACGACGTCTCGGGCGAGCGCGCGTACTTCACCGCCCTGCTCACTCCGCCCACCGGTCAGAAGCTGGAGGCGGGGCGTACCTACGAGACGCGGCGCGACAGTGACGAGTCGTTCGCCGGCCTCGACGTCTTCGGCGACGGGCGCGGCTGCAACACCAGCACCGGTGAACTGACCGTCGGCAAGCTGGCGCTCGACGACGACGGCACCGTGAAAGCGTTCGCCGCGACCTTCGTCCAGCACTGCGAGGGCGGCACACCGGCGCTGCGGGGCACCATCCACTATTACGCCTGACAGGCGGGCGGCCCCGGCGGGACGGTGGTGGCCGTCCCGCCGGGGCCGAGCCTGCCGGTCCGGTGCGTCAGAGCCGCTCAGGCGTCCTGATGCCCAGCAGGGCCATGCCCTGGTGGAGCGTGCGGGCCGTGAGGTCGCAGAGGAACAGGCGGTTCTCCGCCACCTCCTGGGCCGGCGCCGGCTTGATCACCGGGCACTGGTCGTAGAACGTCGTGTAGAGCGACGCCAGTTGGTACAGGTACGCCGCCAGCTTGTGCGGCGCGTACTCCGCGGCGACCTCCTCCAGCGTCTCCCCGAACCGGTCCAGGTGCAGACCCAGCGCCCGCTCCGCCGGGGCCAGTTCGAGCTCCGGGTGCGCGAGCGGCGCACGGTCACCGGCCTTGCCGAAGATCGACCGGATACGGGCGTACGCGTACTGGAGATACACCGACGTGTCGCCGTTCAGCGAGACCATCTGGTCCAGGTCGAACTTGTAGTCCCGGACGGCGGAGGTGGAGAGGTCCGCGTACTTCACGGCGCCGATACCGACGTACCGGCCGTTCTCCCCGATCTCCTGCTCGCTCAGGCCCACCTTCTCGGCCTTCTCGCGGACCACGGTCGTCGCCCGCTCGATCGCCTCGTCCAGCAGGTCCACCAGCCGGATCGTCTCGCCCTCACGGGTCTTGAACGGCTTGCCGTCCTTGCCCAGCACCGTGCCGAAGGCGAGCTGGTGCGCCTTCACGTCGTCGTTCAGCCAGCCCGCCCTGCGCGCGGTCTCGAAGACCATCCTGAAGTGCAGGGACTGGCGGGCGTCCACGACGTAGAGGAGCGTCGACGCCTTGAGGCGGAAGACACGGTCGCGGATCGCGGACAGGTCCGTCGCCGCGTAGCCGTAGCCGCCGTCCGACTTCCGCACGATCAGCGGGACCGGGTTGCCCTCGGGGCCCTTGATGTCGTCGAAGAAGACGCACAGGGCGCCCTCCGAGCGGACGGCGACGCCGGACTCCTCCAGGAGACGGCAGGTCTCGTCCAGCATGTCGTTGTAACCGGACTCGCCGACCACGTCCGGGTCGCGGATCTCCATGTCCAGCTTCTCGAAGACCGAGTAGAAGTAGATCTTCGACTCGTCCACGAACTTCTGCCACATGGCCAGCGTCTCGGGTTCGCCCGCCTGGAGGTCCACCACCCGGCGCCGCGCCCGCGTCTTGAACTCCTCGTCGGAGTCGAAGAGCGTCCGCGCCGCCTTGTAGAGGCGGTTCAGGTTCGACATGGCCTCCTCGCCGGAGACCTCGCCGCCCTGGTGGTCCAGCTCGTGCGGGTGCTCGATCAGGTACTGGATGAGCATGCCGAACTGGGTGCCCCAGTCGCCGATGTGGTGGCGCCGTACGACCGACTCGCCCACGAACTCCAGGATCTGGACCACCGCGTCGCCGATCACGGCCGAGCGGAGGTGACCTACGTGCATCTCCTTCGCCACGTTCGGCTGCGCGTAGTCGATCACCGTCGTGCCCGGGTGCTCCACGAACGGCACGCCGAGGCGCTCGCCGTCCGCGTACCGCGCCGCGAGGTTCTCGGTGATCGCCCGGTCGGTGATCGTGATGTTCAGGAAGCCGGGTCCGGAGACCTCGATGTCCTTGATCACCTCGCCCGACTCGACCCGCGCCACGACCTGCGTCGCCAGCTCTCTCGGGTTCGCCTTCGCCTTCTTCGCGAGCGCCAGGATCCCGTTGGCCTGGAAGTCGGCCCGGTCGCTTCGTCGCAGCAGCGGGTCCGCGGAACCGGCCTCCGGCAGGGCTGCCGTGAGGGCGTCCGCGAGGCGCTGGTGGACGGAAGCGGTGAGGGACGTGACCGAGGCCATGGGGTGGATGCCGTTCTCCTCGAGGGATTCAGATGGACCCGGCCAGTATCCCATGGGGGAGCAAGCGGAATTCGCTGCGACGGCCCGGCCCCGCCGGGTGGCGAGGGGGCACTGAAAAGCCGTTTTCGTGGTTCCGGTCCCAGCTGGGAGAATGGTCCGGTCAGCCGTACTGGCGTATCAGAAAGAAGGACGTGCCGATCGTGGCTCAGAGCACCGAGACCACCGACTGGGTCTCCCGTTTCGCGGACGAGGTCATCGCCGAGTCGGAGCGTCGTGCCCCGGGCAAACCGGTCGTCGTCGCGTCCGGACTCTCCCCCTCCGGTCCCATCCACCTCGGCAACCTGCGCGAGGTCATGACCCCGCACCTGGTCGCCGACGAGATCCGCCGCCGCGGCCTCACCGTGCGCCACCTGATCTCCTGGGACGACTACGACCGCTACCGCAAGGTCCCCGTCGGTATCCCGGGCGTCGACGACTCCTGGGCGGAGCACATCGGCAAGCCGCTGACCTCCGTCCCGGCCCCCGAGGGCTCGGAGTACCCGAACTGGGCCGAGCACTTCAAGGCCGCGATGACCGCGGCGCTGGCCGAGCTCGGCGTCGAGTACGACCCGATCAGCCAGACCGAGCAGTACACCGCGGGCGCCTACCGCGAGCAGGTCCTGTTCGCGATGCGGCACCGCGGCGACATCGACGCCGTCCTGGAGCAGTACCGCACCAAGAAGGCCCCGGCCAAGAAGCAGCAGGGCCAGAAGCCCGTCGACGAGGCCGAGCTCGAAGCCGCCGAGGGATCCGGCGCCGCCGCCGAGGACGACGGCAGCTCCACCTCCGGGTACTTCCCGTACAAGCCCTACTGCGGGCGGTGCGAGAAGGACCTCACCACCGTCACGGCCTACGACGACGAGACGACCGAGCTGACGTACACCTGCTCGGCCTGCGGTTTCTCTGAGACCGTCCGGCTCAGCGAGTTCAACCGCGGCAAGCTGGTCTGGAAGGTCGACTGGCCGATGCGCTGGGCCCACGAGGGCGTGATCTTCGAGCCGAGCGGTGTCGACCACTCGTCCCCGGGGTCCTCCTTCCAGGTCGGCGGGCAGATCGTCGGGATCTTCGGCGGCGAGCAGCCGATCGGACCGATGTACGCCTTCGTCGGCATCTCCGGCATGGCCAAGATGTCCAGCAGCAAGGGCGGGGTCCCCACCCCGGCCGACGCGCTGCAGATCATGGAGCCGCAGCTGCTGCGCTGGCTGTACGCCCGCCGCCGCCCCAACCAGTCGTTCAAGATCGCCTTCGACCAGGAGATCCAGCGGCTCTACGACGAGTGGGACAAGCTGGCGGGCAAGGTCGCCGACGGTTCCGTGCTGGCCGCCGACGCCGCCGCGTACGCCCGTGCCGTGGGCACCGCCGCCGGGGAACTGCCCAGGACCCCCCGCCCGATGGCGTACCGCACCCTCGCCTCCGTCGCCGACATCACCGCCGGCGCCGAGGACCAGACCCTGCGCATCCTCAGCGAGCTCGACCCCGACAATCCGCTCGGCTCGCTCGACGAGGTCCGGCCCCGGCTCGACAAGGCCGAGACCTGGATCAACACCCAGGTCCCGGCGGAGGAGCGCACCGTCGTGCGCGCCGAGCCCGACGCCGGACTGCTCGCGTCCCTCGACGACCAGGGCCACGAGTCGCTGCGGCTGCTCCTGGACGGCCTGGACAAGAACTGGTCCCTGGACGGCCTGACCCATCTCGTCTACGGCGTCCCCAAGGTCCAGGCCGGCTTCCCGGCCGACGCCACCGCCAAGGAGCTCCCGCCGGAGATCAAGGTCGCCCAGCGCACGTTCTTCGCGCTGCTCTACCACCTGCTCGTCGGACGCGACACCGGCCCGCGACTGCCCACGCTGCTGCTCGCGGTCGGCCAGGACCGGGTGCGCAAGCTGCTCAGCGCGTAACCGCGCACAGCCGCACGAGGAGGGGGCGCCCGGTGAACACCGGGCGCCCCCTCCTCACACACGCTGACGTACCTACGCGATGTGGTCTTCCTGGAGTTCCGCCGTGTGGCGGTTGGTGAAGCGATTGACCATGCGGTCGGCCTCGCGCTGCGGGAGCGTGGTGCCGTACGTCGCCTCCACGTCGCCCCTGAACTGGCCCGAGGTCGGATAGCTGCCGTCTATCGACTTCTTGAAGACCAGGTAGTAGTCCTCCTCGGTCGGCTCCGAGCCGCCGCCCGCACCCAGCTCACGGGTACGCCCCGGGCCGGACGGGATCGGGAAGGTACCGGTGTCCTCCGGAGAGGGCTCCGGGGCCGGGACAGGCTCCTCGTACCGCTGCTGCGGGAACGTCTGCTGAGCGAACGCCTGCTGCTCGAACCGCTGCTGCTCCTCGAACCGCTGCCGAGCCCGGAACTGCTGCTGCTCCTCGAACTGCTCGGCCTGCTGCTGCTCCTCGTACCACTGCCGGTAGGCGACATCCGGGTCGTACGTCGGGTCGTAGCCGCCCTGATACGCGACGGACTGGGGGTCCCGCGCCTGAAGCCACTGACTCTGCGGCTCGGCGTAGTCCTCCGGCTGCTCGGGGGGCTCGTTCGCCTCGGCGGCGGGAAGCTGTTCCCGGACGGGCGCCGCGTTGCCCGGCACGGGGGGTGCCGTCGGTTCCGGCTCGCGCGCCACCTCCAACTGCGGCGCGGGAGGCAGCAGCGCGGGCTCGATACCGGCCGCCGCCAGGCCCGACGGGGCGGTCTCGGCCAGCGGGACGCCGTAGCGCGCCAGGCGCAGCGGCATCAGGGACTCCACCGGGGCCTTGCGGCGCCAGGCCCGGCCGAAGCGGGAGCGCAGCCGGGCCTGGTAGACCAGCCGCTCCTGCTCCAGCTTGATGACCTGCTCGTAGGAGCGCAGCTCCCACAGCTTCATCCGGCGCCACAGGAGGAAGGTGGGGAGCGGGGAGAGCATCCAGCGGGTGAGGCGGACGCCCTCCATGTGCTTGTCGGCGGTGATGTCCGCGATCCGGCCGATCGCGTGCCGGGCCGCCTCGACGGAGACCACGAACAGGACCGGGATCACGGCGTGCATGCCGACGCCCAGCGGGTCCGGCCAGGCCGCCGCGCCGTTGAACGCGATCGTCGCGACCGTCAGCAGCCACGCCGTCTGGCGCAGCAGCGGGAAGGGGATCCTGATCCAGGTGAGGAGGAGGTCCAGTGCCAGCAGGACGCAGATGCCCGCGTCGATGCCGATCGGGAAGACGTACGCGAAGTTCCCGAAGCCCTTCTTGAGGGCGAGTTCGCGTACGGCCGCGTACGAACCCGCGAAGCCGATTCCCGCGATGACGAGCGCGCCGGCGACGACCACGCCGATGAGAATCCGGTGCATCCGGGTGAGCTGAATGGGCGCGGACACCCGTACTCCCCTCCCCTTGCCTGTTGTTCCTTGCGTGTTGTTGCGCGCAACAGGGTGGCACATGTGTACGGCGTACGGGTGGGCGGTAGCGAAGGAGCCCGGTCCCCGCGGGATCCGGGCTCCGTCAAATGCACTGGAACGCCTACGAGTTGTGCCGCCGAAGCGGGCGCGATGTCAGCTCTTCGCGGCCGCGGACTTGGAAGGGGAAGCGCTCTTGGAGGCCGACTTCGAGGGGCTCGGGGACTTCGACGGCTTCGCGGACTTCGAGGCGGAAGCGGACGGGGACGCCGACTTCGAGGGTGCGCCGGACCGGTCGGGCGCACCGCCCGACCTGCTGCCGTCCCGGTTCGCGGTGGCCACCGCGGCCACCACCTCCTTGGCCGCCTTCTCGGCGGCCTTCGTCAGGTCGTCCGCGCCGGGTGCCTTGTCGCCGGCCAGACCGGCGCCGTTGTAGTCGAGCGTGATGACGACGTTCTCGACGCGCGTCACGACCGTCTGCTGCTTGAAGGTGCCTTCCTTCTTCTTCAGGTCGTAGTGCACCGCCGTCGACGCGTCGCCGGCCCCGGAGACGGGCGCCGAACCGGAGCCCTTCGCGCCGGTCACCGTCTGCGCGTCCTTGACCTGCTTCTCGTAGTAGGTCTGCGCGAGCTGGTTGCCCTCGCCGCGGGCCGCGTCCGAGTCGAAGCGCAGCAGGGAGACGTTCAGCCAGCGGAACTGGGAACCCTTGACGCCCTTGTTGTCGAGGCTGTTCCAGGAGCAGTTGCCGCGGGTCGCGGCGTCGTTCGACTGGCCCGCCTTGGCCGACTTCAGACCCTTCGGGACGAGCTCGCCCAGCGTCTTCTTCGAGAGCACGGAGCAGGGGTTCGGCAGCGTCGCGTACGCGGCCTCCTTGACGGCGTTCGCGGTCGCGTCCGGGGACGCCGCCGAGCTCGTGCCGGTGCTCGCCTTCGCGTCACCGGAGCCGGTGCCGGAACCGGAGTCCGAGCCGGAGTCCGAGGAACAGCCGGCGGCGACGAGCATCACCGGGACGGCGGCTGCGCTGACAAGGATGCGGGTGAGTCGCGGGGCTCGGCCTACTCGCTGTGCTGGTCGGTGCATGGTTCCTTCACTCGTGGCGCTCGTGGTGCGGCCGCACATGGAACGTGCGGCCGGTCGGGTCCGAGGGGCCACGGTACGCGGTGAGGCAGCCGGGTGTTTCCGGTTCCAGGGGTTCGCGGGGGAGCCCCGGCCGCCCCCGCGGACCCGTCAGTCGTTGAACCTGTCGACCAGCTTCTGGGCCAGATTCCGTGCCTTGTCCTGCATTTCCTTGCTGTCCGGGGTGCCGGTGGAGGCGGTCGGCTGCTCGGCGTACTCGACGGTCACGATCACGTTGGACGTGCGGAACACCACAGTCACCGTGCGCTGCTGGCTCGTCGAGGAGGCCGAGTTGAGCTTGTCGTCGAGGAACGCCTCGTCGCCCATGGAGGAGAGCTCGCGGGGCTGGAGGTCGGCCGGGGTCCCGCTCGTACCGGCGGAGGCGGTGCCGCCACCGGACACGGGAGTGGACGCGGAGGAGGACGGAGTGGGGGCCTCGCTGCTGCCGCTGCCGCTGCCGCTGCCGCTGCCGCTGCCGGAGGGGGAGGGGGAGCCGGTGGCGGACGCGGTGGGCGAACCGACGGGCTCGGGGAGGTCCGCCGCGGCTTCCTTGGCCGCGTAGATGTCCTGGGCGCGGGTGTCGTCGCTGATCGCGTTGTCGTACGAGACCACGCGCTCGAAGTCGACGTGGAGATGGTCGGTGGCGTCGGTCGACTCCACCTTCCAGCCGCAGCCGACGCGGCGGTCGGTGTCGTAGGTGAGGGTGGCCTCGCCCTCGTACGCGGTGTCGCGCTGCTCCTGGTCGGTGATCTGCTTGATGCCGGGCAGCAGCGCGTCGAGACTGTCGTGGCTGACGGCGGCGCAGGCCTCCGGAAGCGTGCGGTACTTGCCCGGCTGCGCGGCCGGAGTGGACGCGCCGGCGTCGCCCGGCTTGGGGTCCGTCGGGGTGTCCGCGCCTCCCGAACCGCCGGTGCAGCCGGCCAGCAGGGCCGCGAGGAGCACGGCGGTCCCGGGGACGTACGCCTTCCGCTGCACGGTGAGGCTCCTCTCGACGGATTCCGGGGCGCGCGGCCCGGGAGGTCCTGTGGTGCTGTCCTGTGGTTATTCGGTTGCCGCGCGGGGGCGGCCCCTGCAGACAATGTGTATCGCACGCACTGCCGTGGACGCCGGTCCGTTGTCCTGTACGTCGACCTTGGCCCCGCTTTTGCGTTGTGTGACTTTTGTTGTTGTCCGGGGGAATGAGGGTGTTATGTCGTACGTGGAGATGCCGGGCGCGCAGGTGCCCATCCGGATGTGGGCCGACCCGGCGTCGGTCGAGGACGTCGCGCTGCGCCAGCTGCAGAACGTGGCGACCCTGCCGTGGATCAAGGGCCTCGCGGTGATGCCGGACGTGCATTTCGGGAAGGGTGCCACGGTGGGGTCGGTCATCGCGATGCGGGACGCGGTGTGCCCGGCGGCGGTGGGGGTCGACATCGGGTGCGGGATGTCCGCGGTGAAGACGTCGCTGACCGCGGGTGACCTGCCGGGGGATCTGTCCCGGCTCCGGTCGAAGGTCGAGCAGGCGATTCCGGTGGGGCGGGGGATGCATGACGCGCCGGTCGAGCCCGGTGACGTGTACGGACTGGCCACGGCGGGGTGGGACGATTTCTGGGGGCGGTTCGACGGAATTGCCGAATCGGTCAAATTCCGTCGGGAGCGTGCCGCGAAGCAGATGGGAACGCTCGGTTCCGGGAATCACTTTGTCGAAATCTGCACGGACACGACCGGTTCCGTCTGGCTGATGCTGCACTCCGGTTCGCGGAACATCGGCAAGGAACTGGCCGAGCACCACATCGGCGTCGCCCAGAAACTCCCGCACAACCAGGGCCTGGTCGACCGTGACCTGGCGGTCTTCGTCGCGGACACCCCGCAGATGGCGGCCTACCGCAACGACCTGTTCTGGGCGCAGGAGTACGCGAAGTACAACCGCACGCTGATGATGGCGCTCCTGAAGGACGTGATCCGCAAGGAGTTCAGGAAGGCGAAGCCGACTTTCGAGCCGGAGGTCAGCTGCCATCACAACTACGTCAACATCGAGCGTTACGAAGGCATGGACCTGCTCGTCACGCGCAAGGGCGCCATCAGTGCCCGGGCCGGGGAGTTCGGCATCATTCCGGGGTCGATGGGGACGGGCTCGTACATCGTGAAGGGCCTCGGCAACGAGAAGTCCTTCAACTCGGCGTCGCACGGCGCGGGCCGGCGCATGAGCCGCAACGCGGCGAAGCGCCGCTTCTCGACGCGGGACCTGGAGGAGCAGACGCGGGGCGTCGAGTGCCGCAAGGACTCCGGTGTCGTGGACGAGATCCCGGGCGCGTACAAGCCGATCGAGCAGGTCATCGAGCAGCAGCGCGACCTCGTGGAGGTCGTGGCGAAGCTGAAGCAGGTCGTCTGTGTGAAGGGCTGAACCGTGAGCGGGGCCCGGGCCGTTGCCGGTCCGGGCCCCGCACGCGCGCGTACGGGCTCACTTCGCGTGCATCACCGCGTAGATCATCACGAACGCCACGATGTGGATGCCGAAGAGGAAGTACGCGAGGTAGTACCAGACCATGCGTTCGTTCTTCTTCTCCTCGGCCAGCCGGCGCTGCTCCAGGGAGGGGGCGTCCGGCGTCCCGTCCGGCATCACAGTTCCCGGTGGACCTTCGTGTTGGACGCCTGGGCGCGGGGGCGCACCACGAGGAGGTCGATGTTGACGTGGCTGGGGCGGCTGACCGCCCAGGTGATGGTGTCCGCCACGTCGTCGGCGGTGAGCGGCTCGGCCACGCCCGCGTACACCTTCTCCGCCTTCTCCGTGTCGCCGCCGAAGCGGGTCAGCGCGAACTCGTCCGTCTTGACCATGCCGGGTGCGACCTCGATGACACGGACCGGGGTGCCGACGATCTCCAGCCGGAGGGTCTCGGCGAGGACGTGCTCGGCGTGCTTGGCCGCGACGTAGCCGCCGCCGCCCTCGTAGGTGGCGTGGCCGGCGGTGGAGGAGAGCACCACCACCGTTCCGTCGCCGCTGGAGGTGAGGGCGGGGAGCAGGGCCTGGGTGACGTTCAGCGTGCCGATGACGTTCGTCTCGTACATCTGCCGCCACTCGGCCGGGTCGCCGGTGGCCACCGGGTCGGCGCCCAGCGCGCCGCCCGCGTTGTTGACCAGGACGCCGATCGTCCGGAAGGCGGTGGCGAACTCGTCGACCGCCGCGCGGTCCGTGACGTCCAGCGTGTACGCGGTGGCCTGGTGCCCGGCCGCGTTGATCTCCTCGGCCAGCGCCTCGATGCGGTCCTTGCGGCGGGCGGTCAGGACGACGCGGTAGCCGGCCGCGGCGAGCTGCCGGGCCGTCGCCGCGCCGATGCCGCTGCTCGCGCCGGTGACGACGGCGATGCGGGAGGAGGCGGAGGGCGCGGCGGACGTCATGGGCTGCTCCTGAGGCGTACGGCGTACGGCCGCGCGCACGTCGGGGTGCGCGCTCGGGCGTACGGCATGCGGTGATCGGTCTTGGCCAGGATAGGCAGGCGGCCGTCGCGCGCGTCGAGTCCGTCCGCTCCCCGGGCGGAGGCGTCTCAGCGGCCGCCGCGCGGCGCGTACATGATCACGGCCATCCCGGCGAGGCAGATCAGCGCGCCGGTGATGTCCCAGCGGTCGGGGCGGTAACCGTCCGCGACCACGCCCCAGGCGAGCGAGCCGGCCACGAAGACTCCGCCGTACGCGGCGAGGATGCGGCCGAACTCGGCGTCCGGCTGGAGTGTGGCCACGAAGCCGTATACGCCCAGTGCCATGACGCCGGCGCCGATCCAGAGCCAGCCGCGGTGCTCGCGGACGCCCTGCCAGACCAGCCAGGCGCCACCGATCTCGAAGAGCGCGGCGACGACGAAGAGGACCACGGAACGGACGATCACCATGGGGTCACCTTCGCACGGGCGTTCCGCGCGGCCGCCGTCACCTGTTGGACGGCGCCTGTCGGCGACCAGGGGTGGCATACATCGGGTGACCTGATGAGCGTTCTGGATGTTCCGAGCGAAGGAAGTGACGGCATGCGGATTCTCTCCGCGGTGGGTGCGATGGGGGCGGGGGCGGCCGTGGTGGTGGCCGGGGCCTGCCCGGTCCAGGCCCTCTCCCCGGAGGCCGACCTCGCCTACCACGGCTCCGTGGCCATGGCGGCAGGAGTCTTCGACCTGCGGCTGACCCCGCGGAACCACGGCCCGAGCGCGGTCACCGAGGCGACGGTCCGGCTGCGCTGGTCGGTCCCGCTCGCGGACGAGCAGCGGCTGCCGGGCGGCTGCGCGCGCTCGGGCGAGCGCAGCGTGGTGTGCCGGACGGGGGAGCTGCCGGCGGACGGGCTGGGGAGCCCGGTCGAGCTGACGGTACGGCTGCGGGAGGCGCCGTCCGAGGTGACGCTGGAGATCGACACGGTGTGGGGCGGCGGCGCGGTGGACCGCAACCACGCCAACGACCGGCAGCGGGTGCTCGCGCTGGACACGGGTGACTCGTACGCCTTCTAGGTGTATTGACCCGAAGCGTTGTTCACACGGCTGATCGGTTGGTGGCCGCCGAGTGCGGTGTGGCAGCGGTGGTGGTTGTAGGTGTGCAGAAAGTCTGCCAGGGCCGCGGTCCGCTCGTCGTTGCTCGTGTAGGGCCGCAGGTAGGCCCACTCGTCGAGCAGGGTGCGGTTGAAGCGTTCGACCTTGCCGTTGGTCTGCGGCCGGTAGGCGCGGGTGAGCTTGCCGGCCGCGCCGAGGTCGGCCAGTGCCCCTCGCCAGGCGAAGCTCTTGCGGTAGGGCCAGGCGTTGTCGGTCAGAACCCGCTCGATGCGGTCAATGCCCGATGCGGCGAAGAATGCTGCGGCCCGGCGCAGGAAGCCGGCGCAGGTGTCGGCCTTCTCGTCGCCGTGGATCTCGCTGTAGGCCAGGCGGCTGTGGTCGTCGACGGCGGAGTGGACGTAGTCGAAGCCCATGGAGCTGCGGGTGGCGCGGCCGGCCTGGCGGCCCAGCACCTTGTGGCCGCCGCCGTCGGGGATCCGGCCGAGCTTCTTGACGTCCACGTGGACCAGTTCACCGGGGCGGTCGCGTTCGTAGCGGCGGATGACCTGGCCGGTGGGCCGGTCCAGTAAGGCCAGGCGGTTCAGGCCGTGCCGGGTGAGGATGCGGTGCACGGTGGAGGCGGGCAGGCCCAGGATGGGGCCGATGCGTGCCGGGCCGAGTTTGCGGTCCTGTCGCAGCCTGCAGACGTGCGCCTCGGTGGCGGCTGCGGTCCGGTGCGGTGTCCTGCGGGGGCGGCTGGAACGGTCGATGAGTCCGCTCTCGCCCTCGGACCGCCAGCGCCGGATCCACTTGTGGGCGGTGGGACGGGAGATGCCCATCTCGGCGGCGACATGGGCGACGGGACGGCCGGAGCGGACACGCTCGACGAGCAGGCGCCTGCCGTGAACGGTCAGCCGGGCATTACGGTGGGACACGAAGGCCTCCGTGCGGTGAAGATTCGACACCTCCACCACACACGGGGGCCTTCGCCACGATCAAGTCCGACCCGCGTTAACAACGCTCGTGATCAATACAGTCGTAGCGCTCGCGCGCCTCGTTGACCTGCTCGATGTGCAGCTCGGCCCAGTCCTTCACGGCGGAGAGCAGGCCGGCGAGGCTGCTGCCGAGCGGGGTCAGTTCGTAGTCGACGCGGACGGGCACGGCGGGGGTCACCGTCCGCATCAGGATGCCGTCCCGCTCCAGTGAACGCAGCGTCTGCGTCAGCATCTTGGGGCTGACTCCCGCGATCCTGCGGCCGAGGTCGCTGTAGCGCATCGAACCGCGGGCATCGGCGAGCGCGCTGACGACCAGGCTGACCCACTTGTCGCTGATCCGGTCGAGGAGCTGGTTGGTGGGGCAGCTCCGGATGAACGCGTCGTACTCGATCCGCGCCTGCTCGCGCCGCTGCGCCGCGGTCGTGGTCGCCATGGCTCACCTCCGGGTGAGGTACGCACCTTCAGGTGCCTGCTTACCAAAGGAGAGTAGCTCTTCCTAGGGTTGTTGCAACGGGATGGATAGCCCGTCGGGCAGTCATCAGAGGGCAAGTTCCCTGAGGAGAGTCGAGATGCGTGCAGCAGTCGTGACGGCGTTCGGTGGCCCGGAGGCCGTGGAGATCGTGGAGACCGACGTGCCGGAGCCCGCCGCCCGGCAGATCCGGATCAAGGTGGCGGCCGCCGCGCTCAACCCGGTCGACGCCGGGGTGCGCGCGGGCGTTTTCGGGGGCGCGGGCAAGCGGCTCGGGCTCGGCTGGGACGTGGCCGGCACCGTCGACGCGGTGGGCGTGGCGACCGGCTGGACGGTCGGTGACGAGGTGGTGGCGCTGGCGTACGGCACCGCCAAGTCGCTGGGGACGCACGCCGACCACGTGGTCGTCGACGCCGACGCGGTGGCCAAGGCGCCCGCCTCGGTGGACGCGGTGCACGCGGCCACGCTTCCCCTGAACGCCCTCACCGCCGCGCAGGCACTGGACCTGTTGGCCCTGGAGCCGGGGCGGAGCCTGCTGGTGACGGGCGCGGCGGGAGCGGTCGGCGGGTACGCCGTGCAGCTCGCCGCGCACCGGGGCCTGGCGGTGACGGGGGTGGCCCGCGCGGCCGACGAGGAGCTCGTACGGTCGCTGGGGGCGACGCGCTTCGCGGCGGGCGCGGTGGCCGCGGGCAGCGTGGACGGGGTGCTGGACGCGGCGATCCTCGGTGCGGTGGCGCTGGAGTGGGTGCGGGACGGCGGAGTGTTCACGGGTGTGATCCCGCACGCGCACCCGGCGTCCGTGCGGGGCGTGCGGACCGGCTCGGTGGAGGTGGCCGCGGACGGGGCGCGCCTGGCGGAGCTGGTGGCGCTCGTCGACGCCGGGGTGCTCACGCCCCGGGTCGCCGAGACGTTCGCGCTGGACGGGGCGGTCAAGGCGCACGCCCGGCTGGCGGAGGGCGGGCTGCGGGGGCGGGTGGTCCTTGTCCCGTAGGGCGGCCGGGGGCCGTGTCCCGTAGGGCCGGGCGCGGGAGCGACGGGGTGCGGGGGTGCGGGGTGGTGGAGTGGTGGGGTGGGAGTGGCGCTCGGGGAGAGGGGCGGGAGTGGCCCCGGAGGAGAGGGGCGGGAATAGGTCGGCGGGGGTCGTCGTTTGCGGGTATAGTTGAATCGTAAACAACCTGGAGGGCGAGCGACCATGCAGTTCGGGATATTCACCGTCGGCGACGTGACACCGGATCCGACCACCGGCCGGTCACCGAGCGAGCACGAGCGCATCAAGGCCATGGTCGCCATCGCGCAGAAGGCCGAGGAAGTCGGCCTGGACGTCTTCGCGACCGGTGAGCACCACAACCCGCCCTTCGTGCCCTCGTCGCCGACCACGATGCTCGGCTACGTGGCGGCGCGCACCGAGAACCTCATCCTGTCCACCTCCACCACCCTCATCACCACCAACGACCCGGTGAAGATCGCCGAGGACTTCGCGATGCTCCAGCATCTGGCGGAGGGCAGGGTCGACGTGATGATGGGCCGCGGGAACACCGGACCGGTCTACCCCTGGTTCGGGCAGGACATCCGCCAGGGCATCAACCTCGCCGTCGAGAACTACGCGCTGCTGCACCGCCTGTGGCGCGAGGACGTGGTGACGTGGGAGGGCAAGTTCCGTACGCCGCTCCAGTCGTTCACGTCGACTCCCCGGCCGCTGGACGGGGTGCCGCCGTTCGTCTGGCACGGCTCGATCCGCTCCCCGGAGATCGCCGAGCAGGCCGCGTACTACGGCGACGGCTTCTTCCACAACAACATCTTCTGGCCGGCCGACCACACCCAGCGGATGGTCGAGCTCTACCGCGAGCGGTACGCGCACTACGGGCACGGCACCGCCGAGCAGGCCATCGTCGGCCTGGGCGGTCAGGTCTTCATGCGGCACAACTCGCAGGACGCCGTACGGGAGTTCCGGCCGTACTTCGACAACGCGCCGGTGTACGGACACGGGCCGTCCCTGGAGGACTTCACCGACCAGACGCCGCTGACCGTCGGCTCGCCCCAGCAGGTCATCGAGAAGACGCTGACCTTCCGGGAGTACGCCGGTGACTACCAGCGCCAGCTGTTCCTGGTGGACCACGCCGGGCTGCCGCTGAAGACCGTGCTGGAGCAGATCGACATGCTGGGCGAGGAGGTCGTTCCCGTCCTGCGCGAGGAGTTCGCCAAGAACCGTCCGGCCACGGTGCCGGACGCCCCGACCCACCAGGCGCGTGTGGCCGCCGCCCGGGAGGTGACCGTCGTATGAGGCTCGTCGTCGTCTCGGCGGGGCTGAGCGTCCCGTCGTCCACGCGGCTGCTGGCCGACCGGCTGGCGGCGGCGACCGTCCGTGGGACCGCCGCGCGGGTCGAGGTCGTCGAACTGCGCGACCTCGCCGTGGAGATCGCCCACAACTTCACCAACGGGTTCCCCGGGCGGGCACTGAGCTCGGCGCTCGACGCCGTGACGACCGCGGACGGACTGATCGTCGTCACGCCGGTGTTCTCGGCGTCGTACAGCGGCCTGTTCAAGTCCTTCTTCGACGTACTGGACAAGGACGCGCTCGCCGGGAAGCCGGTGCTGATCGCCGCGACCGGCGGCTCGTCCCGGCACTCCCTGGTGCTCGAACACGCCCTGCGCCCGCTCTTCGCCTACCTGCGCGCCGTCGTCGTACCGACCGCGGTGTACGCCGCCTCCGAGGACTGGGGCGCGGAGGGGCTCGCCGAAAGGATCGACCGGGCGGCGGGGGAGTTGGGGGCACTGATGACGGGGCTCTCGGCGGCCGCCTGTACGGCGACGGGGGCGGAGGGTGCCGAGGGCGCTCGGGATGCCGGGGGTGCCGAGGGCACCGGGTTGGTGCAGCCGGTCGGGGCGGCGCCCGCGCCCAGGGCACCCGTCACGACCGGGACCGCGCCTGTTCGTGCCGTGGCCGCGCGGACCGCGTCCGGTGGTGGCTTCGAGGTCGTCCCTTTCGAGCAGCAGCTCGCGGCGCTGCGGTCGTAGGCGAGCGGGCCGGAAGGCCGGGCGGCGGCCCGCGGCGTGGCAGGGGTGGGCCGCCACCGTCGTGCGCTTCCGGCCCACCCCCTCCGCACCGGCCCGACCCGAATCGGGGGGGTCCTCGGGTCGGCCGGGCGGGTACCGGGTGATGCCGGACGGGTACCGCGTGACATCGGGTGACATCGGGTGCGAAGGAGTCATGACGCGGGGTCGCCGTCTGTTCGGCCGGTGCCGCCGATGTCGTAGGCGCGGCGCGGCGGGGACGCGCTCCCGGAGCGTCTCGCCCGGCGTTCCCTCACCGGAGCGTCCCCGGTCCGCCGGTCCGTCCTGGCATACGGGACACAGTGACCCGGCGAGGTAAGGGGCTCGCGCGGGGAGGGGTGAGAGCCGGGTAAGAAGCCCACGCTCACCTGGCCCATCAGGTGGTGGGCGGCCGGGGGCTTGGCAGACTGGTGAGGTGCCCCAGACTGTGCTGCTCGCCGAGGACGACCGTGCCATCCGCCATGCCCTGGAAAGGGCACTGACGCTGGAGGGCTACGCGGTGACGGCCGTCGCCGACGGCGTCGAGGCGCTGGCGCAGGCCCACCGCACCCCACCGGACATCCTGGTCCTGGACGTCATGATGCCCGGCATCGACGGACTCCAGGTGTGCCGCGTGCTGCGCGCGGAGGGGGACCGCACACCGATCCTGATGCTCACCGCCCTGGTAGAGACGGCCGACCGCATCGCGGGCCTGGACGCCGGGGCCGACGACTACGTGGTCAAGCCGTTCGACGTGGAGGAGGTGTTCGCCCGGCTGCGGGCGCTGCTGCGCCGTACGAGCCCGGTGAACGGCGCCCCCGCCGCCCTGCCGGAGGCCACGTCCGCCCCGGCCCCGGCGTCCCGCGAGGCCCTGGGGCAGATCGCCGCGGCCGGCCTGCACATGGACATCCAGGCGCGTCGCGCGTGGCGCGGGCAGCGCGAGCTGGAACTCACCCGCACCGAGTTCGAACTGCTCGAACTCCTCGTCCGCAACGCGGGCATCGTCCTCGACCACGCCACGATCTACGACCGCATCTGGGGCTACGACTTCGGGCCCGGTTCCAAGAACCTCGCCGTCTACGTGGGATATCTGCGGCGCAAACTCGACGGGCCGGGCGCGCCGGCGCTGATCCACACGGTCCGGGGCGTGGGGTACGTCCTGAGGGAGGACTGAGTGCCCTCGGGATGGCTCGCGGGGCTGCGGCCCCGACGGCTGTCCTCCCTTCGGGCGACCTTCACCCTGTCGTTCGCGGCCGTGGCCGCCGCGGTCACGGTCCTCGTCGGGTTCCTCAGCTACGACGCCGCGGCCCGGCTGGTGCGCGTGGACCAGCAGACCGTCTTCTCCGAGGTCGTGCAGGACCTGCGCGGCCAGGTGCGGGAGACGCCGCTCGACCCGGGTGACTTCTCGTCGTCCGACCCCGACCACGACGGGCCGCTCGACGACGTCATCCGGCCCAGCCGTACGGATGTGCAGGTGCTCGGACGCGGCGGGGCGGTCGCCGACCGCGGGCGACCGGTCCTGCCCGTCGTCGCCGGCGACCGGCGGATCGCCGCGGCCCCGGCCGCGGGTACGTGGGTGGAGCACCGGGAGGTGGACGTCGGAGGGGACCTCTACCGGGTGGCCACCGTCGCGCTCGGCGGCGGGCGGGGCGCGGTGCAGGTCGCCCAGCAGTTCAGCGACACGGAGGATCTGCTGCGGGAGCTCCAGCAGCGGACCGTGCTGCTCGTCGGGGCGGTGGTGATCGCCGCGGGGCTGTTCGGATGGTGGCTGGCGCGGCGGATCACCCGGCGGCTGGTACGGCTGGCGGGGGCCGCCGAGGACGTGGCGCGCACCGGGCGGCTCGGCATCCAGGTGCCGGTCGCCGGATACGACGAGGTGGCGCGGCTCGGCCGGTCCTTCGACCGGATGCTCGGGCGTCTCGCCCGGTCCGAGGAGGACCAGCGGCGGCTCGTCCAGGACGCGGGGCACGAACTCCGTACGCCGCTGACCTCGCTGCGCACGAACATCTCGATGCTCCGGCGCATCGACGAGTTGCCGCCCGGCGCCCGGGAGGAGCTGGTCGCCGATCTGGCCCAGGAGTCCCGTGAGCTGACCGACCTCGTCAACGAACTGGTGGCGCTTGCGGCCGGACAGTCCGACACCGAGCCCGTGCAGCGGATCGATCTCGCCGATCTCGCCGAGGACGTCGCGATCGTCGCGCGGCGGCGCAGCGGGCGGGATGTCGTCGTGCGGGTGAGTGGGGACACGGCGGTGGACGGGCGTCCGACGGCGTTGCAGCGGGCGGTGTCGAATCTGGTGGAGAACGCGGTGAAGTTCGACCGGGACGGGAAGGTGCCGATCGAGATCGCGGTCACGGGGCCGGTGCGGGTGCGGGTGCGGGTCGGTACGGGTTCCGGTCCCGGGGGTGGTGCCGGTGTCGGCGCCGGGGGTTCCGGTCCCGGGGGTGGTGCTGGTGTCGGCGCCGGGATGGGTGCCGGTGTCGTCCGTCCGGGCAACGTCCGTATCGAGGTGCTCGATCGGGGGCCGGGTATCGCCGAGGGTGATCTCGTGCGGGTGTTCGACCGCTTCTACCGTGCGGCCGACGCGCGGAGTCTGCCCGGGTCCGGGCTCGGGTTGTCCATCGTGCGGGAGGTCGCCATGGCGCACGGTGGGGGGTCGTTCGCCTTTCGGCGGGAGGGGGGCGGGGCGGTGTTCGGGTTCACGGTGAGCGGCACGGGTGACCGTCCCCCGCCGGATCCTTGACCCCGGGTTCCCTCGCCCCCGCCGCCCCTACCCGACCCATCCCCGGGGGCTCCGCCCCCGGACCCCCGTTCGGCCTGGACGGCCTCGTCCTCGAGCGCCGGACGGGCTGATGGTGCCGGCCTGGGCTGCGGATCTTCAGTCCGTCCGGCGCTTGAGGACGAGCCCTTCGGGCGAGCGGGGGTCCAGGGTGCGGCAGCCCCTTGGCGGGGTCCGGGGCGGAGCCCCGGGGACGGGTCGGGTAGGGGCGGCGGGGGCGAGGAAACCCGGGGTTCAGCCGACGTGGACGCGGGGCCGGCACGTGGGGTCCGGTTCGGCCTCGCGGAGAACTTCCCGGGTGACGGGAGCGACCTCCCCCTGGCCGAAGAGGAAGAAGCGGAGGAAGTTCGCGAAGGGGTTCCCCTCGGTCCACTCGAAGTAGATGTGCGGGGTGCACCGGGTGCTGTCCCGGACGTGAAGCAGAAGCGCCGCGAGCGCGTTGGGCACGGACGACGACTCCAGCGTCAGCACGCGATAACGCCCGTGCAGCACCTCCCCCCGCACCGTGAGCCCCGTCTCGAACTCGGACGCGTCGAGGACGGTGACCTCGACGAACACGAAGTCCTCCGTGGCGGGGACGTCGTTGTCGGCGCGGATCTGTTTGATCTTCTCCCGGTACTCGCCGATGTCACGGCTGTCCGGCTCGTTGGCGATGAAGCGGATCCGACGGCTCGCGATGTCACGGACGAAGCGTTCGGCCATGGCGTCGAGGCTCACGCTGGTCACGCGCAGCTCGAAGGCGCGGGCGAGCCGCGAGAGGAGCGAGACGAGGATGATGCCGGCGATGAAGCAGGCGCCGATCTTGACACCGTCGGGACGCTCGATGACGTTGACGACGGTCGTGTAGAGGAAGACCACGGAGATGACGCCGAAGCCGAGGGTCCAGTGGTGCTGCCCGGCCTTGCGGGCGGCGATGGTCACCGCGATCGCCGCGGAGCTGATCAGCACCAGCACACCGGTGGCGTACGCACCGCCCTGGGCGTCGACGTCGGCGTCGAAGATCCAGGTGACCAGGAAGGCGACCAGGGTGAAGACGATCACCATGGGGCGGACGGCGCGCGCCCAGTGGGGAGCCATGCCGTAGCGGGGCAGGTAGCGGGGCATCAGGTTGAGCAGTCCGGCCATGGCGGAGGCGCCGGCGAACCACAGGATGGCGATCGTCGACACGTCGTACACCGTGCCGAAGACGCCGCCGAGGTACTCGTGCGCGAGGTACGCGAGCGCGCGGCCGTTGGCCTGGCCGCCCGACTTGAACTCCTTCTCCGGGATGAGCACGGTGGTGATGAAGCTGGTCACGATCAGGAACACGCTCATGATCACGGCGGCCGTGGTCAGCAGCTTCTTGGCGCCCCGGATCCGGCCGGTGGGCTTCTCGTCGGTGTCGCCCGGGTCGCCCTCGACGTGCGGCATGACCGCCACGCCGGTCTCGAAGCCGGACAGTCCGAGCGCGAGCTTCGGGAAGACGAGCAGGGCCACCCCGATCATCGCGAAGGCGTTCCCGTGCTCCGCGGTCAGGGCCGTGCTCCAGTCGGTGATCACGTGCCCCTCGGTCGCCACGTGCCACAGCCCGGTCACCGCGACCACCACGTTGAGCCCCAGGTAGATCGCCACGAGGACGACCGCGACGCCGATCGCCTCCAGGAAGCCCTTGAGGAAGACGGCACCGAGCAGGGCCACCAGGATGAGCGTGATCAGCATCTGCCGGTCGTGCAGGGCGTTGGTGAGGTGCGGGTTCTCGACGAGGTGGGTGGAGGCGTCCGCGGCCGAAAGGGTGATGGTGATCAGGAAGTCGGTGGCGGCGAAGCCCAGCAGGGTCAGGACGAAGAGCTTGCCCTTCCAGAACGACAGCAGCCGTTCCAGCATCGCGATCGAACCCTCGCCCCGGGGGCTCTCCTCGGCCACCCGCCGGTAGACGGGCAGCGCGCCCGCGAGGGTGACGACGACGAGCACGATGGTCGCCACCGGGGACAGCAGTCCGGCGGCCAGGGCCGCGATGCCGGGCTGGTAGCCGAGGGTGGAGAAGTAGTCGACGCCGGTGAGGCACATGACGCGCCACCACCGCTGGCCCTGGTGCACGGGCTCCGGCTCGGCGGGCTCCGGCACCCGGCGGCCCTTGCCCATGTCGGAAAGGCCCTCCAGCATCCACGCCCGCAAGCGGCTCGTGGGGGCGTGCTCGGTGCCGGCCATCGGCGTGCTCTCCTGACGTGCGGCCCTTCGGTGTCCCGGGTTTCGGCCATCGAGGAGACGGCGCCATCAGCGTATGCGGAGAGTGGTGCAACGGCCCGTGGACGGGAGGCCGGACGCGTCAAGCCTGCGTCAGGAGCGGCCGGTCGCGCATCACGGGCGCGCCGGAGAGCTCCGGATCGCGGGGCGGCCCGCGATCCGCCGCCGGGGCGGGAGAGGGCCGGGCGGCGTGACCCGTGGGTGCGCTCCTGCCCCGTCCGCCGCACGCCGCGGACCGGCGCGCCCGCCCGTCAAGGCGGTGTCAACTTCCCCGTGAGCGGCGCCAGGGAAGCGTCAAGACCGCTGCGCCGCGCGGACGCCGGGGCTTGGCTGAGTGGTGATGAACGATGTGAGGCCGATGCGTGAGGTGCGGCCCGGACGGCTGAAGGTCTACCTCGGGGCTGCCCCGGGCGTCGGAAAGACGTACCGCATGCTCGACGAGGGCCACCGCCGGGCGGCCCGTGGCGCCGACGTGGTGGTGGGGTTCGCGCGGTGCCACGGACGCCCGCGCACCGAGGCGATGCTCGACGGCCTGGAGCTGGTGGCACCGGTCCGTTGCCACCACCGGGGTGCGGAGTGCGAGGAGATGGATCTCGCCGCGGTCCTCGCGCGCCGTCCGCAGGTCGTGATCGTCGACGAGTTCGCCCACGCCAACGTCCCCGGCGGCGGCCGCAACCCGGAGCGCCGCCAGGACATCGAGGAACTGCTGGCCGCCGGGATCGACGTCATCACGGCACTGGACATCCAGCACCTGGAATCGCTCGGCGACGTCGTCGAGAGGATCACGCGGGTACCCCAGCGCGAGACGGTGCCCGACGAGGCCGTCCGCCGCGCCGACCGGATCGAACTGGTGGACATGGACCCGCGGGACCTGCGCCGCCGGATGGCGCACGGCACCATCTACCCGCCCGAACGGATCGACGCGGCCCTCGCCGACCACTTCCGCCCCGCCAACCTGACCGCGCTGCGCCGGCTCGCCCTGCTGTGGATGGCCGACCGGGTCGACGAGGCGCTGCGGTCGTACCGCCCGGAGCGGGCCGACGCCGGGGGACGGGAGCCCCGCGAGCGGGTCGTGGTCGCGCTCACCGGCGGCCGCGAGGGCGAGACCCTCATCCGGCGCGCCGCCCGTATCGCGGGCCTCCCGCGCTCTCCCGACGCTCTCTCGCCCGTCGGCGGCGGGGCGGCCCCGCGGGCCGGCAGCGATCTGCTCGCCGTGCACGTGACGCGCAGCGACTCGCTCGCCGCGGGCGCCTCGCACGCCTCCCTCGCCCGGCAGCGGCGGCTCGTCGAGAACCTCGGCGGCAGCTACCACTCGGTCGTCGGCGACGACGTGGCCACCGCGCTGGTCGAGTTCGCGCGGGCCGAGAACGCCACCCAGCTCGTCCTCGGCACCAGCCGCCGCGGACGCGTCGAGCGGTTCGTGACCGGGCGCGGCACCGGGGAGACGGTGGTCGGGCTCTCCGCCGACATCGACGTCCACATGGTCATGCACGAGCGGGCGGGCCGCGGCACACTGCTGCCGTCGAGGCGCCGTACGCTGCCCACCGCGCGGCTGGTCGCCGGGCCGGTCGCCGGGCTCGTCCTGCCGGTGCTGCTCACCCTTCTCCTCGCCCAGGTGCGGGGCACCGTCAACCTCACCAGTGAGGCGCTGCTGTTCCTGCTCACCGTGGTGGGTGTGGCCTGCATCGGCGGTGTCGCCTCGGCCGTGATCGCCTCGGTCACGGCGTCGCTGCTGCTCAACTACTGGTTCATCCCGCCGGTCGGCTCGTTCACGCTCGCCGATCCCAACGCGGTGCTCGCGGTGGGCGTCTTCACCCTGGTCGCCGCCACGGTCGCGGCCGTCGTCGACCGGTCGCTGCGGCTGTCCCGGCGGGCCGCGCGCGCCACCGCCGAGGCGGAGACCATGTCGTCACTCGCGGGCACCATCGTGCGGGGCGGCGAGACGATCCCGGCCCTGCTGGAACGTACCCGCGAGACGTTCGGGACGGACTCCGCGGAACTGGTGGACCGGCCGCCCCCGCCGGGCACCGAGACGGATGACGGGGCGGTCGTGGTCGTGCCCGCGGGGCCGGGCTCCCACCTGGTCCTGCGCGGCCGCACACTCGCCTCCTCCGAGCGGCGGGTGCTGGCCGCCTTCGCCGCGCACGTCGGCTCCGCCGTCGAGCGGGCGAGGCTGGCGGAGGCCGCCGCCGAGGTGGAGCCGGTCCGGGCCGCCGACCGGATGCGTACGGCGCTGCTGCGGGCGGTCGGCCACGACCTGCGCACTCCGCTCGCCGCCGGCTGGGCCGCCGTCGCCTCGCTGCGCAGCCGTGACGTCGAGTTCTCGGCCGCGGACCGCGACGAACTCCTCGCCACCGCCGACGAGTCGATGGCCAAGCTGAACCGGCTGGTGGAGAACCTGCTCGACCTGAGCCGTCTGCAGGCCGGCGCGCTCCGTCTGAACCTGCGGGCCACCGCTCTGGAGGAGGTGCTCCCGGCGGCGCTCGCGGACGTCCCCGGCGTCGAGGTCTGCGACCTGGAGAGGCTCCCGGCCGTCCTCGCCGACCCGCCGCTGCTGGAACGGGTGATCGCCAACCTGGCAGGCAACGCCGCCCGGCACACCCCCGCGGGGCGCCCGGTGCTGCTGACCGCCAGCGCCCACGCGGGCCGGGTCGAGGTACGGGTCGTGGACCGCGGTCCCGGTATCCCGCCGTCCGACCGCGACCGCCTCTTCGAGCCCTTCCAGCGGCTGGGCGACACCGACAACTCGACCGGTCTCGGCCTGGGCCTCGCCCTGTCCCGGGGCCTGACCGAGGCGATGGACGGCACCCTCGTCCCGGAGGACACTCCGGGCGGCGGGCTCACGATGGTGCTGTCACTGCCGTGCGCGCAGGACGCGGAGGACTGTGTGCCGCCGGTGGCGGTGCCGTAGAAGCCGGTGTCGGTGCCGTAGAAGGGTGTCGGGTGTCGCGGGGGTGTCCTGGAGGGGCGGGGCGCGCCGTCAGCGGTGGTGTCGCAGCGCGGTGTTCCGCGGCTCGCCCCGGCGCACCGAGCCGGGCGCGCGGGCGGCCGGCCGGTCGGCGTGGGCCGCCGAGGTCAGCTGCCACGGCACGCTCGTGACCATGACGCCCGGTGTGAACAGCAGCCGGTTCTTCAGCCACAGGGCCGACTGGTTGTGGAGGAGGTTCTCCCACCAGCGGCCGACCACGTACTCGGGGATGAAGACGGCGACGATGTCGCGCGGGCTCTCCCGGCGCACCGAACGGACGTACTCCACGACCGGCCGGGTCACCTCGCGGTAGGGCGAGTCGATGACCTTGAGGGGGACCTCGATGCCGTACTCCTCCCAGTGCCTGCGCAGCGCCGCCGCCTCGTCGCGGTCCACGGAGACCGTGAGCGCCTCCAGATGGTCGGGGCGCAGGGCCCGCGCGTAGGCGAGGGCGCGCAGCGTGGGTTTGTGCAGGGTGGACACCAGGACGATGGCCAACACCCGGGAGGGGAAGGTGAGTTCGGTCTTCGGGTCGGTCACAGCCAGCTCCGCCGCGGTGGTGTCGTAATGGCGTCGGATCCCGCGCATCATCACCCACAGGACGACGGCCGCGAGGACGGCGAGCCACGCGCCCTGGGTGAACTTGCTGGCCAGCACGATCACCAGGACCAGGCCGGTGACGACCGCGCCGATCGTGTTGATCACCCGGGCCGTGTGATGGTGGCGGCGCCGTGCCGGGTCGTGTTCGGCGCGCAGTTCGCCGTTCCAGTGCCGGACCATGCCGAGCTGGGAGAGCGTGAAGGAGGTGAACACGCCCAGGATGTAGAGGTGGATGAGGCTGGTGACGTTCGCCCTGAAGCCCCACAGCAGCAGGCAGGCGACGATCGCCAGCGCCAGGATGCCGTTGGAGAAGGCCAGCCGGTCGCCGCGGTTGTGCAACTGGTGCGGCAGGAAGCGGTGCTGGGCCAGGATCGAGGCGAGCAGCGGGAAGCCGTTGAAGGCGGTGTTCGCCGCCAGGATCAGGACGAGCGCGGTCACGGTCTGGATGAGGTAGAAGCCGAGGCTGTGCTCGCCGCCGAAGACCGCCGCCGCGATCTGGGCGATGACCGTGCGCTGGGTGTAGGCGGAGCAGGAGCCGGTCAGGCCGGTCAGGCGGCACGGGTCGCCCGTGATGTGGACCTTCGTGATCAGCGCGAGTGCGGTGACGCCCGCGAACATGACGACCGCGGTGATACCCATCGCCGCGAGCGTGGCGGCCGCGTTCGCCGACTTGGGCTTGCGGAACGCCGGTACGCCGTTGGAGATGGCCTCCACTCCCGTCAGCGCCGTACAGCCGGAGGAGAACGCGCGCAGCACCAGCATCAGCAGGGCCAGGCCCGTCAGGCCCGCGTCGGAGGGGGCCGCGGTGACGCCGTAGCCCGCGCTCTCGGCGACCGGTGTGTCCCCGAGGGCGCAGCGGACCAGCCCCGTGATCACCATGATGAGCACGCCGCCGACGAAGAGGTAGGTGGGGGCGGCGAAGGCCCGTCCCGACTCGCGCACGCCCCGCAGGTTGATCGCGGTCAGGACCGCGACGAAGCCGATGGCCAGCAGGACGCGGTGGGGGGCCAGCTGGGGGAGGGCCGAGATGATGTTGTCCACGCCGGAGGCGACCGAGACGGCCACCGTCATGACGTAGTCGACGAGCAGGGAGGCGGCCACCACGAGACCGGCGGAGGGGCCGAGGTTGGTCGACACCACCTCGTAGGAGCCGCCGCCGCTCGGGTACGCGTGCACCACCTGGCGGTACGACAGCACCACGACGGTCATCAGGGCGATGACCGCGGCCGCGATCCACGGGGCGAAGTGCAGATACGCCAGGCCGCCGAGGGTGAGGACGAGCAGGATCTCCTGGGTCGCGTACGCCACCGAGGACAACGGGTCCGAGGCGAAGACGGGCAGCGCGAGCCGCTTGGGCAGGAGCGTCTCGTGCAGCTCTTCGCTCCGCATGGCCCGGCCGATGACCAGCCGTTTGAGGATCCCCGTCACGTTGAACACGGCCGGAGACTAAGCCGGGCGGCCGTCCGGCGCGGGGAGGGCGAACGGCCCGGGGACCTTTAAGGGACCGTTAGGGTCCCGCCGCGCAGGTGCAGATGGAGCAAGGGGGCGGGGTGGTCCGGGCCCACTCCGACCCCGCCGTCACTCCAGCCCCGACATCCTGAAGACCGTCTGCGCCGTCTCGCGGTCGATCCGCTCCGAGACGCGGCGCAGTGCCGTCTCCCCGCAGGTCAGCGAGCCGCGGCGGGCGGAGCGGCGGGCGTCCTCGTCGAGGCGGTGCCACAGCGGGGGGTTGGCGACCAGGACGCGGGGGTCGATCTCGGCACGGGCGCCGAAGGCGTCCCGCAGGACGAGGCGCTGCCCGACCCCGTCCAGGCAGCGCACCGACACCAGGTGGTCGGTGCGCACCCGGTGCCCGCGCAGCGGTCCGCGTGTGCTCAGCCAGCCCTCACCGGCGGCGACCCGGGAGGGGTACAGCACCAGGAGGAGCAGCGCCGCGAGCGCGGTCCACAGCCCGGCGCGTACGGGGGTGAGGCTGCCGGCGGCGCCGTCGATCAGCAGCAGGAGGGCGAGGAGAGCGCCCGCGCAGCGGAGCGAGCTGCGCAGGTCTCTTTCCCAGAGGCGGTCGTACGCCACCTCGGCCGGTTCCCTGTGCGGTACCGGTGCGGGGGCGTCGCGGGTGTGGTCGCGGCGGTCCATGGCACCGACGGTAGAGACCGCGAAAGCCGGGGTCACCCCGCCTTGACGGGCCTCTGACGGGCCGGGGCGTCAGGGTTGCGACAAGGCCGGGAAGGCGCCGGATGCGAGGTGATCGCCGTCCCGGCGTCGCCGCCCGGGGCCCGCGTATGGGTTGCGTCAAGGCCGCACGAGCCGCCGTAAGGGTGACGTCAACGGCGCTCAATTCCGGCCATCGAGGGGTTTTGCTCTTAAGCGTCCGAGTCGTTTTCCGAACCTCATCCAGGAGCTCACGATGGCCGATGTGGCCTTCGTCGTCACCACGATCGCGGTGTTCGCGCTGGTGGCCCTCGTCGCCAAGGGGGTGACGAAGCTGTGACCGCCGAGAACATCGTCGGCCTGATCGTGGCCGTCGCCCTGCTGGGCTATCTCGTCCTCGCCCTCGTCTTCCCGGAGAGGTTCTGAGTCTCGACATGAGTCCCGTCCTCGCCGGCGTGCTCCAGCTGGTCGCTCTCATCGCGGCGCTGGCTCTCGCCTACATCCCGCTTGGCGACTACATGGCCAAGGTCTACTCCTCCGACAAGCACTGGCGGGTCGAGAAGTGGATCTACAAGGGCATCGGCGCCAATCCGAACACGGAGATGCGCTGGCCCGCGTACCTGCGCGGGGTCCTCGCCTTCTCCGCCGTCAGCGTGCTCTTCCTCTATCTGCTCCAGCGGCTCCAGGGTCACCTGCCCGGTTCGCTCGGCTTCTCCGCGATCGACCCGGACCAGGCGTTCAACACGGCCGCATCGTTCGTGTCGAACACCAACTGGCAGTCGTACTACGGCGAGCAGGCCATGGGCCACGTCGTGCAGACCGCCGGTCTCGCCGTCCAGAACTTCGTCTCCGCGGCCGTCGGCATCGCGGTCGCCGTGGCCCTCGTACGAGGGTTCGCGCGCTCCCGCACCGGTGAGCTCGGCAACTTCTGGTCGGACCTGGTGCGCGGCACCATACGCATCCTGATCCCGCTCTCGGTGGTCGGCGCGATCATCCTGGTGGCGTGCGGGGCGATCCAGAACTTCGCCGGGATCCACGAGGTCGGCCAGTTCATGGGCGGCTCGCAGCAGTGGAACGGCGGCGCGGTCGCCTCGCAGGAGGCCATCAAGGAGCTCGGCACCAACGGCGGCGGCTACTTCAACGCCAACTCCGCGCACCCCTTCGAGAACCCCACCCCGTTCACCAACCTCTTCGAGATCTTCCTGCTGCTGGTCATCCCGTTCGCGCTGACCCGCACCTTCGGCCGGATGGTCGGCTCCCTCAAGCAGGGTTACGCGATCCTCGCCACCATGGCCACCATCTGGGTCGGTTTCGTCGCCCTGATGATGTGGACCGAGTTCGCCCACCACGGCCCGGCGTTCCAGATCGCCGGCGGGGCGATGGAGGGCAAGGAACAGCGCTTCGGCGTCGGTGCGTCCTCGATCTTCGCGGTGTCCACGACCCTGACCTCGACCGGTGCGGTGGACTCCTTCCACTCGTCGTTCACCGGTCTCGGCGGCGGCATCACGATTCTGAGCATGCAGCTCGGCGAGATCGCGCCCGGCGGTACCGGGTCCGGCCTCTACGGCATCCTGATCATGGCGATCATCGCGGTGTTCATCGCCGGTCTGATGGTCGGCCGCACCCCGGAGTACCTGGGCAAGAAGATCGGCACCCGCGAGATCAAGTTCGCGGCCTGCTACATCCTCATCACGCCGGCCCTGGTGCTCGTCTTCACCGCCGCTGCGATGGCGCTGCCCACCCCGGGCAACTCGATGACCAACAGCGGGGCGCACGGATTCTCCGAGATCCTGTACGCCTACTCCTCGGGCGCCAACAACAACGGTTCGGCCTTCGCGGGTCTGAACGCGGACACCCAGTGGTTCAACACCACGATCGGTCTCGCGATGCTGCTGGGCAGGTTCCTGCCGATGGTGTTCGTGCTGGCGCTGGCGGGCTCGCTCGCCGAGCAGAAGCCGGTCCCCGCCACCGCGGGCACCCTGCGCACCGAGAAGCCGCTGTTCACGGGTCTGCTGGTGGGCGCGATCCTGATCATCACCGGTCTGACCTACTTCCCGGCCCTCGCGCTGGGCCCGCTGGCCGAGGGGCTGGCGTCATGACCACCGACGTAACGAACCAAGAGGACGAGATGTCCACAGCCACTCCGACCCGGGCGCCGCACAGCGATGTGCCGACCGGCCACAAGTCCGACGAAGGCCGTGTCGGTGCGGGTCTGTTCGACCCGCAGCAGCTGCTGAGGTCGCTGCCGGACGCCTTCCGCAAGCTCGACCCGCGGGTGATGATCAAGTCGCCCGTCATGTTCGTGGTGCTGGTCGGCTCGGTCCTGACGACGGTCTTCTCCTTCAAGGACCCGGGTGACTGGTTCGGCTGGGCGATCAGCGCCTGGCTGTGGCTGACCGTGATCTTCGCCAACCTGGCGGAGGCGGTGGCCGAGGGCCGCGGCAAGGCTCAGGCGGACACCCTGCGCAAGGCCAAGACCGACACGATCGCCCGTCGGCTCTCCTCGGACGGCAAGAGCGAGGAGCAGGTGCCCGGCACCGAACTGCGCGTCGGCGACCTGGTGGTCTGCGAGGCGGGCGACATCATCCCCGGCGACGGTGACGTCGTCGAGGGCGTCGCGTCCGTCGACGAGTCGGCCATCACGGGCGAGTCGGCCCCGGTCATCCGTGAGTCCGGCGGCGACCGCTCGGCCGTCACCGGCGGCACGAAGGTCCTCTCCGACCGGATCGTCGTCAAGATCACGACGAAGCCCGGCGAGACCTTCATCGACCGGATGATCGCGCTGGTCGAGGGCGCGGCCCGGCAGAAGACCCCGAACGAGATCGCGCTGAACATCCTTCTCGCGTCCCTCACGATCGTCTTCCTGCTCGCCTGCGCCACGCTGCCCCCGTTCGCGGACTACGCGGGCACGCACCTCACCATGGTCGTGCTGGTGGCCCTGCTGGTCTGTCTGATCCCGACCACGATCGGCGCCCTGCTCTCCGCGATCGGTATCGCGGGCATGGACCGGCTGGTGCAGCGCAACGTGCTGGCCATGTCCGGCCGCGCGGTCGAGGCGGCGGGCGACGTGTCGACCCTCCTCCTGGACAAGACCGGCACCATCACGCTCGGCAACCGCCAGGCCGCCGAGTTCGTACCGGTGACCGGCACCACCGAGGCCGAGGTCGCGGACGCCGCCCAGCTCTCCTCGCTGGCCGACGAGACGCCCGAGGGCCGCTCCATCGTCGTCCTGGCGAAGGAGAAGTACGGGCTGCGCGAGCGCCACCAGGGCGAACTCGCGGGCGCCGAGTGGATCGCCTTCACCGCCCAGACCCGGATGTCGGGTGTGGACGTCGACGGGCGCATGATCCGCAAGGGCGCGGCCGGTTCGGTCGTGGCCTGGGTCAGGGAGCGGGGCGGTGAGGTGTCCGCGGACGCCGCGACCCTCTCCGACCGCATCTCCCAGGCGGGCGGCACCCCGCTGCTGGTGGCCGTCGAGGACACCGAGGGCGCGCGCGTCCTCGGGGTGATCCACCTCAAGGACGTCGTCAAGGAGGGCATGCGCGAGCGGTTCGACGAGCTGCGCCGCATGGGCATCAGGACCGTCATGATCACGGGTGACAACCCGCTGACGGCCAAGGCGATCGCGGACGAGGCCGGCGTCGACGACTTCCTCGCGGAGGCCACTCCCGAGGACAAGATGGCGCTCATCAAGCGCGAGCAGGCCGGCGGCAAGCTGGTCGCGATGACCGGCGACGGCACCAACGACGCACCGGCTCTCGCGCAGGCGGACGTCGGCGTGGCGATGAACACGGGTACGTCGGCCGCCAAGGAGGCCGGCAACATGGTCGACCTCGACTCGAACCCGACCAAGCTCATCGAGATCGTCGAGATCGGCAAGCAGCTGCTGATCACCCGGGGCGCGCTGACGACGTTCTCCATCGCCAACGACGTCGCGAAGTACTTCGCGATCATCCCGGCGCTGTTCGCGGCGGTCTACCCGGGCCTGGACAAGCTGAACATCATGCACCTGTCCTCGCCCGACTCCGCGATCCTGTCGGCGGTCATCTTCAACGCGCTGATCATCATCGCGCTGGTGCCGCTGGCCCTGCGGGGTGTGCGGTACCGGCCCATGAGCGCCGACCGGATGCTGCGGCGCAACCTCGGGATCTACGGCATCGGCGGCCTGATCGCCCCCTTCGTCGGCATCAAGATCATTGACCTGCTCATCTCCCTCATCCCCGGAATCGGCTGATCGCCATGAACAACTCGGTTACGAACACGGCCCGGTTGCTCTGGGCCGGCCTGCGGGCCCTGCTGGTCCTCACCGTCGTCTGCGGGGTGATCTACCCGCTCGCGGTCACCGGCGTCGGCCAGGCGCTGTTCCACGACAAGGCCAACGGCTCGGAGATCAGCGCGAACGGGAAGGTCGTCGGCTCCTCGCTGATCGGCCAGTCCTACAACCTGCCGCTGAAGAAGGGCCAGGAGACCCCGGACCCCGACCTGAAGTGGTTCCAGGGACGGCCCGCCAATGGTCTGGGGGCGAACTCGGTCAACACGCAGTACAAGCTGATCCTGTCCGGCGCCACCAACCGGTCGGGCGACAACAAGGACCTCATCGACTGGGTGACCGCCGCCAAGAAGGCCGTCGTCAAGGACAACTCGGTGAACGGCTACACGGTCAAGCCCTCCGACGTGCCCGCCGACGCGGTGACGTCCTCCGGCTCCGGCCTGGACCCGGACATCTCCCCCCAGTACGCCGACATCCAGGTCCACCGGATCGCGGAGAAGAACGGCCTGACCGTCGCCCAGGTGCAGAAACTGGTCGACGAGCACACCGACAGCCGCACCCTCGGCTTCATCGGCGAACCCCGCGTCAACGTCCTCGAACTCAACATCGCGCTCAAGGCCCTGACCGGGAAATGACCGGGAGTCAGTGAATCGACGATGACCCGGGTGCTGGTCGTGGAAGACGACCCCCAGCTCGTACGAGCGCTCGTGATCAACCTGCAGGTCCGCCAGTACGGAGTGGACGCGGCGTCCGACGGCACCACGGCCCTCCGGCTGGCGGCCGTACGGCAGCCCGATGCCGTCGTGCTCGACCTCGGGCTGCCCGACATGGACGGTGTGGACGTCATCAGGGCGCTGCGCGGCTGGACCCGCGTACCGATCCTGGTGCTGTCCGCGCGTCGCGCCTCCGGCGAGAAGGTCGCCGCGCTCGACGCGGGGGCCGACGACTACATCACCAAACCGTTCAGCATGGACGAACTCCTGGCCCGGCTGCGCGCCGCCGTCCGGCGCACGGAGAGCCCGGCGCTCCTGCCCGGCTCCGACATGGTCACCACCGCCGAATTCACCGTCGACCTGGTGGCCAAGAAGGCGAGGCGCGCGGGCCGGGACGTCCGTCTCACGCCCACGGAGTGGCACCTGCTGGAGATTCTGGTCAGCAACCCCGGCCGCCTCGTGCCGCAGCGCCGGCTGCTCCAGGAGGTGTGGGGCGCGTCCCGGAGCAACAAGACCAACTATCTGCGGGTCTACATGGCCCAGCTCCGCCGCAAGCTCGAAGCCGACCCGTCCCATCCCCGCCACTTCATCACGGAGCCGGGAATGGGGTACCGCTTCGAGGCCGGGGACTGAGACCCGGGTGACGCGCGGGCCGGAGGGGAGCCCGTGTTTCACGCGCCGAGGACGGCGCGCAGGGCGCCGAGGAGGGCGCGCAGGGCGCCGCCTTCACGGACGGGCGCCGGGGCAGCGGTGCCGCCCCCGCGTACGGCGGGCCGGCCCGGCCCGCGGGCAAGGCGGTGTGGTTCGACCCGTCCCGCCGAGGCGATGACGACCGGGCGAACGGCCTCACCGGGCGCACCCCGCCTGGCGCGTCCTTGACGGCTCGCGACCAGGTGGACCCGCCACACTGACTCCGGACAGGACGAACCACTCGAAACCACCCTGTATCGCGAGGTCCCGATGGCGTACGGACTGGCCCGCCGCGAGCTGCGGCCGAGAGTGCCCCTGCGGCACGGGGAGGGCGACAAGTACCGCCTGACCAGCATCGAAGGGCTCGCCGCACTGTCCCTGGACGCGCTCAGCTCGGTGGCGTACGGACCCGAGGCGATCGTGCTCGTCCTGGTCGCCGCCGGGACGGGCGCGCTGACCGCCACGCTGCCGGTGACGCTGGTCATCGCCGCGCTGCTGGCGGTGCTCGTCGTCTCGTACGGGCAGGTGATCGCCGTCCATCCGGACGGGGGCGGCGCGTACGCGGTGGCGAAGAAGGACCTGGGACCGACCACCAGCCTGCTCGCGGCGGCCAGCCTCGTCGTCGACTACGTGCTCACCGTGACGGTCAGTCTGGCGGCGGGCGCCGCGAGTCTCGCCTCCGCCTTCCCGTCCCTCGGTTCGCACCTGCTGGCGATCTGCCTGATCGGCCTCGCCCTGCTCACCGCCGTGAACCTGCGGGGCGTGGCCGAGAGCGCCCGGGTGCTGATGCTGCCCACCGCGCTGTTCGTCGTGAGCATCCTCGGCATCGTCGTGCTCGGGCTGCTGCGCGGCCACCCCGTGGCCGTCGTGGGCACCGCGCACCCCGTGCACGCCACCGAGGCACTGGGCATCCTGCTGCTCCTCAAGGCGTTCTCCTCCGGCTGCTCGGCGCTCACCGGGGTGGAGGCGATCGCCAACGGGGTGCCCTCCTTCCGGGATCCGCGCGTCAAGCGGGCCCAGCGCACCGAACTGATGCTCGGCGCGCTGCTCGGCGTGATGCTGCTCGGCATGGCCCTGCTGATCCAGCGGGACCGGGTGGCCCCGCGCGGCGGCGTGACCGTGCTGGCGCAGCTCACGGCGGGCGCGTACGGGACGGGATGGCCGTACTACGCCACGAACCTCGTCGTCACCCTGGCCCTCGCCCTGGCCGCCAACACCAGCTTCGGCGGACTGCCCGTCCTGATGAGCCTGCTCGCCAGGGACCACCGGCTGCCGCACTTCTTCGGGCTGCGCGCGGAGCGCCCGGTGTACCGCTGGGGAGTGGTCTCCCTCGCGCTGCTCGCGGCGCTGCTGCTGATCGCCGTGGACGCCGACACCCACCGCATGATCCCGCTCTTCGCGATCGGGGTGTTCATCGGATTCAGCATCAGCCAGATCGGGCTGGTGCGGCACTGGGCGGGGGAGCGGCCGCGCGGCTGGCTGCGGCACGCCGCCCTCAACGGGATCGGCGCCGTCCTGACCGTCGTGGCGGGGATCGTCCTGCTGGCCACCAAGTTCCTGGAGGGCGCCTGGGTGGTGGTCGTCACCATCCCGCTGCTGATGCTGCTGTTCTCCCGCATCCAGCGTTACTACACGGAGGCCGGCCGGGAACTCGGGCTCGGCGAGACCCCGCCACCGCTGAGCGTCGCCGACTCCCTGGTCATCGTTCCGGTCAGCGAGGTCAGTCGGCTCACCCGGCACGGTCTGCAGGCCGCCCTCTCCCTCGGCCACGAGGTCGTCGCGGTCGCCGTCTACGGCGACCCGGCCAAGGTCCGTACGCTCAGGGCGAGCTGGGAGCGCTGGAACCCCGGGGTACGGCTGGACATCATCGACAGTCCGCAGCGCTCACTGGTGGAACCGATCGTCGAGTACGTCCGGCGGGCGGCGGAGGGAGGCCGGCAGATCGCCGTCCTCATCCCGGAGGTCGAACCGCTCCACCGCCGCTACCAGATCCTGCAGAACCAGCGCGGCCTGCTGCTCGCCACGGTGCTGCGGGCCCGTACGGACGTGGTCGTCTGTGTGGTGCCGTACCGGCTGAACCTCTGAGACCCCGGGCGTTCGGCGAAGGGGAAGCGGGTAGCCGGGAGGCGAGGTGCCGCGGGTGCGAGGGGCGTCGGCGCACGGGGGAGCGTCGCTTCCCGCGGATTGACGTGCGTCTTACCCCGGCCTGCCACACTGACCGCCGGACGAAGGGAGGACCGCATGTCGATGGTCGGGAACCTGCGCAAGGTCGCCCGGCTGGCGCGCGGTGGAGGCCAGGTGGACCTCAGTCATCCGGCCCGCTCCCCGCTCGGATCGGCCGTCGTCAACTGCGTCATCTACCGCGACGGGGTCCGGCAGGAGGCCGCCTCCAGCGTGGAGGAAGCCGTCGCTCGGGTACGCAAGCACGGGGGTCGCGGCTTCGTCTGGCTCGGCCTGCACGAGCCCACCGAAACGGAGTTCACCCGCGTCGCCGACCTGTTCGGCCTGCACCCGCTCGCCGTCGAGGACGCCGTCCACGCCCATCAGCGCCCCAAGGTCGAGCAGTACGGCGACATCCTCTTCGCGGTCTTCAAGTCCGTCGCCTATGTCGAGCACGAGGAACTGACCGCCACCAGCGAGGTCGTCGACACCGGCGAGATCATGGTCTTCACCGGCACCGACTTCGTGGTGACCGTACGGCACGCGAGCCACGGCTCGCTGGGCCCGCTGCGCGAGGACCTGGAAGCCGACCCGGAGCAGCTGGCCAAGGGGCCGGCCGCGGTGCTGCACGCCATCGCCGACCACGTCGTCGACGACTACCTGTCCGTCACCGACGCCGTCCAGGACGACATGGACCAGGTGGAGTCGGACGTCTTCTCACCGCAGGGTTCGAAGACCGCCGACGCCGGGCGCATCTACCAGCTCAAGCGTGAACTCCTCGAATTCAAGCGGGCCGTGGTCCCGCTCGGCCGCCCGCTGCACGCCCTGGCCACCCGGCCCATGCGCGCGGTCGACCCGGAGATCCAGGCGTACTTCCGCGACGTCGCCGACCACCTGGACCGGGTCACCGAGCAGATCACCGCCTTCGACGCGCTGCTCGACTCCGTCCTCCAGGCCCATCTGGCCCAGGTGTCCGTGGGCCAGAACGAGGACATGCGCAAGATCACCGCCTGGGCCGCGATCATCGCCGTACCCACCATGGTGTGCGGCGTCTACGGCATGAACTTCGACCACATGCCCGAACTCCACTGGCGCTTCGGCTACCCCCTGGCCCTCGCCGTCATCGCCCTGGCCTGCGTGGTCATCCACCGGGGGTTCAAGCGCAACGGGTGGCTGTGAGCCACGGAGAGGGCGGCAGGCGGGTGGGCCCGGGTGCGGTGCCGGTCCCGGCGCGGGGGACGCGGTGGGCCGCCGTGGCCGGGTCGGCGACCGGAACCGGTGCCTCGTCGGCCGGGTGCCCCTCGTCGGCCGGGTGGCGGCAGCAGTGCGGGCGGGACCCGGAGGCCCCGCCCGTCGTCACTCCCGAAGTCGCGCCCGTGTCACCGGAGAACGGAGCTCACGGCCACACCAGGCAGTACGGCTGATGCCCCGCCTCGTGCAGACGGTGGCTGAAATCCTGCCATTCGTGGAGAAGCTGGTACACGTTGAACGCGTCCCGGGGTCCGCCCCGGTCCGGCACCGTCGACCAGATGAACGCGGCCGCGCCCACCGCCTCCTCGCCGATGCCACGGAGCGGGTCGACGACGGTCATGGGGAGCTTCACGACGGCGTAGTCGGGGTGCAGGACGACGAGTTCCAGCGGGGGCACCTTGTGCAGGGGGACGCCCTCGATACCGGTGAGGACCATCGCGGCCATCGTCTCCGGCTTGATCTTGGTGAACATGCCGTTCATGCCGAGCTCGTCGCCACCGAGTTCCTCGGGGCGCATGGAGATCGGCACCCGGGCCGCGGTCGCGCCGTCCGGTGCGCCGAAGTATTTGTACGTCACCCCCACCCGGCCACCATTCCCGCTTCCTGCCCTGAGCCGGTCTGCCCCGCGGTCCGTGTAGTCCATACCGTCCATACGAGCCGACGAGTCGATCCGCTCAGGATCGCCCTGTGATCCTTGTGACCCTTGCGATCCCGGCGTGCCCTGTGCCTGCCGTGCCTCGGCTTCCTCCGCCTCGCGCCGGTGCTTCCCCCGCCGGGCACGCCGAGGACCGAGGTCGTCGGTCCCCTCGCCCAGTCCGCCACCGCGATGCATATCTCCACCCGACTGCTTTTCTAAGGCGCGCGACCCCCGCCACGCAACCCGATCATCGTGACAGTGACCTCCCCCACGGCCGCACGCCGAAACGTACGCTGAAACACCTGTCCGCAGGATCTTCGCAGCCTCTGACACCATGGTCCGTGTGAGCTATCCGTACGAAGCCCCAGTTTCGCAGACTCTTTTCGACCGTGCGGCTGCCGTCACGCCGGGCGGCGTGAACTCTCCGGTGCGCGCGTTCCGCGCCGTGGGCGGTACGCCCCGCTTCATGGTGTCCGGAAACGGTCCATACCTGACCGATGCCGACGGGAGGGAATACGTCGACCTCGTTTGTTCCTGGGGGCCGATGATCCTCGGTCATTCCCGGCCCGAGGTCGTCGCCGCCGTGCAGGGGGCCGTCGCCCGCGGCACCTCCTTCGGTACGCCGGGCGAGGGCGAGGTCGCGCTCGCGGAGGAGATCGTCGCCCGCGTCGAGCCGGTCGAGCAGGTCCGGCTCGTCTCCAGCGGGACCGAGGCGACGATGTCCGCCATCCGTCTCGCGCGCGGGTTCACCGGGCGGCCCAAGGTCATCAAGTTCGCCGGCTGCTACCACGGACACGTGGACGCCCTGCTCGCCGCGGCCGGCAGCGGCCTCGCGACCTTCGCCCTGCCCGACACCCCCGGCGTCACCGGCGCCCAGGCCGGCGACACGATCGTCCTTCCCTACAACGACCTCGAAGCCGTGAACGCCGCCTTCCACGCGCACCCGGGCGAGATCGCCTGTGTGATCACCGAGGCCTCGCCCGGCAACATGGGTGTCGTGCCGCCGCGCCCCGGCTTCAACCAGGGACTCAAGGACGCCTGCGCGAAGAACGGCGCCCTGTTCATCTCCGACGAGGTCATGACCGGGTTCCGTACCAGCAGGTCAGGCTGGTACGGCATCGACGGGGTCAAGCCCGACCTGATGACCTTCGGCAAGGTCATGGGCGGTGGCTTCCCGGCCGCGGCCTTCGGGGGCCGCAAGGACGTCATGGGGCACCTGGCTCCCGCCGGGCCCGTGTACCAGGCCGGCACGCTCTCCGGGAACCCCGTCGCGACCGCCGCCGGACTCGCGCAGCTGCGGCTGCTCGACAACGCCGCGTACGAGACGGTCGACGCCGTCTCCGCGCAGATCCGCGCGCTCGTCACGGAGGCACTCGCCAAGGAGGGCGTGGCGCACCGGCTGCAGAACGCCTCCAACATGTTCTCGGTCTTCTTCACCGGGCGTGAGGTGCGCGACTACGAGGACGCGAAGGCACAGGAGTCCTTCCGGTTCACCGCCTTCTTCCACGCGATGCTGGCGCAGGGCGTCTATCTGCCGCCGTCGTCCTTCGAGTCGTGGTTCGTGTCAACGGCCCACGACGAGCGGGCCATCCAGCGGATCGCCGACGCCCTCCCGGCGGCGGCACGGGCAGCGGCGGAGGCCACGGCATGAGCGAGAGCATGGGCGAGAGCATGAGCGAGAGTCAGCGTCAGGACATCACCGTCGTCCATCTCATGCGGCACGGCGAGGTCGCCAACCCGGACGGGGTGCTCTACGGGCGGCTGCCCGGGTACCACCTCTCCGAGCTCGGGCGGCAGATGGCCGACCGGGTCGCCGAGCACCTGGCGTCGCGGGACGTCACGCAGGTGATCGCCTCCCCGCTGGAGCGGGCGCAGGAGACCGCGACGCCGATCGCCAAGGCGCACGGACTCGACCTCGGCACCGACGGGCGGCTGATCGAGGCCGAGAACACCTTCCAGGGCAAGACCTTCGGGGTGGGCGACGGCGCGCTGCGCAGGCCCGAGAACTGGAAGTACCTCGTCAACCCGTTCAAGCCGTCCTGGGGCGAGCCGTACGTGGAGCAGGTCGTCCGGATGATGGGGGCGCTGGACGCCGCCAAGGACGCGGCCCGCGGTCATGAAGCGGTGCTGGTCAGCCACCAGTTGCCGATCTGGATCGTGCGTTCCTTCGTCGAGCGGCGGCGGTTGTGGCACGACCCGCGCAAGCGGCAGTGCACGCTGGCGTCCCTCACGACCTTCACCTACCGCGGCGACAAGATCGTCTCCGTCGGCTACAGCGAGCCCGCCCGGGATCTCGTCCCGTCCCATCTCCTCGCGGGTGCCAAGCCGGTGAAGGGGAAGAGCAAGGCATTCGGCGCGTAGTCATCTGTTTCCGGCCCCGCATATGAATTTCCGGTGACTGTGATGTGTGCCACTCGGATCGATCTTCGTAAAATACGATCAATATGAGCGAGTTGGCGGAACCCATCTGCACTTCGTGCCCTCTCATTATGTGTCTGCTGAGAGACAGCTGAGAGGGCGCGAAGGAGATGGGAACCGCATGCGGGACATCAGCCGGAGGGGAATGATCGGCCTCGGGGCGGGTGCCACGGCGGCACTCGGACTGGCGGCGTGCGGCACCGCGGACCACGACGCCGCCAACGGTGCCGGCGATTCACGGCCGGGTACATCCGGTAAGCCGTCCCGGCCCGGCGCCCCCAAGCCCACCGCGCGCCCGATAGGTGACGGCTCCACCTCCTTCACCGGCAAGCAGCCGAAGCAGCCCAAGGCCCCCGTGCCCCTGGAGCCCGGCGAGACCCCTCCGCAGTTCGTGATCTTCTCCTGGGACGGTGCGGGAGAAGTCGGGACCGGCCTCTTCTCCCGGTTCCTGCGGCTCGCCGAGGAACACGACGCGCACATGACCTTCTTCCTCTCCGGGCTCTATCTGCTGCCCGAGTCGAAGAAGCGCATGTACCTGCCGCCGAACAACCCCCGCGGCGCCTCGGACATCGGCTATCTCACCGACGACCACGTCAAGGCGACCCTCGGGGGCGTCCGGCAGGCCTGGCTCGACGGCCACGAGATCGGCACGCACTTCAACGGCCACTTCTGCTCCGGCCACGGCACCGTCGCCAACTGGACGCCGGCCCAGTGGCGCAGCGAGATAGACCAGGCCAAGGCCTTCGTCAAGGAGTGGCGGACCAACACGGGCTGGCACGATCTGCCCTCGCTGCCGTTCGACTACGACAAGGAACTCATAGGCGGGCGGACCCCCTGCCTGCTCGGCCAGAACAACCTGCTGCCGACCGCCAAGGAACTCGGCTGGCGCTACGACGCCTCCTCGCCCGGCGGACGCCAGCGCTGGCCGCAGAAGAACCAGGGGCTGTGGGACCTCCCGCTGCAGGCCGTCCCGTTCCCGGGCCACAGCTTCGAAGTCCTGTCCATGGACTACAACATGCTCGCCAACCAGTCGGTCAACTCGACGAAGGCGCCGTCGTACAACTACCCGGGCTGGCGCAAGCAGGCGGCCGAGGCCTACATCGCCGGATTCCGGCGGGCGTACGAGTCGAACCGGGCGCCCTTCTTCATCGGCAACCACTTCGAGGAGTGGAACGGCGGCATCTACATGGACGCCGTCGAGCAGGCCTTCAAGCACATCGCGCGGGAGAAGGAGAAGGGCGAGGACGTGCGGCTCGTCTCCTTCCGGCAGTTCGTGGACTGGCTGGACGTGCAGCCGCCCGAGATCGTGGCCAAGCTGCAGACCCTGGACGTGGGCCAGCGGCCGGCCGGCGGCTGGAAGACGTTCCTGGGCGACACGGGCAAGGGGGCCGGCGGCGCATCCGCCACGTCCTCGTCCAGCGCGTCGGGGAGCGCCACCTGAAATGGTGTTTTCCGCCCGCAAGGGGGGTGCGGAAGATCCCCGAAACGGGCATGCGAAACTTTTCACATGAGTGCCGCCTGTCGCGCCGAACAACGCTCGAACCGCACCCGTGGCCGCGTCGCCCTGCTCACCGCCGGGGCCGCCGTCGCCACGCTCGTCCTGTCCGCATGCGGATCCGGGGGGACCTCCGGGGGATCGGGCAACAGCAACTTCGTCGCGGGCAAGGACGGCATCTCCACTGTGGCGAAGAGCTCCCGGGTCGACGCCCCCGACCTCTCCGGCGCGACCGTCGACGGCAGGAAGCTCGACGTCGCGGACTACAAGGGCAAGGTCGTCGTCCTGAACGTGTGGGGTTCCTGGTGCCCGCCGTGCCGTGCCGAGGCGCCGAACTTCGTGAAGGTCGCCAAGGACACCGAGGCGAAGGGCGTGCAGTTCGTCGGCATCAACACCCGTGACTCCGAGACCTCGCTCGCCCACGCGTTCGAGAAGGAGTTCGGGGTCACGTACCCCAGCCTGTACGACCCGACGGGCAAGCTGATGCTCCGCTTCAAGAAGGGCACGCTCAACCCGCAGACGATTCCCTCCACGCTCGTCATCGACCGGGACGGGAAGGTCGCGGCGCGGACGCTGCAGGCCCTCAGCGAGGACAAGCTGCGCGAGATGCTCGACCCGATCATCGCGGAGAAGTGACGCGACGTGTCCCTTCTCGCCGCCTCCGCCGACGGAATGAACGGCACCGTGTACAGCGGGGCCCTGCTGCTCGCCCTGCCCGTTGCCGTGCTCGGCGGGCTCGTCTCCTTCTTCTCGCCGTGCGTGCTGCCGCTCGTACCGGGCTATCTGTCGTACGTCACCGGTGTCACCGGCACCGACCTGGCGGAGGCCAGACGGGGGCGGATGGTCGCGGGCGCCAGCCTGTTCGTGCTCGGCTTCACCGCCGTGTTCGTCTCCGGCGGGGCGCTGTTCGGGTACTTCGGGTCGACGCTGTACGAGCAGCAGGGCGCTCTGTCCAAGGTGCTCGGCGTGCTCATGATCCTGATGGGCGTCTTCTTCATGGGCATGATGCCCTGGCTGACCCAGCGCGAGTTCCGCTTCCACCGGCGGCCGGTGGCGGGTCTGGTCGGGGCGCCTCTGCTCGGCGCGCTGTTCGGGATCGGCTGGACGCCCTGCATCGGCCCGACCCTCGCCTCCGTGCTGGCGCTCTCCTCCAACGAGGCGAGCGCGGGCCGCGGGGCCATACTGACCGTCGCGTACTGCCTCGGACTCGGCGTGCCCTTCGTGCTCGCCGCTGTCGCCTTCCGCAAGGCGCTCGGCGCCTTCGGCTGGGTCAAGCGCCACTATGTCTGGGTCATGCGCATCGGCGGCACCATGATGATCGTGACCGGTGTGCTCCTGCTGACGGGTGCCTGGGACAGTCTGGTGCAGGAGATGCAGACGTGGTCCAACGGCTTCACGGTAGGGATCTGATCGATGAGCACGACCGACACCGATACCGACAACGGCACCGGTAGGACGGCGGCGGAACCGGCGGCCGCCAAGCGGCACATCGGGGTGAGCGCCGACGGTGAACTCGGCGAGGCCGGATCCCAGCTGTCCACGGCGCCCGTCGACACGGCCGTGCCCGGTTCGTTCGGCGGGATGCGGGCGCCCGGTCCGGCCGGGGCGCTGGCGTGGACCGGCCGTGAGGTCGTCGGCTGGGCGCGCTGGTTCTGGCGGCAGCTGACCTCCATGCGGGTCGCGCTGATCCTGCTCTTCCTGCTGTCGCTCGGCGCGATCCCCGGGTCGCTGATCCCGCAGTCCGGGACCGACGCGCAGAAGGTCGCGGACTTCAAGAACGCGCACTCATTCCTCGGTGCGGTCTACGACCGGCTGGGCCTCTTCCACGTCTACAGCTCGGTGTGGTTCTCGGCGATCTACATCCTGCTCTTCGTCTCCCTCATCGGCTGCATCGTGCCCCGCACCTGGCAGTTCGTGGGGCAGCTGCGCGGCCGTCCGCCGGGCGCGCCGAAGCGGCTGGACCGGCTGCCCGCGTACGCGACCTGGCGCACCGCCGCCGAGCCGGAGCAGGTCCGCGAGGCCGCGCTCCAGGTGCTCGGGCGGCGCCGCTTCCGGGCGCACGTCGAGAAGGACGCCGTCGCCGCCGAGAAGGGCTACCTCCGCGAGACCGGCAACCTGCTCTTCCACATCGCGCTCGTCGTGATGCTCGTCTCCTTCGCCTGGGGCCAGCTCTTCAAGTCCGAGGGCAACAAGCTGATCGTCGAGGGCGACGGCTTCTCCAACACGCTCTCGCAGTACGACGACTTCAAGTCGGGCAACCTCTTCGGCAGCGACGACCTCACACCGTTCAGCTTCGACCTGAAGAAGTTCACGGGAACCTACGAGCGGACCGGACCCAACAAGGGCACCCCGCGGACGTACCAGGCGGCCGTCACCTACAGCGTGGGCGCCTACGGCAAGGACCAGAAGACCCTCATCAAGGTCAACGAGCCGCTGAAGATCGGTGACTCGAAGGTCTACCTCACCGCCCACGGCTACGCGCCCGTCGTCACGGTCCGCAACGGCAAGGGCGACGTCGTCTTCCACGACGCCGTGCCGATGCTGCCGCTCGACTCGAACGTCACCTCGCAGGGCGCGATCAAGGTCATGGACGGCTACCGGAACGGGCGGGGGCAGCCCGAGCAGCTCGGCTTCTCCGGCGTCTTCGTGCCGACCTTCGCGGGCGCGGGCAAGGGCACGATGCTCTCGCAGTTCCCCGCACTCGACTTCCCCGTGCTCGCGCTGACCGGATACCACGGCAGCCTGGGGGTCGACGCGGGCATCCCGCAGAACGTGTACCAGCTCGACAAGTCCAAGCTGACGCAGTTCAAGGACGCGAAGGGCGACCCGCTCGCGGCGCGTCTGCTGCCCGGCGAGACCATGAAGCTGCCCGACGGCGCCGGCTCGATCACCTTCGACAAGGGCGTCAAGCAGTGGGCGAACTTCCAGGTCACCCAGCAGCCCGGCAGTGACTGGGCGCTCGCCGGAGCCTTCACGGCGATCTTCGGTCTCGCCGGCTCGCTCTTCATCCAGCGCCGCCGGGTCTGGGTGCGCGCCACCACGGGCGCGGACGGTGTGACCGTGGTGGAGATGGCGGGCCTGGGCCGCAGCGAGTCCGCGAAGCTTCCCGAGGAGCTCGGCGACCTGGCCGCGCTCGTGCACGAACAGGCACCCACCAAGACCGACGATCCCGACCCGGGGACGGGCTCCGAAGCCGGGGCGGACCCCGCCGCCGGGACGGACCCCGAAGCCGAGCCGGACGCCGATTCGGACACCACCGACCCCGACCCTCACGCCGTACCTGCCGCCGAAGGGGCTGAGAAGCAGTGACTCTCGCCACCGCTACCAACGAACACCTCGCCAACGTCAGCAACACGCTGGTCTACTCCTCGATGGCCGTCTACACGCTGGCCTTCTTCGCGCACATCGCCGAGTGGATCTTCGGCAGCCGCAGCAAGGTCGCCCGCACGGCGGCCGCGCTCACCTCCGGACCGAAGGCGGCGGCCCCCGCGGTCACCGTGAAGTCGGCGGGCGGTACCGCGGTCCTGGAGCGGCCGCAGGTCGTCACCCGGTCCGCGACAGGTTCCCGCGACGTGCCCGACGGTCCGGGAGCGCACGGCGGGGACGAGCAGGGCGACCTGTACGGCCGTATCGCGGTGTCCCTCACCGTGGTCGCCTGGGCCGTCGAGACGGCCGGCGTGGTGGCCCGCGCCCTGTCGGTGCAGCGTGCGCCGTGGGGCAACATGTACGAGTTCAGCATCACCTTCTCGACCGTCGCCGTGACCGTGTACCTGGCGTTCCTGCTGGCGCGGAAGGACATCCGCTGGCTGGGCCTGCCCCTGGTCACCACGGTCCTGCTCGACCTCGGTCTCGCGGTCACCGTCCTGTACACCGCCAGCGACCAGCTCGTCCCCGCCCTCCACTCGTACTGGCTGTACATCCACGTCTCGACCGCGATCCTCTGCGGCGCGATCTTCTACGTGGGCGCGGTCGGCACCCTGCTGTACCTCTTCAAGGACTCCTACGAGAACAAGCTGGCCACCGGTGGGCAGCCGGGACGTTTCGCCACCTCCGTCATGGAGCGGCTGCCCTCCTCGGCCTCCCTCGACAAGTTCTCCTACCGGGTCAACGCCGCCGTCTTCCCGCTGTGGACCTTCACGATCATCGCGGGCGCGATCTGGGCGGGCGACGCGTGGGGCCGTTACTGGGGCTGGGACCCGAAGGAGACCTGGGCGTTCATCACCTGGGTCGCCTACGCCTGCTATCTGCACGCCCGTGCCACGGCCGGCTGGAAGGGCCGCAAGGCCGCCTACATCGCGCTGATCGCCTTCGCGTGTTTCCTCTTCAACTACTACGGCGTCAACATCTTCGTCTCCGGCAAGCACTCCTACGCCGGCGTCTGACGTCCGTACCGTCGTGACCACGGGTGCGGAACCCTCCGCCCCGGGCCACGCTGGTGTCATGACCGGAACCATCGAAGAGGGAGCCGTCGAGACCCGGGGGGACACGCACGTACGGCACTGGCTGCTGCGTCTTCCCCAGCCTGTGGAGAAGGTCTGGGCGGCGATGGCCACCCCCGAGGGACTCATGGGGTGGCTGGCGCGGGCGGAGGTGTTCGAGCCGCGGCTCGGCGGGGCGGTCGACCTGCGCGGGCTGGGCGTCGGCCGGATCACCGCCTGGGACGTGGAGCGGGTCGCCGAGTACACGATGGAGAGCCGCGGCCGGGTCCGGTTCCACCTGGAGCCCGCGCCGCCGGACGACAGCGGCCCCGGCACCACCGTCCGGTTCACCCACGAGTACGAGGGCGACTACGAGCCCGGACCGTGGCAGCTCCGCTTCGAACGGCTGCTGACCCTGCTGACGCCCTAGCACCGCGACAGAGGTTCCCGGCCCGGCTACGACGGCGGCAGGCACTCCTTCGCCGGCGGCTTTCCCTCCGGCCAGGCGATCTTCACGAAGCGGGCGTGGGACTCGGGGGTCAGCTGCACGATCGGTACGGCCTTGTCGTACGGATTGCCGTGGGCGTCCAGACAGATCCACCCGCTCGCCCCGTTCACCCGCAGCTCCCTGCCCTTGACCTGCGGCCACTGGAGCCCCACGTCCGCGAGGGCCGGGATTCTCCCGGTCGGCGACGCCCCGCGGATGCCTCGCACGGCGAGCCGCATGGCGTCATGGGCGATGATCAGCTGGCCGTCGTCCAGGGCGATCGGGCCGACGGGGCCGACCGGTTCCTTCGTGGCGCGGGCCAGCAGCGCCTGGAGGGCCTTCGCGTCGGCCGCGCCGCCCCCGGTGCTCGCGGAGTCCTTCAGCCAGGCGTCCGGGTGGGCGAGAGCCGTGTACCGCACGGTCAGCAGCGGGTCCTTCAGGGCGGCCGGGTCGAGGTCCCGGTCGCCGGCGAGGTACGAACCCTCGTCGCCGGTGAGCACGGTGAACCGGCGGTCGTGGCAGCCGCGCTGGCCCAGCGTGTTGATGAACTGGCGCAGTTGGGTGTGGCGCCCGGCGAACAGCACGGTGTCGGTACTGGCCGGGGTGTTGCACAGGATGTTGGTGATCTGCGCGAAGACGTTGGAGGTGCTGCCCTCCTTGCTGCGGTCGGCGGGCGGCGTGAAGGGCTGGGCCTCGTAGCGCGAGCCCGTCAGCATCTTCTCGAAGGACCCCTGCAGGGTGCGCGTGTACGGGTCGCCCGTCCGGTCGTAGACCAGGAAGGCGTTGACGGCCGAGACCCTGGCGAAGGAGGCGAGGGCACGGGCCTCGTCCGTGTTGGTGGGGGAGACGCGGGCGAGGCCGGGGAAGGGGTCCTTGCCGTGCTGCCCGTTGGCGAGGTCGTCGGCGCTGATCGAGCTCCCTATCACCGGGATGCCCCGGGCGGTCAGCTCCGCGACCGCCTTCTTGTTGTTGTCGGTGCTCTGTCCGACCCCGGTCACCGCGCGCAGCCGGTCGGGTCCCTTCGCCATGCGCTCCAGCCGGTCGACCGTGTACCGCCAGTACGTGCCGGTGGAACCGGGGTTGGCCAGCACCAGACGGATCTTCGGCTTCAGCCCTGTGGTGTCGTGGTTGGCCTGGTACTGGGCCAGATAGGCGCCCTGGAGTTCGTGCAGCACGTCGGCCAGGAGGTCGGCGTCGGTCGCGGTGAAGGGCTCCAGCAGGGCGACGGTGACGTAACTGCCGGGCCCCAGGCGGGCGTTCTCCCGGTGGATGGCCCGTACGGTGTCGGCGAACTGCGGCCGGCCGAAGGCGTACGCGGACCACGAGACGCCCACGCACTCGCGACTGCCCTCGGGCTGGACGACGCCCGCTGCGCAGGACCGATTCTCCTTGGTGGCCGTCATACCGCCCCAGATGCCGAGGCCCGCGAGGACGGCGACCAGGGTCAGCGCCACGTACCGGCGGAAGCGGATCTCCCAGACGTCCTCGCGCAGCCAACGCCACCAACGCGCCATCATCGGTCCCCGTCCCGTGTCATGCCTGGCCCCCGGTCCCGTTCTCGTCGTCGGCCGGGACGCGCAGCGGGCGTCCGGCCAGCGCGTCCGACGGCCACTCCCGCGAGGCCCGCCACAGCAGCGGGTTGCCGGCGGGCCGCAGGTTCGACAGCTGCTCCAGTTCGAAGCGGAGCCGTTCGCCCACCTTCGGGTCCGGCAGCACCAGCGGATCGCTCAGCTGCCAGACGGCGTGCAGCAGCCGTCGTACCCGCAGATGCAGTACGGCGTCCACGCTGTCCGGCGGCCGCTGGGCCGCGTCGGTGCGGCCGAGCGCGATCGACGCCCGGTCGTCGTGGCCGGCGTGGCCGTCGGCGTCCCGGCCGTCCGGACCGTGTGCGTGGTAGTACGGCGCCGACGCGATGAAGAGCAGCGTCGCGAGCCAGCTCCCGGTGTCGGCGCGCGGGAAGGTGTCGCGCAGGTGCGCCACCGCGAAGTCCGCCTTGCCCAGGGCGAGTTCGTGGTGCAGCCGATAGCGGTCCCGGTCGGGCAGGTCCTCGTCGCCGTAGTGGTCGACGAGGGTGCGGTGCACGGCCCGCCACCGCTCGTGGTCCGGGTCGCCGTGGTGCAGGCGCAGCAGGAGCAGCGCGCGCAGGAACGGATCGCCCACGAACTGCCCGGCGGCCGTGGGCAGGCCCTCCCGCGCGAGCCGTTCCTCCAGGTCGAGGACGCCCGAGGCGCCGAAGTCGTCCGGGAGCTGGACCTCCGCGAGGGCGCACGCCGAGTCGCGGTCGTGGGCGGCGGCGAGCACGGTCAGCTCGTCGAGCCGGCCGCCGGGCACCAGCCGGTCCAGCAGTTCCAGATAGGTGGGGCGGCCGTCGTGGTCCTCGTGGACGACGACGGCCGCGGTGAGCAACGCGCCCAGCGAGGCGGCTCCGCGCGGCAGGTTCTGCCGGGCGGACTCCGCGAGCAGGGTCACGCCGAGCGGGTTGCCGCCGGTCAGCCGGTGGGTCGCGTGCGGGAGGTGCGGCGGCACGTCCAGGCCCTGGGCGGTGCCGCCCAGCAGGTGCAGGGTGTCGTCCGGGGTCAGGGGCGGCAGCGAGAGGAGCAGTGCCCGCGAGGACGGCGAGGTGCCCGGCTCCCAGCCGGTGTGCCGGACCACCTCGGGGAGGGTGCGCCGGCCCGCGTTGCGCAGCGCCGGGTGGGTGTCCCCGCGCAGGGCGGCGAAGAAGACGACCTGGTCGGCGATGCCGTCGGCGCGGTCGCGCAGCACGGGTTCCAGCAGGCCGAGGCCGGCCGGCTCCCGCACGTTGTCGATCAGCACGACCGGGCGGCCCAGCCGGTGCGAGCGCTGCATGACCCCCGCGTACGCGTCGTCGAGATCGGCCAGCAGGGCCCGTACGAGATGGCGTTCGGCGTGCGTGCGGGAGTCGCCGCCGGCGCGGAAGTGCGCGGAGAGCAGGATCAGTCCGAGCTTGGCGTTGCCGCCCGCGTTCGGGTAGTCGCGGTACCAGGTGGCGGCCCTGCGCAGTCTGCGGTGGGTGGGGGCGATCCCCTCGGCGAAGGCCTCCAGGGTCGCCTCGATGATCGGCTCCACGACCGGGCCCGTACTGCTCATCGAGGCGATGAGTTTGGCGACGACCTTGCTCACCCAGCGGCCCGCGAAGCCCGACAGACGTGAGCCCGTCTCGTTCAGGAGCAGGATGCGTTCCGCCTCCTGCCGGATGCGTGGCACGTCGCGGTCGCTCCAGCCGCCCGCCGCCACCGCGAGCAGCCCGGAGGCCAGCCGCGGGAAGCCGATCCGCCCGGCGCCGGTCACCGGCTCGGCGAGCTGCTCGGCGATCGTGGTGAGCGCCTGCCCGACCGGCGACCAGGACTCCGCGGGCCGCTCGGGCGCGGGAGCGGTGAACTGCCGTTCCTCGCCGTCGACGAGCGCGACCGGCGTATGGCCGCGGTAGGCGTCCCGCAGCTCGCGCAGCACCGCGCTCCCGCCCAGGCCCCGGCCGCCCGTGAACACCACGAAGGGCGGTTCCTTCGGGTGTTCGACGGGGATCGAGCGCAGTTGGTACGGGCGCAGCCCGACGAGACGTGAAGCGAGACCGGGCGGGTCGGTGTCGAACAACGCCCCGCGTCCGTGCAGCCCTCTGTGCACCGCATCTCCCCCTGGCGCGGTCCGGTCCTGCCTGTGCTGCTGTGAGGTGTATCAATACCAGTGTAAAAAGGGGGAGTTGTTTCGGACTAGGGTGCGTGATGTCCGTTTGGTTACGGAAATCTTCCGCGTCCTTTCCGGCGGCTAGCCCACAGTGATCGAATCGAGCTTGTCCCGCAGGTACGCGTGGGAGTCGACCGGCGGGTACGCGACGCGGCCCACCGGAGCCGGTACGGACTCCACCAGCGTCCCCGGCGTGCACTCGCCGAAGTAGACCAGTGACATCAGCTCCTCGGCGGGCGCGTCCGCGGGCGGCGGCAGCACCCGGTGCCGCCCCGAACGCCACCGGTCGCCCGTCCAACGGGCCATCAGGTCGCCGATGTTGACGGTGAAGGCCGCCGGATCGAAGGGCGCGTCCTGCCAGCCGTCCTCGTCCGTGAAGACCTGCAGCCCGCCCTTGCCGGCCTGCCGGTCGAGGAGGGTGACGGTGCCGAAGTCGGTGTGCGGGCCGATACGGAACTGGCCCGGCTCGGGCGCGCCCACGACCTCCGTCCCCGGATACCAGTTGATGTTGAAGCCGTACGTCGGGTGGTCCATGTGCCGGGTGAAGAAGTCCGGCTCCAGGCCGAGCGCCTCGCCGAGGAGGGCGAGCAGGTGGTTCTCCAGTTCGCCCATCCGGGCCAGGTACTCCTCGCACAGCGCCCGCAGCCCGGGAGCCTCGGCCGGCCACACGTTGGGCGCGTACCACTCCGCGTTGGTCTCCGGGTCCTCGAACGGCTCGTGCGTCGCGAAGGTCAGCGACTCCTTGAGGTCCGGCGGGGTCTCGGTGCCCTCGGCGTACCCGTTGGCCTCGGCGCCTGGACCGAGCCAGCCGCGTCCGCCGACCCGGGCGGCGTACGGCTGTTTCGTCTCCGTGGGCAGCACGAAGAAGGCGCGCGCCGCCGCCCGGATCCGGGCACGCAGGGACGGGTCGACGCCGTGGCCGGTGACGAGGAGGAAACCGGCGGTCCGCAGGGCGTCGTCGACGGTACGGGCGATCCGCGCGCGGGTCGCCCGGTCGCCGGCCAGCCACGGCCGCAGATCGACGGTCGGGATACGGGGACGGGACGCGGGTTCCGCCCGGCGGGGGGCGCGGGGGTCACTCACCGATGTCCTCGTTCCACAGGGCCGGGTTCTTCCCGACGAAGTCGCGCATCATGGCCGCGCACCCGGGATCGTCCAGCAGGACGATCTCCACACCGTGCCCGGCCAGCCACTCGTGGCCGCCGTGGAAGGTCGCGGCCTCCCCGATCACCACCCGCGAGATGCCGAACTGCCGGACCAGACCACTGCAGTACCAGCACGGCGACAAGGTGGTCACCATGGTCGTACCGCGGTAGGTCCGCTGCCGTCCGGCGGCACGGAAGGCCGCGGTCTCCGCGTGCAGGGACGGGTCGCCGTCCTGGACGCGCCGGTTGCGGCCCCGCCCGAGGAGGGTGCCGTCGGCGCCGTACAGCGCGGCGCCGATGGGGATGCCGCCCTCCGCGAGACCGGCGCGCGCCTCCTCGACGGCGGTGGCGAGCCACGCGCGGGCCCGTGCCGGGTCGACTGCCTGATCGATGCGCTCCATGTCTCCACTGTCCTGTGGGCGGAGCGCGAGGGCAACGCACGAAGCACTCTCCCGGCGAGCCGGACCCGGACGGACCGTCAGCGGCGGTGCCGCGCGTACTGCCGGGCCAGCGCGTGGAAGGACTCCTTCGGCTCCCAGTGCCAGCCGGCGGCCTCGGGAGCGCCGGGCCGACGGTCCTCGACCGCCTTGACGAGGGAGTAGCTCGCCGTGTCGAGGTCGTGGCGCGGGTCGCGGGGACGGTGCGGGGCGTCCGGGGTGACGAAGGTGTACGCCATCGCCGAGTACAGGCCCATCGACTCGAACACCGACAGCACGTCCGTCAGATACGCGGCCTGCGCGCGCTCGCTGCGGACGACGCCCTGCTTGATCTCCGGCGGCTCCTTGCCGTAGTCGACGACGTCCCAGCCCATGCCGCCGCGCTCCGGGGCGCCCTCGAAGGTGCAGCAGCCGAACTCCATGACGGCGACGGGCTTCCCGAACCGGCAGTACCGGGAGAGATCGCGGACGTACGCGTCCCGGTGCCGGAAGAACCCGTAGTAGTCGATGCCGACGAGATCGAAGAGCCCCCAGTCGACGTCCTCGTCCTGCGCGGCGGCGTACGTCAGCCGCCCGCGGAAGACGGAGCGGCCCACGCCCGCCGCCCGCGCCGTGAAGCGGTGCAGACGCCGTGCCATCGTCACCGGGTCGAACGTACCGTTGAGGAGGTTCTCGACGCGTTCCTGGGCGTTGGCGCCGGGCACGATCCCGGGCACGTACAGCACGAACTCGCACCCCACGCTGAGGTGCACCCCGGCACCCTGCCGCCGCAGCCGCTCCGCGTACCGCCCCGTCTCCGCGAGATGGTCGAGGATGTCACGCTCCGGCACGTCGCCCAGGGTCGGTTCGAGCCAGACGTGCAGGCCCCGCTCCGCGGCCTCGGCGGCCGTGGCGGCGAGCCGTTCGACGCCGTCGCCGGTGACCTTGACGGAGTTGGCGTGCAGGTCGTGCGCGAGGGCGCGCACGTCGCCGCGCATCCGCCGGGCGCTCCACCCCGTACCGGGCGTCTCCCCGTCCGTCACCTCGTAGACCGCGCCCCGGTAGGTCAGTCCGCGCCGGCCGGCCGTCGCCCCGGCCCGCCCCGCGGGCAGCACCGCCGCCGCCGTCCCCGCCGCGGCCATTCCCAGGAACCGTGCCCGGCTGATCCCCTGCATCGCGCCTCCCCGTGTCGTCGTCCCGGCCCAGTCTGGGCAGCGGTCCGCCGCGGCGCCGTCCGCCGATGGTCTACGGGCGGCGGCCGAAGGTATGAGCCGGGGCGGGGCGCGTAGACCATCGGCGGACAGCGCGGACAGCGCACGGGTGGGGCGCCGGGTTCTTCGGCTACTCCCGCTCCCTGCGGGCCAGTACGAACGCCTGGGGCGTGCTCTCCCGCGCGTCGGCCTCGCGGACGAGACGCGCGACCTCGACCAGCCCGGCGGCGCGCAGCAGTCCCGCGACCCGCTCGGGCGGGAAGCGGTGGACGTCGAGGTCGAGGTCGTGCCCGTACGCGTGGTCCAGGCGCACCCGCTCGTCCCCCACCTTGTAGGCGAGGAGGAGATGGCCGCCGGGGGCCAGTACGCGGTGGAACTCCCCGAAGAGCACGGGGAGTTCCACCAGTGGCGTATGCACGGTGGAGTACCAGGCCAGCGCTCCGGCGAGTGCGCCGTCCGCGATGTCGAGGGAGGCCATGGTGCCCACCTCGAACCGCAGTTCCGGGTGGCTGCGGCGGGCCACCGCCACCATCCCCGGCGACAGATCGATCCCGTACGCGTCCAGCCCGAGCCCGTCCAGATACGCGGTCACCCGCCCCGGCCCGCACCCGAGATCCGCGACCACCCCGCCCCCGCCGTCCGTCACCTTCTCCGCGAAGGCCCCGAGCACGGCCCGGTCGAACGGCTTGTCCGCCAACTCCGCCCTGAGCAGCTCGGCGTAGTCGTCGGCGACGGTGTCGTACGACGCCCTGATGGCGTCCGGGCGAGAGGTCATGGCGGCGGACCCCAGCCCGCGTCACTGACAACGCGTTCCCGACGACGGGCGTCCGCCGGGCTGTTCGCCCGATCGTCCGCCCGGCTCAGGATTCGTCGTCGGACTTGCTCTGCTGCTCCCGCCGCCGCAGCTCCTCCTCGCGGCGCTGCAGGTCGGCCTCCCAGTCCTTCAGGAGCGCCTCGTCACGGTCCGGCCGCTCGGCCTTGTCGGTCCTGAGGGAGTTGAGGAACTCCGGGTTGTCGTCCGGGGCGACGTACGGCGCGCCCTGGTCGCGGCGCCATCCGGTGGCCGCGGCGCCCGCCGGGCCCCCGCGGCGCGTGCGGCCCGCGACGAGCCAGGCGACCGGCCCGACCAGTACCTCGCCGAAGAGCAGGATGATGATCACCCACACCACCTTCGGCAGGCCGCGGACCTCTTCCTCGGGGGTGTTCAGGCAGTCGATGAAGGCGTAGATCCACAGCGCCAGGACCAGCAGGAAGGGCAGATACCTGAGCATGGCCGAACGGTCCCCCAGTGAGCGACGGCGGGGCGGCACACGGCCCCGGTGACGCGGCCAGGGTAGCGGTTGGCCCCGCCGGGGCGAGCCGGGTCGGCCCCGATCGCCGGACGGGGCGGCCCCCGCCCGCGCGGCGACGGTGGGGCGCACGCAGCCGCCCAGCAGGCCTCGGCGATACTGGAACGCATGGCTTACGACGATCTTCGCTCCCTGCTGCGGGCACTGGAGCGCGAGGGCGACCTCAAGCGCATCAAGGCCGAGGTGGACCCGTACCTGGAGGTGGGGGAGATCGTCGACCGGGTGCAGAAGGCCGGCGGCCCCGCGCTGCTCTTCGAGAACGTGCGCGGTTCCGCCATGCCGCTCGCCATGAACGTCTTCGGGACCGACCGGCGCCTGCTGAAGGCCCTCGGGCTGAAGTCGTACGGCGAGATCTCCGACAAGATCGGCGGACTGCTCAGGCCCGAGCTGCCGCACGGATTCGTGGGTGTCCGCGAGGCCTTCGGGAAACTCGGCGCGATGGCCCACGTACCGCCCAAGAAGGTCAAGGAAGCACCGGTGCAGGAGGTCGTCCTGCGCGGCGACGACGTCGATCTCGACGCGCTGCCCGCCCTCTTCACCTGGCCCCAGGACGGCGGCTCCTTCTTCAACCTCGGGCTGACCCACACCAAGGACCCCGAGAGCGGCATCCGCAATCTCGGGCTCTACCGACTGCAGCGCCACGACAAGCGCACCATCGGTATGCACTGGCAGATCCACAAGGACAGCCGGAACCACTACCAGGTCGCGGCGCGCAGGGGGGAGCGGCTGCCCGTCGCGATCGCCTTCGGCTGTCCCCCCGCCGTGACGTACGCCTCCACCGCCCCGCTGCCCGGTGACATCGACGAGTACCTCTTCGCCGGGTTCATCCAGGGCAAGCGGATCGAGATGGTGGACTGCAAGACCGTCCCGCTCCAGGTCCCCGCGCAGGCCGAGGTGGTCCTGGAGGGGTGGCTGGAGCCGGGCGAGACGCTGCCCGAGGGGCCGTTCGGCGACCACACCGGGTTCTACACGCCGCAGGAGCCCTTCCCGGCGCTCACCATCGACTGCGTGACCATGCGGAAGCGGCCGCTGCTCCAGTCGATCGTCGTGGGCCGGCCGCCGACCGAGGACGGCCCGCTGGGCCGGGCCACCGAGCGCTTCTTCCTGCCCCTGCTGAAGATCATCGTGCCGGACATCGTGGACTACCACCTGCCGGAGGCGGGCGGCTTCCACAACTGCGCGATCGTCGCGATCGACAAGAAATACCCCAAGCACGCCCAGAAGGTGATGCATGCCGTCTGGGGCGCCCACATGATGTCCCTCACCAAGCTCATCGTGGTCGTCGACTCGGACTGCGACGTCCACGATCTCCACGAGGTCGCGTGGCGGGCCCTGGGCAACACCGACTACTCCCGTGACCTCACAGTCGTGGAGGGTCCCGTCGACCACCTCGACCACGCCTCCTACCAGCAGTTCTGGGGCGGCAAGGCGGGTATCGACGCGACGAGGAAATGGCCCGAGGAGGGCTACACCCGGGACGGCGGCTGGCCCGAGATGGTGCTGTCCGACCCACGGACGGCAGCGACGGTCGACCGCCGCTGGAAGGAGTACGGGCTGTGAGTTCAGCTTCCGCGGCGCTCCCGCAGCCGGGCCGCACCAAGGCGTTCCTGCGCCTCGTCATGATCGAGCACTCGGTGTTCGCACTGCCCTTCGCGTACATCGCGGCGCTGACCGCGATGTACGAGCTGGACGAGAACATCCACTGGGGACGGCTGTTCCTGGTGACGGTCGCGATGGTCGGGCTGCGCACCTTCGCGATGGCGGCGAACCGGATCATCGACCGCGAGATCGACGCCCGCAACCCCCGCACCGCCCACCGCGAACTGGTCACCGGCGCGATGAGCGTGAAGCACGCGTGGACCGGCGCGCTGGTCGCCCTGGTCTTCTTCCTGGGCGCGGCGGCCCTGCTGAACCCGCTCTGCCTGGCGCTCGCGCCCATCGCCGTGATCCCGATGGTGGTGTACCCCTACGGCAAGCGGTTCACGAACTTCCCGCAGGCCATCCTGGGGCTCGCGCAGGCGATGGGGCCGATCGGCGGCTGGCTGGCGATCACCGGCGAGTGGTCCTGGAACGCGGTGATCCTGGGACTCGCGGTCGGCGTCTGGATCGGCGGCTTCGACCTGATCTACGCCTGCCAGGACGTCGAGACGGACCGCGAGGTCGGCGTCATGTCCGTACCCGCGCGCTTCGGCATCCCCGCCGCCGTCCGCGGAGCACGGGTCTGCCACGCCGTCACCACGGCGCTCTTCGTCTGGTACGCCCTCGCCACCGGCGCCGGTGCCTTCTTCTGGTTCGGCCTGGTGATCGTCGCGGGCGCCTTCCTCTACGAGCACAGCATCGTCAAGCCGCACGACCTGTCCCGGCTGAACCGCGCGTTCTTCAGCGTCAACGGGTTCATCGGCATCGCTCTGTTCGTGTGCGCCCTGCTCGATCTGCTCGTCCGCGGGCTCACGGTCTGAATCCCGACAGCCGCCGGATACCCTCGACATCATGAAGCCAGGACAGACGCAGCGACGGCCTTGGATCGTGGGGGTGTCCGGCGCGTCGGGTACGCCGTACGCCGCCGCTGTGCTGCGTGCGCTGCTGGCCGCGGGCGAGAGCGTGGACCTGGTCGTCAGCAGGGCCTCGCGGCTCACGCTCCTCGACGAGACCGGGCTCTCCTTCCGCGACGCGCACTGGCGTGACGACCTGCGGGAATGGCTGGCGCGGGGCGCGGACGGCAAGCCCGGCACCTTCGACGTTCCCGAGGGGCACCTCGACGCCGTACGGCACTGGAGCGCGGGCGACCTGGCGGCGGGACCGTCCTCGGGTTCGTACCCCTCCAAGGGCATGCTCATCGTGCCCGCCTCGACGGCCTGTGTGGCGGGCGTCGCCCTCGGCCTGTCGAAGGACCTGCTGCAACGCGCCGCGAGCGTGACACTGAAGGAGGGGCGGCGGCTGGTCGTCGCCGTCCGCGAGACCCCGCTGAACGGCCAGACGCTGCGCCACCTGGTCTCCCTGGACGACGCGGGCGCGACCGTACTGCCCGCCTCGCCGGCTTTCTACGCGGGCGCCACGCACATCCAGGACCTGGTGGACTTCGTCGCCGGGCGGGTGCTGGACGCGGCCGGCGTCGAGCACCGGCTGTACCGCCGGTGGGAGGGCGAACTCGGCGGTGGCTCCCGCGCGACCTGAGCACCGGCGGCAGGACCTCCCGGCACCACCCGGTACCACCTCGGTACCGCGTCAGCACCACCTCGACACGACCGAACGACCTCGCACGACTCAGCGGACTCACACACTTCAGGACTCACACACTTCAGCGGAAGGCTAGCGATCGCATGGACGCGGTGGACAGGCAGCTCATCCAGGCCCTGAGAGAGAACGGCAGGGCCTCCTACGCGGAGCTGGGGCGCCTCGTCGGTCTGTCGGGGCCCAGCGTCACCGACCGCATCAACCGGTTGGAGGCGGCCGGGGTCATCACCGGGTACCGCGCCACCGTCGACTCCGCCTCGCTCGGTCTCGGCGTCACCGCCCTGATCGGCATCTCGCTGTCCGACGCGGCCGACCACGAGGACGTGGCCCACCGCATGCGGGACCTCGGTGAGATCGAGGACTGCTGGTTCATCGCGGGCGACGACTCGTTCATGCTCAAGGTGCGGGCGAGCGACGTGGACGGCCTGGAGAAGACCATCCGGCGACTGTCGGGAACGAAGGGCGTCTCCAGGACCCGTACGACGATCGTGCTCTCCACGAAGTGGGAGAACCGGGTGGGGGAGCTGCCCGAGGAGGAATAGGAGGAGGCCGGGACCTGCTTCCGGGGACGCCGGGGGTACGTCGTGCCGGGGGGCCCGTGGCGGGCGCCGGTCAAGTGCTCGCGCCCGTATGCCACTTCCCTCTCCTCGCGCCGGTTCCCGCCGCCGTCGGGTCGAGCGGGCGTCCGAGATCTCGTCCTGCCGGAGTTCCGCGAGTGCCATGATGGGGCGTGCAGGATCTTCGTACCTGCACGCCGGGGACTCCGACGCCGACAGCAAGGAAGCCGACATGGCCACCGGAACCGGAACCACCTCCGCCGACAGCCCCGCGGCCCTCTACGGGCCGGTGTCGCTCGGTCTCGGCATCGTCGCCCTGATCGCCGTGGCACTCTCCGGCTTCGTCGGCATCGCGATCCCGCTCCTGGCCGGCAGCCTCGCCGTCACCTTCGGCATCCTCGGCCTGACACGCGGTCCCAGTCGGGGTCAGAGCGTCATCGGACTCGCCACCGGCTCCCTGGGCGTGCTCTACCCGGTCCTGGCCGTCATCGCCTTCGCTTCCTGACACCCCGGTCCGGGAGTGAACTCCCCGTCCGCCATGGGGAGTTCCCCGACCTCCGGGGGCACTTGAGGCCCAATGAAGTCCAGGTGCTGGGCGTTAGCACCGACACGGACAGCGGCGACGGCCGAGCCTTCCGGCGCGAGCACCACCTCGCCCATCCCGGTTGTGCGCGCGAACCGTCCGTGGTCCGGTCGTCGCCGAAGCGGTCCCTGCCGGCGCCTCCGTCACCGTAGGTCCCGCCACCGCCGTCACCTCCGCGCCCGCTGGTCACTCCGAGTGATGATGGTGGGCGCACTCTCGGGGCTCGCCCCCTCCCGAGCGCCCGCCGGGTCCCCTCCGGCGGGGCCGTGAACCGGCGGCGACCAGGCTGGGCGTACGGTTGGGGGGTCTGTCGGAGAAAGGTGTGAGCATGGATGTCGGGCTCAAGCGCGAGCTGGAGGACAAGGTCCGGGCCGGTGAGCGGCTGACCCGCGAGGACGGCATCGCGCTCTACGAGTCGGACGACCTGGCCTGGCTCGGCGGACTCGCCCACGAGGTGCGCACGCGGAAGAACGGCGACGTCGTCCACTTCAACGTCAACCGCCACCTCAACATGACGAACGTGTGCACCGCGTCGTGCGCCTACTGCTCGTTCCAGCGCAAGCCGGGCGAGAAGGACGCGTACACGATGCGCATCGAGGAGGCCGTCCGCCTCGCCAAGGCGATGGAGAACGAGAACCTCACCGAGCTGCACATCGTCAACGGCCTGCACCCGAGCCTCCCGTGGCGCTACTACCCGCGCTCCCTCAGCGAGCTGAAGAAGGCGCTGCCGAACGTCTCGCTGAAGGCGTTCACGGCGACGGAGATCCACCACTTCGAGACGATCTCCGGTATGTCGGCCTCCGACATCCTGGACGAGCTGATCGAGGCGGGCCTGGAGTCGCTGACCGGCGGCGGCGCGGAGATCTTCGACTGGGAGGTGCGTCAGCACATCGTCGACCACCGCACCCACTGGGAGGACTGGTCGCGCATCCACCGCCTCGCGCACTCCAAGGGTCTCAAGACCCCCGCGACCATGCTGTACGGGCACATCGAGGAGCCCCGCCACCGCGTCGACCACGTCCTCAGGCTCCGTGAGCTGCAGGACGAGACCGGCGGCTTCCAGGTGTTCATCCCGCTGCGCTACCAGCACGACTTCGTGGACATGAAGGACGGCAAGGTCCGCAACAAGCTCCAGGCACGCACCCAGATGGCGACCGGCGCCGAGGCGCTGAAGACCTTCGCGGTCTCCCGGCTGCTGTTCGACAACGTGCCGCACGTCAAGGTGTTCTGGGTCATGCACGGCGTACAGACCGCTCAGCTCGCCCTCCAGCACGGCGCGGACGACATGGACGGCTCGGTCGTCGAGTACAAGATCACGCACGACGCGGACAACTACGGCACCCCGAACAAGCTGACCCGCGAGGATCTTCTCGACCTGATCCGCGACGCCGGCTTCCGCCCGATGGAGCGAAACACCCGCTACGAGATCATCCGCGAGTACGACGGTCCGGACCCGGAGCGCCGCGAGGCGCCGCAGGCGATGCGCGTCTGACGTACCGGCGCGCGCCGGCCGCTGTTCAACGGAGTGACCTCCGCGGTTGAGGGAGCTCTGACCTCGATGTTCTAGCCTGGGTGACCGTGCCACTGACGTTCACCCTCTTCACCGAGGACACGAAGCCGACCCCGTCCCTGCCCGACCAGTTGCTCGCGCTCTGGACGGACGTCACCAACGCGGGCGGCGCGGTCGGATTCGTGCCGCCGGTGACCCCCGCCGACATACGCCCCCGCGCCGAGGCCCACCTCGGCGCCATGGCGGAGGGCCGCACCCGGCTCCTCGCCGCCTTCACCGACGACGGCCGGCTCGCCGCCACCGCCTTCCTCTCCTTCAACGACCACCCCCTGATGCGCCACTGGGCCTGGCTCTACACCGTCATGGTCGACCCCGCGCTCCAGGGCCGCGGCTACGGCGCCGAGCTGCTCCACGAGGCCGAGCGGCGGGCCCGTGACCTCGGCCTCGACGCGCTCCGGCTCACCTGCCGGGGCGGGGAGGGACTGGAGCGCTTCTACGCCTCCTGCGGCTACAAGGAGGTCGGCCGGGTCCCCGAGGCGATACGCGTCGCCCCGGGCGACGACCGGGACGACATCATCATGCTGCTGCCTCTGCCGCGCGGCGAGTGAGGCCCCCCTGAGTGATCCGCACTCCCGGCGTGCTTCACTGGACGGTGCCCTTTGGGAACGTTCGAAACGGTTCGGAACGGAAGAGTGGATTGACATGGGCCGCTACACGCTGATGCGCCTCGGTATCTTCGCAGGCTGCCTCGTGGTCGTCTGGGGTCTCGTCTACTCGGGCATCGCTCCGCGCGGTCTGGGCGACTCCAACTACATGTGGGTCGTCCTGCTCGCCCTGGTGATCTCCGCACCGATCAGTTTCGTCGTGCTGCGCAAGGAGCGGGACCGGGCCTCCGCCCAGGTCGTCGCGCGCGTGGACCGCGCCAGGGCCAACCTGGAGGAGAACCGCCGCCAGGAGGACCAGGCGGACGACGCCGCCCGCGGCGCGCAGAGCCAGGCCTCCTGACACCGGCCTCCCGAATCCCAGCCTCCTGACACCAGCCTCCTGACGCCCCCGCACGGCAGGTCGCACGGTCCCGGGCCCCGGCCCGTCCGGTGCTGGTCCGGCGGCGGCCGATCGTACGCTTGCCCGTATGGGTGCTGTGAAGAACAAGCGGATGCCGCGTGCGGTGCGCGAGCAGCAGATGCTGGACGCCGCTGTGCGGATCTTCGGGCAGCGGGGATACCGGTCCGCGTCGATGGACGAGATCGCCGATCTGGCAGGCGTGTCCAAGCCGTTGGTGTACCTGTACCTGAACTCGAAGGAAGACCTGTTCACCGCCTGCATCCGGCGTGAGGCCGTCGCACTGACCGCGGCGGTGCGCGCGGGTGTCGGGCCGGGTCTGACCGCCGACCGCCAACTGTGGGAAGGGCTGCGGGCGTTCTTCACCCACACGGCGCAGAACCCCGACGGCTGGTCGGTGCTGCACCGTCAGGCGCGCACGCACGGCGAGCCGTTCGCGGCCGAGGTCGCCACGATGCGCGAGGAACTCGTCGCGTTCGTCACCCGGTTGATCCTGGTCGCCGCACGTGAGGCGCATCGCGATCCGTCCCTGCCCGAGCGCGAGGTCGCCGGGCTCGCCGAGGCCCTCGTCGGCGCCGCGGAGTCCCTCGCGGCCTGGGCCAACGCCACGCCGGGCGTCTCCGCGAAACAGGCCGCGGCGACCCTGATGAACTTCGCCTGGGCGGGCCTGGGCGACCTCATGGAGAACCGACCCTGGTCGCCACCGCTGCCGCTGCCCCTCGACGGCCAGGGACGGAGCGGCCTGGACCCCGTGCGGACTCGGCCTACACCCGGTCAGGGTCTCCGGGGCGCACCTCCCCGGTGAGGTGCGGGTGGCCCTGGTCGCCGGGGGCGCGCAGTTCGAAGGCGGGGCCGTCGGCGGCGTAGGTGACGGTGCCCGGCAGGAGGACGGGGGCCCTGAAGTCCGCGCGCACGCGCACCGGGCCCTGCGGCCCCTGCTCCGCGAGGCACCGGGCGACGGTCCACATGCCGTGCGCGATGGCCCGGGGGAAGCCGAAGAGGCGGGCCGTGAACGGGTGCAGGTGGATGGGGTTGCGGTCCCCCGACACGGCACCGTAGCGGCGTCCGACGTCGCCGCCGAGACGCCATTCGGCGCGGGCGGGGAGGGGACGCGTCGCCGTGTCCGCGTTCCCCGACGGTGCCGTTCCCGGCACTGTCGAGGGGGATTCCCCGGTCGTCCGGTGCCGCGCCAGATACGTACTCCTCGACGCCCACACGAGTTCGCCGCCCGCTCTCGCCTCGGTCACGACGCGGGCCTCGGTCCCGCGGCGGTGCGGTGCCAGTCCCTCGACGTGCACGGCGAGTTCGTACGTTCCGGTGACGGCCGGTGCCCGCCGCTGCCTGATCTCGATCGACGTGTGGACCAGGCCGAGCAGCGGCAGCGGGAACGGGCGGCTCGCCATGATGCGCATGGCGAGCGGAAAGCCGAGGACGTGCGGGTACGTGATCGGGAGCGCGTCCGAACCTGTGGCGAAGCCGCAGACGCGTTCGTAGCCGGCCAGGTGGGCGAGGTCGATGGACAGATCCTGGCGGACGAGGCGGGTCGGGGGGACGGGGGCGTCCGGGCGGGGGCGCTTGAGGGGGGAGAGGAGGGCACCGCGGAGAAGGTGGGGGGTCATGGAGAGCATGGGGCGGTCGGCCATTTGTCCAACTCCCGGCGGGGACGTAGATTTACTCCAGAGTAAGTTACCCAGGGTAAGGCCGAGGTCGCTTCTTTTCAGCCCGTCCGGCGGTCAAGGGCGAGCCCTTCGGTCGTGTGGGGGTCCAGGGGTGGAGCCCCTTCGCGGGGTCCAGGGCGGAGTGCCGGGGCTGGGACAGGTGGGAGCGACGACGGGGTGCAGGAAAGGGCTACCTCGGGTAACTCGCACCTCGCCCGCCCCAAACACCCACAAACCCCACACCCGGGCCCCGTACGATCCCGCTCACCCCTGTCTCGCATGAACCCCCCACCCTCCAGGCCCGTATGAGGCTTCGGCCCCCTCGGGCCGACCTGGTCCCGGCAGACAAAGGAGTCGCCCCGTGCCCAGCCCGTACCACTCCCCGCCCTCCCTCGTGGAGCCGGAGATCAGGCGGTTGGACGGCGTCGTGCGCGAGGTGTCCGTGCCGCCCCTGGTGGCCCCGGTGACCCACGGCTCACTCGCCGACATCCCGTTCGACAACGCCGCCGAGGCCCCCGCGGCACCCGTCCTCAGTCGCAAGGACCCCGAGGGTGGCTGGGAGGACGTGACGGCGGCCGAGTTCGCCGCCCAGGTACTGGCGGTCGCGAAGGGGCTGATCGCCGAGGGCCTGGCGCCGGGCGACCGCATCGCGATCATGGCGCGGACGACGTACGAGTGGACGCTGCTGGACTTCGCCGCCTGGGCCGCCGGGCTCGTCACCGTGCCGATCTACCCCACCTCGTCCGTCTTCCAGGTCCGCTGGATCCTCCAGGACTCTGGAGCCGTCGCCCTCGCCACGGAGACCGTGGCCCAGGCGTCCGCGCTCGGCCCGGAGCGCGACCGGATCCCCGACCTGCGGCACATGTGGGTCTTCGAGAAGGGGCACGTGGAGCGGCTGGCCGAGCGGGGCAGGGACATTCCGGACCAGGAAGTCGCCGTGCGCCGCGGCGTGTTGGGCCCCGACACGCTCGCCACTCTCATCTACACCTCGGGCACCACCGGCCGGCCCAAGGGCTGCGTGCTCACCCACGGCAACTTCTTCGCCGAGATCGACAACGCGGTCGAGCTGCTCTACCCGATCTTCAGGACCAAGACGTCGGACGCCGCGTCCATGCTCCTCTTCCTGCCCCTCTCGCACGTCTTCGGACGGATGGTCGCGGTGGCCTGCCTGCGCGCCCGGGTACGGCTGGGGCACGCGCCGAGCCTGGACACCGAGGACCTCCTCGCCGACCTGGCGAGCTTCCGGCCCACGTTCCTGCTGGCCATCCCGTACGTTCTGGAGAAGGTGTTCAACACCGGCCGGGCGACGGCCGAGAAGATGGGCCGAGGCGCGTCCTTCGACCGGGCGGCGCGCATCGCGTGCGGTTACGGCGAGGCGGTCGAGGCCCGGCAGCACGGCACCGGCCCCGGTCCCTCCCGCTCCCTCCGGGCGGCCCGCGCCCTCTACGACCCGCTGGTCTACCGGCGCATCCGCAACGCGCTCGGCGGCAGGGTCCGTTACGCGATCTGCGGCGGCTCCCCGCTCGGCCGCCGCCTCGCCGCGTTCTACGCGGGCGCCGGTATCGAGATCTACGAGGGGTACGGCCTGACGGAGGCCACCGCGGCCGCCACGGTCACGCCCCCGCTCAAACCCCGGCTGGGAACGGTGGGCTGGCCGCTGCCGGGCACCCGGGTACGGATCGCGGGCGACGGTGAAGTCCTGCTGAGCGGCGCACAGATCTTCCGCGGCTACTGGGATCCGCACGCGGGCGGAGTGGTCGACGCGGCTCCGGACGGCTGGTTCGCCACCGGCGACATCGGAGAGCTGGACGACGGCGGCTATCTGTCCATCACCGGCCGCAAGAAGGAGATCCTGATCACCGCGGGCGGCAAGAGCGTGGCCCCCGCGCCCCTGGAGAACTGGCTCCGCTCGCACCCCCTGATCGCCCAGTGCATCGTCCTCGGCGACCGCCGGCCCTACGTGACCGCCCTCGTCACCCTCGACCTCGACGGCATCACCCACTGGCGCCAGATGATCGGCAAGCATCCGGTGCCACCGGAGCTCCTCGTCGACGACCCCGAGCTGAACGTCATCCTCCAGCGCGCGATCGACGAGGCCAACAAGCTCGTCTCCCGGCCCGAGTCCATCCGCCGCTTCGCCGTCCTTCCGGTGGACTTCACGGAGGAGGCCGGCCATGTGACCCCCACCCTGAAGCTCAAGAGGGCCGCGATCGAACGTGACTTCGGCAAGGAGATCGAGAGCCTGTACCTGAAGTCGTGACGCCGTGACGCCGTGACGCCGTGGAGCGGCGGGGGATCCGGCGGAGTGGTGAACGGTGGGAAAGGCAGGAGCCCCGCGACCGGCTGGCGCGGGGCTCCTTGGGTACTGCTATCCGTTCCGGATCAAAGCATTGGGCTCATGGAGCCGAAGGCTTAGAGCGGAGTGACGTTCTCCGCCTGCGGGCCCTTCGGACCCTGCGTGACGTCGAAGGAAACCGCCTGGTTCTCTTCGAGAGAGCGGAATCCGCTCGCGTTGATCGCGGAGTAGTGGACGAAGACGTCCGGGCCGCCGCCTTCCTGGGCGATGAAACCAAAGCCCTTTTCGGCGTTGAACCACTTCACGGTTCCGGTAGCCATAAGCCCTCCTTGGGCCCAAAGGGTTGCCCTGCTCCAGAACCTGCGATTGTGTAAACAACTGCATACGTCTGAAAACGACGAGAGCCCGCGGTCACATGCTCCGCAGGCTCTGTACTGCAAGGGAAACCAAACTGCAACTTGCGGCGAGCCTAGCACGCAGGCACCCGAAAGCAATAGGGGGAAAGATCACGTCACCCGGATGTCTGATCCGTCCGGCGTTTGCGTTGACGTCGTGGTGTCGGCCCATCGGCGCGAGGGTGGACACAAGGGGTCGGGACGGCCGACGAAGCCTCGCGGGGACCCTGAGGACTGCACCGTATCGCATGGGGTCTAGCCTCGCGATGTGGACAATTCTCGCACCCGGCCGCGCGTCGGCCACATCCAGTTCCTGAACTGCCTGCCCCTCTACTGGGGGCTCGCGAGAACGGGCACGCTCCTCGACTTCGAGCTCACCAAGGACACCCCGGAGAAGCTCAGCGAGAAGCTGGTGCAGGGCGACCTCGACATCGGGCCCATCACGCTCGTCGAGTTCCTCAAGCACGCCGACGAGCTGGTGGCCTTCCCCGACATCGCGGTCGGCTGCGACGGTCCGGTGATGTCCTGCGTGATCGTCTCGCAGGTCCCGCTGGACCGGCTGGACGGCGCCAGGGTCGCCCTCGGCTCGACCTCTCGTACGTCGGTACGCCTGGCGCAGCTGTTGCTGGCCGAGAGCGTGGGGGTCCAGCCGTCCTACTACACGTGCCCGCCCGACCTCAGCCTGATGATGCAGGAGGCCGACGCCGCCGTACTCATCGGTGACGCGGCGCTGCGGGCCAATCTGCTCGACGGACCGAAGTTCGGTCTGGAGGTGCACGACCTCGGCACCCTGTGGAAGGAGTGGACGGGGCTGCCGTTCGTCTTCGCCGTGTGGGCCGCCCGCCGCGACTACCTGGAGCGCGAGCCGCTCGTCACCCGCAAGGTGCACGAGGCCTTCCTCTCCTCCCGGGACCTCTCCCTCGACGAGGTCTCCAAGGTCGCCGAGCAGGCGGCCCGCTGGGAGGCCTTCGACGAGCGGGTCCTGGAGCGGTACTTCACCACGCTCGACTTCCGCTTCGGGGCCCCGCAGCTGGCGGCCGTGCGGGAGTTCGCCCGCCGGGTCGGCTCGACGACCGGGTTCCCGGCGGACGTACGGGTGGAGCTGCTGAAGCCCTGAAGCCCTGAAGCCCTGAAGCTCTGAAGCCCTGAGGCCCCGGGCGCTCGGAGGCGTACGGAACTACCCTGCTGGGCAGTGCGTCCAGTGCGTACGGGGGAGGGATGAGCTGTGAGTGTCATGCAGCCGCTCGGAGTCGACGAACCCACGGTCGTGGGGCCCTACCGGCTGCTCGGCCGGCTCGGCTCCGGCGGCATGGGGCGTGTGTACCTGGGCCGCAGCGCGGGCGGGCGTACGGTCGCGGTCAAGATCGTGCACCCGCACTTCGCGCTGGACGAGGAGTTCCGCGCCCGGTTCCGTCGTGAGGTCGAGGCCGCGCGACGGGTGGGCGGCGCGTGGACGGCCCCGGTCCTGGACGCGGACCCCGAGGCACCGGTGCCCTGGGTGGCGACGGGATACGCGGCCGGACCCTCGCTCGCGGCCGCCGTGGCGGACGCCGGCCCCCTGCCCGTTCCGTCCGTACGGGTGCTGGGCGCGGGCCTCGCCGAGGCGCTCGGGGCGGTTCACGTGCTGGGCCTCGTCCACCGCGACGTCAAGCCCTCCAACGTCCTGCTGACCCTCGACGGTCCTCTCCTCATCGACTTCGGCATCGCCCGCGCGACCGACGGCACGGCCTCGCTCACCTCGACGGGCGTCTCCGTCGGCTCTCCCGGATACATGTCGCCGGAGCAGATCCTCGGCAAGCCGGTCACGGGGGCGGCCGACGTCTTCTCGCTCGGCGCGGTGCTGGTGTACGCGGCGACGGGGGAGTCCCCTTTCCCCGGTGACTCCTCGGCCGCCCTCCTCTACAAGGTGGTGCACGAGGAACCCCGGCTCGGCTCCCTGGAGGGCGAGTTGCGGGACCTGGCGGCGGCCTGTCTGGCGAAGAACCCGGACGGGCGGCCGACCCCCGCCGAGGTGGCCGCGCGCCTGGCTCCCGGCGGGGCGGCCCGCTCGGTGACGGCGGGATGGCTGCCGGGGCCGCTGGTCGAGCAGGTCAGCCGCAGCGCCGTGCAGTTGCTGAACCTGGAGGCGACGGAGGCCGCGCCGTCGGGACCGGTGGGGTTCAACAGCCCCTCGGTGGGCACGGATTCCGGCGCCGGGTCGTCGGAGGTCGGGACGTCGGAGACCGGGATGCCCGGCGCCGGGACGCAGGGGGCCGGCGGAGTCTTCGGGCCGCCGCCCGCGATGCCCCCGTACCCCGCGCATCCCACGCATCCCACGCACGTACCCGACCAGCGGGAGCCGCGGGACGCGGCCCAGGCCCAGGCCGGCCACTCCACCGGTCCCGGCCACGACCCCGGCAAGCTCTCCGTCAGTCTGGCCGCGACCTCGGCCTCCGGCACGAACGGCCGTGGACGCAGGGTCAGTTGCACGGTCGCTCTCGCGGTCGCCGGAGCGCTGGCGGCGGTGACGGTGGGCTCGGCGTTCCTCTTCGACCTGCTGCCGGGCGGCGATCACACCTCGGCCTCCGGCGGCGCCGACGCGACGGCGAGCCGTCCGGCGGCCTCACCGGGCGCGTCCGGCCCGGCGGACACGGAGCTCGGTTCGGTGCCCGCGAAGTACCTCGGCACCTGGGAGGGCGACGCCTACGCGCTGGACGGGAAGCTGCCCGCGGGCACGTTCCGCGTCACCCTGCACCGCGCCGCCGTGGGCAAGGAACTGGGCACGTTCCGGTCGACCGACCTGATCGGCGGCGTCTGCGACGACGTACTCGTCCTGAAGAAGGTCACGGACCAGCGGCTGACCGCTACGAGCATCGCCAGGAAGTCCAACCCCGGCACCTGCACGACCGGCAGCCACGAGGTGCGGCTGACACCCGCCGGGGGCGACCTCAAGTACGCGACCGACAACACGGACGCGGGCGATCCGGTGGCGCGGATGTCGAAACTGCCCAAGTAGCCGACGAGGCACGGCCCGTGGGGTCCGGGCCGGGGCGAGGGACCGCGGGGGACAGACCCTGCCCGGACCGCGGCCGGCTGCGTAGGGTGTGCGTGTGGACCCCGTTCTCTGGCTGACCGCCGTCGCCGCCGCCTGGGGCGCGGCGGTGGGTGTGCTCGTACCACGGGCCGCCCACCGCTTCTGTGTCGAGCCGGACCAGGCATGGCGGGACCGGTGTCCCGGCGGGCACGTCATCACCGGTGTCGCGGGCGGCTGGCTCGGACCCGCCCGCTGCGCCGAGTGCGCCGGCCGTACCGTGCCGGCGGCGTCCGGCGACGCGGGCCGCCCGGCGCGGGTCGCCGTCGCGGCGTCGTACGGACCGCGCACGCCCCTCGTGGCCCTCACCACCGCGCTGGTCTGCGCCGGTCTCGCCCTCGCCACCGGCGTCCGTCCCGAGCTGGGCGCCTGGCTGCTGCTCGCGCCGCTCGGCGTGCTGCTCGCGGTCGTGGACTTCGGGGTGCAGCGGCTGCCGGACGTGCTCACCCTGCCGCTCGCGGGCCTCGCGCTCGCGCTGCTGGGCGCCGCCGCCGTCCTCCCCGAGCACGCCGGGAACTGGCCGACCGCGCTGTTCGGGGCACTCGCGCTGGGCTGCGCCTACTTCGTCCTCTTCCTCGTCAATCCGAACGGCATGGGGTTCGGGGACGTGAAGCTCGCGCTGGGCCTCGGGGCGGTGCTCGGCTGGTACGGATGGGGGACCGTCGTCCTCGGGACCTTCGCGGGGTTCCTGTTCGGCGGACTGTACGGACTGGGCCTCGTCCTCGCGCGCCGCGCCGGGCGCAGGACATCGATCCCGTTCGGGCCGTTCCTGATCGCGGGGGCGTACGTCGGGCTCCTGATGGGGGCGTACGCGGCCTGACGTCGGGCTCCTGGTGGGGCTGGCGTAGGCTGGCCAGGTCCGTCCACACCCTTATGAAAGGGACGCTCCCGGTGACCGAGAAGGCCGACCTTCAGTCCGTCCTCGACCGTGCCGCCGAGGGCGGGCGCATCACCCCGGAAGAGGCGCTCGACCTCTACCGTGACGCCCCGCTGCACGCGCTGGGCGCCGCCGCCGACGCCGTACGCCGCCGCAGGTACGCCGGCACCGAGCACATCGCGACGTACATCATCGAGCGGAACATCAACTACACGAACGTGTGCGTCACGGCGTGCAAGTTCTGCGCCTTCTACGCCGCGCCCAAGGACACCGCCAAGGGCTGGACCCGCGACCTCGACGACATCCTGCGCCGCTGCGCGGAGACCGTCGAACTCGGCGGCACCCAGATCATGTTCCAGGGCGGACACCACCCCGACTACGGCGTGGAGTACTACGAGAAGCACTTCTCCGCGATCAAGGAGAACTTCCCCCAGCTGGTCATCCACTCCCTCGGCGCGTCCGAGGTCGAGCACATGGCCCGGATCTCCAAGGTCGGCGTGGAGGAGGCCATCACCCGGATCCACTCCGCGGGTCTGGACTCCTTCGCGGGCGCCGGCGCCGAACTCCTCCCGTCGCGTCCGCGCAAGGCGATCGCCCCGCTCAAGGAGTCCGGCGAGCGCTGGCTGGAGATCATGGAGACCGCGCACGGGCTGGGTGTCGAGTCGACCTCGACGATGCTCATGGGCACCGGCGAGACCAACGCCGAGCGCATCGAGCACCTGCGGATGATCCGCGACGTACAGGACCGGACCGGCGGTTTCCGCGCCTTCATCCCGTACACCTACCAGCCCGAGAACAACCACCTCAAGGGCCGCACGCAGGCCACGCTCTTCGAGTACCTGCGCATGATCGCGATCGCCCGGCTCTTCTTCGACAACGTGGCCCACATCCAGGGCTCCTGGCTGACCACCGGCAAGGAGGTCGGCCAGCTCTCGCTGCACTACGGCGCGGACGACCTCGGCTCGATCATGCTGGAGGAGAACGTGGTCTCCTCGGCGGGCGCCAAGCACCGCTCCAACCGCATGGAGATCATCGACCTGATCCGCAAGGCCGGGCGGGTGCCCGCCCAGCGGGCCACGACGTACGAGCACATCGTCGTCCACGACGACCCGGCGGACGACCCGGTCGACGAGCGGGTCATGTCACACATCTCGTCCACCGCGATCGCGGGCGGCACCGCCCACCCCGAGCTGAAGCTGCTCGCGTCCAACTGACCCTGCCGTGCTGACCATCCACGCCGCCGACGAGCTGCGGCTCAGCTGGGACACCGAGGCCGTGCGGGACGGCGCGGTGGCCGTGCGGGGCGACCGGGTCGTGGGCACCGGGTCCCTGGGTGAGCTGCTGGAGCGCTTCCCGGAGGCACGGCTGAGGCGCTGGCCCGGTGTGCTCGGGCCCGCTCTGGTCCACGAGGGCCCGCTGCCGCAGGCGCCGTCCCCGCGCGAACGGCTGCACGCGGTCCTGAAGTCGGGCTGCACCGCCGTACTGGAGCGGTACGCGGACCCGCCCGACCTGCGTGCCGCGGCCGTCCGCAACGACGTCACCGTGCTTCCCCGTACCCGCGAGACCGCGATCGCCGACACCGGACGTGCCGACCTCGCGGTCTTCGACACGGACGGGGCGTGCGTCGCCACCGTCTGCGCCGGCCGGCTGGTGCACCGGCGCCGCTGAGCCGCTTCGGGCCGGCCGTCGAACGCCCGCCGCTCGGCCGTCGAACGTCCCCGCCCGACTGGCGTAGAGGTTCGCTCGGGACTTCACGGCCGCCTCGCCGACGGCGTCCCTTCCTCATTCTCATTGCGTGGGCACCCGCTCTCGTTATTTCCGTCCCGGGACTGGAACAACATGCGATTCCGGCGATTCCGGAGCTCAGAGGTGGCACATCCGACGGCCGTCCCTGAATGCGGGAGGTCCCTGGGCAACCCAGGAACAGGGGGTCTCGAACCGGAAGAGTCGGACATGCGACCCAGGCATAGGGTTCATATGCACCGACCTTGAGCCGCACGGCCGTTCAGGGATTCTCACGGGGGACGGACAGGTCGGACAGAATTTCATACGCGCCTCACATGAGGACCAGGGAATTGGACACATAAAGGCGCCCTCATGTCCGAGGAATGCAACCGGGTAGGCCGTCGAAAACCGAGCTCCCCGCACGGTGCCGCAGCTCCCCGCATACGGAGGGGTCGACGAACACGGCGCCGTCCTCGGGCCCGTTGCCGCCGCAGGGTTCCGGTCGCAGTCATGGAAGGAGCCCGCCTTCGAGAAGTGGCCGCCACTGGAGAGCCAGTGGTTCATCTGCGGTGTCGACCGGGTGCTGATCCGGATCGCGATCCCGCCGTGCGGCTGGGCCGAGGACGTGCCGGCCCGGAAGAAGCCGAAACCGTTCCCCTGACTGGTCGTACGACACCCGTGTACGGGCCGGGCGCCGGAGAGCCGCCCGTCCCGTGCTGCCACAATGGGACCGTGACCCGCGCATCCCTGGACAAGCAGCCGCACGAAGTCGCCTCGATGTTCGACGACGTGGCGGAACGGTACGACCTGACGAACGACCTGCTGTCCCTCGGCCAGGACCGGGTGTGGCGCAGAGAGGTCGCGAAAGCGGTCGACGCGCGCCCCGCGCAGAAGATCCTGGACCTGGCGGCCGGTACGGCGACCTCGTCGCTCCCCTTCGCCCGCACCGGCGCCTACGTCGTCCCGTGCGACTTCTCCCTCGGCATGCTCCGGGTCGGCAAGAAGAACAACCCCTGGCTGCCGCTGACCGCCGGCGACGCGACGAAGCTGCCCTTCAAGGACGACACCTTCGACGCGGTGACGATCTCCTTCGGTCTGCGCAACGTCCAGGACACCGACACGGCGCTGAGCGAGCTGTACCGGGTGACCAAGCCGGGCGGCCGTGTCGTGATCTGCGAGTTCTCCCACCCGACCTGGGCACCCTTCCGCACGGTCTACACCGAGTACCTGATGCGGGCGCTGCCGCCGGTCGCCCGCGCGGTGTCGTCCAACCCCGACGCGTACGTCTACCTCGCCGAGTCCATCAGGGAGTGGCCCGACCAGCCGGCCCTTGCGGAGCGGCTGGGCAAGGCGGGCTGGTCGAAGGTGGCGTGGCGGAACCTGACGGGCGGCGTGGTCGCCCTGCACCGGGGCTTCAAGGCCTGACGGTTCTCAGCACCTCGAACGTGTCTCCCGGCTCGTCGAGCTCACGGCGCAGACCGCCCGACGGCGGGAGCGGCAGCCGGGGTTCACGCACCCCGGCGCCTCCCTCGGCGTCACCGAGGTCGAACCACACGGTGACCACGGCACCGCGGGGGATCTCGGAACCGGGCGGCGGGTATTGGCGTACGACGTAGTCGACGACGGTGAGAGGGAAGTCGGGCCGGTCGGGCGCGGCGAGCAGCACGCCGCGCGCCTCGGCCCTCTCCCGCGCGTCCACGGCCATCAGGCCGATGAGTCGCGGTACGCGCACTTCGGGTGTCTCGGGTGTCAGGCGCACGGACGTCACCCCCCAGCGGTACCGGCAGGGTAAGCCCCGGCCGGTCCCTCGCGGAAGGCGTCAGCGGCCCTCGCGCGAGCTGTCCGCGGCCCTCGCGGGAGCCGTGAGCGGCCCTCGCGGGAGCCGCGCGCCGCCTTCGTACGCGGCCCGCGCGGGAGGCGTCAGAGGGTGAGCCGGTAGCAGTGCGCGGCATCCTCTGGGGTGGGATAGGAGAACACCTCGGCCAGTTCCATGCCCACGCGTCGGGTCACGGCGATCGACCGTTCGTTGGCGGGTCTGACCATGGCGACGACCCGGGCGACGCCCGCCGCCCGTACCCGCTCCAGGGTGGTCAGCGCGGCCGCGGTGACGTACCCCTTGCCCCAGTGCGCCCGCCCGAGCCGCCAGCCGATCTCGATCTCGCCTCTGGGCCCCCACTCGCCCGGCCAGGGCTGCGCACCCGTGAAGCCGAGGACCTCGCCCTCGGAATCGACGATCGTCCACAGACAGAACCCGAGCTCGGCGTCGTGCCGCCGCTGCCGCGCGGTGAGCTCCTCGTACACGGACAACTCGGCCGCCCGGCCGCCGTGGAACTCCATGACCTCCGGGTCGGCGAAGACCCGGTGCCAGGCGAACGCGTCCTCGTCGGTGGGGACACGGAGTCGGACGTCGGGGAGAGCTCGGTTCACGGGGGCAGCCCTTCAGCCAGGTCATCAGTACCGCTGCATAGACTGCCCATGTCCAGTGCCCGTCAGCACGCAGATTTCGAGTCTTGGGGAGACCCCGCCGTGACCGAGCCCCAACCCCTCTCCGAAAACACCGCAGATGTGATCGTCGTCGGGGCTGGGCCAGCCGGTTCCACGACCGCGTACTACCTGGCGAAGGCCGGACTCGACGTCCTGCTCCTGGAGAAGACCGCGTTCCCCCGGGAGAAGGTCTGCGGTGACGGGCTGACCCCGCGCGCCACCAAGCAGCTCGTCTCGATGGGCATCGACATCTCCGAAGAGGCCGGCTGGCTGCGGAACAAGGGGCTGCGCATCATCGGCGGCGGTGTCCGCCTCCAGCTCGACTGGCCGGATCTCGCCACGTACCCGGACTACGGGCTCGTCCGCAAGCGCGACGACTTCGACGAGCAGCTGGCACGACAGGCGCAGAAGGCGGGCGCGCGGTTGTTCGAGCGCTGCAACGTCGGCGCCCCGATCATCGACGACCGCACGGGCCGCATCACGGGCGTGCACGCCAAGCTCGGCGACTCGGGGGAGAAGCGGGAGGTCACCTTCCACGCGCCGCTGGTCGTCGCGGCCGACGGCAACTCCACCCGCCTCTCGCTGGCCATGGGCCTGCACCGCCGCGAGGACCGCCCGATGGGCGTCGCGGTCCGTACGTACTTCACCTCCCCGCGCCACGAGGACGACTACCTGGAGTCCTGGCTGGAGCTGTGGGACCGCCGGGGCGCCGAGGACCGTCTGCTGCCCGGCTACGGCTGGATCTTCGGCATGGGCGACGGCACGTCGAACGTCGGCCTCGGTGTGCTCAACACCTCCGACTCCTTCAAGGAGCTGGACTGGCGCGAGGTCCTGAAGGCGTGGTGCGCCTCGATGCCGGAGGACTGGGGCTACACGCCCGAGAACATGACCGGCCCGATCCGCGGCGCCGCCCTTCCGATGGCCTTCAACCGCCAGCCGCACTACACGAAGGGGTTGTTGTTGGTCGGTGACGCCGGCGGCCTGGTGAACCCCTTCAACGGCGAGGGCATCGCGTACGCCATGGAGTCCGGCCAGATCGCAGCGGACGTCATCGTCCAGGCCCACGCCCGCTCGACGCCGTCCGGGCGCGAACTGGCCCTCCAGCGCTACCCCCGGGTCCTCAAGGACACCTATGGCGGGTACTACACCCTCGGCCGCGCCTTCGTGAAGCTGATCGGCAACCCGAAGGTCATGAAGATCGCGACGCAGCGGGGCCTGACCCACCCCCTCCTGATGAAGTTCACCCTCAAGATGCTGGCGAACCTGACGGACCCGACCGGCGGCGACGCGATGGACCGGATCATCAACGGGTTGTCGAAGGTGGCCCCGAAGGCCTGAGGCCGGGTCCGCCGCGCGGGCGCAGGGAGGCCGGCCCTTGGGCCCGGCCTCCGTGGCGGCCAGGCACGCGGGGACGTCTTCACGCCGGTACTCCATCCGCCGAGGCGCGTCCCTGCGGCCGGGCCGGGAGAGCCGGCGCGGACAGACGTGCCCGGGATGCGAACAGGACGACCTCTCGTCCCCTCTGCGGTAGTTGGAACGTTTTGGTCATTCCGAGGGGATCTCGTGGAGCGGGGGGTGCGCCCGGCCGCGGCGCTCGGCGGGCACGCTCGACCGTGGCGACCGTGGCGACCGTGGCGACCGTGGCGACCGTGGCGGGCAACGGTGGGTGCTGATGCTGGCCCCGGCGAGGCGCGGGCGCGCGGGGGGCCGGATGCGGGCGTGGGGGCGCGGCTCGGCGGCGCGTGCCGGCGGGTCCGTGAGCGGCGGCCGTACACCCGGCGACCGGGGGCGCATCCGGTGGCCGTCACCGACAGGCTCTTCCCGTGGCTGTGAGGGCCCTCCGGGGCCCGAAGGGGCGGCGGTGGGCCCCGGACATGACGGCGGGGACCGCCGCCTTCAGGCGGCGGCCCTCAAGCCGTAGGACTTCAAACGCGGGTGCGGCTCAGAGAACGCGTACCGCGCCGGTGGCCGGGTAGCCCGAAAGGTCCTGGATCACCACACCCTTGGAGGGGTTGGCCGCGTCCAGGTACTGCCCGTTACCGATGTACACGCCCACGTGGTACGCCGAACCGGCCGAACCCCAGTACAGGATGTCGCCGACCTGGACGTTGGACAGCGAGACCGGCGTACCGGACGTCGACTGGTCCTGGGAGACGCGCGGCAGGTCGACACCGACCTGCTTGAACGCGGCCTGCACGAGACCGGAGCAGTCCCACGCGTTGGGGCCCGTCCCACCCATCACGTACGCGTCGCCGACCTGTGCCTTGAGGAAGGCGATGACGGTCGCGACGCTGCCGCTGGCGGGCGCCGAGACGGTCGAGGTCGTGGAGGTGGAGGCCGAAGCGGACAGGGTGGTCCGCGCGGCGGAACGCGACGCGGCCTGCTCGGCCGCCGCCTTCCGCGCGGCCTCGGCCTTCTTCTTGGCCTCCGCTTTCTTCTTGGCGTCGGCGAGGTCCGCCTTGGCCTGCTTCGCGGCATTTGCCGCAGCCGCGTCGCGCTCGGCCTGCAACTCGTAGTTGGCCGCGGCCTGCTGGGTGGCGTCCGCGGACTGGGCGACCTGGGTCGCGAGGTCGGCCGTCAGGGTCGGCAGTTCAAGGGTCTGCGTCACGGGCTCGGCCGCGTTCGCGGAACCGGCCGCACCGGCGACGGCCAGGGTGCTGAGAACGCCACCGGCAACTCCGGCGCGCATCGCGAGCGTCGACGCGTTGCGGCGGGGCTTCCGGTGGCTACGTATGTGAGCGGTGTGGGACATGGGTACAACCGGTATCAGGGGCTCCCTCATACCTTCAAGAAACGTGTGGTGCGCCACAGTTGTTCAATCCGCGGCCGAATCCGGGGCGCGTCACTCCTTATTGACGCCGTAACGGGCATTGCGGACAGAGATGATCAAGCCTGTGATCATGCTGTTTCTGTAATACGCCCGAATTGCCCTCCGCCTACCACTGGTTGCGGCCAGTGGCCAAGCCCCACTTATCTGGCACATAGACAGATGTGGCACAGGTCACAGGGCCGTCTCACGGATGGCATGTGTCGCGCGTAGATCCCGAGAGTCCCCTGCTCGTGAACGCGTGCACGCGTGGACGTCGTCCACATCCGTCCACACCCTTCCCTCGGAGGTGTGAACGAGGTCCTCTATCAAGCCTTGCCGTCCATCGCCAATTTGCATGCGGAGGAAGTCTCTTGATATGGAGACGTCGCCCCGGACCTGGGACGACTAGCGGAAATGTCACCTCTGGTGACCGTGCGGACGCTTCGCGTGTGAAGATCACCGCTCATCCGACTTCATGATCCTTCGTCAGGTGGTGGAGATCACAAAGCTTGTGCAATACCCCGTGTCGCAGATCACAGACCGGCGGGCATAGGATGCGAGGCAGTTGGGCTTGTGACCTGCTTCACATGTACGCGATCTTCGTCGGGACGCACGGGGCTCGTGGAACGGGTGGGCGGAAGTGCTTGCCCGACGCAACCGCCAGCAGTCAGTGCCGACTGAGAGGAGCGAGGAGCGTGAACGCGTATGCGCCGATCCTCGTACTGGGAGCCCTCGGGGCAGGCTTTGCGATCTTCTCCGTGGTCATGGCCACGCTTATCGGTCCAAAGCGATACAACCGGGCCAAGCTCGAGGCTTACGAGTGCGGAATCGAGCCGACCCCCACGCCGGCCGGCGGCGGGCGCTTCCCGATCAAGTACTACCTGACGGCGATGCTCTTCATCGTCTTCGACATCGAGATCGTCTTCCTCTACCCCTGGGCCGTCACCTTCGACGCCCTGGGTGTTTTCGGGCTCGTGGAGATGCTGCTCTTCGTGCTCACCGTCTTCGTCGCGTACGCGTACGTATGGCGGCGCGGCGGCTTGGAATGGGACTGAGGGGCCTTAAGACATGGGACTCGAAGAAAAGCTGCCGAGCGGATTCCTGCTGACCACCGTCGAGCAGGCCGCGGGCTGGGTACGCAAGGCGTCCGTCTTCCCCGCCACGTTCGGACTCGCCTGCTGCGCCATCGAGATGATGACGACCGGCGCGGGCCGCTACGACCTGGCGCGCTTCGGTATGGAGGTCTTCCGCGGGTCACCGCGCCAGGCCGACCTGATGATCGTCGCCGGGCGGGTCAGCCAGAAGATGGCGCCCGTACTGCGGCAGGTCTATGACCAGATGCCCAACCCCAAGTGGGTGATCTCCATGGGCGTCTGTGCCTCATCGGGCGGAATGTTCAACAACTACGCCATTGTGCAGGGGGTCGACCACATTGTTCCGGTCGACATCTATTTGCCCGGCTGCCCACCGCGGCCCGAGATGCTGATGGACGCGATTCTCAAGCTCCATCAGAAGATCCAGTCCTCGAAGCTCGGCGTGAACGCCGAGGAGGCGGCCCGCGAGGCGGAGGAAGCGGCACTCAAGGCGCTCCCCACCATCGAGATGAAGGGCCTGCTGCGGTGAGCGACGCGAACGGCGCCGGCAACGGCGTGAACCCGGAGAAGGACCTCGGCGCGTCCAACCTCCCCGGCCAGCGCGGCGACGGTGGCGAGGAGATCCGCGTCCAGCGCGGCATGTTCGGCGCCAACAACGGCGGCGACACCTCCGGCTACGGCGGTCTGGTCCGCTCCGTCCGGCTGCCCGGGCCGGCCGCCCGCCCCTACGGCGGCTGGTTCGACGAGGTGGCCGACGAGCTGGAGGGCGCCCTGGAGGAACAGGGACTCGTCCCCGAGAACGCGATCGAGAAGACGATCGTCGACCGCGACGAGCTCACCTTCCACATCGAACGCGAGTACCTGGTCCGGGTCGCCCAGACCCTCCGCGACGACCCGGCCCTCCGCTTCGAACTGTGCACGGGCGTGAGCGGAGTGCACTACCCCAGCGACAAGGGCCGCGAGCTGCACGCCGTCTACCACCTGCGCTCGATCACCCACAACCGGCTGATCCGCGTCGAGGTCAGTGCCCCCGACGCCGACCCGCACGTCCCGTCACTCGTCCCCGTCTATCCGACGAACGACTGGCACGAGCGCGAGGCGTACGACTTCTTCGGCCTGGTCTTCGACGGTCACCCGGCGCTGACGCGGATCATGATGCCGGACGACTGGCAGGGCCACCCGCAGCGCAAGGACTATCCCCTCGGTGGCATCCCCATCGAGTACAAGGGCGCCCAGATCCCGGCTCCGGACCAGCGGAGGTCGTACTCATGAGCACACAGACCCCTTCTTCTGCCGCATCCGCCCGCGAGACGACCGAGGGCACCGTCTACACGGTCACCGGCGGCGACTGGGACGAGATCGCGCAGTCCGCGGCGAGGTCCGACGACGAGCGCATCATCGTCAACATGGGCCCGCAGCACCCGTCCACGCACGGCGTGCTCCGGCTCATCCTGGAGATCGACGGCGAGACGGTCACCGAGGCCCGCTGCGGCATCGGCTACCTCCACACCGGCATCGAGAAGAACCTCGAATACCGCACGTGGACGCAGGGCACCACGTTCGTGACGCGCATGGACTACCTGACGCCGTTCTTCAACGAGACGGCGTACTGCCTCGCGGTCGAGAAACTTCTCGGCATCGAGGACCAGATCCCCGACCGCGCCTCGATCATCCGCGTGCTCCTGATGGAGCTGAACCGGCTCTCCTCCCACCTGGTGTGCATCGCCACCGGCGGCATGGAGCTCGGCGCCACCACGATCATGATCTACGGCTTCCGGGACCGTGAACTGATCCTCGACATCTACGAGCTGATCACCGGCCTGCGGATGAACCACGCGTACATCCGCCCCGGCGGACTCGCCCAGGACCTGCCGCCCGGCGCGGTGGACCAGATCCGCGAGTTCGTGAAGAAGATGACGAAGAACCTTCCCGAGTACGACAAGCTCGCCACCGGGAACCCCATCTTCAAGGCCCGTATGCAGGACGTCGGCTATCTCGACCTGGCCGGCTGCATGGCCCTCGGCGCCACCGGACCCGTCCTGCGCTCGGCGGGCCTGCCGCACGACCTGCGCAAGTCCCAGCCGTACTGCGGCTACGAGACGTACGACTTCGAGATCCCGACCGCCGACACCTGCGACTCCTACGGGCGCTTCCTGATCCGCCTGGAAGAGATGCGGCAGTCGCTGCACATCGTCGAACAGTGCCTGGACCGGCTGCAGCCGGGCCCGGTCATGGTCGCCGACAAGAAGATCGCCTGGCCCGCGCAGCTCGCGCTCGGCCCCGACGGTCTGGGCAACTCCCTCGACCACATCAAGAAGATCATGGGCACCTCCATGGAGGCCCTCATCCACCACTTCAAGCTGGTGACCGAGGGCTTCCGCGTCCCGCCGGGACAGGCGTACGCGGCGGTCGAGTCACCCAAGGGCGAACTCGGGGTGCACGCCGTCTCCGACGGAGGCACCCGCCCCTACCGGGTCCACTTCCGGGACCCGTCCTTCACCAACCTGCAGGCCATGGCGGCGATGTGCGAGGGCGGCCAGGTCGCCGACGTCATCGTCGCCGTCGCGTCCATCGACCCCGTGATGGGAGGCGTCGACCGGTGACCACCACCCCCGAGGGCGTCAGCCTGGGCATGCCCCGACTGCCCGCGCCCGACTACCCGGACGACGTTCGGACCCGGCTCGAGGCGGACGCGCGCGAGATCATCGCCCGCTATCCGGACTCCCGCTCGGCGCTTCTTCCGTTGCTGCACCTCGTGCAGTCGGAGGAGGGCCATGTCACACGCACGGGGATGCAGTTCTGCGCGGACGTACTGAGCCTGACCACCGCCGAGGTCACCGCGGTCGCGACCTTCTACTCGATGTACCGGCGCAAGCCGAGCGGTGACTACCAGGTGGGTGTGTGCACCAACACCCTGTGCGCGGTCATGGGCGGCGACGCGATCTTCGAGGCCCTGCAGGACCACCTGGGCGTCGGCAACGGCGAGACCACCGGTGACGGCAAGGTCACCCTGGAACACATCGAGTGCAACGCGGCCTGCGACTTCGCACCCGTCGTGATGGTCAACTGGGAGTTCTTCGACAACCAGACCGTGGCCTCCGCGAAGCGCCTCGTCGACGACCTGCGCGCGGGAACGACTGTCGAGCCCACCCGCGGCGCCCCCCTCTGCACCTTCAAGGACACCGCCCGGATCCTGGCGGGCTTCCCCGACGAGCGCGCCGGGGCCGTCGAAGCGGGTGGCAGCGCGGGCCCCGCCTCCCTCATCGGCCTCCGTCTGGCCAAGGGGGAGAGCGGTGCCGCGCGCGTGGTCCATCCGCGAGGCGGAGGCGCTCCGCAGGACCAGCCGCCGGCCGAGCACCTGAGCTCGCACGACGCGCCGCAGGACACATCGGCCTCCGACCCGTCGCACCCGGCGGGTCCCACAGCCGAGGAGGGGGAGTGATGACCTTGGCACCCGAGAACGGGGGCACCGCCCGCGCGAGCGCATTCGAGCGCGGCGGAGAGACCAGCCCCGAGAAGCTGCTCGCACCCGTGCTGTCGGCCTTCTGGGACGAGGAGCAGTCCTGGACGCTCGACGTCTACCGGAGGCACGAGGGATACGAGGGGCTGCGCAAGGCGCTGGCCATGTCGCCGGACGACCTGATCGCGTACGTCAAGGACTCCGGTCTGCGCGGCCGGGGCGGCGCGGGATTCCCCACCGGAATGAAATGGCAGTTCATTCCGCAGGGCGATGGCAAACCCCACTATCTAGTTGTCAACGCCGACGAGTCGGAGCCGGGCACCTGCAAGGACATCCCGCTCCTCTTCGCGAACCCGCACAGCCTCATCGAGGGCATTGTGATCGCGTGTTATGCCATCCGGTCTTCGCATGCCTTCATCTATCTCCGCGGTGAAGTCGTCCCCGTGCTGCGGCGGTTGCACGAGGCCGTCCGTGAGGCCTACGACGCCGGCTACCTCGGCGAGAACATCCTGGGCAGCGGACTCGACCTCCAACTCACCGTGCACGCGGGCGCGGGCGCGTACATCTGCGGTGAGGAGACCGCACTGCTCGACTCGCTCGAAGGCCGCCGTGGTCAACCGCGGCTTCGTCCCCCTTTCCCAGCCGTCGCAGGGCTCTATGCATGCCCAACTGTGGTGAACAACGTCGAGTCGATCGCGTCAGTTCCCGCAATCCTGCAAAAAGGCAAGGAATGGTTCAGGTCGATGGGGAGCGAGAAGTCCCCGGGCTTCACGCTCTACTCGCTCAGCGGCCACGTCACCAGCCCCGGCCAGTACGAGGCCCCGCTCGGTATCACGCTCCGTCAACTCCTCGACATGAGCGGCGGGATGCGCGCCGGACACCGGCTGAAGTTCTGGACCCCGGGCGGCTCCTCGACGCCGATGTTCACCGAGGAGCACCTCGACGTCCCTCTTGACTACGAAGGAGTGGGCGCCGCCGGTTCCATGCTCGGCACCAAGGCGCTCCAGTGCTTCGACGAGACGACCTGTGTCGTCCGGGCGGTCACCCGGTGGACCGAGTTCTACGCGCACGAGTCCTGCGGCAAGTGCACCCCGTGCCGCGAAGGGACCTACTGGCTCGTGCAGTTGCTGCGCGACATCGAGGCCGGCAAGGGCGTCATGTCCGACCTCGACAAGCTGGGCGACATCGCCGACAACATCAACGGCAAGTCGTTCTGCGCCCTCGGCGACGGTGCCGCCTCGCCGATCTTCTCCTCGCTCAAGTACTTCCGCGAGGAGTACGAGCAGCACATCACGGGCCGCGGCTGCCCCTTCGACCCGGCCAGGTCGACGGCCTGGGCGGACAAGCACACGGAGGTGAACGCATGACGGTGACCACCAGCGCTCCCTCGGGAGGGGGAGAGGCGGCGGTTCCGCCGGAGGACCTCGTCTCGCTGACGATCGACGGCGCCGAGATCAGCGTGCCCAAGGGCACCCTGGTCATCCGCGCCGCGGAACAGCTCGGCATCGAGATCCCCCGCTTCTGCGACCACCCGCTGCTCGACCCGGCCGGCGCCTGCCGCCAGTGCATCGTCGAGGTCGAGGGACAGCGCAAGCCCATGGCGTCCTGCACGATCACGTGCACGGACGGGATGGTGGTGAAGACACAGCTCACCTCGCCCGTCGCCGAGAAGGCGCAGTACGGCGTGATGGAGCTGCTGCTCATCAACCACCCGCTGGACTGCCCGGTCTGCGACAAGGGCGGCGAGTGCCCGCTGCAGAACCAGGCGATGTCGCACGGCAGCGCCGAATCCCGTTTCGAGGGAAAGAAGCGGACGTACGAGAAGCCGGTCCCGATCTCCACGCAGGTGCTGCTCGACCGCGAGCGGTGCGTGCTGTGCGCCCGCTGCACCCGTTTCAGCAACCAGATCGCGGGCGACCCGATGATCGAGCTGATCGAGCGCGGGGCTCTCCAGCAGGTCGGCACCGGTGAGGGCGATCCCTTCGAGTCGTACTTCTCCGGGAACACGATCCAGATCTGCCCGGTCGGAGCACTGACCTCGGCGGCGTACCGCTTCCGTTCCCGCCCCTTCGACCTCGTCTCCTCGCACTCGGTGTGCGAGCACTGCGCGGGCGGCTGCGCGACGCGCACGGACCACCGGCGCGGCAAGGTGATGCGACGCCTCGCGTCCCCCGACCCCGAGGTCAACGAGGAGTGGCTGTGCGACAAGGGGCGCTTCGGCTTCCGGTACGCACAGCAGCGTGACCGGCTGGAGACGCCTCTGGTCCGCGGCGCCTCCGGTGAACTGGAACCCGCCTCCTGGCCGGAAGCCCTGGAGGCCGCGGCCCGCGGACTGCTGGCGGCCCGGGGCAGGACCGGTGTCCTGACCGGCGGCCGGCTCACCGTCGAGGACGCCTACGCCTACAGCAAGTTCGCACGCGTGGCCCTCGACACCAACGACATCGACTTCCGCGCGCGCGTGCACAGCGCCGAGGAGGCCGACTTCCTGGCGGCCCGGGTGGCCGGCCGGGGACGGGACCTCGACGGTACGGGCGTCACGTACACCTCCCTGGAGAAGGCGCCCGCGGTCCTGCTGGTCGGCTTCGAGTCCGAGGAGGAGGCGCCCGGGGTCTTCCTGCGCTTGCGCAAGGCCTGGCGCGGACACGGGCAGAAGTCCTTCTCCCTCGCCACGCACGCGACGCGCGGCCTGGCCAAGGCGGGAGGCACCCTGCTGCCCGCCGCGCCCGGTACCGAGACCGAGTGGCTGAACGCCCTCGCGAGCGGGGTCGGTCTGGAGGGCGACGGAGCCGGAGCCGCCGAGGCACTGCGCGGTGAAGGAGCGGTGATCGTCGTCGGCGAGCGGCTCGCCGCCGTGGCGGGCGGACTCACCTCCGCCGTACGGGCCGCGGCCGCGACCGGCGCCACGCTGGTGTGGATCCCGCGGCGGGCGGGGGAGCGCGGCGCCATCGAGGCGGGCGCTCTGCCGTCGCTGCTGCCGGGCGGACGTCCGGCCACCGATCCGCGCGCCCGGGAGGAGGTCGCCGCGGCCTGGGGCGTCTCCCAGCTCCCGCACCGCTACGGTCGCGACACCGGCCAGATCGTCGAGGCCGCCGCGGCCGGCGAGTTGCAGGCCCTGGTGGTGGCGGGTGTGGAGGTCGACGACCTGCCCAACCCGGCACGCGCGCGTGCGGCACTTTCGGAGATCGGCTTCCTGGTGTCCCTCGAACTGCGTCCCGGTGCGGTCACCGAACACGCGGATGTCGTCCTCCCGGTGGCCGCGGTCGCCGAGAAGTCGGGCACCTTCCTCAACTGGGAAGGCAGGGCCCGCCTCTTCGAGGCCGCGCTCAAGCCCGACCAGATGACACGCAACCTGGCACCCACCGACGCGCGGGTGCTGCAGATGCTGGCCGACGCCATGGACGTACACCTCGGTCTGCCGGACCTGCGCACCACGCGCGGCGAGCTGGACCGGCTCGGCGCCTGGGGCGGTCCGCGGGCCGCCGAACCCGTCGAGATCGCGGCGTCGCTGCCGCGTCCCGCCGCCGGGGAGGCCGTCCTCGCGGGCCATCGGCTGCTGCTCGACCGAGGGCGTCTCCAGGAGGGCGACGAGGCGCTGGCCGGCACGCGGCACGCGGCACGCGCACGCGTGTCGCCCGCCACGGCCGCCGAGGCGGGTGTCAAGGAGGGCGACCTCCTCGCCGTCACCGGCAACGCCGGGACCATCGCCCTGCCGCTGCAGATCACCGAGATGCCCGACCGGGTGGTCTGGCTCCCGCTGAACTCCGCGGGCGGGGGCGTCGCCTCCGACACGGGGGCGCTGCCCGGCGCACTCGTCCGCATCGGTCCGGCGACGCTCGCCACCGAGGCCCCCAAGGAGGTGGAGGCATGACGCCGTACACGCCGTACCTCGCCACGGAAGACCTCTCCATGTTCGGCCGCGACCCCTGGTGGCTGGTCGTCGTCAAGGCGGTCTTCTGCTTCGCCTTCCTGATGATCACCGTGCTCTTCTCCATCGTGTGGGAGCGCAAGGTCGTCGCCTGGATGCAGCTGCGCATCGGCCCCAACCGGCACGGCCCCTGGGGCATGCTCCAGTCGCTCGCCGACGGCATCAAACTGATGCTCAAGGAAGACGTCATCGTCAAACGCGCGGACAAGGTGGTCTACGTCCTCGCACCGGTCGTCGCGGCCATCCCGGCCTTCATGGCGATCGCGGTGATCCCCTTCGGGCCCGCGGGCAACGAGGTCTCGATCTTCGGGCACCGCACCACGATGCAGCTCACCGACCTGCCGATCGCGATGCTCTACATCCTCGCGGTCGCCTCGGTCGGCATCTACGGGATCGTGCTCGCGGGCTGGTCCTCCGGGTCGACGTATCCGCTCCTCGGCGGACTGCGGTCATGCGCGCAGATGATCTCCTACGAGATCGCCATGGGCGCCGCGTTCGCCTCGGTGTTCCTCTACTCCGGGTCGATGTCGACCTCGACGATCGTCGAGCAGCAGCACGACCGCTGGTACGTCCTGCTGCTGCCGGTCTCCTTCGTGATCTACATCATCACGATGGTCGGTGAGACCAACCGTGCCCCCTTCGACATGCCGGAGTCCGAGGGCGACCTCGTCGGGGGCTTCAACACCGAGTACTCGTCCATCAAGTTCGCGCTGTTCATGCTCGCCGAGTACGTGAACATGGTGACGGTCTCGGCCGTGTCGACGACGCTCTTCCTCGGCGGCTGGCGGGCCCCGTGGCCGATCAGCACCTTCTGGGAGGGCGCCAACCACGGCTGGTGGCCGATGCTCTGGTTCGTGGTGAAGGTGCAGCTGCTGCTGTTCTTCTTCATCTGGCTGCGCGGCACGCTCCCGCGCGTCCGCTACGACCAGCTGATGAAGCTCGGCTGGAAGGTCCTCATCCCGGTCTCCGTGGTGTGGCTGATGCTCGTCGCGACCGTACGGACCCTGCGCAACCAGAACTACGACTTCGCCGACATCGCCCTGTACGTCGGGGGAGGTGTCCTCGTGCTGCTGTTGATCTCCTTCGCCGTGGACATCTTCCGCGAGAAGCCGGAGGCCGGGGAGGCGCCCGCCGAGGCCGCCTTCGACCCGATGGCCGGTGGATTCCCGGTGCCGCCGCTGCCGGGACAGGAGCTGCCGCCGGTGCCGCGGCGCCGCCCGCGCCGCGAGCGGGAGTTGATTGTCAGTGGTGGGTCCGATACTGCGAGTGACGGACCGAACGGCGGATCTCGTGACGGAAAGGAGGGGTCGGATGTCTGAGGAGCCGAAGGAGACCAAACCCGGTTTCCAGAACCCCGTCGCCGGCTTCGGTGTGACCTTCAAGGCCATGTTCAAGAAGCGGCTGACGGAGCAGTACCCGGAGCAGCACAAGACCACGGCCCCGCGGTTCCACGGCCGGCACCAGCTCAACCGCCATCCGGACGGCCTGGAGAAGTGCGTCGGCTGTGAGCTGTGCGCGTGGGCCTGTCCCGCGGACGCCATCTACGTGGAGGGCGCGGACAACACCGAGGAGGAGCGCTACTCGCCCGGCGAGCGCTACGGCCGCGTCTACCAGATCAATTACGCGCGCTGCATCCTGTGCGGTCTGTGCATCGAGGCGTGCCCCACGCGCGCGCTGACGATGACGAACGAGTTCGAGCTCGCGGACAGCAGCCGCGCCAACCTCATCTACACCAAGGAGCAGCTGCTCGCCGGTCTCGAGGAGGGCATGGTCGAGTCACCGCACTCGATCTTCCCCGGGACGGACGAGCAGGACTACTACCAGGGTCTGGTCACGGAGGCGGCGCCCGGCACCGTGCGCCAAGTGGCCGTCTCCAAGGGTGAGAAGCCCCATGAGGAGGGGGTGGAAGCATGAGCGCGCAGCTCGCCGCCTACTCCACCTCCACCGGAGAGGCCTTCCAGTTCTGGGTGCTCGGCACCGTCGCCGTGATCGGCGCCCTGTGCACCGTCTTCATGAAGAAGTCCGTGCACAGCGCGCTCTGTCTCGCCGGGACCATGATCGTCCTGGCGGTGTTCTACCTCGCCAACGGCGCGTACTTCCTGGGCATCGTGCAGATCGTCGTCTACACCGGCGCGATCATGATGCTGTTCCTGTTCGTGGTCATGCTCGTCGGCGTCACCGCGGCGGACTCCCTCAAGGAGACCATCAAGGGGCAGCGCTGGCTGGCCCTGGTCTGCGGTCTCGGCTTCGGCGTCCTGCTGATCGCGGGCATCGGCCACGCGTCCCTGACGGAGTTCAACGGCCTGAGCAAGGCCAACGCCAACGGGAACGTGGCGGGTCTCGCGGCCCTCATCTTCACGAAGTACGTGTTCGCCTTCGAGATCACCGGCGCGCTGCTCATCACGGCCGCCGTCGGCGCCATGGTGCTCACGCACCGGGAGCGCACCGAGCGCCCCAAGACCCAGCGCGAGCTGTCCGAGCAGCGGGTGCGGGAGGGCAAGCACCTGCCGCCGCTGCCGGCCCCGGGTGTCTACGCCCGGCACAACGCGGTGGACATCGCGGGTCTCCTCCCGGACGGCACCCCCTCGGAGCTGACCGTCAACAAGACGCTGCGGGAGCGCGGCCAGGTCCGTGACGTGTCCACCGAGGCACTGAGCGACCTGAAGGCCCTGGAGCAGCGCGCCGAAGAACGCCTGGAGCGCACGAAGACGGAGGAGGCGTCCCAGTGAATCCGGTCAACTACCTCTATCTCGCTGCCCTGTTGTTCACGATCGGCGCCACCGGCGTGCTGATCAGGCGCAACGCGATCGTGGTGTTCATGTGCGTCGAGCTCATGCTCAACGCCTGCAACCTCGCGTTCGTCGTCTTCTCCCGCATGCACGGCAATCTCGACGGCCAGATCATCGCCTTCTTCACGATGGTCGTCGCCGCCGCGGAGGTCGTGGTCGGGCTCGCGATCATCGTGTCGCTGTTCCGTTCCCGCCACTCGGCCTCGGTCGACGACGCCAGCCTGATGAAGCTGTAAGGGGTCGCTGAATCGTGGAAGATCTGATTGCGCTGCTGGTAGCGGCGCCCCTGCTCGGAGCGGCCGTACTGCTGTGCGGTGGCCGGCGGCTCGATGCCGTCGGCCACTGGATCGGCACGGCGCTCGCGGCAGCCTCGTTCGTGATCGGCGCCGTGCTCTTCGCCGACATGCTGGGCAAGAGCGCCGCCGACCGGCCCCTCGGCCAGCACCTGTTCAGCTGGATCCCCGTCGCGGGCTTCCGGGCGGACGTCTCCTTCCAGCTCGACCAGCTGTCGATGACGTTCGTTCTGCTGATCACGGGCGTGGGCTCGCTGATCCACCTGTACTCCATCGGGTACATGGAGCACGACGAGCGGCGCCGCCGCTTCTTCGGCTATCTGAACCTGTTCCTCGCGGCGATGCTGCTGCTCGTCCTCGCGGACAACTACCTGCTGCTGTACGTCGGCTGGGAGGGCGTGGGTCTCGCCTCGTACCTGCTGATCGGCTTCTGGCAGCACAAGCCCAGCGCCGCCACCGCCGCGAAGAAGGCCTTCCTGGTCAACCGCGTCGGCGACATGGGCCTGTCGATCGCCATCATGCTGATGTTCACCACCTTCGGGACCTTCGCCTTCGGACCGGTGCTCGGCAGCGAGGGGCACCCGGGGCTGGTCGGCGGCGCCACCGAGGGCAAGCTCACCGCCGTCGCGCTGATGCTGTTGCTCGCCGCCTGCGGCAAGTCAGCCCAGGTGCCGCTGCAGTCCTGGCTCGGGGACGCGATGGAGGGCCCGACCCCGGTCTCGGCCCTCATCCACGCCGCGACGATGGTGACCGCCGGCGTCTACCTGATCGTCCGCTCGGGCGCCGTCTTCAACGCCGCGCCCGACGCGCAGTTGGTCGTCACCGTGGTCGGTGCCGTCACGCTGCTGTTCGGTGCGATCGTCGGTTGCGCGAAGGACGACATCAAGAAGGCGCTCGCCGGCTCGACGATGTCGCAGATCGGCTACATGGTGCTGGCCGCGGGCCTCGGCCCCATCGGCTACGTCTTCGCGATCATGCACCTGGTGACGCACGGCTTCTTCAAGGCGGGGCTGTTCCTCGGCGCCGGTTCGGTGATGCACGGCATGAACGACGAGGTCGACATGCGGAAGTACGGCGGCCTCAGGAAGTACATGCCGGTCACCTTCGTCACCTTCGGCCTCGGCTACCTGGCCATCATCGGCTTCCCGGGCCTGTCGGGCTTCTTCTCCAAGGACAAGATCATCGAGGCGGCCTTCGCCAAGGGCGGTACCGAGGGCTGGATCCTCGGCGGCGCCGCCCTGCTCGGCGCGGCGATCACCGCGTACTACATGACGCGCGTCATGATCATGACCTTCTTCGGTGAGAAGCGCTGGCAGCCGGACGCGGAGGGCCACGAACCGCACCCGCACGAGTCGCCCAGGTCCATGACGATCCCCATGATCGTGCTGGCCTTCGGCTCGGTCTTCGCGGGTGGCTTCTTCAGCGTCGGCGACCGCTTCCTGCACTGGCTGGAGCCGATCACCGGGCACTCCGAGGGCGACTCGCCCGTCAGCGCCCTCACGGTCACGCTGGCCACGATGGTCCTCCTGGTCGTCGGTGCCGGAATCGCCTACCTCCAGTACGGGCGCAGCCCCGTCCCGGCCGTCGCCCCGCGCGGTTCCCTGCTCACCCGGGCCGCCCGGCGCGACCTTCTCCAGGACGACTTCAACCACGTCGTGCTGGTGCGCGGCGGGGAGCACCTCACGCGCTCCCTGGTGTACGTCGACCACACCCTGGTCGACGGGGTCGTGAACGGGACGGCGGCCTCGATGGGCGGCCTCTCCGGGCGGCTGCGCAAGCTGCAGAACGGCTATGCCCGCAGTTACGCGGTCTCGATGTTCGGCGGTGCGGCGGTCCTCATCGCCGCGACCCTGCTGATGAGGGCGGTCTGATACCGATGTCCTTTCCTCTGCTGACAGCGACGGCGGCGCTCCCGGCCCTCGGAGCGGTCGCCACGGCCGCCGTGCCGGCGGCGCGACGTGTCGCGGCCAAGTGGCTGGCGCTGCTCGTCTCGCTCGCCACACTCGTCCTGGCCGCGGTCGTGCTCGTACGATTCGACCCCGGCGGCAACCGCTACCAGCTCACCGAATCCCACGCCTGGATCAAGGACTTCGGGGTGCGGTACGAGCTGGGTGTGGACGGCATCGGGGTGGCGCTGGTGGCGCTGACCGCGCTGCTGATCCCGTTCGTGATCCTCGCGGGCTGGCACGACGCTGACCCGCAGGAGACCGGGAACACGCGCTGGCGGCCGACGCAGGGCTTCTTCGCCCTGATCCTGGCCGTCGAGGCGATGGTGATCATCTCCTTCGAGGCCACCGACGTCTTCCTCTTCTACATCTTCTTCGAAGCCATGCTGATCCCGATGTACTTCCTCATCGGCGGCTTCGGGGACAAGGCCCACGAGCACGGCGACGAGGTCGCGGCGACACAGCGGTCGTACGCCGCGGTGAAGTTCCTCCTCTACAACCTGGTCGGCGGTCTGATCATGCTGGCCGCGGTCATCGGCCTCTATGTGGTCGCCGGGAACTTCTCGCTCCAGGAGATCGTGCAGGCCCGCGCCAACGGCTCGCTGCACATGGCGACCAGCACGGAGCGCTGGCTGTTCCTGGGCTTCTTCTTCGCGTTCGCGGTGAAGGCCCCGCTGTGGCCGCTGCACACCTGGCTGCCCAACGCCATGGGGGAGGCCACGGCCCCGGTCGCGGTCCTGATCACGGCGGTGGTCGACAAGGTCGGCACCTTCGCGATGCTCCGCTTCTGCCTCCAGCTCTTCCCCGAGGCCAGCAAGTGGGCGACGCCGGCCATCCTCGTCCTCGCCCTGATCAGCATCGTCTACGGGGCGCTGGTCGCGGTCGGCCAGCGGGACATCAAGCGGCTGGTGGCGTACGCGTCGATCTCGCACTTCGGCTTCATCATCCTGGGCATCTTCGCGATGACGAGCCAGGGTCAGTCGGGCGCGACGCTCTACATGGTCAACCACGGGATCTCGACGGCCGCCCTGATGCTGGTGGCGGGCTTCCTGATCTCGCGGCGCGGCTCGCGTCTGATCGCCGACTACGGAGGGGTGCAGAAGGTCGCCCCGGTGCTCGCCGGCACCTTCCTGGTCGGCAGCCTCGCGACCCTCTCCCTCCCAGGGCTCGCGCCCTTCGTGAGTGAATTCCTCGTCCTGGTGGGCACGTTCACGCGCTACCCGGTCGTCGGGATCGTCGCCACCTTCGGCATCGTGCTCGCCGCGCTCTACACGCTCGTCCTCTACCAGCGGACGATGACGGGCCCGGTGAAGGCCGAGGTCTCCGAGATGCCCGACCTCAGGGTGCGCGAGCTCCTGGTGGTCGCTCCGCTGATCGCTCTGCTGATCTTCCTGGGCGTCTACCCGAAGCCCGTCACCGACATCGTCAACCCCGCGGTCCAGCAGACCATGTCGGACGTACACAAAAAGGACCCCCAGCCCGAGGTGGAGGCGGCCAAGTGAGCGCAGCAGCCGTCCACAGCCTGTGGACAACCGCGGCGGAGCCGATCGCGAAGATCGACGCGCCGAAGATCGAATACGGGCAATTGTCGCCCACCCTGATCGTCATCGGGGCGGCACTCGTCGGGGTGCTGATCGAGGCCTTCGTCCCGCGCAAGTCCCGCTACTACGCACAGGTGTTCGTGTCCGTCGTCGCGCTCGCCGCCGCCTTCGCCGCGGTGGTCGCGCTGGCGGCGGGCGGCTACGGGACGACGAAGGCGCACATCGCGGCGATGGGCGCGATCGCCGTCGACGGGCCCGCCCTGTTCCTGCAGGGCACGATCCTGCTGGCGGGCATCCTCGGCGTCTTCACCTTCGCCGAGCGCCGGCTCGACCCGGAGGCGCACGGCAACCGCGTCGACTCGTTCGCCGCGCAGGCCGCCTCCGTGCCCGGAAGCGACAGTGAAAAGGCCGCGGTCAAGGCCGGGTTCACCACCACCGAGGTGTTCCCGCTGCTGCTCTTCGCGATCGGCGGCATGCTGGTCTTCCCGTCGGCCAACGACCTGCTGACGCTGTTCATCGCGCTGGAGGTCTTCTCGCTGCCGCTGTACCTGCTGTGCGCCGTGGCCCGCCGCAAGCGGCTCATGTCGCAGGAGGCCGCGGTCAAGTACTTCCTGCTCGGTGCCTTCGCCTCGGCGTTCACCCTGTTCGGCATCGCCCTGCTCTACGGCTACGCGGGCTCGGTGTCGTACGCCAAGATCGCGCAGGTCGTCGACGGCACGGTCACCAACGTCGACCCGGCACTCGCCGGCACCATGGGCAACGACGTGCTGCTGCTGATCGGCGCCGCGATGGTCGTCATGGGCCTGCTCTTCAAGGTCGGCGCGGTGCCCTTCCACATGTGGACGCCGGACGTCTACCAGGGTGCGCCGACACCGGTCACCGGCTTCATGGCGGCGGCGACGAAGGTGGCCGCCTTCGGGGCGCTGCTGCGTCTCCTGTACGTCGTCCTGCCGGGCCTGCGCTGGGACTGGCGGCCGGTCATGTGGGCCGTCGCGATCGTCACCATGCTGGGCGGCGCCATCGTCGCGATCACCCAGACCGACATCAAGCGCCTGCTGGCGTACTCGTCGATCGCGCACGCGGGCTTCATCCTCGCGGGCGTCATCGCGGCCTCGCCGGACGGTGTCTCGTCGGTCCTCTTCTATCTGGCCGCCTACTCGTTCGTGACGATCGGGGCCTTCGCGGTCGTGACCCTGGTCCGCGACGCGGGCGGCGAGGCGACACACCTGTCCAAGTGGGCGGGCCTCGGACGCCGCTCCCCGCTGGTGGCGGCCGTCTTCGCGGTCTTCCTGCTGGCCTTCGCGGGCATCCCGCTCACCTCGGGCTTCGCCGGAAAGTTCGCCGTGTTCAAGGCGGCGGCGGAGGGCGGCGCGGGCGCGCTGGTCGTGGTCGGTGTGATCTCGTCGGCGATCGCGGCATTCTTCTACATCCGGGTGATCGTGCTGATGTTCTTCAGCGAGCCGAAGCCGGAGGGGCCCACGGTCGCGGTGCCCTCGCCACTGACCATGACGGCGATCGCGTTCGGCGTCGCGGTCACGCTGGTGCTGGGAGTCGCGCCGCAGTACTTCCTCGACCTGGCGAGCCAGGCGGGCATCTTCGTCCGCTGACCGGGACCGCCCACGCCTCGGGCCCCGCTCCTCCGGGAGCGGGGCCCGAGGCGTTCTCAGTGGGCCATGTGGGTCGACGCCGCAGAGTGCGTCGAGGCGGCCGGGCACGTCACCCGGGGGTTCCACCGGTTGAACAGGCCGTCGGGGTTGTGCTTCCAGAGCCAGACGTGCAGGTCGTAGTGGACCGGCATGCCGGGGTAGTGACCCGGCATCGGACCTTCGAACTTCTGGCCGAACAACGAAGGCCGGTCGCCGGAGGTCTTCACGTCCTGGTCCGCGTCCACCACGATCCACTCCACCCCCGCCAGCCTGCGCCTTCCGTCCGGTCCGTCCTCGAAGAGCAGAGCTCCCGGCTTCGCCGGGTCGAGGGAGCCGTAGCGGGACTCGTTGAAGTAGTGGTACCCCATGGCGCCGTGGCCCGCGGGATCCGCCGAGCACGGGTAGGGAACGTAGCCGTCGGCGAGGGCGGCCGACTCGTCGAGATACTTCGTGCTGGCCGCGTACGCCGTGTTCAGGTCCCGTACGGACTTGGGGTCCACCGGGGCCGCGGGACCGCCCGCGGCGGGGGCGGGCGCGGCGGCCAGGGCGAGCGAGGCGGCGACGGCCGTCACGAGGGCGAAAGCGGTCCTGAGCGGACGCTGGGACATGCGATGACTCCTAGAGGCGCGAGAGCGGTGTACGGGACGGTGCCGGTCCGTCGGCTGCGGCCCCTCCGCCGGCTCGAGCAGCATGTCCCGCGGTCGTGCGGGGTCGCCATACGAGAGGGGCCAACGGGTGGAACGCGGGTGAGGTGCGTCGCCCGGGGGAGTGAGCGGGGCGCGACAACGGAGCGCAGAGAAGCCGGCCGGTCGCAGCCTGTGGATAACTCCGAGGCTGTCGGCGCGGACCCCTATCGTGGAGGCAGTGGTCGAGGCGCGACGCACGGGGGACAGGACGATGGGCGGGACGGGTGTGATGACCGAAGCGGACGCGACGGAGCAGCTGGGGGAGGGCGAGGCACTGGCCACGCTCCACCGGGTCTTCGGGTACGACGCCTTCCGCGGCGAGCAGGAAGCGATCATCGAGCACGTGGTGGCGGGCGGTGACGCCGTCGTCCTGATGCCGACGGGTGGCGGCAAGTCACTCTGCTACCAGATTCCGTCCCTGGTCAGACCGGGTACGGGCGTGGTCGTCTCGCCCCTCATCGCCCTGATGCAGGACCAGGTGGACGCCCTGCGCGCGCTGGGAGTGCGCGCGGGCTTCATGAACTCCACGCAGGACTTCGACGAGCGCCGCGTGGTGGAGGCCGAGCTGCTGGCAGGCGAGCTCGACCTGCTCTATCTGGCCCCGGAGCGGCTGCGGCTGGACAGCACGCTCGACCTGCTGTCGCGGGCGAAGATCTCCGTCTTCGCGATCGACGAGGCGCACTGCGTGGCCCAGTGGGGTCACGACTTCCGCCCCGACTACCTGGCACTCTCCCTGCTCGGCGAGCGCTGGCCGGATGTCCCGCGCATCGCGCTGACGGCCACGGCCACCCGCGCGACGCACAAGGAGATCACCCAGCGCCTGGCCATGCCGCACGCGCGCCACTTCGAGGCGAGCTTCGACCGGCCCAACATCCAGTACCGGATCGTCCCGAAGGCCGACCCCAAGAAGCAGCTGCTGTCGTTCCTGCGCGAGGAGCACGCGGGTGACGCGGGCATCGTGTACTGCCTCTCCCGCAACTCGGTCGAGAAGACCGCCGAGTTCCTCTCCCGCAACGGCGTCGAGGCGGTGCCGTACCACGCGGGCCTGGACGCGCGCACCCGCGCCGCGCACCAGTCGCGTTTCCTGCGCGAGGAGGGCCTCGTCGTCGTCGCCACCATCGCCTTCGGCATGGGCATCGACAAGCCGGACGTGCGGTTCGTCGCCCACCTCGATCTGCCCAAGTCGGTGGAGGGCTACTACCAGGAGACGGGCCGCGCGGGCCGTGACGGCCAGCCGTCCACGGCGTGGATGGCGTACGGCCTCCAGGACGTCGTGCAGCAGCGCAAGCTGATCCAGGGCTCCGAGGGCGACGAGGCGTTCCGCCGGCGGGCGGCCGCCCACCTGGACTCGATGCTGGCGCTGTGCGAGACGGCCCAGTGCCGGCGTTCCCAGCTGCTGGCCTACTTCGGCCAGGACCCGCACACCCCGGCCTGCGGCAACTGCGACACGTGTCTGACGCCGCCCGAGACCTGGGACGGCACGGTCGCGGCGCAGAAGCTGCTGTCGACGGTGGTCCGGTTGCAGCGGGAGCGCGGGCAGAAGTTCGGCGCGCTCCAGATCGTCGACATCCTGCTGGGTCGCCGCACCGCCAAGGTGATCCAGTTCGACCACGACCAGCTCTCCGTGTTCGGCATCGGCGAAGACCTGTCGGAGTCCGAATGGCGCGGCGTCGTGAGGCAGTTGCTCGCCCAAGGGCTGCTCGCGGTCGAGGGCGAGTACGGGACGCTGGTGCTGACCGAGGAGAGCGGGACCGTACTGCGGCGCGAGCGCGACGTGCCGTTGCGCAAGGAGCAGCCGAAGCCCGCCGCCTCCCGTTCGTCGTCCTCGTCGTCGCGGGGCGAACGCAAGGCCAAGGCCGTCGTGGAGCTGCCTGAGGCACTCGTCCCCGCCTTCGAGGCCCTGCGCGCGTGGCGTGCCGAGCAGGCCAGGGAACAGGGCGTCCCGGCGTACGTCATCTTCCACGACGCGACGCTCCGGGAGATCGCGACGGTGTGGCCCACCTCCGTGGCGGACCTCGGGGGTATCAGCGGGGTGGGCGAGAAGAAGCTCGCGACGTACGGAGAGGGCGTGGTCGGGGTGCTCGCCGCCCTGGGCGGCGCCCCCGGAGGGGCGCCGGCACCCGCGTCCGACGAGGCACCGGACCCCGACTGGCCGGAGATGGACGCGGAGCCGGAACCGGAGGACTGGATGTAACGCCGGACCCGAGGCCGGGATCCGGGCACGAGGTCGGGATCCCGGGGCGCAGGACAGGGGCCTGTCGGGCGGCACCCCGCACCGGGCCGGGCGCGGGGTGGAAGACGGCGAGGGCGAGGGAACTAGCGGATGCGGCCCGTCACCTCGCCGAGGGCGACTCGGGTTCCGTTCGGGCCGGGAGCCCAGGCTGTCATCGTCACCTCGTCGCCGTCCTCGAGGAAGGTCCGCTTGCCGGTGGGGAGTTCGAGGGGGTCGCGGCCGTTCCAGGTGAGTTCGAGGAGGGAGCCACGCTCCCGCGGTGAGGGTCCGCTGACCGTTCCCGAGCCGTACAGGTCGCCGGTGCGCAGGGAGGCTCCGTTGACCGTCATGTGGGCCAGTTGCTGGGCGGCCGTCCAGTACATGGTGGAGAAGGGCGGCTCCGAGACGACGTGGCCGTTGACGGCGACGGAGATGCGGAGGTCGTAGCCGCCGGGGTCCTCCGAGGAGTCGTCCAGATAGGGGAGAAGGGGGTGCGTGCGGGCCGGAGGCGCGACACGGGCGTCGTCCAGCGCGTCGAGCGGGGTGACCCACGCCGACACCGAGGTGGCGAAGGACTTGCCGAGGAAGGGACCGAGCGGGACGTACTCCCAGGCCTGGATGTCGCGCGCCGACCAGTCGTTGAGGAGACAGAGGCCGAAGACGTGGTCGCGGAAGTCGGCGAGGGGCACCGGAGTACCGAGGGGCGAGGGGGTGCCGACCACGAACCCGACCTCCGCCTCGATGTCGAGCCGGACGGACGGACCGAAGGCGGGCACGGCGTCCGTGGGGGCCTTGCGCTGGCCCGACGGACGCACCACCTCCGTGCCCGACACCACCACCGTGCCAGCGCGGCCGTGGTAGCCGATCGGCAGATGCTTCCAGTTGGGGGTGAGGGAGTCCGCGGCGTCGGGGCGGAAGATCTGTCCGACGTTACGGGCGTGGTTCTCGGAGGCGTAGAAGTCGACGTAGTCCGCGACCTCGAACGGGAGGTGCAGGGTCACCTCGGAGAGCGGGTACAGATGGGGCTCCACGGTCTCCCGGTGGGCCGGGACCGTCACCCAGGCCGTCAGCGCGCGACGCACGTCGGACCAGGCCGTGCGGCCCGCCGCGAGCAGCGGGTTCAGGGTCGGCCGCGCGAGCAGTTCGGCGTACGGGGAGCCGAGCGCCAGGGCCGCCGCGCCCGCGTCGAGGACGTGGTCGCCGAGCCGGACACCGACGCTCCGTTCGGACGAGCCGGCCCGGGAGAAGACGCCGTAGGGAAGGTTGTGCGGGCCGAAGGGATCGCCCTCGGGGACATCGAAGGGGGGCATCGGGTGGTGCCTCGCTTTCGTGGTCGTACGCGCCGTGATCCATGTGTTCCACGCGTTCCGTGTGGTCGCGGCACACGTTACGGGGGAGTGGCCGTGCTGTGGCAGTGCCTAAAGAGTTCGCAATGTCCGAATAGGTCTTGTCGGACGCGGTAATTCCGGCTTAGCGTCCTTTGGGGACATGGACGGGGTGGGTCCGGTCCGTAGGGGGGACACGTGGGGGGACCCGTGGCCAGGGGCGTCAGTGGAGTGCCGGTCGACGCCGACCGGGACGTTCCGGGGCTGATAGTGAAATTCGGTGACTATCCGCTGCATCACGGTGGAGTGGGTGCGATACGGAGCCTGGGCCGCCTGGGCATACCGATGTACGCGATCACCGAGGACCGTTACACGCCTGCCGCGGCCTCACGTTATCTGCGCCGTGCCTTCGTCTGGCCGACGACGGGGACGGAGGAGCCGGAGCGCCTGGTCGAGGGGCTGCTGCGGATCGGCCGCCGCATAGGGCGGCCCACGGTGCTCGTCCCGACGGACGAGGAGGCCGCCGTCCTGATAGCGGAGCATCAGGAGGCACTCGCGGAGCGCTTTCTCTTTCCCCGGGTGGACGCCAAACTGCCCCGCCGCCTCGCCAGCAAACAGGGCCTGCACGAGCTGTGCGTGGAGCACGGCATCCCCAGTCCGGCGGCCGCCTTTCCGCAGTCGTACGAGGAGATCGAGCGCTTCGCGGCCTCGGCCCGCTTTCCTCTCGTGGCCAAGAACCGTGAGGCGTTCGTGCGCCGCAGCCGGCCCGCGGTCAACGGGACGACGAGGATCGCGACCCGGGAGGGGCTGCTGGCGCTCGCCCGGGACTGGGGCGGGCACCCGGGTGTGATCCTCCAGGAGTACCTGCCCAGGGAGGAGGCGGAGGACTGGATCGTGCACGCGTACTTCGACGCGGACTCGACACCGCTCGCGATGTTCACGGGCGTGAAGGTCCGCTCCTGGCCCCCGCACGCGGGCATGACGGCGAACGCGTACGTCGTCGACAATCCGGAACTCGCTGACCTCGCCGCACGTTTCATCAAACAGATCGGCTTCAGCGGCGTCATCGACCTCGACCTGCGCTTCGACCGCAGAGACGGGCAGTACAAGCTTCTCGACTTCAACCCCCGCATGGGCGCGCAGTTCCGGCTCTTCGAGAACGAGTCGGGGATCGACGTCGTCCGGGCCATGCATCTCGACCTGACCGGGCGCACCGTTCCCGAGGGGGAACAGCGGGCCGGTCACCGGTACATCGTGGAGAACATCGACCTGCCGGCCCTGCTCGCCTACCGGCGCAGCGGCTACACCACCCCGCACGCGCCGACTCGCGCGAGCGGTACGGAGCTGGCCTGGCTCGCGGGTGACGACCTGCGGCCGTTCTTCACGATGCTCGCGCGCTTCGTGCGACCGGGCGCGAGGCATCTGTACCAGCTGTGGCGGACCAACCGCCGCGGCAGCAGTACCAGCACGACCACGAAGTGACGGAAGAACGTCCTGGGGAGGGGACTTCGTGATTCATCCGGTAGCAGTCATCGGTGCGGGCCCGTTCGGCCTGTCCACCGCCGCCCATCTGCGGGCGCGCGGCATCCCGGTGCGCGTCTTCGGCCGGCCCATGGTGAGCTGGCGCGACCACATGCCCGAGGGAATGCTCCTCAAGTCGACCCCGGCCGCATCCAGCATCGACGCCCCGCAGCAGGGCCACACACTCCGTGACTACTGCGACGCCGCCGGGATACCGCGGCTCGTCACGGACGAGGACATCATCCCGGTCGAGACGTTCATCGCGTACGGGGAGTGGTTCCAGCAGCGGCTCGTGCCCGAGCTGGAGCAGGTGCGGGTCGTCTCCGTCGACCGGCGGGGCGGCGAGGGCTTCGAGCTGAAGCTGGACTCGGGGGAGTCGTTCACGGCACGCGCGGTCGTCGTGGCCACCGGACTGTACGGCCTCGCCCATCTGCCGCCCGAGCTCGGTGAGGCGGCGGCGGACGGACCGGCGCCCACCGGCCCCGTCTCGCACAGCTCCCAGCACCACGACCTCACCCGGTTCTCCGGCAAGGAACTGATCGTCGTCGGAGCGGGACAGTCCGCCCTCGAGACGGCCGCACTCGCGGCGGAGGCGGGGGCGCAGGTGCGCGTGGTGTCCCGGGGCCGGGGCAGGGTCGCCTTCGGCGCGCCGCCCTGGGGGCAGCCGAAGCTGCGCCCGGAGTCGCCCTTCGGACGCGCCTGGTCGCTGTGGGCGCTCAGTTACTACCCGCATCCCTACCGCTACCTGCCCGCCGAGACCCGGCACTATCTCGTCCGCCGGGTGCTCGGCCCGCTCGGCGCGTGGTGGCTCCGGGACCGCTTCGAGGGCAAGGTCGAGGTCAGCGAGATCGCCCGGATCGAGCGTGCCTCGGTCTCCGGGAGCCGCCCGGTGCTCTCCGTGCGGACCCTGGGCGGTTCGGCCGAGGAACTCGCGGCCGACCACGTCATCGCGGCGACGGGCTATCGCGTCGACCTCGCCGCGATGGACTTCCTGGGACCCGCGTTGCGGACGGAGCTGACGGTGAGCCGCGGTACTCCGAAGCTCGGTGCCGGATACCGGTCCTCGGTGCCCGGGCTGTACTTCACGGGGTTGCCGGCCGCGGCCTCGTACGGGCCCGTGATGCGGTTCGTGTGCGGGACGGAGTTCGCCTCGCCGCGATTGGCCAAGCACCTGGCGGCGGCTCACGGTTGAGGTGAGGCACGGCGCTCGCGCGTAGGGCGGCGGGGGTGGTGGCGGGGGGCCACGGCCCCCGCGTCGTCAGGAAGTACCCGAAAGCCCGCAGTCCGTAACCGGCCGGTCCGCGGCGGGTGTTGGAGCCCGTGCCGCGGCGCTTCCGGGCGCCCGGCGCGGCGGATCGGACGGTGTGACGCCGTCCGTCACGCGTGGCCCGTGCGGTGAACGGCGTTGCTGACGGGATACCGGACGTCGTCCGGTTCACGCCGGGCCGATGAGTCACCGGATCCGTATTCTTCGGATCATGGCCGCTCCGACTGCATATTCACTCATCGCCACTGACCTGGACGGAACGCTGCTCCGCGGCGACGACACACTCTCCGAGCGGACCCGGGCCGCGTTGGCGAGGGCGGTGGGGGCGGGCGCCCGGCATCTGGTCGTGACGGGGCGCCCGGCGCCGCGCGTGCGCCCGCTCCTCGCCGAACTCGGCGGCGCGGGACTGGCGGTGTGCGGGCAGGGGGCGCAGCTCTACGACGCGGGCGAGGACCGTCTGCTGTGGTCGGTGACCCTGGACAGGGAACTCGCGGAGACGGCGCTCGGAAAGATCGAGGCGGAGGTCGGGCTGCTCTACGCGGCGGTGGACCAGGACGGCGTGGACGGACTGACACTCATCGAGCCCGGCTATGTGATGCCGCACCCGACGCTTCCCGCGGTACGGGTCGGACGCCGTGACGACCTCTGGACGGAGCCGATCAGCAAGGTGCTGCTGCGCCACCCGCTGCTGTCCGACGACGAGTTGGCCGCGGCGGCCAGGGGGGTGGTGGGTTCTCTGGCCACCGTCACCATGTCGGGGCCCGGCACGGTCGAACTCCAGCCATGCGGGGTGACCAAGGCGACGGGGCTGGCTCTCGCCGCCGCCCATCTCGGGCTGGCCTCCGAAGCCACCGTCGCCTTCGGCGACATGCCCAACGACATCCCCATGTTCGACTGGGCCGCCCACGGGGTCGCCATGGCCAACGCCCACCCAGAGCTCAAGGCGGTGGCCGACGAGGTGACGCTGTCGAACGAGGACGACGGGATCGCGGTGGTGCTGGAGCGGCTGTTCCCGCTCTCCACTCCGTAGCCCCGGTTTCCCGTGGGCCGGTTCCCCGTGACCCCGGTTTCCCGAGGCCTCGGATTCCCGTGGCCCGGTTCCCCGTGGTTCCGGCTTCCCGGGGCGCCGGATGTCCGGTCCGGCGCCCCGGGCACGTGGCGTCCCTCAGTAGGCGCCGTTGACGTTGTCGATGGAGCCGTACTTGGCCGCGGCGTAGTTGCAGGCGGCGGTGATGTTCGCGACCGGGTCGTAGGAGTCCCACGACGTGCCGGGCACGTGGTAGGCCTTGAACGTCGGGTCGATGACCTGGAGCAGGCCCTTGGAGGGGATACCGGCGGCGGCGTTGGAGTCCCAGTTGTTGATGGCCTTGGGGTTTCCGGAGGACTCCCGCATGACGTTGCGGTAGATGCCGTTGTAGGTGCCCGGGATTCCGTTCTTGGCCATGACGTCCAGCGACTGCTTGATCCAGCCGTCGAGGTCGTTCGTGTACGTCTTCACGGCGGCCGTGGTCTTGGCGGCCGTGGTCTTGACCGTCGTGGTCTTGGCGACCGCTGCCGTGGCCTTTGTCGTCTTTGCGGTGTTCTGGACGGTTTTTGTCCCGACCGTCAGGGTGAGGCCCGGACGGAGCGCCGACGGGTTGGGGCCGATGACCGCGCTGTTGGCCTCGTACAGCTTCTTCCAGCCGCCGCTGGAGGGGTACTTCCGCGCGATCTTGGCCAGGGTGTCGCCCGTGACCACCTTGTACGTGACGAGCTTGACGTCGGAGGCGCCCGTGGCGGCCTGTGCGCAGGTGGCGCCCAGGAGCGGAAGGGCGAGTACCGCCGCGCCCGTGCTCGCAGCGAGAATGCCGCGGACGAGGGTGCTGCGGGTCTTCGGGTGGCAGTGTCTACCTGCTGCGGCCATGACGTGTTCCTCTCCGGCGCCTGCGAGGTGAGCTGTCGGGTTCGGGCGGGAGCTGCCCGGCCGCACAGTGAGTGCGACTTCACCCCTAGCCGTTCCGGACTTCGGATCGGCGGCTTACCTGGGTCCCCCGCTCCTGCCGTGCGTGTGTGGTCGGGTGTGGGTTTCCGGTCGGCGGCAGGATTGGGCGGTCCGTCCGGAGTGACGTGAAGGTATGCGAGAGCACATGTCCGGAACAAGCCTTGATGTCGCGGTGTAGATCGTTTTCACCTGGACATAAGGGCAGATGAATTGCCCGATTAATCCGGAATGCTTCGCTCAACTTGGCTTCTGCAAACGGGTAGTCGCTGGACGGTGCTGTGGAGTGGATCACCTGCCGGCGTGACTCAACTCACTCGACGCGGCAGGAATAAAGCGGCAATGAAGGCAAGTCGGGCATATAAGGCACAGATAAGAGGCTGCTGAGCCCCCGGTCGGAGCCGGGCGCGCCGCTCGTACGGACGGGTCCGAGCCGGGGTCGGCGTGGAGGAGCCGGTACTCGCCGGGCCTCAAGTGGTGTCCGAGAAGCCGGTGTTCAGGGAGTTCGTGCCATTTCCTGGCGGGGGGAGGGTCGAACTCAGGCCCCATGTATGGCCTGTTGATCCCGGCCACCGCTTCCACTCCGACGCTGCCGAGTCCCGCGACCGTCTCCTGGCCGCCCGTGGAAGCGGGCGGGCGTCCCCGCCGGGGTGCGTCAGGAATTCAGCGGTCCGCGCTCTGCTCCGCGGGGTCGCCGATGACGTCGCCGAGGCCCTGGCCCGCCGTGCGCGGAATTCTCCGCTCCCACGTCCGATGGAAGACCACCTCGTCGCCGTCCTTGCAGACCAGCTCGCTGGAGGTGATGAAGTCCCGTGTGTCGCAGGTGACTTCGGAGCGGACCTCGATCCTCGCGTCCCAGGCGGGTTCCGGGCGGTGCAGACGGATCGACCAGGAGAAGTGGGCGCGGGCGCTCAGGGGGTCGGCTTCCTGGACGGAGTACGTCTCCAGCGCGTCCTCCGTGTGCTCGAGGCCGTCCGGGTGGACGCGGGTCCCGCAGTGGCGCGGGACGACTTCTAGACGCCACTCGTCCTTCGCCACGTCGCGTACGACCAGGCGTTCGGGGCGGGGTTCGTCGAGGGTGGCGGCGGAGGCCACCCCGAGCGGTACGGAGTGCTCCGGCTCCGCGAAGGTGATCGCGGGGTCCGACTCCCGTGCCCGCACCGGGAGTTCGAGGAAACTGCCCGACGGATCCAGGGTGAATCCGGCCTCCGAGCCCGGCTCGGGCCACCTCCACGGCCAGTACGCGGAGGAGAGGGAGAGGCGGATGCGATGGCCCGGCGGGACGGCGTAGCCGATGGCGTCGAGGTCGAGACGCACGTCCTCCGAGGTGCCCGGTGCTCGGGGGACGGCCGGATCGCCGCCGTCGCGCGCCGACACGTTCAGGGCACCCCGAGTGACCAGGGTCGAGGTGCCGTCGGGGGCCACGTCGCAGACCCGGGCGATCACCTGGCCCCGGGCCGAGTGGAAGGTCAGACGCAGGCGCACGCTCGGCCGGCCCAGGATCCAGGTCTCTCCCGGCACCTCGAACTCGAAGCAGGCGGATCTCGCGTCCTCCTCCCGCTGGTCCGGCGGCAGGTCCGCGTCGCCTCCGGTGGGGCGGAAGCGACCCGCGTCCACGCCGGTGTGCTGAGGGGAGCGCACGAGCACCGGCGCACCCCGGAGCGCGTACGCGATGGGGGTGACCAAGGGGGAGGGCCAGGCGCCGTCGCCGACCCAGCGGCCGGGCAGGGAGGCGTACGTCGTCGCCGGTGGGTGCGCGTCCATGACGTAGCAGCGCAGAAGGGGCTCGGACATCACTGTGCCGCTGTCCGTGCTGGCTGCGGAACCGGCGTCCAGGCCGGCTGAGGAACCGGCGTCCGTGCCGGCTGAGGAACCGGCGTCCGGGCCGGCCGAGGTGCGCGCGTCCAGGTCGGCCGAGGTGCGCGCGTCCGTGCCGGTCGAGGTGCGCGTGCCGTGCGGCCTGAGCCAGTGGTCCCACCAGCGCAACGTCTCCTGGAGGAAGCCGATCGCCGGGCCGGGCGGGCGGTCCTGGTCCGGGTACTCGTGCGACCAGGGGCCGATCACGCCTCGTACGCGGTCCGGCGGGAGGCTCCGGACCAGGCGCAGCACCGAGTCGCGGTAGGGGTCGTGCCAGCCGCCCACCGCGAGGACGGCCGCACGGATCACGGAGCCGCTCTCGGGGGCGCCGCCGTCGCTCCCGTACGGGTCCTGGGCCGGGTGCGACGGCCCCGTACGGATGAACGGGTCCACCGTCTCCAGCCGCTTCACCCACATGTCACGCCACATCACCTGGCCGACGTGGGCGGGGTCCGGCGGGCGGGCGACGTGGGCGAGTGCCGCTGCCGCGCGGGCGTGCGCGCCGGGGGCGGGGACGGCACCTCCCGCGCGGTCGATGCCGCGGTCCGTGCTGGGGCCGATGCCGTCGTCGAGGCGGTCGTCCGCCGAGCAGACCGTGACGACCGCCTTGAGCGGTTCGGGGGCGAGAGCCGCGATCCGGAGGGAGGTGGTGCCTCCCCGGGAGAGACCGAACATGCCGACCCGGCCGCTGCACCAGGGCTGGGCGGCCAGCCAGTGGATCACCTCCACGCCGTCGGCCGGCTCGGTGGTCTCCGCGTCCGCCGGCACGCCCTCCGAGTTGCCGTGGCCGCGGACGTCCACCCGGACGGAGGCGTAGCCGTGGCCCGCGTACCAGGGATGGCGCTGCGCGTCGCGCGGCGCGGTCGCGTCGCTGAGGCGGTCCGGGAGGTATTCGAGCAGGGCGGGGACGGGGTCCCCGGTCAGCGGGCGCCACATGCGTGCGTACAGCCGGGTGCCGTCCGCCAGGGGGATCCAGAGGTCCTCGTGAGTCGTCTCGTAGGGGAAGGCCGTACGGGTGTGCATGCTCTTCTCGGTGTCCTCGGTCGGTGTCCTCGGTGTCCTCGGTGGTGTCCTCGGTGCTCGCGGGTGATTCGGTTTATCTGCTGCCATATCGGCCTATCACGAACATACCGTCCGTGACAGGCAGCCGCCCGGACGGAGGACTGCCTGCCCCGCGGGGGACATCGGACGGCGGGCGAGAGGGAAGTCGGGAGGAAGTCGACAGTGGGGACGGTGGGCGCTCGTGGTGATCGAAACGTGACCGGATACGCTGACTTGAGTGATGGCAGCGACACATCGACAAACCGTGTCATCGACCGAATGATCGACCGAGTTCGCCATGTGATCGTCAGCAGACAGGAGAACCTCTCGTGACCGTCGTCGGGCCGTTCGGGCTGAGCGTGCGGGACCAGGCTCTCGAAGCCGATGTCCAGGCCGGATTGGCGGCTGTCGAGGAGGGCTTGCTCGAAGTCACCAAGAGCGAGGTCCCCTTCATCACGGAAGCCGCGCAGCATCTCCTGCGGGCCGGCGGGAAGCGGTTCCGTCCGCTGCTCGTGATGCTCGCGGCGCAGTTCGGTGACCCCTACGCGCCGGGTGTCGTGCCCTCGGCCGTGGTCGTCGAGCTGACCCATCTCGCCACGCTGTACCACGACGACGTGATGGACGAGGCCGACGCGCGGCGCGGGGTGCCCAGCGCGAACACCCGCTGGGGCAACTCGGTCGCCGTCCTCACCGGCGATTTTCTCTTCGCGCGCGCGTCGCACACCCTGGCCGACCTCGGGCCCGAGGCCGTCCGCGTCCAGGCCGAGGCGTTCGAGCGGCTGGTCACCGGACAGATCCTCGAGACGGCGGGGCCGCGCGACGGGCGGGACCCGGTCGAGCACTACCTCGACGTGCTGAGCGGCAAGACCGGTTCGCTGGTCGCCGTGGCGTGCCGCTTCGGCGCGATGATGTCGGGGGCCGACGAGACGGTCGTGGACGTGCTGACGCAGTACGGGGAGCGGCTGGGCGTCGCCTTCCAGCTCGCGGACGACGTGCTGGACATCGCGTCCGACTCGCACGAGTCGGGAAAGACGCCGGGGACGGATCTGCGCGAGGGCATTCCCACGCTGCCGGTGCTGCGGTTGCGCGAGCGGGCGGAGCGGCTCGGTCTCGCCGAGGACATCGCGCTGTGCGAGCTCCTGGACTCCGATCTCACGGATGACGACCGGCACGCCGAAGCGCTGGCCCGGCTGCGGGCGCACCCGGCGCTGGAGCAGGCGCGGCGGGACACCGTGCGGTACGCGGAGGAGGCTCGGGCCGCGGTGGCTCCGTTGCCCGAGTGCGACGCGAAGGCGGCGTTGGTGGAGCTCGTGGACGCGGTGGTGCACCGGGCGGGCTGACGCCTCCGCCCGCGCCGGTTCCGGACGCCCGCAGCGGTGTACGCGCGGGTGTCGGCCCGGCGGACCGGCCGTTTCCCTCTCGTGTGACGTGTGTCACATAATGGAGGGGCTTTCGCCCGGCGGGACATCGTCGCTCCGCTCGGTGGATAAATCGAGCACACGTTCGTGAAGCCCAGCTCCGGGACGGCTCGGCGGGTCGCCTCCGGCCGCGATGCGTGCGAGGCGGCGTCCTCGGCAACCCTTACGGGTCGCGGGAGACACGGCCTCCCCGTGTCATACCGCAGGAGTACGTGGAGTTGCGTCCGGGGTCTGACGCATCTCTCCGCCCGATTTGGTCATATGGAGAGCACCACTCCTCACCGGTTCGGGTGAGAATGGCGGCTATAGGGGTGGGGAAGCGCAGGATGGCAGGCCGCCGCCGACGACGGAGGTATGGCACACATGGCACCGAACGAATCCGACAGGACCGCCGGGGCGGAAGGGCTGCGGGACGAGGCCGACGAGATGCGCGCCGGCCGGCGCAAGGCCGCGCGGTACGTCGTCCCGGTCGCGGTGGTGGGGGTGGCGGCGGTGACCATCGGGCTCGTCCCGGCGCTCGCCGACTCCGGTGACCCCAGCCTGCCGAAGATCACCGCGCAGCAGCTCGTCGAGAAGATCGCCAAGTCCGACGTCCAGCAGCTCTCCGGCACGGTCAAGATCAGCACCGACCTCGGGCTGCCCGACCTGGGCGGCCTGGAGAACAGCCTGATGTCCGGTGCCGCCCAGGGCGCCGACGGCTCTTCCGCCGACCCGCAGTCCAAACTCATGGAGCTGGCCTCCGGCACGCACACGCTGCGCGTCGCGGCCGACGGCCCGGACAAGGGCAAGGTCTCCCTGCTGGAGAACGCCGCCGAGTACAGCGTCATCCGCAACGGCGACGACGTGTGGGCGTACGACAGCAAGTCGAACGAGGTGTACCACTCGAAGGCGCCCGCGTCCGACGAGCGGCGCGGGGCGGCGCCCGAGGACGTCCCGAGCACGCCCAAGGAGCTCGCCGACGAGGCCCTGAAGGCCGCCGGCGACACGACCTCCGTGACCGTGGACGGCACGGCGCAGGTCGCCGGCCGGGACGCCTACAAGCTCCTCATCAAGCCCAGGCAGTCCGGCTCCACGGTCGGTGCGATCAGCGTCGCGGTGGACGCGAAGACCGGGGTGCCGTTGAAGTTCACGCTGACGCCGGCGAGCGGCGGCGCGGCCGTCGTGGACGCGGGCTTCACCAAGGTCGACTTCTCCAGGCCGGCCGCCTCGACGTTCGACTTCACCCCGCCGAAGGGCGCGAAGGTCACCGAGGGCGACCACCTGGGCAAGGACCTCGGCAAGAGCCAGGACAAGGGCGACAAGGGCGCGAACAACGACGAGGGCAGGCACGGCAAGCTCCCGGAGGGCTCCCCGAAGCCCGGTGAGGACCTCGGCAAGGGGCTCGACGGCATGAAGACCGTCGGTGAGGGCTGGAGCTCGATCGTCGAGTTCGACACGGGCGGCCAGGGCGTCCCCTCGGGCTCCGCGTCCGGCAACAGCCCCGCCTCCGGGTTCCTGGACTCGCTCGGCGACCACGTCTCCGGCAAGTTCGGCTCGGGCACGGTCTTCTCGACCCGCCTGATCAACGCGCTGATCACGGACGACGGCAAGGTGTACGCGGGCGCCGTCACCAAGTCCGCGCTGGTGAAGGCGGCCGACGCCGCCCAGTAGGCGCGTCCGCGAAGCTCGAATCGAGGGAGCCCATGGAGGAACTGTCCGCCGCGGAACCGGACATGGTGGAGACGGTGATCGCCACCCGCGCGCTCACCAAGCGCTACCGCGGCGGACAGCTCGCCGTCGACGGCCTCGACCTGACGGTCCCGGCGGGCAGCGTCTTCGGCTTCCTCGGGCCGAACGGTTCGGGCAAGACCACCACCATCCGCATGCTGATGGGCCTGATCGAGCCGACCTCGGGCACGGCGCGGGTCCTGGGCCGTGCCATGCCCGGCGCCGGCCGCGTGGTGCTCCCGCAGGTGGGCGCTCTCATCGAGGGCCCCGCGCTGTACGGCTTCCTCTCCGGCCGCGACAACCTCCTGCGGTACGACGCCGCCGACCCGACCGCCGACCCGCGCACCCGGCGCGCGCGGGTCGCGTCCGCCCTCGACCGGGTCGGACTCACCGCCGCCGCGGGCAAGAAGGCCAAGGCGTACTCGCTCGGCATGAAGCAGCGGCTCGGGCTCGCCGCGGCGCTCCTCCAGCCCCGCCGGCTGCTGGTCCTGGACGAGCCGACCAACGGCCTCGACCCGCAGGGCATGCGGGAGATCCGCTCCTTGGTACGCGAACTGGCCTCGGACGGCACGACGGTCTTCCTCTCCTCGCATCTGCTCGACGAGATCGAACAGGTATGCACCCATGCGGCCGTGATGGCGCAGGGGCGGCTGGTCACGCAGGGCGCGGTGGCCGATCTCGCGGCGGACGCGCGGGGCCGCCTCGTGGTGACCACGCCCGATCCCGGGGACGCGGCGCGCGTCCTGAAGGAACAGGGGGTGGGGGACGTGGTGGTGACCGAGACGGGGGTGACGGCTGAACCCCCGGACCAGAGCCGCGACCTCGCCGAACTGAACGCCGCGCTGGTCACGGCGGGCGTCCGGGTACGTGGCTTCGGGGTGGAACGGGCCTCGCTGGAGGACGCGTTCCTGGCGCTGACGGGAGAGGGATTCGATGTCGCGGGCTGACGTGCCGGCCGAGCCGAGCAGGGCGCGGGCCGCGCAGAACAGGGCATCGGCCGAGCGGAACAAGGCGTCGGGGCGGAGCGGGGCGTCGGCCGCGCGGAACAGGACGCCGAGCGCGCAGGGCGGGGCGCGGGCCCCGGGGAGCGGGCCGCCGGCCGTGCGGACGCCCCGCGCCCTGTGGACGTTCGGGCTGCTGCGCAGCGAACTCGTCACGACCTTCCGGCGCTGGCGGACGATCGCGCTGCTGGGCGTCCTCGCGGCCGTACCGGTCCTCATCGGCGTCGCCCTCAGGATCGAGACGCGCGACGGCTCGTCGGCGGGGGGCGGAGACGGCGGGGGACCGGCGTTCATCGCGCAGGTCACCAACAACGGCCTGTTCCTGGTGTTCACGGCACTCGCCGCGACGCTGCCCTTCTTCCTGCCGATGGCGATCGGCGTCATCGCGGGGGACGCCATCGCGGGCGAGGCGAACGCCGGGACCCTGCGCTATCTCCTTGTCGCCCCCGCGGGCCGGACCCGTCTGCTGCTCACCAAGTACGCGACCACGATGGCGTTCTGCCTGGTCGCGACGGTGGTGGTGGCGGTCTCGGCGCTCGCGGTGGGTGCGCTCCTCTTCCCGCTGGGCGAGCTGACGACGATCTCCGGAACGCGGATCAGCCTGGCCGAGGGGCTCGGCCGGGCGTTCCTCATCGCACTGGTCGTCGCCGCGTCACTGATCGGCGTGGCGGCCCTCGGTCTGTTCGTCTCGACGCTGACCAACAGCGGCATCGCGGCGATGGCGACGACGGTCGGGCTCCTCATCACCGTCCAGATCCTCGACCAGATCCCCCAGTTGCACGCCCTCCAGCCGTACTTCTTCTCCCACTACTGGCTGTCCTTCGCCGACCTCATGCGCGACCCGGTGTACTGGGACGACCTCGTCCGCAACCTCGGCCTCCAGGGCCTGTACGCGGTGGTGTTCGGCTCGGCGGCGTGGGCGCGGTTCATGGCGAAGGACATCACCGCGTAGTGGCCGGGGCGGGTGTCCTCAGGGGCGCCCCGCGGACGCGGTCAGCCGGGCCAGCGCGGCGCTCTCGCGCGGCGGCTCGGCACCGAGGTCACCGATCCGCCAGGCCGGCACCCACGGCACCTGGTGGACGTCGACCACCGCGGCCAGCGCCTTGACCCGCTGGGCGAGCGGCCGAGGCAGCCGGCCGGGCGCGTCCGCCACCAGAACGACCGCCTCGAGGTCGACCCCCGGCGGCGCCTCGCCCCGGCGGAAGATGTCCAGGGTGTACGAGACGGCCTCCAGCCCCGACGCGTGCGTACGCCCCACGAGAAGGACCGACCACGACTCGTCGCGCTCGGACCGCGGCCAGTCGCGTCCCGCGTCCTGGCCGCCGAAGACCGTCGCGAGGGTCGAGGTGCCGGCCCCGCCATGGGTGGCGACCCAGGCGAACCGCCGCGCTCCCGCCAGGACTTGCCCGTGCTCCGCCCGTGGCGGCGCCGCTTCGCCCACCGGCCCGCGGATCCAGATCTCGGGCCCGTCCGGCCCTTGCCGCGCGATTCCCATCGCCAGTCTCCTCCGTCATCGGCGCACCGGTCGTGACGCGCCGGAGTTCACGGCGCCCCGACAGGTTAAGCAGCAGGGGACGGGTTCCTGGAACGAGCCTGTGACGCCATGGTGACGCGGGGACCGGTCGGGAACCGGGAGACTGGTGGGCAGGCTGGGCCGGCACCACGGCGACGGGCCCGCAGGAGGGAGTCGAGGATGCGTACGAGGACGTTGCCGCCTTGGCTGTGCCCGGCGCCGGACCGATCCCGTGAACCGGGTGGTGCGCAGCTCCGTTCTCCCCTGATCACCCTCCCCTGATCACCCCCCGAGTGAGGGAACCAATGTCTCGACTCAGCCGCGAACAGAAGCGGGAACTCAAGCGGCAGCGCTCGGCGGCCGTCCCGGGCGGACACGCGGACGAGCCGGCGCCGGCCCTCGAGGTCCGTGTGCCGACGTCCGCCGTGGGCGCCACCGTGGGGGGCGTGCCGTTGGCCGTCACGCCCGGTGAGACCGTCCAGGGCGCCGTCCTGGACCACCTTCACCGGATCGCCCGCGCCACCGGGCACCCCGTCCTCGCCCGGGTCCACGACGAACGCATCGGCTTCGTCGTCCCGCTCCAGGTGTACGGCGACGGGTCGAGCCGGTACGCGGGCGAGCCGGTACGGGTGGGAACACCGCCTCCGCCTCCGGTTCCGGCTCCGTCTCCGCCGCCACGGCCGTCCGTCCTGCCGCCCTCCCCGCCACCGCCACCGTCACCGCCACCGGTGACGGGGAAGGACGCCGGGACGCAGGCGCTGCGGCCGGTCCCGGACCGGTCGCCTGAGCCGGCGCTCGCCCCGGCAACCGATCCGGCGCTCGACCCGACAACCGATCCGGCGCTCGACCCGGCAACCGATCCGGCAGCCGGGCCGGGCCCCGAGCGCGCTGCGGATCCGCTTCCTGAGCCGCTTTCCGGGCCGGCTCCGCACCGCGTCTCCGGGCCGCTCCCCGAGCCGGCTCCGGACCCCGTCGCCCGGCCGGTCCCGGAAGCCGTCCCGGATCCGGGATCGGCGGCGGTCCCGGAGCGAGTCCCGGAGCCGGACTCGGAGTTGGTCCCGGATCGGCCCTCGGAGTGGGTATCGGACCGGCCCACGAAGTTGCTCTCGGAGTCGGTCCCGGAGTCGGTCTCTCGGACTCCGGTGTGGCCCGAGCCGGTCTCCGACGCGGAGCCGGGGCCTGAGCCCGTATCGGAGCCCCTCCCGGAGCCCACGGTCTGGCCCGAGGCCCCGTCGACGCACGTCCTGCGCGTGGTCCAGGGGCCGGTGGCGGGCGCCCGGCCCGGTGTCGCGGTCGCCCCGACGGGCGAGTTCGGCCCGGCACCCGAGATGCCTCCCGCTCCCGTGCCGCTGCCCCCCGCTCCCGTGCCGCTGCCCCCCGCTCCCGCACGGGCGACCCCGACAACCGGAGTGGTCTTCGCCCGGCATCCGTCGCTGGCCGCGGAGGCCATGGCCGTGATGGAGCCGGAGCCGGACCCGAAGCCCACGCCGGCACGGGGCTTCGACGCCGTCGCCGAGTCGGTGCTGACCCCGGTCGTGGAGACGGAGGGCGCCGCGTTCCTCGCGGAGCCCGTGACGCGGATCAATGAAGCCGTGAAGGAGGGCAGGATCGAAGAGGCCGCGACGATGGCCGAGCGGACCGTGGCGGAAGCGGCACGGACGCTGGGACCCGACCATCCCGAGGTGCTGCGACTGGGCGAACTCTCCTCGTACATCGCCTACTTGGCCGGTGACGCGCTCAGGTCGTTCCATCTGTCGCTCGACCTCGCCCGGGTCCGGCGTCAGCAGCGGGACCCGGACGCCGCGTACGGCAACGTACAGAGCGCGGCCACGGCCTGGCGCGCCGTCCGTGATCCCGCGCAGGGGATGAACCTCGGACGCGTTCTGATCGAGGTGTGGACCGGGCTCGTGGCCGACGGCGGCCCCGCCGCCGACGACCTCGAACAGCTCGAATCGGCCCGCACCCGCATGGGGCGCCTCGCCGAACGCGCCCGCGCGCGGTCCGGCGAGGGCGCGACCTGAGGACCGCTAGGAGGACAGTCCCCACACCGCGTACGCCAGCGCGTCGGCGTTCCGGTTCAGCGCCGTGTCGTTGATGTTGGACGAGGTGTCGCAGGACGCGTGGTAGCAGCGGTCGAAGGCCTGCCCCGAGGTGCCGCCCCACTTCGCCGCCTGCGCCGCCGTCTTGATGTAGTCGGCGCCGCTGAAGAGACCGCCGACCGGGATGCCCACGTTCTTGAAGGGCGAGTGGTCCGAGCGGCCGTCGCCCTCGGTCTCCGGCTCCGTCGCGATGCCGAGGCCGGCGAAGTAGTCCTTGAAGGTCTTCTCGATGGTGGGATCGTCGTCGTAGACGAAGTAGCCGGGGTTCGGCGAGCCGATCATGTCGAAGTTCAGATAGTCGCTGATCTTCGCCCGGTTCGCCGAGGACAGGTTGTTCACGTAGTACTTCGAGCCGACCATGCCCAGCTCCTCCGCGCCCCACCAGGCGAACCGCAGATGCTTGGTGGGCTGGTACTGCGTTCTGGAGACGGCGAGCGCGGTCTCCAGGATCGCGGCGGATCCGGAGCCGTTGTCGTTGATGCCGGGACCCGCCGTCACGCTGTCGAGATGCGCTCCGGCCATGACGACGTGGCCCGTGTCTCCGCCGGGCCAGTCGGCGATCAGGTTGTAGCCGGTGCGGCCGGAGGACGTGAACTGCTGGAGGACCGTGGTGAATCCGGCCGCGTCCAGCTTCGCCTTCACATAGTCGACGGAGGCCTTGTACCCGGTGCGGCCGTGCGCCCGGTTGCCGCCGTTGGCGGTGGCGATGGACTGGAGCTGGGCGAGGTGGCTCTTGACGTTGGCCACGGGGATGTCGGGAGCGGCGGCCGCGGCAGTGGGGGCCGCGGGGCTGAGGGCGGGCGCCGCGCCGGATATCGCACCGGTCGTGAGGAGCGTGACGGCCGTGATGAGCGCGGCCGAGGTGACGCGCCCGGGAACGGAGAGCTTCATGTGGGGGGCTCCGAATTCCATGGGGATTCCAGGGGAATCCCACAGTGAATGGGGTGCCTGATGGTGAAGCTGTGGCTGACGTGACGTCAAGAGCGCGATCCGGCCGCGTCGGACGGCCCGTACGTCACTGCACGCAGAACTCGTTCCCCTCGGGGTCGGCCATCACCACCCACTCGCCGCCCGGCTCCTTGACGTGTCGCAGGACGCCCGCGCCCAGTCCCTGGAGGCGGGCCACCTCCTCCGCGCGGCGGCCGGGGCCCGCGTGCACGTCGAGGTGCAGCCGGTTCTTCGACGACTTGAGTTCCGGCACCCGCTGGAAGAGCAGCCGCCGGCCCTGCCCGATTCCGGTCTCCTCCTCGTACGGGTCGTCCGGGTGCCGTACGGCGATCAGGTCGCGCCAGGCGCGGCGGCCGTGGGACTCGACGGTGGCCTCCGGCGGGGCGGCGCCGAGGGTGAGGAGACGTTCGATCAAGGCGCTGTTGTCCTCCAGCAGGTAGCCGAGGGCTGCCGCCCAGAAGTCGGCCTGGGCGTGGGGGTCGGCTGCGTCGATGACGAGCTTCCAGTGCAGGGGCGGGGTGTGGGTCATGGAGCCACTCATAGTGGTTCCGTCCACGACGGGGCAACGCAACCGCCGGTCCCGCCCCGACTTTTCTTCGCCCCCGCCGCCCCTACCCGACCCGTCCCGTTCCCTGGGGCTCCGCCCCCGGACCCCGCCAAGGGGCTGCCGCCCCCTGGACCCCCGCTCGCCAGAAGGGCTCGTCCTCAAGCGCCGGACGGGCTGAAAAATCCGCAGCCCAGGCCGGCACCAACAGCCCGTCCGGCGCTTGAGGACAAGGCCGTCCAGGCCGAACGGGGGGCTGGGGGCGGCAGCCCCCAGGGATGGGTCGGGCACTGGCGGTGGGGGCGAAGAAACCCGACGGCAGGATTACGGCTTCGCGTCCGCAGGAGCCGCGTCGGCCGAGGCCTCACGGGGGCCGACGACACCGGCCTCGACGACACCCGCACCCGCACCCGCGCCGGCACCGGCACCGGCGGCGTCGTCGACGACACCGCCCCGCGCGCGAAGCGCGAGCGCCGCCCGCCGAGCCGTCCGCAACGCGTCGAACGTGAGCAGAGACAACGCGAGCCACACCAGGGCGAACCCGGCCCACCGCTCGGCCGGCATGGCCTCATGGAAGTACAGGATCCCGAGCAGGAACTGGAAGACGGGGGCCAGGTACTGGAGCAGCCCCAGCGTGGAGAGCGGCACCCGGATGGCGGCCGCGCCGAAACAGACCAGCGGCACCGCGGTCACCACCCCCGTCGCGGCGAGCAGCGTCGCGTGCCCCGCCCCGTGCGCGGCGAAGGTCGCGTCCCCCTTCGCCCCGAGCCACAGCAGATACCCGAGCGCGGGCAGGAACTGGACCGCGGTCTCGGCGGCGAGCGACTCGATGCCGCCGAGGTTGACCTTCTTCTTCACCAGCCCGTACGTGGCGAACGAGAAGGCGAGCGTGAGGGAGATCCACGGCGGACGCCCGTACCCGATGGTGAGGACGAGCACCGCGCCGAGGCCGACGCCGACGGCCGCCCACTGCGCCGGGCGCAGCCGCTCCTTGAGGAGCAGGACGCCCATGGCGATGGTGACGAGCGGATTGATGAAGTACCCGAGGGACGCCTCCACCACATGTCCGCTGTTCACGGACCATATGTAGACGCCCCAGTTGACCGTGATCACGGCCGCCGCGACGGTGATCAGCCCGAGCTTGCGCGGCTGCCGCAACAGCTCGCCGAGCCAGGCCCAGCGCCGCATCACGATCAGCGCGACACCGACCACGCCAAGGGACCACACCATCCGGTGGGCGAGGATCTCAAGGGCCCCGGCGGGTTCGAGCAGCGGCCAGAAAAGGGGAACGAGACCCCACATCCCGTACGCCGCGAAGCCGTTCAGCAGCCCGACGCGCTGCTCGCTCCTGGCGGCCTTGGAACTTGTGGAGCCGGATGCGCTCCTCGCCTGGTGCTGCACGGCCACCGGCCCTCTCTCTCGCACAGCTGCTCCCGTGCAGCCTCCAAGAAGGTAGCGCCGCACACCCCCGCCTGTCATGTCCGTATCGCCATACGGTCATGACAGGCGGGGGTGGCAGGGTGACGGGCCGGTGTCCGGGCGGGGTCAGTCCTTCAGGGCCGCGGCGATCGACTCGGCGATCGGGGTGGTGGGACGGCCGGTCAGGCGGGACAGGTCGCCGCCGGTCGCGGCGAGTTCGCCCTTCTCGATGGACGCGTCGACGCCGGCGATGATCGCGGCGAGGGGCTCGGGCAGGCCCGCCCCGGCGAGGATGCTGGTGAAGGCCTCGACGGAGACGGGGTGGTAGGCGATCTCCTTGCCGGACTGCTTCGCGACCTCGGCGGCGTACTCGGCGAAGCCCCAGGCGGTGTCGCCGCTCAGCTCGTAGGTCTTGTTCTCGTGGCCTTCGCCGGTCAGCACGGCCACGGCGGCGGCCGCGTAGTCGGCGCGGGCGGCGGGGGCGATCCTGCCCTCCCCGGCGGCCTGGGTGACGGCGCCGTACTCGAGGACCGGGGCGAGGTTCTCGGTGTAGTTCTCGTTGTACCAGCCGTTGCGCAGCAGGGTGTAGGTGATGCCGGAGTCGGTGATGGCCTGCTCGGTGCCGCGGTGGTCGTCGGCGAGGGCGGCCGTCAGGCTGCCCGGGGCGCTGGTGTAGGCGAAGAGCGCGACCCCGGCGGCCTTGGCGGCGTCGAGGACGATCCGGTGCTGGTGCACGCGGCCCTTGTCGAACTCGTTGCCGGAGATCAGCAGCACCCTGTCGCCGGGGGAGAAGACGGTGTCGAAGGTCTCGGGCTCGTTGTAGTCCGCGACCGCGATCCGCACGCCGCGGGCCGCGAAGCCGGCGGCCTTCTCCGGGTCGCGGACGACGGCGGTGATCTGGTCGGCCGGAACCCTCTCCAGCAGCCCTTCGACGACGTGGCGGCCGAGGTGTCCGGTGGCTCCGGTGACGACGATGCTCATGGGTCAGCTCCTTGTGGGGTGGTCTGTCACTAACCCTAGGAGGTGCGCTAACTATGGGAAAGTACCCACTTTGAAGTAAGGTACGTACATGGCAGTAAGTACCCGAGCGGTCAGCAGGGCCGCCGCCGGCGGGCCGGCGGTCGGCAAGTACGACACCGGCGAGGCGATGTGCCCGTACCGTCTCGTCCTGGAGCACGTCACCAGTCGCTGGGGTGTGCTCGTACTGATCGAGCTCCTCGACCGCCCCTACCGCTTCAGCGAGCTGCGCCGGGCGATCGGCCGGGTCAGCGAGAAGATGCTCACCCAGACCCTCCAGACCCTGGAGCGCGACGGTCTGGTCCACCGCGACGCGAAGCCCGTGATCCCGCCGCGCGTCGACTACTCGCTCACCGGACTCGGCCGCGAGGCCGCCGAGCAGGTGCGTGCGCTGGCGGCCTGGACCGAGGACCGGATGGACGACGTCGAGAAGGCCCGCCTCGGATACGACGAGGCCCGGGCGTCAGGCACCCGGGCCTCCTGAACCGCTGGGTCCGGTCCGGTCAGCCGACGACCGTCCAGGTGTCCCCGCCGGCGAGCAGCGTGGCCAGGTCCCCCTTGCCGTTCTGCTCGATGGCCGCGTCCAGTTGGTCGGCCATCTGGGTGTCGTAGACCGGCCGGTCGACGGAGCGCAGGACACCGATCGGGGTGTGGTGCAGGGTGTCCGGATCAGCGAGCCGGGAGAGCGCGAAGGCGGTGGTCGGCGACGGGGCGTGGGCGTCGTGGACCAGGACCTGCGACTCGTTCTCCGGGGTGACGGCGACGACCTTCAGGTCGCCGGTCAGCGCGTCCCGTACGACGCCCTTGGCCCCGTCCGTGCCGAAGCGGATCTGCTGCCCGTGTTCGAGGCGGATGACCGCTTCCTCGGCCTGCTGCTTGTCCTTCAGCACCTCGAAGGCGCCGTCGTTGAAGATGTTGCAGTTCTGGTAGATCTCCACCAGTGCCGTGCCCGGGTGGGCGGCGGCCTGCCGCAGGACGTCGGTGAGGTGCTTGCGGTCGGAGTCCACGGTCCGGGCGACGAAGGAGGCCTCCGCGCCGATGGCCAGGGACACCGGGTTGAAGGGCGCGTCCAGCGAGCCCATCGGCGTCGACTTGGTGATCTTGCCGACCTCGGAGGTCGGCGAGTACTGGCCCTTGGTGAGGCCGTAGATCCGGTTGTTGAACAGCAGGATCTTCAGGTTCACGTTGCGGCGCAGCGCGTGGATGAGGTGGTTGCCGCCGATCGACAGCGCGTCGCCGTCACCGGTCACCACCCATACGCTCAGGTCGCGGCGGGAGGAGGCGAGTCCCGTGGCGATGGCGGGCGCGCGGCCGTGGATGGAGTGCATGCCGTACGTGTTCATGTAGTACGGGAAGCGGGACGAGCAGCCGATGCCCGAGACGAAGACGATGTTCTCCTTGGCGAGGCCGAGTTCGGGCATGAAGCCCTGCACGGCGGCCAGGATCGCGTAGTCCCCGCAGCCGGGGCACCAGCGCACTTCCTGATCGGACTTGAAGTCCTTCATGGACTGCCTGGCCCCGGCCTTGGGCACCAGACCGAGCGCCTCGATCGTGTCCGCGCCTTCCGTGGTCGTCTCAGCCATCGATGGCCTCCTTGAGCACCTTGGCGAGCTGTTCGGCCTTGAACGGCATGCCGTTGACCTGGTTGTAGGAGCGCGCGTCGACCAGGTATCTGGCCCGGACGAGGGTGGCGAGCTGGCCGAGGTTCATCTCGGGGATCACCACCTTGTCGTACCGTCCCAGCACCGAGCCGAGGTTGTGCGGGAAGGGGTTGAGGTGGCGCAGGTGCGCCTGCGCGATGGACTCCCCGGCCGTCCGCAGCCGCCGTACCGCCGCGGTGATGGGGCCGTACGTCGAACCCCAGCCCAGCACCAGCGTGTCGGCCTCGTCCGAGGGGTCGTCGACCTCCAGGTCCGGGACGTCGATGCCGTCGATCTTGGCCTGCCGGGTGCGCACCATGAAGTCGTGGTTGGCGGGATCGTAGGAGATGTTGCCCGTGCCGTCCTGCTTCTCGATGCCGCCGATGCGGTGTTCGAGGCCCGGCGTGCCCGGGACCGCCCAGGGGCGGGCCAGGGTCGCGGGATCGCGCTTGTAGGGCCAGAAGACCTCGGTGCCGTCGTCCAGTGTGTGGTTCGGACCCTGCGCGAACCGCACCCGCAGGTCCGGGAGTTCGTCGATGTCCGGGATGCGCCAGGGCTCCGAGCCGTTGGCCAGGTAGCCGTCCGACAGGAGCAGGACGGGGGTGCGGTAGGTGAGGGCGATGCGCGCCGCCTCCAGCGCGGCGTCGAAGCAGTCCGCGGGGGTGCGCGGCGCGACGACCGGGACGGGCGCCTCGCCGTTGCGGCCGTACATCGCCTGCAACAGGTCGGCCTGCTCGGTCTTGGTCGGCAGCCCGGTGGAGGGGCCGCCGCGCTGGATGTCGATGACCAGCAGCGGCAGTTCGAGGGAGACGGCGAGCCCGATCGTCTCCGACTTCAGCGCCACCCCCGGCCCCGAGGTCGTCGTGACCGCCAGCGAGCCGCCGAAGGCGGCGCCCAACGCGGCGCCGATGCCCGCGATCTCGTCCTCGGCCTGGAAGGTGCGTACGCCGAAGTTCTTGTGCTTGCTGAGTTCGTGCAGGATGTCGGAGGCGGGCGTGATCGGGTACGAGCCGAGGTAGAGCGGCAGGTCCGCCTGCTCGGAGGCGGCGATCAGACCGTACGACAGGGCCAGGTTCCCCGAGATGTTGCGGTACGTGCCGGTCGGGAAGGTGCGCTCGGCCGGGGCGACCTCGTACGAGACCGCGAAGTCCTCGGTCGTCTCGCCGAAGTTCCAGCCCGCCCGGAACGCGGCGAGGTTGGCCGCCGCGATCTCGGGCCTCTTCGCGAACTTGGCCCGCAGGAACTTCTCGGTTCCCTCGGTCGGCCGGTGGTACATCCAGGACAGCAGGCCCAGCGCGAACATGTTCTTGCTGCGCTCGGCCTCCTTGCGGGACAGCTCGAACTCCTTGAGCGCCTCGACCGTCATCGTCGTGAGAGGCACCGGGTGGACGCTGTAGCCGTCCAGGGAGCCGTCCTCCAGCGGGTTCGTCGCGTAACCGACCTTCGACATCGCCCGTTTGGTGAACTCGTCCGTGTTGACGATGATCTCCGCGCCGCGCGGCACATCGGCGATGTTCGCCTTCAGGGCGGCCGGGTTCATGGCGACGAGGACGTTCGGCGCGTCGCCCGGAGTGAGGATGTCGTGGTCCGCGAAATGCAGCTGGAACGAAGAAACGCCCGGCAGGGTGCCTGCGGGCGCTCGGATCTCGGCGGGGAAGTTCGGCAGTGTGGAGAGGTCGTTGCCGAAGGACGCGGTCTCGGAGGTGAAACGGTCGCCGGTGAGCTGCATTCCGTCGCCCGAGTCGCCCGCGAACCGGATGATCACCCGGTCGAGCCGGCGAACGTCCTTCGCCCCCGCCGGATTGCGCTGTTCTCCTACGACGGTTTCGTCGGCCTGCTCCGCTGGGCTACTGACCTGGCTGGTCACTTAACTGGACCTCCTTCGAGGCGGCTGTCTGGGAGCGGCCTTCCCGAAGGCCTTCCCAGGACCAACCCTACGTCCGTAAGGGTCGCCTTCCCTCGGCGGTTCGCATGATGGACACCGTTTTGAGACGATTCGACGCCCTGACTTGTCATGATTTGCTCGCCCCCCGATTCTTCTCCCGAAGATGCTCCCCGCTCACCCCCTGGTTCTCACGCCGGCCTTGCGTCGACCTCGTGCGAACCTCGTACCGGTCTTCCGGCCACCGCTTTCCGCATACCTGACACAGTGTCAGCCATTCAGGAGTTGAGGTAGGTCAGAACCGCCAGAACACGCCGGTGATCCCCGTCGCTCGGGGACAGCCCCAGCTTCAGGAAGATGTTGCTGACGTGCTTCTCGACCGCTCCGTCGCTCACCACCAGCTGCCGCGCGATCGCCGAGTTGGTCCGGCCCTCGGCCATCAGCCCCAGCACCTCCCGCTCACGGGGCGTGAGCCCGGCCAGCACGTCCTGCTTGCGGCTGCGCCCCAGCAGCTGCGCGACCACCTCGGGGTCGAGCGCGGTACCCCCCTGGGCCACCCGCACCACCGCGTCCACGAACTCGCGCACCTCGGCGACCCGGTCCTTGAGCAGATAGCCCACACCACGGCTGGAACCGGCCAGCAGTTCGGTGGCGTAGCGCTCCTCCACGTACTGCGACAGAACCAGCACCCCCAGTCCGGGGTGGTGCTTGCGCAGCTGCACGGCCGCCTTCACGCCCTCGTCGGTGTGGGTCGGCGGCATCCGTACGTCGGCCACCACGACGTCCGGCAGCGCGCCCTCGGCCGCCAGCTCGGTGATGGTCTTGATCAGTGCGTCGCCGTCACCGACACCGGCCACGACGTCGTGCCCACGGTCGGTCAGCAACCGGGTCAGGCCCTCCCTGAGCAGCACTGAATCCTCGGCGATGACCACCCGCACCCTGTCCTCCACGATGTTTCGGCCCCCCACAGCCCGTACCCGGCCGGCGCCGGTTGCGCCCCGCTCGTACGACAGCCCTCAGCATTCCAGCATTCGGACCGTCGGGCGCCCGGGCAACGGGAATCGCCGGGGGGAGAGGGACGGGGGGTGGCGCGGAGGGCGTCATCGGGCGTCGCGGGCCGGGGGCAGGGGGTGGGTGTGCGAGGCCCGGCTCGTCGTGCGCGCGCCGCACCCGGTGCACTCTCCGTGCCGCGCCGCCACCCTCCGCGTCCGGCTCAGCCCCGCCAGGGCAGTTCCGCCGTGATCCGGGTGGGGCCGCCCGGGGCGGAGTCCACCACCAGAATCCCGTCCACCGCGTCCAGCCGCTCCGCGAGCCCCGCCAGACCCGAGCCCGCCGAGACGTCGGCGCCGCCCACGCCGTCGTCGACGACCTGAAGCATCAGCCGGTTCTCGATGCGCCAGACGTCGACCGAGGCCCGGGTCGCCCGCGCGTGCTTGCTGATGTTCTGCAGCAGCTCGGAGACGGTGAAGTAGGCGATCCCCTCGATCGCCGGGGCGGGCCGGGCGGGAAGGTCCACGTCCACCGCCACCGGCACCGTGCAGCGCGAGGCGACCGAGGAGAGCGCCGCGTCGAGACCGCGGTCGGTGAGAACGGCCGGGTGGATGCCGCGGGCCAGATCCCGCAGCTCCTGCAACGCCGTCTTCACCTCGCCGTGCGCCTCGTCCACCATGCGCGCCGCGGCGCGCGGGTCCTCGGTGAGCTTCTCCTTGGCCAGGCCGAGTCCCATCGCGAGGTTGACCAGCCGGGCCTGTGCCCCGTCGTGCAGATCCCGCTCGATGCGCCGCAGGTCCGCCGCCGCCGTGTCGACCACGACCCCCCGGTCGGACTCCAGCTCGACCACCCTGGTCGCCAGCCGCGACGGCCCGAGCAGCCCCAGCACCAGCAGCCGGTCCACCGTGGTCAGCGCCCGTACGATCCACGGCGTCGCCATGGTGATCAACAGCCCCAGCAGCGCGGTCACGGTGATCTCGAAGGGGTTGTCCAGGTAGATGCTGTGGGTGCCGTCGCCGTAGAGCTGAAGGCCGCCCTGGCCGCCGTAGACCGGGAAGAGCCAGAACCACAGCGGATACGTCAGCATCGCCCAGCCGTACGCCCAGAAGGTCAGCGCCACCACGAACGAGAACACCGCCCACGGGAACTGCACCACCGCGTACAGCAGGTGCCGCCACGACGCGCCGCTCTTGAGGATCGCCCCCATCCAGGCCATCGCCCCCGACCTGCGCACGAGTACGCGCTCCGGCGAGGCCACCTCCACCCCGAGCAGCCCCCGCGCCCGCGCACGCTCCAGCGCGCCGAACCCGCGGCAGCCCGCCAGTGCGCCGGCGAGCACCGGGACCCCCAGGAAGGTGATCAGGAGGCCGGCGCCCAGCGAGAACATCGTGACGGCGAACGTGAACATGGCGATGCCGAGCGGCAGGCCGAGCATCACGTAGCCGAACTCGCGCCAGCTGCGGGCCTCGATCGGCGCCCGCAGCGGTGCGGGGAGGCGGTGGCGCCGCTGCCCCGCTGCCGCCCCGTGGAATCCGGGCCCGCTCCCGTGCCCGTACCCCTGTCCGTACTCCGTGGCCATCGGCGTCGTCCGTTCTACTCGTCCTGCTCGTCGGCTCGTACCTCAACTCTGCTGGCCGCGGAGCGTGGGGAACATGGAGCGGGTCGGCCTCTTGGGGCGGGGGTTTTCCCTACCCCGGTCTTGGTCGTCGGGTCGCCATGGCTGTCGGTCGCTTGGCTGTCGGGTCGCCTGGTCATCGGGCTGCCGTGGCTGTCGGGTCGCCATGGCCATCCCACGTCGCTACGGTCGTCGCGTTCGTCGCGTTCGTCGCGGTCAGCGGGTGACCGGGGTCGCCCGGGTCCCCCGAGGCACAGGGGCGCCAGGGTGCAGGAGTGCGGGGGCGCCGGGGTACCGGGGTGCGGGGCTCGTGGGTCCCCGAGGCACCGGAAGTACAGGGGCACCGGGCCCTCGGGGTACGGCGGCGCGCTCGGACCCGGCCCGGTGCGCCGGCCTGGCCGGGCCCGGGCCCGGGGACCGATCCGCACGGCACGCCCTACCGCGCCGATCCGCACGGCACGCCCTACCGGGTCGGCTCGTCCTGCCGGTCCCGCCAGGGCAGTTCGGCCGTGATGGTGGTCGGGCCGCCGGGCGGCGAGTCGATGACGAACAGCCCGTCCACCGCGCCGAGCCGGTCCGCGAGCCCCGCCATCCCCGTACCGCCGTCGAGCCGGGCGCCGCCGCGCCCGTCGTCCTGGACCTGGATGAGCAGCCGCTGGTCCGTCCGCCACACGTCGACGGACGCCGACCTCGCCCCGCTGTGCTTGCTGATGTTCTGCAGCAGCTCGGAGACGGTGAAGTAGGCGATCCCCTCGATCGCCGCGGCCGGTCTCGACGGCAGGTCGGCGGTCACCTTCACGGGCACCGTGCAGCGCGTGGCGACCGAGGAGAGCGCCGCGTCGAGACCGCGGTCGGTGAGGACCGCCGGGTGGATGCCGCGGGCCAGGTCGCGCAGCTCCTGCAGGGCCAGCTTCACCTCGCCGTGCGCCTCGTCGACCATGGCCGCGACGGTCTCGTCGGCCTGGCCCTCCAGGAGTTTCTCCTTGGCCAGGCCGAGTCCCATCGCGAGGTTGACCAGCCGGGCCTGTGCCCCGTCGTGCAGATCCCGCTCGATGCGCCGCAGGTCCGCCGCCGCCGTGTCGACCACGACCCCCCGGTCCGACTCCAGCTCGGCGATGCGCCGCTCCAGTTCGTCGGAGGGCGACAGCAGCCCGCGCACCATCGCCCGGTCCACGTTGGTCAGACCGCGCGCGATGAACGGCAGCACCGGCCACAGCACGAAGAGCGACGTCAGCGTGACCGCGAATGTCAGCACACCCCACGGCAGTCTGATCAGGTCGTACAGCACCGTCCGCCAGCCCACCGGGTCCTTCAGGCTCGACCACAGCCAGGCGAAGAAGCCGGTCCGGCGCACCGGCAGCGGGCTCGGCTCGTCGATCCGCAGACCGAGCAGCGCCCGTGCCCGGGCCCGCTCCAGCTTGCCCAGCTGCCGTGCGCCCAGCAGGCCGCCCGCGAGCAACGGCAGTCCCACCACCGTCACCGCGAGCGCCGAGCCCGTGGACACCATCGTCACGACGTACACGAAGCCGAGGATCGAGACCGGCAGATTGGCGAGCAGGTGCGCGATCTCCTGCCAGGTGCGGCGGCCGAGGGCGAGACGGGGGGACGGCAGCCGGTCGCCGTCGGGCGTCCCGCCGGGCGTTCCATCGGACGGGGCGTCGGGCGGCGCGTCGGGTGTCCCGGCAGTCGTCCCTGAGGGTGTCCCGCCCGGCGGGACGATCGCGGTGATGCGTTCGGTCATATTCGCTAGCCTGCCCGGCGGCGAGCCGCCGCGCCATGAGGTGAGCCGCCCCGATCCACTGGGGAAAGCCCTACCTTCGTGAGGCTCCGGGCTGTGCCGGGCGCCGGCCTGCGGTCCAATGGAAAGCGATCGCGAGAGACGGACGAGAATCGCGTGGCGCACGAGCCGGACGAGTCCAGCACTCGACCATGACGTGTCCACGATAGCCAGGGTGTGACGGCCTGCTTACCGTTTCTTTAGCAGGCCCTAGACTCCCGTCCGTACAGATCGTCGAACAGGGCGTATCGCAGCGTGCGCGATAGGCGCACGGCGGGCGCCACGAGGTCAGGGAGCGAGGGGCTGACGTGCCGGAACCGACCGTCGTCGCGGCGGGCTACTTCCAGTCCTACTCGGTCGTCGGACTGCTCGCCGTCGTGGGCGTGCTCTTCGTCGCCGTCGCGTTCGGGGCGGGCCGACTGCTGCGGCCGGTCGTCCCCACACCCGAGAAACTCCTGACGTACGAGTGCGGCGTCGACCCCGTCGGCGAGGGCTGGGCCCACACCCAGGTCCGCTACTACGTCTACGCGTTCCTCTACGTCATCTTCGCCGTCGACTCGATCTTCCTCTTCCCCTGGGCGACCGTCTTCGCCGCTCCCGGCTACGGCGCCGCGACGCTCGCGGAGATGTTCATCTTCCTCGGCTTTCTCGCCGTGGGACTGCTGTACGCATACAAGAAGGGCGTCCTCACATGGACGTGACCCCCAAGACCTCGGGCCAGACCTCGGGCAAGATCTCGGGCAAGCCCTCGGAGCAGCCGGTCCTGCTGCCGGAGCCGAAGCGGCTGGGCGTGCTCTCCCGCCTCGCCCCCGAGCCCATGAAGGTCGTCCTGAACTGGGGCCGCCGCTACTCGCTCTGGGTCTTCAACTTCGGCCTCGCCTGCTGTGCGATCGAGTTCATCGCCGCGTCGATGGCCCGGCACGACTTCATCCGGCTCGGCGTGATCCCGTTCGCGCCGGGCCCGCGCCAGGCCGACCTGATGGTGGTCTCCGGCACGGTCACGGACAAGATGGCCCCGGCCGTCAAGCGCCTCTACGAGCAGATGCCCGAGCCCAAGTACGTCATCTCCTTCGGCGCGTGCTCGAACTGCGGCGGCCCCTACTGGGACTCGTACTCCGTCACCAAGGGCGTCGACCAGATCATCCCCGTCGACGTCTACGTGCCCGGCTGCCCGCCCCGGCCCGAGGCACTCCTCCAGGGCATTCTCAAGCTCCAGGAGAAGATCGCCAGGGAGTCGCTGGGCGAGCGCTACGGCTCTTCGCAGCGGCCGTCGGCGGCCGCGCTCCAGAGCGGGCTGGTGGCCCCGCCGGCCGCGACGGGCGGGGAGACCCGGACGTCCGTGGAGACACCGGTCTCCGGCCAGGACGCGGTCTCCGGCGGGAATCCGGCTTCCGGGGAGGGTGACAAGTGACCGGCTGGCTCCCCGCACCCGTCGAGGAACTCTTCGGCCCGGAGGCCACGGCCGAGGAGTCGTACGACGTCCTGACCGTCGACGTACCGCCCGCTTCCTGGACCGCGGCCCTCGACACGGCCCGGACCACCCTCGGCTGCAGCTATTTCGACTGGCTGAGCGCCGTCGACGAACCGGGTACGGGCTTCCGCGTCGCGGCTCACGTGGTGGCCCTGTCCCCGGTACGCCGCCTCCTCGTCCGTACGACCGTCCCGCACTCGGCACCCGTCCTGGCGTCGGCGGTCTCCGTGTACGCGGGCGCCGGCTGGCACGAGCGCGAGACCCACGAGATGTTCGGCGTGACCTTCGAGGGCCACCCCGGCCTCGACCCGCTCCTCCTCCCCGAGGGCTTCGAGGGCCACCCCCTCCGCAAGGACTTCGTCCTCGCCGCCCGCGTGGCCAAGGCGTGGCCCGGTGCCAAGGAGCCGGGGGAGTCCGACCACGGCGGTCCGAAGCGCCGCCAGATGCTTCCGCCCGGTGTTCCCGACCCCAACGACTGGGGTCCGCTGAAGGGCCAACTCCCGCCGGCCCCCGCCCGTCCGGCCCGGGGCGGCGCCCGCGCCGCCGCCGGTGACCGCCCGGTGCGCCGGGCGCGTACGGCGGGAGACGGCTCCGCCAGCCAGACGCCCACCGCCGGCGCGGGTGGCGGTGCGGCAGGGGTCGACGCCGGTGCCGGTGCCGGTGCCGGTGTCGATGCGGGTGCGGGTGCGGGTCCGGGTGTGGGTGCCGGCACGGGTGCCGCGGTGCCGCCCCGTCGTGCGCGCAGTGCGAGTCAGGGTTCCGCGAGCCAGAGCCCCACGGGTCGGGCTCCCGAGGGTCGAGGTTCCGCGGATGAGCGGACCGCGGTCCCGGACGCCGAGGGGCGGACGGCCCCGGCCGCGCCTGCTGGACCGCGCCGCGCGCGCCGTGCCGGCCAGGGATCGGCCTCCCAGCGGTCCGGGGGGACGGGGGACACCCCGGCGGTGACGCCCGTGAGTACCGACGGGCCGACGGCCTCCGCTGCGCCGGCGAGGCCCACCGCGCCCCGCGACTCGGACGCTCCGTGGCACCACGCCCGCCCCGCCTTCGAGGAGCCGAGACCAGAACCGCAGCCGGGGACGCAGTCGCAGCCACGGTCGGAGCCGCCTTCCGAGGACACGGCTGAGCGCACGGCTCAGGACACGGCTGAGGGCACGTCCGAGGAAGCGCCGGAGAGCCCGACCGGGCCGACCGAGCCGGCCGAGCCCACCGAGTCGGCCGAGAGCGCGCCCGAGGACTCGTCGAAGAGCACGACCAGAAGCACCCCGGAGTCCGAGCCGAAGCCCTCCGCCGAAGCGGAATCCGCCCCGGAGCGCGCACCCGGTCCTGACCCCGCACCTGGTCCCGACCCCGCACCCCCTTCTGACTCCGCCCCCACGCCTGACCGCGCACCCGACCCCACCCCCGGCGAACGGCAGCCCGACCCCGACGAGCCCTCTGGAGGCACGCAGTGAACGACGCCCTCGACGTCGCCCTGCGACTCGTCGTCGTCTTCGTCGTCTTCCTGACGTTCCCCCTGATCGTCGGTCAGACCGAGCACAAGGTGATGGCCCACATGCAGGGCCGCCTCGGCCCGATGTACGCGGGTGGCTTCCACGGCTGGGCCCAGCTCGTCGCCGACGGCGTGAAGTTCGCGCAGAAGGAGGACATCGTCCCGGCGGGCGCGGACCGTCGTATCTTCCAGCTCGCCCCTGCCGTGGCCCTCCTCCCGTACCTCCTCGTCCTGCTCGCCATTCCCATCGGTCCGGGCGAGGGCGCCGTCGGCGAGGTCGTCGACGCGGGCATCTTCTTCGTCCTCGCGGTGATGGGCGTGGGCGTCCTCGGCTCGCTCATGGCGGGCTGGGCCTCGGCCAACAAGTTCTCCCTCCTCGGCGGCCTGCGCACCGCCGCCCAACTGCTCGCGTACGAACTCCCGATGCTGCTGACCGCCGCCTCCGTCGCGATGGCGGCCGGCACGGTCTCCCTCCCCGGCATCGTCGACGCGTTCCAGTGGTGGTGGCTGCCGTGGCAGATCGTCGGCGCGATCGTCTTCTTCGTGGCGGGCCTCGCCGAGCTCCAGCGTCCCCCCTTCGACATGCCGGTCGCCGACTCGGAGATCATCTTCGGCGCGTACACCGAGTACACGGGCCTGCGCTTCGCGCTCTTCCTCCTCGCCGAATACGCCGGGATCGTCGTCCTGTGCGGTCTGACCACCGTCCTCTTCCTGGGCGGCTGGCACGGCCCTTGGGGCGCGGACGGCCTCGGCTGGGTCTGGACCCTGCTGAAGACCGCGATCCTCGCCTTCGTCGTGATCTGGCTCCGCGTCACCTATCCCCGCCTGCGCGAGGACCAGCTCCAGAAACTCTCCTGGACCCTCCTCGTCCCCCTCTCCCTCGCCCAGATCGCCCTCACCGGCATCGTCAAGGTGGTGATCTCGTAACCATGGCTCCCCTCCCCGGCTCAGGCCTGGCCAAGGGCCTGGCCGTCACCCTCCGCACGATGACGAAGAAGACCGTCACCGCGCAGTACCCGGACGTCCAGCCCGAACTGCCGCCGCGCTCCCGCGGTGTCATCGGCCTCTTCGAGGAGAACTGCACGGTCTGCATGCTGTGCGCCCGCGAGTGCCCGGACTGGTGCATCTACATCGACTCCCACAAGGAGACGGTCCCGGCCGCCGCCCCGGGTGGACGCGAACGCAGCCGCAACGTCCTCGACCGTTTCGCCATCGACTTCTCCCTGTGCATGTACTGCGGTATCTGCATCGAGGTCTGTCCCTTCGACGCGCTGTTCTGGTCACCGGAGTTCGAGTACGCGGAGACCGACATCCACGAACTCACCCACGAGCGCGACAAGCTGCGCGAGTGGATGTGGACGGTCCCGGCCCCGCCCGCCCTCGACGCCGGCGCCGAGGAGCCGAAGGAACTGGCCGCAGCCCGCAAGAGCGCCGACAAGCTCGCGGCCGAGGCCGAGAAACTCGCGGCCCAGGCAGCCGAGGCGGCCGAGGCCGAGAAGCTCGCAGCCGAAGCGACCGAAGCGACCGAAGCGACCGAAGCGACCGAAGTAGCAGAGACGGCTTCTGCGGAGACGGCCACCCCGCCCGCGACGTCCACCGGGTCCACCGGGTCCGCCGGGTCCGCCGAACAGGCGGCCGGGACCGAGCCCCGGACCGGCCCCCCGGCCTCGGACCCGTCCAGGCCCGCCGCACCACAGGAAGGTGACGCGTGAGCCCCGCAGCAGCCACGGTCCTCGCGACGCACGCCACGACCACCGCCGCCGGGAGCCACGGCTTCCTCTCCCCGACCGGTGTCGAGATCGCCTTCCTCCTCGTCGGCCTGGTCACCTTCGGCGCCGCGATCGTCACCGTCACCACCAGGCAACTGGTGCACGCCGCCCTGTGGCTGGTGGTGACCCTCGGCGGTCTCGCCGTCGAATACCTCCTGCTCACGGCCGAGTTCATCGCCTGGGTGCAGGTCCTCATCTACGTCGGTTCCGTCGTCGTCCTCCTCCTGTTCGGCCTGATGCTCACCAGGGCCCCGATCGGCCGCTCCCCGGACGCCGACTCCGGGAACCGCTGGGCCGCCCTGACCGTGGCCGTCGCCGCGGCCGCCGCCCTGGTCTGGGTCGTCGTCGACGCCTTCCGCACCACCTTCGTCGACCTGGCGGGTCCCGCAGCCGGCTCCACCGAGGTGACCGGAGCGAGCCTCTTCCAGAACTGGGTGCTCCCCTTCGAAGCGCTGTCCGTCCTCCTCCTCGCCGCCCTGGTGGGGGCGATCGTCCTCTCCCGCAAGGCGAAGTCCTCGGAGAAGGAAGAGGCCCGCTGATGCACCTCGTCTATCCCGCCGTGCTCGCCGCCCTCCTCTTCTGCACGGGTCTGTACGGAGTCCTCGCCCGCCGCAACGCGATCCTGGTCCTGATGTCCGTCGAGCTGATGCTCAACGCCGTCAACCTCAACCTCGTCGCCTTCGACGTGTGGCTCTCCAAGGCCGCTCGCGACACGCTCCACTCCGGGCAGGCCCTGACCCTGTTCACCATCGCCATCGCCGCCGCCGAGATCGGCATCGGCCTGGCGATCGTCCTCGCCGTCCACCGCAACCGCGGCACCTCGGACATCGACAGACTCCGCGACACCGCCGAGGGCCCCGGAACGGGCCCCGACGACGGCGGCCCCGACCGTCACGGCCCGGACGGTGCCGGCCCCGACGACGACGGCCCCGAAGGAGCCCCCGTCCCGGCAGACGAGAAGGCTGAGGCCGCCGCGTGACCACGACCACCCTCGCCGTCCTCGTCCCCCTCCTGCCGTTCCTCGGCGCCGTGACCGGACTCCTCCTCGGCCGCACGGCCCCAGGCTTCGTCCGCCCCCTCGCCGTACTCCCGCCCCTCGCCTCCCTCGCAATCGCCGTCCTCGTCGCCGTGCGCCAGGGCGGCGACCAGGCCGTCAGCGCCGCCACCGAACTGACACCCACCGGCTCGGTCCCGGTCGAACTCGCCCTGTACATCGATGGCTTCGCCGCCCTCGTCGCCGTGCTCGTCGGCGTCGTCGCCACCTGCGTGCAGATCTACTCGACGGGCTATCTGCGCGACGACCCCCGCTACCCCTCCTACGCCGCTCTCGTCTCCCTCTTCACCTCCGCGATGCTCCTCGTCGTGTACTCGGGCGACCTGATCGTGCTGCTGGTCGGCTGGGAAGTCATGGGCATCTGCTCGTACTTCCTGGTCGGCCACTACTGGGAGACCCCCGAGGCCCGCGCCGCCTCCCTCAAGGCCTTCCTGGTCACCAAACTCGGCGACGTCCCCTTCCTCATCGGCCTGTTCGCCCTGGCCACCGACGCCGGGTCCTTCCGCATCACCACGGTCCTCGGCACCGTCGCGAGCGGCGGACTGCACCATCCGACGCTGATCGCCCTGCTGCTCCTCGCCGGTGTCGCGGGCAAGTCCGCGCAGTTCCCGCTGCACACCTGGCTGCCCGACGCCATGGCGGGCCCGACACCCGTCTCCGCGCTGATCCACGCCGCGACGATGGTCGCCGCCGGTGTCTACTTCGTCGCCCGGCTCCTCCCCGTCTTCCAGGCCTCAGCGGCCGCGATGACCGTCCTCGCCGTCATGGCCGCCGTCACGATGGCCGGCTCGGCACTCGCCGCACTCGCCCAGGACGACATCAAGCGCGTCCTCGCGTACTCCACGATCGGCCAGCTCGGCTACATGACCGGCGCCCTCGCCGTCGGCGACCGCGGTGCCGCCGTCTTCCACCTCCTCGCGCACGGCGCCTTCAAGGCGCTGCTGTTCCTCGCCGCCGGCGTGATCATCCACGCCTCCGGCACCAACTCACTGGCCGTCATGTCCCGGATGAAGGACCTGCGGACCCGCGTCCCGGACGCCTACTGGACGATGACGGTGGCACTCCTCGCACTCGCGGCGATCCCTCCGTTCAGCGGCTTCTTCTCCAAGGAGGCCGTCCTCGGCGCCGCCGAACACGTCGCCACCGGCCACACCGAGCACGCCCCCGGCGCCGCGGGCTGGATCGTCCTCGTCGCCGGTCTGATCACGGCCGTGCTCACCGCGGCGTACGCCACCCGACTGTGGCTGCTGGCCTTCCGCGGCCGGGGCGCCGAGGCCCCCGACCACGGCAGGCAGCCCGTCACCATGACCGCCGTCCTGTGGGTGCTCGCCGTCCCGTCGCTCGCCTTCGGCCTGCTGTACGGGACGCTGCCCGACTGGTTCGACGGCCGCGACCTGACACCGGTACTCACCACCTCCGTCCTCGGCACGGGGCTCGCCCTGGTCGGCGGACTCGTCACCTACGGCGCCTGGCGGCAGACCACCGTGCTCGCGGCCCGCGTCCCGCTGGGCGCGGTCGCGGCCCACCCGGACGCCGACGCCGGACAGGTCGAGGCCGAAGCGATCGCCAGCCACGAGCCCGCCTTCGGAGACGTGGCCTACGCACCCGACCCCGCGGACCCGGGCCGACTGCTGCTCGGTCCGCTGCACCGGCACGCGGCCGTCGGCTTCCACCTCGACGCCGTGTACACCGTGCTCTTCGTCCGCCCGGTCCAGGCCGGAGCCTCGCTCGTCCGGTTCCTCGACCGCGAGGTCGTCGACACCTACGTACGCGCCGCGGGCGCCCTACCCCGCTGGCTCGGCGCCGCCGTACGGCGCGCGCAGACCGGCAATGTGCAGACCTATGTGAGCGCGCTGCTCGCCGGCACCGTCGTCCTGGTGGTCGCCGCCCTCCTCGTCGCCACGGGAGCGTGAGCTGGCGTGATCGATATCAGTGAATCCGTGATGCAGATCCTTCTGGCGTTCATCGTCGTCGGACCGCTCATCGGCGCCGCCGCCGCTCTGCTGCCGGCCCCGCCCGGACTGAAGGGGAAGTCGCCCGGACAGGCCGTGCTGCGGCACGGTGTGATCGTCACCGGCGCGGTGCTCATCGCGGCGATCGTCCTCGCGCTCGGCTTCGACCACGACCACCCGTCGAAGATGCAGGCCACGACGGACATCAGCTGGATCCCCGCACTCGACGTGCGGATCCACCTCGGTACCGACGGCATTTCCCTCCCCCTCCTGGTCCTGACCGCGCTGCTGACCTTCCTCTGCGCGCTGTACAGCTACTTCAAGATGCCCGCGGGCCCGACCCCGAAGGCCTTCGTCGCACTCGTCCTCGTGCTCGAGTCCGGCACCCTCGCGACCTTCGCCGTCCTCGATCTGCTGCTGTTCTTCCTCGCGTTCGAGATGGTGCTCATCCCGATGTACTTCCTCATCGCCCGCTGGGGCGGTGCGCAGCGGCAGGCAGCCGCCTGGAAGTTCATCCTCTTCACCCTGCTCGGTTCGGTCGTGATGCTGCTGGGCCTGCTCCTGATCGGAATCAAGGCGGGCACGTTCGACATGGTGGCACTCGCCACTGACAACGGCCGGTCGCTGACCACATCCGTGCAGGTCATCGCCGTTCTGGCGATCGGCATCGGGCTTGCGGTCAAGACGCCGATGTGGCCGCTGCACAGCTGGCTGCCGGACGCGCACACCGCCGCGCCCACCGTCGGCTCGGTGCTGCTGGCCGGCGTGCTGCTGAAGATGGGCACGTACGGTTTCGTCCGGATTCTGCTGCCGGTCGCGCCGGAGGGCCTGCACACCTTCGCCCCCTACCTCGCCGCCTTCGCCGTGGTCGGGATCATCTACGGATCCCTGGCCTGTCTGGCCCTCGTCAGACAGGGTGCGAAGGGCGATCTCAAGCGGCTCATCGCCTACTCGTCCGTCGGCCACATGGGCTTCGTCCTGCTCGGCATCGCCACGATGACCCCGACCGGCGTGAACGGCGCGCTGTTCGCCAACATCGCCCACGGCCTCATCACCGGCCTGCTCTTCTTCCTCGTCGGGGCGCTGAAGGACCGCACGGGCACGACCGACCTCGACACCCTCGCCGAGGAGACCGGAGCCGCGCTGTACGGCAAGGCCCCGCGTCTCGGCGGCCTGCTCGCCTTCGGCGCCGTCGCCTCGCTCGGACTGCCGGGCCTCGCCGGGTTCTGGGGCGAGATGCTGGCGCTGTTCGGCGCGTTCAAGCCCGCCGACGACCTCAGCCGCCCGGCGTTCCTGACCTTCATGGCCGTCGCCGCCTTCGGCACCCTCCTCACCGCCGCGTACATGCTCCTCGTCGTACGCCGGGTGTGCATGGGCGCGACCCCGCGGCCGGACGCCCCGAAGCTCGCCGACGTCCACAGCTACGAGTTCGCGGCCTGGACGCCGCTCGTCGTCCTCACCGTCGTCGCCGGCCTGTGGCCCAAGGCCCTCCTCGGGCTGACCGACCCGGCCGTCCAGCAGCTCCTCGCAGGAGGCACCCGATGAGCTCCATGGTCCAGTCCGTCGACTGGCTCGCGATCGCGCCGCCCACCATCACCGCGGTCGTCGGACTCGTCGTGCTCGTCGCCGACCTCTTCGTGGGCGACGGCAGGAAGGCCCTCCTCGGCTGGGTCTCGGTCGCCGGACTCGCCGCGTCCGCGCTCATGCTGCTGCCCCTCCTGGACGGCGACCGCGCCACCTTCTGCCTGACGGGTGACACCAACCTCTGCAGCTACACGGCGGACCGCTTCACCCTCGTCATCCAGCTCCTCGTCCTCGGCGGAGCGCTCCTCGCCGCCCTGCTGTCGGTCACCGCCCTGAAGGACGCCGACAAGGGACTGCCCGAAGGTGAGTACTGGTTCCTGCTGCTCTCCTCGGCCGCCGGCGCCGCCCTGCTGCCCGCCTCGCGCGACCTGGCGACCCTCATCGTCGCCCTGGAAGTCGCCTCACTGCCCGCCTTCGCACTCGTCGGCATCAAGCACGGCGACAAGAAGTCCTCCGAAGCGGCCCTGAAGTTCTTCCTGTCCTCGGTCACCGCCACCGCCGTGAGCCTCATGGGCGTCAGCTTCGTCTACGCCACGACCGGCTCCCTCTACCTCACCCGGATCGCGGACGAGATCCAGCACGTCGACGGACAGTTCCACACGCTCGCCCAGGCCGGCGTCGTCCTCACCCTCGTCGGCTTCGCCTTCAAGACGGCCGCCGTGCCCTTCCACTTCTGGGTGCCCGACACCTACGTGGGGGCGCCCCTGCCGATCGCCGCCTACCTGTCGGTCGTCGGCAAGGCGGTCGGCTTCTCCGGACTGATCCTCGTCACCGTCGTCGCCTTCCCGTCCTACGCGGACGTCTGGGGCCCGGCGCTCGCCGCGCTGGCCGCCCTCACCATGACCGTCGGCAACGTCGGCGCCCTGCGACAGCAGGCCACGCGCGCGTACAGCGCGGTACGGCTGCTCGCCTGGTCCTCCGTCGGCCAGGCCGGCTACCTCCTGGTGCCGATCGCGTCCGCCGCCTACTCCAAGGACGCCGAGAAGGCCATCGGATCCACCGTCGCGTACGCCCTGATGTACGCGGCCGTGAACCTCGGCGCCTTCGCGGTGGCCGCCCTCGTCGCCCGCACAAGCCCTCTGAACCGCATCAGCGACTACCGCGGGCTGTATGCGAAGAGTCCCCTCTCGGCCCTCCTCCTCGGCTTCTTCCTGCTCTGCCTGGCAGGACTGCCGCCGGGCATCATCGGGCTCTTCGCGAAGGTCACCGTCTTCTCGGCGGCCGTCGACGCGGGCCTCGGCTGGCTCGCCGTGGTCATGGCCGTCAACGTCGTGATCGCGCTCTTCTACTACCTCCAGTGGACGACCCTGCTCTTCCGCTCCCCCGAGGGCGAGGCCGAGAGGCACCCGGTACCGGCCCCGCTGACCGCGGCGATGGCCCTGACGGCGGTCCTGGGAATCGCCCTCTCCGGGGCGCCCCAGCTGATCCTGCGCTTCTCGTCGACCGGCCTGTTCTGACCTCCGCGGGGCATCCGCACGTGCCGACCGCGGGCCTCCCGCGCGCGTGGGGTGACGTCGGCGGTCACCCGGACGGCCGACACGCGCTGCGGTGCGCACAAGGGAACTAGTGCTCCCCGCCTGGCGTTGACCAGTACGGGAGGGTCCACTGAAGAGTGGAAGCAGAGCATCAGCAAGCAAAGGGTTCCCCTGCCGCACCACTTGGAGGGCGTACCGTGCACCGCCGGCACAACGGGCTCAGGACAGCCGTACTCCTCGGGGGACTGTCCGCACTCATCATCGCCATCGGCAGCTTCTTCGGGCGAACCGGCCTCGTCGTCGCGCTGCTCATCGCGATCGGGACGAACGCGTACGCGTACTGGAACAGCGACAAGCTGGCTCTACGCGCGATGCGCGCGCGCCCGGTGAGCGAGTTCGAGGCCCCGGCGCTGTACCGCATGGTCCGTGAGCTCTCGACCCAGGCCCGCCAGCCCATGCCACGCCTGTACATCTCCCCGACGGAGGCACCGAACGCGTTCGCGACGGGCCGCAATCCGCGCAACGCGGCGGTGTGCTGCACCGAAGGGATCCTGCGCATCCTGGACGAGCGCGAGCTGCGCGGTGTCATCGGCCACGAACTCAGCCATGTCTACAACCGCGACATCCTGATCTCGTCGGTCGCGGGCGCCCTCGCCTCCGTGATCATGTTCCTGGTCCACTTCGCCTGGCTGATCCCGTTCGGCCGCTCGAACGACGACGAGGGCCCCGGCATCTTCGGCATGCTGCTGATCATGATCCTGGGCCCACTCGCCGCGTCCCTCATCCAGCTCGCCATCAGCCGCTCCAGGGAGTACGAGGCGGACGCCTCCGGCGCCCAGCTCACCGGCGACCCGCTCGCCCTCGCGAGCGCCCTGCGCAAGCTCGACGCCGGCACCAGGCAACTGCCCCTGCCGCCGGAGCCGCGCATCGAGACCGCGAGCCACATGATGATCGCGAACCCCTTCCGTCCGGGGCAGGGAATGTCGAAGATGTTCTCCACGCACCCGCCCATGGCGGAGCGCATCTCCCGCCTCGAGCAGATGGCAGGTCGCCAGCGATGAAGACAATTCTGAACGTCATCTGGCTCGTCCTGAGCGGCTTCTGGCTGTTCCTCGCGTACCTCGCCGCGGGCGCGCTCCTGTGCATCACGATCATCGGCATCCCCTTCGGCATCGCCGCCTTCCGTATCGGCGTCTACGCCCTTTGGCCCTTCGGCTACACGACGGTCGAGCGCCAGGACGCGGGCGCGCCCTCCTGCGTCGGCAACGTCCTGTGGCTGGTCCTCGCGGGCTGGTGGCTCGCCCTCGCCCACATCGTCACCGGCGTCCTGCTCTGCGTCACGATCATCGGCATCCCCTTCGGCCTCGCCAACTTCAAGCTCATCCCGGTCTCGCTGCTTCCTCTGGGACGCGAGATCGTGCGCACGGACGAGCCGTTCGCGGCGCGCTAGCCGCCACCCCCGCACGCGAGCAGTCTCCGCGACGCCCGCGAAGAGCGCGTCGGCGTCCCCTTCGCCCCACGGCTGTCCGCCCTCGCCCGAGGGTTGTCCACAGGCTGCCCGAATGTCGGTGGCGCGCTGCATCATGAACCCATGACCGAAATCGAGCAGTTGCTGGCAAGGGTCGGCACGGAGGCCCGCAACACCCGCCCGTGGGGCTGGCCTTCGCTCCCCGAGCCGGTGGACGCGGCGTCGGTCGTCCGTGCCGAGGCCGCTCTCGGCTTCGCGCTGCCGCCCCTGCTCGCCGCGCTCTATCTGCGGATAGGGGACGGCGGATTCGGTCCGGAATACGGCCTGCTGCCGCTGCTCGACGGATCCCCGTCCGGTGAGCCGGCCGCCGTCCCGCAGTACCTCGCGCACCGCGAGAGCGGTCGCAAGGACCCGGACTGGCCGTGGCCGGAGGGTGTCCTGCCGATATCCCACTGGGGCTGCGGGATGTACGCGTGCGTGGACTGCCGCAGCCCCAGGGCCACGGTCCTGCTCTTCGAGCCGAACGCCGACGGGGCCGACCACGCGTGGTACGTGGACGCGCCCGACCTCGAGGCCTGGCTGCGTATCTGGCTGGAGGGCACCGGCTGGTACGAGGAGTCCAACGACGACGCGGACCTGGACCCTTGGCCCGACTTCCGCCCCCGCACGACGACCGCACCGGCCTCGTAGCCACCCGCCTCGCTGACGACCGATGTCCGGCGCCCGGCGCCGCCCCTGCGACTACCGCGAGGTCGCCCGCTTCCGCACGCCGTACGCGGCCGCGCCCGCCCCCAGCACGGCCGCACCCACGACCACGGAAACCCACGGCAGGGCGAACGCCAGCGTCACGCATCCGATGAACCCCACGACCGGCACGAACCGCGCCGCCGGAGTCGGCCGCAGCGTCCAGGCGGACGCGTTGGCCACCGCGTAGTAGGCCAGCACACCGAAGGAGGAGAACCCGATCGCGCCCCGGACGTCCACCGTCGCGGCCAGCGCGGCCACCACCGCGCCCACGGCCAGCTCCGCCCGGTGCGGCACCTGGAAGCGGGGATGTACGGCGGCCAGGGAGCCCGGCAGATGACGGTCGCGGGCCATGGCCAGCGTCGTCCGTGACACACCCAGAATCAGGGCGAGGAGGGAGCCCAGCGCCGCCACGGCCGCCCCCACCCGCACCACCGGTACGAGCCCCGGCACACCGGCCGCCCGTACCGCGTCGGCGAGTGGCGCCGGGGCCATCCCCAGCCCATCCGGACCGAGCACGGAAAGGACCGAGACAGCGACCGCCGCGTACACCACCAGCGTGATGCCCAGTGCCGTAAAAATCGCGCGCGGAATGATGCGGGCGGGATCCCGTACCTCCTCACCGAGCGTGGCGATCCGCGCGTACCCGGCGAAGGCGAAGAACAGCAGCCCTGCCGCCTGGAGCACACCACCCACGCCGCCGGAGACCCCGACCTCCAGCCGCCCGGCGTCGAAGGCGCCCGAGCCGAGACATACGACCACCACGGAAGCGAGGACCGCGAGGACCGCCGTCACGATCGCCCGCGTCAGCCAGGCGGACTTCTGTACGCCGCCGTAGTTCACCGCGGTGAGAGCCACCACGGCCGCGACCGCCACCGCGTGCGCCTGCTCCGGCCAGACGTACGCGCCCACGGTGAGCGCCATCGCCGCGCAGGAGGCCGTCTTCCCGACGACGAACGACCAGCCCGCCAGATACCCCCAGAAGTCCCCGAGCCGCTCACGTCCGTACACGTAGGTGCCGCCCGAGGCGGGATACAGAGCGGCCAGCCGCGCCGAGGACATCGCATTGCAGTACGCGACCACGGCGGCGACCGCGAGTCCGAGCAGCAGCCCCGAACCGGCCGCCCGTGCCGCCGGGCCGAGCGCCGCGAAGATCCCCGCTCCGAGCATCGCACCGAGGCCGACGACCACGGCGTCCGCCGTGCCCAGCGTGCGCCGCAGAGAGGAACCGGACTGTGTCATGTGCCGCACCCTATTGACCGTTGCAACCACCCGGCGCCGACCAGGCGTCCTTCCCGGTAACGCGCCACGAACACCGGTGTCCACCACCGACTGCTCGAAGTGGAAGGCATGGACACAGCCAGGCCGGAGCATGAGCACCACACAGGCACAGCGCGGAGAGGCAGGTTCAGGGCATGAGCATCATCAGCTGGATCATTCTGGGACTGTTGGCCGGGGCCATCGCCAAACTCCTGCTGCCGGGCCGTGACCCGGGCGGTTTCATCGGCACGACCCTCATCGGGGTCACGGGGGCCTTCCTGGGCGGCTGGATATCCGCGCGCTGGCTGGACCACCCGGTCAGCAAGCACTTCTACGACGGTGCCACGTGGGCGGCGGCGATCGGCGGCTCGCTCGTCCTGCTGATCCTCTACCGCATCCTGTTCGGCGACTCGCGCCGCTGACCGCGCATCCCTCGGGCCGCATCACTCAGACCGCAGGCCGCAGCAGACAGACGAGAAGGGCGGGCGCACCGGGCGCCCGCCCTTCCTCGTACACACGGTCGTACGCGCCGTACGCGCAACGGACCGACGACTACCGGTAGTTCACGAACTGCAGCGCGAAGTCGAAGTCCTTGCCCTTGAGCAGGGCCTGTACGGCCTGCAGGTCGTCACGGCTCTTCGAGCTGACGCGCAGCTCGTCGCCCTGCACCTGAGCCTTCACGCCCTTGGGGCCCTCATCGCGAATGATCTTCGCCACCTTCTTCGCGTTCTCCTGGGAGATGCCCTCCTCGATCGACGCGAAGATCTTGTACTCCTTGCCGGAGAGCTGCGGCTCCCCGGCGTCCAGCGACTTAAGCGAGATGCCGCGCTTGATCAGCTTGGTCTCGAACACGTCGAGGATGGCCTTCACCCGCTCCTCGGAGTTCGCCTCCATGAGGATCTTCTCGCCGGACCAGGAGATGGCGGCACCGACGTTCTTGAAGTCGTAGCGCTGCGAGATCTCCTTGGCGGCCTGGTTGAGGGCGTTGTCGACCTCCTGCCGCTCGACCTTCGAGACGATGTCGAAACTGGAGTCGGCCATGTCCTGTGGCTCCTTGTATCGGGGTGCGTAGGGGCGGCCGTCAGCCCGGCGTAGGCCCCCGGCCGCATCCGCATAAGCCTAGTCACCCGCTCCCCTTCGAGCGCAGATCAATCGGGTGGCGGAGCACCCCTGGGCATCAGGTATCGTTTACGTCGTTGCCAGAGAGCACCGCCGAAAAGCGGTCTCAGGGCAGCAACCCCGGCGGTGTGCCCGAGCGGCCAAAGGGAGCAGACTGTAAATCTGCCGGCTCAGCCTTCCCAGGTTCGAATCCTGGCGCCGCCACATGAAGGTAAACCCCCTCTGATCTGTGTTGACGCAGATCAGAGGGGGTTTCTTCGTGTTCGGGACGTGGGCCTGGGGAGGCTGCTGCCAGTGCGAGGGCTGGGGCGGGGTGTGCTTCCGGGGCAGGACGGGGCAGCCGCGGGGGAGGGCTCAGGGGGAGGGCGGGCCGGTGCCGTGAGGGCACACTGATCTCATGTCATCGCGCCGCAGGAACTGCCCCGAGTGCCACCGGGAGATCGCCGTTGTCGCGGGACGGTTCGCCCGGCACGATCCGCCGGGCGCGCGCGGCAGTGGGGAACTGGTCTCGTGCCCCGGGTCGCGCAGGCAGGCGCAGTTGGGGGCCGCGCAGCCGGCACTCGACGGGTATGCCGTCGCGGAGTTCCCCGGTCAGCTCCCGCTGTTCTGAACGGTTCCGGCCGGCCCGGCCGACACCTTGACGGCGACCTCCCCCGGCCCCCGACCCCGGCCCCCCGGCGACCCCCGGCGGGCCTTCGCTTCCGCCTCCCCGGTCAGTTCCCCGCCACCGACTTGACCGCCACCGAGACAGGCGTCGAACCGCTGATCAGTTCCAGGGTCAGCCCGGCCGTCGCCGAGGTGTCCACCAGCTCCGCGAGGACGGCCGCGACGTCGTCCCGCGGAATCGTGCCGCGGCCGGTCGAGGCCTCCAGGCGTACGAGGCCGGTTCCGGCGTCGTCGATCAGACCGCCGGGGCGCAGGATCGTCCAGTCCAGGGCCGTACGGCCGCGTACGTACTCGTCGGCCTCGCCCTTGGCGCGCAGGTACACGTCGAACACGTCGTCGCCCTGGTGGGACGGGTCCGCGCCCATGGAGGACACGACCACGTAGCGCCGTACTCCCGCCTGCTCCGCCGCGTCCGCGAACAGGATCGCGGCGCCCCGGTCCACGGTCTCCTTGCGGGCCGCGCCGCTGCCCGGGCCCGCGCCCGCCGCGAAGACGGCCGCGTCGGCACCCCGTAGATGTGCGGCGACCCCGTCCACCGTGGCCGACTCCAGATCGCACAGGATCGGTTCGGCTCCGGCCGCCCGCAGATCGTCGCCCTGCTCGGCGCGGCGGATGATCCCCGCGACCTCGTCACCGCGTGCGGCGAGCAGACGCTCCAGCCGCAGCGCGATCTGACCATGACCTCCAGCGATGACAATGCGCATGTTTCCGACCGTACGCCCGGACGCACGCGTTCGCCGCATGACCTGTGGACAACTCACTGGTCACGAGAGTGATCTTGCGAACGGGTGATCGGACGCGGGAGTGAGGCAGGAGGAAACGGGAGCGAGAAGGGGGAGCGAGAAGGGGGGAGGGGGGAGGTGGAAAGGGAGAAGCGAACAGGGAGGAGTTAGGAGGGAGACTGCGGACCACTTTCCGTTCTCCGTTCTCCGCTCCCCACCCTCAACGCACGGCAAGCGGACCGCTTCTGAGGGTCGGGCAGGGCGAGAGCGCCTCAGGAAGGATCCCCGCCGCCCTGTCGCGGCAGGTCCAGGCCCGCGGCCGAGTCGCAGTACTCACGCACGGCGCTGGTCCGCGCCACCACGCGCCCCCGGTGCACCACGATCCGGCTGTACGCGAGCGACAGTGCTCCCGCGAGCCCGTCCCCGCGCACCGCGAGCAACTCGGCCGGAAATCCCGCCTCCACGCGCACCTCGGGCAACCCGAGCGCGCACCGTGCCCCGGAACTCACGGCGTCGTACGCGTCCTCGGGGCGCAGCCCGTACCGCGAGGCCAGCAGGTACGCCGCGTCCAGGGGGTCCCCGCGGCCCACCGGGTTCGCCACGTCGCGCAGTGCGCCGCCGCCCGCCACGACCCGTACTCCGGCAGCCCGTAACAGCCGTACCGGGGCCGTCCCGCGACGCTCCGACCCCCCGCACCCGCCCTGTGGCAGGCACACCACGGTGACGCCCGCGGCGGCGAGTTGGTCGGCCGCCAGCGCGGCCGCCTCGGCGTGCAGTCGGCCGAGCCCGGCGCACGGGCTCAGCGTCACCCCGGACCGCAGTCCGCCCGCCATCGCCGCGAGCCGCCCGAGCCGGGCGGGGTCGGTGGCGTCCGTGTGCAGGTCGACCGGGCAGCCGTGCTCGGAGGCGAGTTCCAGGACCGCCTCCACGTACCCCGTCGGATCGGGGTCGGCGTCCGGGCAGCCGCCCACCACCGAGGCGCCCATCTTCACGGCGTCCCGCAGCATCGCGAGACCGTCGGCCCCGGCGATCCCGCTGAGGACGCGCGGCATGGCCACCACGGACAGCTCGGTGAGCCCTCGCAGCGCCCGCCCCGCCTGGAGCACCGCGTCCAGCGCGCCGAGCCCCTGTACGTCGCCGACGCGCACGTGCGAGCGCAGTGCCGTCGCCCCGTGGGCGAGCTGCAGCAACGCGGCCTCGGTGGCCCGGCGCTGGACCTCGTGCGGGTCGTAGGAGACGGGTCCGTCGCCCTCGGCCGTCAGGGCCGTGTCGCCGTGTGCGTGGGGCTCGGCGGGGGCCGGCAGGAGCAGGTAGCCCCCGAGGTCCACCTTCGGGGTCCGCGTTCCGGAGGGCTCCGTCGCCAGGCTGCCCGCGGTACCGACCGCCTCGATGCGCCCGCCGCCGAGCCGTACGTCCACGGTCCGGCCGTCGGTGAGCCGCGCTCCGCACAGCAGCAGGGTGGCGGTGGTGGTCCGCCCCGACGCCGAGGACGAGGACGACGAGGACGACGAGTGGGGCGGCTGCGACTGACTGTCGGGCATCGCGCTCCTGGGGCTCGGGGGCGACTGCGGGGAGTCGGTTGCGGAGAGTGCTGTGGTGGACGGTGGGGTGACGGAGAGTGGGCGGTCAAGATCACGCAGCGTGGGTCGAGCCTAGGGTGGTGAACCGTCCTCGTCGGGGAGGAGCGCAATAGTCGTACCGGTGTGGTCCGTCGCTCGGGACGGGCCCCGGACCTGGGGATGCGTCCGTGCACCAGGGGGCGCGAGCGCCGCGTGTCGCGGTCGGGGCGCACCGTCCGAGAGGGGCGTCAGGAACGGGTGGGAGACTGGCCGGTGAGCGGTCGGGAAGCAGCCGGGAACAGGCCGGGGCGGGTGCCGCGAAACGGATTTGGGCGATCGGCGGGCGAGCGTGTAATGTCTTCATCGCTCGCCCCAATAGCTCAGTCGGCAGAGCGTCTCCATGGTAAGGAGAAGGTCTACGGTTCGATTCCGTATTGGGGCTCTGGTGTGTGAGGTACCCGTCGCAAGGCGGGTTCTGATCGCATCACAGCGGTGTAGCTCAGTCGGTAGAGCAAGCGGCTCATAATCGCTGTGTCACCGGTTCAAGTCCGGTCACCGCTACAGACAGTAGCCGATTGTGGGGTCGGTCCTTCGATCGGCTACTCTTCTATGCGTTAAACGTCTTAATGTCCCATCCGTTCGTCAAGGAGCACTCCTGTGGCTGCCACCGACGTCCGCCCGAAGATCACGCTGGCCTGCGTGGAGTGCAAGGAGCGGAACTACATCACCAAGAAGAACCGGCGTAACGACCCGGACCGACTGGAGATGAAGAAGCACTGCCCGCGTTGCAACGCGCACACCGCGCACCGCGAAACGCGATAATTTCAGGCTCGTACACGAGGCCGTCCCCAGTAACGGGGGCGGCCTCGCGTCGTTCACCCATCGGATGCCGGGCGTGCCGAACGCCGGGCGGTCGTCACCGGCCGCCGGCCAGGACCGAGTGCCGCAGCGCGGCGCCGGACACCGGCCGGGACCCGCTGCACCGCGGCGTACGCCGCACCGGCTGAATATCAGGAGGTTCCGGGCCCATGGCGCTCGACCAGTCCTTCGTGGGGCGGTCCTACCCGCCCACCGAGCCCTATGAGGTGGGCCGGGAGAAGATCCGCGAATTCGCGGAGGCCGTGGGGGACACCAACCCGGCGTACACGGACCCGGAGGCCGCCAAGGCCCTCGGGCACGCCGATGTGATCGCCCCGCCGACCTTCGTGTTCGCCATCACCTTCAAGGCCGCGGGGCAGGTCGTCGAGGACCCCCAACTGGGTCTCGACTACAGCCGCGTGGTGCACGGCGACCAGAAGTTCGCCTACACCCGCCCGGTGCGCGCGGGCGACCGGCTCACGGTCACCTCGACCATCGAGGCGATCAAGTCCATGGCCGGCAACGACATCCTGGACATCCGCGGTGAGGTCCACGACGAGACGGGCGAGCACGTGGTGACGGCCATCACCAAACTCGTGGCACGGGCGGAGGGCTGATCATGGCGGCGAAGGTTACCTACGGTGATGTCGAGGTCGGTACGGAGCTGCCGGCCCAGACCTTCCCCGTGACTCGCGCCACACTCGTGCAGTACGCGGGCGCCTCCGGGGACTTCAATCCGATCCACTGGAACGAGAAGTTCGCGGTCGAGGTCGGTCTCCCCGACGTCATCGCGCACGGCATGTTCACCATGGCCGAGGCGATCCGCGTCGTCACCGACTGGGTCGGCGACCCGGGCGCGGTGGTCGAGTACGGCGTGCGGTTCACCAAGCCCGTCATCGTGCCGAACGATGACAAGGGAGCGACCGTCGAGGTCAGCGCCAAGGTCGCGGCCAAGCTGGACGACAACACCGTCCGCGTCGACCTCACCGCCACGAGCGCGGGCCAGAAGGTCCTGGGCATGTCGCGAGCGGTCGTGCGACTGGCCTGACCGGGGCGCCGACCGCCAACGCGTAAGGGGCGCCCGCCCATTGCGGACGCCCCTTACACGTTCTCGCCTCACAGAACCCGCTCCGCGCACCCCACGGAGACACGCCCCGCCCCGTTCCCCGAACCCCCTTGACGTAGTTAGTGATTGAGTACTAACTTTCTCGCATGGTCAGGATGAGCGCAGAGGACAGGCGCGAAAGCGTCATCCGCGCGGCGATCAGCGAGTTCGCCCGCGGCGGCTACTACGGCACCTCCACCGAGGCGATCGCCAAGCGTGTGGGCGTCTCGCAGCCGTACCTCTTCCGGCTCTTCCCGGGCAAGAAGGCGATCTTCCTCGCGGCGGCCGAACGCTGCCTCGAGGACATCCGCCGCACCTTCGAGGAGGCCTCCGAGGGGCTGGAGGGCGAGGAGGCCCTGCACTCCATGGCGACCGCGTACACGCGGGTCATCGCGGAGCACCCGGAGCGGCTGCTCATGCAGATGCAGACGTACACCGCGGTGGCGGCCGCCGAGGAGGCCGGCGACCGCGAGTTCGGCGAGGCGGTGCGGGGCGGCTGGACGCGACTGTGGGACACGGTCCATCTGCCGCTCGGGGCCGACGTGGGGGAGACGACGAGTTTCCTGGCGTACGGAATGCTCATCAACTGCTTCGTGGCCATGGGGTTTCCGGCCGGCCACCGGGTCTGGGAAGGGATCTATCCGGAGGCGCGGGTGGCCGGACGCGCCAGGGTTTCGGGCGGATAGGTGTTCATCGGGAAGGCGGCGGGTGTCGCCTTTTCATGGACGCGAAAGTTAGTCATCAATAACTAATCAACGTGAGTGAATCACTCTTAGGGGGAGCGATGTCACAGCAGACAGCACGGCGCGGGGGAGCCACCTGGGCCCTCGTCATCACCAGCGTCGCCGGATTCATGGCGGCCCTCGACAACCTCGTGGTCACGACCGCGCTGCCCTCCATCCGCAAGGACCTCGGAGGAGCGCTGGACGACCTGGAATGGACCGTGAGCGCGTACACGCTCACCTTCGCCGTCCTGCTGATGTTCGGCGCGGCGCTGGGCGACCGCTTCGGCCGCCGCCGGCTCTTCCTCGTCGGCCTCACCGTCTTCACCGGCGCCTCCGCCGCCGCGGCCATGGCCCCGGGCATCGACTCGTTGATCGCCGCCCGCGCGGTCCAGGGTGTCGGCGCCGCCATCATGATGCCGCTGACGCTGACCCTGCTGACGGCCGCCGTACCGGCCGCCAGGCGCGGGATGGCGTACGGGATCTGGGGCGCCGTGAACGGACTCGCGGTCGCTTCCGGGCCCCTCATCGGCGGCAGCCTCACCGAACACGTGTCCTGGCACTGGATCTTCTGGCTGAACGTTCCGCTGGGCCTCGCCCTCCTCCCGCTCGCCCGGCTTCGTCTGGCCGAGTCCCACGGCGCCGGTGCCCGGCTCGACATCCCCGGCACCCTGCTCGCCAGCGGCGGCCTCTTCGGAATCGTGTACGGCCTGGTCCGCGGTCCCGCCGACGGCTGGACCAGCCCGATCGTGCTGACCGGCCTGCTCGCCGGGGCCGCGCTGCTCGCCGCCTTCGTCCTGCACGGCATTCGGGCGAAGAACCCGATGCTCCCGATGCGGCTCTTCCGCTCCCGCGCCTTTGCCGGGATCAACGCCGCGAGCCTGCTGATGTTCCTCGGGATGTTCGGTTCGATCTTCCTGCTCAGCCAGTACATGCAGGGCGTCCTCGGCTACTCGCCCACCGAGGCGGGCCTGCGGATGCTGCCCTGGACCGGTATGCCGATGCTCGTGGCGCCGATCGCCGGCTACCTCTCCGACCGCATCGGCGGACGCCCCGTCGTCGCCACCGGGCTCTTCCTCCAGGCGGTCGGGCTCGCCTACTACGCCCTGGTGGTCGCCGCCGACGTCTCGTACGCCGAGCAGCTGCCCGCCCTGATCATCAGCGGCATCGGAATGTCCCTGTACTTCGCCCCGGCGTCCAACCTGGTCATGTCCAGCGTCCGTCCGCAGGAACAGGGCATCGCCTCCGGCGCCAACAACGCGCTGCGCGAGGTGGGCGGCGCGCTCGGCATCGCGGTGATGTCGTCGATCTTCTCCGCCCAGGGCGGCTACGAGACCGCGAAGACCTTCGTGGACGGACTGCGGCCCGCGCTGGTGGTGGGCTCCGCGGTGGTCGCCCTGGCGGGAGTCGCGGTGCTGCTCATCCCCTCGGCACGGCGCGCGGCGCGCTCGGAGACCGTGACCGAGGTCCCGGCCCCCGCCCTCACCCCGGCCCTGGAAGCCGCCTCGCGCTGAATCGCCTGTCCGCATCCCGTACGACACGAGACGGCCCCGCCTCCACGGCGGGGCCGTCTCCATGCCGTCCTCGAGCCGCCTGCCGGCGCGGGCGCTGGTCCGGCGGCTCGCCCGTCCGTACCGCGGGCCGAGAGTCCCGAGCCTTCTCGTAGTCTTGAGCCCGTGCAGGAACTCCATGACGCCCCGCTCGCCCCGTTGACCACCTTCCGGCTCGGGGGGCCCGCGACCCGGCTGATCACCGCCACGACCGACGCCGAGGTGATCGCCGCCGTCCGCGAGGCCGACGACACCGGTACCCCGCTGCTGCTGATCGGCGGCGGATCGAACCTCGTCATCGGCGACAAGGGCTTCGCCGGTACCGCCCTGCGCATCGCGACGAGCGGGTTCGCGCTCGACGGGACGGCCCTGGAGCTGGCCGCGGGCGAGGTGTGGAGCGACGCGGTCGCCCGCACCGTCGAGGCCGGACTCGCGGGCGTCGAGTGCCTCGCAGGCATCCCCGGTTCCGCGGGCGCGACCCCGATCCAGAACGTGGGCGCGTACGGCCAGGAAGTGTCGTCGACCATCACTGAAGTGATCGCGTACGACCGGAAGACGCGCGAGACGGTCACCCTCACGAACGCCGACTGCTCCTTCTCCTACCGCCACAGCCGCTTCAAGGCCGACCCCGAGCGTCATGTCGTGCTGCGCGTCCGGTTCGAGCTGGAGGACGCGGCGGGACTGTCGGCTCCGGTCAAGTACGCCGAGACGGCCCGCGCGCTGGGCGTGGAGCCCGGCGACCGCGTGCCCCTCGCATCCGCCCGTGAAACCGTCCTCAAGCTGCGCTCCGGCAAGGGCATGGTGCTCGACCCCGAGGACCACGACACCTGGTCCGCCGGGTCGTTCTTCACCAATCCGATCCTCACGGACGACGAGTTCGCCGCGTTCCACGCGCGCGTGGCGCAGCGGCTCGGCTCCGACGTCGTGCCGCCCGCCTATCCGGCGGGCGAGGGACACACCAAGACGTCCGCCGCCTGGCTGATCGACAAGTCCGGATTCACCAAGGGGTACGGCTCCGGGCCCGCCCGGATCTCCACCAAGCACACGCTGGCCCTCACCAACCGCGGCCGGGCCACCACCGAGGACCTCCTCGCGCTGGCCCGCGAGGTCGTCACCGGCGTGCGGGACGCCTTCGGGATCACCCTGGTCAACGAACCGGTGACGGTGGGCGTGCGCCTGTAGGCCGTGTCCGGCCGAATCGCGTCGGCCCGGGAGCGACCCCCGCTCCCCCTCCTCCCACGTCCTCGCGTCGGCTCAATAGGCGATCCCCACCCCCTGCCCCACCGTCCCCGCGTCGGTGACCATCGCCAGCATCGCGTGCGCCACGTCGGCGCGCGCGATGAAGCGGCCCCTGAGCGGGAAGCCCCCCACCGCCGTCCGGTACGAGCCGGTCACCGGCTTGTTCCGCAGCCGCGGCGGGCGTACGACCGTCCAGTCGGTCGCGCTCCGGGCCAGTTCGCCCTCCATGGCTCTCAGGTCGGCGTAGACGTCCTTCAGGATCACGGAGATCAGGCCCCGCGCGGCACGGTCGGCGAAAGAGGCGCCCTCGGCGTCGGGACCGACCGGCCCGGCGCTCACCACCAGCAGCCGGCGCACCCCCTCGGCCCGCATCGCGCCGAGCACCGTACGGGTCAGCCGGGTCGTGACCCCGGCGTCCTTGCGGCTGCGGGCGCCGAGCCCGGAGAGGACCGCGTCCCGGCCCCGGACCGCGGGGCGCAGCGCCTCGGGGTCGGTGAGATCCGAGCGGAGGACCTCCAGGCCCGCGCCCGTGACGGACAACCGTGCCGGATCCCGTACGACGGCCGTGACCTGGTGGCCGGAGGCCAGTGCCTGCCGGACGATCTCCTGGCCGATACCGCCGGTGGCACCGAAGACGGTCAGTTTCATGGCGTGTTCCCCTTGGTCGAATTCATGGGGCGCTTCCGTCGGCCGGCGCGGCAGGACGGACGCGCGCCGCCGGGCGGAATCTCCGTCGCGGCGGGCCTCGCGAGGGTCACGCTCGTCAGGCGACCGGGGCGGCCAGCCAGTCGTCGATGCCGGCCAGCAGCTTCCCCCTGACGTCCTGGGGTGCCGCCGAGCCCCGTACGGACTGGCGGGCCAGTTCGGCCAGTTCGGCGTCCGTGAAGCCGTGGTGGTGGCGCGCCAGCTCGTACTGGGCGGCGAGCCGCGAGCCGAACAGGAGCGGGTCGTCGGCGCCGAGGGCCATCGGGACACCGGCTTCGAAGAGCGTGCGCAGGGGGATGTCCTCGGCCTTCTCGTACACGCCCAGGGCGACGTTCGACGCCGGGCACACCTCACAGGTGATGCCGCGCTCCGCGAGCCGCGCCAGCAGCCGTGGGTTCTCGGCGGCGCGCACCCCGTGCCCGATCCGGGTGGCGTGCAGGTCGTCCAGGCAGTCGCGGACCGAGGCCGGACCGGCCAGTTCGCCGCCGTGCGGCGCGGACAGCAGCCCGCCCTCGCGCGCGATCGCGAAGGCCCGGTCGAAGTCGCGCGCCATGCCCCGCCGCTCGTCGTTCGACAGCCCGAAACCGACGACGCCCCGGTCCGCGTAACGCACCGCGAGCCGGGCCAGCGTGCGCGCGTCCAGGGGGTGCTTCATACGGTTCGCGGCCACCACGACCCGCATCCCGATGCCGGTCTCGCGCACGGCCGAGTCGACGCCGTCCAGGATGATCTCCAGGGCCGGGATGAGGCCGCCCAGGCGGGGCGCGTACGAGGTCGGATCGACCTGGATCTCCAGCCACCCGGAGCCGTCCTTGATGTCCTCCTCGGCGGCCTCGCGCACCAGCCGCCGGATGTCGTCGGGCTCTCTGAGGCAGGACCGTGCCGCGTCGTACAGCCGCTGGAAGCGGAACCAGCCGCGCTCGTCGGTCGCCCGCAGCCTCGGCGGTTCCCCGCTGGTCAGCGCCTCGGTCAGGGCTTCGGGCAGCCGGACGCCGTACTTGTCGGCCAGCTCCAGCAGGGTGGTCGGCCGCATCGAACCGGTGAAGTGCAGGTGCAGATGGGCTTTCGGCAGTTCAGAGAGATCACGTACGCGCTCCATTCCAGGATCCTGCCGCACGTCCGGGTCGTCCCGGTAGCGCTTTCCCCTTTAGTGGTCTTGCTCGCACGAAGAAGCGGGCCGTCTCCCCGGGGGGAAACGGCCCGCACACGCGCGTGGAGCGCGCCCACGCGAAACGTACGACGAGAGGCGCCGGGGACGTCAGTCCTGCGCCTCGGCCAGCAGCTTCTGGATCCGGCTGACGCCCTCGACGAGATCCTCGTCACCCAGGGCGTACGAGAGACGCAGATACCCCGGCGTACCGAAGGCCTCGCCGGGGACGACCGCGACCTCGGCCTCCTCGAGGATGAGCGCGGCCAGCTCCACCGTGTCCTGGGGGCGCCTGCCGCGGATCTCCTTGCCGATCAGCGCCTTGACCGAGGGGTACGCGTAGAAGGCGCCCTCGGGCTCGGGGCACAGGACACCCTCGATCTCGTTGAGCATGCGCACGATGGTCTTGCGGCGGCGGTCGAAGGCCTCGCGCATCTCGGCCACGGCCGTCAGGTCGCCGGAGACGGCGGCGAGGGCGGCGACCTGGGCCACGTTGGACACGTTCGAGGTGGCGTGCGACTGGAGGTTGGTCGCGGCCTTGATGACGTCCTTGGGGCCGATGACCCAGCCCACGCGCCAGCCGGTCATGGCGTACGTCTTCGCCACGCCGTTGACGACGATGCACTTGTCGGCGAGCTCGGGCACCACCACGGGCACGGAGTGGAACTCGGCGTCGCCGTAGACCAGGTGCTCGTAGATCTCGTCGGTCAGGACCCACAGGCCCTTGTCGGCGGCCCAGCGGCCGATCTCCTCGATCTGCTCGCGGGTGTAGACCGCGCCCGTCGGGTTGGACGGGGAGACGAAGAGCAGCACCTTGGTGTTCTCGGTGCGGGCGGCCTCCAGCTGCTCGACGGACACGCGGTAGCCGGTGGTCTCGTCGGCGACGACCTCGACCGGGACACCACCGGCGAGACGGATGGACTCCGGGTAGGTCGTCCAGTAGGGAGCCGGGACGATGACCTCGTCGCCCGGGTCGAGGATGGCGGCGAAGGCCTCGTAGATGGCCTGCTTGCCGCCGTTGGTCACCAGGACCTGGGCGGCCTCCACCTCGTAGCCGGAGTCGCGCAGGGTCTTGGCGGCGATGGCGGCCTTCAGCTCGGGCAGGCCGCCGGCGGGCGTGTAGCGGTGGTACTTCGGGTTCGAGCAGGCCTCGATGGCGGCCTGGACGATGTAGTCCGGGGTCGGGAAGTCGGGCTCACCGGCGCCGAAGCCGATCACCGGCCGCCCGGCGGCCTTGAGGGCCTTGGCCTTGGCGTCCACGGCGAGAGTGGCGGACTCGGAGATCGCGCCGACTCGGGCGGAGACCCGGCGCTCGGTGGGAGGGGTTGCAGCGCTCATGGGGCCCATCGTTTCAGACCGGAAACGCCCCCGGCACGCGGGTTTCACAGACTGAACAGCGGGAGAACACCAGTCCGGACGCGCACCGCCCACCGGTCGATCTCCGACGCACAAAGTCCTTACGGACACTTTCTGTTCGACGCCCGGCCCCGGACCACGTACACTCTCACCTCGTTGGCCTTCACCGGCCGCACCCACCGTGCGCACAGCGAGCACTCGGTCGGATGCGGTACGTTGGGGGAAAACCAAAGGGTCGTAGCTCAATTGGTAGAGCACTGGTCTCCAAAACCAGCGGTTGGGGGTTCAAGTCCCTCCGGCCCTGCTACACACTCCTTCGCCAGGATGTGTGCACGCATGTACGTACTGCAATGCACCGCCGTGCGGCTCAACCGGGCGCGGCACGGCCACGACCCGGAATCAGGTGAGGACGAGTGACGGACGCCGTGGGCTCCATCGACATGCCTGATGCCGAGGCGCCCGAGTCCAAGAAGAAGGCTCGCAAGGGTGGTAAGCGTGCCAAGAAGGGCCCGCTGAAGCGCCTCGCCACCTTCTATCGCCAGATCGTCGCGGAGCTCCGCAAGGTCGTCTGGCCGACTCGCAATCAGCTGACGACGTACACCACAGTGGTGATCGTTTTTGTCGTCATCATGATTGGCCTGGTGACCGTGATTGACTATGGGCTCAACCACGCCGCCAAGTACGTCTTCGGCTGAGCCGAGAGCGAAGGGCGCCGTCACCGGCGCCCCTTTCGCGTGTTCCACCCCCATGTATCCAGGAAGAAGCAGCCACCGTGTCTGACCCGAACCTGAACGACGCCAGCGAGTCGGTCGAGTCCGTTGACGACGAGCTCGACATCGTCGAGGGAGCGGACGTCGTGGACGAGTTCGAGGCTGCCGATGCCGCCGCCGGCGAGCCCGCCGAGGAAACGGCCCTGCACGTCGAGGACGAGTCCGGTGAGGACGTCGAGGACGAGGACGTCCCCGAGGGCGCTCTCGCCGAGGACGAGGACGCCGATGAGGCGGAGGCCGAGCCGGCCGAGCCCGTCGACCCCGTGGAGGCCCTCCGCGAGGAGCTCCGCACCCTCCCCGGCGAGTGGTACGTCATCCACACCTACGCCGGTTACGAGAACCGCGTGAAGACCAACCTCGAGCAGCGTGCCGTCTCGCTGAACGTCGAGGACTTCATCTTCCAGGCCGAGGTGCCCCAGGAAGAGGTCGCGCAGATCAAGAACGGCGAGCGCAAGACCATCCGTCAGAACAAGCTCCCCGGCTACGTGCTCGTGCGCATGGACCTGACGAACGAGTCCTGGGGCGTCGTCCGCAACACTCCCGGCGTCACCGGCTTCGTGGGCAACGCCTACGACCCGTACCCGCTGACCCTGGACGAGATCGTCAAGATGCTCGCTCCGGAGGCCGAGGAGAAGGCCGCGCGTGAGGCCGCCGAGGCCGAGGGCAAGCCCGCTCCGCAGCGCAAGGTCGAGGTCCAGGTGCTGGACTTCGAGGTCGGCGACTCGGTCACCGTCACCGACGGCCCGTTCGCCACGCTGCAGGCGACGATCAACGAGATCAACGCCGACTCGAAGAAGGTCAAGGGCCTCGTCGAGATCTTCGGCCGCGAGACCCCGGTCGAGCTTTCCTTCGACCAGATCCAGAAGAACTAGCGGCTTCTGGACGTACGTCTTCCGAACAGGTCAGACGGGCTCACGCAGCCCGTCTGACCTGCTCGGTTTTTGGCCCCGCATGGATACCCGTTATCGTTGTGCGGTATGCCTCCATCCGGATGAACCGGACGGAAGCTGAAAACTCTCACTAGGACCCGGAGAGAGCACATGCCTCCCAAGAAGAAGAAGGTCACGGGGCTCATCAAGCTCCAGATCAACGCCGGTGCGGCGAACCCGGCCCCGCCGGTCGGCCCCGCGCTCGGTCAGCACGGCGTCAACATCATGGAGTTCTGCAAGGCCTACAACGCCGCGACCGAGTCGCAGCGTGGCTGGGTGATCCCGGTGGAGATCACGGTCTACGAAGACCGCTCCTTCACCTTCATCACCAAGACTCCGCCGGCCGCGAAGATGATCCTCAAGGCCGCTGGTGTCGAGAAGGGCTCGGGCGAGCCGCACAAGACCAAGGTCGCCAAGATCACCGAGGCGCAGGTCCGCGAGATCGCCACGACCAAGCTTCCCGACCTGAACGCCAACGACCTGGACGCCGCGTCGAAGATCATCGCCGGCACCGCCCGTTCCATGGGCATCACGGTCGAGGGCTGACGCCCACCTTCGTAGGCCACGCGGCGCGAGCCGCACATCGAGAACGACCGTGGCAGGGCCTGCTCGGCCCGCACCACGACTCCTCAGAACACATCAGGAGCAGTAGTGAGCAAGCGCAGCAAGTCTCTCCGCGCTGCGGACGCCAAGATCGACCGGGAGAAGCTCTACGCCCCGCTCGAGGCCGTCCGTCTCGCCAAGGAGACCTCCACGAGCAAGTTCGACGGCACCGTCGAGGTCGCCTTCCGTCTGGGTGTCGACCCGCGCAAGGCCGACCAGATGGTCCGTGGCACCGTGAACCTCCCGCACGGCACCGGCAAGACCGCCCGGGTCCTGGTCTTCGCGACCGGTGACCGTGCCGAGGCAGCACTCGCCGCGGGCGCCGACATCGTCGGCTCCGACGAGCTCATCGACGAGGTGTCGAAGGGCCGTCTGGACTTCGACGCCGTCGTCGCCACCCCGGACCTCATGGGCAAGGTCGGCCGCCTCGGCCGTGTCCTCGGCCCGCGTGGTCTGATGCCGAACCCGAAGACCGGCACCGTGACCCCGGACGTGGCCAAGGCCGTGACCGAGATCAAGGGCGGCAAGATCGAGTTCCGCGTCGACAAGCACTCGAACCTCCACTTCATCATCGGCAAGACCTCCTTCGACGAGGACAAGCTGGTGGAGAACTACGGCGCCGCGCTCGACGAGATCCTTCGTCTGAAGCCGTCGGCCGCCAAGGGTCGCTACATCAAGAAGGCCGCGATCAGCACCACGATCGGCCCCGGCGTTCCCGTCGACCCGAACCGCACCCGCAACCTCCTCGTCGAGGAGGACCCGGCCGCCGTCTGAGCCCTCCGCTCACCCCGGTGACCGCGTCGCATACGCGTTCTTGGTACGGGCCCCGCAACCTTTCGAGGTGCGGGGCCCGTCCCCATTCCTGGACACACGATCCGACAGGGGTGTCAGCGCGCTGCGCTAGCGTGCGGCTCTCAGGATTCGCATAGGGGTGGGGACGAATGAAGAGCACGACCATGCGCCGCGTGACCCTCTCGATCGCTCTGGTGAGCGCGCTGACGACAGTGACCGCCTGCTCCTCGGGCTCGTCGGGGGGATCCGGCAAGGACGACAAGGCGGCCCACAGGAGCACGACCCGTGTGAGCCCCGTGGCGGCACTGCAGTCCGCCGAGAAGTCCACCGACGGCGCGGACTCGGCCAAGGTCGAGTCGACGACGACCATGGGCACGCTGATGTCCATGAAGTCGGACGGCGTCATGGGCTGGAGCGACGGCCTCACCGGCAACATGACGATCACCTACACCGGCGGCACGATGGCCGAGACGATGCGCAAGGCGGGCGCGACGTCCATGCAGGCCCGCTATCTGTCGGACGCCTACTACGCGAAGATGGGCGAGACCTTCGCCCGGCAGACCGGCGGCAAGCACTGGATCAGGTACGCGTACGACGACCTGGCGAAGCTCGGGGGCGGCTCAGGAGCCCTTCTCAAGGACCAGATGCAGAACAACTCGCCGAACCAGTCGGTGAAGCTCCTGCTGGCCTCCGGTGACGTCAAGAAGGTCGCCGAGGAGAAGGTCCGGGGCGAGCAGACCACGCACTACGCGGGCACGGTGGAGGTCTCGGACCTCGCCGCCAAGAGCTCGCACCTCTCCGCCGGCCAGCTCGCCGACCTGAAGAAGCAGTTCACGCAGGCCGGTATCACCACGGAGGACGTCGACATCTGGGTCAACGGCGACGACCTGCTCGTCAAGGCAGTCTCCAAGGGAGATCTGTCGAGCGGCACGATGTCCTCGACGACGTACTACAGCGACTACGGGGTGAAGGTCTCCAGCCAGGCGCCGCCGGCGGGCGACACGGCCGACTTCAAGGACCTGCTGAAGACGCAGGGCGCCGCCGGCTGAGGCCACCGAGGTTCAAGAAAACCAAAAGAATTCAGGAGACCACCGGCACCCCCCTGGGCTAGGCTCGCGCCGAGTCTGTTAATCGTTCAAGTGTTCCCTGGGGGGATCCTGATGTTCTCTGTACGTGGTTCCGTGCGTCGTGGCGCGACGGGGGCGGCGCTCGCCGCCCTGGTCCTCGGCGGCGGCGCCGTCGCCTGTGCGAAGAGTGACGAGTCGCCGAAGATGACGCCCGCGGCGGCCGTGGCCCAGGCAGCGAAGAACACGGAGGCCATCACGTCCCTCACCTACCGGATGACCGGCAAGGTCCCGGAGACCGGCCGGGTCGAGGCCGAGGCGGCGATGAGCATGAAGCCGCTGGCCATGAGCATGAAGATGAACGCTCTCGACGAGGGCGCCGACGGCAAGGGCGAGATCCGGGTCGTCGACGGGGCGATGTACCTGGGCGGCGGAGAGGCCGTGGCGAAGGAGCTCGACGGCAAGCGCTGGATGAAGTTCGACCTCTCCGGGGCGGCCAAGGGCGCCGACGCCGCCGCGGGCCGCGGCGCCGGCGGACTGTCGAGCCAGGCCAACCAGGACCCGTCGCAGGAGTCCACCTACCTGACCGGGTCCAAGGACGTGAAGAAGGTCGGCACCGAGAAGGTCGACGGTGTCCGGACCACGCACTACAAGGGCACGGTCACCCTCGACGACCTCCGCGCCACGTTCAAGGACGAGGACAAGGCGACGCGGGAGAAGCGCGAGAAGAGCCTGAAGCAGTACGAGGACCTGGGCGCCGACAAGCTCACGATGGACCTGTGGATCGGTCCGGACGACCACGCCAAGCAGGTGCGGGTGCGCGCCGCCGCCGACAAGGGCCCGTTCGACGTGACCGTGACCTTCCTGGACTACAACAAGCCGGTGACGGTGAAGGCCCCGCCCGCCAAGGACACCGTCGACCTGGCCGAGATGATGAAGGACGCCCAGCAGGGCTGAACCCGGGCGCTGTCGAGCGGATTTGCTTGACAGCGCGCCCTTCACGTACTGTTCCCCAGAAGCCAAAGACCGCTGGTCGTTGCTTTGCGCTCGTAAGAGGGCAGGGTGGCCGAAGGATCCGCTGAAACTGCGGACGACCCGCGTAGGTGACCGTGGATGTGCTCCCGGAGTTCGCTTGCCCAGCTTGCGGACATGCCGGTCGAGCTACGCCCCGTGCGCCTGCGCCGGGGCGTTTCGTTTGCCCAGCCCCTTCCGAGCGGTCCTCATCACCCGGAAGGAGGCCGACGCTCTATGGCAAGGCCCGACAAGGCTGCCGCGGTAGCCGAGCTCGCGGACCAGTTCCGCAGCTCGAACGCCGCCGTGCTGACCGAGTACCGGGGTCTCACCGTGGCGCAGCTCAAGACGCTGCGCCGTTCGCTCGGTGAAGACGCCCAGTACGCCGTGGTGAAGAACACGCTGACCAAGATTGCGGCCAACGAGGCCGGGATCTCCACGCTCGACGACCTTTTCAACGGTCCGACGGCGGTCGCCTTCATCACCGGTGACCCGGTGACGTCGGCGAAGGGTCTTCGTGACTTCGCCAAGGACAACCCCAACCTCGTCATCAAGGGCGGTGTCCTTGACGGCAAGGCGCTGTCCGCCGACGAGATCAAGAAGCTTGCGGACCTCGAGTCCCGCGAGGTTCTGCTCGCCAAGCTGGCGGGTGCCTTCAAGGGCAAGCAGACGCAGACTGCTCGCCTCTTCCAGGCGCTTCCCTCGAAGTTCGTCCGCACCGCGGAGGCGCTTCGTGCCAAGCAGGCCGAGCAGGGCGGTGCCGAGTAATTCGGCTCGCGCATTGACCGCCGCCTGAGGCGACGGTCGTAGCGGGCCGAACGTACGCCCGCCTCACCAGTACATCCGGCACCTGCCGAATTAGTGGAAGGACGCCATCATGGCGAAGCTGTCCCAGGAAGAGCTGCTCGCGCAGTTCGAGAACCTCACCCTCATCGAGCTCGCCGAGTTCGTGAAGGCCTTCGAGGAGAAGTTCGACGTCACCGCCGCCGCCGCGGTCGCCGTCGGCCCCGCCGCCGCTGCCGCCCCGGCCGAGGCCGAGGCCGAGCAGGACGAGTTCGACGTCATCCTCACGGGTGCCGGCGAGAAGAAGATCCAGGTCATCAAGGTCGTGCGTGAGCTGACCTCGCTGGGCCTGAAGGAGGCCAAGGACCTCGTCGACGGCGCTCCGAAGCCCGTCCTCGAGAAGGTCGCCAAGGAGGCCGCCGAGAAGGCTGCCGAGTCCCTCAAGGGCGCCGGCGCCTCCGTCGAGGTCAAGTAGTCCCAGGAGCCCGCTGAGGGCTCCCTCGCGAGCTGCCGCAGTCGCCCGCGTGGCGCTGTAACGCTGACGCACCGAAGAGCGATCACCCAACTGGGTGGTCGCTCTTCGGCGTTCAGGGGGTCCGGCAGCGGCTGCCTTGCACTGCGGTTCGCGACGAGTATGGTGATCTTCGTTGTGCCTCCGGCCGAGCCCGTGACGGGCTGCAAGACGGGCTGCAAGACAGGTTGCACGTGACGATCGCGGCACTTGCTTTGGGCATGGGGGGCCTTGACGAACGGCACGCAGCGCGCAATTCTCAGGACGCGTCGTCACAACGATCCGGATCCGAGGCATGGATCGGCGACGAAGAGGGCAGTATCGATGTGCATTGAGGGCGTGGCTTGCCGCAGGTGTTGACGACAACGAGGGTCTCTAAAAACCGGGACTGGACATCAGTGGGCCTAGTGGCTACACTGACCCTTTGCGCTGCCTGTTAGCTGCCTCCTGCCCGTCACCAGGGGCATGCCCTCGCTTGAGCACCGACGACCGGATTATCTCTGACCTGGCCTTTTAGGCTGAGTCGGGAACAGTCTGTCTCTGTGTCCCAGTGGGGGGCCGGTACGCGCGTAGTGAGTCCGAGCCCTCGGAAGGACCCCCTCTTGGCCGCCTCGCGCACTGCCTCGACCGCGAATACGAACAACGGCGCCAGCACCGCCCCGCTGCGCATCTCCTTTGCAAAGATCAAGGAGCCCCTCGAGGTTCCGAACCTTCTTGCGCTGCAAACCGAGAGCTTCGACTGGCTGCTCGGAAACGAAGCGTGGAAGGCTCGTGTCGAGGCGGCTCTGGACAGCGGACAGGACGTCCCCACGAAGTCCGGTCTGGAGGAGATCTTCGAGGAGATCTCCCCGATCGAGGACTTCTCCGGGTCGATGTCCCTGACGTTCCGCGACCACCGCTTCGAGCCCCCGAAGAACTCCATCGACGAGTGCAAGGAGCGCGACTTCACGTACGCGGCCCCGCTCTTCGTCACCGCCGAGTTCACCAACAACGAGACCGGCGAGATCAAGTCCCAGACGGTCTTCATGGGCGACTTCCCGCTCATGACCAACAAGGGCACCTTCGTCATCAACGGCACCGAGCGTGTCGTGGTGTCCCAGCTGGTCCGCTCGCCGGGCGTCTACTTCGACTCCTCCATCGACAAGACGTCCGACAAGGACATCTTCTCCGCCAAGGTCATCCCGTCCCGGGGCGCCTGGCTGGAGATGGAGATCGACAAGCGCGACATGGTCGGTGTCCGCATCGACCGCAAGCGCAAGCAGTCCGTCACCGTTCTCCTGAAGGCTCTCGGTTGGACCACCGAGCAGATCCTCGAGGAGTTCGGCGAGTACGAGTCCATGCGCGCCACCCTGGAGAAGGACCACACCCAGGGCCAGGACGACGCGCTGCTCGACATCTACCGCAAGCTGCGTCCGGGTGAGCCCCCGACCCGTGAGGCCGCGCAGACGCTGCTCGAGAACCTCTACTTCAACCCGAAGCGCTACGACCTCGCCAAGGTCGGCCGCTACAAGGTCAACAAGAAGCTGGGCGGCGAAGCCCCGCTGGACGCCGGCATCCTGACCGTCGAGGACATCATCTCGACGATCAAGTACCTGGTGAAGCTGCACGCCGGTGAGACCGAGACCGTTGGTGACAACGGCACCTCGATCGTCGTCGAGACCGACGACATCGACCACTTCGGCAACCGTCGTCTGCGCAACGTCGGCGAGCTCATCCAGAACCAGGTCCGCACGGGTCTGGCTCGTATGGAGCGCGTCGTGCGCGAGCGCATGACGACCCAGGACGTCGAGGCGATCACGCCGCAGACCCTGATCAACATCCGGCCGGTCGTCGCCTCCATCAAGGAGTTCTTCGGCACCAGCCAGCTGTCGCAGTTCATGGACCAGAACAACCCGCTGTCGGGTCTCACCCACAAGCGCCGTCTGTCGGCTCTTGGCCCGGGTGGTCTCTCCCGTGAGCGGGCCGGCTTCGAGGTCCGTGACGTGCACCCCTCGCACTACGGCCGCATGTGCCCGATCGAGACGCCCGAAGGCCCGAACATCGGTCTGATCGGCTCGCTCGCCTCCTACGGCCGGGTCAACGCGTTCGGTTTCGTCGAGACCCCGTACCGCAAGGTCACGGGCGGCGTCGTCACCGACGACGTCGACTACCTGACGGCCGACGAAGAGGACCGCTTCGTCATCGCGCAGGCCAACGCGCCGCTGACCGACGAGCTCCGCTTCGAGGAGTCCCGCGTCCTGGTTCGCCGTCGTGGCGGAGAGGTCGACTACGTCCCCGGTGAGGACGTCGACTACATGGACGTCTCGCCGCGCCAGATGGTGTCGGTCGCGACCGCGATGATCCCGTTCCTGGAGCACGACGACGCCAACCGTGCCCTCATGGGCGCGAACATGATGCGCCAGGCCGTTCCGCTGATCAAGTCCGAGGCCCCGCTCGTCGGCACCGGCATGGAGTACCGCTGCGCCGTCGACGCCGGCGACGTGCTCAAGTCGGAGAAGGACGGTGTGGTCCAGGAGGTCTCCGCGGACTACGTCACCACCGCCAACGACGACGGCACGTACACCACGTACCGCCTGCACAAGTTCTCCCGCTCCAACCAGGGCACGTCCGTCAACCAGAAGGTTGTCGTGGACGAGGGCGCCCGGGTCATCGCCGGCCAGGTACTGGCCGACGGCCCGGCGACCGAGAACGGCGAGATGGCGCTCGGCAAGAACCTGCTCGTGGCGTTCATGCCGTGGGAGGGTCACAACTACGAGGACGCGATCATCCTGTCGCAGCGCCTCGTGCAGGACGACGTCCTCTCCTCGATCCACATCGAGGAGCACGAGGTCGACGCCCGTGACACCAAGCTCGGCCCCGAGGAGATCACCCGGGACATCCCGAACGTCTCCGAGGAGGTCCTCGCCGACCTCGACGAGCGCGGCATCATCCGTATCGGTGCCGAGGTCGTCGCCGGCGACATCCTGGTCGGCAAGGTCACGCCCAAGGGTGAGACCGAGCTGACCCCCGAGGAGCGCCTGCTCCGCGCGATCTTCGGTGAGAAGGCGCGCGAGGTGCGCGACACCTCGCTGAAGGTGCCGCACGGCGAGATCGGCAAGGTCATCGGCGTCCGCGTCTTCGACCGTGAAGAGGGCGACGAGCTGCCGCCGGGCGTGAACCAGCTGGTTCGTGTCTACGTGGCGCAGAAGCGCAAGATCACGGACGGTGACAAGCTCGCCGGCCGCCACGGCAACAAGGGCGTCATCTCGAAGATCCTGCCGATCGAGGACATGCCGTTCCTGGAGGACGGCACCCCGGTCGACATCATCCTCAACCCCCTCGGTGTCCCGTCCCGAATGAACCCGGGACAGGTCCTGGAGATCCACCTCGGCTGGCTCGCCAGCCGCGGCTGGGACGTCTCCGGCCTCGGGGAGGACTGGGCGCAGCGCCTGCAGGCCATCGAGGCCGACCAGGTCGCCCCGGGCACCAACGTCGCCACCCCCGTCTTCGACGGTGCGCGTGAGGACGAGCTCGCGGGTCTGCTGCAGCACACGATCCCGAACCGCGACGGCGAGCGCATGGTGCTCCCGACCGGCAAGGCGCCGCTGTTCGACGGCCGCTCCGGCGAGCCGTTCCCGGAGCCGATCTCGGTCGGCTACATGTACATCCTCAAGCTCCACCACCTGGTCGACGACAAGCTGCACGCCCGCTCGACCGGTCCGTACTCGATGATCACCCAGCAGCCGCTGGGTGGTAAGGCCCAGTTCGGTGGCCAGCGCTTCGGTGAGATGGAGGTGTGGGCGCTGGAGGCGTACGGCGCCGCCTACGCCCTCCAGGAGCTGCTGACCATCAAGTCCGACGACGTGACCGGTCGCGTGAAGGTCTACGAGGCCATCGTCAAGGGCGAGAACATCCCCGAGCCCGGCATCCCCGAGTCCTTCAAGGTGCTCATCAAGGAGATGCAGTCTCTCTGCCTCAACGTGGAGGTGCTGTCCAGCGACGGTATGTCCATCGAAATGCGTGACACCGACGAGGACGTCTTCCGCGCGGCGGAGGAGCTCGGCATCGACCTGTCCCGGCGCGAGCCGAGCAGCGTCGAAGAGGTCTGACGGGAGTCCGGTTACGGGGGCTCGACGATGAACATCGCTGAGCCCCCGGCCGGCCCCAGGACCCCCGTATCAGACCCCATGACTTACAACCCTGAGAGGGATTGACGCATAGTGCTCGACGTCAACTTCTTCGATGAGCTCCGGATCGGTCTGGCCACCGCTGACGACATCCGTCAGTGGAGCCACGGCGAGGTCAAGAAGCCCGAGACCATCAACTACCGCACCCTCAAGCCCGAAAAGGACGGACTCTTCTGCGAGAAGATCTTCGGTCCGACCCGGGACTGGGAGTGCTACTGCGGCAAGTACAAGCGCGTCCGCTTCAAGGGCATCATCTGTGAGCGCTGCGGCGTCGAGGTCACTCGCGCCAAGGTGCGCCGTGAGCGGATGGGCCACATCGAGCTGGCCGCTCCCGTCACCCACATCTGGTACTTCAAGGGCGTTCCGTCGCGTCTGGGCTACCTGCTCGACCTCGCCCCGAAGGACCTCGAGAAGGTCATCTACTTCGCCGCGTACATGATCACGTACGTCGACGAGGAGCGCCGCACCCGCGACCTGCCCTCGCTGGAGGCGCACGTCTCCGTCGAGCGTCAGCAGATCGAGAACCGCCGCGACGCCGACCTGGAAGCCCGCGCCAAGAAGCTCGAGACCGACCTGGCCGAGCTGGAGGCCGAGGGCGCCAAGGCCGACGTGCGCCGCAAGGTGCGCGAGGGTGCCGAGCGCGAGATGAAGCAGCTGCGCGACCGTGCGCAGCGCGAGATCGACCGTCTCGACGAGGTGTGGACCCGCTTCAAGAACCTCAAGGTCCAGGACCTGGAGGGCGACGAGCTCCTCTACCGCGAGCTGCGTGACCGCTTCGGCACGTACTTCGACGGTTCGATGGGTGCCGCGGCGCTGCAGAAGCGCCTGGAGTCCTTCGACCTCGACGAGGAGGCCGAGCGCCTCCGCGAGATCATCCGCACCGGCAAGGGCCAGAAGAAGACCCGTGCGCTCAAGCGCCTCAAGGTCGTCTCCGCGTTCCTGCAGACCAGCAACAGCCCCAAGGGCATGGTGCTCGACTGCGTGCCGGTCATCCCGCCGGACCTGCGTCCGATGGTGCAGCTGGACGGTGGCCGCTTCGCGACCTCCGACCTGAACGACCTGTACCGCCGCGTGATCAACCGCAACAACCGTCTGAAGCGCCTTCTCGACCTCGGTGCCCCCGAGATCATCGTGAACAACGAGAAGCGCATGCTTCAGGAGGCCGTCGACGCGCTCTTCGACAACGGCCGTCGTGGTCGCCCGGTCACGGGCCCCGGCAACCGCCCGCTGAAGTCGCTGTCCGACATGCTCAAGGGCAAGCAGGGTCGATTCCGTCAGAACCTGCTCGGCAAGCGTGTGGACTACTCCGCGCGTTCCGTGATCGTCGTCGGTCCGCAGCTGAAGCTGCACCAGTGCGGTCTGCCGAAGGCCATGGCGCTGGAGCTCTTCAAGCCGTTCGTGATGAAGCGCCTGGTCGACCTGAACCACGCGCAGAACATCAAGAGCGCCAAGCGGATGGTCGAGCGCGGCCGCACGGTCGTCTACGACGTCCTGGAAGAGGTCATCGCCGAGCACCCGGTTCTGCTGAACCGTGCGCCGACGCTGCACCGCCTCGGCATCCAGGCCTTCGAGCCGCAGCTGGTCGAGGGCAAGGCCATCCAGATCCACCCGCTCGTCTGCACCGCGTTCAACGCGGACTTCGACGGTGACCAGATGGCCGTCCACCTGCCGCTCTCCGCGGAGGCGCAGGCCGAGGCCCGCATCCTGATGCTGTCCTCGAACAACATCCTCAAGCCGGCCGACGGCCGCCCGGTCACGATGCCGACCCAGGACATGGTCCTCGGTCTGTTCTTCCTGACCACGGACGGCGAGCTGCGCGACGTCAAGGGCGAGGGCCGCGCGTTCGGCTCCACCGCCGAGGCGACGATGGCCTTCGACGCCGGGGAGCTCGCTCTCCAGTCGGCGGTCGACATCCGCTTCCCGGTGGGCACCATCCCGCCGCGCGGCTGGACCCCGCCGGCCGTCGAGGAGGGCGAGCCGGAGTACCAGACCGGTGACACCTTCCGGCTGCGCACCACCCTGGGCCGCGCGCTCTTCAACGAGCTGCTGCCCGAGGACTACCCGTTCGTCGACTACTCGGTCGGCAAGAAGCAGCTCTCCGAGATCGTCAACGACCTCGCCGAGCGCTACCCCAAGGTCATCGTGGCGGCGACGCTCGACAACCTGAAGGCGGCCGGCTTCTACTGGGCGACCCGTTCCGGCGTCACCGTGGCCATCTCCGACGTCGTCGTTCCCGAGGCGAAGAAGGAGATCGTCAAGGGCTACGAGGCGCAGGACGAGAAGGTCCAGAAGCAGTACGAGCGTGGTCTGATCACCAAGGACGAGCGCACGCAGGAGCTCATCGCGATCTGGACCAAGGCGACCAACGAGGTCGCCGAGGCGATGAACGCGAACTTCCCGAAGACGAACCCCATCTTCATGATGGTCGACTCGGGTGCCCGAGGAAACATGATGCAGATGCGTCAGATCGCGGGTATGCGTGGTCTGGTGTCGAACGCCAAGAACGAGACGATCCCGCGTCCGATCAAGGCCTCCTTCCGTGAGGGCCTGTCGGTGCTGGAGTACTTCATCTCGACCCACGGTGCTCGTAAGGGTCTGGCGGACACCGCTCTGCGTACCGCCGACTCGGGTTACCTCACCCGTCGTCTGGTCGACGTCTCCCAGGACGTCATCATCCGCGAGGAGGACTGCGGCACCGACCGTGGCCTCAAGCTGCACATCGCGGAGCGCGGCGCGGACGGCGTGCTGCGCAAGGCGGAGAACGTCGAGACCAGCGTGTACGCCCGTGCGCTGGCCGAGGACATCACCGTCGACGGCAAGGTGCTGGCCCCGGCCAACACCGACCTCGGCGACGTCCTCATCGACGAGCTGGTCAAGCACGGCATCGAGGAGGTCAAGACCCGCTCGGTCCTGACCTGCGAGTCCGCCGTCGGTACCTGCGCCATGTGCTACGGCCGTTCGCTGGCCACCGGCAAGCTGGTCGACATCGGTGAGGCGGTCGGCATCATCGCCGCCCAGTCCATCGGTGAGCCCGGTACCCAGCTGACGATGCGTACCTTCCACACCGGTGGTGTGGCCGGTGACGACATCACCCAGGGTCTGCCCCGTGTCGTCGAGCTCTTCGAGGCTCGTACGCCCAAGGGTGTCGCCCCGATCTCGGAGGCGGCCGGCCGCGTCCGTATCGAGGAGACCGAGAAGACCAAGAAGATCGTCGTCACCCCGGACGACGGCAGCGACGAGACGGCGTTCCCGATCTCGAAGCGTGCCAAGGTCATGGTGCGTGAGGGTGACCACGTCGAGGTGGGCCAGAAGCTCACCTTCGGTGCCACCAACCCGCACGACGTGCTGCGGATCCTCGGTCAGCGCGCGGTCCAGGTCCACCTGGTCGGCGAGGTCCAGAAGGTCTACAACTCGCAGGGTGTGTCGATCCACGACAAGCACATCGAGATCATCATCCGGCAGATGCTGCGCCGCGTGACGATCATCGAGTCGGGCGACGCGGAGCTGCTGCCCGGCGAGCTGGTCGAGCGTTCGAAGTTCGAGACCGAGAACCGTCGTGTGGTGCAGGAAGGCGGCCACCCGGCCTCCGGCCGTCCGCAGCTGATGGGTATCACCAAGGCCTCGCTGGCGACCGAGTCGTGGCTGTCGGCGGCGTCCTTCCAGGAGACGACCAGGGTTCTGACGGACGCGGCGATCAACGCCAAGTCCGACTCCCTGATCGGCCTCAAGGAGAACGTCATCATCGGTAAGCTCATCCCGGCCGGTACGGGTCTGTCCCGTTACCGCAACATCCGGGTCGAGCCGACCGAAGAGGCCAAGGCCGCGATGTACTCGGCCGTCGGTTACGACGACATCGACTACTCGCCGTTCGGCACGGGCTCCGGCCAGGCCGTTCCGCTGGAGGACTACGACTACGGTCCGTACAACCAGTAAGGCGTACGTCAACTGACGGGCGGTCACCCTTCGTGGGTGGCCGCCCGTCGGCGTTCTCCGGGCTCGTCCGGCGGTATGGAGGTCCTGCGGGAACCGGTGCCGGAAATGCCGCGTTGGAGCATGATGGAGGAATCCGTCTGGGGGGAGGCATTCCGTGTCGTACCCGACGCCGTGGCAGCCGTGGCAGGGGCAGAGCGGGCCGTCGATGCTCGCGTCGCACGCCGACCGGGAGCGGGCGGTGGACGTGCTGAGAGCCGGCTTCGGCGAAGGCCGCCTGGATCAGGACGAGTTCGAGAAGCGGGTGGCGCGGGCCTACGCGGCCAGGACGGTGGGCGAACTGGCCGTGCTCGTCGGCGACCTGCCACAGGGTCCCGTGCCGATGTCGGCGGGCTCCGGGGCCGTCGTCCCGCTGACCTTCCTGCCCGCGCCGCGTCCGGTGACGAACGGGAAGGCGGTCGGGGCCGTGGTCTGCGGACTGCTCACCCTGGTGACGCTCGGTGCCACCGGCATTCCCGCGGTCGTCCTGGGGCACGCCGCGCGCTCGGAGATGCGCCGTACCGGGGAGAGCGGTGAGGGCCTCGCGATGACCGGTCTCGTGCTGGGCTGGCTGTCGGTCTCGGCCTGGGCGCTGTTCCTGATGCTGGTCATGATCGTCGGGGTGGTGTCCGGGAGCTGAGCGGCCGGCCGGCCTCCGGCGTCAGCCGCGGATTCGGCCGGCCCCTCTGCCGTCAGGCGGGCGGCTGGAGATACGGCTGGAGGTGGTGCAGCCGTGTGTAGTGGTCCGGGTGGGACGAGAGCAGCTTGCTGAGCGGGCTCTCCCGCGGGGGGACGCCCCCGTTGCGGGCGGTGAGCGCGGCCGTCTCGTACTGCTCCTGCTGGTGCAGCTTGTGGAGGACGGCGGCCAGCATCGGGGCGAAGCCGAGGGCCGCGGCGTGCTCGTCGGCGCGCAGTTCGGCCCGGCGCCCGACGGCGGCGAGCGCGTACGGCACGGCGAGGACGAGCAGCGGAAGTCCGTACAGCGTGCTGACCGTCGCCAGGGCGAGGCCGCCGAGGACCAGCACGACGAACGCGGCCCCGAAGCAGGAGAACGCGCGCGACACCTTGAGGACGATGCTCGCGAACCCGCGCAGGACCCGCCAGGCGAGCCGGCCGGGCAGCGCGTACCAGTAGCCGAGCAGCGAGGACCAGGCGTGGCCGCCGACGTGGTGGCCCAGTTCGTGTGCGAGGACCGCGGCGAGTTCCCCGTTGGGGAGGTGGTTCATGGCGAAGCGGGTGACGCCGACGATGTGGCCGGCCGCGGCGACCGCGTTCAGGCCGTCGCTGTCCTCCACCCACAGTTCGTAGGTGCGGCCCTCGACTCCGGCGCGCGCCGTGACCTCGTGCCAGACCGGTTCGAGTTTGGCTCGTTCTTGCGGGGTGGGGTAGCGCAGGCGGAGCAGACGGCGCGCGATGGCGCTCTCGGTGGGCCGGTGGAACACCAGTGCGCCGCTGACCAGCCAGGCGAGGACCACGAGGAACCCGAGGTCGCCGAAGAAGGCGGAGAACAGGGCGACGACGAACAGGCTGCACAGGAAGTTCGGCAGGTGGAGCAGCAGACTGCCCACGGCGGTGGAGTCGGTGCGGCGCTGCTGGCTGCGGATGTGGACGCGGCCGTGGTCGGTGCTGATGTGGTGCGGGTGGGCGGGGTCGTCGGGGGAGAGGGCCTGGGCCGGGATGGAGGGCGGCGCGGCCTGCGGGTACCCGGGCTGGGGCGGGGGAGTGGCGGTCTGTGGGTATTGCGGGGGCTGCGGGTGGTACAGGGCCTGTGGGTGTTGGCCTCCTGGATAGGTCGGGGGTTGCTGGCCCGGATACGGCGGGGGTTGCTGGCCCGGATAGGCCGGGGGTTGGTGGCCCGGATAAGGCGCGGGTTGCTGGCCTGGATACGACGGAGGTTGTTGGCCTGGATACGACGGGGGCAGCTGTTGACCGGGGTAGGTCGGGGGCTGTTGTCCCGGGTAGGGCGGGGGTACCTGGGACGGGGGCGGTGCGGGGTGCTCGGGGTACTCCGGTGGCGAGGGCGGTGGCTGGGTCACGGTGCTTCCTTTGCGTGGGGACGAGCGGCGAGTACGGCCGGCCGGTGTCAGCCGATCAGCAGTGAGGCGGGCAGCAGGACCGTGCCGACGCAGAAGGCGATCAGCCCGGTGCGGATCCACTGGTGTTTGCGCGCGGCGATCCCGCTCGTCTCGGCGAGGGCCTTGGCCAGGCCTCCGGTGGGATCGCGCCCGGTGTCCGCGAGGGCGCTCCGCAGACAGCCGAGCCGTACGGCCTGCTGGATGTCGCCGAAGTACGACAGCGGATGGCCCGGCGCCCAGTCCGCGGCGCCGTAGCGCGGGAGCACCGCCAGCAGCAGGGCGAGAAGGGAGAGGGCGAGGGAGCCGACGCCCGCCCAGCACAGTGCCGCACCCGGAACGGAGAGCGCTGCCGGCGTCCAGTCGTGCCCCGCGAGCAGACCGCTGAAGACGCCCGCGGTCATGCCGAGCGCGGCGACCAGCACCGATGCCTTGCTGTCGGCGCGGGTGATCTCGGCACGGAGGTCCGTGAGGAGGCGCTCGCACAGGCGGACGATCTCGGGCGTGGTGGCGTCCTGGTGGTGGTCCGGGAGGGGAGCGCCGGTGGCCGGGGCTCCGGGCGGGACCCCGAGCGGAGCGGCCGGGTCCCCGTCCGGGTCGGTGGCGGGCGTGGGTACCGGTGCCGGGTCGAGTGCGGTCACGTGCCGTCCTCCGCGGTGCCGGCGGCCGGCTCGTCGGGCCTTGATCCGGGCCTCGGTGCGTCGGGCTTCGGTGCGTCGGACCGCGGTGCGTCGGGCCCCGGTTCAGCGGATCTCGGTCCTTCGGGGCGCGGATGGTCGGGGCGCGGATGGTCGGCCCGCGGGGTGTCGTGGACCGGTTGGCCGACGGCTGTCACGTCCTGCGCGGGCAGGGTCGGGGTGCTGCCGTAGCCCGGGGGCGGCTGCCAGGCCGGGGTTGCGGGCGCGAAGGGCCCGGTCGGCGGGGCGGGGACGCCCGGGTAAGGGGTCGGAGGCACCAGTGGAGGCACGACCGGGGGCGGCGGGGCGTACGGCTGCGGGGACTGCCCGCTGGGACCGCCAGGAGCCCCGTACGGGCTTCCCACCGGTCCCGGCTGGGCACCGGGGTGCTGACCCGCCGCCGGGCCCGGCTGCCCGGCGTACGAGCCGTACGGCCCGTACGGCTGCGTGGCGGCGGGGCCCGCTCCGGGACCCGCTCCGGGCGCCGGTGCGGATGCGGGTGCCGACGCGGGTGTGGACGTGGGCGTCGGTGCGAGGCGGCCGTCCTGGTCGGCTGCCTGCGCCGTGGGCTCCTGGAGCGGCGGCCGGCCGGGAGCCGGGGGTTCGGCCTGGCCGGGGCCGGTCGGCGCGTATCCCGGCATCGGAGGGTCCGGGTACGCCGGACCGGCGGCCGACGGAAGGAGCGGAGGGGTCTGCGGAACCCCCGGGAGGCGCTGGTTGAGGATGTCGCTGACCGTGCGCAGGGCCAGCTGCTTCGGGCCCTCCAGCTCGTAGCCCTCGGCCGTGTCGCCGCTCAGCAGCTGTTTCACCAGGTCCATCTGGGCCTGGATCATCCGGAGCTGGTCCTCGCGCATGCTGGACATGACGAGGTGGGAGTCCTCCGGGCGCTGGGCGAGATGCAGCGCCCAGGCATGGACACCGCCCTGCTGGAGGTGCCACTGGTAGAAGGCGATCTTCTCCTCCTCCAGTTTCTGGAGTTCGATCTGCTGGTGCCCCTGCTGGAGGGCGAGCTGATGCTGCTGCCCGCTGAGCAGGAGCGCCTGCTCGTGCTGCCACCGCTGCTGCTGGAGCGCGAGTTCCTGCTGCCGGTTGCCGTACGCCATCGCCCGGTCGATCTGGAGGGCGTCCTGCTGCCGGAACCGGCGGTCGGCCTCGACGTCGACCTCCATGCCGCGCTGCGCCACCCGCACCTGTTCGGCGGCGGAGTACTCGATGGCCTGCAGCCGCTGCTGGTGCTCGATGTTCGCCTGGTCGCGACGGAGCCGCAGGGTCCAGGTGACCTGCAGTCCCGCCGGTGCCCCGAGCGGCCCGAGCACGGTGACCGCCTGGAGCAGTTCCCGCTCGGCCGCGGCGCTGTCCGCGATGGCGAAACGGCGGCTCACCGGCCGGGCCGCCTGCTGGAGTTCGCCGATGAGCGCCGCCGGAACGTTCCGGTGCCCGCTCTCCACGAACCGGCCCGGATCGAGGACCTGCCAGGACAGGTCGAGGACCGCGGTGAACTCGAAGGCGTCGTTGTCGCTCGGGAGGGTGAGTTCGGCCGAGTGGGGATGCACGCCCATGTCCACCTCGTACACGGCCGAGTACCGCTTCGCCGCGATCTCGCTGCGCGTCGGCCTCCGGGGCGGCAGATACGTCTCGTAGCCGCCCTTGGGAGTGGAGAAGACCAGGGCGTGGTCGATGCGGACCAGATGCTTCAGCGAGAGCTCGAAGCGCGACAGCTGGCGCACGGTGAGCACCGGGTCGACCAGGTCGGAGTGACGGTCCGCCTGCTGCTGCCACTCGGGCGGGCGGTTGAAGGTGGGCATGTGCGTGTCTCCTCGGGAACGCCGGGGCGCTTCGCCTCCGGTCGCCTGGGTCGGAAGGTTCTGGCGGCGGGCCCCCGGTCAGCGGGCCGGAAGGGTGGTCAGCAGGCGGGCGGCCACCAGGGGCGGGGGCGCTCCGTCCTCGCCGGGCATGGTCCGCAGCAGATGGCTCAGCCGCTGGTGCTCGGCGGTGGTGGTGACGAGAGCGGGCAGCAGGGCGGCCAGCGCCCATTCGGCGGCCGGCGTCCGGTCGGCGATCAGCACCCAGTCGCGCAGCACGTCGAGCGCGTGCCGGGTGGCCCGGGGGTCGGCGAGCGCCGCCCGCCACAGGGCCGGGATGCCGTGGGCGGCCGCCGCGCCCTCGGTCGCCGCCCGCGCGTACCAGCCGAGGACCAGCGGGGTGCCGTACCGCTCGTCGTCCTCGGTGCGGCGGCAGGCGTTGACGAAGCCGCCGAGGGTGAGGTCGTGTACGGCACGGTCGTCGTCGAGGCGGCCGAGCAGCTCGGCGAGCACGACATCGCTGGCGGGGGAGAGGAGCAACAGCTCCACGGCCTCGGCGAGTTCGCGCGCCATCTCGCCGTCCAGGTCGTCGGGGGCGTCCGTGTACAGGCGGCGGACGGCACCGCGCAGCGCGGCGAGCGCCTGTACCGGCCGCTCGGGTCCGATCAGCGCGTACGCCCGCGCCGCCACCCAGCGCAGCCGCGGATCGTCGTGGGTGCACCAGTCGTCGAGGATGCGCGGGATGTTGGGCGTGCCGACGAGGTGCGCGAGGGTGAGTGCGTTGACGGCCACGAGCCGGTGCCGGAACAGCTTGGACGTGCCCCAGGGTTCGATGACCAGGGCCATCGCGGAGGGCAGGTCGGTACGGGCGAGGACGGCGACGGTGGAGGCGGCCCGGGTACGGACCAGGGGGCGGCCGTCGTCGGCGAGCCGGCGCAGCCAGGCGATCAGGGCGGGCCGCGCGGACGGGTGGCCCGTCCACACCTCGCGGAGCAGGACGAGGGAGGCCCGGTCGTCGCGGAACGCCGCCTTCCGCTGGGTCACCGGGCCCCATTCGGTGTGCTCGTCCTCCTCGTAGCGGTGGGCGCGGGCCAGTTGGAGGCGTTTGCCGACATGCGTGCCGAAGACGGGGACCTCCGGGACGCGGGCCCGGTTCTCGGTCTCCTGGAGGAAGCGGTAGAGCAGATCGCTGAGTTCGGCGGTGAGGGCGTACGGGCCGCCGTCGAAGGCGGCCAGCGCGACGAGGAACGCCTTGTCCCGCAGGTGGATCGAGGCCTCGTCCTCCTCGAACCACTCCTGGACCTGGTTCTCCAGCGACACGAGCGAGAACCGCGCCACGGCGTCCTCGGTCACCTCCCCGGCCGCGTACCGACCGAGCAGCCGGGCGAAGGCGGCGACCTCGCGCAACTGGTGCCCGCGGCCCAGGAATTCGGTGGTGTCGGGGAGCCCGAGCAGCTTGGCGGCGCTCTCCTCGTCGGTGCGGGCGCGCAGGTGGGTGGCGAGGACGTCGGCCGCGGCCGGGGGCTCCCAGCGGACGGCGGGGACGTCCTCCAGTGCGGCGCTGGGGCCGACGGTGATCACCAGGTAGGCGTCCTGCTCGGCGAGGCGGTCCCGGGCGGCGAGCAGATGGGGTTCGCGCAGCGGGCGGTCCCGGCGGGTGGCGAGGTCGCACAGGACGTACCCGCGCGCACGGTCGCCGTCGCGCTTCTCCACGGCTTCCGGCGTGAACCCGTCGGCGAGGCTGCCCGGGGCGGTGTCGGGAACGAGGGTGCGGACGGGGGCGGCGCCGAGGCGGTGCAGGAGCATCAGGGCGGCCGTGCGTCTGCCGGTGAAACGGGCGCCGGACAGGACCAGGACGCGGTCGCGGCGCAGCCGGTCGAGCAGGTCGTCCATGACCCGGGCGTCGGCGACGAAGCTGCCGTCCAACCGCTCCAGGGTGGAGCGCGGGACCTCGCCGGCGGACGGTGCGGGCGAGGCCGTGCCGGCCGTTGCCAGGTGGTAGATCTCCGTCCTGCCGCCCATGAAGACGTCACCGGTGAAGTGACCGCCGCTGATACCGCCGTGCTGGTCACCCCCGAGCAGGCCGCCGCCGAAGCGGGCCCGGGCGCCGACGTTCATGGTCCGAGGGCTGTGGTCGACCAGGTCACGCCGGGCCGACCAGGCGGTCTGTGGCTGGTCGTGCTCCTCGGACGCGTCCTGGTCGTCGCCACGGGGGGTGTCGTCGGGTACGGGGGTGGTGGAGGGCTGGTCCGCGGCGGGGCCGGGGCCGCCGTGGCCGGAGGGCGGGCCGTCGTGGCCGGGGCGGGGGCCGGCCGGGGAACCCTGGCCGGCCGGCTCCTGGGTGCTCACGCGCTGCCGCCCCGCTCCTGGCCGTCCTGTGCCCGGCCGCCGTGGCTGCGGCCGCCCCGCTCCCGGTCGCCGGGGTCGCCGAAGGTGACGTTGCCGCTGAAGTGGCCGCCGCTGATCCCGCCGTACTGGTTGCCGCCGAGCACTCCACCGCTGATGTCGACGGAGCCGCCGTCGACGCGGAGCGCGGGGCCCGGCGCCGGGGCTCCCCCTGATCCGGCCGGCGCCGGGCGGTCCTCGCCGGGGCCGCCCCGCGGGGGGACCGTGGGCGCCGGGCGGTCCCCCGAACCGCCCGGTGCCCCGGCCTCCCCCGCCCCCGTGTCGGCGTGGTCTCGTGTGGGCGCCGCGGCGCCGGGAAGCGGGCCGTGCAGCCATGCCTTCAGCGGGCCGTTCTTGCTGTCCACCGTCATCGGACGGAAGTCGGCGGCCGGGACTCCGGGGTGGTCGTGCCGTACGACGCCGGTGTAGAGCGCGTCGGAGACACAGAGCGCGAAGTCGTCGGCGCGCTCGCGCAGGGCGGCACGCAGGGGCCGGGCGTCCAGCAGGCGGCAGGCGTGGTTCAGGTCGGAGCCGACCCAGCCGTCGAGCGCGTCGACCGCGACGTAGCCGGTGGCGAGGACGCCGCGCAGGCGGATCTGGGCGGAGCGGGACGCCATGCGGTTGACGGTCCTCAGCTGGGCCGGGACCTCCGTGAGCAGCGCGCGGAGCAGGGTGGTCACCGGGGCGTTCGCGTCGATGAGCGCCATCACGGCGTCACCGCGGTCGGCACGCAGCCGCCGGGTCTCGTCGATGCCGGCGTGTTCCAGGGCGCGGTCGGTGACGTCGTAGAGCATGCGCCGCAGGTACGCCTGCTCCACGTCGTCCCGGTCGCTGAACCTCTCGATGTCCAGCAACAGGATCGTGCGGCTCACGGGGTGGGTCATGGTCGCCTCTCGGAGGTGTGCCGTGCAGACCAGCAGCCTGGTGGCGGGACGCCCCGGGCCGTGAGGGCGGATGACCCACTCGGAGTGTGACCGTGTGCACAGAAGGTCCCCGGGAGGCCGGGGGACACGGCGGGACACCGGGGGACGCCTCGGGGACATGGGGCGAGCCGCTCCTCGGCCGTCCCGGACGGCTCAGTCACCCCGGACGGACAGGGGCCCCGGACGCACAGTCACCGCCGACGGCTCCGGCACTCCGGACGGACAGTCACCCCGGACGGCGCGCCCCGACTTCACCCGCGCCCCCGCTTCCCTCCCGACGCCGCCCGCCGCCCGCCGCCCGCCGCCCGCCGCGCCTACGTCTTGCCGCCTACGCCTCGCCGCCTACGCCTCCCCGCCCGAGCCGCCCCGGGGCAGCTGTCCCTCCCCCTCCCGAGGGACCTGCGGGGACGGAATCCCGGCGGCCGGGAACTCCGTGGCCGCGATGCGGCGGAGTATGTCGGGGCGCAGGATCAGCAGCGTGCGGCGCCCCGTGGAGACGGCCTGCTTGTCGCGGAGTTCTCTGAGCAGCCGCTGCACCATCTCGCGCGACGCGCCGACCGAGCCCGCCAGTTCCTGCTTGCTCAGCGGCACCGCGAGCTCGATGCCCTCGGCCGTCCGGCGGCCGTGCGTACGGGCCAGGTCCAGGAGCAGGACCGCGAAACGCTGCCGCACGCTCATCGAGGCGAACTCCAGCCGCCGCCGGTCGGCCGCCCGCGTGCGGTCCGCGGTCAGGCCGAGGAGCGCGAAGGAGACGTCGGGTGAACGGCTCAGGAAATCACGGAAGCGCTCGTGCTCCACGGCCACCGCCCGCACCGGCTCCAGCGCGGTCACCGTCGCGGACCGCGGCCGCCCGGTGAGCACCGCGGACTCCCCGACGATGTCACCGGGGCCACGCAGCGCGAGCAGGGCCTCGTACCCGTTGGCGGCCGAGGCGGTGACCTTCGTCCAGCCGGTCACGAGGAAGAGGACGTGCGCGGACGGTTCGTGCTGGTGCAGCAGGATGACGCGCGGGGCGAAGTCCAGCGAGCGGCCGAGTCCGAGCAGTGCCGAACGGTCCTCGGCCTCCAGCCGGGCCAGGAAGGGCACCCGGTCGTCCAGGCCCCCGTCGTCCGACGGATGGGCCACCGTCCCTGTCGTCATGCTCGTCCCCCAGTCCTCGCAGCGGACGGATCAACGTACTGAAAGCGCAAGACCGCCGAGCCCGAAAGGGCGCGATCCGGCCAGGATGCGCAGCCCGTCTCCCGGGCTCCGGCGGCCCCGGCACGGCCTACCGTGCGACGGTCGCGGGGGCCCGGACAGGTCGTCGCGGACGTGGTCGGCGAGCCCGTCCGAGGGGGGTGGGAAGTCCGGCGTGTCGCCCTGGACAGCATTTGTTTTGACCGAAGTCCGTGAGGTAGGTACGCTCAGACCTTGTGCCTGGGGTGTGCCCTGGCTCGCGTGCGTGCCTTCAAACCGCAAGGCGAGCCGTAACCGGCCACCGTAATCTGCGCCCTTTTCGCCTCGCGGCGGGAATCTGCAGCATTCGACACACCCGACCGCGTGGGTCGGTGGCGTTCCAGGTTAGCTTCACCATTCGGCACACAGAAACCGGAGAAGTAGTGCCTACGATCCAGCAGCTGGTCCGGAAGGGCCGGCAGGACAAGGTCGAGAAGAACAAGACGCCCGCACTCGAGGGTTCGCCCCAGCGTCGCGGCGTCTGCACGCGTGTGTTCACGACCACCCCGAAGAAGCCGAACTCGGCCCTGCGTAAGGTCGCGCGTGTGCGTCTGACCAGCGGGATCGAAGTCACCGCTTACATTCCGGGTGAGGGACACAACCTGCAGGAGCACTCCATCGTGCTCGTGCGCGGCGGCCGTGTGAAGGACCTGCCGGGTGTTCGCTACAAGATCATCCGTGGCTCGCTCGACACCCAGGGTGTCAAGAACCGCAAGCAGGCCCGCAGCCGCTACGGCGCCAAGAAGGAGAAGTAAGAATGCCTCGTAAGGGCCCCGCCCCGAAGCGCCCGGTCATCATCGACCCGGTCTACGGTTCTCCTCTTGTCACGTCGCTGATCAACAAGGTGCTGCTCAACGGCAAGCGCTCCACCGCCGAGCGCATCGTCTACGGCGCCATGGAGGGTCTGCGTGAGAAGACGGGCAACGACCCGATCATCACGCTGAAGCGCGCGCTGGAGAACATCAAGCCGACCCTCGAGGTCAAGTCCCGCCGTGTCGGTGGTGCGACGTACCAGGTTCCGATCGAGGTCAAGCCCGGTCGCGCCAACACGCTCGCGCTGCGCTGGCTCGTCGGTTACTCCCGCGCCCGTCGCGAGAAGACCATGACCGAGCGTCTGCTCAACGAACTTCTCGACGCGTCCAACGGCCTCGGTGCCGCTGTGAAGAAGCGCGAGGACACCCACAAGATGGCCGAGTCCAACAAGGCCTTCGCGCACTACCGCTGGTAGTCGCTACCCACATCGAGACCGAGAGAAGACCGAAGCCTTATGGCTACCACTTCACTTGACCTGGCCAGGGTCCGCAACATCGGGATCATGGCCCACATCGACGCGGGCAAGACGACCACCACCGAGCGGATCCTCTTCTACACCGGCGTCAGCTACAAGATCGGTGAGGTCCACGACGGCGCTGCCACCATGGACTGGATGGAGCAGGAGCAGGAGCGTGGCATCACGATCACCTCTGCTGCCACCACCTGTCACTGGCCGCTTGAGGACAACGACTACACGATCAACATCATCGACACCCCGGGTCACGTCGACTTCACGGTCGAGGTGGAGCGTTCGCTCCGCGTCCTCGACGGTGCCGTCACGGTGTTCGACGGTGTCGCCGGTGTCGAGCCGCAGTCCGAGACGGTGTGGCGTCAGGCCGACCGTTACGGCGTGCCGCGCATCTGCTTCGTGAACAAGCTGGACCGTACGGGCGCCGAGTTCCACCGCTGCGTGGACATGATCTCGGACCGCCTGGGCGCTCAGCCGCTGGTCATGCAGCTCCCGATCGGTGCCGAGATGGACTTCAAGGGCGTTGTGGACCTGGTCCGCATGAAGGCGCTCGTGTGGTCCGCCGAGGCGGCGAAGGGCGAGATGTACGACGTCGTCGACATCCCGGCCACGCACACCGAGGCCGCCGAGGAGTGGCGCGGCAAGCTGATCGAGGCCGTCGCGGAGAACGACGAAGAGATCATGGAGCTGTACCTGGAGGGCCAGGAGCCCACCGAGGAGCAGCTGTACGCCGCGATCCGTCGCATCACCATCGCGTCCGGCAAGTCCAACGACACCACGGTCACCCCGGTGTTCTGTGGCACCGCGTTCAAGAACAAGGGCGTCCAGCCCCTGCTCGACGCGGTCGTGCGCTACCTGCCGACCCCGCTTGACGTCGAGGCCATCGAGGGCCACGACGTGAAGGACCCCGAGGTCGTCGTCAAGCGCAAGCCGTCCGTGGACGAGCCGCTCTCCGCGCTCGCGTTCAAGATCATGAGCGACCCGCACCTGGGCAAGCTCACCTTCGTCCGGGTGTACTCGGGCCGCCTGGAGTCCGGCAGCGCTGTGCTGAACTCCGTCAAGGGCAAGAAGGAGCGCATCGGCAAGATCTACCGTATGCACGCGAACAAGCGTGAGGAGATCGAGGCGGTGGGCGCCGGCGACATCGTCGCCGTCATGGGCCTGAAGCAGACCACCACCGGTGAGACGCTGTCGGACGACAAGAACCCGGTCATCCTGGAGTCCATGGACTTCCCGGCGCCGGTCATTCAGGTCGCCATCGAGCCCAAGTCCAAGGGTGACCAGGAGAAGCTGGGTGTAGCCATCCAGCGTCTCGCGGAGGAGGACCCCTCCTTCCAGGTTCACTCGGACGAGGAGACCGGCCAGACCATCATCGGTGGTATGGGCGAGCTGCACCTCGAGGTGCTGGTCGACCGTATGCGCCGTGAGTTCAAGGTCGAGGCCAACGTCGGCAAGCCGCAGGTCGCGTACCGCGAGACGATCCGCAAGGCCGTCGAGCGTCACGACTACACGCACAAGAAGCAGACCGGTGGTACCGGTCAGTTCGCCAAGGTGCAGATCGCGATCGAGCCCATCGAGGGCGGCGAGGCGTCGTACGAGTTCGTGAACAAGGTCACCGGTGGCCGTATCCCGCGGGAGTACATCCCGTCGGTGGACGCCGGCGCGCAGGAGGCCATGCAGTTCGGCATCCTGGCGGGCTACGAGATGACGGGCGTTCGCGTCATTCTTCTCGACGGTGGCTACCACGAGGTCGACTCCTCCGAGCTCGCGTTCAAGATCGCCGGTTCGCAGGCCTTCAAGGAGGCCGCGCGCAAGGCCAGCCCCGTGCTGCTCGAGCCGATGATGGCCGTCGAGGTCACCACGCCCGAGGACTACATGGGTGAGGTCATCGGCGACATCAACTCCCGCCGTGGTCAGATCCAGGCCATGGAGGAGCGGGCCGGTGCCCGTGTCGTGAAGGGCCTCGTGCCCCTCTCGGAGATGTTCGGCTACGTCGGAGACCTCCGCAGCAAGACGTCGGGTCGCGCAAGCTACTCGATGCAGTTCGACTCCTACGCCGAGGTTCCCCGGAACGTCGCCGAGGAGATCATCGCGAAGGCCAAGGGCGAGTAACGCACACCGTTTGCACGCTTTAGGCTTGACACCGACCGCCGGGGTTCAACCGGTAAGGGAGAATCCCGGCGGGCGGCACCCCAGCAAAGATCACCTGGCGCCGATGAGTAAGGCGTACAGAACCACTCCGTAGGAGGACCCCAGTGGCGAAGGCGAAGTTCGAGCGGACTAAGCCGCACGTCAACATCGGCACCATCGGTCACATCGACCACGGTAAGACGACCCTCACGGCCGCCATTACCAAGGTGCTGCATGACGCGTTTCCGGACCTGAACGAGGCCTCGGCCTTCGACCAGATCGACAAGGCTCCTGAGGAGCGCCAGCGCGGTATCACCATCTCCATCGCGCACGTCGAGTACCAGACGGAGACCCGTCACTACGCCCACGTCGACTGCCCCGGTCACGCGGACTACATCAAGAACATGATCACGGGTGCGGCGCAGATGGACGGCGCCATCCTCGTTGTCGCCGCCACGGACGGCCCGATGCCGCAGACCAAGGAGCACGTGCTCCTGGCCCGCCAGGTCGGCGTTCCGTACATCGTCGTCGCCCTGAACAAGGCCGACATGGTGGACGACGAGGAGATCCTGGAGCTCGTCGAGCTCGAGGTCCGTGAGCTGCTCTCCGAGTACGAGTTCCCGGGCGACGACCTGCCGGTCGTCAAGGTCTCGGCGCTCAAGGCCCTTGAGGGCGACAAGGAGTGGGGCCAGTCCGTCCTCGACCTGATGAAGGCCGTCGACGAGAACATCCCGCAGCCCGAGCGTGACGTCGACAAGCCGTTCCTGATGCCGATCGAGGACGTCTTCACGATCACCGGTCGTGGCACCGTCGTCACCGGTCGTATCGAGCGTGGTGTCCTCAAGGTCAACGAGACCGTTGACATCGTGGGCATCAAGCAGGAGAAGACCACCACCACGGTCACCGGCATCGAGATGTTCCGCAAGCTGCTCGACGAGGGCCAGGCGGGCGAGAACGTCGGTCTGCTCCTCCGTGGCATCAAGCGCGAGGACGTCGAGCGCGGCCAGGTCATCATCAAGCCCGGTTCGGTCACGCCGCACACCGAGTTCGAGGCCCAGGCCTACATCCTGTCCAAGGACGAGGGCGGCCGTCACACGCCGTTCTTCAACAACTACCGTCCCCAGTTCTACTTCCGTACGACGGACGTGACGGGCGTTGTGACCCTCCCCGAGGGCACCGAGATGGTCATGCCGGGCGACAACACTGAGATGACGGTCTCCCTCATCCAGCCCGTCGCCATGGAGGAGGGCCTGAAGTTCGCCATCCGTGAGGGTGGCCGGACCGTGGGCGCCGGCCAGGTCATCAAGATCAACAAGTAGTCCTTGTCGATCTGATCTCCTGGTAGCTCCTCGCGAGCTCCTTGGAAGGGCCCGTACGACTTCGGTCGTACGGGCCCTTTCGCGTTCCGGACACGAAAGGGCGCCCCCGGGAATCCCCGGGGGCGCCCGTCCGAGACGTCACCTCATGTCCCGCCGGCTCACCTCACCAGGCGACGGGCAGCGCGAGCGGGCCGCGGATCATCGTGCGCTGCCGGAAGGGGACCTGATCGGCGGGCACGGCGAGGCGCAGGTCGGGGAGGCGGTCCAGCAGAGTGTCGATCAGCAGCTCGATCTGCATCCGGGAGAAGACGGCGCCCGTGCAGAAGTGCGGCCCGTTGCCGAACGCCACGTGCGCGCCGGCGTCCCGGTCGAGGTCGATCCGGTCGGGGTCGGGGAAGACCGCCGGATCGCGGTTCGCGGCGAGGTACGAGACGTACACGGCGTCACCCGCGCGGATGCGGACACCCTGGAGGTCGACGTCCTCCGTGGCGATCCGGGGCAGGCCGACGGCAGCGCGGTGCGGGATGTAGCGCAGGAGTTCCTCGATGGCCGCGGGGCGCGACGCGGGGTCGCTGCGGAGGCGCTCCAGCAGGTCGGGACGGGTCAACAGGAGGTAGAACATCTGGCCGGAGTTGTTGGTGACGGCCTCTCCGCCGATCTGGAGCGGGCCGGCGACGCTGACCGCCTCCTCCTCGCCGAGTTCGCCCCGCCGCACGGCGGCCCCGAGCAGCGAGAGAACGTCCTCGCTGTCGCCGTCACCCCCGCCCTCGTTGTCACGGCGGTCGCGGACGGCCTGTCCGATCCACCCGAACAGCCCCTTCTTGGCGAGCTCGGCGGCATCCGCGCCACCCGCGGTGGAGATGATCTCCCGCGTCCAGGCGTGCAGCTTCTGCCGTTCGTCCAGGGGTACGCCCATGACCTCGCAGACGACCGAGATCGGGAAGGGCTCGAGGACCCGCTCGATGAGATCGGCGGGCGACCCGTCCCGCACCATGTCGTCGACCAGGGCGTCGAGCATCTCCTGCGCACGGGGACGCAGCCGCTTGACCGCGCTCACGGTGTAGGCGGCCGAGACGGCGTGCCGCAACCGGTTGTGGTCGGGCTGGTCGGCCCACGCCAGCGCGCCGGGCCGCGGCGCGAAGTGCGGCGCCAGCCGGGTGACCTGACGGACAGCGGCCTCCGCCCGGCTGAACCGGGGGTCGTTCGTGATCACCTTCACGTCGTCGTGACGCGTCGCCAGCCACGCCCAGCCCTCTCCGTGCGGCAGCCGGATCCGCGTCAGCGGCCCCTCCCGCATCAGCTCCGCGAGCACCGGTTCGAACTCGGTGGCGTTCAGCTCGCCGGCGGGCCAGTCCCGGACGGGGGGAAGGGGCTGCTCGGGCCGCTCGGGGAGGGTGACGGTTTCTTCTGCCATGCGTTCAGCATGGTCGGGCGGGGGTGAGGTGTCGCGCGGGAGTGCTCCAGGCGGAGTGAGGGCGGGCTACGTCTGGTGGTGGTTGGGGGGAGGGTAGATCGCCGCCGGGTGGGTCGGAGCCCCGACTGATCCATCATGGCGAAGCTCCGGCCGCTTGATAGCCTGACAGGCGCACGCCAAGTAAGCGCAACGGGGGCAGGTATTCATGGCTGAGTCTGCAGGAGAGCAACACATAGTCAGCAGGGAGGCCGTAAGCCCGGTCGGCATGCGGCTGAACCAACTCCCCGCAGACCCCGGCGGTGGGGTTCCTGCCGGTCAACCGGATCTGGCGTCGTCGCCTGCCGAGAAGAGGGCCGCGGCTCGCGCCATCGAACTGTACATCGAGCCCGACACCCGGAAGTCGGGTGACTGGGCGGACGGGGAGACCGGCGTCGCCGTCAAGGCATTCGGGCCCAAGGATGGCCACGGATGGTTCACCTCAGGATGCCTCAAGAAGGCACACAGGACGTGGGGCGAACAGGTTCAGAACCTCATGAACCGGCTCGCGTCTGAGAAGGCGGCCTTGGGGAGCACCAACATCTTGCTGCAGAGCACGGACCTCGGAGTCGGGACAGGCGTGCGCGGGGTTTCTCCGATCGACGAGTACTGACCGAAGCGCGGTTGTCCTCACCGCCATCGTGACCGACTCGCACGCCAACGCAGACAACGGGGACCCATGCCGACATACCACGAGATCATGACGACCGACCTGGCCACGCTCACCACGGCCGCTGAGCGCTGGGACGGTATGGCGAAGGAGTTCCACAAGCAGGAGACGGCGTACAAGCGGGATGTGTACGGCATCTCCATGGGCCGGACCTGGACGGGACTGAGCGCAGAGGCCGCCAACAGACGCTTCGATGTCACGCTGAAGGAGTTCCAAAACGCCCAGACCGAGGCCAAGGCGATCGCCTCCCTGCTGCGTGACGCCCACACGCAGTTTGTGGACCTGCGCAAAAAACTGGAGGCGGCTCGGGACGAAGCCCTAGCGAAGGGCATGAAGGTCTCGGGCCAGGGCGTGATCTCGTACGACACCGAGAAGCTGAGCCAGGGGGATCGGACCGCTCTTGCTCATGACCCTGATTACCAGGAGAGCATTCGCAAGAGTGTCAGTTCGTGGCAGCAGCGCATCGACCAGCTGGTCGGAGACGTGGACGACGCCGACAAGGGCGTCGAGGTCGCCTTCACCGCCGTCGTGATCGACTCCGACGTCAACGATGGCACCCTCAACGGTTTCAACGGGAAGGCCCAGGGCGACATCGAGAAGTACGAGGCGGACGAGGCCAGGGACATCGCGCTGCGCATCGATGCCGGTAAGGCGTCCGCGCGCGACTACCAGAAACTGCAGCGGCTCTTCCGTGACAATTCGGGCGACATGGCGTTCAGCCAGACCTTGCTTGATGACCTCGGCGCGCGCAGGACGTTGAAGCTCGCCAACGACCTCGACAGCCTCGCCCACTACGACGACAAGAAGCACAGCAGCCAGGACCTGGACATCCAGAAGGGCCTCGCGACCACGCTGGCGACTGCGACGCGTGACCCGAATTCCTCCTTCTACAAGCACTTTCGTGCGGAAATACAGAAGGCTGGAACCGAGGAATTCAAGGTGGACGGCCTCAGCCCGATTCCGGATGAGAAGGTCCGGGGCTATCAGAGCCTGGTCACCCTGATGCAGCAGGGGCACGGTTATTCCGGCCAGTTCCTTGATGACACCGCGGACGACATCCGGCACGCGGAGGAGTCGTACACAGCCAAGGGGCACACCGAGTCCGTCTGGGCCCTGCGGGACAACTTCACTGGCAAGGATCGGGGTTGGTTCGCCAACGACCCGCTCGACGGTGTCCTTGGCATCATGTCCGATGACCCGGCGACCAGCACCGAGTACCTGGATCCGGCGCACAACGACAATCTGGAGTACCTCCTCCACGGGCGAGACTGGGACACCGTTATCGACCATTACGCAACCCCCCCAGGTGGCACCACGACAGGTCCTCCGGTCGTCGTCGAGGACGGTGACGTCCGTAAGGGGTTCGGCGCCGCTCTGGAGGCCGCTACGACCGGGGGCGCGCCGGGCGCCTATCACGCCGTCCGAGAGCACACTCTGCCCCAGGCCCGCATCCTGCAGCACACCATCAACACCCTGTACTCGGCGGATCAAGCACAGGAACTGCCGAAGAATCTCGCCACGCCCTTGGCGCACATCCTGACGTCGTACACGCCCGACACGCACGGCATCTACGCGGAGTCATCGTCGCGCTACGACATCGACTGGGACAGTTCGGGTTCCGTCTGGCACGACAAGGATGGAGCGCACCTCGCTGTGGGGCACCAACGCCTCGCCGCTGTCATGCGAGGCGTCGCAGACGATCCGGAGGCATTCGGGCATCTCTACGGGGCGGAGCAGCAGTACTCGCACCATGTCCTGGCCGGTATACCCCAGGACGCTGGTGACAAGACGATCCACGACCGCGTCGTCGACAGCTCACGCGCCATGGGTGCCTACGACGGCGTACGGTCCGACGTCATCTTCGACGAACGGTTCAAGAAGACTCAGTGGGCCGCCGACTTCAACCACGGTCTGGGCACCTCCCTGAGCACGGCACTGATGTTCAATCCCGTGTCCGATCTCAGCCCCGTCGGAGACCTCGCCACGAAGACCGTCGATGTGTGGGCGTACGAGTCCAACAAGGAGCATGTGGCCGAGGCGAATCTCGCTGCCACACAGAAGAATGCCGAGACCTACGATGCCGGCCAGCACGATGTGGAGCACATGGTCAGGGCGTGGGCGAACAGTCGCGGCCACGGCATCGACAGCGACTACACGCAGTTCTTTGTCCACGCAGGACAGGATCAGTACGACTTCGGCCGCAACCACACGCTCAACACCCTTCGTAGCGACCGCTGAACGCCGCGGGGAACAGCCCTCGACAGAATGAGCACGATGCAGATCAACTCCAGGCTCCGACGCATACACGCAGGCTGGTACGTGGGGGCATTCGTCCTCGTCCTAGGCGTCGTGGCTCAGGTGCTGTACAGCACCGGGGCATACGACTCCTGGCGGAACGGCCGCTCGCTGGACCAGGCGTGCGACGGCACGCTGGCCCAAGGCGGACTCGACGCCGCCCTGGGCTCCTCGAACCTGCGGGCCGGATCACTTGATTCCGGCGGTGACTACCTGGCTCAGTGCTCAGTGAGGACCACGGAGTCCGGCGTGCGGGGCGGCACCCTGCAGATCAAACTGCGCTGGAGCAGCGACACGCCCCCCTCCGACACCCTCGCGCGGTACGACTCCGACACCGACGGAGTCGAGGGCCGGGCGGCACCGCTCGGCAACGGCTGGCCCGGCATCGTCACCGACCAAGGGTTCCCGCAGGTCGTGGTCGCGCTCGACTGCCAGAACCAGAGAAGTAGGGCTCTTGTCGCATACGGTGACCTTCATGCCTCGAACAACGGCCCCGCACTCACCGGGCTGGGTCGGGTCATCACGGAGACCGCCCAGAAAGCGGCTGCCAAGCACGGATGCCGGGCGAGGACCGGGAAGCAGCTCACTGACGTGTCCGCTCCCACGCTCGGTAAGTCTCTTGCGGTCAAACCACTTGCGCAGGCGCAGGGCTCCTGCGCCGCGCTTCGAGAGCCGGCTTCCACAGCGGCGGAGAGCAGCACGCCCTCGATCATGGAGTTTCCCGCGGATACGCAGGCTCCACAGGTGAATTGTTACCTCGTCACACCGACCAAGAAGCCTGGATACGGCCTGTATGCCTACTACGGTGCTGCCGCCAAGGACTTCCTTGCGAGTGAGGGTCGCAATCTCAAGGAGGGATACGGCCCCACCCACAAGGACGACGACTACTCCTGGGCCACCGCGAAGTGCCCTCAGTCCACGCAGCCTGCCGTGTTCGTGCTGTATCACCTCTACGACAGGGACACTGGCACATACCCGGTCCGTCACTACTCCGCCCGATTCGCCGCATCCGCGGTGACGGCGTTCGCCGACCACGAGGCGAAACAGCGCGGTTGCACCGACGTGCAGATGGCATCCCAGCCTTAGGGGCCTGTCCGGTGGATCAGGGAACAGGGGAGCAACAGTGCCTCATGAACAAACACAGGCGAAAGAAAATAGGCCAAACGACGCAAAGGTGGAATTTCAAGCTGAGCGTAGGGCGAGCAACCTGGCTCGGATGCAGCCGAGTTGCGCATTCTCACTCGAGGGAGTGAGTTTGCGCGACAGCCGGGAGGGAGGGGTGGGGCTTCCCTCACGTGTTCCTTAGAGAGGGGCGCGGGCCGCACCGGACGGGAACGGGCCCGAGTTGGACTGTCGGCGGCCCACAGCTCAGGCCGGGGCCGGTACTGCGGCTGGGGCCGGTGGCCGGGACCAGGGCTCGCGCTCGCGCCATAGCCACGGACGGACTTCGTGCCGTACGCCTCCGAAGGCTGACCCGCAGGAGCACCTGGAATACTCCCGCTCCCACATATGAGTACGGGCACTCATGTGCCGTGTTTCCGCGGCGAGGTTGAGTGGAGCCATGCTCTTCGTCACCGCCCTCGGCAACCGGCCGAGCCGCGCCTCGGGATGGCCCGATTCTGGTCACTCTTCGCCACAGGCCCGGTGTGGACTGTCACAGCCGATAGCTAGAGTTGCCGGTGAAGCTTCGGCTGTTTTGGCTGTACGGGGGAGAGATTGTGTTGCCGAGTGATAGCGGGGCGGCGCCCGGACCGACGTCGTGGGCGTCGGACGTGTTCGACGCGGCGCGGGACGCCGTCGGTGACGTGGTCACCGAACTGTCGTCGTTCACGAAGTTCCGCAAGCGCGTCGACGACCTGATCCGCGACCTCAAGGGTTCGGCGGCCGGCCCGGGCGAGGTGGGCCAGGAGCAGCTGGTCCGGCACCAGTTCGGCGGTGGAGCGGGCGCGTGGACAGAGGCGTCCGGCCTGTTCAGCTCGTACGAGACGGTGATCACCGAGCTGGAGAGCCTGTCGAAGCTGCTGTCCGACTCGATGGAGGGCATGAACATCGCGGTGCTGGCCGCGCACAAGGGCTACCAGAACATCGAACTGGACATCCGCGACCGCATGCAGGCGATCAGCGCGGAGACCACGCACCACTACGGCGGGGAATACGACCCCGGACTCCCGAAGAAGAGCCACGGCAGCGGCGACGCGAAGCCGGACCGGCCCCCGGTGGGCGGCGACTCGGGCGGCAGCATCTGATGGCTTCGATGGGAGAGTGCTGATGCCCGGCAAGGGAACCGGTGGTGCCACGTCCTTCGAGGACATGAGCCACGAACAGATGCTGGCGTGGCTGGACCAGGCGAACGCCGGCACGGTGCAGGCCGCCGCCACTCGGCTGACCGCGGCCGCCAAGGAGATCCGCAAGATCGCCGAAGAGCTCAAGGTGCGTCCGCAGTGGGTGGAATGGAAGGGCGAGGGTGCGGACGCGTTCCGTACCTGGACCGGCGACCTCGCCAACGCGACGCTGCGCCTCGGTGACTTCGGCGAGGACTCCGCGACCTGGCTGGGACACGCCTCCGACGCGATCGCCCAGGCCCAGGCGTCGATCCCCCGCGACAAGGCCGGCGCCCAGGCGAACCTGGACGCGGCGACAGCGGCCCACAACGACCCCGACGCGGCGACGGTGAGCCACAAGTCCACGACCGAACTCGCGGCCCTCGCCGCCGACAAGGAGAAGGTCCGCCAGGAGGCCGCCGCCCAGATGACGAAGCTGGGCCAGGCGTACAGGCTGTCTGCGACACAGCTGGACGGGTTGGAGAGGCCCAGGTTTCCGCCGCCGCCGAAGGCTTTTGTGCCTCTCCGTGAGAAGTCCGAGGATCTGGTTCGCCCCGGGGCCCAGCGCTCCAGGGGGGTGAGCGGGGGCCGCACCGGCTCCGGAGGCTTCGCCACCGCCAGCCACGTGGGGACCGAGAGCGGACATGCAGTGACCCCAGAGCGGCCTGGGACGGACCTGCCGACAAGTGAGGCACCGTCTGTTCACCTGCATGCGCGGACGGTCGAGCCCGCCACTCATGTCGGTATCGACTCGGCCACCACGACCCCCGAAGTTCACCAACGGCCCACAGGAGCGACGGACGGGATGCTCCCCGCTTCCCGCCTGAACACAGGGGCACCTTCGGCAGGCAGTGGCATGACGCTGCCGATCTCGGGCGCTGCTCCACGCGTACCTTCGGCCTCCGTCGGCCCGGGCAGGTCGGACGTTGTCGGACGCATGGCCGGCCGGCCCGGGCAGCGAGCCGTCGACTCTCTTCCCGGCCGTGGAGCTGCTGGTGCCGGACCGGCCCCGAGCCGCAACATGCCGGGCTCCGGAGTGGCTCCGGGCCGTACCGTTCCAGGGCAAGGCTCCAGCCGTGGGCTTCCGGGCAATTCGGGCATCGCCGGTGGACGTCCTACCACGACGCCCACCACTGGCCGGCCGACGAGTCGGCTACCCGGTGGGACGGTCGTTGGTGGTGAGCCTGCAGGTAGTCGAGGTTCGACCGGTCGCATGCCGACATCAGGACAGGGTGGGCGGGTAGTTGGCGGCCCGCCCGTGGGCCGACCTACCGGGCGCGCCGCGCCGATGCCCTCTGACGGCGTCGTGGGTGGCACCCCACAGCAGACAGGCCGCGCGCCGGCCCGCCCCGGCGCACCGGTAGCCTCCGGGCCGACGCGAGGAGGCATCTCCGGCGGTACGCCCAGTGAGGCAGGCAATCGCAGAGGTGCTCGCGGCGGCGCCCCTGGCCAGACTGGTGGCGCCCGGCAGACAAAGCGGAGGCGACAGACCGACCGCCGCGGTGAAGCACCGACCACTGACTGAACTATAAAAAATACGAAAGGGACATAGATGTCCACCGGCAATGCGCGGCGCAAGAGGCTCCAGGTTCTGGCCTCAGCAGCCATCGGCCTGCTGTTGGTGGGGGGCATGTCCATGCAGGCTCACGCCGATTCCACCCGCTCCCAGCAGTGGTACCTGGACGCCATGCACGCCGAGGAGATGTGGCGGACGAGCACGGGCAAAGGCATCACCGTCGCTGTGATCGATACCGGAGTCGACCCGAACAATCCCGATCTGAAGGGACGAGTCCTCGACGGACTGGACTTGGCGCCTTCAAGCCGTTCCGGAGACGAGCACACGGACTACGACGGCCACGGCACGGGGATGGCCGGTCTCATCGCCGGCACAGGAGCGTACGGAGGTGGAAACGGTGCGTTCGGTCTCGCGCCGGGCGCCAAGATTCTGCCCGTTCGTATGCCTGCCAAGGATGACGGGAACGGCTTTGCGGGGCCCTCGTTCCTCGGGAAGGCCATCCGCTACGCGGCAGACTCAGGCGCTCAGGTCATCAACATTTCAGCGGGTACGACGATCACTGCACCCCAGCTGACTGCTGCCGTGAAATACGCCCTGGACCACGGCTCGCTCGTTTTCGCCGCCGTGGGGAACAGCGGCGACAAGGGCAACTCCGTCGAGTATCCAGCGGCCACTCCCGGTGTCGTCGGTGTGGCAGCTGTGGGCAAGAACCTCCGGCGGACTTCCTGGTCCCAATACGGCTCTCAAGTGGACATCTCCGCCCCAGGGGAAGACATGGTCCATGCCTGCGGCGGCCAGACGGGCCTCTGCAAGGGCAGCGGCACCAGCGACGCCACCGCCCTGGCCTCCGCCAGCGCCGCCCTGATCTGGTCCAAGCACCCGACCTGGACCAACTACCAAATCCTGCGCGTCATGCTCAACACGATCGGCGCTCCCACGGACGGAGCCAAGCGCAACGACTCCATCGGCTACGGTATCGTCCGCCCCCGCATCGCCCTCAGGGATCCGGGCGACACGGGCCCTGCCCATGCCTTTCCGCTCCAGGACTTCCCGGCCACGGCACCGTCCACTCAGGGTGCTGCCTCCAAGGAACCTGCCGCTCAAGCGAAGGGTGACGACACGGCGGCCGAAGCCTCATCCCACGGCAACGACCGCGGCATCCTGTGGCTCGCGCTCGGCTCCGCCGTAATCGTCGGCGGAGCCGTAACGGCCGCCGTCATCGCCAAACGCCGACGTTCCCTTGCGTAGCCGGAAGTGCGCGAGAATATCCGGTTCTTCATCGCTAGCCTTCTAGCCAGGCAGTTTCTCGGGAAAGCCGCGGGGATCTTCGCACGCCGCCAGGTTGTGAGCTGCGCTGGGCGTGTTGGGCGAGTTGATAGGCGAGGTCCGTTAGTCCGCGACGGCTCGTCCGTGGCCTTGGCAGGTACGTGATCTGTCAACCGATCAGACCCGCCGGCCCCGAACCAAATGCGCCTCGTCCCGGCGAGGACAGGGCTGTCACGTCGCTTCCTGAGTACCAGTTGAGTACGCCCGCTCATGCCGTCCTTCCCCGTCCCGCGGCACGCTGTCACCATGAGCTTCACACAAGGCCGCGTATGCGCCGTCAAGCCTCCGCGATCTCGCCGACAAGGCCGCCTTCGCCTTGCTCGCCCCGTTTGTTCAAACGAGGTCCCGGCTTGAAGACGAAACTGGGCGCCCTCGCGCTCACCTTGCCCACGGCCCTTGGGATCCTCGTCGGTTGCCGCGTGGCCAACGCCGAGAACCACGACGACATCCCGTCTTCCGGCGTCAGCACGTCGAGTGACGCCGCCGAGGATGCGAAGAAGACTTCCAGTGAGCTGTACAACCTGATCGGCCTCAAAGGGAAGGCGCCCGACACCGGGCCGGGAGTCAAGGAATGCGGAATGAAGGACCCGGACAGGTACTTCCAGATCTTCCACTCCTGGTCCTTCAGACCGACCTCGCCCGAGCAGCTCGAGGACGTGATGGATCAGCTGAAGTCAAAACTGCCCAAGCATGGCTGGGAGGTTGTCGCCTACGGACCGGACAGTAGCCGGAACAAGAATCTCGGCCTCACGGCCGACAACGACGCGAAGAAGTTCAGCGTCAACATCATCTACCAGGCCAAGGACAATCCGCCGAACCTCAACTTCTTCGTCGTATCCGGCTGCTATCTGGTTCCGGACGGCCAGAAGATCGAGCAGTTCTGATAGAGATCGACTCGACGCCGGCCGTGGGCGATGGCCAGGACACAGCCACTGCCACTCCCGTGAGGATGGCGCGCAGCGTGGGATGACGCGTGCACCCGAGCGTGACGGAGCCAGCATCTGCCCGGTGCGTCCACATGGACTGGGGTGAGGTAAAGCCCTGGCGATCGCGAGCAGGCGCATGGCCCAATAGACCAGGTCTCAGAGTTCGCCGTGGTCCCGGCACCTGCTGCCCCGGGGCGATGAGCAGCAGGACCCCGTCAACGGCGGCCGCCCGAGGCATCGGGAGGCGTACTCATCCCGTTCGCGCGCACATACCCAGGCAGGTTGGTCCGATGGGCTTCTTCGACAAGTTGACCGGCACCAAATACCCCGACAACGGTGCCGCACCGTGTTCTGCCGAGGAGGTCCGAGCCGCACTGCTCGCGATCAACGGGCGGGACGTGCCGTTCCGCGTGCGCAACGCCCTCCCCGACGAGAAGGCCGACCTCGTGGCGGAGTGGCGGGTTCTGGAACCCGCCACGGGCCGCGGATCCACCCGTAGGCAGTTGGAGAGGTCCCTCAAGACCCGGATGCGGCTGGCCCCGGGGAGGCGCGAGGTGCGATCTCTCGACGAGCAGTGGCAGGTGACCTTGATCGGGGACCCACCCAGGCGGAGCATGTCGCGCGAGTACGGCCGCGGGCGGTCCACCACCGTCTCCCGCCGGTGGACGTACGAGCGGGCGACCGACGGCCGCCGGCGCAGGGCCGAGACGTTTCGTCTCGACACGCGCGAGATGAGCAGCCTCCTTCAGCAGGTGGTTCTTGACGCGGGTTGGATCTGGCGCGGAGTGCTGTTCAGCCTGTGACCGGTCGTTGGACTCAGGGTGGGGGTGGGGGACTCGGCGACGGGTGGCCCCACACGGCGACTGAACACGGGGGCTCATGACTCCTAGCCACGGCCGCCGGGTTGGCCATGGCGAGGACGCCAGCCCAAGGTGAGGGGCAAGGACATCTCCAGGCTGTTCCGGCCGTCGATGCCGCCGTACTTCTCGGACGTTGCCGTGGCTATAGCGAGAGTCAGGACCGGCGTCCCGGTATCCGACCGCCGACGCCTGTCACTCCTGAGTGTCAATTCCGACGTCGATGAGTACGGATACTCAGGGCTTCTGGCCGTTTGCGCGGATGGGCCACGTGATCGGGGTCGCTACCGTCGGGTCCAACGCTGTACACGGCTGGAGCGAACGCCTTTCGCCCTTGCCACCGAGGTCCAAGGCGGCTCGGCAGCGCATGACGGCACATGGGGAGGGGACCACGCATGGCGTGGGATGAGTGGGAGCAGCTCAAGAGCGCAGCTGCCAAGCGGCACACGACGCAGATGCAGCTCAACCAGCTGTCCGCGGACCCGGGCGGGTCCTCCGTGTCCGGCCACGGAGCGGGTGGTGCGGGGACGCTGAAGCACTCGAGTGGGCCCTGGACACGGGCCGCGGGTACCGCCGGTGACCTCCGGACCAGTACCGGCATGTCGAAAGCGGACCTGGGCTCCGCCCATGACGGCATCGCGAGCGCGACGGAGGGGCTCGCCAGCCTCGGCCCTCTGAAGTCCGTGGTCGCCTCGTGGCAGAGGCGGCTGGGGTCCGTACGGGACGAGTGCGATTCCCTGGAACCCGCGTTGCGGCAGGTGGCCAAGGACATGGGCGAAGTCGACGTCAAGGTGGCAACCCAGGCCGACTCGGTGAAGGTCGCCACTACGGGGAAGAGCGAGTAGCGGTGGTCTCCACACTCACCTGGCAGCAGCTTCGTGATCTGAAACTGTCCGAGCTGTCCGAAGCCGCCGACGCGTGGAGCGGGGCGTCCAAGCACGCCGACTCCGCGCGTGAACGGGTGGACGGGCAGATGAGTGGGACGTTGGCCAAGACGCAGGAGAGCGAGTCTGCGTCGGCAGCGGTCAAGCGGCTCAGGCGACTGAGCGACAACTATCACTACATCCGGACCGAGTGTGGGCTCATCCGCGGTGCGCTGGACGGCCTGGCGTCCGAACTGGCCTCACCACGAAGGAGCCTGCGCGAGGCCTTGGACGACGTGGCGGCGCTCGGCTACACCCTCGACGAGAACGGCGGTGTCGGGTACCCGGCCGGCGGTAGGAACGAGCTGACAGGGGACGAGATCCCGGGCGGGACGGTCATCGGCAACAACGGCCTGCTCGGTTCGGGTAACCCGGGCCTCTACCCGGCGGACAAGAACGGGCTCTATCAGTCCGGGACGGGTGCCGGCGCGGCTGGCCTCAAGAGCCCGAATCCCCATCGGGCGAGGGCGCAGGAGGCTGCGGACCGGATCGCTCACGCCGTGCGCGAGGCCCAGGAGATCGACGCCCGGTACTGCGAGGCGCTGAGGAGGCTCAAAGCCGGTCCGGGACTGACGGTCGACACCAGGACATGGGCGGACGTGGCGTCGGACGTCGATTCCGTGAGCTCGGCAGCCAGTGACTACATCGCGGACCACATCCCCCTGACCAAGTCTCCGGCGGAGCGCAAGGACTGGTGGGACCACCTGAGCGATGCCGAGCGCCAGGAATACAAGGCAGCTTTCCCGGAGATCATCGGAAATCTCGATGGTATGCCGACAGTGGTGCGTGATGAGGTCAATCGCGAGAACCTTCACATGTTGATTGCCAAGCTGGAGGGACAGCATGATGACATTTCTCGTGATCAGTTGGCAGGTATGAGGGGCATCGAACATAAATTGTCCTCGCCCAGTAACCCTCCCATGTTTCTCCTGGGAATTGGAGACGAGGGAAACGGGCGAGCCATCGTGAGCTACGGAAACCCGGACACCTCCAAAAATGTCTCCGCCTATGTCCCCGGTCTCGGAACCGCACTCAATTCCGAATTTGCCGGCAGCACGCTAGATCGAGGTCTCAACACCGCAAAGGGCGCTAGGGTCTACAGTAAATCGAGCGCTTCCATTGTGTGGCTCGGCTATGACGCGCCGGATCTGTTTGAGGTCGGGTCGACCACCAGCGCCGAAAAGGGGGCTCGCGCCTACAGCGGTTTCATGGACGGATTGCGAGCTACCAATGATCAGAGAGATCCACATGTCACGGCAATCGGGCATTCTTATGGATCTCTTGCTGTCGGTACTGCAGCCAGGCGGCACGGTGGAATCCCAGGCGTCGATGACATTATTCTGCTGGGAAGTCCGGGAACAGGGGCGGAGAGGGCGTCCGACCTCAATGTCGGGAGGGAGCACGTTTTCGTTGGTTCTGCGGGGAACGACCCCGTGACCCGGCTTCCCTCGAAGACTCAGGCCGCGGCAGCGCTCCTCGGGGGCCCGGTACTAGGTACTCTCGCCGACCCGGAAGGCGATGACGTCTGGTTCGGCAAGGACCCGGCCAGTAAGGCGTTCGGAGCCACGCGCTTCCGTGTCAGCGATGGCCCCCTGCCGTTCGGTCTGTCCGGCGAGGGGATGACGCCTGCTCATTCCGACTACTTCACTCCGGCCGCAGACCCGACGCATGTAGGCCCACGAGAAGATCCAGAATCGGCAAGGAACATCGCTAAAATCGTGGCTGGAAGGTCAGACAAAATCACGACGGAGGCACCGCGATGAAATTTCGTCAGTTCCGCATAATGTGCGTCGTGGTCATTGCCCTCGCTGTCACGAGTTGTGCTGCCGGGGACGGGGATTCCGAAGACAGTGAGAGCAGTCCAAAGATGAACATGCAAGAAGCCGCAGAAAGGGCCGATGGGATGGTGTTTGACACGCTTTCATCGGTCGATCCATCGCTTCACTGGACCCATGACACTTCAAGCAGCGGAGACTGCACAGACTTCAATAATGATTCTCACGGGTATGGGTCTGTCATTCGTAACGCGGTGGTGATGACGGATGTTTCGGAGGTGCGTCGAGGGGCGCTCCTCGGAGTGATCGAGCGGCGGTGGAAGAGCAAAGGCTACAAGATCACAAATGTGGACTCCGACCAGGAGTTCCCCGCCATCGACGCGGCAATCGGCGACGGTTTCAGTGCGAGTTTGCTCGTGGGTGAAAAGGGGCAGTTCTACCTGCGGGTCCAGACGCCGTGCGTCGAGAAATCTGAAGTCTCCGCTCCTGGCCGCAAGGGCAATGGTCGGGACTACTACGGACACGAGATCCCCCGCCCTAACGTCCACGACTCCTTCTGGTCATCGACTCACCCACTTGCTTCGACCCCTTCGAGCGATACGTGACGAACGAGGCTCTCGTGGTGCGCCGACAGCCTGACAGCAACGCGCATACTCCGGCGGCCATGCGTGTGCGCGGAGCTGGGTGAAGAGTTCCCCGGAGGCCGCGAGGCGCCGACTCCGGCGAGCTCCGACACTCCCGCGCAACCGCACCCACGGTTTGACCCACGTCACCCAAGGGGTACGATCCTCGGCTCGATTGGCCAGCCCCCCGCACCGTATGGCAGACTAGCGGGGTTGCTCGGTCGAGTGCCGATGCTGCGCGCCTCCCGCCGGGGGGACCGGAAGCGAGTCCCACAGTACTCGTCGCCCCATCTGTCGTAAGGCAGCGCTGGAGCGGACGTACGGGAATCTTCCGGGAAGTGTCAGCGGGGTGCAGACCAGGCGCCCGGTGGGTGTTCAGCCCCCGGTCCCGCGGTTGTCTTTTGGGCTGAGCCGCGTCCCTGAGCAGGGAAATCCTTTGCGGATATCTGTGCGGCAGGAGCGCGACACACCCGACCGCGTGGGTCGGAGACAAGGAACGCGAACCCCCGGGTTCCAGAGCGTTTCACGAGACAAAGGACTACTGAGTAGCCATGGCGGGACAGAAGATCCGCATCCGGCTCAAGGCCTACGACCACGAGGTCATCGACTCCTCGGCGAAGAAGATCGTCGAGACGGTGACGCGCACTGGTGCGTCGGTCGCGGGCCCGGTGCCGCTGCCCACTGAGAAGAACGTGTACTGCGTCATCAAGTCGCCGCACAAGTACAAGGACTCGCGCGAGCACTTCGAGATGCGCACGCACAAGCGCCTGATCGACATCCTCGACCCCACGCCCAAGACCGTTGACTCTCTGATGCGACTCGACCTCCCGGCCGGTGTCGACATCGAGATCAAGCTCTAAGGGCCGGTGATCTGAGAATGGGTAAGCAGATCAAGGGCATCCTGGGCGAGAAGCTCGGCATGACGCAGGTGTGGGACGAGAACAACCGCGTTGTTCCCGTCACCGTCGTCAAGGCCGGGCCGAATGTCGTGACCCAGGTTCGTACGAATGACTCCGACGGCTACGAGTCGGTCCAGATCGCCTTCGGCGAGATCGACCCGCGCAAGGTGAACAAGCCCCTCAAGGGCCACTTCGCCAAGGCCGACGTCACTCCCCGCCGTCACCTCGTCGAGATCCGTACCGCTGACGCCAGCGAGTACACCCTCGGCCAGGAGATCACCGCCGAGACCTTCGAGGCCGGCATCAAGGTGGACGTGACCGGCAAGAGCAAGGGCAAGGGCTTCGCCGGTGTCATGAAGCGTCACAACTTCAAGGGCCTCGGCGCCGGACACGGCACCCAGCGCAAGCACCGCTCGCCCGGCTCCATCGGTGGCTGCGCCACCCCGGGTCGTGTGTTCAAGGGCCTCCGCATGGCGGGTCGCATGGGCAACGAGCGGGTCACCACCCAGAACCTGACCGTTCACGCCGTTGACGCGGAGAAGGGCCTGCTCCTCATCAAGGGCGCGGTTCCTGGTCCGAACGGCGGCCTCGTCCTGGTCCGCACCGCGGCCAAGGGGGCCTGAGGACTATGAGCACCATTGACATTCTGTCGCCCTCCGGCGACACCGCCGGGACCGTTGAGCTCCCGGCCGAGATCTTCGACGTAGAGAAGATCAGCATCCCGCTGCTTCACCAGGTCGTCGTCGCGCAGCTGGCCGCCGCCCGTCAGGGCACGCACAAGGTCAAGCGTCGTGGCGAGGTCCGCGGTGGTGGTAAGAAGCCTTACCGCCAGAAGGGCACCGGCCGCGCGCGCCAGGGTTCGACCCGTGCGCCGCAGTTCGCCGGCGGTGGCGTCGTCCACGGCCCCACCCCGCGTGACTACTCGCAGCGGACCCCGAAGAAGATGAAGGCCGCGGCCCTGCGCCACGCCCTCACCGACCGGGCCCGCAACGCTCGCATCCACGTCATCACCGGCGTGATCGAGGGCGAGACCCCCTCCACCAAGGCCGCGAAGAGCTTCCTCGGCAAGGTCAGCGAGCGCAAGAACGTGCTCCTGGTCATCGAGCGCTCCGACGAGGCCGCGCTGCTTTCCGCGCGCAACCTGCCCCAGGTCCACATCCTGGAGCCGGGCCAGCTGAACACGTACGACGTTCTCGTCTCGGACGACGTGGTCTTCACCCAGGCCGCTTTCGAGTCCTTCGTGTCTGGCCCCCAGGCCGCTGACACCGAAGGGAGCGAAGCCTGATGGCTACGCGTCACCCGAGCATTGCCTCGAAGGCCGCCAAGGCCGCCAAGGCCGCGCGCGTCGCCAAGGCGAAGCGCCACGAGGCCGAGGGCAAGAACACCGTCGAGACGCCGCTGAGCAAGAGCTTCACGGACCCCCGTGACGTCCTCCTCAAGCCGGTCGTCTCCGAGAAGAGCTACGCGCTGCTCGACGAGGGCAAGTACACCTTCGTCGTGGACCCGCGGGCCAACAAGACCCAGATCAAGCAGGCCGTCCAGGCGGTCTTCTCGGTCAAGGTCACCGGGGTCAACACGATCAACCGCCAGGGCAAGCGCAAGCGGACCAAGAGCGGTTTCGGTAAGCGTGCTGACAGCAAGCGCGCGATCGTGACCCTCGCTGAGGGCGACCGTATCGACATCTTCGGCCAGGCCTCCTAACGGAGCGCCCTGGTCCGAATATCGGACGAGGACTGAGAAATGGGAATCCGCAAGTACAAGCCGACTACGCCGGGCCGTCGTGGCTCCAGCGTCGCCGACTTCGTCGAGGTCACGCGGTCCACGCCGGAGAAGTCGCTGGTCCGCCCGCTGCACAGCAAGGGCGGCCGTAACAACGCCGGTCGTGTGACCGTTCGCCACCAGGGTGGCGGACACAAGCGCGCCTACCGAGTGATCGACTTCCGTCGTCACGACAAGGACGGCGTGCCGGCGAAGGTCGCGCACATCGAGTACGACCCCAACCGCACCGCGCGCATCGCGCTGCTGCACTACGCCGACGGCGAGAAGCGCTACATCCTCGCCCCGCGCAACCTGCAGCAGGGTGACCGCGTGGAGAACGGTCCTGGGGCCGACATCAAGCCGGGCAACAACCTGGCCCTCCGCAACATCCCGGTCGGTACCACGATCCACGCGATCGAGATCCGTCCCGGTGGCGGTGCCAAGTTCGCCCGCTCCGCCGGTGCCTCGGTGCAGCTGCTCGCGAAGGAGGGCACCATGGCCCACCTCCGCATGCCCTCCGGTGAGATCCGCCTGGTCGACCAGCGCTGCCGCGCCACGGTCGGCGAGGTCGGCAACGCCGAGCAGAGCAACATCAACTGGGGTAAGGCCGGCCGTAAGCGCTGGCTGGGCGTTCGCCCGACCGTCCGCGGTGTGGCGATGAACCCGGTTGACCACCCGCACGGTGGTGGTGAGGGCAAGACCTCCGGTGGTCGCCACCCGGTCTCCCCGTGGGGTCAGAAGGAGGGTCGTACTCGTTCGCCGAAGAAGGCTTCGAACAAGTACATCGTCCGCCGCCGCAAGACGAACAAGAAGCGCTAGGAGCGGGTTTAGATGCCGCGCAGTCTCAAGAAGGGGCCCTTCGTCGACGACCACCTGATCAAGAAGGTGGACGTACAGAACGAAGCCGGCACCAAGAACGTCATCAAGACCTGGTCCCGTCGCTCGATGATCATCCCGGCCATGCTCGGCCACACGATCGCGGTGCACAACGGCAAGACCCACATTCCGGTGTTTGTCACCGAGTCGATGGTCGGCCACAAGCTCGGCGAGTTCTCGCCGACGCGCACCTTCCGGGGTCACGTCAAGGACGACCGGAAGTCGAAGCGCCGCTAACGCGGGGTGGAATGACCATGACAGACACTGGAAGGACAACCATGGAAGCCAGGGCCCAGGCGCGGTACATCCGCGTTACGCCCATGAAGGCCCGCCGCGTGGTGGACCTTATCCGTGGCATGGATGCCACGGAGGCTCAGGCGGTCCTGCGTTTCGCCCCGCAGGCCGCGAGCGTGCCGGTCGGCAAGGTGCTTGACAGCGCCATTGCCAACGCCGCGCACAACTACGACCACACCGACGCTTCTTCGCTGGTCATCAGCGAGGCGTACGTGGACGAGGGCCCGACCCTGAAGCGGTTCCGTCCGCGTGCTCAGGGCCGCGCCTACCGGATCCGTAAGCGGACCAGCCACATCACCGTGGTCGTCAGCAGCAAGGAAGGAACCCGGTAATGGGCCAGAAGGTTAACCCGCATGGGTTCCGGCTCGGTGTCACGACCGACTTCAAGTCGCGTTGGTACGCCGACAAGCTGTACAAGGACTACGTCAAGGAAGACGTCGCCATCCGTCGGATGATGACGTCCGGCATGGAGCGCGCCGGCATCTCGAAGGTTGAGATCGAGCGCACCCGTGACCGTGTGCGGGTGGACATCCACACCGCGCGTCCGGGCATCGTCATCGGCCGCCGTGGCGCCGAGGCCGACCGCATCCGCGGTGACCTCGAGAAGCTCACGGGCAAGCAGGTCCAGCTGAACATCCTCGAGGTCAAGAACCCCGAGACCGATGCTCAGCTGGTCGCCCAGGCCGTTGCCGAGCAGCTGTCGTCCCGCGTCTCCTTCCGCCGTGCCATGCGTAAGAGCATGCAGTCGGCGATGAAGGCGGGCGCCAAGGGCATCAAGATCCAGTGCGGTGGCCGCCTCGGCGGCGCCGAGATGTCCCGCTCGGAGTTCTACCGCGAGGGCCGTGTGCCCCTGCACACGCTCCGTGCGAACGTCGACTACGGCTTCTTCGAGGCCAAGACGACCTTCGGCCGTATCGGTGTGAAGGTCTGGATCTACAAGGGCGACGTCAAGAACATCGCCGAGGTCCGCGCCGAGAACGCCGCTGCCCGTGCCGGCAACCGCCCGGCCCGTGGTGGCAACGACCGCCCGGCCGGCCGTGGTGGCCGTGGTGGCGAGCGTGGCGGTCGCGGTCGTAAGCCGCAGCAGGCTCCCGCTGCCGAGGCCCCCAAGGCCGAGGCTCCGGCTGCCGCTCCGGCTGAGAGCACCGGAACGGAGGCCTGACCGACATGCTGATCCCCCGTAGGGTCAAGCACCGCAAGCAGCACCACCCGAAGCGCCGTGGTCAGGCCAAGGGCGGTACGCAGGTTTCGTTCGGCGAGTACGGCATTCAGGCCCTCACGCCGGCGTACGTGACGAACCGCCAGATCGAGGCCGCTCGTATCGCGATGACCCGTCACATCAAGCGTGGCGGCAAGGTCTGGATCAACATCTACCCGGACCGCCCGCTGACCAAGAAGCCTGCCGAGACCCGCATGGGTTCCGGTAAGGGTTCTCCCGAGTGGTGGGTCGCGAACGTGCACCCGGGCCGGGTCATGTTCGAACTGTCCTACCCCAACGAGAAGATCGCCCGTGAGGCCCTGACTCGCGCAGCCCACAAGCTGCCGATGAAGTGCCGGATCGTCAAGCGCGAGGCAGGTGAAGCGTGATGTCGGCCGGTACCAAGGCGTCCGAGCTGCGCGAACTGGGTGACGAGGAGCTTCTCGCGAAGCTTCGCGAAGCCAAGGAAGAGCTGTTCAACCTCCGCTTCCAGGCGGCGACCGGTCAGCTCGAGAACCACGGTCGGCTCAAGGCCGTCCGCAAGGACATCGCGCGGATCTACACCCTGATGCGTGAGCGCGAGCTGGGCATCGAGACGGTGGAGAGCGCCTGATGAGCGAGAGCAACGTGACTGAGACCAACGAGCAGCGCGGTTTCCGCAAGACCCGTGAGGGTCTGGTCGTCAGCGACAAGATGGACAAGACCGTCGTCGTCGCCGTCGAGGACCGCGTCAAGCACGCCCTGTACGGCAAGGTCATCCGCCGTACGAGCAAGCTCAAGGCCCACGACGAGCAGAACGCCGCGGGTATCGGCGACCGCGTCCTCCTCATGGAGACGCGTCCGCTGTCCGCGACGAAGCGCTGGCGCATCGTCGAGATCCTCGAGAAGGCCAAGTAATTACCTGAGGGGTTTCCCTCAGGTTCGTTCCGCCAGGCTCGGGGCGGGGCCGCCGTAAGGTCGGCCCCGCCCCGGGAACCGGCAGACAAATCAGGAGATAGACGTGATCCAGCAGGAGTCGCGACTGCGTGTCGCCGACAACACTGGTGCGAAGGAGATCCTTTGCATCCGTGTGCTCGGTGGCTCCGGTCGCCGCTACGCGGGCATCGGTGACGTCATCGTCGCCACCGTCAAGGACGCGATCCCCGGTGGCAACGTGAAGAAGGGTGACGTCATCAAGGCCGTCATCGTTCGCACCGTCAAGGAGCGCCGCCGTCCGGACGGCTCGTACATCCGCTTCGACGAGAACGCCGCCGTCATTCTGAAGAACGACGGCGACCCTCGCGGCACCCGTATCTTCGGCCCTGTCGGCCGTGAGCTGCGCGAGAAGAAGTTCATGAAGATCATCTCGCTCGCGCCGGAGGTGCTGTAAGCATGAAGATCAAGAAGGGTGACACGGTTCAGGTCATCACCGGCAAGGACAAGGGCAAGCAGGGCAAGGTCATTGCCGCTTACCCGCGCGACGAGCGCGTCCTGGTCGAGGGTGTCAACCGGGTCAAGAAGCACACCAAGGCCGGCCCGACCGCCAGCGGTTCGCAGGCCGGCGGCATCGTGACGACCGAGGCCCCGATCCACGTGAGCAACGTTCAGCTCGTCGTGGAGAAGGACGGCAACAAGGTCGTCACGCGTGTCGGTTACCGCTTCGACGACGAGGGCAACAAGATCCGCGTTGCCAAGCGGACGGGTGAGGACATCTGATGGCTACCACCACCACTCCGCGTCTCAAGACGAAGTACCGCGAGGAGATCGCGGCGAAGCTGCAGGAAGAGTTCTCCTACGAGAACGTCATGCAGACGCCGGGCCTCGTCAAGATCGTGGTCAACATGGGTGTCGGCGACGCCGCCCGTGACTCGAAGCTCATGGACGGTGCCGTCCGTGACCTGACCACCATCACCGGTCAGAAGCCGGCCATCACCAAGGCCCGCAAGTCCATCGCGCAGTTCAAGCTGCGTGAGGGTCAGCCGATCGGTGCCCACGTCACGCTCCGTGGCGACCGCATGTGGGAGTTCCTGGACCGCACCCTGTCGCTCGCGCTGCCGCGCATCCGCGACTTCCGTGGTCTGTCCCCCAAGCAGTTCGACGGCCGTGGCAACTACACCTTCGGTCTCACGGAGCAGGTCATGTTCCACGAGATCGACCAGGACAAGATCGACCGCGTCCGGGGTATGGACATCACCGTGGTGACCACGGCGACCAACGACGCTGAGGGCCGTGCCCTTCTCCGTCACCTCGGCTTCCCCTTCAAGGAGGCGTAAGCGAGATGGCGAAGAAGGCTCTGATTGCCAAGGCTGCTCGTAAGCCCAAGTTCGGTGTGCGTGGCTACACGCGCTGCCAGCGCTGCGGTCGTCCGCACTCCGTGTACCGCAAGTTCGGCCTGTGCCGCGTCTGCCTTCGTGAGATGGCTCACCGTGGCGAGCTGCCGGGCGTGACCAAGAGCTCCTGGTAGTCCGGTACTTCCGGACACCAGAGGCTCTCGGTAAGTAAAGGGCGCTGTCAGGTGCCCACCTCTCCATGGCGTAGGCTAGGAGGGTTGGGCGCCTGACGCCCGTACGACTTACTACGCCGTAGGTCCCCGCACCGCACCCGTCCCGCCACTGAGTGGGGAGAGGGATGGCGCATACAGGAAACCCCGGCGAGAGAGGCCGAAGGCCAATTCATGACCATGACTGATCCGATCGCAGACATGCTTACGCGTCTGCGTAACGCGAACTCGGCGTACCACGACACCGTGGGAATGCCGCACAGCAAGATCAAGTCGCACATCGCGGAGATCCTCCAGCAGGAGGGCTTCATCACGGGCTGGAAGGTCGAGGACGCCGAGGTCGGCAAGAACCTCGTCCTCGAGCTGAAGTTCGGCCCGAACCGTGAGCGCTCCATCGCGGGCATCAAGCGGATCTCCAAGCCCGGTCTCCGGGTGTACGCGAAGTCCACCAACCTGCCCAAGGTGCTGGGTGGCCTCGGCGTGGCGATCATCTCCACGTCCCACGGGCTCCTCACCGACAAGCAGGCCGGCAAGAAGGGCGTAGGCGGAGAAGTCCTCGCCTACGTCTGGTAGCGGAAGGGAACGGAGGAAACAGCTATGTCGCGCATTGGCAAGCTCCCCATCACGGTTCCCGCCGGCGTGGACGTCACCATCGATGGCCGTACGGTTCAGGTGAAGGGCCCCAAGGGCACCCTCTCCCACACCGTCGTCGCGCCGATCGAGATCGTCAAGGGTGAGGAAGGCGTTCTGAACGTCACCCGCCCCAACGACGAGCGTCAGAACAAGGCCCTGCACGGCCTGTCCCGCACGCTGGTGGCGAACATGATCACCGGCGTGACCCAGGGTTACGTGAAGAAGCTCGAGATCAGCGGTGTCGGTTACCGCGTGACGGCCAAGGGTTCGAACCTCGAGTTCGCGCTCGGCTACAGCCACCCGATCACGGTCGAGGCCCCCGAGGGCATCACCTTCAAGGTGGAAGCCCCCACCCGTTTCTCGGTCGAGGGCATCGACAAGCAGAAGGTCGGAGAGGTTGCGGCCAACATCCGCAAGCTGCGGAAGCCCGACCCGTACAAGGCCAAGGGCGTCAAGTACGAAGGCGAAGTCATCCGCCGCAAGGTCGGAAAGGCGGGTAAGTAAGCCATGGCATACGGTGTCAAGATTGCTAAGGGCGACGCTTACAAGCGTGCTGCCATCAAGCGTCGTCACATCCGGATCCGTAAGCACATCTCGGGTACGGCTGAGCGTCCGCGCCTGGTCGTGACGCGTTCCAACCGCCACATCGTGGCCCAGGTCATCGACGACGTTAAGGGTCACACCCTTGCGTCGGCTTCGACCCTGGACACGACGATCCGCGGCGGCGAGAACGACAAGTCGGCCCAGGCGAAGTCGGTCGGCGCTCTCGTCGCCGAGCGCGCCAAGGCCGCCGGTGTCGAGGCTGTCGTATTCGACCGTGGTGGAAACCAGTACGCCGGGCGCATTGCCGCCCTGGCGGACGCCGCCCGCGAAGCCGGACTCAAGTTCTGAGTCGGTTCCGTAGCTAGCGGAAACAGAGAGAGGTAATTCCAATGGCTGGACCCCAGCGCCGCGGTGGCGGTGCCGGTGGCGGCGAGCGGCGGGACCGGAAGGGCCGTGACGGCGGCGCAGCTGCTGCCGAGAAGACCGCGTACGTTGAGCGCGTCGTCGCGATCAACCGCGTCGCCAAGGTTGTGAAGGGTGGTCGTCGCTTCAGCTTCACCGCGCTGGTCGTGGTGGGCGATGGTGACGGCACCGTGGGTGTCGGTTACGGCAAGGCCAAGGAGGTGCCGGCCGCGATCGCCAAGGGTGTTGAAGAGGCCAAGAAGCACTTCTTCAAGGTCCCCCGTATCCAGGGCACCATCCCGCACCCGATCACGGGCGAGAAGGCCGCGGGCGTCGTCCTGCTCAAGCCTGCTTCCCCCGGTACCGGCGTTATCGCCGGTGGCCCGGTGCGTGCTGTGCTCGAGTGCGCCGGCGTTCACGACATCCTGTCGAAGTCGCTCGGCTCGTCCAACGCGATCAACATCGTGCACGCGACCGTGGCGGCCCTCAAGGGTCTGCAGCGTCCCGAGGAGATCGCGGCTCGCCGTGGTCTGCCCCTCGAGGACGTCGCCCCCGCGGCCCTGCTGCGTGCACGTGCGGGAGCGGGTGCGTAATCATGGCTCAGCTCAGGATCACGCAGACGAAGTCGTACATCGGCAGCAAGCAGAACCACCGCGACACGCTGCGTTCGCTCGGGCTCAAGCGCCTGAACGACGTGGTCGTCAAGGAGGACCGCCCCGAGTTCCGCGGAATGGTGCACACCGTCCGCCACCTCGTGACGGTTGAGGAGGTCGACTGATCATGGCGGAGAACAACCCGCTCAAGATCCACAACCTCCGTCCCGCCCCGGGCGCCAAGACCGCCAAGACCCGTGTGGGTCGTGGTGAGGCGTCGAAGGGTAAGACGGCCGGTCGTGGTACCAAGGGCACGAAGGCCCGCTACCAGGTTCCGGAGCGCTTCGAGGGCGGGCAGATGCCCCTCCACATGCGCCTCCCGAAGCTGAAGGGCTTCAAGAACCCGTTCAAGACCGAGTTCCAGGTCGTGAACCTCGACAAGCTGGCCGCGCTGTACCCGGAGGGTGGCGAGGTCACCGTCGAGGGTCTCGTGGCCAAGGGTGCCGTTCGCAAGAACAGCCTCGTCAAGGTCCTCGGCCAGGGCGAGGTCTCCGTGGCGCTGCAGGTGACGGTCGACGCCGTCTCCGGCTCCGCCAAGGAGAAGATCACCGCCGCCGGCGGTACCGTCACCGAGCTCGTCTGATCACTTCAGGCGCCTCGATGACTTGAGCGATCCCGACCGGGGATGCCCCAACAAATGGGGCATCCCCGGTTGGTCGTTCCAAGGGGGGCAGTCTCGCCGGTAAGGTGGCCTGCACTGCCGACTTTCGTCCGGCTTCCCGCCGGGCGGCAGTTGACCGATACCTATTCGTCGAACCTCAAGACCATCACCCTTGACGCAGTTGCGCGGGGGTCGCAGGAGGCACCGTGCTCACCGCGTTCGCCCGGGCGTTCAGGACGCCCGACCTGCGCAAGAAGCTGCTCTTCACGCTCGCCATCATCGTGGTCTACCGGGTCGGTACGCACATTCCGATCCCGGGCGTCGACTACAAGAACGTCCAGACCTGTATCGACGCGGCCTCGAAGGGCAATCAGGGGCTGTTCGGTCTGGTCAACCTGTTCAGTGGTGGTGCGCTGCTGCAGATCACGATCTTCGCGCTCGGCATCATGCCGTACATCACGGCGAGCATCATTCTGCAGCTGCTGACGGTGGTGATCCCGCGCCTCGAAGCCCTGAAGAAGGAGGGCTCGTCCGGCACCGCGAAGATCACGCAGTACACCCGATATCTGACGGTGGCCCTCGCCATCCTCCAGGGCACCGGTCTCGTCGCGACCGCGCGCAGCGGCGCCCTGTTCAGCGGCTGCCAGGTCGCCAACCAGATCGTGCCGGACCAGTCGATCTTCCAGACCGTCGTCATGGTCGTCACGATGACCGCCGGTACCGGCGTCGTCATGTGGCTGGGCGAGCTCATCACCGACCGCGGCATCGGCAACGGCATGTCGATTCTGATGTTCATCTCGATCGCCGCGAGCTTCCCGACCGCGCTGTGGGCCATCAAGACGCAGGGCACCCTGGCCGGAGGCTGGATCGAGTTCGGCACGGTCATCCTCGTCGGCCTGGTCATGGTCGGCCTGGTGGTCTTCGTCGAGCAGGCCCAGCGGCGCATTCCCGTCCAGTACGCGAAGCGCATGATCGGCCGCCGGTCCTACGGGGGTACGTCCACGTACATCCCGCTGAAGGTCAATCAGGCGGGTGTGATCCCCGTCATCTTCGCGTCGTCGCTGCTCTACATCCCGGCGCTGGTCGCCCAGTTCTCCAACGGCAACTCCGGTTGGAAGACCTGGATCACGCAGAACCTGACCAAGGGCGACCACCCGATTTACATCACCATGTACTTCCTTCTGATCGTTTTCTTCGCGTTCTTCTACGTGGCGATCTCGTTCAACCCCGAGGAAGTAGCCGACAACATGAAGAAGTATGGTGGCTTCATCCCGGGCATCCGGGCTGGCCGACCGACCGCTGAGTACCTGAGTTACGTACTCAACCGGATCACCTGGCCGGGGTCGCTGTATCTGGGTCTGATCGCTCTCGTACCGACGATGGCGTTGGTTGGCTTCGGGGCAAGCCAGAACTTCCCGTTCGGTGGTACCAGCATCCTGATCATCGTGGGTGTGGGTCTTGAGACGGTGAAGCAGATCGAGAGCCAGCTTCAGCAGCGCAATTACGAAGGGTTCCTCCGCTGATGCGAATCGTCCTCGTCGGGCCGCCCGGTGCCGGGAAGGGAACGCAGGCCGCGTTCCTTGCCAAGAACCTGGGGATTCCGCACATCTCCACGGGCGACCTCTTCCGTGCCAACATCAGCCAGGGCACGGAGCTCGGCAAGCAGGCGAAGGCGTACATGGACGCCGGCAACCTGGTACCGGACGAGGTCACCATCGGGATGGCCAAGGACCGCATGGAGCAGCCCGACGCCGCGAACGGCTTTCTGCTGGACGGCTTCCCTCGTAACGTCTCGCAGGCCGAGGCGCTCGACGAGATGCTGAAGGCCGAGAGCATGCGGCTGGACGCGGTGCTGGACCTGGAGGTCCCCGAGGACGAGGTGGTCAAGCGCATCGCCGGCCGCCGCATCTGCCGCAAGGACTCGAGCCACGTGTTCCACGTGGAGTACAAGAAGCCGCAGCAGGACGGTGTCTGCGACGTCTGCGGCGGCGAGCTGTACCAGCGCGACGACGACTCCGAGGAGACCGTCCGTACGCGGCTGGAGGTCTACCACACGCAGACCGAGCCGATCATCGACTACTACAAGGCCCAGGGCCTGGTGGTCACGATCTCGGCGCTCGGCAAGGTGGAAGAGGTCACGGCGCGCGCCATGGAGGCGCTCCAGAGCAAGGCCGACGACAAGTAGTCGTCACGCTGTTTCGGCCGCGGTGCCCTCCGGGGTGCCGCGGCCGTAGTGTTGTACAGGTAGTCGTTCGTGTACGCAGTCGGTTGACGGAGAAGACGGAGAGCGCGGACCGCCATGGTGCAGATCAAGACCCCCGAGCAGATCGCCAAGATGCGTGAGGCGGGCCTGGTCGTAGCCGCGGTGCACGCGGCCACGCGCGAGGCGGCGGTGCCCGGCGCGACGACGCGGGACCTCGACGAGGTGGCGCGCAAGGTGCTCGCGGAGCACGGCGCGAAGTCGAACTTCCTGGGATACGGCGGTTTCCCCGCGACCATCTGCACGTCGGCCAACGAGGTCGTCGTGCATGGCATCCCGGACGACAAGACCGTCCTGAAGGACGGCGACATCATCTCCATCGACGCGGGCGCGATCGTGGACGGCTGGCACGGCGACGCGGCGTTCACGGCGTTCGTGGGCTCCGGCCACGCTCCGGAGCTGATCGAGCTCTCCCGGGTGACCGAGGAGTCGATGTGGGCGGGCATCGCGGCGATGAAGTCGGGGAACCGGCTCGTCGACGTCTCCCGCGCGATCGAGACGTACATCCGCCGCCAGCCGAAGGTGGGCGGCGGCCGGTACGGGATCATCGAGGACTACGGCGGCCACGGCATCGGCACCGAGATGCACATGGACCCGCACCTGCTGAACTACGTGGAGCGCCGGCGCGGCAAGGGCCCGAAGCTCGTCCCCGGTCTCTGTCTGGCCGTCGAGCCGATGGTGTCGCTGGGCACGCCGAAGACCGAGGTGCTGGAGGACGACTGGACCGTCATCACGACGGACGGTACGTGGTCCTCGCACTGGGAGCACTCGGTGGCGGTGACGGAGGAGGGCCCGCTGGTCCTGACGGCTCCGGACTGCGGCAGGGCGAAGCTGGCGGAGTACGGAGTGACGGCGGCGCCGGACCCGCTGGCGTAGCCGGACCGGCCGTGCCGGGGGTGCGCCGGCGCGGGTTCCGGTTCCGGGCGGGCCGACGGTACCGGGCAGGGTCCGTTCCCGGTCGGCAGGTGCGCGTCCGGCCGATTCGCGGTCGGCCGGTTCGCGCTCAATCACCAGGGGTCCAGGTTAAGGATCTCCCTGATGGGGCATTCTTCCTCGATTCGTCTTTCCGGGAGCCCTGACGTAGACTGACTCGTCGGCTCTCGTGCACCCGCATGTCTGCATGCGCTCGCGCGGAGTCGATCAAGGTAGTCGATTCGAAGGGCGAAGCGTGGCCAAGAAGCAAGGTGCCATCGAGATCGAGGGCACTGTCGTCGAGTCTCTTCCGAACGCCATGTTCAAGGTTGAGCTCCAGAACGGCCACCAGGTTCTGGCACACATCAGCGGCAAGATGCGTATGCACTACATCCGCATCCTCCCTGACGACCGGGTCGTGGTGGAGCTGTCTCCGTACGACCTGACGCGTGGCCGGATCGTCTACCGGTACAAGTAGATCTTGCCTTTACTCCGCGGTCCCGGTTCCGGGACGCGGGTGGTGGCACTGACCCGGAGAACCTCACCTAATGAAGGTCAAGCCGAGCGTCAAGAAGATCTGCGACAAGTGCAGGGTGATCCGCCGTCACGGTCGGGTCATGGTCATCTGCGACAACCCGCGCCACAAGCAGCGCCAGGGCTGACGCACGACCGCACCTTCTGCACCCGCAGATACTTCGCGCGACGCAAGCAGTACATGTTCATACGCAGAATCCAGGGCTGATTTCGATCAGGCCTGACACCCCCGGTCGGAGGCCGGGGACCCGGTTCGTACCGAATCTTCAGCAGAAGAGGACGGCGGGCGGGATCCGGTTCTGCGGAAGACCTCCGAACGACAACTGGAGCCATTGAATGGCACGCGTTTCCGGTGTTGACATCCCGCGCGAAAAGCGTGTGGAGGTCGCCCTGACCTACGTGTTCGGCATCGGCCGGACCCTTTCCCAGCTGACGCTGGCCGAGACCGGCGTGAACCCGAACACCCGCGTTCGTGACCTCTCCGAGGAGGAGCTGGTCAAGATCCGCGAGTACGTGGACGCCAACCTGAAGACCGAGGGTGACCTCCGTCGCGAGATTCAGGCCGACATCCGCCGCAAGGTCGAGATCGGCTGCTACCAGGGTCTGCGCCACCGTCGTGGCCTGCCCGTCCACGGTCAGCGCACCAGCACGAACGCTCGTACCCGCAAGGGCCCGCGTCGCGCCATCGCCGGTAAGAAGAAGCCGGGCAAGAAGTAGTCCTCAGCGGACGCTTATCAGCGGTCTTCGCTGTAGGACCGACCACCTCCCGTAGGAGTAATAGATGCCCCCCAAGGGTCGTCAGGGCGCTGCCAAGAAGGTGCGCCGCAAGGAAAAGAAGAACGTCGCTCACGGGCACGCTCACATCAAGAGCACGTTCAACAACACCATCGTCTCCATCACGGACCCCTCGGGCAACGTGATCTCCTGGGCCTCCGCCGGCCACGTCGGCTTCAAGGGCTCGCGCAAGTCCACCCCCTTCGCCGCGCAGATGGCCGCCGAGTCGGCCGCCCGCCGCGCGCAGGAGCACGGCATGCGCAAGGTGGACGTCTTCGTGAAGGGTCCGGGCTCCGGTCGCGAGACCGCGATCCGCTCCCTCCAGGCCACTGGCCTCGAGGTCGGCTCCATCCAGGACGTCACCCCCACCCCGCACAACGGCTGCCGTCCGCCCAAGCGCCGCCGCGTCTGACGCACGGCCGCTTGTCGGTTCGAGGTTTCCGGGCGGTACGGCTCTGTGAAAGGGCCGTATCGCCCGTACCCTTGCAGTACCCGTGCGGTGAAAACGCACGGTTTTGTCGGACGTCAAATAGCGGGCGTCCACGAAAGAAGGATCTGATCCACACATGCTGATCGCTCAGCGTCCCTCGTTGACCGAAGAGGTCGTCGACGAATTCCGCTCCCGGTTCGTGATCGAGCCGCTGGAGCCGGGCTTCGGCTACACCCTCGGCAACTCCCTGCGTCGGACCCTCCTGTCCTCGATCCCGGGTGCGGCGGTCACGTCCATCCGCATCGACGGCGTGCTGCACGAATTCACCACCGTGCCGGGCGTCAAGGAGGACGTCACCGACCTGATCCTCAACATCAAGCAGCTCGTCGTCTCCTCGGAGCACGACGAGCCGGTCGTGATGTACCTGCGCAAGCAGGGTCCGGGTCTGGTCACCGCCGCCGACATCGCGCCCCCGGCCGGTGTCGAGGTGCACAACCCGGACCTCGTCCTCGCCACGCTCAACGGCAAGGGCAAGCTGGAGATGGAGCTGACCGTCGAGCGCGGTCGCGGCTACGTCTCCGCCGTTCAGAACAAGCAGGTGGGCCAGGAGATCGGCCGTATCCCGGTCGACTCCATCTACTCGCCCGTTCTGAAGGTCACCTACAAGGTCGAGGCGACCCGTGTCGAGCAGCGCACCGACTTCGACAAGCTGATCGTCGACGTCGAGACCAAGCAGGCCATGCGTCCCCGTGACGCCATGGCGTCGGCCGGTAAGACCCTGGTCGAGCTGTTCGGTCTGGCCCGTGAGCTCAACATCGACGCCGAGGGCATCGACATGGGCCCGTCCCCCACGGACGCCGCCCTCGCCGCTGATCTCGCCCTGCCGATCGAGGAGCTCGAGCTCACCGTTCGGTCGTACAACTGCCTCAAGCGTGAGGGCATCCACTCCGTGGGTGAGCTCGTCGCCCGCTCCGAGGCCGACCTCCTGGACATCCGCAACTTCGGTGCGAAGTCCATCGACGAGGTCAAGGCGAAGCTGGCCGGCATGGGCCTGGCCCTCAAGGACAGCCCGCCCGGATTCGACCCGACCGCCGCCGCCGACGCCTTCGGCGCCGACGACGACGCGGACGCCGGGTTCGTCGAGACCGAGCAGTACTAAGAGCTCGGGACCGGCTGCCGGTTCTCGGGTGCGGGCGCGCTGTGCTTGATCGCGCAGTTCCCCGCGCCCCCTCCGGGACGCCCCTTCGGGGACGTCCCGGATCTCCGACGGGCAATCGCCCGCTCGGACACTGACTCCGGTACCTGATACGGCCGGGGCAGACACCTAGGAGAAACACCATGCCGAAGCCCACCAAGGGTGCCCGTATGGGCGGCAGCGCCGCGCACGAGAAGCTGCTCCTCGCGAACCTCGCGAAGTCGCTCTTCGAGCACGGCCGCATCACCACCACCGAGGCGAAGGCCCGTCGCCTGCGCCCGTACGCGGAGCGTCTGGTCACCAAGGCGAAGAAGGGTGACCTTCACAACCGCCGTCAGGTGCTCTCGGTGATCACGGACAAGAGCATCGTGCACACGCTCTTCACCGAGATCGGCCCGCGCTACGAGAACCGCCCGGGTGGCTACACCCGTATCACCAAGATCGGTAACCGCCGTGGCGACAACGCGCCCATGGCCGTCATCGAGCTGGTGGAGGCCCTGACCGTGGCCCAGCAGGCCACCGGTGAGGCCGAGGCGGCCACCAAGCGTTCCGCCAAGGACGCCGAGGCTCCGGCCAAGGTCGAGGACACCAAGGTCGAGGACGCCGCTGAGGCTCCCGCCGAGGAGTCGAAGGACGCCTGAGGCACTGCCTTGCTGTGAGCGGGTCCGTCCCTTCGGGGGCGGGCCCGCTTTCGCGTTCCGGCGGAGAAGCCGGGCTTGAGAGGATCCAGGAGTGAGTGACGAAGCGGAGCCCGGGTTCGTACGGGTGCGGATGGACCTGTCCTACGACGGGAGCGCGTTCTCCGGGTGGGCGAAGCAGGCCAGCGGCCGCAGGACGGTCCAGGGCGACATCGAGGACGCGCTGCGGACGGTGACGCGGACGAAGGACACGACGTACGAGCTGACCGTGGCCGGGCGCACCGACGCCGGGGTGCACGCGCGCGGGCAGGTGGCGCACGTCGATCTGCCGGCGGAGCTGTGGGCCGAGCACCGGGAGAAGCTGCTGAAGCGGCTGGCGGGGCGGCTGTCGAAGGACGTGCGGGTGTGGTCCCTGGCCGAGGCGCCCGCCGGCTTCAACGCGCGCTTCTCGGCGATCTGGCGGCGCTACGCCTATCGCGTCACCGACCACGCCGGGGGTGTGGATCCGCTGCTGCGCAATCACGTCCTCTGGCACGACTGGCCGTTGGACGTCGACGCCATGAACCAGGCGGCGGCCGGACTGGTGGGCGAGCACGACTTCGCCGCCTACTGCAAGAAGCGCGAGGGCGCGACGACCATCCGTACGCTCCAGGAGCTGAGCCTGGTGCGCGGGGACGACGGGATCATCACCGCGACCGTCCGGGCCGACGCCTTCTGCCACAACATGGTGCGTTCGCTGATCGGGGCGCTGCTGTTCGTGGGGGACGGGCATCGCGGGCCCGAGTGGCCCGCCAAGGTGCTGGCCGCCGGTGTACGGGACTCGGCCGTCCATGTCGTACGGCCGCACGGGCTGACGCTGGAGGAGGTCGGCTATCCCGCCGACGAGCTGCTGGCCGCGCGCAACAAGGAGGCGCGCAACAAGCGCACCCTGCCCGGGGCGCCGGGGTGTGACACCTGCTAGTGCCTCCTGGGCCGTGGACGGCCGCTGGTGCGCCGCGCAGGCGTCCGGCCGCCCCGTGCGGGGTGGCCGGGAGCGGCCCGGTCCACCCGCGGCGGCCGGCCGGTGACTACTGGTTGGCCGCCGACGAGGCCTGGGCCTCGCCGCGCCGACGGATCTGGCGGAAGGTGAACTCGGCCAGGTCGTCGCCGGTGCTGAACACCTCGGCGCTCTTGGCCGTCGCGTCCTTGCCGTTGGTGAAGCCGGCCAGGGTGAAGTAGGCGTAGCGGCCCACGGAGTTGGTGGTCGAGCGGCAGACCGCCGTGCGGCAGAAGGTGGCGACACCCTGGCCGGGCAGCGAGGTGATGATGCTCTTGCTGTCCGCCTGGGCCTTCGCCTTGTCCGCCTGGGCCTTGGTGTCGAAGACCGCGACGCCCACGGTCACGGCGACGCCGTCCTTGCTGTAGGTGACGCGCAGCAGCCGGGTGCAGCCGTTGTCGGTGAGGACCTTGGGGAGCGTCCGCTGCACGCCCGTCGCGCACTTCGTCGTCGAGGCGGTCGGGCCCTTGCGGTAGACGCGGTCACCCACGGTCAGCTGCGAACCGGGGAAGAGGATGTCCGGGCTGAGCGGAGCGGTGTCCTTCTTGACGCTGGATATGAAGTCCATCGGATCCAGCGGCGGAGGGGCCGAGGTCGGCGCGAACGAGGGCGCCGGCGCGGTGGTGTCGCTCGGGATGGCCGCGGTGCTGGGCAGCTTGCCGGGCTGGTTCGACGCCGTGTTGTCGCCGTTCGCGGAGACGACGGCCACGGCGACGGCCGCGCCGACCGCGAGCGTGGCGATCGCCGAGCCGCCGATCACCAGCAGCCTGCGGCGCCTGTTGCGCGTCTCGGACGCCTCGGCGAGTGCCGCCCAGTCCGGAGTCCGGTTCCCGCTACCCCAGTCGGGTTGCTGCGAACCAGGCTTCCACGGATCCCACGGGGGCTCCCCCTGCCCACCCTGCCCATAGCTCATGGGGCGCATCTTAGACGGGCGTTGGGGGGTGCCGTTCCGCACCGGGGGATACCTGAGCCCCTAGCGTGACCTGACCGCGCACGGGCAAAACTGACATCTCCGGGTGGTTGGTACGTCACGCCTTCCGGCGGGCTCGGCCGGGGCCGGCGGCGGTGTCGTGCGCACCCGTGACGGAGACGGCGTCCGGGTGCGTCGAAGCCGGCGCGCGAGAGTGGGGACGGGGAGCGTCGGGCGGAGGCGGATCCCGTGGGGTTCCTCACACGGGTGCCGGGCCGGGGGCGCGGCGCGCCTTCCCGGACTGGCTTACGCTGGGAGTGCAGGCTGCAGCGGCGGCCGTGCGGCCGGGAGCGGCCTCGGGGCGCACAGCGCCCGGAGTCGAGAGGCGTGCCCATCCGCCCGGACGACCGCCCGCGGCCGGCCGCAGGAGCCGCGTTTTGACCCGTCCGGGGAAGCGCGGGTACTCTTGCAGTTCGTTATGTGTATTGGCTTGCTCATTCTCACGTGAGGGGCCCTTACACCGGTCCACCGGGGCCGATGACCAGCGACCAGCACTCGGTATGCGTCACCGAGGTGCGGTCAGGGCTGTCGTGATCGTCCGTGGTGGCCATGTCAGGACCCACTCACTGAAGAAGCGAAGGCTACGACCGTGCGTACGTACAGCCCCAAGCCCGGCGACATCACTCGCCAGTGGTACGTCATCGACGCCCAGGATGTCGTCCTGGGTCGTCTGGCGACCACTGCAGCGAACATCCTGCGGGGCAAGCACAAGCCGATCTATGCGCCCCACGTCGACGCTGGTGACTTCGTCATCATCATCAACGCCGACAAGGTGCACCTCTCCGGCAACAAGAAGACCCAGAAGCTGGCGTACCGCCACTCCGGTTACCCGGGTGGTCTGCGCTCCGTCCGTTACGACGAGCTGCTGGCGAAGAACCCCGAGAAGGCCGTCGAGAAGGCCATCAAGGGCATGGTTCCGAAGAACACCCTGGGCCGTCAGGTGCTCTCGAAGCTGAAGGTCTACGCGGGCGAGAACCACCCGCACGCTGCGCAGCAGCCGGTCCCGTTCGAGATCACCCAGGTCGCGCAGTAGTTCCGGCCACCCCCTAAGACGAAAAAGAATCTGAGGAGAATCGTGGCCGAGACCACCGTTGAGCAGCCGGTCGAAGAGACTGAGCTCGTCGACATCGAGAACTACACCACCGAGTCCGAGGTCCCCGTCGAGGGCGAGTACACCTCGGAGTCGCTCGCGGGCCGCTTCGGCGACCCGCAGCCGGCCGCCGGCCTGGGCCGTCGCAAGAACGCCATCGCCCGCGTCCGGATCGTCCCGGGCACCGGCAAGTGGAAGATCAACGGTCGCACCCTTGAGGACTACTTCCCCAACAAGGTGCACCAGCAGGAAGTCAACGAGCCCTTCAAGGTGCTCGAGCTCGACAACCGCTACGACGTCATCGCCCGTATCTCGGGTGGCGGCGTCTCCGGTCAGGCCGGTGCGCTCCGTCTCGGTGTCGCCCGCGCCCTGAACGAGGCCGACGTCGACAACAACCGCCCGGCGCTGAAGAAGGCCGGCTTCCTCAAGCGCGACGACCGTGCGGTCGAGCGCAAGAAGGCCGGTCTCAAGAAGGCCCGTAAGGCCCCGCAGTACAGCAAGCGTTAATCACCGCCTGCTGGTATTCGTACGACCGTTCGCCCCGGCGGCACGCTGTGTGCCGTCGGGGCGTTCGTTTATCACCAGCCCAGGGCGTATAACGGCACAAGGCGCTCAAAGGCTTGCATGATCGGATGACTTCCGAATACTGAGCATTATCAGGAGGACACCAGTGGGACGACTCTTCGGCACGGACGGCGTGCGCGGTGTCGCCAACGCGGATCTGACGGCCGAGCTCGCGCTCGGTCTCTCCGTGGCGGCGGCGCATGTGCTGGCCGAGGCGGGCACGTTCGAGGGCCACCGGCCGGTGGCGGTGGTCGGGCGGGATCCGCGCGCGTCCGGGGAGTTCCTGGAGGCCGCCGTGGTCGCGGGCCTGGCCAGCGCGGGCGTGGACGTCCTGCGCGTCGGTGTGCTGCCCACCCCCGCGGTGGCGTACCTGACGGGTGCGCTGGGTGCCGACCTCGGTGTGATGCTGTCGGCGAGCCACAACGCCATGCCGGACAACGGCGTCAAGTTCTTCGCCCGCGGCGGGCACAAGCTCGCCGACGAGCTGGAGGACAGGATCGAGGCCGTGTACGACGAGCACCGCACCGGCGCTCCGTGGGACCGGCCGACGGGTTCGGGTGTCGGGCGCGTGCGCTCGTACGACGAGGGCTTCGACCAGTACGTCGCCCACCTGATCGGTGTGCTCCCGAACCGTCTCGACGGTCTCAAGGTCGTCCTCGACGAGGCGCACGGTGCCGCCGCCCGGGTGTCCCCGGAGGCCTTCGCGCGGGCCGGCGCGGAGATCGTCACGATCGGTACCGCCCCGGACGGTCTGAACATCAACGACGGTTGCGGTTCCACCCACCTCGACCTCCTCAAGGCCGCCGTCGTCGAGCACGGCGCCGATCTCGGCATCGCGCACGACGGTGACGCCGACCGCTGCCTCGCCGTGGACCACACGGGCGCCGAGGTGGACGGCGACCAGATCCTGGCCGTCCTCGCGCTGGCGATGCGGGAGCGTTCCGCACTGCGATCCGACACCGTTGTCGCGACGGTCATGTCCAACCTGGGCTTCAAGCTCGCCATGGAGCGCGAGGGCGTCGGCCTCATCCAGACCGCGGTCGGTGACCGTTACGTCCTGGAGGAGATGAAGCAGCACGGGTACGCGCTCGGCGGCGAGCAGTCCGGCCATGTGATCATCCTCGACCACGCCACGACCGGCGACGGTACGTTGACCGGCCTGATGCTGGCGGCCCGGGTCGCCCAGACGGGCCGTACGCTCCAGGACCTCGCGTCCGTCATGGAGCGGCTGCCGCAGGTCCTCATCAACGTCCCCGACGTCGACCGCTCGCGGGTGAACAGCTCCGCCGAGCTGGCGGCCGCGGTCGTCGAGGCCGAGCGTGAACTCGGCACCACCGGGCGGGTCCTGCTGCGTCCCTCCGGCACCGAGCCGCTCGTCCGGGTCATGGTCGAGGCCGCCGACATCGACCACGCCCGGTCGGTGGCCGGCCGGCTCGCGGACGCCGTGAAGTCCTCGCTCGGCTAACCGAGGGGTGTCACCGCACGCTGTCTCGCCCAGAACCACTTCTGGGCGAGCAGGGTGAGCGTGCCCGAGAGCACGATGCCGCCCAGATTGGCGAGCAACTGCCAGGTGGAGCCCCAGGTCTGCGAGTAGTCCGCGTAGCTGAGGGCGACCGCCGCGTTCGCCGCCGCCGGGACCGTGGTCACCGAGATCGCGACGCCGATCAGCGCGCCCGACTTCGCGGACGTGAGGGACAGGGTGCCCGCGATCCCCGCGAGGAAGGCCACGACGAACGACATCCAGTCGGGCTTCCAGATGAAGGCCGTGTTCGGCCGCGGCGCCTCCACCATCGCCTTCTCGAACAGGCCCAGGCCGTCCAGGAGCCGACTGAAGCCCGCGGTCAGCACCATGGCGAGGGCGAATCCCGCGAGCAGCGCCCACAGCGACCGCCACACCAGGTGCGGGGCACGCCGCACCAGCGCCGTCGAGATCCCGGCGAGCGGTCCGAACTCCGGTCCCACGGCCATCGCGCCGACGATCAGGATCGCGTTGTCCAGCATCACACCGCAGGCCGCGAGCATCGTCGCGACCGCCAGCAGAGCCACGTACGTGACGCTGAGCGTCGACTCCTCGTGCGAGGCGTCCGCCAGGTGCTCCCACAACACCGCGTCCGCCCCCTCGCCCGGTGCCTCCTCCTCGGCCCTGTCGGCGCGACGGGAGAGCGACAGGTCAATGTTCTCGACGGCGATCGAGCCGGTCCGGTCGAGGTCGAACTCCCTGAGCGCGCCGATGAGTTCGTCGCCCGCCTCGCGTGCGACGTCGCACATGACGACGTCCCCGGCCGGGTCGCGGGCGGCGCCGGGCAGCACGACGAGATGGGTGGTGCCGACCGTACGGCCGATCAGGCGCACCACCTCGTCGGTCCGTGCGGCCGGTGTGATCAGACGCAGATGCAGCATGCCGCGCAGGGTAGCCGCACCGAACGGCCGGTGGCCGCGGGGGACTACAGCTTGCGCAGGCTGAGGCGCTGCACCTTGTGGTCCGGACCCTTGCGGACGACGAGGGCGGCGCGGCCGCGGGTGGGGGCCACGTTCTCCATCAGGTTGGGCTTGTTGATGGTCCGCCAGGTCGTGCGGGCGTAGTCGAGCGCCTCCTCCTCGGAGACCTGGGTGTACTTGCGGAAGTACGAGGAGGGGTTCTGGAAGGCGGTGGCGCGCAGCTTGCGGAAGCGGTTGAGGTACCAGGCCTCGATGTCCTCGGCGCGGGCGTCGACGTACACGCTGAAGTCGAAGTAGTCGGCGAGGCCGACGCGGGTGCGGCCGTCCTTGCCCGGCAGGGCGGGCTGGAGCACGTTCAGGCCTTCGACGATGAGGATGTCGGGGCGGCGGACCGTGAGCCTCTGTCCGGGGACGATGTCGTAGATGAGGTGGGAGTAGACGGGGGCGGTGACCTCGTCCTTGCCCGCCTTGATGTCGGCGACGAACCGGGTGAGGGCCCGGCGGTCGTACGACTCCGGGAAACCCTTCCGCGACATCAGGCCGCGCGCCTCCAGCTCCTTGGTGGGGAGCAGGAAGCCGTCAGTGGTCACGAGTTCGACGCGAGGGTGTTCGGGCCAGCGGGAGAGCAGGGCCTGGAGAAGGCGGGCGACGGTGGACTTTCCGACGGCGACCGAGCCCGCGACGCCTATCACGAACGGGGTGCCGGACTGCGAGCCCTTCTCGCCGAGGAAGGTGTTCAGGGCGCCTCTCAGCCCGTCCGTGGCACCGACGTACAGATTCAGCAGTCTGGACAGCGGCAGATAGATGTCCCGCACCTCGTCGAGGTCGATGACATCGCCCAGACCGCGCAGCTTCTCGACCTCCTCGGCGTTCAGCGGCAGCGGCGTCTTTTCGCGCAGCGCGCTCCACTCGGCACGGGTGAGGTCGACGTAGGGAGTCGCCTCCGGCTTGTGCCGGTGGGCGCTCCGGGGCATCGGGGAGACCGGAGAGATCACAGTCCATTGTTACGGGAGTGTGGACGGGGTGGGGCGTGGGGTCCGTCACGCGGGGTCGTCCGGACGTCGCCCGGGGGCCGCTCCGGGGGCGTCCGCGGGCGAGCGGGAACCCCGGGACGGGTGCGGGAAGGCGGCTGGAATTTCCGATATCGGGCACGAGATGCCGAGATGCGACGGGTGTCGGCCCTTAGGCTGCGCGCATGTGCGGAATCGTGGGATACGTGGGGTCGCAGTCGGCGCTTGACGTGGTGATGGCCGGACTGAAGCGACTGGAGTACCGGGGGTACGACTCGGCGGGCGTCGCCGTACCGGCGGACGGCGGGCTGGCCGCGGCGAAGAGGGCCGGGAAACTGGTCAACCTGGAGAAGGAGCTGGTCGACCGGCCACTGCCGACCGGGACGACCGGGATCGGGCACACCCGCTGGGCCACCCACGGAGGCCCCACGGATGCGAACGCGCATCCGCATCTCGACAACGCGGGCCGGGTCGCCGTCGTCCACAACGGGATCATCGAGAACTTCGCCGAGCTGCGCGCCGAACTGACCGAGCGCGGCCACGAGCTGGCCTCCGAGACCGACACCGAGGTGGTCGCGCACCTGCTCGCCGAGGAGTTCTCGGTCTGCGCGGACCTCGCGGAGGCGATGCGGCTGGTGTGCCGGCGCCTGGAGGGCGCGTTCACGCTGGTCGCGGTGCACGCCGACACGCCCGACGTGGTCGTGGGTGCGCGCCGCAACTCGCCGCTCGTGGTGGGGGTCGGCGAGGGAGAGGCCTTCCTCGCCTCGGACGTCACCGCGTTCATCGACCACACGCGGTCGGCGATCGAGCTGGGCCAGGACCAGGTGGTGGAGCTGCGCCGGGATGGGGTGACGGTCACCGGTTTCGACGGGCGACCCGCCGACGTGCGCTCGTACCACGTGGACTGGGACGCGGCGGCGGCCGAGAAGGGCGGCTACGACTACTTCATGCTCAAGGAGATCGCCGAGCAGCCCAAGGCGGTCGCCGACACGCTCCTCGGCCGCATCGACGCGGGCGGCTCGCTCAGGCTGGACGAGGTGCGGATTCCCGTGCGCGAGCTGCGGGAGGTCGACAAGGTCGTCATCGTGGCCTGCGGTACGGCCTTCCACGCCGGGCTGATCGCCAAGTACGCCATCGAGCACTGGACGCGGATCCCGTGCGAGGTGGAGCTGGCCAGCGAGTTCCGCTACCGGGATCCCATCCTGGGCGCGCGTGCCCTGGTCATCGCGATCTCCCAGTCCGGCGAGACCATGGACACCCTGATGGCGCTGCGGCACGCGCGGGAACAGGGCTCCAAGGTGCTGGCGATCTGCAACACCAACGGCTCGACGATCCCGCGCGAGTCGGACGCGGTGCTCTACACGCACGCGGGCCCGGAGGTCGCGGTCGCCTCGACCAAGGCGTTCCTCACCCAGCTGGTGGCCTGCTACCTGGTCGCGCTGTACCTCGGCCAGGTGCGCGGCACCAAGTGGGGCGACGAGATCCAGGCCGTGATCCGGGACCTGTCCCACATCTCCGGCGAGGTCGAGCGGGTCCTGGAGACCATGGAGCCGGTACGGGAACTGGCGCGGACGCTCGCGGACAAGCGGACGGTCCTGTTCCTCGGCCGGCACGTCGGCTATCCGGTCGCGCTGGAGGGCGCCCTCAAGCTCAAGGAACTGGCCTACATGCACGCCGAGGGCTTCGCGGCGGGCGAGCTGAAGCACGGTCCGATCGCGCTGATCGAGGAGGACCTGCCGGTCGTCGTGGTCGTGCCCTCGCCGCGCGGCCGGTCCGTCCTGCACGACAAGATCGTGTCCAACATCCAGGAGATCCGGGCCCGGGGCGCGCGCACGATCGTGATCGCGGAGGAGGGCGACGAGGCGGTGGTGCCGTACGCCGACCACCTGATCCGCATTCCGGTGACCCCGACCCTGCTCCAGCCGCTGGTGGCCACGGTTCCCCTGCAGGTGTTCGCCTGCGAGCTGGCGACGGCCCGGGGCAACGAGGTGGACCAGCCGCGCAACCTGGCGAAGTCGGTGACGGTGGAGTGAGCGGGTGCGGTGGCCGCTGCGCGCGGGGCGGTCGCCGGTCCGGTTCCACCGCGTTCGGCCGCTCCGGTCCCGTTCCCGGGACCGGAGCGGAGCAGTGACAGGACGGTGGCGGCAGATGGCGGGACGGCGGGCGGGACGGTCGTAGGGTGCTCGGCATGAGCATCATCGGGGTCGGTATCGACGTGGCCGAGATCGACCGGTTCCGCGCGTCGCTGGAGCGTACGCCGGGGCTGGCCCAACGGCTCTTCCTGGAACAGGAGTTGCATCTGCCGAGCGGGGAACGCCGGGGCATCGCCTCGCTCGCCGTGCGGTTCGCCGCGAAGGAGGCGGTCGCCAAGGCGCTGGGCGCTCCGGGCGGAATGTACTGGACCGACGCCGAGGTCTATGTCGAGGACAGCGGCCGGCCGCGGCTGCGGGTGCGGGGCACCGTGGCGGCACGCGCGGCCGAACTGGGCGTCATGTCGTGGCATGTGTCGCTCAGCCATGACGCGGGCGTGGCGTCGGCGGTGGTGATCGCGGAGGGGTAGCGCGGCCGGGGCGGCACGGAGGGGCTCCGTACGGGAGACTCGGTCCCATGCGTACTGCGTACAGCGTGGAGACCGTGAGGACCGCCGAACGGGAGCTGATGGCACGGCTCCCCGAGGGGGCGTTGATGCAGCGGGCGGCGGCCGGACTCGCCGCCGCCTGCGCGGACGTGCTGGGGCGGGTGTACGGCAGCCGGGTCGTGCTGCTGGTCGGCAGCGGGGACAACGGCGGGGACGCGCTGTACGCGGGCGCGCGCCTCGCCCGGCGCGGAGCGGGCGTCACCGCGCTGCTGCTCGCGCCCGAACGCACCCATGCCGGGGGGCTGGCCGCGCTGCGACGGGCCGGCGGCGGCACGGTCGCGGGCGGGGACGGCTTCCACGGCACCGCGCGGGAACTGATCCGGCGGGCCGACCTCGTCGTCGACGGCATCGTGGGGATCGGGGGCAAGGGCGGTCTGCGGCCCGACGCGGCGCCGCTCGCGGAGTTCGCCGCGGACTCCCGTGCGGTGGTGGTCGCCGTGGACCTGCCGAGCGGTGTCGAGGCGGACACCGGAGAGGTCCGCGGTCCGGCGGTCCGCGCCGATCTGACGGTGACCTTCGGGACCCACAAGCCGGGGCTGCTGATCGATCCGGCGCGCGAGTACGCCGGTTCCGTGCGCCTCGTGGACATCGGGCTCGATCTGCCCGACACGGCCGAGCTTGAGGCCCTCCAGCACGTGGACGTGGCGGCGCGACTGCCCGCGCCGGGGGCGGAGAGCGACAAGTACCGGCGGGGCGTGGTGGGGATCGCGGCCGGGTCCGCCCGGTATCCCGGGGCCGCCGTGCTCGCCGTCTCGGGGGCGCTGCGCGGCGGCGCGGGGGCGGTGCGCTACGTCGGGCCCGCGGCGGACGCCGTGATCTCCCGTTTCCCCGAGACGCTGGTGTCGGACCTGGGGCCCGCGCGGGCCGGGCGGGTGCAGGCGTGGGTGGTGGGGCCCGGCGCCGGGGACGACGCGTCGGCGGTGGCCGAGGTGCTGGAGGCGGAGGTGCCGGTGCTCGTCGACGCGGACGGGCTGCGGCTGGCGGACCGTGACACGGTGCGCGGGCGTACCGCGCCGACGCTGCTGACCCCGCATGCCGGGGAGGCGGCGGCGTTGCTCGGGGTGTCGCGGGAGTCGGTGGAGGGGGCCCGGCTGGCGTCCGTGCGGGAGCTGGCGGCGCGGTACGGGGCGACGGTGCTGCTGAAGGGGTCGACGACGCTGGTCGCCGATCCGGGCGGCGGGGCGGTGCGGGTGAATCCGACGGGGACCGCGTGGCTGGCCACGGCGGGGAGCGGGGATGTGCTGTCGGGGCTCGCCGGGTCGTTGCTCGCGTCGGGGCTGTCGGCGTTGGACGCGGGGAGTGTGGGGGCGTATCTCCATGGGCTGGCGGGGCGGCTTGCGGCGGAGGGGGCTCCGGTGGGGGCGCATGACGTCGCGGAGGCGGTACGGGACGCCTGGCGCGACGTGATGGGCTGAGCCCGGGGCTTTCTCGCCCCCGCCGCCCCTACCCGACCCGTCCTGTCCCTTGGGGCTCCGCCCCCAGACCCCCGTCGGCCTCAAGGGCCTCGTCCTCAAACGCCGGACGGGCTGAAATACCCAGCGCTTCCGGCGTTTGGCGGGGGCGAAAGAGGCGGGGGCGTTGCCCATAACGGGGGACCCCATCCGCGCGGCTCACCCCCTCGCGCCCCCACGTTGCGTATCGCTGATCGCATGATGATGAGCAGACGAATGGCCTGCCGAAGCGCGGCGGTGATGCTGGCGGTGCTGACGGCACTGCCCGCACAGACCGCCCTGGCCGACGCGGACGGCCCCCTGTCGCCCGGCCCGGAGAGCCCGCTGGTGCCGGGGCAGGCGGCGGCCGCGGAGACCCTGGTGCCCGGCGTGGCGCCCGGCCCGCGGCAGTTGTGGCAGGGGCCGGCGGACACGCCGGACCAGATGTTCCCGCCGGAGGTGTACACACCGAGCGCCCGTGAGGACGCCGTCGAACCGCGGGACGCCACCGCCGGGGCGGACGCCCTGATCGAGTACGTCCCGCCCGCCGACGCCGCCGACAGGGCCCTGTCGTGCAGCAGGCGGACCGGCCCCTACCAGCGCCAGGTCGAGCGCTGGCTGAAGCTGAAGGTGGACGGCAGGCAGTCCGGCGGCGACTGCCGCGCGATCCGGACGTTCCAGTCCCACCACGGGATCAAGCCGCTCACCGGTTTCGCCGGACCCGTGACCTGGGCCCGTATGCAGCTGCTGTCCGCGCGCAAGAACCCGAACGCGGCCGGGAAGTGCCGCGTCCGCTCCTCCCGCGTCGCCTGCGTGGACCTGACCCGTCAGCTCACCTGGGTGCAGAAGGGGAAGAAGGTGCTGTGGGGACCGGTGCCGATGCGCAGTGGGCGGGCCGGGTACCGGACCAGGACCGGCCAGTTCAAGATCTACTGGAAGCACAAGAACCACTGGTCGACGCTGTACAACAGCCCCATGCCGTACAGCCAGTTCTTCAGCGGCGGCCAGGCCTTCCACGCCATCTACGGCAGCGTCTACGACCCGCACGGCTCGTGGGGCTGCGTCAATCTGCGCCTCGCCGACGCCCGCTCGCTGTGGAACGTGCTCAGGAAGGGCGACCGGGTGTCGGTGTGGGGACACAGGGCCGGTACCTGACCGTCCGGCGTCGTCCGAGGCCGTGGAAGCCGGAGATCGTCCGAGACCGTGGGAGCCGGAGATCGTCCGAGACCGTGCGGGCCGCCCGAAGGGCACCGGCACAGGGGGGCCGTCGGACCCCTCTGAGACACTGGGGGCGCGATGAACGAGACAGCACCGCTGCGCGCCCGCGCAGAGATCGACCTGGCCGCCCTGCGGGCCAACGTGCGGACCCTGCGCGCCCACGCGCCGTCCGCGGCCGTGATGGCCGTGGTCAAGTCTGACGCGTACGGCCACGGCGCGGTCCCGTGCGCCCGCGCGGCGCTCGAGGCCGGCGCCACCTGGCTCGGCACCGCCACCCCCGAGGAGGCCCTCGCCCTGCGGGCGGCGGGCATCCCGGGGCGTGTCATGTGCTGGCTGTGGACCCCGGGCGGGCCCTGGCGGGAGGCCGTGGAGGCCGACCTCGACGTGTCGGTCAGCGGGATGTGGGCGCTGCGGGAGGTCGTCGCGGCGGCCACCGCCGCCGGTGTCCCGGCCCGCGTCCAGCTCAAGGCCGACACCGGGCTCGGACGCAGCGGCTGCCAGCCCGCCGACTGGCCCGAACTGGTCGCGGAGGCCCTGCGCGCCGAGGCCGGGGGACGCATCCGGATCACCGGCCTCTGGTCGCACTTCGCCTGCGCCGACGAGCCGGGCCATCCCTCCGTGCAGGCCCAACTGACCGTGTTCCGCGAGATGGTGGCGTACGCCGAGGAGCGGGGCGTGCGCCCCGAGGTGCGGCACATCGCCAATTCGCCGGCCACGCTGACCCTGCCCGAGAGCCACTTCGACCTCGTCCGTACGGGGATCGCGGTCTACGGCATCTCGCCCAGCCCCGAGATCGGCACCCCGGCCGACTTCGGGCTGCGCCCGGTGATGACGCTGAGCGCGTCGCTGGCGCTGGTCAAGCACGTACCGGGGGGTCACGGCGTCAGTTACGGGCACCACTACGTCACTGCGGGTCCCACCACCCTCGGCCTGATCCCCGTGGGCTACGCGGACGGCATCCCCCGGCACGCCTCCGGTACCGGCCCGGTGCTGGTCGGCGGCAAATGGCGGACGGTCGCGGGCCGGGTCGCGATGGACCAGTTCGTGGTCGACCTCGGCGGGGACGAGCCGGCGCCCGGCACGGAGGCGGTCCTCTTCGGTCCGGGCGACCGCGGTGAGCCGACCGCCGAGGACTGGGCGCGGGCGGCGGGCACGATCGCGTACGAAATCGTCACCCGGATCGGAACCCGGGTGCCGCGCGTACACGTGAACAGGGAACAGGGCGGGTAATCGCACAGAGTGCCCTGTGCAGGACAACAGGACATGCGGACCCCAGCGGCAGCGTCAGTCACACCAGCACCAGCACCAGAACCAAGACCACGGCTCGCACGACACGCACCACCAGCGCGACCAGCACGACCAGCATCACCGACACCAACGGACGCATCAGTGGACGAGATCCCGGCGAAGAGGAGCGGTACGTGAGCGAGAGCAGTGCGGAGGCCGTGACGGACGTCGCCGCGGCGGCCGTCGCCTCCGCCGCCGGGAACTGGCGCAAGGCCGGTATCGCCGGCGTCGCCATAGGCGTGGTCGCCGCGGGCGCCGCGGCCGGAGTCGCCATAGAGAGGCTCACGGTCGGCCGCGGCATGCGGAACAAGGCGCGGCTCGCGCTCGACTCGACCGGCCCCTACGGCTCCCTGCGCGGTACCCCGGGCAAGGCGTACGCGGACGACGGCACCGAGCTGTACTACGAGGTGGACGACATCGAGCAGGACGTCACGTTCACCCCGCGCCGCCGCCGGCTCTTCGGACGCAAGGCGCCGGCTCCCGTCACGGTCGTCTTCAGCCACGGCTACTGCCTCAACCAGGACTCCTGGCACTTCCAGCGGGCCGCGCTGCGCGGGGTGGTGCGCACGGTGCACTGGGACCAGCGCAGTCACGGCCGCTCCGGGCGCGGGGTCGCCCAGTCGAAGGACGGCACGCCGGTCACCATCGACCAGCTCGGCCGCGACCTGAAGGCCGTCATCGACGCCGCCGCGCCCGAGGGGTCGGTCGTGCTGGTCGGGCACTCGATGGGCGGCATGACCGTCATGGCCCTCGCCGACCAGTACCCCGAGCTGATCAGGGACCGGGTCGTCGCCGTCGCCCTCGTCGGTACGTCGTCGGGGCGGCTCGGCGAGGTCAACTTCGGGCTGCCCGTCGCGGGCGTCAACGCGGTACGGCGGGTGCTGCCCGGGGTGCTGAAGGCGCTCGGTCAGCAGGCCGCCCTGGTGGAGCGCGGGCGACGGGCGACGGCCGACCTGTTCGCGGGGATCATCAAGCGGTACTCGTTCGCGTCCCGGGACGTCGACCCGGCCATCGCGCGGTTCGCCGAACGGATGATCGAGGGCACGCCGATCGACGTGGTCGCGGAGTTCTACCCGGCCTTCACCGACCACGACAAGACCGAGGCGCTGGCGTGCTTCGCCGACCTGCCGGTGCTGGTGCTGGCCGGCGTCGGGGACATGGTGACGCCGAGCGAGCACAGCGAGGCGATCGCCGACCTGCTGCCGGACGCCGAGCTGGTGCTCGTACCGGACGCCGGACACCTGGTCATGCTGGAGCGCCCCGAGGTGGTCATGGACCGCCTCGCCGACCTTCTGATGCGCGCGGGGGCCGTCCCGGCAGGGGCTACCGTGGGTGGCTATGGAAGCACCAGCAGCACCGCACAACCCGGCTGAGCCCGCCGCCGCGCGGGCCGGCGTCCACGTCACCGTCAACTCGCCCGAACAGATGCGGGAGCTGGGCCTTCGCCTGGCCGAGCTGCTGCGCGCGGGCGATCTGGTGATGCTCAACGGGGAACTCGGCGCGGGCAAGACGACCCTGACCCGCGGACTCGGCGAGGGGCTGGGTGTGCGGGGCGCGGTCACGTCCCCGACGTTCGTCATCGCCCGCGTGCACCCCTCCCTGGTCGACGGCCCGCCGCTCGTGCACGTGGACGCCTACCGGCTGGGCGGCGGGCTCGACGAGATGGAGGACCTCGACCTCGACGTGTCGCTCTCCGACTCGGTGATCGTCGTCGAGTGGGGCGAGGGCAAGGTCGAGGAGCTGACCGACGACCGCCTGCACGTCGTCATCCACCGGGCGGTGGGCGACACCACGGACGAGGTACGGCACGTCACGCTGACCGGGCTCGGCGCGCGCTGGGCGAGCGCCGACCTGAACGTGCTCACGGCGTAGCCCCTGTCTCGGGTTTTCGACACGGGGCCGTGCGTTCTTCGCACGGGTTCCGACAAGTCGTCGGCAAGATGTTGCGTTCGGCATCCCGGCCGTGGTCACATGGAGATCAGGCCGTAGTTAGGTGTACCTAACCACGCTTGCCCCCGAAGCCCCAGGAGGCGTCCATGTCGGCATCAGAACGTGACGGGCGCGACCTGCCGGCGCAGCAGCCGGGTGCGGTGGCCGGGGTGTCGATGCGGGATCTGCTGGCGTCGTGCGCCGCCGCCGAGGCGGTGTCGAGGCCGCCGCGGGCGCCGCGGGCGCCGGTCTCCGAGGCCGGTCGGGAGGACGAGCGGTCCCGTAGCGCCGCGTAGGGCTCCGCCGGTCCCCGGGTGGGCTCGGGTGCGGGTGCGTGTGCGTGTGCGTGTGCGTGTTCGTGTGCGGGCGGGGTGTGGCTGGGCGCGCAGTTCCTCGCGCCCCTGGCGGGGCGCTGCCACTGGGTGTCGATTGCTCGCGGAGGCGGTCCCGGGTGCGTGTTCGTGTGCGGGCCGGGTGTGGCTGGGCGCGCAGTTCCTCGCGCCCCTGACGGGGCGCTGCCGCTGGGTGTCGATGGTTCGCCGATGCGGTGCCGGGTGTGGCTGGGTGCGTGGTTCCCCGCGCGCCTGGCGGGGCGCTGTCGCTGGGTGTCGATGGTTCGCCGATGCGGTGCCAGGTGTGGCTGGGTACGTGGTTCCTCGCGCCCCTGGCGGGGCGCTGCCGCTGGGTGTCGATTGCTCGCGGAGGCGGTCCCGGGTGCGTGTTCGTGTGCGGGCCGGGTGTGGCTGGGCGCGCAGTTCCCCGCGCCCCTGACGGGGCGCTGTCACTGGGTGTCGATGGTTCGCCGACGCGGTGCCGGGTGTGGCTGGGTGCGTGGTTCCTCGCGCCCCTGGCGGGGCGCTGTCGCTGGGTGTCGATGGTTCGCTGAGGTGGTGCCGGGTGTGGCGGGGTGTGTGGTCCCCGTGCCGTCGGCGGGCGCTGTGCTGGGCGTCGGTTGCTCGGTGGAGGTCGGGTCGGGCTACTGGATGACGACGACCTTGACGCCGACCGTCGCGAAGGTCCACATCGCGTCGCCGTCGGCGCGGGACTCGCGGATGCCGCCGAGCCTCTTCGCGGGGTCGGGCGCGGACGTCGAGCCGTCCGTGGCCGCGCTGAAGCCGATCACGATGCCGTCGACCACGCTGAACCGCACCACGTGCTCGATCTGCGCGCCGTCCGATCCGGTGACGGTCCTGCCGCGCGAGGTGACGGCGTACGTACCCACGACCGGGTCCAGGGTGCCGGGCGTGACCGCGAAGGTGCGCTGGGTCTTGTTGTTCTCCCCGACCAGCCACACACGGTCGTCGTCGATCGAGTAGACGACCCGCTCACCGCTGCCGGAGTCACCGGGCAGCGCCACCGGGTTCTTCCGGTCCCGGGGTGCCTTCGTGGAGGTCTTGGGGGACGTGCCCGCACGGGGCCCGGCCAGCTGGTCCGGCGCGTTCGCCGACGCCTGGTAGGCGAGGAAGCCGACCACGGCGACAGCCGCGGCGGTGAGCCCGGCCACGAATCCCGAGCTGCTCCTGGCCACCTTGTGCCACCTCTCGTACCTTGATCGCGTCCAGTATGTCCTGTGTGGTGACGGTAGCAGCACGGGTCCGGCAGACCACGGCGGCCGTGCTCCGGTCCGCCGGACACCCCCCGGGCGCCGTACGCTGTTTGCGTGCTCTTGCTCGCTCTGGATACCGCCACCCCCGCCGTGACCGTCGCCCTGCACGACGGCACGTCCGCCATCGCCTCGTCGAGCCAGGTGGACGCACGCCGGCACGGAGAGCTGCTGCTGCCCGCCGTGGACCGCGTGCTCGCCGAGGCCGGCCTGCGGCTCGACGCCGTCACCGGTGTCGTCGTCGGCGTCGGCCCCGGCCCGTACACGGGGCTGCGCGTCGGCCTCATGACCGCCGACACCTTCGGCCTCGCGCTCGGCGTCCCGGTGCACGGCCTGTGCACCCTCGACGGGCTCGCCTACGCCGCCGACATCGACGGCCCCTTCGTCGTCGCGACGGACGCGCGGCGCAAGGAGGTGTACTGGGCCCGGTACGCCGACTCGCGCACCCGCGTCTCCGAGCCCGCCGTCGACCGGCCCGGCGACCTCGCCCTCGACGGCCTGCCCGCCGTCGGCGCGGGCGCCCTGCTCTACCCCGACACCTTCCCGGACGCCCGCGCGCCCGAGCACGTCTCGGCGGCCGCGCTCGCGTCGCTGGCGGCGGAGCGGCTGGCCGCGGGCGAGGAGCTGGAGCCGCCCCGGCCGCTCTATCTGCGCCGCCCGGACGCCCAGGTGCCCAAGAACTACAAGGTGGTCACCCCCAAGTGACCGTCGTGCTGCGCGAGATGCGCTGGTGGGACATCGATCCCGTCCTGGAGCTGGAGAAGGACCTCTTCCCCGAGGACGCCTGGTCGCGGGGGATGTTCTGGTCCGAGCTGGCCCACGCCCGCGGGCCGGAGGCGACGCGCCGGTACGTGGTCGCCCTCGACGGCGACCGGCTCGTCGGGTACGCGGGGCTCGCCGCCGCCGGTGACCTCGGTGACGTGCAGACGATCGCCGTCCGCCGTGAGCAGTGGGGCACCGGCCTCGGCGCCCGGCTGCTGGCCGAACTGCTGCGGGCCGCGACCGCGTTCGAGTGCGCCGAGGTGATGCTCGAGTGCCGCGTCGACAACGTCCGCGCGCAGAAGCTGTACGAGCGCTTCGGCTTCGAGCCCATCGGCTTCCGGCGTGGCTACTACCAGCCGGGGAACGTCGACGCCCTGGTGATGCGCCTCAACGACCCTTCCACCTCAGTAAACGGCGTACAAGGAACCGAGATCAATGGCTGACGAACCGCTCGTCCTCGGCATCGAGACCTCCTGCGACGAGACCGGCGTCGGCATCGTCCGCGGCACCACCCTGCTCGCGGACGCCATCGCGTCCAGTGTCGACGAGCACGCCCGCTTCGGCGGGGTCGTGCCGGAGGTCGCCTCCCGCGCGCACCTCGAGGCGATGGTGCCGACCATCGAGCGCGCCCTGAAGGACGCGGGGGTGAGCGCCCGTGACCTCGACGGGATCGCGGTGACCGCGGGGCCCGGACTCGCCGGCGCGCTGCTCGTCGGCGTCTCGGCGGCGAAGGCGTACGCGTACGCCCTGGGGAAGCCGCTGTACGGCGTCAACCACCTCGCCTCGCACATCTGCGTGGACCAGCTGGAGCACGGCGCGCTGCCGGAGCCGACGATGGCGCTGCTGGTCTCGGGCGGCCACTCCTCGCTGCTCCTGTCCACCGACATCACCTCGGACGTCCGTCCGATGGGCGCGACCATCGACGACGCGGCGGGCGAGGCCTTCGACAAGATCGCACGCGTGCTGAACCTCGGCTTCCCCGGCGGTCCGGTCATCGACCGGTACGCCAAGGAGGGCGACCCGCGGGCCATCGCCTTCCCGCGCGGGCTCACCGGGCCGCGCGACCCGGCGTACGACTTCTCCTTCTCCGGTCTGAAGACCGCCGTGGCCCGCTGGATCGAGGCGAAGCGGGCGGCGGGTGAGGAGGTGCCGGTGCGCGACGTGGCCGCGTCCTTCCAGGAGGCGGTGGTGGACGTGCTGACCCGCAAGGCGGTACGGGCCTGCAAGGACCAGGGCGTCGACCATCTGATGATCGGCGGCGGTGTGGCCGCGAACTCCCGGCTGCGCGTCCTGGCCCAGGAGCGCTGCGAGGCCGCCGGGATCCGGCTGCGGGTGCCCCGGCCGAAGCTGTGCACGGACAACGGCGCGATGGTGGCCGCGCTCGGCGCCGAGATGGTCGCCCGCAACCGCGCCGCCTCCGACTGGGACCTGTCCGCGGACTCGTCCCTGCCGGTGACCGACCCGCACGTGCCGGGGCACGGTCACCCGCACACGCACGATCACGTGCACGAGGTCTCGAAGGAGAACCTCTACTCGTGACCGTCGCGCTGATGTGGGAGGCCCGTGCCGTGACCGGCCGGGGCGGGGACCTGCTCGCCTGGGTGCGGCGGCAGGAGATCGCGGGGGAACCGGTCCGGCGCGAGATCCTGCGGGCGCCGCAGGACCGGGTCCTCGTGATCACCTGGTGGGACGCCGACTACGACGCGGACCTGCCCGAACTGCCCGAGCCGGACGGCGAGTTGGTGACGCGGGCCGTCCATCGGTGGCGGTTCGAGTCCGTGCCGGAGGACTGACCGGGGCCGGTGAGGTCCTCCGGCCGTCCCCACGGGCCGGTGACCGTCGGCGCCCGGACAGCTCCGGAAGCGTTCCCGCCCGTGTCCGCGTGGTGCCTCAGTCGTCCGTCGACACCTCGCAGCGCAGTCGCCGGTCCGAGCCCGGTACCCGTCGCGGCCCGGTCAGCGACAACCGCGCGGTGTGCCGGGTCTCCGCGCTCGACGCCCCCAGCCGCAGCTCCAGCGCGCCCGGCTCGACCACCCGCTCGCCCGAGCGGTCGGTGAAGGCCGACAGGTCCGCGTGGAAGCGGAACGTGACCCGGCGGGCCTCACCCGGTGCCAGGCGCAGGCGCTGGTAGCCGATCAGCCGCACGTCCGGACGCGTCACCGACGCCACCGGGTCGTGCAGGTAGAGCTGGACGACCTCCGCGCCGTCGCGGTCGCCGGTGTTGCGGACGGTGAGCGAGAGGTCGTACGAGCCGTCCGTCGCGATCTCCGGGTCCGTTCCCCGGAAGTCCTCCCAGGAGAACGTCGTGTACGAGCGGCCGTGGCCGAAGGCGTGGAGCGGGGTGGGGTCCAGGTTGCTGACCTCGCTCGCGAGGCCGAGCGGGGGCTGGAGGTAGGTCCACGGCTGGCCGCCGGGCAGCCGCGGCACGCTCACCGGGAGGCGCCCCGAGGGGTTGACGCGGCCGGACAGCACACCGGCGATCGCCGGGCCGCCCTCCTCGCCCGGGAAGAACGCCTGCACCACGGCGCCCAGCCGGCCGTCCCAGCGGCCCAGCGCGTAGGGGCGGCCGGTCAGCAGGACCAGCACCACCGGGACGCCGGTGTCGACCAGCGCGTCCAGCAGTTCGCCCTGGACGCCGGGCAGCCGGAGGTCGGAGGCGTCGCAGCCCTCGCCGGACGTACCCCGGCCGAACAGCCCGGCGCGGTCGCCGAGCACGACCACGCACACATCGGCTTCCGACGCCCGCGCCACCGCCTCGGCGAAACCGGACCGGTCGGGGTCCGAGACGCCGCAGCCCTCCGCGAACGTCACCTTGGTGTCCGGGAGTTCGGCGCGCAGCGAGTCGAGGACGGTGGGGATGTCGATGCCCATCGGCACGTCGGGGTGGTGCGTGAGGACGTGGGACGGGAAGGAGTAGCAGCCGAGCATCGCGAGCGGGTCCGCGGCACGGGGGCCGACGACCGCGACTCGGGTCTCGGGAGCCAGCGGCAGCAGCCCGGCCGGGTTGTCCAGCAGGACCACCGACGCCTCCGCCAGGCGGCCGGCCAGGGCCCGGTTGGCCGTCGAGTCCAGGTCGACGGGGCCCTGGCGCTCGGGCTCCCAGTCCTCGTCCAGGAGGCCGAGTTCGCACTTCTGCAGCAGGACGCGGCGGGCCGCACGGTCGATCAGCGACTCCGGGACGCTTCCGCCGCGTACGGCGTCCACCAGCGGTTTCCCGTAACAGTTCACCGTCGGCAGTTCGATGTCGATGCCGGCCTCCAGCGCCGCGTGGGCCGCCTCGGCCGGGCTTCCCGCCACCCGGTGCAGGGTCTGGAGGAAACCGACGCCGAAGTAGTCGGCGACCACGGTTCCGGTGAAGCCCCACCGCTCCCGCAGGAGTTCGGTCAGCAGCCGGGCGTCCGCCGACGCCGGGACGCCGTCCGTCTCGTTGTACGCCGCCATCACCGAACGGGCGCCGCCCTCGCGCAGCGCCATCTCGAACGGCGGGAGCGTGACGTCCGCGAACTCCCGCGCGCCCGCTCGCACCGGCGCCAGGTTCCGTGCCCCGGCCGACGACGCGTACCCGGCGAAGTGCTTCAGCGTGGCGACGATCCCGGCCGATTCCAGGCCCCGCACATAGGCCGTGCCGATCGTGCCGACGAGGTACGGGTCCTCGCCGATCGTCTCCTCCACCCGGCCCCAGCGCAGGTCGCGGACCACGTCGAGGACGGGCGCCAGGCCCTGGTGCACGCCTACCGAGCGCAGGTCGTCGCCGATGCGTCCGCCCAGCTCCTCGACCAGCTCCGGGTCGAAGGTGGCGCCCCAGGCGAGCGGGACGGGATAGGCCGTCGCGCGCCAGGCGGTGAATCCCGCCAGGCACTCCTCGTGGGCGACCGCGGGGATGCCGAAACGGCCGGCGTCGGCGATCGCCCGCTGGGCGCGGGCCAGAGCGCGCGCGCCCAGCGCCGGGTCCACCGGGGCGGTGCCGAAGGAGCGGGTCAGCTGTCCGAGCCCGGAGGTGATCAGCTCGTCCCAGTCCTGGTCGGCGGTCATCTCGTGCTGGAGCGGGGCGACTCCGTCGCCGTCCGTCGCCGCGCCCACCCACACGCCGTACAGCTGGGCGGCCTTCTCCTCCACGGTCATCCGGGAGAGCAGGTCGTCGACGCGGGCTGCCGGAGTGCGTGAAGGGTCGCGCCAGGGAGCGGTGGTCATGAAACTCCTGTCAGGGAAGAGGGGTTCGACTGCCCCCGGTCGTACACGTTCACTTGCCGCCCACACCCATGAGGCCGCCGACCAGCGCGCGGCGGGCCACCAGGTACACGACGAAGATCGGGACCCCGGAGAGGACCACGGAGGCCAGCAGCGCGGGGATGTTCACGCCGAACTCGCTCACGTAGTTGAACAGGCCGAGGGTCAGGACCCGGGGGCCGTCGGACTGCGTGAAGATCAACGGGAAGAGGAGCCCGTTCCAGGCCTGGAGCGCCGCGTAGACGACGACGGTGCTGATGCCGCCCTTGGCCAGCGGGATGACCAGCTGGAACAGCATCCGGGTGGTGGACGCGCCGTCCAGTCCCATCGCCTCGTACAGGTCCTCCGAGATGTCCCGCAGTGTGCCGGTGAGGATCAGCACCGACACCGGCATCGCGAAGGCGGCCGTCGGCAGGATGATCGCGAGCAGGCTGTCGTAGAGGTTCAGCTTGGTGATCATCAGGTAGAGGGGGACCACGACGGCCTGCGCCGGGATCGCGACGCCCAGCAGGAACAGCCGGAAGGCGGCCCCCGACCACACGCTCCGGGTCCGCACGGCGACGTAGGAGAGCGGGACGCACAGTGCCAGGACGATCACGACGACCGCGGCCGCCACGAGCGCGGTGTTCCACAGCAGGTGGCCGAAGCCGTTGTGCAGGACGGTGTCGTAGTTGTCCAGCGTCGGGTGGGACGGCGGTTTGAGGGCGTTGTGTCCCAGCGCCTCGCTCTGGTGGGTGAGCGAGGCCGAGATCATCGCGTAGACCGGGACGATCACGACGGCCAGCCAGATCACCGAGCCGGCTCCGGCGAGCGGGTTGGCGCGCCGGGACCAGTGCCTGCGGCGGGGCGCGGTCCGGTCGGGGTCCGGAGCGGGGGCGGTCCTCACAGGGCGCCGCAAGGTGTCGTGTGACATGCCGTCACATTCCTTCCCGGGTGCTGCGCATCGCGCCGAAGCCGGACAGCCGCACCATCAGCAGGGACAACGCGGTCGCGGCGATCACCAGGAACGAGGCGACCGCGCTCGCGTAGCCGAAGTCGTAGCTCTTGAAGCCCGCCTGGTACATCAGGTACGGCAGGATCGCCGTGTCGGTGCCGGGGCCGCCCTGGGTGAGGATGAGGACCGTCTCGAAGTAGGTGAGCGAACCGACGACCATCAGCACACCGGACGTGGTGGCGGTGTTGCGCAGCTGCGGCAGGGTGATCGAGAAGAACTGCCGCAGGCGTCCGGCGCCGTCGATGGCCGCCGCCTGGTAGAGCACCTCGGGGATCTGCCGTGCGCCACCCTGGTAGATGAGCGTGTGGAACGGGATGAACTGCCAGCCGCCGACGAAGACGATCGCGAGGAACGCTCCGCTGGTCGTGCCGAGGGTGTCCGCGTGGATGATGCCGAAGTTCGGGTCGAGCAGCGCGTAGAACAGCAGCGAGATCGCCGTCGACGACAGCAGGAACGGCGTGAAGAAGATCGCCGAGAGGACCGCGCGGTTGCGCTGCCTGCCCGCCGCCCACACGCCCAGCAGCAGCGAGATCACCGTCTGGAACACCCAGCTCACCACGGTCAGTGCCACGGTGACCGTCAGGGACTGGGTGAGCCGGTCGTCGTTCAGCAGCTTGCGCCAGTTCGCGAGGCCCACCGGCCGCGGGTCGCCCAGGCCGTTCCACTGCGTGAACGAGAGGTAGAAGGCCAGCACCATCGGGGCGACGGCGAAGAACACGAAGAACAGGATTCCGGGCAGGGCCAGCGCCGCGCTCGGGCGGCCCGCCCTGTCGCGTGCGGCGGAGCGAGGGCGGCCCGCGGTGCGCGGGCCGCCCTTGAGGTGCGTCGTGCTCACTTCAGCCCCTTGAGCGCGGACACGAACTGCGCCGGCGAGGACTTGCCCACGAACAGCTTGTTGACCTCGGTGAGCATCGGGGTCGACACGCTCGGGGCGACCGCCTGGTCCCAGCTCAGCGTGAACGCCGGTGCGTCCTGGACCATCTGGTACTGGAACTTGGCGAACTCCGGGTTGGGGGAGGCGTCCAGCAGACTCGCCGCGTTCGAGGTGGCCGGCACGTCGCCGTTGGCGATGAGCTCCTTGGTGTAGGCCTCGGAGGCACTGTCCCGCAGGAAGGCGATCGCCGCGTCCTTGTTGGAGGTGTGGGCGTTCACCGACCAGTAGTTGGTGGGGTTGCCGACCACGTTGCGGATGTTGCCGGCGCCGCCCTCGATCTTCGGGAAGGCGCACCATCCCATGTTCTTCTTGGCGAAGTCCGGGAACTTGCCGAGCTGCGTGGAGTACTCCCACGATCCCATCAGGTGCATCGCCGCTTTGCCCTTGGCGAAGACCGCGGGAGCGCCGCCGTTGCCGTAGCCGACCGAGCTGTAGCCCTTGCCGAAGGCGCCGTCGTCGATCAGCTCCTTGACGGTCTGCGCGGCCTTCAGGACGGCCGGGTCGCCCCAGCCGGAGGCGTCGCCGTTCTTGATCTTCTCGAAGACGTCGGGGCCGCCGATCCGGTCGACCAGGTACTCAAGCCACATCAGCTCGGGCCAGATGTCCGAGCCGCCCAGCGCGAACGGGGTGATGCCCGCCTTCTTCAGCTTGGCGTTGATGTCGAGCAACTGGTCCCAGGTGGTGGGCGGCTGGAGCTTGTGCTCCGCGAAGACGGTCTTGTTGTAGAAGAGGATCACGGGCTGCATGCCCCGCATGGGCACGCCGTAGTTCTTGCCGTCCAGCCCGCCCGCGCTGAGCACCGACGGCAGGAAGCCGCTCTTCAGCACCGGGTCGGAGGCGATGACGTCGGTCAGGTCCACGAGCTGTCCGGCGTCCTTGTACGCCTTGATCGAGCCGCCGCCCCAGTTGAAGAACACGTCGGGGGCGTTGGGCGAGCCCATCGCGGTGCGCAGCTTCGCCGGGTAGTCCGTGGCGGGCACCTTCTGGAGCTTGACGGTGCCCTTGGCCTTCTTCGCGGCGGCCGACGCGTTGAACCGGTTGACGGACTTGACCTGGATCTTCGCCGCGTCGTCCCCGTAGACGAACGCGGTGAGCGTGCCGCCGCCGCCCGAACCGCTGCCGGAGCCGCAGGCGGTGAGCCCGCCGACGGAGGCCAGGGCGGTCGCGCCCGCGCCGAGGAACCAACGTCTGCTGTAGGACTCCATGGGACGGCACCTCTCGGTATGCGCGAGGGCTCCACGACGAGCCGACGCGAATGTTTCGAGTTGAACTTCGAATGTTCCGGGAACGTAAGACGATCCTGAGGGTTCGTCAAGGGGTCGCGCAGGGTTACGATCACGAGCATGAAGCCTGGGAATTCCGTGGAAGCGCGGACCGCGACGCTCGCCGAGATCGCCCGTGAGGCCGGGGTCTCGGCTCCGACTGTTTCGAAGGTGCTCAACGGCCGCGCCGACGTCGCCCCCGCGACCCGCACCCGGGTCGAGGAGCTGCTGCGCGGCCACGGATACCGGCGGCGCGGGGGAGAGGGGGGCCGGTCGCCCCTCATCGACCTGGTCTTCCACGAGCTGGAGAGCGCCTGGGCGATGGAGGTCATCCGGGGCGTGGAGAACGTCGCCCGGGAGGAGGGGCTGAGCGTGGTGCTCTCCGAGAGCGCCGGGCGGCTGACTCCGGGCCGGACCTGGGCCGACCAGGTCGCGGCGCGCCGCCCGCACGGGGTGATCCTCGTGCTGTCCGGCCTCGACGAGTCCGGGCGCGCGCTGCTGACCAGCAGGTCCGTCCCGTTCGTGGTGATGGATCCGGCCGGTGACCCGGGTGACGACGTGCCGTCCATCGGGGCCACCAACTGGCAGGGCGGGCTCGCCGCGACGCGCCATCTGATCGAGCTCGGTCACACCCGGATCGGCGCGATCACCGGACCCTCGCGGATGATGTGCAGCCGCGCGCGGGTCGACGGCTACCGGGCGGCGCTGGAGACGGCGGGGCTGCCCGTCGACTCCGGGCTGATCCGCCCCGGCACCTTCCACCACGAGAGCGGCTACCAGGCCGGGCTCGAACTCCTGCGCATGCCCGACCGGCCCACGGCCGTCTTCGCCGGCAACGACCTCCAGGCGCTGGGCCTCTACGAGGCGGCCCGCGAGCTGGGGCTGCGCGTCCCCGAGGACCTGAGCGTCGTCGGCTTCGACGATCTGCCGGTGGCGCGCTGGGTGGGACCGCCGCTGACGACCGTACGGCAGCCGCTCACGGAGATGGCCGAGGCGGCGGCGAAGCTGGTGCTCGAACTGGGCCGTCAGGAAAGGCCCGCGGCCGGGACGCGGATGGAGCTGGCGACCAGCCTGGTGGTCCGCAGCAGCACGGGGGCGCCTCCGGCGTGAGCGGTGAGAGTTCACCCGCCGGGCCCGCCGAAGCCTGTCGAAGCCTGTCGATCGCGCCGTCGAAACTTTCGGACAGGGATGGCGGCGTCCGGGCGGGAGCGTGGGCGTTCGGACGGGTGTGCTCGGGCGAGGGTGGGGGGCCGGGTCGCTTCCCGGCGCGGGACGTTGCGGTCGTGGCCGCCGCGCCATCCGGTGTCCGCGGTGCCTGCGGTGCCTGCGGTGCTTGCGGTGCCTGCGGTGCCCGCGGTGCTTGCGCGCTGACGCCGGTCTGAGAAAAGTGAGAATTTCCGAAGAAAAGATCCCCCCGCGTCATTGCTCGACATAATTCGCACTTATGTTCCTCGTCGTGACGGAACACGACGAGAGCGGGGACGGGACGGAGCCGGTGGTCCGGCGGCGGGTGCTGAAGGCCGTCGGCCTCACCCTGGCCGGCGTCCTGGTGCTGGGCATCGGCACGGCGGGCTGGGCCTACTGGCACCTCAACCGGAACATCAGGAGCGTCGACATCGACGGGGCGCTCGGCGACAACCGCCCGGCGAAGGCGGTGCCGGCACCCTCCTCGTCCGCGTCCGCCGCCCCGCTGCCGAGCGGCGCCCTCAACATCCTGGTCCTCGGCTCCGACTCGCGCAGCGGGAAGGCGAACGCCGAGCTCGGCGGCGGCGACAGCACGGGCGCCCGTTCGGACACGGCGATGGTCGTCCACGTCGACGAGGGCCGCGCCGGCGCGACCGTGGTGAGCATCCCCCGGGACACCCTGGTGACCCGACCGTCCTGCCCGACCCCGTCCGGCGGGACCACGTCCGTGGCGTACGGCACGATGTTCAACAGCGCGTACGCGCTCGGTGGACCGGTCTGTGCCGTGAAGACCGTCGAGTCCCTGACGGGCGTCCGCATGGACCACTACCTGGAGATCGACTTCTCGGGCTTCGCGAAGCTGGTGAACGCGCTCGGCGGGGTCACGGTGACGACGGACGAGGACATCGACGACGACCAGAGCCATCTGCGCCTGAAGGCGGGCACCCATCTCCTGGACGGCACCCAGGCCCTGGCCCTGGCCCGTACCCGGCACGGCATAGGCGACGGCAGCGACCTCGGCCGCATCGGGCTCCAGCAGAAACTGGTCAAGGCGCTGCTGGACCAGATCTCCTCGACATCCCTGCTGACCAGCCCCGCCAAGCTCTACCAGGTCGCCGACGCGGTCACCGGCAGCCTCACCACGGACACCGGCCTCGACTCCCTCGGCGAACTGACGAAACTCGGCCAGAGCCTCAGGTCCCTGTCCGCCGACCACGTCAGGACGGTCATGATGCCGGTGGTGCCGGCACCCTCGGACGCCAACCGGGTGGTGCCGCGCGAGCCGGCCGCGGGCGAGCTGTGGGCGTCGCTCAAGTGACCGTGTACGTCAGCAGATAGCGCCAGTACAGGAGCTGCCGGACGCGGGCGCCCGGCAGCAGCCGGCTCGCCTCGTCGCGGACGGCGGCGAGCGACATCCGCGGCGTGCGCACCGGTGCCGGGACCACCGCGGGTCCGCCGCCGCGCAGCCGTTCGCCCGCCGACACCCCGGCCCGGGCCACCGCGTTGGCGGGCACGGCCGCGAGGTCCCACCAGGTGTGCCCCGCGTAGCAGCCCAGCACCAGCAGCACCCCGCCGGGCGCCAGCGCGTCGCGGAACCTGGTCACCGTCCGGAAGGGCATGTGGTGCAGGCTCGCGAGGCAGGTGATGACGTCGTAGTGCGTCTTCGGCAGCGCGGCCGAGGCGGCGTCCGTCCGCCGGAACCGGGGCCCGCCGCCGATCCGTTCGGCCGCTGCGATCACCTCCGCGGACGGGTCGACGGCGTCCACCGTGTAACCGCGCGCGGCGAGCCGCCGCGCGAAGCGGCCGGTACCACACCCGACGTCCAGCGCGGTGCGCCCGTGCCCTTGTGCGGGCAGTTTCCGCAGCAGGAGCCGGTGGTAGTGGTCGTTGTGGTCGAAGGGCATACGGGAAACCTCGCACACCGCGGGTACGGCGGGTAGTGCTCCTGGCACAGCCGTCCTCCACCTGTCCGGCGGCCGCTCGGGAAGCCGTCCGGCAGCGCCCGAAAAGAATCCTGGAGGTTTTCCGGGGACGGTGTCGAAACCGGCGCCCCCCGATCGACGCAGGGATGAGAGGCGGGGAGAAGCCCCGCCCTCCGCACCGAAGGAGCCACCATGCCCCGCTACCTGTCCCTGGTCCGCATCGACGAGACCACCGCCCCCGCCGAGGGCCCGAGCCCCGAGCTGATGCAGCGGATGGGCGAGCTGATCGAGGAGATCACCAAGGCGGGGGTCATGCTCGACACCGCCGGACTGACGCCGACCGCCCAGGGCAAGCGGGTGCACTGGGAGGGCGGCCAGCTGTCCGTCACCGACGGCCCCTTCACCGAGTCCAAGGAGGTCGTCGGCGGCTACGCGCTCATGCAGTGCAAGGACATGGCCGAGGCGCTGGAGTGGACCAAGCGGTTCCTGAAGACGCACGAGGAGCACTGGACGGTGACCTGCGAGGTGCGGGAGATCGCCGAGGGCTGAGCGGCGGCTTGGCCCGGCCGGTCCGCTGGTGTCTGATGGTGGGCTGTGGAACAGCAGCCCACCGGCACCCCGTCCGGCACCGACGAGACCGTGGAGACGATCTTCCGGATCGAGTCGCCCCGGATCATCGCCGGTGTCACCCGCGTCGTCCGGGACGTCGGCATCGCCGAGGAGCTGGCCCAGGACGCCCTGGTCGCGGCGCTGGAGCAGTGGCCGCGGGACGGAGTACCGGACAATCCCGGCGCCTGGCTCATGGCCACGGCCAAGCACCGGGCGATCGACCTCGTACGCCGCCGGGAGCGCTACGCGCGCAAGCTGGAGGAGATCGGGCGCGACCTGGAGACGACCGTCCCCTTCGAGGAACCCTCCGACCCGGACGACATCGACGACGACCTGCTCCGGCTCGTGTTCACCGCCTGCCATCCGGTGCTGTCCGCGCAGGCCCGCATCGCTCTCACGCTGCGTCTGCTCGGCGGACTGACCACGCCGGAGATCGCCCGCGCCTTCCTCGCGCCGGAGGCGACGATCGCCCAGCGCATCGTGCGCGCCAAACGGACGCTGGCGACCAAGGGGGTCCCCTTCGAGGTCCCCTACGGCCCGGACCGGGAGAGCAGGCTCGGCTCGGTCCTCGAGGTCATCTACCTCGTCTTCAACGAGGGGTACGCGGCCACGGCGGGCGACGACCTGCTGCGCCCCGCGCTGTGCGAGGAGGCCCTCCGGCTGGCCCGCGTCCTGGCGGAGCTGATGCCCAAGGAGCCCGAGGTGCACGGGCTCGTCGCGCTGCTGGAGCTCCAGGAGTCCCGCGCGGCCGCCCGTACGGGACCCTCGGGCGAGCCGGTCCTCCTCAGGGACCAGAACCGCCGCCGCTGGAACCGCCTGCTGATCCACCGTGGTTTCGCCGCCCTGGCCCGCGCGAACGCCGTCACCACCGGCGCCCCGGGTCCGTACGCCCTCCAGGCCGCCATCGCCGCCAGCCACGCCCAGGCACTCACGTACGCGGACACGGACTGGCGGCAGATCGCCACTCTGTACGGGCTGCTCGCGGTCCGCTCCCCGTCGCCCGTCGTCGAACTCAACCGCGCCGTCGCCGTCTCGATGGCGGACGGACCCGGCCCCGCCCTGGTCCTCGTCGACACCCTCCTGGCCGAACCCGCCCTGCGCGACTACCACCTGCTGCCCAGCGTCCGGGGGGACCTGCTCGCCCGGCTCGGGCGCACGCGGGAGGCGCGGGCGGAGTTCGAGCGGGCCGCGGGCCTGGCCCGCAACGAACGCGAACGGCGACTGCTGGAGGCCCGCGCGCGGGAGTGCCGCTAGGGCGTGTTGTGGCGTCAGCCGGAGTGCTGCCGGGCCGGGTGGCCGAGCAGCATCGTCGGTGCCCCCGCGACCCTGGTCAGGAAGACGGTGGCCGCGTGCGGACCCTGCGGCTTGACCTTCCGGCGCAGCTCCTCCGGCTCGACCGCCGAGCCCCGCTTCTTCACCGTGAGCACCCCGACCTCCCGCTCCCTCAGCAGTGCCCTGAGCTTCTTCACGTTGAAGGGAATCCGGTCGGTGATCTCGTACGCGGTGGCGTACGGGGTCGGGCGCAACGAATCCGCCGTGATGTACGCGATGGTCTCGTCGAGGAGCCCGCCGTCGAGGTCCTCGGCCACCTCGGCGACCAGATGGGCGCGGATCACGGCGCCGTCGGGCTCGTAGAGATAGCGTCCGACCGGGCGCACCGCGGGGTCGGGCAGACCGCGGCCGCGCAGGACGCGCGGGCCCGGCAGCAGGGTGGCCCGCACCAGGCCCGGCTCCGTGCCGAACCACAGCACGGCCTCCTTCACGTCCCCGCCGTCCGAGATCCACTCGGCCTCCGCCTCGGCGGGGACGGTCTCGTGCGGGATGCCCGGGGCGATCTTCAGGGCGGCGAGCGGGGCCTTCAGGGCGGCCCCGACCGCCCAGGAGAGCGGCGGTGAGTACGCCTCGGGGTCGAAGATCCGGCCGCCGGCCCTGCCGCCCCGCCGTGCCGGGTCCACGAAGACGGCGTCGTACGGGGCCGTGTCCACCTCCGTGACGTCCGCCTCGCGCACCTCGATCAGATCCCGGAGTCCGAGCGCCTCGGCGTTGGCGCGGGCGGCGGCGGCCGCGAGGGGGTCCCGGTCGACGGCGAGGACGCGTATCCCGGCGCGGGCCAGCGCGATCGCGTCGCCGCCGATGCCGGAACAGAGGTCGGCGACCGAGCGCACGCCGAGGGCGCGCAGACGCTCCGCGCGGTGCGTGGCGACCGTCGTACGGGTCGACTGCTCGACCCCGTTCGGGGTGAAGAACATCCGCTCCGCGTCCTCGGCGCCGAACTTCGCCGCCGCCCGCTGCCGCAGCCGCGCCTGTCCGAGCGCCGCCGAGACCAGCTCGGCCGGATGGGTGCGGCGCAGCCGGGTGGCGACGGCCAGTTCCCGGGCCGGGTCGGTGCCGCGCACCTCGTCGAGCAGCGCGCGGCCCTCCGGGGTGAGCAGAGAGGCGAAGGAGACGTCGTTCACCGGCCCATTGTCGGTCAGTGTGGGCCAGTCGGTGGACGATGCGGGTCCGGTCGCGGTGTCGAGGGCCCGTACGGGCCCTGGCCTGGGAAGATCCGACACCATGCGATCAGTACGACAAGCCGATAAAAATGACGTGAAATGGACGGTTGTCCGAACTGGGATCGCCGTCCTCGCCGTCATCGGCCTCGCGTCGCGCTGCGGCGGGGCCGCGGTGGCCCCGGGGGTCAGGCCCGCGCCTGGCCGGCCACAGGCGCTGCCCGTGCGGGTCGCCGCGGCCTGGAAAGGCGCCGGGCCCGACATGATCCGCCGGTTCCTGAAGAGGATCACGGGCGAGGGCCGCGCGGTGGCGCGACTGGAGGGCCACCTGTGAGAGGAGGGTCGCCGGCCCCGGGAGCCCGGGTGCGTGCGCGGGCGGTCGCCGCGCTGGCCGCCCTGCTGGCCGCCGTCCTGCTGGGCGGCTGCGCCCAGTCGGTCGACCCGATCGAGCGCCTGGGCAAGAAGGCCGCACAGGAGGTGGGCAGGGCCCGCCCGCACGGTCCGGCCTCGGCGACGTACCGGCGCTGGGGGCTGTCCGCCCCGCTCGCCCCGCCGCCTCGACCGCCCGCACGCGTCGGCGTGCGCCGCGACCGGACGGGGCTGGTCCCGGTCGTCGGCCGCGTGCCCACCCGGGACAAGGTGGTCTTCCTGACGTACGACGACGGCGTCGAGCGCGATCCGCGGTTCGTCGACATGGTGCGTGAACTGCGGCTGCCGGTCAGCGTGTTCCTCACGGACACCGTCGTCGGGCCCGGATACGGGCACTTCGCGCGGCTGCGGGAGGTCGGCGCGAGCGTGCAGAACCACACCCTCGACCACGCCTCGCTGCGCGGACTGCCGTACGCCGGCCAGCGGGCCGAGATCTGCGGCCAGCAGGAGAAGCTCAAGGCCCGCTTCGGCATCCGCCCCCGGCTCTTCCGGCCTCCCTACGGCACCTACGACTCCACCACCCTGCGCGCCGCCGCCGACTGCGGGGTCGCGGCCGTCGTCCTGGGCAGGGCGGCCGACGCCCGCCGGCTGCGGCCGGGTGACATCCTGTCCGGCTTCGAGGAGCCGAACCTCACCGCGGCGACCACCCGGCTCCTCCGCCGCATCCAGGCGGAGGGCTTCACCCCGGCCCGCCTGGAGAACTACCTCTGAACTTCCGGCGCGGGTGGCCGTCTTCGACGGGCCGGACTGACGGCGTGGGGCCGGGCGGCCTCTCCCGGCCGGGGCCCGCCCTTCAGCCCGTCCGGCGTTTGAGGACGAGGCCCTTCAGGCCGAAGCGGGGGCCTGGGGGCGGCAGCCCCCAGAAGCGCCCACACCGGCGAACGGTGCCCCGAACCTCACGCCACGCCGGAGGCATTTGGCACTCCGCTTGACCGAGTGCTAATCGCGGTCATAGTCTCAGGCCTGGCACTCCCCACTGGAGAGTGCCAATAGCGACGGGCAGGTCCGGCACCCGCGACGACGGATCCACCTGGTCGCCACCTCAGACAGTTAACCCCGTGAGATCTCCGAAGGGGGAGGTCGGATCGTGACGACCACCAGCTCCAAGGTTGCCATCAAGCCGCTCGAGGACCGTGTCGTGGTCCAGCCGCTGGACGCCGAGCAGACCACGGCCTCTGGCCTGGTCATCCCGGACACGGCGAAGGAGAAGCCCCAGGAGGGCGTCGTCCTCGCCGTGGGCCCGGGCCGCTTCGAGAACGGCGAGCGCCTGCCGCTCGACGTCAGCACCGGCGACATCGTGCTGTACAGCAAGTACGGCGGCACCGAGGTGAAGTACAACGGCGAGGAGTACCTCGTCCTCTCGGCCCGCGACGTGCTCGCGATCATCGAGAAGTAATTCACCACAGTTCTGCAGTGAACTGCGCCCCTGGCCCCCGCGACCTTATGAAGCCGGGCGCTGGGGGCGCGGTTCGTTTTCACCCACGTTTTCCGAGAGGGCTGAACCGCTCCCATGGCGAAGATCCTGAAGTTCGACGAGGACGCCCGTCGCGCCCTTGAGCGCGGCGTCAACAAGCTTGCCGACACCGTCAAGGTGACGATCGGCCCCAAGGGCCGCAACGTCGTCATCGACAAGAAGTTCGGCGCCCCCACCATCACCAACGACGGCGTCACCATCGCCCGCGAGGTCGAGCTCGACGACCCGTACGAGAACCTCGGCGCCCAGCTGGTGAAGGAGGTGGCGACCAAGACCAACGACATCGCGGGTGACGGTACGACCACCGCCACCGTGCTGGCCCAGGCGCTCGTCCGCGAGGGTCTGAAGAACGTCGCCGCGGGTGCCTCCCCGGCGCTGCTCAAGAAGGGCATCGACGCCGCGGTCAAGGCCGTGTCCGAGGAGCTCCTCGCGACCGCCCGCCCGATCGACGAGAAGTCCGACATCGCCGCCGTCGCCGCCCTGTCCGCCCAGGACAGCCAGGTCGGCGAGCTCATCGCCGAGGCGATGGACAAGGTCGGCAAGGACGGTGTCATCACCGTCGAGGAGTCCAACACCTTCGGTCTGGAGCTGGACTTCACCGAGGGCATGGCCTTCGACAAGGGCTACCTGTCGCCGTACTTCGTGACGGACCAGGAGCGCATGGAGGCCGTCCTCGAGGACCCGTACATCCTCATCCACCAGGGCAAGATCTCCTCCATCCAGGACCTGCTGCCGCTGCTGGAGAAGGTCATCCAGGCCAACGCCTCCAAGCCGCTGCTGATCATCGCCGAGGACGTCGACGGCGAGGCGCTGTCGACCCTGGTCGTGAACAAGATCCGCGGCACGTTCAACGCCGTCGCCGTGAAGGCCCCCGGCTTCGGCGACCGCCGCAAGGCCATGCTGGGCGACCTCGCCACCCTCACCGGCGGTCAGGTCATCGCCGAGGAGGTCGGCCTCAAGCTCGACCAGGTCGGTCTGGACGTGCTGGGCACCGCCCGCCGCGTCACGGTCACCAAGGACGACACCACCGTCGTCGACGGCGGCGGCGAGCACGACGCCGTCGTGGGCCGTGTCAACCAGATCAAGGCCGAGATCGAGAACACGGACTCCGACTGGGACCGCGAGAAGCTCCAGGAGCGCCTCGCGAAGCTGGCCGGCGGCGTGTGCGTGATCAAGGTCGGCGCCGCCACCGAGGTGGAGCTCAAGGAGAAGAAGCACCGTCTGGAGGACGCCATCTCCGCGACCCGCGCCGCGGTCGAGGAGGGCATCGTCTCCGGTGGTGGCTCCGCGCTCGTCCACGCCGTCAAGGTCCTCGAGGGCAACCTCGGCAAGACCGGCGACGAGGCCACGGGTGTCGCGGTCGTCCGCCGCGCCGCCGTCGAGCCGCTGCGCTGGATCGCCGAGAACGCCGGCCTGGAGGGCTACGTCATCACCTCCAAGGTCGCCGAGCTCGACAAGGGCCAGGGCTTCAACGCCGCCACCGGCGAGTACGGCGACCTGGTCAAGTCCGGGGTCATCGACCCGGTCAAGGTCACCCGCTCCGCCCTGGAGAACGCCGCCTCCATCGCCTCCCTGCTCCTCACGACCGAGACCCTGGTCGTCGAGAAGCCGGCCGAGGAAGAGGCCGACGCGGGCCACGGCCACGGCCACGGGCACTCCCACTAAGCACACGGTGACGTCCGCGACGGCAGGCGTCCACACCGGGTGACAGCACTGAGGCCCAGTACCCCGCGGGGTACTGGGCCTCAGTGCTGCGCCAAGTCCGTACTCGACCTACTCGCCGTACCGTCCTGCTGCTCCACGGCCCAGCTGCTCTACCGTCCGGGCCGCTCTACCGCCTTGCTGCCGTACGGCCCCGCGGCTCTACTGCGGCCCGTACTTGCGCCCCGTCCTCGACGTGATCCCGCCCAGCAGCCCGCGCGGCGCCACCTTCACCACACCCATCAGCGCCTTGTAACGCGGGTCGGGGATCGACAGCGACTTCCCGCGGGCGAGATCCGCGAGCGCCGCCGCGACCAGCTTGTCCGCGTCGAGCCACATCCAGTTCGGGATGTTGTCCGTGCCCATCCCGGCGCGCTGGTGGAACTCGGTGCGCACGAAGCCCGGAGCCAGCGCCATCAGCCGTACGCCGCTGCCCGCCAGATCCCTCGCCGCGCCCTGCGTGAACTGCACGACCCACGCCTTGGACGCCCCGTACGTACCCCGCGGTACGAACGCCGCCACCGACGCCACATTGACGACCCCGCCCCGGCCGCGCTCGCGCATGGCCGCGGTCGCCGCCGACGTCAGCCGCAGCACCGCCTCGCAGTGCACCTTGAGCATCGTCAGCTCGTCGGCCATCGAGACCTCGAGATAGCGGCCCTTGTTGCCGAAGCCGGCGTTGTTGATCAAGAGGTCGACCGGGTTCCTGCGGTCGCTCAGCCGCCGGGCCACCGTCTCGATGCCGTCGTCCGTCGCCAGGTCCGCCGTCAGCACCTCCGCCTCGATGCCGTGCCGGTCGTGCAGTTCCGTCGCCTGCTCGGCCAGGCGCTTGGTGTCGCGCGCCACCAGCACGAGGTTGTGGCCGTCAGCCGCGAGGCGGCGCGCGAAGGCGGCGCCGATGCCCGCGGTCGATCCCGTAATCAGAGCCGTTGTCATGGCCCAAGGCTAGTGACCTGACCAGGCCCACCGCGCCCCGCCTCCCGGTGCCCGGCCCCGCCGCGCACGCCCCGCGCGGCCCGTGTCGCGGCCGTCGCAGGGCGTGTCCCGCGCGTGCGGTGCCGGCCGCTACCCGCCCTGCTGCGCCACGTACTTCTCCGCCGCGGCCAACGCCTCCGGATGCAGGGCCGGGCCCGCGGTCAACAGCCGTGGCAGCAGCTCGCGTTCGGTCGTCATGGCGCGGAACTCGACCGCGACCGTCACCTCGTGCTCCGGGCGGTGCACGACCTCGATCGGGTCGCCCGCGCGGATCTCGCCGGGCTCGATCACCCGCAGATACGCGCCGGGCGCGGCCTTCCGGGTGAACCGCTTCACCCAGCCCCGCTCCCCGAGGTGTTCCTGGAACGTACGGCAGGGGATGCGTCCGGAGGTCACCTCCAGGACCAGCACGGAGCCGACGCGCCAGCGCTCACCGATCCGCGCGCCGGACACGTCCAGCCCCCGCGTCGTGAGGTTCTCGCCGAAGGCGCCGTTCACCAGCGGCCGGCCGAGCTCGCGCTCCCAGTCGTCGAGGTCCTCGCGCGCGACCGCGTAGACGGCCTGGTCGTCCCCGCCGTGGTGGCGCAGGTCGCACACCGTGTCCCCGGCCAGACCGCTCGTGCCGACCCCCTTGGGCCCAGGGGCGGTCACCCGCACCGGCCCGGCCACCGGCCGCTTGTCGATGGCGGTCACCCCCGCGGGCTGGTCCGTGTACGGGACGGCGCGCGGGCGGCCCAGATTCAGAGACAGAAGCTGCATGGCAGAACGCTAGGCGATGCAGGCCAAAGCGTCGACGCGATATTCGCCACCATGTCCAAGTCTCGCTTATGCTCGAGGGGTGATCGAGGCCCGTCATCTCCGTGTTCTGCGCGCCGTCGCCGCCACCGGTTCCTTCTCGGCGGCGGGACGCGAACTGGGCTGCACCCAGCCGGCCGTCAGTCAGCAGATGAAGGCGCTCGAATCGTCCGTCGGTACACCGCTGCTGATCCGCACGGGCCGTGAGATGCGCCTGACGCAGGCGGGCGAGGCGCTGGTCCGGCACGCGGCCGGCATCATCGCGGGGCTGACCGCCGCCGAGGAGGAGGTCGCCGCGATCGCGGGTCTGCGCGCGGGCCGGGTCCGGCTCGTCTCCTTCCCCAGCGGGAGTTCGACGCTCGTCCCCACCGCCCTGGCCGCCCTGCGCGCGGCGCATCCGGGCACCCGGGTCTCCCTGGAGGAGGCCGAGCCTCCCGAGTCCGTCGACAAGCTCCGCGACGGCGACTGCGACATCGCGCTCGCGTTCCGCTACGAGGGAGCGGCGGGCGTCGAGGAGTGGGACGACCTGGTCGTACGGCCGCTGCTGCGCGACCGGCTCGTCGGTCTGGTCCCGGAGGGGCACCGGCTCGCCCGCGCGGGGTCGGTCGCGATCGGCGAACTCGCCGGGGAACCGTGGATCGCGGGCTGCCCGCGGTGCCGGGGGCAACTGGTCGAGGTCTGTCGCCGCGAGGGTTTCGTGCCCCGCATCGACTTCGCCACCGACGACTATCCGGCGGTGGTCGGCCTGGTCGGCGCGGGTCTCGGGGTCGCGGTGCTGCCGGAGCTCGCGATCGAGTCCGTACGCCCCAAGGGCGCCCGTGCGGTGACCGTGGAGCCGCCGGTGCGGCGGGAGATCGTCGCGCTGACGCTGCCGGATCTCTCCCAGGTGCCGGCGGTGGCGGCGACGCTGGACCAACTGGCCCGGGCCGCGGCCCGCTGACGGCGGCGGAGGACCGCCGGCGCCGCACACAGATCAGGGACGCGCGTGCGCGCGCCCGTACGAGGGCATGCCAACGCGCGCCCGTTCAGGGACGCATCCGTGCGCCCTGCTGCGGACTCATCAACGCAGAAACGTTCCTTCAAGTGTTCGAAGCGGAACCGCTCCCGGTGGCCGACGCCGTCACCAGCCGGTTGCGTGCCCGGCCCATGAGTTCTTCGCGCTCGTCCTCGGTCAGGCCGCCCCACACCCCGTACGGCTCGCGCACCGCCAGCGCGTGAGCGGCGCACTGGGCGCGTACCGGGCATCGCATACAGACCTCTTTGGCCGAGTTCTCGCGAGCGCTCCGTGCCGCACCGCGCTCGCCCTCCGGATGGAAGAAGAGCGAGCTGTCGACTCCACGGCATGCCGCGAGGAGCTGCCAGTCCCAGAGATCCGCGTTCGGACCGGGAAGGCGGGAGAAATCTGCCATTGCGTGTCCCCTTGTTGCCGTTCTGGGATGCTCTGTGCCCACCGACCGTACATCTACGATCTAAGGAGATGAAAATATGACTCATTGCGAATCTAGCCGCAGACACCAGTAAATGGGAAGAAAACAGGCTGAATGGGGCATAGGTTGTGTTGAAAGATTGAGGGTCCGTTGCGCATGTCTGCACCGTGTCCGTGCCCTCACGTAGAGTGCCGAAGATGACCGGCTGCCCCGTAACTCTTTCGAGTGACCATCGTTGAGAGTGCGGAGGCGGTTGAAGGAACAAGCGCTCGGGCAGACGGCAGTTTCCGTCGGCGAGTGTCGACCGCACAGGTGACGATTCGTACCAGCCTGGAGGCTCAAGGTGACGCGCATCAGCTGCGGAGGGCGGCCATGACATCCGTCCTCGTCTGCGACGACTCCCCGCTTGCCCGAGAGGCGCTCCGCCGTGCGGTGGCGACCGTGCCCGGCGTCGAGCGCGTGACGACTGCGGCCAACGGAGAAGAGGTGCTCCGCCGCTGGGGTGCCGACCGTTCGGACCTGATTCTGATGGACGTACGCATGCCCGGTCTGGGCGGCGTCGAGACCGTTCGGCGGCTGCTGTCCGCCGACCCCGGTGCGCGCATCATCATGCTCACCGTGGCCGAGGACCTGGACGGTGTGGCGCTCGCCGTCGCCGCCGGGGCCCGCGGTTATCTGCACAAGGACGCCTCCCGGGCGGAGCTGCGCGCGACTGTGACCCAGGCGCTCGCCGACCCGACCTGGCGGCTCGCCCCGCGCAGACTGCGCTCGGCCGAGATGGGTGCCGCGCCCACGCTCACCGCGCGCGAGATCCAGGTCCTCGAGGGCATGAGCCACGGCCGCTCCAACGCGGAGATCGGTCGCGAGCTGTTCCTCTCCGAGGACACCGTGAAGACGCACGCCCGGCGGCTCTTCAAGAAGCTCGGCGCCTCGGACCGCGCGCACGCCGTGGCGCTCGGTTTCCGGTGGGGCCTGGTCCGCTAGGTGAGCCGTCGCGGGGGTACGACGCACCCCGCCTGCCGTGTGGCGGGCGGGGCCGACAAGGGGGCGCGCCGGGTGCCCGCTGCTCGTTTCGCCGCCGATGCCGCATCCTTGAGGTGTGGAGTTCCTCGGGGACAAGTCGGTCGAGCGGAAGGGGAGGGCGCAGGAGATGAGTTCCGGCGCACCTGCTCATAACGCTTCGGTGCACAACTACGGACGCGGTGCCACGGACAGAACGACGCCAAGGCACCATGGACCGATGCGTGACGACGAGACGACGGTGATCGGTGCGCTCGTCCATCGCGCGGTCGACGGCGACGAGCAGGCCACACACGACCTGCTCGCTCATGTTCACCCTCTGGCATTGCGCTACTGCCGCACGCGTCTGTCCCGGCTGCCGGGCGACGCGCGGCACTTCGTGGAGGACCTGGCGCAGGAGGTCTGCGTCGCGGTGCTCCTCGCCCTGCCGCGCTACAAGGACACCGGGCGGCCCTTCGAAGCCTTCGTCTTCGCCATCGCCGCGCACAAGGTCGCCGACCTGCAGCGTGCCGCGATGCGCCATCCCGGGTCGACGGCGGTTCCCTCGGACGAGATGCCCGAGCGCCCCGACGACTCCCTCGGCCCCGAGGAGCGTGCACTGCTCAGCAGTGACGCCGAATGGGCCAAGAAGCTGATGGCCAATCTCCCCGAGAACCAGCGCGAGCTGCTTCTGCTGCGTATCGCGGTGGGCCTCACGGCCGAGGAGACGGGCCAGATGCTGGGGATGTCGCCGGGAGCGGTCCGGGTGGCCCAGCACCGGGCGCTGAGCCGGTTGCGGGCGCTGGCGGAGCAGTAGGCGCGGTCGCCGGTGCGCGCGCCCGAGTGCCGGCGTGCGCGAGGGCGGTCGAGGGCGCGGGTGTGAGAGCGGGTGCGGGCGTGTGCGCGCGCTCCGTGACGTGCCTCGCGTCGTCGTGCTGACGCGTCGGTGTCGGCGCGTGCCCGATGCCGCGCCGTGCGGCGGTGCGTGCTCGATGTCGCGCGCCGTGTTCGGTGTCCGGCCTCGCCGTGCCCCGGCACGAGGGCGCCGGTTTCTTGCCGCAAACGTGAGAACGGACACGGCGGAATGCGGCATCGTCGGGAGAAACGCCGCCCGGGGAGCCGTACGGCGCCACGGTGGCGGGAAGGCGAACCCCGGGGGACCAGCCTGTCCGGCCGACGGATGAACGGCCGCGGCGTCCCGCCCGTAGGAACCTACGAAGCCCGAGGGCGTTCCGAACCGTGGAATGGGAGACCCCTGCTTCCCGTTAGCATGGACATCCGCACCGATCAAGGCCATTTGGGGAAGGTGTCATGACTGCCAACGTCGACGGAGTGCCCGCCAAATTCGCGACACTCGGGCTGACCTACGACGACGTGCTGCTGCTGCCGGGCGCGTCGGACATGGCGCCCGACGAGATCGACACCGCCTCGCACATCTCGAAGAACGTGCGGGTGAACATCCCGCTGCTCTCCGCGGCCATGGACAAGGTGACCGAGTCCCGCATGGCCATTGCGATGGCCCGCCAGGGCGGTGTCGGTGTGCTGCACCGCAACCTGTCCATCGAGGACCAGGCCAACCAGGTCGACCTGGTGAAGCGCTCCGAGTCCGGCATGGTGACCGACCCGATCACGGTCCACCCGGACGCGACGCTCGGCGAGGCCGACGCGATCTGCGCCAAGTTCCGCATCTCCGGCGTGCCGGTGACCGACGGAGGCGGCAAGCTCCTCGGCATCGTCACCAACCGTGACATGGCCTTCGAGACCGACCGTTCGCGCCAGGTGCGCGAGGTCATGACGCCGATGCCGCTGGTCACCGGCAAGGTCGGCATCTCCGGCACCGACGCCATGGAACTGCTGCGCCGCCACAAGATCGAGAAGCTTCCGCTGGTCGACGACGCGGGTGTCCTCAAGGGCCTCATCACGGTCAAGGACTTCGTGAAGGCCGAGAAGTACCCGAACGCCGCGAAGGACGCCGAGGGCCGCCTGCTGGTGGGTGCGGCCGTCGGCGTGGCCGGTGACGCCTTCGAGCGCGCCCAGGCCCTCATCGAGGCGGGCGTCGACTTCATCGTCGTCGACACCGCGCACGGCCACTCCCGCCTGGTCGGCGACATGGTCGCCAAGATCAAGTCGAACTCCGCGGGCGTGGATGTCATCGGCGGCAACATCGCCACCCGGGACGGTGCGCAGGCCCTCATCGACGCGGGCGTCGACGGCATCAAGGTCGGGGTCGGCCCCGGCTCCATCTGCACGACCCGCGTGGTCGCCGGCATCGGCGTACCCCAGGTCACCGCGATCTACGAAGCCTCCCTCGCCGCCAAGGCGGCCGGTGTCCCGGTCATCGGCGACGGTGGCCTGCAGTACTCCGGCGACATCGCCAAGGCCCTGGTCGCAGGCGCCGACACGGTGATGCTGGGTTCGCTCCTGGCGGGCTGCGAGGAGTCGCCGGGCGAGCTGCTCTTCATCAACGGCAAGCAGTTCAAGTCGTATCGCGGCATGGGCTCCCTGGGCGCCATGCAGTCCCGTGGCGAGCAGCGCTCCTTCTCCAAGGACCGCTACTTCCAGGAGGGCGTCGCCTCCGACGAGAAGCTGGTGCCCGAGGGCATCGAGGGCCAGGTGCCCTACCGCGGCCCGCTGTCCGCGGTCGTGCACCAGCTGGTCGGCGGCCTGCGCCAGTCGATGTTCTACGTCGGCGGGCGCACCGTTCCCGAGCTCCAGGACAACGGCCGGTTCGTCCGGATCACCTCGGCGGGCCTCAAGGAGAGCCACCCGCACGACATCCAGATGACGGTCGAGGCACCGAACTACAGCCGTAACAAGTAACGGTCAGCAAGCAGCCGTACAGAGCTCCACGCGTGCGTGAAGCCCGAACGAGGGCGGTCCCGGAGGTTCCGGGGCCGCTCTCGTCGTAGGCGTCGGGGATACTGGAAGGCGCAGAACCGAAGAGGGAAAGGCCACACACGTGACTGAGATCGAGATCGGGCGCGGCAAGCGCGGCCGCCGGGCGTACGCCTTCGACGACATCGCCGTCGTCCCGAGCCGCCGTACGCGAGACCCGAAGGAGGTCTCGATCGCCTGGCAGATCGACGCCTACCGCTTCGAGCTGCCGTTCCTGGCCGCCCCGATGGACTCGGTCGTCTCCCCGGCCACCGCGATCCGTATCGGCGAGCTGGGCGGCCTCGGCGTCCTCAACCTCGAAGGCCTGTGGACGAGGTACGAGGACCCGCAGCCGCTGCTCGACGAGATCGCCGGGCTGGACGCGGACACCGCGACCCGTCGTCTGCAGGAGATCTACGCGGCTCCCATCAAGGAGGAGCTGATCGGGCAGCGCATCAAGGAGGTGCGCGACTCCGGAGTCGTCACCGCCGCCGCGCTGTCCCCGCAGCGCACGGCGCAGTTCTCCAAGGCCGTGGTCGACGCGGGTGTGGACATCTTCGTCATCCGCGGTACGACGGTGTCGGCGGAGCACGTCTCGGGCGCCGCCGAACCGCTGAACCTCAAGCAGTTCATCTACGAACTGGACGTCCCCGTCATCGTCGGCGGCTGCGCCACGTACACCGCGGCCCTGCACCTGATGCGCACCGGCGCGGCGGGTGTCCTGGTCGGCTTCGGCGGCGGCGCCGCGCACACCACGCGCAACGTGCTGGGCATCCAGGTCCCGATGGCCACCGCCGTCGCCGACGTGGCGGCGGCCCGCCGCGATTACATGGACGAGTCCGGCGGCCGGTACGTGCACGTGATCGCCGACGGTGGCGTGGGCTGGTCCGGCGACCTCCCCAAGGCCATCGCCTGCGGCGCCGACTCGGTGATGATGGGCTCCCCGCTCGCCCGTGCGACGGACGCGCCCGGCAAGGGCCACCACTGGGGCATGGAGGCGGTCAACGAGGAGCTGCCGCGCGGCAAGAAGGTCGACCTCGGCACCGTCGGCACCATCGAGGAGATCCTCACCGGCCCGTCGCACATCCCGGACGGCTCCATGAACATCTTCGGCGCCCTGCGCCGCGCCATGGCCACCACCGGCTACAGCGAGCTCAAGGAGTTCCAGCGCGTCGAGGTGACGGTCGCGGACTCGCAGCACAAGCGGTGACATCGCGCTCGGCCTGAGCGAGGGGCCCGGACCGGCATCGGTCCGGGCCCCTGGCGCGTGCCTGACGGTTACCGGCCCGCCTTCCGCGTGCTGGAGAACGCCACATAGGCGGCGATCGCGAAGAAGAGGAAGGTCAGGGGGTCGGCGTCGGCCTTCCAGGCTTCCTGAAGGACGTCGAAGTGCTGGAAGAACAGCTCGTTGAAGCCGAACGGGGTTTCCTTGGCGCCGATGACGCCCTCGCCCACGATCTGGCCGAGGTAGACCGAGCCCGCGGACAGGAGGACGGCGGCGATCGGCAGGACGGGGTTGCGGCCGCCGACCCGGCCCGCCACGAGGCCGATCAGGAAGCCGACGCCCACGGCGGCCCAGCCGATCTCGTGCCGGGTGAGGCCGATGACGACGCCGTAGAGGCCCGCGGCGACCACGGCGGTGCCGGCGGCGGCCGCGAGGCCGAGAACGAGGCTGTTGCGCACGGGGGCGGCCGGAGCGGCGGGCGTCATCGGGTAGCCGGGCTGCGGGAGGCCCTGCTGCGGGAAGACCGCCTGCGGGGCGGGCGGCTGGACGGTACCCGGCCGCGCGGAGGCAGGCTGGTCGGTGTACGGGTTCTGGCCGGCGTACGGGTTGTCGACCGGTGGACCGGACGGCGGCGGCGACTGAGTCATGTGGATCCCCCCAGGGATGTGAGCGCACACCTGCGAGCGCCCGGGACGCGGGCGTACATGTGTGCGAGAGCGGACGCACACTAACAGGCGGCTGTGACATCGGGTCAGGGGATTTCGGTGAGGTCAGAGCCGGTGGGCCGCTCCCGTGGGAGTCGCTCCGCGGGTGTCCAGGAGGAGTTGGGCCTTCACGGACAGGCCCTGGAGGTCGTACGTCCGGTGCTGCTGGAGCAGGATCGTGAGGTCGGCGTCGGCGGCGGCCTCGTAGAGGGAGTCGGCGCGCGGGACGGGGTGGCCGAGGACGTTCCAGGCGGGGACGAGCGGGTCGTGGTAGCTGACGGACGCGCCGAGTTCCATCAGACGCAGGGCGATCTCGTGGGCGGGCGTGCCCTGTTGGTCGGCGAGATCGGCCTTGTAGGTGACGCCGAGCAGGAGCACGCGCGCGGCGCGCGCCGATTTCCCGTGCTCGTTGAGGAGGGCCGCGGCGCGCTGGATGACGTACTGCGGCATGTGGCTGTTGACCTGCTGGGCCAGTTCGACCATGCGCAGGGAGCGGGGCGCGCGGCCGGTCAGGTCCTGGGGGATGCCGTGCCCGCCGACGCCGGGGCCCGGCCGGAACGCCTGGAAGCCGAACGGCTTGGTCTCGGCGCAGCGGATGACGTCCCACAGGTCCACACCCAGGTCGTGGCAGAGCACGGCCATCTCGTTGACCAGGGCGATGTTCACGTGCCGGTAGTTGGTCTCCAGAAGCTGCACCGTCTCCGCCTCACGTGGTCCCCGCGCGCGGACGACCTTTTCCGTGAGGCGTCCGTAGAAGGCGGCGGCCGACTCGGTGCAGGCGGGGGTGAGGCCCCCGATGATCTTGGGAGTGTTGGCCGGGGTGAAGTCGCGGTTGCCGGGGTCGACCCGGCTGGGCGAGTAGGCGAGGTGGAAGTCGCGTCCCGCGCGCAGCCCGGAGCCCTCTTCGAGGAGGGGACGAAGGAAGTCGTCCGTGGTCCCGGGATGCACCGGCGACTCCAGGATCACCGTGGTGTGCGGGCGCAGGTGCGCGGCCAGGGTGCGGGCGGCGGAGGCCACCTGGGCCAGGTCGTGCGCGCCGTCCGGGCCCGGTGGGGTCGGGGCGCAGATGACGGCGGTGCGGACACGGCCGAGTTCGACCGCGTCGGTGGTCGGCCGGAAGCCCCCCGAGAGCATCCGGCGCAGTTCGGCGGGGGTGAGCGAGCCGCCTTCCGGCCCGGTCTTGTAGCCGAGCGTGGAGACGCCGGCGGCGACGGCGGCCTGGGCCAGGGGCAGGCCGAGATGACCGAGTCCGATGACGGCGAGATCTGCGGGCATGGCGTGGGCCGTCCTTCCCAGTAACCGAAGCGGGACAGGTGCGCAAGTCCTGTGGACAGGATGGACGAGCGCAATGTCAGACTAGGAGTAAATATGACCGATTTGTGGGATTGATCGGGCGAGTTTCCGCGAGTGTTGTCCACAGGCTGAGGGCGCGTGGTGGCCGAAGAAGGGCAAGACGGTCAGACTTTGGGCAGGGGGCATGTGAGCCGGGCGTCGCCGGACAGGTGCGGCCAGCGCGACAGACAGCGGGAGGCAGCGGTGAGGACAGCGAAACTGGGGCCGGCGGAGCGTGCCGAGTCCCTGGCGGGAATGGCCGAGCGCGAGCTGGATGTGCTGGTCGTGGGCGCGGGCGTGGTCGGTGCGGGCACCGCGCTCGACGCCGTGACACGCGGCCTGTCCACCGGCCTGGTCGAGGCCCGGGACTGGGCATCGGGCACGTCGAGCAGGTCCAGCAAGCTGATCCACGGCGGCCTGCGCTACCTGGAGATGCTCGACTTCGCCCTGGTGCGCGAAGCCCTGAAGGAGCGCGGGCTCCTCCTTGAGCGGCTCGCACCGCACCTGGTGAAGCCCGTGCCCTTCCTCTATCCCCTCCAGCACAAGGGCTGGGAGCGGCTGTACGCGGGATCGGGCGTCGCCCTGTACGACGCCATGTCGATGACGAGCGGCCACGGACGCGGACTGCCCACCCACCGTCATCTCTCCCGTGGCAAGGCCCTGCGCGTCGCCCCCGCGTTGAAGAAGGACGCGCTGGTGGGCGCGTTGCAGTACTACGACGCGCAGATGGACGACGCCCGCTATGTGGCGACCCTGGTGCGCACGGCGGCGGCGTACGGGGCGAAGGTCGCCAACCGCGCCCGCGTGACCGGCTTCCTGCGCGAGGGCGAGCGCGTGGTCGGCGCCCGGGTGCAGGACGTCGAGGGCGGCGGGGAGTACGCGATCCACGCCAAGCAGGTCGTCAACGCCACGGGAGTGTGGACCGACGACACCCAGGCCATGGTCGGCGAGAGGGGCCAGTTCCACGTACGCGCCTCCAAGGGCATCCACCTGGTCGTGCCGAAGGACCGGATCAACTCCTCGACCGGCCTGATCCTGCGCACCGAGAAGTCCGTCCTCTTCGTCATCCCCTGGGGGCGGCACTGGATCATCGGCACCACGGACACCGACTGGGACCTCGACAAGGCGCATCCGGCAGCGTCCAGCGCGGACATCGACTACCTGCTGGAGCACGTGAACTCGGTGCTCTCGGTACCGCTGACCCGGGACGACGTCCAAGGGGTGTACGCGGGACTGAGGCCGCTGCTCGCCGGCGAGTCGGACGCCACCAGCAAGCTGTCGCGCGAGCACACGGTGGCCCATCCGGTGCCGGGCCTCGTGGTCGTGGCGGGCGGCAAGTACACGACCTACCGGGTGATGGCCAAGGACGCGGTCGACGAGGCGGTGCACGGACTCGACCAGCGCGTCGCCGAGTGCGTCACCGAGGACACCCCGCTGCTCGGCGCCGAGGGGTACCGGGCCCTGTGGAACGCGCGGGCGCGCATAGCGCAGCGCACCGGGCTCCATGTGGTCCGTGTGGAACACCTGTTGAACCGCTACGGGGCGCTCGCCGAGGAGGTCCTCGACCTCATCGCCGCCGACCCGGCGCTGGGGGAGCCGCTGCCGGCCGCGGAGGACTATCTCAAGGCCGAGATCGTCTACGCCGCCTCGCACGAGGGCGCCCGGCACCTGGACGACGTGCTGACCCGGCGGACCCGCATCTCGATCGAGACCTTCGACCGCGGTACGCGCAGCGCGCGCGAGGCCGCCGAGCTGATGGCGCCGGTCCTCGGCTGGGACAAGGACCAGATCGAGCGCGAGGTGGAGCACTACGAGAAGCGGGTCGAGGCCGAGCGGGAGTCCCAGCGCCAGCCGGACGACCTGACGGCCGACGCGGCGCGACTCGGTGCCCCGGACATCGTGCCCATCTGACCTGCGGTTTCCGGCGCATCACCCGAACGAGTGCAGTGATCCGGGATCTCTGTTCGGGTCCCGCCCGCTCTAACGGGTGCGGGTGCGGGTGCGGGTGCGGAACTCGGCGAAGAGCTGGGCGGGTTCGGGACCGGGATCGGGCAACTTGTCCGTGCTCACGCGGGAGGTGAGGGCATGACGGCCGTCGACATCGGCCTCGGTGCGCACATACCGCGCACCGGACGCGGGAGATGAGCGTCCACGGAGCCGGACAGCGACAGCCGGTGTTCGGCGGCCAGTTGCAGCACCACGGTCGCGACGAGCGTCTCGGTGAGGCTGCCCGCGCGGAAGTGGTCGGCACGGGCGATTCCCCGTCCGGCGCCGGCAGTCAATCGGCGCGGACAGCGGGACTGTCCTCGAACCGTCCGGACGGGATGGCGTGGGACCCGAGGGACCCGACGACGGCAGGGAGACGAAGGAAGGCGAGAAGGACGGGTTCAGGCCGAACAGACCGGCCGATGCCAGTACCACAAGCGTCAGGGACAGTGGTATGACCAGGAGTGTCCGAGGTGTCCGGCGCGGTGGCGTCGGCGGTCCTAGCTTCTCGCCGTCCACCATGCGGGACGCCGCGGCCCCGGCACCGGGTGGACCCCTCCCGAGGGGCACCCTGGGCGCTGAGCGCTTGTCGGGTGAGGGACAATGAAGGCTCTGTCAGGGCGGGTTGCATGAGGGGACGCATGTCGGAGGCGGAGCGGGCGGGAGCATCCCGTCAGGACAAGAGCGAACGTCTCCTCGCCGGGCGGTACCGGCTGGGGGATGTTCTCGGCCGCGGCGGCATGGGCACGGTCTGGCGGGCCCAGGACGAAACGCTGGGCCGCACGGTCGCCGTCAAGGAGCTGAGGTTCCCGTCGAGCATCGACGAGGACGAGAAGCGGCGGCTGATCACGCGCACCCTGCGTGAGGCCAAGGCGATCGCGCGCATTCGCAACAACGGCGCGGTGACGGTCTTCGACGTGGTCGACGAGGACAACAGGCCGTGGATCGTGATGGAACTCGTCGAGGGCAAGTCGCTCGCCGAGGTGATCCGTGAGGACGGCCTCCTCACACCCAAGCGCGCCGCCGAGGTGGGGCTCGCGATACTCGACGTACTGCGGTCGGCGCACCGCGAGGGCATCCTGCACCGTGACGTGAAGCCGTCGAACGTGCTGATCTCCGACGACGGCCGGGTCGTGCTGACCGACTTCGGCATCGCCCAGGTCGAGGGCGACCCGTCGATCACCTCGACCGGCATGCTCGTGGGCGCGCCCTCCTACATCTCCCCCGAGCGGGCGCGCGGTCACAAGCCCGGCCCCGCGGCCGACCTGTGGTCGCTGGGCGGCCTGCTGTACGCGTCGGTCGAGGGCGTCCCGCCGTACGACAGGGGCTCCGCGATCGCGACGCTCACCGCGGTCATGACCGAGCCGGTGGAACAGCCGAAGAACGCGGGTCCGCTGGAGACCGTGATCTACGGCCTGCTGGCCAAGGACCCCGAACAGCGGCTCGACAACGAGCGTGCGCGGGCGATGCTCAGCGAGGTGATCCGCGCCCCCGAGCCCCGGGCGGCCGTGCCGGAGCCGGTGGACGCGACGAAGGTCGTGTCGTTGCCGCCGCTGCCGGACGAGGACTCCCGCAAGGGGAGTTCGGGCGGCACCGGCGCCAAGCGGGGCGAGGAGGCAGGCGAGCGGTTCCGCGGCGCGCTGCGTTCCGTGCGGAAGGCCGCCTCGGCGGCCGGCGCGGCCACCGCGGCGGCGACGGCGCGCGCCAAGTCCACCGGTACGACCGGCACGGACACCGGCACCGGCGCGGGCACGGTGGGCGCCGAGGGCACCGCTCCGAAGACGCCGACGGTTCCCGGGCCGACGGCTCCGCCGTCCGCGACCCCGTCGAAGCCGGCGGACGGGAAGGCCGCGACGGGCGGCGCGGGCACGTCGGGCACGGTCACGCCGGGCCCGCGCACCGGAGCTGCGGACGTCTCCCGCAAGCCGGGCGCCCGCGACGGCGCGCCGGTGGGGCTGAGCTCCGGCCCGGTCGGCGGGTCGGGTGCGAAGGACACCGCCGGCTCGGCGGATTCGACACGTGTGGTGGGGGCGGCCGGCTCGACGGGATCGAGCGGGACCGCGGGCGGCTCGGGCTCGGGGGGTTCCCAGGGTTCGGGATGGCCCGTGGCGCCCGAGCGGCCGCCGCGGCCCGCGCCGAGGGCGCCGCTCACCGATGTGGTGCCGCGGCGGACCCTGGTCATCATCGCGGTGGTCCTGGCGCTCGTGGTGATCGGGACGGTACTGGCCCTCACCCTCGGCGGCGGTGACGACAGCGGCTCGAAGGGCGGCAAGACCGACGACACCAAGTCGGCCGCGTCGAGCGGGGCGAACGCCGGCGGTGGCGGCAAGGACGCGAACAAGGGCGCGCACACCGACAACGGCGACAAGAAGGACGGCTCCTCCGGGTCGGACGAGGGCAGCGCTTCGGGCGCCGCGCCCAGCGCGGGCGCCTCCGGAGACGGGAGCGGCTCGGACGACGACAGCGGTTCGGGCGGCGACGGCAAGGAGGCCGGTTCCGCGGGCTCCACCGTGGAGTCGAAGTACCACGGAAGCCAGGGGTTCACGATCGGGCTGCCCAAGGGATGGAAGTACCGGTCCACGGACGACGCGGGCGCCCGTTTCACCGGCCCCGACGGGCAGAAGCTGCTCGTCGGCTGGACGGCGACGCCCAAGAACGACCCGGTCGCGGACTGGAACAACCAGGCGCGGTACATGACGCGCTCGCAGTACCAGAAGATCCGCATAGAGGCGGTGGAGTACCGCGGCTGGAAAACCGCCGACTGGGAGTTCACCTACCAGGACGGTGGGACGAAGTACCGGTCGATCGACCGCGGATTCGTTGTCAACGCCCATCAGGGGTATGCGTTGATGTACACGGCGAAGGCCTCCGCCTGGGACAGCGATCTGCGCGAGGACACCTGGCAGACGCTGACGAAGACGTTCCAGCCGAAGTCGTGAGACGCGGGCCCGAGCCCGAGTCGTGAGGTTCGGGCCGGTTCGCCCGGGGTGTCTGATGTAGGGCTCGGTCACGGGCTGGTGACATCTCGCATCCTCACATTGCGGGTTGCCTCCGGCACGTATCGTGAGTGGTTGCGGACCGTACCAAGCCGTAACGGGACGCAAGGCGAACGGAATTGACCACCGGGCGGCCGGGGGAGGCATCGTGGACGAGTACGCGGGTCGGGTACTGGCCGACCGCTATCGCCTGCCGCTGCCGCCGTCCGACGAGTACGAGTTCGCCGAGAGCCGCGCCTTCGACACCTACAGCGGACAGGAAGTCCTGGTCCGGCAGGTGCCGTTGCCGGAGGTCGTCGAGGCCGAGGTGCTCGACGCGGACGGGTTGCCCGAGGGGTACGTGGCTCGGGACGGCGGGGTGCGCCGCGCCTCCGCGCGCACCACGCGCCGGCCGGCCGAACCCGCGGTGCGACGGGCGATCGAGGCCGCGCAGGCCGCCGCCCAGATTCCCGACCACCCCCGGCTCGACCAGGTCTTCGACGTGTTCGCCGAAGGCGGCTCACTGTGGATAGTGAGTGAACTGGTACCCGCGAAGCCGCTGGCCGCGCTGCTCGCCGAGAAGCCACTGAGCCCCTACCGCGCGGCCGAGGTCGCCGCCGACGTCCTCACCGCGCTGCGGGTGCTGCACGCGCACGGGTGGGTGCACCGCAACATCACCGCGCGCACGGTACTCGTCTGTGACGACGGCCGGGTGATGCTGACCGGGCTGGCGGCCGGGGCCGCGGAGGAGGCGCTGTGCGGGTACGACCCCGTACCGGTACGGGACTTCGAGGGTCCGGCGGGCGCGGAGGGCGCGCCCGGAGGGCCGGGGGTGCCCGGGGCGCCGGGGGCCTCGGGTCCCGGTGGGACGCGGACTTCCCGGGTGTCACAGGTGGCGCAGGTCCCGCCGGTTCCCCGAGGTTCGAGGGCTCCCGGGGGTGAGGGCGGTGCGGGCACCGGGCCGGCGTGGAACGCCGGTTCGCCGGGCGCGCCTTCCGGCACGGGCCCCGGGGTGGGCACCTCGCGCGGCGTGAGCGGTGTCGGGGCCGGAGCTCCGGGGGCCACGAGTCCCGGGGGCACGTTCGGTGCCGTGGTCGCCGGCGCCGAAGGGATCGATGCGGAGGCCGCGCGGCGGGCCGCGATCGAGGCGCGCGCCGAGAACGGGACGCCCGTGGGGGAACCACCGGCCGCGGGCAGCGCGGCCCTGGCCCGCCGGGCACTGGAGACCGGGGGCGACGCCCGGGCGGCGCGGGCCGGAGCCATCGCCGCGTACCGCGCCGGAGCGCGCGCCGCCGCCCGCGTGCACGAACAGCAGCGGGGTGGCCCCGCCGCCCTGCCCGCGCCCCGCCCCGCCCCGCCGGCCGACTCCTCCGCACCGCCCGCCGAGGCGTCCGGACACATCGTGGAGCAGCGGCCGGAGACCCCGCCGCCCGGTCAGATCGCCGACCCGTACGGCGTGGCGCACACCAGGGCCTGGCACGGCGCCCAGCCCCGCCCCGGCACCGTGGGCCCCGGCCAGAGCATCGCCCCGGGCCCGGGACAGGACATCGACCAGAGCACCGGCCGGCGAACCGGCCACAACCCCGGCCAGGCTCCCGGCCACAACCCCGGCCAGAGCGTGCCCGGTCAGGCTCCCGGCCAGAGTGCGGGTCAGGGCTTCGGTCAAGGCGCGGGTCAGGGCTTCGGTCAGGGCGCGAGCCGGGAGATCGAGTACAACACCGGCCGGGGCTTCATCCAAGGCACCGGCTCCGACCCGGCTGAAGGCACCGGCCCCCACCCCGGTCAGGGCTTCGGCCCCGACACCGGCCAGGGTTTCGGCCGAGGTACCGGCCCCGGCACCGGCCAGGGCTCCGGTCAAGAAGCCGACGCCGGCACCGGCCAGGGCTTCGGCGAGGGCACCGGCCAGGGCTTCGTTCCAGGTGTCGGCCAGGGAGACGATCACAACGCGGGCCGGGGCGTCGGCCGGCATGTCCCCGCTCAGGGCATCGATCCCGGCGTCACCCGGGGCTACGGCCACGACGTCGGTCGGACCCCCGGAGACCCCGCCGCGCAAGCCCTCGGCCAAGGCGGCGGCCAGGCGCGCACGGCGCTCCCGGGCGGCGGCGCCGGACACGGCCGCGTCGCCCCGGAACTTCCCGGCGGTGCGCCCGCCCCGGTGCCCGGACGGCAGCAGTCCGCGGTTCCCGTGCCTCCGAACGGCCGCTGGGACGAGCTCGTCGCCGGTACCCCGCCGCGCCGCGGACCCGCCACCGCACTCGCCGCGGAGCGCGCCCGGCAGGCGCGGATGGCGGTCGTCGGCCCGGTGACCGAGCGCTGGGCGCCGGAGCAGGCCGGACCGGTCCACGAGAACTGGCAGTTGGCGGCGCCGATCGGCCCCGCGACCGACCTGTGGGCCCTGGGCGCCCTCCTCTTCCGGGCCGTGCAGGGCCACGCGCCCTACCCGGAGGAGAACACCGCCGAGCTGGTGCAACTGGTGTGCGCCGAACCGCCCGCGTTCGCGGAGGAGTGCGGGCCCCTGCGGCCCGTCGTGGAGTCGCTGCTGCGTCAGGACCCCACGGAGCGGCTCGACTTCGAGGAGCTGCGCGGCTGGCTGCGCTCGCTGGTACGGTCCGCGCCCGAGCCGGAGGCGGGCGCGCACGTCGTGGCGGCGCCCCCGGTCGATCCCAGCAGGCTCCCGATCGTGCGCAGGAGGGGCGAACTCGTCCGCCGGCGCCGCTCCGGACTGCCCGCGACCAGCCCGCACGCCCGCCACAAACGGGCCAGGAGCGACCGCCCGGTCCGTGCGCCGAGCCGGGCCGGCCAGGACCGGCCCCGACGGCTCGGGCGCAACCTGGTCCTGCTGGTCCTGCTTCTGCTGGTCGCGGCGGTCGCGTACGCGATGGTCTTCATGCCGAAGAACGACCGGACGAACGGCGCCGACGACCGGCCGGCCGGCTCCGGCGGACAGCTGAGCCCCGCACCGGAGAACTCCTCGGGCACCGGCGCCGACGGAAGTGCGAGCAGCGAGCCGCGGCCGGACCAGACCTCTCCCGGCGGCGACAAGAATCCTTCAGGGAAAGCCAGTTCGTCGACCTCCCAGAGCAACGCACCGGGCGCCGCGGCGGGCTTCACGCTCCGCAAGGACTCCGCGGGCTTCCAGGTCGCGGTGGCCGACGGCTGGGACCGCTCGCCCAAGAACGGGCGCGGCCAGGTCGTCTACTCCCACGGTGACTTCGAGCTCATCGTCGTACCCGGCCGGGACAGCACCGCGACCTACGGCAGCGATCCGCTGACGTACCAGCGCGAACGGGAGGCCGAGTTGCAGCCGTTCCGCGACTCGACATGGGCGACGTCCAGCGGGATGCGGCGGATCGACGTCGGCGGACGGACCATGGCCGAGGGGCAGTTCACCTGGCAGAACTCCGCGGGACAGGAACTGTACGTCCGCAATCTCGTGATCGTCGCCGGCGGGCACTACCACATCGTGCAGATGCGCGGCCCGGAGGCCGAGATGGACGAGGTGACCCGGCTGTACGAACAGGCGTCGGCGACGTATCAAGTCACCGGCTGAGCGCGCCGCCTGACACCCGCGCACGCTGAACGCGGAATGGTTCCCTTCCGTACCGGGAAGGGAGAACCGTCACAGTGCGGTCTCCGTACGACCCCGCCGGTTCCCTGTGGGGTGACCTCTCTTTAGTCTGACCCTGTCAAGACCATTGCGGGGAAACGTGAATCAGATGCAGGGCCTGCTCCTCGCGGGCCGCTACCGACTTGTCGAATCCATCGGCAGCGGTGGCATGGGCCGCGTGTGGCGTGCGCACGACGAGGTGTTGCACCGCGCGGTCGCGGTCAAGGAGCTGACGGCCGCGCTGTACGTCACGGAGACCGACCGGGCCGTGCTCCTGGCCCGTACCCACGCGGAGGCGCGGGCCGCGGCCCGGATCAACCACTCGGCCGTCGTCACCGTGCACGACGTGCTGGACCACGACAACCGGCCATGGATCGTCATGGAGCTGGTCGAGGGCAACTCGCTGGCCGACGCGGTCAAGGAACAGGGCCGGGTCGAACCGGCCGAGGCCGCGCGGATCGGCCTCTGGGTGCTGCGCGCGCTGCGCGCCGCGCACGCGGCCGGCGTGCTCCACCGGGACGTGAAGCCGGGCAATGTCCTGCTCTCGTCCGACCGGCGGGTGCTGCTCACCGACTTCGGCATCGCGCAGGTCGAGGGTGACACGACGATCACGCGCACAGGTGAGATCGTCGGCTCGGTCGACTATCTGGCGCCCGAGCGGGTGCGCGGCCAGGACCCCGGTCCGTCCTCCGACCTGTGGGCGCTCGGCGCGACGCTGTACACGGCCGTGGAGGGGCGCTCGCCGTTCCGGCGCACCTCGCCGCTGACCACCATGCAGGCCGTGGTCGACGAGGAGCCCGCGCCGCCGCAGCACGCGGGTGTGCTGGGGCCCGTCATCACCGCCCTGCTGCACAAGGATCCCGCCGTACGGCCCGGCGCGGAGGAGGCCGAGCAGATGCTCGCCGAAGCCGCGGATGGACGCCGCCCGAGCGCGGCGCAGGCGTATGTGCCAACCCAACATGTGGACACCACGAGAGGTGCGCCCGCGCACTCTCCGGCGGGCCCATATGCAACGACCACACAGGGCACCACGGCACATGGCACGGCCAGACATGGCACTGCGGGATATGACGGGACGGGGCATGGCACGGTCGCCCAGGGATACGGCGGGCCGCCCCACGGGGCGACATCGACGCTGAACGGACCGGCGTCCGGGCCCGCGGCCGGTGTTCCCGCCGGCGCCGGCAAGCGCCGCCGCGGACGGACGATCGCCCTCGTCCTCGCCTTCGCCGCGCTCGTCGGCGGTGGCGGTGCCGTGGCCATGAAATACCTGTCCGACGGGCACGGCCACAGCAATTCCTCGACCGGCAAGGACACCACCGGCAAGAAGACCACCGGCTGGAGGCAGGTGCTTGACCCCGAGGGGTTCAGCCTCCCCCTGCCCGACGGTTCATGGAAGCGGAAGGCCAACGACGGCCAGGTCGACTACACGCCGGACGGTGGCAAGCACTTTGTCCGCATAGCCGTCGACGCCTCCCCGGACTTCACCGACCCGCACGCGCACCAGCTCGACCTGGAGCAGCAGTTGACCAAGCTGGTCGCCTACAACAAGGTGACCCTGGAATCCAACACGTTCCGCGACCGGCCCGGCTCCCTGTGGGACTTCACCTGGACGGCGCTCCCGAAGCAGACGCCGTTCCCGGGTCCGCGCCGGGCGATCGAGGAGACATATCTCAGCCGGGACGGAGTCGAGTACGCGATCTACATGTCCGCGCCCGCGGCCGACTGGACCACCGCGCGGAAGCAGTTCGACGTGATCCTGCGCGGCTGGCTCCCGAAAGCCTGAGGACGCCTGCCGGATCCGGCAGGTCTGCCAGGTCTGACAAGGCCGGATAACAGCCACCGCCGGAGACGGATTCCGAGGGCGTCCGTCCGGTGCGGCATACGGAGCGTATGGGGACCGAGGGGGAGAACGTCCGCTTGATCGCCGGGCGTTACCGGCTGCAGTACAAGTGGACGGCGTGGGTGCAGGGTTCACGTCCCCCTGGGGGCGTACGGAGCCGCCGACCTGATGCGCATCGCCCGGAGCGGGGTTGATCACGCGATCTGCATGGCCAGCCGCTTCATGCTCTCACCGCTTGATTTCGCCCGGTCTGCGGCAGGCCTTCGATGAAAATCCGTATGAGAGCTCGGCCGAACAGTCCGTAAAGATGGCTCGGATTGTTGCCGATCAGGCCCAATCGAAGCAGGTCCTGACTATCTTGTCTCCTTCCCAGACCGCCACGTTCACGCCGATATAGCGGAGCCAACCGTTGGTGTTTGACGCGTGCGTGGTGAAGGAGAGTTTCGATCCCTCTCCGTCGTATTCGTGATGCCAGGGCCATGGATAGTTTTGGGCACTGCCATCGGTGGAGAGAAGTTGAATGGCCACATGGTGGCCATCGGCAGCGGTGTCCTTTACCCAGCCGCTGACGTCCACGTAATTGTCTGACCAGTTGGTGAATGTGAGACTTCCCGAGGCGCCGGTCGTAGAGCACGCGGCGTCGCCACTCGCTGCGCTGGCATTGGTCACTGTGGTCGTCGCGAATATGGCTATCGCCGCAACACTCGTGACAGAAAGGCGCTTCAATGTGTTTCGCATAAAGAAATGATAAGGCTTCCAAGATTCACGTGACAGCATGATTCCAGCCGCTCGTTCTGCCCTGTGCGGTGCATATCCTTTGGTGGTTTGCCATGCTTTGTGTATTGTTCAGGGCAGGTTACGGCCGAAAATGAACGCCTCTGGCCCGCCCGGACCGCCCTGGTCACGCACGCCGACGAACTGGCCGAACTCGCCGCCTCCGAGGAACCGTCGCGGACATCGGGGCCCGCCGGCGTGCCAAGCCGGTTGCTCGCGGATCTTCGTAGACAAGGCGCCCTTTCGTCGCGGTGGCCCCGTCGAATCCGTCCCGCATGGTCCGCGCCGAGGCCTGAGGTCCCTGGTGAATGCCACCGGCTGTCTTGGGCGACGACACTTGGCCGGTCGCCGCCACGGAGGGTGTCCGTCCGGTGCGGCATGATGGGGCGTATGGGGACCGAGGGGGAGAACGTCCGCGTGATCGCCGGCCGTTACCGGCTGGAGGCCAGGATCGGGCGGGGCGGCATGGGTGTCGTCTGGCGGGCCACCGACCAACTGCTCGGCCGTCAGGTCGCGGTGAAGGAGCTCGCCCTCGATCACTCGCTGTCCGCGGACGAGGCCCGTCAGCAGAGCGATCGCACCCTGCGCGAGGCCCGCGCGGTCGCCCAGCTGCACCACCCGCACATCATCGTCGTGCACGACGTGGTGGAGGAGGCCGAACGCCCGTACATCGTGATGGAGTTGATCGACGGCGGCTCGCTCGCCGAGCGGGTCTCCGCGGACGGCCCGGTCGACGCGCGCGAGGCCGCCCGGATCGGCATCGCCCTCCTCGGCGCGCTGCGCCGCGCGCACGACGCGGGGATCCTGCACCGTGACCTCAAGCCCGCGAACGTCCTGATGGAGGCGGGCACCGACCGGGTCGTCCTCACGGACTTCGGCATCGCCCAGGTCGCGGGGGCGACGACGCTCACCGAGAGCGGCTCCTTCGTCGGTTCGCCCGAGTACACCGCGCCCGAGCGGATGTCCGGCGCCCGGACCGGCCCCGAGTCCGACCTGTGGTCGCTCGGCGCGCTGCTGTGCACGGTGCTGAGCGGCGAGTCGCCGTTCCGCCGTGACTCCCTGGGCGGCATCCTGCACGCGGTCGTCATGGACGAGATCAGGCCGCCGGCCCAGGCCGAGCCCCTGCTCCCCGTCGTACGGGGGCTGCTGGAGCGCGATCCGGACCGGCGGCTCGACGCGGTGGAGGCGGAGCGGCTGCTGCGGGCGTTCCGGCAGACCGGTCGCACACCGCGGCCCGCGCCGCCCGGGTACTCGGCCACACAGCGCGACGTACCCAAGCGCAGGCCCGTGCCGCCGGACGCCGGGCCCCCGGTGCCCTCCGCCGGCACGGCCGCCACCGCCGTGCCGGAGCGCACCGCGAAGCGCTCCGCGCGGGGCCTGCTCGTCGCCGCGCTGGTCGCCGCGATGGCGGGTGCGGGGGTGTCGGCGGCCGCACTGCTGATGCACGACGGCCGGAACGGGGACGGCGGAGGCGGCGGGGGCGGTACGCCGGCCACGTCAGCGAGTCCGGCGCCGGGGGCCTCGGCGAACGCGTCGGCGTCCGCGAGCGGTCAGGTGTCCCCGACGACTCCGCACCCCACGGTCACCGTCACCCGGGAGCGGACGCCGACCGCCGCCGACCGCACCGCGCCGGCCGGTTACCGGACCGTGCGCGATCCGGACGGGTACGCGCTCGCCGTCCCCGACGGCTTCACCCGCGATCCGCAGGGCGAGCGGATCTTCTACATGTCGCCGGGGCAGACCTTCCGGATCGGCATCAAGGTGTCGGACCCCGTGGTGGGTGGCCCGCTCGTGGTGATGCGGAACGCGGACGCCGACGGGCCGTCCACGAACCCGGGTTACCACGACGGCACGGTCACCTCCACCACGCACTCCGGACGTCCCGCCGCGCTGTGGGAGTTCACCTGGGAGGGTTTCACCGAGGCGGAGGGGCCGCGGCACACGTACGACCTCTGCTGGGAGGAGCGCGGCCGGATGTACGACGTGTGGGTCTCGGCGCCGGTCGGCAGGATGACGGAGGCGAAGAAGTACTTCGACGTGGCGGTGGGCACCTTCACCGCCGCGTGAATCGCTCCCAGGCGGTGCAGAAGCGGCAAATCGGCGGTGTGCCGCGTCACGGGTCTGTGACCGGTACGCGACGGGTCTGGATGCCGGAGCGCGGGCCGCGATAGGGATGGACCCATGAGCAGTGACGGGGGAGTCCCGCAAGGCACCGACGAGCCGACCAGTTTCGCTCTGCAACCACCGCGGCCGGTGGCGCCCGCGGGGCAGCGGAGCGTGCCCCACCCGGGCAATCCGTACGCCGAGCCGACCGGGACCGCCCCGCGGACGCAGGCCGGCCCTCCACAGCAGCCGCAGACGGCACAGCCGCATCCGCAGACGGAACAGCCGCAGCCACAGACCGCACAGTCGCGTCCGCAGACCGCACAACCACATCCGCAGTCCCCGCATCCGCAGTCCCCGCACCAGGGGGCCGCGCATCCGCCGTCCCAGCAGCCACCCCAGCCTCAGCCCGCGCATCCTCAGCCGCCAGGGTCTCCGCGGCCCGCGCCTGCGCAGGCCTCGCCCCCGCAGGACCCCGGCACCGGGCGGCTCGTCGCGGGCCGCTACCGGCTGCTGGCCAAACTGGGCCACGGCGGCATGGGGACGGTCTGGCGGGCCAAGGACGAGACGGTGGACCGCGAGGTCGCCGTCAAGGAACCCAGGCTCCCGGGCCACCTGCCCGAGCGTGAACGCGCCAACGCCTTCGAGCGGATGCGCCGCGAGGCGCGCGCCGCGGCCCGGCTCGACCACCCCGCCGTGGTGAACGTCCACGACGTCGCGGTCGTGGACGGGCAGCCGTGGATCGTCATGGAGCTGGTGCGGGGCCGTTCGCTGGGCGCCGCCCTCGAAGAGGGCACGCTCGGTGCGCGGGAGGCGGCGCGGATCGGCCTGGAGGTGCTCGGCGCTCTGGAGGCCGCGCACGCGGCGGGCATTCTGCACCGTGACGTCAAGCCCGACAACGTCCTGCTCGGCCCGCACGGCCGGGTGGTCCTCACCGACTTCGGTATCGCGCAGATCGAGGGCGAGACCAGTCTGACGGACACCGGCGGCTTCGTCGGCTCACCCGAGTACATCGCGCCCGAACGGGTCCTGGGCCAGCGCCCGGGGCCGTCCTGCGACCTCTGGTCGCTCGGCGTCGTTCTCTACGCGGCCACGGAGGGCGTGTCGCCCTTCCGCCGCAGCAACACCCCGGCCACCCTGCAGTCCGTGCTCAACTCCACCCCGGCGCCGCCCGCTTCGGCGAAGGGACCGCTGGCGGAGGCGATCAACGGGCTGCTGGACAAGGACCCGTCCCGCCGCCTCGGGGCCGACCGCGTGCGCCCGCTCCTGGCGCAGGCCGCCGAACCGCCCGTACAGGCGCCCACGCAGGTCGTGCGGGTTCCCGAGGACGGGGGGAGAGGCGGGACGACGCTGAACGGCGGGACGGGACGCCACGGTGTCCGGGTGCCGCGGGCCGCCCTGTTCGGACTGGGCGCGGCCGTCGTCGCGGCGGCCCTGACGGCGTACCTGGTGATCGCGAACCCGTTCGCGGGACCGCTGCCCGACGACTGGGGGAAGCACCACGAGAAGGACGTCACCGCGACGCTCGCGGTGCCCGCGGGCTACCAGAGATCGACCCCGGACCGGACGTCGGACAAGGGCCACTGGGTCACGTACACCGACTGGAGCGGTGGCGTCTGGATAAGCCTCGCTGTGGCCCGGAAGTCCGAGGACACGTCCCATCAGATCAAGGACTCCTCGGCCGCTCAGATGTACGCCGACAACGGCGACTTCAAGCAGAGCGGCGCGTACGCCCTCGACATGCCCGAGGGGCCGAGGACGACGCCGGAGGAGACCACGTACCACGGCAGGCAGTCCGCGGAGAACACGGTCGTCTACACGACGAACGACAGCCAGGACCCGCGCCCGCGCGAGCTGCGCATGTTCTATTACAAGTCGTCCGCGGGAGACATGTACAAGCTCACGATCAGCTATCCGGGCAAGGGAGACTTCACGGCCCGCGGCCGTGAGGTCGCGAGGACGGCGATCGCGAACCTGGACATCGACAAGGGGTAGGAGTCCGACGGCCGACCCCGCCGTCTTCGTGGTGAACCGGGGCCGCCGCCCGTCACGGCTTCATTCTGGCGACGACGGCTCTGGCCAGGTTCGTCTTCGCCACCTGCAACGCGAAGTCCGCCGCGCCGGGTACCGCCTTCGCGTACCAGGGCAGTCCCCGGCGGCGCCACTTCGCCGGCACGGACTTCCTGGGGAAGGCCGGCAGGGGCGACGACCACGGGCCGAGGCGGAGGCGGCCGGTCCACTCGCCGGCGGGGAGCTGTGTGACCGGCACCCGTACGGTGAAGGTGCCGTCGGCCGCGGGACGGCCGGCCTCGAAGGACACGGTCGTGCCGCGCCCGTCGTCCAGAACGGCCCGCAGCGCGCCCTCCGGATGGGCGGCGAGCGTGCACCGCCCGGTGAATTCCAGCTCGGTGGGGGCACCGGGAGCCCAGCGGACGCCGTCCAGCCGGAGGCGGGACAGCACGTCGTGCTTCTTCTCGCCGATGTCGAGGGTGAAGTTGCCGTGCGGGTTGGTCGTGTAGAGCGTCAGCGCCCGCATGCCCGGGGCCGCGCCCGCCCGGTCGTCCTCGCCGGTGCCGACGACCCGTGTGCTCGCCTTGCCGGAGACGTCGGCGGCCCGCTTGCTGCCGACGCGGACTTCCCGGGTCACGCCCTGTGCGCCGACCGCCAGCGACAGGTCCCAGAGACCGTCGCCGAGGGGCTGCCCGCCGGCGGCGGTGGCGATGTCCACGCGGGCTTCGAACCCGGCCAGTTCGTACGCGTACCGCCCCGCGTCCGCGTCGGCGCCCAGGCCCGGCGTGGCGGTGTGCGCGACGGGCAGCCGGAACTCCCGTCCGCTGTCGCGCTCGCGCAGCACGAGATGGGTGGAGACGTCGGTCGTCTCCACGCGGTGCAGGTAGGCGTGGCCCGCCAGATGCAGCGTGCCGTCGCGCAGTTCGGCGCGCGAGACGTGGTGGCGTACGCCGAGCTGGCGGGTGACGTCGTAGCAGGCATCGGGGACGCCACGAGCCGGATCGCGCAGGAAGGGGTAGCGGGCGTAGGCCCGGCCGCCGTCGACGAGGACGGGGGTGGCCGCCTTGTCGCCGGACAACTCCTGCTCGAAGCGCACCAGTTCGAGCACCTCGTCGAGCATCCGGTTCTGTACGAGGTGCAGCCGCAGCCGGGCCATCGCGGAGAGCCGGTCGTTCATGCCCTCGTGCCACAGCGGGGCGACGATCTCGGCCAGCTCGGCGAGGGACTTCTCCTGCTGGACGCGGGGCTCGTGCACCAGGTGGCTGTCGAGGAGATGCGCCACGTCGACGGTGAGGTGCCGGTGGGCCAGGTGGTCGCGGCCGGCTCCGGCGGGCACGTTCTCCAGCAACAGGTCGACCATGCCGGAAAGGAACCGCAGCCGCGGCTCCGAACCCTTCGTGCGCACCGTGATGTTGCCGCCGTCGTCGCGCAGGGTGCAGTAGAGGCAGTCGTAGCCGGCGATCACGGAGACGCCCGACGCGTGCAGGTACGCCCGGGCCACGAACGGCTGGTCCTCGCCGACGGGCATACCGGTGGGGAACCGGAGCCCGTGCCGCTCCAGCAGGTCGCGGCGGAAGAGCTTCAACGGGTTGAGAGCCCAGTAGACACGGGAGGAGAAGACATCGGTCTTCGGCTGGTCGCGCCCGAACATGGACATGGGCAGGCCGCGTCCGCCCACGCCGATCATCTTCCCGAGCACGATGTCGGTGCCGTTCTCCTCGGCCATGGCGACCATGCGTTCCAGGGCCTCGGGGCCCAGGTGGTCGTCGGCGTCCAGGAAGAAGACGAACCTGCCGCGGGCGAGGTCGAGTCCGGCGTTGCGGGGTGCCGCGGGGCCGCCCGAGTTCTCCTGGTGGACGACACGGACCAGGCCCGGGAACTCGCCCGCGAGACGTTCGAGTTCCTCGGCCGTGCCGTCGGTCGAACCGTCGTTGACCGCGAGGACTTCCAACGCGTCCCGCCCGATGGTCTGTTCGGCCACGGAGGTGACGGAGCGTGTGACATAGGGCATCGCATTGTAGGCGGCGATGATCACAGATACGGTCGGCCCGGACATGGTCGTGCTCTCCCCGTGATGAAGGGTGCCCCGTGGTCCGGGTCGCACCGTCTGCTGCTCGTGGAACCGCCCGCGGGGCATCACACCGACTGGGCGTACTTGTCTCCTCAGGGCCTCGGCCGGCCCGCTTTCCGCAGGGCTCGGCCGGCCCGTTCCCTCAGGGCCTGAGCCGGCCCGCGACCGCCTTGACGAGGTCGGTCCTGCCGACCCGCAGCGCGAACCGCTCGGCTCCGCCGGACAGCGGCTTGGCGTACCAAGGGGTGCCCCGGCGGCGCCACTTGGCCACGGCCAGGTTCTTCGGGAGTGGCGGAAGGGCCACGGACCAGCCGGAGAGCCGCAGTTGCCCGCTCCAGACCCCCGCGGGGAGGTCGGTGGCCGGCACCCGCGCGGTGAAGGTGTCGCCGTGCGGGGTGCGGACGGCGGGGAAGACGGCCGTCGCGCCTCCGTCGCAGGTGAGCACCAGCTCCAGCGGCCCGTCCGGGTAGACGCCCAGCGTCCACCGGCCGGAGATCAGCAGCTCGGTGGGGGTGCTGGCGTTCCAACGGGCCTGCGCGAGCTTCAGGTGTGACAGCACCCGGTGCTTCTGCTCGCCCAGGTCCAGCGTGAAGTTGCCGTGCGGCTTGGTGGTGTAGAGGGTGACGGCGCGGATGCCCCCGGCGGTGTCCACGAGACGGCTGTCGGCCGCGCCGGGCACGTCCTCGCCCCGCTTGCTGCCGATCCGTACCTCACGCGAGAGCCCCTGGGCCCCGACCGCCAGGGAGATGTCCCACAGCCCGTCGTCGAGCGGCGCCGCGCCGGCGGCGGTGTCGATGTCGACGGAGACCTCGAATCCCGCCCTGTCGTACGTGTACCGGCCGTCGTCCTCGTACGCGCCCAGCCCCGGGGTGGCGGTGTGCGTGACCGGGAGGCGGTGCTCCGCCCCGCTCTCGCGTTCGCGCAGCACCAGCTCGGTGGTGACGTCCTCGGTCGCCACACGGTGCAGGTACGCGTAACCGGTCAGGCGCAGTACGGTGCCGCGCAGTTCGGCGCGGGAGACGTGGTGCCGGGTACCGACCTGGCCGGTGACGTCGTAGCAGTCGTCGGGGACGGCGTGCGCCGGGTCCCGGAAGAAGGGGTACCGGGCGTAGGCACGGCCCTTGTCGACGACCAGCGGGGTGGCCACGCCGGACTTCTTCGACTCCTCCTCGAAACGGTCGAGTTCGAGGAGTTCCTGGGCCATGCCCCGCTGGACGAGGTGGAGGCGGAGCCAGGCCATCGCGGAGAGCTCCTCGCGCAGGCCGTCGTGGAGCAGCGGGGTGATGATTTCGGTGAGACGGGCCAGGGTCTCGCGCCGCTGCTCGCGGGACTCCAGTCCGAGGTGGCGGTGGACGAGCGACCGCACCTCGACCGTGAGGTGGCGGTGCGCCATGCGGTCGCGGCCGGGACCGGGCGGGACGTTGTCGGTGATGAGGTCGACCATGCGGGCGAGGTAGCGCAGACGGGGCTCGGAACCCGAGGTGGTCGCGGTGATGTTGTTGCCGTCGTCCCGCAGGAGCCAGAAGACGCAGTCGTAGTCGGCGACCACGGAGATCCCCGAGGCGTGGAGATAGGCGGAGGCCACGAAGGGCTGGTCCTCGCCCGTGGGCAGATCGGTCGGGAAGCGCAGCCCGTGCCGTTCCACCAGGTCGCGGCGGAACAGCTTCATCGGGCTGAGGGTCCAGTAGACGCGGGAGGTGAAGACGTCGGTCTTCGGCTCGTTGCGCCGGAACATCGACGTGGGTGCCTCGCGTCCGCCGACGCCGACCATCTTGCCGAGGACGACGTCGGTGCCGTTCTGCTCGGCCATGGCGACCATGCGTTCCAGGGCCTCGGGGCCCAGGTGGTCGTCGGCGTCCAGGAAGAAGACGAACTCGCCGCGGGCGAGGTCGAGTCCGGCGTTGCGGGGTGCCGCGGGGCCGCCCGAGTTCTCCTGGCGGACGATGCGCAGAAGGCCGGGGTGCACGCCCGCGAGTCGGTCGAGTTCGGCCGCGGTGCCGTCCGTCGAGCCGTCGTCGACGACGATGACTTCCAGCCGTTCCGTGCCGATGGTCTGCTCGGCGACGGAGGAAATCGTGCGCGTCACGTAGGGCATGGCGTTGTATGCCGCGATGATCACCGAAACGGTGGGCGTGGCCATCTTCACGTTCTCCAAGCAGGGTGGGGCACCCCCCGGTTCTCTGGCATGGCCTTGGCCATGTGCGGAGGTGCGCGCCATTTTCGGGAATACGTGCCGACTGTCCTGTGAAGATACCGTGAGCTGCTTATGCCTTCAAGGTAAGAGTGAGGTTAAGAAATCGTCGCAGGGCGGGGCGAATAATGCCCCGATGTCTATTTTGCAATCTATTCATCCAGGGTGGGCCTCTCCTGTCCGTCGGCAGGGAAGAGTGCCGGGAAACCGGCCGCCGAGAGGACGTCCCAGGGTGCGGCGGCTCCTGATCGGAGGCTACGCTCCCCTTCCTCGCGGCGACGGGGGTGAGGCGGGTGCGTCCCGAACAACGCCCTGATCAGCGCATTCGCTGCCAGTGCTCACTGGCGTGGTGTGTGCACCCCGTGAAAGCGGGTTACCAACGGGTACCCAAAGCCCTCGCGCCGTCATACCCTGCGCTTCATGACGGACTCGCAGGCCCCGGAAATCATCGGTACGGACCAGCCGGAAAAGACCGGCACCAACCCCCTCGCCCCCGCCCCCGCGGGCGCCCGCACCGCTGCCGACGTGGTCACGCCCGAGCTGGTCGCGCAGCTCACCAAGGGTGTCGTCGGCTCCGGACGCACGGCCAATCACACCCCGTTCACCGGTGAGAAGCTGGCCGACCTGCCCGAGTCCACCCCCGAGGACGTCGCCATGGCCTTCGAGCGGGCCCGCAAGGCGCAGACGGTCTGGGGCGCCACCCCGGTGCGGCAGCGCGCCGCCGTCCTGCTGCGTTTCCACGACCTGGTGCTCGCGCGGCAGGCCGAGGTACTGGACCTCATCCAGCTGGAGACGGGCAAGGCCCGGCTGCACGCGCACGAGGAGGTGCAGGCCGTCGTCGTGGCCGCGCGCCACTACGGCCGCAAGGCACCGGCGTACCTGCGCCCCAAGCGGCACGCCGGTGCAATGCCCACCCTCACCAAGGTCACCGAGCTGCGGCACCCGCGCGGTGTCGTCGGTCAGATCGCGCCCTGGAACTACCCGCTCGAACTCTCCGTCGGTGACGCGCTTCCCGCGTTCGTCGCGGGCAACGCGGTCGTCATGAAGCCCGACACCGAGACCTGCCTCACCGCGCTCTGGGCGCGCGACCTGCTGATCGAGGCCGGGCTGCCCGCCGAGGTCTTCCAGGTGGTCATCGGAGACGGTCCGGTCGTCGGACCCGAGGTCGTCAAGCACGCCGACTACGTCTCCTTCACCGGGTCCACTCGTACCGGCCGGGAGGTCGCCCAAGGTGCCGCGGCCCGTCTCGTGGGCGTCTCCCTCGAACTCGGCGGCAAGAACGCCATGGTGGTCCTCGAGGACGCCGACATCGACAAGGCCGCCGCGGGCGCCGTCCGCGCCTGCTTCTCCTCCGCGGGACAACTCTGCATCTCGATCGAGCGGTTGTACGTCCACGAGTCCGTCGCCGACGTGTTCGCGGAGCGTTTCGCCGCCCGCACCAGGGCCATGCGGCTCGGCACCTCCCTCGCCTACGGGGCCGACATGGGCTCGCTGGTGGGGGAGCGGCAACTGGAGACCGTGACCCGGCACGTGGAGGAAGCGGTCGCGAAGGGGGCGAGGGTCCTCGCCGGAGGCGTCGCCCGTCCCGACGTCGGCCCCTACTTCTACGAGCCCACCATCCTCGACGGCGTCGAGGCGCCCATGGCCGTCTGCAACGAGGAGACCTTCGGGCCGGTGGTCTCCCTGTACCGCTTCAGGACGGAGGACGAGGTCGTCGAACTGGCCAACTCCACCGCGTACGGGCTCAACTCCTCCGTCTGGACGAAGGACGGCCGGCGCGGACGCGCGGTCGCGGCCCGGCTGCGCACCGGCACCGTGAACGTCAACGAGGGCTACGCGCCCGCGTACGGCAGCGTCCAGTCGCCCATGGGCGGCATGAAGGACTCGGGGCTCGGCCGGCGCCACGGCTCCGAGGGCATCCTCAAGTACACCGAGGCGCAGACCGTCGCCCAGCAGCGGCTGCTGCCGATGGCGCCGTCGCTCGGGATGGACGACGAGAAGTACGCGGCGTTCATGAGCCGGAGCCTCCAGGTCATGAAGGCGCTGCGGCTTCGCTAGTGCCGCACAGGCACCGGTTCCGGCCTTTTCGCGCGTCCGTACCCGTTCTCGACGAGGAGAGCAGCACGTGGCACACGAGAACTCCGCCCAGGAACAGCACGACGACTCCCCGCACGACTCGGCGCACGACTCCGCGCACGGCGACGCGCACGACTCGGCGCACGGCGACGCGCACGACTCGGCGTACGACTACGACGTCCTCGTGGTCGGCTCCGGGTTCGGCGGTTCCGTCACGGCCCTGCGCCTGACGGAGAAGGGCTACCGCGTCGGAGTGCTGGAAGCCGGACGTCGCTTCACCCGCGACACGCTGCCGAAGAACTCCTGGGACATCAGGAACTACCTCTGGGCCCCACCGCTCGGCATGTACGGCATCCAGCGCATCCATCTGCTGGGCAACGTCATGGTGCTGGCGGGTGCGGGCGTCGGCGGCGGCTCCCTCAACTACGCCAACACCCTCTACGTACCGCCGAAGGCCTTCTTCGACGACCCGCAGTGGAAGGACATCACCGACTGGCAGGAGGAGTTGGAGCCGTACTACGACCAGGCCCGGCGCATGCTCGGCGTACGGCTCAACCCGACGATGACCCCGTCCGACGTCCACCTCAAGGCGGCCGCGCAGCGGATGGGCGTCGGTGACACCTTCCACATGGCACCGGTCGGTGTCTTCTTCGGGGACGGGCAGGACGCGGACGGCACGGCCGAGGCCGGGCCCGGCGGCGAGGTCGCGGACCCCTACTTCGGCGGTGCCGGACCCGACCGCAAGGCGTGCACCGAGTGCGGTGAGTGCATGACCGGCTGCCGGCACGGTGCGAAGAACACCCTCAACGAGAACTACCTGTACCTGGCCGAGAAGGCGGGCGCGGTCGTGCACCCGATGACGACCGCCGTGTCCGTCACCGACGACTCGCGCGGCGGGTACGCCGTCGCCACCCTGCCCACGGACGGCAAACGCAAGGGCGCGGGCCGGATGTTCACGGCGCGTCGGGTCGTGATCGCCGCCGGTACGTACGGCACGCAGACCCTGCTGCACCGCATGAAGGCGGGCGGCCAACTGCCCCGCCTGTCGCCGAGGCTGGGTGAGCTGACCCGCACCAACTCGGAGGCGCTGGTGGGCGCGCAGACGGACAACCGCCGGTACCGCAGGGCCACCGGTGCGCCGAAGGTCGACTTCACCCGGGGCGTCGCCATCACGTCCTCGATCCATCCCGACGAGAACACGCACATCGAACCGGTCCGCTACGGCCGGGGATCGAACTCGATGGGCAGTCTCTCCATCCTCCAGGTCCCGTACGCGGAGGGCTCGTCGAGGGCTCTGGGCTGGCTGGCGAACGCCCTGCGGCACCCGCTGCTGGTGGCCCGTTCGCTCTCCAACCGGCACTGGTCGGAGCGGACCATCATCGGCCTGGTGATGCAGTCGCTCGACAACTCGCTGACGACCTACCTGAAGCCGAAGGGCGCGGGCAAGGGCCTGTTGACCGCCCGTCAGGGGCACGGGGCGCCCAACCCCAAGCAGATCAAGGCGGCTTCGCAGGCCGCCTCCACCATCGCCGCCGAGATCAACGGCTTCGCCGGCAGCAACGTGGGTGAGCTGATGGGCACGCCGCTGACCGCGCACTTCCTGGGCGGCTGCCCGATCGGCGCGAGTGCCGACGAGGGGGTGATCGACGCGTACCACCGGCTGTACGGCCACCCGGGGATCTCGGTGGTCGACGGCGCCGCCGTCTCCGCGAACCTGGGCGTCAACCCGTCGCTCACCATCACCGCCCAGGCCGAGCGCGCGATGTCGTACTGGCCCAACAAGGGGGAGGCGGACCCGCGCCCGGCGCAGGGAGCCGCGTACGAACGGCTGAAGCCGGTCGAGCCCCTACGGCCCGCCGTCCCCGCGGACGCCTTCGGCGCTCTGCGGCTGCCGTTCCTGGGGATGCCGACGGTGCCGCGGAAGAAGTAGGGCGGGGCCGGCCCCGCCGGCCGCGGGGAGAAGCGGCCAGAGGCAGGCGGGCGCGGGAAGACGCCGGCCGGCGCGGGAACGCGAAGAGGGACCTGTGCCCCCCTCCGAGCCCAGGTCCCTCTTCTTGCACGTGTACGAGTTCCTGTACCGAGTTCCAGTACCGGGTTCCTGTACGTGTACTGCTGGGAGGCGTGCCGCCTACGCGGTCCGTCTCCCGTGTACCGCCTTACGCGGCCGCGCCACCCGACTTGCGACGGCGCACCGTGAACACCGCACCGGCACCCGCGACGACGGCGATACCGCCCACGAGCGCGATCGTCGGCAGGGCGGACGAGGAACCGGTCGAGGCGAGGCTGCCGGTGGCCGGGATCTCGTCGGCGCCACCCTGCGGCTTCGTGCCGCCGGACGGCTTGTCGCCCTTGCCCGGCTTGGCCTCGCCCGGGTCCTCGTTGCTGCTGCCGGCCGCGAGCACGGTGAGCTCGTAGAACGCGAAGGAGCTGTGGACGCAGTCCTTCTCCTGGTCCACGTAACCGCCCAGGCCGAGGGCGTAGCCGTCGCCGGCCGGCGCCTTCGAGCTGATGTTGACACGCAGCTTGATGGCGACCGTCTGCTTGCCGCCCAGCGTGGTTTCACCGAAGTAGATGCCGTTGCCGACCTCGTCCGCGATGGACTCCCACGACTTGTTCGTGGGGTTGAAGTACTCGAGCTGGGCGTACGTGCTCAGCCAGTCGTTCTCGTCGTCGCTGTCCGAGTAGTTGTCGACCGTGGCGAGCCACTGGACCTGACCGAGGTCCTGGTCGCTGTGGTTGGCCGCGGAGAGCGTGAAGTTGTGCCAGCCGCTGCCCGCGACGATCTTGCCGGGCAGCCCGGAGACGGCCAGCGACAGCTGGGAGCCGGCGTCCACACCGTCGTCGTCGACGGGGCAGTCCTCCGTCGGCCACGCCGACGGCTCCGCGGACTGCGACGGAGTCGCGGACGCGGACGGCTTGCCGGACTCGCTCGCGCTGGCGCTGGCGCTCGCACTGCCGCTCGGAGCCGGAGCGGAACTGCTCGCGGACTCGGAGGTGCTCGGCGCGGGGGCGGAGTCGCTCGGCGACGCGGACGCGGACGCGGGGGCGCTCGTGGACTCGGACACCGTCGCGGTCGGGGAGGAGCTGCCGTCCGACGCGAACGCGGCCGGCGCCGAAAGCAGTGCCAGTGGAGCTATGGCTGCCGTCGCGGCCGCTACGGCCATGGCACGGCGAAGCTTCATGAAGACCTCAAAAAGTCCGGTGTACCGCGACACCGCGGTACGCGTATGGGTGAGGCCTCCGCGTGTGGGGCGCGGGTGTGGCCGTTGGTTCAGCAGGTGTGACCCGTGGAACCTGCGAAGGGTTGTGCTGTCTTTCACACAATCCTTATGTGTGCTGGGTCACATGTGAGTACGGCTTGTGGACACCCGTTCCATCCGCTTAGAACTGACCCTCGTGTCTGAGAAGCAGCCCGAAAGGGCAGGTGAGCCCGAGCGGCCGGAGGAGCCCTCCGTTCCCGACGAGGTGTGGGAGCGGTTCATCCGCGACTCCGAGCGGGACATCCGGGCCTCGGCCCCCAAGGAGCCGTCCGCCCGCGCTCGCATGGTGACCGAACGGCTGCGGCAACAGGAGGCCCGGGGAGTCGAACCGCAGGGATGGCGGACCGGGCCCGCCTGGCAGGAGATGCGGAAGGCGGAGGGCCGCACGGCCCGGCGCCGACGGCTGTGGGCGATCTTCGGCGTCCCCGTCGCGGCCGCCGTGGCGCTGGTGGCCGTACGGCCGTCGCTGCTGCCCGGCGATCCCTTCGGAACTTCTTCCGGCAGCTCCTCCTCCGGACGGACGTCGTCCGACGGCGGGGCACCCGTCGCCGAGCTGCCCGCCGAGACCGTGGCCCCGACCGCCGCGCCCTCGAACGTCCCGCCCGGCACACCCACCCTCGACCGGCCGTTCGCCGGATCACCCGCCGAGCGGTACGCCGACGGCGCGGCGGGCATCGTCGTGCCGGAGGCGAAACCGGTCGGCCCGCTCACCAAGGAGCAGGTCGCCAGGGCGCTGCGGCAGACCAAGGCGCTGCTCGTCGGCGCGAACATCGACCGGAAGGCGCTGCTCGGCGGCCGTCCGACGAGCGCGCTCGCCCTTCTCGACCCCCAGCAGCCGAAGATGGTCGACGACGTGAACAGCTGGCTGCGCAAGCCGGACGTGAAACACGATCCGCTCTGGCTCTTCAGCCGGTTCGACCCGCACGAGGTGCGGCTCGTCGGGGACGTGGTCAAGACCCGCGGCCGTATGACCTTCAAGGCGGGCACCCGCGCGTCCGTCGTCATCCACGCCGACTACACCTTCGTCTATCCGCTGGCCCAGGCGGACGGGGACTCGACCGAGGTGGCCCGCACCATCGTGCGCCGCGTCCTCGACATCGAGGTCTCCGACCCGACGAAGTACCAGGTCACCCCGGGCAAGCTGGCGCTCCTGGCCTACGACGAGGATCTCTCGAACTCGGCCTGCTTCGTCTACGACGGTTTCCTGCACCCGCAGTTCGACTCCGCCGCCCCGACGGGGGCGACGCCCAGCGGACCCGCGGTCGATCCGTACGACCGGAGCCGGCCCCTTCATCACTCCGACTCCGACTCCGCGTCCTGCGGATCGGTCTCCCGGACCTGAGCGGTTCGGTCTGCGGGACCTGAGCCGGAGGACACCCGGACGCACGCGCGAAGGGCCCCGCGGGACGGAAGCCGCGGGGCCCTTCTGCGTCAGCACCGACGTCAGGGCGGCGCCGGTGCCTGGGGCGCGGCGCCGGAGGGGGTGCGCCGCGGGTCATGGAGGAGGTCGTTCGTCCACGGGGACATGGAGCTGGAGCTGGGGTTGCGGCAGGAGCCGGGACCTTGGGACGCAGGGGGTGGGGACCTTCTTCGGGTGGGGTCCGTCGAAGGGGTTCGGTTCCGCCGGCCGGTCGGACGATTGCGCCGGTCGGCCCCGGGCGTCCCCGGAGCCGACCGTTCTCTTGAGTGACCGGGCCGCTGTCCCCTGCCGTCCGGTCACACCCCTGGGGCGAGGTCCCACGACGTACGGCACGATCCGTACGTCTCACCGCCCCAGCGGAGCCACGCGTGGTTGTTTCGGGCCCGCCCCTGGCTGGCACGGACACCGGGACCAACGAAGCCCGTCGCGCCCCGGTCACGCGCCGTACGGGTGAGACGGCATGCGTACGTGCGTACGCGGCGTGACGGGGTGCACGGGACGGACCGGGCGCCTGGGACACGAGCCCCCGTACGGGATCCGAGCCGTGCACGGGAGTACGAGCCGTGCACGGGACACGGGCCGTGCACGGGATTCAGATGCGGCCGCGGCACAGCTCCAGCAGGGTCATGGCCAGCGCCGTGCCCGGCTTGCCCAACGCCTCCCGGTAGCGGCCGAGGACCTCCATCTCGCGGGAGAGGTTCACGCGCCGGCCACCGGAGTCGATCCGGGCCTTCTGGATCACCGCGGAGACCGCCATGCGTTCCTGGACGAGGCCGATGATCCGGTCGTCGAGGGCGTCGACGCGGTCACGGGCGTCGGTGATCACGTCGGCGGCCTCGTCGGTGCGGGCGCCGGTCCTGTCGAGTACGTCGGCTGCGTCGGCCATGGTGGGGCTCCTTCAGTTCTGTGGAAGGGGTGCCCCGGGCGGTCCGGCCCGGAAACGGCAGACGCCCCGGGCCTTGTCGGCCCGGGGCGCCTGGGGAGTCGCTTGTCAGTTGCTCAAGCAGCACGACCATGGCAGCCGGTGGGCCGGTTGCCATAGGTAAACGCGAAGGTGTGATGCGTGAGCATGGGACCAGTATGCCCGCGCGTCCGGAACGGGCCAATCGGGTTCGGATACTGAGACAGCCGTCCGTATCCAGGCGCGGGTGGGCGAGGACTGCTCCAGCCCGACCGGAACCACCCAGCGCGCGCCCGCGCATCCAGCCCGTCGGGCGCTTGAGGACGAGGCCGCCCAGGCCGAACAGGGGTCTGGGAGCGGAGCCCCCAGGAACGGAGGGGTCGGGCAGCGGCGGTGGGGGCGAAAACGACGGGACGGCACCCCCACGCACACCCCCGGTAGACTCGACACCCCACACCCCCTGCTCACCGCCGGAAGGCAAACCGTGCCAGAAGCGTCCCCCGCCGCCCCCGACACCGTCCTGGTCGTCGACTTCGGTGCGCAGTACGCCCAGCTCATCGCCCGTCGCGTCCGCGAGGCCCGGGTCTACAGCGAGATCGTGCCGAGCACCATGCCGGTCCAGGAGATGCTCGCCAAGAACCCGGCGGCGATCATCCTCTCCGGCGGCCCCTCGTCGGTGTACGCCGAGAACGCCCCCCGCCTCGACCGCGAGCTCTTCGAGGCCGGCGTTCCGGTCTTCGGCATGTGCTACGGCTTCCAGCTGATGGCGACGGCCCTCGGCGGAACCGTCGACAACACGGGCGCCCGTGAGTACGGCCGTACGCCCCTGCATGTCTCGAAGTCGGGCTCCACCCTGTTCGAGGGCACCCCGGACGAGCAGTCGGTGTGGATGTCGCACGGCGACGCGTGCAGCGCCGCCCCCGAGGGCTTCACGGTGACGGCCGCCACGGACGTCGTCCCGGTCGCGGCCTTCGAGAACGACGAGAAGAGGCTGTACGGCGTCCAGTACCACCCCGAGGTCATGCACTCCACGCACGGCCAGCAGGTGCTGGAGCACTTCCTGTACCGCGGCGCCGGTCTCAAGCCGGACTGGACGACCGGCAACGTCATCGAGGAGCAGGTCGCCCTCATCCGCGAGCAGGTCGGCGGCAAGCGCGCCATCTGCGGTCTGTCCGGCGGTGTGGACTCCGCCGTCGCCGCCGCCCTCGTGCAGAAGGCCATCGGTTCCCAGCTGACCTGCGTGTACGTCGACCACGGTCTGATGCGCAAGGGCGAGACGGAGCAGGTCGAGAAGGACTTCGTGGCCGCGACCGGCGTGCAGCTGAAGGTCGTGGACGCGCAGGAGCGGTTCCTCGACGCGCTCAAGGGTGTCTCGGACCCCGAGGAGAAGCGGAAGATCATCGGCCGGGAGTTCATCCGGGTCTTCGAGCAGGCCCAGGCGGACATCATCGCCGAGGCCGCGGAGGGCGAGGACGTCGCCTTCCTGGTGCAGGGCACCCTCTACCCGGACGTGGTGGAGTCCGGCGGCGGCACCGGCACCGCCAACATCAAGTCCCACCACAACGTCGGCGGCCTCCCCGAGGACCTCGAGTTCGAGCTCGTCGAGCCGCTGCGCAAGCTGTTCAAGGACGAGGTCCGGATGGTCGGCCAGGAGCTCGGCCTGCCGGACGAGATCGTCCAGCGCCAGCCCTTCCCGGGTCCGGGCCTCGGCATCCGTATCGTCGGCGAGGTCACCAAGGACCGCCTCGACCTGCTGCGCGAGGCCGACGCCATCGCCCGCGAGGAGCTGACGGCGGCCGGCCTCGACCGCGACATCTGGCAGTGCCCGGTGGTCCTGCTCGCCGACGTCCGAAGCGTGGGCGTCCAGGGTGACGGCCGTACGTACGGCCACCCGATCGTGCTCCGCCCGGTGTCGAGCGAGGACGCGATGACGGCCGACTGGTCACGCCTCCCGTACGACGTCCTCGCCAAGATCTCGACCCGGATCACGAACGAGGTCGCCGACGTCAACCGCGTCGTCCTCGACGTGACGAGCAAGCCCCCGGGCACGATCGAGTGGGAGTAGCCCCTCCCGTCAGGTCCGCCTGAGGGTCCGCACCGGCTCCGAGGGCTTCCAGACCTGGACGACCAGATACGTGTCGTCCTCGACGAAGGTCCGTACGACCTCCGTCAGCTCGGTGCGGAAGAGGTGGAACGGCTCCGGCGGTTCCACCTCTTTCACGTACGCCCGTTTCGCGTCGCCGTCGGTGACCTCCACCGCCCGGCCGCTGATCCGTACGTCGCCCCCGCCCATGGCGGTGCCCGGCCCCGGGTTCGCCTGGAGCGCGAAGCGCGGGTCGCGGCGCAGGTCGAGCGCCTTGAGCGAGTCCGGCATCATGCCGAGCCACAGCTCGCCGAGCAGGAAACGCGTCTCGATGCCGCTGGTGCGGGGTGCGCCGTCCTTGCGGAGGGTCGCGATCACATGGTGGGTGAACGCTCCGAAACGCTCCTCGACAGGCCGGGCGAGTTCGGGTGCGGAGGCGGTGAAGGCCGCCCAGTTCGTACGACTCATGCGAGGAGTGTCGCGCCGATACCCAACATCTTCTGTCAGGTATGGAGGAGTCCTCTGCCCCCCATGAACCGGCCGCACGGCTCCCTCGCGACACTCCCGCGTAACGGTTGCGCACTCTCTTCACCGAACGGCCCTGTTCTCCTACGGCGCCCGGAGGTAACTTCCGGTCCGTATCGGACACGCCAGTGCTGGAGGACATATGCAAGGGCCCACGCCGCCCCTGCCCCTACCGACCGACCAGCTCCAGTTCGCCATGCCGCCGATGTACGACTCGCCGGACGACGAGCGACGCCACCGCAAGGAGCGGCTGGCCGGAGCGCTGCGGATCTTCGGGCGGCTCGGATTCGAGGACGGGGTCTCCGGCCACATCACCGCGCGCGACCCGGAGTACAGCGACTGTTTCTGGGTGAACCCCTTCGGGATGCCGTTCAAGCACGTCACCGTGAGCGACCTGGTCATGGCCAACCAGGACGGGCAGGTGGTCGAGGGCCGCTACCACGTGAACCAGGCGGCGTTCACCGTGCACGCCCAGGTCCACGCCGCCCGCCCCGACGTCGTCGCCGTCGCCCACTGCCACTCGGTGCACGGCCGCGCGCTCTCCGCCCTCGGCGACCTTCTCGACCCGATCAGCCAGGAGAGCTGTGCCTTCTACGAGGACCACGCGCTCTACGACACCTACAGCGGTGTCGCCGTGGACACCGAGGAGGGCCGCCGGATCGCCGGCGCGCTCGGCACCCGCAAGGCGCTGGTGCTGCGCAACCACGGACTGCTCACCGTCGGCGACTCGGTGGACGCGGCGGCCTGGTGGTTCCTGTCGATGGAACGCTCCAGCCAGGTCCAGCTCACCGCGCAGGCCGCGGGCCGCCCGGTCCTCATCGACCACAAGCAGGCGGTCGCGACCCGGGAGCAGCTCGGGGGCGACCTGGTGGCGTGGATCAACTACCAGCCCCTGTGGCAGGACATCAGCAGGAGCGAGCCGGATCTCCTCAGCTGAAGCCCTTCAGGACCGCCGCCTTCGTCGCCGTGAACTCCTCGTCCGTGAGCACTCCGTCCCGGTGCAGCTCACCCAGCTCGCGCAGCCGGCGCAGGAGTACGTCGTGATGGTCGGCCTGGGCCGGTACCGGCGCGTCGGCGGACGGCTGCGGGGGCCGGTCGGTGAACTCGCCCGCCCGGACCGACGGATGCGGCAGCCGGGCCGTCACCGCGGCGGCGACGAGTGCCGTGAGCAGGTCGCGGCGCGCGCTGCCCCACAGGTCGAGCGCGAACGGATCCTTCTCGGGCGGCAGTTTGGAGAACACGGTCTCGCGCGTGACGAAGCGCAGGAACCCGTCCTCGTAACCGGAGTTGGGCAGCCATTCCACCTGCACCAGGTCGGCCACGGCGATGATCCGCGGGCCCGTCGCGCGCTTGACCCGGTCGGAGGTGTCCGCCCAGTCGATGCGCACCTGCGCGCCGTCGAAGGAGACCGTGCCGTCGCTGGACCGTACGGAGACGGGCACCGGCGGTCCCGCGAGCAGATAGGTCTTCGCCGGTTCCTTGGGGACCTGGTCCAGGAGCAGCGCACGGCGGATCTCCTCGGCGACGTACTCGGCGACCCCGGAGCGGTCGGCGTCGACCGTCAGCCGGTACGGATCGGCCGCGTCGGGAAGCCGTCCCCCGGTCGCCTGGAGCAGCGGATCGGCGCCTTCGCGCAGTCTCAGGCGCAGCCGGCCGCGCTTGCGTTCCGGTTCGTGGACGATGCCGGACACCGCTTCCAGCGGGACCGTGATCTCCCCGTACGTCTGCCGGAACAGGGGCACGGAACGGTGCAGACCCGGCGTGATCCTGACCGTGCTGCCGTCGAAGGCCCAGGTTCCGTCGCGCTGGATGATCTCGGCCATGGGGGGATTCTCGCAGCCGGGTCAACACGGGGTCCGGCGCTTCACCCGCGCTGACCAGACCTGCCGGACGCGGGCGCTGTTGCGTACGGCACAATTCGCTGTCATCGCGGGGCAGTTGTAAGGCAGTGGTACGGAAGTCGGGCGTGCGGGTGCGTACGGAGGCGTACGACTCCGCGCGAGGACGTACGCAGGCGTACGCAGACGTACGAGGATCTGGCCGCACGGGAGTTCCCGGTGCGGGGAAGGCGGCAACGGGCGTGGCGGTGCAGGAGGCGAGACACGGCGCGGAGCGCGGTGCGGGGCGCGGTGGCGGGCTCGGCGCCGGGCAGGGCGCGCATGGTGGCGGCTGTACCTGCGGGGACTGTCCGCACGGGGCGCGCGAGGGGCACCGGCGGGCCGTCGCCGCGTTCCTCGCCAAACGCGACGAACTGGCGTCGGGACAGGGACTGCCGGCCGCCGTCGCCCACTCGGCGTCCGCGTCCCGGCAGTGGGTCTCGGACGAACTCACCCAGTCCGCCGACCTCGTCGCCGAACGCGGCCGCGTCGACGGCGAGGCCTGGCTGGGGCGACTGTGGCGGCGTACGGCGTTCGCGGTGTGGGGAACCGTCGTGGCGCTGCTGCTGGTGCAGGCGCTCACCGCGATCGGCGCGGGGTGGTCGGCGGCGCGGACCGCGGGGCTGGTCGCCGCCGTTGTGGTGGCCGGCCTGCTGACCGGTGCGGGTTATTTCCACCGGGCGCGCGGCGGTGCCCTCGCGCCGGTCGTCGGCGACGACAACCGCCTGTCCACCTCGCGTGCGATGGCCGTCGCGTGGGTGCTGTTCGTGGTGTACGCGGTGCTCGTCCTGGTGGGTCAGCTGGCGGCGGCCTCCGCCCACGGCAGGCGCGACGACCTGATCGCCGGGCTGGATCTCGCCCGGGGCGCCGGTGTCGTGACCGTCGTCGCGGTGGTGTGCGGGATCGCGGTGCTGGTACGCCGTGTGGTGGGCGTGCGGGTCCTCGGGCAACGGCTGCAGAAGGTACGGGCCGACCGGCCGCGCGCCGCCGACCTCCTCACGGACGATGCGGGCAAGGGCAGCTTCGCCGACATCCAGTACGTCGTCATCGGCGCCGTCGCCCTGGTCTTCGCCGCGGTACGGCTGGCCCGGCGGCCGGAGCAGTTGCCCGACCTGCCCTGGGGCCTGGCGCTGCTCGTCCTGGTCTCGGCCGCCACCTACCTCTCCGGCAAGTACGCGGAGGGCGGCCGGCCCGTGATCCTCTCGGTCGTCCGCTCCCGCGAGGCCGGTGACCTCGACGCTCCGATCCGCACCGGGGACGACATCGAGATCCGGGGGGCCGGGTTCGTCCCTCCGGGCGCCCAGACCGCGGACCGGCTCTCCCGCATGGTCGTCCGCATCGGCGCGGTCCATGTGCATGTACCGCTGGTCCCTGTGCCGGGCGGTTTCAGCAGTCCCACGGACGCCGTGCTCACCGTGCCGGTGCCGGTCGACGTGGAGCCGGGACGTGTGGAGGTCCAGGTGGTGACGGCGGCGGGTGTGGAGACCAACCGCTGCGTGATCGACGTGACCGACTGAGACGTGACGGAGTCACCGGTTCGGCGGTGGCGGGCGGCGGCGGAATCCGCGCCCGGCCGGACCGGCGCTCCGGGGCCGGAAGGCGGCCGGGATGTGCCTCCGGGCAAGAAAACCGGTCCCGGTCATTGAGCGCGGACTCGCTCTCGTACGTATGGTCTGTTGAGGGGTCAACGGAATACGGGTGAGAGGCGGCGAGAGCGATGACTCACGGTATGCGGACGGATACCCAGAGCTCCTATGTCGACAGCGGCGGACGGGGCGGATGGCGCGAGACGGCCACGCGCTACGCCCTGTTGCCCCTGCGGATCTTCCTCGGCGTCACCTTCATCTACGCGGGGATCGACAAGCTCACCAACAGCGCGTTCCTCTCCGCCTCCGGCTCCGGCTCGATCGGGGACCTGATGCGCACGGTGCGTGACTCCTCGGCGATCCCGGCCCTGGTCGACCTCGCGCTGAAGAGCCCCGTCGGCTTCGGCTACGCCATCGCCCTCGGTGAGCTGGCCGTCGGCATCGGCACCCTCATCGGGCTGCTGGCCCGCCTCGCGGCGTTCGGCGGCGCGCTGATCTCCCTCAGCCTGTGGCTGACCGTCAGCTGGGCCTCCGACCCGTATTACTACGGCAACGACCTCGCCTATCTCATGGCCTGGCTGCCCCTGGTCCTCGCCGGCGCCTCGGTCTTCTCCCTCGACGCGGTCTGGCGCGCGCGACGAGGGCGGCGCGGCGGGGAGTACCGCTACTAGACGGGACGCTTCCGGCTGCCGGTCGGGGGGCCGCCCGGCAGCCGGAAGGACGGGTGGACCGACGCCTGCCGGCCGTCCGCCGGCCACCGCGGGTCCGAGCCAACCGGTCCCGCCGGCCCGTGCGCGGGTCCCGGCCGGCGGCACGAACCAGCCGGCGGCACGAACCACCGCACACCCACAGGACCGCGAGGCCGAGGCGCCGGCGCCGGAGGCCGAGCGGTCCATTCGTGTGCCGTGCACCTGCCGGGTCAGCCCGCCACGTGCGAGTCCTCGGGGCCTCTGTTCGCCGATCCCGCGGCCGCCCGTCGTGCGCCCGCCCTGCGTCGCCGTATGCCGTGGGCCAGGAACGCCACCGCTCCGGCCAGACAGAGCCCGCCCGTGACGAGGGGGATCATCACGAACCACGGGGTGTCCCACCAGCCGCCCGCGTCACCGGCGTACACGACGCCCGCGGTGGTGAGGAAGAAGCCCGCGACCAGCTTTCCCGGCTGGAACTCATGACGTGCCACGGGTCACCTCCGCCTGGCCGACGCCGACGTGCAGGTCGAGGTCGAGGGTTCCGCCGTGCCCGGTGCCGGCCGCGGGAGCCAGCGTCACCTGCTTGAACTTGCCGGGCTCCACGTCCACGTCCTTCTTGCCGTCGCCGGGCAGCTGGATGTCTCCGAGACCCACGTCGATGTTCAGCCTCACGGTCGCGTCCTTCGGGACCACCACTTCGAGGCGGCCCGCCCCCACCTCCGCGCGCGTCGTCACCGTCTGTCCCTCCGCGAGGTCGAGCCGGCCGAGGTCGAGGGTGCCCACGCCGGAGCCGAGTTCGTAGTTCTTCTGTACGTCGGTGACGGCGGCCGGTGTCCAGTCGGTCCGCTTCCAGTGCGTGCTGATGTCCTTCGGCAGGGCCACCGAACCGGCCAGCAGGGCCGCCGTGACCACGGCCAGGAAGAGCGAGCCCGCGCCCGTACGCCCGACGAACGCGCTGAGCGCGATGCCCAGGCCGAAGACGACGAGCGCGCAGGACAGACCGATCTGCAGGCTCGAACCGAGCGGCCGGTCGTGCCACGTCAGACCCGAGCCGAGGCCGCCCGCGACGAGCGCGAGCAGGAACACCCAGCCGCCGATCCAGCGCGGCCCGCGCGGCCGCGGCGCCCTTGCCGCGCGCAGGTCGGGACCCGGTGTGCCGCGGGCGATGTTGACCGCCGCCGCTACATCCCGGTCCCGGGCGTCCTGCGGGCCCCAGAGATAGCCCGTGCCGCCGACGTGCGAACCGTCCTTGACGATCGGGTCGCGCCACCAGGAGGGGTAGGAGGCGGGGACGGGCGGGGCCTGCGCCTCGGGCGGGGCGTCGGCCACGGCCTGCGCGGCGAGCGGGTCCGGGTCGGGAGCGCCACGCTGCTGCGACCAGTACCCCGCGCCCGCGAGGAGCAGGGTGAGGACCACGGCGAAGGTGAGCACCCCGCCGTTGTTGAGCATGGAGAGGAAGACACCGCAGCCGACGAGGGCGAAGAGCACGGCCGTCAGCGCCTGGCCGTCCACGCGGCCGGTGAGGAGCTTGCGCACCTCGTTCTCGTCCTCGTCGTCGTACGGGACGAACAGCCAGAAGAAGCCGTACAGGATGAGGCCGATGCCGCCGGTCGCCGAGAGCACCGCGAGCACGATCCGGAAGATCACCGGGTCCATGTCGCACTGCCGGCCGAGGCCCGCGCACACTCCGCCCAGCATCCTGTGCCGCCGGTCGCGCCGGAACCTGTGCGGGGCTTCGGGCGTCACCACGTCGTCGTGCGCGCGCGGCTCACCATCTGTGGCGGTGCCCGGTGGCGGGGCGCCGGAGCCACGGGGCGGCTCCGCTGCCGCGCGCTGCTGATCTGTCATGTGTCCATGGTGACGGGCGGGAAGGCGCGACGGGAGTCGGGACGACCCTGGCCGAACCCTGATATCGGCCCCGACGGGTGCGCGGGGAGCCGTTCGAGGACCGGCTCGCCGAAGATCAGGGGAGTCTCGGGGGTCGACCCTGATGCTCCGGCCGCCCGGCCGTGTGAACATCGTTGGCATGCCGGACGCCGCAGCAGTGCCTCTCGACGAGCCGCGGCCCCCGCGCAAGCTCTACCGCAGCAGTGACGGACGCTGGCTCGGCGGTGTGGCGCGGGGGCTCGCCGGGCACCTCGGGCTGCCCGTCATCTGGGTGCGGCTGGTGTTCGTCGGCCTGTTCATGGCGGACGGTCTGGGCGCGCTGCTGTACGCCGCCTTCTGGTTCTTCGTGCCGCTGGGCGTCGGCGGGGTCGACTCCGAGCGCGCGTCGGCCTTCACCACCGAGACCGCTGCCGACGGCCGCCGCAGACTCGTCGCCCGCAAGCCGGACCGGGGCCAGATCGTCGCCCTCCTGCTCATGGTCGTCGTGGCCATGGTCTTCGTCGGCAATGTGAACCTCGGAGGCGGAGCCAAGGCGTATCTCTGGCCCACCGTCCTCGTCGGCGCGGGCGTCGCCCTGGTCTGGCGCCAGGCGGACAACGCGCGGCGGGCCCGCTGGGTGGAGGTCGGCCGCCGCCGCCGGACGCTCACGCTGCTGCGGTCCGCTGCCGGTGTCCTGCTCGTCACCGCGGGCGTCACCGGGATATTCGTCCTCCAGGGCTCCGCGGCCCACCTCGGCTCCGTCCTGCAGGCGGCGCTCGCCGTCCTCGTCGGCACGGCGCTCCTCGCGGGCCCCTATCTCGTCCGCATGACGCAGGACCTCTCCGAGGAACGCCTGATGCGCATCCGGGCCCAGGAGCGCGCCGAGGTGGCCGCCCATGTCCACGACTCGGTGCTGCACACCCTGACCCTGATCCAGCGCAACGCGGAGAACGCGAACGAGGTGCGCCGGCTCGCCCGGGCCCAGGAGCGCGACCTGCGCGCCTGGCTCTACAAACCGGAAGGCACCGGCAAGGACGAGGCCGACGAGCCCGCCACCCTCGCCGAGGCGGTCCGCCGCAACGCCGCCGAGGTCGAGGACAAGCACGGCGTCCCCATCGAGGTCGTCGTGGTCGGCGACTGCCCGCTCGACGAGGGCCTGACCGCACAGATGCAGGCCGCACGGGAAGCCATGGTGAACGCCGCCAAGTACGGTGGCGAGGGCGGCGCCGTACAGGTCTACGCCGAAGTCGAGGGAAGGACGGTCTTCGTGTCCGTCCGGGACCGCGGCCCCGGCTTCGACTTCGACGCGATACCCGCCGACCGCATGGGCGTCAGAGAATCGATCATCGGCCGCATGGAGCGCAACGGCGGCACGGCGCGACTGCGCGCGGTGCCGGACGGCGGCACGGAGGTCGAGCTGGAAATGGAGAGGGCGGAGAAGACGTCATGAGCGACGCGAACGGGCCGACCGGACAGACGGCCGGGCCCACCGGCCCGGAGGAGCCGAGCGACACCGCGACCGGAGCGGGGGCGGTCACCGGGTCCCCAGGGGCGAGCGGGCCGGCCGCCGCCGACACCGCCGTGCCGTCCGGAGCCCCGACTGGGCGTCAGGTGCGGGTCGTCCTCGTCGACGACCACCGCATGTTCCGTACGGGGGTGCAGGCCGAGATCGGTCAGACCGAGCGGACCGGCGTCCAGGTGGTCGGCGAGGCCGCGGACGTCGACCAGGCGGTCACGGTCATCACGGCCGCCCGGCCCGAGGTCGTGCTGCTCGACGTCCACCTTCCGGGCGGCGGCGGTGTCGAAGTGCTGCGCCGCTGCGCCCCGTTGATGAGTGACGCCGAGCAGCCGGTCCGTTTCCTCGCGCTGTCCGTGTCGGACGCCGCGGAGGACGTCATCGGCGTGATCCGCGGCGGCGCCCGGGGATACGTCACCAAGACGATCACCGGAACCGACCTGGTGGACTCCATCTTCCGGGTCCAGGAGGGCGACGCGGTCTTCTCGCCCCGCCTGGCGGGATTCGTCCTGGACGCCTTCGCCTCCACCGACGCGCCGCCGGTCGACGAGGACCTCGACCGTCTCACCCAGCGCGAGCGCGAGGTGCTGCGCCTCATTGCCCGCGGCTACGCGTACAAGGAGATCGCCAAGCAGCTGTTCATCTCCGTCAAGACGGTCGAGTCCCACGTCTCGGCGGTCCTCAGGAAGCTCCAGCTCTCCAACCGGCACGAGCTGACGCGATGGGCGACGGCACGACGCCTGGTGTGACACGCCGTCCGCCGGGCCGCGCGGACGCCGGAGGCCCCTCGGTGTTCCGCGGCGGACGCACCCCCGCTGTTGCCGCGGTTCCGCGGCGGGCGCCCGGCTGTTGCCGGTGTCCGCCGGTGGGCACCGGGGGCTCCCGCTGGTGTTCTGCGGTGGATGCCGGACGCCTACCGGTGTTCCGTGGCGGGCGCCGGTCCCAGGATCCGCAGGGCCCACCGGTAGTGGCGTACGGCCTTCGCGATTCCGATGAGACCGGTCATCCACAGGATCAGGCCGATTCCGACGCCCTGGACGACATCGCTGTACAGGCCGTGACCCGACCCGGCCGGTGCCGCCGCGTCGTAGGACGTCCAGACGCCGATCGCACAGACGCCGAGCGAGGAGAGCAGCCAGAAGAGACTGAGCCCGGGGGAGCGGAGCCGGGAGTCGGTCGCGGGGTGGCGGTCCAACTCGGTCCAGGCCTGGAGCAGTTCGTGCAGGCGACGGTCGCTGCGGACGGACAGGGCGACGGCGAGGACCGTCGGGGCGAGCGCGGCCAGGCCCAGCAGGGCGAACAGCGGCCCCAGGACGACACCGGTGGGGTCGCGCTGCTCGATCTGCTGCAGCGGCAGCACCAGCAGGGCCCAGCCGACGATCGCCGCGAGCGCCAGCAGCCAGAGCAGCAGCACCCGGTGCACCCCGAGGCTCCGTCCGCGCAGTTCCTCCAGTGCCCGCCCCCGGTCGGCCAGCAGTGCCGCCCGGTCCGGCCAGGAGCGGATGTGCGCGGGCGGCGGAGGCGGCGGCAACAGGAAGCCGGGCATCAGGACCTCTCGGACGACGGAACGGAGTCCGCGTCGACGCTACCGCGATCCACCCCCGCGCCCCCACTACGCCGATCCGCCCCGGTGTCTTCGCGCCACCCGGGTGGACCTGCCCTCAGGCCACGCGGGTGGCTCCCGCGAACGGCATCTCGTCGACGGGCGCGAGACGCACCGGCGCGGTGGGGTTCGGGGCGTGGATCATCATCCCGTTGCCCACGTAGATCCCCACGTGGCTGATGCCCGAGTAGAAGAACACCAGGTCACCGGGGAGGAGTTCGGAGCGGGAGACCCGTCGGCCCGCGTTGATCTGGGAGTACGTCGTGCGCGGCAGCTGGACGCCCGCCGAGCGGTACGCGGCCTGGGCCAGACCCGAGCAGTCGAAGGCGTCGGGACCGGTGGCGCCCCAGACGTAGGGGCTGCCGAGCTTCCCGTAGGCGTACGAGACAGCGGCGGCCGCGCGGGAGTTGGGGGCCGCGACGGAGCCGGCCGAGGGTGCGGCGGAGGCCGGGCCCAGGTCCCGCGCGGCGGAGCGGGAGGCGTGCCGCACCGTGTCCGCCGCACCGCCGGCCGCCCCGAGGCGTGCCCGCTGCTCGTCGGTGAGCCGTGACAACAGCTGTCGCGCGGAGTCCAGTTTTCCGGTGATCGTCTTCTTGGCCCGCTTCAGCTCCGCCTGACGCGAGGTGAGCGACGCCAGCTCGACGTGCGCGGCCCCGCGCAGCTGCTCGATCTCCCGCAGCTGCTTGCGTACCCGGGCCACCGCCCCCGCCTGCCGGTCACCGACCCGCTCGGCGAACGCGGCCCCGTCCAGGTACTGGTCGGGCCGGTCGGAGAGCGCGAGCTGCAGAGCGGGGTCGAGGCCCCCGCTGCGGTACTGCGCCGCGGCGATCGAACCCAGCGCGGTCCGCGCCGCGTTGAGCCGGTCCTCCTTGCGCGCCGTCTCGTCGCGCAGGTCGTGCAGCCGCCGTGACGCCTGGTCGGCCTTCTCCTTCGCCCCGTCGTACTTCTCCGTGGCGACCTCGGCCTCTTCGTACAGCTTGTCGACCCTGGCCTTCACCTGCGCCGGGGACAGTTGCGGCTCCGCGTGCCCCGTGCCCTCGAATCCGGCCGTCGTCGCCGCGCCGGCGAGGGCGATGGTCGCGGCCGTGCGGACCGTATGGCCGCCGAGTGAGCGCTGTCTGGGCTTGCGGTGCGCTGCCACGAGGGCCCACATCCTTCCCGGGGGACGTGACCGCCGGGGAGTGCGCGGTCATCGGTGAGGCGTCCGGCGACGGCCCACACAGGGGGAGCGGGTCGCCGCCGGACCTTTCTCGGCGGTGGTGTCCGACTGCCGCCCCTGGCCCGGGCGGCGGTGGGGAGCCGGGCACCTGGTGGAGGACGCTAAACCTGAGGGTGAGGGCTCGGTAACACCATGTACGGAACTGGCGTAACTGGATCGCCGGGTGACCGTATGTGACCGTGATTCGGCTCCGGACCCGGCGACTTCACGCAGGGTGATGACCGATGGGACGGTTCCGGGACAACCGGGGGTTCTCAGGTGCTACGGGTCCCGAGGGGGTGGGCCGGTGCGAAGGGGGACACCCACCGCCGATTAGGCTCCGGCCCCATGGACGTACTCATCCATCTCTTCGTGGGCCTGCACATCATCGGCATCGCCTCGCTGCTCGGCGGCTTCCTCACCCAGATGAAGGCGATGGGCCGGGGCACCGCCCGATTCGTCCCCGCCATGCTGCACGGCGCGCTGACCATGCTGGTCACGGGTGTCGTCCTGGTCGGTCTCAACCAGGCCGACGACCACGCGGTCAACACCGTCAAGATCGGCGTGAAGCTGGCCCTGCTGATCGTGATCCTCGGGCTGGTCTACGTGAAGCGGGACGACGAGAAGGTCGACAAGGGCCTGTTCGGGCTGGTCGGGCTGCTGACGACCGCGAACATCTTCATCGCGGTGCTGTGGACCTGACGGTTCCGACCGCCACCAGCAGCCAGGCCGCCACCGAGATCCACAGCAGTACCTGCCCGAGCGTCCTGAGCCAGGCGAAGCCGACGGCGTCCGCGACCGTCAGGGCCGCCGCCGCCGTCATGGCCATCGGGAACACGGTCGCCCAGCGCCGCACGTCGTACCGCGGGCGCCGCCACAGCAGCTCCGCGACGGCCAGCACGGCGTACCAGGCGAGCGCCACCATGATCAGCGCCTGGGTCACCCAGCGCATCACGCCGTTGTCGTCGTAGTTCCACAGATAGGTGTCCGCCTGGTAGGCGAGGACCAGCTTCGACGCGGCCAGCGCCGCGATCGCGAGCGCGCCGCCCGCGATCCAGTGGTCGCCGCCCCCCGTGGCCGTCTCCAGGAAGTCGAAGCACGTCAGCGCCACCACGTACAGCACCAGGAACCCCAGCCAGAACAGCACCAGCGCGGCGTACGCGAGCCAGTCCGCGCGCGCGGCCTCGGCGAGCGACGCGGCGAGCACCGCGAGGGCCTGTGTGGCCACGCACCCGAGGAACACGCTTCCGGGCATCCGGAGCCGCAGGTTTCGGAGGAGCAGGTAGAGCAGCCCCGGCCACAGCACCGCGGCGAGCGCGAGCAGCACCTCGGCGGCCCCGGGCCACCCCAGGTCGGTCAGCCGGGTGCCGATGACGGCGGTCGCGGCGACCCCGGTGAGCGCGCTCGGCGTGCCGGCCTCCTCCCACCACCGCTCCCGCTCCCGCGTCAGGCGGACCGTGAAGTCCACGGCGAACCCGAGCCAGGCGACGGCCGCCAGGACCAGCGCGATCCGGGACAGGATCTCGTCACCGGTCTCGTACAACCCGACCGAGAGGATGCCGGTGGCCAGGACGACGGCCGCGGCGGCGGGCGGGCTCTCCGCCCACCAGGTGCGGAGTCGGACCCACGGGCTGCGGGGCGGCGAGGTGGCTGACATGGCCCCGATGCTAGGGATCTGCGAGCGGGTTGCCCGGGGGGCGCGCGCGTGCTTCACGAATGCGGGGTCGGCCGGACGGGCGCGCGGGTCCGGGGACGCGGGGGTACGAGTGCGCGGGCGTACGGCGGTACCGGCCTGCCGTGATGCGGGCGCCGCACGGGATGGCGGGTGAGGGCGAGAGGGGTCGCCGACCAGGCGGGAGGGGGAGACTCCGGCGCACGGGTCCGGGGGCGCGGGTGGCGCCGGCACGTGTGCGGCACGCGCGCGTGGAGCCCGGGAGACCTCACGCGCGCGTGCCCCGCGCCGGGGCTCACGCCGGGCGCACCACGCTGTGGATGATCGACTGGCCCGCGTAGAAGATCGACTCCTCACGGACGTACGCACCCGGCTTGGGGGCGTGGATCATCATCCCGTTGCCGATGTAGAGGCCCACGTGGCTGATGTCGTCGTAGAAGAAGACCAGGTCTCCGGGCTCGATGGCGGAGAGGGAGACCGTGGTGCCGGCGTTCACCTGGTCGTAGGTGGTCCGCGGGAGGGTGACGCCGGCGGCCTTCCAGACGGCCTGGGTGAGACCGGAGCAGTCGTACGAGCCGGGCCCGGTCGCGCCCCACACGTACGGCTTGCCGATCTGGGCGCGGGCGAAGGCGATGGCCCTGCCGGCCTTGGCGGCGTACGAGGAGTCGGTCGCCGGGGTCCCGGAAGTCCCCGTGGTTGCCGACGGCGTGCCCGGCTGCCGGGCCGTCTCCCGGGCCTTCTGCTCCGCCGCGGCCCGCTCGGCCGCCAGCTCGGCCGCCTCGCGGTCGGCCGCTTCCCGCTTCTTCTTCGCGATCGCGGCGAGCCGCGCCTTCTCGTCGGCGGTCAGCTTCGAGAGCAGGTCGCGCGCCGCGGCGAGCTTGCCCTGGACGTCCGCCTTGGAGGTCTTGAGCGCGTCCTGCGACGTGGTGAGCGTCCGCAGGCTCCGGGAGGCCTCGCCGCGCTTCTTCGAGGTGGCGGCCTGCTCGGTGGCGTAGTCGTCGACGGCCGCCTTCTGGCGGGTGGTCAGACGGTCCATCAACTGGGTCTGGTCGAAGTAGTCCTGCGGATTGTCGGCCAGCAGAAGACTCGCGCTGCCGGGCGCGGACGCCCCGGTGCGGTACTGCGCCGCGGCGAACGAACCCAGCTCCTCGCGCGCGGTGTTGAGCTTCTCGGTGCGCCGGGCCACGTCGTCGAGGAGGGCGTCGACCCGCTTGCGCTGCTTGGCGGTCTTCTCCCTGGTCGCGTTGTACTTCTCGGTGGCCGTCTCGGCCTGGTGGTAGAGGTCGTCGACCTTCTTCTCGACCTCTTCGAGGGTCGGCCGGGGCTCGGCCGGGGGTGCGGCGTTGGCCGTCTGCGAGAGCAGGGCCACGGAGGTCAGGGCGGCCGTGGCGAGGGCCGGGGTCCGTATGCCCGTCCTGCGCGGGCCGGGAGGACTCCACTTGCGGTGCGACGCCAAGAGAGGCGACTCCTTCCGTCATCCGCCTACCGGGTTAGCTGTCGGGTTCGGGCGGGTACTTCCGGAAGGTTTGCCCTACGGTCCTTGCCCCAGGGGCGGTTGGACCGATTCACCCCAAAGTCGGTTGGGTCCCCGGCTCCGGTCGCCGCACGGGCGCGCCGGACTCGGCGGAGGCCGCCCGGCCCGGCGACGTTCGCCGGTGCTGTCGAGCGGTCTGCCCGGCACGCTAGCCAACGCGTAAGTGTTCTGTGAAGTTTGATGTGCGATATGCCCGATACATTTTCGTGACCTGAACCGCCGGGGCGCCCGGAGTGGCCGACCGTAGTGGGGCGATGCCGGAAGGTGAGGGCGCATCGGTGCGGGAGGGGCGGCCCGCTTTCAGGGGCGCTCCGGCCCGGACTCCGCGGGCACCCCGGCCCGGACTCCGCGGGCACCCCGGCCCGGACTCCGCGGGCACCCCGGCCCGGACTCCGCGGTGGATCCAGCCCGGACTCCGTGGGAAATCCGGCCCAGTTTCCCGGGTGGCGGCGGGTTGTCAGTGCGGCCGCCTAGACTCGGAGAGCGATGAGCAGCCTCTTTGATGACAGCTTCCTGGCGGACCTCAGGCCTTCCGGGGCCCATGAGGAAGAACCGCCGCCGCCCGAGGACGAGGCGGCGGAGCCGCTTCCGGACGACCTGTTCGGCGGCCGCTTCGACGCGCCCCCGGACCGCGACGCGTACTACCGCGACGGCGCGCACAGGCCCGCCGTCGACCCGGCGGCCCTGCTGGACGGGCTGAACGAGAACCAGCGCGCGGCCGTGGTGCACTCCGGCTCCCCGCTGCTCATCGTGGCCGGCGCCGGCTCCGGCAAGACCCGGGTGCTCACGCACCGGATCGCGCACCTGCTGGGCGAGCGCCATGTCCACCCCGGCCAGATCCTCGCGATCACCTTCACGAACAAGGCCGCGGGCGAGATGAAGGAGCGCGTCGAGCAGCTCGTGGGCCCGCGCGCCAACGCCATGTGGGTGATGACCTTCCACAGCGCGTGCGTGCGCATCCTGCGCCGCGAGTCGAAGCGACTCGGCTTCACGTCCTCCTTCTCGATCTACGACGCCGCCGACAGCAAGCGCCTGATGGCCCTGGTCTGCCGTGACCTGGACCTCGACCCGAAGCGCTTCCCGCCGAAGTCGTTCAGCGCCAAGATCTCCAACCTGAAGAACGAGCTGATCGACGAGGAGGACTTCGCCGGCCAGGCGGCGGACGGCTTCGAGAAGACCCTCGCCCAGGCCTACGCGATGTACCAGTCGCGGCTGCGCGAGGCCAACGCGCTCGACTTCGACGACCTGATCATGACGACGGTCAACCTGCTCCGTGCCTTCCCGGACGTCGCCGAGCACTACCGCCGCCGCTTCCGCCACGTCCTGGTCGACGAGTACCAGGACACGAACCACGCGCAGTACGCCCTGGTCAGGGAGCTCGTGGGGCCGGCGAGCGGCGACCGTCCCGAGGACGTGCCGCCGGCCGAGGGCGACCTCGGGCCCGCCGAGCTGTGCGTCGTGGGCGACGCCGACCAGTCGATCTACGCCTTCCGCGGTGCGACCATCCGCAACATCCTCCAGTTCGAGGAGGACTACCCGGACGCGACGACGATCCTCCTGGAGCAGAACTACCGCTCCACCCAGACGATCCTCAGCGCGGCCAACGCGGTCATCGAGCGCAACGAGTCGCGCCGCCCCAAGAACCTGTGGACCAACGCGGGCGCGGGGTCGAACATCACGGGCTACGTCGCCGACACCGAGCACGACGAGGCACAGTTCGTCGCCGACGAGATAGACCGTCTCACCGACGCGGGCGAGGCGAAGGCGGGCGATGTCGCGGTCTTCTACCGGACGAACGCCCAGTCCCGTGTCTTCGAGGAGATCTTCATCCGCGTCGGCCTGCCCTACAAGGTCGTCGGCGGAGTCCGCTTCTACGAGCGCAAGGAGGTCCGGGACGTCCTGGCCTACCTGCGGGTCCTGTCCAACCCCGAGGACTCCGTCCCGCTGCGCCGGATCCTGAACGTCCCCAAGCGGGGGATCGGCGACCGCGCCGAGGCGATGATCGACGCCCTTTCGCAGCGGGAGAGGATCAGCTTCCCGCAGGCTCTGCGCCGCGTCGACGAGGCGTACGGCATGGCGGCGCGCTCGACGAACGCCGTGAAGCGGTTCAACACGCTCATGGAGGACCTCCGTACGATCGTCGAGTCCGGCGCGGGCCCGGCGACGGTCCTGGAGGCGGTCCTCGAGCGCACCGGCTATCTCGCCGAGCTCCAGGCCTCGACCGACCCGCAGGACGAGACCCGCATCGAGAACCTCCAGGAACTCGCGGCCGTGGCGCTGGAGTTCGAGCAGGAGTCCGGTGAGGGCGAGGACGGTGCCGGTGCCGGTGCGGCTGCCGGGGCCGCGGCGGCCGGCGGGGCTGGAGCGGCCGGCGGACTCTCCGGGTTCCTGGAGCGGGTCGCGCTCGTCGCCGACTCCGACCAGATCCCCGACGAGGACGACGGCAACGGCGTCATCACCCTGATGACCCTGCACACCGCCAAGGGCCTGGAGTTCCCGGTCGTGTTCCTCACCGGCATGGAGGACGGTGTCTTCCCGCACATGCGTGCGCTGGGGCAGGTCAAGGAGCTGGAGGAGGAGCGGCGGCTCGCGTACGTCGGCATCACGCGCGCGCGGGAGCGGCTCTATCTCACCCGCTCGTCCATGCGCAGCGCGTGGGGCCAGCCCTCGTACAACCCGCCCTCCCGCTTCCTGGAGGAGATCCCGGACACGCATCTGGAGTGGAAGCGCACGGGCGCCACGGCCCCGGTGCCCTCGGGACCCGTCTCGGGGGTGGCGGCCTCGCTGTCGTCCTCGCGTTCGCGGTCCGCGGCGTCCGGGGCCTCCGGTTTCGCGACGCGCCGCGGGGCCTCCGAGAAGCCGGTCGTCTCGCTGGCGGTGGGCGACCGGGTCACCCACGACCAGTTCGGTCTCGGCACGGTGGTCGGCGTGAAGGGCACGGGGGCGAACGCGGAGGCCACGGTCGACTTCGGAGAGCCCAAGCCGAAGCGGCTGCTGCTGCGGTACGCGCCGGTGGAGAAGCTCTAGTCCACGGGGTTCGGGGCCGGGCGGAGTTCCCGTCCGGTCGCGAACCCCGGCGGTGGATCACGACGCGTGGGTCACGGCGAGTGGGTCGCGGCGGTGCTCACGTCGGGTCCAGGCCGTGGCTGCGCAGCCACGGCAGGGGGTCGATGGCCGAACCACCCGCGGGTCGGACCTCGAAGTGCAGGTGCGGCCCGGTCGAGTTCCCGGAGTTCCCGGAGAACGCGATCTGGTCACCGGCCTTCACGACGGTGCCCGACGGCACCTTGTAGCTGGAGAGGTGGCAGTACCAGGTCTCCGTGCCGTCCTTCGCGGTGAGGATGGCCATGTTCCCGTACGCGCTGTTCCACTGCGTCCGTAGGGTTCCGTCCGTCGCGGCCATCACCGTCGTGCCGTACGACACGGGGAAGTCGATGCCCGTGTGCACGGACATCCAGTTGACCCCCGCCTGACCGAAGTAGGCGCTGAGTCCTTTCTGCGTGACCGGCAGGACGAACTTGGGCCGCAGCCGCTCCTTGCGGGCCGCCTCGGCCACCGCCTTCTGCCGCTCGGCGGCCTGCTGGGCCTTGAGGTCGATGCGTTCCTGGGTCCGGCTGGCCCGGTCGGCGAAGTCGTCCGCACCCGCGGACAGGCTCTGGAGCTGGGTGTCCAGCTTGTTGTTGGCGGTGGACGGCTTCACCGCGGTCGCGTCGGACGCGCTGGCCGTCGTGTTCTTGGTGTCGTCCCCGCCCATGGTGCCCACGGAGGCGGCGGCGATACCGGCGACGCCCATCACACAGGCCGAGGGCACGGCGACGGTGAGCAGTGCGGAACGCTTGGCCGGGGAGCGGCGACGGGAGCGGGACGCCGGACGGTTCGCGGCACGGGGGGCCGGAGTGACCTCTTCCATGTCGTCGAGCAGCGGCGTCTCGTGCGCGGGATCGGCGTCCTCGAAGTCGTACGCGTCCGGCAGTTGCTCGAAGGTGGCGGTCGCCTGCTGGTCGAAGGGCTCGGGATCGGCCTGCTGCTCGTACGGGTCGACGGAGGGCTGGTGCTCGTACGGGTCCGCCGCGACCTGGTGCTCGTAGGACTCCGCCGCGACCTGGTGCTCGTACGGGTCGGCGGCCCGGTGCTCGTGCGACTCGCCCTGATGGGGGTGCTCGTAGGCCTCGTACGGGTCGTGGTCACCGACGGTGTTCCACTGCGTGGCGTCGTACGCACCCGTCTCCTGGGTGGGGGCGCTCCACTGCTGCGTCTGGCCGGCCTGCTCGGCCTGGAGCCAGGCGGCCGCGTCCCACTGGCCCGTGGCGTCGGGGCCCGGATGCTGCGCGGGGATGTCGGCGAGCTGCTGGTAGCCGGTGGCCCAGGCGGTGGTGTCGTAGCCGCCGGTGTCGTACCCGGTCTGGTGCTGCGCGGCGTACGGGTCGTAGGCCGGGGTCTGGTGGCCGCCGGTGTTCCACTGCGTCGCGTCGTACGAACCCGTGCCGTCGCCGCCCGACATGTCGCCGAAGAGGGGGTCGGTCGCGAAACTCGCGGTCGCGTAGGCGCCGGTTCCGTTGTAGCCGTCGTACAGGGTGAAGTCGCCGTACTGGACTTCCTGGCCGGCGTACGACGCGTAGGGCGCCGAGGCGGCATCGGAAGCCGGAGCCGGGGGGGTCACGGTCCCCGACGGGTGACGGTCGTTCACCAACTTCTCTTTCGCCTCGACAACAGGGGCTGGCAGAGCAGTGCGGCGACTGTACCCGGCGGTATGCGGGCGCGACAATCTTCGGCAGGTTTCCTCCTCGCAGGAAACGGGCATTCGGCCGTCTTTCGGGGGAGTGCGGGCACGGGCTTGGCCTGGCGTTCGATGAATGTTCGAAACTGAGGCGCCTTCTGACCCGTGTCCGACTCCCGTCCCACCCCCGTCCGGGCCCTCTCCGGCCGTCAGGAGAGGGGCCGGACGGGGGATCGGCCGGGGGCGTCACGCCACGGTGAGGCCGCCGGCTTCGGCCACGGCCTCCGCGGCGGTGGTGCGGACGGCCGTCTCCTCGCTGTCGAGCGCCTGCCGTATCCCGGTGGCGACGGCGGGGTGGACCGGCAGCGCGAGATGCCCGATGCCGCTCACCTGCACGCTCTGTGCGAGCAGGTCCGGGTGGTCGATGGCGGCGGTCTCCAGTGGGTCCATCAGATGATCGAGGTCGCTCCAGAAACTCACGAAACGCGTACGGCAGTCGGGCGCGGGCTCGCGCAGCTCCCTGATCACTTCGGACCCCGGGCGCATCTGACGGACGATCGGGTGGGCGTTCATCAGCGGGACGACCCGGGTGCCCGAGTGCGGTGTGCCGAGCGTGACCAGCGTGCGGACCCGCAGGTCGCCGCCGAGGCGCTGCACGTAGTACCGCGCGATCAGTCCGCCGAGGCTGTGTCCGACGATGTCCACCTGGTCGCGCCCCGTGCGCTCGCAGATGTCCTCTATGTGCCGGCCGAGCAGCTCCGCCGCGGTGCGGATGTCGTACGTCAGCGGTGAGTAGTTGAGCGATTCGATGTGCTGCCTGCCGTGCTGCGCGAGGTTGCGGCGCAACAGGACGAAGACCGAGCGGTTGTCGATGAAGCCGTGCAGCAGGACGACCGGGGGCTTGGTCCCGGTGGGCAGCCGGGTGGCGTCGGACGGGGCGGGCGCGGGAGAGGTGCGGCGCTCCTGGACGATGCCGGAGGGATAGAGGAGGAGGTGTCCGGCGAGGATCGCGATCTCCAGCGCCGTCGCCTTCAGCAGGGCCACCGAGAGGCCTGTCGGCCTGCCTGGCAACAGGCGCTGACGGAGCGGGAGAACGGGTGACTCTGTCCCGGTGACCTTCATGGCCGACCTCCAGTCGACACCCGAAGGGACCGCTCTGTCCCCCGTGTGCCCTTGTGGAAAGCCGGGGTGGCGGAGGCCGACGGTGCGTTCGCGACGCGTGGTGCGCCGGTGGCGCGGCGGGAGTCCCTGCCGTCGTGCTCCCGCCGGTGTGCCGCACCGTCGCCGCGCCTCGTCGGCGCGGTGCCGGTGTCACCACCTGCTGGCGGCTCTCCTTGCGCAGGTTCCGGTCGTGGCCCGCGCGTCGCAGGTTCCTGCGGCGCGTGTGCCGCTGAAGCGCGGAGCGATGCGCGGCGAATGTGTCCCACCGTGTGATTTCCCCCTCGCTCTTCAGCGGGAAACTGTGGTTTGCACGGATCTGACGATAACGTTCGTTCACTTCCCCGGCCGGTGCGGTGCGGGGCGCCCGTGCCGCAGAGGTGCGTCCCGTGCGGCGAGCGGCGGAATGTTCGATACGTGTCGGTACGGGTCGTTGTGGTCCGTTCATGGAGGCAGTGATGGGTGTGGCAGCCGGTCCGATCCGCGTGGTGGTGGCCAAGCCGGGGCTCGACGGCCACGATCGGGGGGCCAAGGTGATCGCGCGGGCGCTGCGCGACGCCGGCATGGAGGTCATCTACACCGGGCTCCATCAGACCCCCGAGCAGATCGTCGACACCGCGATCCAGGAGGACGCCGACGCGATCGGTCTCTCCATCCTCTCCGGCGCGCACAACACGCTGTTCGCCGCCGTGATCGATCTCCTCAAGGAGCGTGACGCGGAGGACATCAAGGTCTTCGGCGGCGGGATCATCCCGGAGGCGGACATCGCTCCGCTCAAGGAGAAGGGTGTCGCCGAGATCTTCACGCCGGGTGCGACGACCGGGTCGATCGTGGAGTGGGTGCGGGCGAACGTACGGCAGCCCGCGGGAGCGTAGCGCCTGGCCGGCAGGGGGCGGCGCGGGCGGCGTTCTGCCCTGGCCGCCCTCGCCCGTCCCCGGGTGGGGGGTCGTTGTCCGCGGGTGGGTGGGGGTCGGCCGCGCAGTTCCCCGCGTCCCTGACGGGGCGCCGGGGGCCTTCCGGCACTTGGCGGCCCCGGCCCCGGTGTTCAGGGCGTCGTCGGCGGACGTCCGGGTTCCGGCACCGCCAGCTCCGCCGTCATCTCCGCACGCAGCCGCAACGTGGTGACGAGGCGCTGGAAAGCTTCCGACCAGTAGCCGCCTGCCCCCGGCGCCGCGTTCTCCGTCTCGTCGGGAATCGCCGTGAGCGCGTCGAGCCGACCCGCTTCGAGCGGATCCAGGCAGCGCTCGGCCAGCCCCATCACCCCACTGAAGCTCCATGGATAACTCCCCGCGTCGCGTGCGATGTCGAGCGCGTCGACCACCGCCCGCCCCAGGGGCCCCGCCCACGGCACGGCACAGACCCCCAGCAGCTGAAACGCCTCGGACAGGCCGTGCGTGGCGATGAACCCCGCCACCCACTCGGCCCGCTCGGCCGGACCCAGCGTGGCGAGCAGCTTCGAACGCTCCGCCAGCGACACCGCCCCCGGCCCGCCGGCCTCCGGGGCGGAGGGCGCGCCGAGGAGCGCCCGGGACCATCCGGGGTCCCGCTGCCGTACCGCAGCCCGGCACCACGCGGCGTGCAGTTCGTTCCGCCAGTCGTCCGCCACAGGAAGCGCGACGATCTCCTCCGGTGTACGTCCCCCCAGCCGCCGCGGCCACGTCCCGAGCGGCGCTGCTTCGACCAACTGGCCCAGCCACCACGACCGTTCCCCTCGTCCCGCCGGAGCTTTCGGTACAACACCGTCCCGCTCCATGCTCGCGTCGCACTCGTGCGGCGCCTCGACGACGATCGAGGGCGTCCCCTGCGTGCGGTCGACGGCCACGCACGAACCGGCCCGTGCCGCCATCCGGGCGGCCAGCGCCGAACCGGGCAGCGCGGACAGCAGCTCCGCCGCCGTGGCCCGGACATTGCGGCTGCGGTCGGTGAGCGCGCTCTCCAGGAACGGCTCGTCGGCCGGCCCCAGCCCTGACCGCAGCGAGTCGAGGAACATCAGCCGGTCCTCGGCCCGCTCCGTCCCCCAGGTGGTGGCGAGCAGCTCGCGCGCGGTCGCGGGACGCCGGGCCCGCAGCGCTGTGAGCAGCGCGACCCGCTCGGCGAACAGGCCCTCCTGCCACAGCCGTTCCGTACGCTCGGGCTCGTCGGGGCCGGGCAGCGCGGCGCCGCCCCCCGGCATGGAACGCAAGGCGAACCGCCAGTCGGGGTTCAGCCGGGCCAGCCACAGCGCGCGCGGTCCGGCGAAGGCCAGCGCGGCCGGCCGCAGATCCGTACGGCCCCGGGCCGCGTCGAGGAGGGCCGGCAGCGTTTCCGGAGGAGCCGCGAAACCGTGCGCGTTGGCCAGCGCCAGCCACTGGGGCAGCAGTTCCATGAGGTCGGGGGCCGCGCCCCGGCGGCCACCTGCGGTGCCGGGCCGGTCGGCCAGCAGCACACCAAGGCGGTGGGCCGCGGCGGGCGGGAGGGGGCGTCGCGGGTCCGGCGCCGCGGGCTCGGGCCGGGCGGCCGCCCGGCCGGGCCGCATGCCGGCCCGCCGCCGCAGGGTCGCCACGGCGGCCGCGTCCAGGACGGCCACCGGTACCTCGCGCCCGGCGGCCCACGCGGGCGGTGTACGCCGCTCGGTCCCGAGCAGCGCCACGGTGACGAGCTCGTCCCAGGAGCCCTCGACGGGCGCGCCCGTCGAGGCGGAGGTCGCGTTCATGAACGTCCTTTCCGTACGGAGGCACAGAGCCGGGGAAAGCGAGCGGTGTCCGGGGCGCAGAGCCGGGGAAAGCGGGCGGTGTCCGGGAGGGGGAAGCCGGCGGTGGACGTGGTGTCGCGGGTCAGCACAGCCGTACCGCCTCGCCCGTCCCCTCCGGCCAGGCCGTCAGCGGAGCGAAGCCACGGTGACCGCACTCGCCGAAGACGGTGACGGGGGCGCCGCCGGAGAGGGCGGCCAGCCGCCACAGCCCGGGGCCGGAAAGCGCCGAGGGCGTGAGGGGGAGCGCGAAGTCACCGTCCGCGTCCGCGAGTTGCCAGGCGTCCCCGTCCGGGGTGGGTATGACCCGGGACAGCGTGACCGGGCAGGCGTCGAGCCAGGGATCGTCCCGCAGGGCGTCGCCGTAGCGGGCCGCCGCGCGGGGTGTGCTCACTCCCGGCGGGCGGGTGCGCGTGGGCGCCGGCAGGGTGAACCGCTCGCCCAGGGCCACCCGGAGCTGTCCCGCGCCCGGGTACGCGGACACCTCCGCCTCGAAGGCCAGGCCCACCGGCAGGGTCAGCTCCGGCGGCCGGCCGGCCGCCCCGTAGGAGAGGACCCGGACCGTGCGGCCGGACTCCGCGCCGTACAACCAGATCCTGCGGGTGGTGAGTCGGCTGTCCGCCGTGTCGTACTGGGCGAGGACCAGCCAGCGGTCCCGCAGCGGAGGGCCGCCCGCCGGGCCGGACAGACCGACCCGGGAGCGGACCGTCGCGGCCAGACCGTCCGGCAGCGACTCCCGGCGCAGCCAGCCCTGGTCGAGGAGATGGAGCAGCGCGCACTCCTCCAGCAGCCGGACGGGCCAGCCCGGACCGGAGGCGGGGATCGCCCCCAACTCCCGCACCCGCGCGGCCAGTCCGGGCGCCTGCGCGTCGACCATGCGGGCCGCCGTCTCCTCCCACATCCCGTACCCCGCCTGCTCGGCCGCCGCGAGGCCGCCTCGCAGCAGGTCGGCCAGCCGCCGCTCCAACTCCCCCGCCCCGGCGGTGATCCGCGCGGCCCGGCGCTCCGCCCGGCGCCGGGCCGCCTCCGGGTCAGCCGGTGACGCCGTCCCAGATGCCGCGTCCGTCGTCCGAGTCGCCGCCGCTCGCTCCCTTCTCCCCTCCGTCCATCGCTCCGCCCAGTCCGGCACGGGTCCCCGCGGCACCGTGCCGTCCTCGCCCGCCCAGAGCAGGAGCAGTCCCAGCGTGTGCTTGCACGGGAACTTCCGGCTCGGACAACTGCATGTGTACGCGGGCCCGGTGGAGTCCGCGATGTCGACGACCGTCCGATAAGGCGTGCTGCCGCTTCCTCTGCACAGTCCCCATAGCGTCCCCTCGTCAGAACTGCCTGTTTCCGACCACGGTCCGGCGGTGCCGAGCTTGCTGCCCGCTCTGCGTGACGCCTCGTCAGGCGCCAGTGCCAGCACCTGATCCGCCGTCCAGCGCACCCCCTGCTGAGTCATGTCGTCGAAGGTAGGTCCCACCACTGACAATCGACCTTCGCGAGCACGTCTGCGCAGGTCAGAGCGGATTGTCAGTGGTGTGGTGCACGGTGGGGACCAGATCCGAACCGGCCGAGCTGGAGGGGGGACCGAGCCATGACCGTGTCCATCGAGTCCGTGGAACCGACGTCCGTCGACGCACCCGCGGGACAGGCCGGGGGAGCGGCCCCGGGCGACAGCGCCGACGGGAGCACGGGGGGCACCGCCGGGCCGGCGGGGGAGGTGCTGCGACCGCACGCCGAGCACGCCTTCGCCGCCGAACTCGCCGCGCTGGCCGCGCAGGACGACCGGCCCCGCCCGGCCCGCTGGCGGCTGTCGCCGTGGGCGGTGGCGACCTATCTGCTGGGCGGCACCCTGCCGGACGGCACGGAGATCACACCGAAGTACGTGGGCCCGCGCCGCATCGTCGAGGTCGCGGTCACCACCCTCGCCACCGACCGCGCCCTGCTGCTGCTCGGCGTGCCCGGCACCGCGAAGACCTGGGTGTCGGAGCACCTGGCCGCGGCGGTCAGCGGCGACTCGACCCTCCTGGTGCAGGGCACCGCCGGCACACCGGAGGAGGCGATCCGCTACGGGTGGAACTACGCGCGCCTGCTCGCGCACGGCCCCAGCCGGGACGCGCTCGTGCCGAGTCCGGTCATGCGCGCCATGGCCGAGGGCATGACGGTCCGCGTCGAGGAGCTGACCCGTGTCCCGGCGGACGTACAGGACACACTGATCACGATCCTGTCGGAGAAGACCCTGCCCATACCGGAGTTGGGCCAGGAGACCCAGGCCGTCCGCGGCTTCAACCTGATCGCCACGGCCAACGACCGCGACCGCGGGGTGAACGAGCTGTCCAGCGCCCTGCGCCGGCGCTTCAACACGGTGGTGCTTCCGCTGCCGGAGAGTGCCGAGGCCGAGGTGGACATCGTCGCGCGCCGCGTCGACCAGATCGGCCACTCCCTCGACCTCCCTTCGGTCCCGGACGGCGTCGACGAGATCCGCCGGGTCGTCACCGTCTTCCGTGAGCTGCGCGACGGAGTGACGGCGGACGGGCGTACGAAACTCAAGTCGCCCAGCGGCACGCTGTCCACCGCCGAGGCGATCTCCGTCGTCACCGGCGGGCTGTCGCTGGCCGCCCACTTCGGCGACGGCGTTCTGCGCGCCTCGGACGTGGCCGCGGGCATCCTCGGCGCCGTCGTCCGCGATCCGGCGGCCGACCGGGTGATCTGGCAGGAGTACCTGGAGGCGGTCGTCCGCGAGCGCGAGGGCTGGAAGGACTTCTACCGGGCCTGCCGGGAGGTGAGCGCGTGACCGGACCACGGGAGGGGGCGGCGAGGGAGGAGCCCGTCGTTCGGGAAGGGGCGGAGAGGGAGGAACTCGACGTTGGGGAAGGGGCGGAGGAGCCCGGTGGGCGGGAGGGGACGCGGCGTGCGGTCGGAGCGGGGGCGGATCGGGTGCCTCCCGCGCGGGCGGCCGGGCCGCTGCTGCTGGGGGTGCGGCACCACGGGCCCGGCTCGGCGCGTGCCGTGCGGGCCGCGCTGGACGCCGCGACACCCCTGACGGTCCTGATCGAGGGCCCTCCGGAGGCCGACGCGCTCATTCCGCTCGCCGCCGACCCGGACATGCGTCCTCCGGTCGCGCTCCTGGCCCATGTGGTGGACGAGCCCGGCCGGTCCGCCTTCTGGCCGCTGGCCGAGTTCTCCCCGGAGTGGGTGGCGATCCGGTGGGCGCTGGACCACGGTGTCCCGGCCCGCTTCATCGACCTGCCGGCGACGCACACGCTGGCATGGGAGAAGGAGGAACCGCCCCTGTCACCCGCCGAGCCCGCCGAACCCGCCCAACCTGTCGAACCCGCAGGCGACGCCGTGCGGATCGACCCGCTCGCCGTGCTCGCCGGGACGGCCGGTCACGACGATCCCGAGCGCTGGTGGGAGGACGCGGTCGAGCACCGGAGCGGGGCCGGTACCGATCCGTTCGCGCCGTTCGCCGTGCTGGAGGAGGCGATGGGAGCACTGCGGGAGGCGTACGGGGGCGGCGGACACGACCGGGATCCGCAGCGGGAGGCGTACATGCGGCTCCAGGTGCGCGCGGCACAGCGCGAGTTCGGGGACGACGTGGCCGTGGTGTGCGGGGCCTGGCACGTGCCCGCGCTGCGCCGCAGAACCACGGTCGCCGCCGACCGGGCGCTGCTCAAGGGGCTGCCCAAGGCCAAGACCGACATGACGTGGGTGCCGTGGACGCACCGCAGGCTGTCCCGGTCCGGCGGGTACGGCGCGGGCATCGACTCGCCGGGCTGGTACGGGCACCTCTTCGGCGCCCCCGACCGCCCGGTCGAGCGGTGGATGACGAAGGTGGCCCGGCTGTTGCGCGACGAGGACCGGATGGTCTCCGCCGCGCACGTCATCGAGGCGGTGCGGCTTGCCGACACCCTCGCCGCCGTACGGGGCCGCCCGCTGCCCGGGCTGACCGAGACCACCGACGCCGTACGGGCCGTCATGTGCGAGGGCTCGGACGTGCCCCTGGGGCTCGTGCACGACCGGCTCGTGGTCGGCGACGCGCTGGGCGAGGTGCCGCGGTCCGCCCCCGCGGTGCCGCTCCAGCGCGACCTCGCCCGGCTCCAGAAACGGCTGCGGATCAAACCGGAGTCGCTGGAGCGGGAGATGGAGCTCGACCTGCGCGGCGAGACCGACGCGGCGCGGAGCCGGCTCCTGCACCGGTTGCGGCTGCTCGGCATCGGCTGGGGCGAGACCGCCGCATCCCGCGGCAGCACCGGCACCTTCCGGGAGACCTGGCGGCTCCGCTGGGAGCCGGAGTTGTCCGTGCGGGTCGCCGAGGCCGGGGTGTGGGGCACGACCGTGCTGTCCGCGGCGACCGCCAGAGCGGAGGCGGACGCCGTCGCCGCGCCCGCCCTGGCCGACGTCACGGCACTCGCCGAACGCTGTCTGCTCGCCGGACTCTCGGACGCCCTGCCGGTGGTGATGCGGGTCCTCGCCGACCGGGCCGCCCTGGACACGGACGTCGGCCACCTCGCCCAGGCGCTGCCCGCGCTGGTCCGCGCGCTGCGCTACGGGGACGTTCGCGGCACGGACACCCACGCTCTCACCGAGGTCGCCGCGGGCCTCGCCGAGCGGATCTTCGTCGGTCTCCCGCCGGCCTGCGTGGCACTCGATGCCGAGGCCGCCGAGGACATGCGGCGCCATGTGGACGCGGTGCACGGCGCGGTGGGACTGCTGGGAGAGACGGGGCTGTTGGGAGAGACGGTCGCGGTGCGACCGTCCGTCGACGGACCGCCCGGCACGGGCATGCGCGGTCGCTGGCACTCCGTGCTGCGGGTGCTGGCCGGCCGCGACACCGTCCCCGGTGTGCTCCGTGGACGGGCCGTGCGACTGCTGCTGGACGACGGCGAGCTGGGACAGGAGGAGGCCGCCCGGCTCATGGGACTCGTACTGTCGCCGGGCACGGAGCCGGGGGACGCGGCCGCGTGGATCGAGGGGTTCGTAGGCGGCGGCTCCGGGGGAGGCATGCTGCTCGTGCACGACGAGCGGCTGCTCGGACTGGTCGACGCGTGGTTGACGGGGGTACCGGCGGAGGCGTTCACCGATGTGCTCCCGCTGCTGCGGCGCACGTTCTCGGCGTACGAGGCCGGGGTGCGCAGGACGCTGGGGGAGCTGGTCCGGCGCGGCCCGGGGGCGCGGGGGAGCGCCGCGGCCGCCGCCTCCGGCATACCCGGGTTCGCCCCCGAGCTGGACGCCGGGCGCGCCGACGCCGTCCTCCCGGTGCTGCGCCTGCTGCTCGGGCCGGACGACGAAGAAACCACCGGCGCCGACGAATCCGCCGACGCGGACGCCGGCGAAACCGACGCCGGCGAAACCGCCGGCGCCGACGACCTTGTGGGGGCGGACCGATGACCTCAGTACCGCTGGACCCGGCCGACACGGCCCGACCCGGCAGCGCGCCCCGTCCGACTGACGCAGACCAGACGGCCGACGTGCTCCGGCCGGCCGACCCGCCCCGACTCGGCGACGCGGCCCGACCGGGCGACGTGCCGCGGCCGGTCGGCGTGCGCGGTGCGAGCGCCTCGGCCGACGAGCGGCTGCGGCGTTGGCGGCTCGTGCTCGGGGGCGACGAGGCGGACGGCACCGGACGCGCCCTCGCCGGGCAGGACGCGGCGATGGACGGCGCGCTCACCGCCTTGTACGGGAAGGGGAGCGCGACGCGGTCGGGGCGGGACCGTTCGGCGGGGCTCGGGGCGTCCGCACCGTCGGTCGCGCGCTGGCTCGGGGACATCCGGACGTACTTCCCGTCGTCCGTCGTGCAGGTCATGCAGCGGGACGCGATCGACCGGCTCGGACTGTCCGCCCTGCTGCTGGAGCCCGAGATGCTGGAGGCGGTGGAGGCCGACGTGCACCTGGTGGGCACCCTCCTCTCCCTCAACAAGGCCATGCCGGAGACGACGAAGGAGACCGCGCGGTCCGTCGTGCGCAAGGTCGTCGAGGACTTGGAGAAGCGGCTGGCCACCCGTACCCGGGCCTCGCTCTCCGGGGCCCTCGACCGCAGCGCCCGCATCAACCGCCCCCGCCACCACGACATCGACTGGAACCGCACGATCGCGGCCAACCTGAAGCACTACCTGCCCGAACACCGCACGGTCGTTCCCGAGCGGCTGATCGGTTACGGACACGCCTCGCAGTCCCTGAGGAAGGAGGTCGTCCTGTGCGTGGACCAGTCGGGCTCGATGGCCGCGTCCGTCGTCTACGCGTCCGTCTTCGGGGCCGTCCTCGCGTCGATGCGGTCCCTCGCCACCCGGCTCGTCGTCTTCGACACGGCCGTCGTCGACCTCACCGACCAGCTCGACGACCCGGTCGACGTCCTCTTCGGCACGCAGCTCGGCGGCGGTACGGACATCAACCGGGCGCTCGCGTACTGCCAGTCGCGGATCACCCGGCCCGCCGACACCGTGGTCGTGCTCATCAGCGACCTCTACGAAGGGGGCATACGCGACGAGATGCTGAAGCGGGTGGCGGCGCTGAAGGCGTCGGGGGTGCAGTTCGTGACGCTGCTGGCGCTGTCCGACGAGGGGACGCCGGCCTACGACCGTGAGCACGCGTCGGCACTCGCGGCACTGGGCGCACCGGCGTTCGCCTGCACACCCGATCTGTTTCCCGACGTGATGGCGGCGGCGATCGAGAAACGTCCGCTTCCCGTGCCCGACGCCGTATGACGAGAGCCGAAAAACCGGACATGAATACCCATCGGTAACAGGGGGCTTGCGCAACCGCGGGAGTTCCGTGCGAGGATCATCGCCTCTCGAATCGAACGGTGCGCAGGGTTCTGTCCCGTACCGTCCGGCCCCGCCGCACGGAGGCTCTTCCCGTCTTGATCCCGACCGCCGCACCGCCCGTCGCCGGTGCCGCTCTGCGCCTGCTGCGCACGGCGGCGGGGCGGCGTGCGCTGCAGGCGTCGTTGCTGGTGGGCGGAGTGTTCGCGCTCGGCTTCCTCTGCGGGGAACAGGCACGCGCCGCGGACGGACGGACGCCCACGGCCCTGACGACGCAGGTGACTTCGGCGGCCGAGCGGGCCACGCAGCCGCTCCTCGCCGCGACCGCCGGAGCCCCGGCCGCCGGCCAGCCCGCGGACAACTCGGCCGAGCGGAACCAGGAGGCGCAGCCGAACCAGGAGGCGCAGCCGGGCCAGAAGGCACAGTCGGGCCAGAAGCCGCGGCCGAGCGAGAAGGTCCAACCGGGCCAGAAGGCTCAAGCGGGCCAGGAGTCGCGGCCGAGCGAGAAGGCCCAACCGGGCCAGAAGCCGCAGCCGAAGCGGGAGTTGTTCCAGAAGCGGGAGTTGTTCCAGAAGTCGGGGGAGCTCGGGGAGCCACGGCGGAAGCACCCCGCGGCACCGACGCAGACACCCCGGGTACCGGCGTCGGCCGACCGCGCCGGCTCCCTGGTCACCGAGGCGGTCGGCAGCGTCGTACGGCCGGTTGCCGACATCGTCGTACGACCGGTTGCCGACACCGTCGTACGGCCGGTCGGTGATCTCGCGGAGACGCTCACCGGGGAACTGGCCGCATCCCTGCCGAAGACCCTTCCGCCCCTCCCCGCACTCCCGGCGGTGCCGCCGGTGCGGGCAGTCCCGTCGCTTCCGTCCCCGCCCGCGCCCCCGGGTCTGCTCCCGCCTCCGAGCACGGGGGACGGCGAACAGTTTCCGCCCGCGGATCCGGACCACCCGCACCACTCGGCCGTGCCGGTCCCGGACCCGGTGGCACCCCGCGCCGCCGGCAGGGAACCGGGTTCCGCGACTGTCCTCGCGTACGGTCCCGCGGTCCTCGGCGTGGACGTCCAGTCGGGTGCCGCGCACGCGGGACCTGGCCACGACGGCCACCACGGTGGCCGGGGCCAGGCCACAGGACCGGCTCCCGCCCGGCAGGCACCGGCCGGTGACTCCTCGGGCACGCCGGGCGACCGGCCCGCTGTCGACAGCGGGGTGTCGCGGCACGGCGACGCGCATGCCGTCACCCCGGACCACCGCGCGCCGCTGCGGCTCGTGTCCGGCACGTCCGAGGCCGTGACCGCGGCCGGAACCCGGGACAGGTACCGGGACATTCCCCTTTTCCCCGGCTAGGACCCTCCTTCCCCGGTCGGTGACCCGCCCCCGCGAGGACGGCACGCGTCCCGCCCCGCGCCCCCGCGAGGGGGTGTCCGGGGCATGACCGAGCCGGCCGTCCCGCGCACCCGGCACACCTGACTCGTCCGTACACACCTGAGACTCCGCGGGGCCGCAGCCCCGGACGGCCGAAAACCGTCGGACCCGTCCGGCCGTACCCCGCGGACGGGACAGGTGGTCCCCATTGGGGTGGGGAGCACCCGTCCTGGGCCCCTCAAGGGCCTGTTCAAGGGGCCTCACCGGGCCAACCCCAGCCCGGTGAGGCCCTGCCCCGCCATGGGGCCGGCAGGATCTGTGACAGGTATCACCGCTCAGGTGTGATCTGCGATTTAGGGACCCACGTCCTGCGGCGATAACCTGCGGGACGGACATGCCGCGCGCTCGGACACCGTGTGCGCCTCCCTTGTGACAGCGGACGTCACGTTGCCCTTCGCGGCACGCCCACGCATCCAACGAACCGCGAGATCACTGATAGGGACGGACGCGCGTGGACCTGTTCGAGTACCAGGCGAGGGACCTCTTCGCCAAGCACGGTGTACCGGTGCTGGCCGGTGAAGTCATCGACACGCCTGAGGCAGCCCGCGAGGCGACCGAGCGTCTTGGCGGCAAGTCCGTCGTCAAGGCCCAGGTGAAGGTCGGTGGTCGCGGAAAGGCCGGCGGCGTCAAGCTCGCCGCCACCCCGGACGAGGCCGTCGCCCGCGCGACGGACATTCTCGGCATGGACATCAAGGGCCACACGGTCCACAAGGTGATGATCGCCGAGACCGCGCCCGAGATCGTCGAGGAGTACTACGTCTCCTACCTCCTCGACCGCACGAACCGCACCTTCCTCGCCATGGCGTCCGTTCAGGGCGGCGTGGAGATCGAGGTCGTCGCGGAGGAGAACCCCGACGCTCTCGCGAAGGTGCCGGTCGACGCCAACGAGGGCGTCTCGATCGAGAAGGCCCGCGAGATCGTCGCCCAGGCGAAGTTCCCGGCCGAGGTCGCGGAGCAGGTCGCCGAGATCCTGGTGACGCTGTGGGACACCTTCATCAAGGAGGACGCCCTCCTCGTCGAGGTGAACCCGCTCGCCAAGGTCGCCTCCGGCAAGGTCATCGCCCTCGACGGCAAGGTCTCCCTCGACGAGAACGCCGAGTTCCGCCAGCCGGACCACGAGGCGCTCGTCGACCACGCGGCGGCCAACCCGCTCGAGGCCGCCGCCAAGGCGAAGAACCTCAACTACGTCAAGCTCGACGGCGAGGTCGGCATCATCGGCAACGGCGCGGGTCTCGTCATGAGCACCCTGGACGTCGTCGCGTACGCCGGTGAGAACCACGGTGGCGTGAAGCCCGCCAACTTCCTCGACATCGGCGGCGGCGCCTCCGCCGCGGTCATGGCGAACGGCCTGGAGATCATCCTCGGCGACCCGGACGTCAAGTCCGTCTTCGTCAACGTCTTCGGTGGCATCACCGCCTGCGACGAGGTCGCCAACGGCATCGTCCAGGCGCTGCAGCTGCTCGCCGACAAGGGCGAGGAAGTCACCAAGCCGCTGGTCGTGCGTCTCGACGGCAACAACGCCGAACTGGGTCGCAAGATCCTCTCGGACGCCAACCACCCGCTGGTCCAGCGCGTGGACACCATGGACGGCGCGGCCGACAAGGCCGCCGAGCTCGCGGCTGCGAAGTAAGGGACGAGGGACTAAACAGCCATGGCTATCTTCCTCAACAAGGACAGCAAGGTCATCGTCCAGGGCATGACCGGTGCCACGGGCATGAAGCACACCAAGCTCATGCTCGCGGACGGCACGAACATCGTCGGTGGCGTGAACCCGCGCAAGGCGGGCACGTCCGTCGACATCGACGGCACCGAGATCCCCGTCTTCGGCACGGTCGCCGAGGCGATCGAGAAGACGGGCGCCAACGTCTCCGTCCTCTTCGTGCCGCCGGCCTTCGCGAAGGCCGCCGTCGTCGAGGCGATCGACGCGGAGATCCCCCTCGCGGTCGTCATCACCGAGGGCATCGCCGTCCACGACTCCGCCGCCTTCTGGGCGTACGCGAAGGCGAAGGGCAACAAGACCCGCATCATCGGCCCGAACTGCCCCGGTCTCATCACCCCGGGCCAGTCCAACGCCGGCATCATCCCGGGCGACATCACGAAGCCGGGCCGCATCGGCCTGGTCTCGAAGTCCGGCACGCTGACGTACCAGATGATGTACGAGCTCCGTGACATCGGCTTCTCCTCCGCCGTGGGCATCGGCGGCGACCCGGTCATCGGGACGACGCACATCGACGCGCTCGCCGCGTTCGAGGCCGACCCCGACACCGACCTGATCGTCATGATCGGCGAGATCGGCGGCGACGCCGAGGAGCGGGCCGCGGACTTCATCGCGAAGAACGTGACGAAGCCGGTCGTCGGCTACGTCGCGGGCTTCACCGCGCCCGAGGGCAAGACCATGGGCCACGCCGGCGCCATCGTCTCCGGCTCCTCCGGTACGGCCGCCGCGAAGAAGGAGGCCCTCGAGGCCGCCGGCGTCAAGGTCGGCAAGACGCCGACCGAGACGGCGAAGCTGGCGCGCGAACTGCTCAAGGGCTGACACGCAACAGCGAGACGGGCCCGCACCCCCTGGGGTGCGGGCCCGTCCGCGTTCTCACCGCGGATCCGGGCCCGTCCGCCTTCTCACCGCGGATCCGGGACCAGCCGCTCCGGACCGCTCGCCGTCGTCGCCTTGAGCCGGGCGCGCAGGGCCAGTTCCTCATGGGACAGCGGCCCCGGAGCGATCCGCGGAGGCAGACCGGTCACCGTGGCCCCCGGGGCGAGGGGCGGTTCGTAGTGGTCGGGGGCGGCCCTGAGGGTCAGCGAGGTGATGCCGATGAAGACGGCGGTGAAGGCCATCGCCGCACGGGTCCAGCGCTGGACCCGGCGCTCGCTGCTCCAGCGGACCATGAAGGGTTTCCCGGCCCGCAGCCGTTCCGTCCCGGCGACCTCGGCGAGCCGGCGGTGCAGCTGCTCGGGCGCCGCGAGCTCCGGCAGCCGGGTGGCCACGGTCTCGCGCGCGTGCAGCAGCCGGTTGGCCGCGGCCGGCGTGCTCGCCTCCGTCTCGGCCGCGGTCTCCGGCAGGTCGAGTCCGACACCGTCGTAGAGCAGCAGGGTCCGCCGGTGCATCGGCGGCAGTTCCAGGAGTACGGAGAGCAGCTCGCGGTCGGCTGGGTCGGCGGGCGGTGGCTCCTCGTGCCGGTACCGCGGGCGGATCCGGTGCCAGGGCGAGAGGGCGTACTCGTACGCGACCGCCCGCACCCACCCCGCCGGATCCCGGTCCACGGCCACCTCCGGCCATCGCTGCCAGGCCGACTGGAAGGCCCGCTCCACCGACTCGCACGCCAATTCGCGCCGCCCGGTGAGCAGATAGGTCTGCCGCAGGAGGGCGGGGGCGCAGAACCCGTAGAGCTCGTCGAAGGCCTGAGCGGGCGTCAGGCCGACCGGGACGGGTTGGTATCCGGGACCCCATCCGGGCCCGGCCGCGGGATTCGTCTCGGAGCCGGTGTGCGCCGCCTGCGGCCGCGGTGGCCTGGGGGGCGGCTGTTCGGGGCCGGCGGCGACACCGGCCAGGACGGGGACGGCCTCGTCCCGTGCGTCGCCCGGACGTGCGGCCTGCTCGCCGTCGCCGTCGCCGCGACGGCGGGGGGTCCGGCTGCTCAGACGTCCGCTCGGACGGTCGCCGGACGCGCCGGGGCGGTCGGGGACTCCGGGGCCGTCGAGGTCGTCGAGGTCGTCCGGGACGCTGCGGACGCCCTCCTGACGGCCGGTCACCTCATGGGGGTTCAGCAGCTCCGCGTACGCCTCCCGTTCGCGGCCGCACGGTGTCGTACGGCCGGACTCCCACGAGCGTACGGTCGCGGCGGTGACGCCCACCGCGGCCGCGATGTCGGCGTGGCTCAGCGACTTGGCCTCGCGCAGTCGGCGGCGCTCCTCGCGGCCGGGCAGGGGAGTCGCGGAGTCTCCTGTCGTTGCGGACCCCTCAGGGCTGCCTTTCCGTACGAAAAGGTACATAGCTGCATATTGAGCGACACATCCAAGCTTTCCCTGTTACGACGAGAAAGCGCGTGTCGTTGGGAGCATGACCGGGTGACACAGATGACCGACCACAGGCTTTCGTTGTCGCTCCTGATCACGCGGATGCGTCGCCGATCACCCGGACTGGCCGCCGGATTTCTGGGCGGTGCGCTCGCGGCGGGGCTCGGGCTCGGCTCGCTCGCCGTCCTCGTCATGATGCTCTGGATCAGCTCGCCGTACCCGGACAGCGGGCCCGGTGGCGCGCTGCACGTCGCCGCCGCGCTGTGGCTGCTCGCGCACGGAGTGGAGCTGGCCCGCACCGACACCCTGTCGGGCCTGCCCATGCCGGTGGGTCTCACCCCGCTGCTCCTGGCGCTGCTCCCCGTGTGGCTGCTGCACCGCGCGGCGCGCGACGCCGCGGACGCCGACGCCGGGGCCTCGGGACGCACCGTGTGGGCCGGGACCGTCGCGGGCTATCTGACCCTGAGCGCGGCGGCGCTGCTCTACACCGCGGGCGGCGAACTGCGGCCGTCCTGGGCATGGTCGGGTCTGTGCCTGCCACTGCTCACCGCGAGCGCGGCGGGGGCCGGGGTGTGGACGGCGTACGGGCACCCGCGCGGGCCGGTCCCGTTCTGGGTGGGCCGGGCTCTCGGTCGCCGGCCGTTGCCCGCCGGGGTGCGCCGCTGGGCCACCGGCGAGCTGCCGGCGCCGTGGGTCAGGCGGTGGCTCGGCGCTTCGGCACGGGCGGCGCTCGCCGGGGCGGCGGTGCTCGTCGGGGGCGGGGCGCTGCTGGTGGGGGTGTCGCTGGTGTGGCACGGCGATCTGGCGCGGGAGTCCTTCCAGCAGCTCACCGCGGTGTGGTCGGGGCGGTTCGCCGTACTCCTGCTCTGTCTGGCACTGGTGCCGAACGCGGCGGTGTGGGGGGCCGCTTACGGACTCGGGCCCGGTGTGGTGCTGGGGGCCGGACAGGTCGCGGGGCCCTTGTACGCGGCTGCGCCCGGGACGTTGCTGCCGCCGTTTCCGCTGCTGGCGGCGGTGCCGGCGGCCGGGGGGCCGTGGAGCTGGGCGGGGGCGGGGGTGCCGGTGGCGGCCGGGGTGACGGTGGTGTGGTTCCTGCGGAAGGCGGCCGGGGGGCGCGGGGGTGCGGCGGCCGGGGCCGGGGCCGGGCCAGGGGCAGGGGACGAAGGCTGGTCCCGGGGGCGGGTCGTCGCGGGGGTGGGGGTCGCGGGTGTCCTCTGCGGTCTGGTGATGGCGCTGCTCGCCGGGCTGGCGGGCGGACCGCTGGGGGTCGGCGCGCTGGCCCACTTCGGGCCGGTGTGGTGGCAGGTGGGGGGTGCCGTGATGGTGTGGACGGTGGGGGTGGGGGTTCCGCTGGGGGCGGTGGTGCCGGGAATCGGGCGGGGGCCTCGGCGGCTTTCCTGGGCGTCTTTGGTGCCTGTGGTGCCTGTGCTGTCCGTACCGGCGTGGTTGTCGTGGTCTTCGTGGTCTTCGTGGCGGGCGCGGGATGACGGGGCGCAGGAGTCGGCGTCGAGGCCGGGGGTGGGGGCGGTGGGGGCGCAGGCGGTCGGGGGGTCGGTCCTTGTGCCGGAGCCGGAGGGTGAACGGGATCCCAGTCATGCGCCGTACGACCTTCTGCCGTCCGACGACGACCCGGGGATGGCGTCGTGGCACGAGGATGTGGTGCGGGAGGCGCGGTGGGCGGCGTTGCGGGAGGCGTCGTCGTCGGTGGAGGTGCGGGATCCGGATTCGGAGGGCTGAGGGAATGCACGGGTTTCTCGCCCCCGCCGCCCCTACCCGACCCATCCCGTACCTGGGGGCTCCGCCCCAGACCCCGCCAAGGGGCTCCGCCCCCTGGACCCCCATCGCCCGAAGGGCTCGTCCTCAAACGCCGGACGGGCTGAAATGCGTGAGCCCGGACGTCACCTTCGAGGGCGACCCATCAGCGCGGGCCCGCCATCCCGCAGATGCCGACATCTCCAGCGCACGCCGAAGCCTCCAGTCCAGGCCCGCACCTCCAGCCCGTGCGGAGCCGTCCAGCGCGGGCTCGCACGCCGAAGGCTTCGGCGTGGTCCCGCGCCTCCAGCCCGTCCGGCGATTGGGGACAAGGCCGTTCAGACCGGAGCGGGGGGGCCGGGGGCGGCAGCCCTCGGAGGTGGGGACGCGCTAGTTCTGTGTCCCCAGCACACCCCGCAGCTCCTTCGGCAGAAGCTGGTTGCAGGACTGCTTCGCCGCATTGGTGAGCGCGTCGTTCGTGCACGAGTAGTAGTCGCTGTAGACGAGCTGCGCGGAGAACATCGCGGCGACCATGGCGATGGCGAGGGACGCGGTGACGAGGCCGCTGACGGCCGCGGTCGTCTGGGGGCGGCTGTTCGGGTCGGGTGCCGGCGCGTCCGGGTCCGGCTTGCGGGGCTTGGCGCGCAGGGCGCTGACTCCCCAGTACAGCGCGAGCGCGCCGAGCAGCAGGGCCACGTACGGCCAGCTGAACAGGGCGAAGAAGAAGGCCCACATGCCGGAGAGCAGCGCGTAGCGTGCCCGGCGCTGGGCGGGGTCCGTCGGGTCCCAGCGCATTCCGGAGGCAGGACCGCCACCGGGTCCTTCCGGGCCGCCCTGGCCCTGCGGCGCCCCGGGCCGCTCACCGAAGCCGCCGCCGCTCGAGCGGCCCGGCTGCTGGTCGCTCCACTGGCTGCCCCAGGGGGAGTGCTGTCCGGAGCCGCTGCCGTTCTCGTCCGGGCCCTGTCCGCCGCCCTGTCCGCCCGCGGGCCGTCTGGGCTGCCAGGGCCGGTCGGGCGTGCCCTCCGGCGGCGGCGCGAAAGGATTGTGGTCGTCGGAGCCGGAGCCGGAGCCGGAGCCGGAGCCGGAGCCGGACCCCGAGCCGCTCCCACCTGCCGAGCCGCCCCCGCCCGAGGAGTCGCGTCCGCCCGAGGAGTCGCCCCTGCCCGAGGGCGTGTCCCCGTTCTCCCGCGGCGGGGTGGGCGAAGGGCGCCGCTCGCGCAGCAGGAGCGGAGGGAGTCGGAGACTGCGGTCCGGCATCAGGTGTGCGTCTTCCCCTTGGTGGTTCTGGCGGGCGGCGTGTCCGCACGGCTTCGTGCTCGCGACGCGTACCCCGGGTTTGCTGTCCAGGACTCGCACCCAGGGTTCGTACCCCGGACGTTCGTCCCCGGGGCGTCTGCCCCGGATGTTCCTGTCCGTCCCTGGTCAACGTCCCGCAGACACAGGGCGTTCCCCATGCCGAACGGTGTTCCCGGGAGGTTCCTCCCCAGACGCTACCTTCCGGCCACGCCCCCGTCCCGTGGGGGCTGCCCGGTGTGCCGGTATCGTTGCTGACGGTCGGCCGGTTCGTAGACTTCCCCGTATCCCGGGGCGCGAAGCATTCGTACGACCGTACAAACGCTCCCCCGAGAAAGGGCCCCGTCGTGGCCAAGGCCAAGCGCCTCGTCGTGCTGGTCTCCGGATCAGGCACGAATCTGCAGGCACTGCTCGACGCCGTCGCGGAGGCAGGGCCCGAGGGCTACGGGGCCCGGATCGTGGCGGTCGGCGCCGACCGCGACGGCATCGAGGGGCTCGCGCGCGGTGAGCGGGCGGGACTGCCCACCTTCGTCCGGCGCGTGAAGGACTACGGCACCCGGGACGAGTGGGACGCGGCGCTCACCGAGGCGGTCGCCGCCCATGAGCCCGACCTCGTGATCTCCGCCGGGTTCATGAAGATCGTGGGGAAGCAATTCCTCGCCAGGTTCGGCGGGCGGTTCGTCAACACGCACCCCGCCCTGCTGCCGAGTTTCCCCGGGGCCCACGGTGTGCGCGAGGCGCTCGCGTACGGCGCGAAGGTCACCGGATGCACCGTCCACTTCGTCGACGACGGCGTCGACACCGGACCGATCATCGCTCAGGGCGTGGTCGAGGTCCGGGACGAGGACGACGAGAGCGCTCTGCACGAGCGCATCAAGGAAGTCGAGCGAGAACTGCTCGTCGATGTCGTGGGGCGGCTCGCCCGCAACGGCTATCGCATTGAGGGACGAAAGGTAGTTATCCAGTGACCGCCGACAGCACAGTCACGGCCGAGGGCACTGCGGGCACCAGGCGGGCCATCCGGCGCGCGCTCGTCAGTGTCTACGACAAGACCGGGCTCGAAGAGCTCGCGCGCGGGCTGCACGAGGCCGGTGTCGAGCTGGTGTCCACCGGCTCCACCGCCGCCCGCATCGCCGCGTCCGGCGTCCCCGTCACCAAGGTCGAGGAACTCACCGGCTTCCCCGAGTGCCTCGACGGCCGTGTCAAGACCCTGCACCCCCGGGTCCACGCGGGCATCCTCGCCGACCTGCGCCTCGACAGCCACCGGGAGCAGCTCGCCGAGCTCGGCGTCGAGCCGTTCGACCTCGTCGTGGTGAACCTCTACCCCTTCCGTGAGACGGTCGCCTCGGGCGCGACGCCCGACGAGTGCGTCGAGCAGATCGACATCGGCGGTCCCTCGATGGTGCGGGCGGCCGCAAAGAACCATCCGTCCGTCGCCGTCGTCACCAGCCCGGACCGCTACGCCGCCGTCCTGGCCGCCGTAGAGGAGGGGGGCTTCGAGCTCACCGCCCGCAAGCGGCTCGCGGCGGAGGCCTTCCAGCACACCGCCTCGTACGACGTCGCCGTCGCCTCCTGGTTCGCGGACGACTACGCCGCGGCCGACACCAGCGGCTTCCCCGACTTCCTCGGGCACACCTACGAGCGGAAGAACACCCTGCGCTACGGGGAGAACCCGCACCAGGGCGCCGCGCTGTACGTCGACGGCACGGGCGGCCTCGCCGAGGCCGAGCAGCTGCACGGCAAGGAGATGTCGTACAACAACTACACGGACACGGACGCCGCGCGCCGTGCCGCGTACGACCACGAGGACCCCTGCGTCGCGATCATCAAGCACGCCAACCCGTGCGGCATCGCCGTCGCCTCGAGCGTCGCCGAGGCGCACCGCAAGGCGCACGCCTGTGACCCGCTCTCCGCGTTCGGCGGCGTGATCGCGGTCAACCGGCCGGTGACCAAGGAGATGGCGGAGCAGGTCGCGGACATCTTCACCGAGGTCATCGTGGCGCCGGAGTACGAGGACGGCGCGCTCGAAGCCCTCACCAAGAAGAAGAACATCCGGGTCCTGCGCGCCCACCGGGCGCCCGCCAACCCGGTCGAGGTCAAGCAGATCGACGGCGGCGCGCTGCTCCAGGTCACCGACCGGCTCCAGGCCGACGGCGACAACCCGGCGAGCTGGACGCTGGCCACCGGTGACGCGCTCGGCCAGGGCGAGCTGGACGAACTGGCCTTCGCCTGGCGGGCCTGCCGCGCGGTGAAGTCCAACGCCATCCTGCTCGCCAAGGACGGTGCCTCGGTCGGCGTCGGCATGGGCCAGGTCAACCGCGTCGACTCCGCGAAGCTGGCGGTCGAGCGGGCGGGCGCCGAGCGGGCCCGCGGTGCGTACGCCGCCTCGGACGCGTTCTTCCCCTTCCCCGACGGCCTGGAGATCCTCGCCGAGGCGGGTGTCAGGGCCGTGGTGCAGCCGGGCGGTTCGGTCCGTGACGAGCTGGTGGTGGAGGCCGCGAAGAAGGCCGGCATCACGATGTACTTCACCGGGACGCGTCACTTCTTCCACTGAGCGCCGGCTGCTCATCATCGATCACTGACGTCGATCGCTGATCGCACACGTCCGACGGCGGTTTCCGGCTCCCCTTCCGGGAGGGCTGGAAACCGCCGTCAGCGCGTCGGCGGACCGGTGTCGGTGACAGCGGGCAGCAGGCAGTGGGCATGGGGTAGTGGGCAGTTGGGCGGAACTCAGTACTTCGGGCGGTTGAACCAGGCCTCGCCGTCGGCCTTGCCGACGAACACCGCGATGAGGATCGCGAGCACGGTGTGCGCCAGACCGACGATGATGAACGGGTAGATGCCGAGGATCGCGGTCAGGATGCCGAACACCATCGTGGTGATGCGCACGCCGTTGCCGCCGTTGGCGCACTTCACACCGAGCCAGATCGCGAGAACACCCCAGGCCAGCACCGCGACCGTCACGCCCCACAGGGCGCCGGCCGAGTAGTCGGCGAGCTGCTGGAAGCGGACGTCGTCCTTGAGCTCCGCGTTGTTCTTCGCGGCCGAGACGGCGACCGCGGAGAACGCGATCAGAATGGCGCCGAGTACCTGGAGACCGCCGATGACGAACAGCATCACGCGCGCGGACTTCACCCCGCCGGGCATCACCATCGGGCCGCCGGGGTAGCCGCCGTACGGCGACTGCTGGACCGGCGGGGCCTGCGGGTAGCCGTATCCGGGCTGCTGCGGGGCGTCCTGGGGGTAGCCGTAGCCGGGCTGGCCCTGGGGCGGGTAACCCGACGGCTGGCCCTGCGGGGGACCGTAGGGGTTGTTCGGGTCGCCGAAACTCATGGCGGGGTTTCCTCCGTTGCCTGGTGCAGGGACGAGGCGCGGCACGGTGCGGAGGAGAGTTTCTGCAGAGCGGTCCGTCCCCCCGGTACTGCCCGCGGCACTGTGTCGTTCATCGTTCTCAATGCCTTCCTTATTTGTCCAGAGTGCTTCCGGGTGCGTTGTGCATGTGTTGTGCAAGTGCAACATCGCTGATCACGGCGGGATCGGGGGAGACGAGGGCGCGGGGGAGGCGCCCGGATTGGAACCAGGAGCGGGTCATCCGCGAGGATGGGACCATGACCGCCCAGATTCTCGATGGCAAGGCCACCGCAGCCGCGATCAAGTCCGATCTGACCGTCCGCGTGGCGGCCCTGAAGGAGAAGGGCGTCACGCCCGGCCTGGGGACCGTCCTGGTGGGCGACGACCCCGGCAGCCAGAAGTACGTCGCGGGCAAGCACCGCGACTGCGCGCAGGTGGGCATCGCCTCCATCCAGCGTGAACTGCCCGCGACCGCCACGCAGGAGGAGATCGAGGCGGTGGTGCGGGAACTCAACGAGGACCCCGCGTGCACCGGCTACATCGTTCAGCTCCCGCTCCCCAAGGGCATCGACGAGAACCGCATCCTGGAGCTGATGGACCCGGACAAGGACGCGGACGGACTGCACCCGATGAACCTCGGCCGCCTCGTGCTGAACGAGCCGGCCCCGCTGCCCTGCACCCCGAACGGCGTCCTCACCCTCCTGCGTCGCTACGGCGTGGAGATCAAGGGTGCCGAGGTCGTGGTCGTCGGCCGCGGGGTGACCATCGGCCGTCCGATGCCGCTGCTGCTGACGCGGCGCAGCGAGAACGCGACCGTGACCCAGTGCCACACCGGTACCCGGGACCTCTCCGCGCACCTGAAGCGCGCCGACATCATCATCGCCGCGGCCGGCTCCGCGCACCTCGTCCGCGCCGAGGACGTGAAGCCGGGCGCCGCCGTCCTCGACGTCGGCGTCTCGCGCAGCGCCGAGGGCAAGATCGTCGGCGATGTCCACCCGGACGTCGCCGAGGTCGCGGCGTGGATCTCCCCGAACCCGGGCGGCGTCGGCCCGATGACCCGTGCCCAGCTGCTCGTCAACGTGGTGGAAGCGGCGGAGCGCAGTGTCGGCTGACGGCAGCTCGGAGAGGGCCGACTCCGCATCGGCCGTACGGGAAGCGGAGGCAGTGGCGGAAGCCACCGTGCGGGCCGAGGCGTCCGCACGGACGGATGGGGCCGCACGGACGGATGGGGCCGCACGGTCCGAGGGGGCCGCGCCGGGCGTGACGGGGGCGCGGGCCGAGGCCGAGGCGCCGGACGCCGCCGGGTCCGGGGACGGCTCCGGGTCCGGGGACGACGCCGAGGAGGGCGACCCCGGTGCGATCGACGCGGTGAGTGCCCCGGACGCCGAGGGGCGGCCGCGCCGCACCACCCGCCGCTTCCCGCTGTTCACGAAGGACACCGCGCGGCCCGAGGGCGGCGGCCGGGCGGCATCGGGCGACGCCCCGGCCCCGGCCCGCCAGTGGCCCATCCTGGCCGTGCTGGGTTCCGTCGGGCTCGGCCTGCTGCTGGTCGCGCTGGACGCGTTCCGGTTCGGCACGATCCTGATCGGCGCCGCCCTGCTGGCCGGTGCCGTGATGCGCTGGATGCTGCCCGACGTGGGCATGCTCGCGGTCCGTTCCCGCTTCACGGACATGGTCACGTACGGCGTGCTGGGCCTCGCCATCGTGCTGCTCGCGCTGATGGCACAGCCCAGCCCATGGCTGGTGATCCCGTTCCTGGACGACACGCTGCACTTCACGGTCCGCTGAGACCCCCGCGCCGTCCGCGCACGGCGCCGCGACCCGTCCTCTCCCCCGAGTAAGGACGGGCCGCGGCCGGGCGGCCGTACCGCCCGGGGACAACCCTTCTGCACCGGGACGGGCCGTACAACAGCCGGCAGTTCGCTGTGGCACGGAAGTGACCGTTCCGCCACCGTGTCCGCGTCGCGTGACGGGAACCGTCCCACCGTCCGGCGCCGTCCCTCGCTCACAGGGGACGCCGGGAGGCGGACGAGCGCCTACGGAACGCCGCAGGAGGTGGGTGAGCGATGGGTGCCTGGCAGCCGCTGCCGGAGGAACTTCCCGCGGAGGTACGGCACTTCGTCGAGCAGGTACGGCTGCTCAAGGACAGCACCGGGCTGAGCCTGGTCGCGCTGGGCGCGCGCACCGCGTACAGCAAGTCGTCCTGGCAGCGCTACCTCAACGGGACCCAGCCGCCACCCCGGCAGGCGGTCGCGGCCCTGTGCCGGGTCGCGGGTCTCACCGGTGCCGATGCCGAACGCTTCGGCGTGCGGTGGGAGTTGGCGGTACGGGTCTGGCCCCGCGAGCCCGCGCCCGCACGTCTCCCCGTGGGCGGACCACCCCCCGGTGGGCGTGACGGCGCGCACGACGGACACGGTGCGCACGACGGACACGGTGCGCACGACGGACACGATGCGCACGACGGACACGATGCGCACGACGGACACGATGCGCACGACGGACGTGACGGACACGGCGGCGCGGGGCAGGGTGCGGACGACCGTGCGGGCCCGTGCGGGTACGAGGAGGAGCCCACGCTTCCGTGGTGGGACCTGCTCGACGAGGAACCCGCGCCCGGTCCGCGCTCGGGACGTCTCCTCCTCTACGCCGCCCTGCTCGTCCTCGCGCTCCTCCTCGTCGCGGTCGCGGGTGCCGTCACTCTCGGGTGACTTGATAGCCCGTTCACGACCGGCGGGGGTCGCACCCGCGTTCCCGCTGTGCCGAGGTCCTGGCAGGTTCGAGGACCGAGCCCGGTCCGTTCCGACCGGCGCCTGTGCGGAGGTCGGGAGTCCTTCTGGCCGGAGCGGGGGAAATGGGACACTGGGAGCGCGGCCCGACGGGCGTGCAACGGCGCGTGCCCCGGCCCGAACGCTCCTGTGCGCCCCCGTCGCGGGAACTGAGGTCCCGGCCGGACGCATCCCTGTGGGTAACGAGAACGGGGACTCGGCGGCGACGGGCCCCTCCCTTGCCCGCACGCGGGGGAGAGCCCGGGGGAGCCGCGCGGGGGGAAATGTCAGGCACGCACGGGGGGAAAGAAGCAGGGGGGAACAGCAATGCCTCGTTGGAAGGCCTTGCCGGATGAACTCGATCCGCAGGTCAGGGAGTTCGCCGGCCAGCTGCGCCGATTGGTCGACCGGAGCGGGCTGAGTGTCGCCGCCCTGGCCGACCGTACGGGCTACAGCAGGACGTCCTGGGAGCGTTACCTCAACGGCCGGCTTCTCGCGCCCAAGGGTGCGATCGTCGCCCTGGCCGAGGTGACCGGGACCAGTCCCGTTCATCTGACCACCATGTGGGAGCTCGCCGAGCGTGCCTGGAGCCGTTCGGAGATGCGCCACGACATGACCATGGAAGCGATCCGCATCTCCCAGGCGCGGGCGGCGCTCGGGGAGTCCGGGGCGTCCCCGGCGAACGGGAGCGACGGCAAGCAGGCACGCAAGGGCCGCGGCGCGATCGTGACGCCCGGGATCGCCGGGCCCGCGGGTGTGTCGCCGTCGGTACCGCCGCAGCCGACCGCGGCGGACGTGGAGGACTCGGTGCCCGGGGCCTCGTCGCCGAACGCGGGTGGTGTGCGCGGCGGTTCCTCGTCCGGTGGGTCCTCCTCCGGCGGTTCCTCGTCCGGAGGGGCCTCGCGGGGCGGTGGGGGCGGTGGCTGGGGGGCCGTCGCCACGCCGTCGTCCGGGGGCGCGGGGCGGTTCGGGCCGCCGGTGGCGGCCGGTCCGGCCGGTCCGGCCGGACCCACCCCGTCCGCCGGTGGTCCGCCGGCCGGTGGCCGGCCGGCCGCCGGGAAGTCTCCCGACGGGGCCTCGCCCGGCGGAGCGTCGGCCGACGGGGCGCGGCGCAAGCGGCGGTTGACGATGTTCCTCGCGGGTGTCGTGGGTGCGCTCGTCGTCATCGCCGTGGCCGTCCTCCTCACCGGGGGTGGCGGTGACAAGAAGGAGCAGGGCACGCCCAAGGCGCCCACGACGTCCGCCTCCGTCCACCCCGACCTGCCGGCCGGGGTGAAGTGCAGTGGCGGCGACTGCACGGGCAAGGACCCGGAGAACATGGGCTGCGGGGGGCAGTTGGCGACCACTCCCACCAGCATCACTGTCGGTACGACGCTCGTCGAGGTCCGCTACAGCAAGACCTGTGCCGCGGCCTGGGCCCGCATCACGCAGGCCGTGGCCGGTGACTCGGTCGTGGTGTCCGCCGCCGGTGTGCCGCAGCAGACCGGTTCGGTGGACACCGACACTGATGCGTACACCCCGATGATCGCCGTCAAGGGTGCCGGTGAGGCGAAGGCCTGCGTGACGTTGAAGTCGGGGCAGCGGGGGTGTACGCGGTGAGGTAGCAGGGGCTGGGGTGGTGGGGGTAGTTCGAGGGAGGTTTCTTCGCCCCCGCCGCCCTTACCCGACCCATCCCTGGGGGCTCCGCCCCCAGACCCCCCGCCAAGGGGCCGCGCCCCCTGGACCCCCGCTTCGCCCGAAGGGCTCGTCCTCAGACGCCGGACGGGCTGAATTGCATGACCCCGGGCGTCAGCCTTCGAAGGCGACCCATCAGTGAGGGCCCGCGAGGCCGTTCAGGCGGCAGCCCCCAGGGGTGAGAACAACGGGCGCGGGTGACGGTTGGCGGATGACGGTTGATGGGGCGCTCGGAAAGTGGGGGGAATGGTCGGGCCCGGCGCGGGCAGGCGGACAGATAACCCCCACGGGATCCGGCGACGCCCGGGAGGGGCGGGACGTGCACCCGCCCCCGGGACGGACCCCGGCACCCCCTCGGTGGCCGCCGCCCCCTTCCCCCCCGGGGCCGGCGGCCGCCCGTTCGGGGCCTCTGTGGGGTGGGCCACACGGGACCCGGCCGTCGGGGGTGTCGGATGCGCGATAGCCTGACGGCGGATCTCTCTTGACGCCGAGAGATCGATCATCGGCACCTTTGATCGATCATTGCGGTGGACGCAGGGGACGATCCTGCACCCCGGGGCAGGGACGCCCCACCGCCAGCTGTCATACGGAGAACGCCATGACCCGCACTCCCGTGAACGTCACCGTCACCGGCGCGGCCGGCCAGATCGGTTACGCCCTGCTCTTCCGCATCGCCTCCGGCCAGCTGCTCGGCGCGGACGTGCCGGTCAAGCTGCGCCTCCTGGAGATCACGCCGGCGCTGAAGGCCGCCGAGGGCACCGCCATGGAGCTCGACGACTGCGCCTTCCCGCTCCTCGCGGGGATCGACATCACGGACGACCCGAACGTGGCCTTCGACGGCACGAACGTCGCCCTGCTCGTCGGCGCCCGCCCGCGTACCAAGGGCATGGAGCGCGGCGACCTGCTGTCGGCCAACGGCGGCATCTTCAAGCCGCAGGGCAAGGCCATCAACGACCACGCCGCGGACGACGTCAAGGTCCTCGTCGTGGGCAACCCGGCGAACACCAACGCCCTCATCGCGCAGGCCGCCGCTCCGGACGTACCGGCCGAGCGCTTCACCGCGATGACCCGTCTGGACCACAACCGCGCGCTGACGCAGCTCGCGAAGAAGACCGGCACGACGGTCGCGGACATCAAGCGCCTCACCATCTGGGGCAACCACTCCGCCACCCAGTACCCGGACATCTTCCACGCCACGGTCGCCGGCAAGAACGCCGCCGAGGTCGTGAACGACGAGAAGTGGCTCGCCGAGGACTTCATCCCGACCGTCGCCAAGCGCGGTGCCGCGATCATCGAGGCGCGTGGCGCCTCCTCCGCCGCCTCCGCGGCCAACGCCGCCATCGACCACGTGCACACCTGGGTCAACGGCACGGCGGACGGCGACTGGACCTCCATGGGCATCCCGTCGGACGGTTCGTACGGCGTCCCGGAGGGGATCATCTCCTCCTTCCCCGTCACCACCAAGGACGGGCAGTACGAGATCGTCCAGGGCCTGGACATCAACGAGTTCTCCCGCGCCCGTATCGACGCCTCCGTCAAGGAGCTCGAGGAGGAGCGCGACGCGGTCCGCGGTCTCGGTCTCATCTGAGCCCTCGCACCCCGCCGCACCTCGCGGTACCCCACGCAGGCCCCGCCCGGGTTTCCCGGGCGGGGCCTGCGCCGTTCCTGTGAATAAACGCGGCAGGGATGCCACACGACCCCTATGCTGTGACGCCGGACACACCAACGCGTGTGCGGAACACGGCAGTTCACGCCTCGGGGGAGCAGCGTTGACGCAGACATTCCAGTTACCTCAGCAACCACAGCCACCCCGGACCACCGTGACCGGCGAGCCCGGTGTGCCGCCGGGGGCGAGTGAGGCGACGCGGCTGCTCTGCGCGGGCACCTACCTGGACGCGGGCTACCGCGACGCGGTGATCGAGGAGCTGTACGTCCACGAGGAGCGCCTCGCCGCCCCCTCGCTCGGCCACGACGCGGCGCGCGTCCTGGCCCACGCCCTGCGCGCACGCCGGCTCGACGTGGGCTGGGCGGCCGCGATCCTCGGACTGTGGGCGGTGGGTTTCCCGCTCTCCAACTACCTGCTGGCCGCCCTGCTGCTCCCGTGTCTGGTGCTCGCCACCGCCTCCTGGATCCGGGGCGCGCGGGAACGCCCCCCGTGGTACCGGAGATTCCCCGCGTGGTGGCTGCGCTGGTGGGGGCGGATTTTCCTGATCTACGCCTCGGTCACGACGGTGCGCGCGGCCTTCGGCGTCGTGGACCAGCGGGAACTCTACGAATTCTTCGACGCCTTCCTCCCCACCCCGCTGGCGACGGCGCTCTTCGAGCACGGCGGGGTGCGCATCCGGCCGGTCAACGCCTGGTCCGCGCTGCTCGTCCTGCTGCTGGTGGCGGTGTGCGTCGCCGTGCAGCGCGGTCAGTTCGCGCGGGCGCTCGCGCACGAGCTGCACCCGGCGCGTTTCGGCGACATGGCCGCCGACCCGGCCGAACTCTCCGAGGGACGGCGCTTCCAGCGGCTGCGGCAGCGCATCCGCGTCGAGCAGCACTCGCCCCTGGTGATGTACCACGCGGCGCACCCCTTCTGCGGTGCCGGGCAGGCGTACGACACCTGGAGTCTCGCCGTCGAGCTTCGGCCGGACCCGGAGCGCCGGGAGCCGCCGCTGCCCATCAACAACCGGGTGATCCTCGACCGGATCCACGAGCTGCTGGCGCGGTTGCGACTGCCCTCGCCGCACGCCGGGGGCGCGGTCCGGGACCGGCTGCGCCGCCTGGAGATCGACGAGTGCGTGTTCCTGCCGGTGGCGGGGCTGCCCCGCAGGGACCTCGCGCCGTACCACCAGGACGCGTTCGTCCTGCACAGCGCCGAGTCGGTCGAGGAGGGCGGCGAGACCCGCCGGCACTTCCTGCGGGCACGGGTCGGCGGCTGGGAGGAGGAGGTCGTCACCACCGTCTTCGTCCGCGTGCACACCCAGGGCGGCATGCTGATGCTGGAGATCGCCCCGCACGTCCTGCTGCCGGTCCGCGCCGACTTCGAGAACGCGGACCGCATCGCCCACCAGCACCGTCACAACAGCCCGCTGGGCAAGGCGGTGTGGGCGCTCGCGCGCACGCCTCGCTCGGCGCCTCTCGCGGCCGCGACAGTGGGCCGGGGAGTGGCCCTGACCTGGCGGATCCTCACCGCGGGCTACGGCGCGGCGATGCCGGACGGGCCCGCCCGGTCGGTGCGCGAGCTGGGCTCCGGGGACAGTGCCTCGCTCTTCCAGGACATGGACGTCACCCGCTATCTCAAGTCGATCCAGGACCGGGTCGCGCAGGGGGTGCGGCAGGTTCTGAAGGACTCGGGCTACCGGACCGACGAGTTCGCCCAGAAGGTCGTCAACGTGAGCGGCGGCAGCACCCTGATCGAGAACGCGCAGGGGGCGTTCGCCCTCGGTGACAACAACGTGGTCACCAACAGGGCGCCGAGTACGCCGAGTACGCCGAGTACGCCGGGCGTGCCGGACACGCCGGGCGCACCGAGTACGTCCGGTGCGCCGGGCCCGTCGAACGCGCCGGGCACGCCGAGCACAGCGAGCACACCGAACGGGGCGGGAGGGGATGGGAATGGCTGACGAACAGGCCGCCGGAAGAGGATCCATCAACATCAGCGGTGTCAGCGGGGCCTTCGCGATCGGCGACGGGAACAACGTCGTCAATCAGCCGGGCGCCGGAGCGCCGGGCCGCGACCCGGCGCACGAGGAGCTGCTGCGGCAGGTGCGTGAACTCCGCGCCGACCTGGGACGGCTGGTCGCCAGCAGCCAGACGGCCGGCCTGGACTCCGAACTCGCCGTGGCTCAGGCCGAGATCGAGGAGTCGGGCCGGGCGGGGCAGAGCCGGCTCGCCCGGCTCCGGCAGGCCCTCACGGACGCCGGCGCGCTGACCGGGCTGCTGGCCTCGGCGGGCGCGGTGGCCGAATCCGTCGCCGCGCTGCTGGGGAACTGACCGTGGCCGGCAAGGACGAGGTCCACTGGAACGCCGAGACGCAGAGCTGGGAGACGGGCGGCGCGCCGCGGGGCCGCTACACCCCGCCGCCTCCGCCGCGCCCGGAGTTCGAGCCGGTCCACCCGCCCACGCCCGCGCCCGCGCCCGGCCCGGGTGCTGCCCCTGGCCCGGCCCCGGGGGACGGCTCGGGTTCGGCTTCCGGCTCCGCCGGTGAATCCGCCACCGATCCCGCCACCGGCCCCGGCCCGGGTACCGACCAGCGGAGCCAGTACCCGGCCCCCGCCTTCTTCCCCGGCCCCGACCCGGGCGCGTACCACCCCGTCCACCCGGCCTACTCGACTCCTGGTCCCCTTCCCGCTCCGGGTCCCGCCTCGCGGCCCTCGGTGCGGCGCGTGGTCGCGGTGCTGACCGCGGCCCTGCTCGTCGGCGGGGCGGCGGGGTTCGGCGGCTGGTACCTGTGGAGCAGGGACAGCGGCGGTACGCACAAGGACGACGCCCGCACCAAGGTGTCCACCGCGCCCACCGGCCCGAGCGCCCAGGACCCCGCGCCCGTGTCCACGCCCGCACCGACCCTGGACGCCACCTCGGCCTCCCCGTCGCCGAGCGCTCTCCCGGCCGGATACCACCGGGTCTCCAACGGCGAGTTCGACACCGCCGTACCGGACGGCTGGCAGCCGGAGACGCAGAGCGGCAAGAACGGCGTCACGATCTACTTCTTCCGGGAGTCCGGCGGAGGACCCCGCTATCTCCAGGTCTTCCGGGTCAGCGAGGACGACCCCACCCCGCGCGGCACGCTCACGGCGGCCGAGAAGGACCTCAGGAAACAGCTGCCGGGCTACCACCGCAACAGTCTCACGACCGTGCCCGACGCCCGGGGCGAGGCCGCCGAGCTCGACTACTCCCACCCCAGCCAGAAGTGGGGCGTCGAGGTGCGCACCCTGGACCGGGTCGTCCCGGCCGGCGGCGGTGAGCTGTACGTCGTCCTCACCTCGGGACCGGCCGACGCATGGCCCGCGCAGCGGCAGGTCCAGGAGGCGGCGGTGACATCGTTCTGCCTGGCCGGCGCCTGCTGAACCGGGGTACCGCCCGTCACGGGAGCGGCTTCGGGAACGCTCGGAGTCGTTTCTCGAACCAGTGAGCGGCGTAGACGTTGTCGTCGTACCGGGGGATCTCCGCGTATCCGCACGCCCGGTACATCGACTGCGCCTCGGTGAGCACCGCGTGCGTGTCGAGCCGTACGACGGCGCAGCCGCGTCCGGCGGCCTCGCGCTCCAGCCCGTCGAGGATCCGTCGCGCCAGACCGAGCCGCCGGGCTCCTGGACGCACCCACACATGGCGGATCTCGCCGACCCCCGGTTCCAGGAGGCGGAGCGCCCCGCACCCCACGGGACGCCCTTCCTCGTACGCGACGAGGAAGGCACCCGAGTCCCCGGACACTTCTTCGGGCCGTACCAGGGCGGCGGGGTCGAACCCTTCCGGGAACCGCTGGTCGATGTCGGCGGCGTACCCCGCGAGGCAGTCGCGCGCGTCGGGCGAGGCGCCGTCGACGGACTCGACGGTGATGCCCGCCAGCCGCAGCAGCCGCTCGGCGGCGCCGATGGCGGCGGTGAGTTCGTCGCGCTGCCGCTCGTCGAGTCCGCCGAGCAGTCCTTCGGCGAGCGCGTCGGCCCGCCGGTTCTGCTCCTCGACCTCGGCGCGGCCGGCCGGCGTGAGCTCCGCGACCCGCAGCCGGCTGTCCTCGGCCGGCACGCTCACCCGAACCAGCCCCTGCGCCTCCAGTGCCCGGACCATCCGGCTCAGATATCCGGCGTCCAGGCCGAGCCGGTTCCGCAGCTCGCGCAGGGACACCCCGCCGCCCAGCTCGAACAGCAGCCGCGCCTCGCCGAGCGGCCGGTCCTGTCCGAGGTAGCGGTCGTCCAGGACTCCGATGCGGCGGGTGAAGTACCGGTTGAAGCGCCGGAGCGCCCGCACGTCCTCCGCAGACACTGTCTCCCTCATTCTTTGACTTTAGTCAAAGAAGAGGGAAGGGAGAAGGAGGGGAGGCCGGGCCGGCCACCCTGCCAGGCGTCGCTTCTGGTCGCATTTCTGCTGATTTTTCAGTGACACGGCGCACTTCCGGTCACCGATCGTGCATGCAATCCGGGTCGGGGGGCATGCGCTCCCGGTCCCCGAGAGTGACACGTACGTGACACAGGGGAACGGATCAGGAACGGAAGGCAGCACCGACCATGGCCGGACACCGGGCTCAGCAGGCAGAACAGACGCTCCACGTGGGCGGGGAGTGGCGCGCGGCCGCATCCCGCGCGACCCGCGAGATCCTCGACCCCGCGGACGCCAAGCCGTTTGCCGTGGTCGCGGAGGGTGACGAGAGGGACACCGACGCGGCCGTGGCGGCCGCGCGCGGCGCCTTCGACGCGGGCCCGTGGCCGCACACCCCCGTCGCCGAGCGCGCGGCCCTGCTGCGCCGCGTCGCCGACCTCCTGGTCCGCGACCGTGAGGAGCTCGGGCTGCTGGAGAGCCGGGACGCGGGCAAGACGGTCGAGGAGGGGCGCGTCGACATCGACTGCGTCGCGGACGCCTTCCGGTACTTCGCCGATCTCGTCGTGGGGGAGGGCGGCGGCCGGGTCGTCGACGCCGGGTCCGAGGACGTCCACAGTGTCGTCGTGCACGAGCCGGTGGGTGTCTGCGCACTGATCACGCCGTGGAACTATCCGCTGCTGCAGGCCAGTTGGAAGGTGGCGCCCGCCCTGGCCGCCGGGAACACCTTCGTGATCAAGCCGAGCGAGATCACGCCGCTGACGACGATCGCGCTGCTGCGGCTGCTCGTCGAGGCCGGTCTGCCGGCCGGGGTCGCCAATCTCGTCACCGGGCCCGGACACACGGTCGGCGCCCGCCTCGCCGAGCACCCCGACGTCGACCTCGTCTCCTTCACCGGTGGCCTGGTCAGCGGGACGAAGGTGGCCAGGGCCGCCGCCGACACCGTCAAGAAGGTCGCCCTCGAACTCGGCGGCAAGAACCCCAATGTCGTCTTCGCGGACGCCTGCGCGACGGACGAGGACTTCGACACCGCCGTCGACCAGGCGCTCAACGCCGCCTTCATCCACAGCGGCCAGGTCTGCTCGGCGGGCTCGCGTCTCCTCGTCGAGGAGTCCGTGCGCGAGCGCTTCGTCGCCGAACTCGCGCGCCGGGCCGGGCGGATCAGGCTGGGCCGCGGCACCGAGGAAGGTGTCGAGTGCGGCCCGCTGGTCTCCGAGCAGCAGCGGGAGAAGACCGAGGCGTACGTCGCCTCCGCGCTGGCTGAGGGTGCGGTGCTGCGGGCCGGCGGGCAGCGTCCGGAACCCTCCGACAGCAGGCCCGCCACCGGGTACTTCTACGAGCCGACCGTTCTCGACCAGTGCCACCGCGGGATGAAGGTGGTCCGCGAGGAGGTCTTCGGGCCCGTCCTGACGGTGGAGACCTTCCGTACCGAGGAGGAGGCCGTCGCGCTCGCCAACGACACCGAGTACGGGCTCGCGGGCGCCGTCTGGACCACCGACGCGGGCCGTGCCCGCCGGGTCGCCGGACGGTTGCGGCACGGCACCGTCTGGATCAACGACTTCCACCCCTATCTCCCGCAGGCGGAGTGGGGCGGCTTCGGGAAGAGCGGTGTGGGGCGCGAGCTGGGCCCGGCGGGCCTCGCCGAGTACCGCGAGACGAAGCACGTCTACCAGAACCTCGCGCCCAAGCCGGTCCGCTGGTTCGCGGGCTGATCCCCGTGACGCAACTCCCCACCGCCCCCAGCACCCTGGAGCACGACCACATGCACGAGAACACCTACGACTATGTCGTCATCGGAGGCGGCACGGCCGGTTCCGTGATCGCCTCCCGGCTCACCGAGAACCCCGACGTCACCGTCGCCGTCATCGAGGGCGGCCCCAGTGACGTGGGCCGCGAGGACGTCCTCACCCTGCGCCGGTGGATGGGCCTGCTCGGCGGCGAGCTCGACTACGACTACCCGACGACCGAGCAGCCCCGCGGCAACTCGCACATCCGGCACAGCCGGGCCCGGGTGCTGGGCGGCTGCTCCTCGCACAACACGCTCATCGCGTTCAAGCCGCTGCCCTCCGACTGGGACGAGTGGGAGGCGGCGGGCGCCGAGGGCTGGGGCGCGGTGCCGATGGAGGCGTACTTCGCGCGGCTCCTCAACAACATCGTCCCGGTCGACGAGAAGGACCGGAACGCCATCGCCCGCGACTTCGTGGACGCCGCCCGGTCCGCGCTGGGCGTCCCCCGCGTCGAGGGCTTCAACAAGCAGCCGTTCACCGAGGGTGCCGGCTTCTTCGACCTCGCCTACCACCCCGAGAACAACAAGCGGTCCAGCGCGTCGGTCGCCTATCTGCACCCGGTGATGGACGAGCGGCCCAACCTCACGCTGATGCTGGAGACCTGGGCGCACCGGCTGGAGCTGGCGGGGACGCGCGCGACGGGCGTGCACGTCCGCACCAAGGACGGCGAGGAGATCCTCGTACGGGCGAAGCACGAGGTCGTGCTGTGCGCCGGCGCCGTGGACTCGCCGCGGCTGCTGCTGCACTCCGGCATCGGACCGGCCGCCGATCTGGAGGCGCTCGGCATACCCGTCGCCCACGACCTGCCCGGCGTCGGTGAGAACCTGCTCGACCACCCCGAGTCGGTGATCGTGTGGGAGACGGTCGGCCCCATCCCCGAGAACTCCGCGATGGACTCCGACGCGGGTCTCTTCGTGCGCCGCGACCCCGAACACGCGGGCCCCGACCTGATGTTCCACTTCTACCAGGTCCCGTTCACCGACAACCCGGAGCGGATCGGCTACGAACGCCCCGCGCACGGCGTCTCGATGACCCCGAACATCCCCAAGCCGCGCAGCCGTGGACGGCTGTACCTGACGAGCGCCGATCCGGTGGTCAAGCCCGCCCTCGACTTCCGTTACTTCACGGACGAGGACGACTACGACGGCCGCACCCTCGTCGACGGGATCCGTATCGCCCGCGAGATCGCCGCGACCGAGCCGCTCGCGGGCTGGCTCAAGCGTGAGGTGTGTCCCGGTCCGGACGTCACGGACGACGAGGAGCTGAGCGCGTACGCGCGCCAGGTCGCGCACACCGTGTACCACCCGGCGGGCACCTGCCGGATGGGAGCGGCGGCGGACACCGACGCCGTGGTCGACCCCGAACTGAGGGTGCGCGGCCTCGACGGCCTGCGTATCGCCGACGCGTCGGTCTTCCCGACGATGCCCGCCGTGAACCCGATGATCGGGGTGCTCATGGTCGGGGAGAAATGCGCCGAGCTGATCGGAGGTGGTGCGTGATGAGTACGACTGCCAGCAGTGCCAGCAGTGCCAGCAATGTGAGTAGTGCCAGTGGTGCCGGAAGCGCGGGTGCCGCCGAAGGTCCCGTCTTCTCCGTCGACGGTCTGTGGAAGGTCTTCGGACCCAGGCCCGAGCGGGTCCCCGCCGACCCCGAGCTCTCCGCCCTCACCCCCGCCGAACTCCGCTCCCGCACCGGCTGCACCGCCGCCGTCCGCGACGTCGGCTTCGACGTGCGCAAGGGCGAGGTCTTCGTCGTCATGGGCCTGTCCGGCTCGGGCAAGTCCACCCTCGTACGGTGTCTGACCCGGCTCATCGAGCCGACCGCGGGCACGATCGCCATCGACGGCGAGGACGTGCGCGCCATGGACCGGGCCCGGCTGCGCGAACTGCGCCGCCACCGCGCCGCGATGGTCTTCCAGCACTTCGGCCTGCTCCCGCACCGCTCCGTCCTCGACAACGTCGCCTACGGCCTGGAGATCCAGGGCGTCGGCAAGGCGGAGCGCCGCGAGCGGGCCGCCGGGGTCGTCGCCAAGGTCGGCCTCGAAGGCATGGAACACCGCAAGCCGGGCCAGCTCTCCGGCGGCCAGCAGCAGCGCGTCGGGCTCGCCCGGGCCCTCGCCGTCGACCCCGAAGTGCTGCTCTTCGACGAGCCGTTCAGCGCACTCGACCCCCTCATCCGGCGTGACATGCAGGAGGAGGTCGTCCGCCTCCACCGCGACGAGGGCCGCACGATGGTCTTCATCACCCACGACCTGAACGAGGCCCTGCGCCTGGGCGACCGCATCGCCCTGATGCGCGACGGCCGCATCGTCCAGCTCGGCACGCCCGAGGAGATCGTCGGCTCACCCGCCGACGACTACGTCCGCGAGTTCGTCCGGGACGTGCCGCGCGAGCAGGTCATGACGGTGCGTACGGCGATGCGGGCCGCGTCCGCGGACGAGGCCGCGCGAGGCCCGGCCGTGACACCCGAGACGACCGTCTCGCAGGCCATCGAGGCGGTGGCGCGCTCCGGCGACCCGGCACGCGTCATGGACAAGGGACGCTGCCTCGGGGTCGTGGACTCGGCGGCGCTGCTCGGGGTGGTGGCCGGGACGGACTCCGCGGCCCGCAGCGAGGGGGTGGCCTGATGGCTGCCGTCACCGCGACCGTCGGGCACACCGGCGTCTCCGCCCTGCTCAAGAGCGCCACCCGGCACCGCGCCGTGGCCAAGATCCTGCTGCTCGCCGTCGCCGCGGCCGTCCTCGTCCCGGTCCTCGACTCCCGCTGGGCCAGCGGGACCTGGCCGCACGCGCTCACCGTCGACCTCGCCGGGCCCCTCGGCAGAACCAGCGACTGGATCATCGACAACCGGGACAGCCACCCCCTGTTCCTCTACTTCTTCGGCTACGTCAGCAACGCCGTCGTCCTCTGCGTACGCGCCGTCTACCTGGTGCTGCTCGCGGCGGGCTGGGCCGGCGTCACGGTGGCCGCGGGACTCGTCGCCTGGCGGGCCGCCGGGATCCGGCTCGCGCTCGGAACGACCGCCGCCTTCCTCGCCTGCGGGCTGCTCGGCATGTGGGTGCCCACCCTCCAGACGCTCGCGCTCATGGTGGTCGCCGTCCTCGCGTCCGTCGCCCTCGGCGCGCTGCTCGGCCTCGCCGCCGGGCTCTCCGACCGCACCTACCGCGCGCTGCGCCCGGTCCTCGACACCATGCAGGTGCTCCCGGCCTTCGCCTACCTGCTGCCCGTCGTCCTGGTCTTCGGCATCGGCGTCCCCGCCGCCGTCCTCGCCACCGTCGTCTACGCGGCGCCGCCCATGGCCCGTCTCACCGCGCTCGGTCTGCGCGACGCCGACACCGGTGTGATGGAGGCCGTCACCTCGCTCGGCGCCACGGCCCGGCAGCGGCTGCTGACCGCCCGCCTCCCGCTGGCCCGCAAGGAACTCCTGCTGGGCCTCAACCAGACGATCATGATGGCGCTGTCGATGGCGGTCATCGCGTCCGTCATCGGCGCGGGCGGCCTCGGTGACCGCGTCTACCAGGCCCTCGCCTCCGTCGACGTCGGTGCCGCGCTCGCCGCCGGCATCCCGATCGTGCTGCTCGCGGTCGTCCTGGACCGGGTGACCGGCGCCGCGGGCGAACGCCTCGGCACCCGCACCGGGGGAACCGCCCTGCTCTGGGTGTACGTCCTCGCCGGGGCCGTCGCCGTGGCGCTCGCCGGACGCCTCACCGACCGGCTCGACTGGCCCGGCACCTGGACCCTGCACATCGCCGAGCCCGTGAACCGGGTCGTCGGCTGGATGACCGACCACCTCTACTCCGGAGTCCCCTACCTCGGCGGCACCGCCGACTGGGCCGGACACTTCACCACCTGGGTCCTGGACCCACTCCGGGACGGCCTCCAGTCACTGCCCTGGTGGTCGGTCCTGCTGATCGTCGCCGCCCTCGCCTGGCTGATCGGCACCTGGCGGACCGCCCTCACCGCGGTCCTCGCGATGGCCGCGATCGGGGTGCTGGGCGTGTGGAAGCCCTCCCTGGACACGCTCTCGCAGGTGCTCGCGGCCGTCGCCGTGACCCTCGTCCTCGGTTTCGCGACCGGTGTGGCGGCGGCGCGCAGCGAGCGCGTCGAACGGCTGCTGCGGCCCGTTCTCGACGTCTTCCAGACGATGCCGCAGTTCGTGTACCTCATCCCGGTGGTGGCGCTGTTCGGTGTCGGCCGCGCGCCCGCCGTCGCCGCGGCCGTCGTCTACGCGCTGCCCGCCGTGGTCCGCATCACCACGCAGGGGCTGCGCGCCGTCGACCCCGCCGCCCTGGAGGCGGCCCGCTCGCTCGGCGCCACCGGCGCCCAGCAACTGCGCCAGGTCCAGCTTCCGCTGGCCCGCCCGGCACTGCTTCTCGCCGTCAACCAGGGGGTCGTGCTGGTCCTCGCCGTCGTCATCATCGGCGGCCTGGTCGGCGGTGGCGCGCTCGGCTACGACGTCGTGTTCGGCCTCGCCCAGGGCGACCTGGCGACCGGCCTGGTGGCCGGAGCGGCGATCGTCTGCCTCGGCCTGATGCTCGACCGGGTGACCCAGCCGACCCGGCGGCCCACGAAGAAGGGAGCGTGACATGCGACTTCGTACGATGTCGGTGACCGCCGGTGTGTCCGCCCTGCTGCTGCTGACCGGCTGCGGCGCGGCCGACATGACCAAGCAGGCCTCGCCCTTCGCGGGCGCCCAGGGCGCCGGGACGGTGACCCTGTCCGTGCAGTCCTGGGTGGGTGCGCAGGCCAACGTGGGTGTCGCGCAGTACCTGCTGGAGCACAAGCTCGGCTACCGCGTCGACACCGTGCAGGTCGACGAGGTCCCCGCGTGGGACGCGCTCAGTCAGGGCCGGGTCGACGCCATCCTGGAGGACTGGGGCCACCCCGACCAGGAGAAGCGGTACGTCGAGGACAAGAAGACGATCGTCCCGGGCGGCGGGCTGGGGGTCACCGGGCACATCGGCTGGTACGTGCCCACGTACTTCGCCCGGCAGCACCCGGACGTCACCGACTGGAAGAACCTCGACAAGTACGCCGGCCGGCTCCGCACCGCGGAGAGCGGCGGCAAGGGCCAGCTGCTGGACGGCTCCCCTTCGTACGTCACCAACGACAAGGCCCTGGTCGGCAACCTGAAGCTCAACTACCAGGTGGTGTTCGCCGGTTCGGAGGCCGCGCAGATCACCCAGATGAAGCAGTTCGCGAAGGAGAAGAAGCCCTTCCTCACATACTGGTACTCACCCCAGTGGCTCTTCGAGAAGGTCCCGATGACGGAGGTGAAGCTGCCCGCCTACAAGGAGGGCTGCGACGCGGACGCGGCGAAGGTCGCCTGCGCCTATCCGCACACCCCGCTCCAGAAGTACCTCAACACGGACTTCGCGAAGAACGGCGGCAAGGCGGCCGCCTTCCTGAAGAAGTTCAAGTGGACCACCGAGGACCAGAACGAGGTCTCCCTGATGATCGCCAACGACAAGCTGTCGGCGCAGGAGGCGGCGAAGAAGTGGGTGGACAGCCACGCGTCGACCTGGCGCGCGTGGCTGTCGTGACCCCGGTCACCTCAGCCCCGTGACGAACTCATCTCAGTCCCGTGACGAACCGCCGCAGCGCCTCCGCCGCGCGTCGCTGCACCCCCGGTCCGAACGTGATCCGGGTGGCTCCCCGCTCACCGAGGTCGGTGAGCGAGGAGCCGTCGGGGCTGGCCAGCACGTTGACGGGGCCTTGAACGCCCGCTCTGAGCAGGGGGAGCACGCCGACGGGCGCGCCGATCGGATACACGCAGTCGGCGCCCGCGGCGACATACAGCGCGGCCCGTTCGAGGGCCCGTTCCGGATCCCCGTCCCCGTGCGCGAAGACGTCGACGCGGGCGTTGACGAAGAGCCGGTCACCGGCGGCGGCCCGGACCTCCGCCAGCCAGTCGGCGTGCCGTGCCGGGTCCTTGAGGACACCCCCTTCGGAGTCCTCGAGGTTGCAGCCGACCACGCCCGCCGCCAGCAGCCGCTCCACCAGCTCCCCGGGTGCCAGCCCGTAACCGCCCTCCACGTCCGCGGAGACGGGCACGTCGACGGCCCGCGCGATCCGGGCGACCGCCGCGAACATCTCGTCGGCGGGTGTGGCCCCGTCCGCGTATCCGAGCGAGGCGGCGACACCCGCGCTGGGCGTGGCGAGCGCGGGGAAACCGGCGTCCGCGCACACCCGCGCGCTGACGGCGTCCCAGGGGCCGGGCAGGACGAGCGGGTCGCCCGGGGCGCGGCCGTGGTGCAGGGCCCGGAAGGTCTCGACTCCGCTCATGACGGGAGATCACCCGGCGGGATCCCGGGGCGCGCCGGTGCCTGCGCGGGAGCCGTCGCTGCCACCGTCGCTGCCACCGTCACCGTCACTTGAACTGCCCCGGCGTGTAGTGGCCGGGCACGAGGCGGCAGGTCACCCCGAACCGGTTCCACGCGTTGATGACCGTGATCGACGCGATCAGCTGCGCCAGCTCGGTCTCCTCGAAGTGGCGGGCGGCGCGCGCGTAGACCTCGTCCGGCACGAAGCCGTCGGTCAGTACGGTGATCGCCTCCGTCAGCTCGATCGCCGCGAGCTCCTTCTCGGTGTAGAAGTGCCGGGACTCGTCCCACGCGCCGAGCTGCACGATCCTCTCGACGCTCTCGCCGGCGGCGAGCGCGTCCTTGGTGTGCATGTCGAGGCAGAACGCGCAGTGGTTGAGCTGTGAGGCACGGATCCGCACCAGCTCGCCCAGTTTCGGGTCGAGCCCCTGCTGGGCCGCCGTGTCGAGCCGGACCATCGCCTTGTAGACGTCGGGGGCCAGCTTGGCCCAGGCCAGACGGGGGCTGTGCTCGGGGGCGTACTCCTCGGTCGCGCCGGTACCGGCGCGGGTGTCGGCGGGGGCTTCGTTCGTCGTCATGCCTCGACCCTACGAACAAGGCAGCCCAGGAGTATGGTCCATTTCCATGGCAGAATCCTGGGCCACTTTCGGGATCGACCTCCATGTCGAGCCGACCGGATCCGGTGTCCGCAAGGGCCTGACGGACGCCCTGCGGGAGGCGGTCCGCGGCGGCCGGCTGGCGCCGGGCACCCGGCTGCCCTCCTCCCGCTCCCTCGCCGCCGACCTGGGCATCGCCCGCAACACGGTCGCGGACGTGTACACCGACCTGGTGGCGGAGGGCTGGCTCACCGCACGCCAGGGCTCGGGCACGAGCGTCGCCGAACGTCCGGTGCCCGCGCCGTCGGCCGCCCAGGAGCCGCGCCGCGCCCGCTCCCGGCCGGCGTACGACCTGGTCCCCGGCACCCCGGACCTGTCCTTCTTCCCCCGCGCGGCCTGGCTGAAGGCCTCCCGCCGGGCGCTGGCGAGGGCTCCGTACGACGCCCTCGGCTACGGCGACCCGCGGGGCCGGGTGGAACTGCGCACCGCCCTGGCCGGCTATCTGGCGCGGGCCCGCGGGGTCCGCGCCGACCCGGAACGCATCCTGATCTGCTCCGGGTTCGCGCACGGGCTGATGCTGCTCGGCCAGGTGCTGCACGGACGGGGAGCGCGGGCGCTGGCCGTGGAGCCGTACGGGCTGGATGTGCACTGGGACCTGGTGGAACGAGCCGGCCTGCGGACGTCACCGCTCGGATTCGACGCACTGGGCACGCGCACGGAGGAGTTGACGTCCGGTGACCTCGCCGGGGTGCGGGCGGTGCTGCTGACCCCCGCGCACCAGTTCCCGATGGGGGTGCCGCTGCACCCCGAACGGCGGGCCGCGGTGGTGGACTGGGCGCGGCGCGGCGACGGGCTGATCCTGGAGGACGACTACGACGGGGAGTTCCGCTACGACCGCCAGCCGGTCGGCGCGCTCCAGGGCCTCGACCCCGACCACGTGGTCTACCTGGGCACGGCGAGCAAGTCCCTGGCTCCGGGACTGCGGCTGGGCTGGCTGGTGCTGCCGCCGTCGATCGGGCCGGAGGTGATCGCGGCGAAGGGCGAGGCGGACTGGTCCTGCGGGGTGCTGGACCAGCTGACCCTGGCGGAGTTCCTCACCTCGGGTGCGTACGACCGGCATGTCCGCGCGGCCCGGCTGCGCTACCGCCGTCGCCGGGACGCGCTGGTGGCACAGCTCGCGGCACGGGCTCCCGGGGTCCGGGCGACCGGGATCGCCGCGGGTCTGCACGTGGTGCTGCGGCTCCCGCCGGGCACGGAGCGGCCCGCGCTGCGGGCGGCGGCCTGGCACGGTCTCGCCGCCCATGGACTGGACCGCTACCGCCACCCGGACTCGACGGCCGGGCGGACGGACGCGCTCGTGGTGGGGTACGGAACACCACCGGACCACGCGTGGGGCGGAGCGCTGGAGGCACTGTGCGCGGCCCTGGCCTCCGCCGGCAGATAGCCCGGGACGGCATTCCGGGGCGGAGCGGCGCGCCGCCACGAGCGTGACCGTCCGACGAGGGGCGGGGCGGGGGCGGGGGAGCGCGGCCCCGAGGGAGACGCGCCGCGGGTGAGGAGACTCCGCTGTGGGGAGACTCCGTGGCTACCGTTCCCCTCCGTGGCCACCGTCCCCTTCGTGGCTACCGTCGCCTCCGTGGCAACCGTCCCCGTCCATGGCAACCGTCCCCCCGGTGGCTACCGCCCCCGTCGCACCGTCAGGCCTCCTCCACCGGGGCCTCTCCGAACCGCGCCAGGGCCAGTGCCCCCGCCACCGCCACCAGGAACCCGAGCACGGCCAGCCACTCCAGCCCCTCCCGCGTACGGTCCCCCAGCCAGACCACCCCCACCAGGGCCGGCCCGATGGTCTCGCCGATCACCAGACCCGCGGTCGCCGTCGTCACCGAGCCGCGCTGCAGGGCCGTGGTCAGCAGCAGGAACGCGGCACCTCCCCCGACCAGCAGCGCGTACACCGCCGGATTGCGCACCAGCGTTCCCGGTGCGAGATCGTCGATCAGCCGCACGGACACCTCGACCACCCCGAACCCGAACCCCGCCCCCAGCCCGAGCACCAGCGCCCGCCCGCGCCCCGGCAGCCGGCCACCCACCAGCCCCAGCAGCAGCACCAGTACCGCGGTCCCCAGCATCGCGTACTTCAGCGTCATCGAGCCCGCGCGGTCCCCCTCGGCCCCCGACGCCAGCCCGAGCATCCCCAGCCCCGCGCACACCACTCCCACCGCGGCCCACTCCGTCCCGCTGAGCCGCACCCGCAGCAGCCGCGCCGCCACCACCGCGGTCACCGCGAGGCTCGACGCCAGCGCGGCCCCCACCGCGTAGATGGGAAGCGACCGCAGCGCCGCGATCTGGAACACGAACCCGAGCCCGTCCAGCGCCAGACCCGCCAGATACCGCCACTGCCGCAGGGCCCGCAGCAGCAACGCCGCGTCCCCACCCGGACCGCCGGTGCCGGCGCCGGTACCGGCCGCCGTCCGCGCGGCGATCGCCTGAAGCACCGTCGCCGTACCGAAACAGACCGCGGCACCAAGTGCGCACAACATTCCAAAGAGCACGAAGTGACTGTAGGGGAAGGCGAATCGGAGGGGGCCACCGCGTACCGGCCCCGACCGGTCTCTAATCTGAACGCCGGCGCTGAGCCGGATGACATCGACGGAGACCAACGGGGGACCGAACATGGCGGACACACGACGACGACTGCGCTCCGGCACGGTCGTGCTCGGCGGTATGGGACTGCTCGCGGCGACTCTCACCGCCTGCTCCTCGGACCCCGACAAGCGCTGCGTCGACCGCGACAGCTACCAGGCGATCAAGGGCTACAAGGTCGTCGCGGACAAGAACTGCACCTCAACCAAGACCTCCGGCCACGGCTTCTGGTACTACGGCGGCAAGAAGAAGAGCGGCTGGGTCGACGGCGGCTCGTTCACCAAGCCGGGCAAGGGATCGGGTTCCTCCGGCGGCAGCCACGGCCACGGCGTGGACCGCGGCGGCATCGGCGGCGGCAAGGGCGGAAAGGGCGGCTCCGGCGGCTGAGCGCCCCGACGCCACCGACCCCGCACCGACCCGGCACCGCCCCCGCACCCGATCGGACACATGACGCCGTGCAACGCCGTTCCCTCGAACCCCGCGCCGACTGGCAGCAGACCGTCGAGCGGCAGGGCCTCATCTATCCGCTGACCCGCTACCCGGACGACTCCCTGCGCCCCTACTGGGACGAGAGCGCGTACTACGCCTTCTCGCTCCCCGAGGTCGAGGCGCTGGAGGACACCGTCGCGGAACTCCACCGCATGTGTCTCGCGGCGGCCGGGCACATCGTCGAGGAGAACCGCTTCGCCGACCTCGGCATCACCGACCCGAGGGTCGCCCGTGCGGTCGCCGAGGCCTGGCACCGCCGCGCCGAACTCCCGTCCGTCTACGGCCGCTTCGACCTGCGCTACGACGGTACGGGCCCCGCCAGGCTGCTGGAGTACAACGCCGACACCCCGACCTCGCTCGTCGAGGCCGCGAGCCCCCAGTGGTTCTGGATGGAGGACCGTTTCCCCGGCGCCGACCAGTGGAACTCCCTGCACGAACGCCTCGTCGCCGCCTGGCGGAAGCAGGCCGCCCTCCTCCCGCCGGGCAGCCCCCTCTACTTCGCGCACTCCGCGGAGGACGAGCTCGGCGAGGACCTGATGACCGTCGCCTATCTGAAGGAGACCGCCGAACAGGCGGGCCTCGACACCGACTGGATATCGGTCGAGGAGATCGGCTGGGACCCCCTGTCCGATCGCTTCGTCGACAACCGGCTCGGCTTCATCCGCAGCTGCTTCAAGCTGTACCCCTGGGAATGGCTCACCACCGACCGCTTCGCCGACCACGTCCTGGACACCCTCGACAACGGCGGCGGTACGGGCTCGACGATGTGGATCGAGCCCGCCTGGAAGATGCTCCTCAGCAACAAGGCGCTCCTGGCGATCCTCTGGGAGCTGTACCCGGGCCACCCCAACCTTCTGGCCGCCCACCTCGACGGCCCGCGGGAGCTGGCCGCGACCACGGGGTACGTCGCCAAGCCCCTGCTCGGCCGCGAGGGAGCCGGCGTCACCGTCCACGAACCCGGCGCGGACCCCGTCCTGCGGGACGAACCCTGCTGCTACCAGGAACTGGCCCCGCTGCCCTCCTTCGACGGCAACCGCGTCGTACTCGGCGCCTGGGTGGTGGAGGACGAACCGGCGGGACTCGGCATCCGCGAGTCGACGGGCCTGATCACCGACGAGTACGCCCGCTTCCTGCCCCACGTGATCGTCTGACCGGGACAGCCCTCAGACACCCAGCACGCCCCGCAGCTGCGCCAGCCCCCAGTCCAGGTCCTCCTCGCCGATCACCAGCGGCGGGGCGATCCGGATCGTCGGACCGTGGGTGTCCTTGACCAGGACGCCCCGGTCCATCAGCTCCTCGGAGACCTCGCGGCCCGTCCCGTACGCCGGGGCGATGTCCACGCCCGCCCACAGCCCGCGCCCGCGGACCCCGGTCACCCGCCCCGTGCCGGCCAGCAGCCCCAGCTCCCGGTGCAGACGGGTCCCCAGCTCCGCCGCCCGCCCCTGGTACTCGCCGGTCCGCAGCATCGCGATCACCTCCAGCGCCACCGCACAGGCCAGCGGATTCCCGCCGAAGGTGGACCCGTGCTCGCCGGGCCGGAACACACCGAGCACCTCACCGCTCGACACCACCGCCGACACCGGCACGACCCCGCCACCGAGCGCCTTGCCGAGCACGTACATGTCCGGCACCACACCCTCGTGCTCGCACGCGAAGGTCCTCCCGGTCCGGCCCAGACCCGACTGGATCTCGTCCGCGACGAACAGCACGTTCCGTTCCCGTGTCAGGGCCCGTACCGCGGCGAGATAGCCGGCCGGCGGCACCACCACCCCCGCCTCGCCCTGGATCGGTTCCAGCAGCACGGCGACCGTCTCGTCGGTGAGCGCCGCCCGCAGCGCGCCCGCATCCCCGTACGGCACGATGTCGAAGCCCGGCGTGAACGGACCGAAGTCCGCCCGCGCCTCCCGGTCGGTGGAGAAGCCGACGATGGTCGTCGTACGGCCGTGGAAGTTGTCGGCCGCCACCACGATCCTCGCCCTGCCGTCGGGAACGCCCTTGACGCGGTACCCCCACTTCCGGGCCGTTTTCAGGGCCGTCTCCACCGCCTCCGCGCCCGTGTTCATCGGCAGCACCATCTCCATGCCGCACAGCTCCGCCAGCTCCGTGCAGAAGGCGGCGAACCGGTCGTGGTGGAACGCCCGGGAGGTCAGCGTCACCCGCTCCAGCTGCGCCTTGGCCGCGTCGATCAGCCGGCGGTGGCCGTGCCCGAAGTTCAGCGCCGAGTAGCCGGCAAGCAAATCGAGATAGCGGCGCCCCTCGACGTCCGTCATCCAGGCGCCCTCCGCCGTCGCCACGACGACCGGCAGCGGACGGTAGGTGGGCGCGGCGTGCGCGTCGGCCTCCGCGATGAGGCGTTCGGTGAGGGTCACGGAGTCTCCGTCTCCTGCGGCACGAGAGCCTTCCTCCCATCGTCGCTCGCCCGGGGCGCCGACGGCGAGCGCTCGCCCGGCGACGTCGCGTGGCCCGTGATCCGGCGTGCCCGGTAGGCTGACCGGCGGGGCCGTGACTGGCGCGCTGGGATGGGACCGACCATCGGGGAGCGGCTCCGTGAACTGTGTGCCGTGCGCCTGGGCCGACCCGTGAACGCCGAACGCCACGTCCGGAGGCCGTCATGTCCGAGCCCCTGTCCACCGAGTCCACCGCCTTCCGCAGCGCCCTCGACGTGATCCGGGCGGTGGAGCCCCGTGTCGCGGACGCCATCGGCCAGGAAGTCGCCGACCAGCGCGCCATGCTCAAGCTGATCGCGTCCGAGAACTACGCCTCCCCGGCCACCCTGCTGGCCATGGGCAACTGGTTCAGCGACAAGTACGCCGAGGGCACCGTCGGCCGCCGCTTCTACGCCGGCTGCCGCAACGTCGACACCGTCGAGGCCCTCGCCGCCGAGCACGCCCGCGAACTCTTCGGCGCCGAGCACGCCTACGTCCAGCCGCACTCCGGTATCGACGCCAACCTTGTCGCCTTCTGGGCCGTCCTCGCCGCCCGCGTCGAGGCCCCGGCCCTCGCCAAGGCCGGCGTCCGCAACGTCAACGACCTCTCCGAGGCCGACTGGGCGGAACTGCGCCAGGCCTTCGGCAACCAGCGCATGCTCGGCATGTCCCTGGACGCCGGCGGTCACCTCACCCACGGTTTCCGCCCGAACATCTCCGGCAAGATGTTCGACCAGCGCTCCTACGGCACCGACCCCGCCACCGGCCTCATCGACTACGAGGCCCTGCGCGTGTCCGCCCGCGAGTTCAAGCCGATGATCATCGTCGCCGGGTACTCCGCCTACCCCCGCCTGGTGAACTTCCGGATCATGCGGGAGATCGCCGACGAGGTCGGCGCGACGCTGATGGTCGACATGGCGCACTTCGCCGGTCTCGTCGCCGGCAAGGTCCTCACCGGCGACTTCGACCCGGTCCCGCACGCCCAGATCGTCACCACCACCACCCACAAGTCGCTGCGCGGCCCGCGCGGCGGCATGGTCCTGTGCGACGAGTCCCTCGCCGAGCAGGTGGACCGCGGCTGCCCGATGGTCCTCGGCGGCCCGCTCCCGCACGTCATGGCCGCCAAGGCCGTCGCGCTCGCCGAGGCCCGCCGCCCCGAGTTCCGCGACTACGCCCAGGCCGTCGTCGACAACGCCCGCGCCCTGGCCGAGGGGCTGATGCGCCGCGGCGCCACGCTGGTCACCGGGGGCACCGACAACCACCTGAACCTGATCGACGTCGCCTCCTCCTACAGCCTCACCGGCCGCCAGGCCGAGTCCGCGCTGCTCGACTCGGGCATCGTCACCAACCGCAACGCCATCCCCGCCGACCCCAACGGCGCCTGGTACACCTCGGGCATCCGCATCGGCACGCCCGCCCTGACCACCCGTGGTCTGGGCACCGCCGAGATGGACGAGATCGCCGGCCTGATCGACCGCGTCCTCACCGTCGCCGAGCCCGGCACCACCGCCAAGGGCAACCCGTCCAAGGCCCAGCACGTCCTGGACCCGAAGATCTCCGACGAGATCTCCCACCGCGCCACCGATCTGCTGGCCCCCTTCCCGCTCTACCCGGAGATCGACCTCGGCTGACGATCGACCTCGGCTGACGATCGCCGGCGTCGGGCCCAGCCGGCGCTACAGGTCGATCAGCTCCTGTCGTGGTTCCCGCGGCGGTCCGGCAGCGTCACGCCGGGCCGCCGCGCGGCGTATCAGACGGGTGCCTCCCGCACCGACGAGCAGGCCCACCGCCAGTCCGGTCACCGCCCACTTCGCGCACACGGCCGGACCGGCGCCCCGCGCCGCCGCGGGCACCGCCGGGGTCCCCGGGCCGAACGGGCCCCCGTGCTCCACCAGCCCGTCGAACACCGAGCGCGCCGCCCGGTGCCAGCGGACGTCGTCGTCCGCCACGTCCGGCGAGGGGTCCGACCGCACCCAGGGGGTGCCGTCCGGGGCGAGGAAGACCTGGTCCTCACGCTCGATGGCGACGTCTCCGCCGGGTGCCCGGCTCGTCTGCGGCCACCCCCCGACACCCGTCATCCCCCAGATGACGGTGGCGCGCACCGGCGGATAGTCGCCTGCCGCCCAAGCGTCGGGCACTCTCTCCGTTCCCGTGAAGCGGGGCGCCAGCAGGCGCCAGAGCCGGGCGAAATCGCGGTCCCCGGAGTGCACGAGGGTGGTGTGTCCGGTGCCTCCGGCGACGACCAGGGCCATGTCCGGCGTGTCGGCCCGCGCGGCCACCGCGGTGGGAGCGGACGCCCGGGCCCCAGGTGCGCCGAGCACCGCCAGCGCCAGCGATACCAGGAGCGGCAGCCACCATCGCCCGCGCCCGCCGTGCCACCCCGTCCGACCTGATGGCCACCGCCCCGTCCGGCCCGATCGCCGCCAGACCGTCCGGCCTACCCGCCGCCACGCCGCCCGCTGGTCCCGGCACGCCGCGTCCTCGCCCCGGCGTTCCGTCCGTTCGCGGCTCGCCGCGGCCCCGCTCCGGCGTCCTGTCCGCTCGTCCCGACCCCGTGTCCCTTCGCCCCGCTGCTCCGTCCACTCACCCCGGTATCCCGTCCCGTCCCTCCGACTCCCCCTGTCCCGAAGCGCCGCCCGAACGACCCACCCGTGCATCCGTCCGCCTGGGCTCCCCCTACGCAGGACCCGCCGTTTCATCCGTTCCCCCCGACACTCGTCCGCCCGAACCGCCCCCTCATCCCTGCCCGGCCCCGCGCCCATCCGTGCGCCCGTCCGCCGGTCCTGGTACTTCACCCACGGTCTGCGCCCGCCGGCGTGCCTTCCGCCGCGTCGCCCCGCGTCCGGACGGCGGCTTTCACGAGTCGCGCAGCTCCTGCCGGGGGCCCGTCGCACGCTGCCTTCGGCGCCGGAGCAGGGAGCCGGGACCGGCGGGGACCAGGGGGCGCAGCAGCAGGGTGGCCGCGGCCCCGCCCACCGCGCCCGGTATCGCCCACCACCAGTCGGTGCCGTGGTCCGTCCCGGACGCGACCGTGCCGCGGGGAGGCCCGGCGGGCGTGGCCGCGGGTGCGGCGGACGGCTCGTCCGTGGGCAGCGGCAGGGACGCCGGGGGGATCGCGCCCGTCCCCGCGCCCGAGGAGGCGCCCATCACTCCGAGCTTCTTCAACAGGGCTCGCAGGCGCGCCGGCTGCTCCGCCCTGTGCCAGTAGCCGTTCATCGACCGCGGCACATCGGTCGCTGTGTGGATCCAGGCCTCCTTGCTGCCCGGGACGTCCGGAAAGACGCGGTCGACGCGCCAGGGCGAGACGTCATGGACGAGCCACGTGACATTGATCTGACGGCCGCTGCCCACGGTCAGGCCCGGCGGCGACTTCCGAGCCCCCGCGCCCGGTTCGCCCAGCAGCCGCGCCAACTCCCCGTACTCCTCGTCCGCGTGGTACAGCCCGGCGGTCTCCGCGCTCTCCGGGCAGACCACCAGCACACTCGTCGGGCCGCCGGCCACGGCGGACGGCGCACCCAGCAGCACGGCCGAGAGGGCCACCCCCAACGCCCCCACCACCGCGAGCAGTTCACGAACCCCGCGCATCCGAGCCCCCCACCTGCCGGCCGATCGGCGCGCGGACCGCCCGCACGCCGTGTGTCACTTCTGGTACACCGCTCGACCCGCCGGGGTTCCCACTCTCCGTCCGCCTATTTCCGCCGTTCCAGCGACTGCGCGATCTCCGTGGCGCGCGCCTTCGACGCCACGCCCTCCAGACGGAGGGTCACCTCGCCCGCGCGCATCCACAGCAGCGTGGGCCCCGCGGTCCGCTCCGAGCGGGTGAAGCGGTCGCCGGACGCGCCGATCAGCCAGAAGCTGAGCAGATGCGGCCGGGGGAACCACAACGCCGGATCACCCAGGCCGGCGTCCCCGCTCCCGTCCCCACTCCCGCTCCCGCTCCCGTCCCCACCCAGCAACACCCACTCCGGCGGCTCCCGCACCGTCTTGGCGAAGCCCATGTCGAGGCCGGCCGGATACTCGTCCAGCCGGATCGTGTGTCCGTGCTCGCGCCAGCAGAGAGTCATCAGGAACCGCACCTTCGGCTCCGGCGTCACCGTCACCGCGTCCGGCACCCCGAGGTCGTCCGGCACGAGCGGCGTGAACCCCACCCGCCGCCCCGCCTCGGCCAGGGTGAGCGACGGACCGCACCCCGGCACCTCGGCGCCCGGCGAGGGCACCGCCGACGGGTCGTACCGCACCTCGACCCCGCCGAAGCCGAACCAGTCGACGACCGCGGCGCGCACCGGAGGCGTGAGCACGAGCACCGTCAGCAGACCGCACAGGCCCGCGGCCAGCACGCGCCCCCTGAGCCGCACCCAGCGACGCACCGCGCGGACACGCTCACCGGGCCCCGGCCGGACGGCCACCGGGACCGGGATCCGCTCGGCGAGTATCCGCTCCAGCACCCGCTCTGCCATCGACTCGTCCCCGGACGCGCCCGGCCCGTCCAGCGACCGCCCGAGCGCGCGCAACTCCTCCGCGAGGCGTGGGGCGCCCTCGCGAGCCGCTCGCTCCCGCTCATCGGAGGGCTCCGAGCCCTGTTCCCCGTGCGGCTCAGTCATGCGCGTCACCCCCTTCCCGGGGCTCGCCCGGCTCGAAGCCCGGCAGCAGTCGGCCGAGCTTGCGCAGGGCGCGGTTCAAGCGGGATTTCACGGTGCCCCGGGGCCAGCCCAGGGCCTCGGCCGTCTCCGGCTCGTCCATCTCCAGGAGGTAGCGGTAGGTCACGACGAGCCGGTGCTCCTCGCTCAGCTGATCGAGTGCCGCCAGCAGGGCCGCCCGGCGCTCCGCCCCGAGCGCGGCGGCCGCCGGGTCCACCGATTCCGGTATCCGCGGGTCCGCTTCGGTGAACGCCGCCTCGCGGCCAGCCAGCGTCCGCTGCCGCGCCGCCGTGCGCACTGTGTTCCTCGTCTCATTGGCGACGATCGAGAGCAGCCACGGCTTGAACGCCGCGCCGTCCCGGAACCGCCCCAGCGCGCAGTACGCCTTGAGGAAGGCCTGCTGCACCACGTCCTCCGCGTCCGCACCCGCCCCGAGCGCCCGGGCCGCCCTGATCGCGATGCCGGTGTGGGCGCGGACCAGCTCCGCGTACGCCTCCGGCTCCCCGGCGCGTACGCGTGCGATCACCACGGCCTCGTCGACGACGATGCGGCCCCCCTCCCGCGTCCTCACACTCTTGCTACACCGCCGGAGGCCGATCGGTTCCCACCCGCGTTCCTCCGTTTCCCCGTGCCCCTCTCTTTCGCGCCAGTTCCGGACCGGGCGCCGACACCTGAGAGAATGGTGGGCATGGCCTCTGATCGTCCCCGCGTGCTCTCCGGAATCCAGCCCACGGCAGGCTCGTTCCACCTCGGCAACTACCTCGGCGCCGTGCGCCAGTGGGTGGCCCTGCAGGAGTCCCACGACGCGTTCTACATGGTCGTCGACCTGCACGCGATCACCGTTCCGCAGGATCCGGCGGACCTGCGCGCCAACACCCGGCTCGCCACCGCCCAGCTGCTGGCCGCGGGTCTCGACCCGGAGCGCTGCACGCTCTTCGTCCAGAGTCATGTCCCCGAGCACGCCCAGCTGGCCTGGATCATGAACTGCCTCACCGGTTTCGGCGAGGCGTCCCGCATGACCCAGTTCAAGGACAAGTCCGCCAAGCAGGGGTCCGACCGTGCCTCCGTCGGCCTCTTCACGTACCCGATCCTTCAGGTCGCGGACATTCTGCTGTACCAGGCCAACGAGGTCCCGGTGGGTGAGGACCAGCGCCAGCACATCGAGCTGACCCGCGATCTCGCCGAGCGCTTCAACGGCCGGTTCGGCGAGACCTTCACGGTCCCGAAGCCGTACATCCTCAAGGAGACGGCGAAGATCTTCGATCTTCAGGACCCGTCGATCAAGATGAGCAAGTCGGCCTCCACGCCCAAGGGCCTCATCAACCTCCTCGACGACCCGAAGGCGACCGCCAAGAAGGTCAGGAGCGCGGTCACCGACACGGACACCGTCGTCAGGTACGACACCGAGCTCAAGCCGGGTGTCAGCAACCTGCTGACCATCTACTCGACCCTCACCGCGACCGGTGTCGCGGAACTGGAGGAGAAGTACGCCGGCAAGGGCTACGGTGCGCTGAAGACGGACCTCGCCGAGGTCATGGTCGATTTCGTGTCGCCGTTCCGGGAGCGCACCCAGCAGTATCTGGACGACCCGGAGACGCTCGACTCGATCCTGGCCAAGGGGGCCGAGAAGGCCCGCGCCGTGGCCGGGGAGACGCTCGCGCAGGCGTACGACCGGGTGGGCTTCCTGCCCGCCAAGCACTGAGAGCGCCCGCGCGACACCGTTCGACAGTCCGTACGAGACGAGAGCAACACCGGTACGACGGCCGGTATCGGGCCGTATCGCCGTACAGTCGATAGCCGAACCGGCAGTCGTTCCTGCGCGCAGGAGCACCGGACATCGACCCAACGACAGGAGACGACGTGGGGACCGTAACGATCGGAGTGTCGATCGCGGTCCCGGAGCCTCACGGCAGCCTGCTCCAGGAGCGGCGCGCGGGCTTCGGTGACCCCGCGGCTTGTGGCATTCCCACCCACGTCACCCTGCTGCCTCCGACGGAGGTGGACGCCTCGGCGCTGCCGGCGATCGAGGCGCACCTCCTGGAGGTCGCGGCCGCCGGGCGCCCCTTCCCGATGCGGCTGTGCGGCACGGGCACCTTCCGGCCGCTGTCGCCCGTCGTCTACGTCCGGGTCGTGGAGGGCGCCGAGGCCTGCACCTGGCTGCAGAAGCAGGTCAGGGACGCGTCGGGGCCGGTGGCCCGCGAACTCCACTTCCCGTACCACCCGCACGTCACCGTGGCCCACGCCATCGACGACGCGGCGATGGACCGGGCCTTCGAGGAGCTCGCCGGGTACGAGGCCCAGTGGCCGTGCACCGGCTTCGCCCTCTACGAGCAGGGCACCGACAGTGTCTGGCGCAAGCTGCGCGAGTACGCGTTCGGGGGTGCTGTCGTCCCGCCGCAGGCCTGCGCGCCCGCGGACCAGGACACGACGCTGACGGCCTGAGGGCTGTCGGGGCCCCCGTCAGATCGGCAGTCGCCGGTACACCGTCCGCGGTACGTGCCGCAGCGCCGACATCACCAGCCGCAGCGCCCCCGGCACCCACACCGTCTCCGAGCGTCGGCGCAGCCCCACCTCGATGGCCGTCGCGACCGCCTCCGGGGTGGTGGACAGGGGGACGGCGTCGAGGCCGGCCGTCATCCTCGTGCGGACGAAGCCGGGGCGTACGACCATCACATGGACGCCGGTGCCGTACAGCGCGTCGCCCAGGCCCTGGGCGAAGGCGTCCAGGCCCGCCTTGCTGGACCCGTAGATGAAGTTGGAGCGGCGGGCCCGCTCGCCCGCGACCGAGGAGAGCACCACCAGCGAGCCGTGGCCCTGGGTCTGGAGGGACCGCGCGCACACCAGCCCCGCGGACACCGCGCCCGTGTAGTTGGTCTGCGCGATCCGTGCCGCGGCCAGCGGCTCGCGCTCGTCGCGTGCCTGGTCGCCGAGGACCCCGAAGGCGAGCAGCACCATGTCGAGGTCGCCCTCGGCGAAGACCTTGTCGAGCACGGCCTCGTGGGACTCGCAGTCGAGTGCGTCGAAGGCGACGGTACGGACGTCCGCGCCGAGTTCGCGCAGGTGCTCGGCGTCCCGTTCCAGGGCCGCCGAGGGCCGTCCCGCGAGCCACACCGTGTGGGTGCGGCGGGCGATCAGGCGGCGGGCCGTGGCGAGCGCGATCTCGGACGTGCCGCCGAGGATCAGCAGGGACTGGGGGGCACCGAAGGCGTCCTTCATGTCAGCTCCTAGAGGGTGTGGGGCGTGGGGCGACGTGCCGGTTCCCGGTGCCGGGGCGGACGTTGTCTGCCGTGGCACCGGAGTCCGAGCCGGCGGGACAGGTCCGAGGTGAACACGCCGCGGGGGTCCAGTTCGGCGCGCAGCCGCCGGAACTCGGCCAGCCGTGGGTACATCCGGTCGAGCAGCTCGGGCCGCAGCCGTGCGTCCTTGGCGAGGTAGACGCGCCCGTCCGCCCCGGCCACCTCCTCGTCCAGTTCGTCGAGGAAGGTGCCGAGGCCGGGCAGGTCCGCCGGGATGTCCAGGGCGAGGGTCCAGCCGGGCATCGGGAAGGACAGCCAGCCGGGGTCGGCCGTTCCGAAGCGCTTGAGGACGGCGAGGAAGGAGGGGCAGCCGCGCTCCGAGATGCGCCGCACGATCCGGCGCAGGGTCTCCTCCCGGCCGTGTCCGACGACGAACTGGTACTGCACGAAACCTGCGCGCCCGTAGATCCGGTTCCAGTGCGGCACCCCGTCGAGAGGGTGGAAGAAGGCCGGGATGGTCTGCAGTTCACCGGTGCGCGCGCGGGGCGCCCTGCGGTACCAGAGCTCGTTGAAGAGGCCGACCGTGGTCCGGCCGAGGAGCCCGTCCGGCACGAAGGCGGGCGCGGCCGGAAGCCGGCCGGGACGGAACGCGAGGGGCTGTCGGCGCGCGCGGGCGGGCAGGGCGTCGAGCGGCGCGTGCTCGCCCCGCGTCAGCACCGAGCGCCCCGTCGAGCGGCCGCGCGCGAGCAGGTCGATCCAGGCGACCGAGTAGCGGTAGCGGTGGTCGGTGGCGGTGAGGCGGGCCATCAGGTCGTCCAGGTCCGTCGCGCGTGCGGTGTCGACGGACATCAGCGAGGTCTCCACCGGCAGGAGCCGCACGGTCGCCGACAGGATCACGCCGGTCAGGCCCATGCCGCCGGTGGTGGCGTCGAAGAGCGGGCTGCCGCGGTCCACGGTCCGGATGCCGCCGTCCGCGGTCAGCAGGTCGAAGGAGAGCACATGGCGGGAGAAGGAGCCCGAGCCGTGGTGGTTCTTGCCGTGGATGTCCGCGCCGATCGCCCCGCCGACGGTCACATGGCGGGTGCCGGGTGTGACCGGTACGAACCAGCCGTGCGGGAGCAGGACCTCCATCAGCCGGTGCAGGCTCACCCCGGCGTCGCACATCACGGTGCCGCAGGCGGCGTCGATGGTGTGGACGCGGTCCAGGCCCGTCATGTCGAGCACGGCCCCGCCCGCGTTCTGCGCCGCGTCGCCGTACGCGCGGCCGAGCCCCCGTGCGATGCCTCCGCGTGCCCCGCACATCCGGACCGCGGCGGCCGCCTCCGCGTAGCTGCGCGGGCGTACGAGCCGCGCGGCGCTGGGGGCGGTGCGGCCCCATCCCGTGACGGTGACGGTCTCGGTCGTGACCGGGACGGAGACGCGCCGGGGGGCGGGAGGGGGAGCGGAGCCGGTGTCGGAGCCGGCGTCGGTGTCGGCGGGCATGACCGTGACCGTATCGCCGAAAAAGGTGCATAACACCCCGCTCTCCCTGGTGCCAACGGCTCCTCACCGAAATGGGTGATTAATGGGATGTCATCACTGATTGCCGTAATTCTGCGGTCACTCTCTAGAAGAGTGAGATCACATGGACGACCTTGACGACATGGACCGCCGGCTGCTGTCGGCATTCCACGCGTGCGGCACGGATCCACGGGTGGCGGCGGTCGCGCGCGCCCTGTCCTGGAGCGGGGAGCACGGGGCGCTGTGGCTGGCGGCCGGACTCACGGGGGCGGCCGTCGACCGGGGGCGGCGCGGCGCGTGGATGCGCGGCACCGCGCTCACCGGTACCGCCCACCTCGCCAGCATGGGCCTGAAGCGGATCGTGCGCCGTCCCCGCCCCGCGCACCCGGCACCCCTGGTCCGCACGGCCGGGCGTCACTCGTTCCCCAGCTCGCACGCCACCTCGGCGACGGCCGCCGCGGTCGCGTTCGGACGGCTCGGTGTCCGGGCGGTGCCGCCGCTCGCGGCCGTCATGTGCGTCTCACGGCTGGTCGTCGGCGTCCACTACCCCTCCGACGTCGTCGCGGGCGCGGCCCTCGGAGCCCTGACGGCCTGGCTGGGCGTCCGGGGGACGGAGACCGGCCATGGCTGAGCGCACGGTGCTCCTGGAGCACCGCGGCACTCCGCCGGTGCCCGCGCGCACCGGCAGCCTCGCGCTCGGCCTGCTGAAGACCGCCCGCCCCCGTCAATGGGTGAAGAACCTGCTGGTGGCGGCGGCTCCGGCGGCCGCCGGGCAGCTGTTCTCCCGGCACGCGCTGACCCAACTCGCCCTCGTCTTCGTCCTGTTCACGGCCTGCGCCGCCGCCGTGTATCTGATCAACGACGCCCGGGACGCCGTCGCCGACCGCGCCCACCCGGTCAAGCGCCACCGTCCGGTCGCCGCGGGCCAGGTCCCGGTCCGGGTCGCCTACACCGTCGGGGGTGTCCTCGCCGTCCTCGGCCCCGTGCTCGCCGCCTGGCTGTCCTCCCCGGTCACCGCGGCGCTGCTGACCGCCTACCTCGGCATGCAACTGGCCTACTGCGTCAGCCTCAAGCACGTCCTGGTCGTGGATCTCGTCGTCGTGACGACCGGATTCCTCATGCGGGCGATGATCGGCGGCCTCGCCCTCGGCATCCCGCTCTCGCGCTGGTTCCTGATCACCACGGGCTTCGGCGCGCTGTTCATGGTGTCGGCGAAACGCTACTCCGAGGCCGTCCAGATGGCCGGGACGGCGGGGGTCACCCGCGCGCTGCTCACCGAGTACACCACCGGCTACCTGCGCTTCGTCTGGCAGCTGGCGGCCGGGGTCTCCGTCCTCGGCTACTGCCTGTGGGCCCTGGAGCGCGGCGGCGTGCCCAGCGGCGGTGTGCTGCCCTGGCGCCAGCTGTCGATGGTCGCCTTCATCCTGGCCGTCCTGCGGTACGCCGTCTTCGCCGACCGGGGCACCGCCGGCGAACCCGAGGACGTCGTCCTGCGCGACCGGCCGCTCGCGCTGATCGGCCTGGTGTGGCTGGCGATGTACGGCCTCGCGGTCGCCAACTGGTGAGTCGCGCCCAGCGCGCCGCGGTCCTCGCCGTCCGCCACCACGTCCTCCGGCTCGCCCCGCGGCGCGCCGACACCGTCCCGGGCGCGGGGAGCGGCACGGTGTTCGCCACTGTCCTGCCTTTTCGGGGTACCCGGACATTGGTTTTCCGAGGCGAGGGCAGATTCGGATCATGGACTGGCTGAGAAAGCTCCCGATCGTGGGCCCTTTGGTCACCCGCCTGATGGCCACGCACGCATGGCGGTCGTACGAGCGGCTGGACCGGGTGAAGTGGACGCGGCTCGCCGCCGCGATGACCTTCGTCAGTTTCGTGGCGCTCTTCCCGCTGCTGACCGTCGCCGCCGCGGTCGGCGCCGCGACGCTCACGGTCCATCAGCAGAAACAGCTCCAGGACAAGATCGCCGAGCAGGTGCCGGGGATCTCCGACCAACTGGACATCAACACACTGGTGCAGAACGCGGGCACGATCGGCGTCATCGCGGGCGCCGTCCTGCTGCTCACCGGCATCGGCTGGGTCGGCCAGATGCGGGACTGTCTGCGCGCGGTCTGGGAGCTTCCCGACAGCGAGGAGAACCCCCTGCTGCGCAAGCTCGTGGACGGGGGTGTCCTCGTCGGGCTCGGCGGCGCGGTGCTCGTCACCGTCGGTGCCTCCGCCGCCGCCTCCACGACGGTCGGCTGGACGGCCCGGCTGTTCGGCGTCGACGAGAACGGCTGGGGCGGGGGGCTGTTGCAGGCCGCCGCGTTCGGAGTCGCCGTGCTCGCCGACTTCCTGCTGCTCCTGTACCTGCTGACCCTGCTGCCGGGCGTCCAGCCGTCCCGCCGCCGGCTCGTCGTCGCCGCCCTCATCGGCGCCGCGGGCTTCGAACTGCTCAAGCTGCTGCTCAGCAGCTATATGAGGGGCATCGCGTCGAAGAGCATGTACGGCGCCTTCGGAGTGCCCGTGGCGCTGCTCCTGTGGATCAACTTCACCGCGAAACTGCTGCTGTTCTGCGCGTCCTGGACGGCGACGGAGCACCAGGAACCGGAGCACGAGGACCCGGACCACGAGGACCCGGCGCCCGAGGACCCGGCGCCCGAGGACCCGGCGCCCGGGACCGGCGCGCCGGGCGGCCCCGGGCCCGAGGAGATCAGCGGCGCCGGCGCATCAGGTCCGGCAGCGGCCACCGGCGGTTGACCAGGAAGGCACTGCCGGCCAGCAGTACCAGGAGGCCGCCGGCGACGGCCAGCGCGATCCCGACCCCGCTCGAACCGTCCTTGGCTCCCGCGGAGGCGGCCACCGGCGCCGTCGATCCTCCGCCCGTGCCGGACGAGGGGCCGCCCGAGGGGGTCGAGCCCGCCTGCGTACTGGTGTCCGCGCTCCGCGGCGGTACCAGCTCACCCACCGGCGTGACCTTGTCCGCGGCCTTGAAGCCCCAGTCGAGCAGTTGCGCGGCCTCCTTGTAGACCTCGTTGTGCTCGTGCTTCTCCGGGTTCATCACGGTGACCAGCAGCACCTTGCCGTTCCGTTCGGCGACACCGGTGAAGGTCGCCCCCGCGTTGGTGGTGTTGCCGTTCTTCACGCCCGCGATGCCCTGGTACGTGGAGATGTCGCTGTCGCCGGTGAGCAGCCGGTTGGTGTTCTGGATCTCGAAGGACTCGCGGCTCGTCTTGCCCTTCTTGTCCTTCTTCGTCTCCCCGGGGAACTTCGCCCGCACGGTCGAGCAGTACTCCCGGAAGTCCTTCTTCTGCAACCCGGAACGGGCGAACAGCGTCAGGTCGTACGCCGAGGACACCTGGCCCTTCTGGTCGTAGCCGTCGGGGCTGACCACGTGCGTGTCCAGGGCCTGCAGGTCGTCGGCGTGCGCCTGCATGTCCTTGACCGTCTGCGCGACGCCGCCGTTCATCGCGGACAGCACGTGCACGGCGTCGTTGCCCGAGCGCAGGAACACCCCGAGCCACAGGTCGTGCACCGTGTACGTCTCGTCCTCCTTTATCCCCACCAGGCTGGAGCCCTCGCCGATGTCCGCGAGGTCGGTGACGGCGACCTTGTGCCGTTCGGTCCGCGGGAACTTCGGCAACAGCGTGTCGGCGAAGAGCATCTTCAGGGTGCTCGCCGGGGGCAGCCGCCAGTGCGCGTTGTGCGCGGCCAGGACGGCGCCGGACTCGGCGTCGGTGACGATCCAGGAGCGCGCGGTGACGTCCTTCGGCAGCACGGGGGCGCCGCTGCCCAGGTCGGCCTGGGTCCCGGGCAGGCCGAGCCGCGCGCCGCCCACCGTCGACATGTCCGCCGGGGGAGTGGCGCTCGGCGTAGGCGACGGTGACGGCTCGTCGGCGGCCAGGACCGGAGCGGCCGTCAGCGAAAGGGACAACAGGGTGGCGGATGTGACCAACAACGATCGCTTGATGGTCTTCTTGATGACGGGCACGGTCGAGAAAGTACAGGGCTCCGGCGGTGAAGTCCTCTCACCCTGCCCACCCCGGCCACGGGTGACGGCCGATGGCGGCGATACTGGACCCATGAAGCTCAGCCGCCCCGTCTCCTGGTTCCTGCTCGCCTTCGGGGTGTGGAGCTGGATCATCTGGATCACTTTCGTCAAGAACCTGTGGAAGGACGGCAGCGGGCTCGCGTTCGACGACGCGGGGGATCCGACGGCGTACTTCTGGGTGCACCTGACGCTCGCCGTAGTCTCCTTTGTTCTGGGGACGGTCGTCGGGGCCATCGGGTTCCGCGGGCTGCGCGCCTTGCGACAGACGTCATAGCGACGGGGGACACCGGGTCGTGGTCATCGTCTTTCTGCTGGTGGGCCTGGCGGTCCTGACCGCGTTCGCGGGCCTGCACCGGTACCTCTGGCGCCGTCTGGTGCGCGACACGACGACCGGTCCGGGGCTCGCGCGCCGCGCGGGCACCGTGGTCTTCGTCGCCGGCCCCGTCCTGATGGTCGGCGCGGTCGCCGCCGAGCGCGGGGGCGCGCCCTTCTGGCTCCAGCGGACGCTGGCCTGGCCCGGCTTCCTGTGGATGGCGCTGGCCCTCTACCTGTTGCTCGCGGTGGTGGCGGGGGAGGCCGTACGGCCCCTGGTGGCGCGGCTCGTGCGGCGGCGGACCGCCGACGACGGGCCGGGGGCGCCGCGCTTCGTCGTGGCGGCGGCGACGGGACCCGGCGTCGCTCCCCGCTCGGCCGCGGAGCCGGAGGTCCCGGTCGCCGCGCGGGAAGCCGGTGCCGACGCGCCGGCCGCCGCGGCCGGACGGCCCGACGCACCTTCGCAGGGGGCGGCGGGTGCGGACGGCGTCGCGACGGGACCCTCGCGGCGGCTCTTCGTCTCACGGGCCGTGGGCGGGACCGCCGCCGCCGTCGCCGTGGGAACCGTCGGGTACGGCACCTACGGCGTCCTGCGCGGGCCTCGTGTGAAGCGGGTGACCGTACCGCTGGCCAGACTGCCGCGGTCCGCGCACGGCTTCCGGATCGCCGTCGTCAGCGACATCCACCTCGGGCCGGTCCTGGGCCGGGACTTCTGCCGGCGGGTCGTCGACACGATCAACGCGACGCAGCCCGACCTGATCGCGGTGGTCGGGGACCTGGTCGACGGCAGCGTGAAGAACCTGGGACCGGCCGCCGCGCCGCTCGCGGGCCTGCGGGCACGGCACGGCTCGTACTTCGTCACCGGCAACCACGAGTACTACTCGGGCGCCGCGCAGTGGGTCGCGGAAGTACGCGAACTGGGGCTGCGTCCGCTGGAGAACGCGCGGACGGAACTGGCCGGGTTCGACCTCGCCGGCGTCAACGACGTGGCGGGCGAGAGCGAGGGACAGGGACCCGACTTCGCGAGGGCGCTGGACGGCCGGGACACCGCGCGGGCCGTGGTGCTGCTCGCGCACCAGCCGGTCCAGATCCACGACGCCGTACGCCACGGTGTCGACCTCCAGCTCTCCGGGCACACCCACGGCGGCCAGCTCTGGCCCGGGAACTACGTCGCCGAACTCGCCAACCCCACCGTCGCGGGCCTCGAACGGTACGGCGACACGCAGTTGTACGTCTCCCGGGGCGCGGGGGCCTGGGGACCGCCGACCCGGGTGGGCGCGCCGTCGGACATCACGATCGTGGAACTGGCCTCCCGGCAGGCCTGAGGGCGGCGGTCCGGCACCGGGTGACTCACGGCGCCGGAGTCGAGCCGTACGCCGTCATGAAGCGGTCGCGGAAGGAGCTCATCTTCCAGACCGGGGCGTTGTGCTCGGGCTGGAGACCGTCCGTCCACCCCCAGTCGGCGATCTTGTCGAGGACCTTCGGGTCCTTGGCGACGATCGAGACCGGCACGTCACGGCTGGCGTGGTTGCCGCTGACCCGGGCGATGGGCTGGTGGTCGCCGAGGAAGATCAGCACGGTGTTCTTGTTGCCGTACTTCACCAGGTAGTTGATCAGGCTCGACACCGAGTACTGGATGGACTTGCCGTACTCCTGCTTCGACTTCGCGGAGTCGGTGATGATGTCGGCGGGCTTCTTGCCGGCCTTCTCGATGGCGTTGTAGATCGAGCCGTCACCGACCTGGTCCTGCGGGACCAGCTGGGGGATCGGTGCCCAGGGCTGGTGGCTGGAGGTCAGGATGATCTCCGACATCAGCGGCTTGTCGTGCTTCTTGCCGTGCACCAGGCGTTCGAACGCGGTCAGGGCGTACTGGTCGGGCATCGTCGACCAGCTGAACTTCGGGCCCTTGTAGTCGAGCTTGTGGGAGTCGTACACCTTGTCGAGGCCGTAGAACTTGGACTCCGGCCAGGCCTTCTGGACGCCGGGCATCACACCGACGGTGTCCCAGCCGCCCGACTTCTTGAAGGCCTTGGTGAGGGTCAGGTGCTCGCCCGCGGTGACGGTGCGGTACCGCTGCTGGTTGCTGATCCACAGGCCCGACAGGAACGTCGAGTGGCCCAGCCAGCTGCTTCCGCCGTACGTCGCCGAGGTCAGCCAGCCGCTCTTCGCCGCGAACCCGGCCTTGACCAGCTTCTGGTTCTCCGCGGTGAGAGTCGCGTCCACCCCCGGCGCCATGACCGGGTCCTCGATCGCGCTGCGGCCGTAGCTCTCGATGAAGGTGATCATCATGTCCTTGCCGCGCAGGTCCGTGAGGAGCTGGTCCGGCGGGGTGTTGGCGAAGGCGTCCTTCTTGGCGAACTTGGCGAACGCCGCCTCGTCCCGCAGGGTCGCCTGCACCCGCTTGGTGCGGTCCTCGACGGACTTGGCCGTGCGGTCGGAGGCGACCGGCACGCCGGTGAACTGCACGCCGAGCGCCGCGCAGGCGATCCATACGGTGCCCAGCACCAGGGTCGAGCGGGTGGCCGTCACGGTGTGCCGGGACATCAGGCCGGCGAGCCGGACGACCGCCAGCGACATGACGGCGAGCAGGACGATCACGAACAGCACGAGGGCGACCACGATGCCGAGCGTGGCCTGCTTGCCCATCGTGTCCTGGAGATAGGCCCGCGCGTCGGCGAACAGCGACCAGTCGAGGACGAGGTTGAATCCCCGCCCGAGGTACTCGTTGAAGCCGATGTCGAGGAGGTTCAGGATCGTCAGCACGCCCAGGACCAGGCCGCCGACCGCCGCCACCACCACCCGGGGCCTGCGGGGCAGGACGATCAGCACGGCGGCGCCGAAGACCGCTTCCACCGGGATGCGCACGAACTCGCCGGGCCGGAAACCGGCGCTGCTGTTCGGCATGAGCAACGCGAACAGCACGAGCACGGCGGCGAGACCGGTGGTGGTCCAGGTCAGGGCCCGCGCGGCGACCGGGTACCTCGCCCGCCACCCGCGCCACCGCCCTTTGACCGGCACCGGCCCGGGGGCGACCTCGTCTCCGGGCTCGGCGGGCGTGGCGGAGTCGGCGGAGTCGGCGGACGCGACGGGTTCCGCGGACCCGGCCGGTTCGGCCCCTTCGGCGGCCCTGACCCCTTCCGCGGGTTCGGCCCCTCCCGCGGACTCCGGGGAGTCGGCGGAGGCGGCGGTGTCGGCACCCTCGGGGGAGCCGTTGGGCTGGTCCGCTTCGGCAGTCGTGGCGCCCTCGGGGGAGCCGGTGGGTTGGTCCGCTTCGGCGGACGCGGCGCCCTCGGGGGAGCCGGTGGCCGAGGTGGCCTTCGCGCCCTCGGCCGAGTCGGTGGCCGCGGTGGCCTTCGCGGGCTCGGGGGACTCGGCGGGTTCGGTGGCCGCGGAGGAGTCGCCCGGCGCGTCGGCTTCGGCGGGGGTGGCGGTCTCCGTGGGGCCGGCAGCCTTCGCGCGGGCAGCGGTCCGAGGGGTCTTCGGCGCGGCGGGCGCGTCCGGCGTCCGCTCGGCCGCATCGTCCGGCGTCCGGATCTCCCGCGGGCGCGCCTCGTCGGGCGTCTCGTCCGTGTCCGGCAGCTGTCGAGAGCTCGTGTTGAACGACAACCCGAAGGTCCTTCCGTGCGAAGCCCGGTGATGGCGCGGCGGACCGGGCCGAAGGGGCCGGGCCGCCTGCTTCTCTGTACGGCACCACGGCGGACGCTGTTCAATCCCCCAGGTCTGCTTATGTTCAAGGGCAACACCGCATATGTTCAAGCAGGTCAGCGCGCAGGCAGCGTCACGGTCACGGCGAGCCCCTCGCCCGGCGCCGTCCGTACCGCCACCTCACCCCCGTGAGCCGTCACCACCCCCTGCACGATCGCCATCCCCAGTCCGCTCCCCGCACCGCCGCCCGCCCGGAAGAACCGGTCGAAGATGCGCGCCGCGTCCTCCTCGGCCAGCCCCGGCCCCTGGTCCGCGACACACAGCCGTACGACCCCGTCCGCGCGCTCCAGACCGAGCCGCACCGGCACCTCGGCGGGCGTGTGCGTGCGGACGTTGGCCACCAGATTGCCCAGGACCTGCCGCAGCCCCGATTCGTCGGCGTGCACCAGCAGGGTGCCGTCGGCGCCCACGGTCACCGGCCGGGCCGGCTGCTGGGCGCGCAGATCCTCGGCGGCGTCCCGTACGAGCCGGCTCAGGTCGACGTTCCTGAACCGCAGCTCGGGCCGCTGGTCGAGGCGGGCGAGGGTGAGCAGCTCGTCCACCAGCCGTCCCATCCGGTCGGCCTCGGCGTTCATCCGGTCCCAGGCCCGCCGCCGCTCGGCCGGCTCGCTCAGCATGCCCTTGTCGTACAGCTGGAGGTACCCGCGGATCGCGGACAGCGGGGTGCGCAGCTCGTGCGAGGCGTCCCCGACGAACCGCCGCAGCTGGGCGGCGCTGCGCTCACGCGTCCGGTAGGCCGATTCCACCTGCTGGAGCATGGAGTTGAGGGCGAGCCGCAGCTGCTCGACCTCCTGGGTCGGATGGTGGCTGGAGGGCACGCGGCGCGTCAGATCCCCCTCGGCGATCGCCGACGAGGTCTCCACCATGTCCTCCAGCGGCCGCAGCCGTCGGCTGACGCTGAGCATGGTCAGCACCGCGAGCAGCGCCAACAGCAGGGTCCCCACGGCGAGATCGAGCCGCAGGGCCTTGGCTATGCCCTTTTCCAGCGCGTCGGTGGAGGTGGCGAGCAGCACGTAGGTGCCGTCGGCGAGCCGCGCCCCGGTCGCCCGGTAGGCGGCGCCGTGCACGGTGATGTCGTGCAGCGCCCTGTCACGGACGAGGGCGCGCGGGTCGTCCACCGCGGCGACCAGCGCGCGCTGGGTGCCGGTCGGCTTGAACCCGCCGATACTGAGCGGCTGCCCCCGGCCGTCCACCGCCGCGAAGATCGAATCCGGCTGCGGGGAGCTGTCCGAGCGGGGGGTCAGGTGGTTGCGGACGAAGGACAGCGCGGTCAGTGAGTCGATCTGGTGCAGCGTGAGCTGCGAACCGGTCAGCGAGTCACGCGTCTTGACCAGCTCCGCGTCGACCTGGTCGAGCAGGTAGTGCCGCATGCCCATCAGACTGACGGCGGTCGCCACGATGATGCCCAGCGCCAGCAGCGCCACGTTGGCGAGCGTCAGCTTGCCGCGCAGCGAGTGGATCCCGTGATGGCGGCGGGGACGCCGGATGCCCGCCCGCGCCGCGAGGATGCGATCCGGGACCTTCATGCGAGCCCGTACCCGACACCCCGCCGGGTCTGGATGACCGGCGGTCCGAGTGGTTCGAGCTTGCGCCGCAGATAGCTGATGTAGGTCTCCACGACGGTCGACTCGGCCGAGTGCTCGTACTGCCACACGTGCCGCAGGAGTTGCTCCTTGGGCACGATCCGGCCGCCGTTGCGCACCAGGAAGCGCAGCAGCGCGTACTCGGTCGGGGTGAGTTCCACGGTCCGCTCGCCACGGTGCACGGAGTACGTCGTCTCGTCCAGTTCCAGTTCGCCGTAGCGCAGCGGCGGGCGCTGCGGCAGGACGTCGGCGGGGCGGGTGCGGCGCAGCACGGCGGTGATACGGGCGACGACCTCGTCGATGTTGAACGGCTTGGTGATGTAGTCGTCACCGAAGCCGAGCGCGCCCACGATCTCCGCGGGCGCGTCCCGGGCGGTGAGGAAGACGACCGCCAGATCGGGCTGCCGTATCCGCAGTTCACGGCCGAGGGCCCGGCCGTCGCCGTCCGGCAGCATCACGTCGAGCAGGGCCGCGTCGGGCCGGGTGCGCTCGGCCAGCGTGAGCGCCCGGCGGACGGTGCCCGCGGTCATGACCTCGAAACGGTGGTAGCGCAGGGCGATGGCCAGGACGTCCGCGATGCTCGGTTCGTCCTCGACGACGAGGACGGTGGCCCCCTCATGAGCGGTCATGCCCCCAGTATCCGCACGCCCGTCCCGCCCGGGGGCGGCTCCCGTCTTGGAGTTCCTTGAGAGTCATGGGCGGGTCGTTCATCGCGCGGGCACGCCGGTCGATGGTTCTTCCAGGACCTGGGGGACCGACCGACCGACTAAGGAGCGTTGAGCGTGGCGACATTGGCACGGTGGTGCTATCGGCACCGGCTGGTGGTCCTGTTGTTGTGGGTGGGGGCGCTGCTCGGACTGGGGGCCGCGGCGTCCACCGCGGGCACGGACTACGCGAACGTGTTCTCCCTGCCCGACACGGATTCCAAGCGCGCGTACGACCTGATGGAGAAGGCCTTCCCGGACCGCGCGGGCGACACCGACACGGTGGTGTGGAAGGTCGACGGGGGCACGGTCCGGGACCAGGCCGTACGCGCCCGGATCGAGCCGGCGCTGGAGAAGATCGGCGGGATGAAGGGCGTCGGCGGCGTCACCAGCCCCTACACGGGCGCGCAGGGCGCGGCGCAGATCAGCGAGGACGGGCGGATCGCCTACGCCCAGGTCACCTTCGCCGAGCAGGCCAACGCCGTCCCCAAGGAACTGGTGCAGAGCGTCGTGGACACGGCGCAGGGCGCCGAACGCGCCGGTCTGCGGGTGGACCTGGGCGGCCAGGCGATCCAGCGGGTCCAGGAACCGCCCACCGGGCTCGCCGAGATGGTCGGCATCCTGGCCGCGGCCGTCGTCCTCTTCCTCGCCTTCGGGTCGCTGTTCGCGATGCTGCTCCCGATCGGCATCGCCATCTTCGGCGTGGGCACCGGACTGTTCTCCACCCAGCTGATCAGCCATGTCACGGACGTGCCCGACCTGGCTCCGCTGCTCGCCACCCTGATCGGACTCGGCGTCGGCATTGACTACGCGCTGTTCATCGTCACCCGCCACCGGCGCGGCATCCTGCGCGGCGCGGACCCCGAGGAGTCGGCGGTCACGGCGCTCAACACCTCGGGGCGGGCGGTGCTGTTCGCAGGCGGCACGGTGTGCATCGCGCTCGCCGGGATGCTCGTGACCAACCTGCGCTTCCTGGACGGTGTGGTCATCGGGACCTCGCTGACGGTCGTGTTCAGCGTGCTCGCGGCGGTCACGCTGCTGCCCGCGCTGCTCGGCTTCCTCGGCCCGCGGGTGCTCAGCCGCCGTCAGCGGCGCAGGCTGGCCGCCGAGGGAGGGCGGGAGCCGGAGTCCGCGAGCGGCCTGGCCGCGCGCTGGTCGGCGGGCGTCCAGAAGCGCCCGCGCACGATCGCCGCGATGGCCGTGGTGGTCATGGCCGTCCTCGCGCTGCCCGTGCTGTCCCTGCGGCTCGGTGCCACCGACCAGGGCAACGACGACGCGACCACGACGACGAGGAAGGCGTACGACCTGCTCGCGGAGGGCTTCGGGCCCGGCTTCAACGGTCCGCTGCAGGTGGTCTCGTCCGGCGGTGACACGGACGCGCTCGTACGGAACATCCGCGCGACCGACGGTGTCGCCCGCGTCGCCGCGCTGCCGCCCGCCGGGGGCGTCACGGTGATCCAGGTCGTGCCGACCACCTCACCGCAGTCCGAGAAGACGGACCGGCTCATCGACGCCCTGCGCGACAAGGCGATCCCGGACGCGGGCGTCCAGGCCCACGTGGGCGGTGTGACGGCGATCTCCAAGGACTTCTCGTCCGTGACCGGCGACCGCCTCCCGCTCTTCATCGCCACCATCATCGGCCTCGGCTTCCTGCTCCTGATGGTCGCCTTCCGTTCCCTGGTGGTGCCGCTGACGGCCGCCGTGATGAACCTCATCGCGGCCGCCGCGTCCTTCGGCGTCCTCGTCGCGATCTTCCAGTGGGGCTGGGGCCTGGACCTGCTGGGCCTCGGCAAACAGGGGCCGATCAACGCCTTCCTGCCCGTCATCATGCTCTCGCTGCTCTTCGGCCTCTCGATGGACTACCAGGTGTTCCTGGTGAGCCGGATGCACGAGGAGTGGGTGCACACCCGCGACAACGCGCGCGCGGTCCGGGTCGGTCTCGCGGAGACCAGCCGGGTCATCAACTCGGCCGCCCTGATCATGGTCTGTGTCTTCCTGGCCTTCGTCCTGAGCGGCGACTCGGGGGCGGCGATGGCGGGCGTCGGCCTGGCGGCGGCGGTCGCGCTCGACGCGTTCATCCTCCGTACGGCGCTGGTGCCGGCCGCGATGCATCTGCTCGGCAACTCCAACTGGTGGCTGCCGGCCGGGCTCGACAAGCGGCTGCCGCACCTGGCGGTGGAACCGGCGGAGGAGGCGGAGCCGGTGCCGGTGCCGGTGCCCGCGCAGGGACGCGGAGCGACGGCCGTCCACGGCTTCGTCCGCGACGCGACGGGCGAACCCCTCGACGGGGCGGTCGTGACGCTGCTCTCCAAGGGCGGGCGCCAGCTGGACCGGGTGACGTCACTGGCCGACGGCTCGTACATCGTCTCGGTGCCGGCCCCGGGGACCTACCTCCTGGCGGCGACGGCACCCTCGTACGCGGCCCGTGCCGGTCACGTGCTCGTGGGCGGCGAACCACTGGTGCACGACGTGGAGTTGACGGAGGACGAGGTGGACGCGGTCAACTAGCCGTGGGCCGGCCGGCCTTCAGGATCTCGTCGACGTCCAGGGCGACCTTGGCGCCGAGCGAGTCGGGCAGCACGGCGAGCTCCCCGGGGGCGTGGACGCGGTGACTCGCGTCCTCGTCCCCGAGGGGCTCGGTCAGCACGTGGAGACGCTGGTGTCTGCGGTCGACGATCACATGGACCGGGATCCTCGCTCGGCGTACGGCGCGACTTTGGTGCGGAGGTCGGTCTGGTACTCGCCGGAGGTGACCTCGAGGACCGAGCGGAAGCAGGCCGGGTCGTAGCAGTTGTTCTCGACGAGGTGGCCTCGATGTCGGCGTCGACGACAACGAGATCGGCTACCGCGTAGTCCTCCGAACCGGTCGGGAGCCAGAGACCGACTCCTTCGAGCACCTCGGTCTCGCCGCCGTCTAGTCCGGCGGTGAAGAACGGGCGCCTCAACTGGAGCGGGCGGGTCCCCGGTGTCCGGTTCGCGCCGCTTCACCCGATGGTGATCACTCGGTCCGCCCCTTGGCCGCCGGATCGGGGAGCAGCCTCGTCATCCCCGGCAGGAAGTCCGTGAACAGCTCGTGCACCTCGTGGACGAGCGGTCGCAGCACCCGGAAGCGGGCCAGTGAGACACCCCGGGTGGTGAGCCGGGCGCCGCGCTCGGCGAGCCGGTAGCTGCGCTCGCGTCCCTCCGTGCGGTCGAAGACCCAGTAGAGGACGAGCCCCATCTGGGACAGCCACATCAGCTCGGGCAGGGCGTCCCGCAGCTCCTCGGGGACCTTCGCCTTCGACCCCGCGAGCACCTTCCGGTGCAGGGCGATGGACTCCTCGCGCGGTCCCGCCGACTCGGGCGAGAAGGGGCTGAGCGGGCTGTCGGGATCGGCGGCGTTCTTGAAGAACTGCGCCGCGAACTCGTGGTACGGCTCCGCCACGTCCAGCCACGTCTTCAACACGCCCGCGATCCGCGCCTCCAGATCCTTCTCGCGTTCCAGGACCGGCCGGACCGCCACCCGGTGCTCGGCGGCGATCCGGTCGTAGAAGCCCTGGATCAGGTGCTCCTTGCCGGCGAAGTAGTAGTACGCGTTGCCGACCGAGACCCCGGCCTCCTTGGCGATGGCCCGCATGGTCGTCTTGTCGTACCCCCGTTCCTGGAACAGCCGAAGAGCCGTTTCCAGGATCAGGGCTCGGGTCTGCTCGCTCTTGGCGGGGCCCCTGTCCGGGCCCTGGGGGCCGTTGCCGGGGCCGGGGCCGGGGGCGTCTGTCGGTGCTGGCACGGTCATGAGCCTAACGAGTCGAACAGGTGCCGCCGTCACAGCCGGGAGGGTTGTACAGCCATCCGACGGTCGGCTCGTACACCCATCCTTCGCTCCGCCGGTAGACGTCCCCGCCCCAGCCCTCGGCCCGGCGGTGCCCCTCGCGCCACTTCGCGGCCGCGAGCATCGCGCCCCTCGCCAGCAGGGCACCCGCCGGGGTGCTGAGCCGGTGCGCGAGCGCCCGGTACTCGCGCAGCGCCCACAGGCAGACGACCCAGGCGGCGGCCCCCTGGTAGACCTGACCGGCGTCGCCCACGACGGTGATCTCGTCGAGGGTGGCCCGGTGGTCGAGCGCGGGGAAGAGCCCCCGGGCCTCGTCGGAGGCGGCCGGCACCAGCCGCAGCGGAACCAGCTGGGGCTGGCGCGCCAGCCAGTCGTGCAGGAAGGCGCACAGCGAGCACCGCGCGTCGTAGAGAACGGTGAGCCCGCGGACCGGGACGCGCGCGGCGTCCCGGTCCCGGGTGCCCGAGGAGGCGGCCACCGGGGTCACACCCCGGCCGAGGGCGCGACCCAGTCCGTCGGCCCGACGGGCGGCAGCTGCTCCCGCTCCATCACGCCCCGCCGCCGGATCCTGTTGAGCACGTACACGTTGCCGAGGTGCATGACCCCGAGCACGAGCAGGACGACGCCGAGCTTGGTCGACAGGGCCTCGAAGACCCCGCGGGCGTTCTCGATCTCGTCGTCCCCGTTCAGATAGAGCGCGACGAAGCCCAGGTTGACCAGGTAGAAGCCCACCACCAGCAGGTGGTTGACGGCTTCGGCGAGATTCTCGTTCCCGTGCAGAACGTCGGAGAGGAAGATCCGCCCGTTGTGGCTCAGCGTGCGCGCCACCCAGACCGTCAGCGCGATGCTGACCAGCAGATAGATGACGTACGCGACGACCGTGAGGTCCATGCCCCCACCCCTTCTTGAACGCGTTCAAAACGCTGTCGAGTAGGAATGTAGACCTGCTTTTGAACATGTTCAAGTCAGGGGTGGGGGTGTGCCCGGCGTCACGTGCGGCGTCGGGTGCGGCAGGCCCTAAGGGCGGCGGGCGAGTTCGGGACGCTTGGTGTAGTCCGTGAAGCCGATGACGTTGCCCCAGGGGTCGGCGATCTCGACGGTCCTGCCGGTGGCGACCGGGAACACGGGAGCGAGTGGCCGGATGCCGGCCGCGGTCAGCGCGTCGGCCGTGGCCCGCGCGTCCCGGACCTCCAGCCACACCCGTGCCGGGGCCCATACCGGCGGCCGCGGGCCGAGTCCGTCCTCCAGGCGCAGCAGCAGCCCCGGAGTCTCCTTGCCCACCTTCAGCAGGGCGATCCCGGCCTCGTCGAGCCGGAACGCCACCGGGAACCCGGCCCGTTCGTAGAAGCTCACCGCCGCGCCGAGGTCACCCACCGGCAGCAGTACGTTGTCGAGGCCGAGCAGCTCATGTGACACGTCATCTGACATGCCGTCAGATTAGGTGTTCGTCCGCCTTCGCCCGCGGGGGCTGACCGTGGGGGTCACTCATTGGGCCGAGGAGCGGCTGACGGCCGGCTGGGCGGATATCGCCCCGAAGGCCGGACAGCACGGTCCGGCAACGGCGAAGGCCCCGCTCCCACAAGGGGAACGGGGCCAAAGGCGCCGTACGGCCGAGGAGGCCGCCCGGAAGGACCGGAAGCGGACCGGAAACGGACCGGAAGCGGACCAGAAACGGACCGGAAGCGGATCAGAAGCGACGCGTGATCAGCGCGCGCTTGACCTCCTGGATCGCCTTCGTGACCTCGATACCGCGCGGGCAGGCGTCCGTGCAGTTGAACGTGGTGCGGCAACGCCACACGCCGTCCTTGTCGTTGAGGATCTCCAGGCGCTGCTCGCCCGCTTCGTCACGGCTGTCGAAGATGAAGCGGTGCGCGTTCACGATCGCGGCCGGGCCGAAGTACTGGCCGTCGTTCCAGAACACCGGGCAGGACGACGTGCACGCCGCGCAGAGGATGCACTTGGTGGTGTCGTCGAAGCGCTCGCGGTCCTCGGCGCTCTGCAGACGCTCGCGCGTCGGCTCGTTGGTGTCCTTCGTGATGAGGAAGGGCATCACGTCGCGGTACGCCTGGAAGAACGGGTCCATGTCGACCACGAGGTCCTTCAGGACCGTCAGGCCCTTGATGGCCTCGACCGTGATCGGCTTCTCCGGGTTGATGTCCTTGATCAGCGTCTTGCAGGCAAGGCGGTTCTTGCCGTTGATCCGCATGGCGTCCGAACCGCAGATGCCGTGCGCGCAGGAGCGGCGGAAGGTGAGCGTGCCGTCCTGGTCCCACTTGATCTTGTGCAGCGCGTCGAGGACGCGCTCCTTCGGGTCGATCTCCAGCTGGAAGTCTTCCCAGACCGCGTCCGCCGAGACCTCGGGGTTGAAGCGGCGGATGCGGAACGTGGCGGTGATGTACGGCGAGTCGGCGAAGCCCGCCTCGGGCTGGCCGGCGCTGTCCGCCTTGTCGAGAGTCGGGGTAGCCATCAGTACTTACGCTCCATCGGCTGGTAGCGGGTCTGGACGACCGGCTTGTAGTCGAGACGGATGGACTCGGTGCCGTCGTCGCCGACCTCGCGGTACGCCATGGTGTGGCGCATGAAGTTGACGTCGTCGCGGTTCGGGTAGTCCTCGCGGTAGTGACCGCCGCGGGACTCCTTGCGGGCGAGCGCGGAGACGGCCATGACCTCGGCCAGGTCGAGCAGGTTGCCCAGCTCGATGGCCTCGAGGAGGTCCGTGTTGAACCGCTTGCCCTTGTCCTGGATCGCGACGTTCTTGTAGCGCTCGCGCAGCTCCGCGATCTTCTCGACCGCCGTCTTGATCGTCTGCTCGGTGCGGAACACCATCACGTTGGCGTCCATGCACTCCTGCAGCTCGAGGCGGAGCGTCGCGACCCGCTCCGTGCCCGTGGAGTCGCGCAGGCGCTCGACCTGCGCGACGACCTGCGAGGCCGGGTTGTCGGGCAGCTCGACGAATGCGGCCTTCGCCGAGTACTCGGCCGCGGCGATGCCCGCGCGGCGCCCGAACACGTTGATGTCCAGGAGCGAGTTCGTGCCGAGCCGGTTGGCGCCGTGCACGGACACGCAGGCGACCTCGCCGGCCGCGTACAGGCCCGGGACGACCGTGGTGTTGTCGCTCAGCACCTCACCCTCGACGTTCGTCGGGATGCCGCCCATCGCGTAGTGCGCGGTGGGCTGGATCGGGATCGGGTCCGTGTAGGGCTCGATACCGAGGTAGGTACGCGCGAACTCGGTGATGTCGGGGAGCTTCGCGTCGAGCTGCTCCGGCGGGAGGTGGGTGAGGTCGAGGTAGACGTGGTCGCCCTCGGGACCGCAGCCGCGGCCCTCACGGATCTCCGTGTAGATGGAGCGGGACACGACGTCACGGGACGCGAGGTCCTTCATGACCGGCGCGTACTTCTCCATGAAGCGCTCGCCGTCCTTGTTGCGGAGGATGCCGCCCTCACCGCGGGCGCCCTCCGTCAGCAGGATGCCCATGCGCCAGATGCCGGTCGGGTGGAACTGGAAGAACTCCATGTCCTCCAGCGGCAGTCCGCGACGGTAGACCGCCGCCTGCCCGTCACCCGTCAGGGTGTGCGCGTTGGACGTCACCTTGAAGAACTTGCCGGTGCCGCCGGACGCGTAGATCACGGCCTTCGCCTGGAAGACGTGGATCTCACCGGTCGCGAGTTCGTAGGCGACGACACCCGCGGACCTCTTGACGCCGTCGACCTCGGTGATGAGCTGGTCGAGCACGTAGAACTCGTTGAAGAACTCCACGCCCTCCTTGACGCAGTTCTGGTACAGCGTCTGGAGGATCATGTGGCCGGTGCGGTCCGCGGCGTAGCAGGACCGGCGGACCGGGGCCTCACCGTGGTTGCGGGAGTGACCGCCGAAACGGCGCTGGTCGATCCGGCCCTCGGGCGTCCGGTTGAACGGCAGGCCCATCTTCTCCAGGTCGAGGACCGAGTCGATGGCCTCCTTCGCCAGGATCTCGGCGGCGTCCTGGTCGACCAGGTAGTCACCGCCCTTGACGGTGTCGAAGGTGTGCCACTCCCAGTTGTCCTCCTCCACATTGGCCAGCGCGGCGGCCATGCCGCCCTGCGCCGCGCCCGTGTGGGAGCGGGTGGGGTAGAGCTTCGTCAGCACGGCGGTGCGGCTGCGCTTCGTCGCCTCGATGGCGGCGCGCATGCCGGCGCCGCCGGCGCCGACGATGACGGTGTCGTACTTGTGGATCTGCATGAGTCGGTTACCTCAGCCCCGTGCCTAGCGGATGTTCGGGTCGAAGGTGAAGATCACCAGCGTGCCCAGCAGGATGGTGAACACCGTCGCGGTGTAGAGCAGGCCCTTGAGCCACAGGCGGGTGTTCGCGCGCTCGGCGTAGTCGTTGATGACCGTGCGCAGGCCGTTGGCGCCGTGCAGCATGGCGAGCCACAGCATCGCGAGGTCCCAGGCCTGCCACCACGGGGACGCCCAGCGGCCCGCGACGAACGCGAAGCCGATCTTGGACACACCGCCGTCGAGGACGAGCTGGATGAGCAGGTGGCCGAGGACCAGGACGACGAGGACGATGCCGGACAGGCGCATGAAGAGCCAGCCGTACATCTCGAAATTGCCGCGCGTCGACTTCGGGGTCTTCTTGGTGCGCTTGCGGGGGGCCTCGATGAGCGGCGCCGGGTTGTCGACGCCGTACGCCGAGAACGTGCCCGCGCCCTCGACGGGGCCGATGCCGGAAGCGGCGGTCTCTGTGGTGGACATCTGCGTCAGCTCCCGAAGACTTCGCGGAATGCGTGCCCGAGGACGGGGTAGAGCGCCCCGACCATCAGCACGACCCAGATACCGACGACGGACCAGAGCATCTGCTTCTGGTAGCGCGGGCCCTTCGACCAGAAGTCGACGGCGATGACACGCAGGCCGTTGAGCGCGTGGAAGAGGATGGCGGCGACGAGGCCGTACTCCAACAGCGCGACGATCGGCGTCTTGTACGTGGACACGACCTTGTCGTAGTCCTCGGGGGAGACACGGACGAGAGCGGTGTCCAGCACGTGTACGAACAGGAAGAAGAAGATGAGGACGCCGGTGACTCGATGAGCCACCCAGGACCACATTCCTTCCCGGCCGCGGTACAGCGTTCCAGCCGGCACGGAAGAACCCTCCGGGAGCGGGGATTGGGGCCTGCCGGCTTCTGTGTCGGTCGGCCCGGCCGGGTACGGTCCACCGGCCCCGGCCATCGTAGCGACGACTTGTCGGAACGTTTACAGCGGCCCTATCTATGTGATCAAACTGGCAGACAATCAGGCACGGACGGGCTACTGCGGACACGGAGCGCGGCCCTGTGTCCCGGCGATCCGGGAGGTGGCGTCCGGGGGGTGGCGGTCCCAGAGGGGGCGGTCCGGGAGGTCGCGTCCGAGTGGTGGCGGTCCTAGAGGGGGTGCTCCAGTACGGGTGGCGCGCTGAAGTGCTGCACCAGACGGGCGAGGCGGCCCCGGGCGAGGCGGCGCAGTTCGTCCGCCGTCGTCACGCGCTCCTCCTCCCGATCGTTCGTCAATCGTGACCGGATGGCACCGAGCACCTGGTCGAGGGCTTCTTCGGGGGCTATGCCGTCCAGGCAGATGACGAACACGTGCCCGAAGCGGCTTTCGTACGCGGCGTGCGCGGCGCTCAGCGCGGTGTGGGCGGCGGAGTAGCCGCCGTCCGGGAGCGGCGTGAGCGACTCGCCGGCCAGTGCTTCGGCGAGATCGCCGGGCGTGAGGTCGTACGCCGCCTCGTCGGCCGCGGCCAGCAGGGCGTCCAGATCCGGGTAGGGCCGGTGGGCGGCCAGCCGGTGGGCCCAGCGCGGATTGCGGCAGCACGTGAGCAGGGCCCGCTCGACGTCGTCGGCGGGCGCGTTGTTGAAGTGCTGCAGGCGCGCCGGGGACGGTGACCCGCTCTTCTGCTCGGGTAGGGCGACCTGGCCGGGGAGGCGTGGGAGACGGTGCGCGGGCAGCGTGGGTCCTCGGCGATGGGATGGCGGCGGGTGCGTGCCGGGGCGTCCTGTGGACGTCACGTGTGGTGCGGCAGGGGATGAAGTGAGAAGTGTGCCGCCACGCTATCGACGATTGACGGGAGCTGTCCGTCCGATGCCTGAATTTCACCCGGACGGGAGAGTTTCGGAACGTGCGGTGGACGGTTGTGAAGGAGAAAGGGACTGTGGTTCATGAGGGGGGTGTACGACGTGAGGTGTACGGGGTGCGGGATGCGTACGTGAAGGTGCGGGTCTCGACGGCCGGGGCGCGAGCGCGATCGTGAAAGGCGTGGTGCGGTGAGCACGGGCAGGCGGCGACGGGCGCCGGTGCGGAGCGGGAGACGGCCGGCGCTGATCGCCGCCGGAGCGGTGGTGGCGGCGGGCGCCGTGGTGGCGGCCGTGGTGCTGTGGCCCTCCGGTGACGGCGAGCCGACCGGGGCGAGCGTGTCCTCGGCGAGCAGGTCCGCCGCCGCGAGCCGGTCCTCCGCGGCCGCCTCGGCCACCCGGACCTACCCCCTCTCCCAGGCTCCCCGCACGATTCCCGCCGTGCGGGAGCACACGCCCGCCCGGGGTCCCGGCTGGCGTCCCGCCGCGGGCGGCCGGGTGGTCGTCGACGACGCCGGGCTCGCCGACGAGGGGAAGCTGATCGCGGGGGAACTGAAACTGTCCTACGCGGGGCGGACGCAGGCCCGTGACGGTGACGTCGAACTCGGTCTGAACGACACCGCCGCCGATCCGGAGTCGTACACCCTGACGGTGAAGAACCGCCGGGTCACCATCTCCGCGCCGGGCCAGGCGGGCGTCTTCTACGGCACGCGCACCCTGAAGCAGGAGGTGCACGGCGGTGGTACCGCGCCGGAGGGCGTCGTACGCGACCGGCCCGCGAAGCCGCGCCGCGGCTTCATGCTGGACATCGCCCGCAAGCACTTCACGGCCGCCTGGATCGAGGACCGGGTCCGCGAACTGGCCGACCTGAAGTTCAACGAGCTGGGCCTGCACTTCTCCGACGACCAGGGCTTCCGCATCCAGTCGGACACCCACCCGGAGATCGTGTCCCGGCAGCACCTGTCCAAGACCGAGGTCAAGGACATCATCGACCTCGCGGAGAGCCGCCACATCCATGTCGTTCCCGAGATCGACTCGCCGGGCCACCTCGGCGCGGTGATCGCCGCCCACCCCGACCTCCAGCTCCGGAACGCCTCGGGGGTCCCCACCCGCGGAGCCGTCGACATCTCCAAGCCGGCCTCGGCGGGCATCGTCGACGACCTGCTCAACGAGTACGCGGGTCTCTTCCCCGGCCCGTACTGGCACCTCGGCGGCGACGAGTACCAGGCGCTGACGGTGGCGAACCCGGCGACCTCCTACCCGCAGCTGGCCGCCGCGGCCAGGAAGCTCTTCGGGGCCGGCGGGAGCGTCGCCGACCTGACGACCGGCTGGCTCAACGACCGCGCCGCGGTGGTGCGCGGACACGACCGGACCTCGCGCGCCTGGAACGACGGGTTCTTCCGCGGGGGCAACGTCCAGGCCGCCAAGGACATCGAGGTCGCGTACTGGACCGGCAAGGAGATCGGCGCGCGGCCGCCGGCCGAGTACCTGAGCGCCGGCCGCGAACTCATCAACTACAACGACGAGTTCCTCTACTACGTCCTCGGCGAACCGCAGACCTTCGTCTATCCGACCGGGCAGCGCATCTACGAGCAGTGGACCCCGCTCGTGCTGCGCGGCACCACACCGGTCCCGTCGAGGTACGACGGCCAGATCCTCGGCGGGAGCTTCGCCGTCTGGTGCGATCTCGCGGGCTCGCAGACCCAGGACCAGGTGGCGGCGGGCATCAGGATGCCGTTGCGCGCGACCATCCAGAAGCTGTGGGATCCGGGCCGCCCGGACCTGTCCTGGACCGGCTTCAAGAGCCTCGCGGACCGACTGGGCTGAACGGGCCCCGCGGGGCGGGCCGGACCCACTGGTCGCATCCGCCGCGGGGCCGGGCGCAATCGGTTGGACGCCGGGACGGGATGAACGTATCTTCCGATGGTTCGTGTGCCGGGTGTGCCCCTGGGGAAGGGGCGCACCCGGCTTCTTGTGCCGGTACCGCCTCGCGTGCGGGCCGGAGACCCGGGGGGCCCGATGTCCAGTACACCCATGCCTGATGCGCCCATGTCCGGTGCGCCCATGTCCGTGCCCGCGCCCCCGTCCGTACCCGCACCGCTGCCGACAGGCACCCCGGTGTCCCCGCACGGTCCGGCCTGGCTGAGGTCGCCGGTCGGCCTCGGGCGGGCCACCGCCGCGCTGCTCGGCCTGGTGGTCGCGACCGACCTCTTCGCGATCCGGGCGGACCGCACGATGTACGACGTGGCGTCCGCGCTGGTGGACGGCCGGACCGGGGAGGGCATCCGGCGGAAGGCGGACCACGCGGACTCGCTGTACTCCGCGGCCGGGTACGCGCAGACGGGCGCCCTGCTCGCGACCGTCGTCGTCTTCCTCGTCTGGTTCCACCGGGCGCGGATCAACGCCGAGGTGTTCGATCCCTTCGGACACGGAAAGAGCCGCGCCTGGACGTTCTGGGGCTGGTTCGTGCCGGTGCTCAACCTGTGGCGCCCGCGCCGGATCATGCTGGACATCTGGGACGCGAGCGCCCCGCAGGGCGTCCGGGTCTCGCACGGCCTGGTCAACGTCTGGTGGGCGCTGTGGCTGATCGCGCTGGCCGCCGACCGGGCCTCCATGACGGAGCACCGCCACGCCGGGACCCCGCTGGAGATCCAGCACGCGGCCGGCCAGACGATGTTCGCGGACGCCACCGACATCGCCGCCGCGCTGCTGGCGATCCTCGTCGTCCTGCGGCTGACCCGGATGCAGAACGAGAAGGCCCTGCGCGGACCGGCGGCGGCGGTCTGACACCTGTCGGCGGGATCAGGCGGCCGCTCGCCGTACTGACCGCGGAGACCCCACCGTTGGCCGAAAATCTGCTGTTTCGCCTCCTGGACCGGCTCGGCGTGGTACCTCTGTGACACTCCCGCTGCTGAGCACGCAGTAAGGGAAAGTGCGGGCTCCGTAAGGGGGAGCGCCCTGTCGAGGGGAGGCGTGATGAGTCTGGTGGACCTGATCGCTCAGGCCGACGAGCGTGGTCTGGCGGCCAGCGGGCTGGCTTGTTTGGATCGATGTGTGCCTCTGCTGGGCGGCGACGACGAGGTCCTGAGACCGCTGTGGTCGAGCCTCGTGGACGGTGGCGCCTGGAGCGAGTGCCTCGAACGGGCGCGGACCGAGCTGGACGCCGCCGACCCCGGACAGGCCGTCGCCGACGAGGACGAGGCCGCCGTCCTGGTCCGCCGTATGCTCGCCGCCGCTCCCGACGACACCCGCGCGTCCGACCTGCGGGAGTGGGCCGACGCGTGCTCGGTGGCGGCCCTGCGGATCCACCGGCTGCTCGACGCCACCGCCGACGACACCGGTACGTGTCCGGTCTCGGCGCACCGCGAGGGCGACACGGACGGCATCTCCCCCCTCGTCGCGGCCGAACTGCGCCGCCAGGTCGCCGTCCTGGAGCTACTGGCGGGCCGGGGCGCGGGCGGACTGCGCCCCGCGCTGGAGGTGTCCACGGAGGGACGGCGCGTGCTGCGCGCGGTGGTGTCGCGGCGGGCCCGCGGACGCGCGTGACGCGGAGCCCCGGGTCCGGCGGCGACGAGGCGCGGAAGGTGAGGCCCGGTCAGGGTCCCGACGTGCCGCGACCGGAGTCCCGGGCGGTGGGGCAGGAGTCAGGGGTCAGGGAGGACGGACCGGAGCCCTGAGTCCCCGGCCCGGCCGTAAACCTGTTTCCTGCGGGGTTCCTGTGACTGTCCTGCGCGGGCGGATGGGGGTCGTGGGCCGGTGTCGCGAATGTGCCCGGAACGCGTGACGAAACCCGTCCGCGGAGCGCTTTTCCGAGTGTGAACGCACAGCGAGCAACCAGGCCCCAGGCCGCGACGAAGCCCGTGCGCTGGGCGGCGGACACCGTCGCCACGATGCGCGAGGGCGCCCGACTGCGCCTCGACTACTCGGCCCAGAGTCTGTGGCGCGTCGACCGGCTGATCGACGAGATACGCCGCGAACGGGCGCCGTACGCCGCCGTGGAGAGTGTGCTGCGCGGCTTCGGCGCGTACGCCGGCGAGGTCGTCGCCCGGTACACCGGCGCGGAGTGGTGGGAGACCGGCGGCGAGCACTGGCTGCGGACCCCCGACGGGCGGCTGTGGGACCCGATCGACGAGGCCCGCCGCTGCTACGGGGGCGACGGCTCGCTGCGTCTGCTGTGCCGGGAGGCCACCGGGGACAGGGCGCGGCGCTGACGGACTCGTCGGGGCAGGGCGGCAGGATTACCACCTCTTAAGGTACGCGACCGTTCCCAACGGGCGGTCCCCGGAGGGACCATGAGGGCAACCGCCGGACCCGGGAGGCCTCGTGGCCGCGAACCGCCGCTGGTGGGCGCTGGTTGTCATCGCCCTCGCCCAGCTGATGGTCATCCTCGACATGACCATCGTGAACATCGCCCTGCCGTCCGCCCAGACCGCCCTGCACATGTCGGACGGGAACCGGCAGTGGGTCATCACCGCCTACACCCTGGCCTTCGGGGGCCTGCTGCTGCTCGGCGGCCGGATCGCCGATCTCGCCGGGCGCAGACTCGCCTTCATGACGGGCCTGTTGGGCTTCGCCGCCGCGTCCGCGCTGGGCGGCGCAGCGGCCGACTCCGGGATGCTGTTCGGGGCGCGCGCCCTGCAGGGCGTGTTCGCGGCGCTGGTCGCGCCGGCCGCCCTTTCGCTGCTCACCACGACGTTCACCGATCCCAGGGAACGCGGCAAGGCCTTCGGCGTGTTCGGCGCGATCGTCGGCGCGGGCGCGGCGATCGGACTCCTCGCGGGCGGTCTCCTCACCCAGTACCTCGACTGGCGCTGGTGTCTGTACGTCAACGTCCCCATCGCCCTCGTCGCGTTCGCGGGCGCCTGGCTGCTGCTCGACGGCGGGGGCCGCTACGAGGACGCGCACCTCGACGTGCCGGGCGCGCTGCTCGGCTCCGCCGGCATGCTCTCGCTGGTGTACGGCTTCTCGGAGGCGGAGTCGCGGAGCTGGGACGACGGACTGGTCCTCGGCCTGCTGGCCGCCGGCGTCGTACTGCTCGGCCTGTTCGGGCTGTGGCAGACCCGGGCCAGGGTGCCGCTGCTGCCGATGTCGGTGGTGAGGGACCGGCAGCGGGTCGGGGCGTTCCTCACCATCCTGATGGTCACCATCGGGATGTTCGGGGTCTTCCTCTTCCTCACGTACTACTTCCAGCGTGTCCTCGGGTACTCGCCGCTGAAGACCGGGCTCGCCTATCTGCCCATCACCGTCGGCATGATCACCGGCTCCACGCAGGTCGCGGCCCGGCTGCTGAACCGTGTTCCGCCGCGTGCGCTGATCGTCCCGGGACTGCTGCTCGCCGCGGGCGCGTTGGCGATCATCGCGCAGGTCGGCGTGGCACCCGCGTACGCGTCGCACGTCCTGCCCGGCATGCTGATGCTCGGCCTCGGCATGGGCACGGCGATGATGACCTGCGTCTCGCTGGCCACGTCGAGCGTCGCGCCCCGGGACGCGGGCGCGGCCTCCGCGACCTTCAACACCGCTCAGCAGGTGGGCGGTTCCATCGGGACGGCGCTGCTCAACACGATCGCCGCGAGTGTCACGACCCGCTATGCGACCGCCCACGCCGGGCCCGGCGCCGACCGCCGCACCCTCGCGTCCCGGGCCGCCGTGCACGGCTTCAACGTCGCCACCTGGTGGGCGATGGGCGCGCTGCTGCTGGCCGCGCTGATCGCCGGGGTCGTGGTGAACGCCGACCGGATGCCGGCCGCGCAGGGACAACCGGCCCCGGCGCCCGAGCCGGTGGAGAGCGTCGGCTGACGGACGCCCGTACGCGAGCCGCGCCTCCCGCCGCCCGGACGTGTGGGCCGGTGGCGCTCCGAGGTGCGGGCGGCGGCCCTGACGGCCTGTGACATTTCCGTGGGGGCCGACGCTGATGACCACGGGGACGTCGACACGGCCGGCCGTGTCGCACGGCGCGCATTCAGGTGAACTCGGTACGAACGAGGACAGTGTTGGGCCAGGGAGGGGAACCCCGCCGCGTACAGGTGTACGACGGTGAGCTCGGTGCGGCCGTGGCGCGGGCGCAGGAGGGGGACGAGGCCTCCTTCGCGGTCGCCTACCGGATGGTGCAGCCGGGCCTGCTCGGCTATCTGCGCGGGATCGTCGGGGACGACGCCGAGGACGTGGCGTCCGACGCCTGGCTGGAGATCGCCCGTGACCTGGGACGGTTCCGGGGGGACGGCGCCGGGTTCCGCGGGTGGACCGCGACGATCGCCCGGCACCGCGCGCTCGACCATCTGCGACGCCAGAAAGCACGGCCCCGGGCCACTCCACTCGAGAACGAGGCACTGGAGCTGCCCGGCCACCACAGCACCCACGACCAGGCGCTGGAGACCCTCGGTACCGAGCGCGCCCTGGAACTGGTCGCGCGACTGCCCCGCGACCAGGCTGAGGCCGTTCTGCTGCGGGTGGTCGTCGGCCTGGACGGCCCGGCCGCCGCACGCGTCCTCGGCAAGCGCCCGGGCGCGGTGCGCACCGCGGCCCATCGCGGTCTGAAGCGACTGGCCCAGCAGATCGCCGCCGACGGGACCGACAACGCCACGGACGACGGCGCGCCGAGCGGCACGGACGACGGCGCGACAGGCGGTGTGACGCCCGAAGGCCGCCGGACGCTGGGGGATTCGGGATGAGCGCCAGGAGCGGTCGGTGAGGGGTGGGTGGAGACATGGGTGAACGGCACGGAGACGCCGGGCCCTTCCTCGGCACCTCCCTCGATGTCTCCCTCGACGCGCTGCTCGCCGCCGTACGGACCGCTCCCGTCGATCCCGACGCGGAGGGGCGGGCCGTCGCCGCGTACCGGGCCGCGCGGGAGCGGGGGGCGCACGGGGCGCGGACCCGGCGGCGGGACGACTGGACCGACATGACCGGGGTGACTCACCGGGCCGACGGGAACTCGGGCGCCGGGGCGGAGACGGAGAATCCGGAGCAGGCGCTGGCGCAGGCGCAGGCGCAGGCGCGGGAGCGGGAGCCGGAGGAGCCGGAGTAGGGGTGGGGGGGAGGGGGCCTGCCCCACGGCGAAGCCGGGCGTGTCCCGTGGGATGCGGCGGCGGCGTACCGAAGACGCCCGTCCGGAGAGCCGATGGCAACGGCCGGGGCCGCCACCCCCCACAGGAGAGGCCCCGGCCGTCGCGCGGCACGGGCCGCGCGGCGGCCCGTACTCTCTACAGCGCCGCGACTGCGTTTTGTGTCACACCTCGCTCCGTCACGAGATAGTTGCAAGTTGTACGGACGTGGACGGGGAGCTGTTTCAGGCCGTAACGTGCCATTCGCGCCGGGGCGCGGAGGACAGGCAACCACAACGGCGAGAGCCCGGTCCGCGAGAGCGGCGCCGGTTCAGGCGCAAAGAGGGGCGCGCGGGTGCTGGGGGACGACGCGGAGCTGACCACCGCGGTGCTTGCGGCGCAGGACGGGGACGAGACCGCGTTCCGGACTGTGTACCGCGCGGTGCACCCACGGCTGCTCGGATACGTACGGACGCTGGTGGGTGACCCGGACGCGGAGGACGTCACCTCCGAGGCCTGGCTGCAGATCGCCCGCGACCTGGAGAGGTTCAGCGGCGACGCCGACCGCTTCCGCGGCTGGGCCGCCCGGATCGCCCGCAACCGCGCCCTCGACCACATACGCATGCGCGGGCGCCGCCCCGCGATCGGCGGCGACGAGACCGAACTGACCGGCAGGGCCGCCGAGTCGGACACCGCGGGCGAGGCCATCGAGGCGCTGACCACCGACAGCACCCTCTCGCTGATAGCCCAGCTCCCGCAGGACCAGGCGGAGGCCGTCGTACTGCGGGTCGTCGTCGGCCTCGACGCCAAGTCCGCGGCCGAGACCCTCGGCAAGCGGCCCGGAGCCGTCCGCACCGCGGCGCACCGGGGTCTGAAGCGGCTCGCGGAGCTGATCGGCGGCGATCCGGAATCCGCGGTCGCGCTCGGCGCGGTACCCCCACCTAGAGAGTCGCGCACACGCGCGGTGACGTCCGCCGGTGTGACGCATACGCGGTCGCGGACGCAGAAGGACATGTGATGGCCGACGAGGACTACAGGTGGCTGGACCGCGAGGCCGCGGAGCGTCTGTTGCGCGGTGAGCCGCTGGAGGCCGTCGACGCCGACACCAAGGAACGCGTGGAGCGGCTGGCCGAGGTGCTCGCCTCGCTGGTCGCGGAACCCGCGCCGGACGGAGCCGAACTCCCCGGCGAGGCCGCCGCGTTGGCCGCGTTCCGGGCCACTCGCGCCGGCCGTGACGGAGTGTCGGCCCAGGCCGTCGCGGGCCGGGACCCGCGGGCCGCCGCGCACTCCGCCGACGCCGGTCTGGTCCGTCTGGGGAGCCCCGGTCCGGGCGGTCACCGGGCCCGCTGGGGCCGCCCCGTGCGCTTCGGGCTGGCCGCCGCGCTGGCCGTCGGCATGATCGGCGGGGTCGCCGTCGCGGCCGGAACCGGAGTGCTGCCGACTCCGTTCCGTGACGACAGGTCGCACCCGGCCGCCACGGTCTCCGCGGCCCAGACACCGCAGCGCCCGCTGGTCTCGCCGTCGCCGGGGGTGTCGCAGGCCGACGGCTCAGAGGTACCGCTGCCCGGTGCCACGACGAGCGGATCGGCCGGTTCCGGCTCCTCCGACGACGTGGCGGCCGGCGACTCCGCGAGCGGGCAGCCCCACCCGTCCGGGCCGGGCCGGCCGGCGCGCTCCCACGAGTGGTGGAGCAGGACGCGCTCGTCCTGCCGGGATGTCCTGGGCGGCAAGAACCTGGAGGCCGGCCGCAGACGCGTCCTGACGGACGCGGCGGGCGGCGGCGGACGGGTGAAGACGTTCTGCAGGCGTGTCCTGGGCTGGACGGGAGCCGGTTCCGGCGAGGGCCGGGACGACCGGGGCGGTCAGGACGGTCAGGGCGACGGGCAGAGCGGCTCCGGCCCCGGCCACGAGTCCGGGCACGGTTCCGGCGACGGAAAAGGCGGCGACGACGGCGGCCACGTGGGCCCGGGCGGCAACGGCCACCACCACAGCGGGGTCTTCACCCCGGTCCTGCCCTCGGCTCTGGCACCGGTCCCGCCGCGCACGTCGGCGCTCTCCTCGGCCGTACGGGACACCGTGCGGGCGGACGAGGCGTTGCCGCAGAGGTCGGCCGTCTGAGCCGCTTCCCGGCCATCGACAGCCGCTTCCCGGCCATCGACAGCCGCTTCCCGGCCACACGGCGGACGCCGCCGCCGGCCACCAGGTGCCGAGACACCTTCACGCACCCGCTCTGAACTGCGGTTTCGTATTTCCTTGAACTTTTTTCCGCGCCGGTGTGACGTTTTCGGCCGCGTCGACGCAGTACTGGGTGAGCCGACTGGTCATCGGCCGTCGCACCGAGCCGGGTTCCCCCCGTACCCAGGCTCGGTGCACACCGGCGCGGGCGGGACACGTTCCCCCGGTCCCGCCCGCGCCCTGCAAGCACTGAGCGCCCGGCCGCCCGCCGTCACCAGTAGACGACGACCTTGTCCCCCGTGCGGACCTGCGCGAACAGCGCCGCGATCTTCCCCTCGTCCCGTACGTTGACGCAGCCGTGCGAGGCGCCCGCGTAGCCGCGGGCCGCGAAGTCGGCGGAGTAGTGCACCGCCTGGCCGCCGCTGAAGAACATCGCGTACGGCATGGACGTGTGATAGATCGTCGACACGTGGTAGCGGGACTTGAAGTCCACGCTGAACACGCCTTCGCGGGTCGGGGTGTACTGCGAGCCGAACCGCACGTCCATCACCGAGACGGTCCTTCCGTCGACCATCCAGCGCAGGGTGCGGCTCGTCTTGCTGACGCACAGCACCCGGCCGGTCAGGCAGCGCGGGTCGGGCGGGGCGGCGGGCTGGCCGCCGAACGCGTACAGCTCCCACCGGGCCGGCTCGTGCGTCATCGACAGCAGCCGTTGCCAGGTCACGGCGTCCAGCGCGCCGGTGCGCGCGAGCCCCCGCTTGCCCTGGAAGCCCCATACGGCCGTGACCGTCGCGGAGTCGTACGTCCCCGTCGGGCCCTCGAAGAGCCAGGCGAGCTGGCGCAGCCGGGCCTGGACCTCACGGACGTCCCGGCCACGGTCGCCGCGGGACCACAGCACCTTGGGAGGCGGTGTTCTGGAGGCGGTCGGGCCCGGTTCCCGCGACGCGGAACCCGGCACGGCGCCTCCCGCACCGGGCTTGGCGTCGTCCGAAGTGCCCGTCGAGCCGGGCGTCGCCCTCACCGGCGTCCGCGTCCCGTGCGCGTCGACGGTCTCGACCCGGCAGCCGCTCACCGCGATGAGCGTCAGCAGAGCGGCCAGTGCTCTTCCCCTACCTGTGATGCGCATTCGAACCCCCGTCGTCTCACCCGTCCACCGCACGCCGATGTGCCAGGTATACCCCTGGGAGACACCCTGAGGATGTTCCCCGCGCGTGACCGGTCGTGAACCGCGCGGCATGGAGGAGGGAGAAGGCGGGCGCAACAGAAGGGAACAGGTTCGTGCACCGGTCTGTGAGCAAGGTCCCAGCCCGGTCCTCTCCACCGGGCGCACGGCCACCACTACAGTCCGTCGCGAGAGGCGGACCTACCAGTGAGTAACCCAGCGGGAGGCACAGCGATGTCGCGCGAGTCGGAGTCCGGACAGCCCATCGAAGCGGTCTACGGACCGGGGGTCCTGAAGGACTGGGATCCGGCGGAGAAGCTGGGCGAACCCGGCCAGTACCCCTACACCCGCGGTGTGTACCCGTCGATGTACACCGGCCGTCCCTGGACGATGCGCCAGTACGCCGGATTCGGCACGGCGGTGGAGTCGAACGCGCGGTACAAGCAGCTGATCGCGAACGGCACGATGGGCCTCTCGGTCGCCTTCGACCTGCCCACCCAGATGGGCCACGACTCGGACGCCGCCATCGCGCACGGCGAGGTCGGCAAGGTCGGCGTCGCGATCGACTCGGTGGAGGACATGCGGATCCTGTTCGGCGGCATCCCGCTGGACAAGGTCTCCACCTCGATGACGATCAACGCCCCCGCGGCTCTGCTGCTGCTCATGTACCAGCTGGTCGGCGAGGAACAGGGCGTCCCGGCGTCCCGGTTGACCGGCACGATCCAGAACGACGTGCTGAAGGAGTACATCGCGCGCGGCACGTACATCTTCCCGCCCAAGCCGTCCCTGCGGCTGATCGCGGACATCTTCAAGTACTGCAGGACCGAGATCCCGAAGTGGAACACGATCTCGATCTCCGGCTATCACATGGCCGAGGCGGGCGCCTCCCCCGCACAGGAGATCGCGTTCACCCTCGCGGACGGCATCGAGTACGTCCGCACCGCGGTGGCGGCCGGCATGGACGTCGACGACTTCGCTCCCCGCCTGTCCTTCTTCTTCGTCGCCCGTACGACGATCCTGGAGGAGGTCGCCAAGTTCCGGGCCGCACGCCGCATCTGGGCCCGTGTGATGCGCGACGAGTTCGGCGCGAAGGACCCCAAGTCACTGATGCTGCGCTTCCACACGCAGACCGCGGGCGTGCAGCTGACGGCCCAGCAGCCGGAGGTGAACCTGGTGCGCGTCGCGGTCCAGGGCCTGGGCGCGGTCCTCGGCGGCACCCAGTCGCTGCACACCAACTCCTTCGACGAGGCGATCGCACTGCCGACCGACAAGTCGGCGCGTCTGGCCCTGCGGACACAGCAGGTGCTGGCCTACGAGACCGACGTCACGGCGACCGTCGACCCCTTCGCGGGCTCGTACGTCATCGAGAGCATGACCGACGACGTCGAGGCGGCCGCCGTCGACCTCATGACGAGGGTCGAGGACCTGGGCGGCGCGGTCAACGCCATCGAACAGGGCTTCCAGAAGGGCGAGATCGAGCGCAGCGCGTACCGCATCGCGCAGGAGACCGACTCCGGCGAGCGGGTCGTGGTCGGCGTCAACCGCTTCCAGCTCGACGAGGAGGAGCCGTACGAGCCGCTGCGGGTCGACCCGGCCATCGAGGCCCAGCAGGCCGAACGCCTCGCCAGGCTGCGCGCCGAGCGCGACGGGGCGGCGGTCGAGGCGGCCCTCGCCGACCTGAAGAGGGCGGCCGAGGGCACGGCCAACGTCCTCTACCCGATGAAGGACGCCCTGCGCGCCCGCGCCACGGTCGGCGAGGTGTGCAACGCGCTGCGCGAGGTCTGGGGGACCTACGTGCCGACGGATGCCTTCTGACCTGGGCGATTCCTCCCTACGGGTGATCGGGGGCGAAAGCCGAACGCCCCCGGTCACGCTCATGGAGAGTGACCCCTGAAAAGGAGGATGCCGTGGCCGTACTGCAACACGAGCTGACGTTGAGCGAAGCCGCCGACCTGCTCTCCCGTGCACTGCCTGGGCACCGCGTGGAGATTCTCCAGGGGAGCTCACTGCGACACCGCCGCCGGACGGCTCGCATGCGCTGTCGTTGACGAAGCTGGGCAGGGCATTCGATCGAGCCGGCCTCCCGGTCCACCTCGTGGCCGACCGCAAGCACGACGAGGTGCTCCTCCACCGGGATCCGGTCAACGGCAAGTACCCGGCCCCCGAGCGCTACCGGCGGGGACAGAGTGTCCCGATCCCGGAGTCCGTCGGCGTCACGCTCGAACTCTCCGTGGACACGCTGCCCGACGGTGACTGAGACGGTGACTGAACCGCGAGACGGGCACGCCGGGTGTCGTACCCCCGTGCGACACTCCTCCTCATGCTTGGTGTCATCGACCTCCCCACCTACCTGGCGGGCCTCGTCCTGATCGTTCTGCTCCCCGGGCCGAACTCGCTCTACGTGCTGTCCGTCGCCGCCCGGCGTGGCGTGCGCGCCGGGTACACGGCAGCGGCGGGCGTGTGGTGCGGGGACACGGTGCTGATGACGCTGTCGGCGGCCGGAGTCGCCTCGCTGCTGCAGGGCAACGCCGTGCTGTTCGGGATCGTGAAGTACGCCGGGGCCGGGTATCTGACATGGCTGGCGTTCGGGATGCTGCGGGCCGCGTGGACGATGTGGCGGACCCGGCGGGCGCGGATCGAGGAGGAGCTCTCCGACCAGTCGGCGGCCGAGGAGCGGCCGTACCGGAAGGCGCTGGTCATCAGCCTGTTCAACCCGAAGGCGATCCTGTTCTTCGTCGCCTTCTTCGTGCAGTTCGTGGACCCGGGATACGCCTACCCGGCCCTGTCCTTCGTGGTCCTCGGAGCCTTCGCCCAGTTCGCGAGCTTCCTGTACCTCACCGCGCTGATCTTCAGCGGGACGAGGCTCGCGGAGGCGTTCCGGCGGCGCAGGCGGCTGTCCGCGGGCGCCACGACCGTCGCGGGCGCCCTCTTCCTCGGCTTCGCGGTCAAGCTCACGCTCGCCAGCGCCTAGGTGTATTGATCACGAGCGTCGACAACGCCCGTGATCAATACACCGGGCGGCGCCACGGGCCGTCCGACCCGTCGCGGCGCCCGGCACGCGTTCTCGGCACCTTGTCGCGGCGGCCTCGTCCCGACGGCCGCAGCCCTCAGCGGGCGAGGAACGGACTTCAGCGGGCGAGGAACGGACCGACTGCCGCGGTGAATTCGGTGGGCGCGTCCAGTGCGATGAGGTGACCCGCGGTGGCGAACTCGACCAGGGTGGCACCGGGGATCTCGGAGGCGTAGCGCCGGCCGATGTCCTGGAAGTCGGCCACGTCCAGCTTGCCGACTCCGACCAGGGTGGGGACGGAGACGGTCGCGAGGTCGCCGGTCGCGGGGCCCTGGGAGTGCTTCCCGACGATGTCCTGGTTCACCAGCGACGTCCGGAGCGGGCCGCGGAGTCGGTCGGTCAGCCCGGTGGCGACGTCCTCCCAGCTTCGGGCCGGCCCGCGCAGCCACATGTCCAGGTTGATCCGGACGGCGGCGTCCAGGTCGTGCGCGTCCAGGGCCGCCGTCTCCGCCTCGTCGTACGCGATCATGTCCGCGGACCAGTCGTATCCCGGCCACGGCGCGGAGAACAGCGCGAGGGAGTGCACCCGGTCCGGGTGGGTGAGGACGAAGTCCACGGCCACGCGGCCGCCCCAGGACGCGCCGACGAGCCGGACACGTTCGTGGCCGAGGTGGTCCAGGAGGCGGCGCAGGTCGTCCGTCTCGCTGAACGGGCCGGTCGGCGGCGCGGACTGGCCGAAGCCGCGCAGGTCGTACCGGATGACGGTGTGCCGTTCTGCCAGGTCGGGCACGACCGCGTCCCACATACGGTGGTCGGCGATGCCGGCGTGCACGAGCACGACGGGCGGTCCGTCTCCGGTGACGACGTAGGAAAGGCGTCCGAGATCATCATCAAGTGTGAGCATCGGCTTGATGGTCGCAGGGCGACCGCGCAAGTGCCACCAAATATGGGGGGCTCGGCCCTCGCCCTCGCCGCCACCGGCGTCCGGCTCCACCCATGAGCGGGGCGACGGTTCCCGGATCCGGTGGACCGTCTCGGTCAGCGCCCCTGGCCGACAGCCAGCCCCACCCGGTGCGCGTACCGCGGCAGGTCCCGCGTACCGGTGCCCGCCCACCCCACGTAGCCGTCGGGTCGGACGAGGAAGACGCCGGTCCCGTACCGGTCGTACGACGCGATCCGGACGGTGCGGACGCCCGGGAGCGGCGGCAGTTCCCCCTCGGTGCCGACGGCCAGCAGTGTCCAGTGCGGTCCCCGGAACACGTCGAAGAGGCGTACGCCCTCCACGGTTCCGTCGGGCGCGCGGTCGCCCGCCCACAGGGCCTTCTCCGGCAGATCCACGCGGGTCTCCACCGCGAGGGAGGAGCCGCGGTAGCCGAGGCCGAGCTGGCGGGTCGCCGCGCCGCGCCGGGCCTCGCCGCGGTGCACCCGGGTCGACAGGCCCAGCATGTCGGCGGCGACGGGCAGCCGTTCCTCCTCGTAGGTGTCGAGGAGCGACTCCGCAGCCGCGCCGCTCAGCACCGCGCCGAGCTTCCAGCCGAGGTTGTAGGCGTCCTGGACGCTGGTGTTGAGGCCCTGGCCGCCGGCCGGTGAGTGCATGTGCGCCGAGTCCCCGGCGAGGAAGACCCGCCCGGCGCGGAAGCGGTCCGCCAGCGCGGTGCGCGGCCGGAAGTCCGAGGCCCAACGCACCTCGGTCACGGACTCGGGGGAGAGGTGGGAGCGCTCGGCGACGGTCCCGCGGATGCCGTCGAGGGAGAGGTCGACGTCCGTGCCCTCCGGGAACTGCGCCACGACCTGGAAGTCCTCCGTGCCGGCGAGCGGGCAGATCGCGAGGAAGCCGCCGGTGTCCTCGCGGGGCGGGAAGACATGCCAGTTGTCGCGGTCGAGGCCGGTGATCCGTACGTCCGAGACCAGCATCGGGTGGGGATCGACGGTCTCCCCGGTCATGGCGATGCCGAGCGCGCGCCGCACCGCGGAGCGGCCGCCGTCGGCGGCGACGACGTACCGGGCGCGGACCGGTGCGCCCGAGGCGAACTCCACGCTCACCCCGTCCTCGTCCTGCGCGACCGCGACGACCTCGCGGCCGAAGGCGACCCGCCCCCCGGACTCCTCCAGCCGCGCGAAGAGGATCTCCTGCGTACGCCACTGCGGCACCATCCACGGCGCGGTGTACGGCGAGTCGTCGCTCGCCTCGGCCGGGTCGAACATCAGGTGCTCGCCGGCCCGGCGGCCGTCCTGCCAGATCATCCCGACCGGGTAGTCGCCGCCCGCCGCGCGGATCGCGCCGAGGACGCCGAGGTCGTCGAAGACCTCCATCGTGCGCGGCTGGATGCCCTTGCCGCGGGAGCCGGGGAACAGACCGTCGGCCCGCTCCACGACGAGGGCGTCCACCCCGCGCCTGGCCAGGTCGACGCCGAGGGCGAGACCGGTCGGACCGGCGCCGACGACGAGTACGTCCACGTCCACGAGCCCCTCCTTAACGCTGTTAAGTTCCATGCCGCGAGCATGCCCTTAACGGCGTTAAACTGTCAAGCGTGGCTACCCAGAGACCCCAGCGATCCCCCAAGCTGGACAAGAAGCAGATCGTCGACACCGCCCTGCGGCTGCTCAACGGGACGGGCCTGGACGGCCTCACCCTCCGGGCCATCGCCAAGGAGCTGAACGTCCAGGCGCCCGCGCTCTACTGGCACTTCCGGAACAAGCAGGAGCTGCTCGACGAGATGGCCACGGAGATGTACCGGCGGATGGTCGAGGACGCCGGGGCGGCTCCGGGCGACGGCTGGCGGGAGCGGCTGCTCACCGCCAACCGCGGACTGCGCGCGGCGCTGCTCGGCTACCGCGACGGCGCGAAGGTCTTCAGCGGCTCACGCTTCACCGGCACACTGCACGCCGTGGAGATGGAGCGGACGCTGACGCTCTTCACCCAGGCGGGATTCACCCTTACCCAGGCGGTCCGCGCGACGTCCACCACGTACCTGTACACGATCGGCTTCGTCACCGAGGAGCAGGGCGTCCAGCCCCTGCCGGGCGAGCGCCGCGAGGGCTACGACGTGACGGAACGCGCCCGCCGCATGGCCGACTTCCCCCTGTCGGCCGCGGCGGGCGCGGAGATCTTCGAGGACTACGGCCGGCACTTCGAGGAAGGGCTGGCCCTGGTGATCGCGGGCATCGGGGCGCGCTACGGGATCGGCTGAGCGGGGCGGCCCCGGCGGTCCGACCGGTGCGGCACCGACCGGTTGGGGCACGGGGCCCGGCCGGGTCAGCGTGTCGCCGCGCGCCGGGCGGTGCGCGCGCTGCGGAGGGCGCGGGTGAGCACCGGCGGCAGCAGGTCGGCGGCGATCCGCCGGGTGCGGGTGCGGCGCGCGGCCGGCCGGGAGTGCGCGGACGCCGCTCCCGACGGACGCCCGGAGGCGTCCTCGGTTTCCGCGGCGCCGGGGCTGTCCATGCCGTACCGGGAGACCGGGAAGGGCGGGGCCTGCATGTTCTTGGACTTGAGCCGGACGATGCGGTGGCCGGCCGCGTGCTGCACGCTGAGGTGGCAGTCGTCCCGCTCCCGCACCGCGGCGAGCAGTTCCTCCTGGACCGCCTCGGGATCGTCCCAGGTTCCGTACAGCTTCTGCGTGCTGAGACAGATGGGGTGCAGGCCCCGGTTGAGCACGGCCTCCCAGGCGGCTATGGAGACACCGGGCGTGTGCTCGGAACGGAAGTCGTCCAGGACGACGATGCCGCCGGGCAGCAGTGCGTCGCGGGCGGCGCCGATGTCCCCGTGGACGTGCTCGTACAGGTGTGAGGCGTCGATGTGGACGAACCGGCAGGACCGGGGTTCGACCTCGGCCGGGACGAGTGAACTCGGGCCCGGCAGGACACGGGGCAGTTCGTCGTGGAAGGAGAGGTAGTTCTCCTCGAACACCTTCCGGGTGAGCGCGCTGTAGGACTTCGTCGACTCCGCCTGGTTGGCGCCGTCCGGGGCGTCGCCCTCGAAGAGGTCGCACACCGTGTACCGCTCACCCTGACGCAGATGGTCCCCGAGGAAGATCGCACTCTTGCCCATGTACACGCCGACCTCCAGCAGGTCGCCGGTCGTTCCGGCGGACTCCTGCCGGTCCAGGAACCACTTGAAGAGCATCTGGTCGAGAACGGGGAACCACCCGGGGACGTCGTCGAGGCGGCGGGGCGGTCGGATCGTGTCTGGTGCGGCAGTCATGAGAGAAAGCGCTCCCTTGTGCGGACGAGGCGAACGAGCGCCCCGGAACCTATGGGACGCCTATGGCTCGGTCAAGAACTATGCGGCGCCTGCCCGTGGCGCTTCTCCCGAATCTGCGGCCAGATGAACACCCGGCCAATTTCCGCTTTATCGAGGGCCTTATCCGGGTGACCGGAGCGGATTCCTACGGTCGCGGCTTCGACAGTGCGGTACGCAGCTTCGGCGTGAGCCAGTTCTCCACGTAGCGGTTGAGCAGCCAGGCCAGCAGCAGCATCGTCGCGACGGTCAGCGGGAGGGTGCCGTACGAGGGGATGTGCAGGGTGCGGTGGTAGGCCTTGATGACGACCCAGCCCAGGTGCTCGTGGACCAGGTAGAAGGGGTACGTCAGGGCGCCCGCGACCGTGAGCCAGCGCCAGTTCGCCCAGTTCAGGTAGCCCAGGGCGATCGCGCCGACGGCGAGGTAGCCGAGCGTGACGACCAGGACGATGCCGTACGAGCTGCGGTAGGAGAAGAACTCCGGGTTCGGCGCGTGCCACAGGCGGGCCACCGCGTAGTGCTGGCCGATCAGCCAGCTCACGCCCACGATGCCCCAGGCGTACGCGTCACGCCGGTTGCGATGCAGGAGGTAGAGGCCGACGCCGCCGATGAAGAACGGGGCGTACTCCGGCATCAGGACGGTGTTCAGGAGGGGTTCGTTCGCCGTCTGGGCGATCGCCGCCGCCAGGGTCCAGCCCGCGCAGAAGAGGATGACGCGCTGACGGTTGGCACCCGGCAGGACGATGCAGAGCGCGAAGAGCGCGTAGAACCGGACCTCCGCCCACAGCGTCCAGCAGACGCCCAGCACCCGGTCCACCCCCAGCGGCTGCTGGAGCATCGTCAGGTTCAGCAGGGCGTCGCTCGGCCCGACCGTCTTGTACGCGACCACCGGCAGCGCGAACACGGCCGTCACGATGATCACCGCTGCCCAGTAGGCGGGCAGCAGCCGGGACGCGCGGGACGCGAAGAACGACCGGAGCGGCCGGCCCCAGCCGCTCATGCAGATCACGAAGCCGCTGATCACGAAGAAGATCTGGACGCCGAGGCAGCCGTACGCGAAGTACGAGTGCAGGCTGGGGAACTGGTGTCGCGGGGAGGTGCCCCAGGCCTGTGTGACCTCGCCGTCGCGGCCCCCGTAGTGGTACGCCGCCACCATCAGCGCGGCGATCAGCCGCAGTCCGTCCAGGGCGCGCAGACGGGACTCCCGGGGCTTCGCGCGCGACGGCGGGCGGGTGTCGGGCGCCGGGAGGACGGCGCGGATCGCCGGACCCTCGGACGTCACGCGCGTGTCCTGGGGGGTGTTGGTCACGGAATTCCTCTTCGCGGGCGGTTCATGCTGACGGGTTACACCCAGCACGCTAGTCCGATTCACGGGAAGCATCCGATTGACCAAGTGACGATTCCCCGTACGGACGCCATGAGTTCACCCGCCCGTCGCTTCAGGTTCCCTCTTTCTCCGGCCGCCCCCAATTCACCGACAAGGGCCGGTTCGGCGCAGAGGGCGAACTCGTTCGACGGTGAATGGATCACCTCGCCGACCGGGGAATGCGGAACGGGCGTGGGGGCCGGTTCGTCATGAACCGGCCCCCACGCCCGTGGGAACCCCTGGGGGGACGCTCAGCGCCGTACGGCCCGGCGCAGACTGCGCGCCCGGCGCGCGACACGGCGGACCGTGGCGTTGCGCGGCAGGAAGGCCAGCTGGGCCGGGACCGCGCCGGGCAGCGCCAGCGAGGTGAGGCGCTTGCGCTTGAAGTACCGCCAGGTGTGGGTGTTCAGGTGCTGCGTCAGATAGCGCTCGGCGGCCGGGCGCAGGTCCGGCAGGATCTTCGGCTGCATCGCGTAGCCCACCGCCCGTACGAGCCCGGTCAGGGCCTCCGTGGTCATGCCCACGCGCTGTTCGGCGACGGCCGCCTTGTCGGTCAGCTCCGGCAGCAGGGCGTCCACGATCGTGACCGGGACGCGGTTGCTGTTCTCGTAGGGCACCAGACGGTCCAGCAGCGTGTCGGTGCCGATGCGGGCGACGGGCAGGCCGTAGAGCGCGGACGCGGTGAGCAGCGCGGTGGAGAAGCAGCCGACGACGAGCGCGGGACGCATGCGCTGGTACAGGACCTCGGCGAGGACGGGTGTGTCGAGCACCGTCAGCTCGACGTCGAGCTTCCCGGCCTCCTTCTCCAGGACGCGCGACCAGCGGGCCGGCGCCGTGGGGTGCGGCTTGAACACGACCCGGGTGTGGCCGAGCGCGACGGCGCCCTTGAGCATCCGTACGTGCAGGTCCTCCTCCTGCTCGGCGGTGAGGATGCCGAGCGCGGAGAGGTACTGGCCGAGCAGCAGCGCGGGCTCGTCGATGAGCGGGAGTTCGTCGCCGGTGTCGACGAGCTCGGCGAGCACCTTCGAGAACGCGTCCGTGGGCACGATCTCGGGTTCGACACCGAACTCGGTCAGCAGCAGCGGCGTCAGACCGGGGACCAGGTCCAGGTGGAGCAGGCGGGTCACCCGGGTGCCGACCAGCGGGTCGATCTTGTTGCGGGTGGGTCCGTAGCTCATCAGACCGTCCGCGTACACGGTGACGGGCGCGCCGGTGAAGATCTGGGCGAGGCCGAGCGCGGGGTTGACCTGGATCGACTCGACGGCCAGCTCGATGTCGTCGTCGCCGAGGTTCCAGGCCAGCCGCAGATGCCGCTCCCACAGGGGCGTGTCGTCGAGGCGCGGGGCCCAGCCGCCGGGGTGGAACGGCGTGATCGTCTCGTTCCACGACAGCACGTCGTCGAAGCGGCCGCGCAGCCGGCCGAAGCCGGGCATCTCGTCCACGGCGGGTGTCGTCTCGGGCGTCGCCGCGTTGTTGGAGACGAGCAGGATGCGCCGGTCGGCGGGGCCGAAGCAGTCGGCGTCCAGGGCCGCGGCGAGCGTCGCGGTCCCGTACAGCGTGGACGCCATGAAGATCTGGGTCGTCACGCTGCCACCCCTGTGCCCGCGGTGGGACGGCGGCGCAGCCGGCGCAGCCGGGTGGCCCGCTGGACGTCCATCGAATCGAGTGCCTCGTCGAGCACGTCCTGAGGCATGCGCTGCAGTGCCGCCGCACTCATCGACTTCAGTTTCCGCGCCACGGGCGGCTCGAACCTTTCCATGGATCCCAGATGGTGGGAAATAATCGCGCAGTACGTGCGCACGGCCTTGGGCAGCAGTCTCGACGCGTCGGGATCCTCGGCGGTCTCCGCCACGACCTGGTCGAACGCGCGGATGAAGTCGAGCTGGCGCACGTCCCCGATCTGGGTGAGGGAGGAGGCGACACCACGTCGGTAGAACACGCCGAGCAGGCTCACCGCGGCGAAGGACTCGGCCTCGCGGTGCAGTTTCCAGATCCACGGACGGTCCTCGGCCGTACGCAGTCCGTGGGTGAAGTGCAGCAGTCCGCGGTCGACCAGACGGCGGTGGTAGATGCCCGCCCAGGCGTACGCGTAGTCGACGGAGGTGGAGCGGTCGGAGGGCAGTATGGCGTCCCGGGGGTTCATCACGACGCCCCGGCGGCCGTGCGGGACCCGGTGGATGGTGCGGGCCCGCGCGGTGCACTGGACATGGTCCGTACGGACGAAGTCGCAGCCCAGGTCCTCGATCGCGGTGACGAGTTGCTCGTAGTAGCCGGGGGCGAGCCAGTCGTCCCCGTCGAGGAACGTGAGGTATTCGCCGCGCGCGGCGTCGATGCCCGTGTTGCGCGCGGTCGCCAGCCCTCCGTTCTTCTCATGTCTGACATGCACCGCGCCCGGGAGCTCGCGCTCCGCGCGCGCGAGAATCTCCGGTGTCTCGTCGCTCGAACAATCGTCGACGAGAATGAATTCGAAGTCCTCGCGCACGTTCGCACGCAGGCTCTTCAGGGTGTCGGGTGCGTATTGCTGCACGTTGTAGAACGGCACGATGACGGAGAGCTTGACCACCCACGTGACGTTAGGGGGCGGTCCGGCATTCGTCTTGGCCGTTGGTGAGATGTCAGGTGAACGACGCGTGGCGAAGCCGTGAACCAGGCTGATTTCTGGATGGTTCGCGGCCTGATTCGCCATTCGTCGATGTGCTGTTAACCGTTTGTTGCATTCAGGTTGGGCCGTTACTCGGAATGGCTTCCTAGCGTCTTGGACGTGCCAGCAAGTACCAGGAAGTCCCTGCGGGTCGCCGTTCTCGCGGATTCCGACACACGGTGGAAATGGGGTTCGCTCACCGCGAACCGCGTATCTACCACTGAAACGTCCAATACGGACATTCAGGAGTCGGACCTCCGCCTCGACGGCTATCTCCTGCGTGGCCGTGCCACTCCCACCGCCCGCCAGCTCGAAGAGGTCGGCGTCCGCGCGGATTCCCTCCGCGAAGTGACCGCCGTCGAATTCCTGCGCGCCATGGAGCGGGAGCGGTACGACGTCCTGGTCCTCGCCCTCGTCGGCGGCGCCGTCCAGGCGGTCCTGCACGGCCTGGCCCACCTCTGGGACGGGAGCACGGAGCGGCCCGTGGTCGTCACCGGCTATGTCGGTGTCGTCTACGAGAAGCTCGCCGACGGCCTGCTGCTGCGGCACGGCGCGGACCTCGTCCTCGCCAACTCGCGCCAGGACGCGGACCGCTTCCGGGACGTGTACGAGGGAGTGGGCGCCGACGCCTCGTCCGTGACCGAGGTGGCGCTGCCCTTCCTCGGCGGGGCCGCCTACAGCAAGAACGACCCGTACACGGTCGTCTTCGCCGCCCAGCCCTCCGTACCGGAGAGCCGCAAGGACCGTACGTACCTGCTGGACCGGCTGATCGCCCACGCCCGCCTGCACCCCGACCGCGAGGTGCTGCTGAAGCTGCGCTCCAAGCCGGGCGAGCACACCACGCACATCGAGGAGCTGCCCTACCAGAAGCTGGCGCAGAAGACCGATCTGCCCGCCAACTTCCGCCTGGTGTACGGACACATGGGCGACGTGCTCGACCGCACCGACCTGCTGGTCACCATCAGCTCCACGGCGGCCCTGGAGTCCCTGCACCGCCGTATCCCCACCGTCGTCCTCAGCGACCTCGGGGTGCGCGAGTCGCTCGGCAACCACCACTTCGTGGGCTCCGGCTGCCTCGCCTCCTGGGACCAGCTCGACGCCGGACACCAGCCGGCCCCCGATCCGGCGTGGGTGGCCCGGCAGGGCGTGGCCGCCGACGGCTCGTACGAGACGGCCTTCGACGAGGCACGCACCCGCATCGCCGAACTGCTCGCGGGCCCCGGGCTGCCGCCCCTGACCCCCTACTACACACCGGTCACCGCGCCCGGCTACCTCCCCGGGATCCTCGCCCGCCACCACCTGGCCCCGGACGGCAGCCCGCTGCCCGGCGCCCCCACGGCCGACAAGGAGCCCAGCCCCGTACGGCAGATCGTGCGCCGGGCGGCCCGCGGTGCCTACCGCCACGGAGTGCAGCGCGTGGCTCCGGTGATCCGGCGGATGGGGGAGCTGTGACCGCCGCCGATCCCTCCAGCCTTCCTCGTCAAGGAGAACAGCGCATGACCAACTCGGAAGCGGGCCGACCGGCGCCGGTGCGCCGCGTGCTCGCGGTGATCCCCGCGCGCGGCGGCTCCAAGGGCGTCCCCGCGAAGAACCTCCTCCCGGTCGGCGGGGTACCGCTGGTGGCCCGCGCGGTGCGCGAGTGCCGCGCCGCCCGCCTGGTGACGGACGTCGTCGTCTCCACCGACGACCAGGCCATCGCGGCCGCCGCCCGCCAGGCCGGTGCCGAGGTCGTCCTGCGCCCCGCCGCCATCGCCGGTGACACCGCCACCTCCGAGGCCGCCGTCCTGCACGCCATGGACGCCCACGAGGGGCTGCACGGCTCCCCGGTCGACGTGGTGCTGCTCGTCCAGTGCACCAGCCCGTTCATCGTCCGCGAGGACGTGGACGGCGTCGTGAACGCGATCGTCGCGAACGGCGCGGACACGGCGCTGACCGTGGCCCCCTTCCACGGCTTCGTGTGGCGCGACGGCGACGACGAGCCCGCCGTCCCGGTGGCCGCCGACGCCGAGCGTGCCGCCGTCGCGGGCGGCACCGACACCCTGGTCACGGACACCGGTACCAGCGGCGGCTACGGCATCAACCACGACAAGTCCTTCCGGCCGCGCCGGCAGGACCGCCCCCAGGACCTCCTGGAGACCGGTGCCGTCTACGCCATGGAGGCCGACGGCTTCCGTGTCGCGAAGCACCGCTTCTTCGGCCGCACCGAACTCGTGCGCACCGACCCGGCCCGTGTGCTGGAGATCGACGACCCGCACGACCTCGCCCGCGCCCGCGCCCTCGCGCCGCTCTTCGACGCGAACCGCCCCGGCGCCCTCCCGACCGCCGCCGACATCGACGCGGTCGTCCTCGACTTCGACGGCACCCAGACCGACGACAGGGTGCTGATCGACTCCGACGGACGGGAGTTCGTCTCCGTGCACCGCGGGGACGGACTCGGTATCGCCGCCCTCCGCAAGAGCGGACTGACGATGCTGATCCTGTCCACGGAACAGAACCCGGTCGTCGCCGCCCGGGCCCGGAAGCTCAAGATCCCGGTCCTGCACGGCATCGACCGGAAAGACCTCGCGCTGAAGCAGTGGTGCGAGGAGCAGGGCATCGCGCCTGAGCGCGTGCTCTACGTCGGCAACGACGTCAACGACCTCCCGTGCTTCGCCCTCGTGGGCTGGCCCGTGGCGGTCGCGAGCGCCCACGACGTCGTGCGCGGCGCCGCACGCGCGGTCACCACCGTCCCCGGCGGCGACGGCGCGATCCGAGAGATCGCCAGCTGGATCCTCGGCCCTTCTCTCGACTCCCTCGACAAGTAAGGAACGTCTCACCATGAGCAACTCCCGTCTGCGCACCTTCGGTTCGAAGACCGCCGGCCCCGGCCAGCCCGTCTACGTCGTCGGCGAGATCGGCATCAACCACAACGGCGAGCTCGAGAACGCCTTCAAGCTGATCGACGCCGCCGCCGAGGCCGGCTGCGACGCCGTCAAGTTCCAGAAGCGCACCCCGGAGATCTGCACCCCGCGCGACCAGTGGGACATCGAGCGCGACACCCCCTGGGGCCGCATGACCTACATCGACTACCGCCACCGTGTGGAGTTCGGTGAGGACGAGTACCGCCAGATCGACGAGTACGCCAAGAGCAAGAACATCGACTGGTTCGCCTCCCCGTGGGACACCGAGGCCGTCGCCTTCCTGGAGAAGTTCGACGTCCCGGCCCACAAGGTCGCCTCCGCGTCGCTGACCGACGACGAGCTGCTCCGCGCCCTGCGCGCCACCGGCCGCACGGTCATCCTCTCCACCGGCATGTCGACGCCGAAGCAGATCCGCCACGCGGTCGAGGTCCTCGGCAGCGACAACATCCTGATGTGCCACGCCACGTCGACCTACCCGGCGCAGGCCGAGGAGCTCAACCTCCGCGTCATCAACACCCTCCAGGCCGAGTACCCGAACGTTCCGATCGGCTACTCCGGTCACGAGACGGGCCTGCAGACCACGCTCGCCGCGGTCGCCCTCGGCGCCACCTTCGTCGAGCGTCACATCACCCTGGACCGCGCGATGTGGGGCTCCGACCAGGCCGCCTCCGTCGAGCCGCAGGGCCTCACCCGCCTCGTCCGCGACATCCGCACCATCGAGGCCTCCCTCGGTGACGGTGTCAAGAAGGTCTACGAGTCCGAGCTCGGCCCGATGAAGAAGCTGCGCCGCGTCACCGGCGTCGTCGCCGAGTCGGAGATCGCCGCCGCCGCGGGCGAGCCGGTCTCGGTCTGAACGCCCTGATTTCCTTACGACGGGACGGTCGTACGCCGATGAGCCCCCGCGCCGGTACCTCCGGCCCCCACACGCTGGCCTTCGTCGAGAGCCCGGTACAGCTCCTGAACGTGCTGGAGTGGGCGCATGCCCACGCCCCGCACGCGACGGAGGCCGGCGACCGGGCACCCGGCGCGGGACCGGACGGTTCGTCCGTCCGGCCCGCCGGCGCGGGGCTCACCCTCGTCGTCCTCTCGCCCAACGACCCGATGACCCGGGGCCAGTTGCGTCGCATGGCCGAACTGGCCCGCGACGAGGGTCACGAGGTCCGCTGGGAGGAGGCGCGCGGTGGCACCACGGCGCCCTTCCACACGATCGGCGGTCTGGCACCGCTGCTGCGCAGGGCCCACCGCATCGTCATGGGAGACCCGTTCTCCCGTTACGTGCAGCTCCTGCTGACGATCACGAAGGCACGCGACCTCGTGGTCGTGGACGACGGCACGGCCACGATGGAGTTCGTCGCCCAGCTGGCCCGCGGTGAACGGCTGGTGCGCTGGCACCGGCGCGGTGGCCGTCCCGGCGCCCGCGACGTGCTGTTCGCCCCGATCTCGTCGTCGGCCCGCCGCCGGCTCACCCCGAGCGAGGGACGGCGGGTGGAGGTCTTCTCCTCCATGCCGATCGACTCGGCGCCGGACGGCGTCACCATCACCGCCAACGACTTCTCCTGGACCCGCGCCCGCTTCGGCCCGCCCCGGATCACCAAGGGCGCGGACCTGGTCGGCACCTCCCTGGTCGAGACGGGTGTGGTGGACCCCGACCGCTATCTGGAGGCGGTCCGTTCCCTCGCCAAGGCCCATGGCGCGACCCGCTACTTCGCCCACCGCCGCGAGAGCACCGACAAGCTCCACCGGCTGGCCGTCGAGACGGGACTGGAGATCGTCCGCCCCGACCTCCCCCTCGAACTCATCGCCCGCCGCGGCCCCATCGGCCGCACGATCCTGAGTTTCCCCTCGACCGTCGTGCACACGCTGCCGCTGGCGCTGGTGGGCACCGACGTCCGGGTCGCCGTCTGCGACATCGACCCGGCCTGGCTGACGGAGACGGCTTCGCCACGCGCCCAGGGGTTCCTGTCGGGAGTGACCGGCACGGCCCGGGACGTGCACCGGCTGTCCTCCGTCGCGACGGCGTAGAGAACCGGCGCCGCGCGTGGTGCGTGGCACCCGTGCGGTGACCGTTCACGGTCCGGGCCTCGCTGGCCCGGGCCGGTCCGATCGACCCCTGGCACCGCGAGGTACCGCCTCCCCGCAGGCCTCGCGCGCCCGCGACACCCGGCGGACGGCGAGCACCGTCCCCCTCCCACCGTGCCCCTTCCCTCGACGCCCGGCCACTCCCGGTGGAGGCCGGCCGGATTCCGCCCCGAACGCCCCGCCCAGGATCTGGGCGGGGCGTTCGGCGTTGAGCGGGTGACCGGCGGTCGACGGGACGAGGGGTCCTTTCATCGGTGGCCGGGTCTTCCGGTACCAGCTGACGGCCGGCGTCGTCGTCCTCGCCATCATGGCGGAGGCCGCCCGTGTCTCCCGGCAGTGCGCGTTCTTCCTCGCCGAGCAGGGCACCCCCGCGGCATCGTCGAACACGGCCTCCTCGAACACATCTTCGGCACCCCTGCGGGTCAGCGCACGGCGGACTATGTGGCGCACCGCTTCGGCTGACATCCTCAGCCGTCATGGAGACCAGGCGCCGTACCCTTCCCACCGCGCTCGCGAAGACGCCCGCCCTGAGCGCGGTCACGCCCGCGGCGGCCACCGAACAGGCCTCGAACACGGCTCTGTACGCCAACCCCGCCTGGACGGAGGGCACGGACTGGGCCCGCCGCTCCCGACGTCACCCGGTCGACGACCGGAGCACGACGGACGGCGCCCCTTCCATCCGCTCCACGGTCATCGCCCCGCACGGCGGCGGCATCGAAGGGGGCACCTCGGAACTCTGCCTGGCGACAGCCGGTTACCACCCCGCCGACCTCTCACCCACCCCGCCCGCCGGACCGGTCCACGACTTCTGGATGTTCGAAGGGCTGATGAGAAGCGGTAACGGCGACCTGCACGTCACCTCCACCGACTGCGACGACACGATCGCCCGCTCCCTGTGCGCGGGCAGCCTCAACGTCCTCTCCCTCCACGGCTGCAGGCCGGAGCAGGCGGGCCTGGAACCCGGTGCCGCGGCCGTCCTCGTAGGCGGCCTCAACCCCGTCTTCCGCCAGTACCTGACGGAGGAGTTCACCGCGGCCGGCATCCGCGCGGTGACGGCTTCGGGCGAGCAGGAGATAGCGGGCATCGCCCCGGACAACATCTGCAACCGCACCCTCCTCGGCATGGGCGCCCAGCTGGAGATGACCACGGCCCTGCGCGCCGCGATGTTCGCCGACGGCAAGAACACCCTCGCCGACCGCGCGGCCAACCTCCTCCCGTTCTTCTGGACCTTCGTCGACGCGACCCGCAGGGCCATCGACCGGGTGGAGGCGGGGCAGGCGGTGCGGAGCCAGCGGTGTCGCGCGTGAGTTGTTAGGGTCACCAGTGCGAATAGGCGAGTTGACGGACTGACGCGACCGAGGACACCGTGCGCATCCGCGAAGTGACGCCACCCCCGCCACCCACTGGGAATGGCACGCCCGCTTCCCCGAACTCGCCCAGTTCCTCGGCGGCTGGTTCTCCCAGGACATGCCGGACGAGTTCCCCGACCATGACGTCGCCGTCGACGACTACCGGTCCTCCGCCTCCCCGCAGCTCGTGGTCCGGCGGAACCGAAGGACGCACCGTCGCGATCAGGATCCTCATCGCCGGCCGTACGGCTGTCTGACACGGGACGGCGCGGTGCGGGGGATCAGAAGCCCGAGGGCGCGCCCCCTGGTCCCGCTGACGGCCCGACCCGGCCCCGACCCGGCACCCCCTCGCACCCTGGTCGACAAAGAGTCGTGCCCACGCATCCATACGCATGATCTTGGTCAGGTCTGTGGGACCGTAGGGTACGGGAATGGGCTCGGACACCCCGAGCGTTCCCCCATGGGAGTCCGCGGGCAGCCCCGGCGGACTGGATCGAGAGAGGGTCGGCGGCCCGCATCAAGGGTCGGCGTCGCCCTGTGGTCACAGACCGTCACCGGAGTCGGTCACCGGCTCGGACACGGCAGCAGTCGGCCGTCGTCCCCGCACAGGGCAGTCGGCCCCCGGCCGGGATGCGGCCCGGCCAGGGCACGCATACCGTCTGGCTCACGATCCCATCGTCCGGAAAGACGGGCGAGCGTACCCATCCCACCTGAAACCTATGCGTCGCGCGGCCAAGTTTCTTCCCCTAACGGGCTGAAGTTTTGTTGATCGTGGGTCAGTTGGCCGCCCCGTCGCCCTACCCTTCAAAGGGTGAACCAATTGATGTCCCGAGAGTACGAGGCCGATGTTCCCGGGGGAGCAGCGCTCCCCGGCACCCTGACCGACGCACTGCGTGCGGAGCTGATCGCGTTCCGGCGCGACATGCACATGCACCCGGAGCTCGGCAACCACGAGTTCCGCACCACCGCGGCACTCAAGGCACGCCTGGAGCAGGCGGGACTCAAGCCCCGTGTGCTCGACATCGGGACCGGGCTCATCTGTGACATCGGGATCGACGACGGCGAGCAGGACGGCGAGGTCGACGGCGGACGCGGCATGCTCGCCCTGCGCGCCGACATCGACGCGCTGCCCATCCCGGACACGAAGAGTGACTGCGCGTACCGCTCGACCGTGCCCGGCCGCGCGCACGCCTGCGGCCACGACGTGCACACGACCGTCGTCCTCGGCGCCGGACTGGTCCTCGCCGAGCTGCACCGCCAGGGGCTCCTGCCGCATCCCGTGCGGCTGATCTTCCAGCCCGCCGAAGAGGTCCTGCCCGGGGGCGCGCCCGACGTCATCGAGTGCGGAGTACTGGACGGCGTGGGGCGGATCATCGGTGTGCACTGCGACCCGAAGGTCGACGCCGGACGGATCGGACTGCGCCACGGTCCCATCACCTCGGCCTGCGACCGGCTGGAACTCTCGCTCGACGGCGCCGGCGGCCACACCGCGCGCCCCCACCTCACCACCGACCTCGTCACCGCCGCCGCGCGCGTCGTCACCGACGTGCCGTCCCTCGTCGCCCGGCGTGTGGACGCCCGCAGCGGGCTCGCGGTGACCTGGGGACGGATCGAGTCCGGGCACGCCTGCAACGTCATCCCGCAGCACGCCGAGCTCTCCGGGACCGTACGCTGCCTCGACCTCGAGGCGTGGCGGCAGGCGCCCGACCTGGTGCACGAGGCCATCGACGAGATCGCGAACCTGTACCGCGCCAAGACCGAGATCAACTACATCCGGGGTGTCCCGCCGGTCGTCAACGACCCGGCGGTCACGGAGCTCCTCCACGACTCCATGACCTCGCGGCGCGGCCCGTACTCCGTCGAGGACACCGAGCAGAGCCTCGGCGGCGAGGACTTCTCCTGGTACCTGGAGCACGTGCCCGGCGCCATGGCCCGCCTCGGAGTCCGTACACCGGGCGAGCGCACCACCCGTGACCTGCACCGCGGCGACTTCGACGTGGACGAGTCGGCCATCACCGTCGGGGTCGAGCTCTTCACCGCGGCGGCCCTGCTGGACGCGATCCGCTAGCTCCGCCAGGTCCCTGGGCCCCAGGACCCGGACGCGCGGTCCCGTGCACGTGAGCCGTTCACGCACGTGAGCCGTTCACGTGCGGATGGCGCGAAAGGGGGGCCCGGGACCCAGGTGAGGCAAGGCGTGCCCGGGCCGCCCACCCGCCCGATGCCCCGATCGGTGCCTCTTCGTCCACTTGCGTCACCCCGGCGTAACGGGTGGCGCGCAAACGTAACCCGGTGGCGGCACGGTTCGATAACGGCCAGGAGAAACCCCGTTCCCCTCCCCTTCTACGCGCGTTACTGTGCGCCGAAATCGCTGCGGTGCGGCGTGTTGGGGAAGCGGACCGGCGACGGCCGTGGGGATGAAGGGTGCTTGCTGTGCGTCTGATATCTCGGAGGACCAGGTTCTCCCAAGCAGCGGTGGCCGTCACGGTCATCGCCCTCGCGGCGGTCGGTTGTGGCAAGTCGAGCACCGACACGGGCAGCGACTCCAAGAAGAGCTCGTCGGGCTACGCTGGGAAGGGCATCGGTCTCGCGTACGACATCGGCGGCAAGGGCGACCAGTCCTTCAACGACGCCGCGTTCGCCGGTTTCCAGAAGGCCGAGGCGGAGTTCAAGATCGGCGGCCGGGACATCGAGCCGCAGGACGGCGAGTCCGACGCCGACAAGGTGCAGCGCCTGGAGCAGCTCGCCAAGTCGGGCTACAACCCGGTGATCGGCGTCGGCTTCGTCTACGCCCCGGCGATCAAGGAAGTCGCGGCCAAGTACCCGAAGGTCACCTTCGGCATCATCGACGACGAGCAGGACAAGGCCGCGAACGTCGCCGACCTGGTCTTCCACGAGGAGCAGTCGTCGTACCTCGCGGGTGTCGCGGCGGCGAAGGCCACCAAGAAGAACCACATCGGCTTCATCGGCGGCGTGGACATCCCGCTGATCCACAAGTTCGAGGCGGGCTTCGACCAGGGTGCCAAGTCGGTCAACCCGAAGATCAAGATCGAGTCGCAGTACCTGACGCAGACGCCTCAGGAGGGTGGCTTCGCCAGCCCCGACAAGGGCAAGGACGCGGCGGCCGGTCAGATCGAGAAGGGTGCCGACGTGCTCTACCACGCGGCCGGCCTGTCCGGTCAGGGCGTGATCTCCCAGGCCGCCGCCAAGAAGGTGTGGGCCATCGGCGTCGACTCCGACCAGTACGCGCAGAGCTCTCTGGCCAAGTACAAGGACTGGATCCTCGGCTCGGCCCTGAAGAACGTCGGCGGCGCCGTGTACGACCTGACCAAGTCCGTCGTCGACGGCAAGCCGCTGAGCGGCGTCGTGCGCGGTGACCTGAAGTCGGGCGGCGTGGGCTTCGCCGACTCCAACCCGAAGTACAAGGCCCTGCCGGACGTCGTCGCCGCGGTCGAGAAGGCCAAGCAGGACATCATCGACGGCAAGGTCACCGTCAACACGAACCCGTAAGCCGTGTCCGTGGTCGTCGACCAGCGTGGGGGAGCCCCCGGCCCGCTGTAAGGGCCGGGGGCTCCCCCCTGCGTGCGCTGTCCGTCCCCTTGCCGTCCACGCGTGCCGGGCGCGCTCGTGGACGGCGGGACGATCCTGGAATCCGGTCGGCCAGACCTGGCTAGACCGGTTCCTCCGTCTCGACGGTGATCCGGTACACCTCGACGCCGGACGACCTCGGGTTCGTGGTGCAGACGGCCTTCGACGTCTCGCCGTGGCGGGTGCTGACCCACTTGCCGTACACGTTGGCCTTGTCGCCGCGAGGCCCGATGCACACCACCTTCACGCGGTGCTCGCTGAGGCGGGTGTTCCCCCCGGTGCACTTCGCGTAACCGGTCGAGCGGTCCGCGGAGATCCGCGTGCTGCAGGTCGACGCGGCCATGGCGGGCGTCGCGACACCGACCACGGTGCCCGACAGCACCACACCGACGCCTATCGCGGTTGCGGTGAACTTGTTGAGTTTCACGATCCCCCTTGGATCAGAAGCGTTTGCCGCAGGCTGGTCCGGCCCGCCGCCGCAGGCTGGTCCGGCCTGCGGAGATGCGCATCTCGAACAGGGATTCTTCCGGTGGGTACCTGCCGAAAAGATCCGACCTGGGAAGGATCTTGGGATGTGTGGTGGTCTGGTACATGACACCGGAGCGGTGGGCGCCGCGCCCAGAGGCCGGGCGGGTTTGCCGAGCGGACGCGTCCCATGTGTTCGGCGACCGTTCGCCGAGGGTTCAAAACGGTCGGATAACACTCTGGCAAGGTGGGTTCTCTGCTATGTCTACGCGCGTTACGCTGCGGCGGAATCAGCGCCTGGTCTGGGCGCCTGCACAAAAGGAGTCACGTTCATGCGCCGGGTGTCCCGAATCGCGGTTGCGGGCGTTGCAACCGCATCCCTCGCCGTTGCTCTCTCCGCCTGTGGCGGCTCGTCCACCGATGCCTCCAGTGGCGGCTCGGCCAAGGGTAAGGGCATCGGTCTCGCGTACGACATCGGCGGCAAGGGCGACCAGTCCTTCAACGACGCCGCGTTCGCCGGTTTCCAGAAGGCCGAGAAGGAACTCAAGATCGGCGGCCGGGACATCGAGCCGCAGGACGGCGAGTCCGACGCCGACAAGGTGCAGCGCCTGGAGCAGCTCGCCAAGTCGGGCTACAACCCGGTGATCGGCGTCGGCTTCGTCTACGCCCCGGCGATCAAGGAAGTCGCGGCCAAGTACCCGAAGATCACCTTCGGCATCATCGACGACGACCAGGACAAGGCCGCGAACGTCGCCGACATGGTCTTCCACGAGGAAGAGGCCTCCTACCTGGCGGGCGTGGCCGCGGCCAAGGCCACCAAGAAGGACCACATCGGCTTCATCGGCGGCGTGGACATCCCGCTGATCCACAAGTTCCAGGCCGGTTACGTCCAGGGCGCCAAGTCGGTCAACCCGAAGATCAAGATCGAGTCGCAGTACCTGACGCAGACCCCCCAGGAGGGTGGCTTCGCCAGCCCCGACAAGGGCAAGGACGCCGCCGAGGGCCAGATCGACGCCGGCGCCGACGTGCTCTACGCCGCCGCGGGCCTGTCGGGCCAGGGCGTCATCCAGTCCGCCGCCGCGCACAAGGTGTGGGCCATCGGCGTCGACTCCGACCAGTACAAGCAGGACGCGCTGGCCAAGTACAAGGACTACATCCTGACCTCGGCCACCAAGGACGTCGCCGGGGCGGTCTTCAACCTCGCGAAGTCGGTGCAGGACGGCAAGCCCGCGACCGGCGTCGTGCGCGCCAGCCTCGCCACCGGCGGTGTCGGCCTCGCCGACTCGAACCCGGCGTTCAAGAACAACGCCGACCTGCAGGCCGCGCTGAAGAAGGCCGAGGCCGGCATCAAGGACGGCTCGATCAAGGTCAAGACCTCCTGACCCGAGTCCCGATCCCCGCCAGGTCACGACGTCATCACCAGACGTCGAAACCATGGCCATGGCGACGCTGTAATGGCAGCGTTACGGCCACGGAACGGGGTGTGGGGAGGATGACTCCTCGCGCCCCGTTCGCGCGGCAAAATGCTCGGACCGCATCGGATCTGATCGAAAATGATCACCTTCGGTCCGTCCGGGCACTATTTAAAGCAGGGGCGCTACGCGCGTAGATGGCCCCTTTTCCAAGGAGAGTGCGCCATCGACGCGTCCAGCAGCCCTCCCCTCACCGCGCAGTCGACCGCGGTCGAGCTGGCGGGGATCACCAAGCGGTTCCCGGGTGTGGTGGCCAACCACGACATCCATCTGAGCGTCCGCAAAGGTACGGTCCACGCCCTCGTCGGCGAGAACGGTGCCGGCAAGTCGACGCTGATGAAGATCCTCTACGGCATGCAGAAGCCGGACGAGGGCACGATCGCCGTCGACGGTGAGCAGGTCAGCTTCTCGTCGCCCGCCGACGCCATCACGCGCGGCATCGGCATGGTCCACCAGCACTTCATGCTCGCCGACAACCTCACCGTCCTGGAGAACGTCGTCCTGGGCAGCGAGAAGCTGTACGGCATCGGCGGCGGCGCCCGTAAGAAGATCAAGGAGATCTCGGACCGGTACGGGCTGAACGTCCGCCCGGACGTGCTCGTCGAGAGCCTCGGCGTGGCCGAGCGCCAGCGCGTCGAGATCCTCAAGGTCCTCTTCCGCGGCGCCCGCACCCTGATCCTGGACGAGCCCACCGCCGTACTGGTGCCGCAGGAGGTCGACGCACTCTTCGACAACCTGCGCGAGCTCAAGTCCGAGGGCCTGGCCGTCATCTTCATCTCGCACAAGCTGGGCGAGGTCCTGTCGGTCGCCGACGAGATCACGGTCATCCGGCGCGGTACGACGGTCGGTACCGCCGTGCCGTCCGAGACCACCCCGCGCCAGCTCGCCGAGATGATGGTCGGCAGTGAGCTGCCGACCCCGGAGACCGCCGAGTCGACCGTCACGGACAAGCCGGTGATCGAGGTCAAGGGCCTCACCGCCCTCGCCAGCGGCGGCGCCTCCCTCGGCGAGCTCGCCGCGCCGGCCCCCGGCGCCGGTCTGGTCACGGAGGACAAGGCCGAGACCGCCGGCGCGGTGCGACGCGTTCTCGACGACGTCACCTTCACCATCCACGCGGGCGAGGTCATGGGCATCGCCGGCGTCGAGGGCAACGGCCAGACCGAGCTCATCGACGCGCTGATCGGCCTCAAGCACGCCGACTCGGGCACCGTGTCCTTCCTCGGCGAGGAGATCACCGGCTGGCCCACCCGCAAGCGTCGCGAGCAGGGCATCGGCTACATCCCCGAGGACCGCCACCGCCACGGCCTGCTGCTGGAGTCCCCGCTCTGGGAGAACCGCATCCTCGGCCATGTCACCGAGAGCCCCAACGCCAAGGGGTTCTGGCTCGACATCAAGGGCGCCCAGGAGGACACCAGGCGGATCGTCAAGGAGTACGACGTCCGTACCCCCAGCATCGACGTCACCGCCGCCTCCCTCTCCGGCGGCAACCAGCAGAAGCTGATCGTCGGCCGCGAGATGAGCCACAAGCCGCGCTTCCTGATCGCCGCCCACCCCACCCGCGGTGTGGACGTCGGCGCGCAGGCGGCGATCTGGGACCAGATCCGCGAGGCCCGCCGCGAAGGCCTGGCCGTGCTGCTGATCTCGGCCGACCTGGACGAGCTGATCGGCCTGTCCGACACCCTCAGGGTGATCTACAACGGCAGGCTCGTGGCGGACGCCGACCCGGCGACCGTCACCCCGGAGGAACTCGGCTCGGCCATGACCGGCGCCGCCTCCGGACACCTGGAGCACGTAGCGGAAAGCGCCGCCCCGGAGGACGAGGCCCGATGAAGAAGTTCGACAAGGAGCGCGTGCTCCTCGCGGTGGCCGGCCCGGTCATCGCGCTCGTCACGGCGATCGCACTGACCTCGGTCGTGCTGCTCGCCTCGGGCAAGAGCGCGTTCGAGCCGTACTCCCTGATGCTTCAGCAGGCGACGTACTCCGACACCCAGGTGCTGATCGTCAACCAGGCGTCGCTGTACTACATCGCGGCGCTCGGCGTGGCCATCGGCTTCCGCATGAACCTGTTCAACATCGGTGTGGACGGCCAGTACCGCCTCGGCGCGATGATGACCGCGGTGGTCGGCGCCCACCTCGCGCTGCCGTCCTTCCTGCAGATCCCCGTGCTGATGATCGTCGCCATGTGCACCGGCGCCTTCTGGGCCGGCATCGCGGGCGTCCTGAAGGTCACCCGCGGAGTGAGCGAGGTCGTCGCGACGATCATGCTCAACGCGATCGCCACCAGCCTCATCGGCTACCTCACCGCGGAGAACATCTGGGGTGTGCAGGTCGGCAACAACAACACGACCGGCATCATGAAGAAGTCCGGCTGGTTCCCCGGCATCGACCTGGGACCGGGCGTCGGCGAGATCTACGGCATGGTCTTCCTCGCGGTCCTCATGGGCGTCCTGTTCTGGCTCGTCCTCAACCGCACCCGCTTCGGCTTCGACCTGCGCGCCACCGGTGCCTCCGAGGAGGCCGCCGCGGCCTCCGGCGTCGACGCCAAGCGGATGGTGCTCACCGCGATGCTGATCTCCGGCGCGGTCGCCGGTATCTCCGGGCTGCCGCTTCTCCTCGGCGACGCCCACACCTACAGCCTGAGCTTCCCCGCCGGTCTCGGCTTCACCGCCATCGGCATCGCGCTGCTCGGCCGCAACAACCCGGGCGGCATCGCCCTCGCCGCCCTCCTGTGGGCCTTCCTCGACAAGGCGTCCCCGGCTCTCGACTACGCGACCCCGGTGGCGTACGAGAAGGAGATCGCCACGATCATGCAGGGCCTGATCGTCTTCGCGGTGGTCATCTCGTACGAGGCCGTACGCGTCTGGGGCCTGCGCCGCCAGCAGAAGCGGGTCGGTGAGGAACTGGCCGCCGCGGCCGCCGCCAACAACAACTCCCCGAAGGAGGTGGCTGCCCGATGAGCACCGCGACCGTCGCCAAGCCGCAGGCGCAGCAGCCCGGCAAGGGCAGCCGCCGTATGTCCCTACCGGTACTCCTGCTCGTCATCGCGGGTGTACTGATCCTGGTCTCGATCGTGCGCCTCATCACCGGCGCCGACGGCATCACCTCCACCGGACAGATGTCCACGGCGCTGCGCCTCGCGGTGCCGATCGGCCTCGCGGGCCTCGGCGGTCTGTGGGCCGAGCGCGCGGGCGTCGTCAACATCGGCCTCGAGGGCATGATGATCCTCGGCACCTGGTTCGGTGCCTGGGCGGGCTACCAGTGGGGCCCGTGGACCGGTGTCGCCTTCGGCATCATCGGCGGCTGCCTCGGCGGCATCCTGCACGCCATCGCCACCGTGACCTTCAACGTCAACCACATCGTGTCCGGTGTGGCCATCAACATCCTGGCGCTGGGCACCACCCGCTACCTCTCCAAGTTCACCTTCGAGGACGCTCCGCAGGGCTCCTCCAAGCAGTCCCCGCCGATCGACTCGCTCGGGACCTTCGACATCCCAGGACTGTCCAGCTGGCTGTCCACCATCAACGGGAAGCACTGGTTCCTGGTCTCGGACATCGCGGGACTGCTGGGCGGACTGGTCACCGACCTGTCTCCGCTCACCCTCGTCGCGGTGGCCCTCGTCCCCGCCACCTGGTGGGTGCTGTGGCGCACGGCCTTCGGCCTGCGGCTGCGTTCCTGCGGCGAGAACCCGGTGGCCGCGGAGTCCCTCGGCGTCAACGTCTACAAGTACAAGTACATCGCCGTGATCATCTCGGGCGGCTTCGCCGGCCTCGGCGGCGCGTTCCTGTCCATCGTGGCGTCCAACGTCTACCTGGACGGTCAGACGGCCGGCCGCGGCTACATCGGTCTGGCCGCGATGATCTTCGGTAACTGGATGCCGGGCGGCCTCGCCCTCGGCGCGGGCCTGTTCGGCTACACCGACAGCCTCAACCTGCGCGGCGGCAGCACCAACGTGCACGCGCTGATCCTGCTCCTCGCCATCCTGCTGGTGATCGCCGTGGGCTACCTGGCGTGGAGGAAGCGGGTCGTGCCCGCGGTCGTCACCGCCGTGGTCTCGGCGCTGATGTTCGTCTGGTACCTCGCCACCGACGAGGTCCCGCAGCAGTTCGTGAGCGCCACTCCGTACGTCGTGACCCTGCTCGTGCTCTCGCTGTCCGCCCAGCATCTGCGGATGCCGAAGGCGGACGGCATGCCGTACCGGAGAGGACAGGGCAAGTGACGTCCCCGGAGACCGGATCCACGGAGCCCGCATCCCGGGAGACCGGGTCCGTGGACGTCGACTGGGAGGCCCTGCGGGAACTCGCGCGGGACGCCATGGCCCGTGCCTACGCCCCCTACTCGGGGTTCCCGGTGGGTGTCGCGGCGCTCGTCGACGACGGCCGGACCGTCACCGGCTGCAACGTCGAGAACGCCTCGTACGGGCTCGGGCTGTGCGCCGAGTGCGGTCTCGTCTCCCAGCTCCAGAACAGCGGGGGCGGTCGGCTGACGCACTTCACCTGCGTCGACGGGCAGGGCGAGATCCTCGTGCCGTGCGGACGCTGCCGCCAGCTGCTGTACGAGTTCGGCGGGCCCGAGCTGCTCGTGGAGACGCCGGCCGGGATCCTGCCGCTCTCCGAGATGCTGCCCCAGGCCTTCGGGCCGGAGAATCTCACCAAGTAACGCCTGTGCGGCCCCTCCCGACGACCGGACCACCGGTCGGGAGGGGCCGTGCATGTTCGTAAGTCTTCGGAAGGAAAGTCATGGCCATGGACGCCGTCTCCGTCATCCGCACCAAGCGGGACCGCGGTGAGCTCAGCGACACACAGATCGACTGGGTCATCGACGCGTACACCCGCGGCGAGGTCGCCGACTACCAGATGGCCGCCCTCAACATGGCGATCCTGCTCAACGGCATGAACCGCCGTGAGATCGCCCGCTGGACCGCCGCGATGATCGCCTCGGGCGAGCGCATGGAGTTCTCCTCGCTGTCCCGTCCGACCGCCGACAAGCACTCCACGGGCGGTGTCGGTGACAAGATCACGCTTCCGCTGGCTCCGCTGGTCGCGGCCTGCGGTGCCGCGGTGCCGCAGCTGTCCGGACGGGGCCTCGGCCACACCGGCGGCACGCTCGACAAGCTGGAGTCGATCCCCGGCTGGCGGGCCCTGCTCTCCAACGAGGAGATGCTGCACGTCCTCGACACCACGGGCGCGGTCATCTGCGCGGCGGGCGACGGGCTGGCCCCCGCGGACAAGAAGCTCTACGCCCTCCGTGACGTCACGGGCACGGTGGAGGCGATCCCGCTGATCGCGTCCTCGATCATGTCGAAGAAGATCGCCGAGGGCACGGGCTCGCTGGTGCTGGACGTGAAGGTGGGCACCGGCGCCTTCATGAAGACCATCGAGGACGCCCGGGAACTGGCCTCCACGATGGTCGGCCTGGGCACCGACCACGGGGTGCGCACGGTCGCGCTGCTGACCGACATGTCGACCCCGCTGGGCCTGACCGCCGGCAACGCACTCGAGGTACGGGAGTCCGTCGAGGTGCTGGCCGGCGGCGGCCCCTCGGACGTCGTCGAGCTCACCGTCGCCCTGGCGCGGGAGATGCTGGACGCGGCGGGCGTGAAGGACGCGGATCCGGCGAAGGCCCTCGCCGACGGTTCCGCGATGGACGTCTGGCGCCGCATGATCGCCGCGCAGGGCGGTGACCCGGACGCCGAACTCCCCACCTCGCGCGAGCAGCACGTGGTGACGGCGGCGTCCTCGGGCGTGCTGACCCGTCTCGACGCGTACGACATCGGTATCGCCGCGTGGCGGCTGGGCGCCGGGCGTGCGCGCAAGGAGGACCCGGTGCAGGCCGCCGCGGGCGTCGAGATGCACGCCAAGCCCGGTGACACCGTCACCGCGGGCCAGCCGCTGCTGACCCTCCACACCGACACTCCCGAGCGGTTCGCGTACGCGCTGGAGTCGGTCGAGGGTTCGTACGACATCGCGGCCCCGGGTACGGAGTTCAAGCCGAACCCGATCGTGCTGGACCGGATCGCCTGATCCTCACGAGGAGTGCGAGGAGGGGCCGGGCGCGGGGCGCACCGGCCCCTCCTCGCGTGTATCCCGGCCCGGTACGGTGCGTGCGCCTCTGCCCGGGGCGGGGCGGGGCGGGGCGATTGCGGTTGCGGGCGGTGGTGGGTGCGGGGCCGTGCCGGTACGTCGAGCCCGTCGCCGTTGGATCAGGCGTGGGCCGGGTTGGGGAGCCGCTGCTCGATCCGGGTGTAAGCGACGGGCTGTGACGTACCGGCCCGGCCCCTCGCGTGCGTTGCCGGGTGCGGGTGCGGGTGCGGCCCGGGGTGGGGGCGGGGCCGTGCCGGTACGTCGAGCCCGTCGCCGTTGGATCAGGCGTGGGCCGGGTTGGGGAGCCGCTGCTCGATCCGGGCGTAAGCGACGGGCTGCGACGTACCGGCCCGGCCCCTCGCGTGCGTCGCCGGGTGCGGGTGCGGGTGCGTGTGCCGGCTGTGGCGTGGCCCTCGTGTGTGTTGCCGTGCGGGTGTCGGGCAGCGTCGTGGCGTGGGCGCGTATGCGTCAGCCGAGTACGGTCGCGATCACCACCAGGGCCGGGACGGACAGGATCGTCGACAGCAGGATCGACTCGCGGGCGAGCGTCTCGCCGACGCGGTAGCGCGACGCGTAGGTGAAGAGGTTCTGGGCGGCGGGCAGCGCCGAGGTGACCACGACGTCGAGCAGGGGCGCACCGTGCAGCCCGAACACGCCGGCCGCCAGCGCCCAGGCCGCCGCGGGCTGGCCCACCGCCTTCAGCACGACGGACAGCAGCACGGGGTGCCGGTCCGCGCCGCGACCGGGCAGCGTGCTGCCGCACAGCGAGATACCGAACGCGAGCAGCACCGCGGGCACCGACATGTTCCCGATCAGGGTGAGCGGGTCCATGACCGGCCCCGGCACCCGCAGGCCGCTCGCCGACACGGCGACCCCGGCGAGCGAGCCGACGGCGATGGGGTTGCGCAGGGGCGTGACCAGCCGCAGCCACACCGAACCCTTCTCGCCCGGGCCCGACAGGTCCAGGACCGTCAGCGCGACCGGCGTGACCACGATCTGCTGGAACAGCAGCACGGGCGCCACCAGCGAGGCGTCTCCGAGCACGTACACCGCGATCGGGATGCCGAGGTTGCCGGAGTTGACGTAGCTGGAGCACAGGGCGCCGATCGTCGTCCGGCCCACACCCCAGCCGCGTACGGCACCCACCACGACGAAGACGCCGGCCGCCGCGGCCGTGCTCATGGCGGTGACCAGCAGCCGGCTGGAGAAGATCACCGACAGGTCGGCGCGGGCGAGCGTGGTGAACAGCAGCGCGGGTGAGGCCACATGGAAGGCGAGCTTGGTCAGCACCTCGCGGCCGTTCTCCCCGAGATAGCCCCGGCGGCCGATCAGCCAGCCGACGCCGATGACGACGGCAATCACCGCAAACCCGGTCAACACCCCCTGCACGGCACCTCCTTGAGGTGCGGGAGGAGGCCTGGCGGATGGTCGGGCACGGGTTCGTGGGGCATACACCCAACCCTCCGGGGAAGGCCGGGCGCGGGTCAATGTGATCCTTACGGCACGCGGGCGGGCGAGACCGGCCGCCGGGCCCCGATGAGTTCGGTCCCTCCGGCCGGTCTACTGACCGTGGACGCCATGACACCCGCCGTTCTCGTGCTGCCCGCCCTCGTCACCCGCGACGAGGTGCCGGGGCTCTGCGACGACGTGCGTGCGCGGCTGGTGGAGACGGGCGGCGGAGTGCTCGTCTGTGACGTCGCCGGGCTCGGTCCGCCCGGGCTCGCCACCGTCGACGCGCTGGCCAGGATGGAGCTCGCCGCCCGCCGGGCCGGTGGACGCATACGTCTGCGCGATCCGGCCCCGCCGCTGCGCGCCCTCCTCGATCTAGTGGGCCTCCGCTTCGAGTTGGAGGGGCAGTCCGAAGAGGGGGAACCAGCGCTCGGTGTCGAGGAAGCAGTGGAATCCGGTGATCCGGCCGTCTGAGATCTCCAGGGCCTGGATCGCCCAGGCGCTGAAGCCGCCCTTCTCCGGGTCCGGCTTGTAGTGCGCGAAGCCCGGCAGACCGTTCACCGACACCGGGAGCAGGCGCGAACCCGCGCAGGAGGCGCCGAGCGTCGTCATGAAGCCGGTGATGTCGCCGGGGCCGAGCAGCCACAGGTCGAACGGCGGCATCGTCATGATCGCGTCCTCGTGGAGCAGCGCGGTCAGGGCCGTCATGTCGTATCCCTCGAACGCGGCGACATACCGCTCCAGGAGCTTCTGCTGCTCCTCGTCGAGCGGGTCGGAGACGGCGCCCGGGGTGCCTTCCCTCTCCGCGAGCGTGGCGCGGGCCCGCTGCAGCGCGCTGTTGACCGAGGCGACCGTGGTGCCGAGCAGCTCGGCGACCTCGCTCGCCTTCCATGCGAGGACCTCGCGCAGGATGAGCACGGCCCGCTGCTTGGGCGGCAGCTGCTGGAGGGCGGCCATGAAGGCGAGCCGCACCGACTCCTTGGCCACCGCGGCCTCGGCCGGGTCGCTGATGGTGGGCAGCACGCGGGCGTCGGGCACCGGCTCCAGCCAGGTGTTGTCCGGGCGCGGGGTGAGCGCCGCCTGGGCGAGCGGGGAGGGACCGGTGAGGTCCATGGGCCGGGCCCTTCTGTTGCCGGCGTTCAGCATGTCCAGGCACACGTTCGTGGCGATCCGGTACAGCCAGGAGCGTATCGACGAGCGGCCCTCGAACTTGTCGTAGCTGCGCCAGGCGCGGACCATCGTGTCCTGCACCGCGTCCTCCGCCTCGAAGGAGGAGCCGAGCATCCGGTAGCAGTATCCGGTCAGCTCGACCCGGTGCTTCTCCAGCCGGACGTCCAGGTCTGTCGTCGTCGCCGTACCCTCGCTCATGGCCAACCCACCCCTGTGGCTGTTCCTGTCGCGCCGTCGCTTCGCTGCGCCGGCACCTCGGAAGCTACCGCAGGCCACTGACAATGGCCCCCGGAGTGCGGAAAGCGGCAGGTCGGACCGGTTGCCTCGGGGGCCTTGAGCGGACGCCGACCCCCTCCGGCGGGTCGTGGCGGGCCGGGTCAGTGGGCCAGGGCCGGCTTCCGGGCCGCCTGGGCCCGCGCCGCGTGCGTGCCGAAGAGGGTGATCGACACGACGCCGAGCACCGCGAGCAGCCCGAGCGCCACCGTGCCGGCCCAGCCTCCCGCGTGGAAGGCGACGGCGCCGAGGGTGCTGCCGGCGCTGGAGCCGATGTAGTAGGCGGACTGGTAGAGGGCGGACGCCTGGGCGCGGCCCTCCTTGGCGGTGTGGCTCACCGACGAGGACGCCACCGCGTGGCCCGCGAAGAAGCCCGCGGTGATCAGGACCAGGCCGAGCAGGACCAGGGGGAGGGAGTCGGCCAGCGAGAGGAGGAGTCCGGCGGTGGTCGTGCCGCCCGCCAGGTAGAGGGAGCCGCGCCGGCCCAGGCGGTCGACCAGCCGGCCCGCCGTCGACGCCGACACCGTACCGACCAGGTAGACCAGGAAGATCGATCCGATGACGCCCTGGGGGAGCGAGAACGGGGCGTCGGTCAGGCGGTAGCCGATCACCGTGTAGACCCCGCCGAAGACCATCATGAACAGTGCGCCGATCGCGTACAGCCGGCACAGCAGCGGGTTGGCGAGGTGGTCGCGGACCGTGCGGACCAGGGCCCGCGGGCGCGGCGAGCCCGGGGTGAAGTGCCGGGGCGCGGGCAGCAGCAGCCGGAAGGCCACCGCGCACGCCACGGCGATCACGCCGATCGTGGCGACGGCGATCCGCCAGCCCCACTCCTGCGCGACCCAGCCGGTGATGACCCGGCCGCTCATCCCGCCGACGCTGTTGCCCGCCACGAAGAGGCCGATCGCCGTGATCAGCGCCTTGGGGCGGACCTCCTCCGCCAGGTACGCCGTCGCCGAGGCGGGCAGCCCCGCCAGCGCCGCGCCCTGTACCGCGCGCAGTGCCACCAGCGCGCCGATCGACGGCGCGAAGGGCACGAGCAGCCCGACCGCCACCGCGACCACCAGCGACGCCGTCATCAACGTGCGCCGTCCGTAGCGCTCCGAGAGCGCGCTCATCGGGAGGACGAAGAGCGCCAGTCCGCCCGTCGCGGCCGACACCGTCCAGCTGGCCTGGCTCGCGGTCACGCCGAGGTCCGTGGAGATGAGGGGGAGGAGGGCCTGCGTGGAGTAGAGGAGCGCGAAGGTCGCGACACCGGCGAGGAAGAGGGCGAAGCTCATCCGGCGGTAGCCCGGCCCGCCCGGGGCCAGACGGGAGTCGGCGGACGCGGGGACGGCGGCTGCGGCGGCGTCCACGGTGGTGGACGCCCCGGTACTGGCGGAAGGCATGCTTCGAAATTAGGACCCCACCATTCATCCGTCCAATGCATGGAATCGCCATAATCGTTCCCATGGTGCATCAGCAGAGGTCACAGGGTCACCTGTCACCGTCCAGTGACACAGAAGACATCGTCGCGGTGCTCGCCCCGCGTCTCGCGCACTTCGCCGGGGTCGCCCGCACCGAGCACGTGACGAGGGCCGCGCAGGAGATGCGGGTCCCGCAGTCGACCCTGTCGCGCGCCATGGTCCGGCTCGAACAGGACCTGGGCGTCGACCTGTTCGCGCGCCGCGGCCGTACGGTCTCCCTCACCCCCGCAGGCCGTACGTTCCTCTCCTCCGTCGAACGGGCCCTCGCCGAGATCGGGCGCGCCGCCGACGAGGTGCGCGCGGACGCCGACCCGGCCACCGGCAAGGTCGCCTTCGGCTTCCTGCACACGATGGGATCGGAGACCGTCCCCGGGCTCATCCGCGCCTTCCGCGCCGACCACCCCCGGGTCCGCTTCAGCCTCGTGCAGAACTACGGCGAGGCGATGCTGGAGCGGCTGCGCTCGGGGGAGCTGGACCTGTGCCTCACCTCGCCCGTGCCCGACGCGCCCGACCTGGTGGGCCGCCTCCTCGACGAGCAGAAGCTGCGGCTCGTCGTCCCCGCCGACCACCGGCTCGCCGCCCGCAGGCGGGTCCGTCTGGTGGAGGCCGCCGACGAGACCTTCGTGACCCTCGAACCCGGCTACGGCATGCGGCGCATCGCCGACGACCTCTGCCGGGAGGCGGGATTCACGCCGCGGATCGCCTTCGAGGGCGAGGAGACCGAGACGCTCCGCGGACTCGTCGCCGCCGGTCTGGGTGTCGCCCTGCTGCCGCCACCGGCCGTGGCCCGCCCCGGAGTCGTCGAACTGGCGATCACCGCTCCGCGCGCGGTCCGTGAGATCGGGGTGGCGTGGCTGGACGGCCACCCCGACACCCCGCCCGTGGCGGCGTTCAAGAAGTTCCTGCTCTCACGGCGGGGCCACCTGCTCCGGGACAGCCCCTAGAGGACGGGGAGCATCCCTTCGGGGCGCGGACGGCCCTCAGTGGCGCAGCGCCTTCCCGAAGCCCGAGGCGAGCGGCATCCGCAGGCCCAGCGGCGGTGGCGCCGCGAGCGCGTCCTCCAGCGGACGGGACAGTCCCCGCCCGAACAGCGCCCCCATCACGAAGTCCTCGGCCAGCGCGTGGACTTCGGTCCGGTGCTGGTGCAACCCGTGTCCGTCGGAGTGGACCTCGAAGCGGCAGACGTCGCGGTTGGACTTCTTGGCGCGGGCCGCGAGCCGGAAGGACAGTTCCGGGTCGGTGCGCTCGTCGTTGGTGCCGTGCACGATCAGCACGCGCCGCCCGGTGAGCTGTTTCACCGGTTCGGGTGGCGCCGCCATGTCCTCCTCGGGCAGCCAGGGTGCCAGCGCCAGCACGGAGTTGACGGCGGTGTGACCGGCCGCGCGCAGTGCGGCCCGGCCCCCCATGTCGACGCCGGCGAGGCAGACGGGAACGTCGCCGTAACGGCGTACGACCTCGTCGGCGGCCCAGGACGCGTCGCCCGCGAGATGCGCCTCGCTGCCGTTCCAGCCGCGGAAGCGGTAGTGCACGACATGGGCGGCCAGGCCCTCCGCCTGTCCCGCGCGCGTGAGGCGGCGGCCCAACGCGCGTACGGAGGCGGTCGCCCACATGGGGGAAGGCCTGCGGCCGGAGGTCTCGTCGCCGCCCGGGAGCAGCAGGACCACTCCGCTGACCGCTGTCGGCTCCGGGCCCAGTGCCCTCCCCAGCCGGGCGCTGCGTACCGGCGTCGCTTGCTGTGCCATGACAGAACAGTGTCAGAAGTGACGGTGTACGCCACCCGTCCGCCGGGTCACCGTTACATATCGACGGATCGGGACGACAGAACATCTACGCGCGTAGGGGCTACAGTGCGCGAATGACGAGCCAGATCCGGAACACCCCGAGCTCGGAACAGATCCTCCGGGCGCCCAAGGTCCTGCTGCACGATCACCTCGACGGGGGCCTGCGCCCCGGGACGATCGTCGAACTCGCCCGGGAGAGCGGCTACTCCGGGCTCCCCGAGACCGACCCCGGCAAACTCGGCGTCTGGTTCAGGGAGGCCGCCGACTCCGGTTCCCTCGAGCGGTACCTGGAGACCTTCGCGCACACCTGCGCCGTCATGCAGACCCGTGAGGCGCTGGTGCGGGTCGCCGCCGAGTGCGCCGAGGACCTCGCCGAGGACGGGGTCGTCTACGCCGAGGTGCGGTACGCCCCCGAACAGCATCTGGAGCGCGGGCTCACCCTCGAAGAGGTCGTGGAGGCGGTCAACGAGGGCTTCCGGGAGGGGGAGCGCCTGGCCCGGGAGAACGGCCACCGCATCCGGGTGGGCGCGCTGCTCACCGCGATGCGGCACGCGGCCCGCGCCCTGGAGATCGCCGAACTGGCCAACCGTTACCGGGACCTGGGTGTCGTCGGCTTCGACATCGCGGGGGCCGAGGCCGGCTTCCCGCCCACCCGGCACCTCGACGCGTTCGAGTACCTCAAGCGCGAGAACAACCACTTCACCATCCACGCGGGCGAGGCCTTCGGGCTGCCCTCCATCTGGCAGGCGCTCCAGTGGTGCGGCGCGGACCGGCTCGGCCACGGCGTCCGGATCATCGACGACATCGAGGTCGCGCAGGACGGCTCGGTGACGCTCGGGCGCCTCGCGTCGTACGTCCGCGACAAGCGCATCCCGTTGGAGCTGTGCCCCAGCTCCAACCTGCAGACCGGTGCCGCCGACTCCTATGCCGAGCACCCGATCGGGCTGTTGCGGCGGTTGCACTTCCGGGCCACGGTGAACACGGACAACCGGCTCATGTCCGGGACGAGCATGAGCCGTGAATTCGAGCACCTTGTCGACGCGTTCGGTTATTCGCTCGACGATCTCCAGTGGTTCTCGGTCAATGCTATGAAGTCAGCATTCATTCCTTTCGATGAACGACTTGCCATGATCAATGACGTGATCAAGCCGGGATATGCCGAGCTGAAGTCCGAATGGCTGTTCCAGCAGACCTCTTCCACCAGGGGATCCTTGGAGAATCAGGCCTGATCGGAGCGGCGGGGGACGGTCGGGTCTTCACTCATTCTCCATGACTCGACCGGTTTTCGATGTTTGCGGAGTGGCGCTTTGCGTGTTTACGGTTTTGGACCGCTCACATCCCCGTCACACGGATCCAAGGACGCATTCCATATGAAGCAGTCTGCTGCCAAGACCCTCGGTGTCGCCGCTCTCGGTGCCGCTTTCGCCGCCGTCGGCGCCGGCGCCGCGAACGCGACACCGGCCGTGCCGGACGCCTCGTCGGCGCTGAACACCGTCACCCAGGCGCTGCCCGCGCAGAGCGTGGCCAGTACGCTGCCGGGCGCGGGTCAGGCGCTTGCCCAGGGTCAGAGCGCGCTCGGTGCGGGTGTGGCGGCCGCCCAGCCCGCCGCCGCGAAGGTGCTCGCGAACGGCCCCACCGCGCCGGTGGCCGGGCTGCTCGGCGGCCTGCCGCTGCAGGGCCTGCCGACGCACGGCCTGCCGGTGAACGGACTGCCGATCGGCTGACACCCGCCGCCCGGGCTCCGGCCCGCACACGCGACAACGCCGGTGGGGCGCACCCGAGTCGGGTGCGCCCCACCGGCGCGTCGTGCTGTACGGCGAGGACCTCGCCGGCGCGTGACTACCAGGCGGTGCGGACCTTGTCCTCGGACGGGAACAGGATCCACAGCGCTATGTAGAGCAGGAACTGCGGCCCGGGCAGCAGGCAGGAGAGTACGAAGATCACACGCATCGTCGTCGCGGAGGTGCCGAAGCGCCGTGCCAGCGCTGCGCACACTCCGCCGATCATGCGGCCGTTGGTGGGGCGGGCAAGGGCGCTCATGAGGACTCCTTCGTGAACCGTGGCTGATCGTGTGCCGGATGTCCGGCCCCGATGTCTTCAACGCTACGGTGACGAAGCGGACGAAGCGTCGCTCTACGGTGCGATACCGACCCTGGGAATCGTCGGGGTCCGACCCTGAGCCGTGTCCTCCCGGGGGAGGGCCGCGCGGCGCCTGGTCTCGGCCCGGCGGCGGAGCCCCACCCTGACGGCGGGCACGACCGCGGCGTGGACCAGTGCCACGCCGACGGTGTTGAGCAGCAGCGCGTCGATGTCCACGACCTGCCCGGGAACGCCGGTCTGCAGCAGTTCGATGCCCAGCGAGAGCAGAGCGCCGGCGGCGACCGTGCGGACCAGGGAGCCGAGGGGCGAGGCGGTCAGCCTGCCGCCCGCCAGCGGGAGCAGGACACCGAGCGGGGCGAGCAGCCCCAGGCCCTCGCCGATGCGGCGGGCGGCCTGCGCGGGGCCCAGGGCGAGGTCCGCCCTGATACCGGCGAAGGGGCGCAGGTTGGCGGGGCTCACCCAGGGGACGTCCAGCGGGCGCAGCGTGATCCAGGCGACGAGCGCGAGATGCGCGACGAGGAGGAGACCTCCTGCCGCACGGACGCGGATCACGGCGCTGCCGCCGTCTTCGCCTTGACGTTGCACGCCTCCCAAGACGCGGCGGTCGGCAGGATCGGTTCCGGCTTGTCGGCGGGCTTGGCGCCCAGCGGTGAGGCGTGCGCCACACGCACGGGCCCCCGGGGCGGTCTCCCGGCTCTCCGCGGAGGCCGGGGACACACCCCGGGCGCGACGGTCAGGCGCCGTCGAGAGCCGTGGACGGCGGGGATTTCCTGTCGGGGTCGGAGCGGACGTCCGACGTGCACTGGTAACGGCGCAGCGGACTCGCGTCGGGGCCGCCGAGGACCACCGAACCGTCGTCCTCCGCCGCGGCGGAGTCGGAGAAGGTGCAGACGATCTGGGCCAGGGCCGCCGGGGTCAGCTCCCGGGGCGGGGTGCTCAGCCGGAGCGTGTCCTCCGGCTCCGAGGCGCTCCGGGGACGGGGTCCGCTCACGGTCATCCCGCCGCGCACGTCCGTCGTGTAACCCGCCTGCTGCTCCGGAGTGGAGGGCGACACGGCGAGCTCGTCGAGGAGCCCCTGCGCCACCAGGACGCGCCGCGCGCTCTCCGTCGCGCCGTCGGGCACCCGCACGGACCGGTCGACCGTCACCAACTGCCCGGAGCAGAGCAGGAACACCTGCACCGGGATGCCGCGGGAGGCCTGGGTGGAGACGTCCGGGCCGGACAGCGTGCACGGGACCCGGGAGGGTGCCGGGCCGAAGTCCGTGGGGACCTGGGTGGAACGGATGCCGCAGCCCGCGAGCAGCAGCGCGAGGAGGGGGACGGCCGGCCACCGGCGCGCGCCTCGACGTCGTACGGTCGTCATCCGGCGCTGCCCTTCGTGCCGTTCCCGGTCCGGTTCCGCTCGCGCTCGTCGTCGGCGAGCAGTTCCGAGGCGTCCTGCGGGAGCCGGAGCGTGAAGACCGCGCCTCCCTCGGCCGCGTTCGCGGCGGTGATCTCGCCGCCGTGGATGTGCGCGTTCTCCAGGGCGATCGACAGACCCAGGCCGCTGCCCTCGGAGCGCGGGCGCGACGCGCTCGCCTTGTAGAAGCGGTCGAAGACGTGCGGCAGGACGTCCTCGGGGATGCCGGGACCGTGGTCCTGGACCTCGATCAGGAGGTCGTCCGCCTCCTCCCGGACCGAGACACGTACCGGACTGCCGCCGTGCTTGAGCGCGTTGCCGATCAGGTTGGCCAGGATCACGTCCAGGCGGCGCGGGTCGAGACGCGCCATGATGCCGCGCTCGGCGTCCAGGTCCACCGCGTCCAGCCAGGCGCGGGCGTCGATGCAGGCGGTGATCTGGTCGGCGATGTCCACGTCGTCGAGGACGAGCCGGGCGGTGCCCGCGTCGAAGCGGGTGACTTCCATGAGGTTCTCGACCAGGTCGTTCAGACGGCGGGTCTCACTGACGACCAGACGCACGGCGGGCTCGATCATCGGATCGACGCTGCCGGTCTCCGCGTCCAGCTCCTCCTCCAGGATCTCCGTCACGGCGGTGATCGCGGTGAGGGGCGTACGGAGCTCGTGGGACATGTCCGCCACGAAACGGCGGGACGCCTCGTCACGGGCGCTCATGTCCTCGACGCGCTTTTCGAGCGCCTCCGCCGTGTGGTTGAACGTCCGTGACAGATCGGCGAGTTCGTCCGTCCCCGACACGCGCAGCCGGGTGTCGAGCTTGCCCTCGCCGAGGCGGCGGGCGGCGATGCCGAGGCGGTGCACCGGCTTCAGGACCGTCGTCGCGGCGGCCTGGGCGAGCAGCGCCGAGCCGATCAGCGCGAGGCCGGTGGCGATACCGAGCGACCAGGCCAGGGAGTTGAGGTCCTTGGCCTCCGGCTCCAGCGACTTGAGCATGTAACCGGTCGTGGTCCCGCCGATCACCTTCGCGCCGCCCACCAGGTAGGGCTTGCCGTGGTCGGTGACGCGCTGCCAGTACAGGTGATAGGCCGACTTGTTGTTCGAGGAGAGCGACTGTTCCTTGTTCACGGCCTTCTGGAGGGACGCGGGCACGTCCTCCAGCGTGAAGGTGTCCAGCTCCGAGTTGCCCACCACGGGCTTGCCGCTGCCGTCCTGGGCCACCAGCAGCACGCTGAAGCGCTGGCTGCTGTTCGCCATCTGCCCCGCGGCGCGCTGCAGTTCGTCCTGCGCCGGACGCACCGGCAGCAGGCTCGCGTGGTTGCGCATCTCCTGCTGGAAGTCACGCAGCACCGCGTCCTGCGTACGCGTCAGCACGGCCTCGCGGTTGAGCCAGTACGCGATGCCGGACGCGGACACCGCGGCCGTGAGCGCGACGAGTCCGAAGACCACGACCAGCCGCAGCCGCAGACTGGTGAACCGCAGACCCGCGAGTATCGCCCTGCGCGCCGCGGCCCAGCCGCGGAGCCCGTCCTGCGGTGGGGTCACTGAGGACTGTCCAGCCGGTAGCCGACCCCGCGGACCGTACGGATGAGCGTGGGGGAGGACGGGACGTCCTCGACCTTCGCGCGCAGCCGCTGCACACACGCGTCCACGAGACGCGAGTCGCCCAGGTAGTCGTGCTCCCAGACGAGCCGCAGCAACTGCTGGCGGGACAGCGCCTGTCCGGGACGGCGGCTCAGCTCCAGGAGCAGCCGCAGCTCGGTGGGCGTCAGCTGGAGGTCCTCACCGTTCTTGGTGACCGTCATCGCCGCGCGGTCGATGACGAGGGAGCCGAACGTCGCCGAGTCGTTGGCCTCGCGCTCACCGCGCCGCAGCACGGCCCTGATACGGGCGTCGAGCACCCGCCCCTGCACCGGCTTGACGACATAGTCGTCGGCGCCGGACTCCAGTCCGACCACCACGTCGATGTCGTCGCTGCGCGCGGTCAGCAGAATGATGGGCAACTGGTCCGTGCGCCGGATGCGCCGGCACACCTCGAACCCGTCGATGCCGGGCAGCATCACATCCAGCACGATCAGGTCCGGCCGCTGCTCACGCAGCAGCTTCAGACCGTCCTCGCCGGTGGCAGCGGTGGCCACACGGTGTCCCTGGCGCGTCAAAGAGAGCTCCAGGGCCGTACGGATGGCGTCGTCGTCCTCGATCAGCAACAGGGAAGGCACGGACGTCATTCTGGCCCATGGTGAGGGACTCTTTCGACAGTTGGAGCGCTCCCACCCATCTCTCGCACAGAAGGGACGCATCGGAAGGCGTCCGAGCGGCCCTACCGCTCTTCTCCGTGATCGTGCTGTGACGCGCCCACAGAGGACCCCTGTGACAGGTCTGTGACAGTCGGCGGACACGGCCATGAAGTGCCCCGGGCAAGCTTTTCGACACAAGCAAGGAAGCACGGAGCGAGCACGGGGCCAGGCACGACGGCACCGGGCGCGTACGGAAGACACCGGGACTCCACGACGGGGGGCGCGAGATGAACACGCTGCACAGCACCAGCACGAGCGCAGTTGTCACGCGGCTCCACGACGTCACCCGGGGCACGGAGAAGTCCGGTGCCGTGAGCCCGCGGGGGTGCGCTCGCGGCACCGGGCGTCAGCACACCACGTACATGACGGTGGTTGACGCTTTCACGGGGGAGAGCCCCGCGGCGGCAGCCGCCGCGGGGACGGTCGGCGGGGCTCACGGGGGAGCCGCGTACGGGGAGGCCACGGGGGAACGTCGCTCGCTGTCGGAGGCGGAGTTCACCGCCTACGTCCAGGAGCGCCGCGCCTCCCTGTACGCAACCGCCTACCACCTGACGGGGGATCGTTTCGAGGCCGAGGACCTGCTGCAGAGCGCGCTGTTCTCGACGTACCGGGCCTGGGAGCGGATCAGTGACAAGGCCGCGGTCGGGGGCTACCTCCGTCGCACCATGACCAACCTGCACATCAGCGCGTGGCGCCGCCGCAAGCTGAACGAATACCCGACCGAGGAACTGCCGGAGACCGCGGGTGACACGGACGCGATGCGCGGCACCGAGCTGCGCGCCGTGCTGTGGCAGGCGCTGGCCCGGCTTCCCGAACTCCAGCGCACCATGCTGGTCCTTCGTTACTACGAGGGCCGCACGGACCCGGAGATCGCGGAGATCCTCGACATCAGTGTCGGCACGGTGAAGTCGAGCATCTGGCGGTCGCTGCGCCGGATGCGCGAGGACGAGGTCCTCAGCTTCGGCCGTGACGAGGAGGAGTCCTTCGGGGAGCTCGTCGCCTGAAGGTCTGCGGGGGAAGCGGTTCGCGCGGGGAACGGTTCCGGGGGGAGCCGACGGGGGACCGCGGGGAACCACGGGGGAAGCGGAAAAGGTCCGGGCGGACGGGGGGTCCGCCTGGACCTCTTTTCGTGTGCGGGCCCGGCGTGTCGCCGTGGCCGGCGGTCATGCCGCTGTCGTACAGCGATCCGCGGGGCCGGCCGCCGTGGCCAGCCGGCCCAGGGCCTCGTCCTTGTCGCAGGGGTGTGCGCCCAGCGCGGTCTGGCGCGCCACGATCGAGCGTTCGGCGCGCATCAGGCGCCAGCCGCGGCGGAGCAGGAACAGGACCGACTTGCGGCCCTCCTTGAGATCCCGCACGAAGCGCCGCCGGAACGTCGTCACCGGACCGCGGGACAGGCACAGCGCGTCGCCCAGCAGGCCCAGTTCACGGCAGCGCTCGACGATCTCGGCGGCGAAGATGCCCTCCGCGATGAACAGCGGAGTCCGTTCGATGCGCAGCGCCTCCGTGCCGGTACGGGCGCTCAGCGCGATGTCGTACACGGGAACGGTCGTACGTCCCGTACGGCACAGTTCCTCGATCGCGGCCACCGCCGTGTCCGCGTCCCATGACCGCGGGTGGTCCCAGTCGATGTCGGAACTCCCGTCCACCAGCGGCAGTGTCGGGTCGTCACCCTCCTTGTAGAAGTCGTCCAAGCGCAGCACGGGCAGGCCGGAACGGGCGGCGACGAGGGACTTGCCCGAGCCGGAGGGGCCACAGAGCAGCGCGACGCGGGTCGCTATCGGGGGAGGGAGACTCACGAGACACCAGTCTGACGCATCGCGCGGGCGGTGCCGACCCTGCGGGTCGTCGTTGGAGCGCACATCACACCTCAACTACCCTTCGCATCGGACCGATTACTTTGCGCTGCAGAAGGTGGCACCCGTCATGGCACGACACGCATCAGGCAAGAACCCGACCGCGCGGCGCGCGCTGGTCGCCCTGGCGACCGCGGGTGCGGCACTCGGGGCGGGCGCGGCCACGGCCGCCGCGGACACGGCTCCGGCCGTCGACGTGCTGCGCGCCCGGCCCGCGTCGGCGGGGGACCTCGACCCGCAGGCGGGCCTGCAGGCACTGACCGGCACGGTCGGATACGTCACCGGTCCGATCGCCGGCCTCAAGCCCAACCCGCTCGCGGGCACAGGCGTCGACCCGCTCGACAACGGGGTCGGCACCCAGCTCGCCGACTTCAAGCCGCTGAGTTCGCAGGCCCTGACGCGGCCGCTGGCGCAGGCGCCGTCGGTGGGCAGTGTGCCGGTGGTGGGGCAGGCGCTGGGGGTGCTGGGGGGTGCGTGAGCTTCCCCGCGCCCCTCGGGGGGCGCGGGGAACCCGACTCAGTACGACGAGCCCGAGGCGCCCAGTGAACCGGTCGGGTGCCAGACGGTCTTCGTCTCCAGGAAGGCCGTGAGGCGCTCGATGCCGGGGGTCTTCGCGTAGTCCACAGGCTGTGGACGCAGGACCCGCTTCAGGTTGTCGGCCGCGGCGATCTCCAGCTCCTTCGCCAGGACGTCGTCCGCGCCCGCGAGGTCGATCGCGTTGACGTCCTGGTGCGCGGCGAGGGGAGCGGCGATCTCCGCCGTCCTGCCGGAGAGGATGTTGACGACACCGCCCGGGAGGTCGGAGGTCGCCAGCACCTCGCCGAGCGACAGCGCCGGCAGCGGGGACTTCTCGCTCGCGATCACCACGGCCGTGTTACCGGTCGCGACCACCGGGGCGATCACCGAGACCAGGCCCAGGAACGAGGACTCCTGGGGCGCGAGGACCGTGACGACACCGGTCGGCTCCGGGGTCGACAGGTTGAAGAAGGGGCCCGCGACCGGGTTGGCCCCGCCCACGACCTGGGCGATCTTGTCGGTCCAGCCCGCGTACCAGACCCAGCGGTCGACGGCCGCGTCGACCTGGGCCGCCGCCTTCGACTTCGACAGGCCCTCCGCGTCCGCGACCTCGCGCGCGAACTGGTCCCTGCGGCCCTCCAGCATCTCGGCGACGCGGTAGAGGATCTGGCCGCGGTTGTACGCGGTCGCGCCGGACCAGCCGCCGAACGCCTTGCGCGCGGCGACCACCGCGTCACGGGCGTCCTTGCGGCTCGACTGCGGGGCGTTCGCCAGCCACTTGCCCTTCGAGTCCGTCACCTCGTACACCCGGCCGCTCTCGGAACGCGGGAACTTCCCGCCCACGTACAGCTTGTAGGTCTTGAAGACACTCAGACGGTGCTCTTCGGACTTGTCAGACATCGAGGTACGCCTCCAGGCCGTGGCGGCCGCCCTCGCGGCCGAAGCCCGACTCCTTGTAACCGCCGAACGGCGAGGTCGGGTCGAACTTGTTGAACGTGTTGGACCAGATGACGCCCGCGCGCAGCTTGCCCGCGACGGCCAGGATCCGGGAACCCTTCTCCGTCCAGATGCCCGCCGAGAGGCCGTACTGGGAGTTGTTGGCCTTGGCGACGGCCTCGTCCGGGGTGCGGAAGCTGAGGACGGACAGCACCGGGCCGAAGATCTCGTCGCGGGCGATGGTGTGCGCCTGGGTGACGTTGGTGAACAGCGTCGGGGCGAACCAGTATCCGGAGGAGGGCAGTTCACAGGCCGGGGACCAGCGCTCGGCGCCCTCGGCCGTGCCCTGCTCGACGAGCGAGGTGATACGGGCCAGCTGCTCGGCGGAGTTGATCGCGCCGATGTCGGTGTTCTTGTCGAGCGGGTCGCCCAGCCGCAGGGTGGAGAGCCTGCGCTTCAGGGAGTCGAGCAGCTCGTCCTGGATCGACTCCTGGACGAGGAGCCGGCTGCCCGCGCAGCAGACCTGGCCCTGGTTGAAGAAGATCCCGGTGACGATCCCCTCCACCGCCTGGTCGATGGGGGCGTCGTCGAAGACGATGTTCGCGCCCTTGCCGCCCAGTTCGAGGGTGACCTTCTTGTCGGTGCCGGCCACCTGGCGGGCGATGGCCTTGCCGACGGCGGTCGAGCCGGTGAACGCGACCTTGTTCACGTCGGGGTGCTCGACGAGCGCGGCGCCCGCGTCGCCGTATCCCGGAAGGATGTTGACGACGCCCTTGGGCAGGCCCGCCTGGCGGCAGATGTCCGCGAAGAACAGCGCCGACAGCGGGGTGGTCTCGGCGGGCTTGAGGACGACCGTGTTGCCGGTCGCCAGCGCCGGGGCGATCTTCCACGCCAGCATCAGCAGCGGGAAGTTCCAGGGGATGACCTGGCCGGCCACGCCCAGCGGGCGCGGGTTCGCGCCGAAGCCGGCGTGGTCGAGCTTGTCGGCCCAGCCCGCGTAGTAGAAGAAGTGCGCGGCGACCAGGGGGAGGTCGGCGTCGCGGGTCTCCTTGATGGGCTTCCCGTTGTCCAGCGTCTCCAGGACGGCGAGCTCGCGGGAGCGCTCCTGGACGATGCGGGCGATGCGGTAGAGGTACTTGGCGCGCTCGGAACCGGGCAGCGCCGACCACTTCTCGAAGGCCCTGCGGGCCGCCTTCACGGCACGGTCGACGTCCTCGGCGCCCGCCCGGGCGACCTCGGAGAGGACCTCCTCCGTGCTGGGGCTGACGGTCTTGAAGACCTTGCCGTCTGCCGCCTCGGTGAACTCGCCGTCGATGAACAGGCCGTACGAGGGGGCGATGTCGACGACCGAGCGGGACTCGGGTGCCGGTGCGTACTCGAATGCAGATGCCATGGTGATCAGTCCACCGTCACGTAGTCGGGGCCGGAGTAGCGGCCGGTGGCCAGCTTCTGGCGCTGCATCAGCAGGTCGTTCAGAAGTGAGGACGCGCCGAAGCGGAACCAGTGGTTGTCCAGCCAGTCCTCGCCCGCGGTCTCGTTCACCAGGACCAGGAACTTGACGGCGTCCTTGGTGGTGCGGATGCCGCCGGCCGGCTTCACGCCGACCTGGACGCCGGTCTGCGCGCGGAAGTCGCGGACCGCCTCCAGCATCAGCAGCGTGTTCGACGGCGTCGCGTTGACGGCCACCTTGCCGGTGGAGGTCTTGATGAAGTCCGCGCCGGCCAGCATGCCGAGCCAGGAGGCCCGCCGGATGTTGTCGTACGTCGACAGCTCGCCGGTCTCGAAGATGACCTTCAGACGGGCGGCGCCCGAGGCCTCCTTCACCGCGACGATCTCGTCGTACACCTTCAGGTAGTGGCCCGCGAGGAACGCCCCGCGGTCGATGACCATGTCGATCTCGTCGGCGCCCGCGGCGACGGCGTCCCGCACGTCGGCCAGCTTCACGTCGAGCGCGGCGCGGCCCGCCGGGAAGGCGGTGGCCACGGAGGCGACCTTCACACCGGAACCGGCCACGGCCTCCTTGGCGGTGGCCACCATGTCGGGATAGACGCAGACCGCGGCCGTGGCGGGCGCCGTGCGGTCGGTCGGGTCCGGGTGGACCGCCTTGACGCCGAGCGCCCGGACCTTGCCCGGGGTGTCCGCGCCTTCCAGCGTCGTCAGGTCGACCATCGAGATGGCGAGGTCGATCGCGTACGCCTTCGCGGTCGTCTTGATGGAACGGGTGCCGAGCGAGGCGGCGCGCGCCTCCAGGCCGACCGCGTCGACGCCGGGCAACCCGTGCAGGAAGCGGCGCAGGGTGCTGTCGGACGCGGTCACGTCGCCGAGTGCGTGGGTGGGGGCACCACCCTGCTCGAGCGAAGTCGAGTGCTTGGGGGAGGGTGCAGTGGTGGGCATGGTCACCACCCGAGCATATCTACGCGCGTAGCGGCTGTACAGCCCCGGGGGTGGATGCGGAAGGGGCGGGGCAACCCGGGGAGACGGCGGGGGCGGAAGAGGCCGCCGCGGACCGTCGGGCAGAATCGGGGGCATGACGACGCCCGATCACCAGCCACCCCCGCCGGACGCCTCGCGCCCCGAGTCGAGGGACCGGATCTACCGGTCATCCGCCGGCATCGCGGGCGGCGTGCTGCTGCTCGCCATCGTCGCCTGGCTCGGCATCGACGCGCTGGTCTCGGGACACGGGCGCACCCCGTGGCTGGCGCTCGCCGCGATGATCCTGGTGATTCCGCTGGTGAGCGCCTTCACCCTGCGCCCGGCCGTCTACGCCAACGAGGACCGGCTGCGCGTCCGCAACCCCTTCCGCGTGATCGTGGTGCCCTGGAGCGCGATCGCCACGCTGCGCTCCGGCTACTCCAACGAGGTCGTCACCACGGACGGCACCAAGTACCAGCTGTGGGCGATCCCCGTCTCGCTGCGCTCCCGCAAGCGCGCGGCCAAGCGGCAGACGCGGGGGCGGGCGGCGGCGGCCGACAGCGCCGGGCGCGTGACCCCGGCCGCGCCCGCGCGCGCCCAGGCCGACCGGGCCATGGACGACCTGCGTGAGCTCGCCGAGGCGCACCCGGCCACGGAAGGGGCGCAGGGCGCGGTCAGCGTGCGCTGGGCGTACGAGGTCATGGGTCCCGCGCTCGCGGGCGCCGTGGTGCTGGCGATCCTGCTCGCCGTGGGGTGACGCCACAGGGGTGCGGGTGCGCCGTCGCCGGTTCGCCGGGGTGAGCGAGGGACGGCCGGTTCGCCGGGGTGTGAGAACGGCGGGGGCCGCCGGTCGCGGCGCCGCGGGCCGGTGTCACCGCGTACGGCCGGCCGCGGTCCTGTACGACCGCGTGCGGCCGCCGGGCCGGGGCCGCCCCGGTCGCGCCGGGCGCGCGGTGTCCGGCACGGCATCTTGCCGCGTGGTCGGATCAGCTGGGTGCGGGTGCGGGTGCGGGTGCGGGTGCGGGTGCGGGCGGTACGCCGTCACGGACGCCGTTCAGGGCGCGCTCGGCCACACCAGGACCATGTACGCGCCGCAGTACGCCGCTCCCAGCACCGCGGTGCCCAGGGCCAGCGTCAGATAGCGGCGTGAGGCCCGGGACAGGTGCAGGGCCACCGGAAGCAGCAACGGGAAGCCCGGCAGGAGGAAGCGGGCCCGGGGGAAGTAGACACCGCCGCTGCCCAGCACGATGAGCAGCAGGACACCGGTGAAGAGCAGCAGCGGGAGCGGCCGGCGGTCCCAGACGCAGAGGACGTGGAGAGCCGTGGAGACGACGAGCGTCACCGTCACCAGGAACAGCTCCGGCGTCGAGTCGGTGACGAGTACCTCCCGCATCCGCCGCAGGGTCTCGGCGCCGCCGTCCCACTCGTTGTGCCACAGGCGCTGTACGGCGAAGTAGCCGTCCCAGCGGCCCAGGCGCCACCCCACCCAGCCGACGTACGCGAGCCAGCCCGCGGGGGCGAGGGCGGCGGCCACGAGGGCACGGGAGGAGAAGCGGTGGCGCAGGCCGAGCAGGGCCGTGACGGTGACGGCGGCCGCGACCGCGATGCCGGTGGGGCGGGTCAGGCCGGACAGCGCCGCCAGCCAGCCCGCCCAGAGCCAGCGGTCGCTGAGCACCGCGTACAGCGCCCATGCCGCGAACGCGGTGAACAAGGACTCCGTGTAGCCCATCCACTGCACCAGACCGACCGGGAGGGCCGCCCACAGGACGGTCAGCAGTACGGCGGCGCGGCGGCCGTGGAGACGGTGACCGACGGCGAAGACCCCCCATGCGGCGAGGAAGGAGGCGACCACCGTGATCAGCAGGCCCGCCGTCGCGAGGGTGCCCGGCGTCAGCGCCCCGACCGCCTTCACCAGGAACGGGTAGAGCGGGAAGAAGGCGAGGTTGTTGGCGTCGTAGGCGGTGCCCAGACGGTGCGTGTAGCCGTGCCGCGCGATGCCCAGATACCAGTTCGCGTCCCACTGCGTGGCGAGGATCGGCCGGACGCCGTGGTGTTCGGCGTGCGCCCAGAGCGCGAGGACGAGCAGTCCCACCAGGCGCACCGCGGCGTAGGCCAGCAGAGCGGGGGCCGCCAGGCCCAGCCGGGTGCGGAGCGAGGCCGCGGGGCCGGCCGCGGGCCTGGGGAGCCGGGTGCCCGGGGTGGTGTCCGGGAGGAGCCCGCCGGGGGAGTTCCGGGGCGGGGCGGAGGTCGGCCGGGAAGCGGTCGGGGGCACGCGGCAGCTCCTGGGACTCGGCGGTGCGCTACCGGTAACCGTTCCTCGGCCGGGTGGCGGCGCACGGGAGTGCTGCCTCAAGTGCCGGGCGGAAATCACCCGTAAGGGCGGTGGAGGGGTGGAGGGGTGGAGCGGGGTGCTCGGTGGGTCCACTCGGTGCCGCTCGGTGGCCCGCCCGCTCCTGCTCGGTGGACCCACCCGCTCCTGCTCGGCGGACCGGCCCGGTCCCCCTCCGTGTGCCCGTACCGCCCTGCCCCGTGGGCCCACCAGGTCCCGCCCGGCGGCCCCACCGGGGGCAGGCGTCAGATGCCGGCCGCCGCCGACAGGTCGCGCTTGATGGCCGTGAGCAGCTCGGCGGCCTCGGCGTGGGCCGCGGCGAGACCGGCGTGCGAGGCGACCGGGACCACGACCTCCAGGTAGCACTTCAGCTTCGGCTCGGTGCCGCTGGGACGGACGATGACGCGGGCGCCGTCCAGCGTGTAACGCAGACCGTCCGTGGGCGGGAGGCTGTCCGTGCCCAGGGTGAGGTCCTCGGCCCTGGTGACGGGCAGGCCCGCCAGCCGCGTCGGCGGCTGTTCGCGCAGGCTGCGCATGGCGTTCGCGATCACCGAGAGGTCCTCGACACGGACGGAGAGCTGGTCCGTGGCGTGCAGACCGTGCTCCACGGCGATGTCGTCGAGCAGGTCCAGCAGGGTGCGGCCGTCCTCCTTGAGCTGGGAGGCGAGCTCCGTGATCAGGAGGGCCGCCGTGATGCCGTCCTTGTCGCGCACCCCCTCGGGGTCGACGCAGTAGCCGAGCGCCTCCTCGTAGCCGTAGCGCAGGTCCTCCACGCGGGCGATCCACTTGAAGCCGGTCAGGGTCTCCTCGTACGCCAGACCCGCCTTCTCGGCGATCCGGCCGAGGAGGGATGAGGAGACGATCGACTCGGCGAAGGTGCCGCGGGCGCCGCGGTCGACCAGGTGCCGGGCGAGCAGCGTGCCGACCTCGTCGCCGCGCAGCATCCGCCAGTCCGCGCCCTCGCGGCCCTTCACGGCCACGGCGCAGCGGTCCGCGTCGGGGTCGTTGGCGATGATCAGGTCGGGGTCCGTCTCCCGGGCCTTCGCGAAGGCGAGGTCCATCGCGCCGGGCTCTTCCGGGTTGGGGAAGGCGACGGTGGGGAAGTCAGGGTCCGGCTCGGCCTGTTCGGCGACCAGTACGGGGGCGGGGAAGCCTGCGCGGGCGAAGGCGGCGAGCAGGACGTCCTTGCCGACGCCGTGCATCGCCGTGTAGACGGTGCGGGCGGTGCGGGGGGAGTCCTGGGCGAGCACGGCGTCCGTACGGGCCAGGTAGGCGTTCAGGACGCCCTCGTCGAGGATCTCCCAGCCGCCGTCCGGGCGGGGGACGGTGTCCAGGCGGGTGACGGCGTCGATCTCGGCCGCGATCTCGGCGTCCGCCGGGGGGACGATCTGCGAGCCGTCGCCGAGGTACACCTTGTAGCCGTTGTCGCGGGGCGGGTTGTGGCTGGCGGTGACCTCGACGCCCGCCACGGCACCGAGGTGCCGAATGGCGTAGGCCAGGACGGGGGTGGGGAGGGGGCGGGGCAGCACGGCGGCCCGCAGCCCCGCGCCCGTCATCACCGCGGCGGTGTCGCGGGCGAAGTCGGCGGACTTGTGACGGGCGTCGTAGCCGATGACGACGAGACCGCCGGTCTCGCCCTTGGCCTTGAGGTACGCGGCCAGACCGGCGGCGGCGCGGATGACCACCGCGCGGTTCATGCGCATCGGGCCCGCGCCGAGTTCGCCCCGCAGGCCCGCGGTGCCGAACTGGAGGGTGCCGCTGAAGCGTGCGGTGAGCTCGGTGACGTCCCGGGCGTCGATGAGCTTGGCGAGTTCCTCACGGGTCTCCGCGTCGGGGTCCTCGGCCAGCCACGCCTCGGCCCGTGCGATGAGTTCGTCCTGCACGTCGGGTGTACCTCTCTGTCTGTGGTGCCTTGCTGATACCGGGCCGCGGTGGGCTTTCCGCGCCATCGCCGCTCCTACCCCGTCCCGTTCCCGGAGACCGTCCCCCCAGGCCCCCACTTCGGCCTGAACGTCCTCGTCCTCGGACGCGGGCGGGCCGAGTCGCCCAGGGACGCGGGGAACCGCGTGTCCGGCCCCCACCCACCCGCGGCCGGACGACGCACCGTCGAACGCCGACACCGGGGGACCCGGGGCGCGGTCCTACAGCCGGTCCAGGACCTGGGTGAGCAGCGCACCCATGCGGGTCGCCGAGTCACGGCCGGCCTGGAGGACCTCCTCGTGGTTCAGCGGCTCGCCCGTCATGCCGGCGGCGAGGTTGGTGACGAGGGAGATGCCCAGCACCTCCGCCCCGGCCTCGCGCGCGGCGATGGCCTCGAGGACGGTCGACATGCCGACGAGGTCCGCGCCGATGGTGCGGGCCATCCGGATCTCGGCGGGCGTCTCGTAGTGCGGCCCGGTGAACTGCGCGTAGACGCCCTCCTCCAGGGTGGGGTCCACCTCCTTGCAGAGGGCGCGCAGCCGCGGGGAGTAGAGGTCGGTGAGGTCGACGAAGTTCGCGCCGACGATCGGGGAGGTCGCCGTCAGGTTGATGTGGTCGCTGATCAGCACCGGCTGGCCGGGACGCATGTCCGCGCGCAGGCCGCCACAGCCGTTGGTGAGCACGAGGGTCTTGCAGCCGGCGGCGACGGCCGTACGGACACCGTGCGCGACGGCGGCGACACCGCGGCCCTCGTAGTAGTGCGTGCGGCCCAGGAAGACCAGCGCCCGCTTGTCGCCGATCAGGTACGAGCGGACCTTGCCGCCGTGGCCCTCGACCGCGGGCGGGGGGAACCCGGGCAGCTCGGTGACCTGGAACTCGGCCTCGGGGGAGCCGAGGGCGTCCACGGCCGGTGCCCAGCCGGAGCCCATCACGAGCGCGACGTCGTGGGTCTCGGCGCCCGTGAGCTCCCGCAGGCGTGTGGCGGCGGCGTCGGCAGCGGCGTAGGGGTCGCCCTGGATGTCGTCCGGAAGAAGAGATGCGTTCACGCGCATGAGGGTAGCCGGTCCGGGCCTACGCGCGTAGATGATGGAGCTCACGGTCTTGCGATCGTTGTCTTGTCGTTTCCAACGAAGGGACCCGGGCTCGTCAGCAGGGGCGCTTGCGCAGCTCCATCACGTAGTCGTGCGGCGCTCCCGCCGACTCCGCCGCGTCGGCGATCTCACCGAGGTAGCGCGCGGAGGGGAGGCCGCCCTCGTACCCGTTCAGTACGTACACCCACGCGGGCTCCTCGCCCTCCAGCGTGTGCACCCGTACCCGCATCCTGCGATAGATGTCGAGGCCCACGCCCTCCCAGCGGTCCATGGAGTCCTCGTCCAGGGGGGCGATGTCGTACAGCGCCACGAAGACCTGCGAACGGGGCGCCTCGACGAGGGTCACGAGCGCACCCTCCCACCCCATGTGCTCGCCCCCGAACGTCAGCCGCCAGCCGTTCAGCCAGCCGGTGGCGCGCAGCGGCGAGTGCGGGGCGCGGCGCGTCATGAGCCGCGGGTCGAGATTGCCGGCGTACGCGGCGTAGAGCGACATGTGGTCGAGGGTACGGCAGTGAACACGTGCGCCTCCCGCGTAACAGAAGCAGCTCGAATACGCGGTCGGCGGCCCCCGGGGCGCGGGCACCTTGAAGCGTGCGGGACAATGGAGTACGTGACTCGGATCGTGATCATCGGTGGCGGACCCGGCGGATACGAGGCGGCCCTGGTGGCCGCCCAGCTCGGCGCGGAGGTGACCGTCGTCGACTGCGACGGTCTGGGCGGGGCGTCGGTGCTCACCGACTGCGTGCCGTCGAAGACCCTCATCGCCACGGCCGAGGTGATGACGACCTTCGATTCGTCGTACCAGGAACTCGGCATCATCGTCGCCGACGACACCCCGCCGGCGGAGCAGTCCGCGCGGGTGGTCGGGGTCGACCTGGGCAAGGTCAACCGCCGGGTGAAGCGGCTGGCGCTGGCCCAGTCGCACGACATCACCGCCTCCGTCACCCGGGCCGGCGCGCGTGTGCTGCGCGGCCGCGGCCGGCTGGAGGGCATGCAGTCCCTGGACGGCTCGCGCAAGGTCGTCGTGCGCGCCGCGGACGGCACCGAGGAGACGCTCGTCGCCGACGCCGTCCTCATCGCCACCGGCGGGCACCCCCGCGAGCTGCCCGACGCCCAGCCGGACGGTGAGCGGATCCTGAACTGGACACAGGTGTACGACCTGGACGAGCTGCCCGAGGAGCTCATCGTGGTCGGGTCCGGTGTCACCGGAGCCGAGTTCGCCGGCGCCTACCAGGCGCTCGGCTCGCGCGTCACCCTGGTCTCCAGCCGTGACCGCGTGCTGCCGGGCGAGGACCCGGACGCGGCGGCGGTGCTGGAGGACGTCTTCCGGCGCCGCGGCATGAACGTCATGGCCCGATCGCGCGCCGAGTCCGCCAAGCGGGTCGGCGACCGGGTGGAGGTCACCCTCTCCGACGGCCGCGTCATCAGCGGCTCGCACTGTCTGATGGCCGTCGGCGCCATTCCGAACAGCAGCGGCATGGGTCTGGAGGAGGCCGGGGTCAAGGTCAGGGACTCCGGGCACATCTGGACCGACAAGGTGTCCAGGACCACGGCCCCGGGCGTGTACGCGGCCGGTGACGTGACGGGCGTCTTCGCCCTCGCCTCGGTGGCGGCGATGCAGGGACGTATCGCCATGTACCACTTCCTGGGCGACTCGGTCACGCCGCTGAACCTCAAGACGGTGTCCTCCAACGTCTTCACCGACCCCGAGATCGCGACCGTGGGCTACTCGCAGGCCGACGTGGACGCGGGCAAGATCGACGCCCGGGTCGTCAAGCTTCCCCTGCTGCGCAACCCGCGCGCCAAGATGCAGGGCATCCGGGACGGCTTCGTGAAGATCTTCTGCCGTCCGGGCACCGGGATCGTGGTCGGCGGTGTGGTCGTCGCCCCGCGCGCCTCGGAACTGATCCACCCCATCTCGATCGCGGTCGACAACAATCTGACGGTCGAACAGATCGCGAACGCGTTCACCGTGTATCCCTCCCTTTCGGGCTCGATCGCCGAGGTGGCACGGCAGTTGCACACCCGTAAGCTGACCGACGAGGGCTGACGGGCGAAAGCGATTTCCCGCTGGTCACGGGGAGTCGCCGCCCATTCCCGCGGCATAGGCGGCGTGAGTAGACGCGTATACCACTTCGTACCCTGCCATGCGAACAACTTCTGTTATTCGGCGCAAACTGCTGAAAGCAGACGGTCGTTGGGGTTACTGTCAGTTTCGTGTTCGCTGCAGAACGTCGCCAATTGATCCTCGAAATGGTGCGAGCGAACGGGGCCGTGTCGCTCCGTGAGCTCGCCCGCGTCGTCCAGACCTCCGAAGTGACCGTACGGCGGGACGTGCGCGCACTGGAGGCAGAAGGACTCCTCGACCGCCGGCATGGCGGTGCGGTATTGCCGGGCGGGTTCACGCGGGAGTCCGGCTTTCCGCAGAAATCGCATCTCGCGACCGCCGAGAAGACGGCCATCGCCGATCTCGCCGCGGGTCTCGTCGAAGAGGGCGAGGCCATCGTGGTGGGCGCGGGTACCACCACGCAGGAGCTGGCTCGCCGGCTCGCGCGGGTGCCCGGCCTGACCGTCGTCACCAATTCCCTGCTGGTGGCCCAGGCGTTGGCCCATGCCAACCGTGTCGAGGTCGTCATGACGGGCGGCACCTTGCGCGGCTCCAACTACGCGCTGGTGGGCAGCGGTGCCGAGCAGTCCCTCCAGGGGCTGCGGGTCTCCCGGGCCTTCCTGTCGGGCAGTGGGCTCACTGCCGAGCGCGGCCTGTCCACCTCCAACATGCTGTCGGCGTCCGTCGACCGCGCGCTGGTGCAGGCCGCGGCGGAGGTCGTGGTCCTCGCCGACCACACCAAGCTCGGCACCGACACCATGTTCCAGACGGTACCGACCGATCTGATCACCCGTCTGGTGACCGACGAGCCGCCCGCGCACGACGATCGCGCGGTCACCGAACTGCAGGCGCTGGCGGACCAGGGCGTGCAGATCGCGGTGGCGGGGCAGTCGGGCGGTGGTACGGCAGGCGATACGGCCCCGGCGGGGCGTCAGCCGCGCCGGGACGTGCCCCTGCCCGGTCCGCGCCGCGGTCAGGTCCCGGGCGCCGGGCCGCAGTTGCGCAGCGCGACCTCTCTGGGCGAGCAGTCTCCCGGAGAGCGGGCTCGGGTGGCGGATTTACGCCGCCGTTGACCGAGGCGCAGACCGACGCACAGCCCGGGGCGGAGGCTGAAGCACGGGCCGAGGCGCCTTCCGATGCGCGGGCCGAGCCACCGCCGTCCGGCACCGAGCCAGGCGCCGACCACCGCGGCCGTGACGGTTCGTGACGGCCGGTGGTGACCCTTGACGGCACGCCGCGGCCCAGTGGCCGACGGCGACCGCTCCCGTCCTTCTGACCGCCGGTGAGGCCGGGCGCCGGGTCCCTGGCGGCCCGTCGTGACCCCTCGCCCACCGGATCGTGCCGGCCCATGGTGGAGCCGCACTCCGGATCGCCGCCCGGCCGTCCCCGCGCGAGGCCCCCCGGCCCACGTCCACAGGAGTGGGCCCGCGTCCACACGATCCGCCGGGAGTGCGGACCCCCACACCGGTGTCCCGCGTTCACCCGAACGGGCGACCCCCTGTGCCGCGCCCCCACTCACCCGCGCGATACCCGTCCGCCCGCGCCGCGCCGGACCGGACCGGACCGGGAACACGACGTGGACCTGTAACCGGAGTGGGACCTGTACCCGGATGTGGACCTGTACCCGGACATGGACCTGTACCCGGACGTGCACCTGTACCCGGACCTGGATCCGGACTCGACCTGGACCCGGGCCCGACCCCGGGCCTCCGTCCGGACCCGACCCCGGACACAGCAAAGCGCCCGGCGGACCGACCGTTCCGGTCCACCGGGCGCTTCGGATGCCGTACGGACCGGGATCGGTCCGTACGGCGGTGTCTCAGTCCTTGATCTCGCAGATCGCGGCGCCCGACGTGATGGACGCGCCCACTTCGGCGCTCAGACCCTTGACGGTGCCGGAGCGGTGGGCGTTGAGGGGCTGCTCCATCTTCATGGCTTCCAGGACGACGATGAGGTCGCCCTCCTGGACCTCCTGGCCCTCCTCGACCGCGATCTTGACGATCGTGCCCTGCATGGGCGAGGCGAGGGTGTCGCCGGAAGCGACCGGGCCGGACTTCTTGGCGGCGCGGCGCTTCGGCTTGGCGCCCGCGGCGAGTCCGGTGCGGGCCAGCGACATGCCCAGCGAGGACGGCAGCGACACCTCGAGACGCTTGCCACCGACCTCGACCACGACCGTCTCGCGGCCCGACTCGTCCTCGGTGTCCGCGTCCGCGGGGGCCGTGAACGCGGGGATCTCGTTGACGAACTCGGTCTCGATCCACCGGGTGTGGACGGTGAACGGGTCCGCGGAACCGGTCAGCTCCGGAGCGAACGCCGGGTCCCGCACCACCGCGCGGTGGAACGGGATCGCGGTCGCCATGCCCTCGACGGTGAACTCCTCCAGGGCGCGGGCGGCACGCTGGAGCGCCTGCTCGCGGGTGGCGCCCGAGACGATCAGCTTGGCCAGCAGGGAGTCCCACGCGGGGCCGATGACCGAACCGGACTCGACGCCGGCGTCGAGGCGGACGCCGGGGCCGGAGGGCGGGGCGAAGGTGGTGACGGTGCCGGGAGCGGGCAGGAAGCCGCGGCCGGGGTCCTCGCCGTTGATACGGAACTCGAAGGAGTGGCCGCGCAGTTCGGGATCGCCGTAGCCGAGTTCCTCGCCGTCCGCGATACGGAACATCTCCCGGACCAGGTCGATGCCGGCGACCTCCTCGGTGACCGGGTGCTCGACCTGCAGACGGGTGTTGACCTCCAGGAAGGAGATCGTGCCGTCCATCCCGACGAGGAACTCCACCGTGCCCGCGCCGACGTAGCCGGCCTCCTTGAGGATCGCCTTGGACGACGCGTACAACTCGGCGACCTGCGCGTCGGACAGGAACGGAGCGGGCGCCTCCTCCACCAGCTTCTGGTGACGGCGCTGGAGCGAGCAGTCACGGGTCGAGACGACGACCACGTTGCCGTGCGTGTCGGCCAGGCACTGCGTCTCCACATGGCGGGGCTTGTCGAGGTAACGCTCGACGAAGCACTCACCGCGTCCGAACGCGGCGACCGCCTCCCGGACCGCCGAGTCGTACAGCTCCGGGACCTCCTCCAGGGTGCGGGCGACCTTCAGCCCGCGTCCGCCGCCGCCGAACGCCGCCTTGATCGCGATCGGCAGCCCGTGCTCCTTCGCGAAGGCGACGACCTCCTCCGCGCCGGAGACCGGGTCGGGGGTGCCCGCGACCAGCGGGGCACCGGCACGCTGCGCGATGTGCCGGGCGGCGACCTTGTCACCCAGGTCACGGATGGCCTGCGGGGGCGGCCCGATCCAGATCAGTCCGGCGTCCAGGACGGCCTGCGCGAACTCGGCGTTCTCGGACAGGAAGCCGTACCCGGGATGGACCGCGTCCGCCCCCGAGTCCCCGGCGGCCCTGAGCACCTTCGCGATGTCCAGATAACTGGTGGCCGGGGTGTCACCGCCCAACGCGAACGCTTCGTCCGCCGCTCGGACATGCACAGCGTCCCGGTCCGGTTCCGCATACACGGCAACGCTCGCGATCCCGGCATCCCGGCACGCCCGGGCCACGCGGACAGCGATTTCGCCACGGTTGGCGATGAGCACCTTGCGCACGATGGCTCCCTCCTTGAAACAAGCCGAGTTTAGGGACTGCCGACACGGCCTTTCGACCCGTCCCCAATGGTGAGCTTGCCCACACGGAGCGTGATTCGAGGCTCGCTCGACCCGCGAGATCCCTTGTCACACCGCGGTACGCAGGAATCCTTGGTTGAACCCTAGCCCTCCTGTGTGGTCAAGGTCTCTGTGCGGCTGTGCCGCGCCGCACATCGTTTCTTTGTGGAGTCCCTACGAATGGCCCAATGATTCTTTGCCCTCGGCAGAACCCTTGTCCCGTGGTTTACCCGTTAGTAGCGTTCGGGATGTCTCGAACGTACTTGGGGTAACAGCACTCGGAAGTGGGTGGGGACCGGTGGTACGCAGACCGGTGGCGTGGGTGGCGGCGATCGTGCTCTTCGTGGAAGCGGTCGGTATCGCGCTGCTGAACTGGTTCCTCGGCGTGGTCGTCGACCGGCAGGACATGTCCCTGGCGGGGCTGGACTCGGACATGATGTCCACCTCGTCGAAGATCGGGGGACTGGTCTTCGGTCTCTACTTCGCGCTGTGCGGGGTCGCCGCGCTGCTGGTCGCGGTGCGGAACCGCGCTCCGGGGACCGTCGGGCGCGTCCTGCTGATCAGCGCCGCCGTGGTGCACGGACTGCTCGGCGCGTTCACGGTGGGGCTGGTGGGCTGGGGCGCGTTCGCCTTCATGATGGTGGTGCTCGGGCTGATCCTGTTCACGCTGCTGGCGTTCGGCCCCGCGGCGGGTCCCGCCGACGCCGCGCCGGAGGGCGGCAACGGTGGAGCGGACGGGGCGGGCGGCGGAGGAGCCCCGGTCGCGGCCCCTCCGGCACCCAGCGCCTCCTGACCGTCCCGGCGGCTGTCACTTCTCCCGCGGTGTCCACAACTCCGTGATGCCGACGCCCAGTTCGCCCAGCAGGCGGCGGACCAGGGGCAGGGAGATGCCGATGACGTTGCCGTGGTCGCCGTCGATGCCCTCGATGAACGGGGCCGAGCGGCCGTCGAGCGTGAAGGCGCCGGCGACATGCAGCGGCTCGCCCGAGGCGACGTACGCGGCGATCTCGGCGTCGGTCGGCTCGCCGAAGCGGACCACGGTGGACGCGGTCCCCGACGCGTAGCGCTTGGTCGCCGTGTCGTGGACGCAGTGCCCCGTCTGAAGGGTCCCGACCCGGCCGCGCATCGCCTTCCACCGTGCGGTGGCCTCCTCGGCGTCCGCCGGCTTGCCGAGCGCCTGGCCGTCCAGGTCGAGGACCGAGTCGCAGCCGATCACCAGGGCGCCCTGTGTCTCGGGCCGCGCGGCCACGACGGAGGCCTTGGCCTCGGCCAGGGCGAGCGCGAGTTCGGCGGGTGTCGGGGCGGAGACGGCGTCCTCGTCGACCCCGCTCACGATCACCTCGGGGGCGAGCCCGGCCTGGCGCAGCAGGTTGAGCCGGGCGGGGGACTGCGAGGCGAGCACGAGGCGGCGGCGCGGCTGATCGGTCATGCGGTCAGCGTATCGGCGCGGGCGTGTCGTCCGCCGCTCACATCACGCCGAGGACGATCATCGCGAGCAGCATGGCCAGTGCCATGAGAACGCCGAGCCGCCGCAACATGTCCTGCATGTCGCGCAACTCCTTGGGCGGCTCGTTCTCGGGGTCGGACCACAGCATGTCCCCGATCGTGCGGCGGGCCGGGTGCCGGGCGCCTGAGTACGCGTACTCAACTTGCCCTCCACCCCGTAAACGGGTCTGGGGTTTCTTTAGTGTCGCCACGCCTGCTACGGTCATGGGTACTGCTAAAGGAACCCTGGTCCCCTTTAGGGAGGGAACTGTCGTGTTCGTCAGCGCTTGGACCGCATCGCCCCAGCTTCCCAGCGAGGGCTTCACCCCCAACTGGTCGCGGGAGGGCTTCTGGCGGCAGTCGCTGCGCCAGGTCGTCCGGGTCGGCGCGGGCGGCGGCCGGGTCCGTATACGGCTCTCGCACGCCTACGGGACCTCGCCGCTGCGGATCGCCGGGGCCACGGTGGCGCGCGCGGGCGAGGGGGCCGCCGTAGAGCCCGGCTCGCTGCGGCGGCTCACCTTCGGGGGCCTGTCCGGCGCCGCCGTCCCGGCGCGCGGACAGATCGTCAGCGACCCGGCCGAACTCGCCCTGGAAGCGTGGGAGTCGGTCACCGTCACCCTCCACCTCGACGCCGTCAGCGGCCCCGCGACCTTCCACGCGCAGGCCTTCACGGTGAGCTACCGGGGTGCGGGGGACCGCCTCGACGACATCGGCGGGGAGGGGTTCGGCGAGACGACCGAGTCCTGGTACTTCCTGTCGGCCGTGGAGGTCGACGCGGACCGCGCGGACGGTGTCGCGCTCTTCGGCGACTCCGTCACCGACGGATTCGGCTCGACACCGGGCGCGAACCGCCGCTGGTCCGACGCGCTCGCCGAGCGCACGGGACGCTGCGTCCTCAACGCGGGTATCGGAGGGAACCTGCTGCTGAACGACTCGGCCTGGTACGGCGAGAAGGGGGTCCGGCGGCTCGCGCGCGACGTCCTCGGACACGCGGGCGTGCGGACACTCGTCGTGCTCCACGGTCTCAACGACATCGGGTTCAGCGAGACCGCCGAGCAGCCGACGTACAAGCCCGCACCGGTGGTGGAGGCCGACGAACTCGTCACCGGATACCGGGAGCTGATACGGCAGGCGCGTGGGCGGGGGCTGCGGGTGATCGGCGCGACGCTGCTCCCCTTCGGCGGGTCCGACCACTGGGGGGAACGCGCGGCGAAGGTGAGCCACGAGGTGAACGAGTGGATCCGGGGCTCGGGGGAGTGGGACGCGGTGGTGGACCTGAACCGCGCCCTCGCCGGTCCGGCGGACCCGGACCGGCTGCGGGCGGCGTACGACTTCGGCGACCACCTGCATCCGAACGACGCCGGGATCGCGGTGATGGCCGAAGAGGTGGCGACCTGCCTGCGGGGCCGCGCGTAGGCGCGGCGCCCGCCCGGCCGCCGGCGGCGCCCCGGCTCCCGGCGGGGCGCTCCCGTCAGCTGGGCCAGTAGGTCCGGGTCCAGGTCGCCGCGCCCGGCTGCGGCAGTCGGCGGGTGGCGATACGCGACGGGTCCGACCACGCGTCCCTGGTTCCCGGCGCGCCGGACGGCGTGCCGGCCGCCGCCGCGGCGCGGACCTGGACCACCGCCAGTGCGGCGGCCAGCTCCTCGGGGGTCGGATTGCCCCGTACGACCTTGATGTTCATGTCCGCTCCCAAGCGTCCCGGGGTCTACAGGGGGATGTTGCCGTGCTTCTTCGGAGGGAGTGATTCCCGCTTCGTGCGCAGCTGACGCAGACCCCGTACGAGGTGGGAGCGGGTGTCGGAGGGCATGATCACCGCGTCGATGTAGCCGCGCTCGGCCGCCGTGTAGGGGTTGAGGAGCGCGTCCTCGTACTCCTGGATCAGACGGGCCCGGGTGGCCTCCGCCTCGCCGGGGTCGGTGACGGCGGCGATGGTGCGGCGGTGCAGGATGTTCACCGCGCCCTGGGCGCCCATGACGGCGATCTGGGCGGTGGGCCAGGCGAGATTGAGGTCGGCTCCGAGGTGCTTGGAGCCCATGACGTCGTACGCGCCGCCGAAGGCCTTGCGGGTGATGACCGTGATGAGCGGGACGGTGGCCTCGGCGTACGCGTAGATCAGCTTGGCGCCGCGGCGGATGATGCCGGTGTGCTCCTGGCCGACGCCCGGGAGGAAGCCGGGGACGTCCACGAAGGTGATGACCGGGACGTTGAAGGCGTCACAGGTGCGGACGAAGCGGGCCGCCTTCTCCGAGGCGTCGATGTCCAGGCAGCCGGCGAACTGCATCGGCTGGTTGGCGACGATGCCCACCGGCCGGCCCTCGACCCGGCCGAAGCCGGTGAGGATGTTCGGCGCGAACAGCGGCTGCGTCTCGAAGAACTCGGCGTCGTCCAGGACGTGTTCGATCACCGTGTGCATGTCGTACGGCTGGTTCGCGCTGTCCGGCACGATCGTGTCCAGCTCGCGGTCCTCGTCGGTGATCGCGAGGTCCGCCTCCTCCGGGAACACCGGGGGTTCGCTCAGGTTGTTGGACGGCAGGTACGACAGCAGCTGCTTGACGTACTCGATGGCGTCCTTCTCGTCACCCGCCATGTGGTGGGCCACGCCTGACACCGCGTTGTGCGTGCGGGCGCCGCCGAGCTCCTCGAAGCCGACGTCCTCGCCCGTCACCGTCTTGATGACGTCAGGACCCGTGATGAACATGTGCGAGGTCTGGTCGACCATGATCGTGAAGTCGGTGATCGCGGGGGAGTAGACCGCGCCGCCCGCACAGGGGCCGACGACCAGGCTGATCTGCGGGATCACGCCCGAGGCATGGGTGTTGCGGCGGAAGATCTCGCCGTACATGCCGAGGGCCGAGACGCCCTCCTGGATGCGGGCGCCGCCCGAGTCGTTGATGCCGATGACCGGACAGCCGGTCTTCAGCGCGAAGTCCATCACCTTCATGATCTTCTGCCCGAAGACCTCGCCGAGGGCGCCGCCGAAGACCGTGAAGTCCTGCGAGAAGACGGCGACGGGACGACCGTCGACCATGCCGTACCCGGTGACGACACCGTCGCCGTACGGCCGGTTCTGCTCCATGCCGAAGTCGGTCGAGCGGTGCTGCGCGAACTCGTCGAGTTCCACGAACGAGCCCTCGTCGATCAGCAGCTCGATCCGCTCACGGGCCGTCAGTTTTCCCTTGGCGTGCTGCTTTTCGACGGCCCGCGCCGAGCCGGCGTGCGTCGCCTCCTGGACGCGGCGCCGCAGATCCGCGAGTTTGCCCGCGGTCGTGTGGATGTCGGGGTGGTGCAGCTCTTCCGGCTCGGACATCGGGATGCGGCTCCCTGCCTGCTCAGTGGGACGTGAGGGTGATGTGCTCAGGGGGTTGCTACTGACTCGTAGGGTAGTGGTGCCCATACGGTTCGGCAGTGCGGCGTTTACCACACCTAGGGTGGGTTGCATGACGCCGCGAGATGCCTCAGACGCGAACGACAACCGATGGTCCGACCTCGACCGTCCGCCCCTCAACGCCACCGCCCTGCGCCGGGCGCTGGTGCGGGACGGCGCGGACGGCGGGCTCTGGAGCGATCTCCAGGTCGTGGCCGGCACCGGATCCACCAACAGCGACCTGGTCGAACTGGCCGTCTCCGGGAAGGCGGACGAAGGAGCCGTGCTCGTCGCCGAGGAGCAGAACGCCGGGCGCGGCCGCCTGGACCGGCGGTGGACGGCACCGGCCCGCTCGGGCCTGTTCTTCTCCGTCCTGCTCAAGCCCACCGGGATCCCCGTCGAACGCTGGGGCTGGCTCCCGCTGCTGACCGGGGTCGCCGTGGCGACGGCCCTGTCCCGGGTCGCGGGCGTCGACACGGCGCTCAAGTGGCCCAACGACCTGCTGGTGACGGTCGACGGCGGGGAACGCAAGGCGGGCGGCATCCTGGCCGAACGTGCCGGGACCGACGCGGTCGTGGTCGGCATCGGCATCAACGTCACCCTGCGCGAGGACGAGCTCCCGGTGCCGGGCGCGGGGTCACTCGCCCTCGCCGGAGCGACGACCACGGACCGTGACACCGTGCTGCGGGCCGTGCTGCGCTCCCTGGAGCAGTGGTACGAGAGGTGGCGCGCCGCCGGTGGCGACCCCGACGCCTCAGGTCTCCAGGAGACATATGCCGCCGGGTGCGCGACGCTCGGACGAGTGGTGCGGGCCGAACTGCCGGGCGGCAGGTCGATCACCGGGGAGGCGGTGGCCGTCGACGGGGACGGGCGTCTGGTCCTGGCCACGGAGGAGGGGGTGCAGCAGCCGGTGGGCGCGGGAGACATCGTCCACCTTCGACCGGCCTGAGCGGTGGAGGCCGGCGGGCCGTACTCAGCGATGGGGCGACGGAGCCGATCCTGGTTCCGGGTCCAGGTCAGGTGTACGAGTCAGGAGTGAGCCAGCGCACACCTGCCGTAGAGTTGAGCGCGGTCGATACCTGACCGTGGCAGATCGGAAAGGCAGCAGGCGTGACCGTCGACGACACGGGCTCCGGCACGGGTGCGCACCCCGCTCCCGACGGTGAGCCGGGGCGTACCGCCGGGTCGGCCACCGACCCGGCGCCCGCGGCCGGTGACGCGGACCTGCGGGCCGACGAGGACGCCGGTGACCCACAGGAGCGGTCGGATGGGAAAGCGCGTCCGGACCGCAGTCTCTCGGACACCCCCAGCCCGCCGCAGGACCCGCAGGGGCGGCTGGACGCCCAGGGCCGGCTGGACGCGCAGAACCGGCTGGACGAGCAGGCCGCCGACTCCGGGGAGGACCCCCTCGCCCTGCGCCTGGAAGGGCTCATCCTGGGCGCCGAGCGCCGCTACACGCCGTTCCAGGCCGCCCGCAGCGCCGGTGTCTCCATGGAGCTGGCCTCGCGCTTCTGGCGGGCCATGGGCTTCGCCGACATAGGCCAGGCCAAGGCGCTGACCGAGGCCGACGTTCTCGCCCTGCGCCGGCTGGCCGGTCTCGTCGAGGCGGGCCTGCTCAGCGAGGCGATGGCGGTGCAGGTCGCCCGGTCCACCGGCCAGACCACCGCACGGCTGGCCGAGTGGCAGATCGACTCGTTCCTGGAGGGGCTGACCGAGCCCCCGGAACCGGGGATGACGCGCACCGAGGTGACGTACCCCCTGATCGAGCTGCTCCTGCCCGAGCTGGAGGAGTTCATCGTCTACGTCTGGCGGCGCCAGCTCGCCGCCGCGACCGGCCGGGTCGTCCAGGCCGGTGACGACGAGGAGATGGTCGACCGCCGCCTCGCCGTCGGCTTCGCGGACCTCGTCGGGTTCACCCGGCTGACCCGGCGCATGGAGGAGGAGGAGCTCGGCGAGCTGGTCGAGGCCTTCGAGACCACCGCCGCCGACCTGGTGGCCGCGCACGGGGGCCGGCTCATCAAGACCCTCGGCGACGAGGTGCTGTACTCCGCGGACGACGCGGGTGTCGCCGCCGAGATCGCCCTGCGCCTCATCGAGACGATGGCGAACGACGAGACCATGCCGGAGCTGCGTGTCGGTATCGCCTTCGGCACCGTCACGACCCGGATGGGAGACGTCTTCGGCACGACGGTGAACCTCGCCTCCCGTCTCACGTCGATAGCTCCGCGGGACGCCGTCCTGGTGGACGGTGCCTTCGCGGAGGAACTGGTCCGCACCCAGGACGCCCCCGCCTCCGAGGCCGAGGCGGCGGAGGCGGCGGCCACCGCGGAGAAGGAGGGCGAGGAGCCGCCCGTCTACCGTTTCGCCCTCCAGCCGATGTGGCAGCGGCCGGTCCGCGGCCTCGGCGTGGTCGAACCATGGCTGCTGGCCCGCCGGGGGATGCCGGACACGCCCTGAGGGCTGTCCCGCGTTCCCGGTGGATCAGCGCGTGACGCCGGATACGGGTGTCCGCGAGGCGGAGACCGCGAGGACAGATGCCGCGGGGACAGAGGCCGCGGGGGCGGACAGGCGACTGCGTACCGGGCCTGTTCGGGCGCGGTCCTGGTCCCGTTCGCGCGGTCCGACAGCATGGCTGGGTGCCGTGGCTGTCGCCCGTGCGGCCGCCGGGGTACGCGGGACAGCCCTCAGCCGCGTCCCGCCGGGCCGCCCTCCCCCCGGCGACGCTGCCTCCCGCGTCCTGCCCGGCCCCTGCTACCCGTGTCCCAGTGGGTTCGCCAGGCCGTCGACGCAGATTCCGACGATCGGCACGCAGAGGCCGGGGGACCCGGGCTTCGGTGCCGGGGCGTGGGTGCCGCCGCTCGGCGCGGGGTGCGGCCCGGGCGCGGCCGGCGGCTGCGACGGTACGGGCGCCGTGGGGATGCCGGTCGTGTCCGGTGCGTCGTCCGCGGGTGCGCCGGCGCGGCCCGGCGGGTGCGCCCCGGGCGGCGCCGTGCCCGGCGGGTCCGTCACCCCGGCCGCTCCGTCCGCTCCGGTCGCTCCGGCGGGGCCGGTCGACGCCGGCGATGCCGTCGCGCCGGGACTCGCCCCCGTTGTCGGGGTCGCGCCCGCCCCGCCCCTCGCGGCGGCCGCACCAGCGGTCGCGGGATGCGCGGAGGGCACGGCCCAGACGGTCGGCGAGGCGTCGAGCGCCCCGTCGTCGGCGACCGCCGGCCTCGGCTCGGCCTCCGCGCCCCCGCCGCTCCCGGTCACGCCGTCGGGAGCCATCCGCGCCAGGCTCAGCGCCCCGGCGGCCAGCGCGAGGCCGCCCACCGCGAAGAGCGCCCGACGCGGCCGCGGCCTGCGGTGCCGCCCCCGGCCGGCGCGCTGCCTGAACGCGGGGGGAACGGTCCCGGCGGCATCCGCCGGTTCCGGGGCGCGGCCGGTGGTCCCCGGCGAGCTGCCCGTGTCCCGGGTCCGTCCGGGCGGCGTGGAGGCCCAGGCAGGCTCGGTGGGGGCCGCGTCCCCGCCGCGCGGCCGGGCCGGCGGCTCGGAGGCTCCCCCCGGCCGTTCCGGGCCGAGTGCCCGGGAGAGCGCGGCCGCGCGGGTGGCGGGCTCCGTGGACCCCGGCGGGGCCGAGGGCACCCGGGTCCTCGGGTCCCTTGCCACGTCCGTGGTCGTGCCGTTCGTCATGGTCATCCCTCCCCGATGTGCGGACGCCCCCCGATGCCCTTGGCGGTGCGCAGGTTATGCGTCTTTTGGGGGCCTGGGGCGGGAGTTGGGCGGGATGTCACTCGAACGTGGAAGCGCGGCCGAAGGGACGGGTTTCGCCGGACGGCGTCGGCTGCGATGATCGGGGGAGGCGGAAGTTAACCCGCGTTAACCGTTCACAGGGAGGGTGTCATGGCGGAGCAAGGGGACGAGCGGCGGTCCGGGGACGAGTGGCGGTCCGAGGACGAGCGACGGTTCGGGGAGTTCGTCGTCGTGCGTCGGCACGAGCACGTCGCGGAGCTCGCCCTCGACCGGCCGAAGGCCATGAACGCCGTGTCCACGGACATGGCCCGTTCCCTCGCCGGCGCCTGCGCGGCGCTCGCCGCCGACCCCGGCGTACGGGTGGTCGTGCTGACCTCCACCCACGAGCGGGCCTTCTGCGTGGGTGCCGACCTGAAGGAGCGAAACTCCTTCACCGACGCCGACCTGATGCGGCAGCGCCCCCTGGCGCGGGCCGCGTACACCGGCGTCCTGGAGCTGCCGATGCCGACCGTCGCCGCCGTGCACGGCTTCGCGCTCGGCGGCGGGTTCGAGCTGGCGCTCTCCTGCGACCTGATCGTGGCCGACCGTACGGCGGTGCTCGGGCTGCCCGAGGTGTCGGTCGGGGTGATCCCGGGAGGCGGCGGTACGCAGTTGCTGCCGCGTCGCGTCGGTGCGGCCCGCGCGGCCGAGCTGATCTTCTCGGCACGCCGTCTGGAGGCGGTCGAGGCACGGGAGTTGGGGCTCGTCGACGACCTCGTGGACGAGGGCAGGGACCGTGCGGAGGCGCTGGCGCTCGCCGCGCGCGTCGCCGCCAACTCGCCCGTCGGCCTGCGGGCGGCCAAGCGGGCGCTGCGACTCGGGCAGGGGCTCGACCTCCGCGCGGGCCTTGAGGTGGAGGACGCCGCCTGGCGGTCGGTCGCCTTCTCCGGGGACCGGGCGGAGGGAGTCGCGGCCTTCAACGAGAAGCGAAAGCCGCAGTGGCCCGGGCAGTGAAAGCCGCAGTGGCCCGGGAGGTAGGTGCGGCGGCCGGGTCGGTGGCTCGCGGGTAGGGGTGCGCGGGGTCCGGGTGCGGACACGGCGGCGGCGGGCGGCGGGCGCTCTAGGGTGCCCGCCACGCCGGTACGGCCACTCGGGCCCCTGTTCGCCGTACCGATATCCCAAATGCCGGTAAATGTCCCTAGCCTGTAGTGATGGGTGAGGACAGACGGCTGAGGGCCGTGGTGGAGCTGGCGCAGGGGATGGCGGCGGCGCACACCCCACGGGAATCCTGGCGGGCCGCGGCGCTCGGTGCCTGCCGCGCGCTCAGCGGGAGCTTCGCCGCGCTCTCCGTGTGGGAACGCGAACTCGGCCGGCTCCGCGTACTGGTGAACGTGGGCGAACGCGCGCCGGACGAGGAGGAGTTCCCCGAGGGGGAGGCCTACCCGGTGCACCAGTTCCCGGAGATCGCCGAGTTCCTGCACGAGCGCTGGGCCGGTGGCGGCGGCCCGAACGCCTGGGTGGAGACCGCGGACGGCCCGGCGCAGGGCCGCGCCGGATACTGCCACCAGCGGGTCGCGGCCCTGCGCAGACGCGGGCGCGGCTGCTGTGTGGTCGCCCCGGTCGTGCTGCACGGACGCGCCTGGGGTGAGCTGTACGTGGCCCGCCCCGCGTCGGAGCCCTTCTTCGACCGGGCCGACGCGGACTTCGCGACCGTTCTCGCCTCCGTCGTCGCGGCCGGGATCGCCCAGACCGAGCGGCTGGAGGAGGCCCGGCGGCTGGCGTTCACCGACGCGCTCACCGGGCTCGCCAACCGCCGCGCCGTCGACGTACGTCTGGACGAGGCGATCGGACGGCACCGGGCGGAGGACGTCGTGGTCAGTCTCGTCGTCTGCGACCTCAACGGACTCAAGCGCGTGAACGACACCCGGGGGCACGCCGTCGGCGACCGGCTCCTGGAACGGTTCGGGTCGGTGCTGTCGTTGTGCGGGGCGATGCTCCCGGGCACCCTCGCCGCCCGCCTCGGCGGCGACGAGTTCTGTCTTCTCGCCGTCGGACCGCCGGCCGACGAGGTCGTCCGCATCGCCGCCGAACTCTGCCGCCGAGCCGCCGGGTTGGACATGGGCGAGGGGGTGGCGTGCGGGGTCGCCTCGACCGGCGATCCGATCGGGCCGGTGCGCTCGGCCCGCCGGCTCTTCCGGCTGGCCGACGCCGCCCAGTACCGCGCGAAGGCCGTACGTGCCGCACAGCCCGTGGTCGCCGGGCGGGAGGGGCCCGACGACCCGGTCGTACGCCTGGCCGACGCGCCCCCGCCGGCCAAGGGGGAGCGCCGCCGCTTCCGGGGGCGTCACGAGCAGCGCCGTCCGTGACGTGTGACGTACGCCGAAGCAGACGTGTGACGTACACCGAAGTAAGGGGCGAACTGCCCATCCACTAGTGACACGACTAGTGACATCGCGGAATTCACTGCGTACGCTCCTGAATATGGATATGCATACTGTGGTGGTGGGGACGTCCGGCGTGACCGCGTCCGACGTTCTCGCCGTGGCGCGCGGCGGCGCCCGGATCGAGCTCGCCGACGAGGCGGTGGCGGCCCTGGCCGCGGCCCGCGAGATCGTGGACGCGCTGGCCGCCAAGCCGGAGCCCGTCTACGGCGTCTCCACCGGATTCGGCGCGCTCGCGAGCCGGCACATCAGCCCGGAGCTCCGCGCCCAGCTGCAGCGCAACATCGTCCGCTCGCACGCCGCCGGGATGGGCCCGCGCGTCGAGCGCGAGGTCGTGCGCGCGCTGATGTTCCTGCGGCTCAAGACCGTCTGCTCGGGGCACACCGGCGTCCGGCCCGAGGTCGCGCGGACCATGGCCGACATCCTCAACGCGGGCATCACCCCGGTCGTGCACGAGTACGGTTCGCTCGGCTGCTCCGGCGACCTGGCGCCGCTCTCCCACTGCGCGCTGACGCTGATGGGCGAGGGCGACGCGGAGGGCCCGGACGGCACGGTCCGCCCCGCCGGCGAACTCCTCGCCGAGCACGGCATCGCACCCGTCGAGCTGCGCGAGAAGGAAGGCCTCGCCCTTCTCAACGGCACCGACGGCATGCTCGGCATGCTGGTCATGGCCCTCGCCGACCTGGACACGCTCTACAAGTCCGCCGACGTCACCGCGGCCCTCTCCCTCGAAGCCCTGCTCGGCACCGACAAGGTCCTCGCCCCCGAGCTGCACGCCATCCGCCCGCACCCCGGACAGAGCGCCTCGGCCGCCAACATGCTGGCCGTGCTCAAGGGTTCGGAGCTCACCGGCCACCACCAGGACGGCGCCCCGCGCGTGCAGGACGCCTACTCCGTGCGCTGCGCCCCGCAGGTCGCGGGCGCCGGCCGCGACACCCTCGCGCACGCCCGGCTCGTCGCGGAGCGCGAGCTCGCCGCCGCCGTCGACAACCCGCTCGTGCTGCCCGACGGACGTGTCGAGTCGAACGGCAACTTCCACGGCGCCCCGGTCGCCTACGTCCTCGACTTCCTGGCCATCGCCGCCGCCGACCTGGGCTCGATCGCCGAGCGCCGCACCGACCGGCTGCTCGACAAGAACCGCTCGCACGGCCTGCCGCCGTTCCTCGCGGACGACGCGGGCGTCGACTCCGGTCTGATGATCGCCCAGTACACGCAGGCCGCACTGGTCAGCGAGATGAAGCGGCTCGCCGTACCGGCGTCCGTGGACTCCATCCCGTCCTCCGCCATGCAGGAGGACCACGTCTCCATGGGCTGGTCGGCCGCGCGCAAGCTGCGCACCGCGGTGGACAACCTGACCCGCATCGTCGCGATCGAGCTGTACGCCGCCACCCGCGCGATCGAACTGCGCGAGGGCCTGGCCCCCGCTCCGGCGTCGCGGGCCGTGATCGACGCCGTCCGCGCCGCCGGTGTCCAGGGACCGGGTCCCGACCGTTTCCTCTCCCCGGACCTGGAGGCGGCCGACGCCTTCGTGCGCGGCGGCCGGGTGGTGACCGCGGTGGAACCGGTCACCGGTCCGCTGCTCTAGGCGTCCACTGCCGTACGCTGCGGAGGGCGTCGCCGACCAGGCCGGCGCCCTCACGGGCCGCAGAGTGTGCTACTGTCTCATTGATACGTTTTTGGTACCCATTTACTTTGTGCGCCTGATCGGAATCCTCCGCAGGCGCGTTTTGTTTTACCGGCATCTCCGGCATTTCCCGGTGCATCTCCGGATTGGGGCCCTACCTGTTCAGGAGAGAAACATGGCTACCGGCACCGTGAAGTGGTTCAACTCGGAAAAGGGCTTCGGCTTCATCGAGCAGGACGGCGGCGGCCCCGACGTCTTCGCCCACTACTCCAACATCGCCAGCTCCGGCTTCCGTGAGCTGCTGGAGGGCCAGAAGGTCTCGTTCGACGTCGCGCAGGGCCAGAAGGGCCTGCAGGCGGAGAACATCATCCCCGCCTGATTTCGGGGACGCGCTTTTCCAGAGCCGGGGCCCGCACCTTCGGGTGCGGGTCCCGGCTCGTGCTGTGAGTGCTCATGAAAGCCGCTCCTACAAGCGGCGGGCGCTGTGCGTGCAGTCCGTGGGGCCCAGGAAGGAAATCCAGATCCAGCATGACTCGATCCGAACGTCCCGTCCGTAAGCGGCCGGCGAATGCGCGTGGCGGCGCCCAGACCGGCGGCGCCGCGAGGAACGCGGGCCGCGGTGGCGGCCGGGGCGCCGGCAAGGGCCCCGCCCGCAAGGCGGCGGCACCGCAGGAGTTCTCCCTGCCCGAGACCATCACCCCGGCGCTGCCCGCCGTCGACTCCTTCGACGCGCTGGACATGCCGGCCGCGCTGACCAAGACCCTCGCGGCGCAGGGTGTCACCGAGCCGTTCCCGATCCAGGGCGCGACCCTGCCCAACTCGCTGGCCGGACGCGACGTCCTGGGCCGGGGCCGGACCGGCTCCGGCAAGACGCTCGCCTTCGGCCTCGCGCTGCTGGCCCGCACCGCCGGCCGCCGCGCCGAACCCCGGGCACCTCTCGCCCTGGTCCTGGTGCCCACGCGTGAGCTGGCCCAGCAGGTCGACGACGCGCTGACGCCGTACGCGACCGCCGTGAACCTGCGGGTCGCCACCGCGGTCGGCGGTATGTCGATCGGCCGTCAGGCCGGCACGCTGCGCCGCGGCGCCGAGGTCCTGGTGGCCACCCCGGGACGGCTGAAGGACCTCATCGAGCGCGGCGACTGCACGCTCGGCCAGGTCGCGATCACCGTCCTCGACGAGGCCGACCAGATGGCCGACATGGGCTTCATGCCGCAGGTCACCGCGCTGCTCCAGCAGGTCGAGCCGGGCGGTCAGCGACTGCTGTTCTCGGCGACGCTGGACAAGAACATCGACCGGCTCGTCCGGATGTTCCTGACGGACCCCGTGGTGCACTCCGTCGACCCGTCGGCGGGCGCGGTGACGACCATGGAGCACCACGTGCTGCACGTCGCCGACGAGACCGACAAGAAGGCCGTGGCCCTGCGGATCGCCGCGCGCGACGGCCGCGTGATCCTGTTCGTGGACACCAAGCGCGGTGCCGACCGGTTCACCAAGCGGCTGCTGGCCAATGGTGTGCGGGCCTCCGCGCTGCACGGCGGCCGCAGCCAGCCGCAGCGCAACCGGACCCTGGACCAGTTCAAGAACGGCCAGGTCACCGCGCTGGTCGCCACCAACGTGGCCGCCCGTGGCATCCACATCGACGACCTCGACCTCGTCGTCAACGTCGACCCGCCGACCGACCACAAGGACTACCTGCACCGGGGCGGCCGTACCGCGCGGGCCGGCGAGTCCGGCAGCGTCGTCACCCTCGTCCTGCCCGAGCAGCGGCGGGAGATGACCCGTCTGATGGCGGACGCGGGCATCACCCCGCGCTCCGCCCAGGTCAAGTCGAGCGATGAGGAACTGGCCCGCCTCACCGGCGCCCGCGAGCCCTCCGGGGTTCCGGTCGTCATCGAGGTGCCGCAACCCGTCGAGCAGCCGAAGCAGCGGCCCCGGTCGCGGCCCCGGACGGGCGGCGGCGCGCGGCGCTCCGCGGGGTCGGGCACGGGCGCGGAGTCGCAGGGCCGGCAGGCGCAGGGGCGTCAGCCGCAGCGCGGCACGGGCGGTGCCACCGGCGGCGGCGCCGGCGGTGGACGTCGTACCGGCGGCGGCACCGGGACCGGCGGCGGTACCCGGGGACGTGCGCCGCAGCGGCGCACGGAGCGTGGCGGACAGGGCGGCGGCGGCCGGCGCGCCGCGTAGGCGCTGCCTCCGGATCCGGCCGGGCCGGTCCCCGACCACGCGCCGCAGCCGCGGACTTCACGGGTCCCGGGCTCCTTGGGGAGCCCGGGACCCGTCGGTCCTGTCAGGGATGGAAGTTGCCGAGGAAGCCCGGGTCGATCTTGTCGAGCTCCAGGCCGACGTCCCGGTGGAGGTCGAGCAGTTCGGTCATGTGCAGTGCGCGACGGCGGGCCGCGGGCAGGTCGCGGCGGGCGTCGGCGGACCACAGCACCGGGTCGAACGTGATGCCCTGGGAGCCCGGGAGCGGACCCGTCTCGGCCCGCCAGCCGGGCCAGCGCAGGTTGTCGTAGAAGTCCTCCGTGCCGCCTTCCAGGAGCCAGCCGAGCCAGGCCGCGTGGCCCACGTCGAGGGCCTCCCAGCGCAGTGAGTCCGGCGCGAAGTAGACCACTTCGCCGGGACCCCCGGGGCGGCCCACCGCGCCCGGCTCGGGTCCGTTCAGCACATAGGTCCCGCCGAGGACGTCATGGCCGACGACGAGCCCGCCGTCCGGCCGCCACGCCGGGTCGAAGCGGGCGGGGAAGTCGTTGACGTCGGCGATGCCCGGCGGACCCTTGGGCGATCCGTCGCCCGGGCTGCCGTAGATGCGCAGCCATCCGCTGTCGAGCGACACGCCGCCGCAGTTGAGGACGAAGGCACCGAGCCAGGAGCGCGCGGTGACCTGCAGTTGCAGCAGGGCGGCTCGGGCCTGGGCGGGCTCCACCGGGAGCACCTCCAGGGACACCTTGCTCGTGGAGATCGCCTCGGACAGGAGGGGCCATGCGGGCTCCTCGACGTCGGTCAGCTCGGTCAGGTCTCGCATGGGCATCCCGTGGGTTCCGGGCCGGAGCGCTGCGCTCAGAAGGCCGCCGTGCGTTCCCGGCGCACCGAGTAGGTCACAAAGCCGGCGCCGAGGCCGAGGAAAAGGGTGCCGCCGACGACGTACGGCGTCGTGTTGACGCTTCCGGTGTCGGCGAGCCGGGTCTGGTCGTCGCCCGGCTCCGGGGCGGCCTGCTCCGCTTCGGCCGCGGTGGTCGGGGCCGTCGTGGTGGTGGCGGCCGTCGTGGTGGCGGCCGACCGGTCGGCGGTCGGTGCCGACCCGTGCTGAGCAGGCTCTTCCGGAGTCGCGTTGGCGGACGGGACGAACCACAGGGCTCCCAGGAGGGTCCCCGCTGCGGTGGCGGTCAGCAACGAGCGACGTGCGGCGGACACGTAATATCGATCCCCTTGTGGCGCTGGCGAATTGGCCGTGTGGCCCGATGCTAATGAAAGGCGCGGGTCGTGGGAAAGTCGCGGGGACCTCGGGCCGTACGCTCCGTCTCATGAGTACTCCTGAGACATCACGATTTGTCCGGCTTCGCGTGGAGCTGGTACTGGAAGTCGACGACGCGGACGCCGTCACCAAGGCCGCGCTGCGTCGCATCGCGGACGACTCCGGCATGCAGACCGACGAGCGGGCGCACGCCGAGAACGCAGTGACGGAAGACACTGCCGAAGCCCTCGCCTATCTCGTCGACCCGTTCGACCTGGTCAGTGAGGTGCCCGGGGTCGAGCTCGCCCAGGCGTCCTGGAGCAGCGAGCCGATCGACTACGACCCCGATTCGCCGGAATGGGACCTCGACGAGGATGATGACGAGGACGACGACGAGGAAGTCGGAGTCGGCTGAGGCCTCTTGGGAAATTCTTGACCCCGGGTGGCAACCGCCGCCCGGGGTTCATTCGTCTCAGACGACGCACCGGCCACTTCCGCACCACGGGTTTCGGTCCGGCCGCCGGTCCACCGACCGGGGTCCCGCGGGCCCGATCGGCCCGGTGGACGCCGTTGATCGCGTGGTGTGTCCCACACACGCCGGCGGTGTGGAACGGGACCAACCGGTCGTACGTTGAAGGTTTCTACGGGGTTCTATGCGGTATTTGGTGATTCGGCAACGATGGAGAAGCGTGTGATGACGGACAGGAAGCGGGGCCGGGGCCTGGTGGCCGCGTCCGCACTGCTCGGCGGAGTGCTGGTGCTCTCTGCGTGCAGCGGAGGCGGCGGCAAGGCGAACGCCTCGGACGGCGGCCGGTCCTCGCAAGCCCAGGCCGACGAGGCGGCGGCCAAGAAGAGTTCCGAGGCGCAGATCAAGATCACGCCCGCCGACGGCTCCGACAACGCGTCCATCAACAACGCCGCCGCGGTCACTGTGACCAAGGGCACACTCACCTCCGTCTCCATGAAGACGGCGTCCGGCACGGCCGTCGCCGGCCAGATATCAGCCGACAAGAAGAGCTGGAAGCCCGCCGCCCAGCTGGACCGTGCGACCACGTACAAGGTCGCCGCCGAGGCCACCGACTCCGAGGGCCTCGTGGCCCACGAGAACGCCTCGTTCACCACGGTCTCCCCGGCGAACAGCTTCATCGGCAACTTCACGCCGGAGGACGGTTCCACCGTCGGCGTCGGCATGCCGGTCTCGATCAACTTCAACAAGGCGATCACCGACAAGGCCGCCGTGCAGAAGGGGATCACCGTCTCCTCCAGCAGCGGCCAGGAGGTCGTCGGGCACTGGTTCGGCGCCAACCGCCTCGACTTCCGTCCCGAGAACTACTGGACCGGCGGCTCGACCGTCACCCTCAAGCTGAACCTGGACGGCGTCCAGGGCGCGAGCGGTGTGTACGGCGTGCAGCAGAAGACGGTCACGTTCAAGATCGGTCGCAACCAGGTCTCGGTCGTCGACGCCCAGACCAAGACCATGAAGGTCACGCAGGACGGCAAGACGATCAAGACGATCCCGATCTCCTCGGGGTCCCCGGAGCACAAGACGTACCAGGGTCAGATGGTGATCTCCGAGAAGTTCAAGGAGACCCGGATGAACGGCTCGACGGTCGGCTTCACGAACTCCGACGGCAAGGGCGAGTACGACATCAAGGACGTGCCGCACGCCATGCGTCTGTCGAACTCCGGCACCTTCGTGCACGGCAACTACTGGGGCGCCAAGTCCATCTTCGGCTCGGTGAACACCAGTCACGGCTGTGTCGGCCTGTCCGACACCAAGGGTGCCAACGACGCGAACACCCCCGCGGCGTGGTTCTACAACCACTCGCTGATCGGTGACGTCGTCGTCGTCAAGAACACCGGCGACAAGACCGTGGCCCCGGACAACGGCCTCAACGGCTGGAACCTGGACTGGGCGTCCTGGAAGGCCGGTTCGGCCGTCTGACGCCCGCCCCCGCTTCACAGGAACCCCGCCGGTGGCGGCGGCCCGCACGGGCCGCCGCCATCGGCGTTCCCACAGGCTTCCGGAGCCGGCGTTCCCACAGGCTTCCGGGGCCGGGCACAGGTGAACTTCCGTGCCGCCACAGCCTTCTCATCGTTCTCTTATTTCGGCCTTATGGCTTCATCACGCGCCGTACCTACCTTGCGGCCATGTTCTTCACCTACCTGAGGCGCGAACTGCGCCGCCGCAGGAAGGCGGCGCTCGTCGTCGCCTCCGGGCTCGCCCTGGGCATCGCCCTGGTCATCGTGGTCAGTTCCGTGTCGTCCGGCATGGAGAAGGCCCAGGGCAAGGTCCTCCAGTCGCTGTACGGGCTGGGCACGGACATGACCGTCACCAAGGCCGCGGCACCGCCGACGAGCACCGGTCAGCGCCCGCGCTTCAACTTCGGCGCGAACGACAACGGCTCCGCCAAGGAGCAGAGCAGCGACCGCGTCATGGTCCAGGGATTCCAGACCCTGGCCGCCTCGACGGTCTCCAAGGTCGACTCGCAGCACGGCGTCGCGGACTCCGTCGCCGGCCTCAGCCTCCAGGTCATCCGGGTCAACGGCCAGTTCACGCGAGGTCAGTTCCAGCAGAACCGGAACGGCGGCGGCAACCAGCAGGGCGGCCGCCAGGGCGGGCAGCAGCCCCCGCAGGGCCGCGTCGAGGGCGGTGGCGCCAACTTCGACGTCAACAACTACTCCGTCTACGGCACCGACGTCACCAAGCCGGCGCTCGGTCCGCTGACCTCCTCGAAGATCACCAGCGGTCGTACCTTCACGACGTCCGAGACGAACGCCGAGGTGGTCGTCGCCGACACGTCGTACGCCAAGGAGAAGAAGCTCTCGGTCGGCAGCACCGTCACCGTCAAGAACGTCAAGTTCAAGGTGATCGGGATCGCGACTCCCGACAGCGGCGACGCGGCGGCCAACCTCTACATACCGCTCCAGCAGGCGCAGACGCTGGCCGACGCCAAGGGCAAGGTCACCACGATCTACGTCAAGGCCTCCGACTCGCAGCAGATCTCCAGCGTCAAGAGCACCATCCAGAAGAACATCCCGGGGACCACGGTCACCACCTCCGCGGATCTCGCGGACACCGTCTCCGGCTCCCTGTCGACCGCCTCCGACCTCGCCTCGAACGTCGGCAAGTGGCTCTCGATCGCGGTGCTCGTGGCCGCGTTCCTGGTCGCCGGTCTGCTCACCTCCTCGGCCGTCTCCCGGCGTGTGCGCGAGTTCGGCACCCTCAAGGCGCTCGGCTGGAAGTCGGGCCGGGTGACCCGGCAGGTCGTCGGCGAGGCCATCGTCAACGGTCTGGTCGGCGGCGTCCTCGGCATCGCGCTCGGTCTGGCGGGCGCCTACGCGGTCACCGAGATCAGCCCCGACCTGCAGGCGCAGATCGGCGGGGGCGGCGGCGGTGGGCAGGGCGGCCCCGGCGGATTCGGTGGCTTCGGCGGTCCCGGGCGGCGGGTCGCGTCCAAGGCGCTGGACGTCACGCTGACCGCGCCCGTCAGTCTCTCCACCATCGCCGGAGCGGTCGCTCTCGCCGTCGCCGGCGGCCTGATCGCCGGTGCCTTCGGCGGCTGGCGCGCCTCCCGGCTGCGGCCGGCGGACGCCCTGCGCCGCGTCGAATAGACCGGCCCCGCACGGACCGTGCGGCCCACACCCCCGCACGGCCCACCCCCTCACGCACAACCAGGAGCGGCACCATGTACGAACTCAGCGGCGTCATCAAGCGCTACCAGCGGGGCAAGGGCACGGTCGACGCGCTCGCCGGCATCGATCTGACCATCGCGGACGGAGACCGGCTGGTCATCCAGGGGCCCACGGGTGGCGGAAAATCCACCCTGCTGCAGATGCTCGGCGGACTCGACCGGCCCACCGGGGGCAGCGTCGAACTCGACGGCATCGATCTGGCGAAACTGTCCGAGGCGAAGCTCACCAAGGTGCGCAGCGAGAACATCGGATTCGTCTTTCAGAGCTTCAACCTGATTCCCACACTCACCGCGCAGGAGAATGTGGAGACGGCTCTCGTGCCCCTCGGGGTGAAGGGGAAGGAGCGGCGCGCGCGGGCCGCCGAGGCCCTGGAGTCGGTGGGGCTCGCCGAGCGGCTCGGGCATCTGCCCGCCGAACTCTCCGGCGGGCAGCAGCAGCGCGTCGCCATCGCCCGGGCCCTGGTCAAGCAGCCGAAGGTGCTGCTCGCCGACGAGCCCACCGGCAATCTCGACGAGTCCATGCGCGACGAGATCATGGACGTGCTGGAGACCATGTGGAAAGAGCGCGGGCTCACTTTCATCATGGTCACCCACGATTCCGCGATCGCGAGGAAGGCCCCCCGCCTCGCGACGATTCGCAAGGGAAAGATCAGCGTCAAGGAGAACGCGGGGGCGTGAACGAGAACAAAAGGGAGAGTTCGGGAACTTAGCGGAGCAATTCCGTCAACTCTTCACCGCAGCCCCGCTATTGAGGGGCCGATCACCCCCCGGCATACTTGCGTTTTCCGGAGGGGTGATCGTGCATGCGTACGAGACTTCCCCCGGCCGGGTGAATGGGGAATTCACCCGGACCTCATCTCCAGGGGGAGACTTGCGCAGACAAGTGAAAAGAGCGTGCGCGGCGACCGTCGCCACGGCGGCGGCCGTGGCTCTGGCGGCGGGAATGACCAGCCCGGCGTCCGCGAGGGTCCCGGCACACGCCGGACACGTCAACGGCGCTTCCGCGGCCGGGATCACGGCCAAGCACCGCATCACACTGATCACCGGCGACCGGGTGGTCGTCGATTCCCAGGGGCGCGTCGTCGGCCTCGAGCGGGCCAAGGGCCGTGCACACGTGCCCGTCCAGATCCGCAAGGCCCGCGGTCACACCCTCGTGGTGCCGGCCGACGCGCAGGCGCTGATAGCCGCCGGCAAGCTGGACCGGCGGCTCTTCGACGTCACCGAGCTGAACAGGCCCGCGACCCGCGCCTCCCAGAAGCAGGGCCTGAAGGTCATCGTCGGCTACCGGGGAGCCGCGACGGCCGCCCGGGCCGACGTCCGCGAGTCGGGCACGCTCCGCCGGACCCTGAAGTCCCTGAACGCGGACGCCGTGCGGACACCGCAACGGGACGCGGCCGAGCTCTGGTCAGCGGTCACCGACCACGGCCGGGCGGCCTCCGGCATCGCGCACGTCTGGCTGGACGGCGTGCGCAGGGCGAGCCTCGACAAGTCCGTGCCGCAGATCGGCGCCCCCAAGGCCTGGGCCGCCGGGTACGACGGCAAGGGCGTCAGAATCGCCGTCCTCGACACCGGTGTCGACGCGACCCACCCGGACCTCAGGAACCAGGTGATCGCGTCCCGGAACTTCTCCGCGGCCGCCGACGCCACCGACCACTACGGCCACGGCACGCACGTCGCGTCCATCGCGGCGGGCACCGGTGCCAAGTCGAACGGGAAGTACAAGGGCGTCGCGCCCGGCGCCAAGATCCTCAACGGCAAGGTTCTCGACGACACCGGAAGCGGTGACGACTCCGGCATCCTCGCGGGCATGGAGTGGGCGGCCGACCAGGGCGCCGACGTCGTCAACCTGAGCCTCGGCGGCCCGGACACCCCCGACGTGGACCCGCTGGAGGCCGAGGTCGACAAGCTCTCGGCCGAGAAGGGCATCCTCTTCGCGATCGCGGCGGGCAACGAGGGCCCCGAGTCCATCGGCTCGCCGGGCAGCGCGGACGCCGCGCTCACCGTCGGCGCCGTGGACGACCACGACAAGCTGGCGGACTTCTCCAGCACCGGCCCCCGCCTCGGCGACGGCGCCATCAAGCCGGACGTCACCGCTCCCGGCGTCGACATCACCGCGGCCGCCGCCCCGGGCAGCGTCATCGACACGGAGGTCGGCGAGAAGCCCCCGGGCTACCTGACCATCTCGGGTACGTCGATGGCGACCCCGCATGTCGCGGGCGCCGCCGCCATCCTCAAGCAGGAACACCCGGACTGGACGTACACCGAGCTCAAGAGCGCGCTGACCGGCTCCGCCAAGGGCGGCTCGTACACACCGTTCCAGCAGGGCGCGGGCCGGATCGCCGTCGACGCGGCGATCAAGCAGACCGTGATCGCCGATCCGTCCTCGGTGAGCTTCGGCGTGGCGCGGTGGCCGCACACCGACGACTCGGCCCTGACCAGGCAGCTGACGTACCGCAACCTCGGCACGAAGGACATCACCCTGGCCCTCGGGGTCAAGGCCACCGACCCCAAGGGTCACGCGGCACCCTCGGGCTTCTTCAAGCTCGCCGCCACCACCCTCACCGTCCCGGCCGGCGGCCGGGCGTCCGTCGGCGTCGCCGCGAACACCAGGCTCGGCGGCACTCTCGACGGCGCGTACGCCGCGTACGTGACGGCGACGGGCGGCGGTCAGTCGGTGCGCGCGGCGCTCGCGGTCGAGCGTGAGCCGGAGTCGTACGACGTCACCCTGAAGTACGTCGACCGCGCCGGCGAGACGCCCACGCACCTCACCGACCTGGAGGGCTACACCGGGCTCGGCGCCGACCGGGACTACGCGTCGCAGAACACCGCGGACAGCGTGACCCTCCGGGTGCCCAAGGGCAAGTACCTGCTCAACTCCCTGTCCGTGCAGGACCTGGTGGAGGCGAAGGGCGGGGTCGACTGGCTGGTCCGGCCCCGGCTGGACGTCACCGGGAACACCACGCTGACGCTGGACGCCCGCACCGCCGAGGGCGCCGACATCACCGTGCCGGACACGCGGGCCGAGCCGTTGTCGGCGGTCGTCAACTACTTCGACGACGCCACGGGCTTCGGGCTCGGCCTCGGGCTGGACTCCTTCCGGAACCTGCGGATGGCGCACCTCGGCCCGGCGCTCACCCCCGGTCTGTTCCAGAGCTGGTCCGGACAGTGGACCAAGGGCGCCGGTGCCGAGTACGACACCTTCACCGGCGCGAAGGTCAGCAGGCTCCAGGGCGCGCACGTCAAGCACTACAAGGCGGGCGACCTGGCCGAGGTGCGGGCGGACATGGGAGCCGCGGCCGCCGGCAAGACGGGCGCGATCACCGCGTTCGGCTTTCTGCCCGACGACGACAGCTTCAGCGTCGCCGTCGACCAGAAGCTGCCGAGCGCGCGCACGCTCTACCTGTCGACCGGTGAAAAGGTCCAGTGGACGTTCGACTTCGAGCAGCACGCCGGTACCGACGCCACCGGATTCCCGGTCGTCGACGCCTACTACACGCTCGGCGACCCGCAGATCTTCAAGGCGGGCACGAGCTACACGAAGCGGTTCAACACGGCCGTCTTCGGCCCGAAGATCAGCGCCGACTTCGGTGTCTTCCGGGAGGGCGACAACCTCGTCGGATACCTGCCACTGTTCGCCGACGGAAGCACCCACGCCGGGTCCTCCCCGTTCAGCTCGGTCACCACGACGCTGTACCGCAACGGGGCGAAGGTCGGATCGAACGACGACCCGCTCTTCGGGGACAAGGAGTTCAAGGTCCCGGCCGGCCAGGCGGAGTACCGGCTGACGGCCTCGGTCAAGCGCAGCGTGAAGGTCGCCGCGGCCTCCACACGGATCGACGCGAGCTGGACCTTCACGTCCAAGAGGACCGACTTCGCGAAGCTGCCCGCCTCCACGGTCCGCTTCAACGCCGCGACCGGACTGGACAGCCGCGTCGAGGCCGGCAAGAAGGTCAGCATCCCGCTCACCGTGCAGGGCTCGGCCGCGGGCAGGAACCTCAAGACGCTGTACGTGTACGTCTCGTACGACTACGGCCAGACCTGGACCATGCTCAAGGTCAGGGACGGAAAGATCACCGTCAGGAACCCGGCGAAGGGCAAGGGCATCTCCTTCCACGCGAAGATCACCGACAAGCAGGGCAACAAGTCGACGGTCTCGATCTACAACGCGTACTACGGAAAGTGAGCCCGCCGCGCCCCCTGGTGAGGTGAGCCCCCAGCGGACGGCCCGCCGGAAGAAAGGTTTCCGGCGGGCCGTCCGTGTTCCCCCGGCGTCCCTGAGGCGCCGCGCCGTGCGCGGGTGCGCGGCGCGGTCACGACTGGGCGTTGGCCCCCGCGCGGGTCGCGTCCGTGCCCCAGCTGGCCAGCAGCCGCAGGGCCTCCGCCGAGGCGGACCCCGGCTCCGCGTGGTACGTGATCAGCGCCTGCTCGCTGTCGCCGGCCATCCGGAACGACTCGAACCGCAGGTCCAGGTCGCCCACCAGCGGATGCCGCAGCTCCTTCACGCCGTGGGTCTTCTCCTTCACGTCGTGCGTGGCCCACAGGCGCCGGAAGTCCGGGCTCTTGACGGAGAGCTCCCCGACCAGCGCCGACAGCCTCGGATCGTCCGGATGGCAGCCCGCGTCCATGCGCAGCATGCACACGATGTCGATCGCCTTCTGCTCCCAGTCCACGAACAGATCGCGGTACTCGGGCCGCAGGAACACCAGCCGTGCCCAGTTCCGCTCGCCCGGCGCGAGCTCCGCCCAGTCGCCGAACACGGCCGCGGCCATCCGGTTCCAGACCAGGATGTCCGCCCGCCGCCCGGTGACGTAGGCGGGCACGCCGTCCAGCATGTCCAGCAGATGCCGCAGCGCCACCCGCACCTGCTGCGGCCGGGCCGTCTGCTTCTTCTTGAGCTGCTTGGGCCTGGCGAGGTGGGTCAGATGCGCGTGCTCCGCGTCCGACAGGCGCAGGGCGCGGGCGATGGCGTCGAGCACCTCCGACGACACGTTTCGTCCGTTGCCCTGTTCGAGCCGTGTGTAGTACGCGACGGACACGCCGGCCAGCTGCGCCAGCTCCTCGCGCCGCAGGCCCGGCACCCGGCGGTGCCGTCCGAAGTCGGGCAGCCCCACGTCGTCCGGCTTCAGCCGGGCCCGGCGCGTGCGCAGGAACTCACTGAGCTCGGCACGCCGATCCAGCGGCTGCCCGGCTTGCCCGGCGATCTCCTGGAAGGGCTGCTCGTTCATACGTCCAGTATTCACGGTCGTACGCAGCGGAGCCTGACCCCGCCAGTAGTAGGACCAGCGGTCGTACGCAAAGCCGTGGCCTGGGTGAACGGCCTCCGGTGGGGCACGCTGGTGAGCGTGCCCGGCGGAAGAAGACAGCCGGGCACAGACCACTCCTGAGGAGAACCACCGGCATGACCACTGTTGCTGCGTACGCCGCCCCCGCCGCGAAGGCCCCGCTGGAGCGCACCACCATCGAACGCCGCCCCGTGGGCGAGTTCGATGTCCTGATCGACATCAAGTTCGCCGGTATCTGCCACTCGGACATCCACCAGGCCCGTGAGGGCTGGGGTGAGGCGATCTTCCCGATGGTGCCCGGTCACGAGATCGCCGGCATCATCTCCGAGGTCGGCTCCGGCGTCACCCGGTTCAAGGTCGGCGACCGCGCCGGCGTCGGCTGCATGGTCGACTCCTGCCGCGAGTGCGAGAACTGCAAGGCGGGCCTGGAGCAGTACTGCGTCAACGGCAACGTAGGCACCTACAACGCCCTCGACAAGAACGGCGAGCCCACCTACGGCGGCTACTCCGAGAAGATCGTCGTCGACGAGAACTACACCGTCCGCATCCCCGACGGCCTCTCCCTCGACGAGGCCGCGCCCCTGCTCTGCGCCGGTATCACCACGTACTCCCCGCTCCGGCACTGGAACGCCGGCCCCGGCAAGAAGGTCGCGGTCCTCGGCATGGGTGGCCTCGGCCACATGGGCGTCAAGATCGCGCACGCGCTCGGCGCCGAGGTGACCGTGCTGTCGCAGTCCCTGCGCAAGAAGGACGACGGCCTGAAGCTGGGCGCCGACCACTACTACGCCACCAGCGACCCGAAGACCTTCGAGGAACTGCGCGGCACCTTCGACATCATCCTCTCCACGGTCTCGGCACCGCTCGACTTCGGGGCGTTCCTCTCGCTGCTGCGCACGGACGGCGCGCTGGTCAACGTCGGCGCCCCCGAGGAGCCGATCTCCCTCAACCTCTTCTCCGTGATCGGCGGCCGCAAGTCCCTGTCCGGCTCAGGAATCGGCGGCATCCAGGAGACCCAGGAGATGCTCGACTTCTGCGCCGAGCACGGCCTCGGCGCAGAGATCGAACTGATCAGCGCGTCCGAGATCAACGACGCGTACGAGCGGGTGCTGTCGAGCGACGTCCGCTACCGCTTCGTGATCGACACCGCGACGATCTAGTGGGCCGACGCGGATGAGGAGGGCGCCGACCGGTCACAGGACCGGTCGGCGCCCTCCTTTCTCCCTTCCGCACGCCGCGGTCCCGGGTGCGGGCCGGATGGGTGGGGGATAGGCTTTTCGACGGCAAGGTCAGGTTCTCCGGGCGGTGTGTCAGACGCCGGAGCCTCGATCGTGATGACCGGTTCTTCCTACCGAGACATTCGACGAGCGTGGTGCCCCCCACATGTGCACGGGGGTGGGCGACAGCCGTATCCCTTCTTCGAAGGCATGGACTCTCGCTTCTGGGCGCCGTGGTGGTGCCGCGTGGGCGCCCTGAGGGCGCCCACGCGGCCGCTGCCGTGCAGCCCCGTGAATTGGAGGTCGGGATGAGAGTTGTCGTCGATCTGTCGCGGTGTCAGGGGTACGCCCAGTGCGCGTTCCTGGCCCCGGACGCGTTCCGGATGCACGGCGAGGAAGCGCTGATGTACGCCCCGAACCCCGACGACGCCCAGCGCGAACAGGTACTGCGCGCCGCGGCGGCCTGCCCGCTCCAGGCCATTCTGGTCGACCGGGTGGACGGGCGGGACGCGTCGGTGGGGACGTCGCCGTCATGAGCAGCGCGCACACCCTGCAGCGGTTCAAGCGCGACGGCCGCGTGGTGATCGTCGGGGCGTCACTGGCGGGACTGCGCGCCGCCGAGGCCCTGCGCGGGGAAGGCTTCACCGGCTCCTTGACCATGATCGGTGACGAACTGGGCGAGCCCTACGACCGGCCTCCGCTGTCCAAACAGGTACTCACCGGATGGGTGCCGGCCGGGGGCACCACACTGCCGCGACGGTGCGACATCGACGCGGAGTGGCTGCTGGGCGTCCCCGCCGCCGGCCTCGACCTGGCGGCCGACCAGGTGCGGCTCGCGGACGGTCGCAGGATCCCCTTCGACCGCATGCTGATCGCCACCGGGGTACGGGCGCGGCCCTGGCCCGTCGAGGCCGAAGCGGCCCTGGACGGCGTGTTCGTCGTCCGTACCCGTGAGGACGCGGACGGCCTGCAGCGGGCGATCGCCGCCGGGCCCTCCCGCGTCCTGATCATCGGCGCGGGATTCACCGGTTCCGAGATCGCCTCCGTCTGCCGCGAGCGCGGCCTCCCGGTGACCGTCGCCGAACTCGGGCCGGCCCCGCTGGTCGGCGGACTCGGCGCGATGATCGGTGAGGTCGCCGCCGACATGCAGCGCGCCCACGGTGTCGACCTGCGCTGCGGCGTCAAGGTCACCCGCTTGGAGGGCGACGCGCAAGGGCGGTTGCGCCGCGCCCACTTCTCCGACGGCAGCACGGTCGACGCGGAGGTGGCGGTGGTGGCGCTCGGCGGCATCCGCAACACCGAGTGGCTGCGGGACTCGGGACTGGCGGTGGGCGTATGGGGAGTCGCCTGCGACGCGGGCTGCCGCGCCTTCGACCTCAACGGCCTGGTCACCGACGACATCTTCGTCGCCGGGGACGTGGCACGCAGCCCCAACCCGATCTACGAGTACCGGTTCATCTCCCTGGAGCACTGGGCCAACGCCGTGGAACAGGCCGAGATCGCGGCCCACAACATGGTCAGCACCCAGGCGGACCGCTGGCCGCACCTGTCGATCCCGGCGTTCTGGTCGATCCAGTTCGGCGTCAACATCAAGTCCGTCGGTGTGCCGACCTACGCCGACGAGGTCGTCGTCGCCCAGGGATCCGTGGCCGACCGCCGCTTCGTCGCCGCGTACGGCTATCAGGGCCGGGTCACCGCGGCGGTCAGCTTCAACAACGCGAAGTGGCTCGACCACTACCGGGAGTTGATCGAGACGGCCGCGCCCTTCCCGCCTCCCTGCCCCACACCCGACCAGCCCGCCGACGCGAAGCCGGTGCCCGTCGACTTCCCCGGCCCCACGCTGCTCGCCCAGGGCGCCACCGTGGTCGTCACCGGGCACGACCCGGGCGAACGGCGCGTCACCGTCATGCGGCAGGGCCGGTAGCGGAAGGAAGCCCCCGGTGGAGGAGGCCCGGTGGGAGGAAGCCGGTGGGAGGACGAAGTCCGGTAGAGGGAAGTAGGAGGGAACCGACATGACCACGACCGAGACGCCCGACACCCTGCACCGGATCCTCGACTACTCCTCCCGGGCCGACCCCTACCCGCTCTACACCGAACTGCGCAAGACGCCGGTGGCCCTGCAGGAGGACGGCAGCTACGTCATCAGCACCTACCGCGAGCTCACCGGCATACTCCACGACCCGCGCCTGAGTTCCGACGTACGCAACCTGTCGCGGCCGATGGCGGCGGTCGAGGGACGCGCCACTCCGTCGTTCATCAACCTCGACCCGCCCGAGCACGACCGCCTGCGGCGCCTGGCGATGCGTCACTTCGGGCCCCCGCACACCCCGGGCCTGGTCTCCGGCATGGAACCCGACCTGGCCGCCACCGTCAGCGGTCTGATCGACGGCTTCGCGGGCGAACAGCGGATCGACATCGTCGACGACTTCGCCTACCCGTTCCCGGTCACCGTGATCTGCCACCTGCTCGGTGTGCCACGCGAGGACGAACCGCGGTTCCACGTGTGGGTGAACGCCATCGTCGAGTCGATCGACTACGACCCCAGGACCGACCCGCAGGAGAAACTGGACAACGGCGTGCAGGCCACCAAGGACCTGCGGGAGTACCTCGGCGGACTGCTGGAACAACGCCACGGCCACCCCGGCGACGACCTGTTGACCCGGCTGGCCAACGACGACGGGCCCGACGGACGGATGACCGACGAGGAGATCATCAGCACCGCCAACCTGCTGCTCATCGCCGGCCACGAGACCACCGTCAACCTCATCGCCAACGGCATGCTGACGCTGCTGCGCCACCCCGAGGTGCTGCGACGCCTGCGTACCGAACCCGACCTGGTGGTGCCCCTGGTGGAGGAACTGCTGCGCTACGAGCCGCCGGTGCAGATCATTCCCTGGCGGGCGGCGTACAGCGACATCGCGATCGGCGACACCGTCATCCCCAAGGGGTCGAAGATCATGCTCATGCTCGCCTCGGGCAGCCGCGACCCGGACCGCTTCGTGGACCCCGACCGCTTCGACCCCGACCGGCGGGACAACCAGCACCTGGGCTTCGGCAGTGGCATCCACCTGTGCTTCGGCGGACCGCTGGCCCGGCTGGAGACCCAGATCGCACTGACCGAGCTGGCACGCCGCCTCGAACAGCCCAGGCTGCTCGTCGACCCGCCGCCGTACCGGCCAAGCCCCGTCCTGCGGGGCCCCGTCCATCTGCACGTCGAGCAGAGCTGAGCTGAGCCCGGGACGGGCGCGGAGTGGAGTGCCGAGTGCCGAGTGCCGAGTGCCGAGTGCCGAGTGCTCCGTGGCGAGGGTCGCCGCGCGTGCCGTGACGACAGCGGGGCCCCGGGACGGTCACGCCCCGGGGCCCCGCTTCAGTGTGTCGCTCAGCGGCGCGTCAGGGCCTGACGCAGCACGTCGTACACGTGGGTGTTGGGGTGCTTGCCGGTGAAGCGGTCGGACAGCGGGCCGGCCGCGGTCACCGGCACGTCCACTCCGGTGTGACCGGACGTGGTCCAGTCGACGAAGAAGCTCTTCTGGCTGCCGCGGATGCTGAACGGACCGTCCTCGGCGGAGATGGCGTCGCCGGACTCGTCGGCGGCGTCCGACTCCTCGACGGCCAGGCCGCCGGTCTCGTGGTCGCCGGTGATGACGAGCAGGGTGTCGGAGTGGGTGGCGACGTACGCGCGGGCCACGGCCACCGCCTTCTCCAGCTCCTGCATGGACTGCAGGGTGCGGGTGGCGTTGTTGGAGTGCGCGAACTCGTCGGTGCCCTCCTCCTCGACCATGAGGAAGAAGCCCTTCTTGCTCTTGTCCAGCGTGCCCAGGGCCTTGCTGGTCATGGTGGAGAGACCGACCACCGGGCTGTACACGTCGCCCTGACCCTCGGGACGCTGCTGGAACATCTCCTCGTTGGCGAAGAGACCGAGCAGCTTGCCGCCCTTGGCGCGGCTGAGCTGGTCCGCGCTGTTGACGTAGGAGTAACCGGCCTTCTTGGCCTTCTTGATGAGGTCGCCCTTGGTGCCCTTGCTCGCCTCGGACGGGTCCTCGGCGGGCTGGTCCTTGAACGCGCCGGCGCTGCCTGCGGGCAGCCACCAGTCCTCGCCACCGCCCAGGATGACGTCGGGCTTGCTGACCTCGATGTACTGGCGCGCGATCTCGTCCTGCGCCGAACGGTTGGCGGTGCTGGAGAAGAACGCCGCCGGCGAGGCGTCGGTGACCTGCGCGGTGGTGACCAGACCGGTGGCCTTGCCGGCCGCCTTGGCCTGCTGGCCGAGGGTGGCCAGCGGGTTGCCGTCCACGTCGACGCTGATCGCGCCGTTGTAGGTCTTCTCGCCGGTGGCCCACGCGGTGGCCGCGGCGGCCGAGTCGGTGACGACGGCCTTCGGGTCGTCCGGCTCCGTGGTGAGCTGGCCCGAGACGGGGAGCTTGTCCATCGCGAGCTGGCCACCCAGGCCGGCCAGGTGCAGACGGGCGGCCTGACGCATGGCGGCGCCCATGCCGTCGCCGTTGATGAAGATGACGTTCTTGGCGGTCGGGGCCTTGGCCTTGGCCGCGGCCTGCGGAGCCGAGGCCGACGCGCCCAGCGTCGGGTTGACCACCATCGTCACGACGGCGGCGGCGACTGCGGCGGCTGCGGGAGCGGCGAACCGCCGAGCCCTACGGGCATCCAGGGACACAACGTCCTCCATTGCTGTTCTTGCCCATCATTTGACCGTGAACATAAGGTTCTTTGGGGGGAGGTTGACCAAGAACAGATGGCCAGTACACGACGAGATCTTCAGCGGCAGGTAAAGGCGCAGGTCCGGCGCGTCCCCCACTTGTCCGAACAGGTCACCTGACGGCGAACCCCGCCCCGGGCCTCCCGCCCACCCCACGCCGCGGCAAAGTCGCGCCCCCGCCCGCCCGCCCGACGCCGCAGGTCGTCACCGGTCCGGGGCCGCCCGGTCACGGGCGCGGACAGGCCAAGGGCGCGCCCCTCGTCGAGGGACGCGCCCCGCGGGCCGCAGACCTACTCGGTGCCGCTGTCGCCGAACGTCCACACGGCGTGGTCACCCGGCCCGACGACGAGCTTCGAGTGACCGATCCGTTCCACGTGACGGTCCTTCACCGGCCGGTTGAGCGACAGTTCGATCCGCCGCAGGCCCGCGTCGTCGCGCGCTACGGCGTCGAACCGGATCGCGGTGCCGCCGCGCTCCGCGACGACGCCACCGTCCGGCACGGTCCGGACGGCGAACCCCCCGGCCCGGAGCAGCGGCACGGTGTCGGCGAGGTCGCCTTCGGTGACCGCGAGGCGGACGGAGGTCACGTCACGCATCAGATGGCTGCGGTAGTCGTCGGACAGGTAGCGCTCCCGGCCGACGTCACCGGGGAAACTCGGCGGCTCGGTGTTGCCGCGCGGGTCGGCGAAGTACTCCGGCCGGTACTCCATCGCCCAGGCCCCGAAGGCGTCGTACTCGGCGGTGGTGAGGACGGCGTCGAACCACGGAACGGGGACGCCGTCACCGAAGTCACGTGTCTGGAGGAACTCGACGGGGTCGGCGACGCCCTCGTCCTTCAGGCGCTCCGTGACCGTCGTCAAGTCTCCGGCACGCTCGGTCGAGAGGCCCAGCCCGGCGGAGCCGAGGGTGCCGTCCTGGCCGGCGACGTCACCGACCCCCAACAGCTCGAGGTAGGTCTCGTGGCCCATCAGATAACGGCCGGTCCAGGTCTGTCCGTCGGCACCGGTGGTGGTGCGGACCTGGAAGTTGGCGAAGTCCCGCAGATAGTCGGAGTGCTCGATGGCGTCGGCGGTCTCCCGGTCGAACACGCCGTAGGAGTGGTTGAAGAACAGCAACTGCCGATCGTGCGACGACCGGTTCTGCTCGGCCTGCGCCGTCCCCACGCCACCCCCGATCGCACCGGCGAGGGTCACAGCGAGCACGGTGATCATCCGTAATGTCCGGCGAATCAGCATGCGGGGGATCGTAGGGCGGGGAGCGCGCGGGTGCCGCTCCTTTCGAACCAGCCTGAAATGACCACACCTTGACCTCCACCGAGGTGTAGCTCGCCGGCGACCCTCCCCAACGCTCCTGGTGCTCCTGCACACGGTCGATCTCCACCGATGCGACGCCGAGCGCATGGCACTGCCCCGCAATCCGGCCGACCGGCGGCACGGCGATCCTGATGCTGTGCGCGGTGATGAACGACCGCGCCCGACGCGTCAGTCCATCGAGCACGGCTTTGCCGTGATGTCGTTCCATGTGCCGGACGCCACTTGGCCCGCACGGGCAACTGCCTGCCGTTCGCGGCCGACGTGCTCCGTCGGATCGGGCAACGGGTCGAAAACCGGTGGTCACCTGAGCTGACCGGGCCCACGCTGTACGCCATGGAAGAACCGCTCCGCAGGATTCGCGCGCTCCACACGGCGTCCACGATCACCGTCTACCAGGCGTACCGCCCGGAGATCGGCGGACCCGCCGCCCGCGAGGGCCGTTTCCCCGCCGCGTGGAAGCCTGACCGGATGACGTGGATCAAACCCAGTTTCCTGTGGATGATGTACCGCTCCGGCTGGGGCACCAAAGAGGGTCAGGAGACCGTCCTCGCCGTCGAGATCACTCGCGACGGTTTCGACTGGGCGCTCGGCCATGCCTGCCTGTCGCACTACGTCCGCGGGCTGCACCCTGATCGCGGCGCCTGGCAGCGCGACCTCAAGCGCGCACCGGCCCGCGTCCAGTGGGATCCCGAACGCGATCTGCACCTGCGTCCCCTGCCGTACCGCTCGCTGCAACTCGGGCTCTCGGGCGAGGCGTCGTCGCGCTACGCGAACGACTGGACCGTGTCCATCAGCGACGTGACCCCGCTCGCCCACGAGATCCATGCACTCGTCAAGGACGGCGAACTGGACTCGGCCACCCGCCTGCTCCCCCAGGAACAGCCGTACCCCGCCGGTGAAGGACCACTGGCCCACCTGTGTCCCTGACCGGAAACACGGGCACAACCGCCGGCACCACCCACGGGCCACACGGCGGCAGAGGTCTGTGAACGCTGCTTGATGACCCACGTCACTCGATGACCCACGTCACCCTGTCCCGCTTCCACGCCGCGGGGAAACGGCCTTCCCGGGCGGCGGGCAGGCCGATCTCCGGTGAGTACGCCTGGTAGACGGTGATCGTGGACTCCCCGTGGACCACACGGATTCCGCGTCGAGGTTCCTCCAGGGCGTCCAGCGTGGCGTCCGTCGGGTCCGGGCTGCCGGCGAATTCGGGTGGCACGTCGGATCAGGCCCGCAGACCCTTGAGTCCGTCGTAGGCGGCCATCACCATCTCCAGCCCGCGGTTGTCGGCCGCGGGTTCGCGCATCTGGTGCGTCACGTAGGCCACCGTCATACGGCCCTCGGGTTCGATCACGACCAGGGAGCCGCCCCAGCCGCCCCACCCGTAGATGCTGTCGAACAGCCCGTAGCCCAGGCCCCAGCGCATGGGCGTGCCCAGGAGGCGGTCCTCGCCGCTGAACTGCTCCTGCCTCGCGAGGTCACAGCCCGCCCGCGAGAGCAGCCGTGTCCCGCGCACCGCTCCCGCGCAGGCCATCACCGACTGCACGAGACCGACCGAGCGGGCGTTGCCGAAGCCGTTCGCCGCGGGGATCTCCGCACGACGCCAGGCCACGCTGTTGCCGTCACGGACCCGTACCCGGGTGGCGGCGGAGGGAGTCGCCTTGCCGCCGGGCGCGCTCGCGGCGTAGTCCTCGTCCTGGGAAGGGGGCGGGATCGTGGGTGCCACCCGGTGGTCGTGCTCGGCGGCCAGCCCGATGTGGAAGTCGGCGCCCAGCGGTCCGGCCACCTCCTGCGCGAAGAACTCGCCCAGGCTGCGGCCGGTGATCCGGCGTACGACCTCGCCCACGAGGAACCCCTGGGTGAGCGAGTGGTACCCGGCCGCGCTTCCCGGCTCCCACTGCGGAGTCTGCGCGGCCAGACGTGCCGTGGCGGACGGCCAGTCGTAGAGCTCCTCGATCGGCCCGTCCCAGTCGGGCAGGCCCGCGGTGTGCGCGAGCAGGTGCCGCACCAGCACCTTCTCCTTGCCCGCCCTCGCGAACCCCGGCCAGTACCGGCCGACCGGCGCGTCGAGATCCAGCTCGCCACGGTCTGCGAGGACCAGCGCGCACAGCGCCGTCATCGTCTTGGTGACGGACCAGGTGTTGGTGATCGTGTCCCGCTGCCACGGGATCGTACGGTCCGCGTCGGCGAACCCGCCCCAGACGTCCACCACCGGTTCGCCGTCCACGAAGACGGCCACCGAGGCGCCGGCGTCCCCCTCGTCCAACAACGCGGACAGCGCGCGGGGCACGGCGGTGAACAGGTCGTCGTACGAGCCCTGGATGTCGGCCATGCGTGGTTTCTAGCCCGCAACCGCCCGCCGGGGCAACCGAATTCCAGGGCCGCGGTCACCGGGCCCGGGAACGTACGAGAGTCTGTGCAACTGTCCGGCGCGCCCCTGCGTCTGACGGGCGACGCAGGAGACGAGGAGAGGCATGGCCGAGCGCTGGGACGTCCCCCCTGTGGGTCCGGCCGCCGTGGCGCTGGGGAAGTGGTTGCTGCGTGTCGGTGTCGTGGGCCTGCTCATCGCCGTCCCGGGCGTGGCGCTGGGCTGCTTCGAGGGGTTCGGGGACGGCACGGAGGCCGGTGCCCTCGCCTGGATCATGATGTCCTTCGGCGGAGTGCTGATGGGCGTCGCGGCCTGGATCGGCCTGGTCCGCAGGCTGGATCTCGGGTCGAGGAGGGAGCGTCGTCGCAGGACCGCCGTCCGGCGTGCGCGGGAGGCGCCCCTGCCTGCCGCGGAACTCACCCATGACGCCCTCCTCGAAGCGGCTGGACGCTCCACGGCCGAGGCCGTACGGCAGCGGCCGCCCGTGCCCGTCACCGACAGCCGGGGGCGGTTGGTCTGGTGGCGCGACCGCGGCCTGCTGAGCGCCCTCGGCCTTCCCGGCGTGGCCGCCTCGACCGTCGTCATGGCGAGTGTCGGATTCGGCGGCGTGCTGCATCTCTTCGGGGGGCCCGGCCACGGGTGGTTCTTCCTCGTGGGCTCGGCCTGCGGCCTGCTGGCCCTCGTGTTCGAAGCGCGGCTCGCCCGCGGTCTCGCCCGCGTGGCCGTCAGCGAGGACGTACGCCCGATGCGCTGGCTGCTGCTGCGTGAACAGGACGCGGGCGAGGCGTACTTGGTGCTGTACCGGGCCCACGGCGATCCGGACGGGGATCCGCCGATGCTTCTGCGGCTGGCCAAGAAGCGGCAGGCGCGACGTCTCCCGCCGGCGGGCGTCGCGGACGTCCACGGCCCGCTCCGACCCGTCGTCGTGCTCGTGCCGTGGATCGACGGCGCACCCGTGTGGTCCCGCCACCCCGTGGTCGCGCTCGACCTGACGACCGAGCGCGACCGAGCGCGGCTGACCTACCTCAAGGGATTCGGTAACCACGGCCGGTAGGAGCGCCTCGCGAGCGGAACCCGGTGGGCCGAGCCGGAGCGGGGCTCTGTCGTCTCCGTACACTGACGGGCATGGCATGTCGCATCAGTGAGCTGGTCCTCGACGTCGCCGACCCCGACCGGCTCGCCGCGTTCTGGAGCGAGGTCCTCGGCTACGTCGAACTCGGCCGCGAGGACGACGGAAGCATCGAGATCGGGCCGCCCGACGCCGGCTTCGGCGGCCCGCAGCCCACCCTCGTCCTCAGCCCCAGCAGCGAGCCGCGGACCGGGCGGAAGCTCCCCCTGCACATCGACGTCAACGCCACCGACCGCGACCAGGACGCCGAGTTGGAGCGGCTGCTCGCGGTCGGCGCCACGCCCGTCGACATCGGCCAGACCGGCACCGAGACCTGGCACGTCCTGGCCGACCCGGAGGGCAACGAATTCTGCCTCCTGCGCACCCGGCTCCAGCCTCTCCGACCACGTGCGTCCAGCCGCTCCGGCGGCCAGGCGTGACGGGCACCGGTACCCGCACGGGGGGTTGAGGTCCTCGGCCGCTCGGTCGAGACGAGGCGGCTAGGCCGGAAACAGCCAATCCAGCGCGGCAAGGCTCTTGTCGACGTACTTGCCCTGTCCCGTCTCGATGCCGTGTGCCAGGTCCTCGAAGACACCGCACCTGGCGTAGAACACGGCGCGCTCGTGGAGAGCCGCGAGGTCGTTGACGTCGGTTCGATAGCTGCTGAGGGCGGCGCCGGCAGCGGCAGGGCCGAGATCGCGGTGGAGCAGCCCGAAGTCGTGGGCCGGATCGACGACAGCCGCATCGCTCCAGTCGATGACGCCGGTCACCGTCCAGGTGACCGGGTCGACGAGAACGTGTTCGATCCCCAAATCGTTGTGGGAGAACGTCGGGGTGTATCCGTCGTGCGGTGGTGCGGCATCCAGGAACGCCTCGACGGGTCCGCGGTGCGCCGCCGGTACCTGCCCGGCCACCGTCGCATAGGTCTCCGCGGCGTCATGTCGCCACTCGGTCAGCGGCGGGTGGTCCGCGTCCACCAGATCGGCCAGCCGGTCGATCGGAACGGCGTGCAGCGCGGTGAGCAGCTCGCCGAGCGTGGCGGCGATCGACGTGCCGTGGGCCGATAGCTGCTGCCGCGACATGTCCAGCAGCGGCGTGCCGGGGAGCTTGGGGTAGGCCAGACACCCCTGCTCCGCGACCGTGAACGTCGGTTCGGGGACGGGCAGCGGCGAGATGGCGGCCACGGCAGCGAGCAGACGGACCTCACGGCTCACGAGGGCGGCCCGCCGTGCCGGGTCGGCCTCCTTGCCGAAGCGCACGATCAGCTCACCGTTGACCTCGTAGGCCAGGTGGTCGAGGCCCTCGCCGATCGGCACGACGGACTCGATCCGACGGTCGAGCAGGTGCGTGACCACGACGCTGCGGACGTCCGCGACGCGGTCACGGCTGCGACGGGTCATCCGCCGAATTTATCAAGCCGATCCGCCCGCCCGCGTAGTCCGCCCTCATCCCGAAGCACACCGAACTCCCGTGTTGAACGTGTTCAAAAAGAGGGGATACGCTGATGCCGAGCGAAGCCCAGGGGGTTCGATGAAGGTAGTGCTGCCCGGGGGAACCGGACAGGTGGGCACGATTCTCGACCGGGCGCTGACGGCGGCCGGCCACGAGGTCACGGTGGTGACCCGGCGTCCCGTGCGGGCGCACGACATCGGATGGGACGGGGCCACGCTCGGCCGCTGGGCCGCGGCGATCGACGGCTGCGATGTCGTGATCAACCTGGCCGGGCGCAGCGTCTCCTGCCGCTACACCGCCGAGAACCTGCAAACCATGATGGACTCACGGGTGGATTCGGCGCGGGTGGTCGGCGAGGCGATCGCCGCTGCCGCGCGGCCACCGCGCGTCTGGCTGCAGATGAGTACGGCGACGGTCTACGCCCACCGCTTCGACGCGGCACACGACGAGGCGACCGGAGTGATCGGAGGCTCGGAGGGCGGCGTACCGGACTACTGGGCGTACAGCGTCGACATCGCGAAGAACTGGGAGCGCGCACAGGCGGAGGCGCCGACTCCCGCGACCCGCAAGGTCGCGCTGCGCTCGGCGATGGTCATGAGCCCGGACCGGGGAGGTGTGTTCGACGTACTGTCACGACTGGTGCGACTCGGGCTGGGCGGTCCGGTGGCCGGCGGCGCGCAGTACGTCTCCTGGATCCAGGACGAGGACTTCGTGCGAGCGGTCGAGTTCCTGATCGCCCGGGACGACATCGAGGGGCCGGTGAACCTCGCCTCGCCCGGCCCCCTTCCGCACCGCGACTTCATGCGGGCGCTGCGCACGGCCTGGGGCGTCCCGCTGGGGCTGCCGGCGACGCGTTGGATGGCCGAGTTGGGGGCGTTCGCGCTGCGCTCGGACACGGAGCTGCTGCTCAAGAGCCGCCGGGTGGTGCCGGGCCGGCTGCGCGCGGCCGGGTTCACTTTCGACTGTCCCGACTGGGAGGGGGCCGCCACGTCCCTCGTGCGGCGGGCCAGGTCGGCGCGTCCGGCCGAGCCGGGCTGACGGAGGCCGGGACGACTCGACGTCTCCGCCGGCGGTCACGTGAAACCGCGCCGTTGTCGTGGGTCACGTGTACGGCAGAGGCTGTTCCGTCCAGACGGTCTTGCCGTCGTGGGCGTAGCGGGTGCCCCACCGCTCCGTGAGCTGCGCGACCAGGAAGAGTCCGCGTCCGCCCTCGTCCGTGCTGAGGGCCCGCCGGAGGTGAGGGGAGGTGTGGCTGGCGTCCGACACCTCACAGATCAGACTGTGCGTACGGATGAGGCGCAGGGTGACGGGGCCGGCCGCGTAACGGTAGGCGTTGGTGACGAGTTCGCTGGCGACCAGCTCGGTGGTGAAGGCCATGTCCTCGAGCCCCCATTCGGTCAGTTTCGCCGTGGTCAGCTCCCTGGCACGGGCGGCGGCGGTCGCTTCCAGGGGCAGCTGCCAGGTGGCGACATCCTGTGGCGGGAGCACCCGGGTGCGGGCGATGAGCAGCGCGACGTCGTCGGTGGGGAGGCGTTCCTTCGGCAGCAGCGCTTCGACCACGGCGCGGCAGGTGTTGTCCAGGGAATCGTCGGTGTGGGTGAGGCATTCGTGCAGGCGCTCGAGCGCGTCGTCGATGTCGCTGTTGCGCGCCTCCAGAAGACCGTTGGTGTAGAGCGTGAGCAGGCTGCCCTCGGGGAGGTCGAGGTCGTACGTCTCGAACGGCAGCCCGCCCAGACCCAGCGGCGGACCGGCGGGCAGGTCGAGCACGGTCACCTCGCCGTCCGGGGTGGACACCGCCGGTGCCGGGTGGCCGGCGCGTGCCAGGGAGCAGCGCCGGGAGACCGGATCGTAGACCGCGTACACGCAGGTGGCCCCGAGCATCTGTTCCACCGTGGACCCGCCGCCGGCGTTCGCCTCCAGCTCGGCGGCCAGCAGACTGACCAGATCGTCCAGCCGCGCCACCACCTCGTCCGGTTCCAGGTCGAGGCTGGCCAGGGTGCGTACGGCGGCGCGCAGACGGCCCATCGAGGCCGCGGCGTGGATCCCGTGGCCGACCACGTCTCCTACGACGAGTGCGACGCGGGCCCCGGACAGCGGGATCACGTCGAACCAGTCACCGCCGATGCCGGGTTCACCGCTCGCCGGGAGGTAGCGGCAGGCCACCTCGACCGCCGGCAGGTCGGACGCCGCGCTCGGCAGCAGACTGCGTTGCAGGGTCAGCGCGGCGCTCTGCTGCTGGGTGAAGCGGCGCGCGTTGTCGATGCAGACGGCGGCACGCGAGGAGAGCTCGTGGGCCACCGCGGCGTCGTCGTCCTCGAAAGGCTCCGAATGACGCACGCGCCACAGGCTCACCACGCCCAGGACCAGGCCGCGCGCCACCAAAGGCACCACGATGAGCGAATGGACGCCGAGACCCATGGCGATCTCGATCCGCCGCCGGTCCATGGCGTACCACTCGGGCCGGAGGGACAGCAGGCGTTCGAGAATCGGGCGACGCTCGGCGAGGCACCGCGCCTGCGGGGATTCCGGAAGGAGCGGGACCACCTCGCCCTCCTGGTACGGGGCCCGGTGTTCCGGGGGCGAGAGGGCTACGCGCAGCAGCGCACCGGTCATTCCGGAGCTCGGCTCGCCACCGAGTGTCACCGGCTTCAGGAGGTCCACCGAGCAGTAGTCGGCCAGGCCGTCGGCGGCGACCTCGGCCAGTTCCCGGGCCGTCTGTGCCACGTCCAGTGAGGTTCCGATCCGGGCGCTCGCCTCGTTCATCAGGGCGAGCCTGCGCCGGGCCCGGTGGCGGTCGGTCACGTCCTCGATCGTCTCGGCCACGCCGAGAACCCGGCCCGCGGGGTCTTCCATCCGGAACGCCGAGACGGAAACGATCCGTTCCCGACCCGGATCATGGCGTGCCCGGGCCGACTGTTCCGTGAAGATCAGCGGCTCGCCGGTCTCCAGGACGTGCCGTACCCGTTCCTCGGCCGGACCCGCGTCCTCGTCGACCATGAACTCGCTGGGGCGATGGCCCACCGGCGCCTCGGCCGGGACACCGCTCGCCTTTTCGACCGCGCGGTTGACCCGGATCACCCTTCTGTCCGGGCCATGGACCACCAGACCGATCGGTGACCGGTGGTACAGGCCGTCCAGCAGCGCACGGTCCCGCTGCCAGGCGATGACCTCCGCGGCGGGGGCTCCGACCAGGAACCACTCCCGAGCGTTCCGGTCCCGAGTGATCGCGCGGGCCCGGAAACCCATCTCCACCCGTCGCCCGTCGCGGTGTCGGACGGGCAGGACCCCGAACCAGCCTCCCGTCCTCATGGCGTCCATGACGACGGACCGCACGATCGGCAGGTCACGGGCGTCCACGAGGAGGTCCTGCCACACCCGTCCGAGTACTTCCCCGGCCGGATAACCCAGCAACTCCTGGGCGCGTGCGCTCCAGCCGACGACGGCGCCCCGATCGTCGAGCACGGCCGTGGCGCCGCGCCCGAGAGCGAACGGATCCTCGAGGCTCTCGCTGAAATGCATCGACGGCATCCCCATACCCACCACCTTGCCTACATGGCTTCGATGGTCCTCCCTGCGGTCTCCGTCCGCGACTCTCCCGTTCGCCTCGGCGGGCGGCTCGGCAGCGCCGACACGGTGACGCGCGGTGAGGACGGCGACGCGGGCGCGATCCACTTGCGGACGCCTGGTACGTCGTGGGGACCGGGGGGACAGGCGTCAGGCTCAGTGACCCGTTCCGGACGAACCTCGGCGACGAGGCTCAGCCGTCCGCCTCGGTCAGGCCGATCGGGCAGGAGACCCCCGTCCCCCCGATCCCGCAGTAGCCGTCGATGTTGCGGTGCAGATACTGCTGGTGGTACGCCTCCGCCGGATAGAAGGTGCGGCCCTCCGCCGGGAGGAGTTCCGTGGTGATCGTGCCGTGGCCCGAGCGGGTGAGGACCCTCTGGTAGGCCTCGCGGGAGGCGCGCGCGGCGGCTGCCTGGGCGGGGGTGTGGGTGTGGACGGCGGAGCGGTACTGCGTGCCGGAGTCGTTGCCCTGGCGGAAGCCCTGGGTCGGGTCGTGGGACTCCCAGAAGAGTTTCAGGAGCTCCTCGTACGAGACCTCGGCCGGGTCGTGGACCACGCGGACGGCCTCCGTGTGGCCGGTCAGGCCCGAGCAGACCTCCTCGTAGGTGGGGTTCTCGGTGTAGCCGCCCTGATAGCCGACGAGGGTCGTGTACACGCCCTTCGGCAGCTGCCAGAACTTGCGCTCGGCACCCCAGAAGCAGCCCAGGCCGAAGTCGGCGATCTCCAGGCCCTCGGGGTAGGGGCCGAGGAGGGGCGTGCCGAGGACCGGGTGCCGGTCGGGGACCCTGAAGATCGGCTCGGACCGGCCGGACAGGGCCTGCTCGGCGGTCGGGAGTCGCGGGGTACGGCTGTACGGGAACATGCGGTCTCCACGGGTCACGGGTCACGGGGTCACGAGGGCACGGGGGCCGGGGTCCGGCGCCTACAACGCGGGAGCCCCGGCCGGCATTCCGTTCCGGCCGGGGCTCCCGGTGCTCGCGCGGCGCCCCGCCTCAGCGGGGGAGCGACGCCGGGCTGCCCCCGTTCGCCTCGTACCCGGCCACCGCCAGCGCGCGGTACACCGCGTAGTCCGCCGCCGGGTCGGGGGTGAGGGTCCAGGGGAGGGCGCCGACGTGGCCGTCGACGTGCACCAGCTGGTTCATGGCCTCCGCCCACCGCTCGCCGCGGACCAGGAAGAGCACCAGGAGATGGCGGACGTGCGCCAGCATCGGGTCGTCCGGGCGGGCCGCGTGCACCGCGAAGAGCGCGCCGTGGACCGCCTTGGTGACGACCTCGCTCTGGTAGAAGCTGCGGACCAGGTTGACCTCGGGCAGGTGCTCGAAGACCGCGAAGAGGGGCATGGCCGCGAGCAGGGACCCCTGCGGGGCGCGCGCGGCGGCGGCCTCCGCGAACGAGTACGCCACCTCACGCGAGCCGTGCCACTTCTCGCACCAGTAGTGGAGGGCCGCCAGGTGCGCGCCCATGTGGGAGGGCGCGCGGTCCAGGATCTTCAGCCACAGCTTCTCGAACTCCGCCTGGGGATAGGCGAGACCGCGGGCCACCGACAGCTCGACGATGTACGGGATCGGGTCACCGGGGGAGAGCAGCGCCGCCTCGCCGCAGGCCGACCTCGCCTCCTCCATGATGATCCGGAACTCGTCCGTCCCCGGCGTCGACGTCCGCCACGCCTGCTGCACGAGGAACTCCGCGTGCACGGCAGCGCCGCCCGCGTCCTTGGGCGCCTCGGCCCGCCACACGCGAAGCCACTGCCCGCCCGGCGTGTCACTGACCCCGCCGGGGCGCTGCTGCAGCTCCAGGGACGCGGCACCCGCGAAGGCCTGCACCCGCTGCCAGCGCGTCTCGCCGGCGATCTCCGTGCCCGCCAGGAGCTGTGCGGCGGCGCGGTAGTCCTGCGTGTGCTGCACCACGTCCAGGACGTCGAGAAGATCCGCGTCCGGGCCCGGCATGCGGATGTCCAGCTCCTCCTGGCGCAGGAATCCGTAGTTCGCCGGGTCCGCGGCGTCCGGGTCGCCGGGCGAGACCAGCTGAATACCGGCGCGCCGACGCCTGAGAACCGGCAGCAGGACCAGGCTGAACAGGGCCAGCGCCATCAGGACCCAGAGAATTTGCATGTCTCAAGCGAACCAGACGGGTCCGACAATTGGCCAACCCGGTCGGACACGGGCCTGCTCCGCCGCCCGTCGCCGCCCGCCGGGTCGCCTCGGCACGGTCCGCGCGGTGGCTCCGCGACGTCCCGCCCGGTCGCCCCGCGCCGGTGTGCGCCGTCGCTCCGCGCGGCCCCCGGTGCGCCGCGCGGCGACCCGGCCGGGACCGCGGGCCGCCACCAGCCCCGCGGGCGCACTACGCTCGGGACCCATGAGCGACAGGCACATCAGTCAGCACTTCGAGACCCTCGCGATCCACGCGGGCAACACCGCGGATCCCCTGACCGGCGCGGTCGTCCCGCCGATCTACCAGGTCTCGACCTACAAGCAGGACGGCGTCGGCGGGCTGCGCGGCGGCTACGAGTACAGCCGCAGCGCCAACCCCACCAGGACCGCCCTGGAAGAGAACCTCGCCGCCCTGGAGGGCGGTCGCCGCGGCCTCGCGTTCGCGTCCGGACTGGCGGCCGAGGACTGCCTGTTGCGTACGCTGCTCAGCCCCGGCGACCACGTGGTGATCCCCAACGACGCCTACGGCGGGACGTTCCGCCTCTTCGCGAAGGTCGTCTCGCGCTGGGGCGTGGAATGGTCCGTGGCCGACACCAGCGACCCCGACTCCGTACGGGCCGCCCTCACCCCGAAGACCAAGGCGATTTGGGTCGAGACACCCTCCAACCCCCTCCTCGGCATCACCGACATCACCGCGGTGGCGCAGATCGCGCGCGAGGCGGGCGCCCGGCTCGTCGTCGACAACACCTTCGCCACCCCTTACCTCCAGCAGCCCCTCGCGCTCGGCGCGGACGTCGTCGTGCACTCCCTCACCAAGTACATGGGCGGCCACTCGGACGTCGTCGGCGGCGCGCTGATCACCGGCGACCAGGAGCTCGGCGAGGAGCTGGCGTACCACCAGAACGCGATGGGCGCGGTCGCCGGGCCCTTCGACTCCTGGCTGGTGCTGCGCGGTGCCAAGACGCTCTCGGTGCGCATGGACCGGCACAGCGAGAACGCCACGAAGGTCGCCGACATGCTCACCCGGCACGCGCGTGTGACGCGGGTCCTGTACCCGGGCCTGCCGGACCACCCCGGTCACGAGATCGCCGCCAAGCAGATGCGGGCGTTCGGCGGCATGGTCTCCTTCCAGGTGGAGGGCGGCGAGGAAGCGGCCGTCGAGGTCTGCAACCGCGCCAAGGTGTTCACGCTCGGCGAGTCGCTGGGCGGCGTCGAATCCCTGATCGAGCACCCCGGGCGCATGACGCACGCCTCCGTCGTGGGGTCGGCCCTGGAGGTACCGGGCGACCTCGTCCGGCTCTCCGTGGGCATCGAGAACGTCGACGACCTTCTCCAGGACCTGCAGCAGGCCCTCGGCTAGGAGCACGCCGGTCACCGGCGGGACGGCCGGATCACCGTCCGTCCCGCGCGGTCGTCACCAGCCCGTCAGCGGTGGAGTCGTCTGGGACGGCGGCTCCACCCAGGGCCGGGCCGTCGCCGCCCAGACGACGAAGGCCACGGTCGCCGCGAACAGCAGCAGCCACGTCAGGCGCCGGGCCAGCGTCCTGCGGCGCAGCATGTGGCTCCCCAGGCGCACGGCCTCCGCGTAGAGATCCGGCGGCACCTTGGGCGGTGTTCGCTCCAGCAGCCGCCGTACGGCCGTCTCGCGCTCGTGCAGGGTCACGAGGGTGCCACCTCCACCACCGCAGGGGCCGGTCCGCGCGGCGGGTGGAGCAGGGTCACCGTCGCGCGGGCGCAGATCGCTCTGACACGTTCCGTGGGCAGCCCGAGCAGGGCCGCCGCCTGTTCCTCGGCGACACCCTCGTACAGCCTCAGGACCAGGATCAGTCGTTCCTGGGGTGTCAGCCGCGCCAGGGGGCCGGCGGGAGCGGGACGGTTCCGCCCGAAGCCCCCGTGCCGGTGCCAGGCGCCGCGCGCGTAGCGCACGGCGAGGTGCTGGCGGGCCCGGTCGTACGGGTCCTCGCCGCGCAGCCGGTCCCAGGAGGCGTACGTGTGGGCCAGCGCCAGGGTCAGCAGGCGCCGCGCGCGCGGGTTGGCCTCCGGCGGTTCCGCCGTGAGCAGTGTGGCGGCATGCAGCAGCCGCCCTGCCGCGCCCGCGACGAATGCCTCGAACTCCCGGGCCCGGCGGGCACCTTGGGACGCACGCCGTTCTCGCAACACGCCTCCCGCCCGAGGGCGACCCTGAGGGGAACGAGACTCCGGCCGCGTACGACGGACCGCACCGTGTGCGACAGGAGCCCGGTCTCATATGAGGCCAGTTGTGGCCTTCCGGTCAAGGGCCCGGCGTACATCAGGCGCGCGTGCCCGGCGCGCACCACGCGCGCGGTGGTGGCGCGGGCACCGGGCCCCCCGGGTGGCCTGCGCGGCTCCGGAAGGCCGCGGAGTCCCGGAGGCCGGGACGGGGCGCGGGAGCCGGGGGAGGGGACGCCCGGGGGAGGCGGCGGGTGAGGGCCGGGGTCAGGACGTCGGGCGGTCCGACGACGCGACTCCCGTGGTCGTCATCCGGGCCGAGAGGGCGCCATTGAAGCGCATGAGGAGCGCGCAGAAGACCTCGCGCTCCTGCGGCTCCCAGTCGTCCGTCAGTTCGGCCATCAACTGACGCCTGGAGGAGCGGACTTCCTCGAGACGGGCGTGCCCGCGCGGCGACAGCTGGAGCACCACGGCGCGCCCGTCCTCCGGGTGCGAGGTGCGCTTGACGAGGCCGGTGTCGACCAGCGGCGCCACCTGCCGGGTGACCGTCGAGGAGTCGATGCCCATGCTCGCGGCGAGCGCCTTGACGCCCATCGGACCCTCCTTGTCGAGGCGGTTGAGCAGCAGGTACGCGGCACGGTCCATGGAGTTGCGCACCTGCCCCACCCCGCCGAGCCGGGTCTGTTCGGCACGGCGCGCGAAGACCGCGACCTCGTGCTGCAGCGTTTCGAGAAGACCGGTGTCACCGACGGTCGTCATGTCCATCGACATCTCTGGTGTTGTGGGCATGGCCGGGGGCTCAATTCATGCGTGGGGAGCTGGGTTGGGGGACAGGGTACGCGGCCGGGAGGCGGGTCGTACCGGCGCTGCGGAAACCAGTCTCGGAGGGTGGTCACACAAGGAGCCCGCATGCGTGAACTGCGAGACTGGTGGTCATGAGCTACAGCACCGCTGACTCCTTGCCCAGGGTGACGTCGGACGACGTACGAGGCGCCCAGAAGATGCTGTCGGGCGTGGCGCGGATGACCGCGATGGAGGGCAGCAGGTACCTGTCCCAGCTGGTGGGCGCCCCGGTGCACCTCAAATGCGAGAACCTCCAGCGCACCGGTTCCTTCAAACTGCGGGGCGCGTACGTGCGGATCGCGGGGCTTCTCCCGGAGGAGCGCGCGGCCGGTGTGGTCGCGGCGAGCGCCGGGAACCACGCGCAGGGGGTGGCCCTCGCGTCCTCTCTGCTGGGCGTGCGTTCCACGGTCTTCATGCCGACCGGGGCCCCGCTGCCGAAGGTCGCGGCCACCCGCGACTACGGCGCCGAGGTGAGGCTGCACGGTCAGGTGGTCGACGAGACGCTGGCCGCCGCCCAGGAGTACGCGGCCGCGACGGGAGCGGTGTTCATCCACCCCTTCGACCACCCCGACATCATCGCGGGCCAGGGCACGGTCGGTCTGGAGATCCTGGAGCAGTGCCCGGAGGTGCGCACGATCGTCGTCGGGATCGGCGGCGGCGGGCTGGCCGCGGGCGTCGCGGTCGCGGTGAAGTCGATCCGACCCGATGTGCGGATCGTCGGTGTGCAGGCGGCGGGCGCCGCGGCGTACCCGCCCTCGCTGGCGGCCGGCCGGCCGGTGCCGGTCGCGAACCCGGCGACGATGGCCGACGGCATCAGGGTCGGACGGCCGGGAGACGTGCCGTTCGAGATCATCCGTGACCTCGTGGACGAGGTGCGCACGGTCTCCGAGAACAGCCTGTCCAGCGCGCTGCTGCTCTGTCTGGAGCGGGCGAAGCTGGTCGTCGAACCGGCAGGCGCGAGCCCGGTGGCGGCGCTGCTGCAGGAGCCGGACACCTTCGAGGGGCCGGTCGTCGCGCTGCTGTCCGGCGGCAACGTGGACCCGCTGCTGATGCAGCGCATCCTGCGGCACGGCATGGCGGCGAGCGGCCGCTACCTGGCGGTCACGCTCCGGCTGACGGACCGGCCGGGAGCCCTGGCCACACTTCTCGGGGTGTTGTCAGTGGCGGACGCTAACGTCCTCGACGTGAGCCACGTGCGAACCGATCCCCGGCTCGGGCTCACGGAGGTGGAGGTCGAGCTGCACCTGGAGACGAAGGGTCCGGAGCACTGCGCCGAGGTCGGCCGCGCCCTGCGCGAGGCGGGCTACACGGTCATCGACTGAGGCCGCTGGCAGGTCCGGGTCGGGTCGGAGGCCCTCTCGTCATCCCGTGGAAAAATCTGTTGAGCAACGCGATACATCGCGTTACGGTGTGCCTTCCGTCCGCTCCGTGGCGGGCCGGAGCAGGCGCGCGACCGCTCGGCTCACTCACCCGACCCACCAGACCAGTACTCACCAGAACGCAGAAGAACCCACCGTGAAAATCCCCAAAGACGTGGAGAACTCACATGCCAGGCGCCATCTACGCCGAAGGCCTGGTCAAGACCTTCGGTGACGTAAAGGCTCTGGACGGCGTCGACCTCGATGTACCCGAGGGCACCGTCCTGGGCCTCCTCGGGCCGAACGGCGCGGGCAAGACCACCGCCGTCCGCTGCCTGACGACCCTGCTGCGACCCGACAGCGGCAAGGCGGTCGTCGCCGGCGTCGACGTGCTCAAGCACCCCGACGCGGTACGGCGCAGGGTCGGCCTGTCCGGCCAGTTCGCCGCGGTCGACGAGTACCTGACCGGCCGCGAGAACCTCCAGATGGTCGGCAGGCTCTACCAGATGAGGTCGAAGGCCGCGAAGGACCGGGCCGTCGAGCTGCTCGACCAGTTCCATCTGACGGACGCGGCCGACCGCCCCGCGAAGACCTACTCGGGCGGCATGCGCCGCCGGCTCGACCTGGCCGCCGCGCTGGTCGTCTCCCCGCCAGTGATGTTCATGGACGAGCCGACGACGGGCCTCGACCCGCGCAACCGCCAGCAGCTGTGGGAGGTCATCAAGCAGCTCGTCTCCGGCGGTACGACGCTCCTGCTGACCACCCAGTACCTGGAGGAGGCCGACCACCTCGCGCACAACATCTGTGTGGTCGACCACGGCCGTGTCATCGCCCGCGGTACCGCCGACGAGCTGAAGGCGCGGACCGGCGGCGAGCGCGTCGAGGTCGTCATCCACGAGCGCGAGCACCTGGCGACCGCCGCCGAGGTGCTGCGCGGCTTCGGCAAGGGCGAGAGCACCGTCGAGGAGCACACCCGCAAGCTCACCGTCCCCGTCACCGGTGGTGCCAAGCTCCTCGTGGAGGTCATCCGGGAGCTGGACACGCGCGGTATCGAGATCGACGACATCGGCCTGCGCCGGCCCACGCTCGACGACGTCTTCCTCTCCCTCACCGGTCATGTGGCCGAGGTGAAGGAGGAGGAACACGGCGAGGCCGCGGACGCGAAGGGCCGCAAGGCGAAGAAGGAGTCCGTGAAGTGAGTGCCGTGACAGACGCCGCCCCCGCGCCGGCCCCCAAGGGAGTCCTCGGCCAGTCCGTGCGCGACTCCCTGGTCATCGCCCACCGGAATCTGATCCGCATGGGCCGAATTCCCGAAATGCTCATTTTCGGCCTGATCCAGCCCATCATGTTCGTGGTGCTGTTCACCTACGTGTTCGGCGGTTCGATCCAGATCGGTTCGTCCAGCACCACTCAGGCCTACCGCGAGTTCCTGATGGCCGGCATCTTCGCCCAGACCGTCACGTTCGCCACGGCGGGTGCCGGTGCGGGCATCGCGGACGACATGCACAAGGGGCTCATCGACCGCTTCCGGTCCCTGCCGATGGCGCGTGGCGCGGTGCTGACCGGCCGCACCCTCGCCGACCTGGTGCAGACGGCGCTCACGCTCGTCGTCCTCGCGGTCGTCGCAGTGATCGTCGGCTGGCGCACGCACGAGAACCTCGGCAAGGTACTCGCCGGATTCGGCCTGCTCCTGCTCCTCGGGTACGCGTTCTCGTGGATCGGCGCGCTCATCGGCCTGTCCGTGCGCACTCCCGAAGCAGCGACCTCGGGCGGCCTGATCTGGCTGTTTCCGCTGACATTCATCTCGAACGCGTTCGTGGACGCGAATCAGATGCCGTCCTTCCTGCGGCACATCGCGGAGTGGAACCCCTTCAGCGCCACGGTGCAGGCGTGCCGCGAGCTGTTCGGCAACCTTCCGCCGGGCTTCCGGACACCCGACGCGTGGCCCATGCAGCACCCCGTGTGGGCCTCGCTGATCTGGTCGGTCGTGATCCTCCTGGTCTTCCGGACGCTGGCGGTACGCAAGTACCGGTCCGCCACGGCCTGACCGGGCCGCCCGGCCGAGTCGGCGGAGCGGGGCCCCGGCGACAGGACCCCGGACATGACGGTGCCCCCGGCGTGAGCCGGGGGCACCGTCGGAGCGAAGGTTCCGGGAGCGGAGTTCGGCCGTGCCCGGACGGGGGGCTCAGCCCTGGTAGGGCTCGGCCTTGAGGATCTTCACCGAGGCGAGCTTGCCGTTCGGCAGCTCGTACTGGGCGTCCTCGCCGACCTTCTTGCCGTTCACGCCGGAGCCCAGGGGGGACTGCGGCGAGTACGTCTCGATGTCGGCGCTGGCGTACTCACGCGAGGCGAGCAGGAAGTCCAGCGTGTCGTCCTCGTCACCGTCGAAGGCGATGGTGACGACCATGCCGGGGGCGACCACGCCGTCCGCCGCGGGGGCCTCGCCCACCTTGGCCTTCTCCAGGAGCTGGGTCAGCTGGCGCACACGGAGCTCCTGCTTGCCCTGCTCTTCCTTGGCCGCGTGGTACCCGCCGTTCTCCCGCAGGTCGCCCTCCTCGCGCGCGGCCGCGATCTTGGCGGCGATCTCCGTGCGCGCGGGACCAGACAGGTACTCCAGCTCGGCCCTGAGCTGGTTGTACGCCTCCTGGGTCAGCCAGGTGACGTTCTCGCTGGTCTGGGTCACAGGTGCTCCTCGTAGGTACTGGGAATACAAAGCATCGCCCTACCCAGAAGCATGTTCTTTCACGGGTGGGCGAAACCACGAGCCTAACAATTCAGCGGCTCAAGGGGGAGGACATAAGACATCAGAATTACGTCAACCCAGGTCAGGACTGGTGTCACGGGTGAAGTGACCGGGGATGTCAGTCGGCGTGGCAGCCGAGCAGCTCCGCCGTGCTGCCGCGTGAGGTCGTACGCAGCGTGACGACCTTGTCGATGCGCGAGGCGTTCTGGTCGAAGCGGAAGTCCGCGCGGCCCACCTCCGCGCCGTCGGCGCTCTGTGAGCGGAGGGTGCAGTAGCCGTGGGCGTCCGCGTCCTTGTGCACCTCCAGGTGCACCTGGACCGCGTCGGCCGAGGCGTCGAAGGTGATCACCTGGGCGCTGATCTTGTTCTCACCGACGTAGTAGTACGCGAACCAGCCGATCAGGGCGAGCAGGACGACTCCGAGAACACTGCCGAGGATCTTGAGTTTGCGGTCGGCGCGCTCGTCCGCGGAGCGGCCGTACCGGCCCTCGGGCAGCTGTGTGCGCGCCGTACTCATGATCGTCCTCTCGGCAGGGCCGGGACCGGGGCATGGCCGAGGTCCTGGAAGGGGCCCAGGGACCGGGCCCCGGAATTATTCGCCCCCCGATTCCGTCACTATAGAAGCCGCCCACAGCGCTGATTCACGCCGGGCGCCGACAGCCGACCCAGGCGACAGCCGACTGACCGAGGATTGAGTCTTGACTGACCAGCTGCGACTGATGGCCGTGCACGCCCACCCCGACGACGAGTCGAGCAAGGGCGCGGCCACCATGGCGAAGTACGTGTCCGAGGGGGTGGACGTGCTGGTCGTGACCTGCACGGGCGGGGAGCGCGGCTCCATCCTCAACCCGAAGCTCCACGGCGACACGTACATCGAGGAGCACATCCACGAGGTACGCAAGAAGGAGATGGACGAGGCTCGCGAGATCCTCGGCGTCAAGCAGGAGTGGCTCGGCTTCGTCGACTCGGGCCTGCCCGAGGGTGACCCGCTGCCGCCGCTGCCCGAGGGCTGTTTCGCGCTCGAGGACGTCGACAAGGCGGCCGGTGAGCTGGTCAGGCAGATCCGCTCCTTCCGTCCCCAGGTGATCACCACCTACGACGAGAACGGCGGTTACCCGCACCCCGACCACATCATGACCCACAAGATCACGATGGTGGCCTTCGACGGTGCGGCGGACACCGAGAAGTACCCGGAGTCCGAGTACGGCCCGGCCTTCCAGCCGCGGAAGCTCTACTACAACCAGGGCTTCAACCGCCCGCGCACCGAGGCGCTGCACAACGCGCTGCTGGACCGCGGCCTGGAATCGCCGTACGGGGACTGGCTGAAGCGCTGGAACGAGTTCGAGCGCACCGAGCGCACGCTGACCACGCACGTTCCGTGCGCCGAGTTCTTCGAGATCCGGGACAAGGCGCTGATCGCGCACGCCACCCAGATCGACCCCGACGGCGGCTGGTTCAAGGTGCCCATGGAGATCCAGAAGGAGGTCTGGCCGACCGAGGAGTACGAGCTCGCGACGTCCCTCGTCGATACCTCCCTCCCCGAGGACGACCTCTTTGCGGGCATCCGCGACAATGCCTGACATGAGCGCAAGCCTGGCACTGACGCACCTCGTCCCCCTCGCCAAGGAGGTCGACGAGAACAAGGTCACCCCCGGTGTTCTCGGCTTCATCGTCTTCGCGGTGATGGCCCTGGCCGTGTGGGGTCTGATGAAGTCCATGAACCGCCGACTGGGCAAGGTCACCTTCGAGGAGGACGCGGGGAAGGACACCGCGGCCTCCGGCAAGGGGGCCGGCGGTCCGGCGGGCGGAAAGGCCTCGCCCGCGAAGGGCTGAGTCCCCGGCGCGCCCGCTCCGTGCGGCGCGAGTGGCCCGCCGGGACGGCAGCGGGTGTGCGTACGCCGGTCGCGGACGGCCGGGGTACGCACCCGTGCGGCCGCTCCCGCGACCGGTGACACCCGGACGCGAGACGCCCGACGAGGCGATGGCCGGGGCTGCCCCCGGCCACGGCTCCCCGGCCGTCCACGTCGCACGGACACGGCCGCCGACCGTCCGCGTGCCGGACGCGGACCGGGACGCCGCACCGATCGGGACGTGGTGCCGCTCCTGGCGTATCCGGTGCCGATCTCGGCGTGCGTGGCGCCGATGCTGGCCTACGCGGCGCGGATCCTGGCGTATGCGGTGCCGATCTCGGCGTGCGCGGCGAGGATCCCGGTGTTCGCGGTGGCCGATCTCGGCGTGCGTGGCGCCGATGCTGGCCTACGCGGTGCCGATCTCGGGGTGTTCGCGCTGGCCGATCCCGGCGTGGCGGCGCCGATCTAGGTCTGGGCGGTGTCGATCCCGGCGTCCCCGGAGCGGCCCGCTTCTCGGTGTGCGGGTACCGGAAGCCGTCGTCCGTACGCCGGTCGGCGGAGCGGCGTACGGCCCCGGGTCCTACGGGACGCTTCCGACCGCCACCCCCATGACCTCCCGGGAATGCCGGCCGGGCACCATCCGAAGGCGCCAGGCCTGCCATCCCGCGTCCAGGTCGACCCCCCGTTCCAGCAGGAGCTGGTACGCCTCGACGTAGTCGTCGAGCTTTCCGTCGCGGGACGGGTGGCCGGAGCGGGAGAGCTGGGCCAGTTCCTCCAGGGCGACGGCGCTGCCCACTTCCAGGCCGCCCGCGGACGCGTACGGCAGCAGGGTGCACCTCAGGAACCTCGCCCAGTCCTCGCCCCGCCGGTCGCCGTACGAGGCGAAGAGGCCGGCCGCCTCGTCGCACAGCGCGAGGGCCTGCGGCGTACGGGCGTTGCCCGCGTCGACCACCGCCAGTTCCAGGCACGTCCACGCCTCGCCGTGCGCCACGCCGATGCGCTGGAAGTCGGCCCGCGCGTCCACCAGCAGCTGACGGGCGAAGCCCGAGTTGCGCAGCGAGCCGGTCTGGGCGGCGCGCTGGTCGCGGGTGACGCGGGCCGAGTGGTGGCGCGCGCACGCGAGCCCGTAGACGTCCCGCATCCGGGAGAACATCGAGCGGGAGCGCTCCAGCTCACGGACCGCCCGGTCCAGGTCGCCGGTCTCCTCCAGGGCCTGGCCCAGGTAGTACACCGTCCATGCCTCCCCGCGCGCGTCCTCGTTCTCCCGGTGCCGGGAGGCCGCCTGGCGAAGGCCCGTGACCGCGGTGGACGGGTCGCCGTCGACGAGACGGGCGCGGGCCAGCTGGGTCAGGGCCCAGGCCTCGCCACGGGCGTCGCGGGTACGTCCGTACAGGTCGAGGGCCTCATGCAGCTCCCGCTCCGCGCGCGGTACGTCGCCCATGCGCAGGCCCAGCTGGCCGAGCTGGAAGTGGGCCCAGGCCTCGCCGTGCACGGACTCGCCCTCGTGGTGCAGGACGAGGGCCTCGGTGAGCAGGGCCAGGGCGGTGGCGATCCGGCCGCGGTCGCGCTCCACCGCGGCCAGCGCGTGCATCGTCCAGGCGCGGTCCGCCGCGAGGTCGGGGGAGACCTGCAGATCCATGGCCTCCTGAAGCCTGGCCGCCGCCTCGGTGAGGTTGCCCTGGTGGTGGAGGGTGATGCCGAGCGAGCACAGGGCGCGGGCCGCGCCCGCGTCGTGGTGCGCCTCGAAGTAGAGGTTCACCACGGACGACAGGGTGGTGTGGGCCTTGTCCAGCTCGCCGAGCTGGCGGGCCGCGATGCCGGTGCGCCACTGGACCGAGCGGACCAGCAGCCCCTGGTCGACCGCCTGCGTCAGCTCGCTGATCTCGCCCAGGCGGTAGAGGTCGCCGCGCAGCAGGCAGTAGTCGCACAGGGCGCCCAGAAGGTGCAGTACGGCCGCCTGGTCCACGCCCTCCGCGTGCCGCAGCGCCGCCGTGATGAAGCTCGACTCGTCGTCCAGCCAGCGCAGGGCCGCGTCGAGGGAGGTGAACCCGTGCGGGCCGAACTGGTCGGCCCGGGTGGACGTCTTGCCGTCGACCAGCCGGATCACCGAGTCCGCCAGCTCCGCGTAGTTGACGATCAGGCGTTCCTGCGCCGCCGTCCGCTCGGAGGGTTCCTCCTCGTCCAGCAGCCGCGCCTGGGCGAAGGCCCGGACGAGGTCGTGCAGGCGGTAGCGGCTGCCGCGGACGTGGTCGATCAGGCCCGCCTGTGCCAGTGCCGTCAGGTGGCGGGTGGCTTCCGGTTCGTCCGTCGCCAGCAGGGACGCCGCCGCCGCGGCGCCCAGCGAGGCCCGGCCGGCCAGCGCCAGCCGGCGCAGCAGCCGCCGGGCCGCGTCGGTCTGGTCCGTGTAGCGCAGCCACAGCGCCCGCTCGACCGGTTCCACGGGACCGTACGCCCCGAGGTCGGCGGCGAGCCCGCGCGAGGTGCGGGGTCCGAGCGAGGAACCCGCGAGGCGCAGCGCCAGCGGGAGGCTGCCGCACAGCTCCCGCACCTGGTCGGAGGCCTCGGCGTCGTACGGGTCCGACGCGTCCTGGGCCGCGGCGTTCAGCAGTTCCTCGGCGCCCGCCGCGTCGAGTGCCTCGACGGGGAGCTGGTGCACCCAGGCGGGGAGGTCGGCGGGCAGGTCGAGTGCGGTGCGGGCGGTGACCAGGACGAGGCTCTCCGAGCGTTCCGGGACCAGGGTGCGCACCTGCTCGGCGTCGGAGGCGTCGTCGAGCACGATCGTGACCGGCAGCCCCGTCAGATGGCCTCGGCGAGCCGCCTGACCTGCTGGTCCGGTGAGGAACGCTCGCGGAAGAGAAGCTGCTCGCGGGGCGCGCCGAGCCGGTTGAGGAGGTGGAGGAGGGCGTCGCGCGTGGACAGGGGCGCCTCCTCGGTGCTGTCGCCGCGCAGGTCGACCACGCACGCGCCCCGGAACTGGTCCCGCAGGCTGTGCGCCGCCCGGATCGCGAGGGTGCTGCGGCCGGAGCCGGGCGTGCCGTGCAGCACCACCACCGTCGGCTTCGACTCCGTGCTGGCGCGTGCCGCGTGCACCCACTGGGCGATCCGCGCCAGCTCGGTCCGGCGTCCCGCGAACGGACCGGCCGGCTCGGGCAGTTGCCCGAACGACTGCTCCAGCACGCTGCGCCGGCGCGCGGCGGCGCTCTTGTCCGTGCGGCGCAGCTGCGGCGCACCCTGTTTGGCGCCCGCGGAGGCGCTGACCACCCGCTGCTGGTCGAGGAAGGGGCGGATGCCGCGGACGTCCAGGGCGGTCAGCCACTGCAGCCGCAGCTGCTCGGGACCGCCGGGCCGGCCCAGGGCTCCGGCCCGGCGGCTCGCGGCCGGCACGTGGGTGGCCGTCACCTTGAGCACCGTGGCCGCCGCGGCCGCCACCGCGACCGTCGCTCCCGCGCCGATCGCCGTGCCCGCGCCGGTGCCCAGCGCGAGGTCCGCGGCGCAGGCGGCGACCGCGGCAACGGCCGCCACCAGCAGCGGAGTTCCGGCGCCCTCCCGGGCGTAGCGCTGTGCGAACGTCAGCCGGCCGGTGTCCGCCGCGTCGAGGGCGCGGGTGTAGGCCCCGTACTCCTCGGCGGCGGCCTGGCCCAGGGTGTCGAGCTCGGCGCGGGCCCGGGACAGGAGCACGGCTCCGTCCGTACGTCCGCCCGAGCGCCGTACCTCCTCCTCGACGGCCCGGGCCAACAGCCGCTCGGCCTCCGTCCGGTGGCTGTCCCGCATGTCACGTCCCCCTCCGGCGGCAACTCCCTTGTGGTCAAGTGTCCTTGGTGGGCGGCGTGAGCGCGAGAGGGCGGCGATCACCGGAGAGCGGACAGGTGGGCCGGAGGAGAACGCAGGGCCGGAATGACTTCCAGCGCTGCCAGGCGGCTCCCAGGTCGACAGTGACGGAGAAGGGCGCGGCAGCCTTGATCACGCCGGTGCACATCTCGCCGTCCCCGTAGGCCTTGGCGGCGGGGTCGGTACTGGTCCACCTTCACGATCCGGTCGGTGGTCTCCGAGCCGGGCGACACGACCTCGGCGACCAGGAGCGCGCGTGTGCCGGCGTTCCAGTCCGGGCCCGCGACGGTGTCCAGGGCGTCCTCCGGGGAGCCTCGACAGTTCCAGCGCTGCCGGCCTCGGCCTACTGTCCTGTGATGCCGGGGTGTCCGATCGCCGTCGCGGGCTGCCCCTTCCCCGAAGGGCACGCTGTCGTCCACGACGTGAGGGCGCACGGTGCGGCTCGGCCGAGCGAGGCAGAGCCCGTGCGGGCATCGCCAACGGGGCTGGGCGTTGTGAGAGGCTGGGGCCCATGAACCGGCTGGCTGGTGTGACCTCGCCTTATCTCCTTCAGCACGCTGACAATCCGGTCGACTGGTGGCCCTGGACGCCGGAGGCTTTCGAGGAAGCGCGGCGGCGTGACGTACCCGTCCTGCTGTCGGTCGGCTACTCGGCATGCCACTGGTGTCACGTCATGGCGCACGAGTCCTTCGAGGACGAGACGACGGCCGCGTATCTGAACGAGCACTTCGTGAGCGTCAAGGTGGACCGCGAGGAGCGTCCGGACGTCGACGCGGTCTACATGGAGGCCGTGCAGGCGGCCACCGGCCAGGGCGGCTGGCCCATGACCGTCTTCCTGACGCCCGAGGCCGAGCCCTTCTACTTCGGGACGTACTTCCCACCCGTCCCGCGCCACGGCATGCCCGGCTTCCGGCAGATCCTGGAGGGCGTGCACGGCGCCTGGGCCGAGCGGCGCGACGAGGTCGCCGAGGTCGCCGAGAAGATCGTGCGGGACCTCGCCGGACGCGAGATGAGCTTCGGGGACGACCGGGTGCCCGGCGAGGAGGAGCTGGCCGGTGCGCTGCTCGGCCTCACCCGGGAGTACGACGCAGCCCGCGGCGGTTTCGGCGGGGCGCCGAAGTTCCCGCCGTCCATGGTCGTGGAGTTCCTGCTCCGTCATCACGCCCGCACCGGCTCCGAGGGCGCGCTCCAGATGGCGCGGGACACCTGTGAGCGGATGGCGCGCGGCGGGATCTACGACCAGCTCGGCGGAGGGTTCGCCCGGTACTCCGTCGACCGCGAGTGGGTGGTCCCCCACTTCGAGAAGATGCTGTACGACAACGCGCTGCTCTGCCGTGTCTACGCGCACCTCTGGCGTGCCACCGGCTCCGAGCTCGCACGCCGGATCGCCCTGGAGACCGCCGACTTCATGGTGCGTGAACTGCGTACCGCCGAGGGCGGTTTCGCCTCCGCGCTGGACGCCGACAGTGACGACGGGAGCGGCCGGCACGTCGAGGGCGCGTACTACGTGTGGACACCTGAGCAACTGCGGGAGGTTCTGGGGGACGACGCCGAACTCGCCGCCCAGTACTTCGGGGTGACCGCGGAGGGCACCTTCGAGGAAGGTTCCTCCGTGCTGCAACTCCCGCAGCAGGAAGGGGTGTTCGACAGCGAGAAGGTGGCCGGTGTGCGCCGTCTGCTGCTCGCCGCCCGGTCGGACCGCCCGGCGCCCGGCCGTGACGACAAGGTCGTCGCCGCGTGGAACGGGCTCGCGATCGCCGCGCTCGCGGAGACCGGCGCGTACTTCGACCGCCCCGACCTGGTGGACGCCGCGATCGGCGCCGCCGACCTCCTCGTACGCCTGCACATGGACGACCGGGCGCGGCTGGCCCGTACCAGCCGGGACGGCCGTGCCGGCGCGAACGCGGGGGTGCTGGAGGACTACGCCGACGTCGCCGAGGGCTTCCTCGCGCTGGCCTCCGTGACCGGCGAAGGCGTCTGGCTGGAATTCGCCGGGTTCCTCCTCGACCACGTGCTCGCACAGTTCACCGACCCCGAGTCGGGCGGCCTGTACGACACCGCGGCCGACGCGGAGCAGCTCATCCGCCGACCCCAGGACCCGACCGACAACGCCACGCCCTCCGGCTGGAGCGCGGCGGCCGGCGCCCTGCTGTCGTACGCCGCGCACACCGGTTCCGAGCCTCATCGCGCGGCCGCCGAGCGGGCGTTGGGCGTGGTGAAGGCGCTCGGGCCGCGCGCTCCCCGTTTCGTCGGCTGGGGACTGGCGGTCGCGGAGGCGCTGCTCGACGGGCCGCGCGAGATCGCGGTCGTGGGGCCGGCCGGCGACGCCATGACCCGGGCGCTGCACCGGACGGCGCTGCTGGGCACCGCGCCGGGTGCCGTCGTCGCCGTGGGTGCCGCGGAGAGTGACGAGCTGCCGCTGCTCGCCGACCGCCCGCTGGTGGACGGGGGACCGGCCGCGTACGTCTGCCGTAACTTCACCTGTGACGCTCCGACGACCGATCCCGACCGTCTTCGTGCGGCTCTGAGCGGCTGAAACGGCTGATCCCCAACCGACTCAAACGCGACGAGCGTTCGATTTGTTCAGCAAATCATCCGAGTGTGATGAAACGTGGTCTTCACCGGAACAACCTGTGGGCTTCACAGATCACCCATAGTCTCTGCTCGGTGACGCGGCGGATGTGACACACCGTCGCGCCTGGGGGATTTGGGGATCTGGGGGGATCTGTTGCTCACGTCTGTCTTCATCGCTGCCGTTTCGCTGGCCCTTTTCTGGATGGCCGCCTTCACCCTGTGGTGGCAGATGCACGCGTGGCGTACGCCCGAAGTGCTGGCTTCCACCCGCTTCAGCAGACCGGACGGCGGTGACCGGCTCGCCTTCTCGCTGCTGCTGCCGGCCCGCCACGAACAGGCCGTGCTCGACCACACCATCCAGCGGCTGCTGGAGTCGAGCCACACGGACTTCGAGATCATCGTCATCGTCGGACACGACGATCCGGAGACCACCGAGGTCGCCCGGCAGGCCGCGGCCCGTGACGCACGTGTGCGGGTCGTCGTCGACCAGCACGAACGGAAGAACAAGCCGAAGGCCATGAACACGGCGCTGCCGCACTGCCGCGGCGATGTCGTGGGAGTCTTCGACGCCGAGGACCAGGTGCACCCGGAGCTGCTCGCCCACGTCGACCACGCGTTCCGCACGACGGGTGCGGACGTCGTCCAGGGCGGGGTGCAGCTCATCAACTTCAACTCCAGCTGGTACAGCCTGCGCAACTGCCTGGAGTACTTCTTCTGGTTCCGCTCACGGCTCCATCTGCACGCGCAGAAAGGATTCATTCCGCTCGGCGGAAACACCGTGTTCGTCCGGACGGACGTGCTGCGGGAGGCCGACGGCTGGGATCCCGACTGCCTCGCCGAGGACTGCGACCTGGGGGTACGCCTGTCCAGCGTCGGCAAGAAGGTCGTCGTCGCCTACGACTCCGACATGGTCACCCGGGAGGAGACCCCCGGCAGCCTGATGTCGCTGCTCAAGCAGCGCACCCGCTGGAACCAGGGCTTCCTGCAGGTCTACCGCAAGAAGGACTGGAAGCAACTGCCGGGCTTCTGGCAGCGGTTGCTGGCCCGGTACACGCTCATGACGCCGTATCTGCAGGCGGTCTCCGGTGTGGTCATCCCGCTCAACGTGGCCATCGCGCTCTTCCTCGACGTGCCCGTCGGCATCGCCTTCATCACCTTCCTGCCGGCCGTGACCGCCCTGGTCACCTTCGTCTTCGAACTCGTGGGACTGCACGACTTCGGCAAGCAGTACGGACTCCGCGTCCGCTTCGTGCACTATCTCAAGCTCGTCGTCGGCGGCCCCTTCTATCAGGTGCTCCTCGCCGGTGCGGCCGTCCGAGCCGTGTGGCGTGAGCAAAGGGGCCGGAACGACTGGGAGTTGACCAGTCACATCGGCGCGCACCTCACGGAGGCCGAAGTGGCCCGCTAGGGCCTGAAGCGATCCGTCAGGCCCGGGGAACGATCCGCCGGGGCCTGAAGTGATCGGCCTGAGCCTGAAACGACCCGCCAGGACCCGAAGCGACCTGCCACGACCCGAAGCGACCCGCCGGGATCAGCCCGGCGGACCGACGTCGGTTCCGCATGCCGTGGTTCCAGGAGCCCTGCCCGCGAACGTCCTGAACCTGTCGATACGTCCCGAAAGTCCCGAGAGGACCTTCCGCGTGACCTCCACTCTTCCCGCGGCGACCGCTTCCACGGTCCCCGCGCAACGGCCCTCCGCGCCCGAAACCGTCCACGACCTCCCGCCGCGCCGGCGGCTGCGCACCTCGCGCGCCGACCTCGCCCTGTGCGGTGTGCTGCTGCTGGCGATCATCGTCGTGCAGGGCTGGAACATCGCCGACTACCCGACCCTCAGCGACGACGAGGGCACCTATCTCGCCCAGGCCTGGGCGGTACAGCAGGGCAGGGGCCTCGCCCACTACACGTACTGGTACGACCACCCGCCCCTCGGCTGGATCCAGATAGCCGCCCTGACCTGGATCCCCGCGCACCTCAGTCCCTCGCTGATGACGGTCGGCCCGATGCGGGTGACGATGCTCGCGGTCAGCGCCGTCAGCGCCGTGCTCCTGTACGTCCTCGCGCGCCGTCTCTCGCTGCCGCGCTGGGCGGCCGGGCTCGCCATGGTCCTCTTCGGTCTCTCGCCGCTGTCGGTCGTGCTCCAGCGCGAGATCTTCCTCGACAACATCGCGGTCATGTGGACTCTGCTCGCGTTCTGCCTCGCCGCGTCCCCGAACCGTCACCTGTGGCACCACTTCGGGGCGGGCATCGCCGCCGCGGCCGCCGTGCTCACCAAGGAGACGATGCTCGTCGTCCTCCCCGCCCTGCTGGTCACCCTGTGGCGGCACGGCCACCGTGACACCCGGAAGTTCGCGCTCACCGGAGCCGTCACCGCCTGCGCGCTGATCGGCCTCGCGTATCCGCTCTTCGCCCTGCTCAAGGGGGAGCTCTTCCCCGGCGCGGGCCATGTCTCGCTCTGGGACGGCATCACGTACCAGATGAGCCGCCCGGGCTCCGGCTTCGTCCTCGACCCCGGCTCCGGCTCGTACGGCGTACTGCACTCCTGGCTCTACTACGACCGCGTACTGCCGCTCGGCGGCCTCGCCGGAGCCCTGCTCCTCCTGGTCACCTGGCGCTGGTCGGTCACCGCCCGCGCCCTGGCCGGACCCGCGCTCACCGTCGCGATCCTGGCCTTGGTGGCGCTGCGCCCGAGCGGCTACCTGCCCGCGATGTACGTCATCCAGGCGCTGCCGTTCCTCGCGCTGGTGCTCGCCGGCGGCACCGCGAGCGTGCTCCACGCGGTACTGCGCCGGCGGCGCGAGACCGCGGAGAAACCCGTCCTCACCTGGGGACGGCGGGTGACGGCGGCCGCCCTCGTGGCGGTGGCCGCCGGGTTCGTCCTGCCGCGCTGGTACGACGGCGACCACACCGCCGTCACCACCGACGCCAACGCCCCCTACCGGGCGGCTGCTTCCTGGCTGAGGACCGAGGTGCCGGACCCGGCGGGCACCCGGGTCCTGGTGGACGACGCGCTCTGGCTGGACCTGGCGCACGACGGTTACCGGCCCGGCCTCGGGGTCATCTGGTTCTACAAGGCGGACCTCGACCCCGCGGTGACCAGGACGATGCCGGGCGGCTGGAAGGACATCGACTACGTCGTCGCCTCCCCGACCGTGCGGCGCGACGCGGTGGACCTGCCCCACGTCAGGGCGGCCATCGAGCACTCCACGCCGGTCGCCACCTTCGGCAGGGGCGAGGACCGCATCGAGATCCGGCGGATCACCGCGAGCACCACCACGTCGAGCACCGGAGGCAGTCGATGAGCAGCTTCGAGAGCACGGTCCCCGGTGAGCTGGGCGATCCGGCGGCGGCAGCGGCGGAGGTTCCCGAACCGGGTGCGGTCACCATCGTCGTACCGACCTTCAACGAGGCCGGCAACGTCCCCGAACTGCTGCGCCGGATCACCGAGTCGGTACCGGCCCGGCTGCCCTGCGAGGTGGTCTTCGTGGACGACTCCACCGACGAGACCCCCGAGGTGATCGCCCGGGTCGCGCAGGACTGCCCGTTCCCGGTGAGCGTGCTGCACCGCGAACAGCCCACCGGCGGCCTCGGCGGCGCGGTCGTCGAGGGACTGAGGGCGGCGACCTCCGACTGGATCGTCGTCATGGACGGCGACCTGCAGCATCCGCCGTCCCTGGTACCGGAGTTGGTGGCATCGGGGGAGCGGTCCGGCGCCGGTCTCGTCGTCGCCAGCCGCTATGTCAAGGGCGGCAGCCGCGCGGGACTCGCCGGCGGCTACCGCATCGCCGTCTCACGCGGCGCGACCTGGCTGACCAAGACCCTCTTCCCGCGCCGACTGCACGGCATCAGCGACCCGATGAGCGGCTTCTTCGCGATTCGCCGCAGCGTGGTCACCGCCGACATCCTCCAGCCGCTCGGCTACAAGATCCTGCTCGAACTCGCCGTGCGCAGCCGCCCCCGCCGGGTCACCGAGGTGCCCTTCGTCTTCCAGGACCGGTTCGCCGGCGAGTCCAAGTCGACCGCGCGGGAGGGCTTCCGTTTCCTGCGCCACCTGGCCGGGCTGCGCACCGCCTCACCGGTCGCCCGGATGGTCGTCTTCGGGCTGATCGGCGCCACCGGCTTCCTGCCCAACCTGCTCGGCCTGTACGCGCTCACCGCCACCGGCCTGCACTACCTGCCGGCGGAGATCCTCGCCAACCAGTTCGGCGTCGCCTGGAACTTCCTGCTCATCGAGCACCTGCTGTTCCGCGAACGCCGCAGGCACCGCAACCGCTGGGACCGCATGGGCCGCTTCGCCCTGCTGGCCAACGCCGACCTGGTGCTGCGCATCCCCCTGATCGCCCTGTTCGTCCACCACTTCGCCATGGGCGCGCTGTCCGCCACCGCCCTGGCCCTGGTGACGACCTTCGTCCTGCGCTTCGCCGGCACCGAGGCGCTGGTCTACCTGCCGCGCCGCAGCCGTGCGGCCGCGGACGGGAGCCGCGACCGCGACCGCACAGCAAGGAGAGCGGTGTGAAATTCCTGGTCCGACCACGACGCAGCACCTCACTCCTGGCCGTGGCGGGTCTGGCCGCCGGACTGTTGCTCGTCTCGCCGCAGTCCGCCTCGGCCGCGAACCTCGTCACCAATCCGGGCTTCGAGACCGCCGGTACGGACGGCATGCCGTCCTGCTGGGAGAAGTCCGGGTGGGGCGACAACGACTTCACGTTCGCCACGGTGAGCGGATCCCACTCCGGCTCCAAGGCCATGAAGGTCAGCCTGACCCGGCGGGTGGACGGCGACCGCAAGGCGCTGATCACGGAGTCCGCGGCCTGCGCGCCGGTGGTCGCCGCGGGCAGGCAGTACGACCTGGGCCTCTGGTACAGGACGACGACTCCCGATGCCTCGATCACTCTCTTCCGGCACGACACGACGGCGGGCTGGCAGTACTGGACCGACCTCAAGACCCTGGACCTGGCGGCCGCCTGGACCTCGGCGAGCGTGCGTACGCCCGCCGTCCCGGCCGGTACCGACCGGATCACCTGGGGTGTCTCGGTGTACGGCACCGGCTCGGCGACCACCGACGACTACACGATGGAGCAGGTCGTCGACCCGATCCCGCCGGCCACCTGCACCGGTACCGCCGACCAGTGCGCGGGCGGCCGCTGGGACGTGCTCCCGACCCAGAACCCGGTGCGCTCCATGCACTCGGTCGTCCTCAACAACGGCAAGGTGCTGCTGATCGCCGGGTCGGGCAACAGTGAGGAGAACTTCGACGCGGGCACGTTCACCAGCGCGGTCTACGACCCGGTGAACGGCACGTACAAGGTGATCCCGACGCCGAAGGACATGTTCTGCTCGGGGCACGTCCAGCTGGCCGACGGGCGGGTGCTGGTGATGAGCGGCAACAAGGCGTTCCCGGTCGCGGGCGGGCACGGTTACGAGGGGTACAAGGAGTCGTACGTCTTCGACCCCGTCACCGAGACGTACGGCAGGACGAACGACCTGAACGACGGCCACTGGTATCCCTCGGCCACCGAGCTCGGCAACGGTGACGTCGTGTCGTTCGGCGGACTGCGCGAGGACTCCACCGGTTCGGTGACCGCCGAGCGCTGGTCGGCGCAGCAGCAGCAGTGGCTGCCGCTGTGGCAGGTCAACCAGACCTGGTCGTACTGGGGTCTGTACCCGTCGATGATCCTGATGCAGGACGGGCGGCTCTTCTACTCGGGCAGTCATGTCTTCGGCAACGGGACCCCGGGTACCGGGTCGGCGATCTACGACTACGACGCGAACACGGTGACGGCGGTCCCGGGGCTGCGGAACAAGGACGAGCGCGACCAGTCCGCGAGTGTGCTGCTGCCCCCGGCCCAGGACCAGAAGGTCCTCACGCTCGGCGGCGGCAACATCGACTCCAACCCGGAGGCGGGCCGGCTCACCGACGTCATCGACCTCAAGGCCGCGAACCCGGTGTACACGGCGGGTCCGCAGATCCCGCAGGGCACCGTCGACCTCGGCAACGGCAAGGTCCCGGAGACGGGGGGTCAGGGCAAGATGTACGTCTCCGCCGTCCTGCTGCCCGACGGCAAGGTGCTGGAGACGGGCGGCGGTCTGCACAACCGTGCCAATCCCGTCTACGAGGCGTCGATCTACGACCCGGCCTCCTCCACCTTCGCCCCGGTGGCCGCCGATCCCGAGGCGCGCGGCTACCACTCGTCCGCGTTCCTGCTGCCCGACGGCCGTGTCATGGCCACCGGCGACAACCCGGGCAACGGCACCTGGAACCACAACGTGTCCCTCTACACGCCGCCCTATCTGCTCAAGGGACCCCGCCCGGCGATCACCTCGGTGATCGACAACGAGTGGGTGTACGGGGACACCCAGCGCATCACGGTCGACCGGCCCGTCGTGAAGGCGGAGCTGATCCGGCCCGCCGCGGTGACGCACTCGTCCGACCCCAACCAGCGGTTCGTGGACCTGCCGCTGAGCGTGGACGGCGACAACGTCGACCTGAACGTCACCAGCAACCCCGACTTGGCGCCGCCTGGGTGGTACATGCTCTTCGCGGTCGACGCCAACGGGGTCCCGTCGGTCGCCAAGTGGGTGCATCTGCAGGGCCCGTCCGCGCTGGCCACGGACACCGCCTCGGCGCACGTCCACTCCTTCGCCGACTCCCTGGAGGGCACGGTCACCAAGGGCGGCAGGAAGCGGAGTTCGCAGAAGGTCAGCACCACGATCTCCGGCTGCGACCGGCACTATGGCAGCGTCAACGTCTGTGTGCCGACGGTCTTCCCGGCCGGCGTCGGAAAGGCGACGGCCCCGCGCTGCGCGTGGCTGAAGGCCAACGACTACGGCCGCCTCGAGGTCAACGGCAAGGACGACCCGCTGGGCCTCGACCCGAACCGGGACGGGGTGGCCTGCGGCGCCAAGGACGTGAAGCGCGGCTAGGGCGTGTGGCGGAAGTCCCGCCTGCCTCCGGGCGGACGACGGGACGTTCGCCACACGCCCTGGTGCCGCAACACGCCCTAGGCGCTGTTTCTCGGATCTCCCTCCGTGAACGGGGTGTTGGGGGCAGGCTGGCTCCATGGGACGCGGAGACCTGACGAATGCGGAGTGGGACCGGCTGGAGTCGTTCTTACCTCGCGGTGGTGCGCGTGGGGGCCGGTGGAGTGATCACCGGCGGGTGATCAACGGGGTGCTGTACCGGGTCCGCACGGGGGTGCAGTGGCGGGATCTGCCCGAGCGGTTCGGACCGTGGGAGACGGTCTACAAACGTCATCGCCGCTGGTCGGCGGACGGGACCTGGCACATGCTGCTGTCGAAGGTGCAGGCCGCCGAGGACGCCGCGGGCCACATCGACTGGGACGTGTCCGTCGACTCCACGGCGGTGCGAGCTCACCAGCACGCCGCCGGCGCGCGGAAGGCACCGCCCACCGCGGCTGCTCAAAGGGGGCCCTTCCGCGGACGAATCAGGGCGATCCGGTGCTTCGGAAACTGGCCGTCCGGCTGGAGGAGGTGGTCAGGTCGGCGAGTGCCTGGGACGTTCCCGGGGCGGCTTCACCACCAAGATCCACCTCGCAGCGGACGGGCGATGCCGACCGCTCACCGTTCTCCTGACACCTGGACACTTCGGTGACGGCCCCCAACTGCAGCCCGTCCTGGAGCAGGTGTCGGTACCCCGCAGCGGGGTCGGCCGGCCTCGCAGCCGGCCCGACCATGTCCTGGCCGACAAGGCCTACACATCCCGCGAGAACCGCCGCTACCTGCGACGACGCGGCATCTCGCACACCATCCCCGAACGACTCGACCAGCGCAGACACCGACGCAACCGCGGTTCCCAAGGCGGTCGGCCCACCGGATTCGACCGCGAACGCTACAAGAAACGCAACACCGTTGAGCGAGCCATCAACCGTCTCAAGGGCTTCCGCGCGGTCGCCACACGCTACGAGAAACGGGCCTACACCTACCTCGGCACCGTCACCGTCGCAGCACTCATCATCTGGCTCCGCACATGATCCGAGAAACAGCGCCTAGCTCTCGACCGGCCCGAACTCGGCGAGGGCGCGCCCCACGATGGCCTCCAGGCTCTCGTGGTGCGCGCCCCTCCAGTAGGCGCGCCCGCACTCCCGGCACTGCGCGAACACGTCGTACGACCGCTCGGTGCCGCTCTCCAGCTGGCCGGCGACCTGCTCCTTGGCGGCTTCCCGGAGCAGGCCGTTGCAGGCGGTGCAGCGCGTCCAGGGCTTCAGCTCGGGTGCGAACCGGCCCAGGACGTCCCGGAGTTGGTCGTCGGGCCGGGTGCTGTAGACGAACGCGCCCGCCCACAGCTCGCGGCGGCGCAGCAGCCCCCGGTCGCGGCTGAGCATGACGCGCCGCTCGGCCGCGGAGCGGGTGGCGAGGGCGGGGTCGCCGATGTCCGTGGACTCGTAGGCCACGTCGACGCCGAGGAGGCGCAGGCGGCGGGCGAGGGTGCCGAGGTGGACGTCGAGGAGGAAGCGGAGCGGGGCGCCGGGCACCCGCTGCGGGCGCTCGACGGGTCGTACGTGTACGGACTCGCCGGCCGCCGGGACGTGCGACACCGGGACCTCCCGGCCGTCCACGACCAGGGCGCCGACCTCGGTCAGCGGGACGCCGAGCGATTCGACGACGTGGCCGAGGGTGGAGGAGCCGTCGGTGGTGACGGCGGTGGCGCCGGAACGCCGTGCGTGCGGCACGAACAGGCCCAGCTCCGGGGCGAAGGCGACGAGGATCTCCGGTCCGTTCACCCGGTCAGGATGTCACGAGCCCTTGGCCACCGGCAGGCCGTGTTCCAGGACGTCCACCGCACGGTCGACGACGTCGGCGAAGTCCTCCCGATGGCCGCCCTCGGCCCAGTAGAGCGAGGTCTCCAGCAGACCTCCGATCAGCGACATCGCGAAGACGCGCACTTCGAGGCTGTCGGGATCCCGGCCGACGCGTTCCCCGATCGCCCGGCACAGCAGGCGGCCGGTGACGGACATGCTCTCCATCATCCGGGAGCGGACCGCGGGGATCTCGACCATCAGCCGGGTCCGCAGCCGGGTCACCTCGGGCTCCTCGGAGTTCCCGAGGCCGATGGCCTTCCTCAGCACGTACCGCAGGGATTCGAACCACGGCTCGTCCGCGGGCCGTGCGCGCAGCTCCTCCTCCAGGAGTGCGTCGTACTCGTCCGTGAGGACGATGTCCTCCTTGGCGGGAAAGTAGCGGAAGACCGTGGACGGGGAGACCTCGGCCGCCTCCGCGATCTGCTCGACGGTCGTCGCGTCGTACCCCTGCTCCTGGATCAGCCGGTACGTCGCCTCACGGATCGCGATCCGGGTCTTCATCTTCTTCCGCTCCCTGAGCCCCGGCTGGGTGCCCGGGGCGGGAGGGGAGCTGTGTGCGGTGGCGGCCATGACGTTCATTGTCGGGCATCGGCGGGCGTCGGAGCCATGCCGGTGTCCTCCTCGGCGGCGGGGGCGGGGGCCGGCTCGGGCTGGGGCAGCAGTGCCGCGGCGAGCAGCGCGGTGACGAATGCCGCGATCCCGCTGACCAGCAGGACCAGGTCCATGCCGTGAATGTAGGAGGCGTTCGCGGAGGCGGCGAGCGCGTGGTCGCCGAGCCGTGCCGCGACCACGTGGGCGCCGACCACCGAGTCCGCGGCGGTGTCCGCGGCCGCGTGCGGCAGACCGGAGGTGTCGAGCCGGTCGCCGTACGTGCTCGCCAGCAGGGAGCCGAGCAGTGCGACACCGATCGCGCTGCCCACCTGGCGCACGGTCATGAGGAGTCCCGAGCCGCTGCCGGCGCGGTCGCGGGGCAGTGCGCCGAGGGCGGCGGACATCGCGGGCACCACGGCGAAGCCGAAGCCGAGTCCGGCGATCGACAGCCACAGGGCGGTGAAGCCGTACCCGTCGTCGACGGACGTCCGGCTGCCGAGGACCGCGGCGAAGGCGAGGGTGACGAGGCCCCCGCTGATCACCGCCCGCGGCCCGAACCTGGCCAGCAGCGGCTGGGCGCCCCTGGAGGCGATCAGCAGTCCGCCCATCATCGGCAGCATCCGCACTCCGGTGGCGAACGCGTCGTGTCCGAGCACCGCCTGCAGATACTGCGGCAGCACGAACATCAGCCCGGACAGCACGAACATCACGAGGGTCGCCGCGAGCGTGTTGAGCAGGAAGCCGCGCCGGGCGAGCAGGGAGAGGTCGAGCATCGGGCGGGGGCTGCGGCGCTCGCGGACGACGAGCAGCGCGATCAGGGCGAGGGAGGCCGCGAGGAGGCCGAGGATCAGCGGATCGCCCCAGCCGCGGTCCGGGGCCTCGATGATCGCGTAGATGAGGACGCTGAGGCCGGCCGCGGTGAGCGCCGTGGAGACGATGTCGACCTTGGGCGAGGCCGGATCGCGGGTCTCGGGGAGCAGGAAGACGCAGGCGGCGATGCCGATCGCGGCCATGGGCACGTTGACCAGGAAGACCGAGCCCCACCAGAAGTGGTCGAGCAGCCAGCCGCCGAGGATCGGGCCGAGCGGCAGGCCCAGCGCGGAGGCGGCGGAGACCGCGCCGACGGCCTTGGTGCGTTCTTCGGGTCCGAACAGCGACGGCAGGACGGCCATCGCGAGCGGCATCACGAGCGCGCCGCCGACTCCCATCAGCGCGCGGGCGACGATCAGCGGGGTGACGTCGTCGACCAGCGCGCCCACCAGGGAGCCGGCCAGGAAGATGCCGAGGCCGGTGATGAGCATCCGGCGCCGTCCGAAGCGGTCGCCCAGCAGGCCGGCCGGGAGCATCAGCGCGGCGAAGACGACGACGTAGGCATCCGCCATCCACTGTTGTTCGCCCGTGCTCGCGTCCAGGTCACGGGCCATCGTCGGCAGCGCCACGTTGAGGATCGTCATGTCGAAGCCGAGCACGAGCATGCTCGCGACCAGGGCCCCCAGGGCCCACCAGCGGCGGGGGTCGCGCCCCACGGCGTCGTGCTGAGTGAGAGTCACCATGAAATGAGAGTAGCTCTCAAAAGATGGTTACTGTCAATGGGGTGCGTCTGTCAGGCGTTGTGGTGCCGGCCGGGGTGTTCCGGGCACGGCAAAGGGCCGCGGCTCGTGAGCCGCGGCCCTGGGGTGGCCGGAGGTGTGCCGGGAGAGGCCGGCCGGTGGGGTCAGCCGTGCTGGTAGGCGACCAGCGAGATGCCCACGTAGTGCACGACGAACGCCGCGAGGGTGAGGGAGTGGAAGACCTCGTGGAACCCGAAATAGTGGGGGGAGGGGTTGGGGCGCTTGATTCCGTAGATCACTCCGCCCGCGCTGTAGAGCAGGCCCCCGACGATCACCAGGACGAGAACGGCGATCCCGCCCGTCCGCATGAAGTCCGGGAGGAAGAAGACGGCGGCCCAGCCCATCGCGATGTAGCAGGGGGTGTAGAGCCAGCGGGGCGCGCCGACCCAGAAGACCCGGAAGACGATGCCGGCCGCCGCGGCGCCCCAGATGCTCCACAGGAGCCACTGCCCCTTGGCCTCCGGGAGCAGCAGCATCGTCAGCGGGGTGTACGTGCCCGCGATGATCAGGAAGATGTTGGCGTGGTCGAGTCTGCGCAGCACGCCGTCCATGCGCGGGCTCCAGTCGCCGCGGTGGTAGAGCGCGCTGACCCCGAACAGCAGGCAGGCGGTCAGGACGAAGATTCCGCAGGCGATGCGGCCGCGGGTCGAGCTCGCGAGGGCGGTGAGCACCAGGCCGGAGATCAGGACGGCCGGGAACATGCCGAGATGCAGCCAGCCGCGGAGCTTGGGCTTGACCGGATGTGATTCCGGCTGCGACAGGGATGGCGCTACGGGGCCGCGGCCTGCGGCCGGCGAGTCCGTGGGCGCGTCGGGGACGGGCGCAGTCATACGCCGAATCGTACCTACGGAACCGTAAGTTACGTATCAGTACGGCGCGCCGACCGGTCAAGAACCGCCATCTTCTCACGCTCCTGACCTGCTGCGGCGTCCAGGCAAAAAATCCTTCAGCTGAACCCCGCATGGACGCAAAGAAGCGCGGGTACACGTGGCGATGCTCACGCCGCTCAGGTGTGAGGCCCTCTGGACATATGGGCGAATGCGTCGGATGATCAAATGAGTGCGGTCGGCACCGGATGAGCGCCAGGGTTCCCTCACCGTGAAGCATCCGGGTCGCAGCCCCCAAGGGGCACAACAAACAAAACCCCTCATCTAGGAGCAATCGTGGCGCGCGACATCGCGGCTCCCTCCACCGTTCCCACCCAGCACAAGGACCTGATCTCGTGGGTCAACGAGATCGCCGAACTGACGCAGCCGGACAGCGTGGTCTGGTGTGACGGATCCGAGGCCGAGTACGAGCGACTGAGCGAGGAGCTCGTGCGGAAGGGCACCTTCAAGAAGCTCGACCCGATCAAGCGCCCCAATTCCTACTACGCCGCTTCCGACCCGACCGATGTCGCGCGGGTCGAGGACCGGACGTTCATCTGCTCCGAGAAGGAGGAGGACGCGGGCCCGACCAACCACTGGAAGGCCCCCGCCGAGATGCGGGAGATCTTCACCGGTGAGCAGGGCGTCTTCCGCGGCTCGATGAAGGGCCGGACGATGTACGTCGTCCCGTTCTGCATGGGCCCCCTCGGCTCCGACCTCTCCGCGATCGGCGTGGAGATCACCGACTCCGCCTACGTCGCCGTCTCCATGCGCACCATGACCCGCATGGGACAGCCCGTCCTGGACGAGCTCGGCACCGACGGCTTCTTCGTGCGTGCCGTGCACACGCTCGGGGCGCCGCTCGCCGAGGGCGAGGCCGACGTGCCGTGGCCGTGCAACTCCACGAAGTACATCTCGCACTTCCCGGAGACCCGCGAGATCTGGTCGTACGGCTCGGGCTACGGCGGCAACGCGCTGCTCGGCAAGAAGTGCTACGCCCTGCGCATAGCCTCCGTCATGGCACGGGACGAGGGCTGGCTCGCCGAGCACATGCTCATCCTGAAGCTGACCCCGCCGCAGGGCGGGTCCAAGTACGTCGCCGCGGCCTTCCCGAGCGCGTGCGGCAAGACCAACCTCGCCATGCTGGAGCCCACGGTCTCCGGGTGGACGGTCGAGACCATCGGTGACGACATCGCCTGGATGCGGTTCGGCGAGGACGGCCAGCTGTACGCGATCAACCCCGAGGCCGGTTTCTTCGGCGTCGCGCCCGGCACCGGTGAGCACACCAACGCCAACGCGATGAAGACGCTCTGGGGCAACTCGGTCTTCACCAACGTCGCGCTGACGGACGACAACGACATCTGGTGGGAGGGGATGACGGAGGAGACTCCCGCCCACCTCACCGACTGGAAGGGCAACGACTGGACGCCGGAGTCCGGCACCCCGGCCGCCCACCCCAACGCCCGCTTCACCGTCCCCGCCGACCAGTGCCCGATCATCGCGCCCGAGTGGGAGGACCCCAAGGGCGTGCCGATCTCGGCGATCCTCTTCGGCGGACGCCGCGCCACGGCCGTACCGCTGGTGACGGAGTCCTTCGACTGGAACCACGGTGTCTTTCTCGGCGCGAACGTCGCCTCCGAGAAGACCGCCGCCGCCGAGGGCAAGGTCGGTGAACTGCGCCGCGACCCGTTCGCGATGCTGCCGTTCTGCGGCTACAACATGGGCGACTACATGGGGCACTGGATCGACGTCGCCAAGGACAAGGACCAGGCGAAGCTCCCGAAGATCTACTACGTGAACTGGTTCCGCAAGAACGACGCGGGCAAGTTCGTGTGGCCGGGCTTCGGCGAGAACAGCCGTGTCCTGAAGTGGATCGTGGACCGCCTCGACGGCCGTGCCGAGGGCGTCGAGACGCCCATCGGCGTCCTGCCGGCCAAGGGCGCCCTGGATACCAAGGGGCTCGACCTCTCCGAGTCGGACCTCGACTTCCTGCTCACCGTCGACAAGGAGGTGTGGCGCGAGGAGGCCGCGCTCGTGCCCGAGCACCTCAACACCTTCGGCGAGCACACCCCGAAGGAGCTGTGGGACGAATACCGGGCGCTGGTGCAGCGTCTCGGCTAGGTCGTGTCCGTCCCTTCCCGTCGGGCGCCCGCCCGGCGGGAGGAGGCCGACGCGCCCTCGGCGCCCCCAACCGCTCCGCGGCCGGCCCGACTTGCCCTGACCTGCGACGTCGCCAGGGCCGGCCGCGGTGACAGCACCCGCCGGGGCTCCGCACGACCGTGTGCGGAGCCCCGGCTTCCGCCACCCCCGCACCGAGCCGGGCGACCGGGCCGGTCACTGCGAGCGGCCGCGGTCCTCCAGATAGCGCGTGTGCGTCTCCTGGCGCCGCGCCTCGGCCTCCCGCAGGACCGCCGCCAGCCGGTCGGCCTCCTCGTGCAGCAGGGTGAGCTGCCGCTCCAGATGCCGTTCCGGCGGCTCCGTGCCGGGTGTCAGCCGGGTCCACCACCGGGTCCGTACGAAGGTGTCGACGGCCTCGGGAATGTCCTGCCGTACGGCACGGGACAGCGCGTGCACACCCTCCGGGTCGCGCGCGAGGACCTCGGCGACCCAGCCGGGGTCCAGCAGGGCGGCCAGCAGCTCACTCAGTTCGGTGAGCCGGCCCGCCGCCGCAGGCGGCAGCTCGACGCCGTCCAGGTACTCGCGCAGGGTGGCGAAGTCGGCCCGCAGCTCCTCCAGTTGAGCGGAGGGGTCGGGGAAGTCCGGGAGCGGCGGCCGCTCCGGCGGCGCGATCAGCGCGCCCGCGCCGTACAGACCCGCGACGACGACGGGCCAGTACACGCCCGCCAGCCCCGTGAAGGTCAGCGCCAGCCCACCGAGCCCGCAGGCGCTCCCGGCCAGGTTCTTCCGGGACTCCAGATAGCCCACGAACCTATTGGTAGCCACGGATCTCCTCGAAGGCTCCGTCGAGCGAACCCTTGCGGGCGTCGAAGAGACGGCCGCCGGTCAGCTCGGCGATGTGCCCCAGCTCGTCACGGTCGGAGTCGCCGAAGAGGATCGGGAAGACGGGGATCTCCCGCTGCGCGCCGGGCAGCTCGCGGTAGAAGCCGTCGAAGTGCCCGGGACCCGAGCCCGTCGTGTTCTCGCCGTCGGTCATCAGCACGATCGACGTGAACGTGTCGATGCCGGCCCCCAGATGCTCGTACGCCTTCTCCAGCGAGGTGTAGATCGCGGTGTCGCCCGAGGCACTGAGCGCCCGGGTGTCCGCCCTGATGCCGTCCAGCCCGGCCTCCGGGTCGGCGGGCCGCACCACGTGCGTGCGGACGCTCTTCACGTCCGATCCGAACGGCATCAGCGTCACCTCCTCGCGTTCGCGGAAATCGCCCGTCAGCGAGGTGAGCGCCTTCTTCAGCCGGTCGAGCCGGCCGCCCCGCATCGAGCCGGAGGTGTCGAGGACGTACACGGTCCGGGAGGGCCGGCGGAGTTGGTTCTCGTACGAGTCGAGGAGCCGGTCGGCGACGGACCGGCTGCCGGGGAAGGGGAGTTCACGCCGTCGGCTCCTGTCGAGGCCGGCCGCCGGGGCGACGGAGGCGACCACCGGCCGGCGCAGCGTGCGCTCCGTGATGAGCCGCTGGACGGCCGGGGTGCGCAGCGCCTCGGTGAGACGCCGGACGGTCTCCCGGGTGCCCTTGTCCGTGGCGGCGAGCGAGGAGAGCGGGTAGTCGGCGGTCACGACGCCGTCGCGCGGCCGGATGACCGTCAGGTCCTTCATCCCCTTCAGGACGGACTCGTAGTTGAGCAGGGCGTCCACGGTGCCGCGGCGCCGGTACGCGCTCGCCAGCCAGCCGGAGGACCCCGAGGTCAGCTTCTGCCCCTTGAAGAACTCCTTGAGGCGCGGAGTCGCCTTGTCCACGTCGGCGTCGGTGAGCGCCGACTGCGCGCCGGACAGGCCCGAGGCGACCGAGATCAGGGTGGAGAAACCGGAGTTGGAGCGGGCCGGGTCGGTCATGCCGTACGTCAGCCGGCCGTCCGCCACCGCCTGCTCCACCTGCGGCCAGGTGACGTCGTCGGGCTTCCAGCCCAGTGCCTTCACGGTCGTCGGCTTCACCCCGATGGCCACCGGGCTCGACATCACCGGCGTCTCCGAGACGACCTTCTTCGCCGCCTCCGGCCGCAGCCGCAGATAGTCGTTGGACGACAGCCACAGCGCGTCGTAGGAACCGTCCACCTTGCCGCGCGCGAGGAGGTCCACGGCGGCGAGGGTGCCCAGGTAGGTGGGGCGGACCGTGATGCCGGTGTCCTTGCGGACCTGCTCCAGCACCGGTCGCATGTCGCCGAGTTCGCTGGAGGCGAGGATGCGCAGGGTGCCCGGTTCGGGCGCGTTCCCCTCGGGCTGCCGCTCCTGCTGCGGGTGCGAAGTGCAGGCCGTCAGCAGCGCGAGTACGGCGAGGGCGGTCAGTCGTGGTCTCACGCGGACCCTCCGTCCAGGGCGCCGCGCGACCTGCTGCGCTCCAGGTAGACGCTCGCCTGCTGGAGTTCCGAGGTCAGGGATTCCACGGTCGCCGCCATCGACTCGGTGGCCTGCACCTTGTAGGTGTCGATGGCGTCGAGGGTGCGGTAGATCTGCTGGAACGCGGTACGGAGGGTCTCCGCGCCGACGGCCGGGTCGGCGGCGATGCGCTGGATCTCGCCGCTCTGCGTGGCGAGCATCTCGGCGTTGCCGCGGATCAGTTCCTCCGTGGTGCCGCGCAACGCGTTGACCTGGTCGACGACCTTGCGCTGGTTGTCCAGGGCGGAGGCGAGCATCACGGAGATGCGCAGGGCGGAGACCGTGGTGGTGGCGGCGCGGTCGACGCCCTTGATGAGTTCGTCGTTGTTGCGCCGGACCACGTCCATGGCCAGATAGCCCTGCGCGCACACCGCGAGCTGGGTCAGCAGGTCCTGGTGCTTCTGGCGCACCGGGAAGAGGACGTCGGAGCGCAGGGTGTCGGCCTGCGTGGGGTCGGCGGCGTCGACGCCCGCGATGTGCTCCTCGACGGCCGTGTCCAGGGCCTGGGTCAGCACCACGTACTCCTGGAGCTTGCCCATCGTCTCCCAGAGCCGGACCCGCTCGGTCTGCAACGCCGCGTTGTCACGGCGCAGTTCGTCCTGACCGCCGCGCAGGGAGCCCACGATCTTGTTCAGGGTGGCCTGCGAGGAGGCGTACTTGGCGACGTGGTCGCGCAGCTTGTTGCCGCCCGGCAGCCGCGACAGCAGCTTGCGCCCCTTGCCCGCGGGCAGGTCGCGCGGGTCCAGGTCCTCGACCACGCGCCGGAGTTCGACGAGCGAGCCCGCCACGTGCGACTGCGCGTCCTCGCCCTTCGAGGGGAGGCTGCGCAGGGTGCGCTCCAGCATGCGGTTGGACTGCGCGGCGGCTCCCCGCATCTCGCTCGCGCCGAGGCCCGCGATCTCCCCGACCTTGCCCGCGAACTCGGGTGAACGGGCGTCCAGGGAGGCGAGTCCGCCGATGTACTCCGCGGCCCGGCGCGCCATCTCGTTCTGCACGGACGGGTCGACGGGGACGAGCCCGCCGGCCTTCTCGCGCGGCACGGGCGCGACGGCCTCGGGCGGCGTGAGGGTGAACGTGTCCTCGGTGCTCATGATGTGCTTCCCCCCTGTCCCTTCGCCCGGCGTGCCATCTCGTGCAGCACCGCGGAGGCGGGCACGGGCGCCTGCCGGACGCCGGTCAGTTTCTGGTTGAGATAGGTGGCGTGGGCGGCGGTCGCCGCCGTGAACTCCGCGCTCGCGCCCTGCGGTCGGAACCCGTGCCTGACGGCCAGCCTGCGCAGAGCCGGGTCGCTGCTGAGGAGTTCACCGAGCGCGCGGCCGGCCTCCGTCAGCGGTACGACCGTGTGGTCGCTGTTCGCGGTGGTGTCCGGGTACAGGACCGTGAGGTCACCGACGTCCTGGCCCTGGGCGAGCAGCGAGGCGACCTGGGACTCGTACACGAGCACGAGCGGGTTTCCGGCCCCGCTGACGAAGTCCCGGAACGCGGCGTCCGTGCTGGTCTGCTGGGCGCCCTGGACGCTGATGAGCTTGCGCATGAGGGGCGCGGTGCGGGTGACGGCGACGGTGTCCGCGGCGACCCGGCCGCCGTCGGCGACGTACGAGGCGGCGGCGAGGTAGAGCGCGCCGGAGTTGGAGGTGGCGGGGTCGGTGGTGGCGATGTACAGCGTGCCCGTCAGCTCGCCGTGCGCCCCGGCCCCCTTGAGCTGTTGCCAGGTCCGGTCGTGCTCGGCGGCCTTGAGGTAGGCGGCCATCCTGAGCGTGCCGGAGCCCTTGCCGACCGTCGCGAGCCCGTTCGCCGCCAGCACCTCGGCGGCGCTGCGGTGGGCGACGACCACGAGGGGCGAGTAGAAGGGGCGCGGCAGGGGCTGCCGCGCGTGGAACTTGGCGGCGAGCTCGTCGGCCGGGGCCTGGCTCGAGGGGAAGGCGAAGTCGTACCCCTTGAGGTCCAGGCCCTCCATGGCCCAGGACCCGGAGGTCTCCGTCTTCACGGTGTAGCCCTTGGCGGCGAGGGCCTTCACCACGTCGGGGTCGGCGAAGAACTCCGCCTTCTCCGAACCGATCACTCCGTGCACGGTCTTCGTTGCCGTGCGCGTGTCCTGACCTTCGCGGCCCGCTACGACGGCTGCTGCCACGCCGCCGATCAGCAGGACCGCCAGGACGATTCCCACGATGCGTCTCACACCGAGGACCATGCTCCCGGAATCCAACGTTCCCGGAGGCGCCGGGTGAACGGGGAGTGACCGACCTATCCCGGTATGCAACCGGAACGGCCGCCTCCCGTGGTGCGGTTCGTCACCAGGGGAGGTTGCCCGACGCCTCGACGAACGCGCAGGTGGGCGCGTCGGCTCCGGCGGCGGCCGTGGCGACGACGATCTCGGCGCCCTGCTCGACGCTCAGCGTCCCGGAGTGGCCGTTGAGGTCGGTCGCGGTGAAGCCGGGGGTCACGGCACTGATCCGGATCTCCGGGAACGACTTGGCGTACAGCACCGTCAGCATGTTCAGCGCCGCCTTGGAGGAGTTGTAGGCGAGCAGCGGCACCCAGGTCGGCAGCAGCGTGGTGCTGTCCGGCAGGGCGTTGACGGTGAGCGAGCCCAGGGCGCTGGTGACGTTCACGACGACGGGGGCCGCGGCCTTCCGCAGCAGCGGGAGGAAGGCGTGCACGGTGCGGACGACACCGAAGACATTGGTGTCGTAGACGCGTTGGACGTCGGTGGCGGTGAACTCCTCCACGGGTTTGGCGGGTTGGTTGATTCCGGCGTTGTTGACGAGGACGTCCAGATGTCCGGCCTCCTCGCGCACACGGTCCGCGGCGGCCCGCACGGACCCGTCGTCGGTGACGTCGAGCAGCAGCGGCCGGGCGCCCAGCGCGTCGGCGGCCCGCCGGCCCCGGTCGGCGTCGCGGGCGCCGAGGTACACGGTGTGGCCCCGCTCGACGAGTCGGCGGGCGGTCTCGAATCCGATGCCCTTGTTGGCTCCGGTGATCACGGTGATGGTCATGACTCCACTGTGCGCGCGGTCCGGGCGCACGGGCAGGGCCCCCGGCATCGGGGGGTCCGGCAGTACCAGGCTGCGCGGTCCGCGGGGGAGCACCATGGAGGGATGAGCGCGGAGCGGGCGGTACACGGGGAGCAGCGGGCGGCACACGGGGAGCACGGAACACACGGAGCACTCGGCACGACGCTGCGGCACTGGCGCGACCGGACGACGCCTCGGGAGGCGGGACTGCCGACCGGCGGTGTGCGGCGGGCGCCCGGACTGCGCCGCGAGGAGCTGGCGCAGCTCGCCGGGCTCTCGGTGGACTACGTCACCCGTCTCGAACGGGGCCGGGCCACCTCGCCCTCCGACCAGGTCCTCACCGCGCTCTCCCGTGCGCTGCGACTGTCGGAGGCGGAGCGCGACCACCTGTTCCGCCTGGCCGGCCAGGCGCCGCCCGCGGCCGGGCAGATCTCGCGGCACGTCCCGCCCAGCGTCCAGCGGCTGCTGGACCAGCTGCGGCTCGCGCCCCTGGGGGTCCACGACGCGGCGTACGACCTGATCTCGTGGAACCCGTTGTGGGCCGCGCTGGTCGGCGACCCCTCCGAGTGGCGGGGGCGGGAGCGCAACTACGTGTGGCGGCAGTTCGCGGGGCTGCCGACCCGGGTCACGCACACGCCGGAGCAGCGGACGAGGCTGGAGGCGGCCCTCGTGTCGGATCTGCGGTCCGCCACCGCCCGCTATCCCGAGGACAGGGGACTGCGGTCGCTGATCGCGGACCTGCGGCGGGAGAGCGACCGGTTCCGCACCCTGTGGGCCGCGCACACGGTCGGATTCCACACGGCCGACACCAAGACGGTCCACCATCCCGAGCTCGGGACGATCGTCGTGGACTGCGACACCCTCACCGTGCCCGGCGCGGATCTGCGGATCACGGTGTGTTCCGCGGCGCCGGGCACGGAGGCGGCGGAGCAGTTGGCGCTGCTCGCGGCGCTGGGGCTGCAGACGACGGCCGTGACACCCGGCTGACGTGGGGTGTGGGGCACCCGGTCCGCGCGTCGCTGCGGTGCACGCGGACCGGGGCCGTAAGGGGGAGCGCGGGGCTCAGTGGGAGGCGAGGGTGCGGGGGTCGGTGGCCAGGGCGTGGGCGTCCATGCGCTCGGCGGCGAGGATCGCGGCCGCCGTGTCCGCGCGGGAGGCGGCGACGACGAGGGCGCGTCCGGCGAGGGCGTGCGCGCGCTGGTGGAGGGCGTGGGCGCGGGGTCCGGGGGCGGCGGCGGACGCGCGCACGGGCGCGACGCCTCCCCGGAGCCGCGCCACCTGTTCGGCGAGGCGCGCGGCCGCGGTGTCCAGGTCGGGGGAGGGCGCGAGCGCACGGATCTCGTCCGTCACCGCGAGGAGGGCCGCGAGATGCCCGGCGAGCTGGATGTCCAGCTCCTCCTCGCGCGACCGGTGGGGGAAGTCCGAGGGCGCGCCGGTCGCCGTGTGGACCGACTTGGTGCGGATCGGTTCGTACATGGGACGGCCTCCTGTGCGCTCGCAGGAAACCATCCTAGCTTGGATTTCGTCTAAAGTTGAGTCAGGTCGCGCATTTGGCCCCGCCGGGCACGCAGGGTGAGGGTCAGGGCTGGCTGTAACCGTCCAGGAAGGTGCCGATCCGGGTCACCGCGTCGGTCAGATCACCCACGGTCGGCAGGGTGACCACCCGGAAGTGGTCCGGCTCCGGCCAGTTGAAGCCCGTCCCCTGGACGACCATGATCTTCTCGCGGCGCAGCAGGTCGAGCACCATCTGCCGGTCGTCCTTGATCTTGAAGACCTTCGGATCGAGCCGCGGGAAGAGATACAGCGCGCCCTTCGGCTTCACACAGCTCACGCCCGGGATCTGGGTCAGCAGTTCGTACGCGACGTCCCGCTGCTCCTTCAGACGCCCGCCCGGCAGGACGAGCTCGCCGATGGTCTGCCGGCCGCTCAGCGCGGCGACCACGCCGTGCTGACCCGGCATGTTCGCGCACAGCCGCATGTTCGCGAGGATCGTCAGGCCCTCGATGTAGGAGTCGGCGTGGGCGCGGGGGCCCGAGATCGACATCCAGCCGACGCGGTAACCGGCCACCCGGTAGGCCTTCGACATGCCGTTGAAGGTGAGGGTGAGCAGGTCGGGGGCGACCGCGGAGGTGGGGGTGTGCGTCGCGTCGTCGTAGAGGATCTTGTCGTAGATCTCGTCCGAGCAGACGAGCAGGTTGTGGCGGCGGGCGATGTCGGTGAGCCCGCGCAGCATCGCCTCGTCGTACACCGCGCCCGTCGGGTTGTTCGGGTTGATGATGACGAGCGCCTTGGTGCGGTCGGTGACCTTCCGCTCCACGTCCGCGAGGTCGGGCATCCAGTCGGACTGCTCGTCGCAGTGGTAGTGGACGGCGGTGCCGCCGGACAGGGACACGGCCGCGGTCCACAGCGGGTAGTCCGGTGCCGGTACGAGCACCTCGTCGCCGTCGTCGAGCAGGCCCTGCATCGCCATCACGATCAGCTCGGACACGCCGTTGCCGATGAAGACGTGCTCGACGTCCGTCTCGATGCCGAGGGTCTGGTTGTGCATGACGACGGCGCGGCGGGCGGCCAGCAGGCCCTTCGCGTCGCCGTAGCCGTGCGCCGAGGAGACGTTGCGGAGGATGTCCTCCAGGATCTCCGGCGGGCACTCGAACCCGAAGGCGGCCGGATTGCCGGTGTTCAGCTTGAGGATCCGGTGCCCCGCGGCTTCCAGCCGCATCGCCTCCTCGAGCACCGGGCCCCGGATCTCGTAACAGACGTTGGCGAGCTTGGTCGACTGGATCACCTGCATGTCCGTGAGCTTACGGCCGCGTAACGCCTCGCGGGGCGTGTTTTCCACCACGTGAGACGTGGTGTTTTGGGTGCCTTTCGTCCCACGCCGTGCCGTGGACCCCGTGATCCCCGGCGTACGCGCCGGTGTCCTGGCGCAACGGCCGGACCGGGACGCGGGCCGGGGCCGCGGCAGGGCCGATCCCGGCCACGGGCGGGGTTCCCCCGAACGGGTCGGTGACCGCGACCACACGGTTCCCGCGGCGCTCGTCCGAGGCCGGAAACCACTCCTTGTCCACCGCGTCCCCCCGCCTCACAATGCGCATGACAAAACTGGTCGTGGCCGGAAGACCTCCGGCCGCCCAAGTCGCAAGAGGGGACCCCCACATGAGAAAGCCTCTCGTCGCCGCGCTGTTCGCCCTGGTGATCACCGGGGCGGGCGTGGCACCCGCGGTCGCGGCACCCGCACACGCGGCCACCCCCGCACCCGCGTCCGCACCGGCCGCGCGGTCGTCCGTCGTGCCGTTGTCGACCGAGCACGCGTCGGCCGTCCGGGCGCCGGCCGTCCAGGCCGTGAACTACGCCGGCACCGTCGCGCTCAGCAACTGCTCCGGCTCCGTCATCCGGATGCCCAACTCCGCGGACAGTGACCCCGCGCTCGTGCTCTCCAACGGTCACTGCCTGGAGACGGGCTTCCCGGAACCGGGCGAGGTCATCGTCGGCCAGACCTCCTCGCGCTCCTTCACCCTGCTGAACTCCGCCGGGACGGGCGTCGCGACGCTGCGCGCCAGCAAGGTCGCGTACTCGACGATGACCGACACCGACATCACGATCTACCAGCTCACCCGCACCTACGCGCAGATCCGGAGCTCGTACGGGATCAGCGCGCTCACCCTCAGCGACACCCATCCCACCGCGGGCACCGCCATCAAGGTCGTCTCCGGCTACTGGAAGCGGACCTACAGCTGCAACGTCGACGGGTTCGTGTACCGCCTGAAGGAGGGTGACTGGACCTGGAAGGACTCGGTCCGCTACACCTCCGCCTGCAACACCATCGGCGGCACCTCGGGCTCGCCCGTCATCGACAACGCCACCGGCAAGGTCGTCGCCGTCAACAACACCGGCAACGAGGACGGCGAGACCTGCACGGTGAACAACCCGTGCGAGGTCGACGCGAGCGGCAACGTCACCATCCACCAGGGCATCAACTACGCCGAGGAGACCTACCAGATCGTCCCGTGCTTCGGCACCGGCAACAAGCTCGATCTGAGCGCCACCGGGTGTGTCCTGCCCAAGCCGTGACGCCTCGCGGGGCGGGCGGTCAGGCCGTACGGCGGACCGCCCGCCCCGCCAGGACGTCCGTGCGGCGTCCGTCCTCGATCACGAAGCGGCCGTCGATCAACACGTACGGGATGCCCGTCGGGAGCGTGCGCGGCGCCTCGAAGGTCGACCCGGCCGCGACGGTGGCCGGGTCGAACAGGACGAGGTCGGCGCGGTAGCCCTCGCGGACCAGACCGCGGTCCGGCAGCCGCAGCCGGGCGGCCGGGCGGCCGGTGAGGTGGGCGACGCACTCCTCCAGCGAGAGGACGCCCAACTCCCGCACGTACCGGCCGAGATACTGCGGGAACGTGCCGTAGGCGCGCGGGTGCGGCTTGTCGCCGCGCAGGATGCCGTCCGAGCCGCCGGTGTGCACGCGGTGCCGCATGATGGCGCGCACGTTCTCCTCGTGGCCGACGTGCTGGAGGATCGTGGCGCCGAGCCGGTCGTCGAGGAGGATGCGGCGGGCGGTGGTCCAGGGGTCCTCGCCGAGCCGGTCGGCGGACTGCCGGACCGTGCTGCCGACGTACTCCGCGAGCGCCGGATCGGCGACGCCGGAGATCTCGATCGTGTCCCACTCGATGGGGACGCCGTGGCAGCCGTCCGCGCCGACGACCTCCATGTGGTGCCGGATGCGCTCGGCGCTCTCGTCGTCCGCCAGGCGCGCCAGCACCGCCTCGGGACCGCCCTCGCTCGCCCAGCTCGGCAGCATCGCCACGAGCGTGGTGCAGCCGGGGGTGTAGGGGTACGTGTCGAGGCTGATGTCCGCGCCCTCGGCGAGCGCGCGGTCCAGGAGCGCGAGCAGCTCGGGCGCCCGCCCCTCGTTCACCCCGAAGTTCATGGTGGCGTGGGCGAGATGGAGCGGGCAGCCGGCTTCGCGGGTGAGGGCCACCATCTCCTCGTACGCCTCCAGGGCGCCCGCCCCGTACGAGCGGTGGTGCGGGCAGTAGTAGCCGCCGTGTCCGGCCACCACCCGGCACAGTTCGGTGAGTTCGGCGTCCTGGGCGTACATGCCGGGGGTGTAGGTGAGGCCGGAGGACATGCCGACGGCGCCCTCCCGCAGGCCGTCGGCGACCAGCCGCCGCATCCGGTCCAGCTCCCGCTCCGTCGCCGGGCGGTCCTCCCAGCCGACGGCGAGCATGCGGACGGTGCCCTGCGGGACGAGGTAGGCGGCGTTCACCGCGATGCCCTCGCCGCCGAAGCCGTGGTCGAGTCGGTCCAGGTACTCGCCGACCGAGCGCCAGTTGAAGTCGATGTCGTCGCCGTGCCCGTTCCAGCCGGTGATCGCCCTGCGGACCTCGGCGAGCGTGCGGTCGTCCACCGGCGCGTACGACAGGCCGTCCTGGCCGAGGACCTCCAGGGTCACCCCCTGGGCCGCCTTCGCGGTGTGCTCGGGATCGCGCAAAAGGGCCAGGTCGCTGTGGGCGTGCATGTCGATGAAGCCGGGCGCCAGGGCCAGGCCCTCGGCGTCCAGGACCCGGCGCGCGACCGGCCGCAGACAGCCGGCCGCGGCTCCCTCCTTGACCACGGTGGTGATCCTGCCGCCCTCGATCCCCACGTCGGCGCGGTACGAGGGGCCCGAGGTGCCGTCGACGACCTCCGCGTCACGGATGACGAGATCCATCATGGCGTGCGTCCTTTCCCGTGCCGGTTCTAGAAGAACGTCCGTACGTAGTCCACGACCGTCCCGTCCGCCTCCACCACGGGGATCAGCTGCCACTTGTCGAAGGACGTGCACGGGTGCGACAGCCCCAGCCCCACCCAGTCGCCGACCTCCAGGTCCGCCTCCGGGGAGGTGGCCAGCCACCCGTGCTGATCCGAGAGGCCGGTGACGGCGACCCCGGTGGCCGGGCGCTCGCGGCCGTCCCGCCGGACCGCCTGGGCCTCGGGCAGATCGAGGTCGTAGGCCGCGTCCCGCTTGCCCGCGTTGACGAAGGCCTGCTCGGGGGAGGGCCGGGAGACGACCTGGGACCAGAGCCGGAACGCCGGGTGCAGGGCGCCCTCCTCGGGGACCCGGGCGAACGGCGTCAGCCGCCGGTAGTGGCCGTCGTCGTGCGAGACGTACGCGCCCGAGCGCAGCAACTTCAATACAGGACGGGAGAGTTCGGGGATCTCCGCGAAGACGTCGGCCACCGCGTCGAACCAGGCGCTGCCGCCCGCGCTGACGACGATCTCCTCCACCCCGGCGAACCGGCCCGCCTTGTCGAAGTCCACCGCGAGCGCGGTCAGCCGGCGCAGCCACGCGTGCACGCGGCCCGGGTCGGCCCCCGGCACCTCGCCCTCGTACCCCGCCACGCCGACCAGCCGCAGCGTCGTCGTCGCGGCCACCGCGTCCGCGACCGCCGCGCACTCCGCCTCCGTACGCACGCCGGTGCGGGCCCCCTCGCCCGCGGCGAGCTCGACGACCACGTCCACCGGACGGGTGGAGCCGTGCAGCGCGGCGGCCATCAGCTCGACACCGCGCACCGAGTCGACGTAGCAGACGAAGCGGAAGTCCGGGTCGGCGGTGAGCTCCGCCGCGATCCGGCGCAGGGCCGCCGCGTCGACGAGCTCGTTGGCGAGGAAGACCCGCTGGACGCCGAACTCCCGGGCCACCCACACCTGGTGGGGCACGGCGAGGGTGATGCCCCAGGCGCCGTGCTCGATCTGGCGGTGGAAGAGCTGCGGGGCCATCGAGGTCTTGCCGTGCGGGGCGAAGGCGAGGCCGTGGCGGGCGGCGTACGACTCCATCAGGGCGAGGTTGTGGGCGAGACGCTCGGCGGAGAGGGCGAGCACGGGGGTGGTGAAGCCGTCGTCGAAGAGGTTGCGGCGCTGGGCGGTCAGCTCGCCGACGGTCAGACCCCGGGCGTCCGGGGGCAGCCCCTTGAAGCGGTGGTCCACGCGGTCCGCCGCGAGGGCGGCGAGGCGTGCTGCGGCGGTGTCGGCGCCCATGGGGCCTCCCTGATGAGGTGCGTTGCAGATAATGCAACGGTCATTGCGTATGTCGCTTACTGCTGTCTAACATCCCAGCCAACGCAGGGTCAACGGTGCCGTTGACCGCGAGCGCCGCGCGAGCAAGGAGCCCCCGTCATCGTGACCCCCACCGGACCCGCAGCTGCCGTGTCCCGTCCCGTCGACGGCATCCGCCCCGTCGACGTGGTCGCGCTCGGCGAGTCCATGGTCACGTTCCTGCCCTCCCGGCCGGGGCGGCTCGCCGACGTGCCCTCCTTCGACCGGGGGATCGGCGGCGCCGAGTCCAACGTGGCGTGCGTCCTCGCGGCCGCCGGGCACCGCGTGAAGTGGATCGGCAGGGTCGGGGACGACGGGTTCGGCGACCATCTGGTGGAGGCCATCACCGCGTACGGCGTCGACACCTCCGCCGTGCGCCGCGACCCGCACCGCCCCACCGGAATCTACTTCCGCACCGCGGGCGACCGGGCCACGGACGAGCACGAGGTCCTCTACTACCGGGCCGGTTCCGCCGCCTCCGCGATGTCCCCGGACAACACGCCCCGCGCCGAACTGGACTCCGGACGCGTCCTGCACCTCTCCGGCATCACCGCCGCGCTCTCCGCCGACTGCCTGGCCCTGCTCCGCGAGCTGACCGCCCCCCGCCCCGACCGCCCCCTGGTCTCGTTCGACGTCAACCACCGGGCGCATCTCTGGCACCACCCGGAGACGGGCCGGACCGTCCTGCTGGAACTGGCCCGCCGCAGCGACCTCGTCTTCGTGGGCGAGGACGAGGCGGAGGAGGCCTGGGGCATCACCGGCGGCCCCGACGCGATCCGCGCCGCGCTGCCCGAACCCCGGGCACTGGTGGTGAAGCAGGGCGCGGCGGGCGCGACGCTGTTCGAGCGAGGCAGCGGCGGCGAGGCCGGTGGCGGGTGCGGTGCCGAGCCTGACGGTGGGTGCGCTGCCGAGTCCGGCGGCGGTGCCGAGTCCCGCGCGGACACCGTCACCCGCGTCCCCGCCCTCCGCGTCGACGTCGTCGCGCCCGTCGGCGCCGGGGACGCCTTCGCCGCCGGGTTCCTGTCCGCCACCCTCCGATCCCTGCCCGCCCGGGACCGGCTGCGGCACGGCCACCTCACGGCCGCCGCCGCCCTCACCGTCCCCGGCGACCTCGCCGTGCCGCCGTCCCGCGACCACGCCGACCGGCTGGCCGCTCTGGACGACGAGGCGTGGGGGACACTTCGACTCGGCCCCGGCTGGACCGAAGCCGTCACGCGGGCCGACGAGGAGGTACGTACCCCATGAGCCAGACCGTCGACCGGGCGCTGAGCATCCTGCCGCTGCTCGCCGAGGGACCCGCCGACCTCGGCCAGGTCGCCGACCGTCTCGGCGTCCACAAGTCCACGGCGCTCCGGCTCCTGCGCACCCTGCACGAGCACGGCCTCGTCTACCGCCAGTCCGACCAGCGCTACCGCCTCGGCGCCCGCCTCTTCGCCCTCGCCCAGGAGGCCGTCGAGAACCTCGACGTCCGCGAGATCGCCCACTCCCACCTCGTACGCCTCAACGAGCAGTGCGGGCACACCGTCCACCTCGCGGTCTACGAGGACAACGAGGTCCTCTACATCGACAAGGTGGAGAGCCGCTACCCCGTGCGCATGTACTCGCGGATCGGCAAGCCCGTCGCCATCACCGTCGCCGCGGTCGCCAAACTCCTCCTCGCCGACCTGCCCGAGGCCGAGCGCCGCGCCCTCGCGGAGAAGCTCGACTACCCCCTGTACACGGCCCGTTCGACCCCCAACGCCCCCGCCTTCCTCAAAGAGCTGGCGACGGTGCGCGAACAGGGCTGGGCCACCGACCTCGGTGGCCACGAGGAGTCCATCAACTGCGTCGCCGCGCCCATCCGGGGTGCCGACGGGCGGGTCGCCGCCGCGATGTCGGTCTCCGCGCCCAACGTCGTCGTCACCGCCGACGAACTCCTCACCCTGCTCCCGCTGGTGCGCCGTACGGCGGACGCCATCAGCCGCGACTACTCCGGAAAGCCCCCGAAGGACCCCAGCTAAGGACCCCCATGACCGAGAAGACCGCCCTCACCCCCAAGACCCACACCACCCCGCCCGCCAAGTTCTCGCACGGAGTCAGGAAGGGGAACATCCTCCAGGTCGCCGGGCAGGTCGGCTTCCTGCCCGCCGTCGAGGGCGAGCCGCCGACGCCCGCGGGCCCGACCCTGCGCGAGCAGACCCTCCAGACCCTCGCCAACGTCCGGGCCATCCTCGAAGAGGGCGGCGCCGGCTGGGACGACGCGATGATGATCCGCGTCTACCTCACCGACGTCGACCACTTCGCCGAGATGAACCAGATCTACAACGCGTACTTCGAGGAGCAGGGCCTCACCGCGCCCCCCGCCGCCCGCACGACCGTCTACGTCGGTCTGCCCGCGGGCCTCCTCATCGAGATCGACGCGCTGGCCGTCCTGAGCTGACGCCGGGCTCCGCTCTCTCCCGCCTTCTCCCGCACTCCGTACGTCATCACGGTGCGGCGCCCGTTCCCGGGGCGCCGCACCGCGATTCCCCCTGCCCCGAAAGACTCATGGAATTACGAGGTCCCCCGTGATGTCCCTGCTCGCCGCCGCCGCGCCCGAGACCCCACCCCACACCGGTGGACTCATCGCCCTCATCCACGGCACCGCCGGCCTCCTCACGGTCGCCGCGCTCGGCATCCTGCTTCTCCTCTTCCTGATCATCAAGGTCAGACTGCAGCCGTTCGTCGCGCTGCTCGCGGTCTCCATAGCCGTCGGCCTCGCGGCCGGTCTCTCGGTCACCGAACTCTTCGGCACCGTCCAGCGCTCCGACGCCGTCTCGCTCATCGAGTCCGGCATGGGCGGCACCCTCGGCCACATCGCGATCATCATCGGGCTCGGCACCATGCTCGGCGCCGTGCTCGAGGTCTCCGGCGGCGCCGAGGTGCTGGCCTCCCGGCTGCTCCAGATCTTCGGCGAGAAGCGCGCCCCGCTCGCCATGGGCCTCACCGGCCTCATCTTCGGCATCCCGGTCTTCTTCGACGTCGGCATCTTCGTCCTCGCGCCGATCGTGTACGCGGCCGCCAAGCGCGGCGGCAAGTCGATCCTCCTGTACTGCCTGCCGCTGCTCGCCGGCCTGTCCATGACCCACGCGTTCCTGCCGCCGCACCCGGGCCCGGTGGCCGCCGCCGGTCTGCTCCACGTCGACCTCGGCTGGGTCATCCTGATGGGCATCGTCTGCGGCATCCCCGCCGTGCTCGCCGCCTGGGCCTGGGCCGCCTGGGTCGGCAAGCGGATCTTCGTCCCCGTACCGCAGGACATGGTCGAGGCCGCCGACGAGGCGAAGGCGGCGCTGGTCGAGGAGCAGCGGACCGCCGGCGTCACGCCGCGGGAGGCGCCGGTGCCGCTCGGCACGGTGCTGGCCATCATCGGTACGCCGCTGGTGCTGATCCTGCTCGCGACCTTCTCGTCGATCGCCTTCGACCCCTCCACCGGCCGCTCGGTCATCGAGTTCTTCGGGCACCCCTTCGTCGCGCTGACGATCGCGCTGCTGCTGGCGTACTACCTGCTCGGCATCCGGCGCGGCTGGTCCCGCAAGTCGCTGGAGACGGTGTCCACCGCCTCTCTCAAGCCGGTCGGCAACATCCTGCTCGTGGTCGGCGCGGGCGGTGTCTTCGGCGCGGTCCTCAAGGGCAGCGGGGTCGCCCAGGCACTCTCCGACACCTTCAACGACGTCGGCCTGCCGGTGGTCGTCCTCGCCTACCTGATCTCCCTGGTCCTGCGCGTCGCCCAGGGCTCGGCCACGGTCGCCATCGTCACCACGGCGGGCATCGTGGCCCCGCTGCTGACGGAGGGCGACCACTCCCAGGCGTTCGTCGCGCTGGTCATCATGGCCATCTCGGCGGGCTCGATCTTCGCCTCGCACGTCAACGACGGCGGCTTCTGGATGGTCGCCAAGTACTTCGGCATCAGTGAGCGGGACACGCTGAAGACCTGGACCGTCCTGGAGTCGGTGCTGTCCGTCGCCGGGTTCGCCGTGGCCGCCGTGGTGAGCGTGTTCGTATAACAGCCGCGTAGCTAAGTAGGGGCTGGCTGTGCCCGGCACAGGATCTTCGACCATACTGCCCGCTGTGGAGCAGCGCATAGGTTCGAAGAGCCAGCCCCTGGACGCCGCCGCGGTGAACCCGGCGTACATCCCCGGGCTCACGTCACCCGCCACGGCGGAGCCGAAGGACGCGGTCGTCGAGGAGGCCGTGTCCGAGGAGGCGGCTGTCGAGGACGTCGCCCCCGAAGAAGAGGTCTCGGCCGAGACCCCCACCAAGTCCGAGGAGGAGGCCGACTCCGAGCCCGAGCCCGAACTCGATCCCGACGGACCGGTTTTCGAGGCGTCCGACCGGCGCGCCTCGATCAAGGCCGACCACCGCGGCGTACGCCTTCGTCTGGACGACCAGGAGGCGGAGTTCCGCTGGGACGAGATCGGGGCCGTGGAGACGGAGTCGCCCCGCTTCGGCAAGCGGTTCACTGTCACGGTGCACACGCCCGACCGCCGTTGGTACCCGATCGAGATCGAGGCGACGGCCCGGTCGCGCTTCAAGGAGTGGGAGGAGCAGCTCGACGCGGTGCTGGATGCCTACTTCGAGGAGGGCGCCCCGGAAGAGGACGCCCCCGAAGAGGACGCCCCGGACGGGGACGCTCCCGAAGGGAACACCCCGGACGGGGACGCACCCGTGAAGGACACCTCCGCGAAGGGCGCCTCCGCATCGGGCGTCCAGGGCGTCCGGACCGAGGACGTCCCGGACGAGGACACCCCGTAGGAGCGGGGGGAACCGCGCGACCGGCCGTACGCGGCCCCGCGGTTCCCCCTGCCTTCCGGACCGGCCCGGTCGACCGCGGCACCGCGCCTCCGTGCCGGCCGGACGACCGGCCGGTGCGCGCGGTCCGCGGTCCCGCCGGTTCAGCCGAGCCCGTGCACGTGTGCTCCCACCGAGTTGGACCACGCGTTGCCCGCGGAGGCATCCCAGTTCGTCGACCAGGTCATCGCGCCGCGCAGGTCCGGATAGGTCCTGGAGGGCTTGAAGGAACCGCAGTTGGTGCCCTTCGCCAGGCAGTCCAGGGCGTTGTTGACGACGGTCGGGGAGACGTACCCGCTGCCCGCGCCGCTCGTCGAGGCCGGCAGGCCCAGGCCGACCTGGGACGGGGCGAGGCCGCCCTGCAACTGGATGCAGGCGAGGGCGGTCAGGAAGTCGACCGAGCCCTGGGAGTACACCTTGCCGTCACAGCCCAGCATCGAACCGCTGTTGTAGTACTGCATGTTGACGACCGTGAGGATGTCCTTGATGTTCAGGGCGGTCTGGAAGTAGGCGTTCGACGTGGACTGCATGTCGATCGTCTGCGGGGCCATCGTGATGATCAGGGACGAGCCCGCCCTGGACGCCAGCGAGCGCAGGGCCTGCGTCATGTACGTCGCGTTGAGGCCGTTCTCCAGGTCGATGTCGACGCCGTCGAAGCCGTACGTCTGCATGAGGGAGTAGACGGAGTTGGCGAAGTTCGCCGCGGACGTCGAGTCGTTGATCGACACCGTGCCGTTCTGGCCGCCGATGGAGATGACGACCTTCTTGCCCGCGGCCTGCTTGGCCTTGATGTCCGCCTTGAACTGGTCGACCGTGTAGCCGCCGAGGCCGGCGGAGTCGAGGGTGAAGCCCACCGCGCCCGGTGTGCCGGTCGCGTCCGCGAAGGCCACCGCGATGATGTCGTACTGGGACTGGACGGCGGAGATCTTCTGGACCGTCGCGCCGTTGTTGAAGTTCTGCCAGTAGCCCGTGACGGCGTGCTTCGGCAGCGCGGTGCCCCCGCCGCCGCCCGTGGACGCGCTCGTCGTGCCCGTCACCGTCGCCGACTTCGCCGACTCACCGGCCGAGTTGGTCGCCGTGACCTGGAAGGGGTACGAGGTGGACGCCGTCAGCCCGGTCACGGTCGCCGAGGTCCCGGTCACCGCCGTCACCTTCGTGCCGGACCGGTAGACGTTGTAACCCGTCGCGCCCGACACCGTGTTCCAGGTCAGGGAGACGGACGAGGAGGTGGTGGAGGAGACGGCCAGACCGGCGGGTGCCGCGGGGACCGTGGGGGGCTGCTCGCCGCCTCCGCCGCCGTCGGGGCCGAGGACCGAGAGGTCGTCGGCGTAGTACGCGGCCTGTCCGTACCACCCGTGCGTGTAGACCGTCACCGAGGTCGTCGACGCGCCGGTGGCGAAGGTGGTGGACAGCTGCTTCCAGGAGGCGGAGTCCGGGGTCCAGGTCGACACGTCCGTGGTGCCCGTGCCGGTCACACCGAGATAGGAGTACCCGCCCTGCACCCACGCGCTCAGCGTGTACGTCGAGTTGGGCTTGACCGCGACGGGCTGGGTGCACTGGGCGTTGTCCTGGCCGGCGGGCGTCGCCTTGAGCGCCGCCGAGCCGCCGTGCACCGGTGAGGACACCGTCGTACCGCTGCCCGCGGAACAGGTCCAGTTGCTCAGGCCCGACTCGTACCCGCCGTTCCTGGCGTTGTTGACGTCGGCGGCCTGGGCCTGGCCCGCCAGGCCGGTGAGGGAGAGGACGGAGGCGGTGACTGCGGCGGCAAGGCCGACCGCCCATCTCCGTGCGGGCATGCGTGTGACGCGGTCCACTGGGTCCTCCGGGGAGGTGGGGGAGGGATACGGAACGGTGGCCACCGCAGGATTACAAGTTGGTCCAGACCAATCCTGTTGTCAAGACCTCGGGTAGCGGCCGTAAATCCCAACCCCCCTGCGGTGCGGGCGACTTGTCGCGTATTCGCCTTACTCTCCGTTGATCATGCCCCCACCTTCCGTGAGATGATCTGGCGGATTCGGTGTTGAGCGGGCCATGCCGTGGATATGGTGCTGATGCAAGAGGGCGTCACAGTGACGATCTGCGGCCAACTGTGGCCGTCCATGACGAAACAGGGGCGATCCGTGGCGGTGGTTGACCACCTCGCCGCGGCGAACGGGGTGTGTGCAGCGTGCCGACCGCGATAGCCGTCACCAGTCCCGACCTGGTGCTGCCGCATCACGACCGGCAGACTCCGGCCGCGGTCGTCCAGCCCCTCGACACCCTCGAAGGCTCCCTCACGGGAATGCACACGCTCATCGAGCAGCACGGGTACGTCATCGCGCTCTACCCGGCCTCGGTCGACTCGGCCGTGACCCAGCGCCTGCACACCGTCCGCTCCGTCCTGGAGAGCGACCGGATCGCGCTGCTCGCCATAGACCTGCCGCCCCTCGGACTCGCCCTGCTCGCCCAGCAGTTGCGCCAGCTGTCCGTCTGCGACTTCAGTCCGGGCGTGCTCGCCTCCTCCGCCCGGCTGCTCGCCCACTACATCTACGCCGGCGCCCTGCTCGGCTCGGTCGCCAAGCTCGACCGGGTGCCGGTGACCCTGAAGTCGCACGCCAAGTCATGGGTGCCCGGCGCCCAGTTCGCCGTGCTGGCGACCCCGCGGCCCCAGCTCGCGCGGATCGGCCAGGACGAGATCGCCGGGCCCGAGTTCGGCACCCGGCTGCTCGTCGCCTCCGGCCAGCCGCCCTCGGACTGGGTCACGGCGACCCTCGCGCCCGCCTGGCGTGTGCAGGGCGTCGCGACCGTGCCGCTGCCGGAGGAGTCGGGGCGCTGGTGGGGCACCACCAAGCTCGCCGAGTTCGCCGCCGGTCTGTACGACGTCTCCGTGCTCTACCAACTCGTGTCGTCCGTCCGGCGGGAGGAGTGCCACTGGTGCGGGCTCGAACTCATCGGTGACCGCTGCGGGTTCTGCGCCGCACCGCTGCCACCGCCTTCGGAGCTTCCGGCCGCCGCGGTGCGGGCATCCTCTCCAGTGCGTGCCCTGCCCCGGGGCATGACATGAGCCACATAGGTCACATAAGGCGTACAAGCCGTGCGGGGCGCGTCGGCTGCGCGGATCGCGGCTCACGGCTCCGCAGCAGCGCCGCCCCGTAGCACCACGGCTCCACAGCGACATCTCAACAGCACCTGAACAGCACCAGGCACGACCGCTCGACCCCGCCGTCCCCGCCCCACGATCGAGGTTGTCCGCGTCATGAACTCACGCCAGCGCCGCGGCGTCATCCTGCTGGTCCTCTCGGTCCTGTGCGCCCTGGGCGCCTTCGCCGGAGTGCTCTCGGTGATCCGCGACGTGAACTCCAAGGTCGGCCCGGAGGTCTCGGCGTACCGCCTGAAGGACGACATCGCGCCCTACAAGGAGCTGACGGCCGACCAGTTCCAGAAGATCTCGATGCCCGAGCGCTGGCTGTCCTCCACGGCCGTCACGGACCTCTCCCGGATCCGCGGGAAGATCGCCGTCACGCAGCTGAAGAAGGGCTCCCTGCTCCAGAGCGACATGATCGTGGACCGGCCCGCGCTGGAAGCGGGCCAGCAGGAGATCGCCATCATGATCGACGCGGCGACCGGTGTGGCCGGGAAGATCGACCCGGGCGCGCGGGTCAACATCTACGCCACCTTCAAGGCCGAGAACGACAAGCAGAAGGACCAGTCCAAGGTCATCGTGGCGAACGCGCGCGTCATCGACGTCGGCAGACTCACCGCCCTCGACCCCGGCCAGTCCAGCGCCGAACGCAGCCGCACCGCCACCCAGGCCGTCCCCATCACCTTCGCGCTCGACACCGCCGACGCCCAACGCGTCGCGTACGCCGAGTCCTTCGCGACCCACGTCCGGCTCGCCCTGGTCGCGGGCGGCTCCGACACCACCGTCGCCCCCGGCGAGCGTACGTACACCCTCGACCAGGACAAGTAGGAGGCCGCGCATGAGGTCCACGCCCCCGGGGCCGTGCCGATGACCATTCGTATCCTCCCGGCCGTCGGCGACATCGACTCGGCCCGAGCGCTCACCAGCCTGCTCAGCCAGCTCGCCGACGCCGAACCCGCCCCGCCCGTCCCCGACTCCACGGCCCTCCTCGACACCCTCGCCCGGCTCGCGGCGGAATCGCTCGACGAGCTGCCCGAAGTCGTCCTGGTCCACGAACGCATCGGCCCCGTACCGGCGTTGGACCTCATCCGCGATCTGGTGCTGCGCTTCCCGGCGGTCGGCGTCGTCCTCATCACGGCCGACGCCAGCACCGGCGTCCTCACCGCCGCCATGGACTCCGGCGCCCGCGGCATCATCGGTCTGCCGCTCGGCTACGACGCCCTCGCCGAACGCGTCCAGGCCGCGGCCGGGTGGTCGCTCGGCATGCGGCGCCACCTCGGCAGCGGTACGCCCGAGCTGTACACGGGCCCCGGCGGCACCGTCGTCACGGTCACCGGGGCGAAGGGCGGTGTCGGCACGACCGTGACGGCGGTCCAGCTCGCCCTGGCCTCGAAGGCCTCGGGCCGGGACGTGGCGCTGGTGGACCTCGACCTCCAGTCCGGGGACGTCGCCTCGTACCTGGACGTGCAGTTCCGCCGGTCGGTGGCCGACCTCGCCGGGATCAGCGACATCAACCCGCGCGTCCTCCAGGACGCCGTCTACCTCCACGACAGCGGCGTCGGCCTGCTGCTCGCCCCCGCCGAGGGCGAGCGCGGCGAGGAGGTCACGGACCGCGTGACCCGCCAGGTGCTGTCGGCCCTGCGCTCACGCCACGACGTCGTGATCGTGGACTGCGGCTCCCAGATGAACTCCGCGACCGCGGCGGCCGTCGAGATGGCCGACCAGGCGCTGCTCCTCGTCACCCCCGACGTCGTCGCCGTCCGCGCCGCCAAACGCATGGTCCGTATGTGGGACCGCCTCCAGATCCGCAAGGCGGAGGAGACGACGACGGTCGTCAACCGGTTCGCCCGCGGTACGGAGATCCAGCCCTCCCTGGTCCAACGCATCACCGGCACCAAAGTCGCCGCTTCGGCCGTGCCCGCCGCCTTCAAGGAACTCCAGTCCGTCGTGGACGCGGGACGCCTCCAGGACCTGGACACCCGCTCCACCGTCAAGCACGCGCTGTGGGCACTGGCGGCGGAACTGGGACTGGCGGTCGCCCAGGAGGGCGGGGGCGGCGGCCGGCGCCGCAAGGCCTCCCCGGACCGGGGGACGTCGGCGCTGCGCAGGAGGGGCGGCGACCGGGGCGCGGTGACCCTGGAGTTCGCCGGGATGTTCCCGATCCTGCTGGTCGTCATGACGATCCTGTGGCAGTGCGTGCTGTACGGCTACTCCTACTCGCTGGCCGGGAACGCGGCGGACGAGGCGGCGCGCGCGGCGACGGCGGCGTACGCGGTCGACCCCGGCGGCTACCAGGGCGCCTGCGCCGCGGCCGGAAGCAGGCACCTGCCCGGTGCCTGGCGGGGCGCCGCGATCAACTGCGCGCCGGCGGGCTCGGTCATGAAGGCCACCGTCGCCGTCGACGTGCCCCTGTTCTTCCCCGGCTTCGACGCCGGGTGGCGCGTGAACGGGAGCGCGGGCGCCGCACTGGAGGGGGACGACGGATGACCTCCCTCCCGCGGTTGCGGCGGCGCCTTCGACGTGGTCTCCGGGACGACCGGGGCGTCTCCATGCTGGAGTTCGCCGGGTTCCTGCCCATCCTGCTGGTCATCGGGATGGCCGCCATCCAGCTCGGCCTCATCGGATACGGGATCAACCAGGCCGGTTCCGGCGCGCGCGCCGCCGCCCGGGTCGCCTCGCAGGGCGGCGACGGATCGGCGGCGGGACAGGCCGCGGTGAGCGGATGGCTGGACCCGCGCGTCGACCCCGCACCGGGTCCCGACCTCACCACCGCCACCGTCACGGTCAGGGTCCCCGGGGTCATCCCCCTCTTCGGCCCCTACGAGGTGACCCGCCGCGCCACCATGCCCACCGACGACTGACCCCATGGCCGGATCCCCCGACCGGATCCCCCGAGCGAACCGCAGGACCGAACCGCAGGACCGAACCGCACGACCGAACCGCACGACCGAACGCCACGACCGACCGGGAGGAGCTGAACCCATGAGCCTGCGATCCCGACTGGCCACCCCCGACGAGGGAGGCCCCGCCCGCGAGGACGGACACCTCGTCGCCGTCTACCGCGCCAAGCTCCTCGAGGAGATCGACCTCGCCGAGATGTCGAGCCTCGCGGCAGCCGAACGACGGGTGCGCCTGGAGCGCGTGCTCGGCCACATCATCAGCCGCGAAGGCCCCGTCCTCTCCTCCGCCGAACGCGCCCAGCTGATCCGCCGGGTCGTGGACGAGGCCCTAGGACTCGGCGTCCTAGAACCACTGCTCGCCGACGCGTCGATCACCGAGATCATGGTCAACGGCCCGGACTCGATCTTCGTGGAGCGGGCCGGCCGGGTCGAACAGCTCCCGCTCCGCTTCGCCTCCAACGAACAGCTCATGCAGACCATCGAACGCATCGTCTCCACGGTCAACCGCCGCGTCGACGAGTCCAACCCCATGGTCGACGCCCGCCTCCCCACCGGCGAACGCGTCAACGTCATCATCCCGCCGCTCGCCCTCACCGGGCCCACCCTCACCATCCGCCGCTTCCCCCGCGCGTACACACTGCCCGAGCTCATCGGCCTCGGCTCGCTCGACGAGCAGATGCTGATGCTCCTCGCCGCCTTCGTCCGCGCCCGGTTCAACGTGATCGTCAGCGGCGGCACGGGCAGCGGGAAGACCACCCTCCTCAACGCGCTCTCCGGGCTCATCCCGTCCCACGAACGCATCATCACCATCGAGGACTCCGCCGAACTCCAGCTCCAGCAGGAACACGTCATCCGCCTGGAGTCCCGGCCCCCGAACGTCGAGGGCAAGGGCCAGATCACCATCCGCGACCTGGTCCGCAACTCCCTGCGCATGCGCCCCGACCGCATCATCGTCGGTGAGGTCCGCGGCGGGGAGACCCTCGACATGCTGCAGGCCATGTCGACCGGCCACGACGGCTCACTCGCGACGGTCCACGCGAACTCCGCGGAGGACGCCCTCATGCGGCTCCAGACCCTCGGCTCCATGTCCGAGGTCCTGATCCCCTTCGAGGCGCTGAAGGACCAGATCAACTCGGCCGTCGACGTGGTCGTCCAGCTGTCCCGGCACGCCGACGGCTCCCGCAGGATCACCGAGATCGCCTTGCTGGTCTCGCACGGCCGCGAACAGTTCCGGGTCGTCCCCGTCACCCGTTTCGTCCCGCGCCCCGTCGGCCCCGACCGGGTCGTCCACGGCCGTTTCGAGCATCTCCCGCTGCCCCGCCCGGTCGCGGACAAGCTGTACGTCGCCAACGAGCCGCTGCCGCCCGCCTTCGGCGTCGTCGAGGTCCTGGACGCACTCGACCCCAGGCAGGCCATCGGATGACCCCCACGACCGAGAGGAGCGAGCCGTGAACAACCCCGCCGTCCTGGCCCTCGGCGCCACCGTCCTGTGCGGCACCCTCGCCGTCGCGGGCGTGCACACGTACGCCTCCGGGCGTGCCCAGCGCCAGGCCCTCGTGGACCGCCTCGCCGGGGGCCCGCTGCGCACGGCCGCCGGCCGCGTACGCCGCTTCGCCGCCGTCGACCGCCGGCTGCGCCGCACCCGTCTCGGCCGCACCATCCACCTGCGACTGTCGGCGACGGGCCTGGATGTGACGGCGGGCGAGTTTGCCACCTACGTCACCGCCGTCGTCATCGCGCTGTGGCTGATCGCGGCCTCGGTGCTGGCCCCCTTCTTCGGCCCGATCGCCGCCTTGGTCGGGGTGTGGAGCGCGGTCATCTTCCTCAACTGGCAGCGCCAGAAACGCATCGAGGCCTTCATCGGCCAACTCCCCGACGTCGCGCGGCTGCTGGCCAACGCGACCGCCGCCGGCCTCGCCATGCGGACCGCGCTGGCGATGGCCGCCGAGGAGCTGGAGAACCCGGCCGGCGAAGAACTCGCCCATGTGGCCGACCAGTTGATGATGGGCCGTTCCATCGACGACGCCCTCGGCGAGCTCTCCGAGCGGCTGCCCTCCCGCGAACTGATCGTCCTGGTCACCACACTGGTCCTCGCCAACAAGGCGGGCGGCTCGGTCGTCAGCTCCCTGCGCAACCTCACCCAGACCCTGGAGGACCGCAAGGAGACCCGCCGCGAGGTCCGCACGATGCTCTCCGAGGTCAACGCCACGGCCTTCACCGTGCCGTTGCTCGGCCTCGGCTCCCTGCTCCTGATCAACTCCTCGAACGAGGGCGCGCTCGCCCGCGTCACCGGCTCCGGTCTCGGCCAGGCCCTCGTCCTGATCTCGCTGGGCCTGTACACCGTCGGCTTCTTCGTCATCCGCCGCCTCGGCAAGATCGAAGTCTGAGGAAGGAGGGATCACGTTGCTCCCCCTGCTGCTCGCCCTCGTGACGGCCGCCGCCGTCGCGGGCGCCCTGCTGGGCATCCGCATGATCCGCGCCGACGCCAAACTGCCCAGCGACCTCGCGCTCGCCCTGGAGGTCGGCGGAACCCGCGTCTCCAAGGCGGATTCCGCCGTCGACCGCCTCGGCATGCGCCTCGCGCCCACGGTGCTGCGCCTGATGGGCCCCCGCCGCGTCGACGCCAAACGCCGTCGCATAGACATGGCGGGCAACCCGGGCGGTCTGACGCTCAACCGCTACGCCGCGCGCCGCGCGGTGTACGGCATCTTCGGCGTCCTGCTGGGGCTGATCTTCCTCACCAACGGCCGGCTCCTGTTCGCCGTGCTCTCGCTGGCCTTCGGCCTGGTCGCCGCCGACGCCCTCATCTGGCAGGCGGTCCGCGAACGCAAGGAGGCCATCGACCGCGTCCTCCCCGACTTCCTCGACGTCCTCGCGGTCGTGGTCTCGGCGGGGCTCGGCTTCCGCCAGGCCCTGGACCGCGTCGCGGAGAAGTACGAAGGCCCGTGGGCGGACGAACTGCGCATCACGCTGCGCCAGATGGACATGGGTGTCAGCCGCCGCCAGGCCTTCGACGAACTACGCAGGCGCAACTCCTCCGAACAGGTCGCCCAGTTCGTGTCGGCATTGCAGCAGGGCGAGGAACTCGGCTCCCCGATCGCCGAGACCCTGATCCAGCTGGCCACGGACATGCGCCGGACGGACGCCCAGAACGCCCGCCGCCGCGCGGCCAAGACCATCCCCAAGGCGACGATGGTCACCCTCGTCTTCATGCTCCCGGCGACGATGATCCTGATCGCCACGGGAATGTTCCTGGGGTCGGGCACGAACTTCGGCTCGATCCTGGGCCGCTGATGAACACCCGCCGTACGCCGCCACCCTGGCTGCCGCCCGCCGCGCCGCGACTGTCCCGGCCGGGTGCGCGGCGAGGCCTTCCGGGGTGCTCGCATGGCCACCCGTGGGCCCCGCCCGGCCGGCTGTGGGCCCGGCTGGTCCGGACGTGGGCACCCGAGCACTCCACGAGCCCCGCCGGGCACCCGGAGGCAGGGGGAGAGGACGCGGCAGAGCGAACAAGGGGAGCCGAGGCATCGGCGGAACGTGGGTGGGCGGGGGAAGCCGGGGAGGCGGCGGCATCGAGCTGGCCCGAGGGCGCGGGACCCGGCTACCTGGCCGACGACGCCCCCGCCCCCGGCAACGTCCGTCTCCAGCTCAACGCCCTCCAGGCCCTCTGCCGCCAGGCCTTCGCCGTCCGCCTCGCCGCGATCGCGATCGGCGCCCCCTTCGCGATGGCCAACGCGACCGACGGCCTGTCCCGCTACACGGTCCTGGCCGCCGCCGTCCTCGGCGTCATGGGCTCGTACGCCATGCTCAGGGACTGGGACCGTTTCGGCCCCCGCCTCCTCGCGCACCCCACCCTGATGGCCGTGGACCTGACCTTCGGCGCGGTGCTGCTCCTGACGGCGTCCCCCGCGTCCCCCCTCGCCTACGCGACGGTCTGCACCCCGCTGCTGGCGGGCCTGCTGTACGGCTGGCGCGGCTCGGGTGTCTTCACGGGCCTGCAGCTGATCGTCCTGGTGACGGTGTACCGGGCCTGGCAGCACCACCCGGGGGCCGGCGCCAACACCCTTCTGATCGCCGGGTTCTGCGTCGGCGCGGGCATCATCGGCGTCACCCTGCGCAACCTGATGTTCCGCTTCGGCACGGCGAGCCAGGCACTGTCCGAGGCGAACTCCCGCCTGGCCGTCGCCGAGGCCGTCGAGTCGGAACGGGCCCGCCTGGCACGCGAGATGCACGACTCGGTGGCGAAGACGCTGCACGGGCTGGCCCTGGCGGCGGAGGCGCTGGCCGCCTCGGCCTCGGCGGACGGTGCGGATCCGGGCACGCTGAAGCGCCAGGCGACGACGGTCGCGGGGGCGGCCCGCCGGGCGGCGGCGGAGTCCCGGGACCTTCTGTCGGACCTGCGCCGTCATACGAACCTCACCACCCCGGAAACGGACGTCCTGGCCGAACTCGCCCGGCAGGTCCTGGCGTTCGAGGCGCGCACCCAACTCCCCACAGACCTCCGCCACCGGGGCGAGCGCCCGGTCCTGCCCTGCGCGACCGCCCGCCACGTCCTCGCGATCGTGTCCGAGGCGCTGGAGAACACGCACCGGCACGCGCACGCGAAGGCGGTGACGGTGGAAGTGGAAGTGAACACCAGCGAAGCCGAGTTCGCGGTACGGGTGCGGGACGACGGGGTGGGCCCTCCGCCCGGCGCCACCCTCGGCGACCTGACCAGAACCGGCCACTTCGGCCTGCTCGGCATGGCGGAGCGCGCCGCCTCCCTGGGCGGCCGCATCGACCTGACCCGACCCGAGCAAGGAGGGGCCGAGGTCCATCTGGCCCTTCCCCTCGCCCCCACTCCTCCCCACACCCCCCAAGAGGAGGCCGCACATGCCTGACCAGGCAGTCATCGGCCCGCCCCTCCGTGTACTGGTGGCCGACGACAACCCCGTCGTCCGGGCCGGACTGGCCGCGCTTCTCGGTGGCCATCCGGACATCGAGGTCGTCGCCGAGGCCGCGAACGGCGAGGACGCCGTGACCGCGGCGACCGCCCATCCCCCGGACGTCGTCCTCCTCGACGTGCGCATGCCCGGCACGGACGGGCTCACCGCCCTGCCCGACCTGGCCCGGCTCGCCCCCGTGATGATGCTGACGTACAGCCGCGAACCCGAGGTCGTGGCCGAGGCGTCACGCCGGGGCGCGGTCGGTTACCTCGTCCACGGCGAGTTCACGACGGCCGAACTGATCAGCGCGGTACGGGATGTGGGGCGCGGCCCTCGTGTTCTCCCGGATTCGCTCGGTGTTTCGTACGAACCGAACGAAATCTCTTCGCATCTGCAATCGTTTGTGGGACAGTCGTCAAAGGCTCGCCCCGGTCGTGGAGCAGGGCTCCGCCGCCGTCTGCCCGACCGGCTCGACTTCGACCTGAGTGCGAGGGAGGTGGAGGTGATGGACCTCATCGCCGCCGGCATGAACAACCGTCAGATCGCCGCCGCCTGCTTCATCAGTGAGAAGACCGTCAAGAACCACATCAACCGCATCTTCGCGAAGCTGCACAGTTCCTCGCGCAGCGAGGCGATCGCGCGCTGGTTGGGGACGGCGCGGGAGGGGTGGAGCCGGTGACTCCAGCGCGCGGAAGTTGGGCCCCTGGGCCCACTCGGAGTAGGCGGGTTCTCACGTACGGTGCCCGGGTTGGTGTTGGTGTCGCGTGGGAGGACAGTGACGATGGGCAAGCTCGACAGCTGGAAGCGGACTGTCGTCTCCCGGATGCGGGGCGAACGGCGGGATGCGGGGGCCGGGTTCGTGGAGTACGCGGGCCTGATGATCATTATTGCGGGGATCTTCACGTTGATCGACCAGATCGGTCTGGACGGGTTGATCTCGGGCGCGATCCGGACCGCCGTCACCCAGGTGACCGGCGGTGGCTGAGCCGCTCTTTCCGCGGTGACCGAGGGCAGACACTCCCCATCTACATCTGGCTGACGGGGATTCTGCTCTTCGCCGCGTTGGCCTTCTTCGTGTTCGCTCAGGCAGCGTCCGCCCGCAATGGAGCTCAAACCGCGGCGGACGCTGCTGCGTTGGCGGCGGCCCAGGACGCCCGTGACGAGCTGAAGGACAAACTCGGGGCAGTCATCGGCCAGGACGACGACTGGCTCGACTGGCTCGACGGAGTGCAGTCCCCGGAGGGTACGGGGGCCACCGCCGCGGCCCAGCAGTTGGCCGCAGAGAACCGCTCGACCGTCCTAGGTGGTGCCCAACCCACCGAAGTGGACGGCCATCCCGGATACCGGGTCGACATCGAGACCACCTACACCGTCGGCGCGTCGATCATCCCCGGTACGGAGAACCAGCGGGCCAAGGCGCATGCAGTCGCCGTCATCCAGCCGCGCTGTGATTTCGATCCGGCTGCGGATCCCAAGAAGCCCGTCGAGCTGAACTGCGACGGCGAGACCCTGAACATCGACCCCGGAGATTTCGATCCGGTCGACCTTCCGGACGCGTCCGTGCTGTTCTCTGTGCATCTGGCCGAGTGAGAGGAAGCCGTACCGATGGACTTTCGGCACACCATGAAGGGCCGCAGGGCGCTGAGCGCGGTGGCGATCACGACTGGGTTGCTCCTCACGGTGGCCGGTTGCGGCGGGGGAGGTGACGGTAAGTCCGACAAGGGCTCGTCGTCCGCGTCAGCCTCCGCGACGAGCGGCGGCGGCGGTACGCCGTCAACGAAGGCGCCGGAGACGGCTCCGGCACTCGCCGAGGTGAAGGGCGGCGACATCACGCTCACCATCACGTCGGCAGTTCGTGACCAAGGTGATTTCGTGACCGTCAGCGGCAAGGTGACCAACGGGGGTGGCCAGTTCTGGATCGCTTCGAACTGGCGCGGTGACGAGCGCGAGTTGAGTGGTAACGGCGCCTCTATGGCCGGAGCGGCTCTGGTCGACAGCAAGGGCAAGAAGAAGTACCTGGTTCTCCGCGACACCCAGGGGCGATGCCTCTGCACGAAGTTCGACGGAGGTGGTGTCGAGGCCGGCCAATCGGCCGACTGGTTCGCCCAGTTCCCCGCTCCACCCACCGGCAGCGACAATGTCGATTTCCAGGTCGGCTCCATGCCCCCCGCCTCCATCCAGATCTCCGAGGGCGAGTAGCCATGGCCCTCCCGCCCCGCTCCGCCGCGACGACACTCACGGCCCTCGCCGTACTCGTCGCCCTCGGTCTCCCCGGACCGGCGTACGCCGACGGCACCGACCCCAGCGTGCCCCCGGGCAGCGTCACCACCTCGCCGCCTCCTTCGGTGGACGCCACCAGCCCCGGCCTCAAACTCGCCGACGGCGCCACCCTCGCCCCCGCCAAGGTGCTGGACATCAAGTCGGTGGTGGAGGACCTCGGTGGGGAGGAGCGGCGTGAGGACACCAACTCGGACGTGACGTTCGCGCTGCAGGCCGAAGTCCTCTTCCCCAAGGACAGTTCGAAACTGAATCCGGACGCCCGCGCCCGCATCGACGCGATCGCGGACGAGATCAAGGCCCAGAAGGCGACGACGGTCAGGGTCTTCGGGTTCACCGACAACCTCGGCTCGTACGCCCACGGCCTGACACTCTCCAAGAAGCGCGCGGAGATCGTCCACGACGAGTTGGCGGCGGCGCTCGGTTCGACGGACGTCACCTTCGAGGTGCGTGGCTACAGCGAGGACTACCCGATCGCGGACAACACCTCGGAACAGGGCCGCCGCAAGAACCGCCGCGTCGAGGTGACCTTCCCGCGCGGCGCGTCGAGCGGTACCTCGTCGGGGACCCAGAGCTGAGAGCGTGCTGTCATGAGAAAGATCGTGCTGATGATGTCGGTGTCCCTGGACGGGTACATCGAGGGACCGCACCGCGAGATCGACTGGCACCGGGTCGACGAGGAACTGCACCGGCACTTCAACGAGGAGATCAGCCGCTTCGGTGCTCTGCTGGACGGCCGGGTGACGCACGAGCTGATGGCCGCGTACTGGCCGACCGCCGACCAGGATCCCGCGAGCACTCCCCCCGAGGCCGAGTTCGCCGGGATCTGGCGGGACATCCCGAAGATCGTGTACTCACGGACGCTGGAGCGGGCCGACTGGAACACCACCGTGGTACGGGACGTCGTACCGGAGGAGGTCCGGGCGCTCAAGGAGCAGCCGGGCGGGGACCTGGGCCTGGGCGGCGCCGACCTCGCCGCCTCGTTCCTGCGGCACGACCTGGTCGACGAGTTCCGGATCTACGTCCACCCGGTGCTGATCGGCGGCGGAAAACCCCTGTTCCCGCAGGCGGACGCCCTGACCGCGCTCCGGCTCACCGGGACCCGCACCTTCGGCAACGGGGTCGTACTCCTGCGGTACGAGCGAGTGCCGGCGCGGTAAGTGTGAAGCATTGATGTGAGGTCTCTTTCGAGTGATCGACGCTCACGGCACCATTGCTACGGTAAGGACGTGGTAAGGGGGACGGCCGCTCATGGGCCGCTACCGGCTGCCGCAGCACAGGGATCACGGGGATCACGGGGATCACGGGGATCACGGGGACCGTAGGGATCGCGGGAGGGCACGGGTCGTATGGCCTGGGACGAGTGGGAGAAGCTGAAGGCCGACGCGGCCCGGCGGAGCACGACGCACATGCGGCTGAACCAGCTGCCCGCCGACCCGGGCGGTGGTGGCGGCGCCGATCTGGTGGTCAACCAGGACGACCTGGGCGCCGTGGGCCACGAAGCGTTCATCCTCTACGGAGAGCTCCACAAGAAGACGGACATCGCGGGGGCCGGCGCCGACAAGGCGGGCGCGGGCTCGACCATGCAGTCCGCCGCCGCCCTGAAATCCCACGGCTTCGAGATGGGTGGTGCCCTGGAGCTGACGGTCTCGGTGTGGACCTCCCAGGCCAAGTCGGTGCTCCAGGCGTGCGCGCACATCTCCAACCACCTCGACTTCAGCAAGAAGCTGCACGCGGAGCAGGACGCCGAGATCGCGGCCGTGCTCCAGGGCCGGGACGGCTCGGCGGAGTCGGTGTCCGAACTCGACAAGTACTTCAAGTAGGGGCGCCCGGATGGCACTCACGTTCACGGACCTCGTCGAGGTCGACCTGGGCAGGCTCGACACCGCCGTCACCGACTGGAAGAACACCGTCGACGGTCTGAAGACCCAGGCGGAGAACGCCCGCAAGGGCATGCAGGCCAAGTCCGACGCCGCCCGGTGGGCCGGGGTGAACGCCACCGTGACAAGGGAGTTCGTCGCCAAGACGACCAAGGAGATAGCCGACCTCCACACTGAGGCCAACAGCATCTACCAGGTCCTGGACGACGCCCACACGGAACTCGCGGCCCTCCAGAAGCAGATCAGGACCGCGGTCCAGACGGACGCCCCCGCTCTCGGCATCCGCGTGGAGGACATCGGCGACGGCAAGGTCCGCTGCTTCTTCCCGCACATCCGGGGCGACACGGACGAACGGACGCAGGAACAGCTCGACGCCAGGCAGGAGTTGGAGGGCCGTATCAACGGGCTCCTCGCCCACGCCTCGGAGATCGACGCCTCGGTGGCTCGCGCCCTGCGCAAGAGTCACGGCGGCGATGCGCACAACGCGGGGCACAGCGCGTACGAGTCCCTGAACGACGCCCAGGTCGAACGCGCGCTGGAACTCGCCCACAAGGGCGACAAGATGACCGACCAGGAACTGGCCGAACTCAACCGGCTGATCCGCTACAACGGGCGCGAGAAGGACGGCGAGTTCGCCACCGAGTTCTACGAGGGTCTCGGCGGGCCGGAGAAGACGCTGGAGTTCTACGCCGAGATGTCCATCGACGGGACCGGCGATGACGCGTCCAAGGTCCGGTTGGACGGCGTACGCGACCTCCAGAAGAACATGGGCTTCGCGCTGGCCAACGCCACCGACCCGGACACCGCACACCACCTGCCGGGCAGTTGGGGCGCCGACTTCCGCCGCCTCGGCACCCAGGAGATCGGCTGGGAAAAGGGCCAGTGGAACAAGCCGTACGGGTACCAGGTGCTCGGCGGACTCCTCCGGTACGGGAACTACGACGCCCGCTTCATCAACCCGATCGCGGAGCACATCACCCAGCTCCACAAGGAAGACCCCTACCGCTTCCTGAACAACAAGCCCATGGGCAGCGAGGACATCTACGGCTTCAATCCCTCCGGCAAGCTCGGCACCGGCAACGACCCGCTCAACAGCGTCCTGGAGGCGCTCGGCCACAGCCCGGAGGCCTCGGAGAAGTTCTTCACCGACCCGCCCACCGCGTACAACGAGGACGGCACGGTCAAGACGGGCGGCAAGGTCGACTTCAAGTCGTACCTGGACGTGTTCACCGACAAGGACTTCGAGTGGACCGTCGACACGAACGACACCAACATCCTGGCCGACGAGGACAAGACGAAGAAGGCGCTGGGCTACGGCCCGGAGGCCCTCGGCCACGCCCTCGAATCGGCGACGACCGGACGCCCGTACGACAGCGACGACACGGCGGACGCGATCCGGCACACTCCTGAGCGGGCCAAACTCGTCAATGACATCGTCGACAAGTTCGGCACGAACCCGGAACTGATCCGGCACAACGAGAACGGTGACGTCGACGGGGACTCAGGACCTCTCTACGCCCTGCGGGGCAGCCTGGGGGACATCACCGCGGAGTACATGGGCGACTTCCAGCGGGCCATGTACGAGGAGGGCGGCTCCAGCACGTTGTTCCCCACCTTTGGAGCCGAGGTGGGTCTCGATCCGGGCCACGCGCAGCGCTTCCTGGGCGAGGTGGGGCAGGACCCCGACGCCTATGCGGCCATCACCACGGCCCAGCAGGCCTACACGGCGGACGCGGTCGACCACGTGATCAACGGGGGCGGCTCCTCGGCCACTTCCATGGACGGTCAGTTGCGTGACGCGGTGGCGCCCGGCGCGGCCATCGCGGGCATCATGAGCGACTCCCGCGCGGACGCCATCTACGCCTACCACACGGCCTCCGACACCGACTTCAACGAGGCGGCGGCGGAGAAGCAGAAGTGGGTGGACCGAATCCTCGGCATGGGCATGGACAAGGCCGCCGAGCGCGTGCCGGTTCTCGGAGCTCCGCTGGGGTGGGCTTCCGAGGACATCCAGGAATCCATCATGAAGAGCATCGAGCAGGACACGACGACGGACGCGGAGCGAGAAGCGGGGGGCGAGTACTCCAACGGGCGCTCGCAGTCCATCCGCTCGGCCGAGGACGCGGTCTCGCGCGCGCTCGTCAACCATCAGGACATCAACCCGGACACCGCGGAAGCGCTCAAGCGCGCGGCTCGTACGGCTGCGGGCATCAGCCACTCGGACGGGGCCCAATGGAATTCGGAGAGTGACGCGAATTGACGCACGGATGGCGCGGGGTCTGTCTGTCGGTGGGCGCGATGACGATCGCGGTGGCCGGCTGCTCCGAGGAGCAGAAACGGGAGTACACGCTCCCGAAGAGTCTGTGCGGCGTCCCGGCCCCGTCGCAGGCTCTCTCCCGGCTGTTGCCGGCGGGCAAGCACCTGGCCCTCGACGAGGCCACCCCGGTGGCCGACGCGATCACGACGTGCAAGGCGACGGTCGACGGTGACCTGGTGCTCTCCCTGGAGCGGGAGAGCCGGGAGGCGGGTGCTTCGGCACGTGACATCGCGGTGAACCAACTCGGCGTCAAGCAGCCGATGTCCGCGGAACGGAACAGCGTCGCGTACGCGGACTGGGCCGCCGTGTCGGTGGTCGAGTGCCGTGGGGGAGGCACCGGCGACAAGGACATCTCCGTCGCCGTCAAGGTCCTCAAGCCGGGACACCGGGACGAGTCGGCGATGAAGGAGCTGATCGTGGAGTACACGTCCGCCTTCAAGAAGCAGCAGCCCTGCATGGAGACCCCATGACCACTCTCGGCGCGGTCCTCCGCCCCCAACTGCCCCCGGAACGCCTCCGTGACGTCGCCCGGCTCGCGGACGACGTGGGGCTGGAGGAGCTGTGGCTGTGGGAGGACTGTTTCCGGGAGGGCGGGATCTCGGCGGCAGCCGCCGCGCTCGCCTGGACGGAGCGCCTGCGCGTCGGGGTCGGCCTGCTTCCCGTACCCCTGCGCAACGTGGCGCTCGTCGCCATGGAGGCCGCCACCCTGGACCGGATGTTCCAGGGCCGGGCGGTGCTCGGTGTCGGGCACGGCGTGCAGGAGTGGATGGGGCAGGTCGGAGCGCGGCCCGAGTCGCCGCTGACCCTGCTGCGCGAGCATCTCGACGCGCTGCGCGCACTGCTCCGGGGCGAGCGCCTCACCACGCGCGGGCGGTACGTGACCCTGGACGACGTCGCCCTCGACTGGCCCCCGGCCGCCCCCGTGCCCGTCCTCGCCGGCGCCACCGGGCCGCGTACGCTGCGGCTCGCCGGGGAGGCGGCCGACGGCACCGTCCTCACCGCGTCGACCACGCCGGCCGGCGTACGGCGCGCACGCAGGCTCATCGACGAGGGACGCGCGTCCGCCGGCCGCAGCGACCCGCACCGGGTCGTCGTGTATCTCCTGACCGCCACCGGACCCGGCGCCGAAGCCCGACTCAAGGCCGAGTTCGCGTCGGAGGGCCTCGGCTCGGTCCCTGACCTCGGTGTCGCGGGAGAGGCGGGCGCCGTCGCCGAGGCCGTGGGGCGGCTCGTGGAGGCCGGGGCCGACGCGGTGATCCTCCAGCCGACGGGCGACGAACCGGATCCCGAGGGCTTCGTGCGGTTCGCGGCCGAGGAGGTGCGGGCGCTCGTTCCATAGGCCGAGCACACGACCAGCGGGCCGCAGGCCCGTCCTGCGGCAGGCCCGTTGTCAGTGCCGGGTGCCAGACTCGCGCGTATGACAACAGAGGTCAGCGTGCGGTTGCGGGACGTCGTGGAGGCCGACCTGGAGGCCTTCCTCGCGTACGAGCACGAGCCCGAGGCCCTGCGGCGTTCGAGGTTCACGCCACGGCCGCGGGACGCCTTCATGCGGCACTGGAAGGAGCGCATCCTCGGCGACGCGACCTGCCTGGTGCAGGCGGTCGTCGTGGACGAGGAGGTGGCGGGCAGCATCGTCGCCTGGTGGGAGGACGACCGGCGGTTCATCGGCTACTGGCTCGGCCGCCCGTACTGGGGCCGTGGCATCGGCGGCAGAGCCCTCGGCCTGTTCCTCGGCATCGAAAGGAACCGGCCCCTGTACGCCGACCCCTTCACCGAGAACACCGCGTCGGTCCGCCTGCTGGAGAAGCACGGCTTCCGGCACACCGGGACGGTGCGCCACGGCGCGGACGAACACGCCCTGCTCGTCCTCCCCGAGGAGCCCCGGCCGACTGCGGGGGACGCGTCGCCCGAGCACCTCTGACTGACGTCCGTGGCCGCCGGCGCGGGGGAACCGGTGTCCGTCTCAGTCCGGCCGGTGGCCCCCGGTGCTGCCGTCGATCAGCTCCCGCACGATGTCCATGTGCCCCGCGTGCCGGGCCGTCTCCTCGACCATGCGGATGAGGACCCAGCGCAGGGAGACCGTCGTGCCGTTCCACGACGTGCCCACGTCGTCGAGCGACAGCTCGGCGATCGTGCGGTCGGCGGCTGCGCGGGCGCGGCCGTAGAACTCCACGATCCGCGCCGTCGTCTCGCCCGGGCCCGCGCTCATGTCCTCCTCGGAGGCCGGGTCGAACCAGAGCGGCTCGGTCGCCCGCCCGAAGGTCGAGCAGAACCAGCCGTACTCGACGGACGCGAGGTGCTTCACCAGGCCCAGCAGGTTCGTGCCCGACGGCGTCATCGCCCGCCTGAGCCGCTCGTCGTCGAGCCCCTCGAGCTTCCAGAGCACGGCGTCCCGATGCCGGTCGAGACTCGCGTGCAGACTCTCCTTCTCGCCGCCCGTGTACGGCACTTGCCGGGTCCTGGTCTTCGTCGCCATACCCGGAACGTACCAGCGGCCACCGACACGGCCGGGCGGCGGAAAACGCCTCGCTTCCCCGGGCAGCCGTTGGGAGGATCGCCGTCATGACCGTTCCGCGTACCTTCGAAGCCCTCGTCGCCGAGGCCGCGTCCGCGTCCGTCGAGGGCTGGGACTTCTCCTGGTTCGAGGGCCGTGCCACCGAGCAGCGGCCCTCATGGGGGTACGCGCGGGCGATGGGGGAGCGGCTGGCGCGGGCCGCTGCCGCACTGGACATCCAGACCGGCGGCGGCGAAGTCCTCGCCTCCGCGCCGAAAATGCCCCCGGTCATGGTCGCCACCGAGGGCTGGCCCCCGAACGTGGCCAGGGCCACCGCCCTGCTCCGGCCACGCGGCGCCGTGGTCGTCGCCGCCCCCGAGGACGCGCCACTGCCCTTCGCCGACGGCGCCTTCGACCTGGTCACCAGCCGGCATCCCGTCAGCACCCACTGGGCCGAGATCGCCCGTGTCCTGAGCCCCGGCGGCACGTACTTCTCCCAGCAGGTCGGTCCCGCGAGCGTCTTCGAACTGGTCGAGCACTTCCTGGGGCCGCAGCCGGAGGCGGTCAGGGACGCCCGGCACCCCCACCGGGCCCGCGCCGCCGCGGAGGCCGCCGGGCTCGACGTCGTCGGCCTGCGTGCGGAGCGGCTGCGCGTCGAGTTCCTCGACATCGGAGCCGTGGTCCACTTCCTGCGCAAGGTGATCTGGATGGTCCCCGGCTTCACCGTCGAGCGGTACCGGCCCCAACTCCGCTCCCTGCACGAGCGGATCGAGGCGGAGGGACCGTTCGTCGCCCACAGCACCCGCTTCCTGGTCGAGGCGCGGAAGCCGGGGCCGCGGGAATGAGGGGCGCCGCGGTCGGCGCGGCCGTCCGGAGGGGCGGCTCGGCGAGACCCTCTGCACCACCCCGATCCGGGGGCGAACGGGATGATCGACACATGCCGGAACCGAATGACCGAAAACGCCCTGACGCGGGCCGTCATGTGCGAGATGTCGCTCCGGATGCCGGGCCGGCTCGCGGGGTTTCCGCATCGTTATCGAGGGCGGCTCGCCCTGCCTGATCGCCTCACGTAAGTTCAGACCAAGGTAATTCGCGTGAGCAAAGCCGCGCGTGTGTGGCACCGCGCGGTGGAGGGGGCTGCGCGGTGCCGCGTCCGCCCCTGACGCGGGGTCACCGGCCGTGCAGGGTGACCTGCGCCCCCCGCCGCACCCCCCACCGCTCCATCGCCCCGGCCTCCGCCTCCAGGACGTACCGGGAGCGCGGGCGGGGGAGCCCCAGCCGGCCCGGCCGCATCGTCCGCACCGCCAGGACCCGAAGTCTCCGGTCCAGGTACGCGACATCGATCGTGAACCGCATGCCCAGGGTGTGCACCGCGCTCGCCGGACCGAGCAGCAACGCCCCCTCGACCCCGTCCCGCCCGAGCAGGCCGCGGCGTCGGGCCCGCGCCGACTCGGCGACTTCCAGCGGCACGGGTTCGGGCGTCCGTTCGGTGGTGAACATGACCATGGCTGTGAAGTTAGCGCCGCCGTCAAGCGGGCGACGTGGACGCGCGTCACTCTCCCGGAGTACGCAGGGGCGGGAGGGCGCGCGGGGCGCCCGGGGACGCGGGCCCCGTGGATCGCCCTGATTCCCTGTGGATTCCTCCGAATACCGCGCGATTCCCTTTGAATCCGTTGTGATTCGGCCAAGATCACGCCCTGAATGAGGGATTCCGCGCTCACCGTGGCGTCGTCGGACGGTTTCGGAGAGTAGTTGTGGCACGCCGATGCACGCAGCATCACTTACGAAGGGTTATGGTGGAAACCCCCCCTCGGGCCGGTCCGTCTCCCCCCCACGGACCGGCCCGTTTTTTGTGCCCCGACACGGCGGCCCGCCGGACCGGCGTCTGCGCCCCCGTGCGCCCCCCTGACCTCGGGGGCACGCGTCCGGTGACTCAGTGCCGTCCGGCCCAGATGTTCGTCCCCGGCGTCGACACCGCGAAGGTGTCGATCTCCTTCAGTTCCTCGTCCGTGAGCGTCGGACCGGCCAGCGCCGCCACGTTCTCCTCCAGCTGCGCCACGCTGGACGCGCCGATGAGGGCGGAGGTCATCCGCTCGTCGCGCAGCACCCAGGTGAGCGCGAGCTGGGCGAGGGACTGGCCGCGGCGGGCCGCGATGGCGTTCAGCCCCTTCAGCCGGCGCAGCACCTCGTCGCTCAGCAGCTGCGGGTCCAGCGACTTCCCCTGCGTGGCCCGCGAGCCCTCCGGGATGCCCTGGAGGTACTTGCCCGTCAGCAGGCCCTGCGCGAGCGGCACGAAGGAGATGCAGCCCATGCCGGCCGCCTCCAGCGTGTCGAGCAGGTCGTCGTCCTCGGTCCAGCGGTTGATCATCGAGTACGAGGGCTGGTGGATGAGCGGCCGTACACCCATGGAGGTGAGGATCCGGGCGGCTTCCGCGGTCTGCTCGCTGCTGTACGAGGACACGCCGACGTACAGCGCCTTGCCCTGCTGGACGGCGGACGCGAGTGCGCCCATCGTCTCCTCCAGCGGGGTGTCCGGATCGAAGCGGTGCGAGTAGAAGATGTCCACGTAGTCGACGCCCATCCGCTGCAGCGAGGCGTCCAGGGAGGACAGCAGGTACTTGCGGGAGCCCCACTCGCCGTACGGGCCGGGGTGCATCAGGTATCCGGCCTTGGTGGAGAGCACCAGCTCGTCCCGGTACGGCGCGAAGTCCTGCTTCAGGAGCTTGCCGAAGTTGAGCTCCGCCGAGCCGGGCGGCGGACCGTAGTTGTTCGCCAGGTCGAAGTGCGTCACCCCGAGGTCGAAGGCGCGCCGCAGGATCGCGCGCTGCGAGTCGAGCGAGCGGTCGTCGCCGAAGTTGTGCCAGAGGCCGAGCGAGACGGCCGGCAGCTTGAGGCCGCTGTGTCCCGTGCGCCGGTATTCCATCGAGTCGTACCGCTCCGTCGAGGCGCGGTAAAGAGGCAGGTCGTTCATGGGTACGAACCTATGCCAGGGCGGCGGCACCCGTCGGAGGAGGCCCGCCAGGGGCCCGGGGGTGGGCTTCGGCGGGACAGGGCCGGGGGTAGGCTTCGCCCCCGGGGACCGCCATCGTGACAGGGGTTGTGCCGAGCGAGGCCGCTCGGGCGCGCCGGTCCGATCCGCACGGAGGGGCTGACAACACGTGAACCTGCGGGACAACCTGCGCCGTCTGCTGCTCAGGTTCTATACACGCAGGGTGGAGGGCCACCTCGACCACGACCAGGTGCCCAAGCACATCGGGGTCATCATGGACGGCAACCGGCGCTGGGCGAAGGCGGCCGGAAGCACCGCCGCCCAGGGTCACCGGGCCGGAGCCGACAAGATCGAGGAGTTCCTCGGCTGGTGCTCGGAGACGGATGTCGAGGTCGTCACGCTCTGGCTGCTGTCGACCGACAACTTCGACCGCCCCGCGGACGAGCTCGTCCCGCTGCTGGGCATCATCGAGGGCGTCGTGCGCACCCTGGCCGCCGACGGCCGCTGGCGCGTGCACCACGTCGGCACGCCCGACCTGCTGCCGTCCCCGATGCAGACGGCCCTCAAGGAGGCCGAGGAGGCCACCGCGCACGTCGACGGGATACTCGTCAACGTCGCCATCGGCTACGGCGGCCGCCAGGAGATCGCCGACGCGGTCCGCTCGATGCTCCTCGACGCCGCGGACAAGGGCGCCTCGCTCGCCGACGTGGCCGACTCCGTCGACATCGACCTCATCGGCAAGCACCTGTACACGAGCGCCCAGCCCGATCCGGACCTGGTGATCCGTACCAGCGGCGAACAGCGTCTGTCCGGATTCATGCTCTGGCAGACCGCCCATTCGGAGTACTACTTCTGCGAAGTCTTCTGGCCCGCCTTCCGCAAGGTCGATTTCCTGCGCGCCCTGCGTGACTACGCGGCGCGACACCGCCGCTACGGCGGCTGATCCACGGGGTCGTCCGGGGCGCCGCGAGGGACATACGTCATCCGGAGTTAACGAACGCGTGGTCACATGCTCTTGCATGGCCATGCGCGTTCGAGGGCATAAGCCATGCAGGTCGACGCCCGAACCACGGGTGTCGTATCTCAGCGGACGGCACGGGGCCGTCCGCCCGGGAGGCCCTTTGCACCAGCCCGACCGTGCGGTCACAGCACGGACGAAGTGGAGGGCCGGTCCCCGGCCCGCGCAGCGCGGCCGTCGACCGGTCCAGATCTCCTTCGTCGCTCCCCGACCTCATCCGAGGGGGTACGTCCTTCCGTGGTGACCAGCACAAAGCGCCGTATGCCAGACCGGCGCACCTATGTTCTCGACACCAGCGTCCTGCTGGCCGATCCCAATGCCCTGAGCCGCTTCGACGAGCACGAGGTAGTGCTGCCGATCGTCGTGGTCACGGAGCTGGAGGCCAAGAGGCACCATCCCGAGCTCGGCTACTTCGCCCGGCAGGCCCTCCGCCTGCTCGACGAGTTCCGGGTGCGGTTCGGCCGCCTCGACGCCCCCATCCCGATCGGGGAACTGGGCGGGACCGTACGTGTCGAGCTCAACCACTCGGACCCCAGCGTCCTGCCCAGCGGGTACCGCCTGGGGGACAACGACTCCCGCATCCTCGCGGTCGCCCGCAACCTGCAGGCCGAGGGGTACGACGTCACTGTCGTATCGAAGGATCTGCCGCTCAGGATCAAGGCCTCGTCCGTCGGTCTCCTCGCCGAGGAGTACCGCGCGGAACTGGCCATCACGGGCTCCTCCGGCTGGACCGGAATGTCCGAACTGACCCTGTCGGGCGAGCAGGTGGACCTCCTCTTCGAGGAGGGACACGTCTACGTCCCCGAGGCGTCCGACCTTCCGGTGCACACCGGTCTGACGATCCAGTCGGAGCGTGGCAAGGCCCTCGGCCGCGTCACGTCCGAGGGCAACGTCCGCCTGGTGCGCGGCGATCGGGAGGCGTTCGGCATCAAGGGCCGCAGCGCCGAGCAGCGCATCGCGCTCGATCTGCTGCTCGATCCGGACATCGGGATCCTGTCGATGGGCGGCCGGGCCGGCACCGGCAAGTCCGCGCTCGCGCTCTGCGCGGGCCTGGAGGCCGTCCTGGAGCGGCGCCAGCACCAGAAGGTGATGGTCTTCCGGCCGCTGTACGCGGTGGGCGGGCAGGAGCTCGGCTATCTGCCCGGTTCCGAGTCCGAGAAGATGAGCCCCTGGGCGCAGGCGGTGTTCGACACCCTGTCGGCGGTCACCTCGCGGGAGGTCATCGAGGAGGTCACCGCGCGCGGCATGCTGGAGGTCCTGCCGCTCACGCACATCCGCGGCCGCTCGCTGCACGACGCCTTCGTGATCGTGGACGAGGCACAGTCGCTGGAACGGAACGTGCTGCTGACCGTTCTGTCCCGGATCGGCGCCAATTCACGGGTGGTTCTCACCCATGACGTGGCACAACGGGACAACCTGCGCGTCGGCCGGTACGACGGAGTGGTCGCCGTCGTCGAGAAGTTGAAGGGCCACCCGCTCTTCGCGCACGTGACGCTGAACCGTTCCGAGCGGTCCCAGATCGCGGCGCTCGTGACCGAAATGCTGGAGGACGGACAGATCTGACCCCACCTGGCACCGCCTGCCCCCTCCTGACCGCACTTGGTCAAAGGGTGGCGGATACACGGTAGTTGGCGCCGTCCGGCAGAAGGCGAAGAGCCTAGCCGGGCGGCGTCTTCGTGCGCGCTTGTTTCCGAAAAACCGCTGGGGCAAACGGGGTGTGAGCTTTCACACGCAACTGGGAATTGCCTCGACGCGTCCGGTTGCGGCAGAGTCTCAGTCCTGTCAGGCCCCGCATACGACACACCTGTACCCCCAGCGGTACGGAACAACAGGAACCTCAGAACTCCATAGAGCCGTCGTATGCCGCCCGCGCACCATGCGGCGCTCCCCGAGAGGGAGTTGCCCACCGGGCCCGTGCCTCCCGTGACCATGCAGTGCGGAGGCCAGCGCCAGGGGCAAGATTGCGTCCGCGAGGGTCACCTAAGCGGGCGATGCTGGAAGGAAACCGTGTGAGCCGGATTTCGGTCCGGGGATTCGCAGTGGCTTCGGCCACCGCAGTCACCGCCGTCGGTGCCGTTACCGGTGTTGCCTCGGGCAGCACTGGACAGCCGTCGAACGACGCCGAGGCAACGGCGAGCGACTCGACCCTCCTCGCGGACATACCTGCGGGCCAGCAGGCCCAGGTGCAGACCGCGTCCCTGACGCAGCAGGCCGACGCACAGGCCATCGCCGCGGACGCGAGCGCCAAGAAGGACGCGGAGGAGGCCGCCCGCTTGCAGGCGGCCAAGGACGCGGTCGCCAAGCAGAAGGCTGCCGAAAAGGCCGAGAAGGACGCCAAGGAGCGCGAGGCCGCGAAGAAGGCGGCCAGCCGCTCCGCGACGCGCGACGCCTCCACCTTCTCGGTCCAGGCCTCGTACACCACCGCGCAGATCCAGGCGATGGCGTCCTCGATGGTCCCGAGCGGGCAGTTCCAGTGCTTCAGCAACATCGTGGACCACGAGTCCAGCTGGAACTACCGGGCGGTCAACGCCTCCTCCGGTGCCTACGGTCTCTTCCAGGCCCTGCCCGGCTCCAAGATGTCGTCCGTCGGTTCCGACTGGCAGACCAACCCGGCCACCCAGATCAAGTGGGGCCTCAACTACATGGACAGCCGCTACGGCAGCCCGTGCGAGGCCTGGTCGTTCTGGCAGGCCAACCACTGGTACTGAGCCCCGCGCCGCACTCCGGCCGCTCAACCTTCCGAAGCCCCTCCCCGTCCTAGGGTGAGGGGCTTCGGCCATGTACGGTCGGAGCCGACGACTCCAGGGGGGAGTGGTGGGCCGGAGCGGGGGAAGAGGACCGATCATGTCGCGAGTGCCAGGGTGGCTCGGCCGGCTCGGCGCCGGACTGACCGAGCTCGGGGAGCGGTTGGACGAACGCCGCGCCGAGGTGGAGAAGGAGTCCTCGGGCGCGCTCGACGTCGACGACGCCTTCGGCACCGGAGCCGTACGGGACGCCGGGGACTTCTCCGGTGCGTACGGGAGGCGGGACGACGGCGCCGACCCGGACGACCCGGACCGCGCGCGTACGTCCGCACCGGACTCCGCCGGTCCGCCCTCGCCCGCTCCCGGGTCCCAGCACGCGGTGCCGGTACCGACCTCGGCTCCCGTCGCCCAGGCGTACGAAGGAGCGGCGCGCCCCGATCCCTCGATGGCCGTGCCGTGGGGCGTACGCGTCGCGGCCGAGGCAGGCTGGCGGCTGCTGGTCCTCGCGGGCACCCTGTGGGTACTGATGCGCGTCATCAGCGCCGTACAACTGGTCGTCCTCGCGTTCGTCGCCGCGCTGCTCATCACCGCGCTGCTCCAGCCGGCGGTGGCGCGCCTGAAGCGGATCGGGTTCCCGAGGGGGCTCGCCACCGCGCTGACCGCGATCCTCGGCTTCGTCATCATGGGGCTGGTCGGCTGGTTCGTGGTCTGGCAGGTCCAGGAGAACATCGACAACCTCTCGGACCAGATCCAGGACGGCATCGACGAGTTGCGCAAGTGGCTCCTCAACAGCCCGTTCCACGTGACGGACAAACAGATCAACGAGATCGCCAAGAACCTGCGGGACGCGATCGGCGCGAACACCGACCAGATCACGTCGGCGGGGCTCGAAGGGGTCACGGTCATCGTGGAGGCGCTGACCGGCATCCTCCTCACGATGTTCTCGACGCTCTTCCTGCTCTACGACGGCAAGCGGATCTGGGAGTGGACGCTGAAGCTGGTGCCGGCGGCGGCGCGGCCCGGGGTGGCGGGAGCGGGGCCGCGAGCGTGGCGGACCCTGACGGCCTATGTGCGCGGCACGGTGATAGTGGCCCTCATCGACGCCATCTTCATCGGCCTCGGAATCTACTTCCTCGACGTGCCGATGGCCGTCCCGCTGGCGGTCTTCATCTTCCTCTTCGCGTTCATTCCACTGGTCGGCGCGGTGGTGTCCGGGGCGCTGGCGGTCGTGGTCGCGGTGGTGACACAAGGGGTGTTCACCGCCCTGATGACGCTGCTCGTGGTGCTCGCCGTGCAGCAGATCGAGGGCCACATCCTGCAGCCGTTCATTCTGGGGCGGGCGGTAAGGGTGCATCCGCTGGCGGTGGTGCTGTCCGTCGCCGCGGGTGGATTGGTCGCGGGGATCGGGGGGGCCGTGGTGGCGGTGCCGCTGGTGGCGGTCACCAACACGGTGGTCGGATATCTGCGGTCGTATGCGCGGGAGCCGGGGCAGCGGCATGCGCCGGAGCCGCGCGGGGCGACGGCGTCGGAGCCGCGCGGGGCGACGGCGTCGGAGCCCTCCCGGGACTGACCCCGGGTTCTCTCGCCCCCGCCGCCCCTACCCGACCCGTCCCCGAGGCTCCGCCCCGGACCCGTCCAGGGGCGCTGCGCCCCCTGGACCCCCGCCATCGCCCGAAGGGCTCGTCCTCAAACGCCGGACGGGCTGAGGATGCGGGCCCGGGCTGCAGAATTTCAGCCCGTCCGGCGATTGAGGACAAGGCTGTTCAGGCCGAACGGGGGTCTGGGGGCGGAGAACAAATACGGAAGGCCCCGTTCACCGATGTGGTGAACGGGGCCTTCCGTAGGGGCTACTGCGCGAGGACGGCCTCGGCGTCCAGCGTCGTCCCGACCGCCTGAATCACCGCAGCGATCTTGAACGCCTCCTGGATCGTCTCCCGGTCGACGCCCGCCTTGCGGAGCACCTGCTCGTGCGAGTCGAGGCACTGCCCGCACCCGTTGACCGCGGAGACGGCCAGCGACCACAGTTCGAAGTCGACCTTCTCGACACCGGGGTTGCCGATGACGTTCATCCGCAGTCCGGCCCGCAGGGTGCCGTACTCGGGGTCCGACAGCAGATGCCGCGTGCGGTAGAAGACGTTGTTCATCGCCATGACCGCGGCGGCGGACTTGGCGGCCGTGTACGCCTCCGGCGACAGGTTCGCCTTCGCCTCCGGCTCCAGCTCACGCAGCACCCGCGGCGAACGGGACGCGATCGCGCACGCCAGCACCGTCCCCCACAACTGCTGCTGCGGAAGATCGGAGTTGCCGATGACCGAGCCGAGGTTGAGGCGCAGGTCCTTCGCGTAGTCCGGTACGGCGGACTTCAGTTCATCGAGGGCCATGGAGGGTCACTCACCCGCCAGGAGCGCCACCGGGTCGAGGGTGTTCTCGCCCTTGGTCCAGTTGCACGGGCACAGCTCGTCCGTCTGGAGAGCGTCCAGGACCCGCAGGACCTCCTTGGGGTTACGGCCGACGGAGCCGGCGGTCACCATGGAGAACTGGATCTCGTTGTTCTGGTCGACGATGAACACGGCACGCTTGGCGAAGCCGTCCTCACCCTCGATGCCGAGGTCCCGCATGAGCTCGTGCTTCGAGTCGGCCATCATCGGGAAGGGCAGGTCACGCAGATCGTCGTGGTCCTTGCGCCAGGCGTGGTGCACGAACTCGGAGTCGCCGGAGAAGCCGAGCACCTGGGCGTCGCGGTCGGCGAACTCGTCGTTCAGCTTGCCGAAGGCGGCGATCTCGGTCGGGCACACGAAGGTGAAGTCCTTGGGCCACGCGAAGATGACCTTCCACTGACCCTCGTAGGTCTTGTGGTCGATCTGCTGGAACTCCGCGCCCTTCTCCAGCGAGACACAGGCGGTCAGATCGAACTCGGGGAACTTGTCACCGACAGTGAGCACGCGCTCTCCTTGCAGCGAGGGAACGCCCCTTTTGAGGACCTTTCCCTTGGGTTGGACGCTGCCGATCGTGGCACACGCTGCATTGATTAGTGAAATTGGTACACTCTGTCGTGTTGATTGGATGCAACTATCAGTGACGATGAGTGAGAGGCGGCCGCCATGGTGAGCCCTGTCGGCGGCCGAGCGAGCGCCAAAGGCACCGGAGTTCCGAAGGGGAACGGCCGCCGCCAGCCCACCCTCGCCCAGCTGCGCGCCTTCGCCGCCGTGGCCGAGCATCTGCACTTCCGGGACGCCGCCGCGGCGATCGGCATGAGCCAGCCCGCACTGTCGGGCTCGGTCTCCGCCCTGGAGGAGACGCTCGGGGTGACCCTGCTGGAGCGTACGACCCGCAAGGTGCTGCTCTCTCCCGCGGGCGAGCGTCTCGCCGTACGCGCCAAGGCCGTACTGGACGAGGTCGGCGCGCTCATGGAGGAGGCCGAGGCTGTCCGGGCGCCCTTCACCGGGGCCCTGCGGCTGGGCGTCATCCCGACCGTCGCGCCCTACCTCCTGCCCACGGTCCTCGGGCTGATCCACGACCGCTACCCGGACCTCGACCTCCAGGTCCACGAGGAACAGACGGCCAACCTGCTGGAGGGGCTGGCGGTCGGGCGGCTCGATCTGCTGCTTCTCGCCGTGCCGCTCGGCATGCCCGGCGTCGTCGAACTCCCGCTGTTCGACGAGGACTTCGTGCTCGTGACACCGCTGGACCACGAGCTGGGCGGGCGGCAGGGGATCGCGCGCGAAGCCCTGCGCGAGCTCAACCTGCTGCTGCTCGACGAGGGGCACTGCCTGCGGGACCAGGCCCTCGACATCTGCCGGGAGGCGGGGCGCGCGGACGCCCCCGTCACCACCACCGCCGCGGGGCTGTCCACCCTGGTCCAGCTCGTCGCCGGAGGGCTCGGGGTGACCCTGCTGCCGCGAACGGCCGTCAGGGTCGAGACGACCCGCAGCGACCAGCTCCTCACCGGGTACTTCGCGGACCCCGCGCCGACCCGGCGGATCGCGCTGGTGATGCGCACGGGGGCGGCGCGGGGGGCGGAGTACGAGGAACTGGCCGCGGCCCTGCGCGAGGCGCTGCGACCGCTGCCGGTAAGGGTGTTGGGCCAAAACGCCTGAACGCCTGAACGCCTGAACGCCAGAACGCGCAAACGCCTAACGCCCTAACGCCCTAACGCGCCAACGCCCGAACGTCATGACGGTCCCCGCCCGGACAGGGCGGGGACCGTTCCGTACGGCTATTCCGTTCGAAGGCCGTCCGGTCTCATCAGACGCAGCAGCGCCGGCAGGCTGAGGGCGGTCACCAGCAGGACGACTCCCGCACCGATGCCGGTCATCGACAGCAGGCTCGACCAGTCCACGTGCACCGAGACGCCCGTCATCTTCTGCAGGACCCCGCCCAGGGTCAGACCGACCACCGACGCGAGCACGAGACCCAGCGCGATGGGGATCGCGGTCTGCCACAGCACCGACAGGCTCAGCGTGCGGCGCCGGGTGCCGAAGGCGACCAGGACGGAGAGCAGTTTCTTGCGCTCGCGCAGCTGTTCCAGCTGGGAGATCAGCAGGCTCGCGCCGATCAGGAACAGGACGCAGGTGGCGCCGACGGACAGGCCGGTGCGGATGGACGTGTAGCGGTTGTCCTGCTCGGTCGACGCCCATGTCCAGGCGTGGGCCAGCGGGCTGAGCTTCGCCGTGGCGTTGCGAACGAGGTCGTAGACGTCCGGCGCCGACTGGTCGATCTGCAGGTAGACGTTGCCCTCGACCGCCTCCATGCCCCGCGAGGGCAGTGCGCTCGGAGTGAACAGGATGCCGCCGGTCAGACCGTTCGTCGCGTCGGCGCGGACCTTGGCTTCCTTGATGTCCTTCGGCACGGTCCAGGCGACCTGCCTGCCCACGAAGCTCTGGTCGTAGGAGGGGTCGAGGTAGAGGGTCCGGCCGGGTTCGCCGAGCTTCAGCGCGTCCGGGTCGGCGTCGGCGCCCTTGATCAGGAAGACGTCGCCGTCCCGGCATGTCGGCAGCGTGGCCACCTCGCGCAGCGAGGCGCAGTTGCCGACGGTCATGGACGTGGTCGCGCCCGGATCCCGCTTCTTGTCACCCAGGGAACCGGAGCCGATCGCGGCGACCTGCCGTACGCCCGCGGTCCGCGCGTACTGCTCGCGGGCATGGTCGAGCGGGACGTCGTACGGCAGGCGGACCTGCATCTGAGCCCGCTGGACGTCGTTCGTCGAATCCTTGGTGTAGTCGCCCTCGACCCCGGCGAACAGCATTTGCAGGGCGATGGCGCCGGCCACCGCGACCGCGATGCCGTTGACCATGCGGGCCGCCGTTCCGGTGCTCAACTGGAGTCTGCGGATGGCGAGTTGCCAGGACACCGAGCCGGAGCCGAGCCGGGTGACCACCGCTTCGACGATCCAGGGCAGCAACGCCGTGACGCCGATCAGGAGCAGCAGGACGCCGCCGATCACCAGGTACTGGTTGAAGTTCCCGTTGCTGTCGCCCTTGCCGATCATCGGGTAGAGCATCGCGAGTCCGGCGATGGGCAACAGCAGCCGCCACCACAGCCGGCGCCGTGCGGGTTTGGCCGCACGCACCACACCGAGCGGCTCGATGACGACCCCGCGCAGCGCGAGCAGGGTGACGACGACCGCGGCCGCGGGCACCGCGACGGCGACCAGGGCGGCCAGTGCGGGCGTGGGGTTCAGATAGCTCGGGAACACGCTCTTGCCGAAGATCTCCACGGACCCGGCCAGTTGACGGGCCAGCAGGAAGAAGACCGTGCCGAAGGCGAGCCCGAGGACGGCGCCGGCGAGGGCCTCGCCCGCGGCGATCCGCCGGGTCATCCGGCTGTCGGACCCGACCAGGCGCAGTGCCGCGAGCCGCCGGTCGCGCCGCTCGCCGCCGAAGCGTACGGCCGCGGCGATGAAGACACCGACCGGGAGCAGCAGCACCACGAAGACGACGATGATCAGCAGGACGAGTACCGGGTCCAGGCTGTCGGGCGGTCCGAGGGGCTGCCCGAAGTGCTCGATACGGGTCACCCGGGAGCCGTCGATCCTCGGGGCGAGGTCGTCGGCGCCCGCGTAGAAGGCGAGTTCGTTCGCGCCGACGAGACCGGGCTCCCCGATCGTTCCGATGACGCGGTACGGCAGCCGTTCGCGCAGCAGTTTCCCGTCGCCGGACTTCAGCAGGTCCGCCAGTGCGGGGGACACCACCATCTCACCCAGTGCCGGGTTCTTTTTCACCCCCGGCGGCACGGGCGCCCGGGACCCCTCGGGCTGCACCTCGCGGCCGCGGATGTCCTTGTCGCGGTAGGTGTCGTCGACGGACGCGACGAGCAGGGTCCGGTCGGACGCCTTGGGGATGCCCACATCGCTGAACGTGATGTCCGTACGGGCCTTCTCGCGGTCGCTGCGCGCCTGGAGCGCACTCGGTATCGCCGTGGTGAGCAACAGCAGTGCCACGCCGAGCCCGACCCCGACGGCCGTGAGGACCGCGCGGGTCCAGCCCTCACGTCCGCCGGTGAAGGCGAACCTGGCGCCCATGGCCAGGTCCCTGGACCACTGGCGCACGTTCATATGACGCGCTCCATGTCACGGGACTTGCCGTCGCGTACGACGATCTCGCGGTCCGAGTAGGCGGCCACCCGCGCTTCGTGCGTGACGAGGACGACGGCGGCGTTGGTGGAGCGGGCGGCCTCGGTGAGCAGTTCCATCACGCGCTCGCCGTTGAGCGAGTCGAGTGCGCCGGTCGGCTCGTCGGCGAACAGCACGCGCGGGCTGGTGACCAGGGAGCGGGCCACGGCCACGCGCTGGCCCTGACCGCCGGAGACCTCGCCGGGCCGCTTGGACCTGAGGTCGTCGACCTCCAGGCGTTCCATCCAGGTCAGGGCGGTGCGCTCGGCCTCCTTGCGGCCGGTGCCGTTGAGGCGCAGCGGAAGGGCGACGTTCTCGACGCAGGTCAGTTCGGGTACGAGCTGGCCGAACTGGAAGACGAAGCCGAACTCGCTGCGGCGCAGGGCGCTGCGCTGCGCGTCGTTCATGGTGGCCATCTCGCGTCCGGCGTACATGATCGAGCCGGAGTCGGGCGGCACGATGCCGGCGAGGCAGTGCAGCAGGGTGGACTTGCCGGAGCCGGAGGGGCCCATCACGGCGACGACCTCGCCGGGGTGGATGGAGAACTCGGCGCCGTCCAGGGCGGTGGTGGGGCCGTAGCTCTTACGGAGTTCCGACGCGGTCAGCAGGGAGCCGGAGGGGGCGTTCATCGGGTCGTCACCGCCTCGCGGAGTTTGTCGAGGCGGGCGGCGGTGAGCTCCAGCCACCGCAGGTCGGCCTCGAGGTGGAAGAGTGCGTGGTCGCAGATCAGCTGGTCGGCGAGGTCGCCCCGGCGCTTGCGGTCGGTGAGGATGCGCATCATGCGCAGGTGTTCCGAGCGCTGGGTGTCGAGGATGTCGGCCGCGTCGCGGCCGGTGAGGAGGGCGAGGACGATCTTGGTGTAGAGGGTCGACTGGAGGTACGGCTCGGGCTTCTCGGGCGTGGCGAGCCACTGCTGTACGTCGGTGATGCCGGCGTCGGTGATCGCGTACCGCTTGCGTTCGGGTCCGCCGCCCGCCTCTATCCCGTCGACCTCCACGAGGCCGTTCTTCAGCAGTCGCGACATCGTCGAGTAGACCTGGCCGTAGTGCAGCGGCCGGTCGTGACCGAACTTCTCGTCGAAGGCCCGCTTGAGGTCGTAGCCGTGGCGGGGCCCGGACTCCAGGAGTCCCAGGAGGGTGTGACCGATGGACATGCGGAGCACTCTACACACGGGGTATACACCGTGCGTATACATGCTGCGCATAGGCCATGGCAGGGAGCGATGGTGTCCAGGTCAGCGGCCATTGTCACGGTTCTGTCACCGGGGCCGCCCGTCCCCTGGGGGCTGCCGCCCCCAGACCCCCGCTTCGGCCTGAACGGCCTCGTCCTCAAACGCCGGACGGGCTGGAGAAGCGGGCCCGCGCTGGAGACGGGCCCGCACTGAAGGCGCCGGCGCGGCGGGTGTTTTTAGGGGCGCGGGGAACTGCGCGACCAGCCCCCGTCCACCCGCGCCCGAAGAACTCGCCGCCCGGGGTCGCGGGGCGAAGCCCCGAGGGGCGGGCCGGGAAGGGCTACGGGTCCCGCTGGTCGGGGGCCGGCGGACGCCCCCGCCGCGGCATCGGTCCCGTGCCCCCCGGCAGTCGCCCCGCCTCGGACAACGCCCTGCGCAGCAGGAACTCGATCTGCGCGTTGGCGGAACGCAGTTCGTCACCCGCCCAGCGGGCCAGCGCCTCGTACACGAGCGGATCCAGCCGCAACAGCACCTGCTTGCGCTGCTGCGGCGGCCGCCGCTGGGCCCCCGCCTCCCCGGATGGCTCCGTCACTGGTAGAGGGACCCCGCGTTCAGGACCGGCTGCGGAGCCCGGTCACCGCACAGCACCACCATCAGGTTCGACACCATCGCCGCCTTCCGCTCCGAGTCCAGCTCGACGATGTCCCGCTCGGTGATCCGGGCGAGCGCCGCCTCGACCATCCCGACCGCACCGTCGACGATCTGCCGCCGTGCCGCCACGACCGCCCCCGCCTGCTGGCGCTGGAGCATCGCGGAGGCGATCTCGGGAGCGTACGCGAGATGCGTGAAGCGCGACTCGATGATGGAGACGCCGGCCGCGTCCACCCGCGCGCGCAGTTCGACGGCGAGCTTCTCGGTGATCTCCTCCGCGTTGCCGCGCAGGGAGAGCCCCTCCTCGTCGTGGGCGTCGTAGGGGTACTCGATCGCGATGTGCCGGACGGCCGCCTCGGTCTGGGTGGCGACGAACTCCAGGAAGTCGTCGACCTCGAAGCTGGCCTGTGCGGTGTCCTCGACCCGCCAGACCACGACCGCGGCGAGCTCGATCGGGTTGCCGTAGGCGTCGTTGACCTTGAGGACCGCGGTCTCGTGGTTGCGTACCCGGGTCGAGATCTTCACCCGGGAGGTGAAGGGGTTCACCCAGCGCAGGCCGTCCTGACGGATCGTCCCCCGGTACCGCCCGAAGAGCTGCACGACCCGGGCCTCGCCCGGCGCCACCGTGTTCAGCCCGCACATCGCGATGAACGCGGCGAGGCCGACCAGGATGCCGGCGACGATCAGCGCCGCCTTGCCCCCGGCCGCGGTGACGGCCGTGGCGCCCACGATCATCGCGGCTCCGAGCAGCAGTCCGACCAGCCCGAGCAGCAGCGCGAGTCCGCCCCCGATGCTGTGCGCGGCGAACTCCCGCACCCGCGGGGCCGGTATCGGCGGCACGTCGGCGACGGGTGTGGGGCCGGCGGTGGAGCCGTGGCCGGAATGGTTCGCGGAGTCGTGTGCGGACATGGTGAGCCCCCGTCTCGTATGGCTTAGCGTTAGTCTAGCTAAGTGATATCACTTTACCCCGCACGGCAACCTTCCACTCCTCTCGTACGTCGGTTCTGGTGGGGCTGATGCGCATTGCGTGCTGATTGTCACGTCCGTGGAAGTGTCGATCGGCGGGACTTTGTCCCAGCACGTGGTGTTAGTTTGCTGAGCTGACCTCAGCGAAGAACCTGTGTGCGGCACCAGAACGAACGCGGCACCGGACGCGTGAGTGAACCCGGCAGGACACGCGTACAAGAGAGCGCGACCCGAGACCGAAGCGGAGCGGACGGAGCCATGGGACGAGCGGACGAGAGACGAGCGCGGCAGCGCGGTGGCCGTCGCGCCGCGGCCGGGGGCTCCTCCGGGACCAAGCCCCGCCGCAGCGGCATACGCAGGTTCCTGAACTGGAAGACGATCCTCGGTACGTTCCTGGGCTTCTGCCTGCTGGGCATGGGCGCCTTCCTCGTGCTCTACATGGTCGTGTCCATACCGCAGGGCAACGCGGCGGCGCAGCAGCAGAGCAACGTCTACAAGTACAGCGACGGTTCGACCCTGGCCCGTACCGGCAAGGTCAACCGAGAGATCGTGGGTCTGGACAAGGTGCCCAAGCCCGTTCAGTTGACCTTCGTCGCCGCGGAGAACAAGTCCTTCTACAAGGACTCCGGCGTCGACCTGCGGGGCACGGCCCGCGGCCTGCTGAACACCCTGTCCGGCAAGGGCAAGCAGGGTGGCTCGACGATCACCCAGCAGTACGTCAAGAACTACTACCTGACCCAGGACCAGACCGTCACGCGCAAGCTGAAGGAACTGGTCATCGCGCTGAAGGTGGACCGTCAGCAGACCAAGGACGACGTCCTCGCGGGCTACATCAACACCAGTTACTACGGCCGCAACTCGTACGGCATCCAGGCCGCGGCGCAGGCGTACTACGGCAAGGACGCGAGCGACCTCACGGTCGAGCAGGGCGCCTACCTCGCCTCGCTGCTGCAGGCCCCGAGCCAGTACGACTGGGGCGTCGCCACCGACACCGGCAAGCGACTGGTCACGGCCCGCTGGAACTACACCCTCGACAACATGGTCGAGGAGGGGTGGCTGGACGCGGCCAAGCGTCAGACCATGAAGTTCCCGGTGCCGCAGGACCCCAAGGGCGTCCCCGGCATGCAGGGACAGACCGGCTACCTCGTGGACGCGGCGAACAGCGCGCTGGCCAACCGGCTCGTCGCCCAGGGCTCCGCCGCGAACTACGAGGACGCCAAGGCGATCGTCGACGCGGGCGGCTGGACGATCACGCTCAACATCGACAAGAAGAAGCAGACGCAGCTGGAAGTCGCCGTCAAGACGAAGCTGAGCAGCAAACTGGACGAGAAGAAGCGGCGGGTCGACGGTGACGTCGAGGCCGGCGCCGCGTCCGTGGACCCCAAGACGGGCAAGGTCGTCGCGATGTACGGCGGCGAGGACTACTTCAAGCACTACGTCAACAACGCGACCCGCCCGGACTACCAGCCGGCGTCCACCTTCAAGCCGCTCATCTTCGCCGCGGCCCTGGAGGAGCAGGCCAAGACGCAGGACGGCCAGGACATCACGGCGAACACGATGTACGACGGAACGAGCGGTCGTGCCGTCAAGGGCAGCACCATCGGGTTCGCGCCGCCCAACGAGGACAACCAGAGCTACGGGCCCGTCACCGTCCAGACGGCGATGAACAAGTCCATCAACTCCGTCTTCGCGCAGATGGGCGTCGACGTCGGCATGGACAAGGTCCTCAAGGTCGCGGGCGATCTCGGGATGCACACGGAGAAGCTGCAGCCGGTGCCCGCGCAGACGCTCGGCTCCATGGGCGCGAGTCCGCTGGAGATGGCGGGGGCCTACGCGACCCTCGACAACCACGGACGCAAGGTCACCCCGGCCGTCGTCGCCTCGGCCGAGCACAAGGACCGTACGGTCTCGTTCCCGAACCCGGTCGGCGGCCAGGTCATCAGCTCCGAGGCGGCCGACACGGTGACCTCGGTGCTCACCGGCGTGGTCAACGACGGTACGGCCCAGGTGTCGGTGGCGCAGGCGTCCGACCGCGACGGTCAGCAGGTCGCGGGCAAGACGGGTACGTCCGACAACAACAAGTCCGCCTGGTTCACCGGCTACACGCCCAACCTGGTCACCTCGGTCGGCCTCTTCGGCGAGGTCCCCAAGGACCGCAAGGACTCGAGCGGCAAGACGGTCAAGCAGGGCACCCAGGTGTCGCTGAAGGGCGCCGCGGGCGGCGGTCGTGTCAACGGCGGTGGCTTCCCCGCCCAGATCTGGGCCGCGTACACCTTCAACGCGATGGGCAGGGTCACCGCCTTCGACCTGAACACCACCCAGGGCGCGGCGATGGAGCCGACGCCGAGCGACACGCCGAGCCGGACGCCGAGCGAGACGCCGTCGCAGACGCCGACCACCGAGAAGCCGACGACCCGGCCGCCGACGAGCAGCAGCCCGCCGACCAGGACGTCCGAGCCCCCGACCGCCCCGACGACGACGGCGCCGGTCTCGCCGAGCGGAACGCCGACCGGCGAGAACTCGACGGACCCGTTCGACCCGGAGGACCAGCAGCGGCCATAGACGGGCCGGCGGGCCCACGGCTCACGAGAAGGGCGCCCGGTGAACCACCGGGCGCCCTTCCCTCCGTACGGGACTCGTCGGGACTCGTACGGGACCGCGATTCCGCCGGCCGTCGCCGGAGGCGGCCGGTTCAGCCGCCGTTGACCTCCTTGGCGATCCGGTCGCCGATCTCCTTGTCGACGTTGCGCCAGTACTGGACCGCGCGGTCCAGGACCGGGCGGGACACACCGGCCTTCAGGTGGCCACTGACGTTCGACACGAGACGGTCGCGGGCCGCGGCGTCGAGGACCTGGCGGACCATCGTGCCCGCCTGACCCCAGTCGTCGTCCTCGCGGTGCGGCTTGTACGCCTCGCGCACCAGCTCACCGGCGGTCTGCCAGCTCGCCGGGTCGCCGAAGCGGGAGAAGTCGGCCGCGGGCCCGCCGTAGGAGTTGGGGGCGTACGGCCGGGCCGCGTTCGACGGCTCGTAGCGCATCGGCCCGTCCTTGGCGTACGAGCTCACCGGGGAGTGCGGCCGGTTCGGCGGCAGCTGCGCGTAGTTCGGGCCGATCCGGTACCGGTGGGTGTCCGGGTACGAGAACAGCCGGCCCAGCAGCATCTTGTCCGGCGAGGGGCCGATGCCCGGCACCAGGTTGGACGGCTCGAAGGCGGCCTGCTCGATGTGGATGAAGTAGTCCTCCGGATTCCTGTCCAGCGTCATCCGGCCGACGTCGATCAGCGGGTAGTCCGCGTGCGGCCAGACCTTGGTCAGGTCGAAGGGATTGAAGCGGTAGTCCGCCGCGTCCTCGAACGGCATGATCTGGACCTTCAGGCTCCAGGTCGGCGCGTTCCCGGACTGGATCGACTCGAACAGGTCCCGGCGGTGCTTGTCCGCGTCCGACCCGGCCAGCTCGTCGGCCTCGGACTGGGTGAGGAACTCGATCCCCTGGTCGGTCTTGAAGTGGTACTTGACCCAGAACCGCTCACCGGCACCGTTGATCCACATGTACGTGTGCGAGCTGTACCCGTTCATGTGGCGGTAGGTCTTCGGGACACCCCGGTCGCCCATCAGCCACGTCACCTGGTGCGCGGACTCGGGGGAGAGGGTCCAGAAGTCCCACTGCATGTCGTTGTCGCGCAGTCCGGTCACGGGGCTGCGCTTCTGCGAGCGGATGAAGTCCTGGAACTTGATCGTGTCACGGACGAAGAAGACCGGCGTGTTGTTGCCCACCATGTCGTAGTTGCCGTGCTCGGTGTAGAACTTCAGCGCGAATCCCCGGGGGTCGCGCCAGGTGTCGGGCGAACCCTGTTCGCCGGCGACAGTGGAGAACCGGGCCAGCATCTCGGTACGTTTGCCCGGCTGGAACAGGTCAGCCTTGGTGAACTGGCTGACGTCATTGGTGACTTCGAAGAATCCGTACGCGCCACTGCCCTTGGCGTGCACCACACGCTCGGGGACCCGCTCCCGGTTGAACTGGGCCATCTTCTCGATGAGGTAGTGGTCCTGGAGCAGAATCGGGCCGTCGGGGCCGACGGTCAGCGAGTGTTCGTCGCTCTCCACCGGAATTCCGACGTTGTTCGTGGTGTACGGAACCTTCTGGGGTGCCTGCGTCACGAGCGTCCTCCCGTCGAATAAGAGGCTCTTTAGGTCGCTTCGTCCACCCCAGCAGTCAACTCCGCCGACGGGATGTCGGCAACATCTGGACACGGTCCAGCTCTGGTCCGGTTCCGGAGCCTGTACCGAAACGGGCCGCCCCTGGGGTGAGGACCGGCGAGTACCCCGTCATCCCCGGTTCAACTCGAACCAGACCACCTTTCCGGTGCTCAGCCGGGTCGCACCCCACCGTCTGGCCAGTTTGTTGACCAGGTAGAGGCCGCGACCGCCCTCGTCCGTGGCGCGCGCCTGCCGCAGCCGCGGCAGCTGGGGCACGTCGTCGCCGACCTCGCAGCGCAGCACGTCCGTCCGCAGCAGCCGCAGCGTCACGGGGCGCGAGGCGTAGCGCACGGCGTTGGTCACCACCTCGCTGACCAGCAGCTCGACGGAGTCGCTCATGTCCTCCATGCCCCAGCGGGAGAGCGCGCGGCGGGCGAGGCGCCGGGCCCGTCCGGGGGCCGCGTCCTCCGGCTCCAGGTACCAGTACGCCACGTCGCTCGGCGCGATCCCGTCGAAGCGGGCGGCGAGCAGCGCGATGTCGTCGTCCCGGTCGCCCGGACCGAGCATGTCCAGCACCTCGTCGCACAGGGCTTCGAGGGGCGGCGGATGGTCGGGTCCGGTCAGCTGCGCGGTGGCGGCGAGCTTCTCGCGCAGCTGCTCTATCCCGGTCCACACGTCCCTGAGCCGGGACTCGACCAGGCCGTCGGTGTAAAGCAGCAGCGTGGCCCCGGCGGGCGCGTCCAGCTCGACCGCCTCGAAGTCCACCCCTCCTACGCCGATGGGGGCACCCGGCGGCACCCGCAGCACCTCGGCCCGGCCGCCCAGGTGCAGCAGGACCGGTGGCGGATGGCCCGCGTTGGCGATGGTGATCCGGTGCGAGACCGGGTCGTAGACGGCGTACAGACAGGTCGCCATGCGGTCGGTGCCCAGCCGCTGCGCCTGTTCGTCCAGGTGGTGCAGTACCTCCTGCGGGGGCAGATCGAGCCCGGCGAGGGTCTGCGCGGTCGTCCGCAGCTGGCCCATGATCGCGGCCGAGGTCATCGAGTGGCCCATGACGTCCCCGACGACCAGGGCGACACGGCTGCCCGGCAGCGGGATCGCGTCGTACCAGTCGCCACCGACCCGTGCGGTCTCCGCGGCCGGCAGATAGCGGGACGCGAGCCGTACGCCCGTGGGCCGCGGCAGGGTCTCGGGCAGCATGGTGCGCTGGAGCTCGTCGGCGATGTAGGCCTCGCGGCCGTACAGCACCGCCTTGTCGATGCCGAGCGCGCTGTGCGTGGCGAGCTGGGCCGCGACGAGCAGGTCGTCGGGCTCGAAGGCCATCCGCTCGGGACGGCGCACGAAGAGCGCGGCCCCGATCACCCGGCGCCGCCCCCGCAGCGGAGCCAGGATCGCGCGCTGGCCGCTGGGCACGGCCAGCTCGTCGCCCAGCAGCTCGGGCAGCGCGGCCCGCGCGGCGGGCGCGTCCGCGAAGACGGGCCGTACCCCGCGCAGCACCTCGGCCAGCGCGCCACCGGGACGCACCTCGCACAGCTCGGCCGTCATCGCCGACAGCTCGCTGGGCTCGGGCCGCAGCGCGGGCATGAAGCCGTTCTCGGTGTCGCGTTCCTCCGGGATCCGGTCGGTACGCCGCAGCCGCAGCACCAGGGGCCCGGTGGGCCGCTCGTCGCCGACCGGCAGCGGATCGCGCAGATAGACGAGGATCGCGTCCGAGAAGGTCGGCACGGTGGCGCGGCACAGGCCCATCACGATCTCGTCGAGATCGATGCCGCGGGCGATGCGCCGGGTCGCCGCGCCCACGAAGCGCAGCCGGTCCCCGTCGCGCCGCATCGGCATCGGGCCCGCGTGCGGCAGGCCCTGCCCGGTACGCCGGTCCTTGCCGCCGCTCCCGGGCGCGCGGTCCTTGTCGACCGGCTGGGCCGGGATGCCCTCGGGCGCGGGGCGCGGGCGGTGCGGATCGGGCTCCGCGGCCGACGGCTGGGAGTGCTCGGGGCCGGGGGAGGCGGACGGTGTCGGCGCGCCGGTGCCGGAGGGCGACGGCGCGTCGGTGCTCGCGGAGGTCTGGTTGCCCGGCGTCCCGTGCTGGCCGTAGGGCGCGCCAGAACCGGCCGAGGCGTCACCCGTGCGGGCCGGCTGCGCGGGTAAGGCGCCCGGCGCGCGCAGCGCCTCCGGGGTGTGCAGGAGCGCCCCGCGAGGGTCCGCGGGGGTGGAGGGCCGGCCGGCGCCGCTCTGGCGGCGCTCGTGTGAGGTGGGGTGCTCCGTCACGCGTGTCGAATCCATCCGTCCGGGGCTGCGCGCCGTGCGTGCAGTTCGTCCCGCAGCCCCGATACCCGGAATGTGTGCCCCAGGAACGGAATCTGCGCGTCGTGCGAGCCGGGCCCGGCAGGTGCCGACGGGAACGCCGTCGCCCCAGCGGGTCCGCGCGACCCGTCGGGCCGTCCGCCGACCGTACCGCCGTGGCTCTCGTACCCCTCGCTCACGTCCTGCCGCCCCTCGGTGACGTATGGTCAAGCCCAGCGCATGCTGCGGTAGTTGCTGCTGTGCGCCCTTGCGGAGGACGATCCTACGGTTGTACCACGGGGGCGCATCAAGGGTCTCATGAGGACACGTGCGCGGGCGTACGGTCCCAGTCATCGGGCAGGGCGGGAACCGGCCACGACGGATCCGGGCGCCAGTGCTGCCAGCCGTCCGCGAACGGCGTGCCCCAGGCACGGATCACCTCCACCGCGCGCAGCCCCGCCTCCCTCACCTGCGCGGCCAGTCGAGTATCCATCAGTCCGGCCCGCTGCGCCTGTGCGAACTCGTCCTCGTCGAGCCAGCACCAACTGCGGTCCGGGTGTACGGAGATGTCCAGGAAGTGGTCCTCGGAGTCGACGCCGCCCTCCCAACGGGTCAGCGGTGCCTCCAGGTTCACGTACCAGTTCTTGAAACGCCACCCCGGTTCCCAGAACAGCCACACCGACCAGGGGTCGCCGGGCCGCGCCAGCTTCAGCACCCCGGTGCCGAACCATCGGTCCCGGAGCACCGAACGAGCCTTGGTGTAGCGCGACTCCAGCGGTTCTCCGTGCACCGGGGTGCCGTCGGCGAGCACCGGCTTGACGCACTCCGTGCCCGGCGCCATCCACACCGCGAGCAGTTCCGCGTCGTCCCGTACGACGGTCACGGGGCGGCAGATGTGGACGCGCTCGCCGGCGTTCTCCCGGTACCGCCACAGGATGTGACTCCCGGGGGCCCAGTACGCCGTCGACCCACCCGTTGTCACTCGTCTCACCGCTCCACCCTCTGCCATGAACAGATATTAGGTGCCCCGGGCATACGACGCTGCGGTGCGCGTCACGGTTCGCGCCATGGCGCGCATGACGTAACGGAGGTGTCATCCGGCGTTCGCCGGTGCGGGCGCGGTGTCACGGATGCGTCATCCGCAGGACATCCAGCGCCTCGTCCAGCTGCTCCAGGGTGAGGTCGCCCCGCTCCAGGTACCCGGAGTCGAGGACGACCTGGCGGATGGTCCTGCGCTCCGCCAGTGCCTTCTTGGCCACCTTGGCGGCCTCCTCGTACCCGATGTACTTGTTGAGCGGTGTCACGACGGACGGTGACGACTCGGCGTACTCGCGGGCCCGTTCGCGGTGCGCGACGATCCCGTCGACGGTGCGGTCGGCCAGCAGCCGGGAGACGTTGGTGAGCAGCCGGACGGACTCCAGGACGTTCTTCGCGATGACCGGAAGCATCACGTTGAGCTCGAAGTTGCCGGCGGCCCCGGCGACCGCGACCGTCGCGTCGTTGCCCATCACCTGGGCCGCGACCATCAGCACGGCCTCGGGAATGACGGGATTGACCTTGCCCGGCATGATCGAGGAACCCGGCTGGAGGTCGGGCAGGCTGATCTCGGCCAGGCCGGTCCGCGGTCCGGACGCCATCCAGCGCAGGTCGTTGGAGATCTTCGTCAGCCCGACCGCGATGGTCCGCAGCTGGCCGCTCGTCTCGACGATCCCGTCCCGCGCGCCCTGTGCCTCGAAGTGGTCGCGGGCCTCGGTGAGCGGCAGTCCGGTGTCCCGTGCCACCTCCGCGATCACGGCGGCGGAGAACCCGGGGGGCGTGTTGATCCCGGTGCCCACGGCCGTCCCGCCCAGCGGCAGTTCGGCCAGCCGGGGCAGTGAGGCGTTCAGCCGTTCGATCCCGTAGCGCACCTGGGCCGCGTAGCCGCCGAACTCCTGTCCGAGTGTGACGGGGGTGGCGTCCATGAGGTGGGTGCGCCCCGACTTCACGACGTCGGCGAACTCCTGCGCCTTGCGCTCCAGGGCGGCGGCGAGGTGGTCGAGCGCCGGGACGAGGTCCCGGGTCACCGCGGCGGTGGCGGCGATGTGGATCGAGGACGGGAAGACGTCGTTCGACGACTGCGAGGCGTTCACGTGGTCGTTGGGGTGGACGTCGCGGCCGAGCCGCTCGGTGGCGAGCGTGGCGATGACCTCGTTGGTGTTCATGTTCGAGGACGTGCCGGAGCCCGTCTGGAAGACGTCCACCGGGAAGTGCGCGTCCCAGCGCCCCTCGGCGACCTCGGCCGCGGCCTCCTGGACCGCCTCGGCCACGTCCTTGTCGAGCACCCCGAGCCGGGCGTTGACCTTGGCGGCCGCCCCCTTGATCCGTGCGAGTGCCTCGATGTGCGCGCGTTCGAGCCGCTGCCCCGAGATGGGGAAGTTCTCCACGGCCCGCTGGGTCTGGGCCCGCCACTTCGCGTCCGCGGGCACCCTGACCTCACCCATCGAGTCGTGCTCGATCCGGTACGGGGCTGCTGCCTGTTCATCGGCCATTGCCGGTCACCTCCAGTGGGGACAGCATCGCGGACGTGCCCGGTGTTCCCGGACGTCCGGGGCTGTGTTCCCCGTGTGCCCCGTGCGCCCCGTATGGTCCGTACGGCCCGCGCGGCCGGTGCTCGGGGTGTGCCCGTCGCGGGTGTTCCCCGGTGTTCCCGGTGTTCCCCGTGTTCCCGGTCCGGTGTTCCTGGTGTACCCGCTACGGCCCTCGTTCCCGGCGGGAGTCAGTGCCGTGCGCCGCCGACGGGGGCGGTGCACGCGAACTGCCCGGCCACCTCGGCACAGGCCTCCGCGCCGCGCGGGCTCGCCGCGGCCAGCATCGGACTGCTGTAGCCGTCCCCCGGGTCGCCCGGGTAGGCGGCGGACAGCTCGTCCCGCCCTGCCCGGACCGAGATCTCCCGCGCGCCGCCGGTCCGGGTACGGACCTCGGACCAGACCGTCGCGCACGACGCGGAGAAACGCAGCACTACGACCTCTCCCGCGACCGCGACCGCGCTCTCCGTACGCGCGTCACGGCCGCAGGTCTCGGAGGTCGGGAACTGTCCCTGGCAGCCATGGCCGCGGCAGGAGGCGGCCGCCGCGGGCGCCGGGGCGAGGTCGGTGTCGAGGACCTCGGCGGCGCCCGCGGTGACCGCCATGGTGGCGGCCGCCACCGCCGCGAGGGCGATGACGGCCCGGTTCGGCGGCCGGACGCGCCGGCCCCGAACCGGCGCGTCCGGGGCCGGGCCCTGTGCGGACGGGACCCGTGGGGGCAGGGCCTGCGCGGGCAGGCCTACCGCCCCGCACCGGCTCCTGGACACGGCGTCCCACAGGGAGAGCAGGGGACCGGGATCGGTCTGCGCGAGCCGGCCGAGGGACTCGACCGCCGAGCGCGGCGGGAACTGGGTGCCGTTCAGATAGCGGTGCCACGTCGACTTGCTGAACGGGGTGACGGCGGCCAGCGCGGCCAGGCTCAGCCCCGTCCGCTGCCTGAGGCCGCGCAGCCGCTCCACCAGGAGGAGTTCCTCGTCGAGTCGTTCCGCGTCGTCCAACGAGTCGGGCAGCGGCTGTCTCTTGACCGTCACGTGGCTCTCCATCTCGCTCCCTCGCCGTGCCGGGGTGGCCGCCTGATCCGTTCCCTCTCCGTGTGCCCGCGCACACCCGGATCGCCCGAATGCGAACGGGATGATGAGAGGGAGTTGACCTGCGGTTCCGGCACCGGTGGGGTGGTCGGGTGGTCGGCTGATCGACTCGTAGGACCTCCTGACGGGGTGGACCCCCACCCCGTCAGGAGGCGTCGGGACTCAGGGGCCGGGCGCCGGCCCGCCCGTCAGCACCAGCGGACGGCGCCGCCGGTGCGGACGTAGTGCGCGGACACGTACCCCCGGTGGTGGGCCAGGCGGTACCAGTGGTGGTTGCCCCGGACGGCGGAGCCCCGCTTCTTGCAGGAGACGACCACCGCTCGTCCGTCCGGACGCGAGCCGACGATCCGGTAGGCCGTGCCCGGTCCGGAGCGGACGAGCAGCCGCATGTGGTGGGTCGTCACACGGCCCCATACGTGACGGACGACGTGGTGGCGGGCGTGGTGGCGGGTGATGACGCGGTACCGGGCGTGGGTGGAGACGTGGTGCCGGGCGCGGACCGGCACATGGCGCCGGACGCTGCCCTGCCCCGGCACCTGGTACCAGCTCGACGTGGCGGCCGGTGCGGGCGCGGAGCCCTGGCCGGGAAGGTGCGCGGCCGGGCCGGCGGAGGCGACGGCCGTGACCGGGAAGACGGCGACAGCCGCGATCGCGGCCACGAGGCCGTTGCGCAACATGCGACTCATCATGCTATTTCCCTCCGAGATGACCTGCGGATCACAGGCTGTGATCCGGTCATTGCGGAGTGTTCACGGCAAAGCGCGCAAAGATGCCGTCCCACTGTTCCTGGGACGAAGTGGGACATCGGGCAGCCGCGTGGGCGACGTGGCGCGGTCGTCCCGGGACGACCGCTCGGGCCGTCCGGCGGCGCGGGACGAGACCCGTCGGGCCGCCGGTGCGGAGTTCCCGGGACGGCGCGGCCGGGGCCGGCGGGGCGACGTCCACCCCGGCCGCCCCGGAGGAGCTCCCGACGCCCCGGAGGCGCTACGCGAGCCCGGGACCCCGCACCGGGATGTGGGTGAACGTCGGCTCGGGGGCCGGGTTCTGGAAGAAGTCGTTGCCCTTGTCGTCGACCACGACGAACGCCGGGAAGTCCTCGACCTCGATCTTCCAGACGGCCTCCATGCCGAGCTCCTCGTACTCGACGACCTCGACCTTCTTGATGCAGTCCTGGGCGAGACGGGCGGCGGGGCCGCCGATCGAGCCGAGGTAGAAGCCGCCGTGCGCGTCGCACGCCTGGGTGACCTGCGCGGAACGGTTGCCCTTCGCGAGCATCACCTTGGAGCCGCCCGCCGCCTGGAACTGCTCCACGTAGGAGTCCATGCGGCCGGCCGTCGTCGGGCCGAAGGAGCCGGAGGCGTAGCCCTCGGGCGTCTTCGCGGGACCGGCGTAGTACACCGGGTGGTCCTTCAGGTACTGCGGCATCTCCTCGCCCGCGTCGAGCCGCTCCTTGATCTTGGCGTGCGCGATGTCACGGGCCACGACCAGCGGACCGGAGAGCGAGAGGCGGGTCTTCACCGGGTACTTGGTCAGCTCGGCGAGGATGTCGTCCATCGGCTGGTTGAGGTCGATCCGGACGACGTCGCCCGACTCGTCGAGGTGCTCGTCGGTCGTCTCGGGCAGGAAGCGCGCCGGGTCCGTCTCCAGCTGCTCCAGGAAGACGCCCTCGGCGGTGATCTTCGCGACGGCCTGGCGGTCCGCGGAACACGACACGGCGATCGCGACGGGGCAGGACGCGCCGTGCCGGGGGAGGCGGACCACGCGCACGTCGTGGCAGAAGTACTTGCCGCCGAACTGCGCTCCGATGCCGATCTGCTGCGTCAGCTCGAAGACCTTCTGCTCCAGGTCCTTGTCCCGGAAGCCGTGGCCCAGCTCGGAGCCCTCGGCCGGGATCTCGTCCAGGTAGTGCGCGGAGGCGTACTTCGCGGTCTTCAGGGCGTACTCGGCGCTCGTCCCGCCGACGACGATCGCCAGGTGGTACGGCGGGCAGGCGGCCGTGCCGAGCGAACGGATCTTCTCCTCCAGGAACTTCATCATGGAGGACTCGTTGAGAACGGCCTTCGTCTCCTGGTACAGGAAGCTCTTGTTCGCGGAGCCGCCGCCCTTGGCCATGAAGAGGAACTTGTAGGCGCCGCCGTCGGTCGCGTACAGCTCGATCTGCGCCGGCAGGTTCGAGCCCGTGTTCTTCTCCTCCCACATGGTGAGCGGAGCCATCTGCGAGTAGCGCAGGTTCAGGTTCTTGTAGGCGTCGTAGATGCCGCGGCTCAGGGCCGACTCGTCCCCGCCCTCGGTGAGGACGTTCTGGCCGCGCTTGCCCATGACGATCGCCGTGCCGGTGTCCTGGCACATGGGCAGGACGCCCGCGGCCGCGATGTTCGCGTTCTTCAGCAGGTCCAGGGCGACGAACTTGTCGTTGGCCGACGCCTCGGGGTCGTCGATGATCCGGCGCAGCTGGGCCAGGTGCGCGGGCCGCAGATAGTGCTGGATGTCGTGGATGGCCTCCGCGGCGAGCTTGCGCAGCGCCTCCGGCTCGACCTTGAGGAACGTCCGCCCGTCGGCCTCGAAGGTGGAGACACCCTCGGAGGTCACCAGCCGGTAGGGGGTGGTGTCCTCTCCCTGGGGGAGCAGATCGGTGTACGCGAACTCAGGCATCTTCGCCCATTCCTCACTTGATTTCTTGGGGCTCGGTTCGCCTCCGGGGCGCCGAGACCCTTGCCGGGAGCCCGACCACGCTCACTCGGCGGAGGCCGGCCTCCGTCGGCGGGCGTCCACCAGCCTAGAACCTGGTGCGGACAGCGAGCCTGTGAGGTAGGGCTCAGTTCGCTGTCCACATCTTTATCCACACCCCTAGTCGCGATCTATCGCGTTTGGGTACGCTGCTGCCGTGGACCTTCAGAAGCGCACCGAAACCCGTGCCGCCGACGCCGAACTGCGCGCGTCGGACGCCGACCGCGACCGGATCGCCGACATCCTGCGCGAGGCCCTCGCCGAGGGGCGCCTCACGGCCGACGAGCACGCCGAGCGGGTCGAAGGAGTGCTGGCCACCAAGACGGTCGGTGAGCTCGACCAGTTCGTCCGGGACCTGCCGGCCGCCCACGCGGGCCGCGCGGTGCCCGCGTACGCGACCGCGCCCAACCGCCCCCGGCTGGGCGCCATCCCGGCGGAGGCCGACGAGAACGTGGTGGCGGTGTTCAGCACCGCGACGCGCAAGGGCCGCTGGCGCGCGGGCCGTCGTGTTCATGTGTACGCCGTCTTCGGCAGCGTCGAGATCGACCTCAGTGAGGCGATCTTCGAGTACCAGCAGGTCGCGATCAGGGTGATCTCGGTCTTCGGCAACGTGGAGATCCGCGTCCCGGAGAACGTGTCGCTGCGCAGCAGCGGAGGCGGGGTCCTCGGCAACTTCGAGGCGGACACGCTGGATTCGGGCGACCCCGACGCGCCCGTGATCTACGTCGAGGGCCTGGCGATCCTGGGCAACGTCGAGGCGCGGCCCAAGCGCGGCAAGCTGGTCGCGGACATCCTCGACCGCGCGATGGACCGGGTGGACCGGAGTCTGCGCAAGCACCTGGATCGCTGACGCCCGTGCATCCGACGGCGTCCGGGGCGCCCCGGCGCGGTGCCGCGCGCGCTCCGTCGTGAACGACGGGCTCCGCTCTTGGGACTCAGTGCATAGGCGCGCGCACAGCGGGTAGGCCTTGCTGCATCGTCTCTTGGAGGGCGCTGCGGGAGTTCCCGCGGTGCCCGGCACGCTCGCGAAGCCGTCGTCAGGAGTAGACCGTGCTGCAACCGCCGCATCAGTCCCTGCAGGTAGCTGCCGTTCCGGCCCAGCGGGCGCCAGTGCGGGACAGGGATCAGGAAGCCCCATGGCACACGGAGGCGGTGTGCCGGCGGGACGAGGCCGGCCTGTTCTTCGCGCCTTCCAAGGAGCCCACGGCGTCCCGGCTGTCCCGCGAGGAGGCGGCCAAGCGCGTCTGCGCCCGCTGTCCCGTGATGGTCGAGTGCCGTGAACACGCGCTGCTGCAACCCGAGCCGTACGGAGTGTGGGGCGGCCTCACCGCCGCCGAGCGCCGGGTGGTGCTGGCCCGGCGCCGCCGCCGTGACCTGGAGCTCAAGAAGGCCGCGCGAGGCCCGATAGCAGCGGCCGGCTAGCCGGCACGCACGGGAAAGGGGCGTCCCCTCCGCACAGGGGGCGCCCCTTTTCCGTATGTACGGCTCCGGTCTCCGCGGGTACCGCTCCGGACGTTCTGCGGAGACGCTGCCCCACAGGTGCTTCCGGGGCACGTCCGGGCGGGGTGACCCCGCGGTCCGCGGAACTACTTCGCGCGATCGAAGTCGATCGCGCTGTACGCCCGCAGCTTGCTCAGCCGGTGCTCGGACGTGATCTGCCGGACCGTGCCGGACTTGGAGCGCATGACGATCGACTCGGTCGTCGCCACCTCGGCGCGGTAGCGCACCCCGCGCAGCAGCTCGCCGTCGGTGATGCCGGTCGCGACGAAGAACACGTTCTCGCCGGAGACCAGGTCGTCGGTGAACAGCACACGGTCGAGGTCGTGGCCCGCGTCGAGCGCGCGCTGCCGCTCCTCGTCGTCCTTGGGCCACAGCTTGCCCTGGATGGTGCCGCCCAGGCACTTCACGGCGCAGGCCGAGATGATGCCCTCGGGTGTGCCGCCGATGCCGAGCAGCAGGTCGATGCCCGTCCCCTCGCGCAGCGCGAGGATCGAGCCCGCGACGTCGCCGTCGGAGATCAATTTGATCCGGGCGCCGGTCTCGCGGATCTCCTTGATGATCCCCTCGTGGCGCGGCCGGTCGAGGATGACGACCGTGACGTCCTCGGGGGTGGACTTCTTGGCCTTGGCGACGCGGCGGATGTTCACCGACACGGGCGCGTTGATGTCGACGAAGTCGGCGGCCTCCGGGCCGGTGACCAACTTGTCCATGTAGAAGACCGCGGACGGGTCGAACATGGTGCCGCGGTCGGCGGCGGCCAGTACGGCGATCGCGTTGGTCATGCCCTTGGCGGTCAGCGTGGTTCCGTCGATCGGGTCGACGGCGATGTCGCACTCGGGACCGGTGCCGTCGCCGACACGCTCCCCGTTGAAGAGCATCGGGGCCTCGTCCTTCTCGCCTTCACCGATGACGACGACGCCGTTCATCGAGACGGTGGAGACGAGGGTCCGCATGGCACGTACGGCGGCGCCGTCGGCGCCGATCTTGTCGCCGCGGCCGACCCAGCGGCCCGCGGCCATCGCGGCGGCCTCGGTGACCCGGACGAGTTCCAGGGCGAGATTTCGGTCGGGGGCCTCGGAGGGCACCTCGAGTTCGGACGGCAGATGATGCTCGGTCATCGGAGCGCACCTTTCTGATACGACGACGGCCGGATGAGGGTGTGCCCCGACTCTATCGCCAGACCGACAAAATGAGCAGGGGGCCCCACGGATGAGCAGGCCAGGGCACCTGCGACGATAGGGGGGTGGCAGGTACGAAAGGCAAGCAGACGGTCCGGGACATGCTCCTCTCCCTGGGCCTGATCGGGATCATGGCGGGCGTCATCTACATCTTCATCCCGCACGACGACTCCGAGCCTCCCCTCAAGCGCGTCGACTACCGTGTCGAGCTGCTCACGGCGCGTCGCGCGGCGTCGTATCCGGTGGCGGCCCCCGAGGGGCTGCCCGGCACGTGGAAGGCGACGTCGGTGCGGTACGACGGCGCCGAGTTCGACGCCTGGCACCTGGGCTTCCACGACCCCGAAGGTCAGTACGTGGCGATCGAGCAGTCCACTCAGCGGGCGCCCGTCTTCATCGACTCGGCCAGCCAGGGCGCCGCGGCCACGAAGGTCACCGAGCGGATCGGCGACCGGACGTGGCAGCGGTACAAGGGCGACAAGTACGACGCCCTCGTGCTGCAGGGCAAGGGGTCGACGACGGTGGTGACCGGGACGGCGTCGTTCGGACAGCTCGCGAAGATGGCCGGGGCGCTGAAGATGTCGTAGTGACGTCGTCGTGACGGGAGCGTCTCGGCGGACTTACGAGAGCTGACGCACGAGAGCGGACATACGAGAAGGGCCCCCGGCGCCATTGGCGGGGGCCCTTCTCGTATGTCCGCGTGAGGCGGACGGTCACGACGGCGTGGTCGACCGATCAGACGGTCGTGACGACGTCGTCGAAGCCCAGGCGCGGGGAGCGCGGGAACCAGGCGTCCTCGCCCGGCTTGCCGATGTTGACGACCATCAGCGGGGTGTGGTCGCCGTCCAGGAACTCCTTCTGGACGCCCGCGAAGTCGAGGCCGGTCATCGGGCCGGCGGCGAGACCGGCGGCGCGGACGCCGATGATGAAGTACGCGGCCTGCAGCGCGGCGTTCAGGGCGGCGGCACCCTCACGGGCCGGACGCTCGGCGAAGAACACGTCCTTGGCGGCCGGGAAGTGCGGGAAGAGGGCCGGCAGCTCCTCGTGGAACTCGTTGTCCGCGGAGAGGATCGCGACGAGGGGGGCGGTGGCGGTCTTCGGCTGGTTGCCCTCGGCCATGTGCTGCACCAGGCGCTCGCGGGCCTCGGCGGAGCGGACCAGGGTGATGCGCAGCGGCGACTGGTTGAAGGCGGTCGGGCCGTACTTGACCAGGTCGTAGATCGCCTGGACCTGCTCGTCGGTCACCGGCTCGTCGGTGAACGTGTTCGCGGTGCGGGCCTCGCGGAACAGCAGGTCCTGGGCGGCGGGGTCAAGGACAAGAGACATGGGGGAAACCTTCTCGGAACGTGCGGTGGATCCATGGGGATCAGCTGGCAAGGACGACAGTACCCGAGAATATTTAAGCTTCAACCAAAAAGGCGGCCGGGTGATCCGCTTCACAAGATCGGAAAGCCCCGCGAAAGGTCGCCGCGGTGAGCGAGAAAAGGGTGCCGCGGCGCTCTCACCAGGGAGAATCACCGGACCTGCGCGGCGCGTGGCGTCCGGCGCGCGACGGGGTGCCGGCGAGGGGGCTGTGGCGCCGGAGGGCCGACCAGGGCGGCGAGGCACCCCGAGGGGCGACCGCGGCGGGGCGGTGCCCGAGGGGTGACTACCGCGGGCGGCACCCGGACGCCGGGCCCGGCGTCACTCCCAGGTGTCCGGGGTCACGCGCGAGAACCCCGCGTCACACCCACGAACCCCGCGTCACACGCGCCGCGTCACACCCACGAATCCCGCGTCACGCGCGCCGCGTCACACCCACGAACCCCGCGTCACGCGCGCCGCGTCACACCCACGAACCCCGCGTCACGCGCGCCGCGTCACACCCACGGACCCCGCGTCACACGCGGCGGCCGGTGCCGGGCGCGGCGGGTCCGGCCTTCCCCCATGGGTGTCCCGCGTGGCGGCCCGGCGTCACTCGGCGCCAGCGTCCCCGTCCTCCGACTCCTCCTCCGCCAGGGCCGCGTCCAACCGCGCCCGGGCGCCCTCCAGCCAGCGGCGGCACACCTTCGCGAGTTCCTCGCCGCGCTCCCAGAGGGCGAGGGACTCCTCCAGGGTCGTACCGCCCGCCTCCAGGCGGCGTACGACCTCGATCAGCTCGTCCCGCGCCTGCTCGTACCCGAGCGCCTCGTCCACCTTGCCGGTCATACGCCCACCCTATGCATCCACTCGTACGGAGAATTCACCCTCGGCGACCCGCGCCCGCAGCGTCTCGCCCGCCGCCACCTCGTCCGGATCCCGGACCACCTGCCCGTCGGCCTGCTGCAGCACCGCGTACCCCCGCCGGAGGGTCGCGGCGGGGGAGAGGGCCACCACGCGCGCGTGGGTGTGCGTCAGCTCCGAGTCCGCGCGGTCCAGGAGGTGCCCGACCGTGCGCCGGCCGCGGTCCAGGAGCGACGCGACCTGGTCCGCCCGCTCGTCGACCATCCGGTGCGGATCCTCTATCGAGGGCCGGGCCAGCGCCTGCGCGAGGCCGCGCTCCTCGCGCTCGACGAAGGACCGGACGCTGCGCCGCGCCCGGTCGCGCAGGAACCGCACCCGCTCGTACTCCTCGCCGACGTCCGGTACGACCTTCTTGGCCGCGTCGGTCGGCGTGGACGCGCGCAGGTCGGCGACGAGGTCCAGCAGCGGGTTGTCCGGCTCGTGCCCGATCGCCGAGACGACCGGCGTACGACAGGCCGCGACCGCCCGGACGAGCTGCTCGTCCGAGAAGGGCAGCAGATCCTCCACACTGCCGCCGCCCCGCGCCACGACGATCACGTCCACGCCGTCGAGCGCGTCGAGCTCCTTCACGGCCTGCACGACCTGCGGTACCGCGTGCACCCCCTGTACGGGGACGTTGCGCACCTCGAAGCGGACGGCGGGCCAGCGGTGCCGCGCGTTCTCCAGCACGTCCCGCTCGGCCGCGGAGGCCCGCCCGCACACCAGGCCGATGAGCTGTGGCAGGAAGGGCAGCGCCTTCTTCCGATCGGCGGCGAACAGGCCCTCGGCCGCCAGGGACTTCTTCAACTGCTCCAGCCGGGCCAGCAGTTCACCGACGCCCACCGGCTTGATCTCGGTGGCGCGCAGCGACAACTGCCCGCGCGGCGCGTACCACTCGGGCTTCGCGAGGACGACGACGCGGGCGCCCTCGCTCACCACGTCCGACACGGCATCGAACACCTGCCGGTAGCAGGTGACGCCCACCGAGATGTCGTACGACGGGTCGCGCAGGGTCAGGAAGACGACACCGGCGCCGGGGCGCCGCGACAACTGTGTGATCTGCCCCTCGACCCACACCGCGCCGAGCCGGTCGATCCATCCCCCGATGAGCCGCGACACCTCGCCGACGGGCAGGGGAGCGTCCGCGGACGTGTTCAGAGCCATGCGCCCGAGCGTAGTGGCAGGGTCGGACAACCCGGCCGGGCGCGGGTCGGCGGCTCCGGCTCTCCGACCGGCGCCGTGGGTTTCCCGGCCGCGGCCGGGACCGAGGTCTCCGGCCCGCCCCTCCAACTCCCCTTACCGGCTTCCCGCCGTGCTCGCGCCGGCTCTCCTTCCCGTTTTCCCGTTTCTCCCTCTCTCTCGCCAAGGAGGCGATCTTCGGCCTGTCGGGCGCGGCCTTACGATGGGGTGCATGACTGCTTCGCCTGGCCGCCGTGTCCTGCTCGCCGCCCCCCGTGGCTATTGCGCGGGTGTGGACCGCGCCGTGATCGCCGTCGAGAAGGCCCTCGAGCAGTACGGGGCCCCGATCTATGTCCGTCACGAGATCGTCCACAACAAGTACGTCGTGCAGACGCTGGAGAAGAAGGGCGCGATTTTCGTCGAGCGGACGGCGGAGGTCCCCGAGGGGTCCATCGTCATGTTCTCGGCGCACGGAGTCGCCCCGGTCGTCCACGACGAGGCCGCGGCCGGCAGGCTCGCCACCATCGACGCGACCTGCCCGCTGGTCACCAAGGTCCACAAGGAAGCGGTCCGCTTCGCGAACGAGGACTTCGACATCCTGCTGATCGGGCACGAGGGCCACGAGGAGGTCATCGGCACCTCCGGCGAGGCGCCCGACCACATCACGCTCGTGGACGGCCCCGGTGACGTCGCCAAGGTCGAGGTCCGTGACCCGTCCAGGGTCGTCTGGCTCTCCCAGACCACGCTGTCGGTCGACGAGACGATGGAGACGGTCGACGCCCTGAAGGAGAAGTTTCCGCAGCTCATCTCCCCGCCCAGCGACGACATCTGCTACGCGACGCAGAACCGTCAGCTCGCCGTGAAGCAGATGGGCGAGGAGGCGGACCTCGTCATCGTGGTCGGCTCGAAGAACTCCTCCAACTCCGTACGCCTCGTCGAGGTGGCCAAACTCGCGGGCGCGCGCGACGCGCACCTCGTGGACTTCGCCGGCGAGATCGACGAGGCCTGGCTGGACGGCGTGACCACCGTCGGGGTCACCTCCGGCGCCTCCGTCCCCGAGGTCCTGGTCGAGCAGGTCCTGGAGTGGCTCTCCACCCGTGGTTTCGAGGACGTGGAGATCGTCAAGGCGGCCGAGGAGTCCATCACCTTCTCGCTGCCCAAGGAGCTCCGCCGCGACCTGCGCGCGGAGGCGGCGGCACTGGTGGACCAGCGGACGAACGGGGTGTCCGGTTCCTCCGCGGTGTCCGCCGTTCCCGATAATTCCGAGAAGTGACTGTCAGTCGTACGACGTAACGTAGGGCCATGCAGATCTTCGGTGTGGACATCGGCGGATCCGGGATCAAGGGCGCCCCTGTGGACCTGGACCGCGGCGATTTGACGGAGGAGCGCCACAAAGTGCTCACTCCTCATCCGGCGACGCCTGACGCGGTGGCGGACGGTGTGAAGGAGGTCGTCGGGCACTTCGGCTGGACAGGGCCCGTCGGTATCACCTTCCCCGGGGTGGTCGCCGACGGCGCCACCATTCGTACGGCCGCGAATGTCGACAAGGCCTGGATCGACACCGACGCGCGCGCCCTGCTGGGCGACCGGCTCGGCGGCCTCCCGGTGACGGTGCTGAACGACGCGGACGCGGCGGGCGTCGCCGAGATGCAGTTCGGTGCCGGCCGCGACCGCCGGGGCACGGTCCTTCTGCTCACCTTCGGCACGGGGATCGGCAGCGCGCTCTTCGTCGACGGCGAGCTCGTCCCGAACACGGAGCTGGGCCACCTGGAGCTCGGCGGCCACGACGCGGAGAAGCGTGCCTCCACGAAGGCCAAGGAGGACCACGAGCTGACCTGGGAGCACTGGGCGCGCCGGGTCACGAAGTACCTCGCCCACGTGGAGATGCTCTTCTCCCCCGAGCTGTTCATCATCGGCGGCGGCGTCAGCCGCAAGGCGGACAAGTTCCTGCCGCTGCTCGAGGGCATCAAGGCGGAGATCGTTCCGGCACAGCTGCAGAACAACGCGGGGATCGTGGGCGCGGCGATGAGAGCGGCGAAGACGGCGTCGTAGGTCCGGCTTCCGGGATGCGGGGGCGCGGGGGGCGCGGGGTGCGGGTCGTCCGACCCGCCCGCCTCCCGAAGCCCCTACCGCCTGCCCCCTACCGCCTGCCACCCCTCCCGCCCCACCTCCTGTCGCTCCTAGCCGAGCTGTCCGGCCGACCTCGACCGAGGGGTGGTGGCGGGGGTGGCGTCCCGGCCGGACGCGGCGGCCCGGCTCCGCCGCTGCGCGGCCCGGCGGGTCATCTGCCGTGCCTTGCGCACGGTCGAGATGACTCCCGCGACCAGCGTCCCCCCGTACAGCCAGCCCGCCTGGGTGGCCAGCGCGGTGACGAGCCCCATCAGACGGCCACTGAGGCCGCCGCCCCCGCCGGCCAGCGGCAGCAGCCCGAACGTGAACGCGATCGGCACGACCACGGGCGCGCTGACGAGGTCTCCGCGCCGCACCCAGAGCGCGGTCAGCGCGCTGACGGGCAGGAACAGCACGCCGTACAGCGTCGGCGACGCCCCGAACAGCAACTGGTCGACACAGGCCAGGACGAACATCGACACACCGCAGAACAGTCCGCTGCCGAGTCCGGTGAGCCTGGGGTTCGGCAGCCGCGGCCCGCCCGGCGCGGGCAGCGGCGCGGGCCGTCGCGCGGGCGGCGCGCCCTTCTGAACGCCGACGGACGCGCGCCGCGCGGCCTGGGCGGGAAGAGGCGCGTCGCGTCGCTGCCGGTACTGAGGGGGGCGCGTCCTGTGTTGCTCCACTGGACCAACTTAGGTCGGTTTATGTGCGGAATGGCTCCTCAGACACGCCGATGAGCGGACCTTGGCCATGCGTTCGACAGGTCGCCGGTACGGGAGCGCGCACGCCGTAGACTGGTGGATCGGCCCGAGCAGTCCCAGGGCCCTTCGCCCATCCTCACGTACGGGAAGTCGCAACGTGTCGCTCACGATCGGAATCGTCGGTCTGCCCAATGTCGGCAAGTCGACCCTGTTCAACGCCCTGACCAAGAACGACGTGCTCGCGGCCAACTACCCGTTCGCCACGATCGAGCCGAACGTCGGCGTGGTCGGCGTCCCCGACGCCCGGCTGACCAAACTGGCCGAGATCTTCGCCTCGCAGCGCGTCCTCCCGGCCACGGTGGACTTCGTCGACATCGCGGGCATCGTGAAGGGCGCGTCCGAGGGTGAGGGCCTGGGCAACAAGTTCCTCGCGAACATCCGCGAGTCGGACGCCATCTGCCAGGTCATCCGTGCCTTCAAGGACGAGAACGTCGTGCACGTCGACGGCAAGGTCTCGCCCAAGGACGACATCGAGACGATCAACACCGAGCTGATCCTCGCGGACCTCCAGACGATCGAGAAGGTCCTTCCGCGCCTCCAGAAGGAGTCGCGCATCAAGAAGGACATCGTTCCCAAGGTCGCGGCGGTCGAGGCGGCGAAGGAGATCCTGGAGAAGGGCGACACCCTCTTCTCGCAGGGCATCGTCCAGGGCTCCGGCAACGAGGAGCTGCTGCACGACCTGCACCTGCTCACCACCAAGCCGTTCCTCTACGTCTTCAACGTCGACGAGGACGAGCTCGTCGACGAGGACTTCAAGACCGAGCAGCGCGCTCTGGTCGCCCCCGCCGAGGCGATCTTCCTCAACGCCAAGCTGGAGCAGGACCTCGCCGAGCTCGACGAGGAGGACGCGATGGAGCTCCTGGAGTCGGTCGGCGCCGAGGAGCCCGGCCTCGCCACCCTGGCCCGCGTCGGCTTCGACACCCTCGGCCTGCAGACCTACCTCACGGCCGGCCCCAAGGAATCCCGCGCCTGGACGATCAAGAAGGGCGCCACCGCCCCCGAGGCCGCCGGAGTCATCCACACCGACTTCCAGAAGGGCTTCATCAAGGCCGAGGTGATCTCCTTCGGCGACCTCGTCGAGACCGGCTCGGTCGCCGAGGCCCGCGCCAAGGGCAAGGCCCGCATGGAGGGCAAGGACTACGTGATGCAGGACGGCGACGTGGTGGAGTTCCGCTTCAACGTGTAGGGAGTGACCTGTCACCACCACGCTGATCCGGCGAAAGTGCAGGTCGGGAGGGGTCCACTCTGCCGGGAGCGGACCCCTGGCTCTTCCCGTGCCGGATCGGTGCAGGGGTGGCTGACCATCAGTCGCTTCCTCCTCCTGGAGGCATCGAGAGTGGTGCGTTATCAGGTGCCACTTGATGGAGAGGTCAGGTCATGTCCATAGCCGCGAGTGAAGCCCGCAAGGAACTCTTTCCGCTGATCAAGTAGGTCAACGAGAAGCAGGAGGCCATCGAGATCGTCGAAGCATGGCAACGCCGTGCTTGTCTCGGCCGAGGACTACGCGGCACTGCGCGAGGGCTCGTACTTGCTGCGCTCGCCGGCGAACGCCCGGCGGCTGCTCAAGGCGTACGAGAATGCCCTGCCCCCCATCAACGTGTCGGAGCGTGAGCTGATCGATCCGGACCCGGCGGACGCCGGTGCGGGTGCTGCGTGAGGCCTGCCTTCGAGGACCAGGGCTGGGAGGACTACACGTCCTGGCTCAAGAACGACCGCAAGACGCTTGCTCGGATCAACAAGCTCATCGAAGACGTCAGGCATGATCCCTTCTCGGGAATCGGCAGGCCTGAGCCGCTCAAGTACCCCTTGCCGGGGGCTTGGTCGCGACGGATCGACGACGAGCACCGCCGCGTCTACTTGGTGACGGACAAGAAGATCGTCGTCCTCGCAGCCCGGTACCGCTACAGAACGCTTCCCCGCAGGCGGCCCTACCCCCCGGCCAGTCCCGTCTTCGCCCCCGCCCCGCACAGCGGTACCACCGCCGTCCGTGTCCCGAGGACGCCCTCCCGTACGGCCGCCCAGCACGCCACGCCCGTCGACTCGACGTAGAGGCCCTGCGACGCCAGGTCCCGCTGGGCGTGCCGGATCTGGTCCTCCGTCACGGTCAGGAAGGCGCCGCCGGAGTCACGGACCGCACGCAGGATCTGGCGGGCCCGCGGCGGGCGCGGTACGGCGATGCCCTCGGCGAGGGTGGGGGCCGTCGGGGTGGCGTCCACGAGGTCGTCCGCGCCCTCCTCCCAGGCGTGCGCCAGCGGTGCCACGGCGGCCGCCTGGACCGCGTACAGCGCCGGCCGCCGGTCGATGAGGCCCGCGCCGTGCAGCTCGGCGACGGCGAGGGCGGCGCCGAGGAGCAGCGTCCCGTTGCCGACCGGGACGACCAGGACCTCGGGGAGGCGCCCGCCGAGGTCCTCCCAGAGCTCGTGCACGTACGTCTTCGTGCCGTGCAGGAAGTACGGGTTGAAGACGTGCGAGGCGTAGAAGGTGCCGGGCTCGTCCGCCGCCTCGCGCGCCGCCAGGGCTGCCGTCTCCCGGTCCCCGTCCACGACGCGCACCTGTGCCCCGTGCGCGTCGATCTGCTCCAGCTTCTTCGGCGACGTTCCTTCGGGGACGTACACCGTGCAGGGCAGCGCGGCCCGCGCGCAGTAGGCCGCGATCGCCGTTCCCGCGTTGCCGCTGCTGTCCGCGAGCACCCGCTGGGGTTCGAGCCGCAGCGCCAGTTCGGCGAGCAGGACGGCGCCGCGGTCCTTGAACGACAGCGTCGGCATCAGGAAGTCCAGCTTGGCCGAGACGGCGCCCTCGCGCAGCGTCACCAGGGGGGTGCGGCCCTCGCCCAGACTGACCGTGGGCGCGGCGAGCGGCAGGCACTCCGTGTACCGCCAGAGCGAGTTCACGCGCCCGGTCAGGGACTTGAGCGTCGCGGGGGTCGGTGCGAAGTCCAGGTCGAGCGGGCCGCGGCAGACCGGGCAGCACCAGTCGAGCGAGCCGCCGGGGACGCGCGTACCGTCCGCCGGGCAGAAACAATCCGGCAAAGCTGTCATGACCGCAGGTTAGGCGCGCACGACGGCAGGTCACGGCAGGGCTCTCGCACCGTCCCCGTCCTCCTCGAACGGCTTCGGTTCGGTGACCCACCCGGCCGCGAGGACCAGGCGTGAGGTGCGGTGCAGGGCGAGGAAGCCGAAGGGGCGGTCGAACACGGCCTCGATGGTGGTGGTGACGTGGCGCAGGTCGGGGACTCCCGCCGCCACTCCGGTGACGGCCGTCGCCGCCGCGGCGCGGAAGCCGAGGGCGCCGAAGACCGCGGTGGCGGACTGCCGGGCCGCTCCGACGCACAGCGGCCGGTCGCTGATCCCCGGGAAGTGCGGGCGCAGGTCGTCCCTCGCCGAGCCGAGACCGAACAGCTCGTGCAGGTCGAGGAGATCGTGGTACGCGCAGAGGTCGAAGGCCACGGTCCTGACGTCCAGGGACGGTGGGCGCGGCACCGTGGACCGCTCGCGTGCCACCCGCAGACCGGGGCCCGCCTCGCCGTACGGCAGGTCGTGCCCGGGAACCGTCGCGAGCCGGCGTGCCAGGACGTCCACGCCCGCGCCCAGGACCTGACCCGGGCTCATCCGCTCCTCGCCGAGCAGGAGATGGACGTCGATGCCGGTGGTGCCGAGGACCTTCAGCTCGGTGACCGTACCGTTCGGTGTGTCGGCCACACCGACCCGGTCCAACAGGGCGGTGTCGCGGTGGAGTCCGTGCAGCGTCCGGTCCCGCCACGGGCCGGCGGAGGGTTCGAGAATTCCGTCGGTGAACGGCCGGAACCACTCGGTGCGCAGAGCGAACGCGCTCGCGACCACCAACTCGGTGGACCGGCTGAGGCCGACCGGGAGCCGGGAGATCCGTCCGTCCGTATGCTTCCTCACCCAGGCGTCCAGCGCCGTCGCGTCGGCCTCGGGCCGGCCGGTGAGCACCCCGTGCGCCTCCGCGGGCAGGCCCGCCTCCCACTCCTCACGCAGCTCCAGGGTCCGCTCGGTCCACAGCCCGAGCGCCGAGTCGAGGCCCCGCATCTCCCGCAGGCCGGCCAGCAACTCGCGCCCCGCGGCCGCCGCTTCACCGGCCGGCAGTCCCACCGCCTCCGCGAGCTCCGTGCGCGCCGCGCCGCCCGCCCCGTCCGCGAGGAAGGTCAGCAGCGGCCAGACCCCGGCCGCCGAGAACACCGTTCCGTCGGACACCGCTCCCGCCCAGCGGGCTGTCAGCCCGTTGACCGCCCGGATCGTCGCGTTCGTGATCCGCATTCCGCCCCCGCCCCCACCACGCTTACGATGCGCCCAGCCGCCGTACAACGGTCACATGTTCCTCGGACATCAGTACTGAGGCGGCTCGCTTTTTCAAGGTCATCGTTTTTTCACGCCACTTCCCGTGTCGGCTCCGCCCGACTTCCCCCGCGTCGGCTCCGCCCGACCTCGTCCGGACAAGGAGCGACGTCACCCGTGGCCATACCCCCGCCGCCCGGGCCCCATGAGCCCGAGGGCCCGTATCCACCGCCGGGCCAGGGGCCGTACCCGCCTCCCTACCCGCAAGCCTCGTACCGGACCTGGGGCCAGGGCTACTCCCCGTACAACCGTCCCGCGCCCTTCAACGGGCTCGCGATCTCCGCCCTCGTGCTGGGCGTCCTGTGCTTCCTGCCGGCCGTCGGTCTGGTGCTGGGGATCGTCGCCCTCGTGCAGATCAGGAAGCGGGGCGAGCGGGGCACGGCGATGGCGGTGACCGGCATGGTGATGTCCACGCTCGGCATCGCGGTGTTCGTGCTCGCCCTCGCCACCGGCGGCCCGCGCGACTTCTGGGACGGCTTCAAGGAAGGCGTGGGCGACTCGGCGGGCAGTGCCTTCTCGCTCCGCAAGGGCGACTGCTTCGACGCGCCGGGCGGCTCTCTGGAAGGGCTGGCGTACGACGTCGACAAGGTGCCGTGCGCCGGGCGGCACGACGCCGAGGTGTTCGCGGAGTTCAGGATGAGCGGCGGGAGTTACCCGGGCGACAGCGAGGTCGTCGACGCGGCCGACACCCGGTGCTACGCGCTCCGGGCGTCGTACGCGATGGACACCTGGGCCGTCCCGGACAACGTCGACGTGTACTACTTCACGCCGACCCGGGAGAGCTGGAGCGGTGGCGACCGCGCGGTCACCTGCCTGTTCGGCAACACGGACGGCAAGAGCGGCCTGACGGGCTCGCTGCGCAGGGACGCGCTGACGCTGAACGCCGATCAGACCGCGTATCTGCGGGCCGCGGACGTACTCGACCAGGCGATGGACACGGCACCGGAGAAGGCGTACGTCGAGGACGACCTGCCGGGTCACAAGGCATGGGCGGTCAGGGTCTCCGGCGCGCTCGACGAGCAGGCGCGCCTGCTGCGCGGCCATGGCTGGTTCCCCGCCGCGGACAAGCCCGTCGCGGCCCTCGTCGAGGACATCGAGGCGTCGCGCAAGGAGTGGACGAAGGCGGCGGCCGCCCCCGACGCGGACACCTTCTACGCCCACTACGAGAAGGGCCTGAAGCTCATCGACCCGAGCAGGACAGTCACGGCACGCAAGGTTCTGGGTCTGGCCACCACTCCGCCGTCGGACGGTACGAACGGGGACGGACAGGGCGACGAGTCGGGCGGCAGCGGCGCCGAGGTGTGACTCGGGCTACAGCGGGGAGAAAGTGCCTGGGTAAAGCCCTCGGCAGTCACAGGTAATCACATCGAGTGATTCTCTGGCCTTCGCTTGCATGGCACAACCCACGGTTGCCAGGCTGTTGCTGTCTGTACAATCTGATGGGAGCGGCCAGTGACTTTCGGTGAGCAGCCGGCGTACCTGCGCGTCGCGGGTGATCTCCGCAAGAAGATCGTCGACGGTTCACTGCCACCACACACCCGTCTCCCGTCGCAGGCCAGGATCCGCGAGGAGTACGGGGTGTCGGACACGGTCGCGCTGGAGGCACGCAAGGTGCTGATGGCGGAGGGCCTGGTCGAGGGGCGCTCGGGGTCGGGGACCTATGTGCGGGAGCGGCCGGTGCCGCGCCGGGTCTCCCGGTCCGGGTACCGGCCGGACAGCGGTGCCACCCCGTTCCGGCAGGAACAGGCCGACCTGACCGCGCGCGGCACCTGGGAGTCGCGCAGCGAGCAGGCCGAGGCGAGCGGGGCGATCGCGGAGCGGCTCTCGATCCGGCCCGGCGACCGCGTGATGTGCACGAAGTACGTGTTCCGCGACGCGGGTGAGGCGATGATGCTCTCCACGTCCTGGGAGCCCCTCGCCGTCACGGGGCGTACGCCGGTCATGCTTCCCGAGGAGGGTCCGCTCGGCGGCATGGGTGTCGTGGAGCGGATGGCCGCCATCGACGTGATCGTGGACAACGTCACGGAGGAAGTGGGTGCCCGCCCCGGTCTCGCCGAGGAGCTCCTCGCGCTGGGCGGAGTGCCCGGGCACGTGATCGTCGTCATCCAGCGCACGTACTTCGCCTCGGGGCGTCCGGTCGAGACGGCCGACATCGTCGTGCCGGCGGACCGTTACCGCGTCGCGTACCACCTGCCGGTGAAATAGCCGCAGCCGGAGACGCGGCGGCCGCATCAACCATGACCGGAGCGGCCGGGCGGTCGCCTCCTGCGTCTCCGCCCACGTCTTCCTCGCCGTCTTCGTCCAGGTCTGCGCCGTCCCCGGCGCCTCCGCCTCCGCGGCCGCGTCCGTCGCCAAATGGCGCCGATGCGCCGCCGGTTGGAATCTGGCCGTTCTCAAATGCCGTGCCGGGGGCGGCGTTCGCGCTGCCTGACGGGCGCACGGAGGGCGGTCGACGGCGCACCCGCAGGCACGCGCCCCCTCCGTACTGGCCGGTTGCGTACCTCTTTGTGAAAAGCCGTATTCGCTGCGTGAAGGTTAGGCGTAGGCTCGGGCATATGCGGAGTGCGGTTTCGTTGGGGTGCGGATTGCGGCGCGGGCCGGGGGCGGGAAGTGGAGGGGCTCGATGAACGACGGCACGATCACTCTTCCCTGGCTCGTCATACGGCAGGACGACAACGGCAACCGCTATCGCGTCGGCAGGTACGCGACCAGGGCCGAGGCCCAGAAGATCGCGGACAGCCTCGACGACCGCGGGCACAAGCAGCTCTACTGGGTCGAGCGGATCGGGCAGAACGGGAGCAGGTGACGGCCCGTCCCCGGCGCTGATCCGCACCGCCCGGGGCCGGTGTGACCTGTCGTAGGCTCCGGCGCATGGACGAAACGATCGTGGTCGTGGGGGGAGCCCTGCTGCGCGACGGACGCCTCCTCGCCGCGCGCCGTAGTGCGCCTCCCGAGCTGGCTGGACGCTGGGAACTGCCCGGCGGCAAGGTCGAACCGGGCGAGGCGCCCGAGGCCGCCCTCGTGCGCGAGCTGCGCGAGGAACTCGGTGTCGTGACCGAGGCCGTCGAACGGGTCCCGGGGGAGTGGCCCCTTCGCGTGCCGTACGTGCTGCGGGTGTGGACCGCGCGCCTGCTTCCCGGCTCGGACGACCCCGAGCCGCTGGAGGACCACGACGAACTGCGCTGGCTGACCCCGGACGAGATCTGGGACGTGGACTGGCTGGACCAGGACGTCCCCGCCGTGAAGGCCACGCTGCCCCACTGGGTCGGACCCTCCGCCTCCGCCGGCGGTCCGCCCGCCGAACACCGGTCGTAGCCCGTCGCCCTCGTCACCCCCGCGTCCGCCGCCGTACGGGGTGGGTGAGGGGGTGTGGGTCGGCGCGGTGTGCGAGACGTCTTGATCGGTTGGGATTCCGTACGCCGTTTGTGCCACAGTGCTCCTGCCCGCGCGGTAAGCAGCCGTGGATATCGGGTATGTGCCCATTAACCCCACGAAACCGGACATGCGTGGGTTCCTGTCCTGGGAAGTGATCGGCGTGATCGACACCGTAGGCGACTGCGCCGAGTGGACCTTTCCCGCGGAGCCGGGGGCCGTCCGCACGGCCCGCGCGGTCGTTCGCGGCCAGCTGCGCACATGGGAGCTGGACGTCCTCGGTGACGTGACCGCGCTCCTGGTCAGCGAGCTGGTGACGAACTCCCTGCGGTATGCCACCGGCCCCATCGGCGTTCGCCTCGTCAGACCCGCGGGCGTGCCGGACGCCCTCCTGGTGGAGGTGTCCGACCCGCTGCCCGACCCGCCCCGGGAGCGGGCCGCGGGCGCCGACGACGAGAGCGGGCGGGGTCTGCAACTGGTGGCCGGTTCCTCCCGCCGCTGGGGCACGCGCCCCGGGGACACCGGCAAGACGGTCTGGTTCGAGCTCGCGGTCCCCGGCTGACCAAACCGCGCCGAACGCGTCCCGCCGAACACGCCCTGCCGAACGTGCCGAGCTGCACATGCCCTGCCGAACGTGCCGAACGTGCCGAGCTGAACATGCCCGGCTGAGGGATCGTCGGGAAGCTCCACCCGGGAGCCTGTCGGGCATCCGTCCGAGAGCCCGTGCGCCGCCCGTCCGACGGCCCGTCGGTCGTCCGTCTGAGGGTCCGTCGGACGGGGGACGGGGCGGTCGATCGATTCGGGCCACGAGTGTTGTCCGGACTCTTTGATTCGATGGGGCGCCACCTGGTTAGAAGACTGGGAGTATGTCGCGGCCGGTCCAAAAACCATCGGGACCGTGCTGTGATCGTGAACACCGTGTTGTGCGGCGCCGTAGTGCTGGATACTGCGGGCAGCCGCCCCCGGTGACCGGTGCCGGGCGCGGTGAGCTGGAGGGGACGGTTCGCGTGAGCGAGATACCAGCGAAGGCCACGGAGTCCGAGGACCCGTCGGACCGCGCGAGGGCTGAGGCCGCGGGCGATTCCGCCATGGCCGCGGCGCCGGACGGCCCGAGCGACGGCGTGTCGGACGACGCGACGAACGGTGCGTCAGGCGGCGCCGCCGGCGGAGCCACGGGCGACGCTTCGGCCGGGACACCGGCCACGGCGACGTCCGGGACGTCCGTCGAGGTGCCGGTCGAGGCACCCGTCGAACCCCTGGCCGAAGCGGCCGGCGACGTGGTGTGGCAGAGCAGTCCACCCGGCTCCATGTACGACTACATCAAGGTCGCCTCGTTCTCCATCGGCGCCGACGGACTCGTCGACCAGTGGAGTCTGCGCGCCGAGCAGCTCTTCGGCATATCCGCGGAGCGCGCCGTGGGCATGGACCCCATCGAGGCGTTCGTCGCCGCCGACCGGCGTGAGTTCGGGCAGCGCAAGATGGCGGAGATCCTGGACGGCCGCGAGTGGACCGGCGTGGTCCCCTTCCGGTTGCCGCCCTCCGACGGCGGCGACGAGGGCGCCGAGGGCCTCGCCGAGGTCTATGTGATGCCCACCACTACGGAGGACGGCGAGCGGGCCGCCGTATGCATCGTCGTGGACGTCCGGACCCTGCGCCGGATCGAGACGGACCTCGCCGCTTCGCAGGCGATTTTCGGTCAATCTCCGTTCGGCTTCCTCCTGATCGACACGGATCTCCGGGTCCGTCGCGCCAACCAGCGCTTCGCGTCGGTGTTCGGCGGCGACGTCGACGGCCACCGGGGCCGCACGGTCCACGACTACCTGCCGCGCTCCGAGGCCGAGCGCGTCGCCGCGACACTGCGGCGGGTCCTGGAGACCGGCGACTCCATCACGGACATGCACGTCGCCGGGTTCGTGCCCGGCTCCGAGGAACGCCGTCACTGGTCGGTCAACCTCTACCGCGTCCACAGCGGCAGCGGCCGCCCCATCGGCATCGCCTGGCTCGGAACCGACATCACCAGCCGGCGTGCCGCGGCGCGGGAAGCGGCCGCCGCCCGCCGCAACCTCGCCCTTCTGAACGAGGCGGGCGCCCGCATCGGCAACTCCCTCGACCTGGAGACCACCGCCCGCGAGCTGCTGGACGTCGTGGTGCCCGGCTTCTGCGACCTCGCGACCGTCGACCTCTACCAGGGCCTGCTGGCCGGCGACGAGACGCCGCCCGGGTTCGCCGACGGCAGCGCGGAGCTGCGCCGGGTCGCCTTCGCCAGCGCCGTCTCCGACGCGCCGTTCGTCGGCGGACCCGCCCCGGTCGCCGTCGGCGCCGTTCACCACTTCCCGTTCAACTCGACCTGCGCGGACGCCCTGCGCACCGCCCGCCCCCAGCACGTCCCCGCCGAGGAGGGCGGGCTCATCCAGTCCACGCTCGCCGTGCCGATGGTCGCGCACGACACCGTCGTGGGACTCGCGCAGTTCTCCCGCACGAAGGGCAGTGAGCCGTTCGGCGACCGCGACCGTTCCCTCGCGGTGGAACTCGCGGCGCGCGCCGCGGTCTGTATCGACAACGCCCGCCTGTACCGCCGCGAGCACGAACGCGCCCTGATCCTGCAGCGCTCCCTGCTGCCGCCGGGCGACCCGGAGGCCTCCGGCCTCGACATCGCCTGCCGCTACCTGCCCGGCAACGCGGCCACCGAGGTCGGCGGCGACTGGTTCGACGTCATCGAACTCCCCGGGCACCGCACGGCGCTGGTGGTCGGCGACGTCATGGGCCGCGGGCTGCGCGCCGCCGTGGCGATGGGTGAACTCCGCACGGCCGTACGGACCTTGGCACTCCTCGACCTCGAACCCGCCGAAGTACTGTCGGCGTTGGACGAGATCGCTCGTGGCCTGGGCACGCCCGGCGGTGTCCAGCAGGCGACCCGCGCGGCCCGCCAGCCCCGCGACGCGGACCTCTCCGAGGTGTATCTCGCGACCTGTGTGTACGCGGTCTACGACTCCGTGACCCGCAGGATCACCTTCGCCAACGCGGGCCATCTGCCGCCCGTCCTGGTGGAGCCGGGCGAGAGCGCGCTGATGCTGGACGTGCCGCCGGGCATGCCGCTGGGCGTGGGCGGCGAGCCCTTCGAGGAGGTCGAGGTCGAACTACCCGAAGGTGCTCTTCTCGCGCTCTACACGGATGGACTGGTCGAATCGCGCGACCATCCCCTCGACGAGGGCCTGCAGGCCTTCGTCGGAGCGCTGACGGATCCCTCCCGCCCCCTGGAGGACGTCTGCGACCACGTCCTCAACACCCTCGACACCCACCACGGTGAGGACGACATCGCGCTGCTGATGGCGCGCGTCCAGGGGCTGCCCGCCGATTCCGTCGGCGACTGGACCCTGCCGCGTGAGCCGCGCAGCGTGGGCCGGGCCCGCGAGTACGCCCGTACCCAGCTCACCGCCTGGGAACTGGAACCGCTCGTCGACACCGCCGAGTTGCTGGTCAGCGAGCTGGTGACGAACGCCCTGCGCTACGGCGAGGGCGAGATCCGGCTGCGGCTGCTGCTCGACCGGACACTGGTGTGCGAGGTCTGGGACGCGGGCCTCGTACAGCCGCGCCGCCGCCGGGCCCGGGACACGGACGAGGGCGGCCGGGGTCTTCAACTCGTCGGTCTGCTCTCCGCCGCGTGGGGCTCACGGCGCACGCCGCGGGGCAAGACGGTCTGGTTCGAACTGCCCCTCCCGGACGCCGGGACGACGCTCACGGACCCGGCGGAGGCGTTGCTGAGCCTGTTCTGACCGGTGCGGGGGCCGACACCGCCCGGCGGTAGCGCGTGCGCGGGCCCCCGAAGCTCGCGACGCCGCCGGAAGCGACAGCGCCGGTAGGGACAGCGCCGGAAGCGACAGCGCCGGTTGGGACGCTGCTGGAAGCGGCACCCTCAGCAGGGGCGCTGTCGGCGGAGACGTCACCGGAGGAGATGTCAGCGGCGGCGCCACCACCGGAAGCGCCACCACCGGAGGCGCCACCGTCGGGAGCAACGCCACCGGAGGTATCGGCACTTGACGTGTCGGTGCTGGGCGCGGCACCAGCCGACATGTCGCCGTCCTGGACCGAGTTCCCGCGCAGGATCCCGCCGAGCACGGCGCCGCGGACTCCGTCGCCCTCCGGTCCGGCGTACGGATTGCCGTACGTCCGTACGTCCCGCTCCGCGAGCTGCCGGGCCTCCCGGGCGAGCGCGTCGGCCCGCTGGACGTCGGCGAAGCCGAGGGGCGAACGGGCGAGATGACGTTCCGCCTCCGCCAGCCGGGTCCGGGCCTCGGGGCCCACCACCGCCCGGTGCGTCGCGACGAAGTCGTCCGCCGCGGTGACGGCGCTGACGGCCACCGGACACGCCTCGTCGAGCAGGACCCGCTCGCGTTCCTCGTCCCGGCCGAGGGCGGGGGTGCCGGCCAGTGCAGCGGCCGTCCGGACCAACCGGCGCAGGGCGTCGAGGGGGTCGTACGGGCCGCTCTCCGTCTCCCGGCGCACGTCCGCGACGACCGAGCGGGTGTGCGCGACGCGACCGGACAGCGCCCCGCCGACCGCGCCGGCCGGAACCGCGCGGGCCCGTTCGAGGTCGGCTTCGGCGCCGGCCAACGCGGCGGGCAACCGGTCGGCCGCGGCGTCGAGTTCGGCGGCCAGCCGGTCGACACCGGTCAGCAGGACGTCCGCCTGGCCGATGGCGCCCTCGGCGGCCCGCAGATACGCCGTGGCCCGCGCGACCTCGCTCCGGTCGAGCGACTGCCGCGCCCGGTTGAGGTGGGTCGTGGCGAACACGAGCCTGTCCTTGGCCTGTTCGACGTGTCCGGCGACGGGCAGGGACGCGGACGGCGCGTACCGCTCGTGCAGCCCCGCCAGCGTCGCCTGCGCGGCGGGCGCGCGATGGGCGAGTTCCCGGAAGCGGGCCTCCGCCGACTCCACCGCGGCGGGCGTGGAGCGTTCCAGGGCGCGCAGCAGGTCGAACCCGGCGGCCTCCGCGTCCAGCCGCCGCCCCGCCTCCGCGCAGCGGGCGCGGATCTCCTCCAGCGTCCGGCGCCGGGTTTCCTCGTCGTCCGGCGCGGTGTCGTCCAGCCGCTGCCGCAGCCGGAAGGCCACCATCAGCTCGGAGCGCGCGAACGCCACCGCCTCCGCGTAGGCTCCGACCGCCTCCCGGCCGAACAGGGCCGCCGCGGAGTCGAGTTCCTCGGCACTGGTGCGCACACAGTCGTCGGTCACGACGAGCGACTTCCGGACGAGCCGGTCGAGTTCGGCGAGCGGCACGGTTCCCGGGACGGCCTTGCCCGGGGTCGTACGGGTCCTCGCGCGGCGTATTCGCCGGACGGAGGCGTAGGCGGCCAGCGAGCCGGCGACCACCACCGCGACGACGGGCAGCACCAGATCGTCGGCGGACGTACCGCCCTGCCCGGGCGCCGCCGATACCTCCTCGACGACCGGTCCCTTCCCCGGCCACTCCGGGGGATCCCCGGCGCCCGGCCGGGTGACGGGCAGCAGCAGCCACCCCAGCGCCATCAGCCCCCCGAGCACGGCATGCGCCACCCGCACGGCTATGGAGGACGTGGCTCGGCGCGACCGGGACCGGCTCAGGGGCGACGTCACATTTGGGAGCGTATGACCGCTCGCCCGCGGGCGCGACCGGGGTGCGCCGAGCCGGGCGCACCTAAGGTACGGGGGATACAGGGGCTTACGGAGGGGGCGCGGGGATGGGTGCGGGGCGGACGGAACCGGGTACGGGGCGGGGCGAGGAACCGGGCACGGAGGGCGGACCGGCACCGGCGGCGGCACCGCCCGAGCCGGACATACGAACGGGAGCGCCGGACGCGCCCACCGGAGCACCGGACGCGCCGACCGGAGGGCCGGACGCGCCGGTCGGGGGTTCGGACGCGTCGGGCGAGGTTGCGGACGCGTCGGCCGAGAGGCCGGACCCGCGGACGGCTTCCGCGCGCACCCCCACCCCCACCCCCGCTCGCCGCGCCGCGACCCCGTTCCGGCGTCTGGCCGGTGTCTGGCGGCGGCCCGCTCTGCGATGGCCCCGGCGCATCGCGTCGGCGCTCGTCCTCGTCCTGCTGCTCCCGCCGCTGGCCGCGGGCATCACCCTGCGCGTCAACTACGGCGGAGACCCGGCCGCCGGTACGTACACGAGGCACCGTGACGCCCTCTGGATGGGCCACGCCTGGGTCGACGGCCGGAAGAAGGAAGCGGACGTCAGGGCGCTGGCGGCGCGGCTGCGCACGACCGGCGTCCGGGACCTGTACGTGCACGCGGGCCCCCTGGAGCACGACGGGACGCTGCCCGCGTCCGCGTACCCGAGGGCGCGCTGGCTCATCGGGGCGATCCACCGGGAGATGCCCGGCGTCCGTGTGCAGGCCTGGCTGGGGGACGAACTCGCGACCGAGGGCCCGGTCGGGCTGCGCCTGGAACGCGCCGCGACCCGGGCAGCCGTGGTCCGCTCGGCCGGGCAGGTCCTCGACGCCGGATTCGCCGGTGCCCACTTCGACCTGGAACCGCTGCACTCCGGCGACGCCGACTATCTCTCCCTCCTCGGCGACCTGCGCCGCGTCACCCGCGCCCACGGCGCCCTGCTCTCCGTCGCCGCCCACCAGATCGACCCGCTGCCGTCGCTGCACTCCGTCTGGGGCGGCGTCACGGGACACCCCAAGTGGTGGTCCCAGGCGTTCTTCGGCCAGGTCGCCCGCCGGGTCGACCAGATCGCCGTGATGTCGTACGACACCGCGCTGCCGCTGGAGAGCCTGTACGGCGGCTACGTCGCCCAGCAGACCTCGCTCGCCCTGGAAGTCACCCCGGCGAAGACCGATCTGCTGATGGGCATGCCCTTCTACTACGAGGACAACATGGACCATCACGGGTCCGCCGAGACCGTCGCGGCGGCCGTCCGGGGCGCCCGCCTCGGCCTCTCCCGCACCGACCGCACCCGCGAGAACTTCGGCGTCGCCGCGTACGTGGACTTCGCCGCCCGCGAGAAGGACTGGACGGCGTACGAGCGGGGATGGGTCCGATGACCCGACGGCGGACCTCGAACAGGGCGTCCGGTCAGGAGGCGGTCAAGTGTCTGGAGGTCCGGGAGCCCCGCGTGCCATGATCGGAAGGCGTGCCGGGTGCGCACGCCAGGGGGAGGGAACCGATGGACATGACCTGGGTGACGGTGGGCGTGCTCGTCCTGGGCGCCCTGGCAGGAGCCGGAATCGTGGCGATCACGACGGGCCGGCTGCCGCCGCTCGGCCGCGACCGGGTCCTCCGGCCGCGACTGTGGGGGTACGGAGCACTGGTGAGCGCGGTCGGCCTCGGGGTCTTCTTGTTCCTCGGCCCGTTCCATGGGCCCGACCTCCGCATGGCGCCCTACGCGCTGTCCGGAACGGCCGTGTTCCTGGTGGGCTCGGCGCTCCAGATGGCGGCCCGCCGTCCGGGCCGCCCCGTCACGCCTCCCGCCTCCTGATCTTCGAGCCCAGCCACACCAGCGGGTCGTACTTGCGGTCGACCGCCCGTTCCTTCAGGGGAATCAGGGCGTTGTCCGTGATTTTGATGCCCTCGGGGCAGACCTCCGTGCAGCACTTGGTGATGTTGCAGTAGCCGAGGCCGTGTTCGTCCTGGGCGGTGCGTTTGCGGTCGAGGCCGGTGTCGGCCGCGGCGTCCAGCGGGTGCATGTCGAGCTCCGCCACCCGCATCAGGAAGCGCGGCCCCGCGAACGCCGGTTTGTTCTCCTCGTGATCCCGCACGACATGGCAGGTGTCCTGACACAGGAAGCACTCGATGCACTTGCGGAACTCCTGCGAACGGTCCACGTCCTCCTGCTGCATCCGGTACTCGCCGGGTCCCAGCCCGGCGGGTGGTACGAAGGCGGGCACCTCCCGCGCCTTCGCGTAGTTGAAGCCGACGTCCGTGACGAGATCCCGGACGACGGGGAAGGCGCGCAGCGGCGTGACGGTGATCGTCTCCTCCCGGGTGAACACCGACATCCGGGTCATGCACATCAGCCGGGGGCGTCCGTTGACCTCCGCCGAGCACGAACCGCACTTGCCCGCCTTGCAGTTCCAGCGGACGGCCAGGTCGGGGACCTGGGTCGCCTGGAGGCGGTGGATGATGTCGAGCACCACCTCACCGTCGTTGACGTCGACCGCGAAGTCCTCCAGGCCGCCGCCCTTCACGTCCCCGCGCCACACCTTGAAGCGGGCCTCGTAGCTGCTCACTCGTAGAGCTCCTCTTCGGCGAGGTACTTGACCAGCTCCTCCTTCTCGAAGAGGGCGAGCAGGTCGGGGCGGATGGGCTCGGTGTTCTCTCGGGTGAGGTCGATCTGGCCGTGCACCGGGTCGGTCGCCGCCAGTCCGCCGGTGGGATCCGTCAGCCGGCACAGCAGGTTGACCCGGCGCCAGACCCGCTCCATCACCGGATGGTCCTCGCGGGTGTGACCGCCGCGGGACTCCGTGCGCTCCAGGGCGGCGCGGGCCACGCATTCGCTGACCAGCAGCATGTTGCGCAGGTCGAGGGAGAGGTGCCAGCCGGGGTTGAACTGCCGGTGCCCCTCGACACCCGCCCGGCGGGCCCGTACCCGCAGGTCCGCGAGCTTCTCCAGGGCCTGCTCCATCTCGGCCTCGCGCCGGATGATGCCGACCAGGTCGTTCATGGCCTGCTGGAGTTCCTGGTGCAGGGTGTACGGGTTCTCCGGCGGCCGGCCGTTCTCCTCGCCCGGCGCCGGACCCTCCGCGGAGAAGGGTCGCAGCGCCTCCGCGGCGGCCGTGTCGACCTGGACGTCGTCGACGGGCGGGCGGTCCCCGGCCAGGCCGGCGGCGTACTCGGCGGCGTGCAGTCCCGCCCGCCGTCCGAACACCAGCAGGTCGGAGAGGGAATTGCCGCCGAGCCGGTTGGAGCCGTGCATACCGCCCGCTACCTCGCCGGCCGCGAACAGACCCGGGACGCCACGGGCCGCCGCCGACTCCGAGTCGACCGCGATGCCGCCCATGACGTAGTGGCAGGTGGGACCGACCTCCATCGCCTCGGCCGTGATGTCGACGTCCGCCAGCTCCTTGAACTGGTGGTACATGGACGGCAGTCGGCGCCGGATGACGTCCGCGGGCATGCGTGTCGACACGTCGAGGAAGACGCCGCCGTGCGGCGATCCGCGGCCGGCCTTCACCTCGGAGTTGATGGCGCGCGCGACCTCGTCACGGGGCAGCAGCTCGGGGGGACGCCGGTTGTGGTCCGGGTCCTCGTACCAGCGGTCGCCCTCCTCCTCGGACTGCGCGTACTTCTCCTTGAAGACGTCCGGGATGTAGTCGAACATGAACCGCTTGCCGTCGGAGTTGCGCAGCACGCCGCCGTCGCCGCGGACGGACTCGGTGACCAGGATGCCCTTCACCGAAGGGGGCCAGACCATGCCCGTCGGGTGGAACTGCACGAACTCCATGTTGAGCAGCGGGGCGCCCGCCAGCAGCGCGAGCGCGTTGCCGTCGCCCGTGTACTCCCACGAGTTGGACGTCACCTTGAAGGACTTGCCGATGCCGCCGGTGGCGATGACGACGGAGGGCGCCTCCAGAACGAAGAAGCGTCCGGACTCGCGCTCGTAGCAGAAGACCCCGGAGACACGGTTGCCGTCCTTGAGGACCCGGGTGACAGTGCACTCCTGATAGACCTTCAGGCGGCTCTCGTAGTCGCCCGTCTCCCTCATGTCCTCCTGCTGGAGGGAGACGATCTTCTGCTGGAGGGTGCGGATGAGTTCGAGTCCCGTCCGGTCGCCGACATGGGCGAGCCGCGGGTACTCGTGTCCGCCGAAGTTGCGCTGGGATATCCGCCCGTCCGCCGTGCGGTCGAAGAGAGCACCCCAGGTCTCCAGCTCCCAGACCCGGTCGGGGGCCTCCGTGGCGTGCAGCTCGGCCATCCGCCACTGGTTGAGGAACTTGCCGCCCCTCATGGTGTCGCGGAAGTGGACCTGCCAGTTGTCACCGGAGTTGACGTTGCCCATCGCGGCCGCGATGCCGCCCTCGGCCATCACCGTGTGCGCCTTGCCGAACAGCGACTTGCAGATCACGGCGGTACGGGCGCCGCGCTCGCGTGCCTCGATGGCGGCCCGCAGCCCCGCGCCGCCGGCGCCGACCACGACGACGTCCCACTCCTGTCGATCGACCACGGACATCAGAAGAACCTCGGATCGTCGAAGGCGCCGGACGCGACCAGGAACACATAGAAGTCGGCGAGCGCCACACTCACCAACGAAGCCCAGGCGAGCAGCATGTGACGGGCATTCAGCTTCCCGACCCACTGCCACATCCGGTACCGCACGGGATGCTTGGAGAAGTGTTTGAGCTTTCCGCCGACGATGTGCCGGCAGGAGTGGCAGGAGAGGGTGTACGCCCAGATCAGCGTGATGTTGAGCAGGAAGACCAGGGTGCCCAGGCCCATGTGTCCCCAGTGGTGGTGCTCGTCCCGGAAGGAGAGCACGGTGTCGTACGTGAGGGTGCCGGCGACGAGGATCGCGGCGTAGAAGAAGTACCGGTGGATGTTCTGGAGGATCAGCGGGAAGCGGGTCTCGCCGGTGTACTTCTTGTGCGGCTCCGCCACCGCGCAGGCCGGGGGAGACGCCCAGAAGCCCCGGTAGTAGGCCTTGCGGTAGTAGTAGCAGGTCAGCCGGAAGCCCAGCGGGAAGACCAGGATGATGATCGCGGGGGAGATGCCCCACCAACTGCCGAACAGGTCCGCGTTCGGCCCCGCGTCCATGGCCCGGCAGCGTTCCGCAAGGCACGGCGAGTAGAACGGAGAGACGTACGGCGCCGCGTAGTAGTCCGTGTCCGCGAAGGCCCGCCAGGTCGAGTACACGATGAAGGCCAGCAGCCCGGCCGCGGTCGCGGCGGGCGCCAGCCACCAGCGGTCGGTGCGCAGATGCGGGGCGGCGATCGCGGCGCGCGTACCGGTCCGTACGCCGCCGCTGTTCGGATGGGGTTCCGTACCAGTGGCCAACTTATGACTCTCCGGTCGGGTCAGGGGGCGTGCCGGTCCCGGGCGCCGAGACCTTCGTCGTCCGAGTCCGTCCACAGGGAGTTGTCGTACGGGGTGTCGGGGATGGAGACGAGGTCGGGGCGCAGGGGCTTCGCGAGCCCGGGTGCGGATTCGCGCAGCAGCGCGACGCTTTCCCGCAGGTGGTCGGCGTCGGCGCGGACGCGGCGCATGTCGAGGCCGCCGCCGATCTGCTGCTCCAGGCGCCCCATCGACCTCAACAGGTCGTCGAGACAGCGCTGGACGGACGTCAGTTCATCGTGCACGGACATGACTTGCCCTCACTTCCACGGGCTCCGTGGCCCAAGGCGGCAACGTTCATGCGCCTGCGAGTGTTGCGCGTCACACGAGCCCCTGTGAAGGCGTATGCACGGATTCCTGGATCGAACCTTTCGGAGCGCGCCCCCGCACGCTCCGCACGCGCCGGGCTCGCCGGGGTGCCGGTCCACTGCCTTGATCCAGCGGTTCGGCTCCGCCCCGAATCCGCAGACCATGCCGCGCCCCCGTCCCCGGACCATCTCCGGCCCGGCCCATCCGGCACCTCCGGCTCCCGCCCGTCCGGTACCTCCGGCTCCCGCCCGTCCCGAATTCTCGAACCCCGGCCGCCCGGATCCTCGGACCCTGGCCGCCCCGGATCCTCGGACCCCGCCCGCACGATTTAGCCCGTCCGGCGCTTGAGGACGAGCCCTTCGGGCGAGGGCCCCCGCCCCACCTGGTTCTTCGGGCTTCGCCTCGCCTGGTACCCCGGGCCTCGGCCTTCCCGGTTCTCTGGTCCCCGCCCCGCTCGTGTCCCCGGGCCCGCCCGCACCATTTAGCCCGTCCGGCGCTTGAGGACGAGCCCTTCGGGCGAGGGGCCCCGCCCCACCCGGTTCTTCGGGCTTCGCCTCGCCTGGTACCCCCGGGCCTCGCCCTTCTCGGTTCCCTGGGCCCCGCCCCACCCCGTGTCCCGGGCCCGCCCGCACGATTTAGCCCGTCCGGCGCTTGAGGACGAGCCCTTCGGGCGAGGGGCCCCGGCCCACCCGGTTCTTCGGGCTTCGCCTCGCCTGGTACCCCCGGGCCTCGCCCTTCTCGGTTCCCTGGGCCCCGCCCCACCCCGTGTCCCCGGTCCCGCCCGCATGATCCAGCCCGTCCGGCGCTTGAGGACGAGCCCTTCGGGTGAGGGGGCGCGAGGGCACCGCTCCGTGAGGAGGGGGTACGCCCGGGAGGCACAGGGGCCGCGAACCCGCCGGAAGGCACCCGCTCATTGCGCCGCACGGGTGGTCTTCCGCGCGCCCCCGCCGTGTCGGCGCCCTCACGCACTCCCCCCTGCCGTTCAGTGGGCGCATACATCTGATCAACCGCATATCCGACCAAAAATGATCAGATCCGGCCTGTTCCCCCCACCGGAGGTTGCAGTGATGTCCCACGACGGCGTCGGACTGCGCGCGGTGATGCGCTCGGTCGCGTTCCTGACCGCGGGCGCACTCGCGGTGCCCGTCCTGACCGCGTGCAGCGCGGACGACGAGGAGAGGACCAGCCCCGTCGCCGCGCAGGACATCGCGCCCGCGGGCCGCAACCTGGTCACGGACGGCGGCACCCTGCGATGGGCCGTCGACGCCGTCCCGGCGACCCTCAACACCTTCCAGGCCGACGCCGACGCCACGACCTCGCGGGTCGCCGGCGCCGTACTGCCCTCCCTGTACCGGCTCGACCGCAACGGCCGTCCACAGCTCAACCCCGACTACCTGGAATCGGCCAAGGTCGTCGACGAGGAACCGAAGCAGGTCGTCCTCTACAAGCTCAACCAGCAGGCGGTCTGGAGCGACGGCCGTGAGATCGGCGCCGACGACTTCGCGGCCCAGTGGCGCGCCCTGTCCGGCAAGGACAGCGCGTACTGGACCGCCCGCAACGCCGGGTACGACCGCATCGAGAAGATCGAGCGCGGCAAGAACAACCTGGAGGTGCGTGTCACCTTCAGCCGCCCGTACGCCGACTGGAAGTCGCTGTTCTCGCCGCTGTACCCGAAGGACGTCATGGGCGCCGCGGCCACCTTCAACGACGGAGCCCGCCGCAAGCTGAACGTCACCGCCGGCCCCTTCGCCCTGCAGAGCATCGACAGCAAGGCCGGCGAGATCCACCTCACCCGCAATCCCCGCTGGTGGGGCCGCCCCGCCAAGCTCTCGGAGATCGCGCTGGTCGCCGTCCCGCGCGACCAGCGCGCCACCGCCCTCGCCGCGAACAAGATCGACATGGCCGACGTCGATCCCGAGGAGGCCGGGCGGATCACGCTCGCCGCCGGCGCCAAGGGCAGCACCCCGCTGCAGGGTCCGAGCACCCCGGGCAGCACGCTCAGCCCCGCCAAGGCTCTGAACTCCTGGGCCGTCGCACACGGCTCCGACAAGGACGCCGCCCGCGACGAGGCCGGAGCCCGCGAGAAGGCGCGCGAGGCCGCCGCGCAGTACACCTCCGAGCAGAACAGCCTGAGTGGCTTCGTCGTCCGCAAGTCCCTCGAACCCGCGTACACCCAGCTCGCCCTGAACGGCTCCGAGGGCCCCCTCGCCGACGAACGCGTCCGCCGTGCCGTGGCCCGAGCCCTCAACCGCGACGAACTCGCGCAGGCCGTGCTCAAGCCGCTGGGCCTGCCCGCCGTACCGGTCGGCAGCCACCTCGCGCTCGCCGGCCAGCAGGCCTACGCCGACAACAGCGACGCGCTCGGCGGCCAGGACACCAAGGAGGCGCAGGCGCTGCTCGTGGACGCCGGCTGGGTGCCCGGGGGCCCGGTGAAGGAGGAGAAGAAGGAAAAGGAGAAGGGCAAGGCGGCCGGGTCCGAGGGCAAGAAGGCGGCCCCCGGCGCCGAGCCGGACTCCGAGGACGGGAACTACATCGTCGGCGACGACAACAAGCCGGCCGGGACCGACCGGGCGAAGGCGGACCCGGCTGATCAGCCCGAGCAACCCGAGCAGCCGGAGCAGCCCGAGCAGCGCGAGGAGCACGCGACGAAGCGCTCGGGCGAAAAGGCGGCCACGCGGTTCGACGGCAAGCGGTACGCCCACCAGGACACCCGTCAGGGCGGGGCGCCCGGCGCCTACGCGCCCAAGGGCACGGCGGCCCCGGCGGGGGCGGCGTCCGGTGTGCTCGCCAAGGACGGCAAGCCCCTGACGCTCCGCTTCGTGCTGCCCTCCGGCCCCGGCTCGGAGACGCTGAGCACCGTGGCCGACCGCATCTCGCGGATGCTGGAGCGCATCGGCATCCGTACGGAGACGACCAAGGTCGCGGGCGACAGCTACTTCAAGGACCACATCGCCTCCGGTCAGTACGACCTGGCGCTGTACTCCTGGCCCGCCTCCGCCTTCCCGGCCACCGACGCCCGCCCGATCTTCGCGAAGCCGGTCCCGGCCGCCGACGGCTCCCTCTCCGTCGAGCAGAACTACACCCGGGTCGGCACCGACCAGGTGGACCAGCTGTTCGACCAGGCCATCGGCACGCTGGACGAGGACGAGGAGCGGGCCCTGGTCCGCAAGGCGGACGCCCGGATCTGGGCCGCCGCAGGATCGATTCCTCTCTACCAGCGTCCCCAGCTCACTGCCGTCCGCCCGAACCTCGCCAACGCCGGCTCCTTCGGATTCCAGACCCCTCTGTACGAGGACATGGGCTTCCTGAAGAAGGGCGCGAAGCCGTCGGCGACTCCCAGCTCCCCCTGAGGGGGGCACGGGGCGCCGACGTCGAGCGGCTGGCCGCGCACCCGCGTATCCGCGGGTCCGCGCAGGGCCCCGCCGACCGCGCCCGCAAGCCGCCCCCGCCGGGCCCAAACCCCCGGCGGGGGCGGCCTCCGTCAGGGCCACGTACCATGGGGTAAGGCCGTGGCGTGTTCAGCCCGGCAGGCCCCGCGCTGCGGAGGCCGTCCACTCACTCCGGGAGAAGCGCCTCAATATGGCCACGCGCCACGACATCCGCAACGTCGCCATCGTCGCCCACGTCGACCATGGCAAGACCACCCTGGTCGATGCCATGCTCAAGCAGGCCGGTGCCTTCGCCGCGCACGCCGCCGAGTCGCTTGACGACCGCATGATGGACTCGAACGACCTGGAACGTGAGAAGGGCATCACGATCCTGGCCAAGAACACGGCCGTGAAGTACCACCCCAAGGACGGGGGCGAGGTCATCACGATCAACATCATCGACACCCCCGGTCACGCCGACTTCGGCGGCGAGGTCGAGCGTGGTCTGTCGATGGTGGACGCGGTCGTCCTCCTCGTCGACGCCTCCGAGGGTCCGCTGCCGCAGACCCGCTTCGTGCTGCGCAAGGCGCTGCAGGCCCGCCTGCCCGTCATCCTGTGCATCAACAAGACGGACCGCCCGGACTCGCGCATCGACGAGGTCGTGAACGAGGCGTACGACCTCTTCCTCGACCTGGACGCCGACGAGGACCAGATCGAGTTCCCGATCGTCTACGCGTGTGCGCGGGACGGCGTCGCCTCCCTGACCAAGCCCGAGGACGGCACGGTTCCGCAGGACAGCGACAGCCTGGAGCCGTTCTTCTCCACGATCCTGTCGCACGTCCCGGCCCCCGAGTACGACGAGGACGCCCCGCTCCAGGCGCACGTCACCAACCTGGACGCCGACAACTTCCTCGGCCGTATCGCGCTCCTCCGCGTCGAGCAGGGCGAGCTGCGCAAGGGCCAGACCGTCACGTGGATCAAGCGCGACGGCACGATGTCCAACGTGCGCATCACCGAGCTGCTGATGACCGAGGCGCTCACCCGCAAGCCCGCCGAGAAGGCGGGCCCCGGTGACATCTGCGCCGTCGCCGGTATCCCGGACATCATGATCGGCGAGACCCTCGCCGACACCGAGAACCCGATCGCGCTGCCGCTCATCACGGTCGACGAGCCGGCGATCTCGATGACCATCGGTACCAACACCTCGCCGCTGGTCGGCCGTGGCGGCACCGGCAAGGGCGCCGAGAACAAGGCCGCGGTCAAGGACCGCAAGGTCACCGCCCGTCAGGTCAAGGACCGCCTGGACCGCGAGCTGGTCGGTAACGTCTCGCTGCGGGTGCTCGACACCGAGCGCCCGGACGCGTGGGAGGTCCAGGGCCGTGGTGAGCTCGCGCTCGCCATCCTGGTCGAGCAGATGCGCCGCGAGGGCTTCGAGCTGACCATCGGCAAGCCGCAGGTGGTCACCCAGGAGATCGACGGCAAGGTCCACGAGCCCGTCGAGCGCATGACGGTCGACGTGCCCGAGGAGCACATGGGCGCGGTCACGCAGCTCATGGGTGTCCGCAAGGGCCGGATGGACAACATGTCGAACCACGGCTCGGGCTGGGTCCGCATGGAGTTCGTCGTCCCCTCCCGCGGCCTCATCGGCTTCCGTACGGAGTTCCTGACCGGCACGCGCGGCACGGGTATCGCCCACTCCATCCACGAGGGCCACGAGCCCTGGTTCGGCGTGCTGGCCACCCGTAACAACGGTTCGCTGGTCGCCGACCGCGCCGGCGCCGTCACCGCGTTCGCGATGACGAACCTGCAGGAGCGCGGCGTGCTGTTCACCGACCCCGGCACCGAGGTGTACGAGGGCATGATCGTCGGCGAGAACTCGCGCGCGGACGACATGGACGTGAACATCACCAAGGAGAAGAAGCTCACGAACATGCGGTCGTCCTCGGCCGACTCGTTCGAGGCGATCGTCCCGCCGCGCAAGCTCTCCCTGGAGCAGTCCCTGGAGTTCTGCCGCGACGACGAGTGCGTCGAGGTGACCCCGGAGGCCGTTCGTATCCGCAAGGTCAACCTGGACGGCCGCGAGCGCGCCCGCGCCGCGAGCCGCGCCAAGAACGGCTGATTCGCCGTGTGGTGACGGCCGGCCCGCGGTCCGCCAGGACCGCGTCCACCGGCCCACCGAGCCAGGGTGCCCCCTCACGGGGGCACCCTGGCTTTTTGCTGGGCCTGGTCCGGGAGGTGGCTGGGAGGGGGCGAACGGGGCGCGAGGGGACCCGACCGCCGCCCTTACCGCGATGCGCTCGGAAACGGTAGGGAAAACCCTCGAAGCGCAGGGGGAGACCCCATCGGTTGGCCGATTCCCACTACTCTGCTGACCGGGCAGGTCATTGCTTCGGCCGGGATGGCGTGACGTCGTCCGCGCGTCGTGTCGCGGTGTGGCGCGTGTGCGCGCTTGATCGTCGAACGGCCTTGGCGCGGGCACTCGTTGGGTCGCGCAAGGGGCCGCTGCCCCGGCAGGTTCCGCGGTGCGAGAGCACGCCAAGGGCACCCCCGCATGGCGACAACGATAGTCGCAACTGAATTTCTTGCCCCTTGCGTCCGGAATACGGACAGCCGCAACCGATAGATGTGTAACAAGTCCGTTTCGCAGGGATCTTTCGTGAAACCCTTTGTCCGGATTTTGGAAGATGTGAGCGTCAGGTGTGATCGAACCGAGACCTTGTGAGTGTGGTTCGGGCACTGACCCATGGCAGATAGTTAGGCGCGTAGAGCTCGGATCAACGGGTCATGCGCTGCTGGTGGCGCCGACTCACGAGCGCGGGGGCACTTGACCGTTTCAGGCGCCGGTGACGGTGATGTGTCATGTGCCCTTCCTAGTGGTGAACCAATGGACTCATGAGGAGGAGCCCCATGCGTGGTGCCAAGAGCGCCAAGTGGGTTGCGATAGCCGCAGTTGTGGCGCTGGGTGCGACGGCCTGTGGCGGTGGCGGGGGCGACAGCAGCTCGGGCAGCGGCAAGGGCAACGGCGTCGTGTCGGTGGAGATCGGCGAACCGCAGAACTCGCTGGTTCCCTCCAACACGTACGAGACCGAGGGCGGCCAGGTCATCAATGCCCTCTTCACGGGTCTGACCAAGCTTGACGCCAGCAACAAGGTCGTCAACGCCATGGCGCAGTCGATCGAGACCAAGGACAACAAGGTCTGGACGATCAAGCTGAAGTCGGGCTACACGTTCCACAACGGCGAGAAGGTCACCGCCCAGTCCTTCGTCGACGCGTGGAACTACGGCGCGAACCAGACCAACGCGCAGCAGACCAACCCGCTGTTCAGCCACATCGCCGGCTACAGCGACCTGAACCCGGGCGAGGGCAAGAAGCCGACGACCGACAAGCTGTCGGGTCTGAAGGCCGTCGACGACAGCACGCTCCAGGTCACTCTGAGCGGCGCGTTCTCGGCGTTCCCGTCGCAGCTGTCCTTCACGGCGTTCGTTCCGCTGCCCAAGGCGTTCTTCAAGGACCCGAAGGGCTTCGGCGAGGCCCCGATCGGCAACGGCCCCTTCGAGATGAAGGGCAAGTTCAAGCACAACGAGGAAATCGACACCACGAAGTACGACAAGTACCCGGACGCCTCGAAGATCGAGGTCAAGGGTGTCAACTTCAAGATCTACTCGAACCCGGACACCGCCTACAAGGACCTCGTCGCCGGCAACCTCGACAGCCTGCTGACGATCCCGACCTCGGGCCTGCCGACGTACAAGAAGGACCTGCCGAACCGCACGATCGACGAGGCCGACTCGGCCGTCGGTTACATCGGCTTCCCGATCAAGTACAACAAGGCGTTCCAGAACGCCGACCTGCGCAAGGCCATCTCCATGGCCATCGACCGGCAGACGATCGCCGACAAGGTCTTCCTCGGGGCCCGTACGCCCGCGGACGACTACATCAGCCCGATCATCGACGGTTACCGCAAGGGCGCCTGCGGTGACGCCTGCACCCTGAACGTGGCCAAGGCCAAGGAGCTCTACAAGCAGAGCGGTGGCCTGCCGGGCAACAAGCTGGAGCTCGGCTACAACGCCGACGGCGGCCACAAGGAGTGGATCGAGGCGGTCGCCAACCAGCTCCAGCAGAACCTGGGTCTGAAGGTGACGGCGAAGCCGTTCGAGCAGTTCCAGACCATCCTCAACGACCTGGACGCCAAGAAGTACCAGGGCGCCTTCCGTATGGCGTGGAGCATGGACTACCCGGACGCCGAGGACTACCTCCGCCCGGTCTTCTCCAAGGAAGCCATCGCCAACGGCTCGAACTACTCGGGCTACGTCAACGAGGACTTCGAGAAGCTGCTCGTCAAGGGCGACCAGGCTCCGACGCACGAGGAAGCGGTCAAGAACTACCAGCAGGCCGACGACGTCCTTCTGAAGGATCTGCCGTACATCCCGGTGTACTTCTACACCCTGAACGCGGGCTTCAGCGACAAGATCAAGTCGATGAAGGTCGCCGGCCACCAGATCCTGTGGGACACGGTCAAGCTCAGCTGAGCCGTATCTGAGCAGGTCCGACACACGGACAGGGGGTGAGCAGGGGAGGAGCTCAAAGCCTTCCCCTGCTCACCCCTTCTGCCGTCTTCCGTCCGACAGTGCCGCCGCCCCGGCCACCGGGCGGGTTGAGCACCCCCCTCTGGAGTACCCATGGGCCGATACGTCGTGCGCCGCCTCCTGCAGGTGATCCCTGTGGTGATAGGCGTCACGTTCATCATCTTCTGCTTGGTCTTCGCGTTGCCCGGCGACCCGATCCAGGCACTGGCCGGCGACAAGCGCGCCGACCCCAACATCGCGGCGATCCTCCGCGCGCACTACCACCTGAACGAACCGCTGTACCAGCAGTACTGGCACTACATCAGCGGCGTCTTCACCGGTGACCTCGGTGAGACGTACAACGGACGTGCCATCTCCGACATCGTGTCCGAGCGGTTCCCGGTCACCCTGAAGCTGGGTCTGACCGCCTTCGCCATCGAGGCCGTCATCGGCGTCGTCGCGGGCATCCTCTCCGCGCTGAAGCGGGGCAAGTTCCTCGACAACGTGGTGCTGGTCGCGACCCTCGTACTGATCTCGATCCCGGTCTTCGTGTTCGGTAGCGTGCTCCAGCTCGAGTTCGGCATGAACCTCAAGCTCACCCCGGTCGCCGGCATCGAGAAGGGCTGGCCGCAGAGCTACATCCTTCCGGCCGTCGTGCTCGCCGCGACCTCCATGGCGTACATCGCGCGCCTGGTGCGGTCGAGCATGACGGAGTCGATCCGCGCCGACTACGTCCGTACGGCGATCGCCAAGGGTCTGCCCCGGCGCCGCGTCATCGGCGTGCACGCCCTGCGCAACTCCATGATTCCGGTCGTCACCTTCCTGGGCTTCGACCTCGGCGCCCTCATGGGCGGCGCCATCATCACCGAGCGCGTGTTCAACATGCCCGGTCTCGGTGGCCAGCTGGCTCAGTCCTTGTATCTGCGCGAGCGACCCGTCGTGGTCGGCCTGGTGACCCTGCTGGTGCTGATCTACCTGGTCGCCAACCTCGTCGTAGACCTGATGTACGCCGTGCTCGACCCGAGGATCCGTTATGAGTGAGAAGACGATAGAGAGGCCCACCACCGACGAGGCCGCCCTCGCCAAGGAGACCGAGGCCGAGGAGAAGGCGGCGGCCCGTCAGGCGAGCCTCCTCAAGGACGGCTGGTCGGACCTGCGCAAGCGGCCGATGTTCATCGTGACCGCCTTCGTCATCGTGTGCCTGCTCGCGCTGGCGATCGCGCCCAGCCTGTTCACGGCGCGCTCCCCGTTCTCGGACGGCTTCTGCCAGCTGCAGAACTCCATGAGCGGGCCGTCGTCCGCGCACCTGTTCGGCTTCGACGTGCAGGGCTGCGACATCTACACGCGGACCGTGTACGGCACGCGCAACTCGATCGTCGTCGGTGTGGTGACCACCATCGCCACCACCCTGATCGGCGGCCTGGTGGGCATGCTGGCCGGCCTGATCGGCGGCTGGGCGGACGCGGTGCTGTCCCGGATCACCGAGGTGTTCGCGGGCCTGCCGCTGCTCATCGGTGGTCTGCTGATCATGTCGGTCTGGGGTGGCGGTGACGTCTGGTCGGTGTCGCTCATCATGGCGATCCTCGGCTGGCCGCAGGTCTTCCGGATCATGCGCGGCGAGGTCATCGCGAACAAGTACAACGACTACGTGATGGCCGCCCGTGCGCTGGGCGCGGGTTCGTGGCGGATCGCCTTCCGGCACATCCTGCCGAACACGCTCGCCCCCGTCATCGTCATCACCACGATGAACCTCGGTGTCTACATCGGCGCCGAAGCCGCCCTGTCCTACCTGGGCATCGGCATCCAGTACCCGAACATCTCCTGGGGCGTGATGATCAGTGACGCCCAGGACCGGTTCCTGACCTCGCCGCACGCCCTGCTGTTCCCGGCCGGTGCCCTGAGCCTTACCGTGCTGGCGTTCATCATGCTCGGCGACGTGGTTCGCGACGCCTTCGATCCCAAGATGCGCTGAGGGAGGCGTACGTGACCGACATCGACACCAAGGACGCCATCCCGGCTCCGCGATCCGGCGACGGCGGCAAGACCGCCCCGCTGCTCGAAGTGCGTGACCTGCACGTCGAGTTCCAGACCCGTGAGGGTGTGGTCCGAGCCGTCAACGGCGTCAACTACTCGGTGAACTCCGGGGAGACGCTCGCCGTGCTCGGCGAGTCCGGCTCCGGCAAGTCCGTGACCGCGCAGGCGATCATGGGCATCCTGGACATGCCGCCGGCCCGCATCCCCAAGGGGGAGATCCGCTTCCACGGCCAGGACATGCTCACCATGTCCAACGAGGAGCGGCGCAAGCTGCGCGGCGCGCGGATCGCGATGATCTTCCAGGACGCGCTGTCCTCCCTCAACCCGGTGCTCAGCGTGGGCTACCAGCTCGGTGAGATGTTCCGCGTCCACCAGGGGCTTTCGCGCAAGGACGCCAAGGCCAAGGCCGTCGAGCTGATGGACCGGGTGAAGATCCCGGGCGCCGCCGCCCGGGTGAACGACTACCCCCACCAGTTCTCCGGCGGTATGCGCCAGCGCATCATGATCGCCATGGCGCTGGCCCTGGAGCCGGACCTGATCATCGCCGACGAGCCGACCACGGCCCTCGACGTGACGGTCCAGGCCCAGGTGATGGACCTGCTCGCGGAGCTCCAGCGCGAGTACCAGATGGGTCTGATCCTCATCACCCACGACCTCGGTGTCGTCGCGGACGTCGCCGACAAGATCGCGGTGATGTACGCGGGGCGGATCGTCGAGACGGCGCCGGTGCACGAGCTCTACAAGCGCCCGGCCCACCCCTACACCAGCGGCCTGCTCGACTCGATCCCGCGCCTGGACCAGAAGGGCCAGGAGCTCTACGCGATCAAGGGCCTGCCGCCCAACCTGCTGAAGGTGCCGAGCGGCTGCGCCTTCAACCCGCGCTGCGAGATGGCACAGGACATCTGCCGCACCGAGCGTCCCGCGCTGGTCCAGGTGACCGAGCGGGACGGAACGGAACTGCCGGGCCGCGCCAGCGCGTGCCACTTCTGGAAGGAGACGATCCATGGCTGACCCGACCAAGTCCGCCGAGCCGACGGACGCGACGCCGAACGTCTCCGAGGTGGAGATCGCCGACGCGCACTCCGTGGAGGAGGAGATCGCTGCCCTGGACGCGCCGGTCGACCGCGGTGAACCGATCCTGCAGGTGCGCAACCTCGTCAAGCACTTCCCGCTGACGCAGGGCATCGTCATCAAGCGGCAGATCGGCGCGGTGAAGGCCGTCGACGGTGTCTCCTTCGACCTGTACCAGGGCGAGACCCTGGGCATCGTGGGCGAGTCCGGCTGTGGCAAGTCGACGGTGGCCAAGCTCCTGATGAGCCTGGAGCAGGCGACGGCCGGCGAGGTCTTCTACAAGGGCCAGGACATCACCAAACTGTCCGGGCGTGCCCTGAAGGCGGTCCGCCGGAACATCCAGATGATCTTCCAGGACCCGTACACCTCGCTCAACCCGCGTATGACGGTGGGCGACATCATCGGGGAGCCCTTCGACATCCACCCCGAGGTGGCCCCGAAGGGTGACCGGCGCCGCAAGGTGATGGACCTCCTGGACGTCGTCGGTCTCAACCCCGAGTACATCAACCGTTACCCGCACCAGTTCTCGGGCGGCCAGCGCCAGCGCATCGGCATCGCCCGTGGTCTCGCGCTCAACCCCGAGATCATCATCTGCGACGAGCCGGTGTCGGCCCTCGACGTGTCGGTGCAGGCACAGGTCATCAACCTGATGGCGCGACTGCAGGACGAGTTCAACCTCTCCTACATCTTCATCGCGCACGACCTGTCGATCGTCCGGCACATCTCGGACCGGGTCGGCGTGATGTACCTCGGCAAGATGGCGGAGATCGGCTCCGACGAGCAGATCTACGAGCACCCGACGCACCCCTACACCCAGGCGCTGCTGTCGGCCGTGCCCGTGCCGGACCCGGACGCCCGTGAGCAGCGCGAGCGGATCATCCTGACCGGCGACGTGCCCTCCCCGGCCAACCCGCCGTCCGGCTGCAGCTTCCGCACCCGTTGCTGGAAGGCGCAGGACAAGTGCGCCGAGCAGGTGCCGCTCCTCGCGGTGCCCGAGGTCTTCCAGGGCGTGGACACCCCGGCGGCACACGAGTCCGCGTGCCACTTCGCCGAGGAGAAGGACATCGTGCACGCCGCCTGAGCCGCGCGCCGTCCGATCCCGCCGGTTCCCGGCACCGCCAGTCCGGTGCCGGGAACCGGCTTTTTCGCTGTCATGGCGGACCTTTTCCCTGTCATGGCGGACCGTGCCGGGAAGAAGGGGCGTGATCCGCCGATCGGGCCGGCCACCGCGCCGCGCCCTCCTCCGAGTGTGTTGTCCCACGTACGGGTGGGCTGAATGTGCGTGATGTCTGTTATCGGTTGATATTGACTGGTAATGGAACAGCGCCCCGGCGCTGGCGGCACAGCGCACTTAGAGGAGGCACTCCATGCGTGGAGCCACGCACGCCAAATGGGCCGCTGGCGCGGCGGCGATCGCCCTGGCGGCGACCGCCTGCGGAAGCGGCGGTGGCGGCGGAGGCGGCGGCAGCGGCTCCGGAATCGTGAGTTCCTCCTGGGGCGACCCGCAGAACCCGCTGGAGCCGGCCAACACCAACGAGGTACAGGGCGGCAAGGTCCTCGACATGATCTTCCGGGGCCTGAAGCGGTACGACGCCAAGACCGGCGCGGCCCAGGACATGCTGGCAAAGAAGATCGACACCTCGGACTCGCAGAACTTCACGATCACGGTCAAGAGCGGCTGGAAGTTCAGCAACGGCGAGGCCGTCACCGCCCAGTCCTTCGTGGACGCCTGGAACTACGGCGCGAGCCTGAAGAACAACCAGAAGAACGCGTACTTCTTCGGGTACATCGACGGGTACGACAAGGTCCACCCCGACACCGGCACCCAGAGCGCGGACAAGCTGTCCGGGCTCAAGGTCACCGGCACCGACACCTTCACCGTGAAGCTCAACCAGAAGTTCTCGACGTTCCCCGACACCCTCGGATACGTCGCCTACGCCCCGCTGCCCAAGGCGTTCTTCGACGACCACGCGGCCTGGCTGAAGAAGCCGGTCGGCAATGGACCGTACTCCGTCGACTCGTACAGCAAGGGATCCTTGATGTCCCTGCGGAAGTGGGACGGCTACCCCGGCACGGACAAGGCGCAGAACGACGGGGTGGACCTGAAGGTCTACACCGACAACAACACCGCCTACACCGACCTGATCGCCGGCAACCTCGACCTCGTCGACGACGTGCCCGCCTCCCAGCTCAAGAACGTGAAGAGCGACCTCGGGGGCCGATACATCAACACACCGGCCGGCATCATCCAGACACTCGCCTTCCCGTTCTACGACAAGAACTGGGACAAGAGCGGGTCGGAGAAGGTCCGCAAGGGCCTGTCCATGGCGATCGACCGCGACCAGATCACGAACACGATCTTCCAGAAGACCCGCACCCCGGCCACCGACTGGACCTCACCGGTGCTCGGCAAGGACGGCGGCTTCCAGGACGGACTGTGCGGTGGTTCCTGCACGTACAACCCGACCGAGGCCAAGAAGCTGATCCAGGAGGGCGGCGGCCTGCCCGGCGGCCAGCTCAAGATCTCCTACAACGCGGACACCGGCTCCCACAAGGAGTGGGTGGACGCCGTCTGCCACTCCGTCAACAACGCCATGGGCAACGACAAGGCCTGCGTCGGCAACCCGATCGGCACCTTCGCCGACTTCCGCAACCAGATCACCCAGCACAAGATGTCGGGTCCCTTCCGGGCCGGCTGGCAGATGGACTACCCGCTGATCCAGAACTTCCTCCAGCCGCTGTACTACACGAACGCCTCCTCCAACGACGGCAAGTGGTCCAACAAGGACTTCGACAAGCTCGTCGACCGGGCGAACGCCGAGACCGACCGGGCCAAGGCCGTCTCGCTCTTCCAGCAGGCGGAGGGCGTCGTACGGGACAACATGGCCGCGATCCCGCTCTGGTACCAGAACGGCAGCGCGGGCTACTCGGACCGCGTCTCCCACGTGGCGCTCAACCAGTTCAGCGTCCCCGTCTACAACGAGATCAAGGTCAGCTGAGCCGAAGGGCGGGCAGTCCCGGGAAGTCCTGGGCGCCCGCCCGCACCTATCTCCGGAGCCCTCATGGGACGGTACGTGATCCGGCGCCTGCTGCAGATGATCCCGGTCTTCATCGGTGCCACGCTGTTGATCTTCCTGATGGTGAACGTGATGGGCGACCCCATCGCGGGTCTGTGCGGCGAGCGGCAGTGCGACCCCGCCACCGCCACCCAGCTGCGCAAGGAGTTCGGTCTCGACCAGCCGGTGTGGCAGCAGTACCTGACCTACATGGGCAACGTCTTCACCGGCGACTTCGGCACCGCGTTCAACGGACAGCCCGTCACTGAGCTGATGGGGTCCGCGTTCCCGGTCACCATCCGGCTGACGATCGTCGCGATCCTCTTCGAGATCGTCATCGGCATCACGCTCGGCGTCATCACGGGTCTGCGCCGCGGACGGCCCGTCGACTCGGGGGTCCTGCTGCTCACCCTCGTCGTCATCTCGGTGCCCACCTTCGTGACCGGTCTGCTGCTCCAGCTGCTGCTGGGCGTCGAGTGGGGCTGGATCAAACCCTCGGTCTCCCCGGACGCCGCCTTCGGCGAGCTGATCGTGCCCGGCCTGGTCCTCGCCTCCGTGTCACTGGCCTACGTGACCCGCCTGACCCGGACCTCCATCGCGGAGAACAGGCGGTCCGACTACGTCCGTACGGCCGTGGCCAAGGGCCTGCCCCGGCACCGGGTCATCACCAAGCACCTGCTGCGCAACTCGCTGATCCCCGTGGTCACCTTCATCGGCACGGACATCGGCGCGCTCATGGGCGGCGCGATCGTCACCGAGCGGATCTTCAACATCCACGGCGTCGGCTTCCAGCTCTACCAGGGCATCCTGCGCCAGAACACCCAGACCGTCGTCGGTTTCGTGACCGTCCTGGTCATCGTCTTCCTGGTCGCCAACCTGCTCGTAGACCTCCTCTACGCCGTACTCGACCCGAGGATCCGCTATGCCTGAGCAGCCGCCGTTCGACCAGCAGGGCGCCATCGCCGCGACCGGGATGGGCGGCGCCATGGACCTCGCCGCCAGCGAGGCCGAGACCCTGGAGAGGACCCCCGGCGGGCCGCTGGGCACGGGCCCGCAGGAGAAGCCCCGGAGCCTGTGGTCCGACGCCTGGCGGGACCTGCGGCGCAACCCCGTCTTCATCATCGCCGGACTGGTCATCCTCTTCCTGGTCGTCATCTCCATCTGGCCCTCGCTGATCGCCGGCCAGAACCCCCTCAAGTGCGACCTCGCCAAGGCCCAGCAGGGCTCGCAGCCGGGCCACCCCTTCGGGTTCGACGGACAGGGCTGCGACGTCTACACACGGACGGTGTACGGGACCCGGGTCTCGATCACCGTCGGCGTCTGCGCCACCCTCGGCGTCGCGATCCTCGGCTCCGTACTCGGCGGCCTCGCCGGGTACTTCGGCGGGGCGTCGGACGGGGTCCTGTCCCGGATCACCGACATCTTCTTCGCGATCCCCGTCGTGCTCGGCGGTCTGGTCCTGCTCTCCGTGGTGACCAGCAACACGGTCTGGCCCGTCATCGGGTTCATGGTGCTGCTCGGCTGGCCCCAGATCTCCCGCATCGCGCGCGGCTCCGTCATCACCACCAAGCAGAACGACTACGTCCAGGCCGCCCGCGCCCTCGGCGCCTCCAACTCCCGGCTGCTGCTGCGGCACATCACGCCCAACGCGATCGCGCCGGTGATCGTCGTGGCGACCATCGCGCTCGGCACGTACATCTCGCTGGAGGCGACGCTCTCCTACCTCGGGGTCGGCCTCAAGCCCCCGACGGTGTCCTGGGGAATCGACATCTCCTCGGCGTCCGCGTACATCCGCCAGGCCCCGCACATGCTGCTGTGGCCCGCGGGCGCCCTCGCGATCACCGTGCTCGCGTTCATCATGCTCGGCGACGCGGTGCGCGACGCCCTCGACCCGAAGCTGAGGTGACCGCCGTGCTGCTCGAAGTGCGCGACCTGCACGTGGAGTTCAGAACCAGGGACGGGGTCGCCAAGGCCGTCAACGGAGTCACCTACGGCGTGGACGAGGGCGAGACGCTCGCCGTGCTCGGCGAGTCCGGCTCGGGCAAGTCCGTGACCGCGCAGGCCGTGATGGGCATCCTCGACATGCCGCCCGGCAGGATCACCGGCGGCGAGATCCTCTTCCAGGGCAAGGACCTGCTGAAGTTCAAGGAGGACGAGCGGCGCAAGGTGCGCGGCGCCGAGATGGCGATGATCTTCCAGGACGCGCTGTCCTCCCTGAACCCGGTGCTCAGCGTCGGCGACCAGCTCGGCGAGATGTTCACCGTGCACCGCGGGATGTCCCGCAAGGACGCCCGGGCGAAGGCGGTCGAGCTGATGGACCGGGTACGGATCCCGGCCGCCGCCCAGCGGGTGCGGGACTATCCGCACCAGTTCTCCGGAGGCATGCGCCAGCGCATCATGATCGCCATGGCGCTGGCGCTCGAACCCGCGCTGATCATCGCCGACGAACCCACCACCGCCCTCGACGTCACGGTCCAGGCCCAGGTCATGGACCTCCTCGCCGAGCTGCAGCGCGAGCTCAACATGGGGCTCATCCTCATCACCCACGACCTCGGCGTGGTCGCCGACGTCGCGGACCGGATCGCCGTCATGTACGCGGGCCGGATCGTCGAGTCGGCGCCGGTCCACGACATCTACAAGGCTCCGGCCCACCCCTATACGAAGGGCCTGCTGGAGTCGATCCCCCGGCTCGACCAGAAGGGCCACGAGCTCTACGCCATCAAGGGCCTGCCGCCGAACCTGATGCACATCCCGCCCGGCTGCGCCTTCAACCCCCGCTGCCCGATGGCCCAGGACATCTGCCGGACCGAGGTGCCTCCGCTCGCCGAGGTGGACGAGGGGGGCGGCGAGCGCACCAGCGCCTGCTTCTTCTGGCGGGAGACGCTCGACGCCGGGACCACCGGGGGAGGCCCCCGTGCCTGAGGCACTGCTGGAGGTCAGCGGACTGGTCAAGCACTACCCGCTCACCCGGGGAATCCTGTTCAAGAAGCAGATCGGCGCGGTCCGGGCCGTCGACGGGGTCGACTTCCACCTCGGCCGTGGCGAGACCCTCGGCATCGTCGGGGAGTCCGGCTGCGGCAAGTCCACGGTCGCGAAGATGCTGGTCAACCTGGAGCGGCCGACCGCCGGGGTGATCAAGTACAAGGGCGAGGACATCACCCGGCTGTCCGGCCGCGCCCTCAAGGCCGTCCGCCGCAACATCCAGATGGTCTTCCAGGACCCGTACACCTCGCTCAACCCCCGGATGACCGTCGGCGACATCATCGGGGAGCCGTACGAGATCCACCCCGAGGTCGCGCCGAAGGGCGACCGCAGGAAGCGCGTCCAGGACCTGCTGGACGTGGTCGGGCTCAACCCCGAGTACATCAACCGCTATCCGCACCAGTTCTCCGGCGGCCAGCGCCAGCGCATCGGCATCGCGCGGGGGCTGGCGCTGCGCCCGGAGATCATCGTCGCGGATGAGCCGGTCTCCGCTCTCGACGTCTCCGTGCAGGCTCAGGTGATCAACCTGATGGCGAGGCTCCAGGACGAGTTCGACCTCAGCTACGTGTTCATCGCGCACGACCTCTCCATCGTGCGGCACATCTCCGACCGGGTCGGCGTCATGTACCTCGGGCGGATCGTGGAGACGGGCAGGGACGCCGAGATCTACGACCATCCGACGCATCCCTACACCCAGGCCCTGCTCTCCGCCGTGCCCGTGCCCGACCCCGAGGCCCGCGAGCACCGTGAGCGGATCATCCTCAGCGGAGATGTGCCCTCCCCGGCGAACATCCCGTCCGGCTGCCGCTTCCGCACCCGTTGCTGGAAGGCGCAGGAGCGGTGCGCGCTGGAGGTGCCGCTGCTCGCCGTGCCCGCGGAGTTCCGTCACACCGAGGGGCCGGCCGCGCACGCCTCGGCCTGCCATTTCGCCGAGGAGAAGCAGGTCGTACCTCCCGAGGGCGCCCTGGACGACACACCGCCCAGGGCGCCGGACGACCCGCCGGACGCGCGTACATAGGCTGAAAAATGCCCATCAATTTCGTTAACACGCAGGCAACTCGGCTGTCTCGACACCGATATACGGACGCGTCAGTCTGAGCGGCGTACGGCCGTGCGGGTGCCGTAGACCGGCCGGAGCGCGCCATGTCGCTCCGGCCGGTCGCACGACCGGACCCGGCCGCCGGTCCGGTCCTCAGCGCATCCCGAGCGAGCGTTTCAGGAAGTCCACCTGGAGCAGCAGCAGGTTCTCCGCGACCTGCTCCTGCGGGGTCATGTGTGTCACGCCCGAGAGCGGCAGTACCTCGTGCGGGCGGCCCGCGGCCAGCAGTGCCGAGGACAGCCGCAGCGCGTGGGCCACCACCACGTTGTCGTCGGCCAGTCCGTGCACGATCATCAGCGGCCGGTGCGGCTCCGCGGGCTCGGAGAGCCCTCCTTCGGTGATCAGCGAGCTCTTCGCGTACGCCTGCGCCGCCGTCGCCGGGTCGCCGAGGTACCGCTCCGTGTAGTGGGTGTCGTACAGCCGCCAGTCCGTGACCGGGGCGCCCGCGATGCCCGCGTAGAAGACGTCCGGGCGGCGCAGTACGGCGAGCCCCGCGAGCCAGCCGCCGAACGACCAGCCGCGGATCGCCACCCGGGACAGGTCCAGCGGATACCTCTCGGCCAGTCCGTGCAGCGCGTCGATCTGGTCGTCGAGGGTGAGGGTGAAGTCGTCCCGGACCGCCTTCTCCCAGGCCGGGGAGCGGCCGGGGGTGCCGCGGCCGTCCGCGACGACCACCGCGAAGCCCTGGTCCGCGAACCACTGCGAGGTGAGGTGCGCGTTGTGCGCGGCCAGGACGCGGGGACCGTGCGGACCGCCGTAGGGATCCATCAGAACCGGCAGGGGGCTCTCGCCGTCGTAGTCCGTAGGCATAAGCAGGGCGCATGGGATTTTGCGTGCGCCCCCCTCGGTGAGCGTCACGCGCGGGGACAGACCGGGGTGTTCGGCGTACGAGGTGACGACCGCCGCCCGCTTGCCCTCCCGGAGCACCTGCACCTGGGTCCCCGGTTCGCCCGGCACCGCGGAGACGAGCACGGTGACCCGCCCGGAACGCACCGCCGAGTGCACCCCGGGCTCCTGGGAGAGGCGCTCGACACCCAGCTCGTTGACCCGGTAGACGTGCACCTCCCCGGTCTCCGGGGAGGCCGCGGCCCCTCCCGCCGACGCCGCGACCAGCACATCGTCGTCCGAGACGTCGAGCACCGCGCGCACGTGCAACTGCGGTCCGGTCAGGAGGCGTTCGCCGAATGCGAGGACCCGCGCGCCGCCCTCGTCGGCGATCCGCACGAGCTGTCCGCCGGGGCTCCAGCAGGGCACTCCAGGGAAAAGATCAAGCCATTGTCGATCTTCGTCCGCATGCACCATCCGGGTCGTCCCGGTGTCCGGGTCGACGGCCAGGAACAGCTGGCTGCGCTGGTCCCGGGCCTGCACCAGGATCAGCGGCGCCCCCGCCGCTGACCAGTGCACATGCGCCAAGTACGGGTACTGCGCCCGGTTCCAGGCGACCTCCGTGCGCGTCCCGTCGAGGGCGATCACGAAGAGCCGTACGTCCGCGTTGTCCGTACCCGCCGACGGGTAGGCGACCTGCTGCGGAGCGTGTTCCGGCTGGGCGGGGTCGGAGATCCACCAGCGGCGTACGGGCGCGTCGTCGACGCGGGCGACGAGCAGCCGGTCCGACTCCGGCGACCACCAGAAGCCGCGGGAACGGTTCATCTCCTCGGCGGCGATGAACTCGGCCAGTCCATAGGTCACCGACGCCGGGTCCGTCCCGGGGTCCCGCTGCGCGAGCGCCCGGTCGTCCTCGCCCTCCGCGCCGACGACCCGCAGCGCGCCCTTGGAGACGTACGCGACGAGCCGTCCGTCGGGCGAGGGGCGTGGGTCGATCACCGGTCCGGGGACGCGGAGTTCACGTGCCGTACCGGCCCGCAGCTCCGCCGTGAAAAGCCGCCCTGACAAGGCGAAAGAGGCCAACTCCACGGCGCTGTCGGTGGCATAGCCGACCACTCCGGCGCCGCCCTCACGGCTGCGTTCACGGCGCGCCCGCTCCGCGGCGGAGAGGCGCTCGCCGGCGCCCTTGAGCAGGGCTCCGGGATCGGCCGCGACGCGTTCCTGCCCGCCCGCGACATCGAGGACCCACAGCTGGTTCGCCCGGTCCGTGCCGGACGGGGACCTCAGGAACACGACCCGGGAACCGTCCGGGGAGACGGTGAACGCGCGGGGCGCGCCCAGGGTGAACCGCTGCGTCCGGGCGTACCGGCGCGGGAAGGAAAGAGGCTCGGTCGTCATGCCCCGACCATATTGGCCATGCGCCCCCTTGTGCGGCCGTGCGCCGATCAATGCGCGCGTACGGATAGTTATGATCACTAGCGGTGCGTGGGTAAGAACCTGCTGCCCGCTGTAGGGAACGACCGACCCCCATGACCAACCCCCCATGTCCCTGGGATCTTTGGAGGTGATCCGCCGTGGCACTCTCGATTTCGGCGGTGGTGCTGCTGGCGATCATCGTCTTCATCCTGGTGAAGAAGTCAGGACTGAAGGCCGGGCACGCGGTCGTGTGCGTCCTGTTCGGCTTCTATCTCGCTTCCTCGACGGTCGCTCCCACCATCAGCGACCTCACGACGAACGTCGCGGACATGATCGGCAGCTTCAAGTTCTGACCCGCGGGCATCGGGGGCTCCGTGGGACGAGCGACCGGAGCCCGTTCCTCCGCGCCGGTCAGCCCTCGGACACGTACGACACGAAGCCGGCCCACGCCTCCGGCGCCAGCGCGAGCCGGGGGCCGTCCCCGTGCTTGGAGTCGCGGACGTGGACGGTGCCGGGGGTGGTGGCGATCTCGACGCAGGACTCGCCGTCGGTGCCACCGCTGTAGCTGCTCTTGAACCACACCGGTTCGGCGGCCTCGCGGATCATTTGTCTCCCAGCAGTTGCTCGATGAGGACCAGCGACTCCCGTGGTGGGAGAGCCTGCGCCCGGATGGTGCCATATCGCAGTTCAAGGATGCGCAGCTGTTTCGGGTCGGTGATCGGCCGCCCGTTGAAGGCACCGTCGGAACGTCCTGTCGCCGTCCCGTCCGGGAACTTCAGCAACTCGATCCTGCCGTCCAGGCCCGGATGGGGGTCGGTGTTCGTCGGCATGACCTGAAGAGTGACGCTGTTCAATCGCCCCACTTCAAGCAGACGTTCGAGCTGCTGTCGCCAGACCATTGTGCCCCCAACCTGACGGTGCAGTGGAGCCTCTTCCAGTACGAAGTGGATCGACGGGGACGGGTCTCGTTCGAAGACCGACCGCCTGGCCAGGCGAGCGGCGACCATGCGTTCCACGTTGTCCGGCGAGTACGGCGGCTGCGCTGCCTCGATCAAGGCGCGGGCGTGCTCTGGTGTTTGCAACAACCCAGGGACGATGTTGCATTCGTACACCCCGATCTCGACCGCCTGCCCTTCCATCTTCGCCAGATCCCGCACCTTCTTCGGGTACCGGACCTTCGCCACGTCCTCCTTCATCGCCGAGAGCAACCCGCCCGCGCCCAGTACCTCGTCCGCCCTGTCCAGGAACTCGGGCTGAGGGATCCGCTTGCCGCCTTCGATCTTGTAGATCATGTCCTCGCCGTAGCCGACCGCCCTGCCGAACTCGGCCGCGCGCATCCCCACCGCCTCCCGCCGCAGCTTCAGCTGCCGCCCCACGGTCGCGACGACGGCCACCCCCCAGTCGTCGTCCGGGTCCACCTCCCAGCCCGGCTCGTCCGCCTCGCTCCTGAGCCGCCCCACGTCGCCGTCCACACGCATCGCACACCCCTCCGCCGTACCGCCGAGCCTCAACGCCCCTACCCGCGGGCCCTCCCGGACCGGCCGGACACGACCGGACAACGTCCGGACAGTCACCGTACGCAGTGGAGCTGTCACTGTTCACGGTACGTGTGGGCGGCCACGCTGAGTCACGTGAACCAAGAAACCGTCGGCCCCGCCCAAACCGCCGCCCCCGTACGCAGTTTCAGCGTGCTCCTGTCGCCCACACCGCGCGGCGCCCGTCTCGCGCGGCTGCTGGCCGTCGAGCAACTCCGTTTCTGGACACTCCCCTTGGACCCGGCGGCGCACATCGTCGCCGAACTTGCGGCCAACGCGGTGACGCACGGACGAGTTCCGGGACGGGACTTCCGGCTCACGCTCCACGTCGTCGGCGAGACCCTCCGCATCGAGGTCAGCGACACGCGCGGTGACCGTCTCCCGCGGACCGGGCGCGCGGACCCGGACGCGGTGTCGGGGCGGGGTCTCGTCCTCGTCGACGCCCTCGCCGACCGCTGGGGTGCCGCACCGGGGCCGCCGCCGCGCAAGACGGTGTGGGCGGAGGTCGGCCTCCCACCGGAACCCGTTCGCTCGGGCTCCGGTGCCAGGAGCGGTCTTCCCCAAGGAACACGAGGGTGAAAGAACCCGACCGAGCCCCACCCCTCCCGCCCGCCGGGCGCTCTCACCCGCGAGGGTGAACATCACCGACTCGGCTGGATTCAGGGCCCGTTGCGTGCCCTACGCTCAGCGCGACACAACCGCAAACATGCGACGGCCCCCGCCGGGACGGCAATCCCAGTGCGAGGGCCTGACCACCGAGGAAGTAGGAGCTTCCCGATGGATACGCAGAACCCTAGCGTGCGCCCGCACGCCCAGCCCGGGCTTGCCGGTAACAAGCGCCCGAACCGGCGCCCCGCGCACCCCGGCGGTCTCACGCACGACAACACCCGCCACACCACCCGCTTCACGGTGATCGGCAACCACCTCGCCCAGCATCCCGAGCTCTCGCTGCTCGCGATCGGGCTGGCCGTGCACCTCCAGTCGCTGCCGAAGGGGGCCCGGGTCGACATCAAGACCCTCACCGCGCGCTTCCCCGAGGGCGCGACCCGAATCGCCGCCGCCCTGCGCGAGCTGGAGGCCCACCGTTATCTGCGGCGCGTTCGCGAACGCGTCCCCGGCGGCCGCATCGTCACCCGCACGGTCTCCTGCAACCAGCCCGGACGCGGCCGGGAGGAGGAGCCCGTGCGGTCCGCCCCGGCTCGCCCGGCGGTGGCCCGCAAGCGCGAGGAGCGCGCACCCCGCAAGCCGCTCCCCGCCGTACCCCGTCCCGTCTGCCCGGCGCCCGCCCTCCTGCGGACGGCCACCGATCTTCTCGCGGACCTCCGCCGCCACGATCCCCGCCTGCTGCTCTCCGCCTGCGACACGGCTCACCTCGCCCCCGGCGTCGCCGCCTGGCTGGAGCGCGACGTCGGCCCCGGCGCCGTACGCCACGCGCTGACCAGTGACCTGCCACCCGAAGGGCTCCGACGCCCGGCCGCCCTGCTCGCGCACCGGCTCGCCGCCCAGCTGCCGCCTCCGCCGCCGTTCCGCGCCCCCGCGCGGCCGCCGGGCGTCCGGCACCCGCTCCAGACCTGCGACGGCTGCGAACGGGCCTTCCGGGCGCCCGACCCCGGCCGCTGCCGCGACTGCCGGTCCGCCCGCCGGGCGGCCGTCTGATGCGAAGCCGCCGCCTCTGTGTCCCGCTCGTGCCTCAGGCCGCCCCGATACGCTGGCTGAGGCACCCGCTGGTGGGAGTACGCCTTCGGCGCCGAAGAGGCCGCCCGGACCGCTCCCGCAGACTTCCTCGCCGCCGTGGAAAGCATGGCCGACGAACTGGGCAGGGCAGCGGAAGCCCTGCAGGTACACGGTCAGGCCTACAACGGGATCGATCCGCGGGGTCACGAAATGATCGTCACCAGTGGCAGGTTCGGGTACGAGGTCGTCGTACGGAGCGAGCGCGTCCACATCGTTCAGATCACGCATCTGGGCCTCTGAGCGTCCTGCCCCACTTGATGGCCGGCCGCGGGAGAAGTCCGGTCACCGGCCGGCGCTCGTGTGCTCGGCGTCTTCGACCGACCCGGAGCGACCAGAGGCCGGGCAGCTCCCAGGGGGACGGGCGCCTCGTAGGGTGGGTGTCATGACGGAACTGCCCGACCGGCGTCTTCTCCTGGTGCACGCGCACCCGGACGACGAGTCGATCAACAACGGCGCGACCATGGCCAGGTACACGGCCGAGGGCGCCCTCGTGACGCTGGTGACCTGCACCCTCGGCGAGGAGGGCGAGGTCATTCCGCCCGGACTCGCGCACCTCGCACCCGACCGGGAGGGCGGGCTCGGCGCGCACCGCGTCGGTGAACTGGCCGCGGCCATGAAGGAGCTCGGGGTCACCGACCACCGCTTCCTCGGGGGCCCCGGCCGCTTCCACGACTCCGGGATGATGGGCGTCGAGCAGAACCACCGCGCGGGCGCCTTCTGGTCCGCCGACGTGGACGAGGCCGCCGCCCACCTCGTCGAGGTGATCCGCGAGGTACGCCCCCACGTGCTCGTCACCTATGACCCCGACGGGGGCTATGGGCACCCCGACCACATCCAGGCGCACCGCGTCGCCCTGCGCGCCACCGAACTGGCCGCGGACCCCGCCGTCCGCCCCGACCTCGGCGCACCCTGGGAGATCGCCAAGGTCTACTGGAACCGCGTACCCCGCTCGGTCGCCGAGGACGGCTTCGCACGGCTGCGTGAGGCCCTCCCGGGGCTGCCCTTCGACGCGTCCGCCGCCCTGGACGACGTACCGGGTGTCGTCGACGACGCGGTGATCACCACCGAGATCGACGGGACCGCGTACGCCGCCGCGAAGGCCGCCGCCCTGCGCGCTCACGCCACCCAGATCGAGGTGGCCGAGCCGTGGTTCGCGCTCTCGAACGCGCTGGCCCAGCCACTTTTCACCACCGAGTACTACCAGTTGGTACGCGGGGAGCACGCCGGAGCGGACCGGGAGACCGATCTGTTCGCCGGCACCGGTGACCGGACGGAGACGGAGACACGATGAGTACGAGCGGACAGCGCGGGAACGCGCTCGCCCAGCCACTGCGGACCCCCTCGCCCGGTCGGGCGGCCGCCTGTACGGGGCTGTTCGTGCTCGGCGCCGTGGTCGGGACGGCCGGAACGCTGGTGCAGTCCGGCTGGTTCCCGGGCGGCCTGCTGCTCGCCCTGGTGGGCGCGGCCGGGCTCTTCCTGGGCGGCTCCCGCGCCACCGACTCCCGGGCCGGCGCCGTCGCGCCCGCCGCGGGCTGGATGGTCGCGGTCGTGCTGCTCACCGCCACCCGTCCGGAAGGGGACTTCCTCTTCGGCGCGGGCCTCGGCTCGTACCTTTTCCTGCTCGGCGGGATGGCTGTCGCTGTGATCTGCGCCACCCTCGGGCTGGGGCGGCAACCGGACCGCTCCGGCGTCCGACTTGGGAAGTGACGTACCACTTCGCCGTATCGGACCGGTGCGGGTCCTGTGGCAGTTTCCTTCGCGGGCGAGGTTTGCGGGCCGGAGACGGCCAGTATGGTGGTGCGCGCCGCCGAGCTGCCCGAGATGAGGTCGAGTAAACGGGCGGCGGAGCCAACCGGGAGAACCTGCCTTGAGTCGTGAAACTGACAGTTCGTCCTCCGGGCCCAACGGGCGCGGTGGAGCCGCGTACCCGTCGGGGACACCCCCGTACGGAACCCCCATGGCTTCCGAGATCGGTGCCGACGCGGGCCGTTCGGCCGGCGGCACCCCGCCGGAGGAGCGCAAGACCGAGACCACACTGACGACACGGATCCGGATCAACATCCCCGGATCGCGGCCCATCCCGCCGGTCGTCGTCCGCACACCGGTCGGGGACGCCGACGCGCCCGCCGAGCCCGCGGCCCCCACGGGACCGCCCGCGGAGCCGCAGCGCGCCATAACTCCGCCGGCGGCCGCGGCCCCCGCGACCGACGGTGCGGCCGAGGCCGGGGAGAAGTCCAGCGACTGGTTCGCACCCCGCAAGTCCGGTGCGCCCAAGGGCGGCCCGGGCGGCGGGTCCACCAACGGTGCGGGCCTGCCCGGTGGTTCGGGTCCCGCCGGCCCCTCGGCGCCGCAGGGCGCGGGTGCGCCGGGCGGTCCTGGAGCCGGCGGCGCACGTCCGGGTGCTCCGGGCGGCAACGGCGCTCCGGGTGCTCCCGGTGGCGCGAACGGTGCCGGTCCGCTGGGCATCACCGGCGGGGTCCGGCCCGGCGGGGCGAACATTCCCCGTCCCGGCGGGGGCGGTGCCACCGGCGCCGGACCCGTGGCCCCCGGTCACGGCGGCGGTACCGGTTCCTTCGACGTCTCCGCCGCGCTGGGCAACACGGCGTCCTTCCCGGCCATCGGCACCGACGGTCCCAGCGGTCCGGGCGGTCCGGGCGGCCACGGTGGTCCGGCCGGCAACGGGGGCCCGGGCGGCTCCGGCGGTCCGGGCGGCGAACCGCGCCGAGACGACCTCCCGTACTTCGCGGAGAACTTCTCCGACAACGGCATGGGCGGCCCGGTGGGTCCGACCGGCGGTCCGGTCACCGGAGACGGCCCGATGGTGCCCCCGGCCGGCCCCGGCGCGGCTCCGGGCAGCCTGGCGGCGGGTGGACCGGGTGGACCGGGTGGACCGGGTGGACCGGGCGGACCGGGTGGTGCGCGTGGCCCGCGTGGTCACGGTGGACCCGGTGGCCTCGGTGGTCCGAGCACGGGAACCGGCTACTCCGGTGGCGGTCTCAGCGACGACACCGCGATCCTCACCCCGCAGAAGCCCGCGCCCGACCCGGGCGGCCACGGCTACGGCGGCGCCGGGGACAACGTCTCCGGTCACACCCTGACGAGTGGCATCCCCGTCGTGCCGCCCGCCCCGAACTCCCCGTTCGGTCCGGGCACGCACACCGACGGCCCGTTGCCGCACACCCCGCCGAAGGCGCCCGCGCCGGCCCCGAAGCCGGCCGCGTCGTCCAAGCCGACCAAGAAGAAGGGCCGCAACAAGCCGGCCCTGCTGGGCGTCCTCGTGGTGGTCCTCGCCGGTGGCGCCTACGGCGCCGGGCTCCTGATGAACCACTCGGACGTGCCCAAGGGCACCACCGTGCTCGGCGTCGACATCGGCGGCGGCACCCGGGACGAGGCGGTCCAGAAGCTCGACGACGCCTTCCGGGCCAATACGAACAAGCCGCTCAAACTGGCGGTGAACGGCACCACGGTCTCGCTCAAGCCGGACCAGGCCGGGCTCCAGCTGGACAGCCAGGCCACCGTCCGTGCCGCCGCGGGCAGCGACTACAACCCCGTCTCCGTGATCGGCTCGCTGTTCGGCCAGAAGCGCGTCGTCGAGCCGAACATGCCCGTCGACAAGGAGAAGCTCCAGGCCGCCCTGGAGCAGGTCGGGGGCGGCGCCGGCTCGGCCAACGACGGCACGATCAGGTTCGAGTCCGGCAAGGCCGTCGCGGTCTACGGCAAGACGGGCAAGGGCGTCGACGTGGCGGCCTCCACCCAGGCCGTCGAGGACGCGTACCGCACGCAGGTCGAGACCGGTACCGCCACCCCGGTGAAGGTCGCCACCACGACCCGTCAGCCGACCGTCTCGAACGCCGAGGTCGACCGGATGATGGCGAAGTTCGCCCAGCCCGCGATGTCGGCTCCCGTGACCGTCCGGACGGACGTGGCGCACTCGATCCCGCTGAGCCCGCAGAAGTCGCTGTGGAAGTTCCTCCGGGTGACGGCCACCGACGGCAAGCTCGTCGACAAGCCCGACCTGAACGCCCTGAAGGCGCTCTACGGCCAGACGTTCGACGGTGTGCTCATCACCCGGGGCAACGGCGAGAAGACGCCGGTCACGCCCGAGGACGTCTACGGTGCCCTGCGCCAGGCGCTGATGAGCAAGACCGACCGGGTCGCGGTCATCGCCACGAACCCGAGCTAGGCCCGCTTCGACCGTACGAGGGGGGCGTCCACCGGGCGCCCCCCTCGTCGTGTCCGCCGCCGCGTCCGTCACCCGCTCCGTATGACATCTGTCATCCGGCACTCGGGACCGCCGACACTGCCCGGCGCCCGGCCCCCGCGGCCACCATGGGGGCCATGACAACGACAGCGGCACCGCCGACCACCCCGGTGGTCGGATTCGACCAGGTGACCAAGACGTACGGCAGCGTGCGCGCCGTGGACGGGCTCACGCTCGACCTGCACCCGGGCGAGACCGTCGCCCTGCTCGGGCCGAACGGAGCGGGCAAGTCGACCACCCTGGACCTGCTCCTCGGCCTCAAGCACGCCGACAGCGGCGCCGTCCGGGTGTTCGGCACCAGCCCCCGTGAGGCCATCGTCGGCGGCCGGGTGGGCGCCATGCTGCAGAGCGGCGGCCTGATGGACGAGGTGACGGTGGGCGAACTGGTCAAGCTGGCCTGTGCGTTGCACCCGAAGCCGTACCGGGTCACCGAGGTGCTGGCCCGCGCGGGCATCTCGCAGATCGCCGACCGCAAGGTCAACAAACTCTCCGGCGGCCAGGAACAGCGCGTCCGCTTCGCGCTCGCGACCGCCGGGGCCAACGATCTGATCGTGCTCGACGAACCCACCACGGGCATGGACGTCTCCGCCCGCCAGGCCTTCTGGGCCACCATGCGCGAGCAGGCCGAACAGGGCCGGACCGTGCTGTTCGCCACGCACTACCTGGAAGAGGCCGACGCCATCGCCGACCGGGTGCTCGTGCTGCACCGGGGCCGGCTGCTGGCCGACGGCACCGCCGCCGAGATCAAGGCGAAGGCCGGCGCCCGCCGGATCGCCTTCGACCTGGAGGACCCCATCGACGAGACCTCGCTGCGGGCGCTGCCCTTCCTGACGACGATCGACGTGTCCGGGCACACCGTCCGCATCCAGTCCTCCGACGCCGACGCGACCGTGCACGCGCTGTACGGGCTCGGTCTCTACCCCCGCAACCTCGAAGTCGCCGGGCTCGGCCTTGAGCAGGCCTTCGTCGCCATCACCGCCGCCGAGGAGGCGAAGTCGCAGTGAACAGCCTCATCCGCCTCGAGATCACCCGGGCCCTGCGCAACAAGAAGTTCCTGTTCTTCTCGGTGATCTACCCCTCGGCCCTGTTCCTGCTGATCGCGGGCAGCGCCGACGACACCACCAAGGTCGACGGCACCGGGCTCACCCTGCCGACCTTCTTCATGGTCTCCATGGCCTCCTTCGGCGCGCTGACGGCCGTCCTGATGGGCAACAGCGAGCGGATCGCCAAGGAGCGCGAGAGCGGCTGGGTACGGCAGCTGAGGCTCACCACGCTGCCCGGCCGCGGCTACGTCCTGGCGAAGACCGCCAGCGCCGCCGTGATCAGCCTGCCGTCGATCGTGGTCGTCTTCGCGGTCGCCGCCGCCGTGAAGCACGTACGGCTGGACTCCTGGCAGTGGCTCGCCCTCACCGGCGCGATCTGGGCCGGCAGCCTCGTCTTCGCCGCGCTCGGCGTGGCGGTCGGCTATCTGGCGAGCGGTGACGCGGTCCGCCCGATCACGATGATCCTGTACTTCGGACTGTCGGTGCTCGGCGGTCTGTGGATGCCCTCGACCACGTTCCCGGACTGGCTGCAGAAGATCGCGTCCTGGCTGCCGACCCACGCGTACGCTGGCCTCGGGCGGTCGATCGAGCTGGGCGACGCCCCGCACGCGAAGGACCTCGCCATCCTCGCCGTGTCCTTCCTCTTCTTCGCGGGCGGCGCGGCCTGGCTGTACCGGAAGGACACGCTGAAAGCGTGAGCAGCGTCGGCATCGGGCAACCCCCGCAGAACCACAGACAGCGGTTGGTCAAGGCCGTCTGGACGGGCATCTGGCTCGTCTATCTGAGCGCGCCCGTCAGTGACCTGGTGCACGGCGGCCACAGCACCGGTGTCGTCGTGCTCGGCTGGATCGGCCTGGTGGTCTTCGTCGCCTGGTACGCGATGCTCGTCTTCCGTACCGGCCGCGGCGAGGCCACCCCCCTGGTTCTGGGCTCGCTGGCGGTACTGGCGGCCCAGTCCGGCCTCCTCGCCGTCACCCTGGGGCGGGAGTGGCTCGTCCTGTTCGTGTACGTCTCGATCGCGTCCGGCGCCGTGCTCCCGCTGCGGATGTCCCGCTGGGCCATCCCGGCCGTGTCCGCCCTGCTGACGGCGATCGCGCTGGCGGTCCCGGACGGCAAGGCGTATCTGGCGGGGCTGCTCATCCCGGCCTTCCTCGGCGGGTTCGCGATGACCGGCGTACGCGAACTGGTCCGCACGACGATCGCGCTGCGCGAGGCCCGCGCGACGGTCGCCCAACTGGCCGCGAACGAGGAGCGCCTGCGGCTGGCCAGGGACCTGCACGACCTGCTCGGCCACTCGCTGTCGCTCATCACGCTCAAGAGCGAGCTGGCCGGACGGATGCTTCCCGGCCAGCCCGAGAAGGCGGCCCAGCAGGTCGCCGACATCGAACAGGTCAGCCGGCAGGCCCTGGTCGACGTGCGCGAAGCGGTCACCGGCTACCGCAGGCCCCGGCTGTCCGGCGAACTCGCCGGCGCCCAGGTCGCGTTGACGGCGGCCGGCGTCACGGCGGACCTGCCGACCGAACCGGACCGCGCCGACCTCGCCGGCGTCGCCGAGGAGAGCGAGTCCGCGCTGGCCTGGGCGCTGCGCGAGGCGATCACCAACGTCGTACGGCACAGCGGGGCCCGGCGCTGCGCGGTGGAACTCGTCCGCCGTCAGACGCTGGACGGGCCGGTGCTCGAACTGGTCGTGGAGGACGACGGCTCGGGCGGTTCCGGCGACGGCCCCGGAAACGGGCTCACGGGCCTGTCCGAGCGCCTGGAGAAGGCCGGCGGGACGCTGGAGGCGGGCCGGGTGCGCCGGGGCTTCCGGCTGGTCGCCAGAGTGCCTGCCGAGGCCCCTCCCGACGCCGGGGGGCACCCCGTAGGATCCGGTGCATGAGCCGCACGATCAAGGTCCTGCTCGCCGAGGACCAGTCGATGGTCCGCGAGGCGCTGGCGGCCCTGTTGGGCCTCGAACCGGACATCGAGGTGGTCGCCCAGGTGGCGCGCGGCGACGAGGTGCTGGCCGCGGCACGCGCGTACGACGTCGACGTGGCGCTCCTCGACATCGAGATGCCGGGAAAGACGGGCATCGAGGCCGCGGCCGAGGTCCACAGGGAACTCCCCGGCATCAAGCTGCTCATCCTCACCACCTTCGGACGCCCCGGCTATCTGCGCAGCGCCATGGAGTCCGGCGCCGACGCCTTCCTGGTCAAGGACGCCCCGGCGGCCCAACTCGCCGCCGCGGTACGCAAGGTGCTCGCCGGTGAGCGCGTCATCGACCCCAGCCTGGCGGCCGCGGCCCTCGCCGAGGGCGCCAATCCGCTGACCGACCGCGAGCGCGAGGTGCTGCGCGCGGCGGCCGACGGTTCCACGAACGCGGAGCTGGCCAAGGCACTTCACCTCTCCCAGGGCACGGTCCGCAACTACCTCTCCACGGCGATCCAGAAACTCGCGGTCCGCAACCGCGCGGAGGCGGTGCGGATCGCGCGGGAGAAAGGCTGGCTGTAGGCCGTGTCCGCCTCCTCCGCCGGAGCGGGCGGGCGGCGCGGGCCGGTCCGGCGCGAAGGGCGCGAAGGGTCCGGGAGCCGCCCGGCACCCCGGCGTCCTCAGTTCAGCATCGCCCGCGCCGCCCGGGCCTGCCCCCGCACCCGGTCCGCGGTCGGCGGATCCACCGCGGTCACGACGTCCGCGTACGCGTCCAGTTCCGCCGCACCCGCGAGGAAGTCGCCGCGCTGCACCAGGAGTTGGGCCCGTTCGTAACGCAGCCGGGCGGGGTGCGAGGGCATCAGCAGACACAACTCGACGGCCCACAGGGCCACGTCCGACCGCTCCGGCCGCACGGCCGCCCACGCCCGGACGTTGTTCAGGACCCGCACGACCACGTCGAGCGGATCGGCGGGACCCAGCATCGACGGCCGCAGGGGCGCACCGGTGGCCCCCTGCACGAGCAGCTCGGCGTCCGGGCCGCTCAGCACCCGGCCGCCGTCGAAGGGATCGGCGAGCACCTGCTGCTCGGGCGGTCCGAAGCCCACCACGAAGTGCCCGGGCAGGGCGACCCCGTACACCGGCGCCCCGGCCCTCCTGGCCACCTCCACCCACACCACCGACAGCAGGATGGGCAGTCCCCGGCGCCGCCGCAGCACCTGGTGCAGCAGTGACGACTCGAGCCGCTGGTAGTCGCCGGGCGAGCCCCGGAACCCGCAGCGCTCACCGAGCAGTTCGGCCAGCGCCGTCGCCCAGGACCCCGGTCCGCCGGGCCGGAACGGCACCTGTCCGGCCAACTCGTCCAACTCGATCTGTGCCGCGTCGATCCCCGCCTCGTCCAGCTCCCCGTCCGCGGCGGCCCCCACCAGCAGACACAGCAGCGCCAGGTCGGGCCGCTCGGACCGTGCCTCCTCGGCGAACAGCCGCCGCACCTCGGCGGCACGCTCCGGCTCCGGCGGACGAGGGGAACCCATCGCGGCCTCGCCCCCCGTCACGCCGACGCGGAGCGGTCGCCACCGGCCACCGGCGGGGCACCGCGCGAAGGGTCGCCGCCGGAGCCCTGTGCGGATCCGCGGGCGTCGTCGGCTCCGGTCCCGGTGGGCCGGCCGGGCTCGTCCGGCGTCCGTGGTGCGCGGTAGTGGTGGTACGCGTGATGCGGGGCGAAGCCCAGACCGGCGTACATCGCCCGCGCCCCCGTGTTGTCCGACTCCACCTGGAGCCAGGCCGCCGAGGCGCCCTCGTCCAGGGCCCGGCCGGCCAGCGCGGCCATGACGGCGGTGGCCAGACCCCGCCGACGCTGCGCCGGATCGACCTCGACGGCCGCGAAACCGGCCCACCGCCCGTCCACGACGCACCGCCCGATCGCGGCCGGCGCCTCACCGGCCGCGCCCGGAACCGTCGCGAACCACACCGAGGGTCCGCCTCCCAGCACCTTCAGGGCGACGTCGCTCAGCCCCTTGCGCTGATAGCGGCCCAGCCACGCGGCGTCCGCCGTGCGGGACAGGACGACGTCGGGAGCCGCACGGTCGGCGAGGGGGGCCAGCGGGCCGATCCACAGCTCGGCCGTCACCTCACGCGTCCAGCCGCGCGCCTCCAGCTCCGCGCACAGCACCTCCTGCGTGCCCTCCGCGCCGGTGGCGGTCTGCACATAGGCGGGCAGCCCACGGGCCGCGTACCAGCCGCGTACGCGGGTCAGCGCCTCGTCCAGCGGGACGCCGGGCCCGTCGAGGGGCAGCACGGAGTTGGCGCGCCGGGTGAAGCCGGAGGCCGCCCGCAGCTCCCAGCCGCCGAGCCGTTCGCTCTCCACCGGCCGCCAGGCGCGCGCGGCGACCCGCGCCAGCTCCTCGTACGAGGCCGCCGGCCCGCGCCGACGCGCCGGGGCGGCCGGTACGACCTTGCCCGCCACCAGCGCGGACTCCGGAATCCGGACACTTTCCCCGCCGCGTCGTGTGATCAGCAGCACGCCGCCGTCCCATGATGTGAGAACGCCTACCGTGTCGCTGAACTTCTCACCCGCACCACCATCTTCGATCAACTGCCGAACAGAGACGCGTTTGCCCACGTCAGCAGTGGTGATATGGACCTTGAGCCGTCCGGCCGCAGAGATTTCCACAGGTCAGTTCACCCCTCCTGTTCGGATCATGCCCCGGAACGGAGATACTAGGTGCGGGCATCGACGACGCCGCGCTCCCGCGCGCCAGGCGGCGGAGCCTACGGAGGCCCGCCAGCGCCCTATCGAGGAGGAACGACAGCGTGACCTACGTCATCGCGCAGCCTTGTGTCGACGTCAAGGACAAGGCGTGCATCGAGGAGTGCCCGGTCGACTGCATCTACGAGGGCTCCCGGTCCTTGTACATCCACCCGGACGAATGCGTCGACTGCGGAGCCTGTGAGCCGGTGTGCCCGGTCGAGGCGATCTTCTACGAAGACGACACTCCGGAAGAGTGGAAGGACTACTACAAGGCGAACGTCGAGTTCTTCGATGAGCTCGGCTCGCCCGGCGGCGCCAGCAAGCTCGGTCTGATCGAGCGCGACCACCCCTTCATCGCAGCGCTGCCGCCGCAGAACCAGTAAGCGGCCCGCACACGCGCCGCCTCGGTCCCGTACGGCCTCACCGCCGTACGGGACCGAGGCGTTTGCCGTGGCAGTCCGTGACCGTCACACGTACGGGTGGTCGTCCGTACGAGAAAGTGAGCCCGATCCCGTGTCCGCAGTCTCCGACCGGCTTCCCACCTTCCCCTGGGACAAGCTGGAGCCCTACAAGGCGACCGCCGCAGCTCACCCGGGCGGCATCGTCGACCTCTCCGTCGGCACTCCGGTCGACCCGGTGCCCGAGCTGATCCAGAAAGCTCTGGTCGCGGCCGCGGACTCGCCGGGCTACCCCACGGTGTGGGGCACGCCCGAACTGCGGGACGCGCTCACGGGCTGGGTGGAGCGACGCCTCGGGGCCCGCGGGGTCACCCACCACCACGTGCTGCCGATCGTCGGCTCCAAGGAACTGGTCGCCTGGCTCCCGACCCAGCTGGGCCTCGGCCCCGGCGACAGGGTGGCGTACCCGCGCCTGGCGTACCCGACGTACGAGGTCGGCGCGCGCCTGGCCCGCGCGGACCACGTCGCCTACGAGGACCCCACCGAGCTGGACCCCACGCACCTCAAGCTCCTGTGGCTGAACTCCCCGTCGAACCCGACCGGCAGGGTGCTCTCCGCGGCGGAACTCACCCGGATCGTCGCCTGGGCCCGCGAGCACGGCGTCCTCGTCTTCTCCGACGAGTGCTACCTCGAACTGGGCTGGGAGGCCGACCCGGTCTCGGTCCTGCACCCGGACGTGTGCGGCGGCTCGTACGAGGGGATCGTCGCGGTCCACTCGCTCTCGAAGCGCTCGAACCTGGCCGGCTACCGCGCCGCGTTCCTCGCCGGTGACCCCGCCGTCCTCGGTGAGCTCCTGGAGATCCGCAAGCACGGCGGCATGATGACGTCGGCGCCGACCCAGGCCGCCGTGGTCGCCGCCCTGTCGGACGACACCCATGTGCGCGAACAGCGTGAGCGCTACGCCGCCCGCCGTGTCGCCCTGCGTGAGGCCCTGGTGCGCCACGGCTTCCGCATCGAGCACAGCGAGGCGAGCCTGTACCTGTGGGCGACGCGTGACGAGTCCTGCTGGGACACCGTGGCCCATCTGGCGCGGCTCGGCATTCTCGTCGCCCCGGGCGACTTCTACGGCCCGGCGGGCGACAGGTTCGTCCGTGTGGCGCTGACGGCGACGGACGAGCGGGTCGCCGCGGCGGTGGACCGCCTCTAGGGCGTGTGCCGGGCGTCGCGAGGCAGGCGGGGCTTTCGCCACACGCCCCAGGGCGTGCCGGGCGTCGCCAGGCACGCGCGACCTCGCGGACACCGCGTAGCGCCGCGGCAGGCACGCGGGCAGCGGCCGCGCACACGGATACGGATACGGATACGGCGGAGGGACCCGGGAGGTTTCCCGGGTCCCTCCGCCGTACCGCGGTCGTACGGACCGTGGCGTCAGCCGAGCGGCAGGCCCTTCAGAGGCAGCTGTCCCGTCGGCAGGCCGCCCTTGGTCACGGCGTCGGTCGGCAGGCCGCCGCCCGTCGCCGTCTTCGTGGTGTCACCGAGCAGACTCCCGGCCTGCCCGGCGGTGTCCCCGGCCACCTTCTGCGCGGCCGGCGTGGCCGTCCTGGCGACCTTGCCGCCGGTCCTGCCCGCGGCCGGCACGGCCTTCTTGACCGCCTTGCCACCGGCCGTGCCCGCCAGCCCGGTGACGTTCTGCGTCGCACCGTCGACCGTGCTGCCGACGTGCGCCCCGTCCAGGGCGGTGAGGCCGCCGAGGTCGGGAGTGGCCGGCAGTGCGGTCGCCGCGCCGGCGGAGCCGGCCGCACCGACCACGGGCGCCGCTCCCGCCGCGATGAGCAGCGCGGCACGGGCGATCCGACGGGTCAGGGGGAGGGACATGATGCTCCTTAGACGGGAGAGAACGGTGAAGTGCCCGATCGCGCCCCGGGGTTGAAGGACGGCCCCCGACCGGCCGGCTGCCGGTCGAGCCGTGATCGTTCCGGGCTCGGACGCAGTGACTACCGCTCGAAACCCGCGAAGGTTGCGGTGGCCCGACGCAAAGAATTGGCAATGCGTCGCATAATCGGCTGTGGATAAAAACGGGCAAAGGGCAACCGGGCGGATAGTCTGCTGAATCCTTACGGCCCTTTGTCCGCAAGGGATCCGACGGATTCGGGCACGCTCTCGCGAAAACCCGCTCATCCCGGTGCCCGGCGCCGCCGCGCGTCCCTCTGGAGAGTGAGCCCCCGTACTACTGAGCGGTGACGATACGGACCTCGGAGGCGGCTTCCTTCGCGGCCGGGGCGCCCTGGGCGCCGGACCTGAGCCACTCGCCCTCCCTGCGCCCGGCCGTCCACTCCCGTCCCGCGTAGGAGACCCGCTCGATGTGCAGCGCCGAGGAGTTGGCCACGGCCCAGTGCGCCAGCTCCCAGCCGCGCACCCCGGTCCCGGCGGCGTCCTTGCGCACCGGCACGGTGACGGTCCGCGCGGACACGGTCGACGACGGGGAACCCGATGCCGGTGCCGACGCCGATCCGGACGCCGCCGAGGGCGAGGACGACGACGCGTCGGCCGGCGCGGAGTCGCCCTGGCCGGAGATGTCGGCGCCCGCCTCCTGGAGCACCTCGTGCCCGAAGTCGCGTACGAGAGCGGCCCGCACCGAGTCCGGGCCGCCGGCCGGCGTCGCCCCGGGGCGCCCCTCGCAGGTCAGGGTGGCCGCCGCGCGCCCGGTCAGGGCCGCGGCCAGCAGTGTGGCGTCCGGCTCGTGCTTCGCGTACGCCTGCGGAAAGCCGCTGCGCTGCACACGCTGCGCGGCGACGGTGAGCGGCAGCCGTGTGTAGTCCGGCACCTTGGCCAGGTGCTCGTAGAACACGCCGGCCGCGTACGCCGGGTCCATGATCTGTTTCGTCGTGCCCCAGCCCTGCGAGGGCCGTTGCTGGAACAGGCCGAGCGAGTCCCGGTCGCCGTGCTGGATGTTGCGCAGATTCGATTCCTGGAGCGCGGTCGCCAGGGCGATGGCCACCGCGCGCTCGGGCAGGCGGCGGGAGGTGCCGACCGCCGAGATCGTCGCCGCGTTCACCGCCTGCTCGGGTGTGAACTCGTACGACGCGTCGTCGCCCTTGCCCGAGACGACCCGGCAGCGCGGCGCACCGGCCCCTCCCGTGAGGTACTGCACGGCGAGATAGCCCGCGAGCGCGAACAGGACCGCGACGGCCGCTCCGAAACGAAGGAGGCGGCCGCGCCGGGCGGGAGTGGGGGACGGCTCTGGCACGACGTACAAGGTACTGGAGGACTCTGTTGACGGCGTGTGAGGTTGTGGACAACCGTGGTGCGAACCGCGGCGCCCGGTGCCGACGGGACGGGGCGCTAGGGTCGGAGGCATGGCCGACACCCCACTTGACCTCACACTGGACGCCGCCGAGCTCACCGCCCGGCTCGTCGACTTCCCCTCCGAGAGCGGCAGCGAGAAGCCCCTCGCGGACGCCATCGAAGGCGCCCTGCGGGCCCTGCCGCACCTCACGGTCGACCGTTACGGCAACAATGTCGTGGCGCGGACGAATCTGGGGCGGTCCGAGCGTGTGATCCTCGCCGGTCACATCGACACCGTGCCCATCGCGGGCAACGTGCCCTCCCGGCTCGACGAGGACGGCGTCCTGTGGGGCTGCGGCACCTGCGACATGAAGTCGGGTGTGGCGGTGCAGCTGAGGATCGCGGCCACGGTCCCCGCCCCCAACCGCGACCTCACCTTCGTCTTCTACGACAACGAAGAGGTCGCCGCCCACCTGAACGGCCTGAAGCATGTGGCGGAGGCCCACCCCGACTGGCTGGAGGGCGACTTCGCGATCCTCCTGGAGCCGACGGACGGGGAGGTCGAGGGCGGCTGTCAGGGCACGCTCAGGATGTTCCTGAAAACCACGGGGGAGCGGGCGCACTCCGCGCGTGCCTGGATGGGTTCCAACGCGATCCACGCGGCGGCCCCGATCCTGGCGAAGCTCGCCGCGTACGAGCCGCGCACGCCGGTCGTGGACGGCCTCCGCTTCCACGAGGGCCTCAACGCCGTCCGTATCGAGGGCGGCGTGGCCACCAACGTCATCCCCGACGCCTGCACCGTCGTCGTCAACTTCCGCTACGCGCCGGACCGCACGGAGGCGGAGGCGGAGGCCTTCGTCCGCGACTACTTCGCGGACTGCGGCGTGGACGAGTTCGTCGTCGACGACCACACCGGCGGGGCGCGCCCCGGCCTGACCCACCCCGCGGCCGCGGCCTTCATGGCGGCCGTCGGCGGCGAGGCCCGCCCCAAGTTCGGCTGGACGGACGTCGCCCGCTTCAGCGCGCTCGGGGTGCCCGCGGTGAACTACGGACCCGGGGCCCCGCTGCTCGCGCACAAGGAGGACGAGCGGGTACGGGCCTCGGCCGTCCCCGAGGCCGAGGAGCGGCTGCGGGCCTGGCTGGCCTCCTGACGCGCGGGCACACCGCCGCGGTGCGCGGCGGACATGCGCATGTCCCCCCTCCGTAACCCCCTGAGATCTACGCTGGGGCTGAACAATTGCAAGCGGAGGGAGCGCACATGGCTACTGGCAACCCCGAGGGCAAGAAGCGGCCACCGGAGGAGCAGCGGCTGGGTCCGGTGCTGCGCAGGCGGGGCCAGGTCCAGTCGAGCACCACGGACCAGCGACTGCTGGACGCCGGCGGGCCCTCGGACTGGGTGCACACCGACCCCTGGCGGGTCCTGCGCATCCAGTCGGAATTCATCGAAGGCTTCGGCACGCTCGCCGAACTCCCCGCCGCGATCAGTGTGTTCGGCTCCGCCCGGACGCCGGTGGACTCTCCCGAGTACGAGGCGGGCGTCGCGCTCGGGCGGGGGCTGGTCGAAGCCGGGTTCGCCGTCATCACGGGGGGCGGGCCCGGGGCGATGGAGGCCGCCAACAAGGGCGCGTGCGAGGCCAAGGGCATCTCCGTCGGCCTCGGCATCGAACTTCCCTTCGAGCAGGGATTGAATCAGTATGTCGATATCGGGCTGAACTTCCGATATTTCTTCGTCCGAAAAATGATGTTTGTTAAATATGCCCAAGGGTTCGTGGTGCTGCCCGGTGGGCTCGGCACCCTCGACGAACTCTTCGAGGCCCTCACCCTCGTCCAGACCCAGAAGGTGACCCGCTTCCCGATCGTCCTCTTCGGGACGGCGTACTGGGGCGGTCTCGTCGACTGGCTCAAGAACACCCTCATCGCCCAGGGCAAGGCCTCCGAGAAGGATCTCCTCCTGTTCCACCTCACGGACGAGGTGGAGGAGGCGGTGGCGCTGGTGTCGAAGGAGGCGGGCCGCTGACCCCGGGGTTCCGCGCCCCCGCCGCCCCTACCTGACCCATCCCTCGGGGGCGGAGCCCCGGGACGGGACCGGCGGGGGCGGCTACGCCAGGCCGCGGCGGGCGACCGCCGGCGGCCGGTGGCCCGCGATCGACGCCACCATGTCGAGCACCTGCCGCGTCTCCGTGACCTCGTGCACGCGATACACCTGCGCCCCCAGCCACGCCGAGACGGCGGTCGTCGCCAGCGTCCCCACCACCCGCTCCTTGACCGGCCTGTCGAGCGTCTCGCCGACGAAGTCCTTGTTCGAGAGCGAGACGAGCACCGGCCAGCCCGTCGCGACCATCTCGCCCAGCCTCCGCGTCGCCTCGAGACTGTGCCGCGTGTTCTTCCCGAAGTCGTGCCCCGGATCGATCAGCACGGACTCCCGCGCGACCCCCAGCGACACGGCCCGCTCGGCCAGCCCGACGGTCACCCCCAGGATGTCGGCCATGACGTCGTCGTACGCGATCCGGTGCGGACGCGTCCGCGGCTCCGCACCTCCGGCGTGCGTGCACACCAGCCCCACCCCGTACCGCGCGGCGACCTCCGCGAGCCGCGGATCCACCCCGCCCCACGCGTCGTTGAGCAGATCCGCCCCCGCCTCGCAGACCGCCTCGCCGACCTCGTGCCGCCAGGTGTCGACGCTGATGATCACTTCGGGGAAGCGGCGTCGGACCTCGGCGACGAAGCCGACCGTACGACGCGCCTCCTCCTCGGCGGTGACCTCCTCGCCGGGACCGGCCTTGACCCCGCCGATGTCGATGATCGCGGCACCCTCGGCGATCGCCTGTTCCACCCGGGCGAGCGCCGGCTCGTCGTGGAAGGTGGCTCCCTGGTCGTAGAAGGAGTCCGGGGTCCGGTTCACGATGGCCATGATCACCGGCTCGTGCGGGTCGAATTCGTGCTTGCCCAGCCTGAGCATCCCCTGTGACCTCTCCCTGTGAATCCCGCTGCTTAGCCGCCTGCGACCTTAACTGTCAGACTCGCATGGCACGATCGGAGTCCGACGGTTCCGCCGTCAGTAAGCTTCAGTACTTTCGCGCCGACGCGACCGCGTCGGCACCAGAGCGTGGGGACCTCAGCGATGTTCATGTTCTTGTTCCTGGTCGTCGCGCTCGCCGTCGTGGTCGCCGCGGTGACACTGGCCGTGGTGGGCGGCGGCGAGAGCGCGCCCCTGCCCGAGGCGGTGCCCGACCGGCTGGACGATCCGCTGCCCGCCGCCCGGCCGGTGAACCGCGCGGACGTGGAGTCCCTGCGGTTCCCGCTCGCCGCCCGCGGCTACCGCATGTCGGACGTGGACGACGCCCTCGGCCGCCTCGGCGCCGAGCTCGCGGAGCGCGACGCCCGGATCGCCGACCTCGAGTCCGCGCTCGCCGGAGCCCGCGCGGACACCGCCCGGCCCACCTCCCTGCACAAGCACGTCGAGGGCGAGGAGCGTTGAGCGACGCCGTCGCCGGTCCCGACGGCGCCCTGCGCTGCCCCTGGGCGCTGTCCACCGAGGACTACGTGTCCTACCACGACGAGGAGTGGGGCCGCCCGGTCCACGGCGACGACGCGCTGTACGAGCGGCTCTGCCTGGAGGCCTTCCAGTCGGGCCTGTCCTGGATCACCATCCTGCGCCGCAGGCCGGGCTTCCGGGCCGCCTTCGCCGGCTTCGAGATCGCCTCGGTGGCCGCCTTCACGGACGCCGACCAGGAGCGTCTCCTCGGCGACGCCGGCATCATCCGCAACCGCGCGAAGATCGAGGCGACCGTCGCCAACGCGCGCGTGCTGAGCGGCTGGGCGCCCGGCGAGCTCGACGAGCTGATCTGGTCGTTCGCGCCCGCCCCGGACACCCGCCCGGCCCCGGAGAAGCTGTCCGACGTCCCGGCCGTCACCGACGAGTCGACCGCCCTCTCCAAGACCCTCAAGAAACGCGGCATCCGTTTCGTGGGCCCGACGACCGCGTACGCCCTGATGCAGGCGTGCGGCCTGGTCGACGACCACCTGGTGGACTGCGTCGCGCGCAAGGGCACCCACTGAGGGCTTCGAGGGGCACCCACTGAGGGCTCCGGGGGAGCGGCGCGGCCGACACAGCCGGTCCGCCGCCCCCCACGGCCCGTCACCGCCCCAAGTACTTGGGCTTCTCCTTGTTGACGAACGCCTGCACCGCGATCAGATGGTCCTCGGACGCCCCCGCCCGCGCCTGCAGCTCGTCCTCCTTCTCCAGCGTCTCGTCCAGAGAGTGGGTCAGGCCGTAGGCCACGGCCTCCTTCAGCGCGGCGTACGCGACCGTCGGCCCCGCGGCCAGTGCCCGCGCCACCTTCTCCGCCTCCGCGCGCAATTCGGCGGCGGGCACCAGCCGGTTCGCGATACCCAGCTCGTACGCCTCCTGCGCGGTGATGCTGCGCGGGAAGAGCAGCAGGTCGGCGGCGCGGCCCGGGCCCACGACCCGCGGCAGCGTCCAGGAGATCCCGGAGTCGGCGGTCAGCGCGACCCCGGCGAACGACGTGTTGAAGGCGGCCGTGTCGGCGACGATCCGGTAGTCAGCGGCGAGCGCGAAACCGAGACCCGCCCCGGCCGCGACACCGTTGACCGCGGCCACCACGGGCTTCGCGGCGCCGGTCAGGGCGCGCACGATCGGGTTGTAGTGCTCGCGCACGGTGCTCATCGTGTGCCTCGAGCCGGACTCCTTGTCGGCGGCCAGCAGCCCGATGTGCTCCTTGAGGTCCTGCCCGACACAGAACGCCCGGTCACCGGCCGCGGTGAGCAGGATCGCCCGCACCTCCGGGTCCGCCGCGGCCTGCTGCGCCGCGTCCCGCAGGGCGACCTTCGTACCGGTGTCCATCGCGTTCATCGCCCCGGGGCGGTTCAGCGTGATCGTCGCGAGTCCGTCGCTCACCTCGTAGAGCACGGTGTCGGCCATGATGGGTCCCCTCGGTGTCGCGGCTCCGTCGTACCCGTCGGTACGCCCTGCGTCCGAGGACAGCATGCAGGACGACGAAGCGGAGATCACGGTCCGAGGGACGGACGGGACATGTGACCTGCGTCAAAGAATTCCGAGCCGTGAAAGTCCATGCGGCGGCGCAGTATCGCAGCCACATCGCCGAATTGAGTGGTTTTGCTCAAGCGCGTTGCGCAAGCGATGCCGACTGATGTTGGTCATCGGGTCCTGAGATGCGGGATAATGGCCTGGAAGCAATGTGTTCGATGCCGGTGACGTGTGTCCTATGAGAGGACGTGCGTGCCCTCCAAGGGGCCGTCGGCGACGATGAGCTGGTTTCAGGAAGGGGAACGAGCATGGCGGCCATGAAGCCGCGGACGGGCGATGGCCCGCTCGAGGTGACAAAGGAGGGGCGGGGCATCGTCATGCGCGTTCCGCTCGAAGGCGGCGGTCGGCTCGTCGTCGAGCTGACGCCTGACGAGGCCGACGCGCTCGGCGACGCCCTCAAGAAGGTCGTCGGCTGACGCGGAAGCGACCATACCTTTTCACCTGCCCCGGCATCGTAAACGGTGCCGGGGCAGTGGTGTGTCAAGGGCGTTCCGGCGACGCGCCCTTTTGGTAGCAGTGCAGGTCAGCGCAGGTCAGGGCAGGTTCGCAGCGAGTCAGGGCGGGTCGGTGCGGGTGGCCCGGTGGTGCGGATCAGCGCTTGACGGCGCACAGCAGGCCGTCGCCGACCGGGAGCAGTGAGGGCACCAGGTCCTGGCTCTCGCGCACCGCGCGCAGCAGTTCGCGCAGCCGGCCGACCTCCGCCGGCTGCGGGCCCGAGTCCATGGTGCGGCCGTCCGCGAACACGCCCTCGAAGGCGACGAGCCCGCCCGGCCGCAGCAGGCGCAACGATTCAGCGAGATAGTCCAGGCACTCCAGGCGGTCGCCGTCGCAGAAGACGAGGTCGTAGCCGGCGTCCGCGAGCCGGGGGAGCACGTCCAGCGCGCGGCCGGGGATGAAGCGCGCGCGGTTGCTCGCGAAGCCCGCCGCACGGAAGGCCTGGCGGGCGAACTGCTGGCGGTCCGGCTCCGGGTCCACCGTGGTCAGTACCCCGTCCGGCCGCATGCCGTGCAGCAGATGAATTCCGGAGACGCCGGTCCCGGTCCCGATCTCCGCCACCGCTTTCGCGTCCACCGTGGCGGCGAGCAGGCGCAGCGCGGCGCCCGTGCCGGGCGACACCGAGCGCAGGCCTGCCTCGCGGGCCCGGTCGCGGGCCCAGCGCAGCGCCTCGTCCTCGGCGACAAAGGCGTCGGCGAACGCCCAGCTCGTCTGCCGGTTGCCGGTAATGACCCTCTCCTGTCCCCGTGGTTGCCTGGGCGTGACTGTATCCGTTGGTGCCGGGAACCTGCTGATGGGACCGGGCGTTTAGAGGGATGGGGAAACAGAGCGGGGGGAAGCGCATGGACCGGGTCACGGAGCGGGAGGCGGAGCGAGGTGCCGAGCACGTGCTGACACAGCCATATGAGCGCGTATCAATTTCGCGTAAAACCGCTTATCCGGAGCTAACGGGCGAGGTGGCTATGGTGGGGGCTCCACTGGACACCACCAGAGCCGACAGGGGAGGTGCGGCTGCGCCTGTGGATCGGGGACGGGTGCTGCGGCGCCTGCTGCGATCAGCGGGTGAGCCGAAATCCGTGACCGACATCGCTGACACGTTCCATGCTGCTGCCCCCGCGCAGACCGCGACGTTCACCACCGACGCGGAGTCGCAGGCGTGGACTCCGCCCACCTGGGAGGAGATCGTCAGCACGCACAGCGGCCGGGTCTACCGGCTCGCCTACCGCCTGACGGGAAACCAGCACGACGCCGAGGACCTCACCCAGGAGGTCTTCGTCCGTGTCTTCCGCTCGCTGTCGACCTATACGCCCGGCACCTTCGAGGGCTGGCTGCACCGCATCACCACCAACCTCTTCCTCGACATGGTCCGGCGCAAGCAGCGCATCCGCTTCGACGCCCTCGGCGACGACGCGGCCGAGCGCCTGCCCAGCCGTGAGCCCTCCCCGCAGCAGGTCTTCAACGACGCGCACTTCGACGCGGACGTCCAGCAGGCGCTGGACACTCTCGCGCCCGAGTTCCGCGCCGCCGTCGTCCTCTGCGACATCGAGGGACTGTCGTACGAGGAGATCGCCGCGACCCTGGGCGTCAAGCTCGGTACGGTCCGCAGCCGGATCCACCGTGGCCGCTCGCAGCTGCGCAAGGCCCTCTCGCACCGGTCTCCCGAGGCCCGTGCCGAGCGCCGCGGCTTCGCGATCACGGGAGTTCCCGCGCTGGGAGGAGGGGGCGCGACCGCGTGAGTGGATCCCGGCCTGACTCTGCGGAGCGGCTCGTTGCCGACCAGCATCTTGGGGACCGACTGTCCGCCCTCGTGGACGGAGAGCTCGGTCATGAGTCGCGCGAGCGCGTCCTGGCCCACCTCGCCACCTGTGCGAAGTGCAAGGCCGAGGCGGACGCCCAGCGCCGACTGAAGAACGTCTTCGCGGAAGTCGCCCCTCCGCCCCCCTCCGAGAGCTTCCTGGCCCGTCTCCAGGGACTGCCGGGGGGAGGTGACTTCGACGGCGGTGATGGCTCACCGCTCGGCGGGGGAGCATTCGGCGGAAGAATCCCCTCCGGATCCGGGGTGAGCGGAGTCTTCGGCGTGCGCGGCGAGCCCTTCGGCTACGTGCCCGCCGGACCGCACGCCGACGTACTGCCCCCTTCCGCCGGACGCGGCTTCCGTATCCATGACGTCAGCCGTCACGAGGCCGAGAGATCCTCCTCGCGCGGGCTGCGCTTCGCCTTCGCGGCGGCCGGCGCGGTGTCGCTGGCGGCGGTCGCGCTCGGCGGGGTGTCGACCGGTGTGCCCGGTGACACCGCGGACGCGCGCGGCGGCTCCGGCGGTAGCAATGTGACACCGATGCGCGCCCCGGGCTCCGGGGCGGCGACGGCTCCCGAGACACAGCGCCGTCGCTCCACGGGACCGCTGCTCGCCCAGGGCCAGCGTGCCTTCGGCGGCGCCCCGGTGCAGCCCACCGAGGTGTCCGCGCCGCTGCTGCCCGGAGTGCCCGCTCCGGCGCCCCAGGGCCAGGACATGATGCACACGCTGACGACCCCCGTGGTGGCCGGCGCCGCCGCGATGTCCCCGCTGATACGTCCGCTCACCGAGGTACAGCCGGCCGTGTCGGCCTCCTGGTCGATGGCGCCCGACGTCGCGACTCCGGGTCTGCTCGCCGCCCCCGTTCCGGCAGCGTCCCCCTCTTCCTCTCCGTTCCTCTCCTCCCGTACCGCCCGCTGACCCACTCTCTGCGCCGCGGCCCCGGAACCTGATTGAATCCGGGGTGGGGCGCGTCCGCCGGAGGGATTCCCGGACGCGGATGTCGGCAATCTGCGGTGACCGTCGGCGAGCTGTGCCGCGGGCCGGGTGTGGGGAGAACATGAACGAGGGGAAGCCCCCGAAGGCGAAGTGGTGGAGCCGGCCCCGGCCGGTACCTCCGGTGGTCGGCGAGGTGAGCTCGGCGGATGTTCGTCCGCCCGGGAGCGACGTCGTCCCCGACGGCGGCTTCGGGCGTGACGGCGACTTCGGGTCTGACGTCGGCTTCGAGCGTGACGGCGACTACGGGTCTGACGGCGACTTCGAGCTGGAACCTCCTGCGTCCGCGCCCGCGCCCACGGCCGACGCACCGGATGCCGGGACGTTCGCCGGAGTGTCCGCCACCGCACCCGCGGCCCCGGATCCCACCGACCGTCCCAGGCCCCTGCACGACCCGGACCCCTACAGCACCCCGCCGTACGGCGAGCCCGGCCCCTGGGCACCCGCCCCGCCGGTCCAGCACCCGGCGATCACATCCGCGCACGGCACCCCGACCCCGGCACCCGCGCCGGCGCACGGACCGGCGGCTCCCACGGGCGCCGCCGCGCAGGGAACGCCCGCCGCCGCGGCCCCGCCCGCGTCCCCCGCGCCCACGCCCACACACGGCGTCCCCGCGCAGCCGGTCACCCCCGCGCAGGGAACACCCGCCCCCATGTACGGCGCACCCACCCCCGAGGGCACCTCCGCGTACGAAACGCCGGCCGCGGCGGGCGGTACGGGCGGTGCCCCGTACGAGATACCGACCCCCGCGGCCGGTGCCCCGTACGAGATACCGACCCCTGCGGCCGGTACCGCATCCGAAAGACCGACCCCCGCGGCCGGTACCGCGTACGAATCGCCGACCCCCACATACGAGACACCGACCCCTCCGGGCGCCTCCACGTACGGCGCCCCCGCCCCCCTGGGCGGCGGCTCGCTCGGCGCGTCCGCCCCGGTGGCCGTCTCCGGGGACGGGACGGGTGTCCCGGCGGGAACCCCGGTCCCGGGGGCCTCCCTGCCCCCAGGGGCCCCTCCAGTCCCGTACACGAGCGATTCCCGTCCCGCTCCGGACCCCTGGCAGAACTACGACCCCTGGGCCGCTCCCGGGCCCCTCCAGCAGAACGGCGCGGCGTTCGGGACGCGGCCGCGGCGACGGGCGAGGAGGGCGCTGGTCCTCGGGGCCGTGCTGATCGCCGTCGTCTCGGGGGGCGTCGGCGGTGCCGTGGGTGCCTATCTGGAGCACAACGGCGGGACGGGGGACATCGAGCTTCCCCAGGCCGCGAAGGAGGCCCCCGGAAGGCCCGCGGACAGCGTCGCGGGGATAGCCGCCCGCGCCCTGCCCGGCGTCGTCACGCTGCATGTGCGCGGCACCGACCAGGAGGACACCGGCACCGGTTTCGTGCTCGACACCCGGGGCCACATCCTCACCAACAACCACGTGGTCGAACCGGCCGGCACGCGTGGCGAGATCACCGTGACCTTCAGCGGCGGCGAGAGCGCCAAGGCCACCGTCGTCGGGCACGACAGCGGATACGACCTCGCCGTGGTCGAGGTGTCCGGGGTCGGCGGACTGCGGCCGCTGTCGCTGGGCAACTCCGACAGCGTCTAGGTCGGCGACCCCGTCGTCGCCATCGGCGCACCCTTCGACCTCGCCAACACCGTCACCTCCGGGATCATCAGCGCCAAGGAGCGGCCCATCACGGCCGGCGGCAAGAAGGGCGACGGCAGCGACGTCTCGTACGTGGACGCCCTGCAGACCGACGCGCCCATCAACCCCGGCAACTCCGGCGGACCCCTGCTCGACTCCCGGGCGCGCGTCATCGGCATCAACAGCGCCATCCGCTCCGCCGACGGAGCCACCGACCCGGAGGCGGGCCAGGCCGGTTCCATCGGGCTCGGTTTCGCCATCCCCGTCAACCAGGCCAGACGCGTCGCCGAGGAGCTGATCAACACGGGCCGGGCGACCCACCCCGTGATCGGCGTGACGCTCGACATGGACTACACCGGCGACGGCGCCCGGGTCGGCACGAAGACGAGCGGCGGCTCACCGGTCACCCCGGGCGGGCCCGGCGCCCGGGCGGGGATCAGGGCGGGCGACGTCATCACCGAGGTCGACGGGCTGCCCGTGCACTCGGGGGAGGAGCTGATCGTGCGGACCCGCGCCCACCGCCCCGGCGACCGGCTGCTGCTGACCCTGCGGCGGGACGGTGCCCGCGAGCAGATCACCCTGGTCCTCGGCTCGGCCGACGGCGGCTGACCGCCGCTGACTGACCGCGGCCCACCTCGACGGGCGGCGAGGGACGGCGCGCGGCATGTTCGCCCGGGAGGGGCCCGCACCCCGGCCCGTGCGGCAAACATCCGGGAAAACTCGACGTGTACACGGACCCGGAGGCCCCGGCACAGTTCCGGACGGACGGGATCGCCGGGTACCGTGGACCCGGCCCGGACCACGGAGGAACCGCCGAGGGCCGAGGACCGAAGGACATCGCAAGGAGCTTCAGGTGTTCAATGACATAGGACCGCTCGAGCTGGTGGCGCTCGTTGTCCTCGCCGTGCTCGTCTTCGGTCCGGACAAGCTCCCGAAGATGATCCAGGACGTCACGCGCACCATCCGCAAGATCCGTGAGTTCTCGGAGACCGCCAAGGCGGACATCCGTGAGGAACTCGGCCCGGAGTTCAAGGACTTCGAGTTCGAGGACCTCAACCCCAAGACGTTCCTGCGCAAGCAGCTGGACAACGACGAGCTGGGGCTCAAGGAGATCCGCAACGGCTTCGACCTGAAGAAGGAGATGGCCGAGGTCACGGACGCGGTGCACAACCGCGAATCCGAGTCGGCGAGCTCCGGTTCGGCCGGCTCGACCGTGGACATGACCAAGAAGCCCGAGAAGTCCGGCCCGGAGGAGCGACCGCCCTTCGACGCCGACGCCACCTGAGCCGTACCCCGATCGGGGTAGGTCAGGGGCCCGGGGCCGTGTGACACGGCCGGAAATCGACGGCGGGCGCGACCCACGCGACGGGTGCTTTCCCTGCTGCTCGGAGCGGTGTGGCTATGCTGCCCAGTTGTTGTGCGGACTGCTGAGGACGCCCGAGGGGGGCGGGCCGCCTGGTCCGACGAGAGCAAGGAGGCGTCCGGCAGATGGAGACGACAAGTCGGGTAGGCGCGCAGGCACCGGCCACGGAGGGCGGACAACCGGCCCCCTTCGCCCGGCGCACGGTCGACGGCTACCTGCTGGCGCCCTTCCCGTGGTACGGCCTCGACGAGGCCTTCACGGGACCGCGCTGGCTGATGCAGGTGGGCATGTCGGCGGACGGCGCCGTCGAGCACGGTTCGATCGGGCACGGCGAGGAGCCCTCGGTGCGCAGCGAGTCGACCGAGGACAAGGAGCGCTTCGCGGTCGTGGTGACCGTCGCGGCGAGCCCCTCGCGCCGCAGCGCGGACGGTACGGGGCTGCTGGAGGCCACCTCGGTGTCCTCGGCGGCCTGGCTGGCAGGTGTGGGCCTGCTGTCCTTCACCTGGCCCGGCCAGATGGACCACACCCTGCGGGACGACTGGCTGGACCAGCAGACCGAGACGGCGTGGGTCCTCGCGGACGATCTCGACGGGTCGGACTGGTCCTCGCTGTCCCTCCCCGTGGACGGCGTGCCCACGCCGTTCCACTACCGCGAGTCCGAGTTCGGCTGGGTGCTCGCGGGGTCGACCCAGGAGGGCGTGCACGTGGGTGCGTACGGGCGGGGCATGAGCGCGTACGGGCTGGGCTTCGCCGTGATCAAGGACATCGCCGCCTACGCGTGAGTGCTCCGCGGGGTGACCGGTCGGGGGCTGCGGGGCGGTTCTTCGGCCGGGGGGTCGGACGTGGCCGGTCGCGCAGTTCCCCGCGCCCCGAGGGGCGGGGTTCTCCGCGCTGAGGCCGCGCGGATCCTCCGGGCCCGACACGGCGGGCAGCTCTCCGCGCTCCTGGCGGTGCGGGCCCGTCACGGCGCAGATCTCCGCGCTCCTGGCGGTGCGGGCCCGTCACGGCGCAGATCTCCGCGCTCCTGACGGTGCGGGCCCGTCACGGCGCAGATCTCCGCGCTCCTGGCGGTGCGGGCCCGTCACGGCGCAGATCTCCGCGCTCCTGACGGTGCGCCGTTTCCCGCGCCGCCGTCGTGGCCGGTCGCGCAGTTCCCCGCGCCCCTGAGGGGCGCGGGTTCTCGCGTTTCTGAAGGCTGACAGTTCCGCGCGCTCCCGACGGGGCGCGCGGATCCCTCGCGCTCCTGACGGCGCGGGGGCGCGTTCGCGGCGGTGGGCTAGAACTTGTTCCGCGGGGTGATGCCGAGGGACATGCCCGACAGGCCGCGCTGTCGGCCGCCCAGCTTGCCGGCGATGGCGCGCAGGGCCGAGCCGGCCGGGGACGAGGGATCCGTCAGGACGACCGGCCTGCCGTCGTCGCCACCCTCGCGCAGGCGGACGTCGATGGGGATGGAGCCGAGCACCGGGACGCTCGCGCCGGTGGTGCGGGTCAGGCCGTCCGCGACCGTCTGCCCGCCGCCGGTGCCGAAGACGTCGACCATCTCGCCGCAGTGCGGGCACGGCAGGCCCGACATGTTCTCGACGACGCCCACGATCTTCTGGTGGGTCTGGACGGCGATGGAGCCCGCGCGCTCGGCGACCTCGGCCGCCGCCTGCTGCGGGGTGGTGACGACGAGGATCTCGGCGTTCGGCACCAGCTGGGCGACGGAGATCGCGATGTCGCCGGTGCCCGGCGGGAGGTCGAGCAGGAGGACGTCCAGGTCGCCCCAGTACACGTCCGCCAGGAACTGCTGGAGGGCGCGGTGGAGCATCGGGCCGCGCCACACGACCGGGGCGTTGCCCGGGGTGAACATGCCGATGGAGATGACCTTCACGCCGTGCGCCGACGGCGGCATGATCATGTTCTCGACCTGGGTCGGACGGCCGTCGACGCCGAGCATCCGGGGCACGGAGTGGCCGTAGATGTCCGCGTCGACCACGCCGACCTTGAGACCGTCGGCCGCCATCGCCGCCGCCAGGTTCACCGTCACCGAGGACTTGCCGACGCCGCCCTTGCCGGAGGCGACCGCGTACACGCGGGTGAGTGAGCCCGGCTTGGCGAAGGGGACCTCGCGCTCGGCCTGCCCGCCGCGCAGCGCGCCCGCCAGCTCGCGGCGCTGTTCGTCGCTCATGACGTCCAGGGTCACGTCGACGCGGGTGACGCCCTCGACCGCCGAGACCGCCTTTGTCACGTTCTCGGTGATGGTCTCGCGCATCGGGCAGCCGGAGACGGTCAGATACACGGTGACCGCGACCGCGCCATCCGCACCGATGTCCACCGATTTGACCATCCCCAGTTCGGTGATGGGTCGCTGGATCTCGGGGTCGTTCACCGTCGCCAGTGCTTCGCGCACCGCGTCTTCCGTAGCCATAGGGACGATGGTACGGCGCCCGGGCCGGGGCCCGGAAAGACCCGTCAGCGGTCGCCTGTGTCACGTCCGGGCGACCGTTCCGCCGGGAATACGACATGGCTGTCGGAATGGTCCTCCTCCAGTGCCCTGACCAGGTCCTCGAGTTCGGAGCGGATCCAGTCGCGGGTGGCCACCTCGCCGAGGCCGATGCGCAGGGCGGCGATCTCGCGCGTGAGGTACTCGGTGTCCGCGATCGACCGCTCGTTCTGCTTGCGGTCCTGTTCGAGGTTGACCCGGTCGCGGTCGTCCTGACGGTTCTGCGCGAGCAGGATCAGGGGGGCGGCGTACGAGGCCTGCAGCGACAGCATCAGGGTCAGGAAGATGAACGGGTAGTTGTCGAACCGCAGGTCACGGGGAGCGCTGACGTTCCACACCACCCACAGGATGATGACGACCGTCATCCAGACGATGAAGCGCCCGGTGCCGAGGAAGCGGGCGATCCGCTCCGACAGCCGTCCGAAGGCCTCCGGGTCCCACTCGGGCAGCAGTCTGCGGCGTGGCGGCATCGGCTGGTCGAGACGGCTGCGCGGCCGGGTGGTCGCGGTGGCGCCCGTGACGGCCCGTTCACGGGTCTCGCGGTCAGGCGTCATGGCTCCCCCCTGCGGGCTCGTCCTCGTGCAGGTGGAACTCCGTCTCGCGCCAGTCCTCGGGCAGCAGGTGGTCCAGCACGTCGTCCACGGTCACCGCGCCGAGCAGCGAGCCGCTCTCGTCGACCACCGGCGCGGCGACCATGTCGTAGGTGGCGAAGAAGCCCGCGACGACCGGCAGCGCCGCGTCCGGCGCCAAGGGCTGCAGATCGTCGTCGAGGAGCGAGCTGACCAGCGTGTACGGCGGGTCGCGCAGCAGCCGCTGGAAGTGCGCGGTGCCCAGGTACTTGCCGGTCGGTGTCTCGTCCGGGGGACGGCACACGTACACCTGGGCGGCGAGCGCGGGGGACAGGTCGGAGTTGCGGACCCGGGCGAGCGCCTCGGCGACCGTGGAGTCGGGCCGCAGCACGATGGGCTCGGTCGTCATCAGACCGCCCGCGGTGCGCTCCTCGTACGCCATCAGCCGCCGTACGTCGGCCGCGTCGTCGGGCCGCATCAGCGTCAGCAGCCGCTCCACGTCCTCCTCCGGCAGTTCGGCGAGCAGGTCGGCCGCGTCGTCGGGGTCCATCGCCTCCAGGACGTCCGCGGCGCGCTCCTCCTTGAGCTTGCCGAGGATCTCGATCTGGTCGTCCTCGGGGAGTTCCTCCAGGACGTCGGCGAGGCGGTCGTCGTCGAGTGCGGCGGCCACCTCGCCGCGCCGCTTCGGGGAGAGGTGGTGCAGCACGTTGGCGAGGTCGGCGGCGCGCAACTGCTCGAAGGTGGCGAGCAGGCTCTCGGCGCCCTGTCCGTGTTCCTCCAGCGAGAACCCGGTGACAGCGGACCAGTCGACGGTCAGGGTCTCGCCCCGGGTGCGCCGGAAGGTCCCGCTGCGGGCCCGGCGTACGAAGACCCGGCCGATCTCCCACTCCCGCCGGGCCGGCAACTGCTGGATCGACACGTCCAGGACGGTCACCTCCTCGTCCGTGTCGACGAGCCGTACCCTCCGGTCGAGCAGTTCGCCGAACACGAGCCGCTCGGTGGGCCGCTGTTCGAAGCGACGTACGTTCACCACGCCGGTGGTGATGACCTGGCCGGACTCGATACCGATCACGCGGGTCATGGGCAGGAAGATGCGCCGCCGGGTGGACAGCTCGACGACCAGCCCCAGGAGCCGGGGCGGGCGCCGCCCCACGCGCAGCATGGCGACCAGGTCCCGCACCCGTCCGACCTGGTCGCCGTTCGGGTCGAAGACGGCGACACCGGCGAGGTGCGAGACGAAGATCCGGGGGGCGCCTGCGGCCATGCCCGCGCCTCCTTCTTTCCGTGCTGTCCCGGTGGGTGTTTCCCGTGCTGTCCCGGTACGTGCGTCAGGGTGGTGTCGCCGTACGCGTGCTTGGTCCCGCTCTGTCCGCTCGGGTGGGCTTCAGGCTAGCCCGTCCCGGTCGGATACGCCCTGGTGAGCGGTCCGGACGGACTGGCTCCGCCGGGCCGGGGCGGCACCGGTACGCTGCCGTACGCCGTGGTGGGCACCCCGTGTGGAACCCCCGCAGGGCGCCCCGGCACGGACACCCGCATGGACCCCCGTACGAAAGGCAGCCCACCTGTGACTGCGATTCTCCAGGGCCGTACCCGCAGGGCCGCACTGGTGGGCGCGATGTGCGCCCTGGTCGTGACGGGGACGGGACTGACGGGGTGCGGGAGCGAGGATCCGGACGCGGGCACGAACGGGGTGGGCAAGCTGCCCGCCGCCACGATCCAGTCGAAGTCCCGCACCGCGGCCACGTCCGCGGAGGCGGTCAGGCTCGCCGGAACCGTGGTGTCGAACGGACGCACGTACAAGTTCGACATGCGTCTGAAGGCGGACGGCGGCACCGGGTCGGTCACCTCGCAGGGCGCGAGCTTCAGGCTGCTGCGGGTGGGCGAACACCTCTTCCTCAAGGCCGGCGCCGAGTTCTGGAGCCATCAGGGCGACAAGAGCGGCTCCAGCTCGGCCGACACGGCCGCCGCCGACAAGCTCGGCGGCAAGTACGTGAAGGTGCCGACCGGCGACCCGGCCTACAAGCGTTTCATCAGCTTCACGGACAAGGACGTCCTTCTGGACGGCCTGCTGACCCTGCACGGCTCGCTCGCGACGGACGGCCACCACGAGCAGTCCGGCCTGCGCACCATCCGCATCACCGGTGACAAGGGAGCGGGCGGCACCCTCGACGTCTCACTGAAGGGGACGCCCTACCCCGTTCTCCTGGTCCGCGCGGGCGGCGCCGGCACCCTCCGCCTCACCGACTGGGGCAAGGGGTTCGCCCTCGCCGAACCGGCCAAGGACGAGACCGTCGACTACGGCAGGCAACTGCCGACCTCGTGACGTCGGCGCCGTGCCCGTCGGCCACCCGCGCCTCCCGGAGCCACCGTGGCCCCCTGGCCGCCTCGCGCCCATGGGCCGCCTCGCGCCTCGCGAAGCGGCCGGGAACCACGACAGGCGGCCGGGCCTACGACCGCTTGCGCTTCTTGAAGAGGAGACGGGGGACGGCCGCCGGGACGGGCTGCCGGGTCGTCGCCGGGGTCGGCGGGGGCGCGGCGGCCAGCGAGCCGTCCGGCAGCGGGAGCGTGCCGGCCAGGGGCTCCAGACGCAGCACCCGGCACTCGCGCGCCCAGCGGGCCGGCATCTCCTCACCGTCGGGCGCGTTCAGACGCTTGCCCTTGAGTTCCGCGACCGTCTCCTGCCACGCGTCGGTCTCGGGCGCGAGCTCGACCACCCGCGCCGTCCAGGCCACCACGCGCCCGCCCTTGTCCTTGCTGCGGACGGTGACCACGGCCGCGCCCCCGTCGCGGAGCCCGGGCAGCGGCTGCTCGCCGGGCCCGTCGCCGATCACACAGACAGCGCCGTCGTGCCACACGTGCCACAGGGCCTGGGCGGGGTCCTCGGGGCCCGGGGCGGTCGACGGCGTGCCGTCGCCACGCACCCAGACCAGCCCGGACTTCTTGGTGGCCTCCTCGATGAGGGCCCGATCGAGCAGCTGTTCCGTCATGGACTCACCCTAGCCAGCCGGCCGGCGGGAGGCACCGGCGTCAGAGCCATCCGTTGCGCTTCAGGATCCGGTGGATGGAGAGGCAGATGCCGACGGTGACGCCGAGCGTCAGGGGATAGCCGAACTTCCAGCGCAGCTCCGGCATGTAGTCGAAGTTCATGCCGTACACACCGCACACCATCGTCGGTACGGCGATGATCGCGGCCCAGGAGGTGATCTTGCGCATGTCCTCGTTCTGCGTGACGGACGCCTGCGCGAGGTTGGCCTGGAGGATCGAGTTGAGCAGCTCGTCGAAGCCGAGGACCTGCTCCTGCACCCGGGCGAGATGGTCGGCGACGTCGCGGAAGTACTTCTGGATGTCCGGGTCGACCAGCCGCATCGGCCGCTCGCTCAGCAGCTGCATCGGACGCAACAGCGGCGAGACCGCCCGCTTGAACTCCAGTACCTCGCGCTTGAGTTGGTAGATGCGGCCGGCGTCCGTGCCCCGCGGAGTGCCCTTTCGCCCGAGCGAGAACACCGCGGTCTCGACCTCGTCGATGTCGTCCTGCACGGCGTCCGCGACCGCGATGTACCCGTCGACGACATGGTCGGCGATCGCGTGCAGCACGGCCGAGGGGCCCTTGGCGAGCAGGTCCGGCTCGTCCTGCAGCCGGTGCCGCAGCGCCCGCAGCGAGCCCTGCCCGCCGTGCCGGACGGTGATGAAGAAGTCCCGGCCGGTGAAGCACATGACCTCGCCGGTCTCCACGACCTCGCTGGTGGCGGTGAGCTCGTCGTGCTCGACGTAGTGGATCGTCTTGAAGACCGTGAACAGGGAGTCGTCGTAGCGCTCCAGCTTGGGCCGCTGGTGCGCCTGGACGGCGTCCTCCACGGCCAGCGGGTGCAGCCCGAACTCGCTCGCGATGCCCGAGAACTCGGCCTCGGTGGGCTCGTGCAGGCCGATCCACACGAAGCCGCCGTCGCGGTGCACCAGGCGCATCGCCTCGTGCGGGGTGAGGGGCTCGCGGGTCTGGACGCGGGCGCCGTCGCGGTAGACCGCGCAGTCGACCACGGCGGAGTTGGTGCCGGGGGCGCGGGTGGTGTCGTACGAGCCGCCGTCCTTGCGCAGGGAGGGACGGGGACGGACCGCGGCACGGAGGTCACGGATCATCGACATGGCAGGCTCCTTCACAACTGGAGGCCGCCGGCGACGGTTGGAACTGCCCGGAATGGGGACGTCCTGACTGCGGATGTTTGGCACGTCCACAAAGCGGGGAGCACCGCACCGTCGCGGTGGCAGCTTCGCTACTGATTCAGATCAGACAGATCAGGCGGGAACGAAGCGCTCTTCCGTGGTGCAACGGACAACGCTGACACGTATGCACACGTTTGCGGGAGGCGGCAGCCGGCCGGGTAAGGAAACCAGCTACAGAATTCAGCGACCGGAAGAGCGGGTGGTACTGCACGGTCGACTTCGGTCCATTGCAGCCCCACCTCCTCCGGCCGGTCCCCCGTGAGGGACGATCCATCCCCCGTGGGGGAGCTGTCTCCCCGTGGGGGAGATCAGTCAGTCTCAGTGCGTCGGAGCTCGAGAGCGACGCTTCTGCGTGCTGCCCCGACCAGCGGCCAAGACTATCAGCGCACCGAAGCGTCAAGCCGCCGCTTTGCCCGTTGCTGACGAGTTCTATGCTCGGTTCATGGCTGATGTTCTTCCTCTGGTCGAGGCTCGGTTGCGTTCCGCGCTGGGCGAACCCGACGCGCGGGCCGCGGTCACCTTCCTCGGTACCGACCGTATCGAGGTGCTGCGCTTCACGGAGGGCGACGTCGTCCGCTACGCGACGCTCGGCATGTCCGCCCAGCCGATGGCGGACCCCACGGTGGTGCTCGCCGATCCGGTGAAGGGTCCGCGCGCCGAGCTGGTCCTCTCGGTGCGCGCGGGTGGCGCCGAGACCGACAAGGTGCTGCGCGCGCTCGCGGTGCTCGGCGCGTCCCCGCAGGTCGAGGGGCTGGTGGTGGCTCCCGGTGCCTCGCTCGACGTGGGCGGACCGCTCTGGCCCGGCGCACCCTTCACCTCCGTGCTGGTCGCGGAGTCCGGTGGCCTGGTCGAGGACCTGGAGCTGGACGCGCCCGCCGATCCCGTACGGTTCCTGCCGCTGCTCCCGATGACGCCGAACGAGGCCGCGTGGAAGCGGGTGCACGGCGCCGGGGCCCTCCAGGAGCGCTGGCTGAACGGCGGAACGGACCTGCGCGATCCGCTGCGCCGGTCCGTTCCGCTGGACTGAGACCAGGTCAGTTCCTGGCCGGAAGAAGTCAGTTGGCAAAAACCGTGACGGCGTCCTCGGCGGCGTGCCGCGGCTGAAGCTCGGCCGCCTCGTGCGTGAGCGCGTTCCGCCGTACGCAGACCACCGCGGCGCCGATCAGCGCCGTGACGGCCGCGACCAGGAACGGGATGCGGACGGAACTCCACTCCTCGATCTTCGGCGCGAAGTAGGGCGCCGCGGCCGCCGCGAACCAGCGCACGAAGTTGTACCCGGCGCTCGCCACCGGGCGCGGCGCGTCCGACACGCCCAGTGCCAGTTCGGTGTACACGGTGTTGTTCACCCCGATGAAGGCGCCCGAGAGGATCGTGCAGACGACAGCGGTGGTGTGGTCGCCGTAGCCCAGTACGAGCACGTCGGCGGCGAGCAGCACCAGGGAGCCGCAGAGCACCTTCAGCGATCCGAACCGTGCCTGCATGCGCGGCGCCACGACGACGGAGAAGGCCGCGAGCAGGACGCCCCAGCAGAAGAAGACCGCGCCGGACTTGTAGGGGGTCATGTCCAGTACGAACGGCGTGAAGGCCAGCACGGTGAAGAACGTGTAGTTGTAGAAGAACGCGGAGACGGCCGCCGAGGCGAGACCACCGTGGCCGAGCGCCTTGAGCGGGTCGAGCAGCGCGGTCCTGCGGGCCGGCTTCGGCTGCTCCTTCAGGAAGGCCGTGACGCACAGGAAGCCGACCGCCATCAGGAACGCGGTGCCGAAGAACGGGTAGCGCCAGCTGGCGTTGCCGAGCAGTGCGCCGAGCAGCGGTCCGCAGGCCATGCCGAGGCCGAGCGCGGACTCGTACAGCAGGATCGCCGCGGCACTGCCGCCCGCCGCCGCGCCGACGATGACGGCGAGGGCCGTCGAGACGAACAGGGCGTTGCCGAGCCCCCAGCCGGCCCGGAACCCGACGAGTTCGCCGACCGACCCGGAGGTGCCCGCGAGCCCGGCGAAGACCACCACGAGCGCGAGGCCGAGCAGCAGGGTCTTCTTGCCGCCGATGCGACTGGAGACGAAACCGGTCAGCAGCATCGCGACGGCGGTGATCAGGAAGTACGAGGTGAAGAGCAGGGAGACCTGGCTCGGGGTGGCGTCCAGGCCCTTGGCGATGGAGGGCAGGATCGGGTCGACGAGCCCGATGCCCATGAAGGCGACGACGGAGGCCCCGGCGGTCGCCCAGACGGCCTTCGGCTGACGCAGGAGGCCGCCCGCGCCCGCGTCGAACGTGTCCCCTTCGGCGGGGCCTCCCGTACTGCTGGTCATGTCCGCTCCTCTGACTGCCCTGACGAGGTCGTTGTCGTATGCACACAATAAGTTAGGTGGGCTAATTAGTGCAAGTTACATCTAGTTTCGCGCGGTGACGGCGCGCTCCGGACGGGTGATCGTCCTTGACGCGGCGAAAGACGGGGAGGACCGTGGGGCTCTATGAGGGGCGAACCCAGTTGCCCGAAGTGTGGTGGCCGGGTCAGGGCTCCCGGCCTTTTTGCCGACTCCTGGCAGTGCGATGCGCACGGGACCGTGCATCCACTGCAGCCCGTGATCCCGCCCAGCGTCGAGGCCCTCGGTGTCGTGGTGCACCGTGCCCGGGTACCGGTGTGGATGCCGTGGCCGCTGCCGGTCGGATGGCTCTTCACCGGCGCCGGATTCGCGGGCGACGACCGCAGTGGCGGGCGCGCGACCATGGTGGCCTGCTCGGGCCCCGGGCCGCTCGGCGGCATCGGGGAGCTGATCCTGGTCGCCGAGGAGCTCGGCGTCGGCCTCGGCGCACGCTACGCCGGCATCGACGCCCCCGACCCCGGGCCCTACATGAGTGTCGAGAAACCGCCGCAGGCCAAGGTCCTCGCGGCCGGCCGGCCCACCCCGCTGTGGCATGTGGCCGGCGCCCCGGACGACCGCGCCGTCTTCGCGGGCGAGGCGCTCGGGCTGTGGCTGTGGGCGGTCGTGTGGCCCGAGCAGTCGGGCCTGCTGATGTACGACGAGCTGGTGCTGACCGACCTGCGCGACGCGGGGGCGGAAGTGGACCTGCTGCCCTGCGGGGCGCTGTCGCCGCGCATCCTGGAGCCGTAGCGCTCCGTCGGTTCGCCGGGCGGGGATCACGGCCCGCTCGCGGATGGACGCGGGCGCGGAGGCCCCCGAACTGCCGCGGGACCGCTCGTGGAGGTGCTCCGTAGGGGGCGCTCGACGGTTGCGGGTGTGACAGGGGTGCCCGGGAATCCCGTTATCCTTGGGTGTCCCCTTCCGTGCCGTCACCGCCTGGAGTCGCGTAGTGCGCATCGACCTGCACGCCCACTCCACCGCTTCCGACGGCACGGACACCCCGGCCGAGCTGGTCCGCAACGCGGCCGCCGCCGGTCTGGACGTCGTCGCGCTGACCGACCACGACACCACCCGCGGACACGCGGCGGCCGTCGCGGCCCTCCCCGAGGGACTCACCCTCGTCACCGGCGCCGAACTCTCCTGCCGTCTCGACGGCATCAGCATGCACCTGCTGGCCTACCTCTTCGACCCCGCGGAGCCCGAGCTGCTCGCCGAGCGCGAGCTGACCCGGGACGACCGGGTGCCGCGGGCCCGGAGCATGGTCGCCAAGCTCCGGGAACTGGGCGTGCCGGTCACCTGGGAGCAGGTCGCGCGCATCGCGGGCGACGGCTCCGTGGGCCGGCCGCACATCGCCTCCGCCCTGGTCGAGCTGGGGGTCGTGGACAGCGTGTCCGACGCCTTCGGCGGCGACTGGCTCGCCGACGGCGGCCGGGTCTACGTACCCCGTCACGAGACGGACCCCTTCGACGCGATCCGGCTGGTCAAGGCCGCGGGCGGCGTGACCGTCTTCGCGCACCCGGCCGCCGCCAAGCGGGGCCGCACCGTGCCGGAGGCGGCGATCGCGGAGCTGGCCACCGCGGGACTCGACGGCATCGAGGTGGACCACATGGACCACGAGCCGGCGACCAGGGCGCGGTTGCGCGGTCTCGCGGCCGAGCTGGGACTGCTCGTCACGGGGTCCAGCGACTACCACGGCAGTCGCAAGACCTGCGTCCTCGGGGAGTACACGACCGACCCCGAGGTGTACGGGGAGATCACGCGGCGGGCCACCGGGGCGTTCCCGGTGCCGGGAACCGGCGGAGCCTGACCGCCCGCCCCTCGGAACCGTCCCCGGATCCGGGTCCCCTTCGCACGCACCCGGCGCTGTCCGCCGTGTGCCCCGTTCCGCCCGGCGGAACTCCCTTTTCCCCAGCGGTGACTGCTGATCCCGCCGTGCCGCTTTCCCCACCTTCGCAAGGCCTCACTGAACCATGTTCGACGTCGCCGTCTTCGGCTCCCTCTTCCTCACCCTCTTCGTGATCATGGATCCCCCCGGGATCACCCCGATCTTCCTCGCGCTCACCGCGGGACGCCCCGCCAAGGTGCAGAAGCGCATGGCGTTCCAGGCCGTCTGCGTGGCGGGCGGGGTGATCGCGGTCTTCGGTCTGCTCGGTCACCAGATCCTGAACTACCTGCACGTCTCCGTACCCGCGCTGATGATCGCGGGCGGACTGCTGCTCCTGCTGATCGCCCTCGACCTGCTGACCGGCAAGACCGACGAGCCGAAGCAGACCAAGGACGTCAACGTCGCCCTCGTGCCGCTCGGCATGCCGCTGCTCGCGGGCCCCGGTGCGATCGTCTCGGTGATCCTGGCCGTGCAGAAGGCGGACAGCGTCGCCACACAGGTGTCCGTGTGGAGCGCGATCCTCGCGATCCACGTCGTGCTGTGGGTGGTCATGCGCTACTCACTGCTGATCATCCGCGTCATCAAGGACGGGGGTGTGGTGCTGGTGACCCGGCTGGCGGGCATGATGCTCTCGGCGATCGCCGTCCAGCAGATCATCAACGGCGTCACACAGGTCGTCAGGGGCGGCTGAGCCGCCTCCTTGGCGGGCCGGCGGCCCCGGGCACGGCCGGGCGGCCGCGGGCACGGCCGGGCGGCCGCCTCCGGCGCCGCGGCGGTCCGGTCGTATACGCAAAGCCCCGTACGGCGTCGATGCCGTACGGGGCTTTGAAGTCTGAGACGTCCGGGACGTCCGAGAGGTGTCCGCGGGTTACGAAGCGGACGAGTCGGCCGGGCGGATCCACAGTCGCTGCCCGATGGCGGCGGCCTGCTGAACGATCCGGTTGACGGAGGCGGCGTCAACGACGGTGCTGTCCACGGGCGTGCCGTTGACATCGTCGAGTCGCATGATTTCGAAGCGCATGGGCTTCTCCCTTCGTCTGGTCATCCTCCTGAGGAGAACTACTTGGTGTGTGGCGCGCGAGCTGAGACAGTCCCCCGCTTCCGTTCGTATTCAACGGTGTGCGTGTTACAAACATTCCCTACGCTAAGGAAATTTTTCGAGAACCTAATTACCGGCGGGTAAGAAGTGTGAAGGAGACTGAACGGGACCAGTTGTGTTCGAAGCGTGACCGCCGGGAGAATGGGGGGTGATGAACGACGACCTCGCGGCGCTCGGCGCCCGCATCGACCGCACGAACGAGCTGCTCCAGCGCATGCTCGCCGAGGTGGCGAAGACGCCCTCGACCCACGCGATCTTCGTCGACGCCGGATACCTGTACGCCGCCGGGGGACGGCTCGTCGCCGGGACCGAGGACCGCCGCTCCTTCGACCTCGACGCCGAGGGCCTCATCGAGGCCCTCATCGACAAGGCCCGCACCATCTTCGCGGACAGCAGGCTGCTGCGGGTGTACTGGTACGACGGCGCGCGCCGCCGCATCCACACCGCCGAACAGCAGTCGATCGCCGAACTTCCGGACGTCAAGGTGCGGTTGGGCAACCTGAACGCCAACAACCAGCAGAAGGGCGTCGACTCCCTGATCCGGTCCGACCTGGAGTCCCTGGCCCGGCACCGCGCCATCAGCGACGCCGCCCTGCTCGGGGGCGACGAGGACCTGGTGTCGGCGGTCGAGGCCGCGCAGGGGTACGGGGCGCGGGTCCACCTCTGGGGCATCGAGGCGCCCGAGGGCCGCAACCAGGCCGAGCCGCTGCTCTGGGAGGTCGACAGCCAGCGCACCTTCGACCTCGACTTCTTCAAGCCCTACGTGTCCCGCCGGACCGCCACCACGTACGACGCGAGCGCGGTGAGCAGGCCCACGCGTGAGGACGTGCGGTTCGTGGGCGCCCAGATCGCCGCGAAGTGGCTGGCCGCGCGGGGGCGCGAGGCGCTGGTGGACCTGCTGCCCGGCCATCCGTACCTGCCCGGTTCGGTCGACCAGGACCTGCTGGTCGAGGCGGAGGGGCTTCTCCAGTACTCCCTGCGGGGACAGGCGGATCTGCGCCGAGCGCTCCGGGACGGCTTCTGGGAGCATCTGCAGGCGCAGTACTGACCGGCCGGCAGTACTGACCGGTCACCGGTCACCGGTCACCGGCCATCTCCGGCCCCCGGTCTCCGTTGTGGGTCTGTCCGCCACGGGCCACGGGTCACGCGGTCGCGGTGGTGCGGTCCCAGAAGTCGGCGAGGGCGCGGGCGGTCGGCAGGGGCTGGTCCGTGTTGGGGGAGTGCTCGGCGCCCTGTACGACCGTGCGCCGGGCGTCGAGACGTACGGCCATGTCGTCCAGCAGCTCCACCGGCCAGGTGTCGTCGTGCGAGCCGGACAGGACGTGCTTCGGCAGCCGCACGGCGGCCAGCTCGGCGACGCGGTCGGGCTCGGTGCACAGCTGACGGCCCGTCGCGATCAGCTGGGCGGGGCTGGTGGCCAGCCAGCGGCGCCGCAGGTCGTCGCGGTCGTCCAGACCCGCGTCGAGCTCTCCGGTCTCGGTCTCCTCCGGCGGCTCCATCGCCTGGATCGCGTCCCACACCTGGCCCATGTCCATCACGGCGAGCGCGTCCCGGAGCAGCTTGACGCGCTGCTGCTGGGAGCCGGAGATCTGGGCGGGGCCCGAGGACATCAGGGTGAGGGAGGCGAAGGGCGCCGGGTCGAGCAGGACGGCGGCCCGGGAGACCTGCCCGCCGAGGGAGTGCCCGACGAGGTGCACGGGTGTCGCGAGGGCCGCTGCCTGCGCGAGTACGTCACGCGCCAACTCGTCCTGCGCGTAAGCCGTTTCGTCGTGCTCGGGCCCGTCGCTCTCGAACTGTCCACGTCCGTCGACGGCGACGGTCCGGTACCCGCGCGCGGCCAGCGGTTCGTGCAGCGCGATGAAGTCCTCCTTGCTTCCGGTGAAACCCGGCAGGAGCAAGGCGGTTCCCCGTACGGCGGTACCGGCCTCGATCACCGCGAACTCGCCGCGCGCGGTGTCCAGCCGGTACGCGCGCGCTCCGGCCGGCGGGATGAAGGAGGGGGGACGACTCATGGCTCCGAGGCTATCGGGCGGGGCCTCGCTCCACGGTCCGGGGCGTCTGTTCGGGTCGTCCGTCCGGGGCGTCGGTTCAGGTCGCCTGTCCGGGTCGCCTGTCCGGGTCGCCTGTCCGGGGCGTCGGCCGCTGTCGGCCGGAGGGGCCGTCGGGGTGCGTACGGCGCCGGGCGGGTGATGTGCCGGAACGCCGATGGCCCGGCCCCCCGGAAGCGGGGGACCGGGCCATCGGACTGTGGATCAGCTCTCCGCGGGCTCCGCGACAGCGGCGGCCTTACGGGTGCGGCGACGCGGCTTGGCCTCGTCCGTCTCCGGGGTCACCACGGCCTCCGCCGTCTTGCGGGTGCGGCGGCGCGGCTTGGCCTCCGGCTCCTCGACGGCGGCCGTCTGGGCGGGGATGGTCGCCTCGACGGTCTCCGCGGCGGCCTTGCGGGTCCGGCGGCGGGGCGTGACGGGCGCCTCGGCGGTGTCCGCGGTCGCCTCGGTGGCCACCTCGGGCGTGGCCTTGGTGGTCGCCTTGGCGCGCGTGCGGCGCGGCTTCGGCTCCGTGGCCTCGACGGCCTCGGCGACCGCGGCTGCCTCGGTCGTGGCCACCGCGGCCTTGCGGGTACGGCGCGGCTTGGCGGCCGGTGCCTCGGCGACGCCCTCCGCCGTGTCGACCGCGGTCTCGGCGGCCTTGCGGGTGCGGCGGCGCGGCTTGGCCTCCGGCTCCTCGACGGCGGCCGTCAGGGGCGCGCTGTCCGCCTCGACGGTCTCCGCGGCTGCCTTGCGGGTGCGACGCCGGGGCTTGGCCTCCGCCGTCTCCGTGGTGTCAACGGCGCTGTCCACGGCGGGAGTTGCCGCGGTCGTGGCCTTGGCGCGGGTGCGGCGCGGCTTGGTCTCGGTGACCTCCGGCGTGCCCTCGACCGTGTCGAGGACGGCCTCCGCGGTCTCGGCGGCCTTGCGGGTGCGGCGGCGCGGCTTGCCGGCCGGAGCCTCCGCGACGGCCTCGGCGGGCGCGGCGGCGACGGTCTCGGCGACCGCGACGGGCTCGGCGACGACCGTGACGGTCTCGGCCGGGGCCTGTGCCGTCCTGCGGGTGCGGCGGCGCGGCTTGGTGGCCGTGGCGTCCGCGCCCTCGGCCGTCGCGACCGCGGTCTCCGCGGCCTCGGGCACGGCCGGCTCGATCGCCTCGGTGGCACCGGCGGCCGCCACCGGCTCCGACGACGCACCGACGCGCGTACGGCGACGGCGGCGCGGCGTACGGGGCTCGTTGGCCTCCGGAGCGGCGGGCTCGGCCGGAGCGTGCGGCGACGTCGTCGACGTGGCGGGTGTGGTGGAGGTCTCGTCCAGCGGTGTGCCGTTGCGCGTACGACGGCGACGGCGCGGGGTGCGGTCCGGACGCTCCCGCTCCCGCTCGCGCTCGACGGCGGGCGCCGAGGAGCGGCCACCACGGCCGCGCGGACCGCGCCCGCCGGTCTCGCCGAGGTCCTCGACGGCCTCGGCCGAGAGCCCGGCGCGGGTGCGCTCGGAACGCGGCAGGACACCCTTGGTGCCGGCCGGGATGCTGAGTTCCTCGAAGAGGTGCGGGGACGTGGAGTACGTCTCCGGCGGGTTGTTGAAGCCGAGGTCCAGCGCCTTGTTGATGAGCTGCCAGCGCGGGATGTCGTCCCAGTCGACGAGGGTGATCGCGATGCCCTTGGCGCCCGCGCGGCCGGTCCGGCCGATGCGGTGCAGGTACGTCTTCTCGTCCTCGGGGGACTGGTAGTTGATGACGTGGGTGACGCCTTCGACGTCGATGCCGCGGGCGGCGACGTCGGTGCAGACGAGGACGTCGACCTTGCCATTGCGGAAGGCGCGCAGCGCCTGCTCGCGGGCGCCCTGGCCGAGGTCGCCGTGGACCGCGCCGGAGGCGAAGCCGCGCTGCTGGAGCTGGTCGGCGAGGTCGGCCGCCGTCCGCTTGGTGCGGCAGAAGACCATCGCGAGTCCGCGGCCGTCGGCCTGCAGTATGCGCGCGACCAGTTCGGGCTTGTCCATGTTGTGCGCGCGGTAGATGAACTGCGCGGTGTTCGCCACGGTCGCGCCCGCGTCGTCCGGCGCGGTGGCGCGGATGTGGGTGGGCTGCGACATGTAGCGGCGCGCGAGGCCGATGACCGCACCCGGCATGGTCGCCGAGAACAGCATGGTCTGGCGGCGGGCCGGCAGCATGTTCATGATCTTCTCGACGTCGGGCAGGAAGCCCAGGTCGAGCATCTCGTCGGCCTCGTCGAGGACGAGGGCCCTGATGTGCTTGAGGTTGAGCTTCTTCTGGCCCGCGAGGTCCAGCAGACGGCCCGGGGTGCCGACGATGACGTCGACGCCCTTCTTGAGGGCCTCCACCTGGGGCTCGTACGCCCGGCCGCCGTAGATGGCGAGCACGCGGACGTTGCGGACCTTGCCCGCGGTCAGCAGGTCGTTCGTCACCTGGGTGCACAGCTCGCGCGTCGGGACGACGACGAGGGCCTGCGGTGCGTCGGTCAGCTGCTCGGGCTTGGCGCGGCCCGCCTCGACGTCGGCGGGGACGGTGACGCGCTCCAGGAGGGGGAGGCCGAAGCCCAGCGTCTTGCCGGTGCCGGTCTTGGCCTGGCCGATGACGTCGCTGCCCGAGAGGGCGACGGGGAGTGTCATCTCCTGGATGGGGAAGGGGTTGATGATGCCGACGGCCTCAAGGGCTTCGGCCGTCTCGGGAAGGATTCCGAGCTCTCGGAAAGTCGTAGTCAGGGTGCTGCCTCTTCTGTGTACGCGGTGCGAGGCGAGCGCGGGGGTCGTGACGGGGACCGTGCCGGGGACGTCGGCCGCTTGTCGGGCGGGCCGAGTGGCATGGGACCACTGCCGACGCTCGAGCGCTCGTACCGCTGAGGGTCCCTCCGGATGTCGTACGCATCGTGCCGTACCGACGGGAGGGCTGTCGGGTCGGAGCCGATCGGGCCACCGACCGGGCATCCTCATTCGTGCGGCCCGTCGAATACTCGCCGGGCGCATTACCACCATACCCCGGAATCGCGCATATGCGATGGCCGATTTGGTCACGTAGTCGTCGTCACACTGGATGAGCAGGGACTTCCCTGCTGCGGCGGGCGGGCTATTGTGCGCTTCATGACGACGCCTGACAACGCCGCTGACACGTCCGCCGAGGCACCCGGCGACACCACCCCCGCGGCCACCCGGGTCGCCGCGCAGAACTGGGACACGGCCTCCGCCGACCCCCAGTACCGCGCCGCGGTCGTGGACCTGCTCGGAGCGCTCGCGTACGGCGAGCTGGCGGCGTTCGAGCGGCTCGCCGAGGACGCCAAGCTGGCGCCGACGCTGAGCGACAAGGCGGAGCTGGCCAAGATGGCGTCGGCCGAGTTCCACCACTTCGAGCGGTTGCGGGACCGGCTCTCCGGGATCGGCGAGGAGCCGACCGGCGCGATGGAGCCGTTCGTCGCCGCGTACGACGGCTTCCACAAGCAGACCGCGCCCTCCGACTGGCTGGAGGGGCTCGTCAAGGCCTATGTCGGCGACTCGATCGCCAGTGACTTCTACCGGGAGGTCGCCGCGCGGCTGGACGAGGACACGCGCGGTCTCGTCCTCGGTGTCCTGGACGACACCGGGCACGCGAGTTTCGCCGTGGAGAAGGTCCGCGGCGCGATCGACGCGGACCCGCGGGTGGGCGGTCGGCTCGCGCTGTGGGCGCGGCGGCTGATGGGCGAGGCGCTGTCCCAGTCGCAGCGGGTGGTCGCGGACCGCGACGCGCTGTCGACGATGCTCGTGGGCGGCGTGGCGGACGGCTTCGACCTGGCGGAGGTCGGCCGGATGTTCTCCCGGATCACCGAGGCCCACACGAAGCGGATGGCGGCGCTGGGCCTGGCGGCCTAGGTCTGCATAGGTCTGCCTAGGTCTTGTGCGGCCCGGTCCGGATCCGGTTCCTACGGGATGCGCCGTCGCCCGGTGCGGTCACGCCGTCGCCGAGCGGCGGCGAAATCTTTCCGCCGGGCGCAGCAGCAGCGAGAGCAGTGCGGCCGAGACGATCGCGGCGCCGAAGAGGATCACCGGGTAGTACCCGGAGCCCAGCGCCGTGTGGGTGAGGAAGGCTCCGAACAGCCCTCCCGCGACGCCGGTCGACAGGACCAGGCTGCGGGCGGGCAGGCGGTGCGGCAGACGGCGCGAGGCGGCCCATGCCAGGGCCAGACCGAGCGCCGCGGCGCCGAGCGCTTCCAAGAACATGGTGGGGGTCCCTCCCGCACGGCCCGTGCAAATCGGTCGTAGCCGGTGTACCCGTGACGTGCGGAACGCAATCCTCCCCTGTGGCGGAACTGTGCTCCGTCTGTGGTGCGGGGACGGAGGGGCTCGGGGGGCGGGAACGGATTCCGGTGGTCGCGGCGGGACCGGTTTCGGGCAGGTGCGCGGAGGGGCCCGGTGACAGCGTCACCGGGCCCCTCCGCGTGGCTGACTACAGCGCGCTGAATCCCACCTTGCGCTGCGTGGGCTCGCCGAGCTCCACGTAGGCGAGGCGGTCGGCCGGAACCAGGACCTTGCGCCCGTGGTCGTCCACGAGGCTCAGCAGCTGCGACTTGCCGGCCAGCGCCTCGGACACCGCGCGCTCGACCTCTTCCGGGGTCTGACCGCTCTCCAGAACGATCTCGCGGGGCGCGTGCTGCACGCCGATCTTGACCTCCACGGCTTTGTCCCTCCGACGGTCAGTCATGTGCGCGTTCATCCGCGCCGTACGCAGCACACATTAGCCCGGTGAGGGGACGTACACGCTCCGCCCGAGAACGCCAGGAGCGAACAGCGGGTGGGAACAAAGTGGCGGTCAGCGGTGGTCAGTGGTGGTCGGTCGTGTGCAGCGGGAAGCCCGCGATGCCCCGCCACGCCAGCGAGGTCAGCAGCTGGACCGCCTCGTCGCGCGGCACGCTGCGGTCGCTGTGCAGCCAGGAGCGGGCCACCACCTGGGCCAGCCCGCCCAGACCGGAGGCGAGGAGCATCGATTCGGCGCGCGAGAGACCGGTGTCCTCCGCGATGACGTCGCAGATGGCCTCGGCGCACTCGTGCGTGACCTTGTCCACGCGCTCGCGGACCGCCGGCTCGTTCGTCAGGTCTGACTCGAACACCAGTCGGAAAGCGCCGCCGTCGTCCTCGACGTACGCGAAGTACGCGTCCATGGTGGCGCGGACGCGCAGCGAGTTGTCCGTGGTGGACGCCAGTGCGGTCCGTACCGCCTGAAGCAGGGACTCGCAGTGCTGGTCCAGCAGGGCGAGATACAGGTCCAGCTTGCCCGGGAAGTGCTGGTAGAGAACCGGCTTGCTGACGCCCGCGCGCTCGGCGATGTCGTCCATGGCGGCCGAGTGGTATCCCTGAGCAACGAACACTTCCTGGGCGGCGCCGAGGAGCTGGTTGCGTCGGGCACGGCGCGGCAGGCGAGTGCCCCGCGGGCGCGCCGCCTCTGTCTGCTCGATGGCTGTCACGCCGCCTCCCAAAATTGTCCACTTGCGGTGTGCGCCGCGCCGCCATCGTACTTTTCGGTAACCCTGGTGTGCGCGGTGCGAGCGCAGAATTTCACGGACCGGACGCGGGCGATAGCGGCACAGAGGCCGTCCAACGGGGGCAGGGCGGGCGTCGTGGCACCCGGATCACCCCGGTCACCCGGCCGGTTCCTGCGGCCTAGCGGTAGTCGTCCTCGTTGAGCTCGACGACTCTGGCCTGCTCGGCGAGGTCCGCCTCGTCGGCGTTGAGAGGGTCGCCCACGGCCTGGCGGCCGTCGTCCTGCGGTGTCAGTTCCGCGTGCTGTTCGGCGGCGTCGGCCTCGGGGGCCTCCGGGTCGAGGTCCGGGCTCTCGTCAACTACTGCGGTGAAGGTCTCGGGGTCCGTGGGGTCGACTGTCATGGTTCCTCTTCCCGAGTGGTGCGAGTGCGCTCCTGTGTGTCTGCGAGTGCCCTCGTCTGAAGCCTAGGAGACACCCGATCCAGACGCTATGCGATTCGCCCACCATCTGTGACGGCGAACACATGAACCACTGCGTGATCGTCTCGTAACATTGCCGCATGTCTTCGACCGAGCTGCCGTCCGTGCTGGCCGCAACCGTCACGCCGAGGGTGGGGACCGTCCGGGTCGCGGAGGGGGAGCGGCTGAGATCGGTCGGTCTGCCCGGGATCACGCTGACCGTGCGTTCCCGGCCACCCGTGCGTGAGGGGCTGCCGCCCGCGCTGTACGTGCACGGGCTGGGGGGTTCCTCGCAGAACTGGTCGGCCCTGATGCTGCTGCTCGACGGGCTCGTCGACAGCGAGGCCCTGGATCTGCCGGGCTTCGGGGACTCGCCGCCACCGGACGACGGCGACTACAGCGTCACCGGGCACGCGCGCGCCGTCATCCGCTACCTGGACGCCGCCGAGCACGGCCCCGTGCACCTGTTCGGCAACTCACTGGGCGGCGCCGTCGCCACCCGGGTCGCGGCCGTGCGGCCCGATCTCGTCCGCACGCTCACGCTCGTCTCGCCCGCGCTCCCGGAGATCCGCGTGCAGCGCACCGCGTGGCCGACCGCGCTGCTCGCGGTGCCCGGGGTGGCGGGGCTGTTCACCCGGCTCACCAAGGACTGGAACGCCGAGCAGCGTGTCCGCGGGGTCACGGCGCTCTGCTACGGGGATCCCGGCAGGGTGACGCCCGACGGGTTCCGCGAGGCGGTCGAGGAGATGGAGCGGCGGCTGGCGCTGCCCTATTTCTGGGACGCCATGACGCGCTCGGCGCGCGGCATCGTGAACGCGTACACGCTGGGCGGCCAGCACGGACTGTGGCGGCAGGCCGAGCGGGTGCTCGCGCCGACGCTGCTCGTCTACGGCGGGCGGGACCAGCTCGTCGGCTACCGTATGGCGCGGCGCGCCGCGCGTGCGTTCCGTGACGGCCGGCTGCTGTCCCTGCCGGAGGCGGGTCATGTCGCGATGATGGAGTATCCGGAGACGGTGGCCATGGCCTTCCGTGAACTCCTCGCGGAATCCACCGAGTCGACCTCGTCGGCCGTCACCGGTGCGGGGAGCTGAGGCAGGGCGTGGGACGACACAGTCGCCGGGGGCGGGCGGAGAAGAGCGACGCGGGGGACAAGCCGGGGGCACCGGCACCCGGTGCGGCGCCGAGTACGGCCCAGAGGCCGGGAGGCGCGCCGCAGGAGACCCCGCGCGGCGCACTGGGCCCCCGGCCGCCCCGCCCTCAGACGGGCGGGACACCGGCCGCGGGAGCGCCCCGCGGGACGGACGGGACCCCGGCGCACGGAGTGCCGCGCTTCCAGGACCGCTTCCAGGACGGGACGCCGGCCCACGGCATCCCCCGGCAGTCCGACGGGACGCCGGCCCATGGGGTACCGAGTTTTCCTGACGGGACGCCGGCCCGTGGTGTGCCGCGTCTCTCTGACGGGACGCCCGCGCACGGCATCCCGCGTTTTTCCGACGGGACGCCCGCGCACGGCATCCCGCGGATGCCCGACGGGACGCCTGCTCGCGGTGTGCCGCGGATGCCCGACGGGACGCCTGCTCGCGGTGTGCCGCGGATGCCCGACGGGACGCCCGCGCGCGGTGTGCCGCGGATGGCCGACGGCGCTGCGGCCCGAGGGTCGGCCCAGACGCGTGGCGGGCACCCCGAGCAGCGTGAGACCGGCGGTGGCTGGGGCGAGTTCAGGGGCGGTCCGCCGAGCGGAGCCGCGTACGGCGGCCCCCGGGTGACACCCCAGGCCGCGCCCGGTGGCCACTCCGGGCCCGCGGCACCGGGCGGGCCCCGCGTCCCCGGCCAACGCCAGGAGGCCGGAACAGGGCTGGGAACCGGTTCCGGTTCCGGGCGTGGACCCCGGCAGGCCTACGTCGACGCCTTCGACGACGACGGCACCGGGGACGTCGACGTCTTCGCACCCCGCCGGACGACCGCACTCCGCAGCGCTCCCCATGGCCCCGTCACCGACTGGGATCCGCAGATCGTCGAGGAGGCGCCGCCGCAGCCCGACGAGGAGGGCAGGTCCAGGGGCGGCAAGGGCCGGACCTTCACCGGCATCGCCGCGGCCGCCGTCACCACCGTGCTCGCCGTCGTGGTGGCCGGACAGGTGGCCACCGGACGCGACGGCGGCGGCACGCACACGCAGTCCGCCGCCGGTGCGGGCCGGGGCGCCCTCGACCCCGCCTCACGCGGCGACGGCCGGGCCACCGCGTCCCGCGCACCGGGCGTGCAGGCCGTGAAGACGCTGACGTACGACCAGAAGATGGGCGAGAAGTACCCGCTCGGACCCAAGCTCAAGGCGTCGGGCAGGTTCGACGCGGTCGCCGGGTTCGACAAGGCGCCCGGCAGGGGCCGGAAGTACACCTATCGAGTGGATGTGGAACAGGGCCTCGGACTTGACGGCGCGCTCTTCGCGCAGGCCGTGCAGAAAACCCTGAACGACCAGAGGAGCTGGGCCCACAAGGGCGCCCGCACCTTCGAGCGGATCTCCTCCGGCAGGCCCGATTTCGTGATCACGCTGGCCAGCCCGGGCACCACCGCCGAGTGGTGCGCCAAGTCCGGCCTGGACACGACCGAGGACAACGTGTCCTGCGACTCGGCCTCCACCGAACGCGTCATGATCAACGCGTACCGCTGGGCCCAGGGCTCCACGACGTACGGCGACGCGATCCACCCCTACCGGCAGATGCTCATCAACCACGAGGTCGGCCACCGGCTCGGATACGGCCATGTCAGCTGCGAGAAGGACGGCTCGCTCGCTCCGGTGATGCAGCAGCAGACCAAGTTCCTCGACCATGACGGGATTCACTGCCTGCCCAGTCCCTGGCCGTATCCGGGCAGTTGACCCCAAGTCGACAGGAGTCACGTCCGTCACGGGCCGGACCACGTTGACATGCTCCGAAAGTTCGTTCATATTTCTGCGCATGTGGTCCAGTCCTGCCGTGAGTCGCGCCGCCATCGAGCTGGCGCTGATCGGCGTGACCGCGCTCTGCGTGGCCGACATCCACTGTCGCTGACGTCCGCCCCCGGCGTGCTCGTCGCGATTCCGTTTCCTCCGTGACCGCAATGGTCCGTGACCTTTCGGCGACCTGACGCCGGGGCAGACGTCTGTTCACTTTCGTCTCACTCCTCGTCAATCCGTCTCATCATCCGAGAGGTCGTCTTCCGATGCGTCAACCGTCCGTGCACAGAGCCCGTGTGGCCACCGTTTCGCTTGCCCTGGTCGTGGCAGCGGGCGCCGCCGCCTGCGGGCCCGAGGACAACGATGCCAAGGGCGCCGGTGGCGACTCCGAGCTGCGGAAGGGAGGCACGCTCACCGTCCTCAACGCCATCCCGCAGGAGGACTTCGACCCGGCGCGCCTGTACACCTCCGGCGGCGGCAACGTCCCCTCCCTCGTCTTCCGCACGCTCACCACGCGCAACCGTGAGAACGGGGCCGACGGCGCCAAGGTCGTCCCCGACCTCGCCACCGACACCGGCCGTCCGAACAAGGACGCGACCGTGTGGACGTACACCCTGAAGAAGGGCCTCAAGTACGAGGACGGCACGCCGATCACCTCCGCCGACATCAAGTACGGCATCGAGCGTTCCTTCGCGGCCGAACTCTCCGGCGGCGCGCCCTACCTGAGGGACTGGCTGATCGGCGGCGCCGACTACCAAGGCCCCTACAAGGACAAGAAGGGACTCGACTCGATCGAGACCCCGGACGACCTCACCATCGTCTTCCACCTCGACAAGCCCGAGGGCGAGTTCCCCTACCTCGCCACCCAGACGCAGTTCACGCCCGTCCCGAAGGCCAAGGACAATGGCACCAAGTACGAGGAGCACCCGATCTCCTCGGGTCCGTACAAGGTCGTCAAGAACGAGAACGACGGCGAGCGGCTGATCCTGGAGCGCAACACGCACTGGTCCGCGTCGACCGACGCCGAGCGCAAGGCCTACCCCGACAAGATCGACGTACGGTCCGGTCTGGACTCGTCCGTGATCAACCAGCGGCTGTCCTCCTCCCAGGGCGCGGACGCCGCCGCCGTCACCACCGACACCAACCTCGGCCCGGCCGAGCTCGCCAAGGTCACCGGTGACAAGGAACTCGCCTCGCGCGTCGGCACCGGGCACTTCGGCTACACCGACTACATCGCCTTCAACCCGAAGGTGAAGCCGTTCGACGACCCGAAGGTGCGGCAGGCGATCTCGTACGCCATCGACCGCACATCGGTGATCAACGCGGCCGGCGGCTCCTCCCTCGCCGAGGCGGCGACCACCTACCTGCCGAACCAGAAGTCCTTCGGCTACACGCCCTACGACCACTTCCCGGCGGGCGCGTCGGGCAACCCGGCGAAGGCCAGGGAGCTCCTGAAGGAGGCGGGCCACCAGAACGGCCTCACCGTCACCCTCACACACTCCAACGACAAGGACTTCGAGACCAGCCCGGAGATCGCCACCGCCATCCAGGACGCCCTGAAGAAGGCCGGAATCACCGTCAAGCTCCAGGGCCTGGAGTCCAACGACTACAAGGACAAGATCCACGGCGCCAAGACCGAGCCCGGCTTCTTCCTCGCCCACTGGGGTGCCGACTGGCCCTCCGGCGGTCCCTTCCTCGCCCCGATCTTCGACGGCCGCCAGATCGTCAAGGACGGCGCCAACTTCAACACCGGCTTCCTCGACGACAAGGCCGTCAACGCCGAGATCGACGCGATCAACAAGCTGACCGACCTCGACCAGGCCGCACAGCGCTGGGGCGCACTCGACAAGAAGATCGGCGAGCAGGCCCTGACCGTGCCGCTGTTCCACCCGGTGTACAAGCGCCTCTACGGCAAGGACGTCAAGAACATCGTGATCAGCGACTGGACCGGCGTGCTGGACATCTCCCAGGTCGCGGTGAAGTAGCACCGTGAGCGAGGCAATCGTCGCCTCCCAGGCCCCCGGGACGGACATAGCCGTCCCGGGGGCCTCCGGGGCCCGTCAGTTCTGGCGGCGGCTGCGCACGCAGCGCGCCGCCCTCGTCGCGGCGGCCGTCGTCGCGCTGCTCGTCCTGGTCGCACTCGCCGCACCGCTGCTCACGGCGGTCGAGGGCCAGGACCCGACCACCTACCACCCCTCACTCGTCGACTCCGCACGCGGCGGCGTACCCCTCGGTTCGCTCGGCGGTGTCAGCGGCGACCACTGGCTCGGCGTCGAACCGCAGACGGGCCGCGATCTCTTCGCCCGCCTCGTCTACGGCGCCCGGGTCTCCCTCGGTGTCGCGTTCGCGGCCACCCTCGTACAGGTCCTCATCGGCGTCGTCGTCGGTGTCGCGGCCGGGCTCGGCAACCGATGGGTCGACCAACTGCTGAGCCGCGTCACCGACATCATCATCGCGATGCCCCTCATGATCATGTCCCTCGCACTGCTCGCGATCGTGCCCAGCAGCTTCCCGCGCCCCGTCCTGGTCGCCCTCATCATCGGCCTGGTCGCCTGGGGCTCGACCGCGAAGATCGTGCGCGCCCACACGCTGACCCTCAAGGAGCTCGACCACGTGGCGGCGGCCCGGCTCAGCGGCTGGGGCCCCTGGCGCGTCGCCCGCCGCGAACTCCTGCCCGCGCTGGCCGCGCCCGTCATCACGTACGCCGCCCTCCTCGTCCCCCTGAACATCACCGTCGAGGCGGCGCTCAGCTTCCTCGGCGTCGGTGTGAAGCCGCCGACCCCCTCGTGGGGCCAGATGCTGACCGCGGCCGACGTCTGGTACCAGGCGGCACCGCAGTACCTGCTGTTCCCGGCGGGCTCGCTGTTCCTCACCGTGCTCTCGCTGACCGTCCTCGGCGACGGGGTGCGCACGGCCCTCGACCCGCGCGCGGCCTCGCGGCTGCGCGTCGGCACGGGACGCAAGCGGGAGGCCAGGGCATGAGCGGCCTGCCCGGGGCCGGCGGATTCACCGGATTCGCCGTACGGCGTCTGGTCGGCGCCGTCGTCACCCTGCTCGCGATCTCCGTGATCATCTACCTCGTCTTCTACGTCGCGCCCGGCGACGTCGCCCAGATCACCTGCGGCCCGCGCTGCTCGCCCGCCCAGGTGCACCAGGTCTCCGAACAGTTGAAGCTCGGCGATCCGCTGTACCTGCGCTACTGGCACTTCCTGCAGGGCATCGTCGCCGGACACGACTACTCGACGGGCACCTCCGTACAGCACTGCGGCGCGCCCTGCCTCGGCCTCTCGTACCAGAGCGACCAGCAGGTCACCCACCTGATCTGGACGAAGCTGCCCGTCACCCTCTCGCTCGTGCTCGGCGCGATGGTGCTGTGGCTGGTCCTCGGCGTCGGCACCGGCGTGCTCTCCGCGTGGCGGCGCGGCCGGATCACCGAGCGCGTGCTGACCGGCATCACGCTCGCCGGCACCGCCACACCCGTCTTCGTCATCGGCCTGGTGCTGATGATCGTCGTCTGCGGACAGCTGCAGTGGCTGCCCTTCCCGCAGTACGTGCCCTTCACCGAGGACCCCGAGCAGTGGGCGTGGAACCTGCTGCTCCCCTGGCTGGCGTTCGCGCTGATCGAGGCCGCCAAGTACGCCCGGCTGACCCGGGCCTCGATGCTGGAGACCCTCGCCGAGGACCATGTCCGCACCTTCCGCGCCTACGGCGTGGGGGAGCGCTCGATCATCGGCAGGCACGCCCTGCGCGGTGCGATCGCGCCGGTCATCGCGCTGAACGCCAACGACGTCGGCTCGGCGATCGGCGGCGCCGTGCTCACCGAGACGATGTTCGGACTGCCCGGCCTCGGACGTGAACTCGTGCACGCGGTACAGGTCGTCGACCTGCCCGTGGTCGTCGGGATGGTCCTGGTCACCGGCTTCTTCGTGGTCCTGGCCAACGCCGTCGCGGACGTCCTGTACGCGGTGGCCGACCGACGGGTGGTGCTGTCGTGAGTCTCCTGAAAACAGACGAATCCCCGGCCAGCGGCCCTGACGACACCGACGACACTCTCGTGGACGTCCGCGACCTCGTCGTCGGGTTCGGGGACCTGCGCGCCGTCGACGGGCTCTCCTTCACCCTCAGGAAGGGCGCCGCGCTCGGACTGGTCGGCGAGTCCGGCTCCGGAAAGTCCACCGTGGCCTCCGCGCTGCTGGCGCTGCACCGGGGCACCGGCGCGCGCGTCGGTGGCGCGGTGCGGGTGGCCGGGGTCGACGTACAGGCCGCCTCCGACGACGAACTGCGGCGGCTGCGGGGCGGGAAGGCCGCGATGGTCTTCCAGGATCCGCTGTCGTCACTCGACCCGTACTACGCGGTCGGCGACCAGATCGCCGAGGTGTACCGGGTCCATGTGAAGACGTCCCGGCGCGCCGCACGCGCGCGTGCCGTCGAGGTGCTCGACCGCGTCGGCATCGCGGACGCCGCCCGCCGCGCCCGCTCGCGCCCGCACGAGTTCAGCGGCGGCATGCGGCAGCGCGCGCTGATCGCGATGGCGCTGGCCTGCGCGCCCGACCTGCTGATCGCCGACGAGCCGACCACGGCCCTCGACGTGACCGTCCAGGCCCAGATCCTCGACCTGCTGCACACCCTGCGCGAGGAGACCGGGATGGGGCTGCTGCTGGTCACGCACGATGTGGGCGTGGCCGCCGAGAGCGTCGACGACGTGCTGGTCATGCGGCACGGGAGGGCGGTCGAACACGGGCCGGTCGCGGCGGTCCTCGGGGCGCCGCGAGAGGCGTACACGCGCGAACTGCTGGGCGCGGTCCCACGCGTGGACGCACCACGCGTCCGGCCCGGGACCGGGTCGGCTCCTGCCGGGGTGAGCGGGGGCGGCGGGGCGGATGGACGCGAGGTGTCGGACGGGGTCGTGTCGGGCGGTGGTGTGTCGGGCGGTGTCGTGTCGGACGGGGTCGTACCGGTCGGTGGTGCGCCGGACGACGGCGTGCCGGTCGGCGATGCGCCCGGTGGTGCGTCCCGTGACGGGGCGGTCGGTGAGGTCGTTCTCGAAGCGGTCGATCTGCGGCGTGTATTCGGGCGCGGCAAGCGGCGGTTCACGGCCGTGGACGGTGTGTCGCTCACGGTCCGGCGCGGGGAGACGCTCGGCGTCGTCGGCGAGAGCGGCAGCGGCAAGACCACGCTGGGGCGGATGCTGGTCGGGCTGCTGGAGCCCACCGCCGGGTCGGTCCGGTACGAGGGCCGGGCACAGTCCGGCGTCCGTCCCACCGTCCAGATGGTCTTCCAGGACCCCGTCTCCTCCCTCAACCCCCGGCGCAGTGTGGGCGAGTCGATCGCCGACCCGCTCCGGGCCCGCGGCGAACGGGACGAGACCCGCATCCGGGGGCGTGTACGGGAGCTGCTGGAGCGCGTAGGGCTCGAAGCGGCGCACTACGACCGCTACCCGCACGAGTTCAGCGGCGGACAGCGCCAGCGCGTCGGCATCGCGCGGGCGCTCGCCGCCGACCCGCACGTCATCGTCTGCGACGAGCCGGTCTCCGCGCTCGACGTCACGACACAGGCCCAGGTGGTCGCCCTGCTCGCCGAACTGCAGCGCGAACTCGGTCTCGCGCTCGTCTTCGTGGCGCACGACCTGGCGGTCGTGCGCCAGGTCAGCGACCGGGTCGCGGTGATGCGACGCGGCCGGATCGTCGAACACGGCCCCGCCGACGAGGTGTACGAGTCCCCACAGGACCCGTACACGAAGCAACTGCTCGCCGCCGTACCGGCACTCGACCCGGAGATCGCGGCGGAACGACGCCGGGCCCGCAGACAGCTGGCCACGGTGTGACGGGGCGTCACCTCGTGACGCCTTAGCGCGACAGAACGCGACCTGCGCGAGAAAGTTACGACCGTTCACCCCTTTTGGTGGCGCGATGGACAACCGTCCGTCGCGCCACCGCCATGTCCGCATACGTTCTTCCCGCTGCGAGCCGCCGGGTCAACGGCGGCTCCCCATATGGGAGATCGGGGGTGCACTCGTGCGCATCGGACTGCTTACGGAGGGTGGCTATCCGTATGTGAGCGGTGACGCCAAGCTCTGGTGCGACCGGCTCGTGCGCGGGCTCGGGCAGCACGAGTTCGACATCTACGCGCTCAGTCGCAGCCGACGCCAGGAGGACGAGGGCTGGGTCCAACTGCCGCCCCAGGTCAGCCGGGTACGAACGGCTCCGCTGTGGACGGCCGAGGACGACGGGGCGGTGCACGGGCGCAGAGCGCACGGACGCCGGGCGCGACGGCGTTACGCCGAGTGCTTCGGGGAGCTGGCGGCGGCCGTGTGCGCGGGCCCGGGAAGCCTGGACGGCCCCGAGAATTCCGGCGCTCCCGGTGGAGCGGGGGTGGCCGGCGACGCGGGGGCGACCGGTGGCCCCGGTGCCACCGGGGGACCGGGCGTCACGGGGGCACCGGGCGTGGCGGGTCGACCGGGCGACGCGGGTGGACCGGGCTTCGGGGGCGCTTCGGGGGCCCTCGCCGGCTCGGGGGATTCCTTCGGCCTTGAGGCGGACCGTTTCGCCACCGCGCTGTACGGGCTCGCGGAACTCGCCCGCGACGAAGGCGGCCTGGCCGGAGCGCTGCGCTCCGAGGGCGCCGTGCGCGCATGGGAACGCGCCTGCCGCGCGCCGGGCGCACTGCGCGCCGCGCGCACCGCTCGCGTGCCCGACCTGCTCTCCGTCGCCGCCCACGTCGAGCGGTCGCTGCGCCCCCTCTCACTGGACTGGTACACGGACGACGGGCTCGGCGCGGTCGACCTCTGCCACGCGGCCGCCGGCGGCTCGGCGGCCCTGCCCGGTCTGCTCGCCCGGCACTTCGCCTCGGTCCCGCTGCTCGTCACGGAGTACGGGGTGCCGTTGCGCGCGCACTATCTGGCCTCCGCCGCCACCGAGGAGGCGCCCGCCGTACGGGCGTTGCTCGCCTCCTTCCACGGCAGGCTGGCCACCGAGGTCTATCGCCGGGCCGCGCTCATCACGCCCGGCAACACCCACGCCCGCCGGTGGCAGGAGCGCTGCGGCGCCGACCGCGCCAAACTGCGCACCGTCTACCCCGGCATGGAGGCGTCCCGCTTCGCGGAGGTGGGGGAGAGCGCCGAGGGCGCCGGCGGCGCGGACCCGGACACGCTGGTCTGGGTCGGCCGCGTCGAACCGTCGAAGGACCTGGTCTCCCTGCTGCACTCCTTCGCCGAGGTCCGCAAGGAGGAGCCGAAGACCCGGCTGCGGATCTTCGGGGCGCCCGCCGACGGGCCGGACGGCGCGGCCTATCTGGCTCACTGCAAGGCGCTGGCCGCCCACCTCTTCCCCGACGAGGCCGAGGGCGCGCACGCCGTCGGCGACAACCCGGTGTCCTTCGAGGAGATCGGCGGTCCGGAAGCTCCGGGGCTCGCGGAGGCGTACGCGTCCGGTGCCCTGGTCGTCCTGTCCAGCGTCGTCGAGGGCTTCCCGATCAGCCTCGTCGAGGCCATGTTCTGCGGCCGCGCCACGGTGTCCACCGACGTCGGCGCGGTCGTCGAGGTCATCGGCGGTACGGGACTGGTGGTGCCGCCACGCAATCCGCGGGCGCTCGCCGAGGCGTGCGTGGCGCTGCTGCGCGACCCCGAGCGGTGCGCACGCCTCGGCGCGGCGGCACGCGCGCGTGCCCTCGAACTGTTCACCATCGAGCAGAACGTCGAGGCATTTCACGGCATTTACCTGGAGATCGTCTCGCACTCCCCGATCCGGCGGGTCGTCGTGGACGCGACGGGCGAACCACTGCCCTTCGGCGTACCCGCCGAGGCCCACGTACCCGGCCGCTGGACCGAGGCCCGCGTCATCGCCGCGGGGCGTCCGCGCTGGGCGGCGGGAGCCCCGGTACGCGCGACGGTTCCGCTGACCGCCGGGGAGGGCGCGTGACGAGCGAAGCTGGCCGCACCGAAGGACGACTCGGCGAACTGGACCGGCCCCCGACACCGGAGAGTTCCGGGGCCTGGGACGAGCAGTCGGTGGAGTGGCTCGTGGCGGACGAGGGGACCGCCGGGGACGAGGAGGCGGACCCGCGCGCGCGGACGGTCGTCCCGAACGACGGGAGTCCGACGGGGACCGCACCCGCGACAGCACCCGGGGATGTGCCGTTGCGCCCATCCGTATCGGCGGCTGGACCGACACTGCCGGCTGGACCGACACCCGTACCGGTGGCCGAATCGGTGGCCGCACCGGCATTCCCGCCGGCACCGGCGGACGGCTCTGTGTCCACCTCTGTGCCCACATCCGAGCCCACATCTGTGCGCACACCCGTGCTCACAGCCGGGCGCGCATGCGGTCCCGCAGCCGGTCCGGCGGCCCTCGACGCGGGGGCGGGGGCGGGGACAGGGGCCGGGGCTCGGGGCATGGGCACGAGCGAGGTACCGAACGTCTTGAACGACGCGGGCGGCCTCCCCGGGCACTCCCGCAGGCCCTCCGGCCGCAGGAACGCCGTGGACCCGGTGAAGGCCCTGATGCACCGGCACCGCGAGCTCTGCGAACGCGCCGTCGACCCGCTGGAGATCGCGGCGGGCCTGGAGGCACACGGGCTCACCGACCGGACGGCCACCCGCTTCCGCCACCGGGACGTGTTCTCCCTCGCCGAGGAGATGTACGCACGCCGGGCGCGCGACGTGGAACCGGCCCCGCAACCCGCCCCCGCGGAACGCTCCGGCGCGCGCGCCGGCTGGGCCGTGCTCGCCGTGCTTCCGGGCGTCCTCTGCGCGGCGACCCTGACCGGACTGCGGTTCACCGAAGGACAGGCCCACCTCGCCGTCGCCGCGGCCGGCATCCTCGCAGTGGCCCTCGGCCTGCGCGCCGCCCTGCGTCACGGACCCCTCGGCACCGCCCACCGCTCCACGAACGGCACCCGGGCGTGGACCTGTTGGCTGATCGCCTACGCCCTGTTCGGTGACGGCCTGCTCAGCGGCGCCCTCGCCGGCGGACCCGACGACCCCTGGCCCGCCGCCACGGCGCCCGTACTCGCCCTCGCCCTGTCCTGCGCCCCCGCGGCCTGGTGCGCCCACCTCTTCATGACGCGCGCCCGCCACGGACTGGCCGCCAGCCGGGGCCTGGAGGAGTTCGCGGTCTCCGTAAGGCCCCTGCTCCTTGGCGTGTTCGCCCTCTTCCTGTGCGCCCTCGGCGCCCTGCTCGCGCTGTGCGGGGCGGCCCTGGACGAGCCCCCCGCCTACGCCGGAGCGATCGCCCTCGGCGCACTGCTGCTCCTCGCACGCCTGCTCGCGACGCGTGGCTTCACCCACGCCCCCGCTGTCGTGCTCGGCACCGCCGGCGCGGCCGAGGCGACCGCGACGGCCACGGTCTTCGCCGGCCGCCTGCCCGGCTGTTCGTTCCTGGGCACGCCTGTCGAGACCGTCGCCTACGCCTGGGGACCCGGCGCCGTCCCCGCCCTGGTGTGCGGCGCGGGCGCACTCGTCCTCCTGATCCACGCGACCCGCACCCTGACCCGGGCCTCGGCCCACGCCGCACCCGACGGGACGCCATGAGCAGCGCCCCCGCCACCGACCCGGGCCGCGCACACGGCGGCGAACAGCACGGCGCGCCGCCCGCCCCGCGTCACGACCCGCGCACGTCGAACCGGCCCGCGGTCGCCGCCACCCTCGTGAGCCGCCGCAAGCGCCACCCGAGGGTCCAGCCCTTCTGCAGGGCCCACCTCTCCCGCGGGGCCGACACCGCGGGCCTTCCTTCCGACCCACGGCACCACCCCGAAGGAGAACGCCAGATGATCACCTCCCGAACCGGAGAATCCGCCCCGGGAGCCGCCCGATGAGGGTCCTGCTGATCGGAGCCAACGGATACCTCGGCCGTTTCGTCGCCGACAGACTGCTCGCCGACCCGGCCGTGCAACTCACCGCGCTCGGCCGGGGCGACGACGCCGACGTACGGTTCGACCTCGCCTCGGGCAGCCCCGGCGCACTCACCCGTTTCCTGGACGCGGTGCACCCCGGGGTCGTCATCAACTGCGCCGGTGCCACCCGCGGCGGCGCCCGCGAACTGACCCGGCACAACACCGTCGCCGTCGCCACCGTCTGCGAGGCCCTGCGGCGCAGCGGGTGCGGGGCGCGGCTCGTGCAGGTCGGCTGCGGCGCCGAGTACGGGCCCAGCCAGCCCGGCTCGTCCACCGCCGAGGACGCCGTACCGCGCCCCGGCGGCCCGTACGGCGTCAGCAAGCTCGCGGCCACCGAACTGGTCCTCGGCTCCGGACTCGACGCCGTCGTCCTGCGCGTCTTCTCGCCCGCCGGTCCCGGTACGCCCGCCGGATCCCCGCTCGGCCGCCTCGCCGAGGCCATGCGGCGCGCCATGCAGTCCGGCGACGGCGAACTCAAACTCGGCGGACTCGGCGTCCAGCGCGACTTCATCGACGTCCGCGACGTCGCCCGTGCCGTCCACGCCGCCTCCCTCTCCGCCGCACAGGGCGTCATCAACATCGGCTCGGGCCGCGCCGTCCGCCTGCGCGACGCGGCCGCCGTCCTCGCCCGCGTGGCCGGCTACGGCGGCACGCTGCACGAACTCGACGGCCCGCCCGGACCCATGAGGGGACCCATCGGGCACCCGCGCCCCGAACCCGACCACGGGGGCCCGGTCGCCTACCCCTACCCGGACGGCTGCGGCAGCTGGCAGCAGGCCGATGTACGCACCGCGCGCGACCGCCTCGGCTGGCGGCCCCGGATCAACCTCGAGGAATCCCTCGCCGATATCTGGATGGAGGCGGCATGCCGCATCTGACCAGCGCCACAGCGGGCACCCCGAGCACCGGCCTGCGGACCGGCTTCGGCATCCCCGGCTATGCGCACCCCCTCGTCGCACCGGCGGAATGGGGCGCACTCACCCGCCCCGGCACCCCCCTGCACTGGGTCGTCCTGAACGTGGCCGAGGGCCCGGGCGTCCGCCCCGACCCGCACTGCCTGGAGGCCGTCGGCCGGCTCCGCCACGCCGGTGTGCGCGTGCTCGGACACCTGGACGTCACGTACGGCGCACGGGCCGTCGGCGAGGTGATGTCCGAGGCGCACCGGTATCTCGACTGGTACCGGGTCGGCGGGTTCCTCCTGCACCGCTGCCCCACCGAGCGCGCCGCGCTTCCCGAGGTCCGCCGGACGGTCACCGGGCTCCGCGCGCTCCTCGACGACCCGCACATCGTGCTCGGTCACGGCACTCACCCCTACCCCGGCTATGCGGAGAACGCCGACCAGCTGGTGACGTTCTCCGGCCCGTGGAGCGACTACCGCTGGTCGCAGGTCGCCGAGTGGACCGCCGACTACGCGCCCGAACGCTTCTGCCACTTCGTCCACGGTGTGCCCCGCGGTCATCTGGACGAGGCGCTGCGTATCGCCCGCTGGCAGGGCGCCTCGACCATCTACCTCACCGACCGCACGGACCGGGGCGGTCGCGCCGACCCCTGGGAGACGATGCCCGGCTACTGGGACGAGATCGTCTCGCGGATCGGAACGGGTGTCTCGGAATGAAGAAGGGCGTGGCAGTGTTACGGGGAGAACAACTGTAGTGATTGACCGACCAACGGAGTCCCCGTGTCGCTGCCACCCCTGGTCGAGCCGGCTGCCGAGCTCACCGTAGACGAGGTCCGCAGGTACTCCCGCCACCTGATCATCCCCGATGTGGGCATGGACGGGCAGAAGCGGCTGAAGAACGCCAAGGTGCTGTGTGTGGGCGCCGGCGGCCTCGGGTCCCCGGCGCTGATGTACCTGGCCGCGGCGGGCGTGGGCACGCTCGGCATCGTGGAGTTCGACGAGGTCGACGAGTCGAACCTGCAGCGCCAGATCATCCACAGCCAGGCGGACATCGGCCGGTCCAAGGCCGAGTCGGCGCGCGATTCCGTGCTGGGCATCAACCCGTACGTGAAGGTCGTCCTCCACGAAGAGCGGCTCGAGGCCGAGAACGTGATGGACATCTTCAGCCAGTACGACCTGATCGTCGACGGCACGGACAACTTCGCGACCCGCTACCTGGTCAACGACGCGTGCGTGCTCCTCAACAAGCCGTACGTGTGGGGCTCGATCTACCGCTTCGACGGCCAGGCGTCCGTCTTCTGGTCCGAGCACGGTCCCTGCTACCGCTGCCTCTACCCGGAGCCCCCGCCCCCCGGCATGGTCCCCTCCTGCGCCGAGGGCGGTGTCCTGGGCGTGCTGTGCGCGTCCATCGGCTCCATCCAGGTCAACGAGGCGATCAAGCTGCTCGCGGGCATCGGGGAGCCCCTGGTCGGCCGCCTGATGATCTACGACGCCCTGGAGATGCAGTACCGCCAGGTCAAGGTCCGCAAGGACCCGAACTGCGCGGTCTGCGGTGAGAACCCCACCGTCACCGAGCTCATCGACTACGAGGCCTTCTGCGGCGTCGTGTCCGAGGAGGCCCAGGAGGCGGCGGCCGGCTCCACGATCACTCCCAAGCAGCTCAAGGAGTGGATCGACGACGGCGAGAACATCGAGATCATCGACGTCCGCGAGATCAACGAGTACGAGATCGTCTCGATCCCCGGCGCCAAGCTGATCCCGAAGAACGAGTTCCTCATGGGGACCGCCCTGGAGACCCTTCCGCAGAACAAGAAGATCGTCCTGCACTGCAAGACGGGTGTCCGCAGCGCGGAGGTCCTCGCCGTCCTGAAGTCCGCGGGCTTCTCGGACGCGGTGCACGTCGGCGGCGGCGTGATCGGCTGGGTCAACCAGATCGAACCGGACAAGCCGGTCTACTGAGCAACGGGCGAGCCGGTCCGCCGAGCACCGGCTCGCCCCGCACTTCCGACGGCGGGGTCTCGCACACGACAGGTGTGGGGGACCCCCGCCGTCGTCATGAACAGACCTTGCCGTCCTTCGGTACCGTCCCGTTCAGCAGATAGCCGTTCACCGTGGAGTCGACACACTCGCTGCCACTCCCGTACGCGCCATGGCCCTCGCCCTTCCAGGTGAGCTCCACCCCGACGCCCTTGCCCAGTTCGTCGGCCATCCTGCGGGCGCCCTCGTACGGCGTCGCGGGGTCCCCGGTGTTGCCCACGACCAGGATGGGCGCGGCTCCCGGCGCGCTGACCTCCGGGGTGTCGTGCTGACCGGCGACCGGCCAGTCGTGACACCAGCCCGCGGTGTCCCAGCCCATGAAATCGCCGAAGACGGGCGAGATCTTCTCGAACTCCGGCAGCAGCTTCCTCGTCTCCCCGGGAGTCGGCCGCTGCTTGTCGTCCAAGCACGATATGACCCGTTGCGAATGGGTCGTCGTGCCGTAGTGCCCTGCGGAGTCACGGTCGTTGTACCCGTCGGCGAGCTCCAGCAGTGCCGTCCCGTCGCCGTCCTCGGCCGCATCGAGCGCCCTGGTCAGACGCGGCCAGCCCGCCTTGCTGTACAGCGGCTGCACAATGCCGGTGAGGGCCAGGGTCTGGGTGAGCTCGCGGCCGCCGGTGGTCCGCAGTGGCTTCGCGTCGATCCGGTCCAGAAGGTCCACGATCCTCCGGGAGCCCTGCTCGGGGTCCTGGCCGGTGGACTTGAGGTAGTCGTCCAGGGCGCGCTGGAACCCCAGGGTCTGGTTCTTGGCGTGGCCCACCGTGTCGGCGCTCGGGTCGACGACGGCGTCCAGCACCAGCCGTCCCACGTTCTTGGGGAACAAGTGGGCGTACACACCGCCGAGTTCTGTGCCGTAGGAGATACCGAAGTAGTGCATCCGGCTGTCGCCGAGAACCTGGCGCATCAGGTCCATGTCGCGGGCGGTGTCGGTCGTCGAGACGTGCGACATCAGCTTTCCGGCGGCCTTCTCGCAGCCCTTGCCGAAGTCCGTGGCGTCCTTGAAGTAGGCGCTCTCCTCGGCGGCGTCGTCCGGAGTCGCGTCCACCGACTCGGCGGCCTGGATCGCCTTGTCACCGCGGCAGCGCACACCCTCGCTCGCGGCGACACCGCGAGGGTCCCAGCTCACCAGGTCGTAGCGCTCGTGGAGCGGGCCGACGAGGTTCTCGTAGTAGGGCATCGTGGAGACGCCAGAACCGCCGGGGCCGCCGAAGTTGAACAGGAGCGAGCCGAGGCGCTCGCCCTGGCCACCGGTCGCCTTCGAACGGATCAGCGCGAGGCCGATCGTCTCGCCGCCCGGCTTCGCGTAGTCGAGCGGCACCTTGAGTGTCGCGCACTGCCAGCCGCCGCCCTGGGCGGCGGAGCCCGAAGATCCCTTGCAGCGGCCCCAGTCGAGCTTCTGCGCGGTGAGCGAGGCCGGCAGGGCCGAAGCGGCGCCGGACGAAGGCGTGGTGGCCGACGGAGGGTCGCTGTTCTTCCCCTCGTCCTTGCCGTTCCCCGACGAGCCGCCGCAGCCGGCCGCCAGCAGAGCGGCCGCCACCATGGCAGTCCACCGCGCGAAACGCGTCATGAGATTCCCCCCTCACCCGTGGTCCGCCGGATGCCGCGGATCACCTGCACGCCATATTAGGCCTCCGCGGCGAGCAGCCCCGCGTACCTGTGGATAACCGTTTGACCTGCACTTTTCTAGGTGCAGACGGTTCCGGCAGGGGGTACGGTCCCGTCCAGCAGATAGCCGTCCACCGCGTTGTGCACGCACTTGTTCCCGCTGTCGTACGCGCCGTGCCCCTGGCCCTTGTAGGTCAGCTCGACGCCGACGCCCTTGCCGAGCGCCCCCACCATCTTCTTCGCGCCCTCGTACGGGGTGGCCGGGTCACCGGTGTTGCCGACCACGAGGATCGGCGCCGCGCCGGCGGCGCCGACGTCCGGGTGGTCGGCGGCCCCCGGGACGGCCCAGTCGGTGCAACTGAGCATGCCCCAGGCCAGATAGTCGCCGAACAGGGGCGACGCGGCCCGGAACTCCGGAAGTTTCGCCTCGACGTCGGCGGCGGTGTAACGCGGCTTCTCGTCCGCGCAGTTGATGGACACGTTCGCCGCGGTGAGATTGCTGTACTGGCCGTCCTCGCTGCGCCCGTTCATCGAGTCCGACAGCACCATCAGCTCCTTGCCGTCACCGCTGTACGCCTGGTCCAGGCCCTCCGTCAGGTACTCCCAGAAGTCCTTGGAGTACAGGGCCTGGGCGATGCCGCTGGTCGCCGCGGTCTGGGTCAGCTCACGCGGGAAGGTGCCGGGGACCGGCTTGCTCTCCAGGTCGGTGAGGAGCTTGGCGATGCGGCCCTTGACGTCCTGCGGGGTGTCGCCGATCGGGCAGGGATCCGCCTTCGAGGTGCAGTCCTCGGCGAAGTTGTCGAGTGCGAGCTGGAATCCCCTGGCCTGTCCGAGCGCGCTCTGTTCCGGGTCCTGCGTCGGGTCGACCACCCCGTCGAACACGGCGCGGCCCACCTTCTTGGGGAACAAGTGGGCGTACACACCGCCGAGTTCGGTGCCGTAGGAGATGCCGAAGTAGTGCAGCTTGTCGTCCCCGAGGACTTGGCGCATGAGGTCCATGTCGCGGGCCGCGTCGGTGGTGCGCACGTGCGGGATGGTCCGGCCCGAGTTCTTCTCGCAGGCCGCGTTGAACGCCTTGGTGTTGTCCAGGAGCGCCTTGCGCTGGGTGTCGTCGCCGGGGATGGCGTCCTGCTGGAAGTACGAGTCGAGCTGGCTGTCGTCCTCGCACTTCACCCCGTCGCTGCGGCCGACCCCCCGCGGATCGAAGCTCACCAGGTCGTAGCGGGTGCGCAGCTTCGCGTAGTCCCCACCGAAGGCGGGCAGCGTGGTGACGCCCGAGCCGCCGGGGCCGCCGAAGTTGAAGACGAGGGAGCCGACGCGTTTGTCCGGGTCGCCGCTCGCCCGCGCCCGGATCAGCGCGATGCCGATCGTGTCGCCCTTGGGGGCCGACCAGTCGAGGGGAGCCTTCATGGTGGCGCACTGCCACTGCGCACCGCCCGGCAGAGGAGAGGGGGCGTCGCCGCCGCCCTCGGACTCGGAGGGGGCCGGGCAGTCCTGCCAGTCCAGCTGCTGGGCCGCCAGGTCCCCGTCCTTGGGTCCTTCGCCGCAGCCCGTCAGCACACAGGACAGCAGGACGGCGGTCACGGTGAGGGCAGCGGCGCGCCACTGGGACGGGTTCGGCATGTCTCCCATCCTGCGGTCGCGCCGGGCGGTGCGCTCGGGACGCGGGCCGTGCGGGTGAGGGCACGGCGGCCCGTGCCCCGCCCATGCGGGTCAGGGGGGCGGTGCCCGTGCGGCCGGGATGCGCCGCGCCCAAGCCGCCCGGGGTGCGGTGTGCCGCGCCGGCTCCCTACAGGGCGCCCTTGCGCGTGAGGTGGTTGAAGAACAGCCAACCGGGCAGCACCGGCAGCCACAGCGTCAGCAGCCGGTACAGCAGCACCGCGGGCGCGGCGACCTCCTTGGGGAGGCCGACGGCGATCAGACCGACCGTGAGCGTCGCCTCGACCGCGCCGACACCGCCGGGGGTCGGCGCCGCGGAGCCGAGCGCGTTGCCGGCGAGGAAGACGACGGCCACGCTGGCGAGGCTGAGCGTGGTGGTCTCCTCATGACCGAAGGCACGGATCGACGCGTCCAGGCACATCACGAAGCAGGCGGTCAGCAGCAGCATGCCGCCGATGCCGGTGATCAGCTTCTGTGGACGCTGCAGCACGTCCAGCATCCGCGGCACGACCCCGGCGAACAGCGACCTGACGCGGGTGACGATGAACTTCCGCAGGAACGGCACCGACGTCACAACCAGGACGAGCACCGCGACCGTGAGCAGACCGGCGATGACCGTGCGCGAGGGCGACAGGGACGGTGTCTTCTCCGTGCCGGTCAGATAGCCGAAGGACAGCAGCATCAGGATGTGACAGCCGAGCCCGAACAGCTGCGACGCGCCGACGCTCGCCACCGCGAGGCCCGGCCGCACCCCGGCACGCTGCAGGAAGCGCGTGTTGAGGGCGACACCGCCGACCGCCGCGGGTGCCACGATCTTCACGAACGAGCCGGCGACCTGCGCGGCCACGGTCCGCAGGAACGGCACCCGTTCGGGCACGAAGCCGAGCAGGCTCATCGCCGCCGCGAAGTAGCTCAGCGCCGAGAACAGCACGGCCGCGGCGACCCAGCCCCACTCGGCGCTCTCGAAGAGGGTCGCGAACTCGATGTGGGTGAGCTGTGTCAGAAGGAAGTACCCGCCGATGGCACCGGCGATGAAACTGATCAGCGTGCGCGGTTTGATCCGCTCCAGGCGGGCCGGCTCGACCGGTGCCTGCGGTCTGATCCGCAGCACCTGGTGGCGGATCTGGGTGAGCAGGTCCTCCTCGCGTGCCTCGTCCAGCGCTTCGTCCAGCGCCCGCTTCTCGGCCCGCTGCTCCGCCCGTACGGCCTTCTTGCCGGGCTTCTCCGCCACCGTCTCGGCGTGCTGGGCCTGCTCCGCGCGCGCGAGCTTGTCCTGCCGTGAGGCCTCCAGGACCGCCTCGCGCTCGCGCTGGGCACGCTCCCGGGCCAGTTTGCGCAGCGTCGCGCGCGTGGAGCGGGACAACGCGATGGGCTGCAGCAGTGGCAGACAGTCGGCGACGGCGTCCGGACCCAGCACACCGACCGCGGACGCCACCGTGCGCTCGGCGCCGACGCGCAGCCCTAGGGTGGTCAGCAGTTGGGCGATGTCCATGCGCAGCAGCAGATCGCCCGCTGCGATCTCGCCGCCGCGCAGATCGGTGAGGATCACCGTGCCGGAACGATCCACCAAAATCGCGTCACCCGCGAGCCTGCGGTGCGCGATGCGCCGTGACTGCAGCGCCTGCACCTGATGCCAGGTGTCGCGCAGCAGGCCGTCGGTGATGAGCTCCCCGGGCAGCGAGTCCAGGGTGCGTCCCCCCGTGTGCTCGTAGACGAGCATCACGGCGTCCGGACCGAGCTCGGACGTCGCGATCAGCTTCGGCGCGTTGGCGCCGGCCGCGATGGCCGCGTACGCGAGGAGCGCCTCCTGCTCCAGGGCCTGCCGCAGCGACTGGAGACTGCGCCGGGTGGCGAGGCCACGAAGGGTCAGATTGCGCCAGACCCGGTAGAAGAAGCCCTGCGCCTGCTGCTCACGGTCGACCACCGTGACGTCCAGTGGCGGTCCGTCCTCCAGGGTGACGAAGTAACGGCGGCCGCGGTCGCCATTGTCGGACGTGTCCGGGGTCTCCTCGCGGGCGGCGCTGACGGGGTGGAAACCGACGTGCCGGAGCCCCGCCATCAGTGTCCGCCCGGTCGGCCGGACGTTCGGCGACCCGACCGCGTACAGCGTCCCGTAGGCGATGGTCCAGCCGATCAGCACCGTCAGGATGATCGAGAACGGCGTCGTGTAGCCGGTGACCAGCATGGAGAAGGCGTCCAGGAGCAGCACCACCCACAGCACCGAGCGCCAGCGGGGTCTGCGGGACATGCCGACGGCCGTCATGTAGGCGATGACCGGTGCCAGATAGCCGTGCACCGGGTCGGTGAGGGCGTGGATGTCACCCGGTGAGGGCTGGGTGAGGGCCTCCTGGATGGAGCCCGGCGCGGCCTTCGCGACCCACAGGTCGGTGGCGAGGGTCACTCCGTGCGCGAGGACCGCGGCGAGCACGCCGTCGGCGATGCGCAGCCCGTCCCGCTTGATCAGGCGCTCGATCGCGAAGGCGACCGGCACCAGCAGGATCGCGATGCTCGACGCGAGCCCCGCGATCTTGATCAGCAGATCGGGCGCCTGGCCGGTGCCCTTGTTGATGTCCTGTTCGAGCCCGGACGTCGTCCCGTGCGCGAACGCCGCGATGGCGAGCAGCACGACGATCGCGAGGAAGCCGACCAGCAGCCGCATCAGGTCCGACGGACGGTGCACGCGCGCGGGCAGCAGCGGTTCGTCGCCCTCTACCTCGTCGTTGTGGGCATCGTCACCGCAGTCGTCGTCGCCCGTCGCCCGCCGATTCCGCGCGCCGCGCGCCTCGGAGGAGGGCTTTTCGTCCGCCTTCGAGGAGGAATCGGTCTTCGGATCGGGCTCGCCGGCCGTCTTGCCGGAGCCCTCGGCGGCGGCTTCGGAGGCTTCCGGGCGCGACGAAGCGGCGGAGGTGCTCTCCGCGCCTTCGGGGTGCACGCCCTGCTGCCTCATGGTCTCTTCTTGATCTCGTATCACCAGTCACCGCCCGCACGATGGTGGCATGCCCCACCGACACACGGGGGCATCAGGGTGCAAATGCGGGGGCGCACAGTCTGCCCGAAGCGCGCCTTCGGGGCGAGAGATACCCACAGTCGCCATCCCCTCACACTGTCGGTGGGGTGGGGCAGGATGGGGCGGATGAGCGAGGAGAGCCTTCCGGCGGACGAGCTGCCGGAGTACGCGGAGCGGGTCCTTGAGGTCGCCGACCTCATTCCCCCCGGGCGCGTCATGACGTACGGGGATGTCGCCGAGTGGCTGGAGGAGGGCGGCCCGCGCCAGGTGGGCCGCGTGATGGCCCTCTACGGAGGAGCGGTCCCGTGGTGGCGGGTCGTCCGCGCGGACGGAGTCCTGCTGCCGGGCCACGAACTCGAGGCACTGGACCGCTACCGCACGGAGGGCACGCCGCTGAAGGAGGCGAGCAGGGCTTCCGAAGGGCATCGGCCGCGCGTCGACATGAGACGAGCACGATGGGACGGCGACGAACGCGCGCGGGATCACACCTGACAGCTTCCGGCATCGCACGGGCGGACGGGGCGTCTGTGGCCCGTACGGGGGAAACGAGGCACGTCCGTGACATGCCGTACGTTCGACGAGCGGGGAACGCACCGGGTGTGAGGGAAGAACGGGAAGCCGTCCATCCGCGATGTCCACCGGCGTACCGTCGACGGCGCGCATCCCCCTCATCCCGCGGCCACCACCCTCGGCCCGCGACGCTCCGCCCACCAGCACAACCTCCAGGACCGGCGAACCACGTGAGCTCCTCTTCCTCCACCAGGCGCCTGCCGCACCCCCAGGTGCGGCAGGGGACCCGCGGCGCGTACCGACTGGTGCGCACCGCGCCGGTCCGGGTGGGCCCCCCTCGTCTGGACGCAGGACAGCGCACAGTGGTTGACCACGGATCGGGCCCGCTCCTCGTGCTGGCGGGCCCCGGCACCGGCAAGACGACCACCCTCGTCGAGTCCGTGGCGGCCCGGATCGCACAGGGCGGCGACCCGGAACGGATCCTGGTCCTCACGTTCAGCCGCAAGGCGGCCGTGGAACTGCGCGACCGCATGGCGCTGCGCATCGGGGCCGCCCGCGCCCCCCGGGCCACCACCTTCCACTCGTTCTGCTACGCCCTGGTCCGCGCCCACCAGGACAGCGACCTGTTCGTGGAACCGCTGCGGCTGCTGTCCGGACCCGAACAGGACGTCGCGGTGCGCGAGCTGCTCGCGGGCCAGCCCGACCTGGAGCGGCTCGGCCTCGCCCACGTGCGCTGGCCCGACGAACTGCGCGCCTGCCTGACCACACGCGGCTTCGCCGACGAGGTCCGAGCCGTCCTGGCACGCAGCCGCGAACTGGGGCTCGGCCCCGATGCCCTGACCGCCTTCGCCCGCCGGATCGGCCGCCCCGACTGGGGCGCCGCCGCGGCATTCCTCGCCGAGTACCTCGACGTTCTCGACCTGCAAGGCGTGCTCGACTACGCGGAACTCGTCCACCGCGCGGTACTGCTCACGGAGCGCCCGGGCGTCGCCGGACGTCTCGCCGCGCAGTACGACGCCGTCTACGTGGACGAGTACCAGGACACCGACCCCGCCCAGGTACGGCTCCTGCGCGCCCTGGCCGGCGGCGGCCGCACCCTGGTCGCCTTCGGCGACCCCGACCAGTCGATCTACGCCTTCAGGGGCGCCGACGTGAACGGCATCCTGGACTTTCCCGACGCCTTCCCGCGCGCGGGCGGCCACCCCGCGCCGGTCGAAGTACTGCGCACCTCCCGCCGCTCCGGCGCCACCCTGCTCGACGCCACCCGCCTGCTCACCCAGCGCATGCCGCTGACCCGGCTGCCCGCGCCGAAGGTGCGCGCCCACCGCGAACTGACGCCGGTACGGGACGGCGGCACGGTCGAGGTCTACACGTATCCGACGGCGGGCACGGAACTGGACAACATCGCGGACATCCTGCGCCGCGCGCACCTGGAGGACGGCGTCCCCTGGGGCGAGATGGCCGTCCTGGTGCGCGCCGGCTCCCGCACGATCCCGGTGATCCGCCGCACGCTCACCGCAGCCGGAGTACCGCTCGACATCGACGGCGACGACCTTCCCCTGCGGCACGAGCCCGCGGTGACGCCGTTGCTGACGGCCCTGCGGGCGGTCGCCCGCGCCGAGTCCGGGACGGGGACGGGCGCGGCACCGACGCCCATTGCCGACAGCGAGGATCCCGCCGACGCCCCGGACGAGCCCTCCGCTGAAGCCCCTGACGACGCACCTGGAGCCGCTCCCGAAAACGATCCCGGAGCTGCCCCTGAAGCGGTTCCGGCAGCCGTGCCGCAAGCCGTTCCTGAAGACGCGGACGCACAGCCCGAGGACACCGGCCTCCAGAGGACGGTGCCCTGGCTCGACACCGAGACCGCGCTCACCCTGCTCGCCTCACCCCTCGCCGGCATGGACGCCGCCGACCTGCGGCGCCTGGGCCGCGCGCTGCGCGAGGAGGAGCGCGCCGCCGGCAACCACGTACCGCCGCCCTCCGACGAGTTGCTCGCCCTCGCGCTCGCCGAACCGGAACGGCTCGTCGCCCACGACCCGGCCTACGCCCGCGGAGCCCAGCGCCTCGGCGCGCTGCTGCGCAAGGCACGGGAGCGCCTGGCGGGCGGCGGGACGGCCGAGGAGGCGCTGTGGGACCTCTGGGAAGGCACACCCTGGCCGCAGCGCCTGGAGCGCGCCGCCCGGCGCGGCGGCGCGGCCGGACGCAACGCCGACCGCGACCTCGACGCCGTGTGCGCGCTGTTCGCGACCGCGGCCCGCGCCGAGGAACGCACCGGCGGACGCGGCGCCCTCAACTTCCTGGAGGAGATCGACGCCCAGGACATCGCCGCCGACACCCTCACCCGCCGGGCCGTACGCCCCGACGCCGTGCGCCTGATGACCGCGCACCGCTCCAAGGGCCTGGAATGGCACCTCGTCGTCGTGGCGGGCGTCCAGGAGGGTCTGTGGCCCGACCTGCGCCGCCGCGGCTCCCTGCTGGAAGCGGACCGTATCGGTCGAGACGGCCTCGCCGAACCCCTCACCCCCGGAGCGCTCCTCGCCGAAGAACGCCGCCTGTTCTACGTGGCCGCCACCCGCGCGCGCGAACGCCTCGTCGTCACCGCGGTGAAGGCACCCGCCGACGACGGGGACCAGCCCTCCCGCTTCCTCACCGAACTCGGCGTCGAACCCAAGGACGTCACCGGCCGGCCCCGCCGCCCGCTGTCCGTCGCCGCCCTCGTCGCCGAACTGCGCGCCACCACCGTCGACCCACGCGTCTCGGAACCCCTACGGCAGGCCGCGGCCCACCGCCTGGCCCGGCTCGCCGCCCTCGCCGACGACGACGGCCGCCCCCTGGTGCCCTCCGCCCACCCCTACCGCTGGTGGGGCATGTACGACCCCACCGAGAGCAAGGTCCCGCTGCGCGACCGCGACCAGCCCGTCGTGCTCTCCGGAAGCGCCCTCGACCAGCTCGCCAACACCTGCGCACTGCAGTGGTTCCTGGGGCGCGAGGTGAAGGCCGACGCGCCCGCGACCGCGGCCCAGGGCTTCGGCAACGTGGTGCACGTCCTCGCCGACGAGGTCGCCTCCGGACGCACCCCCGCCGACCTCGACGTCCTCATGGAACGCCTGGACTCCGTGTGGAACGCGCTCGCCTTCGACGCGCCCTGGAAGTCGGCGCAGGAGAAGGAGCACGCGCGCGTGGCTCTCGAACGCTTCCTGAAGTGGCACATCGACTCCAACCAGGTCCGCCCCGGCCGTACGCCCGTGGCCAGCGAGCACGACTTCGACGTGACCCTGGAAGCGGGCTCCTACGAAGTACGCATCCGCGGCTCCATGGACCGCGTCGAGACGGACACCGAGGGCCGCGCCTACGTGGTCGACTTCAAGACCGGCAAACACGCGCCCACCGCCGCCGAAGTGGCCCACCACCCACAGCTCGCCGTCTACCAGCTCGCGGTCCGCGAAGGCGCCGTCGACGACGCCTTCGACGGCGTACGCCCCGAGCCGGGCGGCGCCGAACTCGTCCAGCTCCGCCAGGGCGCCGCCCAGAAGAACGGCGGCGAGACCCTCCCCAAGGTGCAGGCCCAGGAACCCCTCACGGGGGAGTGGGTCGGCGACCTGCTGGCCACCGCCGCGGGCAAGGTCCTCGACGAACGGTTCTCGCCGACCACCGGCCAGCACTGCACGCACTGCGCGTTCCGCACCTCGTGCAGCGCCCGCGCGGAAGGACGTCACGTCGTCGAGTGACCGGCCGGCGGCCGGCCGACGGCACGCGCACCGGCGACGGCCGCCGGCTCCCCGGGAGCGCGGTGTCATCGGACGCGACCCGAGTGACGTACGACACCCCACGTGCTGACCAGCGGTTCCCACGGCCCGACAGCCGATGTGGCCGCCCGCTGTCAGTGGGCGCGGCTAGCCTCTCAGACGTGCCAGCCCGTATCACCGATCCCGAGCAGCTCAAGGAGCTCCTCGGCATCCCCTTCACCCCGGAGCAGACGGCCTGCATCACCGCACCGCCCGCCCCGCAGGTGATCGTGGCCGGAGCCGGATCCGGGAAGACCACGGTGATGGCGGCACGCGTGGTCTGGCTGGTCGGCACCGGACAGGTCGCCCCCGAACAGGTCCTCGGGCTGACGTTCACCAACAAGGCCGCGGGCGAACTCGCCGAACGCGTCCGCAAGGCCCTGATCAAGGCCGGGGTCACCGACCCGGACGTGATCGACCCCGACAACCCGCCCGGCGAGCCGGTCATCTCGACCTACCATGCCTTCGCGGGCCGCCTGCTGACCGACCACGGACTGCGCATCGGCCTCGAACCGACGTCCCGCCTGCTCGCCGACGCCACCCGCTACCAGCTCGCCGCCCGCGTCCTGCGGGAGTCACCCGGACCGTACCCGGCGCTCACCCGCTCCTTCCCCGACCTCGTCGGCGACCTCCTCACCCTCGACTCCGAACTCGCCGAACACCTCGTACGCCCCGAGGACCTGCGCGCCCACGACGCCGGACTGCTGCACACCCTGGAGAGCGCCAAACTCACCAACGCCGACCTCCGCAAGGTCCCCGAGGCAGCCGCGGCCCGGCGCGAACTCGCCGAACTGGTGGTCCGCTACCGAGCGGCCAAACGCGAACGCGACCTCCTCGACTTCGGCGACCAGATCGCCCTCTCGGCCACCCTGGCCCGCACCCGCCCCGAGGTCGGGGACATCCTCCGCGACGAGTTCCGCGTGGTCCTGCTGGACGAGTACCAGGACACCTCGGTGGCGCAGCGCGTCCTGCTCGCCGGACTGTTCGGCGGCGGCACGGGACACCCCGTGACCGCGGTCGGCGACCCGTGCCAGGCCATCTACGGCTGGCGCGGCGCCTCCGTCGCCAACCTCGACGACTTCCCCGAACACTTCGCGCACGCCGACGGCCGCCCCGCCGACCGCCAGTCACTCAGCGAGAACCGCCGCAGCGGCGGCCGCCTCCTCGACCTCGCCAACGGCCTCGCCGAACCCCTGCGCGCGATGCACGCGGGCGTGGAGGCCCTCCGGCCCGCCCCCGGAGCCGAGCACGACGGCGTCGTCCACTGCGCGCTGCTGCCCACCCACGCCGAGGAGATCGACTGGCTCGCCGACTCCCTCGCCCACCTCGTACGCACCGGAAAGGCCCCCGGCGAGATCGCCGTGCTGTGCCGCACGGCGAGCGACTTCGCCGAGATCCAGGGCGCGCTCGTCGCCCGCGACATCCCCGTCGAGGTCGTCGGCCTCTCCGGGCTGCTGCACCTCCCCGAGGTCGCCGACCTCGTCGCCGTCTGCGAGGTCCTCCAGGACCCCGGCGCCAACGCCTCCCTGGTCCGCCTGCTCACCGGACCCCGCTGGCGGATCGGCCCGCGCGACCTCGCCCTCCTGGGACGGCGCGCCCGCCTTCTCGTGTCCCACGCGCGCGTGGGCGCCGACGACGACGCCGACCGCCGGCTCGCCGCGGCCGTCGAGGGGGTCGACCCGGCCGAGGTGATATCGCTCGCCGACGCCCTGGACACGTTCCTGGAGATGCCCATCGAGGCCGAGAGGGACGACGACGGACTGCCCTTCTCGCCCGACGCCCGGGTGCGCTTCGCACGGCTCGCCGCCGAACTGCGCGACCTGCGCCGCTCGCTCGCCGACCCCCTGATGGACGTCCTGCACCGGGTGCTCGCCGTCACCGGACTGGAGGTCGAGCTCTCCGCGTCCCCGCACGCCCTCGCCGCCCGCCGCCGCGAGACCCTCTCGAACTTCCTCGACGTCGCCGCGTCCTTCGCCGCGGGCGACGGCGAGGCGACCCTGCTCGCGTTCCTCGCCTACCTGCGCACCGCCGCACAGTACGAAAAGGGCCTCGACAACGCCCTGCCCGGCGGTGAGAACACCGTCAAGGTGCTCACCGCCCACAAGTCCAAGGGCCTGGAGTGGGACGTCGTCGCCGTCCCGGGCCTCGTCACCGGAACCTTCCCCAGCGCCCAGGGACGCGAGAAATGGACAGCCCAGGGCAAGGTCCTGCCGCACGAACTGCGCGGAGACGCCGACACCCTGCCCGACGTCGACACCTGGGACGCCAAGGGCATCAGGGCCTTCCACGAGGCCATGAAGGACCACCAGCGCACCGAGGAGCTCCGCCTCGGCTACGTGACCTTCACCCGCCCCCGCTCGCTCCTGCTCGGCTCCGGCCACTGGTGGGGCCCGTCCCAGAAGCGCCCGCGCGGCCCCTCCGACTTCCTGCACGCCCTGTACGACCACTGCGCCGCCGGACACGGAGAGATCGAGGCCTGGGCCGACGAACCGGCGCAGGACGAGGAGAACCCGGCCCTGCACGAGGCGGCGGCGGACCACGCGTGGCCGCTCCCGCTCGACGACGCGGCACTCGCCCGCCGCCGCGCGGCCGCCGAGACCGTACTCGCCCACCTGGAGCGGGTGGCGTCCCACGAAGAGCCCCACCCCGCCGTCCACGGCCCGTCCTCCCACGACGACCCAGAGTGGCCGCTCCCGCCCGACGACGAGCCGTCCTACGGGGACGAGCCGCACCCCGCAGGAGACGACGACCTCCCTGAAGGCGACGACCTCTCCGAAGACGACGACGCCCTCCTCGTGGGCGACGACTCGGACTGGGACTCCTGGACCACCCACCGTCCGACGCTCCCGCACCAGGCGCCCGCCCCCGAGGACCGACCCGTCCCCGATGCCCGCCCGGCCCCGGTACCGGCGCCCCCGCAGACCCAGCACGCCCGCCCCCACCCGCAGGACGACCCCGTACGCCTCACCCCCGAGGAAGTCCGCACCCTCGCCTCCTGGGACCGCGACCTCGACGCGCTCACCGGAGAACTCCTGCGCGCCCGCGCGAGTGTCACCGACGTCCCCCTGCCCGCCTCGCTCACCGCCTCACAGGTACTGCACCTGGCCGCCGACCCCGACGGTTTCGCACAGGAACTCGCGCGCCCCATGCCGCGCCCCCCACGACCCGCCGCCCGCCGCGGTACCCGCTTCCACGCCTGGGTGGAGTCCCGCTTCGAAGAACTGCGGCTGCCCATGCTCGAACCGGAGGACCTGCCCGGCAGCGACGCCGAGATCGCCGACGAACGCGACCTGGAAGACCTCAAGGACGCCTTCGAACGCACTCCCTACGCACACCGCACGCCCCACCGCGTCGAGACCCCCTTCCAGCTCGCCATCGCCGGACGCGTCGTCCGGGGCCGCATCGACGCCGTCTACAAGGAGGACGACGGCGACGGTACGACGTACGAGATCGTCGACTGGAAGACCAGCCGCACCCGCACCGCCGACCCCCTCCAGCTCGCCGTCTACCGCCTCGCCTGGGCCGAGCAGCAGGGCGTGCCCCCGGAGTCCGTCAAGGCCACGTTCGTATACGTTCGCAGCGGCGAGATCGTCCGCCCCCGCGACCTCCCCGACCGCGCCGCCCTGGAACGGCTGCTCACGCAGGACACCCGGGACCCGTGGCACGAGGCGGCCGGAGAACCACCGGACGAACACGCCCCCACGGGCGGCTAGGCTCGTGAGCATGAGCAAGCCCGTTGACAACGCCGTCAGCACCGTCCGCGCGTACATCCAGAACCACCGCACGGCCTTCCTCGACGACCTCGCCGAATGGCTGCGCATCCCCTCCGTGTCGGCCCAGCCCGACCACGCGGCGGACGTGAGGCGCAGCGCCGACTGGCTCGCCGCCAAACTCCAGGAGACCGGCTTCCCCACCGCGGAGGTCTGGACGACCGACGGCGCCCCCGCCGTCTTCGCCGCATGGCCGTCCGAAGACCCCCAGGCCCCCACGGTCCTCGTCTACGGGCACCACGACGTCCAGCCCGCCGCCCGCGAGGACGGCTGGGACACCGACCCCTTCGAACCGGTGATCCGCGGAAACCGCCTCCACGCGCGCGGAGCCGCCGACGACAAGGGCCAAGTGTTCTTCCACACACTCGGCGTCCGCGCCCACCTCGCCGCCACCGGACGCACCGCCCCCGCCGTCCACCTCAAACTCCTCATCGAGGGCGAGGAGGAATCCGGCTCCCCGCACTTCCGTGACCTCGTGGAAACCCATGCCGACCGGCTGGCCGCCGACGCGGTGATCGTCTCCGACACCGGCATGTGGTCCGAGGACACCCCCACCGTGTGCACCGGTATGCGCGGGCTCGCCGAATGCGAGATCGAGCTGCACGGACCCGCCCAGGACATCCACTCCGGCTCCTTCGGCGGCGCCGTGCCCAACCCCGCCACCGCCGCCGCCCGCCTCGTCGCCGCCCTCCACGACGACCACGCGCGCGTGGCCGTCCCGGGCTTCTACGAAGGCATCACCGAACTCACCGACCGCGAGCGCGAACTCTTCGCCGAACTGCCCTTCGACGAAGCGCGCTGGCTGAGCACCGCCAAGTCGTCGGCCACCCACGGAGAGGCCGGCCACACCACCCTGGAGCGCATCTGGGCCCGCCCCACCGCCGAGGTCAACGGCATCGGCGGCGGCTACCAGGGACCCGGCAGCAAGACGATCATCCCGTCCTCCGCCATGGTGAAGCTCTCCTTCCGGCTCGTCGCGGGCCAGGACCCCGACCACATCGAGAAGGCCGTACGCGCCTGGGCCGCCGAACAGCTCCCCGAGGGCATCCGGCACGAGATCACCTTCGGCGCCGCCACCCGCCCCTGCCTCACCCCGCTGGACCACCCCGCCCTGCAGTCCGTCGCACGGGCTATGGGCCGCGCCTTCGAGCAGCCCATCCGCTTCACCCGCGAAGGCGGCTCGGGGCCCGCGGCCGACCTCCAGGAAGTCCTCGACGCCCCCGTGCTCTTCCTGGGCATCTCCGTCCCCTCCGACGGCTGGCACGCCCCCAACGAGAAGGTCGAACTCGACCTCCTCATGAAGGGCGTCGAAACCAGCGCCCACCTGTGGGACGACCTGGCCGAGAACTGGCGCGAGGCACACTGAAGAAGCCCTTTCACATCCGGAAGAAGCCCCATTCACACCCAGAAGAGCGCCCCGCACACCCGTCCCGCCGTACGTCCTGCTGAACCGCCCGCCGAAATAACCGTTCCACCGGGGGAGTTGGAAGCACCCGTGACCACCTGGACCGACCGCACCGCCGACCGTCCCATCTCGCTCACCGCCCCGAGCGGCATCGACCGGGCCGCCCACCACCGGCTCGACGAGGCCTGGCTCGCGGCGGCCTGGAGTCACCCCACGACCCGCGCCTTCGTGGTCTCCGGCGGGCAGGTCCTCATCGACGAGACCGCGGACGGCACCACCGAACTCGTCATGACCCCCTCCTTCGAGGCCCCGCTCACCGAAGCGCACCGCTACTTCCTCGGCACGGACGACGACGGTGTGAGCTACTTCGCACTCCAGAAGGATGCGCTGCCCGGCCGCATCGACCAGTCCGCACGCCCCGCGGGCCTGCGCGAGGCGGGACTCCTGCTCTCCCCCCGCGACGCCGGCCTCATGGTGCACGCCGTCGCCCTGGAGAACTGGCAGCGACTGCACCGCTTCTGCTCACGCTGCGGCGAACGCACCGTGATCGCGGCAGCCGGCCACATCCGCCGCTGCCCCGCCTGCGGCGCCGAGCACTACCCGCGCACCGACCCCGCCGTGATCATGGCGGTCACCGACGACGAGGACCGCATCCTGCTCGGCCGCCAGGTGCACTGGCCCGAAGGCCGCTTCTCGACACTCGCCGGCTTCGTCGAACCCGGCGAATCCATCGAGCAGTCCGTGCGCCGCGAGGTCTTCGAAGAGGCGGGCATCACCGTCGGCGAGGTCGAGTACGTCGCCAGCCAGCCCTGGCCGTTCCCCTCCAGCCTCATGCTCGGCTTCATGGCCCGCGCCACCTCCCGCGATATCGACGTCGACGGCGAGGAGATCCACGAAGCCCGCTGGTTCTCCCGCGAGGACCTGCGCACCGCCTTCGAGTCCGGCGAAGTGATGCCCCCGTACGGCATCTCCATCGCGGCCCGCCTGATCGAACTCTGGTACGGAAAGCCCCTGCCCCGCAGAGAGGTGTAGCCACCCACCACTCCCAGGGGAGAGACCAGGCGGACCACCGGGCAGCCACCCGAGCCAGCGTGACGTAAAACACACAACAGGGGCGGTTCTTGAGTCACTTCAAGAACCGCCCCACCGCAATGCCCGGGACAACCGACCAGGACACGCGGTGTCCTGAGATCAGGTTCTCGGCGGCCGGGGGCCACGGAGCGGAGGCAGTGGGCGTGCAGGTGTACATCAGCGCCGACATGGAGGGCGTCACCGGACTGGTCGGTGCCCAGGACGTGCAGGCCGGCGGCCAGGACTACCAGCACGGCCGGGTCATGATGACCGAGGACGTGAACGCGGCCGTGCGCGGCGCGCTCACGGCCGGTGCCACCCGGGTTCTGGTGAACGACGCACACAGCACCATGCGGAACCTGCTCGCCGACCGGATACACCCCGAGGCGGAGTTGGTCAGAGGCAAACCCAAACGGATGGGGATGCTCGAAGGCCTGGACAGTGACTTCGCCGCGGTGCTGTGCGTCGGCTACCACTCACGTGCCGGCGCACTGGGCGTGCTCAGCCACAGCTACATGGGCCACGAGATCGAGGACATGTGGCTGGACGACCAGCCCATGGGAGAGATCGGATTCGCACACGCCACAGCCGCCGCACTGGGCGTACCCGTGGTGATGCTCTCCGGCGACGACGCCGCCTGCGACGAGGCGACGGCCTGGGACGCCCAGCTCGTCACGGCTCCGGTCAAGTACGCCAGGGACTGCTTCAGCGCCCGGCTGAGGCCCGCGACCGAGGCGCGCAAGGCGATCGAGGAAGCCGCCGCCGAGGGAGTGCGCCGGGCCGGCCCCCGCCCACGGCCGGCCCGCACAGAAACCGCGGCCACCCTGGCAGTGCGGTGGCAGTCGGCCACCGTCGCCAGCCAGCTCGAAGGGATTCCCGGAGTCGGCCTGCGAGACTCCCGCACCGTCGAGGTGACCGGACCGGTTCCCCAGCTCTACCGGCTCTTCGGAGTCTTCATGCGCGTGGCGTCGGCACTCACCGACCAGCAGCCCTACTGCTGAACAGCACAACGCCGACGAGACCCGCGCCCGTGATCACCGGGCCGGGTCTCGTACGCCTGCTCCCGGGTCAGACGCCGAGCGCGCGCTTCACCTGCGCGAGGCTCGGGTTGGTCATCACGACCTCGACCCCACCGTTGGAGGGGACCACCTGAACCGTCGGAACGGTCTGGTTCCCGCCGTTCGCCTTCTCCACGAACGCCGCGGACGCCGGGTCGTGCTCGATGTTGATCTCCTTGTACGTGATGCCCTCGCGGTCCAGCTGGCCCTTCAGCCGCGTGCAGTATCCGCACCACGTGGTGCTGTACATCGTCACAGTGCCCGGCATGTCTCTCGCGCTCCTTTACTGCTGGGGGTGCGTCATCGCAGAAGGGGAACGTACGCCGGACACGTACCATTCCCGCAGCCGGTACCCCCGCCCCGTACACCGGCACCCCCCGACGCCTGCCGCATTAGTACGACCACAAGACCCTCCCTGTGGACAACCGACTCACCCGCCCCCGGCGACCTGGCAGCATGGCGGGGTGACAGCAGCAACGCACTCCACCCTCTTCCCACAGGTTCCGGACACGGCCGACGCGGTGCTCGACGGGCTCGACCCCGAGCAGCGCGCGGTCGCCACCGCCCTGCACGGTCCGGTGTGCGTGCTCGCAGGCGCCGGCACAGGCAAGACGCGAGCGATCACCCACCGCATCGCCTACGGCGTACGCGCCGGAATCCTCCAGCCCTCCAGCGTCCTCGCCGTCACCTTCACCAACCGCGCCGCGGGAGAGATGCGCGGCCGCCTCCGACAGCTCGGCGCCGGCGGCGTCCAGGCCCGCACCTTCCACTCCGCGGCCCTGCGCCAACTCCAGTACTTCTGGCCGAAAGCGGTCGGCGGCAGCCTCCCCCGACTCATCGACCGCAAGATCCAGCTCGTCGCCGACGCGGCCGCCGCCTGCCGCATCCGCCTCGACCGCGGCGAGCTCCGCGACGTCACCGCCGAGATCGAATGGTCCAAGGTCACCCAGACCGTCCCCTCCGACTACGCGGCCGCCGCCGCCAAGACCGGCCGCGAATCCCCCCGCGACCCCGCAGAGATCGCCCAGCTGTACGCCGCCTACGAAGACGTCAAACGCGACCGATCACTCATCGACTTCGAGGACGTCCTGCTGCTCACCGTCGGCATCCTCCAGGACCGCCACGACATCGCCGACCAGGTCCGCTCCCAGTACCAGCACTTCGTCGTCGACGAATACCAGGACGTCAGCCCCCTCCAGCAACGCCTCCTCGAACTGTGGCTCGGCGAACGCGACAGCCTGTGCGTCGTCGGCGACGCCAGCCAGACGATCTATTCGTTCACCGGTGCAACTCCCGACCACCTTCTCGACTTCCGCACCCGCCACCCCGCGGCCACCGTCGTCAAGCTCGTCCGCGACTACCGCTCCTCACCGCAGGTCGTCCACCTCGCCAACGGCCTGCTCTCACAGGCCCGCGGCCGCGCCGCCGACCACCGCCTGGAACTGATCTCCCAGCGCGCCCCCGGCCCCGAGCCCGTCTACGCCGAATACACCGACGAACCCGCCGAGGCGGAAGGCGCCGCCCGCCGCATCCGCGACCTCATCGCCTCCGGCGTCCCCGCAGGCGAGATCGCCGTCCTCTTCCGCACGAACTCCCAGTCCGAGATCCACGAACAGGCACTCGCCGACGCCGGAGTGCCCTACCAGCTGCGCGGCGCCGAGCGGTTCTTCGACCGCCCCGAAGTGCGCAAAGCCGGATCGGCCCTCCGCGCGGCCGCCCGGTTCGGAGCCAACGACTCCCTTCTCGACGACGTCGTCGACCTGCCCTCCCAGGTCCGCGCCGTACTGTCCGGCGAAGGCTGGACCAGCCAACCCCCCGCCGGCTCCGGCGCGGTCAGAGAGCGCTGGGAATCACTGGCCGCACTCGTCCACCTCGCCCAGGACTTCGCCGCCGCCAAGCAGGACGCCACCCTCGGCGACCTGGTCGCCGAACTCGACGAACGCGCCGGCGCACAGCACGCCCCGACCGTCCAGGGCGTCACCCTCGCCTCCCTGCACTCCGCCAAAGGACTGGAGTGGGACGTCGTCTTCCTCGTCGGCGTCGCCGAGGGCATGATGCCGATCACCTACGCAAAGACCGACGAGCAGATCGAAGAGGAACGCCGCCTCCTCTACGTCGGCGTCACCCGCGCCAGGGAACACCTCTTCGTCTCCTGGGCCCTGTCCCGCTCACCCGGCGGCAGAGCCAACCGCAGGCCCAGCCGCTTCCTCGACGGACTACGCCCCGGCTCCGTCACCACCGCGGGCCGCACAAACGGAGGCGGTCCGGGAGGCGTCGAGCGAGGCATCGGAAGCAGCGGAGGCACCGCCGTACGACGGACGAGCCGAACTCCGGCCCGCTGCCGCGTCTGCGGCCGCACGCTGACCGACGCCGGCGAAATGAAACTGATGCGCTGCGAGGACTGCCCCTCCGACATGGACGAGGGCCTCTACGAACGGCTGCGCGAGTGGCGGGCGGTACAGGCGCAGCGCAGCGGGCAGCCCGCGTTCTGCGTCTTCACCGACAAGACACTCATGGCCATCGCCGAGACCGTCCCCGACGACGAGGGAGAGCTCGCACGGATCCCCGGGGTCGGAGTACGCAAGCTCAACCGCTTCGGAGCCGATGTTCTGGCCATCTGCGCAGGCCAAGAGCCTGACGAGGACCAGCACGACGACTGATTCAAACTCGTCGAGAAAATAGTTTGCGCATGCCCCGGCAATCCCCATAGGTTCTTAGCACGGAAGCGGCGGGCTTCTCCGAAGCCCTGGTTCCGTGCTGTACTTAATACCCGTCGGACTGGCTCACCCCCAGTCCCCCAAGACGCCGAGAGGAGGCGATTCCAGTGATCAGCATCAACGCCAGCTCCAACAGCACCGCCAAAATGACCGATCCCTCGGTCGTCTCCACGTGCCTGCTCGGCGTCTCGAACCTGGGCACCGGTCTGTCCGGCATCTCTGCCGTCCGGCCGGCGTCCGCCCTGTCTCTCGCGGGTCTTCCCATCCGTGAGCGCAATGAGCGACCGATCCAGGCACTGGAAGCGGCAGTAGTGGCAGAGGCGCGTGCCTATGCCTTTGCGGCAACCGGTGCCGGATCCCTGAAGCAGACGAAGCAGCACCACACGATGTGGGCCTTCCGTGGGCCTGAACCCTGGAGTGATCCAGCCTGATCCTCGATCAGGCCGGCGCCTTCAGGGCCGCGGAACCCCACCCGGGATCCGCGGCCCTTCTGTTTGTCCCCGACCGGGGACGGCGGAGCGAAGGGGCCTCGGGACAAGAAAAGAACCCGGTACCAGCCGCCAACCGGCCAACCGGCCGGCACGACCAGACGAGGAAGACCAACCGTGCAACTCGAAGCGCACGCCCCGTCCGTACCGCCTTCCGAAACGATCCCCCCGCCCGGCCTCACGGAGGACTCCACCTTGATCCCGCTCACTGCGCTCACCGCGCTCGACGACGCCATCGAGAACCTCGGCGTACCCGTCCCCTGCCGTTCCTACGACCCGGAGGTCTTCTTCGCCGAGTCGCCGGCCGACGTCGAGTACGCCAAGTCCCTCTGCCGTACCTGCCCGCTGATCGAGGCCTGCCTCGCCGGCGCCAAGGAGCGGCGTGAGCCCTGGGGTGTCTGGGGCGGCGAGCTGTTCGTCCAGGGTGTTGTCGTAGCCCGCAAGCGGCCGCGTGGCCGTCCGCGCAAGAACCCGGTCACGGCATGAACACCGCAGGAACGATCGATCGCCCCCAGACGCACGACCCCAAGAAACAGGCCCCGATGAAGCCGTCCGCGAGTGAGCCCACCGGCTCCGTCATTCCAGAATTCACCACCACCGACGCGAACGACTCGCGTGAGAACAGGACCCGAGAGATGCAACTCATTCCAGAAGCCCTGGCTCGTGCGCATATGCACGAGCGACTGCAAGAGGCCGAGCGGGAGCGTCAGGCCGCGCGCCTGGCCACCGCCCGCCGGATGCAGCGCCGGGCCGAGCGCGCCTCCATGCGTGCCCGGCGTGCGCTGGCCATGGCGGTCATGCAGTAAGCAGCCGAAGGCAGTCGCAGACATCCACAGACACACCGCGGGGGCCGGTCCGGACGGACCGACCCCCGCGGTGCGTTGTGCCGGGCGAACACCCGACCACGGCGCTATCGTCGCCAGGTGACGAGTCTTCCCGGGGACAGTGACAGCAGCGACATCACCGAGCGGCCCGACACCGCCCAGACCCAGCGCATCGCATGCGCCCGCTGCGGCACCTCGGCGGAAGGCCCCCAGCCGACCTGGACCTGCTCCATGGAGAACGGCAACCGCCACTACCTCTGCGACAACTGCGCCCGGGCACATCTGCGGGCGATCGAGGGACGGCTGGATTCGGCTTGGTGGTAGGGCGGGACTTGCTCCGGGCTTCTTCCTTTGGGGGGCTCCCCCGCCCCCCGCCCCCTCCCCACCCCCCGCCCCGCCACAGCCGCCCGAAGGCAGCCCGAACTCACGCCCCAGCCGCTGTGTCCTCCTCGTCCGGCAGCTCTTCGGTCGGGACGAACCCCGGCAGCCACTCCTCCAGTTCGTCGCGGAGCCGGACCGTCGCGCCCAGCTGGCACAGGACGCCGATGGTGCTCAGCGTCACACGGTGGATCAGCAGGTATGACGGTGGAAGGTTGAGGAGCCTGCCCAACTGGTGGGCGGGGGAGCGGGGATCGGCCACCCGGGCGGCCTGGCTGCGCATCCAGCCGCGGGTGAAGGTGAACTCGTCCACCTGGGCCGGTTCGATGATCGGCAGCAGGTAGTCGAGGACCGCGTCGGGTTCGAGCTCTATCGACTCCTTGACGAAGCCCTCCTCGCGCAGCAGGTCGTAGACCGCTTCCGCGTCGCCGTCGAGGGTCATGCGGAGGGAGTCGCCGATCGGTGAGGGCAGACCGCCGGGGAGACGGTCGACCGTGCCGAAGTCCAGGACGCCGAGGCGCCAGCCGTTCTTCCCGTCCGGCAGGAGCCGGAAGTTGCCCGGGTGGGGGTCGGCGTGCAGCAGTCCGGTGCGGGCGGGGCCGGAGAAGAGGAAGCGGGCCAGCAGTTGCCCCGCGCGGTCCCGTTGCTCCTGGGTGCCGTCGGAGATCACCTCCGACAGAGGTGTGCCGTCGATCCATTCGGTGACCAGGATCTGGTCGCACTGGTGGACCACGGCCGGTACCAGGACGTCGGGGTCGCCCGAGAACTCCGTGGCGTGGGCTTCCTGGGCCTGTGCCTCCAGCGCGTAGTCGAGCTCCTCGGAGACCCGGTCGCGCAGTTCCGTGATGAGGGGCTTGATGTCCATGCCGGGGATGAGCGGGCCCAGCAGCCGGGCGAATCGGCTGAGCTGGGTGAGATCGGAGAGCAGGGCCTCGCCCGCTCCCGGGTACTGAACCTTGACGGCGACCTCGCGTCCGTCGTGCCACACCGCCCGGTGCACCTGGCCGATCGAGGCGGCCGCGGCCGGCTTGTCCTCGAATTCGAGGAACAACTCGGACCAGTCTTCGCCGAGTCGCTCCCGGAGAACGGAGTGCACCGTGCGGGTCGGCATCGGTGGTGCCGCTTCCTGGAGTTTGGTGAGCGCCGCGCGGTACGGGCCCGCGACCTCCTCGGGCAGCGCCGATTCGAAGACGGACAGTGCCTGTCCGAACTTCATCGCGCCGCCTTTCAGCTCACCGAGCACCTTGAAGAGCTGCTCGGCCGTGCGCTGCTGAAGCTCGCGGCCCACGATCTCCGCCGACTTCCCGCCTATCCGCTTGCCCAGGCCCCAGGTCGCTCGCCCGGCGTAGCCGAGCGGTAGCGCGGCGAGTTTGGCGGTTCGGGTGACCGCCTTCCGGGGAAGATCAGACATGCGCCCTCCAAGTCCCAGACAGCCGTGCCGCATGCGGCTGTTGCCCCGCCATTGTCTCGTGCGGCTCCTCGGCTTCGGCGGCGCGTTCCCCCTTCTTACTTTTCTCCGCGGCGCCGCACGGGCAATCGGGGTGTGGCCACACCGGTTTCGCGTGCCAGTGGAGCGCCGGAGCGGAGGTTTCCCAGCGGGCTCCGGCGCTGGAGGGTGGCCGGCCGTCGAGGAAGGCGAGCGCATGTGCGGCGGCGATGCCGGCGACGCCGGTCGCCACGGTGAGGTCGCACGCCGGTACGTGGCGTGAGGAGCCGGAGCGCCACTGGGCGATCAGGCGCGGCCAGGTCGGATCCCGGTCGGCGCGGCTCCGGTCCAGGCAGCCCGCGCAGCCGGTGTCGCCGGGCAGGACCAGCGGGCCGACGACTCCCGTTCCTTCCACGACTCCCGCGTAGAGATGGGGTGCGCCGGAGGTGATCAGCGGTTCGGCGGCGGTGGGATCGGGGGCGTGGACGGACAGGCCGTCCCGAGGCGTGATGATCACCAGGGAGAGTCCGGGCTCCTCGCCCTCGGTGGCCGGCCGGGGCGGGCGGTCCGGCGCGGCTCGGCGCACCGCCCGTCGGGCGGCTTCCTCGCGGCGCTCTCCGATGGACTCCGCCGTCAGTCCGCCGGGTGCCACGTCCCACGGTTCCACCCGGCCGACGTCGCGGACCTCGATCCGGCCCACGCCCGCGCCTGCCAGGAGGGCGGCCAGGGTGACCCCGACCCGGCCCGCGCCGCGCACCTGTACCCGCAGGTGACGGCGGGCGGCCAGGTGTCCGAGGGCGTCGCCCGGTGCGGGGGCGACGAGGGAGAGGGCCGCGAGGTCGGGGCGCAGCCGGGCGAGGACCGCCTTCTTCGCGCGCAGGGTGTCCGCGGCCGGGCCGCCGCCCGTCGCGTCGTCGAGCAGTCCGGAGTGGGCCAGCCGTTCCACGAGTGCGTCGACATGGCCGTCGGGCAGGCCCATGCCGCGTCCTTCCTCGCGCAGGAGGGGGAGTCCGCGGGTTCCGTCGAGCAGGTCGAGGAAGCTGCCGGTCGCCGTGTCCACCGGGCCCAGCACTATCGCGTGGGCGGGTGCCATGCCGAACTGCACGGTGTTGAGGTCCCGCCAGCCGCGCCGCAGCGCGGGCTTCACCATCGGATGCATGATCGACCCCCGTATTCGTGGAGCATCCCCGTGTGCCGGCGGGCCGGGCCGGGTCCGCCGTCGGATGCCAGGATGCCCGGGGGTGGGGGGAGGGTGCGGAAAGTTGTCCACAGGCTGTGGTGTTCGTCGGATAAATCGAGCGCGCAGGTGCGGATCGACACCGAACCGTCCTGGGGACGGGACTTCCCCCACGTGCAGCGGGTAACGTCGGGGCGTGCCCGCCGACCCACTGCACCGCGCCGGAAAACCACAGCGCAGCACGACGAGCCTGCCGCCAAGCGGCTCGGGGGCGAGCGCGATCGAGGTTCGCAGGAGTGCGCGACGGCGCAGGACGGTCTCCGCGTACCGCGAGGGCGATCGCACTGTCGTGCTCATCCCCGCCCGGATGTCCGAGGCGGAGGAACAGCGCTGGGTGACCGTCATGCTCGACAAACTGGCCGCCCAGGAGAGCAAACGGGTGCTCGGTGACTCCGAGCTGACCGAGCGTGCCGCGCGTCTGTCGGACCAGTACTTCGACGGGCGGGCCCGGCCCACCTCGGTCCGCTGGGTGACCAATCAGAACACGCGGTGGGGTTCCTGCACCCCGGCGGAGGGCAGTATCCGTCTTTCGCACCGGTTGCAGGGCATGCCCGAGTACGTCGTCGACTACGTCCTCGTCCACGAACTCGCCCATCTTCTGGTGCCCGGGCACGGTCCGCGCTTCTGGCGGTTGCTGGAGGCGTATCCGCGGACGGAGCGGGCGCGCGGCTACCTCGAGGGGGTGGTCGCGGCCGCCCGGCTGCCCCATCCGCCCGTCGGCCGCGACGAATAGCGGGCGGGGCGGCCGGGGTCCGTCCCGGGCGGGGGGTGATTGTGTACCGGGTCTGTACCGGCTGCGTTCACTTCCGGGGTTTCCCGTTAGCCTGACGCGACGCAATCGCATTCGGGATGGGGGACGGTCGTTACGCATGGCCAGGGAATTCCAACGCGGCCACAAGGCCAGAATCAGTGACCTCACCGCGGGCACCGATCTGTACGTGGGTGTGCAGATCACCGGCCCCGGACTGACCTTCGACATCAGTTGCTTCGGCCTGGACGCCGACGAACGGCTGTCGGACGACCGGTACTTCGTCTTCTTCAACCAGCCGAAGACCCCCGAGGAATCCGTCCAGCTCCTGGGCGCCCAGTCGGGTGACACGGAGTCCTTCCGCGTCACCCTCGACCGGATTCCGGCGCAGATCCAGAAGCTGTCGTTCACGGCGACGATCGACGGCGCCGGACAGATGTCCCAGATCGCACCGGGGTACCTCCGTGTCGTCGCGGGTGGCGAGGAGGTGGCCCGGTACTCGTTCAGCGGAGCGGAGTTCTCCACCGAGCGTGCGGTGATGCTGGGCGACTTCTACCTGAAGGACGTCTGGCGGTTCGCTGCCGTGGGACAGGGTTTCGACGGCGGCCTCGATGCGCTGCTGAAGAACTTCGGCGGCGAGGTCGCCGAGGAGGAGCCCGCCGCGCAGCAGCCGCAGGGCGGCGGTGCAGCGCCCTCGTTCTCGCCTCCCACCCAGGTGACCCCGGCGCCCGCGTTCGGAGCGCCGGCCGCTCCGGCTCCGGCCCCCGCGGCGCAGCCCGCTCCGCAGGGGTTCACGCCGCCGCCCGCCCCGTCCGCGCCCTCGGTGCACGCCGCGCCGACCATCGTCGCGCCGTTGCACAGCCCGCCGGGCGGCACCGTGCCGCCGCCGGGGCCCGCCCCGTACGCGCAGCCGCCCGGTCCGCCCGGTCCGCCCGGTCCGCCGCCGGGCTACGGTCAGCAGCCTCCCGGGCAGAGCGCCCCCATGCCGCCCGGCTACGGTCAGCAGGCTCCGTCCGCGCCTCCCGGTTACGGGCAGCAGGCCCCGCCGGCACCTCCCGGTTACGGGCAGCAGCCGTCGTACGGCCAGGTGCCGGGGCAGTACCCGGGACAGCCCGGCGCGCCCTCCCCGTACGGTGTTCCCCAAGGCGCTCCGCAGGGCGGGGCCGGTGTGCTCGCCGCGCTGGGGGCGTTCAAGGAGACGCCCACCGGGCAGCGGTGGACGCAGCAGAACAAGAAGCTCATCCGGGTCGACCTCGGTATCGGTGACCAGCCCGTGCTGGCCCGCCAGGGCAGCATGGTGCTCTACCAGGGCAAGGTCGACTTCAGTTACAAGGGCGCCGGCTTCGCCGGACGGATCGTGGGCAACGCGACCGGGCAGGAGATGCAGCTGATGCGCTGCTCGGGCCGCGGTCAGGTGTTCCTCGCCGAGAACGCCGCCCATGTGCACCCCATCGAACTCCAGGGCGACGCGATCTGTGTGTCCTCCGAGAACGTCCTCGCCTTCGACGAGACGCTCCAGTACGAGGTGCGCAGGATCGAGGGCCACGGCATCCCCGGGGGCGCGCTGTTCACCATGCAGTTCCAGGGGACCGGCACGGTCGTGGTGAAGACGCACGGCGCGCCCGTCGTACTGCCCGTGACACCGACGACGTTCGCCGACTGCAACGCCGTCGTCGCGTGGTCGGCGGCCTCCCAGGTGATCGTCTCCAGCCAGGTGCGGATGCGGCGCAACGCCTACCCGGGCGACACCGGAGAGAGCGTGAACCTCCAGTTCCGCGGCGCGCCAGGCAATTTCATCGTCGTCCAGCCGTACGAGGTCTGAGGGAGCCCGTCATGAACCAGCCACTCACGGGCTACGCCCCGGCACCCGTCACCGCCCGCATGGAGAACCACGGCAGTCACATGCTGAAGGTCGCCATGCAGACCGGAAGCGACCTCTTCGCGCGCGTGGGCTCGATGGTCGCCTACGAGGGCTTCGTCCAGTACGAGCCGAACCCGCCCGCGGTACGGCAGATCGCGCGGGACTGGATGACCGGTGAGGGAGCACCCCTCATGAGGTGCCACGGTGACGGTCTGCTCTATCTCGCGGACTACGGGGCGAACGTCGTCGTCATCAACCTCAACGGGGACGCGATCTCCGTGAACGCCACCAACCTGCTCGCCTTCGACGCGCATCTCACCTGGGGCGTCGAGCGCGTCAAGGGGCTCGCCAAGTTCGCCGGACAGGGACTGTGGAACACCAAGATCTCCGGCCAGGGCTGGGTCGCGCTGACCTCCCGGGGCGAGCCGATCGTGGTCGACTGCGGTGGCGGCGAGGACGAGACGTACGTCGATCCGGACGCGCTGGTCGCCTGGTCCCCGAACCTCAAGGTGAAGGGCAAGCGCAGCTTCAAGGCACAGTCGCTGATCGGCCGCGGCAGCGGCGAGGCGTACCAGATGGCGTTCTCCGGGCAGGGCATCGTCGTCGTCCAGCCCAGCGAGGACAGCACCGACCGCCTCCGGATCCGGGGCTGAGGGGGAGCAGGACATCATGCAGAGCCCGCTTTTCGGCTACAACGAGCAGCAGACCCAGGAGCGCTACAGCCTGCAGAACTCGCAGATGCTGCGGGTCGTCATGGAGGGCCACGACGACATCCTGGCCCGCAAGGGCACGATGGTCGCCTACCAGGGGCTCGTCGAGTTCGACGCCGAGTACCAGAACAACAGTCAGCACCGCGCGCGTGCGTACACCGGTGAGGGACTGGACCTGATGCGCTGCCACGGGCAGGGGACGGTCTACCTCGCGAACCTCGCCCAGCACGTGCACGTGGTCGACGTGGACCAGGACGGTCTCACCGTCGACAGCAGCTATGTGCTGGCCATGGACTCCTCGCTGCACCACGAGGTCATCGCCGTGGACAGCCAGTACGGCATCTCCGGATCCGGCAAGTACCAGCTCAACATCACCGGACGCGGCAAGGTCGCCCTGATGACCTCGGGGGCGCCGCTGATGATGCAGGTCACGCCCGACAAGTACGTCAACTGCGACGCCGACGCGATCGTCGCGTGGTCGACCGGCCTGCGGGTGCAGATGCAGGCGCAGACGCACTCCTCCGGGGTGTGGCGGCGGCGCGGCAACACCGGTGAGGGCTGGGAGCTCAGCTTCCTGGGCCAGGGGTACGCGCTCGTCCAGCCCAGCGAGCTGCTGCCGCCGCAGAACGCGGTGATCGGCCAGGGCCTGCGCGCCCAGTACGGCATGGGACAGCAGGGTGTCCACGCGCAGAACCAGGGCAACGTCTGGAGCTGAGCGACGGGCGGGCTGCGCGCGACGGTAAGGGGCGACCGCCCATGGCGGTCGCCCCTTACGCGCGTCTCGGGCGCAGGGCCCCCGCTCTCAGCCGGAGAGCCTCGCGCGGGTCGCCTCCAGCAGGCGCACGACCGACGCGTCCGCCACCTCCGCGACCTCGTCGTAGCGGAACCAGCGCAGGTCGAGGGACTCGTCGCTGATCGCCGCCACGGCTCCGGCCGGGGCGAGCGCGGCGTACTGGACGTCCAGGTGCCAGTTGCACGGCGCCGGAATGGGGTGCCGGTCCAGGCTGACGGGGCCGCCCGGCAGCAGCGTCAGGCCCTCGATGCCCGACTCCTCGGCCGCCTCGCGCCGCGCGGCCGACGCCAGCGTCGGGTCACCCGGCTCGCAGTGACCGCCCATCTGCAGCCACATCCGCAGCTTGCGGTGCAGCGTCAGCAGCACGCGGCCGCCCTCGGCGTCCACGACCAGCGCACTCGCCGTGACATGACCCGCCGAGCACGACTTCCACATGCCGTCGGGGTGCGCGGACAGGTGGTCCAGATAGCCCTGCCGCAGCTCTTCCTGGCCCTCGTACCCCTTCAGTACGAGGACCGCGTCGTCGTGGAGGGTCACTCGGCGCCGTCGCCCTTGCCGTCGCCCCGGTCGCCGTCCGTGCCGTCCGGGTCGCCCTTGTCGGCCTTGCGGTCGTCCTTTTCGGGGTCCTTCGTCAGGTTCGGCCGATCGGCGGAACCGCTCGCCGCCTCGCCGAGCATCTTGTCGAGCTCGGAGAAGTCCAGCTGCTCGCGGTGCACGAAGCCGTCCGGGTCGTCCAGGTCGGACGCGGTCGGCAGCATGTCCGGGTGGGCCCACAGACCGTCGCGGCCGTCGACACCGCGCGCGTCGGTGAGCGAGGCCCACAGGCGCGAGGCGTCCCGCAGCCGGCGCGGGCGCAGCTCCAGGCCGATGAGCGTGGCGAAGGTCTGCTCCGCGGGTCCGCCCGTGGCCCGGCGGCGGCGCAGCGTCTCGCGCAGCGCGTCCGCGGACGTCAGGCGCGGCTTCGCGGCCGCGTGCACGACCGCGTCCACCCAGCCCTCGACGAGTGCGAGCGCCGTCTCCAGACGGGCCAGCGCGGCCTTCTGCTCGGGCGTGTCCTCCGGCTGGAACATGCCCTGCTGGAGAGCGTCCTGCAGCTGCTCCGGGTTCTGCGGGTCGAGCTGGCCGACCACGTCCTCCAGCTTGGCCGTGTCGACCTTGATCCCGCGCGCATAGCCCTCGACGGCGCCGAAGAGGTGCGAGCGCAGCCACGGCACGTGCGCGAAGAGCCGCTGGTGGGCGGCTTCACGCAGGGCGAGGTAGAGCCGCACCTCGTCCTTGGGGATGCCGAGGTCCTTGCCGAACGACGCGATGTTCAGCGGCAGCAGCGCGGCCTTGCCGGCCGGGCCGAGCGGCAGGCCGATGTCGGTGGAACCGACGACCTCGCCCGCGAGCACGCCGACGGCCTGCCCGATCTGTGTGCCGAACATGGCGCCGCCCATGGAGCGCATCATGCCGATGAGCGGGCCCGCCATGGCCTGCATCTCCTCCGGCAGGACGTCCCCCATGGCCGCGCCGACCCGCTCGGCGACCGGGTCCACGAGCTCCTTCCACACCGGCAGGGTCGCCTCGACCCACTCCGCGCGGCTCCAGGCCACGGCGGTGCCGGCGCCGGACGGCAGGGAGGTCGCGTCGTCCAGCCACAGATCGGCCAGACGGACGGCCTCCTGGACCGCGGTGCGCTCGGCGGGGCCGACACTCGCGTCCTTGGTGCCGTCGGAGGTGCCCTGGGAGACCGTCTGGCGGGCGATCTGCTTGGCCATGTCCCAGTTCACCGGGCCGCCCTCGTACGAGAGCATCTGGCCCAGCTGCTGGAACGCGGCTCCCAGGTCGTTGGGGTTCATGGAGCCGAACATCGCTGCGAGCGGATTGTCGGCGCCGGGACCGCCGGCTCCGGGCAGCCCGAAACCGAACGGTCCCTGACCACCACCGCTCTCCTGGTCCTTCTTCTTGCCCTCGTCGCCGTTCTCCGGCTCCTCCGGCGGAAGGCCGAATCCGAATGGGGTGTCACTCACGGGGTTCCTCGGCTGGTTAGGGCCGCCGGTTCGTTCCGACGGCGGCTGCCCGACAACACCACCCAGCGTAGACACCACAACCCGATCGGGCCTCGGTGCTTCGCCGACTCTTGGCCTGCGGCAGGATGGATGCCACCTGGTACGGACGCGTCACGCGCGCCCGTTACTGAAGACAACCGCTGGAGACGCCCGGTGAGTTCCCCAGATCCACAGGTTCGCGCAGCGCGAAACCACTCAACCAGCCCGCTCCCGCGCGGGCCCGTCGTCGCGGTCACCGGAGCCGCGTCCGGCGTGGGCGCGATGCTCACCGAGCGGCTCGCCGCCAGTGAGGAGATCAAGCAGGTCATCGCCATAGACGAGCGCCGTGGCGAGTGCGCGGGCGCCCAGTGGTACATCCTCGACGTGCGGGACCCGGCGATCGCGGAGAAGCTGCGCGGCGCGGACGTCGTGGTGCATCTCGCACTCGACCTCGACCTGGAGACGGACGCCGCCGCCCGTACGGCCTACAACGTCCGGGGGACCCAGACCGTGCTCACGGCCGCCGCCGCGGCCGGCGTGCACCGGGTCGTTCTGTGCACCTCCGCGATGGTCTACGGGGCGCTGCCGGACAACGAGCTGCCGCTCTCCGAGGACGCCGAGCTGCGGGCGACCGCCGAGGCCACCGGGGTCGGCGACCTTCTGGAGATCGAGCGGCTCGCGCGGCGCGCGCCCCGCGCGCACCCCGGGCTCAATGTCACCGTCGTGCGCCCCGCGGTGCTGGTCGGGGGTGGCACCGACACCGCGCTGACCAGGTATTTCGAGTCGCCTCGGCTCCTGGTGGTGGCGGGCTCCCGGCCCGCCTGGCAGTTCTGCCACGTCGAGGACCTGTGCAGTGCTCTGGAGCACGCCGTGCTGGAGAAGGTCGACGGGGAGCTGTCCGTCGGGTGCGACGGGTGGCTGGAGCAGGAAGAGGTCGAGGAACTGAGCGGGATCCGGCGGATGGAGCTGCCGTCCGCCGTGGCCCTGGGGGCGGCGGCACGGCTTCACCGGATCGGGCTCACCCCGTCACCGGCCGGGGACCTGGCCTACACGATGTATCCCTGGGTGGTGAGCGGCAGCCGGCTGCACGACGCCGGGTGGCGGCCGCGGTGGACCAACGAGGAGGTCCTCGCGGAGCTGCTGGAGGAGGTCGCCGGGCGGCACACGGTGGTCGGGCGGCGGCTGGGCCGCAAGGACGCGACGGCCGCGGGAGCCGCGGGAGCGACGGTGGCGCTGCTCGGTACGGCGGCGATCGTGCGCCGCGCGCGGAAGGCCCGGCGCAGGATCTGAGCAGGACAGCAGGACAGCAGGACGGCAGGACGGCAGGACAGAAGGACAGCAGGACAGCAGGACGGCAGGACGGCAGGACAGAAGGGCGGCAGGACAGAAGGACGGCAGGACGGAAGCGCGGCGGGACGGCAGGACGGGCCCTGGGGGCCGCGCCCCCGGACACGCGCGACGAGATCCGCCGCCCCGGGCCCTCGGCCGTCCGCACCGCCTGGAAAGGCCCCACCCTGTAGGACGCTCCAAAGGGGCCCGCGCCCGAGCCGGGGGAAACGCGTATTCCTCGGCGTCCCGGGGGTGCGGCACGATGGGGACATGGCACCTTCCTTTGAACACCCCGGCGAGCGGGCCGCGCAGGATCCCATTCGGCTGGTGGCGGTCCGGGACGAACCGCTGTCCCTGGACGAGGTCTTCCGGGCCGTCGGCGACGACGCCGCCGGGGGGACCGCGCTGTTCGTGGGGACCGTGCGCGACCACGACGGCGGTGCCGACGTCGACGGACTGGGCTATTCGAGCCACCCCAGTGCCGAGGCGGAGATCCGCAGGATCGCCGAGAAGGTGGTCGCCGAGTACCCGGTACGGGCGCTGGCCGCCGTGCACCGCGTCGGAGACCTGACCGTCGGGGATCTCGCGGTCGTCGTCGCCGTGTCGTGCCCGCACCGCGGCGAGGCCTTCGAGGCCTGCCGCAGACTGATCGACGACCTCAAGCACGAGGTGCCCATCTGGAAGCACCAGAAGTTCTCCGACGGCACCGAGGAGTGGGTCGGCGCCTGCTGAGGAACACGACCCCGAGCAGGGACGGAGCCCCGGCGGAGCCGCGACGCGCCCACGGAGGGAGCACACCGGTCCTCCGCCCGTGCTCGGGTTGCGTAACCGACCCCCTGGCGTGAGCGTTAACACTGCGAATGGTTAATCTGCTGATCAGTCAGTTGCGGTCGCTCATTGGGGTTGGGAGGTCGGCATGGCGTCGCTCGCCTGGTTGCTGATTCCGCTTTTGGCCGCGATCGGTGCCGGACTGTGGGGAAGTTGGGCCGGCCGCAATCGCAAGACGGCCGGAGACGGCGTCGAGCTCGAGGGCTACGCCCGCTTCCGTGCGGCCATGGAGCGGTCCGACGCCGTCCCGGCACGGTCCGACACCCTGGAGAAGTCCCCCTCCGACGCGGCCTGAGGGCACGAAGCCCCGTACGCCGGCCGAGAGCCCCGTACGGGCGGCCCCGAGGGTGCACTGACAGCACCGTCCCGTACTGTCGACTCATGCCACGCCGCACCGCGACGATGCTCGCCTCCACCCTGATCCTGATCGCGCTCCTGTGCGCGGGAGTGTTCATCACCGTGCCGTACTCGGAGATGTCACCGGGACCGACGGTGAACACGCTGGGCGATCACGACGGCGAGCCGGTGCTGCAGATCTCCGGGCGCAAGACGTACGCCACCACCGGGCACCTGAACATGACGACCGTCCGGGTGACCAGCGCCGACTACCGGATGAACCTCGTCGAGGCCGTCTACGGCTGGCTGGCGCACGACAACAAGATCGTCCCGCACGACACGCTCTACCCCGACGGCAAGACCGAGCAGCAGTCGACCCAGGAGAACGCCGAGGAGTTCAGCCAGTCCCAGGAGAGCGCCAAGGTCGCGGCCCTGAAGGAGCTGAACATCCCGGTGAAGTCCTGGGTGATCGTCTCCACGGTCGTCAAGGGCTCGCCGGCCGAGGGACGCCTGCACGCCGGGGACGTGATCAAGAAGGTCGACGGTACGGCGGTCAAGGCGCCCGACGACGTCGCGAAGCTGGTCACCCGCCACAAGCCCGGCGAGAAGGTCGTCTTCACGGTCGTGCCCTTCAAGGAGCAGGCCGCCGCGGAGAAGGCCGACAAGACGGCGACCGAGACCCAGGACGTCACGATCACCACGGCGAAGTCCGCCGACAAGGGCGCCTCCCGCGCCATCGTCGGCATCTCGGCCGGAACGGACCACACCTTCCCGTTCGACATCGACATCAAGCTCGCCGACGTCGGCGGACCGAGCGCCGGCCTGATGTTCGCGCTCGGCATCGTGGACAAGCTGACCCCGGACAACCTCACCGGCGGCAAGTTCGTGGCCGGCACCGGCACCATCGACGACGGCGGCACCGTCGGCCCGATCGGCGGCATCGAGATGAAGACGGTCGGCGCGCGCGAGAAGGGCGCCCAGTACTTCCTGACGCCCAAGGACAACTGTGCGGCCGCCGCCAAGGACACCCCCGAGGGGCTCACGCTCGTCAAGGTCAACACCATCGACGACGCGATGAGCGCCCTCAAGGACATCCGGTCCGGCAAGACGGCCGACCTGCCGAAGTGCACGACCAAGTAGCCCGGGCCGGCCGCACCGCCAGGTAGCCCGGGGTTAGTCCGCGAACGTCGCCGACAGCGCCTCCGCGAGCCCCGGCACCAGACCCGCCCCCGTGAGCACCTCCGTCGCCGCGTCCTTCTCGCGCAGCCGCAGCGCCGAGTCGCGCGACCCGTCGCGCAGGACGCCGACCGTCATGCGCACCTCCTGACGGTCCGGGTGCTCGGCGACCCACCTCGCGAGCTTCTTCTCGCTCAGCCCCTCCGGAACGGAGGCCTCCGCGGACGGCGGCAGCATCAGCCGCTCCACGGTCAGCGCGCAGCCGACCACGGCGTCGGGCCAGGCGATGGTGCCGAGGAACTCGTCCAGCGGCTTGCCGGCCGGGATCTCGTCCTGCTCGATGGGGGTGAGAGCGGTGCTCTCGGGCTCGTCCTGCAGACCGAGCTGGGCCGCGAGGCCGGGTTCCTGGGTGCGCAGTCGTGCGGTGTCTACGAGGGCGAAGAGGCGAGCGGGCTGGTCCCAGCCGAGGCCGGAGGCGTACTCGTCGATCTCGAGTACGGCCCGGGTGAGCGGGCTCGCTGCCATGGGAGTGTTGGACATGGTCACAATCCTGCCTCGTTAGTACCCGGAAGCGGGAACCGAGTAAAGCGTGAGTAAGTTGCATAGGTGAGGCTCCACGATCACGGAGCCTGATGGATGGTCCGCGTTCACGGGGACCTGACGGATCAACAGCGACTTCGAGGTGCGCACCTTGGCTTTCCAGATGCCGGACCGCGGCGGAGGCCCGACGGGGCCACGGATGAGAGTGGGCCGCCCCTCCCGGCGTGTCCGGACCCTGCTCATGACACTGGGCGTGCTGGTCGTCCTGGCCATGGCCTTCGTCATGTTCGCGGGGTTCTGGACGGACTGGCTCTGGTACCGGTCGGTCCACTACTCGTCCGTCTTCACGACGACCCTGTGGACAAAGATCGGACTCTTCTTCGTCTTCGGCCTGCTCATGGCGGCCGCGGTGGGGGTGAACATCTGGCTGGCGCACCGGCTGCGGCCACCACTGAGCGCCATGTCGATGGAGCAGCAGAGCCTCGACCGCTACCGGATGGGCATCGCGCCGTACAAGCGGTGGCTGCTGCTCGGCATCACCGCCCTGGTGGGGCTGATCGCAGGCGCGTCCGCGTCCGGCCAGTGGCGCACCTGGCTGATGTGGGTGAACGGAGTCCCCTTCCACCAGAAGGACCCCCAGTTCCACCTCGACGTCTCCTTCTACGCCTTCGACCTGCCCTGGTACCGGTTCCTCCTCGGCTTCGGCTTCGCCGCCGCCGTGCTGTCGCTGATCGCCGCCGCCCTCACCCACTACCTCTACGGAGGGCTGCGGATCACCAGCCCGGGGGCGCGCGCCACGGCGGCGGCCACCGGCCACCTCTCGGTGCTCCTCGGTGTCTTCGTCGCGCTGAAGGCGGTCGCCTACTGGCTCGACCGGTACGGACTCGCCGTGAAGTCCAGCGACTTCAAGGCGACCGGAAACTGGACCGGCCTCAGGTACGTCGACGCCCACGCGTACCTGCCCGCCAAGACGATCCTCTTCTGCATCGCCGTCATCTGCGCACTGCTGTTCTTCGCCACCCTGTGGCGGCGCACCTGGCAGCTGCCCGTGATCGGCTTCGGCCTGATGGTGCTCTCCGCGATCCTCATCGGCGGCCTGTACCCGGCGATCGTCCAGAAGTTCCAGGTCCAGCCGAACGAGCAGGCCAAGGAAGCGCCGTACGTCGAGAAGAACCTGAAGGCGACGCGCGAGGCCTACGGCATCGACGGCACCAAGGTCTCGGAGTACGCGGGGACGAGCGACACCAAGGACAAGGCCAAGCTGCGCGATGACGCCGACACCACGGCGAGCATCCGGATCATGGACCCGAACATCGTCTCCCCGACGTTCCAGCAGTTGCAGCAGATGAGGAACTACTACGCGTTCCCGACCAACCTGGACGTCGACCGCTACACCAAGGACGGCAAGGACCAGGACACGGTCATCGGTCTGCGTGAGCTGAACCTCAACGGCATCCCGAAGAACAACTGGATCAACGACCACTTCCGCTACACGCACGGCTACGGCGTGGTCGCCGCCAAGGGCACCACGGCGACCGCCGGCGGAAGGCCGGTCTTCACCGAGTCCGACCTGCCGTCCAAGGGCGACCTCGGGACGTACGAGCAGCGCGTCTACTACGGCGAGAAGACCACCCAGTACTCCATCGTCGGCGGTCCCCAGAAGGAGATCGACTACTCCGACGACAGCGGGGAGAAGACGACCAGTTACCAGGGCGGCAGCGGCGTCAGCCTCTCCAGCCCGATCAACCGGGCCGCGTACGCGGTGGCGTTCGGTGAGCCGCAGATCCTCTACTCGGGCGCGATCGGCGAGGGTTCCCGGATCCTCTACAACCGCACCCCCAAGGACCGTGTCGAGGCGGTGGCGCCCTGGCTGACCATCGACGGGGACGCCTACCCGGCCGTGGTCGACGGCAGGATCCAGTGGATCGTCGACGCGTACACCACGACCAACGGCTATCCGTACGCCTCCCGCACCACCCTCGGTGACACGACGGCCGACTCGCTCACGGCGACCAACAACCAGCGCGCGGTGGTGGCCCAGCAGAACCAGGTCAACTACATCCGCAACTCGGTGAAGGCGACCGTCGACGCGTACACCGGTGACGTCAAGCTCTACCAGTGGGACACCAAGGACCCGGTCCTCAAGACCTGGATGAAGGCGTTCCCGCACACGGTGACGTCGAAGAAGGACATCTCGCCGTCGCTGATGGACCATCTCCGGTACCCGCAGGACCTGTTCAAGGTCCAGCGTGAACTGCTCACCCGCTACCACGTGAAGGACGCACAGACGTTCCTCAGCGGCAGCGAGGTGTGGCAGGTCCCCGACGACCCGAGCAACAAGTCGGGCAACGCGGTGCCGCCGTACTACCTGAGCATGAAGATGCCCGACCAGCAGGCGCAGACGTTCTCGCTGACGACGACGTTCACGCCGAACGGCCGGGACAACCTGAGCGCCTTCATGTCGGTCAACGCCGAAGCGGGCACCAGCGACTACGGCAAGATCAGAATCCTGAAACTGCCGACGAGCGAACCCGTCGACGGACCCAAACAGGTCCAGAGCCAGTTCAACTCCGAACAGACCATCGCCGAGTCCATCAGACTTCTCAGCGGCGGCGCCTCGGAGGTCGAGTACGGCAACCTGCTGACGATCCCGCTCGACGGTGGACTGCTCTACGTGGAGCCCGTCTACGTACGCGGCGGTGGACTCAAGTACCCGCTGCTGCGCAAGGTGCTGGTGACCTACGGAGGCAACACCGCCTTCGAGGACACGCTCGACCAGGCCCTCAACAAGGTGTTCGGGACGGACGTCACGACCACACCACCGGACGACACGGGCACCACGAAGCCGCCCACATCGAGCAACCCCACGGTCCAGCAGGCGCTCGACGACGCCCAGAAGGCCTTCGCCCAGGGCCAGGAAGCCCTCAAGAAGGGGGACTGGACGGCGTACGGTCAGGCGCAGAAGGACCTTCAGGACGCTCTGAAGCGGGCTGAGGACGCCCAGGCCGCGGCAGGCAAGCCCGGCGGCGCCGGCGGCAGCAAGAGCGGCGACAAGAACGGCGACAAGGGCAGCGACAAGAACGGCGGCCCGAGCGACAGCCCGAGCGGCACTCCCAGCAGCGACGGGAGCTCCGGAAGCAGCTGAACGGAGTCCCCTCCGCGCCGTGGTACGGTTGCAACACAACGGCGCGGGGTGGAGCAGCTCGGTAGCTCGCTGGGCTCATAACCCAGAGGTCGCAGGTTCAAATCCTGTCCCCGCTACTGAAAGGCGAAGGCCCGGATCCTCAAGGATCCGGGCCTTCGTCATGTGCGGTTCCGTGCGCCGCCCCCATGGGCGTCGCCGCGCCCGTACGGGATGTGCGGTCGGGTCGCGTACCGCCGGTACGCGGGGTGCGTACCGGCGTCGGTCGGCGACACGCGCGAAGGCTGCGCCATCCGTGGGGAGTTGGGGATTTTGTGTTTCACTTGTCTCTCTGTGGGCATGTCGACAAAACGCTGAAGTGACCTCACTGACTGCGGTATACCGGGTGTGGCCAGGTTGCAGGTGGTGCGACGATGGACGTTATGGGGGACAAGGCAACTCTGTTGGAGACAGGGCGTTTTGTGCAGCCTTCGGACCGGGACGAAACCGGCGAGGCCGCCGAAGAGGCACGTCAGCGGCTCGCCGCCGAAGCCGGCGACGTCGAGGCGATGAGCGTCCTCGGAGCGATGCTGCTGCGCCGCGGCGATCTCGACGCGGCCGAGCCCCAGCTGCGCGCCGCCACCGCCGCGGGTGACCGTGCCGCCGCCAACAACCTCGGTGTCCTCCTGCACCAGCGCGGGTACACCGACGACGCCGCGGGATGGTGGCGGATCGCCGCCGTCGCCGGTTCCGCCGCCGCCGCGCACGCCCTCGGCCGCTACCACCGCGAGCGGGGCGACGAACCCGCCGCCGAGTACTGGCTGCGCCAGTCCGCCGAGCAGGGCCACGCCCTCGGGGCGTACGCGCTCGCCGACCTGCTGGAGCACCGCGGCGACGTCGGCGCCGAGCAGTGGATGCGGGCGGCCGCCGAGCGCGGGCACCGCGAGGCCGCGTACCGGCTGGCGCGCACGCTCGACCGGAAAGCCGTGGACGCGGGCGAAAGGGGCTCGGACAACGGTGTCATCGGCGTGCTGGGCGTCATCGGGGCCGCGGGCGAAGAGGCCGAGCAGTGGTACCGGCAGGCCGCCGCCCGGGGGCACCGGCGGGCCGCGCTGCACCTCGGGGCCATCCTGGAGAAGCGCGGCGAGCTCAAGGAGGCCGGACGCTGGTACCTGACGTCCGCCAAGGACGGCGAGGCGCGGGCCGCCTGCGCGCTCGGATTCCTGCTGCGGGACGCCGGTGACACCGACAGCGCCGCCGTGTGGTGGCTGCGGGCTGCCCAGGAGGGCGACGGCAACGCCGCGAACGCGCTCGGCGCGCTGCACGCCGAGCGGGGCGAGACCCAGACCGCCGAGCGCTGGTACCGGGCCGCGATGGACGCGGGCGACACGAACGGCGCCTACAACCTCGCGCTGCTCTGTGCCGAGCAGGGACGGACCGCGCAGGCCGAGCAGTGGTACCGGCAGGCCGCGTACGCCGGGCACCGGGAGGCGGCGAACGCCCTGGCCGTCCTGCTGCTCCAGGTCGGCGACGCGGCCGGTGCCGAGCCGTGGTTCTCCAAGGCGGCGGAGGCGGGGAGCGTCGACGCCGCGTTCAATCTCGGCATCCTGCACGCCGGGCGGGGCACCGCGGCCGACGAGGCCGCGGCGCTGCGGTGGTACGAGCGTGCCGCCGCCGCCGGGCACACGGAGGCCGCGCTCCAGGTCGGCATCGCACGGCTGCGGGACGGGGACGAGGGTGCCGCGGAGCGGCATCTGCGCCGCGCGGCCGGGGGCGGCAGCGCGGAGGCCGCGTACCGGCTGGCCTCGGTGCTCGACGCGCGGCGGCCACCCGCGCCGGCGCACGAGCTGGGGGAGCCCGCGCACGAGAAGAGCGAATGCGAGGAGTGGTACGAGCGGGCGGCGTCCCAGGGGCACCGGCGGGCGCAGGTGCGGGTGGGGATGCTCGCGGCGGCGCGGGGGGACGTGGTCGACGCGGCGCGGTGGTACCGCGAGGCCGCGGAGGCCGGGTCGCGGAACGGGGCGTTCAACCTCGGGCTGCTGCTCGCCCGGGAGGGGAGTGAGCCGGAGGCCGCGCTGTGGTGGGCCCGGGCGGCGGACGCGGGACACGGACGGGCGGCGTTGCGGCTCGCCCTCGTGTGCGCGCGGCGGGGGGAGCTGGCCGAGGGACAGCGGTGGGCGGATCGGGCGGTTTCACTGGGACCGGCGGAGGTGTCCGAGCGGGCGGCTCGGTTGCGGGATGCGTTGCGGGAGGAGTTGTCGGCGTAAGCCGGGGGCTCCGCCGGTGGGGCAGGTCGTGTCTGGGGCCTGTCTGTGGGGCCGCCTGTGCCTGGGGTCTCGTCCGCGGAGCCGCCCGTGCCTGGGGGCTCTGCCCCCAGACCCCCGTTCGGCCTGGACGGCCTCGTCCTCAAGCGCCGGACGGGCTGGAGATGCGGGCCCGCGCTGGGGATGCCGACCGGCGCTGGGGACGTCGGCTGGCGCTGGAGATGTGGGCCCGCGCTGGAGAGGCCGGCCCGCGCCGGAAGGCGTCAGGGTTCGTCGGAGAGGCCGGCCCGTGCCGGAAGGCGTCAGGGTTCGCTGGAGATGCCGGCCCGTGCCAGAAGGTGTCACGCTCCGCCGGAGGTGTCGGTCAGGCCTGCGTCGGAGGGTGTCGGTTCGTGCTGGTGGTGTCGGTCCCGGGGCCTGGGGAAAAGCGATTTGCGCTGGTCCACCCAGGTGACGTAACGTTCAGTTCAACGACGCGGGGTGGAGCAGCTCGGTAGCTCGCTGGGCTCATAACCCAGAGGTCGCAGGTTCAAATCCTGTCCCCGCTACTCAAGACTCAGGGCCCGGATCTTCTGATCCGGGCCCTGAGTGTTTTCCGGGGGACGCGCGGCAGGCAAAAGCCCCGGCCGCCGAGAGGGCGGCCGGGGCTTCGTGCGTGCGGTGCGGAGGTCAGGCCGCCGTCGCGCAGTCCGGGCACACGCCGCGGTACGTCACCTCGACGTCCGAGACCGCGAAGCCGAAGCGCTCGGAGTCCGGGAGGTCCGCCAGCGGGTTGCCGCCCGGGTGGACGTCGCGGATCGCACCGCACCGGGCACAGACCAGGTGGTGATGCGGACGGTGCGCGTTCGGGTCGTAGCGCTTCGCGCGCTTGTCCGTGGCGACTTCCAGCACCTCGCCGAGCGAGACCAGCTCACCCAGCGTGTTGTAGACGGTCGCCCGGGAGATCTCCGGCAGCTTGGCGACGGCCCGCGCATGCACCTCGTCGGCCGTCAGGTGGACGTGATCACCCTCGAGCACCTCGGCCACGACACGTCGCTGTGCGGTCATGCGCCAGCCGCGTCCGCGCAGTCGCTCCAACAGGTCACTCATGCCGACCAGCCTAACAGCAGGGGGACCAGATCCCGATCGAGTGTGACTTTGGAAGCCTAGTTGACTTAGATCTTGTCCATTGTAGGATCGGATCGATAGTGGCCGGGGAACAGGTCCGGGCAGGAATGACGCAGGAGGCGCACGTGACGCAGGGACCGCTTACGACGGAGGCCGGTGCGCCGGTGGCCGACAACCAGAACAGCGAGACCGCGGGTGTCGGCGGCCCCGTGCTCGTCCAGGACCAGGTGCTGCTGGAGAAGCTCGCCCACTTCAACCGTGAGCGCATCCCGGAGCGCGTCGTGCACGCCCGGGGCGCCGCCGCGTACGGCACCTTCACGCTCACCCGGGACGTGTCGCGGTGGACGCGCGCGAAGTTCCTCTCCGAGGTCGGCAAGCAGACCGAGACGTTTCTGCGCTTCTCGACGGTGGCCGGGAACCTCGGCTCCGCGGACGCGGTCCGTGACCCCCGCGGCTTCGCGCTGAAGTTCTACACCGAAGAGGGCAACTACGACCTCGTCGGCAACAACACCCCGGTGTTCTTCATCAAGGACGCCATCAAGTTCCCCGACTTCATCCACACGCAGAAGCGCGACCCGTACACCGGCTCGCAGGAGGCCGACAACGTGTGGGACTTCTGGGGGCTGTCCCCCGAGTCCACCCACCAGGTGACCTGGCTCTTCGGTGACCGCGGCATCCCGGCCTCCTACCGCCACCTCAACGGGTACGGCTCGCACACGTACCAGTGGAACAACGCGGCCGGCGAGGTCTTCTGGGTCAAGTACCACTTCAAGACCGACCAGGGCATCAAGAACCTGACCACCGAGGAGGCCGTCCGTCTCTCCGGCGTCGACCCCGACTCCCACCAGCGCGACCTGCGTGAGGCCATCGAGCGCGGCGACTTCCCGTCCTGGACCGTGCAGATCCAGGTCATGCCGGCGGACGAGGCGGCGCACTACCGCTTCAACCCGTTCGACCTCACCAAGGTGTGGCCGCACGCGGACTACCCGCCGATCGAGATCGGCAGGCTGGAGCTCAACCGCAATCCGGAGAACGTCTTCGCCGAGGTGGAGCAGTCGATCTTCTCGCCCGCGCACTTCGTGCCGGGCATCGGCCCCTCGCCCGACAAGATGCTCCAGGGACGCCTGTTCGCCTACGGCGACGCGCACCGCTACCGCGTCGGCGTCAACGCCGACCACCTGCCGGTGAACCGCCCGCGCGCCACCGAGGCGCGTACCAACTCCCGTGACGGCTCCCTGTACGACGGCCGGCACGGTGGTGCCAAGAACTACGAGCCGAACAGCTTCGGCGGCCCGTTCCAGACGGACCGCCCGCTGTGGCAGCCGACCGCGGGCTTCACTGCGGGCACCGGCAACCACGAAGCCCCGGTCCACTCCGAGGACACCGACTTCGTGCAGGCCGGTGACCTCTACCGGCTGATGTCCGAGGACGAGCGGGGCCGTCTGATCGAGAACCTGGCGGGCTTCATCGCCAAGGTCTCCCGTGACGGGATCGCCGAGCGCGCGATCGCCAACTTCCGTCAGGCGGACGGTGACTTCGGCAAGCGGCTGGAAGCCGCGGTCCAGGCCCTGCGCGGCTGATCACCAGCACTGGATCGCTTGTCGCCGACGGCGGGCCGGATCTCCTCGGACGACGAGGGGTCCGGCCCGCCGGTGCGGGCGGGACCCGCTCAGGCCGGTACGCGCTGCCGGGCCGGTGCCCAGCAGCGGATGATGTCGCGCACCGAGACGATGCCGACGGGGCCGCTGCCGTCGAGCACGATCAGATGGCGGAAGCCGCCGTGCGACATCGCCGCCGCGGCCTCCTCCAGGGTCCAGACCGGGGCGGCGAAGACGACCTCGGTGGTGGTGTGGGTGTCGGCGGTCTCGGCGTCGGGGTCCTGACCGAGGGCGAGCGAGTTGAGGATGTCACGCTCGGTGAGGATGCCGACACCACCGGCGTCCTCGTCGAGGACGACGGCCGCGCCGACGCGGCGTGCGGACATCAGACGGGCCGCCTGGCGGAGGGTGTGGGCCGGGCCGATGGTGAGGACCACCGTGCTCATGGCGTCGCGGACGAGCATGGAAGGAGCCACCTCCTACGAATCCGTCGACCTTGCGAGCGGATTCACAAGTTCACAAGTGGGGGGACTCTCAGAGTCGCAGTTAAAGGGACGGTCAACAAGGGGGCGCGTGCCGTGAGATCGGGGGCGCCCAGGGGTTACTCAGAAACCCCAGGTCACCCCGGGGTGCGCAGGAATCCGCTTCAGTAGCGCTGATTCAGGTACCCGAGCATCTCGTCGTGGAGGATGCCGTTCGAGGCGGCCGCGTTGCCGCTGTGCGGGCCCGGACGGCCGTCGAGGCCGGTGAAGGAGCCGCCCGCCTCGGTCACCACGATCGCGTTCGCCGCCATGTCCCAGAGGGACAGCTCCGGCTCGGCGCAGATGTCCACCGACCCCTCCGCGACCATCATGTACGGCCAGAAGTCGCCGTATCCGCGGGTGCGCCAGACGGCCTTCGTCAGGTCCAGGAAGCCGTCCAGGCGGCCCTGGTCCTCCCAGCCGGACAGCGAGGAGTACGCGAAGGAGGCGTCGGCCATCCGGGAGACCTGGGAGACGCGCAGCCGCGAGGCCGAGGAGAGGCTGCGGCCGGTGAACGCGCCGTGGCCCTTCGCCGCCCACCAGCGGCGGGCGAGCGCGGGCGCGGAGACGACGCCGACGACCGGCTGGTAGCCGCCCTCGACGGCTTCCATCAGGGAGATCAGCGTGGCCCAGACGGGGACGCCCCGGACGTAGTTCTTGGTGCCGTCGATCGGGTCGATCACCCAGCGGCGCGGGCCCGTGCCCTCGATGCCGTACTCCTCGCCGAGGACCGCGTCGCGCGGCCGTGCCCGCTGGAGATGACCGCGGATGAGCTCCTCGGCGGCCTTGTCCGCCTCGCTCACCGGCGTCATGTCCGGCTTGGTCTCGACCTTCAGGTCGAGCGCCTTGAACCGGTCCATCGTCGCGGCGTCGGCGGCGTCCGCCAGGACATGGGCCAGGCGCAGGTCATCGCGGTAGTCGGGCATGACTGCACCGTATATGGGTCCCTCGGGCCACAGCCAGACGGCCCGGGGGAACAAGCGGGGTCGTTCGGGTCGCGCCACGGGGAAGCCGGTGCGGCACGCGTTCTCCTTCTCGCGGCCCGGGTGATCGCGGGCACGCGGTCGTTCGGGGAGCCGGTGACGGAGGCCGCGTAAGGCCGGGTGATCGTCGCGGCGCGCACCGGCTCGCGTACGCCCCTCGGCGCCGCCGCGAACCCTTGACAGTGCCCGTGCACGCGTCAAATCTGAGCTGCAGTGCCGCCCGCTCGCCCCAGGGAGGCGAATGATGCCTGCAGCGCGGGATTCACTTCTGGACGCCGCTCACACGGCGCTCGCCCGTCGGCCGTGGTCCACGGTGCGGATGGTCGACGTCGCGGCCGTGGCCGGAGTGTCCCGGCAGACGCTCTACAACGAGTTCGGCAGCAAGGAAGGGCTCGCACGAGCACTCGTGCGGCGGGAGGCCGACGGCTATCTCGCCGGCGTCGAACGCGCGCTGGCCGCGCACGCGGACGCGCGCGAGCGGCTGGTCGCGACCGCCGAGTGGACCATGTCGGCGGCACGTGGCAACGCGCTGGTACGGGCCATGCTCACCGGCTGCTGGAGCGAGCGGCTGCCCTCGCCCACGCTCTCGGCGGTGCCGTCCTCGTCCGCGGTGCCCGCGCAACGGCGGGCGGACGGGCCGCTTCCGTCGCCGGCCGACTTCGTGGCCCTCGTCAGAGACCGGGCCGTCGCGGCGCTCGCCGGTCCCGGCGCGACCCGGGCCGACGCCCTCGAACTGGCCGGATCCTGCGAGCTGGTGACGCGGTTGGCGCTGTCGTGCGTGGCGGCTCCGCCGGGGGAGGGCGGGGTGACGGACCTGGTGCGGGGCGCGTTGCCCCGGCAGTGGCGGTGAGAGTCGCGCCGCGCGGTCCGGCGTCGCCCTTCACGGTGGGGTCACCGTACGGTCCGGTGTCGCCCTTCACGGTCGGGTCACCGTACGGTCCGGCGTCGCCCTTCACGGTCGGGCCACCGCGCGGTAGGGCGTCGCCCCTCACGGTCGGGCCACCGTACGGTCCGGCGTCGCCCCTCACGGTCGGGCCCTGCCCCGGTCCCGGTGGGCGGGCGGGTCAGTGGGCCGATCCCGAGAGCTGGAGGCCGACGACGCCGATGATGACGAAGCTGATCGAGACGATCTTCAGGGTCGACACCAGGTCGCCGAGGAAGATCATTCCGTAGATCGCCGTGCCGGCCGCGCCGATGCCCGTCCACACCGCGTACGCCGGGCCGACGTCGAGTTTCTTGAGGGAGAGGGTCAGCAGGCCGAAGCTGCCCAGTGCGAAGACGCAGAAGGCGACTGTCGGCCAGAGTCTGGTGAAGCCGTGCGAGAGCTTCAGACAGACGGCGAAACCGGTTTCGAGCACTCCTGCCACAACGACCAGCAGCCACGCCATGTCTTGTCCTTCCGCGTCCGCACGTCGACTGCTCCGTCTGGCTCGGATCAGGCCAGCGGTCCCCGAGGGCGCTGGGTGCGATTATGCATTTACCGGGCTGCCGCGGACGCAAACAACGCGGAGGTCACGAGGGGAACCTCGATCGTCCCGTACGGGGGGACACGCGTGGGCGTACCGGGATCAGTCGCCCTCCGTGCGTTCGCGTGTCGCCAGCAGCCGGCGCAGCGAGTAGAGCCGGGCCGGGTCCGCGTGGCCGTCGGCCACCCACTGGTCCAGGGCGCAGTCCGGTTCGTCGTGGCTGCACGCGCGCGGACAGCCCTCGGTGCCGGGTTCGAGGTCGGGGAAGGCGTGGATGACCCGGGACGGGTCCACGTGGTGCAGGCCGAAGGAGCGGACACCGGGGGTGTCGATGACCCAGCCCTCGCTGCCCGGCAGCGGAATCGCGCGCGCCGAGGTCGTGGTGTGCCGGCCGCGCCCTGTCACCGCGTTGACATGGCCGGTGCTGCGCCGCCGCTCCAGCGAGACCAGCGCGTTGACGAGGGTCGTCTTGCCGACGCCGGAGTGCCCGACGAACGCCGTGATCTTGCCGTCGAGTTGCTTGCGCACCCGCTCCACCGCCGTGCCGCTCTCCAGCTCCTCGCGGCTGGTCACCACGTAGGGCACGCCCAACGCCCCGTACATCTCGAGGAGTTCGTCGGGCGGGGCGAGGTCGGACTTGGTCAGCACCAGCAGCGGCTCCAGGCCGCCGTCGTACGCCGCGACCAGACAGCGGTCGATCAGCCGCGGGCGCGGCTCGGGGTCGGCGAGGGCCGTGACGATGGCGAGCTGGTCGGCGTTGGCGACCACCACGCGCTCGTACGGATCGTCGTCGTCGGCCGTCCGGCGCAGTACCGAGGTCCGCGGCTCGATCCGGACGATGCGGGCGAGGGTGTCCTTCGCGCCGGACAGGTCGCCGACGAGGGCGACGCGGTCGCCGACGATGGCCGCCTTGCGGCCCAGTTCGCGGGCCTTCATCGCCAGGACCGTACGGTCCTCGACGAGGCAGGTCAGGCGTCCCCGGTCGACGGTGAGGACCATGCCCTCCGCCGCGTCCTCGTGCTTGGGGCGGATGTTCGTACGCGGCCGGTTGCCCTTGCGGTTCGGCCGCTGGCGGATGTCGTCCTCGTCGGTGTTCTTGCCGTAACGGCGCATGATCCAGGTCCGCCCGTCAGTTCCCGAGCGTTCCGGGGGTCCCGAGCATTCCGGTCCACAGGTCGGGGAAGTCCGGCAGCGTCTTCGCCGTGGTCGCCACGTTCTCGATCTGCACGCCCTTCACGACCAGCCCGATGATCGCGCCGGCGGTGGCCATGCGGTGGTCGTCGTACGTGTGGAAGACGCCGCCGTGCAGCCTGCGCGGGCGGATGTGCAGCCCGTCGGCGGTCTCGGTGACGTCGCCGCCGAGTTCGTTGATCTCCTTGGTGAGCGCGGCCAGCCGGTCCGTCTCGTGCAGCCGCAGATGGGACACGCCGCGCAGGGTGGAGGGGGAGTCCGCGAGCGCGGCGACGGCCGCGATGCCCGGGGTCAGCTCGCCGACCTCGCCGAGGTCCACATCGATACCGTGGATCGCACCCGAACCGGTGAACTCCAGTCCCCTGTCGGTCAGTTCGCAGGAGCCACCCATTTCGGTGAAGATCTCCCGCAGTCGGTCACCGGGCTGGGTGGTGCGCGCGGGCCAGTCGGGTACGACGACCGTGCCGCCCGTCACCAGGGCCGCCGCGAGGAACGGCTGCGCGTTCGACAGGTCCGGCTCGATGATCAGGTCCCGGCCGAGCAGCGCGCCCGGGGTGACCCGCCAGACGTTGGGCTCGCCGCCCGACTCCGGGGTGTCCACCTGGGCGCCGACCGCGCGCAGCATGTCGACCGTCATCCGGATGTGCGGCATGGAGGGGAGCGTCGAGCCGATGTGACGGACCTCGACACCCTGGTTGAAACGGGGGCCGGAGAGCAGCAGGGCCGAGACGAACTGGGACGAGGAGGACGCGTCGATCTCCACCGGGCCGCCGTCCAGGGCGCCCCCGCCGTGCACCGTCAGTGGCAGCGCGCCGCGCCCCTCGTCGTCGATGCGGGCGCCGAGCAGGCGCAGCGCGTCGATCACTCCGTTCAGCGGGCGCTCGTAGGACCGCGGGTCGCCGTCGAAACGGATGGGGCCGTCGGCGAGCGCGGCCACCGGCGGCAGGAAGCGCATCACGGTGCCGGCGTTGCCGACGTCCACCGTGGCCGGGCCCTGCAGGCCCGAGGGGATCACCCGCCAGGCCTCGCCGGAGGCGTCCGGGCCCGCCGCGACCGTGGAACTGGACGCCACCGTCTCCTCGACACCGACCCCCATCGCGCGCAGCGCGCCCGCCATCAGCAGTGTGTCGCGGGAGCGCAGCGGGCGGCGCAGCCAGCCCGGCTCGGAGGCGAGCGCGGCGAGGACGAGGGCGCGGTTGGTGACCGACTTCGACCCGGGCACGTGGACCGTCGCGTCGACGGCTCCGCTCGCGTGCGGGGCGGGCCAGAGGGCGGTGTGGGCGGGGTTCGCGGTCATGGGCCCCACTTTAGTGGCTGGGGGTGGGCGGAGATCTTGATCAAAAGTGGCGGAACCTGAACGAAAACGCTCCGCTGGGTGGGGAGGGGGGTGGGGGAGGGGAGGGGTGGATGTGGGTGCGGGTGGAAGTGGGCGGGTGCGGGGCGGAACGAAAGGGGAGGGGGTGCGGGGGAGCGTCGGGTGCGGGTGGGTGGGGGCTGGGCGCGCAGTTCCCCGCGCCCCTTTCGGGGCGCGTGTGCCGGGGTCGGTCGAGGGGTCAGAGCGGGAGGAGCCAGTGGGCGCCGACCAGGAGGGAGCAGAGGGACACCGCGTGGAAGAGGAAGAGCCAGACGCCGGCCGGTACGTGGGTGAGGCGGGAGAGCTGGTCGGCGTCCGAGTCGCGGGCGCCGCCGCGACGGCGCTTGGCCTGGAGCTCGAAGCCCGGCCGGACACCGCCGAGCAGCAGGAACCACACCACGGCGTACGCGAACGCCGCCTGCACCTGGGGCCCGGCGAGCCAGGACACCATCACGAACAGACCGCCGGTGAGGACCACGGTGAGCATGCCGTACGCGTTGCGGATCATCACCAGCATCGCCACCAGCAGAGCCGTGGCCAGCCACAGCAGCAGCGTGATGCGTCCGGCGCCGAGCAGCGCGGCGCCGCCGAGCCCGAGCAGCGGAGGGGCGGTGTAGCCCGCGGCGGCGGTGAGGATCATGCCGAGGCCGGTGGGCTTGCCGCGGCTGACGGTGAGGCCGCTGGTGTCGGAGTGCAGCCTGATTCCGCTGAGGCTCCGCCCGGTGAGCAGGGCGACCAGCCCGTGGCCGCCCTCGTGCGCGATGGTGATGGTGTTGCGGGAGACGCGCCAGACGCCGGGCGGGACGATCACGGCGAGGGCCGCCACCAGGGTGGCTATGACCACCCACAGATCGGGGTCCGGCTGGGTGCCGGAGACCTGGTCCCAGAGTGAGGCCAGCGAAGTGGATGCGGTGCTGTCCATTGTCTGCGGTGGCTCCCTCAGGTGTCGCGGAATCTGGCAGTCTGGCACGTATGTGCGGACGGTATGCAGCGAGTCGTGGGCCCGAGGATCTCGCAGGAGTCTTCGAGGTGGAGAAGTGGGAGCCGGAGGAGGCCCTGGCGCCCGACTACAACGTGGCCCCGACGAAGGAGGTCTACGCCGTCCTGGACCGCCCTCTGAAGGACGCCGCCGGCCCGAGGCCGGTTCGCCAGCTGCGCAGACTCAAGTGGGGACTCGTCCCGTCCTGGGCCAAGACACCCGAGGGCGGCGCCCGGATGATCAACGCGCGGGCGGAGACCGTGCACGAGAAGCCCTCGTACCGCCGTGCCTTCGCCACCCGGCGCTGCATCGTGCCCGCCGACGGCTACTACGAGTGGGTCACCGGGGCCGCCGAACGCGACCTGGAGGTCGAGGGCAGGAAGAAGCGGTCGCGCAAACAGCCGTACTTCGTGCTCCCCGCCGACGGCTCGGTCTTCGCGATGGCCGGGCTGTACGAGTTCTGGCGGGACCGGACGCTTCCCGACGAGCACCCGCTGGCCTGGTGGGCGACCTGCTCCGTCATCACCACCGAGGCCGAGACGGACCCGCTCGCGGACGGCCCGGCCGAGGGCCCGCGGACCCTGGCCGACATCCACCCCCGGATGCCCCTGATGCTCACCCCGGACCGCTGGGACGCCTGGCTCGATCCGGCCCGTACCGACGTCGACGAACTGCGCGCGCTGCTCACCCCGCCGCCCACCGGGCTGATGCGCGCCTACCCCGTCTCAACCGCCGTCAGCAGCGTCCGCAACAACGGTCCGGAGCTGCTGAAGGAGCTGACGGGGCCCGAAGAGGGCACACTGTTCTGACGTGACGGACTCAGACGTGACGGACTCAAACGTGACGGACTCTGACATGACGGACGACGTGACACAGGTCGTCGAGACGGATGCCGGAACCGCCCGCCTCACCTGGCACCGCGCGCAGCGGGCACGGCTCGTGCTCGCCGTGAGCCACGGAGCGGGCGGCGGCATCGAGGCCCGGGACCTGCGGGCGCTGGCGCGGGTGCTGCCCGCCCACGGAGTGAGCGTCGCGCTCGTCGAGCAGCCCTGGCGGGTGGCCGGGAAGAAGCTGGCGCCCGCGCCGAAGACGCTGGACGTGGGATGGCGGGGCCTGTGGCCCGCGGTCGCGAAGTCCGGGCTCCCCGTGATCGCGGGCGGGCGCAGCGCCGGAGCCCGCGTCGCCTGCCGCACGGCGACGGAACTCGGCGCCGCCGCCGTCCTCGCGCTGAGCTTCCCGCTGCACCCGCCGGGCCGGCCCGAGAAGTCCCGCGCCGGGGAACTCCTCGGCTCCGGGGTGCCCACCCTCGTCGTCCAGGGCGGCAACGACCCCTTCGGGAAGCCGGAGGAGTTCCCGGAGGGCTCCTATGGACTGGTCGAGGTGCCGTACGGCGATCATGGCTTCGCGGTCCCCCGACGGGCGCCGCTCGACCAGGACGAGGCAGTGAGGATCGTCACCGACGGCGTCGTGCGATGGAGCGCGGCACTGACGTAGACGGAGCCGTCACCGGCGTGGAGGTGGAGCGCGTCACTCACGAGAACACTGGGAATGTCGCGCGGCGGTCGGCTGTTGTGCCGAGCAGGAAGCACGGACCGTGCTGAACCGTTCGAACGAGAGGAAGTCCGCCGCATGGGTTCGACCATCTGCCCGAGCCGCAGCAGCGCTGAGCTGGACTGGACGGTGCTGCACGCGTCGAAGGCCGCCCCCGTTCGGGCGGCGGCGGGTGTGGATGTTCGTCTATCCTCCGATTCGAGTGGGACCGGTTTCGGTTCCACCACATCGCTGGAGGAGGTGGGTCCGGTCACTGGGACCGACGCAGGGACCGAACACGGCCAGGCGGAGCAGCCCGAGGGCCAGGGCACGGGTGCGGAATCGACCGCCGAGCGCACCGCGCGCTTCGAGCGGGACGCGCTCGAATTCCTCGACCAGATGTACTCGGCCGCCCTGCGCATGACGCGGAACCCGGCCGACGCCGAGGACCTGGTGCAAGAGACGTACGCGAAGGCGTACGCGTCCTTCCACCAGTTCCGTGAAGGCACCAACCTGAAGGCTTGGCTCTACCGCATCCTCACCAACACCTTCATCAACTCGTACCGCAAGAAGCAGCGCGAACCCCAGCGCAGCGCGGCCGAGGAGATCGAGGACTGGCAGCTCGCGCGTGCCGAGTCGCACATGTCGACCGGTCTGCGGTCGGCCGAGTCGCAGGCGCTGGACCACCTGCCCGACTCGGACGTCAAGGAAGCGCTGCAGGCGATTCCCGAGGAATTCCGCATCGCCGTCTATCTCGCGGACGTCGAGGGCTTTGCGTACAAGGAGATCGCGGACATCATGGGGACACCCATCGGCACGGTGATGTCCCGGCTGCACCGGGGCCGTCGTCAACTGCGCGGCATGCTCGAGGACTACGCCCGTGACCGTGGCCTGGTCCCGGCCGGCGCCGGAGAGTCGAACGAAGCGAAAGGCTCGGGCTCATGAGCTGCGGAGAGCCGCACGAGACGGATTGCAGTGAGGTACTCGATCACCTTTACGAGTTCCTCGACCATGAGATGCCGGACGCGGACTGCACCAAGTTCGAGGTGCACTTCGAGGAGTGCTCTCCGTGTCTCGAGAAGTACGGCCTGGAGCAGGCCGTGAAGAAGCTGGTCAAGCGGTGCTGCGGGCAGGACGACGTGCCGACCGACCTGCGGGCGAAGGTGATGGGCCGGATCGACCTGATCCGCTCCGGACAGACGGTGCCGGAGCACGACGTCAGCGCGACACCCCAGGAATCCTGAACCTCCGGGACTCCCTCGGGGACCCCTGAACCACCGGGCGCCGTCCCCCTGGGTGTCCGACCTCGGGGCGCGGCGGCCCCTCGGGGAAATCGTCCGGTTATCACCCGAACGTGCGAATCCGTGGGCTTCGAGCCCGCGGATTCCGCCGTTGCCGCCCCCACCCCCGCGCCGCGCCCCTAGGCTCCGGAACCTGAGCGGGGAGGGGACGCGGAGATGGGGACGATTCCGGCAGGGGCCCGGGTGTACGTGGCCTGTGTCGTCCTCGCCGCCCTCGCCTGCCTCGCCCCCCTGCCGGCCGTTCGCACCTCCTGGTGGATCGTCGCCCTGCTCGCCGCGCTGTACGCGGGATGCGAGCGGATCACCCTGCCGCACGGCCCCAGGGGCGCCGCCACCCGTGCCGCCGAGCGGCGCGCGCCGCAGGGCCTGGGCACCTTCCTCCCCGTGCTGCTCGCCGGCGCCTTTCTGCTGCCGCCGGCCGCCGCCGCGCTCGTCGCACTGCCGGGGGCGCTGCTCGCCCGGGTGGAGCAGCGCCCGCGCGGACTCCGCCGGACCTGGCGCGCGGCCCAGCTCGCCGTCGCCGTCTGGGCGGCCTCCCGGGTGCACTGGGCGCTGGACGGCCGGGACGCGGTCCTCGCACCCCGCTTCCCGTACGCGCTCGTCCCCGCCGGGGCCGCGGTGCTCACCTTCTGTCTGGTGCTGACCGTCCTCGACGGCGGGATCCTGGCCCTGGCCGAACGGGTCCCGGTGCGCACCGCCTGGCGCGGCCTCTTCTCCCGCTCCCTCGCCTCCGTCGCCGTGCACGGACTCGCCGGACTGATGATGGCGGTCCTGTGGCGCAGCCCGTACGGGCCGGTCGCCGCACTCCTCGTGCTGCTGCCGATGTACGTCTCGTGCTGGGTGTTCGCCCAGTACCACCGGGAACGGGCCGCCCACCAGGCCACCATCCGGGCTCTGGTGCAGGCCGTCGACATCAAGGACGGGTACACCCGCGGACACAGCGAGCGGGTCGGACAGGCCTCCATGATGATCGCGCGCGAACTCGGCATGGACGACGAGCGGGTCGAGGTGCTGCGATTCGCGGGGATCCTGCACGACGTGGGCAAACTCGGGGTGCCCACCCGGCTGTTGCGCAAGGACGGGCCGCTCACGCCGGACGAACGGCGGATCATCGAACTGCATCCCGAGTACGGCCACGAGATGGTGCGCGGGATCGGCTTCCTCGGGGAGGCCCGCTCGGCGATCCTGCACCACCACGAGCGGCTCGACGGGAGCGGCTACCCGTACGGACTGGTCGGAGGGCAGATCCCGGAGTTCGCCCGGGTGGTGGCCGTGGCCGACGCCTTCGACGCGATGACGTCGACCCGGTCCTACCGCAGGGCCCGTCCGGTGCCCGCGGCGCTGGCGGAGCTGGAGCGCTGCGCCGGGGCGCAGTTCGACCCCGGGATGGTGCGCGCCCTGGTACGGGCCCTGGACCGGCACGGCTGGCACCCCGCGGTGACCGCCGGCGACGACCGGACGACGGCCCCCGTCCCGCGTCCGACGGACAGCCGTCCCGCCGACAGCGCGGGCCGGAGAGGCCCATGAACCCGGCGGAGCGGAGCGCCGCCGCCCCGCGCCGACGCGAGGAGCGCGAGGGCTACGCGGAGCGTGAGGGATACGCGGAGCGCGAGGGCTACGCGGAGTACGAGGAGTACGCGGGGTCCGCCCGGTCCCGGGCCGACGCCGATCACCCCCTCACCGGCCCGCACCGCGACACCTTCGGCACACTCGCGCGTACCGGTGCCGCGCTGCTCGCCGTCGTCGCCCTGGCCGTCACCCTCTGGAGCGGTATCGACGAACGCGGGACGGCCCTCGCCTTCGGCATTCTCGTCACCGTGGGGGAACTCACCCGCTGGAGCGGCACCGAGGACCGGGAGTCCGCTCCCCTCGGGGCCGCGGGCGCGCTGTCCTACGCGCTGCTGGGCGAGCAGGCGGGGCACCCCAGCCAGCACGGGGCGCTCCAGGTCGTGGCCGTCGTGAGTGCCGCCGCGCTGCTGGGCTGCGTCCCGCACGTCGCCCGCGGCGGCGGGCCGACGGTCGACCACCTCACCCGGCGCGTGCTGACCGTCGCCTTCGCCGTCGTCTGCTTCCAACCTCTCTACAACCGGGGGAGGTTGATGGGATGGGCCGGCCCCTCGTACGCCCTGCTGCTGGTCGCGCTGCTGGTGCTGACCGCGCTGTGCGACGCGGTGCTCGCGGCCGCGATGGCGCACGCCCGGACCCGCTGGCCCTTCGGACCGCTGCTGCGCGACGAACTGCGGGCCACCCTCGGCATCGGGTCCGCGGTCTGCGCGACCGGGGCCGTGATGTCGCTCGCGGTGGCGGTCGTGGGGCTGTGGGCGCTGCCCGTGTTCTCGCTGCCGCTGCTGCTGACCCAGCTGTCCTTCCGGCGGTACGCCGCCGTGCGGGTCACCTACCGGCAGACCATCGCCTCCCTCGCGCGGGCGACCGAGATCGCCGGCTACACCCCCGCGGGGCACGCCCGCAGAGTGGCGGCGCTCAGCCGCGCCGTCGGGCGTGAGCTCGGACTCTCCGAGCCCGACCTGACCGTTCTGGAGTACGCGGCCCTGATGCACGACATCGGACAGCTCAGCCTCGTCGATCCGGTCCCGGCCGGCGCCACCTCCGCGCTCTCCGCCGAGGAGCAGCGCCGTATCGCCCTCCTCGGTGGCGCGGTCGTACGCCAGACCGGGGTGGACGCCGAGGTCGCGGTGGTGGTGGAGCGGCAGGCCGATCCCTACCGGGAGCAGCCGGTGAACGCGCGGATCGTACGGACGGTGAACGCCTACGAGGAGCTGGCGAGGGAAGCGGGGCCGGGAGGACCCCTGACCGCCCTGGAGAAGCTGCGGCTGGCCACGGCCCACGACCATCAGCCCGAAGTCGTGGAGTCGCTGGCCAGGGTCCTGTTGCGGGGCAGCCTTACCCTGCCCCAGGCTGGGTAACCCATGGGTAATGAGCGCCCGTCCGACGGTACGTGGTTGGATGCGAGGAAGAGGGTGTTCGGGGGCACGGGCCACCCCGTGGCCGCACTGTCTTCAAGGGACTCTTCGAGCGACCGGCAGGCGGGAATCGCAAGGAACTGGCAGGCGGGAATCGTGAGGATCTTCGGCAAGGGACGACACCGGCCCTCCGCCTCATGGCGGCAGGCCACCGACCGTGCGTTCACGCTGATCGGTGACGGCCGGTACGAGGACGCGGGCGCGCTGCTGACTCGCGCCGCGGACCTGGAGCCGTGGCTGTCCGAGTCCTGGTTCAACCTGGCCCTGCTGCACAAGTTCCGGCACGACTGGGAACAGGCCAGGGCGGCCGGTCTGCGGGCCGTCGCGCTCCTGGACCGGGAGGCGGGCGCCCCCGACTGGTGGAACGTCGGCATCGCCGCGACCGCCCTGCAGGACTGGCCGCTGGCCCGCCGTGCCTGGCAGGCGTACGGGCTGCGGGTGCCCGGCGGAGCCGCCGTCTCCGGCGAGCCGGCGGGCATGGACCTCGGCAGCGCGGCCGTACGGTTGTCACCGGAGGGCGAGGCCGAGGTCGTGTGGGGCCGCAGGCTCGATCCGGCCCGGATCGAGGTGCTGTCCATTCCGCTTCCGTCCTCCGGGCGGCGCTGGGGCGAGGTCGTCCTGCACGACGGAGTGCCGCACGGGGAGCGGACCACCGCCGCCGGGCACGCCTACCCCGTCTTCGACGAGATCGAGCTGTGGGCGCCGTCCCCGGTGCCCACCTGGGTCGTCCTGCTGGAGGCGGCCACCGAGGAGGACCGGGACGCCCTGGAGCAGCTCGCGGCCGACGCCGGCTTCGCCGCCGAGGACTGGTCGTCCTCCGTACGGCTGCTGTGCCGGATGTGCTCCGAGTCCCGGATGCCGTCCGACGAGGGCGACGGCGAGCACCTCGACCCGCACGACCACAGCGAGCCGGGTCACCCGGGTCCGCTCGGCCACCGCACCGACGGGCAGCTGTGGGTGCCCGAGCGGGAGTGCGGGCTCGCGGCACCGGCCTCGCTGGTGCGCGGACTGCTCGACGGCTGGGTCGCCGACAGCCCCGACTCCCGGGACTGGCGGGACCTCGAAGAGGTCTGTTGACCGGTTCCCGCCGGGCGCGGACGCCTGCCGAGGGGTGCGCGCGGCCCCGTAGGCTGTATGCCGCAGAACTCTCATGGATTCCAGGAAGGCGTACGTCGGTCATGGCGCAGCAGGACACCGAACAGCAGCACGCGGGCGTGCTCCCCGTGGACGACGAGGGTTTCGTCATCGACACCGAGGACTGCGAGGAGCGTGAGGCCGCCTACCGCGAGCCCGGCACCTCGCGGCCGATCACGGTCGTCGGCAACCCGGTGCTCCACAAGGAGTGCCAGGACGTCACGGAGTTCGACGACGAGCTCGGCCGGCTGGTCGCCGACATGTTCGCCAGCCAGCGCACCGCCGAGGGCGTAGGCCTGGCCGCCAACCAGATCGGCGTCGACCTGAAGGTCTTCGTGTACGACTGCCAGGACGACGAGGGCACGCGGCACGTCGGTGTGGTCTGCAACCCCGTCCTCGTCGATCTGCCCGCCGACCGGCGCCAGTTGGACGAGAGCAACGAGGGCTGCCTCTCCGTGCCGACCGCCTACGCGCCGCTGGCCCGCCCGGACTACGCCGAGGTCACCGGGCAGGACGAGAAGGGCCATCCGGTCAAGGTGCGGGGCACGGGCTACTTCGCGCGCTGCCTCCAGCACGAGACCGACCACCTGTACGGCTACCTCTACATCGACCGGCTCTCCAAGCGTGAGCGCAAGGACGCGCTGCGGCAGATGTCCGAGAACGAGCCCCGCTACCCGATCGTCGCGAACGACTGAGCCGCGGCCGTGAACGGCTGAGACAGAAAACGACAGACGGGGCCCGCGATCTTCCGTGGGTCCCGCGCGAACGGCGCCTGGTCGGAGACTTCCCTGACCAGGCGCCGTTCGTATGTGCGTCGCACGTTCGATCGCCTGCGTCCTCTAATGATCCATATTCAGTCATGCAAGGGGGTGTTCTCGGCACTCTCCGGTAGTGAGTGGAGCAAATCCATTCCCAGAACAGTCAGTTGTGGTGCTGAATGGGAAGTGCGGGGATACGCAACGGCGCACGCCCGGCACGACGAGAGGGGCGTAGCGCCAACTGGCGGCTGAGAGGGGTTTGTTCGTGCATGCTTTCTCACACGGCACTTCATCGACACCGACCGTGGTCGCGGTTCCACCGGCACTCTCACTCCCGGTGATCGAGGCCGAGTTTCCCCGTCAACTGCATCCGTATTGGCCCAGGCTCCAGGAGAACACACGTTCGTGGCTCCGGGAAAAACGGCTCATGCCTGCCGACAAGGTCCAGGAATATGCCGACGGCCTTTGCTATACGGACTTGATGGCGGGCTACTACATTGGCGCGGCCGACGAGGTCATGCAGGCGATAGCGGACTACAGTGCGTGGTTCTTCGTCTGGGACGACCGGCACGACCGGGACGTCGTCCACGGGAGGTCGGCGGCCTGGCGGAGGCTCAGGTTCCAGCTCCATGAGGCGCTGGACTCCCCCCGGGAACACCTGCATCACCCGGATCCCCTGGTCGCGGGGTTCGCGGACAGTGTGGTGCGGCTGTACTCGTTCCTGGGCGACAAGTGGAACGCGCGCTTCGCGCGGCACTTCCACGCGGTGATCGAGGCATACGACCGGGAATTCCGGAACCGTACCTCCGGAACCATTCCCACCGTCGAGGAATATCTCGAACTCCGGCGGCTCACCTTCGCCCACTGGATCTGGACCGATCTCCTGGAGGCGAGCGCGGGCTGTGAACTCCCCGCCGTCGTACGGAACAGTTCCGTATATCGGCGGGCGGCCCTGCTGAGTCAGGAATTCGCCGCCTGGTACAACGATCTCTGTTCGCTCCCCAAGGAAATAGCGGGCGACGAGGTGCACAATCTCGGAATCAGTCTCATTCATCACGAGGGGCTGACTCTCGAGAGTGCCGTCAAGGACATGCGGCAACGGGTCGAGGAATGCGTCACCGAATTCCTCGAAGCGGAGGAGGAGCTCGACGAGTTCGCCGACACGCTCGCGGACGGCTCCGTGCGAGGAAAGGAACTGAGCGTCGCCGTGAAGTCCTGCCTCGGCAATATGCGGAACTGGTTCAGCTCGGTCTACTGGTTCCACCACGAGTCCGGCCGGTACACCGTCGACAGCTGGGACGACCGATCCACACCCCCGTACGTCAACAACGAAGCGGCAGGTGAGTCATGACCGTCGAGTCCGTAAGGCCCGCGCACCCCGAGGCGCCGGAGCTGCCCGCCCCGCCCCTCGCCGGAGGCGGTGTCCCCGTCCTCGGCCACGGCTGGCAACTGGTCCGCGACCCGCTGGGTCTCTTCGCCCGGCTGCGGGAGCACGGCGAGGTCGTCCGGCTCAGGCTGGGCCCCAAGACGGTGTACGCGCTCACGTCGCCGGCCCTCACCGGAGCGATGGCGCTGAGCCCCGACTTCAAGATCGACGGACCGCTCTGGGAGTCCCTGGAGGGCCTGCTCGGCAAGGAGGGCGTCGCCACCGCCAACGGGCCCCGGCACCGCCGTCAGCGGCGCACCATACAACCCGCGTTCCGGCTCGACATCATCCCCGAGTACGGGCCGGTCATGGAGGAGGAGGCGCGGGCCCTCGCGGAGCGCATGGGGTCGGGGCAGGCCGTCGACTGCACCTCCGAGTCGTTCCGGGTCGCCGTGCGCATCGCGGCCCGCTGCCTGCTGCGCGGGGAGTACATGGACGAGCGCGCCGAGCGCCTCAGCATCGCGCTCGCCACCGTCTTCCGAGGCATGTACCGGCGCATGGTGATCCCGGCGGGCCCGCTCTATCGGCTGCCGCTTCCGGCCAACCGCAAATTCGACCGCGCATTGGCCGATTTGCATGTCCTGGTCGACGAGATCGTGGCCGAACGCCGCGCATCTGGTCAAAAGCCGGACGATTTGCTGACGGCCTTGCTGGAAGCGAAGAACGAGAACGGTGAGCCGATAGGGGAACAGGAGATCCACGACCAAGTCGTAGCGATACTCACCCCCGGCAGCGAAACCGTCGCGTCCACGATCATGTGGCTGCTGCAAGTCCTCGTGGAACACCCGGAACACGCCGACCGGGTCGCCGAGGAGGTCAAATCCGTAGCCGGGGACCGGCCCGTCGCATTCGACGACGTCCGGAAGCTGTCGCACACGAACAATGTCGTCGTCGAGGCGATGCGGCTGCGCCCCGCGGTATGGATTCTGACGCGGCGTGCGGTGACCGAAACGGAGCTCGGCGGCTATCGGATTCCGGCCGGTGCCGACATCGTCTACAGCCCGTACGCGATCCAGCGTGATCCGCGGTCGTACGACGGACATCTGGATTTCGACCCCGACCGCTGGCTTCCGGAACGCGCCAAGGACGTGCCGAAGTACGCCATGAGCCCCTTCAGCGTGGGCAACCGGAAGTGCCCGAGTGACCACTTCTCGATGGCGCAGCTCAGCCTGATCACGGCGACGGTGGCGTCCCGTTGGCGCCTGGAGAAGGTGTCGGAGTCGAACGACACGACCCGCGTCGGCATCACGCTGCGGCCGCACCGGCTGCTGCTGAGGACCGCGCCGCGCTGACCGTGCGTGACGGCCCGCGTCCGTACCGGTGCGCGGTCAGGCGGCCCCCGGGACCCTGAACGTGCGCCGGTACGCCTGCGGGGTCGTCCCCAGACTCCGTACGAACTGGTGGCGCAGCGCGGCCGCGGTGCCGAAGCCGGTGCGGCCCGCGATCGAGTCCATCGTCTCGTCCGTGGCCTCCAGCAACTCCTGCGCCAGCAGCACCCGCTGGCGCAGGATCCAGCGGTACGGCGTGGTGCCGGTCTCCTGCTGGAAGCGGCGCGCGAAGGTGCGCGGGGACATGTGGGCGCGGGCCGCGAGCTGTTCGACGGTCACCTCCTCGTCGAGGTGGCGCTCCATCCACACCAGCACCTCGCCGACCGTGTCACAGGTGGAGCGGGGCAGCGGGCGCTCGATGTACTGGGCCTGGCCGCCGTCCCGGTGCGGGGGCACCACCATGCGCCGGGCGATGGCGTTGGCGACCTCCGGGCCCTGCTCCTTGCGGACGATGTGGAGACAGGCGTCGATGCCCGCGGCGGTGCCGGCCGAGGTGATCACCGGGTCCGCGTCCACGTACAGCACGTCCGGCTCGACGGTCGTGCGGGGGTACTGCCGGGCGAGCTCGTCCGCGTGGTGCCAGTGCACGGCGCAGCGCCGCCCGTCCAGCAGTCCGGCCGCGCCGAGCACGAAGACGCCGGAGCAGACGCTGAGCACCCGGGCGCCGCGGTCGACCGCGCGGCGCAGCGCGGCGAGCAGTTCGGGCGGGTAGGAGCGGGAGGCGTAGGCGTTCCCGGCCGGCAGGGCGATCAGGTCGGCCGTCTCCAGCCGGTCGAGACCGTGCTCCGTGTGGAGCGAGAACCCCGCGTGCGTGCTCAGCGTCGGGCCCTCGGCGGAGGCGACCGCGAAGTCGTACACGGGCAGCCCGTCCTCGCTGCGGTCGATGCCGAACACCTCGCAGACCACGCCGAGTTCGAAGGGATGCACTCCGTCGAGCAGCACGGCGGCCACGTTCTTCAGCATGCCGTCCAGTGTGCCTGAGAGTTGGCAGGAATTCGAGGGTGCACGGCAGTGCTGCCACTGACGGTAAGGAGTAATCGGCGCGACAGTACTGTTCATGAACTCATTCATGGACAACCTCGTCGGAATGCTCCCCGTCCTCGCCGTCCTCGCGGCCCTCGCCGTGGTGGCGCTGCCGTCGCTGATCGGACTCGCGCACGAGCGGCGCGTGGACCGTCAGATCAGGGCTTCGTCACTCGCACGGTGACCGTCCACTCCTGGAGTCCCTTGCACGACATCCGGTGCGGCTCGGTGGCGCACAGGGGGCGGGACGAGGTGAGGTGTACGATCCCGGCCGAGACCGCCCGGAAGGCGGCGGAGGCGTCGCCCGGCTGGAGGACGATCCCGCTGTTGGTGGCCTCCAGACCGTTGCCGTCGGCCTTGACGGGCGTCCAGGGCCGGGCGGCGGTGCCGTCCAGGGAGAGGCGGAGCTCCCCGCCCGTCGCGAGGCAGTATGTGCGGCCGGCGTCGGCGGTGCCGAGCTCCGCGGGCGCCGTGCCACAGCCCTGGGAGTGCTTCGTGGGGGACGGGGACACGGTGCCGCTGCCTCCCGCGTCGCCTCCGCCCTGGGTGCCGCAGCCCGCGAGCAGCAGCGTCAGGGTGGCGAGGGCGAGGACCGGGTGAGTGTGCGTAGGGCGCATGGGGGTGACCTCCTTGCCGCTTGGACGTGTCACCCGCGTATCAGGATCCCCACCGGAGGGGCGGGACCCCGGCCGCGGTCCGGCCGGGGTCCCGCGGTGCTCAGCTGGTCGTGACGGCGGTGTCGTCGAGGACGAAGCTGGTCTGGAGCGAGGAGTCCTCCACGCCGCTGAACTTCAGGGTGACGGTGGAGCCGGCGAACGAGGAGAGGTCGAAGGTCTTCTGGGCGTACCCGGTGGCCTTGTTGAGGTTGGAGTACGTGGCCAGGGTGGTCGATCCGGCGGTGACCGTCAGCTTGTCGTAGGCGCTGCTGGTGGTGGTCTCCGCGGTGTCGATGTGCAGGTAGAAGGTGAAGCTGGCCTTGCAGCCGGCGGGGATGGTCACCGACTGGGAGAGCGTGTCGGTGTGGGTGGAGCCGTAGCCGTCGAGCCAGGCCTTGTACGAACCGCCGTGCGCCGCCTCACCGGTGTCGGTCGTGATGACGCCGCTCGACGCGGTCCACGAGGTGCTGCCCGACTCGAAGCCCGGGTTGCCGAGCAACTGCGCCGAGGTGCAGCCGCCGCCGGAGGTGCTCACGGTCCACGTGAACGAGGCCGAGCCGGAGGCGCCCGTGCTGTCCTTCGCCGTGACGGTGACCGCGTAGGTGCCCGCGGTGCTCGCCGTGCCGGAGATCAGTCCGGTCGAGGCGTTGATGGACAGCCCCGTCGGCAGCCCGGTCGCGCTGTACGTGAGGGCCGCGCCCGCGCTGTCACTGGCCGTGATCTGCAGACTCACCGAACTGCCCGTCGCGGTGGACCGGTTGCCCGGGTTGGTGACGGTCACCGTGTTGCCCGTGCTGGTGCCCGAGGTGAAGGCGGCCGTGCCGTTGGGGGTGCCCCAGCCGGTCGGTCCGTCGTAGCCGGTGGTCGCGGTGCAGAAGTACGACGGCGAGCAGGAGCCGTTGTTGCCGCTGGTCACGTCGTAGAGGCTCGACGTGTGGGCGTAGGGGTACTTCGCCGGGTAGTCGGCGGACCCGGGGGTGCCGGCCAGTGCGTACACACCGGCGATGATCGGCGCCGAGGCACTGGTGCCGCCGTAGACCGCCCAGCCTGAGCCGCCGTAGGTGTCGTAGACGGCCACGCCGGTGGCGGGGTCGGCTACCGCGGAGACGTCGGACTCCATGCGTCGCGAGCAGCCGGTGTCGGTCTGCCAGCTCGGCTTGGCGTCGTACGCGGAGCAGCCGGAGCCGGTGCCCTCGGTGCTGCTGGTCTTCCACACGGACTCGGTCCAGCCGCGGGAGCCGGAGGACGTGGACAGCGCGGTGCCGCCGACGGCGGTCACGTACTGGGACGTGGCCGGGTACTCGGCGCCGTAGGCCTCGTCACCGGAGGAGACGGTGATGGCGACGCCCGGGTGCTTGAAGTACGAGGTGTCCTCGCTCGTCTGGGAGGACGACTCGGCGCCGCCCCAGCTGTTGGACACGAACTTCGCGCCCAGCGCGACGGCCTCGTTCTCGGCGGTGCCGAGGTTGGCGTCGGTGGGTGAAGTGGCCTCCACGAGAATGATGTTGCAGTTCGGGCAGACGGCGCTGACCATGTCGATGTCGAGCGCTTCCTCGCCCGCCCAGCCGCTGTCGTTCGTCGGCAGCGAGGTGGTCGAGCCGGTCTGGCTGACCTGCTTGAAGCAGCCGTTGGCCTTGGTGCAGGCCGACAGGCCGAACTGCGAGCGGTAGGTGGCGAGGTCCGACTCGGCGTTGGGGTCGTTGTAGGCGTCGACCACGGCGACCGTCAGGCCCGAACCGCCGGTCGAGGGCAGGTTGTAGGCGCTGTGCAGGTTGGCCGGGCTGAGACCGGACACCGCGGCGGCGGCGTCGGGGGAGACCGCGGCGGCCAGCTTCTGCTTGATGTCGGTGCGGCGCTGGGCGAAGCAGGCCGCGTGACCGGGCGTCGGGGCGCCGCACAGATGGGTGGTCGGCACCTTCTGGCCCGCCCTGCCCGTCGCGTGGACGGCCTGGGCGGCCGGGGCGGTCAGGGCCTTCGCGTTCTGGGTCACGCGAGAGGTGTGTCCGGCGGCCGGCGCGGTCTGGGCGCCGGCGGCCGGGGCCGCCATGAGACCGGCGACGGTGAGGGCGAGTGCGGGGGCGGCGGCGGTCAGGAGTCTTCGCAACCGCCGGGCGGGCCTGCTGGAGCGTGTCTCACTCATGGGAGTGCTGCCTCCATCGGTTTGAGGCCGGTGCCGCGCGGGCCCGGGTGGGGCCGTACGCGGTTCCACAGCCGGGAGTGGGGTTCTCGGCGCTGAGCTGAGGTGCGGGCCCGTGACGCGCGTAGCGCGGTGAACGCACAGCTTTGTCATGGGCATGACACATTGATCGTCCAGGGATGCCACGGTGCGTGGCACGGCGGGACGGCCAGAACGTAACCGGGACGGACGGCACACGAACAGTCACGCCCGAAGAACTTTGCCGCTCCATAGGCGGGGATTGGAACGGGGATTGGCGTGGCTGGGGGCGGACGTGACGAAGCCGGGCCGCGCACGCGGCCCGGCCCCGTCACCCGAAGGCCCGTTCAGGAGCGGTCAGAACTCCTCGTCGAAGCCGACCGAGCCCTCCACGGCGACCTGGTACGCCGAAGGACGGCGCTCGAAGAAGTTGGTCAGTTCCTGGACGCCCTGGAGCTCCATGAAGGAGAAGGGGTTCTCGGAGCCGTAGACCGGGGCGAAACCGAGACGCTGGAGGCGCTGGTCGGCGACGCACTCCAGATACTGGCGCATCGACTCGGTGTTCATGCCCGGCAGCCCTTCACCGCACAGGTCGCGCCCGAACTGCAGCTCGGCCTCCACGGCTTCCCGCAGCATGTCGGTGACCTGCTGCTGGAGCTGGTCGTCGAAGAGCTCGGGCTCCTCCTTGCGGACGGTGTCGACGACCTCGAAGGCGAAGGACATGTGCATCGTCTCGTCGCGGAACACCCAGTTGGTGCCCGTCGCCAGACCGTGCAGCAGACCCCGGCTGCGGAACCAGTAGACGTAGGCGAAGGCTCCGTAGAAGAAGAGGCCCTCGATGCACGCGGCGAAGCAGATGAGGTTCAGCAGGAAGCGGCGCCGGTCGGCCTTGGTCTCCAGGCGGTCCAGCTTCTCCACCGAGTCCATCCACTTGAAGCAGAACTCGGCCTTCTCCCGGATGGAGGGGATGTTCTCGACGGCCGCGAAGGCCGCCGTCCTGTCCTCCGGGTCGGGCAGATAGGTGTCCAGCAGGGTCAGATAGAACTGGACGTGCACGGCCTCCTCGAACAGCTGGCGCGAGAGGTAGAGGCGCGCCTCGGGGGAGTTGATGTGCTTGTACAGCGTCAGGACGAGGTTGTTCGCCACGATCGAGTCGCCCGTCGCGAAGAACGCGACCAGCCGGCCGATCATGTGCTGCTCGCCCTCGGACAGCTTCGCCAGGTCGGCGACGTCCGAGTGGAGGTCGACCTCCTCGACGGTCCAGGTGTTCTTGATGGCGTCCCGGTAGCGCTCGTAGAAGTCCGGGTAGCGCATGGGACGCAGGGTGAGTTCGAAGCCCGGGTCGAGCAGGTTCTTCTCGGTGGAGCTCATTACTGACAGGCCTCGCAGGACTCGGGGTTCTCCAGGGAGCAGGCGACGGCGTCGGGGTCGGCGACCTGCTGGAGGGGGATGGTCTTCTCGGGCTGGGCCTGCGCCTGGGCGGCACGGGCGATACGGGTCGCCGGACGCGAGCGCAGGTAGTACGTCGTCTTCAGGCCCGACTTCCACGCGTACGCGTACATCGAGGAGAGCTTGCCGATGGTCGGCGTCTCCAGGAAGAGGTTCAGCGACTGGGCCTGGTCCAGGAACGGGGTGCGGGCCGCGGCCATGTCGATGAGGCCGCGCTGCGGGATCTCCCACGCCGTGCGGTACAGGTCGCGGACGTCCTGCGGCACCCAGGTGAAGCCCTGCACCGAGCCGTTCGACTCGCGCAGCGCCTCCCGGGTCTGCGCGTCCCACACCCCGAGCTTCTTCAGCTCGGCCACCAGGTAGGAGTTGACCTGGAGGAACTCACCGGACAGCGTCTCGCGCTTGAAGAGGTTCGAGACCTGCGGCTCGATGCACTCGTACACGCCCGCGATGGACGCGATCGTCGCGGTGGGGGCGATGGCGAGCAGGAGCGAGTTGCGCATGCCGACCGCGGCGATGCGCTCCCGCAGCGCCGCCCAGCGCTCCGGCCAGTTCAGCTCGACGGCGAAGTGGTCGGGGTGCAGCACACCGCGGGCGGTACGGGTCTTCTCCCAGGCCGGCAGCGGACCGTTGCGCTCGGCGAGGTCGGCGGAGGCCTCGTAGGCGGCGAGCATGATGCGCTCGGCGATGCGGGTGGAGAGCGCGCGGGCGGCGGGCGAGTCGAAGGGCAGACGCAGCTTGAAGAAGACGTCCTGGAGGCCCATCGCGCCGAGGCCGACGGGGCGCCACTTGGCGTTCGACCGGCCCGCCTGCTCGGTCGGGTAGAAGTTGATGTCGACGACACGGTCGAGGAAGGTGACGGCGGTACGGACCGTCTCGTCCAGCCGTGCCCAGTCGAGGTCACCGGTCGTCGTGTCGACGAACGCGCCGAGGTTGACCGAGCCGAGGTTGCAGACGGCCGTCTCCCCGTCGTCCGTGACCTCCAGGATCTCGGTGCACAGGTTCGAGGAGTGCACGGTGTGGCCCGGCTCCGCCGTCTGGTTGGCCGTGCGGTTGGCGGCGTCCTTGAAGGTCATCCAGCCGTTGCCGGTCTGCGCCAGGGTGCGCATCATGCGGCCGTAGAGGTCACGGGCCGGGATGGTCTTCTTCGCCAGGCCCTTCGCCTCCGCCGCGCGGTACGCCGCGTCGAACTCGGCGCCCCACAGGTCGACCAGACCGGGCACGTCGGAGGGGGAGAAGAGGGACCACTGCGCGTCGGCGTCGACCCGGCGCATGAACTCGTCCGGGATCCAGTGCGCGAGGTTCAGGTTGTGCGTACGCCGGGCGTCCTCGCCGGTGTTGTCCCGCAGTTCCAGGAACTCCTCGATGTCGGAGTGCCAGGTCTCCAGGTAGACCGCGGCGGCGCCCTTGCGCCGGCCGCCCTGGTTCACCGCGGCGACCGAGGCGTCGAGGGTCTTCAGGAACGGGACGATCCCGTTGGAGTGCCCGTTCGTGCCGCGGATCAGTGAACCGCGGGAGCGGATGCGGGAGTAGGACAGCCCGATGCCGCCCGCGTGCTTCGACAGGCGCGCGACCTGGTGGTAGCGGTCGTAGATGGAGTCGAGCTCGTCCAGCGGGGAGTCGAGGAGGTAGCAGGACGACATCTGCGGGTGCCGCGTACCGGAGTTGAAGAGCGTGGGGGAGGAGGGGAGGTAGTCCAGCCGGCTCATCAGGCCGTAGAGCGCGGCCACTTCGTCGACCGACCGGGCCGTGTCGTCCTCCGCGAGGCCGGACGCCACCCGGAGCATGAAGTGCTGGGGGGTCTCGATGACCTTGCGGGTGATCGGGTGCCGGAGCAGGTAGCGGCTGTGCAGGGTGCGCAGGCCGAAATAGCCGAAGCGGTCGTCGCCCGCGGTGTCGATCAGCGCGTCCAGCCGGGCCGCGTGCAGATCGACGAAGTCGGCCGTGCGGTCGGCGATCAGACCCTCGCGCCGGCCCGTGGTGATGGACTCGGAGAACGTCGTGACGCCCTGCGAGGCGGCCTCCTCCGCGATGCCGACCGTCAGCAGCCTGGCGGCCAGCCGCGAGTACACGGGGTCCTCGGAGATGAGGCCCGCGGCCGCCTCGGTGGCCAGCTCGCGCAGCTCCGCGTCGTCCGCGTGCGTGGACCGGCCGCGCAGGGCGGCGGCGGCGACCCGGCCCGGGTCGGCGCCGGGGAGGTCGGCGGTGAAGTCGGTCAGGGTACGCAGCAGCGTGGTACCGGGACCGTCCGTCTCCACCGGGGCCCGCTGCGCGGACTCCGCTTCCACCGGGGCCTGCTGGGCGGAAACTGAAACCGGGTCGGCTGGCGCGATGGTCACTTGGGGCTCTCCCTCGCTCGGCACGGGGCCTGGCGGAGGGCAGCGGGACACGCGACTCCGTTACGGGTACGCGTGCGTCCACCGGCCCATTCCACGAGGCCCGGACGTCGTCGGCGCCCGGCCGGCTGGCCGGGGCACGCTGTCGGCAGGTCCTCGGACTGAAGCCCGTGCGCGAATGCGCACAAGTACACCGTTGCGGGACAGTTCCGGATTCGCACCGGATTCCCCTGCGACGACAGCGAGCATGAGCATACATCTAGTGCCGGGCTGAGGAAGCACCCCCACATGTTGTGCCGTGTCGGCTTCGGGGGGCGCTACGGAGTGTGCCCGAGGGTCAACTCGTAGGTGAGGAGGAAGATGTCGTCGAGGTGCGGAACCGGGTTCCAGTCGCGCTCGGGGGTGCGGGTGAAGCCGAGGCGTTCGTAGAGGCGGTGGGCGGCGCGCATGGTGCGCTGGGTGGACAGCACCACGCGCGCGCAGCCCCCGGTGGCCCGTGCGCGGTCGACGCAGGCGCCCACGAGGGCCGTTCCCGCACCCCGGCCGCGGGCCTCGCGGGCGACGGCGAGCATCCGGATCTCGGCCTCGCCGGGCCGCGCGATGTCGGCCATGGGCCCGCCCCGGGGGACGAACGTCACGCCGCCGAGGATCCGTTCCCCCTCGACCGCGACGAGCACCTCGGCCGCGGCGGCCCGCTTCGCGACGTCCCGCAGCTCTCCGAGATACGGGTCGCTCTCCCCGTAGTCGAGCAGCCCGTCCCCGAGATAGGTCCGCACGGTGATCTCGCCGACGCCGGGGTACTCCTCCGGCCGCGCCGGCCTGATGACGATGTCCATGCCGGGAGTGTGCATCAGGGACACGGCGACGGGCCGCCGGATTTTCCTCCGACGGCCCGCTCGCCGCTGCGCTGTCCCGGGGCGCGCCCGGCCGTTCCCGCCCGACGGGAACCGTCGGACGCGGTCCAGGACGTGTCGCGGAGGTCCCGCCTGCCTCGCGACGTCCGGCAGGCCCTAGTGGCCCGCCTCCGCGGTGGCGGGGGGCAGTTCGACCTGGACTCCCGGGTCGCCGGCGTCCGCCGTGTAGTCCGCGGGTGACGTCTCGTCCACGCCGTCGGGCGCCTTGAAGGCCCGCAGGGCGAAGGTGAGGACGACGGAGACCACCACGTTCATGACGAACGCCGTCAGGCCGATGTATCCGATCTCCCCGATCCCCGGGATCTCCTTCGAGCTGCCGCCGAAGTGCGCTTGCGTCGGTGAGGCGACCCCGTAGGCGGCGAGCGTGCCGTAGAGCATGCCGACCGCCCAGCCGCCGAGCAGCGCCCAGCGGTGGAACCAGCGGGTGAACAGACCGCCGACCAGGGCCGGGAAGGTCTGCAGGATCCAGATGCCGCCCAGGAGCTGGAAGTTGATGGCGACCGTCTTGTCCATCGTCAGGACGAAGACCAGCGCGCCCACCTTCACCAGGAGCGAGACCAGCTTGGAGACCTTCGTCTCCTGCTGCGGGGTCGCGTCCGGCTTGATGAAGTCCTTGTAGATGTTGCGGGTGAAGAGGTTCGCGGCCGCGATGGACATGATGGCCGCGGGGACGAGCGCTCCGATGCCGATCGCGGCGAAGGCCACCCCCGCGAACCAGTCCGGGAACATGTCCTCGAAGAGCTGCGGGATGGCGAGCTGGCCGTTGGTGACCTTCACGCCGGCCGCGATCGCCATGAAGCCGAGCAGGGCGAGCAGGCCCAGCATCAGGGAGTAGAGCGGCAGGATCGTGGTGTTGCGCCGGATCACCTCACGGCTGCGGCTGGACAGCGTCGCGGTGATCGAGTGCGGGTACATGAACAGGGCGAGCGCGGAGCCGAGCGCCAGGGTGGCGTAGGTCCACTGCCCGGCCTGGGCCGGTACGATCCCGCCCGCGCCGGCCGCGGCGTACTTCTCGCTCGCCGAGTGGAAGATCTCGTCGAACCCGCCCAGCTTGATCGGGATGTAGATGATGGCCACCGCGATCACGATGTAGATCAGGGTGTCCTTCACGAACGCGATCAGGGCGGGGGCGCGCAGGCCCGAGGAGTAGGTGTACGCGGCCAGTACGCCGAAGGCGATGAGCAGCGGGAGGTCCTTGACGAACCAGTTCGTGTTCTCGCCGCCGCCGACGCCCATCACGTCCAGCACGGCCTGGATGCCCACCAGTTGGAGCGCGATGTACGGCATGGTCGCGAGGATGCCGGTGACGGCCACGGCGAGGGACAGACCCTTGGAGCCGAAGCGCCCGCGTACGAAGTCCGACGTCGTCACATAGCCGTGCTTGTGCGAGACGGACCACAGGCGGGGCAGGAACGTGAAGACCAGGGGGTAGACCAGGATCGTGTACGGCACGGCGAAGAAGCCGGCCGCGCCCGCCGCGTAGATGGCGGCCGGTACGGCGACGAAGGTGTACGCCGTGTAGAGGTCGCCGCCGAGCAGGAACCAGGTGACCCAGGTGCCGAACGACCGTCCGCCCAGGCCCCATTCGTCGAGGCTGTGCTCGTTGTCGGCCTTGCGCCAGCGCGCGGCCAGGAAGCCCATGACCGTGACGGCCACGAAGAAGATGATGAAGACGGTGAGTGCCACGCCGTTCACGCCGTCGTTCATGCGTCGGCACCGCCCTTCGTGGTGGCGCGGGCGCGCTGGTCACGCTGCCACAGCTGGTACGCGGTCACGGTGAGGACGGTCGAGAGGAGCACCCACAGCATCTGGTACCAGTAGAAGAAGGGGATGCCGATGAAGGTGGGGTCGACCTTCGCGTACGAACCGACCCACAACATGGCCACGAACGGGGCGATCAGGCAGAGGGCGATCACCACGCGGACCGGTGTCACCACCCGGACCGGTCTCACCACCGGTGGTTTCGCTTCCGGCACGTCTGACATGGGCGGCTCCGTCCCCTCGCTGGTCACCTGTGCAATGCGCAGGAAATCTAGGCGACGGTTCCGCTTTATGGAACCCCATCCCGGGCGGTGGATGTGGAGGGTTGGTGTGCGGGAGCGCGGGCGGAGCGGCCGGTGAACTCCCGTACGGGGCCGGGCATCGCCCCGACGGCCCGGAGCGGCGCCGGCCGCGTCGCGAACCGATTCCGCCGCGCCCCGGCCGGGACCGTGCCTCGAACGTGAACGCGAAGTGGTACGGCAGGTCGTCCGGGGTACCGCCGGTCCCCCGGACCTCGGGGGACCGGCGTCTCAGTCCTGCGGGCGCTTGAGCCTGGCCACGAACTTGTAGCGGTCGCCCCGGTACACCGAGCGCACCCACTCCACCGGTTCGCCCTGCCGGTCGATCGAGTGCCGGGACAGCATCAGCATGGGCAGACCGACGTCGGTGCCGAGCAGTCCGGCCTCGCGCGGGGTGGCCAGCGAGGTCTCGATGGTCTCCTCGGCCTCGGCGAGGTGGACGTCGTACACCTCGGCGAGCGCGGTGTAGAGAGAGGTGTACTTGACGAGCGACCGGCGCAGGGCGGGGAAGCGCTTCGCGGACAGGTGGGTCGTCTCGATGGCCATCGGCTCGCCGCTGGCCAGGCGCAGCCGCTCGATGCGCAGCACCCGGCCGCCGGCCGAGATGTCGAGCAGTTCCGCGAGGGTCTCGTCGGCGGTGATGTAGCCGATGTCCAGGAGCTGCGAGGTGGGTTCCAGGCCCTGGGCGCGCATGTCCTCGGTGTACGAGGTGAGCTGGAGCGCCTGGGAGACCTTCGGTTTGGCGACGAAGGTGCCCTTGCCCTGGATGCGTTCGAGACGGCCCTCGACGACGAGTTCCTGGAGGGCCTGGCGCACGGTCGTGCGTGAGGTGTCGAACTCGGCGGCGAGGGTGCGCTCGGGTGGCACGGGTGTGCCGGGCGGCAGGGTGTCCGTCATGTCGAGCAGGTGCTTCTTCAGGCGGTAGTACTTGGGCACGCGCGCGGTACGGATGGGGGCCCCACCCTCGTTCTCCGCACTGCTGACGTCGGTGCTCATGCTCTGCCTTCCCGGCTCCGGGTGCCGAAGCGACCGGCATCCCGCCGGTCACGGGTCACATCGTGGCACGGCTTCGTGTGCGAGTGTCTCCCGCACGCTCCGTGATCCCCTCTATATACCGTCGGTGTACCTGTTGGTCTAGTCCATCGCGCGCACGGGGTTCGTGAACAGCCCTGCCTTTTATGTCACTTACCTACTTAAAGGTCCTTGCATATGTAGGTCCCATAACGGACGGTCGGCCTGGCTTACACACCCTTGACACCCCTCTAGGTCTAGGCCAAGCTCCCCGTACTGGTCTACACCATTGGTCCAGGTCCCAGCCCCACGGGCAGTAATCGGCAGCGATTCGGCGTGTGTCACCGCGGTGGGCAGGGGGGTTTGTGGCATCCCTGAGGAGGGTGGCGTGAAGCGGAAGCTGGCAGCTGCGATCGGTATCGCGGGCATGATGGTCTCCATCGCGGCGTGCGGGGGCAGTGACGACAAGTCCGGGGGGTCGGACAAGGGCGCGGACGCCAAGGAGCTGACCGTCTGGCTCACGGTGGACGCGCAGAACAACTGGCCCGAACTGGTCAAGGCCGCGGACGCGGCGGTGACGGCGAAGCACCCGGGCGTCAAGATCAACCACGAGTACTACGGCTGGCCGGACAAGAACACCAAGCTCGACGCCGTCCTCGCCACGGACAAGGCCCCCGACGTGGTCGAGATGGGCAACTCCGAGATGCTCGGCTACATGGTCAAGGGAGCCTTCGCCCCCGTCGACCCCACGAAGTTCGACAACTCGGCCGGGTGGCTGGACGGCCTCAAGACGTCGGTCACCTACGAGGACAAGACCTACGGCGTGCCGTACTACGCCGGTGGCCGCGTCGGCAACTGGCGCAAGGACGTGGCGGCTTCGGCCGGCATCAAGGCGACCCCGAAGACGTACCAGGAGCTCACCTCCGACCTGGACAAGATCCAGAAGAAGGAGGGGAACAAGTTCAACGCCTGGTACCAGCCCACCCGCGACTGGTACGCCGCGATGTCCTTCGTCTACGACGCCGGCGGCTCCATCGCCACGGACGAGGGCGGCCAGTGGAAGGCCAACCTCTCCTCGCCCGAGTCGGTCAAGGGACTCACCGAGTTCAAGAACGTCGTCGACAAGTACATGCACGGCGACAAGACCAAGGACGAGTCCGACCGCTACATCGTCTACGGCCAGGGCAAGTCCGCCATGATCTTCGGTGCCGCCTGGGAGGGCGCGACCGCCGAGGACCCGAAGAGCGACAAGACCGGCAAGCTCAAGGGCAACCTCGAGAACTTCGTGATGCCCGGCCCGTCCGGCAAGAACCTGCCCGTCTTCCTCGGCGGCTCCGACCTCGCCATCCCGGTGAAGTCCAAGGCGCAGGCCCTCGCCGGTGAGTGGATCAACGCCTTCACGGGCACCAAGGGCCAGAAGGGCCTGATGGCCAAGGGCAACCTGCCCAACAACAAGACCGACCTCGCGACCCTCAAGAACGACCCGGCGACGGTGGTCCCGGCCACCGCGGCCGAGAGCAGCTGGTTCGTGCCGATGGCACCGGGCTGGGGCCAGGTCGAGAAGGCCCAGGTCCTGCAGACGATGCTGCAGAGCATCGGCACCGGCAAGAAGTCGGTGGAGGCCGCCGCGAAGGAAGCGGACGCCGCGATCGACAAGGTCATCAACACCAAGTGACCTGAGCGCAGGGCCCCGTCGGACCCCGGGGAGTTCCGGGGACGGGGCCCTGCTTCTCGTACGACCTGAGGGACCGCTGAGGAGCGCGCGATGAGTGCCGCAGAGACGACCACCCCGACCAAGGCGCCACCGGCGCGGCAGGCATCGCCACCGGCGGCCACCAGAGCGCCACGCAGGAAGCGGGCTCCCGGCGCAAGCGCCACCCCCTGGGCCCTGCTCGCCCCCTGTCTGCTGATCCTCGCGCTGGTCATGGGCTACCCCCTGGTCCGGCTCGTCACCCTGTCCTTCCAGAAGTTCGGCCAGTCCCAGCTCTGGGGCTTCCAGCCGGCCGAGTCGGTCGGCTTCGACAACTTCACCAAGGTGCTCGGCGACGGCGAGTTCTGGGCCGTCGTCCTGCGCACGATCGTCTTCGCCGCCGGGTCCGTCGTCTTCACGATGGTCGCCGGCATGCTGATCGCGCTGCTCCTCCAGCGCGTCTCCGGCTGGGTCAAGACGCTCGTCAACATCGTGCTGGTGGCCAGCTGGGGCATGCCGATCATCGTGGCCACCACCGTCTTCAAGTGGCTCTTCGACTCGGACTACGGCGTCTTCAACGCGCTGCTGAGCAAGCTGCCGGGCGTCGACATGGTGGGCCACAACTGGTTCGCCAGCGGTCCACAGGGCCTGGCGGTGATCATGCTGCTGGTGGTGTGGGGCGCGGTGCCCTTCGTCGTCATCACGCTGGGCGCGGGACTGACCCAGGTACCCAAGGAACTCGAGGAGGCGGCCCGCCTGGACGGCGCCGGCGCCTGGGGGGTCTTCCGCTACGTCACGCTCCCCATCCTCAAGCCGATCGTCGTGATGCTGACGACGCTCTCCGTCATCTGGGACATGGGAGTCTTCCCGCAGGTCTTCGTGATGCGCGGCGGCCACCCCGAGGCCGAGTTCCAGCTGCTCACCACCTACTCCTACGACCGCGCGTTCGTGGTCAACGACTATGCCCAGGGATCGGCGATCGCCCTGCTGACCGTGCTGCTCCTGCTCGGCGTGGTCGCCGTCTACATGCGCCAGATGCTCAAGATCGGAGAGGTCGAATGAGCGCCGTCGCCACACCGAGGCGTACGCCCTCCGGACCCCGCAGGTCCAAGCTCGGCTGGAACGTCCTCGGCCTGCTCGTCTTCGTCACCGCGGGCTTCCCGGTCTACTGGATGCTGAACACGGCGTTCAAGCCCGCGAAGGACGCCATCGACCCGGATCCGAGCCTGTTCCCCACCGGGGTGACGCTCGACAACTTCCGCCGCGCGCTGGACATCGCGGACTTCTGGGGCCCGGTCGGCCGCAGCCTGATCGTGTCCCTGTCGGTCGTCCTGATCGGCGTCGTGGTGGGCATGCTCGCGGCGCTCGCCATCTCCCGCTTCGCCTTCCGCGGCCGCAAGATCGTGATCGTCGGCATCCTGGCCGTCCAGATGATCCCGCTGGTCGCCATGATCATCCCGGTCTTCCTGCTCCTCAACGACCTCGATCAGTACGACAAGCTCTCCGGCCTGATCGTCACCTACCTGACCTTCATCCTGCCCTTCACGGTGTGGACGCTGCGCGGCTTCATCGTCAACATCCCGAAGGAACTGGAGGAGGCGGCCATGGTCGACGGCTGCTCCCGTACCGGCGCCTTCGTACGGGTGGTCTTCCCGCTCCTCGCCCCCGGCATGGTGGCCACCTCGGTGTACGCCTTCATCCAGGCGTGGAACGAGTACCTCTACGCCCTGATGCTGATGAGCCAGAAGAACCAGACCGCCACCGTCTGGCTCGGCAACTTCACCACCAAGCACGGCACCGAGTACGCCCCGATGATGGCCGGCGCCACCATGATGGCCGTGCCGATCGTCGTCCTCTTCCTCATCGTCCAGCGCAAGATGGCCGCGGGGCTGACCGCGGGCGCCGTGAAGGGATAACGCCCCCGATGACGACACTCGCCAGCGGAGCAGCCGCGTCCAACGCGGACAAGGATGACCTGACACGCGACGCGCTGACCGTCCTGCAGCCCGGCTTCACGGGGACCACGGCCCCCGACTGGCTGCTGCGCCGGCTCGGTGAGGGCCTCGCCTCGGTCGGCCTCTTCGGCCGGAACATCGCGTCGCCCGAACAGCTTTCCGCGCTGACGGCCCAGTTGCGGGCGGAGCGCGACGACGTCCTCGTGGCCATCGACGAGGAGGGCGGCGACGTCACCCGTCTGGAGGTCCGGTCCGGCTCCTCCTATCCCGGCAACCACGCGCTGGGCGCGGTGGACGACGTGGAGCTGACCAGGGAGGTGGCCTCGGCACTCGGCCGGCGCCTGGCGGCCTGCGGGGTGAACCTCAACTGGGCCCCGTCCGCGGACGTGAACTCCAACCCCGGCAACCCGGTCATCGGCGTACGGTCCTTCGGTGCCGACACCGATCTGGTGGCCCGGCACACCGCCGCCTATGTCACCGGCCTCCAGTCCGCCGGCGTCGCGGCCTGCACCAAGCACTTCCCCGGGCACGGCGACACGGCGGTGGACTCGCACCACGCCCTGCCGCGCATCGACGCCGGCCTGCCGGTCCTCCAGGCGCGCGAACTCGCGCCGTTCCGGGCCGCGATCGCCGCGGGCACCCGTGCGGTGATGAGCGCGCACATCCTGGTCCCGGCCCTGGACCCGGACCGCCCGGCCACGCTCTCCCGCCGCATCCTGACCGGCCTGCTCCGCGAGGAACTCGGCTACGAGGGACTCATCGTCACCGACGGCATGGAGATGCAGGCCATCGCCGCGACGTACGGCATCGAGCGGGGCAGCGTCCTCGCCATCGGGGCCGGCGCGGACGCGATCTGTGTGGGCGGCGGCCTCGCGGACGACGAGACGGTACGACGGCTGCGCGACGCCCTCGTCTCGGCGGTCCGCACCGGCGAACTGGCCGAGGAGCGGCTCGCGGACGCGGCGGCACGGGTCCGGGCGCTGGCCCGGTGGACGACGGACGCGTCGGCACGGGGTGCGGAGGGCGCGGGTTCCGGGGGCGGCCCGAGCGGTACGGGTGCGGGCGGCGGTGCGAACGGCAGTGGTCCGGGGGGCGGCGGTGCCGAGATCGGGCTGATCGCCGCCCGGCGCGCGCTGCGGGTCACCTCTTCCGCGCCGTACACCCCGCTCACCGGCGCTCCCTACGTGGCCGCGCTCACGCCGGTCGCGAACATCGCCGTCGGTGACGAGACCCCCTGGGGTGTCGCCGCCGAACTGGCCCGGCTGGTGCCCGGCACGGAGACCGGCGGCTTCGCGGGCGACGACGCGGGCGCCGAGGTGCTGGCCGCCGCGGGCTCCCGGCGGATCGTCGCCGTCGTCCGCGACGAACACCGGCACGCCTGGATGGCGACGGCCCTCGACATCCTGCTGGCCGCCCGCCCCGACACGATCGTCGTGGAGATGGGCGTCCCGCAGGCGCCGCCGCGGGGCGCCCCGCACATCGCGACGCACGGCGCGGCCCGGGTCTGCGGCCGGGCGGCGGCGGAGGTCATCGCGGGGGAGTAGCCGACCCCCGACCCGCGCACACGAAGGCGCCGGGCACCCTGTCGAACAGGGGCCCGGCGCCTTCGTCCGCCGCGGGCCGGTGCCGCACCCGTCACGGGACAGCCCTCAGATCCCCTGCCAGTCAGGCTTGTTCGCGAAGGTGTGCCGGAAGTAGTCCGCGAGCTTCAGCTCGGACGCCGCCGCCTCGTCCACGACGACCGTGGCGTGCGGGTGGAGCTGGAGTGCCGAGGCCGGACACACCGCGGCGACCGGACCCTCCACGGTCGCGGCGACCGCGTCGGCCTTGCCCTCACCGGTGGCGAGCAGCACCAGGTGCCGGGCCTCCAGGATCGTGCCGATGCCCTGCGTGATGACGTGGTGCGGCACCTGCTCGATGTCGCCCCCGAAGAACCGCGCGTTGTCGACCCGGGTCTGTTCGGTCAGCGTCTTGATCCGGGTCCGCGAGGCGAGCGAGGAGCACGGTTCGTTGAAACCGATGTGCCCGTCCGTCCCGATGCCGAGGATCTGCAGGTCGACCCCGCCGGCCGAGGCCAGCGCCCTGTCGTACGCCACGCAGGCGGCCTGGACGTCCCGCGCCGCGCCGTCCGGGCCCATGAACGCGGCCATGTCCAGCCCGAGCGGCTCGAGCACCTCGCGCCGCAGCACCGACCGATAGGACTCGGGGTGCTCGGCGGGGAGCCCCACGTACTCGTCGAGCTGGGCGATCCGGGCCCGCGAGGCGTCCACGGCGCCGGAGCCGACCCGCGCCGCCAGCGCCTCGTAGATGGGCAGCGGGGTCGAGCCGGTGGCCACGCCGAGCAGGGCGTCGGGCTTGCGCCGCAGCAGTTGCGCCATGGCCTCGGCGATCAGCTCGCCGCCCGCCTTGGCGTCCGGAACGATGACAACTTCCACGCTGGGCCTGCCGATCTGGGGAGGGGCTCGCCGGGAACCGAAGGGAACACATGTGGTGTAGACCAATCTAGCAAAGATGGTCCGCCCGTGGTCGTGGGACGACCGGCGGGACGCCGTGCCCCGTGCCCGGCCGGCTGCGCGGACGCGGCGCCGGCCTCCGTCCCCCTCGGGCCACCGTCGTTCCCGTCCTTCCCGCCCGTCGCGGCGAGTGACGCGTATGACCCCCGTTCGGCCCCGCACATGACCAGAACCGGCCCCCGCCGGGGGCCGAAGCGGGCTAGTCTGCATGGTGGATGTCGTGGGAAGTTCGATGAAGTGACAACAACAAACATCCGTCGGCTCATGGACGCGGGAACGTGGTCTAGTCCACAATGTTCGGTAGGCGTCCGTGGCCCACAGTGCCGCCGCATCAACTGAACAAGCCTCCGTCTTCCCCGCACAGGAAGACGGACCGAGGAACCGGCGCTCTCTGCCCTGACTGCTCCGGGTCCTCTCCATCGGCCGACCGGGACCGCACACCCCACGGCCGTTGCTGCTCCGGGCTGCGGTGCCGGGAGGGTTGAGGGTCCCTCCCAGGCGCCGCGGCCCGCGGGTGTTTTCGGACCGGGGTCTAACCCCCGGGTACGCTCGCACATGTGCCCTCCATGAACGACCTCGTACGCCAGCACACCGCTCTCGGTGCCTCCGATCTCGAGTGGCTGCATCTGCTGGTCTCGGAGTGGCAGTTGCTCTCCGACCTCTCCTTCGCCGACCTCGTCCTGTGGGTCCCCACCCGGGACGGCACCCGCTATGTCTCGGTGGCGCAGATGCGTCCCAACACCGGTCCGACCTCCTACCAGGACGACATGGTGGGCCATCTGGTCCCGCGGGGCCGCCGCCCGCTGCTGGACGCCGCGCTCGACGAGGGCCGCATCGTGCGCGAGGGCGACCCCGAATGGCGGGAGGAGGTGCCGGTGCGGGTCGAGTCCATTCCGGTACGGCGGGAGGGGCGCGTCCTCGGCGTCATCGCGCGCAACACCAACCTCCTCACCGTGCGCACCCCGAGCCGGCTGGAACTGACGTATCTCCAGAGCGCCTCCGACCTCGCCCAGATGATCGCGGCCGGCTCCTTCCCGTTCCCCGACCAGCAGGTCGACATGGACGCCTCGCCGCGCGTGGGCGACGGGCTGATCCGCCTGGACGCGGAAGGCATCGTGCAGTACGCCTCCCCGAACGCACTGTCTGCGTACCACCGGCTGGGCCTCGCCTCCGACCTGGTGGGCCACAACCTCGGCGTGACCACCTCCGAACTCGCACCGTCCCGCGGACCGGTGGACGAGGCGCTGGCCAAGGTCGCGAGCGGTTGGGCGCCCCGCGAGTTCGAGATCGAGAGCGCCGAAGGGGTGATCCAGCTGCGGGCGATCCCGCTGAAGCCCAAGGGCACCCGGGTCGGTTCCCTGGTCCTGCTGCGCGACGTCACCGAACTGCGCCGCCGCGAGCGGGAGTTGATCACCAAGGACGCGACGATCCGGGAGATCCACCACCGCGTCAAGAACAACCTCCAGACGGTGGCGGCACTGCTGCGCCTGCAGGCCCGGCGTATTGAGTCGGAGCGCGGCCGGGAGGCCCTGGAGGAAGCCGTTCGGCGGGTCGGATCGATCGCGATCGTGCATGAGACGCTGTCTCAGAACCTGGACGAGCGGGTGGAGTTCGACGAGATCGCCGACCGGGTGCTCGCGATGGTCGCCGAGATCTCGCCCGGCAAGGTCACCGGCCGTCGCACCGGCCGCTTCGGGGTGCTGGACGCGGAGGTCGCGACACCGCTCTCCATGGTCCTCACCGAGATCCTTCAGAACGCGCTGGAGCACGGCTTCCGGGAGGGCGACCGGGGCACGGTCGAGGTCTCGGCGGTCCGGGGCGGCACCACCAAGGAGACCCGTCTGCTGGTCACCGTCCAGGACGACGGTGTCGGTCTGCCGGAGGGCTTCGACCCGCACCGCTCGGGCAACCTCGGCCTGCAGATCGTACGGACCCTGGTGGAGGGCGAGTTGGGCGGCACGTTCGACATGGTGCCGGCCCCGGAGCGCGGCACGCAGGTCATCCTGGACATTCCGGTGCGGGCGAGCAAGTAGCGCGGCCGCCGCGCCCCGACGGCACGGGGCGCACGGCGGCGGCGCATGACAGAGGCCCCGGACCGTTCGGTCCGGGGCCTCTGCTTACGTTGCGATGGGGGTACCCCCTGCTCGAGCGTGTGTCGAGAGTTCGGGGGGAGCATCGGGGGTACTGCGCGCTGCGGCTCGGGGGCGGGAGATGCGTACGCGCTGTACGCGCCGCCAAGCTCAGGCTCGTTGCGGGGTGGGGTGTCAGGCGGTGGCCTGACGGGCCCGGTTGCGGGCGGCGCGGCGCTTCATCGCACGACGCTCGTCCTCGCTGAGGCCACCCCAGACGCCGGAGTCCTGGCCGGACTCGAGCGCCCACTGCAGGCACTGCTCCATGACGGGGCAGCGGCGGCAGACGGCCTTGGCTTCCTCGATCTGCAGCAGCGCAGGACCGGTGTTGCCGATGGGGAAGAAGAGCTCGGGGTCTTCCTCGCGGCAAACGGCGTTGTGACGCCAGTCCATGGCTGCTACCTCTCCTTGGTATTACATGCACGTTGCTTGTGAATGTGAACGCTTTCACGAATCCCTCAACAAGTGAAGGGCCGACTACCAGACGGACTGGTGTGGTCCTGTGATTTGAGGAGGGGTTCTGGCGCTCTGTGGGGCCGATGTTGCGGGCCGTCCCGAGCGCCACGTAGAGACTCGCAAACCTCAGCGGCGGATACAACCCCTTCTGGAAAGTTTTTTTTGATTCCTCGGTGTCGACTAGGTCACAGCCGTACTTCCATGGGGTGGACCCTGGTCTAAACGTTCGAGTGAAAGGACTTTGAGGCCTTCCACTCACACAATCACACGCAGTGCACGGCGTACGCCTGTGAACGTCACGCTCGTGCGCAGTCCCAGGTGGTCGCCGTCCATCTGGAGGGGGAGCGGCACCTTCGAATGCAAGGTGAAGTCGGTCAGGTCATGCAGGGACAGGGCGTGCTTTCCGTGCGGACCGCGCTCGGGGGACGAAGTGAGCAACTGGGTGGCATACCGGGCCACCGCGGTCGTCGACATGCGGCTGAGGCCGAGTACGTCGAGCCCGGTATCGAACGAGGCCTTAGGCGACGCGTACACCGGACGATTGCCGAGAAACGTCCAGGGCGAGGTGTTGCAGATGATGGACAGGACGAGATCGGTGACCGGGTCCTCGCCGGGGCGGTCCAGGGTGATCGTTCCGTGCCTGCGGTGAGGTTCGTCCAGAAACTGACGTACCACTTGGCGCAAATACAGGGCGTGCGTGGAGCGCTTGCCGCGCTCCCGCTGCTGCTCGACCCGGCCGATCACCCCGGCGTCGAAGCCGAGTCCCGCGCAGAACGTGAACCAGCGGGAGGGGACGGACTCGTCCTCGGTGCCGGGGGTGCCCGCGGCGAGACCGAGGCCGACCGTGCGCTCGCGGTTCTCCCTCAGCGCGTCCAGCAGGGCGCCGGTGGCCTCCACCGCGTCGTTGGGCAGGCCGAGGGCGCGGGCGAAGACATTGGTGGAGCCGCCGGGGACCACGGCGAGGCGGGGGAGGCGGTCCAGTCCGGGGCCGTTGTGCAGCAGACCGTTCACCACTTCGTTGACGGTGCCGTCGCCGCCGAGTGCGACGACCAGTTCTATGTCCTCGCCCTCCGCGGCCTGCCGGCCCAGGTCCCGGGCGTGCCCGCGGTACTCGGTGGTGACGACCTCGAGCTTCATCTCGCTCGCCAACGCGTGGATCAAGACGTCGCGCGTGCGCGCACTTGTGGTGGTTGCTGCCGGATTGACCACGAGAAGTGCACGCATGCGAAGCAGCGTACCTACCGTGCGGTACTCGTCCCAGACCGAGGTAGGGATCGGGTAAGAGATGAGGGCGTGAGTCTCGACACGGGGAGAGCGGACAGGAACGGGGTACGCCGCCGGCCCGGAGGCGCGGCACGGGCCGGCCGCGCACGTCGGGCGGGTGCGGCGGCCCTGGCGCGTCAGGGCCGCTGGGATTCCTCCGCGCCGCCGGGACCGCGGATGCCCAGCGCCGCCGTCGTCGCCGGGCTCACGAGCAGAACCAGTGCCGCGACCGCGACGACGGCGAGGACGATGCCCGCCGGGATGGCGACGCTGTCGGCCTGGAGCAGGTTGTAGGCGACGGGCAGGGCCAGGATCTGGGTGATGACCGCGGGGCCCCGGCTCCATCTGCGGCGCAGCAGCAGCCCGCGCGCGGCCAGCAGGGGCAGCAGCGCGAGCACGATCAGTGTCACGCCGCCGGTGACGGCCTGCCGGCGGTCGTCGGGAGATCCGGTGAGCCCCTGCACGAACAGGTAGACGCCTCCCGCGGCCAGGGCGAGCCCCTCGAGCGCGGCCAGCGCCGCCGCGGCGGTCAGCCGTCCGGGACGGGGCCGCGCGGTCGACGCGTCGGGGGCGGGGGTCTGCTCAGCGCTCACCCCTGAAGGGTAGCCGCCGGGCCCCGGCGTACGACCGGCCCCTGGACCGTGCCCCGCTGCGGCCGCCCTGCCGTACGGGGTGGGCTACTCCTCCACCAGCAGCTTTTCGCGGAGCTGGGCGAGGGTGCGGGCCAGGAGACGGGAGACGTGCATCTGGGAGATGCCGACCTCCTGCGCGATCTGCGACTGCGTCATGTTGCCGAAGAAACGAAGGAGAAGGATCCGCTTCTCGCGCGGCGGAAGGTCCTCCAGCAGCGGCTTCAGCGACTCCCGGTACTCGACGCCCTCCAGCGCCTCGTCCTCGGCGCCGAGTGTGTCGGCGACGGCCGGGGACTCGTCGTCCGTGTCGGGAACGTCCAGGGACAGCGTGGAGTACGCGTTCGCGGACTCCAGACCCTCCAGGACCTCTTCCTCCGAGATGGCCAGCTTCTCGGCGAGCTCGTGCACCGTGGGCGAACGCCCGTGCTGCTGGGAGAGTTCCGCGGTCGCCGTGGTGAGCGCGAGGCGCAGCTCCTGGAGGCGGCGCGGCACGCGGACCGCCCAGCCCTTGTCACGGAAGTGCCGCTTGATCTCGCCGACCACCGTCGGAGTCGCGTACGTCGAGAACTCGACGCCGCGCTCCGGGTCGAACCGGTCGACCGACTTGATCAGGCCGATGGTGGCGACCTGGGTCAGGTCGTCCAGCGGCTCCCCGCGGTTGCGGAAGCGGCGCGCGAGGTGCTCGACGAGCGGGAGGTGCATGCGGACCAGCTGGTTGCGCAGCTCCGCGTACTCGGCGCTGCCGTCCGGCAGCTTGCGCAGCTCGATGAACATCGCCCGTGCCCCGCTGCGGTCCTGCGGGTCCTTCGGGTCGTGCTGGATGTGCTGGACGCTCGGCCCGTGCTGCGTGGCCTGCGCGCTCTGCACGTTCTGCGCAGCTGTCTTGTCGTGTTGTTCTTGCTCGCTCATAGTCCCGCCCGTCACCAGCCGCCGCCCTTCCGAGGACGTGCTCCGCGCGGCACCCTCCGGATCCCGTTGCCGTTCGTCCCGGCCGGGGAGCTTCTCCTGTCCGTCCTCGTCGACCGGCGCGTCCCCCGCGTTCTCGGCTTCGTTCGGGCTGGGGGGATCCCCGGCCCGGGAGGCTGTGCCGTCGTCCGGGTGCGGCCGGGCCTGCTCGGGGATGCCGTCGACGCCCTCCGCCACGCGCCTCGGCGCGTCGAGGCCGTCGACGCGCCCGGCGGGAAGCCCCCGTGTGCCGCGCTCTTCGTCCCGCACCGGCCCGTCCCCGTCCCTCACGCCGGCCCGGGTCCCGCGCCGCGCTGTTTGTAGAGGCTGATCGAAACGGTCTTGTCCTCGGCGACGGTGGAGTCGACCTTGCCCGCCAGCGCCGAGAGCACGGTCCACGCGAACGTGTCCCGTGACGGAGCGTGACCGTCCGTGGTCGGAGCGGAGACCGTCACCTCGAGCGAGTCGTCGATGAGCCGGAAGACACAACTGAGCACCGAGCCGGGGACGGCCTGCTGCAGCAGGATCGCGCAGGCCTCGTCCACCGCGATGCGCAGGTCCTCGATCTCGTCGAGGGTGAAGTCCAAACGGGCCGCGAGGCCGGCCGTGGCCGTGCGCAGCACCGACAGGTAGGCACCCGCGGCGGGCAGCCGGACTTCCACGAAGTCCTTCGTCGCGGGCTCGCCTGCGATCTGGGACACCCTCACCTCCAAGGTGGTACAAGCTCATTCGAGCTCTTTCGGGGCCGAGGGTCGCCCCCCGGGGTAACGCGCCAGGTGTTCAGCGGTGACGCTACCGCGCTCCCGACTTTCCTGTCCTGGGGACCCCACTCCCCTGCTGTCACTCATAGTAAGCCCATGAGCACGGACAGTGGCTAGGGGTCTGCGGGCCCAAATAGGAAGAGCGCGCGCCGGGTTGACGTACCCAGGCGTCAGACGGTCGAACCGTCCGGACGGCGGGTCACGCCAGTACGTGGTCGACGAAGCACCAGCGCCAGCTCTCGCCGGGCTCGAACGTTCGCATCACGGGGTGCCCCGTCTCCTTGAAATGCTCTGTCGCGTGCCGCAACGGCGAGGAGTCGCAGCAACTGAGGTGCCCGCATTCCAGGCACAGCCGCAGCTGTACCGGATGTGTGCCCGCGGCGACACACTCCTGGCACGTGTCGCTCGTGGGCTCTGGTTCGGGGTGCGGCAGCGCGTCGGCATGCGTGCACTGTTTCATGATTGCCAGGTTACGTCGGGCGTGCGGGATGCCGCGCGAAAACGAGGGCGGGCGGACGAGGATGCACGTATTGCCACTGCTGTTGCTGGTCGCGGGAAGCGCCGCGGTCGCCGGAGCGGCCCGCCGTACTCCGGTCCCGGCGCCGCTGCTGCTCGTCGCCGCGGGCCTGGTGGTCGCGTACGTCCCCGGGGTGCCCGGATACGAACTCGACCCCGAGGTCGTCCTCCCGCTGCTGCTGCCCCCGCTGCTGTACACGGCCGCCACCGACAGCTCGTACCTCGACCTGCGGGCGCATCTGCGGCCCATCGCGCTGTTGTCGGTCGGGTACGTGCTCTTCGCGACGCTGGCCGTCGGCTGGGTCACCTATCTGATCGTGCCGGGTCTGCCGCTGCCCGCGGCGCTGGTGTTCGGGGCGGTGGTGGCGCCGCCGGACGCGGTCGCGGCCACCGCGGTGGCGCGCCGGGTGGGGCTGCCGTCACAGATCACCACGATCCTGCAGGGCGAGTCCCTGGTGAACGACGCGACCGCGATCACCGCCTACAAGGTGGCCCTCGCGGCCGCGGTCGGCGAGGGCGCGACCTGGTCGGGCGGCATCCGTGAGTTCCTGCTCGCGGCGGTCGGCGGGGTGGTCGTCGGCCTCGTCCTGATGGTGCCGATCCACTGGCTGCGCACCCACCTGAACGAGGCGCTCCTGCAGAACACCCTCTCCTTGCTGATCCCCTTCGTGGCGTACGGGATCGCCGAGCAGGTGCACGCCTCCGGGGTGCTCGCGGTGGTCGTCGTCGCGCTCTACCTCGGACACCGCGCCTGGGAGGTGGACTTCGCGACACGGCTCCAGGAGGAGGCCGTCTGGAAGATGGTCGCGTTCGTCCTGGAGTCGGCCGTGTTCGCGCTGATCGGCCTGCAACTGCCGGTCGTCCTCAAGGGTCTCGGCCCGTACGAGGGCGTCAGCGCCGCCTGGTACGCGGTGGCCGTCTTCCTGGCGGTGGTCGCCGCCCGGTTCGTGTGGGTGTATCCCGCCACCTTCCTGCCGCGCATCCTGTCCTCGCGCATCCGGGGGCGCGAGGAGAACCCCACCTGGAAGGGGCCGTTCGTCATCGGCTGGGCCGGCATGCGGGGCGTGGTGTCGCTCGCCATCGCCTTCTCCATCCCGCTCTCGGTGGACGGCGGCGAACGCTTCCCCGAGCGCAACCTCCTGCTCTTCCTCACCTTCACCACCGTCATCGCCACCCTGGTCGTACAGGGGCTGACCCTGCCTCCGCTGATCCGTCTCCTGAAGCTGCCCGGCCGCGACCCCCAGGCCGAGACGCTCGCCGAGGCCAACGCCCAGGCCCAGGCGTCCCGGGCCGCCGAACAGCGCCTCGACGAACTGCTGGCCGACGAGCGCAACGCCCTGCCCCCGCCGCTCGCCGACCGCCTGCGCTCGGTCCTGGAGCGCCGCCGCAACGCGGTCTGGGAGCGGCTCGGTGCCGTCAACCCGGTGACGGGGGAGACCGCCGACGACACCTACCGCAGGCTGTCCCGCAAGATGATCAGCGCCGAGCGCGAGGTCTTCGTGCGGCTCCGCGACCACCGCTACATCGACGACGAGATGCTGCGCACCCTGCTGAGACGGCTGGACCTGGAGGAGGCGGCGGCCTACCGGGAGGCGGCGTGAGGTCCCGCCGCGCCGGCACCCGGTTCAGACGAGCGGCGCTCCGGTGACGACCGCCGCCACGGTCGTCCCCGGGGCGAACGCCCCCTCTTCGGTCAGGGCGACAAGTCCGTACAGCATCTTGGCGACATAGAGACGTTCGACGGGCAGGCCGTGGCGCTGCTCGAAGTCCTCGGCGAAGAAGTCGAGTTCGGGCGCGGTGCGGGCGTAGCCGCCGAAGTGGAAGCGGTCGTCGAGGGACCAGGTGCCGCGGCGGCCGCCGAAGGCGGAATCCTGGAGGGCCCGTACGTCGGCGTCCAGGAAGCCGCCCTTGAGGACGGGGACGCCCAGCGCCCGCTGGCCGTCGGCGAGGCCGGCGGCCAGGCCCGCGAGGGTGCCGCCGGTCCCGCAGGCGACGGCGACGACGTCGGCGTGACCGCGCAGCTCCGCGCCGAGCTCCTGGCAGCCGTGTACGGCGAGGGCGTTGCTGCCGCCCTCGGGGACGACGTACGCGTCCCGGGCGTCCGCCGCGCACAGGATCTCGGCCAGCGTCCGCGGCTCCGCCTTGCGGCGATACGTCGACCTGTCGACGAAGTGCAGTCGCATGCCGTCGGCCGCGCACCGGGTCAGGGAGGGGTTGAGGGGGCGGTGGGCCAGCTCGTCGCCCCGGACCACGCCGATGGTCGGCAGTCCGAGGAGACGGCCCGCGGCGGCGGTGGCACGCAGATGGTTCGAGTACGCGCCGCCGAAGGTGAGGATCGTGCGGCCGGCCGCGGCGCGCAGGTTCGGGGCCAGCTTGCGCCACTTGTTGCCGATCAGCTCAGGGTGGATCAGATCGTCCCGCTTGAGCAGCAGCCGGACGCCGCGGCGCGCGAAGCGCCCGTCCGCGACGGGGCACAGCGGCGAGGGCACTCGGGGCCGCAGACCGGTCGGGTCGCCGGTCGGGTCGAGCGCTTCGGGGTCGTCCGGGGCGTCGGGCACGGCGGGAGTGCCCGGGATTCCGGGGCCGTCGGGGCTGGTCACCCCACCATTGTCGGACAGCCGTGCGGGAATCCCGGTGACCGGCGAACGCCTGTGCGTCACTTGAGGCGGTCGCGGACACGCCCTCTCATCGAGGCCATCGTGAAGCCGCGCGGGTCGACCTTGCCGGGCTGCCACTCCAGGTGGCCGATGACCGAGCGCTCCGTCCAGCCGTGATGGCGGCAGATCGCGGCCGCGACCTTCTCGATCGCCTCCAGCTGGACCTCGGGCCAGGGGTCCTTGCCGTTGCCGAGGTTCTCGCACTCGAAGCCGTAGAAGTGGCGGTTGCCGTCGGTGTTCGCCTCGTTGTCCGTGGGGAGCGCCTTCTCCGCGATCACGGCACGCAGTACGTCGTCGTCGCCCAGGCCCGCGTGGTTGACCCGGCCGTAGCCCACGAGGTGCACGACGCCGTCCTTGGTGATGACGCCGTGGCACAGGGGTCCCGGCAGGTCGGCGCGGCCCGTGCGACAGAGGCCGATGGTCTGCTCGTCGCCCGAGGACGCCGTGTGGTGGATCATCACCCCGTGCACCGGGCCCCACGGCCCCTTGTGATTGCGGTTGTGATGCTCCCACTCGCCGACCTCGACGACGGTGGCGCCTTCCCTCCTGAGCCGGTCCAGGAAACCGGCCGCGGACATGGGTGAAGCCATGACCGCCTCCTTCGCGCTGCACGCCGGCCACCGGGCGCGGCCGTCTCGTACCGCCGCTTCTACCCGGAACCGGACGCTCCGGGTTGGCCGTTCGTACAGCGTGCGAGCCGATCCGGTCAGGGCCGGGCGCGCGTCGGGGCGGCGCCGCTCAGGAGCGCAGGAACGCGTCCCCGTTCGCCGCGATGTGGCTTTCCAGCACCTGGAGAGCCTGCTGGGTCGCCTCGGGGGACCCGCTGCCGCGCCGCTCCGCGTAGTACGCCGCGCCGAGTCTCTTGAGGAGGTCGGCACCCGCGCGCTGGGCCTGCACCTCGTCCAGCTTCTGCTTGCCCTGCGTGAGCCCTCGCTGCGCCTGTTCCTTGGCGCGGTCCAGGAAGCCTGCCATTGCCGTCTCCCGTCGTCGTTCGTCGAAGGGGCAAACGGTTGGCCGGATCTTGGAGTTCCCGAGCCCGACGACCTGCGGCTGTTCGAGGGCGCGGGCCCCGGACGTTCGAGAGCGCGGCACGGCATTTCCGGACGCCGGGGTTCCGCACGATGCGCCCGCTCGACAAAGTGCGCGTCTCTGCCCAATCCGGCGTGATCCATTCCCCCTCATTCGTGTAATAGCACCGGCACGCTCCGTGATGGAAGGCTGAGCGACGCAGATCAGTGCATGACCGGGAGGGCAATTTTCATGTCGGTAGGCGAAGAGGTCCGTTCGGGTCAGGGCAGGCCGCAGCAGAGTCTCGGCACATCGGCCGCGCGGAACCTGGCCACCACCACCAAGTCCGCACCCCAGATGCAGGAGATCAGTTCACGGTGGCTGCTGCGCATGCTCCCGTGGGTGAACGTGCAGGGTGGCACGTACCGCGTGAACCGGCGGCTCAGCTACTCCGTGGGCGACGGCAGGGTGACGTTCGTGAAGACCGGTGACCGCGTCCAGGTCATCCCCGCCGAGCTCGGCGAGCTGACCGTCCTGCGGTCCTACGAGGATCAGGAGGTGCTCGGCGAGCTCGCCCAGCGCTGCCAGCAGCGGGAGTTCGCGCCGGGCGAGGTGCTCGCCTCGTTCGGCAGTCCGTCCGACGAGGTGTTCCTGCTCGCGCACGGCAAGGTCGAGAAGATCGGCACGGGTCCCTACGGCGACGACGCGGTCCTCGGCGTCCTCGCCGACGGCGCGTACTTCGGCGAGCAGGCGCTCATCGACCCGGACGCCATCTGGGAGTACACGGCCCGCGCCGTCACCGCGGTCACCGTGCTCACCCTGCCCCGCCAGGACCTGGAACAGGTCGCGGAGCGCGCCGAGTCCCTGCGCACCCACCTCCAGCAGCTGCGGGCGATTCCCGAGCAGCGCACCAACAAGTACGGCGAGAAGGAGATCGACCTCGCGGCCGGTCACACCGGAGAGGAGGACATCCCCGGCACCTTCGTGGACTACGAGGCCGCGCCCCGCGAGTACGAACTGAGCATCGCCCAGACGGTGCTGCGCCTGCACACACGCGTGGCCGATCTCTACAACCAGCCGATGAACCAGACCGAGCAGCAGCTCCGCCTCACCGTCGAGGCGCTGAAGGAGCGCCAGGAGCACGAACTCATCAACAACCGGGAGTTCGGACTGCTCAACAACTGCGAGTACGACCAGCGGCTGCAACCGCACGACGGTGTGCCGAGCCCCGACGACCTCGACGAACTGCTCAGCCGCAGGCGCGGGACCAAGCTGCTGCTCGCCCACCCGCGCGCGATCTCCGCGATCGGCCGCGAGTGCAACAAGCGGGGACTGGTGCCGGAGAGCGTCGAGATCGCGGGCAACCGCATCCCGACCTGGCGCGGCGTCCCGATCTTCCCGTGCAACAAGATCCCGGTCAGCGACGCCCGTACGACCTCGATCATCGCCCTGCGTACCGGCGAGGCCGAGCAGGGCGTCATCGGGCTCCAGCAGGCGGGCATCCCGGACGAGATCGAGCCGAGCACGTCGGTGCGCTTCATGGGCATCAACGAACAGGCGATCATTTCCTACCTGGTGACGGCGTACTACTCGGCCGCGGTCCTCGTCCCGGACGCCCTCGGCATCCTGGAGAACGTCGAGATCGGCCGCTGGCGGTGACCTTCCCGACGCCGGCCACCGTGTTCCCGCCGGACCGGACGGGCAGACCGGGCAGACCGAAGCCCCAGCAGAGCGCGCCCGAGACCCTCGACGGGCGGAGTCCTCTCGGCGGGCCCGTGGACGGGAGGCCCATGCCACAACAGGTTCCGCCCGTCGCGTCCGACGGGCAGGAAGCGGCGGGCATCCTGGAGCGCGCGCGGGCGTCTGTCGACCCCGAGCTGCGCAGAGCCATCGACTCGCTGCCGGGTTCGATGCGCCGGATCGCGCTCTACCACTTCGGCTGGGAGCACGCGGACGGCACCCCGGCGGCGGGCAACGCGGGCAAGGCGATCCGCCCCGCCCTCGTACTCACCGCCGCGGGAGCGCTCGGCGGGCAGCAGGCGTCGGCCGTACGGGCGGCCGCCGCCGTGGAGCTGATCCACAACTTCACCCTGCTGCACGACGACGTCATGGACCGGGACACCACCCGCAGACACCGGCCCACCGCGTGGACCGTGTTCGGCGACGCCGCCGCGATCCTCGCGGGGGACGCCCTGCAGGCGCTCGCCCAGCGGCTGATGGCCGAGGACCCGCATCCGGCGTCCCCGGCCGCCGCCGCCCGGCTAGCGTCATGCGTCGTCGAGCTGTGCGAGGGGCAGCACACCGACACGGCCATGGAGAAACGCGACCCCGGCGAGGTCACCCTCGACGAGTGCCTCGCCATGGCCGAGGCGAAGACGGGCGCGTTGATCGGCTGCGCCTGCGCGATCGGCGGGCTCTACGCGGGAGCGGACGACGAGGACGTCGAGGCACTCGACGCGTTCGGCCGGCAGGCCGGGCTCGCCTTCCAGCTCATCGACGACGTGATCGGGATCTGGGGGGACACGAGCCGCACCGGCAAGCCGGCCGGGGCGGACCTCATCGCCCGCAAGAAGTCCCTGCCCGTGGTGGCCGCGCTCGCCTCCGGCACCCCGGCGGCGACGGAACTCGCCGAACTGTACGGAGTTCCCTACGAGAAAGGTGAGTTGGAGCGCACGGTGCTGGCCGTGGAGCGGGCGGGGGGCCGCGACTGGGCACAGCTCCAGGCGGCCGACCGGATGTCCCGGGCGATGCACGAACTGTCCCGGGCGATCCCCGACCCGGAGGCCGCGGGCGGTCTCCTGGCTCTCGCGGAGTTTGTCACGCGACGCAGTAACTGAAGCCGCCGGACGACGGTTGAAGACCCCGGGGCCACCGGGACCGTACGGCACCTGACCTCCGTACGGTCCCAGGCTCCGGCCGGGGCGGATCCCGCGCATCCCCACGGTGCGCGGGGCCCGCCCCTCTGCCGCGCGTGAACCCCGCTAGGCTTCGACGGCCGTACGGCCAGGGGCGGTTGAGGGGAAGGGGCGGGACATGGGCGTGGCGATACGGGTGGCGGCCGAGGACGATCGCGAACGGGTCGTCCAGTTGCTCGACGACGCGTTCCGGGACGACCCGGTGAGCGGTTGGGTCTTTCCGGACGCGGCACACCGCCGTGACCGGCATCCCCGGCTGATGGCGGTGTTCGCCGACATCGTGTTCGCCGAGGGCCGTGTCGACATCACGGAGGACGGCGCGGCGTGCGCGCTGTGGCTGTCGGTGTCCGCCGACGAGGACCACGCGGACGAGGGCCACGCGGACGAGGACGGTCCGGTCCAGCTGCGCGAGGCAGTGGACCCGGACAACGTACGGGTCGAGCTGGTGGGCCGGCTCACCGCCGAGATCCACCCCTCGGGCCGCGCCCACGAGTACCTGTGGATGATCGCCGTGGCACCGGAGCGCCAGGGCGAGGGCCTCGGCAGCGCGCTCGTCCGGTCGGTCCTCGACCGCTGCGACCAGGAGGGTGTCCCCGCCTATCTGGAGGCCAGCAACGAGCGCAGCCGCGCGCTCTACGAGCGGCTCGGGTTCGGTCGCACCGGCCGCCCCCTCGAGCTGCCGGACGGCCCGCGCATGTGGCCGATGTGGCGCGAACCGCGGGCGGGGTCGGCCACCGAGGCGTAGCCGGCGCCGAGGGCCACCGTTCCCGGCCGCTCTCGCGCCCGGCCGCTCTCGCGCCCGGCCGTGCGAGTGGTGCGGGCGCGTGGAGCCCTCGGCGGTTGCTCGGGCGCGTGCGTCCCTCGGCGGGCGTCGCCCGGGTGCGCAGGGGCCCTGGAGGGACGTGCGGGCGCGCGGAGGGCGCCGGAGCGGGTCCCGCCCTACCCTGAAGGCATGGGCACCGATGAGCATGTCTGCCCCGCCTGTCAGCAGCCGGTCGCCACGGTCGTGCGGCGCCGCAAGACGCTGGGCGCGTTCGTCCCCGTCTGGGGCCCCGGCCCCTGCCACAACCCACGGTGCGAGGCGTGCGAGGAGCCCGCGTCCTTCCCGGAGACCCGTGATGCGGGGGAGGCCCGCGCGTCCCGGTGGCCCCGTGATCCCGGTCGGACGGCGGAACTGCGACAGACGGCGGCGGAACAGGCCACGGAGAATTCCTGATCCGTGCGCCCGTGCCCGGCGGGTCCTCCGGCCGCGGCTCGCGGCGCGGCCGAGCCTGTCAGGAAGCCGAGGCCGAGGCCGGGGGAGGCGGCCGGTGGTGGGGCAGGTCCGCGTGGACTCCCGACAACGCCAGCGCCATGACGACCGTCGCGACGACGAGGAGCGCGCGGCCCGTCCCCCACGGCGCCATGAGCGTGCCCAGGGTCCCGCCCAGGAACATGCCGCAGATGGTCGCGGTGAGACGGGTGCGCGCGAGTCGTCGCAGCCGCCCCTGCGCGCCGTCCGGAACCCGTGGCGTGGTGGCGAAGTCCGCCACCAGCTGGACCAGGGACATCTGGAGGAGGAGCGTCGGCATGCCCGGCACCGCCACGCGCAGTACCACGGCGGACCTCACTCCCATGGCGAGGGCCACGACCGCGAGGGGGACCAGATCGGGATCATGAGCGAGTGAACCCGTCCCGGCGCGCAGCAGGGCCAGGGTCCCCGCGACCGCGAGAAGCACCCCCTCGGTGCCCAGGGCCGCCGGGAACCAGCGGTGTCCTCGCGCGGTGAGTGCGCGGATCCCGAAGGTGGCCGTGGCCACCCCGGCGGCGAACGTCACGAGCGCGACGGCTGGCCGGATCACGGAGATCGGGCCCGATCCGGCCAGCGCGAAGGTCAGGAACAGCACATTGCCCGTCTCGAGCGCGGCGAACACCTGGCCCATGGTCAGGAAGGTGATCGCGTCGACCGCCCCCGCGACCACGGTGAGCACCGTCATGATCGTGGTCCTGCGGAGCTCGGCACGGTCGAGGAAGGCGGCTACGGAGTCGGCTGAGCTTTCGGGCATGGGCAAGTCTCAGCAGATCGCGGGCCGGAGGGGTCGGCCGCGAGGCGACACGCAGGGGGAGTACCGCCGTCTGCCGCAGCCGGCGCCGGTCGCGGCAGGCGGGCGCGACCCGTCGCCACCCGCTCCCGAGAGCACCGACCGCCCGCCGCGAAGGCATCCGCCCTGGAGGCCGACGGAGGGGGGGCTGACAGCCCCCGGTCACGGCCTTGAGCTCGGGACCTACCGGCCCCCGGTCACGGCCGTGAGCTCGGGACCTACCGGCCCCCGGTCACGGCCGTGAGCTCGGGACCTACCGGCCCGCGGTCACGGCCGTGAGCTCGGGACCTACCGGCCCGCGGTCAGGGCCTTGAGCTCGGCCAGTGATTCGCGCATCAGCCGTGCCATCTCGCGTTCCTCGGTCGCCACGATCCAGCGCTCGAAACCGACCTTGAAGACGGCGACCCCGGCCTCTGCGGTCAGGCTCGCGGCCGGCTCCGTGACGCCGCGCCCGCGCAGGGCGCCGGCGAGCGCGGCCGCCATCGAGGCGAGCTTGATCAGCTCGCGCTCCTGGAGTTCCGTGTTCGCCATGATCACAGCCTGCCGTGCGCGTGCGAAGTCGCGGCGGTCGGCGAACACCTCGGAGACCGCGTCGAGCCCCACCGCCATCGCGTCGATCGGCGCGGCGGACTCCGGAGCGTCGGCGACCGCCCGCACGAACAGCTCCTGCAACTGGCCGGAGCCGGCGAACAGCACCTCGCGCTTGTCGGCGTAGTGCCGGAAGAAGGTGCGCTCCGTGAGTCCGGCCCGTCTGGCGATCTCCGCCACCGTGGTCTGTTCGAAGCCGCGCTCGCTGTAGAGCTCCAACGCCGCCTTCGCCAGGCGCCCGCGCGCGTTCGGCTCCCATCTACCCATGCGCAGATCCTACGTGATGACAGCAACTGACATCAGGTGTTAGCGTTGATGACAGTAACTGACATCAACGGGTTTGGGGTTTCTCCATGCGCATCTTCGTGACCGGCGCGTCCGGCTGGATCGGTTCCGCCGTCGTTCCCGAACTGACCGAGGCGGGGCACCAGGTCGTCGGACTCGCCCGCTCACAGGCCTCCGCCGACGCGCTCACCGCGGCCGGGGTGGAGGCGGTCCGCGGCACCGTCGACGATCTCGACGTGCTCCGGGACACGGCCGCCGCGTCGGACGGGGTGATCCACCTGGCCTTCAAGCACGACATCGCCTTCGCCGGCGGTTTCCAGGACGCCGCCGAGGCCGATCGCCGTGCCGTCGACGCCCTCGGCGACGCGCTCGCGGGCACCGACCGCCCCTTCGTCCTCGCCTCCGGCGTGGTGGGCCTCGCCCCCGGGCGGCCGGCCACCGAGCGGGACATGCCCCCGATCGACGGCTCGCCGATCTCGATCCGGATGGCCACCGCCCAGGCGGTGCTCGCACTGGCCTCGCGCGGGGTGCGCTCGTCCGTGGTGCGGCTCTCTCCGACCTGCCACGGCGACGGGGACAACGGTTTCATGGCGGCCCTGGTCGCCATCGCCCGCGCCAAGGGCGTCTCCGGCTACCTCGGCGACGGCGCCAACCGCTGGCCGGCCGTCCACCGTCTGGACGCGGCACGGCTGTTCCGCCTGGCCCTCGAGAAGGCCCCCGCCGGGTCGGTGCTGCACGGCGTCGCGGAGGAGGGCGTCGAGCTCCGTGACGTCGCCGGCGTGATCGGCCGTCACCTCGACGTGCCGGTGACCGCCGTGGCGCCCGAGGACGCGGCCGGGCACTTCGCCTGGCTGGGGTCTTTCCTCGGCCTCGACTCCCCGGCGTCGAACACCCTCACCCGCGAACTGGTGGGCTGGGAGCCGACCCACCCCGGTCTCCTGGAAGACCTCGACAAGGGCCACTACTTCACCGCCACCACCGACACCCACGCCTGACCGGTCGTGGAGGCGCGCCCGCGCGGTACGTGTCCAGTGCCGTGCGGGGAGCGCGTCCGCGGGGCCGACGCGCCCTGGGCGAGCAGCCCGCGCCCCCCGGCGAGCAGCGGAACGGAAGCCGAAGGGAGGGGGCGTGGGAGGGGAAGCCGAGGCCGTACACCCGACGCCGTAGCGTTGGGGCATGCCCGAACCCCTGTTGCACATCACCGAGCGCTCGCTGTGGGACGCGGCCCGCGCGTCCGGCGCGTACGAGATGTCCACCCGTGGCCGCACCCTCGGGGAGGAGGGGTTCATCCACTGCTCGACGCGGGCCCAGCTCCCGCGGATCGCTTCCTTCCTGTACGGGGCCTACGAGGGTCCCGACGACCTGGTGGTCCTGGTCGTCGACGCCGAACGGCTGGAGGTGCCCGTGCGGTACGAGGCCGTGAAGCCCGGCGGCGAGGAGTTCCCGCACGTCTACGGGCCGATCCCGGTCTCGGCGGTGGTGGACGTGGAGGTGTGGGAGCCGACCTAGGCGTATCGCTCCCAGCGGTCGGGCGTCCGCCTGAGCCGGGGGTTCGCCCGGGCCGGGAGGCCGCCCAGACCGGGAGGCCGCCTAGACCGGGAGGCCGCCGGTGCCCGGGTCGCGGCCCGTCAGGCAGTACGTACCGCCGGCCGGGTCGCGCATCACGGCCCAGTGCGTGCCGCGGCCGACGAGGGTGGCGCCCAGGCCCTCGTGGTGGGCGCGGACGGCCTCGATGTCCGAGCAGGCGAGGTCGAGATGGGCCGAGGTGGGGCGTTCGGTGCCGAGGCGTTGCAGCAGGACGCGGACGGGCAGGGCGGCGGGCGGCCTGATCACATGGAACTCCGGGAGCGAGCCGGGGTGGGACTCCCATCCGGTCAGGCCGCTCCAGAAGGCGACCTCCGCCTCGTACCGGGAGGAGGCCACGTCGACGCACACCTGGTCGAGGCGGCTGGTGACGCCGGCGGGTCCCTCGGCGGCCGGCGGCCGTACCGACTCCCCCTGCCACGGGACCGCGCAGAACAGCAGGCCGCCGGGGGAGCGCAGTACGGCCCAGCCCCCCTCGTCGGCGCTCCCGTGGTCGGACACGGTCTCGGCTCCGAGCCGCAAGGCCGACTCCACCAGCGCCGCCACGTCCCCGACGGCGAGGTCGAGGTGCGCGCCGCCCGCGCCCTCCTCGACGCCCTGGGCCTTCAGACAGGCGTCCGCCCCGTCGGGCAGCAGGGTCACGAACTCGTCCTGACCGCCGCGCGGTGCGGACGGGGCGGTCCGCGTGACGGAGGTCCAGAAGGCGCGGGCCGGCCCGAAGTCCATCCTGGGCCGGTCGATGAAGGCGTACGCCCACCGGATCGGTTCGGTCCCGCGGATAGGTTCGGACATGGTGCGGCTCCCCTGGGCGGACGGCTCGGAACTGTTCGGACAGGTCGGACGGGTCGGAACCGTTCGGACCGTTCAGCCCCGACCCGCGGTGTCCCGTACCGTCTCCTGCCCGATCAGACCGCGCAACGAGGTTTTCATCCGTGCGACGAAGGCGTCCCGTGCGGCGGGGGAGAGGACGTCCAGCGACAGATACGGGTTGAGGTCCTCCAGCTCGACGAGGAGCAGCTCGCCGTCCGGTGCCCGGCAGGCGTCGACGCGCTGGATGCCGTACGCGATGTCGTTCCAGTCGACGAACCGCTGCGCGAACTCCCGGTCCCGCCCGGTCGCTTCGTAGGGTTCCAGTTCCCACCGCCGGTCCGGGCGGGGTGCGTACAGGGCGTACTGGAAGGTGCGGTCGACGAAGTAGAAGGACACCTCGTAGCGGAAGTCGATACGCGGCTGGACGAGACGGTCGTCGTACGACAGTTCGGCGAGCCGGTCGCGCGACACGAACTCCAGGCCTATCGAGTCCGCGCCCAGCTTCGGCTTCACCACGTACGTGTCGACATCCGGCAGCCGGTGCAGGTCCCGGGCGCGGTCGATGGTGGGGATGACCGGGAACCCCGCCGCGGTGAGGTCGAGCAGGTACTGCTTGCCGGCCATGTCCCCCTTGCCGGAGAGCTGGTTGTACACGCGGACGCCGTCCGCGAGCGCCCGCCGCCGGAAGGCGTCGTACTCCGCCTGGTGGTGCAGCACCGGCCCGCTGTTGCGGACGACCACGGCGTCGAAGCCGGTCATCAGCGCGGCCGCGTCCAGGGGATGGCACACGGCCACGTCGAAGTCCTCGCGCAGTCGGGAGGTGAGGAACACGTCCTCGTCGCCGTACCGCCGACCCTTGGCCGGATAGGCCAGGTCGCTGACGTAGAGGACGCGGGAGCGCGCGGACGGCATGGGTGTCTCCGGTGGTGAGCGGTGCGGCGGGACCGACGCAACGGTAACCGCAGTCGGATTCCCGGGAGACGGGCACCCGAGGGACGGGCACCCGGGCCCGTTTCCCGGGGAACGGGCACCGTGGTCAGGCCGCCGGGCGCTCCTTGAAGCGGAGGAGGTTGCCCGCCGGGTCACGGAACGCGCAGTCGCGGGCGCCCCACGGCTGGTCCGTCGGCTCCTGGAGGACTTCGGCGCCGGACACGCGGACCCGTTCGTAGAGGGCGTCGCAGTCGGTCGTGGAGAAGATGACCCCGCGCAGGATCCCCTTGGCGAGCAGTTCGACCATGGCCCGCTTGTCGGCGGGGGAGGCATCCGGGCTCGCGTCCGGGGGCTCCAGGACGATCTCCACGTCCGGCTGGAGCGGCGGGCTGAGGGTCACCCAGCGCATCCCCTCGAACCCGACGTCGTTGCGCACCTCCAGGCCCAGGACGTCCCGGTAGAAGGCGAGCGCCTTGTCGTGGTCGTCCACGGCGATGAAGCACTGGGAAAGTTTCAGGTCCATGGCCCCAAGGCTAGGCCGGGTCCGGGCCGTTCCGCCGGGCGGACGGGGCCTACAGGCGCGTCCCCGGTTCCCCTTCGTCCGGTCTCCGGTGGCGGGAGGGGCGGGTGAGGCGACGGGTCACGCAGGGCGGGATGGGGGCGCCGTGGTCGTGCGAGCGGGCACGGTAGGCGCTGGGGGTCTCACCGACCAGCTCCGTGAAGCGGGAGCTGAAGGAGCCGAGCGAGGTGCAGCCCACGGCGAGGCAGACCTCCGTGACCGTCAGGTCGCCGCGCCGCAACAGGGCCTTGGCGCGCTCGATCCGGCGGGTCATCAGATAGCCGTACGGCGTCTCCCCGTACGCCGCGCGGAAGCTGCGCTGGAAGTGCCCGGGCGACATCAGCGCCGTACGGGCGAGCGCGGCGATGTCCAGCGGCTCCGCGTACTCACGGTCCATCCGGTCGCGTGTCCGGCGCAGCCGGACCAGGTCCTCCACGGTCACCCCTCCAGGATGGCACGGGCCACCGACAGCGGGGAGGGGCGTCACCCCCGCGGGTGCCCCCGGTGGCGTGCGGGCACATGTGCCCGCTTGCTTGGACCGAGAGGGGAACCGGGACGGAGGGCGGGCGACGATGGAGCCGAACGACGAGCGGCTGCGGACACCGCGGGCCGCCGGCGTGGCCGGGGCGGTGTTCGCGGTGCTGCTGGCGGTGGCGATCGTGCTGGTGCGGATCTCCGTGCCCGCCGGGAGCCCGCCCGGCGCGAAGATCGATCCGGACAAGCGGTGGGCGGTGCAGACCGCGCTGGAGATCCTTCCTTTCGCGGGCATCTTCTTCCTGTGGTTCATGGGCGCCGTGCGCGCACAGGTCGGCGACGCCGAGGACAGGTTCGTCGCCACCGTCTTCCTGGGCAGTGGATTGGTGTTCGTCGCCACGATGTTCGGGGCTGGCGCCGCGGCGGGCACCGTCCTGGACGAGGTCCGGTCCTCCGACTTCGGGCGCTACTTCGCCTACACGATGATGACGACGTACGCGCTCCGGATGGCGGCCGTGTTCGTCTTCACGACCTCGACCATCGGACACCGCCTCGGCGTCCTGCCACGGCCCCTCGCCCTCCTCGGATACGTCGTGGGCCTGGTGCTGCTCGCCGCCGGGTCCTCCCTGCCCTGGTCCGAACTGGTCTTCCCGGCCTGGGCGCTGATCGTCAGCCTCCACATCCTCCGCGTCGGCCTGCGCGAACCGCGCCGGTCCCGGAGCCCGTGGTGACCCCGTCGTCCCGTCGGACGCTCCGGCGAGCGGGTCCACGTCCTCTCCCGCATGCTGAAGGGCGAGGGGGCGGGACGGGGCCACGGAAAGGCTGTTCCTCGGTGAGACTTGTCGTCGACCTCAACCGCTGCCAGGGGTACGCGCAGTGCGCGTTCCTCGCTCCCGACGTGTTCGCCATGCACGGCGACGAGGCCCTGCTCTACAACCCGGAAGCCGACGAGAAGCAGCGCGACGACGTGGCGCGTGCCGTCGCGGCCTGCCCCGTCCAGGCCATTCTCGTGGACGCCGACGACCGGGACGAGAACCCCGCGACCGCCCGGGAGGTCACCCGTGAGCAGTGACGGATCCCTCGACCGGCTCAAGCGCGAAGGACGTGTCGTCGTCGTGGGCGCCTCGCTCGCGGGCCTCCGGGCCGCGGAGACCCTGCGCGAAAAGGGGTTCACCGGCTCCCTGACGATGGTCGGGGACGAGCCGTACGAGCCCTACGACCGGCCCCCGCTGTCCAAGCAGGTCCTGCTGGGCCGGGCGACGCCGGACCGCACCTCCCTGCCCCGGCGCCGCGCGATCGACGCGCAGTGGCGGCTCGGGGTGCCGGCCACCGGTCTCGACATGGCGGCCCGGCGGGTACGGCTGGCCGACGGTGACGAGGTGGAGTACGACCGGCTGCTGATCGCCACCGGCGTCCGGGCCAGGCCCTGGCCGAGGGAGAGCGAGGCGGAGCTCGACGGTGTCTTCGTCCTGCGCACCCGCGACGACGCGACCGGGCTGGAGCGCGCGCTCGCGCAGAACCCCCGCCGTGTGCTCGTCATCGGTGCCGGGTTCACCGGCTCGGAGATCGCCTCCGCCTGCCGGGAACGCGGGATCGCGGTCACCGTGGCCGAACGGGCCGCGGCGCCCCTGGTCGGGGCGCTCGGCGGGGTCGTCGGCCAGGTCGCGGCCGAACTGCAGCACGAGCACGGAGTCGACCTGCGCTGCGGCATCATGGTGACCGGCCTGGAGGGCGATGCCGCGAACCGGGTCCGCGCCGCCCATCTCTCCGACGGGAACACCGTCGAGGCCGATGTGGTGGTCGTGTGCCTCGGCGCCATGCGCAACACCGAATGGCTCGCGGGATCCGGACTGGGCGCGGGCCCCCGCGGCATCGCCTGTGACGCCGGCTGCCGGGCCTTCGACATCCGTGGCATCGTCACCGACGACGTCTACGTGGCCGGCGACGTGGCGCGGTCCCCGCATCCGCTGTTCGGCTACCAGTTCCTGTCCCTCGAGCACTGGGGCAACGCCGTCGCGCAGGCCGAGACCGCGGCGCACAACATGATGAGCGACAGCGTGGACCGCCGCCCCCACATCTGGGTGCCGGCCTTCTGGTCCTCGCAGTTCGGCGTGAACATCAAGTCCGTGGGGGTGCCGTCGATGGGGACGGAGATCCTCATCGCGCAAGGCGCCCTCAACGAGCGCAGATTCACCGGCGTGTACGGGTACCAGGGGCGCGTCATCGGCGCCGTCACCTTCGACCAGACGAAGTGGCTGCAGTTCTACCAGCAGCTGATCGAGACCACAGCTCCCTTCCCGCCGTCCTTCCCGACCGTGGACCGCCGCCCCGGGGGACAGCGCCCGGTGGACGCGGACTTCCCCGACCCGTCAGTACCCACGAGCGGCCCGACCGTCACCCTCACCGGATATTCGCCGGCCGACCGGCGGATGACGTTCACCCCCGCCGGGCACTGATCCGACGCTCACGAGGACGCACCATGACGCAAGCCATCCTGCGGCAGATCATCGACTACTCGCACCGCGCGAACCCGTATCCGCTCTACGAGGAACTCCGCGAGACCCCGGTGTACCACGACGCGGACGGGCCCTATGTCGTCAGCAAGTACTACGACATCCAGAGCCTGCTGCACGACCCGCGGATCAGCTCCGACGCGCGCAACCTGAAGGCGACGGCGGGCGATCCGCTGGGCGACACGGAGGAGGAGTCGGCGCTGCCACCGGCGTTCCTGCGGCTCGACCCTCCGGAGCACGACCGGCTGCGGCGCATGACGAACCGTCCCTTCGGACCCCCGCACTCCCCGCGGCGCGTCCACGAGATGCACGGCGAACTGGAGGACATCGTCTCCGGGCTCATCGACGGCATCGGCGACCCGGAGCGGATCGACCTGGTCGACCAGTTCTCGTACCCCTTCCCGGTGACCGTGATCTGCCGGCTCCTCGGCGTGCCGCGCGAGGACGAAGCCCGCTTCCACACCTGGGCGGACATCCTCGCCGCCAGCCTGGACCCCGTCCCGGGCGCCGACGCCGGCGAGCGCGCCAAGGTCGCGAACAACGCCCGCACCGAGCTGGGCATGTATCTGGCCGGGCTGATCGAGGAGCGCCGCAAGAAGCCGGGCGAGGACATGCTGTCGCAACTGGCCACCGCGCACGGGCCGGACGGCGCCATGACGACGATGGAGGTCATGAGCACCGCGGCGCTGCTGCTGATCGCCGGTCACGAGACCACGGTCAACCTCATCACCAACGGCATGCTGACCCTGCTGCGCAACCCCGGCGTCCTGCAACGGCTGCGCGCGGACCCGAAGCTGGCCGTCCCCGTCGTCGAGGAACTGCTCCGTTTCGAGCCGCCGGTGCAGCTGTTGCCGCAGCGCAGCACCCTCGCCGACATCGAGGTGCGCGGCGTGACCATCCCCAAGGGCTCGTCGCTGTGGCTGGTGCTGGCGGCGGGCAACCGTGACCCCGACCGCTTCGAGAACCCGGACCGGTTCGACCCGGACCGCGGGGACATCCAGCACCTGGGCTTCGGCAGCGGCATCCACAGCTGTTTCGGCGCTCCGCTGGCCCGGCTTGAGGCGCAGCTCGCGCTCGGCGAACTGGCCCGGAGGCTGGAGAACCCCCGTCTGGTGGAGGACCCGCCCCCCTACCGGCAGAACGCGGTCCTGCGCGGCCCCCGGCACCTGTCGATCGCCTGCGACGGCATCCGCCCGTAGGGCGACGCCGCCGGCCCACCCGGGCCCGTGTCCGACGATTCCCGTCGGGCGACGCCCGCGGTCCGGACAGGACCTGACCCGCACGTCCGAAGGGGCCCGGCCGGAACTCCGGCCGGGCCCCTTCGGAACGCCCGTCGACCTGCGAGGGTGCACCGCTCGCCGGTCATGGCGAACGTGGCCCGGGTCAGGCCTTCTTGGTCTCCCAGAAGATCTTGTCGATCTGGGCGATGTAGTCCAGCGCCTTCTGGCCCGTCGCCGGGTCGGTGGACGCCTTGGCGGCCGAGAGGGCCTTCAGGGCGTCGTTGACCAGCTGGTGCAGCTCGGGGTACTTCTCGAAGTGCGGGGGCTTGAAGTAGTCGCTCCACAGCACCGAGACGTGGTGCTTGGCGAGTTCGGCGCGCTGCTCCTTGATGACGGTGGCGCGGGCCTGGAAGTGCGGGTCGTCGTTGCCGGCCATCTTTTCCTGGACGGCCTTCACCGACTCCGCCTCGATGCGGGCCTGGGCAGGGTCGTACACGCCGCAGGGCAGGTCACAGTGCGCGCTGACCTTCACCTTGGGGGCAAACAGGCGGGAGAGCATGGAACTGTCCTTCCTCGTGATCGTCTTCTCAGGTGGGACATTACTCCGTGGGAGACGTCTTTTCGCGAGTGCCCCCGAGGGCTTAGGACAAAAGTCCGGGGTGAGACTGGGACTGGTGGAGGATGGACCGGGGAGGTGCCGGTGATGCCGGAGTTGTCGCAGGAGAGCGAACGTGGACGGGCCGTGCTGCCGTTCGGGGCGGCCGAGGTGCGGGGACCCTCGATGGTTCCCACGCTCCAGCACGGGGATCGGCTCGTCGTGCAGTACGGGGCCCGGGTCAGGCCCGGTGACGTGGTCGTCCTGCGTCATCCGTTCCAGCAGGACCTGCTCGTGGTGAAGCGGGTGGCCCAGCGGCGCGAGGCCGGGTGGTGGGTGCTGGGCGACAACGCCTTCGCCGGCGGGGACAGTACCGACTACGGCGCCGTGCCCGAGGAGCTCGTCCTCGGCAAGGTGCGGTTCCGGTACCGGCCCCTCAAGGACGGTCAGCGGTCGCCGTTCGCGCTGGTCCGCTGGGCGCTGTCGGCCGCCAGGCCCGTACTCTCCGACCGGTCGGCCTCCAGGCGCTTGCGGGCCCGGTAGGCGGCCACGTTGGCGCGGGTCGCGCAGCGGTCCGAGCAGTAGCGCCGGGAGCGGTTCGTCGACGTGTCCAGGTAGGCGTTGCGGCACGGCGAGGCCTCGCACAGGCCGAGCCGGTCCACGCCGTACGAGGTGAGGTGGAAGGCGAGCCCCATGGCGGCGATCGCCGCGTAGCCCGCCGTCACGTTCGACGGGTGGTCCGCGAGGTGCATGTGCCACAGCGGGCGGCCGTCGTCGTCCCGGAAGTCGTGCCCGGAGATCTGCGGGCTGACGGGGAATTCCAGGAGCAGCGAGTTCAGCAGGTCGACCGCGAGGGTCTCGTCGCCGCCGTCCGCCGCCTCGAAGACCGCGCGCAGCCGGGCGCGGACCGAGCGGAAACGCGTCACGTCGGCGTCCGTGGCGCGGCGCGCCGCCGAGGCGTTGCCCGCGAAGAGGTCGCGGACGGCCTCGACCGAGGTGAGCGCGTCCTTGCCCCGGGTCGGCTCCTCGCTGTTGACGAGACGGACCGCGTAGTCCGAGTAATAGGCCAGTTCCACTTGTAGTCCTTACGGAGGCGCTCTATCGTCATGCGTGCGGTCAGGTAACGGCTGATTGCGCTTCCAGGGTATTACGCGGGTGAGTGAAGACGAGTGAAGAAGGGGCTTCCATGACCGTCAGCACCGGAACCGACCACACCGGAACCGACCACACCGGGACGCACGGCACCGGAACCGACTGGCAGGCCTGGCAGGAGAGCTGGGACCGGCAGCAGGAGTGGTACATGCCGGACCGTGAGGAGCGCTTCCGGGTGATGCTCGACATGGTCGAGGCCCTGGTCGGCCCCGCGCCGCGCGTCCTCGACCTCGCCTGCGGCACCGGCACCGTCACCGCCCGGCTCCTCGCCCGGCTCCCGGAGGCCACCAGCACCGGCGTCGACCTCGACCCCGCGCTGCTCACCATCGCCGAGGGCACCTTCGCGGGCGACGACCGGGTCTCCTTCGTCACGGCCGACCTCAAGGACCCGCACTGGACGAAGCGGCTGCCGTACGGGTCCTACGACGCCGTGCTGACGGCCACGGCCCTGCACTGGCTGCACAGCGACCCCCTCGCGGCCCTCTACGGCCGGATCGCGGGGATCGTCCGCGCCGGCGGGGTCTTCATGAACGCCGACCACATGATCGACGAGTCCACGCCCCTGATCAACGCGGCCGAGCGCGCGCAGCGGCACGCCCGGATGGACCGGGCCAAGGAGGGCGGCGTCCTCGACTGGGCCGCGTGGTGGGAACTCGCCGCCCAGGACCCGGTCCTCGCCGCCCCGACCGCCCGCCGCTTCGAGATCTACGGCGAGCACGCCGACGGCGACACCCCCTCCGCCGACTGGCACGCCCGCGTGCTGCGCGAGAAGGGCTTCGCGGAGGCACGGACGGTGTGGCGCTCGCCTTCGGACGCGTTGGTGCTGGCGGTCAGGTGATCGGTGGGGTGCTGCGGTGGGGGCGGCAGGGGAACCCCTGCCGCCTTATCCGCGTCCCGGGCGGCCTTCCGTCGCCGCGGGGGAGTGCCAGCGCAATGGGGAAGAAGCACGCGAAGTGCACGTCCTGATCAGGGTCCTCACGACGGGCGAGAGGATCGTGTCCAAGAAGTCCTATCCCTGTCCCACCGGCAAGGTGATCAACAAGCACTACGCCGGCAAGGACTTCCACGGGAAGGGGCAGTTCACGACCTTCGTGCAGTTGCAGGGACTCAGCACCGAGGGCCACCTCACGCCGCGCAGCCCCTGGCTGAACCTGAAGTGATCCGGAACGCCGGATGCCGCCCACCCCTTCCCGGGGTGGGCGGCATCCGGCTGTCGGAGTTCTCAGAGCACCTTGGACAGGAACGACTTGGTGCGCTCGTGCTGCGGGTCCGTCAGGACGTCGCGCGGGTTGCCGGACTCGACCACGACACCGCCGTCCATGAAGACCAGGCTGTCGCCGACCTCGCGGGCGAAGCCCATCTCGTGGGTGACGACGACCATCGTCATACCGGACTCGGCGAGGTCGCGCATGACGTCGAGGACGTCACCGACCAGCTCCGGGTCGAGCGCCGAGGTCGGCTCGTCGAAGAGCATCAGCTTCGGGTCCATCGCCAGTGCGCGGGCGATCGCCACGCGCTGCTGCTGGCCGCCGGAGAGCTGCGAGGGGTAGTTGCGCGCCTTGTCGGACAGGCCGACACGTTCGAGCAGCTCCATCGCGCGGTTCTGGGCGTCCGACTTCTTCGTGCCCTTCACCTGGATCGGCGCTTCCATGACGTTCTCGACGGCCGTCATGTGCGGGAACAGGTTGAAGCGCTGGAAGACCATGCCGATGTCCCGGCGCTTCAGGGCGACCTCGCTGTCCTTGAGCTCGTAGAGCTTGTCGCCCTTCTGGCGGTAGCCGACCAGGTCGCCGTCGACGTACAGCCGGCCTGCGTTGATCTTCTCCAGGTGGTTGATGCACCTGAGGAAGGTCGACTTGCCGGAGCCGGACGGGCCGATGAGGCAGAACACCTCGCCGGTGTTCACCTCCAGGTCGATGCCCTTGAGCACCTCCACCGGGCCGAAGGACTTGTGAACGCCCTCGGACTTCACCATCGCGGTCATGCGGTGCCCCTCTCACGGCCGAGCCCGAGCATGTTCGCCTTGATCTTCTGGAAGACGGTCGGCGGCAGGCTGCGGCTCGAACCCCGTGCGTAGTAGCGCTCCAGGTAGTACTGGAAGACGCTGAACACGCTGGTCATGGCCAGGTACCAGATGGAGGCGACGAACAGCATCTCCATCACGGCGTACGACGTGGAGCCGATCGCCGAGGTGGAACGCAGCAGCTCGTTGTACGTGACCGCGTACACCAGCGACGAGGTCTTCAGCATGTTGATGAACTCGTTGCCGGTCGGCGGCACGATCACGCGCATCGCCTGCGGGATCACGATCCGGAACAACGTCTTGGTGTGGCTCATGCCCAGGGCCTGCGCGGCCTCCGTCTGACCCTCGTCGACGGCCAGCAGGCCGGCGCGGCAGATCTCGGCCATGTACGCGGCCTCGTTCAGACCGAGACCCAGCAGGGCGCACATGAACGGAGTCATGACGTCCGTCATCTCGTTCTTGTAGATCGGGCCGAGATTCAGAACGGGGAAGATCAGCGCGAGGTTGAACCAGAGCAGCAGCTGGACGTAGACCGGGGTGCCGCGGAAGAACCAGATGTACAGCCAGGCGACCGTGCTGGTCACCGGGTTCTTCGAGAGCCGCATCACCGCGAGGACGATGCCCAGCACCACACCCACGATCATGGCGAGCACGCTGATCAGAAGCGTGCGGCCGGCGCCCTGGACGACGCTGGACACGAACAGCTGGTCGCCGACCGTGTGCCACTGGATGTTGCCCTGCGAGAACGCGACGCCGAGCGCCAGCAGCAGCGCGACGACGATGACGCCGCTGATCCACCGGCCGTAGTGCCGGACGGGGATCGCCTTGATGGTCTCCGGGTCCGGCCCGGCGGCCGCGCTCCTGGCCACCGTGTCGCCGGGGGGCGCGGCGTCCGCGGGGGACTTGTCGAATTTGTCAGTCACGTGACTGCCCTTCAGTGGTGCGCTCGGCTTACTTGCCGCCGTTGATCGCGGACTGCTCGATCGCGCCGGACTGGGCGCCCCACTTCTCCAGGACCTTCTGGTACGACCCGTCCTTGATGATCGCGTCGACGGCTTCCTTCAGCGCGTCACGGAGCTGGGTGTTCTTCTTGTTCAGGATGATGCCGAACGGGCCGGCGTCGTACTGCTTGTTGATGACCTCGAAGGCCTTGCCGCCGTCGGCCTTGTTGGCCAGGTCGACCGCCACCGGGTAGTCGTTGATGCCGGCCACCGCGCCGCCGGACTTCACCCGGGTCTGGGCCTCGGTGTCGTTCTGGAAGGCCTCGATGTTGATGGCCTTCTTGCCGGCGTCCGTGCACTTCTTGGACTGGTCCTTCAGGGCCGTCTCGTACGTCGTGCCCTGCTGCACGGCGGCCGTCTTGCCGCAGAGGTCCTCGATGCCCTTGATGCCCTCGGGGTTGCCCTTCTTCACGTAGATGGCCGTACCGGCCGTGAAGTAGTCGACGAAGTCGACGCCCTCGCCGAGCTTCTTGCCCTTGTCGTCCAGGCCCTCCTGGCGCTGCTTGTTGTCCGTGATGGACGACATGCCGACGTCGTAGCGGCCGGAGTTGACGGCGGTGATCAGGCCGTCGAAGGAGCCCGAGGTGAACTCGAACTTCACACCGAGCTGCTTGGCCAGCGCGTCGGCCAGGTCCGGGTCGACGCCGACGATCTTGCCGCCCTCGGTCGACTCCATGGGGGCGTACTCGGCGTTCGTGCCGACCTTGATGACGCCCGCGTCCTGGATCTTCTTCGGCAGCTTGGAGAAGAGGGGAGCGCTGTTGGACTTGGCCGATTCGGTGGAGCTGCCGCCGCCACCGTTCGTCTGGTCACCGCAGCCGGTGAGAACCAGGGCCCCGGCGACCGCGATCGCACCGACCGCTGCTATCCGGGACTGCGCGGCCGTCGTACGACGGGTGGTGCTTGCGGTCATGGTGGGTGCCTCCGGCGGATGAGGGAGTTGCCGATGGGTCGACGAGAACACACACCTTTGGGTGTCGCGACCTCGTGTGATGACGGCATCTTGCCATTCGGATTGCGCCCTTCAGAGGACTCGCTATGTCAAAATCGGATAACGGGTGACCCCCGGACCAACACTGGGTGCCCGGGTCGGGCCGGATCCTGTGCGGGAATCCTCCCTTTCGGCCGGAAGATCTTCGGCGCACCTCCGGATGCGGACCGCCACGACTCCGCGCTTGCGACGACATGACGTCAAATCCTGGACTTGTCCACATATTCGGGTATGAGTCATGTCACCGGCGTGTGAGCTTCGCGTTATGGGCTCGTCCTCGGCACAGTCCGTCCGGTAAGAAGGTTCTTTACACCCCTCATCCGGGGCTCAGGGCGCGTGTGCGGCGCGCCCGTCGCGTATCCGCCCGTACGCAACCACGGCGGCAGGGCATACGCGGTGCCCGCCCACCCCTCAACCAGGAGTGGTCACCCTCAATCAATGAAGACTTAAGGGGTAAAACAAAGTGGCAGCGGAGATCGTCAATCCTCGCAGCGACAGCAGTACGGGTCCCGAAGGCGACGTGGAGCCGGTGAATTCCGACGGCTCCGTGGACTCGCTGGCCTTCGACCCGGCGTTCGCGCTGCACCGTGGCGGGAAGATGGCCGTGCAGGCCACCGTGCCCGTGCGGAACAAGGACGACCTGTCCCTGGCGTACACGCCCGGCGTCGCGAAGGTGTGCAGCGCCATCGCCGAGCAGCCCGAACTGGTCCACGACTACACGTGGAAGTCGTCCGTGGTCGCGGTGGTGACGGACGGCACGGCCGTGCTCGGCCTCGGCGACATCGGTCCGGAGGCCTCGCTCCCCGTGATGGAGGGCAAGGCGATCCTGTTCAAGCAGTTCGGCGGGGTGGACGCCGTGCCGATCGCGCTGGACTGCACGGGCGTCGACGAGATCGTCGAGACCGTGGCCCGTCTCGCGCCGTCCTTCGGCGGCATCAACCTGGAGGACATCTCGGCGCCGCGGTGCTTCGAGATCGAGCGGAAGCTCCAGGAGCGGCTGGACATTCCCGTCTTCCACGACGACCAGCACGGGACGGCCGTGGTGACGCTGGCGGCCCTGCGGAACGCCGCGAAGCTGACCGGGCGCTCGCTCGGCGAGCTGCGTGCGGTGATCTCCGGCGCGGGTGCGGCCGGGATCGCCATCGCCAAGTTCCTGCTGGAGGCCGGCATCGGCGACGTGGCGGTCGCGGACCGCAAGGGCGTCGTGTCGTCCGACCGGGACGACCTCACGGACGTCAAGCGGGAGCTCGCCGGGATCAGCAACAAGGCGGGGCTCTCCGGGTCGCTGGAAGCGGCGCTGGCGGGTGCGGACGTCTTCATCGGCGTCTCCGGCGGCACGGTTCCGGAGCCGGCGGTGGCTTCCATGGCCGAGGGCGCGTTCGTGTTCGCGATGGCCAACCCGAATCCGGAGGTGCATCCGGAGATCGCCCACAAGTACGCGGCGGTGGTCGCCACCGGGCGGTCCGACTTCCCGAACCAGATCAACAACGTGCTGGCGTTCCCCGGGATCTTCGCCGGGGCGCTGCAGGTGCGGGCGTCCCGGATCACGGAGGGAATGAAGATCGCGGCAGCCGACGCGCTGGCCGCGGTCGTCGGGGACGACCTCGCCGCCGACTACGTCATCCCCTCGCCGTTCGACGAACGGGTGGCGCCCGCGGTGACCGCGGCGGTGGCCGCGGCCGCCCGGGCCGAAGGGGTCGCGCGCCGGTGAGGTGAGCGGTTCGGCACCGTTTCGCTCGTGAGTGGTTCGCGAGCCGCGTGAGCGTGGTTCGAGGACGGCTGCACACGTTTCGGTGCCGTTCGAGAGCGGATTCGTGGCCTCGCCGGGGTTGTCCCCCGGCGGGGCCACTTCCTTTGCCCGGGCATTGGGCCGTACGGATGGTTCGCGGAGGGTTCCCGGGGCGAGCCGGTACCGGTGTGAGGTGGGCCGCGGAACGGGCGGGACGCGTGTCACAGCCGGACGTGGTTCCGCGGCGCGGGGGCGGAGCCTATCGTCAAGGTCATGTTCGCTGCCTACGCCGCTCGCATTGACCGTGACCAGCCGCTCAACGGCCTGGAGTTGGGGGAGCGTCCGGCCCCCGAGCAGAGGCCCGGCTGGACGACAGTGAACGTCAGGGCCGCGTCCCTGAACCACCACGACCTCTGGTCCCTCCGGGGAGTGGGTCTCGCCGAGGACAAGCTGCCGATGATCCTCGGTTGCGACGCGGCCGGCGTCGACGAGGACGGCAACGAGGTCGTCCTTCACTCCGTCATCGGGCAGACGGGGCACGGAGTCGGCCCCGAGGAGCCCCGGTCGATCCTCACCGAGCGCTACCAGGGAACCTTCGCCGAGCAGGTCGCGGTTCCGGCGTGGAACGTCCTCCCGAAGCCCAAGGAGCTCTCGTTCGAGGAGGCGGCCTGCCTGCCGACGGCGTGGCTGACGGCGTACCGCATGCTCTTCACCAACGCCGGGGTGCGGCCGGGCGACTCGGTCCTCGTGCAGGGGGCCGGCGGGGGTGTCGCGACCGCCGCCATCGTGCTCGGCAAGGCCGCCGGGCTGAGGGTCTTCGCGACGAGCCGTGACGAGGCCAAGCGCAAGCGGGCCGTCGAACTCGGGGCCGTGGAGGCGCTGGAGTCCGGCGCGCGGCTGCCGCAGCGGGTGGACGCGGTCATCGAGACGGTGGGCGCGGCCACGTGGTCGCACAGCATCAAGTCCCTGCGGCCCGGCGGCACGCTGGTGATCTCGGGCGCGACGAGCGGGGACCGTCCCGCGCACGCCGAGCTGACCCGGATCTTCTTCCTGGAACTCAAGGTCGTCGGCTCCACGATGGGCACCAAGGACGAGCTGGAGGATCTGCTGTCCTTCTGCGCCGCCACCGGGGTGCGGCCCGTCATCGACGAGGTGCTGCCGCTCGATCGGGCCCGGGAGGGGTTCGAGCGGATCGCGGCGGGCGACCAGTTCGGGAAGATCGTCCTCACGGTGGGCTGAGGTCCGCCCGGCCGGGTGGGCCGGGGTGCAGGAACGTGGTGGCCGCGGCGGGCCCGGGAGTCTCCGGGTCCGCCGTTCCGCACAGGGGTGTCAACTTTGATTGACGGACGCCTCCTGTCAATGTAGGTTGACGCCATGACCGAAGCAACGGATCTCGCCGAGCGTGCGGGTGACCGCGATCCGCGGATCGGGCTGCGGGCGGTCTCCGCGCTGCGGAGGCTGCTGGAGCAGCTGGAAGCGGTACAGGTGCGCAGTGCGCGCCATCAGGGCTGGTCGTGGCAGGAGATCGCCGCGGAACTCGGAGTGAGCAGGCAGGCCGTCCACAAGAAGTACGGGAGGCAGTGATGTTCGAGCGTTTCACAAAGGATGCCCGGGCCGTGGTCGAGGGCGCGGTCGGGTACTCCGAGCGGGCGGGGGCCGAGGCGGTGGACGAGGAGCACATGCTCCTCGCCCTGCTGGACCGGGAGGGCAGCCGCGGCTCGTTCGCCCTCGCTTCGCTCGGCGCGGCCGAACGCCGTGGCTCGGTGGAACGGGCGCTTGCCGAGACGCGCCGACGGGGTGGGCTCTCCCGCGCCGAGACGGAGGCGCTGTCCGGACTCGGCATCGACGTCTCGGAGATCGTCTCCCGGGTGGAGGAGGCCCACGGGGTCGGGGCGTTGGAGGCGGGGAAGCGGGGCGGAGCCGGCCGGCGGTCCGGGCGCCGCCCGTTCACCCAGGGGGCCAAGGAGACGCTGACGCAGTCGCTTCGCCTGGCGCTCGCCCGTCAGGACCGGCACATCGGCGACGAGCATCTGCTGATGGCCCTGACCGTCCGGCCCGGTGTGCTCGCGGAGGTGCTCGCCGATCACGGGGTCACGTACGAGACGGTGACGCGTGTGCTCTACGGCGGCGGGGAGGCCAAGGCGGGGTGAGGCGGCCGCGGGGGACCTCCGTGGTCCCCCGGCCGGAACTCGGGGATCCCGTCCCGTCCGGGAGGTCCCCCGGGCGCCACCGGCGGTCAGCTCTTCGGTGTCCGCAACGCGGCCGCGATGTGTGCCGCCGCCGTCGACAGGTGACGGCGGGTCGCGAGGAGCTGGTCCTCCGTCACCCCGTGGTCCCGGGCCGCGTCGCGGATGTCGTCGCGGAACCGGTCGAGGAGGCGGTCGAGGTCGCGGGCGGGGTCGCCGGTGGAGCTCTCGTGGGCCCAGGAGGGTTCGTAGCCGGCCGGGAAGTCGTCCGGGGTGGCCGAGTAGTCGGGTTCCGGAGTGCGCGCCGAGCCGGATTCCGCCGTGCTCGGGCGGCCGGTGTCCTTTCCGAAGGACTTGCCGAAGTCGCCCCCGAAGGTCTTGCCGAAGTCACCGAACTCCTTGGCGAGTTCGGTGAGGCCCTCGCGGACTCCCGTAGGCCAGTCCCCGCGCGCGAAGTGGTCCTGGACCTGTTCCTGGACCCGCTTGGCCATGCGCTGCATCTCTTCCTGGGCCTGCGCGCGGACCCTCTCCTGTGTCTCCTTGGCCTGGCGGCGGGCCCGCTGGGCCTCGTCGCGGGCCCGCCGGCTCTCGTCCTTCGCGCGCCGGGCCTGCTCCTTCCACTCCTGCTTGACGCGCCGCATCTCCTCCTTCGCGACCCGCCACGACTCCTTGTCGCGGTGGTCCCCGAAGTCCCCGAAGCCGCCCGCGGGACCTTCGTGCTCCGTGGCGTCGCCGGCGTGTCCGTTGCCGCGCCGGGCCTCCGTGGCCGCCGCGCGCATCTCGCGGCGCAGATCGCCCGCGGCGCCCCGCACGTCGGCGCGGATCTCCGCGGCGAGCTCGGCGACCGACTCGCGGATCTCCAGTTCCAGATCGGCCAGTTCGCCGCTGCGGTCGGCCAGTTCGGCGCGGCCCGCGTCGGTGATCGCGTACACCTTGCGGCCGCCCTCGGTGGTGTGGGTGACCAGTCCCTCGGCCTCCAGCTTGGAGAGCCGCGGATAGACGGTGCCCGCCGAGGGCGCGTACAGGCCCTGGAAGCGCTCCTCCAGGAGGCGGATCACCTCGTATCCGTGCCGCGGGGCCTCGTCCAGCAGCTTCAGCAGGTAGAGGCGCAGACGGCCGTGGGCGAAGACGGGAGGCATCTCAGAGCACCTTCTTGTCGGTCGGGCCGTCCGTGGAGTCGTCGGGCGAGCTGTCCTTCGCGTGCGCGGACGGTGACAGGTCCGGCTCGCGCGGTTCGTCCTCCGCCGGTGGCCTGCGGAGCAGGGCGATGGAGCCGGAGGCGGTCACCGCCCTCAGCTTGCCGTTGCCCGCGCCCAGCCTGCCGGTGATCTTCTTGGCGCCCCACTGGCCGGTCACCCGGAGGTCCTCGAAGGCGCTGGAGACGGTGCCGCTCGCGGTGTTGGCCTCCACCTCGGCGTCCGCGGGGTGCGGGAGGCGGATGGCGATCTCGCCCGAGACGTTCGTCAGGCGCACGTCGGTGGGGGTGCCCGTGGGGTCGAGGTCCACGATCATCGAACCGCTCACCGAGTCGGCACGCACGGAGGAGCCCGACGCCTCGACCACGGTCAGGTCGCCGGAGACGGAGTTGAAGCGGAGGTCGCCGGTGACGGCCTGGGCCTCCAGGCTGCCGGAGACGGTGTCCACCCGGACGGGGCCGGAGAGGCGTACGAGTGTCGTGTCGCCCGTGACGCCCTTGACCTCCACCCGGCCCTCCACACCGGAGACCACGGCGGCGGCGCCGACCACGCCGACCTCGACCTGCGTGCCGGCCGGGACGGCGAGGGAGACCACCGCGCTGCGACGCCAGCCCTTGCTGTCGAGCCACTTGAGGAAGCCCTTCCAGGGCAGGTCCTCGTACGCCACGGTGAGGGTGCCGTCCCGCTGGGTGACCTGAAGCGGGGGGCCCTCCAGCTGGGAGACCTGGAGCCTCGCGGAACCCTCGTCGGTGCCCACGACGTTCACTGTTCCGTTGACGACGCGCACGTGCAGCGCCGTCACGGGGTCGTCGAAGGTGAGCTTCCCCGGCTCTGCGACGGACCACTCGGACATGGTGCAGACCTCCAGACGACCGGTCCCGGACGGGCTCGGACACGGAATCGACGCGCCATATCGCGTCTTCCGTCATTCACGATATATCGCGGATACGGAAAGTCAAGACACCCGTTTCGGTGAGATGCGGGAGACGCGGCAGACGCGGAGCCACGGCGGGACAGGGGGAGACAGGGGGAGTGGCAAGGGGGGCGCGTGGCGTGGTGAAGCGCCGCGGGGCGGCACCGCGGGAATGCGGGCGCGGGGACACGGGGACGCGGGGGCGGGCCCTGGCCGCACGCCGCCGAGTCCGTCACCAGGTGTCGGCCGGATGGGCCACGACCGGGTGGGCCACGGCCGGGTGCCCACGGCCCTCGCCGTGGGCTTCGCCTGTTGAGGGCTGGGCGCACGCGCCGTCGCGGGACCGCGGCCGGACTCCCGTTACGGGGGCGCCGACGACGCGCTCGGGATCACGTACGACCCGCGGCGCGCCCTCGAGCGCAGGGCGGGAAGGAGGCCGTCACGCACGGCCGGACGCGACGGGACCTACTCGTCGTCCTCCTCGTCCTCGTCGTCAAGCCGTGCCAGCCATGTCGCCAGCCGCTCCACCGGTACCTCGAAGTCCGGGTTGAGGTCGACGAACGTGCGCAGCTGCTCGGCGAGCCACTCGAAGGTGACCTCCTCCTCGCCGCGCCGCTTCTCCAGTTCCTCGATGCCACGGTCGGTGAAGTACATGGGCGGTGCTCCGGTCGGTGAAAGGGAAAGGGAAGGAAGATGCCGCAGGCCCGGCTCCCCCGAGAGGGAGCCGGGCCCGCGACGACGTACGGGACGCCGGGTTCGGGACCTAGGCCTCGAACACCTCACGCACCAGCTGCTCCTGCTCGGCCTGGTGCCGCTTCGCCGAGCCCACGGCCGGGGACGACCCGGCCGGGCGGGAGATGCGGCGCAGCCGCTCGGCGCCCGGGATGTCGGCGCCGACGGCCAGGTCGAGGTGGTCGATCAGGTTGAGGGCGATGAAGGGCCACGCGCCCTGGTTCGCCGGCTCCTCCTGGGCCCACAGGTACTTCTCGGCGTTCGGGTACTTGGCGATCTCCGCCTGGAGCTCCGCACCCGCGAGGGGGTACAGGCGCTCGATGCGGATGATCGCCGTGTCCGTGACGCCGCGCTTCTGCCGCTCGGCCTCGAGGTCGTAGTACAGCTTGCCGGCGCAGAACACGACCCTGCGGACCGCCGCGGCCTCGACCGAGTCGTCGCCGATGACCGGACGGAAGGCGCCCGTGGTGAACTCCTCCGCCTTCGAGGCGGCGGCCTTGAGGCGCAGCATCGACTTCGGGGTGAAGACCACCAGCGGCTTGTGGTGCGGGTTGTGCACCTGCCACCGCAGGAGGTGGAAGTAGTTCGACGGGAGCGTCGGCTGGGCGACCGTCATGTTGTTCTGGGCGCACAGCTGGAGGAAGCGCTCGATGCGGGCCGAGGAGTGGTCCGGGCCCTGGCCCTCGTAGCCGTGCGGCAGGAGCAGGGTGACGCCGGACGTCTGGCCCCACTTCTGCTCGGCGGCCGAGATGTACTCGTCCACGACCGTCTGCGCGCCGTTGACGAAGTCGCCGAACTGCGCCTCCCACATCACCAGGGCGTCCGGGCGGGCCAGCGAGTAGCCGTACTCGAAGCCCATGACCGCGTACTCGGAGAGCAGCGAGTCGTAGACGTTGTAGCGGGCCTGGTCGTCGGAGAGGTACTGGAGCGGGGTGAAGTCCTCGCCCGTGACCCGGTCGATCAGGACCGCGTGGCGCTGGCCGAAGGTGCCGCGGCGGGAGTCCTGGCCCGACAGCCGGACCGGGGTGCCCTCCAGGAGGAGGGAGCCGATGGCGAGGGTCTCGCCCATGCCCCAGTCGATCGTGCCGTCCTCGATCATCGCCGCCCGGCGCTGCAGCTGTGGCAGCAGACGCGGGTGGACGGTGACGTTGTCGGGGATGTTGACCTGGGACTCGGCGATCCGCTTGACGACCTCCTGGGAGACCGCGGTCTGCACGGCGACGGGGAACTGCGCCTGCGGGTCCGAGATCTGCACCTCCGCCCCCTGCGAGACGGCCTCGCGGACCTCGGTGAAGACCTTCTCCAACTGGCCCTGGAAGTCCTGCAGCGCCTGCTCGGCCTCTTCGAGGGTGATGTCGCCGCGGCCGATCAGGGACTCGGTGTAGAGCTTGCGCACCGAGCGCTTCTTGTCGATCAGGTCGTACATCAGCGGCTGCGTGAACGCCGGGTTGTCGGACTCGTTGTGCCCGCGGCGGCGGTAGCAGATGAGGTCGATGACGACGTCCTTGTTGAACGCCTGGCGGAATTCGAAGGCCAGGCGAGCGACGCGGACGACGGCCTCGGGGTCGTCGCCGTTCACGTGGAAGATCGGCGCCTCGATCATGCGGGCCACGTCGGTGGCGTACATGGACGAGCGCGACGACTCCGGGGCGGCGGTGAAGCCGACCTGGTTGTTGATGACGATGTGCACCGTGCCGCCGGTGCGGTAGCCGCGCAGCTGCGACATGTTGAGCGTCTCGGCGACCACACCCTGGCCCGCGAAGGCCGCGTCACCGTGCAGGGCGACCGGCAGGACCGTGAAGTCCGTGCCGCCCTTGTTGATGATGTCCTGCTTGGCGCGGGCGATGCCCTCGATGACCGGGTCGACCGTCTCCAGGTGGGAGGGGTTCGCGGCCAGCGAGACCTTGATCTGCTCGCCGTCCAGGCCGGTGAAGGTGCCCTGGGCGCCCAGGTGGTACTTCACGTCGCCGGAGCCGTGCATCGACTTCGGGTCGAGGTTGCCCTCGAACTCGCGGAAGATCTGCGCGTACGACTTGCCGACGATGTTGGCGAGGACGTTCAGCCGGCCGCGGTGGGCCATGCCGATGACGACCTCGTCCAGGCGGGACTCCGCGGCGCTGTCGATGACGGCGTCGAGGAGCGGGATGACGGACTCGCCGCCCTCCAGGGAGAACCGCTTCTGGCCGACGTACTTCGTCTGCAGGAAGGTCTCGAAGGCCTCCGCCGCGTTCAGCCGGCGCAGGATGCGCAGCTGCTCCTCGCGCTCCGGCTTGGAGTGCGGGCGCTCGACGCGGTCCTGGATCCACTTGCGCTGCTTCGGGTCCTGGATGTGCATGAACTCGATGCCGGTGGTGCGGCAGTACGAGTCGCGCAGCACGCCGAGGATGTCGCGCAGCTTCATCATCGACTTGCCGGAGAAGCCGCCGACCGCGAACTCGCGCTCCAGGTCCCACAGGGTGAGGCCGTGCTCGGTGATGTCGAGGTCGGGGTGCTTGCGCTGGCGGTACTCCAGCGGGTCGGTGTCGGCCATGACGTGGCCGCGGACCCGGTAGGAGTGGATCAGCTCGAAGACGCGGGCGGCCTTGGTGACGTCGTCGTCGTGGCTGGCGTCGATGTCCTTGAGCCAGCGGACCGGCTCGTAGGGGATGCGCAGCGCCTCGAAGATCTCGTCGAAGAAGCCGTTCTCGCCGAGGAGGAGGTTGGCGACGATCCGGAGGAACTCGCCGGAGGCGGCGCCCTGGATCACCCGGTGGTCGTAGGTCGACGTGAGCGTCATGACCTTCGAGATGCCGAGCTTGTTCAGGGTGTCCTGGGAGGTGCCCTGGAACTCCGCCGGGTAGTCCATGGAGCCGACGCCCATGATGACCGACTGGCCGGGCATCAGGCGGGGGACCGAGTGGACGGTGCCGAGGCCGCCGGGGTTGGTCAGGGAGACCGTGACGCCGGTGAAGTCGTCCATCGTCAGCTTGCCGTCGCGGGCGCGGCGGACGATGTCCTCGTAGGCCTGCCAGAACTCGAAGAAGTTCAGCGTCTCGGCCTTCTTGATGCCGGCGACGACGAGCTGGCGGTCACCGTTCGGCTTCACCAGGTCGATGGCGAGACCGAAGTTGACGTGCTCAGGCTTGACCAGGGTCGGCTTGCCGTCCTTCTCCGCGAAGGAGTGGTTCATGGACGGCATGGCCTTGATGGCCTGCACCATCGCGTAGCCGATGAGGTGGGTGAAGGAGATCTTCCCGCCCCGGGCGCGCTTCAGGTGGTTGTTGATGACGATGCGGTTGTCGAAGAGCAGCTTCACCGGGACCGCGCGCACGGACGTGGCCGTGGGCACCTCGATCGAGGCGTTCATGTTCTTCGCGACCGCGGCGGCGGGGCCGCGCAGCGTCACGAACTCGGGACCGGCAGGGGCCTCGGCCGCGGCCGACGGCTTCGCGGCGGCCGGAGCGGCCTTCGCGGGAGCCGGGGCCGGCGCGGCGGCGGGCTTCGACGCCGCGGGCGCGGCGGCCGGAGCGGGCGCGGCGGGCGCCGGGGCCGCAGGAGCCGCCGGAGCGGCCTGGGCCGGTGCCTGGGGCGCCGCGGGCGCGGCAGGAGCCGCCGGGGCGGCAGGCGCGGACACAGCCGTGGTGGTGGTCCCTGCGGCCCCCGCGGCCGCAGTACCCGCCGGAGCCGAGGCGGCCGGAGCCCCTGGCTTGTAGTCGGCGAAGAAGTCCCACCAGGCTCGGTCTACGGAATTCGGGTCCTGGAGGTACTGCTGATAGATCTCGTCGACGAGCCACTCATTGGGACCGAACGCAGCCGCGGGGTTCTTCCCGGCTTGGCCTTCGGTCGAGATGCTCGAGTTACTGGGGGACTGTGGCGACACGGCGGCAACCGCCCTCTTCCGCTTCACAAGGTGATGGACAGCGGGAATAAAGGCTACGCCTCCCTGGCCGGGAAGGTCAGGCCGGGCCGGTCCAACGTCGTGCAAGTCACATCGGAAAGCGTGTTTCGGTGCGGGAAATGGCGGGAAACAAGCGTGGTTCCGGACCGGAATGGGTACGTCGATCCAGGGTCGCGGCACGACTCACGCGGCCCTCTGCCTGATCACACGTGTCCACGAGCACCGGACACGGATGGATCTTGCGGCTCCGGTTCGAACTTTACGTCAACTTGGCAGAGAGGGAAGGCCCGGAAGGGTGACCTGGATCCGGCAGCCCCGCTGGGATTCGGCCACGCCGATCCGGCCGCCGTGCAGATCGACCGCCCAGCGGGCGATGGCGAGCCCCAGGCCCGTACCGCCGTCGCTGCCGGGCCCGTGCGGCGACGGCACCCCACCGCGGTTGAACCGCTCGAAGACGCGGTGCCACTCCGACTGCGGAATACCGGGGCCCTCGTCCAGGACCTCCAGGGCCAGCGACTCGGGGAGGTCGCCCCGGCGGGCCTTGACGGTGACCCGGCCGTGCGGCGGGCTGTGCTTGACCGCGTTGTCGATGAGGTTGGCGACGACCTGGTGGATCCGCTCCGGGTCGGCGTGCGCGGTCAGCTCCGGCGGGGAGACGTCGAGGTGCAGGTGGACGTCGGTGCGGGTGTGGCTGCCGGAGCCCGAGGCGAGGCCCCCGCGCGCGGAGGCGACCATGTTGGCCTCCTTCAGCACGCCCGACAGGTACGGCCACACCTCGAAACGGCGCTTGCGCAGCGGTACGACGCCGTTGTCCAGCCGGGAGAGGTCCAGCAGCGTCTCCACCAGCCGGCCCAGCCGCTCCGTCTGCTTCAGGGCCGTACGCATCGTCTCGGGGTCGGCCGCGGAGACGCCGTCCACGACGTTCTCCAGGACCGCGCGCAGGGCCGCGATGGGGGTGCGCAGCTCGTGCGAGACATTCGCCACGAGTTCCTTGCGCTGGCGGTCCTGGGCCTCCAGCTCGTCGGCCATGAGGTTGATCGTCTGGGCCAGGTCGCCCAGCTCGTCGCGGCGGCTGTCGCTGACCCGGCGCGTGTAGTCGCCGTGCGAGATGGACCGGGCGACCGTGTTCATCTCGTCCAGCGGCGCGGTAAGCGAATGCGCCACGAACTGCGTTATCAGGAGGGTGGCGATCATCGAGAAGACCGTGATGAAGCGCAGCTCCGTCTCGGTGCGCACCGCGATCATCAGCAGACCGGTGGTGATGAAGACCGAGACCACGACCAGCGTGCCCAGCTTCGTCTTGATCGAGAAGGGGCGCACGGAGCCCCAGGGCCCGGCGTTCCCGCGCTCTCCCGGTCCGCTCATGAGATCAGCCCCCTCAAACAGGTCCTCGCGCGGGCCCCGCTCAGGGAGTCGGGGTCTCCAGCGCATAGCCCACACCGTGCACGGTGCGGATCCGCTCGGCGCCGATCTTCCGGCGCAGCGCCTTGATGTGGCTGTCCACGGTCCGGGTTCCCGAGGCGTCCGCCCAGTCCCAGACCTCGGCCAGCAACTGCTCGCGGGAGAGTACCGCGCGCGGCGTGTTGGCGAGGCAGACCAGCAGGTCGAACTCGGTGGGGGTGAGGTGCACGTCCTCCGAGCGCACCCGTACCCGGCGCTGCGCGTGGTCGATCTCCAGCTCGCCGAGGCGCAGGATGCCGCTGCGCGGCGTCGAGGCCGCCACCACGGCCCGCTCGACCCGGCGCAGCAGGACGTGCACGCGCGCGGCCAGCTCCCGCATCGAGAACGGCTTCGTCATGTAGTCGTCGGCGCCCACGCCGAGACCGACCAGCATGTCGGTCTCGTCGTCGCGCGCGGTGAGCATCAGCACCGGTACCGGACGCTGGGCCTGGACCCGCCGGCAGACCTCCAGGCCGTCGAAGCCGGGCAGCATGATGTCGAGGATCAGCAGGTCGGGCTGCCAGGCCTCCGCCGTGTCGACGGCGGCCGGTCCGTCGCCCGCGGTTTGCACGAGGAACCCCTCGGCTCGCAGGCGGGCCGCGATGGCGTCGACGATCGTCGGGTCGTCCTCGACCACCAGCACCCGGCGCTGAGCGCCCGGCGTCGCCGCCGTGCCGTTGTGGGATGTGTGGGTCTGCTCCATCGCCCGCCCCTGATGTGTGCTTTCCGGAATCCGTGGGGTGATCCCATGACTGCGCTTGACGCTTGAATGATCCGCGCCAGGGGAGCAGCGTAAGGGCAGTCGGCTGCGCTCGGCTATCCAGGCCCTGTCGCGAGGTGGACGACGTCCGGAACGCCCCGGGCAACCGGGATCTCTTCGGTACGCACCCGTCGGAATCCGGCATTCCGCAAGCTTCCTTCAAATTTGGGAGAGGGCTGGGCCGACCACACGGCGAGCACCCCGCCCGGTCTCAACACCCGCGCGCAGTCCGCGAGTCCGGCCGGTCCGTACAGGCTGTGGTTGTCCTCCGTGACGGTCCAGTCGGGGCCGTTGTCGATGTCCAGGCAGAGCGCGTCGTACGTGGCGGATGTCTCACGGAGGTGAGCGGACAGATCGGCCTCCACGATCTCGGTGCGCGGATCGGCGAACGCCCGCGCGGAGAGCCGGGCCAGCGGACCGTCACGGTGCCAGTCGACGATGGCCCGCTCGCGCTCGACGACGGTGATGCGCCCCCAGCGCCGGTCCGCCACCGCGTGGGCGAGCGAGAACCCGACGCCGAGCCCGCCGATCAGCACGTCCGGCTCCGGGCGCCCGTCGAGGGCGTCGTACGCGGCGTCGACGAGCAGCCGCTCCGAGCGGCCGTCCGAGGTGTCCATCAGGAAGCACCCGTTGGCGATGATCTGCAGCAGTGCGCCGTGGCGCCGCAACACGACCTCGCCGTACGGGCCTTCCCTGCGGTCGATGACTACGGGGGTGTCGTACGGAGCCGTCATGGCTCCCATCCTGGCAGTACCCCCGGAGGTGCGGAGGGGAAGATCCCCGGCTGCGCGGCGTGACCGATCCTCAGGTGTGCCGTCCGCGCGTACGCCCCGGGTGCCCGGCTGTCCCACGCCCCGGGCGCGCGCCTCGCGGCGTCGTCCGGCGACGGCCGGTGGCGATCGGCTGTCTTTCATACATGCGGACATGCATGGGGCCACGCATACGGCCATGCATACGGCGAGGCGCAACGGTGACAGCCTCGGCCGCTCGTGCGGTCGCGCGGCTGTGCGGACGCCGTTCCCGGCTGTGGGGTTGCTGTGAATCCCCCCGCGGGTGGCGTCGGTCATAGACAGTGACGCGCGGGACACCCAAGGGTGGGTGGCGACGGAAGGAGCCCTCCACCTTGGACCGGAGCACGACCGCGGCGGCCACGGCCTCCCCGTCCGACGTCACGCCCGAGAATCCGCAAGCGGGCACGTCCGTGCTGGACGGCATGCCGCGACAGCGCGGCGACGCGGTCACGGAGACCTCCGCGCCCCGCCCGACCGCCTCCCGCCCGCTCGCCCGCACCCGCGCCCTCGCCCGGACGCGCGCGCCACGGCCCTGGCGGCTGCTCCCCACCCCCACCGGCACGCCCTTCACCTTCGGATACGCGGCCGTTCTCGCCGCCGTCTCGGTGACCGCCGACCACGCGGCCCCCTCTCTCGTCCACGCGCTGCAACAGGGCTCCAGTACGGACGTGGCGCATCTCGTCCGCCATCCGGTGCTGGTGCTGCTGGCCAGCGCGCTGTGGATCGCGGGCGGCATCGCGTCGATGTACGCGGCCGGGTTCGTGCTCGTACTGACCGCGCTGGAACGGCGTATAGGCGGGCTGCGGGCGGCGGGTGTCTTCCTGCTCGGTCACGTCGTGGCCACGCTGGCCACCGAGGTGCCCGTCGGTCTGTCGGTACTGGCGGGGCACCTCCCCGGCAGTTCCCTGCACCGTCTCGACTACGGCATCAGCTTCGGTGTCGCCGCGAGCGTCGGCGCCCTCGCCGGGCTGCTGACGCCATGGCTGCGCTGGCCGGTGCTGATCGGCTTCGCGGGGGTGCTGATCGGCGACCTGATCGCGTTCACGGACCCGATGACCGACTGGGGGCATCTGCTGTCGCTGGCGGTCGGCGTCTCGACCTGGCCGCTGGTACGGCGTCGGCACCGGGCCGGTGCCGGCGGGGGCGCAGGCGGAGGCCGCACTGGAGGCCGAAGCGCGGGCGACCCCGCCGTCCGCCCGGTCCAGACCTCCGGCACCGTCGCCGCCTAGGGTCGTCGGCCTCCCCGGGCCCCGGGGACGAGCCCCCGTGGGGCGGGCTTGCCGGTATCCCCACGGGCAGGCCCGCGGAAGACCCGGGCCCCCGCGGACGGCCCTGGCCCATGGCCGCGGGGACCGCCCCCACGGATGCCTCTCCGCGGGAACAGGGCGCCTCACGAGGTGGTTCTTGCCGTATACCCCGGGCGGGTGCAGTCCCGGCGGACCCGTCGACCCGTCGAAGGCGAATGCTGACCTGCGCGGATGCCCGTCGTCCCGAGGGGTGGCCGAGTGATCGCCCAGAGCGAACAGGCCCCGGGGAACAATCGGGGACTCACGTGCATTGAGTCGGTGTAGCTCAACTTGACTGCCGGAGGGAAGATCATGGCTTCGACGTCCACATCGCTCACCCTGCCCGTGCTGCCGCTCGACGACGAGGTCGTGCTGCCCGGGATGGTGGTTCCGCTGGACCTGAACGACGCCGATGTGCGCGCCGCGGTGGAGGCGGCCCAGGCCGCCGCGCGGTCGGAGCCCGGCAAGCCGCGGGTTCTGCTGGTGCCACGCATCGACGGGGCGTACCCGAGCACCGGTGTGCTCGGCACCGTCGAGCAGGTCGGCCGGTTGGCCGACGGCGACCCGGGCGCGCTGATCCGCGGCCGTGGACGCGTGAAGATCGGTGCCGGCACGACCGGTCCCGGCGCCGCACTGTGGGTCGAGGGCACCCAGATCGACGAGACCGTGCCCGATCCGCTGCCCGGCCACGTCACCGAACTGGTCAAGGAGTACAAGGCCCTCGCCACCAGCTGGCTGCGCAAGCGCGCGGCCTGGCAGGTCGTGGACCGCGTACAGGCCATCGACGACGTGTCCGCGCTCGCCGACAACTCCGGTTACTCCCCGTTCCTGAGCACCGAGCAGAAGGTCACGCTGCTGGAGACCGCCGACCCGGTGGCCCGGCTGAAGCTCGCCACCGAGCAGCTGCGTGAGCACCTCGCCGAGCAGGACGTCGCCGAGTCCATCGCCAAGGACGTCCAGGAGGGCGTCGACAAGCAGCAGCGCGAGTTCCTGCTGCGGCGCCAGCTGGAGGCCGTCCGCAAGGAGCTGCGCGAGCTGAACGGCGACGCCAAGGAGGGCGAGGAGTCCGACGACTACCGGACCCGCGTCGAGGCCGCCGACCTCCCCGAGAAGGTCCGTGAGGCCGCGCTCAAGGAGGTCGACAAGCTGGAGCGGTCCAGTGACCAGTCGCCCGAGGGCTCCTGGATCCGGACCTGGCTCGACACGGTGCTGGAGCTGCCGTGGAACGAGCGGACCGACGACACCGGCGCGTACGACATCCAGGGCGCCAAGGCCGTCCTGGACGCCGAGCACGCCGGACTCGACGACGTGAAGGAACGCATCACCGAGTACCTCGCCGTGCGCAAGCGGCGTTCCGAGCGCGGGCTCGGCGTGGTCGGCGGGCGGCGCGGCGGTGCCGTGCTCGCGCTGGTCGGACCGCCCGGCGTCGGAAAGACCTCGCTCGGCGAGTCCGTCGCGCACGCGATGGGCCGGAAGTTCGTCCGGGTCGCCCTCGGCGGCGTCCGGGACGAGGCCGAGATCCGCGGCCACCGGCGTACGTACGTCGGCGCCCTGCCCGGCCGTATCGTCCGCGCCATCAAGGAGGCCGGGTCCATGAACCCGGTGGTCCTGCTGGACGAGATCGACAAGGTGGGTTCCGACTTCCGGGGCGACCCGGCCGCGGCCCTGCTCGAGGTCCTCGACCCCGCGCAGAACCACACCTTCCGGGACCACTACCTGGAGGTCGAACTCGACCTCAGCGACGTGGTGTTCCTGGCGACGGCCAACGTGCTCGAAGCCATCCCGGAGGCACTGCTCGACCGTATGGAGCTGGTCAGGCTCGACGGGTACACGGAGGACGAGAAGGTCGTCATCGCCCGTGACCACCTGCTGCAGCGGCAGCTGGAGCGGGCCGGTCTGGCGAAGGACGAGGTCACGCTCGACGAGAGCGCGCTGCGCAAGCTCGCCGGGGAGTACACCCGGGAAGCGGGCGTCCGCAACCTGGAGCGGGCCGTCGCCCGGCTGCTCCGCAAGGTCGCGGCACAGCACGAACTCGGCGAGCGGGAACTGCCGTTCACGGTGACCGACGCCGATCTGCGCGGGCTCCTCGGACGGCCGCACCACGTGCCCGAGTCGGCCCAGGACCCGGCCGAGCGCCGTACCGCGGTGCCCGGTGTCGCCACCGGGCTGGCGGTCACGGGCGCGGGCGGTGACGTCCTCTACGTGGAGGCGTCGCTCGCCGACCCGGAGACGGGCGCGGCGGGTCTGACCCTGACCGGTCAGCTGGGTGACGTGATGAAGGAGTCGGCGCAGATCGCGCTGAGCTTCCTGCGGTCGCACGGAGCCGAGCTGGAACTGCCGGTCGGCGACCTGAAGGACCGGGGCGTGCACATCCACTTCCCGGCGGGCGCCGTTCCCAAGGACGGTCCGAGCGCGGGCGTCACCATGACGACCGCCCTCGCCTCGCTGCTCAGCGGACGGCCGGTCCGTACGGACGTGGCGATGACCGGCGAGGTCTCGCTGACCGGCCGGGTGCTGCCGATCGGCGGCGTCAAGCAGAAGCTGCTGGCCGCCCACCGGGCCGGGGTGACGACGGTCGTGATCCCGAAGCGCAACGAGCCCGACCTGGACGACGTCCCGGCCGAGGTCCTGGAGAAGCTCGACGTCCACGCCGTCACGGACGTCCGGCAGGTGCTGGAGCTGGCGCTGACCCCGGCGACCAGCGGTGCGACCCCGGAGGTGTCGGTGGCGGCGTGACGGACGCCGCCGGTACGTCCGGACGGGGAAGGCCCGGGCCCGTGAGGGAGCCCGGGCCTTCCCCTGTCCTGGCGCTCACCCGTTGGCGAGCGCCTGCAACCGGTCGAGCGCGCCGTTGAACCTGTCGTGGTCACCGACCGTCGGTCCCGACGACGTGTACTGCCACATCGTGTAGAGGGACCAGCCGGCCGGGAGCGTGCCGGGGTCGGAGGCGTAGCGGGCGATCCACAGCGGTTCGGCGGCGGCGAATCCGCCGTAGTTCCCGGTGCAGTCGCTCCACCAGCTGGTGGCCGTGTAGATCACGGCGTCCCGCCCCGTGCGCGCCCTGTACTGGGCGAGGAAGGAACTGATCCAGCTGACCATCGCGCTCTGCGTCTTGCCGTAACAGGCGGCGCCGTACGGGTTCCACTCGATGTCGAGCACGCCCGGCAGCGTCCTGCCGTCACGGGACCAGCCGCCGCCGTGGTCCACGAAGTAGTTGGCCTGGGTGGCGCCGGTCGTCGTGTCCGGGGTCGCGAAGTGATAGGCGCCCCGGATCATGCCGACGTCGTACGAGCCGTTGTACTGCTGGGCGAAGTAGGGATTGGTGTAGTACGTCCCCTCGGTCGCCTTGGTGTAGGCCCACCTGACCCCGCTGCTCCACAGGGTCGACCAGGCGACGTTGCCCTGATGGCCACTGACGTCCACGCCCTCCGTCTGGGTGGCGTCACCCGTGCTGGGCGTGCCGCTCCGGCCGTCGTGCGCGAGGACGCCCATGCCCAGAGAGGCGGAACCGCGGGCGGGGGCGGGGTCGGAGACGGTGGCGGTGGGGGAGGAGGGGGCGACGCTCCGTACAGGCGTGGCGGGGAGCGCGGGGGACGCCTGGGCCGGAGGGGCGAGGAGAAGGGGGAAGAAGAGCGCGGAGAGGGCTGCGAGCAGCGTCCAGGCCCTGGGCGGGCGCCCCGGTGGGGGCGTGGTGCGGCTTCCGGATCCGTGCGCGGGCATGTCGTGCCTCCGAGGGGATCGGTGGTGCACGGTGGGGGGAACACTGACGGACTGACGGCATCGCGCCCGACGCCCGTGGGGGCCAGGTCCTCGTCGACCTGTTGATGGCGTGCGCATGCCAGTATTTGTCTGTCGAAGAAGCTAGGCACGGGGAAGGCCGCGGGGAAGGGGGCCCGGAGGCTGCCGTTGGTCTATGCCTGCGAAATACTGGCGGAGCTGCGGCAACGGCGACTTTTGGCAGAAACTTTCAGGATCGGGAAACCGGGTCAGGGGTGCTGACGTGCACGAGGGCGCAAACGGCGACGGACGTCGTGTCGAATCCGAGGCGTCGGAAAATGGTGTGGACCAGGAATTCCCGGCGCTGGAACGGGAGTTGACCGTTTTCCTGCGACGCGCCCGGGCCAATTCCGGTGAGATGGCCCGCGAGGTGCACCCGGACCTGGAGTCCTCGGCGTACGGACTCCTCTTCCGTCTGGAGGAGTGCGGCCGCCAGCGCGCCACGGAACTGGCCGCCTACATCGGGGTCGGCAAGGCCACGATGTCCCGCCAGCTCCGCGCCCTGGAGGAGCTCGGCCTCGTCGCCCGCGAGCCCGACCCGGCCGACGGCCGCGCCTGGCTCGTCCACCTCACCGAGGGGGGCCGGGACCGCTTCCGCCGCGTCCGGGAAGCGAGACGGGCGCGGTACGTCCGCGAGCTGGCCGGCTGGGACCCGCACGAGGTGGCCGAACTCGCCCGGCTGCTGCACCAGCTGAACCAGGGCATGGAGAAGTAACGGTCGCTCCGCGGGCGGACCGGTGCCCCGTGGGTGCCGTACTGCTCCGCGGGCGGTTCCTTCCCCACGGGGCCGCCCGTCTCCACGAGGCCTGCCCGCCGTCCCGCCCTCGCGGACGGTCCGCCCCGACCGGGGTCCGCCGAGTCGCGGGTACGCGCCGCTCCGGGGCGGCCGTCCTGGGGGTGCCCTTCTGTTCCGTGGGAGGTCCGCCTTCCCCGTGGGCGGTCCGCCTCCCGCGGGCGGCATGCTGTCTCGGGCGCCGGGCGCCGGGCGCCCGGCGCCGGTCGCCGGGACGCGTCCGCCACCCGTGGGCCGCAGCCGCGGGGCGTCTCGTGGGTGCCGTGCTGCTCCAGGGGCTCCCCGCCCGTCCTGGAGGACGGCCCGCCGTCGCGGAGCCCGCCACCCCATAGCGCGGCCCGCCACCTCGTAGGGGACTCGGGGCCCCTACGGGTGGCACGCCCTCCCGGGCGCCCGCCGTCCAGCGGCTGGCCGCACGACTCCACGCACGCCGGCCCCCCGCGCGTGCCCCTTTCGCCGGGCCCCCGCCCCTCCTCGACGGTTCGGCGCCCCCGACGCCCGGGCGCCGTCCGTCGCGTCGCGCGGCGGGTCGCCCGCGCGCGGGCCCCGTTCAGTACTCCACGAACACCACGGTCGCGTCGTCGTGCGTCTTGCTCCGGCGCAGACGCACACGGTTCTCCGCGTCGTCGCGCTCCAACGTCCGTACGCGGTCGACGAGGGCCTGCCCGCCCTCCTTCCGGAGGAGGGTGAACAGCTCGCCCCAGTCGCCCTCCTCGAACTTCTCGACCCAGCGGGTCGCGCCGTCCGTGAGGGCGGCCAGCGCGCGCACCTCCGCACGCGGCAGCACGCCCGTCACGGCCCGCGCCGCGACCGACGGATCCGCCGCCGCCGTGAAGAAGCCCCCCTCCTTGTTGCGGACCGTCGCGTCGGCGATCGCGTCCGTGGCGAGCCAGGCGCGCGGGACGAGGTCGAGGCGGCCGTCCAGGACCGGTGTCACCTCCCCGGCGGGGGACTCCAGCAGGAGGGCCGAGTCCGACAGGACCAGGTACTCGACCAGCTCGGCGGACCACCGTACGACCACCACGGTTGCCTGCGGCGTCCGCGGGTGAGAAAGGTCACAGGAGCCTGCGTGGGCCTCGGCGGTGCGCCGGATCGCCCGGGAAAGGATCTCCGACAGGGGTAGATCCCGGCGGGAAACGGATAGTTCGGTCAGAGACCCGCCGAGCCGCGCCGAGAACCAGGCGACGGAATGAAGACATCCGTCGTCACCGGGCGGCGGCGTCACGCCGTCGAGGAGGACCAGTGAACCCCCCTGTCCCGAGGCCGGAAGCCCGACCGATGCGAAGTCCTCATTGGGGCGGCCCGGGTCACCCGGTTCGGAAACGAGTTCGGTGCGCATCCAGCCAGTCTGCACGAGCTCTTCACAAGGTCCACGAAAGGCTGGCAACGGTCGCCGAACGGGTACGGACCCGCAGCTCAGCCGCCTGGTTTGGCATGGAATGATCGACTCCGGGAACACGTGGCGGCGAATACTGCCAAAGCCCGCCGCCGACGTCCAACCGGCCCGCCGCGCAAGGGGGGCGCACACGCCACAGGAACTTGCCCGCCAACTCCCGTCCGGGGTTCACTCCTTCGGGTGGCGGGTCAGATGATGCGCGACCACTGCCCACCGGCACTGGGAGGGTCGGGAGCCGATGGGGGGTACCCCCTGCACACGCCGAGTCGAAGGCGTGCGGAGGGCGGACACCTTCATTGACGGAGCGTCACCCGGTCCCTTGGGTACACGAGTCAGGAATGCGAGCACCGGTGCAGAAAATGCGGTCTCGGCGCACAGGCAGGCAGTCGGCCCCCGAGGGGGGCGCGGAACGCACGCCGGGGGCCGCGGGGGACACCTCCGCGGGCAAGGGCCGCGCCGCTCACGTGCGCAATCGGCTGATCGTCGCCGTGGCGGTCGTCGCGGCAGCCATCGCCGGCGCCGGCGCCCCCACGGTCATGGCGGCCTCCGAGCAACTCAACGACTCCCAGAACCTGGTGACGCTCGCGCAGCGGACCCAGGAGGCGCTGACGCTCGCGCACGCGCTGGCCGACGAGCGCGACGACGTCACCACGTACATCGCCGCGGGCCGCCCCAAGTCCAAGGCACCCTCCGAGCAGCGCAGCGCCCGGGTCGACCGGCAGGTCACGGAGCTGCGGGCGGACGAGGACGCGCCCGCCGTGCTGCTGAACGACCTGGACGGCATCGGCACGGTCCGCAGAGCGGCGCTCACCGGCAAGAGCGACGCTCTCGAGACCCACGAGGCCTACTCCGCCGTCATCACCGAACTGCACGGCCTCGCCGAGGACCTCGCCGAGCGACTGCCGCCCCGGGCGGGCTCCGGCGCGCACTCCCTCGCCGAGCTCGACTCCGCCGTCCAGCAGTCCGCCGCCGCCCGCGGGCTGCTCCTCGCCGCTCTCAGCATCCCGCGCACGACACGGACGGTCATCGACCCGCTCACCGGACTGCCGACCACCACGAACAGCTCGTCGGCCGCCGGCACCAAGCGGCGCGACGCGCTCAGCGCCGCCGCCCAGCAGGCCCGGCTGCGCTCGGAGGCGGCCCTCGCCGACTTCCGCGAGACCGCGCCCAAGGCCGCCAGGGCCTCCTACGACTCGACGGTCACCGGGCCGGACGTCACCGCCGCCGACAAGTACCTCGCCGGTCTCACCGACCAGCCGACGTTCTCCGACGACGAGCTCGACACCAGCACGAAGAAGGCGGACGCCGCGCTCTCCGCCCGGGTCGAGCTGATGCGCGGCGCGGAGGCCTCCCTCTACGACCACCGCACCAAGGACCTCGAACTGCTGCGGGACGACGACGTCACCGCGCTGGAGGTCCGGATCGCCGTGATCGGCGCCCTGCTGCTGGTCGCGGTCGGCGTCTCGATGGCGATGGCCCGCACGCTCACCCGGCCGCTGGCCGTGCTGCGGATCGGGTCGGCCCGCCTCGCCGCCGACCCGGGAGCCGGGGAACCGGTCAGGTTCACCGGCCGCAACGACGAGTTCGCCCAGGTCGTCCGCTCCGTCAACGCGCTGCACGCGCACGCGGCCGGGCTGCACGAGCGGCTCACCACGCTCGAGGCGGACCGCAAGCACCTCGTCGGACAGCGCCGGCTGATGGCCGACGAACGGGATCGGCTGCGGGCCGAACTCGCGCAGGCCGCTTCCCACTTGGAGCAGGTGCGCGGCACCATCCACGGCACCTTCGTCAACCTCGCGCTGCGCACCCTCGGCCTGGTCGAGCGGCAACTCGGTGTCATCGAGGGGCTGGAGGAGCGCGAGCAGGACCCGGAGCGCCTCGGCACGCTCTTCAAGCTGGACCACTTCGCCACCGTCATGCGGCGCCACAGCGAGAACCTGCTGGTCCTCGCCGGGCACGAGCACGTCCAGCACCACGCGGGCCCGGTCCCGCTGGTCGACGTCGTGCGCGCCGCGGTCAGCGAGATCGAGCGGTACGAGCGGGTCCGTATCGCCGCGCTGCCGCCGCACGCCCACCTGGCCGGCTACGCCGCGGACGACCTCTCGCACCTGCTGGCCGAACTCATGGAGAACGCCTCGTCGTTCTCGCCGCCCGACCTCCCCGTCGAGGTCTCCGGCTGGCTCCTGGAGAACGGCGAGGTGATGCTCTCCGTGCAGGACGAGGGCATCGGGATGGCCGCCGAGCGGATGACCCAGCTCAACGCCCGTCTCTCCGCGTTCGATCCGGACGACGCGTACGACCAGGAGAGCGGCGACGGACTCGGGCTCGGCCTGTACGTGGTGGCCCGGCTCGCCCACCGGCACGGCGTACGCGTACAGCTGCGCGAGCAGAAGCAGGGCGGCACCGCCGCGGTGGTGGTCCTCCCGAAGACGCTGCTGTCCGCGTCGCCCGCCGGCACGGTCCCCTCGACCACCCCGGTCCCCGGCGCCGCCCCCACGGTGACCCTCCCCGGGGCCGCCGCCGAGGTCAACTCCAACGTCCTGCGCGGACGTTCGGCCCTCAAGGCGGCCGTCCCCGCCACTGCGGCCGGGGACGAGGACCCCTTGATAGCCGCGGCGGAAGAGGCCGTACGGGACGCCGGGGCGCAGGATTCGCCCGTACCCGATCCGACGGCTTCCGAGACCACGATGGTCCTGGCGCCGGTGCCGCCGGCCGACGCGCCGGTCCCGCCGCCGCGCGGCCCGGTCACGCGGACGGACGGACCGATGGCACCGGCGGCCGGACCGATGGCACCGGCGGTGCCCGCGGAGGATCCCGCGACGGCGCCGGCGGACGGTCCCGCGACGGCGGCGGACGGACCGGGCGCGGCCGCGGCGGCTCCCGCCCCGCACACCGTGCCCGCCCCCCGGCCCGCCACCGACCCCTATGCCATCGGACCCGACGTCCACGACCGCGCACCGGACGACGAGCCGGAGCGGGTCACCGACAAGGGCCTGCCCAAGCGCACCCCGAAGATCTCCGCGCCCGCGCCCGCCCCCCGGGCGCGTGCCGGCGGGGTGGACGCCGAGGCGCTGCGGCGCAGGCTCGGCGGCTTCCACCGGGGTGCGACGGACGGCCGCCGCGACGTCGAGGCGGAGATCGCCGAACGGACGGCACAGACACGCACCCCCGGCGCGCCGGACGGCCCGGCCACCGCACCTCACCGGGCAACGGACGCAGTAGACGCATCGGGGGGCACAGTCGAGGAGGCAAGCAGTTGACCGCGCCCAGTACTTTCGGTCTGAGCAGTGAAGCCCGCAATCTGCACTGGCTGCTGACCAACCTCGTCGAGGAGGTGCCGGGACTCCTGTCGGTCGCGGTCGTCTCCTCCGACGGTCTGCTGCTGCTCTCCTCCGACCCCGGCAGGAACGCGGAGGCCCGCACCGGGACGGAGCAGCGCCCCACCGGCCCCAAGGGGTCCGCCGCCGACCTCGCCACCATCGTCTCCGGCATCGGCAGCCTGACCATCGGCGCCGCGAAGCTGATGGAGGCGGGCGGCGTCAAACAGACCATGGTCGCGATGGACGACGGCAGTCTCTTCGTGATGTCGATCAGCGATGGTTCGCTGCTCGGTGTGCACGGCGCCCCGGACTGCGACATGAGCGTGGTGGCCTACCACATGGCGCTCTTCGTCGGCCGCGCCGGCCATGTGCTGACCCCCGAACTCCGCAGCGAACTGCGCCAGTCACTAGAAGCCAAGCCGACGGGGAGTGCCCAGTGAGTTCTTCCTCCGCGCCCAAGCTCCCCATACGCGGCGGCGACCGCAAACCCGCCCGGGTCCGCCCCTACTCGCTCACCGGCGGCCGTACCCGCTTCGGGCACGTGCTGCTCGTCGAGACCTTCGTGGCGGCGCTCGACGCCCCCGAGGAGCGCAGGGAACTGACCAACGGGTCGCTCGAGACCCGGGTGATGCCCGAGATGCGGGCCATCGTCGAACTCTGCCGCCGGATGCGTACGGTGGCCGAGATCGCCGCCCTCCTCAGGATGCCGCTGGGTGTGGTCCGCGTGCTCCTGAGCGACCTGGCGGACCAGGGAAAGATCCGTGTGTACGGAACAGGTCACGGCCCGGGACAGCCGGACCGCGCTCTGCTGGAAAGGGTGCTGAATGGACTCCGTCGTCTCTGAGGGCGCGCCGCGAACCGCCTTCCCCGCCACGGCTCCGATGCCACTGGCCCCGGTGCCGCTGTCCGGGGCGGAGTCCGACGAGAACCTCCAGGCCTGGCAGACGGACCGCAGTCGCGCCCCGATCGCCACCAAGATCGTGGTCGCGGGCGGTTTCGGCGTGGGCAAGACCACGCTGGTCACGGCGGTCTCCGAGATCACGCCCCTCCAGACGGAGGCGCTGATGACCCAGGCCAGCGAGGACACCGACGACCTCAGCGCGACACCGGAGAAACTGACCACCACCGTGGCCATGGACTTCGGCCGCATCACGCTCGACGACGACCTGGTGCTCTACCTCTTCGGCACGCCGGGGCAGCAGCGCTTCTGGTTCATGTGGGACGACCTGGTGCGCGGCGCGATCGGCGCGGTGGTCCTCGCCGACACCCGCCGCCTCAAGGACTGCTTCCCGGCGCTCGACTACTTCGAGAGCTGCGGACTTCCGTACGTCGTCGCGGTGAACCACTTCGACGGCAGCGAGCCGTTCGACGCCGCCGACGTGCGTGAGGCCCTCACGGTGCCTCCGCACATACCTGTCATGATCATGGATGCCAGGCGTCGGATCTCGGTCGTCGAGACGCTCCTCGCGCTGGTGGGGCACGCGCTCGACGTGAGCCCCGAATAAGACGTACGCAGAGTAAGGACGCCCATGCGGAAGATACTCGTCGTCGGAGCCGGTCAGTCCGGACTCCAGCTCGCCCTCGGCCTCCAGTCGAACGGGTACGAGGTCACCCTGATGTCGAACCGGACGGCGGACGAGATCCGCACGGGCCGGGTCATGTCGACGCAGTGCATGTTCCACACGGCACTCCAGCACGAGCGCGATCTCCAGCTGAACTTCTGGGAGTCCCAGGCCCCGAGGATCGAGGGGCTCGGCGTCTCGGTCGCCGCCCCCGGCTCCTTCGACCCGGGCCCCTCGCAGCGCGCGATCGACTGGGTCGGCAGGCTCGACGGCTACGCCCAGTCGGTCGACCAGCGGGTGAAGATGGCCGGCTGGATGGAGACGTTCGCCCAGCGCGGCGGCCAGCTGGTGATACACGGCGCCGCGGTCTCCGACCTGGACTACTTCTCCCGTACGTACGACCTCGTGCTGGTCTCCGCGGGCAAGGGCGAACTGGTGTCCATGTTCGGCCGGGACGCCTCCCGTTCCCCGTACGCTCAGCCGCAGCGGGCCCTGGCCGTCGCCTATGTGCACGGTCTCGGTCCGCGCCCGGAGCACCCGGACTACGACGCGGTCCGCTGCAACCTGGTCCCCGGTGTCGGCGAGCTCTTCGTCATGCCGACGCTCACCACCTCCGGCCGCGCGGACATCCTCTTCTGGGAGGGTGTGCCCGGCGGTCCGGCCGACGTCTTCAACGGCGTCAAGGACCCGGCGGAGCACCTCTCCCTGACGCTGGAGCTGATGGAGCGGTTCGTGCCGTGGGAGTACGCGCGCGCCACCAAGGTCGAACTGACCGACGCCAACGCGACGCTGTCCGGCCGTTACGCGCCCACTGTCCGCAACCCCGTCGGCCGTCTCCCCGGCGGCGGCCTGGTCCTGGGCGTCGCCGACGTGGTCGTGGCGAACGACCCGATCACCGGCCAGGGCTCCAACTCCGCCTCGAAGTGCGCGGCGGCCTACCTCGGCTCGATCCTGGAGCACGGCGAGAAGGAGTTCGACGAGGCCTGGATGCGTTCCACCTTCGACCGCTACTGGGACACCGCCCAGCACGTGACGAAGTGGACGAACGCCATGCTGGGCGTCCCGCCGGAGCACGTCCTCCAGCTGATCGGCGCCGGCACCCAACTCGAGCCGGTGGCTCGCCGTTTCGCCAACGGGTTCGACAACCCGGCGGACTTCGAGAACTTCTTCTATGAGCCGGAGAAGACGGAGGCGTACCTCGCCTCGGTCGCGGGGGCCTGAGTCCCCCCTCCCGGTGTGGGCCGAGCGTGCCCGGCCGCGCGGTTCCCGGCGCTCCTCCAAGGAGTGCCGGCGCCCGCGCGGGCCAGGGAAGTAACGATTCTTCACCACCCTGGTGCCAGGACACGCCGCGCCAGTTCTCGCACACATGCGGACAAGACGTGTGTTATTCATCCATGCACACATATAAGCGGCGCACCGTGCTGGGTGCCTCGATCGCGGCCGTCGGCTCCGGAGTCCTGGCAGGCTGCTCCGGCTCCGACTCGGGGTCCAGCCCGAAGTCGGGGGCCGGAGCCGCCGGCAACGCGGGCGACGGCGGCGGCTTCGTACCCAGGGGACCCGGCGGCTATGTGAACCCCTCCGATCCCGAGGTCCTCGCCGCCGAGCGCAGACGCGGCACCGGACCCGTCCGGGAGTTCCGGCTCACCGCCGCCGAGACCTCCCTCGACCTGGGCGGACGCATCGTCAGATCCTGGGCGTACGGCGACGCGCTGCCCGGCAAGGAGGTCCGGGTCACCAAGGGCGACATCCTGGCCCTCACCGTCGCCAACCACCTGCCGACGGACACCACGCTGCACTCGCACGGGGTCCGGATGCGCTGCGACATGGACGGCGTGCCGGGACTGACCCAGAACTCCATCAAGCCCGGCGCGGACTTCACCTACCGCTTCGCCATGGCGCACGCGGGCACCTACTGGCTGCACTCGCACTCCGGCATGCAGCTCGACCGCGGCCTGTACGCACCCCTGATCGTCGAGGACCCCAGGGAGCCCCTGTCCTACGACAAGGAGTGGGTCGTCGTCCTCGACGACTGGGTGGACGGCGTGGGCGGCTCCACCCCGGAGGGAGTCCTCTCCCAGCTGCGCGGTGGCAGGGGCGCGCCGATGGACATGGGAGAGGGCGGCGCGCACAGCGGATCAGGCCACGACGCGGCGGCCGGCGCGCAGTCGTCGGGCCACGGTCGCTCCACCGGTCCCTCGCGCATCCTGCACGGCTCGCGCAGCCGCATCCTGCGCAGCGAGGGCGGCAACGTCGACTACCCGTACTACCTGGTCAACGGCCGTATCCCGCAGGCCCCCTCGGTCTTCCGGGCGCGCCCCGGGGACCGCATCCGGCTGCGGATCATCAACGCCGGGGGCGACACGGCCTTCCGGGTGGCGCTGGGCGGGCACCAGATGACGGTGACCCACACGGACGGCTATCCGGTCGAGCACATGACGACGGACGCGCTGCTGATCGGCATGGCCGAGCGCTACGACGTGCTGATCACCGCCAAGGACGGCATGTTCCCGCTGGTCGCGCTGGCCGAGGGCAAGAACGCCCGGGCGCTGGCGGTCCTGGGCACCTCCAGCGGGGCCCTGCCGCGGCCCTCCGTGCATCCGCGTGAGCTCGACGGCAAGGTGGTACCGGCCCGACGGATGCGGCCGCACGAGTCGGTGGCGCTCAACGACTCCGGTCCGGACCGCCAGCTGCGCGTCAAGCTGACCGGCAGCATGCGGAGGTTCGACTGGGCCTTCGACCACGAGCCCTACTCCCTCGAACGCCGCCATCCGATCCGCGAGGGCGAACGGGTCCGCCTGACCCTCATCAACGCCACCAACATGTGGCACCCCCTGCACCTGCACGGCCACACGTTCGCGCTGATGGGCCTCGGGGCGGTCGGAGCACGCAAGGACACCGCCGTGGTGCTGCCGCACCGCAAGATCGTCGTCGACTTCTACGCCGACAACCCGGGACTGTGGATGCTCCACTGCCACAACCAGTACCACTCCGAGTCCGGCATGATGACCCTCCTCGGCTATCGCAGGTGAGAGCCGGATGTCGCGCCCTGCCGGGCGGACGCCGCGCCCCTGCCGGACGGGATGCGGCGCCCCCGACGGGCGGGACGACGGCCCCTACCGGGCGCTCCCGTCCGGCCCGTCGGTCGCCGCCGCGGGCAGCGCCGGCGGGGTGTACTGCCGGACGGGCTTCCCGGCGGGGTCGGGCCGTACGGCGCCGAGGACCGGGTTGGCGGCGATCGGTGAGATCTTGATCCTCGCCCCGGGCCGTGGCGCCTGCACCACCATTCCGTCCCCCATGTACATGGCGACGTGCGTGGCCTCGGGGAAGTAGACGACCAGGTCGCCGGGGCGCAGCTCGGTCAAGGGGATGCGGGGCAGCCGCGCCCACTGTTCCTGGCTGGTGCGCGGAATGGGCTGCCCGGCGTGACCCCAGGCCTGCGAGGTGAGCCCCGAGCAGTCGTACGCCCCGGGTCCCTCGGCACCCCATCGGTACGGCTTCCCGAGCTGCTGCACGGCGTACTCCACCGCCTCCAGGCCCTCCGACGAGGGGGCCCGTACGCTGCTCAGCGCCCCGGACGTCACCAGTTTCCGCTGGGCCGCCTCCGTCCCCCGCTTCTCCAGCGCGTCGAGTTCGGCGAGCTGCCGCGCGGTGAGCGAGGCGAGCAGCTGCTCGACGTCCTTCAGCCGTCCTTGGACCTCGTCGCGCGCCTTCTTCTGCCGTGCGGCGAGGGTGAGCTGAGCGTCCAGGGCCTTGCGCGCCCGCCGGGCCAGCCCGTCGGCGTGCCGCTCGCTCCCGGCCAGCCGGTCCACGGCCTTGACCCGCTCCCGGGACAGCTGCCTGATCACCTGTCCCTCGTCCAGCGCGCGCTGCGGATCACCGGTGAGCAGCAGCCGTACGTACGAGGAGACCCCGCTGCTGCTCTGGTACTGCTGCCGGGCCAGCCGCCCCGCCGCGCCGCGGCTGTCGTGCAGGGAGAGGCGGGCCCTGACGAGTCTCGCGTCGAGCCTGGCGACCTCGGCGCGCTGTTTTTTGAGCTTCTCCACGGTCGCGTTGTACGCCTCGGTGGCACGCTCGGCCTCCCGGTAGCGCTGCTGGAGGTTCGTCAGCATCCGGGCCGCGGAGAGCACTTCGGGACCGCCCGCGCCGGCCCCCGCGCCCGTACCGGCCCGCGCGGACGCCGAGGGTCCGGGAGCCGGGGCGGCCACGGCGGGTACGGGCGCGAGCAGCGCCCCGGTCGCCACCGCGACCGTACAGACCAGGCGCAGCATGCGTCCTGACACTTCATCACCTCCGGTGCGGGGGTGGTAGGTCCACCTCGCACCGGCAGGATGGGGCGTGCGCGCCCCGCGTGCGCGCCCGGTGACCGGTTCGGCCCAAGAACCTCACTCGTCGGCGTGGGACTCCGGCGTGGCGCCGCCGCCCCTGGTGCCCGGCCCGGACCAGGGCCACTTCGGTCCGCCGCGCGCTGCGCCCGCGCCGCCCTCGGGGTCGAACGCGTACTTCCATCCCTGGTGCAGCCCCAGGCGCCTGCTCCGGCCCGCCTGGACGCGGCGGTAGACGAGGACGGTCGGCGGGCCGCCGGCCGCGTCCGGTACCGGTACGCGGTACACCTTCGGCGGGTGTCCGGTCAGACCGAGCAGGACGGGCAGCACACGCCCGTCCAGCGGGCCTCCCTCGAAGGGGGTGTCTTGGCTCTTCACCGCACCAGTGTCACAAACCCGCCGCTCAAAGGAGTCGCGCGGCGTCACCGAGCAGCGGGACGACCCGCCGGGCCAGCAGCCCCACCGCACCCTCCGGCGCCTCCAGGGCGAGCGCCGCGCGCACGACGTCGGCGGTCTGCGGATCGCGCCCCGCGCTCGCCACCAGCATCGCCACGAACTGCTCCACCAGCCAGTCCCGCAGCTCGTCCAGGGGCGGCTCCTTGCCCCCGTCGAGCCAGCTGAGGGACGCGCCCTCGACGGCGGTGATCCACATCCGTACGGTCATCCGCAGCCGGGGCCCCGGGTCCCGCACGGCGAGATGGTCGACGATGTGCTCGGCGGCGGCCCGCCGCACCCCGTCCACTATGGCGGTCGTCCTGGACGTCTCGACGACACTGCCGCCCTGCAGCAGCGCGCTGAAGCCCGCGTCGTGCTGGTCGACGAAGGCGAGGTAGCGGTCCAGGGCCCGCGACAGCCGTTCGCTCAGCGATCCCCGCGGCGGCTCCGCGAAGCAGTGCTCGAGCTCCTCCGCCGCGGAACGCAGCGCGGCCTCGTACAGCTGCTGCTTGCCGCCCGGGAAGTACCGGTACACGAGGGGCCGCGACACCCCCGCGGCCTCCGCCACGTCGTCCAGCGAGACCTCCTCGGGAGCCCGGTGCGCGAAGAGGGACAGCGCCGCCTCGAGGAGCTGCGAACGCCGCTCCTCGACGCTCAGCCGGCGGTATGCGGGGGTGGGGGCCGCGGAGGTCATGTCGGCAGCGTAACCCGTGTGTTCGCCGCCGCCCCTGCTCGCACCCGTCCTGCGGGGCTCCGTCCGGTGACCCTGTTCCGGGCCCCCGCGACGGGCAGCGGCGCCGTGCCCTCTCAGGCCAGCAGTCCCGACGCCTTCCACAGCCGCCGCCCGACCCCCCGCAGCACGCCGATGTCGTCCAGGAAGTCGGTCAGGCGTTTCGCCCCGGTCTGCATCACCTCGCGCCGGTGTCCGCTGGCCCGCACCTGCGCCACGGCCTCGCGCCGGTCCAGGCCGACGTTCGTGTAGACCTCGGGATTGACGAAGGCGACGGAGAAGACACGGGCGAACTCGCCGGAGGTGACGCGGGTGAACTCCTGGGACCAGCGTGGCGCGGTCACCATCTGGCGCCGCAGCTCCTCCCGCGCGTACCGCACGTGCCGGGCCTCCTCGACCACATGGATGCGGGTGACGCCGCGCACCAGGGTCTGCACCCGCTCGTCGGGGAAGGTCAGCCGCTGCATCCAGTCCAGGATCTCCTCGCCGAGCAGGGTGGCGGTGAAGGAGCCGGGGGTGGTCGAGATGGTCTTGAAGAGCCGCCCGAGATTCTGATGGGCACGGCTGACCGGGTAGTGCGGTGTGCCGCCGCGCGAGATCAGCCGGGCGAACATCTTCGAGTGCCGGCACTCGTCCTCGATCTCGGTGAGCGCGTACCGCACGTGCGCGCTCGTGGCCGCCTTGTCGTAGATGTGACGCACCAGCAGCTGCATCAGGATGATCTCGAACCAGATCCCGAGGGAGGCGAGTGCCGCCGCCTCGTGCTGCGAGAGCAGGATCCGCTGCTCCTCGCCCATCCGCTTCCACAGCGGGGTGTCGTAGAGGGACACCAGCTCGGGCGGCCAGAACCACTTGCCCTCCTCGAAGGGCGCGTCCCAGTCCAGTTCCTTGTCCGGGTCGAAGGAGTGCTTGGCGGAAGAGTCGAGCAACCGTTCGGCCACCTGCTCCCGGTCCTTGAGCAGGCCGAGCGCGTCGCGGAGCCCGTCGAGCCCGTCAAGTCCGTCTTCCGTCACCGTCGTCATGACTGTTCCCACCTCGTCGTACGGGATCTTCAGGGGTTACCGGCGGTCACTACTTATGAGACTGCCTGTCAGCAAGCTCGTCAATCCCCTGTGCGCGACTTGTTGACGACGCGTCTACTCCGTGTGAGCCTGCCGAGTATGCCGACGCACGAGCTGTACGCCAAGGACCCGGGAGATCCCCTCTGGCAGATACCGGCCTCGGGGGCAGCACGCTTCAGCTGGGAGTACGACGACGGTCGCGACCGGCTCCTCGCCCTGTACCAGAAGGGCAAGGACAAACAGTGGGACGGACAGCGGCGCATCGAGTGGGACATCGAGGTCGATCCGTACGATCCGCTCGGCACCCCCGACGAGGCGATGACCCTGTACGGGACACCGCACTGGGCGAAGATGACCGAACGGGACAAGGGCGAACTCCGGCGGCACTACACCGCCTGGCAGTTCAGCCAGTTCCTGCACGGCGAGCAGGGCGCGATGGTCTGCGCGGCGCGCATCGTGGAGTCCGTCCCCGACCTCGACGCGAAGCTCTACTCGGCCACCCAGACCATGGACGAGGCCCGGCACGCGGAGATCTACGGCCGCTTCCTGCACGAGAAGATCGGAATGCTCTACCCGGTCAACGACCACCTGCGGTCCCTGCTCGGCGACACCCTCCGCGACTCCCGCTGGGACATGCCCTACCTAGGGATGCAGGTCCTGATCGAGGGACTGGCGCTGGCGGCCTTCGGCATGATCCGCGACACCACGGACAAACCCCTCCCCAAGCAGATCCTCGCGTACGTGATGCAGGACGAGGCCCGCCATGTCGCCTTCGGCCGCATGGCGCTGCGCGACTACTACCGGCAGCTCTCCGACGCCGAACTGCGCGAACGCGAGGAGTTCGTCATCGAGGGCTGCCATCTGATGCGGGACCGGCTGCGCGGCGTCGAGGTGCTGGAGAACTTCGGTGTCCCCAGGGCCGAGGCCGAGCGGTACAGCGAGCAGTCCGAGTTCCTGCACCTCTTCCGCCGGCTGCTCTTCAGCCGCATCGTCCCCTGCGTCAAGGACATCGGCCTGTGGGGCGAACGCCTCCAGCAGGCGTACGTCGACATGGGCGTCTTCGAGATGGGCGACTCCAACCTCGATCTGCTGATGACCCAGGACGAGGAGATCGCGGAACGGCTGGACGCGCAACGGTTCGCGGCGGAGGAGCGGGCGCGCGTGGCCGAGGTCGAGGAGATGATCGAGTCGGGCGCGGACTCCTCCTCCTGAGGACGGTGTGCTCGAACCGGGGTGAGGCGGTCCGCCGGGGACGGTGTGCTCGAATCCCGGTACGGCGCACCGTCCCGACCGGCATGATCTCCGCACGACGCCCGAGCCGAACTCCGTCCCGGCCGACCGCCCGTCGGCGCGCCGCAGCCTGGAGGGCCTGGCGCTGGGCGACGCCTTCGGCGAGCGCTGGTTCCCGCTCTTCCGCGACCGCCCCGAGGCCTGTGCGGAGATCCGCGCCCGGCTCACCCCGCAGGAGCCGGCCTGGCACTGGACCGACGACACCGCGATGGCGCTGGGTGTGCTCAGGGTCCTCGACCCGTACGGAGAGGTCCGCCCGGGCGAGGCGAACGGGCTGCCCGGGACCCCCGTCTCAGTTGTTCCAGCTCTCGTCGTACGGATCGTGCGGGGTCGGGACCGGCTTGGCCTCGGTGACGTCGAGGAACGGGATGACACCGTCGTTGACCGGGTCCTTGGCCCGCTTGCCGGTGTAGGTGCCGGTGACCCGCAGCCAGGCGTCGGGCTGGAGGACGGGCGGGATGTGACCGGTCAGACCGATCTTGACCGGCTGGGCGTCGGCGGCACAGCAGTTGAGGGCCATCCGGACCAGGTACGGGGTGCCGTCGTGGCCGAGGGCGACGAAACCGGTGACCTCGATCCGCCGGTGTCCCAGGGTGCTGCCGTGTCCGTACGCGGCGCGCCCCGCGTAGTCGACGACGCTGAGCGGGAGCGGGTCGGTGGCCGGCAGGCGCGGGTAGGCGAGGGGTGCCTGGAGGGCCGTACCGGTGTGCAGGGCGCTGTAGGAGCCGAGCGCGGGCGGGGCGACCAGGATGAGGGCGAACAGGGGCAGCACGAGGAGCCAGGAGACACGGGGTTCCCGGTGCGCGTGTCCGTCCCCGCTCTCGGCCCCTTGCCCCTCGCCTTCCCCCGCGCCCTCCGCGTGGCGGTGTCCGTCCTTCGACGCGCGCCGGTCGTACCAGACCGTCGCCAGCGCCGCGAGGATCAGGACGACACCGGCCGCGAGGAGCAGGGGGCGCAGCCCGGCCTTGACGTAGCGCAGATAGAGGTCGGTGAAGCCGGCGTGCAGCACCGCCGCGCCGACCAGGAACATGATCGCCGCCTGGGCCTGCCGGTTCACAGGAGCACCGTCCCGACGAGCACCGAGCCGAGGACGGCCAGCGCGAAGGTCGCGGGCGCGAACCGCAGGGCGAACCCGCGGCCGAACGTGCCGGCCTGCATGGCGAAGAGCTTCAGGTCGATCATCGGTCCCACCACGAGGAAGGCCAGCCGCGCGGTCAGCGAGAACTGGGTCAGGGACGAGACGACGAACGCGTCGGCCTCGGAGCAGATGGACAACAGCACCGCCAGGACGGCCAGGGCGAGGATGGCCACCACCGGGTTGTCGGCCGCGGCGTGCAGCCAGCTCGCCGGTACGACGGCCTTGAGCGTGGCCGCCGCCATGGCCCCGATGACGAGGAAGCCGCCGGCGTGCATCACGTCGTGCCGTACGGACCCCCAGAACGCCGCCCCCTTGCCGAGGCCCTCGTGCGAGGGGCGGGCCGGTGGCCGCAACCAGTCGGCACGGCCCAGCCGCTGCCACAGCCACCCCATCGAGCACGCCACGAGCAGGCTCGCCACGAAGCGGGCCACGACCATCTCGGGGTTGCGCGGGAACGCGACGGCGGTGGCGGTCAGCACGATCGGGTTGATCGCCGGGGCCGACAGCAGGAACGCCAGCGCCGCCGCCGGTGTCACGCCCCGGCGCACCAGCGCCCCGGCCACCGGCACCGACGCGCACTCGCAGCCCGGCAGCACCGCCCCGGCCATCCCGGCCACCGGCACGGCCAGCGCGGGCCGCTTCGGCAGGGCGCGGGCGAAGAACGCGGGCGGGACGAACACCGCGATGGCCGCCGACAGCAGCACGCCGAGGACGAGGAAGGGCAGCGCCTGGAGGACCACCGCGACGAACACGGTCATCCAGCTCTGCATCACGGGCGCGGACAGCGCGCCGCGGACCGGGCCCTGCGCCAGCACCAGGACGACCAGCAGCATGACCAGCACGAGCGGCGAGTTGAAGTGCCAGCCCTGCGGATCGTCGGCCCGCGGTTCCCTCACCCCGGCCGGTGGTCCGCCCGCTTCCCCGGCCGATGGTTCGTCGGCGTCCTCGACCGGCGGTTTGCCCGCGCTCCTGACCGGCGGTCCGTCCGCGTCCTTGACCGGCGGTCCGTCCGGGTCGCGGTGGCCGGGCCCCGGCGGGGCCGCTCTGGTGATGCTCACGGGCGAGGTACCTCCGGCATGACAGGACAGGGGCCGTGTGGTGGGGAGCCCCCCATCAGTACGCCGATTCCGGCCGGATATCTCATTCCGGCCGCAACCGGCCTCCAGGACGCCCCTTCGGGCCTCCTTCCCCGTGCGCGTCCCGGGACCCGAGCACGGCCTGCATCACCGCCCTCGCGATCGGCGCCGCGTCCCCGCCCCCGCTGATGTCGTCGCGGTCCGCCGCCGCGTCCTCGACGACGACCGCGACCGCCACCGCGGGCTCCAGGGAGTCGTCCGCCTGGGCCCAGGAGATGAACCAGGCGTACGGCAGCCCCAGGTTGTCGATGCCGTGCTGGGCGGTCCCGGTCTTGCCGCCGACGATCGCCCCCGGAATCGCGGCGTTCGCGCCGGTGCCGTCCGTCACCACGTCCGTCATCAGCCGGCGCATCCGCGCGGCCGTCGCCGGGCTCATCGCCTGCCGGAGCGTGCGCTGTCCGGTCGTCGAGACGATGGTGCCGTCCAGCCCCTTCCTCCGTTCCACCAGGTAGGGCGACTTGACGATCCCGCCGTCCGCCACGGCCGCCGCGATCATCGCCATCTGCAGGGGCGTGGCCCGGGTGTTGAACTGGCCGATGGAGGAGAGTGCCAGCTGCGCCCTGTCGAGGACGGTGTCGAAATTGCTGGGCGCGGCCAGGAACGGGATCCGCAGCTTCCTGTCGTTGAAGCCGAAGTCCGCCGCCGTGCGGGTCATGGCCCGCAGTCCCACGTCCACACCGAGTTTGGCGAAGACCGTGTTGCACGACCACTCGAAGGCGTACCGCAGCGACGCGTCCTCGCAGCCCTCGGTCTCGTTCGTCAGCCAGGTCGTGCTGCCGGGCAGCGTGTACGGGTCGGGGGAGTCGGTCGAGTCGTCGACGTCCGACACCACGCCGGACTCCAGCGCCGCCGCGGCCGTCACCACCTTGAACGTCGAACCCGGCGGATAGGTCTGCCGGATCGCCCGGTTGAGCATCGGCTTGTCCGCCGCCTCGTTCAGCCGCCGCCACGCGTCCGTCACCGACGTGCCCGTCCCCGACAACTGTCCGGGATCGTAGGAGGGCGTCGAGACCAGCGCCAGGATCCTCCCCGTGGACGGCTGGATGGCGGCGACCGCGCCCCGGCGGCGGCCGAGCCCCTCGTACGCCGCCCGCTGCGCGGCCGGATCGAGGGTGGTGACGACCTGGCCCCCGGGGTTGCGGGCGCGTGTGACGTCGTTCCACAGCGGGAGCGGGGAGAGCATCGGATCGGTGCCGGAGAGGATGCCGTCCTCCGTGCTCTCCAGCGATGTCCTGCCGTACACCTGCGAGGCGAAGCCGGTCACGGGCGCGTACAGCGGGCCGTCCGTGTACGTCCGCTCGTAGCGGAGCTGCTCCCCGGTGTCCCTGGAGCCGGTGACCGGCCGGCCGCCGACCAGGATGTCGCCGCGGGGCTGCCCGTAACGGGCGATCGACTGGCGGCGGTTGGCCGGGTTGTCGTCGTACGTCCCGCCCCGGACGACCTGGACGCGGGCGGCGTTCACGAGGAGGGCGACGAACAGCACGGCGCACAGGGCGGCGGCCCTGCGGATGTACTTGGTCATGGTGAGTCCTTCCGGCGGCTCACGGCGCCGCCGTCCCGTCGTACTGGCTGCGGGCCGAATCGCTGATCCGGATCAGCAGCGCGACGATGATCCAGTTGGTGACGACCGAGGAGCCGCCCTGGGCGAGGAACGGCATCGCCATGCCGGTCAGCGGGATCAGACCGGTCACCCCGCCGGCGATCACGAAGACCTGGAGCGCCACGATCGAGGCGAGGCCGATCGCGAGGAGCCGTCCGAAGGGGTCGCGCAGGGCGAGGCCGGCCCGGTAGCCGCGCTCCACGAGGAGCGCGTAGAGGAGGAAGATCGCCGAGAGCCCGGACAGGCCCAGCTCCTCGCCCGCCGTCGCGAGGATGAAGTCCGACTTGGCGGCGAAGCCGATCAGGATGGAGTGGCCGAGCCCGAGACCGGTGCCGAGCACGCCGCCGGCGGCGAACGCGAAGAGGGACTGGGCGAGTTGGTTGGGGCCGAGGCCCGCGTCGATCGAGGCGAAGGGGTGCAGCCAGTCCTGCACCCGCCCGTGGACGTGCGGTTCCAGCCGGCCCACGGCCATCGCACCCGCACAGGCGAGCAGGAGGCCGACCGCGATCCAGCCGGTGCGGCCGGTCGCGATGTACAGCAGGATCACGAACAGGCCGAAGAACAGCAGCGACGTACCCAGGTCCCGTTCCAGGATGAGCACCAGCACGCTCAGCAGCCAGACCGTGACGATCGGGCCGAGGACGCGGCCGGTGGGCAACTGCAGCCGGATGAAGCCCAGAAGGGGACGGCCCGCGTGGGTGAGCGCGTTGCGGTTGGCCGCGAGGTAGCCGGCGAAGAAGACCGCGAGGAGAACCTTCGCGAACTCGCCCGGCTGGATGGAGAATCCGGCGATCCGGATCCAGATCCGGGCGCCGTTCACGGCGGGGAAGAGGATCGGCAGGAGCAGCAGCGCGAGCGCGGTGACGACCGAGACGTAGGTGTAGCGCTGCAGGACGCGGTGGTCGCGCAGGAAGAACACGACCACGATGAAGAGCGCGACACCGAGGGTCGACCAGATGAGCTGGATGGGGGCGGCCGGGTCGCCGGGGGTCTCCAGGTCGAGACGGTAGATCAGCACCAGGCCCAGCCCGTTGAGGAGGACGGCGATCGGCAGCAGCAGCGGATCGGCGTACGGCGCCCGCAGCCGCACCGCGAGGTGCGCGAGGAGTGCCAGCACACCGAGCCCCGCGCCGTAACCGGCGGCGCCGGGCGGGACGGTGCCGTGCCGGGCGAGTCCCACGGCGCAGTACCCGTACACGGAGAGCAGCACGGCGACGACGATGAGCGTGAACTCGATGCCGCGGCGCCTGGCGAGGCGTGCGGACGGGAGGGGCGGGGGCGGGTCCGCCACCACGGTCGTTCCGGTCGTTCCGGCTGTTCCGGTCGGGTCGGTCGTTCCGTCCGAACCGGGCATTCCGGGCTGAATCATGTCCGGAACGTAGCAAGTGGTGGAGCTGATGTCCCGTCATGTAGTGATGAACGGTCCGTTTCGGTGTACCTCGCGCGGGTTCACCGCGCTCGGCGGCGGATGACTCAGAGGCCGTTCCCGCGGTCCCGGCCGTTCTCGTCGCCCCCGTCGCCCCCGTCGCCCCCGTCGCCCCCGTCGCCCCCGTCGTGCCGCGCGCTCCGCTCGTCGTGCTCGTTGTGCTCGTTGTGCTCGTCGTGCTGATCGTGCTCGTCCGGCTCTTCCCGGTCGTCCCACGGTTCCCGTTCTTCCCCTTCGTCCCGAGGGAGCGTCAAGGTCGCCAGCGCGCCGCCGTCGGGAGCGTTGGTGAACATCAGCCGCGCGCCGAGCACCTCCGCCTGGCCGAGCGCGATCGTCAGGCCGAGGCCGTGGCCCTTGGAGCCGCCCTCGGTACGGAAGCGCTGCGGCCCGTGCTCCAGCAGGTAGTCCGGATAGCCGTCACCGTGATCGCGTACGGTCACCACCGGGCCGTCGACGGTCAGCGCCACCGGCGCCCTGCCGTGCTTGTGCGCGTTGGCCACCAGGTTCCCGAGCACCCGCTCCAGCCGGCGCCGGTCGGTCTCCACCCGTGCGTCGCGCACGACATGGACCTCGGTCTCGGTGCCCGACGCCCACACCACCCGGCCGGCGAGCGGGGCCAGCGGCTCCGAGTCCAGTTCCAGCCGCTCCCGTCCGGCGTCCAGGCGGGAGATCTCCAGCAGATCCTCGGTGAGCGTGCGCAGCGTGGCGACCCGGTCGCGCACCAGTTCGGTCGGGCGGCCCGGCGGCAGCAGCTCGGCCGCCGCGTGCAGCCCGGTCAGCGGGGTGCGCAACTCGTGCGCGACGTCCGCGGTGAAGCGCTGCTCGCTCAGCAGTTTGCTCTGCAGCGAGGCCGCCATCGTGTCGAGCGCACCGGCGACGGCGGCCACCTCGTCCTGGGGGCGCGTCGGCCGCTGCGTACGCGGGTCGGCGACGGCGCGGGGGTCGACGACGCCACGGGAGTCGTAGGCGGTACGGGAGTCATGGACGGTACGGGGGTCGTTGACGCGCGCGTCCAGGTCGCCGGCGCTGATCCGCCGGGCCACCCGCGCCGTCGCGTGCAGCCGCCGGGTCACCCGGGTCACCGCGAACGCCCCCACCAGCAGGGTCGCGCCGATCGCCAGTGCCGAGGACCACACGATCGCCCGGTCCAGGGCGTCGATGGCGTGGGCGCCCTGCGCGTAGTCGAACTGCACGGCGAGCGCCCGCCCGCGGCCGGCGGGTCCGGCCGCCCACATGGTGGGGTGCGTGTCCTGGTCGCCGACCATCGTGCCGCGCCGGCCGTCGGTGGCCAGTTCGCGCAGCGGGGCCGGCAGCCCCGGCAGATCGACGCCCGCGCCCGGCGGCAGCCGGTCGCCCTCCTCGTACTCCGCCGTCACCTCGGTCAGCCGGTCGAGCGCGCGGCCGCGGGCCTCGCCGACGGTCTGGTTGGTCACCGACACGTGCACGAGGACGCCGAGGAGGGCGGCGAGGCCGCAGCACATCACCGCGAGGAAGGCGGTCGCCTTCCAGGTGAGGGTGGCCGTCCAGTGGGGGACGCGGCAGAGGGCCCGCAGGGTGCGCACGGCACGGAGACGCCGGGCGGGGCGGAGGTGTCCGGCGGGGCGGAGGTGCCGTCGGGCGCGCGTCATGTGCCGCTCGCCGACGGGGACGGGGACGGCGACGGGCCCGAGGTCGTGAACGGGGGCGCGGACGCGGACGGCGGCGGGAGTGGCGCGGGGGTGGTGGTCCGGGTGGGGGAGGGGGTGCCCACCCGGAGGATCTCGTCGCGGGTCGCCAGCATCGCGTTCTGGTGCGCGTCCCAGGTCCACACCGTACGGAACTCGTAGCCCGGCAGGGTCGAGGGCGAACGGATGATCACCTGGCGGCCCGCGAGCTCGACGCTGACCACGCTGTCCGAGGTGCCCATGACCTGCACCAGCCTGTGGTCCAGGAAGGCGTACACGCGCACGGCCAGCTGGTTGCGGGGAAAGCGGATGCCGAGCACCATGTCGTCCTTCCCGTCACCGGTGAGATCGCGGTAGTACGCCTTCAGGACCGGGCAGTCCTTGCCGAGCGCGCCCTTCTTCCCGCAGTTCTCCAGCTGCCGGGCCGTCGCCGCGTGCGAGGCGTTCGCGCCGGAGTACTCGTCCGGGTGCGCGGCGACCTCGGCGCGCACCACGTCGAGCGGGTTCACCTTGTGGATGTCGTCGCCCGGCGCGGTGACCCCCTTGACCGTCTCGGTGTCGGCCTCGCCGTAGTCGAGGGCGGGCGTCGACGCGGGAGGCAGCTCCGGCCAGAGCCTGGCGGGGCCGACGGCGGTGGGCGTCTCACCCGCGGCGCGCAGGGCACCGGAGTCGCCGCAGCCGGCCAGGACCGCCACCAGCGCGGCGGCGAGGGCGGCGAGCGTGAGGCGGCTGGGCCGAGTGGGGGTCACTGCTCTCCTGCGTCCGGGCCCGCCTCGGTCCGGGGCCGGGGACGGCTCGGTGCGCGAGGCCGGCGTGAAACCGACGGAACCGACGCCCTACACCTTATTCGTACGGAAGTCCTTTTTGTTCGCGAGCGGGCCGTCGACCGGACTCCCGTGTTCCGGCGGCCGAGACCCCACCGTTCCGGCGGCCGAGACCCCACCGTTCCGGCGGCCGCGCCCCGCCGTCATGCCGGCCGGAGCCTGCTGTTCCGCCGCCCGAACCCCGCCGTTTCGACGGCCGGACTCCCTGGTTCCGCCGCCGTTCCTGCCGCTCGGTCCCCGCCGGGACGCCCGCCCGTGCCTCCGCTACTCCGCCAGTTCCTCCAGGAGCCGGGCGGTGGGAAGCCCGGCCCGCAGGTACTCCACGAACAGTTCGTTGTGCAGGGCCCACGGCGAGCGGCGGCCCCGGATCAGCCGTATCGCCTCGTCGGAGCTGTGCCCGGCGAGGACCAGCGCGTGGGCCACGACGAGCCCTGAGCGGTTGTAGCCGTGGTAGCAGCGGACCAGGACCCGGCGCCCGTCCTCCAGCGCGTCGTCCGCGGCGCGCGCGAGACGGATCACGCCCGCCAGCTGCGTGCCGTCCAGGGGGCCGTCCGGGATCGGCCACACATGGTGTTCGACGCCCGGGTCCGGGCCGTGCCCCGGGAGCCGCAGCAGCGTCAGGACCAGGTCGAACTCGTCGTGCACGACGGCGAATTCCGGCTCCCCGGAGCGCCCCGCGAAGGCGTGCCCGCCCATCCACAGGCCGGGCACGATCTCACTCCACGGGTTCTGCGGAGCGGGTACATCGGGTTGCTTTCTGCGAGTCCGCAACGGCGCCTCCCACAACTCCCCCAACTGCTCACAAAGGTAACCGGGTTCTTGCCCCTGGAGCACCCCGCCTGTTCCCATGGTCATGGGGTGATGGTGCATGAACGGACTGCGGGTCGTACCGGCCTGGCGCCACGGACAGGAGCGTCTCTACGTGTGCCTGACCGACGGGAGGAACGTCGCCTGGTACGACCGTGACACGGCCCGGGTCAACCTGCTCAGCGAGGACCGGCGGGAGGACGTGCTCGACACGCTCGCCCCGTTCCTCACCGGCCCCGTGACCGTGGGGCCGCCCCCGGTCCCCACCCCGGCGGAACTGGCCCGCCTCGCCCTCCACCCGGACGACGACCTCGCGCCCAACCGGCCCGGCGAGGCACTGGTCGTCGCCCTCGACCGGGACCCGGGGCCCGCCCACCGGCTGCGGCCCGACCCGCGGCGCCGCGCGCTCGCCGCCGAGCAGGCCGTCGGCGACGCCCTCGACCGGCTGGAGGGGGCGGGCTGGCACACCGTGCACTCGGTCCCCCTGCCCGGCGGTGACCGTATCCACCACCTGGTCATCGGTCCCGGGGGCCTCTTCTCGGTCCGCGCCCTGTACGCCCGCAAGCAGCGGGTCCTCGTCACCGACCCCATGGTCACGGTCGGCCGCCGCGAGCCGCGCCCCCTGATCCGGCAGGTCCGCGCCGACGCCGGCCGGGCCTCGTACGCGCTGACCGCCGAGGTCCGTCCCGTCCTGGCCCTGGCCGGGGCCGCCGCCCTCGACGTCCTCTCACCGCTCCGTGAGCTGCGCGTGCTCCAGGACACCGAGCTGTCCTCGCTGGCCCGGCTGGGCGGGGTCCTGAAGCCGGCGGACGTGGAGGCACTGCACGCGATGGCCCGCGACCGGCAGACGTGGCTGAGGGTGTGACGCCCCCGCCGCCCGTCCCGCTACCGCCGGGTGACGGGTGCTCGTTCGCCGGGGACACGGGTGCTCGACCGCCGGGGACACGGGCGTTCGACGGTCGGTGTCGCGTCCCTACGTCACATCCGCACGTGACGTCACATCCGTCCGTACGTCACATCCGTCCGTACGTCACATCCGCACGTGACGCTCGATGTCCTCCTCGAACTCGGTGAGGGCCTGCGCGGTGAGGGTCGGGCGGGTGTCGGCGACCGCCGCCAGGTAGTCCTCGGTCCCGGCCGGTGTGCCCCGGCGGTCGGTGATCTCGCGCTCGAACGCGGCCTGGGCACCCTTGCGGGCGGCGAACTCGATGTCGGCGGGGGTGAACATCTCACTGGCCGCCACCAGCCGGTGCAGCTCGACCCGGTCGGCGGCGGGCCCGAGATAGCGCCGCCAGATGGCCTCCCGAGCGGCCGGATCGGGAGGGCCGACCGGGATGACGTAGTCGAACCGCCCTGGCCGCAGGAACGCCGGATCCAGTGAACGCACGGAGTTCGTGGCGCAGATCAGCAGCCGCTCGTCGTGGTCGCGGAAGCCGGGGATCAGCTTGAGCAGCTCGTTGGTGACTCCGTGGCCGGGATCGACGGCCAGACCGGACCGGGCGCCGGCGATCTCCTCGACCTCGTCGATGAACAGCACCACCGTCTCCAGTTCCGCCAGCTCGGCGAAGGTGTCCCGCAGCGACGCGGCGAGCCCCTCGGCGCCCGCGGCCAGCCGGGACGGGAAGAGCTCCACGAACGGCCACTCCAGCCGGGAGGCGACCGCCTTCGCGAAGCTGGTCTTCCCGGTGCCCGGAGGCCCGAAGAGGATGACCGCCTTCGGCGGCGCCACCCCGTACCGCTCGGCCAGCGCGGGCTCGGCCAGCGGCAGCACGATCCGCCGCTCGATGGCGTCCTTCTCCCGCTCCATCCCGGCAAGTGCGTGCCAGAGCCCCTGCGGTTGCAGTCTCCCGCCGAGTTCCGCGAGCAGACCCGCCTCGCCCGCGCCGAGATGTTCGACCTTCTCGTAGAAGACCAGCCCGGTGCGCACCCGGTAGCCGGAGTTCTCCAGCGCCGTCGTCCCGGTGGCCCCCGGGGCGAGCAGCGCCCCGATCCGCCGTACGTCCTGGGTCCGCAGCCGCCGTTCGAGTTCGCCGATCAGGGCGCTGCCGATGCCCCGGTCGCGCCACGCGGCGGAGAGCGCCACCAACGTGATCCAGGCCCGATCGCCCCGGGCCTGCGCCACCGCCATGCCCACCACCACGTCGTTCCCCGCCACGGCGACCACGGCGGGGCCGCCGCCCCGGGCGGCCGCCATGACCTCGGAGACCGGGAACACGGTGGCGGCGTCGTCCGCCTGCCGGTTCTGGTCCCACATCTGGATCGCCTGGTCGAGATCATCGTCGTGGAAGTCCCGCAGTCGCCACGTCGGCATCATCGCCACCTCGCCGGCAGGCCGCCACCGCCCCTGGTGGCGTGCGGCCACCCACCCAGCGCCGCCTTGTCCCGTCCCGCCTCGTCCCGACCTGTCCTGCCCTGCCCTGCCCTGCCCTGCCCTGCCGTGCCCTGCCGTGCCCTGCTGTTTCACGGCCCGCCCCCGTGACTCGTTGCTGTTCATTGTCCGCGCGGGCCGGACGCCCGGCGACCCGAGGCCAGGTGCCCCGGCGACCCGTCTACCAACGGGGAACGGGGCCCACGGGCCGATGGCGGTCCGACAGGACGCGCGAGCCGGGAGGGCGCCGCGCGCCAGGAACCCCGTCCGGCGTCCGTCGCTCACGGCAAGGGGTGCGCGCGGCCCGGATCCAGCAGCGGTGCCAGCAGATCGCCGTACCGTTCCAGCCGCGGCGCGATGTCCCGGGCGTGGAAGACGAGCCGTCCCGGCTCGCCGCAGTCCGCGACCTCGTCCCAGGTGACGGGCGCGGAGACGGTCGGCGTGGCCCGGGCCCGAAGGGTGTACGGCGTCGCCGTGGTCTTGCGCGCGGCGTTCTGGCTGTGGTCGACGAAGACCTTCCCCGGCCGCAGGCTCTTCGTCATCCGGTGGGTGACGAGGCCCGGCAGCGCCCGCTCCGCCTCGACGGCGAGCTCCTTCGCGTAGGCGCTGACGTCCTCGGACGCCACCGGCACCAGCGCCGCCAGCAGATGCAGCCCCTTCGAGCCGGACGTCTTCGCGTACGCCGTGATGCCGTCCGCCGCCAGCCGCTCCCGGAGCCACAGGGCGACCTGGCAGCACTCGACGACCGTCGCGGGCGCGCCCGGGTCGAGGTCGAACACCAGCCGGTCCGCCTCGCCGGGCGCGTCCGCCCGCCACTGCGGTGTGTGGAACTCGGTGACGAGGTTCGCGGCCCACATGAGCGAGGCGAGGTCCTGAACCAGGACCATACGGGCGGGACCCTCCGTCCGGGGGACCTCGGCGGTCCGGACCCAGGCGGGGGCGCCGGGCGGCACGTTCTTGGTGAAGAAGACCTGGCCGTCCGGTCCGTCGGGATAGCGCAGGAAGGAGACCGGCCGGTCGTGGAGGTGCGCCAGCAGAGGGGCCGCGGCCGTCGCGCAGTAGTGCAGGACCTCGCCCTTCGTGAAGCCGGTCGCGGGGTAGACGACCTTCTCCAGGTTGGTGAGCGCGAGCCGCCGTCCCTCCACCTCGGTGATCGGCGTCATGGGTCGAGCGTCGCACGAAACCGTGGGCGAGGCGCTCGACCGCCCGCCTGCGGATGTGCTGCCGCGAACACGCGTCTAGCCTGACTTCCAACCGCACCTCTCGAATTCCGTGTCGGACCTCTCGCCTCACCCATCCGTGTCAGGAAGGTGCTGCACGTGCGATCCATCTGGAACGGCGCCATCTCCTTCGGGCTGGTCAGTATCCCGATCAAGCTCGTGAACGCGACGGAGAGCCACTCGATCTCCTTCCGCCAGATCCACCTCGAGGACGGTGGCCGGATCCGGTACCGGAAGTTCTGCGAACTGGAGGACCGCGAGGTCACCTCCGGTGAGATCGGCAAGGCGTACGAGGACGGCGACGGCTCGCTGATCCCGGTCACGGACGAGGACCTGGCCGCGCTGCCGCTCCCGACCGCCAGGACGATCGAGATCGTGGCCTTCGTGCCGGCCGACCGGATCGATCCCTTGCAGATGGACACGGCCTACTACCTGTCCGCGAACGGCGTCCCCGCCACCAAGCCGTACGTCCTGCTGCGCGAGGCCCTCAAGCGCAGCCGGAAGGTCGCCATCGCGAAGTTCGCGCTGCGCGGACGGGAGCGGCTCGGGATGCTGCGGGTGGTGGACGACGTCATCGCCATGCACGGGCTGCTCTGGCCGGACGAGATCCGCGGTACGGACGAGGTGGCCCCGGACGCCGGCGTGACCGTCCGCGACCAGGAGCTCGACCTGGCGGACGCCCTCATGGACACCCTCGGCGAGGTCGACCTCGCGGACCTGCACGACGACTACCGCGAAGCCGTGGAGGAGTTGATCGCCGCCAAGGCCTCCGGCGAACAGGCGCCGGCCGCGCCCGCCGGGGAGAAGGCGGGCGGCAAGGTGCTCGACCTGATGGCCGCCCTGGAGAAGAGCGTGCGCGCGGCGAAGGAGTCCCGCGGCGAGGAACCGGACGGGGCGACCGGCGGGAAGGCAGGGGAGCGGACCGGCGGGAAGGCCGGGGAGGCCGGCGGGACCGCCGAGGTCACCCCGCTCCCGGCCCGCAAGTCGGCCCGTACGGCGCCGAAGGCGGTCGGGGGGAAGAAGTCCACGTCGACCGCGAAGAAGACGGCGGCGAAGAAGGCGGCGACGAAGAAGACCACGGCGAAGCAGTCCTCCGGGACCACCGCCCGGACGGCGACGAAGTCGACGGCCCAGGGGTCCGCCAAGGGCGCGGCCAAGAAGACGGCCGCCAAGAAGAACACCGCGACCGCGAGGAAGACGACCCCGCGCAAGCGCGCCTCGGCCTGAGACACGGCGGGCCCGCGGCGTACCGGTAGGCCCGCCCGTACGCCCGTACGCCCGTAGCCCGTAACCCGTAGCCCGTAGCCCGTAGCCCGTACGCCCGTATGTCGGTCTGTTCGGTCTGTCGGTACGCCTGCACGGCGGTCACCCCGTCCGGCGAAAGGCCAACACCGCGTTGTGGCCGCCGAATCCGAACGAGTTGCTGAGGGCGAGGTCGCCGGACGCGGGGAGCGGGCGGGGGCTCTTGGTCACCACGTCCAGGTCGATGGCGTCGTCCGGGACGTCGCGGCCGATGGTGGGCGGGATGAGGCCGTGATGGAGGGTGAGCACCGTGGCGACGGCCTCCACACCGCCCGCTGCTCCCTGGAGATGGCCGAGGTGCCCCTTGAGCGCGGTGACGGGCACACGCGCGCCGAGCACGGCGCGCAGCGCGCTCGCCTCGGCGAGGTCGCCGTCGACGGTGGCGGTGGCATGCGCGTTGACGTGGACGACGTCGACGATGTGGGCGCCCGCGTCCTGGACGGCCCTGCGCAGCGCCAGTTCCACGCCGCTGCCGGACGGATCGGGCGCGGCCATGTGGTGGGCGTCCGCGGACAGGCCCCAGCCGGCGGCCTCGCAGTAGACGCGCGCCCCGCGTGCCCGGGCGTGCTCCTCGGCCTCCAGGAGCAGGAACCCGGCGCCTTCGCCGTTCACGAAGCCGTCCCGGTCGCCGGCGAACGGCCGGGAGGGGCTGGTGGATCCGATCGGGTGGGCGGACAGCGCGCGCATCGCGGCGAAGGAGGCCATGATCGCCGGGGTGACCACCGCCTCGGCGCCCCCGGCGAGGGCGACGTCGACCCGCCCGTACCGGATGCGGTCAATGGCCTGCCCGATGGCCTCGGTGCCGGAGGCGCACGCGCTCGTCACGGTGCGGGCCTCGCCGGTGATGCGCAGGAAGAGCGACACCTGTGACGCGGCCTGCGAGGGCACGGTCATCGGCGTGGTCAGCGGGGAGACCGCGCGCGGTCCGCGGTCGCGCAGCCTCCGGTCGCCGCCGACCAGGACGGAGGCGTCGCCGAGGATGGCGCCGACCGAGACGCCGACCCGCTCGGGGGCGAGCCCGCTCTCCCTCGTGCCCGCCGGGTCGAATCCGGCGTCCTGCCAGGCCTCGCGGGCGGCGAGCACCGCGAACTGGGCGGACCGGTTCATCCGACGCGCCTGCGGCCGGGGCAGCAGTCCTACGGGGTCCACGGGCACGGTCCCCGCGATCCGCACCGGCAGTCCGGCGAACTCCTCGCTCTCCAACTCCCGTATCCCGCAGCGGCCTTCGATCAGCCCCTGCCACAGTTCCCCGACCCCGACACCGAGGGGCGTCACGGCGCCGAGCCCGGTGACGACGACCCGGCGCGGCGCACGGACCTGGTCGGATCGGCGCGGACGCGGGTGATGACGTACGACGTGTCCCCGCCGGACGGCTCGCGCGGCCCGCTCCCGCAACTCCGCGTCCGAGACCGGTTCCTGGGCCCCGCTGTCCAGGTCCCGGTACCACCGGCCCCACCTACGGGTGTACGACTCCTCGACGGCGTCGGGGTCCACGACGCGCAGCGAAGCGACGCGGTCCCCGTCCCTGAATTCCACCGCGTGGAGGTCGGACGAAATGATCTCGGGAATTGCCGACACGTCCATCCGGCGGCACCCGACGGTCACTCGGAGACTCCGCTCGAATACCGCGTCGTGATCTTTTCCGCCGAGTGGCGGCCGCAAGGTCAGTCGAATGGTGTGCGGGGTCTCGGGCAACGTGTGCATCACCACGGACCAGGTGTTCTCCGCCACGTCCTGCGCGGAGAGGGCGAGAAGATCACCGGGAACCACTTCGGCGACGGTGACGGCGTGCGGCTGTACGGGAACGTCGGATGAGTAGTGCATATGAGCGATTGCTTCCTGTGGGGCCTTCCGTCATCAACTGTCGGCGAAGAAGTACGGATTGCCTAGATGCGTGCACCATTTACGTGGGCAACGCCACCGAAAGCAATTGAGCCCTTTCCACGCGGCCGATGATCGGGGGGCACCGAGGAGATGCGCGTCGCGCGACGCCCCCGTGCCGCCGGGGGAGGTATCCGAAGTCCCAACGCACGTTCACAGAAGCCGCGTTGGCTCCCCGTGCTGCCGTACTCGACCGCCTCACGCCTTGGCCGGGCGGGTCACCCTGCGCACGGAGGCGACGCTCACCCTTGCCAGAGGAACTCGCGCGCCATCTCGATCATGGCGCGAGCCGCGGCACGGGGCGTGCGCCCGGACGGAGCGGCCAGGGAGAACTGCCATTCCAGGTCGGCGTCGTCGACGGTCAGGGTGGCGACGTCCTCTCCCTTGCCGAGGGAGACCCGTGGCAGCAGCGCCACGCCCAGGCCGTTGCGGACGTAGGCCACACCCGTGGTGAGGTCGGTGATCTCGATGGCGACGCGATGGGGGACGGAGGCAGCGGCGAAGGCCCGGTCGGCCACGGTCCGGTTGCTGTAGCCCGCGGGGAAGTCGACGAAGTCCAGGCCGGCCAGTTCGGCGATCGACACGGTGCGGCGTTCCGCGAGCGGATGCGTGGCCGGCACGACGAGGTCGAGCACCGAGGTGGCGAGGTCGGTCAGCGTGATGCCCGTCGGGGGCGGTCCGGGCCCCGAGACGAAGGCGAGGTCGAGCCGCCGTTCGAGGAGGGCTTCGACCAGGCCCTGGGAGCCGGAGGGGGCGGCGCTGGTCTGGAGGAACACGCCGGGATGACGTCGGTGGAAGTCACCGAGGAACACGGGCAGGTCGATGAGCCCGACCGTGGCTATCGCGCCCAGCCGCAGGGTGCCGCGCAGTCCGCCGCGGACCTCGCCCACGGCGTCCGCGGCCTCCCGGGCGGCGTCGAGGGCGGCATGGGCACGCGGCAGCAGGGCGGCACCGGCATCGGTGAGCAGCACGCCTTTGCGGGTGCGCTCCAGCAACGGCGTGCGGAGTTCTCGCTCGAGGGTCTTGATCGTGGTGGAGACCGCGGACTGGACGACGTGCAGCCGTGCGGCGGCACGGGTGAAGTTCGCTTCCTCGGCGACGGCGACGAAGTACTCGAGCTGGCGCAGTTCCACCCTCCGAGTATCCCTCGGCGAGCCCTCGAGGTATCTCCCAGCGAGATGGCGGCAGTCTCCGACTTTCGTTGGACAGTACCGCTTGCGTCCAGCGATCCTGTTAGAAGTTCAACCGATGAATTTCCACCGATTAAGTTCAACCAATGAAGTTCAACCAATGAAGTTCATTCGATGAATTAACCGACAGCAGGAGGCTGAAGAATGACGTACAAGACGCCACCGACATATCTGGGCAGCGGCGATCCGGCGCGACAGCGCCAGGACTACTACCCCCCTTGGCTGGACAATCTCGCCGACGACGTGACGCTGGAGGCCGGGGTCTTCAGGGGCACCATCCACGGGGCCGAGGACGTCTTCGCGATGCTGTCCTACGCGCGCACTCTGTACGACTTCCAGGACTTCATCTACATCGGCGAGTATGGAGAGAACGGCTTCGTCGAGGACTACGCGGCGACGGTGGACGGCAGGCCGATCGGCAACATCGCGGTCGTCTACTTCAACGAAGAGGGGAAGACGCAGCATCTCGTGATGAACCACCGTCCGCTGCAGATGCTCAACTACTTCTCCCGCAAGCTGGGCGAACACTTCGCGGGGACCGAGTACGCGAAGTATGTCGCCGACCCGTCGGATGCCGACCGCGACTGACGGATTCCCCCTCATTTCTGCTGCGATCCGGAGGAAACATGTCGCGTAATCAGGCAATAGTGGACGCTTGCCGGCGAGCATATTCAGGATTCGAGGAGAACGACTCCTCGGACCTGGTGGCCCTCATGTCGCCCGAGGTGGTGTTCGACTTCCCCACCTCCCTGCCGTACGGCGGGACATTCCATGGGCCTGAAGGGTTTCTCGCCTTCTACCAGGACATCTACGATCACTACTACGAGACCTTCACGTACGACGCACACACAGTGCTCGATGCCGGGTCGCACGTGGTCGTTCCCGTCAGGGCCAGGGCGAAGGCGAAGACCGGCCGCACCATGGAGAACGAACACTGCCTGCTGTTCACCGTGAACGACGGGCTGATCGTCGCGGCCCGACTGTACGCGGACACCGCCAAGGGTCGTGACTCGATCGACGGCCTCCAGGTGGCACCCCGGGCCTCCTGAGCCCGGCACCGGCGCAGCGGGCATTCGCACTCGCGGAATTGCCCGCCGCCGGAAATCTTTCCCGGGACCGGGCATACCGATCCCGAAATGACAGATTCATCATCCGAACTTAGAGTAGTGCGCCCGCGGCGAGCGGTCCTGATCGCGGACCTGTGGGCTAGTTTCTATCCAGAACGCCCGCCGCCGAGTTCGTCGGGCACTGAGAGGCGAAAGGTCACTCATGCCTCCATTCATGCGCGCGCTCGTAGCCGGAAAGACCGGCGAGCCCATCGACGTCCTGCGGCTGGAATCCCGGCCCGTTCCCACACCGGAAGCCGGTCAGGCGTTGATCCGCGTGACGGCGACTCCCATTCACGCCAGCGATCTGCACGTGCTGCGCGGCCGCTACGGTTTCTCCCCCGAGTTTCCCACGGTCGGCGGCCACATGGAATGCGTGGGCCGTATCGAAGCCCTGGGCCCGGACACCGAGGGGCTGAAGATCGGTGAGCGCGTGGTGGCCGTCGCGGTCCCGGCGGTACCCGGGCCGCCGGTGTCCGGCACCTGGCAGGAATACCTTGTCGCCGATCAGCGGAGGCTCCTGCCGATCCCCGACAGCCTGAGCGACTCCGACGCCTGCCAACTCGCCGTCAACCCGTTGACCGCGCTGCTCCTCGTGACGCGCGAACTCGACGTACAGCCAGGTGAATGGCTGTTGCAGACGGCCGCTGGCTCCACCGTCGGCCGGCTCGTCATTCAGCTGGCCCGACATCTGGGTATGCGCACGATCAATGTCGTGCGGCGGCGCGACGCCGTCGAGGAGATCAAGGCGCTCGGCGGTGACGAGGTCATCTGCACCGAGGACGAGGACCTGTCGCAGCGAGTGGCGGAGATCGCGGGACCGGCCGGCGTGCGCAAGGCCACCGACTGCGTCGCGGGCCACGTGGGTGCCCAGGTGTCCCAGGCATTGGCCCCGGGAGGAGAGCTCGTGGTCTACGGCGCGCTCTCCACGCACCGGCAGACCGACCCGGCAGCGCTGACGATCCCGTTGCAGGCACGTTCGGTCATCTACGAGACCAAGACGGTCCGTGGCTTCTGGCTGAACCGCTGGTTCGGCACGGCCGCACCCGAGGACGCCCTCCGCGCGCTGTCCGAGGTCCTCGGTCTCGTCACCGACGGAGTGCTGACCATCCCCCAGGGCCGGCCGTACCCACTCGAACGCTTCCCGGAGGCTCTCGCGCTCGCCGAAACACCCGCACATGGCGCGAAGCCGTTCTTCGCCTTCGACGCCGAGAGATAGGACGGGCTCTGCCGATGCCGATGCCGGTGCCGGTGCCGGCAGCGGTGGCGGTGCCGTCGGCGGCGGGACTGGGGGCGCCCATGCCCGCGGCGCAGCCACCCCGGCCAGACCACACCGCCCGGTCGGCCGACCAGGGGCATCGAGCGGCCGCGCCCACCTCGCGGTCGCCCCCACCAAGTGGAGCCGGCCCCCGCCACGGAGGCTGGAAGCAGAAAGGCTGGAAGATGGCTGACAAGACGAACCCGATGTACCTGGGCAGCGGCGACCCGGCCCGACAGCGCACGGACTACTACCCCTTTTGGCTGGACAACCTCGCCGACGACGTGACGATGGAGGGCTCGGTCCTGAACGGGGTCGTGCGCGGGGCCGAGGACGTCCGCACGGTGCTGTCGTATGCGCGCACTCTGTACGAGCACCAGGACTTCATCTACATCGGCGGCTACGGAGAGAACGACTTCGTCGAGGACTACACGTCGACGGTGGCCGGCGAACCGATCGCCAACATCGCTGTCGTCTACCGCAACGCAGCGGGACAGACGCAACACCTGGTGGTGAACCACCGCCCACTGCCGTCGGTCCTGCTCTTCTCCCGACTACTGGGCGAACACTTCGCCGGGACGCGATACGCGCAGTACTTCGCCGCCCCGTCGACCGCTACCGACTACGACTGAAGAGTGCTTCCGGGCCCATGACATGAGGGAGCCTCAGGGGCGCGGGACCGGGCGACGTTCTCCGGGACACGGTTGATGGCGCGGGTCTCGGAGAAGTAGGCGATGCGGGCCATGCATCCAGCCTCGCACGTGTCCTCAGCCGTGCGCAGGATCAAATGCGCTGTCACCTAGATCCTGTCAGGTGGGTCATGTGGATGTCGGGTCGAGGGCTCGTTGTGTTGGCGTGGGGCGGGATGACCTGACGAATGCAGCTGGAGCCGCATCTGCCTTCGCCAGGGCATCGTGGCGGCTCGTGGAACGATCACCGCACGGTGATCAACCGGTGAGCTCGGGCCACGAACTGCTCATCGGATGTCGAGCCACCGAGCCCTTCTGACGACGGCGTCAATCGGCCCGGCACGCTGGTCCGTAATGACGCGGCTGCCTCTCTTGACTACCGGACCTCCGTCGAGACCGGGTTGAGGAAGAAGATGCACTGGTCCGCGTTGAACTCGCGTACCTCGGCGACGAAGCGGAACTTGTCGCCTGCGTCGACGGTGGCGGGGATCTTCTTGCCGGTCAGTTTCAGGTCAAAGGTGTTGACGTCCTCGTACTTGAAGGCCGGGCCGACCGTCGTGTTCGGTCCCTGGTCGCCTGGGCCCAGGAGGAAGTCGTAGCGGGTGTCGTAGTCACCGTGGGGCGCCATGTTCACGATCGAGCCGTCGAATGCGACCGTCTGGCCCGCGTGCCTGGTCGCGAAGTCCAGGTTCGCGTCGTCGCACGAGTCCGCCTTCAGAAGCGCCGCGAACTCCGGGTTGTTCTGAGGCGTGATCACCTCGGTGGTAGTCGACTCGGCCGCGGTCGGAGCCGGCGTAGCGGAAGGCTTCTCGCTCGCAGCGGCCACCGGCTTGTCCGACTCGTCCTCCTTCTCGCCTCCGCCGCTGAGCGCTGAGGCAACGCCGATGACGATGGCCAGGATCACCGGGACGGCGACCAACGCGCCGATCAGGAGCCACGGCTGCGGTTTCTTCGGCCGACGGAAGGTGAGGGTGGAGCGAAGCGTGCCCTGGACCTGCTCCACGAGCTCCCAGCCGTCCTTCTGCATCTTCGAGATCATCAAGCCGTTGGTACCGCGCACTGTCCGCACGGTCTTGTACTCGTACTTGATCTCGTCGGCCATGCGGCTCCGCGCCCCCTGAATGGACTGTTCACACCAACTGCCCCGCGAGCATAGGGGACTCCGCTTGGCCCTCGGCATCACCTGCGGCACAGGCCTTCCGGACTCGATGGCAGAAACGAAGGCCAAGCTCACCTGGTACGACTTCGCCTTGAAGTACTTGGCGATGAAGTGGCCACATGCTGCGCCCAACACCCGCGACGGGATCAACGAATCACTGCATCGAACGCGTCCGAGCGTCGGCAAGAAGTGGACGGATTTGGGTGAGAGTCACGACGACCGCGGGCTGAAGAACCGACCGCAGAGGACGTACGCCGCGTGCCGATCCCGCCCCAACTCGTGGCGATCCTCAGCGAACACCTCGACGCCTTCGGGACCGCCGTTGACGGACGCCATCTACAGTGAGGGTGGGGGAGTGGTCGCCTCGTCGACGTACTGGAGGGCCTGGGCGGAAGCCCGCTCCCTTGCCCTTCCGCCGGCCGCAGTGGCGTCGCCGTTGGCGCGCCGGCCGTACGACCTTCGCCACTCCGCTCTGTCGACATGACTCAACGCGGGGGTCGACCCGACCGAGGTCGCTGAACGGGCGGCCAACAGTGTCGAGGTCCTGTTGGGCCGTTACGCCGAGTGCATTGACGGGCGGCAGGAGATCGCCACCGGAAGATCGAGGAGCTGATGCTCGAGTACGAGTGAGGCCGGGAGGTATGCCTTGTCGCTGGCCCACATCCCTGTCAGGCTCCGGAGCGCGCTTTCAGGGACTGGCGGAAATCGAGGTACGAGAGCGCTATGACCAGAAGCGGAACAATCATCCATAGCAGGGCGTGGCGGAGCCAACCTTCGGTCAGAGCAGCGACAAGAACCACTGCGAAGGCGCTTCCGACGAAGCCGAAGAACTGCCGGTAGGAGCGGAAACCACCGATCATGGCCGCGTGGCGTGCGGCGGGATCGTCTTCTTCGGCGAACGCGGTACGCATGGGGTGGCTGTCGCCCTCACGCCTGGCTCGCTGCCAGGCGAAGAACCAACGTCCGAGCGCGTAGAGGACGAACGTTCCCAGAAAGATCCACCACTCGGTGGCATCGTCGGGCAATGAGCGCGCCAGTGTCATGGACGCCAGATTCCCCGGGCTCGGGGGAGTAGACGGTTCCGCGTTCGGGCTGGAGTCGACACTGCGGGCTCCTCTTGGATAATCGGTCAGTTGACCAGGGAAGATGCTCCAAGATCCTGGCGACGAACAGTGCACAGACGCCGACATAGGGCCGCTCAGGGCGGCATACGGCTGCACAGGGCTGTAGATACGCGAAGACCCCGGCCTCAGCGTTTCCGCTGGTGACGGGGTCTTCGGGCACCTCATGAGGGGTGCCCCCGGCAGGATTCGAACCTGCGCACACGGCTCCCTAGCACAATTAGATTTCGGCTTGCGAAGCGGCTCTGATCAGCGGGTTCCTTGATCCCAGGAGGTGTCAGGTGCCCTGGTGTATCGCAGATAGTGCGTAGTCCGAAGTCGCCTCCGGCTCCTGCGCCCATTGAGAGGTTGGCTCCGCCGACGGGCTGCAACATCAGGGGGCTGTTGCAGCCGTCTCAGCCCGGACAGCCCGGACAGCCCGGACAGCGGTCCATCGGGCTGTCCGGGCTGTCCGTGCAGTTCGAGGCCGTGCCCGGACAGCCGGACACCTGGGACACCCCTGTCCGGATTCGCGGTGCGCGTCCGATCAAGCACCGTCGAGTCGGTCGAGCAGAGCCTGAGCCTCGACTGTGCGGCGATGGTCGGGGCCGAATGAGGCCAGACAGGCAGCGTGAGCAGCTGCGGCCTGAACGTGAGCAGCTGCGGCCTGAAGGCGAGCTTCGGTGCCGCGGTGTAGTCCCAGGAGGGCGGTGGCTACGGCCAGCTCGATGACGCCGGTCTCTGGGCGGCTCGATCCCGCGGGCAGGCTGCGGTCCAGCTCACGGGCGCGCGAGAGCCTCCTCGTGGCGGGCTTGGCCGTTGAGGCTGCGTGCCAGGCCGAGCCGCAATGCCAGAATCAGCCGGTCCGGTTCAGGATGGGCGCCCAGGGTCTCGCGGGCGCGTGCCTCGGCCTCCGGGTGGCGCTCCTGCGCTCTAAGACCGTGTCCTATGTGGAGCTAGGTCGTTGGGCTTGGTTTTATGGGGCGGGGTATGTGGAGTTGGATTGTTCCGGACGGGCTGTGGGAGATCGCGGAACCGCTGATCCCGCCGTCGAAGGTGCGGCCGCAGGGCGGCGGGACGCAGGACACGCCTGATGAGACGCTGTTCGCGGCGATTGCCTATGTGCTGGTTAGTGGGTGCGCCTGGCGGGCTTTGCCGCCGTGCTTCGGGATATCGAAGTCGACCGCGCACCGCCGGTTACTGATCTGGTCGCGGGCGGGTGTGTGGGGCCGGTTGCACGAGGAGATCCTGCACCGTCTGGACGACGCCGGCCTGCTCGACCTCTCCCGAGCTGTTCTCGACTCCGCCCACGTAAGGGCGAAAAAAGGGGCGAACTCACAGGTCCGAGCCCCGTGGACCGGGGTAAGCCCGGTTCGAAGATGCACGTCCTGTCGGACGCGAACGGACTGCCCATCGTCGTCGGCCTCTCGGCAGCCAGCACCCACGACAGCCTCGCCCTCAAGCCCGTGATCCAGGGTCACAAACGAGACACGACCCCCACCGCGGCCGGTACTTCAAGCCCCGACGTCTCCACGCAGACAAGGCCTACGACGTCCCTCACCTGCGAAAATGGCTGTGGGGCGAGCACATCGGTGTCCGTATCGCCCGCAAGGGAGTCGAGTCCAGCGAACGGCTGGGGCGCCGACGATGGGTCATCGAACGCACCATGTCCTGGCTGACCGGCTACCGCCGACTCAACCACCGCTACGAACGCCACCTCCGCAACTACCTGGCATTTCTCGGCCTCGCCGCCGCCCTCTGCTGCTACAAGCGACTCATCCGCCTCACCACGTAGGACACGGTCTTATGGGTCGGCACGTACCTGCGGCTCTCCTGGCTACGGCTCGCCTGGGAGCGCCCCGCAGCGCGTGGCTGCGGGGCGCCTAGTGGGGTTTAGTCGACATCCTGCCCGTTGAACTTGCCGCCCTTGCAGATCGGGAGCTTGGCCGCGGACGTGTGCGACCGATCGACCGTTCCGCCGCCCTGCTCGCACTCACCCGGGGTGAGGCTGGCGGGGGTGGCGGTGGCGGTTGTGGCGGTGGCGGTGGCGGCGCCTGTGATGCCGAGTCCGGAGAGGGCTGCCGTCGCGATGACGGCGGCGAGGATTCGTCGAATGCGCATTTGGTTCGCCTTTCACGGAATACCTCGGTTGGGACACCACTCAGCTTGATGTTCATCCATGTGGGTGACACATCGTGTTAGGCCGTTCGAGTGACATTGTTGTCGGGTGCGGAGTCGGTGACGCGACCCGCCGGACAGGTCGCTAGACGTGCAGCAAGTGTCCAAAAGCCCTGTTGGCCCGCGCTGTCGGCTCAGGTATCGCCTAGCTGTATTGCCCTGTGAGGTTGGGGACGCGGCTGGCGGGTGGCTTGCCTGCGAGCGCGGTGTGTCCGCGGTGGTGATTGTAGGAGTGCAGCCAGTCCGGAAATGCGTCGCGTCGTTCCTGCTCTGACCTGTAGGGCTTGGCGTAGGCCCATTCGTCGAGCAGGGTGCGGTTGAGGCGTTCGACCTTGCCGTTGGTCTGGGGTCGGTAGGGCCGGGTTCGCTTGTGGGCGATCCCGGCCAGAGCAAGTGCGTCGCGCCAGGTGCGGGACTTGTAGCAGGCGCCGTTGTCGGTCAGGACGCGCTCGACGGTGATCCCTGCGCTGGTGAAGTAGGCGTGGGCGCGGGTCCAGAAGGCGGTGGCGGTCTCTTTGCGCTCGTCGGTGAGGATCTCGCTGTAGGCGAGGCGGGAGTGGTCGTCGACGGCGGTGCGGATGTAGCTGTAGCCGGCCCCGGACCGCGTCTTGCGGCCGGCCTGCCGGCCCAGGGCCTTATGGCCTCCGCCGTCGGGGATGTTGCCGAGCTTCTTGATGTCCACATGCACCAGCTCGCCGGGCCTGTCCCGTTCGTAGCGGCGTATGGTCCGGCCGGTCGCGCGGTCCAGGTGCGTGAGGCGTGCCAGCCGGTAGCGGACGAGGACCCGGTGGACAGTGGAGGGCACCAGGCCCAGCAGGTGGGCGATGCGGGCCGGTCCCCAGCGGCGCAGGACCCTGACCTTGATGACCCGGCGTTCGGTGCGGGTCGGTGTCCGTCCGGGGCTGTTGTGCGGGCGGGAGGAACGGTCGGCCATCCCGGCTTCGCCGAACTGCCGGTAGCGCTCGGCCCATCGCCGGGCGGTCGTCGGTGAGACCTGGAACCGCTCGGCGGCCCGCCGCAACGGCCAGCGGTCTTCGACCACGCAGCGGGCCAGACGCAGTCGGCCGGTCTCGGTCAGGGGTGCATTACGGTGGACCACGAGGGCCTTTCTGGTCGGTGTAGACGTCGCAATCCACACCGAACCCGGAAGGCCCTCACCTGTTCAAGATCCCGCAGCCGAGACCTGCCTCACCCGTCCACAACCTCCCCGGACAGAACACCTAGCGCCGCCGGTACGCCTCGTATCGAACCCGGGCGTCTTCGAACATCTCGATGGCGGCTGGGATGGCGCCGCACTCTTCGAGGTAGGCGTGATGCCCGACCGCCCCTTCCGTGAGGGCCGGTCGGGATTATTAGCGACATCGCCGATGCCACTATTTCGACCGGTTTAGGTCATTGAGAAACCCTCATCAACCACGCCGTGAACCTCTTCGGTTTGGGCATGTCCACATGCTTCCGCAGAGGCCTCCGACGTCGGCAGGGGTGCCCTGTTCGTGAGGAGCGCGTGAGCGTGTCGGAGGTGTGTCGCGTGTATCGCAGATGGTGCGCGGATAGTGAGAGACAACAAGAGAGGGCGGGAGTCAGTGAGGCTGAATCCCGCCCTCTTCTGTCGGCATCCGCCCTGGTCAGCGCTCTATTCTTGCTGATCTGTGGCGAGTGCCCCCGGCAGGATTCGAACCTGCGCACACGGCTCCGGAGGGGGTGTGTCTAGGGCAGGTTTTTCCTGGTCAAGGCATGGTTAGGCTGCAGGAGCGGGTCCTTCGTCCACGAATGGTCCGCGGCGCGCGTGCACAAGCTCCGAACAGATCGCGGATTTGGCACAGGCGATCAGGATCCTCGTTCCTCGAGGACTAACATCTGTAGCGAACAATGCAGCCTTGAGCTGGGGCGTCCGCAGGCCGCTTCCATAGACAAAGTGAGAGCTCTTACTTGGTGGGCCACGGAATAGAACGGACAACGCCGACTGTCAAGTGTCGACACCTTATCCGTTGATCCAGCCAGAGTGAAGTTTCCGGAGATTCCAGAACCTTAAGCAGTCGCTCGCAGTCATCGGCAGATCCATTCACTGGATCCAACACGATGACGTGATTATCTACCGCGATAGGGATCGACCCGGTAACTATGGTTCCAGAGGCGCGCCCGAAGCCTCCGGAGCGTAGCCCCGGACGGGAAGTCCGGCGGATAGCCACGAATGGAGGAGTAAACAGCCGACCAGAAAAATTTCGATGACGGATAGGGGCGCACAATTCTCGGGATTCGCCGAGGTCACGAGCCGTTAGAAAAGGCGAGGCTGGACCTAGGTGGGGGTCCCGATTGTCCACAACAGTCCCGACGCGCACGTCGAACACTTCGCTGATGGTATGCATTGGATCTGCAGCCGGCCACCACAATGTGCCTTGACGCTGTTTAGCGCGACGTCGGCGACGGCCCGAGAGAAGAAATACATCAACATCAGTGTGTTCGTCAAATTGACCATACAGATCAACCTGATCTAGCTGTATGGTCGATTCGATCTCTTCTCGCCAACGTGCGTAGCGCGACCCGCTGCGCAGCACGTCAGGTAGTACGGCAACTACTTGATGCTCAATAGCAAGTTTCTGGATAGCCGACAGCGTCATGACAGCAGCCTGTGACACAGATCCACTTGCCCATTGGCAGTCGTGAGGCGCCTGCATGGATCCAAAGGGAGGGTTGATGACAAGTGACCCTTGAAAGCTGTGGGTCGACTGAATTGCCTCGTGAGCGTTGGATACTTTAATATTCCTGAAGGCCTTGATACCTTCGGTGGAGCTTTGATCAATTTCATCTCCTCGCTTACGGTGACGGGCAGCAGCAAGCAAGAAGAGTCGAAGTTTGGCGACTTCAACAAAAGAAGGCTGTAGATCTCCACCGCGGAGCGAGGCGCCCCAGGTGTCCAGTGTGTCTCTGAGGTTCGCGGCTAGGGGAAGTCGCTCTGCTGCGGCCAGTAGCAAGTCACCCGCGCCGCAGGCAGGGTCCCAGAAGCCTGGACCGTCTGAGAGCAAGCTGTCGAACCTCGCCCTGACCTGGCTTCCGGTGAAGTACGCGCCTTCTGCTCGCCGGACTGCGCGCGGGACCAAGTCTCGCAGCCGTGTGCCAGCTTGCCCGTTGAGTGCTGACTCAACGTCAGCTTGAGCTGCCTGCCATGGCACCGCGCGCAGCCCGTCGGCAAGTCTGCGCAGGTCGCTGCTGTACGCGGAGTAGGCGTCCGTCGTCATTTCATCCTCCCCTGACCGCTTGACCCTATGGCGGATGTGATCTGAGCTTGGCTACTCTGCAGCAGACGACCTGCGCCGTAGCACCGAGGGCGCGAACTCAACACCGGGGGGCCTGACCTGATGAGCGTTCACCTGCGCTTCGCTCCCGAGATCTTGGCACGTCTGGGCGAGGAACTCATCCCTCACCCCGACCTCGGAGTCATGGAGCTCGTCAGGAACTCCTATGACGCTGATGCGACCTGGTGTGAGGTCACTCTGGTCAACGCCTCACGGGTCGGCGGGACACTGGTGGTGAGCGACAACGGACATGGGATGACGCCTGATGAGATCGCAGGCGGATTTCTTCACATCGGGCGCTCGTCGAAGACTGAGTCCAAGAACACGCTGCACTTCAAGAGGCGTAAAGTTGGCGAGAAGGGCCTCGGAAGACTGGCATCTTTGCGCCTGGGTAAGGAAATCGAGGTCATTACTAGGCCGATTTCCACCCCGGGAATTGCCCACCGCCTCACTATCGACTGGGCGGCTTACGATAATGTCGACTCCGTAGATGAGGTCGCGCTTGAGGTGCAGAGTTATGAGACCTCGGAGAAACCGGGCACGAAGGTTATCATCAAGCGTCTTCGTGAGAAGTTTGAAAGCGAAGGAGCGAAAAGACTCGCTCGCTCTTTGCTTCTTCTTTCGGGCGCCTTCGGCGCGAGCGGAAATGGCTCCGTGGTTGCAACGAAATCTGAGCCTACCCCAACAGATTGGGAATCCACGCCGGCGCGCGACCCAGGTTTTGTGGTTACCATGGACGCGCCCGAATATAAAGCTTTGACTCGTGCCGTCAGCCAAGGTTATTTCGATGAGCACGAATTTAAACTGACTGCCGAACTTGATGCAGATGGTAAAGCCAGTGCAGTACTCGTCGACTGGCGTGGAGTAGTGATCGCCGAGGCTGGCCATAGTGACGTTGCTTTGCCGAGAGGAGGAAAAGGGCAACCGCCTATCAAATACGCGGCTCCGCCGAGCAAATTTGAACTTTGGATGTTTTTGCGTGACGCAGAGTCATTTAAACGACGGAATTCCAGGCGCACTCTTGGCGAGGTTACTCCTTGGCTTGATGTTGTCGGCGGAGTCCACCTGTTCCATAGGGGCCTTCGAACGCATCCGTACGGTGATCCTGGACATGACTGGCTTGACCTCAATCTAGGGCGCAACAGGGATCCTCAGCAGCGACCCTCGACAAATAACAGTGTCGGAAGGGTTGTCGTAAACGATCCGGACAATGTGCTTGTACCGAAAACGGACCGGATGGGGTTCCAAGAGAACCTTCCGTTTTCTGATCTTCGTGATTTTGCGCAACGGGCTGTCGAATGGTCTGCGCGAGTCCGCAAGAGCAAGTGGGAAGATGCTCGCAGTGGGGAAGTCGCTATTGCGCGGCAAGAAAAGAAACGTGAGCGCACTGAGGCGGAGCGTGTAATAAAGAGTCTGCCCCCCTTGCAGGCGGCACCATTGCGTAAGGCGTTCGAAACTAATGATCGCCTGATCGCAGCCCTAGAGCGTGACCGCCTTTTGTATCGGGCATTGGCTACGGTAGGAATCAGTACTGCGGTTTTTGCTCACGAATCTCTCAATACCGCGGGTGGTCTGGGCTCCGATCTTGAGCTGCTGGAGCACTATGCTCAATTGCTCCTGGATGAAACTTCCTACGCTGAAAAGATGGAAGAACCGCTCGACCGTGCCCAACGCAGCGCGGCTTCAATCCACTCTTTTGCGAAGCTTCCCTTGCGAATGCTCCGGCGAGGTAAACGTCAATTGGTAACAGTGGACGTCAATGAGGTATGCCTCGACTTCGTTGAGATGTTCGGTGGGTACCTTAAAGACTGGCAGATCGACCTTCAGGTGGATCTTTGCGGTGATGCTGCGACGGTACGCAGTACCGTCGCTGACATTGAGTCCTTGTATGCAAACCTTGTGATCAATGCAGCTCGCGCATTTGGTGGGGCAGGGGAAAGTTCGAGAGATCGTGTTGTCCGGATCCGTACTTCGGTTTCGGGTGAGGTAGTTCTAATTGACATTGCCGACTCAGGGCCGGGAATATCAGGCATCGATATCGAGAAGATCTGGGAGCCTGGTGAGGGGAGCGACGAGGACGGCACAGGTCTTGGCCTCACGATCGTCAAAGACATCGTGGCGGATTTGCACGGTAAGAAAAGAGTGTTGGCCGACGGGAATCTGACTGCGGTGGCCCATGGTGAATTGGGTGGGGCGCAGTTCACGATTCATCTGCCTAGGCAATTGAAGAGTGCTGGGAGCGAGGATCGATGAAGGTTGCAGTTCTCGATGATGATGAAGCCGCTCTGGCCCGAGGCTGCGATCAGGTGAAAGCTTTGGAGAAGGAGCCCTACAGGGTGCTTGTTCGATCTCACCGTCCTCTGGATGAGATCTTGGATGAGGTTCAGTCTGAGCACTGTGCGGCAGTTATCTCCGATCACAGGTTCCGAACTCGTTCCCAGGTCAGCTTTAACGGGGCAGAGTTGGTTTATCGTTCTAATCAGCGAGGCTTGCCAGCTGTGCTATACAGTGCGCATGTGGATGAAGATGAGGCAGATTCCATTAGGGCGTGGCGTTACGGAATCCCTCGGGTAGTACGTAAGGCACCCGGAGCTCTGAAAGCGCTTAGTGAAGCGCTGCGGGTTGCTGAGTCTGAGGCTCATGGCAACCGCGAACTAAGTCGGCAGGGCTTTCTCACGCCGGTACGTGTCGTGGGCATCTCTGGGGCCGGCGAGGGGCGACACGGGCAGGGCGGACAAATGGTTGAGGTTACTGTCACAGCGTGGCGACCCAAGACGCCGATTCAGATGCCAGTGTCCCTTCTCCCTGAAAGTGATCGTGAAGTTACCGAATCTCTGGTAGGCCGCATTTACCTGGGCGAAGTCAATTATTACGCAGAAAGCGTGAATGAGCTTTTCTTCCATCACTTGCAGGCGGCTCCTAGTCCTCGACCTCGCGGCGCTGCTCGGAATGCAGCATGACCGAGGTCCAGGCGGGTCTGCATATAGCCCCTCAGAGCTCGGTTGGCGTGGCAGAAGCTGTAGTTCTGGACGTAGGGCATGGTAATTGTGCCATCTTGCGTGATGGAGACACCTGTGCGGTGGTCGATGCAAGATCCGGAACTTTATTGCTGTCCGAGCTGCAGCGTATGGGAATCCGTCGAATTGAGCATGTGGTGCTGTCTCATTCGGATGAAGACCATATTCAGGGGGCGTTGCAGTTGCTTCCGCATCACGATTTTTCTATAGGTAAGGTTTGGGCGAATTCTGACAGCGCCAAGGATTCCGACCTGTGGGATGAACTGCTGGCTCTGATTGACCACTTGGATGCGAGTGGTTTGTTGGAAGCTCAGATCGGAATTAGTACAGCTCAACGGGATAGATTGGGCTTCGGTCGAGTTGGAATTTCCGTGTTGCATCCTACTCCTTACGAAATTGGGCATGGGCCTGGCAAAGCAAAGGGGTCGCGGCCTCGCTTCACGACGAACGGTTTGTCTGTCGTGCTGAAGGTAAGCCTCGAAGGTGAGCCGATACTGCTGCTTCCAGGGGACATTGACTCTCCCGGTCTGCAAAGGATGTTGCAGCGTCATCCAGATATTTCAGTGCATACCGTGGTTTATCCGCACCACGGGGGTGGCAATGGTGGTGGGTCGCATGGCGGCTTTGTTAAATCGCTTGGAGATGCGAGTAAGCCGGAGATGGTCGTATTCTCGATGGGGAGAGACCGCTTTAGAAATCCGGTTCCGGAGGTCGTGGCTGCCTTTGGTGAATCTTTCCCCTCGACAAGAATTGCCTGCACGCAGCTATCTTCCTATTGCCATGCAGGGGAATTGCCTTCAGTGGAGAGGAAACACCTAGGTAAGCGGGCGGCTGCGGGCCTTGCTGACGGAAAGTGTTGTGCTGGCACCCTGACCATCACGGTGGCGGAGGGCGAAGTCAAGGTGCACCCGGAGCCAGGAGCGCACCGCGACTGGATTAGGGGGAATGTACAAGCACCCATGTGCTCGAGTGTGCTGCCGCTGCCGGGGCAGCGGCCTAGTAGTGCTGCTGAGGAGTGATACGGGCACTGTGCGAGCGGAGCGGGTTTGGCCGGTGGCCTGCCCGGTCTGGGGTCGAGCATGACCAGGGGGCCGTACGCTGGTTGGCAACTCGGGCAGGCTTTGGGCCTGACCGCAATTAGCACGAGTGGCCCCCTGGTCTTGCTCGACGCGGGACCCTGACCGGGGAGGTGGCTAAAGCCGTGGAGCGGACCGGCCCCAGCCACGATGGATCCCTTCTCTGGCAGCAGGCGGCTGATTGCTCTGTGCGCGGCACGGGCGCCGGCCGGGCTGGAGCGGGGCGGAGACAGGAGCGCAGGCCCGGCCGGGGGCTGGGCCGCGCGCGGGGAGCGGAGCGAGCCGCCTTGAACCAGTAGAGAAAGTTGTAACTCAGTCGGTCGCGTGGGGCTTGAAGTCATATGCGCAGGGCGGAAGTTCGAGGCTTCGTCGGTGTGCCAGGGGCAGGAAGAGCGCTGGGCGGGCCGTCCAAGAGATGCGTGTGCCGCCCTGGTTGATCGTGACTGTGCAGAGCTCCGAGCGCAGGAGAGCTCTCCTCGTCTGGATGCGGCCCTCGTACAGCCACTCCCAGGCTTCGTCGGACGCCCTGGAGTCCAGCGCTGGCGTGATGGTGTGGAGTGCGATCGCTATCCAGCGGTCTGCCTGGCTGGCCGAGTACGCGTCGAACGAACTGTGAAGCGCCGGCTGCTCTGCCCTGGTGAGGTCTTCGGTCCAGCATTCGCACCAGAAGCCGCGGATGTATCCGTTCACGAGGTCACTCCGGGCGGGTAGGCCACGAGGACGTAGCGCGTGTTCTCGTCGTGCAGGGTGAGTTGGTAGGCCGTGCCCGTGATCAGGTAGGAAAGGGCCCGTTCGTGTTCGTGCTCGTCCCTTAGCCAGTAGCGGCCCGGCTGGGCGTATGCCGTGTCGAGCTGGTCCGTGACGTTCCTCGTGCGTTCGCGTAGCCACCGCAGGGCCAGGCGGGGACTCGTCGCCTCGTGCGATCCCAGGAGGATCGAGCTGGTCTCGTGCAGCGGGTACGCCGCAGCCCAGCAGCGGTAGGTGCCACCCCGTCCCGTCCCCGCTTCCGCTAAGTCCTCGGGAGTCGTCGACGTCAGCACCGGGGACCTCCCGACTGGGTACCCGTGAAGAGTTCCGCAGTGACCGTGTGACCGGCCTGGCTGTCGTGGATCACGACCCGGTGGGCGATCAAGCTGACCATGCCCAGGCCCCGCCCGTGTGTGGCGTCCTGGTCGGCGTGCTCGGCCTTCGGCGCTGTCCCGGTGCCGCCGTCGTCTGTGACCGACAGAGCAACCACCTGGGAAGAGACCGCGAGAGCCAGATGGAAGCTGCCCGACCGCTGTCCGCTGGCGGTGTGGAGGATCGCGTTGGCGCTCAGCTCGCTCACGATCAACTCGGCGTCCTCGGCCAACGGCGAACCACGCAGGATGTCCCGTGTCCAGCGGCGGGCCCTGCTCACCTCTTCTGGGAAACCTGGGCAAGTGAGGCCCCAGACCCGCGCAGTGCTCGTATACTCGTGCATACAAGTTCCTTCGTGCTGGTAGGCCGCCATGTGCAGCGGGTTCGGGCTAGACGAGTTTCACGCCGTCATGGGCGCGGATGGCCGGCGGGGATGCCGCGTCGAGAGCGTCCAGGACGCGGATCGCGTACGCCTCGTCGGCGAGGTCGGTGACTTCATCGCGGGTGGCCCAACGCAGTGCGCGGGTCTCGTCCCCGGTGGTGGGCGAGCCGTCGGCGGCTTCACAGCGGAAGACCAGAGAGACGATCAGGCCCGTCATGTTCTTGTAGACGCCGGTGAGAGTCGCGGGAAGCGCGATCTTGATGCCGGTTTCTTCGAGGACTTCGCGCTGGAGTGCCTCGGGGAGGGTTTCCTCCCGCTCGACAACGCCACCCGGAGGTTCCCACTGGCCGTTGTCGCGTCGCTGGATCAAGAGGGCCCGGCCCTGGTCGTCGACGATGACTCCGGCAACGCTCACGGAGTGCGGACGGTCAGTGCTCACGTTCCTCGGCCCTCTCAGATCGCTAGGCTCTCCACCGTAGCAACAACACTCGCCCACTCGTCTAGATACCTAAAGGAGTACTCGTGACCTCACTTCCGTCCCTGCTCGGCGATCTGGACCCCACGAGCGATCGTGCGGTGTTCCGGCAGATCGCTGACCAGCTGCGCGAGGCCATCGACCGTGGGCGATTCAAGGAGGGCGAGAAACTCCCCTCGGAAGCTGAGCTCGTCGAGCACTACGGCGTATCCCGGATGACCGTCCGCAACTCCTTCTCCATCCTCCAGGGCGAGGGCCTGGTCGCCGCCGAACATGGGAAAGGCGTCTTCGTCCGGCCGCGTCCGCCCGTCCGCCGGCTGGCCTCCGACCGGTTCGCCCGACGCCACCGCGAACAGGGGAAGTCCGCGTTCATCGTCGAGGCGGACGCCGCGGGCAGTCACCCCCAGGTCGACAGCCTTGAGGTCAAGGAGGAGAAGGCCAGTCAGGACATCTCCACCCGACTCGGGTCCGTACGGCGCGTGCTCGCCCGCCGGCGCCGGTACCTGCTCGACGGCCGACCGGTCGAGTTCGCCACCTCGTACCTCCCGCTCGACATCGCGCGCGGCACGCAGATCGCCGAGCCCAACCCCGGCCCCGGCGGCATCTACGCCCGACTTGAGGAGCTGGGACACCACCTCGACCACTTCGAGGAGGAGATCCGCGCCCGGATGCCCGCGCCGTCCGAGGTCAAGACACTCCGGCTGGCTTCCGGTGTGCCGGTGATTCACCTGATCCGCACCGCGTACGACACGGAGGGACGGGCCGTCGAGGTCTGCGACACCGTCATGGCGGCGGACGCGTACGTCCTCTCCTACCAGCTCCCGGCGACCTGACAGGCGGTGCGCGAGGCCACTTCTTCGGACTCGTAAACGCCAACAGGCATACTCGTATAGACGAGTGGGCAAGTTGTGTGGCAGGGTGGTCCGCGTTCCCGGAGAGATCGGGTTCGAAGACTGCATCTTGTATAGACGAGTAGATAGGAAGAACTCTTGCGCACCATCCGTGTGGAGACCTCGGCCGCGACGATCCTGCTGACCGAGGCACCCGAGCCCAAGGTCCGTGACCGTCAGACCGGCGAGATCGCCAAGGACGTCAACACCGGTGAGGCGCTGATGACGATCGGCGTCGTCTACATCGAGGAAGGGGAGTCCTCTCTGATCAAGGTCACTGTGCCCGAGAGCGGGGTGTCCGAGGGACTCGCGCTCGGCGCACCGATCTCGCTGCCGGGTCTCGTGGCCCGGCCGTGGGAGAGCGTGTTCAACGGCCAGCAGCGGCACGGCATCGCCTACCGCTCCGCCGCCGTCACCCCGGCCATGTTCCCGGCGGCCATGGGGGCCACGGCCTGATGACCGACCTGACAACGCTCCTGGAGGTGGGTGGTCCTGTCGCCGCACTCGGCGGCGGGGCTGCCTACACCCGGGCCAGGCACCCCGGCGTCTACTGGTCCACGGTCGGCCTCCCGATATCCACGGCCCGGCTCCTCGGCTCGTACAACTCGGTCATGGAGGCGTGCGGCCTGACTGTGGCTCCGTCCCGGCTGCGGGTCTTGGCGGTCAAGGCCACCACCCGCCGTGAAGTTCGGCCCGTACCACCGCGGCGGGGCATCATCCGGCCGACCTCGACCGGGTTACGCCTTCGCCTTCGGCTCGCGCCCGGTCAGGAGCCGGCAGACGTCGCCGCCTCGGCGGAACGGCTCCGGCACGCCTGGGGGGTTCACGCCGTGTACGTCACGACCGTCAAGCCGGGCGTGGTCGAACTGCGGCTCGTCGGCTTCGACGTACTGCGGCGTGTGCGTATGCCTCGCAAGGTCGCGTCCGGGCTCCTCAAAGTGCCCGTGGCCCTGCGGGAGGACGCCACCCCGTTCGTACGCGATTACCGCACCGTTCCCCATCAACTCACCCTCGGAGCAACGCTCTCCGGCAAGTCCATGTACCTGCGTCACCTCGTCGCCGGACTCGCCCCGCAACCCGTCGCCCTGGTCGGCATCGACTGCAAGCGCGGCGTGGAACTGTCCCCCTTCGCGGCGAGGCTCTCCGCCCTCGCCACCGACCCCGAGCAGGCGGCCGAACTGCTGCCCGCGCTCATCCAAGAGATGGAGGACCGGTACGAACTGATCAAGGCACGCCAAGGTCTCGCCCCGGGCACGCCAGACGAGGAGATCACCTCGGACGTCTGGGGGCTTCCAGAGGACGAACGCCCCGTCCCCATCGTCCTGTTCGTCGACGAGGTGGCCGAACTCTTCCTCGTGGCCACGCGCAAAGACGAGGACCGGCGGGACGAGATGGTCACCCAGCTCATCCGGCTCGCCCAGCTCGGCCGCGCCGCCGGTATCTACCTGGAGGTGTGCGGGCAGCGCTTCGGCGCAGAACTCGGCAAGGGAGCGACCATGCTCCGGGCCCAGCTGACCGGCCGCGTCTGCCACCGCGTCAACGACGAAGCCTCGGCCAAAATGGCTCTCGGTGACATTGCCCCTGAAGCGGTCTCCGCCGCCTGCGCCATCGCACCCGAGCGGCCCGGTCTCGCCGTCGCGGGCGATTCCTCCGGCGGCTGGTCCCGCATCCGCACGTCGTACCTCTCCCTCGGCGATGCCGCCGAGATCTGCCGGGAGTCAGCGCACCTGGTGCCTGACCTGCCCGCGCTCAAGCCCTTTCGGCCCGACGTGCCCGTACGGCCCGTTGAGTCTGCGGCCCCGGTTGTCCAGCCTCGCCCTGTGACCGACTGATTCCTTTCCCTCCACTCCGGCCGGCGTGACCTCTCGCGCCATGTCCCTACCCCTGCCATGCCTGAATCCGGAAGGAGCCGCAGCATGCGCGCCCAACTGGCCCGTGTCGACGCGGTGCTCGTCCAAGCGGTCATCGCTGCCGCGCTGTCCTTCGCCCACCTGCACGACGTCGCCTCGGCGGCTGGTCAGGACGGGTGGAAGGCGTGGGCGTATCCCATCTCGGTCGACCTACTGCTCGTCGCCGCATGGCGCCGACTGCGGGTCGGTGACGCGAAGGCGGCCGGGTGGTGCTGGTTCGTCATCGCGCTGGTCGCCTCTCTCGGCGCGAACGTCGCCACTGCCGGGCTCCTCGACCTGGACCAGGTCCCGGCCTGGCTCCGCATCCTCGTCGCGGGCTGGCCCGCGGTCGCCTTCCTCGGCGGAACGCTCCTCGCCCACTCGGCACCGTCACCGCACGAGGACACCGAGAGCATCGAGGACCAGGTGGACGCGTCCGAACTCGTTCCGGCGCTCCCCGCGCAACCGGTGCCCGAACCGACCCCCGCTCCGCCCGTCGTGTCCGTCCCGGCCGCCTTGGTCGAGCACGCCCGAAAGGTCGCCGCGGAACACCGGACGCGGACCGGAGAGGCCATCGACACCCCGACCCTCCGCGCCCGACTCGGCGTCCCCGCACCCATGGCCGACGCCATCGCTGCTCAGCTCTGAAAGGAGATCCGCGTGACCGCCAACCGCCGCTTCCGCTCTGTCACCCGCATCGGCCCCGTTCAGGTCGGCACGTCCTACGACGGCCGGGGCCGTGAGAAGCACACCGCCGCCTGCACCGCGCCGCGCTGCGGATTCTCCGCCGACTACGACAGCCGCGCCGCCGCCGAACTCGCCGCCCGCACCCACCGCTGCCCTGTCCGCTGAAAGGACCTGACCTCCGTGACCGTCAGCCTGCCACTCGTTTTCGTGCTCGGCCTCATCGCCTGGGGAGCGGTCAAGTTCCTCGGCGTCCGCACCTGGATCGTCGTCGTGATCGCTCTGTTCGGCTTCCTGCTCTCGCGCACCTTCATGGCCCCGGCCATCGACTCCGGCACGCGCTCCGGCGTGGACGTCATAAAGGGCTCACATAACTAGACGAGTAGATAAGGAAACCTTCGCCGTGTTCCTGCCCAAGTACCCCGACAACCCGACCCCGCCGCCCGCTCACACCCACACTCCGGCCGACCCGGCACCCGTACGTCGTGCGGCACCGCAGATCTCCATCAGCACGGGAGCGGTCGCGGCCGTCCTCGCCGGCGGAGTCGTACTGACCGCGCTCCTGGCCGCCGTCGCCGTCACAGCCATCTCCGTGGCCATCGCCGCCGTGGTCCTGCGCTCGATGCTCCGCGACCAGCACCGCCGCTGAGCCGCTGCACGCCAGACCCCCGGGACGGCCTTGATACCGCCAAGCATCCGCCGCCCCGGGGTCCTACCCCTCCTGACCGAAGCCAGAAGGAGAAACCCATCATCACCCGCGCCACCCCGCCCCCGCTCACCGAACTCGGAGAGCTGGCCGCGCTCGGCACCATGCCCGCACTCCTGCGCCAGCTCTCCAGCCTCGGTGGCTGCACGAACCCCATCCGCCTCGACGGCCACCGCACCGAATACGACGTGAAGACCCGCACGGGAGAGATCGGCAACCTCCTCCACCGCCTCGACTCCACCGAGCTCCCGGCTGGTCACCTCCTGGTCCGCTGCAACAACCGCCGCGCGACGCGCTGCGCGGCCTGCGCCGAGGTCTACCGCCGCGACACCTTCCACCTGATCACCTCCGGACTGCGTGGAGGCAAGGGCATCCCGGAGCGCGTCGCCGCGCACCCCCGTGTCTTCGCCACCTTCACCGCACCGAGCTTCGGCCCGGTCCACAACCGCCCCACCGGCCCGGCCGGTTCGGTCCGCCGCTGCCGCTGCGGCGTCCTCCACGACCAGGCCGATGCCGCACTCGGTACCCCGCTCGACCCGGACACCTACGACTACGAAGCGGCCGTCCTCTGGAACGCGCACGCCGGTCCACTCTGGCGGCGCTTCTCCACCTACGTCCGCCGCGAGGTCGCCAAGCGGGCAGGACTTTCACAGCGCGCGTTCCGGCAGTACGCCCGGGTGTCCTTCGCCAAGGTCGCCGAATATCAGAAGCGCGGCGCCGTCCACTTCCATGCCGTCATCCGAATCGACGGTCCCGAGGGCGGCGACAGCCCGCCCCCTGCATGGGCCACCGCCGAAATGCTCACCGACGCCATCGCTGCTGCCGCTGCCCACGCGCGCGTGGACGGCCCGGTCATCGACGGACGCGCGCACATCTTCACCTTCGGTCGTCAGCTCGACGTACGCACCATCCGTAGCGCCGACTTCGACGGCGGCCAAGAGCTAACGGAGCGTGCCGTCGCCTCCTACATCGCCAAGTACGCCACCAAGGGCGCAGAGACCGCGACGGGAGCTCTCGATCGCCCGCTGAAGTTCCTCGCCGAGCTGGCCCAGCTCGACATCAGCGAGCATGCCCGCCGGCTGATCCGAACGGCCTGGACGCTCGGAGCCCGCAAGGAGTTAGAAGAGCTCCGGCTCCGGGCCTGGGCTCACATGCTCGGCTTCCGCGGCCACTTCTCCACCAAGTCCCGCCGCTACTCCACCACCCTCGGCGCCCTCCGCACGGCTCGCGCGGACTGGCGCCGTGCTCAAGCGGCGTCCGCACAGCCCGAGCACGAGCCCGAGACGACGTACGTCCTCGCGCACTGGGCCTTCGTTGGAACCGGTCTCTCGGCGGCGGAAGCCTGGCTGTCCGCATCCCTCGAACCCGCCCTTGGTACGGAAGGAGAACCGACATGAACTCGCAGCGCGACGAACTGATGACCGTGCGCCAGGTCTTGGACGAGCTGGGTGGGGTGTCTCGCCGGACGTTTTACCGTTGGCGCGAGTTGGGGTTCGGGCCGGCGGCATTCAAACTGCCCAACGGAGAGCTCCGGGTGTGGCGAAGTGATTTCACGACGTGGCTGCGGAAGCTGGAGGCAGCGGCGTGAAGTCTCTCGATGTGAAGGTGTGGGGCGTTCGTAAGCGGAACACGAAGAAGTCGTCCTATGACGTTCGGTGGATCGTTGCGGGGAACGTGTTCTCGGAACAGTTCCGGACCAAAGGGCTGGCGGATCACTTCCGATCCAAACTGCTCCAGGCCGCGCACGGTGGTGAGGGGTTCGACACGGCCAGCGGGTTGCCTGACTCGATGGTCGAAAGAGCGGCTTCGATGAGCTGGTACGCCTTCGCTCTGCGGTACCTCGCAATGAAGTGGCCCCACGCTGCACCCAACACGCGCAGTGGGATCAACGAGTCGCTGACGGCGGTGACCATGGCTCTCTTGGACGACCGGCCGGGTCAGCCGTCCGAGGAGCTGATCAGGAAGACGCTCCGAAACTGGGCGTTCGTCCTCCCCGGCCCTGATGAGCGCGAGTTGCCCGATGACGTCGCGAACACTCTGAGCTGGGTGTCGAAAGCTTCGCGGCCTCTGGCGGACCTCGGCGATGCCGCCCTCGCAAGGGCGGTCCTAGACTCGCTGAGGCTGAAGCTCGACGGGACCGCTGCGGCCGCGGAAACCGTCCGGCGTAAGCGTCGAACGCTGGTAAATGCTCTGCACTACGCGGTGGACCTCGGTGAGTTCAAAGAGAACCCGGTGGCCCGGATCCGGTGGAAGAAGCCGAAGGTCGCCGGCGAGGTCGACCCGCGCGTGGTCGCCAACCCTGAACAGGCTCGTGCTTTGCTGACGGCCGTGTCGTACGTCGGCGAGTACGGTCGGGCCCGCGGTCGTCGACTCGTCGGCCTGTTCGCTTGCATGTACTACGGAGCCTTCCGGCCAGCTGAGGCCGTGGCGCTCAGCGAGGTGGACCTGAAGCTGCCCGAACGCGGCTGGGGTACGGCGCTCTTGAACCGGACACGGCCAAGTGTCGGAAAGCAGTGGACGGACTCGGGCGAGACTCACGACGACCGGGGCCTGAAGAATCGTCCTGCCGAGGAGGTCCGGCTCGTTCCGATTCCGCCTCAGCTCGTCTTCATTCTCAAGCAGCATCTCGACACCTTCGGCACTGCTGAGGACGGTCGGTTGTTCACGAACGAGCGTGGGGGAGTGGTCGGCTCGTCGACGTACTACCGCGTTTGGCAGGAGGCTCGGGTGCTGGCCTTTCCGCCGGCCGCGGTCGAATCACCGCTCGCTGCTCGGCCGTACGACCTTCGGCACTCGGCCTTGTCGACCTGGCTCAATTCCGGGGTGGACCCGACCGAGGTTGCCGAGCGGGCAGGGAACAGCGTTGAGGTCCTGCTCGGCCGCTATGCGAAATGCATCGACGGGCGCCAGGAGATCGCCAACCGGAAGATTGAAGATCTCCTGAGCGAGTATGAGTGAATTGGGCCGCTTGGCGAACAGCCCCCAGCCTTTACGGGTTGGGGGCTTCGTCGTGTACTGGCCGCACTTTCTAAGCCGCTGGTTGCTGGATGCACCTGTCGCGTCGATTTCCCTCTCGCTGATGCTCGGGTGCCCCAGGAGTCCCGTCCGGTTCGCCCTCTACGCACGGACGGGCGGATTGCTGACCCTCGCTGTATGGGGGCTTCAAGGAAGTCGACGCGCAGGCTGGGCGGGGCACGGCTGATGTGCCCGTACTGCGGTCTGCCGCAGGAACGCGTGGCGACGATCGAACACGACTGGGTGCTGTTGGAGCCCGACATGGCTCCGCTCGCCCACCTGGTGCCGGCGGAGTACCGGTGGATCGAGACGTCTGACGGGCGGGTGGCGGTGTACGGCGTCTGCCCTCCAGATCCGTTCCAGCGGTGCCGGATCGAACATCGTCTGGCCTGTCCCGAGCAAACCCTCCCGGACCTGTGGCCGTGGTTGACGAGCCTGCGAGGGGAGAACGCGCGGCAGGCCCAGCGGCTGAACGAGCCCGAGTCGCCCCGCCCTCCCGAGGAGTGGCCGGACGCCGGATGACGGGCATCGGCTGAATTGGTGGGCTGACCTGGGGCGACGGCCCAAGATCCTGTCCACAAATAGTCCACAGAGGCCGTCATAGGGCCGCTCAGGGCCGCATACGCCTGCACATACGCGAAGACCCCGGCCTCAGCGTTTCCGCTGGTGACGGGGTCTTTGGGCACCTCATAAGGGGTGCCCCCGGCAGGATTCGAACCTGCGCACACGGCTCCGGAGGCCGTTGCTCTATCCCCTGAGCTACGGGGGCGTGTCCGCCGTGGTGTGCGGCGACGGGTAGAACCCTACCAGCTCTTTCGAGGGCGACTGGCATGGGTTTATGTGGGGGAGGGGCGGTGTGTTGGGGCGTGCGGGGAGGGGGCCGTGAGTGAGGGCGGGGGCGGCCCGTGGGCGTGGGCCGAATGGGTCCTGGAGCCTCGACGGGAGGCCGGGACGGGGGCGGAGAAGGGGGGCGGAGAAGGGGGCGGGGCCGGGCCGGGGCGGGTTCGGGACCCCCGTCCGGGGTGGAAGTGGGGAAAACCCGGACGCGGTGGTGGGAGCGGACCTACTCTCGAGTTGTGTCAGGCGCGTCCGGTCGGGTGCTTGTTGTGGACGACAACAAGGTCATCCGGCAGCTGATCAGGGTCAATCTCGAGCTGGAGGGCATCGAGGTCGTGACCGCGGCCGACGGTGCCGAATGTCTGGACGTGGTGCATCACGTGCGGCCCGATGTGGTGACCCTGGACGTGGTCATGCCCCGGCTCGACGGTTTGCGTACCGCCGCTCGGCTCCGTGCCGATCCGCGGACGCGGAACCTTCCCCTCGCCATCGTCAGCGCCTGTACCCAGTACGAGGTCGAGAGCGGGCTCGACGTGGGTGTCGACGCCTTTCTCGCCAAGCCCTTCGAGCCCTCCGAACTCGTGCGACTCGTACGGCAGTTGATGGAGCGGCGGGGGAGTCGGGGCGGCGAAGGCGGTGGTGACGACGACTGCGGGTCGCCCTTCCAAGGCGCCTTCGAGGGCGCGGCCGAGGGTGAGGGCTTCGGCTCGGAAGGGTTCGGTACGGACGGTTTCCGTACGGAGAGGTTCGATACCGAGAGGTTCGGGCCTGACGGGTTCGGGCCTGACGGGTTCGGGGTCGACGAAGCCGAGCGCGCCGGCCGCTCCGGGCATTGACGAGAGCTGTCCGCCGGCCCGCCCGCACTGACCCATACCGCTCACACATCGACCGTGGGTCATTGTGCGGGGAGTGGCTGGTGGCCTCTCCGGCGGCCCCGGATCAGTCGTTCGGGTCACTACGTCTTGTCTCGCCTCACCGCACCGCGCCTCACCGCACCTCGCCGCACCTCACCTCGCCTCCCTCCGGTTCGGGTGCGGCCGTACGCCCGTACCCCGTCCACATCCCGGACCTCCGGACAAACCGACTCGCATACCCACCCCCCTCCTCCCCTACGCTGGTCACGTGACCCCCGTCGAGCTCTCCCGTACCGTGCTGCGCGCGGTGCGTCGTGCTGTGGACGCGGGTGAGCTGAGTGTGGCCGTGCCGGTGCGGGCGGTGGTGGCGCCCCCGGGGCCCGGTGGGTGCGGGGACTACGCCACGAACATCGCGTTGCAGCTGGCCCGGCCCGCCGGGCGCTCCGCGGTGCAGGTCGCCGAGATTCTGCGGCCCCACCTCGTTGGCACCGACGGTGTCGCCGACGTCGCGATCACCGGGCCCGGGTTCCTCAACATCCGCCTCGGCGGCGCGGACTCCGCCGTCGCATCCCTCGTACGGGAGATCGGGCGCGGTTCCTACGGCCACGGCGACGCCCTCGACGGGCAGGTCGTCCCGCTCCTGATCCCGATTCCGTACGACCTCCGTGCCGAGGTCGTCGCCGACGCGCTCGTACGGATCATCGCCACCCAGGGCGGACGGGCCCTGGTGCAGTACGCCGAGCCGCCGCGCACGGATGTCGCCACACCTACCGCCACCACCACCCCGACCGGCCCCACCACCCCGACCGGCCCCACCACCCCCGTGACCCTCCGTCCCGTCCCCGCCCCCGAAGACCCCACCTCCCTCGGCCCCGACGCCGCCCGCTGGGCGCTGCTGCACCCGGCGGGGCATGATCGGCCCCGGATCGATGGTGGGCATCTTCTTCAGCGGGAGAGCAACCCGCTCTACCGCGTCCGGTACGCGAACGCCCGCACCCGGGCTCTCACCCGCAACGCCGCCGCCCTCGGCTTCACCGGCACCCCCGGTGACGTCCCGGGGGCCGACGAGCTGCTCGGCGCCCTCGCCGAGTACCCCCGTGCCCTGCGCGTCGCCGCGACCCATCGCGCCCCCGACCGCCTCGCCCGGCATCTCGTCACCACCGCCGACGCCTTCCTCGCCCTCCAGCACCTGGTGCTGCCGCTCGGCGACGAGAAACCCTCGGCCGCCCACCGCGCCCGGCTCGCGCTCGCCGAAGCCACCGGGACGGTGCTGGCCGGCGGCCTGTCCCTGCTCGGCATCAGCGCCCCTGACTATCTGTGAGAGAAGAATGAGCCGTTCCGCACACCCCGCCGGGCCCCGTCACGCCGATGTCCTGCCCGAAGGCCACTACAGCGCCCCGCCCGCCGACCTCAACGCCCTCGACCCCAAGGTCTGGGCCCACACCGTCACCCGTACCGACGACGGGGTCGTGAGCGTCGGCGGCGTCGAAGTCACCACCCTCGCGGAGGAGTTCGGCACCCCCGCCTACTTCCTCGACGAGTCGGACTTCCGGGCGCGCGCCCGTGCCTGGCGCACCGCCTTCGGACACGACGCCGACGTCTTCTACGCGGGGAAGGCGTTCCTCTCGCGCGCCGTCGTGCGCTGGCTGTACGAGGAGGGGCTGAACCTCGACGTCTGTTCGGGTGGTGAACTGGTCACCGCCCTCTCCGCCGGCATGCCCGCCGACCGCATCGCCTTCCACGGCAACAACAAGTCCGCCGAGGAGATCACGGCCGCCGTCCGGGCCGGCGTCGGGCGGATCGTGCTCGACTCCTTCCAGGAGATCGTGCGCGTCGCCCACATCGCCCAGTCCCTCGGCACGCGCCAGCGCGTACAGATCCGGGTGACGGTCGGCGTGGAGGCGCACACGCACGAGTTCATCGCGACCGCCCACGAGGACCAGAAGTTCGGGATCGCCCTCGCCGACGGGCAGGCCGCGGAGGCCGTGCGCCGTGCGCTCTCCCTCGACGGTCTCGAAGTGGTCGGGATCCACTCCCACATCGGCTCGCAGATCTTCGACATGGCCGGGTTCGAGGTCGCCGCCCGACGGGTCGTGGCGCTGCTCGCGGCCGTCCGCGACGAGCACGGGATCGAACTGCCCGAGATCGACCTCGGCGGCGGCCTCGGCATCGCGTACACCAGCGACGACGACCCCCGCGAGCCGCACGAGATCGCCAAGGCCCTCAGCGAGATCGTCACCCGGGAGTGCGAGGCCGCGAAGCTGCGGACGCCCCGGATCTCGGTGGAACCCGGGCGCGCCATCGTCGGGCCGACCGCCTTCACGCTCTACGAGGTCGGCACGATCAAGCCGCTCGAAGGGCTGCGGACGTACGTCTCCGTGGACGGCGGCATGTCCGACAACATCCGTACCGCCCTGTACGACGCCGAGTACAGCGTCGCCCTGGTCTCGCGCACCTCCGACGCCGAGCCCATGCTCGTGCGCGTCGTCGGCAAGCACTGCGAGAGTGGTGACATCGTCGTGAAGGACGCCTTCCTGCCCTCCGACCTGGCCCCCGGCGACCTGATCGCCGTTCCGGCCACCGGCGCCTACTGCCGGTCGATGGCCAGCAACTACAACCACGCGCTGCGGCCACCGGTCGTCGCGGTCAACGACGGCGAGGCGCGGGTCATCGTCCGGCGCGAGACGGAGGAGGACCTGCTCCGTCTCGACGTGGGGTGAGGGACGGCGGCCACGGGCGGGGTCCCGGCGGCCGGAGAAAGATCTCCGGTCCGTCGGCCCCGCGAGAATGAAATAGACATCTCACGATCCGGACGAGGGACAGAAACCCCCGTCCGGTGAGTGAGACTGGTTCCACCGTAGACGGTATGAGGAAACGAGGTCGGATGATGCGTACGCGTCCGCTGAAGGTGGCGCTGCTGGGCTGCGGGGTTGTCGGCTCAGAGGTGGCTCGCATCATGACGACGCACGCCGACGACCTCGCCGCGCGCATCGGGGCCCCGGTCGAGCTGACCGGCGTCGCGGTGCGGCGGCCCTCCAAGGTCCGCGAGGGCATCGACCCCGACCTGGTGACCACCGACGCGACCGCCCTGGTCAAGCGCGGGGACATCGACGTCGTCGTGGAGGTCATCGGGGGCATCGAGCCCGCCCGCTCCCTCATCACGACCGCCTTCGAGCACGGCGCCTCCGTCGTGTCCGCCAACAAGGCCCTGCTCGCCCAGGACGGTGCCGCGCTGCACGCCGCCGCCGAGGAGCACGGCAGGGACCTCTACTACGAGGCCGCCGTCGCCGGTGCCATCCCGCTGATCCGCCCGCTGCGCGAGTCCCTCGCCGGCGACAAGATCAACCGCGTGATGGGGATCGTCAACGGGACCACGAACTTCATCCTCGACAAGATGGACTCCACGGGAGCGGGCTACCAGGAGGCCCTCGACGAGGCCACCGCGCTCGGGTACGCGGAAGCCGACCCGACCGCCGACGTCGAGGGCTTCGACGCCGCCGCCAAGGCCGCCATCCTCGCCGGGATCGCCTTCCACACGCGGGTGCGTCTCGACGACGTCTACCGCGAGGGCATGAACGAGGTCACCTCCGCCGACTTCGCCTCGGCCAAGGCGATGGGCTGCACCATCAAACTGCTCGCCATCTGCGAGCGGGCCGCGGACGGCGGCTCGGTGACGGCGCGCGTGCACCCGGCGATGATTCCGCTGAGCCACCCGCTCGCCTCCGTGCGCGGCGCGTACAACGCCGTGTTCGTCGAGTCGGACGCCGCCGGTCAGCTCATGTTCTACGGACCGGGCGCCGGCGGCGCCCCGACCGCCTCCGCCGTCCTCGGCGACCTCGTCGCCGTCTGCCGCAACAAGCTCAACGGTGCGACCGGGCCCGGCGACTCCGCGTACACCCAGCTGCCCGTGAGCTCCATGGGCGAGGTCGTCACGCGCTACCACATCAGCCTCGACGTGGCCGACAAACCGGGTGTTCTCGCCCAGGTGGCCACGGTCTTCGCCGAGCACGGCGTCTCGATCGATACGGTTCGCCAGCAGGGCCGGCAGGACGGAGGCGGCGAGGCCTCTCTCGTCGTAGTCACCCACCGTGCGTCCGACGCGTCCCTGAACGGGACCGTCGAGGCGCTGCGCAGCCTCGACACCGTGCGGGGTGTCGCCAGCATCATGCGGGTTGAAGGAGAGTAACCAGCAATGACCCACCAATGGCGCGGAATCATCGAGGAGTACCGGGACCGGCTTCCGGTGTCCGAGAACACGCCGGTCGTGACGCTGCGTGAGGGCGGTACGCCGCTCGTGCCCGCGCAGGTGCTCTCCGAGCGCACGGGCTGCGACGTCCACCTCAAGGTGGAGGGTGCGAATCCGACCGGGTCCTTCAAGGACCGCGGTATGACCATGGCCATCACGCGGGCGAAGGAGGAGGGCGCCAAGGCCGTCATCTGCGCCTCCACGGGCAACACGTCGGCCTCCGCCGCGGCCTACGCGGTGCGGGCCGGGATGGTCTGCGCCGTCCTCGTGCCGCAGGGCAAGATCGCGCTCGGCAAGATGGGGCAGGCCCTCATCCACGGCGCGAAGATCCTCCAGGTCGACGGAAACTTCGACGACTGCCTCACCCTCGCGCGCTCACTGTCCGACAACTACCCGGTGGCGCTGGTCAATTCGGTCAATCCGGTACGCATCGAGGGCCAGAAGACCGCGGCCTTCGAGATCGTGGACATGCTCGGCGACGCGCCCGACATCCATGTCCTGCCGGTGGGCAACGCGGGCAACATCACGGCGTACTGGAAGGGCTACACCGAGTACGCCGCCGACGGCATCGCCACGCGGACCCCGCGCATGTGGGGCTTCCAGGCCTCCGGCTCCGCGCCCATCGTGCGCGGTGAGGTGGTCAAGGACCCCTCGACCATCGCCACCGCGATCCGCATCGGCAACCCGGCCTCGTGGCAGTTCGCGCTGGCCGCGCGGGACGAGTCGGGCGGTTTCATCGACGAGGTGACGGACCGTGAGATCCTGCGCGCCTACCGGCTGTTGGCCGCGCAGGAGGGTGTCTTCGTCGAGCCCGCGTCGGCCGCGTCCGTCGCCGGTCTGCTGAAGGCCGCCGAGCAGGGCAAGGTCGACCCCGGCCAGCGGATCGTCTGCACGGTCACCGGCAACGGGCTCAAGGATCCGGACTGGGCCGTCGCCGGCGCCCCGCAGCCCGTCACCGTCCCGGTGGACGCGGCCACGGCGGCGGAGCGGCTCGGACTGGCGTAAAGCCGCCTGGCGCGAACCCGCCGCCACTGCGTGGGAGTCCCTGACGGGAGTCCCCGGGAGCGCGCGGGGGCGCGTCGGAGCCCTTGGCGATGGGTGGAAAGTACCGGGAACGGGCATAAAGCGTCCGTCGCCACGGGCGGCCCCGGGGCAATCCGACGGGGGGTGCACAGGGGGCTTACGACACGCATCGTGCGCCTCCTGTGCGCCCTATGTCGCCACAGAACCTTCCTTCGATAGGCTGTACCGAACCCGCCCGCCGCATATGCCGCGGTGCCGCGCCGTCCTTGCGGCCTCCGGGTCTTCTCGTAGGCATCGCAACCCGTCGCAGTTCCTCGCAGCAGTTCACCGCAGTTCATCGAGAATCTCGCACATCACGCAGCTCAAGGAGAGTCATCGAGCGATGGCCGGTCCAGCGTTCCGCGCCGCCGCCGTCCGGGTGCGCGTCCCCGCCACCAGCGCCAATCTCGGGCCGGGCTTCGACGCCTTCGGCCTGTCACTGGGGCTGTACGACGACGTGGTCGTCCGGGTGGCCGACTCCGGGCTGCACATCGACATCGCGGGTGAGGGCAGCGAGACGCTGCCACGCGACGAGAGTCATCTCCTCGTACGCTCCCTGCGCACCGCCTTCGATCTGCTGGGCGGACAGCCGCGCGGCCTTGAGATCGTCTGCGCCAACCGCATCCCGCACGGACGGGGTCTCGGTTCCTCCTCGGCCGCCATCTGCGCCGGAATCGTCGCCGCGCGTGCCGTGACCATAGGCGGCGACAGCAGGCTCGACGACTCCGCGCTGCTGGAACTCGCCACCGAGATCGAAGGGCATCCCGACAATGTCGCGGCCTGTCTGCTCGGTGGTTTCACGCTCTCCTGGATGGAGGCCGGAGCCGCGCGGGCGATCCGGATGGAACCCGCCGATTCCATCGTTCCAGTGGTTTTCGTACCGGGAAAGCCGGTGCTCACGGAGACCGCGCGCGGACTGCTGCCACGCACCGTCCCGCACGTCGACGCCGCCACGAACGCGGGCCGCGCCGCACTGCTCGTCGAGGCCCTCACCAGGCGCCCCGAGCTGCTGCTGCCCGCCACCGAGGACCGTCTGCACCAGGACTACCGCGCCCCGGCGATGCCGGAGAGCACCGCATTGGTGGAGCGGCTGCGGGCCGACGGCATTCCCGCGGTGATCTCCGGCGCCGGCCCCACGGTCCTCGCGCTCGCCGACGCGGAATCGGCCGACAAAGTCGCCGACCTCGCAGGTCAGGGGTGGGCCGCCAATCGACTGGACCTCGACGCCACGGGGGCGAGCGTGCTGCCGCTCGCGCCGACGGGTGTCCATTAAAAGCGCGCGGTTGCCGGATTTCGAGAGGGGGAATGTTTGTTGGATCCGGTAGTGTTAACCTCAAGTCTGCACCCGACCCCACCATGGCGAGGTGCATCGTGTCCCCGTCCGGGACAACCTTTCTTCCGGGAGCCTCCCAAACTGCTTTGTGCCATGCATTGGGTGCTATGCGCTGAGCAGTGCTGAGCACGCTCCGGAACCGGCGTGACCGTGCCGATGACACCGCAATTCAGTGCCTCGGCTCCGGAATCGTCATCACCAGATATGTCTTCCGCCGCTTTGGCGGACCACCGCCCCGGCGCGGTCCACACCACAAGGACCAAAGCCGGACAGCACAACCGGTCGCCGAGCCAGACAGGCCGACGTCCGCTCCAGGGAAGGACCCTTCGTGAGCGACACCACCGATCTGATGGGCGCGCGTGTCGAGGAGACCGCTGCCGCGCCCGCCACGGACGCCTCTGCCGCGCCTGCCTCCGGTGCCGGCTCCCGGCGGCGCCGCGGTACCGGCCTCGACGGCATGGTGCTGGCCGAGCTTCAGCAGGTCGCGTCCGGCCTCGGTATCAGGGGCACCGCGCGGATGCGCAAGAGCCAGCTGATCGAGGTCATCAAGGAGGCGCAGGCGGGCGGTGCCCCCGCGCAGACCGCCGACACCGCCACCGAGGCCAAGCCGAAGCGCCGGGCCACCTCCAAGGCCCGTACCGGCGACGAGGCCGCTCCGGCCGAGAAGAAGGCCGAGAAGGCCGCCGAGAAGGCCGTGGCCCAGCAGCAGATCGAGATCCCCGGCCAGCCCGCCGGTGGCCCCTCCCGCGCGAGCGAGGCCGAGCAGGACGACGCCCCCGCCGTGGAGCGCCGCCGCCGTCGCGCCGTCGCCGAGGCGGGCAGCCCCGAGACGGTCGCCGTCGAGGCGAAGAGCGAGCCGAGGGCCGACACGGCCGGCGAGGCCAAGGGCGACGCCGGTGACGGCGCCGACGGCCGCCAGGGCCGCCGTGACCGCCGGGACCGCGGTGAGCGCGGTGAGCGCGGTGGGCGCGAGCGCGACCGCCGCGGCGGCAAGGGCGACGAGCAGCAGCAGGGCCAGGCCGGCGGCGGACAGCAGCGCCCGGAGCGCCAGGACCGGCAGGACCGTCAGGACCGTCAGGACCGTCAGCAGCAGGGCGGCGGCCGACAGGACCGTCAGGACCGCCAGCAGCGTGACAACGGCCCGCAGGACGACGACGACTTCGACGGTGGCCGTCGCGGCCGTCGCGGCCGTTACCGCGACCGCCGTGGCCGTCGTGGCCGCGACGAGTTCGCGACCAACGAGCCGCAGCTCGCGGACGACGACGTCCTGATCCCCGTCGCGGGCATCCTGGACATCCTCGACAACTACGCGTTCATCCGCACCTCGGGCTACCTGCCGGGTCCGAACGACGTGTACGTGTCGCTGGCCCAGGTCCGCAAGAACGGCCTGCGCAAGGGTGACCACGTCACCGGCGCGGTCCGTCAGCCCAAGGACGGCGAGCGCCGCGAGAAGTTCAACGCGCTGGTCCGCCTGGACTCGACCAACGGCATGGCCCCCGACTCGGGGCGCGGCCGGCCGGAGTTCAACAAGCTGACGCCGCTCTACCCGCAGGACCGGCTCCGCCTCGAGACCGACCCGGGCGTGCTGACGACCCGGATCATCGACCTCGTCGCGCCGATCGGCAAGGGCCAGCGCGGTCTGATCGTGGCCCCGCCGAAGACCGGCAAGACCATGATCATGCAGGCGATCGCCAACGCGATCACGCACAACAACCCCGAGTGCCACCTGATGGTCGTCCTGGTCGACGAGCGTCCGGAAGAGGTCACCGACATGCAGCGGTCGGTCAAGGGCGAGGTCATCTCCTCGACCTTCGACCGCCCGGCCGAGGACCACACCACGGTCGCCGAGCTCGCCATCGAGCGCGCCAAGCGTCTGGTGGAGCTGGGTCACGACGTCGTCGTGCTGCTCGACTCGATCACCCGTCTGGGCCGTGCGTACAACCTCGCCGCCCCGGCCTCCGGCCGCATCCTGTCCGGTGGTGTCGACTCGACCGCGCTCTACCCGCCGAAGCGGTTCTTCGGCGCCGCGCGCAACATCGAGGACGGCGGCTCGCTGACCATCCTGGCCACCGCGCTCGTCGACACCGGCTCGCGCATGGACGAGGTCATCTTCGAGGAGTTCAAGGGCACCGGCAACGCCGAGCTCAAGCTCGACCGGAAGCTCGCCGACAAGCGCATCTTCCCGGCGGTGGACGTCGACGCGTCCGGTACCCGTAAGGAAGAGATCCTGCTCGGCAGCGACGAGCTCGCGATCACCTGGAAGCTGCGCCGCGTGCTGCACGCGCTCGACCAGCAGCAGGCGATCGAGCTGCTGCTCGACAAGATGAAGCAGACGAAGTCGAACGCGGAGTTCCTTCTGCAGATCCAGAAGACGACGCCGTCGCCGGGCAACGGCAACGACTGACCTCTGCACGACTGAGGGCCGCCCCCGATCCGGGGGCGGCCCTTCGTGCTGTCCGGCATCGGCGGGTGGCCGCGCGTCTCCTGTCAACACACGGATTCCGGCGGGGACTTGACCCGTCGACGCGGACGTCCTCACCCAACACGCGACGACGCGAGAGCGCGAGCACGCGGGAGCGCGAGCGCGGACACGAGCGCGGACACGAGCACAGATACGGGTAGGGGTCCGGGCGGACACCGGCACGGACGCGGGCGTAGGCGCGGATGCGACTCCCCGGCCCGTGCGCCGTCGGCACACCGTGTCCGTACCCGGGCACCGGCATGGTCGCCGGCGAGACCTTCGCCACAGGGATCAAGGCCGGCACCGATTTCGAGCGGGACGGCATCTTCGGCCGAAAGACCAGGTGAGCGCGTTTCCGGCCGGACGCGTCAGGCGTCCGGTGTGCCCGTCGCGGCCGGCGGTGGACACATCGCGTTGTGCAACCCTTTGCCGAGTTTCCCCGTCTGACGGTACGGAGTGACCATGGAGAAGTACGTGTCACGACCGCAGACGGGCCTGGCCCTGACAGACAGGGGTAACCGACAGCACGAGGACTGAGGGAGCACATGCCTGCCGAGAGCACGCCGGGACCCGGGACACCGGGCGAGTCCGGCACGAGCCGCCCGAGCCGCCGTGCGAAGGGCAGCCGCCGCAAGCCGCGGGGAACGCGTCGCAAGGCGTTGCTCATCACGGCCTGGAGCGCGGCGGGCATCGTCGTGCTGGGCGGCACCGGCGTCGGAATCCTGTACTTCAAGCTCAACGACAACCTCAAGACCGTCGACATCAACCAGGCCCTCGGATCGGACCGGCCCACGAAGGCCGACAACGGCTCCGAGAACATCCTGGTGCTGGGATCCGACACACGCGCCGGCGGCAACGAGAAGCTCGGCGGCGGCGCCGACGACGGCAGCGCCCGCTCGGACACGGCGATGGTCGTGCACATATACAAGGGCCACAAGAAGGCCAGCGTGGTCTCCATACCCCGCGACACCCTCGTCCGGCGCCCCTCCTGCACCGACGCCAAGGGCGTCACCCACGACGCCTCCACCGGCGTGATGTTCAACTCCGCGTACTCCACCGGCGGCGCCACCTGCGCCGTGAAGACCGTCGAGTCGATGTCCGGTATCCGCATGGACCACTACGTCGAGGTCGACTTCAGCGGATTCCAGAAGCTCATCGACGATCTGGGCGGTGTCTCGGTCACCACGACCAAGGCCATCAAGGACCCGGACAGCCACCTGAACCTCGCGGCCGGCCCGCACACCCTCGACGGGCGGCAGGCGCTCGGTCTGGTCCGCACCCGGCACGGCGTCGGCGACGGCTCCGACCTCGGCCGCATCCAGCTCCAGCAGGCGTTCATCAAGGCCCTGGTCGACCAGGTCAAGCACCTCGGTGTGCTGACCAGCCCCACGAAGCTCTACCAGCTCGCCGACACCGCCACCAAGACCGTCACCACCGACTCCGACATCGGTTCGGTCAAGGACCTCGCGTCCTTCGCCGACGGCCTCAAGGGCATCGGCTCCTCGCACATGAACATGGTGACGATGCCGGTCCAGTACGACAGCGCGGACGCCAACCGTGTCCTGGTCGACGAAGCCAAGTCCAAGCTGGTCTGGAACGCGCTCAAGGACGACCGGGCGATTCCCGCGGCGGCCACCAAGGGAACCGCCACGGGCACCGCGAAGGGCGTCGTGAACGCCTCCTGAGCCCCGTGCACCGGCCCTGAACGGTCCGTACACGCGCCCGGGAATAGATCATCCATCCCCCCGGTTTTGGGGGATGCGCCCAGTCCTGGCAGACTGGTACGTCGGCTCCGGTTCACGCTCCCGCATCCCGCGGCGGCGACCCGGCGCCCTCCCGAAACTAGGAGACACCTTGAAGCGCGAGATCCACCCCGAGTACGTCGAGACGCAGGTCAGCTGCACCTGTGGCGCGTCGTTCATCACCCGCAGCACGATCGAGTCCGGCACCATTCGTGCCGAGGTCTGCTCCGAGTGCCACCCGTTCTACACGGGCAAGCAGAAGATCCTCGACACCGGTGGCCGCGTGGCCCGCTTCGAGGCCCGCTTCGGCAAGGCTGCCGCTGCCAAGAAGTAGCGAGCCCACAGCGCCGGTCTCCGGCGTCCCCGGCACGGGGGCGCCGGGACCGGCGCTTTGCGGTGCAGCCCCTTCCCCCGGGCTTCCGACCCCGTTCGGGCCGGGGGACCCCCACGCCGTACCTACGTCCCCGAGCCCGTCACGGAGCGGGGGACAGTCCATTGGAGCCGGAGATGTTCGAGGCGGTCGAGGAACTCATCGGTGAACACGCCGATCTGGAGAAGAAGCTCGCTGACCCGTCGGTCCACACCGACCAGGCCAACGCGCGCAAGCTGAACAAGCGCTACGCCGAGCTGACCCCGATCGTCGCGACGTACCGCTCCTGGAAGCAGACCGGGGACGACATCGGGACCGCGAAGGAGTTCGCGGCCGACGACCCCGACTTCGCCGCCGAGGTCAAGGAGCTGGAGAAGCAGCGCGAGGAGCTCACCGAGAAGCTCCGGCTGCTGCTGGTCCCGCGCGACCCCAGCGACGACAAGGACGTCATCCTGGAGATCAAGGCGGGCGCCGGCGGCGACGAGTCCGCCCTCTTCGCCGGCGACCTGCTGCGCATGTACCTGCGCTACGCCGAGCGGGTCGGCTGGAAGACCGAGATCATCGACTCCACCGAGTCCGAGCTCGGCGGCTACAAGGACGTCCAGGTCGCGGTGAAGACCAAGGGCGGCCAGGGTGCCACCGAACCGGGACAGGGTGTCTGGGCGCGCCTGAAGTACGAGGGCGGAGTGCACCGCGTGCAGCGCGTGCCCTCCACCGAGTCGCAGGGCCGCATCCACACCTCCGCGGCCGGCGTGCTGGTCACCCCGGAGGCCGAGGAGGTCGACGTCGAGATCCACGCGAACGATCTGCGCATCGACGTCTACCGCTCCTCCGGACCCGGCGGCCAGTCCGTGAACACCACCGACTCCGCGGTGCGCATCACGCACATTCCCACCGGAGTCGTCGCCTCCTGCCAGAACGAGAAGAGCCAGTTGCAGAACAAGGAGCAGGCGATGCGTATCCTGCGCTCCAGGCTCCTCGCGGCGGCGCAGGAGGAAGCGGAACGGGAGGCCGCGGACGCCCGCCGCAGCCAGGTCCGTACCGTCGACCGCTCCGAGAAGATCCGTACGTACAACTTCCCGGAGAACCGCATCTCGGACCACCGCGTCGGATTCAAGGCGTACAACTTGGACCAGGTCCTCGACGGCGACCTCGACGCGATGATCCAGGCCTGCGTCGACGCGGACTCGGCGGCCAAACTCGCCGCCGCGTAAGAAGCTCACGACAACAGCTCAGCCCCGGAGGACCAGCGTGCAGCAACATCTTGGGGGGCGACCCCCAAACCCCCGCGGCGTGCTGCTCGCGGAAGTGGCCCAGGCCACGCAGCGGCTGGCCGACGCCGGCGTGCCCTCACCGCGCAACGACGCGGAGGAGCTCGCCGCCTTCGTGCACGGCGTGAAGCGGGGCGAGCTGCACACCGTCAAGGACGCGGACTTCGACGCCCGCTACTGGGAGGTGATCGCGCGCCGTGAGGCCCGCGAGCCGCTCCAGCACATCACCGGGCACGCCTATTTCCGCTATCTGGAGCTCCAGGTCGGCCCCGGCGTCTTCGTGCCCCGCCCGGAGACCGAGTCCGTGGTCGGCTGGGCGATAGACGCCGTCCGCGCGATGGACGTCGTCGAACCGATGATCGTCGACCTCTGCACCGGTTCGGGCGCCATCGCGCTCGCCCTCGCGCAGGAGGTCCCGCGCTCCCGCGTACACGCCGTGGAGCTGTCCGAGGACGCCCTGCGCTGGACGCGCAAGAACGTCGAGGGGTCCAGGGTCGACCTGCGCCAGGGAGACGCCCTGGAGGCCTTCCGCGACCTCGACGGGCAGGTGGACCTGGTGATCTCCAACCCGCCGTACATCCCCCTCACCGAGTGGGAGTACGTGGCGCCGGAGGCCCGGGACCACGATCCCGAACTCGCCCTGTTCTCCGGCGAGGACGGACTCGACCTCATCCGCGGCATCGAGCGCACCGCGCACCGGCTGCTGCGCCCCGGCGGCGTCGTCGTCGTCGAGCACGCCGACACCCAGGGCGGACAGGTGCCGTGGATCTTCACCGAGGAGCGGGGCTGGGCCGACGCGGCCGACCATCCGGACCTCAACAACCGGCCGCGGTTCGCGACCGCCCGCAAGGCGATGCCGTGAGTACGCGCATCCCGTTCCCCAGCCAGCAGTACGTGTACGAGGAGGCCCGCTAAATGGCACGGCGATACGACACCAACGACGCCACCGACCGCACGACCGGTCTGCGTGAGGCCGCGTCCGCCGTCCGCCGTGGCGAGCTGGTGGTCCTCCCGACGGACACGGTCTACGGCATCGGTGCCGACGCGTTCACCTCGGAGGCCGTCGCCGATCTGCTCGACGCCAAGGGCCGCGGCCGCAACATGCCCACCCCTGTCCTCATCGGCTCCCCGAACACCCTGCACGGGCTCGTCACGGACTTCTCCGAGATGGCCTGGGAGCTCGTCGACGCGTTCTGGCCGGGCGCCCTGACGCTCGTCGCCAGGCACCAGCCGTCCCTGCAGTGGGACCTGGGGGACACCCGGGGCACGGTGGCCGTGCGCATGCCGCTGCACCCCGTCGCCATCGAACTGCTCACCGAGGTCGGCCCGATGGCCGTCTCCTCCGCGAACCTCACCGGCCACCCGGCGCCGGAGAACTGCGACGCCGCGCAGGACATGCTCGGGGACTCCGTCTCCGTCTACCTGGACGGCGGTCCGACCCCGGGCAACGTGCCCTCCTCGATCGTGGACGTGACCGGCAAGGTGCCCGTGCTGCTGCGCGCCGGGGCGCTGTCGGCGGAGGAGCTGCGGAAGGTCGTACCCGACCTCGAGGTGGCGAATTGACAGCCCCTGTCTCCCCCAGGCTCCCGGGCCCCCTCGACCAGGGGGCACCCCCATGCGTGGCATAGGCACGGGGAGCGCGGGGTCCAACGGTTCCCCCGGGGGGTCCTTCCGCATCCTCCACGTCAGCACCGGCAACGTGTGCCGCTCACCGATCACCGAGCGGCTGACCCGTCATGCCCTCGCCGACCGGCTCGGCGACCCGCTGTGGGGCGGCCTGATCGTGGAGAGCGCGGGCACCTGGGGCCACGAGGGCGCGCCCATGGAGGCCAACGCCGAGACGGTCCTCGCGGACTTCGGCGCGGACGCCTCGGGCTTCGTCGGCCGCGAGCTCCTCGACGACCACGTCATCAGGGCCGACCTGGTGCTGACGGCCACCCGCGACCACCGCGCCCAGGTCATCTCCATGGGCCACTCGGCGGGTCTGCGCACCTTCACGCTGAAGGAGTTCACGCGCCTCGTACGGGCCATAGACACGGCGACGCTGCCCCCGCTGGAGGACGGCGTGGTCGAACGTGCCCGTGCCCTGGTGCGGGCCGCGGCGGCGCTGCGCGGGTGGCTGCTGGCGCCGACGGCGGAGGCGGACGAGGTGTACGACCCCTACGGTGCGCCGCTGCCCTTCTTCCGGTCCATCGGGGACGAGATCAACGAGGCGCTGGACCCGGTCGTGACGGCGTTGACGGGCGTGCGGGCGAGCGCCTGACACGGGCGTACGGGCGACCGTCCGACACGGGCGTGGGACGAGGGCGCGTCCGACACGGGTGGGCCACGCGGGCGCCGGTCCGGGCCGGCGCGGTACCGGACGGGGGTACGGGGCCGGCGAGACCGGGCGGCCTCGGGATCGCGGTTCTACATTGGACGTAGCGCATCCCGCCGCCGAGGACGTGGCGCACCACCTGCCGAGGTCCGGAGACCACCATGCCGGTCACACACACGCTGGAAGCGGATGTCCTGCGTCGACAGGACCCGGAACTCGCCGAGATCCTGCTCGGGGAGCTGGTGCGGCAGTCGACGTCGTTGCAGCTGATCGCGGCCGAGAACTTCACCTCGCCGGCCGTGCTGGCCGCCCTCGGATCGCCGCTCGCCAACAAGTACGCCGAGGGGTACCCCGGCGCCCGTCACCACGGCGGCTGCGAGATCGTCGACGTCGCCGAACGGATGGCCGTGGAGCGCGCCAGGGCCCTGTTCGGCGCCGATCACGCGAACGTGCAGTCCCACTCCGGGTCGTCGGCCGTACTGGCCGCGTACGCCGCCCTGCTGCGCCCCGGGGACACCGTGCTCGCCATGGGGCTCCCGTTCGGCGGTCACCTCACACACGGGTCGCCGGCGAACTTCTCCGGCCGCTGGTTCGACTTCGTCGGCTACGGGGTGGAGCCGGAGTCCGGGCGGATCGACTACGCGCAGGTGCGGGCGCTGGCCCGGGCGCACCGCCCCAAGGCCATCGTCTGCGGCTCCATCTCCTATCCCCGGCACATCGACTACGCGCTCTTCCGGGAGATCGCCGACGAGGCGGGCGCCTATCTCATCGCCGACGCCGCCCATCCCATCGGGCTGGTCGCCGGGGGAGCGGCGCCCAGCCCGGTGCCGTACGCCGACGTGGTCTGCGCGACGACCCACAAGGTGCTGCGCGGGCCACGCGGCGGCATGATCCTGTGCGGCGCGGAACTGGCCGAGCGCGTCGACCGCGCCGTCTTCCCGTTCACCCAGGGCGGTGCGCAGATGAACACGATCGCCGCCAAGGCCGTGGCGTTCGGCGAGGCGGCGACGCCCGCGTTCACGGCGTACGCGCATCAGGTGGTGGCCAACGCGCGGGCCCTGGCCGCGCGACTGGCCGCGGAGGGACTCGCCCTCACCACGGGCGGCACCGACACCCACCTGCTGACCGCCGACCCGGCGCCGTTCGGCCTCGACGGGCGCACCGCACGCGGTCGGCTCGCCGCCGCCGGAATGGTCCTCGACACCTGTGCGCTGCCTTACGGGGAGACGCGGGGGCTGCGGCTCGGCACGGCGGCGATGACCACGCAGGGCATGGGCGAGATGGAGATGGCGCAGGTCGCGGCGGTGTTCGCGGCGGTGCTGCGGGGTGGGAAGGACAGCAGGACCGCACGTGAAGAAGTGCGGGAGCTCACCGGAAGATTTCCTCCCTATCCGGACCTCTGAGGGGTACGCGCACTCGTGTGCACAGCCAGGCGTGCAACCATCGTCGCTACCCGGAAGTCCTCAACCGTATGCGCGCATCGCTAGGGTGTGGGGCTGAGATGGCCAGCGAGACCTGTGGGGAAGCCCGTGCGTGAATATCTGCTGACGCTCTGTGTCACGGCCGCGGTGACGTATCTGCTGACCGGGCCGGTACGGAAGTTCGCGATCGTGGCCGGAGCCATGCCGCAGATCCGGGCACGGGACGTGCACCGGGAACCCACACCGCGGCTCGGCGGCATCGCGATGTTCTTCGGTCTGTGCGCCGGGCTGCTGGTCGCGGACCACCTGACGAACCTCAACGCGGTCTTCTCCAACTCCAACGAGCCGCGCGCGCTGCTCTCCGGGGCGGCACTGATCTGGCTGATCGGCGTGCTGGACGACAAGTTCGAGATCGACGCCCTGATCAAGCTGGGCGGTCAGATGATCGCCGCGGGTGTGATGGTCATGCAGGGTCTGACGATCCTGTGGCTGCCGATCCCCGGTGTCGGCCTGGTGGCCCTCACCCAGTGGCAGGGCACCCTGCTGACGGTGGCGCTGGTGGTCATCACGATCAACGCCGTGAACTTCGTCGACGGGCTCGACGGGCTCGCCGCGGGCATGGTGTGCATCGCCTCCGCCGCGTTCTTCCTGTACGCCTACCGCATCTGGTACAGCTACGGCATCGAGGCCGCCGCCCCGGCGACGCTGTTCGCGGCGATCCTGATGGGCATGTGCCTGGGCTTCCTGCCGCACAACATGCACCCGGCGCGGATCTTCATGGGTGACTCCGGCTCGATGCTGATCGGGCTGGTGCTGGCGGCCGGCGCGATCAGCATCACGGGGCAGATCGACCCCGACGTGATGAACCTCTTCACCGGCTCCCCGCGCAACACCGTGCACCAGACGGTGCCCGTCTTCATCCCGCTGCTGCTGCCGCTGACGATCATCGCCATCCCGGCCGCCGACCTCGTGCTCGCCATCGTGCGGCGCACCTGGCGCGGACAGTCCCCGTTCGCCGCCGACCGCGGGCATCTGCACCACCGTCTGCTGGAGGTCGGCCACTCGCACAGCCGGGCCGTGCTGATCATGTACTTCTGGTCGGCGCTCATCGCCTTCGGTGCCCTCGCCTACTCGGTGAACTCGGGAGCCATGTGGAGCGTGCTCGGTATCGCCGCGTTCAGCGCGGTCGGGCTGGTGCTGCTCCTGCTGCCGCGCTTCACACCGCGTGCTCCGCGCTGGGCCGAGCACCTCGTGCCACCGCGCTACCGGCGTCGTCGCGCCGCCGCCTCGGCGGTCCCGGGCGACGGGGCCGAGGAGACGGCGCAGGGGACCGAGGCGGCGCAGGACGCCGGCTCCGAAGAGCGTGCGCCGGTCGTCGTCGGAGTCTCAGGAGTCAACGGGGCGACGGCAATTGGCACTCGTCCGCGCGTCCTGGACCGTCGCGGGGCCGAAAGTTCACGCTGATGCAAAGTAAGAATTGTGCAAGAGCCGACAGCGGCAAACCGCGTCAATAGCAGACAAGTTGCCCGTTATTTTGCACAGACGCGCGGGTTCACTCTCATGTGTGACAGCGAGCACACCATCTAGGTAAAGACCGCATCAAATAGTTTGTGATACGGTTCACGAGAACCCGGGGTGGAGCCGAAGGACCGTCGAGAGACGGACCCTTGGCGTGAGGATCCCTCTCCGCCCGGGACTACGCTCGTCCATGACGACACCCTGCCCCCCTTAGCAAGCGGAGTTGCCGCCATGCCGTCCAATGACGCCCGGATTCTCCTTCAGGCCGCCGTGCCCACAGCTGCCGTCGGCGCGATCGCCGCCGTGGTCAGCGGTGTGGTCGCGGGTGGCAAGGGAGCGCTCGGGGCGGTCGTCGCGACGCTGGTCGTGATCCTGTTCATGGGCATCGGGCTCTACGTTCTGCAGCGCACCGCCACATCGCTTCCGCACCTGTTCCAGGCGATGGGCCTCCTGCTCTACACGGCACAGATTCTTCTGCTGTTCATCTTCGTCGCCGCGTTCAAGAACACGACGCTGTTCAACCCCAAGGCCTTCGCGATCACCCTGGTCGCCGCCACGCTCGCGTGGATCGGCGCACAGGCGCGTGCCCATATGAACGCCAAGATCCTTTATGTCGAACCCGACTCCGCGAAGGGCGACAAGCCCGAAAAAACGGGGCACTCGTCGTGAGGGGTAGGGCCGGGATAAGTGCCTGTAGGAGATCCTGCTATGGTCCGGTGCCAACTGCGGCATCGCGGGCGCGGGCATCTGAGCTGACGCCTGCTCAATCGCGAGGCTTGATGCCCCACAGCCGCCCCCCCATCCGTAACACCAGTCCAGTGCCGAACCGCGGCTGCGCGCCGCGCCGACACAACGAGGTTGCCGTACCTATGCGCCACGCTGAAGGAGCCCGCGGTGAGTGCTGACCCGACGCAGGTGCTCGCCTTCGAGACCGACTGCCACATCTTCGACGGCTGTGGCTTCCCGGCTCCCGGCCTGCACTCGTTCCTGTTCAAGCCCCTCTTGGGCGACGGGGACAGCAACTTGTACTTCAACAAGACGATGCTGCTGGCGCTGCTCGGCTCGATCATCATCGTCGCCTTCTTCTGGGCGGCCTTCCGCAAGCCGAAGGTCGTCCCGGGCAAGCTCCAGATGGTCGCCGAGACGGGTTACGACTTCGTCCGGCGCGGCATCGTCTACGAGACCATCGGCAAGAAGGAAGGCGAGAAGTACGTACCGCTCGTCGTCTCGCTCTTCTTCTTCGTCTGGATGATGAACCTCTGGTCGATCGTGCCGGTCGCCCAGTTCCCGGTCACGGCGATCATCTCGTACCCCGTGGTGCTCGCTCTGATCGTCTACGTCCTGTGGGTCTCGCTGACCTTCAAGCGTCATGGCTTCGTCGGCGCCCTCAAGAACTTCACGGGATACGACAAGTCGCTCGGCCCCGTGCTGCCGCTGGCCATGCTCATCGAGTTCTTCTCGAACCTGATCGTCCGGCCCTTCACGCACGCGGTGCGACTCTTCGCGAACATGTTCGCCGGCCACACCCTGCTGCTGCTGTTCACGATCGCCAGCTGGTACCTGCTCAACGGCATCGGGATCGCCTACGCGGGCGTCTCGTTCATCATGGTCATCGTCATGACGGCCTTCGAGCTGTTCATCCAGGCCCTGCAGGCGTATGTGTTCGTGCTGCTGACCTGCTCCTTCATCCAGGGCGCGCTGGCCGAGCACCACTGAGCGCCCGCTTCTCGACCCCGCAGTCGTCCGGTGGCCAACCCCCACCGGTCCGTAAAGAAAAGGAAGAACTGGCATGTCCCAGACCCTTGCCGCTGTCTCCGGCTCGCTCGGCTCGATCGGTTACGGCCTCGCGGCCATCGGCCCCGGCGTCGGCGTCGGCATCATCTTCGGTAACGGCACCCAGGCGCTCGCCCGTCAGCCTGAGGCCGCCGGTCTGATCCGCGCCAACCAGATTCTCGGCTTCGCCTTCTGTGAGGCGCTCGCCCTCATCGGTCTGGTCATGCCGTTCGTCTACGGCGTGTGACGTCGGATCGACGACAGCCCCCTAGACGAAAGGCACTGATATGAGCCAGCTGCTCATTCTGGCGGCCGAGCAGGAGAACCCGCTCGTCCCGCCGATCCCTGAGCTTGTCATCGGCCTGATCGCCTTCGTCATCGTCTTCGGCTTCCTCGCCAAGAAGCTCCTTCCGAACATCAACAAGGTTCTGGACGAGCGCCGCGAGGCCATCGAGGGCGGTATCGAGAAGGCCGAGGCCGCTCAGACCGAGGCCCAGAGCGTGCTGGAGCAGTACAAGGCCCAGCTCGCCGAAGCCCGGCACGAGGCCGCGCGGCTGCGCCAGGAGGCGCAGGAGCAGGGCGCCACGCTCATCGCCGAGATGCGCGCGGAAGGCCAGCGGCAGCGCGAGGAGATCATCGCCGCCGGCCACTCGCAGATCGAGGCCGACCGCAAGTCCGCGGCCCAGGCGCTGCGCCAGGACGTGGGCAAGCTCGCCACCGACCTGGCCGGCAAGCTCGTCGGTGAGTCCCTCGAGGACCACGCCCGGCAGAGCCGCGTCATCGACCGCTTCCTCGACGAGCTCGAGGAGAAGGCCGAGGCGACTCGATGACAGCGCACGGAGCGAGCCGCGAGGCATTCGCTGCAGCCCGTGAGCGTCTCGACGCGCTGACGGACTCGACGTCCGTGGACGCGGCACGGCTCGCCGACGAGCTGGCCGCCGTCACCGCACTGCTCGACCGCGAGGTGTCGCTGCGTCGGGTCCTGACCGACCCGGCGCAGCCCGGTGAGGCCAAGGCCGAGCTGGCCCAGCGCCTGCTGGGCGGCCAGGTCGGCGGTCCGACCGCGGACCTGGTGGCCGGACTGGTGCGCTCGCGCTGGTCGCAGTCGCGCAACCTGGTGGACACGCTGGAGGAGCTGGCGAACATCGCCGACCTCACGGCCGCCCAGCGGGCGAACACGCTCGACGACGTCGAGGACGAGCTGTTCCGGTTCGGCCGGATCGTCTCCTCGAACACCGAGCTGCGTGCCGCGCTGACCGACCGCGCCGCCTCGAAGGCGGCCAAGAGCGAGCTGGTGCACAGCCTGCTCGGCGGCCGTGCCAACGCGACCACCGAGCGTCTGGTGACGCGCCTTGTGACCGCGCCGCGTGGACGTAGCCTGGAGGCGGGACTCGAGTCCCTGTCCAAGCTCGCCGCCGAGCGCCGGGACCGCATGGTCGCCGTCGTCACCTCCGCGGTCCCGCTGAGCGACGGCCAGAAGCAGCGCCTCGGCGCCGCTCTGGCGAAGCTCTACGGCCGCGCGATGCACCTCAACCTCGACGTGGACCCCGAGGTCCTCGGCGGGATCCGGGTGCAGGTCGGTGACGAGGTCATCAACGGCGCCATTGCGGACCGGCTCGACGACGCCGGCCGCCGCATGGCCGGCTAGCAGCAACTCCATACACGCAACACGTTGTACTTACGGCCCTGGTTGGGCCGTGCAGAGGATTCCTGGGGGCTGACCCCAGACCCCCAAGAACACTTCGGGCCCAACAAGGAGAGCAGGGAACCCAGATGGCGGAGCTCACGATCCGGCCGGAGGAGATCCGGGACGCGCTGGAGAACTTTGTCCAGTCGTACCAGCCGGACGCGGCCTCGCGCGAGGAGGTCGGTACGGTCACCGTCGCCGGCGACGGTATTGCCAAGATCGAGGGTCTTCCCTCGGCCATGGCGAACGAGCTGCTGAAGTTCGAGGACGGGACCCTCGGTCTCGCGCTGAACCTGGAAGAGCGCGAGATCGGTGCGGTCGTCCTCGGCGAGTTCAGCGGCATCGAGGAGGGCCAGCCGGTGCAGCGCACCGGTGAGGTGCTGTCCGTCGCCGTGGGCGAGGGCTACCTCGGCCGCGTCGTCGACCCGCTCGGCAACCCGATCGACGGCCTCGGCGAGATCGAGACGTCCGGCCGCCGCGCCCTCGAGCTGCAGGCCCCGGGCGTCATGGTCCGCAAGTCGGTGCACGAGCCGATGGAGACCGGCTACAAGGCCGTCGACGCGATGACCCCGGTCGGCCGCGGCCAGCGTCAGCTGATCATCGGTGACCGTCAGACCGGCAAGACCGCGCTGGCCGTCGACACGATCATCAACCAGCGCGACAACTGGCGCTCGGGCGACCCGAAGAAGCAGGTCCGCTGCATCTACGTCGCCATCGGTCAGAAGGGTTCGACCATTGCCTCCGTGCGTGGCGCCCTCGAAGAGGCCGGCGCGCTCGAGTACACGACCATCGTCGCCGCCCCGGCGTCCGACCCGGCCGGCTTCAAGTACCTGGCGCCGTACACCGGTTCGGCCATCGGTCAGCACTGGATGTACGAGGGCAAGCACGTCCTCATCATCTTCGACGACCTCTCGAAGCAGGCCGACGCCTACCGCGCCGTCTCCCTGCTGCTGCGCCGTCCGCCGGGCCGCGAGGCCTACCCCGGTGACGTCTTCTACCTGCACTCCCGTCTGCTGGAGCGCTGCGCGAAGCTCTCCGACGAGATGGGCGCCGGTTCGATGACGGGTCTGCCGATCGTCGAGACCAAGGCGAACGACGTGTCGGCGTTCATCCCGACCAACGTCATCTCCATCACCGACGGCCAGTGCTTCCTGGAGTCCGACCTGTTCAACGCCGGCCAGCGTCCGGCCCTGAACGTCGGTATCTCGGTCTCCCGTGTCGGTGGCTCCGCCCAGCACAAGGCGATGAAGCAGGTCTCCGGCCGGCTCCGCCTCGACCTCGCCCAGTACCGCGAGCTGGAGGCGTTCGCCGCCTTCGGTTCCGACCTGGACGCCGCGTCGAAGTCGCAGCTGGAGCGCGGTCAGCGACTGGTCGAGCTGCTCAAGCAGGCTCAGTACCAGCCGATGCCGACCGAGGACCAGGTCGTCTCCGTGTGGGCCGGTACCACCGGCAAGATGGACGACGTGCCGGTCTCCGACGTCCGCCGCTTCGAGAAGGAGCTCCTGGAGTACCTGCACCGCAAGGAGCAGGGCCTCATGACCTCCATCAAGGAGGGCGGCAAGATGTCGGACGACACCCTCACCGCCATCGCGGACGCCATCGCGGACTTCAAGAAGCAGTTCGAGACCTCGGACGGGAAGCTTCTCGGCGAGGACGCCCCGGCCGCTGCCAAGTGACGTAAGGAAGGGACCTGACTCATGGGAGCCCAGCTCCGGGTCTACAAGCGTCGCATCCGATCCGTCACCGCGACCAAGAAGATCACCAAGGCGATGGAGATGATCGCCGCCTCGCGCGTCGTCAAGGCGCAGCGCAAGGTGGCGGCCTCCGCGCCGTACGCGACCGAGCTCACCCGCGCGGTCACGGCGGTCGGTACGGGTTCGAACACCAAGCACCCGCTGACCACGGAGGCGGAGACGGCGACCCGTTCCGCGGTGCTGCTCCTCACGAGCGACCGCGGACTGGCCGGCGCCTTCAACTCCAACGCCATCAAGGCGGCGGAGCTGCTGACCGCCCGTCTTGAGGCCGAGGGCAAGGAGGTCGACACGTACATCGTCGGCCGCCGCGGTCTGGCCCACTACAACTTCCGCGAGCGCAAGGTCGCGGAGTCGTGGTCGGGCTTCACCGACGAGCCCACCTACGCGGACGCGAAGAAGGTCGCGGGTCCGCTCATCGAGGCCATCGAGAAGGAGACGGCGGACGGCGGCGTGGACGAACTCCACATCGTCTACACCGAGTTCGTCTCGATGATGACGCAGACGGCCATCGACGGCCGGCTGCTGCCGCTTCGCCTCGAAGAGGTCGCGGAGGAAGCGCCCACGGGCGAGATCCTTCCGCTGTACGAGTTCGAGCCATCGGCGGAGGACGTCCTCGACGCCCTGCTGCCGCGCTACGTCGAGAGCCGTATCTACAACGCGCTGCTCCAGTCGGCTGCCTCCAAGCACGCCGCCACGCGCCGCGCGATGAAGTCGGCGACCGACAACGCGGGAGACCTGATCACCACGCTCTCCCGCCTTGCCAATGCGGCCCGCCAGGCCGAAATCACCCAGGAAATCAGCGAGATCGTCGGTGGCTCCGCAGCCCTTGCCGACGCGACCGCGGGGAGTGACAAGTAATGACGACGACTTCTGAGACGGCCGTTGCCACGGGCCGCGTCGCCCGGGTCATCGGCCCGGTCGTCGACGTGGAGTTCCCCGTCGACGCGATGCCGGACATCTACAACGCCCTTCACGTCGAGGTGGCCGACCCGGCCAACGCCGGCGAGAAGAAGACGCTGACCCTGGAGGTCGCCCAGCACCTGGGTGACGGCCTGGTCCGCACGATCTCCATGCAGCCCACCGACGGTCTGGTCCGCCAGGCCGCGGTCACCGACTCCGGTACCGGCATCACGGTCCCCGTCGGCGACTTCACCAAGGGCAAGGTCTTCAACACCCTCGGTGAGGTGCTGAACACCGACGAGAAGTACGACGGCGAGCGCTGGTCCATCCACCGCAAGGCCCCGCGCTTCGACGAGCTCGAGTCGAAGACCGAGATGTTCGAGACCGGCGTCAAGGTCATCGACCTTCTCACCCCGTACGTCAAGGGTGGAAAGATCGGTCTGTTCGGTGGTGCCGGTGTCGGCAAGACGGTGCTCATCCAGGAGATGATCTACCGCGTCGCCAACAACCACGACGGTGTCTCCGTGTTCGCCGGTGTCGGTGAGCGCACCCGTGAGGGCAACGACCTCATCGAGGAGATGTCGGACTCGGGCGTCATCGACAAGACCGCCCTCGTCTTCGGCCAGATGGACGAGCCCCCGGGCACCCGTCTGCGCGTGGCCCTCGCGGGTCTGACCATGGCGGAGTACTTCCGCGATGTGCAGAAGCAGGACGTGCTGTTCTTCATCGACAACATCTTCCGCTTCACGCAGGCCGGTTCCGAGGTCTCGACCCTGCTCGGCCGTATGCCCTCCGCGGTGGGCTACCAGCCGAACCTGGCCGACGAGATGGGTCTCCTCCAGGAGCGCATCACCTCGACCCGTGGTCACTCGATCACCTCGATGCAGGCGATCTACGTCCCCGCGGACGACCTGACCGACCCGGCCCCGGCCACCACGTTCGCCCACCTCGACGCGACGACGGTTCTCTCCCGTCCGATCTCCGAGAAGGGCATCTACCCGGCCGTGGACCCGCTGGACTCCACGTCCCGCATCCTGGACCCCCGCTACATCGCGGCGGACCACTACGCGGCCGCGATGCGCGTCAAGTCGGTTCTTCAGAAGTACAAGGACCTTCAGGACATCATCGCGATCCTCGGTATCGACGAGCTGGGCGAGGAGGACAAGCTCACCGTCCACCGTGCCCGTCGCGTGGAGCGCTTCCTGTCCCAGAACACCCACGTCGCCAAGCAGTTCACCGGCGTCGACGGGTCGGACGTCCCGCTGGACGAGTCGATCGCGGCCTTCAACGCGATCATCGACGGTGAGTACGACCACTTCCCGGAGCAGGCGTTCTTCCTGTGCGGTGGCATCGAGGACCTCAAGGCCAACGCCAAGGAGCTCGGCGTCTCCTGAACCTCGTGTTCGTGAGTGAGGGGGGCGGGGCCGCACCTCGCGGGGTGCGTCCCGTCCCTCTCCGTACGCCCATTAGACTTTGACCCAACACCCGGCGGCAACGGCCGGGTGGTGACCCGAGGAGCCCACCTTGGCTGCTGAGCTGCATGTCGAGCTCGTCGCCGCGGACCGCAGTGTCTGGTCCGGCGAGGCCACCCTGGTCGTCGCGCGTACCGCGTCCGGCGACATCGGCGTCATGCCCGGTCACCAGCCGCTTCTCGGTGTGCTGGAGTCCGGCCCGGTGACCATCCGTACGAGTGATGGTGGAACGGTCGTCGCCGCGGTGCACGGCGGTTTCATCTCGTTCGCGGACAACAAGCTGTCGCTGCTGGCCGAGATCGCCGAGCTGTCGGACGAGATCGACGTCCAGCGCGTGGAGCGGGAGCTCGAGCGCGCCAAGGCGGAGGGCGATGCCTCCGCCGAGCGTCGGGCGGATGTCCGACTCCGGGCGGTGTCGGCGCGCTGATCCGGAGGCACCCCCCGGACCCTTAGGGTACTGGGGGAGTGCCGTGTGATGCTTTGCCTCAGCCGCGGCTGGGACCGGATGATTCCGGCCCCGGCCGCGGCTGAGGCGAATGCGGAGGTTTTTTCTTTTCCGTTACCTAGGAGACGAGGAGGTCGGTGTCGATGGTCCTCGCTCTGACTGTGTGCGGATTGGTAGTGGCTCTCGTGGTGGTGGGGCTGTTCGTCTTCGGCCTCCGCCGCCGGCTCATCCAGCGTTCCGGCGGCACGTTCGACTGCAGCCTGCGCTGGGACGTGCCCGAGAAGAGCGACACCAGTGGCAAGGGCTGGGGCTACGGCGTCGCCCGCTACAACGGCGACCGCATCGAGTGGTACCGGGTCTTCTCGTACTCCCCCCGCCCGCGCCGTGTGCTGGAGCGCTCGGCGATCGAGGTGGCCGGCCGGCGTGCTCCGGACGGTGAGGAGGAGCTCGCGCTGCTCTCCGACGCGATCATCCTGGCCTGTGTCCACCGGGGCACGCGGCTGGAGCTGGCGATGAGCGAGGACGCGCTGACCGGTTTCCTCGCGTGGCTGGAGGCGGCCCCGCCCGGACAGCGTGTGAACGTGGCCTGACCTTCGCCCGCCGATGCCCGTGAACCGGGAGGACCGCGGTCGCCCATGAGCCGGGAAGACCGCCGCGGACGGACCCGGAGGCCCGCCCGCGGCGGCTGTGGGGGGTGGTGCCAGGTCAGCTCAGGCCGGTGTTGACGGCGCTGACCAGTTCACCGTTGCTGGTGTCGCCGCTGAAGTCCCAGAAGAACGCGCCGCCCAGACCCTGGCTCTTGGCCCACGACATCTTCGTGCCGATGGTGGCGGGGGTGTCGTAGCTCCACCAGTTGCTGCCGCAGTGCGCGTACGCGGTGCCGGCGACCGTGCCGGTGGCCGGACAGGACGTCTTGAGGACCTTGTAGTCCTCGATGCCCTGCTCGTACGTGCCCGGCGCGGGTCCGGTCGCCGTGCCGCCCGGCGCGTCCTGGGTGACGCCCGTCCAGCCGCGGCCGTAGAAGCCGATGCCGATGAGCAGCTTGCTCGCGGGCACGCCCTTCGACTTGAACTTGGCGATCGCGTCGGCCGTGGTGAAGCCGGGCGTCGGGATGCCGCTGTACGAGGTGAGCGGCGAGTGCGGGGCGGTCGGGCCCTGTGCGGCGAACGCGCCGAAGAAGTCGTACGTCATCACGTTGTACCAGTCGACGTACTGCGCGGCGCCCGCGTAGTCGGCGGCGTCGATCTTGCCGCCGGAGGTGCCGTCGGCCGTGGTGGCCGCGGTGACCAGGTTGCCCGTGCCGAACTTGGCGCGCAGGGCCTGCATCAGGTTCTTGTAGGCCGCGGCACCGCTGGTGTCACAGGACAGACCGCAGGCGTTCGGGTACTCCCAGTCGATGTCGATGCCGTCGAAGACGTCGGCCCAGCGCGGGTCCTCCACGAGGTTGTAGCAGGACTGCGCGAAGGCGGCCGGGTTGGCGGCGGCCTGGGCGAAGCCGCCGGACCAGGTCCAGCCGCCGAAGGACCAGAGGACCTTGATGTTCGGGTACTTGGCCTTCAGCTCGCGCAGCTGGTTGAAGTTGCCGCGCAGCGGCTGGTCCCAGGTGTCGGCGACGCCGCTGACCGACTGGTCGGCGGTGAAGGCCTTGTCGTAGTCGGCGTAGGAGTCGCCGATCGCGCACTGACCGTTGGTGACGTTGCCGAAGGCGTAGTTGATGTGCGTGATCTTGGCGGCCGAGCCCGACGTCACCAGGTTCTTGACGTTGTAGTTGCGGCCGTAGATGCCCCACTCGGTGAAGTAGCCGAGTTTGACGGCGTTGCCACTGGCCGGCGGGGTGGTGGTGCCGCCGGTGGTGTGCACCGAGACCGCGCCGCTGGCCGGACCGGTCTGATCGGCGGTGTCACGGGCCTGGACGGTGTACGAGTAGTCGGTGCCGGCGGTCAGGCCGGTGTCCGTGTAGGTCGTACCGGTCACGGTGGCGACCTTGGCGCCGCCGCGCAGGACGTCGTAGTTCTTGACGCCCTTGTCGTCGGTGGCCGCGCTCCAGGAGAGCTTCACCGAGGTGTCGGTGAGGGAGGAGGTGGTGGGAGTGCCGGGCGCGGAGGGCGGGTTGTCACCCGGGACGGTGGTTCCGCCGTCGCAACTGCCGCCGTTCAGGGTGCAGTTGGAGGGGGAGCCGGAGCCGGCGCCGTTGAAGCCGAAGGAGACGGAGGCGCCCGCGGCGAGGGTGCCGTTGTAGGACTTGTTCTTGGCGGTCCAGTGGGTGCCGGAGTTGGTGACGTCCGCGTCCCACGCCGAGGTGACGGACGTGCCGGAGGGGAAGTCCCAGTTGATCGTCCAGGAGCTGATGGCGGTGGTGCCGGTGTTCTTGACGGTCCACTGGCCGCCGAAGCCCGTACCCCAGTCCTGGGTCTTGGTGTAGGTGGCGGTGGCGGAGGTGGCCGCATGAGCGGGGCTCGCGAGGCCGACGAGGGCGGCGAGGGGGAGGAGCAGGGTGGTGAGACCTGCCACGGTTTTCTGTCGGGCTCTGTGCCGGAAGCGCATGATGCCTCTCCTCGGGGGTGTCGTGGGCATGACTTAGCGCAGTGCGGTGAGAATAGAAAGGTCTGGACCATAGGTCAATAGGTCTGGACCAGTGAACGCAGCACTGTGCGAAGCCCCAACTCCCCCGCCGGAAAGGCGGCTTGGGCCCGGCGATCAGCCGCCGGGCCCGCCCGGTCCCGGGCCGGGGTGGGTCAGCGCTCCCCGCCGGGCACCCACAGGACGTCGCCGGTCGCCTTGTTCGCCGTCCGCGCCAGGATGAAGAGCAGGTCGGAGAGGCGATTGAGGTAGGTGGCGGTCAGCGGGTTCATGAGCTCGCCGTGCACCTCGAGCGCGGCCCACGTCGAGCGCTCGGCCCGCCGTACCACCGTGCACGCCTGGTGCAGCAGTGCCGCGCCGGGTGTGCCGCCGGGCAGGATGAAGGAGCGGAGCTTCTCCAGTTCGTCGTTGAAGCGGTCGCAGTCCGCCTCCAGTCGGTCGATGTAGAACTGCTCGACGCGCAGGGGCGGGTACGCGGGGTTCTCGGCCACGGGGGTCGACAGGTCGGCTCCCACGTCGAACAGGTCGTTCTGCACACGGGTGAGGACGGTGACGACGTCCTCGTCGAGCCCGCCGAGCGCGATCGCCGTACCGAGCACCGCGTTCGCCTCGTTGGCGTCCGCGTACGCCGAGATCCGCAGATCGGTCTTGGAGACCCGGCTCATGTCCCCGAGGGCGGTGGTGCCCTGGTCGCCGGTCCTGGTGTAGATGCGCGTCAGATTGACCATGGGGTCAGCGTAGTTACGCCCCGGCCTTCCGGTGGGCACGTGTGCCCACCGTCACGGCGGGCGTCGCGGGACTCGACGGCGACCGGGACGCCGTACGGCCCGCGCGCGGTGGGGAGGATGCCCGCGCACCGGTCCCGTACCGGTCCACCGGACGGCGCAGTGGCACGAGGGGGAGGGCACCGCCGGACCGTCGCGGCGGTCGGCGGGCGGGGGGCAGCCGGTCGTAATGCGGACGAAGTGTCACGCGAGGCGGTCGCCCTCCTCGGCGGGACACCGGACCTGTTGGGCGGGAAGGGGCTCAACTAGGGGGTGCGCGACGCGGGGTGAGCCATCCGGTGTGATGTCCGTCAGTTGAGACGTGACGCGCATTACTTACCGGTCACACAGGCCCTCGCGAGCGCTAGTGTCCGCCGAGAGGTAGACATATACAGCGCGTCAGGGGAGTCGCACAGTGGCACGGAAGCTCGCCGTCATCGGAGCCGGCCTGATGGGGTCCGGCATCGCCCAGGTGTCCGCGCAGGCGGGCTGGGACGTCGTCCTGCGCGACGTCACCGACGAGGCGCTGAAGCGTGGCACGGACGGCATCAAGGCCTCCTACGACAGGTTCGTGAGCAAGGGCAGGCTGGAGGCGCACGACGCCGACGCCGCGCTCGCCCGGATCACCGCGACCACCGACCTCGACGCCGCCGCGGACGCGGACGTCGTGGTCGAGGCGGTGTTCGAGAAGCTCGAGGTCAAGCACGAGATCTTCCGGACCCTGGACAAGATCGTCCGTCCCGACGCCGTGCTCGCCTCCAACACCTCCGCGATCCCGATCACCAAGATCGCGGCGGCCACCGAGCACCCGGAGCGGGTCGTCGGTGTCCACTTCTTCTCGCCGGTGCCGATGATGCAGCTGTGCGAACTGGTGCGCGGTTACAAGACGAGCGACGAAACCCTCGCCACCGCGAAGGAGTTCGCCGAGTCCGTCGGCAAGACCTGCATCGTCGTCAACCGGGACGTGGCCGGCTTCGTGACGACCCGTCTCATCTCGGCGCTCGTCGTCGAGGCCACCAAGCTGTACGAATCCGGCGTGGCGAGCGCCGAGGACATCGACCTGGCCTGCAAGCTGGGCTTCGGACACGCCATGGGACCGCTGGCCACGGCCGACCTGACCGGCGTCGACATCCTGCTGCACGCCACCGGCAACATCTACACCGAGACCCAGGACGAGAAGTTCGCCCCGCCGGAGCTGATGCGCCGGATGGTTGACGCCGGTGACATCGGGCGCAAGAGCGGGCAGGGCTTCTACAAGCACTGAAACCGCGTGCACCTCTGGAGCATCACCCCATGAGGTGAATTCGGTATCGGTTCGCTTACAGACGGCAACCTCTGAGCCCTCAGGGCAGTCAGACGGTGCACATGAAAGACGCAGGCTGACGCAGCGTACGAGACGCACTCCCGGGGAGCGCATATGTACATCAGGGGCGACCACGCCGAGGTGGTCGTCGGGGGCCGCCTCGACGTACGCAGCGCGGCGGACGCCCGTACGGTCCTGCACTCGGCCGTCGACGGCGGAGCCGGCGACCTGGTGCTGGACCTGTCCGAGCTGGACTCGTGGGACGCCACCGGACTCGGCGTCATCATGGGGGCCCACCGACGGGCCGGGCGGTGCGGCCGTCGGCTCGTGCTGCGCGGCGTACCACCGCAGATGCAGCGTCTGCTGGTGGCCACCCGGCTGCACCGGATCCTCGCGATCGAGGGCGGCATCGGGGTCGAGTCCCTGCCCCGGGTGTGACCCGGTCGCGGCCCCTCGTGCGGAGCCGGCCGGGTGCGCCCCGGCGTGCGCGCCCCGAGCGACGTACCACCTGAGCGGCGTACGAAACGCACGACGCGCACAATCCTCATGAAGCTGTGACGTCTCGGGCGGCGCGGTACCCCGGCTGTTCCTAGATACTGTGCGAAGGTTTAGGGTTCGGCTGCCCGCCGCCCGAAACCCTGAGAGCGGGCACCGGACCAGAAGCGACAGCGCGGTGTGCAGCAAGGCCGGGAGGGGCTCGGCACACGACGCTTTTGGGGGGCTTGGAACATGGACCCGAACAACCAGGGATCCGAAGAGTACGTCCATGACGACGACGGTCGGGCGCCTCGCCCGCGTCCGCCACGCGATCCGCTCACCGCGGACCTGGGGCAGCACACGCCCGCACTGGCCCGTACCGTCCAGCTGGTCTCGGGCGACTTCCTGCTCACCGTCAATCCCGTCGACGGCAGCGAGATAAAGACCTGCCCGCCGGACGAGCATCCGCCGCGGCCCGTGAAGTTCACCGCCGCGGAGCGCGCCGAACTGAACCGTGCCGCCAAGCCGCCCGTACCGCCGGGACCGGCCCAGCCCCGGCTGCCGCTCCTGGAGCGCCAGGAGGAGCGCGAGCAACTGGTCCGTCTGCTGGCACGCGGGCGCTCCGTACGCCTCACCGGCCCCGCCGGCTCCGGCCGCACCAGCCTGCTCGAAGCCGTCGCCGAGGACTGCGCGGACCTCGCGCCCGACGGCGTCGTCCGTCTCTCCGGCTACCGGCGCGGCGCGAACGACCTCCTGCACGACCTCTTCGCCGCCGTGTACCGCGCGCCTCTGCACCGGCCGGAACGGGACGAGCTGAGCGAACTCGTCCACTCGATCGGCGCGGTCGTCGTCCTCGACGACGCGGAGATCGGCGGCGCCGCGCTGGACGAGCTCCTCGAGGCCACGCCCGAGTGCGCCTTCCTCGTCGCCGCGACCCCCGACGTCCCCGCGCCGTCCGCCGACTCCCTCCTCGAAGGGGTGCACCTCGGCGGCCTCGGACGGGCCGGCGGCCTCGAACTGCTCGAGCGGGCCGTCGGACGCGCGCTGACCGAGGAGGAGTCGAACTGGGCGGGCGACCTCTGGTTCGAGTCCGAGGGACTTCCGCTGCGCTTCATGCAGGCAGGCGCCCTGCTGCGGCAGCGCGACCAGCTGAGCGCGGACCCGGGCGCCTTCGACGCGTACGGCTACTTCGAGGACGCCCCGGTGGACGCGCCGGCGGACGACGACGAGCGCACCGCGGTCCCGCTGCCCTCGCTCGCCGAGGGCGCCGCGCCCGCCTCGCTGCTCGCGTCCCGGCTCAGCGAGTCGGCCCGCGCGACGCTGCGGTTCGCCGTCGCCCTCGGGGGCGAGGTGCCGCACCAGGCGCATCTGCCCGCCCTCATGGGCGACACCCACGCCGACGCCGCGCTCGCCGAACTGGCGAACTGTTCGCTGGTCTCCCCGGTCGGCTCCCGCTACCGGCTCGCGGCCGGTGTGCAGGCCCAGCTGGAGACCGCCGGATACGCCGACGACATCGAGGAGCAGGCCCGCACCGCGGCCCAGCACTACACCTGGTGGGCCGGCCATCCCTCGGTCACCCCGGAGCGGGTCTGCGCCGAGGCCGACGCCGTGCTCGCCGCGCTCGGGGTGCTGGTCCCGCTCAGCACGGCCCCGGCCGACGAGCAGGACGAGAACCCCGCCGTGCTGCTGGCGCGCACGGCCGCGCCCGCGTTCGCCGCCGGGCTGCACTGGAGCGCCTGGGAGCGGGCCCTGCGGGCCGGTGCCGAGGCCTCCCAGCTCGCCGGAGAGGTAGGCGAACAAGCCTACTTCCACCACGAGTTGGGCATCCTCGCGCTCTGCGGCGGCCAGCTGGACCGGGCCCGCGCCGAGCTGGAGGCCTCCATCGGGCTGCGCGGCGCCCTCGCCGACAAGCGTGGCACCGTGGCGGGCCGCCGCGCCCTCGCGCTGGTCGCCGACCGCTCCGGCGAGGTACTGCCCGGCGCCCGTGCGACGGCGGGCGAGGAGGTGCCCGACGCACGGCACGAGGAGTCCGCGTCGCCGCCCGGTGGTGTACCGGCCGCGTTCCCCGCGGTGGCGCTGTCCGATCCGTACGGCGAGGTCTCGACGCTGATCACCCAGCGGTCGCAGCCGGGTCAGGACAAGCACGTCGGGGTCGCCGGGCGTCTGGTCAGCGGTACCCGGCGCAATCTGGTCGCGGCGGGCGCGGGCGCGCTCCTGGTGGCCGTGCTCGGCACCGTGGTGACGCTCGGCGCGACCTCGAACAACAACAGCGACACCCCGTCCGAGAAGGTCGGCGTCAACCCGTCGGTGAGTCAGGGCTCCGACGACGACAGTCTCGGCGCGGACAAGCCGAAGAAGGGCGGGGACGACGGCGCGAGCGGCTCGGGCGTGGAGAGCACGCCGACCGATCCAGGCCCCGACGGCACGTACGGGACCTCGGACGACCCGACGCCGCCGGCCGACGGGAAGCCGTCGGACGACCCGAGCGGAACGCACGGGTCGGGAGGCGGGCCGTCGAAGTCGCCGTCCAAGTCGCCTTCGAAGTCGCCGACGACCAAGCCGCCGTCGTCCTCGTCGAAGCCGCCGACGAGCCCTTCCACGTCGAAGCCGCCGACGAATTCCGGGTCGCCGTCTCCCTCCGACAGCCCCACCCCGTCGATGTCGCCGTCCACCTCGGACACCGCGAGCGGCCCCGCCTCCGGCGCACCGGCTAGCAGCGCCACCGTCGGCGCTCCGGCGAGCAGTTCCGCGGGTGTGCCGGTGAGCGGCGGCGCCGGGTCCCCGAGCGGCGCGGTGATCTGAGACCGGGTACAGCAGGGAGGGCCGGGTCCGTCACCGGACCCGGCCCTCCCTGCTGTGCGCTCGTGCGCGTCGCGGCGACGCGCGTCAGAACAGGCGCAGTTTGTCGTCCTCGATGCCGCGCAGCGCGTTGTAGTCCAGGACCGTGCAGCCGATGCCGCGGTCCGTGGCGAGGACGCGGGCCTGCGGCTTGATCTCCTGGGCGGCGAAGATGCCGCGGACCGGCGCGAGGTGCGGGTCGCGGTTGAGGAGTTCCAGGTAGCGGGTGAGCTGCTCCACCCCGTCGATCTCGCCGCGCCGCTTGATCTCGATGGCGACGGTCCGGCCCTCGGCGTCGCGGCACAGGATGTCGACGGGCCCGATGGCCGTCATGTACTCGCGGCGGATGAGCGTGTAGCCCTCGCCGAGCGTGTCGATGCGGTCCGCGAGGAGCTCCTGGAGGTGCGCTTCCACGCCGTCCTTGATCAGGCCGGGATCCACGCCGAGTTCGTGCGAGGAGTCGTGCAGGATCTCCTCCATCGTGATGATGAGTTTCTCGCCCGCCTTGTTGATGACGGTCCAGACGCCCTCCTCCTCGCCCGTGCCCTCCTTCAGGGTGCACGGCGGCGACATCCAGTTGAGGGGCTTGTAGGCGCGGTCGTCCGCGTGGATCGAGACGCTGCCGTCCGCCTTCACCAGGATGAGGCGGGGGGCCGACGGGAGATGGGCGGTGAGCCGGCCCGCGTAGTCAACGGAGCAGCGGGCAATGACGAGACGCATGGTCGGCAACGCTACTCGACGGGCACAGGTCCACGCGATTCGCCCTGGAAGACGCCTGTTCGGTCGTGGCTGATTGTGGGCCTAGTGGGAGTTCACTATGTGCGCATTCTCCTGGTGCCGTCACGGTCCGTTGCTTACCGTATAAACGGGAGGTCGCGATGCGTGTACTCAGCGTGTTGGAGATCGCGAGTTCCCTCATCTGTCCGGCAACCCCCGCGCTCTGGGGGTGCGAGAGGAGAACCCATGTCGCTCGACGTCTCACCGGCCCTACTCGAAAAGGCCGAGCGAGGCGAGGTCGACGAAGCTGAATTCGTCGACTGCGTCCGGACCTCCCTGCCCTACGCATGGGAGATGATCAGCTCCCTGGTGGCTCAGCTGAAGGTGGACGGCGGCAACTTCGCCGACAACCAGACGCCTCCGCCGGACGAGCAGGCACGTGGCCAGCTGCTGCGTGCGCTCGCGAGTGACGCGATACGCGGCGCGCTGCAGCGGCACTTCGGTGTGCGGCTGGCTTTCCAGAACTGCCACCGGGTGGCGGTGTTCCCACTGGACGCCTCAGTGGACGACACACTGGCACGCTTCACCTCGGTGCGCAGTCAGTTGCTGAACCAGTCACCGGAGTTCCGCGACTGCTGACGCCTTGATGCCGCACTGCTTGCCGCTCCGTACGCGGGAGGTGCATCTGTACCGGGGCGGCAAGCTTCCCGCGTGCGGGGCTCAGCCGAGGTGGGGGAGCACCTCGGCGCCGAGCCTGCGCACGTTCTCCTCCGTCGCCGCCAGATCGCCCGAGCCCTCGACGAGCAGGGCGAAGCGCGAGATGCCGGTCCGCTCCGAGGTCGCCGCGAGCCGGTCCGCGCACAGCCGCGGGGTGCCCACCGGGTGCAGTCCGCAGAGCAGTTCGGTGTACGCGTGCGGGTCCCGCATCGAGCGCGCGCGGCCGTCGACCGTGACATGCGCGTCCAGTCCCTGCTTCAGCCAGCCCGGCATCGCCTTGAGGAGCGTCTCCACGGCGTCGGTGCGGCGGTCCGCGATCTGGCAGACGCCGGCGGACACATGGGCCGCGGCGCGGATCTCGTCCGCGGAGCGTCCCGCCACACGCGCGTACTGCCGCCACAGGGTCACCATTTCGGCCTTCTCCTCGTCACCCACGTGCATGCCGAGAAGCATCGGCAGTCCGCGCTCGGCCGCCAGTCGCACACTCGCCGGTGAGGTGCAGGCGACCACGACCTCGGGACCGGGGGAGCCGCTCAGGGTCTCCGAGGGCCGGGGGACGACGGGGACCTCGCGGAAGGCGAACCGCTCGCCGTGGGCCTCGACGGACGGTTCGCGCAGCCAGCGCACCAGCAGATCGAGTGATTCGGGGAACCCCTTCTCGTACGCCTCCAGGCCCGCGCCGAAGACCTCCAGGTCGACCCAGGGGCCGCCGCGTCCCACGCCCAGCGAGAAGCGGCCGCCGGAGGTCACGTGCAGCAGCGCGGCCTGCTCGCCGAGTGCCACCGGGTGGACGGTGGGCAGTACGCTCACCGCGGTGCCGACGCGGATGCGGCTGGTGCGGCCGAGCAGCAGGGCGGCGAGGGTGACGGCCGACGGGCACGTCCCGTACGGCACGAAGTGGTGCTCCGCCAGCCACACCGCGTCGAGGCCGGCCGCCTCCGTGACCTCGGCCGTCCGCACCGCGCGGTGCAGTGCCTCTCCCTGGCCCTGTCCGGGGAACTGGGCCGCCAGTACAAAACTTCCCACGTGCATGGTGCTTCCTGCTTCCTCGGCTCCGACGCGGAGCTCCCCCGACCGGCATAACCGTCCGACACGTGCCGAAGACACGGCCTGTCGGAGGGATTTCCGGATTGTCTGCAGAATGCTCCGACGGGTGGTCGATCCGAGCGGGTTCGAGGTACGCCTACCCCTGCGCGTGCCGCGTAGGCTGGATGGGGTCTCTGCCCCCTGTACAGCTCCGTGAGGTGTCCTGTGTCCCCGCGTCGTAACCGTTCCAAGGGTTCCGACCCCTCCGGCCGGAGCGCGGAGGACGACCGCTCCGGGCGGTACGGCGGCTGGCAGTCCACGGAGAGCTGGCGGGGCGAGGAGTGGAGCGTGCGTCATGTGGCGGGCGCCAGCGCGCAGGGCAAGACCTACCGCTGTCCGGGCTGCGACCAGATGATCCCCTCCGGCCTCCCGCACGTGGTGGCCTGGCCGGAGCACTCGGGCGTCGACGAGCGCCGTCACTGGCACAAGGCCTGCTGGAACGCGAAGGACCGCCGCACCACGCGGGTGCAGCGGTCCCGTAACGCGCCCAGGTTCTAGGGCGTGTGGCGAAAGTCCCGCCTGCCTCGCGACGCCTGGCACGCCCTGGCGCCGCGGCTCGCGACGGGGTGAACGTCGCCTGCCGGGGCACGGGGAGACGTCACACGTCTCGGCGCTCCAGCAGGACGAACGCGCCGATGATCGCCGCCGCCGTCACCCCGACGAGCAGGCCGAGTTGCGCGCCGCCGGCGCTGTTCTCGCTGTCCAGTCCGAAGATCTTGGCGAGGGAGTTGGGAGCGTTGTACTCCTGCATCTTCTCGCCGATCGTGCGCATGCTCTGGGACATCATCAGGAACGCGGGCATGATCGCGGGCACCAGGACGACGCCGAGCATCGTGGTGATCGCGCCCGCCGAGTGCCGCAGCATCGAGCCCACCGCGAGCGCGAGGACGCCGAGCAGCGAGACGTACAGCGCGCCCTTGAGGACCGAGCCGCCCCAGGAGACGTTCGAGGCGCCACTGTGCATCCCCGAGGTGATCAGGCCGACCAGGCCGATCGCGAAGGCCGAGGCGGCGAAGGCGACCGCGAAGAAGATGATCAGCTTGGCGGCGAGCACCCGGTGGCGCTGGGGCGAGGCGGTGAAGGTGGTCCGGATCATGCCCGTGCCGTACTCGGACGAGACCACCAGGACGCCGAGGGTGATCAGGCAGATCTGACCGAGTATCAGCCCGAAGAAGGCCGGGATCGTGTACGGCACGTCGCCGAAGTCGGTGTCCCGGGTCTGCGCGGCGACCAGGAAACCGATGCCGATCACCAGGAGGAGGAAGATGCCGAGCGTCCACAGCGTGGAGCGCACCGACCTGATCTTCGTCCACTCGGAGGTGAGCGCGTGCCCGAGGTGGGTGCGGGTGATCGGGATCGGCGAGGTGTACGACGCGCCGGGCGCCCCCTGCCAGTGGGGGGCAGCGGCGGTCTGCTGCGGCATCGGCGGCTGGGGCGTGCTCATCGGGCGTCCTCGGGCTTGGTCAGGTCGGGGGCGGCGGGGGCCGCGGGCGGCTGTGCGGGGGCCTGCGGCGCGGGCTGCGCGTACGGGTTGGCGTCCGCGGCGCCGGGAGCGGCCGGAGCGCCGTAGGGACCCTGGCCGGCGGCCGGGGCGCCCGCGGTGCCGTACGGGCCCGCCTGAGGCGCTGACTGGGGCATCGCGAACGGCTGCCCGCCCTGCTGGGGCGGCGGCGGTGCGTACCAGCCCGGCTGGCCCTGCCCCGGCACCGGCATCTGCGGCGGCGGCATCGCGCCGGGCGGCAGCTCCTGCTGGAGTCCGGCCCGCTGGTCGATCGTCGAGCGGTAGTCGACGGCGCCCTGCGTCATCCGCATGTACGCCTCCTCCAGCGAGGCCTGGTGCGGCGACAGCTCCCACAGGCGGACGTCGGCGGTGTGCGCGAGATCGCTGATGCGGGGCAGCGGCAGCCCGGTGACCCGCAGGCCGCCGTCCTGCTCGGGCAGTACCTGGCCGCCCGCCTCGGTCAGCACGGCCGTCAGCTTCTCGCGCTGCTGCGGCTCCGTTTCCGGAGTGCGGACCCGCGCGAAGTCGGCCGAGTTGTGCGAGATGAAGTCCTTGATGTTCTGGTCGGCGAGCAGCTGGCCGCGGCCGATCACGATCAGGTGGTCGGCGGTCAGCGCCATCTCGCTCATCAGGTGCGAGGAGACGAAGACCGTACGGCCCTCCGCCGCGAGCGCCTTCATGAGGTTGCGGACCCAGAGGATGCCCTCCGGGTCGAGGCCGTTGACCGGTTCGTCGAAGAGCAGCACCTGCGGGTCGCCGAGCAGCGCGGCGGCGATGCCGAGCCGCTGGCCCATGCCGAGCGAGAAGCCCTTGGAGCGCTTCCTGGCCACGTCCTGCAGACCGACCACACCCAGCACCTCGTCCACCCGGCGGGCCGGGATGCCCGACAGCTGGGCGAGGCAGAGCAGGTGGTTGCGGGCGTGCCGGCCGCCGTGCACGGCCTTGGCGTCGAGGAGCGCGCCGACCTGCCGGGGCGCGTTCGGCAGCTTGCGGTAGGGGAAGCCGCCGATCGTCACCTGGCCCGAGGAGGGGTTGTCGAGGCCGAGGATCATCCGCATCGTCGTCGACTTGCCGGAGCCGTTGGGCCCGAGGAAGCCGGTGACGGCGCCCGGCCGCACCTGGAAGGAAAGGTTGTACACGGCCGTCTTGGCGCCGTAGCGCTTCGTCAGGCCGACTGCCTCGATCATGCTCCGCACCCATCGAAAGGTTCAGGACGTCGGGGCGCACGCCCCCGTAAGGGTTAGGAGGATATCGGGGCGCTGACGGTTCCGCTCAAGAGAAAGTAAAACCGTGCAGGTCACGCCGGGAAGAGGTACGGGGAAGATCGACGGGAGGTACGGTCCCCGCCCCCGTCCTTGTCAGGTACCCGTCGTCCCAGGTCAGGCCGGAAAGGGATCTCCGGAGCCGGCCGCGCACACCCCGGCCCAGCCGCGTCCTCAGCCCCGGTGCGGCAGTGAGTCGTCCAGGGGCGGCAGGTCGTCGTACAGCCGCAGTTCGGCCGCGTCGTCGACGTACGGCAGGAAGTCCGTCTGCGGCAGTACCCAGCCCTCCTCGCCGAAGACGAGCGTGCCCCGCTCGCGCAGCGCGCGGTCGGCCCCGGCCTGCCGCACCCAGGCCGTTGGATCGGGCCCCAGCAGCTCCCGCAGCCGGGCGGAGCCGGCGAGCAGCGCGGCGAGCAGCTCCGCCTGGTCGCCGCCGCCCGGCCGCGGCTGTCCGGTGGCCGGGTCCGCCAGCACCCCGTGCGCGCTGAAGTAGATGTACGCGCCGCCGAGCCGCTCCCCGGACGGCATCGTCATCTCGAACGCGTCGCCGGGCAGTATCGCCCGTCGGTAGTCCGGGAACTCGGTGTCGTCGACCGCCTTCAGCTGCGTCGGGTCCAGCCAGGTGACGACCAGCGTGGTCGCGGCTCCCCGGTCGACGTACGGCGTCCCCGCCACGTAACCCGCCGGACTGATGTGCCCCGAGCAGCCCACCCCGATGCCGCGCACCCGCACCGGCACCATCGGCACGGTCGCCGGGATGCCGAGCCGGGTGAGCTTGTGGGCGACCTGGCCGGGGGAGGCGTTCGAACCGACCGCGATCACCGGGTGGCGGTTTCCGGTGCCGGCCTGGCCGAGGTCGGCCAGCGCCTCGTCCAGCCGCTGCTGCGCCTGGCGCTCCTCCACGTACCACTCGCCGAGCCGCAGCGGCCGTACATCGAGCTGGAGCAGCTCGCCGCCGGTGAGCAGGGACGGCTCGGGGGTGGGCCGGCCCGGATAGGTGAGCGGCTGCTTGGCGGGCACGTCGTCCAGGCCCAGCGCCTGGAGGCTTCGGTCCTTCGTGGTCACGGTGACGCCCTTCGGGGGTGGTCGCGCGATACGGGCACAGCCTTTCACGCGAGGTGTACCCGGGGCGGGGCCCGCTCTCGCCCGCCGCGGCAGGGTTGGCCGGAACGGACACCGGGAATCATGCCGTCCCATTCTATGAGTGGGGGCCAAGTCGGTTACGGGGGATACGAGTTGAGGCGCACGAGGCAAGGAGCGGACGCCAGGGGAGCGGCGGGGCGGGGCCGGACGCATCCGCGCTTCCGTACGTCCGTTCGCTGGTGGATCGCCGGACGCACCGTCCATGCGCTGCTGTTGATGACGCTCGGCGCGCTGGCCGGGCTCTCCGTCGTCATCGCGGCGGCCTGGACACTGACCGAGCACTCCGCGCGGTCGATGGCGGAGCGGTTCTCGAACGGGGAGCGGCTGCTCGACCTCAGTCTCGCGGTGCTGCGGGCCAGCGTCGGCACGGACAGTCTGGCGCCCGAACCGGACAGCACCGCGCACCAGCTGCTCGCCACGGTCGCCTCCGTCACCGGCGCCATGGTGCCCGCGGTGCTGCTGGGCATCGTGCTGATCAAGATGTTCGCGCTGCGGCCGTTCGTCTGGCGGCAGCGGGCCAGCATCTCGCACGCCTGGACCGCCGACTTCCCGGGCTACTCGCGGCAGCACGCGAACAGCGAGGACGCGATCATCGCCGTCCGCTTCTACAACCGTTTCGACAACCTGTCCGTCGTGGACCTGCGCGCCCGTGTCCATCTGCGTTATCTGGAGCGCTCCCCGCACGACGGCAGCCTGGTCATCTACAAGCAGTGGCTGAAGGTCCTGGACGCCAAGGGGGAGCCCGCCGACGAGCGGTACTGGCTCGCCGTCGAGCGCGGGGCGCCGTTCACCGTGTGGATACCGGTCCAGGCGCCGGTGGCCGAGCTGCCGTTCCGGTATATCCAGGGCAACGACCTCACCGGTTCGCACGGCGTGAAGCTGCTGGTGCGGCTGACGGCGCGGACCGTGGGCCTGGGCACCGAGGTCGCCGACGAGCGCTGGTTCGACCTGGAGGGCGGCGACTTCGAACTCGGCCGCTTCGTGCCGCTGCAGCCCGACCTCGACAGGGACGTGTGGCGCTGGGAGGGCTGGACGGACTTCGACGGGCTGATCCCGGGGCCGTCGCCGGCCGGCGACGACGACGTCACGCGCCCCGTCTCCTGAACGCGCGCACCCTGTCGGTCGGCCGGGCGGCTTGCGCCCCGTGCGGCTTCCGCCCGCGGCTCCCGGCTCTCGGCTCCCGCTTCTTCTAGGCGTCCCGCCTCTTGAGCAGCACATAGCCGCCCAGGAGTGCCGCGACCACCCACAGCACCATGATCGCGAGGCCGCCCCAGGGGCCGTACGGGGTGTCGTCGCCGATCGGGGTCACCACCCGCATGATCTTGCTGCCGGCCTGGTCGGGCAGATAGCGGCCGATCTTCTTGGTCGCGGAGACCGCGCCGAGGATGTTGGAGATCAGGAAGAAGAACGGCATCAGGATGCCGAGCGAGAGCATCGGACTGCGCAGCATCGTCGCCACACCCATCGAGAACACCGCGATGAGCGTCATGTACAGCCCGCCGCCGATCACCGCGCGCAGCACCCCGTGGTCGCCGATCGACGCCCGGTGCGCGCCGAGCGTCGCCTGCCCGAGGAAGAACGCGACGAAGCTGGTGATGATGCCGACCACGAAGGCGAGCCCCGTCGCCACCGCGACCTTGCTGAAGAGGAAGGTGGCACGCTGCGGGACCGCAGCGAGCGAGGTGCGGATCATGCCGGTGCTGTACTCGTTGCCGACCACCAGCACCCCGAAGACGATCATCGCGAGCTGACCGAGACTCATGCCAGCGAAGCTGATGTACGTCGGGTCGAAGGAGAGCCGGTCCTTCGCGTTCATCTTGTCGAACTCGTTCTTGGACAGCAGCGAGATCAGGATGCCGAGCGCGATCGTGACGACGGCGGCGAGGCTGAGTGTCCAGACCGTGGAGGCAACGGACCGGATCTTGGTCCACTCGGACCTGAGGACCTGGGAGGCCGCCATGCTCAGGATTCCTTCCGCCAGTCGCCGCCCCACTCGCGGGGCGGGGTGTCGGAGTGCGCGTGGTATTCCACCGACTCCGCGGTCAGCTGCATGAAGGCCTCCTCCAGGGAGGCCTGCTGGGGACTCAGCTCGTGCAGTACGAGCTGGTGACGCGCGGCCAGTTCACCGATCTGCTCGGACTTGCCGCCGTCCACCTCCAGGGCGCCGCTGCCGCTCTCGACGACGGTGATCCCGGCCTCGTGCAGTACATCGAGCAGCCGTTCGCGCTGCGGGGTCCGGATCCGCACGTACGACCGGGAGTTGCGCTGGATGAAGTCGGCCATGGAGGTGTCGGCCAGCAGCCGGCCCTGCCCGATGACGACGAGGTGGTCGGCGGTCAGCGCCATCTCGCTCATGAGGTGGCTGGACACGAACACGGTCCGTCCCTGGGAGGCCAGCGACTTCATCAGGTTGCGGATCCAGTGGATGCCCTCGGGGTCGAGGCCGTTGACCGGCTCGTCGAACATCAGGATCCGCGGGTCGCCGAGCAGCGCGCCCGCGATGCCGAGCCGTTGGCCCATGCCGAGCGAGAAGCCCTTGGCCTTCTTCCGCGCGACCGCGGTGAGCCCCACCGTGTCGAGGACCTCGTCCACCCGCGCCCTCGGGATGCCGTTGCTCTGCGCGAGACAGAGAAGGTGGTTGAAGGCGCTGCGGCCACCGTGCATGGCCTTGGCGTCCAGCAGGGCGCCGATGTACTTCAGCGGGTCCTTGAGGTGGTCGTAGTGCTGTCCGTCGATCCGTACGTCGCCCGCGGTGGGCCGGTCGAGCCCGAGCATCATCCGCATGGTGGTGGACTTGCCGGCGCCGTTGGGCCCGAGGAACCCCGTCACGATGCCGGGTCTGACGGCGAAGGAGAGCTGATCGACCGCCACCTTCTCGCCGTACCGCTTGGTCAGCCCCTCGAGCTCGATCATGCGGCCACGGTAGGGCGGACCCCAGGGCCGCGCTACTTGAGCGAGCGGGTCTTTGCCGCTTGTTCACCGGGGTTCACGGCCGCGCCGCCGGGCCTTGTCGCGCCGTTCCCCGTGCCCCTGCCGGCGCCCACGGCTGCGGCCCGCACCCGAGGAGGGTGCGGGCCGCAGCCGTGGACAGGAAACGGTTACCGGGTCTGCTGGGCCGGAACCCCGCGCGAGATCGGCTCGTCCTCGGCCGGCGTGCTCGCGGCGGCCACCGCGGCGCCCGTGAGCGTCGCGAGCATCTCGCGGACGTTCGTGAGCTGGGCGTTGATGGAGTCGCGACGGTTCGTCAGCGCCGCCAGCTCGCGCTCGGATTCCGAGCGGATACGGTCGGCCTTGGCGTTGGCGTCGGCGACGATGTCCTCGGCCTGGCGCTGGGCCGTCTCCACGGTCTGGCGGGCGCGGCGCTCGGCGTCCGTGCGCAGCTTCTCGGCCTCCAGGCGGAGCTGCTCCGCGCGGTGCTCGATCTCCGCGAGGCGCTTCTCGGCCTTGGCCTGACGCGAGGCCAGGTCACGCTCGGACTGCTCACGGCGCTTGGCGAGGTTCGTCTCGAAGTCGGCGGCGGCCTGCGCGGCCTTGGCGCGGGTCTCCTCGAAGAGGGCGTCCGCCTCCTCGCGCTTCGACTGGGCGTCCTTCTGCGCCTCCTGGCGCAGCTGAGAGGCGTCGCTCTTGGCCTTCTCGACGATCCGGACGCCCTCGTCCTCCGCCTTGGACTTGCGGTCCGCAGCGAACGATTCTGCATCGTTGCGGACCTGCTGCGCGGCGGACTCGGCGAGCTCACGGTGCTGCTCGGACGCGCGACGGGCCTCGTCGCGCAGATCCTTCGCCTCCTCCTCGGCGAGGCGGAGGATCTTCTCGACCCGCGCGCCGAGACCCGCGTACGACGGTTCGGCGTCGGTGACCTGGGCCTGGGCGTTCTGCGTTTCGAGGTGGAGCTCCTCGATGCGCTTCTCGAGAGCAGTGATACGGGCCAGAGCGCTGTCACGGTCGGAGACGAGCTTCGAAATGCGTTCGTCCACCTGAGCGCGGTCGTACCCACGCCGCACAAGCTCGAAGCCGTAGGGGGAAGTGTCGCTCATGGGGTTCCTGTCGAATGAGACCGGTGAGGTGATAGGGGGAATCCTAGGGGCCAAAGCGGTGTGTCATCGAGCGGATACGTGTTTGATCTGGAGAATGACACTCCTTTTGGGTGGCTGGCCGTCAGAGTGCTTGCCAGAGTCCGCACCAAAGGTCCGAAAGGTGCGGAATGGGATCTTCTGGTTAGCCCTCTGACGACTTGCCACCCGAACGTGGTGCGCCGACGGCGGCGCCCGCCTTGACCCCACCGTCCTTGTTGCCCGACGGGGCCTCAAAGGATTCCAACGCCTCCAGGACGTCCTGGACACGGGAGATCTCGGCGTTGATGTCCTCGCGCCGGCGGACCAGCACCTCCAGCTCGTGCTTGCCCTCCTCGACCGCGCGCCGTGCCTCACGGATGGCCTCGGCCTTGATCTCCGTCGCCTCGGCGACGAGCGAGGTCTTCTTCTGCTCGGCCTCCTTGAGGAGACCCTCGGCCTTCTTGACGGCGGCGATGCGCACCTTGCTCGCCTCGGAGTTGGCCTCCGAGACGAGGTCCTTCGCCTTCGCCTCGGCCTCGGCGAGCTGGTCCTCGGCCGCCTTCACGAGCGCGTCGCAGCGCTCGCCGGCGTTCTTCATCGTCTCGGCCGACTCGCGGCGGGCCCGCTCGTGCAGCTCCTCGATCTCGGAGGTGACGCGGTCGCGCAGCTCCTCCGCCCGCTCCCTTATGGCGGTCGCGTCCCGGCGGGCACCGACCAGCAGCTCGTCGGCGTCCGTACGGGACCGCTCCACAAGGGAGTTGCCCTCCACGGTCGCCTCGGAGACAAGGCGCTCGGCCTCGTTGCGGGCCGCGCCCACCATCGTGTCGGCCTGGCTCTCGGCGTCCGCCGTGGTCTTCTGCGCGCTCTGCTGAGCCTCCGCCAGCAGCTTGTCGGCCTCCGACGCCGTCTCCGAGATGAGCGTGTCGACCTGCTCGGCCGCCTCGGAGCGCCGCTTGTTGGCCTCCTGGCGCGCCGCGTCCAGCGTCCGGTCGGCCTCCTCGCGCGCGGCCGAGGTGAGCCGCTCCGCCTCCGCCTCCGCCTCGGACTTGACCCGCGCGGCCTCGGTACGGACCCGCTCGGCGTGCTGCTGCGCGGCGCCGACCGTGTCGGCGGCCTCGGCGCGCAGCCGCTCCGCGTCCCCGGTCGCCTCGGAGAGCAACTGATCGGCCTTGGCGGTGGATTCGGCGCGGACCCGCTCGGCCTCCGCGTTCGTCTCGTTCGTCAGCCGCTCCGCCTCGGAGCGCGCCTCGTTGATGAGGGTGTCCGCCTGCGTGGCCGCGTCCGAACGGATCCGGTTGGCGTCCTCCCGGGCCTCCGCGCGGGTGCGCGAGGCGTCCTGGTCGGCGTTGGCGATGGCGTCCGACACCTCGGTCCGCACCCGCTGGGCGTGTTCCGAGGCCTCCGAGCGCAGCCGCTCGGACTCCGTGATGGCCTCCGAGACCGTGCGCTCCGCGAGGGACTTCGCGGCCTCCGTCTCCTCGGCCGCCTCGCGCCGGACACGGCCGGCGTCCTCGGAGGCGCGCTCCCGCTCGGCGTACGCGTCGGCGCGGACCCGGTCCGCCTCCTCCTGCGCCTCGGTGCGGGTGCGCTCGGCCGCGTGCTCGGCGGCGGAACGCAGGCCCGAGATCTCCTCCTGGGCCTGCTCGTGCAGCCCGGCCACGGAGTCGCGCACCTGCTGTGCGGTCTGCTCGGCGTTCGAGACCATCTCGGTCGCGCGCCGGTCGGCCTCCTCGACCAGCCGTACGGCCTCGGCCTGGGCCTCCTCCACACGGTTGCGCGCGGAGGCGAGGAGCTCCTCGCTCTGCTCGCGGGCCCGCTCGCGCTCCTGGTCGGCCTCCTGGCGTGCCGAACCGAGCAGTTCCTCGGCCTCGCGGCGGCGCCGGACGGCCTCCTCCTGAGCGGCGGCCAGCGTCTCGGCGCCCTCCGTCGCCAGCCGCTCGGCCGCGGCCTGGGCCTCGGCCCGTACCCGGTCGGCGCTGTCCTGGGCCTCCGACTTCAGCCGCTCGGCCTCCGCCGCGGCCTCCGAACGCAGCCGTACGGCGATGTTCTCGCCCTCGGCCCGCGACGCCGAGGCGTCCGCGGCGGCCTCGTTGCGCAGCCGGTCCGCCTCCGCCTCGGCCTGCGCCTGCAGCGTACGGATCCGCTCGGCGGCCTCGCCGCGCAGCCGCTCCGTCTCCTCGGCGGCCTCGCGGCGGATCCGCTCGGCCTCCGCCCGCGCGTCGCTCAGCGCCTGCTCGGCCGAGGCGAGCCGCTGCTCGGCCTCGGTGTGCAGCCGGGTCAGCTCCTCGGCGGCCTCCGTCCGGCGGGCCGCTATGGCGCGCTCGGAGTCCTCGCGCACCGCCTCGGCGGCCCGCTCGGCCTCCGCCTTGATCGTCTCGGCCAGCTCGACGGCCTCGGCGCGGTTGTTCTCGGCCTCCTTGCGGGTGCGCTCCAGGGTCTCCTCGGCCTGTCGGCGCAGCGTCGTGGCGCGCTCGATGGCCTCGGTGCGCACGCGCTCACTGTCGGTCGTCGCGGTCGTCCGCAGCTCGTCCGCGTCGGCCTTGGCCTTCGCGAGCAGTTCCTCGGCGGTCTTGGCCGCCTCCTCGATCTGCTGGACGGCCTCGCGCCGGGCCTCGCTGCGGATGCGTTCGCCCTCGGCGTTCGCGTCGGCACGCAGCTGCTCGGCCTCGCCGCGCAGCCGGCGCGCCTCCTCCTGCAGCTCGACCGTCTTGGCGCGGTACTCCTTGGTGTCGTCCTTCGCCGTGCCCTTGAGCTGCTCGGCGATGTCGTGCGCCTCGGCGCGCAGCCGGTCCGCCTCGGACTCCGCCTCGGTGCGGATCCGCTCGGCCTCCTCGGCCGCCGCCTTCGTGGTCTTCCTGGCGTCCTCGGACGCCTTGTTGAGCACGTCCTCGGCGGTACGGGCCGCCTTGGACAGCTGGGAGGCGGTCTCCTCCGCGGTGAGACTGCGGGCGTTCTCCTCGGCCTCGGCGACGATCTTCTCGGCCTTGGCACGGGCCTCCGCGACGACCTGCTCGGCCTCGGACCTGGTGGTCTCGGCCTCCTTGGTGGCCTCGCTGACCAGCCGGGCGACCTGCTCCTTCGCCGTGCGGGTGCGCTGTTCGTTCGCCGACTCGGCGCCGGCCAGGGCCTTGGCCGCGGCGTCCTTCGCCTCGGTGACGACCTTGTCCGCCTCGGCCCTTGCCTCGCGCAGTGCCGTCTCGGCGGCCGTCATCCGCTGCTCGGCGGCCCGGCTCAGCTCGGTGGCCTGGCGGCGGGCGCTGTCCGACTCGTTCGCCGTGGAGCTGCGCAGCTGCTCGGCGTGTTCGGTGGCCTCCTGGGCCTGGGTGGACGCGGCGTTCAGCAGCCGTTCGGCGTCGGTACGGGCCCGGCGCAGCAGCGCCTCGGCCTCGGCACGGGCCGACTCGGCGTCGTTCGTCAGCCGCTGGCGGGCCTCGGCCGCGATCCGCTCGGCCTCCGCGCGGGCGGTGCTCAGCGCCTGGTCCGCCTCGACCCGCGACTCGTCGAGGAGTCGGCGGGCCTGCTGCTCGCTGCGGGCGCGCAGCTGCTCGGCCCAGGCCACGTTCTCGTTGACGTGCGACTCGACGGTCTGGCGGCGTTCGGCCAGCTCCTGGTCGAGCTGCTGACGCCGCGCGACCGCCTCGGCGTGCAGCTCGGCCTGCAGGCGGGCGGCCTGCTCGGCGTGCTCCTGGAGGATGCGCTGCGTCTGCGCCCGGGCCTGGCTCATCTCGCGCTCGGCATCGGCGCGCAGCTGATCTGCCTGGATCTGGGCGTTACGGAGCAACTGCTCGGCCTGGTAGCCGAGGTCGCCGCCGCTGTCGTAGGCAGGCCGGGTCGCCAGACTGCGGCGCGCCTCGTGCAGCTTGGCGCGCAGCACCTCGACCTGATAGCCGAGGTCCTCGGCGTGCTGGACGGCCTTCTCCCGCTCGGTCTTCAGCCGCTCCATCTCGGCCTCGAACCGAGAGAGGTGGTCGACGTCAGCCGCCGGCTCTCGCTCCTGGCGTTCGTAGCCCCGCACTGCGCGGTCCCATCCGTCCCCTGGTCGCAAGTCTCTCCAAACGAGCCCCGTCCATCCGCCGAACGGTGCCCCCGGGGAATGGTGTCAGATCAACAGCGGAGCACGGGCTGCTGCCCCGACGCTCGTCCCCCGAAAACCTGGACCCCGGCCCTCGGTCATGCCGTCGTCACGGCGGCACGACCTCGGAGCCCGTCGCCGGACAGGCCCCGGGCCGCCCCGAAATGGCAGCGGCCGCCCCCAACCCTACCGGCCCAGATATACGGAGGTCAGTGCTCAGGTGACTCAACAGCCGCCGAAGTGACCAGTTCTGTCAGCACACCGTGGCAATCCTTGGGGTGAAGGAAGGTGATTCGTGACCCCATGGAGCCGCGTCGCGGCTCGTCGTAGAGGACGCGTACGCCTTTGTCCCTGATGTCGCCCGCGTCGGCGTCGACGTCCGCCGTGCCGAAGGCGATGTGATGGACGCCCTCGCCGTTCTTCGCCAGCCACTTCCCGACGGCCGAGTCCTCGCGGGTCGGCTCCAGGAGCTGGAGGTAGGAGGCGCCGCCGTCGGACGTCTCGTTGATCTTGAGCATGGCCTCGCGCACGCCCTGCTCCTCGTTGACCTCGGAGTGGAAGACTTCGAAGCCGTACGTGGCCCGGTAGAACTCGACAGTCCTGTCGAGGTCGAAGCAGGCGATCCCGATGTGGTCGATTCGCGTCAGCATGGAGCCAGTGCAGCGCTCCCGCGGCGGTTACGCAACGTGCGCGCGATCACACTGACAGCCGGATGACGGGTGGCCTACCGCTCAGTACATTCAAGTAAACCCTCGTTCACTCCTCAGCTGTGCAAGCTGGAAGGGGATCGCACCTCATGTCTGGAACGAACAGCACGACCTCCGTGATCGTCGCGGGTGCCCGCACCCCGATGGGGCGGTTGCTCGGCTCGCTGAAGTCCTTCTCCGGAGCCGACCTCGGAGGATTCGCGATCAAGGCCGCCCTCGACCGTGCGGGGATCGGCGGTGACCAGGTGCAGTACGTGATCATGGGCCAGGTGCTGCAGGCCGGGGCCGGTCAGATCCCGGCGCGGCAGGCGGCCGTCAAGGCGGGCATCCCGATGAGCGTCCCCGCGCTCACGATCAACAAGGTGTGTCTGTCGGGCCTGGACGCGATCGCCCTCGCGGACCAGCTGATCCGGGCCGGTGAGTTCGACGTCGTGGTCGCGGGCGGCCAGGAGTCCATGACGAACGCCCCCCACCTGCTCCCGAAGTCCCGTGAGGGCTTCAAGTACGGCGCCATCGAGATGCTCGACGCCATGGCGCACGACGGTCTGACCGACGCCTTCGAGAACATCGCCATGGGCGAGTCCACGGAGAAGCACAACACGCGCCTCGGCATCGCCCGTCCGGCGCAGGACGAGATCGCGGCCCTCTCGCACCAGCGGGCGGCGGCCGCCCAGAAGAACGGCGTCTTCGAGGCGGAGATCACGCCGGTGGAGATCCCGCAGCGCAAGGGCGAGCCCGTCGTCTTCAGCAAGGACGAGGGCATCCGCGCCGAGACCACGGCGGAGTCGCTCGGCAAGCTGCGTCCCGCGTTCACCAGGGACGGCACGATCACGGCCGGCTCCTCCTCGCAGATCTCGGACGGCGCGGCGGCCGTGGTCGTGATGAGCAAGACCAAGGCGCAGGAGCTCGGCCTGGAGTGGATCGCCGAGATCGGCGCGCACGGGAACGTGGCCGGACCGGACAACTCTTTGCAGTCGCAGCCGTCGAACGCGATCCTGCACGCCCTGAAGAAGGAGGGCCTGGACGTCTCGGACCTCGACCTGATCGAGATCAACGAGGCGTTCGCGGCGGTCGCCGTGCAGTCGATGAAGGATCTCGGCGTGACCTCGGAAAAGGTGAACGTCAACGGCGGGGCGATCGCCCTGGGTCACCCGATCGGCATGTCCGGCGCCCGTCTCGTACTGCACCTGGCGCTGGAGCTGAAGCGGCGCGGCGGCGGTGTGGGCGCGGCGGCGCTGTGCGGTGGCGGCGGTCAGGGTGACGCGCTGATCGTGCGGGTACCCACGGCGTAGGTGCCGCGCCGCGGATGTGCCGCCGCGTTGTTTCGTACGACTCTGAACGGAGCTGTGATGCAGGACGTCTCCTCGCTGGTGGCCCAGGCCAGGGAAGGCCGGCCGCGGGCCGTGGCCCGGCTGATCTCCCTGGTGGAGGGGGCGTCCCCGCAGTTGCGTGAGGTGATGGCGGCGCTGGCTCCGCTGGCCGGCGGGGCGTACGTGGTCGGGCTCACCGGGTCGCCGGGCGTCGGCAAGTCGACGTCGACCTCGGCGCTGGTGAGCGCCTACCGGCGGCAGGGCAGGAGGGTCGGCGTCCTGGCCGTCGACCCCTCGTCCCCGTTCTCAGGGGGCGCGCTGCTCGGCGACCGGGTCCGGATGTCCGAGCACGCCTCGGATCCCGGTGTGTACATCCGCTCGATGGCGACCCGCGGTCACCTCGGCGGTCTGGCCTGGGCGGCCCCCCAGGCGATCCGCGTCCTGGACGCGGCGGGCTGCGACGTGATCCTGGTCGAGACCGTCGGGGTGGGCCAGTCGGAGGTCGAGATCGCCTCCCGGGCGGACACCTCGGTCGTGCTGCTCGCCCCCGGCATGGGCGACGGCATCCAGGCGGCGAAGGCCGGAATCCTGGAGATCGGCGACGTGTACGTGGTCAACAAGGCCGACCGGGACGGCGCCGACGCGACCGCGCGCGAGCTGAACCACATGCTCGGCCTCGGCGAGTCCCGCGGGCCCGGGGACTGGCGCCCGCCGATCGTCAAGACGGTCGCGGCGCGCGGCGAGGGCATCGACGAGGTCGTCGAGGCCCTGGAGAAGCACCGCGCCTGGATGGAGGAGCACGGCGTCCTCGCCGAGCGCCGGCTCGCCCGGGCCTCCCAGGAGGTCGAGACGATCGCGGTCACGGCCCTGCGCCGGCGCATCGGCGACCTGCACGGCGACCGCCGCCTGAGCGCGCTGGCGGAACGGATCGTCGCCGGCGAACTCGACCCCTACCGGGCCGCCGACACGCTGGTGGAGGGCCTGACCGAGGCCTGACGGAGCCTGCCGGCGGCTTGGCCGCGGGACGGTGGGCCTTCTGATCCCGCCGCCCTCGGGACGGTAGCGTCCGCGACCGCGCCGATGTCGGGACGGCGGGCTTGCTGATCCTGCCGCCCCTCCCCGGGACGGTCGGGACTGCGACCGCGCCGCTCCCGGGCGCCGGGCCTTCCGGTCCTGCGGGTCCCCGGAGCGGTCGGTCCTCGCCGTGCCGCCTGGGACGGTTCGCCTTTCATCGTGCGGTCCCCGGAGCGGTCGGCCTCTCGTCGTGCCGCCCCTGGGACGGTCGGCCTAGCGGTCCTGCGGGTCCCCGGAGTGGTCGGCCTTCGCCGCGCCGCCCCTCGGACGGTCGACCTTCCGGTCCCGTGGGTCCCCGGACTGGTCGGCCTTTGGCCGCCCCGCCACCGGGACAGGTGGCCTTTCGCTGCGCCGTTCCCGGGATGATCGGCCTTCCAGTCCGTCGATCCCGGGACGAATGGTCTTCCGGCCGGCCCGCGGCCGGGGCGGGTGGTGGTTCGGCACAGTCGGGTCCGGGGCGGGTGGTCGCATCCTTCGTCGTGTGCCGGGGCGCCGTACTCCGGGCGGGTGATCCTCCCGCCCGTCGGGTCCGGGACCGTTGATCCCTCCGTTCCGCCGGTGCCGCGGAGGGGTGGCCCTCCCGCCCCGCCGTGCGCGGAAGGAGGGTCACCCGCCCCGCCGTACGCCCCGCCCGCGGCCCCACCAGGGCCCCTACGGGACGACCGTGGAATCAGTCGTCGTGGCCGCCCCGGTGCCCCGGCTCCGTGTGGGCGGCGACGACCTTGCCCGTGCCCGCGTCGACGCGCACCTCGTACCAGGTGCCGCCGGTGGCGAGGATCCCGATCTCCCACGTCGGGGTGGAGCGGTCGTCGTCCAGATCGGCGGAGGCGGCGGTGCCCGGTGTGTGACGCAGCGCCGTGGCGAGGGCTTCGGCCGCCGTCACCCGGGCGGACCTCAGCCGGGCGGCGTCGTCGCCGTGATCGTCCGCGCCGGAAGCGTGATGCCCCGTTCGGGTGCGGTCGTCCGGGTGAGGGTGGTCGTCCGTCCGGGCGGGACCGTCCGCCCGTGTCCCGTCGTCCGTCCCGGTTCGGCCGTCCGTCCGCGTCCGGTCGTCCGCCCGGGTGTCGTCGTCGTGGCGTACGTGGTCCGCGCGGTCGTCGTCCGCCGCCCGGGGCGACGACCGGGTGGCGGAGGCCGTGCCGTCGTCCGTGACGGCGAGGGCCGTCGCCGTGCCGCCCCCGATCAGGGCCGCGGCCGCCACGGTGGCGATGACGATGTTGCGCTTCATATCGGTTCCTCCTGATGTGCCGGACCTCTCGGGCGATCCGGGTGAGACCGGCCCCAAGTCGTCCGGTGCGTTGCTGCGTTGCCGACGGGAACCACTGTCGGCGAGGGTCGCTGAACGCAGCCTGAAGCCGCCTGAAGACTTCTTCAGGTTCGGTTTGGGACGCTGGGCGCATGCGCCTGTTGATCGTGGAGGACGAGAAGCGGCTGGCCCTGTCGCTCGCCAAGGGACTGACGGCCGAGGGGTACGCCGTGGACGTCGTCCACGACGGAGCCGAGGGACTGCACCGGGCGAGCGAGGGCGCCTACGACCTCGTCGTCCTCGACATCATGCTGCCCGGCATGAACGGCTATCGCGTCTGCGCCGCACTGCGCGCCGCCGGACACGACGTGCCGATCCTCATGCTCACCGCGAAGGACGGCGAGTACGACGAGGCGGAGGGGCTGGACACCGGCGCCGACGACTACCTGACCAAGCCGTTCTCGTACGTCGTGCTGGTGGCCCGGGTGAAGGCGCTGCTGCGGCGCGGGCGCGCCGCCCACCCGCCGGTGCGGGTCCTGGGCGAGCTCACCGTCGACACCGCCGCCCGGCGCGTCTTCCGCGGCGCGGACGAGGTCGCCCTCACGGCGAAGGAGTTCTCGGTCCTCGAGCAGCTCGTGCTGCGGGCCGGACAGGTCGTCTCGAAGGCCGAGATCCTCGAACACGTCTGGGACTTCGCCTACGACGGGGACCCGAACATAGTCGAGGTCTATGTGAGCACCCTGCGGCGCAAGCTCGGGGCGGCGTTCATCCGGACGGTGCGCGGGGCCGGCTACCGGCTGGAAGCGCGATGAGAGGGCCCTTCGGTTCCGTCCGGGCCAAGGCCACGCTCGGCGCGACCGTCGTGGTGGCCATCGCGCTCGTGGCCGCGGGCACCGCCGTCCTGCTGTCCCTGCGGTCCAATCTGAACGGCCAGGCCGGCACACAGGCGGAGCGCAGCGCCCGCGAGGTCGCGGCGGACCTGTCCGGCGGGGCGTCCTACGACCGGCTGCGACTGGACGACGACCAGCGTCCCGTCCAGGTGGTCGACGCGAAGGGCGTACTGGTCGCCGCCAGCGAGGATCTGCGGCGGATCAGCGGCACGGGGACCCTCGCGGTGAAGCCGCGGCCCCAGCAGACGGCCCCCGCGGCGGGCGCGGGTGACGCTGCGGACGACAGGAGCGGCGACGACCACGGCGGCGACGACAAGAGCGACGACAAGGGCGGCGACGGCAAAGGCAGCGACGGCAAAGGCAGCGACAGCAAAGGCAGCGACGACAAGAGCGGCGACGGCCGAGGGAAGGACGGCCGGGGACGCGGCGGCGAGGACGACGACTACCCCTCTCTCGAACCCGGCCAGATCGGCGCCGAGGTGACCTTCAGCGAGGGGTCCGCCACGCTCGACGGGGACACGGCGGACTACCGGTTCGCCGCCGTCGAGGTGAGCGTCAAGAGCAAGGGCGCGCTGACCGTGTACGCCGGCGCGCCGCTCTCCGCCGAACAGGGCGCCGTACGCACGGCCCTGACGGTCATGCTGACCGGGTTCCCCTTGCTGCTGGCCGTGGTGTCCGCCGTGACCTGGCGGGTCACCCGGCGGGCACTGCGGCCCGTGGAGGGCATCCGGAGCGAGATGGCCGCGATCACGGCCTCCGAGGACCTCGCACGGCGCGTGCCGGTGCCGGACACCCAGGACGAGGTCGCCGGCCTGGCACGGACCACCAACGAGACGCTGGCCGCGCTGGAGACGTCCGTCGAGCGGCAGCGCCGGTTCGTCGCCGACGCCTCGCACGAACTGCGCAATCCGATCGCCTCCCTGCGCACCCAGCTCGAAGTGGGCGCCGCGCACCCCGAACTGCTGGATGTGACAGGGGCCGTCGAGGACACCGTACGGCTGCAGCGGCTCGCCGCCGATCTGCTGCTGCTCGCCCGGCTGGACGCGGGGGAGCGGCCCTCGGGCACCCGGTTCGACCTGGCGGCGCTCGCCCGGGAGGAGGTGTCCCGGCGCCCGGGGGTGACCGTGGAGGGCGCGAGCGCCGAAGTCGTCGGATCCCGGGGGCAGTTGACCCGGCTGCTCGGCAATCTGCTGGACAACGCCCGACGGCATGCGCGCGGCCGGGTCGCGGTCACCCTGCGCACCGAGGGCACGTGGGCCGTTCTGGAGGTCGCCGACGACGGCGCGGGTGTACCCGCCGCCGATCGCGAGCGGATCTTCGAGCGGTTCGTGCGGCTCGACGAGGCCCGCAGCCGGGACGACGGCGGGGCCGGTCTGGGCCTCGCCATCGCCCGCGATGTGGCACTGCGCCACGGCGGCACGCTCACCGTCGGCGAAGCCCGGGGAGGCGGAGCGCTCTTCACGCTCCGACTGCCCGGCCCCGCCGCCTGACGCGGAGCGGAACCGGGAAGCGGAGAGCGGCGTCCGTCCTGCCGCTGCCGCTGCCGCTGCCGCTGCCGCTGCCGCCGTGATCCCCGTGTCCGAGGCTCAGGTGTCCGCGCTCACGCGTCGCACGTGTCCCGCGCTCACGCGTCGCACGTGTCCTGCGCTCACGCGTCGCACGTGTCCTGCGCTCACGCGTCGCACGTGTCCTGCGCTCACGCGTCGCACGTGTCCCGCGCTCACGGGGCGTGCGTTCACGCAGCGCGCGTCCCCGCGTTCCCGCGGAGCGTCACGGCTTGCCGCGTTGCCCCCGCAGGTGTTCCGCGATCGGCTGCAGGGACTTGTGCAGTTCTTCCAGGGCCTCGGGGGACAGCAGGTCCATGAAGTGCCTGCGGACGGACGCCACATGGTGCGGGGCGACCTTCTTCATCGTCTCCAGGCCGTGCTCGGTGAGGACGGCGTACAGACCCCGGCGGTCGGACTCGCAGTTCTCCCGCCTGACCAGGTCCGCGTTCTCCATGCGGGTGATCTGGTGCGAGAGCCGGCTCTTCGACTGCAGGGTGGCGGCCGCGAGGTCGCTCATCCGCAGCCGGACGCCCTCCGACTCGGAGAGGTTCACCAGGATCTCGTAGTCGTTCATCGTCAGCCCGAACGGCTGCAGGTCCCTCTCGAGCTGGTACGTCAACAGCCTGTTGACCTCCAGGTGGGTGCGCCAGGCGCACTGCTCCGCATCGGTCAGCCAGCGCGTGGCCGTCTCGGTCTCCATGAATGAAGTCTACCTAAAATGTTGAAATGCGAACTAGTGAGGGTGGTGTGACGGTGCGCACGCGTTCGATGTCACACTCCGCAGACTACCGCTCACAGCCCGAAGCGACGCTGGAGGTCTCCGAGCTGTCCGGGAAGGCGCGGTGCCGCGGCCTGGTGTCCGTGCTGGCCCTGCTGGCCGGGTGTGCCGCCGCCGCCGGGCACTCCCGGCTCGTGCGGAACGGCCCCGGTGGCCTGCTCGGCCATCAGGATCTCCGTGGACTGGAGCAGCACGGTGCCGGCTCCGACGAACTCGAACTGATGCTCCTCTCCGGAGGCCCCGCCAAGGCCTGTCAGCGCACGTAGGCCGCCCATGACGCCCGTCATGTACCCGTGGTCGTAGTGATGACACGGGGACGGGCAGTCGGCCCATCCCACCAGTGCCTGGGGGTCCACCCGGATCGGGGGTTCCATGAACACCACCGGACCGTTCGACGCCGCCACGAACTTGCCGGTTCCGATGAGTGTCAGAAAGCCCGGCACGATCGACTGCTTGAGCGCGAGACTTGGCTGAAAAGCGAGCAGGTTGCCGGAGCGAATGGTCAGGTTGCCGTCGTCCAGGTCGTACGAATTCACGTCGAAGGCCCGGTCGGCGAGGAGCATCTTGCCCGAACCGTCGGCCACCACCCAGTCGCTCGCGTGCAGAGGCGAATGGAACGAGGAACGGACAAGTCGGTCGAGTCGGCCGTGTCCGACGCCGTTGAACTCCATCGACCCGTAGTAGGCGATCATCTTGCCCTTCTGCAGGAACCACTGGCTCCCCTTGAGCTCCACGCAGAAGGTGTACTTGTTGACGTTGTCGTCGGCGGGCAACGTCATGGGGTCGTGGACCGTGGGGCCACCGGGAGTTCCGTACGCGCTCACAGCTTCTCCTCCGAGGCCTGGACGTACACCGCACCACTGCCGCTCAGCTCGAGCTGGAAGGCCTCGCCCGAACCGCGGCCCACCATGTCGCGCCAGCCGAGCGCGGTGGACAGCTTGTTGCGTACGTCGCCGTGGTGCGCCACGTACGCCTGCGGGTCGACGTGGACCGGGCGCTGCGGGGTGATCGGCACCTCGATGACCCCGCCGTGCGCCATCACGGCGACCGCGCCGTGTCCCTTGAGGGTCGTGGTGAACAGGCCCTGGCCCGTCACCTGGCCGCGGACCATGCCCATGACCCCGCCCTGCGAGCCAAGGAACATCGTGCCCTGCTGGAGCGTGCCGTCGAAGGCCAGCAGCCGGTCCGCCTCGACGTAGAGCGTGTCGCCCGTGAGGCTGATCACCTGGATGTGATGGCCGCCGTGCCCGAACAGGACCGTGCCGCTGCCCTCGACGGTCATCAGCGGGGTGGCCTCGCCCGCGACCCGGCGGCCGAGCATCGACATGACCCCGCCCTGGCCGCCCTGGATGTTGGGCGTGAAGGACACCTCGCCCTTGTAGGCGAGCATCGCGCCGCGCTGACTGAACAGGCGCTGGCCCGGCAGGACCGTCGCCTCGATCATCTTGGAGTTCACTTCGCGGAACGGCATGTCACAGATCCCCCGCGATCGTGTTGCGCTCACTGGGCTGTACGTAGACCAGGCCGTCGCCCTCGAAGCGGATCTGGAAGGCCTCGCCGCCGCCCTCGCCCATGAATGTGCGGAACGTCACACCGGCCTGGAAGGACTGCCTGACGTTGCCCTGGTGCGCGATGTACGCACCCGGGTCCACCGTCAGCGGGTACTGGGAGCTGACGCGCAGCACCACCGCCGGCCCGTCGGACATGATCGCCGCCTGGCCGTGGCCCTCGACGGTGGTCGTGAACAGCCCGTTGCCCTGGGAGGCGCCGCGCAGTCCCGTGAAGGTCGTGCCCGTGCGCAGCCCGGCGTCGGTCGCCAGGAGGTTGCTGGACTCGACGTACAGCTTGTCGCCCTGGAGGCTCACCAGGTTGATCTCGCTCGCCCGGTCCGCGAACCAGCAGGTCCCGTGCCCCTTCACCTCCATCACCGTCATCTGCTCGCCGGTCAGGCGCCGCGTCACCATCCCGCGGATCCCCTCACCGCCGCCGCTCAGCTTCTTGAAGGCCATCTGACCGTCGTACGCGACCATCGAGCCGTTCTTCGCCTTCACGGCGTCCCCGGTCATGTCGACGGCCAGCACCTTGCTGCCTTGAAGTCGGAACATCGCCACAGTTGTGACGGTAGCGGCCGGTTGCGGACGGGGACAGGGGCCACGGGTGGATCTCATCCCTGAGCGGACCCTTAGGGGCCGACGGGGCGACCTGCGAGGCGGCGGGCCGGGCGGAATGCCGGGCCGCGCGGGGCGCGCCGTGCGCCACCCCCGGGCCGGGGCGCGGCGTCCCGGGTGCCACAATGGCCGGGGCCTTGTGCTTGCGTTCACAAAGCTCAGAGCCTGGACGACCACGACTCTCCCCCCGAACCCACCGAAGGTGACCCGTGGACATAAAGACCGCCACCGCCCTCCGCCGCCTGCGCCTGGTCTCGGCCCCCGAGGCCGTCTCCTTCCTGCTGCTGCTCGTCTGCTCGGTACTGAAGCGGACCACGGACTTCAACGCGGTGCCCGTCATGGGCGCGATCCACGGTGTGCTCTTCATCCTCTACGTGATCTTCTGGGCAGACGCCTGGAACCGTGCCCGGTGGAGCGCCGGGACCGGGATCCTCTACTTCGTCCTCTCCGTGCTGCCCACCGGCGGGTTCTTCGCCGAGCGCAAGCTGCGTCGCGAGACCGAGGACGCGGTCATCGCCTCCCGCGCCCGCCGTGAGGGAGTCGTGGGGTCGTCGTGATCGTCGCCTTCTCCGTGACGCCGCTCGGTGTCGGCGAGGACGTGGGGGAGTACGTCGCCGACGCCGTCCGGGTCGTCCGCGCGTCGGGGCTGCCGAACCGCACCGACGCCATGTTCACCTCCGTCGAGGGGGAGTGGGACGAGGTGATGGACGTGGTCAAGCGCGCCGTCGCCGCCGTCGAGGCCCGGGCGCCGCGCGTCTCGGTCGTCCTCAAGGCCGACATCCGCCCCGGGGTCACGGACGGTCTGACCTCGAAGGTGGACACGGTGGAGCGGCATCTGTCCGCCTAGCCCCCGCCCGAACGGCGCGAACACCGCGAACACGGCGAACACGGCACCACCCGGAACCCCGGTCCACAGTGGGCCGGGGTTCCGCGCGCCCAGGGCTCGAGCGGCCGCCGCGACCGTCCACGCCCTACGCGAACGTATGCGCGACCGATAGGCGAGACGGGGCAGACCACGATATGACCGGCGGGTAAGGTCTCATGCCGTGCCGAAGCCGCTCAGCCTTGCCTTCGATCCCATCGCCCGCGCCGACGAACTCTGGCAGCAGCGCTGGGGATCCGTGCCCTCCATGGCCGCGATCACCTCGATCATGCGCGCACACCAGATCCTGCTCGCCGAGGTCGACGCCGTCGTCAAGCCGTACGGACTGACCTTCGCGCGCTACGAGGCCCTGGTGCTGCTCACCTTCTCCAAGGCCGGCGAACTGCCGATGTCCAAGATCGGCGAGCGGCTGATGGTGCACCCCACCTCCGTCACGAACACGGTGGACCGCCTGGTGCGGTCCGGGCTCGTCGACAAGCGCCCCAACCCCAACGACGGGCGTGGCACGCTCGCCTCCATCACCGAGAAGGGCCGCGAGGTCTGCGACGCGGCGACCCGCGACCTGATGGAGATGGATTTCGGGCTCGGGGTGTACGACTCCGAGGAGTGCGGGGAGATCTTCGCGATGCTGCGGCCGCTGCGGGTCTCGGCGCACGACTTCGACGACGAGTAGACGGGCAGGGGCGCGCGAAGATCGCGCAAAAGGGGCCGTTACGCTCGTACGCATGAAGAAGAGCGTGCTGACCCGCTACCGCGTGATGGCCTACGTCACCGGTGTGCTGCTGGTCCTGCTGACCCTCGGTGTGATCGCCAAGTACGTGCTCGACATGAACGGTGCCGTGGACTTCACCCGCGTCGTCGCCATCGCGCACGGCTGGCTCTACGTCGTCTACCTCGTGTTCGCCTTCGACCTGGGCGCCAAGGCGAAGTGGCCGGTCGGCAAGCAGCTGTGGGTGCTGCTGGCCGGGACGATCCCGACGGCGGCGTTCTTCGTGGAGCGCAAGGTCAGCCGCGAGCTGGAGTCGAAGATCACGGACGGTTCCCCCGTGGTCGCCAAGGCCTAGTCCGGGCCGCCGCACCAGCCGCAACCCCCCGGGACGCCTGCCGCCACCGGACCCTCCGTACCGCCGTCGGTGTGGTCCGTGGCGGTTTCCCATCGACATTTACTAGGACGTCCTAGTAAATTTGAAGCATGGACGCTGACGCCATCGAAGAGGGCCGCCGACGCTGGCAGGCCCGGTACGACGCATCGCGCAAGCGCGACGCGGACTTCACCACGCTCTCCGGGGACCCCGTGGAGCCGGTGTACGGGCCCCGGCCCGGGGACACGTACGACGGCTTCGAGCGGATCGGATGGCCTGGCGAGTACCCCTTCACCCGCGGGCTCCACCCGACCGGCTACCGAGGGCGCACGTGGACGATCCGCCAGTTCGCCGGATTCGGGAACGCCGAGCAGACCAACGAGCGGTACAAGATGATCCTCGCCGCGGGCGGCGGCGGTCTCTCGGTCGCCTTCGACATGCCGACCCTCATGGGGCGCGACTCCGACGACCCCCGCGCGCTCGGCGAGGTCGGGCACTGCGGGGTCGCGATCGACTCCGCCGCCGACATGGAGGTCCTGTTCAAGGACATCCCGCTCGGTGACGTCACCACGTCGATGACGATCAGCGGCCCGGCCGTGCCCGTCTTCTGCATGTACCTGGTCGCCGCGGAGCGCCAGGGCGTGGACCCCGCCGTCCTGAACGGCACGCTCCAGACCGACATCTTCAAGGAGTACATCGCCCAGAAGGAGTGGCTCTTCGAACCCGAGCCGCACCTGCGCCTCATCGGTGACCTGATGGAGCACTGCGCCTCGAAGATCCCCGCCTACAAGCCGCTGTCCGTCTCCGGGTACCACATCCGGGAGGCGGGCTCCACGGCCGCGCAGGAGCTGGCGTACACGCTGGCGGACGGCTTCGGCTACGTGGAACTGGGCCTCTCGCGCGGCCTGGACGTGGACGACTTCGCCTCCGGCCTCTCCTTCTTCTTCGACGCGCACCTCGACTTCTTCGAGGAGATCGCCAAGTTCCGGGCGGCCCGGCGGATCTGGGCCCGGTGGATGCGGGACGTGTACGGCGCGAAGTCCGACAAGGCGCAGTGGCTGCGCTTCCACACCCAGACGGCCGGAGTCTCACTGACGGCCCAGCAGCCGTACAACAACGTCGTCCGTACGGCGGTGGAGGCGCTCGCCGCGGTGCTGGGCGGCACGAACTCGCTCCACACCAACGCCCTGGACGAGACGCTCGCGCTGCCGTCCGAGCAGGCCGCCGAGATCGCCCTGCGGACGCAGCAGGTGCTGATGGAGGAGACCGGCGTCGCCAACGTCGCCGACCCGCTGGGCGGTTCCTGGTACGTCGAGCAGCTCACGGACCGGATCGAGGCCGACGCGGAGAAGATCTTCGAGCAGATCAGGGAGCGGGGGCTGCGGGCGCACCCCGACGGGCAGCACCCGATCGGGCCGATCACCTCCGGCATCCTGCGGGGGATCGAGGACGGCTGGTTCACCGGGGAGATCGCCGAATCCGCGTTCCAGTACCAGCGGGCGCTGGAGAAGGGCGACAAGCGGGTGGTCGGGGTGAACGTCCACCACGGGTCCGTCACCGGCGACCTGGAGATCCTGCGGGTCAGCCATGAGGTCGAGCGGGAACAGGTGCGGGAGTTGGGGACGCGGCGGGGCGCGCGGGACGACGCGCGGGTGCGGGAGTCGCTGGACGCGATGCTCGCTGCCGCGCGTGACGGGTCCAACATGATCGTGCCGATGCTGGAGGCGGTACGGGCGGAGGCCACGCTGGGCGAGATCTGCGACGTCCTCCGGGAGGAGTGGGGGGTGTACACGGAGCCGGCGGGCTTCTGAACCCCGGGTGTCCTCGCCCCCGCTGCCCCTGGGGGCTCCGCCCCCAGACCCCCGTTCGGCCCGGACGGCCTCGTCCTCGAACGCCGGACGGGCTGAGACCAATTGCCGGACGGGCTGAGATCAATTGCCGGACGGGCTGATGATGCGGGCCCGGGCTGAAATTCCGCAGCCCGGGCCCGCATCATCAGCCCGTCCGGCGTTTGAGGACGAGCCCTTCGGGCGATGCGGGGGTCCAGGGGGCGCTGCCCCTTGGCGGGGTCTGGGGGCGGAGCCCCCGAGAACGGGACGGGTAGGGGCGGCGGGGGCGCGGGAACGTCCGGTCAGGGGGCGTCGGTGGCGCCCGCCAGGCCGAGCAGGAGAACACGGGTGAACGCCCGCACCCACTCCTCGTCCGCGGCCTCCGCACTGACGAGCGTGCGATGCACCACCGCCCCCGCGACCACGTCGAAGATGAGATCCGCCGTCCGCGCGGACGCCTCGGGATCGGACTCCGGCGGCAGCTCGCCCCGGGCGGTGGCCCGCGCCCTCCCCTCCACCACGAGCCGCTTCTGCCGGTCGACGATGGACGTGCGGATCCGCTCCCGCAGGGGCTCGTCACGGGTGGACTCCGCCACCACCGCCATCAGGGCGGTCTTCGTCTCGGGCCGGTCCAGGATCGCCGCGAACTGCAGCACCACGCCCTCGATGTCCGCCGCCAGACTGCCGCGGTCGGGCAGCTCCAGTTCGTCGAAGAGTACGGCGACCGCGTCGACCACGAGCTCGTTCTTGCCGGCCCAGCGCCGGTAGAGGGTCGTCTTGGCGACCCCGGCCCGGGTCGCCACATCCCCCAACGTCAGCTTCGACCAGCCCAGTTCGACCAGCGCCGCCCGCGTCGCCTCCAGGATCGCGGCGTCCGCGGCAGCGCTGCGCGGGCGCCCCGTACGCGGGACGGAAGAGCGACTCTGCATGTCAGGACCATATCCGCCGTTGTGGGCGGGCAAATCCGGCGGTTCTGTGAAGCCGTGAGGGAGATCACCGGGGGAAGGCGGGCGAAGGCGCTCCCGGACAGTTACGCTACGACCCGTAGCGAAAGCTGCGGACGACGCTCGTACACCATGACCCGTGCGCGAGCGGCAACCACAGGCGCCAGGTGGGGACCCGGCGCGAGCACCACACTTCAGGACGCCGGGCGCCACGGATCAGGACGTTGCGGGCCCGGCTTTCACAGCGTTTTTCACACGTGCGCGAGGAAGGGGGAGGATGTACTCATGCAGCCACGGAACATGTCCATGAGCGGAGTCGTCGACCTCGCCGCGGTGAAGGCGGCCCAGGAGGCCAAGGCGAAGGCGGAGCAGGCGCGCGCCGAAGCGGCCAGGCAGGGCGGCGGAGGCGGGGCCGTGTCTCCCGCCAGTCTCGTCATCGATGTCGACGAGGCCGGATTCGAGCGTGATGTCCTTCAGCGGTCCACCGAGGTCCCGGTCGTCATCGACTTCTGGGCCGAGTGGTGCGAGCCCTGCAAGCAGTTGAGCCCGGTGCTCGAGCGGCTGGCCGTCGAGTACGCCGGCCGGTTCGTCCTCGCCAAGATCGACGTCGACGCCAACCAGATGCTGATGCAGCAGTTCGGGATCCAGGGGATCCCGGCCGTCTTCGCCGTGGTCGCGGGACAGGCGCTGCCGCTGTTCCAGGGAGCCGCCGCCGAGGCGCAGATCCGGGAGACCCTGGACCAGCTCGTGCAGGTCGCCGAGCAGCGTTTCGGTCTCACGGGTCTGGTCGTCGACCAGGACGCCGAGCCCGGCGCCGCCCCGGTGGAGCACGAGATGCCGGCCGGACCGTACGACGCGCTCCTCGAAGCGGCCGTGCAGGCCCTGGACGCGGGTGACTTCGGCGGCGCGGTGCAGGCGTACCGGAACGTGCTGAGCGACGACCCGGGCAACACGGAGGCCAAGCTGGGCCTCGCGCAGGCCGAGTTGCTCCAGCGCGTGCAGGGCGCCGATCCGGGCAAGGTGCGCGAGGAGGCGGCTGAGAAGCCCAAGGACGCGCAGGCGCAGATCGCCGCCGCCGACCTGGACCTCGTGGGCGGCCATGTCGAGGACGCGTTCGGGCGGCTCATCGACACCGTGCAGCGCACGGCGGGCGACGACCGCGACGCCGTACGGGTGCGGTTGCTCGAGCTCTTCGAGGTGGTGGGCGCCGACGACCCGCGAGTGATCGCGGCGCGCCGGGCGCTGGCCAGGGCCCTGTTCTGACCTGTTCCTAAACGCCGGGCCTTGTGACGCCCAGGTGAAAGATTCGCTGAGAGAGCGGCAAGTGGCCGCGTTTTACCAAAACTTGGTAAACGCGGCCACTGTTACTGGGAGTAAGTCGGAGGCGTTGATCTGTCGGATTCCGTCCGGGGATCAACCTTTTTGTCATCCGCCCCAGCACCACCCTGAGTCGCCGACCGATACCGACGGGTCGTTGTTCGGTTATCCGGCCGTTACTAGTGAGTAACGAACCCCCTTGTGCGGGCGGCCAGAATGCACCACGATCGGCGACGCTCGGTCCATTACCCCTCCTCCGACAGCCAATCGGGTCAAGGGGTTTTCTGGGTCCCCACCGGGTAGGGGCGGCGGCAGTGGCGCCGCCTCTTGGGCAGGGGGGTCTTCGCCGTTCGGTGGAGCCTGTCCAGCAGGTTGTGCGTGATGTGTGTCAGGCGCGACCAGTGGTTGTCGCTCGGGGGTGATCGCCGGTGTGTTCGGGCGTAATTGCGCCCGAGGAGTACGGGCGCTCTCCTTCCCGAGGACGTAGCACTTCTCCCATCCCTGCCCGGCTGAGCCGCCGACAAGTGGCAGTCAGGGCCAGGAGATGTACGTCCGAGAAGGAGGAAATATGCAGTCCCAGGTGCGTGGCGGGACCAGATGGAAGCGGTTCGCCGTCGTGATGGTGCCCAGCGTGGCCGCCACGGCAGCGATAGGTGTGGCCCTCGCGCAGGGCGCTCTCGCCGCGTCGTTCAGCGTCTCCGGCCAGTCGTTCAAGGTGACGGCCGACTCGCTCAACGGCAAGGGTTTCTCGCAGTACGGAGCCATCGACGCGGGTTACACCCTCGATGGCAAGAAGACGGCTCACCCCGTCGCGGTGTCGGCGTTCAAGTCCGCGTCGATCACGAACATGTGTCAGTCCGTGGTCACCCCGAACATCCCGTTGCTCGGGTCGGTCAGCCTGATCCTCAGGGCCGGCGGACCGGGTCACGACGCGGTGCAGGCCGAGAACCTGTACATCGACGTCGAGGACCTCCAGGCCGATGCCACGTTCCACGGCATCGACATCGGCGTGGCCGCCGGTGACACGGGTGCCGACAAGGGCGGCAAGGGCCCGGGCATGAAGGGCGGCGGCGAGCAGGCCAACCCCTACGGCTTCGCCCAGCAGGCGGAGTCCGCGGAGCTCACCGGCGTGAAGCAGACGGCGTGGGCGACCACCGCCGGCACGTTCAAGCTCAGTGGCCTGAAGATGTCGGTGTCGACGGGTACCAAGGAGTGCTACTAGGCACTCAGGGGGCGGGCGGGGGAGCCGGCAGCTGCCCCGCCCGCCCCACCTCTTTCCGCAGTATGTGAATTTCTCACAGCAAGCCGTTCCAGGGAGCCGTTTTCCATGAGCGCCGAGTCACCCGGGCAGAGCGAGCACTATCTCCAAGTCTTCCGGCGGAACTTCCGGTCCTGGAGGGGCGAACGCCCGTTCTGGGCCGGCCTGTTCGTCCTGCTCGGCGGTTTCCCCATCGCCTACTTCCCGTACGCGCATCTCCAAGTCGGCCATCTGACGCTGGCGATGTCCACCACGGCCGGCGCCGGATCCCTGATCATCGGCGTGCTGCTCGGCGTCCTGGGCATCAGTCTCTGGTTCCAGCGGCACGTACGGACCTTCGCCGGAGTCGCGGCGATCCTGCTGGCCCTGGTGTCCATCCCGGTGGCCAACCTCGGCGGCTTCCTCATCGGCTTCCTGTTCGCGCTGGTCGGCGGGTCGATGGCGGTCTCCTGGGCTCCGGGCGACTCCGGCGAGGAGAAGCGCAGGTCGACGTACAAGAGCCAGGGTGGCGCCCCGAGCGCCTCCGACACCCCGAACACCCCGCACGCGCCGCAGGCCCCGGAATTCACCGGCAGCCCGGACGACGCGAACAGCACGGGTCCCGCGGACGCCGGCGAGACGGGCCGCGAGCCGAGGGACCTGTCAGGAATGAGCTCCGCCAACGGGGCGAACGGGAGGCACAGTGCCGGCTGATGAGGCGACCCGCGGGACGGAAGCCGACGAGTCCCGGGTGAGAACCGGACCGCGCCACGCGGCCCCCAGGAAGCCCCTGTTCACCAGATTCCATGTTCCCGCGGGCAAAGCCGTGGCCATAGCGGCGATGCCGACGGCCGTCCTCATGGGCATGGGCTTCACCCCCACGCTCGCGCAGGCGGACGACCACGCGTCGTCCAAGAGCCTGACGGCGGACGAATACCAGAAGTGCGTCGACGCCATGACCGGCGCCAAGGACGGCAAGGACGCCTCGGCCAAGCCGACGCCCTCCGCCTCCTCCTCGGCGAGCTCCACCGCGTCACCCGGCACGACGAAGCCGACCCCCTCGGCCAGCGCGTCCCCGGACAAGACCTCTTCGTCGGATTCAGGTTCCGACGACAAGGCCGGGTCCGACCCGACGCCGTCCGCGAGCAAGCCGGCCCAGAGCAGCGGTGACAGCGGAACCAGCGGTGACGGCAAGACCGCGACGACCCCGTCGGCCTCCGCGAACGGCGGCGGCCTGCTGGGCACCATCGGCGACGCGATCACGGGCGTCCTCACCGGCGGCAGTGACTCCACCGGGGGTTCCACCCCCGCGCCGTCCGCCACCCCCTCCGCGTCCGCCTCGGCGAGCGCGACCGGGAGCACCACGGACAAGGGCGCGTCCGGCACGCTCAAGGACACCACCGACAAGGTCACCGGCACGGTCAAGAAGGCCGTGAAGGACACGACCGACACGGCGACCAAGGCGGCCGAGGACACCACGAAGGCGGTCAAGGACGCCGCCGACGCGGCCACCTCGACCCCGAGCCCGTCCGCGAGTTCCACCACGGACCCGTCGGACTGCCCGGTCGCCACGGACGCGGAGGGCGGTGTCGACAACTCCGTACCGCTGCCCGACGACCCGTGGTACCTCAACGCCAGCTCGCTGCTGCTCAAGGGCGCCGACTACCAGGGCGTGGTGAAGGTGAAGACCGCGGGCGGCAAGGTCAAGAGGGTCCTGAAGTACGTGATCTCCGACGGCACGGACATCGGTGACCTGCACCAGACGGTCAACGACGCGCAGTCCGGCAAGACGTACCACGTACAGGCGGGCAAGGGGACGACGTCCACCATCCGCGACGGCAAGACGGTCATGTACACGGAGAGCATCTCCGGGAACCTGCTCGGCCTGATACCGATCACGTTCGACCCGGACAACCCGCCGCCGCTGAACATCCCGCTGATCTACTTCACCAAGGTGAAGGTCGTGCAGGCCGGGCAGTTCGGCGGGACGCTGACCGTACCCGGGCTGCACCAGTACACCAGCTGAACCGACCCCGGCCCGCGGATCCTCGGACCCGCCCACGACCTTTCCGGGAGCCGCAACACCCTGAGGGCGCCCCCCGTTCACGCGGGAGGCGCCCTCAGGCATTCCCGACGTCCGGCACGAACGGAAGGAATGGATGATCAACCCTCTTCCTTGAGCACCGCGCCGAGGACGACTTCCGGTCCCCGGACCGGCGGCCGGAGCACCACGGTGAAGAACCGAGGGCGCCCCCTGTCGCAGGAGGCGCCCTCGGTGGTGTTCGGTGACCGCGGGTCAGGCGGTGCGGCCGCTCTCGCCCAGGTGGTGCACCCGGACCATGTTGGTGGTGCCGGGGACGCCGGGGGGCGAGCCGGCGGTCATGACGACGACGTCGCCGTCATTGAACCGCTTGAGCTTCTGCAGCTCCTGGTCGACCAGGTCGACCATCTCGTCCGTGCTGTTGACGAACGGCACCACGTGGGACTCGACGCCCCAGCTCAGCGTCAGCTGGTTGCGGGTGCCCTCGTCCGTGGTGAAGGCCAGGATCGGCTGGGACGCGCGGTAGCGGGACAGCCGGCGCGCGGTGTCACCGGACTTGGTGAAGGCGACCAGGCCCTTGCCGCCGAGGAAGTCGGCGATCTCGCAGGCGGCGCGGGCGACCGAACCGCCCTGCGTGCGCGGCTTCTTGCCGGGGACCAGGGGCTGCAGTCCCTTGGAGAGCAGCTCCTCCTCCGCCGCCACGACGATCTTCGACATCGTCTTGACCGTCTCGATCGGGTACGCGCCCACGGACGACTCGGCGGACAGCATGACCGCGTCGGCGCCGTCGAGGATCGCGTTGGCCACGTCCGACGCCTCGGCGCGGGTCGGGCGCGAGTTGGTGATCATCGACTCCATCATCTGGGTCGCGACGATCACCGGCTTGGCGTTGCGGCGGCAGAGTTCCACGAGGCGCTTCTGCACCATCGGGACCTTCTCCAGCGGGTACTCGACGGCCAGGTCGCCCCGGGCCACCATGACGGCGTCGAACGCCGCGACGACGGCGTCCATGTTGGCGACCGCCTGCGGCTTCTCCACCTTGGCGATGACGGGGACGCGGCGGCCCTCCTCGTCCATCACCTTGTGGACGTCGTTCACGTCGTCGGCGTCACGCACGAAGGAGAGCGCGACCATGTCGCAGCCCATCCGCAGGGCGAAGCGCAGGTCCTCGACGTCCTTCTCGGACAGCGCCGGTACGTTCACGGCGGTGCCGGGCAGGTTGATGCCCTTGTGGTCCGAGATCACGCCGCCCTCGATGACGACCGTCTTGACCTGGGGGCCCGCGACCTCGACGACCTTCAGCTCGACGTTGCCGTCGTTGATGAGGATCTGGTCGCCCTTGGAGACGTCGCCCGGCAGGCCCTTGTAGGTCGTGCCGCAGATCTGCTTGTCGCCGGGCACGTCCTCGGTGGTGATGGTGAACTCGTCACCGCGCACCAGCTCGACGGGTCCCTCGGCGAAGGTCTCCAGGCGGATCTTCGGGCCCTGCAGGTCGGCGAGGACACCGATCGCCCTGCCGGTCTCGGCCGAGGCGGCCCGGACGCGGTCGTAGCGGCCCTGGTGCTCGGCGTGCGAGCCGTGGCTGAAGTTGAAGCGGGCCACGTTCATGCCGGCTTCGATCAGCGCGACGAGCTGCTCGTGGGAGTCGACCGCGGGGCCGAGAGTACAGACGATTTTCGAACGGCGCATGGGGCGATCCTATCGGTTTGTTTCGCTACGGAATATTCCGTCTGGCGGAAGATACAAAGGGGCGCGATGCCGCTCAGGTGAGGTCGTGGGACGCGCCCACGAGTGCGTAGGTCTGCGTGGCGATCTCCAGTTCCTCGTCGGTCGGCACCACGGCGACCGCGACCCGTGCGCCCTCGGGGGAGACGATTCTGGCCTCGTCCCCTCGAGCCGCGTTCAGGCCGGCGTCGACCGCCAGGCCGAGCCCCTCCAGACCGGCGACCGCGGCCTCGCGCACCGCGGCGGCGTTCTCGCCGACCCCCGCGGTGAAGGCGATCGCGTCCACCCGGCCCAGTACCGCGTAATAGGCGCCGATGTACTTCTTCAGGCGGTGGATGTAGATGTCGAAGGCGAGCCGCGCCTGCTCGTCGCCCTCGTCGACACGGCGTCGGATCTCCCGCATGTCGTTGTCGCCGCACAGACCGATCAGGCCGCTCTTCTTGTTGAGCAAAGTGTCGATCTCGTCCGTGGACATCCCGCCAACGCGCGCCAAATGGAAGATGACCGCGGGATCCACGTCACCGGACCGCGTCCCCATGACGAGCCCCTCCAGCGGCGTGAGCCCCATGGAGGTGTCCACGCAACGGCCCCCGCGCACGGCGGACGCGGAGGCCCCGTTGCCGAGGTGCAGCACGATGACGTTCACGTCCCCCGGCGACTTCCCGAGGAGCCTCGCGGTCTCCCGGGACACATACGCGTGCGAGGTGCCGTGGAAGCCGTAGCGCCGGATGCGGTACTCGTCGGCGGTGCTCACGTCGATCGCGTAGCGCGCGGCCGACTCCGGCATGGTGGTGTGGAAGGCGGTGTCGAACACGGCGACCTGGGGAAGGTCGGGGCGCAGCGACCGGGCCGTACGGATACCCGTCAGGTTCGCCGGATTGTGCAGCGGGGCGACCGGGATCAGCCGCTCGATCTCCGCGATCACGGTGTCGTCGACGATCACCGGTTCGGTGAAGGAACTCCCGCCGTGCACGACCCGGTGGCCGATCGCGGCCAGCTCGGGGGAGTCCAGGCCGAGCCCGTCCCGGCCGAGCTCCTCGGCGACGGCCTTGAGGGCGGCGGCGTGGTCGGCGACGGGGCCGGTCGTCTCCCGGGTCTCGCCCGTGGTGAGCGCCGTGTGCTTCAGCCGGGACGTCCGCTCGCCGATGCGTTCGACGAGGCCCGTGGCGAGGCGGCTGCTGTCGCGCATGTCGAGGAGCTGGTACTTCAGCGACGAGGAGCCGGAGTTGAGGACGAGGACACGGGTGGCGGTCACTGCGGGGATGCCTTCTGGGTCGGGTTCGGGTTCGCGGTCGTCGTGGGGGCCGGACGCCGGGCCGGTGTTCGCGGGCCGGGCCGACCCGACCGGTGCGGCGGTCATCCGTCGCCCGGGGTCTGGGCCTGGATCGCCGTGATGGCGACCGTGTTGACGATGTCCTGCACGAGCGCGCCGCGGGAGAGGTCGTTGACGGGCTTGCGCAGGCCCTGCAGGACCGGGCCGACCGCGATCGCGCCGGCCGAGCGCTGCACGGCCTTGTAGGTGTTGTTGCCGGTGTTGAGGTCCGGGAAGATCAGCACGGACGCCTGCCCGGCGACGTCGGAGTCGGGCAGCTTGGTCGCCGCGACGGAGGGTTCGACGGCGGCGTCGTACTGGATCGGCCCCTCGATCTTCAGGTCGTCGCGCCGCAGCCGTACCAGATCCGTGGCCTCGCGCACCTTGTCGACGTCGGCGCCCGAACCGGACGTGCCCGTCGAGTACGACAGCATCGCGATCCGTGGCTCGACACCGAACTGCTCGGCGGTGGCCGCCGACTGGATGGCGATGTCGCACAGCTGCTCGGCGTTCGGGTCGGGGTTCACGGCGCAGTCGCCGTAGACGAGGACCTTGTCGGCGAGGCACATGAAGAAGACCGACGACACGATCTTCGTGTCCGCCTTGGTCTTGATGATCTCGAAGGCGGGCCGGATGGTGGCGGCGGTGGAGTGCACGGAGCCGGACACCATGCCGTCGGCCAGCCCCTCCTCCACCATCAGCGTCCCGAAGTAGTTCACGTCGGCGACGACGTCGTACGCCAGCTCGACCGTGACGCCCCGGTGGGCGCGCAGGGCGGCGTACCTCTCGGCGAAGCGGCCGCGCAGCTCGGAGGTCGCCGGGTCGACGAGTCGGCAGCCGGCCAGGTCGATGCCGAGATCGGCGGCCTTCTTGCGGATCTGGTCCACCGGGCCGAGCAGCGTCAGGTCGCACACGCGGCGGCGCAGCAGCACCTCGGCCGCGTGCAGGACGCGTGTCTCGGTCCCCTCGGGAAGCACCACCCGCCGCCGGTCGGAGCGGGCCTGTTCGAGGAGCTTGTGCTCGAACATCATGGGGGTCACGCGGTCGCTGCTCGGCGCGGAGACGCGCCTGAGCAGATCGGCGGTGTCCACGTACCGCTCGAAGAGACCGAGCGCGGTCTCCGCCTTGCGGGGCGTCGCGGCGTTCAGCTTCCCCTCCAGGGAGAAGAGTTCGGCCGCGGTGGGGAAGGACGTCCCGGCGACCGAGATCACCGGGGTGCCGGGGGCGAGGCGGGCGGCGAGCGTGAGGACCTCGTCGCTGGGCCGCTCGTTCAGGGTGAGCAGGATTCCGGCTATGGGCGGGGTGCCCGCGCTGTGCGCGGCGAGCGCGCCGACGACCAGGTCCGCGCGGTCCCCGGGGGTGACCACCAGGCAGCCCGGGGTGAGGGCGTTGAGGAAGTTCGGCAGCATGGCGCCGCCGAAGACGAAGTCGAGCGCGTCGCGGGCGAGTCCCGCGTCGTCGCCGAGGAGCACCTTGCCGTCGAGGGCGTGGGTGATCTGGGCGAGGGTGGGCGCGGACAGCGCCGGCTCGTCCGGGAGGACGTAACACGGCACGGGGAGACGGGAGTCGAGCCGCTCGCCGAGCCCGGCGCGGTCGGCCGGGGCCACCCGGTTCACGACCATGGCGAGCACGTCGCAGCCGAGGCCGTCGTAGGCGCGGTACGCGTTGCGCGTCTCGGCGCGCACGGACTCGGCGGTCTGCCCGCGGCCGCCGACGACGGGGATCACGGAGGCGCCGAACTCGTTCGCCAGCCGCGCGTTCAGCGACAGCTCGTCCGGGAACTGGGTGTCGGCGTAGTCGGTGCCCAGGACCAGGACGACGTCGTAGTCGCGCGCGACCAGGTGGAAGCGGTCGACGAGGGTGGAGACCAGTTCGTCCGTGCCCTGCTCGGCCTGGAGCGCGGACGCCTCGTGGTAGTCCATGCCGTAGACGGTCGCCGGGTCCTGGGTGAGCCGGTAGCGGGCGCGCAGCAGTTCGAAGAGCCGGTCGGGGCCGTCGTGGACGAGGGGGCGGAAGACGCCCACCCGGTCGACCTGGCGGGTCAGGAGCTCCATGACGCCCAGCTCGACCACCTGGCGGCCGTCGCCGCGATCGATCCCGGTCACGTAGACACTGCGGGTCACGCGTGCTCTCCATCCATGGCGTGGGGTGTTCGGTGACGTGAGGTGTGCTGTCGGGTCTCGTGGCTCGTGTGCCGTTTTCGGGCTCGGGAAATGGCCCACCGGGGTGGGCGGAACCCTCTTGACAATACCCCCGCGGGTGGATAAGGCGCCCGTCAGGTCGGACTTCCTGGCGAGGTCCGGAGGAGGTCCGGCGAAGGTCTGACAGAGGCCTGATCGAGCCTGACCGGGCCTTGACCGGGAACGGGCCGAGAATGTCACCCGGGGGGCCGGGGCGGAGGGCTTCGGGCGAATCGGCGACGGTCCCGGGGTCATGAAACAATCGGATCGGCTCACACGAACCAGCAGCGAGCAGGAGACACAGCACGATGCGTATCGGAGTTCTCACCGCAGGCGGCGACTGCCCGGGCCTGAACGCAGTGATCCGGTCGGTCGTGCACCGAGCGGTCACCACCTTCGGAGACGAGGTCATCGGATTCGAGGACGGGTACGCGGGGCTGCTCGACGGCCGCTACCGCACCCTGGACCTGAACGACGTCGGCGGCATCCTCGCCCTCGGCGGCACCATCCTCGGCTCCTCGCGGCTGCAGCGCGACCGGCTCCGTGAGGCCTGCGAGAACGCGCAGGACATGGCGCGCGAGTTCGGCATCGACGTGCTGATCCCGATCGGTGGCGAGGGCACGCTGACGGCGGCGCGGATGCTCTCGGACGCGGGCCTGCCGGTGGTCGGCGTCCCGAAGACGATCGACAACGACATCTCCTCGACGGACCGCACCTTCGGCTTCGACACCGCGGTGGGCGTGGCCACGGAGGCCATGGACCGCCTGAAGACGACCGCCGAGTCGCACCAGCGTGTGATGGTCGTCGAGGTCATGGGCCGGCACGCGGGCTGGATCGCCCTGGAGTCCGGCATGGCCGCCGGTGCCCACGGCATCTGCCTGCCCGAGCGCCCCTTCGACCCGGCCGACGTCGTCGCGATGGTCGAGGAGCGCTTCGCCCGCGGCAAGAAGTTCGCGGTCATCTGTGTCGCCGAGGGCGCCCACCCCGTCGAGGGCAGCATGGACTACGGCCATGGCGCGATCGACCAGTTCGGCCACGAGCGCTTCCAGGGCATCGGCACGGCGCTGGCGTACGAGCTGGAGCGGCGCCTCGGCAAGGAGGCCAAGCCGGTCATTCTCGGCCATGTGCAGCGGGGCGGCACCCCGACCGCCTACGACCGGGTCCTGGCGACGCGGTTCGGGTGGCACGCGGTGGAGGCCGCCCACCGCGGGGACTTCGGCCGGATGACAGCGCTGCGCGGCACCGATGTGCTCATGGTGCCGCTCGCGGAGGCCGTGACGGAGCTGAAGACGGTCCCGAAGGACCGGATGGACGAGGCGGAGTCGGTCTTCTAGCGGGCGCCTCTCCCGGCGGGGAAGCCGACGTCTTTCGGACCCGGCGCCTCCGGGCCCCGCGTGTCCCGGCGCGCCCCGGTACGCCGGGCCCCGGCCGGGCGGCGGACCAGCGGTCCCGCCTCGGGTACGGACTCCCGGCCGACGGTCGGCGGTCCGGCCGTGGAGGGCGTGGAGCCGGCCGTGCGTCCGGGGGCCGGATCCGGGCCCGGCGGTCCCGGCGGTCCGGGCTTGAAGACGTGGCGCCGGGAGTGCCGGCGGGGGGCTGACTGCTCTGCCGTGGAGCGGGGAGTGCTGGCGTGGGGCCGACTGCCCTGCCGTGGAGCCGGGCGTCCTGGCGTGGAGCCGACCACCCTGCGTGGAGCCGGGAGTGCTGGCGTGGGGCCGACCGCCCCGCCGTGAGGTCGGGAGTACGGTCGTGAGGTCGGCAGCCCTGTCGTGAGGTCGGCAGTCGGCGGGTGAGCCGGGAGCGCGCCGACCGGTTGGTGACACGGCGATCCGGGCGGGGGCGTTCCGGGCGGTCGGTTCTCAGTACGCGGCTCTCTGGATCGTCGACCAGAAGTGGTCGACGATCCGGTCGAGGAAGTCCTGGCCCGAGTCGTCGGCCTCGGCGGCGGCCGGCCCGGCCGCCCAGCTCAGCGTGGCGACCATCTGGCCCTGGTACTCCTGGTACAGCTCCTGGAGGACGTCCTCCAGGAGGCGCCGGTCCAGCGGGATCATCTTCCCCACCGGGCGGGAGTACGCCTGCCAGCGTGTCGTCACCGCGCTCCGCAGCAGCTCGGCGAGTTTGCCGTCGCGCCCGGTGACGGTGACGAAGTCCCGCAGGGACAGTTCGAGCACGTCGGCGAGGGCGGTGGACTGCCGCTCGCTGCCGCGCCACTCGTCGGTCTCCTCCATCCTCTGGTACGCGAGCAGTTCGAGTCCGACGGTGCGGGCCAGGTCCTCCTGCGCGAGTCCGCGCGCGACGCGGTGTTCGCGCAGGGTCCGCGGCGCGCCGATGATCTCTCCCGGCGAGCACCACAACACCCCCGCGAGGGCGGTGAGTTCGGGTCCGCTCGGGGAGGTGGTCCCGCGCTCCCAGGCGGCGACGAGATCGGGCGTGACGTACGGCATCCCGTACGAGGCTCTCATTCCGTAGGCGACGTGCTCGGGCCTCATACCGAGTGCCGTCCTCAGTCTGCGGGCGGCCTGAGCGTTGAAGGGCGGTGTGGGCTGTTGGGCCTGCGGTCGCTGCACGCGCACAAAATATGGGGTCGGGGCAGCGTTGACTACATTCTGTTCAGACACAATCACAGATCGTAGGAACCTACGGTTTCGTTTGGCATATCCCGCAGGGGCTTGACGCGGAACGTTCCCCGGGCGTCCCGCTCAGCCCTTGACCGCCCCGCCCAGCGCGAACCCTCCGCCCAGCCGCCGCGCCACCAGCACGTAGAGCAGGATCACCGGCGTCGAGTAGATGACCGAGAACGCCGCCAGTTGCCCGTAGACCACCGTTCCCCGGTTCCCGAAGAAGTCGTTGATGCTCACCGACGCGGGCATCTGGTCCGGTGTCAGCAGCAGCATGAACGGGACGAAGAAGTTCCCCCACATCATCACGAACGAGAAGACCGTCACCACCGCCACCCCGGGGCCCATCAGCGGCAGCACGATCCGCACCAGGGACTGCAGCGACGACGCGCCGTCCGTCCACGCCGCCTCCTCCAGTTCCCTCGGCACCCCGTCCATGAAGTTCTTCATCAGCCAGATGGCGAAGGGGAGTTGGGAGGCGGCGAAGAAGAAGATGGTGCCCTGCACGGTGTCGATGAGGTTCACCCGCACGAACAGCGCGTACACCGGAACCATGATCGCCGTGATCGGCAGGCAGGTCGCGAACAGGATGGTCAGCAGGAAGGGCCGGTTGAGACGCGAGCGGAACCGGGAGAGCGGATACGCCGCCAGAGCCGCGCACACCACCGTCAGCGCGGTCCCCCCGCCGCACAGGACCAGGCTGTTCAGCAGTGGTGTGAAGGTGATGTCCGGCTTCAGCACCGCGTCGAAGTTGTCCAGCGTGAGGCCGTCCGGGACCCGCACCCGCAGATCCGCGTGCGCGTCCAGCGACGACAGCACCACCCAGGCCAGCGGCAGCACGAACGCCGCGGCCACGAAGAGGAGTCCCGCGTCCGCCGCCAGCCGCCTTCCCACCCGGCGGGACCTGAGCGTGGCCCCCGTCAGCAGAGCCATCTCAGACCTCCGTCCGCAGGAGCCGCATGTAGACCACGGAGAACAGCGCCCCGACCACCAGCAGCAACAACGCGACCGCCGTCCCGTATCCGATCATGCTCTTCTGGAAAGCCTGCTCGTACATGAACAGGGGAAGCGTCTGGCTCCTGTTGCCCGGGCCGCCCCGCGTCATCACCCAGATCAGCCCGAACACCGAGAGTGTCTGCAGGGTGTTGAGCATCAGGTTCGTGGCGATCGACCGGCGGATCATCGGGAGCGTGATGTGCCACATCCGGCGCCAGCCGCCCGCCCCGTCCACCTCCGCCGCCTCCGTGATCTCCTTCGGTATCTCGTTCAGCGCCGCCGAGTAGACCAGCATCGAGAAGGCCGTGCCCCGCCACACGTTGGCGAACGACACCGCCAGGATCGGGAGGGTGAACAGCCAGTTCTGGGTGGGGAGATGGAGCCAGTCCAGGATCGCGTTCAGGGTGCCCTCCCGCCGGAAGAACGCGTACAGCAGGAAGCCCGCCACCACCTCCGGCAGCACCCACGCCGTGATCACGATCCCGCCGACCAGCGTCCGCACCGGCTTGGACGCCCGCTGCATCAGCGCGGCCAGCGCCAGCCCGAGCGTGTTCTGGCCGACGAGCGACGACAGCACCGTGAACACCAGCGTCAGCCACACCGCGTTCAGGAACGCCTCGTCCTTGAACGCCGCCCGGAAGTTGTCGAAACCGACGAAGGAGGAGTGCGCCTGACCCGTCAACTGGAGGTCGGTGAAGGCGATGTACGCGCAGTAGGCGATCGGCCCCGCCAGGAAGAGCAGCAGCAGGATCACGGCCGGCGCGAGGGGCAGCGCACGGGCCAGGATCCGGGGGCGCCCCGGCCGCCGCGGCGACACGGTCTTCGCGGCGACCGGGGCGGCGGGTGCCGCCCTCGTGCCCACGCTCACTTGCGCACCACCTGGCCGTCGGTGGCGGTCTTCAGCTCATCGTCGTAGCCGCTCGCGGCCTTGTCCACCGAGCTGTCCCCGGTCGTCACGCCCTCCATGGCCTCCTGGACGGCGGTCGAGACCTTGGGGTAGGCGGGGTACGCCGGGCGGTAGTGCGTGCTCGCGACCAGGTCCGTGAAGAACTTGATGCCGGGCTGTGCCTGTACGTACGCCGGGTCGGACGCCACGTCCTTGCGCACCGCGATACCGGAGTTGGCGATGTACCACTTCTGCGCGTTCGCCTTCGTCTGCATCGTCTCGACGAACTTGAAGGCGAGGTCGGGGTTGCCGGCCTTGGACGGGATCGCCCAGGTCCAGCCGCCGGACATGCTCACCTTGCCAGGTGCCTGGCCGTGCTGGGTCGGCATGTACGCGAGGCCGAGCTTCTGGGACCACTCGGGCCACTCGTGCCCCGCGCCCTTCTGCCAGTCCTGCGGGAGCCAGCTGCCGTCCAGGTCGATGCCCAGCTTGCCCTTGGGCAGCAGTTCACCGCGGACGGTGGTGCCGAAGTTCGGGTCCAGCGCGTCCGACACGTCGGGGCCCAGCTTCTCCTTGTAGACCGTCTCCACGAAGGTGAGCGCGTCCTTGAAGGCCTGGCTGCCCGCGACCCACTTCTTGGCGGCCGTGTCGTACAGGGGATCGGTCTTTCCGTCGCCCGTGCCGTAGAGCAGCATCTCGAAGCCCTGCATGGTGGCGGCCTCACCGGCCGGCTTGCCCGTGTAGACGTTGAGCGGGGTGACGCCCGGGACCTTCTGTTTGATCGTGCGGGCGGCGCTCAGCACGTCGTCCCAGTTCTTCGGCTGCCAGTCGGACGGCAGCCCCGCCTTCTGGAAGACGCCCTTGTCGAACCAGAGTCCGCGGGTGTCCGTGCCGTCCGGCACGCCGTACGTCTTCCCGTCCTGTGCCTTGGCCGCGGACTTCGCCGTGTCGATGAACTGGTTCCAGTCGGGCCACTTGTCGAGATAGGCGTCCAGAGGCTTCAAGTAGCCGCTGGTGATGTCGGAGTTGATGAGGAAGGTGTCCTCGTAGACCAGGTCGGGAGCCGTCTTGGGCGATCTCAGCATCTGCTGGAGCTTGGTGTAGTACTCGGAGTCCGGCGCCTTGATCGGGACGAGTTCCACCTTCTTGCCGGGGTTCGCCTTCTCGAACTCCTTCTTCATCTGGCCCAGATAGGTGTCCATGACGCGGATCGAGTTGTCCGTGGACTGCTTGAAGGAGATCTTCACGGTGTCCGGACTGCTGCCGGAGCCCGATCCGCAGGCGCTGAGCGCGGTCGCGGTGAGCAGAGTCGCGAGGAGAAACGGGATGGCGGTAGGGCGCACGGGCACGACCTCCTACTGGCCGACGTCGTCGGTGGCCGGGTTGTCTGCCCGGTGAACCTAAGAGCGTGGACTAGTCCAGGTCAATGACCTTGCACCGCCTTGCGACCGAACACAGCCCGGAGAAGTCCCTGTTGAGGACCGCATCCGGAACTAGCCCTTCACCCAGCGGTACTGCAGCTCGGGCCGTCCGACCTGCCCGTACTGCGGAGCGCGTGCCGCGCGCCCCGCGTCCACCAGGTGCTCCAGGTACCGCCGGGCGGTGATCCGCGAGATGCCCACCACCTCGGCGACCCCGGCCGCCGTGAGACCGTCCGCGCAGTCCCGCAGGGCGCGGGTGACGCGCTCCAGGGTCGGTGCGCTCAGCCCCTTGGGCAGGGCCGCGGGGCCCGGGGCGCGCAGGGTGGCCAGGGCGCGGTCCACCTCGTCCTGGCCGCTCGCCTCGCCCGCCGCCGCGCGGAACTCGGCGTACCGGACGAGGCGGTCGCGCAGCGTGGCGAAGGTGAAGGGCTTCAGGACGTACTGGACGACCCCGAGCGAGACGCCTTCCCTGACGACCGTGAGGTCCCGCGCGGAGGTCACCGCGATCACGTCCGCGTGGTGGCCGGCGGCGCGCAGCGAGCGGGCGAGCTGCAGACCGTGCACGTCGGGCAGGTGCAGATCGAGGAGCAGCAGGTCCACCGGGGTGCGGTCCAGGGCGCGGCGCGCCTGGGCGCCGGTGTGGGCCTTGCCCACCGCCGTGAAGCCGGGGACCCGCCCGACGTACATGACGTGCGCGTCGGCGGCCACCGGGTCGTCCTCGACGACGAGGACACGGATGGGCTGGGGGTCGGTCATACGTCGCCTCCGGGCAGGGCGTGCTGGACGGGGCCGGGGGCGAGGTCGTCCGGGGCGGCGGCCCCGGACCCCGCCGCCCCGTCGCCGGCGGCCGTGGTGGGCAACGGCAGCCGCACCTCGAACTCGGCCCCGCCCCCCGCCGCCTCGGCCACCGTCAGGGTGCCGTCGTGACGGTTCACCGCCTGGCGTACGAGGGCCAGGCCCAGCCCGCGCCCGGCGGGCCCCGCCGGTTTCGTCGACCAGCCGCGCCGGAAGACCGCCTCCGCGTGGGCCGGATCCACCCCGGCGCCCGTGTCGGCGACCCGCAGCACCAGGCCGGAGCCGTCCGTGAAGGCCGTGACGGTCACCCGCGCCCGTACCGTGCCCTGTGCCGCGTCCATCGCGTTGTCGATCAGGTTGCCGAGGACCGTCACGAGGTCCCGGGCCGGCAGACCGGCGGGCAGCAGACCGTCGTCGATGCCGCTCTGCTCCGAGATCACCAGTTCCACGCCCCGCTCGTTGGCCTGGGCCGCCTTGCCCAGCAGCAGGGCGGCGAGGACCGGTTCGCTGACCGCCGAGATCACCTCGTCGGTGAGCGTCTGGGCCAGCTCCAGTTCGGCGGTGGCGAAGTCGACGGCCTCCTCGGCGCGGCCCAGCTCGATCAGCGAGACCACCGTGTGGAGGCGGTTCGCGGCCTCGTGGGCCTGCGAGCGCAGGGCCTGGGTGAAACCGCGCTCGGAGTCGAGTTCGCCCGTCAGCGCCTGGAGCTCGGTGACGTCGCGCAGGGTGACGACCGTGCCACGGTGCTCACCGCCGGTGACCGGGGAGGTGTTGACGACCAGCACCCGGGACGCCGTGAGATGCACCTCGTCCACCCGGGGTTCCGCCGACAGCAGCGCGCCGGTCAGGGGTGCGGGCAGGCCGAGTTCGGCCACGGAACGGCCGACCGCCTCGTCGCCCACGCCCAGCAGCTCCCGTCCCCCGTCGTTCATCAGCGCCACCCGGTACTGCCCGTCCAGCATCAGCAGCCCCTCGCGTACAGCGTGCAGCGCGGCCTGGTGGTAGTCGTGCATGCGGCTCAGCTCGGCCGCGTTGAGGCCGTGCGTGGAGCGGCGCAGACGGGCGTTGATGACGTAGGTGCCGATGCCGCCGAGGACGAGGGCGCCGCCCGCGACGCCGATCAGGGCGGTCACCTGGTCCTGGACGCGTTTGGTGATCGCCTCCACCTTGATGCCCGCGCTGACCAGGCCGACGATGTGGCCGTTGTCCAGGACCGGGGTGACGGCGCGTACGGACGGGCCGAGGGTGCCCGTGTAGGTCTCGGTGAAGGACTTGCCGTGCAGGGCGGGACCGATGTGCCCGAGGAAGTGGCGGCCTATCAGCGTCTCGTCGGGATGGGTCCAGCGGATGCCCCGCGGACTCATGATCGTCACGAAGTCCACGCCGGTGTCCCGCTGCACCTGGAGGGCGTACGGCTGAAGGGGCTTCGTCGGGTCCGTGGTGCGGATCGCGTCCCGGACGGAGGGGGCGTCGGCGACCGAGCGTGCCACGGCCATCGCCTGGCGGCCCGCGGCCTCCTCGGCCTGACTGCGGTCACTGACGTAGCTGAAGAGCGCGTATCCCGCGACGAGCACCGCGATGAGCACGGCCTGCATCGCGAAGAGCTGGCCGGCCAGGCTGCGGGGTCTCGGGACGCGGGGGAGGCGCATGGCGCCAGTCTGCCTCGCACGGTAAGCGTGAACTAAATGAACGGAAGGGTGACCGCCCTCACATCCCAGGAGATAGTCACCGCATCCCCCGGGCGCACGCCCCCGGTTCTGCCGGGAGGCGTGTCTCCCGATTCCCCGGACGTGAGCCGCACGCCGGATGATGCCGACGACGTCGTCAAGGAGGGCAGCCGTGACCACCCCAACGGCACCTGCCGCACCCGCCGCCAAGCGGGACCGCACCCACTATCTCTACATCGCGGTGATCATCGCGGTCGCCCTCGGTATCGCTGTCGGTTTCGCCGCGCCGGACTTCGCCAAGGAGCTCAAGCCGATCGGTACGGGCTTCGTCGCCCTGATCAAGATGATGATCTCGCCGATCATCTTCTGCACGATCGTGCTCGGCGTCGGCTCGGTGCGGAAGGCGGCCAAGGTCGGCAAGGTCGGCGGTCTCGCGCTCGGCTACTTCATCTGCATGTCGTTCGTGGCCCTGGCCATCGGCCTGGTGGTCGGCAACATCATCCACCCGGGCAGCGGAATGCACCTGACCGAGGCCGTGAAGGGCGTCGGTCACACGCAGGCCGAGGCCGCCGCCGAGGGGCCGGTCGACTTCATCCTCGGGATCATCCCGACCACCTTCGTCTCGGCCTTCACCGAGGGCCAGGTCCTCCAGACGCTGCTGATCGCGCTGCTCGCGGGCTTCGCGCTGCAGGCCATGGGCCGGGCCGGCCAGCCCGTGCTGCGCGGCGTCGAGCACATCCAGAAGCTGGTCTTCCGTATCCTCGGCATGATCATGTGGGCCGCGCCCGTCGGTGCCTTCGGCGCCATGGCGGCCGTCGTCGGCGAGACCGGCATGGACGCGCTGAAGGCGCTGGGCACGATCATGCTCGGCTTCTACATCACCTGCGCCCTGTTCGTCGTGATCGTGCTCGGCACGCTGACGAAGCTGGTGGCGAAGATCAACGTCTTCCGGCTGCTCAAGTACCTGGGCCGGGAGTTCCTGCTGATCGTCTCCACCTCGTCCTCCGAGTCCGCGCTGCCGCGGCTGATCGCGAAGATGGAGCATCTGGGCGTCAGCCGTCCCGTCGTCGGCATCACCGTGCCGACCGGCTACTCCTTCAACCTCGACGGCACGATGATCTACCTGACCATGGCCTCGCTGTTCATCGCCGACGCGATGGACCAGCCGATGAGCGTCGGGCAGCAGATCGGGCTGCTGCTCTTCATGATGGTCGCCTCGAAGGGCGCGGCGGGTGTCTCCGGCTCCGGCATCGCCGTACTGGCCAGCGGTCTGCAGTCGCACAAGCCGGCGCTGGTGGACGGCGTCGGTCTGATCATCGGCATCGACCGCTTCATGAGCGAGGCGCGCGCCGTCACCAACTTCGCCGGCAACGCGGTGGCCACCCTGCTCATCGGCACCTGGACCGGCGAGGTCGACAAGGAGCGGGTGAACCGGGTACTCGCCGGTGAGCTGCCGTTCGACGAGCGGACGCTGCTGGACGACTCCGGAGAGGACGCGGACGTCTCCGCCGGACTGCCCGAGCAGGGCGGCGACAAGGAGCTGGCCAAGGCCTGACACCACCGCCGCTCCACCATGCGCCGGCGCCCGCTCTCCCCCCGGACGGGGCGCCCCCCGACGGGACGCTCCTCCTGACAGGGCGTCCCTGAACGGGGCCGGCGCCCTCAGCCGCCGAGCGGCCGGGTCCTCCCCCCGCGGACCCGGCCGCTCGGTGCGTCAGCGAGGCAGGCCGCCGGCTGCCTCGTGCTCGTTCACTCCTCCTCGCCCAGCTTCGCCACCAGAGCCGCGGCGCGGGCGGCGGGTACGCCCGCCGTGGTCAGCATGGTGACCACGGCGGAGGGGCCCGCCTCCTCCGCCGCGAGCAGGCCGTCGTTCACCGCCTCCATGAGCGCGAACAGCATCTGCTCGTGCACGTACGCCAGGGCCGGGGCCGGCAGCGGGGACTCGAACACGCCCTGTTCCAGGCCGCGTCGGAGCACCTCCGCGCAGGACTCGCGCACCGGGGTGAGCCGCTCACGGATGCCCTGCACCGTGACGCTGCGCTGGGCCAGCGCGACCAGCAGCCGGTAGCGGTCGGCGATCTCCCAGACCGCGAGCGTCGAGCGGATCAGCGATTCCGCCGGATCCTCGACGCCCTCCCGGCCCGCCGCGTGCGCGGCGGCCACCGCCTCCACGGCGCCGTCGGTCAGGGTGCTGACCAGCACCTCGCGGCTCGGGAAGTGTCCGTACACGGTGCGCCGTACGACGCCCGCGGCCCGTGCGATCTGGTCCATGGAGGCGTCGGGGTCGCGCAGCAGCTCGGCGAGCGCGACGTCGAGGATGCGGCGGCGGTTCGCGTCCGCGCGGCTGGCACTACCCGTGGTCATGGCTGTCATTCTGCACGCCCCGCGCGGTGCTCGGCCGCTCCTTCGCCCAGGGCTCCGTCCCATCGATTTGCACAGTGCTGTGCATCGTCATACATTGCACACTGTCGTGCAGTTGCACGGCGATGTGCAAGTCGAGTGAGGAGAGGGCGGCCGTCCCCATGCGTCTCGTCGTCAACGAACCGGTCGAGCGGATGGACCGGCCCTACGCCCGGCGCTGGTGGGCGCTGCTGGTGCTCTGCCTGAGCCTGCTGATCATCGTGATGGCGAACACCGCCCTCACCGTCGCGGCCCCCGACATGACCCGGGACCTCGGCCTGTCCAGCGCCGACCTGCAGTGGGTCATCGACGGCTACACCGTCCCGTACGCCGCGCTGATGCTGCTGCTCGGCGCGATCGGCGACAAGTACAGCCGGCGCGGCGCGCTCGTGCTGGGGCTGGTGGTCTTCGGCGGCGGCGCGGTGGCGGGGTCGCTCGTGGACAGTTCCGCCGGGGTCATCGCGGCCCGTGCCGTGATGGGGGTCGGCGCCGCGCTGATCATGCCCGCGACGCTCTCCCTGCTCGCCGCGACCTTCCCGCGCGCGGAACGCGCGAAGGCGATCACCCTGTGGACCGCCACGGCCGGACTCGCCATCGCGGCGGGACCCCTGGTCGCGGGCGCGCTGCTGCAGCACCACGGCTGGTCCGCCACCTTCCTGATCAACGTGCCGATCGCCGCCGTCGCGATCATCGGCGCCCTCGTCCTCGTACCGCCCTCCAGGGCCGCGCACCAGCACCGCGTCGACCACGTCGGCGGTCTGCTGTCGGTCGTCTGGATCGGCGCGCTGGTCTACATGATCATCGAGGGACCGCACTTCGGATGGGGCGTCCGGGCCGTCACGGCCGCGGTCGTCGCGGGGCTCGGACTGGTGGCCTTCGTGGTGTGGGAGCTGCGCCACCCGCGCCCGGTCGTCGACGTACGCCGGTTCGCCCAGCGCCGGTTCGCCGGCTCGAACCTCGCCGTCGCGCTCTTCTTCCTGGCCGTCTTCGGCGCCTTCTACTACCTCACCCAGCATCTGCAGTTCGTGCTCGGATACGACGCGCTGGAGACCGGCGTGCGGATGCTGCCGCTCGCCGGGGCCGTCTTCGCCGGCTCGGCGCTCACCGGCTACCTCACCCCGCGCGTCGGCATGAGGATCACGGTGACCGCGGGCATGGTCGGCGGTACGGCGGCGCTCGCGCTCCTCACCCGGGTGGACGCGGCATCGTCGTACGGCGACTTCGTCCTCCCTCTCGTCATCCTCGGTCTCGCCATCGGACTCGCGCTCTCGCCCTGCACGGACGCCATCATGGGCGCGTTCCCCGAGTCCGAACTCGGTGTCGGCGGCGCGGTCAACGACACCTCGCTGGAGCTCGGCGGCTCGCTCGGCATCGCCCTCCTCGGCTCCGTGCTGGCGAGTTCGTACTCCTCGCACCTCTCGGACGCGACCACGGGCGGCAGGCTCCCGGCGGACGCGCTGGCCACGGCCCAGGACTCGGTCGGCGCGGGATACGCGGTCGCCCAGGGCATCGGTGACAAGGCCCGGCAGCTCGGCGAGCAGGCCGCACGGGCCGGACACGCGGGGAACACCGAGAAGGCCGCGCAGCTGAAGGCGCAGTCCGACCAGCTCGCCCACGGGGCCCGGCAGATGGCGGACGCGGTCGGCTCGTCCTTCTCGGACGCGGTGGCGCACACCAGCCTGATCGGCGCGGTGATCCTGGGCGTGGGGACGGTGCTGGTGGCGGTGCTGCTGCCGTGGAAGGAGCGCACGGGGGAGACGCGGGCGCGGGCGGACGAGGAGGACACCCGGGACGCCCGGGTCACGGAGGCCGGGGGCGCGGGGGACGCCGAGACGGAATCCGGGTCCGAGGCCGGGTCCGTGTCGGAGACGAAGGCCGAGCCCGAGGCGGAGAGCGAGTCCGAGGAGAGCGCCGCGGCGCGCTGACCGTGGCCCACGACGGTGTTCGCGGAACCGTGACCCCCGGGCCCCCGTCTCGTAGAACATGCACTACCGTGCCGTGCCGGACCTACCGGCACGGCACGTGATGTTCTGCATGTTCTGCGGAGGGCACGGAGTATGAAGATCGACTGGGACCGGCGGACGTGCGCGCGTCGCGGCCATGCGACGTACGCGCCGGACGAGCCGGGGCTGCGCGACCGTCTGCGCGCCGGGACCAGCCTCGGCGAGGCCTGGCGCTGTCTGCGCTGCGGCGACTTCGTGCTCGGCGAACCGCACGGCTCGGGGCCCGCGGAGGACGCGCCGCTCGTGCCGCGCGGCAAGGTGCTGCGGGATCTGTTCATCCTGCGCTTCCTGGCGATCGAACGGGCCGTGCGCGGGGTGTTCATCGTGCTGGTCGCGGCCGCGGTGTGGAGGTTCAGCAACAGCCAGGACTCCGTGCGCCGTCTCTTCGACGAGTACCTGAACGTCTTCCGGCCGGTCTTCAGGCACTTCCACTACGACCTCGACCACTCGCCGGTCGTCGGCAGCATCCAGAAATCCTTCGGCTACAAGCACTCCACGCTGGTCCTGGTGGCCGCGCTGCTGCTGGCGTACGCGCTGATCGAACTCGTCGAGGCGGGCGGCCTCTGGTACGCGAAGCGCTGGGCGGAGTACCTGACGGTGGTCGCCACCGCCGCCTTCCTGCCCCTGGAGGTCTACGAGCTCACCGAGCACGTCAGCTGGCTGAAGATCGCCACCCTGGTCCTGAACATCCTCGCCGTCCTCTACATCGCCCTCGCCAAACGGCTCTTCGGGCTGCGCGGCGGACGCGCGGCGTTCGACGAGGAGCGGCAGAGCGCGTCACTGCTGGAGGTCGAGGAGTCGGCGGGCGTGGCGGCCCACGCCTGACCCGCGCCGCCGGCACCGGCCTTGCCCTGACGCCGACGTCAAGGATTACGTTCGGGACATGCGAATCGGCGAGCTGGCGACGAGGGCCGGGACCACCACGCGCACGCTGCGGTACTACGAGTCGCGGGGGCTGCTGCCCGCGCGGCGCGCCGGCAACGGCTACCGCACCTACGACGAGGACGACCTGAAGCTGCTGCGGCAGATCAGGACGCTGCAGGACTTCGGGTTCGACCTGGAGGAGACGCGGCCGTTCGTGGAGTGCCTGCGGGCCGGGCATCCGGAGGGGGACTCCTGTCCCGCCTCGCTCGCGGTCTACCGCCGCAAGCTGGGTGAACTCGACGCGCTGATCGGTGAGTTGCGGGCGGTGCGGAGCGAGGTCGGCGCGCAGTTGGCGCGGGCCGAGCGGGCTCGCGACGAGCTGGCCGCCGACGCGGCGGTTCCGGGGGGTCCGGAGCCGGTGTGCGAACTGGGAGGGCGGACACGGTGATCGATCTGACGGGCGTGGCCTCGGTGACGGACGCGGACTTCGAGGCGGAGGTGATCGGCGCGGAGCTTCCCGTGCTGGTGGAGTTCACCGCCGACTGGTGTCCGCCGTGCCGGCAGATGGGGCCGGTGCTGAGCGCTCTCGCGGCCGAGGAGGAGGGGCGGCTCAAGGTCGTCCAGCTGGACGTCGACACGAATCCGGAGACGACCAACGCCTACCGGGTCCTGTCGATGCCCACGTTCATGGTGTTCCGCGGCGGTGAGCCGGTGAAGTCGATGGTGGGCGCCCGGCCCAGGCGGCGGCTGCGGGAGGAGCTGTCCGACGTGCTCTGAGCGGGGCGCCTCGGGCGCGGCCGACCCAAAGAAAAACCCCCGGGGAAATTGCACCCGGGGGTTTTTCTTGCGTATATTGAATGGTTCGCGACTTGAATACATCAAGTCGTGGAGAAGTTCACTGGCCACAGTATATCCGGGCGGGAGCGGAATTGTCAAACAGGGGCTCAAACGCAGAATTTCCCGATGCTGAATTGCAGCAGGAGCAGGAATTCATCGACGGGCTGTACGCGCGCGTCGACGTGCTGCGGGGCGACACCGAGGCCTCCGTCGGCGACGCGCTCGCGCAGGGCAACACGCCCATGCAGGCCAGGCTCGAACGCGATGTGCTCGTCGCCGAGCGCTCGGGGCTGCTGGCCGCGCTGAACGCCGTGGACGGCTCGCTCTGCTTCGGCCGGATCGACCTCACCACCGGCGTCAGCCACCACATCGGCCGTATCGGCGTCCGCGCCGACGACATCGAGCACACCCCCATCCTCATCGACTGGCGGGCCCCGGTCGCCCGCCCCTTCTACCTTGCCACCGGGCACACCCCGATGGACCTGCGCCGCCGCCGGCACATCAGTACCGAGGGCCGCCGGGTGACCGACGTGCACGACGAGATCCTCGACCTCGGCGACCGCCGGCGCACCGGCCACGAGGACCCGACCGGCGACGCCGTCCTGCTCGCCGCGCTCAACTCGGCGCGCACCGGCCGCATGAGCGACATCGTGCAGACCATCCAGGCCGAGCAGGACCGCATCATCCGCGCCCCGCACCGGGGCGTGCTGGTGGTGGAGGGCGGCCCCGGCACCGGCAAGACGGCCGTCGCGCTGCACCGGGCCGCGTTCCTGCTGTACGAGTACCGGGAGCTGCTGGCCAAGCGCGCCGTCCTGATCGTCGGCCCGAACCCGGCGTTCCTCGGCTACATCGGCGAGGTGCTGCCCTCGCTCGGCGAGACGGGCGTGCTGCTCGCCACCGTCGGCGAACTGTTCCCCGGCGTGAAGGCCACGGCCACCGACACCCCGCGGGCCGCCGCGGTCAAGGGCCGCGCCGACATGGCCGAGGTGCTGGTCTCGGTGGTCCGCGACCGTCAGGCGCTGCCCGACCCGGTGATCGCGATCGAGCACGACCGCGACATCCTGATGCTCGACGCCGGGCTCGTCCGGGTCGCCCGCGAACGCACCCGCGAGGCCGATCTGCCGCACAACGTGGCCCGCGAGCACTTCGAGGGCCACATCCTCAACACGCTCACCGACATGCTCGCCGAACGCATCGGCACCGACCCCTTCGACGGGTCCAACCTGCTCGACCCGAGCGACATCACCCAGATCCGTGACGACCTCGCCGAGAACCCCGAGGTCTGGTCGGCCATCGACCAGCTGTGGCCGCGGCTGACCCCGCAGCGGCTGGTCGCCGACTTCCTCGCCGAGCCGGAGGGCTACGTCGGCGAGGAGGACGCGGAGGCGATCCGCCGTCCGGTCACCGGTGCGTGGACCGTCGCCGACGTCCCCCTTCTCGACGAGGCCGCCGAACTGCTGGGCGAGGACGACCGGGTCGCGCGGGCCCTGGCCGACCAGGAGCGCCGCGCCCAGGTCGCCTACGCGCAGGGCGTGCTCGACGTGTCCTACGCCTCCCGTACGTACGAGTTCGAGGACAAGGACGAGGAGGATTCCGAGGTCCTGTCCGCCCACAACATCATCGACGCCGAGCGGATGGCCGAGCGGCACGAGGAGGACGACCACCGCAGCGCCGCCGAGCGGGCGGCGGCCGACCGGACCTGGGCGTTCGGCCACATCATCGTCGACGAGGCGCAGGAGCTCTCGCCGATGGCCTGGCGGCTGCTGATGCGGCGCAGTCCCACCCGGTCGATGACGCTGGTCGGTGACCCGGCGCAGACCGCCGAGGCGGCCGGGGTCGGGTCGTGGGAACGCATCCTCGCCCCGTATGTCGAGGACCGCTGGGAGCACACCCGGCTCGCCGTCAACTACCGCACCCCGTCCGAGATCATGGAGGTCGCGGCGGCGGTGGTCCGTGCGGAGCACCCCGGCTTCGAACCGCCGAGTTCGGTGCGGACGACGGGCGTACGCCCGTGGGCCCGCGCGACCGACGACCTGCCCGGCGCGGTGGCGAAGGCGGTGGCGGAACTGACCCCGGCGGAGGGCCGCCTCGCGGTCATCGCCCCGCGTGACCTGCATCCGGAACTGGCCGCCCGGCTGGACGGCGTGACGGCGGGCGGAGAGCCCGACCTGACCCGGACGGTCGTCCTGCTCGACCCCCGCCAGTCCAAGGGCCTGGAGTTCGACTCGGTGCTGGTGGTGGAGCCGGGACGGTACGGCACGAGCGACCTGTACGTGGCACTGACCCGGGCCACGCAGCGGCTGGGCGTCCTGCACACCGGGGAACTGCCCGAGGCGCTGGCCGAGGCGTTCGGGTAGGCACCACGGGCGCGCGGCGGCTTCGTGCCGCGGTCGCGCCCCGGGCGGCGGCCGCGTACGACGGAGCCCTCCGGTCTCCGGTCCCGCCCCTCAGCGGGAGCGGAGACCGGAGGGCCGGGCCGGGTGCGCGGCTGCGGGTGTGCTCCGGAGTGCCGCAGCGGTTGCCGGGCGGCCTCAGGCCGGTCGGAGCCAGACCGTCGCCAGCGGTGGCAGCGTCAGGCGGATGCTGGCCGGGCGGCCGTGCCAGGCCTGGGGTTCCGGTTTGACGACGTCCGGGTTGGTGACGTCGCTTCCGCCGTACCGGGCGCTGTCGGTGTTGAGGGTCTCCTGCCAGGCGGGGACGGAGTCGGGGACGCCGAGGCGGTAGGCGTGGCGGACGACCGGGGAGAGGTTGGAGACCGCGAGCAGCGGGGTGCCCTCGGCGTCGAGACGCAGGAACGCGAAGACGTTGTCCTCCGCGGCGTCGCCGACCACCCACTGGAAGCCGGACGGGTCGGTGTCCTGTTCCCAGAGCGCCGGCGTGTGGCGGTAGACGGTGTTGAGGTCGCGGACCAGGTCACGGACGCCCCGGTGGTCGGCCTCCGCGGGGTAGGCGGGGTCGAGGAGCCACCAGTCGGGTCCGTGGGTCTCGGACCATTCCGCTCCCTGGGCGAACTCCTGGCCCATGAAGAGGAGTTGTTTGCCGGGGTGGGCCCACATGTAGCCGAGGTAGGCGCGGGTGGTGGCGCGTTGCTGCCACCAGTCGCCCGGCATCTTGGAGACGAGCGACTTCTTGCCGTGGACGACCTCGTCGTGGGAGATGGGCAGGACGTAGTTCTCGCTGTAGGCGTAGACCATGGAGAACGTCATCTCGTGGTGGTGGTACTTGCGGTGCACCGGCTCGTGCTGGACGTAGTCCAGTGAGTCGTGCATCCATCCCATGTTCCACTTCAGCCCGAACCCGAGTCCGCCGAAGCCGCCGGGGCCGGAGTGGTGGGTGGCCCGGGTGACGCCGTCCCAGGCGGTGGATTCCTCGGCGATGGTGACGACGCCGGGGTTGCGGCGGTAGACGGTGGCGTTCATCTCCTGGAGGAAGGCGACGGCGTCGAGGTCTTCGCGGCCGCCGTGTTCGTTGGGTGTCCACTGCCCGGGCTGGCGGGAGTAGTCGAGGTAGAGCATGGAGGCGACGGCGTCGACGCGGAGTCCGTCGATGTGGAATTCCTGGCACCAGTAGACGGCGTTGGCGACGAGGAAGTTGCGGACTTCGCGGCGTCCGAAGTCGAATTCGAGGGTGCCCCAGTCGGGGTGGGCGGCGCGGCGGGGGTCGGCGTGTTCGTAGAGGGGGCGTCCGTCGAATGCGGCGAGGGCCCATTCGTCGCGGGGGAAGTGGGCGGGGACCCAGTCCATGAGGACGCCGATGCCGGCCTGGTGGAGGGCGTCGACGAGGTGTTTGAAGTCGTCGGGGGTGCCGAGGCGGGCGGTGGGGGCGTAGAAGCCGGTGACCTGGTATCCCCAGGAGCCGCCGAAGGGGTGTTCGGCGACGGGCATGAGTTCGACGTGGGTGAAGCCGAGGTCGGCGACGTAGGCGGGGAGCTGCTGGGCGAGCTGACGGTAGGTCAGGCCGGGGCGCCAGGACGGAAGATGCACCTCGTAGACGGAGAACGGCGCCTCATGAGCGGGACGCTTCCCCCGTCCCGCCATCCACTCCTCGTCGTGCCAGGTGTGGTGCGAGGTGTGGACGATCGACGACGTGCGGGGCGGGACCTCGGTGCGGCGGGCCATCGGGTCGGCGCGCAGGGTGCGGGAGCCGTCGGGGCGGGTGATCTCGAACTTGTAGAGCTCGCCCTCGCCGATGCCGGGCACGAACAGCTCCCAGACGCCCGTGGAGCCGAGCGAGCGCATCGGATACCCCGTGCCGTCCCAGAAGTTGAAGGTGCCCGCGAGCCGGACCCCGCGCGCGTTCGGCGCCCACACCGTGAAACGGGTGCCGGTCACGCCCTGATGGGTCATCGGCTCGGCGCCCAGGGCCTGCCAGAGCTGTTCGTGGCGGCCCTCGCCCAGCAGATGGAGGTCGAGCTCGCCGAGCGAGGGCAGGAAACGGTACGCGTCCTCGGTGTCCTGGACCGTCTCCTCGTACGCCACGAGCAGCCGGTAGGCGTCCGGGACCGCGCGCAGCGGCAGTACGGCCGAGAAGAAGCCGTCCCCGTCGTCGTGCAGTTCGGCCCGCAGGTCGTCCGTCACGACGGTCACGCCCAGGGCGTACGGCCGGAAGGCCAGGAACGCCACTCCGCCCGGCACCGGATGGGCGCCCAGGACCCCGTGCGGATCGTGGTGGGTACCGGAGAGCAGCCGCTCCCGGTCGCCCGGGCCGAGACCGGCGAAGACGGGAACGACGTCGGCGCGGGGAGGCGAACCGACGTAGGGCGTCGCAGGGTTGGACAGATGGTCGGCAGCGGTGCCGGTGGCGGTGGGCGGGGTGTCGGCGGGTGCCGGAGTGGCCCCGGCGGGTGCCGGGGGACCGCCCGCGGAGGCAGGCTCGGGAGCCTTCTTGGCGGACTTCGTGCCTTTGCTCCCGGCGGGCTTCCGCCCGGCGGACCTCTCGGGGGCCTTGGCCGCGGGCTTTCCCTCGGCCGCCTTCCCGGCCTCCGTCTGCTGGGCCGCAGTCTTCTGGACCGCCGCCTTCTTGCCGGTGGCCGGCTTCTTGGCACCGTTCTTCTTCGGACTGTCGTCGGACGGGGGGCGGGGCGTCACGGGCAGGGCCTCCTCGGCGGGGTGAGCGGGAAACGTCAGGGGGATGCGGCGAGCCGGCCCACCGCCGCCAGGGGCACCGGCAGCCAGTCCGGCCGGTGCCGGGCCTCGTAGAGGACTTCGTAGACCGCCTTGTCCGTCTCGTAGGCGCGCAGCAGGACGGGGTCGGTGCGCGGGTCGTGCCCGGCGACCTCCGCGTAGCCGGCGCAGTAGGCGGCCCGGCAGGTCTCGGCCCACTCGGACACGGCCGGGGCGGGGGCCGGGGCGGCGCCGGGAGTCCGGGGATTCGAGCGGGCCGCGTAGTCGAAGGAGCGGAGCATTCCGGCCACGTCCCGCAGCGGCGGCTGCGGCATACGGCGCTCGGCCAGCGGCTTCGACGGCTCGCCCTCGAAGTCTATGAGCGACCACTCCCCGGTGGGCGCGCGCAGGCACTGGCCGAGGTGCAGATCCCCGTGGACGCGCTGTGCGGTCCAGGTCCGCCCCTCACCGGCCAGATCCGCCAGCGCTTGGAAGGCGGTCCGCAGACCGGGAGCGTACGGGCGCAGCGCGGGCACCGCCTGCGCCGCCGCGGCCAGCCGCTCGGTCATGCCCTCGACCAGCAGCTCCATCTGTACGTGCCCCAGTGTGCTCGTGGGCAGCGCGCGGGCGAGTGCCGTGTGCACCTCGGCGGTGGCCCGGCCCAGCGCCCGTGCCTCGCCGCCGAAGTCCTCGCCCTTGGCCAGCCCGTGCAGCGCCAGCTCCCAGCCGTCCGTCGCGCCCCGGACGAAGGGTTGCAGCACACCGAGGACGTATGTCTCGCCGCCCGCCGGATTCTGGGCGTCCGTGATGTCCGCCGTCATCCACGCCGCGGGTGCCGGAACCCGCGGACAGCCCTCCCGGGCGAGCATGCGCGGCAGCTCCAGGTCGGGGTTGACGCCCGGCACGACGCGGCGCAGCACCTTGAGAATGAACGTATCTCCATAGACGAGGGAGGAGTTGGACTGCTCGGACGTCACCAGCCGGGGCGCCAGTCCGCTCCGGATCCGTTGGCGGTGGTCGCGCTCGAAACGCAGCTCGCCGACCCGGGCCCCGGTGCGCAGCGCCTCGAGGAGCACGTCGGCGGGGCGAGGGTCGTGCAGCGCCTCGTAGACGGTGCGCCCGGCCAGGGGACCTTCTTCCACATGCCCGATCAGCGCGGGCGCGAGCCGCGGCGGCAGTGCCTCGCGTACGCCGATCAGCAACTGGTAGCAGTCGCCCTGCTGGGCGGTGGCCCCCTGAGCCGGGGTGGCCGGCTGGTGGGCCCGTATCAGGAGGTGGAGCAGGCCCAGCTGACCGGACGTCGGCAGTAACTCGTTGGCCGTCACCAGGGAGAAACCGGTGACCGGCCGTCCCTTGCCCGCGAACCAGCGCTGGCGTGGCAGCCACTCCCGCAGCAGTGGGTCGAGCGAAGCGAGCAGCTCGGGGCGGGCGACGGGTTCCGTGGCAGGGTGCGTGGCGGCTTCCGACATGGCGTCGCGTCCTTTCCCCAGGGACCGGGGGACCGGAGACCCAAGGACCCAGGGACCCGGAGTCCGGGCGAGTCGGGGGTGTTACTGATGGGTGCCCCGGGCGGGACGGGGGAAACCGCCCCGCCCCGGTTCTACACGGCGTCCTTGCGGAGCCGGAACCAGTAGAAGCCGTGGCCTGCGAGGGTGAGCAGGTAGGGGAGTTCACCGATGGCGGGGAAGCGGACTCCGCCGATGAGCTCGACGGGGTGGCGGTCGTTGAAGGCCCGCAGGTCGAGTTCGGTGGGCTGGGCGAAGCGGGAGAAGTTGTGCACGCACAGGACCAGGTCGTCGCCCTCGTCCTCGGTCGAGGGGGCTTCGCGCAGGAAGGCGAGGACGGCGGGGTTGGAGGAGGGGAGTTCGGTGTAGGTGCCCAGGCCGAAGGCCTTGTTCTGTTTGCGGATCTCGATCATGCGGCGGGTCCAGTGCAGCAGTGACGAGGGGGAGGACATGGAGGCTTCGACGTTGGTGACCTGGTAGCCGTAGACGGGGTCCATGATCGTGGGCAGGAAGAGGCGGCCGGGGTCGCTGGAGGAGAATCCGGCGTTGCGGTCGGGGGTCCACTGCATGGGGGTGCGCACGGCGTCGCGGTCGCCGAGCCAGATGTTGTCGCCCATGCCGATCTCGTCCCCGTAGTAGAGGATCGGGCTGCCCGGCAGGGACAGCAGCAGGGCGGTGAACAGCTCGATCTGGTTGCGGTCGTTGTCGAGCAGGGGGGCGAGCCGGCGGCGGATGCCGATGTTGGCGCGCATGCGCGGGTCCTTGGCGTATTCCGCGTACATGTAGTCGCGTTCCTCGTCGGTGACCATTTCGAGGGTGAGCTCGTCGTGGTTGCGCAGGAAGATGCCCCACTGGCAGTTGTTCGGGATCGCGGGGGTCTTCGCGAGGATTTCGGAGACGGGGTAGCGGGACTCGCGGCGTACGGCCATGAAGATGCGGGGCATGACCGGGAAGTGGAAGGCCATGTGGCACTCGTCGCCGCCGGAGGGGAAGTCTCCGAAGTAGTCGACGACGTCCTCGGGCCACTGGTTCGCCTCCGCCAGCAGGACCGTGTCCGGGTAGTGCGTGTCGATCTCCTTGCGCACCCGCTTCAGGAACTCGTGCGTTGCCGGAAGGTTTTCGCAGTTGGTTCCCTCGACCTGGTACAGGTACGGGACCGCGTCCAGCCGGAAGCCGTCGATCCCCAGGTCGAGCCAGAACCGCAGCGCGGAGACGATCTCCTCCTGGACGGCCGGGTTCTCGTAGTTGAGGTCGGGCTGGTGGGAGAAGAAGCGGTGCCAGTAGTACTGCTTGCGGACCGGGTCGAAGGTCCAGTTGGAGGCCTCGGTGTCGACGAAGATGATGCGGGCGTCCTGGTACTGCTTGTCGTCGTCGGCCCAGACGTAGTAGTCGCCGTAGGGGCCGTCGGGGTTCGAGCGGGACTCCTGGAACCACGGGTGCTGGTCGCTGGTGTGGTTCATGACGAAGTCGATGATGACCCGCATGCCGCGCTGGTGGGCGGCGTCGACGAACTCGACGAAGTCGGCGAGGTCGCCGAACTCGGGGAGTACGGCGGTGTAGTCGGAGACGTCGTAGCCGCCGTCCCGCAGGGGGGACTTGAAGAACGGGGGCAGCCAGAGGCAGTCGATGCCGAGCCATTGGAGGTAGTCGAGTTTCGCGGTGAGGCCCTTGAGGTCACCGACGCCGTCGCCGTTGCTGTCCTGGAAGGAGCGGACCAGGACCTCGTAGAAGACGGCGCGTTTGAACCATTCGGGGTCGCGGTCCTTGGCCGGAGTGTCCTCGAAGGTGTCCGGTACGGGCTCGTTGATGATCATATGGTGGGTGACCCTCCGATCTGCGGTGAGGACGGTCGCAGGACGGTGAGAATGTGCGCGGGCCTGTGCCCTGGCTCGAGACGCACATAGTTGGCCCTGCCCCAGTGATAGGTCTCGCCGGTGAGCTCGTCGCGCACCGGCACGGACTCGTGCCAGTCCAGGCCGAGTTGCGGCATGTCCAACGAGACCGTGGCCTCCTGGGTGTGGTGGGGGTCGAGGTTGACCACGACCACAACCGTGTTCGATCCGCGGGCGTCCGTGACGGACTTCGAGTAGGCGATCACCGCCTCCTTGTCCGTGTGGTGGAAGTGCAGGTCGCGCAACTGCCGCAAGGCCGGGCTGCGCCGCCTGATCGCGTTGAGCGCGCCCAGCAACGGCGCGATGCTATGTCCGTCACGCTCCGCGGACTCCCAGTCACGCGGACGCAGTTGGTACTTCTCGGAGTTCAGGTATTCTTCGCTCCCCTTCCGCAGCGGGGTGCCCTCGCACAGCTCGAAACCGCTGTAGACGCCCCAGGTCGGTGACAGCGTCGCGGCGAGCACCGCCCGCAGCTCGAAGGCCGGGCGCCCGCCGAGCTGGAGGAACTCGTGCAGGATGTCCGGGGTGTTGACGAAGAGGTTGGGCCGCATGGACGCGGCGGCCTCGCCCGACAGCTCGGTGAGGTAGTCGGTCAGCTCCTCCTTGGTGTTGCGCCAGGTGAAGTACGTGTACGACTGCTGGAAGCCGATCGCCCCGAGCGTGCGCATCATCGCGGGCCGGGTGAACGCCTCGGCCAGGAAGATCACGTCCGGGTCGGTGCGGTTGATCTCGGCGATGACCTGCTCCCAGAAGACCACCGGCTTGGTGTGCGGGTTGTCCACGCGGAAGATCCGGACACCGTGGTCCATCCAGTGCCGCAGCACCCGCAGCGTCTCCCGGACCAGCCCCGGCATGTCCTCGTCGAAGGCGATCGGGTAGATGTCCTGATACTTCTTCGGCGGGTTCTCCGCGTACGCGATCGTGCCGTCGGCGCGGTGGTGGAACCACTCCGGGTGCTTCTCCACCCAGGGGTGGTCGGGGGAGCACTGGAGAGCGAAGTCGAGGGCGATCTCCAGGCCCTCGCGCTCCGCCCGGCGTACGAACGCGTCGAAGTCGTCGATGGTGCCGAGATCCGGGTGGACCGCGTCGTGCCCGCCCTCCGGTGAGCCGATCGCCCACGGCACGCCCACGTCGCACGGACCCGCGGAGAGGGTGTTGTCGGGGCCCTTGCGGTGGGTGGTGCCGATGGGATGGATCGGTGGCAGGTAGACGACGTCGAAGCCCATCTCCGCGATCGCGGGCAGGCGTTCGGCGGCGGTGCGGAACGTGCCGTGCACCGGCGGGTCCAGCCGGCCGCTCTCCGAGCGCGGGAAGAACTCGTACCAGGAGCCGAACAGGGCCCGCTCGCGCTCCACGAGCAGGGGCAACGGCTCCGAGGACGTGACGAGTTCGCGCAGCGGGTGGCGGGCCAGGAGCCGGTCCACCTCGGGGGTGCGGGCGGCGGCGAGACGGGCCGCGGCCGGCCGGTCCGCGTCGCGCAGCGCGTCCGCCGCGGCGAGCACGACGTCCCTTCCCCGGCTCACGGGCACACCGGCGGCCGCCTGTTCGTACAGCCGCGCGCCCTCCTCCAGGACCAGTTCGGTGTCGATGCCGGCCGGGACCTTGATCCCCGCGTGGTGGCGCCAGGTGGAGACCGGATCGCTCCACGCCTCCACGGTGTACGTCCAGCGGCCCGTCCTGCCCGCGGAGACCGTGGCGCCCCAGCGGTCGGTGCCGGGGGCGAGTTCGCGCATCGGGGCCCAGGGACCGGGGCGGCCCTGCGGATCCTTCAGGACGACGTTCGCGGCGACCGCGTCGTGGCCCTCGCGGAAGACGGTCGCGGAGATCTCGAAGGCCTCGCCGACCACCGCCTTGGCCGGGCGGCGGCCCTGGAGGACGAGGGGGCGTACGTCGAGTACGGGGATGCGTCCGACGCCGCCGCGGGGGTCTGCGGAGGGTTTCTCCGGGGCACCGGGAGCGGCGTCGACCGCGCGTGGGGGAGAGGTGTCGGGGGTGGTCGTCGGGGGTGGCGACGTGTGGTGCGTGGCGGGCATGACCGCTCCTGTCCGCGTCAACGTGGGTGGGCGGATGAGGGTGTGGGGAGGTGGGGCCTGCGGGCTGTACCGCAGGAGCCTTCCCACCCTATTCGGGTGGGCAATCCGGCGCTTTGTTAACTCCTTACGCGTATGTCTGCGTACAGGACCGGCCTCGTCCCGCGCGGGCGGGGCCGGTTCCCGTCCCCCCGGCGGGTCTCTAGGGACCGCCTACCCGCAGCAGCCTGTCCGGCGAACCCGCCCCCGCGCCGGCGACCCTCCCGGACGCCGCGCGCCGTACGAGTGCCCTGCCCACCTGGGCCGGTGTCGCCCGGCGGTGGTCGGCGAGATAGAGCGCCGCCGCGCCCGCGACGTGCGGACTCGCCATCGACGTACCGGAGAGGGTCGCCTTCCCGGTGTCGCTCCGGTACGACGCGGAGGTGATCGCCACGCCGGGTGCGAAGAGGTCCAGCGAGGTGCCGTAGTCGGAGAATCGCGCCCGGGTGTCGGTCCGGTCGACGGCGCCGACGGTGAGGGCCTGGGCGACGCGGGCGGGGGAGTACAGATTGGCCGGTTGTCCGCCATTGCCCGCGGCGACCGCGTAGGTCACGCCGGAGGCGATGGAGTTGCGTACGGCGGCGTCCAGTTGCGCGTTGGCCTTCCCGCCCAGGCTCAGATTGGCGACCGCGGGCCGGTGCGCGTGCCGGGTCACCCAGTCGATGCCCGCGATGACCTGCGCGGTGGTGCCGGAGCCGTCGTCGCCGAGCACCCGGACGGCGACGACCCGGGCCTTCTTGGCGACGCCGTACGCCGTCCCGGCGACGGTGGCCGCGACATGGGTGCCGTGTCCGTTGCCGTCGCCCGCGGACCGGTCGTTCCCGACGAAGTCCCAGCCGTAGCGGGCCCGGCCGCCGAAGTCCCGGTGCGTGATCCGGATGCCGGTGTCGATGACGTACACCGTCACGCCCGCGCCGGCCGACGCCGGCGCGGCGTAACTCCGGTCGAGCGGCAGACCGGGCTGGTCGATCCGGTCCAGGCCCCAGGACGGCGGGTTCTGCTCGGTCCGGTCGAGCCGTACCCGGGTGTCCTGGACGACCGAGGCCACCCGGGGGTCGGCCGCGAGCCGGCGGGCCTGCCGTTCACCGGCCCGTACGGCATAGCCGTTGAGCGCGGTGCCATACGTATGGCTGATTTCCGCCCCGTACTTCTCGGCGATGCCCCTTCCCTCGGGAGACGGAGCCCGGGTGCTCTCCCTGAGCGTCACGATGTAGCTTCCGCTGACGGAACCGGAGGCGCCGACGCCGGCCGGCCGGACCTCCGACGCGGCGTGCGCGGGCAGCGTGCCGGCCGAGAGCACCGCGGCCGTCACGACCGCGACCAGGCCCCCTGCCCCGTGCGGACGCCACTGTCTCGTCCGTGCCATGACGTGAGTTCCCCTCCTCGACTCGGCGTGCGCGGAACCGGACCGACCGGTGCGGGCCGCGGTCCGCCGCACGCCACCTGGCAGCCTCTCGTGCGGTGTGAAGTGCCACAAGGCCGCCCATGAGTGCGGAATCGGCCATATCAGTCGTGGGACACAGGTGAAGATCGCGGGGAGTCCAGGCCGAACCCACCGTGACGCCCGAGCCCTTGTCAAGGGGACGTCCGGCGCCGGACGACCCCGGCCCGCCACGCCGGAGTTCCCCCGTGCGCCGTAGTTGCGGAGGCACTCTCGCCGCTAACGTCGTGGATGACGAAGGGCGCACAAGGACGTGCGTCCCTCAGCCGCGTACGTCCTGCCGCTTACGTCCTTCGTGAAGGTGGAACTCGTGAAGGCAATCCGCAGATTCACCGTCCGGCCCGTACTGCCCGAAGCCCTCCACCCGCTCAGCGACCTGGCGCGCAACCTGCGCTGGTCCTGGCATGCCGAGACCCGCGACCTCTTCCAGTCCGTCGACCCCGAGCACTGGTCCGCGTCGGACGGCGACCCCGTACGGCTGCTGGGCGGCGTGCCGCCCCGGCGACTGGCGGAACTCGCCGAGGACCGCCGCTTCCTGCGCCGGCTCGCCGCGGTCGCCGACGACCTGCGCGACTACATGACCGGCGAGCGCTGGTACCAGACCCAGTCGTCCGAACTCCCCGCCGCCATCGCCTACTTCTCACCCGAGTTCGGCATCACGGCCGCGCTCCCGCAGTACTCCGGGGGCCTCGGCATCCTCGCCGGCGACCATCTGAAGGCCGCCAGCGACCTCGGCGTCCCCCTGATCGGGGTCGGTCTCCTGTACCGGCACGGCTACTTCCGGCAGACCCTGTCCCGGGACGGCTGGCAGCAGGAGCACTATCCGCTCCTGGACCCGAACGAACTCCCGCTGGTACCACTGCGGGAGATCGACGGCACCCCCGCCCAGGTGGCGCTGGCCCTCCCCGGCGGACGGGCGCTGCGGGCGCGGATCTGGCTGGCCCAGGTCGGCCGGGTGCCCCTGCTGATGCTGGACTCCGACGTGGAGGAGAACGACCTCGGCGGGCGCGGGGTCACCGACCGGCTGTACGGCGGCGGCAGCGAACACCGGCTGCTCCAGGAGATGCTGCTCGGCATAGGCGGGGTGCGCGCGGTACGGACGTACTGTCGCCTCACCGGGCACGCGCAGCCCGAGGTGTTCCACACCAACGAGGGGCACGCGGGTTTTCTCGGACTGGAACGGATCGCCGAACTCGCCGAGACCGGACTCGACTTCGACGCCGCGCTGGAGGCGGTGCGGGCCGGAACGGTCTTCACCACCCACACCCCCGTCCCGGCCGGGATCGACCGCTTCGACCGTGAACTGGTGGCCCACCACTTCGGCCCCGACGCCGAACTCCCGGGCATCGACGTCGAACGGATCCTCGGCCTCGGCATGGAGACCTATCCGGGCGGCGAGCCGAACCTCTTCAACATGGCGGTGATGGGTCTCAGGCTGGGACAGCGCGCGAACGGCGTCTCCCTGCTGCACGGACACGTCAGCCGGGAGATGTTCTCCGGTCTGTGGCCGGGATTCGACCCGGACGAGGTCCCGATCACCTCGGTGACCAACGGCGTGCACGCCCCGACCTGGGTGGCGCCGGAGGTCTTCAGGCTCGGCGCCCGCCAGATCGGCGCGCAGCGCACCGAGGACGCGCTCACGGTCGGCGGCTCGGACCGCTGGGACGCGGTGGCGGACATCGCCGACCAGGAGATCTGGGATCTGCGCCGGGTCCTGCGGGAGCAACTGGTGGTGGAGGTGCGCGAGCGGCTGTACGCCTCCTGGCGCCAGCGCGGTGCCGGGACGGCCGAACTGGGCTGGATCGACGGGGTGCTCGACCCCGACGTCCTGACCATCGGCTTCGCGCGCCGTGTCCCCTCGTACAAACGGCTGACGCTGATGCTGCGGGACCGGGACCGGCTGATGGACCTGCTGCTGCACGGCGAGCGGCCGGTCCAGATCGTGGTGGCGGGCAAGGCGCACCCCGCGGACGACGGCGGCAAGCGCCTGGTGCAGGAACTGGTCCGCTTCGCGGACGACCCGCGGGTACGCCACCGGATCGTGTTCCTGCCCGACTACGGCATGGCGATGGCGCAGAAGCTCTACCCGGGCTGCGACATCTGGCTCAACAACCCGCTGCGCCCGCTGGAGGCGTGCGGGACGAGCGGGATGAAGGCTGCGCTCAACGGCTGCCTCAACCTCTCGGTGCTGGACGGCTGGTGGGACGAGTGGTTCCGGCCGGACTTCGGCTGGGCGATCCCGACCGCGGACGGCACGGCCACCGACGACGACCGGCGCGACGACCTGGAGGCGGCGGCGCTGTACGACCTGCTGGAGCGGCGCGTCGCCCCCCGCTTCTACGAGCGGGGTCAGGGCGGTCTGCCGGACCGCTGGATCGAGATGGTCCGCCAGACGCTGACCCACCTCGGCCCGAAGGTCCTGGCCGGGCGGATGGTGCGCGAGTACGTGGAGCGCCTGTACACCCCCGCCGCCCGCTCGCACCGCGCGCTCTCCCCGGACACGGCCCGCGAGCTGGCCTCCTGGAAGTCCCGTGTCCGGGCCGCCTGGCCCCGGGTCACGGTCGACCACGTGGAGGCCACCGCCGCCACGACCACGGCCGAACTCGGGACCACCCTCGCCCTGCGCGTGCGGGTCGCGCTGGGCGACCTCGCTCCCGACGACGTCGAGGTGCAGGCGGTCTCCGGGCGCGTCGACTCGCAGGACGGCATCGCGGACGCGACCTGCGTCCCGTTGAAGCCGGCGGGCGGCCCCGACCCGGAGGGGCGGTGGGTGTACGAGGGTCCGCTCTCGCTCGACCGCACGGGACCCTTCGGCTACACGGTCCGCATCCTTCCCACGCACCGGCTGCTCGCGTCGAGCGCCGAGGTGGGGGTTGTGGCGGTGCCCGCGGAGGGCGTGGGGGAGGCGGCCGGGGTCCTGATGCGCTGAGCCGGGCGCACCGGGGCCCCGTGGCCCGCGCCGCCGTCAGACCGGGTCGAGTCCCGCGCACAGGCGGCGCAGGGCCTGACCGCAGCGGCGGGCGTACGCGTGCTGGAGGCCGCGGCCCGCCGGGCCGGCCGCGCGGGTGTACCACCTGGCCGCGCGGCTGAAGGCGGTCACGGTCAGCCAGACCGTGCCGTCGCCGGTGCGGTCGACCACGAAGGACTCCTCGCCGCACTCGGGGTGGCCGGGCAGTGTGCCGTAGGCCCAGCCGGTGCGGCGGTACTCCTCGACGGTCCAGACGACCCGGCAGGGCGCCTTGATCGGGCCGATGCCGAGGGTGACGTCGGTGCCGGGGGCGGCTCGGTCGGTGCCGGCGGACACGGCCACGCCCATCGCCCGGTGCATCGCCCAGGTCATGACGGCTTCGGAGGCGGCGCGGAAGAGCTCTTCGCCCTCGCCGATACGGGTGCGGAGGTGGAGGGGTCGGAACCCCGGCGGGCAGCGGCCGTCGCGCGTCGCGCCCACGTCCTCGTAGGTGAAGGGAGTGTCCGGGGAGACCATGGGGGACAGCGTAGGGCGGTACCCGGAGCCGATCACTCCCCGGGTACCGCCCTCGCGTCTAGTGGATCACTAGCTCACGTTGACCGCGGACCAGGCCGCGGCCACCGTCGCGTACTCCGTGCTGCCGGAGCCGTACAGCGCGGACGCCGCGGAGAGCGTCGCCGTGCGGGCGGCCTTGTAGTTCGTCGTCGACGTCATGTACGTCGTCAGCGCCTTGTACCAGATCTGCAGCGCCTTGGCGCGGCCGATGCCGGTGACCGTGGAGCCGTTGGACGTCGGCGAGTTGTACGAGACGCCGTTGATGGTCTTCGCGCCGCTGCCCTCCGCGAGGAGGTAGAAGAAGTGGTTCGCGACGCCGGACGAGTAGTGCACGTCCTTGTTGCCGACGCCGGAGGACCAGCTGTCCGCCGAGCCGCCGTCCTTGCTCGGCTTGTCCATGTAGCGCAGCGGGGTGCCGTCACCGTTGATGTTGATCTTCTCGCCGATGAGGTAGTCACCGGGGTCGGAGGCGTTCGCCGCGTAGAACTCGACGCCGGTGCCGAAGATGTCGGAGGTCGCCTCGTTCAGACCGCCGGACTCGCCGGTGTAGTTGAGGCCCGCGGTGTTGGAGGTGACACCGTGGCTCATCTCGTGGCCGGCCACGTCCAGCGAGGTCAGCGGGTGGGTGTTCCCGGAACCGTCGCCGTACGTCATGCAGAAGCAGCTGTCGTCCCAGAACGCGTTGACGTACGAGCTGCCGTAGTGGACCCGGGAGTAGGCGCCCACGCCGTTGTTCTTGATGCCGTTGCGGCCGAAGGTGTTCTTGTAGAAGTCCCAGGTCTCCTGGGCCCCGTAGGCGGCGTCCGCGGCGGCCGTCTGGTCCGTGGTGGAGCTGGAGGCGGTGCCGGTGCCCCACACGTCGTCGGCGTCGGTGAACAGCGTGCCGGTGCCGGACGTCCCGTGCTTGAGGTTGTACGTCTTGTGGCCGCCGCGCGTGCCGTCCGTCAGGTTGTACGTCGAACCCGACTTGGTGGTGCTGAGCGTGACCGTGCCCGAGTAGAGGCTCTTGCCGGTGCCCGTCTCGATGCCCTGGTACTCGTAGAGCTTCTTGCCGGTGGCCGCGTCGGTGATGACGTGCAGCTCGTTCGGGGTGCCGTCGTCCTGGAGGCCGCCGACGACCGTCTCGTAGGCGAGGGTGGGCTTGCCGGTGGCGGCCCAGATCACCTTGCGGGGGGCACGGTCGGCCGTGGTCTGCGCGGAGCCGGCCGACTTCGCGGCGGTCAGCGCCTGCTTCTCGGCCTTCGCCGTGGTGACCTGCGGCTTCAGCGAGGTGACCTTGATGGCCGCCTTCACGGCCTTGGTGACGCCCTCGGTGCGGCCGGCCTTGGACTCGTGGACGACCAGGTCGCCGCCGAGGACCGGGAGGCCGTTGTACGTGCGCTCGTAGCGGGTGTGCACCGTGCCGTCCGCGTCCTTGACGACGTCTCTGACGACCAGCTTCTCTTTGGCGCCGAGACCTATCTGCTGGGCGGTCTCGGGCGCGGCCGCGTCGGCCTGCTTGATCAGGCTGGTGCGCGCGGCGGCGGACAGCTGGACCGTGGCGCCGGGGAGCTTCGCCTGGCCGGCCGAGGCGAGCGGCTCGGACTGGGCGGAGGCACCGGTGGTCAGACCGGTGGTGAGCAGGGCTCCGGCGGCGACAGCGGTGGCGATGGCCAGAGTGGTGCGCTTGTGACGCGCGTAGAGGGGGGTCACGCAAGCTCCTTCTGTGGGGGCGTCCGGACGCCGTGGGGTGGCCGTTCGGACAGGTGAAGTTGCGGTGCGGGTGAGCCGTGCGGTGGAAGAGTGACATCCGAGGCGCGTACATGTCAGGAGTGCAAGCGCATGTTGGCCGAAAAGCGTCCGTTGGATGAAGATCGCTGTACGTAATACGGACCCGATCACGGGTAAAGGACGGGGCAACGCAAACTCGGGGTGACGCAAAGGGGGCGCCGCCCCGGGGAGTTGAACCACCGGGGCGGCGCCCTGTCCGAGGTGTGCGTTCACCCGCGGTCTACGGGAAGGTCAGCTTCCAGCTGTTGATGTAGCCGGTGTCCTGTGCCGCCTGGTCCTGGACCTTCAACTTCCAGGTGCCGTTGGCGACTTCGGAAGAGGCGTTGACCGTGTAGGTCTCCTGGACGTTGTCCGCGGAGTCCGACGAACTGAAGTTCTTCAGGCGGTACGTCGAGCCGTCCGGGGCCACCAGATCGATGACCAGGTCGCCGCGCCAGGTGTGCACGATGTTCACGTCGACCAGAAGGTTCGACGGGGCGTTGCCGGTGCGGCCGGTGACGGAGACCGAGGAGGTGACCGCCGCTCCGTTGTCCGGAATTGATACGTCGGCCGTGTTCTCGAACGACGTCCCCGTGCCGCCGCCACCGCCCGGACGCGAGCCGACCTTCACGGCCGCCCAGGCGTTCTGGACCGCCGTGTACTCGGCACTGGTGGTGCCGTACAGCTCACCCGCCGCCGCGAGCGTGCCGGTGCGGGCCGCCGCGTAGTTGGTGGTCGAGGTGAACTTGGTGGTGAGCGCCCGGTACCAGATCTGCAGGGCCTTGTCGCGGCCGATGCCGGTGACGGGGAGGCCGTCGGCGGTCGGCGAGTTGTAGCTGACGCCGTTGATGACCTTGGCGCCGCTGCCCTCGGAGAGCAGGTAGAAGAAGTGGTTGGCGACGCCCGAGGAGTAGTGGACGTCCAGCCCGCCGACGCTGGAGGACCAGTTGTCCGCCGAGCCGCCGTCCTTGCTGGGCTTGTCCATGTAGCGCAGCGGGGTGCCGTCGCCGTTGATGTCGATCTTCTCGCCGATGAGGTAGTCACCGGGGTCGGAGGTGTTGTTGGCGTAGAACTCGACGCCGGTGCCGAAGATGTCGGAGGTCGCCTCGTTCAGACCGCCGGACTCGCCGGTGTAGTTGAGGCCCGCGGTGTTGGAGGTGACACCGTGGCTCATCTCGTGGCCGGCCACGTCCAGTGCGGTCAGCGGGTCCGCGTTGCCGGATCCGTCGCCGTAGGTCATGCAGAAGCAGCTGTCGTCCCAGAACGCGTTGACGTACGCGTTGCCGTAGTGGACGCGGGAGTAGGCGCCGACGCCGTTGTTCTTGATGCCGCTGCGGTTGAACGTGTTCTTGTAGAAGTCCCAGGTCTCCGCCGCGCCGTAGTGCGCGTCCGCGCCGGCCGTCGCGGCGTTGGAGATGGTGCCGTTGCCCCAGGTGTCGCTGGTCTGCGAGAAGAGCGTGCCGGTGCCCGACGTCCCCCGGTTGAGGTTGTACGTCTTGTGGCCGCCGCGGGCGCCGTCGGTCAGCGTGTAGTTGGAGCCCGACTGCGTCGTCGTCAGGGTCACCTGGCCGCTGTACTGGGTGTTGCCGACACCGGTCTCGATGCCCTGGTACTCGTAGAGCTTCTTGCCGGTGGCCGCGTCGGTGATGACGTGCAGCTGGTTCGGGGTGCCGTCGTCCTGGAAGCCGCCGACGACCGTCTCGTAGGCCAGGGTGGGCCTGCCGTCCGCCGCCCAGACGACCTTGCGGGGCGCGCGGTCGGCGCCGGTCTTCTTCGACCCGTCGGCCTTGGCGGCGGAGAGGGCCTGTCGCTCCGCGGTGCCGGCCGCGACCGCGGGCGTGAGGGAGGCGACCTTGATCGCGGCTCCCGTCGCCTTGATGACCCGCTCCGTCCGGCCGGACTTGGCGGTGTCGACGACCAGGTCGCCGCCGAGGACCGGGAGTCCCTCGTAGGTGCGCTCGTAGCGGGTGTGGACCGTGCCGTCCGCGTCCTTGATGACGTCGCGGGCGACCAGCGACTCCTTGGCGCCGAGGCCGAGGTCCTTGGCGGTGGTCGCCTTGGCGGCGTCGGCGTCGCGTATCAGCTCGGCGCGCTGCGAGGGGGTGAGCCTCAGGGCGACGGCGCCGGGGTCGACCCTGCCCGGGACCGGCTTCTGGGGGGCGGCGCTCGCGGCGCCCGACTGGACCGCGGCGGCCAGCAGGGCGGAGACGCCGACGAGGGCGACGGCGGCGACACGGCGACGGGCGGTGTGGGAGGTGCGTCTGTGCGAGGACATGCTGCTCAACACTGACTCCTTCTGCGTGGCCACGGCTCGCGCGGCCAGTGGGGATCCGGGCGGTGGGTAGCCGTCCGGGCAGAACAGGTCGGAACGCGGAACCAGTTGCACGAAGGTCTTCGGTCGCGGCACGGCGGAGATACTGTGAGGTTGCTGTGGAGCGACCGTGGGAAGAGTGGCAGGAGATCTCGTCTCCTGTCAGGAGCGCATCAAGAACTTGGCCGGAATTGGTTCGTTCTCCGGTTGGTCATGTTCGGTATACGAACCCGTGCATCTCTGTGCACCCGGACCGGATCCGACCGCACCGTCCACGGTGGTCGTCAAGATCGTTCGCGACGCTGCGACGAACGTGACGAACGGTCCCGTCCTGCGAGGGATTGGCTCGTTCGTGCGGCCATGTCCGTCCGGCCGTGCCCGTGAAGTCCCGTCCGTGGACGGGTGATCGGGCGGAACCGGAGCGCCTGCCCGCGTCGTCCGGACGGTCCGCGGCGTGGCCCCGTCACACCGTGATGACGACCTTCGCGCGGGCGTGTTCCCCCTCCACGTACCGGATGGCGTCGGGCACCTCGCCGAGCGATCCGTACGTCCGGTCGACGACCGGGGTGACCTTCCCGGACTCGACGAACTCCCGCAGCACGGCCAGGTTCGCCCCGCTCGGTGCCGCGAAGAACGTGAGCAGCCGCTGACCGACGAAGCGCGACAGCGCCTGCCCCTTGAGGGTGAGACGCATCGGCCCGAGGAGACTGCCGCCCTCGGACACACCCCCGCCGGACAGCAGGAGCGTTCCCGTGGGGGTGAGCGCCCTCCGCAGGTCCGTCAGCGAGCGGTTCGCCACCAGGTCGAACACGACGTCGTGGCGCGTCCCCGCCCGGGCGAAGTCGTCCCGCGTGTAGTCGACGACGTGATCCGCGCCGAGCGAGCGGACCAGGTCCACGTTCCGCGTGCTGCACACGGCGGTCACGTCCGCGCCGTACGCCTTGGCGATCTGCACGGCGAAGGTCCCGACCCCGCCCGACGCGCCGTTGACCAGGACCCGCTGCCCCGCCGTCACACGGCCCAGGTCGCGCAGGCCGATGAGCGCGGTGTTCCCCGCGAGCGGCAGCGCGGCGGCCTGCTCGAAGCTCAGGCCGGCCGGTTTCACGGCCACCATGTCCTGCGGGGCCGCCACGTACTTTGCGAACGCGCCGTCGGTCTCACCGAACACCTCGTCCCCGGGGCGCAGCCGCTTCACGTCCGCGCCGACCGCCTCCACCCGTCCGGCGAAGTCCCGGCCGCGGACCGGGGTCCTCGGCCGGCGGACACCGAAGGACAGACGCGCCAGATACGGGTCGCCCCGCATCAGGTGCCAGTCGTACGCGTTGACGGACACCGCGCGCACCCGCACGAGAACCTCACCGGCCTCGGGCACCGGTCTGTCGAACTCCTTCAGCTCCAGCACGTCGGGAGAGCCGTACCGGTCCTGGGCGATCGCCTTCATCGGGCCTCCGTGACACACGGGAACGCGAGGGGTCGGTGCGAGGGGTCGATCGGGCGGCCGGGCGCCACTGCCCACGACGGTAGCCGAGCGGGCGGGGTACGGGAATCGGGGCGAGCCCCGAGGGGGGGATCTCGGGGCCTCAGACCAGCCCCAGTTCGTGGCGCCACCGCCACGCCAGTGTCAGACACGCCCGGCCCGCGGGCAGCGTCGTGGGATGTCCGGCGTAGCCGAGCACGTTCTCGGCGGTGAAGGGCACGCCGCGATATCCGTCGCCGGCCCTGGCGCCGACCACCAGGACGCCCTCCTCGTTGTGCTCGCCCATCCCCGCGAAGATCTCGTCGAAGGCCGTGGCGTCCCACACGCACACCAGGCAGATCTCCGGCTTCCAGGTCAGCGGGTCGAGGCCGAGGCCGAGGAAGCGCACCCGGGCCCGGCCGTCCCGTACCGCGCGCGCGAAGTCGGCGTAGGGCGCGTCGCGGGTGTAGTCCAGGGTCACCCCGCCACTGCCCGCGGCGTCGGGGGCGCCCAGGAACTCCTCGGCGTACTCGCGCATCGTGTTGTGCCACAGGTCGAGGTCGGAGCGCCAGACGGGCAGGACGTCGGCGTGCGGCTGGAACTCGCCGGCGGGGGCGACATGGGTGGTGTCCATGGCCACGGCGACCCTGCCCGCGTCGCGCCGGTGCATGAAGAAGTACGCCCCGCCGTTCCCGCCGTCCCCATCGGCCCCGCCGTTCTCGACCCGGACCGTCAGTGTGCTCACCCCGGGCAGCGCGGCCCGTCCGTGCAGCGCGAAGGGACTGCCGAGCCCTCGCCGGAACGGACCCCGCAACGGCCTGGTGCCGCGCTTGAGATGGCGCAAGGCCTCCTCGTACGCGAGCGGTTCGGTGGTGTCGAGGCCGTCGAAGTAGCGGCCGAGCGCGAAGGTGAGGTCGAGTCCGCCGCCGGGGTGTTCGGCCGGCGGGGACGTGACGTCGAGCAGCCGGTAGGACGGGCCGTTGAACCAGACGCCCGGCCGGTCGTACGCCTCGATCGCGGCCGAGTAGCTCTCCGCACGGCCCGCACCCGGGCCGTGCGGCCAGTAGCGGGCCACGTCCGCGCGGCAGGAGTCCAGCTGTTCGTCCGGCCGGGACGCGCGCAGCGTCATGCGCACGGCGTCCAGGGGCAACGGGCGGGCCGGAACCCACCCGGGCCGGGTCAGCAGGACCAGTTCCGCGTCGGCGCGGTGCTCGCTCTGGCCCTCCGCGCACGCCGTGCTCAACTCGGCCCGGTGCCCCTTGAGATGGCCGCGCACCCGGAGGAACTGGGCGACGCCCTGCTCGCGACTGGCCTGGCGCTGCGGCGCCCAGGCGAACCCCGCCGCGACGATCCCCACCAGCAGCCCCACCACGGCGATGGTCGTCTCCAGCCCCATGTCTCCCCCTCTTGGCACGGGCCGATCATTCAACCAGGCTTGTGGAGGGCGCCGTTGGGGTACGTCGTGGCGGCAGGGATCCGGTGGCGTCCGGTGGCCGTGGCTCGCCGTGCCACGAACGCCACAGCGCCGCGTACGCGCCGCCGGCCGCCACCAGGTCGTCGTGCGTGCCGAGTTCGGTCAGCATCCCGTCCTCCATCACGGCGACCCGGTCCGCGTCGTGCGCGGTGTGCAGCCGGTGCGCGATGGCGATGACCGTGCGCCCTTCGAGCACGGCGGCGAGCGCGCGCTCCGTGTGCCGGGCGGTCGCCGGGTCGAGCAGCGCCGTGGCCTCGTCGAGGATCAGCGTGTGGGGGTCGGCCAGCACCACCCGGGCCAGGGCCAGTTGCTGGGCCCGCGAACCGTCCGCGACGTGTCCCCCGGGGCCCAGCCCGGTGTCCAGCCCCGCCGGCAGCTCCCGGGCCCACTGGTCGGCACCGACGGCGGCCAGCGCCGCCCACAGCTCGGCGTCCTCGGCGGCCGGCGCGGCGATCAGCAGGTTCTCGCGGACGGTCCCGAGGAAGACATGGTGCTCCTGGGTGACCAGGACGACCTGGCGCCGCAGCCGCTCCGGATCGAGCCCGGCGATCGGTACCCGTCCGACCGTCACACTGCCCGAGCTCGGCGCGTCGATGCCCGCGAGCAGTCTGCTCAGGGTGGTCTTCCCGGCACCCGAGGGGCCGACGACCGCCAGCCGCTCCCCGGGCCGTACGGTCAGGTCGACCCCGCGCAGCACCTCGCCCCCGCGGCCGTAGGAGTAGCGGACGCCGGTCACGTCGATCCGGTCGTCCACGGGTGCGGGGGAGCCGGCCGGGACGGCCCTGGGTGCCCGGCCGAGGCCCTCCACCCGGGCGAACGACGCGCCACTGCTCTGCAACTGCTCGACCTGGAGCAGGATCTGGTCGAGCGGTTCGCCGAGCTGGCGCAGATACAGCGCGGCGGCCACCACCGCGCCCAGGCTCATCGCCCCGTGCGCGTGCAGGACACCGCCCAGCAGCAGCACACCGGCCACGGGGACGACGTACGACACCTCGACGACGGGGAAGAACACCGTGCGCAGCCGGAGGGTGTGCAGCCGGGTGCGGCGGGACGTCTCCAGCGCGTCGCGGCTCGCGGCGATCCGCCTGCGCCGTAGCCCGAAGGCCTCGACCGTGCGGGCTCCGTCCGCGGTGGCCGTGAGGACCTCGGCGACCTCCGAGGTGGCCGCGCCCTCCGCGAGATAGGCGGCGCGCGCCCGGCGCAGATACCAGCGCGTGGCGAACCAGATGCCGGTCAGGCCGAGCACCCCGCAGCCGCCGAGCAACGGACTGAGGACGAAGACCGAGCCGAGCATGAACAGCACCTGCGCCGAGGAGATGAACAGTGCGGGCCCCGCGTCGCGCAGGGTGGTGCCCACCAGGGCGACGTCGGCGGTCCCCCGGGCCGTCAGATCACCGGTGCCGGCCCGTTCCACGACCGAGGCGGGCAGCGCCAGGGCCCGCTCCACGAACTCCTCGCGCACCCGCGCGAGGATCCGCTCCCCGAAGCGGTGGCCCATCCGGCGGGCGGCACGCGTCAGCAGCAACTGGGCGAGCGCGCACACCAGGATGACCAGCGCCAGCCGGTCCACCGCACCCACACCCACACCCACACCCACCCCCGCGCCGCCGGCGGCCCGGACGCCGGCGGCGGCGACGACGTCGTCGATGATCCGGCCGAGCAGCCACGGCCCGACCAGCCCGGCCGCGGCTGCCAGCACGTTCAGCGTGAGAACGCCGGCGAAGGCCCGTCCGTCCGCCCGTACCAGCCGGAGCGCGGCCCGCCGCACCTCGGCCCGCTCGGCGACGGGCAGCTGCGCACTCATCGCACGGCCCCCTGGCCGTCCTGGGCGTCCTGGCCGTCCTGGGCGTCCTGGACCCCCGGGGTGCCGGTCTCCGTGTCGCGGGCCACCAGCGCGCGGTATCCCGGCTCCCCGTCGAGGAGTTCTCGGTGGGCGCCGCTCGCCGCGACGCGGCCGTCGACCAGGTAGTGCACGATGTCCACGTGGTCGAGCAGCAGCGGCGAGGTGCTGGTGACGACGGTCGTACGGCCCGAGCGCGCAGCGCGCAGCCGGCTCGCGACGGCGGCCTCGGTGTGGGCGTCGAGCGCCGAGGTGGGCTCGACCGCGAGCAGTACCTCGGGATCGGCGAGCAGCGCACGCGCCAGCCGGACGCGCTGGCGCTGTCCGCCGGAGAGACTGCGGCCCTGCGCGTCGACGGCCGAGCCGAGCCCGTCCGGCAGCCCGAGGACGATGTCGTCCGCCACGGCCTCGTGCAGAGAGCGCAGGACGGCCGCGTCGTCGGGGTCCCCGCGGCCCGACACCAGCTCGCGCAGGGTGCCCGCGAACAGGTCGGCCTCGTTGTCGGCGACCAGGATCCGCGCTCTGACCTGCGCGAGGTCGAAGGCGTCGAGGCGTACGCCGTCCCAGGTCGCCGCCGACCGGGTGTACCGGCCGAGCCGGTCGACGACGGCCGCCGCGTCCGCCGGGCGGCCGCCGACCAGTGCGGTGAGTCTCCCCGGCGTCACCTCGACACCGGACTCCGGGTCGCGCAGCACCGACGGGGACGCGGGGCCGTCCAGGGCGTCGGGGTCGGGGGACGCCAGGGGCTCCAGGGCCAGGAACCGGACGACCCGGCGGGCGGCCACCAGGCCCCGGCTGAGCTGGTAGCCGCACTCGACGAAGAACGCCACCGGCACCACCAGGACCGCGACATAGCCGTACACGGACACCAGCTCGCCCACCGAGATCTCCCCCTGGGCCGCCAGCCGGGCGGCCAGCCAGGTCACGACGGCCAGGAACACCGTCGGCAGCCCGGCGCCGAGCGCCTGCACCCAGCTGGTCACCGCGCCGACCCGGTAGCCCTGCGCGCGCAGCTCCTGCGAGTCGCGGCGGAAGGCGTCCGCGTACAGTCCCTTGCCGCCCAGGCCGTTGAGGACACGCAGGCCCCCGGCGAGGTCGGCGATCCGGGCGGTCAGCACCGCCTGCCGCTCCCGGTACCCGGCCTCCGCCCCCTGCAGCCGTCCCAGCAGCGGGCCGACCAGCAGGGCGATCACCGGCACCCCGAGCAGCACCACCGCCGCCAGCGACACCGAGACCGACAGCAGCAGGCCGGCCACCACGGCGTACGCGACGACCGCGCCGACGCCGGGCCCGACGACGGTCAGGGACTGGCTGATCGTCTGGACGTCTCCGACACCGATCGTGACCACCTCACCGGCGCCGGCCTGCCGGGAGAGGGCGGCACCCAGCCGGGTCGCCTGCTCGACCACGATCTTGACCGTGCGGAAGTTGGCGTCCATCCGCAGCCGGGTCATCATGCGGTGCCGCATGATGCTCACCCACGCGTTGAACGCCCCGAGACCCAGCAGGGCGCCGGCCCAGCCGGCCAGGGCGGCCTGGTCGCCGGGCTCCAGCCCGTCGTCGATCGCGCGGGAGAGCAGATACGGCGCGAGCGCCATGAGGACCATCCAGACGGTGCCCAGCACCGCCCCGGCGACAGCCCGTCCCGGCTGCCGGGCGATCAGCCACCACAGATACCGGCCGCCCCCTCGGGCGTCGGGCGTCCCCGGGTCCTCGTACGCGTCGATCATCCGCTCCCCAGCGCTCCTCCGGTGCCGTGTCCGTCTCCCGCCCGGCCGCCGTGCCCGCTACACGAGACTGTCCCGCCACGCCCGGTGCAGGTCCGCGAACCGGCCGGTGGACGCCACGAGTTCGGCCGGAGCGCCGTCCTCGACGATCCGTCCGTGCTCCATCACCAGCACCCGGTCGGCGATCTCCACCGTCGACAGGCGGTGCGCGATGACCACCGCCGTCCGGCCGCGCAGGACCGTCAGCATGGCGCGCTGCACGGCCCGCTCGCCGGGGACGTCCAGCGAACTGGTCGCCTCGTCGAGGATGAGGACGGCCGGATCCGCGAGCAACGCCCGCGCGAAGGCAACGAGTTGGCGTTGACCGGCGGAGATACGGCCGCCCCGCTTGCGGACGTCCGTGTCGTAGCCCTCGGGCAGCGCGCTGATGAAGTCGTGGGCGCCGATCGCCTTCGCGGCCCGCTCGATCTCCTCCCGGCTCGCGTCGGAGCGTCCGATGGCGATGTTCTCGGCGACCGTGCCGGAGAACAGGAAGGCCTCCTGGGTCACCATCACCACCCCGCGCCGCAGCTCCGGCACGGACAGCTCGCGCAGGTCCACGCCGTCGAGCAGCACGCGGCCGTCCGAGGGGTCGTAGAAGCGGGCCAGCAGCTTGGCGAGCGTCGACTTGCCCGCGCCCGTCGAGCCGACGACGGCCACGGTCTGCCCCGCGGGGAGCGTGAGCGAGAAGGCGGGCAGCACCTCACCACCGGTGCGGTACGCGAAGCGGACGTCGTCGAAGACGACCGCGCGGCCCGGCTGTTCGGAGGCGAGGGCGGGCAGTTGCCGCGCGGTGGCGGGCTCCGGCACGGACGGTGCCTGGGCCAGCAGACCCGCGATCTTCTCCAGGGAGGCCGCCGCGGACTGGTACGAGTTGAGGAACATGCCGAGCCGGTCGATCGGGTCGTACAGGCGGCGCAGATACAGGACCGCGGCCGCCAGCACCCCCAGCGCCAGTGACCCCGAAGCCACCCGGTACGCGCCCCACAGCACGATCGCCGCGACCGCCGTGTTGGCGACCAGACGCGAGCCGACGACATAGCGGGCCATCTCCAGCAGGGCGTCGCCGTTCGTGCGCTCGTGGCGCTCGTTCAGGACCCGGAACTCCGCGTCGTTGACGTCCTCGCGGCGGAACGCCCGCACCGGCCTGATGCCGTTCATCGTCTCCGCGAACTTCACGATGACGGCGGCGATCGCGGTCGAGCGGAGGCGGTAGATGCGGCCCGCGCGGCGCCGGTAGACCCGTACGAGGAGGTAGAGCGGCACGAAGGAGGCCACCGCCACCGCGCCGAGACCCAGGTCCAGCCAGAGCAGCATCGCCGAGATGTAGACGAAGGACAGGATGACCGTGATCAGTTCCTGCAGACCCTCGCTGAGCAGTTCACGCAGCGACTCGACGTCCGTCGTGGAGCGGGAGATCAGCCGGCCCGAGGTGTAGCGCTCGTGGAAGTCGATGCTGAGCGCCTGCGCGTGCCGGAAGATCCGGCCGCGCAGATCCAGCAGCACGTCCTGGTTGACGCGGGCCGACGCGCCGATGAAGGCGTACTGGAGGCCGCCGGCGACCAGCGCGCACAGCACGTACGCGACCCCCACCGCGACCAGGGGACCGTGGTCGCCCCGGCGCAGCGCCGGTACGGCCCGGTCGATGGCGTACGCGACGAGCAGCGGTCCGGCCTGGACGGCGGCCTGCTGGAACAGCAGCAGGACGGTCGTCACCACGACGCGGGCCCGCAGCGGGGCGAGCAGCGAGCGCAGCAGGGTGGCGGTGGCGCCCGGGGGAGTGGGCAGGGTGTCCCGGTCGAAGGGGTCCTGGTGCCGCTCCGTCTCCCGCGCCGGGCCGCTCGGGCCGGGCTTCGTGCCTGACTCCGTGCCGGGTTCCGCGCGGGACTCCCCGCCGGGTTCCCGGTCCGGCGCGGTGGTCGTGGGCGCCGTCATCGCTCGGTCTCCTCGTCGCCGGACATCAGATGGGCGTACTCGGCGTTCGTACGCAGCAGTTCGTGGTGGGTGCCGACCGCGGTGATGCGGCCCCCGGAGAGCAGCGCGACGCGGTCGGCGAGCAGCACCGTGGACGGGCGGTGCGCCACGATCAGGGCGGTCGTCTCGGCCAGGACGCGGCGCAGCGCGGCCTCCACCGCGGCCTCGGTGTGCACGTCCAGTGCGGACAGGGGGTCGTCGAGGACGAGGAACCGGGGGCGGCCGACCACCGCTCTCGCGAGGGCGAGGCGCTGGCGCTGTCCGCCGGACAGGCTCAGGCCCTGCTCGCCGACCTGTGTCGCCGTGCCCTGCGGGAGGGCGTGCGCGAAGTCGGCCTGCGCGACGGCCAGGGCCCGGTCCAGCTCGGCCTCCCCGGCGGTGTCGCCGGCGCCCATCAGCACGTTCTCCCCGACGCTCGCCGAGAAGAGGGTGGGCTCCTCGAAGGCCACCGCCACCCGCGCGCGAAGTTCCTCGCGCGGTATCGCGGTGATGTCCTCGCCGTCCAGGGTGATCCGGCCGGACGTCACCTCGTGCAGGCGGGGGACGAGGGCGGTGAGGGTGGTCTTGCCGGTGCCGGTCGCGCCGACCAGGGCCATGGACTCGCCCGACCGGATGTGCAGGTCGATGTGGTCGAGCACGGGGGGCGTGTCGGCGGGGGCGTCCGGGTAGCGGAACCGGACGCCGTGGAACCGGAGCCCGCCGTCGCCCGGACCCGCGGCCGCGTCCGCGACGACATCCGCATCCGCGCCCACGACGGCATCCGCACCCGCGTCCGCGTGCGGACCGGCGCCGGCGACCGCGTCGGCGGCCGTGGACGGGTCCGAGGACTCCGGTCGCGCGTCCATCACCTCGAAGTACCGCTCCGTGGCCGTCGCCGCCTCCTGGCTCATCGCGAGGAGGAAACCGATGGAGTCGACGGGCCAGCGCAGCGCGAGAGCCGTGGAGAGGAAGGCCACCAGCGTGCCCGCGGAGAGGCGGTCGTCGGCGACCTGCGTCGTGCCGAGGACGAGGGCGGCACCGATGGCGAGTTCGGGCAGGGTGACGATGACGGCCCAGATGGACGCCAGCAGCCGGGCCTTGGCCAGTTCCGTGCCGCGCAGGGTGCGGGACAGCTCACGGAAGGCGCGGGCCTGGCTGCGATGACGCCCGAAGCCCTTGATGATGCGGATGCCGAGCACACTCTCCTCGACGACCGTCGTCAGGTCGCCCACCTGGTCCTGGGCCCGTCGTGCCACCTGTGAGTAGCGTCGCTCGAAGATCCAGCAGACGACCATGACGGGCAGCGCGGGAGCGAGCAGCACCAGCCCCAGCGTCCACTCCTGGTCGAGCATGATGAGGACGCCGATGAGGATCGTCACGCCGTTGACCAGCAGGAACGTCAGAGGGAAGGCGAGGAACTGACGCAGCAGCATCAGATCGGTGGTGCCCCGGGACAGCAGCTGACCGGAGGCCCAGCGGTCGTGGAAGGCGACCGGGAGACGCTGCAGATGCCGGTACAGATCCGCCCGCATGTCCGCCTCGACCCCCGCCAGCGGCCGCGCCACCAGCCACCGCCGCAGCCCGAACAGGACCGCCTCGGCGATCCCGAGCAGCAGCAGGTACAGCGCGCCGAGCCAGACGCCCGCCGGGTCGTGGTCGGTCACGGGACCGTCCACCATCCACTTCAGGACGAGCGGGATCACCAGCCCCGTACAGGACGCCACGACCGCGACGACGGCCGCGCCGAACAGCCGCCCCCGCACCGGCCGTACGTACGGCCACAGCCGCAGCAGGCTGCCGACGGTCGAATGGTCCCTGGTTCCGGCACGGTCCGTGGTCACTGCATCTGAAGTGGACATCAGGAGCGAGCCTACGGACCGGCACTGACAGTGCCCACCGAGTTTTGGCCGGTCTGAATCGTTCCACGGGCCTGGCGCGGTCGTAGCGCCGCATCCACCGATCGGTTGATGCCCCTTCGAGCGCGATGGACGATGTGACGGACCCGGTCCCGCCGGGATGCTCGGGGCATGTCAGTCATCGAAGTCAGCGCACTGCGCAAGTCCTACGGCGGCCGGCCCGTCGTCGACGGTGTCTCCTTCGCCGTCGAGGAGGGCGAGATCTTCGGGATCCTCGGCCCCAACGGCGCCGGCAAGACCACCACCGTCGAGTGCGTCGAGGGTCTGCGGATCCCCGACGCGGGCCGTGTCCGGGTCACCGGGCTCGACCCCGTCGCCGACCACGAGGCCGTCAGCCGTGTCCTGGGCGCCCAGCTCCAGGAGAGCGAACTGCAGGCCAAGCTCACCGTGCGCGAGGCACTGGAGCTGTACGCCGCCTTCTACCCACGCCCCGCCGACTGGCGTCCGCTCGCCGAGCGCCTCGGCCTCACCGAGCGGCTCGGCACCCGGTTCGGCAAGCTCAGCGGGGGCCAGAAGCAGCGGTTGTTCATCGCGCTCGCGCTGGTCGGCGACCCACGGGTGGTGGTGCTGGACGAGCTGACCACCGGGCTGGACCCGCGGGCCCGTCGCGACACCTGGGAGCTCATCGAGGACGTCCGCGCCCGCGGTGTCACGGTTCTGCTCGTCACCCACTTCATGGAGGAGGCGGAACGGCTGTGCGACCGGATCGCGGTCGTCGACCGGGGGCGCGTGGCCGCGCTCGACACCCCCGCCGGACTGATCCGGCGCGCCACGCGTTCCACCGTCATCGGTTTCACCCCCTCGGCGCCGCTCGACGAGCGTGAGATCGCCGCACTGCCCCACCTCACCTCCGTCGTGCACCAGGACGGCCGGATCACGCTCGGCGGCACCGACGAGACCGTCGACGCCGTCCTCACCCTGCTCGCCCGCCACCACATCACCGCGCATCAACTCCGCGTCACCGACGCCACGTTGGACGACGCCTTCCTCGATCTGACGGGAGCGGAATCATGAGCACGACGAGCACGACCGGCACGAGGAACGAGACGACCCCGACCTCCGCGACGACCTCGAGGCGTACGACGACCCTGGCGGTGCTGCGCACCGAGGCCCGCCTCTTCCGGCGCGAACCCGCTTCCCTCTTCTGGGTCCTGGCGTTCCCCACCCTGCTCCTGGTGATCCTCGGCTCCATCCCCTCCTTCCGCAGGGCGGACGACGCGCTGGGCGGCATCCGCCTGGTCGACGCGTACGTCCCGGTGGCGGTACTGATCGCCCTGATCATGGCCGGCGTGCAGGCCATGCCGCCGGTCGTCACCGGCTACCGCGAACGCGGCGTCCTGCGCCGGATGTCGACGACCCCCGTCCGCCCCGCCGCCCTCCTCTCCGCGCAGATGGGCCTGCACGGCGCGGCGGCGCTGGGCTCGGCGCTGCTGTCGCTCGCGGTCGGCAGGACCGCCTTCGACGTTCCGCTGCCGCGCCAGGCGCCCGGATACGCCCTCGCCCTGCTGCTCGCCGCGGGGAGCGCGCTCGCGCTGGGCGCCCTGGTCTCGGCGCTCTCCCGCACCTCGAAGATCGCCAACGCCGTGGGTTCGGCGGTCTTCTTCCCGATGATGTTCTGCGCGGGCGTCTGGCTGCCGGTGCAGTCCATGCCGGACGCGCTCGCCCGGGTCGTGGAGGCCACGCCCTTCGGCGCGGCCGCGCAGGCCCTGAACCAGGCCGCGGCGGGCGACTGGCCGGCCTGGTCCCACCTGGGCGTGCTCGCGCTGTGGACGGTGGTGCTGTCCGGGGCGGCGGCCCGCTGGTTCCGCTGGGAGTGAGCGCGGCCGTGGACGACACTGGGGTCATGGAAGAGGACGTGGCGGGGGTCGAGCGGCGGTGGGCGGCGTTCAACCGCTGGGGACCGTACGGGCTGTTGGCGGTCGGCACGCTCCTGGCGGCGGCGACCACGGACCTGCTCGGCATGGACCGCGGCGACTGGTACGCGGTGACGTCCCTGGTCGCCGCCGGCCTGGTCCTGCAACTGTGCTGGGTGCGCGCGGTCCGCGACCGCCCGGAGCGATCGGCGGTGAGCGTGGGCTACTACGCCGTCCGCTGGGCGATCGCCTTCGTGCTCACCTGGATCAACCCGTTCTTCGCGTTCTACGCGGTCTCCGGCTACTTCGGCGTCCGCCGGATCCTGCCGTCCCGGCTGGTCAACGTCGGGCTCGTCGCCACCGCCGTCACGATGGCGGGCTCGGAGTCCGGCGGGCTCCCGCCGCACGGCGGGACGGGCTGGCTGCTGTTCTCGGCCGTGCTGGCCATCACCCTCGTACTGGTGGCCGCCTTCAACCGGCTGGCCCTCCAGGAGGACGAGCGCGCCCGCGTCCAGTCCGCCACCATCGGCGAACTGGGGCGCACCAACACCGCGTTGCAGCAGGCCCTCGACGAGAACGCCGCCCTGCACGCCCAACTCCTCGTGCAGGCACGGGAGGCGGGCGTCGCCGACGAACGGCGCAGGCTGGCGGCCGAGATCCACGACACCATCGCCCAGGGCCTGACCGGCATCATCGCCCAGCTCCAGGTCGTCGCGAACACCTCCGACCCCGGGACCGCCCGCGAACACCTGGGGCGCGCGTCGGACCTGGCCCGCCAGAGCCTCGGCGAGGCCCGCCGCTCGGTGCACAACCTCGCCCCGGTCGCCCTGGAGCACGACGGACTCCCGGAGGCGCTGGACAAGACGGTCGCGGAATGGGGCCGGCGCACCGGCGTACGGTCGGAGTTCACGCTCACCGGCACGGCCGAGCACCTGCACGAGGAGGTGTCGGCGACCCTGCTGCGCATCACCCAGGAGGCCCTGTCGAACGCGTCGCGCCACGCCCGTGCCGCCCGCCTCGGCGTCACCCTCTCCTTCATGGGCGACGAGGTGACCCTGGACGTACGCGACGACGGCCGCGGCTTCGACCCGGTTGCCGTCCCCGAGCGCACCGGCAGCGGCGGCTTCGGCCTCGACGGCATGCGGGCCCGCGCCGAGCGCATCGCCGGCTCGCTCACCGTCGAGTCGGAGCCCGGGCAGGGTACGGCGGTGTCGGCTCGCGTACCGTTGGTACGCCATGAGCGATGACGCGATCACCCTTCTCATCGTCGACGACCATCCCGTCGTACGGGACGGGCTGCGTGGCATGTTCGAGTCCGCGCCGGGGTTCACGGTCCTCGGCGAGGCGGCCGACGGAGTGGCGGCGCTCGCCCTGGCGCAGGCACTCGACCCGGACGTCGTCCTGATGGACCTGCGCATGCCGGGCGGCAACGGCGTCGCGGCCATCGCGGAGCTCACCCGCCGCGGCGCCCGCGCCAGGGTCCTCGTACTGACCACGTACGACACCGACTCCGAGACGCTGCCCGCGATCGAGGCGGGCGCGACGGGCTATCTGCTCAAGGACGCCCCGCGGGACGAGCTGTTCACCGCGGTGCGCGCGGCGGCCGAGGGCCGCACGGTGCTCTCCCCGGCGGTGGCCTCCCGGCTGGTCTCGGCCGTGCGCACCCCCACGACCGCGCAGGACTCCCTCTCGGCCCGTGAGCGCGAGGTGCTGGCGCTGGTCGCCAAGGGCACGTCGAACCGCGAGATCGCCCGTGTCCTGTTCATCAGCGAGGCCACGGTCAAGACCCATCTCACGCACCTGTACGCCAAGTTGGGCGTCAACGACCGGGCGGCCGCGGTCGCGGTGGGCTACGACCGGGGCATCCTCGGCTGACGGCCGTCCCGCCCTCCCCGGCGGACGCCCGGCCCGCTCGCGCCGCCCCGGTCACCTCACCTCACCTCACCTCACGCCACGACCCGCAGCAGCAGCACCGCCCGGGCCGGCACCGTGATCGTCACCCCCGCCCGGTGGACCATTCCCGGCGACGCGCCCTGCTCCTCCGCCGAGGTGTCGACCACGACCTCGTAGCGCTGGGCCCACGGCGGCCCCGGCAGCACGAAGGCCGCCGGCCGGTCCCCGGCGTGCAGCACCGCGAGGAAGCTGTCGTCCACCACCGGCGCTCCCCGGGCGTCGCGCCCCGGTATGTCCCGCCCCGACAGATACATGCCCAGCGTCCCGGCGGGCGCGTACCAGTCGCGTTCCGTCATCTCCGCACCGCGCGCGGTGAACCACGCCAGGTCCCGCAGCCCGTCCACGGAGTGCGCCCGGCCGGAGAAGAACGCCCGCCGCCGCAGCACCGGATGCCGGTGCCGCAGCGCGATGAGCCGGGAGGTCAGATCGAACAGGGCCCGCCAGCCCGGCTCCTCCAGCAGGCTCCAGTCGACCCAGCTGATCTCGTTGTCCTGGCAGTACGCATTGTTGCTGCCGCGCTGCGTCCGCCCGAACTCGTCCCCGGCGACCAGCATCGGCACCCCGGTGGACAGCAGCAGCGTGGTCAGGAGGTTCCGCAACTGCCGCCGCCGCAGGGCCCGTACGCGTTCCTCGTCCGTCTCCCCCTCCACCCCGCAGTTCCAGGCACGGTTGTCGTCCGTGCCGTCCCGGTTCCCCTCCCCGTTGGCCTCGTTGTGCTTGCGCTCGTAGGAGACGAGGTCCCGCAGCGTGAAACCGTCGTGCGCGGTCACGAAGTTCACGGACGCGTACGGCCGCCGACCGCCCCACGCGTACAGGTCGCTCGACCCCGACAGCCGGTACCCCAGATCCCTCACGTCCGGCAGCGCCCCCCGCCAGAAGTCCCGCACCGCGTTGCGGTACCGGTCGTTCCACTCCGTCCACAGCGGCGGGAAGGCCCCTACCTGGTAGCCGCCCGATCCCACGTCCCACGGCTCCGCGATCAGCTTCACCCGCCGCAGCACCGGGTCCTGCGCGATGACGGCCAGGAACGGGGACAGCATGTCCACGTCGTGCATGGAGCGGGCCAGCGCCGCCGCCAGATCGAAACGGAAGCCGTCCACGCCCATCTCGGTCACCCAGTACCGCAGGGAGTCCGTGATCAGCCGCAGCACATGCGGCTGCACCACGTGCAGCGTGTTCCCGCACCCCGTGTAGTCCGCGTACCGCCGGGCGTCCGACTGGAGCCGGTAGTACCCCCGGTTGTCGATCCCGCGCAGCGACAGCATCGGCCCCAGCTCGCCCGCCTCGGCGGTGTGGTTGTAGACCACGTCGAGGATCACCTCGATGCCGGCGGCGTGCAGGGCCCGCACCATCCGCTTGAACTCGCCGACCTGCCCGCCCGTCGTCCCCGAGGCGGCGTAACCCGCGTGCGGGGCGAAGTAGCCGATCGAGTTGTAGCCCCAGTAGTTCTTCAGCCCCCGGCGCAGCAGATGGTCCTCGTGCGCGAACTGGTGCACCGGCAGCAGCTCCACGGCCGTGACCCCGAGCGCGACCAGGTGCTCGATCGCCGCGGGGTGCGCCAGCCCGGCGTAGGTGCCGCGCAGCTCCTCCGGAATCCCCGGGTGCAGACGGGTGAAGCCCCGTACGTGCAGCTCGTAGATGACCGAGTCCGCCCAGGGGGTCTTCGGACGGTGGTCGTCCGCCCAGTCGTCGTCGTCCTGGACGACGACGCCCTTGGGGACGTACGGCGCGGAGTCCCGGTCGTCCCGCACGGTGTCCGCGACCTGCTGCTGCGGCCAGTCGCGGACATGCCCGTACACCTCCGGGGGCAGACTGAAGTCGCCGTCCACGGCGCGGGCGTACGGGTCCAGGAGCAGCTTCGCCGGGTTCCAGCGGGCGCCGGTCCAGGGGTCCCAGCGGCCGTGCACGCGGTAGCCGTAGCGGCGGCCCGGCAGCACGCCGGGGACGAAGCCGTGCCAGATCTCGTGGGTCAGCTCGCTGAGCGGGACCCGGGTCTCGTGGGTCGCGCCGTCCCGCTCGTCGAAGAGACAGAGGTCGACGGCCTCCGCCCCGCCCGCCCACAGCGCGAAGTTGGTGCCCGCGACGCCGTCGGGACCGACCCGGAAGCGTGCCCCGAGCGGGGTCGGCGCACCGGGCCACACGGCCACGGCGGGCGCCGGCCGCCGGGACCCGTTCAACAGCGGTGCGGGCAGCACGCCGTCGGGCAGACGCTTCTCGCGCACACCGCTCTCGGGCCCGTGTTCCTCCCGCACACCGCTCTCGGGCGCGCGTCCTTCCCGCGCTCCGCCGTCGGGGGCACGCCCCTCCTGCACTGCCTCCTGCTCGGCTGCGCTCGACACCGTTCAGCCTCCCGCGGCTCGGTGGGCGGCCCGAAGAGGAGCGCACGGCGTCCCGGCCGCGGCTCCTCGTCGCGTCGTCCTCCCCACTGTTCTGCCCAGAGCTTGGCTCGCACTCACGTTTCCCCGGAGGTGCGCGGTCGTTGGGCCCTCTGTACCGCATTTTCCGAGGGCGATCCCCTGCCCCCGGCCGGAAGGACACGAGGTTCGCGTGAGGCATACGACATTGGGCCCCCGGCGCGCGGGGGCCGCCCTGGCCGCCGCACTGACCTGGGCGGCCCTGCTGGCGGGAGCCGCCGGCTGCACCTCGGGCACGATGGACGAGGTGCTCGGCAAACCCCCCGCCGCCGAGGACGTCATCCAGGTGTCCCCGGCCGACAACAGCAAGGACGTACGAGCCCGGCAGGAGCTACGGGTACGGGTGGCGGACGGCCGGCTGGAGTCCGTGCGGGTCGTCAAGGACCAGGACGCACAGGAGTCCGCGGTGCCCGGCCACCTCACCGCCGACGGCCTGGCCTGGCAGCCCGACGCCCCCCGGCTGGCCCTGGGCGCCAAGTACACCGTGGACGTGGTGGCCCTCGACGGGCACGGGCGGCGCACGGCGCGGCACACGACGTTCACGACGTACGTCCCCGAGGAGCGCTTCATCGGCTACGCGACGCCGGAGAACCGGTCCACCGTCGGCACCGGCATGATCGTCTCACTGGAGTTCAACCGGGAGATCCGCAACCGGGCCGCCGTCGAGCGCGCGATCCACGTGGAGGCCAGCCCCGCGGTCGAGATCCGCCCGCACTGGTTCGGCAAGGACCGTCTCGACTTCCGGCCCGAGAAGTACTGGAAACCGGGGACCGAGGTGACGGTCGACCTGCGACTGCGCGACGTGGAAGGAGCGCCGGGCGTGTACGGACTCCAGTCCAGGACCACCGGCTTCACCGTCGGCCGCAGCCAGGTCTCGCTCGTCGACGCTGCCGACCACACCATGGAGGTCCGCCGCGACGGCGACCTCCTCACCACCGTGCCGATCACCGCGGGCTCCCCCGAGAACACGACCTACAACGGGAAGATGGTCGTCATGGAGATGCTGGAGGTGACACGGATGAACAGCCGCACGGTCGGGTTCGGCGGCGAGTACGACATCCCCGACGTCCCGCACGCGATGCGGCTCACCGACTCCGGGACCTTCCTGCACGGCAACTACTGGTCGGGGGACGTCTTCGGCTCCACCAACGTCAGCCACGGCTGCGTAGGTCTGCGGGACGTGAAGGGCGGCGGCTCCGACACCCCCGCGGGCTGGTTCTTCGACCGCAGCCTGATCGGCGACGTCGTCGAGGTCGTCCACAGCAAGGACAAGAAGGTCGCCCCCGACAACGGGCTCGGAGGATGGAACATGGACTGGGCGAAGTGGAAGGCGGGCGGCGCGGCGAAGTAGCCGCGGCGGGCTGCCGCCACCTGGGCGCGAGCGGGCGGGGACAGGCAGGAACCCGGCCCGCCCCCACACGGTTGAAGTTGGGACTGAACGGTGACAATCCCGGGGATCCATCGCTTCTGACCGTGTGATTAATTAGCGCGATACGCGCGGGGACGCGCTGGGGTGCGGGCCTGATCAGGCCGTGCGAGGGGAGAACAAACGTGAACGGGCGACCGATATCGGGGGCATCGGTTGGTGCGCGGACCCGGGGGAGCAAGGGAGTCCTGGCACTGCTGCTGGGTGTGCTGCTGCTCGCCGTGACCGCCTGCGGCGGGGGAGGGAGTTCGGACTCCGGCTCCGGCGAGGGCAAGGGCAAGAGCACCGGCAGCGCCGGGAAGGCGGACACCAAGGCCTCGCAGGCCGTGGTGACGATCGCTCCGAAGGACGGCAGCGACGGCGTGGCCACCAGCGGCGCCCTCAAGGTGACCGCGGCCAAGGGCAAGCTGACCGAGGTGAAGGTCGAGGACACCAAGGGCAAGGCGGTGGACGGGGCGATCACCGGCGGGGGAACCACCTGGACGCCGGCCACCCATCTCGCCGCCGCCACCAAGTACAAGGTCCACGCGGTGGCCAAGGACACCGACGGCCGTGAGGCGGCCGAGGAGTCCGCGTTCACCACGCTGACCCCGAAGAACACCTTCGTCGGTCTCTTCACGCCCGAGGACGGTTCCACGGTCGGCGTCGGAATGCCGTTCTCGGTCCGTTTCACCCGGGGCATCACGCACCCCGCGGACGTCGAGAAGGCGATCACGGTCAAGACCCAGCCGGCCGTGGACGTCCAGGGCCACTGGTTCGGCAACGACCGCCTCGACTTCCGGCCCGAGCAGTACTGGAAGGCCGGCACGAAGGTCACCGTCACGCTCAACCTCGACGGTGTCGAGGGCCGGCCCGGCGTCTACGGCAAGCAGGCCAAGACGGTGTCGTTCACGATCGGCCGCAGCCAGGTCTCGACGGTCGACGCGAAGACCCACAAGATGGTCGTCAAGCGCGACGGCAAGGTCATCAAGACCATCCCGATCACCACGGGCAAGCCGGGCTACGACACCTGGAACGGCCAGATGGTGATCAGCGAGCAGCTCCGGGTGACCCGGATGAACGGCGAGACGGTCGGCTACGGCGGCGAGTACGACATCAAGGACGTGCCGGACGCCCAGCGCCTGACCGACTCCGGCACCTTCATCCACGGCAACTACTGGGGCGGCGACGCCTTCGGCAACTACAACGCCAGCCACGGCTGTGTGGGCCTGCGCGACGTCCGCGGCGGCGGCGACCGCAGCGCGCCCGCCGCGTGGTTCTTCGACCACTCGATCATCGGTGACGTGGTGGTCGTCAAGCGCTCCAACGACCGTACGGTCGCCCCGGACAACGGCCTCAACGGCTGGAACATGTCCTGGGAGAAGTGGACCGCCTGACCGTCCGACCCGTCCTCGACACGGGCCCGGTGTGCTGTGACCCGGCACACCGGGCCCGTTGTCGTTAGCGCGCGTTAACCTGCCTGCATGACTGTGCATCTCGAAGTGGCCGAAGGCGTCGGCACGATCCGCCTGGACCGCCCTCCCATGAACGCGCTGGACATCGCCACCCAGGACCGCCTCAAGGAACTCGCCGAGGAGGTCACCCGGCGTACGGACGTACGCGCGGTGGTCATCCACGGCGGGGAGAAGGTGTTCGCGGCGGGCGCGGACATCAAGGAGATGCAGGCCATGGACCACGCGACGATGATCGTCAGGTCCCGGGCCCTGCAGGACTCCTTCAGCGCCGTGGCCCGCATCCCCAAGCCCGTCGTCGCGGCCGTCACCGGGTACGCGCTCGGCGGCGGCTGCGAGTTGGCGCTCTGCGCGGACTTCCGCATCGCCGCGGACAACGCCAAGCTCGGGCAGCCGGAGATCCTGCTCGGTCTGATCCCGGGCGCCGGCGGCACCCAGCGGCTCTCCCGGCTGATCGGACCCTCCAAGGCGAAGGACCTCATCTTCACGGGCCGGATGGTGAAGGCCGACGAGGCGCTCTCGCTCGGGCTGGTGGACCGGATCGTCCCCGCCGCCGAGGTGTACGCCGAGGCGCACACCTGGGCCGCGAAGCTGGCGCAGGGACCCGCGATCGCGCTGCGCGCGGCGAAGGAGTCGATCGACACGGGTCTGGAGACGGACCTGGAGACCGGACTCGCGGTGGAACGGAACTGGTTCGCGGGCCTGTTCGCGACCGAGGACCGTGAGCGCGGGATGCGCAGCTTCGTGGAGGAGGGTCCGGGCAAGGCGAAGTTCCTCTGACGGGACGCCGCCGACTCCGCGGAAAATCACCCGTCAAGTTCGGCTGATCCACTTGCAGTTGACTCGGTGTCTTACCCGGTGTCCCCCGAAGGGCTGGATTATGCGGTCCTTAAGGCAGCCTTAAGGCTGCCTTGCGGGGGACCTTCGGCGATTGCCTTTCGGGGTGGACTCGTTGCAGGTCGGGAGGGTTGTGGCGGGCTCCGAACTGCCTCTGGCATATGCCGATCGGATGGTGTGGAACGAATGCTTCCGGGGGGCGTATTCCTCCGGAACGGCCCCCAGGTGCTGCCTGGGCGGCCATGATGGGGGCATGGCGGGGCTGGAGGGTATGGAACAGCCGCGGCGGCACGCGAGTGCGACCGCGGCGCGCTGGTCGCCTGCGGTCGAGGACGAACGGGCGCTGAAGGCGCTCGAGTTGTTCGGCAACCCGACCGAGGCGGAGGTGCCGCTGCCGTCCCGCCCCGAATCCGCCGCCACCGCACGCCGGCTCACCCAGGTCGTCGTCCTGCGCCAGTGGGGACTCTCCCCGAAGATGACCGAGGACGCCGTGTTACTCGTGTCCGAACTCGTCGGCAACGCCGTACGGCACACGGGCGCCCGGGTCTTCGGACTGCGGATGCGGCGGCGCCGGGGCTGGATCCGCGTCGAGGTCCGCGACCCCTCCCGGGGGCTGCCCTGTCTGATGCCGGTCCAGGAGATGGACCTGAGCGGGCGCGGTCTCTTCCTCGTCGACAAGCTCTCCGACCGCTGGGGCGTCGACCTCCTGCCGCGCGGCAAGACGACCTGGTTCGAAATGCGCGTCGCCGACCGCTGACCGTGACAGAGCTCCGGGCGCGGGCCCGGGGCAGGGCCGCGACCCGCACCCCGCCCACCGGTCCAATAGCCCGTTTTCTTACCATTACGCCCTTAAATGGTGCGGGTGACCACGCCCGCCCGCCCCCCTCAGCACTCCACCGAAGAGAGCGTCGCGCGTGCCGCGCCGGACCGGCGCGCGGCGCTGCGTTCAGGCGTCGCACTCGCCGCCGGGACCTTCGCCGCCGGGCCGCTCACCGCCGGCTGCGCCGCGCCCGGCGCCGTCGCCCACCCGCCCGCCGCGTCCCGCGCGTCCGGCACACCATCGGCCACGCACCCGGCCGCGCCGCCCGCCGCACCCACGCCCCGGCGGTTCCCGCAGCAGCCCGCCGAGATCACCCACGGCCCCCGCGACCGCCCCCGGGTCGCCCTCACCTTCCACGGCCAGGGCGACCCGGCCGTCGCCAGGACGCTGCTCGGCGAGGCCGAGAAGAGCGGGGCCCGGGTCACGGTGCTCGCGGTGGGGACCTGGCTGGACGAACACCCGGACCTGGCCCGGCGGATCCTCGACGGCGGCCACGACCTCGGCAACCACACCCTGCGCCATCTCGACATCAACGCGATGTCCGAGGCGGACGCGGACGCGGAGATCAGGGGCTGCGCGGAGCGCCTGCGCCGGCTGACCGGATCCATCGGCACCTGGTTCCGGCCCTCCCGCACCCCCCGTGCCTCCCCGGTCGTCGAACGGCTCGCCCGCGGTGCGGGCTACCCGCACGTCCTCTCGTACGACCTCGACTCGCTCGACTACACCTCGCCGGGCGCCCCCGCCGTCACCCGCCAGGTTCTCGGCGGGATCCGCAACGGGTCCGTGGTGAGCCTGCACTTCGGGTACGCGGACACGGTCGCCGCGCTTCCCGCCGTCCTGGAAGAACTCGGCCGCCGCAAACTGCGCGCGGTCACCACCACGGAGCTGCTGAGCTGATGCAACGCAACCGCAACCACCTCCAGCGCGCCCTGATCGCGGGCGCCGTGCTCGCCGCCCTCGCGGGCTGCAGCGGTGAGTCGAAGGACCAGGCGAACCAGGCCACCGGTACCCAGGCCGCCGTCCGGCCGGCCCAGCCGAAGAAGCCGGAGGGCCTGCCCGGCATGCCCCCCGTGCTCGACCCCAAGGACGTCTACGCGGCCGACCGCGCGAACCGGCTGTCCCCGGTCGTCAAGGACTTCCCGTCCCGCGTCTACGTGCCCAACACCAACTCCAACACGGTGTCCGTCATCGACCCGAAGACGTACAAGGTCATCAAGACGATCCGGGTCGGCGTCCAGCCCCAGCACGTCGTGCCCTCCTGGGACATGAAGACGCTCTGGGTCAACAACGACCGGGGCAACTCCCTCACCCCCATCGACCCGAGGACCGGCAAGGTCGGCAAGGCCGTCGACGTGAACGACCCCTACAACCTGTACTTCACGCCGAACGGCAGGTACGCGATCGTCATGGCCTCCCTCGACCGCGAGCTGGTCTTCCGCGACGCGCACACCATGGTGCGCAGGAAGACCGAACCGGTCAGCTGCTACGGCGTCAACCACGCCGACTTCTCGCCCGACGGCCGGTACTTCATCGTGTCGTGCGAGTTCAGCGGTGAGCTGCTCAAGGTCGACACCGAGAAGATGAAGGTCGTCGCGCAGGAGAAGCTCCCCCTGCGCGGCGCCATGCCGCAGGACGTGAAGATCTCCCCGGACGGCAAGAAGTTCTACGTCGCCGACATGGTGGCCGACGGGGTGTGGGTCCTGGACGGGGACAAGTTCGGCAAGCCGACGCTGCTGCGCACCGGCAAGGGCTGTCACGGCCTGTACGTCAGCCGGGACTCGCGGGAGATGTACATCTCCAACCGGGGCGAGGGAACGATCTCCGTCTTCGACTTCGCGCAGGACAAGCTGATCAAGAAGTGGCGCCTGCCGAACGGCGGCAGCCCCGACATGGGCGGTGTCTCGGCCGACGGCAAGGTGCTGTGGCTGTCAGGGCGCTACAACTCCGAGGTGTACGCCATCGACACGCGCTCCGGAAAGCAGCTGGCCCGCATCCCGGTCGGCAGCGGCCCGCACGGCCTGGCCGTCTACCCGCAGCCGGGCCGCTACTCGCTCGGCCACACCGGCGTCTTCCGCTGACCCGGGCACGGCCGCGCCGGGCCCCTCGCCCGGCGGCCGTGACCGAGGCGAGCGGCGCCCGTGAGAGCGACCCGTTCTACGACCCCCGGCACCGGGCCTCAGGGCGCGGTGAGCAGCGCCTCCGCGCCCACCGGACGGTAGCCCGCCGCCTGGAACGCCCGCAGACCGCGGGCGTTGCCCGGCGCCACCTGGACCCAGACGGGTTCGCCGGCGAGCTGTCGCGCCGCCGCCGCGAGCGCCCGCCCCAGCCCCCGGTGCCGTACGCCCTCGTCGACCTCGACCGCGGCCTCCAGCCGTCCCGCGACCCCGCGCCCGAGGACGAGCACCCCGCCCCCGGCGGCCCAGACGCGGACGTCGTCCCGGTGCCGCCGGGCCCGTACCGCACGGGGATGTCCCCGGTCGCCGATCTCCGCCAGGTCCACCGCCGGCCGCCCCGGCGCCGGAGCGGCGGCCAGCAGCAGGTCGACCGTGTCGTGGGAGCGCCCCGTACGGTCCATGAACGCGGCCAGGAACCGGGGGTTCACGGCCGCGGCGAGCGCGTCGCAGCCGACCCCGGCCAGCGTCTCGCGCACCCACCGGGGATCCTCGTCGGTGAAGACGACGGAGTGCGCCGTGAAGGCGAGGACACCGGCGTCCCTGGGGGTGTGTTGCGGTACGACGGTCGTGGAGCCGTCGGGCGGGGGGAAGACGCCACGGGCCGCCGCGCCCAGAATGCCGCGCAGAGTGTCACCCATCCCCGTACTCTTCCCGCCGCTTGAGTCTCCACCCACTGGAAGGCCCAGACTCGCCGACATGACCGACGACGGCATCCGCCTCCTCACCATCGGCGAGCTGGCCCGGAACACCGGACTGACCGTCCGCACCATCCGCTACTGGTCGGACGAGGGCGTCCTGCCCCCGGTGGCCCGTTCCGCCGCCGGCTACCGCCTCTACGACGCGGAGTCGGTGGCCCGGCTGGAACTGATCCGCACCCTGCGCGAACTCGGCCTCGGGCTGGGCGATGTGCACAGGGTGCTGGCCGGCGAGGCGACGGTCGCGCAGGTGGCCGCCGCGCACGTGGCGGCGCTGGACGCGCAGATCCGTTCGCTGCGGGTGACCCGGGCGGTGCTGTCGACCGTGGCGCGACGCGGTTCCACCGCAGAGGAGATGACGCTCATGAACAAGCTGGCGCGGCTGTCGGCCGCCGAGCGCAGACGGATCATGGAGGAGTTCGTGGAGGAGACGTTCCACGGGCTCGACACGGCGGACCCGGTCATCCGCGAACGCATGCGCGCCATGGCCGTGGACCTCCCGGACGACCCGACGCCCGAACAGGTGGACGCCTGGGTGGAACTGGCCGAACTGCTCCAGGACCCGGAGTTCCGGGCGCGGATGCGGGAGGTGGCCGAGTTCAACGCGGCCGACCGCGGCCACGAGTCTCCCGCCGGGGCCTCTCTGTGGTTCGCCCGCCGTCTGATCCAGCTGGCGGCACGGGCCCGCGAGCGCGGGATCGAGCCCGGGACGCCGGAGGCCGGGGAGGTGCTGCGCGACCTGCTCGGCGACGCGGATCCGGTCGCCGTGCTGGAACGCCTGGAGTCCGCCGCGAACGACCGGATCGCCCGCTACCGGGAGTTGCTCTCGCTGGCGAAGGGCCAGGGAACCCTGCCCGCGCACCGCGAGGAGTTCGCGTGGGTGGTCGCCGCACTGCGCGGCCTGTCCGCCCGTTAATCTGACCTCCGTACACACGGCAGTAATGCACTACGAAGGGGCGGATCGGTGGCGGACATCGAGGAAGCACGCAAGCAGTTCGAGCGGATCGATACGGATGGTGACGGTTTCATCACCGCGGCCGAGTTCAAGAGCGCCCTCGCCCAGGGCGGCGACTGGAACGTCACCGAGTCGGTGGCGGAGGCCGTCATCGCCACCCGCGACCTCAACGGCGACAAGGTCCTCTCGTTCGACGAGTTCTGGACCCACCTGAACAAGTGACGCACGCGAAGGGGCGTCCACCGGTGATCCGGCGGGCGCCCCTTCGTCATGCCCCGGCGAGGCGCACGCTCCGCCGCCCGTCCCGCCGCCCCGGCGTCAGCGCCAGGCCGAAGCATGCGCCGAGCCGGTCAGCGGTCAGCGGTCACCGTTCAGAACGGAGAGTCGACCGGTCCCCCGGGCGAGCTCGCGGCCGTCCCGCAGCGGGGGGGGCGTACGGGGTGCCCAGAGGCAGCTCCTGCGAATGGCGGGTCACCAGGACCGTCGCCGGCCGCGGGTGCTCACGGCGCAGGACGTGTTCCCGCCGCGCGGGGAAGGTCAGGAGGTCCGCCCGCGGTACTGGCCCGGTGCCACCCCGTACTCCCGCTTGAAGGCCTTGGCGAAGGCGAACTCCGAGGCGTAGCCGGTGCGTCGGGCGACCAGACGGAGCGGAGTGCCGTCCGTGCGCAGCAGTCGGCCGGCCGTGGTCATCCGCCACCAGGTCAGGTAGGCGAGCGGGGGTCTGCCCACGAGCGTGGTGAAGCGGCGGGCGAAGGCGGCGCGGGAGAGGCCGCCGAGAGCGCCGAGTTCCTCGACCGTCCAGGGACGGGACGGATCGCCGTGCACCGCGCGCAGGGCCGCCGAGACGGCCGGGTCGGCGAGCGCGGCGGACCAGCCCGTGGGGTGCCCGGAGTCGTGCCGCTCGCCCTGCCACCAGGCGCGCAGGATGTACAGCAGGAGGGTGTCGAGCAGCGAGGTGACGACCGCGTCGGAGCCCGGCCGCGGCTCCTCCAGCTCGCTGCCGAGGAGTTCGACCGTGGCCCGCAGCGAGCGGTGCGCCCCGACCCGGGCGGGCAGATGGACCACCTCAGGGAGCTCCGAGAGGAGCGGGTGGGCGCGAGCGCGGTCCAACTGGTAGGCGCCGCACAGCAGGACGGTCGGCGCACCGGCCGACGGGGGCCGCGGCGAAGGGAGCCGGCACACGGGCTCCGGCGACTCCGGCGACGAGGGGAGGCGGTCCGAGGGGTCCCGGGGAGGCGAGGCGGAAGCACGCGGCGGGTCGTCGGGCCAGGTGCCGTCGGGCCGCGGCCGTACCTCCTCCAGGGGCGCGTCCGGATCCGCGGCCAGCGCGTGCCCGCGGCCGTGGGCGAGGAAGACCACGTCTCCGGGAGCGAGCGCCACCGGGTCGCCCTCCGCGGGCAGCAGCCACGCCGAACCCTGGAGCACCACGTGGAAACCGGCCCCGTCCGAGGCCTCGAAACGCATCCCCCAGGGCGCGGACCTGTCCCGGCGCGAGGAGTGCGGGCGCCCGGTGCGCAGGGTCGCGATGACGTCACTGAGTACGTCCATGCCCGTACCGTAACGCGTGGACCGCACGGCGAGACGCACGGACAGGAAAGCGCGACCGGCAGGCATGGATCGTCTCGCGCCGCGCTTCTAGCGTCGTCGGCATGTCATCAACTTCCGCACGCACCGTGCTCTTTCACGAACTCGGCGGTCCCGAGGTCCTGACGGTCGAGGACGTCGACGTACCCGATCCGGGCCCCGGCCAGGTCCTCGTCCGTGTCGAGGCGCTGGGCCTCAACCGGGCCGAGGCCCTGTTCCGCGCGGGGACGTACTACTACCAGCCCACCCTGCCCGGCTCACGGCTCGGTTACGAGGCGTCCGGCACCGTCGAGGCCGTCGGCGAGGGCGTCGACGACTTCGCCGTGGGCGACCCCGTGACGACCGGCCCCGGCATCGAGATGAGCGCGCAGGGCGTGTACGCGGAACGGATCGTGCTGCCCGGCACCGCGGTCGTGCCGCGCCCGGAGTCGGTGGACGCGGTCACCGGCGCGGCGTCGTGGCTGACCTACACGACCGCGTACGGCGCCCTGCTGGAGACCGCGGGGCTCAGGCCCGGCGACCACGTCCTGATCACCGGCGCGTCGAGCGGGGTCGGCACCGCCGCGATCCAGGTCGCCCGCCGCGTCGGCGCGATCCCGCTCGCCACCACCCGGACCGGGGCGAAGAAGCGGCGGCTTCTCGCACTCGGGGCGGAGCACGTGCTCGTCTCCGGCGAGGAGGACGTGCCCAAGGAGGTCCGGCGGCTCACCGGCGGGAAGGGGGCCGAGGTGATCTTCGACGCGATCGGCGGGCCGGAGTTCCGGGCGCTGGGCGAGGCGCTGGCGGACGGCGGTGCGATGGTCGTCTACGGCTGGCTGGACCGGCGCCCGGCCGAGCTGCCCTGGAACTGGCCGCTCACCCTCCACACGTACGCGAACGCCGCCCTCACCTCGACCCCGGGAGGCTGCCGCCGTTCCACGGCCTTCCTCAACGCGGGCCTGCGGGACGGTGGTTTCCGGCCACCGGTCGCCGAGGTGTTCGTCGGCCTCGACAGGATCGGGGACGCGCACCGCCTGATGGAGAACAACACGCACCTGGGCAAGATCGTGGTGAAGCCGTGAGCCGCGCGTGCGAGGCCGTGAGCCGCGCGCGAGCCGTGGGATGAAGCCATGGGGGTGAAACGACGGGGGCGCTCACCCGATTGCCGTACGCCCCCGGAATAGCCTTTCCCGCTGCGGGGTTGATGCTCGCCATCAGGAGTATCAACCACTGAAGGGCCTGGCACTCATGAAGATCGGCATCATCGGCGCGGGCAACATCGGCGGCAACCTCACCCGGCGGCTGACCGCCCTCGGACACGACGTGTCCGTCGCGAACTCGCGCGGTCCCGAGACCCTGACCGCGCTGGCCGAGGAGACCGGGGCGACGCCCGTCGCGGTCGGGGAGGCGGCGCGCGGTGCCGAGGTGGTCGTCGTCACGGTCCCGCTGAAGGCGGTGCCCGACCTGCCGTCCGGTGTGCTGGACGGGGCGGCCGACGGAGTCGCCGTCATCGACACCGGGAACTACTACCCGCAGCAGCGGGACGGCAGGATCGCCGCGATCGAGGACGACGGGCTCACCGAGAGCCGCTGGACGTCCCAGCAGATCGGCCACCCCGTCGTGAAGGCGTTCAACGGCACGTTCGCGCAGGACATCCTGGACCGGCACCGCCCGGCGGGCGACCCCGACCGCATGGCCCTGCCGGTGGCCGGCGACGACGAGGCCGCCAAGCGGGTCGTACGCGACCTCATCGACGAACTCGGCTTCGACACGGTCGACGCGGGTGGCATCGACGCATCCTGGCGGCAGCAGCCCGGCACCCCGGTGTACGGCCTCCAGAAGGGTCTCGAGGCGGTGACCAAGGCACTGGCGGAGGCGTCCGCGGAGCGCCCGGCGGACTTCCGCGGCTGATATTTCGCGACACCCCGGCGCCGGACGGCCGGCGCCGGGGGAAGCCTGACATCGGTGCGGTCCTCCGATGCCGGCCGTCCGACGCCGGTCACCCGGCGTCGGTCGGTGACCCAGGTCCGGACCGCCGCCCGACCCCGTCGGACCCACGCCGTACGCCCGCCGGTCAGTCCGCGGCCCACTCACGCAGCGCCGCCTTGCTGGAGAACTGCGCGACGTCCTTGTCCACGGGGTTGTCGGTGTATTGATGGAAACGCCACTTCGCCTTGATGCGGGGCTCGCCCGCGGTCACGTAGTCGGCGATCCACAGGCCGTCCCCCGCGTACGAGGTGGTGTCGACATTGAGCCAGAAGTTGCGGTTCGTGTAGAGCAGGACCCGGTGGCCCGGCCTCAGCTCCTTCACCTTGCGCACGAAGCGGTCCTTCTCCGCGTTGCTGGCGTGGGTGCCGTCACCGGTGGTCTCCCAGTCGACGGCGAGCAGGTCACCGGCCTTCTCCGGGGCCTTGCCGACGAAGTACTCGGCCTGGGCGGTGATGTCGCCGGGCCACAGGAAGTGGTAGAAACCGACGACGCAGCCGCCGTCGCGGGCCGTCTTCACCTGGGCGGTGAGCTTCGGATTGACGTACGAACGGCCCTCGGTCGCCTTGATGAAGACGAAGGAGAGCCCGTCGGTGGAGTAGGCGGACGACTGGTAGGCGCTGACGTCGATGCCGCGGAGCATGGGGGACTCCTCCGTGCGTGGGGAACGGGTGCGAGCGAATCCGCCCCCGCGAGGGGGGATTCGGGGATTCACCGGTCTTGCGACCTCTCCGAGTCACGTTCCCCCGCATCGCCCACCCCACCCTCGAACGACCGACCGACGTCCTGTCGGTGGACGGGGAAGTCCACAGTGCGCGCTCCGGCGGGCGGCGCATGCCGATGATCTGGCCGAAGCCCGTCGCGCGGGCATCGGACGCACCGGAACCAGATCGGTGCAAGTCCCGTTTGATCGGTACTTGGGCCCCGCAGCTTGTTGCGCCGCGCAGAGCCTGAGCTGGCCGAAGGGGTACCGGCTTTGGCATATTTACGGGCAGGGTGAGGCTCGGCGGATTCCGGGCCACGGGCGCCCACGCAAAGGTTCGCGGGGAGAACAGTGCGTACAGGAAGAGCCAGGGAAACGCGGCACCTGATCCGCCGGGTGACCGACGGGCCGCACCCGCCCGTTCCCTCGGCCCCCCACGTGCTCGTCGCCGCGCGGCTCGCCCGGGTGGCCGAGGTCGGAGGCCGTCAGGTCGTCCTTCGCGAAGGGGAGTTCCCGTACGGCACCGCCACGAGCCCGTGGCTCGCCCTGCCCGAGCGGCACGTCGTCGCGGGTCAACGGGCGGCTCCCGTCCGCCGGATCACCGCGTCACCGGGACAACGCCGGTACAAGGTCTGAGCCGTGGGCGCCTCGACCTACTACATACCCGCGCTGGCCCTGTGGGCCGGCCTCGCCTCGAAACTGCCCGAGCTGGTGAGATCCTGGCGTGATCCACTGGTTCGATGCGTCTGCTGGGTGATCTTCCTGGGGGGCGCCGGGTTCGCCTTCGCCGCCCCGCCCACCGTCGCCGCCGTGAACAGGGCGAGCGGCATCCCCAATCTCGCCGCCCTTCTGGTCTACGCCGTCGTCAGTGCCTACAGCGCCTCCTGCCTGGTGCTCATCCTGCACTGGCGCGGAGGTCCCGCCGACCACGTGCGCCGTCTCGCGCGGCGCTGGCAGAGCGGCTACGCCGTCGTGATCGTCCTGTTGGTCCTCCTCTTCGTACTGGGGGACGCCCCCGTCGAGCGGCGGACGGACCTCGACACCTACTACGCCACCTCGCCCTGGATCGGGCAGATGATCGTGCTGTATCTGCTCGGCCACATGACCGCCGCGATCGCCACCACGGTGCTGTGCTGGCGCTGGGCGATCCAGGTGCACGGATGGCTGCGGGCCGGCCTGTGGCTGCTCGTGGCCGGCTGGCTGCTCAATCTGTCCTTCAGCACACTGAAGCTGACCGCGGTGGTGGCCCGGTGGGCCGGCCGGGACTGGGACGTCCTGAGCACCGTCCTGGCGCCCGGCCTCGTGGGCCTGGCCGCCACCGTCGCCACCGTCGGCTTCACACTGCCGCTGTACGGCCCGCGGCTGGTCGCGTTCTGGCGTGCGGTGGTGACCTGGAGACGGCTCGGCCCACTGTGGCGTGAACTCAGCAGTGCCGCTCCCGGCATGCCGCTCGCCGCGCCGATCCCCTGGTACTCGTCCTGCGCCGTGCGCCTCACCCGGCGTGAGGCCGGTATCCAGGACGGCTTGAACCTGGTGCGCCCGCACCTCGACGACCGGGTCCGGTCCGACGCGCAGACCGTGGCCCGAGCGGCGGGCCACGGCGCGGAGGACGCCTTCCGCATCGGTCTCGCGGCGATGATCGCCGCTGCCGTCCGCTCCCACACCGACGACGCGCCCGCCGCGCGGGTGGCCGTCGCGCAGAGCACCGCGGGCTTCGCGTCGCGTACCACCCTGGTGGGTGTGGCGCGCGCGTTGCGGACGTCCCCCGTCGTCGCGGCGGCCCGTGCCGCCGCGGCGGCGGCCGACGAGAGAACTCTGTTGTGAACCCCCTTGGCGACCCTGGCTGGTCAGGGGAGACGCCGGCGCGGTACGCGGTGTGCGACGGGGACCGATGAGGCGCCGCCGCGCCGGCCTCGTACCGGCGAACGGGTAGAGCCCGGCGGGCGGTTGTCCCACGCCGCCGGGCGGTGACGCGCGGCGACGGTGCCCGCGGGAGATCGAACCGCCCCTCAGGTGGGAAGCCTTCGGCCGGACACGTCCACCGCACCGTCGTGGCCGTGTCCCGCGACAACCCGGCGGCCGGCCGGGCTCGGAGCACTCCGCGCGCAGCAGCGACAAGGCGTCGCGCATGATGCGGTGTGGTGTGCGGCCGGCGAGGTCAGCCGTCCACTCCGTCCCTGCAACAGAAGAGAGTTCCGTACATGCCCCACAGATCCGCGCCCCGCCGAACCGCCGTGGTCATCGGAGGGGGCATGACGGGCATGCTCGCGGCAGCCGTGCTCGCCGACCACGCCGACGTCACGATCGTCGAGCGCGACCTCCTGCCGGACGGCCCGCGACCCCGCAAGGGGCTGCCGCAGGCCCGGCACGCCCACGTGTTGTGGTCCGGCGGGGTCAAAGCCCTCGAGGAACTCCTGCCGGGTGTCGTCGACCGGCTCGTCGGCCAGGGCGCCCGGACCGCGCGCATCATGACCGACCTGGTGTCCAAAGCTCCGTCGGGCCAGTGGTTCCGTCGCTTCGACCACGCCCGCCACATCAACCTTCTGTGCAGCCGCGACCTGCTCGACGCCGTGATCCGCGCCAGGGTGCTCGATGACCGGCGCATCTCTCTGCGGCAGCAGACCGAACTGCTGTCCCTGGAGGGCGACGCCGGACGCGTGTCCGGCGTCCGTATACGCGCGGCGGGCACCGACAGCACCCTTGCCGCCGATCTGGTCGTCGACGCCGGCGGGCGTGGCAGCCGCGCCCCTGGCTGGCTCCGGGACCTGGGCCTTCCACCCGTGGCCGAGCGCACGGTCGACGCGGGCGTCGGCTACGCCAGCCGGATCTACCGTGCTCCCGGCACCGCCGGCGCCGGTTTCCCGATCGTCAACGTCCAGGCCGACCCCCGCCGGAACCCGGGAAGAGGCGGCATCATCACCCCCATCGAAGGCGGCCGCTGGCTGGTCACGCTCGCCGGCACCCGCGGGGGTCAGCCCAGCGGCGACAACGAGGAGTTCGTGCCCTTCGCGCTCAAGTTGCCGCACCCCGTCATCGGTGAACTCCTCGCCGGCGCCGAGCCCGAGACGGACGTCGTCACCACCCGTAGCACCGCCAACAGGAGGCGCTACTACGAGAAGGCCGCCCGCTGGCCCGACGGCTTCGCCGTCCTCGGCGAGGCCGTCGCCGGCTACAACCCGGTCTACGGTCACGGACTGAGCGCCGCCGCACAGAGCGTCGTCGCCCTGCGCGGCATCCTGCGACGGCACGACCTGCGTGCCCCCGGCACGTCCCGGCGCATCCAAAGAGCCGCGGCCCGACCGGTCGAGAACGCGTGGAGCCTGGCCGTGGGCCAGGACGTGTTCTACCCGGGTGCCAGCGCACAGCCGCCCACCCGGCTCGAACGGAACCTCGCCGCCTTCGTCGACAAGGCCGTCGACGCGGGTGCGCGCAACCCCCGCGCCCTCCGCATCCTGCTGGACGTGATGAGCATGGAGAAACCGCCCGCCCGGCTGCTCATGCCCGACATGCTCGCCCTGATCTACCTCGGCCGGAAGAAGCCTCTTCTGGAAAGCCCGCCGCTGACGGAGCACGAGCGAGCCGCGGCCACCGTCTGACGTCCTTCCCGGGGCCGCCGTCGCGCGTTCCGTGCCCCGGTCGATCCGAAGCCGTCGTCCGAAACGAGCCCACTGACATCCACCACGGAAGCACGGACCATCACATGACTCCCGCTGCCTATCTGGATCTCCATCGGAAGTTCTCCTCGGAGATAGAGGAGGAGATCGGGTCGATCCTCGAGGGGCTCGGCCCGTCGGCGGATTCCGTCAGGAGTGTCGTCACGGAACTCCTGGGCCACCAGAAGATGAAATACCCTCTGTCGGTGCTGCCGCTGGTCGTGCACGGCGTCGAGACGGGCAGCCCCGAACCCGCCGTCCCGCTCTCCGCCGTGCACGTGCTGTGGTGGACCTCGGCCTGCTACCTCGACGACCTGGCGGACGGGTACGGCGCGCACCCGCCGGCGGGCCTCACCGCGCACGAAGCCCTCCTCGCGGCCGTGGTCACGGGACACGTGCTCGCTCTGAGGGCGGTCGGCTCGCGACGGGTCCCGGAGCCGGTCCGCGGCGCTCTGACGGCCGAGATCCTCGACTGCGGGATCACCGCCGCCCAGGGACAACTGGGCGACATGCGCGCGGACGTGGGCTCCGCGTCCCGGAACTCGGTCCTCACGGCGTACCGGGAAAAATCCGGCGCCCCCTTCGGCATGATCACGGCGATGGCCGCGATTTTCGCGGGCGCGGAGGCCCGGCGGATCGATCTGTGGCGGGAGTTCGGCTCCGTGTTCGGCATCCTGTGGCAGCTGTTCAACGACCAGGAGGACATCGCCTCCGGACGGAACGAAGACCTGCTGAACGGCACGGCGACCTATCTTTCGGCATGCGCTCTGGAAGACGCGGCGCCCGATCTCAGGCACCGCATCCTTGACCTGCACGCCGGTGCGAGAACGTCCCCCGTGTCACGATCGGCCCTGGCCGGCCTCCTCCTCACACCCGCCGTTCTCGATCGCTACGAGGACGAGATCCACAAGTTCCGTGACGAGGCGCACCGCATCCTCGGCGACCTGGGTGGTGACGAGCGCTACCTGCCCGTCCTGCGGCAACTCGTGGATCAGACGTCCCGACTGCTGCTGCGGCCGGGGAGTGCGCCGGGATGAGCCCGACCGTCGACGGGCGGGAGCGGGCGTAGCGGCACCGGGGCGACGAGGTGGGGCGCCTCCACCGGCCGTCGCCGGGCCTGGGCGGACTCGACGAGCCCGCATCAGGAGATTCTCGGGGTCCGAGGTCGGGACGGATACCGGAGCTGGTGACGATGCGGATGTCCTCGGCTCCGGCCGAGGCCCCGCCTCTCTCAGGGACATTCCGGAGACTCTCCGCCGCGCACGCAGAGAAGGACCCGACCGCGCGGAATCACACGCACGCGCAGGTCAGTACCCGTGCGAATTCCCTCAGCACTCGATGATGTTGACCGCCAGCCCGCCCCGCGCCGTCTCCTTGTACTTGACGCTCATGTCCGCGCCGGTCTCCTTCATGGTCTTGATGACCTTGTCGAGGGACACCTTGTGGGAGCCGTCGCCGCGCATCGCCATCTTCGCGGCGGTGACCGCCTTGACCGCGGCCATGCCGTTGCGCTCGATGCAGGGGATCTGGACCAGGCCGCCGACCGGGTCGCAGGTGAGGCCGAGGTTGTGCTCCATGCCGATCTCCGCGGCGTTCTCGACCTGCTCGGGGGAGCCGCCCAGGACCTCGGCGAGGGCGCCCGCCGCCATCGAGCAGGCGGAGCCGACCTCGCCCTGGCAGCCGACCTCGGCGCCCGAGATGGACGCGTTCTCCTTGAAGAGCATGCCGATCGCGCCGGCGGCCAGCAGGAAGCGGACCACGCCGTCCTCGTCGGCGCCGGGCACGAAGTTGATGTAGTAGTGCAGCACCGCGGGGATGATGCCCGCGGCACCGTTGGTGGGGGCGGTGACGACCCGGCCGCCGGCCGCGTTCTCCTCGTTGACCGCCATCGCGTAGAGGGTGATCCACTCCATCGCGTGGGCCAGCGGGTCGCCCTCGGCGCGCAGCTGGCGGGCCGACATGGCGGCGCGCCGTCGCACCCGCAGGCCGCCGGGCAGGATGCCCTCGCGGGACATGCCGCGCGACACGCACGCCTGCATCACGCGCCAGATGCCGAGAAGGCCCTCGCGGATCTCCTCCTCGGTGCGCCAGGCCCGCTCGTTCTCCAGCATCAGCGCGGAGATCGACAGTCCGGTCTCCTGGGTCAGCCGCAGCAGCTCGTCGCCCGTGCGGAAGGGGTACTTCAGGACGGTGTCGTCCAGCTTGATGCGGTCCTCGCCCACCGCGTCCTCGTCGACCACGAAGCCGCCGCCGACGGAGTAGTACGTCTTCTCCAGCACCGGTTCGCCGGAGGCGCCGTACGCGAAGATCGTCATACCGTTCGCGTGGTACGGCAGGGCCTTGCGCCGGTGCAGGATCAGGTCGTCGTCGAAGGAGAAGGGGATCTCCCGCTCGCCGAGCAGGCTGATGCGGCCCGAGGCCTTGATCTCCTCGACGCGGCCGTCGGCCCCCTCCACGTCCACCGTCCGCGGCGAGGCGCCCTCCAGTCCGAGCAGCACCGCCTTCGGGGTGCCGTGCCCGTGCCCGGTCGCGCCCAGTGAGCCGTACAGCTCGGCCCGGACGGAGGCCACGGCGGGCAGCAGGTCCTCGTTGCGCAGCCGGTGGGCGAACATTCGTGCGGCGCGCATCGGGCCCACCGTGTGGGAGCTGGACGGGCCTATGCCGATCGAGAACAGGTCGAAGACCGAGATGGCCACGGGAACTCCTAGCAAGCGGGGTGGTGCATGAGGTGGGCGCCGCACACAGCTGTGCTTCCAGTGTGCGCGGCGCCCCGAAGAATCGTACGTTCCGCGCGAACTACTTCAGGCCGGGGTACAGCGGGTGCTTGTCGGCCAGAGCGGACACCCGGGCCTTGAGGGCGTCCGCGTCGTAGGACGGCTTCAGCGTCTCGGCGATGATGTCCGCGACCTCGGTGAAGTCCTCGGCCTGGAAGCCGCGGGTGGCGAGGGCGGGGGTGCCGATGCGCAGGCCCGAGGTCACCATCGGGGGCCGCGGGTCGTTCGGGATCGCGTTCCGGTTGACCGTGATGCCGACCTCGTGGAGCCGGTCCTCGGCCTGCTGTCCGTCCAGCTCGGAGTTGCGCAGGTCGACCAGGACCAGGTGCACCTCCGTGCCGCCCGACAGGACCGAGACACCGTGCTCGGTGACGTCGGCCCGCACCAGGCGTTCGGCGAGGATCCGCGCGCCGTCGAGCGTGCGCTGCTGGCGCTCCTTGAAGTCGTCGGAGGCGGCGACCTTGAAGGAGACGGCCTTCGCGGCGATCACGTGCTCCAGCGGACCGCCCTGCTGGCCCGGGAAGACCGCGGAGTTGATCTTCTTGGCCAGTTCGGCGGTGGAGAGGATCACGCCACCGCGCGGGCCGCCCAGCGTCTTGTGGGTGGTCGTGGTGACGACGTGGGCGTGCGGCACCGGGTTCGGGTGCAGCCCCGCCGCCACCAGGCCGGCGAAGTGCGCCATGTCGACCATCAGGTACGCGCCGACCTCGTCCGCGATCCGGCGGAAGGCGGCGAAGTCCAGCTGACGCGGGTAAGCGGACCAGCCGGCCACGATCAGCTTCGGCCTGGACTCCTTGGCGAGGCGCTCGACCTCGGCCATGTCGACCTGGCCCGACTCCTCGTCCACGTGGTACGCGACCACGTTGTAGAGCTTGCCGGAGAAGTTGATCTTCATGCCGTGGGTCAGGTGCCCGCCGTGCGCGAGGTTCAGGCCCATGATCGTGTCGCCCGGCTTGAGCAGCGCGAACATCGCGGCCGCGTTGGCCTGGGCGCCCGAGTGCGGCTGCACGTTCGCGTGCTCGGCGCCGAACAGCGCCTTGACGCGGTCGATGGCGATCTGCTCGACGACGTCGACGTGTTCGCAGCCGCCGTAGTAACGGCGGCCCGGGTAGCCCTCGGCGTACTTGTTGGTCAGGACCGAGCCCTGGGCCTCCATGACCGCGACCGGAGCGAAGTTCTCCGAGGCGATCATCTCCAGGGTGGACTGCTGGCGGTGCAGCTCGGCGTCGACGGCGGCCGCGACGTCCGGGTCCAGCTCGTGAAGGGGCGTGTTCAGAAGCGACATGCGGTGACTCCTCAGCCGGCGGTGAAGGCGGTGTACTCGTCGGCGGACATCAGGTCGTCCGGCTCGTCCGTGACGCGTACCTTGAACAGCCAGCCGCCCTCGAAGGGCGCGGAGTTCACCAGCGAGGGGTCGTCCACGACGTCCTGGTTGGCCTCCACGATCTCGCCGGTGACCGGCGCGTACAGGTCGCTGACCGACTTGGTCGACTCCAGCTCCCCGCAGGACTCGCCCGCGGTCACCGTGTCACCGACCTCCGGAAGCTGGGCGTAGACGACATCGCCGAGCGCGTTGGCCGCGAACTCGGTGATGCCGACTGTCGAGACGCCGTCCTCGGCGACCGACAGCCACTCGTGCTCCTTGCTGTAGCGCAGCTGCTGGGGGTTGCTCATGGCCTGAATTCTCCTGTACGCGGGGGAGTGCTGATGAACGGGTACGGACGGGGTGTCGGGTGTCCCCGGACGAGGGCCAGGGGACAGGGCGCGAACGAGGTACGTCACGTCGACGCGCCCGAGCCCTGGTGGACCTACTTCTGGCGCTTGTAGAACGGCAGCGCCACGACCTCGTACGGTTCGTGACTGCCCCGGATGTCCACGCCGACCCCGGTCGTGCCCGGTGCGGCGTGCGCGGCGTCGACGTAGGCCATCGCGATCGGCCGGCCCAGCGTCGGGGAGGGGGCGCCGGAGGTGACCTCGCCGACGACCGCGCCGTCCGCGACGACGGCGAACCCGGCGCGCGGGACGCGGCGGCCCTCGGCGACGAGCCCGACGAGCACCCGCGGGGGGTTCGCGGCGGCGCGTTCGGCGGCGGCCTCCAGGGCCTCGCGCCCCACGAAGTCACCCTCCTTCTCGAACTTCACGACCCGCCCGAGCCCCGCGTCGAAGGGGGTGAGCGAGGTGGTCAGCTCGTGCCCGTACAGCGGCATGCCCGCCTCCAGGCGCAGCGTGTCGCGGCAGGAAAGACCGCACGGGACCAGCCCGGCCGGCGCACCCGCCTCGGTCAGCGCCTGCCACAGCTTCTCGGCGTCGGACGGGGCCACGAAGAGCTCGAAGCCGTCCTCGCCCGTGTAGCCGGTGCGCGCGATCAGCGCCGGGACGCCCGCGACCGTGCCCGGTAGACCCGCGTAGTACTTCAGGCCGTCGAGGTCGGCGTCGGTCAGCGACTTGAGGATGCCGGAGGACTCGGGGCCCTGGATGGCGAGCAGCGCGTACGCGTCCCGGTCGTCGCGGACCTCGGCGTCGAAACCGGCGGCGCGCTCGGTCAGCGCGTCGAGGACGACCTGGGCGTTGGAGGCGTTGGCGACGACCATGTACTCGGTCTCGGCCAGCCGGTACACGATCAGGTCGTCGAGGATGCCGCCGTCCGCCCGGCAGATCATCGTGTAGCGGGCACGGCCCACGCCGACGGAGCCGATGTTGCCGACCAGCGCGTGGTTCAGCAGCGCGGCGGCCTGCGGGCCGGTGACCGTGATCTCGCCCATGTGCGAGAGGTCGAAGAGCCCGGCGCGGGTGCGGACGGCGACGTGCTCGTCGCGCTCGGAGCCGTACCGCAGGGGCATGTCCCAGCCCGCGAAGTCGGTCATCGTCGCGCCCAGCGAGCGATGCAGGGCATCGAGCGCGGTACGGCGGGGGGCGTTACTGCTCATCGGTGGGGCTCCCAAGGCATGACGGCGAGGTCGTTCCTCCCCATCTGTCATCGGAACCTGAGAGGTTCATCACGACCCCGCGAACGGAGGTCACGACTTGCACCTTGGGTGGAGCCACCGGTCAGCGGCCCGCTTTTCAGATGTGCCTCGCCCGCGCGGTAACGGGGCCTGAGAGATTCAAGGGAGGGACTTGCTCCTTCGGCGTCCCAGCAGCACGTACGTCACACGGGTGTGTGCACGTCACTGGGAACTCTCCCGCGCGGATTCAAGCGGCCGGTATGCAGTTGGCGGGCACATCATTGCACGCGCCGTCCGATGACGGCAGTCCGCATCTGTAACCGGCCTGTGGCAGTCCGAACACGGAAACAGGAACCACCGCGCATTACCTTCTCTTTACACTCGACGGGGATGGGACTCCGGACCCAAGGGGAGGACGATCACGGTGAACAGGACCAGGGCGTACGCGACGACCTCGGCCCTCGCGCTGCCGCAGCAGCCGAGTACCGCGGCCCGGGAGGCGTGCGGCACGCTTCCGGCGGCCGTGGTCCGCGACCTCAGGGAGCGGGCCGGACACAGCCCGCACGGCCTGTACTTCGGCACGGCGGACCTCGTGGTGGTCACCGGGCTGCCGGGCAGCGGCAAGTCGACCCTGATGCGCCGCGCGGTCGCGGGCCGGCGCGTGGACTCCCAGGACACCCGCGACCGCTGGGACGGCCGGCTGGCCCGCCGGCTCCCCTACGCGGTCTACCGCCCCCTCGTCCGTCTCGCGCACTACGCGGGCCTGCGCCGCACGCTGCGTTCCGGCACCGGCGTCGTCGTGCACGACTGCGGCACCCAGACCTGGGTGCGCCGCTGGCTCGCCCGCGAGGCCCGCCGCCGGGGCGGCACCCTCCACCTCCTGCTCCTCGACGTCACGCCGGGCACCGCGCTGGAGGGCCAGCGCGAGCGCGGCCGGGGCGTCTCGCGGTACGCGTTCGCGCGTCACCGGGGCGCGCTGAGCCGGCTGCTGCGCTCCGTCGAGCGGGGCGAACTGCCCGAGGGCTGCGGCTCGGCGGTACTCCTCGACCGCGAAGCGGCGGACGTGCTGCGCCGGATCGACTTCGACGGCTGACGGCTGACGGCTGACGGCTGACGGCTGACGGCTGACGGCTGACGACGGACGGGAGACGGGTGCGCGGGGACCGGCCGTGCGCGCGTCCGTCGTACGGGAGGGCGCGTCGTACGTGAGCGCGGAGCCGGCCGGACGGAGGGCCGGACGGGAGCCGGCGCGGGAGAACGGGACATCGTCGTACGAGAGGGTCGCGGGCGCCCACTAACCTTTCCAGCCGGAGCACCAGAACAGCACACCAGGACACCGGAACACCGGATCAGCGGTTCACAGCAGGCGGTAGACAGATGGACTTCCCCGACTTCCCGGCACCAGCGCACCCGCACCCCCACCCGCACGGCGGGTGGCCGGGCAACGAACTGGAGGAGGTGCTCTCCGCGTCCCTCGGAGTGCCCTCGGCGGGCGGCCGCATCGTCGAGGTCCTCGGCCGCAGCTTCGTCTGGGTGCCGCTGCCCAACGGCGGTGGCCCGCACGCGGGCCCCCTCGACCTGCCCACGCTGGAGATCGAGGGCCAGGCGTACGTGCCGGTCTTCAGCTCCGAGGAACAGTTCCGCCAGGTCGTCGGCAGCCATCTGTCGTTCACGATCGCGCCCGCCGTCGAGTTCGCCCGCGGGCTGCCCCCGCAGGTCGGCGTCGCGATCAATCCGGGCGGTGTGGTGGGCGTACCGCTGCCGCCCCTCGCGGTCGCCGAGCTGTGCCGTGCCGGACGCACCCCGCTGGACGGTCCCGCGAGCGGCGGCCGGGTGAGACTCTCCGAACCCGACTGGCAGGACGACCCGGTGGACTTCCTGGCCGCGGCCTCGGGCGAGTTCGCGGCGACCGGTGTGGTGCTGACCGCGCGCCGCTGCCTGGCCAGCATCGAGGGCGACGACCCCCTGATGTTCATCGGGGTCGAACTGGCCGGATGGGAGGGCGACGCCCGGACGCTCCCGCTGGACGCGCTCGGCCGGGCCCTCGGCCGGGTGCCGGTGGACCGGCCGGTGAACATGGTGTTCCTCGACGTCGCGCAGGACCCGGTGGGGGAGTGGATGCGCGCGAACGTGCGACCGTTCTACCGGCAGGGCTACTGACGCGGCGGGGAGCTCCGGAGCCGTGCGTCAAGTCGCTGTCAGGATCGCCGCTTAAGCTGGTTTCATGGCTCGGTCGGGGTGTGGGCGAGGTGTCGACGCATCTCGGGCACAGGTGTCGCTGGCGTAATGGGTGAGTTCATCGTGATTTCTTCGCGAAGGGGCGATTGAGGGTGAGTGCGTCGGGCACGGCCGCGGCCGGGCAGGTCGAGCACATGCTGCGCCAGGTGACGCCCGGGCGTTACGACGCCTACGAGGCGCTCCTTCACGCGCTCGCGACCCCGTCGTCCGGCCAGGTGTGGATGCTGCTCTGGCACGGCCAGGGCGGTTCTCCGGACGCCCAGTACGGGAACATGGAGGTGGAGGGCCTCGGTTACGCGCCGTGCGTCACCTCCGCCCAGGAGCTCTCGGCCAGTGGCTGGAACCGCTCGTACGAGGTCGTCGACGGACTCGACGTGGCCCGCACCCTGTACCCCGACCACTTCGGACTCTGGCTCAACCCGCACGCCCCGGGCGGCGGGCTCGGCATCCCGTGGCTGGATCTGCGCCGGATCGCCGCGGGCCTGGAACGCCAGCCCGCCGGCCCGCTGCGGCTGTCCGAACCCGGCATCGAGATCCCGCAGTTCTACGCCCTGCTCACGCAGAACGCGCATCGCACCCCGGCCGTCCGCTCCCTGCGGCGGACCTGGGTGCAGCCCGCGCTCGGGGCGCCCTATCTGGCCATCGGGCTCGACGTCTACGACACCTCGCCGCCCGCCGTCGACTCGGTGCGGGCGATGATGCAGCAGTCGATCGGCGCCGTTCCGGACGGGCTGCCCGTGTCGACCGTCGCGATGTCCGACGAGTACGACCCGGTGGCGATGTGGCTGCGCGCCAACGCGCGCCCGTTCTACGACCGCGAGGCCCACGCGGCCCCCGCGCAGGCGCCGGTGGCGGGCGGGTACGGGTACCCGCCGGCGCGCGGTGTTTACTGAGACCGTCGCTGGACGAACGGTGAAGGGCTGTCACGGCTTCTTCACCGGAAAGTCGGCATGTCTTCGCGCGTAGATGGCAAGGGATCGTCCGGTTAGGACCCGTATTCGCCGCGACCGTACCAACTGCCCCGTGTCCGACACCCGTTACCCGCCGTCCGGATAACGGAACACCTCAAACAGCATCACGTTTAGGCATCCATTCACCGTCAGGTCTGGCTACAGATCGCCGACGCGTTGAAGACTCCCGCTCCAGGGGGTTTAGCCCCTGTGTACGACGGACTGATCACGCCGCTACGAGCGGCACGTGTGGGCCGGCTACCGCCGGTTGAGAGGGGTCCCTGCCAGATGACGGCACCATTGCACGAGCCGACCGCGGAGGCACCCCCGAGTGCGGCCGAAGAAGCGGCGGCTGCAGCCGCCGGCGAGAAGGTCGTGCAGGGACGCTCCCTGGGCCGGATCGCCTGGGAGCGCCTGAAGAGGGACAAGCTCGCCCTGACCGGCGGCATCGTCGTGCTCGTCCTCATCGTGATCGCCCTGCTCGCGCCAGTGATCACCCACCTGCTCGGTCAGGATCCGGACACCTTCAACGAGAAGCTGATCGACCCTCTGTTCGGCACTCCCACGGGGTCATTGGGCGGCATCAGCGGCGACCACCTGCTGGGCGTCGAGCCCATCAACGGCCGCGACATCCTCGCCCGCATCCTCTACGGTGCCCGCGTCTCGCTCCTGGTGGGCTTCCTCTCCGCCGTCGTCGCGGTCATCCTCGGCACCGTGCTCGGCATCCTGGCGGGCTTCTTCGGAGGCTGGGTCGACTCGCTCATCAGCCGCGTGATGGACGGCCTGCTGGCCTTCCCGCAGCTCCTCTTCACGATCGCCCTGGTCTCGGTGATGCCGAACAACATGCTGGGCCTGTCCGGCTCCAACGTGCGTGTGTTCGTGATGATCCTGGTCATCGGTTTCTTCGGCTGGCCCTACATCGGACGCGTGGTGCGCGGCCAGACGCTCTCGATGCGTGAGCGCGAGTACGTCGAGGCCGCCCGATCGCTGGGCGCCGGGCGCTTCTACATCCTGTTCAAGGAGCTGCTGCCCAACCTGGTGGCGCCGATCATCGTCTACACGACGATGATGATCCCCACGAACATCCTCACCGAGGCGGCGCTCAGCTTCCTGGGCGTGGGCGTCAAGCCGCCCACCTCGTCCTGGGGACAGATGCTGTCGAGCGCGATCGACTACTACGAGTCCGACCCCATGTACATGGTGGTCCCCGGTGTGGCGATCTTCATCACCGTCCTTGCCTTCAACCTGTTCGGTGACGGCGTGCGTGACGCGCTGGACCCGAAGGCTTCCCGCTGAACTGCCACACCTCAAGCGTCCCGTGGCACTGACACGGGGTCTCTCATCAAATCCGGAGGATCCGAGATCGTGACTACCCAACGCACCTCAGGGCGGCGTAAGCAGGCGTTCGCCGCCGCTGCTGCGGTCGCCGCACTGCTGACCACAGCGGCGTGCGGCGGCAGTGGCAGCGACGACAAGGGCGGTTCGAAGACCGGCGCCGCCGGCTTCGACGCCGCGAACAACAAGGTCGCCCAGGCCTCCCTTGCCAAGAAGGGCGGCACGCTGCGGTTCGGCGGTGCCCAGGACGCCGACTCGTGGGACACCACGCGTGGCTACTACGGCTTCATGTGGGACTTCGCGCGCTACTACAGCCGCCAGCTGGTCACGGGCAAGACGGAGCCGGGCAAGGCGGGCGCCGAGCTCACCCCGGACCTCGCCACCGGTCTCGCCAAGGTCACCGACGACGGCAAGACCTACACGTACACCCTGCGTGACGGCGTCTCGTGGGAGGACGGCAAGCCGATCACGTCCAAGGACGTCAAGTACGGCATCGAGCGCGTCTGGGCGCAGGACGTGCTGTCCGGCGGTCCGACCTACCTCAAGGACTTCCTGGACCCGAAGGGCGAGTACAAGGGTCCCTACAAGGACACGTCCAAGGACAAGCTGGGCCTGAAGGCGATCTCCACCCCGGACGACAAGACCGTCGTCTTCCACCTCCCCAAGGCCAACTCGGACTTCCAGGAGGTGCTGGGTCTGGTCTCGGCCTCCCCGGTCCGCCAGGACATGGACACCAAGTCCAAGTACGGCCTGAAGCCGTTCTCCTCCGGCCCGTACAAGTTCTCGTCGTACAGCCCCGGCAAGAGCCTGACGCTGGAGCGCAACGCCCAGTGGAAGCAGTCCTCGGACCCGATCCGCAAGGCGTACCCGGACAAGATCACCGTTCAGTTCTTCTCGGACGCCAACCAGCTGGACCAGCGTCTGCTCAACGGTGACCTGGACCTGGACATCAACCAGACCGGCATGTCCCCGCAGGGCCGCACCACCGCCCTGAAGGAGCACAAGGCCAACCTGGACAACCCGATCTCCGGCTACATCCGTTACGCGGCCTTCCCGCAGAGCGTGAAGCCGTTCGACAACATCAACTGCCGCAAGGCGGTCATCCTCGGCGCCGACCACGTCTCGCTGCAGACCGCGCGCGGTGGCCCGGTCGCCGGTGGTGACATCGGCACCAACATGCTCCCGCCGTCCGTCCCGGGCTCCGAGGGCCAGAAGTACGACCCGTACGGCATCTCCGGTGCCGACAAGAACGGCAACGTCGCCAAGGCCAAGGAAGCCCTGAAGGCGTGTGGCAAGCCGAACGGCTTCACCACCACCATCGCGGTCCGCAACAACAAGCCGGTCGAGGTGGCCACGGCCCAGTCGCTGCAGGCGTCGCTGAAGAAGGTCGGCATCACCGCGCAGATCGACCAGTTCGACGGTTCGCAGACCACCGGCATCATCGGCAGCCCCTCGAACGTGAAGAAGAAGGGCTACGGCATCATCATCATGGGCTGGGGTCCGGACTTCCCGACCGTCCAGGGCTTCGGTCTGCCGCTGTGGGACAGCAAGTACATCGCGCCGAGCGGTAACAACAACTTCGCCCTGATCAACGACAAGACCATCGACGGTCTTTTCAACCAGTACGTCACCACGCTGGACGAAGCGGGCAAGACCAAGCTCTCGACGGAGATCAACCACAAGGTCATGGAGGGCGCGTACTACCTGCCCTTCACCTTCGAGAAGTTCATCAACTGGCGCGGCGACAACCTCGCGAACGTCTACACGACGGACAACTACAGCGGTACGTACGACTTCGTCAACCTCGGTCTGAAGAACCCGAAGAAGTAAACCGGCACACCCGCCGTACAGGCACGAAAGGCAGGTGAAGGCCGGCGCGGCGTGGTCGCGGGCCACCGGATGACCTCCGGTGGCCCGCGGCCCCGCAGCGGGCCGTAAGCTGTGCTCGCTTACCTCATCAGGCGGCTGTTCGCCGCCGCAGTGATGCTGGTGGTCATCGTCATGGTGGTCTTCGGCATCTTCTTCCTCGTCCCCAAGTGGGCGGGCGTGGACATCGCCTCGAGCTTCGTGGGCAAGCAGGCCGACCCGGCCGCTGTCGAGGCCGTACGGCAGAAGCTGGGCCTGAGCGACCCGATCTACTCCCAGGTCTGGGAGTTCTTCAAGGGCATCTTCGCCGGACGCACCTACTCGGGCGGTGGCGACGTCACGCACTGCGCCGCGCCCTGCTTCGGCTACTCCTTCCGCAGCGAGCAGGCCGTCTGGCCGGTGCTCACCGACCGTTTCCCGGTGACCCTGGGGCTCGCGCTCGGTGCCGCCGTGCTGTGGCTGGTCTTCGGTGTCGCGGCCGGTGTGCTCTCCGCGCTCAAGCGGGGCAGCATCTGGGACCGCGGCGCGATGGTCGTCGCCCTGGCGGGTGTCTCCCTCCCCATCTACTTCACCGGTCTGCTCAGCCTGGCGATCTTCGCCTTCGGGCTGAAATGGATCAACGCGCAGTACGTGCCCTTCGACCAGAGCATCAGCGGCTGGTTCGGCGGCATGATCCTGCCCTGGATCACCCTCGCGTTCCTCTACGCGGCGATGTACGCCCGGATCACCCGCGCCACCATGCTGGAGATCCTCGGTGAGGACTACATCCGCACGGCGCGCGCCAAGGGCCTCAAGGAGCAGGTCGTCATCGGCAAGCACGCCATGCGCTCGACGATGACCCCCATCCTCACCATGCTGGGCATGGACCTCGGCGCCCTCATCGGCGGTGCCATCCTGACGGAGTCGACGTTCAACCTGCCCGGCCTCGGCCGCGCGGTGCTCGACGCCATCCGGAACCAGGACCTGCCCATCATCCTGGGCGTCACCCTGATCACTTCTCTCGCGGTGCTGATCGCCAACCTCGTGGTGGACGTCCTGTACGCCGTGATCGACCCCCGAGTGAGGCTCTCATGACCGAACTCAGCAAGAGCGGAGCGGTGGCCGAGCCCGTAGTGGACTCGCCCGCGCCCTCCGCCTTCCTCGAAGTACGCGACCTGAAGGTGCACTTCCCGACCGACGACGGTCTGGTCAAGTCCGTCGACGGGCTCAGCTTCCAGCTGGAGAAGGGCAAGACCCTCGGCATCGTGGGCGAGTCCGGCTCCGGCAAGTCGGTGACCTCGCTCGGCATCATGGGTCTGCACACGGCCGGCCAGTACGGCAAGCGCAAGGCGCAGATCTCCGGCGAGATCTGGCTGAACGGCACCGAACTGCTGTCCGCCGACCCGGACTACGTACGCAAGCTGCGTGGCCGCGAGATGGCGATGATCTTCCAGGATCCGCTGTCCGCGCTCCACCCGTACTACACGATCGGTCAGCAGATCGTGGAGGCGTACCGCATTCACCACAAGGTGGACAAGAAGACGGCGAAGCGCCGCGCGGTCGAGATGCTCGACCGGGTGGGCATTCCGCAGCCGGACAAGCGCGTGGACAGCTACCCGCACGAGTTCTCCGGCGGTATGCGTCAGCGCGCGATGATCGCGATGTCGCTGGTCAACAACCCCGAGCTGCTCATCGCGGACGAGCCGACGACCGCCCTGGACGTGACCGTCCAGGCGCAGATCCTCGACCTCATCCGCGACCTGCAGAAGGAGTTCGGCTCCGCGGTCATCGTCATCACCCACGACCTGGGCGTCGTCGCCGAACTCTCCGACGACATCCTGGTGATGTACGGCGGCCGTTGCATCGAGCGCGGTCCCGCCGAGAAGGTGTTCTACGAGCCCCGGCACCCCTACACCTGGGGGCTGCTCGGCTCGATGCCGCGCCTGGACCGTGAGCAGACCGAACGCCTCATCCCCGTCAAGGGCTCCCCGCCCTCGCTGATCAACCTCCCGTCCGGCTGCGCCTTCAACCCGCGCTGCCCGTACGCGGACGTTCCGAAGGACAACGTGACCCGCACGGTCCGTCCCGAGCTGACCGAGGTCGGCGGACGGCACTGGGCCGCCTGCCACATGACCCAGGAGCAGCGGGAACGCATCTGGATCGAAGAGATTGCGCCGAAGCTGTGAGCGAGAAAGCCAAGGACGCGGAAGTGACCATTCCCGCACAGGCACAGGACGAAGGCGGCGCCACCCTCACCAAGGACGCCGCTCCCGGTGACGTCCTGCTGAAGGTGACCGGACTGCAGAAGCACTTCCCCATCCGGAAGGGACTGCTGCAGCGTCAGGTCGGAGCCGTGCGCGCCGTCGACGGCCTCGACTTCGAGGTGCGCTCCGGGGAGACCCTGGGCGTCGTGGGCGAGTCCGGCTGCGGCAAGTCCACGATGGGCCGGCTCATCACACGGCTGCTCGAACCGACCGCGGGCAAGGTCGAGTTCCAGGGCAAGGACATCACGCACCTCGGTGTGAGCGGCATGCGTCCGATGCGCCGTGACGTCCAGATGATCTTCCAGGACCCGTACTCGTCACTCAACCCCCGCCACACGGTCGGCACGATCATCAGTGCCCCGTTCAAGCTGCAGGGCGTGACCCCCGAGGGCGGTGTCAAGAAGGAGGTCCAGCGACTGCTGTCGGTCGTCGGCCTCAACCCCGAGCACTACAACCGGTATCCGCACGAGTTCTCCGGCGGCCAGCGCCAGCGCATCGGCATCGCCCGCGCGCTCGCGCTGAACCCGAAGCTGGTCGTCGCGGACGAGCCGGTGTCGGCGCTGGACGTGTCCATCCAGGCACAGGTCGTCAACCTTCTCGACGACCTGCAGCAGGAGCTCGGCCTCACGTACGTGATCATCGCGCACGACCTGTCGGTCGTCCGGCACGTCTCGGACCGGATCGCGGTGATGTACCTCGGCAAGATCGTGGAGCTCGCCGACCGCGACCTGCTCTACTCGGCGCCGATGCACCCGTACACCAAGGCCCTGATGTCCGCGGTGCCGATCCCGGACCCGAAGCGCAAGAACGCGAAGAGCGAGCGGATCCTGCTCACGGGCGACGTGCCCTCGCCGATCTCGCCGCCGAGCGGCTGCCGCTTCCACACGCGGTGCTGGAAGGCCACGGAGATCTGCAGGACGACCGAGCCGCCGCTCCTGGAGCTGAAGCCCGGCCAGCGGGTCGCCTGCCACCACCCGGAGAACTTCGAGGACCAGGCCCCGCAGGACACGGTGCTGCTGTCCGTTGCGAAGCAGGCGGCCGAGTTCGTGGCCGACGAGGTGCTGGCGGAGTCGGCGGAGACGTCGGCGGCGGTGGCCGCGGAACTGCACGCCGCCGAGACCCCGGCGGAGGAGACCACGACGGCCGCCACCGAGGAGACCCCGGTGGCCGCTGCGGAGGAGCCCGCCCCGGTGGCCGCCGCCGAGGAGCCCGCCGCGGTGGTGTCCGAGCAGCCCGCCCCGGTGGTGTCCGAGGAGCCTGCCCCGGTGGTGTCCGAGGAGCCCGCCGAGGCGGTGGCGGCCGAGGAGCCGGACGCGTCGCAGGAGTCGGGAACGGACGCGCCGAAGGAATCGGGAACCGACACCCAGAAGTAGTCGGGCGCAGTATCGAAGTCGGCGCACATCCGCCGACGACCTGCCCCGGTAGCCGGACCATCGGTTACCGGGGCACAGGTTTTGGCGGAACCGGGAGGTGCGGGCCAGGAGGCCCCGCCGAACCGGAAGCCGGTCGTCAGGAGTCAAGCGACAAGTAGGCCGTGACGATTGGGCAAAGTCATGAACATGCCCGAACGGAAGAGTGCAGAGTCTCGCGTGTCCATCTGATCAGCAACGATCGGAACACGTACGAAAGGGACGCTCATGGCACTCTCCCGTTCGGCACGTTTAGGGGCCCTCGCCACCGCGGCGGCCTCCTTCCTCGTCATCGCCGCTTCCTCCGCCCCGAAACCGGGCGCCGACGGCATCGGGGACCCCTACTTCCCCCAGCTCGGCAACGGTGGCTTCGACGCCCGCCACTACGACCTCGACGTGGCGTACAACCCGGACACCGACCGCCTCGACGGGCGTACGACGCTCACGGCCCGCGCCACCCAGAACCTCTCCTCGTTCGACCTGGACCTGCAGAAGCTGGAGGTCACGAAGGTCGAGGTGAACGGCAGACGGGCGGGCTTCACCCGGGCGGGCGACGAGATCCACATCACCCCGCGCGGCCCGCTGTCGAAGGGCAGGACCTTCACGGTGACCGTCACCTACGGCGGTGTCCCCGAGGCCCTCAACGGCCCGATCGTCTTCGGCTCCGACTACGGATGGATGAAGACGGCGGACGGGGTCTTCGTCGCCTGTGAGCCGAACGCCGCCTCCACCTGGTTCCCGTCCAGCGACCACCCCTCCGACAAGGCCACGTACGACATCCGTATCAAGGCTCCGAAGGGCCTCACCGGTGTCTCCAACGGCCGCCTGATCTCGACGCACGACAAGGGCGCCAGCACCGTCACGCACTGGCGCGAGAGCCGGCCCATGGCGACCTACCTCGCGACCGCGACCATCGGGAAGTTCGACGTGAAGTCCGGGAGGACCCCGGCCGGCACGCCGATCTACGTCGCCATCGACCCGGTGCTCGCCAACAGCAACAGCGTCGACGTGTACGCCGTGACGGCCGCGGCCACCGACTACTGGTCGCAGATCTTCGGTCCGTATCCCTTCGAGGAGACCGGCGCGATCGTCGACGACATGCCGGAGGCCGGGTTCTCGCTGGAGGTGCAGTCCAAGCCCGCGTACTCCGCCGTGCGCTCCGAGTCGACCATCGTGCACGAGCTGGCGCACCAGTGGTTCGGCGACTCGGTCTCGGTCGAGCGCTGGAAGGACATCTGGCTCAACGAGGGCTTCGCGACCTACGCCCAGTGGCTGTGGTCCGAACACCAGGGCGTCCGCTCGGCGCACGACTCGTTCCTCGCCGGGTACGACACACGGCCCGCGGACTCGTCCTTCTGGCAGACGGTGGTCGCCGATCCGCAGCGGGACACCATGTTCGCCTCGGCGGTCTACCAGCGCGGCGCGATGACGCTCCAGATGCTGCGCGAGCGCATCGGCGACACCGCGTTCTTCAAGCTGCTGCCCGCCTGGACCAAGCTGCACCGCTACGGCAACGCGAACACGGCCGACTTCATCCGGCTCGCGGAGAAGGTCTCGGGTCAGCAGCTCGACGATCTCTTCCAGACCTGGCTCTTCAGCCCCGGAAAACCTTCTCTCTAGGTCGCAGTTTTCCCTCTGGGCCTTCCTTTGTAAGGTGCAGTCCCTGCGACGGGTGAGAATGTAGGGGTGCTTCAGCAACTTTTCAGTCCCTCCGTCCAGCACACGCTCGACCTGATCGGCATCTTCGTCTTCGCGATCTCGGGTGCCCTGCTGGCCGTACGCAAGAACTTCGACGTCTTCGGCATCGCCGTCCTCGCCGAGGTCACCGCGCTGGGCGGGGGGCTGTTGCGTGACGTGGTCATCGGGGCCGTGCCGCCGGCCGCGTTCACCGACCTCGGCTACTTCCTCACGCCGCTGCTCGCCGCGCTCCTGGTCTTCTTCCTGCACCCCGAGGTGGAGCGCATCCAGGTCGCGGTGAACGTCTTCGACGCGGCCGGACTCGGTCTGTTCTGCGTCGCGGGCACCACGAAGGCGTACGAGTACGGTCTCGGCCTGACCGCGTCGGCGGCCCTCGGGCTCGCCACCGCGGTCGGCGGCGGTGTGCTGCGGGACGTGCTCGCCAACGAGGTGCCCTCGCTGCTGCGCTGGGACCGCGATCTCTACGCGGTCCCCGCCATCGTCGGCGCCACCATGGTCGCCCTGTGCATCCGCTACGACGCGCTGACCCCTTTCACCAGCGGGCTCGCGGTCGTCACGGCCTTCGTGCTGCGGCTTCTCGCGATGCGCTTCCACTGGCGAGCGCCGCGCGCCTGGAACCGGCGTTCGACGGCGACCGAGGCGGAGACTCCTTAGCCCGCGCGCCGGGGCCGATCTGGAGGGTCAGCCAGCGGAACACCTCGGTCACCTGCGGTCGCCACAGGGCCATGTTGTGGCCGCCGGCGCTCCGCGGCAGCAGCACCACCTGTACGGTCGTCGGCGGTTTCGCGATCTGCTGGAGCGCGGCGCCCGCCTCGTAGCCGTCGTGGACCTCGCCGGAGTAGTAGAGCGCGACGCGGGGCGGGACACGGTCGGCGCGCAGCAGCAGGAGGGGGTTGTTCCGGCGGCGCAGCTCGATGTTGCGCGCGGGCAGCGAGTCGCGTTCGCCGATCGGGTCGTTGTACCCGGACATGCTGACCGCCGCCCGGTAGCGGTCGGGGTGGGCGACCGCGAGCTTGGTCGCGCAGTGCGCTCCCGCCGAGTAGCCGGCGACGCCCCAGCCGTCCGGCGCGGCCTTGGCGCGGAAGTTGTCCGTCACCATCTTCGGCACGTCGATACTGAGCCAGGTGTCGGCGTTCACCTTGCCGGGGACGTTCGCGCAGCCGGTGTCCACCTTGGCCAGCAGCGTCGTACGCGGCGCCACCAGGATGAACGGCGCGACCTGCCCGTCACGCATCAGCGGCAGCAGTTGTTCGTGCACCTCCAGAGAGCCGAACCAAGCCTTGGCCGAGCCCGGATAGCCGGGCAGGAGCTCGACCACGGGGAACTTGCGGTTGCGGTAGGCGGGCTCGTTGTACTGCGGCGGCAGCCAGACGTAGACCTCGGCGTTCACGCCCGAGACCTGGCCGTGCAGCTGGGTGACGCGCACCCCGCCCGCCTGCCGCATGGCGGGGCCGTCCGCCGCCATGAACGTCTGGTGGACCCTGGGCAGCTCCCGCACCGAGACACCACCGGTGCCGTCGACGCCCAGGTCGGCGGCCGCCTGAACGTGGTTGCCCGTGCCGAGGAGGTCGGACCAGTTGTCGTAGAGGCTGTTGGCGTTGTTCACGAGCACGAAGACGAGGGTGATCGCCGTGCCTTGGGCGAACAGCAGCATCAGCATCCGGGCCGTGCTGCGCAGGAACGCGGGGCCGGGGATGCGCGACCACAGGACGAGAGGGAGGACGAGGGCGACCGCGACCAGGGCGATCGCGGTGAGGAGGAACGGCGTTCCGGTGAGGCTCACGGTCTGTGCGGCTCTTCCTGTGACGGGCTGGATCAGGTTCGGCGGCTGCATGGGGTTCTATGTCCGTGAAGAGGGGGTTCCGATGCCGTTGGTCACGGACGAGTGGCGGACACTTACCAAGAAATTGCCGAAATCTCACCTGGGGTCCGGGCGTGTGACGTGAGCGAAACAGCAAAAGCTACCGCTTAGTAATGGCCTGTTGTACCGTTCAGACATGTCAGAAGCAGCTTCGGCACAGGCCGTGCGAGCCACGATCGGCGACAGCGAGTTCGACCGCGACACCGCGGTCACCCTGCGTGCACCCGGCGTCTACGACGTCGACCTGTCCCCGGGATGGACGATCATCAGCGCCGTCAACGGCGGATACCTGCTGGCGGTCCTGGGCCGCGCTCTCGCGGACGCCCTGCCGCACGACGACCCGTTCACCATCTCGGCGCACTACCTCACCGCCTCCCAGCCGGGACCCGCGGTCGTCCGCACGGACGTCGTCCGTACCGGCCGCACCCTGTCGACCGGCCAGGCCTCGCTCTTCCAGTACGACGACGAGGGCCGCGAGGTCGAACGGATCCGTGTGCTCGCCTCGTACGGCGACCTGGGTGCCCTGCCCGACGACGTCCGCACCACGGCGACGCCGCCCGCGATCCCGCCGATGGAGCACTGCTTCGGGCCCGAGGACGGACCGGCCCCCATCGACGGCAGCTCCGCGATCACCGAACGGCTGATGCTCAAGCTCGACCCCTCGACGCTGGGCTGGGCCCTCGGGGCACCGTCCGGCAAGGGCGAGATGCGGGCCTGGTTCGGGCTCGCCGACGGCCGCGACGCCGACCCGCTCTCGCTGCTCCTCGCGGTCGACGCGCTGCCGCCGACCGCATTCGAGATCGGGCTGTCGGGCTGGGTGCCGACGGTCGAACTCACGGTGCACGTGCGCTGCCGTCCCGCGCCCGGCCCGCTGCGCGTCTCCATCACCACCCGCAACCTGGCCGGCGGCTTCCTGGAGGAGGACGCCGAGGTGTGGGACAGCGCGGACCGGCTGGTCGCGCAGTCCCGGCAGCTCGCCCGGGTCAGGCTCGGCTAGCCGGCCGTCGGCCGCCCGTACGCGCCGCCTCCCTCGGGGCCGGCGGTCCCGAGTCCAGCGGCGGTTCGCCGCCGTCGCGCAGGGGTGCCGTTCGTCCGGCGGCGCGCGGCGGGTGTGAGCATGGGACGTGGTGCTCGCCGGCCTCCGGCCCCCGGCCGCGCTGTTGGTGCGGCGGGGCTGTCGAGCCGAGCGTGTCGCGGTCCGGGTGCGGCGCTTTCGCGTCGGCATGATCCCGCGTCCCGAGACCCCACGGTCCGCCCGGGGTCGCGTACTTGAGGTCCGGGGGCGGCACGTCGGATGAACGGGCGCGTCACCGGGGCCCGTTGCCGGGGCGGGTATGTCCCAGGGGCCCGTTGCGGGGACGGGTGTGTCATGCCGACTCGTTGACGGGACGGGTGTGTCACCGGTGCTCGTTGCCGGGACGGCTGCGTCACCGGCGCCCGCCGGCGGGGCGGTGGGTCAACCCAGCCAGTTGCGGCGGCCGATGGCGATGAGCCGCATCTGGCGGCCCGCCACCCCGGCCACCCGCTCCCGTTCCTCCTCGGACGCCTCCAGCGCCTCCAGGTAGAGCGAGGCCGTCATCAGCATCTGGTCGACGTACAGACCGGCGAGCATCAGCAGATCGTCGTCGCTCCACCCCTCCGACTCGGGGTGTTTGGCCAGCTCCACCCGTACCTCCTGGGCGAACCTGGCCAGTTGGTCACTGATCGCCTGCCGTACCGGCTGCACGCCGCCGTGTCGCTCGCGGGCGATGAAGCGGACGTGGGCGGGGTGGGTCTCGACATGATGCGCGATCAGATGGACGGCGCGCTCGATGCGTTCGCCGCTGTCGCCCGCCGCGGACACCGTGTCCCCGATCATCGGGTGCAGGCTGCCCAGGGCCTCCTCGACCAGCGCCACCCCCAGATCCGCCGTCGAGCGGAAGTGCCGGTAGAAGGCGGTCGGGGCCACGCCCACGGCGCGGGTGACCTCGCGCAGGCCCAGGCTGCTCAGGCTCTGCTCCTCCAGCAGCTCCAACGCCGCGTCGAGGAGCGCCTGTCGCGTCTTCTGCTTCTGCGCCTGCCGGATGCCGAGAGTGTGACTCATACCATGCAGTTAACAACTGTTCTCTGTAATTGAAAAGCCGGGCGGCGCGCTAGACTTCGGAGTCAGTGAACAAGTGTTACTACAACCGTTCACTGAATCGTCAGGTCCCCGAAACATTCGGAGCCTCACCGTCGAGGCGGCGACCACGGGGACCGGACCCAGAGACTCACGAGAGGCACTCACATGCTGTTCCTCGTCGCCGCCCTCCTGCTGATGGGTGTCGTCATGGGCGCGGTGGCCCATGCCCCGCTGCCCGTCTCCCTCATCGCCGCCGCCGTCATCGGCATCTGGCTGACCGTCTTCGCGGTCCGCGAGCGCGCCGGCCGCCGGCGCCACACCTCCGCCCACTGACCCGCAGGGAGCTGACTCATCCCATGGAACTCACCGCCACGCCCACCCGTCGCACCGGCACCCGGGACGCCGACGGCATGGCCGTCGCCTCCTTCATCCTCGGGCTGCTCGGTCTGCTGGTGCTGAACGTCTTCCTGGGCCCGATCGCCATCGTCCTCGCCTCCGCCGCCCTCTGGCGCGGCACCGCCCGTCGGGGCCGCGCCTTCCTCGGCCTCGGCCTGGGCGTCGCCGACCTCGTGGTGCTGGTGGCGTTCATGCACTTCGACAGCACGGTGTCCTGGAACTTCTGACCCACGGCGACCTGGAACCTCCGAGATCCTCCGAACGGACACCGGGCCAGGACCGCAGGACGGTCCCCCTCGACGGGGGGCCGAAAGCAGGGGAGCGGGGGCCCGTAGAATCAGGGCCACCATGGCTTACCTCGACCACGCCGCGACCACCCCGATGCTCCCGGAGGCGGTAGAGGCACTGACCGCCCAGCTGAGCGTCACGGGCAACGCCTCCTCCCTCCACGCCGCCGGCCGCAGGGCCCGCCGTACCGTCGAGGAGGCCCGCGAGAGCCTCGCGGAGGCCCTCGGCGCCCGCCCCAGCGAGGTGGTCCTCACCTCCGGCGGCACCGAAGCCGACAACCTCGCCGTGAAGGGCCTGTACTGGGCCCGCCGCGACGCGGACCCGGCCCGCACCCGGGTGCTCGCGAGCCCCGTGGAGCACCATGCCGTCCTCGACGCCGTCCACTGGCTCGGCGAACACGAGGGCGCGACGGTCGAGTACCTGCCCGTCGACCCCTACGGCCGCGTCCACCCCGACGCCCTGCGCGCGGCCATCGCCCGCAATCCCGACGACGTCGCCCTCGCCACCGTGATGTGGGCCAACAACGAGATCGGCACCGTACTGCCGGTCCGCGAACTGGCCGACGTCGCCGCCGAGTTCGGCGTCCCACTGCACTCCGACGCCGTCCAGGCCTTCGGACAGCTCCCCGTCGACTTCGCGGCCTCCGGCCTCGCCGCGATGACCGTCTCGGCCCACAAGATCGGCGGCCCGTACGGCATCGGCGCGCTGCTGCTCGGCCGCGAGTACACCCCCGTACCGGTCCTGCACGGAGGCGGTCAGGAACGCCATGTGCGCTCCGGCACCCTGGACGTGCCCGCCATCGCGTCCTTCGCGGTCGCCGGCCGGCTGGCCACCGAGCAGCGGGCGTGGTTCGCCCGGGAGATCGGCGCACTCCGCGACGACCTGGTCGAAGCCGTGCGTGCCGCCGTGCCCGACGCCCTCCTCGGCGGCGACCCCGACCCCGCGGGCCGGCTGCCCGCCAACGCGCACTTCACGTTCCCGGGCTGCGAGGGCGACTCCCTGCTGCTGCTCCTGGACGCGCAGGGCATCGAGTGCTCCACGGGCTCCGCGTGCACGGCGGGCGTCGCCCAGCCCAGCCACGTCCTGCTGGCCACCGGGACCGATCCGGACCTGGCCCGCGGCACCCTGCGCTTCTCCCTCGGCCACACCTCCACGGAGGCGGACGTCGAGGCGGTCGCGAAGGCCATCGGTCCGGCCGTCGAGCGGGCGCGGACGGCGGGCCTGACCTGACCGCCGCCCCGCGGTGACCGGGCCGCCGAGCGGCTCTCAGCCCGCCACGTCGTGGTCCGTGCCCGCGCGGGGAACGCCTTCCCCGGCGGTCACGCCGCGTCGGTGCGCGACGGCCCTCACGTCCCTGCGGTGCGCGTCGGCCCGGCCGTGGTGCCGGTCGGCTCCGCCGCGGTGCTCGCCCGGCGCACCAGCCGGAGGTACCGGTCCCAGTCCCAGTAGCGGCCGGGGTCGGTGTGGTCGGTGCCCGGCACCTCCACGTGACCGATGATGTGCTCGCGGTCGACCGGGATGCCGTAGCGGGCGCAGATCCCGGCCGTCAGCCGCGCCGACGCCCGGTACATGGCGTCGGTGAACGACGAGGCGTGCTCGACGAAGCCCTCGTGCTCGATGCCGACGCTCCGCTCGTTGTACCCGCGGTTGCCCGCGTGGAACGCCACGTCCAGCTCGCGGATCATCTGGGTGATGTGACCGTCCTTGCGGACGATGTAGTGCGCGGCCGCGCCGTGGCCCGGGTCCTGGAAGACCTTGACCGCGCTGCGGTAGCTGCCCTGGGTGACATGGATGACCACCCGGTCCACGGCGTAGTCGTCGGGCCGGTCCGCGCGTCGCCAGTTCGCACTCGACGCCGCCACCCACTGGGCGCCCCGGAAGTCGACCACGCCCTCCTCACGGGGCTTCTCCACACCGGGCAGCCGCCACCACAGGTGCCCCAGCTCGCCCCGCGCGAGCACCGCCGTGCCCACGGCCGCCGCCAGGCCGCCGATGAGCAGCGTCCGCCGCCCGACCCGCCGGTCCCCGTCCCTGCCCGGCCGCCCCTCCGCCTCCGGTGTCCCGCGGTCCGGTGCGTTCCGGTCCGGTGGCTCGCGATCGGGTGACCCCGGGTCCGGTGTCTCCCGGTCCGGCGTCCCCCGTGTTTCCGGCGCCTCCTGTGCGGCTCCGCTCATCGTGTTCGTCCCCTATCGCTCCCCGTCGCGATCCTCAACGCATACTCGCGGGAATCGGTTCCCGGCGCCCCGTACCCTGGAGGGGCTATGACTGAGACCTCGCCGCGCCCCCGCCCCCTCCGCGTCCTCGCCGCCATGTCCGGCGGCGTGGACTCCGCCGTCGCCGCCGCCCGCGCGGCGGAAGCCGGCCACGACGTGACGGGGGTGCACCTCGCGCTCTCCGCCAACCCGCAGTCGTTCCGCACCGGCGCGCGCGGCTGTTGCACCATCGAGGACTCCCGGGACGCCCGCCGCGCCGCCGACGTCATCGGCATCCCGTTCTACGTGTGGGACCTGGCGGAGCGTTTCCGTGAGGACGTGGTCGAGGACTTCGTCGCCGAGTACGAGGCGGGGCGCACCCCGAACCCGTGTCTGCGCTGCAACGAGAAGATCAAGTTCGCCGCCCTGCTCGACAAGGCGCTCGCGCTCGGCTTCGACGCGGTCTGCACGGGCCACTACGCGAAGGTGCTCGTGAACGAGGACGGCACACGCGAACTGCACCGCGCCTCCGACATGGCCAAGGACCAGTCGTACGTCCTCGGTGTCCTCGACGACCGCCAGCTCGCGCACGCGCTGTTCCCGCTCGGCGACACACTCACCACGAAGGACGAGATCCGTGCCGAGGCGGAGCGCCGCGGCCTCGCGGTCGCCAAGAAGCCCGACTCGCACGACATCTGCTTCATCGCCGACGGCGACACCCAGGGCTTCCTCGCGAACCGTCTGGGCAGGGCGGAGGGCGACATCGTGGACGAGTCCGGCGCGGTCGTCGGCTCCCACGAGGGCGCGTTCGGCTTCACCATCGGCCAGCGCAAGGGCCTGCGCATCGGCACCCCGGCCGCCGACGGCAAGCCGCGCTACGTCCTGGACATCTCACCGGTGGACAACAGGGTGACGGTCGGCCCGGCGGCGTCCCTGGACGTCTCCGCGCTGACGGCGATCAAGCCCCGCTGGTGCGGCGCCGCCCCGGCCGGCCCCGGCACGTACACCGCCCAGCTCCGCGCCCACGGCGGCGAGACGACGGTCACCGCCGAACTCGTCGACGGCGGGCTCGAGGTCGCGTTCACCGAGCCGGTCCGCGGGGTCGCGCCCGGCCAGGCGATCGTCCTGTACGACGGCACGCGCGTGGTGGGCTCGGCGACGATCGCAACGACCACGCGCGCGACGGCGTCGGTCTAGCCGGTCCAGCGGGTCCGCCTCCGGTCCAGCCGGTTTCGAGGCTTCCCCTAGCGAGGCCCGCCGCGCCGGCCGCCGCTCCCGAAGAACTCCTCCAGGAGCGGGGCGAGGGCCTCGGCGTCCACGTTGTGGGTCTGGCCCGCCAGCACCCGGTACGTCCCCTCGGGCGCGGCGTCCGCGACGGCCCGCGCGGCCTCGCGCATCCACGCGGGGCTCGCGCCGCCCGCGACGGCCAGGACCGGCATGGGCAGGGAGGCCGGCAGTTCCCGGGGCAGCAGACCGCCGCCCATGACGGCGTCGTCGTACGCGAGGGTGGGAGCGATCGCCTCCAGGCCGGCCCAGCCGGGGGACCGCCGGGCGCCGGCGACCGTCTCCGGTGGCATGCCGGTGAGCGCCATGAACAGCTCCAGGGCGTCGCCGCGCCGGTCCTGCCCGAGCAGCTCCGTCAGCCGCTCGGTGTACTCCAGGCGCTCCTTGCCGCGCTCCTCGTCGAGGGCGAACGGCGTCTCGTAGACCGCGAGCGCGTCGACCGGCAGCCCGCCGGCCGCCGCCCGGAGGGCCAGCACACCCCCCGACGAGACGCCGTACAGCGACGCGGTACCCCCGCACGCCTCGATCACCGCCGCGATGTCCTCGACCTCACGGGCGACCGTCCAGGACGACGCGGTGTCGCCACTGGCACCGCGTCCCCGGCGGTCGTAGGTGACGGCGCCGAAGCGCCCCGAGAGCGCCCGCGCGAGGGGCGCCAGCGTGGCCCCCGTGCACAGGGCCCCGCCCACCAGCACGACCGGCGGGCCGTCACCGTGACGTTCGTACGCGAGGGGTGTCCCGTCGCGCGAGAGAACCTTCTTGTCCATGCCTGGGGAGACCGCCCGGCGGCCGGGAACTCATCGGTCCGACGACGGGACCCCGACGGGACCCCGACGGGACCTACAGGACCTCCACCTCGTAGAAGCACAGGTGGTCCTTGATCTGCGCGACGTCCGGCTTCGGCTCGGGGTAGAACCAGACGAGGTCCGGGGCGTCGGGCAGGGACCAGTAGGACGCGTCGCCCTTGAAGGGGCAGTGCGTGTGGGTGTCGGAGGCCGTCAGCAGGTCCAGGCGGACGTCCTGCGGAGGGATGTAGTAGCGCACCGGACAGCCCGTCTCGCGCAGCAGCAGCGGCCGGTCGCTCTCCGCCAGGACCTGGTCGCCGTGCACGACGCGTACGCGCTGGGTGCCCTGCTCGATGGTGATCGTGTGTCCTTGGGTCATACCGGGAAAGCACCCGCGGGGCCCGGGTTCTTCCCGCGTACCGTGATCGCATGAACATCTGTGTCTTTCTCTCCGCCGCCGACCTCGACGACCGCTACACGGGTCCCGCGCGCGAGTTCGCGGAACTCCTCGGCAAGGGCGGCCACACCCTGGTGTGGGGCGGTTCCGACGTCGGCCTCATGAAGGTGGTCGCCGACGGCGTCCAGGAGGCGGGCGGACGGCTCGTGGGCGTCTCCGTGGACTTCCTGGCGGCCAGGGCGCGGGCGGGTGCCGACGAGATGGTGATCGCCCGGGACCTCGCCGAGCGCAAGGCGCTGCTCCTGGAGAAGGCCGACGCGGTGGTGGTGATGGTCGGCGGCACGGGGACGCTCGACGAGGCGACCGAGATCCTGGAGCTGAAGAAGCACGGGAGGACGGACAAGCCGGTGGTCCTGCTGAACACGGCGGGCTTCTACGACGGCCTGAAGGAACAGTTCCGGCGGATGGAGGCCGAGGGCTTCCTGCCGAGGCCGCTCATCGACCTGGTGTTCTTCGCCGAGGAGCCGGTGGGCGCGCTGGCCTACCTGGAGGAGAGCGCGGGCACCCGGTGATGCGAGCATGGCGTCCATGGCTACACATCTGATCACCGGGGCCGGTTCCGGCATCGGCGCGGCCGTCGCCCGCCGGCTGCACGCGCGCGGGGACGAACTCGTGCTGCACGCGCGCGACGCCGGTCGCGCGAAGGAACTCGGCGCCGCGTACCCGGGGGCGAAGACGCTGGTCGGCGACCTCGCGGACCCGGACAAGCTCTCCTGGGCGTTCTCGCACCAGTCCCTGCCCGACCGCGTCGACTCGCTCCTGCACATCGCGGGGGTGGTGGATCTCGGCCCGGTCGGCGAGCTGACCCCCAAGTCCTGGCGCCACCAGCTCAACGTCAACCTGATCGCCCCCGCCGAGCTCACCCGCCACTTCCTGCCCCAACTCCGCCTCGCCCAGGGCCACGTGCTGTTCGTGAACTCCGGCGCCGGCCTCAGCGCCAACGCCGACTGGTCCGCGTACGCGGCCTCCAAGCACGGTCTGAAGGCCCTCGCGGACTCGCTGCGCCACGAGGAGCACGGCAACGGCGTCCGGGTCACCTCGGTCTACCCCGGCCGTACCGCGAGCCCCATGCAGGCCAAGGTCCACCAGCAGGAGGGCAAGCCGTACGACGCCTCGAAGTGGATCGACCCGGAGTCCGTCGCGACGACGATCCTGACGGCCCTGGACCTGCCGCGCGACGCGGAGGTCAACGACCTGACGGTGCGACCGGGGCGTTGACGCGGGCCCGGACGGCGCGTGAGGTCACCGCGGACGCCCGGTGCGCGGGCGTGCGGGGTCCCCGCGGACGCCCGGTGCGCACCGGCTCGCCCGCGTCGCACCCCGCGGGGTTACGTACGCTTCGCGGGTGAGCGAAAACAGCGAGTTCGGGTTCGGTGCCGCCACCGGTGTCGGGTCCATGCCGGGTGGTGACGCGCGGGAGACCGCCAGAACCGTCACCGGGTCCTTCGACGACTTCCCCCATCTGCCGGAGCTGCCCGCGCGCGGCCCCGGCGCCGACATGATCGGACGGACGGCCGGGATGCTGGTCGACCTGTACGCGCGCGTGGAGCCCAGCGGGTGGCGGATCGGGGACCGGCCGGGGCGGGACACCCGGCGCGCCAGGTCGTGGCTCGGCGAGGACCTCGACGCGCTGGAGGAGTACACCCAGGGGTACGAGGGGCCGCTGAAGGTGCAGGCCGTGGGGCCCTGGACGCTGGCGGCCGCGCTGGAGCTGAGGAACGGCGAGGCGGCCCTGTCCGACCTCGGGGCCTGCCGCGATCTCGCCGGCTCGCTCGTCGAGGGCCTGCGCACCCATCTCGACGAGGTACGGCGCCGGGTGCCGGGCGCCCAGGTCGTGCTGCAGCTCGACGAGCCCTCGCTCATCGCCGTCCTGCGCGGTCGGGTGAAGTCCGCGAGCGGATACCGCACCCACCGCGCCGTCGACCGGCAACTGGTCGAGTCGACGCTGCGGGACGTCGTGGGGGTGCACACCGACGGCCCGGTCGTGGTGCACTCGTGCGCGCCCGACGTGCCGTTCGAACTGCTGCGCAGGGCGGGCGTCGCGGGCATCTCCTTCGACCTCACCCTGCTCACCGAACGTGACGACGACGCGATCGGCGAGGCGGTGGAGGGCGGCACCCGGCTCCTCGCCGGTGTCGTGCCCGGCACGGACGGCCCGTTGTCGGACCCTGCCGGTAGCGTCATGGGTGTCAGGACGTTGTGGCGCAGGCTGGGGCTGCATCCGGGGCTTCTCGCGCAGGCCGTCACGGTCACTCCGTCGTGCGGACTCGCGGGCGCTTCCCCCGAGTACGCGCGCCGGGCGCTCGCCCACTGCGTCCGGGCGGCGAGATCCCTCGCGGACAACCCAGAGTAACGGGAGGACAACACGGTGGCCGGCGACAAGGACGCACAGCCCAATCCCCTGCCCGCCGAGGCGCGCGAGCAGCACGCGCGGCTGGCCGAGCAGATCGAGGAGCACCGCTTCCGGTACTACGTGAAGGACCAGCCGGTCGTCAGCGACACGGAGTTCGACAAGCTGCTGCGGTCCCTCGAGGCGCTGGAGGAGCGCTATCCCGAGCTGCGCACCCCCGACTCCCCGACCCAGAAGGTCGCGGGCGCGTACGAGACCGAGTTCACGTCCGTGCGGCACCGCGAGCGCATGCTGTCGCTGGACAACGCCTTCAGCGACCTGGAGCTCGCCGCCTGGGCGGAGCGTGTCGCGAAGGACGTCGGCGCCTCGGCGTACCACTTCCTGTGCGAGCTGAAGGTGGACGGCCTCGCGGTCAACCTCACCTACGAGCACGGCCGTCTGACCCGCGCGGCCACCCGGGGCGACGGGCGCACGGGCGAGGACATCACGCCCAACGTGCGGACGATCGCGGAGATCCCGGACCGCCTCCGGGGGGACCACTTCCCTGACGTGGTGGAGATCCGCGGCGAGGTCTACTTCCCGATGGAGAAGTTCGCGGAGCTCAACGCCCGTCTGCTGGAGGCCGGCGACAAACCCTTCGCCAACCCCCGCAACGCGGCGGCGGGTTCGCTGCGCCAGAAGGACCCCCGGGTCACCGCGAGCCGCCCGCTGCACATGGTGGTCCACGGCATCGGCGCCCTGGAGGGCTTCGAGGGACTGACCCGCCTCTCCGAGGCGTACGAGCTGCTGCACTCCTGGGGACTGCCGACCACCCGGTACGCCAAGACGGTCGACGACCTCGACGGCGTACGGGAGTTCATCGCGTACTACGGGGAGAACAGGCACTCCGTGGAGCACGAGATCGACGGCGTCGTCGTCAAGCTCGACGAGATCCGTCTCCAGGGCCGCCTCGGTTCCACGGCCCGCGCGCCGCGCTGGGCCATCGCCTGGAAGTACGCGCCGGAAGAGGTCAACACCAAGCTGGTCGACATCAAGGTCGGCGTCGGCCGGACGGGGCGCGTCACTCCGTACGCGCAGGTCGAGCCGGTCACCGTGGCGGGCTCGGAGGTCGAGTTCGCGACCCTGCACAACCAGGAGGTCGTGAAGGCCAAGGGCGTCCTCATCGGGGACACGGTCGTGCTGCGCAAGGCCGGTGACGTCATCCCGGAGATCCTCGGGCCGGTGGTGGATCTCCGCGACGGCACCGAGCGGGAGTTCGTGATGCCGGCCGAGTGCCCCGAGTGCGGGACACCGCTGCGCGCCATGAAGGAAGGCGACATCGACCTGCGCTGCCCCAACAGCCGTGCCTGTCCGGCCCAGTTGAGAGAGCGCGTCTCCTACCTCGCGGGCCGGGAGTGCCTCGACATCGAGCACTTCGGCAACGTGGCCGCGGCGGCGCTGACCCGTCCGCTGGAGCCCGCCGCGCCGCCGCTGGTCGACGAGGGCGACCTCTTCGACCTCACGGCCGAGCAGTTGCTCCCCATCAAGGCGTACGTCCTGGACCAGGACAGCGGCCTGCCCAAGCGGGACCCCAGGACCGGTGAGGAGAAGGTCGTCACGGTCTTCGCCAACCAGAAGGGTGAGCCGAAGAAGAACACGCTGGCCCTGCTGGACAACATCGCCGAGGCGAAGAACCGTCCGCTCGCCCGCTTCATCAACGGACTCTCCATCAGACACGTCGGCCCGGTGGCCGCCGAGGCGCTGGCCCGCGCGTTCCGTTCCATCGACCGCATCGAGCAGGCCACCGAGGCGGAACTCGCCGCGGTCGACGGGGTCGGCGGGATCATCGCGACCTCGGTCAAGGAGTGGTTCGCGGAGGACTGGCACCGCGAGATCCTCCGCAAGTGGCGGGCGGCGGGCGTCCGTATGGAGGACGAGGGTTCCGGCGAGGACGAGGGCCCGCGCCCGCTCGAAGGACTCACCGTCGTCGTCACCGGCACACTCGAACACCACACACGCGACGGCGCGAAGGACGCCCTGCAGAGTCGTGGAGCGAAAGTGACCGGTTCCGTTTCGAAGAAGACGTCATTTGTCGTGGTGGGCGAGAATCCTGGATCGAAGTACGACAAGGCCATGCAGCTCAAGGTTCCGGTCCTGAACGAGGACGGCTTCGCCGTTCTGCTCGAACAGGGACCGGAGGCGGCCGCGGAAGTCGCGCTTCCGACCGAGGAGTAGCGGTTGAAGGCCACCCGTTCGGCGCATATCAGATGCATACGGGTGGCCGGGGCGCATTCGGGCAACCGTCGTCGACCGCTGCCCGTGGAAGCCTTCTGCGGCCTACTGTTGAGGTGTGCGCCTGCCGTGCCCGGCTGCGGTTGGGGCATCCCCTTGCTCCTGAAGAGCCGGGGGACGAGTTCTTGAGACGCGGTGCCGTTGGCGGTTGTCGCCGGCAACGGGCCGCGTGGCGTGGGCACCGCCGGCTGTGAGAGGGACGGGAATGGAACCGACCGAGAGCGCCGCCCCGGACGTACGGCTGCGCCTGCGCCGGACGACCGGCGCGTGGATGGCGGGCCTCCGGACGGGACGGTCGTCGACGCGCCCCGGCGCGGGCGAGCGGGACCACACACCCTTCACCGCCACCGTCACCACCGCGGGCCGGTACCCCGTCGGGCGCGGCCCGGGCCTGCCCGGCCACGATCCCGAACGGCCCACCTCCTGGCCCGCGCTGCCCGCGGCGGTCGTCGCACTGGCCGCGCTCGTCCTGGGCGGCGGCTTCTACCGGGCGTTCAGCGACCGCCACGCGCTCTTCCCGTCCGGAGCGGTCGGCTGGTCGCTGGCCGTGCTGACCGGTGTCATCGTCGGTCATCTGGTCGCCCTCGGCCGCGCCCGCTGGTGGGGCGGCACCGGCTCCGGCGCCGCCCTGACCCTCGCGGTCCTGCTGCTGTACGGCTGGGTGGCCGCCGGGATGGTCAGCCTGACCGTCGTCGTCCTGGTCGGCGCCGCGCGCCGGGGCCGCTGGCGCCAGGGGATCCTGCACGGCGCGGCCGACATCCTCGGGATCGGCGCCGGAGCGCTCGTCCTCGCCGTGTTCGGGCGGGTGCCGTCGGTCGAGGCCCCCTGGAACCCGCAGAGCTGGGACTTCTACGCCGCGCCCCAGGTGGTGCTGGTCGCCGCCGCGTATCTCGCCGTCACCCGCGTCCTGCTCTGGTACCTGCACGCGCCGGGCACCGGCGGCCTGCCGACCGCCGCCCGCACGGCCCTGGTCCGGCAGGGTCTCGTCGCGGTCGCCCTGCTCGGCATCGCGCCGCTGATCTGCGTGGTGGCCGTCGCGCAGCCCATGCTGCTGCCGTTGTTCTCGATCCCCCTGATCGCGCTCGACTCCACCCTGTGGATCGCGCGCATACGGGCCGAGGAGCAACTGCGCGATCCGCTGACCGGGCTGCCCAACCGGCAGTGGCTGCTCGAGCGCACCTGGGCGGCCCTGGACGACGCCGAACGCATAGGCGCGCGTTCGGCGTTGATGCTGATCGACCTCGACCGCTTCCGCTCCGTGAACGACACGTTGGGGCATCTCGCCGGGGACCGGCTGCTGCTCCAGATAGCCGAGCGGCTGCGGCTGGCGCTGCCGCGCGGGGCGGAGGCCGCGCGGCTCGGCGGTGACGAGTTCGCCGTGTTACTGCCCGTCGCCGACTCCACGACGTCGGCCACCCGGGTGGCCCGCGGTCTCGTCGCCGCCCTCGGTTCGCCGCTCGACCTCGACGGGCTCACCCTCGTCCTGGAGGCCAGTGCCGGACTCGCCGTCTTCCCCGACCACGCGCTCGACGCGGAGGGGCTGCTGCGGCGGGCGGACGTGGCGATGTACCAGGCGAAGCGGGACCGTACGGGGGTGGAGGTCTACGAGTCCAAGCGGGACTCGAACACACCGGACCGGCTCGGTCTGCTGGGGGACCTGCGGCGGGCCCTGGACGCCGGTGACGTCGAACTGCACTACCAGCCGAAGGTCCGCTTCGACGGACAGGTGGCCGGCCTGGAGGCACTCGTCCGCTGGGTGCATCCCGAGCGGGGCAAGGTCCCGCCCGACGAGTTCATCGCGATCGCCGAGTCGTCCGGGCTGATGCCGCACCTCACCGAGTACGTCCTGGAGACGGCCCTCGCGCAGGTCGCGCGGTGGCGGGCGCAGGGGCTGTGGGTGCCGGTCGCGGTGAACGTCTCGCCGCGCGACGTGCACACCCCCGGCTTCGCCGGCGCGGTCGCCGCCCGGCTCGCCCGGCACGGGGTTCCGGCGGGGGCCCTCCAGCTGGAGATCACGGAACACGTACTGCTCGAGGACCCGCAGCGGGCCGCGGACACCCTGGCCGCGCTGACCGGGCACGGGGTCAAGATGTCGCTGGACGACTTCGGCACGGGGTACTCCTCGCTGGTCCATCTGCGCCGGCTGCCCGTCAGCGAACTGAAGATCGACCGGTCCTTCGTCGCACGGCTCGCCATCGACAACGAGGACGCGGAGATCGTGCGCTGCACGGTGGACCTCGCGCACTCGCTGGGGCTGCTGGTCGTCGCGGAGGGCGTCGAGGACGACGAGACGTGGGAGCGGCTGCGGGATCTGGGGTGCGACGCGGTGCAGGGGTGGCTGGTCGCCGCGGCGATGCCGCCGGACGAGGCCACGGCGTGGTTGCTGGCGCGGGGGTCGCGGGGATGGCAGCGGCCGCGGGCCGCGTTGCCGGCCGCGGAGTAGTTCCGCGGTCCGTCGCCGGGTGCGGTCCGTGGGGCTCCCGCCGGTTTCTCCCACCCACGCGCCACCCGTGACGGTCACCCGACAGGTGGACCTCGCCCGCGGCTTCGTCTCAACGGGGGAGGTGTCCCCGGTAGGGGCGCGGGGAACCGCGCGCTCAGCGACGGCCGGTCCGCGGCTTTGTCTCAACGGGGTAGGCGTCCCCGGTAGGGGCGCGGGGAACTGCGCGCTCAGCGACGGCCGGTCCGCAGGTTCGTCACAACGGGGGAGGTGTCCCCGGTAGGGGCGCGGGGAACTGCGCACCCAGCCACGACCGGCCCGCGGCTTCGTCACGGCGGGAGGGCGAGGGCGGCAGCCCAACGGTGAGGGCCGCCGGCGACTCCCACCTCGTATACGAACGGTCACCGCCCGCACGTGCGGGAAGGCCCCCCGGGCAAACCCGGGCGCGGGCATCGGCCCCGGCCCCATAGGATTGGGCCAAACCACACACTCTCACCCAGAGGATCGCTGCATGCCTGGCATCACGCGCGAGGAGGTCGCCCACCTCGCACGGCTGGCGCGTCTGGAGCTGAAGGCGGAAGAGCTCGACCACTTCGCCGGCCAGCTCGACGACATCATCGGCGCGGTCGCCCGCGTCAGCGAGGTCGCCGACCAAGACGTACCGCCGACCTCCCACCCGCTGCCGCTGACGAACGTCATGCGCGCGGACGAGGTCCGCCCGTCGCTCACCCCCGAGCAGGCGCTCTCCGGCGCCCCGGCCCAGGAGCAGCAGCGTTTCAAGGTGCCGCAGATCCTGGGGGAGGACTAATCACCATGACGGACACCAACGTCAACATCATCAGGCTGACGGCGGCCGAGATCGCCGCGCGGATCGCCGCCGGCGAGCTCACGGCCGTCGAGGTCACCGAGGCCCACCTCGCCCGTATCGAGGCCGTCGACGAGAAGGTGCACGCCTTCCTGCACGTCGACCGCGAGGGCGCCCTCGCGCAGGCCCGCGCCGTCGACGCGAAGCGGGAGCGCGGCGAGAAGCTCGGACCGCTCGCCGGCGTGCCCCTCGCGCTGAAGGACATCTTCACCACCGAGGGGGTCCCGACCACCGTCGGTTCCAAGATCCTCGAAGGCTGGATCCCGCCCTACGACGCCACGGTCACCAAACGCCTGAAGGCCGCCGACGTCGTCATCCTCGGCAAGACCAACATGGACGAGTTCGCCATGGGGTCCTCCACCGAGAACAGCGCGTACGGTCCCACGGGCAACCCCTGGGACCTCAGCCGCATCCCCGGCGGCTCGGGCGGCGGCTCGTCCGCCGCGCTCGCCTCCTTCGAGGCGCCGCTGGCCATCGGCACCGACACGGGCGGCTCCATCCGCCAGCCCGCGGCCGTCACCGGCACGGTCGGCGTCAAGCCCACCTACGGCGGTGTCTCCCGCTACGGCATGGTGGCGTTCTCATCCTCCCTCGACCAGGGCGGCCCCTGCGCCCGTACGGTCCTGGACGCGGCGCTGCTGCACGAGGTCATCGCCGGGCACGACCCGCTCGACTCGACCTCCATCGACGCGCCGGTCCCCCCGGTCGTCGAGGCCGCCCGCAACGGCTCCGTCACGGGCATGCGCGTCGGTGTCGTCAAGCAGTTCCGCGGCGAGGGCTACCAGGCCGGTGTCGTGCAGCGCTTCGACGAGGCCGTCGCCCTGCTCAAGGACCTCGGCGCCGAGATCGTCGAGCTGGACTGCCCGTCCTTCGACCTGGCGCTCTCCGCGTACTACCTGATCGCGCCCTCCGAGTGCTCGTCCAACCTGGCCCGCTTCGACGCCATGCGCTACGGCCTGCGCGTCGGGGACGACGGCACGCGCTCCGCCGAGGAGGTCACCTCCCTCACCCGCGAGGCCGGCTTCGGGGACGAGGTCAAGCGCCGCATCATGCTCGGCACCTACGCCCTCAGCTCCGGCTACTACGACGCCTATTACGGCTCGGCGCAGAAGGTCCGTACGCTCATCACCCGCGACTTCGAGAAGTCGTTCGAGCAGGTGGATGTGATCGTCTCGCCGACCACGCCCACCACCGCCTTCCCGATCGGCGAGCGCGCCGACGACCCGATGGCGATGTACCTCGCGGACCTGTGCACCATCCCGACCAACCTGGCGGGCAACTCGGCCATGTCGCTGCCCTGCGGTCTCGCGCCGGAGGACAACCTCCCGGTCGGCCTGCAGATCATCGCCCCCGCGATGAAGGACGACAGGCTGTACAAGGTCGGCGCCGCCGTCGAGGCCGCCTTCGTGGAAAAGTGGGGGCACCCGCTGATCGAGGAGGCTCCGTCGTTGTGAGTAAGGCTCTGACCAAGGCCAAGGGCTTCAAGAAGTCCAAGTCCGGCACGTACCTGTCCATCGCGACCACCGCGTTCGGTGCCCTCGGCGTCGCCAAGCAGGCCAAGAAGGCCCGCACGGAGCACGACACGCTGCGCCTGATCGACGCGGCCGTGTCCGCCGCCGCCATCGTCACCGGCCTCGCCATCCTCTACCGGGAGCTCAAGCGCCTGGGCGACGACGACGTCCTGCTGGGCTGAGAGGGAAGTTTTCACCGTGACCACCACGACCGACGAGCTGGTGTCGTACGAGGACGCCCTGGCGACGTACGACCCCGTCATGGGCCTCGAAGTCCATGTCGAGCTCGGCACCAAGACCAAGATGTTCTGCGGGTGCTCCACCGAGCTGGGCGCCGAGCCCAACTCGCAGACCTGCCCCACCTGCCTCGGCATGCCCGGCTCGCTGCCCGTCGTCAACGCGACCGGCGTCGAGTCCGCCATCAAGATCGGTCTCGCGCTGCACTGCGAGATCGCCGAGTGGTGCCGCTTCGCCCGGAAGAACTACTTCTATCCGGACATGCCGAAGAACTTCCAGACCTCCCAGTACGACGAGCCGATCGCCTTCAACGGCTACCTCGACGTACAGCTGGAGGACGGCGAGGTCTTCCGCGTGGAGATCGAGCGCGCCCACATGGAGGAGGACACCGGCAAGTCCACGCACGTCGGTGGCGCGACCGGCCGTATCCACGGCGCCTCGCACTCCCTGCTCGACTACAACCGCGCGGGCATCCCCCTCATCGAGATCGTCACCAAGCCGATCGAGGGCGCGGGCGAACGCGCTCCCGAGGTCGCCAAGGCGTACGTCGCCGAACTGCGCGAGCTCATCAAGGCGCTCGGCGTCTCGGAAGCCCGCATGGAGATGGGGCAGATGCGCTGCGACGTGAACCTGTCGCTGCGCCCGCACGGCCGCGAGAAGTTCGGCACGCGCTCCGAGACGAAGAACGTCAACTCGCTCCGCTCGGTGGAGCGCGCCGCCCGCTTCGAGATCCAGCGGCACGCCGCGGTCCTCGACAGCGGCGGCACGATCATCCAGGAGACGCGCCACTTCCACGAGGACACCGGGTCCACGACCTCGGGCCGCGTGAAGGAGGAGGCCGAGGACTACCGGTACTTCCCGGAGCCCGACCTCGTCCCCGTCGCTCCGTCCCGCGACTGGGTCGAGGAGCTGCGCGCGGGTCTGCCCGAGCAGCCGCTGGCCCGCCGCAACCGGCTGCGCGAGGAGTGGGGTGTCAGCGCCCACGACATGCAGTCGATCCTCAACGCCGGTGCCATCGACGCGATCGTCGCCACGATCGAGGCCGGCGCGGACGCCACGTCCGCCCGCAAGTGGTGGATGGGCGAACTGGCCCGCAGCGCCAACGAGTCGGGCAAGGCCCTCGAGGACCTGCCCATCACCCCGGCGCAGGTCGCCCGGGTGACGCAGCTCGTGGCCTCCGGGGACCTGAACGACAAGCTCGCCCGTCAGGTCATCGAGGGCGTGCTCGCGGGCGAGGGCACCCCGGACGAGGTCGTCGACAAGCGCGGCCTCAAGGTCGTCTCGGACGAGGGCGCGCTGACCGCCGCCGTCGACGAGGCCATCGCCGGCAACCCGGGCGTCGCGGACAAGATCCGCGGCGGCAAGGTGGCCGCCGCCGGCGCCCTGGTCGGCGCGGTCATGAAGGCCACCCGGGGCCAGGCCGACGCGGCCCGCGTCAAGGAGCTCATCCTGGAGAAGCTGGGCGTCAGCGAGGGCTGAGCCGTCCACCACCCACCTGGGGGGACGCACCGGGACCGGTGCGTCCCCCCAGGCCTGTCGCGGGCACCCCGATGCGACCGAGCAGCGACCAGACCAGACCAGACCAGACCAGACCAGACCGGCGCCCGCCCCCGTACGCATCCCGAGCCGCCGAGTGCCGCGCAGCCTATGAGAGGCCCGCGCCACCCCTGAGAGGCCCGCGCCACCCCTGAGAAGTCGGCCCCCCAGGAGAGGCCGGCGGCCGCGTCGGACACCGAGCCGGCGGACGCAACGGAGAAGGAGCAGCAGCAGGATGTACGCGATATCCCTGGGTGACGACGGCGCGGAACTGCGCCCCCTGGAGCCCTGGCACGCCGAGGAGTTCCTCGCGCATCTGGACCGGGGGCGGGAGTTCATCGGGCAGTACATCCCGTTCGGTTCGGGTGCCACGGACGTGGCCTCCGCGCGGGCGCTGCTCCAGCGGTACGCCGACAACCGCGCCGCCGACACCGGATCCCTGCACGGCCTGTGGCTGGAGGGAAGGCTCGTGGGCGGCGTGCTCTTCCTGAACTTCGACGCGGCCCGGGGCAACTGCGAGGTCGGCTGCTGGCTGGAACCCGCCGGTACCGGACGGGGCCTGGTCACGCGCGCGATGCGACTGCTCATCGACTGGGCCGTCGAGGAACGCGGGATCCACCGCGTCGAGTGGATCGCCGCCTCGGCGAACGAACCGAGTGTGAACGGCGCCCGCCGGCTGGGGATGACCCGGGACGCGGTGCTGCGCGAGAGCTTCCCCCACCGGGGCGTACGCCTCGACATGGAGGTCTGGTCGGTGCTCGCGCGCGACTGGCGGGCAACGCGCGCGCGGACGAGCGACTGAGCGTTGCCCGACGGTCACGCACGCGTACGCCGATCGTTACCCGCGGGCACAGGGATCATTAAGAGACTTCTCAGACTCCGTCCGTACGGTGCGGGACATGGGAACCAAGACAGTTGACGAAGCCGTGGACGCGAACGGCACCGAGGCGAAGAGCGACGAGGAGACCGTGGACGGCACCGCTACCGAGGAGAAGCCGGACGGCACGGCCGTGACCGAGGCCGAGACGGAGACCGCGGCCGAGGCCGAGGAGCAGGACCACACCGAGGACGACGCCCCGGTGGACGAGGACGTCCCCGCGGCCGGGGAGAAGACCGCTCCCGGCGTCGGTCAGGGCGCCGCCGCCGTCGTCTCCGCCGGACTCGGCATCGTGTCGCTCACCGGCAGCTGGGTCGCCACCGTGGCCGCCGCCCGCGAGACCCTGGTCGGACAGCTGCAGACCTCGTCCTCCGCGAGCGTCGCCACGCAGGTCAAGGAGGTCTACGGCGACGCCTGGGCGACCACCGCGCTCGTCGGCGGCCTCTTCGCGCTGGCCGCGCTGATCGTCGGCGTCGTGGTCCTGGCCCGGCCCGCCTTCGGGGCGCCCGGCAGGCCGCAGGCCGCCTGGATCAAGTCCGTCGCCTGGGCGGGCGTCTCGCTCGGCGTCGTCGGCCTCGTGCTCGCGGTCGCCAAGTACTCCGACATCCTGCTCGGACTGCCCTCCACCAAGTGAACCTCCCTGCCTCTGAGGGGCCTTAGGGCCGGCGCGGGTGATCCGCCGCCGCTCCTAAGGCCTTTCGCGTGCGCAAGATGCGGCACTCTCCCGATGTGACGCACCCCCCTGGGAGACGAAGGTTGAGGCATCGCACAGAGCGAGGCCGAAACCGGCTCTTCACGAGGGGTACGAGATGTTCGAGTACGAGCTCCACCAGATCCGATCCGCCGAGCTGATCCGCGAGGCGCAGAACCACCGACTGGTACGGGACGCCCTCCGCGGCCGCCGTGCCGACCGCCGCACCGCCGCGCGCGAGTCCGGCCAGAACGACACGGAGGGGCAGGCGCATAGCCCGCGTCCCCGCCGGCACCGGTTCGCCCGCGCCGCGTGAGCGCCGGGCCGAAGGGGGCCGCCCGCACCGCGGGCGGCCCCCTTCACACGCCGGAGGAGGCCGGCCGCACGGGGGACGGCCGGCCTCCCGGGAGAACGCTCGCCGCTCACCCGGCACCCGGCCCGGCACTGATGGCCGGCCGCCCGATAACCAGTGCCGCTCCCACGGACCGTTGTGCGATGCTCGGGCCCGTGGAGACCAGATCCGTCAGCCCCGTGTTCGTCGGCCGCGCGGACGAACTGGGCGTCCTGCGCGAGGCGCTCGCCCGCGCCGCCGGCGGCGGTGGCACGTCGGCGTCGAGCACCGGGGGCGAACCGCAGGCGCTGCTCCTCGGCGGCGAGGCCGGGGTCGGAAAGACCCGCCTGATCGAGGAGTTCGCCGCCGTGGCCGGCCGCGAGGGCGCCGTCTTCGCCTGCGGGGGCTGTGTCGAGATAGGCGCCGACGGACTGCCCTTCGCCCCGTTCTCCGCCGCTCTGCGCGCCCTGCGCCGGCTGCTCCCGGACGAGTTCGCCGCGGCCGCCGCGGGACAGGAGGACGAGCTGGCCCGGCTCCTGCCCGAGCTGGGCGAGACCGACCGTGGCCGGCGGCCCGACGAGGAGGGCATGGCCCGCCTCTTCGAACTCACCGTCCGCCTCCTGGAACGCGTCGCCGCCGACCGCACGGTCGTCGTGGCCCTGGAGGACCTGCACTGGGCCGACGCCTCCACCCGCCACCTGCTGGCCTACCTCTTCCGCACGCTGCGCGGCGGACGCCTCGTCGTCGTCGCCACGTACCGCGCCGACGACATCCACCGCCGCCACCCGCTGCGCCCCCTCCTCGCCGAGCTGGACCGCCTGCGCACCGTCCGGCGCATCGAACTCGGCCGCTTCACACGCGCCGAGGTCGGCCGGCAGATCGCCGGAATCCTCGCCCACGAACCCGAACCGGCCCAGGTCGACGACATCTTCGAACGATCCGACGGCAACGCGTTCTTCGTGGAGGAACTCGCCGTCGCCGCCCGCCAGGGCTGCCGCACGGGCCTCACGGACTCGCTGCGCGACCTGCTCCTCGTACGCGTCGAAGGACTGCCCGAGAGCGCCCAGCGCATCGCCCGGCTGGTCGCCGAGGGCGGCTCCACCGTCGAGTACCGACTGCTCGCCGCCGTGGCCCGGCTCGCCGAGGACGACCTCATCGACGCGCTGCGCGCCACCGTCGGCGCCAACATCCTGCTCGCCTCACCCGGCGGCGACGGCTACCGCTTCCGTCACTCCCTGGTCCGCGAGGCCGTCAGCGACGACCTGCTGCCCGGCGAGCGCTCCCGCTTCAGCCGGCGCTACGCCGAAGCCCTGGAGGCCGACCCCGCACTCGTACCGGCCGACGAGCGCGCCACCCGCCTGGCCAGCTACTGGTACCACGCACACGACGCCGCCAAGGCCCTGCCCGCCGTCCTGGACGCCTCCGTCGAGGCCCGCTGCCGGCACGCCCACTCCGAACAGCTCCGGCTCCTGGAACGGGCGATGGAGCTGTGGGAGGTCGCCCCGGAAGCCGTACGGGCCGCACTGCGCCCCATCGACTACGTGGAGGTGTTCCCGCCCTGCGGCCACGACCCGGCGGCCCAGGGCCCCCCGGATGCCCCGGCGCCCCTGCGCTATCTCGACCTGATGGCCGAGGCCGCCGTCGCCGGCCGGCTGTCGGGGGAGCGCGAGAGAGCCCTGAAGATCACCAAACGGGCGCTGCACGTCCTGGAGGACGGGAGCGATCCGCTGCGCGCCGCCTGGTTCTGGGTCCAGCGCTCCCGTCTGGTCACGGCACAGGCCCGCGGCGACGGGTGGCAGGAACTCGCCACCGCCCGGGACCTGGTGCGCGGCCTGCCCCCGTCGGCGGTGCACGCCGAGGTGCTGTCCCTGGTCGCCGCCTGGTGCATGCTGCACGAACCGGGCCCCGGCGCCCTCTTCGCCGCCGAGCGCGCCGTGGAGTACGCGCGCATGGTCGGCGCCCGGGACATCGAGCTGAACGCCCGGCTCACCCTCGGCGGCCTCATGGTCGACGCGGGGGACATCGAGGCGGGCATCACGGAGATGTACGAGGTCAAGGAGCAGGTGCCGCTGCACGGCGCGTCCCTCGTCGCGGGACGCCTCCACATCAACCTGCCCTCCCACCTGGAGTCGGTCGGCCGCTCCCGCGAGGCCGTCCCGATCCTGCGGCAGGGCACCGAACTCGCCCGGAAGAACAGCCTGCTGGACACCGAGGCCTGGGTGTGGGGCAACCTCGCCGAGTCGCTCTGCTCACTCGGCCGGTGGGACGAAGCCGTCGAGGCTGCACGGAACGCGCTGGGCGTGGGCCTCAGCGGCAAACCGTCCGGCAGCGGCGCCATGCGCCTGGCCGACCTCGCCCTCGACCGCGGCGACCTCGCCGAAGCCGCACGGCAACTGGCCGCCGCCCGCGCCCACTTCGGCACCCACGATCCCATGCCGCAGCACGCCCTGCCGCTGGCGCGCAGCACGATCCGCATCGCCGCGGGAGAGGGGCGCCTCCTCGACGCCCGCACCGCGCTGGAACAGGCACTGGACGCGGGCTTCCCGCCCGGCACCCAGCGCTACGGCTGGCCCCTGCTGCTCGCCGCCGCCACCGCGGAGGCCGACGCCCGCGGACTGCCCGCCGCGGAGGCGGGGCGCGACCGGACCGTGCGCGGCCTGCGGGAGGCCGCCAGGAAGCTGGCCACCGGAGCGCCGGTCTGGCACGCGCACGAGCGGTGGGTGCGCGCCGAACTCCGGCGAGCCGAGGGCGTGTCCGACCCGCACGAGTGGGCCGAGGTGGTCTCGGCCTTCGAATGCCTGGAACGCCCCTACGACCTCGCCCGCGTCCGCCACCGCCTCGCCGACTCCCTGTTGACCGCGGGCGCCGACGAGGACGGGCGGACCCGCGCCACCGAGCTCCTGCGGCTGGCCCGGGCGGCGGCCGACCACCTCGGCGCCCGCCCGCTCGCCGACGCCGTCGCGCTGCTCGCCCAACGGGCCCGCCTCGCCCTGGGCAGGGCCCCCGGGCCGTACGCCCCGACCCCCGTCGACCCGGCCCAGGCCCTCGGTCTCACCAGCCGTGAGCGCGACGTGCTGCGCCTGGTCGCGGCCGGCCGCAGCAACCGCCAGATCGCCGAGGAGCTCTTCATCTCCCCGAAGACCGCCAGCGTCCACGTGTCGAACATCCTGGCCAAGCTCGACGTCTCGGGAAGAGGCGAGGCGGCGGCACTGGCCCATCGGCTTCGGCTGTTCCCCCAGGAGACCCCCACTGCCAGGACGGCGGGCTGAGGCATACGCTGGCAGGGACCCGGGCCGAGGGAGGCGCCGTGTTCAACATGTTCGAGGAGATTTTCGCTCCAGGCCGCAAGCACACCGACGACGAACGCAAACGGCTCGAACTGAGCCGCGTGGACCTGAACGACGGTGATCCGGGACGCGGCCCCATAGACCTGTCCTCGGGCAAGGTGGTCGTACGGCCGCCGGAGCGGGAACGCGACGGGGCGGACCCGAAGGAGGAACCCGTGTCCGAGCCGGACGAACCCTGAGGCCGCGGGCCCTACTTCACCTCCAGCTCCAGGATCCGGTCGTCCCCCTTCCCGGGGCTGCCCCGCCCGTCCGTCTCGCTGGTGACCAGCCAGAGCTTGTCGCCGCCCGCCGAGACCACCGTGCGCAGCCGCCCGTACCTGCCCTTCAGGAAGGACTGCGGAGCTGCGGCGGCCCGCGTGCCCTTCAGTGGGACCCGCCACAGACGCTCGCCCTTGAGCCCCGCCATCCAGATGGAACCCTCGGCATAGGCGATGCCGCTGGGCGAGGCGTCGTCGGTGTGCCACTGGGCGACCGGGTTGTGGTACTTCGGGTCGTCGCTCCTGCCCTCGACCACCGGCCAGCCGTAGTTGTCGCCCGGCTTGATCTGGTTCAGCTCGTCCCAGGTGTCCTGCCCGAACTCGGAGGCCCACAGGCGCTGTCTGTCGTCCCAGGCGAGCCCCTGTACGTTGCGGTGCCCGTACGAGTACACGACCGAATCGCCGAAGGGGTTGCCCGGCGCCGGGTCCCCGTCCGGCGTCATCCGCAGGATCTTGCCGCCCAGCGCCTTCTTGTCCTGCGCCAGACCCCGGGTGCCCGTCTCGCCCGCTCCCGCGTACAGCATCCCGTCCGGACCGAAGGCGATCCGGCCGCCGTTGTGGATCACCCCCTTGGGGATGCCCTTGAAGATCGTGTCCGGCGCGCCCAGCTGCTCGCCGGGCGGCTTCTTCGCGTCGTACAACATACGGACGATCCGGTTGTCCGACGCCGTCGTGAAGTACGCGTAGACCATGTGGTCCGAGGCGTAGGCGGGGGAGAGCGCGATACCGAGCAGGCCACCCTCCCCGGCCGGGGCCACCCCCGGCACCTGGCCCAGCTCCGTCGTCCTCCCGGTCTTCTCGTCCACCCGGGTGATCGTCCCCTCGTCCCGCGAGGACACCAGCAGACCGCCCTCCGGCAACGGCGCCAGGCCCCAGGGCGACTTGAGGCCCTCGGCGAGGGTGCGCACCACCCTCACCGAACCCTTGGCGGGCGCGGCCGTCTCGGTCGACCGCCCCGAGGACGCCGACCCCGTCACCGGAACGCTCGACGACGGGTTCAGGCCGTCCTTCGGCGATCCGCCTCCCGAGCCGCCGGAGGAACAGCCGGCCGTCACCACCAGCGCTGCCGCGGCCAACGCGGCCTTCACCACTCGACGTTGCACGATCAGAGGTCCCTTCGACGTGGCGGTCCTACTGTTCATACACCGCTCGCGTCCCGCGGGTTCCCGATCAGGAACACCCGATGCGCGGGCGCCGGCCGCGGGAGGTGTCAGTCCCACGACCCCTGGGCCCCGGGCAGCCCCGCCACCTCCGCCAGATCCTCCGCCGTCAGCAGCAGCCCGGCCGCTCCCGCGTTCTCCGCCGCCCAGCGCGCCCGCTTGGCACCCGGCACCGGAACCACGTGCCGGCCCTGGGACAACACCCAGGCCAGCGCCACCTGCGCCGGAGTGACCCCGTCGCCGTGCCGTCGGGCCACCCGCCGCAACCCGGCGACGATCGGCTGGTTGGCGGCCATCATCTCGGCCGTGAAGCGGGGATGGCGGGCACGTACGTCATCGGGCTCGAAGCCCCCGCCCGGCGTCAGCGTGCCGGTCAGGAAACCGTTGCCGAGCGGCATCGCCGCCAGGAAACCCACGCCGCGCGCGGCGCACCACGGCAGCAGCTCGTCCAGGGCCTCCGTCGACCACACCGACAGCTCGGCCTCAACCGCGCTCACCGGGAAGACCTGTTGCACCCGCTCCAGCTGCCGGATCGTTCCGTCATGCAGCCGCCCGGCGTGCGGGCGCGCCCCCGACCGGCGGGCGGCACGGGCGCCGACCGCGCACAGCCCGAGCGAACGCACCTTTCCGGCCGCGACCAGATCGGCCATCGCGCCCCAGGTCTCCTCGACCGGCACCTCGGGGTCCGCGCGGTGCAGCTGGTAGAGATCGATCACGTCGGTCTGCAGCCGGCGCAGCGAGGCGTCGCAGGCCCTCCGTACATAACCGGGACGCCCGTTGGCCACGATGTGCTGCTCGCCCACCAGCAGCCCCACCTTCGTCGACACGAAGGCCTCCGGGCGCCGATCCCGCAGCGCCCGGCCCACCAGCAGCTCGTTGGTGAAGGGCCCGTACATGTCGGCCGTGTCGAGCAGCGTCGACCCCAGGTCGAGGGCCGCGTGCACCGTGCGCAGCGACTCCTCACCGCGCTGCCGCGAACCGGTGTACGCCCAGCTCATCGGCATGCACCCGAGCCCGACCGCCCCCACATCGAGCGTTGCCGCGCCGATCGTCCTGCGCTCCACCTGGCCGTGACCCTCCCTCTCCTGCCACCCCAACCTAACCTCTGTACGTCCCGCTGCCTGACATAGCCTCCTGAGCATGACTTCCGATGTGTGGCTCCCCTTTCACGCCGACGAGATCAAGGGCCTGCCCGAGGGCCTCGACTACCGCTTCTGGGACGGTGGCCAGGAGTTCCCCGCGGACCCGGCCGACTGCGTGTTCTACGTCGTGCCCTACATGAAGCCGCCCGCCGTCGCGCAGCGGCCGATGGCCGAAATGACCTCTCTGCAGGCCGTGCAGACCCTCTCCGCCGGAGTCGACCACGTCCAGCCGAGCCTGAAGTCCCTGCGTCCGGGGGTGCAGTTGTGCAACGCCCGGGGGGTGCACGAGGCGAGCACCGGCGAACTCGCCCTGGCCCTGATCCTCGCCTCGCTGCGGGGCATCCCCGACTTCGTGCGCGCCCAGGACAAGGGGGAGTGGCGCTCCGGATTCCGTCCGGCGCTGGCCGACAAGTCCGTTCTGATCGTGGGGTACGGGTCGATCGGGTCCGCGATCGAGGACCGGCTCGTGCCGTTCGAGGTGGCGCGGGTGGCGCGCGTCGCGCGCTCTGAGCGCACCACGGCGCGCGGTCCGGTGCACCCACTCACGGAACTGCCCGCACTGCTCCCCGAGGCCGACATCGTGGTGCTCTCCACCCCCCTCACCGACAGCACGCGCGGCCTGGTGGACGCCGACTTCCTGGCCCGCATGAAGGACGGCGCGCTCCTGGTCAACGTCGCCCGAGGGCCCGTCGTCGACACAAAGGCCCTGCTAGCCGAGCTGGACGCCGGACGCCTCACCGCGGCCCTCGACGTCACCGATCCCGAGCCGCTGCCCCTGGGGCACCCCTTGTGGCAGGCGCCCGGCGTGCTCATCAGCCCCCACGTCGGCGGCCCCACGTCGGCGTTCCTGCCGCGCGCCGAGCGGTTGCTGGTCACGCAGTTGAATCGTTTCGTGAACCGGGAGCCGCTCGGCAACGTGGTCCTCACCACGGGCATGTAATCCGCTGCCGTCCGCGGCCGCGCCCGGGGGAGGACACTCTCCGCATTCCCCCGGATGCGGGTCGTGTCCGCATCCTCGCTGGTCGTCACGGAGCGTAGAGGAACTATGTCCCTGAGTGACGAGACTGGTGTATCGTCCCGACAGGGGCTGCGCCGCGCACCGTTCGGCGCCGGGGATGGACATTCGGACTGCGAGGGGGGCGACGGGCGATGCACGGCCTATGGACGAACGATCCGACGCGGCGGGGCCGCCGACGACCCTGGCGCGCGGCCACGCGCAGCCGAGCCCACGGCGGCCACGGCGGACATCACCACCGCAGGCACGGAGCCCGCAGGAAGCATGCACACCCAGCGTGCCCGGAGCAGCGGGACCCCGCTGTGCGGACCGGGTGGGACCGGTGAGTTCCCCCGGGGCGCTGCTGACCCGCCGCCCGGTACTCGGCGGTGGGACGGGTATGGTCTCGCAGCTCGTGCTGGCCGTGGTGTGCGCGGGTTACGCCGTCGGTTCCGCCCTCGGCTGGGGATCGGCGAACCTGGCGCTGGTCATGGGGGACTTCGGGCTGAGCGCCGCCGCGGGCACCGCGGCCGTCTCCTGCTTCCTCTACGCCCATCACCGGCGCAGCCGCTTTCGACCCGCGTGGATGCTCTTCGCGGTCTCCTCCGTCATGGCCTCGCTGGGCAACGGCGTCTGGGGGTGGTACGAGATCGTCCTCGAGCGTCAGGTCCCGAGCCCCAGTGTCGCCGACATCTTCTTCCTGTGCTTCGCGCCCCCGGCCATCGTGGGACTGCTGGTGCTCGCCAAGAGGCCGGTGACCAAGGCCGGTTGGATCTGCCTGGTGCTCGACTCCTGGCTGATCGGCGGTTCCCTGATCACGCTGTCCTGGAGTCTCGCGCTCGCCCAGGCGGCGAAGTTCGACGGCCCGAGCGTCGCGCACACCGCACTCTCCCTGGCGTACCCCCTGCTGGACATCGCCCTGGTGAGCATGGTGCTGGCGCTGCACTTCAGGCGTTCCTCGCTGAACCGCTCGGCGGTGAACACCGCGATCGGCGCACTCGCCCTGACCGTCATGTGCGACGCCCTGTTCACCTCGCCCCTCCTGCACAACAACTACCACTCCGGGCAGCTTCTCGACGCGGGCTGGTTCGCCGGCTCACTGCTCCTGGCGTACGCCCCCTGGGCCGGCACCCGGCACGGACAGCCCGACGCCGACGAACACGACGGGAACGGACCGCGCGGGAACGGGTACGAACGGAGCGGCCACGGAAGGGACGGCTCTCACGAGGACGGGCACGCGCGCGTGGTGCACGAACACATCCCGGGCCGGCGTCCGGACGGCGGACACCCCGTGGGACACCCCGTCCCGCAGGGTCCGGGCCACCACCGGTACGCGGCCCCCCGCCCGATCGCCGGATCCCTCGGCGCGCTCACGCCCTACCTGGCCGCCGCGGTCTGCACGCTGGGGATTCTCTACAACGTGCTCAACGGCCGCAGCGTCGACCGCGTGGTGCTCCTCACCGCGGGCCTGGTCGTGCTCGCCCTCGTGGTGCGCCAGGGCATCATGCTGCTCGACAACATCACCCTCACCCAGGAGCTGGCCCAGAAGGAGAACCACTTCCGCTCCCTGGTGCAGGGCTCCAGCGACGTCATCATGATCGCGGCGCCCAACGGCATCCTGAAGTACGTCAGCCCGGCGGCCGCCGGGGTCTACGGCCGTAGCGCGGAGGACCTCGTCGGCTCCGAGCTCGCCTCCCTCATCCACCCCGAGGACCTCGGGTGCGTGGTGCACGAGGTGCGCCGCTTCCTGGCCGCCAGTCATCTGCAGGAGCCCACCACGCGCATCGAGTGCCGCTTCAAGTCCGGCGAGGGCGGCTGGCTCAACGTGGAGTCCACCGTCAACCGGCACCACGGCGGCCTCATCTTCAACAGCCGGGACGTGACGGAGCGGGTGCGTCTGCAGGCGCAACTGCAGCACAACGCCGAGCACGACCCGCTCACCGACCTGCCCAACCGCGCCCTGTTCACGCGGCGCGTCCAGCAGGCCCTGTCCGGCCGCCGCTCCACCGACCGCGGCACGGCTGTTCTCTTCATCGACCTCGACGGCTTCAAGGCGGTCAACGACACCATCGGGCACCAGGCCGGAGACGAGCTCCTCGTCCAGGCCGCCCGCAGACTCCAGGACTCGGTGCGGCACGGCGACACCGCCGCCCGGCTCGGCGGCGACGAGTTCGCGGCCCTGATCGTCGGCGACGGCAACCGCGACCGTGCCGCGCGTGAGCAACAGATCACGGAACTCGCCGACCGGCTGCGGATCAAGCTCTCGCAGCCCTACGCCATCGACGGCAACGATGTCCGGGTGGCCGCGTCCATCGGCGTCGGCTTCGCCGAACCGGGGCTGAGCGCGGGCGAGTTGCTGCGCAACGCCGACCTGGCCATGTACCGCGCCAAGGCGGCGGGCAAGGGGCGTGTCGAGCTGTACGCACCCCAGATGCAGCAGGACGTCGTACGCAAGGCGGAGCTGGCGACGCGGTTGCGCTCCGCTCTTCAGGGCGGCGAGTTCGCGCTGCTGCACCAGCCCGTGGTCTGCCTGGAGAACGGCCGGATCGCGACGGTCACCGCCCAGGCCCGCTGGCGTTCCTCCCAAGGGGTGCTCTTCACACCCGCCGAGTTCCTGCGGGTCGCCGAGGACAGCGACCGGACGGCCGAGCTGGGCCGCTGGATCCTGGAGGAGGCGGTCGAGCAGGCCGCCGAGCGGGCCGCCGCGGGGGTCACGGTGCCCGTCGCCGTCCGGATGAGCGCCCGGCGACTGCTGGACCGCTCGGCACCCCTCGGCTCTGTGGAGGCCCTGCTGACCCGGCACGGGCTCTCCTCGGGCGCCCTGATCGTCGAGCTGTCCGACGCCGATCCACGGGTGGCCCTGGACGAGCTGGAGCGCCGGCTGAACGCGCTGCGGAGGGTCGGGGTCCGCATCGCCCTGGACGGCTTCGGGGGCGGCTGCGCCGCCATCACGGCACTCAGAAGGCTGCCCGTCGACGTCCTCAGGCTCGACCGGGGCCTGGTCGAGGGGGTCGTCGAGTCCGCCCGGCTGTACAAGATCACCAGCGGGCTGCTGCGGATCGCCACCGACCTCGGGCTGCAGTCCGTGGCCGACGGCGTGGACCTTCCCGAGCAGGTCGTGGCCCTGCGCGCGATGGGCTGTACGCACGGCCAGGGGATGGCCTTCTCCGGGCCCCTCGACGAGTACCGGCTGCGCAGAGCGCTGTCTTCCGGCCACTACCCCGTCCCCCACGGGCCGGCCGAGCCCGCGTTCGCGGGCGGCGGCGCGGGGGTGTATACGAGTGGTGTGCCCGCTGTTCTCGGGGGCGGTACCGCCCTCCGCTCACATAATGAGACTCCCGTCCCACCTACTTGACAGTCGATGCGTGCCGGGGGGAGGGTCAATGCCATGCGCACCCGAATTCTCGTACTTGGAAAGCGCGTCGGCTGAAGCTGGTGATCACCGGACCGACCCGGAACACCCAGCGACCGCACCCGGCGCGCTCCCCTCGCTTGCCTCACGGCACGAGGGGTTTTTTGTTGCACAGGCACCAGTCGTACACCGCACAAACCTCGCAAAAACCCTCAGCATCGAGAAGAGAATGACGATGACCGAGCAGGCCACCGGGGCCCATCATCCGCAGCCGCGGCCCCGTTCCGGAGGACAGCAGTCCGCGCCCGAACAGGTGACGGGTGCCAAGTCCCTCATCCGTTCTCTCGAGGAGGTAGGGGCCGACACGGTGTTCGGCATCCCCGGCGGCGCGATCCTTCCGGCCTACGACCCGCTGATGGACTCCCAGCGCGTGCGGCACGTGCTCGTCCGTCACGAGCAGGGCGCGGGCCACGCGGCCACCGGGTACGCGCAGGCCACCGGCAAGGTCGGCGTCTGCATGGCGACCAGTGGTCCGGGTGCCACCAACCTGGTGACGCCGATCGCCGACGCGCACATGGACTCGGTGCCGCTCGTGGCGATCACCGGGCAGGTCGCGTCCAAGGCGATCGGCACGGACGCCTTCCAGGAGGCGGACATCGTCGGCATCACCATGCCGGTCACCAAGCACAACTTCCTGGTCACCAAGGCCGAGGACATCCCGAAGACGATCGCGGAGGCCTTCCACATCGCCTCCACCGGCCGCCCCGGCCCGGTCCTCGTCGACATCGCCAAGGACGCCCTCCAGGCGCAGACCACCTTCCAGTGGCCGCCCACCATGGACCTGCCCGGCTACCGGCCGGTGACCAAGCCGCACGCCAAGCAGATCCGCGAGGCCGCCAAGCTGATCACGCAGGCGAAGCGGCCCGTGCTCTACGTCGGCGGCGGTGTGCTCAAGGCCCGTGCCACCGCCGAGCTGAAGGTCCTCGCCGAACTCACCGGAGCGCCCGTCACCACCACCCTGATGGCGCTCGGCGCATTCCCCGACAGTCACGAACTGCACGTGGGAATGCCGGGCATGCACGGTGCGGTCACCGCCGTCACCGCGCTGCAGAAGGCCGACCTGATCGTCGCCCTCGGAGCCCGCTTCGACGACCGCGTCACCGGCAAGCTGGACAGCTTCGCCCCGTACGCCAAGATCGTCCACGCCGACATCGACCCGGCCGAGATCGGCAAGAACCGCGCGGCCGACGTGCCGATCGTCGGGGACGCCCGCGAGGTCATCGCCGACCTGGTCCAGGCCGTGCAGAAGGAGCACAGCGAGGGGCACCGCGGCGACTACAGCGCCTGGTGGAGGGACCTCAACCGCTGGCGCGAGACCTACCCGCTGGGTTACGAGCAGCCCGACAACGGCTCGCTGTCGCCGCAGCAGGTCATCGAGCGCATCGGACAGCTCGCGCCGGAGGGCACGATCTTCGCCGCGGGCGTCGGCCAGCACCAGATGTGGGCCGCGCACTACATCCAGTACGAGACCCCCGCGACCTGGCTGAACTCCGGCGGCGCCGGGACGATGGGCTACGCGGTGCCGGCCGCGATGGGCGCCAAGGCGGGGCAGCCGGACCGCACGGTCTGGGCGGTCGACGGCGACGGCTGCTTCCAGATGACCAACCAGGAGCTCACCACCTGCGCCCTGAACAACATCCCGATCAAGGTCGCCATCATCAACAACGGCGCCCTCGGGATGGTCCGCCAGTGGCAGACCCTCTTCTACAACCAGCGCTACTCCAACACCGTGCTGCACAGCGGCCCGGGCGCTGACGGCAAGCAGCCGAGCGCGGGCACCCGCGTCCCGGACTTCGTGAAGCTGTCGGAGGCGATGGGCTGCTACGCCATCCGCTGCGAGTCCCCGGACGACCTCGACAAGGTCATCGAAGAGGCGAACTCGATCAACGACCGCCCCGTCGTGGTCGACTTCATCGTCCACGAGGACGCCATGGTGTGGCCGATGGTCGCCGCCGGCACCTCGAACGACGAGATCATGGCAGCCCGGGACGTCCGCCCCGACTTCGGCGACAACGAAGACGACTGAGAGAGAGCCGAGTCCGAACCATGAGCACCAAGCACACCCTCTCCGTCCTCGTCGAGAACAAGCCCGGTGTCCTCGCCCGGATCACCGCGCTGTTCTCGCGCCGCGGCTTCAACATCGACTCGCTCGCCGTCGGCATCACCGAGCACCCGGACATCTCCCGCATCACCATCGTGGTGAACGTGATCGAGGCACTGCCGCTCGAACAGGTCACCAAGCAGCTCAACAAGCTCGTCAACGTCCTGAAGATCGTCGAGCTGGAGCCCGGCGCGGCGGTGCAGCGCGAACTCGTTCTGGTGAAGGTGCGCGCCGACAACGAGACGCGCTCCCAGATCGTCGAGATCGTCCAGCTGTTCCGCGCCAAGACCGTGGACGTCTCCCCGGAGGCCGTCACCATCGAGGCCACCGGCGGCAGCGACAAGCTGGAGGCCATGCTCAAGATGCTGGAGCCGTTCGGCATCAAGGAGCTCGTCCAGTCCGGCACGATCGCGATCGGACGCGGGGCGCGTTCGATCACGGACCGGTCGCTGCGCGCGCTCGACCGATCAGCCTGAGTCCCGGAACGGGCGGCCGGTGATCGCCGACCGCCCGTATGCCGAGACCCGGAAACTTTCCCTCCCCCGCCCGCCGTACGGTGGGACGCGACACCGCACACCAAGGAGAACCCCAGTGGCCGAGCTGTTCTACGACGACGACGCCGACCTGTCCATCATCCAGGGCCGCAAGGTCGCGGTCATCGGCTACGGCAGCCAGGGCCACGCCCACGCGCTGTCGCTGCGCGACTCGGGTGTCGACGTCCGCGTCGGTCTGCACGAGGGCTCCAAGTCCAAGGCGAAGGCCGAGGAGCAGGGCCTTCGCGTGGTGACGCCGTCGGAGGCCGCCGCCGAGGCCGACGTCATCATGATCCTGGTGCCGGACCCGATCCAGGCCCAGGTCTACGAGGAGTCCATCAAGGACAACCTCAAGGACGGCGACGCGCTGTTCTTCGGTCACGGCCTGAACATCCGCTTCGACTTCATCAAGCCGCCGGCCGGCGTCGACGTCTGCATGGTCGCCCCGAAGGGCCCGGGTCACCTGGTCCGCCGCCAGTACGAGGAGGGTCGCGGCGTGCCCTGCATCGCGGCCGTCGAGCAGGACGCGACCGGCAACGGCTTCGAGCTGGCGCTGTCGTACGCGAAGGGCATCGGCGGCACCCGCGCCGGCGTCATCAAGACGACCTTCACCGAGGAGACCGAGACTGACCTGTTCGGTGAGCAGGCCGTCCTCTGCGGTGGTACCGCGGCGCTGGTCAAGGCGGGCTTCGAGACCCTGACCGAGGCCGGCTACCAGCCGGAGATCGCGTACTTCGAGTGCCTCCACGAGCTGAAGCTCATCGTCGACCTCATGTACGAGGGCGGCCTGGAGAAGATGCGCTGGTCGATCTCCGAGACCGCCGAGTGGGGCGACTACGTCACCGGCCCGCGCATCATCACCGACGCCACCAAGGCCGAGATGAAGCAGATCCTCGCCGAGATCCAGGACGGCACGTTCGCCAGGAACTGGATGGAGGAGTACCACTCCGGTCTGAAGAAGTACAACGAGTACAAGACCCAGGACCAGAACCACCTCCTGGAGACCACCGGCAAGGAGCTCCGCAAGCTCATGTCGTGGGTCAACGACGACGAGGCGTAAGCCGAACGGCCGAAAGGGCCGGAGCGGACCTGCTCCGGCCCTTCGGTCTGACCCTGGGTAATGCCCGTGAGCGCGACGTTGTACACACCGTCCAGCCACGGACGAGTGATCCTTCCACAGAGGCGCAAGAAGACCCCTGTTACGGCACTACACTGCTGCACAACATACGCGTCAGGCCCACAGCGTCGTGCGTCTTCCACGCGGCTCGAGCGACCCCGAAGATCTGCAGGCACGCCCCCGCGCCGCCCGGCACGCACTCTCGCCGCACCGGTCACGGGCCCGAGTAGCTTCCGCTACGAGAGCCCCGTCCGGCAGACCGAGAGCACGCTCCGGACGACGCGAGAACGCACCCGCACCTCCCCGAGGCCGCTACATCCCTCCACTCGCCCGCGGCCGTCGGGACGGCCGTCCGCATTGGACTTGTGAGGACTCACGTGAGCTCGAAACCTGTCGTACTCATCGCTGAAGAGCTGTCGCCCGCGACTGTTGACGCCCTGGGCCCGGACTTCGAGATCCGGCACTGCAACGGCGCGGACCGTGCCGAGCTGCTGCCCGCGATCGCCGACGTCGACGCGATCCTGATCCGTTCGGCCACCAAGGTCGACGCCGAGGCGGTCGCCGCCGCGAAGAAGCTGAAGGTCGTCGCACGAGCCGGCGTCGGCCTGGACAACGTCGACGTCTCCGCCGCCACCAAGGCCGGCGTGATGGTCGTCAACGCGCCCACCTCCAACATCGTGACCGCCGCCGAGCTGGCCTGTGGTCTGCTGCTGGCCACCGCGCGGCACATTCCGCAGGCCAACTCGGCGCTGAAGAACGGCGAGTGGAAGCGCTCGAAGTACACCGGCGTCGAGCTGGCCGAGAAGACCCTCGGTGTCGTCGGACTCGGCCGCATCGGCGCGCTGGTCGCCCAGCGCATGTCGGCGTTCGGCATGAAGGTCGTCGCCTACGACCCCTACGTCCAGCCTGCCCGGGCCGCGCAGATGGGCGTCAAGGTCCTGTCGCTGGACGAGCTGCTCGAGGTCGCGGACTTCATCACGGTGCACCTGCCCAAGACCCCCGAGACGGTCGGTCTCATCGGTGACGAGGCGCTGCACAAGGTCAAGCCGTCGGTACGGATCGTCAACGCCGCGCGCGGCGGGATCGTCGACGAGGAGGCGCTGTACTCGGCGCTCAAGGAGGGCCGCGTCGCGGGCGCGGGCCTGGACGTGTACGCGAAGGAGCCCTGCACGGACTCCCCCCTCTTCGAGCTCGACGAGGTCGTCTGCACCCCGCACCTCGGCGCCTCCACGGACGAGGCGCAGGAGAAGGCCGGTGTCTCCGTCGCCCGTTCGGTGCGTCTGGCGCTCGCCGGTGAGCTGGTCCCGGACGCGGTGAACGTGCAGGGCGGTGTCATCGCCGAGGACGTCAAGCCGGGCCTGCCGCTCGCCGAGAAGCTCGGCCGCATCTTCACCGCGCTGGCGGGCGAGGTCGCGGTCCGCCTCGACGTCGAGGTGTACGGCGAGATCACCCAGCACGATGTGAAGGTGCTCGAACTCTCCGCGCTCAAGGGTGTGTTCGAGGACGTCGTCGCGGAGACGGTGTCGTACGTCAACGCCCCTCTCTTCGCCCAGGAGCGCGGTGTCGAGGTGCGCCTGACGACCAGCTCGGAGTCCCCGGACCACCGCAACGTCGTCACCGTGCGCGGCACGCTCGGCGACGGCCAGGAGGTCGCGGTCTCCGGCACGCTCGCCGGCCCCAAGCACCTGCAGAAGATCGTCGCCGTCGGCGAGTACGACGTGGACCTCGCCCTCGCCGACCACATGGTCGTGCTGCGCTACGAGGACCGTCCCGGTGTCGTCGGCACCGTCGGCCGCGTCTTCGGCGAGGCGGGCATCAACATCGCCGGCATGCAGGTGGCCCGCGCGGCCGCGGGCGGCGAGGCCCTCGCGGTCCTCACCGTCGACGACACGGTCCCGCAGGGTGTCCTCAACGAGGTGGCCGAGGAGATCGGCGCCACGTCGGCCCGGTCGGTGAACCTCGTCTGACGTCCGCCATCGAGGGCCGGGCCACCTTCGGGGGCCCGGCCCTCGGTCGTGCGCCGGTGGTCGCCGGTGGGCGGACGGCCCGCGGTTCGGCGGCGGACGAGCCTGTGGCGGATCGACATCGGCCGGGTGTCGACGGGGGACCCGCGGGGGCGGATCCGCGGGCGTGGGGCCAAGGCCTCAGGCGGACGCGGTGGGCTCCGGTTCGATCAGGCCCTCGCGGTAGGCGATGGCCACCGCCTCCGTGCGGCCGGCGGCGCCCAACTTGCCGAGGATGTTGGAGACATGGACGCTCGCCGTCTTGCCGCTGATGAACAGCTCCTCGCCGATCTGGCGGTTGGTGCGGCCCCGCGCGAGCAGCCGCAGGACGTCGCTCTCGCGGGCGGTCAGGGCCGCGATGCGATCCGCGGCGGACGGTGAGCCGGCGAGACGGCCGCGCCGGATCAGGGCGTCCACCTCCTCGCGCAGCGGTACGGCACCGAGCCGGTCGGCGATGTCACGGGCGGCGCGGGCCTGCCCGGCGGCCTCCTCGCGCCGGTCCGCCGCGACCAAAGCCTCGGCGAACCGCCGTCTGGAGCGCGCCAGTTCGTAGGGATCGCCGTAGCCGAACGCGCTGACGGCCGATTCCCACGCGGAGACGGCCCGTTCCCGCGCGGCGCTCTCCGTCTGGGCGTGCGCGCGCAGCCACTCCGCCTCGGCGCGGGCCAGCCAGGCGAGGCCTTCCGGGCCCTGCCGCGTCCCGTCCTCGCCCTTGGCGGCGGTGCTCCGGGCGACCTCCACCAGTTCGGAGGCGGTGGCCGCCCAGCGCAGGGCCCCGGCCTCGTCGCCGGTCAGACGCAGCCGTACGGCCGCGTCGGCGACCGCGGAGAGCGCGAGCGCGGCGAGCCGCACCCCGATGTCGGGCCGCTCGCTGCCGGAGCCGTCGCTGAGGGCCGCGAGGCTCTCGCGCATGGCCGCGACGGCGCCCTCGGCGTCCCCGCGCAGCGCCGCGGCGTCGGTCAGCACGATGCCCGCGACGAGTGAGGCCATCCAGTCGAACGGCCCGTCGAGCAGGGCGCGGGCCCGCTCGACGGCCCCCTGCTCGCCACGCGCCAGCGCCACGTACAGCGCGGGACCGGTGGCGAAAGCGCCCGCCGGAGGCAGCCGTTCGGCGTCGGCGGCGGCCGCCCGGGCGCACTCGTCCCAGCGGCCCAGGGTGTAGAGGATCAGGGACTGGAGGTAGCGCAGCTCCAGCGCGTACGGCGAGGACAGGAGTCCGGAGCGGCCCGCTCGCTCCAGCCCCTCGGAGAGCCAGGTCAGGCACTCGTCCAGTGCCCCGGACTCGTAGCATCCGATGGCCAGGTTGAAGAGCGCGCGCATCTCGACGGAGACGTTGCCCGCCTGCCGGGCCAGGTCACGGGCCCGGCGCAGTCGCTCCCGGCCCCGCGGGGTCCGCCGGTTGCCGCCGTCCAGACCGACGAGGGAGATGGTCAGGTCGGCCTGGGCGTCGGGCAGCCGGAGTTCCTCGGCGGTGCGCAGGGCCTGCCGGGCGACACGGTGGGCGTCCTCGTCGTGGCCCATGTACCGCGCGGCCATGACATGGGTGGCCGCGGCCCACACCCAGGTGTGCGAGGGGGGCTCGGCCGGGATCATGGCCAGCGCCTCACTGCTGTACGTGTAGGCGGCCTTCGTGCTGTCGACACGCATCAGATTGCCCGCGAGGGTGTAGCGGACGCGGGCGGCGAGCTCCGAGTCGGCGTCCGAACCCGCCCGGGCGAGTGCGGCGCGGGTGAGGGAGACCGCCCGGTGGGCGTCGCCGGCGTGCGCGGCGGCCGCGGAGGCGCGCAGCGTGAGCGTCACGGGGCCGGATGTCCGTGGGCGGGCGGCGGGGTCCACCGCGGACCACAGTTCGAGCACGGTCTCCAGGTGACGCAGCTCCTCGGCGGGCGCGCCGAGAACCTGGGCGTGGTCGGCGGCTTCCAGGGAGGCGGTGAGCGCGTCCGCCAGGTCGTGGCTCTCGCGCGAGTGGTGGGCGCGCTCGGCCGAACGGGCCTGCCCGGCAAGGAGTCCGGCGAACGTACCGTGCAGCCGGACTCGCTCGCCCGGTAGCAGATCGGCGTAGACGGCCTCCCGGGTCAGGGCGTGCCGGAAGGAGTAGGTGCCGTCCTCGCCGGGGACCAGGAGCTGTCGTCCGACGGCCTCGCGCAGCGCCGACTCCAGGGTGTCCTGCGGCAGTTGCAGGGCGTCGTGCAGCAGGCCGTGCTCGACGCGCCGTCCGGCGACCGCGGCCGTGCGCAGCACCTGCTGGGCGGTGTCGGACAGTTGCTCGATGCGGATGAGGAGTACGTCGGCGAGGCCGCTCGGCATGGCGGGGGTGGCCGGGTCGACGTCGCCGGGCAGCGCGGCGAGCAGCTCCTCCGCGTAGAAGGCGTTGCCCTCGGCGCGTTCGACGATACGGCGGACGGTGGTGTCGGAGAGGACCTCCGCCCGCAGGGCGCGTACCAGGCGGGCCACCTCGGCGTCGGCCATCGGGCGCAGTTCGAGACGGTCCACGGAGGGCAGCCGGACCAGCTCGGCGAGCAGGGGGCGCAGGGGGTGGCGGCGGTGCAGGTCGTCCGCGCGGTAGGAGGCGAAGACGGCCAGGCGGTGGGCCGGGGCACCGGGCGCCGCGTTCTGGAGGAGCCCGCGGCTGAGGAGGAAGCGGAGCAGGTCGCGGGAGGACTGGTCGGCCCAGTGGAGGTCTTCGAGGACCAGGAGGAGGGGGGTGATGTCGGCGACGGCGGCCAGCAGGGCGGCCACCCCCTCGAACAGCCGCAGGCGGCCGCCGGCGTCCGCGGTGCCGTCGGGGGTGCCGGGGCCGGTTCCGCCGCCGGTTCCGGTGCCGAGCAGTCGGTCGACCGCCGGGTGGGCGGCGAACGCGGCCGCGAAGCGCTCGTCCGCGGCGAGGACGCCGAGGATCTCGGTGAACGGGAGGTAGGGCAGGCCCACGTCGCCGAGGTCCACGCAGTGGCCTGTCAGCACCGTCATGTCCGTGCGGGTGGCGTGGGCGGCGGCCTCCGTCAGGACACGGGTCTTGCCGACGCCGGCGTCTCCGGAGACGAGCACCGCGCGCGGGGTGCCGTTCCTGGCTCGGTCCAGCACCTCGGTGAGCCGGGCGAGTTCGCTGGCGCGGCCTATGAGCGGCGTACCGAATGTCTGTGCCACAACCACCATCCTGGCACGCGTCCCGTCCCAGGGGGCTCCGCCCCCGGACCCCCGCCAGGGGCGCTGCCGCCCCCTGGACCCCCGCTTCGCCCGAAGGGCTCGTCCTCAAACGCCGGACGGGCTGAAAATCCGCAGCCCAGGCCCGCGTCTCCAGCCCGTCCGGCGTTTGAGGGCGAGGCCGTTCAGGCCGACAGGGGGTCTGGGGGCGGAGCCCCCAGGTACAGGATGGGTCGGGTAGGGGCGGCGGGGGCGAGAACCCCGGGGTGCCAAGAGCGCGCGGCGGGTGTCAGACGGAAGTCTGCTCCCGGTGCGGCGCCCCGACCGCGTCCTCCCGCACCCGCACCCGCCGAAGCGTCGCCGAGGCGAGCACCGCCGCGCCGACCAGCAGCACCGCACCCGTGACCGCCGCCGCGTGCATCCCGTCGGTGAAGGCCTCGCGGGCCGCCCGGACCAGTGCCCCGCCGGCGTCGCCGGGCAGCTGGTGGGCCACCGCCAGGGCGCCGCCCAGGGTCTCGCGGGCCGCGTCCGGCGCGTCGGACGGAATCCCGTGGCGATAGACCGCCGTGCCGATCGAGCCCAGGACGGCCATGCCCAGCGCACCCCCGAACTCCGCGCCGGTCTCCAGCAGGGAGGAGGCGACGCCCGCGTTGGCGGCGGGGACCGTGCTCAGCGCCAGGTCCATCATCTGGGACATGACGACGACGATGCCGGCGGCGAGGACACCGGCTCCGGCGAGTGCCCACCACAGCGAGTCCGTGCCGGTGAGCGCCAGCAGCCCGTAGCCGCAGGCGCCTAGGGCGAATCCGCCGGAGACGACATGGGCGCGGTGCACGCCCTTCTGCACCAACTGCGCGGCCACCGGCGCGGCGACGCCGACCAGGACCGTCGGGAGCAGCGCCCACAGGGCGGCCTCCATGGAGCTCTTGCCCAGCACCGACTGCAGGTACTGGGTGGTGAAGTACGCCGAACCCATCATCCCGAACGAGGAGACGAGGTTGAGGGCGACGGCCGGCGCGAAGCCGCGGCCGCGGAACAACTCGGGGGAGACCAGCGGGGATTCGGCGGTGCGCTGACGTCGGACGAAGAGGGCGGTGAAGAGGAGGCCGACGACGATCGAGAGGACGTACCCGAACTTCCAGCCCTCGGAGGGGATTTCCTTGATGCCGTAGATGACGGGCAGCACGGCCGCCATCGACAGTGGGACGCTCGGCAGGTCGAAGCGGCCGGGCCGCGGGTTCCTGGACTCGGGGAGCAGGACCGGGCCGAGGACCAGCAGCAGTGCCATCGCGGGCAGGTTGACCAGGAAGACGGAGCCCCACCAGAAGTACTGCACCAGGATTCCGCTCATCACCGAGCCGAGCGCGACGCCACCGGTCATGACGCCGGACCACAGACCGATGGCCTTCGCGCGCTGACCGGGGTCCGTGAACATCGTGCGGATGATCGCCATCGTCGACGGCATCAGGGTCGCGCCGCCGACGCCGAGGAGCGCGCGGGCCGCGATCAGTGTCCCCGCGCTGTCGGCGTAGGCGGCGAGGGCGGACGCCCCACCGAACGCGGCGGCGCCGAACAGAAGGAGCCTGCGACGGCCGATGCGGTCGCCGAGCGATCCCATCGTCATCAGCAGGCCGGCGAGCACGAACGCGTAGATGTCGAAGATCCACAACTGCTGGGTGCCGCTCGGTTCCAGGTCCGCGCTGATCGCGGGGATCGCGAAGTAGAGGACCGACACGTCCATGGAGACGAGGAGCAGCGGAAGCATCAGGACACCGAGGGCGGTCCATTCGCGGCGGCCGGCGCGTGCGCCGGGTGCGGGAGTCGTGCGCGTCGGGTTCGTCATGGCAGGGACTGTACGAGCGTCTTAAACGCTTGTCTAGTACGGGTGTGTAGGACGCTCGTTTGGGACGCTCGTGTGTGACGTATGTCTGAGACGTTTGTATGGATCGAGGGTAGGGTGACCCGCATGGGACACCGTGAGGATCTGCTCGAAGGCGCCAAGCGCTGCCTGCTGGAGAAGGGGTTCGTGCGCACGACCGCGCGCGACATCGTGAAGGAGTCGGGGACGAACCTGGCCTCCATCGGCTACCACTACGGGTCGAAGGACGCCTTGCTCACCCAGGCCTTCGTGGAACTCGTGCAGGAGTGGGGCGAGAAGTCGGGCCATCATCCGGAGCGGGAGGACACGGCCGGGGGTTCCGTGGAACGCTTCCACAGCGTGTGGGCGCGGATGCTGGATTCCTTCGAGGAGTACCGGCCCGTGTGGGCGGCCAGCATGGAGGTCGTGACACAGGGGGAGCGGGTGCCGCAGCTGCGCGACCTGCTGGCGCAGGCGCAGACCGAGGGGCGGGCCGGGCTGGCCGCGATGCTGCTGGGCCTGGACGAGGAGACCCTCGACGAGCGGACCGTGAAGTCCGTCGGCGGCTTCTACCAGGCGCTCCTCAACGGGCTGATGGTGCAGTGGCTCTTCGACCCGGCGAGCGCGTCGACCGCGGACGACCTGACGGAGGGGCTGCGCCGCGTGATCGAGGCGGCGGGGGCGGCCCGACGGGACGGCGCGGTGTCCCCGTGACCGTCCCCGGCGGCCCGTTCACCCGCTCGGCCGGGGCCGCTCGCCCGGGTGGCCCCGGCCGAGCGGAGAGGGGAGTGCCCCGCTCTCCTCACAGCCGTGCCGCCTTGAGCGCCATGTGCAGCAGCAGGCGGTCCTCCCCGTCGTCCAGGTCGAGGCCCGTCAGCTGCTCGACGCGGGAGAGACGGTAGTAGAGCGTCTGCCGGTGGATGCCCAGTTCGGCCGCGGTCCGCCCCGCCTGGCCCGCGCAGTCGAGGAACACCTCGGCGGTGCGCGCGAGTTCGTGGTGGGCGGGGGAGAGGAGCGTGCGCACGGCGGGGTCCCGGGCGGCCTCCGGAGGGAGAGTGGTGAGGAGGCGGTACGGGCCGATCGACGACCACTCGGCGACCGGGCCGAGGCGGGGCTCGGCGAGGACCGCGCGGGCGGCGGCGGACGCCTCCTGCCAGCCGGCCCCCAGCTCCGCGAGCCCCACCCGCGCCCCCGCGACCCCGGCCGCCGCCCGTGCTCCCGAGGCTCCGGTGCCTCCGGCGCGCTCTCCCGCCGCCTCCCGTACGAACCGGACGGCCGCCGTGAGCGCCGGGGTCAGCACCTCGGGCGAGCGCAGCCGGACCAGCAGCGCCAGGCTCCAGCCGGGCTCCGCCCCTTCACCGGCGGCGGAGGCACCACCGCTCCACGGCACCGTGCACAGGGCGGTGGCACCCGGCACCGTACGGGCCGACGGAGCGTCGTCCGGGTCGGCCGAGGGCCAGGGCGCGACGCACACCAGCGTGTGCAGACCCTCACCGCGCGGGCCGAGCGCCGTCCGCAGTTCGGCCACGGCCATGTCCCGCTGCCAGCCCCGTTCGGCGGTGAGCACGGCCCGCAGCTCGCGGGTCAGGTCCGCGCCCGCCTGTGCCTCGTCCGCGAGCAGCGCGCCGATGCGGGAGGCGACCTCCATGGCGGCGTCCAGCCGCTCCCGCGCCGGCCCGGGGTCGTCGTCCAGGAGCCACACGTATCCCAGCACGACACCCCGATGGCGTACGGGGAGACAGACGCGTCCCCGGTAGACCCCCGCCTCCGGGGTCGGCGGAATGCGGACCGGGGCCGTGGCCCGGGCGATGCCGAAGCCCTCGAACCAGGCGCGGACCGCCGGGGTGGAGCGGCGGGTGAGGATCGAGCGGGTACGGACGGGGTCGAGGGCGGCCGCGTCGAAATCGTCGTCGCCGTCGCTCCCGTACGCGGCGAAGGCGATCAGCTCGAAGTCCCGGTTCTCCAGGGTCGCGGGGGCGTCGAGCAGCGCCGAGATCTCGTCGACCAGCTCCTGGTACTCACCGCCGCCGGCCGTCCTGCCCGCCTTGAAATCGCCCGTCACACGGGCATTCTCCCCCATCTCCCCTCACCCTTCATACAGATGTCTGAGATCCAGGGCACGGATGCGTGACAGCTGTCGATGGCCGAGGATCAGGGGGATCCTTAGGTTTCACGGTGGTTCCCCGTGCCGTCCCCGCGTGTTGTCCGTGCGGGTTCGCGGCCGTCCGTACTTTCCGTGGAGGTGCCCGTGCTGGGTCCCGTGATTCTCGCCGCGTCGCGCAGCGACCGCATGCGCCGTTTCGTGTCGGCGGCCCCCGGCACCAAGCAGGTGGTGGCCCGCTTCATCGCCGGTGAGAGCGTCGACCAGGTCGTCCCGGTCGTCCAGGACGCCGTCGCCAAGGGTCTCGCGGTCACCCTGGACGTGGTCGGCGAGGACATCACCACGCGCGATCAGGCCTTCGCCGCCCGCGACGCCTATCTGGAGCTCATCGAGCACCTCAGGGAACTGGACCTCGGCACCAAGGCCGAGATGTCCGTCAAGCTCTCGATGTTCGGCCAGGCGCTGGACGGAGGCCACGAGCTGGCGCTCGCCAACGTCCGCCCGGTCGTCGAGGCCGCGGCCGCGATCGGCACCACGGTCACGCTGGACGCCGAGGACCACACCACCCTCGACTCGATGTTCGCCATCCACGAGGAGCTGCGGAAGGACTTCCCCGCGACCGGCTGCGTCATCCAGGCCTACCTGTTCCGCACCGAGGCCGACGCCCGGCGCCTCGCCGCGAGCGGCAGCCGCGTACGCCTCGTGAAGGGCGCCTACAAGGAGCCCGCCGAGGTCGCCTACCAGGACAAGGCCGAGACCGACAAGGCGTACGTCCGTATCCTGCGCATCCTGATGGAGGGCGAGGGCTACCCGATGATCGGGTCCCACGACCCGCGCCTGATCTCCATCGCCCAGGAGCTGGCCCGCAAGGCCGGCCGCAAGCTCGACGAGTACGAGTTCCAGATGCTGTACGGCATCCGCGGCGAGGAGCACCTGCGGCTCGCCGCCGAGGGCCACCGCATGCGGGTCTACACCGCCTACGGCACCGACTGGTACGGCTACTTCATGCGCCGCCTCGCGGAGAAGCCCGCCAACCTGCTCTTCTTCGCCCGCTCGATCCTCACCAAGGGCTGAGTCCGAACCACCGCTCACTAAGGAGTACGGAACACATGGACGCTGTGACCCAGGTCCCCACCCCCGTCAACGAGCCGGTGCACGGCTACGCCCCCGGCTCGCCGGAGCGCGCCCGTCTGGAGGCCAAGCTCAAGGAGCTGGCCGAGAACCCGATCGAGCTGTCGATGACCATCGGCGGCGAGAAGCGGCTCGGTGGCGGTGAGCGCTTCGAGGTCGTGCAGCCGCACAACCACAAGGCCGTCATCGGCACCGGCGCGCACGCCACCCGGGCCGACGCCCAGGACGCCATCGACGCGGCCCTCGCCGCCGCGCCCGCCTGGCGCGCGATGTCCTTCGACGACCGCGCCGCGATCATCCTGCGCGCGGCCGAGCTGCTGGCCGGCCCCTGGCGCGAGACCCTCGCGGCCTCCACGATGCTCGGCCAGTCGAAGACGGCCCAGCAGGCCGAGATCGACTGCCCGTGCGAACTGGTCGACTTCTGGCGCTTCAACGTCGCCTACGCCCGCCAGATCCTCGCCGAGCAGCCCCCGGCCAACTCGCCGGGCGTCTGGAACCGCCTCGACCACCGCCCGCTCGAAGGCTTCGTCTACGCGATCACGCCCTTCAACTTCACGGCGATCGCGGGCAACCTGCCGACGGCTCCCGCGCTGATGGGCAACGTCGTCGTCTGGAAGCCGTCCCCGACCCAGACCCACGCCGCCGTGCTGCTGATGCGGCTCCTGGAGGAGGCCGGTCTGCCCAAGGGCGTCATCAACCTCGTCACCGGTGACGGCATCGAGGTCTCCGAGGTGGCGCTGGAGCACCGTGATCTCGCGGGCATCCACTTCACCGGGTCGACCAAGACCTTCCAGTACCTGTGGAAGACGGTCGGCGCCAACATCGAGAAGTACCGCTCGTACCCGCGCCTGGTGGGCGAGACCGGCGGCAAGGACTTCGTGGTCGCCCACCCGTCGGCCGACCGGGCCATCCTCAAGACGGCCCTGACCCGCGGTGCCTTCGAGTACCAGGGCCAGAAGTGCTCCGCGACCTCCCGCGCCTACATCCCGGCGTCGATCTGGAACTCCGGGTTCAAGGAGGAGTTCGCGGCCGAGATCGACCACCTGACCATGGGTGACGTCACCGACCTGTCGAACTTCATCGGCGCGGTCATCGACGAGCGGTCCTTCGCCAAGAACAAGGCGGCGATCGACCGGGCGAAGTCCGACCCGGCCTGCACGGTCGTCGCGGGCGGCTCGTACGACGACTCGGTCGGCTACTTCGTGCGTCCGACGGTCGTCGAGTGCTCGGACCCGGAGAACGAGGTCTTCAAGACCGAGTACTTCGGTCCGTTCCTCGCCGTGCACGTCTACGAGGACGACGCGTACGACGCGATGCTGACCCAGATGGAGTCGGCCTCCGACTACGCGCTGACCGGCTCGGTCGTCGCGGGCGACCGCGCGGCCGCCGCGTACACGATGGAGAAGCTCCGCTACGCCGCGGGCAACTTCTACATCAACGACAAGTCGACCGGCGCCGTCGTCGGCCAGCAGCCCTTCGGCGGCGGCCGTGCCTCGGGCACGAACGACAAGGCGGGCGCCCCGCAGAACCTGATGCGCTGGACGCTGACCCGCGCCATCAAGGAGACGCTGGTCCCGCCGACCGACTACACGTACCCCCACATGGGCTGACCCCCACGGGACGTCCGACGCGGGCCGGGCGGTCGCCGATCAGGGCGGCCGGCCGGCCCGCGTGCGTGCTCACGGACGCCGTCGTACCGGCCGCCCTCCGTCGCCCGCACCGGCCGGCGGCCCGGCGCACGAGGCGATCGACGGCCACGGGGGGCGCCGGGATACTGGGCGGATGGCCACCCGACTGCGGACCGCCCACACCGCGGACCTCGCGCCCGCCGAACTCCACGCGGTCCGCGCCTTCCTGGACGACGCCTTCGGCGGGGACTTCGGTGACGAGGACTGGGACCACGGCCTCGGTGGCATCCACGCGCTCGTCCACGACGACCAGGGCCTCGCGGGCCACGGCTCCGTGATCCAGCGCCGGGTGCTGCACCGCGGGCGCTCGCTGCGGGTCGGCTACGTGGAGGCCGTGGGCGTCCGGGCCGACGTGCGCAGACGGGGGCTGGGCGGCCGGGTCATGGCGGCCCTGGAGCGGGTGATCGAGGGCTCGTACGCGTTGGGCGCGCTGTCCGCGAGCGAGGAGGGCGGCCCCCTGTACGCCGCCCGTGGCTGGCAGCGCTGGCCGGGCCGGATCTGCGCCCTGGGGCCGGGAGGCGTCGTGCGCTTGCCGGACGAGGAGGGCAGCACCTTCGTACGGCCCGTCGTCACCACGGTTTCCCCCGGCCGCCTCCCGCACGGTGCCCTCGACCCGGCCCATGAACTGGTCTTCGACTGGCGGGAGGGGGACGTCCTGTGACCGGCACCCCGACGCGCCCCGCGAGGCCCGGTCCCGTCTCGACCGCACCGGACCGTACCGATCCGTGTCATCCGGCCGTGCGCGCGACGTCACCGGTCACCGCCGGCGCCGCACCCGCCGCACCCGCCACCCGTTCCAACGCCCCCCGCAGCCACCGATGCGCCGGATCGGTGTCCAGCCGAAGGTGCCACGCCTGGCCCGACGCGACCAGGGGCAGGTCGAGCGGGATCTCCAGCGCCACCAGCGGCATCACCCGCGTCGCCTCCGCCGCGACCTCGAAGGGGATCAGCGCCAGCGCGTCCGTGCGCAGTGCGAAGAAGCAGGCCGCGCCGTAGGTCGGGGCGGTGGCCAGGACGTCGCGGCGCAGACCGAGCGCGGCGAGACGTTCGTCCACCACACTGTGCGCCCGGCCGCGCCGCGTCACCGTGAGGTGCGGCAGCGCGGCGAACCGCTCGGGCGTCAGCGGCTCGCGGGCCAGATCCGTACCGGCCCGTGCCACGGCCACCATCCGGCGCGCGTACAGCGCGGAGCTCCGTACGTCGTGCGGCAGCGGATCCGGCAACTCGCCCACGTCCAGGTCGACATGGGTGCGCAGATCCGCCGGGTCCTCCTCGCCCTCCGGCAGCAGCCGCAGCCGCACGCCGGGCGCCTCCCGGGCCGCCAGCGCCAGCAGCGGGGCACCGAGCGACATGGCGATCCCGTCGTTCGTACGGATCCTGAACTCCCTGTGCAGGGAGGCGAGGTCGACGTCCCTCGGCGGACGCAGCGCCGCCAGCGCACCCGCCAGCGCCTCCCGCACCAGGGGCCGCATCTCCCGCGCCCGGGGTGTCAGGGCCAGCCCGCGCCCCGACGGGACGAGGAGCGGGTCGCCGACCACCCGGCGCAGGCGGCCCAGGGTGCGGCTCATCGCCGAGGGCGACACGTTCAGCTCGGCCGCGGCGCCCGCCACGCTGCCCGCGCGGAGCAGGGCGTCGAGGGCGGGCAGGAGGTTCATGTCGGGAAGGGGCGTGGCCGACGCGGCCCCCGACGGCAATTGCTGCATGAGACGCAAGGCTACGTGAAGCAATCGGACCTTGTGTACAGCAATCGGCGCCCTGAACCTGGACCCATGATGGATTCGCGTCAGCGCGGCACCGCGCTCCTCGTCGCGGGCTGCTTCTTCATGGAGATGCTGGACGGCACGATCGTGTCGACCGCCGTCCCGCGGATAGCCCGTGACCTGCACACCGGCCCCGCCTCCGTGGGCCTGGTCGTCACCGCCTACCTCGTCACCCTCGCCGTCCTCATCCCCCTCTCGGGCTGGCTCACCGCCCGGTTCGGCCCGCGCCGCGTCTTCCTCGCCGCGATCACGGTCTTCACCGTCGCGTCCCTGGCCTGCGCGTTCGCCCCGAACCTCGGCGTGCTCGTCGGCACGCGCGTCCTGCAGGGCGCAGGCGGCGCGATGATGGTGCCGGTCGGCCGGCTGGTCGTCCTCGCCGGGACCGCCAGACGGGACCTGACGCGCGCCGTCGCGTACATCGTGTGGCCCGGTCTCGTCGCCCCGGTGCTCGCGCCGCTGCTCGGCGGCCTGATCGCCACGTACGCCTCCTGGCACTGGATCTTCCTGCTGAACGTGCCACTCGGTGTCGTCGCTTTCCTCGTCGCGCGCCGTCTGATCGAGGCGGGCCCGCACGGGACGCCACCGCCGCTGGACGTGCCCGGCATCGTGTTCGTCTGCTCCGGACTCGCGGCCCTGACCTGGGCGGCCCATCTGGTCTCCGGGGCGGGCAGCGATCCCGTGGCGGTGGTGGTGACCGCACTCGCCGCCACCGCCGCGCTGGCCGCGGGCGGACGCCATCTGCTGCGCACCTCGCACCCGTTGATCAACCTGCGCACCCTGGACGTCCCGTCCTTCCGGGCCTCGGCGCTCGACGGCTCGCTCTGCATGGCGGTCGTCTCCGCCCTCCCCTTCCTGCTCCCTCTTCTCTTCCAGGAGGTGTTCGGCTGGAGCGCGGTGAAGTCGGGCGCGGTGGTGCTGTTCGTCTTCGCCGGCAACATCGGCATCAAGCCCGCGACGACGTACCTCATCAACCGTTTCGGGTTCCGGCCGCTGCTGATCGTCGCCACGCTGGGGCTCGCGGTCACGACCGCGGCCTGCGCGCTGTTCACCGCCACGACGCCGGTCGTGGTGATCGCGGTGGTCACGGCGCTCGGCGGTGTCGCCCGCTCGGTCGGGCTCTCCGGTTACGCGACGATCGCGTTCAGCGAGACCGCGCCCGAGCGGCTGCGCGACGCCAACGCCCTCTTCGCGACCTCGCACCAGTTGGCCGCGGGCCTGGGGGTGGCCGTCGCCTCGATCGCACTGCGCGGGGGAGCGGCGCTGACGGACGCGCCGCGTTCGGCGTACGCCGTCGCGTTCGTGGTGCTCGGCGCGCTCTGCCTGCTGCCGACCCTGGGTGCCCTGCGGCTGCACCCCGCGGCGGGTGATGCCGCGCGGAGCGTCGGTGCTGGTCAGACCCGGGTGACCCGATCCGCCGTCTCAGATAGTAGGAAGTCCGAGTAATTGTGGAGACAGATGCTCCGTCCTCGCTTAGCTTGGTAGGAGCCGAACGTCTCGCTAGACCAAGCGAATGGCGGTCGTGAGCCGGCGCCCCTGGCAGGCAACCCCTGCGGCACCGCTCCCCGCCCCTTCCGGCGTCTCGTAATCCCTCACCGCACTTCCGGCCGCCCGTTCCGGGTCTCCGGAGGCTAAGGAGTCGATTCATCATGGCCGAGACGACCGTCCGCCGAGTCCGTCACGTTTCCCGTTCGAGCGAGTCCGACCGCAAGAACGCGGCCGCCGCCCTCCAGCGAGCCCTGGACCGCAGGGACAACGGCGGTGAGACGGGCCACTGAGGCCCGCCCCCGTCCAAGCCGCGCGCCGGGCCCGCAGCCGGGTCCCGCGCGGCCTGTGAGTCATCCGTCCCACGAGCCGGGAGCCGCACCCGACCGAGGTGCGGCGCGGGGTCACGCTCCGCGCCGCACCTCGAAGTAGTCGATCCGCCTGCCGTCCTGGGCGAGCGCCGACACCTTGAGCGTCGGCGCCGCGCCGGTCTCCGCCTCCACCGAGAGGAAGGAGTAGCCGGTGTAGCGCACGCGCGACCACTCCACGGTGTCGTGCTGCTGCTGCCGCGCCTTCGTCCAGTGGAAGGTCCTGACCGGCTCGTGGCGCGTGGTCTTCCCCTCGTAGCTGTCCTTCACCCCGGCGGGGAAGCGGTACAGGCTCTTGCCCGCCCCGCCCGCGGTGACGTACACGATCCCGTCCCGAGTCGGATCGGTCGACGCGCCGACCGGCACCGGCCTGCCCACCCTGCCGTCCTTGACGGCGTCGGTGCGCTCGTACACGTGGTTGTGCCCGTTGATCACCAGGTCCACCTGGTGCTTGGCGAACAGCGGAAGCCAGGCGTCCCGCACGCCGCCGTCGGAGGCGTGGGTCGAGGTCGAGTAGGCGCAGTGGTGGAAGAAGACCACCACGAAGTCGACGCTCCCGCGCAGTTCACCGAGCCGCCGGTCGAGCCACGCCGTCTGCCGGCCGTCCGTGTAGCCCTTGTTGGCGGGGATCTCGTACGACACGTCGTTCGCGTCCAGCGCCACGATGCCGACGTTGCCGTAGGTGAAGGAGTACACGCCCGGCGCCCGGCGGGCGTCGAAGCCGTTGTCCGGGAGGGACCAGCGTGCCGACTGGCCGCCGTACCCGTTCGGCGAGTACCAGGCCTCCATGTCGTGGTTGCCGGTCGTCACCATCCACGGCACCGACCTCGCCACCGACTCGGTCTGCCTGAGGAACAGGTCCCAGGCGCTGGGGTCGTAGATGTCGGACTTCGCGCCGAGGCCCACCGAGTCCGCGTAGCAGATGTCGCCCGCGTGCAGGTGGAAGGCCGGGTGCCGGCCGAGCAGCACCTTGTCGTTGGCGAGCGCGTCGGGGGTGACTCCCTGGTCGCCGAAGGCGGTGAAGACGAACTTCTCCGGACGCGCGGGCGCGGTACGGAAGGAGCCGACCGTGGAGTGCCGCTCCCGTGACGCGGGGTCGAACCCCTCGTGGCCGACTCCGTAGTAGTACGTCGTGCCGGGCCGCAGGTTGTCCAGCGCCGCGTGCAGGTAGTACTGGTCCAGCGCGAACCGCTGACCGGTGAGGCCCGGTGTGTGCAGGTCACGGACCTCCGCCTCGATCCGCCGGCTCAGCCCCCAGGGCGTCAGCCCCACCCGCACGTAGGGCTTCCGGACCGCCAGGGGCACCTGCCAGGAGATCCGCATCTGGGTCTTCGGGTCCGCGCCGAAGGCGAGATGGCGCCCGAAGGGCGTGACGGCGGAACCGTGCACCTGCCCGGTGGCGGAGCCCGCCCTCGGGGTGGACACGCGCGCCGGGCTCTTCGGACCGGACGCGCAGCCGGCCAGCAGCCCACCGCCGGCGAAGGCGCCCGCCGCGGTCAGCGCGCGGCGCCGGGTGAGCTTCGTCCGCAGGTACTCGTGCTGCTCGGCCATGCTCATACGGCGCGCGAGCTGCTCGGGAATGCCGACGTCGGGAGTGTCCATGTTCGAGAACTTCCCAGCGAGGTCCAACGGGGGCCCTACGTACGGGTGAACGCAGGGCGACGGGTTGGCGTGCGGCAGCACCGACTCGTCCGTATGGCGGACACGTCGTGTCATCCCATGGGACAGGGAGTACGGTGCCTTCATGTCTCGCAGCATCAATCTCGCAGTGATCCCCGGTGACGGCATCGGCCAGGAGGTCGTGGCCCAGGGGCTGAAGGTGCTCTCCGCCGTCCTCCCGCAGGATGTGAAGCTGGAGACCAAGGACTTCGATTTCGGCGCCCGGCGGTACCACGCGACCGGGGAGACCCTCACCGAGGCCGACCTCGATGCCCTGAAGCGGCACGACGCGATCCTGCTCGGCGCGATCGGCGACCCCTCGGTCCCGTCCGGCGTCCTGGAGCGGGGCTTCCTGCTCAAGCTGCGCTTCGCCTTCGACCACCACGTCAACCTGCGTCCCTCGAAGCTGCTCCCCGGGGTCGCCACCCCGCTGGCCGGCCAGCCCGAGATCGACTTCGTGGTGGTCCGCGAGGGCACCGAGGGCCCCTACACCGGCAACGGCGGCACCATCCGCAAGGGCACCGAGCACGAGGTCGCCACCGAGGTCTCCGTCAACACGGCCTTCGGCGTCGAGCGTGTCGTCCGCGACGCCTTCGCCCGCGCCCAGGCCCGCCCGCGCAAGAAGCTGACGCTGGTCCACAAGAACAACGTGCTGACCTTCGCGGGTCACCTCTGGACGAACGTCTTCAACAAGGTGGCCGAGGAGTTCCCCGAGGTCACCACGGACTACATCCATGTGGACGCCGCGACGATCTACCTCGTCACGGACCCCGCGCGCTTCGACGTGATCGTCACCGACAACCTCTTCGGCGACATCATCACCGACCTCGCCGCGGCCGTCTCCGGCGGCATCGGCGTCGCCGCCTCCGGCAACATCAACCCGAGCGGCGAGTTCCCCTCGATGTTCGAGCCCGTGCACGGCTCGGCGCCCGACATCGCGGGCCAGGGCAAGGCCGATCCCAGCGCCACCGTCCTGTCCGTCGCCCTCCTGCTGCGCCACCTCGGCTACGAACCCGAGGCCGCCCGCATCGAGGACGCCGTCTCCGCCGACCTCGCCGAGCGCGTCGGGCAGCCCGCCCGCAGCACCGAGGAGATCGGCGACGCGCTCGCCGTACGAGTAGCCGGCTGACCCCGCGCGCTCACCCCAACGAAGCAGCCGCCGGGTCGCAACAGCGCCCGGCGGCTTTTCTTCTGCCCTCGCCGGGTGCCACCATCAACCCCTGGGCAACCCCATGGGCCGCATTCACCCCGTTTTCGTCCACGGCCCCGACCGCGCGATACTCGCGCGATAATCGAACGCGGAGCCGCCGAATGAGGGAATGCTCGGACGTCCTAGCACTGGCCACTGGCAGTACAGGCGTGAGCGCGGCCCGTCACACACAACCGGTGAAGGACAACCACTCATGACGACGCCCACGATCGAGCTCAAGCCCTCTTCGCAGCCCCGCTCGGATGCGGAGCGCGAGGCACTGCTCACCAGCCCCGGGTTCGGCCGCCACTTCACCGACCACATGGTGACGATCAAGTGGACCGAGGGTCGCGGCTGGCACGACGGTCAGCTCGTTCCGTACGGCCCGCTCTCCCTCGACCCGGCGAACATGACCCTGCACTACGCGCAGGAGATCTTCGAGGGCCTCAAGGCCTACCGCCAGCCCGACGGCTCCGTCGCCACCTTCCGCCCGGACAAGAACGCCCGCCGCTTCCAGGCCTCCGCCCGCCGCCTCGGCATGCCGGAGCTGCCGGTGGAGACGTTCATCGAGGCCTGTGACGTGCTGGTCCAGCAGGACAGGGCCTGGGTCCCGGCGCACGGCGGCGAGGAGTCCCTCTACCTCCGCCCGTTCATGATCGCGACCGAGGTCGGGCTCGGGGTGAAGCCCGCCAACGAGTACCTGTTCCTCGTCATCGCCTCCCCGGCCGGCGCCTACTTCCCCGGCGGCGTGAAGCCCGTGTCCATCTGGCTCTCCGAGGACCGCGTGCGCGCCGTCCCCGGCGGCATGGGCGACGCCAAGACCGGCGGCAACTACGCCGCCTCGCTGCTCGCGCAGGCCGAGGCCGCCGCCAAGGGCTGCGACCAGGTCTGCTACCTCGACGCGGTCGAGCACCAGTGGATCGAGGAGCTCGGCGGCATGAACCTGTACTTCGTGTACGGCGGCGCGGCCGGTGAGAAGCCGGTGATCGTCACCCCCTCGCTCACCGGTTCCATCCTGGAGGGCGTCACCCGCGACTCCCTGCTCACCGTGGCCCGCGACCTCGGCTACGAGTCCCGTGAGGGCCGTGTCTCCATCGACCAGTGGCAGCGCGACGCCGAGAACGGCACGCTGACCGAGGTCTTCGCCTGCGGCACCGCGGCGGTCATCACCCCCGTCGGCACGGTCAAGCGCACGGGCGCCGAGTGGAAGCAGTCCGGCGGCGAGCCCGGCGAGGTCACCATGAAGCTGCGCGAGGCACTCCTCGACATCCAGCGCGGCATCAGCACGGACCAGCACGGCTGGATGCACCCGCTGGGCTAGGCCCGCTGTCTCCCGGGGCCCTCGCGCGCCCCTCGCGTCCGTCGGTCCCCCGCGATCCACGCGTCCCACCGGTCCCCGCCTCCCCGACAGGAGTGCGGGGACCGGTAGTCCGTTCGATGCGTCGTGTGCGCAGCACCGGTGCCGTAATGGATTGCGAGGTCGTGTCATGTGCCCGCTTCCGGCTCCCGGCCGGTCGAAACGATCATCACCATCAGCTGCCCGATCCGACGCGCTCGGACCCTCCGCCGCGGGAGCACTCCTCCGCGGTGCCCCTGCTTTCGGTGGCCTGCGGCGGACTCGCTCGTTCACCCGATGGATCGTCAAGTGGACATCGCTGAGGGTAGTTTGGTGCATTCATTCGCACCGGGGGTGAAGGCGTGACCGTGCCTGCCATGGAGACGATCGAGATCGTACGGGCGACCCAGGACCATGTCCCGAGGATCCTCGAACTGGCGCAGTCCAGGAGCCTGGAGGGCACTGATCCGGCTGTTGCGAGCCAGGACGGGTTCTTGGTGTCCGGGTACACCGAGGAGGTGTACCGGGCGGCGTTGGTGAGGGCCGAGCATTTCTACGTGGCGGTCAAGGGGACCGACGTCCTGGGATTTCTGCTGGCGTACAGCGACGAGCGGATCGGACTCGATGAGTGGCTGAATCATCGGATCAAGACCACGCTCGGCAGCTTTCTGGTGATCAAGCAGGTGTGTGTGGCCCGTGATGCGGCACGGCAGGGGGTTGCGTCGCAGCTCTACCACCATGTGCTGGGGCAGTGGACGAGCAACCCGGTGATCGCGGCGGTGGTGAGCGAGCCGCTCAACGAGGCGTCGACACGGTTTCACCGGAAGCTCGGCTTCGAGGAACTGACACGGCTGAGGCCGCCGGACGGCCGGTTGCGGGTGGTGTGGGTGTGGCGGAAGCCACGCGAGTCGATGCTGCAGACGCAGTACGGGATCGCCGTGGATCTGTACAAACACGAGGACATCATCAACTGGAACAAGCTCAACAACTTCCTCTACATCACGGCGGGCCTCGCGGCCACGCTGGCGTTCACGCTCGGCAAGGAGGGCGCGAAGTCGGAAGGGATGGGGCTGGGCATTGCTGTGATCATCACGGTGATCGGGTTCGCGTCGGCGCTGGCGTTCGCCGTCATGCTGCGGTTCGGGCGGCGCTATCTGCAGGCCCGTAAGAGCGCGGTCGTGGATTTGGAGGAGCACATGGCCTGGCACGGCGGGCACAGGATCGTGGGACGCCAGATGGCCGAGCCGGGGGCGGCGTGGCTGCACTCGTCTCCGACGGGCCTTGTGATGGTGGTGCTTCCGGCCTTTGTCGCACTGTGCTGGCTGGCGATGCTGGTCGTGCTGCTCGCCCAGTAGCGGTACGTCCGGTCAGGCCGGGGGACATCGATGCACCCCCGGTCTGTACAGGTCGGAGGCGCACCGTCAGGTGATGCTCTCAAAGGGTGTCCGCGCGGTGGCGGGACGGCTGCCACAGCCGCACCTCACAGGGGGGTAGGTGCCTGCCGTGCTGCTCCGCTCGGCTCGGCGCCGTGGACGGACGCGTTACAGCCCGCTTTCGGTGCGAGTCAGTTCCTGTCCGGTCTCGAACCGGTCCGACGCCGTCGCCGGGGCCGTCGCCTTCGGAGACAGCGTCAGGTACGCGAGCCCGCCCACCAGCCCCGACAGGACGAAGCTGCAGTCCACCCCGCCGGTGAGGGACAGCAGGGGCCCCTCGTAGGAGGGCAGTGACACGGCGAGCAGGCCGACGGACGCGCCGAGCACCCAGGAGAGCGTCGCCCGGACGTTCCAGCCGGCGCGGTACCAGTAGATCCCGCCCCGGGAGCGGCGGTTGAAGACCTGGAGGGCGTCCGGGTCGTAGCTCCCGCGGCTGCGGGCGAAGCCGATGAGGGTGATGACCGCCCACGGGGTGCCGATGGCCGTCAGGAGGAGGACGAAGGACGTCATCGCGGACTGCGCGTTCCAGGCGTAGTGGCCGACGAAGACACAGACGGTGGCGACGACGGCGACCGTGAGGGTCGCCCGGGCGCGCGAGGCCCGCGGCAGGATCGCGTCCAGGTCCAGGCCCATCGAGTAGAGCATCAGTCCCGCGTTGCCGACCGAGCCCGCGGAGGCGGCGAGCAGGAGCGGGACCAGGTACCAGGCGGGGGAGGCGGAGACCAGTGGTCCCGCGTAGTCGAGGGCGGCGCGGGCCGCGTACGCCGTGAAGGTCCCGAAGAGCTGGGGGACGAGCAGACCGGCGATCAGGCCCAGCCAGGTGGCGTGCAGGACCTTGCGCGAGGAGTGCCGGGACGGGGAGATGTACCGGGTGTAGTCACCGAGCAGGGTGATGAACGCGATGGGCCCGGACAGGCCCGCCGCGACCGCCGCCAGCAGCCAGGTCGGCCAGAACGAGCCGAGCAGGTAGCCGCCCGCCCCGGGGAGCGCGGCGGTGGTGAAGTGCGGCGCGTACGCGAGGACGCCGAGCGCGAGGAGCGCGGTCATGCCCACCGCGAGGACGCGGGACATGGCGAGCAGCACCCGGTAGCCGTAGACCGCGCCCGCGACGGTGGCGGCGGCGAGGAGCGCGTACACGACGGCGTAGGCGAGACCGTCCACCGGCAGGCCGAACAGCCGGTGCAGGACGCCGATCATCACATCGCCGCCGATCCACACGGTCAGCGCGGTGTAGCCGAGGGCGAGCAGCAGCCCCACGACCGAGCCGACCAGCCGCCCGCGCACACCGAACTGGGCGCCGGAGGAGGTGGAGAGGTTGGTGGCCGTGCGCAGCGAGACCAGCGCCAGGGGAGCGGTGAGCGCCGTGCCGATCACCGTGCCGGCCACGACCGAGCTCACCGAGGACCACCAGTCGAGCCCGAAGGACGGCGGCAGCCAGCCGAAGATGATCACGCCGAGACAGAGGTTGGAGCCGAGCAGGATCGACACGAGGTCGCGCGGACCGCTGGTCCGCTCCTCGTCGGGGATGGTGTCGACTCCGCGCTGTTCTATCGGCATGGCTGGTCTCCTTCGATCCGCCGCCCGGTTGTTTAGAGCGACGTTCAATGTGTCGCTTCCCGGGTGTGCCCGTCAATGCCCCTCTCCCTGTCAATGTTTCCCTCTTGACCATCCGTTGTTTAGAGTGTTGTTCTAATCAGTGGAAGGCAAGGAGGTGCCGCGTCGTGAGACTGACCCCCACGGAACGTGACCGGCTGCTGCTCTTCGGCGCGGCCGAGCTCGCCCGGGCCCGCCGGGCCCGCGGTCTCCGGCTGAACGTCCCCGAGGCGACCGCGCTCATCGCGGACACCGTGTGCGAGGCGGCCCGGGACGGGCGCCGGCTCGCGGAGGCCATCGAGGCGGCCCGGTCCGTGCTCGGCCCGGACGACGTGCTGCCGGGCGTCGCCGACATCGTCACCGAGGTGCACGTCGAGGCCGTCTTCGACGACGGGTCCCGGCTCGCCGTGGTGAGCGACCCCCTCGGCCCGGGACTGAGGGAGGCGGGACCGGGCGCCCTGCTGCCGGGGCCCGCGCACGCCGAGCCCGAGGCCGCCGTGCGCCTGACGGTCACCAACACCGCCACCGTGCCCGTCTCCGTCACCTCGCACTTCCACTTCTTCGAGGCCAACCCGCGGCTCGACTTCCCGCGGGCGACGGCCTACGGGATGCGGCTCGCCGTCCCCGCCGGTTCGTCGGTCCGCTTCGGCCCCGGGGAGAGCGTCGAGGTCGGCCTCCGCCCGATCGGCGGAGCACGCGTCGCGATCGGGTTCGCCGGGCTCGTGGACGGCCCGCTGGACGCGCCCGGAGCCCGGGAGGAAGCCCTGCGCAGGGCGGCCGCCTGCGGATACCTCGGAGCCGGTACCGGGGAAGCCGAAGGGAACGAACGATGAATCCGTACGAGTACGCCGCCACCCACGGCCCCCGCGCGGGCGACCGCGTCCGCCTCGGCGACTCGGGGCTGACCATCCGCGTCGAGTCGGACGCCCAGCTTCACGGCGACGAGTTCCTCGCCGGCTTCGGCAAGACAGCCCGCGACGGACTGCATCTCAAGGCCGCCGCCGTCCGAGACACCTGCGACGTGGTGATCAGCAACGTGGTGGTGATCGACGCGGCGCAGGGGATCCGGAAGGTCTCCATCGGCATCCGCGAGGGGCGGATCTGCTCGATCGGCCGGGCCGGGAACCCCGACACCCTGGACGGGGTCGACGTCGTGGTGGGCACGGGCACGTCCATCGTGTCCGGCGAGGGCCTGATCGCCACCGCCGGAGCCGTCGACACCCACGTCCACCTCCTGTCGCCGCGCATCATGGAGGCCTCGCTCGCCTCAGGCGTCACCACCGTCATCGGCCAGGAGTTCGGGCCGGTGTGGGGAGTCGGCGTCAACTCGCCCTGGGCGCTGCGCCACGCCTTCGCCGCGTTCGACGCCTGGCCGGTCAACATCGGCTTCCTGGGCCGGGGTTCGTCCTCCTCCGCCGCGCCCCTGGTCGAGGCCCTCGCCGAGGGCGGCGCGAGCGGCTTCAAGGTCCACGAGGACATGGGCGCCCACACCCGCGCCCTGGACACCGCACTGCGCGTCGCCGAGGAGCACGACGTCCAGGTGGCCCTGCACAGCGACGGACTGAACGAATGCCTCTCGGTCGAGGACACCCTGCGGGTGCTGGACGGCCGGACCATCCACGCCTTCCACATCGAGGGCTGCGGCGGCGGCCATGTGCCGAACGTCCTGAAGATGGCGGGTGTCCCGAACGTCATCGGCTCGTCCACCAACCCCACCCTGCCCTTCGGCCGGGACGCGGTCGCCGAGCACTACGGCATGATCGTCTCCGTCCACGACCTCAAGACCGACCTGCCCGGCGACGCCGCCATGGCCCGCGACCGGATCCGCGCCGGGACCATGGGCGCCGAGGACGTGCTGCACGACCTGGGCGCGATCGGCATCACGTCCTCGGACGCGCAGGGCATGGGCCGCGCGGGCGAGACCGTACGCCGGACCTTCGCGATGGCCGGAAAGATGAAGAGCGAGCTCGGCGCCCCGGAGGACCACGACAACGAACGCGTCCTGCGGTACATGGCAAAGCTCACCATCAACCCGGCCATCGCCCACGGGCTCGCGCACGAGGTCGGCTCCATCGAGGTCGGCAAGCTCGCCGACATCGTGCTGTGGCGCCCCGAGTTCTTCGGCGCCAAGCCGCAACTGGTCCTGAAGTCCGGCTTCCCGGCGTACGGCGTGGTCGGCGACCCGAACGCCGCCACCGACACCTGCGAACCCCTCGTCCTGGGCCCGCAGTTCGGCGCGCACGGTGCGACACCCGCCGAGATCTCGGTGGCCTTCGTCGCCCAGGCGGCCCTCGACCAGGGCAACGACCGGATGCCGACGCGCCGGCGCAGGGTCGCCGTGCGCGGTACGCGCGGGATCGGCCCCGCCGACCTGCGCCTCAACTCCCGTACCGGAGCCGTCAACGTCGACCAGCGCACCGGCCTGGTCACCCTCGACGGTGAGCCGCTGCGCTCCGAGGCCGCCGACTCCGTGTCCCTCAACCGCCTCTACTTCCTGTGATGGTGCACGTCATGACCCCTGCCTCCGACGGTTTCCGGATGCCCGCCGAGTGGGACGCGCACGAGCGCACCTGGATGGCGTGGCCGGGCCCGAACCCGACCTTCGACGACCCGGACGACCTCGCACGGGCGCGGGCCGCCTGGGCGGAGGTGGCGCGCGCGGTCCGCCGCTTCGAACCGGTCACCGTCGTGTGCGGGCCGGGGCAGTCCCGGGAGGCCGCCGAACTCCTCGGCCCCGGCGTCGACACCGTCGAGCGGGAACTCGACGACGCCTGGATGCGTGACATCGGCCCCACCTTCCTGACCGACGGGAAGGGCGGACTGGCCGCCGTGGACTGGACGTTCAACGGCTGGGGCGCCCAGGACTGGGCGCGCTGGGAGCACGACGCCAAGATCGGCGCGTATGTCTCGGACCTCGCGGGCGCGCGGACGTACGCCTCGCGGCTGGTCAACGAGGGCGGCGCGATCCACGTGGACGGCGAGGGGACCGTTCTGCTCACCGAGACCGTGCAGCTGGGCCGGGAGCGCAACCCGGACTGGACGCGCGAGCGGGTCGAGGCGGAGATCCACGCCCACCTCGGCACCCGCAAGGCGATCTGGCTGCCGCGCGGGCTGACCGGCGACTACCCCCCGTACGGCTTCGGCACGCTCGGGCACGTCGACATCGTGGCCGCCTTCGCCCGCCCCGGAGTCGTCGTCGCGCACCACCAGCCGGATCCCGCGCACCCCGACCACGAGGTGACGAAGGAGGTCATCGGGCTGCTGAGGGCGCAGACCGACGCGCGCGGGCGCCCCCTGGAGGTCGTCGAGGTCCCGGCCCCGACCGTCCTGGAGGCGGACGGGCACTGGGCGGACTACTCCTACATCAACCACTACCTCTGCAACGGCGGTGTCGTGCTGTGCGGCTTCGACGACCCGCGCGACGAGACCGCGGCCGGGATCTTCCGCGGTCTGTTCCCCGAGCGGACGGTGACCCTGGTGGACGCCCGTACGATCTTCGCCGGCGGGGGCGGCATCCACTGCATCACGCAGCAGCAGCCGAAGGTCTGAGACCGGGTCCGAGGTCCGGGGTCCGCCGACCCGCGCGAGCGGGGGTCGGGTAGAACGTACAGGTGAACGTACCGCTCTGGGCCGTGTGCCGGCGCCGCCCCCGCCGGGCCGAGGTGACCACCGGGGCCGACCGGGCCCCGGTCGGTACGGAGACCGTGGAGGCCGCCCCGTGACCCGTCGCCGCAACACCGCACCGCCCCGCGAGGAGGTCCTCGGGGTGGCGATGGGCATGATCGCCGAGCGCGGCCTGGAGAAGCTCACCATGGCGGCGCTCGGCCACGAGGTCGGGATGAGCAGCGGCCACCTCCTCTACTACTTCCGCTCCAAGGACGAACTGCTGCTGCAGACACTGGAGTGGAGCGAGGGCCGGCTCGGCGCCGAGCGCGGCCGGCTGCTCGCCGCGCGGGGCACCGCCCGCGGCCGCCTGGACGCGTACGTCGACCTGTACGTCCCCGACGGCCACCGCGACCCCCACTGGACGCTCTGGCTGGAGGTCTGGAACCACTCGCAGAACGCCGGCGAGGACGCCCGTGAACGGCAGGTCGCGATCGAGGGGGCCTGGCACCGGGACCTGGTGGCGCTGATCGCCGAGGGCGTCTCGCGCGGCGAGTTCCGGCAGGTCGACCCGGACCGCTTCGCCGCCCGCCTGCGGGCCCTGCTCGACGGCTTCTCCATCCACGTGGCGATCGGCCTGCGCGGCACCGACCGGGAGCGGACCCTCGGCCACGTCAAGGAGTTCCTGGACGATTCGCTCGGCTGACCCCGGCGCCCCCGGTCGCGGACCGTCGATCAGCCCGGGAAGGGCGACGCCCTGGGCGGGCCCGACTCGCGCACCGGTGAGCGGCACACCGTGGCCCCGTCCAGGACGGCCGTGGCCGGAAGCCGCCCCCGGAATCGGACGAACCGCCCGCATCCTGAGACGATCTGGGACCGGGGGCGGCGCTGTGCCAGACTGCCCCCGTGCTCTCGTTCGCCATGATTATGGGCAGCAGGCGCGCCGGTCCGCAGTGACCGCCACGTACCACCACGTACGGGCGGGCACCGTCGTCCTCGACCCGCGCGCAGACCTCTCGCACCCGCGAGAGGTTTTTCGTTTTCCTGGCCCACCACAAGCCGGGAAGGGAGCGCGAGGGATCATTGGGGGACGGTGGAGCCGGTCATTCCGGTACAGACCGAGATCCAACACAGGAGCCAGACACCATGACCGAAACCAGCGAGCTCGACGATTCGTTCCACGTCTTCGACACGACCCTGCGCGACGGCGCGCAGCGTGAGGGCATCAACCTCACCGTGGCGGACAAGCTGGCCATCGCACGGCACCTGGACGACTTCGGGGTGGGCTTCATCGAGGGCGGCTGGCCCGGCGCCAACCCGCGTGACACCGAGTTCTTCGCCCGCGCCCGGCAGGAGATCGACTTCAAGCACGCGCAGCTCGTGGCCTTCGGCGCCACCCGCCGGGCGGGAGCGAAGGCGAGCGAGGACCAGCAGGTCAAGGCGCTGCTGGACTCCGGTGCCCCGGTGATCACGCTGGTGGCCAAGTCCCACGACCGCCATGTCGAGCTCGCGCTGCGCACGACCCTGGACGAGAACCTGGAGATGGTCCGCGACACCGTCTCCTACCTCCGCTCGCAGGGCCGGCGGGTCTTCGTCGACTGCGAGCACTTCTTCGACGGCTACCGCGCGAACCCCGCGTACGCGAAGGCGGTCGTCCGGGCCGCCTCCGAGGCGGGCGCCGACGTGGTCGTACTCTGCGACACCAACGGCGGCATGCTCCCGGCCCAGGTCCAGGCGGTCGTGGCCACCGTCCTCGCCGACACCGGGGCCCGGCTCGGCATGCACGCCCAGGACGACACGGGCTGCGCGGTCGCCAACACGCTGGCCGCCGTCGACGCGGGCGCGACGCACGTGCAGTGCACGGCGAACGGCTACGGCGAGCGGGTCGGCAACTCGAACCTGTTCCCGGTGGTGGCGGCCCTGGAGCTGAAGTACGGCAAGCAGGTGCTGCCCGAGGGCGCGCTGCGGGAGATGACGAGGATCTCGCACGCGATCGCGGAGGTGGTCAACCTGACGCCTTCGACGCACCAGCCCTATGTGGGTGTTTCCGCGTTCGCGCACAAGGCCGGTCTGCACGCTTCCGCGATCAAGGTCGACCCGGACCTCTACCAGCACATCGACCCCGAGCAGGTCGGCAACACCATGCGGATGCTGGTCTCCGACATGGCGGGCCGCGCGTCGATCGAGCTCAAGGGCAAGGAACTCGGCATCGACCTCGGCGGCGACCGCGAACTGGTGGGCCGGGTGGTCGAACGGGTCAAGGAACGCGAGCTCAGGGGCTACACGTACGAGGCCGCCGACGCGTCCTTCGAGCTCCTGCTGCGCGCGGAGGCCGAGGGCAAGGCCCGCAAGTACTTCGAGGTCGAGTCCTGGCGGGCCATCGTCGAGGACCGCCCCGACGGCACCCACGCCAACGAGGCCACGGTCAAGCTCTTCGCCAAGGGCGAGCGCATCGTCGCCACCGCCGAGGGCAACGGTCCCGTCAACGCCCTCGACCGCGCGCTGCGGGTGGCGCTCGAGAAGATCTACCCCCAGCTGGCGACGCTGGAACTCGTCGACTACAAGGTGCGCATCCTGGAGGGCAAGCACGGTACGTCCTCCACGACCCGCGTGCTCATCTCCACCTCCGACGGCGCGGGCGAGTGGTCCACGGTCGGCGTCGGCGAGAACGTCATCGCCGCGTCCTGGCAGGCACTGGAGGACGCGTGCACGTACGGGCTGCTGCGGGCGGGAGTGGAACCGGCCGCGTAGCCCGCACCGCCCGGCACGGGTCCCCGGCGAGGCGTGAAGACCTCGCCGGGGACCGTGCCGGGACTCCGCGGCCTACTGCAGGTGCCACTTCTGGTTGGCGGCACCCGTGCACGTCCAGATCTGCGCCCGCGCCCCGTTCGCCGAGGAGTTGTCGGTCACGTCGAGGCACTTGTTCGCCGCGGTGTTGACCACGTCACCCGTCGTGGCGTTGTACGACCACCGCTGGGCACCGCTCCCGTTGCAGTCGTACAGCTGGACCTTGGCGCCGTTCGCCGTCGAGGCCGAGGTCACGTCCAGGCACTTGCCGAGCGTCTGCACCGAGCCGTCCGCCTGCACCGCCCACTTCTGGGCCGCGCTGCCGTTGCAGTCGTAGAGCTGCACCGCCGCGCCGTTGGCGCTCGAACCACCCGCCACGTCCAGGCACTTGCCCGCGAGCCCGACGAAGGAGCCCGACTGGCCGCCGCCCCCGCCCGACTGCGTGCCGGACCAGGTGAAGGTGGCCGAGGTCTTGCCCGGCAATGAGTAAGTGGCGTGCTGCGAGCCCCAGTTGACAGTGATCGTCTTCGCGGCGGACGCGTCGTTGTACGCGATCAGCGCCTTCGACCCGTCGGGGTTGCGCCACGCCACGTTCGGCACCGACGTGGACGCCGTCGACGCGATCCGCTGGGCACCGGGCCGGACGAACTTCGTCAGGTGGCCCATCGTGTAGTACTCGACCGTGTAGTCGACGCTCCCGCTCGCCCCGTCGCCGTTGTGCACGGTGATCAGTCCGCTGCACGTCCCGCAACCGCCGTTGTGCGGGCCCCGGTTCTGGTCCACGGCCAGCGACCACTTCGTCACCGACTTCGCCCAGTTGCGCGTGTAGTCGACGATGTTGAGCATGTCCTCGCGCTGCTGGTTGGCGATCCAGGTGCCGCCGGAGTGCTCGGTCCCGAAGGCGTCCAGGCCCGGGTACTGGTTGTGCACACTCGTCTGCTTGTTGATGTCCCCGCCGTACCCGTGCCAGGCGATCCCGCCGAAGTTCGGGTGGGAGCGCACCGCCGCGTCGTCGACGGTCTGGGCGGCGTACGAGTCGTACACGTCCCAGTTCCAGTCGTGGGCGAGGACCTTCGTGGACAGGCCCGCCGCCTGCAGCTTCGGCAGCAGCTCGCTCTTGGTGAAGTAGGCGAGCCCGGAGCCGTTCCAGCTCATCGAGGGGTACCCCGAGCAGCACGTCGGCTCGTTCTGCGCGGTGACGTACGAGACCGGCACACCCTGGTCCCGGTAGGCCTGGAGGTACTTCACGAAGTACGAGGCGTACGCCCCGTAGTCCTCCGACTTCAGCCAGCCGCCGTTGAGCTGCCCGCTGTCCTTCATCCAGGCCGGAGCCGTCCACGGCGAGGCCATCACCGTCAGCGACGGATTCAGCTGGAGCGCCTGCTTCGTCAGCGGTACCACGTCGGCCAGATCGTGCGCGATCGAGAACTGCGCCAGATTCGGGTCGCTCTGCCCGGCCGGCACGTCGTCGTAGGTGTAGCCGTACCGCGCGAGATCCGACGCGCCCATCGGGTTGCGCAGGAACGACAGTCCGATGCCGTCCGTCGGCGAGAACAGCTTGCGCATCGTGGCGTCCCGCGTGGACTGCGAGAGCGCGCCGCTGCTGTTCATCAGCCAGGCGGCGGTGTCGGTGAAGGAGGCTCCGCCGCCGGTGAAGGTCTGGTAGCGGGTGTTCTCGTCGACGGTGATGTTCTCGCCGCTTCCGCCCGTGCCGGACTGGAAGGCGAACGGCGCCTGGGCCTGGAGCCCGCGTACGACATGACGGCCGCCGTCGTCGTCGGTCGTGGTCAGCCAGGCGGTGACCTGTTCGCCCGCGGCGTGCGCGGGCGCGGCCGCGGTGAACCCGGCCGTGGTGAGCAGCCCGGCGAGAAGCAGCCGGACCGCTCGAGTGGATCCCCTCATGGGGCGCCGCCCTTCTGGAGGTGGGGGTGGGGAGGCGTGCGAGGCGTGAGTAAATGACGGCTTCCCGGGCGCGTCAAGGGGGTGCGCGTTCACACTTTGAAGGAACAACAGCCCTGATCCGGCCGGGGGTTGAGTCTGTACCGGTTCTGGCGTGAAGCCTTGACGGCCCCCCGTGGCGTCAGTTAACTCACGCCGTGATCTAAGTCGTAAGTGAACTAAGAGAGCCGAGGGAAGGTACATGCGAAGAACCGCCCTGCTCGCCTCCGCCGCCCTGCTCGTCGGGCTGCTGCCCCTGGCCGCGGCCGGCACGGTCGCCGCGGCCGACGACCCCGCGCCCGTCCCGGTCGACCGCTTCGAGGGGGAAGTGCCCTTCGCGAACCCGCCCGCCGAAGGGGTCTTCACCTGGGGCGGCGACGCCGACGACCCGCCCGCGCTCGCCCTGACCGCACGGTCCGACGCCCCCGAAGGCGGCAAGGTCCTCAGCGGCGACTACGACATCAGCGGCTACGGCGGCTTCACCCATGACTTCGCCTTCGACCAGCCGGCCCACGACTGGTCCGCCCACAAGGGCATCCGCTTCTGGTGGGACGGTCAGAACAACGCCAAGAAGGTCAGCTTCGAGATCAAGGACGGCGGCGCCAACGGCGAGGCCTCCGAGCTGTGGACGACGTCCTTCACGGACGACTTCACCGGCTGGAAGCAGATCGAGATCCCCTTCACCGACTTCGTCTACCGCACGGACTACCAGCCCGTCGGCGGCATCGACCAGGTCCTCGGCCTCACTCAGATGTGGGGGTACGCCGTCACGCTCCCGGTCGGCGTGAAGGGCCGGTTCGCCATGGACGACGTCGAGCTGTACGGCAAGGGGGACCAGTCCCTGCGGGCCTCCGTGAGCGCCGACTCGGCCGTCCATCCGGTGAAGGAGGGCGGGACGGCGACGGTGCGGCTCTCCGTGGCCACCACCGGATCCGCCCCGATCGACGAACCCGTGACGGTCGCCTACGAGAGCGCGGGCGGCACCGCCGAGTCCGGCAAGGACTACACCCCGGTCAAGGGCGAGATCACCTTCCCGGCGGGCACGGCCTCCGGAACCTCCCGCACGATCCGGGTGTCCACCCTGAAGGACAAGTCGGCCGAAGCCGCGGAGACGATCCCTCTCAAGCTGACGGTCACCGGCGCGAAGGCTCCCGCCGAGACCCCGCAGGTGGTCATCGACGCCCACGGGCTGCCGTACCTGGACCCGAAGCTGCCGGTGCGCAAGCGGGTCGCCGACCTGGTCTCCCGGATGTCCCTGGAGGAGAAGGCCGGGCAGATGACCCAGGCCGAACGCGGCGCGATCGGCGCGGGCGGCGACATCGCCTCGTACGACCTCGGGTCGCTGCTCTCCGGCGGCGGTTCCACGCCGACGCCCAACACCCCCGCGGCCTGGGCGAAGATGATCGACGGCTACCAGCTCCGGGCGCAGGCCACGCGGTTCCAGATCCCGCTGATCTACGGCGTGGACGCGGTGCACGGCCACAACAACCTCACCGGCGCGACGATCATGCCGCACAACATTGGCATCGGCGCGACCCGTGACCCGGGTCTGGCGGAGAAGGCGGGCGCCGTGACGGCCGCCGAGGTCCGCGCCACCGGCATCCCGTGGGACTTCGCCCCCTGCCTGTGCGTGACCCGCGACGAACGGTGGGGCCGTTCGTACGAGTCCTTCGGTGAGGACCCGGCCCTCGTGAAGTCCATGGAGACGGTCATCCAGGGACTCCAGGGCGCCCGCGACGGCAAGGACCTGAAGGACGACGACAAGGTGCTGGCGACCGCGAAGCACTTCGTGGGCGACGGCGGCACGGAGTACGGCTCCTCCACGACCGGCTCCTACACCATCGACCAGGGCGTCACGAAGGTCACCCGGCAGCAGCTGGAAGCCGTGCACCTGGCCCCGTACCAGACGGCGGTCGACCGCGGCATCGGCTCGGTCATGCCCTCGTACTCCTCGCTCGACATCCTCGGCGACGGCCAGGGCCCGGTGAAGATGCACGCCCGCGCGGACATGATCAACGGCGTGCTCAAGGGCCGGATGGGCTTCGACGGCTTCGTGATCAGTGACTGGAACGCCATCGACCAGCTCCCCGGCGACTACGCCTCCCACGTCCGCACCTCGGTCAACGCGGGCGTCGACATGATGATGGTGCCGTACTCGTACAAGGACTTCCGTACGACGCTCATCGACGAGGCGAACGCCGGCCGGGTCAGCGCGAAGCGGATCGACGACGCCGTGTCGCGCATCCTGACGCAGAAGTTCAAGCTCGGCCTCTTCGAGAAGCCGTACGCCGACACCAGCGGCGCGTCGCGGATCGGTTCGCCCGCGCACCGGGCGGTGGCCCGCGAGGCGGCGGCCGAGTCGCAGGTCCTGCTGAAGAACTCGGCGGGCGTCCTGCCCCTGAAGAAGTCCCAGAAGGTCTACGTCGCCGGTTCGAACGCCGACGACCTCGGCAACCAGACCGGCGGCTGGACCATCACCTGGCAGGGCTCCTCAGGAAAGATCACGGACGGCACCACGATCCTGGACGGGATGAAGCGCGCGGGCGGTGACGTCACCTACTCGAAGGACGCCTCCGCGCCCACCAGCGGTTACGACGTGGGCGTGGTCGTCGTCGGCGAGACCCCGTACGCGGAGGGAGTCGGCGATGTCGGCAACGGCAACGACCTGGAGCTGACCGCCGCCGACAAGGCCGCCGTGGACAAGGTGTGCGCCGCCATGAAGTGCGCGGTCCTGATCGTCTCCGGCCGCCCGCAGCTCATCGGCGACCGCCTCGGTGACATCGACGCGCTCGTCGCCTCCTGGCTGCCGGGTACCGAGGGCGACGGTGTCGCGGACGTCCTCTACGGCAAGCGGCCCTTCACCGGACAGCTCCCCGTCACCTGGCCGAAGTCGGAGGCCCAGCTGCCGATCAACGTCGGTGACACGGCCTACGATCCCCAGTTCCCGTACGGCTGGGGGCTGACCACGCTCACCAAGGTCCCCGAGGGCGGCTCCGCGACCCTCAGGGCCCTCGCCCTGGTGGCCGCGGGCGCGGACCGGGCCGGCGCCGACGCGCTCGGCCGGGCCGCCGTCTCCAAGGCCCGCCTGCTGGTCCAGCAGAAGCTCTCCTCGACCCTGACGCCGGCCACCAGCAAGCCCTTCGCCGACGCCGACCACCTCCTCCTGACGGGTCACTACGCCGAGGCGGTGAGCAAGCTGACGGAGGCGTACCGCGCCGCGTGACGTCCAGCGCGTAGCCCGCGAGCACGGGGCGGGTGGGAGCGGGTGGGCCGGTGGGGCGGGGGTGACCCCTCGCCACCTCCGTCCCACCCGCTCCCGATGTACCGTTCAGCACACGTTCGAGCAGGTTTCGGGTAGCTTCGGAGACATGAAGGCCGCACTGATCCGGGGGCTCCCCGGACTGCTGATCGCGCTGATCCTCGCCGCCTTCGCGGCCCTCGCTCCCGGCGCGTCCCCCGCGCACGCGGCCACCGACGTCGGAACGGTGGCGGCGGCCCTGCGCAGGAGCCCGGTCTACGTCGACCCCGCGGCCTCCGCCCAGTTGTCCACGGCGGACGCCCGGGCTCTCGCCGCGAAGATCAAGAAGGCGGACAAGCCCGTCTTCGTGGCGGTCCTCCCCGACGGCTTCCCCACCCAGAACCTCTTCCAGAACCTCCGCACGGACACCGGCGTCACCGGCCTGTACGCCATCAGACTCGGCACCCGCTTCGACGCCCGCGCGGACTCCGCCGTGCTGGCCCGTAACGGCGTGCAGAACCTGGTGACCAGCGTCCAGGGGGAACCCGCCAGAACCCAGCTGAACGACTTCACGGACCGCGCGCTCGACAGCGTCAAGGGCTCGGCCCCGGACAGCTGGGGGTCCCACGCGGACGGCGGAGTCTCCACGACCGCGCTGATCGCCGTCGGCGCGGTGGTCGTGGCCGGCGCCGCGGGCGCGTTCACGGTCGTACGCCGCAACCGGCGCCGCAGGTCGCAGGAGCAGCGGGCCGCGCTGGAGAAGCTCCGCGTCGTCGTCGACGAGGACATCACCGCCTTCGGCGAGGAACTCGACCGGCTCGACTTCCACCCCGCGGAGGTCGGGGCGGACGACGCGATGCGCGGCGACTACGAACGCGCGCTCGACGCGTATGAACAGGCGAAGTCGTCCATGGCGGCCGCGCGGCGCCCGGAGGACGTACGCGCCGTCACCGAGGCGCTGGAGGACGGCCGCTTCTCCCTCGCGCTGCTGGCCGCCCGCCGGGAGGGGCGCCCGCTGCCGGAGCGCCGCGCGCCCTGCTTCTTCGACCCGCGGCACGGCCCCTCGGTCGCCGACGCGACCTGGACCCCTGCGGGCGGCGCGGCCCGCGACGTCCCCGTCTGCGCGGCGGACAAGGCCCGGCTGGCCGACGGCGAGGACCCGGCGGTCCGCGAGGTCGACACCGACCAGGGCCGCCGTCCGTACTGGGACGCGGGCCCGGCCTACGGCCCCTGGGCGGGCGGCTACTTCGGCGGCGGCCTCCTGCCCGGTCTCCTCGTCGGCACCCTGCTCGGCGGCGCGATGGCCACCCCCTCCTACGCGGCCGACTACGGCACCGGTTACGGGGACTTCGGCGGCTACGACGGCGGCGACGTCTCGGGTGCCTCCTTCGACCCCGGCGACTTCGGCGGCGGATTCGGGGACGGCGGGGACGGCGGGGGCGGCGACTTCGGCGGCGGCGGAGACTTCGGAGGCGGCTTCTGAGACCCGGCGTCGGTATCGGCGAGCCGCTCCATCAGCGCCCCCGCCAGACGCAGCACCTCGTACTCGGTCTCGCTGAGCGTCCCGAGCGCCTCCGCCAGCCACACGTCCCGCCCGGCCATGTCCCGCTCCAGCGCGCGCAGCCCCTCCGCGGTGAGCGTCAGCACGGACCGGCGCCGGTCCGTGCCGCCGGCCTGCCGGACGATCAGCCCGGCCGCCTCCAGCTCGGCGAAGACACGCGTCAGGGACTGGGGCCGTTGCCGTTCGGCCGCCGCGATCTCCCCGGGCGTCGCCGAACCGTGCCGGTACAGATGCCCCAGTACTCCCAGTCGGCCGGAGCTGAGGCCGCCCTCGCCCCGTTCCTGCCGCAACCGGCGGTTGAGACGGACGACGCCACGCCGGATCTGGGCGGCACGGAAAAGGTGATCCATGGAGACATGGTAAGGAGACGCGTACTGTTCCGGGCTCCAGAACCCGCATAAACTCGGCGGGGTGATCGCCGCATCCCTACGCAACGCTTACGAAAGTCTGCGCGGACATGCTGACGAAGCGGCGCTGACCATGACGGCCGTGCTGCTCTGTTACTCCTTGGCCCTCTGGCTGGAGACGGCAGCCGGACTCCACACCGACGTCCTCGTCCTCGCGGTCGCGCTGACACTCACCCTGGCCCGCACCCAGCGGACCGCGGACCTCCGCCGACGGCTCACGGCCTGTGTCCTGCTCCCCGCCGTGGCCGGCGCCGCGACCCTGCTCGGCCGACTGCTGGCGTACCACTACGCGCTCGGCGCAGCGGTGTTCACCGTCTGCATCTCCCTGCCCATCTGGATCCGCCGCTTCGGCCCCGCCGCGGCCGGGGCGGGCACCCTGATGACGCTGCCACTGATCGCCCTGCTCGTCGTGCCCGGCCCGGCGCTGCCGCCCCGGGCCGAGAGCGCGTTGGTGAGCTGGGGCTGGTCGGCGGTGACCGGCCTGCTGGCGTGCGGTTGTGTCTGGCTGGTCCAGGCGGTCGGCGACCGCTTCGGGGCGCGGCCGCCCGGCCCCGAAGCCGTCCCAGCACGGCGACCCTCGCGGCTGCGCCCCCGGCCGAGCACCCGTATGGCGGTGCAGATGGCCGCCGCCGTCGCCGCGGCCTTCGTCCTCGGACGGCTCCTCTTCGACCAGCACTGGCCCTGGATGGTGCTGACCGCGTACGTCGCCGCGAGCGGCAACCGGGGCCGGAACGACGTCGTACGCAAAGGAGCCGAACGGCTGGTCGGTGCCTGCGCCGGCACGCTGCTCGCCACCGCCGTGGCCGCCGCCGGCATCGGTGGCCGGACCGCCGTCGTCCTGATCTTCGCCGTCCTGGCCGTGGCCCTGTGGCTGCGCCCGCTGAACTACGCGTTCTGGGCCGCCGGCATGACCACCGCGCTCTCCCTGCTTCTTGGCTACTTCGGCCAGGACGCCCAGAGCCTGCTGCTCACCCGCCTCGGAGCGATCGCCGTCGGCGCCGCCCTGACGGTCGCGTCGGCGTGGTGGGTCCTGCCGGTCCCGCGCCGGCGCCGTCCGCTCCCCGCGTCCCCCGGGTCCCGTTCACCGAGGGAGCCCGGACCCCGTCCCTCGACCGCGACGGACGGCTGACGCCTGTGGCGCCGGGAGGCTCGGACGCGGTCAGGGCTCGGAGAGTTCTCGTCGGGTGTCGGCGGGTGTCGGTGTCGGCGTCAGGCGCGTGCGTCGGGCAGGGCGAGCCACGCGCGCCACGAGAGGTCGCGGCCGATGAACCGCGGCCGTGCGAAGGGCCAGTCCGCGGCGATCCACCGGGGCACCAGCGAGTCCAGCTCACGCTCCAGATCGGTGCCGGCCCGGTCGTCCGTCACCCACCAGGAGATCTCGGCGTCGGCCCCCGCCTTCTCCGGCGGGTCGATGTACACACACCCGGACTCGACGGTCCCGGTCTCGTCGAGCAGGACGTAGTTGAACGACTCGTGAGCGGCGATCTCGGCCTCGTGCCGCTCCAGGTCCTTCTGGTTCGCCTCGTACGTCATGGTCTCGGCGGGCCACCCCCAGGCCTCCCCGAACTGGGACCAGAGCCGCTCGCGCGAGCCCATGACCACCGGATAGTCCATGGCCGCGTCGGCACCCGTGATGGGCCTGAGGTGATGGCCACCGGGCAGTTCGACACGAAGCGGGTGCGCGAAGTCGGCAGGCAACCAGGTCATGGCCGGAGGCTAGCGGCCGGACGACGGTCACCGCACCGGGATATCGGGCGTCGGCGGACGGCGTCGTGGACCGGCACCGGCACGTGGGCGGGCTCGTGGGCGGGCTCGTGTGCGCCGACGTGCCGGAGCGCCCGCCCTCCCGGTACCGGGGGGAGTAGAGGACGGGCGCGCTCAGGATGCCGTGCGGCGGCAGGTCAGGCGTTCTTGATCGCCGAAATGTCGAAGTTCAGCTTGATCTTGTCGGAGACGAGGACGCCACCGGTCTCCAGGGCCGCGTTCCAGGTGAGGCCCCACTCGGAGCGCAGGATCTCCGCCTTGCCCTCGAAGCCGACGCGCTCGTTGCCGAACGGGTCCTTCGCCGAGCCGTTGAACTCCAGGTCGATGGCGAGCGGCTTGGTGGTGCCGAGGATCGACAGCTCACCGGTGATCCGGTAGTCGTCTCCGCCGAGGGCCTCGGCCTTGGTGGAGCGGAAGGTCATCGCCGGGAACTCGTCGGTCTTGAAGAAGTCCGAGCTCTTGAGGTGGGTGTCGCGGTCGGCGGAGCCGGTCTCGATGCTGTCCATCTTGACGTCGATCGTGGCGGTGGACCGGGACGGGTCGGCGCCGTCCAGGTGCAGCGTGCCCTCGAAGTCGTTGAAGGAGCCCTTGACGTTCGTGACCATGGCGTGACGGGCGACGAAGCCGATCGTCGAGTGCGCCGGGTCGATCGTGTACTCGCCGGTGAGCGCCGCGAGGTCGGGGTTCACGGCGGCGGCTGCCGCGCCGGCGGCGGGGGTGTCGGTGGTCTTGCGGCCGAAGATGCCCATGACGTGCTCCTAGGGGGACGGGGTCGCGGGTCGAGGAATCGGAACCGCGAGGATGATTTTGTTAAACATTCAACGAGGTGAACAGGAGTGACGGTAGACCTATTCCATTCAAGTTTCAACATCATCCGCTGTGTGTTGCCGACGTTACTGTGCGTCCCGGCGCGGCGCTTCCCGGAGCGCATTCCCGGTTGGCCGAGCCCCCGCGCATCACCGCTGGTGGGGGCTCTGCGGGCCGGTCGTCGCCGCGGCGCGGGCGGGTGTGCGGCACGGCGGCGCTCCGCTACTGTTCGCGGGGAGACCGTGCTTCGGGGGGTTGCTGGGGGTTGCCGACGGGTGTCCCGGACCGGCCGGTACGGCGGGTGCGTCCGGGTGGATGCGGCCGTCGAGTGCCCGGCGCAGACCGCCGTCCGAGGGGCCGTGTCACTCCGGGGACGGTATGGGTCACCCATGAATGTGAGGTGACTCTCAGCTGACGGCTTTGTGTGACCTCTACAAGCCACATGCCCCCTGAGCAGTCAGATCGCCTGCGTGTCGTCGAGGTTCTGTTCAGGGGTACCAGGAAAACAGGCCGGAGACTGTACGGAGTCGACGGCTCGCTTTTCTTGTTCGACTTCGTAAGGTCGCTACATGACCGTTTTGGACGAGGCCGCACCCTCAGGCGAACCCACGGACGCACGCGGGCGCGTGGCCGAACTGCACGCGATTCGTGCGGAGGCACTGCGCGGCCCCAGCGAGAAGGCGACCGAGGCCCAGCACGCCAAGGGCAAGCTGACCGCCCGGGAGCGGATCGAGCTGCTCCTCGACCCCGGGTCCTTCCAGGAGGTCGAGCAGCTGCGCCGGCACCGGGCGACCGGCTTCGGCCTGGAGGCCAAGAAGCCGTACACGGACGGTGTGATCACCGGCTGGGGCACGGTGGAGGGCCGTACGGTCTTCGTCTACGCGCACGACTTCCGTATCTTCGGCGGCGCGCTCGGCGAGGCGCACGCCACGAAGATCCACAAGATCATGGACATGGCCATCGCGGCGGGTGCGCCGCTGGTCTCCCTCAACGACGGCGCGGGCGCCCGGATCCAGGAGGGTGTCTCCGCGCTGGCCGGTTACGGCGGCATCTTCCAGCGCAACACCAAGGCCTCCGGTGTCATCCCGCAGATCTCGGTGATGCTCGGCCCGTGCGCGGGCGGCGCGGCCTACTCGCCGGCCCTGACCGACTTCGTGTTCATGGTCCGTGAGACCTCGCAGATGTTCATCACCGGCCCGGACGTGGTCAAGGCCGTCACCGGTGAGGAGATCAGCCAGAACGGGCTGGGCGGTGCCGACGTGCACGCCGAGACCAGCGGTGTCTGCCACTTCGCGTACGACGACGAGGAGACCTGCATCGCGGAGGTCCGCTACCTCCTGTCGATGCTGCCGCAGAACAACCGCGAGAACCCCCCGCGTGTGGCCTCCGAGGACCCCGCGGACCGGCGCGGCGATGTCCTTCTCGACCTGGTGCCCGCGGACGGCAACCGGCCCTACGACATGACGAAGGTCATCGAGGAACTCGTCGACGACGGCGACTACCTCGAGGTCCACGAGCGCTGGGCCCGCAACATCATCTGCGCGCTGGCCCGCCTGGACGGCCAGGTGGTGGGCATCGTCGCCAACCAGCCGCAGACCCTCGCCGGCGTCCTGGACATCGAGGCCTCCGAAAAAGCTGCACGCTTTGTCCAGATGTGTGACGCTTTTAACGTTCCGATCATCACCCTGCTGGACGTGCCGGGGTTCCTGCCCGGTGTGGACCAGGAACACGGCGGGATCATCCGGCACGGCGCGAAGCTCCTGTACGCGTACTGCAACGCGACGGTGCCGAGGATCTCGCTGATCCTGCGCAAGGCGTACGGCGGTGCCTACATCGTGATGGACAGCCAGTCCATCGGCGCGGACCTCACGTACGCGTGGCCCACCAACGAGATCGCCGTGATGGGCGCCGAGGGCGCCGCCAACGTCATCTTCCGCCGTCAGATCGCCGACGCCGCCGATCCCGAGGGCATGCGTGTGCGCATGGTCAAGGAGTACAAGGCGGAACTCATGCACCCCTACTACGCGGCGGAGCGCGGGCTGGTCGACGACGTCATCGACCCCGCCGAGACCCGCGAGGTCCTCATCCGCTCGCTGGCGATGCTGCAGACGAAGCACGCGGACCTGCCCTCCCGCAAGCACGGCAACCCCCCGCAGTAACCCTGCGGCTCCTTCGCGGCAGCGCCGCGGAAACCTCTCTCACGGAGACTGACACTTATGAACGACCCCGAGATCCGCGTCGAGAAGGGCCACGCCGAGCCCGAGGAAGTCGCCGCCATCACGGCCATCCTCCTGGCCCGTGCCGCCGCCCAGCCGGACACCACTCCCACCCACCGAGGCCGCGCGAAGGCCGGCTGGCGCCGCCTGGAGCGCGAGCCCGGCTTCCGTGCCCCGCACAGCTGGCACGGGTAGCCTGCGGCGCTTGTGCGTGACGAGGGGCCCGCTCTGGATCCAGAGCGGGCCCCTTCGCCGTACCTGTGGCGACCACAGGGTGTCCCTGTCCCCGGGGGACGCGGGGAACGTCCCCGGGGCGCCGCGAACCCCCGTGGGGGCTGCCGCATGCCGTGAGGAGCACTGTCCCGCGTCCATGTGACTGAGAGGGGAAGCGCCACCGCGGCGAAGCGCCACCAGGCGGAAGCCCCGCCGGGGCGGAAGCCCGCCGGGAAACGGTCCCGGGGCGGAAGTCCGCCGGGAGGACGCGCCGCCGGGGCGGTAATGCTGCGGGGACGGAGACGCGTCCGAGGTGGAAGCCCCCCGGTAGAGGCGCACCGTCGGGGAGGGAGCAGCGCCGGTAGGGACGCACCGTCGGGGAGGGAGCAGCGCCGGTAGGGAAGCACCGTCGGGGAGGAACCCGCGCCGGACGGAAGCGCCACGGGAGGGAAGCGCCACGGGAGGGAAGCGCCACGGGGAGGAAAGCGCCCCCGCAAGGGAAGTCCGCCGCGGGGGAAGTCCGCCGGGAGGAAGCCTCGCCAGGACGGAAGCCCCTGCCTGGGAGAGGCGCACCGCCAGTGCGGCAATGCTGCGGAGCCGGAATCGATCCCGTGGCGGAAGCCCCCGGGAGGGAACCCCGGGGGGAGGGAACCGTGTCGGCAAGAAGGTGCCGCCGCGGGAACCGTGTCGGCAAGAAGGTGCCGCCGGCGAGGTAGTCCCGGCGGGGCGGAGACGCAACCGGGGTGGGAGCCCCCGGCAGGGGCGTGCGGGCGGGACGGGATCGTCGCCGGGAGGGGTGGGCACGCCTGTAGGGATGTCCCCGGCGGGGGAGGCACCCCAGGGCGGACGCGGGGGACGTGGCGTGGAGCGCGGCGGAGGGGCGGCTCCTCCCTGGGGAAGCCGCCCCTCCGTTGGCGTTCGTCGCGCGGAGCGGCTACCGCAGGCGGGCCATGAGCGCGTGCTCGACCAGCGTGATGAGCGCGCTCTTCGCGTCCGCGCGGTGCCGGGCGTCCGTCGTGATGATCGGAGCGTCCGGGCCGATCTGCAGCGCCTCGCGGACCTCGTCCGGGTTGTACGGCTGGTTGCCGTCGAACCCGTTGAGGGCGATGACGAAGGGCAGTCCGGAGTTCTCGAAGTAGTCGACCGCGGGGAAGCAGTCGGCGAGACGGCGGGTGTCGACCAGGACGATCGCGCCGATGGCGCCGCGGACCAGGTCGTCCCACATGAACCAGAAGCGGTCCTGACCAGGGGTGCCGAAGAGGTACAGGATCAGGTCCTGGTCCAGGGTGATGCGGCCGAAGTCCATGGCGACGGTGGTCGTCGTCTTGTCTCCGGTGTGCGTGAGGTCGTCGATGCCCGCGGACGCGGACGTCATGACGGCCTCGGTGCGCAGGGGGTTGATCTCCGAGACGGCGCCGACGAACGTGGTCTTGCCCACGCCGAAGCCGCCCGCCACCACGATCTTCGCGGACGTGGTGGAGCGGGAAGGCCCTCCGCTAGAGCTTGCGAAGTCCACTGAGCACCCTTTCGAGCAAAGTCACGTCTGGCTGGCCGCCGGCGTTTTCGTCGCCGCCCGGCTGATGGATGGCGACCAGGCCCGCCTCCGCCAAGTCGGCGACGAGAATCCTGGCCACGCCGAGAGGGATGGTCAGCAGGGCCGAGATCTCGGCCACCGACTTGATCTCCCGGCAGAGATTGCAGATCCGCTGATGCTCGGGCAACTGGCCCTGCATCTGGTGCGGTTGTGCGGTGGTGTGCACCAGCGCCTCGATGGCGAGCTGGTAACGGGGCCTGGTGCGGCCGCCCGTCATGGCGTACGGGCGCACCAGAGGGTTGTTCGACGAACCCGCGGGCGCCGCCTCCGGTGTGCGTCGCTGTGGCTGCACGGGCTGGATGCGCGGCGCCGGGGGCTGGTCGTACGGCGAGGGGCCGGGGCCCTGCGGCGTGTACGGCTGCTGACGGCGGTGGCTTGGTGCGGAGGGGAAGTTGTACCGGTTCGGGTTCTGCGAACCGTCACCCTGGCCCTGCCCCTGGCCGGGGCCGTACGACCAGTTGCCCGAAGACGAACCGCCTGGGGGTGTTGCCACTTTCTCCTCCTCCGACTGTGCCTGGCACCCATCAGTGTGGGACCGCGTCCCGAAACCTTACGGCCCCGGGACGCCAAAACGCACGGTCTGACTGTTAGTTGAGAAGGCTCCCTTGGAGCTCCGCTCGAAGATCCGGTGTCAGGACCGTACCCGCACGGTCCACCAGAAGGGCCATCTCGTACCCGATGAGACCGATGTCCGCTTCGGGATGTGCAAGGACCGCGAGCGATGAACCATCGGAAACGGACATGATGAAGAGGAATCCTCGCTCCATCTCCACAACTGTCTGGTTCACACTGCCGCCCTCGAAGATGCGGGACGCACCCGCGGTCAGCGAGGTCAGACCGGACGCGACAGCCGCGAGCTGGTCGGCGCGGTCACGGGGAAAGCCTTCGGACATCGCCAGAAGGAGTCCGTCGGCGGAGACCACCACGGTGTGGGACACCCCGGGGGTGTTGTCCACGAAGTTGGTGATCAACCAGTTCAGGTTCTGCGCCGCCTGGCTCATCGGGCTCACACTAACGCTCCTGGTTGTAGGTGCTGTCAGAACCGAAGCCCTGACCGTTCGTGTCACTACTGGCATTGCGTCCCTGCTGCACGCCGCGGCGCAGGTTGCTGAGCCTGCCCCGGATGTCCTCGGGAGCGCGGGAGACCTGAGGGCCACCCTGCGGGGTCGATTCCGCGGTTCCCTCGACCAGGTTGGCCTTGGGGACCCGACGCGGCAGCCCGGACGAGGTGACCCCGCCCGCCTTGGGCTTCTTGAGCTGCTCGGCACGCTGCCAGCGGTCGTCGTTGTTCGAACGCCAGTCGTCGTTGCCGTTGCCGTCGCTGTTGCCCGCGGGCGGTGTCTGGACCTCCTGGGCACCCGGGACGGCAGGGCGCCGGCCGTTCGCCCCGTTCGCGGCCGATCCGCGGCGCGGCAGCCCGGCGTCGGTCATCTGGTGCGCGGACGAGGGGGCAGGTCCCGGTCGGCCGAAGCCTACGCGGTCCTGCTCACCCGCGTCAGCGACCTGCGCGGATTCCGTCTCCGGAGCGTACCCGGACCGGTAGTCGTTCTGGTACGCGTCCCGCTGCGGCCAGTCGTCCTGGTAGGACGGCTCCTCGAACGCGGAGAAGGTCTCCGGGGCGGCGCCGCGGGCCTCCACGGGCTCCGCCTGGGAGGGCTCCGGGTACCCGGGTTCCGGGTAGCCACCGTTCGTCGGGAAGTACGTCTCGTCGTACGTCGGCTGCTGCGGTGCCTCGTACGCCGACTGCTGGTCGTACGCCGCGGGCTGCTCCTCGTACGCGCTCTGCCCGTTGCCGTACGCCGGCTGTCCGCCCTCGAAGGACGGCTGAGCGCCTTCGTAGCCGGGCTGGGGCGCGTTGAAGTCGTCCGGGTACTGCCCGGCCTCCAGCGCGTCCGGCTGACCCGTCGTCTGGGCCTCCAGGGCCGCGCGGCGCTCCTCGCGGACCAGAGAGCGGCCGACCGGGTCCAACTCGCGGATGTCGTCCGGGACTTCGGTGTAGCGGCTGTCGTCGAAGCCGAGTTCCGCGGCGGTGCGCGTCGACTCGGCCTGGAAGGACTCCGCGCGGAAGGACTGCTGTTCCGGGATGATCTGCGACACGGTGAACTCGTCGCGCTGCACCTGCTGTTCGCCTCCACCACCATGGGTGATCGCGTCGGGGAGCATGACCAGCGAGGTCGTTCCGGCCTGCTCGCCCGAGGGACGCAGCTGGACGCGGATGCCGTGCCGGTCGGACAGCCGGCCGACCACGAACAGGCCCATGCGCTGGGAGATCGCGGCGTCCACGGTCGGCGGGTTGGCCAGCTTGTGGTTGATGTCCGCGAAGTCCTCGGCGGTGAGGCCGATGCCCTTGTCGTGGATCTCGACCATGACGCGGCCGTCCGGGAGACGGGTCGCGGTGACGCGGACCTTGGTCTGCGGGGAGGAGAACGTGGTGGCGTTCTCCAGCAGCTCGGCGAGCAGGTGCACGAGGTCGGTCACGGCGCGGCCGTGGATCTCGGCCTCCGGGACGCCGGAGAGCTCGACGCGCTCGTACTGCTCCACCTCGGAGGAGGCGGCGCGCAGGACGTCCACGAGGGGCACCGGCTGGTCCCAGCGGCGGCCGGGCTCCTCGCCGGCGAGGACGAGGAGGTTCTCGCCGTTGCGGCGCATACGGGTCGCGAGGTGGTCCAGGCGGAAGAGGTTCTCCAGCTGGTCCGGGTCGGCCTCGTTGTTCTCCAGGTCGGTGATCAGGGTCAGCTGGCCCTCGATCAGCGACTGGTTGCGGCGCGACAGGTTGGTGAAGATCGCGTTGATGTTGCCTCGCAGGAGGGCCTGCTCGGCGGCCAGTCGGACGGCCTCGCGGTGGACCTGGTCGAAGGCGCGGGCGACCTCGCCGATCTCGTCCGTGGTGGTGATCGGGATGGGCTGGACGCGGGTGTCGACGCGGCCGGGATCGGTGCGCGAGAGCTGGTCGACCAGCATCGGCAGACGCTGTTCGGCGACACCGAATGCCGCGTTGCGCAGCTGGCGCATCGCGCGGCTCATCTGGCGGGCCACCATGCCGGCCAGGATGAACGCGAAGAGCAGGGCGAGCACGACGGCGCCACCGGTGATGAACGCGTCGGTCTTGGCGCTGTCGGCGATGTCGGCGGCCTCGGCCACCGCCTTGTCGGCGAGGTCCGACTCGATCTGCCGGTAGCCGTTGTACTTGGCGGTGTTGACCGCCCACCAGTTCTGCGGGGTGACGCCCTCCGCGGCCAGCGCGGCGCGGTCGGAGTCGAGCGGCGACTTCAGGCCGACGACCCGCGCGAGCATGTCGCCCGGCGGGGGGACGTACTTCTCGCCCTTGGCCGCGGCGGCGGTCGCGGCCTGGGTGGCCTGGCTCTTCAGCTCGACCGGGATCTGCTTCTGCAGCGCGTCCAGCTTGGCCGCGTCGGCCTCGGTGCCACCGCCGAGGTACTCCTCGACGGCGATGCCCTCCAGGTAGGCGAACGAGGAGAGAGCGGTGCGCTGGGTGGTGAGAGTGCCCAGGCCCGGGCCCGGCTTGACCAGGAGGTGCATGCCGATGGACCGCTCGAGGGACAGGGCGGCCTTGGAGAGCGAGATCGCGTAGACCGTACGGCCGTAACTGGTGATGTTTCCGGTGCCCAGACCGAGCTCGTTGGCGAACTCCATCAGCGGGTGCTGGATATTGAGGTAACCCTGCTCGGTCTGTACGCCCGGGTTCGATCCGCCCTCGGCCTTGGCCGTGTAGGCGACCTTGCGCAGGGTGGCCAGTCCCGGCTCCACCTTGCGGAAGTTGGCGAGCCGACGCTCCAGTCCCGGCGTCTTCGGCATGTTCTGGGCGGCCTGGTTGAAGACGGTCGCGGCCTGGTCCGTCTCCTTGTAGGCCTTGACGACCACGGGGTCGCTGGCGCCCTTGCCGTCCTTGTTCTCCAGCAGCGGCTGGGCCGTGACGTCACGCTCGACGAAGAGCTTGTCGCCGTAGGCCAGCGCGGCCTGCACCAGACGGGCCGTCTTCTCCGCGTCCTGGGCCTGCTGCCAGGTGTCGATCGAGCCCTTCACCTGGAAGCCGCCCATGATGAGGCCGACGACCACGGGTATGAGCAGGATCGCGTTCAGCCTGGTGGGTACACGCCAGTTGCGGGGGGACAGACGACCGCCGCTCGGCGCGGGCGCCGGCACGGACTCCGGAACAGGCACCTGTGCGGGCGCCGCTCCGCGCGGCGGCGGGGTGAAGTTGCCCCGTGCCGACGGCTCGGGACCGTTCTTGCTTCGCCTCACTCGACCAACAACCTCTCGGCGTCGGCACCTACGTTGTGCCGCGGTGTCTCCAGCGCCCTTGACTACTGGGCAGTTCAGCGCATTCCAGCACGTCAGGCGGCGCCCTTCCAAACACTCGGAACCGACGGTTCCGAGTGATGCATCCCCCAGATAAAACGGTCATAAAGAACGAGCCCCGTCAAAAGACGGGGCTTTTGTGAGCGCAGCGGCACCGGGTGACCGCGATGCGTGGTGGTGCCCATCGAATTCCATGTCGAAACGTTATGAACACTGTGGCCGGCCGTGTCAAACGACACAGCCGGCTCCAATGCGTCTACGACAACTTCCTTATGAACCTGTCGACTTGAGTGCTAACGCAGGCGTGCCATGAGCGCGTGCTCGACCAGCGTGATGAGCGCGCTCTTCGCGTCCGCGCGGTGCCGGGCGTCCGTCGTGATGATCGGAGCGTCCGGGCCGATCTGCAGTGCCTCGCGCACTTCTTCGGGGTTGTAGGGCTGGTGTCCGTCGAAGCCGTTGAGGGCGATGACGAAGGGCAGTCCGGAGTTCTCGAAGTAGTCGACCGCGGGGAAGCAGTCGGCGAGGCGGCGGGTGTCCACCAGGACCACGGCGCCGATGGCGCCGCGGACCAGGTCGTCCCACATGAACCAGAAGCGGTCCTGGCCCGGCGTACCGAAGAGGTACAGGATCAGGTCCTGGTCCAGGGTGATGCGGCCGAAGTCCATGGCGACGGTGGTGGTCGTCTTGTCTCCGGTGTGCGTGAGGTCGTCGATGCCCGCGGACGCGGACGTCATGACGGCCTCGGTGCGCAGCGGGTTGATCTCCGAGACGGCGCCGACGAACGTGGTCTTGCCCACGCCGAAGCCGCCCGCCACCACGATCTTCGCGGAGGTGGTCGCCCGACCTCCGTCAGAGCTTGCGAAGTCCACTGAGCACCCTTTCGAGCAAAGTCACGTCTGGCGCGCCGCCGTTGTTCTCATCGCCGCCAGGCTGGTGGATGGCGACGAGTCCGGCCTCCGCGAGGTCCGCGACGAGGATCCTGGCCACACCGAGAGGCATGGACAGGAGGGCCGACACCTCGGCCACCGACTTGACCTCACGGCACAGGTGGCAGATCCGCTGGTGCTCCGGGAGCAGCCCCATCAACTGCGTGGGGTCGGCCGTGGTGCTGATCAGCGCCTCGATGGCGAGTTGGTACCGCGGCCGGGTCCGGCCGCCGGTCATCGCGTACGGACGTACCAGCGGCTGGTCGCCCTCGTCCCCGTACGGCTCAGCGTACGGATCATGAGAGGCGGTGGGCGGGGTCATGAATCCTCCGGGCGGGACAGCAGGTCGGTCAGTCGTGCCGTCTGTTGGGGCCGGTGGGGGGATTGTGGCGGCCGGACGGTGATTTCGTGCAGTCGGTAGAACCAGGAGCCGTCAGTGGAGCAGACTTCCCTGTAGTTCGGCGCGCAGGTCCGGAGTGAGTACAGCGCCCGCCCGGTCGACGAGCAGTGCCATCTCGTAGCCGACAAGGCCGATGTCGCACTCCGGGTGTGAGAGGACCGCCAGGGACGAGCCGTCCGAGACGGACATCAGGAAGAGGAAGCCGCGCTCCATCTCGACGACCGTCTGGGCCACCGTGCCGCCCTCGAAGATCCGGGAGGCCCCGGCGGTCAGTGAGGTCAGCCCGGAGGCGACGGCCGCGAGCTGGTCGGCGCGGTCGCGCGGGAATCCTTCGGACATCGCCAGAAGGAGCCCGTCGGCGGACACGACGACGGTGTGGGACACCCCGGGGGTGTTGTCCACGAAGTTGGTGATCAACCAGTTCAGATTCTGTGCGGCCTGGCTCATCGGGCTCAACTAACGCTCCTGCTGGTGAGTGGGGCTGGGGAAGCTGCCGGTCTGGCCGGTACCGGCCTGGCGACCCTGCTGAATGCCCCGACGGAGATTGGTCAGCCGGCCGCGTACGTCATCGGGCGCACGGGAGACCTGCGGACCTGTTTGGTGCTGTTGCTGCTGTGCCGTGCCCGCGACGAGATTGGCTCGCGGGACCCGGCGCGGCAGGCCGGAGGTGGTGACCCCGCCTGCCGACGGTTGACGGACGCGCTCGGCCTGACGGACGAGGTCGTCGTTCGGGGACGTCCGCCAGGAGGCGGAGGCCTGTGGGGTGGCGGCCCGCTGGGGGGCGGCGGGAGCCTGGGGCTGCTGCTGGGGAGGCTGCGAGCCGTTGGTGTGGGCGCCGTTCTGGACACCGCTCTGGGCGCCGTTCTGAACGTTGTGGTGAGCTCCCGTCTGGGAGCCGTTCGCCTGACCGTGGAACCAGTTGGTCTCCAGCGTGTCGTACAGCGGCGTACGTCCGTCACCGGGTCCGGCGGCCGGCGGCAGCGCCTCCGGCTCCTGGGCACGCGCGGGCCGCTGCTGCGGCCGCTCGTACTGACCGCTGGACGAGGGATCCTGCGGGTTGCCGTAGCCGGGGTTGGCGAACTGGCCGGTGGACGAGGGGTCCTGGCCGTTGCCGTACCCCGGCCGCTGGAACTGGCCGGTGGACGAGGGGTCCTGCGGGTTGCCGTAGCCGGGGTTGGCGAACTGGCCGGTGGACGCAGGGCCCTGGCCGTATCCCGGGTTCGCGAACTGACCCGTGGAGGACGGATTCGTGGTCGCGGTGCCGAACACGTCCGGGCGCACGAACTGGCCGGTGTTCTGGCCGTGGTTCTGCCCGTTGTTCTGCGGCGCGCCCATACCGGGGCGGGGGCCGTTGAAGTCGGGGCGGGTGAACTCGGAGGTGACGGCGGGACCTTGACGGTCGTCGATGCGCGGCATCTCCGAGGTCGAGGCCGGGCCGTGCCGGTCGTCGATCCGCGGCATGCGCGAGGTGGCGTCGGGCTCCTCGTGACCGCGCGGGGAGTCCAGCGAGGCGCGCGGCACGGGCGGCTGCGCGTTCTCGTCGCTCCAGCTCGGCCGGGACTGCTGCGGGCTGCCACCGGGCAGCTCGGCACGCGGACCACCGCGTCCCGGCAGCTGCGGCCGGCGACGGCCGCCGCCCTTGTTGCCCGAGGGCTGCTGCTGCGGGGGCGTCGCCGCGGGGGCGCTGTCACCGAAGCTGAAGCCCTGGCGGGTGCCGGATCCGTCGCCGAAGCCCTGGGGCGTGCCGGTTCCGGTGGACTGCGGACCCTGCGAGGCACCGGGCGCGCTCTGTCCGAAGACACCCGCACCGGCACCGGCCGGGGCCGGCCTGCCCTGCTGCGGGTTGCCCGGACCCTGCGGTCCGCGCGCTCCACCCGGAGCACCCGGGTGACCGCCCTGGCTGCTGCCGGGAAGTGCGGCCCGCGGGCCCTGTCCCGCGCCGACCTGTCCGCGCTGCGGCGCGCCGCCGAGCAGACCGCCGCCGGCGGCGGGCGCGCCCGCTCCGAGGGACGGACCGCCCTGGCCGCCGCCGCGGCGGGCCGCGGCCACACCGGCCGAGGCCTGCGCGGCGGCCGGGCCGCCGGAGGAGGGAGCACCCTGGCCCGGCTTGCCCGGAGCCTTCTTGCCGCCCTGGGCGACATCGACGGGGAGCATGACGAGCGCGGTGGTGCCGCCGGAGTCCGACGGACGCAGCTGGATGCGGATGCCGTGACGCTGGGACAGACGACCGACCACGAAGAGGCCCATGCGCCGGGAGACGGAGACGTCCACGGTGGGCGGCGCGGCGAGCCGCTCGTTGATCGCGGCGAGGTCCTCGGGGGACAGGCCGATACCGGTGTCGTGGATCTCGATCAGCACCCGGCCGTCGGGCAGCGCGTGACCGGTGACCTTGACCTTGGTCTGCGGGGAGGAGAACGAGGTGGCGTTCTCGAGGAGCTCGGCGAGCAGGTGCACGAGGTCGTTGACGACGCGGCCCGCGACCTGGGTCGTGGGGACGGACGCCAGCTCGATGCGCTCGTACTGCTCCACCTCGGAGGCGGCGGCGCGGAGCACGTCGACCAGCGGGACCGGGCGGGTCCAGCGGCGGCCGGGCTCTTCACCGGCGAGAACGAGGAGGTTCTCACCGTTACGGCGCATGCGGGTCGCGAGGTGGTCGAGCTTGAACAGGGAGGACAGCTGGTCCGGGTCGGCCTCGCGGGACTCCAGTTCGGAGATGAGCGAGAGCTGACGCTGGATGAGGCCCTGGGAACGGCGCGAGAGGTTGGTGAACATCGCGTTGACGTTGCCTCGCAGGAGGGCCTGCTCGGCGGCGAGGCGGACGGCCTCGCGGTGCACGTCGTCGAAGGCCGCGGCCACCTTGCCGATCTCGTCCCGGGAGTGCACACCGACCGACTCGACGGAGGTGTCGACGTCCTGCGGGTCCGACTCCGAGAGCTGCTTGACCAGCTCGGGCAGCCGGTCCTGGGCGACCCTGGTCGCGGTGTCCTGCAGCCGGCGCAGCGAGCGGATCATGGACCGGGCCACGACGAAGGCGCCGACGAGGGACACGCCGAGGACGAGGAGGATCAGCGCACCGGAGATGATCGCTTCCTGCTGGGAGGCGTTCTTCAGCTCACGGGACTTCTGCGTCATCTCGCCGAGCAGCGAGAGCTCGATCTTCGCCATCTGGTCGATCTTGGCGGTGTCGGCGTCGAACCAGTCGCTGTACGACTTCTTGTCCTGGGTGCTCAGACCACCCGCCGAGTCCAGTACGCGCTTGGAGTACTGGTCGGCCGCCTGGATGGTCGGGTTGCCCTGGTCGATCGGCTCGGTGAGCTTCTCGGCGCCGGCGCCGTAGATGCTCGCGAAGCTGGTGCGCTCGGAGGCCTCGCTGTCCTGGGCCGAGGTCGCGTACAGCCGGTCGTTCTCGGAGAGCTTGCCGAAGGTGTCGTCCTTCGTCGGCAGCGCGGCGGCGATGATCGCGCGCTGGACGGAGGCGTACTCCTTGGCCGAGGAGAAGGCCGACAGGGCGCGGGTGCGCTGGATCATCTCCGGGTTGCTGGTCGCCTCCGCCATGTCCTGCGACAGGTCGATCAGCTCGGTGATGAGGCGGTGGTAGCCGTCGACCGTCTGTGAGGCGTTCTGCGGGTCGCTGTAGGACGAGTTGCGGATGGTGCCGAGCTTGTTCAGCTCGCCCGCGATGGCGACGAGGCTGTCACGGACACCGGAGAGCTGTCCGCTCGCACTGGCGTCGTCGATCTCCTGGGTCCCGGAGAGGAACTGCGTCTTGGCACGGTCCGTCGCGTCGCGGATCAGTGTGATCCGGGAGTCCTTGGCCGAGACGCCGTGCGCCATGGGACCGGCCGACCCGTCGCGCTCCTTCTGGAGCGCCGCGGCGAGCTCGGTCGCCTGCTTGGTCATGTCGGTCAGCAGCTTCATGTTCTCGAGCTGCTGGATGTCGTCCATGGACTGGTTGATGCGCAGCGCGCCCAGCGTGGTCGCGGCGACCACGGGGAGCGCGAGCAGCGACACCAGTCGCGTGGAGATGCGCCAGTTGCGCAGAGCCACTCGGGGGCCGGGGCCCGGAGGGGCCTTCGGCTTCACGGGCGGTGTGTCGGGAGCCGTAGCGCCGGGGCGCGCGGAGCGCTCACCACCACCGCCGAGCTCTGATTGTCCCGGGTTCTGGGCGTGCTGGGGCGAGGAACCGCGGTCGGTCCCGCCGTGCGGCTCCGGCTCCGCCGAAGCGCTGCCATCCCTCTTGAAACGTCCCTGCACTAGCGTCGCAACCTCTGGACCAGGCGCCCCTCCGCGCAAACGGCGGGACGGTGTCGGCGTCGTTCAGGGGCGCAGACGCGCCCCCTGGTGTGGTCGTGAGTGACCGGCGCTGCTCCCCCTCCCCGCCGCCACTCGGCGCTGAGTCGCGCCTCCTGCGCGCCGGTTCGATCCCGCGGCGGTCCGTGGAATTCCAGCACAGTGCAGGATCTCCAACAAGGCCCATGTACCAGGCTGTGACCACCGTGACAGCTTGTGAGGGCAAGGTCACGACACGTAGAAAGTGATCTCGTACATTCCGGTCGTATCCCTACGATCCAGCGAGGTGCGAGGGGTGTCCCAGTCGCCATGATCAGGAGCGGAATGTTGGGTTCAGTGAACCAATGTCCGTTTCGCCGGAGCGCGTTGACGGCCTGAATTGACCGGTTTGGCAACCCCTGAGTGAGCAAACTCACATGCCGATCATGAGGTCTTCACGGCTTCCACCGGGAATCGCATGTTTAGCCTGGCGCTTTACAGGGATGGCAAATCCGACAACCTGCGCCGACGCGGGGGCTCTTGAGCCCACCCGGCGCCCGCTCCGACGAGGTCGAAGAGAACAGTGAAGACGACGATGATGTTCCGCAACATAGCCAACCCGCGACGCACCACGCTGGCGCACCTCGAGGACGCCGACGCGCTGCCGGCGCAGGAGCAGCCGGAGCACTCCGTCGACCTTCCCGCCCAGACCGCCAACCCGCGCCGCACCATCCTCATGGAAGCCCCGGTGGCGGCCTCCGTCGCCGACTAGTACGCACGCCGGCCCCCGCCCGCTCACCGCGCCGACGGATATGCGCGGGGCGCGGACCCCTCTCCGCGTTAGCCTGGAGCGTCAGACTCCAGCCAGCTCAGTGAGGGGCGCAAGGATCCCGTGCGCATCGCCAGGTTCTCCATCGACGGCAACGTCGCGTTCGGCGCGGTCGAGGGCGACAAGCCGGACGAACTCGTCCTCGACATCATCAAGGGCATCCCGTTCGCGGACTTCGAGCTCTCCGGAACGAAGGTCCCCCTCAGCAAGGTCCGGCTGCTGCCGCCGGTGCTCCCGAACAAGGTCGTGGCCTTCGGCCGCAACTACGCGGAGCACGCGAAGGAGCTGGGCAACGAGGTGCCCGACGCCCCGTTCGCCTTCTTCAAGCCGTCGACCTCGGTGATCGGCCCCGGCGACGACATCCAGTACCCCTCCTTCTCGAACGAGCTGCACCACGAGGCCGAGCTCGCCGTGGTGATCGGCCGGATGTGCCGCGAGGTGCCGCGTGAGCGCGTGAAGGACGTCATCCTCGGCTACACCTGCGCCAACGACGTCACCGCGCGCGACGTCCAGAAGCGCGAGAAGCAGTGGGCGCGGGCCAAGGGCTTCGACAGCTCCTGCCCGCTCGGCCCCTGGGTGGAGACGGACCTGGACCTCGCCGCGATCTCCGAGGGCATCACCATCCAGTGCACCGTCAACGGTCAGCAGCGCCAGCTCGGCCGCACCAGTGAGATGACCCACTCCGTCGAGGACCTGATCGTCAACATCACCGAGGCCATGACGCTGCTCCCCGGCGACGTGATCCTCACCGGCACCCCCGCTGGGGTCGGCCCCCTGAACGTCGGCGACGAGGTCGCCGTCACCATCGAAGGCATCGGCACTCTCACCAACAAGGTGATCAAGCGTGGCTAACGCGAATTCCCCCAAGTCCTCGGCGCCGCTCGGACAGGGGGTGCCCCCACGCGTACGTTTCTGTCCGTCCCCGACCGGCAACCCCCATGTGGGCCTGGTCCGTACGGCCCTGTTCAACTGGGCGTTCGCCCGGCACAACGAAGGCACTCTGGTCTTCCGCATCGAGGACACCGACGCGGCCCGCGACTCCGAGGAGTCGTACGGCCAGCTGCTCGACGCGATGCGCTGGCTGGGCTTCGACTGGGACGAGGGCCCCGAGGTCGGCGGACCGCACGCGCCCTACCGCCAGTCGCAGCGGATGGACCTCTACAAGGACGTCGCCCAGAAGCTGCTGGACACCGGCCACGCGTACCGCTGCTACTGCTCCACCGAAGAGCTGGACGCCCGGCGCGACGCCGCCCGCGCCGCCGGCAAGCCCTCCGGCTACGACGGCCACTGCCGCGACCTCTCCGCCGAGCAGAAGGCCGCGTACGAGGCCGAGGGCCGCACCCCGATCGTCCGCTTCCGGATGCCCGACGAGGCGATCACCTTCACGGACCTGGTCCGTGGCGAGATCACGTACCTCCCGGAGAACGTGCCCGACTACGGGATCGTACGAGCCAACGGCGCGCCCCTGTACACGCTGGTCAACCCGGTCGACGACGCCCTGATGGAGATCACCCACGTCCTGCGCGGCGAGGACCTGCTCTCCTCCACCCCGCGGCAGATCGCCCTCTACAAGGCGCTGACCGAACTGGGCATCGCCAAGGAGACCCCGGCCTTCGGCCACCTCCCGTACGTCATGGGCGAGGGCAACAAGAAGCTCTCCAAGCGTGACCCGGAGTCCTCGCTCAACCTCTACCGGGAGCGCGGGTTCCTCCCCGAGGGGCTGCTGAACTACCTCTCCCTGCTCGGCTGGTCGCTCTCGGCGGACCGCGACATCTTCGGCATCGACGAGATGGTCGCCGCCTTCGACGTCACGGACGTGAACCCGAACCCGGCCCGCTTCGACCTCAAGAAGGCCGAGTCGATCAACGCCGACCACATCCGGCTGCTCGACGTGAAGGACTTCACGGAGCGCTGCGCCCCCTGGCTGAAGGCCCCCTTCGCCCCCTGGGCGCCGGAGGACTTCGACGAGGCGAAGTGGCAGATGATCGCCCCGTACGCGCAGTCCCGGCTGAAGGTCCTCTCCGAGATCACGGACAACGTCGACTTCCTGTTCCTGCCGGAGCCGGCCCACGACGAGGCCTCCTGGACGAAGGCGATGAAGGAGGGCTCGGACGCGCTCCTGCGTACGGCCCGCGAGAAGCTGGACGCGGCCGACTGGTCCTCCCCGGAGTCCCTCAAGGAGGCCGTCCTGGCCGCCGGCGAGGAGCACGGCCTCAAGCTCGGCAAGGCCCAGGCCCCCGTCCGCGTCGCCGTCACCGGCCGCACGGTCGGCCTGCCGCTCTTCGAGTCCCTGCAGATCCTGGGCCAGGAGAAGGCGCTGGCGCGGGTCGACGCCGCGCTGGAGCGGCTCACCGCGTAGGCAAACGGTGTACGCGCAGGGGGCGGTGTCCGGTTCGGGCGCCGCCCCCTCGTTCGTACACCGACCCGTCACCCGGAGTTCACCGGTTCTGTCAACTCCCGCTCTTGCGGCGACAGTTGGATGTCCTCTGTGTACATGATGCGTCTGTGCACCATGTTTCAGGGGAGGGGAACGTGACCCGTTCACGAAGACTTGCCGCACTGGCCCTCAGCGGGGCCGCGGCCCTGTCGTGCGCCGTGCTCACCGCGCCCGCGCACGCCGCGCCGGCCGTCGACACACCCGTGGCCACCGTGCAGCTGAGCAGCACGCTGCCGACCGAGATCGACTACACCTGGGCGGGATCGTCCGGGTTCCGCTACCGGCTGCCCGAGAGCTTGGGTTCGCTCCAGTGGGCCGACTACCCGGGTGTCACACCGCCCGCGCACGCGGGCCCGGACGACCTGCCCACCGGCACCGACGTCGTCACCACCGTCTCCGGCGCCACCGTGACCCAGCGGCACCGCTCCACCGGCGTGACCGCCACGGTCACCGTCCCGTCCGGCCAGACGTACCGGACCGCCTCCGGCTGGAGCGTGCTCACCCAGGACGCCGCGGGCGCCCCGCACGTGCTGCGCGCCGCCGCCGACGGCACCACCACCGATCTCCCGGTGACCGGGCTCCCCGACGGCGCCCAGCTCACCGGCACCTTCGTCACCGGCGGCTCGGTCCGCCGCCTCGCGGTCGTCTACACGCGTGACGGCGCCACCGACGTGGGGCTCGTGGACCTCGCCGACGGCACCTTCCGCACCTATCTCACCGGCGTCGGCACCTCGCCCCGGGTCGTCTTCAACGACCGCTGGCTGGTCGACGGCACCAAGGCGATCCGCGTGGACTCCGCCCCCGGCACCGCCCCCAGCACCATCACGGCTTCCTTCTTCGGCGAGGCGCAGGCCGTGGTGGGCGACCAACTCCTCGCCGCCAACGCCATGTTCCTGCCCGGCGGCACCACCCCCGAGCTCACGGCCGTCTCGCTCACCGACAACACGGCCCGCACCCTGCTCGCCAACTCCAAGGGGTCCTACCTGGCCACCCCGGACGGCGGTGCCCTCGCCACCGCCGGCCCGTCGAGTGTCGACTGGCACGTGTACCGCGTCACCCCCGCCGAGGACGGCACCGCCACCACCGAGAAGGCGCTCGACCTGCCCGCCTGGCAGGCCACCCCGGACGGCATGACGCTCGCCGGGGGCGAGCTGCTGATGTACGGCAACACGACGCACACCGGCGGCATCTACGGTTTCTACGGCATCCCGCTGGACACCGCGGGCAAACCCACCGGCCTGCAGACCCGCCGCGGCCCCACCCTCCAGGGCGCGACCTGCCCGGGCGGCGACGCCGCGTGCCCGCAGCTCGAAGCACTGGGCGACGGCCGGGTGGCCTCGCTGTGGACCGACACCCAGGGCCAGGAGCACGTCCTGGCCGTCGGGCTCGACACGACCACGATCGCCGACGCGCCCACCGGCGACGCCGGCGGCCGCATCGGCACCGGCACCGGGCGCTACGTCCTCTACAACGGAGGCACCCCCGGCAGCCAGCGGGTCACCGACTTCCCCCGCGGTGCCACCGCCGGTGCGACCGCGCTCGACCGCACCCGCACCGCCGCCGCGGTCTGGGGCCAGCGCCTGTGGACCCCCGGCAGCACCCGGGGCACCGTCGTGGCGTACGACCTCAAGACCAAGAAGAACGTCGCCACCGTCGACACCGGCGCCCCCTGCACGCCCAGCGAGATCCAGGCCGTCAACGCCTGGCTGTACTGGAGCTGCGGCTCGGCCGGCCCCGCGGGCGTCTACGACCGTGCCACGAACCGCGCCGTCACCGTCCCGGCCGGCCAGGCCCGCCTCGCCGACGGCTATCTCGTCCGCGAGAACCGCACCACCCACGAACTGCTGCTCACCGACTTCCACACCGGCAGCGCGACCACCCGCACCCTGGCCGTGCTGCCCAGCGCGGACCAGAACACCGGGGGCAGCACCGGCCGCTGGGCGGTGGACCGGTTCGGCGGCAACGTCGCCTACCTCACCGACAGACGTCAGGTGGCGATCGTCACGGCGGGCGTGCCGACCTCGGCGCTCGCCCAGATGGAGGCACAGACCGACCCGCAGCCGGGCGGCCCCACCACCGCGAACCCCTGGCGGCCCGTGTGGCAGCTGAACAAGCCCTCGACGTGGCGGCTGACCCTGAGCAACGCCTCCGGCACCGTCGTGCGCACCCTCACCGGCGCTTCCACCGCCGCCGCGGTCCGCCCCGCCTGGGACGCCCGTACGGACTCCGGCACCTTCGTACCGCCCGGCACCTACACCTGGAAACTGACCGCAGAGCCGCGCGACGGCCAGGGCGCCGCGCTCGCCCTGACCGGCACGACCACCGCCGGCTGAGGGACATCCGCCCGCGCCCGGGGATACGGTCGGTGCATGAGCATCGACGCGGTGGTCTGGGACATCGACGACACGATCTTCGACTACACGGCCGCGGACCGGGCGGGCATGCGGAGCCATCTGGCGGCCGAGGGCCTGCTCGGCGGCGCGTCCGTCGAGCAGGCCCTCGCGCGCTGGCGCGAGGTCACCGACGCGCAGTGGGCGCGGTTCTCGGCGGGCGAGACGGACTGGCAGGGTCAGCGCCGGGAACGGGTCAGGGTGTTCCTGGGGGAGTCGCTGAGCGACACCGAGGCCGACGCCTGGTTCGACCGCTACATCACGCACTACGAGTCGGCCTGGACCCTCTTCCCGGACGTCCTGCCCGTCCTGGACGACCTCGTCGCCAGCCACCGGCACGCGGTCCTGTCCAACTCCAGCCTTCTCGTACAGGACCGCAAGCTGCGCGTCCTCGGCGTGCACGACCGCTTCGAGGCGATCCTGTGCGCCGCCGAACTCGGCGTCTCCAAGCCCGCCGCGGCCGCCTTCCACGCGGCCTGCGAGGCCCTGGGCCTGCCGCCGCACCGGGTCGCCTACGTCGGTGACCATCCGGAGATCGACGGACGGGGCGCCGCCGAGGCGGGTCTGCTCTCCGTCTGGATCGACCGTGACGGCACTCACACCGCCGTCGGCGACCCGCCGACGGGTCCGCACCGGATCGTCTCGCTGGCCGAACTCCCCGCGGTCCTCCGCGCCGATACCCGTTTTGGAGCGCCGTCCACCTTCAGGTAATGTTCTTCCTGCGCCGCCGAGAGAAGGCCGAAAGGCCGGAGCTCGGAGGCGCAAGCTAAAACGAGATCCCAACAGGGGATTGAGTTTCAGTGGCCTATGGTGTAATTGGCAGCACGACGGTTTCTGGTTCCGTTAGTCTAGGTTCGAGTCCTGGTAGGCCAGCTCGCAGAGCTCATCTGCAACCGCGGAGATCAATTCCGCAACGCCCCCGTTGTGTAGCGGCCTAGCACGCTGCCCTCTCACGGCAGTAGCGCCGGTTCGAATCCGGTCGGGGGTACAGATCCTTCCCAGGAAGGCAGTCCGGGTCGCACCCGCTGCCTCTCATGCAGGATCGCTAGGGCCCCCGTTGTGTAGCGGCCTAGCACGCTGCCCTCTCACGGCAGTAGCGCCGGTTCGAATCCGGTCGGGGGTACTGATCTAAACCATCTAATGGTCTAGACCACCATGGGCTATGGTGTAATTGGCAACACTACGGTTTCTGGTACCGTCATTCTAGGTTCGAGTCCTGGTAGCCCAGCTCGGATCTGCGGAAACGCAAGATCCAAGGCCCCCGTTGTGTAGCGGCCTAGCACGCCGCCCTCTCAAGGCGGTAGCGCCGGTTCGAATCCGGTCGGGGGTACAAGAGTCCTACGGGCCTCCACTTCGGTGGGGGCCCGTAGGCGTTTCCCGGGCGGCCCCGGACCTCGTCGTACGGATCGACGAACCCTGCCCGGACGGCCGCTCACTCGATGCCGTACCGCCGCGCCGACTCCTGCTCCTGCGCCAGCCGGTGCAACGCCCGCAGCACCGGCTCGAAGAGCACGGCCGAGGCGACCGCGGTCTCCACCCGCTCCGCGTCGGACGTGTGCGTCTCCAGGTAGTCCAGGTCCCGCACGGCCACCTGGCGCATCAACTCCGCGTACGGCGCGAGGAGTTCGGCATCCCAGGAATAGCCGAGCCGGATCAGCGTGGCCACCGCCGCCACCAGCGAGCGGTGCACGGGGGAGAGCGGGGCGAGCTCCCGCGCGGTCTCCCAGCCCAGGTCCGCCAGCAGCCGGTCCACCTCGCGGCGCGCGGACCGGACCGCCGGGTCCTGATCATCCGGCTCGGGCTCCTGCGGCAGCGCCCACAGGGCCGCCCCCAGCCGGATCGTCCGGCCCAGGGACTCGTCGTCGACGTGCCCGAGGACCTCCCTGGCCGTGGCCACCGGCACCCGGCCCACCTGGATCAGTGCCCGCACCAGTCGCAGCCGGCGCAGATGACTCTCGTCGTAGTCCGCCGTCGTCGCGTTGACCTGGCGCCCGGGAGTCAACAGCCCTTCCCGCAGGTAGTACTTGATCGTCGCGGTGGACACTCCGCTCCGCTCGCTCAACTCCGCAAGCCGCATCTCTTGCGCCCTTCCTTGGATGGCGCGACTATCCAAGCATGGCGCCATCGGATAGCGCCGCTCGCCAACGGAGGGGACGAGATGTCCGGCACCCGCGTGACCGCAGGCCGTACCACCGCAGCCGCCGAGGGGGACGTGGTCGTCCTGCTGATCGGTATGCGCGTCAACCACTTCTGGGCGGTGCACCAGTGGGTTCCGGTGTTCCTCGCCATGCTGCGCATGCTGCGGGGTCTGGAGAAGGAGCCCGGCCGAGGGCTGCTCGGCCGCATCCTGCTGACGGCGTCGCCGCGGACGTACTACGTCGTCCAGTACTGGGAGTCCAAGGAGAAGCTCTACGCGTACGCGTCGGCGCCCGACATGTTCCACCACCAGGCGTGGGCGATCATCAACCGCAAGGAGCGCGCGGGCAAGCTCCGGCAGCACGTGGGGCTCTGGCACGAGACGTACGTCGTGCCGGAGGGGTCGTACGAGTCGATCTACGCGGACATGCCGCCCTTCGGACTGGTCGCCGCGCACGGGGTCCTGCCGGTGGAGAAGCGGGGACGGCGGGGGGCCGACCGGTTCGCGCACCGGTCGCCCCGGGCGGAGGCGGGAGCGGAGGCCGGGGGAGGGGCGGGTTGACCGGACGGCGCGGGCCGGCTGCGGCCGGGCGCGCGGTTCCCCGCGCCCCTGTACGCGTGGGGCGCTGGTCGGTCGCAAGGTGCGTTACCCCGGGCCCCTTGCGAGGGCCGGGAGGTCTCCGGGGGACGAGCCTGCCGCGGCGTTGAGGCCGGCCCGTTCCCGTGACGTGGGCGGGGTGTGGCTCAGCCGGTGCGGCGCAGGGCCTCGGAGAGGCGGCCGGCCGCATCGATGACCGCCTGCGCGTGCATCCGGCCCGGGTGCCGGGTCAGACGCTCGATCGGCCCGGAGACCGAGACGGCGGCCACCACGCGGTTCGACGGACCGCGCACCGGCGCGGAGACGGAGGCGACGCCCGGCTCGCGCTCGCCGATCGACTGGGCCCAGCCCCGGCGCCGCACGCCCGACAGCGCCGTCGCCGTGAAGCGGGCGCCCTGCAGACCTCGGTGCAGCCGCTCCGGCTCCTCCCAGGCCATCAGGATCTGGGCCGAGGACCCGGCCTTCATGGTGAGCGTGGAGCCGACCGGGACCGTGTCCCGGAGGCCGGACAGACGCTCGGCCGCGGCGACACAGATACGCATGTCGCCCTGGCGGCGGTAGAGCTGGGCGCTCTCGCCCGTGATGTCGCGCAGGTGCGTGAGCACCGGGCCCGCCGTGGCGAGCAGGCGGTCCTCGCCCGCGGCCGCGGCCAGCTCGGAGAGCCGGGGTCCGAGGATGAAACGCCCCTGCATGTCGCGCGCCACCATCCGGTGGTGTTCCAGCGCCACGGCGAGACGATGTGCCGTGGGTCGTGCCAGTCCGGTCGCCGCGACCAGGCCCGCGAGGGTGGCCGGACCGGACTCCAGAGCGCTCAGGACAAGGGCTGCCTTGTCCAGAACGCCGACGCCGCTACTGTTGTCCATGAAACGATACTCGCGTCTCACTCTGTGAAACGCAAGTTCAATTTTCGGTGGAACGCGCCACCCTTGTAGACACAGCGGCCCGCGGACCAACGGGCCTGGCGGACGACGTCCGGACGAGGGGTACGAACGTCTGCCGCACCGGAAATCTCTAGTTGGGCCGGCGCCACACAGGCCGGCCGGAGGGAAAGCGATGGGTAGGACACTCGCGGAGAAGGTCTGGGACGACCACGTCGTCCGGCGCGCCGAGGGCGAGCCCGACCTCCTCTTCATCGATCTGCACCTGCTGCACGAGGTGACCAGCCCCCAGGCCTTCGACGGTCTGCGTCAGGCGGGACGCCCCGTGCGCCGTCTCGACCTCACCATCGCCACCGAGGATCACAACACCCCGACCCTCGACATCGACAAGCCCATCGCGGACCCGGTCTCCCGGGTCCAGCTGGAGACGCTGCGCAAGAACGCGGCCGAGTTCGGTGTGCGCCTGCACTCCCTGGGCGACGTCGAGCAGGGTGTCGTCCACGTCGTGGGACCGCAGCTGGGCCTGACCCAGCCGGGCACCACCGTGGTCTGCGGCGACTCGCACACCTCCACGCACGGCGCCTTCGGCGCGCTGGCGTTCGGCATCGGCACCTCGCAGGTCGAGCACGTGCTGGCCACCCAGACGCTGCCGCTGGCCCGCCCCAAGACCATGGCCATCACGGTCGACGGCGAGCTGCCCGAGGGCGTCACCGCCAAGGACCTGATCCTGGCGATCATCGCCCGGATCGGCACCGGCGGCGGCCAGGGCTACATCCTGGAATACCGCGGCTCCGCCATCGAGAAGCTCTCGATGGAGGCCCGGATGACCATCTGCAACATGTCGATCGAGGCCGGCGCCCGCGCGGGCATGATCGCCCCCGACGAGACGACCTTCGCCTACCTGCGGGGACGCGCCCACGCGCCCGAGGGCGAGGACTGGGACGCGGCGGTCGCGTACTGGAAGACGCTGAAGACGGACGAGGACGCGGTCTTCGACGCCGAGGTCGTCATCGACGGTCCCTCGCTGGCCCCGTTCGTGACCTGGGGAACCAACCCCGGTCAGGGCGCGCCGCTTTCGGCGTCCGTCCCCGACCCGGCTTCGTACGAAGACGCTTCGGAGCGCCTGGCCGCCGAAAAGGCCCTGGAATACATGGGGTTGACCGCCGGACAGCCGCTGCGCGACATCGAGGTCGACACCGTCTTCGTAGGTTCGTGCACCAACGGTCGCATCGAGGACCTGCGGGCCGCCGCCGCGATCGTCGAGGGCCGCAAAGTCGCCGAGGGCGTACGGATGCTGGTGGTCCCCGGCTCCGCGCGGGTCGGCCTGCAGGCCGTCTCCGAGGGCCTGGACGTGGTCTTCAAGGAGGCCGGCGCCGAATGGCGGCACGCGGGCTGCTCGATGTGTCTGGGCATGAACCCCGACCAGCTGGCCCCCGGTGAGCGCTCCGCGTCCACCTCCAACCGCAACTTCGAGGGCAGGCAGGGCAAGGGCGGCCGTACGCACCTGGTCTCCCCGCAGGTCGCCGCCGCCACCGCCGTGCTGGGCCATCTGGCCTCCCCGGCCGACCTGTCCGACGCGCCCGCCGCCCGTACGCCCGCTGGAGTCCGATAAGCCATGGAAGCATTCACCACGCACACCGGCCGGGCCGTCCCGCTGCGCCGCAGCAACGTCGACACCGACCAGATCATCCCCGCCCACTGGCTCAAGAAGGTGACCAGGGACGGCTTCGAGGACGGGCTCTTCGAGGCCTGGCGCAAGGACTCGTCCTTCATCCTCAACCAGCCCGAGCGCAAGGGCGCCACGGTCCTGGTCGCCGGCCCGGACTTCGGTACCGGCTCCTCGCGCGAGCACGCCGTCTGGGCGCTGCAGAACTACGGCTTCAAGGCCGTCGTCTCGTCCCGCTTCGCCGACATCTTCCGGGGCAACTCGCTCAAGAACGGCCTGCTCACGGTGGTTCTGGAGCAGAAGACCGTGGACGCGCTGCAGGAACTCACCGAGAAGGACCCGCAGGCCGAGATCACGGTCGACCTGGAGGCCCGTGAGGTGCGCGCCGAGGGCATCACCGCGGCCTTCGAGCTCGACGAGAACGCCCGCTGGCGGCTGCTGAACGGCCTGGACGACATCTCCATCACCCTCCAGAACGAGGGCGACATCGCGGAGTACGAGGCCAAGCGGCCGTCGTACAAGCCGAAGACGCTCCAGATCTGACGCCCGGCGCGCCGCGCGACCCGTCGCGCGGCCGTCGCACGGCTGATTTCAGCCACCGCAACACCCCTCTGTACCCCCAATCGTGGACGGTTGGGGGTACAGCTGTGTCTGCCCCCGGAAGGCCTCCACGCGCCGCTTCGAATGCCTCCAACTACCCCATTTCAAAAGGGAATTGCCTGGGTACGCGGCTCTTGCGGCGGTGCCCTCCGGAGGCGTCCAGAACCCCCTCGGGGCGCGGCAGTTACCCCCTGGGCAGGCGACAACTCGCCCCAGATGGCACAATCTGTGCATGGAACACGACGGCCAACTCGAGCTCTATACGGCAGTCGCGGTCCAACTCAAGGAAGCGCACACAAGAGTGCGTGCACTGCAAGTCCCGGAGGGCGTACGGATGGCGCTGACCCGGAAGCTGCTGGTCATTACGGCTGTGGCCAAGCACGATCTCGCCGATGCGGCAAGGCGGCTGGAGCGGTTCACCACCGACCTCGACGAGGGCCGATTCCTCGAAGGGGAACGCTGAGGAACTGCGCTGCAGCCCGAGTTCGTTGCGGCACAAGGGTGATTAGCCCGTTTCGTGTTTGATTTGCGGTATATATCTGCCTAACGTGCGAAAAAGCTTGAACGCATTCGTTCGGGCAATGTCTCCGAAGGGGAAGACGTGAACAAGGCGCAGCTCGTAGAAGCGATTGCCGACAAGGTCGGCGGGCGTCAGCAGGCCGCCGACGCGGTCGACGCCGTACTGGACGCCATCGTCCGTGCAGTTGTCGGCGGGGACCGGGTCTCGGTCACCGGCTTCGGTTCCTTCGAGAAGGTCGACCGTCCGGCTCGTTACGCCCGCAACCCGCAGACGGGTGAGCGCGTTCGGGTCAAGAAGACCTCTGTGCCGCGCTTCCGCGCCGGTCAGGGCTTCAAGGACCTGGTGAGCGGCTCGAAGAAGCTCCCGAAGAACGACGTGGCGGTCAAGAAGGCCCCGAAGGGCAGCCTCTCCGGCGGCGCCTCGGCCACCGTCAAGAAGGCCGCGGCCAAGAAGGCCACCACCGCCAAGAAGGCGACGGCCAGGAAGACCACCGCCGCCGTGAAGAAGACGGCCGCGAAGAAGACCACCACCGCCGCCGCGAAGAAGACCACGACGGCCAAGAAGGCCACCGCCAAGAAGACCACGGCGACGGCCAAGAAGGTCGCGGCGAAGAAGACGACGGCCAAGAAGGCCACCGCCAAGAAGGCCCCGGCGAAGAAGGCCACCGCCAAGAAGGCCCCCGCCAAGAAGTCGACGGCTCGCAAGACCACCGCCAAGAAGGCCACCGCCCGCTGAGAAGCAGGGGCGCAGGGCAACTCACGCGCCGGGCCGGGCTCCCACGGGGAGCCCGGCCCGCGGCGTGTTTGGGGACGGTCCGGTGCGCCCGGTCAGAACGTCTGGAGCGTCACGAGGGTGATCCGCCGTGCCGCGCCGTCGCCCTCCGTCTCGATGCGCACGCGCTGCCCCGGGCGCAGCAGCCGCAGGCCGCCGGCGTCGAACGCCGCGCCGTCGAAGGGCACGGGCGTGCCGTCGTCGAGCAGCACCTGCCCGCTGCGGGTGTCGGGGTCGTACGTGTACGCGGTCGCCTGCATGCCGAGAGCTTATCCAGCACCGGTCCCGCCGGGGGTGTGTACCGGGGGACCGGTGGGGCTCACGGGCGGACGGGAGAGGCCCGCGGCGGCGGAGGGCGAGACGGGGCGCCGCACGGTACCGAGGGGCCGCGGACTCGCCGCAGTTCGCGGCCCGGGTGTCGTGGAGCCGCGGTACGGGCGTCGGGGGGCGCGGTGCGGGCGCCGGAGCCGCGCGGACCGGTCGGGGGCGCCGTGGTCCGGTACCGGGTCCTGGAGGACCGACGGACGGACGTCGTGCGGCCGGTGGGCGGGTGTCCTCACGGCTTCGAGGCGTGGGACGTACGTGGTCGGCGGGCGGACCCGACACCGGCGCACGAGCGGGACGCGCGACGTGGGACCCGGCATTCCGGTCCGGGCGGCCGAAGTCCGGTCCCCAGAGGCCCGCACCGGGTGCGCGAAGCACCGGTACACCGGCACACGGGTCCTCGACGCGAGCGGTCGACGCCGGCCGGCACGGACGGTGCCGGCACGGACGGAGGACGGCGCCCGAGGGCGGGTCCGGGAGCCCGGGGACCGGCGACGGGAACAGCGGCGGGGACCGAGGACCGGGGCCGCGGGAGCGAGGACCCGGGGCCACCGCGGCCCGACGTCAGGTGCCGGGGTGGCCCGGGATGAGGAGTCTCGCCGCCACCGCGGCCGTGCGCGGGCCCACGCCCAGGGCGAGCGCCGCGCGCAGATCGTCTCCGGTGTCCACGTCCTGACGTACGGAATCCACCGTCGCGAGGAGGAGTTCCACGGCACCCGAGGCGCGATGCCGGGCACGGGAATCGGTGCCGAAAGCGGGGCGCAATTCATGGCCCGGTGAGGCGGCCAGCAGCGTGGTCCCGATTGCCGCCGCGTCGGCAAGAAAAGCGCGCGGGAATTCGGCCGCGGCGTCGAGTACCCGGGCCAATTCCGGGGGGCGCAGCGCGGGCAGATCGGCGTTCAGGGCCGCCACGGCGCATTCGGGGCTGTGGGAACGTACGACGGCCGCCGCGTGCCCCAGCGCGGCGTTCAGGCCGCCGCCCGGCTCGTCCGGGACGATGCGCGCACCCAGTGCCGCGAGCTCCCGCCCGGCCAGTTCGTCGTCCGTGACTACCGCCACATCATGGACCGCGGCGCAGGCCAGCGCGGCCGCCACGGTGTCCTGTGCGAACGCGAGGGCGAGCCCCGGGCGCACTCCGTCGGCGGCGGTGTCCGACAGCCTGCTCTTGGCCCGCGCCAGGGGTTTGAGGGGTACGACCAACGTCCACTGCACGGGCGCTCCGTTCCTGCCTTGTCGCGCCCATTGTGACCCGGTGGCCCTGGCGGTCCGGACGTCGGGGCGTACGGTGTTCTCGACAGACTGGCGGCCTGGGGCGACACTTGTGCGGCCCCCCAGGCCCTAAGAGGAAGGTGCCCGCGTGCCCCGCCGCAGAATCGGCTTCTGGTACCGCTTCGCAGCGGTTCTCTGCAAACCGCCGCTCGTGGTTCTGATCAAGCGGGACTGGCGTGGAATGGAGAACATTCCGGCCGAGGGCGGATTTATCACCGCGGTGAACCACAATTCGCATGTGGACCCGTTCGCGTATGCCCACTATCAGTACAACACCGGGCGTGTTCCGCGTTTCCTGGCGAAGGCCGGGCTTTTCAGGAAGGGATTCGTGGGGGCCGCGATGCGCGGCACCGGACAGATCCCCGTCTACCGCGAGAGCACCGACGCGCTGAGCGCCTTCCGGGCCGCGATCGACGCCGTGGAGCGCGGCGAGTGTGTCGCGTTCTACCCCGAGGGCACCCTCACGCGGGACCCCGACGGCTGGCCGATGACCGGCAAGACCGGCGCCGCCCGGGTCGCCCTGCAGACCAAGTGCCCGGTGATCCCGGTCGCCCAGTGGGGCGCCAACGAACTGCTGCCGCCGTATGCCAAGAAGCCCAACCTCCTTCCGCGCAAGACCCACATCGTCCTCGCGGGCCCTCCGGTGGACCTGTCGCGTTTCTACGACAAGGAGATGAGCCCGGACCTCCTCAAGGAGGCCACCGAGGTCATCATGGCCGCCGTCACCGTGCTGCTGGAGGAGATCCGCGGCGAGAAGGCGCCCGAGACGCCCTACGACCCGCGTCAGGTGCGGATCGAGCAGCGCAGGCGCACCGCGGCCCAGGAGAAGGCCCAGGCGCAGGCACAGGCCCATGCGCAGGCCCGGACCCACGCCCAGGGAAAGGCGCAGGTCCAGGCGCAGCGTGAAGAGGGGCAGGGCACGTGAGCAAGCCCGTCAAGGCGGCCGTCTTCGGGTCCGGGTCGTGGGGCACGGCCTTCGGCATGGTGCTCGCCGACGCGGGGTGCGAGGTCACCCTGTGGGGGCGGCGCCCGGAACTCGCCGAAGCGGTCAACTCCACGCACACGAACCCGGACTACCTGCCGGGCGTCGAACTCCCGGGCAACCTGCGGGCCACCACCGACGCCGCCGAGGCCGCGCGCGACGCCGACTTCACCGTGCTCGCGGTGCCCTCCCAGACCCTGCGCGCCAACCTCGCCGACTGGGTGCCGCTGCTGGAGCCGGACACCGTGCTCGTCTCCCTCATGAAGGGCGTCGAACTCGGCTCCGCCATGCGGATGAGCGAAGTGATCGAGGACGTCGCCAAGGTCGGTGCCGACCGCGTCGCCGTGGTCACCGGGCCCAACCTCGCGCGGGAGATCGCCGCCCGGATGCCGGCCGCCGCCGTCGTCGCCTGCACCTCCGAAGCGGTCGCGCGGCGTCTCCAGGCCGCCTGCCACACCCCGTACTTCCGCCCGTACACCAACACCGACGTGGTGGGCTGTGAACTCGGTGGCGCGGTCAAGAACGTCATCGGTCTCGCCGTCGGCATCGCGGACGGGATGGGCCTCGGGGACAACGCCAAGGGCTCGCTCATCACGCGCGGGCTCGCCGAGACCACCCGGCTCGGCCTCGTCATGGGCGCCGACCCGCTGACCTTCTCCGGTCTCGCGGGCCTCGGCGACCTGGTGGCCACCTGCTCGTCGCCCCTCTCGCGCAACCACACCTTCGGCACCAACCTCGGCAGGGGCATGACCCTGCGGGAGACCATCGCCGTCACCAAGCAGACCGCCGAGGGCGTCAAGTCCTGTGAGTCCGTGCTGGATCTGGCCCGCCGGCACGGTGTCGACATGCCCATCACCGAGACGGTCGTCGGCATCGTCCACGAGGGCAAGCCGCCGGTGGTCGCGCTCAAGGAACTGATGTCGCGCAGCGCGAAGCCCGAACGCCGCTGAGCCGTCGCGGCGCCGCCGCACGGCCCCCGGCGACGCCTCCCGCGACACCGGGGAACAACGCTGTGCGACCACTCGCGCGACGCTGAGCAACGGCCGCCGCGGGGCGCTGACTCAGCGCCGGACCACCGGGTACTCTCAACGCGATATGAGCACCGAGAACCTCCCCCAGAGCCCTGAGCAGGCGCCTCGCAAGCCGCGCGTGGCCGTCGTCTTCGGCGGGCGCAGCTCCGAACACGGGATCTCCGTGGTCACGGCCGGCGCCGTCCTGCGCGCCATCGACCGTACGAAGTACGACGTCCTGCCGATCGGTATCACCCTGGACGGCCGTTGGGCGCTCACCGCCGACGAGCCGGAACGGATGGCCATCGTCGACCGGCGGCAGCCGAGCGTGGACCTCCTCGCGGAGTCGGACGAGGGCGCCGTGATCCTGCCCGTCGACCCGTCCAACCGCGAAGTCGTCTACAGCGAGCCCGGATCCGTCCCCAAGGCCCTGGGCGAGGTCGACGTCGTCTTCCCCGTGCTGCACGGCCCCTACGGCGAGGACGGCACGCTCCAGGGCCTCCTGGAGCTCTCCGGGGTCCCGTACGTCGGCTCGGGCGTGCTCGCCTCGGCCGTCGGCCAGGACAAGGAGTACATGAAGCGGGTGTTCACCTCCTTCGGGCTGAAGGTGGGCCCGTACACGGTGATCCGTCCCCGGGAGTGGGAGCTCGACCCGGCGGGCGCCCGCAAGCGGGTCGCGGAGTTCGCGGGGGAGCACGGCTGGCCGCTGTTCATCAAGCCCGCCCGGGCCGGCTCCTCGTTCGGCATCACCAAGGTCGACTCCTTCGAGGGCCTGGACGAGGCGTTCGAGGAGGCCCGGCGCCACGACCCGAAGATCATCGTGGAGGCGCTGCTGCGCGGCCGGGAGATCGAGTGCGGGGTCCTGGAGTTCGAGGACGGCCCCCGCGCCAGCGTGCCGGCCGAGATCCCGCCGGTGCAGTCGCACGACTTCTACGACTTCGAGGCGAAGTACATCGACTCGGCCCCGGGCATCGTGCCCGCGCCGCTCACCGAGGAGCAGACCGCCGAGGTGCGGCGGCTGGCGGTCGAGGCCTTCGACGCGGCGTCGTGCGAGGGTCTCGTCCGCGCGGACTTCTTCCTCACCGAGGACGGCGAGTTCGTGATCAACGAGATCAACACGATGCCGGGCTTCACGCCGATCTCCATGTACCCGCGGATGTGGCAGGAGACCGGGGTCGGCTATCCGGAACTGGTCGACCGCCTGGTGCAGGCGGCGCTGCGGCGCTCCACCGGCCTGCGCTAGCCCCTGGACCCGGGCCGCTCCGGCCCGGTCCCACGGTCAGGTCGTCACGGCCCGGTCACTCCGGTCGGGTCCGGACACTCCGGTTCTGCCGGTTCGTCTCAGTCGGCGATCCCTGCGGGGATCGCCTTCTTGATGGGCGCCGCCAGGTCGACGAGCGCGGCCGAACCGTCCCGCTGGGCCCACTTCTTCGGCACGCTGACCTCGACGTACGCCCGGCGCAGGCTGCTGGTGAAGCGGTACGCCCCGTCGCTCTGCTTCTCCATCAGCCAGCCGACGCCGTTCACCTCGCCGCTGAGCGCGTCCTCGTCGCTCATCTTCGAGGGCCGTTCGACACCGCAGCGCAGTATGATCGCCGGGCTTCCCCAGCCCGCGGTCAGCGCGGACCGGGGCTCGGGATCGTTCCGGTCGAGGCCGTCCACCTTCTTCGGCAGCGCCTCGTCCAGGTTCTGGCACAGCGCGGAGACCTTCGCGTCCGGACCGGGAACCACGGCCGAGGCGCCGTCGTCTGCTGAGGAGCAGCCCGTGGTGGAGATCAGCAGGGCGAGAACGGGCAGCCCGAGAAGAGTGGTGTGCCGGTGACGGGAAGAGTTCACCGGCCAAGGGTAGACGGGGGCTAGAGGTGCACCACCGGGCAGGTCAGGGTGCGGGTGATGCCGTCCACTTGCTGGACTTTCGCGACCACCATGCGGCCGAGATCGTCCACGGTGTCGGCCTGGGCCCGCACGATCACGTCGTACGGCCCTGTCACGTCCTCGGCCTGGATCACCCCCGGGATCTTGCTGATCGTCTCGGCGACGGTCGACGCTTTGCCGACCTCCGTCTGGATCAGGATGTACGCCTGTACCACGGAACCTCCAGGGCGGCCACGAGGATCATGTGGGGAAAAGGAACGCCACGGTATCGCGTCGCCGCACGCCGCGGGGAGACCCCCGGTGACTGGGGCTTGCGCGCCGGGGTGCGTGGACTGCACAAGTCGACGGTCAACTCGACCGTACCGAGGACAGAGACGGCTCGCGACCGGGCACCGGTGGCGGCAGAGGGAGCAGTACGACGATGAAGGGCACCGTGGGCGAGTTGGGGGAGTTCGGGCTCATCAAGGAGCTCACCTCGCGTCTGACCACCACCCCGGCGGTCCGGGTCGGCCCCGGCGACGACGCCGCGGTGGTGGCCGCGCCCGACCGCAGGGTCGTGGCGAGCACCGACATCCTCCTGGAGGGCCGGCACTTCCGCCGCGACTGGTCGACGGCGTACGACGTCGGGCGCAAGGCGGCCGCCCAGAACCTCGCGGACATCGCCGCGATGGGCGCCGTACCGACCGCGCTGCTGCTCGGTCTCGTCGTACCGGCCGAACTGCCGGCGACCTGGCCGTCCGAGCTGATGGACGGGCTGCGCGACGAGTGCCAGGTCGCGGGCGCGGCCGTGGTCGGCGGCGACGTCGTACGGGGCGACACCATCACCGTCGCGATCACCGCGCTCGGTGATCTGCGCAACCACGAGCCGGTGACCCGGGGCGGCGCACGGCCCGGCGACGTGATCGCCGTGACGGGCTGGCTGGGCTGGTCGGCGGCCGGGCACGCGGTGCTCTCCCGCGGCTTCCGTTCGCCGCGCGCCTTCGTCGAGGCGCACCGGCGCCCCGAACCGCCGTACCACGCGGGTCCCGCGGCCGCCGGGCTCGGCGCGACGGCGATGTGCGACGTGAGCGACGGGCTGATCGCCGACCTGGGGCACATCGCCGAGGCGAGCAAGGTCAGGATCGACATCCGCTCGGGCGCCATCGACATCCCGTCGCAGATGAACGACATCGGCCAGGCCGTCGGCGTCGACCCGATGCAGTGGGTGCTCACCGGCGGCGAGGACCACGCGATCGTCGCGGCCTTCCCGCCGGACGTGAAGCTGCCCGCGCGCTGGAAGGTGATCGGCGAGGTCCTCAACCCCTCCGCGCTGCCGCAGGTCACGGTGGACGGCGCACCCTGGACCAGCAAGGGCGGCTGGGACCACTTCGGCGACATCGAGTCGTGAGACCGTCGGGGCCGGTGCGGTGCGCGTCGAGGGCGTGCGCCGCGCTTGCCCGTGAGTGCGCGGGCGGACAGCAGAAAACCCGCCCACCGTGAGGTGGACGGGTTCAGTGCAAGCGAACCAGCAGTGGCCGCGCGCTGGCGGTTGTCAGCGCGAAACCTTGCCGGCCTTGATGCACGAGGTGCAAGCGTTCACGCGCTTCGGCGTCCCGCTCACCACGGTACGTACACGCTGGATGTTGGGGTTCCAGCGGCGGGACGTACGGCGGTGCGAGTGCGAGATGTTGTTGCCGAAGCCCGGCCCCTTGCCGCAGACGTCGCAGTTGGCAGCCACGGGTCACTCCAAAGACTTCAGATGCACTTACGGTGGATCCCGGCATGCCGGGATCAAGATCTAGGATCTGAGTGGCGGTGCCAGGGGGAAGACCCGATCGGAATCGGGCAACTGGAGCAGCATACAACGACTGCGTCCAGAGAACGAAACTACCATGGCCGCCCCGGGGTCGGCCCCGGCCCTCCTCCGGACCCGCTACCGTCAGTAACCCGCTCTGGGTCTACGCTGCGTCCCACGTCCAGCAGCTCAAGGAGGCGCAGGTGCCGCAGGTGCCGCAGACATTGGATGCTCTCGCGGTGCGCACCTGGTGCGGCCTCGCGCTGGAGGCGCTGGGCCGGGCCCGCGAGGAGATCGACGCCATCAATGTCTATCCGGTGGCCGACGGGGACACCGGGACGAACCTCTATCTGACCGTGGAGTCGGCGACGGCGGCGGTGGAGGCGGTCTTCGCGGGCCACGAGACGGTGGCCGCCGCGGGCGACGGCCGCGCGAGCGCGGGGGGCGGACGGCCCACTCTCGCCGACGCCGTGCGGGCGATGGCGCACGGGGCGCTGATCGGGGCCCGCGGCAACTCCGGGACGATCCTCGCGCAGCTGCTGCGCGGTATGGCGCTGGTGCTGGCCGCCGAAGGAGAGAGCGGTCGCACCGACGCGGAGGGACTCCGTCTCGCCCTGCGGCAGGCCGCCGACTCCGCGCGCGACGCCGTCGCGCACCCGGTCGAGGGCACGGTCCTCACGGTCGCCGCGGCAGCCGCCGACGCGGCCGGCGGCGCCGAGGGGGACTGCGGCACCGTCGCGCGCGCGGCCTACGAGGGTGCGCGGGCGGCCCTGGTGGCGACCCCCCGGCAACTCGCCGTCCTGGCCCGTGCCGGTGTGGTGGACGCGGGCGGGCGGGGGCTGGTGGCGGTGCTGGCGGCGCTGGTGGAGACGTTCACGGGGGAGTCCCCGCGCGCCGGGTGGGCGCTGGGGGAGGTGCACGCGCGCGTGGCGGTGGCGGCCGGGCCCGTGACCGCTGCCGCCGGTCACGTCGAGCCGGATCACGTCGAGCCCGGTCACCTCGAGCCCGGGTGCGTGGACGACCGGCCGGACGACTCAGGGCCGGCCTTCGAGGTCATCTACCTCCTGGAGGCGCAGGACGCGGCCGTGACACGGTTGCGCGACCGGCTCGACCGCCTCGGGGACTCGCTCGTGGTCGTCGGCGGCGACGGACTGTGGAACGTCCACGTCCATGTGGACGACGCGGGTGCCGCGGTCGAGGCGGGCGTCGAGGCCGGGCGGCCGCACCGCATCAGGATCACGCACTTCGGGCTCGGTGACGCGCACACCGCGGGTGCGGCGGGGCTGCCGCCCCGGGAACGGGCGCAGCGGGCCGTCGTGGCGGTGGTGCCCGGCGAGGGACTGGCCGGGCTGTACGCCGAGGCCGGGGCGACCACCGTGCTCGCGCGGCCCGGTGAGCCGCCCGCCAGCGGGGAGCTCGTGGACGCCGTACGACGGGCCCACGCGCGCGAGGTGGTACTGCTGCCCAACGACGCCGACCTGCGGCACACCGCGGCGGCCGCGGCCGAGCAGGCCCGTACGGAGGGGGTACGGGTCGCGCTGATCCCGACCCGTTCCGCGGTCCAGGGCATCGCCGCGCTGGCCGTGCACGAGCCCGGGCGGCGCTTCGACGAGGACGTCGTCGCCATGACCTCGGCGGCGGGTGCCACCCGGTATGCCGAGGTCGCCGTCGCCGAGCGGCAGTCCTGGACCATGGCGGGCATCTGTCAGGCCGGGGACGTTCTCGGTCTCATCGAGGGGGATGTCGCGGTGATCGGTGCGGACATCGCGGCCACGGCCGAGGCCGTCATCGACCGGATGCTCGCCGCCGGGGGGGAGATGGTGACCCTGGTCCTCGGTGACGAGGCGCCCGGCGCCATCGCCGCGCGTCTCGAATCCCGGGTCAGGGAGAGCTACTTGGCGGTCGACACGGTGGTGTATCGAGGGGGGCGGCAGGGTGCGTTGCTGTTGATCGGCGTGGAGTAGCGCGGCCCGGGTGCCACCCCCCGGTTCTCTCGCCCCCGCCGCCCCTACCCGACCCGTCCTGGGGGCTCCGCCCCCAGACCCCCGCCAGGGGCGCTGCGCCCCCTGGACCCCCGCCTCGCCCGAAGGGCTCGTCCTCAAACGCCGGACGGGCTGCAATACATGACCCCGGGCGTCGGAAATACGTGACCCCGGGGCGTCGGTAATACGTGACCCCCGGGCGTCGGCAATACATGACCCCGTGCGTCGGCCTTCCAGCACCCTTTCGGCGCGGGCCCGCGTCTCCAGCCCGTCCGGCGCTTGAGGACGAGGCCGTCCAGGCCGAACGGGGGTCTGGGGGCGGAGCCCCCAGGGGCCGGCGGGGGCGAGGGCAAGGCGGGGGACCGGCAGGCGGGCGCTGGGCTCGCGGACCGGTCACCCCTGCTCCTCGCTATCCCTCACCCCTCACCCCGCTCCTCCATCAGCCTCAGCATGTTCTCGGCCTCGGCGCGGCGCGCCCCCGCGGGCTCGTCCCCCTCCGACGCCCCCGCGTAGGCGGACAGAACACCGCGCGCCCGCGCAGCCGCGGCGGCGGGCCGGAGCAGGTCCGCCTCCAGCCACCCCGCGGCGAGCTCCGCACCGGTCCGCGCGTCGAGCGCCTCGTCCCCGAGGGACGCGAACACCGACACGGCCCGCGTGACATGACCCAACGCCTCCTCGAAGAGACCCCGGGCGACGCCCTCCTCGACGTCGTCGGTGACGGACCGGGCGACGAGGTCGCCGAACTGCCGGTGGGTGTGGCCGAGTTCCGCGACGAGGCGGAGGGGGACCTGCGGGTCCTGCCCGTCCCCCGTCCCGGAAAGCCGTACCCCCTCCTCGCAGTCCCGCACCGCCTCCGCCATCAGCTCCCGTGACCGGTCCAGCCCCGCCCCCGTACGCAGGGAGGCCCAGGCCCGGGCCCGCAGCGACCGGACCAGCGCGTGCACGTTGCCGAGCTCCCGCCACAGGTCGCCGGCCCGGGCGTACGCCCGCTCCGCCTCGGCGGGCAGCCCGGCGTGCCCGAGCGCCTCGGCGGCCAGATGGGCGAGCATCGCGTGGTCGCGCTGCTCGGGCCAGTGCCGGGCGACGTCCGCGGCCCGCAGCCAGTTCTCGGCCGCGGCCCGGTGCTCGCCGAGCTCGGTGAGACAGTCGCCGAGCCACCACCGTGTCTGCACGATCGCACCGTCGCCGTGCATGTCGCCGGTCAGATCGGGGAGCGCCGACTCAAGGATCTCCGCGGCCTCGGCCCAACGCTCCTGCCGGAGCAGGAAACCGCCCAACTGGTGGCGCGCCCAGGCCCCGAGCGTGGGCCCCTGCCCGGCCTCGTCGGCCCAGTGCGCGGCCTCCAGCGCGTGTTCCGCGGCGTCCGCGACCTGCTCGGTCTCGCCGAGGATCTCGGCGAGCTGGAGGTGCAGCTGCGCCTGTCCCATCGGCTCCAGGCGGGGCCCGCCGTGCTCCAGCGCGGCCCGTGCGGCCCGCTCGGCGCCCTCCGCGTCGCCCAGGTGCCGGGCGATTCCGGCGAGCCGGGACTCGTACTCCACGGCGAACGACGGCAGCCCGGCCGCCACGAACGCCTCCGCCGCCCGTCCGAGCAGTTCCGCGGCGGCCTCGGCGTCCCCGGACTGAGCGGCGAGCTCGCCGAGCATGGCCTGCGCCTCCGCGGCCCGCGAGGCCATCCGTACGTCCGCGACGTGCGGCTCCGCGAGCGCCAGCAGCTCCCGTACGGCCGCCTCGGCGGTCCGGATCCCGTCGGCGCCGGCCGAATCGGGCCCACCCGGGCCGGACCCGTTCGCGTCGCCGCTCTCCTGCACCCGGTGCACCAGGATCCGTGCCCGTCCCACCAGCACGGATGCCGTCTGCGACACCTCCGTCCCGCCGTCCGCGAAGAGCGCGAGCGCCTTCTCGTGCAACTCCGTGACGGCCGCCAGTGCCTCCTCGGACCCGCCGACGAGGGCGAGGACGTACGCGGCGCGGGCCCGGGCGGCGAGGGCCTCGCCGGGGTCGCCCGCCGCGTCGTACAGCTCCGCGGCCTCGTGGAAGAGTTCGATGCCCTCGGGCCCGCGCTCCATCGCCGCATGATCGGCGATCTCCGCGCGGTCGCGGACCTCCAGCTCCCGGCCCTCGGCGGCGCGCGAGACCGCCGCCCAGGCCGCCACGGCGTCCGGGTCGCGGGACTGCGACAGCCGCCGGGCCTCGGCGAGCAGTGCGGGCAGGTCCGACCCGGTGGCCGGCTCAGGGCCGTCGTCCCCCGTCCGCGGCGCCGTGTCCGGGCCCGCGACCGACCCCGTGCGCGCATCCGTGTCCGACGCGGTGGCAGCCGTGGCCGTCGGTACGTGCCGCGCCGAACGCACGCCCAGCGGCAGCCGGTCGACCAGCGGAGGCCGGTCCATCCGCGCCCGCGCCCGCCCGCTGACGTACGACGTGCCGTTGCGCGCGTCGAAGCGCGCCGCGAGGGAAAGGGCCTGCTCGCGCGCGTGGGCGGCGAGTTCGCCCGCGGTCCACGTGCGCCCGGCCGGTCCCGGCACCGTCCGTCCGCCGAGGCCGAGCCCGGTCAGGCGGTCCATCACCAGGGCGGTGACGGCCATGAAGTCGAGCTTGCTGCGCGGGTCGCCGGAGTCGGTGAAGTAGGCGGGCCGTTCGGCGAGCAGTTCCAGGGCGCGCGCCTCGTTCCCCGACAGCGCGCAGAACTCCACGTGGTCCGCGTAGGCCGCGCGCATGCTCTCCATGGGGCGCACCAGACGCAGGCCCCGGAGGTGATGGGCGCGGGCCTCCTCCAGACGGCCCAGGCGCAGCAGCGGGACGAGGGAGGACGCCAGCACGGTGTGCGGCTCGTGAGCGCAGCTGTGCTCGCCCTCCAGGACCGGGCGCCACAGCTCCAGCGCCCGCGTGTCGGCGTCGCGTTCGGCCTGCCACCAGCCCTGGCTGTGCAGTTCGCACGCGTGGCAGTCCGCCATGCTGTCGCGGTCGGCCGCCAGCCAGGCGGCGTAGGCGCGTTCCGCGCGCTCCATGTCCCCCAGGTGCGCGGCCACACTGAACTCGGCACCGCGCACGGCCCGTTCGGAGTGCCCGGCGAGCCGGTAGCGGTACTCCATCTCGCCGAGCCACTTCTCTATGGAGGCGAGCGGAATGTGCGGCTGGTCGAGCATGCCGGCCGACATCCACTTGAAGACCCAGTGCAGCGAATGGATCTCGTACTCGTCGAAGTCCTCGGGGTGTTCGTCCCACAGGCGCAGCAGGCGCGCGAAGGGGACGAACATCTTGTCCTTCTCGGAGCTGTAGTTGTAGACCTTCAGCTGGTGCCCGAGCGCCTCGATCACGGCGAGCGGGATGTCCAGCTTCTCCGCCTCGGCGAGCAGCTGTTCCGCGCGCGCGTTGCGGGCGGGCCCCTCCGGCTGCTCGTAGTTGTCCCCCATCGCCTGGCGCAGGGTGTCGAAGTCCATGGCCGGGCCGGTCATCGGCGGTCGTCCTCTCCGGTGTCGGGGTGGGTGGCCCATTCCAGGAGGCCGATGAACGCGCGGTTCAGGAGCGCCGAGTCGGCGGGCCGCAGCGGGCGCTGCGCCATCAGGAGGGCCTGGCCGTAGAGGGACTCGACGGCGGTGCCGATCAGCTCCGGGTCGCGCAGTGAGCTGATCCGCCGGATCAGCGGGTTGAGATGGTTGAGCACCAGCCGCGCGCGCGGAGCGCTGCCGCGCAGCGAGCCGAGAATGCCCGCCCACAGGTCGTCCGCCTGCTCCTCCGCCTCCGCGCGGGCCTGCTCATGCCGGGCCGCCCGGTCGTCCAGGTGCAGGGCCGGGACCGAGAGGGGGTGGAAGGCGCGCAGCGACACGTCGCAGCCCAGCGGGTCGAGCCTGGCCCGCGCGGCCGCCAGGAAGCCCGACAGGGCCAGCTCCTCGGCGGGATCGATCGCGTCCAGGTGCGCCGTGACGGTGTCGGCGTCCAGCTCCGCGACCACCGAGCCCGGACGCACCGACGGCAGCGCCTCCACCAACTCGCTGTCGTAGGTGTAGCCACCGTTGACGACGCCGATGCCCTGTGCGGAGGCGATGGGCGCGACCTGGCGGTACTCCTCCACCGTGCGCGTGAAGTGCACCACCGGGTGGCGCAGCGCGAACTCCTCCAGCGACAGCCGTCCGTCGGTCGTCTCGAAGGGCAGCCACGGCAGCATCGTGCGCAGCATCTCGTTGTCGTGCCGCGCCAGTGACTTCACGCCCAGGTGATGGACGGACAGGAAGGCCGCCAGCCGCTCCGGGTCACCCGCCGCGAGCCCCGTCAGCCACGACCGGATGCGCTCGCCGAGGGCCTCGCGCACGGCCGCCAGGGTCTCGTCCTCGTAGAGCGACTCGCGCGACGCGGTGGGCCGCAGGCTGTCGGTGTCCAGGACACAGCGTACGAAGAACGCCCAGTCGGGCAGCAGCTGTTCGGCCCGCTCGGTCAGCAGCATGCCCTTCAGGTGCACCCGGTGGCTCGCGCGCTGCGCCGGGCTGACCGCGGACGGCAGGACGTACGCGACGCCCCGCACCCCCGCGAGCGGCACGTTCAGCTCGATCGAGTCCAGCGGGGTGAAGCCGAACAGCTCGTGGCAGTGCCGGGCCAGGGCCACCCTGCGGGTGGTGGGGCTCGGGTGGGCGCGGTCCCAGGGCGCGGGAAGGTCCGCGATCGGCTCGTCGCCGACACGTACGTCGTACGGCAGCAGGGAGCCGAAGTCGCGGGCCAGTGACCGCACCCGCTCCTCGGCGAGCCATTCGCCGGCTCCGGCGCGCGCCACCAGGTGCACGGTGGTGCCCGGTTCGGTGCGGGCGTCGTGCGGCAGTGTGCGCACGGTGTACGAGCCGTCGTCGGTCGCCGTCCACTCGACGGGCGCCGCGTCGGGCGTCCGGGCGCTGCGGCTGACGACCCGGATGCGCTCGGCGACCACGAAGCACGCCAGCAGTCCGATGCCGAACTGCCCCAGGAACTCCGAGCGGGCCGCCTGGATGCCGTCGTCCCGTTTGGAGCTGCGGCCGATCGTCGCGAGGAGGCTGTGCACGTCGGACTCGGTGAGCCCGATGCCGGAGTCCTCCACGCGCAGGGTGCCGTCCACCGCGTGCAGCCGCACGGTGGCGGGCGCGTCCGGCTGTTCGGCACGCCGGGCGGTGATCGCGTCCACGGCGTTCTGCAGCAGTTCGCGCAGATAGACCTTGGGGCTCGAGTACAGGTGATGGGAGAGCAGGTCCACCAGACCACGCAGGTCGACCTGGAACGAATGGGGTGACGGGGATGCCTGTGAGGGCTGTGAGGTCTGGGAGTCCATCGTCGCTGCGCCGAGGGTGGGGGGACGGGCGACGGCGCGGGGTCGGGCGGTCCCGGCGGACGGTGACCGCGAAGAGGTCCGGAGCGCGCCATCCTAGGCCCGGAACGAGCCGTCTGACCAGCGGATTTCCAGGACGTATACGGCATTGTCGGTGGTGTGGTGTGCAATGGATCTCGTGCCCGCGCTCGATGAACCACTGAAGAAGGTGCTCGGTCCCCCCACCGCGAAGGTGATGGCCGAGCATCTCGGCCTGCACACCGTCGGTGATCTCCTGCACCACTACCCGCGCAGATACGAGGAGCGCGGCCAGCTCACCCACCTCGCCGACCTGCCCATGGACGAGCATGTGACGGTGGTCGCCCAGGTCGCCGACGCTCGCCTGCTCACCTTCGCCTCCGCCAAGGCGCCCCGCGGCAAGGGCCAGCGTCTGGAGGTGACCATCACGGACGGCAGCGGCCGCCTCCAGCTGGTCTTCTTCGGCAACGGCGTGCACAAGCCCCACAAGGACCTGCTGCCCGGCACCCGCGCGATGTTCTCGGGCAAGGTCTCCGTCTTCAACCACCGCCTCCAGCTGGCCCATCCGGCGTACGAGCCGCTGCGCGGCGACGGTGCCGACGACACCGCCGCCGCCGAGAGCGTCGACTCCTGGGCGGGCGCGCTCATCCCGATCTACCCGGCCACCGCCAAGCTGGAGTCCTGGAAGCTCGCCAAGGCCGTCCAGACGGTGCTGCCCAGTGCCCAGGAAGCCGTCGACCCGCTGCCGGACTCCCTGCGGGAGGGCCGTGGCCTGGTCTCCCTGCCCGAGGCCCTGCTGAAGATCCACCGTCCGCACACCAAGGCGGACATCGGCGACGCCCGCGCCCGCCTGAAGTGGGACGAGGCCTTCGTCCTCCAGGTGGCGCTGGCCCGCCGCCGGCACGCCGACGCCCAACTCCCCGCCGTGGCCCGCAGACCCCGCCCGGACGGCCTGCTCACCGCTTTCGACGCCAAGCTTCCCTTCACCCTCACCGAAGGTCAGCAGAAGGTCTCCAAGGAGATCTTCGACGACCTCGCCACCGAACACCCGATGCACCGGCTCCTCCAGGGAGAGGTGGGCAGCGGCAAGACGATGGTCGCCCTGCGCGCCATGCTCGCCGTCGTCGACGCGGGCGGGCAGGCCGTGATGCTCGCGCCCACCGAGGTGCTCGCGCAGCAGCACCACCGGTCGGTCACCGAGATGATGGGGGAGCTGGCCGAGGGCGGGATGCTGGGCGGCGCCGAGCACTCCACCAAGGTCGTGCTGCTCACCGGATCCATGGGGGCGGCGGGGCGCCGGCAGGCGCTGCTCGACCTGGTCACCGGTGAGGCCGGCATCGTCATCGGCACGCACGCGCTGATCGAGGACAAGGTGCAGTTCCACGATTTGGGCCTGGTCGTCGTCGACGAGCAGCACCGCTTCGGCGTCGAGCAGCGCGACGCCCTGCGCGGCAAGGGCAAGCAGCCCCCGCACCTGCTGGTGATGACCGCCACGCCCATTCCCCGCACGGTGGCGATGACCGTCTTCGGCGACCTGGAGACCTCCGTCCTCGACCAGCTCCCCGCCGGGCGCTCACCGATCGCCAGTCATGTCGTCCCCGCCGCGGACAAGCCGCACTTCCTCGCCCGCGCCTGGGAGCGCGTGCGCGAGGAAGTGGACAACGGCCACCAGGCGTACGTGGTCTGCCCCCGCATCGGCGACGAGGAGGACGACCCGAAGAAGAGCGGCAAGAAGAAGTCGCCCGAGGACGAGGCCGAGAAGCGCCCGCCCCTCGCCGTCCTCGACATCGCCCAGCAGCTGGCCAAGGGGCCTCTCCAGGGGCTCCGGGTCGAGGTCCTGCACGGCCGCATGCCGGCCGACGACAAGGACGCCGTGATGCGCCGCTTCGCGGCCGGTGAGACCGACGTCCTGGTCGCGACGACCGTCATCGAGGTCGGCGTGAACGTGCCGAACGCCACGGCGATGGTGATCATGGACGCCGACCGGTTCGGCGTCTCCCAGCTCCACCAGTTGCGCGGCCGGGTGGGCCGGGGTTCCGCCGCCGGACTCTGCCTGCTGGTCAGTGAGATGCCCGAGGCCAGCCCGGCCCGTCAGCGGCTGAACGCGGTGGCGTCCACGCTCGACGGTTTCGAACTCTCGCGCATCGACCTCGAACAGCGCCGTGAGGGCGACGTCCTGGGCCAGGCCCAGTCCGGCGTCCGCTCGTCGCTGCGCATGCTCACCGTCATCGAGGACGAGGAGATCATCGCCGAGGCCCGTGAGGAGGCGGCCGCGGTCGTCGCCGCCGACCCGGAGCTCGCCGGCTTCCCGGGCCTGCGGACCGCCCTGGAGGCGCTCCTGGACGAGGAACGCGAGCAGTATCTCGACAAGGGCTGACGGGACTTCGCGAAAAAGGCCGACCGGGACTCCCGACGGGCCCACGGAAGCCGAAGGGCACCGACCGGACAGCCGACGACCGACGGGAGCCCGGCCCGTCGCGGCCGGGACGCGCCTCGGACATCAGCCGCGGCCAGGGAAGCCCCGGGACCGGGAAGGGCCCCGGACGCGGAAGCCCCGGAACGGGGAGGCCGCGGACGGGAAGGCCCGGAATGGGAAGCCCCCCGGACGGGGAAGGCCCCGGACAGGGAAGGCCCGGATGGGAAAGCGCCGGAATGGGAAGCCCCCGAACAGGGAGGCCGCGGACGGGAAGGCCCGGATCGGGAAGCCCCCGGACGCGGAAGCCCCCGGACCGGGAGGGCCCGGATGGGGAGGGCCCGGACGGGAAAGCGCCGGAACGGGAAGCCCCCGGACAGGGAACCCCCGGACGGGAAAGCGCCCCGGACCGGGAAGCACCTCGGACAGGGAGCCCCCGGACGGGAAAGCGCCCCGGAGGGGCAAGCGCCCCGGACGCGGGGCGGGGAGGCGGGATCCGGGCTCCGGCTGAGACACTGGCAGCCGACACGTCACCAGCGCAAAGGACCCTCATGACCCGCGTGATCGCCGGCCGGGCCGGCGGACGCCGTCTGGCCGTCCCGCCGGGCACCGGCACCCGGCCCACCTCCGACCGGGCGCGCGAGGGCCTCTTCTCCACCTGGCAGTCCCTGCTCGGCGGCCCGCTGGAGGGCGAGCGCGTGCTCGACCTGTACGCGGGCTCCGGCGCCGTGGGCCTGGAGGCGCTCAGCCGCGGTGCCGGCCACGCCCTGCTCGTCGAGGCCGACGCCCGCGCCGCCCGCGTCATCCGGGAGAACGTGAAGTCACTGGGCCTGCCCGGCGCCGAGGTCAGGCCGGGCAAAGCGGAACAGATCGTTCAGGCACCGGCACCGGCGGAACCGTACGACCTCGTCTTCCTCGACCCGCCGTACGCCGTGTCGGACGACGATCTTCGCGAGATTCTGCTCACACTCCGGACGCAGGGCTGGCTCGCGGGCGAAGCGCTCGTCACCGTGGAGCGCAGCACCAGAGGCGGCGAATTCGGGTGGCCGGACGGTTTTGACGCGCTCCGGGCCCGTCGTTACGGCGAGGGGACCTTTTGGTACGGTCGCGCCGCCTCTACGTGCGAAGACGCACGATGACCGGACCGGAGAGCGAGGGACCACAGTTGCGCCGCGCCGTCTGTCCGGGGTCATTCGACCCCATCACCAATGGACACCTCGACATCATCGCCCGCGCTTCCAGGCTCTACGACGTCGTGCACGTCGTGGTGATGATCAATCAGTCGAAGCAGGGCCTGTTCACCGTCGACGAGCGGATCGAGCTGATCCGCGAGGTCACCGCGGATTTCGGCAACGTCCAGGTCGAGCCCTACCACGGCCTGCTCGTCGACTTCTGCAAGCAGCGGGACATCCCCGCCATCGTCAAGGGCCTGCGCGCCGTCAGCGACTTCGACTACGAACTGCAGATGGCCCAGATGAACAACGGCCTCTCGGGCGTGGAGACGCTGTTCATCCCGACCAGCCCCACCTACAGCTTCCTCTCCTCCTCACTGGTCAAGGAGGTCGCGACCTGGGGCGGCGACATCTCCCACCTGGTGCCGCCGGTGGTCCTGGAGGCGCTGAAGGGGCGGCTCGGCCAGGACTGACGGGCTGACAGTCCGTCACCCGGTGTCGGGTGGGGCGGGAGTGGTCGTACAGTCGAACCGTCCGTCTCCATCACAGCTGTAGAGAGTGGCGAGCACACGGTGGACGTGCAGAAGAAGCTCGATGAGATCGTCTCGGCGGTCGGCAGCGCCCGCTCCATGCCCATGTCGGCCTCGTGCGTGGTCAACCGCGCCGAGCTGCTCTCGATGCTCGAAGAGGTGCGCCAGGCCCTGCCCGGCTCCCTCGCCCAGGCCGAGGAGCTCATCGGCGGCCGCGAGCAGATGGTCGAGCAGGCCCGCATGGAGGCCGAACGGATCATCGAGACCGCGCACGCCGAGCGCGGCTCCCTGATCTCCGACACCGAGGTCGCCCGCCGTTCCCAGAACGAGGCGGACCGCATTCTCGCCGAGGCCCGCCAGGAGGCCGAGGAGATCCGCGCCGAGGCCGACGACTACGTCGACTCCAAGCTCGCCAACTTCGAGGTCGTCCTCACCAAGACCCTCGGCTCCGTCGGCCGCGGCCGCGAGAAGCTCCTCGGCACGGGTCCCGGCATCGACGAGCAGGGCTACGAGGACGAGGACGCCCCCGAGCGCAGCCACGACCCGGAGACGCTGCGCCGCAACGCCGACGAGTACGTCGATGTGAAGCTCGGCGCCTTCGAGGCCGTCCTCGCCAAGACCCTGGACGCCGTCGGCCGCGGCCGGCAGAAGCTGCACGGCCGGATCGCCAGCGACGACCTGGGCGACCTGGGCGCCTTCGGCGAGGACGGGAACACCGTCCAGCACACCAGCGACGCCGACTACCTGGCCGGTCTCGCCGAGCTCTCGGAGGCCCCCGAGCGGGCCGTCCCGGCCCCTGAGGTGCCGGCCCAGCCGACGTACGCGCAGCAGCAGGACGCCTACGCGTACCAGCAGCAGGCGGACCCCTACGGCTATCAGCAGCAGTACGCCCAGCAGGACGCGTACGGCTACCAGCAGGCCGATCCGTACGCCGCCTACCCGCAGCACGGCTACGACCAGCAGCAGGCCTACGACCAGGGCGGTCAGCAGGGCTATCCGCAGCAGCCGACGCACGCCCTGGACCCCCACGCGAACGCCCTGGACGAGACCAGCCTCTTCGACACCACCATGATCAGTGCCGAGCAGCTGCGGGCGTACGAGCAGGGTCGCTGACACCGGATTGGGACGAGAGCGAAAGGTCCAGTATCCTGGCTCTTCGGTCGCGTGTACGTCCGCGATCACCGCTGCCCGGGAACACCAGGGGCGGCGCCCCTCAAGTTTTGAAGATCGAAAGCAGGAACGGCTCTGAACACCCACCTCGACCACCGCAACCCACTCGTGTTCGACACACACGAGCTGGGCCGGCGTCCTGGTGCGCTGCAGCGCCTGACCCGCACGATCGACGCCCCCGCGGATCTCGGGATCCAGGGAGTCATCGGAGTGCCGGAAGGCGCCCCGGTGGAGCTCGAGATCAGGCTCGAGTCGGTCATGGAAGGTGTGCTCGTCACAGGCACCGCCCGTGCACAGGCCGAGGGGGAGTGCGTAAGGTGTCTGGAGCCGCTCGAGCAGTCGCTCGCCGCGGACTTCCAGGAGATGTTCTCGTACCCTGACGCCGACGACCGGGGCCGCGCCAAAGCGGAGCCGGCCGACGACGCCGGGGAATCCACGGATAACGAGGACAGGCTCTTCATCGAGGACGGCCTGTTCGACCTCGAACCCGTGCTGCGTGATGCGGTGGTGCTCGCACTGCCGATGCAGCCGGTGTGCCAGGACGACTGCCCCGGCCTGTGTTCCGAATGCGGAGTACGGCTCGCGGACGACCCGGACCACCACCACGACGCCGTCGACATCCGTTGGGCGGCACTGCAGGGACTCGCTGGTTCATCCGGAGACGGCGAGAAGGACGAGTTGAGCGGCGGCGCGCTTCCATCAGCGCACGTCGACGAGAAGCAGGAGAAGTAGCCGTGGCTGTTCCGAAGCGGAAGATGTCGCGCAGCAACACGCGCCACCGCCGGTCGCAGTGGAAGGCTGCGGTCCCCACCCTGGTTGCGTGCGAGCGCTGCCACGAGCCCAAGCTGCAGCACATCGCGTGCCCGGCTTGCGGCACCTACAACAAGCGCCAGGTCCTCGAGGTCTGAGCGGCCGGTGAGAGGTCTGATGTCTGACGCCAAGGCGGAAACCAACGCCAAGAAAAAGGCGGAGAACACAGCCTCGTCCCACACGCTTCTGGAAGGGCGGCTCGGGTACAAGCTCGAGTCCGCCCTTCTGGTGCGTGCGCTGACCCACCGTTCCTACGCGTACGAGAACGGCGGTCTGCCGACCAACGAACGGCTGGAGTTCCTCGGGGACTCCGTGCTCGGCCTCGTGGTCACGGACACGCTGTACCGCACCCACCCCGACCTGCCCGAAGGCCAGCTGGCCAAGTTGCGGGCCGCGGTGGTCAACTCGCGTGCGCTGGCGGAAGTGGGCCGCGGCCTCGAACTCGGCTCCTTCATCCGGCTCGGCCGGGGCGAGGAAGGCACGGGAGGCCGGGACAAGGCATCCATCCTCGCCGACACCCTTGAAGCGGTGATCGGCGCGGTCTATCTCGACCAGGGTCTGGACGCGGCGGGTGAGCTCGTGCACCGGCTCTTCGACCCGCTGATCGAGAAGTCCTCGAACCTGGGCGCCGGCCTGGACTGGAAAACCAGTCTCCAGGAGCTCACCGCGACCGAGGGGCTCGGCGTACCCGAGTACCTGGTCTCGGAGACCGGCCCCGACCACGAGAAGACCTTTACTGCTGCCGCCCGCGTCGGAGGCGTCTCGTACGGCACCGGCACCGGCCGCAGCAAGAAGGAGGCGGAGCAGCAGGCCGCGGAGTCCGCGTGGCGTGCGATCCGCTCCGCCGCGGACGAACGCGCGAAGTCGGCCCAGGCCGCCGAGCAGGTGGCTCAGGCCGCCCAGCAGGCAGCCCAGGCCGCCGAGGAGGCCGCCGAAGCCGCCTCGGCTCCGACGAGCGACCCGGCCACGGCCTGATTCCTTCGCAGAACGCCGCCGGCACCCGCGGCGGCCGCCGAACCCGCCCACCAGCGGTGTCAGCGGTCCCGCGGGGACAGCGGCACCCGTAGCAACAGCAGTACCGCAGTAACCGCAGAGCCCGAACCCCGTCGCAGCGTCCGTGCCGCGGCGGGGTTCGAGCATCCCCGAAGCCACCCTCCGAAGGAGCGCCGTGCCCGAGTTGCCCGAGGTCGAAGTCGTGCGGCGCGGCCTGGAGCGCTGGGTCAGCGGGCGGACCGTGACCTCGGCCGAGGTACGGCATCCACGGGCCGTACGCCGTCACCAGGCCGGGCCCGAAGCCTTCGCCGGTGCGCTCGCCGGGCAGCGCGTCGGACCGGCGATGCGCCGCGGCAAGTACCTCTGGCTCCCCCTGGACGACTCCCCGTTCTCCGTACTCGCGCACCTCGGCATGAGCGGTCAGCTCCTGGTGCAGCCGCAGGACGCCCCGGACGAGAAGCACCTGCGCATCCGGGTCCGTTTCGACGACGACCAGGGCACCGAACTGCGCTTCGTCGACCAGCGCACCTTCGGCGGCCTCTCCCTGCACGAGACCACCCCGGACGGCCTGCCGGACGTCATCGCGCACATCGCCCGCGACCCACTCGACCCGCTGTTCGACGATGCCGCGTTCCACACCGCCCTGCGTGCCCGCCGTACGACGATCAAGCGCGCCCTGCTGGACCAGTCGCTGATCAGCGGCGTCGGCAACATCTACGCGGACGAGGCGCTGTGGCGCGCCAGGCTCCACTACGAACGGCCGGTGGGCGGCTTCACCCGGCCGCGCACGGCCGAACTCCTCGGCCACATCCGTGACGTCATGAACGAGGCCCTCGCCGTCGGCGGCACCAGCTTCGACAGCCTGTACGTCAACGTCAACGGCGAGTCCGGCTACTTCGACCGCTCACTCGACGCCTACGGGCGCGAGGACGAGCCCTGCCGCCGGTGCGGTACGCCCATGCGCCGGCGCGCCTGGATGAACCGGTCCAGCTACTTCTGCCCCCGCTGCCAGCGACCGCCCCGGGTCACCGGCTGACGCCGACGCCCGCGAAAGGCCCGCCGACGGCGCGCGGGGGCGCGGATTCAGAGGCTCTCTCAGGCCTCGCGCGTCCCGTCGTAGCGCTCACGCGCCTCCAGGACGTCGTCCATGCGTCCCTCCAGGAAGTGGATGAGGGTGAGCAGCCGCTCCGCGACCTCGAGCCCGAGCGGTGTGAGGGTGTAGTCGACGCGCGGCGGGTTCGTCGGCCGGGCGTCGCGGTGCACCAGGCCGTCGCGCTCCAGCGCGTGCAGCGTCTGGGAGAGCATCTTCTCGCTGACACCGTCGACCCGGCGCCGCAGCTCGTTGAAACGGAACGTGCCGCCGTGCAGCGCTCCGAGCGTGAGCGATCCCCAGCGTCCGGTCACGTGCTCCAGCGTGCCCCGGGACGGGCAGCTGCGCGCGAACACGTTGTACGCGAGGTCCTGACACTCACCGCTCGCGGCGGTCGGCACGGCGATTTCCATGGGATCACCATACTCCCGGACAGCGCTAACCAGAAGGTTGCACTAACTAGAAGTTAGTGCTTTCCTTTGGTTCGTTGTCATCACCTGGAGGAGTCCCATCGTGAGCACCCCTGTTGTCTCCATCGCCTACCACTCCGGCTACGGCCACACCGCCGTTCTCGCCGAGGCCGTCCGCTCCGGTGCGGCCGACGCCGGTGCCGAGGTCCATCTGATCAAGGTCGACGGGATCACCGACGCGGAGTGGGAACGCCTCGACGCGTCGGACGCGATCGTCTTCGGTTCGCCGACCTACATGGGCACGGCGTCCGGCGCCTTCCACGTCTTCGCCGAGGCGTCCTCGAAGCGCTGGTTCGGGCAGGACTGGCGGGACAAGCTCGCCGCCGGATTCACCAACTCCGGCTCCAAGAGCGGCGACAAGCTGCACACCCTGCAGTTCTTCCAGATCCTGGCCGCGCAGCACGGCATGAACTGGATCAACCTCGGTCTGCACCCGGGCTGGAACAGCAGCTCGGCGTCGGAGCACGACCTGAACCGCCTCGGCGTCTTCGCCGGTGCCGCCGCGCAGACCAACGTCGACGAAGGTCCCGAGACCGTGCACAAGGCCGACATCGCGACGGCGGAGCACCTCGGCCGCCGGGTCGCGGAGGCGGCGCGGGTGTTCTCGCTCGGGCGCGCCGCCGCGTAGACGACGGCGGGAGCGCCCCCAGGTGTTCTTCGGAGCCCGTCCCCGCACCCGCGGCCGCGCCCTACGGGCAGGCCCAGCCTGCTACGACAAGCCCGCACCTGCCACGACAAGCCCGCACCTGCCACGACAAGGCCGCACCCACCGTTCTCGGCGGGCGCGGCCTCGGTCGTGCGTCGGGGGGGGGCGGTCAGTACCCGAAGTCCTGCGTCCACCAGGGACCGCCGGCGCCGAAGTGCACACCGACGCCCAGGGTCTTGAAGTCGCAGTTCAGTATGTTGGCGCGGTGGCCCTCGCTGTTCATCCAGGCGTCCATGACCGCTGCCGCGTCCGCCTGGCCACGGGCTATGTTCTCGCCGCCGAGCGCGGTGATGCCCGCCTTCGCCGCACGGTCCCAGGGGCTGAGCCCGCTCGGGTCGGTGTGGTCGAAGAAGTCGCGCAGGGCCATGTCCTCGCTGAAGGACTGGGCGAGGTCCGTCAGGGCGCTGGTCCCCACGACCGGGGTGCAGCCGACCTTGGCGCGCTCCTCGTTGACGAGCTTGAGCACCTCGGCCTCGGCGGCGGCCTCGGCCGTCACCGTCACCGGGGCGGTGGTGACCGGCGCCTTCGGCCTCGCGACCTCGGAGACCGGAGCCGAGGGCTCCGCCGGCTCGGCGGTCTTGCCCGGCTTGGTGGTGACCGGCTCCTGGGAAGGCGTCGCCGTCGGCGCGGCGGCCGCCGAGGTGGAGGGAGGCGCGGAAGGGGAGGAAGCGCGGTCGGAGTCGCGGCTCGTCGACTGGTCGTCGCGGCTGTCCGCACTGCCCGAGGTGCCGCCCTGCTGGGTCTCCTGGCCGGACGGGGAGCCGACTGCCTGCACCTGGTCGGAGTTGTTGCCCCCACCGCCGAGCGCGTAGTTCTCCGCGCCGGGCACTACTCCCGCGGCGACGGCGACGGTGCCCAGGGCCACGGCCGCCGAGACACCGAGCAGACCCGTGCGGACGGGCGTCGCGGCCTTCCTCTTGCGGTGCGAGCGCGCGGCGGCGTTGCCGGGGAGGTCGGCGATGGCGGCGTAGCCGTACAGGTTCTCCGGCCCATAGCTTTCCGTGAGGGGTCCGTGCGTATCGGTGACCCCGGTGGCGCGGCTTGTGGCGGCGCGGCCGGCGGCGGAGCGTCGGTGGCGTCCCATCTCCTGGCCTTCCTCGATCTTTCGGTCAGCGTCCCTCACTCGAAAGAGTGAGTTTCATATGAGACTCATTGGACCGGGACGGTACCGCATGGCGGGAGGGGAGGAAGTGCCCGGAGAGACTTTGTCCGGTTAGCGTGCAGGCATGAACGAGGTTGTACGACTGGTTGTCTGGGTACGCGGGCGCGTCCAGGGTGTGGGTTTCCGCTGGTTCACGCGGGCCAGGGCGCTGGAGATCGGCGGCCTGAGTGGTTTCGCTCTCAATCTGGACGACGGACGGGTCCAGGTGGTCGCGGAGGGCCCCAGGTCCGCGTGCGAGGGTCTGCTGGACTGGCTGCGAGGTGACGACACACCCGGGCGGGTGGACGGAGTCACTGAGATCTGGGACACGCCCCGGGGCGTGTACGACAGCTTCGCCATCCGGTGACGGTGACGGGCATGCGGCCCCCGCCGGACGCGGCGGCGCATGCCTTTGGCACCTGCCGGGAACGGAAACGGGCTGGTGGTTGCCAAGAACGGCTTGTCGTGGCAGGCTCCCGGGAGAAGGATGATCTCCACACCCCCAGGGCACCGCAGGAGTCGCAGCGCAGCCGCCCCAGAGCCGCGCGACAGTGGGTCGGCCCCCAATACGGGGTGTGATCGTGTTGACCGTCAAACTTTTTGGTGAGACGCTGAAAGCCCCGCGCACCTTAGCTGTTTGGCATGTGGAACCGCAGTAAGAATTTAGCAAGTGTCAAGCATCGCGGGTGCGATTCCCTCACGACCCACACCGCTTCGGTCGGTCACTCAGTGTGGAGGACCATCCATCATGGCAAAGGCGCTTCTCGGTTACGTCGGCGGTTCCGACCCGCGACTCATTGCCGAGATGCGACGGCTCCAGCAGCGCGTCCAGGACCTCGAATCCGAGCTCGGACGGATTCAGGCCGAGAACGACGCGCTCGCGGCTGCCGCTTCTCACGACTCGCTTCTCGAGAGCATCGACGTACCCCAGGCGGAGCCTGCGCTCACCTGATCACTGCACCGCACCACGACAGCAGTGGTTGGGCAGCCCCCTATCAACCGCTAAGTTGTCAGATTTGCAAGGGACGCCTCTTCGGCGTCCCTTCTTCTTTCCCCCGCCTGTACCTCAAGCTCTTGTACGTCTGGTGTGCCCTGCATGTTCATGGGTGAAACCGCGGGTTCATGGAGTGAGACCGGCCCGAAAGGTAGAGTCCGGCGGCGTGCACCTCAAGGCCCTGACCCTGCGCGGGTTCAAATCGTTCGCCTCGGCGACCACGCTGCGGTTCGAGCCGGGCATCACCTGCGTCGTGGGCCCGAACGGCTCGGGCAAGTCCAACGTCGTGGACGCCCTGAGCTGGGTGATGGGCGAGCAGGGGGCCAAGTCGCTGCGCGGCGGGAAGATGGAGGACGTCATCTTCGCCGGCACCACCGGCCGCCCGCCGCTGGGCCGTGCCGAGGTGTCCCTGACCATCGACAACTCCGACGGGGCGCTGCCCATCGAGTACGCCGAGGTCACCATCACGCGGATCATGTTCCGCAACGGCGGCAGCGAGTACCAGATCAACGGCGACACCTGCCGGCTCCTCGACATCCAGGAACTCCTGTCCGACTCCGGCATCGGCCGCGAGATGCACGTGATCGTCGGACAGGGACAGCTCGACTCCGTCCTGCACGCCGATCCCATGGGCCGCCGCGCGTTCATCGAGGAGGCGGCCGGCGTCCTCAAGCACCGCAAGCGCAAGGAGAAGGCGCTGCGGAAGCTGGACGCGATGCGGGCGAACCTCGCCCGGGTCCAGGACCTGACCGACGAACTCCGGCGCCAGCTCAAGCCTCTCGGCAGGCAGGCCGCCGTCGCCCGCCGCGCCGCCGTCATCCAGGCCGACCTGCGCGACGCCCGGCTCCGCCTCCTCGCCGACGACCTCGTACGCCTCAGGCAGGCGCTCCAGACGGAGATCGCGGACGAGGCGGCGCTCAAGGAACGCAAGGACGCGGCCGAGGCCGAGCTGAAGAAGGCGCTCCAGCGCGAAGCGCTCCTGGAGGAGGAGGTGCGCCGCCTCACGCCCCGCCTCCAGCGTGCCCAGCAGACCTGGTACGAGCTGTCGCAGCTCGCCGAGCGGGTGCGCGGCACGGTCTCGCTGGCCGACGCGCGCGTGAAGAGCGCCACCTCGGCGCCCCCGGAGGAGCGGCGCGGGCGCGATCCCGAGGACATGGAACGCGAGGCCGCGCGCATCCGCGAGCAGGAGGCCGAGCTCGAAGCGGCCCTCGAGGCGGCCGAGCACGCCCTGGAGGACACGGTCGCGCACCGGGCCGAGCTGGAGCGCGAACTCGCCGTCGAGGAACGCCGCCTCAAGGACGTGGCCCGGGCCATCGCCGACCGCCGTGAGGGCCTGGCCCGGCTCAACGGCCAGGTCAACGCCGCGCGTTCACGGGCCGCCTCCGCCCAGTCCGAGATCGACCGGCTCGCCGCCGCCCGCGACGAGGCCCAGGAGCGGGCGGTCACGGCGCAGGAGGAGTACGAGCAGCTGAAGGCCGAGGTGGACGGCCTCGACGCGGGCGACGCCGAACTGACGGAGCGGCACGAGGAGGCCAAACGGGCGCTGGCCGACGCCGAGTCCGCCCTCACCGAGGCCCGCGAGGCGGCCACGGCGGCCGAACGCAGGCGCGCCGCGACCCAGGCCCGCCACGAGGCACTGGCGCTCGGCCTGCGCCGCAAGGACGGTACGGGCGCGCTGCTGGGAGCGAAGGACCGGCTCACGGGGCTTCTCGGCCCGGCCGCCGAACTGCTGTCCGTCACCCCCGGGTACGAGGTCGCCCTCGCCGCCGCCTTCGGTACGGCGGCGGACGCCATCGCGGTCAGCACGCCTGCCTCGGCGGCCGAGGCGATCCGCCTGTTGCGCAAACAGGACGCCGGGCGGGCGGCGCTGCTGCTGGCGGGTGCCCCGGAGGAGCCGGCCGCGCCACGGGCCGGGGACGGCGTCGCGTCGAACGGGACCGTGCGCCGGGACGCGCACACCGGCGCACCGGCCGAGCAGGACCGGACCGGCGGCCACCCCGACACCCGACAGCCCGCCCATCACCACGGCGACGGCGACGACCGGAACGCCGGGAGCGTGCCGGCGCACCCCGTCCACCCTCCTCACGCCGCGGACCTCGTCCGGGGACCCGCGGAACTCATGCCGGCCGTACGGCGGCTGCTGCGCGGGATCGTCGTGGTCGGCACCCTGGAGGACGCCGAGGACCTGGTCTACGCGCGGCCGGGGCTGACCGCGGTCACCGCCGAGGGGGACCTGCTCGGCGCGCACTTCGCGCACGGCGGCTCCGCGGGGGCGCCCAGCCTGCTGGAGGTGCAGGCGTCCGTCGACGAGGCCGCGGCCGAGCTCGAGGAGCTCGCCGTGCGCTGTGAGGACCTCGGCGAGGCGCAGCACCGGGCCGCCGAGCGGCGCGGGGAGCGGGCCGCGCTCGTCGAGGAACTGGGGGAGCGGCGGCAGGCCGCCGAGCGGGAGAAGTCGTCCGTGGCCCAGCAGTTGGGGCGGCTGGCCGGACAGGCGCGCGGCGCGGCCGGGGAGGCCGAGCGGAGCGCCGCCGCCGCCGCGCGGGCGCAGGAGGCGCTGGACCGGGCGGTGGAGGAGGCGGAGGTGCTGGCCGAGCGGCTGGCCGTCGCCGAGGAGATGCCGGTGGAGGAGGAGCCCGACACCGCCGTACGGGATCGGCTCGCCGCCGACGGGGCCAACGCGCGGCAGACCGAGATGGAGGCCCGGCTCCAGGTGCGTACGCACGAGGAGCGGGTGAAGGGGCTCGCCGGGCGGGCCGAGGGGCTCGACCGGGCCGCGCGTGCGGAGCGCGAGGCACGCGCGCGTGCGGAGCAGCGGCGGGCCCGGCTGCGGCACGAAGCGGCGGTCGCGGAGGCCGTCGCCTCCGGCGCCCGGCAACTGCTCGCGCACGTCGAGGTCTCGCTGGGCCGGGCCGAGGAGGAGCGGGGCGCGGCCGAGAACGCCAGGACGTACAAGGAGCAGGCGCTCGGGGCGGTCCGGGGCGAGGGGCGCGACCTCAAGGCGGAGCTGGACAAACTCACCGATTCGGTTCACCGCGGAGAGGTGCTCGGCGCCGAGAAGCGGATGCGCATGGAGCAGCTGGAGACGAAGGCGCTGGAGGAGCTCGGCGTCGAACCGGCGGGACTGGTCGCGGACTACGGTCCGGATCAGCTCGTACCGCCGTCGCTGCCCGCCGAGGGCGAGGAGCTGCCGGAGGATCCGGAGCACCCGCGCAACCAGCCCCGCCAGTTCCACCGCGCGGAGCAGGAGCGACGGCTCAAGTCGGCGGAGCGGGCGTACCAGCAGCTGGGGAAGGTCAACCCGCTCGCGCTGGAGGAGTTCGCCGCGCTGGAGGAGCGTCACAAGTTCCTCAGCGAGCAGCTGGAGGACCTGAAGAAGACGCGTGCCGATCTCCTCCAGGTGGTGAAGGAGGTCGACGAGCGGGTCGAACAGGTCTTCACCGAGGCGTACCGGGACACCGCAAGGGAGTTCGAGGGTGTCTTCAGCCGGCTGTTCCCGGGGGGTGACGGGCGGCTGATCCTGACCGATCCCGACAACATGCTCACCACGGGTGTGGATGTCGAGGCGCGGCCGCCGGGCAAGAAGGTGAAGCGGCTGTCCCTGCTCTCCGGTGGGGAGAGGTCCCTCACGGCCGTCGCGCTCCTGGTGTCGATCTTCAAGGCCCGGCCCAGCCCGTTCTATGTGATGGACGAGGTCGAGGCGGCGCTGGACGACACCAATCTGCAGCGGCTGATCCGGATCATGCAGGAGCTGCAGGAGGCCTCGCAGCTGATCGTGATCACGCATCAGAAACGCACGATGGAGGTCGCCGACGCGCTGTACGGCGTCTCCATGCAGGGCGACGGTGTGTCGAAGGTCATCAGCCAGCGGCTTCGCTAGTCAGCGGCCTCGACGGCCGCACCGGTCGGCGGCTTCCCGGAGCGAGGCGGCGTGCCTCCCGGTTCTCGGGGTATCCGCACCACGTCAGCTCTATTCCTTCAAGACTTGAACATGATGGCCTCACCGGACCGGGGATAAGTCACAGCAATCTGACTATTGACTTCGATACTTGAAGGCATAGTCTCTGCAACGTTGCTTTTACCTTCAGGTGTGGTTGGCGTGCGGCTGTGTGCCACGGGAACCACCACCGAAGGGCTTGCCCCCACACCCCCGGCAGCGAGGCCGGTGGCCCGAGGAGTTACACGTGACCAGCACTGCGCAGGCACCCCAATCAGGAGCCGGGACGGCTCACCCCGAACATCTCGGGCACGTCATCTTCATCGCGGCGGCGGCCGCGATGGGCGGCTTCCTCTTCGGTTACGACAGCGCCGTGATCAACGGCGCCGTCGAAGCGATCCGGGGCCGCTACGACATCGGTTCCGCGGCCCTGGCGCAGGTCATCGCCATCGCACTGATCGGCTGTGCCATCGGCGCGGCGACCGCGGGCCGGATAGCCGACCGCATCGGCCGTATCCGCTGCATGCAGATCTCCGCCGTCCTCTTCACGGTCAGCGCCGTCGGTTCCGCGCTCCCGTTCGCGCTGTGGGACCTCGCCCTGTGGCGCATCATCGGCGGATTCGCCATCGGCATGGCCTCCGTCATCGGCCCCGCCTACATCGCCGAGGTCTCCCCCGCCGCCTACCGCGGCCGGCTCGGCTCCTTCCAGCAGGCCGCGATCGTCATCGGCATCGCCATCTCGCAGCTGGTCAACTGGGGCATCCTGAACGCCGCGGGCGGCGACCAGCGCGGCAAGCTCATGGGGCTCGAGGCCTGGCAGGTCATGCTCGGCGTCATGGTCATCCCGGCCGTCCTGTACGGTCTGCTCTCCTTCGCGATCCCCGAGTCGCCGCGCTTCCTGATCTCCGTGGGCAGGCACGACCGCGCCCATGAGGTGCTCAGGGAGGTCGAGGGCGACAAGATCGACCTGAACGCCCGCGTCGCCGAGATCGAGCACGCCATGAAGAGCGAGCACAAGTCGAGCTTCAAGGACCTGCTCGGCGGCAGCTTCTTCTTCAAGCCGATCGTCTGGGTCGGCATCGGACTCTCGGTCTTCCAGCAGTTCGTCGGCATCAACGTCGCGTTCTACTACTCCTCGACGCTGTGGCAGTCGGTCGGTGTCGACCCCTCGCAGTCGTTCTTCTACTCGTTCACCACGTCGATCATCAACATCATCGGCACCGTGATCGCCATGATCTTCGTCGACCGGGTCGGGCGTAAGCCGCTCGCGCTCATCGGCTCCGTGGGCATGGTCATCGGCCTCGGACTCGAAGCCTGGGCCTTCTCCTACGACCTGGTGGGCGGCAAGCTGCCGGCCACCCAGGGCTGGGTCGCCCTGATCGCCGCGCACGTCTTCGTCCTCTTCTTCGCCCTCTCCTGGGGTGTCGTGGTCTGGGTCTTCCTGGGCGAGATGTTCCCGAACCGGATCCGTGCCGCCGCCCTCGGCGTCGCCGCCTCCGCGCAGTGGATCGCCAACTGGGCCATCACCGCGAGCTTCCCGTCGCTGGCCGACTGGAACCTCTCCGCGACCTACGTGATCTACACGGCCTTCGCCGCGCTCTCCATCCCCTTCGTGCTCAAGTACGTGAAGGAGACCAAGGGCAAGGCCCTGGAGGAAATGGGCTAGGCCCCACCTCCCCGGACTCGGGGAGAAGGGCCAAGTCCCCGCTGCCCCTCTCCTCGTACTCGTGAGAGACGTACTGCCCCGGCTCAGCCTTCGAGGTCCCTGAGCCGGGGCAGTACGTCTTCGCAGAACAGGCGCAGGCCGCGCCAGCCCTCCTCGACGGGCATGCCACCGGACAGCGGATGGAGCACGTAGTTGTCGAGGCCCTGGGCCACGCACGCGTCGGGCGTCAGGATGCGGTACACGCCCTCGGCGCGCAGCTCCTCGACCGTGGTGGCCGCCGACTTCACCGCCGAGCGGATGTCACCGGACTGCCAGGAGGCGTACGTCCGTGCCTCGTGCAGGAAGTGCCGCCCGTACGCGGCCCACGCCCGGTCCGGGTCCTCGGCGACGTGCAGCAGCGGGGTCTCGGTGGCGGGCATCATGGTCCAGCCCTCGGTGCCGTACTCGATCAGCCGTTCCTTGTAGTACGCCTCCAGGTCGGGAAGGTGCGCGCTGGGGAAGAACGGCAGGCCGAGCCGGGCGGCGCGACGGGCGGCGGCCCGGGAGGATCCGCCCACCAGCAGCAGGGGATGCGGATCCGAGAACGGGCGCGGGGTGACCCGTACCGTTCGGCCCCGGTAGGTGAACTCCTCGCCGGTCCATGCCTTCAGCACCGTCTCCAGCACCTCGTCCTGGAGCCGGCCGCGCCGTTTCCAGTCGACGTCGAACAGGGCGTACTCCTCCGGCCGGTAGCCGATGCCCGCCACCGTGACCAGACGCCCGCCGCTCAGCAGATCGAGTACGGCGACGTCCTCGGCGAGCCGCAGCGGATCGTGCAGCGGGCCGATGATCGCCGAGACGGTGACGGCGAGGTGCCGGGTCGCGCCGAGGACCGCACCCGCGAAGGTGAACGGCGAGGGCAGCCAGTTGTTGGGCACGCCGTGATGTTCCTCGGTCTGCACGGTGGTGACGCCGTGGTCGTCGGCGTAGGCGGACATCTCGACCGCGGCCCGATAGCGGGCGCTCAGTGACGCGGGGGTCGCGTCCGGGTCGACGAGGTTGAAGCGCACGACCGTCACGGGCATGGGGAGCCCCCTTCGTGTGTGGAGGGGGACGGTAGCTGACGGATCGTCAGACAGCCATAGTCGCGCACTCCTCGGCGGGTTCCGCCCCGGGGGCCACCGGGGGTTTCGGCAGGACGGCGTAGAGGACGAAGGAGGTCACCATCGTCGCCACCCAGCCGAGGCCGTACGCGCCGACCGGGTTGCCCGTCGCCAGCGGGCCCGTGAACCAGTCGGACGCGGTGAACAGCAGTCCGCAGCCGAGGCCGAGCGCCCACGCCGCGACCGCGGCCGGGCTGAAGCCGCCCCGGTACCAGTAGGCGCTGGTCCGTGTGGTGTCGAGCAGGGCGCCGGCGTCGTACGCCGGGCGGCGCAGCATGTCCGCGCCGAAGACGCCGGCCCAGGCGGAGAACGTGACCGCCAGCAGGGTCAGGAACGCGAGGAACGAGCCGATGAAGGAGGGCGCGACCAGCATCAGGACGCCGCCGAGGAGCAGCGAGATGAGGGCGTTGACCGCGACCGCCCAGGGGCGGGGCAGCCTGAGGCCGAGGGCCTGCGCGGTGAAGCCCGCCGAGTACATCGACATGGCGTTGATCAGCACCATGCCGACCAGGGCGATGAGCAGGTACGGCACCGCCATCCACAGGGGGAGGACCGAGCCGAGGAACGAGACCGGGTCGACGGCCGAGGCCAGGTCCGGTGTGGCGACCGCCATGACCGCGCCCGTCAGGGTCAGCGGGAGTACGACGACGACGGCGCCGCCGAGCGAGCTGCACACGATCGCCGCGGACGAAGTCCGGCGCGGCAGATAACGCGTGAAGTCCGGAGCCGAGGGCACCCAGCTGATCCCGCCCGCCGCGATCAGCCCGATGCCCGTGATCATCAGATGCGTCGGTCCCGCCGGCCGCCGCAGGACCTCGTCCCAGTCCGTCCTGACGATCAAGCGGCCGAGAACGAGCAGGGAGAAGGCGGCGAAGAGGAAGGCCGCCCACCTGTTGCACCGGCGCACGGCGTTGATGCCGAGGCCGGAGATCACGAACGTCGCGACCACGAAGAGCAGCAGGGTCACGAGGACGAGGAACGTGTTGCTCCTGACACCGAAGACGATGTCCAGGACGGTCAGCAGGGCGTAGGCGCCGGTCACCGCGTTGATCGTCTCCCAGCCCCAGCGCGAGACCCAGATCAGCGAGCCGGGCAGGAGGTTCCCGCGCTGGCCGAAGACCGCACGGGACAGGGCCATGCCGGGCGCGCCGCCCCGTCTGCCCGCGATGCCGATCAGCCCGACCAGGCCGTACGACACGGTCGGCGCCACGGTGGCGACCACGAGGGTCTGCGAGAGATCGAGTCCGTACGAGACGGCCAGGGTGGCGCCCATGGTCAGCAGCAGGACCGTCATGTTGGCGGCCACCCAGGTGGGGAAGAGATCGCGGGTTCTCGCGTGCCGCTCGGAGTTCGGCACGGGCTCGATGCCACGCGTTTCGAGGGCGCCATCGGGGGGCTCGGTGGTGCTCATGGGTAATGATCATAGATTATGTCGGTTTGTCGCCTTTAGTCCTTCCTTGCCCTTGTGCGAGGTCACGGATTCCCTTCCCGGCAAGGGAATCTCCCTCCCCGGGGAGCGATGACTGATACTGGGGGCGTTATGGAAACCGTCATCCTTGCTGTAGTCATCGCCGTGGTCGTGATCGGCGCACTCGGCGGGCTCGTCATCGGCAGTCGCCGCAAGAAGCCGCTGCCCCCGCCGCCCCCCACCACGCCCGACATCACCGCACCTCCCGCCGAGCCGCACCTCGGCGACGAGGCCGAGACCCCGCGCGACGAAGCGCGCCGGACGATAGAGGAGGTGGACCTTCCGGACGGCTCGTCGCCGTCCGGCGTCGCCGTCGAGGAACCCGCGCCCGTCATCGAGGCGCCCTCGATCGAGATCCCGGAGCCCACCGCCGGACGCCTGGTGCGGCTGCGCAGCCGGCTCTCCCGCTCGCAGAACGCGCTCGGCAAGGGGCTGCTCACGCTCCTGTCGCGCGAGCACCTCGACGAGGACACCTGGGAGGAGATCGAGGACACGCTCCTGACCGCGGACGTCGGTGTGCAGCCCACCCAGGACCTGGTCGAGCGGCTGCGTGAGCGCGTGAAGGTGCTCGGCACCCGCACGCCCGACGAACTGCGCTCGCTGCTGCGCGAGGAACTCCTGCAGATCCTCGTCCCCGAGTTCGACCGCACGGTCAGGACGGACTCGAACCTCGACACCCCGGGCATCGTGATGGTCGTCGGTGTCAACGGCACCGGTAAGACCACCACCACCGGCAAGCTCGCCCGCGTGCTCGTCGCCGACGGCAAGAACGTGGTGCTCGGCGCCGCCGACACCTTCCGCGCCGCCGCCGCCGACCAGCTGCAGACCTGGGGCGAGCGCGTCGGTGCCCGCACCGTGCGCGGCCCCGAGGGCGGCGACCCCGCCTCGATCGCCTTCGACGCGGTCAAGGAGGGCATCGAGGAGGGCGCGGACGTCGTCCTCATCGACACCGCCGGGCGCCTGCACACCAAGACCGGCCTCATGGACGAGCTCGGCAAGGTCAAGCGGGTCGTCGAGAAGCACGCGCCGCTCGACGAGGTGCTGCTCGTCCTCGACGCCACCACCGGCCAGAACGGTCTCATCCAGGCACGGGTCTTCGCCGAGGTCGTCGACATCACCGGCATCGTGCTGACCAAGCTGGACGGCACCGCCAAGGGCGGCATCGTGATCGCGGTCCAGCGCGAGCTGGGCGTACCGGTCAAGCTGGTGGGTCTGGGTGAAGGCGCGGACGACCTGGCCCCGTTCGAGCCCGAGGCGTTCGTGGACGCGCTCATTGGCGAGTGATCCCGGCTTAGGCGTACAGGAAGCGCCCGTTCCCCCGTGCGACGGGAACGGGCGCTTCGTCGTGCCGGGGGAACGGGCGCCCAGTCGTACCGGCGCGCGTCGGCGGGGTTACGCGCGCGACCGGTGCGCCACGTAGGCCAGCGTCCCCAGCAGCAGCCGTGCCTGCGGCGGCCTGGTCGCCGAGTCCAGCGCGGGGGAGCGCAGCCAGCGGACCGGGCCGAGGCCGGCGCGATCGGAGGGCGGCGCGGTGATGAACGTACCGGGACCCAGGCCGTGCAGGTCGAGGGAGGCGTCGTCCCAGCCCATCCGGTAGAGCAGCTCGGGAAGTTCGGCCGCCGCGCCGGGGGCCACGAAGAAGTGGGCGCGGCCGTCCGGGGTGGCGGTCACGGGGCCGGTGGGCAGTCCCATCCGCTCCAGCCGGACCAGCGCGCGCCGTCCGGCGGGCTCGGCGACCTCGATCACGTCGAAGGCGCGGCCGACCGGCAGCATCATCGCGGCACCCGGGAACTCGGACCAGGCCTCGGACACCTCGTCGAGCGTCGCGCCCGCCGGGATCACCGGTGCGAAGTCCAGCGGATGCGCCCCCGGCGCGGAGCAGCCGACCCTTCCGCACGAACACGCTCCCGCGGCGGCCCGGGCGCCGGGAACCACGTCCCACCCCCACAGTCCGGTGAACTCGGCCACCGCGGTGCACTCCGACGAGCGGCCGCGGCGGCGGGAGCCGGGCCGGATCTCGCGAATCCCCCGGCTGCTGCCGATCGTGAAGCCCATGCCCCCTCCAACGGGTCCGAGGCACCCGTGGTTACGACCCGGATGCAAACCGTTACTCACTGTGCCCGCGCCCATGTCCGTGCTCGTGCCCATGTCCGTGCTCATGCCCCTGGATGCCGCGCGGCTCCGGCGGCGCGTGGGAGCGCTCCGAGGGTCGCGTTCCACCCTGTGCGCCCCCGCGTGCACCGCTACGCCCACTTCTGGCTGTCCTATGTCAAGTGAATCGCGTACTGGCGATCCGGAGTTCATTCGAAGGGGTGGCGAAAGGTGGCGTTTCGCGGATCGCCATGGCTGGACGGGTGATCGTAGGATTACTTTGAGTGCACGAGTCCTGGGGACGAATGCACTCGTGGGTATGCCGGAGGCAACTCGGCTTCCCGTTCGAAGGGTGAGAACCACCGGACGGGCGGCCGTATTTACCGGCATTCTGATAGGGCTTGGCGCACGCAGCGTACAAGTGGTCTCAGGGATGGGGGCGTTCCAGTGGGCGGCAACGGCGGAAGCGGTGTGAACGCTGACAAGCGCCCGAATGAGCTGTTGGGCTCCTGGTTCGTGCGCAGTGGCTGGTCGAAGGGCGAGCTCGCGCGTCAAGTGAACCGCAGGGCCCGTCAACTGGGGGCCAGTCACATCTCCACGGACACCTCGCGGGTGCGCCGCTGGCTGGACGGCGAGAACCCGCGTGAGCCGATTCCGCGGATCCTGTCCGAGCTGTTCTCCGAGCGGTTCGGCTGTGTCGTCGCCGTCGAGGACCTCGGTCTGCGCGCCGCCCACCAGTCACCTTCCGTGTCGGGTGTCGACCTGCCCTGGACCGGCCCGCAGACCGTGGCCCTGATCAGCGAGTACTCGCGCAGCGACCTGATGCTCGCGCGGCGCGGCTTCCTCGGCAGCTCGCTGGCCCTCTCCGCCGGGCCGTCCCTCATCGAACCGATGCAGCGCTGGCTGGTGCCCACCCCCACCCCGCCCCCGGAGGAGCCCGAGCACCCGGCCGCCGCCCGCCGCGCCGGCCGGCTCTCCGCGCCGGAGCTGGAACTGCTGGAGTCCACCACCGTGATGTTCCGCCAGTGGGACGCCCAGTGCGGCGGCGGCCTGCGGCGCAAGGCGGTCGTCGGCCAGCTGCACGAGGTGACCGACCTGCTCCAGGAGCCCCAGCCCGCGGCGACCAGCCGCCGTCTGTTCAAGGTCGCCGCCGAGCTGGCCGAGCTGGCGGGCTGGATGAGCTACGACGTGGGTCTGCAGCCCACCGCGCAGAAGTACTTCGTGCTCGCCCTGCACGCCGCCAAGGAGGCCGGCGACAAACCGCTGGGCTCGTACATCCTCTCCAGCATGAGCCGCCAGATGATCCACCTCGGCCGGCCCGACGACGCGCTGGAGCTGATCCACCTCGCGCAGTACGGGAGCCGGGACTGCGCGAGCCCGCGCACCCAGTCCATGCTGTATGCGATGGAGGCCCGCGCCTACGCCAACATGGGACAGCCGGGAAAGTGCAAGCGTGCCGTCCGGATGGCCGAGGACAGCTTCGAGGACGTCCACGACTGGGACGACCCCGATCCCGACTGGATCCGCTTCTTCTCGCAGGCCGAGCTGCACGGCGAGAACTCGCACTCCTACCGTGACCTCGCCTACGTCGCGGGCCGCAGCCCCACCTACGCCTCGCTCTCCGAGCCCCTGATGCAGAAGGCCGTCGACCTCTTCGCCAAGGACACCGAACACCAGCGTTCGTACGCACTCAACCTCATCGGCATGGCCACCGTGCACCTGCTGCGGCGCGAGCCCGAGCAGAGTGCGGTATTGGCCAAGGACGCGATGGCGGTCGCCAGGAAAGTGCGCTCGGAGCGCGTCAACACTCGTATCCGAAAGACGGTCGACACGGCCGTCCGTGACTTCGGTGAGCTCGCGGAGGTCGTGGACCTCGCCGAGCAGCTCGCCGTGGACCTGCCGGAGACCGCGGAAGCGGTCTGAGCCCAGGCCGCGCAAGCGGACCGATCCCAGTACCCCGGCCACGGCCGGCCGTCCCGAACTGCCCGACTCGGCTCCCCCATGCCAGGTCATCGGACGACCGACCGTGGCCGGTTTCTTCGTCTTCGGGGAAGGTTGCGCAACAATAACGATCGCTCCGCCCGGTATCGGGCAGTTCATGCACGCGTAACACACGAGACGCCTTCGTCACTGCGGCGAAACATCGAGGGGCGTCGACGGAAACCGCGCTGCGTCAATCTCATGGCGCATAACCGGCCCACCCCTCATGACCGCTCAGGCTTCGCCCGCACGGGGCCGTACCAACGACGAGGAGACGCCGATGGCACCAGCCATCACGCTAGCCGCAGAAGCTCCCAAGCTCTCGGCCGCCAACACCGGGTTCATGCTCATCTGTTCCGCCCTGGTGCTGATCATGACCCCCGGCCTGGCCTTCTTCTACGGAGGCATGGTCCGTGTCAAGAGCACCCTGAACATGCTGATGATGAGCTTCATCAGCATGGGGATCATCACGATCCTGTGGGTCCTGTACGGCTTCTCCCTCGCCTTCGGCACGGACAAGGGCTCCTTCATCGGCTGGACCTCGGACTGGGTCGGCCTCAGCAACATCGGCCTGACGGAGCTGTGGCCCGGATACACCATTCCGGTCTTCGTCTTCATGGTCTTCCAGCTGATGTTCGCGATCATCACGCCCGCGCTGATAAGCGGTGCGCTGGCGGACCGGGTGAAGTTCACGGCGTGGTCGCTGTTCATCGCGCTGTGGGCCACGGTCGTCTACTTCCCGGTCGCCCACTGGGTCTGGGGCACCGGCGGCTGGGCGTTCGACCTCGGCGTGATCGACTTCGCGGGTGGTACGGCCGTCCACATCAACGCCGGTGCCGCGGCGCTCGGCGTGATCCTGGTCATCGGCAAGCGCGTCGGCTTCAAGAAGGACCCGATGCGCCCGCACAGCCTCCCGCTCGTGATGCTCGGCTCCGGTCTGCTGTGGTTCGGCTGGTTCGGATTCAACGCCGGTTCGTGGCTCGGCAACGACGACGGCGTCGGCGCGCTGATGTTCGTCAACACGCAGGTCGCCACCGCCGCCGCCATGCTGGCCTGGCTCATCTACGAGAAGATCCGCCACGGCGCGTTCACCACGCTGGGCGCCGCCTCCGGCGCGGTCGCCGGCCTGGTCGCCATCACCCCGTCCGGCGGTGCGGTCTCCCCGCTCGGCGCGATCGCCGTCGGCGCCATCGCCGGTGTGGTCTGCGCCATGGCCGTCGGCCTCAAGTACAGGTTCGGCTACGACGACTCCCTCGACGTGGTCGGCGTGCACCTCGTCGGCGGTGTCATCGGCTCCCTGCTGATCGGCTTCTTCGCCAGCGGCAAGGGCCAGTCCACCGTCGAGGGTCTCTTCTACGGCGGCGGCCTCACCCAGTTCTGGAAGCAGTGCGCCGGCGTCTTCGCCGTCCTCGGCTACTCCCTCGTCGTCTCCGCGATCCTCGCCTTCCTCATCGACAGGACGATGGGCATGCGGGTGAGCGAGGACGAGGAGATCGCGGGCATCGACCAGGCCGAGCACGCCGAGACCGCATACGACTTCAGCGGAGCGGGCGGCGGCATCGTCGGCGGCTCCGTCTCCGCCCTCGCGGGTACGCAGAGCAAGAAGGTGGACGCATGAAGCTCATCACCGCCGTCGTGAAGCCCCACCGGCTCGACGAGATCAAGGAGGCCCTGCAGGCCTTCGGGGTGCACGGTCTGACGGTCACCGAGGCCAGCGGCTACGGCCGCCAGCGGGGACACACCGAGGTCTACCGTGGTGCCGAGTACACCGTCGACCTGGTCCCCAAGATCCGCATCGAGGTCCTCGCCGAGGACGACGACGCCGAGCAGCTGATCGACGTCGTCGTGAAGGCGGCCCGCACGGGCAAGATCGGTGACGGCAAGGTGTGGTCCATCCCGGTCGAGACGGCCGTCCGGGTCCGGACCGGCGAGCGCGGCCCGGACGCGCTCTAAGCGGAAGAACAGAACAGGAGCGCTGGGTGACGAGTACGGACATGCGTACGGATGCAGGGGACTCGGAACCCAGCGGCTACGCGGCGGCCCGGCTGCGCCTCCTCCAGGAGGGGGCGCGGTCCGGGCCGCCGCGCCGTGCGGCCCTCGCCGAACTGACGGACGAGTGGCTGACCGGCCTCTTCGGCGCGGGCACCCAGGACGGCAAGGAAAGCAAGGACCGCAGGGACCGCAGGGAGAGCCAGGGCGGCAGGGACGGCGGCGAGGACGCGGCGCGCCTCGCCCAGAAGGGCGGCGGCCGACGGGAGAACCTGCGCGGGGTCTCGCTCGTCGCCGTCGGCGGCTACGGCCGCGGCGAACTCTCCCCGCGCAGCGACCTCGATCTGCTGCTCCTGCACGACGGCAGCGACTCCGGCGCGGTCGCCGCCCTCGCCGACCGCATCTGGTACCCCGTCTGGGACCTCGGTCTCGCGCTCGACCACTCGGTCCGTACGCCCGGCGAGGCCCGCAAAACGGCCGGCGACGACCTCAAGGTGCAGCTCGGCCTGCTCGACGCGCGCCACATCGCCGGCGACCTCGGCCTCACCGCCGGACTGCGTACGGCCGTCCTCGCCGACTGGCGCAACCAGGCGCCCAAGCGCCTCCTCGAACTCCAGGAACTCTGCCTCGAGCGGGCCGAGCGCCAGGGCGAGCTCCAGTACCTGCTGGAACCGGACCTCAAGGAGGCCCGCGGCGGCCTCCGCGACGCCACCGCCCTGCGCGCCGTCGCCGCCTCCTGGCTGGCCGACGCGCCCCGCGAAGGCCTCGCCGACGCCCGACGGCGCCTGCTCGACGTCCGCGACGCACTGCACCTGGCCACCGGACGCGCCACCGACCGGCTCGCCCTCCAGGAGCAGGACCAGGTCGCCGCGGAACTGGGACTGCTCGACGCCGACACCCTGCTGCGCCAGGTCTACGAGGCCGCGCGGGTCGTCTCGTACGCCAGTGACGTCACCTGGCGCGAGGTCGGACGCGTGCTCAAGTCACGCGCCGTACGGCCGCGCCTGCGCGCCATGCTCGGCGGCGGCGCCAAACCCGCGGCCGAGCGCTCACCCCTCGCCGAGGGAGTCGTCGAGATGGACGGCGAAGTGGTGCTCGCCCGTGCCGCGCGTCCCGAGCGCGACCCCGTGCTCCCGCTCCGCGCCGCCGCCGCCGCGGCGCAGTCGGGAATCCCGCTGTCCCTGCACGCCGTACGGCGCATGGCCGCCGTCGCCCGCCCGCTGCCCACGCCCTGGCCCGCCGAGGCGCGGGAACAGCTCGTCACCCTGCTCGGCTCCGGACGCCCGACCATCGAGGTCTGGGAGGCGCTGGAGGCCGAGGGCCTGATCACCCGGCTGCTGCCCGACTGGGAACGGGTGCGCTGCCGGCCGCAGCGCAACGCCGTGCACATCTGGACCGTCGACCGCCACCTCATCGAGACGGCCGCCCGCGCCTCCGAGCTGACCCGCCGGGTGGGCCGCCCCGACCTCCTCCTCGTCGCCTCCCTGCTGCACGACATCGGCAAGGGCTGGCCCGGCGACCACTCCGTCGCGGGCGAGATCATCGCCCGGGACGTGGCCACCCGGATCGGTTTCGACCGCGCGGACGTGGCCGTGCTCGCCACCCTCGTACGCCACCATCTGCTGCTCGTCGACACGGCGACCCGGCGCGACCTGGAGGACCCGGCGACCGTCCGCTCGGTCGCCGATGCCGTCGGCTCGCAAGGCACCCTCGAACTGCTGCACGCGCTCACCGAGGCGGACGCGCTGGCCACCGGGCCGGCCGCCTGGTCCTCCTGGCGCGGCTCCCTCGTCACCGACCTGGTCAAGCGGGTCGCCGCCGTGCTCGCCGGGGACGCCCCCGAGGAGCCCGAGGCGGCGGCCCCCACGGCCGAACAGGAACGGCTCGCGATCGAGGCCTTCCGCACCGGCGGCCCGGTCCTGGCCCTGCGCGCGCAGACCGAGCCGCCCGCCGAGGAGGAGTCCTCCGCAGACCCGGAACCCCTCGGCGTGGAACTGCTCATCGCCGTCCCCGACCAGCCAGGGGTGCTGCCCGCGGTGGCGGGCGTCCTCGCGATGCACCGCCTGACCGTCCGCACGGCCGAGCTGCGCGCGTTCGACCTCCCCGACGGCGTGCGGGGCTCGGTGCTGCTCCTCAACTGGCGGGTCGCCGCCGAGTACGGCTCCCTCCCGCAGGCCGCACGGCTGCGCGCCGACCTCGTCCGCGCCCTGGACGGCTCCCTGGACATCGCCGCCCGGCTCGCCGAGCGCGACGCCGCCTATCCGCGGCGCCGCGGAACCATCGCGCCGCCGCCCCGGGTCACAGTCGCCCCGGCGGCCTCCCGGCACGCCACGGTCATCGAGGTCCGCGCGCACGACGCCCCCGGCCTGCTGCACCGCATCGGACGCGCCCTGGAGGACGCGAGCGTACGGGTGCGCAGCATGCACGTCTCCACGCTCGGCGCCAACGCCGTGGACGCCTTCTACGTGACCGGACCCGAGGGTGCCCCACTGCCGGGGGAGGAGGCTGCTTCCGTGGCCCGTGGGCTGGAGGAGATGCTGCGGGGATGACCGGGACCGGGGCCGCTACCGGTCTCGTACGAACGCGGTGGAGACCCCACGCCACGCGGCCGGATACCCTGGAGGGCGATTCCCATCGCCCCCGACCCCTGAGGACAGACGAGCGCCGTGTTCGATACTCTCTCCGATCGCCTCTCAGCGACGTTCAAGAACCTGCGGGGCAAGGGCCGGCTGTCCGAAGCTGACATCGACGCCACCGCACGCGAGATCCGTATCGCGCTCCTCGAGGCCGACGTGGCCCTGCCGGTCGTGCGGACCTTCATCAAGAACGTCAAGGAACGTGCCCTCGGCGCCGAGGTCTCCAAGGCGCTGAACCCGGCCCAGCAGGTCCTGAAGATCGTGAACGAGGAACTCGTCACGATCCTGGGCGGCGAGACCCGCCGTCTGCGGTTCGCCAAGAACCCGCCCACCGTGCTCATGCTCGCCGGTCTGCAGGGTGCCGGTAAGACCACGCTCGCCGGAAAGCTCGGCAAGTGGCTCAAGGACCAGGGCCACTCGCCGCTCCTGGTGGCCGCCGACCTCCAGCGCCCGAACGCCGTGAACCAGCTCAGCGTCGTCGCCGAGCGCGCCGGTGTGGCCGTCTACGCGCCCGAACCGGGCAACGGCGTCGGCGACCCGGTCAAGGTCGCCAAGGACTCCATGGAGTTCGCGCGCACCAAGGTCCACGACATCGTGATCGTGGACACCGCCGGCCGCCTCGGCATCGACCAGGAGCTGATGCAGCAGGCCGCGGACATCCGTGACGCGGTCAGCCCCGACGAGATCCTCTTCGTCGTCGACGCCATGATCGGCCAGGACGCGGTCAACACCGCCGAGGCCTTCCGTGACGGCGTCGGCTTCGACGGCGTGGTGCTCTCCAAGCTCGACGGCGACGCCCGCGGTGGTGCCGCGCTCTCCATCGCCTCGGTCACCGGCAAGCCGATCATGTTCGCGTCGAACGGCGAGAAGCTCGACGACTTCGACGCCTTCCACCCGGACCGGATGGCCTCCCGCATCCTCGACATGGGTGACCTGCTCACCCTGATCGAGCAGGCGGAGAAGACGTTCAGCCAAGAAGAGGCCGAGAAGATGGCCTCCAAGCTGGCGTCCAAGAAGGGCCAGGACTTCACCCTGGACGACTTCCTGTCGCAGATGGAGCAGGTCAGGAAGATGGGCAGCATCAGCAAGCTGCTCGGCATGCTTCCGGGCATGGGCCAGATCAAGGACCAGATCAACAACCTCGACGAGCGCGACGTCGACCGCACGGCCGCCATCATCAAGTCGATGACCCCGGCCGAGCGCCAGGAGCCGACGATCATCAACGGCTCGCGCCGCGCCCGTATCGCCAAGGGTTCCGGCGTCGAGGTCAGCGCGGTCAAGGGCCTGGTCGAGCGCTTCTTCGAGGCCCGCAAGATGATGTCCCGCATGGCCCAGGGCGGCGGCATGCCGGGCATGCCCGGGATCCCGGGCATGGGCGGCGGCCCCGGCCGCACCAAGAAGAAGGTCAAGCAGGCCAAGGGCAAGCAGCGCTCCGGCAACCCGATGAAGCGCAAGCAGCAGGAGGAAGAGGCCGCGGCGCGCCGCGAGGCCGGCGCCCAGCCGGGCGGCGCCTTCGGACTGCCGGCCGGCCAGCAGGGCCAGGACTTCGAGCTCCCGGACGAGTTCAAGAAGTTCATGGACTGATCGCACCGACGCATGGACGGACGGTTCGTCCCGCGCACCGACGCCGTCCCGTACGTCACCGGGGGCACCCCTCGACCGAGGGGCGCCCTCGGCGCTGTTCCGGCGACGTCCTGCGCGTGCTGGCGCGCATTACGTGGCGTAACGTCCTGATATGACCAACCCCGTGCCGCCACGCAAGGACCCTGATCAGCCGTGGCGTACCGAGGGCACGCCACCCGAGCCGACCCCACCGCCCTCCGGGCGCAGGAAGATGCCGGGTGGCTGGATAGGCCTGGCGGTCGCCGCTCTGATCGTGTTCGTGATCGCCGTCCTGGCACTGTCCTTCTTCAACGAGGGCAACGAGCCGACGATCTCGTACACGGAGTTCAGCAAGCAGATCGACGGGGGCAACGTCACCAAGATCTACTCCAAGGGTGACGCGATCCAGGGCGAGCTCAGGACCGCCCGGGAGAAGCCGGACGGCGGCGGGAAGTACACCAAGTTCAAGACCCAGCGCCCCTCCTTCGCCGACGACAAGCTCTGGCAGAACCTGGAGAAGCGCGGCGTCACGGTGACCGCCTCACCAGTGGTCCAGCAGCGCAGCCTGCTGTCCAACCTGCTGCTCTCCCTCGCCCCGATCCTGGTCCTGGTGGTGCTGTGGTTCTTCATCGCGCGGCGGCTGCGGCCGGGGATGGGCGGCCCGGGCGGCATGCTCGGCCGCAAGGCACCCCCCAAACCCGTGGAACTGCAGCCCGGCGCGCAGCGCACGACCTTCGCGGACGTGGCGGGCATCGACGAGGTCGCGGGCGAGCTCAACGACGTCGTGGACTTCCTCAAGAATCCGGGCGCCTACCGCAGGATGGGTGCCAAGATGCCGCGCGGTGTACTCCTCGCGGGCCCTCCCGGCACCGGAAAGACCCTGCTCGCGCGGGCCGTGGCGGGAGAGGCGGGGGTGCCGTTCTTCTCGGCCTCGGCGTCGGAGTTCATCGAGATGATCGTCGGCGTGGGTGCCTCGCGCGTCCGTGAGCTCTTCGCCGAGGCCCGCAAGGTCGCCCCCTCCATCATCTTCATCGACGAGATCGACACCATCGGACGGGCCCGCGCCGGTGGCTCGGCGATGGGCGGTCACGACGAACGCGAGCAGACCCTGAACCAGATCCTCACCGAGATGGACGGCTTCTCGGGTGCCGAGGGCGTCATCGTCATCGCCGCGACCAACCGCGCCGACATCCTGGACCCGGCGCTGACCCGACCCGGCCGCTTCGACCGGGTCGTCAACGTCTCGCCGCCCGACCGCGGTGGCCGCGAGGCGATCCTGGAGATCCACACCCGCGAGATCCCGCTCTCCCCGGACGTGGACCTGGCCCAGGTGGCCCGGACGACCCCGGGCATGACGGGTGCCGATCTGGCCAACCTCGCCAACGAGGCGGCGCTGCTCGCGGTCAAGCGCAAACAGGAGCGGGTGACGCGGACGGACCTCTCCGAGGCGCTGGAAAAGGTGCAGCTGGGTGCCGAACGGCCCCTGGTCATGCCCTACGAGGAGCGCCGCCGCACGGCGTACCACGAGAGCGGTCACGCCCTGCTCGGCATGCTGCGGCCGGGCGCCGACCCGGTCCGCAAGATCACCATCGTCCCGCGCGGGCGTGCGCTGGGCGTCACGCTCTCGACCCCGGACGCCGACCGCTACGCGTACACCGAGGAGTACCTGCGCGGCCGGATCATCGGCGCCCTGGGCGGCATGGCCGCCGAACACGTCGTCTACGCGGTCGTCACCACCGGCTCCGAGAACGACCTCGAACAGGTCACCAACATCGTCCGGGGCATGGTCGCCCGCTGGGGCATGACCGAACGCGTCGGCCGGCTCTCCGCCCTCCCGGGCGACGCCCAGCAGGCCTACGGCCTCTCCGCCGCCCCGGCGACCCTCGACTCCATCGACCACGAGATGCGCCGCATCGTCGACGAGTGCTACGAGGAGGCCTGCCAGAACCTCCGCGACCACCGCGACCAGCTGGACGCCCTGGCGGAGGCACTGCTCGCCAACGAGACGCTGGAGGAGGCGGACGCGTACCGGATCGCGGGCATCACCCGGATCCGGAAGGAGGAGGGCTGAGCCTCCACCCTCCGGGGCGGCGCCGGACTCCCAGGCGTCCTCGCCCGGGTACGAACGCCAGTCTGTCCGTCCGAAGACCCCCTGCCCGTGCCGTCCGGGCGATCGGGTGCCTGCGTCCGGGCGACCGATTGCCTGCGCGTCCGGGCGACCGCTTGCCTGCGCGTTCGGGCGACCGATTGCCTGCACGTCCGGGCGATCGGGTGCCTGCGCGTCCGGGCCGCCGGAATGTCCGTCTCGTCGGGGCGGCCGAATGTCCGCCTCGTCCGGGCGATCAGATGTCCCCCTCGTCCCCGGGCGCCTACCTCGTCCGGGCGATCAGATACCGGAAGACGTTCGGCATCCACACCGTCCCGTCCCGCCGGCGATGGGGGTGGAGCGCTTCGGTGAGTTCCTTGTCGACCTGGACCTCGTCCGTCGCGGCCACCGCCGCGTCCAGCAGCCCGGTCGACAGCAGGCCCCGTACCGCGCTCTCCACGTCCGCGTACCCGAAGGGGCACGCGACCCGTCCCGACCCGTCGAGCCCGAGCCCGGCCCGCTCGGCGATCTCCTCCAGCTCGTCCCGCCGAGGGGCCCGCCACCCGCCGCCGCCGCGCAGCGGTTCGGCCAGTCTGCCGACGCCCCGCAGCACGGCGGACGTGGCGCAGCGCTCCGGTGGCCCCCATCCCACGAGCACCACGGGCGCCCCCCGCTCGGCGAGCGGCGCGGCCGTCTCCAGCACCTCGACGAGCCCTTCGGAGTCACCGGCCACCCCTCCGACCGGCTCGAACGCGGTCACCAGGTCGTACGCCGGTTCCCCGGAGCCGGCCAGGTCCGCGGGCGTGCCCCGTACGATCCGGGCGTCGTCGTGCGCGTGCGTGCCGCGTCCCTCCGGCCCCAGCCGTTCCCGCGCGAGCCTCATCCGTTCGGGTGAGGAGTCGTCGACCCCGGTCACCGCGGCGCCCCGGGAGGCCGCGGTCAGCAGGGCCAGTCCGGAACCGCAGCCGAGGCCGAGCAGCCTTGTCCCGCCGCCGACTTCGAGTCGCTCGTAGACGGCCTCGTGGAGCGGTACCAGCATCCGCTCCTGGATCTCGGCCCAGTCACGCGCGCGTACCCGCGAGTCGACACGGGAGGGAGGTCCCGTGTGCTGCAGGTGTTGCCGCACGAGCGTAGGTGTCATCGAAAGCGCCCCAATCCGCCGAGAGTTGTCGCTGTGCCCCGTTTCCCCGACCCCCGCGCAGTGCGCGCGCACTTCCCCCGTATGTCAGGTAACTCCGCACTCGTCGCGGCGTCCAGGGGTTGCGGCGCGCTGCTTGTGCGCTGTCCGCGCGCGGCGCAAGAATTCACGTCCCGGCAACGTGTGCCCGTACGATCGCGCCATGGCTAAGGCACCTGTTCTCACGCCCCAGGCGGACGACTTCCCGCGCTGGTACCAGGACCTGATCAACAAGGCCGAGCTGGCCGACAACGGGCCGGTGCGCGGCACCATGATCATCCGGCCCTACGGGTACGGGCTGTGGGAACGGATGCAGCAGGAGATGGACGCCCGCATCAAGGCGGCGGGTGCCCAGAACGCGTACTTCCCGCTCTTCATCCCGCAGTCGTACCTGACGAAGGAGGCCGAGCACGTCGAGGGCTTCGCCCCCGAGCTCGCGATCGTCACCCACGGCGGCGGCAAGGAGCTGGAGGAGCCGGTCGTCGTCCGCCCCACCTCCGAGACGATCATCAACGCCTCCTTCTCCAAGTGGGTGCAGAGCTACCGCGACCTGCCGCTGCTGATCAACCAGTGGGCGAACGTGGTCCGTTGGGAGATGCGCCCGCGGGTGTTCCTCCGCACCACCGAGTTCCTGTGGCAGGAGGGCCACACCGCCCACGCCACGTACGAGGACGCCCGGGACTACGCCGCGTACATCCACAAGGAGGTGTACGAGGACTTCATGGTGAACGTCCTCGGCATCGACGTGGTGCTCGGCCGCAAGACCCCGCGCGAGCGGTTCGCCGGCGCCGTCAACACCCTCACGCTCGAAGGCATGATGGGCGACGGCAAGGCACTCCAGATGGGCACCAGCCACGAACTGGGCCAGAACTTCGCGAAGGCCTTCAACACCCAGTACCTGTCCAAGGACGGCCGACAGGAACTCGTCTGGCAGACCTCCTGGGGGTCCTCGACCCGTATGGTCGGTGGCCTGATCATGTCGCACGGCGACGACAGCGGGTTGCGGGTGCCGCCACGGCTCGCTCCCGTACAGGTCGTCGTCCTCGCGATCAAGGACGACGAGGCGGTTCTGGCCAAGGTCCGCGAGATCGGCGACCGGCTCTCGGCGGCGGGCGTACGGGTCCAGGTGGACGACCGCACGGACACCCCCTTCGGGCGGCGCGCGGTCGACTGGGAACTCAAGGGCGTACCGGTACGCGTCGAGGTCGGCCCCCGTGACCTGGAGAACGGCACCGCGATGCTGGCCCGCCGTATCCCCGGGGGCAAGGAGCCGGTCGCCCTCGACGCCCTGGCGGGACTGCTCCCCACCCTCCTCGAGGAGGACCAGGCGCGCCTCCTCGAGCAGTCGCGCGAGCGGCGCGAGTCCCGTACGTCGGACGTGACGACGATCGAGCAGGCCGTCGAGGCCGCCACGGCCGGCGGCTGGGCCCGCATCCCGTGGGCCGACCTCGGCGAAGAGGGCGAGGCCAGGCTCGCCGAGCACTCCGTGACCGTACGGTGTCTGGTCGCGGAGGACGGGTCGGTGCCCGACAGCGACGACGCACCCGGTAACGTCGCCGTCGTGGCGCGCGCCTACTGAACCGTCCCCGAGGGCGGCCGAAACGCCTCTTGCGCATCTGATGACGACAGGCACCCCGGCGCGCGGACAGCGTCTACGCGCCGGGGCGTACGCGTGACTACGTACCAGCTTGGTGCGAGCTGTGAGGCTTCTCCGCAGATCAGCGCACCCGCCCTCGTCAGGACACATCAGGGGCAACTGACGGGTACGTGCAAATTATTTGGGATGCCCCGGAATAGGAACACACAGGGCCCCCGGCTCGTTGTCACGACGTGAGCACGACACCACCTGTTCTTGCCGCAGAGCTGGCAGGGGCGTGGGCCGACATTCAGCGGCACCACCCCGAACTGCCCGATCTGGCCGCGCCCGAGTCCCTGATCGGAGAGTCGTCGTCCGCCTGCGGACACGAACTCTCCTTCGAACGCCTGTTGCACGAGGCAGTCCATGGCATCGCCGCCGCCCGCGGAGTCCGCGACACCTCGCGCGCCGGCCGCTACCACAACCGCAGATTCCTGGCGATCGCCGAGGAGCTGGGTCTTGACCACCCCGAGGAACCGCATCCCAGCAGCGGATTCTCGCTCGTCACGCTCAACCCCGAGGCCAAGCGCCGCTATCGCCCGACCATCGAGCGGCTGCAGCGCGCTCTCAAGGCGCACACCGCCGCGACCACCGCCGACACGGCCCGCTCGTTCCGGGGCCCCGCCGCCCGGCACGGCTCCTCCGGAGGAGGCGTCCGGGTCAAGGCCGTCTGCGACTGCGGCCGCAACGTACGGGTCGTCCCGTCCGTCCTGGCCCAGGCGCCGATCGTGTGCGGGGGGTGCGGCAAGCCCTTCCGGATTCCGGAGGTGGTCGGAGCGGCGGCGAGCTGAGAGGACGGCTGCTCGTGGCAGCCGTGCTCGGCCGCGCCGCCCGGTGAGCGCCATGTCACACCGCCGGCGCCCGGGAGTCGGCGCCGGGCGCCGGTCAGCCACGGGCCGGCGCGCAGGGCCGGTGAGGTGAACCTCCGGGGTGTGGCACAATGTCTAGCTGTACTCGACAGTCGCATAGGACCCCTCTCTCCTCCGGCTGACGCGTCCATCGGGCACTCGGGTACCGCAACCCCACGCGGCCATCTCGCCGTGCCCAACCACGTCAAGACCAGGAGACACCACTTCCGTGGCAGTCAAGATCAAGCTGAAGCGTCTGGGCAAGATCCGTTCGCCTCACTACCGCATCGTCGTCGCCGACTCCCGTACCCGCCGTGACGGCCGGGCCATCGAGGAGATCGGCCTGTACCACCCGGTGCAGAACCCCTCGCGCATCGAGGTCGACTCGGACCGCGCGCAGTACTGGCTGGGTGTCGGCGCGCAGCCGACCGAGCCCGTGCTCGCCATCCTGAAGCTGACCGGCGACTGGCAGAAGTTCAAGGGTCTGCCCGCCCCCGCTCCGCTGCTCGTCGCCGAGCCGAAGGCGTCGCGCCCGCTGTTCGACGCCCTGGGCGGCGACGACGAGGGCAAGGGTGAGGCCATCACCCAGAAGAAGAAGGCTGAGAAGAAGGACGAGGCCCCGGCCGCGTCCTCTTCGTCTGAGTCGACCGAGGCCTGAGCATGCTCGAGGAGGCTCTCGAGCACCTCGTGAAGGGCATCGTCGACAACCCCGACGATGTGCAGGTCGCCTCGCGCGACCTGCGCCGCGGGCGCGTACTCGAGGTCCGGGTCCACCCCGACGACCTCGGCAAGGTGATCGGCCGCAACGGCCGCACCGCGCGCGCCCTGCGCACCGTCGTGGGCGCCATCGGCGGCCGCGGTGTCCGCGTCGACCTCGTCGACGTGGACCACGTCCGCTGACGTAACAGGCAGCACCGGCTCGGGCCGGGGAGGGCCATCCGGCCGTCCCCGGCCCGTAGTCGTCTGCGAAGCAACGCCGCAGGCACACCGACAGGAGATCAAGCACAGTGCAGCTGGTAGTCGCTCGCGTCGGCCGCGCCCACGGCATCAAGGGCGAGGTCACCGTCGAGGTACGTACCGACGAGCCGGAGATCAGACTCGCCCCTGGTGCCGTCCTGGCCACCGACCCCGCCTCCACCGGTCCGCTGACCATCGAGACGGGCCGCGTGCACAGCGGCCGTCTGCTGCTCCGTTTCGAGGGCGTACGCGACCGCAACGCCGCCGAGGCGCTGCGCAACACCCTGCTCATCGCCGACGTCGACCCGGACGAGAAGCCCGAGGACCCGGACGAGTACTACGACCACCAGCTGATGGACCTGGACGTGGTCACCAAGGAGGGCGACGAGGTCGGACGGATCACCGAGATCTCGCACCTGCCCTCCCAGGACCTGTTCGTGGTCGAGCGGCCGGACGGCACCGAGGTCCTGATCCCGTTCGTCGAGGAGATCGTCGTCGAGATCGACCTGGACGAGCAGCGGGCCGTCATCGACCCGCCGCCGGGCCTGATCGACGACCGCGCCGAGATCGCGTCCACCCGGGACTCCACCGAGGAAGAGGCGTAATGCGGCTGGACGTCGTCACGATCTTCCCGGAGTACCTGGACCCCCTGAACGTCTCGCTCGTCGGCAAGGCACGCGCCCGCGGACAGCTGAACGTGCACGTGCACGATCTCCGGGAGTGGACGTACGACCGCCACAACACGGTCGACGACACCCCCTACGGCGGCGGCCCCGGCATGGTCATGAAGACCGACCCGTGGGGCGAGGCCCTGGACTCCGTGCTGGCCGACGGCTACGAGACGGGCGCGCACGGGCCCGTCCTCGTCGTGCCCACACCCAGCGGACGCCCCTTCACCCAGGAACTCGCCGTCGAGCTGTCCGAGCGCCCCTGGCTGGTCTTCACACCCGCCCGCTACGAAGGCATCGACCGTCGCGTCATCGACGAGTACGCCACCCGCATGCCGGTCCACGAGGTGTCCATCGGCGACTACGTGCTCGCCGGCGGCGAGGCGGCCGTCCTCGTCGTCACGGAGGCCGTGGCGCGCCTGCTGCCGGGCGTCCTGGGCAACGCCGAGTCCCACCGGGACGACTCCTTCGCCCCCGGGGCCATGGCCAACCTCCTGGAAGGGCCCGTCTACACCAAGCCCCCCGAGTGGCGCGGCCGGGAGATCCCCGAGGTGCTGCTCAGCGGCCACCACGGCAAGATCGCCCGCTGGCGTCGCGACGAGGCACTGCGCCGTACGACGGCCAATCGGCCCGACCTCATCGAGCGCTGCGAGGCGTCCCTCTTCGACAAGAAGGACCGCGAGATGCTCTCGATCCTGGGGTGGCAGCCGGATCCCGACGGCCGATTTTGGCGCAGGCCGCAGGCCGTGGAAGAATAGGCCGCTGCTCTACGTCGTCCGGCGTGCGCCCCTGCCACAGGGGGACACGACGCCCGCCCCGACGCGGCAGCACTCTCCTGAAAACCCTTCTCCCGTCGATGACCTGTGGCATCGGCGAAGAAAGCAGACCCAATGTCTCACCTGCTCGACTCCGTCGACAGCGCGTCGCTGCGCACCGACATCCCGGCCTTCCGTCCGGGCGACACCGTCAACGTCCACGTGCGCGTCATCGAGGGCAACCGCTCCCGTGTGCAGCAGTTCAAGGGCGTGGTCATCCGTCGCCAGGGCGCCGGTGTCCGCGAGACCTTCACGGTCCGCAAGGTCTCCTTCTCGGTCGGCGTCGAGCGCACCTTCCCGGTGCACACCCCGATCGTCGAGAAGATCGAGCTCGTCACCCGCGGTGACGTGCGTCGCGCGAAGCTGTACTACCTCCGTGACCTGCGCGGCAAGGCCGCGAAGATCAAGGAGAAGCGCGACAACTGAGCTCGCACGGAGGCTCATACGGACGCCGGATAACATCTGGCTCCGATGAACACCGAAGCACAGCACACGGAGCGCGACCGCTCCTCCCGCCCTGCAGAGTCCGAGGAGATCTCGGACACCCAGGGGCCGGAGGGACGGTCGCGTTCCGCGTTGCTGGACCGGGTCGCGGAGTGGATCCCCGGCGGGCGGATCACTCTGACCCTGCTGGTCTGCCTGCTGTTCCTGGCCGGCTTCAGCACCTTCGTGATGCAGCCCTTCGAGATTCCCAGCAGCTCGATGGAGCGCGGATTGAGGATCGGGGACCGCGTTCTCGTAAATAAGTTGGCGTACCGTTTCGGTGCTGAGCCGCAGCGGGGAGACATCGTCGTGTTCGACGGCACCGGCTATTTCGGGAACGCCGACTACGTCAAACGCGTCGTCGGTGTGGGGGGAGACCATGTGGTCTGCTGCGACAAGGAGGGGAGACTCGAGGTGAACGGCCGTTCGGTCGACGAGTCGACGTTTCTGTATCCCGGGGACGCCCCGTCGGAGGTGCCCTTCGACGTCGTCGTGCCCGCCGGCAGCCTGTTCCTCCTGGGCGACCACCGCAGCGACTCCAGCGACTCCCGGGACCACCTGGGGTCCCCCGGAGGCGGCATGATCCCCGTCGGCGACGTCATCGGCCGCGCCGACTGGATCGCCTGGCCCTCGGACGACTGGGCCCGGCTGAGGCGCCCCGGCGCCTACACGCGCGTGCCCGCCGCGGACGGTGCCCATGGGTAACCGCGGAAGGCCGCGCGGTGTCTCCGAGCACGCGGCCGACAACCTGCTGCCCACCGGGACGCGGCGCGCCTCCGGCGGCGCGGTACGCCCCGGCCGCGCCGAGCGCCGCAAGCTCCAGCGCAAGGTGAAGCGACGACGGCGGCGCTCCGCGGTCAAGGAGATCCCGCTCCTCGTCGGCGTCGCGGTGCTCATAGCCCTGGTTCTCAAGACCTTCCTCGTCCAGGCCTTCGTCATCCCGTCGGGCTCCATGGAGAGCACGATCCAGATCGGCGACCGGGTGCTCGTCGACAAGTTCACGCCATGGTTCGGCTCCAAGCCGCAGCGCGGTGACGTCGTCGTCTTCAAGGACCCCGGGGACTGGCTGGAAGGGGAGAAGACCACCAAGAAGAACGACCCCGTCGTCATCAAGCAGGTCAAGGAGGGGCTGACCCAGATCGGTCTGCTGCCCTCCGACAACGACAAGGACCTCATCAAGCGGGTCGTCGCGGTCGGCGGCGACACCGTCAAGTGCTGCGACACGCAGGGGCGCGTCACGGTCAACGGCATGCCGCTCGACGAGCCGTACATCCACGCCGACAACAAGCCGTCGGACTTCCCCTTCGAGGAGACCGTCCCCAAGGGCCGCCTCTGGGTCATGGGCGACCACCGGGCCAACTCGGCCGACTCCAGGTACCACCGTAAGGAGAAGTACGGCGGTACCGTCTCCGAGAAGTCCGTCGTCGGCAGAGCCATGGTCATCGCGTGGCCCTTCGGGCACTGGAGTCGATTGAAGGAGCCGGACACGTACGCGTCGGTGCCGAGCGGGTCGGCCACGGCCATGGGACCGTCGCATAGGGTGGCGTCCGCGGATCTCAATGGATTGATCCCGCTCCCGAGCCCTGCGGAACTCCCGCTCGTTATGGGAGTGGTGGGCCTGCGTCGGATCCGGGGCAGGCGGCGGCACGGAGTGAGGAGTGGATGTGGGGGATTTGGCGGTCGGCGCACGATCCGGACACGATGGGCCCGAGGAACAGCCGGAGCGAGCCGACGGATCGGCCACCCCGGCCACGAGCGAGGTCGTCGGTCCCGGGAGTGACTCCGGGGACGGCGGCGGTACGAAGGAGCACGGCGGGCAGGACGAGAAGCCCAAGAATCCGCGTTCCTTCTGGAAGGAACTGCCGCTCCTCATCGGTATCGCACTGGTCCTCGCGCTGCTGATCAAGACCTTCCTGGTGCAGGCGTTCTCGATTCCCTCGGACTCGATGCAGAACACCCTCCAGCAGGGCGACCGTGTACTGGTCGACAAGCTCACGCCGTGGTTCGGCTCGGAGCCCTCACGCGGCGAGGTCGTCGTCTTCCACGACCCAGACAACTGGCTGGCGGGCGAGCCGACGCCCAACCCGAACGCCGTGCAGCAGGTCCTCAGCAAGATCGGCCTGATGCCGTCGGCGGACGAGAAGGACCTCATCAAGCGGGTCATCGGCGTCGCCGGTGACACGATCGAGTGCGAGAACTCGGGCCCGCTGACGGTCAACGGCAAGGCGCTCAACGAGACGTACGTGTACGCCGGGAACACGCCGTGCAGCGTCGACGACCAGGGCGGCCAGTTCAAGGTGACGGTACCCCCGGGCAAAATCTGGGTCATGGGTGACCACCGGCAGAACTCGCTGGACTCCCGCTACCACCAGCAGGACAAGTACCAGGGCTTCGTGCCCGTGGGCAATGTCGTGGGCCGCGCCATCGTGATCGCCTGGCCGCCCACCCGCTGGAACACGCTGCCGATTCCCGACACCTTCGACCAGAACCTCAGCGCGGCCGCCCCGGGCGCCCTGGGACTGGCCGGCGCGGCGCCGCTGGTGCTGTGGCGCAGGCGTCGGCTTACCGCCGGAAACCCCAGGGTTTCTGGGCGGGGTACCGCCGGGTAGGGTGCCGTCCCAGATCACCGATCTTCCGCGGCCCGTACCCAGGACCGCGGGGTCGATTCTCCGAGTCGGGGGAGCACTGGGATGAGCAGGACGTCAGGTCGTACGGACGAGGGCCACGGTCGGCTCGGCAGCGTGCTGTCGGGACTGACCGTGGCCCTCGGCTGTGTGCTCTTCCTCGGCGGCTTCGCCTGGGGCGCGGTCGTCTATCAGCCGTACACGGTGCCGACCCAGTCGATGGTGCCGACCATCAAGGTGGGCGACCGCATCCTTGCGGAGCGGATAGACGGCAATGACGTCAAGCGCGGTGACGTCATCGTCTTCAAGCAGAAGAGCTGGGGCGACATGCTGATCGTCAAGCGGGTCGTCGCCGTCGGCGGTGACACCGTCGCCTGCTGCACGGACGGCAAGCTGACGGTCAACGACAAGAAGATCGACGAACCGTATCTCCCCAAGGGCCAGGCCGCTGAGACGAACCGGATCCCGACCGTCGAGGTCCCCGAGGGACGACTCTTCCTGCTCGGTGACGAGCGCAGCGGCTCACTGGACTCGACGGCGCACCTCACCGAGGCCTTCAACGGCACGGTGTCGCGCGCCGCGGTGAAGGGCCGCGTCGACGCCATCGCCTGGCCCATGAAGGGCATGCTGAAGCGCCCCACGGGCTTCAAGACGCTCGGCGGGATCTCGACCCCCGGTCCGCTGCGGCCGATCCTGACCGCCGTGGTCGCGGGCGCGGTGCTCGTGCTGGGCGGGGCGGCGTACGGCCCGGTCGCCAAGCGGCTCGGGCGCCGGCGTGGGCGGAGGCGGACGGAGCCGGTCGGTGTCGGCTGAGCCGTCCGGATCGTCCGGGCCGACCGGATCATCTGGACGGGCTGGACGGGTCACCCCGTCCGGGGCGTCGCCCGAGGCGTCCCTCGGGCCGACTCCTGGGCCGTCTTCCGTGTCGTCGGAGCGGGTCTCGGGCGCGGACCCGAACGGAGACTCGTACGACGGAGGGCTGCGGAAAGTCGCCCGGGTGGTGCTCCTCGACGCGCAGGAGCGCATTCTGCTGCTGCACGGCCACGAACCGGACGATCCCGCGGACGACTGGTGGTTCACGCCCGGCGGCGGCCTGGAGGGCGACGAGACCCGCGAGGAGGCCGCGCTGCGGGAACTCGTGGAGGAGACCGGCATCACCCAGGTCGAACTGGGCCCGGTGCTGTGGCGGCGCACATGTTCGTTCCCGTTCGCGGGACGCCGCTGGGACCAGGACGAATGGTACTTCCTGGCCCGTACGACCCAGACGGGAACCGTCGCCACCGGGCTGACGGAGCTGGAACGGCGAAGTGTCGCCGGAGCGCGCTGGTGGACGTGCCAGGAACTGACCGAGGCACATGAGACGGTGTATCCGACCAGGCTCGCCGAGCTGCTGCGCAGGCTGCTCGACGAGGGTCCCCCGGCCAGACCCGAGGTCCTCGACACCGAAATCGTCTAGGGGCTCGCGGGGCTGGCGCACAATGGGGGGACGCACGGCTGAAGGGGAACATGCCATGAGCGCCGAGGACCTCGAGAAGTACGAGACCGAGATGGAGCTGAAGCTCTATCGGGAGTACCGCGATGTCGTCGGTCTGTTCAAATACGTGATCGAGACCGAACGGCGCTTCTACCTCACCAACGACTACGAGATGCAGGTGCACTCGGTCCAGGGTGAGGTTTTCTTCGAGGTGTCCATGGCGGACGCCTGGGTGTGGGACATGTACCGGCCCGCGCGCTTCGTGAAGCAGGTACGGGTGCTCACATTCAAGGACGTGAACATCGAGGAGCTGAACAAGAGCGATCTGGAGCTGCCCGGCGGGTGACCGCCCCGGTGGATCCGCTGATCCCATGAGGTCGACCGGCGGCCGCTGACGGACGATGATCACTCGTGAGGGTGATGCAGTTGTCCCCAGACGGCCGCCTGTCCACCAAGATCCAACAGCGGGCGGGGACAGCCGCACTGTTGGCGCCGGAGGTGGTGCCGACATGAAGACGTCCAAGGCACGCAACGCACTCGGCAAGTACGGCGAGGATCTGGCCGCGCGGCGGCTGGCCGAGACCGGAATGACCGTCCTGACGCGCAACTGGCGCTCCGGCAGGACCGGTGAGATCGACATCGTGGCCCGGGACGGCGACGCGCTCGTCGTCTGCGAGGTCAAGACACGCAGGACAGGAGCCTTCGAGCACCCGATGGCGGCCGTCACCCCGGCCAAGGCACAGCGCCTGCGCGGCCTGGCGGAGCGCTGGCTCCAGGAACACGGCGGGGCCCCGCCCGGCGGCGTCCGCATCGACCTGATCGGTGTCCTCCTCCCCGACCGCGGCGCACCCGTGGTCGAGCACGCGCGAGGGGTGGCCTGATGGGGTTCGCGCGTACGTGCTCGGTGGCCCTGGTCGGCGTCGAGGGCGTCGTGGTGGAGGTCCAGGCCGACCTGGAGCCGGGCGTCGCGGCGTTCACCCTGGTCGGCCTCCCCGACAAGAGCCTCTCGGAGAGCAGGGACCGGGTCCGCGCGGCCGTCGTGAACTCGGGCGCGGTGTGGCCCCAGAAGAAGCTCACCGTCGGGCTGAGCCCGGCCTCGGTGCCCAAGGGCGGCAGCGGATTCGACCTCGCCGTCGCCTGCGCGGTACTGGGTGCAGCGGAGCGGATCGATCCCCGGGTGCTCTCCGACATCGTGATGATCGGCGAACTCGGACTCGACGGACGGGTCCGGCCGGTCCGGGGAGTGCTGCCCGCGGTCCTCGCCGCGGCGGACGCGGGGTACGAACAGGTGGTGGTGCCCGAGTGTGCGGCGGCCGAGGCCTCGCTGGTGCCCGGGATCTCCGTGCTCGGCGTGCGCAGCCTGGGCCAGCTGATCGCCGTGCTCACCGACGAACCGGTCCCCGAGGAGGACCCCGACGACGCGGGCCGGCCCCATCCGCTGACGGCCGGCCTGCGCATGCCGGGCACCGCCGCGGCCACCGGCATCCACGGCGCCCAGCACGACCACGGCCATGACCTCGCCGACGTCGTCGGCCAGCGCTCCGCGCGCACCGCCGTCGAGGTCGCGGCGGCGGGCGGACACCACCTCTTCCTGGAAGGCCCACCAGGAGCGGGCAAGACCATGCTCGCCGAGCGGCTGCCCGCCGTCCTGCCGCCGCTCACCCGGGGCGAGTCCCTGGAGGTCACCGCCGTCCACTCGGTCGCCGGCCTGCTGCCACCGGGCAAACCCCTGGTCGACGTCGCCCCGTACTGCGCGCCCCACCACTCGGCGACCATGCAGGCCCTCGTCGGAGGAGGCCAGGGAATCGCACGACCGGGCGCCGTGTCGCTCGCCCACCGGGGAGTGCTCTTTCTCGACGAGACCCCGGAATTCAGCGGCCAGGCCCTCGACGCGCTGCGCCAGCCCCTGGAGGCGGGGCATGTGGTGATCGCGCGCAGCGCGGGCGTGGTGCGGTTTCCGGCGCGGTTCCTGATGGTGCTCGCGGCGAATCCCTGCCCGTGCGGGCGCTTCTCGCAGCGGGACGACCTGTGCGACTGCCCGCCCTCCGCGATCCGGCGCTATCAGGCCAGACTCTCCGGCCCGCTGCTCGACCGGGTCGACCTGCGCGTCGAGGTGGACCGGGTCACGCGCTCCGAGCTGACCGGGCGCGGGACACGGGGCGAATCCACGGAGACCGTCGCCGGCCGCGTACAAGCAGCCAGGGAACGGGCCGCGGCGCGGCTGGCGGGCACCCCCTGGCGGACGAACAGCGAAGTGCCGGGGCGCGAACTGCGCAGCCGGTGGCACGCGTCCTCGGGAGCGCTGGACGAGGCGGAGCGGAGCCTGGAGCGGGGCGTGCTGAGCGCCCGGGGCCTCGACCGGGTGCTGCGCGTCGCCTGGACCGTCGCGGACCTGGTGGGGCACGACCGGCCCGACGCGACGGATGTCGCCCTCGCGCTGCAACTGCGCACCGGGGTGCCACGCGGGGTACCGATGGCGATCGGTGCGCTGTCGTGAGCCACGACGGCGCACCCCGATATCACGATGGCGCACCCGGGAACCACGACGGCACACCCCGGCAGGGCATGCGCGGAGAGGCCGCGCGCGGAGTGGGCATGCGCGGAGAAGGCACGCGTCGAGAAGGCCCGGGCCGAGAGGACAGGTGCCGGGAGAGCGCCCACGGGGGACGCGCGGACCGGGTGGACGCGCACGGGGCGGGTGCGCGCGAGGAGGGCGAGGGCGTCCGTGGATCGGGCGCGCGCCACGGGGGTGCCTACCGGGAGGCCGCGCAACAGGAGCGCGCCCGCCGCCAGGGTGCGCCCTCTGGGGATGGACTCCGCGGGGACGCACCCTTGGAGGACGTCCGCCGGGAAGGCGCACACCGGCAGGACCCGGACCGAGCGGACGAACGCGTGCACCGGGCCTTTCTCGCCCGTGTCGCCGAGCCGGGCGACGAGGCCTGCGGGCGCTGGATCCGTGAGGCCGGGGCGGAGCGGGCCGTCCAGGGGCTCCTGGACGGCGGGGAGCGGCCGCGGGGAGTGTCGGACCGGAGATGGGCCGGACTGCGGGCACGGGCCGAGCGGGCCGACCCGGAAAGGGACCTCGCGGCGGCCCATGCCGCCGGTATCCGGTTCGTGTGCCCAGGGGACTCCGAGTGGCCCGCACAACTCGACGATCTGGGGGACGCCCGACCCACCGGACTCTGGGTACGGGGACGCCCCAGCCTGCGGATGTGGGCGCTGCGGTCCGTCGCCCTCGTCGGAGCGCGCGCCTGTACGGAGTACGGCGCCCACATGGCGACCACCCTCGGCGCCGGACTGGCCGAGCGTGGCTGGGTCGTGGTGTCCGGCGGTGCCTACGGCGTGGACGGCGCCGCGCACCGGGGCGCCCTGGCGGCAGGCGGGGCCACCGTCGCCGTGCTGGCCTGCGGAGTGGACCGGCCCTACCCCCGCGGCCACACCGAGTTGATCACCAGGATCGCCGAACAAGGCCTGGTCGTGGGGGAGTTGCCGCCAGGAGAGCACCCCACGCCGAGCAGATTCATCCTGCGCAACCGGGTCATCGCGGCACTCACCCGGGGGACCGTGGTCGTCGAGGCCGCCTATCGCAGCGGCGCGCTGGTCACGGCGCGCGCCGCACAGCGGCTGGGCAGGTTCGCGATGGGCGTGCCCGGCCCCGTCACCAGCGGGTTGTCGGCCGGTGTGCATGAACTGCTGCGCGGGGAGGCGGTGCTGGTCACCGACGCCGCGGAAGTCGCGGAACTGGTCGGCGACATGGGTGAGCTGGCCCCGGACCGGCGGGGGCCCGTACTGCCACGTGACCTGCTGGACCCGGGTGCCGGACGGGTTCTCGCCGCACTGCCGGCGCGCGGACTGGCGCGAGCGGAGGAGATCGCCCTCGGGGCGGGAACCACGACGGACGACACGGTCGGGAGACTGTACGAACTCCGCTCGCTCGGGTTCGTCGAACGACACGGCGACGGCTGGAAGTTGACACGCCAGACGATGATCCCGGTCCGCGAAGATCGTCGCGGGCGCTGACCGAGCGTGTTCCTCCGTCCGGGCGAACGTCGACACCCTTGGCAATACCCGCAGTTGGCGTCCGCGGACCGTCACGGACGGCGACGAGGGCGACCGAGGCAAACGTTCAGCGGAACGTATCTGCGCACGGCCCGCCCACAGCCCTTCGCGCACTGCGACACTCCAGTCACGCTACGCTCACCTGGGTTCTGACGCAGACAGGCAACTCGGCATCAGAGCGACAGCTCACCCAGGTACCCACAGTTCACGGCAGAACGGCACAAGGCGACGAATGCCCCAGCACACCTCCGGGTCCGACCGGGCGGCGATCCCCCCAGCCGCCCGCGACGGCGGTAGCAGGCGGCCGCCCGCTCCCTCGACGCTCGACGAGCTGTGGCGGTCGTACAAGACGACGGGTGACGAGCGGCTGCGCGAGCAGCTGATCCTGCACTACTCGCCCCTGGTCAAGTACGTCGCGGGACGGGTCAGCGTGGGCCTGCCGGCCAATGTGGAGCAGGCGGACTTCGTCTCCTCGGGGGTGTTCGGGCTGATCGACGCGATCGAGAAGTTTGACATCGAGCGGGAGATCAAGTTCGAGACGTACGCGATCACGCGCATCCGGGGCGCGATGATCGACGAGTTGCGCGCGCTGGACTGGATCCCGCGCTCGGTGCGGCAGAAGGCGCGCAACGTGGAGCGTGCGTACGCGACGCTGGAGGCGCGGCTGCGACGCACGCCGTCGGAGGGCGAGGTCGCCTCCGAGATGGGGATCGCGGTGGAGGACCTGCACGCCGTCTTCAGCCAGCTGTCGCTGGCCAACGTGGTGGCCCTCGAGGAACTGCTGCATGTCGGCGGCGAGGGCGGCGACCGGCTGAGCCTGATGGACACGCTGGAGGACACCGCGGCCGACAACCCGGTCGAGGTGGCCGAGGACCGGGAGCTGCGTAGGTTTCTCGCGCGGGCGATCAACACCCTCCCCGACCGGGAGAAGACCGTGGTCACGCTCTACTACTACGAGGGCCTCACGCTCGCGGAGATCGGGAACGTCCTGGGAGTGACCGAGAGCCGGGTGAGCCAGATCCACACCAAGTCGGTACTGCAGCTGCGCGCGAAGCTGGCCAGCTTCGGACGCTGATCCGGAGCGTGGTGCGGTGCTGAATCGTCCCTTCGTCATCAGGGTCGCGATTCCTCCAGGTGGTGGGAGTGGCTGCCGCCATCCGCGGTCCGTCCGTAAAGTGGAGGGCGTGCCAAGGATTCGAGCGGCCTCCGTGGCCGAGCACCGGTCGATGCAGCGAGCCGCCCTGCTGGACGCGGCCCGGTCCCTGCTGTCCGAGGGCGGGACGGAAGCACTGACCTTCCCCGCCCTCGCCGAGCGGACGGGGCTGGCGCGGTCGTCCGTCTACGAGTACTTCCGGTCCCGCGCCGCCGTGGTCGAAGAACTGTGCGAGGTCGACTTCCCCCTGTGGGCGGCCGAGGTCGAAGCGGTGATGGCCGCGGCCGACGGACCCGAGGGCAAGGTCGAGGCCTACGTCCGGCAGCAGCTGGCGCTGGTCGGGGACCGGCGGCACCGCGCCGTGGTGGCCATCTCCGCGAGTGAACTCGACGCCGGGGCCCGCGAGAAGATCCGCGCGGCGCACGGCGGGCTCGTCGCGATGATCGCGGAGGCGCTGCGGGACATGGGCCACGCCGAACCGCGACTGGCCGCGATGCTGCTCCAGGGTGTCGTCGACGCGGCTGTGCGGCGGATCGAGCTGGGGGCGGCGGAGGATCCCGAAGCGATTACGGACGCGGCCGTCACGATGGCCCTGCGGGGCGTGCGCGGCTGAACCTCCGAGCCGAACCAGGGGCCCGGGCAGCTCAGGGGCGTCGACCCCCTGACGTGCCCACCGCGCCCACCGCGCCCACCGCGCCATCGAGCGCGCCGTGCCTACCACCTGCCTCGCCTCGCCTCGCGCACTTGCCCCACCTTGCCCCCGTCCCCCGGGCCCTCCCCCTCCCCCCACCCCCTCCCGCCCCACCCCCTCGCCGGCTGCGCCCCGCGCGCAGGTCTCACCCATCCGCCCACCCACTCCCGCGCCACCCACTCCCGCGCCGCCCACCCACTCGCACCCCGCCCACCCACCCACTCGCGCCCCACGCGCTCCGCCGCGACCCCGTGCGCCTGCCGGATGTCACGGCGCTACCGGTGCCGTCCTCACGGCAAGCGCGCCCGCGCCGTGCCCTTGGTGGCGTCCGAGCCCGTGCCCGCGGTGGCGATGGTCTCCGTGACGGCGACGGTCACGGTTGTCTGCGTTCTGTCGGCACCGGCAGCAGCCGGGACGGCGCGCCGCGCAGCAGCCAGGCGGGGAGCAGGGAGAGCGGGTCGAGGTAGGTGCGGTCTCTCAGCAGGCCCCAGTGGAGGCAGCTCGTGGGGCAGTGGGAGGCGTCCGGTTCGAGCGTGCCCAGTACGTCGCCGGCGGCCACCTCGTCGCCCTTTCTCACCGTGGCCCGTACCGGGGTGAAGGTGGTGCGCAGAGGCGGATCGCCGGTGCCCGCCAGCTCGACGGCGATCGCTCCGCGACCCGCGACCCGGCCGGCGAAGGAGACCCGGCCCGGGGCGACGGAACGGACCGGGGCGTCCGGGGGCGCCGCGAGGTCCACGCCCCGGTGGCCGCGACCGTAGGGCGTCGCCGGGGGTTGCCAGGCCCGCAGGACCGAGGGGCGCGTGCCCACCGGCCAGAGGCGGGCGACCGCCCGGACCTTCGAGTCGGCGCCGGGCGGTTCCACGGGGACCGGAGGCGCCGGACCGTTCGTACCCTCGATCATGTCCGGGTCGGACATCCGGGCCACGCCGCCGTCTCGGGACGAGGACGTCGAAGTGGCCAGGGTGACCGGCGCAGACACCCGCGCCGGCACGGCGGGCGCGGGTGACACCGTCAGCGCGGCCAGCACGACCGGCGCGGCCACCGTGATTCCCGGCCGCAACCGCGGCCGGGTACGCACACATCGTTTCGCTCGCATGCGAGAACGGTCCCGCATCGGGCGGATCCTGACCGGGAGCTGTGGACCACCGGCCGGTTGTGGACAGCGGCGTCACCCCGCACCTCGCGGGTCCCGTACACTTCTCGTGGCGATCCGGGTCACCGGGTCGACTTCGCACGCCCCGACACGCGGTCATCAAAAGCCGGTGTCAGCGCCCCTCGGTCCCTCGTGGCAAGGCGCATCGCGGGCGTCAGGCGCGAGTGCCGTCCGGCACGCGCGGCACAACCGAGAACACCAAGGAGAACGGCCATGGCCGTCGTCACGATGCGGGAGCTGCTGGAAAGCGGCGTCCACTTCGGTCACCAGACCCGTCGTTGGAACCCGAAGATGAAGCGCTTCATCTTCACGGAGCGCAACGGCATCTACATCATCGACCTGCTCCAGTCGCTGTCGTACATCGACCGCGCCTACGAGTTCGTCAAGGAGACCGTCGCCCACGGCGGCACGGTCATGTTCGTCGGCACGAAGAAGCAGGCGCAGGAGGCCATCGCCGAGCAGGCCACCCGCGTCGGCATGCCCTACGTCAACCAGCGCTGGCTGGGCGGCATGCTCACCAACTTCTCGACCGTCTACAAGCGTCTGCAGCGCCTCAAGGAGCTCGAGCAGATCGACTTCGAGGACGTCGCCGCTTCCGGTCTCACCAAGAAGGAGCTTCTCGTGCTCTCGCGCGAGAAGGCCAAGCTGGAGAAGACCCTCGGTGGTATCCGCGAGATGCAGAAGGTGCCCAGCGCCGTCTGGATCGTGGACACCAAGAAGGAGCACATCGCGGTCGGCGAAGCCCGGAAGCTCAACATCCCGGTCGTCGCCATCCTCGACACCAACTGCGACCCCGACGAGGTCGACTACAAGATCCCGGGCAACGACGACGCGATCCGCTCCGTCACCCTGCTCACCCGCGTGATCGCCGACGCCGTCGCCGAGGGCCTCATCTCCCGTTCCGGTGCCGGCAAGGCCGAGGGTGACAAGGCCGCGGGCGAGCCGCTCGCCGCGTGGGAGCGCGACCTCCTCGAGGGCGAGAAGAAGGCCGACGACGCCGAGGTCCAGACCTCCGCCGAGACGGAGAAGGTCGCCGACGCCGAGCAGGCCGAGGCCCCCGTCGCCGAGGCCGAGGCCGTCGAGGCTGCCGCCGAGACCCCCGCCGCGGACGCCGAGCAGGCCTGACCCCTCACCCCTTCGGGTCACGGACGGCGGGGGCACACCAAGCCCCCGCCGTCCGGCCCGTAGATCTTCAGACTTCGAGAGAGATTCCAGGAATCATGGCGAACTACACCGCCGCCGACGTCAAGAAGCTCCGTGAGCTCACCGGCGCAGGCATGATGGACTGCAAGAAGGCACTGGACGAGGCCGACGGCAACGTCGACAAGGCCGTCGAGGAACTGCGCATCAAGGGCCAGAAGGGCGTCGCCAAGCGCGAGGGCCGCTCCGCCGAGAACGGCGCCGTGGTCTCCGTCATCGCCGACGACAACACCTCCGGTGTCCTGGTCGAGCTGAAGTGCGAGACGGACTTCGTCGCCAAGGGCGAGAAGTTCCAGGCCGTCGCCGGCCAGATCGCCGACCACGTCACCAAGACCTCCCCGGCCGACCTCGACGCCCTCCTGGGCTCCGAGATCGAGCCCGGCAAGACGGTTCAGGCGTTCGTCGACGAGGCCAACGCCAACCTGGGCGAGAAGATCGTCCTGGACCGCTTCGCCCAGTTCTCCGGTGCCTACGTGACCGCGTACATGCACCGCACGATGCCCGACCTGCCCCCGCAGATCGGTGTCCTCGTCGAGCTGGACAAGGTCAACGCCGAGCTCGCCAAGGGCGTCGCGCAGCACATCGCCGCCTTCGCGCCGAAGTACCTCTCCCGCGAGGACGTCCCGGCCGAGGTCGTCGAGTCCGAGCGTCGCGTCGCCGAGGAGACGACCCGCGCCGAGGGCAAGCCCGAGGCCGCCCTCCCGAAGATCGTCGAGGGTCGCGTCAACGCCTTCTTCAAGGAGGCCACCCTGCTGGGCCAGCCCTACGCGCTGGACCAGAAGAAGTCCGTCCAGCAGGTCCTGGACGAGGCCGGTGTCGCCCTGAAGCGCTTCGTGCGCATCAAGGTCGGCATCTGAGTCCGTACAGCGATCGACGCGCGACCCCTATAGGGTCGACAGCAGTCGTCCGCGTACGTCGGCACGCGCGCGTGCGTGCCGGACGACAGCAGATCTGACGAGGAGGCCATTGCCGAGCATGGGAGCCAACACCCCACCGGCAATGGCCTTCTTCGTATGTGCACCATGAGGAGATCTCCATGACCAGCACCCAGGCCGACCAGGGCGAGAAGACCGACGACGGCAAAGGCGCCGGACGCTTCATGCTGAAGCTTTCAGGCGAGGCGTTCGCCGGTGGCGGCGGACTGGGCGTCGATCCCGACGTGGTGCACAAGATCGCCCGCGAGATCGCGGCCGTCGTGCGCGGGGGCGCCCAGATCGCCGTTGTCATCGGCGGCGGCAACTTCTTCCGCGGCGCGGAACTCCAGCAGCGCGGCATGGACCGGGCACGCTCCGACTACATGGGCATGCTCGGCACGGTGATGAACTGCCTCGCTCTCCAGGACTTCCTGGAGAAGGAGGGCATCGACAGCCGCGTACAGACCGCCATCACCATGGGACAGGTCGCCGAGCCGTACATCCCGCTGCGCGCCGTACGGCACCTGGAGAAGGGCCGTGTGGTCATCTTCGGCGCCGGTATGGGCATGCCGTACTTCTCCACCGACACCACGGCCGCCCAGCGTGCCCTGGAGATCGACGCCGAGGCCCTGCTGATGGGCAAGAACGGTGTGGACGGGGTCTACGACTCCGACCCCAAGACCAACCCCGAGGCCGTCAAGTTCGACTCGCTCAGCTACGGCGAGGTCATCACCCGCGACCTCAAGGTCGCCGACATGACCGCGATCACGCTGTGCCGTGACAACAAGCTGCCGATCCTGGTCTTCGAGCTCCTGGCGGAGGGCAATATCGCGCGGGCCGTCAAGGGTGAGAAGATCGGCACACTTGTGGGTGACCCAAGCGGCCGGGCCTGACCCGGGACGGACCCTGACCGGGGGATGGACAATGTCCTGCCGGTCCGGAACCGTGCAGGAACAAGACGCGACGCAGCCGGCTGCCACCCCGACGGGGAACAGCTGCCGGGCCTACTCAAGACACGCAGGAGCAAGTGGTGATCGAAGAGACCCTCCTCGAGGCCGAGGAGAAGATGGAGAAGGCCGTCGTGGTCGCCAAGGAGGACTTCGCCGCGATCCGCACCGGTCGTGCGCACCCGGCGATGTTCAACAAGATCGTGGCCGACTACTACGGCGCGCTGACGCCGATCAACCAGCTGGCCTCGTTCGCGGTCCCCGAACCGCGCATGGCCGTGGTCACCCCGTTCGACAAGAGCGCGCTGCGCAACATCGAACAGGCGATCCGCGACTCCGACCTGGGTGTCAACCCGAGCAATGACGGCAGCATCATCCGCGTGGTGTTCCCCGAGCTGACCCAGGAACGCCGCAAGGAGTTCATCAAGGTCGCCAAGACCAAGGGCGAGGACGCCAAGATCTCGATCCGCTCCGTGCGCCGCAAGGCGAAGGAGACCATCGACAAGCTGATCAAGGATGGCGAGGTCGGCGAGGACGAGGGCCGCCGTGCGGAGAAGGAGCTCGACGACACCACCGCGAAGTACGTCGCCCAGGTGGACGAGCTCCTGAAGCACAAGGAAGCGGAGCTGCTCGAGGTCTGATGAACGACTCTTCCTGGGGGGCACCGCCGCAAGCCGGGTACTGGGGGCCCTCCGACCAGGGGCCTGCCCAGGGGGCAGGCCCGGCGGGTCCCGCGTACGATGCGCATGACGCGCAGCACACTCGCCCCATGCCCATCGTGCCCGAGGGACCCGCACACGGCGGAGACCAGGATGACGACCGGGGGGCCGCTCGGCTGAGCGGCCCCCCGGTCCGCGACGACACACCGTCGGCGGGGTCCTACGGGAACCCGTCGCAGAAGCCGCAGGAGCCCATGCCCAGCGCCACCCCGCAGCCCGCGCCCGCACCGAAGAAGAGTGCGGGCCGCGACCTGGGTGCTGCGATAGGGGTGGGCGTCGGGCTCGGTGCGGTGATCGTCGCGTCGTTGTTCGTCGTCAAGGCCGTCTTCGTCGGTGTGATCGCCGTCGCCGTGGTGGTGGGGCTGTGGGAGCTCACCTCGCGGCTCGAGGAACGCAAGGGCATCAAGGCGCCGCTCGTGCCCCTGGCGGTGGGCGGTGCGGCCATGGTCGTCGCCGGCTACGTACGGGGCGCCGAGGGCGCGTGGGTGGCGATGGCACTCACCGCGCTGGCGGTCCTGGTCTGGCGGATGACGGAACCGCCCGAGGGATACCTCAAGGACGTCACGGCGGGCGTCTTCGCCGCCTTCTACGTGCCGTTCCTGGCGACCTTCGTGGCGATGATGCTGACCGCGGACGACGGTCCGCGCCGTGTCCTGACGTTCCTGCTCTTGACGGTCGTCAGCGACACCGGCGCGTACGCGATCGGCTGGCGCTTCGGCAAGCACAAGCTCGCGCCCCGCATCAGCCCCGGCAAGACCCGCGAGGGTCTGGTCGGAGCGGTCGTCTTCGCGATGGTCGGGGGCGCGCTGTGTCTGCAGTTCCTGATCGAGGACGGCACGTGGTGGCAGGGCCTGATCATCGGCCTCGCGGTCGCGGCCACCGCCACGCTCGGTGACCTCGGCGAGTCCATGATCAAGCGGGACCTGGGCATCAAGGACATGGGCACCCTGCTGCCGGGTCACGGCGGCATCATGGACCGCCTGGACTCGCTCCTGCCGACGGCTCCCGTGGTCTGGCTGCTGTTGGTGATCTTCGTAGGGTCGAGCTGACCCGCGTTCTTGTCGGTGAGGGGTCCGTCGTCCACTGGGCGGCGGGCCCCTTCCGCATGCCCGGGTCCTGGTCGAACACGAGAGCTCGGCACGGCCGACCGAAGTGGATTTCACGTGCTCCTCAGCGCTGCCTCCTCAGCGCCGCGCCGGCGGCCACGCACGCGGGTACGGCACGCGAAGCGACCGGGCCGCGACCGGCGTGTGGTCCGCGGCTGCGTGGAGGCGCCCCGCGCGCCGTACGACGGCACCGCTGCCGAGCATCGACGTGACGAGCTCGGCGGCGAGTACCTCTGGGGTGAGGTCCAGCAGGCGTGCGGCGTCGGTCAGCCAGGCTCGTGCATGGAGGTAGGGCTCCACCTCGTCGACCGGGATTCCGTCGCGGATCATCAGGGCGAAAGCGAAGATGCGCCGGGCGCCGTACCAGAGCGCGCCGGCGGGATCGTCGACGAGGCGCTGAGCGCGACGGAGGGCGGTGCTGAAAGCGGCCGTCGGGTCGGCGGGGATCGGGCCGTGCGACGGGAGGATCACCCGCGGGGCGAGACCGGCCATCCGGTGGAGGGAGTCGAGCGCCGCCGTGGCAGCGCCCGGTCCGTCGAGGGCGAGGTTGACCCAGCCGACGTCGTAGTCCGACAGCGCGTCCCCGACGACGAGCAGTCGCTCCTCCGGCTGCCACAGGGCCAGGTGCCCCGGTGTGTGCCCGGGAGTGCGGATGACCTCCCAGTCGGCGTCACCGAGTCGCAGGACTTCCCCGCCGTCGAGCGGCATATCGACCGTGTAGGGCGCGACCGGCTGGTCGAGGTACTCCGCGGTGCAGCAGCCGGGGTCGCGACGCGAGATCGCCTCCGCCTCCGGAGCTCCGGCCGCGATGCCCGCGCCACCCGCCTGAAGGATTGCGTTGCCGCCGACGTGATCGGAGTGCCAGTGCGTGTTCACGACCAGGCCCACGGCGCCGCCGTGCGCGCGTGCCCAGGAGGCCGTTTCCTCCGCGTGGCCGACGAATCCGCTGTCGACCAGAGCCGGTTGCCGGCCTTGGAGCAGCAGCAGGTTCGCGTCGGGGAACGGCCGTTGCCGCCAGGTCACCCAGGACGGCAGCGAGGGCGCGGACGGGCGGCTCACCGCTCCGGCCGGTTCACGCGGATGAGTGTCTGCTGCCCGTTGGCGACGAGCTTCCGGGCGCCGTCGCTCTGGACCCCGAACACCTCCAGCCGGCACACGCTCAGAGTCCGGCCGGACTTCAGGACGGTCCCGACGGCCTCGATGCGGTCGCCGGTGGCGGGTGCGAGGAGGTTGATCTTGTACTCGACGGTGAGGACGTCGGCGTTCTCCGGGAACAGCGTGTAGGCGGCGTAGCCGCCGGCGCTGTCCGCGACGGCGCTGGTCGCTCCGGCGTGGAAGTAGCCGTGCTGCTGGGTCACTTCGGGGCGGGCGGGAAGCGTGATCTGGACGCGGCCCGGGGCGATGCCGGTTATCCGCGCACCGAGGTGGGCCATCAGCCCCTGGCGGTCGAAGCTGTCCTGGACGCGCTTTTGCACCTCGGGGCTCGCCTGGTCCTGTGGGGTCGGGTCTTCCACGTGCTCTCCTTCGGCAGACATCGGAGTGTGCGCAGAGGCGCGGCGGGTGGTCAGCCGACCAGACGTTCCACGAGCAGGAACCCGCCGATGACGATCATCATGGCACCGGAGACACGAGTCACGGCTCGTGCCGCCGAGGGCCGCGTCGATGCGGAATCCGCTTCGTGCGGAACCGCCCATCGCCCACACGGGCTTGGCGATCATGATCATCGCAGGCGTCTTCGTGGGCGTGTTCCGGTCGCCGACGACGGGCGTGAGCATCGCTGCCACGACGGCTTTCAAGGCTGCTTCAGTCGCCGAGGAACCAGAGATAGCGGTGCGGTCCGGTCAGGACGACCTGACACAACTCTCTGGCCTGTTCGACCCAGGCCCCGCCACAGGTGTCCGGAAGCCGGTCGAGTTCGGCGAGCAGCAACGGAACCTGCCGATGGTTGAACATCGCGTCCCCGTAAGGGATCAAGGCCGACAGCATCGGGAAGGCGGCCGGGTTGAGGCCGGCGAAGGCGTCCGTCCATTCCACCCCGGCCCGGGCACGGGCCACGATGTCCCCCGCGTCGCCGCGTACCTGCATGTTGATCACTCGCTGATGCTATCGGCGCCTCGTGTCCGTTGCGTGCCCGTTCCAGCGGGGTGTGACGGCGACTCACGGGTACATCACCACCGACCACGCTCCGGCCCCGGTGGGGTACGTCGCAGGTCGCCGCGATCCGCATACGCGATCTTCCGAACGGTGCGGTCCAGCAGTGAAGTACCGCAACCGGCATGACCCCAGCCGACCGGCACCAGCGTTCGGTGACCGTTTCACCGGCCCACCGGCCCACCAGCCTGACTCGGGTCACGTTACGATGCGCGGGCTGGGGGGGGATCATGAACCTTACTGTTCCGCCGGCCCCGTTCGACATCGCCGACGTATTTCCAGAACTCGTGCCGTACGCGCGGGCCACCACTCTGCTGTACCCGCGCGCCGGCAGCCCCGTACGGGATGAGAGCTCGCTGGGTGGGCCGCTCCTTTGGCCCGCGGAGGAGTCCTGGCCGACGTGTACGGCTCCCGACCACTACAACCCTGCCCGCGGTTGTGCGGTGGTCGGTCCGGCCCCCGTCTCCATGGTGCCCGTGCTGCAGCTCATCGCTCGCGACGTTCCGGCACTGGTGTTCCCGGCCGGCACCGACGTGCTCCAGGTGCTCTGGTGCCCGCTGATCCACTCCGAGCACGACCAGCACTCGCCGGTGCCGGTGCTGCGCTGGCGATCCGTCGCCGACCTGGCGGATCGGCCCCTGCTCGATGAGGCGCCACGGCCTTACGAGTTCGACGACGAGTACGTCCCACTGCCCTGCGTGATACACCCCACCGAGACCGTGGAGTACCCCAACCAGGACATGCCCGCGGAGTTGTGCGAGCGCGTGGCCAGGTGGAGCGAGGAGATGGAGGAGTCCTGCGGCATCTCCTACTACGACGCCTTCACCACCCAGCAGAGCAAGATCGGCGGATACCCCGGCTGGGCACAGCCCCCGAACTGGCCGCACTGCGCCTGCGGTTCCCGGATGGAACACTTGCTGACGATCTCGGCGAGTGAATCGTATGGGCGCTGGCTCCCGGTCGAGGAGCGCACCCGTCCCGGCGGCGGCTGGGAAACCGACTCGGAACCACAGCATGACGGCCATGAAATGATCATGGGGGACTGTGGGGGCATCTATGTCTTCGTCTGCCGCACCTGCCCCACCTGGCCCACGACCCACCGTTACGACTGCTGAGCTGTAGGCCACGGAGGCCGGATTGCGCGGCTCAGAGCCCGTCTCGCCGCATGCTTCCGTACCGACGTCACGGAAGACGCCTCTGTAATCACCGCTCCGTTCGATGGTCGTCGCACCGCAGCCACCGGCACCGGCGCCGGCACCGACATCGCCAGGCGGGTCCGACCGAGTGCCGCGGTGGGGTCCCTGGACCGTCCCTGGGCCGCTCGAGGCCGACCGACGCTGACAGGCCGCTCAGAGGTGACCGTCCCCACCCCGCTCCGGCCCGGGCCCCAGGAGTTGATCTGCGACACTGGAAGGGTTATGCCTGCACCCGGAGAACTGATCTCCCACGGGCATGAAGAAGCCCCCTACCAGCGGTTTTGTCGCCAGTAGGGGGCCGTCTTGTGCCCGGTGGGCCGTCTCTGGGCCGTCAGGGCTCCTGGGCCGTGCCGAAGACGTCGTCCAGGGCCCGGCGAGCTCGCTCACGGCTGCTGGGCATCAGGTGGGCGTACACCCGCAGCGTCATCGCCGGATCGGCATGGCCGAGGTACTCGCTCACGGCCTTGATGCTCTCGCCCGCGTCCAGGAGGACCGAGGCGTAGAAGTGACGAAGGGCGTGCATCCCGTGCTGCCGGGCGGAGGCGTACGGCTTCCCGGGGTCCGGCGTCGGGATGAGGCCGGCCGCAGCGAGGGCGCGCTTCCACTCGTGGAAGTTGAAGTTGCTGCGCCAGACGATGCCGCCGACCGTGTTCGTGAAGATCAGACGCCGCTCGGTGAGCGGGCCGTCCGGCCTGCCCCACGGAAGCTTGATGCCCACGGGCGGGTGATTCTTCATGTGCTGCCGTAGGGCAGAGGCCACCAGGGTCGGCAGCGGTACGTCCCGTTCCTTGTTGCCCTTGGGCGGAGCGAAGACCGCGACGCCTCGGATCAGCTTGACCTGAGTGGTGACCCGCAGCGTGTCGCCGTCGAGCTGTACGGCGTCCTCCGACAGACCGATGATCTCGCCCTGACGCAGACCGCAGCCACTGCCGACGGAGACCATGGCCTGGTACCGCTCGGGCAGAGCGTCGCGGACCGCAGTCACTTGGGAAGGGATCCACGGCACGACCCGGGCAGTCGAGACGGCCGGCGGGCGGACGGATGCGGCCGAGCACGGATTCCGGGCGAGGTGGCCGTCATCCACGGCGGCCGACAGGACCGCGCGGACGTTGGCGTAGATGTTGCGGGCGTAGCTGCCGCCTATCGTCGAGTCGACCTCCAGGTCGCGCACGAACTCGCGGATGTGGGCCGGCCGGAAGGACCCGAGCGGACGCGCCCCCATGCGAGGGAAGGCGTGCAGCCGAAGCCGGGTTTCCACTCCGATGCGCGTGTTCAGGTCGGTCGTCTGGCCCGTGATCCAGCGCTCCGCGTACTGCTGGAAGGTCATGCGGGCGGCCTTGGGGTCGACGTACTGACCACGAGACATGTCGGCCGCCGTCTCGGCCAGCCACTCTTCAGCCTTGCGCTTCTGGCGGTCGGGGAAGGACCGGCTTTTCTCGGTGCCGTCGGGACCGACGTATCGGGCCCGGTAGCGAAGGCCGCCGCCGTAGCGGTCGGTCTTGACCTTTACAGGCTTGCCGTCCGGACCCGATTCGGTCTTGTACCAGCGGTCCTGGATGTGCCCGGCCATCAGGCAGCCTCCTCAATCTGGGAGTCCACCCAGGCCCGTACGTCGTTCGGGTCGAAGCGCAGGTGCCGGCCGACACGGAAGCCGCGGGGGCCGGTGTGCTTGCGGCGCCACTGGTAGACCGTCTCGACGCTGGGCAACTCGAACATGTTCACCAGGTCGTCAGGGGTGAGGAAGCGGCGCGGCAACTCGGAAGCCATGTCACCAGCCCCTTTCATCGGCGGACTGGTCGCGTAGTGCTTCGCGTGCTGTTTCGCGGTTGTGTTGGAGGTCGCGGGCGATGGTGGCGGCGAGGGCGGATTCGCCGGGGGTGTGGCCGTGGCCGGCGTACTGCCAGTCGGCCAGGACGAGGACGGTGTCCGGCTCGCGCTCCTCGAGGCCGAGGGCTTCGCGTTCCTGTACGGCGCGGAAGTCGGCGCGGGCTTGGCGGAGTTCGCCGAGGGTGGTGGAGTAGCGGCGGGACTTTGAGGAGAAGTGGCCGCGGAAGCCGAGCATGTGAGCCCACGCCCACAGGCGCCGTTCGGGGTAGAGCGGGTCGAGATGCTTGCAGGCTTCGATGAGGCGGCGGGTGTGGTCGGGGATCTGGTGGCGGTCGAGTTCGGCGAGTTCGCCGACGCGCCGGTCGAGGGTGCCGGTGTTCTCGGCGGCTTTGGTGGCGTACTTCGCGACGTAGGAGGCCACGGCCTGTTCGGTGATGTCGGAGCCGTCTCCGAAGGCCTTCACGGGGCGGACGTCGAGCTGGGTTCCCCACCGGAAGGTGCGCGCCGGCTGGACGTCGGCGGCCGGGGCGGAGACCGAGGTGTAGGAGTGCGCGGCGGCGGCGTGGATCGCGTCGGTGAGGAGGTCGGCCGTTGCCCAGGACGGGGGCGGGGTGTCGGGGCCGTCCGGTCCGTCGAGGCGGATCACGGCGTGGAAGTGCAGGGCGCCGCGCTTTTGGAACTCGGCGACCTTGCCGTAGGAGAGCCGGGCCGACTCCTTCAGCTCCCGCTGCGACAGGCCGGCGCGGGCAGCGAGTTCGCGGCGTAGCCGGTTGGTGAAGCGCTGCCAGAGTTCGCCCGCGTGGTTGTTGAAGAGGACGGCGCCCGCGTAGTCGTAGGTGGCTGGGTCGATTGCCGTGCCGAGGGTGGGGTCGGCGGCGGGGTGGCGGGTGCCGCAGCGGCAGATGCCTCGCTCGGGACGGTTGTGGACGGGGCCGAAGGACGGGGCGGTGAGCGTGGCGAAGACCCTGGGGTGATCGCGGACGGTGGAGGGGATGTCGCGGCGGTCGTCTCCGGCGAGGCCAGCGCGGATCAGGTGGTAGGTGTCGCCCGCGTACGTCCAGGCGCAGGAGGGGCAGCGGGAGGCCCGGCGGTTGCCGCACGCGACCCGCAGTCGTCCGCCGGGCTCGGATTCGGTCGAGTAGTGGTGGAGGGTCTCGCCGGTGGTCTTGTCCTTGCTGAGGGTCCAGCCGGTGAGGTGGATGGGGTCGGCGCAGCCGCCGGTGCGGCGGATCTGCTCGTGCCAGCGGTCGAAGTCGTCGGCCGAGGCCACCCTCAGCAGGTCGCCGAGGGTGACGGGGTCGGTCAGGAGGTCCAGGGTCACAGGACCTCCAGCAGGGCGGAGGCGATCCACTGGGCGACGTTGGCGGGCACGGCGTTCCCGGCCTGTTTGGTCTGCTCGCCGCCGTGGCCGAGGACGGTGTAGTCGTCGGTGAAGCGCTGGGCGCGCAGGTGCTCACGCGGGGAGAGCATCCGGAAGTAGCAGTCCTCCACCTCGACCGGGTCGGGGACACGGTTGTTGGCGCCGAGGACGAGGGCGGCGGATTCGCGGGTGGCGATGGTGTGGAGCGGGGCGCTGGTCGTTGTAGGGCTGCCCTTGCGGTAGGGGATGACGAGTCCGTGGTGGTTGCCGCCGGCGGTGATGGAGGCGAGCGGGTCACCGATGGCGCGGGTGGTCGAGCCGCCCCCGCGGTGCTCGGTGATGAACGCGGCGGGCACGAGGAGGGCTTCGCTGTCACGGGTGGTGCGGGTCCGCATGGGCGCGGTGACCGGGGACGCGGTGGTGTTCCAGCTCCCGCCGGCCGGGACGAGCAGCGGGGGTGTGGCGATGCCGTCGCCGATGCGGACCGTGCGGGTGGGCAGGGGTGCGGCGAGCGCGGGGAACGCGCGGCCGTCGCCCTGGTCGGCGTGGTTGACGGTGACCACGGACGGCACCCGGTGCTTGGTGAGGCCGAGGCGGATCTTGCGGAGGGTGGAGTCGGCGAGGGGGCCCCTGCCGTGGGCGGCACGGTCGCCGATCCGGATGCCGGGGTCGTCCCAGTTGATCGCGGAGGCGGCGGGGCGTACGTAGGGTTCGACGATCTGGTGGCGGCAGCGGGTGCTGGGGCAGCGGTAGTCGTACTGCTGCCGGTACTTGCCGATCGTGCGGCCGTTGCGCCAGGACTGCACCGCTTCCACGTCGCTCTCGCAGCCCGTGCACCAGGCGGGCGGACGCAGTCGCAGGTTCGGGGCGCGCATGCCGGTGCGGGTGAAGACGATGAAGATCCGGTCACGCCACTGCGGGGCGTGCGGGTTGTCGAGGGTCCCGACGTGGGCGGCGGTGACGGAGATGATCTGGTGGCGGAAGCCGAGGATCTCCATGCCGTGCAGCCACCAGGCGAACAGGGGCCACGCGGTGGCGAAGCGGGGGACGTTCTCGCAGATGACGGCGTCGAAGTTGTGGACTTCGGCGGCGCGCAGGATGTCGTAAGCCGTCGCGCGGGTGCGTTCCCACGCGGCCGCCTGCATGGGGCCTTCCTCGAAGAGGTCCAGTTGCCCGGCGGAGAGCGGTGCCTTGGGGCGGCTGACGCCGTCGGCGGGGCTGCCCTCGGTGCAGATCGGGGAGCCGACCAGGACGCGGGCCTTGGGCAGGCGCCGCATGTCGTAGTGGTCGAGGTCGACGCAGAGGTGTTCGGCCTCGGGGAAGTTGGCGGCGTGGGTCTCGACCGCGCGGGACCAGTGGTTCGCGCCGAGGACGACGTCGAAGCCGGCGCGCCGGAACCCGTCCGAGTCGCCACCGGCACCACAGAACAGGTGGATGGACGTCGGCCGGGAAGTGGCAGTGCGACGCATGACCATCACCGCCCGACCGGAGAGAGAGCGGAACGGCGGATGGTGAGCGACCCGGTGCCGTGGCAGGCGGAGCAGTGGGCGGTGATGGTCCGCAGGTGGCCGTTCCGGTCGCGGCCGCCGAGGGTGATGGCGGCGGAGGCGAAGCCGTCGCAGTTCGGGCAGATGCGGGACGGCGGGCGGGTGCGGTGCGTCATGCTGGGGGTTCCTTTCGATTGCGGTTGGAAGGGGCCGGACCGTCCGGGCGGCGGCGATGCTTGGCGGCTTGTGTGCCGCCCGGAGGCCGGTCAGCGAGAGGTGGGGCGGGGTCCGCGACGGCCGGGGTGTCCCTTGGCCGCGTACATGGCGGCATCAGCGGCGGTGAGGGCTTCCGGCAGGGCGCGGTGGGGCAGATCGGCCAGGTGGCAGATGCCGACCGACGCGGCCAAGGGCAGGGTCTGGCCGTGATGAGTGAACGGGCGGTTCAGGTCACGGATCAGCTCACCCATGCCAGACTCGCCGAGCCGGTGGGTAGCGACGGCGACGAACTCGTCTCCGCCGAGGCGGCCCGCGACACCGTGACGTCCGCACCAGTCGGCGAGGCGGGACGCTGCTACGACGAGGGCTGCGTCACCGGCGGCGTGGCCGTGGGTGTCGTTGAGGGACTTGAAGTCGTCCAGGTCGATCAGCAGGACCAGGGCGTCGCGGTGCCGGCGGATGGTGCGCTGAGCACGGGCGGTCCATCCGGCGCGGGTGTGCAGACCTGTCAGAGGGTCGCGACGGGCGGCAGCCAGGCGTTGGGTCAGCAGCCCGGAGTGGGCGGCCCAGCCAATCAGGGGCAGGGCTAAGGCGAGCACATGCGTGTCCACGGGGGATCTCCTCTGCTGCGGCTGGAGTTGCGCGGGGCCGTCCGGTCAGTGGCGGTGCTTGGCGGCTTGTGCACTGCCGGAAGGCGTGCTTTTCAGCGGCGTGTCTGCGCGTTGATGAGCGAGCGGATGACCAGGGCGCAGATGGCGACGGAAGCGCCGGTGATGGCGACCGCGAGGAGCATCGAGACCAGGACGGCGCCGACAACCAGGACCACGGCGGTGCCGCTGCCGACGAGGGTGATGACGGCGCCGGGGGTGAGCTGCACGGCCGGCCGCGCCGGGACCGGAGCCGCAGAGATGAACGGAGCGGGAGCCGGGTCCTGCGGGGTCTGCTGGATGACGACGGTCGGCTCGACGACCGCGGGCGGCGTCACGAGGCCGGTGGGCAGGGGCATGGCCGGGACCTTGGGGCGGAGCATGGCGGGGTTTCCCTTCTTGGGTGGTTACTTGACGGCGGTGTCGATGGCGGGGGCGAGCAGGCTGTCGGCGAGGAGGTAGCCGCCGAGGAGGAGGACGGCGACGAGCCACCAGGGCGGGCGGATGAGCTTGACGCCGAGCCAGCCGACGACGATCAGGGCGAACCAGAGCGGGACCTGCACGGGTGTCTCCTCAGCGGGCGGTGCAGCGGTGGGTGCGGGCGGCGAGCTGGGCGGCGGACTGGCTGGAGTAGTCGGCGGACCAGCCGCAGCGGTCGTTGGTGCACACGGCGGCGTGTTTGGTGTGGCCGTGGCGGTCGCGGTGGGTGCCGATCTGCACGGGGCCGATCCGCATCACGGAGTGGAAGTGGTCACGGGCAGGCATGACGGGTTCTCCCTTCGGGTCAGACGAGTTGGGCAGCGATGGCGTCAGCCAGCTGCGGAGGGACGCCGAGGCGTGCGCGCAGGGTGTCGGTGTCGATCGGGGATCCGGTGCGGGTGTGGTGGTCGGCGGCGAGCTTGCGGGCGTGCCCGACCAACGCGGCCGGGACCGGCGGACCGGCCGGAGCAGGAGTGGCGGGGGTGAGAGCGGGGGTGACCTCGGCTGCGGGAAGCGGTGCGGGTTCGGGCTGCGGTTCGAGGGCGGATTCCCGCTCGACTTCCGGCGCCGGATCTGGGGCGGCGGGGGCCGGCGGATTTGGCTCCGGGTCGTTGGCGGTGTGGGAGTGGGCGAGGAGGGTGCCGCCGAGGAAGGCGAGGGCGGGCCATCCGGCGATGCCGAAGCGCAGCCAGGCCGGCGGGTGGGCGAGGTCGAGGAACCCGGCGGTGGCGACGTTGGCGCCGAGCGAGGCGACCAGGGCGATCAGGAACCAGCACCAGGCCAGCCGGGACGGTCCGTCCGCGCGGAGCCGTCGCCATGCAGCGACGAGGAGCAGGTCGACGGAGATGGGGTAGGCCCAGCCCTTCCAGCCGGTCTGTCCGGCGGCGTCGGCGAGTTCGTGGAGGTGGGCGAAGGAGAGGGCTCCGGCGATGACGGCCTGGACGAGGACGGCGTCCACACGGAACGCGGGGCGGGCCATCACGAGCCGCCGGGGTATTCGGGGCCGTCGGTGGGGTCGTAGCCGGGCGGGAACATGCCCGGCGGGGGCTCAGGAAGCGACGCCGCGAGCGACGGGCCGATGGTGTCGATGAACAGGTCGTCGGCGCCGGGCGTGTCCGCGTAGAGGGCCAGGGCGCCGAGCATCAGCACGGTGCGGTGAAAGTCCTCGATGTGCTCACACATGGGAGTCGATCTCCCTTCTTTGAGGCATGGAGGGGGGTAGGGACCCGGCGCGAGACGGTCGCGCCAGCCGTGGAGCGGGAGGGGTCAGACGGTCGCGGGAGCGGCCTTGGCCAGCGGCTCGGATGCCGGTGCCGGGGTGCCGACGACGGGCCGGAACGGCGCGAGGGCGGGCAGGTCGGGGGTGCGGCCGGCGTGCTTGTTGCAGAGGTTCACGGCCGCACGGAGCGTGGTGTGCGGGGCGCGGATACGGGCCCAGCCGCCCGAGGAGTCGCCGGTCACGGCGATGCCGGGGGTCTCGGTGGGGATCTGGATCGCGGCGAGGACGGCGTCCGGGGCGATGTCGCCGAAGGCCATGTTGGCGGAGGATTCGTCGTTGACGCGGTGGGCGGTGCGGCCGGTGAGCTGGGCCCGGAGCATGGTGATGCCCTTGCCGAGTTCGGAGCCGAAGCGCTGCCCGCAGATCTCCAGATAGATCCCGGCAGCGCGGCCGAGCTGGGCGAGGTGGACCAGGGCGGTGATGATGCGGTCCCGGCGCTTCTCCTCGTCCTTCGTGGCGAAGAGGGCGAGTTCGGCAACCTCGTCGACCAGGACCACGATCGGCACCGGGCGCAGGTGGTCGGGGAGGTCCCAGATGTCGGCGGCGATCTCCGCATCGGGCACGTTGACCGTGATCCGCTGCTGGGTCCGGATCACCTGGTAGACGTCCGCCATGTGGGAGACGAGGGCTTCGAGGAGGTCGAGGGCGGTGTCGGGGTTGTCGGCGAGCGCGGAGAACCTGCGGGCCAGCGGGAAGAGTTCCACGCCCTGCTTGCAGTCGATCCCGACCAGCGCGACGTCCATCGGGGCGAGGCCGGCCACTAGGTTGCGCTGGTAGACGGACTTCCCGGACTCCGTAGCGCCGAGGGTCAGCCCGTGCGGGACCGTCCGGTAGTCGCGGTAGTGCACGGCTCCGTCCTCGCGCAGGGCGACCGGTACCCGCATCGGAGCCGGATCGGTTTTCGCGGGCATCTGGACCCGCTTGAGGACGTCGTAGCCGGTCATCCGGACCTCGACGACACCCGAGCGCAGTTCACGGGAGGTGACGCCGTACATGGCGAACGAGTGGCGCAGCCGGTCGCAGGAGGCGGAGACGTCGAAGGCGTCCTGCCCGGGACGGAGCTTGAGGCGCAGCACCAGGCCGGTCCGGGTCGGCCGGAGGCGCAGGATGCGCGGGGCGCGGGATTCGGGGACGGGCCGGTTGGCGAGACGGGCCATGGCCAGGCGCCAGCGCGACGGCGGAACCGTGAGCCCGCAGGCGTCCATCACGGAGGTGTACTGGAAGAGGACCCGTACCGCGGCGAAGGCGGCACCGAAGGCCAGCCAGTACCAGGCGGGGCGCCGCCACCGCAGGACCAGCGCGGCAGCGACGACCAGCACCAGCGCGACCGTTAACGCGGTCATGATCAGGCAGCCTTCGACGTCGAGCCGGCGGCGAGCGAGGTGACGGCGACCGCACGGAACGCGATCCCGTGCCGCTTCTGGCCGTTGAACTCGTTCTCCCACGCCGAGGCGACCAGGCCCGTCAGCGCGACGGGGGTGCCCATGGCCAGGTCCTCGGAGACGCCCGGCTGCGGAACGGTGAGCTTGAGGATCTCCACCTCGTCCGGCGTGGAGAACATGACCTCCACCGTCATCAGCGTGACGCCGTCCTTGTCGAGGGCGATCTCACCGGTCCGGCGGTCCTTGACCTTCGGCTGCGGGGCCTTGGCGACCATCACGGTCGCGTTCGTGGTGTCGACGGGAATCTGACGCATCGTCTGTTCTCCTGCATCGGAAGGATGTTGACCGGCATTTGCCGGTGAGATCAGGAGACCGCGAGAGGCCATGGACGCATCACGGTCCGCATGGACGTTTGGGGACGTCTGAGGTACCGTCAAAACGTCCCTACGTCCTACGGGGAGGACACCTCATGGCGAACGAGCGTCTGCGTGCGGCCATCTCGGCGAAGGGCGAGACCATCCAGTCCACTGCCGATCACGTCGGAGTAGACCCGAAGAGTGTCGAGCGGTGGATCACCACGAACCGCACGCCGCACCGGGGCCACCGATGGAAGGCCGCAACCTTCCTGGGCGTAGATGAGGTCTATCTCTGGCCGACAGTGGAGAAGCAGGCCGAGACCGCGAGTACGTCGGAGCTGGTTACGTACTACCCGCACCGCGGCGCCGTTCCGACTTCGTTGTGGTCGTCACTGATCGACGGGGCTACGGATCAGGTTGAAATCCTCGTCTACGCAGGGCTTTTCCTCTTTGACAGCCACCCCGACCTACCCGACCAGCTTGCCGAGAAGGCAACGGCCGGCACTCAGGTACGCGTCCTCCTGGGCGACCCGGAGTCGCAGATGATCCGCCAGCGAGGCGAGGAGGAAGGCATCGGAGACGATCTGGCCGCCCGCGCTCGGATAACCCGTCGCTACCTCGAACCGGCAGCCAAGACGCCGGGTGTCGAGATCAGGCTCCACGACACGATCCTGTACAACTCGATCTACCGCTTCGACGACGACGTGTTGGTGAACCCACATGTCCTCGGAGCTCCCGCAGGACAGAACCCGATCCTGCACTTCCGCTACATCCCCGGTGCTCGCACCTTCCGGCACTACATGCGGAGCTTCGACTACGCGTGGGAGCGGGGTCGGCCCTCCTAGCCCGGATGCCGCTCGGTCGTGCGAGGCTGGAGTCATGGCCCGCGTCGACTACATCAACGATCCCAACGCTCCCAAGGCGAACAGCATCGTCCCCTCGGTCACCGCCGTTGCGCGCAACGAGGCCGGGGAGGTGCTGCTCATCCACAAGACCGACAACGACCTGTGGGCCCTTCCCGGCGGGGGCGTCGATGTCGGCGAAGCGGTCGCGGACGCGGCGGTGCGGGAGACGAAGGAAGAGACCGGCTTCGACGTCGAGGTGACCGGCCTGGTCGGCCTCTACACGAACCCCGGACACGTCATGGCCTACGACGACGGCGAGGTCCGCCAACAGTTCTCGATCTGCTTCACGGCCCGGATCACCGGTGGTGAACTCCGGACCAGCAGTGAGAGCAAAGAAGTGGCGTTCGTGGACCCGAGCAAGCTCGACGAGCTGAACATCCACCCGTCCATGCGGATGCGGATCGATCATGGCCTGGCGAACCGGCCCGAGCCGTACATCGGATAGGGGGCCGGCGCACCGTGGCAACGCCCCGCAGCATGGACCGCGAGGAAGCCGTCCGTCTTGTTCGACGACTCATGACCGACGACTTTGCCGACGAGGACGAGGCGGACGGCGCCATAGACAGGCTGCAACGCGGACTCGTCTGCCCGCACGTCAGTGACTACATCTTCTGGGATGCCGACCCGGAGCTCACCGCCGAGAAGATCATCGATCGGGCTCTGTCCTATGAGCCGTTCGTGCTCTGAGCCGCGGTCCGCCCCAGCCGTTCCTGGGTCCGCTCGATGGCTGCCGCAAGGTAGGGCCGTGCGTTGCTGATCGCGGTGTGCACCTCGCTGCCGACGTCGTAGCGGACAAGGATCTCTTCGATACGGCGGTCGAAGTCGAAGGACTGGCCGGCGGGACCGGTCGTCATGTCCGCGTAGATCAAGGCATCGAGGATCGGAGCGTCCTCACGCTCGTAGACAGCCAGTTCAGCCGAGAGGCCACGCTGCTCGGCCTCGTACACGGCACCGGAGTGATGAGCGACGAGGCGTACGAGCCGGTCAGGAGCGCCGAGACGCACGAGGTGCCGCGCACCGTCGATCGGGTGGAAGCCGGTGTCACGAAGCTCCGGGGCGTAGCCGAGATCGTGGAGCCAGGCTGCGGCCACCAGGAGATCCCGTTCTTCCTCTGGGACGGCCGCGGAGACCTCACGGGCCCGAGCCGCTACGGCCTGAGTGTGCAGCCAACGGTTCCCGAGCGGAGGCAACAGAGACTCGGCCAGCTCGGCCGCTCCTTGAGGCGTGTCCAATGCAGAGGGCATGAATCGCACCGTAGCGGAGATCACTACTCAGCCGACAGCCCGAGCCCCGAGGGGCAGCAGCGCGGTAAGACTTTCCCTACTTCATCAAGGCCCGCGCACGGCGCGGGCGCGCGCCGCCTCAGCGGCGCGGCCTGCCTCCTGTCTCCGCCCCGGCTGGCCGCGCCCGGCGGCGCGCTGACGAGCTGCGGGCATGAAGTGGGAGACACCCTCTGTGGCTGGGGCGGTCGGCTCCACGGCTTTAGGCAGCCACTTTGGGGCGAGCCTCTAAGATCATGGCCCCAACGTCGTGCTTTAACGGGCAGGTCCACAGACTGCCCGACTCGCCGGAAGCTTAAGGGGCCATGATCACTCGCCCCAAAGCAGCTCCCGCCCAAAGCCGCTCCACCGACCTGGCGAAAGACCTTACGGAAGTCGCCCTTTACTAGCTTTCCAAAGAAAGTAGACATCAGAGGTTTTAATGTCCTTGCGGTCGTCTACGTGTTTATGTAGGCCGCCGAGCGTTACACCCACAGCAGCCAACCCGGCGCCAATAACCAACGGCACCGATGACAGGAGACCGACAGTAGCTACGGTGCTGCCGACAGCCATCGATGCACCGACCTTCACTGAAAAAGAGCGCTTGGCCTCCAAGAGGCTTCTTTCGATGTCTGCGAAAGCCGGTCGGATGAACTCTTCAGTGACCGATTTGACGATGTCCGGATTGGCGCGCTCCGGGTCTCGCTCGATCTGTTCGCGAATTGCCAGCGTCAGCGCGTGCTGAAACCTATCAAAATGCGGGCGCATATCGGCTCGCATTTTAACAATATCCCCACTAGTCATTCCGTGCATAATCGGCATCGGCAGCTGAAAGGCAACGGCAGACTCACGTGCCGCGTTAGCCACCTGTTGCGATGCTTGCAAGTACGAGAACTCTTCAGCCAGTGGAAGGGAGAGCCACTTGCTCGTAGCAACATCGTAGATCAGAGATGCAACCGACCTCTTCACCACGATCTCTGCGATCTGTGCCTTCGTGGGCTTCTTTGCCCTCTTCTTTGTCGAAACGAACGAGCCAGTAAACGGTTCGCTCGACGAGGGGTGGACTACGTTATAGCGCCAGCGCTCACCAGAGCTCTGCCGAATCGAAATCTCCGATTCCGACTTCAGCTGCTTAGCGATCTGAGCCCTGACATCCTCGCCAATCAAATGCGAAATGCCCGCCTCAGCCGCATGCTGTTCGATGTGGCGCGTACAGAAACCGTGCGGCTTAGACCGGAAGATTAGATGATCTGCGATATTCAATCGGCGCAAGTGCAGCAAAAAGTCGACATCTTGGGTAATGGAGTAGTTGAGCGAAAATACGCCCTGGCGCGAGGGTTTATTTTCTAGTGACCGGATATAGAAGTCGGCTTGTGGTCCCTCGACAACCGCAGAGTCGAAGTAGTGCCAGACTCGGCCAAATAGGCGATCTACCTGACGCATAAGGCATTCGGCATGGGAGCAATTCATACGCCCAGAAAAATCCATCGTGCTACCCGCCACGATGGATCTCCCCTTCGGGGGATCACCCGCGTGCCACTTGGGAATATTCTTGGCTGCTTCGTGCAGCTTCTCGGCGGGCCCAGGAAGAGCGAGCAAGTGGCTTGCCTGTTCTCCGCTCTTGACCTCAAACTCGTCGATCCAGCTGTACAGCCAATGCTCACTCATACCCGCGCCCCCCTGCCGCAGTGAAGAAGAAGATTCTACTTCCGTCATGACCGCCAGTGGCAGAACTCGGCAAAATCTGTCATCCCGCGCTCCTCGGAGGCGTACCCGAACGCGGCACGTGCACGGACCCGGCGGCCTGGCGTCCTCTCTCCGATAGAGAGTTGCCGCCGTCTGATCGTACAAGCGCCCTCCCGGACCGTTCTGGGGCCGTGGAAGGAACAGGCCAAGAGGGGGGCGCAGCCATAGAGCGCCCTCTAGGCGCTCCGTTGCTCGGAACGTGCCACAGTCGTGCCACATCGTGCGGTCAACCACGGTCAGCGACGGTTCGACGCAGTCGAAATGTGTCGGTCACCTGGGCTGCCGCCAAAGCCCGTGTGACCTGGACACCAGGGCCACCCCGTACTCCCGCTCTTACAAAGCGGCGCTCGACACAGTCATGCTCTAGCCATGGATGAGTTCAGATTGCCCGCGGGTCCTGGAGTGCCGGCGGCGGAGGCAGTTCGACAGAGCTGGACAGCAACCGTCGCGGCGCTACCTGAGGGCGCCCGCATCAGTGGAGAGGTCATCGGCCGCCAGCGGTTCGGTGTCTTCATCCGGATTCACGGGATGCCCGATGCCGTGGGACTGGCCGAGGTCGGCAGCATGCCGCATGATCTGGAGCTGCCCGCCCTGGGCGCTGCGGTCGCAGGCGTGGTCATCTGGCATACAGATCACAACCACCAAGTGAAGATCAAGTTGGATGAGTGGGACCGGCCTGAGTGATCGCACTGGGCCGTCCCTGGGCCGTGCGAGGGCGCTCGACGGTGACCTACGGCGACAGTCAGTGACAGATCAGGTGCGAGCGAGGGCAGTGAACGGCCAGGTCACAGCTCCCGGATGAGACTGGTTTCCGTCGAGGGGTGGCCGTCAGGCAAGATGGGGTGTTTCTCACCAGGCGGCTTCCCGGAAATGCCGTCACGCCCTCAGGGTGCCGTCGATAGGCTCGGCGCCGTGAGCGAAGACGCCCGCCTCATAGCGAACCACCGAGTCCACGTCGTACCCGCGGTCCTGGCTCTGGCCAATCCACCCTGGCAGCAGGACGTCTGGCTCGACCCATCGGCGTTCGAGAGCCTGGACCACGTCTTCCACACGCTCTTTGACGACTTCTGCGACGCCGGCGAGCCCGAGAGATTTCTCGGCGTCAGTCTGAGAACTGAAGAAGAGGTGACTCTCATGCGTGAGTTGGGCATCGCGCTCAACGCCGCAGCGGCCCAGGCGCCCAACGACACGGACGAGGAGTATCTACAGTCGCCCTCTTGGCCAAAGGTCGTTGCCGTCGCCGGGCGCCTTGCTCAGCTCCTGGTCGCGAACGACCTGAAGGAACTCGCTGCGCTGCATGAGTCCACCTGAGCCTCAGCACCCGACATGGGCCGCAGCGTTGAGTGTCTAACTGCGTGACAACGCGGACGGACAGCGGCGGACACGCAAGGACACATACGGACCAGCGCAGCAGGTCAGACGAGCAGTGGCCCAAGGTCAGCAGCCCGCCCAAGTTGCTTCGGGACGAAGAGGTTGTGGGTTCAAGTCCCGCAACCGTGAAGGAGAAGTATGGGCCCAGGGCAGGGGACTCGTGATCTACGAAGTGGGCTGACCCTCCAGCAGTGTTTTTACCGTCAGGGTCCCTGCCAGCGTGCCCGTCAGCCATTCAGTGAGGTTCATGCCCTGGGGCCAGTGCTCGCCCTCGTGGTTGACCCACATGGCGCCCGCGGGATCGCGGAAGTCGACCAGGGACCAGATGGTGCAGCCCCAGTCGTAGATCAGGACCAGGCCGGCCGGGATGCGGCCGGACGGATCCGGGCCGTCCTGGTACAGCTCGGCGATGTCCATGAAGTTGCCCTGCGCGGCCCCACCGCTCACTCCCAGGATGCCTTCGTTCGGGCCGAATCCGCCGTTGGCGACTTCGACGTACAAGCGCCGTAGGAGAGGAGGCAACGGGAACCCGATGGCCTCTTCCGCCGCGGCGATAGCCTCCGCCGTCGCGGGCGGTGGCAGAGCCCCTGCCCGAGCTGTGATCCGCAACGCCTCGACAACCTCATCATCAGTCACCGGCTCAGGCTCTCAGTCCGGAGTAGTCGGACGTGCCAGATGTGTGCCAGATCCTGCGGAGAACCACGGGGAACAGCGGGGAGCAAGTCGGCGATCGCCTCCGCCCCGCTCCAGGTCCACCGCAGGTCAGTGCAGGCAGCATCTTCGGAGAACCCGAGCTTCCCAAGCTCAGGGCACTCGTTGCGTTCTGTCACCCTTGTCCCTGGCGAAGGGCTCTTGAGGCTCAACGTGAGGGTTTGAAGCTAACGCAGGCCGCCAAGATGGGAGGCATGGGTAGCTGGGGGGATCTAGCGGGACAAACAGCCAGTGCGCTTGTAGGGACGTTGGCCGGCGGAGGCATCGCGGTGTACGTGGCGCGGTGGCAAACCGCGAGGACTGTCGAATCACAAATCCAGCTCGCGGCATCTCAAGAAGCTGCCAACAGCGCGTTAGCACGTCAGCAAGGGATGCAGCAGCGCTCTGCGGAGGCTGCACAGCGGCTCTTGGACCACCTCGCAGAACTTTACGCGTGGCTGCCATCGCTGCCGGACCTCGCACAGGACGAGCCGCGGTTGAGTTTGCGGGCTCGTGAGCGATGTGCAGTGGCCCTTGCCTCGGTCCGACGGGGCATGCAGACCGATCTCCTCTCCATAGGAGACAACCGTGTCCGCGATCGGTACAGGGCACTTGTGCGGTTGTGCTTCGACGTCGGCTACCGAGGCATCGGCCAGATCCATCGCGAACGCCAGATTCGCGACGTACGTGGGTACCTGCGCTATGTCCAGTTCACGCTTGAGGCCGTGATCGACGGTAGTACTTTGCCGGATGACTGCGCGGCACCAGTGCTTGAGCGCAGTGACAGTACTCCCTGGCTGCCGCCGGGGCTGCCCTGGCACTGGCAGGACCCAGCCGACGGTAGTTGAACTACTCAGCTGACATCCACGTCTGACATCAACGACAGCGAACTTGAGCAGACTTGAGCCACCCGGGACGACCGACGCTCTTGGCGCTGGCCGCAGCACGGACGGTTGCGGAGCGAACTTACAAGGCGGATGTCGGCGGTTCGAAACTACCCGCGCCCAGTAGCCCGAAGGCACGGCAAAGGCCCAGACCGGCCAGTGTGAACCCGGAAAGCTGGGCCTTCATGCCTCGACGACCCCGCGGCGGAGAGTTCGGCACGAAGAGGTCAGGCATCCGTGTCTTCTGGACCGACGTCACGGAAGACGTTTCTGTAGTCACCGCTCCGAACAAGGTTGTCGACGACATCGACCATCCCGGCGATGCCTCTGTCGCGGACGATCAGTCCATCCCAGGTGTAGAAGAACCTGCCCCCAAGGCATTCGCCGGTCTGCTGCCAACGATCCATGAGGCGATGCACGACATCCAGGGTGTGGATCGTCCCCGACCAGCGGTGCCCGTTGTTGAAGATCACCCACATGTCGACGTCATCGATTTCGTCAAGAGGCATCCCGGCGTCGGGGACGAAGCAGATCTCGTAATCGTCACGTCGGACGCGGTAGAACGCTCCGTCCCACACTGGGGGTGGCCCCCTTCACAACGGGCTGGTGCTGCGGGCCGGCCGACGCAGGCAGTACGGATCGTAAGGCAGCCTTCAGTGCTCCCGCACCGGTGTTTCGCGCACGCGAGGAGCGGCAGTCGCGAGTGTTCAACCGCATGACAACGCCGACGGACCGCGGCGTCTGCGGCCTGTCAGCGCAGGTGAGGAGCACACCGGGCCAAGGCTGAGCACGGGCCCGCGCTGCTTCGGGACGAAGCGGTCGTGGGCTACAGGCCGTCGCGCTCGATCAGCGAGCCATCGGGGCCCAGCGTGTAGAAGCGCGGCGACCCCATGGTTTCCATGATCTTTTTCAACTTCGCTTCTTCCTCCGCAGGGTCAGGCCCGTGAGGGTCCCGCACGTGGAATCCGTGGAGGTCGATGCCGTATGCGTTGATGTCGTCAGGTTCGGGGCGGCCCTCCTGGACGAAGCCGCAGAGTGCGCGGAGGGCATCTTCGCCTAGGTCCAACGGGTGGAAGGGCAGCGGGTACGGCTCTTCGTCCTCGTCGGGCCAGGGGGCGATGTCCGCGGGGCGGTCGCCGGCCCAGTAGGGCAGCTCGAAGGGGAGCGGTTCGCCGAGGTTCTCGATGATGCCGCTGTCCGGCGACAGGCTCAGGGAGCGGACCAGGCGCCCGTCCTCCCACACCGCGAACGCGAGCCAGTCGACGACGCTGTGCATGGCGTGCAGGACGAGCCGTCGGCCGGCGCTCGCCGCGACGAGGTGCTCGGGAAGCTGGGACGGGAAGTCGATCATCACCCGTTGGTCGCAGACGATCTCCACGCCCGGTCGGCTCGCTGCGTACGCCGTGTCTTTCGGCGGGTACACGCCGCCCCCCAGCGTCGAGCCGGGGAGCTGTTCGATCTCCCAGCCCGGGTAAAGGCGCCGCATCATCTCGGACGTCCGCGCCAGGTCCGCCGCCCCCGCCTGCCGCAGCAGGGCCGGCACCTCGCCGTTTGCGTAGATGAGCAGTCCCGTTTTGGCTCCCATGGCCCCTCCCCGATGAGTCGCGCTCGATGGTCGTCGCACCATAGCCACCGGCACTGACATCGCCACGAGGGTCCGACCGAGGACCGTGCTGGGCCGTCCCTGGGCCGTGCGAGGTCGACCAAAGCTGACAGGCGGCACCCGTGGGTGACCACCCCCACCCCGCTCTGGCCTGGGCTCCCCGAGTTGATCTGCGACACTGGAAGGGTTATGCCGAAGCCCGGAGAACTCACATTCGTCGCCCCCCGCGGAGCCAAGAAGCCGCCGCGGCACCTTGCCGACCTCACGCCCGCCGAGCGTAAGGAGGCCGTTGCCGCGATCGGGGAGAAGCCGTTTCGCGCCAAGCAGCTCTCGCAGCACTACTTCGCGCGGTTCGCGCACGATCCCGCGGAGTGGACGGACATCCCGGCCGCCGCGCGCGGCAAGCTCCAGGAAGCGCTGCTTCCCGAGCTGATGACCGTCGTGCGGCATCTGTCGACCGACCAGGAGACCACGCGCAAGACCCTGTGGCGGCTCTTCGACGGCACGCTCGTCGAGTCCGTGCTGATGCGCTACCCGGACCGGGTGACCATGTGCATCAGCTCCCAGGCGGGGTGCGGGATGAACTGCCCGTTCTGTGCCACCGGCCAGGCCGGGCTCGACCGGAACCTGTCGACCGGCGAGATCGTGCACCAGATCGTGGACGGCATGCGGGCGCTGCGGGACGGGGAGATCCCCGGGGGCCCGGCGCGGCTGAGCAACATCGTCTTCATGGGTATGGGAGAGCCGCTCGCCAACTACAAGCGGGTCGTGGGCGCCATCCGCGCGCTCACCGACCCCGAGCCGGACGGCGTCGGACTCTCCCAGCGCGGCATCACCGTGTCGACGGTCGGACTGGTCCCGGCCATCCACCGGTTCTCCGACGAGGGCTTCAAGTGCCGCCTCGCCATCTCCCTGCACGCGCCGGACGACGAGCTGCGCGACACCCTCGTCCCCGTGAACACACGGTGGAAGGTGCGGGAGGTGCTCGACGCGGGCTGGGAGTACGCGGCCAAGTCGGGGCGCCGGCTCTCCATCGAGTACGCCCTCATCCGGGACATCAACGACCAGGCGTGGCGCGGTGACCGGCTCGGGCGGCTGCTCAGGGGCAAGCCCGTGCACGTCAACCTCATCCCGCTGAACCCGACCCCGGGCTCGAAGTGGACCGCCTCGCGGCCCGAGGACGAGAAGGCGTTCGTCGAGGCCATCGCGGCCCACGGCGTGCCGGTCACCGTCCGGGACACCCGGGGCCAGGAGATCGACGGGGCGTGCGGCCAGCTCGCGGCGACCGAGCGGTAGTCTGACCCGGCACGTACATTTTCATATTCCGACATCTTCATATTCCGACAGGGGAGCGCCACAGCGCTGAGAGTGCGGCAGCCGGAGCACCGGTGGGCCGCAGACCCTCTGAACCTCGCCCAGGTCATTCTGGGTAGGAAGTTCGGGCATCACTCAAGCTGTTGCGCCCTGCCCGGGAACCGCCGAGTTCCCGGGCAGGGCCGCGTCTCTTCCTGGTCACCCCAGGAGGAATCCAGTGAGCACCAAAGTGAGCACCAAGAGGCGGACGACCGCGGCCCTGGTCGTCGCACTGGGTCTCGTCACGCTGTCCGCGTGCGGCTCGTCCGGTTCCGGCGACAAGGCCGCCGACTCCAGGACCGTGACCCTCGTCAGCCACGACTCCTTCGCCTACTCCAAGAGCGTGCTGCACGCCTTCGAGCAGGAGTCGGGTTACAAGGTCAGGATCCTCAAGGACGGCGACGCCGGCCAGGCCGTCAACAAGGCCATCCTGACCAAGGACAACCCGCAGGGCGACGTCTTCTTCGGCGTCGACAACACCCTGCTCTCCCGGGCGCTCGACAACGGGCTGTTCCAGCCGTACGAGCCCAAGGGCTCCGACCAGATCGTCCAGCGCTACCGGGTCGACCAGGAGAAGCACCGGGTCACGCCCATCGACTCCGGCGACATCTGCGTCAACTACGACAAGGCCTACTTCAGCAAGCACGAGCTGGCCCCGCCCACCTCCTTCGACGACCTGATCAAGCCCGCGTACAGGAACCTCCTCGTCACCGAGAACGCGTCCACGTCCTCGCCCGGCCTCGGTTTCCTGCTCGGCACCGCCGCGAAGTACGGGGACGCCGGGTGGCAGGGCTACTGGAAGAAGCTCAAGGCCAACGGCGTGAAGGTGGTCGACGGCTGGGAGCAGGCCTACAACGACGAGTTCTCGGGCTCCGCGGGCGGCAAGAAGGCCAAGGCCGACCGGCCGCTGGTCGTCTCGTACGCCTCCTCGCCGCCCGCCGAGGTGGTCTACGCCGACCCGAAGCCGAAGACCGCGCCGACCGGGGTCGCGAACGGCACCTGCTTCCGCCAGGTCGAGTACGCGGGGCTGCTGGACAACGCGAAGAACACGAAGGGCGGCAAGGCGCTCCTCGACTTCCTCATCAGCCTCAGGTTCCAGGAGGACATGCCGCTGAACATGTTCGTGTACCCGGTGCGTGAGACCGCGAAGGTGCCCGAGGTGTTCGTGAAGTTCGGCCCGCAGGCCGCGCACCCCGAGACCCTGGCCCCCGCCGAGATCGCCAAGAACCGTGACCAGTGGGTCAAGTCGTGGACCTCGCTCGTACTGAAGTAGCCGAGGCGGCGCCCAGGAGGCGTGGGAGCGCGACGCGGCTGTGGCTCATGGCCCTGCCGGTCGTGTTCTTCGCCGTCTTCTTCGCCTACCCCGTCGCGGCGATCGTGGCCCGCGGTCTCGAGGTCGACGGGGTCTGGCGGCTCGGACGGATCGGCGAGGTGCTCGGCCAGGCCGACATCCGGCACGTGCTGTGGTTCACCACCTGGCAGGCGCTCGCCTCGACAGCGCTCACGCTGCTGATCGCGCTCCCCGGCGCGTATGTCTTCGCGCGCTTCGACTTCCGGGGCAAGCAGGTGCTGCGCGCGGTGGTGACCGTCCCGTTCGTACTGCCCACCGTCGTCGTCGGCACGGCGTTCCTGGCGCTCATCGGCCGCGGGGGACTCCTGGACGGCCTGTGGGGCGTCCGGCTCGACACCACCGTCTGGGCGATCCTGCTCGCGCACGTCTTCTTCAACTACGCGGTGGTCGTCCGCACGGTCGGCGGGCTCTGGTCGCAGCTCGACCCGCGCCAGGAGGAGGCCGCGCGCATGCTCGGCGCTTCCCGGTTCGCGGCCTGGCGCACGGTGACGCTGCCGGCCCTGAGCCCGGCCGTCGCCGCCGCCGCGCTCATGGTCTTTCTCTTCACCTTCACCTCGTTCGGGGTGGTCCAGATCCTCGGCGGGCCGACCTTCTCCACCCTCGAGGTCGAGATCTACCGGCAGACCTCGGAGATCTTCGACCTCGCGACGGCGGCGGTGCTGACGATCATCCAGTTCGTGGCCGTCGGCGCGATCCTCGCCGTCCACGCCGCGACCGTACGCCGCCGGGAGACCGCCCTGCGTCTGGTGGCCCCGGAGACGACCGCCCGCCGGCCGCGCGGGGCCGGGCAGTGGGCACTGCTCACGGGAGTGCTCGCGAGCATCGCCGTCCTGCTCGTGCTGCCGCTCGGAGTCCTGGTCCAGCGATCCCTGGACACCCCCGGCGGCTTCGGACTCGGCTACTACAGGGCGCTCGCCTCCGACGACGGCGGCATCTTCCTGGTGGCCCCGATCGAGGCGATCGGCAACTCGCTGGAGTACGCGCTCGCCGCCACCGCGATCGCCGTGGTCATCGGAGGTCTGGCGGCCGCCGCTCTCACCGGCCGCGCCGGTCGGCTCGTACGGGGTTTCGACGCACTGCTGATGCTGCCGCTCGGTGTGTCCGCCGTGACCGTCGGTTTCGGGTTCCTGATCGCGCTGGACGAGCCGCCCCTCGACCTCAGGAGCAGCTGGATCCTGGTGCCGCTCGCGCAGGCGCTGGTGGGCGTCCCCTTCGTCGTACGGACGATGCTGCCCGTGCTGCGGGCCGTGGACGGACGGCTGCGGGAGGCGGCGTCGGTGCTCGGGGCCTCGCCGTGGCGGGTGTGGCGGGAGGTCGATCTGCCGATGGTGCGACGGGCGCTGCTGATCGCGGCGGGGTTCGCCTTCGCCGTGTCGCTCGGTGAGTTCGGGGCGACCGTCTTCATCGCGCGCCCCGACAACCCGACGCTGCCGGTCGCGGTCGCGCGGCTGCTCGGGCGCGCCGGGGACCTCAACTACGGGCAGGCGATGGCACTTTCGACGATCTTGATGGTGGTGTGCGCGGTGGCGCTGCTGCTGCTGGAGCGCGTGCGGACCGACCGGACGGGGGAGTTCTGATGGCGAAGCTCGTCACGAAGGCGACGGCTGGGGCGACGGGGGCGGGGGCAGCGGCGTCGGCGTCCGCGTCGGCGTCGGACGTTCTGCTCGGCATCGAGGCCGCGACCGTGCGCTTCGGCGGCCGGCCCGTGCTGGACGCCGTCGATCTGGAGGTCGCCGAGCACGAGATCGTGTGCGTGCTCGGGCCGAGCGGCAGCGGCAAGTCCACGCTGCTGCGGGCGGTGGCCGGACTGCAGCCGCTCGACGCGGGCCGTGTGCTCCTGGCCGGCCACGACCAGGCGGAGGTGCCCGCGCACCGCCGGGGCGTCGGGCTGATGTTCCAGGACCATCAGCTCTTCCCGCAGCGCGACGTGGGCGGCAACGTCGCCTTCGGGCTCCGGATGCACGGCGCGTCGAAGCAACAACAGGCGGTGCGCGTCGGTGAGTTGCTGGAACTCGTCGGGCTGCCCGGCGCCGCCTCCCGGGCCGTCGCGGCCCTGTCCGGAGGCGAGCAGCAGCGGGTCGCGCTGGCCCGTGCCCTCGCCCCTCGCCCCCGGCTGCTGATGCTCGACGAACCGCTCGGCCAGCTCGACCGCTCGCTGCGCGAACGACTGGTCGTCGAACTCCGGGAGCTCTTCGGCCGGTTGGGCACGACCGTGCTCGCCGTCACGCACGACCAGGGCGAGGCCTTCGCGCTGGCCGACCGGGTCGTGGTGATGCGCGACGGGCGAATCGCCCAGTCCGGTACGCCCCTTGAGGTCTGGCAGCATCCGGCGGACGAGTTCGTGGCACGCTTCCTCGGCTTCGACAACGTCGTCGACGCGACGGTGACAGGCCGGGTGGCGGACACGCCGTGGGGGAAGCTCCCGGTACCCGACGGCACCCCGCAGGGGCCCGGCACGCTGCTCGTGCGGCCCGCGGGCGTACGGCTGGTCGCCGCCGAGGACGGGCTGCCCTGCACCGTGACCGCGCGCACCTTCCGGGGCACCCACGTCGCCGTCCACCTTCAGCCGGAGGGCGCGCCGCGGCTGGAGGCGGCGTGCGCGCTGCGGGAGGCGCCCGCGCCCGGCGACCAGGTCGCGGTGGCCTTCGACGCGGCCGAGGTCGTCGTGCTCGGGGACGCCTCGGCCGGGTAGACCTCCGACCACCACGACCACTGGGCGGGGCGTCCGTGCGGCACCGTGACCGCGCCGCACGCCATCGGGATGCCGGTGACGCGGCCGAGGCGTGGCGTGTACGGACCTGCGGGCCACTGTCAGGAAGAGGCCCCCGCCGGCCTCGCGGGCCGTCTTCGGGTGGTGGACGGTCTGCGACCAGTGCTCCGCACAGACGTGTGGCCCGCCCCCTCCGGGAGGGGACGGGCCACACGGTCCTACAGGCGTGGTGCGGTTCAGCCGGTCTTCGAGGCGCCGCGGCGGCGCATACCGAAGAAGACCGCTCCGCCGCCGACGACCACGAAGGCACCGGCGATGCCGGCGATCATCGGGGTGTTGGAGTTCGCACCGGTCTCGGCGAGGTTGGAGTCACCGACCGCGGGGGACGGGGCGTTGTCTCCAGGCGTCGCGGGCGCGGCGCTGCTCTCCGACTCCGACGGGGTCGCGGAAGCCGACTCCGAGGGGGCGGGCGAGGAGGAGGTCTCCGACGGCTTCGGCGTCGGAGAGGGCGTCTCCTCGGACTTGCACGCCTTGGAGGGCGTGGTCAGCTGGGGCGTGACGTCCTCGTTGACGATCTTCCCGGCCGTGACGTGGATACGGTACGTGGCGTTGGGCGCCCAGTCCTCGGAGAAGGTGACAGTGGCGCCCTCGCGGGTGCCCTTGACCGTCTCGGAGCCGACCTGGCGGGCGTCCGCGCCGTTGGTCTCGAGGAAGACGGAGACCGTGGCCTCGACGCCGGAGGCGTCGTTGTCGGTCACGGTGATGATGCCCTTCCCGTTGTCGTCGCACGAGGCGACGGCCGAGAAGTCACGGATATTGCAAGCAAGTGCGTTGCCGGCGACACCGAGCGCGAGCGCGGCCGTGGCGGAGGCAACACCGAGGATGCGCACTGAACGTGCGGTACGGCGAGATATGGACACGATTGCCCTTCACAGATTGCGCAACTGCGGGGGGTTTGAGGGGAGTTCTGCTGTGGCAACAGGACTCCCTTAGGCCACACAGGTCTATAAGTGCCAGCTAAGTGCTGTCAATGCATATGCCCTGCCGTGCCGTCGGCTTTGCCATGTCGTTAACCACCGAGGCGTTTGAGAGCCTCCGGAGCGTCCTCGATCCGGTCCACCAGAGCGATCCGGGACTCCATCGACCGCTCACGGGCGAGGGACTGGAGGAGGGGCCAGGTGGGGTGCCGCTCGGTCCAGTGCGCGCGGTCCACGAGCACCATCGGGGTGGGCTCCCCGCGCGACTCGTAGTAGTTCGGGGTCGCGTTGTCGAAGATCTCCTGTACGGTCCCGGCCGCACCCGGCAGGAAGACGACGCCGGCGTTCGAGCGGGCCAACAGCCCGTCCTCACGGGTCGCGTTGGCGAAGTACTTGGCGATGTGCGCGGCGAACGGGTTCGGCGGCTCGTGACCGTAGAACCAGGTCGGGATGCCCACCGAGGCGCCACCGGCGGGCCAGCGTTCCCGCACCGTGAACGCGGCCCGCGCCCAGTCGGTGACCGAGGGCCGGAACGACGGCGCCCCGGCGAGCAGCCGGAGTGCCTCGGTGAGCATCGTGTCGTCGAACGGGGCCGCGTACGCGCCGAGGTTCGCGGCCTCCATCGCGCCCGGCCCGCCGCCGGTGGCCACCATGAGGCCGGAGCGCGCCAGTTCGCGGCCGAGCAGCGCCGCGCCCTCGTACGCCCGGGTGCCGCGCGCCATGGCGTGGCCGCCCATGACGCCGACCACCCTTGTGCCGAGGAGGAGTTCGTCGAGGGCGTCCGACACCGCGTCGTCGTGGATCGAGCGGAGCATCGACGCGAAGACGTCGCCGTCGGCCTTGGTCTGCTGGAACCAGGCGTACGTACGGGCGTCCGGTGTCGCCTCGTACCCGGCGTCGAGGGACTCGAAGAGCTCGTCGGGGGAGTGGAGCAGTCCCCGGTACGGATCGAAGGGCAGCCCCGGTATGGGCGGGAAGACCAGCGCGCCCGTGGCTCTCACCCGGGCCGCGGCGCGGGGATCCATCGGGCAGCCGAGGAAGACGGCGCCCGAGGTGTCCAGGGAGAGCAGGGTGTCCGTACGGTCCGTCAGATCCACGGACTGGACGCGGAACCGGGTGAGCGAGCCGCGCTCGGAGACGACCTCGTCGAACTCGGCGAGGGACTCGATCTCACGGTCGTGCCCGGCGTGGAAGGGAGGTGGCTGCACGCGGCCATGCTAGGGGGTGGGCCAGAACGGGGCCGGGGGCGGGGCGTTGGCGGCCGTGGGCATCAGGCCACGACGGCCGCCGGGTCCGGGCGCCCGGGACACTCAGCCCTGGACGGCCGCCGGGTCCATCCACATGACCTCCCAGGTGTGGCCGTCCGGGTCGTCGAAGGAGCGGCCGTACATGTAGCCGTGGTCCTGGGCCTCCCGGGTGCCCGAACCGCCCGCCGAGAGGGCCTTGTCGCACAGCTCGTCCACCTTCTCGCGGCTCTCGGCGCTCAGACACAGCAGCACCTCGCTGGTCCGGGACGGGTCCGCGATCTCCTTCTTCGTGAAGTCCGCGTAGCGCTGCTTGCTCAGCAGCATCGCGACGATCGTGTCGCTGATGACGACGCAGGCGCAGTCGTCCGTCGAGAACTGCGGGTTGATCGTGTAGCCGAGCTCGGTGAAGAACTTCTTCGAGGCGTCGACGTCGTTCACGGCGAGGTTCACGAAGATCATCTGCTGGTACATGAGCGGTCTCTCCCGGTGGGGGTGAAGTCGTGTGCCGTACGGAGAGGTGGACCGTCCGTCCGCGCGGAACTCATCGGTCGTGGCGACGACGTTTCGTACCTCTGTTCAGCGGGCCAGCGGCATCGCGGCCAGCTCCGCGACCAGCCAGGTCAGCGGGCCGAACACGGCGAGCAGTACGCCCGCGCGCAGCAGCGCCGCGCTGCGCAGCACCGAGGCGGGCGCCCCCAGCCGCAGCAGCGCCGCCGTGGTGTCGGCACGCACCTGCTTGGTCTCCAGCGCCGCCGTGAACAGCGTCGCGACGGCGCACCCGGCCACGAGCAGCGCTCCGAGCGTGCTGAGCGGCCCGATCGAGGGCCGCGCTCCCGCGTACACGGTCGCCACGGCGTACGCGCCCGACGCCACCGCGCACACCACTCCCAGCGGGCGCCCGATGCGCCGGGCCTCCCCCTGGAGACCGCGCCCGGCGAGCAGGCGCAGGGCGCCGGGGCGCACGGCCTGGAGCAGCCATCCGCACAGGTGGGTGATCGCGGGTCCGGCCAGGGCCAGTCCCACCGCGGTGAGGGCCCAGCCGCCCAGCACCCCGGCGGGGCTGCCCGCGAACCGGCTCGTCAGGTCGGAACCGGGTGCCGCTCCGGAACGGCTCGCGTACGACTCCACGGCGAGCCCCGCCGCGATGACGGCGGTGCCCCAGGGCAGTCCGGCGGGCGCGGGCAGCGGAGGCGCGAGCGGCTGCGGGTCCGGCGGGAGTTCCGGGTGGTCGGCGTCCGGGGCGGACCCGGCCGTCACGGGAGCGGAGTCCCCGGACGTGCCGGGGGCTCCCACGACGGTGGCCCGCGGCCGGCCCGCCCGGCCGCGGCCGACGCTGCGCGGGCGCAGTGCGACCGCGCTGGCGAGGGACGCGGCGAGCGGCACCAGGAGCAGCAGGGTCAGGGCCGCGGGCAGCGGCAGTGGCTGGTCCGCGGCGAGGAAGTCCGTCGCGGAGCCGTCGAAGGGCATGCCCGTCAGATCGCCGCGCAGGTGCAGGAAGACGAGCAGCGCGAGCATCGAGCCCAGCGTGGTCGACAGGGCGGTGGTCACCGCCGAGACGGCCATCAGACGCCCGGGTCCGAGTCCGACCGCCGCGAGCCCGGGGCGGGGCCGGGTCCCCGGATCCGTACGGGCGACCGCGACCGCGAGATGGACGCTGGCGGCGACGGGCGCGAGGCACCACAGCAGCCGGAGCACCGAGCCGGTCGAGGCGTCGGGATGCGCCATGGCGTATCCCAGCGCGCTCAGCAGCAGGAAGCCGGTGCCCGCCGACGCGGCGGCGACCAGCAGCCTGCGCAGCTGGACCAGGGGATGTGTCCCGCGGGCTAGACGGAGAGCGAGCACGCGGCCCGGCCTTCCGTCTCGGTGACCGGGGGCAGGTGGACGGTGTTCACACGCCGTCCGTCGAGCAGCGTGATGGCGCGGTCGGCGAGGGCCGCGGTGTCCGCGTCGTGCGTGGCGAGGACCACCGTGATGCCGTGCGAGCGGGCGGCGGTGGTGAGGGTGCGCAGCACGTGGGCGCGGTCGGCGCGGTGCAGCGGGGCGGTCGGCTCGTCGGCGAAGAGCACCTGGGGGGCGGGCACGAGCGCGCGGGCGATGGCGACGCGCTGCCGCTCGGCCTGGAGCAGGGCGTGCGGCCGCTTGCGGGCGCAGTCGCCGATGTCCAGGCGTTCGAGCCACTCCAGGGCGGCGGTCTTCGCGGCCCGGCGGCCGGAACCGCGCAGCATCAGGGGCAGCGCCGCGTTCTCCCAGGAGTTCAGCTCGGGCACGAGGACGGGCACGGGGTCGATCCAGCCGAAGCGGTCGCGGCGCAGGCGCTCACGGGCCAGTGCGCCCATGGTGTGCACGGGCACGCTGTTGAACCAGACCTCACCCTGCTGCGGCAGGAGCTGCCCGGACAGGCACTGGAGCAGTGTGGTCTTGCCGCTGCCGCGCGGGCCTCCGACGGCGAGGATCTCGCCCTCGCGGACGCCGAGCGAGACACCGCTGAGCGCGGGCGAGCCGTTGTGCTTGACGTGCAGGGCGCGTGCCCAGAGCACGTCGTTGTCCGGCGGGGCCACCATCGCGTACACCTCGTTCAGATCTGATTTGCGCTGCCAATCCCCCGGACGGGGGAACGAAGGCAGGGCCGATCGGTCACTGGGCACGCTAGGGAGTCGGGGGCGGGAGGCCGGACAGCACGCGGCCCCGGGGCGCCCATTCTCACTCGAACGGGCGCCCCGGGGCCGTTGTGGATCAGCCGGGCGGAATCAGAGCTTCGCCCACGCCTCCGTCAGCACCTGACGGACGATCCCCTCGATCTCGTCGAAGGTCGACTGGTCGGAGATCAGCGGCGGCGACAGCTGGATCACCGGGTCGCCCCGGTCGTCGGCGCGGCAGTAGAGGCCGTACTCGAAGAGCTTCTTGGAGACGAAGCCGTAGAGCACGCGCTCCGACTCCTCGTCCGTGAAGGTCTCCTTGGTGGCCTTGTCCTTCACGAGCTCGATGCCGTAGAAGAAGCCGTTGCCGCGGACGTCGCCGACGATCGGCAGGTCGTGCAGCTTCTGCAGGGTCTGCAGGAAGTTGGCCTCGTTGTCGAGCACGTGCTGGTTGAGACCCTCGCGCTCGAACAGGTCGAGGTTGGCGAGACCCACCGCGGCGGAGACCGGGTGGCCGCCGAAGGTGTAGCCGTGCAGGAAGGTGTTGTCGCCCTGGTAGAACGGCTCGGCGATCCGGTCGGAGACGATGCACGCGCCGATCGGGGAGTAGCCCGAGGTCATGCCCTTGGCGCAGGTGATCATGTCCGGTACGTAGCCGAACTTGTCGCAGCCGAACATCGTGCCGAGGCGGCCGAAGGCGCAGATGACCTCGTCCGACACCAGCAGCACGTCGTACTGGTCGCAGATCTCGCGCACCCGCTGGAAGTAGCCGGGCGGCGGCGGGAAGCAGCCGCCGGCGTTCTGCACCGGCTCCAGGAAGACCGCGGCGACGGTCTCCGGGCCCTCGAAGAGGATCTCCTGCTCGATCTGGTCGGCGGCCCAGCGGCCGTAGGCCTCGGGGTCGTCGCCGAAGAGCGGGGCGCGGTAGATGTTGGTGTTCGGGACCTTGTGGGCACCGGGGACCAGCGGCTCGAAGGGGGCCTTCAGGGCCGGCAGGCCGGTGATCGACAGGGCGCCCTGCGGGGTGCCGTGGTAGGCGACCGCACGCGAGATGACCTTGTACTTGGTCGGCTTGCCCTGGAGCTTGAAGTACTGCTTGGCGAGCTTCCACGCGGTCTCGACGGCCTCGCCGCCGCCGGTGGTGAAGAAGACCTTGTTCAGGTCGCCCGGCGCGTAGTCGGCGAGGCGCTCGGCGAGCTCGATGGCCTTGGGGTGGGCGTAGGACCACACCGGGAAGAAGGCCAGCTCCTGCGCCTGCTTGAACGCCGTCTCCGCGAGTTCGGTGCGGCCGTGGCCCGCCTGGACCACGAACAGACCCGCGAGACCGTCGAGGTAGCGCTTGCCCTTGTCGTCGTAGATGTAGGTGCCCTCACCACGGACGATGGTGGGAACGGGCGCGTTCTCGTACGAGGACATGCGGGTGAAGTGCATCCACAGGTGGTCGTACGCGGTTCGGCTGAGGTCCTTGCTCACGGCTATCGGGTTCCCCACATGTAGGTCTGTTTCTTGAGCTTCAGGTAGACGAAGCTCTCGGTGGAGCGCACGGCGGGCAGCGCCCGGATGCGTTTGTTGATGACGTCCAGCAGGTGGTCGTCGTCCTCGCAGACGACCTCGGCGAGGATGTCGAACGAGCCCGCGGTCATCACCACGTACTCGACTTCCGGCATGGCGGTCAGCGCTTCGGCCACCGGGTCGAGGTCGCCCTCGACGTTGACGCCGACCATCGCCTGCCGGCGGAAGCCCACGGTGAGCGGGTCCGTGACGGCGACGATCTGCATCACGCCCTGGTCGAGCAGCTTCTGCACGCGCTGGCGCACGGCCGCCTCGGACAGGCCCACGGCCTTGCCTATGGCGGCGTACGGGCGGCGTCCGTCCTGCTGGAGCTGCTCGATGATGGCGAGGGACACGGAGTCCAGCTGGGGACTGCCGTTCCTGGACTCGCGGGTGGAGTCCCTGGGGTCTGCGCTTCGACTGGCCACGACCTCACTGTGCACGACGTCTCGACGGTTCCGCAAGGCTGTAGCGATGAAATTCGTTGTTTGCGGGGACGTTGCTTGCGGATTTCGCAGTCGAGGGGTCGCCGGGGGTGTTGAAAACGTGGAGGCACGGATTAGTGTGGGTGTCTCAGTGATTGGACACCCGAACTTGGAGGGCCGGCAGTGAGCACCGAGCTGCGTCGTCTGCGCAATTACATCGACGGTGAGTTCCGGGACGCCGCCGACGGGCGGACCACCGAGGTCGTCAACCCCGCGACCGGCGAGGCGTACGCGACCGCGCCGCTGTCCGGTCAGGCGGACGTGGACGCCGCGATGGCGGCCGCCGCGGCGGCCTTCCCGGCCTGGCGCGACCAGACCCCCGCCGAGCGCCAGAAGGCCCTCCTGAAGATCGCGGACGCGTTCGAGGAGCGGGCCGAGGACCTCATCGCGGCCGAGGTGGAGAACACCGGCAAGCCGATCGGACTGACCCGGTCCGAGGAAATCCCGCCCATGGTCGACCAGATCCGCTTCTTCGCGGGCGCGGCGCGGATGCTCGAGGGCCGCTCGGCCGGCGAGTACATGGAGGGCATGACCTCCATCGTCCGCCGTGAGCCGGTCGGCGTCTGCGCGCAGGTCGCGCCGTGGAACTACCCGATGATGATGGCGGTGTGGAAGTTCGCGCCGGCCCTCGCGGCGGGCAACACGGTCGTCCTCAAGCCCTCGGACACCACCCCCGCCTCCACCGTCCTGATCGCCGACATCATCGGCGGCATCCTCCCCAAGGGCGTCTTCAACGTCATCTGCGGCGACCGCGACACCGGCCGCGCGATGGTCGAGCACCCGACCCCGGCGATGGCCTCGATCACCGGCTCGGTGCGCGCGGGCATGTCGGTCGCCGAGTCGGCGTCCAGGGACCTGAAGCGGGTCCACCTGGAGCTCGGCGGCAAGGCCCCGGTCGTGGTCTTCGCGGACACCGACATCACCAAGGCCGTGGAGGACATCTCGGTCGCGGGCTTCTTCAACGCCGGCCAGGACTGCACGGCCGCCACCCGTGTCCTGGTCCAGGAGGGCATCCACGACGAGTTCGTGGCCGCGCTCGCCAAGGCCGCGGCCGAGACCAAGACCGGTCAGCCGGACGACGAGGACGTGCTCTACGGCCCGCTGAACAACCCCAACCAGCTCCAGCAGGTGACCGGGTTCATCGAGCGGCTGCCCGCCCACGCGAAGGTGGAGGCCGGCGGCCACCGCGTCGGCGAGAAGGGCTTCTTCTACGCACCGACCGTCGTCTCGGGCCTGAAGCAGGACGACGAGATCATCCAGAACGAGGTCTTCGGACCGGTCATCACCGTCCAGTCCTTCACCGACGAGGCCCAGGCCATCGAGTGGGCGAACGGCGTGGACTACGCCCTCGCGTCCTCCGTCTGGACGAAGGACCACGGCCGGGCGATGCGGCTGTCCAAGGCCCTCGACTTCGGCTGCGTGTGGATCAACACCCACATCCCGCTGGTCGCCGAGATGCCGCACGGCGGCTTCAAGAAGTCGGGCTACGGCAAGGACCTGTCGGGGTACGGCTTCGAGGACTACACCCGGATCAAGCACGTGATGACGTCGCTGGAGGCGTAGCCCCGGGCGCCGGGGCAGGGCCCCGGGCGGTCGGCGCGCGGCCCCGGACGGTGTGATCCGTCCGGGGCCGCGGCGTTTCCTTTTCCTCCGTGCCGGCGCGGAGACGCGCGGTGCGCGGCGCTCGGTGCCGATTGCCGGTTGGCGGTCGGCGGTCGTGAGCGGCGTGCGCGGGGGAGCAGGGGTGTACGGGGCGAAGGGCTCGCCCCGGGGGAACGGCGGCGCGGCATACTGGACGGTATGCGTGTGCTGGTGGTCGAGCGGCACGACGAGCTCTCCGGGACCCGGGCTGCCGCGCTGTGCCGGGAGCGCGGGGCGGCGTACCCGGCACCGTACGGTCCCACCGCCTCGGAGTGCGCGGAGGGCGGCGGTCGCGAAGCCGCGGAGGGTGGCGGTCGCGAAGCCGTCGTACGCGAACTCGACGCCGCCGCACGGATCGTGGGCCTGCGTCACGGCCACAGCCCCCGTCCCGGCGGCCGGTGCCGGAACGACACCGTACGGAGCGACCGTCCGGCGCGCCTTGATCGACAGGGTGTCGGTTCGGCGGGCCAGTGCTCGACGCAGCGTCCATTGTCGCGGCGTTCCCGGGAACGGGATGCTGCCCGCGTGCCCGTGATGCGGAAGACCCCGACCCTGTCCCGCCGGTCCCTGCTGCGCGCCCTGGGCGGGGGTGCGGCGCTCGGCGCCCTGGCGGGATGCGGGGTGCCCGCCGCGTACGTGTCGCCCGGTGACCGTGCCGGAGTCGACCTCTCCGCCCGCGACAAACGGCTGACCTGGGCGAACTGGCCGCTCTACATCGACACCGACGACAAGGACCACACGAAGCGGCCCACGCTGGACGCCTTCGAGAAGCGCACCGGGATCTCCGTCGACTACATCGAGGAGATCAACGACAACGACGAGTTCTTCGGCAAGATCAGCCCGTCCCTGATGAACCACCAGCAGACGGGCCGCGACCTCATCGTCATCAGCGACTGGATGTGCGCGCGCTTCGTCCACCTCGGCTGGGTCCAGCGGATGAACCGGGCCGAGCAGTCGAACGTCGCCAAGTACCTGGACCCGCTGCTGAGTTCACCCGCCTTCGACCCCGGTCGCAGGTCCACCGTGCCGTGGCAGTCGGGGATCACCGGCATCGCGTACAACCGCCGCAAGGTCGGCCGCGAGATCAGGCACGTCTCCGACCTGTGGGCCGGCGACCTGAAGGGCCGGGTCACCCTGCTCTCCGGTCTGGACGAGGCGTTCGCGCTGCTCATGCAGGGCAACGGTGTCGACATCACCCGGTGGACCGCCGACGACTTCCACCGGATCTGCGACCAGGTCGAGAGGCACGTCCACAGCGGCCAGATCCGGCGCTTCACCGGCAACGACTACACCAAGGACCTGGTCAGCGGGGACGTACTGGCCTGCCAGGCGTACTCGGGCGACGTGATCCAGCTCCAGGCCGACAACCCGGACATCCGCTTCGTCGTCCCCGAGGAGGGCGCCGAACTGTGGTCCGACTCGCTGATGATCCCCAACCTGGCGCACCACAAGGCCAACGCGGAGAAGCTCGTCGACTACTACTACCAGCCGGAGGTGGCCGCGGAACTGGCCTCCTGGGTCAACTACGTCTGCCCGGTCCCGGCCGCCCAGGACGTCCTCGCCTCCTCCGGCGACAAGGACACCGCCGCCCTCGCCGAGAACCCGCTGATCTTCCCCAACGCCACCATGCGCAAGCGGCTCGCCATCGCCCGCGACATCACGTCCACCGAACGCACGGAGTTCGCGAAGCGCTGGAACGCGATCGCGGGCCTGTGACGCCGGCCGGTGTCCACCGGCCGTCCTTCGCATCCGGGCCGGCCCTCACCGAACAGGGCGCGGCGGCGCATCGGTTCAGGGGACCTGCGCGGACGTATCGGTGCCGGACGTGCCGGTGCTCTGCCCCTGGTTGACGACCCCGAAGGGAATGTGGACGCTCGGGGTCGTCTGGGACGTTCCTTCCAGGTGGATCTCCTGGTCGTCGAAGAAGATGTGGGGCCTCAGCACATCCATGATCGAACTCTTGTCGATGCCGCCGAGGAAGAAGGCGTCATTGACGGTCACTCCCCATTTGTTCAAACTCATTACGGCGCGCTCATGTGCCGGCGCGTTGCGTGCGGTGACGATGGACACGTGAACGCGGATCGTGTAGTCCTCGCTCTCCCTGCGGCGTTCTTCTTCTCTTCGCTGCAGCTTGTTGATCTCGCGCAGGAAGTCCCGCAGGGGGCCCGCGTCGTGAGGGGTGGCCACGTTCATGGTCTCGTGGGCGCGGAATCTCTCTATGCCGTCCTGCCGGAAAACACGTTCCGATTCATCGCCGGCGAGAACGCCGTCGAAGTCGAAGGCGATCCGCAGATCCCTGTCCTCCGGATCGTCGGCGACGGCGGAGCCGAGGACCCGGCCGGCGGGCAGCCCCGCGGCCACGGCCTCCCGGACGTCGTTCTCGTCCGCGGACAGGAACAGTGACATGTGCAGAGCCCGTACGAACTTGTACGGTGCCCGGCCCTGCATGAATATGGCGCGGCTTATCGGCAGGCCATGCGACTTTATGGACCGCATGACGCGAAGCCCCGTATCGGGGTCGTTGCGGGACAGGATGATCACTTCGACCAGAGGGTCGTCCTCCGGATTCAGGTCGTTCAGCGACAGGATGCGGCGAATGAAAGAGAAGGCGACACCGGGTCGCAGGGTGTCGTCGAGATGGGCTCGCTGATAGGTGCGATAACCCTTCTCGCCTTCCTTCCGGAATACCCCGTCGGACTCCGCGAGGTCGAAGAGTGCGCTCGAGGCTATTCCGATGACCAGCCGGTTTTCGAGGCTATAGGGCGGCATGACGAATTCCCTTACGTGCCGGAAGGATATGCGGGGGCGTCTTCTCGTGCGCTTTCGGTCCGTGCCCCTTCGGCCCGGCGGCGCGCCCGCTCCGGCGGGGCGATCGAAGAGGCGATCGAAGGGGGGACCGAAGGGGCGACCGACCGGGTCCGCGTGGTGCGGCGCGTGCCGGTCCGGCGACGACCGGTGCGGAGACTCGCACGCTCGGTCCAGGCCCACCGACACGGAAGGCGAATCCCATGCCCACCCCTTTCCCCCGGGGGCTCAGTGTGGCACCGACCGACGCTTCGAGGGCAGGTGCGCCGGGCCACGGGCCCGGCCGGGCCCGGCTCGCCACGACCACGGTCCCGCGGTCGGATCGGAGCCTTCGGGGCCGTCCGCACCCCGGCGTCGGCGCCTTTGCCCGTTCTTTACAACCCGGTCCGCCGCTGTCTCGTCTCTCCGCTCGATCCACCACACAGCCCCCCGGGTGACCGGGTGGGCGGTCCGAGGAAAGAGAGCGATTCATGCGCCGAACAGTCCTGAGCGCCGTGGCCCTCGCGTGCCTGGCCGTGCCGGTGGGCACGGTGTCCGCGTTCGCCGACGGGGCGAGCCCGAGCGCCCGCCCCAGCGCCACCACCGCCCCGGCCCCCAGCGCCGAACCCAGCCGGGCGCCGGGCGGCAGCACCCGGGCCCCGAGCCCCGTACCGAGCCGGGCGTCGACCCCGGGCCAGGTCGCCGTCGTACCGAACGGCGCGCCCGACACCGGTGTGGCGCCGACGTCCACGGGGTCCGGATCGCAGGGCACGCTGATCGGCGGGGGCGCCGCCGCGGTGCTCGTCGGCGGAGGCGCGGCGGTCCTCCTCGTACGCCGCCGGCGGGCGACCGGGGCATGACCTCACCCTCCAGGCGCGCCTTCGCCACCGCCGCGCTGGCCTCGCTGCTCGTGAGCTGCGGTGGCCACCCGGCGAACCGGACCACGACGACCCCGCGCCGGGGAACCACGCCACCGTCCACGCCACCGCCGTCACGGCACTCCGCGAACGCGGCGCGTGCCCTGCGGCGTTCGGCCCCGGTCAGGCTGCGGATCCCGGCCATCGAGGTCGACACCCCGCTCATCCGGCTGGGGCTGACCCCGGGCGGCGGTGTGGAGGTGCCCCCGGTCACGGCACACGACCGGGCGGGCTGGTACCAGTTCTCGCCGACGCCGGGTCAGACCGGTCCGTCGGTGATCCTCGGTCACGTCACGGTCGGCGCCTACGGGGACGGGGTCTTCCGGCACCTCGGCCGGCTGCGCCGGGGCGACCGTGTCGAGGCGCGTCTGGAGAACGGCACGACGGCGGTGTTCACCGTCGACTCCGTACGCACGGTCGCCAAGGCGGAGTTCCCGGCGGACGCGGTCTACGGGGACGTGGACCGTCCGGAGCTGCGGCTCATCACCTGCGGCGGCCGGCGCACCGGTGACGGATACCTCGACAACGTGATCGTGTTCGCCACGCTGAGCTCCGCGAGCCGCTGACCCGCGCGGTCCCACGGGCCGCCGCCCCTGCCCCTCCGCCGCCAGGATCCCGGGCCGCTGGACCTTGTGCCGACGGCCCGGGATCCTTCCCCACGAGTGACCCACGACCATGGAGAGCGTTGAAACGGACCCGCGAGAAGGCCGCGTCCGAGCTGTTCGCCGCCCTCTATCCGCGCCTCGCCGGCTGGTGCCGTCGTTTGGTCGACGACGACGAGACGGCCCACGAGATCGCCTCGGAGGCGTTCACCCGGCTCTGGGCCCGCTGGACGTCCGTGGCGGAACCCCGCGGATTCCTCTACGTCACCGCGGCCAACCTGGTCCGGGACCACTGGCGCAAGCTCGAACGCGAACGCAGGGCCGTGCACCGTGCCACCGCGGAGGCCGCCGTGCGCCCGGCGATCGAACAGGCCGATCCCTCGGTACGGCTGCTCGTGCAGTCGCTGCCCGAACGACTGCGCGTCCCGATCCTGCTGCACTACTACGCTGACATGCCGATCCGGGAGGTGTCCGTGCTGACCGGGCGCAAGGAAGGAACCATCAAGGCCGATCTCCACGCGGCCCGCGAACTGCTCCGCGCCCATCTGAGGAGAAGCCTTGATCACACGCCCTGACGACGGTCCGGACTTCGAACCCGACGACCCCCTCGCGGTCATCCTGCGGCCCTCGTCCGACTACCTCGGCCCGCCCGCCGGCCGGTACGAGGCGATCCGCCGCGGCGCGGCCCGCCGCAGACTGCTGCGCGCCGCGGCCGGGGCCGGCCTGACCTGTGCCGTCGCCGCCCTCGTCGCGCTGCCCCTGCGCATGACGGCACCCGGCACCCCCGTGTCCCCGAGCGTCCCTCTCGCCCCGCCGCCCGCGAGCAGTCCGCCGCCCCGGAGCACTCCGCCGACCGCGCCCGGTCCGTCGGCGTCGCCGAGCTCCGTCACGCCCCGCCCCGGCGGGAGGACCCGGACCCACCTCCCCAGCGCCCAGACCGGCCGGGCCACCGGCGGCCGCGCGCCGTCCACGACGCCACGCCCGACCCTCTCCTCGCCCTCCGCCATACCGACGCCCGACCCCGGCCGGACCGTCACCACCAGGGGCGGCACGCGGCCGTAGCCCACAACCGGCCCGTTGTGCCCCGCCGGCCCGCCTCACGTCGGCGGCCGCGGGACCGGTGCCCGGGCAGATGCCGAGCGCGGCGGCGCATCCCGCTGGTTTGGTGCGGGAGCCGACGGCGGCTCAGCCCCGTTCGGCTCGGTCCTCGCGCAGGGCGGACAGTGTGCCGACGCGGTTCGTGGTGATCGAGTCGACGCCGAGGTCGAGCAGCCGCCGCATGGAGCGCCGGGTGTCCGGGGTCCACACGGACAGCAGATGACCACCGTGGTGGACCCGGGCGGCGAGGTCCCGGTCGACCAGCGTGAAGCGGTAGTTGAGCCAGCGCGGCCGTACGGCGTCGAGCAGGGCCGGGCGCGGCGGCGCGAGCGTCGTCCAGGTCAGCGCGATCTCCGCGGCGGGGTCGGCGGCGCGCACCGCCAGCATGGCCGGGGCACCCGCGCAGTAGTACACCCGCTCCTCGGCCCCGCACGAGCGGACGACGTCGACGATCCGGCGGACGGCCCCGGCGTCGGGGCCGCCCGGCAGGTCGATCATGATCCGGCTGTCACCGGTCGCCGCGAGGGCCGTTTCCAGTGTCGGCACCCCGCCGCCGGTGAGGCCGCTCACCTCGTCCGCGGAGAGCGCCCGCAGCGGCCGGTCCACTTCCCACAGCCGCTTCAGCGTCTCGTCGTGCAGCAGCACGGGGACGCCGTCGCGGCTGAGCCGTACGTCGATCTCCACGGCGTCCGCGCCCCGTTGGAGCGCGGAACGCAACGAGTCGATCGTGTTCTCACGGACGTGATAGGGGTCGCCGCGATGGGCGACGGCGGTCACGGTGTGCATGGGCCCATTGTGCAGTGAGCCCACGACGCGGTGGGTCCGATCGTGCGACGGGCACGGTCGTCGACCGGGTCCGAGGCGGAGCCGGCACGGGTCCGTGGGGGGTCCGTGATGCGGTGGGTCAGGGCGCGAGCCACGTCGAGGCGTAGGTGTCGATCTCCTCGGCGAGCCTGGTCTTCCCGGCCGGGTCGAGGAAGGACGCCTCGACGGCGTTCTTGGCGAGCGCGGCGAGACCGAGTTCGTCGAGGTCGAGGAGGCGGGCGGCGACCGCGTACTCGTTGTTGAGGTCGGTGCCGAACATCGGCGGGTCGTCGGAGTTGATGGTGACGAGGACCCCGGCCCGGGTGAACTCCTTGATGGGGTGCTCGTCGAGCGTACGGACCGCGCGGGTGGCGATGTTGGAGGTCGGGCAGACCTCCAGGGCGATGCGGTGCTCGGCGAGGTGCGCGAGCAGCTTCGGGTCCCGGGCGGAGCTCGTGCCGTGACCGATGCGCTCGGCCCGCAGGTCGTTGAGCGCGTCCCACACGGTTTCCGGCCCGGTCGTCTCACCGGCGTGCGGAACCGACCGCAGCCCGGCGGCGAGGGCCCGGTCGAAGTACGGCTTGAACTGCGGCCGCGGTACACCGATCTCGGGTCCGCCGAGCCCGAACGAGACGAGCCCTTCGGGCCGCACCCGGTCCTCGGTCGCGAGCCGTACCGTCTCCTCGGCCGCCTCCAGGCCGGCTTCGCCCGGAATGTCGAAGCACCAGCGCAGAACGACCCCGAACTCGGCCTCGGCGGCCTTGCGGGCGTCCTCGATCGCCTCCATGAAGGCGAGTTCGTCGATGCCGCGGCGGGTGGAGGAGTAAGGGGTGATGGTGAGTTCGGCGTAGCGGACCTGCTGCCGGGCCATGTCCCGCGCGACCTCGTAGGTCAGCAGCCGGACGTCCTCGGGGGTGCGGACGAGGTCGACGACGGACAGGTACACGTCGATGAAGTGCGCGAAGTCCGTGAACGTGAAGTAGTCCGCGAGCGCTTCCGGGTCGGTCGGCACCCGGGAGTCGGGGTGCCGGGCGGCGAGGGCGGAGACGATGCGCGGCGAGGCGGATCCGACGTGGTGCACATGCAGTTCGGCCTTGGGCAGTCCGGCGATGAAGGCGTGCAGATCACGGGCGTCGCGGTGATCGGTCAAGGGGTCCCTCCCCGGGAACGGCGTCCCCGGAGCAGGGTCGGGGGACGCGGGTGATCGGCTGATCGATGACTCGGGGATCATCGTAGGCGGCGGCCCGCGCGGTGTGGGCCCGGGCCCGTAGCATGACGGAACGCACGACAGAGGGGGACCCATGTCCGACGACGCCCAGGCGCCACAGGCCCCGCGGAACGCCGCCGCGACGCCGTGGGCGTCCCCGGACCACGGGGCCGCGCCGTCTCGGCCGGCCGACGCGGCACCGGCCGCGGACCCCGAGGACGCGATACCCGCGGCGGGCCCCGCGCCCGCTTCCCCGTCCGGGCCCGCGGCCCAGGCGTACGACGGCACCGCGGACCCCCGGGCCGGGCAGGCCGCCCCTGCCGACGGACCCCCCGCGGCCACGGCCCCCGCCGCCCGCGCGCCGGAGCCGAACCCCTGGGCGCCGCCCGCGGACCCCGCCCCGTCGTCCGGGTACGGCGGCACTCCCGCGCACCCCGCGTCCCCCACCTCGCCCACGGCCCCCGCGTCGCCCTCCGTACACGACCAGCCGACCATGGCCGCGTTCCCCGGCGGCGCGGGCAGCCCGGCCGGGCCTCCCTCCCCGTCCTGGGACAACCCTTTCGCGCCCCCCGGCGGTCACACGCCCTACCCGCGGGCGGCCGCCGGGGAGCCGGTCCCGCCGCCGCCCATCGCTCCGGAGGGCCCCGGCCAGGCCCCGTACGGCTACGGATACGGCTACCCGTCGTACGGACCGCCCGGCGCCGGCCACCCGGGCGCACCCGGCCACCCCGGCTACCCCGGCTACCCCGGCGCATCCGGCTATCCCGGCGTACCCGGCTATCCCGGCGCGACCGGCTACGGCTGGCCCGGGGTGCCGCTCGCGCCCAGCAACGGCATGGGGACCGCCGGGCTGGTGGTCGGCATCATCTCGGCCGTGGTGTTCTGCCTCTGGCCGGTGGCCTTCGTGCTGGGCGTTCTCGGTGTGATCTTCGGTGTGGTGGGCCGCCGCAGGGCCCGCCGGGGCGAGGCGACGAACGCGGGGCAGGCCCTGGCCGGGATCATCTGCGGAGCGGTCGGTATCGCCCTCAGCATCGGGATGGTCGTGATCCTCTTCGTCGTCCCGGACGACGACGGCGGCGACTCCCCGTTCACCGGCGACGACGGGTACTCCACCTCACTCGTCGTGCCACGCTGACGCCCCTTCCCACCGGGTGGGCGGCGCCCCTCAGCCGTCCACACCGGCGAGCCGCTCGCGCGCCGCCATCAAGGCGAAGCCCAGCAGATTCGGCCCCCGCCACCGCTCGGGGTCCGACGCCCGTTCGTCGTCCGCGGCGAGTCCGATGCCCCACACGCGGTCCACGGGACTGGCCTCGACCAGCACCCGCTCACCCGTGCCCAGCAGGAACGCGCGCAGATCGGGATGCGCGGCGAACTTGTGGACGCTGCCCTCGACCACGACGGCGAACCGCTCCCGCTCCCACACGGAGTCGTCGAAGTCCCGCACGAGCCGGCCCGCCTTCTTGGCGAGGGCGGGGTTCGGCGCCTCCAGCGCGCGCCGCTCGGCCGCCGCGCCCCCGAAGAGCCGCGCCTTGCCCGCCATCATCCAGTGCTCGGCGGTCGCGTAGGAGACACCGTCGACCACGAACGGCGACGGCCACCACTGGCTCAGGCAGCTCGCGCCCACCTGGCCGTCCGGCCGCGGCCGGTGCCCCCAGAAGTGCAGGTACTTGACGCGCGTCCCCGAGTCGACCGCGCTGACCAGCGCTTCCCAAGAATCGATCTTCCCCATGCACGCGAGTCTGGCATCCACCACTGACACTCCGTCCCCCCTTTTCCGTGGGGACTCGACACCTGGTCGACAGATTCCGTCGCGTAACCAAAAGGCAACAACGGAATCACTTGTTGGAGTCCCTCAGCTCTGTCAGGATCGGCACTCAAATCGAGCTGGAGCCACGCCGACCCCGCGGCAAGGGGGCGGACGGCGGAGGAGAGCGACATGCACAATCCGGGCCATCGCTTCCAGGCGCAGGACCGTTTCGCCGACGGCGCGCAGTACATCGCGGGCCGGCCCGCCAAGGGCACCTCCGGCCGCACGCACGCGGTCGTCGACCCCGCCACCGGCGACGAGGTCTACACGTACGAACTGGCCGGCACCGCCGACGTGGACGCGGCCGTCGCCGCCGCCCGCGCGGCGTTCCCCGGCTGGGCGGGCGCCACCCCCGGCGAGCGGTCCGACGCCCTGCACCGCTTCGCCGCCGTACTGGCGGACCGCGCCGAGGAGCTCGCGCGGGCGGAGTCCCTCCAGTGCGGCAAGCCGCTGAAGCTCACCCGGGAGTTCGACGTCCCGGGGACCATCGACAACACCGCGTTCTTCGCGGGCGCGGCCCGGCATCTGCAGGGCCAGTCGGCGGGCGAGTACTCCGGCGACCACACCTCCTACGTACGCCGTGAACCCATCGGCGTCGTCGGCTCCATCGCGCCCTGGAACTACCCCCTCCAGATGGCCGCCTGGAAGATCCTCCCGGCCGTCGCCGCCGGCAACACGATCGTCCTCAAGCCGGCCGAGCTCACCCCGCTGACCTCGCTCCTGTTCGCGGAGGCGGCCACGGAGGCGGGGATCCCGGACGGTGTGATCAACATCGTCACGGGAGCCGGCCGGGACGCCGGTGAACACCTCGTCGGCCACCCCGACGTCGCCATGACCTCGTTCACGGGGTCCACCGCCGTCGGCAAGCGGGTCGCCGAGATCGCCATCGCGACCGTCAAGCGGCTCCACCTGGAGCTGGGCGGCAAGGCTCCCTTCGTGGTCTTCGACGACGCGGACCTGGAGGCGGCCGTGCATGGCGCGGTCGCCGGATCGCTCATCAACACCGGGCAGGACTGCACGGCCGCCACCCGCGCGTACGTGCAAAGGCCCCTCTACGAGGAGTTCGTCCGCCAGGCGGCCGACCTCATGACGAGCGTCCGCCTCGGCGACCCCTTCGCCCCCGGCACCGACCTCGGCCCGCTGATCTCGCACGCGCAGCGCGACCGGGTGGCCGGCTTCGTCGACCGGGCCCGCGGCTACGCGCGCGTGGTCACCGGCGGAGAGATCCCGCAGGACCTCGAGGCCGGCGCGTACTACCGCCCCACCCTCGTCGCCGACGCCCCCCAGGACAGCGAGATCGTGCAGTCCGAGATCTTCGGCCCCGTCCTGGTGGTGCTCCCCTTCGACAGTGACGACGAAGGGATCCGGCTCGCCAACGACACCCCGTACGGTCTCGCCGCCTCCGCGTGGAGCCGGGACGTGTACCGGGCGGGCCGCGCGACCCGCGAGATCAAGGCGGGCTGCGTCTGGGTCAACGACCACATTCCGATCATCAGCGAGATGCCGCACGGCGGATACAAGGCGTCCGGCTTCGGCAAAGACATGTCCGCGTACTCGTTCGAGGAGTACACCCAGATCAAGCACGTCATGTTCGACAACACCGCGGTGGCCAGGAAGGACTGGCACCGCACGATCTTCGGGGACCGCTAGCAGAACGGTCCGCCCCACCCGTGGCCGAGACCTCCCGAAAGGGCAGCACGCGCATGAAGCAGTTCGAGCCCGACCGCCTGACACCGGCCGAAGCGGCCGCCGTGCGGCGCAGCTTCCGCAACGGACGGGCCGCCATGACCCGCCGTTCCCTGCTGCGCGCCTCCGCGGGCGGCGCGCTCGCCGTGGGGGGACTCGGGGCGCTGAGCGCCTGCGGGATCCCCGCGGCCGGCAAGACACAGGGCGGTGTGTCCGCCGACGACCACTCGGCCAAGGAGAAGGTCGTCGACTTCTCCAACTGGCCCGAGTACATCGACGTGGACGACAGCGGCAAACACCGTCCCACGCTCGACACCTTCACCAAGCGGACCGGAATCCAGGTCAAGTACACCGAGGACATCAACGACAACGACGAGTTCTTCGGCAAGGTCCAGCCGCAGCTCGCCGCGGGCCAGGCCACCGGCCGGGACCTCGTCGTGCTCACCGACTGGCTGGCCGCCCGCATGATCCGGCTCGGCTACGTCCAGAAGCTGGACCCGTCCCACCTGCCGCACGCCTTCGCCAACCTGTCGGACCAGTTCCGCGCCCCCGACTGGGACCCCGGGCGCGCCTACTCGTACCCGTGGCAGGGCATCTCGACCGTCATCGCGTACAACAAGAAGGCGCTCGACGGCATCGAGGTGAAGTCGGTCTCCGACCTGCTCGACAACCCCAAGCTCAAGGGCCGGGTCGGCTTCCTGACCGAGATGCGCGACAGCGTCGGCATGACCATGCTCGACATGGGCAAGGACCCGGCGAAGTTCACGGACGACGACTACGACGCCGTGATCGCCCGCCTCCAGAAAGCCGTCGACAAGGGGCAGATCCGCCGCTTCACCGGCAACGACTACACGTCCGACCTCAGCAAGGGCGACTTCGCCGCGTGCGTCGCCTGGGCGGGCGACATCGTGCAGCTCCAGGCGGACAGTCCCGACGTCGGCTACGTGATCCCCGACAGCGGATACATGACGTCGACCGACAACATGCTCATCCCGAACAAGGCGCGTCACAAGACGAACGCGGAGCGGCTCATCGACTACTACTACGAGTTGGAGCCGGCCGCGGAACTCGCCGCCTACATCAACTACGTGAGCCCGGTCGCGGGAGTGCAGCCCTATCTCGCCAAGATCGACAAGTCGGCGGCGGACAACCCGCTGATCGTTCCCGACAAGGCCATGCAGGCCAAGTCCCACGCCTTCCGCTCCCTGAGCTCGAAGGAAGAGACGGCCTATCAGCAGAAGTTCGCGAAGCTCACAGGGGCGTGACGACGATGAACACCACGGACAACAGCGGCGACGTCCGCCTCTCCGGAATCAGCAAGACCTACGGCTCCTTCACCGCCGTGCAACCGCTCGACCTGACCGTGCCGCAGGGCTCGTTCTTCGCCCTGCTCGGCGCTTCCGGCTGCGGCAAGACCACGACCCTGCGCATGATCGCGGGTCTGGAGGAACCCTCCTCCGGCACCGTGTTCCTCGGCGACCAGGAGGTCACCCATCTGCCGCCCTACAAGCGGCCGGTGAACACCGTCTTCCAGTCCTACGCCCTCTTCCCGCACCTCGACATCTTCGAGAATGTCGCCTTCGGCCTGCGCCGGCGCGGCATCAAGTCGGTGAAGAAGCAGGTCGGGGACATGCTCGACCTCGTCCAGCTCGGCGAGCAGGCGCGCAAGAAGCCGCACCAGCTCTCCGGCGGCCAGCAGCAGCGCGTCGCGGTGGCCCGCGCACTGATCAACCACCCCAAGGTGCTGCTCCTGGACGAACCCCTCGGTGCCCTCGACCTCAAGCTGCGCCGGCAGATGCAGCTTGAGCTCAAGCGCATCCAGACCGAGGTCGGCATCACCTTCGTCCACGTCACGCACGACCAGGAGGAGGCCATGACCATGGCCGACACGGTCGCCGTGATGAACGCGGGCCGCGTCGAGCAGCTCGGCGCCCCCGCCGACCTCTACGAGAACCCGAACACCACCTTCGTCGCGAACTTCCTCGGCACCTCGAACCTCATCGAGGCCGAGGTCGACTCCAGGAACGGCGACGAGATCGTGCTGAAGGCGGGCGGCGGGAAGCTCGTGCTGCCCGAGGCCCGCTGTGCGGCGCCCACGACGACCGGCGGCAAGGTCCTGGTCGGCGTGCGCCCCGAGAAGATCTCTCTCACCCACGCCGACGACGCCGGCGAGATCCCGGCCGGCCGCAACCGCATCACCGGCAAGATCGCCGACTCGAGCTTCATCGGCGTCTCCACGCAGTACGTCATCGACAGCGCCGTCTGTCCCGAGTTCGAGGTCTACGCCCAGAACATCGACCGCGACCCCCGGCTCACCCCCGGCGCCGACGTCGTCCTGCACTGGAGCCCGGCGCACACCTTCGGGCTGGACGCGGCGCAGGACATCGACGCGGGTGTGGAGAGCGTCGAGGAGGAGGCCGCCTGATGGCCACCGTCACCGAGGCGCCGCCTCTCGCGCCGCAGCCGCAGAGCAAGCCGCCCCGCAAGCGCGGCCGCCTCGTCCCGTACTGGCTGCTCCTGCCCGGCATCCTGTGGCTGCTGGTCTTCTTCGCGCTGCCGATGGTCTACCAGGCCTCCACGTCCGTGCAGACGGGCTCCCTGGAGGAGGGCTTCAAGGTCACCTGGCACTTCCAGACGTACTGGAACGCGCTGTCCGACTACTGGCCCCAGTTCCTGCGCTCGGTGCTCTACGCCGGTGCCGCCACGATCCTGTGCCTGCTGCTCGGGTATCCGCTGGCGTACCTGATCGCCTTCCGGGCCGGCCGCTGGCGCAATGTCGTGCTTGTCCTCGTCATCGCGCCGTTCTTCACCAGCTTCCTGATCCGCACGCTCGCCTGGAAGACGATCCTCGCGGACGGCGGTCCGGTCGTCGGCGCCCTCAACACGCTGCACGTCCTGGACGTCACCAACTGGCTCGGCTTCACCGCGGGCGACCGGGTCCTCGCCACCCCGCTCGCGGTGGTCTGCGGTCTGACGTACAACTTCCTGCCGTTCATGATCCTGCCGCTCTACACCTCACTGGAGCGCATCGACGGACGGCTGCACGAGGCGGCCGGCGACCTGTACGCGAAGCCGTTCACCACCTTCCGCAAGGTCACCTTCCCGCTGTCGATGCCCGGAGTGGTCTCCGGCACCCTGCTCACCTTCATCCCGGCCAGCGGCGACTACGTCAACGCGGACCTGCTCGGCTCCACGGACACCCGCATGGTCGGCAACGTCATCCAGACGCAGTTCCTGCGGATCCTCGACTATCCGACGGCCGCGGCGCTCTCCTTCATCCTCATGGCCGCGATCCTCATCATGGTCACGCTCTACATTCGCAAGTCCGGGACGGAGGATCTGGTCTAAATGGCCTTCGTACGCTGGTTCAAGAGGAATCTCGTCGTCATCGCGGGACTGGTCACCCTCGGATATCTGCTGCTGCCGAACGTGATCGTCACGGTGTTCTCCTTCAACAAACCGAAGGGGCGCTTCAACTACGAGTGGCAGCAGTTCTCCACGGACGCCTGGCGCGATCCGTGCGGGGTCGCCGACATGTGCGGATCGCTCTCCCTCAGCCTCCAGATCGCCGTCTGGGCGACCCTCGGGGCCACCGTCCTCGGCACGATGATCGCCTTCGCGCTGGTCCGCTACCGCTTCCGGGCGCGCGGCGCGGTGAACTCGCTGATCTTCCTGCCGATGGCGATGCCCGAGGTCGTGATGGCCGCCTCGCTGCTGACGCTCTTCCTCAACCTGGGCGCCCAGCTGGGCTTCTGGACGATCCTGATCGCCCACATCATGTTCTGCCTCAGCTTCGTCGTGACGGCCGTCAAGGCGCGCGTGATGTCGATGGACCCGCGCCTGGAGCAGGCGGCCCAGGACCTGTACGCGGGTCCGGCGCAGACCTTCCTGCGGGTCACCCTGCCCATCGCCGCCCCCGGAATCGCCGCGGGCGCGCTGCTCGCCTTCGCACTCTCCTTCGACGATTTCATCATCACCAATTTCAACGCCGGCTCGACCGTCACCTTCCCCATGTTCGTCTGGGGTTCGGCGCAGCGCGGAACACCCGTTCAGATCAATGTCATCGGTACGGCCATGTTCGTCGTCGCCGTACTGTTCGTCCTGGTCGGAATGGTCATAGGTAATCGCCGCAACAGGCAAAAGGCGTAATCGCAAGCAATCCGTAGGGAGTTGAAATCATGGCCCCGAGCGCCATGACCCGTTGGACCACGTCTCTTTCCGAAGCCAGGCCGGTCCCGTACTGGCTGGACGACCCCGGCAAGCCCCACCCCGAGCCCGCCCTCACCGGCGCCGAGACCTGCGACCTGCTCGTCGTCGGCGGCGGCTACAGCGGACTGTGGACCGCGCTGCTCGCCAAGGAGCGCGACCCGCGGCGCGAGGTGGTGCTCCTGGAGGGCCGCGAGGTGGGCTGGGCCGCCTCGGGCCGCAACGGCGGATTCTGCGCCGCGTCGCTGACCCACGGCCTGGCCAACGGGCTCACCCGCTGGCCGGACGAGATCGGCAAGCTCGAGGAACTGGGCGCCCGCAACCTCGACGCGATCGAGGAGGCCGTCGCCCGCTACGGACTCGACTGCGACTTCGAGCGCACCGGCGAGATCGACGTCGCCACCGAGCCGCACCAGGCCGAGGAACTCCGGGAGTGGTACGAGGAACTGCGCGGCCGGGGTCTCGCGGACGGCGTGGAGTTCCTGGACGGGGCGGCGGTCCGCGACCAGGTCGACTCGCCGACGTTCCTGGCCGGCCTGTACGACCGACGCGGCGTCGCCATGCTGCATCCCGCGAAGCTCGCCTGGGGTCTCAAGCGTGCCTGCCTGCGGCTCGGGGTGCGGGTGTACGAGCACACCCCCGCGCTCGCCCTGAAGGCGCACGGTGCCGGTATGGCCGTACGGACGCCCTACGGCTCCGTCGGTGCCCGCCGGGTGGCCCTCGCCACCAACATCTTCCCGAACCTGGTCAGGCGGGTGCGGTCGTACACCGTCCCGGTCTACGACTACGCGCTGATGACCGAGCCGCTGACCGCGGAGCAACTGGCCTCCGTCGGCTGGAAGAACCGGCAGGGGCTGGGGGACTCGGCGAACCAGTTCCACTACTTCCGGCTCTCGTCCGACAACCGGATCCTGTGGGGCGGCTACGACGCGATCTACCCGTACGGCGGCCGGGTGCGCGCCGAGTACGACGACCGCCCGGAGACCTACGCGAAGCTCGCCGGGCACTTCTTCACCTGCTTCCCGCAGCTGGAGGGCGTCCGCTTCACCCACGCCTGGGGCGGCGCGATCGACACCTGCTCGCGTTTCTCGGCCTTCTTCGGCACCGCGCACCGGGGCCGGGTCGCGTACGCGGCCGGCTACACGGGGCTCGGGGTCGGCGCGACCCGGTTCGGCGCGGACGTGATGCTCGACCTGCTCGCGGGGGAGCGCACGGAGCGCACCGAGCTGGAGATGGTCCGCAGGAAGCCGCTGCCGTTCCCGCCCGAGCCGTTCGCCTGGACCGGCATCGCGCTCACCAAATGGTCCCTGGCGCGGGCGGACGCGCACGGCGGGCGGCGCAATCTGTGGCTGAGGGCCATGGACCGGCTGGGGCTGGGCTTCGACAGCTGAGGCCCGGACCGTCGACCCCCGGCCCGTTGATCACCGGGGCGCTCCGGAGCGCCGTTGATCCACAGGCGTACGCCCAGCTCATCCGTTGTGATCCGGTTCACCACCACCGGATGGCCGAACCCGCGTAATGCCCGGCCCGAACCTCGCTCTCCCCTCTGACGCGACCAGCGTCGACGCGAGGAGAGAGGGAGGTTCCGCCATGACAGGGGCCAAGACGGCGGTCGAATGGCTGGCATCCGTGGCGCCGGATCCCGAGGCCTGCCGCTGGGAGTGGGAGCGCAATCCGGCGGGGGTCGCGCTGCTGCCGGCCGGCCGGCTCTGGGACGTGCTGATCCTGCCTGGCCGGCTCGGCTACCCCACGCTCGACGTGCTCACCCGGGTGATCGACCAACCGGGCCCGGTGCTCGTCGACTTCGGCGACGCCCGGATGGGTTTCTTCGTGCCGCCGGGCACCGCGGCGCGCTGGCTCGGCACGGGGGTGCGCACGGCGGGGCACGGCACCTGGATCGTGGTGCCGTACCCGGGACGGCTGACCGGCGGGGTCCGCTGGCTGGTCCCGCCGGACGGCACCGGAACGCTCACCGATCCGGCGTTGCTGGAACTGGCCATGCACGAGGCGGCAGCGGGTCTCGCCGGAAACGAGAACCGACAGTGACCACGGGAACGGACCCGGCCGCCCACGGACGCCGCACCGACCGGCAGAGGTCTTGACAACCGGATTGGTCTGGACCAAGTTGGGCGCGCTCCACCCTCCTGAATTCCCCCATGCCTGGAGGCAGTTGTGGAACGCACCGCACACAGAGGCCCCAACGGACCACTGCCGCTCCGCCGGAGGCTGCTCGCCGTCTGCACGGCCACCGTGCTGGCCCTGCCCGGCCTCGCCGCACTCTCGACGGCCGCCCGTGCGGCCGACGCCGACCTGGTCAGGAACGGCGGCTTCGAGACGGGCCTCGACGGCTGGACCTGTACGGCGGGCGCCGTCGTGAAGACACCCGTCAGGAGCGGCGGTTCGGCGCTCCAGGCCACCCCGGCCGGCAGCGACAACGCGCAGTGCTCGCAGACGGTGACCGTGAGGCCCGACTCCTCGTACACCCTCGCCGGATACGTCCGGGGCAGCTACGTCTACCTCGGGGCGAGCGGCACCGGCACCACCGACGTCTCCGCCTGGACCCAGTCCGCGCCCGACTGGCAGCACCTGACCACCACCTTCCGCACCGGCCCGACCACCACCCGGGTCACGGTCTACACCCACGGCTGGTACGGCACCGGCGCGTACTACGCCGACGACCTCTCCCTCGTCGGCCCCGGCGCCGACGCGGGGCAGCCCCCGGCCGCGCCCACCGGCCTGACGGCCGGCACCGTCTCGTCCTCGACCGTCGCCCTTTCCTGGTCGCCGGTGACCGGCGCGACGGGCTACGCCCTCTACCGCGACGGGGTCAGGGTCCAGACGGCCACCGGGACATCGGCCACCGTGGGCGGGCTCACGCCCTCGACGGCGTACGCCTTCCAGGTCGCCGCGACGAACGACGCGGGCGAGTCCGCGAAGTCGGCCACGGTGACGGCGACGACCTCCGCCGGTTCCGGCGGTTCGACCGGGCTTCCCCCGCACGCCCTCGTCGGCTACCTCCACGCGAGCTTCGCCAACGGCTCCGGGTACACCCGCATGGCCGACGTCCCCGACAGCTGGGACGTCATCGACCTGGCCTTCGGCGAACCGACCTCCACCACGTCCGGCGACATCCGCTTCACCCGCTGCCCGGTCACCGAGTGCCCCACGGTCGAGAGCGACGCCGACTTCAAGGCGGCGATCAAGGCCAAGCAGGCCGCGGGCAAGAAGGTGCTGATATCGATCGGCGGCCAGAACGGCCAGGTCCAGCTGACGACGGCGGCCGCCCGCGACACCTTCGTCTCCTCGGTCTCGAAGATCATCGACACCTACGGTCTCGACGGCCTGGACATCGACTTCGAGGGGCACTCCCTCTCCCTGGACGCGAGCGACACGAACTTCAAGAGCCCCACGACTCCGGTGATCGTGAACCTGATCTCCGCGCTGAAGACCCTGAAGGCCAGGTACGGCTCCGGGTTCGTCCTCACCATGGCCCCGGAGACCTTCTTCGTCCAGCTCGGCTACCAGTACTACGGCACCGGCAAGTGGGGCGGCCAGGACCCGCGGGCCGGCGCGTACCTCCCGGTGATCTACGCCCTGCGCGACGACCTGACGCTCCTGCACGTCCAGGACTACAACTCCGGCCCGATCATGGGCCTCGACAACCAGTACCACTCCATGGGCGGCGCCGACTTCCACATCGCCATGACCGACATGCTGCTCACCGGCTTCCCGGTCGCGGGAGACACCGGCAACGTCTTCCCGCCGCTGCGCCCCGACCAGGTCGCCATCGGCATGCCGGCCTCGGTCAACGCGGGCAACGGCTATGTGTCCCCGGCGGAGGTGGACAAGGCGCTGGACTGCCTGACGAAGCGGACGAACTGCGGCTCGTACGCGCCCCACGGCACCTGGCCCGGACTGCGCGGCCTGATGACGTGGTCGGTCAACTGGGACCGGTTCGCGGGCTGGGAGTTCCAGCGGAACTTCGACGGCTACTTCGGCTGACGCTCCGGTCGAGGAACAGGGCCGACGCCGTGAGCAGCACCGCGCACAGGCACCAGCTCGCCAGTACGTCCAGCGGCCAGTGGTACCCGCGGCGGACCAGGCCGAAGGCGACCGCCAGGTTCAGGGCGAGGCAGAGCCCCAGCAGGGCGCGGCGGGCGCGGGCGGTACGGAGCCGCGGAAGCAGGAGCAGGGTGGCGGAACCGTAGGCGACGACGGCCGTCGCGGTGTGACCCGAGGGGTAGAAGCCCGTACCCGGGCCCATGACCGGTGGGCCCGGGCGGGCGACGAGTTCCTTCAGCGGCACGATCACCGCCGGTACGACCGCCATCAGCACCGCCGCGACGGCCGGCGCGCGCCACCAGCGTTGCTGTCCGGCCGCGCGGGCGGACAGCGCCACGTACCCGAGGGCGACGGCCAGCACCGGTAGCGCGACGGGCACGCCGCCCAGGTCGGCGAGGACCTCGGAGACGCGGTCCGGGTGGACCAGGGAGCGGCTGAGGCGCTCGTCCGCGCGGGCGAGGGGGCCGTGGGCCACGACCTGCCAGGTGATCAGTGCGAAGAGGGCGGCCGGAAAGCCGAGCAGCGCCAGAAGGCCGGGAAGGCCGGGGAGGAAGGTCGGCCGCCCCGGAACAGGGGGGGTAGTTCCGAGGCGGCCGTCCGGACCGGGTCGTCGCGCGCCCCGGGGGGTTTGGGGCGGGCGACTGTCCGATCGGTGAGAAGCTCCGGAGCCGGAAGCTCCGGGTGTGTGCGCGAGGGCACGACCAGGGCGAAGCTGGGGAGGCCTCGACCCTGTGTCGCCCACAGTCCCCTGTGGGCGGGGTGTTTCTCTCATCTGGGTAGAACCTACGGCAGGGGATGCGGCACCGACCAGTCGCAAACGCGTCCTCTCATCCACCTCGCACACCTTCTTCACACGCTCTGCCCCCGGCCGCACCCGACGCGGAACGAAGCGGAATCCGCCGTCGGCGGCCGGCCGGGTTCCGGTGCGGGTGCGGCGGGCGCCGTCAGATGCGGGAGAAGGCCTGCTCGATGATGTCGAGGCCCTCGTTGAGGAGGTCCTCGCCGATGACCAGCGGGGGCAGGAAGCGGAGGACGTTGCCGTAAGTGCCACAGGTCAGGACCAACAGGCCCTCCTGGTGACAGGCCTTGGCGAGCGCGGCGGTCGCCTCCGGGTTCGGCTCCTTGGTCGCGCGGTCCTTCACCAGCTCGATGGCGATCATGGCGCCGCGGCCACGGACGTCGCCGACGATGTCGAACTTCTCGGCCATGGCACCCAGCCGTGCCTTCATGACCGACTCGATGTTCTTCGCCTTGGCGTTGAGGTCGAGTTCCTTCATGGTCTCGATCGCGCCGAGCGCGCCCGCGCAGGCCACCGGGTTGCCGCCGTAGGTGCCGCCCAGGCCGCCCGAGTGCGCGGCGTCCATGATCTCGGCGCGGCCGGTCACGGCGGCGAGCGGCAGACCGCCCGCGATGCCCTTGGCAGTCGTGATCAGGTCGGGGACGATGCCCTCGTCCTCGCACGCGAACCACTGGCCGGTGCGGCAGAAGCCGGACTGGATCTCGTCCGCGACGAAGACGATGCCGTTGTCCTTGGCGAACTGGCTGATGGCCGGCAGGAAGCCCTTCGCGGGCTCGATGAAGCCGCCCTCGCCGAGCACCGGCTCGATGATGATCGCGGCCACGTTGTCGGCCCCGATCTGCTTGTTGATCATGTCGATGGCCTGCGCGGACGCCTCGGCGCCGGCGTTCTCGGGGCCGGTCAGCCAGCGGTAGCCGTAGGCGACCGGAACCCGGTAGACCTCGGGCGCGAACGGGCCGAAGCCGTGCTTGTACGGCATGTTCTTGGCCGTCAGCGCCATCGTGAGGTTCGTCCGGCCGTGGTAGCCGTGGTCGAAGACGACGACCGCCTGGCGCTTGGTGTACGCACGGGCGATCTTGACGGCGTTCTCGACGGCCTCGGCGCCCGAGTTGAACAGCGCCGACTTCTTGGCGTGGTCGCCCGGCGTCAGCTCGGCCAGCGCCTCCGCGACGGCGACGTACCCCTCGTACGGCGTGACCATGAAACAGGTGTGGGTGAAGTCCTGGAGCTGGGCGGAGGCCCGGCGTACGACGGCCTCGGCACTCGCGCCGACCGACGTCACGGCGATGCCGGAGCCGAAGTCGATCAGGCGGTTGCCGTCGACGTCCTCGATGATGCCGCCGCCGGCGCGCGTGGTGAAGACAGGGAGCACCGAGCCCACGCCGGCCGCGACCGCGGCGGTACGGCGGGCCTGCAGCTCCTGCGACTTCGGGCCGGGGATGGCGGTGACGACGCGGCGCTCCTGCGGAAGTGCGGTCATGAGGGGCTCCCTGATGATCTTGCGAACCGGACGGTCCCCGGCGGACGGGGCGCCGGGCGGGTGTTTTCGGACGCTTGACTTCTTTCTTCGCAGGCTAGGGCCGGCCCTGGAGGGTGGGCATGCTCCATGTGGGCGTTGTCGGAAGGTCCCCTTGTCCGTCGTGGACATAGAGGGAGGGCAGCAGGGTGAGGACCTGTACACCGTGGACAGGGGGACAGGGGGACAGGGGGACAGGGGGACAGGGGGACAGGGGGACAGGGGCGCCCCGGGCGGAGGCGGCGCGCACGGCCGGAGTCGTCGCGCGCGGGCGGCGCCGAGGGTCCGGTGGTCCGTGCCGCCGCGCTCCTCGCCCCGGGTACCGCGAACTCGCCCGGCGGGGGCAGCCCCGTAAACGGTGAACTCGCCCCGCAGGGGCACTAGATTGACTCGCGGACGAAGCAGGGAGCGGCTGGTCAGGGGGCAGGGCGATGGACAGCGACGGGACCCAGGACGCACGGGGCACGCATGCCCGGCCGGTGCCGCGTCCGGCGGGACCGGCGGACGCGGCGGTGACACCACCCCGGCCCGCACGGGCACCGGGCGTACCGCCGTTGCCGGACGGATCCGCGTTCCTGGCCTGGCTGCGGGCACCGCGGCCCGAGGCCGCCCCCGGGGTGTGGCGGTTCGGCTACCGGCCCCGGCCCGAGCAGGAGCCGGAACGGATCCCCGCCCGGCAGCTGCTGAGCGGCGCGGTGATCGCCTTCCTGGTGGGCTGGCTGGTCTGGTCGCTGCTGTGGAACGGATACCTCGGCGGCTGGTGGGTCCTGCCGCTCGAACTGTTCACCCCCGACTCCTGGCGCCACAGCGACGACCGGGTCGGCAACGCGTTCCTCTGGTACGGCTACTACACACTGATCGCCCTCGCCATCATGATCGTCGTCGGCCGCCTGGGCCGCTGGGGTGAGGTCTGGCGGCGCTACGGACTGCCCGCGTGGCACCGCGCCGCCCCCGTCCACGAGCGGCCGCCCGCGCCCGAGGAGGACCCCGCCCAGTGGAACCACCTGCGCGCCGCCGGAGCCGCCGACGCCGCCGACCGGCTCGCCGCCGAGGCGGGCCGCGGGCTGATGCGCGATGTCGACCACGCCCGGATCGCCCGCGCCTGGCAGGGAGTGCGCAGCGGACGCCACAGCCTCGCCACGTTCACCGCCGCCGTGCTCAAGGACGGCGCCGCCGCCTGCCTGCACCCCTCCGGCGAGCGCGACCTGCCCGGACGACTCGCCCGCCACGACCTGGTGACCGGACAGGTGCGGCTCGGCGCGACCGCCGACGACCCGCGCAACCCCTACGCCTACCGCGACACCGGACTGGCCCTCGGCCCCGATCTGCTGGGGACCTCACTGCTCGCCGTCGGCCCCGCCGGGTCCGGCAAGACCGGCGCGGTCGTCTGGCCGCTCGCCGAGTCGCTGTGCCTGCACGCCCTCGCCGGGCGCGCCGCCGTCGTGGTGGTGGGCGCGGCGGGCGCCGGGCTCGGCCCCGTCGACGCGTACGACGTCGTCGTCCGGATCGGGAACCCCGAGTCCGTGTACGACCTCGACCTCTACGGCGGGACCACCGACCCCGACGAGGCCGCCGCGGTGCTCGCCGAAGCACTGGTCGGGGATCTCGCCGACCCGCACCCCGGGGGCGACAGCCGCCGCTCGACCACCGTGCTCGCCCAGCTGCTCGGCCCCTACCGCGCCGTCCACGGGCGCTTCCCCTCCGTGCCCGAACTGCGGCAGCTCCTCGACGGAACGCCCGGACCGCTCGGCGCGCTGCGCAAGGCACTGCAGGACGGCGGACAGGAGTCACTGCTGCGGGAACTCGACGCCCGGGAGCGTCAGATGGGACACCCCGGCGACGTCGCAAGCGTGCTCGCGGACCGGGTCGCGCTGCTCGACCGGCCCGCGTTCGCCGGGTTCTTCGACACCTCCGGGCAGTCGCGGCCCTTCTCCCTGCGGGCCCTGGACCACCCGGTGCGGGTACGCGTCGACCTGCCCGCGCGCGGACACGCCGACGCCTCGCGGATCCTCGCGCGGCTCGTGCTCGCGCAGTTCACGGCGAGCGTCGCGGTACGCGAGGACCGCTCGCTCTTCGCCTGTCTCGTACTGGACGACGCGACGGGACTCATCACACCCGAGGCCGTACGGGGCATCCAGCGCCTGCGGTCGGGCAACGCCGGGGCCGTGCTGACGCTGCGCACGCTCGACGACGTACCGCGCCCCCTGCGCGGCCCGCTGCTCGGATCCATCGGATGCCGGATGGCGCTGTCCGGACTCACCCCCTGGGACGGGCAGGACTTCGCCGAGGTGTGGGGCAAGGAGTGGATCGAGGCGCGGGACGTCACCGACCGGCAGATCATCGCGGAGACCCCGGCGGGGAAGGCCGTGCACATGCTGCGGCGGGTGATCACCGGGCACGCGCCGACCGCACGGGCCGTCACCGTCCGGCAGGTCGAACGGGAGCGGTGGTCCGCGTCCGAGCTGGCGCACGGGGTACCGCCGGGGCACGCCGTGCTGTCGCTCACCAGCGTGCGCGGCGAGCACGCGCCGCCCCTGCTGGTCGATCTGCGCGGCTGACCGGGGCGTCCGGACATCGGGTCACCGGCCGACCGTACGGTGAGGCAGAATCGACATAGGTCGTTCATACGTTGCGGCCAAAAGATCCAAAAGATCACACCTCCCGTGGCCGTCGAAGATCCTGTGAAGACCTGAAGGTCCCATGCCCCCCACGCTCGCCTCGCTCGTCCACCACTCCGCGCTCAAGCTGACCGTGCGGGCCGGCGAGGACCGACTGGACGTACCCGTCCGCTGGGCCCATGTCAGCGAGCTCGCCGACCCCGTGCCGTACATGGAGGGCGGGGAGCTGTTGCTCATCACCGCGCTCACCCTGGACGCGGAGGACCCGGACGCCATGCGGCGTTACGTGAAGCGGCTCGCGGGAGCGGGGGTCGTCGGCCTCGGGTTCGCCGTCGGCGTCAACTACGAGGAGACCCCCGAGGCACTCGTCGACGCGGCCGCGGAGGAAGGGCTCCCGCTGCTGGAGGTACCCCGGCGCACGCCGTTCCTGGCGATCAGCAAGGCCGTGTCGGCCGCGATCGCCGCGGACCAGTACCGGGCCGTGACCGCCGGCTTCGCCGCGCAGCGCGAGCTGACCAAGCAGGCACTGAGCGACGGGCCCCAGGGACTGCTCGCCGCGCTCGCCGGGCAGGTGGACGGCTGGGCCGCGCTGTACGACGCCTCGGGCGCCGTCGTCGCCGCCGCGCCCGAGTGGGCCGGGCGGCGGGCCGGACGGCTCACCCCGGACGTGGAGCGGCTGCGTGAGCGGCCCGCCCCCGCGAGTTCGGTGGTGGGCGGCGAGGACCGCGTCGAGCTGCACTCCCTCGGGGCCGGACGCAGGCCCCGCGCCGCGCTCGCCGTCGGCACGGCCGCCGCCCTCGGCACCGCCGAGCGGTACGCCGTGCACTCGGCGATCGCGCTGCTGACGCTCACCACCGAGCGGTCACGGCCGCTGCACGCGGCCGAACAGCGGATCGGCGCGGCCGTGCTGCGCATGCTGCTCGCCGGCCAGCCCGAGCACGCCCGGACCGTGGCGGGGGACCTGTACGGGGAACTGCTCGACGCGCCGTTCCGGCTCATCCTCGCCGAGTCGGCGTCCGCCTCGGCGGCCCGGGCGCACGCCGACGGGCACGCCAGGGTCGCCGCGGCGAAACCGTCCAAGGCCCAGGTCGCGGTGCCGGACACGAACGGCGACCCGCTCGGCGGGCTCGCCGAGATCGTGGAGTCGGCCGCGGCCCGCTCCGGCGAGTCCGTCCTCGTCGTGCCCGACGGCGAGCGACTGGTCGTGCTCGCCGTGGACGGAGGCGCGGCGGTGGCCGCGTGCGGGGAGTACGCCCTCGCCCTGGACGCCGCGCGGAACGGAGCCCGGGAACAGCCGGCGGGCGAGGACGACGAGCTGGTCGTCGGCCTGTCCGCGCCGGCCGGGCCGATCGCCGCGGCCGCCGCCTACAAGCAGGCCGAACAGGCGCTGTCCGTCGCCCGGCGGCGGGGGCGGTCGCTGGTCGAGCACGAGGAACTGGCCGCGGGGTCGGTGCTGCCGCTGCTCGCGGACGACGCGGTGCGGGCGTTCGCCGACGGGTTGCTGCGGGCGCTGTACGAGCACGACGCGACCGGGCGGGGGGATCTGGTGGCCTCGCTGCGGGCCTGGCTGTCCCGGCACGGGCAGTGGGACGCGGCGGCCGCGGACCTTGGTGTGCACCGGCACACGCTGCGATATCGGATGCGGAGGGTCGAGGAGATCCTCGGGAGGTCACTCGACGATCCGGATGTGCGGATGGAACTCTGGCTGGCCCTGAAGACGACGGCTGCCGCCGCCGAATAGGGGGTTTCGCCCCCGCCGCCCCTACCCGTCCCGTCCCTTCCCTGGGGGCTGCCGCCCCCGACCCCCGCTCCGGCCTTGAGGGCCCTGTCCTCCATCGCCGGACGGGCTGGAGATGCGGGCCTGTGCCGGAGACTCGGCGTGTGCTGGATGCGGGCCCGTGCTGCCGGGGCGCTCTCGAAGGCTGGCGGCCGGGGTCATGTCTTTCAGCCCGTCCGGCGTTTGAGGACGAGCCCTTCGGGCGATGCGGGGGTCTGGGGGCGGCACCCCCCCCAGGTACGGGATGGGTTGGTAGGGGCGGCGGGGGCGAGACACCCCCGCGGTCACCGGGACAATGCGGCGTGCCCCGCCGGGTGACTGCTACGGCTCGGACAAATACCCCTCCGCCGCCACGGCCCTACCGTGGACCACGAAACCAAGGACGACTCCTCAACCTCGGAAGGGCCGGGACTCGACATGACTTCCACCACCGCCTTCTGGCTCGCCGGCCGCCAGGCCACCGGCGAGACCGCCTTCGACGTGACCTCGCCGTGGGACGGCCGGCTCGTCGCCCAGGTCAGCGTCCCGACCGAGGCCCAGGTCGAGGAGGCCGTGGCCGCCGCGTACGCCGTACGCGACGAGTTCGCCGCCACCCCCGCCCACGTCCGCGCCGCCGCCCTCGACCACGTGAGCCGCCGCCTCGTCGAGCGCACCGAGGAGATCGCGCAGCTCATCTCCGCCGAGAACGGCAAGCCGATCAAGTGGGCCCGCGGCGAGGTAGGCCGCGCGGTCTCCGTGTTCCGCTTCGCCGCGGAGGAAGCCCGCAGGTTCAACGGTGGCGAGGCCCAGCGCCTGGACACCGACCTCGGTGGCCAGGGCCGCCTCGCCCTGACCCGCCGCTTCCCGAAGGGCGTCGTCCTCGGCATCGCGCCGTTCAACTTCCCCCTCAACCTGTGCGCCCACAAGATCGCCCCGGCCATCGCCGCCGGCGCGCCGATCATCCTGAAGCCGGCGCCCGCGACGCCGCTGTCGGGCCTGATCATCGGTGACCTGCTCGCCGAGACGGACCTGCCCGCAGGTTCGTGGAGCATCCTGCCGGTCTCCAACGACCGCATGCCCGCACTCGTCCAGGACGAGCGCCTGCCCGTGATCTCCTTCACCGGCTCCGAGAAGGTCGGTTACGCGATCATGGACTCGGTGCCCCGCAAGCACTGCACCCTGGAACTGGGCGGCAACGGCGCCGCGGTCGTGCTCGCCGACTGGGCGAGCGACGCGGACCTCGACTGGGCCGCGACGCGGATCGCCACCTTCTCGAACTACCAGGGCGGCCAGTCCTGCATCTCCGTGCAGCGGGTGATCGCGGACGCGTCCGTGTACGACCGGCTGCTGCCGCGCATCGTCGCCGCCGTCGAGGCCCAGGTGACCGGTGACCCGTCGGACGACAAGACCGACGTCGGCCCGCTGGTCAGCGAGGACGCGGCCAAGCGAGTCGAGTCGTGGGTCGACGAGGCGGTCGGGGCCGGCGCCTCGCTGCTCACCGGCGGCAAGCGCGACGGTGCCTCCTACGCGCCGACGGTTCTCGCCGACGTGCCGGACGACGTCACCGTCTCCTGCGAGGAGGTCTTCGGACCGGTCCTCACCGTGCGGAAGGTGGACGGCGAGGCGGCCGCCTTCGCCGCCGCCAACGACTCCAAGTACGGCCTGCAGGCGGGTGTGTTCACCCACGACCTGCAGGGTGCCTTCCGCGCGCACCGGGCGCTGGAGGTCGGCGGTGTCGTGGTCGGTGACGTGCCGTCCTACCGCGCCGACCAGATGCCGTACGGCGGTGTGAAGCAGTCCGGCGTCGGGCGCGAGGGCGTGAAGTTCGCGATGGACGACTACACCTACGAGCGCGTCCTCGTGCTGACGGGCCTCGCCCTCTGAGCGCTGCCCGAACGTTCGCCGACGGCCGGAGTCCACTGTGCGGGGACTCCGGCCGTCGGCGTGTCCGGGGCCCTACGGGCGGAAGATGGGCTGCTTCTCGGTGCGGAGTGACTTCATGACGTTGTCGTTGAGGTTGAGGTGGTGGCGGACGACTTCGGCGGGGGTCAGGGCCATCCACTGGGCGAGGCTGACGTCCTCGAAGCGGGGGGCGAGGAACATCTCGAGCAGTTTCAGTGGTGTGTCGCCGGTGTTCTCGATGTAGTGGCCCATGGCGAAGGGGACGTATCCGACGTCGCCGGCCTGGTAGTCGAATGTCCGGTTGCGTCCTGAGTCGGCGAAGACGCCCATGCGTCCTTGTCCGGAGATGTAGTACTGCCATTCGTCGTTGGTGGGGTGCCAGTGCAGTTCGCGGATGGCGCCGGCGTCGATCTCGATCAGGGCGGCCGATGTGCTCAGCCCGAGCGGTGACGTCCCCCGCAGCTTCAAACACAGCCTCGACTCCCAGACCCCGATCCGCACCAGCGGCGGTACCGCCCGGATCGTCGACTCACGCAACTTCGAGGCCTCCGCGAACGCGGTCGGAGTCGAGGGACGGGGGGACTGTGCCGTTGAAGATGTACAGCTCGGATGTCGGGATCGTGGAGAAGTCCTCCTCGGTGACGCCGAAGTTCTTGGCCAGGACCGACCGGGGGTGTGGGCGAACCAGTCGCTGATCAGGAAGGTGTCGTTCTCGGAGAAGTTTCCGTCGTTGAAGACGAGGAGGAATTCGACGCCTTCGTCGAGGGCCTGGATGTGGTGGGGGATGCCCTGAGGGAAGAACCAGAGGTCGCCGGCCGAGACGTCGTCGAGGAAGTTGCGGCCTTCCTGGTCGACGGCGCTGATCCGGCATCTGCCGTCGAGGACGTAGGCCCATTCCGACTGCTTGTGCCAGTGCGGTTCCCTGATCGCTCCGGGCTTGAGGCGCATGTTGACGCCGGAGAGTGTGGTGGCGATCGGCATCTCGCGCTGGGTGACCTCGCGGGCCCAGCCGCTTCTCGGGGCGCCTGTCATTTCGCCATGGTCACGATGAGGTAGACGTTCAGGCAGATGACCAGGGTGCACACGAGTGCGCCGGCGGCTGTGGTGGCGGGCCGGTTGGTCAGTGGGCCCATGAGGTCGCGGCGCCGTGTGACGAGGACGAGTGGGAGCAGGACGAAGGGGATGCCGAAGGCGAGGACGACCTGGCTGAACACGAGGGTGGAGGTGACGGGGAGTCCGAGGCACAGGACGAGCAGTGCCGGTGCCATGGTCACCGTGCGGCGTAGGGACAGGGGGATACGCCGGCGCAGGAAGCCCTGCATCACGACTTGGCCTGCGTAGGTGCCCACGCTCGCGGAGGAGATGCCGGAGGCGAGGAGCGCCACCGCGAAGGCCATCGCGGCGGCGCCGCCGGCGGTTTTGGCGAGGTCGGTGTGGGCGGCGGTGATGCTGTCCAGGTCGCCTGGGGTGGTGTGGCGGAAGAGGGCTGTGGAGAGGCAGAGCATGCCGAGGTTGACGGCGCCGGCGATGGTGAAGCCCAGTGCGCAGTCGATCCGCAGGTAGCGCAGCAGGAAACGGCGGTCGCGGGGCTGGTCGGTGCGTACTCTGCGCTGGGTGAGCGCGGAGTGGAGGTAGACGGCGTGTGGCATGACGGTGGCCCCGACGATGGCGGCGGCCAGCAACGCGGTGCTCTGGCCGTCGAATTGGGGTATCAGGCCGCCGGCGGCGCCGGCTGGGGACTGGTGGCCGACGGTCAGCAGGTCGTAGGCGAATCCGGCCAGGACGAGGAAGAGCAGGGCCATCACGGCGAGTTCGAAGGCGCGGCAGCCTCGTTGCTGGCAGGCCAGGACCGCGAACGACACCACGGCCGTCACCAGGGCGGCCAGCGGGATCGGCATGCCGAACAGCAGGCTCAGGCCGAGTGCGGCGCCGGCGAATTCCGCCAGGTCGGTGGCCATGGCGACCAGTTCGGCCTGGGCCCACAGCAGTCGGCTCAGCCAGCGCGGGGCGAGTTCACGGCACTGTTCGGGGAGGTTCTTGCCGGTGGCCAGTCCGAGTTTCGCCGACAGGTACTGCACGAGCAGGGCCATGAGGTTGGCCAGGACGACGACCCACACGAGGAGGTAGCCGGTGCGTGCGCCGGCCTCGACGTTGGTGGCCACGTTGCCCGGGTCGACGTAGGCGACCGCCACGACGAAGGCGGGGCCGAGCAGCGCCAGCCGGAACCGCCATCTGCCGCGGGAGCGGATGTCATTCAACTCCCCGAGGACCTGGGAGCGTTCGTCGACGGCCGTGGGGCGTGCCGGGCGGGTGACGACGGGTACGTTCATGGGCGCTGTCCACGATCGGGGCGGCCGGGTACCGAAGGCGCAACCCGGCTGTGGGCGAGATGACGGCCGGTGAGGCGGAACGCCAGATAGGCCGTCAGCACAAGTCCCCGGCCGGGGAAGTGCTGTGTCACGGCGAGGACCGCGAGGAGCAGCAGCATCACGTCGTAGACCCGGGCGGGAAGGCTGGCGCACCGGAACCGGACGCGACCGTCGCGTGGCATACGGCACGCAGGCCGGCGCGACCACGGTGAGGATCGCGACGATGCTGAGGACGAAGATGTGGAGCGGTGGTGGAACACGGTGCCTCCTCTCGTCTCGTCGGCGTTGTCGTGGTGTGGTCGTCGGTGTGGTCGTCGCCCACCGGGCCGGGGCCACGGAATCACTGCGAGAAGCCTGCAGATACCAGGTCACCGAGCCGTCACCACGCCATCACCCGCGCGAAGAAACAGGCCGCCGGTCCACGGCTCCCCGGGCCTCGTCGCCCGCGCGGATGTGCCGAAGGGCTCGCGGTGTTCCAATGGGACGGTGCGGCCCTCGCGCAGCGCCGCACCGCGGATCGGCGGCTGCCGTGGCGGTTGCCGTCGTGGGCGCACGGCGGTGTGCGACGCGAAGTCCGCAGCCGCCTTCGGGGACCGCCCGAGGTGCCGCGCCGGGAATCGCCGTTCGTCGACGACGGCTTCTTCGTGGTTCGAGGAGGCGGCAACACACATGCATTCCGACGACAACCGACCGCGTACCCTTCCCTACTTGACGCTCATGGGCGGTTTCGACCTGCGCTACGGAGGCCGGTCCGTACTGGTCGCCCCGGCGGGCCGGCGACTGCTGAGTCTGCTGGTGCTCAGTCGCCGCACGCTCACCCGTGAATACGTCGCCGAGAAACTGTGGCCGGACGCCGCCGGCACCCGAGCCGCCGGCTGTCTGCGCTCGGCACTGTGGCGGCTGCCCAAACTGGATCGGCCGTTGGTCATCGCCACGGCGAGTACCCTCCAGCTGTCCCAGGACATCGAAACGGATCTGGCCGCCACCGAGGACATCCTGCGCCGGGCCATCGCCTGGTCACAGCCGTCGGGCCGCGTCCCGCCCGACACACCCCTTCCCGACACGGCGCGGGCGGACCAGGCCCTCAGCAGCGACCTCCTGCCCCAGGACTGGGACGACTGGGTCATCGTCGAACGGGAGAGACTGCACCAGATGCGCCTCCACGCCCTGGAATCGCTCGCCCGCGTCCACCGCGCCGCGGGCCGGTTCGGGGAAGCACTCGACGCGGCACTGCGGGCGGTCGCCGGAGAACCCCTGCGGGAAAGCGCCCACCGGCAGGTCATCGAGACCTACCTCGCCGAGGGCAACACCGGCGAAGCCATCCGGCATTTCGACGAACTGCGACACCTCCTCCGCACCGAACTCGGACTGGAGCCCTCACCCCCGCTGTGCCGTCGCATGGGAAGCGCGGTCCAAGCCATGCGCACTCGGCCGTGACGTTGAGGTGGCGTCGGTCCGGAACACTGAGCACATGGCTGTCTCAGACGCTCACACGGGAGTCCTCGTCCTTCGCGTGTGGTACGAGCCCGGACGAACACCGGCCCTACGAGCACGCCTGCTGGTCGTCGACAGCCCCGATCAGGTCCCCGCCGAGTACTCGGCCGCAGCGGGCCTGGACACCATTTGTGACCAGGTACGCGCATGGCTCGAGAACGGGAACCGGAGCATGGAGGCCTCGGAGGAGTGAGCTCAGCCTTCGGGGGAGAGTGCCCTCTGGCATCGGTCGACCGCCTGCGCGACAAGAGGCGACCGCGTCCGGCCGCTCGATCTGCTCCGGCCGCTCGGGCCGGTCCGTGGCGGCGCGTCCGCCCGCCCGGCCCTCTCTGCGTTGCGGGGCCCACCGCCCCGCAGCAGGCTGTTCGACAGGGAGGGGGACGATGAGGAAGGGAGCCCCGCGATGACGCAGCAACCGCCCACGGCGCCGCTCGACCGGCCGGTGGTCGGCTCGTACCCGACCTACGAGGGCGCGCAGCGCGCGGTCGACTTCCTCTCCGACAGCAAGTTCCCGGTGGAGCACACCGCGATCATCGGCTCCGACCTGCGGATGGTGGAGACGGTGCTCGGCAGGCTCACCCGCGGCCGGGCCGCCCTGGCCGGCGCGGGCTCGGGTGCCTGGTTCGGGCTGCTCATCGGCCTGCTCCTGTCGCTGTTCGCCGCGGGCAACCATCACGTCGTGGTGCTGATGATCAGCGGCCTGTTCTACGGCGCGATCTTCGGCGCGCTCTTCGGCTTCGCCGGCCACGCGTTCACCGGAGGCCGCCGCGACTTCGCGTCCCGCAGCCAGATCGTCGCCGCCCGCTACGACGTGGTCGCCCAGGCGGAGGTCGCCGAGGAGGCCAAGAACCTCCTCGTCAAACTCGGCTGGCGCGAAGGCTGAGAAGACCGCGCAGGCCAGGCGGCCCGGGCAGGCCGCACGGGACGGCCGGTCGGCCGCCGCGCGTCATACGGCCGTGCTCCTCCTGGCCCGGCGCTCCGTGTCGAGGGCAGCGGCGCCGGCCGTCGCCACGGCGGCCACCGCGAGACAGAAGAAGGCCGGGTTGACGTACCGGGGGACGTGGCCGGTGGCGTACCGGCCGCCGTCCCCCGTCTCGCAGACGAACCGCACGGGCAGATAGCTCACCGTGTAACCGGTGATGCCGGGGTCCCGCGCCCACTCCTGCCAGCCGGGCGTACGGCACGGCCGGATCGGCGCCGAGTCGGCGCCGCCGTCCTCCGCCGACAGGACCGCTCCGGCGACATGGAGCAGGCCCCACACATACACGGCGACCGCGGCGGCACCCATGAGGGCGGCCGGTCCGCGCAGCCGCCCCCCGCCGTCGACGAGCCCCGCGCCCGCGCGGCCGAGCCTGCCGAAGCCGTACCCGGCGAGGGCGACGCAGGCGGCCAGCCCGCCGGGAAGCAACAACAGGAGCAGAAGGACCATCCGCCGACTTCAGCAGGACAGGACCGGCCTCGCTGTGGTGGAGGCCACAGTTCCGGGCAACGGAAGCGTCACGTGCCCTGCCCGGCCGTCAGGCGGCCGCGGGGGCCGGCCCCGTGCTCGCGCGGATCGTCAACTCGGGCGCGATGAGTGCGACTTCGTCGTTTCCACGCCCCTCCAGCTTGGCGATCACCTGCTCGACGGCGTGCCGGCCCATCTCCTGCGCGGGGATGGCGACCGACGTCAGCCGCACCGAGGCCTGCGTGGCGACCTGGTCCGGGCAGATCGCGATCACCGACACGTCCTCGGGGACGGCCCGGCGCTGCCGGCGCAGCAGGGCGAGCAGCGGCTCGACCGCGGACTCGTTCTGCACGACGAAGCCCGTGGTGCCGGGGCGCTCGTCGAAGACCCGGGCCAGCGTCAGGGACATCGCGTCGAAGCCGCCCTCGCAGGGGCGGTGCAGCACACGCAGTCCCAACTCGCGGGAACGGGACCGGAGTCCGTCGAGCGTGCGCTCGGCGAAGCCCGTGTGCCGTTCGTAGACGGCGGGGGCCTCGCCGATGACAGCGATGTCCCGGTGGCCCAGCGCGGCCAGGTGCTCGGCGCACAGCGCGCCCGTCGCCCTGAAGTCGAGATCGACGCAGGTCAGTCCGGCGGTGTCGGCGGGCAGCCCGATCAGCACGGACGGCTGGTCCGTCCGGCGCAGCAACGGCAGCCGTTCGTCGTCGAGTTCGACGTCCATCAGGATCATCGCGTCGGCGAGCCCGCTGCCGGTGACCCGGCGCACGGCGTCGGGTCCCTCCTCGCCGGTGAGCAGCAGCACGTCGTACCCGAAGGTGCGGGCGTGGGTCGCCACCGCGATGGCGATCTCCATCATCACGGGTACGTACATGTCGGTACGGAGCGGAACCATCAGCGCGATGATGGTGGACCGGCTGCTCGCCAGGGCCCGGGCGCCCGCGTTCGGGTGGTAGCCGAGCTCCTGGATGCTCCGCTCCACCCGCTGCCGGGTCGCCGCGGAGATGGACCGCTTGCCGCTGAGGACATAGCTCACCGTGCTCGCCGAGACTCCGGCGTGCTGGGCGACCTCGGCGAGGGTGACCATCCGGCTCTCCAAGCTGTGTGAAGCGCTTCGACAGCGCGTGTCGCACTGACAGGGGCGGCGAGTGAGGCGGCTCGACAGTAGCCCGGTGGAGAGCGTGTGTCCACAGGTGTCCCAAGCGTTCATCTATGTCGAAGCGCTTCGATACCGACTTCGTGCGCGCTCGTCGCGAGATACCCGGACGGACCTCCCGCCGCCGGGCTCCTCCCAGGGGAGCCCGGGGGGACGGTGACCGTCGAGGGGCCTCACGCGGACCGTCCCCCGAACGGCCCCACGATGTGACACCCGGCGCGGCGGCGACGGCCGCGAGGGAGCAATGTGGAACCTGTCAGGCGACACCGGACGGAAAGCCGCGTACGCGGCGTACGCCGGCTGCTCCCCGCATGGTCGGGGGACGGCCCGAACGCTGCGCGAGGACTGGTGGGGTCGCCCGCCATCAGGTACATACGATCGAGTAGCACCGGTCAGTAACGAAGACCCCCAGTGATCCCTATTCGCGGCGAGGTGAGCTTCTTGTCCGCAACACCCCACCGGCCCACAGTCACCGAACGTGAGGCCCGTCAGGTCGCCGAGGCGGCGCGGGAACAGGACTGGCGCAAGCCCAGCTTCGCCAAGGAACTGTTCCTCGGGCGCTTCCGGCTCGACCTGATCCACCCGCACCCCCTGCCGCCCGACGAGGCGGTCCAACGTGGCGAGGAGTTCCTCGCCAAGCTGCGCGACTTCTGCGAGACGAAGATCGACTCCGCTCGTATCGAGCGCGAGGCGCGGATCCCCGACGAGGTCGTCGACGGGCTCAAGGAGCTCGGCGCCCTCGGCATGAAGATCGACACCAAGTACGGCGGCCTCGGCCTCACCCAGGTGTACTACAACAAGGCACTCGCCCTGGTCGGCTCCGCGAGCCCGGCGATCGGCGCGCTGCTCTCCGCGCATCAGTCGATCGGCGTGCCCCAGCCGCTGAAGCTCTTCGGCACCAAGGAGCAGAAGGACACCTTCCTGCCCCGCTGTGCCCGGACCGACATCTCGGCCTTCCTGCTCACCGAACCGGACGTCGGCTCCGACCCGGCGCGGCTGGCCACGTCCGCCGTGCCGGACGGCGACGACTACGTCCTCGACGGCGTGAAGCTCTGGACGACCAATGGTGTCGTCGCCGATCTCCTCGTCGTCATGGCGCGGGTGCCGAAGTCCGAGGGCCACAAGGGCGGCATCACGGCCTTCGTGGTGGAGGCCGGTTCCGACGGCATCACCGTCGAGCACCGCAACGCCTTCATGGGCCTGCGCGGCCTGGAGAACGGTGTCACCCGCTTCCACCAGGTGCGCGTCCCCGCCGCGAACCGGATCGGTCCCGAGGGCGCGGGTCTGAAGATCGCGCTGACCACGCTCAACACGGGCCGGCTCTCGCTCCCCGCCATGTGCGTGGGGGCGGGGAAGTGGTGCCTCAAGATCGCCCGCGAATGGTCCGCCGCGCGCGAGCAGTGGGGCAAGCCGGTCGCCTTCCACGAGGCGGTCGGAGCGAAGATCTCCTTCATCGCGGCGACGACGTTCGCCCTGGAGGCGGTCGTCGACCTGTCCTCGCAGATGGCCGACGAGGACCGCAACGACATCCGTATCGAGGCCGCCCTCGCCAAGCTGTACGGCTCCGAGATGTCCTGTCTGATGGCCGACGAACTGGTCCAGATCCGCGGTGGCCGCGGCTTCGAGACCGCCGCGTCCCTCAAGGCCCGCGGCGAACGGGCGGTCCCGGCCGAGCAGATCCTGCGGGACCTGCGCATCAACCGCATCTTCGAGGGCTCGACGGAGATCATGCACCTGCTGATCGCCCGCGAGGCCGTGGACGCCCACCTCTCGGTGGCCGGTGACCTCATCGACCCCGAGAAGTCCCTCTCGGACAAGGCGAAGGCGGGCGCCAACGCCGGTGTCTTCTACGCCAAGTGGCTGCCGAAGCTGGTCGCGGGACCCGGTCAGCTCCCGCGCTCGTACGGCGAGTTCCAGCACGGCGTCGACCTCTCGCCGCACCTGCGCTACGTCGAACGCAGCGCCCGCAAGCTGGCCCGGTCCACGTTCTACGCCATGTCCCGCTGGCAGGGGCGGATGGAGACCAAGCAGGGCTTCCTGGGCCGGATCGTCGACATCGGCGCCGAGCTCTTCGCGATGAGCGCCGCCTGCGTGCGCGCCGAACTCCTGCGCACCAGCGGGGAGCACGGCCGTGAGGCGTACCAGCTCGCCGACGCCTTCTGCAGGCAGTCCCGCATCCGCGTCGACGAACTCTTCGGGCGTCTGTGGACCAACACCGACGAGCTCGACCGCAGGGTCGTCAAGGGCGTGATGTCGGGCACCTACACCTGGCTGGAGGAGGGAGTCGTCGACCCGTCCGGCGACGGCCCGTGGATCGCCGACGCGACGCCCGGTCCCGCCCAGCGGGAGAACGTGCGCCGGCCCATCCGCTGACCTCGCTCGCGGTAGGCACGGGCGGTGGCCGACGCCCTCAGGCACGTCGGTCACCGCCCCCTCCCGTGCCAGGCCGCCGCCCGCCCCGGCCGGGGCGGGCGGCGGCCTGCCGGGGGATCAGCAGTACTTGTCGCTGGGGTCCCGCGTCGTCCACGAGCACGAGTCGACCTTGGAGCCGCTCGCCTTCGTGAGCGTGGCGGTGTCACTGGTGTTGTTCCAGACGTACGCGCGCCGGCGTTGGAACTTGTCCGCCGCGGTGTCCGTACCGCTTCCGGTGTGCACCTTCATGGTCCTGCCCGCCCCGATCTTCACGTTGGGGAAGGTGTACCTGTGGTTCGACACGTCCTTCAGGACCCAGCCCTTGAGCGAGACCGCCGCGGAACCGGTGTTCTTGAGCTGCACCCACTCGCCGTTGAGGCTCGCGTTGGAGCGGTTGTCGGAGCCCGGGCTGTCGAACCAGACGTGATGGATGGTCACACCGCCGGCGGCCTGCGCCGGAGTGCTGAGAAGAAACGTGCCCGTCAGTGCCACGGCGCCCGCGAGTGCGGGCAGGGCAGCGCGCATGCGCATGAGAACCCCCCAGGGTGTCGTCCCCCGGCCGGTCGTCCACCGGCCAGTGGTGAAGTGTTATCACGTGATCTTCACGTGAGCTTCACAAAGGGTGATTTCGTGTCCTCGGGTACGCCGAGGTGTTAACAAGGCCGGAGGGGAAGAGGGGAGCCCTGTCCTGCGCGGTCCGCGTTGCGGCCACAATGGGGGGATGAGCGACAGTCCAGCCCCCCTCGCTGATCCGCATCTTGTCTTCGACCCCGTGGACGGAGTCCGGGATGTCGTGATCCTCGGCTCCACCGGGTCGATCGGGACCCAGGCCATCGACCTCGTGCTGCGCAACCCCGACCGCTTCCGCGTCACCGGGCTCTCCGCCGCAGGCGGCAGGGTCGCGCTGCTCGCCGAGCAGGCCCACCGACTGCGGGTGCGCACGGTCGCGGTCGCACGCGAGGACGTCGTCCCCGCGCTGCGAGAGGCACTGGCCGCCCAGTACGGCGCCGGTGAGCCGCTCCCCGAGATCCTCGCGGGAGCCGACGCCGCCACCCTGCTCGCCGGATCCGACGGTCACACCGTCCTCAACGGCATCACCGGCTCCATCGGTCTCGCCCCGACCCTCGCCGCCCTGGAGGCGGGCCGCACCCTCGCGCTCGCCAACAAGGAGTCGCTCATCGTCGGCGGCCCGCTGGTGAAGGCGCTGGCCAAGCCGGGACAGATCATTCCCGTCGACTCCGAGCACGCGGCCCTGTTCCAGGCCCTGGCGGCCGGCACCCGCGCGGACGTCCGCAAACTGGTCGTGACCGCCTCCGGAGGGCCCTTCCGGGGCCGTACCAAGGCGGAGCTGGCGCACGTCACACCGGCCGACGCCCTGGCCCACCCCACCTGGGCCATGGGACCGGTCATCACGATCAACTCCGCGACCCTGGTCAACAAGGGACTGGAAGTCATCGAGGCGCACCTCCTCTACGACATTCCCTTCGATCGCATTGAGGTGGTCGTGCACCCGCAGTCGTATGTCCACTCGATGGTTGAGTACACGGACGGATCGACACTGGCGCAGGCGACGCCCCCCGACATGCGGGGGCCGATCGCCATCGGCCTCGGCTGGCCGGAGCGCGTCCCCGACGCGGCCCCGGCCTGCGACTGGACCAAGGCGTCGAGCTGGGAGTTCTTCCCGCTCGACAACGAGGCGTTCCCCTCGGTCGGACTCGCCCGGCACGTGGGCCGGCTCGCGGGCACCGCCCCGGCGGTGTTCAATGCCGCCAACGAGGAGTGCGTCGACGCGTTCCTGAACGGCGCACTGCCGTTCAATGGGATCGTGGAGACCGTCACACGGGTGGTCGAGGAACACGGAACACCCCGATCGGGAACTTCCCTGACGGTGGCGGACGTCCTCGAAGCGGAGACCTGGGCGCGCGCCCGGGCCCGTGAACTGACGGCACAGACGACAACCGCGGAGGCTCGTGCATGACGACCCTGATGATGATCCTCGGCATAGTCGTCTTCGTGGTCGGCCTGCTCATCTCGATCGCCTGGCACGAGCTGGGACATCTGTCGACGGCCAAGCTCTTCGGCATCCGTGTGCCGCAGTACATGGTCGGCTTCGGACCGACCATCTGGTCGCGGAGGAAGGGCGACACCGAGTACGGGGTGAAGGCGGTCCCGCTCGGCGGCTACATCCGCATGATCGGGATGTTCCCGCCGGGTCCCGACGGCCGGATCGAGGCACGCTCGACCTCGCCCTTCCGGGGCATGATCGAGGACGCCAGGTCCGCGGCCTTCGAAGAGCTCAAGCCCGGTGACGAGACCCGCCTCTTCTACACGCGCAAGCCGTGGAAGCGCGTGATCGTGATGTTCGCGGGCCCCTTCATGAACCTCGTCCTGGCCGTCGCGATCTTCCTCGGCGTGATGATGACGTTCGGCGTGCAGACCCAGACCACCACGGTCGGCAAGGTCTCGGACTGTGTCATCCAGCAGAGCGAGAACCGCTCCAAGTGCGCGGCGAGCGATCAGGCGGCGCCGGCCAAGGCCGCCGGGCTCAGGGGCGGCGACAAGATCGTCGCGTTCGACGGCAGGGCGGTCGCCGACTGGTCGGTCCTGCAGTCCGACATCCGCTCCAACCCCGGCAAGGACGTCACCATCACGGTCGAGCGCAAGGGCCAGCGGCTCGACCTCAAGACCCACCTGATCAAGAACCAGGTCAGCAAGACCGACGGCAACGGCGGCTACGTCGAGGGCAAGTACGTGTACGCCGGCTTCCTCGGCTTCACCCCCGCCTCCGGCATCGTCCAGCAGTCGTTCGGACAGTCCGTGGACCGCATGGGCGACATGATGCAGAACGGCGTCGAGTCGCTGGTCTCGCTGCCCGGCAAGATCCCCGACCTGTGGAACGCGGCGTTCGGTGACGGGCCGCGCAAGGCGGACTCCCCGATGGGCGTGGTCGGCGCGGCCCGGATCGGCGGGGACGTCTTCACGCTCGACATCCCGGCGTCCCAGCAGGTCGCGATGATGCTGCTGCTGGTCGCGGGCTTCAACCTGTCCCTCTTCCTGTTCAACATGCTCCCCCTCCTCCCGCTCGACGGCGGGCACATCGCGGGCGCGCTGTGGGAGTCGCTGCGGCGGAACGCGGCGAAGGTGCTCAAGCGGCCCGACCCGGGCCCCTTCGACGTCGCGAAGCTGATGCCGGTGGCCTACGTGGTGGCCGGGATCTTCGTCTGCTTCACGCTTCTCGTCCTGATCGCGGACGTGGTCAACCCGGTGAAAATCTCCTAGTAGGGCGCCGTTCACGGTGGCCGGGCACCCTGGGGTGCCCGGCCACCATCCGTTGGGTGGGTTTAGGGGCGTGATGTGCTGGCGCGCGCGCCGGTGCCGTAATCTCGGATCCTGGAGCCCACGATTCCGGGACCTTGATCCACAACTTGGGGTTGCACAGCAGATGACTGCGATTTCTCTCGGCATGCCGTCCGTTCCGACCAAGCTCGCCGAGCGCCGGAAGAGCCGGCAGATCCAGGTCGGAACCGTGGCCGTGGGTGGAGACGCACCCGTCTCGGTGCAGTCGATGACGACCACGCGCACGTCGGACATCGGCGCCACGCTGCAGCAGATCGCCGAGCTGACGGCGTCCGGCTGCCAGATCGTCCGGGTCGCCTGCCCGACCCAGGACGATGCCGACGCCCTCGCGACGATCGCCCGCAAGTCCCAGATCCCGGTGATCGCGGACATCCACTTCCAGCCGAAGTACGTCTTCGCGGCGATCGACGCCGGCTGTGCCGCGGTGCGCGTCAACCCCGGCAACATCAAGCAGTTCGACGACCAGGTCAAGGAGATCGCCCGGGCCGCGAAGGACACCGGCACCCCGATCCGGATCGGCGTCAACGCGGGCTCGCTCGACCGGCGCCTGCTCCAGAAGTACGGCAAGGCGACGCCGGAGGCGCTCGTCGAGTCGGCGCTGTGGGAGGCGTCCCTCTTCGAGGAGCACGACTTCCGGGACATCAAGATCTCGGTCAAGCACAACGACCCGGTCGTCATGGTCAACGCCTACCGGCAGCTGGCCGCCGCCTGCGACTACCCCCTCCACCTGGGTGTGACGGAGGCTGGCCCGGCCTTCCAGGGCACGATCAAGTCGGCGGTCGCCTTCGGCGCGCTGCTGTCCGAGGGCATCGGCGACACGATCCGCGTCTCCCTCTCGGCCCCGCCCGTCGAGGAGATCAAGGTCGGTCTCCAGATCCTGGAGTCCCTCAACCTCAAGCAGCGCGGCCTGGAGATCGTCTCCTGCCCGTCCTGCGGCCGCGCCCAGGTCGACGTCTACAAGCTGGCCGAGGAAGTCACCGCCGGCCTCTCCGGCATGGAGGTCCCCCTGCGCGTCGCCGTCATGGGCTGCGTGGTGAACGGACCGGGCGAGGCCCGCGAGGCCGACCTCGGCGTCGCCTCCGGCAACGGCAAGGGCCAGATCTTCGTCAAGGGCGAGGTCATCAAGACCGTGCCCGAGTCGAAGATCGTCGAGACCCTCATCGAGGAAGCGATGAAGCTCGCCGAGCAGATGGAGGCCGACGGGGTCGCCTCCGGCGAGCCTTCGGTGGCCGTGGCGGGCTGACCCCCGTCGTCGCCGGGGGCTCCGGCCCCCGGACCCCCACCCCGCCCGAAGGCCTCGTCCTCGAACACCGGACGGACCGAAGACGCACACCCCGGCACGGGGAACTGCACGCCCAGCCCCCGTCGACCGGCAGCCGATCGTGTTCGGGCGGCCGGTGTCCGGGGCGCAGCCCCTGGTTCGAGGGGCGCGGGGAACTGCACGTCCAGCCCCCGTCGACCGGCAGCCGATCGTGTTCGGGCGGCCGGTGTCCGGGGCGGAGCCCCCGGTTCGAGGGGCGCGGGGAACCGCGCCCCCGGCCCGCACCCACCCGCACCCGAGAACGCCCACCCCGCACAAGGGGCGGCGCCCCATGACCTCGCCAGGTACAGTGCGGAGATCAGTAGACCCCAGGGTGAGGCCCCCGTACGTGTTGACCCAGACCACCACCAGGGTCCTCGAACCGAGTGACCTGGACGCCGCACTCGCCGTGCTCAACCGTGAGCCTGTCGCGAACGCCTTCGTCGCATCCCGGGTGCAGATCGCCGGCCTCGACCCCTGGCGGCTCGGCGGCGAGATGTGGGGCTGGTACGAGGACGGCATGCTGCAGTCCCTCTGCTACGCCGGCGCCAACCTGGTCCCGATCTGTGCCACCCCCCGAGCCGTCCGCGGCTTCGCCGACCGCGCCCGCCGGGCAGGCCGCCGCTGCTCCTCGATCGTCGGCCCCGCCGAGGCCACCGCCCAGTTGTGGCGCCTGCTCGAACCGAGTTGGGGCCCCGCCCGCGAGGTCCGCGCCCACCAGCCCCTGATGGTCACCGACCGCCTCCCCGCCGACATCGCCCCGGACCCCTACCTCCGCCGCATCCGCAAGGACGAGATGGAGACGATCATGCCGGCGTGCGTGGCGATGTTCACCGAGGAGGTCGGCGTCTCGCCGCTCGCCGGTGACGGCGGCCTGCTCTACCAGGCACGGGTGGCCGAACTCGTCGGCACCGGACGCTCGTTCGCCCGCCTCGACCAGAACGGCAGGGTCGTCTTCAAGGCCGAGATCGGCGCCGCCACCCCCCAGGCCTGCCAGATCCAGGGCGTCTGGGTCGCCCCCGAGTACCGGGGTCAGGGACTCGCGGCCCCCGGCATGGCGGCCGTCCTGCGCTACGCCCTCGCGGACGTCGCCCCCCTCGTCAGCCTCTACGTCAACGACTTCAACACGGCCGCCCGCGCGACCTACCGACGCGTGGGCTTCCAGGAGATCGGGGCGTTCATGAGCGTCCTGTTCTAGCCACGCCGCCGGCCACGCCCGCCGCCACCGCCCCGAAGAGCCGCTCTGAGCCCCGTACGTGCCCTGTAGTCTCCCCGGCATGCTGCGCTTTCCCGGTCAGGGGCCCCGCACCCCCGACGACGTGGTCATCGGCCCGCTGGATCTCGCCGCGCGCGTCGACGAGGCGCTCGCCGTCCAGGCGCTCGCCTTCGGACTGGGCGCCGACGAGATCGCCGTCCGCCGGCAGATCGTGCTGCGCCACCTCACCTGTCCGGGAGCCCGGGCCCTCGGGGCCACCACCGTCGACGGACGGCTCGTCGGATTCGTCTACGGCATGCCCAACGACCGTGGGCACTGGTGGTCCACCGTCGTCGAGCCGTATCTGCGCGCGCGGGGCAACGACACCTGGCTCGACGACTCCTTCGTGATCACCGAGCTGCACGTCCACCCGCGCTACCAGAACCGCGGCTCGGGCCGCGCCCTGATCACCGGCATCACGGACAGCGCGGCCCAACCCCGCTCGATCCTCTCGGCCATCGACACGGACAGTCCCGCCCGCGGCCTGTACCACTCGCTGGGCTACGAGGACCTGGCCCGCCAGGTCCTCTTCCCGAGCGCGCCGAAACCGTACGCCGTGATGGGCGCGCCACTGCCGCTGCGGCGCCCCTGACGGGCGGCCCCGGGGCGAAACGGATTTCCGGGGACGGCGGCCCCCCGGCTAACCTCCTTGCCATCACCCTTACGCAGCAGGAGTCGAGAACCATGGCCCAGGTCCAGCGCATGTCCCGTTTGATGGTCAAGACACTGCGTGACGACCCGGCGGACGCCGAGACGCTCAGCCACAAGCTGCTGGTCCGTGCCGGCTACGTGCGCCGCAACTCCGCGGGCATCTGGACCTGGCTGCCGCTCGGCAAGAAGGTCCTGGACAACATCTCCCGGGTCGTCCGCGAGGAGATGGACGCCATCGGCGCCCAGGAGGTCCTGCTGCCGGCCCTCCTCCCCAAGGAGCCCTACGAGGCCTCGGCCCGCTGGGAGGAGTACGGCGATCTGCTGTTCCGCCTCAAGGACCGCAAGGGCGGCGAGTACCTGCTCGGCCCCACCCACGAGGAGATCTTCACCCTCGTGGTGAAGGACCAGGTCGCGTCGTACAAGGACCTGCCGGTCATGCTGTACCAGATCCAGACCAAGTACCGGGACGAGGCCCGCCCGCGCTCCGGCGTGCTGCGCGGCCGAGAGTTCCAGATGAAGGACTCGTACTCCTTCGACACCACGGACGAGGGTCTCGCCGAGTCCTACGCGCTGCACCGCGCCGCGTACCAGAAGATCTTCGCCCGGCTGGGCCTCGACTACCGCATCGTGTCGGCGGTCTCGGGCGCCATGGGCGGCTCCGCCTCCGAGGAGTTCCTCGCGCCCGCCGCGGCCGGCGAGGACACCTTCGTGGACTGCCCGGCCTGCGACTACGCCGCCAACACGGAGGCCGTGACCTTCACGCTCACGCCCGTCTCCGAGGAGCACGGCCCGGTCGAGGAACTGGACACCCCCGACACCCCGACCATCGAGACGCTCGCCCGGCACCTCGGCGTCCCGGCCTCCGCCACCCTCAAGAACCTGCTGGTCAAGGTCGACGGCGAGATCGTCGCCGTCGGCGTCCCGGGCGACCGAGAGGTCGACCTCGGCAAGCTGGGTGAGCACCTCGCGCCCGCCGTCGTGGAACTGGTGACGGCCGAGGACTTCGAGGGCCGCGACGACCTCGTACGGGGCTATGTGGGCCCGCAGGGTCTGGAGAAGGTCCGGTACATCGCCGACCCGCGGGTGGCGCCGGGCACGGCCTGGGTCACGGGCGCCAACAAGGCCGACACGCACGCGAAGAACGTCGTCGCGGGCCGTGACTTCGAGGTCGACGACTACCTCGACGTCGTCGTGGTCGAGGAGGGCGACCCCTGCCCGTCCTGCGGCGCCGGCCTCAAGCTGGACCGTGCCATCGAGATCGGCCACATCTTCCAGCTCGGCCGCAAGTACGCCGACACCTTCCAGCTCGACGTCCTCGGCCAGCAGGGCAAGCCGGTCCGCGTGACCATGGGCTCCTACGGCATCGGCGTCTCGCGCGCGGTGGCGGCGCTCGCCGAGCAGTCGGCGGACGAGCAGGGTCTGTGCTGGCCCAAGGAGATCGCCCCCGCGGATGTCCACGTGGTCGCCGCGGGCAAGGCGCTCCAGACCGAGCTGGCCCTCGACGTCTCCGAGAAGCTGGGAGCCGCGGGCGTGCGGGTCCTGGTGGACGACCGCGCCGGTGTCTCCCCGGGCGTGAAGTTCACGGACGCCGAGCTCATCGGCGTACCGCAGATCCTGGTCGCCGGGCGCCGCTCGGCCGAGGGCGTGCTGGAGCTCAAGGACCGCCGCACCGGTGAGCGCGAGGAACTGACCGTCGACGAGGCGATCGCCCGGCTGACGGCCTGACCGAGGCGGGCGGACAGGCGGGCAGGACGGACGGCCCGGCCGGGGTACGACACCCCGGCCGGTGGCCGGAAGTCCGCCCCCGAACACGCCTCCGGGAACGTTCCTCGTGGCGTCGCCGTTGCCCGGCACGTCCCACTCCGGCTGCTCGCCTGCCGTAGCACGCGGCAACAGCGCGCCATCCCGGCCGGGAAAGGCCCCGAGGGCCGCGGGCTCAGAGCCAGCCGGCGAACTCCAGCAGCAGCTCGGCGTCCTGCTCACGCCCCACCCGTCGCGCCCGCACGCCGGACTCGACCGCCCGGAACAGGGTCCAGCCGCGCAGCCGCTCCTGGTCCACCTCCAGCGATTCGGCGAGCCGCTTCACCCGCCGCCGGGTGATCGAGGCCCCCGAGGGCGAGGCGATCAGGTCCTCCACCCGGTCACGGACCAGCCGGGCCAGATCGAAGGCGCACTCGCCGATCACCGGGTCCGGGCCCACGGCCAGCCAGGGCATGCGCTCACCGGCGAGCACCTTGCTCTGCCGGAACGTGCCGTGCAGCAGTCGCTCCTCGGGCGGGCCGGTGATCAGCTCCTCGCGCGCCGCGAGTGCGGCGTCGACCAGCTCCACGACCTCGGTATCGGTGTCCGCCGCGGCCCGCATCGCCTCGGCCTGCCGCCCGGTCCGCTCGGCCACCGTCTCGAAGGCGTGCACCTGCGCGGCGGGCGGTTCGACCCACAGCCGCCGCAGCGTACCGGCCGCCTCCAGCAACGCCTTCGCCTCCGGCAGCGAACGCACGGACAGATCGGGCCGCAACCGCTCCAGCAGCAGCTCTCCGTGGACGTCGTCCGCCACACCGCGGGCAGGCAGGAGCTGCACAGCGCCCCGGCCGCCCCAGTGGGCGAGCGCGGCCCGCTCGCTCTCCGGACGCGCCCGCTCCGGCGCCAGCTTCAGAACCGCGGGTGTCCCGTCGGCCTGCCGCACCAGCACGACCAGACTGCTGCGCCCGCCGGGCGCCTGCACCCGCTCCACGGTCAACTCGCGTAGAACGACAGCCTGTTGAACCGCCCCGGCGAGTTCGTCCAGCCACTTGCCCGGCTCCTCGGCCCCCTTGGTCCCGTCGGGCCCGCCCCGCTGCGCCTCGCCGAGCGCCCGCACCAGGCGCTGCGGCGGTTCGAAAGCCATGCGGGAGTCCATGCGGGAGGGGTTCCTTCCGAGAGTCGCGTCAGGTGTGCGAGGGCGCCGCCGCGAACGAGGCGGCCGTCCGCTCGGCGAGACCAGGGAAGGCTACGCTCTCCCCGCGCCAGCGCACTCCCCGCACCGCCGCCTCCCGCAGCGCCTCGGCCGCCGAGCGCCGCCGGTCGCCCGAGGAGGCGCGCACCAGGTCGGAGTAGCTCCCGGCGACTCGTTCCTCCAGCTCGGCGGCGAACCGTACGGCCGTGCCGGAGTCCTTGACGGCGAAGGGCAGCGCGTACGCCGCCGCCGCGGGCGCGGGCTGTCCGCCCAGGTCCCTTATGGCGCGGGCCAGTTCGTCGCGACGGGCGCGGTGCGCGTCGTACGCGGCGCGGGCCTCGCCCCGGCGGGACTCGCCGATCCTGCCGCCGACGACTCCGTACCCGTACACCACGGCGTGCTCGGCGGCCAGCGCGGCCTGCAGGGCCGTCAGCTCCGCCGTCCCGGCCTTCTGTCCGGCCTTCCCGGCCGTCCCGGCCTCCCGGGTCTCCTCGGCCCGCCCGGCCCGTTCCGTCCCGCCCGTCGAGCTCACTTCTTCTCCTCCGTCAGCACGTACGCGTGGGCCGCACCGGCCGCCGCCACCGAGGCCAGCAGTCTGGCCAACTCTCCCGGCACGTCAAGCAGGGCTCTCGTGCGCCGCTCCACCAGGGCGAGTTCGGCTGCCGCGAGGTCGGCCAGGGCGTCCTTCTCACGGGCCGGCACGGCGGGCGAGGCACTCGCGGAAAGCGAGCCCGAGGGGGACACGGAGGCAGAGTCCGAGTCCGAAGGGGACACGGAGGAAGAGGCGGACGAAGAAGCGGGCGAGGAGGCGGGCGAGGAGGCGGACGGTGAGGCCGAGGGCCGGCCCCCGGTGCCGCCGAACGCCTGCGCGTGCCGCACGACCTCGGTCCGCAGCGGGTCCAGTCGCTTCGCCAGCGGCGGATGGGCGGCGATCACGGCGGCGTAGCGCGCCGCGAGCGTCTCGCTGTCGCGGGCGGCACGCGCGCGTGCGGCGTCGGCGGCCGAGGGGCTCCGGCTCGCGGTACCGGAGGACGGCGACTCGGGAGCGGAGCAGCCCACGAGCACGGCGGCGCCCGCGGCCGACGTGAGCAGGCTCCTTCGGCGCGGACCCGACGGGGTGCGGGACGGCGGGGTGAACGACACGGCAGACGTCCTCGGAAGGCTCGTACGAACGGGAGGGCGGCGCGCCCGTGATCACGGTACCCGCGCCGGGACCCGGGGCCGGCCAGCGGCTCTCCCGTGCCTCCGCCGGACCCGTCGCCGGGCAGCCGCCGGCCCTTCCCGTGACCGCCCCGATGGACGGCAACACCCCCTGCGACCGGATACCCTTTGACCAGACACGCGACCAACCCACAACAGCACACGCGGCCGAGGAGTCACCCGGATGAGCACCACCCAGAGCGAGAGGCTGCGAGAACTTCTGGAACCGCTCGTCAGCTCCCAGGGACTCGACCTGGAAGAGATCGAGGTGGACTCGGTCGGACGCAAGCGCGTGCTGCGGGTGGTCGTCGACTCGGACGCCGGTGCGGACCTCGACCAGATCGCCGATGTGAGCCGCGCGCTCTCGGCGAAGCTCGACGAGAGCGACGCGATGGGCGAGGGCGAGTACACCCTCGAGGTCGGAACCCCCGGTGCCGAGCGCGAGCTCAAGGAGCACCGTCACTACGTACGCGCCACGGACCGGCTGGTGAAGTTCCAGCTGGGAGATGGCGCCGAGCTGGTCGCCCGCATCCTGAAGGCCGATGACGACGGCCTCGACGTGGAAGTGCCGGGTGTGAAGGGGCGCAGGCCCACCACCAGGCGGCTCGCCCTCGCGGACATCGCCAAGGCCCGCGTCCAGGTCGAGTTCAACCGTAAGAACAAGAACGAAGAGACCGAAGAGAACGCAGAGGAGGCGTAGCCGTGGACATCGACATGAGTGCCCTGCGGGGTTTGGTACGGGAGAAGGAGATCTCCTTCGACCTGCTGGTCGAGGCGATCGAGTCGGCCCTCCTCATCGCCTACCACCGCACCGAGGGAAGCCGCCGCCACGCGCGCGTGAAGCTCGACCGGGAGACCGGTCATGTGACCGTGTGGGCGAAGGAGGACCCCGAGGACCTGGAGGAGGGGCAGGAGGTACGCGAGTTCGACGACACCCCGTCGGGGTTCGGCCGGATCGCCGCGACCACCGCCAAGCAGGTGATCCTGCAGCGTCTGCGGGACGCGGAGGACGACGCGACGCTCGGCGAGTACGCCGGACGCGAGGGCGACATCGTGACGGGCGTGGTCCAGCAGGGACGCGACCCGAAGAACGTGCTCGTCGACATCGGCAAGCTGGAGGCCATCCTGCCCGTGCAGGAGCAGGTCCCCGGCGAGACGTACCAGCACGGCCTGCGCCTGCGCTCGTACGTCGTCCGGGTGGCGAAGGGCGTGCGCGGTCCGTCCGTGACGCTGTCGCGCACGCACCCCAATCTGGTGAAGAAGCTCTTCGCGCTGGAGGTGCCGGAGATCGCCGACGGATCCGTCGAGATCTCCGCCATCGCCCGCGAGGCCGGCCACCGCACGAAGATCGCCGTGCGCTCGACCCGGTCGGGCCTGAACGCCAAGGGTGCCTGCATCGGTCCCATGGGCGGCCGGGTGCGCAACGTCATGGCCGAGCTGAACGGCGAGAAGATCGACATCGTCGACTGGTCGGACGACCCGGCCGAGATGGTGGCGAACGCGCTGTCCCCGGCCCGTGTCTCCAAGGTCGAGGTCGTCGACCTCGCGGCCCGCTCCGCGCGGGTGACGGTCCCCGACTACCAGCTGTCACTGGCGATCGGCAAGGAGGGCCAGAACGCCCGCCTCGCGGCCCGCCTCACCGGCTGGCGTATCGACATCCGTCCGGACACCGAGCAGCCCGCCGAGCAGCCCGCCGAGCGGCGCGGGGACCGGAGCGGGGACCGGGGCGGGGAATAGATCCAAGCCGCGAGTGGCTTGGATCACGACAGTTATCTGCGCAGCAACTGTTCGATTCTTGCCCCAAAGGGGTGAGGTCGGTGCGGAGAGGTAGACTTAAGAGTGTCTGGCCGGACGCGAGCCCGCGCATGCCCTGAACGCACCTGTGTGGGGTGCCGGGAACGAGCGGCCAGGACTGATCTGCTGCGGGTCGTGGCGATCGAGGGTGAATGCGTCCCCGATCATCGCGGTACGCTGCCCGGCCGGGGTGCGTATGTACACCCCGCCCTGGTCTGTCTGGACCTGGCGGTACGCCGCCGGGCGTTCCCAAGGGCGCTGCGTGCCCCGGGAGTGCTCGACACAGCGGCGTTGCGCCTCTGCGTCGAGCAGGCAACACCGTAAGACGTGTCGTACGGAACCCCCGTGCGGCCCTGGTACCCCGCGAGTTGGAAGTAGGTCGAGATTGCGATGAGCACTCGATGAGCACGCGATGAGTACGCCCATGAAGTAGCGACGGTCCGGACGCAACCCGGACCTAAAAGGAGCGAAGTGGCTAAGGTCCGGGTATACGAACTCGCCAAGGAGTTCGGGGTTGAGAGCAAGGTCGTCATGGCCAAGCTCCAGGAGCTCGGTGAATTCGTCCGTTCGGCGTCGTCGACGATCGAGGCGCCCGTAGTACGCAAGCTGACCGATGCCCTCCAGCAGGGCAACGGTGGCGGCAAGCCCGCCGCACGCAAGGCTGCCCCGGCGAGGCCGGCAGCCCCCTCTCCCGCGCAGGCCGCCCGTCCGGCTGCCCCGCGCCCGCCGGCCCCGAAGCCGGCTGTTTCCGAGCGGCCCGCCGCCGCGCCGGTCACCCCGGCCGCGCCGGGTCCGCGTCCGACTCCGGGTCCCAAGCCCGCTCCGAAGCCCGCTCCCGCGGCTCCGGCGCCGGCCGCGCCCGAGTTCACCGCGCCCCCGTCGGCGCCCGCGGCTCCCTCGGCTCCGGCCGCGGGTCCCCGTCCGGGTTCCGCCCCGCGCCCCGGTGGCCAGGCTCCGCGTCCCGGTGCCCGTCCCGCCGGTGGTCCCGGCCAGGGTGGCCAGGGCCGTGGCGACCGTCCCGAGCGTCCCGAGCGCGGCGACCGTCAGGGCGCCCCGCGTCCCGGCGGCCAGTCCGCGCGTCCCGGTGCCCGTCCGGCCGGCCCGCGTCCGGGCAACAACCCCTTCACCTCGGGTGGCTCCACCGGCATGGCGCGCCCGCAGGCGCCCCGTCCGGGCGGCGCGCCCCGACCCGGTGGCGCCGGTGCGCCCGGTGGTCCGCGTCCGCAGGGCGCGGGCGGCCAGGACCGTGGTCCCCGTCCCCAGGGCGGTCCCGGCGGCGCTCCGCGTCCGCAGGGCGGTCCGGGCGGTGCCCGTCCGACTCCGGGCGGCATGCCCCGTCCGCAGGGTGGCGCTCCGCGTCCCGGCGGTGGCCCCGGTGGCAACCGTCCGAACCCCGGCATGATGCCGCAGCGTCCCGCCGCGGGTAGCCCCCGTCCCGGTGGTGGCCCCGGTGGCCGCGGTCCCGGTGGCGGCGGCGGTCGTCCCGGTGGTCCCGGTGGCGGCGGCGGTCGTCCGGGCGGCGGCGGCTTCGCCGGTCGTCCCGGTGGTGGCGGTGGCGGCTTCGCCGGCCGTCCGGCCGGTCCCGGTGGCGGTGGCGGCGGTTTCGCCGGCCGTCCGGGTGGTCCCGGCGGTGGCGGCGGTGGCCGTCCCGGCTTCGGCGGTCGTCCGGGTGGTCCCGGTGGCCGTGGTGGCACACAGGGTGCGTTCGGCCGTCCCGGCGGTCCGGCGCGTCGTGGTCGCAAGTCGAAGCGGCAGAGGCGCCAGGAGTACGAGGCCATGCAGGCCCCGTCGGTCGGCGGCGTGATGCTGCCTCGCGGCAACGGACAGTCCGTCCGCCTGTCGCGCGGTGCGTCCCTCACCGACTTCGCGGAGAAGATCGGCGCCAACCCGGCGTCGCTCGTCGGCGTGATGATGAACCTCGGCGAGATGGTCACTGCCACGCAGTCCGTCTCCGACGAGACGCTGAAGCTCCTCGCGGACGAGATGAACTTCGTCCTCGAGATCGTCAGCCCCGAGGAGGAGGACCGCGAGCTGCTCGAGTCCTTCGACATCGAGTTCGGCGAGGACGAGGGCGACGAGGACGACCTCGTGGTCCGTCCGCCGGTCGTGACCGTCATGGGTCACGTCGACCACGGTAAGACCCGCCTTCTCGACACCATCCGCAAGACGAACGTCGTCGCGGGCGAGGCCGGCGGTATCACGCAGCACATCGGCGCGTACCAGGTCGCGACCGAGGTCAACGGTGAAGAGCGCAGGATCACCTTCATCGACACCCCCGGTCACGAGGCGTTCACCGCCATGCGTGCCCGTGGTGCCAAGTCGACCGACATCGCGATCCTCGTGGTGGCGGCCAACGACGGTGTGATGCCCCAGACGATCGAGGCGCTGAACCACGCCAAGGCGGCCGACGTGCCGATCGTGGTCGCGGTCAACAAGATCGACGTCGAGGGCGCCGACCCGACGAAGGTGCGCGGTCAGCTCACCGAGTTCGGTCTGGTGGCCGAGGAGTACGGCGGCGACACGATGTTCGTCGACATCTCCGCCAAGCAGGGTCTGAACATCGACTCCCTGCTGGAGGCCGTGGTCCTGACCGCGGACGCCTCGCTCGACCTGCGGGCCAACCCGGAGCAGGACGCGCAGGGTATTGCGATCGAGTCCCACCTCGACCGCGGCCGCGGTGCCGTTTCGACGGTCCTGGTCCAGCGCGGCACGCTGCGCATCGGCGACACCATGGTGGTCGGCGACGCGTACGGCCGAGTCCGGGCGATGCTCGACGACAACGGCAACAACGTCGAGGAAGCGGGTCCGTCGACCCCCGTCCTGGTCCTGGGTCTCACCAACGTCCCGGGCGCCGGCGACAACTTCCTGGTCGTCGACGAGGACCGCACGGCACGACAGATCGCCGAGAAGCGGGCGGCGCGCGAGCGCAACGCCAACTTCGCCCGCCGGGGTGTCCGGTTCTCCCTGGAGAACCTGGACGAGGCCCTCAAGGCCGGTCTGGTGCAGGAACTCAACCTCATCATCAAGGGCGACGCGTCCGGTTCGGTGGAGGCTCTCGAGTCCTCGCTGCTCCAGCTCGACGTCGGCGACGAGGTCGACATCCGTGTCCTGCACCGCGGTGTGGGTGCGGTCACCGAGTCCGACATCAACCTGGCGACCGGCTCCGACGCCATCGTCATCGGCTTCAACGTCCGCGCCGCGGGCCGCGCGGCGCAGATGGCGGAGCGCGAGGGCGTCGACGTCCGGTACTACTCGGTGATCTACCAGGCCATCGAGGAGATCGAAGCGGCCCTCAAGGGCATGCTCAAGCCGGAGTACGAGGAGGTCGAGCTCGGCACGGCGGAGATCCGCGAGGTCTTCAAGTCGTCCAAGCTGGGCAACATCGCCGGTGTCCTGGTCCGCTCGGGCGAGGTCAAGCGCAACACCAAGGCGCGCCTCGTCCGCGACGGCAAGGTCATCGCGGAGAACCTCAACATCTCCGGGCTGCGTCGCTTCAAGGACGACGTCACCGAGATCCGCGAAGGCTTCGAGGGCGGTATCAACCTCGGAAACTTCAACGACATCAAGGTCGACGACGTCATCGCGACGTACGAGATGCGCGAGAAGCCGCGGTCGTAACGCAGTGGCTTGAGCTGGCCGGCGGTGAGAAATCACCGTCGGCCGGCTTGCTGTTTGAAGATCGCGCGGCTCCCCGTGCCCTTTCGGGGCGCGGGGAACCGCGCGACCAGCCCCCACCGGCCGGCGGCCGGAGAACGACCCACGGGGTCCGGGGCGAAGCTCCCGGAGACGGGACGGGCAGGGGCGGCGGTGGTGAAAAACCCCGGCGAGCAACCCACCGGTTCGTTGTACGGTTCAGATGTCCCTGCCAAGTGCGATTGGCAGGCCATCTATCCCGTACCGGCGGGACATCCGGTTACACATGTATGTGGGGACGCTGTCCTTCGATCTGCTCCTCGGCGATGTCCACTCGCTCAAGGAGAAGCGCTCTCTCGTCCGCCCGATCGTCGCCGAACTCCGGCGGAAGTACGCGGTCAGCGTGGCGGAGACGGGCAACCAGGACCTTCACCGCAGGGCCGAGATCGGCCTCGCGGTGGTCTCCGGAGACACCGAGCACCTCACCGACGTACTGGACCGGTGCGAACGGTTCGTCGCCGCACGGCCGGAGGTGGAACTGCTCTCGGTACGGCGCAGGCTCCACACAGACGAAGACTGACGAAACAAGCAAGGCGAAGAAGGAGACGGACCAGTGGCCGACAACGCGCGTGCCAAGAGGCTGGCGGACCTCATCCGAGAGGTCGTGGCCAAGAAGCTGCAGCGCGGGATCAAGGACCCGCGGCTCGGCACCCACGTCACCATCACGGACACCCGGGTCACCGGGGACCTCCGGGAGGCGACCGTCTTCTACACGGTGTACGGGGACGACGAGGAGCGCGCGGCCGCGGCCGCGGGCCTGGAGAGCGCCAAGGGCGTGCTCCGCTCCGCGGTCGGCGCGGCGGCGGGCGTGAAGTTCACCCCGACCCTCACCTTCGTCGCGGACGCCCTGCCGGACACCGCCAAGACCATCGAGGACCTGCTCGACAAGGCACGTGCCTCCGACGCCAAGGTGCGTGAGGTCTCGGCGGGAGCCGCCTTCGCCGGTGAAGCGGACCCGTACAAGAAGCCGGGCGACGAGGACGAGGACGACGCCGCCGAATGACCCAGAAGCTCCGGACGCCCGACGGGCTTGTCATCGTGGACAAGCCGTCGGGCTTCACCTCGCACGACGTGGTCGCCAAGATGCGCGGCATCGCGAAGACCCGCCGCGTCGGCCACGCCGGCACCCTCGACCCCATGGCGACGGGCGTGCTCGTCCTCGGCGTCGAGAAGGCCACCAAGCTCCTCGGGCACCTCGCGCTCACCGAGAAGGAGTACCTCGGGACGATCCGCCTCGGCCAGAACACGCTGACGGACGACGCCGAGGGCGACCTCACCTCCTCCACCGACGCCTCCCGGGTGACCCGGGAAGCCGTCGACGCCGGGATCGCCAAGCTCAGCGGCGCCATCATGCAGGTGCCGTCCAAGGTCAGCGCGATCAAGATCGACGGCGTGCGCTCCTACAAGCGGGCGCGTGAGGGCGAGGACTTCGAGATCCCGGCCCGTCCGGTGACGATCTCGTCGTTCACCGTGTACGACGTGCGGGACGCCGTGGCCGAGGACGGCACGCCCGTCCTGGACCTGGTCGTCTCCGTGGTCTGCTCGTCCGGGACGTACATCCGGGCGCTCGCCCGCGACCTCGGCGCGGACCTGGGCGTCGGCGGCCATCTCACCGCCCTGCGCCGCACCCGTGTCGGCCCGTACAAGCTGGACTGCGCGCGCACCCTCGACCAGCTCCAGGAGGAGCTGACCGTGATGCCGATCGCGGAGGCCGCCACCGCCGCGTTCCCGCGCTGGGACGTGGACGACAAGCGGGCGCGGCTGCTGCTCAACGGCGTGCGCCTGGAGATCCCCGAGGAGTACGCCGGGGCAGGCGCCGTGGCCGTCTTCGATCCGGCGGGGCAGTTCCTGGCGCTGGTGGAGGAGCAGAAGGGGAAGGCCAAGAGCCTCGCCGTGTTCGGCTGAGGCCCGCGACATCCTTCGAAGCCCGCGAATCCCACGGCCCGCGAGATCCTGCGGGCCGGTCGGGGCGCGGGCTTCCGGCAGGGACCACTGGCCCGTGGAGCGGCGGTCACGGGGCGTCGCGCCCGCCGCTCCATGGTCCCCCCTCGGTTCCCCCACCCAGAGGTGTATCCATCCACCCTGCCCTATTCACCCCATCGGGCGGGCGCTCGGAGTGAACCGAGGGAGCGGAAGGGGGCGCGTTCACCACGCGATCTGTCCCGCTGATCACCTCGCGCCTACCGTCGGAGGAACGGAGCGCGGCGGGGAGGTTCGAACATGGCGGGACGAGGCCCGCGGACCGGGGACGAGCAGGCACCGGACGCCATCGACCGCGCGCGGGACGAAGGCGTGGTGCGCATCTGCGACCTGGCCGGACGCCCGCGCGGCACCGGATTCGTCGCCGACCACCACGGCACGGTGATCACCAGCCACGAGGCCGTGGACGGGCTGGCCCGGCTCGTCCTCCACGCCCCCGGCGACCGCAGTGTGGTGGTGGGAGCCGACGCCGTGACCCTCCTGCCCGCCGCCGACCTGGCACTCGTCCGTACCAGGGGTCTCGACCTCGACCCGCTCCCCGTCACCGTGCGGGACCGGATCCAGGCCGGCACGTACGTCAGGATCGCCGCGGGCGGCTGGCGCGAGGCGCGGGTGCTCGGCAGTACCGCCGTGACCTACACGGCCACCGACCGTTTCCACCTGCTCGGCGAGGCGCTGGAGCTGGCGATCGGCACGGCGGGCGCGGACGCGCTCCGGCTCGGCGGCGGGGCGGCCGGAGGCCCGGTCCTGGACGTGTCGACCGGGGCGGTGATCGGCGTCGTGGGCACCGCGCTGCACGGGGAGCACCCGGCGGCGCGGTTCGCCGTCCCCCTGCGCACCCCCGGCGTGCGGGGACCGCTCGCCGCCCTGCTGGCCCGCAACGCCGCGACCGTGCCCGCGTACGGCGCCGATCTCAACCCGGCCGGGGTGCTGGAGCTCACGGCGACCTCGGTCGGCTCCGACGGACCGGGGGCACTGCCCTCGTCCGGTACCGGTGCCGAATCGTCCACCCCGGTCGAACGGACCGCCGTCGTCGGGGAGTTCGAGGTCTTCGTGCGCGGCCCGGCCGCCGTCCTCGGGCTGGTCGGCCCGCCCGGCAGTGGCCGCACGACGGAACTGGCGGCCCTCGCCGCCCGCCGCACCGGCGGTGCCGAACCGGCCCCCACGCTCTGGTTGCGGGGAGCCGACCTTCTCGCCGCGGACGCCTCCGTCGCCGACGCGGCGGCACGGGCACTGGAGCGGGCCGGACGGATCGTGGCGACTTCGCGGGAGGGGGCGCCCGGGGACTCGGAGGTGCTGCCTCCCGGCGGATACGGCGGTGAGCTGGGCGACATCGGCCCGGAGCGCCTCGCCTCACTGGCCCGGGACGCCGGACGTCCGCTGCTGCTCCTCCTCGACGGCCCCGAGGAGATGCCGTCAGCCCTCGCCCACCGGCTGCCCGACTGGACGGCGGGCACGGCCGAGTGGCTGGGGGAGACCGGGGCGCGGCTCGTCGTCGCCTGCCGGCCGGAGTACTGGGAGCAGGCGGGGGCGCACTTCCCGGCGGAGCTTCTGCACCGGGCCGCCGGGGCCGAGCCGGAGCCGCTGCTGCCGCCGTGCGTCCGGCTCGGTGATCTCACGGAGGAGGAGGCACGGCGGATCCGGGTGCGGGCCGGGATCCCCGAGGGCACGCTGGGCGCCGCCGACGCACGGCACCCGCTGACCCTTCGCCTGCTGGCCGAGGTGCGGGCCGGGGTGCCGGACGCCCCGGCCGGGTGCCTCGACCGGCACGACGTCCTCGGTGCCCATCTCGACCTGATGTGCCTGCGCGTCGCGGTCCGGCTCGCGGCGGCGAACGGAGTGCGCGGCACCGCCGTACGCCGCCTCGCCGCCCAGGTGTCCGGCCGGGTGCACGAGGCCGCGCGGCGCTGTCTGGGGCCGGGGCAGGGCCAGTTGGACCGCGAGTCCTTCGAAGCCGTCTTCCCTTGGGGTCCCGCTCCGGGGCGCCGCTCCGGCCGGACCACCGGCTGGGCCTCCGCCGTCCTCACCGAAGGCCTCCTGGTCCCCGCGGGCAACGGCTACCGCTTCGCCCACGAAGAACTCGCCGACTGGATCCAGGGCACCCACCTGGACCTGGACGCGGCCCTGCACGCCCTGGTCCACCGGAGCCGTGACACGGCCTCGCCCGCCGCGGTCCGGGCGCCGACTCCGTCCGGGACGGAAGCCGAGCGGGTACCCGGCCGGCGGACACCTCCGCCGGCCGGGACGGGACCGCGGGCCGTGCCGGGTCCGGTGACCGGGCCGGGCGTGCCGCGCCGCCGCCGGTCCCGGGGCTCCCGGCCCGCCGTCCGCACCGGTCCGGGTCACCTTCCCGTCCCCCGACACCGCATCGGACCGGTCGTCGAGGCCCTGCTCCTCGTGGCGCGTCAACAGGGTGCGCCGGCGCTGACCCCTCGACTCGAAGAACTGGTCCACGCCCTGGACGCCCTCCTGCCGGACGTGCCCGCCGCGCCGGAGGACCCGGTCTGGTGGGCCGCGCGACTCCTCGGCGACGTCATGCCGCGGTTGCCCGACGCGACTCCGTACACCGGGGTCCTGGGGCTGCTCGCCGAGCGGATCGTGCGGTGGCGGGCGGAGGGCCGGGGTGTTCCGGCGGAGTTCGGGCCGGCCTTCTGGGAGGCGCTGCCGCTGTCGGGGACGGAGCGGCTCGACCTGCTCAGGAGCCTGGTCGTCGCGGACGAGGCGCCGCGACAGGCGGACCTGGCCGGCCCGGCTCCGGCCGGCGCCACACCGGCCGACAGGGTGCGGCTCGGTACGACCCCGGTCGGCGTGATGCGGCTCCGTACGACCCGGGCCGGCGTGATGCGTCCCGCAACGACCCCGGCCGACGTGATGCGTCCCGCCACGACCCCGGCCGGCACGGTGCCTGGCGACGCCGCCCCGATGGGCAGGGTGCGGCTCGGCACGGCCCTCGACGGCGCGCCATCGGGCGACGCGGCGCGGGACGCCGGCGCCACCGCAGGTGCGGCACCGGGGGATGCGGCAGCTGCCGGTGGAGCACGGGAGGGCGCGGCCACGGAAGGCGTCGGCCCTCTCGACGAGGTCTCCGGCGACCGGACCACCGCTCTCCACCGCACGCCGGGAAACTCCCGCACGACGGAGGGCACCGGTGCGCCTACGGTCACCGGCACGCCGGAAAGCTCCCGTACGACGGAGGGCACCGGCACGCCGGCAGGCGCCCGCATGTCGCGAGGCACCCGCGCGCCGGAACACACCCATACGCCCCGCTACCTGGACGCCGTGGCCCGGCTCCTCGCCGCCGACCCCACCGGCGTGGCACCCCACCTCATCAGCTGGTTCGACGACGAGCGCCCCCTGCCCGCGACGCCCCACGCGACCGTGGCCACCGCGGCCCAGGCGCTGCTCTACGCGCACCGGTGGCGAGCCCTGGACGACCTGGCGGAGGCACTGGTGGACAGCGCGCACCGCCGGGCCGACGAGCTGCTCGCCGCGCTTGCCGAGGAGGAGCCGTCGGCGGTCTGCCGGGCCGTCGACCGGTGGGCCCACGACACGCGGCCGGCCCGGCGGGTGGCGGCGGTGGCGTACGGACTGCGCGCCGCGCCGCACGTACGCACCGAGGCCGACCGCGCCCTGCTGCGCTACGCGGCGCTGGCTCTGCTGGCCCGCCCCGCCGACTGCACCCTGCACGGCGGAGCGCTCGGCCTGCTCGTACGGGACCCGCGGAGCCGGGCCGCGTATCTGCCGCAGGCGTTGGAGCGGTTCGCGGCGGGCGACGCGCAGATGCCCGCCCGCGCGCTGGTCCCCGCCCTCGCCACGCACCCCGACCCGGTGATCGCCGCGTTCCGGGCCCGGCTGCGGCAGCCCGGCGCGGACCCGGCCGAGGCGCTGCGCACGCTCGCCGACGTCACCACGCCCGCGCTCGCCCACCGTGTCGCCGCGCTCGTACGGGAGATGGTGGAGCTGCGCCCGGAGGCCGCCGCGCACATGGCCGCGTATGTCGACCGTCGTCTCGCCCACGGCTCCGTCGCGCGCACGGCGCTCTTCCCACTGGTCACGGGGCTGCTGATCGGCTGTCCGGCCCCGGTGCGGGCGGCCCTCGCGGCCGTGCTGGCCGCGCCGGGCAGCCGCGCCTCCCAGGAGCTGCGGCGTGAGCTGCTGGATCTGCTCCTCGCGCACGAGCGCGACCCGGCCGTCCTCGGCACCCTGCTGCGGGCCGCCGCGGAGGGCATGGACCGCTGGGGCGAGGAACCCACCCGGGAGCTGGTGCACCGGACGGGCCGGCTGCTGGTGCGCACCCCCGCCGGAGCCACCGCCTTCGACCGCGGCCTCGTCGAGCTGGCCCGCCAGGTGCCGGGATTCGCCGCCGTGGTGGCCGCCTGGCTGGCCGGCGCCCCCGAGGAGTGGGCCGGGGTGGTCGGTCCGAGCACCCGCCGCATGATCGAGAATCTGGCCGGTGTGCGGGTCCCCGCTTGAGTCAGGCCTTGGTCAGGTTCTCGTGCTCCGCGTCACAGCTCGATGCCGATGCGAACCGGGGGCACGCGGCATGGCACCCTTAGAGCTGCGAATGAGGCAATCACGGACACGGGTTCGACAAGGAGCGGTCACAGTGCAGCGCTGGCGTGGCTTGGAGGACATCCCCCAGGACTGGGGGCGCAGCGTCGTCACCATCGGTTCCTACGACGGGGTGCACCGCGGACACCAGCTGATCATCAGGCATGCGGTGGACCGGGCCCGGGAGCTGGGCGTGCCCTCCGTCGTGGTCACCTTCGACCCGCACCCGAGCGAGGTCGTCCGCCCGGGCAGTCACCCGCCTCTGCTCGCCCCGCACCACCGCCGTGCCGAGCTGATGGCGGAGCTGGGCGTCGACGCGCTGCTGATCCTCCCCTTCACGACCGAGTTCTCGAAGCTGTCGCCCGCCGACTTCGTGGCGAAGGTGCTGGTCGACAAGTTGCACGCCAAGGCCGTCGTGGAGGGCCCGAACTTCCGCTTCGGCCACAAGGCCGCCGGCAATGTCGACTTCCTGCGCGAGCAGGGCGAGACGTACGACTTCGAGGTCGAGGTGGTGGAGCTGTACGTGAGCGGTGCGGCCGGCGGCGGTGAACCCTTCTCCTCGACCATGACCCGGCGGCTGGTCGCCGAGGGCGACGTGGAGGGCGCGCGCGAGATCCTGGGCCGCCCGCACCGCGTCGAGGGCATCGTCGTCCGTGGCGCGCAGCGCGGCCGCGAGCTCGGCTTCCCGACGGCCAACGTCGAGACCCTCCCGCACACCGCCATCCCCGCCGACGGCGTCTACGCCGGCTGGCTGCACGTCGGTGGCGAAGCGATGCCCGCGGCGATCTCCGTCGGTACGAACCCGCAGTTCGACGGGACCGAGCGCACGGTGGAGGCCTACGCCATCGACCGCGTCGGTCTCGACCTGTACGGCCTGCACGTCGCCGTCGACTTCCTCGCCTTCGTCCGCGGCCAGGCCCGGTTCGACTCCATCGAGGCGCTGCTGGAAGCCATCGCCGACGACGTGAAGCGGTCCCGGGAACTGATCGAGGCGTACGGGGCCCTGTAGTCGCAGGACGCATGGCGCAGCCGCGTGGCCGGTTCCCCTGACAGGGCACCGGCCACTCCCGTTTCGTCACTCGTCGGCGCCCCCGTGTCGCAGGGCGGGCCGCATCCCGATTTCACCGGAACCGGAACCGGAACCGGAGCGGGAGCGGCAGCGGGAGCAGGGGCGGGAACGGGCACCCCGGCCACGCGCGTTCGACCTGGCGGGCCCCCCGAGCCACGGCGACCGGTCGCCCCGAGTCACCGGGACCGGTCACCCCGACTCACGTACCGACCCGCCCCTCACCTACCGGCCGTCGCCGCCCAGTGGCACGCCACCTGTGCCTCTCCGCCGCCGCCCAGTACCGGCAGGTCCTGCCCCCGGCACGCGTCCGCGACGCCCGCCCGTTCGGCCTCCCCGCCCGCCAGGATCTGGCAGCGCGCGTGGAACCGGCAGCCCGAGGGGATGCGGGAGGGGTCCGGGGGCTCACCGGTGAGCACGACCGGAGCGCCCGGCGACTCCGGGAGAACGGACAACAGGGCCTGGGTGTACGGATGCCGGGGTGCCGTCAGGACCTCGGCGACCTCGCCCGTCTCCACGATCCGGCCCAGGTACATCACCGCGACCCGGTCGGCGATGTTCCACGCCAGACCCAGGTCGTGGGTGACCACCAGGGCGGACAGGCCGAGTTCGGCCCGCAGCCGCAGGAGCAGGGCGAGGATCTCGCCCCGTACCGACGCGTCGAGGGAGGCCACCGGCTCGTCGGCGACGATGAGTTCGGGCTCCAGGACGAGCGCGCCCGCGATGACGACGCGCTGACGCTGGCCCCCGGACAGTTCGTGCGGGTAGCGCAGGAAGAAGCGCTCCGGCGGACGCAGGCCGGCCCGGGAGAGTGCCTCCCCGACGGCGGCCCGTTCGTCGCCCCCGTATCCGTGGATGCGCAACCCCTCGGCCACCGCGTCGTACACCGTGTGCCGGGGGTTGAGCGAGCCGCTCGGATCCTGGAGGACCAGCTGCACCCGCTTGCGGTAGGCCTTCAGGGCGCGAGAGGAGTAGTCGAGCGGCCCGCCGTCGAAGGTGACGCGACCGCCGGTGGGCGGGACGAGGCCGAGCAGGGAGCGGGCGAGCGTCGTCTTGCCGCAGCCGGACTCGCCGACCAGCGCGACGATCTCGCCGCGGCGGATGTCGAGGTCGACCCCGTCGACGGCACGGGCGCGGGCGGCGCCGTGCCGTCCGGGGAAGGAGACGTGCAGTCCCTCGGCGCTGAGCAGCGGCGGTGCGAGCGCGGGCGCCGGTGCCGCCGCCGGCACGGGGGACGACGGCGCGGGCGGGTTCGTCATGACGTGCTCCTGACTGGTTCTGCCGTTCCCGCGGGCGTGTCCACGTGCACGCAGGCCGCCCACCGCCCCGCGCCCGCGTCCCGCAGTCCCTGGTCCTGGTCGGCGCACGAGTCCAGCGCCACCGGGCACCGGGGGTGGAACGTACAGCCGGAGGGGAGTGCGGACGGGTCCGGGGGATCGCCGGGCAGGCCGCGCGGCGCGAACCGCGAGGCGCTGTCCCCGATACGCGGAAAGGCCGCGGACAGGGCCTTGCCGTAAGGGTGCCGGGCGTTGTCGTACACCTGCCGGGCGGGGCCCTCCTCGACGATGCGGCCCGCGTACATCACCGCGAGCCGGTCGCAGGTGTCGGCCAGGACCGCGAGGTCGTGGCTGATCATGAGAAGGCCCAACTCCTGTTCGCTCACGAGCTGTTCGATCAGGCGGAGGATCTGCGCCTGGATCATCACGTCGAGCGCCGTGGTCGGTTCGTCGGCGATGACGAGCCGGGGGTCGCAGGCCAGCGCCATGGCGATCATGACGCGCTGGCGCTGCCCGCCGGAGAGCTCGTGCGGGTAGGCGTCCGCGCGGGCGGCGGGCAGGCCCACGTGTTCCAGCAGTTCGCCGGTCTTCCTCCTGGCGGCCGCCGGGGTCGCTTTCTTGTGCAGCAGGATGGGCTCGGCGATCTGGTCGCCGATGCGGTGCACGGCGTTCAGCGAGTGCATCGCTCCCTGGAAGACGATCGAGGCACCCGCCCAGCGGACCGCCCGCACCCGTCCCCACTTCATCGTGAGCACGTCCTCGCCGTCGAGCAGGATCTCCCCGCTCGTGCGGGTGCCCGCGGGCAGCAGCCGCAGCAGCGCGAGAGCCAGCGTGGACTTGCCGCAGCCGGACTCGCCCGCGATGCCGAGCTTCTGCCCCGCGTCGAGCGAGAGGTCCACGCCGCGTACGGCGGCCGCCCCGCCCGCGTACGTCACCTCGAGGTTCCTGACCGCCAGCAGGGGCTGCCTGGCGGGAGTGTTCACCGGAGTGCTCAACGGGTCACCCCCAGCTTGGGATTGAGGACCGACTCGACCGCACGCCCGCACAGGGTGAACGCGAGCGCGACCACCGCGATCGCGATGCCCGGCGGAACCAGGTACCACCACTTCCCGGCGCTGACCGCGCCCGCCTCCCGGGCGTCCTGGAGCAGCCCGCCCCAGGACACGATCGTGGGATCGCCCAGGCCGAGGAACGCGAGCGTCGCCTCGGCGAGGATCGCCGAGGAGATGATCAGGGTCGTCTGGGCCAGCACCAGCGGCATCACGTTGGGCAGCACGTGCCGCGTCATGATGTGCCAGTGCCCGCCGCCGAGTGCCTTGGCCCGTTCGATGTAGGGCCGTGATTCGACGGCGAGGGTCTGCGCGCGGACCAGCCGGGCCGTCGTCGGCCAGGTGGTGACGCCGATCGCCAGGATGATGGTGCCGAGCGAGCGGGTCATCACGGTCGCCAGCGCGATCGCGAGGACCAGCGTCGGCATCACCAGGAACCAGTCCGTGATCCGCATCAGCACGGTCGCGTACCAGCCGCGGAAGTGGCCCGCGGTGATCCCGATGAGGGCGCCGATCGCGACCGAGAGCACGGCGGCGAGCAGTCCGACCAGCAGGGAGACCCGGGCACCCCACACCACGAGTCCGAGCAGATTGCGTCCGAACTGGTCGGTGCCCAGCGGGAATCGGGCGCTCGGGCTCTCCATCGGCCGGCCCGGCGCGTCGGTCACGCTCTGCACGTGGGAACCGACGGTCAGCGGCGCCGTCAGGGCGATGAGGGCGAAGAGCGTGAGCGCGGCGAGCCCGAGGACGCCCGCCCGGTGGGTGCGGTACTGCCGCCAGAAGCGGACCGCGGAGTTGCGGCGGCGTTGCCTGGCGAGGGTGCGGGGGCTCTTCGCGCCCGCGGTGACGGTCTGTTCGGCCGCCGTGGATTCGGTTGTCATCGGCCCGTCCGACTCGGTCGTGGTCATCGGCCCACCCGTGGGTCCAGCAGCGGATAGATCAGGTCGGCCAGCGTGTTCATCACGATCACCGCCGCAGCGAAGACGAAGAACAGCCCCTGGACCAGCGGCAGATCGGGCACGCTCAGCGCCTGATAGAAGAGGCCGCCGAGGCCCGGCCAGGAGAAGACGGTCTCGACGAGGATCACACCCGCGACCGTCCGGCCGAGGTTGATGAAGATCAGCGTGACGGTCGGCAGCAGTGCGTTGGGTACGGCGTGGCGGCGCCGTACGAGATCGTCGCGCAGGCCCTTGGCCCGTGCCGTGGTCAGGTAGTCGCTGCCCATCTCGTCCAGCAGTGCCGAGCGGGTGACCAGCAGTGTCTGCCCGTACTCGACGGCGACCAGTGTCACGACCGGCAGGACCAGGTGGTGGGCGACGTCGAGGACGTACGCGAAGCCCTCCTTGCCCCCCGACTCCATGCCGCCGGTCGGGAACAGGCCCGGGATCGGGCCGATGCCCACCGAGAAGACGATGATGAGCAGCAGCCCGAGCCAGAAGGACGGGATCGAGTACAACGTCAGCGCCAGACCGGTGTTGAGGCGGTCGCTCGTCCCGCCGTTGCGCCAGGCGGAGCGGGTGCCGAGGAAGATGCCGAGCGCCGTGTAGAGGACGAACGCCGTGACGGTCAGGAGCAGGGTGTTCGGCAGCGCTTCGGTGATCTTGTCGATGACGGGCGTCCGGAACTGGTAGGACGTGCCCAGGTCGCCCGTGAGCGCCTTGCCGCAGTAGTCCGTGAACTGTTCCCAGAGCGGCAGGTCGAGTCCGAACTCCGTCCGGTAGTGGGCCAGTTGCTCGGCGGACACCTGGCGGCCGCCGGTCATGTACTTGACCGGGTCGCCGGGGATGAGCCGGAAGAGGAAGAAACTGGTGACGAGGACGGCGAGCAGCGAGACGGCGGCGCCGCCCAACTTGCCCGCCACATAGCGCAGATACGCGGTCGTGGTGCGCGCCCGTGGCCCGCGGACCGACGGTCCGGCGTCGGCCGGACCGTCGGTCGCCTCGACCAGCGAGGGTGTTGCCTCAGCGGTCATGAACTACTCATTCGCTCGTACGTCCATGGAGTGCCCCGGGGGGCGTGGGGGCGCGCTATTCGCGGTCCTCGGCCGTGGCACGGCGACGCATCGCGAAGAACGCCCCGGCGCCCACGAGGACGACCACGCCCGCGACGATGCCGATGATGACGCCCGTCGAGCTCGAACCGTCGGAGGACGCACCGGAGGAGCCCGCCGGAACCGCCGACCACCAGCTCCAGTAGCCGTCCTGGCCGTAGATGTTCCCGGCCGCCTTCGGCATCGTCTCGATCGACTTGATCTGGTCGGTGCGGTAGGCCTCCACCGCGTTCGGGTACGCCATGACGTTCATGTACCCGGTGTCGTACAGCCGCGACTCCATCTGCTTGACGATGTCCGCCCGCTTGGCGGTGTCGTACTCGGCGAGTTGCCGGCCGTACAGCTCGTCGTACTTCTTGTCGCAGATGAAGTTGTCCGTCGCGCCCGTGTCCTTGGGTGTGGCGGGCAGCGCCGCGCAGGTGTGGATCGACAGCACGAAGTCGGGGTCGGGGTTGACGGACCAGCCGTCGAAGGCCAGGTCGTACTTGCCCGCGAGCCACGGGTCCGTCACGTTGTCCAGGCAGTCGAGGGTGACGCCGATGCCCAGCTTGCCGAACCACTCCTTCAGGTACTGCCCGACCGCCTTGTCGTTCGGATCGGTGGCGTGGCACAGCAGCCGGTAGTTGATCGGCTTGCCGTTCTTCTCGACGCGCTTGCCGTCGCCGTTCTTCTTGTAGCCGGCCTCGTCGAGGAGTTGGGCCGCCTTCGCCGGGTCGTAGCCGAGGTTCTGACTCGCCGAGGGCTTCCAGGAGTAGGTGGAGAAGCGCGGCGGGATGTATCCCTCGCCCTCGACGGCGTGGCCCTGGAAGACCTTGTCGACGAGGGTGCTCCGGTCGACCGCCATGAACAGCGCCTGGCGCACCTTCTGGTCGAGCAGGGACTGCGCTCCGTCGCCGAAGCGGTCCCCGTTCGCGGCCTGGGCGCCGGGATTGGTGGCGAGGGCGTAGAAACGGCGGCCGGGGGCGTCGTTGACCTTGATGTTCGGCTGGCTCTTGAGCGCGGCGGACTGGGCGGGCGTCAGGTTGGAGACGAACGACACCTCGCCCTTCTGGAGGGCCGCGACGGCCGCGTCACCGTCCTTGTAGTACTTGAAGACCAGCTCGTCGAACTTGGGCGCGCCCCGCCAGAAGGTCTTGTTGGGCTTCAGCCGCACATAGCTGTCGGGCTTGTAGTCCGTCAGGATGAACGGCCCGTTGCCCACGATCGGGAAGCTCTTGTCGTTGTTGAACTTGGAGAAGTCCCCGACCTTCTCCCAGACGTGCCGGGGCACGATCGGGACGTCGAGAGCGGCCATGGTGGCCTGCGGCTTCTTCAGCTCGATGACCAGCTTGGTGGGGCTCGGGGCCGTGACCTTCTTGAAGTTGCCGACGAAGCTGCCGTTCGCGGTGGCCGCGTTCGGGTCGGTCATCATCTTGTTGAAGGTCCACGCCGCGTCCGCGGCGGTGGCCTGCTTGCCGTCCGACCACTTGGAGTTCGAGCGGATCGTGTAGGTCCAGGTGAGCTTGTCCGCGGACGGCGCCCACTTGGTGGCGAGGCCCGGGATCGCGTGGTTGTCCGCCGGGTCGTAGTTGGTCAGGTACTCGTACATGAGCCGGTGGATGCTCGTGCTGACCAGGCGCGACGCCAGGAAGGGGCTGAGCGAGTCGACGCTCTGGGCGACCGCGACGGTCAGGACGTTCTTGCCCTCCGCGGCCCGGGCCTGCTGCGGGGCCGGATCGAGCGGCGTCGCGAGACCGGCGGTGAGGGTGAGGGCGGCGGCGCCCGCGGCGGCGAGGAGCCTGAGACGCGGACGTCCTCCGGTGTGCTGATCTTGTCTGTTCATGGGTCGGTGACCTCGCGTCATCGCTCGCACGGGGATGGCTGGTTGAACTGCTGGATCAGGGGTGAACGGGGGGCGCCGGCGGGGTTGATGTGTGTGTCTATCAGCGGCGGTCTCCGTGAGTCAACGGCAGGTGGACCCCATGTGGCCTGCGGAAATAACGAGTTGGCGCGGAATATCCGCTCATTGGTTCAGACCGGTGAAGCCCTCCTGGCCAGGGGGTGGCGCTTTCTTTCGCCCCTGGACACGCGAAGGCCCGCACCGTGGACGGACGGTGCGGGCCCTGGCGCGAACCGGCCCCTGGGAAGGGGCCGATCGGGTGATGGTTTCCGCTACTGCTGAGGGGGCGCGGGAGGCGGCGGGGGCGGAGTGTGTCCCTGGCGCGGCGGATAGGCCTGACCGTCCTCGAAAGGCCGGCCCGTGCCGGACTGACCCGGCTGCGGCTGTGGCTGCGGCTGCGGGGGCGGCGGGTACGCCTGGCCCGGCTGCTGCGGAGGGAGCGTCGGACCCGGCTGCTGGGGGTGGGGGCCGCCCTGCTGGTACGGGTGGGGCCGGCCGGGCGCAGGCTGGCCGGGAACCCACTGTCCGGACGGCGGCTGGCCGGGGGCGGCCTGACCACCCGGTACGGGCAGGTCCGGCGGGTACGAGTACTGCGGCTGCCGTGGCATCGGCGGGGCGGCCACCGGCGGCGGGTTGCCGTCGTTCGTCCACAGACCGTGCGACTGCTGGTGACGCACGATGTCCTCGGCGACCATCGCGGAGAGGTTGAAGTACGCCTCCCGCACCTTGGGCCGCATCATGTCGAGGTCGACCTCGGCGCCCGCGGCCAGATGCTCGTCGAACGGCACCACCACGACCCCGCGGCAGCGCGTCTCGAAGTGGCTGACAATGTCCTCCACCTTGATCATCTTTCCGGTCTCGCGCACCCCGGAGATGACGGTGAGGGAGCGCGAGACGAGATCCGCGTACCCGTGCGCCGACAGCCAGTCCAGCGTCGTACTCGCGCTGCTCGCACCGTCGACGGACGGCGTGGAGATGATGATGAGCTGGTCGGCGAGGTCGAGCACCCCGCGCATGGCGCTGTAGAGCAGACCGGTGCCGGAGTCGGTCAGGATGATCGGGTACTGCTTGCCCAGCACGTCTATCGCGCGCCGGTAGTCCTCGTCGTTGAAGGTCGTGGACACGGCCGGGTCGACGTCGTTGGCGATGATCTCGAGCCCGGACGAGGCCTGGGACGTGAACCGCCGGATGTCCATGTACGAGTTGAGGTACGGGATCGCCTGCACGAGGTCGCGGATGGTGGCCCCGGTCTCCCGCCGTACCCGGCGCCCGAGCGTTCCCGCGTCCGGGTTGGCGTCGATCGCGAGGATCTTGTCCTGCCGCTCGGTGGCGAGCGTGGAGCCGAGGGCGGTGGTGGTGGTCGTCTTTCCGACACCGCCCTTGAGGCTGATGACCGCGATCCGGTAGCACGACAGCACCGGCGTCCGGATCAGCTCCAGCTTCCGTTGCCGCTCGGCCTCCTCCTTCTTGCCGCCCAGCTTGAACCGGGAGGAACCGCCGCCGGGGCGGCCGCTCTTGGCCTTCTGCTTCTTGTTGTTGAGCAGACGGTCGGAGGACAGCTCCACCGCGGCGGTGTACCCGAGAGGCGCGGCGGAGGGGTTGGTGGGCTGCCGCTGGTCGTGCCGGACGGGCTGCGGCCAGGCGGTCCCGCTGCGGGGGTCCACGGGGGCCTGCTGAGGAGCCTGCTGCTGCGGCTGCTGCTGCGAGGGGTCCGGAGTCTCGGGGGGCAGGCCCGGGTGCGGCTGGTACTGCGCGGGGATGTGCGGCTGCTGTCCGGGGATGTGCGGCTGCGGCTGCGCGGGCGGCTGGGGATGCGGGGGGAACCCGTAGCCCGGCTGCGGGCCCGGGGCCTGGGGTGCGGGGGCATCCGGCCCCGACGCCTGGGGTGCGGGCGGCTGGGGAGCCGGAGCCGGGGCGCCCGGCTGCGGGAAGCCGTAGCCGGCCTGCGGCGCGGGCGGGACCGGCTGCCCCTGCTGCGGGAAGCCGTAACCGGTCGGCGGGGCAGGGGGGTTGGGTGCGGCGGGAGCCGGAACACCGGGCTGCGGGAAGCCGTAACCGGCCTGCGGCGCGGGCGGCTGGGGGACCGGGGCGCCCTGCTGGGGGAAGCCGTACGCGGCCTGCGGTGCGGGCGGGACGGGGGCGCCCTGCTGGGGGAAGCCGTAGCCGTCCCGCTGCGGGGCCGGGGCGGGCGCCGGCGGCACCGGGCCCGGCGCGGGCGGTGCGGCCTGTGCGTCCCAGGCCGTGGGCGCGGGCTGCGCGGCCGGCGGCTGGAACGGCGGTTGCGGTTGCGGCTGGTCCGGCGGCTGGTGCGGCTGGACCTGGGCGTGCTGGGGCTGGATCTCGGGCTGATGCGGCGGAGCGGGCGGCTGCGCCCCGGTGACCGCGGGCTGCGGCTGTACGGGAGGCTGCGCGGGCCCCTGCGCGGCCGACGGCTGCGGCTGCTGCGGGGTCGCGGGCGCGGGCGGTGCCACCGGTCCGGGCGAGGGCCACTGCGCGGCCGGGGCCGGGGCGGCGGGCTGGTACGCGGGCGGCAGCGGCGGCAGCGCGCCCTGCGCCATCGGCGGGGGAGTCCAGGCGGGCGCCGCTTCCGGCGCGTCCACGGGTACGTCCACTCCGGCGTCCGGCGCCGCGCTCCCGGGCGGGGTGTCCGACGGGTCGCCGCCCTCGACGATGACGTCCCGCGCTCCCGCGTCCTGCTCTCCGGAATGCCGCGGCGGCACCTCCGGGGACGCGTCGGCATCGGGTCGCCCGGCCTCCGCGTCGTCATCGCCGGCGTCGGTGGCGGTGTCCGCGGCGCCCTCGGTGTCCGGGTGGGAAGGCGACGCCTCGGCTTCCGGGCCGTCCGCGTCGACAGTTCGGGCCGTCACGTCGGCCCCGGTGTCCGCGGGCTCCCGCTCCTGCCCGGCGAAGGGCTCCACGACATCGGCACCGGCATCGGCATGGGCACCGGTCTCAGCGTTCGTGGAGCCGCCCCTCTCGGCGCCGTCCTGCCCGCTCACCTCGGCGTCCGTGCTCTCCGGTTGTGAGGGCACGTCCTCGCTCACCGCGGACGCACCGGCAGCCTCGGCCGACCCTGTCTCCGGCCCCGACTCCAACTCCGCACCGGGCACAGCGACCGGGGAACCCGGGGCACTCAACTCGAAGTCTCCGCCGGTCGCGTCACCGCCGTCCGGTCGGGCGGCGGCCGGCTCCTCCTTTGGGGCGCCGACGACGTCACCGCTCGCCCCGACCGCGACCGGGCCTTCGGCCTCGGCGACGTGTTCCCCCGCGGACCGCTCCGCGAACTCACGCTTGAGCGCGGCGGCGGAGAAACGCATGGTCGCGCCGCTCTCGATGTCACCGGTCGCCGCACCCGCCCGGTCGGCCGGTTCGGCCGGCGGCGACCAGGGGGCCTGCGGCAGCTGTGCGGGCGGCGCCGGGGGAACCTGGGACACCGGCGGTCCCGGCGGCAGCGGCGGCCCCTGAGGGCCCGGCGGAGCCGGAGCGGCGGGCACCTCGGGAACCGGAGCCTGCGACGCCTGTGCCGAACCGCCCGACGCGTTCTGCGTGTACCAGGCGGGCGGCGCGTAGTCGATGGTGAACTCGCCCGTCGCCTCGACGGCGGACTCCGCGTCGGACTGGTCATCGCCGGGTGTGGCCCAGCCCCCGCGGATCCCGTCCCGATCGCTGTTCACAGTTCCTCCTGGTGTGGTCAAGCACCCTCGATACCGAGCTGGGGCGACCGTTCTCTTCATCTGAATCTCTTGGCCGGACGCAGTCCGACGCCGTCCGACGCGCCGGACCGTCCCCGCCGGACGCGGGCGGCCTGCCGACGGGTCGGTCGACGGCGAGGTGTCGCGTCCGGTCCCAGCCTAATCACCACGGGCGCCGCGACGGCAGGCCCGTCCACCCCTCCGCACAGGCCCACTTCGTCACACCCTGCCCAGAAGCGGCGCACGCACGCGCCAAAGGACGAAACAAAACGGGCAATCCTGGTGAACAAGTCGGTTGCGAGAGGGGGTAATCGGCCTGAAACGCCCGAGTCCGGAAGGGAACTCCCGGAGTGCGAACCGGGCTTGCGTCAGGTCCGTACCGGGGCCGCGCCCGGTCAGTCCATTCTTCGCGGCGTACCGAACAATCCGGTCTCGGCGTCCGTCGGCTGCGTCATCACGTACTGCCGGTCGCGGTCGGCGCACCACAGCGTGACGCCGTCGGTGAGCGTCGGCAGCGAGTCCACGTCGCCCCGGGGAAGGGCCAGCGCCCGCCCGATCTCCGCGGCCTCGTCCGGCGAGACCCGCTGCACACCGACGAGCCGCGCCTGCCGCAGCAGCCGTGGGGCCACCGGGCTGAGATACGGCAGCAGCGTCAGAATCGACTGCCAGGGACCGGCCACCACCCGCCCGCGCGGCGGCCGCATTCCGCAGTCGCGCACCACCAGCACCGGGTTGCCCGCCGAGGCGCCCTGCGGCGGAACCCGCCCCACGTCGTGCACACTCATGCCGTTCTGCCCGCCGCCCATCGCGTGCACCATCTGCATCCAGGCCTGCGCCCGCCCCGTCTCGACGGCGACGCGCGCCCCGGTGGCCGCCGCCCGGAGCGCGAGCACCTGCGCGGTCCACAGCCCGCCGATCAGGACGACGTCGTACGGTGTCGGCCGGTTGAGCCCGAGCACGGCGGGCTGCCCCCCGGCGTCCACGCCGATGACGACCCCGTCGTCCCCGATGGGCAGCGCCAGCGAGTCCACCTGCTCCACGGACAGCACATGCCGTCCGTGCCGCGGTCCGATCAGGCCGAATCCGCTGCGCAACAGGCCGCGCGGACGCTCCGCGGCCGAGGCTCCCGGCACGTCGGGAGAACCCGGCGGAACGGACCCGGGAGCCCCCGAAGTCCCGTACGTCCCCGACGGGGTGGTTCCGGGCGAGGTCATGGACATCAGCGAACACCTCCGAGCGGCAGCGTGGCGAGCACACCCGGAAGCTGCTCCCGGTCGAGCCGGGTCAGTCCCGTGCCGGCCCGTCGTGCGGCGTCCTCCAGCGAGCGGCGCGCCGCGACCAGTTCGTCGTCGCTGCGCCCGGTCACCCGCAGGTGTCCGCACAGTGACACGTCCTGACGCTCCCCGCGCCGCAGGGTGAGGCTGAAGGTGGTGGCCAGCGCGGGCACGGCCGTGAGCAGGGCGACGAGTTGAGGCAGCGACGGTCCGGCGGAACCGCCCAACTGGGGCCAGCGCCGCACCCAGTACGTCGTGTGGCGGCGGTTGTCGCAGCGCCAACTGCGGCTGGACTCCTCCGTCCGCCGCGCCGGCAGGTCCGTGCGTCCCGCCTCCGCCGTCACCAGGGGGTTCGCGCACGCCGAGGTCGCCACCGCCGCGGTCAGCTCCTCCTCGTTCAGCAGCGTCGTACGGAATCCCGCTCCCGTGAGCCGGCTCGCGAGGTGGTCCGCGGCGCGTACGACGCATTTCTGCGCGCCGACGAGTCCGCCCCCGCGCGCGGCCACCGCCTCCGGGCACAGCTCCGGATCGAGCTTCAGCGCGATCCAGGTGATGCGCACGGCGGGCGCCCCGGTCTGCTCCTGCAACGGCGTGTAGTTGCTGACGGCCACGGACTGCTGGGGCAGGTGCAGCGCGGGCGCGGGCTGCGTGTGCAGCACGATCTGCGCCGACTCCAGGCGGACGCCGTCCACCTCCAGCGCGTCCCGCACCAGTCCCAGGGGCAGCGGCTGGCGGCTCCGCTCGGCACGCAGCGCGGTCGCGTCGGCCTCCACCTGGAGGACGGCGGTCACGAACGTGCCGTCCCCGATGACGCCGACCGGGCGCCGGTCGCGGGCGCTGTACGCGGAGGTGCGCAGGCTGGGATCGCACTCCACGGCGGGGGCGAGGCCGGGCTCCGTACCCGGCCGTATCGGAGTGTCGGCGGCGCGGCGTCGTCGGACGCGCAACGCCCTTGCCGTGGCGAGCCATTCGGGCAGCGAGCGGCCGCGGCGGCGCACCAGGGCGAGCAGGACCAGCACGACCGCGAGTACGACCGCGGGGACCAGGGCGAAGGGGGAGACGACCCATCCGACGAGCAGAGCGGCGGCGGCGATCTCCAGCAGGACGACTCGTTGCAACCGGAACGATCCGGACTGTCCGGCGCGCACCCTGAGGTGCAACGCACCTGTGCGCGGCCCGGGTTGCCCGGAGCGGTCGGGTGTCCCGGGCGGCTGCGGCCGGGACGCGGACGAGTCCTGCTCCCGCGACCGGTCACGCGACCGGAACCGCGCTCCGGAAGCCATCACGTCATCCCCCCGATTTCCTCACAACTCACTGGAACAAGGCCACCACATAGGGCCCTTGAGGCGCCGATACCCTACCCGCACCACCGGGCCGCTCCCTTAGCAGGCATAGTAGGGGGCCGGTCCGACAACGGAGGGCGGGGGACGGGACCCCCGAGCGCGGGCAGGGCGAGACACGGGGAGACACAGGCACACATGGCATCTCGGCGGGACCAGCTCAACGCCTACACCTTCGCGAAGCGCCGCATGCTCGCGTTCTTCGTCCAGTCGTCTCCGGACGGCTCGGAGGAAGGGGCACCGCGCCCGTTGCGCGCCGTGCTGCCGGGCACCATCGTCGGGGTCGTCATCCTGGCCGCGTTCGGGGCGTGGGGGATGTTCAAACCGACGGCCCCGCAGGGCTGGGACACCGTCGGCGAGAAGGTGATCATCGCCAGCGACTCCACCACCCGCTACGTGGTGCTCAGGACCGACGGCAAGGTGCAGCTGCACCCGGTCCTCAACATGGCGTCCGCGAAGCTCCTCCTCAAGACGGGCAAGGGGGAGGTCGTCACCGTCGACGAGTCGATCCTCGACAAGGGCACCATCCCGCGCGGTGTCACGATCGGCATCCCCTACGCGCCCGACCGTCTGCCCGCGGCCTCGGAGGCGGGCTCCGCGAAGCGCTGGGCCGTCTGCGAACGTCCGAGCGCGGGCGGCAGGTCCATCCAGAAGGCCGCCTTCGTCCTCGCCTCCCGCGACATGGACAAGACCGAGGGAAGTCGGCAGAAGCTGCGCGGCGGCGATCTGCTGTACGTCGTCGGGCCGGACAGGACCCGCTACATCGTGGACGCGCACGGCAAGTCCTACGAGGTGGACAGGAAGGACGAGTTCCTGCTGCGCACCCTGGTCGGCTCCGGCCGGGAACCCCAACGGGTTTCCCAGGAGTGGCTGGAGACCCTGCACCAGGGCGACCCGATCATCTTCCCGAAGGTCGAGGGGCACGTCGGCACCGACGCCGGCGTCGGGGGCGGTCTGCCCGCCGCGGCGGACAAGGTCGGCATGCTGCTCAGGGCACCGAACGGCGACCGGGACCAGTACTACGTCGTCGAACCGGGCAAGGTGGTGCCCGTCTCGGACTTCACCGAGAAGCTGCTGCTCAGCAGCCCTGACCTGGGAAGCCTCAACCAGACCGACGCGCTGGACGTCCGGGTCTCCGACTTCACCCCGGACTCGGGGGAGTTCGCCGCCGACTACGACTGGCCGGCGGAGTCCCCGTCGACCGTCAACGAGGCGGGCACCGGGCAGGGCAGCCGCAACACCGTCTGCAACGTCCTGCGGGGCGTCGACAAGGACAAGGGCACGACGACGCTCAGCACCTGGGCGGGCACCGACTTCCCGGCCCCCCTCCCGACCGGCTCCACCAGCGCGTACGTCACCCCCGGCTCCGGTCAGCTCTACCGCCAGTTCCAGGGCGAGGAGACCAGGGCGGGCGGTGTCTTCCTGGTGACCGACACCGGCCTGCGCTACGCGATGCAGTCCAACGACGACAGCGCCACGGACGACGCGGGCATCGGTACCACGGCCAAGGACCGCAAGCAGCTGGAGCAGGAGGCCAAACTGGCCCAGACCAGCCTGGGTTACTCCGACGTGGATCCGGCGCCGATCCCCGTCTCGTGGTCCTCGTTCCTGTCCACCGGCCCCCGTCTGTCGACGTCGGCGGCCCGCCAGCCGCAGGGCTCCTAGGGACTCGGGGGTCAGTCCATGCCGTACGCGCCCGCCGCGAGGTCTCCGCGTGCCGCGGCCCTCGTCGCCGCGACACTGACCGCCTTCGCCGCCACCACCGCCCTCGCGCCGGCGGCGACCGCGGACTCGTCCACCGACCAGTGCACCTTCCCGAGCAAGATGTACGCGGGCCGCCCCTGGGCCCTGCAACGCGTCCTCCTGGACGAACTGTGGAGCCAGTCCAAAGGCAAGGGAGTACGCGTGGCCGTCATCGACACGGGTGTGGACGTGCAGAACCCGCAGCTCACCCACGCGGTGGACACGGCCGCCGGACACAACTTCCTGCCCAAGAAGCTGAAGGACGACAACGGGGATCCGATCCCGCGCGGCAAGGAGAACGGCACGACGGACACCGTCGGCCACGGCACCCGCGTCGCGGGCATCATCGCGGCCAGGCCCGCCCCGAAGACCGGATTCGTGGGCCTGGCCCCCGAGGCGACGATCATCCCGCTCGAACAGAACGACGCCGAGGGCCACGGCACGGCGGGGACCCTGGCGCAGGCGATCCGTCACGCGGTCAAGGCCAAGGCCGGTGTCATCAACATCTCCCAGGACACCTCCAACGCGGTGGAGCCCGACCCGGACCTGAGACGGGCGGTGGACGAGGCGCTGAACGCGAACGTCGTGGTGGTCGCCTCCGCGGGCAACGACGGCCTGGGAGGCAACGTCAAGAGGACCTATCCGGCGTCGTACGCCGGCGTCCTGGCCGTCGCGGCCTCGGACCGCAACAACGAACGCGCGTCCTTCTCCCAGTCCGGCGACTTCGTCGACGTCGCCGCACCGGGTGTGGACATGATCTCCACCGTCCCCAAGGGCGGCCACTGCTCGGACAACGGCACCAGCTTCTCGGCCCCGTACGTGGCCGGCGTCGCGGCCCTGATCAAGGCCAAGCACCCGGACTGGACCCCGCGCGAGATCGTGGCGCAGATCGAACAGACCGCGGAACGCTCCGTGCCCGGCCACGACCGGCTGGTCGGCTGGGGCGTCGTCGACCCGGTCCGTGCCCTGACCGAGGACGACCACCCCCTGCAGTCCCCCGATCCCCGGGAGGGTCTCTCCAAGGCGGAGGCCCCGGCCCCGGCCGCCCTGCAACTGGGCGAGACCCCGGACGAACGCAACGCCCGTCTGGCGACGTACGTGGCGGTGGGCGCGGTGGTGCTGGTCGCGGGGCTGGCCGGGGGCGCGGTGGCGATACGGGACGCGCGCCGACGTGGGCACCGGATCCCGGGGACTGAGTAGAAGTACTCATGCCCGGCGGCCCGTTGCACGTCTAGCCTCGCGTTGCGGGAGTGATCATCGTGGTGCACCGGGCATGGTGAAGGAGGAGTGAAGCCTCGCACAGTAGTAGCAGAGCTGCTGCATAAGGCAGTTGGGGCTGTCACATGAATTGACTAGAGTGGTTGCGTTGCAGACAGGAACGCTCGGGGGCGCGGTATCCCCGGGCAGGCGACGACAACGGGGAGGGAAAGCATCGTGCTTCCTGCGGACATGGGTGGCAGTGGGGGCGCCGACCTGAGGCGTGGCATGGAGGCGCTGACGACCTTCAAGAAGCGCGTGGACGGCGTGCTCTCGAACTTCGAGGGTTCACCGGGCAGCGCGACGAAGGTGGGCGCCCACACCATCTCGCAGGCATCGTTCTGCGGCCGGGGCGACTTCGGCGAGGCCAAGGGCCTCCACACGCAGTACGAGCGCGTCCACGAGCGTCTCACCACGCTCTCCAAGTCCCTCGGGTTGCAGATCGAGGCGCTCCGGATCGCCGTGCACGGCGCGGACGTCGGCTTCGACAACCTCGAGGAGGAGCTCCGGCACCGCTTCTGGGAGATCCAGACGCAGGTGCGCCATGAGCAGGAACAGGCGCAGCGCGAGAAGGCCGCCGCCGAGGCCGCGAAGCACGGCAAGCCCGAGGAGAAGCGCTCCGACGACACCAAGTCCGAGGCCGGGTACTGATGGGTGACGAGAAGAACAAGCCGGACCACAAGGCCGACCTGGAGCACGTGAACCAGCAGGTCGGCGTCATCGACGCGACCAACGCCGTGTCCGAGATGCTCAACCACACCTTTCTCGGTGGCGGTGTCCGCTTCTTCGGCAAGACCAACTTCGAGGGCCACGAGCTCAACGACATGGTCGACATGGTCGAGTCCGCGAACCCCGAGCACCTGGAGACCGCGGGCAAGGCCCTGTGGGACGCCAGGGACGCCATCAACGACGCCGCCGAGGAACTGAGCGGCCACATCGGCCGGGTCGACTGGGACGGTGAGGCGGGCAGCGCGTTCCGTACGTGGGGCGGCAACCTCGTCACCCACGCGCGTGACCTCGCCACCTTCGCGGAGGTCGCGGGCACGCAGATCACCGCGGCGGCCACGGGACTGGCGTCCGTACGCAAGTCCATGCCGCCGCGCGACGCCCGGCTCGCCCCCAAGACGGTCGCCGACATCCCGGTACCCAAGCGGGTCGAGGGCAACCACGAGTACGCGGCGGCGGTGAAGGCCGAGGACCACCGTCAAGAGGCGATCAACCAGATGAACCGGTTGTCGTCGTTCTACGCGGTCTCGGAGGAGACGCTGGCGGCCCAACAGCCGCCGGTGTTCGAGCCGATGCCGGGGGTGGGGGTGCCGAAGCCGGCTCCTGGGACCATCAAGGGCAGGGAGGACGGGGGTTCAGGAGACGGTTCGCTGCGGACGACGAGCGAATCCGGCTCCGAGCACCACTCGGTCACCCGGACGACGGTGGAGACCCGGCACCCGGCGGAGATCCCACCGCACTCCTCCGCGCACGTGGACGACCCGATCTCGCGACCGGACCTGCCCGTCGTCGGGACGGAGGTCGACAGCGTCGGCACTCTGCCGCAGGACACCGTTCACCAGCTGCCCGCCGTGCCTCCGTCGGCGACCGGGCCGGGCGGAAGCCCCGCGGGGAACGTTCCCGTCATCAACACCGGCCCAGTACCTCCTGTCTTCGGGGGCCCGGTCGGACGTGTCCCGGGATCGGGCGGAGCGAACGGGCCGAGGTCACCGCTCTCGACACAGGGACGCGTCGGAACCAACCCCGGCGGAACGGCGGGCAAGGTGGCCGGACGCGGCCCGCTGGGACAGGCCGGACGCGCCGCCACCACCGGTCAGGCCGGGGCACGTGGCGTCGGATCGGCCACGGGCAAGCCGCCGATGGGACGGAGCGTCACCGGCGGGATGCCGAGGACCGGAGGCACGCCAGCCGGACGAGCCGGCAACGTGCCGGGCGGGCGTCCTGGTGCCACAGGAGCCACAAGTACGGGACGTGCCAATGGTGTTGTCGGCGGGAAGCCCAGCACGGCGGCGACGCCCGGTAAACCGAGTTCCCGATTGCCGCGCGGCACGGTCGTCGGCGGCAAGGGCACGGCTGAATCACCCGCGTCCGGAGACAGGCTCGGTCAGCGGGGTGTGATCGGAGCTCCCCACCAGACCAGAGGTGCGGGGCCAGGACAGACGCCCCGCCGATCCACCAGCAACTCTGACGGCGTGGTCGGGGCACCCAGGGGCCGGACCTCCGGAGCGAAGAACAAGGGGTTCACCTCCGGTGGCACCGGCTTGGTGCGGGGCCCAGGGGGCAAGCAGGCTCCAGATCCCGCACGTGGCAGGAGCGCGTCACGTCGGGAGCGACCGAACGATGACGATGCCGAGGACGAGACACGTTCGCGTGAGGACCCGCGGCGCGATGTGCCGCCGACGACAGACTGACCGGATACGAGCGAGGACAGACAGAGGCATGGTGTCAGGGATCAGCCGAGATGGCAGGCGGACCGCTACCTCCGTGGGGCGTGGCAGGAGGCGGGTGTCCTCCGTGTGCGCAGCGCTGGGCGCGGTGGTCGTTCTGTCGGCCGGGTTGGCTCCGAGCGCGGCAGCCGATGACGTCCAGTCGCAGCAGTGGTACCTGGGGCCGATGAAGGCCGACGAGATGTGGAAGGTGAGCACGGGCAAGGGCGTGAAGGTCGCCGTGATCGACTCGGGCGTCAACCCCGAGACCCCCTCGCTCAAGGGGCAGGTACTGGTCGACGAGGTACCGAAGGCCCTCTCGTACCACGTCACGCAGGACTACTCGGGCCATGGGACGAGCATGGCCGAACTGATCGCCGGTACAGGCGCCGGAGGCGGTCTGAAAGGTCTGGCCCCGGGGGCGAAGATCGTGCCGTACCGGATCGTGACCAAGGATCTGAAGGGCGAGGCGGAGCAGAAGAAGACCTCGACCTCGGCCATGGCGATCAGGGCGGCCGCCGACAGCGACGCCAAGATCATCAACATGTCGTACGGCAGTCCGGCCAGTGACCCGGATGAAGAAGCGGCCGTCAAGTACGCCTATTCGAAGGGCAAGTTGCTGATCGCCGGCACTGGCAACAACGCGGAGAAGTTCAACCTGATCGGGTACCCGGCCTCGTATCCGTTCGTCGTCGGAGTCGCTGCCGCGGACAAGACCGGGAAGGTCGGGAAGTTCTCGGAGCACGGCAACTACGTCGACCTCGCGGCCCCCGGCCTCGACGTGCCCACCTGGTGCGACGCGACGTTCAAGTCGTACTGCCCCGGCGTGGGAACGAGTATGTCCACCGCCATCACCTCCGCCTCCGCCGCCCTCATCTGGTCCGCCCACCCCGACTGGACGGCCAACCAGGTCCTCGGGAGTCTCATAGACACCGCGGGACGCGACTGGCCGAAGAACGAGCCGAGCAACTACCTCGGATACGGCCTCATCCGGCCCCGCAAGGTGCTGGAGGACACCGGCATCGACCCCGGCCCGGCCAAGACCGACCCGCTCAGCTACGAGAACGGGACGGGCGTGACCGACGCCTCCCCCTCCGCCACCGCGTCAACCGCGTCACAGCCCCCGAAAACCACTACTGGCGACCGGACTTCGGCGGCAGGATCGAGCGCGGAGTCGTCCGGCGGGAACACCCTGTGGGTGGTTCTCGGGGGCGTCGCGGCCGTGCTGGTGGTCGGAGGAGGCGCTTACGCGGTGCTCCGTTCACGGCGCCGCGCATGACCACCCCGCACGTCCGGACCACTCGGTGACGTGCGCGCAAGAAAGACGAACCACAACCCACGAAAGGGAGTGCGGACATGGCCGACGGCCGCAAGTTCGACGACGACCGGGTACAGAAACTCCAGACGAACGTCCTGGACCGGTACGAGTCCATCAAGAAGCAACTCGCCGCTCTCCAGGGGACCATCGACATGATCGAGGCCAACTGGACGGGTGTCGGCGCCAACGCCTTCAACAAGAAGCAGACCGAGATCAACGACAACATGGCCCAGATCGGCCGGATGCTCGACCGGTTCCTCGAGAACCTGCACCTCACCAAGTCGGACAAGACGAAGCTCGAGGGCGAACTCCACTCGACGATCTCCAACATCCAGGTGGACCTCGGCGGCAAGACCTCGGCGCTCAACAGCTACTGACGCGCTGAGCCGCATCGTTCCCCGGACCGCGAGGTCCGTCCGAAATCGTCAAGGAGATGAGGAAACATGTCCGGCGTCCACTACCAGGACCTTGCCGTCAAGTACGGCACCCTGGACGCGCTCACCACGGAACTCGGCAACCAGGCCAAGAAGCTCGAGGAAGACCTCGGAGCGCTCAAGCAGGCCGTCCTCGACGCGGCGGAAGGCTGGGGCGGCGAGGCGTACGACGCGTTTCACGCGCAGTCGAAGGAGTGGGACAACCACGCCACCGCCGTTCACCAGGCGCTGCTGTCCATCTCGCAGAAGGTCCACCAGGCCGGCGGTGACTACCGGGGCGGCGACCTCAAGGGAGCCAGCTACTTCCAGTAGGACCAGGCGGTACGGACGACCGGGGTGGGCACGCACGGGAGGTGCCCACCCCGTTCCGTACCCCCGTCGCGGCGGGGCTCCGCACACGAGCGGCGAGGAGAGCGGAACACCCGCCCCCCTCGCCGCCGTTCGCCGTCCGGGCCCCCGTGACGATGACCCGTGCCGCCGGTAGCCCGTGCCGGTGACCGGCAACCCGCGCCCGGTGCCGGTAGCCCGTGCCGGCAACCCGTGCCCGGTCAGCACCCGCCGGTCAGTACGTCCCCTCCGGCACCAGCCCCGTCTGCACCAACGGCTTCCCCCGCCGGCGCGACACGAAGACGCCCCGCCCGGCAGGCATCGGCCGGGGGCGCACCCCGCCGAGGATGTCGCCCTCGCCCGGATCACCGGCGAGCACCACACCCTGCGCGCCCAGCTCCTTCATCCGCTGCATGAAGGGCTCGTACGAGGCACGCCCCGCGCCCGCCGTGGACCGGGCGATGATGAACCGCACGCCCACGTCCCGCGCGAACGGCAGCAGTTCCGTCAGACCGCTCAGCGGGTTGCCGCCGGACGTGGAGACGAGGTCGTAGTCGTCGATGACGACGTACACCGTCGGCCCCCGCCACCAGCTCCGCTCCCGCAGCTGCTGCGCCGTGACCTCCGCCGTGGGGGTGCGGCGCTGCATCAGGTCGACCAGCGCCGCCATGTGGTGGTCCATGGCGTTGGACATCGGGATGTACTCGGCGAGGTGGGTGGCCGGGGTGACGTCCAGCAGCGAACGCCGGTTGTCGACGACGAAGAGTTTGCAGTCGTCGCCGGGATAGCGCTCGGTGAGCTGCTTGATCAGCAGCCGCAGCAGATTCGACTTGCCGGACTCGCTCTCGCCGTAGACGAGGAAGAACGGGTCCTGCTCGAAGTCGACGTAGACGGGTTCGAGGTTGTCCTCGTCGAGCGCGAAGGCGACGCCCCGGCGCGGGAAACTCCCGCCGGACGGCAGCTGCTCGGCCGGGAACTCGCGCGGCAGCAAACGGACTTCGGGGGCGCCGGGCGCCTGCCAGTGCCGGGAGACCTCCGCCGCGAGCGCGGCCGTCGCGTCGGCGAGGTCCGTGTCGGAGGTCAGGCCGTCGATACGCGGGACGGCCCCCATGAAGTGCAGCTTCTGCGGCGACTGGCCGCGTCCGGGCACCCCGGTCGGGACGTTCGCGGCCACCTTGCGGTCCAGCTCGGAGTCCATGGTGTCACCGAGGCGCAGCTCCAGGCGGTTCATCAGGTGGTCCTTGAGGTTCGCCCGGACCTCCATCGACCGGGACGCGGTCAGCACCAGGTGGATGCCGTAACCGAGACCACGCGCGGCGATGTCCAGGACGACACCCTCCGCCGCCTCGTAGTCGCCACGGAAGTTGCCCCAGCCGTCGATGACGAGGAAGACGTCCCCCCACGGCTGGTCGGTCACGGAGATGTCGCCGCGCGCCCGCTTCGTACGGTACTCGGCGATCGAGGAGATGCCGGAGGAACGGAAGTACTCCTCGCGCCGGGTCATGACGCCGTACACCTCGGCGACCGTACGCCGCACCTTCTCCGGGTCCAGACGCGAGGCGACACCGCCGACGTGCGGGAGCCCCGCGACGGCCGCCAGACCGCCGCCGCCGAAGTCGAGGCCGTAGAACTGCACCTCGTGCGGGGTGTGCGTGAGGGCGAAGGAGGCGATCAGCGAGCGCAGCAGCGTCGACTTGCCCGACTGCGGGCCGCCGATGATCTGCATGTGGCCCGCCGCGCCGGAGAAGTCGACCCACAGCGGGTCGCGGCGCTGCTCGTACGGCTTGTCGACGAGGCCGACGGGCACGACGAGCCGCCCCGCCCCCTCGTAGCCGGGCTGGGTGAGCCCGCGCCCCGGTACGGCGGCCAGTCCCGGCAGCAGCCCGTCCAACGACGGCGGGCTGTCCAGCGGCGGCAGCCACACCTGGTGGGCGGCCGGGCCCTGCGCCTCCAGCCGGCGCACGATCACGTCGAGCACGGTGTCGGCGAGGGCGTCGTCCGTCTCCGCCGTAGCCGCCGGGCGCTGCTGGGGCACGGCCACGTACTGCACCGGCACCTCCGCCGCCGTGAACAGCACCGGCCGCCGGTCGACCGGCAGCGCCCCGCCGAGCGCGGCCTGCGCCGGACCCGTGCGGTACACCCCGGAGACGTACGCCGCCTTGAAGCGCACCATCTCGTCGGTGCCGAACTTCAGGAAGCCGGAACCGGGGACGTTCGGCAGTTCGTAGGCGTCGGGGACACCCAGTGCCGCGCGGGACTCGGCGGCGGAGAACGTCCGCAGACCGACGCGGTACGAGAGATACGTCTCCAGCCCGCGCAGCCGGCCCTCCTCCAGGCGCTGCGAGGCCAGCAGCAGGTGCACGCCGAGCGACCGGCCGATGCGGCCGATCTGCACGAACATCTCGATGAAGTCGGGCTTGGCGGTGAGCAGTTCGCTGAACTCGTCGATCACCAGGACGAGCGAGGGGATCGGCTGGAGGGGGGCGCCCGCGGCGCGCGCCTTCTCGTAGTCGTGGATGTTCGCGTAGTTGCCCGCGTCGCGCAGCATCTCCTGGCGGCGGTTGAGCTCACCGCGGATCGAGTCGCCCATGCGGTCGACCAGCGTCAGGTCGTCCGCCAGGTTGGTGATGACGGCCGCGACGTGCGGCATCTGCGCCATGCCCGCGAAGGTGGCGCCGCCCTTGAAGTCCGCGAGGACGAAGTTCAGCGTCTCGGAGGAGTGCGTCACCGCGAGACCGAGCACCAGGGTGCGCAGCAGTTCCGACTTGCCGGAACCCGTCGCGCCCACGCACAGCCCGTGCGGACCCATGCCCTCCTGCGCGGCCTCCTTGAGGTCCAGCATCACGGGCCGGCCGTCCTCGCCGACACCGATCGGCACCCGCAGCCGCTCGGCGAGCGAACGCGGCCGCCAGGTGCGCTTGGTGTCCACCGAGGCGGCGTCACCGAGGCTCAGCAGATCCGTGAACTCCAGGTTGGCGAGCAGCGGTTCGTCGTCGTCCCCGCCCGAGGCCATGCGCAGCGGCGCCAGTTGCCGCGCCAGCGCCTCCGCGGACTCATACGAGAGGACGTCCGGCGTGCCCTCGTAGACGAGGCCGTGCCCCGACTCCAGGTGCAGCGCGTGCGGTTGTACGACGATGGAGAGGTCGCCGCGGGCTCCGGAGAGCTCACCGGGCACGACCTCGACGACCGTCACCCCCTGCAGCCCCTCCGGGGTGGCCAGGACGGAGTCCGGCGGCAGCGACAGACCGTCGAGCACGACGACGACGTGCGGCTCGTCGGGAAGCGGGGTGGCGCCCGGATGGAAGCGCGGACGCCCGGTCAGCCGGGTGGCCAGCAGGTCCTCCAGTTCCCGGGTGTCCGCACCGATCAGCCGTCGGCTGCCCGCGCCGTCCACCGCGGCGGACGCTTGCGCGTGCGGCAGCCACTTCGCCCACTCCCAGTGCGGCAGCTCCTCGCGCCCCGCCGCGACCACGATCATCAGGTCCTCGGGGGAGTGCAGTGAGGCCAGCGAGCCGGTCAGGGCGCGCGCCGAAGCACGGACGGACCGCGGGTCGCCGCTGACCGTCACGTGGTAGAAGGCACGCAGCGAGACCGCCATCGGCAGGGCGTCCAGGACGCTGTGGGTGGCCACGAAACGCTGCATGGCCCCCGCCGTCAGCGGCTCCAGCTGGTCGACCGGCCCGGTGTCGGGAGAGACCAGCGGGGTCGCCAGGGACTGCGGGCCGAGGCCGATGCGCACCTGGGCGAAGTCCTCGTCGCCGGGCCGCCGTTCCCACACCCGGCTGCCCTCGGCGACCAGCGCCCACAGCTGCTCGGGGGAGGGGTGCTGGTAGTACTGGGCGTCGCGCTGTGCCCGCGCCGTGTCCATCGCGGCCCGCCGGGTCTGCGACAGATAGCTCAGGTAGTCGCGGCGCATGTCCGCCAACTGCCCCTGGGAGCCGCGACGGAAGCGGACCACCATCGCGATGGACATGGCCACCGTCGACGCGATCATCACCATGCCCATGATCTTCATGAACGGTTGCCCGTTGGTGAAGAAGAAGACCACCGAGCCGCCCATGCCGAGCGTCGGCAACAGCTGCATGAGGACGCTCTCCTGATGCCCGCGCGGAAGCTCCGGCGGTGGCTGCAGGACGACCTCGTTGGTCGGTACTTCGGACGGCAGCGCCCTGGGCGGGCGCTTGACGATGATTTGGCTCACTGCTCACCAATTCCCTTGCCGGCCCCAGGGTCTTCCGCCCGCCGCCCCGTGTCAGGCGGGCGGAGGCCGCCGCGCGATCCTACTGACTTCCCGCTGAGGTCACAGGAGACGGGTGGGCGGTAAGGTGCCGGATGTTCGCGTGAGCACACGTGAACAGGGCCGGAGAATCAGGGCATTTCGCGCGATGTGGAGGTGTGTGGGGCCTTCGCTCCGGTCGCACGGGCCGCTTTCCGCCGCCTCGCCGCACAGCCGGCCCGGCGCGCGGAGCAAAGAGACGCAGGACCTTCACACGGCGGACGCAGAACCACCGCAGCCGCGGAACCACCGCGGAAGCCGAACCGCCGAAGACCCGGAACCACCGCAGACGCAGGACCATCACTGAGGGGGAGCAGCAGGTGAGCATGACGGCCTCCGCGACAAACACCGGAGCCGGAGGGCCGGGCCCGGGAGCCCTCCAGGGGGCGGGCACCGGCCTGGGCTTCTGCCGGGTCACCATCGTCGCGCCCGACAGCCGGATCGACGTGGCACTTCCCGACGACATCCCCGTCGCCGACATCTACCCGGAGATCCTGCGGCTCTCCCAGCAGAGCCCCGCCGAGGGCGCCCCGGTCGGCTACCACCTCGTACGCCGCGACGGAGCCGTCCTCGACAGCTCGCGCTCCTTCGCCGCCCAGCGGATCCTCGACGGCGAACTCCTCACCCTGCGCCCCTTCTCCGAGTCGCTGCCGCCCGCCGTCTTCGACGACGTCTCCGAGGCCGTCGCGTCCGCGGTGACCCGCGAACGCAGCCTGTGGAGCGGCGACCTGACACGGGCCGCCGGGCTCGTCGGCGGCGCCGTGCTGCCGACACTGCTCGCCTTCGTGGCCTGGACCGCCGATCCCCGCCACGACATGCACAGCCTGCCCGGCATCCTCGCGGGCGTCACCGGCGTGCTCCTGGTCGTCCTCGCGGCGATCCGCGCCCGCATCTACGACGACCGCGCCTCCGCGGTCGCGCTCGGGCTCGGCGCGCTGTCGAACGTGGGCGTCGCCGGCTCCGGGCTGCTCGCGGTCGCGCACGGCGAGGGCATCGGCAAGCTGCAGTTCCTGCTGGCCTGCGCCGCGGTCCTGGTCGCGTCGGTGATCCTGACGCTGTGCTCGCCGCGTGGGGACGGCCCGTTCGTCGCCTTCGTGTTCGCCTCCGCCATCGGCCTGGTCACCGTGTTCGTGGCCCTGCTCGTGCACTGGACGCCCACCGAGACCGCCGCGCTCTGCGCACCGGTCGCCGTCGGAGCCCTCGCCTTCCTGCCGGGCATGTCCATGCGCTTCGCCCGCATCCCGATCGGCTTCGACCCCCCGAACGCCACCCCGCGCAGCGCGTACGGCGCCGAGCCCGCCCCTCCGGAGCCCGTCGACGCCGGGCGCATCGAGGCACAGACCCGCCGCGGCCACGAACTCCTCGTCGGCCTCGTCGGCGGGTGCGCGCTGCTCGCCGTCGGCGCCTCGGCGGTGCTCGGCTTCTCCGACGACCTCTGGGGACAGCTGCTCGCGTTCGCGACCGGCGTCGCCCTCCTGATGCGGGCCCACCTCTTCCGTTACACCGCGCAGGTCGCTCCCGTGCTGGGCGCGGGCCTCGGCGCCCTCGTCCTGCTCGGCCTCGGCCTGGCGCTCCACCCGCCGCACTCCCTGGTGCGCGACGCCCTCGCCGGAGACCGCGCGGACCTGGACATCCGTACGATCTGGCTCGTCGCGGCGATCGCGGCGGCGGCCGGGCTGGTCACCGCGCTCGGCCTGATCCTGCCGCGCGGAGGCCTCACCCCGTTCTGGGGCCGCTTCCTGGAGATCGCCGAGAGCTTCGTGCTGCTCACCCTGATCCCGCTGGCCCTCGCGGTCTTCGACGTCTACGGCACGGCCCGCTCGATGACGGGCTGACCGGCCACGCGTCCCGTCGGCGACAGAGAAAGAAGAGGGCGGTCGGCCCACCGGCCGACCGCCCTCTCCGCCGTCCGCGCGGGCTACTCCGCCGCGAGGCCGCCGTTGTGCGGCGCCGGCTCCAGATCGAACTCGCCGTCCCGGGCCCCCAGCACGAAGGCCCGCCACTCCGCCTCCGTGTAGCGCAGGACCGTCTCCGGGTCGAGCGACGAACGCATGGCCACCGCACCCGCGGGCAGGTATGCGATCTCGACCCGCTCCTCGTGCTCCTCCGTGCCCGGCGCGCTCTGCCACTCGACGTCCGAGATGTCGAGCGCGTAGAGCTCGTCGCGCTCCCGCTCCTTGCGCGCCCTGACGTCCGCGTCCCTGACGTCGACGTCCCTGTCCGCTGCTGCCTCGGCCATGTTCGGACGGCCCCTTCCCCACGTACGGTTGACCTCTGCCGTCACCCTAGTGGCCGGACCGGCGTCGCCCGTGAGGTTCCGGGACCGGGGCGGACGCATCCGGCCAGGCTGGTACGCTGTGTGACGGCCGTTCGTGTACGCACCCCCGGAGCCCATGGCTCTGGAGGCCGCGCCCAGCGGATCCCCGCCTCCCGAGTAACGGAAGCTCCCCTGAGATGTGGACCAGGGGCACTCGGTGGCACATCAAAGACTACGAGGAGTACGCGTGTCGCTCGACGCCGCTACGAAGAAGCAGATCATCAGCGAGTTCGGTCAGAAGGAGGGCGACACCGGCTCCCCCGAGGTCCAGGTCGCCATGCTCTCGCGCCGCATCTCGGACCTGACCGAGCACCTCAAGACCCACAAGCACGACCACCACTCCCGTCGTGGTCTGCTGATCCTGGTCGGTCAGCGCCGCCGGCTGCTGCAGTACCTGGCCAAGAAGGACATCCAGCGCTTCCGTGCGCTGGTCGACCGCCTGGGCATCCGCCGCGGTGCGGCGGGCGCCAAGTAAGACGCCGTGAAGGGAGCGGTTCCCACCTCTTGGGAGCCGCTCCTTTTGCTGTACGTGCCCTGTACGTGCGGAGTGTCACCGACGCTTTGTAGTGTGGTAGCACAAGGACACACGCAGGACACAGCACGTACGACACAGCGTGACGACGCCCCACCCGCCGGGTAGGGACCGTCACGACAAACGAACGAGGAGAAGCGCACCTCGCCGCCGCCGGTCCTCGGTAGTGGCCCCCGGGAGAATGAGACCCCGGGTGCTTCGATCGAAGACCGGCCCGCACCAGACGGAGCGCTTCTCCGCCACCGTCCCCCTGCCACACGGGCAGGACGGGACGAAGACGAGGAGAAAACGCTAGTGGAGAACGAGACCCACTACGCCGAGGCCGTTATCGACAACGGTTCCTTCGGCACCCGCACCATCCGCTTCGAGACGGGCCGCCTGGCCAAGCAGGCCGCCGGCTCCGCCGTGGCGTACCTGGACGACGACACCATGGTGCTGTCGGCCACCAGCGCTTCCAAGAAGCCCAAGGACCAGCTCGACTTCTTCCCCCTCACGGTGGACGTCGAGGAGCGGATGTACGCCGCCGGCAAGATCCCCGGCAGCTTCTTCCGCCGTGAGGGCCGCCCCTCCGAGGACGCCGTCCTCACCTGCCGTCTGATCGACCGCCCGCTGCGCCCGTCCTTCAAGAAGGGCCTGCGCAACGAGATCCAGGTCGTCGCCACGATCATGGCGCTCAACCCCGACCACCTGTACGACGTCGTGGCGATCAACGCCGCCTCCGCGTCCACCCAGCTGGCCGGCCTGCCCTTCTCCGGCCCGGTCGGCGGCGTCCGCGTCGCGCTGATCAACGGCCAGTGGGTCGCGTTCCCGACGCACACCGAGCTCGAGGACGCCGTCTTCGACATGGTCGTCGCCGGTCGCGTCCTGGAGGACGGCGACGTCGCGATCATGATGGTCGAGGCCGAGGCCACCGACAAGACGATCCAGCTGGTCAAGGGTGGCGCCGAGGCGCCGACCGAGGAGGTCGTGGCCTCCGGCCTCGACGCCGCGAAGCCCTTCATCAAGGTCCTGTGCAAGGCGCAGTCGGACCTCGCCGCGAAGGCCGCCAAGCCGACCGCCGAGTTCCCGATCTTCCTCGACTACCAGGACGACGTCCTGGAGGCCCTCACCGCCGCGGTCAAGAGCGAGCTCGCCCAGGCGCTCACCATCGCCGGCAAGCAGGACCGCGAGGCCGAGCTGGACCGCGTCAAGGAGATCGCCGCCGAGAAGCTGCTCCCGCAGTTCGAGGGCCGCGAGAAGGAGATCTCCGCCGCGTACCGCGCGCTGACCAAGAAGCTGGTCCGCGAGCGCGTCATCAAGGACAAGGTCCGCATCGACGGCCGCGGCGTCACGGACATCCGTACGCTCGCCGCCGAGGTCGAGGCCATCCCGCGCGTGCACGGCTCGGCGCTGTTCGAGCGTGGCGAGACCCAGATCCTGGGCGTCACCACCCTCAACATGCTCCGCATGGAGCAGCAGCTGGACACCCTCTCCCCGGTGACCCGCAAGCGCTACATGCACAACTACAACTTCCCGCCGTACTCCGTCGGTGAGACCGGCCGCGTCGGCTCCCCGAAGCGCCGCGAGATCGGCCACGGCGCGCTCGCCGAGCGCGCGATCGTGCCGGTCCTGCCGACGCGCGAGGAGTTCCCCTACGCGATCCGTCAGGTGTCCGAGGCGCTCGGCTCCAACGGCTCGACGTCCATGGGCTCGGTCTGCGCCTCCACCATGTCGCTGCTGAACGCCGGTGTGCCGCTCAAGGCCCCCGTCGCCGGTATCGCCATGGGCCTGATCTCCCAGGAGATCGACGGCCAGACGCACTACGTCGCCCTCACCGACATCCTCGGTGCGGAGGACGCCTTCGGCGACATGGACTTCAAGGTCGCCGGCACCAAGGAGTTCGTCACCGCCCTCCAGCTCGACACCAAGCTGGACGGCATCCCGGCCTCCGTCCTGGCCGCGGCCCTCAAGCAGGCCCGCGACGCCCGCCTCCACATCCTCGACGTGATGATGGAAGCGATCGACACGCCGGACGAGATGTCCCCGAACGCCCCGCGGATCATCACGGTCAAGATCCCCGTGGACAAGATCGGTGAGGTCATCGGCCCCAAGGGCAAGATGATCAACCAGATCCAGGAGGACACCGGCGCCGAGATCACGATCGAGGACGACGGCACCATCTACATCGGTGCCGCCGACGGCCCGGCCGCCGAGGCCGCCCGCGCCACGATCAACGGCATCGCCAACCCGACCATGCCGGAGGTCGGCGAGCGCTACCTGGGCACCGTCGTGAAGACGACGACCTTCGGCGCGTTCGTGTCGCTGCTCCCGGGCAAGGACGGTCTGCTGCACATCTCGCAGATCCGCAAGCTCGCCGGCGGCAAGCGCGTGGAGAACGTCGAGGACGTCCTCGGTGTGGGCCAGAAGGTCCAGGTCGAGATCGCCGAGATCGACTCCCGCGGCAAGCTCTCCCTCATCCCCGTGATCGAGGGCGAAGGCGACGACGACAAGAAGGACGACACCGACCAGTGACGTCTCGTAGCTCCACGACGACGGCCCGCACCTCTTCGGAGGCGCGGGCCGTCGCCCGTACCCAAACCCTCATCAAGGGCGAGAACGGCATCGGTACGGTCCGCAAGACCACCCTCCCCGGCGGCCTGCGCATCGTCACCGAGACGCTGCCCTCCGTCCGCTCCGCGACCTTCGGGATCTGGGCGCACGTCGGCTCCCGCGACGAGACGCCGACGCTGAACGGCGCCACGCACTACCTGGAGCACCTGCTCTTCAAGGGCACGAACCGCAGGTCCGCCCTGGACATCTCGTCCGCCATCGACGCGGTCGGCGGCGAGATGAACGCGTTCACGGCCAAGGAGTACACGTGCTACTACGCACGCGTGCTCGACACCGACCTCCCGCTCGCCATCGACGTGGTCTGCGACATGCTCACCGGCTCGCTGATCGAGCAGGCCGACGTGGACGCCGAGCGCGGTGTGATCCTCGAAGAGATCGCGATGACCGAGGACGACCCGGGCGACTGCGTGCACGACCTGTTCGCGCACACCATGCTCGGCGACACCCCCCTCGGCCGCCCCGTCCTCGGCACGGTCGACACGGTCAACGCCCTCGGCGCCGACCGCATCCGCCGCTTCTACAAGAAGCACTACGACCCGACCCATCTGGTCGTGGCCTGCGCGGGCAACGTCGACCACAACAAGGTCGTGCGCCAGGTCCGTGCCGCCTTCGAGAAGGCCGGCGCCCTCCGGGAGGCCACCGCCGAGCCGATCGCCCCGCGCGAGGGCCGACGGGCCATCCGTACCGCCGGCCGCGTCGAACTGCTCGGTCGCAAGACCGAACAGGCCCATGTCGTCCTCGGCATGCCGGGCCTCGCCCGCACCGACGAGCGCCGCTGGGCCCTGGGCGTCCTCAACACCGCCCTCGGCGGAGGCATGTCCTCCCGCCTGTTCCAGGAGGTCCGCGAGAAGCGCGGTCTGGCCTACAGCGTGTACTCGTACACCTCTGGCTTCGCCGACTGCGGCCTCTTCGGGGTGTACGCGGGCTGCAGGCCGAGCCAGGTCCACGACGTGCTCAAGATCTGCCGCGACGAGCTCGACCACGTCGCCGAGCACGGACTGTCGGACGACGAGATCGGCCGTGCCATCGGCCAGCTCCAGGGCTCCACCGTCCTCGGCCTGGAGGACACCGGCGCGCTGATGAACCGTATCGGCAAGAGCGAGCTGTGCTGGGGCGAGCAGATGTCCGTCGACGACATGCTGGCCCGGATAGCGTCGGTCACCCCGGACGAGGTCCGTTCGATCGCCCACGACATCCTGGGACAGCGGCCGTCGCTGTCGGTCATCGGTCCGCTCAAGGACAAGCAGGCGGCCCGTCTGCACGAAGCGGTCGCGTAAATCCCGTCTCTGTTAGGAACGAAGCAATGAGCAAGCTGCGCGTGGCGGTCCTCGGTGCCAAGGGCCGGATCGGGGCCGAGGCGGTACGAGCCGTCGAGGCCGCCGAGGACATGGAGCTGGTGGCCGCGCTGGGCCGGGGCGACCGACTGGAGACCCTCGTCGACGCGGGCGCCCAGGTCGCGGTCGAACTGACCACACCGGACTCGGTGATGGGCAACCTCGACTTCTGCGTCCGCAACGGGATCCACGCGGTGGTCGGAACCACGGGCTGGACCGACGAACGCCTCGCACAGCTCACCACGTCACTGGCCGAGTCGCCGGGGACGGGGGTGCTCATCGCCCCGAACTTCTCCATCGGTGCCGTACTGACCATGAAGTTCGCCGAGATCGCCGCGCCGTACTTCGAGTCCGTCGAGGTCGTCGAACTGCACCACCCGAACAAGGTGGACGCGCCCAGCGGCACCGCCACGCGCACCGCCCAGCTCATCGCCGCGGCCCGGGCGCGTGCGGGCAGCGCCCCGCAGCCCGACGCCACGGCCACCGCTCTCGACGGCGCCCGCGGGGCGGACGTCGACGGCGTCCGGGTGCACTCGGTCCGGCTGCGCGGTCTGCTCGCCCACCAGGAGGTCCTGCTCGGCGGCGACGGCGAGACCCTCACCGTCCGCCACGACTCGCTGCACCACAGCAGCTTCATGCCGGGCATCCTGCTCGGTGCCCGCCGCGTGGTGAGCACGCCGGGCCTCACCTTCGGCCTGGAAAACTTCCTGGACCTCGGCTGAGCCGAGGGACGGGCACGGACGGACACGGACACCTGGCAGACATGCGCGCGAAGATCACCTACGCCGTCACGGCGGCCGTCCTGGTCGTCTATTTCGTCCTGGTCGGCAGCCGCGGCGTGCTGCTCATCCAGAACGGCACCCTGATCACCGTCACCTTCGGCATCGCGGTGCTGATCCTGCCGGTCATCGGTGTCTGGTTCCTCTGGAAGAACACCCAGTTCGTACGCAAGGCGAACCGGCTCGCGGCGGAGCTCGACGCGGAGGGCGGACTGCCCGTCGACGAGCTGCGGCGCACCGCGGGCGGCCGCATCGACCGCGACTCTGCCGACGAGGTCTTCGCCAGGCGCAAGGTCGAGACCGAGGACGCGCCCGACGACTGGCGCAGCTGGTTCCGCCTCGCCGTCGCCTACCACGACGCCCGGGACACCCCGCGCGCCCGCAAGGCGATGCAACGGGCGATCGCCCTGCGCGAGGGCAGGCCACCGGCGGAGGCCTGAGTCCGTCCGGAGGCCTGGGGGCGGGGCCCGGCTGGGCGCTCCGCCCCGGACCCCCGTTCGGCCTGGCGGCCTCGTCCTCCATCGCCGGACGGCCTGAGACCAATTGCCGGACGCGCTGAGATCAATTGCCGGACGCGCTGAAATTCTGCAGCCGGGGCCCGCATCATCAGCCCGTCCGGCGTTTGAGGACGAGCCCTTCGGGCGATGCGGGGTCCAGGGGGCGGCAGCCCCTTGGCGGGGTCTGGGGCGGAGCCCCAGAGACAGGACGAACGAAAACCGAGGCGTCCGAGCCCGCGGCGGGCCCCGGCCCCCCGGGGGACACCGAGGTCCGGCCCGAGGCATACCGCAGAGTCCGGGCGCGGAGGGCCCGGAGACACGACAAAGGGGCCGCCCCGCACGACGCGGACCGACCCCTTCGTTCGTCAGGCCCCGGCTCACCCCGACCGGTACTCGTCGGCCCAGACCTCGACGGCGTCCGCCGCCCGGTCGAAGGCCTCCGGGCGCGCGAGGAAGTCGGAGTTGTGCGAGGTCAGCAGCGGCGGTACGGCATCGGCCGCCCGGTCCCTGCGGACCAGGATCAGCGCCTGCCCCTGCACCGTGCGCGGCAGCCCCAGCCAGCGCACCGGCTGCTGCACGGTGCGCACGGCGACGACCTGCTCCCAGGGCGCGGTACTGGTGGTGAGGAAGCCCACGCGGCGCAGCCCCCGGGCGCTCACCCAGACGCCCATCCGCAGCAGCCGCAAGGCGCCGAGGACGACGATCACGGAGACCAGCAGACAGACCACGGCCGCGGAGCGGCTGCCGGCGAACGCGGTGATCACGGTGGCCACGAGCACATAGGACGCGAGCAGCAGAATCAGCGCGGCGAACGCCACCCGCCACGGGCCCGGCCGGTAGGGGCGACGCCACTGGTCGCGGTCGTCGAACGGCAGGGCGAGATCGTCCGCAGCCTCGTCAAAAGCACGGTCCGCCGTAAGGAAGGGCAGGGGCACGACTGATCCTCACTCAATCCACGCATGGGTATGCCCGGTGAGGCTATCGAGCCGGGTCCCCGCTCACCACCCTCGGGGGTCCGGAAGAGTCAGCGGCCGTCCGACGCCTCGGAGTGCTGCGTGTGGGCGGGCGACGGATCCTGCGACAGGGCGGGCATGCCGAGGATCAGGGACCCGACGAGCCCGGCGGCCAGGGTGAGTCCCGTGAGCCACCGCCCGGCTATCTGGCCGGCGGAGGCCCGCTCGCGCGGTGGGGGAGTGACATTGCTGCGGAAGTTGTCGGCTTCGGCGATGAAGGCGAACGGTACGGGCTCGCGCCGACGGAACATGGGGACTGCGTCTCCTCTGGAGTCTCGAAGAAATCTCTGTCACCAACACAGACGTACGAATGCCCTCAATGGTGCCCAGTTTCGCCGAATTCATTGCGGCAAGGCCCGAACGCCCTGGTATCGGCGCCCCGTAGAGTGGCCGCGTTGCAAGCTGTGATGGGAAGGACCCCCCGAATCGTGACCGAAACCCCCGCCGACGATCTCAAGATCGACCTCCGCAGCGACGTCACCGTCGAGCTGGTGAAGCACTCCGCGGCCGACTCCGACGTGCTGTTCGCCGCCCGTGTCTCCACCGTCGGGGAGCAATCCCTGGACGAGATGGACAAGGACCCGGAGCGCTCGAAGGGGTTGATCAACTACCTGATGAGGGACCGGCACGGCAGCCCCTTCGAGCACAACTCGATGACGTTCTTCATCAGTGCCCCGATCTTCGTCTTCCGCGAGTTCATGCGGCACCGCGTGGGCTGGTCGTACAACGAGGAGTCCGGCCGGTACAGGGAGCTCCAGCCGGTCTTCTACGTCCCGGACGGGTCGCGCAAGCTGGTCCAGCAGGGCCGTCCCGGGAAGTACGTGTTCGTCGAGGGCACCGCGGAGCAGCGCGAGCTCGTCGCGGGCGCCATGGAGGACTCGTACCTCGCGTCGTACCGGACGTACCAGGAGATGCTCGCCGCCGGTGTCGCCCGCGAGGTGGCCCGCGCCGTCCTCCCGGTCGGCCTCTTCTCGTCGATGTACGCCACCTGCAACGCGCGCTCCCTGATGCACTTCCTCGGTCTGCGCACCCAGCACGAGCTCGCCAAGGTCCCGTCCTTCCCGCAGCGGGAGATCGAGATGGTCGGCGAGAAGATGGAAGCGGAGTGGGCCAGGCTCATGCCGCTCACGTACGCGGCCTTCAACGCCAACGGTCGTGTGGCGCCGTAGGGCGCTCCCATGCGCCTTCCGGCACAGATGTACGGATCAGCCGAGCGAGGTGTCCGTATTGCGGCATTTCGAGAAGTTCATCTAGCCTGATCAAACGGACCCGGCACTGCTTGAACCCCCGAGCAGGCAGTGCCGGGCTCCGCATTTGTCGTGCTTTGTCGTGTCCCCCGAGGGCAGACCCGGCCCTGAGCAGCGAGTAGCGTGTTACCCATGGCTCCGACCTCCACTTCGCAGACCCCCTTCGGACGGGTCCTCACCGCCATGGTCACGCCCTTCACGGCGGACGGCGCACTCGACCTCGACGGTGCCCAGCGGCTCGCCACCCACCTGGTGGACGCAGGCAACGACGGCCTGATCGTCAACGGCACCACCGGCGAGTCACCGACCACCAGCGACGCGGAGAAATCGGATCTCGTACGGGCCGTGCTGGCGGCGGTCGGCGACCGTGCCCACGTCGTCGCGGGCGTCGGCACGAACGACACCCACCACAGCATCGAGCTCGCCCGCGCCGCCGAGAAGGCCGGCGCGCACGGCCTGCTGACCGTCACGCCGTACTACAACAAGCCCCCGCAAGAGGGCCTGTACCGGCACTTCTCGGCCATCGCCGACGCCACCGAACTGCCGGTGATGCTCTACGACATCCCCGGCCGCAGCGGCGTACCGATCAGCACCGAGACGATCGTCCGCCTGGCCGCGCACCCGCGCATCGTCGCGAACAAGGACGCCAAGGGAGACCTCGGCCGGGCCAGCTGGGCCATCGCCCGCTCCGGTCTCGCCTGGTACTCCGGCGACGACATGCTGAACCTGCCGCTGCTCTCCGTGGGCGCGGTCGGCTTCGTCTCGGTCGTCGGCCACGTCGTCACGCCGGAGCTGCGAGCCATGCTCGAGGCCTATGTCGCGGGCGACGTGCAGAAGGCCACGGAGATCCATCAGAAGCTGCTTCCGGTCTTCACCGGCATGTTCCGCACCCAGGGCGTCATGACGACGAAGGCCGCGCTCACCCTCCAGGGTCTGCCTGCCGGGCCGCTGCGCGCCCCGATGGTCGAACTGTCACCCGAGGAGACCGCTCAGCTCAAGATCGATCTTGCTGCCGGCGGGGTACAGCTCTAAGTACAGACTTCACAACTGAATACGTACGACAACGCAGGCCGGCGGCCTGCACCCCACACAAACAACAGCTACTGCACGAACGTCATGCACGCCACGTGCCTTGCCAGGTACGTGGCGTGTGTGGTGAGGAGAGTCTTTTGAGTCATCCGCATCCTGAACTCGGCCCGCCGCCCAAGCTTCCCCAGGGGGGCCTGCGGGTCACCCCGCTGGGCGGCCTCGGTGAAATCGGCCGGAACATGACCGTCTTCGAATACGACGGCCGCCTGCTGATCGTCGACTGCGGAGTGCTCTTCCCCGAGGAGGAGCAGCCCGGAATCGACCTGATCCTGCCGGACTTCACGTCCATCAGGGACCGCCTCGACGACATCGAGGGCATCGTCCTCACGCATGGCCACGAGGACCACATCGGTGGTGTCCCCTTCCTCCTGCGCGAGAAGCCGGACATCCCGCTGATCGGCTCCAAGCTGACCCTCGCGCTGATCGAGGCGAAGCTCCAGGAGCACCGCATCCGCCCGTACACGCTCGAAGTCGCGGAGGGCCACCGCGAGCGCATCGGCCCCTTCGACTGCGAGTTCGTGGCGGTCAACCACTCCATCCCGGACGCCCTCGCGGTCGCCATCCGCACCCCCGCGGGCATGGCGGTGCACACCGGCGACTTCAAGATGGACCAGCTCCCGCTGGACGGCCGGCTCACGGACCTGCACGCTTTCGCACGCCTGAGCGAGGAAGGCATCGACCTCCTTCTCTCGGACTCCACGAACGCCGAGGTCCCCGGCTTCGTCCCGCCCGAGCGCGACATCTCGAACGTGCTGCGCCAGGTCTTCGCGGGCGCCAGCAAACGCATCATCGTGGCGAGCTTCGCCAGCCATGTGCACCGCATCCAGCAGATCCTGGACGCGGCCCACGAGTACGGCCGCCGGGTCGCCTTCGTCGGCCGCTCGATGGTCCGCAACATGGGCATCGCGCGCGACCTGGGCTATCTGAAGGTCCCGCCGGGCCTGGTCGTCGACGTCAAGACGCTGGACGACCTCCCGGACCACGAGATCGTCCTCGTCTGCACGGGCTCGCAGGGCGAGCCGATGGCCGCGCTGTCCCGCATGGCCAACCGTGACCACCAGATCCGCATCGTCCAGGGCGACACGGTGATCCTGGCCTCGTCGCTCATCCCGGGCAACGAGAACGCGGTCTATCGCGTCATCAACGGCCTGACCCGCTGGGGCGCCAATGTCGTCCACAAGGGCAACGCCAAGGTGCACGTCTCCGGTCACGCCTCCGCGGGCGAGTTGCTGTACTTCTACAACATCTGCAAGCCGCGGAACCTGATGCCGGTCCACGGCGAATGGCGTCATCTGCGCGCCAACGCCGAGCTGGGCGCGCTCACCGGCGTGCCGCACGACCGCATCGTCATCGCCGAGGACGGCGTCGTCGTCGACCTCGTCGGGGGCAAGGCCAAGATCTCCGGCAAGGTCCAGGCGGGTTACGTGTACGTCGACGGCCTCTCGGTCGGCGGAGTCGGCGAGCCCGCGCTCAAGGACCGCAAGATCCTCGGGGACGAGGGCATCATCTCGGTGTTCGTGGTGATGGACTCCAGCACGGGCAAGATCACTGGTGGTCCGCATGTGCACGCCCGCGGTTCGGGCATCGAGGACTCCGCCTTCACGGACGTCGTCCCGAGGATCACCGAGGTTCTCGAACGCTCGGCCCAGGACGGCGTGGTCGAGCCGCACCAGATGCAGCAGCTCATCCGCCGCACGCTGGGCAAGTGGGTCTCGGACAACTACCGCCGCCGGCCGATGATCCTGCCGGTCGTCGTCGAGGTCTGACCCCCCCTCACACGTGCCAACCCGGAGCGGGGCGCCTCGATTTGCATCGGGGCGCCCCGCTCCAGTACGTTTACGGCTCCGCCTGAACGGGAACCCGGGACGATCGTGTGCCTGGACCACCCCGAGCGGGACGGAAATTCCGACTCAGAATCTCTGATAAAGTCGGAACCGCCGGAAAGGGAAACGCGAAAGCGGAAACCTGGAAAGCACCGAGGAAATCGGATACGGAAACGGTCTGATAGAGTCGGAAACGCAAGACCGAAGGGAAGCGCCCGGAGGAAAGCCCGAGAGGGTGAGTACAAAGGAAGCGTCCGTTCCTTGAGAACTCAACAGCGTGCCAAAAATCAACGCCAGATATGTTGATACCCCGTCTCCGGCCGATCGGTCGGGGCGAGGTTCCTTTGAAAAAGTCCCGCTCCTTGACTGGGGTGGGCGCACAGCGAGGACGCTGTGAACCGGGAGGATTATTCCTCTTCCTGGTTCCGCTCTCGTGGTGTCGTCCCGATTACGGGAAAACATTCACGGAGAGTTTGATCCTGGCTCAGGACGAACGCTGGCGGCGTGCTTAACACATGCAAGTCGAACGATGAAGCCCTTCGGGGTGGATTAGTGGCGAACGGGTGAGTAACACGTGGGCAATCTGCCCTTCACTCTGGGACAAGCCCTGGAAACGGGGTCTAATACCGGATAATACCTGCCTGGGCATCTGGGTGGGTTGAAAGCTCCGGCGGTGAAGGATGAGCCCGCGGCCTATCAGCTTGTTGGTGAGGTAGTGGCTCACCAAGGCGACGACGGGTAGCCGGCCTGAGAGGGCGACCGGCCACACTGGGACTGAGACACGGCCCAGACTCCTACGGGAGGCAGCAGTGGGGAATATTGCACAATGGGCGAAAGCCTGATGCAGCGACGCCGCGTGAGGGATGACGGCCTTCGGGTTGTAAACCTCTTTCAGCAGGGAAGAAGCGAAAGTGACGGTACCTGCAGAAGAAGCGCCGGCTAACTACGTGCCAGCAGCCGCGGTAATACGTAGGGCGCAAGCGTTGTCCGGAATTATTGGGCGTAAAGAGCTCGTAGGCGGCTTGTCACGTCGGGTGTGAAAGCCCGGGGCTTAACCCCGGGTCTGCATTCGATACGGGCTAGCTAGAGTGTGGTAGGGGAGATCGGAATTCCTGGTGTAGCGGTGAAATGCGCAGATATCAGGAGGAACACCGGTGGCGAAGGCGGATCTCTGGGCCATTACTGACGCTGAGGAGCGAAAGCGTGGGGAGCGAACAGGATTAGATACCCTGGTAGTCCACGCCGTAAACGGTGGGAACTAGGTGTTGGCGACATTCCACGTCGTCGGTGCCGCAGCTAACGCATTAAGTTCCCCGCCTGGGGAGTACGGCCGCAAGGCTAAAACTCAAAGGAATTGACGGGGGCCCGCACAAGCAGCGGAGCATGTGGCTTAATTCGACGCAACGCGAAGAACCTTACCAAGGCTTGACATACACCGGAAAGCATTAGAGATAGTGCCCCCCTTGTGGTCGGTGTACAGGTGGTGCATGGCTGTCGTCAGCTCGTGTCGTGAGATGTTGGGTTAAGTCCCGCAACGAGCGCAACCCTTGTTCTGTGTTGCCAGCATGCCCTTCGGGGTGATGGGGACTCACAGGAGACTGCCGGGGTCAACTCGGAGGAAGGTGGGGACGACGTCAAGTCATCATGCCCCTTATGTCTTGGGCTGCACACGTGCTACAATGGCAGGTACAATGAGCTGCGAAGCCGTGAGGCGGAGCGAATCTCAAAAAGCCTGTCTCAGTTCGGATTGGGGTCTGCAACTCGACCCCATGAAGTCGGAGTTGCTAGTAATCGCAGATCAGCATTGCTGCGGTGAATACGTTCCCGGGCCTTGTACACACCGCCCGTCACGTCACGAAAGTCGGTAACACCCGAAGCCGGTGGCCCAACCCCTTGTGGGAGGGAGCTGTCGAAGGTGGGACTGGCGATTGGGACGAAGTCGTAACAAGGTAGCCGTACCGGAAGGTGCGGCTGGATCACCTCCTTTCTAAGGAGCATCTAGGCTGCCAGGCTTGCCTGGTGGTCCAGGGCCATTACGTCGGCACACGTTCGACGGTGGTTGCTCATGGGTGGAACGTTGATTATTCGGCACTTTCAGTCATCTCGGGCTGCCAGTACTGCTCTTCGGAGCGTGGAAAGCTGATCATGAGTGGCGAGGGTGTCGGGCACGCTGTTGGGTGTCTGAAGGTACGGCCGATTTTGGCTGCCTTCAGTGCCGGCCCCAGTGAACTTGCCTTCAGGGCAGGGTGATGGGTGGTTGGTCGTTGTTTGAGAACTGCACAGTGGACGCGAGCATCTGTGGCCAAGTTTTTAAGGGCGCACGGTGGATGCCTTGGCACCAGGAACCGATGAAGGACGTGGGAGGCCACGATAGTCCCCGGGGAGTCGTCAACCAGGCTTTGATCCGGGGGTTTCCGAATGGGGAAACCCGGCAGTCGTCATGGGCTGTCACCCTTGCCTGAACACATAGGGCAAGTGGAGGGAACGCGGGGAAGTGAAACATCTCAGTACCCGCAGGAAGAGAAAACAACCGTGATTCCGGGAGTAGTGGCGAGCGAAACTGGATGAGGCCAAACCATATGCGTGTGAGACCCGGCAGGGGTTGCGTATGTGGGGTTGTGGGATTTCTCTTTCACGGTCTGCCGGCCGTGAGACGAGTCAGAAACCGTTGATGTAGGCGAAGGACATGCGAAAGGTCCGGCGTAGAGGGTAAGACCCCCGTAGTCGAAACGTCAACGGCTCGTTTGAGAAACACCCAAGTAGCACGGGGCCCGAGAAATCCCGTGTGAATCTGGCGGGACCACCCGCTAAGCCTAAATATTCCCTGGTGACCGATAGCGGATAGTACCGTGAGGGAATGGTGAAAAGTACCGCGGGAGCGGAGTGAAATAGTACCTGAAACCGTGTGCCTACAAGCCGTGGGAGCGTCGCGCATTGAGTTTACTCAGTGCGTCGTGACTGCGTGCCTTTTGAAGAATGAGCCTGCGAGTTTGCGGTGTGTTGCGAGGTTAACCCGTGTGGGGAAGCCGTAGCGAAAGCGAGTCCGAATAGGGCGATTTAGTAGCGCGCTCAAGACCCGAAGCGGAGTGATCTAGCCATGGGCAGGTTGAAGCGGCTGTAAGAGGTCGTGGAGGACCGAACCCACCAGGGTTGAAAACCTGGGGGATGACCTGTGGTTAGGGGTGAAAGGCCAATCAAACTCCGTGATAGCTGGTTCTCCCCGAAATGCATTTAGGTGCAGCGTCGTGTGTTTCTTGCCGGAGGTAGAGCACTGGATAGGCGATGGGCCCTACCGGGTTACTGACCTTAGCCAAACTCCGAATGCCGGTAAGTGAGAGCGCGGCAGTGAGACTGTGGGGGATAAGCTCCATGGTCGAGAGGGAAACAGCCCAGAGCATCGACTAAGGCCCCTAAGCGTACGCTAAGTGGGAAAGGATGTGGAGTCGCACAGACAACCAGGAGGTTGGCTTAGAAGCAGCCACCCTTGAAAGAGTGCGTAATAGCTCACTGGTCTAGTGATTCCGCGCCGACAATGTAGCGGGGCTCAAGCGTACCGCCGAAGTCGTGTCATTGCAGCTATAGGGCCAACGCCTGCTGTGATGGGTAGGGGAGCGTCGTGTGCCGGGTGAAGCCGCGCCGGAAGGCAGTGGTGGACGGTTCACGAGTGAGAATGCAGGCATGAGTAGCGATACACACGTGAGAAACGTGTGCGCCGATTGACTAAGGGTTCCTGGGTCAAGCTGATCTGCCCAGGGTAAGTCGGGACCTAAGGCGAGGCCGACAGGCGTAGTCGATGGATAACCGGTTGATATTCCGGTACCCGCTGTGAAGCGTCAAACATTGAACCAGGCGATGCTAAGTCCGTGAAGCCGCCCTGGAGCCTTCGGGCAAAGGGGAGTGGTGGAGCCGATGGTCCAGACCTGTAGTAGGTGAGTGATGGGGTGACGCAGGAAGGTAGTCCATCCCGGGCGGTGGTTGTCCCGGGGTAAGGGTGTAGGCCGTGTGATAGGTAAATCCGTCGCACATCAAGGCTGAGACCTGATGCCGAGCCGATTGTGGTGAAGTGGATGATCCTATGCTGTCGAGAAAAGCCTCTAGCGAGTTTCATGGCGGCCCGTACCCTAAACCGACTCAGGTGGTCAGGTAGAGAATACCGAGGCGTTCGGGTGAACTATGGTTAAGGAACTCGGCAAAATGCCCCCGTAACTTCGGGAGAAGGGGGGCCATCACTGGTGATCCGATTTACTCGGTGAGCTGGGGGTGGCCGCAGAGACCAGCGAGAAGCGACTGTTTACTAAAAACACAGGTCCGTGCGAAGCCGTAAGGCGATGTATACGGACTGACGCCTGCCCGGTGCTGGAACGTTAAGGGGACCGGTTAGTCAAACTTCGGTTTGGCGAAGCTGAGAACTTAAGCGCCAGTAAACGGCGGTGGTAACTATAACCATCCTAAGGTAGCGAAATTCCTTGTCGGGTAAGTTCCGACCTGCACGAATGGCGTAACGACTTCTCGACTGTCTCAACCATAGGCCCGGTGAAATTGCACTACGAGTAAAGATGCTCGTTTCGCGCAGCAGGACGGAAAGACCCCGGGACCTTTACTACAGTTTGATATTGGTGTTCGGTTCGGCTTGTGTAGGATAGCTGGGAGACTTTGAAGTCATGGCGCCAGCCATGGTGGAGTCGTCGTTGAAATACCAGTCTGGTCGTGCTGGATGTCTAACCTGGGTCCGTGATCCGGATCAGGGACAGTGTCTGATGGGTAGTTTAACTGGGGCGGTTGCCTCCTAAAGAGTAACGGAGGCGCCCAAAGGTTCCCTCAGCCTGGTTGGTAATCAGGTGTTGAGTGTAAGTGCACAAGGGAGCTTGACTGTGAGACCGACGGGTCGAGCAGGGACGAAAGTCGGGACTAGTGATCCGGCGGTGGCTTGTGGAAGCGCCGTCGCTCAACGGATAAAAGGTACCCCGGGGATAACAGGCTGATCTTCCCCAAGAGTCCATATCGACGGGATGGTTTGGCACCTCGATGTCGGCTCGTCGCATCCTGGGGCTGGAGTCGGTCCCAAGGGTTGGGCTGTTCGCCCATTAAAGCGGTACGCGAGCTGGGTTTAGAACGTCGTGAGACAGTTCGGTCCCTATCCGCTGTGCGCGTAGGAATATTGAGAAGGGCTGTCCCTAGTACGAGAGGACCGGGACGGACGAACCTCTGGTGTGCCAGTTGTCCTGCCAAGGGCATGGCTGGTTGGCTACGTTCGGGAGGGATAACCGCTGAAAGCATCTAAGCGGGAAGCCTGCTTCGAGATGAGTATTCCCACCCCCTTTGAGGGGTTAAGGCTCCCAGTAGACGACTGGGTTGATAGGCCGGATCTGGAAGGCGGGTAACCGCTGGAGGTGACCGGTACTAATAGGCCGAGGGCTTGTCCTCAGTTGCTCGCGTCCACTGTGTTGGTTCTGAAACCACGAACAACCGTCGTAGCTTTGCCACGGCTCCGGTTGACAGTTTCATAGTGTTTCGGTGGTCATAGCGTGAGGGAAACGCCCGGTTACATTCCGAACCCGGAAGCTAAGCCTTACAGCGCCGATGGTACTGCAGGGGGGACCCTGTGGGAGAGTAGGACGCCGCCGAACAAAATTTGAAAGAGCTGGTCCCCGAATTTCGGTTCGGGGACCAGCTCTTTTTTGTTGTGCGTCACTTTGTGTTCACTTCGCGCGACCAGCATCCGCGTCATGGGTACTGCTGCAATGCTCAGGGCCGCGGGCGTCGGAGCCGGTGACGAGGTCATCGTGTCGGCGTTCGGCAACGTCGAAGTCACGGAGGCCGTGGCCCAGGCCGGAGCCTCGGTCGTCTTCGCCGACATAGACCCGGCGACCTACTGCCTCGACGCCGGCGCGGTCGAGACGGCCGTGACCGCACGGTCGAGGGCCGTAGTCGTCGTCCACCGCTTCGGGCGGACGGCCGACATGGTGCGCCTGCGGGACGTCGGGCAGCGGCACGGACTCCTCGTCCTCGAACTGGGCGAGTCCGAGGCGCCGTACGAGGACATCGCACAGCGCCGGGAGCGGGCCGCCTACCTCGACGGGCGGTTGAGCGGGGTGCGCACACCGGCCGGCGGTGACGGGCACACGTACCAGCAGTACGTGGTGCGGGTGCCGGGCAACGGGCGGCCGGACCGGGACGCCTTCGCACGGGCCGTACGCGCCCGCGGAGTCGAGTGCCGGGTGCCGGTGAAGACACCGGTGCACCGCATGCCCGGATTCCGGCGGGACGTGTTCCTCCCGGAGACCGAACGGGCCGCTGACGAGACGCTCGCGCTGCCCGTGGACGCGTCCCTGACGAAGCGGGAGATGCAGCGGATCGTCTCCGCCTGCAACGCGCTCGGCGGTCTCCTGCAGCCCGCCTTCTGATCCGACAGACCTCACACGGGGTCAACAGGACTGATTAGGAGCACGCTTCTGTTCGGGGTATGATCTATTTCGTTGCCGCGAGGGAAACCTCGAAAAGGCGACCGGCCCCCCTAGCTCAGTCGGCAGAGCGTCTCCATGGTAAGGAGAAGGTCAACGGTTCGATTCCGTTGGGGGGCTCCACAGCAGAAAAGGCCTCGCCCTCCCGGGCGGGGTCTTTTTGCTGCTCCGGTCGGGGAGCGGTTCAGTCCACCTGCAGGCCCGGTACCCGCATCGCCAGAATCGCCATGTCGTCGGACGGGGCGTCGGAGGCGAAGCGTTCCACCGCGCGCATCACACGGGCGGCCACCGCGCCCGCCGTCAGACCCGTACACGTGGTGAGGACGTCCGTGAGACCGTCGTCCCCCAACATGCGGGTGCCCTCGCGGCGTTCGGTGACGCCGTCCGTCACGCACAGCAGGACGTCGCCCGGATCGAGAGTGACCGTCTGCTCGTACAGCTCCAGGTCCTCCATGACGCCGAGGAGGGGCTGCGGTTCGGCGGCTGCCTCCACCGTGCCGTCCTGGCGCAGACGGAGCGGGAGCGGATGGCCGGCGCAGACGACCTTCAGCACGGCGCTGCCGTCCTCCTGGGGCCACAACTCGCCGTACAACAGCGTCAGGAAGCGGCTGCGGGCGCCCTCGTCGAGGATCGCCGAGTTCAGCCGCTCCAGGACCGCCGGGCCGCCGAAGCCCTCGCGGGCCAGCAACCGCAGCGCGTGCCGGGCCAGACCCGTGACCGCCGCCGCCTCCGGGCCCGTACCGCAGACGTCACCGATGGCGAAGCCGTAGGCGCCGTCACGGATCGGGAAGAGGTCGTAGAAGTCGCCGCCGACCTCGTTGCCCTCGCCGGCCGCGCGGTAGATGACCTCGACCTCGACGCCCTCGATGTGAGGGAGTTCCGGGGGCAGGAGGCTGCGCTGGAGGGACTGGCTGATCGCCGTGCGCTCCGAGTACAGGCGGGCGTTGTCGAGGGCCAGGGCGGCCCTTCGGGAGAGGTCCTCGGCCAGCTCCAGGATCTCCTGCCGGAAGTGCTCGTCGGACGGCTTGCCGAGCGTCAGCATCCCGATGACCCGGTTGCGGGCCACCAGGGGCAGGACGACCGTCTCGCCCCCGACCGCCGCGGCCGTCGCCAGCGTCGTGCCGATGCCGGAACTCACCGGTGAGCGTTCGCCGAGGCCCAGGCTGCGCATGGAGGTGCGCAGCGCCGCCTGGTGGGCCGCGTCGGCGGGGGCCGGCCAGACACGGGCGCCCGGGGTGGGGACCGGGTCCGGCGGGGCGATCTTCGACAGCAGGGCCTTGAGGCCGTCGATGCGTTCCTCGTCCTCGTGCAGGACATAGGAGAGATACGGGTCCGAGGCCTGGTCGGCGATCGTGTAGACGGCACACCAGGTGGCCAGGGTCGGGACGGTCATCTGGGCCATGAGGGCCAGGGTCTGGTCACGGTCCAGAGTTCCGGCGAGGAGGTCGGAGGCCTCCACGAGGAAGGAGAGCGAGCCGCGCCGCAGGCGTTCCAGCTCGCCCAGGCGGGCCGATTCCACCGCCAGCGCGATACGGTCCGCGGCGAACTGGAGGCGCAGCGCCTCCTCGTTGGAGTATCTGGCGGGGGATTCGGCGGCGACACCGAGAGAGCCCGTCAGGCGTCCCTCGACCTTCAGCGGGACCGTGACCACCGAACGCATGCCGGTGCCGCCCAGCAGGGGGACGGCGCCGGGGACGACCGTCAGGTCCTCGTGGACGGCCGGCATCCGGGCCGAGCCGTAGCGGCCGGGGCCCGCCTCGACGGGGACGCGGGCGAAGCGCTGGCGGGCCGAGGGCAGGCCCGTCGAGGCGCGGACCTCCAACTCCGTCTCGTCGTCGGTGGCCAGGAGCAGGAAGGCGGAGTCGCCGTCGAGCATGTCGCGGGCGCGCTCCACCGTGCGCTGGAGAAGGCCGTCCAGGTCGTCGGGGGCCGGAGAGCCGATGAAGACCTCGAAGGGGTCCGTGGCCTGGCCCTCGGAGCTGGTCGTCGTGTCCGTGGCGGAGGCGCGCAACGGGGTCTGCAGCACGGCGCGTTCGTGGTCGCGCACGAGGAGGCAGACGGTCGAGGGCTCGCCCTCCGTGTCACGGACCCGGAGGTGGGAGGCGTAGACGGGGGTGACGCGGCCGCTGGCGCCGCGGATGCCGTAGCTGCCCTCCCAGCGCGAGAGCTGGAGGGCCTCCACGATGCCGGTGCTGGTGCCCGGGGTGTGCGGCCACGCCGCGAGGTCGGTCAGCGGCTTTCCGGTGACCTGCTCCGCGGCGTACCCGAAGAGGTCCTCCGCGTCCTCGTTCCACGCCGAGATGGAGCCGGCGCGGTCGATCTGGACGACCGCGACGCGCACCCGGCCGTCGGCGAGCGGAAGGAGGTGGGCGGGGAGGGAGGGTCCCGCGGTGCGGGTGCCGACCGGGCGCGCGGGGAGGTCGAGCTGGAACCAGACCTGCTTGCGGGTGGGCGAGTACTCGACGCCCCAGTGGCCCGCCAGCGCCGCGCAGAGCTGGAGGCCGCGGCCGCCCTCGCGGTCGGGGCTGCCCATGTTCACCGCCGACGCCTGGAGTGGAATCTCACGTTCCGGGTAGCGGTCCGACACCTCGATGCGTACGCCCTCGTCGCTGCGCAGACACAGGACGTCGGCGGAGGTGCCCGCGTGCACGACGGCATTGGTGACCAGCTCGCTGGTCAGGACCACGGCATCGTCGACGATGTCGGCGAAGCCCCAGCCCTGGAGGGTGTCGCGGACGAAGGAACGGGCGGTCGCGACCGATCGTCCCACGGGGTCGAAGCTGGCGGCCGCGCGCGCGGTGATCACAGAACTCCTTGTCCGGTTGTCGGCGTGCAGCGGTGCCGGCCCGACCTGCTCCTGTTGGGGCAGCGCCTGGTTCCCTGTCGGCCGAGGATCCTGGGGCGGTCCCCCAGGATGCAGTCCGGTGGTCATGGTGCGGTGCCCCTCCGATGCCTGCCCGCTCGTTCTCGTGCCACCGCCCAGGCCGGACGGACCGGTGTGGCTGGACAGCCGCATGCAAGGTTACTTACCTTCGCGGTCCATGCGGATGCCGGTCACCAGTGTTTCCGCCCGGAGGGGGCTCATGTTTCCTTCCGGAGGGTGCCGTGGTCCGCGTCCGGACCGTGTGCGGACGATGTGCGAAGCTGCCGAACTGTTATGGCCTGGTTCAGCAGGGGTGAAACACTGGGCAGGCTCCAGTGGGAAGGTCCCGGCAGGCTGAGGGCCTTCCGGTTCGCCGAGCAGCAGTATCCCAGTACGCCGAGCAGTAATGGTCGACCCTTGCGGGAGGGACACAGTGGAGTCTGGCGAAGCGACGCGGGGCACCAAGACGCGCGCAAAAGACGGACAGTCCCTGAACAGCCAGCGCACGCCGCGCAGCGGCACCACCGAGGTGGACACGGCGGCTCTGAACAGGCTGCTGGCCGCCCTGGTGTCGATGCGGGACGGCAATTTCCGCAAGCGCCTCACGGTCTCCGGCGACGGCGTGATGTCGGAGATCGCCGCGGTCTTCAACGAGGTGGCCGATCGCAACCTGCACCTGACGGGTGAGCTGTCGCGGGTGCGGCGGATGGTCGGCCGTGAGGGCAAACTCACGGAGCGGCTGGAGACGGGCGCCTGCGAGGGTTCCTGGGGGGCGGCGATCGACGCGTCCAACGCGCTCGTCGACGACCTCGTACGACCTGTCTCCGAGGTCGGCCGGGTGCTGTCCGCGGTGGCGGAGGGCGATCTGTCGCCCCGCATGGAGCTGCGGGCGCAGGCGGCGGACGGCAACGGGCATCCGCTGCGCGGGGAGTTCCTCAAGGTCGGGCGCACGGTCAACAATCTGGTCGACCAGCTGTCCACGTTCACCGACGAGGTCACCCGGGTGGCCAGCGAGGTCGGTACCGAGGGCAAGCTGGGCGGACAGGCCCGGGTGCGCGGTATGTCCGGTTCGTGGAAGGACCTCACGGACTCGGTCAACACCATGGCGTACCGGCTGACGGCTCAGGTGCGTGACATCGCTCTCGTCACGACGGCGGTCGCCAAGGGTGACCTGTCCCGGAAGGTCACGGTTCACGTGGCCGGCGAGATGCTGGAGCTGAAGAACACCGTCAACACGATGGTGGACCAGCTCTCCTCGTTCTCCTCCGAGGTGACGAGGGTCGCGCGCGAGGTGGGCACCGAGGGTGAACTCGGCGGTCAGGCGCAGGTGCCCGGTGTGGCCGGCGTGTGGAAGGACCTCACCGATTCGGTGAACCTCATGGCCGGCAACCTCACGGCCCAGGTGCGCGGGATCGCGCAGGTGACGACGGCGGTCGCGAACGGTGACCTGTCACAGAAGGTGACCGTCTCGGCGCGGGGCGAGGTCGCGCAGCTCGCCGAGACGATCAACCAGATGACCGAGACGCTGCGGACGTTCGCGGACGAGGTCACGCGCGTGGCCAACGAGGTCGGTGGCGAGGGACGGCTCGGCGGGCAGGCGAACGTGCCGGGCGCGGCGGGTACGTGGAAGGACCTGACGGACTCCGTCAACACGGTGTTCCGCAACCTCACGACCCAGGTGCGGGACATCGCCGCGGTGACCACGGCCGTGGCCAATGGTGACCTCTCGCAGAAGGTCAGCGTCGAGGTCGCCGGCGAGATGCTGGAGCTGAAGAACACCGTCAACACGATGGTGGACCAGCTGTCGTCCTTCGGTGACGAGGTCACGCGCGTGGCGCGGGAGATCGGTGTCGAGGGTGAACTGGGCGGTCAGGCGCAGGTGCCGGGCGCCGCGGGCACCTGGAAGGACCTGACGGACTCCGTCAACACGGCCTTCAGGAACCTGACCGGACAGGTCCGCAACATCGCGCAGGTGACGACGGCGGTCGCCAACGGCGATCTGTCGCAGAAGGTCACCGTCGACGTCTCCGGCGAGATGCTCCAGCTGAAGAACACCGTCAACACGATGGTGGACCAGCTGTCGTCCTTCGCCGACCAGGTGACGCGGATGGCCCGGGACGTGGGTACGGAGGGCCGCCTCGGCGGGCAGGCCCGCGTGGACGGCGTGTCCGGTACGTGGAAGGAACTGACCGACTCCGTCAACTTCATGGCGGGGAACCTCACCTCGCAGGTGCGGCAGATCGCCCAGGTCACCACGGCGGTGGCCCGGGGTGACCTGTCGCAGAAGATCGACGTGGACGCGCGCGGCGAGATCCTGGAGCTGAAGAACACCATCAACACGATGGTCGACCAGCTCTCCGCCTTCGCGGACCAGGTGACGCGGGTGGCCCGTGAGGTGGGCACGGAGGGCCGGCTCGGCGGGCAGGCGCAGGTGCCGGGCGTCGCGGGCGTGTGGCGCGACCTGACGGACTCCGTGAACGGCATGGCGGGGAACCTGACCGCGCAGGTCCGCAACATCGCGCAGGTCGCGACCGCGGTGGCCCGGGGTGACCTGTCGCAGAAGATCGACGTGGACGCGCGCGGCGAGATCCTGGAGCTGAAGAACACCCTCAACACGATGGTCGACCAGCTGTCGAACTTCGCCGAGCAGGTGACGCGGGTGGCCCGTGAGGTGGGCACGGAGGGCCGGCTCGGCGGGCAGGCCGAGGTGCAGGGTGTCTCCGGCACCTGGAAGGACCTCACGCAGTCCGTGAACTTCATGGCGAACAACCTGACCATCCAGGTGCGCAACATCGCCGAGGTGACCACCGCCGTCGCCATGGGTGACCTGTCCAAGAAGATCACCGTCGACGCCAAGGGCGAGATCCTCGAACTGGTCACCACCGTCAACACGATGGTCGACCAGCTGTCGTCGTTCGCCGAGCAGGTGACCCGGGTGGCCCGCGAGGTGGGCACGGAGGGCCAGTTGGGCGGTCAGGCGCGGGTGCCCGGGGTCACGGGCATCTGGAAGGACCTGAGCGACAACGTCAACCTGATGGCCTACAACCTCACGATGCAGGTGCGGAACATCTCGCAGGTGGCGGCGGCCGTCGCCAACGGCGACCTCACCCGGACGGTGACGATCGAGGCGCGCGGCGAGGTCGCGCAGCTCGCCGACACCTTCAACACCATGGTGAAGACGCTGAGTTCGTTCGCCGAGCAGGTCACCAAGGTGGCCCGTGAGGTGGGTACGGACGGCATCCTCGGTGGTCAGGCGCACGTTCCGGGAGTCGCCGGTACGTGGAAGGACCTCACCGAGTCCGTGAACGGGATGGCGTCCAACCTGACCGGCCAGGTGCGCAACATCGCGATGGTCACCACGGCCATCGCCAAGGGCGACCTGACCAAGAAGATCGACATCGACGCCCGCGGCGAGATCCTCGAACTGAAGACCACCATCAACACGATGGTCGACCAGCTGTCGTCCTTCGCGGAGGAGGTCACCCGGGTGGCCCGCGAGGTGGGCACCGAGGGCCAGTTGGGCGGTCAGGCGCGGGTCCGTGACGTCGACGGCACCTGGCGCGACCTCACCGAGTCGGTGAACGAGATGGCCGGGAACCTGACCCGGCAGGTGCGTGCCATCGCGCGCGTGGCGACCGCGGTGACCCGCGGCGACCTGAACCTGAAGATCGACGTGGACGCCTCGGGCGAGATCCAGGAACTTCAGGACTACATCAATAAGATGATCGCCAACCTGCGCGACACCACCATCGCCAACAAGGAACAGGACTGGCTCAAGGGCAACCTGGCCCGTATCTCCGCGCTGATGCAGGGGCGCCGCGACCTCGACGACGTCGCCTCGCTGATCATGAGCGAGCTGACGCCGGTGGTCTCCGCGCAGCACGGCGCGTTCTTCCTGTCGATGCCGCTGGTCGACGGGAGGGACGCGAGCGCCGAGGACGAGGAGGCGTACGAGCTGCGCATGCTCGGGTCGTACGGCTACTCGATGGGCTCGATGCCGACGTCGTTCCGGCCCGGTGAGGCGCTCATCGGGACGGCCGCCCAGGAGAAGCGCACGATCCTGGTGGAGAACGCGCCGAGCGGCTATCTGAAGATCTCCTCCGGGCTCGGCGAGGCGCCCCCGGCGCAGGTCATCGTGCTCCCGGTGCTCTTCGAGGGGACCGTGCTCGGTGTCATCGAGCTGGCCTCCTTCACCCCGTTCACGCAGATCCAGAAGGACTTCCTGAACCAGATCGCCGAGATGATCGCGACGAGCGTCAACACCATCTCCGTCAACACCAAGACGGAGGTGCTGCTCAAGCAGTCGCAGGAGCTGACCGAGCAGCTCCGGGAGCGGTCGGCCGAGCTGGAGAACCGGCAGAAGGCGCTTCAGGACTCCAACGCGGAACTGGAGGAGAAGGCCGAGCTGCTGGCCCAGCAGAACCGCGACATCGAGGTCAAGAACACCGAGATCGAGGAGGCCCGCCAGGTCCTGGAGGAGCGTGCCGAACAGCTCGCGGTCTCCATGCGCTACAAGAGCGAGTTCCTGGCGAACATGTCGCACGAGCTGCGGACGCCGCTCAACTCGCTGCTGATCCTGGCCAAGTTGCTCGCCGACAACGCGGAGTCGAACCTCACCCCGAAGCAGGTCGAGTTCGCCGAGACGATCCACGGCGCGGGTTCCGACCTGCTCCAGCTGATCAACGACATCCTGGACCTGTCGAAGGTCGAGGCCGGGAAGATGGACGTGTCGCCGACGCGTATCGCGCTGGTGCAGCTCGTCGACTACGTGGAGGCGACGTTCCGCCCGCTGACCGCGGAGAAGGGCCTCGACTTCTCGGTCCGGGTCTCGCCGGAACTGCCCGCCACGCTGCACACCGACGAGCAGCGGCTCCTCCAGGTGCTGCGCAACCTGCTCTCCAACGCGGTGAAGTTCACCGACTCCGGAGCGGTCGAGCTGGTGATCCGGCCGGCGGGCGCCGATGTGCCGGTGGCCATCAGGGAGCAGTTGCTGGAGGCGGGTTCGCTGCGGGACGCCGACGCCGACCTGATCGCGTTCTCCGTGACCGACACCGGCATCGGGATCGCGGCCAGCAAGATGCGGGTGATCTTCGAGGCCTTCAAGCAGGCGGACGGCACGACGAGCAGGAAGTACGGCGGTACGGGGCTGGGGCTGTCCATCTCGCGGGAGATCGCGCGTCTGCTGGGCGGTGAGATCCACGCGCAGAGCGAGCCGGGACGCGGTTCGACGTTCACGCTGTACCTGCCGCTGCACCCGAGCGAACTGCCTCCGCAGGGCTACGGACAGCTCGCGGCCGCGCTGGGAGCGGGGGAGCTGCTGGCGTCCGAGGCGGAGCTGGCCGGCGGGGACATCGAGACGCCGGCCGAGGTGAAGTCGTACCAGGAGACCCAGAACGGGCCCGCCGCGCTCTTCAGGAGGCGCCGCAGGGCGCTGCCGGTGGCCGAGTCGCGTCCTGGGCTGACGGCGCAGCCGAACGGGGCCGGCGGACCCGTCCAGGAGCAGTGGCCGGTCACGCCGCAGCAGGAGGCGTCGCAGCCGCGCGGCGGCATCCGGTTCGAGGGCGAGAAGGTGCTGATCGTCGACGACGACATCCGCAACGTGTTCGCGCTCACCAGCGTCCTGGAGCAGCACGGGCTCTCGGTGCTGTACGCCGAGAACGGCCGTGAGGGCATCGAGGTCCTGGAGCAGCACGATGATGTGACGGTTGTCCTGATGGACATCATGATGCCCGAGATGGACGGCTATGCGACGACGACGGCGATTCGCCGGATGCCGCAGTTCGCCGGACTGCCGATCATCGCGCTCACCGCGAAGGCGATGAAGGGCGACCGCGAGAAGGCCATCGAGTCCGGGGCGTCCGACTACGTCACCAAGCCGGTCGATCCCGATCACCTGCTCTCCGTGATGGAACAGTGGATGCGGGGGGAGTGAGCGGGGTGCGGTTCGCTGTACGGTGGCGGCGTCCCGGACACCGCGGTGTGCGGGACGGCGGCTCGTCGCGGCACGCCCGACGTCGGACAACCGACTGTGGGCGAAGCCGTGTAGAAGCGCGGGATTCGGGGAACCTTCTGGTCCCCCACTACGTTTCTGCTACGTGCACAGTGACATCGCGGTGACAGGGTGTGGCGACAGGCGGGGTGCGGCTACCATGACCGGCACAAGGACGGACGGCGCAAGGGAGTCGTCCCCTGGGGCGGCGCCCGGTGCACTGCCGGGACGAGGAGGGCGGGCCATGGTGCAGAAGGCCAAGATCCTCCTGGTCGATGACCGGCCGGAGAATCTGCTGGCGCTGGAGGCGATCCTCTCCGCGCTCGATCAGACACTGGTGCGGGCATCGTCCGGGGAGGAAGCGCTCAAAGCACTACTCACGGACGACTTCGCGGTCATTCTGCTGGACGTGCAGATGCCGGGTATGGACGGGTTCGAGACCGCCGCGCACATCAAGCGGCGAGAACGGACCCGGGACATCCCGATCATCTTCCTCACCGCGATCAACCACGGTCCGCACCACACCTTCCGGGGGTACGCGGCGGGTGCGGTCGACTACATCTCCAAGCCGTTCGACCCGTGGGTGCTGCGCGCGAAGGTCTCTGTCTTCGTCGAGCTCTACATGAAGAACTGCCAACTGCGGGAGCAGGCCGCGCTGCTGCGGCTCCAGCTGGAGGGCGGCGGCAAGGTGGCGCTCGGCACGGCCAAGGAGCCGGCCGGTCTCCTCGCCGAACTCTCGGCGCGGCTCGCGGCCGTTGAGGAGCAGGCCGAGGCGCTGTCCAAGCAGCTCGACGACGACTCGGCGGACGCGGCGGCGGTGGCGACCGCCGCCCATCTCGAACGCAAACTCACCGGACTGCGCAGGGCACTGGACGCGTTGGAGCCGGGCACGGGCAGTGGGGCGCCGTCGGTGCCCTCGCAGAACTGATCTCCGGTCCCGCGCCGGGCGCGTCGCGAACCGGCCTTCGATCCCGCGAAGTGTGATGAGCGGAACGCGGAGCCGCCGTCCCCTGAGCGAGCGTTCCCGGGGAAGCCGCGCCCAGTGATCCGGCGTCAGTTCTGTGCCTCGGCAAGGGCGACACGATCGGGTGAAGCTGTGGGCACACGTGTCCCTTGTCGTCTCCACCGGTAACCTCACACCCATGGCCTCACGTCAGTCCGCAGCCAAGAAGCCGCCAGCGAAGAAGGCGGCCGCTCCGACGAAGGCTCCGGTGAAGAAGGCCCCCGCGAAAAAAGCGGTCGCCAAGAAGGCGCCCGCCAGGAAGGCCGCGGCGAAGAAGCCCGTACCCGCGCCGGCGCCCAGCCCGACCACGGGTGTGTACAGGCTCGTACGCGCCGTGTGGCTGGGCCTCGCGCATGCCGTCGGGGCGATGTTCCGCGGCATAGGGCGGGGCGCGAAGGGGCTCGACCCGGCGCACCGCAAGGACGGCGTCGCGCTTCTGCTGCTCGCCCTCGCGCTGATCGTCGCGGCGGGCACGTGGTCGAATCTGCAGGGGCCCGTCGGTGACCTCGTCGAGATGCTCGTGACCGGCGCCTTCGGCCGGCTCGACCTGCTCGTCCCGATACTCCTCGCCGTCATCGCCGTCCGCTTCATCCGGCACCCCGAGAAGCCCGAGGCCAACGGCCGCATCGTGATCGGCCTGTCCGCGCTCGTCATCGGGGTGCTCGGGCAGGTCCACATCGCCTGCGGGTCGCCCGCGCGCAGCGACGGCATGCAGGCGATAAGGGACGCCGGCGGCCTCATCGGCTGGGGCGCGTCCACCCCGCTGACGTACACCATGGGCGACGTCCTCGCCGTACCGCTCCTGGTCCTGCTCACGGTCTTCGGTCTGCTGGTCGTCACGGCCACGCCCGTCAACGCGATCCCGCAGCGGCTGCGGCTGCTCGGACAGCGGCTCGGCATCGTGCAGGGCGACCCGGACGAGATGTTCTTCGGTGAGGACGACGAGCGCTACGACGAGCAGTGGCGCGAGGCGCTCCCCGCGCGCCCCCGCAGGCGCCCGAGCGGGCCTGGCGACTACGACCCCGAGGGCGCCGAGGAAGAGGCGCTCACCAAGCGCCGTGGCCGCCCCCGGCGGGCTGCCGGGCGGCAGCACGACCCGAACCGGCCGATGGACGCCGTGGACGTCGCCGCGGCGGCCGCCGCCGCGCTCGACGGAGCCGTGATGCACGGCATGCCGCCCTCTCCGCTGGTCGCCGACCTGACCCAGGGCGTCACCGCGGAACGAGACGGCTACGAGGAGACGACTCCGGTGCCGGCCGCCCGCGCCAAGGCCGTCCCGGGAGCGAAGCGGCCCCGGCAGGAGTCCCTGGCCGTCGACTCCGTCGTGCCCGACCTCACCAAGTCCGCGCCCGACGCGCCGCGCGACCTGCCCCCGCGCGCCGAGCAGCTCCAGCTCTCCGGCGACATCACCTACTCCCTGCCGTCACTCGACCTCCTGGAGCGCGGCGGACCCGGCAAGACACGCAGCGCCGCCAACGACGCGGTGGTCGCCTCGCTCCAGAACGTGTTCATGGAGTTCAAGGTCGACGCCGCCGTCACCGGCTTCACCCGCGGTCCGACGGTCACCCGCTACGAGGTCGAGCTCGGCCCGGCCGTGAAGGTCGAGCGGATCACCGCGCTCACCAAGAACATCGCGTACGCGGTCGCCAGCCCCGATGTGCGGATCATCAGCCCGATCCCCGGCAAGTCGGCGGTCGGCATCGAGATCCCGAACACCGACCGGGAGATGGTCAACCTCGGCGACGTGCTGCGCCTCGCGGACGCGGCCGAGGACGACCACCCGATGCTCGTCGCGCTCGGCAAGGACGTCGAGGGCGGGTATGTGATGGCCAACCTGGCGAAGATGCCGCACGTGCTCGTGGCCGGAGCAACCGGTTCCGGTAAGTCCTCGTGCATCAACTGCCTGATCACGTCCGTGATGGTCCGGGCGACCCCCGAGGACGTCCGGATGGTCCTCGTGGACCCCAAGCGGGTCGAGCTGACCGCGTACGAGGGCATCCCGCACCTGATCACGCCGATCATCACCAACCCGAAGCGGGCCGCCGAGGCCCTCCAGTGGGTCGTGCGGGAGATGGACCTGCGCTACGACGACCTCGCGGCGTTCGGCTACCGGCACATCGACGACTTCAACGAGGCCATCAGGAACGGCAAGGTGAAGCTGCCCGAGGGCAGTGAGCGTGAGCTGACGCCGTACCCCTACCTGCTGGTGATCGTCGACGAGCTCGCGGACCTGATGATGGTCGCGCCGCGCGACGTCGAGGACGCGATCGTGCGCATCACGCAGCTCGCGCGTGCGGCCGGCATCCATCTGGTGCTCGCCACGCAGCGGCCGTCGGTCGACGTCGTCACCGGTCTGATCAAGGCGAACGTGCCGTCGCGGCTCGCCTTCGCCACCTCCTCGCTCGCCGACAGCCGCGTCATCCTCGACCAGCCGGGCGCCGAGAAGCTGATCGGCAAGGGCGACGGGCTCTTCCTGCCGATGGGCGCCAACAAGCCGACCCGTATGCAGGGCGCCTTCGTCACCGAGGACGAGGTCGCCGCGATCGTGCAGCACTGCAAGGACCAGATGGCGCCCGTCTTCCGGGACGACGTCACGGTGGGCACCAAACAGAAGAAGGAGATCGACGAGGACATCGGTGACGACCTCGACCTGTTGTGTGCCGCGGCCGAGCTGGTCGTCACGTCGCAGTTCGGGTCCACCTCGATGCTCCAGCGCAAACTGCGCGTCGGTTTCGCCAAGGCGGGACGGCTGATGGACCTCATGGAGTCGCGCGGCATCGTGGGGCCGAGTGAGGGATCCAAGGCACGGGACGTTCTGGTGAAGGGCGACGAGCTCGACGGTGTGCTCGCCGTGATGCGCGGGGAAGCCGAAGCGTAGGGTCCTCGGCCCGGGAAACCGGGACGCATCGGTCACCGGACCCGGGGGTACACGACATGTTGATATTCGAACGTGACTCACCCGTAAGGAGCCGAAGGGCAACCGTTTCCCCTCGGCGGACGTCAAGTTGAGCGAGGGACGGGTATAAGTCCCACATCAGGATGACCGGCCATTCTGATGGCGTACAAAGTCGTACCGCCCGGTTGCCCCACGCTTTCGTACCCCCCCTAAACTGAACCTCCAGCACAGGTGGCTACACGCTCGAAAGGCGCCCCCGTGTCCATCGGCAACTCCCCTGACGGCAACATCCCCGAAGACGAGCGCCCGTTCGAAGAGCACCATGAAGAAGGTCCCTCGGTCGGCCGTGCTCTGCAGCAGGCCCGCATCGAGGCCGGACTGACCGTCGACGACGTCAGCAACGCGACCCGGGTCCGTATCGCCATCGTGCACGCGATCGAACAGGACGACTTCAGCCCCTGTGGCGGTGACGTCTACGCACGCGGTCACATCCGGACCCTGGCCCGCGCCGTGCAGCTCGACCCGGTTCCTCTGCTGGCACGCTACGACGCCGAACACGGCGGGCGTCCCGCGCCGACCCCGGCCGCCCCGCTCTTCGAGGCGGAACGTATCCGCCCGGAGCGTCGCGGGCCGAACTGGACCGCGGCCATGGTCGCGGCGATCGTCGCGGTGATCGGCTTCGTCGGCTTCACCGCGATCAAGGGCAGCTCGGGCGACGGCGCGAAGTCGAACGTCGCCGAGGGTTCCACGCCCACCACCGGCAAGTCCCCCGTCTCGGCCAGCCCCAAGAGCAGCAAGCCCGCCGACCCGAAGCCCGATCCTTCCGACAGCGCCATCGCGGCCGCCCCGCAGGACAAGGTGACCGTGCAGGTGAGCGCCCCCGACGGGCGCAGCTGGATCTCCGCCAAGGACCACAACGGCCGGCTGCTCTTCGACGGTCTGCTCAAGCAGGGCGAGTCCCAGACCTTCCAGGACAAGACGAAGATCGACCTCGTCCTCGGCGACGCGGGCGCGATCCAGCTGTACGTGAACGGCAAGAAGATCGACGACCAGTTCCAGTCGGGCCAGGTCGAGCGACTGACCTACACCAAGGGCGACCCCGTCGTCGGATAACGGGCCCGAGGCGCAGGCGTGGACGGGGTTGGCCAAGATCGGCCAACCCCGTCGACGTGGGCCGTCAGTGAGACAAAGTAGTCTTGAGCCCATGCCTGAACGCCGTACCGTCGCACTCGTCACTCTTGGCTGCGCCCGTAACGAGGTGGACTCGGAGGAGCTCGCAGGCCGCTTGGAGGCGGACGGCTGGCAACTCGTGGAGGACGCCGAGGACGCGGACGTCGCCGTCGTCAACACCTGTGGCTTCGTCGAGGCCGCCAAGAAGGACTCCGTCGACGCCCTCCTCGAAGCCAATGACCTCAAGGGCCAGGGCAGAACCCAGGCCGTCGTGGCCGTGGGCTGCATGGCCGAGCGCTACGGCAAGGAGCTCGCCCAGGCCCTCCCCGAGGCCGACGGCGTGCTCGGCTTCGACGACTACGCGGACATCTCCGACCGCCTGCAGACCATCCTGAACGGCGGGATCCACGCCTCGCACACCCCCCGTGACCGGCGCAAGCTGCTGCCGATCAGCCCGGCCGAGCGGCAGAGCGCCGGCGAGGAGGTGGCCCTTCCCGGCCACGGCGCCCCCTCGGACCTGCCGGAGGGCGTGGCCCCGGTGTCCGGCCCCCGTGCGCCGCTGCGCCGCCGCCTGGACGGCTCGCCGGTCGCCTCGGTGAAGCTCGCCTCCGGCTGTGACCGGCGCTGCTCGTTCTGCGCCATCCCGTCCTTCCGCGGCTCCTTCATCTCCCGCCGCCCCAGCGACGTACTGAACGAGACGCGCTGGCTGGCCGAGCAGGGCGTCAAGGAGGTCATGCTGGTCTCCGAGAACAACACCTCGTACGGCAAGGACCTCGGCGACATCCGCCTGCTGGAGACGATGCTGCCCGAGCTGGCCGAGATCGACGGCATCGAGCGGGTGCGGGTCAGCTATCTGCAGCCCGCCGAGATGCGCCCCGGGCTCATCGACGTCCTCACCTCGACGCCGAACATCGCGCCCTACTTCGACCTCTCCTTCCAGCACTCCGCGCCCGACGTGCTGCGCTCGATGCGCCGTTTCGGCGACACCGACCGCTTCCTGGAGCTGCTCGACACGATCCGCTCCAAGGCCCCGCAGGCCGGTGTGCGGTCCAACTTCATCGTGGGCTTCCCCGGGGAGAGCGAGGCCGACCTCGCGGAGCTGGAGCGGTTCCTCACGCATGCGCGTCTCGACGCGATCGGTGTCTTCGGGTACTCCGACGAGGAGGGCACGGAGGCGGCGACGTACGACCACAAGCTGGACGAGGACGTCGTCGCCGACCGCCTCGCGCGGGTCTCCCGGCTCGCCGAGGAGCTGGTCGCGCAGCGCGCGGAGGAGCGGGTCGGCGAGACCGTCCAGGTGCTGGTGGAGTCCCTCGACGACGAGGACGGCGCGTACGGCCGCGCCGCGCACCAGGCGCCCGAGACGGACGGACAGGTGCTGTTCACGAGCAGCGAAGGCCTGGCCGTGGGCCGTATCGTCGAGGCCAAGGTGGTCGGTACGGAAGGTGTCGACCTGGTGGCCGAGCCGCTCCTGGGTTCGCTCCCCGGTACTGAGGAGGCGGGCAGATGACCGGAGTCCCGGCATCCGCGGCGGGCGGCTCCCCCAGCGCGAAAGGCGCGGCGGGCGCTCCCGGCGCCCCGGGGGACTCCAAGCCGGCGCGGGGCGGGAAGCTGGGCGCTGCGGCCGTCAACCAGGCCAGCCTCTGGAACATCGCGAACATCCTGACCATGATCCGGCTCGTCCTGGTGCCCGGCTTCGTGGCGCTGATGCTGGCCGACGGCGGGTACGACCCCGTCTGGCGTGCCTGGGCCTGGGCGGCTTTCGCCGTCGCCATGATCACCGACATCTTCGACGGCCACCTGGCGCGTACGTACGACCTGGTCACGGACTTCGGGAAGATCGCCGACCCCATCGCCGACAAGGCGATCATGGGCTCGGCGCTGATCTGTCTGTCCTCGCTGGGTGATCTTCCCTGGTGGGTGACGGGCGTGATCCTCGGGCGCGAGCTCGGCGTCACCCTGCTGCGCTTCGTGGTGATCCGTTACGGCGTCATTCCGGCCAGTCGCGGCGGCAAGCTGAAGACCCTGGCGCAGGGCACGGCGGTCGGCATGTACGTCCTCGCGCTGACGGGGGGACTGGCCACCCTGAGGTTCTGGGTGATGGCCGTGGCGGTCGTCCTGACCGTCGTCACCGGGCTCGACTATGTGAGACAGGCCATCGTGCTGCGCAGGAGCGGGATCGCCGCACGGCTGGCGGCTGCCGCGGAGGCGGAGCGGTGAGTCCTGAGGCCGCCGAGGTGCTGCGACTACTCACGGTGAGGGGCGAGACGCTCGCCGTGGCCGAGTCGCTGACCGGCGGTCTGGTGGCGGCGGAGATCACCGCGACACCCGGGGCCTCCCGCGCCTTCCGGGGCTCCGTGACCGCGTACGCCACCGAACTCAAGCATCTGCTGCTGGGCGTCGACGCCACCCTGCTGGCCGAGCGCGGGGCGGTGGATCCGCAGGTCGCGGCCCAGATGGCGGCCGGAGTGCGCAAGGCGCTCGGCGCGGACTGGGGGATCGCGACCACCGGAGTCGCGGGACCGGACCCGCAGGACGGACAGCCGGTCGGCACCGTCTTCGTGGCGGTCGACGGTCCTGCCGAAGCGATGTTTCCCGCCATCGAGAGCGGGAAAGTGGTCCGGCTGCGGTTGAACGGCGACCGGGCGGAAATCCGTATGGAGAGTGTACGCAGCGTACTCGCACTGCTCCTGAGAGAGCTCGCGGGCGAACAGACCGGAAATGAGCGGGCACAGGATACGGAACAGAACGGGGGGACTTGATGTTTGCAGCCCTGAGTGAACACGACATCGCTCCCCGCACGGCCGCGGCGCGAGGCGGTACGGTGGGGCGAGAAGGATGCGGCTACGCGGTCCGAGGAGGGAGCCACCGATGATTCTGCTCCGTCGCCTGCTGGGTGACGTGCTGCGTCGGCAGCGCCAGCGCCAGGGCCGTACTCTGCGCGAAGTCTCCTCGTCCGCCCGAGTCTCACTCGGCTATCTCTCCGAGGTGGAGCGGGGGCAGAAGGAGGCATCCTCCGAGCTGCTCTCCGCCATCTGCGACGCGCTGGACGTACGGATGTCCGAGCTCATGCGGGAAGTGAGTGACGAGCTGGCTCTCGCCGAGCTGGCACAGTCTGCAGCGGCCACCGACCCGGTGCCTGCACCGGTACGCCGCCCGATGCTGAATTCCGTTTCGGTCACCGGTGTGCCACCGGAACGGGTCACGATCAAGGCGCCAGCCGAGGCGGTCGACGTCGTCGCCGCCTGACGCTCACGAGTTCACGCTCATGAGCTGAGCACGCTTGTGCGAAGGCCCCGGCCGGGGTTGTTCCAGGGAGATCTGGAGCAGGTTCGGCCGGGGCCTTCGTTTTTCTTCGAGTGACCCGAATTGTTCGTTTATGTCATGGTTAGTGGGCTGTGTTGTATCGCGCCGTGCCAGGAGAGTCGGAGGAATCGGATGTACGTCGTGAAGAGCCCGTTGGCGGAAGCGGACCTGAAGACGGTGTCCGAGGCGTTGCAGGGAGCGCTGGTCGACCTGGTGGACCTCTCGCTCGTGGCGAAGCAGATCCACTGGAACGTCGTCGGACCGCGCTTCCGTTCCGTCCATCTCCAGCTCGACGAGGTCGTGGACACCGCACGGCTGCACTCCGACACCGTGGCCGAGCGCGCCTCGACGCTGGGTGTCCCGCCCGACGGACGGGCCCGGACCGTGGCCGCCGACAGCGGCATCGGCGCGACCCCGGACGGCTGGGTCAAGGACACCGATGCCGTGGGGACGCTCGTCAAGGCGCTGGGCGCCGTGATCACCCGGATGCGGACGCGGGTGGAGTCGACCGCCGAGGCGGACCCGGTGACCCAGGACATCTTCATCCAGATCACCGCCGACCTGGAGAAGCATCACTGGATGTTCCAGGCGGAGAACGGGTGAGTGGAGGCGGGTGCGGTCGGCTCCGTATGTGCCCGGGGTGCGCCTCTGTGCCGTCGGTGCGCCCTGTCGATGTGTGAGGGCGCGGGTCTAGCTTCGGGCTGGAGGTGGGCACCATGGCAGGGCGGATAGCGCGCTGGGGGGTGGCGCTGGTGCTCGGTGCGCTGTGGTGGTGGGGGGTGCTCCGGCTCGTGCTGGTGCCCGACGCGGGTGTGCTGGAAGGGGCGGTCGTCGCCGGCGGGTGGGGACTGAGTCTGCTGCCGGTGCACTGTGTGCCGAAGCCGGGGATGGCGGGGGACGGCGAGGGCGTGGGGGAGGGCCCGGAGCGCGGGCGGTGGCGGTGGCGTCGTGGGGCTACCACGGCATCGCGACGCCGCCGTTCGGGCGGAGGATCTGACCCGTCGTGAACGCCGAGGCGTCACAGGCCAGGTAGAGCACGGCGTGAGCGACGTCCTCGGCCTCGCCGACCCGCCCCAGGGGTGACAGCCGGGCCATGACCGCCTCGGTGCGCGCCTGTGCCTCCCCGTGACGGTCGGTCATCGGCGTACGGGTCCAGCCGGGCGCGACCGCGTTGACGCGGATGCCGTGCGGGCCGATCTCGGTCGCCAGCGTCTTCGTCAACTGCACGACGGCCGCCTTCGCGGCGCCGTAGCAGAGCAGTCCGCGCCCGCCGGTGTCCACGGCGCCCGACGCCATGGTGACGATGCTGCCGCGGATGTTCTGCTCGATCATGAGGAGGGCCGCCTCCTGGCAGGAGTGGAGCACCCCCTTGAAGTTGACGCCCAGAACCCGGTCGAGGTCCTCGTCCCGGGTCTCCAGCACCTCGCTGCTGTGCATGATCCCGGCCACCGCCGCCATGACGTCGAGGCGCGGGCAGGACCTGACGGCCCGGCGGAGCCGCTCGCGGTCGGTGACGTCGAGCGTGTGCGCGTGGGCCGCGCCGCCGCCGTCCTCGATGAGGGTGACCGTCTCGTTCAGGCCCTGTGGGTTCAGGTCCGCGCAGTGGACGGTGGCTCCCGCCTCCGCGAGCAGGACGGCCGACGCGCGGCCGATGCCGCCGGCGGCGCCGGTGACGAATGCGGTGCGTCCGGTGAGGTCGTACGCCTTCACGGCCATGAGGGGACGGTACGAGGGTTTCTGACGGGTCGTCAATTGGTGGGGCGTGGGGTCCTCGTACGGTGTTCGGGGGCGCTGGGTGTCCGGGCCGGGCCCGGTGCCGGGGCGGGGCCGGGCCTCAGGGTGGGGCCGGATGCCGGGGTGGGGCCGGGCTGGCAGGTCGGGCACCAGTAGGTGGGGCGTTCGCGGGAGCCGTCGCCCTGGTCGGCACGCCTGATCGAGGCACCGCAGCGCAGACAGGGGCGGGGCGCGCGTCCGTACACGAAGAGGTTCTGGTCGTGGCGGCCCGTGGTGTTGCGGACCGGACGGTCGCGGTTGGCCTCCAGGAGCCTCTTGGCGAGGACGGGCAGCAGGGGGACGCGGTCGGCGGGGAGCTCGCCGACGGGGAGCCAGGGGGTGACCCGGAGGAGGAAGCAGAGCTCGCTCTTGTAGACGTTGCCGATTCCGGCGAGGTTGCGCTGGTCGAGCAGCGCCTCGCCCAGGGAGCGGGCGGGGTCCTCGAGGAGGTTCGCCAGGGCCTTGTCGGGGTTCCAGTCGGGGCCGAGGAGGTCGGGTCCGAGATGGCCGACGGCCCGGTCCTCGTCGGTGGTGCGCAGCAGTTCCAGAACGGGCAGCCGGTACCCGACGGCCGTACGGTCGGCGGTGCCGAGAACGGCCCGGATCTGGTGGGCGGGACCGCCGCTCCAGCGCCGGCCGGGCGCGTACACCTTCCAGGAGCCGTCCATCCGCAGATGCGAGTGGAGGGTCAGACCGCCCTCGATCCGGGTGAGGAGGTGCTTGCCGCGCGGGGTGACGTCCAGGACGGTGCGGCCGGTGAGGTCGGCGGTGGCGAACCTGGGGACCCGAAGGTCGGAGCGGGTCAGCACCTTGCCCGCGAGGGCGATGTGCAGCCGTCTCGCGGCCTGCCAGACGGTGTCTCCTTCAGGCATGCGTTCCAGGGTGGCACGGGTGGGGGCGGGGTGCTCGGGTGTGGCTGTGGCTGTGGCTGTGGCTGTGGCTGTGGGTGGCGGGTCTGTGGGTGGGGGGCGGGTCCGTGGGGGTCGGTCAGGCGCGCAGGCGCAGGCCGCGCGGGGTCGCGATGAAACCGGCTCCTTCCAGAAGGGTGCCGAAGGGGGAGGTCAGGGCGGAGGCGCCGTTCACGCGCTCCACCGTGACCGTGCCGAGGGAGCCCGCGCGGGCCGCGGAGGCGAGGGCCTCGGCGGCCGCACCCAGACGTGCGTCGTCCATGACCGCGCCGTCCGGGTCGGAGGGCCAGGCCAGCAGCGTCTTGCCGCCGCGCTCCATGTAGAGGGTCAGCTCGCCCTCGACGAGCACGACCAGGGAGCCCGCCTTGCGTCCGGGTTTGTGTCCGGCGCCGGTGGGCGGCTCGGGCCAGCCGAGGGCCGCGCCGTACGCGTTCGCGGGGTCGGCGGCGGCCAGGACCACCGCCTGGACGGTCGGGCGGTGGTGCGGGCGGGTGCGGTTCGGGGGCAGGGGGTGGATGGGGTCGTCCGCAGGGTGGGCTGCGGGCGTCGAGAAGGCGGCGTCGGCCGAGAAGCCGTGGTCGTCGGACTCGGTGGGACCCGGACCGTCCGGGAAGTCGGAGAAGCCGGGGAGATCGGAGAAGTCGGGGAGGTCGGAGAAGTCGGGGGAGCCCGTCGGGCCGAGGCCGTCCGGGGAGGCGGAGGCGCTCGCACGTCCGCGGCTTCCGGTCGCGCCGGGGGCACCCGGGGTGCGCGGGCGGCCGCGGTCACCGGGGAAGCCGGGCGTGCGCGGCGATCCGTTCGGCCCCGGGAAGCCGTGCGGGACGTCCGGGCCGGTCAGGGTTTCGCCGCGGTCGCGTGCGTTCGCCGCCGCGCGCAGCCGGTCGACCGCGCCGTCCATCGCGAACTGGGCGGCACCGAGCCCCTCCACCACATAACCGCGGCGCGCCTGGCCACTGTCCTCGAAGGCGGACAGGATGCGGTACACGGCGGAGAAACCGCCCTCGACACCCTCCGCGGCGACCGCGCCCCGGGTCACCACGCCGTGCCGGTCGAGCAGGGTGCGGGCCAGGGCGTGGGCGCGCACGGTGGCGTCGGCCTCGCGGGCGGGTAGCAGCGACCAGCGGCCGGCCACGGTCGGGGGGCCGGTACGGGACTGGGGGCGGGCGGCGCCGGTCAGGGAGCCGTAACGCCCGCGCGGGACCGTGCGCTTGGCCCGGTGGGCCGTGGAGCCGGCGGTGCGGCCCGAGCCGAGCAGGGAGCGCATCGGCGCGAGCGTGTCGTTCGTGAGCCGTCCGGACCACGCCAGGTCCCAGATCGCGTCGGCGAGTTGGGGATCCGTGGCATCGGGGTGCGTGGTGGCGCGGACCTGGTCGGTGATCTGACGGAAGAACAGGCCGTAGCCCCCGGAGAGGGAGTCCAGGACCGACTGGTGCAGCGCGGTCGGTTCCAAGGGGTGCGGGGACGGCAGGAGCAGCGGGGCCGCGTCCGCGAGATACAGCGAGACCCAGCCGTCCTTGCCGGGCAGCGCCCCGGCGCCCGCCCAGACCACCTCACCGGCGGCGGTGAGCTCGTCGAGCATCGCGGGAGCGTAGCCGGAGACCCGGGAGGGCAGCACCAGCTTCTCCAGGGCGGAGGCGGGCACCGAGGCACCCTGCAACTGCTCCACGGCGCGCACCAGTCCGTCGATGCCGCGCAGTCCGTGCCCGCTGCCGACGTGCTGCCACTGCGGCAGGAACTGTGCGAGCGCGGCGGGCGGTACGGGCTCCAGCTCGTGGCGCAGGGCCGCGAGGGAACGGCGCCGCAGTCTGCGCAGCACGGTGGCGTCGCACCACTCCTGCCCGATGCCCGCCGGATGGAACTCGCCCTGCACGACACGGCCGCCCGCGGCGAGGCGGTGCAGCGCTCCGTCCGTGACGGCCGTGCCGAGACCGAAGCGGGCGGCTGCCGTGGTGGACGTGAACGGGCCATGGGTGCGGGCGTACCGTGCGAGGAGGTCGCCGAGCGGATCCTTGACCGGCTCCGTGAAGGCCTCCGGGACACCGACGGGCAGTGCGGTGCCCAGCGCGTCGCGGAGACGGCCGGCGTCCTCGATCGCCGCCCAGTGGTCGGCGCCGGCGATCCGGACCCGGATGGCACGGCGGGCCGCCGCCAGCTCCCCGGCCCACTCCGGGCCGGCGCCCCGCTCGGCCAACTCGGCCTCGGTGAGCGGGCCCAGCAGGCGCAGCAGGTCCGCCACACCCTCGGAGTCCTTCACGCGCCGGTCCTCGGTGAGCCACTGGAGCTCGCGCTCCAGCTCGGTCAGGACCTCGGCGTCGAGCAGCTCGCGCAGTTCGGCCTGGCCGAGGAGTTCAGCCAGCAGACGGGAGTCCAGCGACAGCGCGGCGGCCCGCCGCTCGGCGAGCGGCGAGTCCCCCTCGTACAGGAACTGGGCGACGTATCCGAACAGCAGCGAGCGGGCGAAGGGGGACGGCTCGGGTGTCGTGACTTCGACGAGTCGCACCTTGCGGGACTCGATGTCACCCATCAGTTCCGTGAGACCAGGGACGTCGAAAACGTCCTGGAGGCACTCGCGGACCGCCTCCAGGACGATCGGGAAGGACCCGAACTCGCTGGCCACCTGCAGCAGTTGGGCAGCGCGCTGGCGTTGCTGCCACAGCGGGGTGCGCTTTCCGGGGCTGCGACGCGGCAGCAGCAGCGCGCGGGCGGCGCACTCGCGGAAGCGGGCCGCGAACAGCGCGGAGCCGCCGACCTGGTCGGTGACGATCTGGTTGACCTCGCCCTTGTCGAAGGCGACGTCCGACGCGCCCACGGGCGCCTGTTCGGTGTCGTATTCCGTGCCCGTCCTGGCGGGTTCCTGGTCGAGCAGGTCCATGCCCATCAGATCGGCGTCGGGCAGACGCAGCACGATGCCGTCGTCGGCGTGCATGACCTGGGCGTCCATGCCGTAGCGCTCGGAGAGCCGGGCGCCGAGCGCGAGGGCCCAGGGGGCGTGCACCTGGGCACCGAAGGGCGAGTGCACGACCACCCGCCAGTCACCCAGCTCGTCGCGGAACCGCTCGACGACGATCGTGCGGTCGTCCGGGATGTGGCCGCACGCCTCGCGCTGTTCGGCGAGGTACGACAGCACGTTGTCGGCGGCCCAGGCGTCGAGTCCGGCGGCCAGCAGCCGCAGCCGGGCGTCGTCCTTGGGCAGCGAGCCGACCTCGCGGAGGAACGCGCCGACCGCGCGGCCCAGTTCGAGCGGGCGGCCGAGCTGGTCGCCCTTCCAGAAGGGGAGCCTGCCCGGGACACCGGGGGCGGGCGAGACCAGCACGCGGTCGCGGGTGATGTCCTCGATGCGCCAGGAACTCGTGCCGAGTGTGAAGACGTCTCCGACGCGGGACTCGTAGACCATCTCCTCGTCGAGCTCGCCGACCCGGCCGCCGCCCTTCTTGGGGTCGGCCCCCGCCAGGAAGACCCCGAAAAGCCCCCGGTCGGGGATGGTGCCGCCGGAGGTGACGGCGAGGCGCTGCGCTCCCGGGCGGCCGGTGACCGTGCCGGCGACGCGGTCCCACACCACGCGGGGGCGGAGCTCGGCGAAGGCGTCGGAGGGGTAGCGGCCCGCGAGCATGTCGAGCACGGCGGTGAACGCCGACTCGGGGAGCGAGGCGAAGGGGGCGGCGCGCCGGACGGTGGCGAGCAGGTCGTCGACCTGCCAGGTGTCGAGCGCGGTCATGGCGACGAGCTGCTGGGCGAGCACGTCCAGGGGGTTGGCGGGGACCCTGAGGGACTCGATGGAGCCGGTGCGCATCCGCTCGGTGACGACCGCCGCCTGGACGAGGTCGCCGCGGTACTTGGGGAAGACGACACCGGTGGAGACCGCGCCGACCTGGTGGCCCGCCCGGCCCACGCGCTGGAGGCCGGAGGCGACGGACGGCGGGGACTCGACCTGGATCACCAGGTCCACCGCGCCCATGTCGATGCCGAGCTCCAGGCTGGAGGTGGCGACCACGGCGGGCAGGCGCCCCGCCTTCAGGTCCTCCTCGACCTGGGCCCGCTGCTCCTTGGAGACGGAGCCGTGGTGGGCACGGGCGATGACGGGGGGAGCCCCCTGGGCCGCGCCGGAGCCCCCCATCAGCTGGGCCGGGGAGTGGGCCTCCTCCAGGGGCTCGCCGGTCGCCCGCTCGTACGCGATCTCGTTGAGCCGGTTGCAGAGGCGCTCCGCCAGGCGGCGGGAGTTCGCGAACACGATCGTGGAGCGGTGGGACTGGACGAGGTCGGTGATCCGCTCTTCCACGTGCGGCCAGATCGAGGGCTTCTCCGCGCCCTCCTTGCCGTCGGCGACCGGGGAGCCGCCCAGCTCGCCCAGGTCCTCGACGGGGACGACCACCGACAGGTCGAACTCCTTGCCGGAGGGCGGCTGGACGATCTCCACCTTGCGGCGGGGGGAGAGGTAGCGCGCCACTTCGTCGACCGGGCGGACCGTCGCGGAGAGGCCGATGCGGCGTGCGGGCCGGGGCAGCAGCTCGTCCAGGCGCTCCAGGGTCAGCGCGAGATGGGCTCCGCGCTTCGTACCGGCGACCGCGTGCACCTCGTCCAGGATCACCGTCTCGATGCCCGTCAGCGCGTCGCGTGTGGCCGACGTCAGCATCAGGAACAGCGACTCGGGAGTCGTGATCAGGATGTCCGGCGGGCGGGTGGCCAGCGCGCGGCGCTCGGCGGGCGGGGTGTCACCGGAGCGGATGCCCACCTTCACCTCGGGCTCGGGAAGGCCCCGGCGCACGGACTCCTGGCGGATGCCGGTCAGCGGGCTGCGCAGGTTCCGCTCCACGTCGACCGCGAGGGCCTTGAGCGGTGACACGTACAGCACCCGGCAGCGCTTCCTGGGGTCGGCCGGTGGCGGCGTCGAGGCCAGCTGGTCGAGCGCGGCGAGAAAGGCGGCCAGGGTCTTGCCGGAGCCGGTCGGGGCGACCACCAGCACGTCCGACCCCTCACCGATGGCTTTCCACGCCCCGGCCTGGGCCGCGGTGGGCGCGGAGAACGCCCCCGTGAACCAGCCGCGGGTCGCGGGGGAGAAGCCGTCGAGGGCTCGGTGTGCGGAGCTGACCATGCGTCCATCCTGCACCCCGCCACTGACAATCGCGCTGACCTGCGCGAATGCGGTCGCTGGGGAAACCGGCGCGGCCGGACCGGGGCCGGCCGAGGGGTGGAACGGGGCCGGCCGAGGGGTGGACCGAGGGGTCGGCGTCCGGTCGTGGTCGCGGAGAATGAGGAGGTGGCAGGTTCGGGACAGGAGCGGGCACGGCACTGGCAGTACGCGGAACTGCCGGGTGTCGACCTGCTGCGCGCCCGGTTCGTGGAGAAGGTCTTCGTGCGGCACACCCACGAGAACTTCGTGATCGCCGCCATCGCCGACGGCGTCGAGGTCTTCCACCACGGCGGCGCCGACCAGTACGCGGGCCCGGGCACCCTCGCGCTGGTCAACCCCGACACCCCGCACACGGGCCGGGCGGGTGTCCCCGAAGGCTGGCGGTACGGGGCGGTGTACCCGTCCCCCGAGCTGATGGCGGAGATCGCCGCCGAGACCACCACGATCCGCGGCACCCCCGGCTTCACCCGCCCGGTGCTCGACGACCCGTACGCCGTGAGCCTGGTCCACGAGGTGCTCCGGGCCGCCGAGGAGGGCAACGCGCTCGCCGCCGACACCCTGCTGAGGGTCGCCGTGACCCGGCTGCTCCGGCTGAACGGGGGCACGCTGCCGCAACGGGCCGTACCCACCGCAGGTTCCCGCGTCGCCGCTCGCGCGCGTGCCGTGCTGGAGGAGCGGATGGCCGAGCCCCCGACCCTGGAGCGGCTCGCCACCGACCTCGGCACCAGCCCGTTCGCCCTGCTGCGCGCCTTCCGTGACACCTACGGCATGCCGCCGCACACCTGGCTCACCGACGCCCGGGTCCGCAGGGCACGCCGGCTCCTGGACACCGGTTCGGCGCCCGCGGAGGCGGCCGTCGCCGTCGGCTTCACCGACCAGCCCCATCTGAACCGCCACTTCACCCGGATCGTGGGCGTGCCCCCGGGTGCCTATCGGCGTGAGCGCAAGAACGTACAAGACGCGGAGCCGGGGCTGTACCTACCGTCCGGGATGTGGCAGAACAGACAGCTCGCGCAGCGACCCGCAGGAAAGAAGACGGCGGACGACCCGACGCCGCCGTCGTCCGGGACGCCCTGGGAGTCGGGATCGCCGTCGGACTGTCCGGCTTCGCCTTCGGGGTGACCTCGGCCGGCAGCGGACTCACGGTGTCGCAGACCTGTGCGCTCAGTCTCCTGGTGTTCACCGGCGCCTCGCAGTTCGCGCTCGTGGGCGCTCTCGCGAGCGGCGGCAATCCGCTCACGGCCGCCGCGGGCGCCTTCTTCCTCGGGGTGCGCAACGCCTTCTACGGACTGCGTCTGTCGCAGTTGCTGGCCCTCCCGCGCGCGGTGCGTCCGTTCGCCGCGCAGTGGGTGATCGACGAGACCACGGCCGTGGCGCTGGCCCAGCCGACCCGGCGCAGCGTCCGGATCGGCTTCACCGTCACCGGGCTCACCCTCTACGTGCTGTGGAACCTGACCACGCTCCTGGGCGCGGTCGGGGCCGGCGCCATCGGGGACACCGACGCGTGGGGGCTGGACGCCGCCGGGCCCGCCGTCTTCCTCGCGCTGCTCGCACCGATGCTGACGACCACCACGGAGCGCGCGGTCGCCGGTGCCGCGGTCCTCCTGGGGCTCGGTCTGCTCTCCGTGCTGCCCGCGGGAGTCCCGGTGCTGGTGGCCGCGCTGGCCGCTCCCGCCGCCTTCTACGTGGAGGGACGCCGGCGCCCGGGGACCGACGGACGACCGAGTACCAGCCACGACGCGCCGGAGGACGACCGTTGAACGTCTGGATCGCGATCGGCGTGACCGCCGTCGGCTGCTACCTCGTCAAACTCACCGGGCTGCTCGTCCCGGCCGGCGTCCTGGAGCGTCCGCTCGTCAAGCGCCTGGCCGCCCTGTTGCCCGTCGCCCTGCTGGCCGCGCTCACGGCGCAGCAGACCTTCGCCGAGGGGCGCGTCCTGGTCGTGGACGCGAAGGCCGCCGGTCTCGCCGCGGCCGCCGTGGCACTGCTCCTGCGGGCGCCCTTCCTGCTCGTGGTCGGTGCCGCCGTGGTCGTGACGGCGGGGGTGCGGGCGATGACCGGCTGACGGCGCGGGCCACGACCGCCGGCACCCGGCGCGGGCGGCGGGGATCCTGGACCCGCGACGGTCCGCGACGGTCCGCGACGTCCCGCGGACCGATCCCGCGCCCCCGGGGTCAGTCGATGGCCCGCCCGTGGGCCCGCAGGGTGCGCAGCGCCTCGATCGTCACCATGGGACGGCACTCCAGGGCGGTGCCCGGTGCCCAGGTCCGCCAGCGGATCGGCCAGCCGCCGTCCTCCCGCTGCTCGTCCGCGAGGAAGTCGAGCGAGCGGGCCATCTCCTCGTCGGTGAACCACGCGCGCGCGAGTGAGCCCGGCGTCTTCGCGTAGTCGTACGGGAAATGGTGCTCGCCCGGCGCGTAGCCGGAGGCCACCGGGAACGCGTCGAGACGCTCCGGGTCCAGCGCGGCGAGCCGCTGCTCGCGCACCAGCCGGCCGAGCCGGTCGGCCGCGGCCTCCGCGCGCGGGCGGTCGGGCGCGGAGTCCAGGAAGGCCACGGCCGCCTCGACCTCGTAAGGATGGGACTTCTCCAGGGAGTCGACCGCCTGCCAGCAGAAGTCGGTGGCCCGGAACAGCCAGGCGTGCCACACCTCGTTGCGGTGCAGCAGGCCCACCACGGGCCCGGTGGCGAGCAGTTCGCTCGGCGGGTCGTCGACGACCGGCACGAAGGGGGCATGGGGATATCCGCGCTGACTGGGACGGATCGCCGGCAGCGCGCCGTCCGCCGTCGAGACGGAGGTCAGATAGCGGCACACACGGTCCACGCGCTGTCCGCCGCACCGCCCGATCGAGTCGAGCACGCGCAGCGCGTGCCCCGTGTGCAGCGGCTGGCTGACCGGGCCGCGCAGATCGGGTTCGAGCGCATGACCGTATCCCTCGTCGTCGTTGCGGTAGGCGGCCAGCGCGGTCTCGACCGCGTCGGCGCTGCCGTCGTCGCCGTCCAGGAAGTGGTACACGAAGCGGCGCTGCTCCAGTACGCGCGCCGTGAGCCAGACGAAGTGCCCGGCGCGCGAGAGCGGGGTGTGCGCCGGGGGCGTCGGGGGGAGTGGGGATGCTCCGGTTTCGGCCATGCCTCAGACCGTAGGGCGGAAAGCGGTCTCGGCAAGGGGTCCCGGCCGGGACCCACTCTCAGGGGCGGGATACTGGAGTCATGCGGTTGACGGTCTTCTGGCAGCGGATGGCGGAGCACTTCGGTGCGGGGTACGCCGACACCTTCGCGCGCGATCATGTGATGACGGAGCTCGGCGGCCGGACGGTGCACGAGGCCCTGGACGCGGGCTGGGAGGCCAAGGACGTGTGGCGCGTGGTGTGCGCGACCATGAACGTTCCGTACGAAAACCGCTGACGGGACGGGAACTTCCGGGCGAAAGCCGCTGACCGGCCACGAAGGTCCGGGGCCGGGCACCGATTGTCGGTGGCGTGGGCGAGACTTGCACCGTGGCCCCGACAGACGAGACCGCGCAGGTCGACCAGCAGACATCACCGTTCGGCACGACGCCGCCCACGCCGCCTCCCGGCATGGACGCCGCGGCGCAGGGCGGCCGCATGCCGCGCTGGCTGCCGCGTGCCATGGTGCTCGCGCTCACCCTCATCGCCGTCTTCCAGCTCGGCAGTTGGGCGTTCCACCAGCTGATAGGCCTGTTGATCAACATTCTCATCGCGTTCTTCCTGGCGCTCGCGATCGAGCCCGCGGTGAGCTGGATGGCCTCCTACGGCATGCGCCGGGGGATGGCCACCTTCCTCGTTTTCTTCGGCCTGCTGATCGTGACCGCCGGATTCGTCGCCCTGCTCGGCTCGATGCTCGCGGGCCAGATCATCAAGATGGTGGAGGGCTTCCCCGCCTACCTGGACTCGGTGATCAACTGGATCAACTCGACCTTCCACACCGACCTGAGACGGGTGGACGTCCAGGACAGCCTGGTCCACTCCGACTGGCTGCGGAAGTACGTGCAGAACAGCGCGACCGGCGTCCTGGACGTGTCCGCGCAGGTGCTCGGGGGTCTGTTCAAACTGCTGACGATCACGCTGTTCTCGTTCTACTTCGCGGCCGACGGGCCGCGGCTGCGGCGCGCGCTGTGCTCCGTGCTGCCGCCCGCGCGGCAGGCCGAGGTGCTGCGGGCGTGGGAGATCGCGGTCGACAAGACCGGCGGCTATCTGTACTCGCGCGGTCTGATGGCGCTGATCTCCGGCATCGCGCACTACATCCTGCTGGAGTCCCTGGGCGTGCCCTACGCGCCCGTGCTCGCGGTCTGGGTGGGCCTGGTCTCGCAGTTCATCCCCACCATCGGCACGTATCTCGCGGGTGCCCTGCCGATGCTGATCGCCTTCACCGTCGATCCCTGGTACGCGCTCTGGGTGCTGGTCTTCGTCGTGATCTACCAGCAGTTCGAGAACTACGTACTGCAGCCGAAGCTGACCTCCAAGACCGTCGACATCCACCCCGCGGTCGCCTTCGGCTCGGTCATCGCGGGCACCGCGCTCCTCGGTGCCGTCGGTGCCCTGATCGCCATTCCCGCGGTCGCCACGCTGCAGGCCTTCCTGGGCGCGTACGTGAAGCGGTACGACGTCACGGACGACCCCCGGGTGCACGGGCGCCGGATCAGGAGATCCAGCCCCTTCCGCGCGCGGTTGCGCGGGCTGTTCGGCAGATGAGGCCGATCGGCGGACGAGGCCGCCAGGGCCGTCCCGTGGGACCTGCGGCGAGGCGGGATTCACCAGGTGAGGGCCGCCCAGGCCGCGGCGGCCAGGACCGCCACCGTCCAGCAGCCGACCGCCACGTACATCATCCGCAGCCGCGTCCGGGCGCTCCACGAGGTGCGTGACAGCAGCCACGCCAGCGCGGGCAGGACCAGTACCGCGTGCAGGCTCACGCCGTGCAGGGGCTTGAGGGGGGCCGTCGAGCGATACGCCGCCTCCTGGTGGCCGGTACGGGTGAGGACGACACCGCGCGCGATCATCGCGGCACCCGACAGCAGGGCGACGAGCAGGATCGCGAACCCGGAGCGCAGCGCGAGCGGCATCCCCGTGGGGCCCGCGGGCCGGTGCCGGAAGGAGGCGACCGCGAACACGGTGAGCAGCGCCACCAGGACGCCGCCGCCCACCGCGAGCGTCATCGACACCGCCGTGTCGAAGCCGGTCTCCATGTCGAGGTGAGAGGGCACCCGGCGCCACGCCTGCAGAGTGATCCCGCCGACCTCCACGACACAGTCCGCGGCGAACACGACGAGCAGCGCGGTGCGCAGGCGCGCTCCGACGCGCAGGTACGACGTGACCCAGGTGAGCGCGATCAGCGTCAGTCCGAAGGAGAGCCCGAACGTCACGGGCTTGCGCCAGGAGACGGGGCCGTCCCAGGGCCCGCCGTCCACGGCGAAGACGACCAGATGCGCCAGCCCGGAGAGCGCCAGCACGGCGCCGGTCCCGTGGCAGAGCCGCTCGGAGGGACGCGCCGCGCGCCACGCGGCACGGACACCCCTGTCCTCCCGGTGGCCCGGTCGCGGCGCGGGGACGGTGGCCGGCGGAGCGGTGAGGGCGGGCGCGTGTGTTCCGCCGCGGTGTTCCGCGCGGCTCTCCGGATGGTCCATGGGTCCAGCTTCGACGGCCCGGAGCACGGGGTCGTCGTACGGCCGAAGACTCCCGCCGTACGCCACGGAGAGTACGGCCGCAGGACGTGCGGGAGGAGCCTCGCGGAAGTCGCGGAGGACGCGGAAGATGTGGCGGACGCGGAAGATGTGACGGTGCAGCGGGCCGATGGTCCGCGACCCCGCCGAGGCGACCCCGCCGAGGCCGCGTCGCGTCGTCGCCCGGACAGGGCCCGGTGCCGGGATCCGGCCGTCGTCCGACCGCGACCGTAGTCTCGGAGGTGTCGCGTGGTGCGCTTGACACCAAAATCGAACATCCATTCTTATGGAATCTCCGGCGGGGCTCATGACGGGGATTCCGGCAGGGCTTTCGTGGAGATGTGCCCGAGTTATCCACAGGTCGGGCGGGCGTCGGGGCGCATTGTCAGTGGCAGGCGTTAGCGTCTTTGACGTGAAGCGATCGACTCAAGCAAATCGGGTGGAACCCATGGCAGGTACTGACCGCGAGAAGGCGCTCGACGCCGCGCTCGCACAGATTGAACGGCAATTCGGCAAGGGCGCGGTGATGCGCCTGGGCGAGCGCCCGAACGAGCCCATCGAGGTCATCCCCACCGGGTCGACCGCGCTCGACGTGGCCCTCGGTGTCGGCGGCCTGCCGCGCGGCCGAGTGGTGGAGGTGTACGGCCCGGAGTCCTCCGGCAAGACGACGCTGACGCTGCACGCGGTGGCGAACGCGCAGAAGGCCGGCGGCCAGGTGGCCTTCGTGGACGCCGAGCACGCCCTCGACCCCGAGTACGCGAAGAAGCTCGGCGTCGACATCGACAACCTGATCCTGTCCCAGCCGGACAACGGCGAGCAGGCTCTGGAAATCGTGGACATGCTCGTCCGCTCCGGCGCGCTCGACCTCATCGTCATCGACTCCGTCGCCGCCCTGGTGCCGCGCGCGGAGATCGAGGGCGAGATGGGTGACTCGCACGTGGGTCTGCAGGCCCGTCTGATGAGCCAGGCCCTGCGCAAGATCACCAGCGCGCTCAACCAGTCGAAGACCACCGCGATCTTCATCAACCAGCTCCGCGAGAAGATCGGCGTGATGTTCGGCTCCCCGGAGACCACGACGGGTGGCCGGGCGCTGAAGTTCTACGCCTCGGTGCGTCTCGACATCCGCCGTATCGAAACGCTGAAGGACGGCACGGACGCGGTCGGCAACCGCACCCGCGTCAAGGTCGTCAAGAACAAGGTCGCGCCCCCCTTCAAGCAGGCCGAGTTCGACATCCTCTACGGGCACGGCATCAGCCGTGAGGGCGGCCTGATCGACATGGGCGTGGAGCACGGCTTCGTGCGCAAGGCCGGCGCCTGGTACACGTACGAGGGCGACCAGCTCGGCCAGGGCAAGGAGAACGCTCGCAACTTCCTGAAGGACAACCCCGACCTCGCGAACGAGATCGAGAAGAAGATCAAGGAGAAGCTGGGCGTCGGTGTGAGGCCGGCGGAGCCCACCGCCGAGCCGGCCGCGGACGCGGCGGCCCCGACCGCCTCGGACGAGGCCGCGAAGACGGTGCCGGCCCCCGCGGTCAAGACCACCAAGTCCAAGACCGCGGCGGCCAAGAGCTAGTCCATGACGCGACGAACCGACTGGGCCGAGTACGCCGACCCCGTGCCACCGGAGGGGCGGGGGTACGGGGGACAGGGCGATGCGGTCGGAGACAGCGGAAGAGCCCACGGCGGGGCGTACGGCTCCGACGGGTTCCTCGGCGGGGATCCGGACGGACCGGACGGCGAGGGCCGTTGGAGCGGAGGCTCCCGCGGGCGCGGCGGCACGGACGTTCCGGCGGGCTACGGCGACGTTCCGGCGGACCCGTACGGTTCGCCGGCTGACGGTTCACGCCGTGGCGGTGCCGGTCGGCGCGGCGACGGAGGGCCGCGCGGTGGACGAGGGCGTCGGAGAAACGGCAGCTTCGGTGAGCCGTCCGGCGACCCACAGGATGGAGGCACTCCTACCTCGTCGAGGGCCGAGAAGGGGGAGCCCCCAGGGGACCCGGCTGAGCGGGCGCGGGCGATCTGTCTGCGCCTGCTCACCGGGACCCCGCGTACGCGGAAACAGCTCGCGGACGCGCTGCGCAAGCGTGAGATCCCCGACGAGGTCGCGGACGAGGTCCTGTCACGCTTCGAGGAGGTCGGCCTGATCAACGACAGCGCCTTCGCGGACGCCTGGGTGGAGTCCCGGCACCACGGCCGGGGTCTGGCCCGGCGGGCCCTCGCACGGGAGCTGCGGACCAAAGGCGTGGAGTCGACGCTCATCGACGAGGCCGTCGGACAGCTCGACTCCGAGCAGGAGGAGGCGACGGCGCGCGAACTCGTCGCCCGCAAGCTGCGCTCCACACGCGGCCTCGACCGCGACAAGCGACTGCGCCGCCTCGCGGGCATGCTCGCCCGCAAGGGTTACTCCGAGGGCATGGCCCTGCGGCTGGTCCGCCAGGCCCTGGAGGAAGAGGGCGAGGACACGGAGGGGCTCGGGGACGAGGGGTTCTGACCCGACGGGGTTACGGGTACGGGGTGTTCTGGCCCGACGGGCCTTCTGGGCGCGGGACTCCGACCTGACGGGATTCCGGGCGCCCGGTTCCGAAGGGGAGCAGGGGGCAGCGAGCCATGGCGGCCGCCCCTTACGGCGGAGGGCACCCACCATGGCCGAACCACCTGAACCGCCTGAACCACGGGGACCACCTGAACGAGGGGAACCGCCTGGACCACGGCGACTACGGGGACGGCGCCGTCACCGGTAGACCGGCCGCCTTCCACGCCTGGAATCCTCCGACCAGGTCGGTCGCCCTGCCCAGTCCCAGCTGGCGCAGGGACACGGCGGCGAGGCTGGACGCGTACCCCTCGTTGCAGATCACGACGACCCGCAGATCGTGGCTGGTGGCCTCGGGGACGCGGTGGCTGCCCTGAGGGTCGAGCCGCCACTCCAGTTCGTTGCGTTCCACGACGAGGGCACCGGGGATCAGCCCGTCGCGGTCACGCAGGGCGGCGTACCGGATGTCGACGAGAAGGGCTTCGCCGGTTCGCGCGGCGGCGTGTGCCTCCTCGGCCTCCACCCGGTCGAGTCCCGCGCGGACCTTCTCCAGCAACGCGTCGATGCCCACCGGGCCTTGGGTGTGGTCGCTCACTGCCAGTCCTCCGGTCGTTCGACCTGCTCGAGTCGGAGGATCTGCCCGGTACGGCTGTAGCGGCGGATCCGGGGCAGCGGCGGGTAGTACGCGTGCACGGAGATCGCGTGCTCCTCGGTGGAGTCGTTGAGTACCTCGTGCACATGGTGGCGGCCGAAGGAACGGCCCTTGCCGGCCGGCAGCCGCCGCTCGCGGTCGACGCCCTCGGTCAGTTCGAGGGTTTTCCAGCCGTCGGTGGGCAGCCGCGCGGCGAGCGAGTACTCCCTGAGCTCACCGGCCGCGGTGACGAAGGCGCCGACCGAGTCGGCGTGGTCGTGCCAGCCGGTTCCGGTGCCGGGAGGCCAGCCGATGAGCCAGGCCTCGCTGCCACCCGGGCCTTCCAGACGGACCCAGGTACGGCCCTGGGGATCGAGCGGAAGCGAGGCGACCAACTCGGTGTCGGCGGCGGCGCGGCGCACGAAGTCGAGCAGGTCGGTCTGCGAGGGGGCTTGTGGGGGCGCTGAGACAGAGGGGGAGACAGACACTTGTACCGTCCTGAGGGTTCGCGAGGGGCGCGCGGCAGCACAGGGGGCGCGCGCGGGGAGAGGGGGAGCGAATTCAGCAGGACGGTCGACACACGCAGCCCGCATAGCGGATGAGGTCCATATGGACCCTCCGCCACAGGCGCACACAGGTGTCGGTCACGATCCGGAGTACACCATGGCGGTTCGGACCGGTCAACTCACTGTCACTATGTGGACCAGACAGTCACCCGGGGTGGCCCGGCGGTTTCCCGGTCGGCGGCGCGCCCGCCCGCGGGTGCGCCGGGCGCGGACGAGCTCGGTCCGGGAGCTCACGGGTGACGTCGATCCGGAAGAACCCGAGGTCCGGGCGGCCCCGGCAGCCGGCTCCGAGCTCGCGCGCTCGACCACGCGGGCAGCCGGATGCCATCCCGACAGCGGTCGGTGGCGGCCCCGCGGAGGGACTTCCGCGGGATACACCTCGTCACTGCGTGCTATCCATCACCTGTGCGGTGCGTCACGACGGTGCCGTCGAGGCCCGGAAGCGCACCCGCGAGGCGGGCCCCGGAAGGCCACAGCGGCCCATGAGCGCCGCGAGCGCGAGCCCGCCAGGTTCAGGCGGGTATGGGCGAGTTGGGTGAGTTGGGCGGGCCCGCGGGAGGACGGCCCGGCCGTCAGCCCGTGCGCACCGCGTTCTCCGCCCTCGCCTCCCGCTCCGCTTCGGCCGTCACCCTGGCGGGGCCGCCCAGTGCCGCTTCGGCCGCCGCGTACAGGTCGGCCGGGCGCACTCCGCTCAGCGCGGTGACCAGGTGTCCGTCGGGGCGCACCAGCAGCACGCTGTGCGCGGCCGCGCCGGGGTAGCTCTCGGCCACCAGGAGCTCGGCGGGGTGCGGCAGCGCGGTCACGGCGGCCGCCAGCCGGGGCATGATCCCGGCCGTCACCCAGTGCTTCCGCTCCCACACCCCCGTACCGGGTGCGATCAGCACGACGAGCAGCACCCCACGGCCGAGCCGGTCCCGCAGCGGTACGAACGTGCCGTCCTCCGCGGTCACCCGCACGTCGACGACCGGCGCACCGGGCGCCGTGTCCACCGGAGTCTCCGACTCGGAGGGGCGGGGCGCGAGCGGTGAGTCGGCGTACGTCCCCGGCCTGCCCAGCGGGCCGCGTCCCAGGTGCCCGTCCGTGAGCATGACGTCGTGGCCGCGGGCCGATCCGGGCACGTACGCCCGTAGCCCTCCGCCGCCGCGCAGCAGCGGAAGTGCCTGGTCGGCGGCGCGCAGCCGGGCGGCCACGACGGCCCGTCGCTCCACCTGATAGCTGTCGAGCAGCGCCTCGTGCGGGCCGTGGTGCCAGGCCACCGCCAGCTTCCAGGCGAGGTTGTCGGCGTCCCGCAGGCCCTCGTCCAGGCCCTGGGTGCCGAGTGCGCCGAGCAGGTGCGCGGCGTCCCCGGCCAGGAACACCCGGCCGGACCGCCACCGGCGCGCGAGGCGGTGATGCACGGTGTGGACGCCGGTGTCGAGCAGTTCGTACGGGGGTGTGGGGCCGCCGCTCCAGCCCGCGAGGGTCTCCCGGATGCGTGTCACCAGCAGGTCGGGGGTGACCAGGTCCTTGCCGGGCGGCAGCAGCCAGTCCAGGCGCCACACGTCGTCGGCGAGGGGGCGGGCGGTCACCTCGCCGGCCGAGGGGCCCGAGGTCCGCCACGGCGGCGTCCGGTGCAGCAACGCTTCGCCGGGCCACGGCAGTTCTGTCCGCAGCGCGGCCACGGCATGCCGTTCGACGGCCGTGCGGCCGGGGAAGCGGATGTCCTGGAGCTTGCGCACGGTTGAGCGCGGACCGTCGCAGCCGACGAGGTAACTGCCCCTCCACCAGGTGCCGTTGGAGCCCCGGGTGTGCGCGGTGACGCCCGAGGTCTCCTGCTCGACGGAGTCGAGGCGGCTGTTGACGGCGAGCTTGATCAGCCGCTCGTGGGCGATGGCCTCGCGCAGGGCGGCGGACAGCGTGTGCTGCGCGAGGTGCAGCGGAGGTGCGAGCTCCTCGTCGTCCCCGGGCTCGCCGGGGCTCCCGGCGCTTCCCGGGCCGGTGGAACCCTTCGCGTCGAATGCGATCTCGCGCATCACCTGCTTGCGCCGCATGGACCGCCATCCGGCCCAATGGAAACCGGCGGCGGAGAGGGGCAGACCCGTCAGGCGTTCGACGAGCGCGGCGGTGTCCTCGCGCAGTACCACCGTCCGCGCGAGCCGCTGTTCGTCCTTGCCCGGTCCCTCGTCGAGGACCACGGAGGGGACTTCCTGGCGGGCCAGCGCAAGGGCCAGCGTGAGGCCCACGGGCCCCGCGCCGACGATGATCACCGGGTCCACGGCGCGGCGCCCCCTGCCCGCAGTGGTGCCCTGGAGGACATAGGTGAACAGGAAGACGGAGCAGGGTGCACGATCACAGAATGTATGCAACCCAGTGCCGGTGCTTGCGTCAAGTGACGGGGTCCGCCGCACGGCTGAGTGGTGATCAGCCGCCACCGGCGGACCACGGGCGGGCGGCACACCGGTGTGCCGCCCGCACCCGCGCTCCGTGGCTACTTCTTCGGGCGGGTCGCGTCTGCGTCGGCCGGTCCCGGGGCTGCGTCGACGGCGTCGAGCACGCCTGGCTGTTCGGCCGGCTCGGCGGCCGCCGCCACGGCGACCCCGGTCCTCGAGCGGCGGCCCCGCCGTTCCAGCCACGTCGCGAGCGAGGAGAGCGCGAGGCACATCGCGATGTAGATCGCCGCGACGACGATGGTGACCGCCGTGAACGGGTTCTCTCCGTTGACGATGATGTTGTTGGCCATCGTCCGGGTGGCGAACAGGAGCTCCGTGTAGGTGATGACGTAGCCGAGCGAGGTGTCCTTGAGCGTGACCACCAGCTGACTGATCATCGTCGGCAGCATGGAGCGCACCGCCTGCGGCAGCAACAACGTCGTCATCACCTGGTACTTGCGCAGGCCGAGGGCGTACGCCGCCTCCACCTGGCCCCGGGGCACCGCGTTGATGCCCGCGCGGAAGATCTCGGCCTGCACACTGCCGTTGTAGATGGTCAGGCCGATGACGAGACCCCAGAACGCGGTGTTGTCGCCGACGGTGCCGAGGTCGTTCTTGTAGGTGAGGAAGACGACCCACAGGGCGTAGATGGTGATGAGCAGCGGGACGGCCCGGAACAGTTCGATGAAGCCGGTCGCGAACCAGCGGACCGGCCGGTGCTCGGACAGGCGTGCCACGGCGAGGAGCAGCCCGAGCGCCAGGGACAGCACGCCGGCCACGGCGAACACCTTCAACGTGGTCAGCACACCGTCGCGGATTTTGGTGCGCACGCCCGCGTTGTTGAAGATGTTCCAGACGTCGGGGTCCAGTTGGTTCTTGGCGTCGAGCCGGTACACGACGAAGGCGAGCAGGGCCGCCAGGGCCAGCGAGCCGAGCACCGTGTAGAGCCGGTTGCGCAGGCGGCCCTTGGGGCCCGGCGCGTCGTACAGAACGCTCGAAGTCATCGTGCGACCCCCAGGCGGCGCTCCAGCAGCCGGAAGAGACCGCTGATCGAGAACGTGATGACGAGGTAGCCGAGAGCCACCCAAAGGAAGATCCAGGTGATGGTGAAGCCCTGGTCGCTCAGCAGCTTCTGCACGCCGAAGAGTTCGGTGACACTGAACGCGCCCGCGATCGCGGAGTTCTTGGTCAGGGCGATGAAGATCGAGCTGAGCGGTGCGATCACGGTCCGTGTCGCCTGCGGCAGGACGATCACACGCAGCGTCTGCGAGAAGCTCATGCCGAGGGAGCGGGCGGCCTCCGCCTGCCCCAGCGGGACCGTGTTGATGCCCGACCGGACGGCCTCGCAGACGAATGCCGAGGTGTAGAAGCTCAGGGCGAGCAGGGCCTTCGTCCAGGGGCTCAGACCCGGTACGAAGATGACCGGGACGACGAACCACGCGATGAGGAAGAGAAGCGTCAGGGGCGTGTTCCGGAAGAGGGTGACCCAGGCGGTGCCGAACATCCGCAGCGGAGGCACGGGAGAGACACGGAACCCGGCGATGATGACACCCAGCACCATCGCGAGGAGTCCGCTGGCCAGGGTCAGCAGCAGGGTGCCTATGAAACCTTCGCGGAAGTCCGCGAGATGGTCGAGCAATACGTTCACGGGGAGGTCCTCGTGGCGGTGTACGGGCAGGGGAGGCCGCGTCCGGGGTGGTATGCCGGACGGCGTCGCGCCACGTGTCGGCCGGCCGCCGCGGACGCGCAGGGCACCGGGTCGGCGGCGGCCGGCTCAGCCGACGCCGCGGCGGCGACGTCTCGACAGTGCGTCAGTAGCGGTTGACGGCCGGCGGCTCCGTGTACGGCGAGCCGGACAGGCCGAGCGTCGCGTCGTACGCCTTCTTGTAGTCGCCGTTCTGCTCGTGCTTCTCCAGCGCGTCGTTGACCGCGTCGCGCAGGGCCTTGTCGTCCTTGTTCATGCCCACGCCGTACGGCTCCTCGGTGAACGGCCGGCCGATCACCTTGAGCTTGGTGGGGCGCTGCGCCGCGTAGCCCTTGAGGATGGCGTCGTCGGTGGTGACGGCGTCGACCTCGTTGTTGAGGAGCTGCTGCACGCACTCCGAGTACTTCGACAGTTCGACCGTCTTCGCGCCGTACTTGGGCTTCTTGATCTCCTGGAGCGGAGTCGAGCCCTTGATGGAGCACACGGTCTTGCCCTTGAGCGAGTCGGGGCCGGTGATGCCCTTCTCGTCCTTGCGCACGAGCAGGTCCGCGCCCGCCTTGAAGTACGGGCCCGCGAAGCCGACCTGCTTCTTGCGCTCGTCGTTGATCGTGTACGTGCCGACGTACAGGTCGACCTCGCCCTTCGAGATGGTGGTCTCGCGGACGTTGGAGTCGATCGTCTTGAACTCGATCTGGCCGGGCTTGAACCCGAGATCCGCGGCGACCATCTTGGCGATCTCGACGTCGAAGCCGGACCGCTTGCCGGTCGTGTCCTCGAAGCCCAGATACGGCTGGTCGTTCTTGGCGCCGATGACGAGCTTGCCCGCCTGCTGCGCCTTCTTCAGCGTGGCGGAGTCGACCTTCACACCGGTGGCCACGGCGTACGTCGGGACCTTGGGCGCGTTCGCCCCCGTGCTCCCGCCGGCGGGCTTGTCGCCCGCGTTGCCGGACTCACCGCCACAGGCCGTCAGGGTGAGCGCGAGGGCGGCGAGGGCTGCCGCGGACGCGGACGTGCGGAACTTCATGGTGGACATCCTTCGATTCGGCAGATTCGGCGTTGCGTGGTTCCGGCCGGTGGTGTGCACCGGCCGGCGGCGGCGCTGAGTCGGTGTCAGTGGTGCAGGATCTTCGACAGGAAGTCCTTGGCGCGATCGCTGCGCGGGCTGCTGAAGAACTGTTCGGGCGCGGCCTGTTCGACGATGCGGCCGTCCGCCATGAAGACCACGCGGTTCGCGGCGGAGCGTGCGAAGCCCATCTCGTGGGTGACGACGACCATGGTCATGCCGTCGCGCGCGAGCTGCTGCATGACCTCCAGCACCTCGTTGATCATCTCCGGGTCGAGGGCCGACGTCGGCTCGTCGAAGAGCATGACCTTCGGGTCCATCGCCAGCGCCCGCGCGATGGCGACGCGTTGCTGCTGGCCGCCGGAGAGCTGTGCGGGGTACTTGTCCGCCTGAGTGCCCACGCCGACCCGGTCGAGCAGAGTCCGGGCCTTCTCCTCGGCCTGCTTCTTGTCCGCCTTGCGGACCTTGATCTGCCCGAGCATCACGTTCTCGAGCACCGTCTTGTGCGCGAAGAGGTTGAAGGACTGGAAGACCATGCCCACGTCGGCGCGCAGCCGGGCGAGCGCCTTGCCCTCCTCGGGCAGCGGCTTGCCGTCGATCGTGATGTCGCCCGAATCGATCGTCTCCAGGCGGTTGACGGTGCGGCACAGGGTGGACTTCCCGGACCCGGAGGGCCCGATGACCACGACGACCTCGCCACGGGCGATCGTCAGGTCGATGTCCTGGAGCACGTGCAACGCCCCGAAGTGCTTGTTGACGCTCTTCAGGACGACCAGGTCCTCGGTCGCGGCCACGTCGTCCTTGGCCACCGATACTTCGGTCATCGCTCTGGGGCTCCGTCCTCCTCGGTTTCGGTGGACAGTAGTGAGCCCGTGCGACCAGCGTCATTACATCTGAGGGGAACTTGAGCATCACGATCGGATAGCAATCGGACACGTGTCGTAGCCGCGTGCGGACTCCGGGTGCGCGCCCGGAGCGCGGCAGGGTACCGGCTGGGTAACGGAAGCCCTCCGCAACCGGAACCCTCTTGACGCCGTCCTTGTCCATCGGCGTGACTGCCAGGGGGCACGCACGTGTGCCCTGGTTGTACAAACTGAGACTGTTTGAAGTTGTACAAGTCGGGACCGTGTGCAGCTGTCCAGGCCCGCGACCGCACGCACGAAGGACACGAGCGAAAGAACCGTGCGAACGAAGCACCGTACGAGCGAAGAACCGGGGCGGACGACCGATGGACCGGAGGGGGCCGGAATGAGACTGCTGCTCGTCGAGGACGACAACCACGTCGCCGCCGCCCTGTCCGCCGTGCTGGCGCGTCACGGCTTCGAGGTCACCCACGCCCGCAGCGGCGAGGAGGCTCTGCAGGCACTGGTCCCGGAGAGCGACGGATTCGGTGTCGTCCTGCTCGACCTGGGCCTGCCCGACCAGGACGGCTACGAGGTCTGCGGCAAGATCCGCAAGCGCACCAGCACGCCGGTGATCATGGTCACGGCCCGCTCCGACGTACGCTCCCGCATCCACGGCCTCAACCTCGGCGCCGACGACTACGTGGTGAAGCCGTACGACACCGGCGAACTGCTCGCCCGTATCCACGCCGTCAGCCGCCGCAGCGCCCACGACGAGACCGGGGCGGCCGGCGACGGCGCCCTGCGGCTCGGCCAGGTCCGCATCGAACTGCCCACCCGCCAGGTGAGCGTGGGCGGTTCGGTCGTCCAGCTGACCCGCAAGGAGTTCGACCTGCTCGCGCTGCTCGCCCAGCGCCCCGGCGTCGTCTTCCGCCGGGAACAGATCATCAGCGAGGTCTGGCGCACCAGTTGGGAGGGGACCGGGCGCACCCTGGAGGTGCACGTCGCGTCCCTGCGCTCCAAGCTGCGGATGCCGGCGCTGATCGAGACCGTGCGCGGTGTGGGGTACCGCCTCGTCGCCCCCACGGCGTAGCGTGCACCGTGCGCACCCGCCTGCTTCCCCTGCTCATCGTCCTGATGGCCGCCGTGCTGCTCGCGCTCGGCATCCCGCTCGCCGGGAGCGTCGCGGCCGCCGAGCAGCAGCGCGTGGTCGTCGACCGCATCGACGACACGGCACGCTTCGCCGCCCTCGCGCAGTTCGTCACCGACCAGCCGACAGGCCCCCGGGTGAGCGCCGTCGACGAGCGCCGGCAGACCCTGATCAAGGAACTCGCCGCCTACTACGACGTGTACGGCATCCGCACGGGCGTCTTCTACCGCAACCTCGCCGTCATGGCCAACGCGCCGGAGACCCTGTACCTGCCCGCGGAGGGCGAGGGCCGCGAGGCCTTCAACGAAGCGCTCCTCGGCCGCCGCAGCCACGACCCGGAGCAGGTCTGGCCCTGGCAGCGCCACCGGCTCGTCGTCGCGTCACCGGTCATCCGGGACGGTGACGTCATCGCCGTCGTCGTCACCGACTCGCCCACCGGGCAGATGCGTTCGAAGATCCTGCAGGGCTGGCTGATCATCGGCGCGGGCGAGATCGCCGCGATGCTCCTCGCCCTCGGCGCGGCGCTGCGCCTCACCGGATGGGTGCTCAGGCCGGTGCGCGTCCTCGACGCCACCACCCACGACATAGCGACCGGACGCCTGAAGTCCCGGGTGGCGGTCGCCGGCGGACCGCCCGAACTCAGGCGCCTGGCCCGGTCGTTCAACGAGATGGCGGACAACGTCGAGGACGTCCTGGAGCAGCAGCGGGCCTTCGTCGCCGACGCCTCGCACCAACTGCGCAACCCGCTCTCGGCGTTGCTACTGCGCATCGAGCTGCTCGCCCTCGAACTGCCGGAGGGCAACGAGGAGATCGCGTCCGTCCGCACCGAAGGCAAGCGGCTCGCCGAGGTCCTGGACGACCTGCTCGACCTGGCGCTCGCCGAGCACGCCGAGGCGGACCTGCGGCTCACCGACATCGGTGAGCTGACGGCCGAGCGCGTCGCCTCCTGGTCACCCCTCGCCGACAGCATGGGCGTACGGCTGACCGGTACCTGCCCGGCCACCACCGCCTGGGCCGATCCGGTCACGCTGTCCAGCGCCCTGGACGCGGTGATAGACAACGCCCTGAAATTCACGCCGGAGGGCGAGAGCGTCGAGGTGGAGGTCTTCTCGAACGGCGAGGTCTCGAAGGTCGTCGTCGCCGATCGCGGGCCGGGCCTGAGCGACGAGGAACTCGTCCGCATCGGCGACCGCTTCTGGCGCAGCGCCGGGCACCAGAACATCAAGGGGTCGGGCCTCGGCCTGTCCATCTCGCGGGTCCTGCTCTCGGCCGGCGGCGGCTCCCTCTCGTACGCGCATCACGAGCCGCAAGGGCTGAAGGTGACGGTGACGGTGCCGAGGTCCGAACCGGCGTCCTGACCCGGGTCCTTCGCCGGCCGGTGCCCACGTGACCTACGGCTTGACCGAGCGGTAGTAGCGCCGGGCGCCCTCGTGCAGGGGAAGCGGGTCGGTGTAGATCGCCGTCCGCAGGTCCACCAACTGGGCCGCGTGCACCTGGGAGCCGATGTGGTCACGGCTGTTGATCACCGTACGCGTGAGCTCCTCCGTCAGCCGCGCGTCCGAGTCCTCCCGGGTGATCAGGTAGTTCGCCACCGCCAGCGTCTGCACGGAGGCGCCCTGCTGTGCCGCGGGATAGGCGTCCGCGGGCATCACGGCGGCCCGGTAGTAGCGGGAGGCGCCACCCTGCTCGTGCAGCTTCGCGACCAGGTCGCTGCCGATCGGCACCAGCCTGATGTCGAAGTTCTTCGAGAGCCCCTGGACAGCGCTGGTCGGCAGACCGCCCGACCAGAAGAAGGCGTCGATCCTGTGCTTTTCGAGCAGGTCGGGCATGGTCCCGATGCCGTCGGAGAACGGCGAGATGTCGTGCTTCGGATCGAGGCCGGCCGCCTGGAGCACATGTTCCGCTATCAGCCGTACCCCGGAGCCGTCCGGCCCCACGGCGACCTTCTTGCCCCGCAGGTCCGCCACCGACCGCACGGGCGAGGTGCGCGGGACCACGAGGTGCACGTAGTCGTCGTAGAGCCGCGCGCAGCCGCGCAACCGGGCGGCGCCCGGCCTGTTCTCCATCAGGTACGTCTCCACGGCGTCGGCCGCCGCGATGGTGAAGTCGGCCTGTCCGGTGGCCACGCGGCGCACGTTCTCCTGCGAGCCGTCGCTGTTCTTCAGACGTACGTCGAGGCGAGGCATGTCCTTGGCGATCGCGCTCTGCAGGAGCACACCGTACTTCTGGTAGACCCCCGTCGGTGTGCCCGTGCTGAAGGTGATCGACCCGCCCGGCGACTCCTCGCCCAGGGGCAGCAGCCACCAGAGCAGCAGCCCGAACACCGCGAACGCGGCCGCCGAGCCGAACAGCGTGCGGCGCCTGCCGATGCGGGGAAGTGCCTGGAACATGCGCGCGATCCTGCCAGCCAGGGGACCCTCCTGGCCAGGGCGGGACGGACGGCGGGCCGTGCGGGAGGACGGACGGGGGCGGGGCAGCGGGACGGACACGAGGCGGGGCGGCGGGTCGGACGGGGGCGGGGCGGCGGGTCGGACGGGGGCGGGGCAGCGGGACGGACGGGGGCGGTGCGGTGGGTCGGTAGGGTCGGACGATGCAGTCCTCCTCCTCCGACTCCCCCTCCGTGGTCCCCTCGCCCGCCGCGCTGGTCCGCGCGTTCCACCTCGCCTTCGGCCTCGCCGCCCGCAGCACGCCGACGGAGGTCTCCCCGGCGCTCGCCGCCCACCGGGGTGAGCTGCTCGCCGAGGAGGCCGCCGAAGTGGCCGAGGTCTCGGTCACGGGTCCGCTGGACCGGCTGGCGCACGAACTGGCCGACGTCGTCTACGTCGCGTACGGCACCGCACTCGTCCACGGCATCGACCTCGACGAGGTGATCGCCGAGGTCCACCGGTCCAACATGACGAAGGTGGGTCCGGACGGCCGTGTCGCCCGCCGGGCCGACGGCAAGGTCCTCAAGGGAGAGCACTACCGCGCGCCGGACGTGACGGCGGTGCTGCGCGGGCAGGGGTGGCGGGGCGCGGACGCGTAGCCTTGCGGCCCCGGGAGCGGATGCGTGGGGCCTTTCGGCCGCGGGAGCGGACGCGTGGGCCTTTCGGCCCCGGGACCGGACGTGTGAGCCCGCTGGCCCCGGACCGGACGTGTGAGCCCGCCGGCCCGGGACGGGCTCCGCTCAGTCCGGGACGGCCGTCTGCCGGCGTACGTCGTCCGCCCGCTCCGCGTCGGCCTCCGGCGCCGTCCATTCCTCCGTCTCGGCGGGGCGCCCGCCGACGCTCGCGCGCCCGGGGCCGCCGGCGAACCGGGCGGCGAGCCGCGCCGCCAGCGGCTGCGTGTAGCGGGCGGTGAGCGGGCCGAGTACGACCAGGATCAGCACGTACGCCGTGGCCAGTGGGCCGAGAGACGGCTCGATGCCGGCGGTGACCGCGAGCCCGGCGATCACGATGGAGAACTCGCCGCGCGCGACCAGCGCACCGCCCGCCCGCCAACGGCCCTTGACGGAGATGCCTGCCCGACGCGCGGCCCAGTACCCGGTCGCGATCTTCGTCAGCGCCGTCACCGCGGCCAGCGCCAGCGCGGGCAGCAGCACGGGCGGAATGCTCGCCGGGTCGGTGTGCAGTCCGAAGAAGACGAAGAAGATGGCCGCGAACAGGTCCCGCAGCGGGCTCAGCAGCGTGTGCGCCCCCTCCGCGACCTCCCCCGACAGGGCGATGCCGACCAGGAACGCGCCGACCGCGGCGGACACCTGGAGCTGCTGCGCGAGGCCCGCGACGAGGATCGTCAGGCCGAGCACGACAAGCAGCAGCTTCTCGGGGTCGTCGCTGGAGACGAAGCGGGAGATGACGCGGCCGTAGCGGACGGCCACGAACAGGACGAGTCCCGCGGCCCCCAGCGCGATCGCCAGCGTCACGCTCCCGGCGGCCAGCCCCACCCCGGCCACCAGCGCGGTGACGATCGGCAGGTAGACCGCCATCGCCAGGTCCTCCAGGACCAGGATGCTCAGGATCACCGGAGTCTCCCGGTTGCCGACCCGCCCCAGGTCGCCGAGCACCTTGGCGATCACCCCGGACGACGAGATCCAGGTGACACCCGCCAGGACCACCGCGGCCACCGGACCCCAGCCCAGCAGGAGCGCGGCGGCGGCGCCCGGCAGGGCGTTGAGCGTGCAGTCGACCAGGCCCGACGGATAGTGGGCCTTGAGGTTCGAGACCAGATCGCTCGCCGTGTACTCCAGGCCGAGCATCAGCAGCAGCAGGATGACGCCGATCTCGGCGCCGGTGGCGACGAACTCCTCGCTCGCGCCGAGCGGGAGCAGCCCGCCCTCACCGAAGGCGAGACCGGCCAGCAGATAGAGCGGGATGGGGGAGAACCGCAGCCGGGCCGCGGCACGGCCGAGCAGGCCGAGACAGAGGATGATGGCGCCGAACTCGATCAGCAGAACCGCAGAGTGCACGCGCTCACTCCCGTCCGAGTATCGTCGCGGCGCCGTCGACGCCCTCACGGGTCCCGACGACGATCAGGGTGTCCCCGCCGGCCAGCCGGAAGTCCGGTGTGGGGGACGGGATCGCCTCCGCACGCCGCAGCACCGCCACGACGGAGGCGCCGGTCTCGGTCCGCATCCGGGTCTCGCCGAGCACCCGCCCGTTCCACCGCGACGTCGCGGCGATCTCGATGCGCTCGGCGATCAGCCCGAGGTCGGTGGTGTACAGCAGGCTCGGGCTGTGATGGGAGGGCTTCAGGGCGTTGATCAGCGAGGCCGCCTCACCGCTCGACAGCCGCAGCGACTGCGCGCAGGAGTCGGGGTCGTCGGCCTGGTACACGCTGACGGTGCGGGCGCCGTCGCGGTGCGCCACCACGGACAGGTGGCGCTGTTCACGGGTCACGAGGTCGTACTGCACCCCGATACCCGGCAGTGGCGTCGCCCGCAGGCGTGGAGCCGACATGATTCTCCCCTTGCTCGTCTCGACGCCCGTTGTGCGTCGTACTGGGTTCGTCGTACTGGTCTTGTCTGTCGTCGTGGCCTGACGCGACGCGGCGGTGTGCGTCACATCCGTCCGCGTCGGGCTGTCCGTGTCGCGCCACGGCCGCGATGCGGCCCCGCGTCGAGGCTGTCCGGCCGAGGGCGGCCGCCCCGGATCCGTCGCGCGCGTCGGCACGATGCGGCCCGCGAAAAAGCCCACCCAAAACGGTCATGCTGCCATCTCGCCGTACCGTTGCGACATGGGTGCTGGCACGGATGGACAGGGCCGCCCGGCTGTTGCGAGGCTGTTGGGGGCGGTGGCACGGCCGCAGGTCGGGAAGGACGGGATGCCTGCCGCGGAGCGGGCGAAGGCAGCCGCGCGGAAGCCGACCGGAAGGGACGGACAGAGGAACGTGTCGCTGTTCCGGCGGATCTTCCTGCTCAACGCCGCGGGTCTGACCGTGGCGACCGCCCTGCTGCTGGGACCGGTCACCGTCTCGACACCGATACTTCCCGGCGAGGCACTCATCGTCGTGCTGGGGCTGGCGCTGATGCTCGTCCTCAACGCGGTCGTCCTGCGGATCGGCCTCGCCCCGCTGCAACGGCTGGGCCGGGCCATGGCCACCGCCGACCTCACCCATCCTGGAACCCGGGCGCCCGTCACGGGTCCGGCCGAGGTGGCCGAGCTGATCACCACGTACAACACCATGCTCGACCGGCTGGAGACCGAGCGTGCCACCAGTTCGGCCCGCGCGCTCTCCGCGCAGGAGGGCGAACGCCGGCGCGTCTCCCAGGAGCTGCACGACGAGGTGGGCCAGACCCTGACCGCCGTCCTGCTCCAGCTCAAGCGGGTCTGCGACCGGGTGCCCGGGGAGTTGCGGCAGGAGGTGAGCCAGGCGCAGGAGGCCACCCGCGGCAGCCTGGACGAGATCCGCCGCATCGCCCGCCGGCTGCGCCCGGGTGTGCTGGAGGAGCTCGGACTGCACAGCGCGCTGCGCTCCCTCGCGGGCGAGTTCACCACACACGGGCTGTCCGTGACCCATCACCTCGACGCCGATCTGCCCCCGCTGAACGACGAGGCCGAACTCGTGGTCTACCGGGTGGCGCAGGAGGGGCTGACCAACACGGCCCGGCACGCGGGCGCCGACCGCGCCGAACTCCGGCTGCGGCGCGTCGGGGACGGCGTCGAACTCCTCGTACGGGACAACGGCGGCGGAACGGGCCGGGCGCGGGAGGGAGCGGGCATCACCGGGATGCGCGAGCGGGCGCTGCTGGTCGGCGCCGCGTTCTCGCTGGGGCCGGCACCCGAGCGGGGCACCGACGTACGGCTGCGGCTCACGACGACCGGCGGGCGCCCGCAGCCGCGTCCGGGCGTCACCACCGGCACCAGCGTCGACACCGCTACCGCCCCCGACAAGGCTCCCGACGCCGCCTCCGACACCGCTTCCGAGGGAGACCGATGATGTCCGCGCCCGCCGGGAGGCCCACGCGCGTCCTGCTCGCCGACGACCACACACTCGTGCGCCGCGGTGTGCGGCTCATCCTCGACGGTGAACCCGACCTGAGGGTGGTGGCGGAGGCCGGAGACGGTGCCGAGGCCGTCGCCCTGGCCCGCGAGACGGAGGTGGACCTCGCCGTTCTCGATGTGGCCATGCCCCGTATGACCGGCCTGCAGGCGGCCCGCGAACTCTCCCGGCGTCTGCCCGACCTGCGCATCCTCATCCTGACGATGTACGACAACGAGCAGTACTTCTTCGAGGCACTCAAGGCCGGTGCCTGCGGCTACGTCCTGAAGTCGGTCGCCGACCGGGACCTGGTCGAGGCGTGCCGGGCGGCGATGCGCGACGAACCGTTCATCTATCCCGGCGCCGAGACCGCGATCGTGCGCACCTACCTCGAACGTCTGCGCCGTGGCGAGGGGCTGCCCGCGCGGGCCGTCACCGACCGGGAGGAGGAGGTGCTGAAGCTGGTCGCCGAGGGGCACACGACGAAGGAGATCGGCGAGCTGCTCTTCATCAGCGCCAAGACCGTGGAGAGCCACCGGGCGAACCTCCTGCAGAAGCTCGGAATGCGCGACCGCCTCGAGCTCACCCGGTACGCGATCCGCGCGGGGCTCATCGAGCCGTGATCCGGCGGCACCGTGTCGTACGGCCGCCGCGGGTTCGTCCGTGCGTGAGCGCTCCGCTTCCCGGCTCGGGGCTCAGGGCCGCGGATCGTTCAGGAACCGAGGCACTCGCTGTTGTCGCCGCCGGACCGGCACTGCGACTGCGGGCCGCTGTGGCCCGGGCTCGGTGCGGGCGGACGGCCGCCACCGTGCTCCGCGCTCAGGCCGATCACCACGCCGAGCACGAGCGAGAGGCCCGCGAGCGACTGCACGCAGGTGGTGACGATCGCCCCGCCCCGGTAGGACACGACCGCCGAGACCAGCACGAGCGCGCCGACGGCCGAGACGTACACGACCGGCCTGACGACGCTGACGGCCTCCGTGCCGGCGCCCGTGTCGAAGAACGCGTACCCGGCCGCGTCCAGACCGGACACGAGCGCGAGCACCGCCGCGACGGCGTCCACGACGAGCAGGACGAGGGCGAGGACGACATCGGCGAACGGGCTCGGCCGCCGGCGGGACTCCGGGGAAGGCGTCATACGGCAAGCCTCGCGTTCGGGGACGTCCGGGTCCTGAGCGGAAGTACCCAGCTCGCGCCTGAGTAGGGGACGGGGCCCCGAGCCGGGCGCGGGGCCCGTGTCCGCGCCTCCGCCTCGCCCCCGCCCTGCCCTCACCTCCGGTCAGCCGAGTGGGCGCATGTCACCCCCGTACACCGTGCGGTAGTCCGGGACGACGATCCGGCTCGCCGGGGACGACCGGCGTACCTGGGCGACGAACGCGTCCAGGTCCATCGACGGGTCGCGGCGCGGGGGAGCGGTCAGGGGTTCCTCGAAGTTGTCCCAGTGCACGGGCACGACGACCCCGGGCCGGTCCAGGGCCCGCAGCAGCCTGGGGACGTAGTCGTGGGTCGCGGTGCCGGCCGGCACCGCGACCATGGCGAGATCGGGGCGCAGCCCCCGCGCCGCCCGTTCGCAGAAGTCGCTGGCGCCCATCAGGAACGCCGACGGACCGCCGCTCCCCGCCGTCACCAGGAAGGCGAGCGTGTCGCCCTCCGGCAGGTCCGAGATGGTCCTCGGGGGTGTCGCCGGCGGTGCGTGGAGGGTGCCGGGGGCGAAGTAGGAGTACTTCTTGTTGCGGCTGTGCAGACTCGCCACGACCTCGACGGTGAGTCCACCGCCGAAGTCCAGCACCTCGCCGCCCTTCACCACGGAGACCTGCCCCGGGTCGACGCCGGACGCGACCAGCAGGTGGTACGTCGTCTCGGTGCCGACGACACGGGCGCCGGTGGTCCTGGCGATGTGCGGCACATCGGCGAGATGGTCCCAGTGGGCGTGGCTGACCAGGACGAGTTCGGGGTGCCCGACGTGTTCCCGTACCAGGTCGGGATCGGTGCGCAGCTCCGTGCCGGCGTCGAAGGCACCGTCGAACAGACCGGTCCTGAAGCGGGTGAGGTACGGGTCGAAGAGCACGGTCCGGCCATCGACGTCGATGCGCCAGCCGGCGGTGCCGAACCAGCGTAAGGACGCCGAGGCCGGTGTCGGTGTCGGCGTCGGCGTCGATTCGGGCGTGTGCGCCGCCGGGGGCGTGGCCGTCGAACCGGCGGCCGTGGCGGCTGCGGCGGGCAGGAGCGGGGCGGCCGTGCCGAGTGCGGCGCCGCGCAGTACCGTGCGGCGGCCGAGCAGGGGGGAACCCTGGGGGTTCTCGTTGTCGCGCATGGCGTCAGGAGATCAGGGGCCGGCGACCCCCGTCCAAGATCGATCCTGTGCCCTGCCGATACGTGAGCGCATATGAGACCTGGTCACAGTCCCGCGTTCCGCAGGAAGTCGACGGCGATCCTGGCCGCGTCGCCGATCGCCGCGTCCACCTCCGGCCCGGTGGCCGCGAGTTGGCGGGTCCGGGCGAAGACGGAGACCGCGTAGCACCGGCCGTCGGGGTACCGGACGACGCCCGCCTCCATGTGCAGCCCCGGAAGCGTCCCGGTCTTGGCCGCGATCACCGTGTCGCCGGGGAACCCCGACACCAGCCGGTGCCGGAAGACTTGACGACTCATCAAGTCACGTACCTGGGCGCAGACTTCCGGTGTACCGGCCTCGTCGCGCCAGATGAGACGGAGTAGTTCGGTGGTCTCGCGGGGCGTGCCGGCGTTGGTCCGCAGGGGGTCCAGGACCGCCATCCGCCGCTTGCGGTCCTCCGGCAGGGCCGGGTATCGGACGGCGAACTCCCCCTCGTCGCGCGCCCCGACCTCGGCGAGCATCGACTCCAGGAGGTCCCGCGGTCCTCCCACGATGCGGGTCCGGTCCAGCCCCAGCTCCCGGGCGAGCAGCCGTACGGTGTCCAGGCCGACCCGGTCGAGGAGCAGATCCGCCGCCGAGTTGTCGCTGACCGACATCGCGAAGAACGCCAGATCGCGCAGCGACAGTTCGACGTCGTCCGCGCAGCCCGCCGTGCCCCAGCCGCCGAGCCGGTCGGCCGCCGTCACCCGTACCCGCTCCCGGGGGTCGAGCTGCCCGGTCGCCACCTGCCGGGCGAACTCCAGGACCAGCAGCACCTTGAACACCGAGGCGAGCACGACGGGTTCGTCGGCGCCGACGGCCACCTCGCGCACGCGGGACTCCGCGAGGACGGCCGACCCGGGCACGCCGGGGTCCGTACGACGCGGGTGCCCGGGCCGGGTGCCGACGGGGTCCGTCCGCTCGGCGCCGACGGGGTCCGTCCGCTCGGCGCCGACGGGGTGCGTCCACCGGGCGCCGACGGGTCCCGTCCGCTGTCTGCCGTCAGGGTCCGCCCGTGCGACACCGGGGGCATCCGCCCGTGCGACACCCAGGGCATCCGCCCGTGCGGCGCCGATGGGGACCGCGTGCAGGAGGCCCTCGGCGCCCGCCTCCGCGAAAACCGCGCGGATCCGTTCCTCGGCCATCGGTTAGCCCGCCCCCTCGCGTAAGGTCCATGGTCGTGGATCTCTTGCGCCACCTGCGTCTGTTCGTCACCGTAGCCGAGGAACTGCACTTCAGCCGGGCCGCCGACCGGCTGGGCATGGCCCAGCCGCCGCTCAGTCAGGCGGTGCGCCGACTGGAGGGAGAGCTCGGCGCCGAGCTGTTCGACCGATCGCACCGCCGGATCCGGCTGACCGCCGCCGGGGCGCTGTTGCGGGACGAGGCGCGTGAACTCCTCGCCCGCGAGGACCGGTTGCGGATGCTGGCCCGGCGCGCGGGCGACGGTGGCCTGGGCACCCTGCGCGCGGGCGTGCCGCCCGACACCGCGGCCGCCGTGCTGACCGCGCTGCTCGCCGCCTGCGCCGAGCGTGCCCCGGGGCTCTGCGTCGACCTGCGGGAGGTCACCACCGGGGAACAGGTCGGGCTGCTCGCCTCCGGCGGACTCGACGTCGGACTCGTGCACCGCCCCGCCGACACCACCGGACTGCTGCTCGGTCCGGAGGTCGCGGTGGACCTCGGCGTCGTCCTGCCCCGCACCTCGCCGCTGGCCCGGCAACCGGAGGTGGCGCTCGGCGAGCTGTCCGGCCACGACCTGGTGCTCTTCCCGCGGGCCCACGCTCCGGACCGGTACGACCAGATCCTCGACGTCTGCCGCGCCGCGGGCTTCGTGCCGGGCCGGGTACGGCACGCCTCCAACTCCGAGTTTCTGCTGGCCCTGGTGACGGCCGGGCACGGCGTGGCCTTCGACCAGGGGCCGGTGGCCCGTAAAGAGCCGCGCGTCGCCTGGCGGCCCCTGGCGGGGCGCCCCCTCGCCCAGCGGCTGAGCGGCGCGTGGCCCGCCGGACGCACCGCCCACCCGGCCGCCCGGACCTTCGCGGAGCTCGCCGCCGAGGTGCTGGCCGCCGACCGCGCCGCGGCTCCCGACCGCACCGGCGAGGCCGGCCCCGCCGGTGGAACGCCCCGCCCGTGGTCGGTCGTGTACGGCTGAAGCCTGTCGTTCGAAGCCCGTCGTTCGGATCATGCGGCCGGTCGCCGCGGCCGGCGAGCGGTGCCGCACCCGGCTCCGACCGGGAACCGTTCCGGGCGGGCGCCCCGGATCGGCCTCAGTGCCGCGAGGGTGTGGTCCGCGCCGCATCCCGGCGGACACCAGGGCCCTCTCCCCGCGCGTCCGGCGTGGGCCCGCGGCCGGAGACTCCGGGGCCGGGACGACGTACTCCCGGCACCGCCTACCCTTGTCGCATGAGCAGCAACGACCGGAGCCACGCGGTGGACGTTCAGGATTCGAAGACCTACGAGGTGCGCACCTACGGGTGCCAGATGAACGTCCACGACTCCGAACGGCTCTCCGGGCTCCTCGAAGGCGCGGGCTACGTGCGGGCGCCCGAGGGGTCCGACGGCGACGCGGACGTCGTCGTCTTCAACACCTGCGCCGTGCGCGAGAACGCCGACAACCGGCTGTACGGCAACCTCGGCCGCCTCGCCCCGATGAAGACGAAGCGCCCCGGGATGCAGATCGCGGTCGGCGGCTGCCTGGCGCAGAAGGACCGCGACACCATCGTGAAGAGGGCGCCCTGGGTGGACGTCGTCTTCGGCACGCACAACATCGGCAAGCTGCCCGTCCTCCTGGAGCGCGCCCGCGTGCAGGAAGAGGCGCAGGTCGAGATCGCCGAGTCGCTCGAGGCGTTCCCCTCGACGCTGCCGACCCGCCGGGAGAGCGCGTACGCGGCCTGGGTGTCGATCTCCGTCGGCTGCAACAACACCTGCACGTTCTGCATCGTCCCGGCGCTCCGCGGCAAGGAGAAGGACCGCAGGACGGGCGACATCCTCGCCGAGATCGAGGCACTGGTCGGCGAGGGCGTCTCCGAGATCACGCTGCTCGGCCAGAACGTCAACGCGTACGGCAGTGACATCGGCGACCGGGAGGCCTTCAGCAAGCTGCTGCGCGCCTGCGGGCAGATCGAGGGCCTGGAGCGGGTCCGGTTCACCTCCCCGCACCCCCGCGACTTCACCGACGACGTGATCGCGGCCATGGCGGAGACGCCGAACGTGATGCCGCAGCTGCACATGCCGATGCAGTCCGGCTCGGACACCGTCCTGAAGGCGATGCGCCGCTCGTACCGCCAGGAGCGCTACCTGGGGATCATCGAGAAGGTGCGCGCCGCCATCCCGCACGCGGCGATCACCACCGACATCATCGTGGGCTTCCCCGGCGAGACCGAGGAGGACTTCGAGCAGACGATGCACGCCGTCCGCGAGGCGCGCTTCACGCAGGCCTTCACGTTCCAGTACTCCAAGCGCCCCGGCACCCCGGCGGCCACCATGGAGGGGCAGATCCCCAAGGAGGTCGTCCAGGCGCGCTACGAGCGTCTCGTCGCCCTCCAGGAGGAGATCTCCTGGGACGAGAACAAGAAGCAGGTCGGTCGCGTCCTGGAGCTGATGGTCGCCGAGGGCGAGGGCCGCAAGGACGGCGCCACGCACCGCCTGTCCGGCCGCGCCCCCGACAACCGCCTGGTCCACTTCACCAAGCCCGACCAGGACGTACGCCCCGGTGACGTCGTCACCGTCGAGATCACCTACGCCGCCCCGCACCATCTGCTGGCCGAGGGCGCCGTCCTGGACGTGCGCCGCACGCGCGCGGGGGACGCCTGGGAGAAGCGCAACGCGGCTCAGGCGGCGAAGCCGGCCGGCGTGATGCTGGGCCTGCCGAAGATCGGCGCCCCGGAGCCGCTGCCCGTCGTGACCGGCAGCGGCTGCGGCTGCGACTGACCCCGCTCGCGCGGCGAAGGGTTACGCTGCCGATCATGCTTGTAGCCGCCGCAGCCTGCCCCTGTCCGCCGCTGCTCGTGCCCGAGATCGCCGCCGGGGCGGCCCCCGAGCTGGCCGCCGCGCGCGACGCGTGCGCGGACGCGCTCGGCGTGCTCGCCGCCTCGCGGCCCGATCTGCTGGTCGTCGTGGGCCCCGCCGAGGACGGCGGCTCCTACCCCGAGGGGACACCGGGCTCGTTCCGCGGATTCGGCGTGGACCTCGGCGTACGCCTCGGGCCGGGCGGCACGCCTTCGGCGCCCTCGCAGCGGACGCTTCCGCCCTCGCTCGCCGTCGCCGCCTGGCTGCTGGAGCGCACGGACTGGTCCGACATCCCCGTGACAGGTCTCGCCGTGGCGGAGCCGCTCACGGCCGAGCGGTGCAGGAGCGCCGGCGCGGAGGCCGCGGGCCGGGCAGCGCGGGTGGCCCTCCTGGTGATGGGCGACGCCAGCGCGTGCCGGACGCTGAAGGCGCCCGGTTACCTCGACGAGCGCGCGGCGGGCTTCGACGCGGAGGTCGCCCGGGCGCTGGGGACGGCGGACGTGGCGGCCCTGCAGGCACTGGACGCCGGGCTCGCCCGCGAACTGAAGGCCTCCGGCCGCGCCCCCTGGCAGGTCCTCGCGGGCGCGGCCGAGGAGGCGGAGCTGGGCGGCGCCCTGCTGTACGAGGACGCGCCGTACGGGGTGGGATACGTGGTGGCGGCCTGGTCGTAGCGCCGCGCCGTACGGGGTGGGGTACGTGGTGGCGGCCTGGTCGTAGCGCCGCGCCGTACGGGGTGGGGTACGTGGTGGCGGCCTGGTCGTAGCGCCGCGATGCGCTGGTGGCCGCCTGGTCGTGGCGTTGCGCGGCGAGCCGCGCACCGGACACGGCGGACGGCCGGGAGCCCTGGGTGCTCCGCGGCCGTCCGTCGGTGTGTGCCGTTCAGAATGTCGGGGGCGATGGGGGCGCGTCCGGAGGGGGCATGGTGCCACCGTCCTTGTGCGCGAGTCGGTCCATGGCGCCCTTCGCCTTGCCCGTGCCCGTCTGGATCTTGTCGCTGTACTTGCCCTTGGTCTTCTCGTCGACCACCCTGGCGGCCTTGTCGAGGCCGTGGGTGACCTTGTCCCCGTGCTGCTGCGCGAGGTCCGAGACCTTGTCCTTGGCAGGCGCCAGCTTGGCTTTCAGATTGTCCAGGAGACTCATGGTCCACCTTCCCTCGCGGGACAGTTACTTACGGGCGCTCTCACCGGCCCCGTTGTCGGCCGCCTTCTCGGCGGTCTGCTGCTGAGGGATCTCGACGTCGTCGGAAGTCGACGCTCCCGCGGCCGCCGTCGCCGCGACCGCAGCCTCGGCCTTGCGGTCGCTCTCGCCCGCGTTCTCGCTCCCGGACGATCGCTTCGCCTCTTCCGTCACCGGCTCCGACGCGCCGCCGGCGCCGGTCGTGGCATCGGCACCGGTCGAGACATCGGCTTCGGTCGTCGTGACGTCGGCGTCAGTTCCGGCGTCGGCTCCGGCCGTCCGTGTGCCGGCAGGCACCTCGGCGGTCGACGCCTCCTCCGCAGCCTTCGACCTCCTGAGAAGTCGTGCAAAAACACCCATATCCACTCCATACGTTACTCGTGAGGACGAAATTCCGCGTCACCCGGTGCGTCCCATTGCGTCGCCCGGGGCGCCGGTCCTCGAAAACCGGCGGCCGGAACCTCGCAACAGGCAACGACCCCGAACCTGTGGCGTCACGCGGCGCGTCGGAGGTGGGCCCCCGGGTTTGCGAGACTGGGGCGGTGAGCAGCGCACCCCCCGCCCCCCGAGTCATCGCCGTCGTCGGACCGACCGCGGCAGGAAAGTCCGATCTGGGCGTTTTCCTCGCCCGCCGTCTCGGAGGCGAGGTCGTCAACGCCGACTCCATGCAGTTGTACCGAGGGATGGACATCGGCACCGCCAAGCTGACGTCCGAGGAGCGGGCCGGGATTCCGCACCACCTGCTGGACATCTGGGACGTGACCGTCACGGCCAGTGTCGCGGAGTACCAGCGGCTCGCCCGCGCCCGCATCGACGCCCTGCTCGCGGAGGGCCGCTGGCCGGTCCTGGTGGGCGGCTCCGGGCTCTATGTGCGCGGCGCCGTCGACAACCTGGAGTTCCCCGGCACCGACCCCGAGGTGCGCGCCCGACTGGAGGAGGAGCTCGGGCTGCGCGGCTCGGGCGCGCTGCACGCGCGTCTGGCCATGGCCGACCCCGGGGCGGCCCAGGCGATCCTGCCGAGCAACGGCCGCCGTATCGTGCGGGCGCTGGAGGTCATCGAGATCACCGGCAAGCCCTTCACGGCCAACCTCCCCGGCCATGACTCGGTGTACGACACCCTCCAGATCGGTGTCGACGTGACGCGTCCCGAGCTCGACGAGCGGATCGCGCGCCGTGTCGACCGGATGTGGGAGGCCGGGCTCGTCGACGAGGTGCGGGAGCTGGAGGCGCGCGGTCTGCGCGAGGGGCGCACGGCGTCGCGCGCGCTCGGGTACCAGCAGGTGCTCGCGGCGCTCGCCGGGGAGTGCACCGACGCCGAGGCGCGCGCCGAGACCGTGCGCGCCACCAAACGCTTCGCGCGACGCCAGGATTCGTGGTTCCGGCGCGATCCCCGGGTGCACTGGCTGAGCGGCGCCGCGGCGGACCTCACAGAACTTCCACAACTCGCGCTGGCGTTGGTCGAACGACCGGTCACAGCCTGATCACGTCATGGCATCGGGACGCTCCGGCCGCCATCGGGGCCTCCGGCGCCGTGCCATCATCGAGCTTCGATCGACCAAGTGGAGTCCGAGTTGGGAGGGCGCGTGGCGATGGAGGCCGGCCCTCGCAACACCGCACAGGACGCGGAGCAGGACACCGCGCAGGAGCAGCCGCGACCGCAGGGCCCCGACGGCGACGGAGCAGGCCTCGACGGCGACCGGATGGGCCACGACGAGCGGCCCGGCTCCGACGGCGATCCGCTGATCTCCGACGGACCCGATGAGCCTCCCGGCGGTGTCACCGCCGACGGGCCGGGGCCGGACGAGATGTCCCCGGGACCCGAGGTCGAGGTCGAGCTGCGTCCGCAGCGCCGGCTGCGCATCTGGCAGCTCGCGCCGATCGTCGTCCTGGCCGCGACGGGCTCGCTGATGTTCGCCTTCCCGCTGGCCTTCGAGTTCGGCGACGGCGGTGCCGTGGTCGCCATGCTCGGCCTGCTGATCTGCCTGTGCGCCGCCGGCTGGGGCATGATGGCCGCCCGCCGCGTGGGCTACGCCCTGCCGGGTTTCCCCGCGCGCGGCTCCGGCCGCCGCCTGGACTGGCGCGTCGTGCTCGCGTACGTCGTGGTGGTCGCCGCGGTGGCGGTGCTCGCCGTGGGACGCGTGGCCCGACTGCGCTGAGCCGCCGGGGCGGGCACCCGTCGCGGAGGGCGTGCCGGACCGGCTCCGCCCGACCCCGTACGATCGAGGAATGAGCACGCGGATCGCCTTCCTCAAGGGCCACGGGACCGAGAACGACTTCGTGATCGTCCCCGACCCGGAGAACGCCGTTGACCTGTCCCCGGCCGCCGTGGCCGCCCTGTGCGACCGCCGCGCGGGCATCGGCGGCGACGGTCTGCTGCACGTCGTCCGGTCCGCCGCGCACCCCGAGGCCGCGGAGATGGCGGCCGAGGCGGAGTGGTTCATGGACTACCGCAACGGCGACGGCTCGGTCGCGGAGATGTGCGGCAACGGAGTGCGGGTGTTCGCGCATTACCTCCAGCGGGCCGGACATGTGGCCGAAGGGGACATCACGATCGCCACGCGCGCAGGCGTGAAGAGCGTGCACCTCGCCAAGAACGGGGACGTCACCGTCGGCATGGGCAAGGCGGTCCTGCCGGAAGGGGACGTCACCGTGAGCGTCGACGGGCACAGCTGGCCCGCCCGCAACGTGAACATGGGCAACCCGCACGCCGTCGCCTTCGTGGACCACCTCGGCCAGGCGGGCAACCTGTTCACGCCGCCCCCCGTCACGCCCGCGTCGGCCTACCCGGACGGGGTGAACGTCGAGTTCGTGGTCGACCGGGGCCCGCGCCACGTCGCCCTGCGGGTCCATGAGCGCGGCTCCGGAGAGACCCGTTCGTGCGGCACGGGCGCCTGCGCGGTGGCCGTCGCCACGGCCCGCCGAGACGGCGCCGACCCGGCCGTCACCGGGACTCCGGTGACGTACACCGTCGACGTGCCCGGCGGACGCCTGGTGATCACCGAGCACCCGGACGGCGCGATCGAGATGACCGGCCCCGCGGTGATCGTCGCCGAGGGCGACCTCGACGCGGAGTGGCTGGCCGCCGTCCGGCTCTGAGCGGACGCCCCGCCGCGGGAGCTGCCGCACGTCTGCGGAACGTCTCCGCTGTTGTCCGACGCGGCGTCAGAGGCCCCTGCCCGGTGCGCTGTCACAAGGCCTGGTCGGGCGCGGTGTCACCCGCCCCCGCCCGGTCCGGTGCCGCGACCTCCGGCCCCTCCCGGAACCTCGAAACCGCAAACCCCTGAACCTTCGCTCGAATGGGTGATCCGTTTCACGCTCGGCGAGAGGTGGTCAGCCGGGCGTGGTGGGCTCGGTAGCATCAAGCACCGGCCCGGACGGGGGATCGACGCCAACCCCTGAGCCGTGTACGCCATGGGCACCCCGTCCGCCGGTCTACGCAGCCGGAGGTGCCCATGAGTGCGGAGGCGACGAATCCCGCGACGCCAGGCCCTGCAACGCCCTCCCCCCAGCGCTCGGTTCCGCAGGAGCAGGGGGGATCGCCGGCGCGCAGGAAGGGCCGCCCCCGGATCGACCTGCGCCGCCTCGGCCGGGCCGCGTTGCTCGGCCCGACCGCCCGTGACCGGCTGCCCGACGCGATCGGCCACGTCGCCGAGGCCCACCGCGCCCACCACCCCGACGCGGACATGGAACCCCTGCGCCGGGCGTACGTGCTGGCGGAGTCCTCGCACCGGGGCCAGATGCGCAAGAGCGGCGAGCCGTACATCACCCACCCGCTCGCGGTGACCCTGATTCTCGCCGAACTCGGCGCGGAGACAACGACGTTGACCGCCTCCCTGCTCCACGACACCGTCGAGGACACGGAAGTGACGCTCGATCAGGTCCGTTCCGAGTTCGGTGACGAGGTCTGCTATCTCGTCGACGGCGTCACCAAGTTGGAGAAGGTCGACTACGGAGCCGCCGCCGAACCCGAGACCTTCCGCAAGATGCTCGTCGCGACCGGCAACGACGTCCGCGTGATGTCGATCAAACTCGCCGACCGGCTGCACAACATGCGGACCCTCGGGGTGATGCGCCCCGAGAAACAGGCCCGGATCGCCAAGGTGACCAGGGACGTCCTGATCCCGCTCGCCGAACGCCTCGGCGTCCAGGCGCTGAAGACCGAACTCGAGGACCTCGTCTTCGCGATCCTGCACCCCGAGGAGTACGAGCACACCAGGGAGCTGATCGTCGACAACGCGTCGCGCGCCGGCGACCCGCTCGCGGAGATCGCCGAAGAGGTGCGCGCTGTCCTGCGCGACGCCGGGATCCAGGCCGAAGTCCTCATCCGCCCACGCCACTTCGTCTCCGTGCACCGCGTGTCCCGCAAGCGCGGGCCCATGCGCGGCGCGGACTTCGGACGGCTCCTCGTGCTCGTGAACGAGGACGCCGACTGCTACGGCGTCCTCGGCGAACTGCACACCTGCCTCACGCCCGTGGTGTCGGAGTTCAAGGACTTCATCGCGGTCCCCAAGTTCAACCTGTACCAGTCGCTGCACACGGCCGTGGCGAGCGGCGACGGCCAGGTGGCCGAAGTCCTCATCCGTACCCACCAGATGCACAAGGTCGCCGAGGCCGGCGTCATCGCCCTCGGCAACCCCTACACCGCTCCCGCGGAGGAACAGCCGGACGGCGACGGCGAACGGGCGGCGGACGGTGAGCGGGTCGACCCCACCCGCCCCGGCTGGCTCTCCCGGCTCCTCGACTGGCAGCAGGGCGCCCCGGACCCGGACACGTTCTGGTCCACCCTGCGCGAGGACCTCGCCCAGGACCGAGAGATCACCGTCTTCCGCGCCGACGGCGGCTCGTTGGGCCTGCCCGAGGGCGCCAGTTGCGTGGACGCCGCGTACGCGCAGTACGGCGAGGACGCGCACGCCTGTATCGGCGCCCGCGTCAACGGGCGGCTCGCGACGCTGAGCACGGTGCTGAAGGACGGCGACACCGTGCAGCTCCTCATGGGGCAGGACCCGGCCTCGGAACCCTCCAGGGAGTGGCTGGAGCACGCCCAGACACCCGCCGCACGGATCGCCATCCAGCGCTGGCTCGCCGCGCATCCCTCGCCCCGCGACGCGGCGCCCCCCGAGGAGCCCGCCGCGGCTCCCAGGCCGGCCGCCGAGGCACCCGCGGCCCGCCCCGCCGCGAACGCCGTCGTCGAACAGCCGGGCGCCTCCGTGCGCCTCGCGGGCTGCTGCACCCCCGTGCCGCCCGACCGCGTGACCGGCTTCGCCGTACGCGGGGGAGTGGTGACGGTGCACCGCGTCGAGTGCGCCGGCGTGGCACGTATGAAGGGCGCGGGGCGCGCGGAGGTCGAAGTGAGCTGGGGCGACACCACCGAGTGCCGCGTCACGCTGGTCGCCGAGTCCTTCGGGCGTCCCCATCTGCTCGCCGATCTCACCGAAGCCATCGCCCTGGAGGGCGCCGCCATCGTCTCCGCGACCGTCGAACCCCCCAGCCAGCAGCGCGTACGCCACACCTACACCCTCCAACTCCCGGACGCGGCCCACCTCCCCGGACTGATGCGGGCGATGCGGAACGTGCCGGGCGTGTACGACGTGAGCAGGGCACAGCACGCCGCGGCCGCCGCGCAGTAGCACACGTTCGGGTGGGCCCGGAGCGCGTCGCCACCGCGGGAGGGACGACCGCTGGTAGCGGTGGTCCATGCTGCTCACCCCCCGTCCCAGCACCGACCGCACCGGCACGTCGGGCACCCCTGGCGCCACGACACCGGACTCCACCGCCCCCGCCACCACGCCACCCGGCCCCCGGAACCGCCGCGTCCGGGCGGCGCTGCTCGCCTCCGCCGTCTCCGTCTGCCTCGTCGCCGCGAGTGCCCCGTCCCCGGCGACGCCCCTGGGCATCGGCGACCGTCTCTTCCCGCACCTGGGCAATCCCGGGTACGACGTCAAGTCGTACGACCTCTCCTTCGCCTACACCGGCAAGAACACCGAACCGCTGGCCGCCGTCACCACGATCGACGCCGTGACGTCGCGCCGCCTCGATCGCGTCAACCTCGACTACGCGCACGGCACGGTGGGATCGGTCGAGGTCAACGGGTCACCGGCCGCGTTCACGAGCGCCGGGGACGACCTGGTGGTGACCCCCGCGCAACCGGTGCCCGCCGGCGGCTGGATGCGGATCACCGTGCGGCACCACAGCGATCCGGCGGCCGGCGGCGACCAGGACGGCGGCTGGGTGCGGACCAAGGACGGGCTCGCCATGGCCAACCAGGCCGACGCGGGCCACCTCGTCTTCCCGTGCAACGACCACCCCTCCGACAAGGCGATGTTCACCATCCACGTCACCGCGCCCGAGGGATACACGGCCGTGGCCAACGGTCTGCCCACCGGAGCGGTCCGCGCCCCCGGGGGCACCACCTGGACGTACCGCACGAAGCACCCCATGGCCACCGAGCTGACCCAGGTCTCCATCGGCCGCTCGACCGTCCTGCACCGCACCGGCCCGCACGGACTGCCGGTCCGCGACGTCGTGCCCACCAAGGACCGCGAGCGGCTCGAACCGTGGCTCAGGAAGACCCCCGATCAGATCGCCTGGATGGAGCGCAAGGTCGGCCGGTACCCCTTCGAGACCTACGGCCTGCTGATGGCCCAGGCGCGCACCGGCTTCGAACTCGAGACACAGACGCTCTCCCTCTTCGAGCGGGAGCTCTTCACCCAGCCCGCCTACCCCAAGTGGTACGTCGAGTCGATCATGGTGCACGAGCTGTCGCACCAGTGGTTCGGCGACAGCGTCACTCCGCGTGACTGGTCCGACCTGTGGCTCAACGAAGGACACGCCACCTGGTACGAGGCCCTGTACGCGCAGGAGAAGGGAAAGAAGCCCATGGAGGCCCGGATGAAGGCGGCCTACCGTGCGTCCGACACCTGGCGGGCCGCCGGCGGTCCGCCCGCGGCACCGAAGGGGCCCAGGCCGGGCCAGAAGATCAGCATCTTCCGGCCGAACGTCTACGACGGCGCCGCGCTCGCCCTGTACGCGCTGCGCCAGGAGATCGGACGGCCCGCCTTCGAACGGCTGGAGCGGGCCTGGGTGGCCGTCCACCGGGACGGCACGGCCTCGACCGCGGACTTCGAGCGGCTCGCCTCCAGCATCGGCAACCGCGATCTGAGCGGGTTCTTCCAGGCATGGCTGTACGGGAAGAGGACACCCCCGATGCCCGGGCACCCGGACTGGAGGAGCGACGCCCCGAAGGCACACAAGGGCACTCGGTAACTCGCATGACGAGACGGGCCGTGCCGTGCGACCATCTCCAGGTCGGCGGCGCGGCCCCCGCGGGGGTCCGGCCCGGTGGAATCCGGGAATCTCCCAGTGGTCCCGGACGTTGTTCCCACAGACGGGCGCGATCCGTCGCCGAACCGGTGTCGCCAGTGACGCACCGGTGCACCCATCGACGTAAGGATCCAATGACCTCCTCTTCTTCCCCTTCCCAGGACGCGCAGAGCCTCGCGCAGAACTACCCCGAAGGTCTTCGGGCCGATGCCCTGATGGAAGAGGACGTCGCCTGGAGCCACGAGATCGACGGAGAGCGGGACGGCGACCAGTTCGACCGCTCCGAGCGCGCGGCCCTGCGCCGCGTCGCCGGCCTCTCCACCGAACTCGAGGACGTCACCGAGGTCGAGTACCGGCAGCTCCGTCTGGAGCGCGTCGTCCTCGTCGGTGTCTGGACCTCGGGAACCATCCAGGACGCGGACAACTCGCTCGCCGAGCTGGCCGCCCTGGCGGAGACCGCGGGCGCGCTCGTGCTCGACGGTGTCGTGCAGCGCCGCGACAAGCCCGACGCGGCCACGTACATCGGATCCGGCAAGGCCAACGAACTGCGGGACATCGTCCTGGAGACCGGCGCCGACACCGTGATCTGTGACGGTGAGCTGAGCCCCGGCCAGCTGATCCACCTCGAGGACGTCGTCAAGGTCAAGGTCATCGACCGGACGGCCCTGATCCTCGACATCTTCGCCCAGCACGCCAAGTCCCGGGAGGGCAAGGCGCAGGTCGCGCTCGCGCAGATGCAGTACATGCTGCCGAGGCTGCGCGGCTGGGGTCAGTCGCTGTCCCGTCAGATGGGCGGCGGCAAGGGCGGCGGCCTCGCCACCCGTGGTCCCGGTGAGACCAAGATCGAGACGGACCGGCGCCGTATCCGCGAGAAGATGGCGAAGATGCGCCGGGAGATCGCGGAAATGAAGACCGGCCGCGAGATCAAGCGCCAGGAGCGGCGCAGGAACAGGGTGCCCTCGGTCGCCATCGCCGGTTACACCAACGCCGGCAAGTCGTCCCTGCTCAACCGCCTGACCGGCGCGGGCGTCCTGGTCCAGAACGAGCTGTTCGCCACCCTGGACCCGACCGTGCGCCGCGCCGAGACGCCCAGCGGGCGGATCTACACGCTCGCGGACACCGTCGGCTTCGTACGGCATCTGCCGCACCATCTCGTCGAGGCGTTCCGTTCCACGATGGAGGAGGTCGGCGACTCCGACCTCATCCTGCACGTGGTCGACGGATCGCACCCGGCGCCGGAGGAGCAGCTGGCCGCCGTCCGCGAGGTCATCCGTGACGTCGGCGCCACCGGCGTCCCCGAGATCGTGGTGATCAACAAGGCGGACGCGGCCGACCCGCTGGTCCTCCAGCGCCTGATGCGGAACGAGACGCGCTCCATCGCGGTCTCCGCCCGCACCGGCCTGAACATCGACGAGCTGCTCGCGCTCATCGACAACGAGCTGCCGCGCCCCTCGGTCGAGATCGAGGCGCTCGTGCCCTACACGCACGGCAGACTGGTCGCGCGTGCCCACTCCGAGGGCGAGGTGATCTCCGAGGAGCACACCCCGGAGGGCACCCTGCTCAAGGTGCGGGTCCACGAGGAACTGGCGTCGGACCTCGCGCCGTACGTTCCGGCGCCGGCGCTCTAGGTCCACCGAGTTCCCGGGTCCCGGGCCCGGACCCACGAAGGCCCGCCCCCTCACGCAGGGGGCGGGCCTTCGTACATGCGTCCAGCCGCGGCATGGGCCCGGGCGGTGCCGGCCGCCCTACGTCCCGCTCACGCCCGTCGCGTCACCGCCCCGCGAACTTCTTGCTCACCGAGTCGTACACACCCTTGGCCACATCGCCCAGGTGCGGGCCCGCCAGCCAGCCCGCGCTGACCGGGCCGATCGAGGTGTTGGACACCAGCGCCGGCTTGCCGTCCGAACCGGCCGCCACCCAGCCGCCGCCGGAGGAGCCGCCCGTCATGGTGCAGCCGATGCGGTACATCGTCGGGTCCGCCTGGGCGATCGAGAGCCGGCCGGGCCGGTCCGTGCACTGGTACAGCCGCTGGCCGTCGAACGGCGCCGCCGCCGGATAGCCCGTCGCCGTGATGCTCGCGACCTTCGGTACGGCCGGAGCGTCGAAGTCCACCGGGAGCGCGGCGCCGACCGTCTCCTCCAGGGACTTGCCGTCGCCGCCCTTCTCGGGCGTCACGTGCAGCACCGCGTAGTCGTACGACGCGCCCTGACCGCCCGTGGGACCGCCCTGCTCGATCCACTGGTCCGAGGTCTGCGCCCAGTCGCTCCACCAGACACCGTACGGAGCGACCTCCGTCCGGTCGGCGTTCTGCAGCTCGGCGGACGTCTTGCCGGCGCTGTTGTACGAGGGCACGAAGGCGATGTTGCGGTACCAGCCGCCCTTCTTGCCGGCGTGCACGCAGTGGCCCGCGGTCCACACGAGGTTCGACTTGCCCGGGTGCGCGGGGTCCTCGACCACGGTCGCCGAGCAGACCATCGTGCCCTCGGGGGAGTCGAAGAACACCTTCCCCGCCTCGGGCACGCTGTCGTGGTACGCGGGGCTCACGGCCTTCGCGGCCACCGGGGCCGGGGTCGGATCGGTGACGCCCTGGTCACCGGAGAGGTCGTTCTCGTCGACGCCCTTGTTCTTGTCCGGGTCGTCGGCGCCGCGCATCCGGTCCGGGTTCCACAGCCCCTTGATGATGGGGTTGACGAAGTCGTTCGCCTCGCGCAGCCAGTCGTCCCGGTTCCAGTTCTTCCAGGCGCCGCCCTTCCACTTGTCGATGTCGATCCCGTGCTCCTTGAGCTTGTTCCTGATGTCGTCCGGGATCTTGATCTTGTCGTCGCCGTTCTGGGACGCCGACGTGCTGGGCCGGTCGCTCGCCGTGCTGCTGCCCGAGTCGCAGGCGGTGGCGGTCAGCGCCAGGGTCGCGGCCAGGCCGACCGCGGCCAGCACGGGGGAGGTGGTGCGGCGCGCGCTCCTCCCTCGACGGGCGGTGAAGGGCGGGCGTATGGATGGCATGGTGTAACTCCCCCTGGGCGTAAGAGAACTTGTCAGGAACCGCCGGTCCGGAACCGCCGGCACGGGACCGCGGGCGCCGATCGACCGGCCGGAACCGGCGATCGACCGGTATCGCTGAACGGCACCACACACTATGCGCTCGCTGTGGGGGACATCCCACGGAACGGCAACGGTTCCGTCACGGCAAGGATCTTCGGCTCACCCGCTTCCCCACGCCGGTCACGTCGTTGGTACGTACGGGGGGCCTGCACCATGCGTTCAGAGCCCCCCGCCAACTCGCCTCTGCACAGCGGGAGGACCTGAAGTCGTGGCGGTGACCGATTCTGCGGTGGTGCCGGTGGGGCGCGAGCCCGAAGAGACACGGGAGGGCTCGCCGGGCGCCTCCGAGGGGGCGCGCGCGGCGCACGAGGGGATTCTGCGGCGCCAGTCGGCGCGCGAATCGGCGGCGCGTACCTACGCGCGCGCCCTGCCGATCGTTCCCGTACGGGCGCGCGGGCTGACCATCGAGGGCGCGGACGGGCGCCGTTACCTCGACTGTCTCTCCGGGGCCGGGACCCTGGCCCTCGGTCACAACCACCCGGTCGTCCTGGAGGCGATCAGGAAAGTCCTCGACTCCGGGGCGCCGTTGCACGTCCTCGACCTCGCCACACCCGTCAAGGACGCCTTCACCACCGAGCTGTTCCGCACCCTGCCCCCGGAGTTCGCCGCACGCGCGCGGGTGCAGTTCTGCGGACCGGCCGGGACCGACGCCGTCGAGGCCGCGTTCAAACTGGTGCGCGCGGCCACCGGACGCGCCGGGCTGCTCGCGTTCACCGGCGCCTATCACGGGATGACCGCCGGAGCGCTCGAAGCGTCCGGCGGCGCGAGCGACGTCCGGGTCGCCCGCCTGCCCTACCCCCAGGACTACCGCTGCCCCTTCGGCATCGGCGGCGAGCGCGGCGCGGAACTCGCCGCGCGCTGGACCGAGTCCGTGCTCGACGACACCAAGTCGGGCGTGCCGCTCCCCGCCGGGATGATCCTCGAACCCGTCCAGGGCGAGGGCGGGGTGATTCCCGCTCCGGACGCCTGGATGCGGCGGATGCGCGAGATCACGGCGGCCCGGTCCATCCCGCTGATCGCGGACGAGGTCCAGACGGGAGTGGGCCGCACCGGCACCTTCTGGGCGGTGGAGCACAGCGGGATCACCCCGGACGTGATGGTCCTGTCCAAGGCCATCGGCGGCAGCCTGCCGCTCGCCGTCGTCGTGTACCGCGACGACCTCGACGTCTGGCAGCCGGGCGCCCACGCCGGCACCTTCCGCGGCAACCAACTCGCCATGGCGGCGGGCACGGCGACCCTCGCGTACGTCCGCGAGAACCGACTCGCGGAGCGCGCCGCGACCCTGGGCACCCGCATGATCGCCGAACTCCGCCGACTCGCCGGGGAGTTCTCCTGCATCGGCGACGTACGGGGCCGCGGGCTCATGATCGGTGTCGAGCTCGTGCACCCCGAGACGCCCTCCGACCCCGCCGCCGACCGACCCCGGCCCGCCGCCCCGGAACTCGCCGCCGCCGTGCAGCGCGCGTGCCTGCGCCGCGGCCTGATCGTCGAACTGGGCGGTCGGCACGCCAGCGTCGTGCGGCTTCTGCCACCCCTGACGATCACCGACGAACAGGCGGCCGCGGTACTCGACCGGCTGGCGGACGCGGTGGGCGCGGTGGCGCGCGGGGGATCGGGCTGAGGGGGCGCCGACCGGTCCGGTCCGGGCGTCCCGGCGGCCACGTCCTAGCCCCGCCTACCGCCCGAGCCCGCCTCGACGACCCCCGCAGCCGTAGCCACCACCTCGGCCCGACCAGCCAGGAACGCCGAAGAGCCCACGCATCCCGGTCCCGCCCCGGCTCGTGGCCGCACGAGCCCGAACGACCCCACGAGGAACTCTCTTGAACGCCACCCCCGCACCCGACGGCCGTTTCGCCACCCCCGAGCGAGCGGGACGTGGCACGCACACCCCGCTCGTCGCGGACGCCGAATCGGTCCCCCGGCAGAAGGGAGGGGCCCAGCAGGCCGAGCGGCTGCGCGGCGCCACCACCGACCTGCTGGAGCACCCTGTCGCCCACACCGCGGCCCAGGCGGCGACGGTGGAGAACCTGCTGCGCTGCTGGGTACGGGAGAACGATCTCGCCGCACCCGTCGACGGCACCCTGCGCATCCCCCTCCCGGCCAGCGGGACGTCCCTCCTGGTCCCGGTCCACTACTGGTCCCCGACGGGCTGGCACCGCTTCGGGCTCCCGCATCTCGCGGACACCCCCGAGGAAGCACCGCCCGCCGACGCGGTCACGGTGGCGGCACTGCTCGCGCGCCAGCCGGCGCCGGGCATCGGGACGGCGTCCGCGACCGGCGGGGCACCGGAAGAGGACTCGGCCCCGCCGTCCGGAACGGACCGCACGCCGACGTTCGGTACCGCTCCCGCGGCCGCGCCGGATACGGCCCCCGCGCCCACATCGGGCACCGACCCTGTCACCGACCCCGACCCCGACCCCGACCCCGACCCCGACCCCGACCCCGGCTCCGGCTCCGGCTTTGACACGGGCACCGCGAACGGTACGGACACCGCGTGCTCGTACGCCACGGATCCCGGGCCCGCGTGCCACCCCCTCGGTGAAGGGTCCGACCTGGTCGGACGGGTCGCCGACTCCGTACGCCGGACCGTCGTGTTCATCAGCGACCGCAGAGAGCGGCCCGCCGACACCCCCGACCTCTTTCTCGCGGCCGAGCAGGCGCTCCTGCTGGGGCACCCCCTGCACCCCACCCCGAAGAGCCGGGAGGAACTCTCCGAGGCCGAGATGCCGCTGTACTCACCGGAGTTGCGCGGCTCGTTCCCGCTGCACTGGATGGCGGTCTCCCCGTCGCTGCTGGCGTCCGACTCGGCGTGGACGGAGCGCGGCCGCCCCGTCTCCGCACAGCAGCTCACCACACGGCTGGCCGGAGCCGGACTGCCGCTGCCCGACGGGTACGCCGCCCTGCCGCTGCACCCCTGGCAGATGGGCGAGGTCCGGCACCGCCCCGGGACCGCGGCCCTGCTCGACGCGGGACTGCTCCAGGACCTCGGCCCGTACGGCTCCCCCTGGCATCCCACGTCCTCCGTCCGCACCCTCTACCGTCCGGGCACGCCCGCGATGCTGAAGCTGTCGCTGGGCCTGCGGATCACCAACTCCCGCCGGGAGAACCTCCGTAAGGAGCTCCATCGCGGTGTGGAGGTCCACCGGCTGTTGCGCGGCGGCCTGTCCAAGCAGTGGCAGGCCGCCCACCCGGGCTTCGACATCGTCCGTGACCCGGCCTGGCTCGCCGTCGACGCCCCCGACGGGACACCCCTGACCGGGCTCGACGTGATGATCCGCCACAACCCCTTCGGCGCGACGGACGACGCCGGCTGCGTCGCCGGGCTCGTCTCGCCCCGGCCGCACGCCCAGCCCGGCGCACGCGCCGACGCCGAGCGGAGGCCCGTCATGCGGTCCCGGCTCGCCGAGATCGTCACCCGGCTCGCCGGCCGCGCCGGCCGGCCCCGCGGGGCCGTCGCCACCGAGTGGTTCCTGCGCTATCTGGAACAGGTCGTCCGCCCCGTGCTCTGGCTCGACGGCGAAGCGGGAATCGCGCTGGAGGCCCACCAGCAGAACACCCTGGTCCTGCTCGACCGCGAGGGGTGGCCCGTCGGCGGACGCTACCGCGACAACCAGGGCTACTACTTCCGCGCGTCACGGCGCGCGGAACTCGACGCCCGGCTGCCCGGCATCGGCGTGCACAGCGACACCTTCGTCTGCGACGAGGTCACCGACGAACGCTTCGCCTACTACCTCGCCATCAACAACGTGTTCGGCCTCATCGGCGCGTTCGGCTCCCAACGCCTCGCCGAAGAACGGCTGTTGCTCGCAGCCTTCCGCCGCTTCCTCACCGAGGTGGCCGCGGGCCCGGGACGCCTGGGCACGCCCCTGCCCTCCCTCCTGCTCGACTCGCCCGTTCTGCGCTGCAAGGCCAACCTGCTCACCCGGCTGCACGGCCTCGACGAACTCGTCGGCCCGGTCGACACCCAGTCCGTCTACGTCTCCGTCACCAACCCCCTTCGTTCCTGAGGGACATGACCCACCCCGTCTCCTGAGAGGAGCGTCGCCGTGCCTCCCACCGATGCGAGCGCCGACGCCGGTACCGCCCCCGACACCGATCCCGGCGCGGACCCGTACCCCGACCCGGGCACGGACTGCGAGGACACTCTCGACCTGCGCCTGCCCGACGAGTTGATCGCCCTGTTCGGCGGCACACCCGAGCCGGTCGAGCCCGGCGGGCCGGTCGGACCGGCCGGACCGGCAGAGCCGATCGGGTCAGCCGGGTCGGCAGGGTCGATCGGGTCAGCCGGGTCGGCAGGGCCGGTCGGGCCGGTCGGGTCAGTCGGATCGGCGGGGTCCATCGGGTCAGTCGGGTCGGCCGGGGTAGTCGGGGAATCCCTGGGAGACGGCCGGTCCGGGGAGGCCGGCGCGTCCCGGGGACCCGGCGCGGTCGACGGAACCCGGCCCGCCGAGGTCCGCGCGGGCGGCGCCGGAGACCACCGCGGTGCGGGCGCGGCCCACTCCGCTCCCGTCGCTCCGGCCCGTGACGACCTGCTCGGCGGCATCGGCGACTGGGGTCCGACCGCCACGCCCGTGGGCACCTTCCAGCTGGTTCCGGTCCGCCTGGAACGCGATCTCCCCCTCGTCACCCGCTGGATGAACGACCCCGCCGTCTCGGCCTTCTGGGAGCTGGCGGGACCCGAGTCGGTGACCGAGGAGCATCTGAACCGACAGCTCGACGGCGACGGACGCAGCGTGCCCTGTATCGGCCTGCTGGAGGACACCCCCATGAGCTACTGGGAGATCTACCGCGCGGACCTCGACCACCTCGCCCGCCACTATCCCGCCCGCCCGCACGACACGGGAATCCATCTGCTCATCGGCGGAGTCGCCCACCGCGGGCACGGTCTCGGCTCGGCCCTGCTCAGAGCCGTCGCCGATCTCGTACTGGACCGGCGTCCCGCCTGCGCACGGGTCGTGGCCGAACCGGATCTGCGCAACATCCCCTCCGTCTCCGCCTTCCTGAGCGGGGGTTTCCGGTTCTCCGCCGAGGTCGAACTGCCCGGCAAGAGGGCGGCCCTCATGATGCGCGACCGGGCCCTGCGCGACCTGATGTAGATCCGTCACTCTCCGTACTCCATTCGTCCCGTCCCGGTTCCCCGTCGAGGAGTCCCCGTGCCGAATCCGTCCGCAAGCCCGGCCTCCGAAGGACCGTCCGCCCTGTACGACCCGCCCGAGCTGCGCGAGGACCGCTGGGAGCGGGCCGGCCGCCGACTGCTCGCGAAGATGATCGGGGAGTTCGCGCACGAGGAGATCGTCCGGCCGGAACAGGGCCCCCCGCGTCCGTCGGCGCACCGCGACGCCCCGCACCGCGACGCCCCGCACCGCGACGCCCCGCACCACGACGCTCCCCACGCCGGCACCCTCCGCCCGTACACCCTCCGGCTCGACGCCGGCGACAGCCTCTCCTTCCGCGCCCGCCGCCTCTCGTACGACAGTTGGCGCGTCGACCCCGCCTCGCTCACCCTCACGGAAGAGGGGAAGGAGCCGTGTCCGTTCACCGACCCGCTCGGCTTCCTCACCCGGGCCCGCGGCACGCTGGAGCTGGACGGCGCGACGCTGGGCCACGCCCTGCGCGAGCTCAGCACGACGCTCGCCGCGGACGTGCGCCTCGACCGTGACGCCCGTACGGCCGCCGAATTAGCCGACCTCGGGTACGCCGAGCTGGAGGGTCATCAGACCGGCCACCCCTGGATCGTGCTCAACAAGGGCCGCCTCGGCTTCTCCGCGCGGGACGCCGCCGCCTGGGCCCCCGAGGCCCGCCGGGCCACGCCCCTCCCCTGGATCGCGGTGCACACGACGCTGGCCACGTACCGAGGGGTCGGCGGCCTCGACACCGCCGAACAGCTCTACGCACGCGAACTGGCTCCCGCCACCCGCGACGCCTTCGACGAGGTCCTCCGCAACCGCGGGCTCGCACCGGAGTCGTACCTCTACCTGCCCGTGCACCCGTGGCAGTGGGACGACGTCGTGCTGCCGCTGTTCGCGCCGCACGTCGCCGCGGGAGCGATCGTGCCGCTGCCCTCCGACGGTGATCTGCGCCTGCCCCAGCAGTCGATCCGCACCTTCCTCAACGTCTCGCGCCCGGACCGGCACACGGTGAAGCTTCCGCTGTCCGTCCTCAACACCCTGGTGTGGCGGGGTCTCCCCACGGAGCGCACGCTCGCGGCCCCCGCGGTCACCGCCTGGATGCGGACCCTGAGGGACGCCGACCCGTTCCTGCGCGACACCTGCGGGGTGATCCTGCTCGGCGAGGTCGCCTCGGTCACCGTCCACCATCCCGTGTACGACGGACTGCCCGAAGTGCCCTACCAGTACCGGGAACTGCTCGGCGCGATCTGGCGCGAGCCGGTCTCGCGGCACCTCGCACCCGGCGAGCGCGCCCGCACCCTGGCCGCCCTCCTGCACACCGATCCCCAGGGTCGCGCCTTCACCGCGGAGCTGGTCGCCCGCTCCGGTCTCGCACCCCGGGCCTGGCTGCGCCGGCTCTTCGCCGCGCTCCTGCCCCCGCTCCTGCACTTCCTCTATCGGTACGGCACGGTGTTCAGCCCCCACGGGGAGAACGCGATCGTCGTCTTCGACGACCATGACGTACCGGTCCGACTCGCCGTGAAGGACTTCGTCGACGACGTCAACGTGAGCGCGGATCCACTGCCCGAGCACTCCTCCATGCCCGACGAGGTGCGCGAGGTGCTGCTGACCGAGCCGCCGGCCTTCCTGACCCAGTTCATCCACTCCGGGCTCTTCGTGGGGGTCTTCCGCTATCTCGCGCCGCTCTGCGAGGAACAACTGGGTGTTCCGGAGGCCGAGTTCTGGTCACTCGTCCGCGCCGAGGTCGTCCGCCACCAGACCCGCTTCCCGGAGCTCAAGGAACGTCACGAGACGTTCGACCTGCTCACCCCGCGTATCGAGCGCCTGTGCCTGAACCGCAACCGGCTGCATCTGGACGGCTACCGCGACCGCCCCGAGCGCCCTCACGCCGCCGTGCACGGCACCGTGCCGAACCCCCTCCACACGTCGTGATCACCCGCCCCGCCCCCGTCGTCATGACCGGCGCCGCGGCCGTCGTCCTGATCGTGTCCGTCGTCCGGGCCGTGATCGCCCGGTTGTCGGTGGAGCCCCGTAGGCTGGCATCGCTATGACAGAGCCCTCACTCCCCGAACTCCTGCATGCCGCCGTCACCGCCGTCGGCGGCACGGAGCGCCCTGGCCAGGTGACCATGGCCGAAGCCGTCGCGGGTGCCATCGACGACAGCTCCCACCTGCTGGTGCAGGCGGGCACCGGCACCGGAAAGTCGCTCGGCTATCTGGTGCCGGCGCTCGCCCACGGGGAGCGCGTCGTCGTGGCGACCGCCACCCTGGCGCTCCAGCGACAGCTCGTGGAGCGTGATCTTCCACGGACCGTGGACGCGCTGCATCCGCTGCTGCGCCGCCGCCCCGAGTTCGCGATGCTCAAGGGCCGGTCGAACTATCTGTGCCTGCACCGGCTGCACGAGGGTGTGCCGCAGGAGGAGGAAGAGGGCCTCTTCGACCAGTTCGAGGCCGCCGCGCCCACCAGCAAGCTGGGCCAGGACCTGCTGCGCCTGCGGGACTGGTCGGACGAGACCGAGACCGGCGACCGTGACAACCTCACGCCCGGCGTCTCCGACCGGGCCTGGAGCCAGGTGTCCGTGTCGTCCCGGGAGTGCCTGGGCGCGAGCAAATGCGCCTACGGAGCGGAGTGCTTCGCGGAGATGGCCCGCGAGCGCGCCAAGCTCGCCGAGGTCGTCGTCACCAACCACGCGCTGCTCGCGATCGACGCCATCGAGGGCGCGCCCGTCCTCCCGCAGCACGAGGTACTGATCGTCGACGAGGCCCATGAGCTGGTCTCCCGCGTCACCGGCGTCGCGACCGGCGAGCTCACCCCCGGCCAGGTCAACCGTGCCGTCCGACGCGCCGCACGGCTCGTCAACGAGAAGGCCGCCGACCAGTTGCAGACCGCCGCCGAGGGCTTCGAGCGGCTGATGGAGCTGGCGCTTCCCGGACGCCTGGAGGAGATCCCGGAGGATCTCGGATACGCGCTGATGGCACTGCGTGACGCCGCGCGCACGGTGATCTCGGCGATCGGCTCCACCCGCGACAAGTCCGTCCAGGACGAGGACGCGGTCCGCAAGCAGGCCCTCGCCGCGGTCGAGTCGGTCCACGACGTGGCGGAGCGGATCACCAACGGCTCCGAGTGGGACGTCGTCTGGTACGAGCGCCACGACCGCTTCGGCGCGTCGCTGCGGGTGGCCCCCATGTCGGTGTCCGGCCTCCTCAGGGAGAAGCTCTTCTCGGACCGGTCGGTCGTGCTGACCTCGGCCACCCTGAAGCTCGGCGGCGACTTCAACGGAGTGGGGGCGTCGCTGGGGCTCGCCCCGGAGGGCACGGAGGGCGACGACCTCCCGCAGTGGAAGGGCGTCGACGTCGGCTCGCCCTTCGACTACCCGCGGCAGGGCATTCTGTACGTGGCCAAGCACCTGGCACGCCCCGCGCGTGACGGTGACCGCGGCGACATGCTGGACGAGCTCACCGAGCTGATCCAGTCCGCCGGGGGCCGCACGCTGGGCCTGTTCTCCTCGATGCGGGCCGCCCAGCTCGCGGCGGAGGAACTGCGCACGCGCATCCCCGAGTACCCCATCCTGCTGCAGGGTGAGGAGACGCTCGGTGAGCTGATCAAGAACTTCGCGGCCGACCCGCAGACCTGTCTGTTCGGCACGCTCTCGCTCTGGCAGGGCGTGGACGTCCCCGGCCCCAGCTGTCAGCTGGTCGTCATGGACAAGATCCCGTTCCCGCGCCCCGACGACCCGCTGATGAGCGCCCGCCAGAAGGCCGTCGAGGACAACGGCGGCAATGGCTTCATGGCCGTCGCCGCCACGCACGCGGCGCTGCTCATGGCGCAGGGCGCCGGCCGCCTCGTACGTGCCACGGGGGACCGTGGTGTCGTCGCGGTGCTGGACCAGCGCCTGGCCACGGCTCGCTACGGCAGCTATCTCAAGGCCTCGCTGCCCGACTTCTGGTACACGACGGACCGCAACCAGGTCCGGAGGTCGCTCGCGGCGATCGACGAGGCGGCACGGAAGGCGGAGGACGCGCCCAACGGTCAGAAGACGGAGGAGGCGGAGTCGTCGGCGCCGGCCGAGGAGGCGTAGCGGTGGCCCGCCGAGGGCCGGTCGCTTCGAGCGGTGCTCGGGGCAGAGGCGAGGGACGTCGGGCGCTCTGCGGGCCGGACGAGCTCACCGCCCGTGGTCGCGCGGCAGGACGTGCAGGGCCCCGGAACCGGCGCAGTTGGTCCCGGGGCCCGGTCAGGGGCGGGGCGGACGGTGCCGCCCCGCGCGCGCTGTCACACTCGCCGCAGTACGGCCACCACCTTGCCCAGGATGGTCGCCTCGTCGCCGGGAATCGGCTGGTAGGCGGAGTTGTGCGGGAGCAGCCACACATGACCGTCCTCGCGCTTGAACCGCTTCACGGTGGCCTCGCCGTCCAGCATCGCGGCCACGATGTCACCGTTCTCCGCGACGGGCTGGCGGCGGACCGTCACCCAGTCACCGTCACAGATCGCGGCCTCGATCATCGAGTCACCGACGACCTTGAGGACGAACAGCTCACCGTCACCCACCAGCTGCCGGGGGAGCGGGAAGACGTCCTCCACGGACTCCTCGGCCAGGATGGGCCCGCCGGCGGCGATACGGCCGACGAGCGGGACGTACGACGCGGCCGGCTTGCCCGCCGTGTCCGTGGGCTGGGCCGAGGACTGGTCGGAGCCCCTGACCTCGTACGCGCGCGGGCGGTGCGGGTCGCGGCGCAGGAAGCCCTTGCGCTCCAGTGCCATCAGCTGATGTGCGACCGAGGAGGTGCTGGAGAGGCCGACCGCCTGTCCGATCTCCCGCATCGACGGCGGGTAGCCGCGTCGCTGCACGGAGTCCCTGATGACCTCGATCACCCGGCGCTGCCTGTCGGTGAGTCCCGAGCTGTCTGCGCGGATGCCTGGAGGTCGGCCCGGCAGGGAACGCTTGGGCCCCTCGTGGTTCGTGGCTTCGTTCATCGCATGCACCGGCTCGAGTCGGCCCTGGGAGCGGTCCTGGGCAGTGATGGTGGCACTGTCTGCGGTGGTGGTCACGTCGGCCCCTCTCGATGGTCTCCCTGCTGGACAACGGTAGTTGCTTTCGAAAGGTTGCGCCAAACACACGTTCGAGTGAAAAACCGCGGATTGCCCCACGTGATCATGTGGCTGGGTGTATGGCTGATGCCGCGTCCATCGGACAAAAGGGCTCATTGCTGTACTCTTCACCGCCGAGGCGATGACCGTGCCGACAGATGTGGGCCGCGCCCCAGTCTGCCATCCGGCACCCCGTCCGTCGGGTACCGACCCCCCGTACGCGCGCTGTCCGCGCGGTGACCACGGTATCTCCGCGTGTCCGGGATCGGTACGGCCGTGCGGCACATGCCCATACGTGCGCGACACGCGCGCCCTGGGCGAATTTACGGGTCGATCCCCACATCTAGTGGTTGGATTGCCGGAGTAGCCCAGAAGTTGTGGTCCCCCGGGTCTTCGAGCCCCCGACCATCGCCTATGCTTGGGGCTGCTCCGAGAGGCCCGTGAGGTCTCGCGGGGTCTATGAGTCGTGCTGTGAAGGAGGGTTGGAGCCATGCACTGCCCCTTCTGCAGGCACCCCGACAGCCGCGTCGTCGACAGTCGTACGACCGATGACGGCACGTCGATCCGCAGGCGCCGCCAGTGCCCCGACTGCTCCCGTCGTTTCACGACCGTGGAGACGTGCTCGCTGATGGTGGTGAAGCGGTCCGGCGTCACCGAGCCCTTCAGTCGTACCAAGGTCATCAACGGCGTGCGCAAGGCGTGCCAGGGGCGGCCGGTCACCGAGGACGCGCTCGCCCAGCTCGGCCAGCGGGTCGAGGAGGCGGTGCGGGCCACCGGAAGCGCCGAACTGACCACCCACGACGTGGGGCTGGCCATACTCGGCCCGTTGCAGGAACTCGACCTCGTCGCCTATCTGCGGTTCGCGTCCGTCTATCGGGCGTTCGACTCGCTCGAGGACTTCGAGGCCGCCATCGTGGAACTCAGGGAGACGGGGCAGTGCCCCGCCGCGGGGAGCGAGGGAGGCGCGGGCGCCGCGGACGCGGAGCGCCCGGAATGCGACCGCGGGTCCGGAGAGACCGTCCAGGTCCCCGTGCCCGCCACCGCCGCCGACTGACGGGAAGGCCGGCTCGGGCCGGCCGCTCGGCGGCGACCACAGACCTGCTGCGAAAGGCCGTACGGACGGCGCGCGCAGCATCAGACACACAATGTGCCATGGGAAGAACGTGGCACTTCAGGGCGTTTTAGCCTGATACAGGGAGGCGGCATGACAGAGACGGCGAGCGGTCCGGCACGAGGTTCCCGCGCCAAGGGCACCAAGGCCAGCAAGGGGCTGCGCATCGAGCGCATCCACACCACCCCCGGCGTGCACCCGTACGACGAGGTGGAGTGGGAGCGCCGTGACGTCGTCATGACCAACTGGCGCGACGGCTCGGTCAACTTCGAGCAGCGTGGCGTCGAGTTCCCCGGCTTCTGGTCGGTGAACGCGGTCAACATCGTCACCAGCAAGTACTTCCGAGGTGCCGTCGGCACCCCGCAGCGCGAGGTGAGCCTCAAGCAGCTCATCGACCGCATCGTGAAGACGTACCGGAAGGCCGGCGAGGACTACAAGTACTTCGCCTCGCCCGCCGACGCCGAGATCTTCGAGCACGAGCTGGCGTACGCGCTCCTGCACCAGATCTTCAGCTTCAACAGCCCCGTCTGGTTCAACGTCGGGACGCCGCAGCCCCAGCAGGTCTCCGCCTGCTTCATCCTGTCCGTCGACGACTCCATGGAGTCGATCCTCGACTGGTACAAGGAAGAGGGCATGATCTTCAAGGGCGGCTCCGGCGCCGGCCTGAACCTCTCCCGTATCCGCTCCTCCAAGGAGCTCCTCTCCTCGGGCGGCAACGCCTCCGGTCCCGTCTCCTTCATGCGCGGTGCCGACGCCTCCGCGGGAACGATCAAGTCGGGCGGCGCCACCCGGCGTGCGGCCAAGATGGTCATCCTCGACGTCGACCACCCCGACATCGAGGACTTCATCGAGACCAAGGTCAAGGAGGAGGAGAAGATCCGCGCCCTGCGCGACGCGGGCTTCGACATGGACCTGGGCGGCGACGACATCACGTCCGTCCAGTACCAGAACGCCAACAACTCGGTCCGGGTGAACGACACGTTCATGAAGGCGGTCGAGGAGGGCGGCAAGTTCGGCCTCACCTCGCGCATGACCGGCGAGGTCATCGAGGAGGTCGACGCCAAGTCGCTCTTCCGCAAGATGGCCGAGGCCGCCTGGGCCTGCGCCGACCCGGGCATCCAGTACGACGACACGATCAACCAGTGGCACACGTGCCCGGAGTCCGGTCGTATCAACGGCTCGAACCCGTGCAGCGAGTACATGCACCTGGACAACACGTCCTGCAACCTCGCCTCGCTGAACCTCATGAAGTTCCTGAAGGACGACGGCAAGGGCCGCCAGTCCTTCGAGGTCGAGCGCTTCGCCAAGGTCGTCGAGCTCGTCATCACCGCGATGGACATCTCCATCTGCTTCGCGGACTTCCCGACCCAGAAGATCGGCGAGAACACCCGCGCCTTCCGTCAGCTGGGCATCGGCTACGCCAACCTCGGCGCCCTCCTGATGGCGACCGGTCACGCGTACGACTCCGACGGCGGCCGCGCCCTCGCCGGCTCCATCACCTCGCTGATGACCGGCACCTCGTACCGCCGTTCCGCCGAGCTCGCCGCGGTCGTCGGCCCGTACGACGGCTACGCCCGCAACGCGCAGCCGCACCAGCGCGTCATGAAGCAGCACTCCGACGCCAACGCCGTGGCCGTGCGGGTGGACGACCTGGACACGCCGATCTGGGCCGCCGCCACGGAGGCCTGGCAGGACGTGCTGCACCTCGGTGAGAAGAACGGCTTCCGCAACGCGCAGGCCTCGGTCATCGCCCCGACCGGCACCATCGGTCTCGCGATGTCCTGCGACACCACCGGCCTCGAGCCCGACCTCGCGCTGGTCAAGTTCAAGAAGCTGGTCGGCGGCGGCTCGATGCAGATCGTGAACGGCACCGTCCCGCAGGCCCTGCGGCGCCTGGGCTACCAGGAGGAGCAGATCGAGGCGATCGTCGCCCACATCGCCGAGAACGGCAATGTCGTCGACGCCCCGAGCCTCAAGCAGGAGCACTACGAGGTCTTCGACTGCGCCATGGGCGAGCGCTCCATCTCCGCGATGGGCCACGTCCGCATGATGGCCGCGATCCAGCCGTGGATCTCCGGCGCCCTCTCCAAGACGGTCAACCTGCCGGAGACGGCGACCGTCGAGGACGTCGAGGAGGTCTACTTCGAGGCGTGGAAGATGGGCGTCAAGGCGCTCGCGATCTACCGCGACAACTGCAAGGTCGGCCAGCCCCTCTCCGCGAAGACCAAGGAGAAGGAGAAGACCGAGGTCACCGCCAAGGCCGAGGCGACCATCCGCGAGACGGTGGAGAAGGTCGTCGAGTACCGCCCGGTCCGCAAGCGCCTCCCCAAGGGCCGTCCCGGCATCACCACCTCCTTCACGGTGGGCGGCGCCGAGGGCTACATGACCGCCAACTCCTACCCGGACGACGGTCTCGGCGAGGTCTTCCTGAAGATGTCGAAGCAGGGCTCCACCCTCGCCGGCATGATGGACGCCTTCTCGATCGCGGTCTCCGTGGGTCTGCAGTACGGCGTGCCCCTGGAGACGTACGTCTCGAAGTTCACCAACATGCGCTTCGAGCCGGCCGGCATGACGGACGACCCGGACGTGCGGATGGCGCAGTCGATCGTCGACTACATCTTCCGCCGCCTGGCGCTGGACTTCCTGCCGTTCGAGACGCGTTCCGCGCTCGGCATCCACTCGGCCGAGGAGCGTCAGCGTCATCTGGAGACGGGTTCCTACGAACCGTCCATGGACGACGTCGACATGGACGTCGAGGGCCTCGCCCAGTCCGCGCCCCGCGCGCAGGAACTGAAGGCCGTCGCCGCTCCCGTGGCCGAGGCCGCGGTGGCCGAGCCCGCCCCGAGGCAGGCTCACACCAGCGCCGAACTGGTGGAGATGCAGCTGGGCATCCAGGCGGACGCCCCCCTGTGCTTCTCGTGCGGCACGAAGATGCAGCGGGCCGGTTCCTGCTACATCTGCGAGGGCTGCGGTTCGACCAGCGGTTGCAGCTGACCGGATGACCCGAAGGGCGGCACGACCACCGGTCGTGCCGCCCTTCGGCGTTTCCGGGCCCTACGGAGGGGGCCGGTTCCTGTTCGGGTGCGGTTTCAGGACTCGTGCCGGCGGCCCATGATCGCGGGGAACGCCGCCGGGGTCGTGTCGTAGCCGTGGATGCCCGGGTGGAAGGTCCACTCCCCGGAGTCGTCGCGGACGAACTCACCGACCGTCGCGGCCGTCGCGCCCAGGACGTCGCCGAAGTTGTCCTCCGCCAGGACGGTGTAGCCCTCGCGCATGCGCAGACCGGGGTTGAGCACGCCGACGAACGCCTTGTGGCCGGAGCGCTGCTGGATCAGGACGCCGACCACCACGCGTATGTAGCGGCTGTTGAGGCGGTCCAGCTCCAGCGTCATGACCTCGTCCCAGCCGAAGCCCTTGCCGTCCTTGCTGTCCCGGTTGAGGTAGATCGTGCCGTCCGGGGAGCGGCTGTCGAAGTGCACCACGTAGACGGGACTTCCGTACGGGTCGTCGGCCCCGTAGGTCGCCGCGATGATGTCGAGGTCGGTCGCGGGCTCACCGACGGGACTGGGGTCCCATTTCACCGCGAGCTCGACCTTACGGATCCCCTTGTTGAGACCGTTCATCCGAATCTCCCCCTCCCCGCATTTCCGTCCGCTTCCTGCCCCAACTGCTGTGCGGTCAGGTTCGGTTGTCCATCGTGCCACGCGCGCGGGAGCGCTCGCGCGGGCGCACTCCGCCGGAGCGTGACCAACGCCACGCTCCGTGGCCTTACGATGGCGCGGTGCTGGTCAAGTGGATTCGCTGCACCGTGGTGGACCGCCGCGGTTTCGAGCGCGGGCAGCGAAAGTGGGCGGGGCTTCTGGGCGAGCCGGGATTCCGGGGACAGGGCGGGGGCTGGAGCCGGGGGCGGCCCGGTGTGGCGCACCTCTTCACCTTCTGGGAGAGCCGTGCCTTCTACGACTCCTTCATGGCCCGCTCGCACGATCGGCTCGCCACCGCTCAGGCCGGGACCTTCAAGGACGCGCAGGTCAAGCTCTTCGATCACCGGTTCGATGTGAAGACCGGCTTCGAACCGCGCTTCACGGACACCGACCTGCTGAGGGTGGCCCACTGTCGTGTCCACGAGGAACGGGCGGAGCACTTCGCGCTGATGCAGGAGAAGGTCTGGAACCCGGCGATGGCCGGTTCGCCCGGCATGGTGCGGGGCCTGTTCGGCGAGGCGCCGGGCCACGAGTTCCTGATCCTGTCCATGTGGCTGTCGGCCGCCGAGCACGGCAAGTACCGCGCCGAACGTGTCGAGCGGCTCACGCTGCGTGCCCAGACGGAGACCGATGTCGCGGCCCTCGCGGGCGACATAGTGGCGCTGGAACCCGCCTGGACGGTCTGAAGGCGTGGTGACCATGAGTGCCCGAGGTGGGGGACGCGTGTGATCTGCGCCGTATGGAGCCCGTACGAGTGCTCGATCGGCCGTCACCCGAATTAGGGTCTTGGCATGGTAAGACCACGGCGCATCGTCCTTGTCCGGCACGGCGAGTCAGCGGGCAACGCAGATGACACCGTGTACGAACGCGAACCCGACCACGCTCTGGCGCTCACCGAGAAGGGGTGGCAGCAGGCCGAGGAGACCGGAAAACGGTTGCGGGAGGTGCTGGGACGGGAGCGTGTCAGCGTGTACGTGTCCCCGTACCGGCGTACGCACGAGACACTCCGTGCCTTTCACCTCGACCCCGAGCTCATGCGGGTGCGCGAGGAGCCCCGGCTGCGCGAGCAGGACTGGGGCAACTGGCAGGACCGCGACGACGTACGCCTTCAGAAGACGTACCGGGACGCGTACGGACACTTCTTCTACCGCTTCGCCCAGGGTGAGTCGGGCGCGGACGTGTACGACCGGGTCGGCGGCTTCCTGGAGAGCCTCTACCGCAGCTTCGAGGCGCCCGACCACCCGCCGAACGTGCTCCTGGTGACCCACGGTCTGGCCATGCGCCTGTTCTGCATGCGCTGGTTCCACTGGACGGTCGCCGAGTTCGAGGCACTGTCCAATCCGGGGAACGCGGAGATGCGGATGCTCGTTCTCGGCGACGACGACAAGTACACGCTCGACCGCCCGTTCGAGCGCTGGCGTGATCCGAAGCCGTACGGGGTCAGCGGGATAGAGTGGCAGGGCGATGACCGCTGACACCTCTCCCGACGCACGCTTGGGCCGCGCCCTGGCCAGCCTGCGTGGTCTCGCGGTGGGGGACGCGCTGGGCTCACAGTTCTTCGTGCCGGCGCACTACCCGCTGCTCAAACGCCGCGATCTTCCGCCCGGCACCTGGCAGTGGACGGACGACACCGAGATGGCCTCCTCCGTGGTGGCCGTCCTGTCCCGGCACCGCCGCATCGACCAGGACGAGCTGGCCCGCTCCTTCGCCGAGCACCACGACTTCGACCGCGGTTACGGCCCCGCCGTCAACCGGCTGCTGCGGCAGGTCCGGGAAGGCGGCGACTGGCGACAGCTGGCCTCCGCCCTCTTCAAGGGGCAGGGCTCGTGGGGCAACGGCGCGGCGATGCGGATCGCCCCCCTCGGGGCCTGGTACGCGGACGACCCCGAGCAGGCGGTCCACCAGGCGGAGATCTCGGCGTACCCCACCCACCAGCACCGCGAGGCCGTCGTCGGCGCCATGGCCGTCGCCGCGGCCGCCGCCCTGGCGGCCGACCCGGCGGGGCCACCGAGGCCCGAGGCGCTGCTCGACGGCGTCATCGGACTCGTGCCGCGCAGCGCCGTGGGCGCGGGGCTGCGCCGGGCCCGGGACATGCTCGACTACGGGGACACCGCGACGGTCGCGGCCGTACTGGGATGCGGGCGGCGCACGACGGCGCATGACACGGTGCCGTTCGCGCTCTGGTCGGCGGCTCGGACCCTCGGAGACTACGAAGCGGCCTTCTGGTCGACGGCCCAGGTGGGCGGCGACATGGACACGACCTGTGCCATCGTCGGCGGGGTGGTCGCCTCCGGGAAGGCGGGGACGCCACCGGGGGAGTGGCTGGCGCGGACGGAGAGCCTGCCGCAGTGGATGGCTGTCGCTGCGTAGGCGCGGTGTCCCCCGTGGCCTCTGTGGCGCCGTCCCCTGCCGCATGGGACGTGAGCCGACCCGCGGCGGCCTCTGGATCCGCCCGCAGGCCCCTTGGAACGGTGTGTCGTCCTGTCCGTGACGTACGGGGGCGTCGTGTCGTGGGCTGCCGCGGTGTAACAGGCTCGGTTCCGTGCGCTGCCGCGAGGTGCGGAGGCTCGGTGTCGTGCGCCGGTGATGTGCGGGGGCTCGGTGTTGTGCGTCGGTGATGTGCGGGGGTGCCGTGGGGGCGCTGCCGTGATGGGAGGCGGTCCTCTGTGGTGCGCTGCCGTGATGTGAGGGCGGGCCCATGTGCCGTGCTGCCGTATGGCGCGCTGCCATGGGGTGCGGTGGCGCGATGTCGTGTGTCCCTGATGCGCGGCGCGGTGCCGTGCGCTGCGGAAGGCCGGACCGTGGACCGCACCGATCTTCCCCGGGCCGGGCCCGGCCTCCGCAGCTCTCCCCGTCAGACTCCGGCCGGTCCCGCCGTGCCGGCGAGGGCGTCCAGGTCGCTCTTGCGGACCCGGATCACCACGGAGGCGGTGATCAGGGCCAGCACGGCCATCGCGACGGCCGGGACGAAGGCGGTCGAGATGCCGTGGGCGAGCACGTCGTGGCCCCAGGGCGCGGGCAGTTGATGCGTCTTGGCGAACTCCGCCTTCTGCTCCGGCGAGGAGCCGGTCAGGAACTTCGGCACCTGCTTCTTCGCCTCGTCCCGGCTCGCGGAGCCGAAGACCGTGGTCAGGATGGAGAGACCGAGCGAACCACCCACCTGCTGCGTGACGTTGAGAAGCCCGGACGCCGCGCCGGCCTCGCGCTGGTCGACACCGGAGACCGCGGTGACGGTCAGGGTCACGAAATTCAGGCCCATACCGAAGGCGAAGAGCAGCATCGGGCCGAGGATGCCGCCGACATAGGTGCTGTCGGGGCTCATGAAGGTCATCCAGCCGAGCCCGATCGCGACGAGGGCGGAACCGGACATCATGAAGGGCTTGGGCCCCAGCACCGGAAGGAACCGCTGCGAGAGAGCCGCGCCGATGCCTATCGCCGCCGTCACCGGGAGGAAGGCCAGGCCCGCCTGGATCGGGGTGTAACCCAGCACGTTCTGCACGAACAGGACGATGAAGAAGAACATCCCGAACATCGCCGCGGCCAGACTGAGCATGATCACGTACGTGCCCGAGCGGTTGCGGTTGGCGAACATCTTCAGCGGGGTGATCGGCTCCTTCGCCCGGGTCTCGGTGAAGGCGAAGGCCAGCAGCAGGAGAAGTGCCGCGGCGAACGACCCGATGGTGAGGCTGTCCCGCCAGCCCTCCGCCGCGGAGCGGATGAAGCCGTACACGAGGGTGGCCATACCGGCCGTCGAGGTCAGCGCGCCCGCGATGTCGAACCGTCCGGGATGGCGCTCGGACTCGTTGATGTACATCGGCGCGAGCACGGCTATCAGCACACCGATGGGCACGTTGACGAAGAGCACCCAGCGCCAGTCGAGCCACTCGGTGAGCATGCCGCCCGCGAGGAGCCCGATCGCGCCACCGCCCGCGGATACCCCGGCGAACACGGCGAAGGCCCTGTTCCGTTCCGGGCCTTCGGGGAAGGTCGTGGTGATGAGCGCGAGCGCGGTGGGCGACGCGATCGCGCCACCCACGCCCTGAAGGGCGCGCGCCGCCAGCAACTGCCAGGGCTCCTGGGCCAGTCCGCCGAGCAGCGAGGCGAGCGTGAAGAGCAGGATGCCGGTCATGAAGACCCGGCGACGACCGAGGATGTCACCCGCCCTGCCACCGAGAAGCAGCAGGCCACCGAAGGTGAGGGTGTACGCGCTGACCACCCAGGTCAGGTCGGTCGTGCTGAACTTGAGCGCGTCTTGAATATGCGGGAGGGCGATGTTCACAATCGTCGCATCGAGTACCACCATGAGTTGGCAGGCCGCGATGACGGCGAGCGCGAGGCCGGGATGTCCTTCCCGACGGGCCGCTCCTGGCTTCGAATCCGGAATCAACTGAGAGGTTGTCACCATGGGTCCCCCACAAGTGCGTTAGTGAACGCTCGCGTTCACTGCCGCGTCAACGGTAGTGAGTCCCCGACAGTGAACGCAAGCGTTCACTGAACTCGCTGCCGCGTGGACGTCACTCTGCAGCCCGCAGCGCTGCCGAGCTCACCGACCGCACCTGACCGGGGCGGCCCTCCCCCCAGGGGGTTCCTTCCCCGGCCCCACCCCAGCCCTGGCCTCGGACCCCACCCCAGTCCCCCCGCCTCCTCGCACAACGGAGACACTCAGATGGTTACTTCGCGTTGGACGGCCGCCCCCGCTCAGGCGGCCTCCCTGCGCCGACGCGGTGCTGTGCTCGAACGCGCGATCCTCGAGGCGGCACTGGAGCAGCTCAGTACGGTCGGCTGGAGCGGCCTCACCATGGAGGGTGTCGCCGCGCGGGCCCAGACCGGAAAGGCCGCGGTCTACCGCCGCTGGCCCTCCAAGGAGGATCTTGTCGCGGACGCGCTGAAGGCGGGACTGCCGAGCCTGGCCGAGGCTCCCGACCTGGGGAGTGTCCGGGAGGACCTGCTGGAGCTGTGCCGGCTGGTGCGGGCGGCGATGTACTCGCAGCCCGGATTCGCCCTGCGTTCGGTACTTCACGAATGCGATGTGGCCCAGGCCGAGCGCTTCCACGGCGTGATTCTCGGCGGGGTCATCGAGCCGACCACGCACCTGCTGCAGGACATCGTCCACCGCGGTATCGAGCGGGGAGAGGTGCGTCCGGACGCCGCGAACGCCTACGTCTTCGATGCCATTCCGGCGATGATGATGTACCGCTCCAAGGTGTGCGCGAGCGAATGGGGTGAGCGGGATCTGGAGGAGATGATCGACCAGCTGATGGTTCCGCTGCTGCGGCGCGACGGTGCCTGAACCGGGTCCGGTGCGGGCCCCGGTCGCCGGGGGAAACCCTGGTGTCGCGAGAGGCTCCGGGCGGCGTAGGCTGAGGGCGCCATGCCGTACGAACCACCCACCCACACTGTCGAGCGCTCCCTCCGCGCCACGACCGGAGCGAAGATCATCGCCGGTGTCGACGAGGTGGGCCGCGGTGCATGGGCCGGCCCGGTCACCGTCTGTGCCGCGGTCACGGGTCTGCGCCGTCCCCCCGAAGGTCTCACCGACTCCAAGCTCCTCACCGTCAAGCGGCGAACCGTCCTGGCTGTGGAGCTCCAGAAGTGGGTGACGTCGTACGCCCTGGGGCATGCCTCTCCGGAGGAGATCGACGAGCGGGGGATGACGGCGGCCCTGCGCCTCGCGGCAGTGCGGGCCCTGGAGGCCTTGCCCGTCCGGCCCGACGCGGTCATCCTCGATGGGAAGCACGACTATCTCGGGTCGCCGTGGCGGGTCCGCACGGTGATCAAGGGTGACCAGTCCTGCGTGGCCGTCGCGGCGGCCTCGGTGATCGCGAAGGTTCAGCGCGACAAAATGATGGCCGAACTGGGCGTCGACCATGCAGACTTCGGTTTTGCGGCCAACGCCGGGTATCCGTCCCCCGTGCACAAGGCCGCACTGGCGGAGCGGGGCCCCACCCCGTACCACCGGCTGACATGGGCGTATCTTGATGCGCTGCCCCAGTGGCGGCATCTCAAGAAGGTCCGCAGCTGGGCAGACGGAAACGGTCCGGAGATCGAGGGTCAGCTCGGCTTCGATTTCTGACGGTTCTGCTCGCACCCATGTGCCACCCGCCGACGCGAGTCGCACCGGCGTTTGATAAAAATCAGCTCATGCCTCTCATTCCCGAGGAGCCTCAGATTCACGAGAGTGCCCAGGGTCCCCGCGCGACTCCGGCCAATGGCCGTACCGCGCCGACCCCTCGTCCCGTACCCGGTCCCCGTCCCGCGGCCCCGCCGCGTCCCGGACGTCCGGGACCCGTCCGGCCGATGCCGGCCCAACGCACCCCGCGCGAGCCGGTCGTGGCCACGCCCGGGTCGTCCGTCCCGGTGGCCGCACCCGCTGCCGCCACCCCGCAGATCCAGCTGATCCCGGCCTCGGCCGAGGGTGCGCTGGACGCCGCCGAAGAAGCGGTCGATCTGCTGTTGGAGTCGGGCCGTGCCCCCGGTGAGGTGCTGGTGATCACCACCGGCCAACCGCACCCGTGGGCCGCGCACGAGCTCTCCTTCGGCGAAACCGCCTACTGGGCGCAGCACGACGCGGGCGACGACGTCTTCTACGCCGATGCCTCCGTCGTGGGCCGGGCCACGTCCCGTCCCGTCGTCGTGGTCGCCGTCAACGGCGGGTCCGACGCTGTCGCCACCGCCCTGCCGCTGGCCCTCGGCCGGGCCGGCACCCTGCTGATCGTCTGCGGCGACCCGCAGCAGATCAACTCGGTTCTGGGCGCCGGAGTCTGAACGGATCCCGGACGCCGTCCGAGGCCGTCCGGGATTCGCTCGGAGACGTCGCACCGTGGTGACGTCGGCGTGCCGACATCCGCGAGGTGATCGTTTCGGCGTGCCCGCGGATCGCCTGTCAGCGCCGCGGTTGCGCCTCGATTGCGGTGACGGCTTCTCGGACACCTTCCCGTCGTGGTTTCTCAGGGCGCTTCCGACTGTGGTCCCGAGGGCGTGTCCTGTCGCCCGACGTTCCCGATCGGGGCGCCCGAGCTGTGGGTGCGCGGGTGCGGGTGCGGGTGCGGATGCGGCGCCCGGTGTCAGGCGCCGGGTGTCAGGCGCCGGTGCGGCTGCGGGTTCGGGTGTCGGGTTCGTTGTCGAGCACGGTGTCGCGTACGGAGCGCTCGCCGGCGCACGCCGTTGTCGTGCCGTCCCGGGGCGGGCGCAGGTCCGTGGGGCGCCTCGCGGACGAGGCGCCCCGTGTGTGCCGGCGCCGACCCGTGTTGTCGGCGGGCGGGACGGCGGGTGCCGGGTGGCGGGCCGACCGAAGCGAGCCGGCGTGCGGTTCGCCCGCAGTGGGCCGCTCACGGGGGCGGCCTGTCCGTCGTGGCCGGCGGTTGGCGGCCCGTCCGACATCCGGTGCGCCGTTCGACATCCGCTGCGGCTGATCGACAACGCCGCGGTCGGTGAACGGTGTCGGTGGGCCCGAACGGTGTCGGTGGGCCCGTCCGCTCCCAGACGGCGATCTGCATGTCCCGGGCCGCTCCGAGTCGGCCGAATCATGTGCCGCCGAGGCGGTCGCGCCGGCGCGGGAGGGCCTGCCTGCCTCCAGGTGTCCTCGCCACGCGGTGACTTCCCGTCGAACGCGCTCCCGCCTCGTGACCGCCCACTCAGGGGACTGCCGGTCAGGCAGCCGGTTCCGGGTGACCGACAGCGCGCCGGTGTCCGGAGGTGCGCGGATGTCCGGAGGTGCGCGGTCGTCCGGCGGTGCCCGGGCGTCCGGGCGTGCGTGGATGTCCGGCGGTGAGCGTCCGGGCGTGCGTGGACGTCCTGCGGTGCCCGGGCGTCCGGGCGCGCCCTAGACGTCTGAGATCAGCGGGCGGCCGCCCGACGCAGCACCTCCGACGCGACGCCTCCGGTGCGCGGCAGCGGCGGTGGTGCCTCGGCCAAGGCGAAGGGCTCCGGCGGTGAGTCCGCGTTCGGACGACGTCCGCCCCGGCCCTCGCCGAGGACCTGCCAGCCGTCGTGCGTCAGCGTGATGTACGCCCCGCAGCGCAGCCCGTGCAGGGTGCACGCGTCACGCAGCCCCCACATCCACGCCCCGTCCTCCTGTGTCCAACGCGCGTCGCCCTCACGGCAGTAGAGCAGGACCGCCGTGCGCACCGGGGTGCGCCGCCGCAGGTCGTGCGGGATGACCCGGCGCAACTGTGCGAGCAGGGCGTTGCGGAACATCCAGCCGTCGGCCGGAGTCGGCCGCCGGACGAACGAGGCACTCGCCCTCAGCCGCTCCTCCGCGTCGAGGACAGCCACGATCGCCGTCGCCGGTCTGGGCCGGTGCCGAGCGTGCAGACCACTGACGACCTCACGGGGACTGCGCAGCAGCGGAATGCCCGCGGCTGCCCATTCGGCGGGTTCGAGCATGCGGGCCAGTGGGTTGGCGGAAGCGGCGGACAGGTCGGCAGACGTCGACATGGATGCCGCCGAGGACGGAGCGAATCCGAAGGTCACGGTCCTCCCTTCGGCTACGCGCCCACACTGCGGGCGGGGTCGGACTTGGGGGAGCGCACGTCGCGGCAGAGCCCTACCGGACCACGGGCGAGCCGTGCGGGGAGCGGACTTCAATTCTTCCTGTCGAACTTGGTTGCGGCAACGAGCAATTGGGGCCACCGACCGGATTCTTGCTATACGCCGTTTATATCCTTGCCCCCAGTTCTTGATGACGACACATGGTTCACGCCTGTACGGCCAGGACCAGCGGCAACACTCCCTGCGCCCCGGACCGGCGGAGCAGCCGCGCGGCGACCGCGAGGGTCCATCCGGTCTCCGTCGCGTCGTCCACGAGCAGGACCGGGCCGGCCCCGGCTCGGAGCGCCTCGGCCAGTGAGGGAGGCACGGTCAGTGACCCGTCGAGAGCCTTGAGACGCTGGGCGCTGTTGCTCCGCGAGAGGTGCGAGGCCTCGCCGACGTACTCCACGGACCCCAGCAGCGGCAGCCTGCCGATCTCCGCGATCCGTGCGCCCAGTGACTGGATCAGTTGCGGACGCGTGCGCGAGGCCATGGTGACGACGCCCACGGGTCGCGGCTGCGCGTCGGGCCGTCCCGATGCCCAGCCGCCGGGCCCCTTCGCCCAGTCGGCCAGCACACCGACCACGGCCTTCGCCACATCGTCCGGCACAGGTCCGTCGGGTGCCTGGCGAGCGAGCAGGGGACGCAGCCGGTTGCCCCAGCCGATGTCCGAGAGCCGTCCCAGGGCACGCCCCGATGCGGCCTGTTCGCCCACCGGGATACGGCCCTTCAGGTCGACGCCGACCGCGGGCAGGCCCGTCGGCCACATCTTGCGGGGCTCGACGTCGACACCCGCGCGGCTCAGCTCGCCGTTGGCGGCGTCGAGTGCCGACGAGGACACGGAAGCCTCGAACCGGGCTCCCGCACAGGTGTCGCAGCGCCCGCACGGAGCGGCTCGCTCGTCGTCCAGCTGTCGCCGCAGGAACTCCATCCGGCAGCCGGTCGTCGAGACGTAGTCGCGCATCGCCTGCTGCTCGGTGGCCCGCTGCTTGGCCACCCACGCGTAGCGCTCGCTGTCGTACGTCCAGGGAACGCCCGTGGAGATCCAGCCGCCCTGGACACGTCGCACCGCTCCGTCCACGTCCAGCACCTTGAGCATCGTCTCCAGACGGGACCGGCGCAGCTCCACCAGGGGTTCGAGGGCGGGCAGCGAGAGTGGCCTGTCGGCGCGGGCCAGGACGTCCAGGGTGCGGCGGACCTGCTCCTCCGGAGGGAAGGCGATCGACGCGAAGTACTGCCAGATCGCCTGGTCCTCCTTGCCCGGCAGCAGGAGCACTTCGGCGTGTTTCACGCCGCGGCCCGCGCGTCCCACCTGCTGGTAGTACGCGATGGGAGAGGAGGGGGAGCCCAGGTGCACCACGAATCCGAGGTCGGGTTTGTCGAAGCCCATGCCCAGCGCCGACGTGGCGACCAGGGCCTTGACCCGGTTGGCGAGCAGGTCCTCCTCGGCCTGCTGGCGGTCCGCGTTCTCCGTCTTCCCGGTGTACGACGCCACCGTGTGCCCGGCCTGCCGGAGGAAAGCGGTGACCTCCTCGGCCGCGGCGACGGTGAGCGTGTAGATGATGCCGGAACCCGGCAGGTCGCCGAGGTGCTCGGCGAGCCAGGCCATCCGATGGGCCGCGTCCGGCAACTGCAGCACGCCGAGACTCAGGCTCTCCCGGTCCAGCGGTCCGCGAAGGACCAGCGCGTCCGTGCTCGCACCGGTCCCCAGCTGCTCGGCCACATCCGCGGTCACGCGCGCGTTGGCCGTCGCCGTGGTCGCCAGGACGGGAACGCCGGGCGGGAGATCGGCGAGCATCGTGCGCAGCCTGCGGTAGTCCGGCCGGAAGTCGTGCCCCCAGTCGGAGATGCAGTGGGCCTCGTCGACCACGAGCAGGCCGGTCGCCGCCGCAAGCTTGGGCAGCACCTGATCGCGGAAGTCCGGATTGTTGAGCCGCTCGGGGCTCACCAGGAGCACGTCGACCTCGCTCGCGGCCACCTCGGCCTGGATGGTCTCCCACTCCTCCGTGTTCGACGAGTTGATGCTTCGCGCGTGGATGCCGGCGCGGGCCGCCGCCTCCACCTGGTTGCGCATCAGGGCGAGGAGCGGGGAGACGATGACGGTGGGCCCGGCACCCCGCTCGCGCAGCAGCGCGGTCGCGACGAAGTACACCGCGGACTTGCCCCAGCCGGTGCGCTGCACGACCAGCGCTCTGCGCTTGTCGGCCACCAGGGCCTCGATGGCGCGCCACTGGTCCTCGCGCAGCCGGGCCTCGCCCGCCGGGGCGCCGACGAGGCGGGCGAGTACGGCATCGGCCGCGATGCGCAGGTCTTCGCCGGGCGTGGGTCGCGGGTCTTCGTTGGTCATGGCCCCATGCAACCCGATGAGTCGGACATCGCGCGAATGAGGCCGCCGCGTTGTGGACAACTTGTGTCGTGGTCATGGCCATGGTTATCCACAGGTCGAAGCGGGATTTCGGGATCCGCGGGATGGTCACGGCATGACGAATCACAGCGAAGCGGCCGGTTCGTCCGGCGACAGTGACATCAGCGGGCGTGGTGGGCACGGGGGAGACGGCGAGCACGGCGGACGCGGGGACGGCGGTGCCCGCGGCGGACACGGTGACGGCGGTGCGCGCGGCGGGCATGACGAGTGCGGCGCCCGCGGCACGCGCAGCGGACGGTGGAAGAAGCGGTCCGGGCACGACGGACGCGACCTGCCCGTCGGGCACCAGGTCACCCTGCGGACACCGGCCGAGCTGGCGGACGCCCTGCCGTACCTGCTCGGGTACCGGCCGGAGGACAGCATCGTGCTCGCCGCCCTGCACGACGGAGAGAGGCGGGGCCGCTTCGGCGGGCGGGCGCGGCTCGGCATCCCGGCCCAGGCGGACGACTGGCCGTCCGTGGCCGAGCAGCTGGCGCACGGACTGGTGAAGGGGAGCGAGCGCAGAGGTGCCCGGCCGGGGAGCGTGGTCGCGTATCTCTGCCAGGAGCCCGGGAGCGGTGAGTCGGGCCGGGACGTCATGGAGCGTCTGCGCCCGCTCGCCCAGTTGCTGCGGACGGCCTGCGGCCGCCTCGACGTCCCGGTGATCGAGGCCCTCTGCATCTCCGACGGCCGCTTCTGGTCGTACTGCTGCCCGGGTCAGGGATGCTGTTCGCCCGAGGGGGAGGCCATGGGGCTGCCCGGCACCTCCGTCCTCGCCGCCGCGGCGACCTACGCGGGCCTTCAGGTGCGCGGATCCCTCCGGGAGCTCACGGCTCGCCTGGTCCCCTGGGAGCGCGGGGCCGCCGTGGTTCAGGAGACGGCGCTCGACGCGGCGAACAGGACCCTGATCCCCCGGATCCTCGACGACGAGAGCCGCGCGGCCCTGTCCGAGGAGACTCTCGAACAGGCTCGACGGCTCCTGAAGCGGTTCGCGGACGCCCCGGCCGTCTCCGGTATCCGCCCGGCCGACCGCCGCGACGACGGACTCCTGACAGCCGAGGAGGCCGCCACCCTGATCCTCGGCCTTCAGGACCGTACGACCCGTGACCGCGCCGCCGAGTGGATGGAGGGCGACGAGGCCGGACCTGCCCTGCGCCTCTGGCGAGCGCTGGCCCGCCGCTGCGTCGGCTCCTACGGCGAGCACGCCGCGGCCCCTCTCACCCTCGCCGGATGGGTCGCCTGGTCGAGCGGTGACGAACTGGAGGCCCGGGAGGCCCTGGCCATGGCACTGGGCGCCGACCCCGACTACCTCTTCGCGCGCCTTCTGCATCAGGCCTGCAACGAGGGACTGGACCCCGAGTCGATCCGCCGGTGCCTACGAGCGGAGCGCACCGGCCGGCCGGGGGCGGAAGCGGAACGGCCGTCGGGAGCCGACCACGCCGTACCACTCGAGGCCGCGGAGCCGGCACCGGACTCAGGAGCATCGGCTCCCGCCGGATCGTCCGACGCGACGGCACAGCCCTCCGGGGCCGCTGCCCGTCGTCGGCGCAGGGCGCGACCGGCGGGGCACGGGGGAACGCGAGCGAGCCGCCGCTCTCCCGGGGCGCGCGGCCTGCCCGCCGTCCGGCCCGCCGAGGACACCTCGCCCACCGGGGCGGGACCGGCGCGGGCGTTCGGGCGGACGAGTGATCGGGTGCGGGCTCGCCGTGACGGTCGTCAGGGTGCGGGGGAGGAGGCATGAGCAGTCGCTGCCGCCGGATCCCTGAAGGCGACGCGCCCGCTCCCGCGTCCGCCCGGCGCATCCCCGGCGTGTTCCGTCAACCCGTCAGCCTCCCCTTCACGGATGGCGGCCCGCCGCGCCGCCATTCGGTCGGCTTCCGGCATCGAGGGCGTGACTCGGAGCAGGGCCGTTCCGTTCACCTGTGTGGCGGTACCCGCGGCCGGGCCGCGCCGCCGAACGCCCCCGACCCTCCGGATCCCCCGACCCGGCGCCGAGCGCGCCCGCAGCGCACCGAGCGCGGAGGAAGCCGCATGCCCATGCCCAACCCGCCCGCCGAACCCGACGTCGACCTCCCGCCGTCACGCGGCCTCGCGCGACACCTCGACCGCCCAGGCGGTTCGGCACCCCCGTTCGCAGGAGCGGAGAGCGCATCGAACCCCTTCGCGGCAACGGCGGGTGCTGCCACGACCCGACCGGCACCGGTTCCCTTTCCGCGCCGGACCACGGACCTGCCTCCCGTACACACCGCGCTCATCTGCGTCGCCCTGCCAGGACTGGCGATCTCCACGGAGCAGGGACAGCTGACCGGCCGCGGGCTGGACGGTTTCTACCGCGCGGGCCGGCGGATGCTGTCCCGCTGCCAGGTAAAGGTGTCAGGGCGCGAACCCCTCCCCGTACAGGCCCGGAGGATCGGCGCCGACCGGGCCCGCTTCGTGGGGACGGTGCGCGCGTCCACCGACTCGGGGCCCGATCCGGACGTGATCGTGGAACGGACGAGGTGCGCGGAAGGCACGGAGCGGATCGTCCTGCACAGCGCTGCCGCCCGCACGCTGCGCCTCTCGCTGGAGGTCGCCCTCGGCACGGACCTCGCGGAACTCGCTTCGGTCGCCTCGGGCCGAGCCGGACCCGAACTGCCCGCCACCGTCAACGACTCGGGCCTCCGGTGGACCTGCGCCACGGGAGACTCGGCCGTCACCGCCGACCCGCCACCCGCCGACGCCCTGGCCTCCGCGGGACTGCTCCGCTGGGAGCTCGAACTGCCGCCCGGCGGCACGCGAACCGTCGAGCTGCGGGTACGGCCCGACGGCGCCTCGCCCCACAGAGCCGTGGGGCGAGGCGCGACGACCCCGCTGGCCCAGGCACGGGCCGTGGGCGACGACCCCCGGATCCAGTCGCTCCTGCACACCAGCGTGGAGGATCTCCGAGCCCTGCTGCTGCGTGACCCCGCGCATCCGGCGGACGCGCACCTCGCGGCGGGCGCGCCGTGGCGCTGCGGCCTGGCACCGGCCGACGCGCTCGCCGCCGCCCGGATGACGCTGCCGCTCGGCACCCGCCTTGCCGCGGGCACCCTGCGGACCCTCGCCCGTACCCAGATCGCCGGCCAGGGAGCGCGATCCGGCCTGATCCCCGGGCCGCACCGGGACGCGGGTCCATATCTGCCGCCGGGATGCACGGCGATCGAAGCGACCCTGCTGTTCCCCGCCCTCCTCGCGGAGGGTCGGCGCTGGGGACTGGCGGAGCGGGCGACCGAGGAACTGCTGCCCGCCGCCGAGCGGTGCCTCGCCTGGTTGCGGACCACCGTGGGCGACGGCATCTACCTGCCCGACCCGCAACCCGGCGGCCCGTTCCGCTGCGAGACGCAGGCCCACGCCCACCGCGCGGCCGTGCTGGGTGCCGAACTGCTCGACGAGACCGGCCGACCCGGCGGCGATGGACTGCGGCAGTGGGCGCAGGAGCTGCGGGCGGCGTTCCACGAGGACTTCTGGGTCGAGGACGGAGGCGACGGAAGACCCGCGGCAGCCCGCGCCCCGGACGGGCGCCTGGTGCCGCAGCTCGGCGCGGGCACCGTCCACCTCCTGGACACGGGACTGCTCGGTTCCGGAGCCCTGGCCCCCGGCCTGCTGGACAAGACGCGGACCGAGCAGCTCGCGCGGTCGCTCGCAGGCCCCGCCATGGACTCGGGCTGGGGGCTGCGCAGCCTCGGCGCCACGGAGGCGGCGTACAACCCCTTCGGGCACCGCAGCGGCGCCGTGCGGGTCCACGAGACCGCTGTCGCCGTCGCGGGGCTGTTCGCCGCCGGCCACGAGAAAGAGGCGAGCGCGCTGCTGCGGGGGCTCCTGGCGGCCGCCGAGACATTCGGACACCGGCTGCCCGAGATGTACGCGGGCGAGCAGCGCATCCAGGGCGGCGCCCCGGTTCCGCATCCGACGGCCTGCCGCCCCGCGGCCACCGCCGCGGCCGCCGTGGTGCTGCTCGTCACCGCCCTCGCGGGCATTCGCCCCGATGCCCCGGCGGGGACGGTGACGCTGCGTCCGGTCGGCGGCGCACCGCTCGGTGAGATCGGGCTGACGGGACTGCGGATCGCGGGCGCACCCTTCTCCGTGCGCGTCAGCAGGCTCGGCCTCACCATGGTCGAGGAGGCCGCCGACGGGCTGCAGTTGGGAATGTGACGTCACGGCGGATCCTTCGGACCGTGGGGGGCGGCCGTCTCCGGAACCTGTCGCGAACGGAAGTGGATCACGGTCGGACGTGGTCGGCGAAGGGCGTGTTTATCGTCAAGGAGACGACTATGATCGCGGCATGCCCTACGACCCGTCTGCCTTTCCGCCCTTTGCCGTGACCGTGGACCTGGTCGTGCTGACCGTGCGTCGCCACGCCCTGTGCGCGCTGGCGGTACGCAGGGGCGAGCAGCCGTTCCAGGGCCGGTGGGCACTGCCGGGCGGGTTCGTACGGGCCGACGAGAATCTGGCGCAGGCGGCCGCGCGCGAACTGGCCGAGGAGACCGGGCTGCGCGCCCACGACCCGTCCGTGCGGGCAGAGGACAACGGCGCACACCTCGAGCAGCTGGCGACGTACGGCGACCCCGAACGCGACCCGCGGATGAGGGTCGTCAGCGTGGCCCATCTCGCGCTCGCCCCGGACCTGCCCGCGCCCAGGGCCGGAGGGGACGCCAAGAGCGCGCGCTGGGCGCCGGTGGAGGAGCTGCTCCAACAGGGCGGCTACGGTCGCGACGGCGAGCAGGCGGCGCCACTCGCCTTCGACCACGCGACGATCCTCGCGGACGGCGTGGAACGCGCCCGGTCCAAGATCGAGTACTCGTCGTTGGCCACCGCCTTCTGCCCGACCGAATTCACCGTCGGCGAGCTGCGCCGTGTCTACGAGGCGGTGTGGGGCGTCGCGCTCGATCCGCGCAACTTCCACCGCAAGGTGACGGGTACGCCGGGTTTCCTCGTGCCCACGGGAGGCACGACCACGCGTCAGGGAGGCCGCCCCGCCCAGCTGTTCCGCGCGGGCGGCGCCACCCTGCTCAATCCGCCGATGCTGCGCCCCGAGGTCTGACCATCGGGCCGACTCGGGGGCGGACCGTCACGCGACACAAGGAAGGCCCGGCAGAGACCGGCCGTCCGGTGCCCGAAAAAACGTAAATGTCGCGCTATCTTGCTGTGAGTGATCCAGGCCATCGGATTGACCAGCAACCCCCGCGGGGAGCTTCGGCCCGCCGTCGACGACGTGTCCTTCGAGGCGCGCGCGGGCCACGTCACAGCCCTCCTCGGAGCTTCGGGTGCGGGCAAGACCACGACGCTGAAGCTCATGCTCGAACTCCGGCAGGGCCGAGGAATCACCTATTTCAGAGGCCGGCCGCTGCATCGGATCGCCCATCCGTCGCGCGAGGTCGGCGTACTTCTCGGTGACGTACCCGGCCATCCCGCGCGCACGGTCCACGGCCAGCTCCGCATGCTGTGTGCCGCGGCCGGTGTGCCGGTGCGGCGCGCCGACGAGGTCCTCGATGTGGTCGGTCTCCTCGGCCTGTGCGACGAACGCCTGGGCACCCTCTCGCGCGGCCTGGACCGCCGACTGGGCCTCGCCTGCGCGCTGCTGGCCGACCCGCACACCCTGGTCCTCGACGACCCCGCCGCGGGGCTCTCCGCCCGTGAAGGCCGCTGGATGCACGGGATCCTGCGCGCGCACGCGAGCCAGGGCGGCACCGTCCTGTTCAGCACGGGCGACGCCAAGGAAGCGGCTTGGGCGGCCGACCGGGTCGTCACGCTGCGGGAGGGCCGCCTCGCCGCCGACCAGGAAGTCGTGGACTTCGCCCGCACCCGGTTGCGTCCCCGGGTGGCCGTCCGCAGCCCGCACGCCGTCCGCCTCGCCACCCTGCTCGCCAAGGAGGCCCGGACCGACCAGCGTTCCGTCGAGGTCGTGCGCGAGGACGGCAACCGGCTCTCGGTGTACGGCAGCACCTGCGCGGACGTCGGCGAGACCGCCTACCGGCACGGCATCCTCGTCCACCAAATCGCCGACGAGACCGGCGACATGGGAATTCCCCCCGCCCCGTCCGCCGGTGGCGACGCTCTCGGAAGTGACGATTCTTCTCGGGCCGAGACGCCGGCCGCGGAGGGGCGGCCGGTGCTCCCGCCCCCCATCGCCGTACGCCAGGCACCGAGTCCCCTGCGTCCGCTGCGCTACGAACTGCGCCGCGCCGCCGGTGTCAGCACCGGCTACCTCACCTCCGCCGCCGTGCTGCTCGTCTCCGTCCTCCTGTCCGTGTTCCTCGCCAGGATCGGCCACACCCCCGGCCCGCGACTGCTGGCCGCCTGGCCGCGCGAAAGCCCTTTGCCGCCTGCCGCGCTCGGCGCCGGACTGCTCGGCGCGATCGCCTTCGGCGAGGAATTCCGGCATCCCGCCCTGGCCGCGGACCGCGGAACCGTCCCCCGCCGGCTGGGGCTGCTGGCGGCCAAACTCCTCGTCTCCTCGGGCACCGCGCTCATGCTGGCCTTTCTCACCGTGGGCTGCGACCTCGAAATCCTCTATCTCGTGTACGGGCGGGAACTCACCGCAATTCCCGGCGATTGGCTTTCCCTGGGCGCGAGTTGGATCGGCCTCGTGGTGGGCTGCGCCTGGGCCGGGGTCCTGGCGGCGGGTCTCTTCCGGTCCACCACCGCAGGGCTCGCCGCCGTTCTCGCCGTGCCGGTCCTCGTCGTCCCACTCGTACAAAAGGCCTTGTCGGGCCCATCCGTGCGGACGGCGGCCGGGTTCCCGGAGCGGCTGCGCGAGCTCACGCTGGTGCAGTGGCCGTTCGGGGGAGCGCGCTATCTGGCGGCTCTGGTGCGGCTGGTCGCCCAACCCGTCGGCGGCGCGCTGACGTTGTCGCTGACCGCACTGCTCTGCGCATTTCTGCTCACGACCCTGCGGAGCCGGGTTCGATGACGACCGTCCGCGCCCTTCCGTTTCCCCCGTGCGCACAACTCCTTGGAGAACGCTCATTTCTTTCCGATAAGGCGTCAATTGCGACGGGGTGAGCGATCACCCTTTCGTGTGCTTTTCACCAAAGACCTCAAGGGAGTTGGAGACAGCGCCGACAAATGATCCGTGAGTACCCTTGCGCACACCATGATGACCGCCGCCCGTTCCACAGACTCCGGCCTGGCCGGCCCGGGCGAACTCGACCGCTACCCCTATAGCGACTCCCCTGGTACCGAACGCCTCGGCGTCCCCGCGTGGGAGAACGCCGACCAGGAGCTCGGCCGCGTCGGCCGACGCGCCGCGGGCAACCGCGGACGCGGACTGCACGGCCAACTCGTTCAACAGCTGGGCCAGATGATCGTCTCCGGCGACCTCGGCGCGGACCGTCCGCTCGTCCCCGAGGAGATCGGACAGAGGTTCGAAGTCTCGCGCACCGTCGTCCGTGAATCGCTCCGCGTCCTGGAGGCGAAGGGCCTGGTCAGCGCCCGGCCCAACGTCGGTACGCGGGTGCGCCCCGTCAGTGACTGGAACCTTCTCGACCCGGACATCATCGAATGGCGTGCCTTCGGTCCGCAGCGCGACGATCAGCGACGCGAGCTGAGCGAACTGCGCTGGACGATCGAACCGCTCGCCGCCCGCCTCGCCGCCGGGCACGGCCGGGAGGAGGTGCAGCAGCGTCTCGGCGACATGGTCGAGATCATGGGCCACGCCTTGGCGCAGGGTGACTCGCTCACCTTCTCGCGTGCCGACTCGGAGTTCCATTCACTGCTCATCCAGGTCGCGGGCAACCGCATGCTGGAACACCTTTCCGGGATCGTGTCGGCCGCGCTCCAGGTCTCCGGCGGTCCCGTCACCGGCTGTGAGCGGCCGACCGAGGCCTCCCTGGTGCACCACGGCCGCATCGTCGACGCGCTGGCCGCGGCCGACGGCACGGCGGCCGAGACCGCCATGCGTCAGCTGCTCACCGTCCACCCCGAGGTGGAGCGCGTGGTGCCCGCGCCGCGCGAGCACTGACCGCGCTCCGAGGGCGGCGCGGTCGGGGGCGTGTGTCCCCGTGTGGCATCGCCCGGCCGGTGAACCATCTCTCGCCGGACCCCTTCGGATCCTTCCCGGATCCGGCGGGGTCCGGTGATGCGATGAGGTGATGCACCTGTCGGTTTGAGGTGATGAGTCCATCAGCTGACCTTCTCTGACCGTATCTGGCTGCTTTTGGGCTCTTACGGGGTGTGACTCGGGCCACGCAGATTGGGCGTAACGCTCTTCGGAACTGCGCGATGACCTAAGAGGTGACTGCCGAGGAAGGAATACGGACGCCGTTCACGGCGCTGTGAATCTTCCCGGCCCCCGCCCGCGCCGTCGACCCATCCCCAAGTCGGCGGTCGTCGGTCCCTGTCCGCACCCGGACGGGGCCGGAAGCCGTTTTCCAACGTTCCGAGAGGTTGTTCGTGTCGGCCAGCACATCCCGTACGCTCCCGCCGGAGATCGCCGAGTCCGTCTCTGTCATGGCGCTCATCGAGCGGGGAAAGGCTGAGGGGCAGATCGCCGGCGATGACGTGCGTCGGGCCTTCGAAGCTGACCAGATTCCGGCCACTCAGTGGAAGAACGTACTGCGCAGCCTCAACCAGATCCTCGAGGAAGAGGGTGTGACGCTGATGGTCAGTGCCGCGGAGCCCAAGCGCACCCGAAAGAGCGTCGCAGCGAAGAGTCCGGCCAAGCGCACCGCCACCAAGACGGTCGCGGCGAAGACGGTGACCACGAAGAAGGCCACCGCCAGCGCAGCCCCGGCCGCCCCTGCCGCCCACGATCCGGCCGAGGACGTGTCCGACGGCCGGGTCGCCGCCAAGAAGACGGTCGCCAAGAAGGCCGTCGCCAAGAAGACGGTCGCCAAGAAGACGGCGGCCAAGAAGACCACCGCCAAGAAGGACGACGCCGAGCTGGTCGACGACGAGGCGGTCGAGGAGACCCCGGGCAAGCCCGGTGCCGAGGAGCCCGCCGAGGACGGCGCCCAGGGCTTCGTCCTGTCCGACGAGGACGAGGACGACGCGCCCGCGCAGCAGGTCGCCGCCGCCGGTGCCACCGCGGACCCGGTCAAGGACTACCTGAAGCAGATCGGCAAGGTCCCCCTGCTCAACGCCGAGCAGGAGGTGGAGCTCGCCAAGCGCATCGAGGCGGGCCTCTTCGCCGAGGACAAGCTGGCGAACGCCGACAAGCTCGCGCCGAAGCTCAAGCGCGAGCTGGAGATCATCGCCGAGGACGGCCGTCGGGCGAAGAACCACCTCCTGGAGGCCAACCTCCGTCTGGTGGTCTCCCTGGCCAAGCGCTACACCGGCCGCGGCATGCTCTTCCTGGACCTCATCCAGGAGGGCAACCTCGGTCTGATCCGCGCGGTGGAGAAGTTCGACTACACCAAGGGCTACAAGTTCTCCACGTACGCCACCTGGTGGATCCGTCAGGCGATCACCCGCGCCATGGCCGACCAGGCCCGCACCATCCGTATCCCGGTGCACATGGTCGAGGTCATCAACAAGCTCGCGCGCGTGCAGCGCCAGATGCTCCAGGACCTGGGCCGTGAGCCCACCCCGGAGGAGCTGGCCAAGGAACTCGACATGACCCCGGAGAAGGTCATCGAGGTCCAGAAGTACGGCCGCGAGCCCATCTCGCTGCACACCCCCCTGGGTGAGGACGGCGACAGCGAGTTCGGTGACCTCATCGAGGACTCCGAGGCCGTCGTCCCCGCCGACGCGGTCAGCTTCACGCTCCTGCAGGAGCAGCTGCACTCCGTTCTCGACACCCTTTCCGAGCGCGAGGCGGGCGTCGTCTCGATGCGTTTCGGTCTCACCGACGGTCAGCCGAAGACCCTCGACGAGATCGGCAAGGTGTACGGCGTCACGCGCGAGCGGATCCGTCAGATCGAGTCCAAGACGATGTCGAAGCTGCGCCACCCGTCGCGCTCGCAGGTGCTGCGCGACTACCTCGACTAGGTCTCGGCCGTACGTCACCGAGGGCCCGACTCCCGCTGGGGAGCCGGGCCCTCGGTGTGTGTGCGGAGTGCGCGTCGCGACGCGCTGGATGACTCTGGGTGTTCCAGGACCATCCCAGAGTGAGGAGCGCGCATGCGTCGCCCCCTTGTCGCCTCGCTGGCCCTTGCGGCCGCCGCGGCCGTGATACCGCTGGCGTCCCCCGCCCCGGCCGCGACCGGTGGCGTCGTCATCGGAGGCCAACCCGTCGATATCGCCCAGAGCCCGTGGACCGTGGCGCTGTCCAGCCGTGACCGGTTCGGGGGTACGCGGGCCGGACAGTTCTGCGGCGGTGTGGCGATCGGCCCGTCGCTCGTCCTGACCGCGGCCCACTGCTTGGGGCCGCTCGTGCTCGGAGGGCCACCACAGAAGGTCCGCGACCTGAAGGTCATCGCGGGCCGGGGGGACCTGCTTTCCAGCAAGGGCGAGGAGATCCCGGTCAGCAAGACCTGGGTCAATCCGGCCTACGACGCCGAGGCGAACGCCGGGGACTTCGCGCTGCTCACGCTCGCCTCCCCGCTGCCCCAGAGCTCGGTCATCCGGATGGCTGCCGCCGGGGACGCCGCCTACGCGCCCGGCACGGGAGCCGCGGTCTACGGCTGGGGCGACACGTCGGGTGGCGGTGACTACGCGCTCACCCTGCGGTCCGTGGGTGTGAACGTGCTGTCCGACGCCGTCTGCCAGCGAGCGTATCCGGGAAACGCGGACGGCACCTACAGGGCCGCCTCCATGCTGTGCGCCGGTGAGATCGAGGGCGGGCGGGATGCCTGCCAGGGCGACAGCGGTGGCCCGCTCGTCGCTCGGGGCCGGCTGATCGGCCTCGTGTCGTGGGGCAGCGGCTGCGGTCAGCCGGGGAGCCCCGGGGTCTACACGCGGGTCTCCGAAGTCGTCAGGGCGCTCGACTCGCGCCGCTGAGGGTCGCGCGGGCCAAACGCACCTGCCGGGCCTGCGGGCCGCCCCAGGCTGCCGTGGAGGCCGTGGAGGCCGTGGAGGCCGTGGAGGTGGTGGAGGTGGTGGAGGTGGTGCGGGGCCCGCACACGGATGGGCTTGTTTCCGCAAGCTGTGCGCCCCGGACTGGCGCGCCGGGTGTCTCCGAAGGGGGCGCGGGCAGGGGTGCCGGCCCTGGAAGCAGTGCCCGCGCTTGGTGCCCGAAGTCGCTGAAGCGGCACGAACCGGAGCGTCTCAGCGCATCCGACGGAGCGGTACGCATACGGGCGGCCACCCCCAGTAGCGGGGGTGGCCGCCCGTACACCCGGCCTATGCCGGAGCTGGCTCGTCGTTGATGCGAAGTGTCAGCGCTCTTCGTCCTCAGACGTTGCCGGGACCGACGTCAGTCGCTCCGTCTCGTCCTGTATCTCAGCGGCGATCTTCTTGAGTTCCGGCTCGAACTTACGCCCGTGATGGGCGCAGAAGAGCAGCTCACCGCCGCTGAGGAGGACGACGCGCAGATATGCCTGGGCGCCGCAACGGTCGCAGCGGTCAGCGGCCGTCAGCGGGCTCGCGGGGGTCAGAACAGTAGTCACGTCGCCTCTTCTCTAGCTCGACGAGCTGTCGTACCAGGGTCAACATCCAACCAGGCCGAAAACGTTCCCGCTCGTGGCTTTTCCTCGAAAATTTCTCTCCGGGGCGGCTGTCTGCTGCCGGGTGGCGGCGAATGAGCCGTATTGCGTGTCTTCGCGTCTTACGGGTTCGCGCTGTCTGTCAGGGGTCGGTCCTCCCGGCTGGCTTGCCGGTTGTTCATGAGGACGTGCCCGGAGCCTAAATGGTTCATGCCCCGAAGGGAACGTGATATGTACTTCACTCCATCGAGGGATCGAACACCCATGCGACCCTGGACTAGTCTGAGTTCATGCGAGGGTGGCGTTACAACGGCTCTACCAGGCCTCTGTACCCTCTCAGCGGTGACCGAAGCCGGCCCCTTACCCAAAAGGGCCCCATCTGAAATTCAGCGAGGAGCGAACCGCGTGACCGCCGACACGTCCGTGCCGTCCACAGCGTTGCTGACCGGATCAGACCGGGACGGTTCCAACTACACCGCGCGGCACCTGCTCGTCCTCGAGGGGCTCGAAGCCGTCCGCAAGCGCCCCGGCATGTACATCGGGTCGACCGACAGTCGCGGTCTGATGCACTGCCTGTGGGAGATCATCGACAACTCCGTGGACGAGGCCCTGGGGGGCTACTGCGACCACATCGACGTGATCCTGCACGACGACGGCTCGGTGGACGTGCGGGACAACGGCCGTGGCATCCCGGTCGACGTGGAGCCCAAGACCGGCCTGTCCGGCGTCGAGGTCGTGATGACGAAGCTGCACGCCGGCGGCAAGTTCGGCGGCGGCTCGTACGCGGCCTCCGGCGGTCTGCACGGCGTGGGCGCCTCCGTGGTGAACGCGCTCTCCGCCCGTCTGGACGTCGAGGTGGACCGTGGCGGCAACACGCACGCGGTCAGCTTCCGGCGCGGCACCCCGGGAGCCTTCAAGGCGGACGGCCCCGAGGCGGCCTTCGACGCGACGAGCGGGCTGCGCAAGCTCAAGCGGATCCCCAAGACCCGCACCGGCACGCGCGTGCGCTACTGGGCCGATCGCCAGATCTTCCTCAAGGACGCCAAGCTCTCCCTGGACCACCTGCACCAGCGGGCCCGCCAGACCGCCTTCCTGGTCCCGGGCCTCACCATCGTCGTACGCGACGAGTACGGGCTCGGCGAGGGCGGCAGCAAGGGCGAGGAGTCCTTCCGCTTCGACGGCGGCATCAGTGAGTTCTGCGAGTACCTGGCCTCCGACAAGCCCGTCTGCGACGTTCTCCGCTTCTCGGGGCAGGGCAGCTTCAAGGAGACCGTCCCGGTCCTCGACGACCACGGACAGATGACGCCGACCGAGGTCACCCGCGAGCTCGGCGTGGACGTGGCGCTGCGCTGGGGCACCGGCTACGACACGAACCTGAAGTCGTTCGTGAACATCATCGCCACCCCCAAGGGCGGCACCCATGTCGCGGGCTTCGAGCAGGCCGTGGCCAAGACGATGAACGAGGTGCTGCGGGCCAAGAAGCTGCTGCGCGTCGCCGAGGACGACATCGTCAAGGACGACGCCCTGGAGGGCCTGACCGCCGTCGTCACGGTGCGTCTCGCCGAGCCGCAGTTCGAGGGCCAGACCAAGGAGGTCCTCGGGACCTCGGCGGCCCGCCGCATCGTGACCAACGTGGTCTCCAGGGAGCTCAAGGCCTTCCTGACCTCCACCAAGCGGGACGACGCCGCGCAGGCCCGGGTCGTGATGGAGAAGGCCGTCGCCGCCGCGCGCACGAGGATCGCCGCGCGCCAGCACAAGGACGCGCAGCGCCGGAAGACGGCCCTCGAGTCCTCGTCGCTGCCCGCCAAGCTCGCCGACTGCCGCAGTGACGATGTCGAGCGCAGCGAGCTGTTCATCGTCGAGGGCGACTCCGCGCTCGGTACGGCCAAGCTGGCGCGGAACTCGGAGTTCCAGGCGCTGCTGCCGATCCGGGGCAAGATCCTCAACGTGCAGAAGTCGTCCGTGACGGACATGCTCAAGAACGCCGAATGCGGTGCGATCATCCAGGTCATAGGGGCCGGGTCCGGGCGGACCTTCGACATCGACGCGGCGCGGTACGGGAAGATCATTCTCCTCGTCGACGCCGATGTCGACGGTGCGCACATCCGGATCCTGCTGCTCACGCTGTTCCAGCGGTACATGCGGCCGATGGTCGAGGCCGGGCGGGTGTTCGCGGCGGTGCCGCCGCTGCACCGCATCGAGCTCAGCCAGCCCAAGAAGGGGCAGGACAAGTACGTCTACACGTACTCGGACCGTGAGCTGCGGGAGACGCTGCTGGAACTGCAGCGCAAGAACGTGCGGTACAAGGACTCGATCCAGCGGTACAAGGGTCTGGGCGAGATGGACGCCGATCAGCTGGCCGAGACGACGATGGATCCCCGGTTCCGGACGCTGCGCCGGATCAACATCTCCGACCTGGACGCCTCTGAGCAGGTGTTCGATCTGCTGATGGGGAACGACGTGGCTCCGCGCAAGGAGTTCATCTCCAGGTCCGCGGCGACGCTGGACCGGTCGCGTATCGACGCGTAGGCGCTGCGCGGGCGGCAGGGGAGCGGCGCGTCCGCAAGGTGCGGTGGCGCGTCCGTGGGCGGCCTGTAGCGCGGGCGGGTATCGGTGCCGTGGGAGTCGCGCGGCCTGCGGGGGACGTCTGCGACTGCGACTGCGGTGCATGCGTGGGCCGGGGCGGGGCGGGGCCGTGCCGGTGCATCGAGCCCGTCGCCGCTGGATCAGGCGTCGGTCGGCGGGAGCCGTTGGTCGATCCGGGCGTGATCGACGGGCTGCGACGTACCGGCACGGCCCCTCGCGTGCGTCGTCGGGTGCGGGCGGCATGGCGGGGCGAGACCCATGGGGCCTGGACGGAGTGCGGAGCGTCTGGGGCTCCACCCGTGGGTGGAGGCTTGGGGCGGGGATGGGTCCACCCGGGATCCACCCGGGCTCCGATCTGCTGACCTCGCGATTTCCGTAGCGTCGAAGGCGTCGACAGCGCTCGCTGCCGATATCCGCTCTTCCTCGCCCATGGGGGTCGCGATGTCCGGGCTCGTCAACGCCTTGGTGATCTTCGCCGTTGTTGTTCTGGTCGTCGCACGCCAATTCCGTGCGCGCAGGGTCAGCACGGACAGGCGCTGGTGGATCGTGCCGGCCGTGCTGGCCGTGATCGCTCTGCGCGAGCCGGGGCTCCTCGATCCCCGTCACCGGACCGCGGCGGGCCTCCTCCTCGGGGCCGAGCTCGTCATCGGGCTGGCCATCGGAGCCGCCTGGGCGTGGACCACACGAATGTGGGTGGAGCCGGACGGCACGGTCTGGAGCAGGAGCACCAAGGCCGCCGCGGCCGTCTGGGGCGTGGGCATAGCCGTGCGGCTGGGGCTCTTCGGCATCGGTGCGCTGCTGGGGGTGCATCAGGACAGCTCAGCCCTGCTGCTCGCGCTCGCGGCCACCCTGCTGGTCCGCTCCGGAGTCCTGCTCTGGCGGTCGCAGTCCCTGCGCCCGGCGGCCACTCGGGGCGCGGCGTACGGTGGCGGCGTGCCCAAGGTCTCGTGGGAGGAGCGCGTGTGACCGAGCATTCCTGGACCCGCTGGCCCTCCCGCGAGGCGCTCTCGCGAGCGGGAGTGCCCACGGCCAAGCGCGCGCTGGCCTGGACGACGCGCCTCTTCGCCCTGGGCGTCCTCCTGTGGACGACCTTCACGAACAGCGATCTGAGCGGATGGGGCACCGCGGCCGCGGCGCTGGGGGTCGTCGCCTGTGGCGCCGGTGCCTGGGCCTTTTGGCAGACCACGCTCCAGCACCGGCTGGTGCCCTCCATGGCGCTGCTCGCGCTGCTGCTCGCCATCGCGGTGGTGGCGGCGAGCACGGGATTCAGGATTCCGGCCCTCGTGCTGTGGTGCGTGTGCGCGATCAGCGCCATGGAGAGGCTGCCCCTGGTGGCGGCACTGCCGCTCACCACGGTGGCGCTGAGCGCCTATGCGGCCGTCAACAACGACGTCTGGCTGACCACCGTGGTCACCGTCGTGGGGCTCGTCCTGGCGGGATACGTACTGCGCCTCGACGCGGAGGCGCGCGGAGGTGCCCAGCGCCTCCTCGCCCAGGAGCGCGCGGCACGTGCGGCCGAGGCGCAGTCGGCGGCGCTCGCGGAGCGCGCCAGGATCGCACGGGAGATCCACGACGTCCTGGCACACAGCCTCTCGGCGCAGATGGTGCACCTCGAGGCGGCCCGGCTGCTGATCGAGCGGGGCGCCGACCGGGAGACGATCCTCGAACGCGTCGTGGCCGCACGCGGGATGGCCCGGGAAGGGCTCGCCGAGACCCGGCAGGCGCTCTCCGCGCTCCGGGGCGAGATGTCCCCGGTGGAGGAGTTCCTGGGTGAACTGGTCGCCACGTCCGACGGAGCCGACGTCACCGTCACAGGTGAACGCCAACTGCTGCCGGCCGAGGCCTCGCAGGCGGTGCGGAGAGTGGCGCAGGAGGCCCTGACGAACGTCCGCAAGCACGCGCCGGGCGCCAAGGTCCACGTGCGGCTGGAATACGGCGAGCACGAAGTGACCCTGGCCGTACGGGACTCGGGGGGAGCGCCGGGGGAGCTCGGGGCCGCCGGCGCCGGGTACGGTCTGCTGGGCATGCGGGAGCGTGCCGAACTGCTGGGCGGCTCGTTGGAGGCCGGGCCGGACGAGGAGGGATTCGTGGTCACGCTGAAGGTGCCCGTATGACGGCGGAGGAGACCGGAAGGGCGGCTCGGGTCGTGGTGGCGGACGACCAGACGGTGGTGCGCGAGGGCATCGTGATGCTGCTGGGTCTGCTGCCGGGGATCGAGGTCGTGGGTGCTGCCGGGGACGGGGAGGAGGCGGTGGCGCTGGTCGCCGAACTCGCCCCGGACGTCGTGCTGATGGACCTGCGCATGCCTCGTTGCGACGGCGTCGAGGCGACCCGGCGCATCCGCGCCGAGCACCCGGGGACACAGGTGGTCGTGCTCACCACATACGCGGACGACGAGTCGCTGTTTCCGGCGCTCAGGGCCGGGGCACGCGGATATCTCACCAAGGACGCGGGCGGTGACGAGATCGTGCGCGCCGTCGAGAGCGTGCTGTCCGGCAACGCGGGACTCTCGCCGAGCGTCCAACGGCGTCTGCTGGAACGGCTGTCGCAGCCGGAACCGCCGCCGGCCGCGCCCGTGGCGCCGCCCGACGGGCTCACCGCGCGCGAGACCGAGGTGCTGCTGCTGATCGCCGAGGGGCTCACCAACCAGGAGATCGCCCGCAAGTTGCATGTCTCCACGGCCACGGTGAAGACCCACATCAACAATCTCTTCGCCAAGACGGGGCTCAAGGACCGTGCTCAAGCGGTGCGTTATGCCTATGGGAAAGGTCTCGTCCGGCCACCGGTGAATTGAGTCACCTGATGGGGTGAAGTGGGTGGGTAGAAGAGTCCGGGATCTTCCCGATCTGTACATCCTTGGGTACGCGGCCGAAACGGGTCGCGGACAAGGAGAGTTCGGTGGAGAAGCACGACGGCCGCGACACGGGGGAGGTCCGGTTCGACGACCCCTGGTATGACGCGCTCGCCTCCGGCTGGGGCGAGTTGGACGGCACGGGGGCGCCCGCGCCCGTCGTCCCGCCCGCGCGCCAGGGGCAGGGAGGCTCCATGGGCGGCACGGCCGAGGTCTATCTGAAGGTGCAGCGCAGCGCGGCCTTCCAGGAGGTGCGCGGCCGGTACCGGAGGTTCGTGGTGCCGGCCTTCGCCGTGTTCTTCACCTGGTACGTCGGCTACGTGGTGACCGCCACGGCGGCGCCCGGGTTCATGGCCCGGTCGGTCGCGGGCGCGGTCAATGTGGGCATGGTGGCGGGACTCGGGCAGTTCCTCACCACGTTCCTGCTCACCTGGGCGTACGCGCGCCACGCACGGCTGCGCCGGGACCGAGCCGCGCTCGAACTGCGATGGGACACGCAGGAGTTGACGCGCAATGTCAGAGGGGCCGAGCGGTGACCGGCAATCATCAGACGCTGGCGCTGGTGCTGTTCAGCGCATTCGTGGCGGTCACACTGGCGATCACGACCTGGGTGAGCCGCAATCGGCACGGTTCGGCCGAGGAGTTCTACGCCGGAGGGCGACTGTTCTCATCAATGGAGAATGGTTTTGCCATTTCTGGTGACTATATGTCGGCGGCGTCCTTCCTCGGGGTCACAGGGCTCATCGCGCTCTATGGCTACGACGGTCTGCTGTACGTCGTGGGATTCTTCGTCGCCTGGCTCGTCGTCCTCTTCCTCGTCGCCGAACTGGTGCGCAACTGCGGGCGGTTCACCCTCGCCGATGTCGTCGCGGCGCGGATGAGCGAGCGCCCCGTAAGGATCGCTGCGGGGACGGCTTCGGTGACGGTGTCCGTCCTGTACCTGGTGGCGCAGATGGTGGGCGCGGGCAGCCTGGTCGCGCTGCTGCTCGGAGGGACGAGCGACGCGGCGCGGAACTGGACGGTGATCGGCGTCGGCGCACTCATGGTGATCTATGTGTCGCTGGGCGGGATGCGGGCCACGACGTGGATCCAGATCGTCAAGGCGGTCCTGCTGATGGGCGGCGCCGTCGCGCTGACCGTGCTCGTCCTGGTGCGCTTCCACGGGGACTTCAACCAGCTGCTGCTGTCGGCCGCCGGACGCAGCGGGCACGGCGACGCGTTTCTCGTGCCCGGTCTGAAGTACGGCGGGGACTGGACGGCGCGTCTCGACTTCATCAGCCTGGGCCTCGCGCTGGTGCTCGGCACGGCCGGTCTGCCGCACATCCTGTCGCGCTTCTACACCGTGCCGACCGCGCGGGCCGCCCGGCGCTCGGTGGTCTGGGCGATCGGACTCATCGGGGGCTTCTACCTGATGACGATCGTGCTGGGCTTCGGCGCGGCGGCGATCGTCGGACCGACGGCGGTGAGGGAGTCGAACGCGGCAGGGAACACGGCGGTTCCGCTCCTCGCGCTCGATCTGGGCGGCGGACCCGATTCGACAGGCGGAACGGTGCTGTTCGCGGTCGTGGCGGCCGTTGCCTTCGCCACGATCCTCGCGGTCGTCGCCGGCATCACCCTGGCGTCCTCCGCGTCCGTGGCGCACGACCTGTACGCCTCGCTGCGACGCCGGCATGCGAAGGTACGCAGCGAGGTCGCGGTGGCACGTGCGGCGGCGGTGGGCATCGGAGTCGTCGCGATCGCGCTCGGACTGGTGGCCCGCGACCTGAACGTGGCGTTCCTGGTGGGCCTCGCCTTCGCCGTCGCCGCGTCCGCGAACCTGCCGGTGTTGCTGTACTCGCTGTTCTGGCGGAGCTTCACGACCCGCGGCGCGGTGTGGGCCGTATACGGCGGGCTGGTGCCCGCGTTGGCGCTCGTGCTGCTGTCGCCGGTGGTGTCGGGCAGCCCCGACTCCCTGTTCCCTGGCGTGGACTTCCAGTACTTCCCGCTGCAGAATCCCGGCCTGGTGTCGATCCCGCTCGGCTTCCTCTCGGGCTGGCTGGGGACGGTCACCTCGGTGGAGCCGCCGGACGAGGCCAAGCACGCGGAGACCGAGGTGCGGTCCCTGACGGGTGCCGGGGCGGTCTGAGGGCACCGCGCACCCCGGGCGACGTGAACCACAGCGAGGCGAACGGCTCCCGGACTCCCGGGACAGAGGCGTGTGGCGCCGCAGGTCTCCAGCGGCGTACCCCCGCGCCCGCAGACTCCGCCGCGCGCCGCCAGGGGTGTGTGCGGGCGACGCGCACGGGACACCCCTCAGGGCGCCACCCACGCGTACCGATGTTCGGGGCGTCCGGTGTCGCCGTACCTGAGGGACAGGCGCAGGCGGCCCGCCTGTTCGAGGTGGCGCAGGTAGCGCTGGGCGGTGGAGCGGCTGAGGCCTGTCTCGGCGGCCACCTCATGGGCCGACAACGGTTGGTGCGCACGGTGCAGCACACCGCAGATCAGGTCGGTGGTGGGCTCCGAGTGGCCTCTGGGCAGCCCCGGCGACGTCGGCGTGGGCGCGGTGCGCAGGGCGCCGAAGATCCGGTCGACCTGCTCCTGACCTGCCACGCCACGCCCGCCGACGCGGTCGACGGTGCGCCGCAGGGCCGCGTACGAGTCGAGACGCGTGCGCAGTGCGGCGAAGGTGAACGGTTTGACCAGATAGTGCAGGGCGCCCAGTCGCATCGCGGCCCGTACGGTCACCACGTCGCTCGCCGCGGTGATCATGATGACGTCGGTGCCGTGACCCCGTTCGCGCATGTGGTGGACGAGTTCGAGGCCCGTCTGGTCGGGCAGATAGTGGTCGAGCAGGACCAGGTCGACGGGCGCGCGCTCCACGGCGGCCAGAGCCTGGGCAGCGCTGTGCGCGCGGGCGGCCACCCGGAATCCGGGAACCTTCCCCACGTACCTCGCGTTGATCTCAGCGACGCGGAAGTCGTCGTCCACGACCAGGACGTCAATCATCGGGCCTCTTTCTCTCAAGGCCTGGCGAGCGTTAAGCCCGTGTTTCGGCTCCGCTGTTGTAGCGCGAGCAAAACGAGCACAACAGACTCTTGCAAGCAGAAGTAGGCCTTGCGCCCAGAAGACTGATGCTGTGGCCCGCACCACATCTACCGTCCCGGCCCATGAGCGCAGACACCGGCCCCGCGATCGAGCTACGGGGCGCGAGCAAGATCTTCAAGACCCCGTCAGGGGGACTGCACACAGCGGTCAGGGAGTTGGACCTGACGATCGGGCGTGGCGAGTTCGTCGCCGTCGTCGGTCCCACGGGCTGTGGGAAGTCGACCACGCTGACCCTGGTGAGCGGCCTCGAGGAGCCCACCGAGGGCGAGGTCCTGGTGGCGGGCGCGCCGGTCGAGGGTGTCGGGGACAAGGTCGGTTTCGTCTTCCAGCAGGACGCCACCTTCCCGTGGCGTACGGTCCTGTCGAACGTCATGGCGGGCCCGCGGTTTCGTGGGGTGCCCAAGGCGGAGGCGAAGCGACGGGCCCGCGAATGGCTGGCCAGGGTCGGGCTCGCGGCCTTCGAGGACCGCTATCCGCACCAGCTCTCCGGAGGCCAGCGCAAGCGTGTCGCGCTCGCCGCGACCTTCGTCAACGACCCCGAGATCCTGCTGATGGACGAGCCCTTCTCGGCGCTCGACGTGCAGACCAGGGCCCTGATGTCGGACGAACTGCTGGAGCTGTGGGAGGGCACGGGCGCCTCGGTCGTCTTCGTCACCCACGACCTGGAGGAGTCCATCGCGCTGGCCGACAAGGTCGTCGTGATGACGGCGGGCCCGGCCACCGTGAAGCAGATCTTCGAGATCGATCTGCCACGGCCCCGAAAGGTCGAAGCGGTACGCCTGGAGCCGCGGTTCATCGAGATCTACCGCGAGATCTGGCAGTCGCTCGGCGAAGAGGTCCGCATCACGCGCGAGAGGGGTGCGGCCGATGTCTCCTGACGTCATCCCCGAGGCCGTCGTCGCGCCGGCCGACAGCGAACCCGTCAAGCCGGGGCGTGCCCACTCACGGGCCCGGGCCGCACGCCGACGCAGAATGATCGTCGCCGCGGCCCGTGCGGTGCTTCTGGTCGCAGTGCTCGGCCTGTGGGAGGTGTTCGCGCGGGCCGAGATCATCGACCCGTTCAACTTCTCCATGCCGTCGAAGATCTGGGACCAGATCTACACCTGGACCACCCACGGGACCGCACTGGGTTCGCTCGGCGAGCAGATCTGGTTCACGCTCCACGAGGCGCTGCTCGGCTGGGTCATCGGCGTGGTGTCCGGTGTGGTCTTCGGTATCGCGCTGGGGCGTGTCACCTTCCTCGCCGATGTCCTCGGTCCCTACATCAAGGTGCTCAACTCCATACCGAGGATCGTGCTGGCGCCGATCTTCGTGATCTGGTTCGGGCTCGGCCCGGCCTCCAAGGTCGCGTCCGCCGTGGTCCTGGTGTTCTTCCCGGTCTTCTTCAACGCGTTCCAGGGGGCCCGCGAGGTCGACCGCAACCTCGTCGCCAACGCGCGCATCCTCGGCGCGAGCGACCGCCGGGTGACGCTTCAGGTCGTCATTCCGTCCGCCACCTCATGGATCTTCACCAGCCTCCACGTCAGCTTCGGCTTCGCCCTCATCGGTGCGATCGTCGGGGAGTACATCGGCGCGACCAGGGGCATCGGTCTGCTCGTCGCGCAGTCCCAGGGCACCTTCAACGCGGCCGGGGTGTACGCCGCGATGGTCATCCTCGCCGTGGTCGCGCTGCTGGCCGAGGGACTGCTCACCTTCGCCGAGCGCCGCATCTTCCGCTGGAAGCCGTCGGAGTCCGAGAGCTGACCGACCCGGGGCCCGGGCACCCGCACCGCCCGGTCGTGGTTCCCACCCGGAGGGCGCACTCTGCGCCCGACCCCCTCTCCCGGAAGCCCCGTCGTTCCCTCCGACACCCCTCTTCAGGACGCCGGTTCCCGGCTCAACGCCTTCTCCAGGTTGCCCGGTCCCGGTCCAACGCCCTCTCCAGGACGCCCGGTCCCGGCTCAACGCCCCCTCCTGGACGCCCGTTCCGCCCGCACCGCCCTCTCACAAGGACGTGACCCATCATGCGCAAGACCGCCAGATACTCCGCGCTGGCAGCCGCCGGTCTGCTCGCCCTCTCCTCGCTCACCGCCTGTGCCAACGACGCGGCCTCATCCACCGCCGACAGCGGCAGCGACGGAGGCGGCGGCAAGGGTGAACACGTCAAGATCATGGTCGGCGGCCTCGACAAGGTCATCTACCTGCCGGCGATGCTCACCCAGCGGCTCGGCTACTTCGACGCCGAGGGGCTTGACGTCGAACTCCTCAGCGAGCCGGCCGGTGTGCAGGCGGAGACCGCGCTCGTCTCCGGTCAGGTGCAGGGGGCCGTCGGCTTCTACGACCACACGCTCGACCTGCAGACCAAGGGCAAGTCCGTGGAGTCCGTCGTGCAGTTCTCGCACGCGCCCGGAGAAGTGGAGCTGGTCTCCGCCAAGCGCGCGGACGACATCACGTCGCCCAAGGACTTCAAGGGCAAGAAGCTCGGCATCACCGGGCTCGGTTCCTCCACCGACTTCCTCACCAAGTACCTGGCAGTCAAGAACGGTGTGAAGGTCAGCGACTTCTCGCCGGTCGCCGTCGGCGCCGGACCGACCTTCATCTCCGCGCTCCAGAAGGGCGCGATCGACGGTGGTATGACGACGGACCCGACGGTCACCACGGTCCTGCAGAAGGGCCTGGGCAAGGTCCTCATCGACATGCGGACGCCGAGGGGTTCGGCGGAGGCGTTCGGCGGCCCGTATCCCTCGTCCAGCCTCTACATGCAGACGGACTGGGTGAACGGCCACAAGGAGACGGTCCAGAAGCTGGCCAACGCCTTCGTGAAGACTCTCGCGTGGATGGCCTCGCACAGCGCGTCCGAGATCGCCGCCAAGATGCCCGCCGACTACTCACAGGGCGCCAAGACGCTCTACGCCGCCGCCATCCAGAGCACGCTGCCGATGTTCACCAAGGACGGGGTGATGCCCGAGAACGGCCCCGAGACCGTCGAGAAGGTGCTCAAGGCGTTCAACCCCAACATCAAGAACGCCAAGGTGGACCTCGGCAAAACCTTCACCACGGAGTTCGTGAAGAAGGCCGCCGGCTGAACAGTCCGCACCGCGTGCGCCGTCCACCGTGCGTACGGCTGCTTCCCCCGCAGCCGTACGCACGGTGGGGCACGACCTCTCGCCCCCGCCTGCTGAGCCGTGCACTCACCCGCGGGTCGCCCAGACGTAGCGATGCTCCGGGCGGCCCGCGTCGCCGTACCTGAGGGTCAGCCGGGCCCGTCCCGTCCGCTCCAGGAGCTTCAGGTAGCGCTGGGCGGTCTGCCGGCTCAGCCCGGTCTCCTCGGCGATCTCCAGGGCGGACAGCGGCCCCTCGGCGTCCACCAGGGCACGGCGGACGAGCTCGGCCGTCGTGGGGGAGTGCCCTTTGGGCAGGTTCGGTTCGGCGGTCGCCGACAGGGCGCCGAAGATCCGGTCCACCTGGGCCTGTTCGGCCTCGCCCCCGCCGTCGAGGGTACGGCGGAGATCCGCGTACGCCTCCAGCTTCGCGCGCAGGCCCGCGAAGGCGAACGGCTTGACCAGGTACTGCAGCGCGCCCTGCCGCATGGCCGCCTGCACGGTCGAGACGTCGCGGGCCGCCGTCACCATGATGACGTCGGTCTGATGACCGCGACGCCGCATCTCCCGGACGACCGTGAGGCCCGTCTCGTCGGGCAGGTAGTGGTCCAGGAGAACCAGGTCCAGGCGCGGCAGTGTCTCCATGAGACGCATCGCCTCGGTGGCGCTGTGCGCCTCGCCCGCGACCCGGAAGCCGGGCACCTTCGTGACGTAGGCGGCGTTGACCCGCGCGACCCGGGTGTCGTCGTCCACGACCAGCACCTCGATCATCGCGAGCCCTCCTCGGCCGCCGTGGGGGCGGTGGGTTCCGCCGGCAGGTCGGCCTCCGTGAGCGCCTCCGGCAGGACGACCGTGAACTCCGCGCCCCCGCCGCTCGCCTCGGACACCTCCGCGCTGCCGCCCTGCCGTTCGGCGAACCGGCTCACCAGGGAGAGACCGATCCCGCGCTTGCCGTGCGCCGGCGGCTTCTTGGTGGACCACCCGTCCGTGAAGATCAGCTCCCGCCGCTCCGCCGGAATGCCCGGCCCGGTGTCCCGCACGCGCAGCACGGCCGTACGCCCCTGGACCCGCAGTTCGACCTCCACGCGCGCGTGCGACGTACCGGCCACGGCGTCGAGCGCGTTGTCGACGAGATTCCCGACGACGGTGACCAGTCCGCGCGGGTCGACCAGCCGGTCGGGCAGCAGGGTCCCGTCCGAGATCCACAGGGCCACTCCGCGCTCGGCGGCGACGGTGGCCTTGCCCACCAACAGGGCGGCGAGAAGCGGATCGTGGACCTTCTCGGTGACCTGTTCCGCGGTGATCCGGTGGTCGCCGACCACCTCGCCGACGAACTCCACGGCGTCGTCGTACATCTCCAGTTCGAGCAGTCCCAGCAGCGTGTGCATCCGGTTGGCGTGCTCGTGGTCCTGGGCCCGCAGGGCGTCGATCAGGCCGTGCGTGGAGTCGAGTTCACGGCCGAGCTGCTCCAGTTCGGTGCGGTCGCGCAGGGTGGCCACGGCGCCGCCGTCGTCGGTCGGCATCCGGTTGGCGACCAGGACGCGCTGCCCGCGCACGGTCAGCAGATCCGTGCCGGTGACCCGTCCCGCCAGCACGTCGGTCGTACGGCCCGGCCCGAGCACGTCGTCGAGCGGCCCGCCGATGGCCGCCGCGTCGAGCCCGAGCAGCCGCTGGGCCTCGTCGTTCAGGAGGCGTACCCGGCCCGTCCGGTCCAGGGCGACGACGCCCTCCCGGATGCCGTGCAACATCGCCTCACGTTCCGCGAGCAGCGCCGAGATGTCGGAGAAGGCCAGGTCACGGGTCTGCCGCTGCACCCGGCGGGAGAGCAGATACGCGGCGAAGGCACCGACGGCCAGGGCCCCGCCCGCGTAGGCGAAGAGGCCCGGGATGGCGTGGATCAGCCGGCTGCGCACACTGTCGTACTTGATGCCGACCGAGACGGCGCCGACGATGTGTCCATGGAGGCGCAGCGGCACCTTGCCGCGCGCCGAGCGCCCCAGTGTGCCGCTGTCGATCTGCATGACGTCCTTGCCGGCGAGGGCCCGGCGGGGGTCGGTGGAGACGACTCCGCCGATCTGGGTGATGTCCTTGTGGGACCAGCGCACGCCGTTCGTGTTCATCACCACCACGTACTCGGCCCCGCTGGCCCGGCGGATCCGCTCGGCGGCGGTCTGCACGGGCCCGTTCACGGAGGGCAGCGAGGTCTGCAGGTCCTCGGCGATGCGCGGCTGGGCCGCCGTGGTCTGCGCGATCGCGAGCGCGCGGCGCATGGCCTGGTCGTCGAGCTGCGCGCTCAGCGGGGCGAGGAACAGCCCGGTCGCGAGGACGGCGACTCCGGCGGCGATCGCCACCTGCATCAGAAGCACCTGCGAGAACACCCGCCGCGGCAGACGGAGGCGCAGTCGTCGTGCACGGGGAGTGGAGCTCATACCCATGACCGTACGGGGGAGGGCGCTCGCTGCCGTAGGGGGTGTGGTGTGGATCTCCCGAACGGTGTGCGAGCGGTGGTGGCGGGCGCCGCGGCGCGGGGCTTGTCTCACGCCGGCGCAGGGCTCGCCTCAAGGGGCGCAAGGGGCCCCATGTGTGGATCGGCGGTGCGCGGAGCCGGGGGCGCGGAGGTCCGCCCCAGTGGCCGGCGCTGGAGAACCGCGGTCAGCAGGCGATCGGGATCGGCGTACGGGGCAGCTCCCGCACGGCCACCACGTCCATGCGGGCCGGGGAACCGAGCGCCGAGCCGCAGCTCTCGGGGCGAGGCGGCAGCGAGGCGCCCTGCGCGACGATGACACGCCACACGCGGCCGTCGGTGTGGGCGACGGTCACCTCCCAGCGCGGTGCCGTCCCGTGCGTGCGCAGCACGCGGAAGGCGTCCGCCGCGTGCTCTCCGGTGGCCGTGCGCACGGCCAGCTCGGCCGCCTGTCCCGGCCGCTCCCAGGCGGAACCGCCCCGACAGCCCTCGGTGACGATGCGCCCCTCCCGGACGCCCTGGAGGACCTCCTTGACGGAGTGGGCCGCGGCCCGTCCGTACGCGTAGCCGTAGGGCAGGACGAGCAGGGTGGGCGAGAAACGGTGACCACCCAGATGAGTGACCTCCCACGCGCCCTCCACCCCGGAGGCCGCGAGCTCGGCGGCGAGAGGCCGGCCCAGGAGGGCGCAGCAACGGTCGCGCTTGCCGTTGGTGCAGACGAGCGCGAGCGGATCGCCCCGGTGCGGACGGCCCCGCAGCACCGTGTCGAAGGTGCCCGGATCACCCGTGCCGAGCGCGGTGAAGTCCAGGTCGAGCAGTTGCTCGGGCGTGCGGGTCGTGGCGCTGTGCAGCCATGTGTGTCCGGGAGTGGTGTGGGCCGCGTACACCTGGCGCTCGGCGGGTGTACCGCAGTCGGCGTGCCGTCCGGGGCGCCGGATGAGCGCGATCCGTACGCCGGTGCCCTCGGCCGCCGCTTCGAGGGCACGCCCGAGCTCGGGGTCCAGGTGGCTCGATGTGAGCGCCTTGGCGCCCCAGGGTCCGGACTGCTCGAGCAGCAGCCATGTCCTCGCGGTCGCCGCGGTCCCCGCGAGGGGTTCGTCGAAGTCGCGGGACGCGGTCGTGCACGTACTCACAGAGGTGAGCCTAACCTGACTTCGGTCAGGGCGACTTCCGACCTTGGGCCAGGCTGATCTCCGGTCGTACGGCCAGGGGCGCACTCTCGGCGCATTCGGCGCGCGGAGGGGCTTCAGGGGGCGCACTACGGGAGCGGTTGAGGTGGCCGCGCTCCCACGTAGTGACCGCTGGGACGCATGCGCAGCGGCCGTTCCCCGTACTCCTCCAGGGTGTGGGCGATCCACCCCGCGGTCCGGGCGACGGCGAAGACCGTCTCCGGGGCGGAGGCGGACATGCCGGAGGAGACCGAGAGCACGGCCAGCGCGAGATCGACGTTGGCGTGCAGCGGGGTGTGGCGGGCGGTGGTGGTCACGATGTCCCGTGCCGCGGCGAGGGCCGGTGCCGCGCCGGGCACCTCCTCCAGGAGGGCGAACAGGGCACGCGCGCGGGGGTCCTCGCCGGAGTAGAGCCGGTGGCCGAGACCGGGGACGCGGCGCCCGGCCCGCAGTTCGTCGGCGACCACCGGTGCCGCGGTGCCCTGGTCCAGTACGTCGAGGAGCAGCCGGTGGGCGAGGCCGCCGGCGGCGCCGTGCAGGGGCCCTTCGAGCACGCCCAGGCCCGCGGACACGGCGGCGTACGGGTGCGCCCGGGCCGACGCGGCGACCCGTACCGCGAGCGTCGAGGCGGCCAGGTCGTGGTCGACGAGCAGACCGAGTGCCGCGTCCAGTACCCGCAGTGACGCCGCGTCAGGTGTCCGGCCGGTGAGGCGCGGCCACAGGCGGTGGGCCAGAGGGCCCTCGTCGCGGTGGTCGTGCCGCTTCGGGGGGAGGGCGGCGACGAGGGTGGGGATGAGGGTGCGCGCGGTGCCGAGGACGGCGCTCTCCGACAGGTCGAAGCGCAGCGGATCGGCGGCCGAGGCGGCGATCGCGGCGACGCGCAGCCGGTCCGTCGGGCCGCTGTGTTCGGGCAGCGCGTCGACGGCGTGGCGGGCGGCGGCGACGGTCGCCTCCGGAGCGGTGAACCTGATGCCGGGGCGCAGCTGTCCGGTCCACAGCCATTCGGCGATCTCTTCGTAGGAGTGCCGTGCGGCCAGTTCGGTCGCGTCGACACCGCGGTAGTAGTACCGGTCCTCGTCGATCAAGGTGGTGCGGGTGCGTACGGACAGCTCGCCGCCCGCGCTCGGACTCCCGCTGGAATCGCGCCTGTTGCGTCGAGCGAGCGCCTCCACCTCCGCGGCGTCGAAGGTGCTGCCCCGGCCGCCGGCGTCCCGTCGGCTGCTGAGCTGGCCGCGGCTCACGTACGCGTACACGGTCTCGGCCTTCACGCCGAGCAGGTCGGCGGTCTCCCTGGTGCTGAGCCGTCGGCCCGCGTGCGCCGGTGCTCCCGGTTCCTGATCCATGGACGCCACCGTATCCATGGATCGATACATTGATGCGATCAATGTTGACAGAGATCCAGTCAAGAGTGGACAGTCGAATCAAGTTCAGGGAGGAACGCATGCCGAACAACCGGGCCGCCACCGCCACCGCCGCCCCTGTCGACATACCGCGAGGACTCGCGGGCGTCGTCGTCACCGAGACCGCACTGGGTGACGTCAGAGGACTGGAGGGCTTCTACCACTACCGTCAGTACTCGGCCGTCGAACTCGCGCGGACCCGCGGCTTCGAGGACGTCTGGCATCTGCTGGTGCACGGTGAACTGCCGGACGCGGCCGGCGGTGCCGCCTTCGCCGCGCGGACCGCGGCTCTGCGCCGGCTGCCGGACCGGGTGCGTGCCGCGCTGCCCGCGATCGCGGCGGCGACCGGACCGTCCGGACCGCTCGCGGGCCTGCGGACCGCGTTGTCGCTGCTCGGCGCGGCTTCGGGGTTCCGGCCCGTCTACGACATCGACGCGGACCGGCGGCGCGCGGACACGCTGGCCGCGTGCGCGGCCGTGCCGACGCTGCTCACCGCGCTGTACCGGCTCGGGCGGGGACTGGAGCCGGTGGAGCCGCGCGAGGACCTTCCGTACGCGGCGAACTACCTGTACATGCTCACGGGATCGGAGCCGGACGCGGCCCGGACGCGGGCGGTCGAGCAGTACTTGATCTCCACCATCGACCACGGATTCAACGCGTCGACATTCACGGCGCGGGTGATCGCGTCGACGGGTGCGGACGTGGCGGCCTGTCTGGTGGGCGCCGTGGGGGCGCTGTCGGGGCCGCTGCACGGCGGCGCGCCGAGCCGCGCGCTGGACACTCTCGACGCGATCGGCACCGCCGACCGCATCGACCCGTGGATCCGCGCACGGGTCCTCGCGGGTGAGCGCATCATGGGCTTCGGTCACGCCGTCTACCGCACCGAGGACCCGCGCTCCCGGATGCTGCGTGACATCGCGCAGGGATTCGGCGGCTCCCTGGTCGACTTCGCCGTCGAGGTCGAACACCAGGTGGAAGCGATCCTGGCCGAGCTCAAGCCCGGCCGCGAACTCCACACCAACGTCGAGTTCTACGCGGGCGTGGTCAAGGAACTGTGCGGTCTCCCGCGCGAGATGTTCACCCCCACCTTCGCGGCGGGCAGGGTCGTCGGCTGGAGCGCCAACATCCTGGAACAGGCGCAGGACTCGAAGATCATCCGTCCGGCCGCGCGGTATGTGGGGCCGGTGCCGCCGGTGGCGGTTCCCCAAGCGGTCTGAGGGTGCGTGAGGCGCCCTGAGCGCATTGGGGCGTGAGGTCCGGCGAGCGCATTGCGTGAGGTCCGGCACCGGTCCGGTTTCGGACCTCACGAAGGAGTGGTCGAGCGCTACCGGGCGCGGTGAGCGCCGGTGTGCCCGGAGCGGCCCAGTGCATCAAGGTTCGTGCACGGGGCGAAGGCTGTTGGTGTTCGCACGGGCCTGCTGGGGCGCCGCGTCCGGAGATCGAGCCTCAACGGGGTGACCGGGGTGTTGGCCTCAACGGTTGACGGAGCAGTCCATGCCGCGGTCCTACGGCTGCGTCATTTATCGGGAATGTCGGCCTTGGCGCGTACCAGTGTTTCTCTGCTGACGATCACGATGCGCTCGTAGTCGGCGCGAGCGGCGTCGGAGGGGAGCTCGTTGTCGAGGGCCGCCGTGGCCTCGGTTCCGATGACGGCGAAATTGCCGTCGCTGAGCTCGAAGATGTCCGGGCACGAATCGCCGGACATGCTGCCTCTCTCGCGTGGGGACGCGCCGATGCGACGAACGATTTTCAAGATCCCTGCCCTCGTGTCTAGAACGCCGATGGACCCCGGGTCCTCACGTCTCGACGGCTGAGGGCGGGGCCAGAATAGCGGCATTATTGCCGAGGGTCCGCTCGTTGATGGCCTCGGGTGCCCCCTTGTCCGTTTGGTTGACTGATTGGTTGACCGGGTCGCCAGAAGGGGCGAGACGGATCAACTTCGTTCACTCGGTGGGTGGTTCGCCGACCACCCACCATTCCTCCGTGTCGGCCTCGTCCAGATCGAGGATGAGACGGTCCACCATTCGGCCTACTCGTGCTTCCGTCGAGTTGCCCTCGAGGCTTGCCCGATGCGGGCGGTGGGCGTCCCAGTAGGCGCGAAAGATCGGGTTCTGGCAGAACATCCGGAGGTGGCCGTGGAGCTCCTCCCAGGTGACCACCTCGACGCGGTAGGCGAGAAGGGCGTTGGTGTACATGGCGTTCGCGAAGAGATACTGGCGCTGCCGGGTGGGTGAATCCACCTGGACGGTGCTGTACACCGCTGCCAGATCCGCGTCGTCCATGGCCTTGCTCAGCAGGTAGTGCTGGGCGCGCTGTTGGTCGAGCATGGCGTTCTGCCGGGCTCCCCGCTCCACCTCCGCGACCCGCAGGCGCAGTTCTTCGTAGCGTTGTCGTCGGGTGGCGAAGACGGCGAGGGCCCCCGCCGCGAAGGCGAGCCCCGCGACGGCCGCGGAACCCCACCCCTGTACCCCGAATTTCTGTGTGGCCATGTCAACCCCCGAATCAGGCGACCGTTCCGCCGGTCGTCGGTTGTGGGGCGACAGGGAGCGGACCGGCGAGCGGTGGGCGGCGCGCTTGCCGCCTCCCAGTCTTGCCGAGCGGCTCTGATCGGCGGGGAGGCGGAGAGGAGGCGCACGGAGGGAAGTGAGGGTTGCGCGTCCCGGCGCCATGCCCAACGTGTGCCCCGCGAGCGCCGCTAACAATCGTTCACTTCGGGGCGATTCCTCCCGCTCGTATCCTGGGACGACAGCCATTCCCCGTACGAGCGCCGGTCCACGAGCCGCCCTCGTCGAAGAGCCGGTTCACGAGCCGGCGCACGCGTCGGTGTGAAAGAGGTCGCCCGTTGAGCCAGCCCAGCCCGCAGCAGGTCCCGTTCGCGCCGGACGGGCGGCCGCCGGCCGGTGACCCGCAGGTACCCGTCATCGTCCTCGCGGGTTTCCTCGGCTCCGGCAAGACCACCCTGCTCAACCACCTCCTGCACCACAGCGGAGGCAGTCGCATCGGCGCCGTGGTCAACGACTTCGGGGCGATCGAGATCGACGCGATGGCGGTCGCCGGAGCGCTCGGGGACTCCACCGTGTCGCTCGGGAACGGATGCCTGTGCTGCGCCGTCGACGCCGGTGAGCTCGACGACTATCTGGAGCGGCTCACCCGGCCCTCGGCCCGCATCGATGTCATCGTCGTCGAGGCGAGCGGTCTCGCCGAGCCCCAGGAACTCGTGCGGATGGTGCTCGCCAGCGAGAATCCCCGGATCGTCTACGGCGGACTCGTCGAGGTCGTCGACGCGGCCGAGTTCGACCTTACGCGTGAGAAGCATCCCGAGATCGACCGGCATCTCGCCCTCGCCGACCTCGTGGTCGTCAACAAGGTCGACCGCGCCGACGACGGGGAGCGGGTGCTGCGCACCGTACGGGACCTCGTGGACCACGCCGCCGTCGTGGCCGCCGCCTACGGCCGGGTCGACCCCGAGTTCCTCTTCGACCGCAGGCCGAGCGAGGACCGCGTCGGCCAGCTCTCCTTCGACGACCTCCACGCGCACGGCGACGAGGAGGCCGACCCCACGGACCACGGCGGTCACGCCGGTCATCTGCACGCGGCCTACGAATCCCTCTCCTTCACCTCCGAAGTGCCCCTCTCCCCAAGGCGGTTGATGGAGTTCCTCGACAGCAGGCCCGAGGGGCTCTACCGCATCAAGGGGTACGTCGACTTCGGCGCCCACGACCGCCGCAACCGCTACGCCGTGCACGCGGTCGGGCCGTTCCTGCGGTTCCGCCCGGAGCCCTGGGCCGACGGCCCGGAGCCCCGGGGCGCTGCCGGCGAACGCCGCACCCAGCTCGTACTGATCGGCTCCGGCATCGACACCACCGCCCTGGGCAAGGAACTGGCGGCGTGCGAAGAGGACACCCCGCACGCCGACGAGCACAGCATGTGGGGCGTCCTGCGCTACGTACAGGAGCAGAGCCCGGAGGGCTGAACCGGCGCTACACCGGACCCGCCACCACCGACACCGTCTTCGCCAGCGACACGCCCGAGCCGTCGCGGCGCGGGTCCATCTCCGGCAGCTCGGCCGGTGTGCCGTTCTTCTGCGCGGCCCGCGCCGGAGCCGCGCCCGCCCAGGCCAGCGACAGGCAGTCCTCGCCCTTCAGGAACCGCTGGCAGCGCACGCCACCCGTGGCGCGGCCCTTGCGCGGGTACTGGTCGAACGGTGTCAGCTTGGCCGTGGTCTGGACGGAGTCGTCCAGCGTGCCGCGCGAGCCGGCCACGGTGAAGACCACCGCGTCCACCGCGGGGTCGACCGCGGTGAAGGAGATCACCTTCGCGCCGTCCGTGAGCTTGATGCCCGCCATCCCGCCCGCGGCCCTGCCCTGCGGACGGACCTGAGACGCCTGGTAGCGCAGCAACTGGGCGTCGTCGGTGACGAAGACCAGGTCCTCCTCGCCGGTGCGCAGTTCGACCGCGCCGACGATCCGGTCGCCGTCCTTGAGCGTGATGACCTCCAACTCCTCCTTGTTCAGGGGGTAGTCGGGCACCACACGCTTGACGACGCCCTGCTCGGTGCCGAGCGCCAGACCGGGCGACGACTCGTCGAGCGTCGTCAGGCAGATCACTGTCTCGCCCGCCTCCAGGGAGGACAGGAACTCCGAGATCGGCGCGCCCCCGGAGAGGTTGGGCGTCGACGCGGTCTCCGGCAGCTGCGGAAGGTCGATCACGTTCAGCCGGAGCAGCCGGCCCGAGGAGATGACCACCCCGATCTCTCCACGCGCCGTCGCGGGCACCGCGGAGACGATCAGGTCGTGCTTGGTGCGCTTGGCGTCCTCCGCGTCGGCGAAGGGGTCGCCGTTGGCCGTACGGGCGAGCAGGCCGGTCGAGGACAGCAGCACCCGGCACGGGGTGTCCGCCACCTGGAGCGGCACCGTCGTGGCGGGGGAGCCGGCCGACTCCAGGAGCACCGTGCGCCGGTCGGTGCCGAACTTCTTCGCGACCGCGGCCAGTTCGGTGGAGACCAGCTTGCGCAGCTCGGCGTCCGACTCCAGGATCCCGGTCAGCTCGTCGATCTCGCCGTTGAGCCGGTCGCGCTCCGACTCCAGCTCGATGCGGTCGAACTTGGTGAGGCGGCGCAGCGGGGTGTCCAGGATGTACTGCGTCTGGATCTCGGAGAGCGAGAAGCGCTCGATCAGGCGCTCCTTGGCCTGCGCCGAGTTCTCGCTGGACCGGATCAGACGGATGACCTCGTCGATGTCGATCAGCGCGACGAGGAGACCCTCGACCAGGTGGAGCCGGTCGCGCTTCTTGCCGCGGCGGAACTCGCTGCGCCGGCGCACGACCTCGAAACGGTGGTCGAGATAGACCTCGAGGAGCTCCTTGAGGCCCAGGGTGAGGGGCTGGCCGTCCACCAGGGCCACGTTGTTGATGCCGAAGGACTCCTCCATCGGCGTCAGCTTGTAGAGCTGCTCCAGGACCGCTTCCGGCACGAAGCCGTTCTTGATCTCGATGACCAGACGCAGGCCGTGCGCGCGGTCGGTGAGGTCCTTCACGTCGGCGATGCCCTGCAGCTTCTTGGCGCCGACCAGGTCCTTGATCTTGGCGATCACCTTCTCCGGGCCGACGGTGAAGGGCAGTTCGGTGACGACGAGACCCTTGCGGCGCGCCGTCACGTCCTCCACCGACACCGTGGCACGGATCTTGAAGGTGCCGCGGCCCGACTCGTAGGCGTCCCTGATCCCGGACAGGCCGACGATGCGGCCACCGGTGGGCAGGTCGGGGCCCGGCACGTACTTCATCAGCGTGTCCAGGTCGGCGCCCGGGTAGCGGATCAGGTGCCGGGCGGCGGCGACGACCTCGCCGAGGTTGTGCGGCGGCATGTTGGTCGCCATGCCGACGGCGATCCCCGAGGAGCCGTTGACCAGGAGGTTCGGGTACGCGGCGGGGAGGACGCCGGGCTCCTGCTCCTGGCCGTCGTAGTTCGGCGCGAAATCGACCGTGTCCTCGTCGATGGACTCGGTCATCAGTGACGTGGCGTCGGCCATCCGGCACTCGGTGTAACGCATGGCGGCCGGCGGGTCGTCGTTGCCGAGCGAGCCGAAGTTGCCGTGGCCGTCGACCAGCGGCAGGCGCATGGAGAAGGGCTGGGCCAGCCGCACCAGCGCGTCGTAGATCGACGCGTCGCCGTGCGGGTGGAGCTTACCCATGACCTCGCCGACGACGCGGGCGCACTTCACGTAGCCGCGGTCGGGGCGCAACCCCATCTCGTTCATCTGGTAGACGATGCGTCGATGCACGGGCTTGAGGCCGTCACGGGCGTCCGGCAGGGCTCGCGAGTAGATGACCGAGTACGCGTATTCGAGGAAGGAGCCCTGCATCTCGTCCACGACGTCGATGTCGAGGATCTTCTCCTCGTACGAGTCGTCGGGCGGCGGGGTCTTCGTGCTGCGGCGGGCCATCGCTGCTGCGGCTCCTTCACAGTCTCTGCCGGGGCATGAACGGGTTCTGACGCGCACCATTGTGGACCGCCCCACTGACAACGCCGACCGCGACCCGTCCGTAGCGGCTGCGCGGAGCCCCTTCCCGCTCGCTCCCGGCGAGCGGAAGGCCGTCCTCCCGTCGCAGGTGGGTCTCGCTCTCGGCGTACGGGGCGCGGGAACTTCGCCACCTGTCGGCACGCTTGCATACAGTGGCAGGACCGGCAGGAATTCTGCAGTTTCCGCGATCGAAGGGACGTACATGCCCATGGGTCACACGGCCACAGCTGAGACAGGCTCCGGCGGCCTGACAGCGACCGAGCACCGCCTGGCCAACGGCCTGCGCGTGGTGCTCTCCGAGGACCATCTGACCCCGGTCGCGGCGGTGTGCCTCTGGTACGACGTCGGCTCGCGCCACGAGGTCAAGGGCCGTACCGGACTCGCCCACCTCTTCGAGCACCTGATGTTCCAGGGATCGGGCCAGGTCAAGGGCAACGGCCACTTCGAACTGGTGCAGGGCGCGGGCGGTTCGCTCAACGGGACCACCAGCTTCGAGCGCACCAACTACTTCGAGACGATGCCGGCCCACCAGCTGGAGCTCGCGCTCTGGCTGGAGGCGGACCGGATGGGCTCGCTGCTCGCCGCGCTCGACGACGAGTCCATGGAGAACCAGCGGGACGTCGTCAAGAACGAACGCAGGCAGCGCTACGACAACGTGCCCTACGGCACCGCCTTCGAAAAGCTGACCGCGCTCGCCTACCCCGAGGGCCACCCGTACCACCACACCCCGATCGGGTCGATGGCGGACCTGGACGCGGCGACCCTGGAGGACGCCCGCGCCTTCTTCCGCACCTACTACGCGCCCAACAACGCGGTGCTCTCGGTCGTCGGCGACATCGACCCCGAGCAGACGCTCGCCTGGGTCGAGAAGTACTTCGGCTCCATCCCCGGGCACGACGGAAAGCCCGCCCCGCGCGACGGTTCGCTGCCCGAGACCATCGGCGAGCAGCTGCGCGAGGTCGTCGAGGAAGAGGTCCCGGCGCGCGCCCTGATGGCCGCCTACCGGCTCCCCGAGGACGGCACGCGCGCGTCCGACGCGGCCGACCTCGCGCTGACCGTCCTCGGCGGCGGCGAGTCCTCCCGCCTGTACAACCGGCTCGTACGCCGCGACCGCACCGCCGTCGCGGCCGGGTTCGGCCTGCTGCGGCTCGCCGGGGCGCCTTCCCTCGGCTGGCTCGACGTGAAGACGTCCGGCGACGTCGAGGTCCCGGTCATCGAGGCCGCGGTCGACGAGGAGCTCGCCCGGTTCGCCGAGGAGGGCCCCACGGCCGAGGAGATGGAGCGCGCCCAGGCCCAGTTGGAGCGCGAGTGGCTGGACCGGCTCGGCACGGTCGCGGGCCGCGCCGACGAACTGTGCCGGTACGCGGTCCTGTTCGGCGATCCGCTGCTCGCCCTGACGGCCGTGCGGCGCATCCTCGACATCACCGCCGAGGAGGTCCAGGAGGTCGCCAAGGCCCGCCTGCGCCCCGACAACCGCGCGGTGCTCGTCTACGAGCCGATCGCCGACGAAGCCACCGCCGCGGACGAAGCCACCGACGCCGCCGACGACACCGACGAGGAGGCGGCGAAGTGACCGAGCTCGCCACCATGGAGTTCCACCCGCAGCCCCAGGCCGGCCGGCCCAAGCCCTGGGCGTTCCCCGCTCCCGAGCGCGGCACGCTGGACAACGGCCTGACCCTGTTGCACTGCGACCGCCCGGGCCAGCAGGTCGTCGCCGTCGAGGTGCTGCTCGCCGCGCCGCTGGAGGCCGAGCCGGCCGGCTACGACGGCATCGCCACGATCATGGCGCGCGCGTTCTCCGAGGGCACCGACAAGCTCTCCGCCGAGGAGTTCGCCGCCGAGCTGGAGCGCTGCGGTGCCACCCTCGACGCGCACGCCGACCACCCCGGCGTCCGCCTGTCCCTCGAAGTACCCGTCTCGCGCCTGCCCAAGGCGCTCGGACTGCTCGCCGACGCCCTGAGGGCACCGGCGTTCGCCGAGAGCGAGATCGAGCGGCTGGTGCGCAACCGGCTCGACGAGATCCCGCACGAGAGCGCCAACCCGGCCCGCCGCGCGGCGAAGGAGCTCTCCAGGGAGCTGTTCCCGGCGACCTCGCGGATGTCCCGTCCCCGGCAGGGCACCGAGGAGACCGTCCAGAAGATCGACGCGGCGGGCGTGCGCGCCTTCTACGACCGGCACGTACGCCCGGCCACGTCCACCGCGGTGATCGTCGGCGACCTCACCGGCGTGGACCTCGACGGGCTGCTCGCCGAGACGCTCGGCGCCTGGACGGGCTCCTCCGCCGAGCCGCGTCCCGTGCCGCCGGTCACCGCCGACGACACCGGTCGCGTGATCATCGTGGACCGTCCCGGCGCGGTCCAGACGCAGCTGCTGATCGGCCGTGTCGGCTCGGACCGGCACGACCGTGTCTGGCCGGCCCAGGTGCTCGGCACGTACTGCCTCGGCGGCACCCTCACCTCGCGCCTGGACCGCGTGCTGCGCGAGGAGAAGGGCTACACCTACGGGGTGCGGGCCTTCGGTCAGGTGATGCGTTCCGCCCCGGACGGCACGGGCATCGCGATGCTCGCCATCAGCGGCTCCGTGGACACCCCGAACACCGGGCCGGCGCTGGACGACCTCTGGAAGGTGCTGCGCACCCTCGCCGCGGATGGTCTGACGGACGCCGAACGGGACGTCGCCGTGCAGAACCTGGTGGGCGTGGCGCCCCTCAAGTTCGAGACCGCGGCGGCCGTCGCGGGCACGCTCGCCGACCAGGTCGAGCAGTACCTGCCGGACGACTACCAGGCGACGCTCTATCAGCAGCTCGCCGCGACCGGCACCGTGGAGGCCACCGCTGCGGCGGTGAGCGCCTTCCCGGTGGACCGTCTGGTCACGGTCCTGGTGGGCGACGCCGCGCAGATCGAGGAGCCCGTCAAGGCGCTCGGCATCGGTGAAGTGACCGTCGTGGCCGCGGAGTAGAAGCGGAGCGGAAGCCGGGCGGAATGCGCGGCGGAAGACGCGAGCCCAGGGGGCCCGGGTGACCGAAGAGTCGCCCGGGCCCCCTTTTGCCCTGACAACACCCTCAATTTGTCCGTATTGGTAGGGGGGTTGCCTTTCTTCCCTGTGGCATGCACTACAAAAACCGTGATCCGTTTGTTGTTTGAAAGAGGGCCCGCTTAGCGTCGGTCCGGCTGTTCGTCAGGCAGTGCGCCGCGTCCGCGGCACCGGACAGTCATCGCCGAGTCCCCGTACGGCGCGAGCCAGGGGAGCCGGGGACCCGTACGCAGTCCCTGGGGTGAATCGGACCCCCCTCCCCGCGAGGGCGTCCGTAGGAGACCTTCCTGCTCCGAACCCGTCAGCTAACCCGGTAGGCGAGAGGGAAGGAAAGGACCAAGCCCCTTCATGGCGTTCACCTGTGGCCCCGGGAAACACCGTCGTCCGAGCCGCGTGAAGCGCACCACCTCGAACGCCGTCGGCGTCGCGGCGCTCACCACCACCGGTGTCATCGGAACCCTGGCCGCCCCGGCCTTCGCCGCGGACACCTCCGTCGAGCAGACCGGACTGACCCAGGCCGTCACCATCGGCGACACGGTCGCCGCCCAGATCGACGCGCAGGCCGCCGCGCAGCAGCGTGCCGCCGACGAGGCCGCCGCCCGTCTGAAGGCCGAACAGGCCGCGCGCAAGCGAGCCGTCGAGGAGGCCAAGAAGGAGCGCGAGGCCAAGGAGCGCGCCGCCCGCGCCGCCGAGCGCAAGCGTCTCAACACCTTCGTCCTGCCGATCCCCGGCTCGTACGTCTCCACGGGCTACAAGGCCGGCGGCAGCCTCTGGTCCTCCGGCAGCCACACCGGCGTCGACTTCCACGCCGCGTCCGGGACCCCGGTCCACGCGGTCGGCTCGGGCACGGTCGTCACGGCCGGCTGGGGCGGCGCCTACGGCAACCAGGTCGTCCTGCGGATGCACGACGGCACGTACACGATGTACGGCCACCTGTCGTCCATCGGTGTCTCCGTGGGCCAGACCGTCACGCCCGGCGGTCGGCTGGGCCTCTCCGGGGCCACCGGAAACACCACCGGACCCCACCTCCACTTCGAGGCCCGCACCACGGCGGAGTACGGCTCCGACATCGACCCGGTCGCCTACCTCCGCTCGCACGGCGTGAACGTCTGACGCCAGGAGTCCGCACTTCCGAAGCCCCGGTTCACCCGAGCCGGGGCTTCGTCGTTTCGAACGGCTGTCTGTCCAAAAAATATCCATGGATTCCGGTCCGCCATCGGAAATTCCGGCCCGCTGCAATAGAGTCGCCGAACGAGCGTCAATCGACCGCGTTTCGCGGGGATTAAGGCGGAGGTCCGGTCATGCGCATTCCCGCGCACTCGGTATGCACGGCGATCCGTGACGACATCGTCGCGGGTGTCTACGAGCGCGGCGGCCGGCTCACCGAGGAACTGCTCGCGCGCCGCTACGGCGTCTCGCGCGTCCCGGTGCGCGAGGCCCTGCGCACCCTGGAGGCCGAGGGATTCGTCGTCACCCGCCGGCACGCGGGCGCGTGCGTGGCGGAGCCCACCGAGCAGGAGGCCGCGGACCTGCTGGAGATGCGCATGCTGCTGGAGCCGCTGGGGGCGTCCCGGGCCGCCCAGCGGCGCACCGAGGCCCACCTCAAGGTGCTGCGAGGCCTGGTCAGGCTGGGCCAGGAGCGCTCCAGGAGGGGGAACAGCGAGGATCTGCGCTCCCTGGGCGGCTGGTTCCACGAGACGCTCGCACAGGCCTCCGGGAGCCCCGCGCTGACGTCCACGCTGGCCCAGCTGCGGCACAAGATCGCCTGGATGTACGCGGTCGAGGCGCCCGCCGATCCGGTGGAGTCGTGGGCGGAGCACGGCGGCATCGTGGACGCGGTGGCGCGCGGCGACGGCGAGCGGGCCCGGGCCATCACGGCGCTGCACACCGAGCGCGCGACGGCCGCGCACCGGCTGAGGTTTCCCGGCGGGGGAGACCGCCCGGACCGTGTGAGGACTTCGCAACGTCCCGTAAACATGACGGGCCTGCGTCATTAACACAGGGGCCGTATACAAAGAGGGGTAATTCGCGGGGGATTATTTCTGCTGCCCGTAATTCGAAAAAGCGAAGGGCCCGCCCGATGTTTTCAGGCGAGCCCTTCGATATGCGTACGGGGCGATGTCCTTCGGTTGTGAAGTCCTTCGCCGCCGTCAATTCGGAGCCCCGTGAGGGGGGCGCCTCAGACGGTCTCGGGAAGCTCCTCGAGGCCTTCCGCGACCAGCTTGGCCAGTCGGTCGAGGGCGGCGTCCGCGCCCTCGGCCTCCGAGGCGAGGACGATCTCCTCGCCGCCCTGGGCGCCCAGGCCGAGGACCGCCAGCATGGAGGCCGCGTTGACGGGGTTGCCGTCCGCCTTGGCGATCGTCACGGGGATGCCGGAGGCCGTGGCCGCCCGGACGAAGATGGAGGCGGGACGGGCGTGGAGGCCCTCGGCCCAGCCGACGTTGACGCGGCGCTCAGCCATGTGATGCTGCCCTTCAGGGGTTCAGGGTTGTCTAGACCAGTGTTCCATAGAGTGAAGCGCGTCCGAAGCGGGTGTCCTACCTGCCCCGAACCCGGCTTCGGACCCCGGCCTGGATCCGAATCCGCTGCCCCTAGCCTGCCTCGCGCCGCTGTCGGACGCGAGCCGTACTCTGGGGCCCATGCAGACCTCGTCGGACCGGCACGAGTACCCCTCCCACTGGGAGGCCGACGTGGTGCTGCGCGACGGAGGCACGGCCCGCATCAGGCCCATCACCGTCGACGACGCCGAGCGCCTGGTCAGCTTCTACGAGCAGGTCTCGGACGAGTCGAAGTACTACCGCTTCTTCGCGCCGTACCCGCGTCTGTCCGCCAAGGACGTCCACCGCTTCACGCACCACGACTTCGTGGACAGGGTGGGGCTCGCGGCCACGATCGGCGGCGAGTTCATCGCCACCGTACGCTATGACCGCATTGGTGCCGGTGGCCTGCCCGCCTCCGCGCCCGCCGACGAGGCCGAGGTCGCCTTCCTCGTGCAGGACGCCCACCAGGGACGCGGCGTCGCCTCCGCCCTCCTCGAACACATCGCCGCGGTGGCCAGGGAGCGGGACATCCGCCGGTTCGCCGCCGAGGTGCTGCCCGCCAACACCAAGATGATCAAGGTGTTCACGGACGCCGGGTACCAGCAGAAGCGGCACTTCGAGGACGGCGTCGTCCGCCTGGAGTTCGACCTCGAACCCACCGACCGGTCCCTCGCCGTGCAGCGCGCGCGGGAGCAGCGCGCCGAGGCCCGCTCCGTGCAGCGGCTGCTCGCGCCCGGCTCGGTCGCCGTCATCGGCGCGGGCCGTACGGCCGGCGGGGTGGGCCGCAGCGTCCTCGCCCACCTCCGCGAGGCCGGTTTCACGGGCCGGCTGTACGCGGTGAACAAGTCGCTCCAGGACAAGGAGCTCGACGGGGTCCCCGCGCACCGCTCCGTCCGCGACATCGGCGAGCACGTCGACCTCGCGGTCGTCGCCGTGCCCGCGCCGTTCGTACCCGAGGTCGTCGCGGAGTGCGGCGAGCACGGGGTGCAGGGCCTCGTCGTCGTCTCCGCCGGTTACGCCGAGAGCGGCCCCGGCGGGCGCGAGCGTCAGCGCGAACTGGTCCGCCAGGCCCGCACGTACGGCATGCGGATCATCGGCCCCAACACCTTCGGGATCATCAACACCTCTCCCGACGTGCGCCTCAACGCCTCCCTGGCACCGGAGATGCCGCGCCCCGGACGGATAGGCCTGTTCGCCCAGTCCGGCGCGATCGGGATCGCCCTGCTGTCCCGGCTGCACCGGCGCGGCGGCGGCGTCACGGGCGTCACCGGCGTGTCCACGTTCGTCTCCACCGGGAACCGCGCGGACGTGTCCGGCAACGACGTCCTCCAGTACTGGTACGACGACCCGGACACCGACGTCGCCCTCATGTACCTCGAATCCATCGGCAACCCGCGCAAGTTCACCCGGCTGGCGCGGCGGACGGCGGCGGCGAAGCCGCTGGTCGTGGTGCAGGGTGCCCGGCACGCCGCGGCTCCCCAGGGGCACGCGGTACGGGCCACCCGACTGCCGCACGCCACCGTCTCCGCGCTGCTGGCGCAGGCCGGGGTGATCCGGGTCGACACGATCACCGAGCTGGTCGACGCGGGCCTGCTGCTCGCACGCCAGCCGCTCCCACCCGGCCCCCGGGTGGCGATCCTCGGGAACTCCGAGTCACTGGGACTGCTGACCTTCGACGCGTGCCTCGCGGAGGGCCTGCGGCCGCTGCCGCCGCTGGACCTGACCACGGAGGCCTCGGCGGAGGACTTCCACCGGGCGCTGGAACGGGCACTGGCCGACGACAGGTGCGACGCCGTCGTGGTGACGGCCATCCCCGCGGTGGGGGAGACCTCCGTGCAGGACGCGGCCCTGGCCGAGGCGCTGCGCTCGGCCTCGGCGTCGGCCCCGGCGAAGCCGGTGCTGGTGGCGCACGTCGAGCTCGGCGGGCTCGCCGAGGCGCTGTCCGCCGCCGCGAGTACGGCCCCGCAGACCGGCGCCGGGGCCGGCGGCACCGCGGACGCCGCCGGGCCCGGCGCGCACTCCGCCCCCGTCGGGCGGCACGACCCGGAGCGGCCGTCCGCCGGGACCGGAGCACCCGACGAGACACGTCTCATCCCCGCCTACCCCGCCGCGGAGCGCGCCGTCCGCGCGCTCGCCGAAGCCGTGAAGTACGCCCAGTGGCGACGGGAGGCGGCCGAGCCCGGCAAGGTGCCCGAGTACGAGGACATCGACGAGAAGGGCGCCGCCGAGCAGATCGACGCGCTGCTCTCCCGGGGCACCGGGCTGACGCTGGGGGCCGAGGACACCTGCGCCCTGCTCGGTCGGTACGGCGTCGACGTACGCCGGGCCCTGCCCGCACCGACGCCCGGCGAGGCCGCCGCGGCCGCGCGCACCCTGGGCTACCCCGTGGCCCTCAAGACCACCGCCCCGCACCTGCGGCACCGCGCGGACCTCGGCGGAGTACGCCTGGACCTGGCGGACGAGGAGCAACTGCGCAGGGCCTACGCGGAGTTGACCGAGCTCTTCGGGGCGCCCGAGGAGCTGCGGCCGGTCGTCCAGGGCATGGCGCCGCGCGGGGTGGACACGGTCGTACGGGCCGTCATCGACCCCGCGGCCGGCGCGGTGCTCTCGTTCGGCCTGGCCGGAGCCGCCTCGGAACTGCTGGGGGACACCGCGCACCGCTTGATCCCGGTCACCGACCGGGACGCGAGCTCGCTGGTCCGGTCGATCCGGACGGCGCCGCTCCTGTTCGGCTGGCGCGGCTCGGCACCGGTCGACACCGCGGCCCTCGAAGAGGTCATGCTGAGGGTGTCGCGCCTGGTTGACGACCATCCGGAGGTCGTCGGAGTGTCCCTGGAGCCCGTGGTGGTGGCCCCGCACGGTCTGAGCGTGCTCGGCGCCACCGTGCGGCTGGCCCGCGCCCCCCTCCGTGACGATCTCGGCCCCCGGACGCTGCCCGTCGTCTGAGCGGCGGCCCCGCGACGCACCGGCGCCGTCCCGCGTTCGTTCTGATCCGTCCACGACCTGATCCGTCCACGACGGAGACCCGCGAGCGGTGCCTCGCAGTCAGTGGGCCCCCGTAGGATGGACGTCATGGCCAAGACCAGTACGACGACCCAGGGGCTGCGAGCGGCGATCGAGCGCAGCGGCTACTACCCGGCCCTCGTGGCCGAGGCGGTGGAGGCCGCGATCGGCGGCGAGGCCATCCGGTCGTACCTGGTCCACCAGGAGACGACGTTCGACGCCAACGAGGTGCGCCGGCACGTCACCGTGCTCGTCCTGACCGGCAACCGCTTCATCGTGAGCCACACCGACGAGCAGAACGCGGACACGACCTCCCCGACGCCGTACGCCACCACGTCGACGGAGTCCGTGAAGCTCGGCCGGATCTCGTCGGTCGTGGTCAGCCGTGTCGTCGCCAACCCCGAGTCGTACGCGCCGGGCACGCTGCCCCGCGAGGTCGTCCTGACCATCGGCTGGGGCGCGGTCGCCCGTATCGACCTGGAGCCCGCGGCCTGCGGCGACCCCAACTGCGAGGCGGACCACGGCTACACCGGCAATTCGACGGCCGACGACCTGAGCCTGCGCGTCAGCGAGGCGGGGGACGGCCCGGAGACGGTCCGCCAGGCCCTGGCCTTCGCGCAGTCCCTCTCCGAGGCGACCGCGGACCCCACGCGCTGATGGCCCTGTCGACCTGGGATCACCCGGAACCCCTGGCCATCGGGTCCGCGCCCGTCCCCGAGTACGGCGCGGGCTCGCTCGCGGACCTGCTGCCCACGCTCGCCGCGGGCATGTCGGTGCCCGGCATGACCGCCGCCATACCGGAGCTGACCGGCGCCGACCGCAACTGCGTCTTCCTGATCGACGGTCTCGGCTGGGAGCAGCTGAAGGCGCACCCCGACGAGGCCCCCTTCATGGCGTCGCTCCTGGCGTCCTCCCGGGGCGGCACCGGACGGCCGATCACCGCCGGCTACCCGGCGACCACCGCGACCTCCCTCGCCTCCGTCGGCACGGGCCTGCCGCCCGGCGCGCACGGCCTGCCCGGGTACACCGTGCGCAACCCCGGGACCGGCGAGCTGATGAACCAGCTCCGCTGGACCCCGTGGACGCAGCCGCACACCTGGCAGCCGTACCCCACGGTCTTCGAGCTGGCCGACGCGGCCGGAGTGCACACCGCCCAGGTCTCGTCCCCCACCTTCCAGAACACCCCGCTCACCAAGGTCGCGCTGAGCGGCGGCACCTTCCACGGCCGGCTGACCGGCGAGGACCGCATGGACTTCGCGGCCGCGCAACTCGCCGCGGGCGACCGCTCGCTCGTCTACACGTACTACGCCGAGGTGGACGGCAAGGGCCACCGGTTCGGCGTCGACTCGGACCCCTGGCGCGGCCAGCTGATGTACGTCGACCGGCTGGTCCAGCGCCTCGCCGAGCAGCTGCCGCCACGCGCCGCGCTGTACGTTACCGCGGACCACGGCATGATCGACATCCCGTTCGACGAGCAGCACCGCATCGACTTCGACGAGGACTGGGAGCTGCGTGCCGGGGTCGCCCTGCTCGGCGGCGAGGGCCGGGCCCGGCACGTGTACGCGGTGCCGGGCGCCGAGGCGGACGTCCTGACCTGCTGGCGGGAGGTGCTCGGCGAGCAGTTCTGGGTGGCCTCGCGCGACGAGGCGATCGCGGCGGGCTGGTTCGGACCCCATGTCGACGAACGGGTGTACGCCCGTATCGGCGATGTCGTCGCGGCGGCCCGGGACGACGTCCTGATCATCGCGACCGAGCGGGAGCCGAAGGAGTCCGCGATGGTCGGCAACCACGGTTCCATGACACCGGCGGAACAGCACGTCCCGCTCCTGGAAGTACGTTCCTGACCCTCTCCGTCCGCTCCCCTTCTCGCCGAAAGGTGCTCAACTCCCCATGCCCGAGCTGGTGTTCTTCTCCGGAACGATGGACTGCGGGAAGTCGACGCTGGCTCTGCAGATCGAGCACAACCGTTCGGCCCGGGGCCTTCAGGGCATGATCTTCACGCGCGACGACCGCGCGGGCGAGGGCAAGCTCTCCTCACGCCTGGGCCTGGTCACGGACGCGGTGGAGGTCGCCGACGACCAGGACCTGTACGCGTACCTCGTCGAACACCTCTCGCAGGGCGGCCGCGCGGACTACGTGATCGCCGACGAGGCCCAGTTCCTGGCCCCCGGGCAGATCGACCAACTGGCCCGGGTGGTCGACGAACTGGACATCGACGTCTTCGCGTTCGGCATCACCACCGACTTCCGCTCCAAGCTCTTCCCCGGCTCGCAGCGCCTGGTCGAGCTGGCCGACCGGGTGGAGGTCCTCCAGGTCGAGGCCCTGTGCTGGTGCGGCGCCCGCGCCACCCACAACGCCCGCACGATAGGCGGCGAAATGGTCGTCGAGGGCGCCCAGGTGGTCGTCGGCGACGTCAACCAGGCGGAGGACGTCGGCTACGAGGTCCTGTGCCGTCGCCACCACCGCCGCCGGATGACGGCGGCAACGGCCCGCGCGGGCGCCCTCTCCCCGGACGTGCTCCCGATCGCCTCCGTCTGACTGCGCCAGGATCGCTTCCGCGGACCCTTCGCCGGAGCGCCCGGCCGTCCGGCCGCCCGATGGACGGTCCGCTCCGGCGGGCCCGTCAGCGGTCGGTGTGGATGACCGAGAACACCGCGCCCTCCGGATCCGCCACCGTGGCCACGCGCCCGTAGGCCGAGTCGTGGGCGGCCCTGAGGACGTGCCCGCCGAGCTCGGCGACCTGGGCGGTGGCGGCGTCGACGTCCGTGACCTCGAAGTACGTCAGCCAGTGCGGGCCGCGATCGCGGGGCAGGCCGTGACCGACGCCGTGGATGCCCGCGACCGCGCGGCCTCCCGACTGGAGGGTGACGTAGTCGAAGTCGGCCGAGACGACGGGCTCCACCTCGTGCCCGAAGACCCCCTGGTAGAACTTGACGACACTCTCGGTGTCGCGGGTCACCAGCTCGATCCACGCAGGTGTGCCGTGCACCCCGATGATCCCGGTGCCCAGATGGGCCGCCGCCTGCCAGATCCCGAAGACGGCGCCGGTCGGGTCCAGACCGATCGCCAGCCGCCCGGCATCGCCCGCGTCGAGCGGACCCACACCCACGGTGCCACCGCAGTGCCGTACCGATTCGGCAGTCTGGTTCACGTCGTCCGAGGCGAAGTACGGCGTCCAGGCGATCGACAGATGCTGGTCGGGCGGCATCTGGCCGATGCCCGCCACCTCGTGACCGTCCAACAGGGCCCGCGCGGAGGGGCCGAGCTGCCGCGGGAGCTGCTGCGGGCCCGGTTCGAACTCCCAGCCGAACAGCTCTCCGTAGAACTCCTGGGTCGTGTCCATTGCGTGCACCATCAGGCTCACCCAGCAGGGAACGCCGGGCGCGTGCCGAGTGTGCGTTGTGCCGTTCAGGCCGGCCGGCCCCCGTGCCTCGGTCATCGTCACTCTCTCCTCGGCCACTCGCGGTGGCCGTTCACCTTCCGCCTACCAACACGCGTACCGCAGCCGCGCGCGTGCACGCCCCGTGTCGATGCTCGCACTACCCGTCACCCTGCGCGCCCTGGCCGCACCGTCATGTCGCGGTCCACTGCCGGAGGATGCCCGATGTGCCGTTTCCCGTCCGTTTCCGCACCATTGCCGCAGGGTGTCCATCGGCTGTACAGCACGTGCCCGATCCCGTACGCCTCGTGATCGGACCTGTCCGGCCGAGCAGAGTAGCCGGAGCTGGACGCCGGGGCCACCCCGTGCGCGAGGATGGTGGCCATGAACGCCATCATCTCCGCCTCCGAACTCGCGAGCGATCTGGCGGGGCCGAACCCGCCGGTCGTGCTCGACATCCGCTGGCAGCTCTCCCTGGCCAAGGCCGACGGGGCCGCGCCCTTCGACGGCCGGGCCGCCTACGAGGCAGGCCACATCCCTGGTGCGGTCTACGTCGATCTGGACACCGAATTGGCCGGAAAGGCGGGTGACGCCGGCCGTCATCCGTTGCCGGATCCCGAGGTCTTCGGCGCGGCGATGCGGGCCGCCGGCGTGTCCGAGGACCGCGACGTCGTCGTGTACGACGGCGGTGTCGGATGGGCCGCGGCGCGCGCCTGGTGGCTGCTGGGCTGGACGGGTCACCCGTCGGTGCGGGTGCTGGACGGCGGCCTGGCCGCGTGGGGCGGGCCGTTGTCCACCGAGGTCCCCTCGCCCGCCGCCGGACGCTTCGTCCCGGTGCCGGGGGCCCGTTCGTTGCTGGACGCGGACGGAGCCGCCGCGCTCGCCCGCACGGGGCTGCTGCTCGACGCGAGGGCGGGCGAGCGCTACCGGGGCGAGGTGGAGCCGATCGACCCCGTCGGCGGTCACATCCCGGGCGCGGTGTCCGCGCCGACCACGGAGAACGTCACGGCGAGCGGGGAGTTCAGGCCCGTCGCCGAGCTGGCCGATCGCTTCAAGTCCCTTGGGGCGACCGGGACTTCGGAGGTCGGTGTCTACTGCGGCTCGGGCGTCTCGGCCGCTCATCAGGTGCTGGCGCTCGCCGTCGCGGGCATTCCGGCCGCTCTGTACGTGGGTTCGTGGTCGGAGTGGTCCCGGGACGGGAACCGTCCGGTCGCCGTCGGGCCCGACCCCCAGTGACGACGACGGGGCCCGCACCGATCCGGACGCTGATCCGGTGTGGGCCCCGTCGCTCGTACGAGTGACCGGCCGAGCGGCCGGTGGTGACGTTCCGGCCGCGTCCGGACTCCCGTCCCGCCGCTTCAAGCCGGCTTCTTCATTCAGTCCTGCTTCTTGCGCCGGGTGCCGAAGACGATCTCGTCCCAGCTCGGTACCGCCGCTCTGCGGCCGGGGCGGACGCCGTCGGCCTCGGCCTGACGGTCGGTCGCGCCGACCAGGCGGTCGCGGTGGCTGCCGACCGAGCGGGGCATCAGGACGTCCGCGTAGGCGGAACCGGCGCCGGCCGAGGCGGCGGGAGCCGGGGGCTCCTCCGTCTCGGGCTCCGGGGCGGGCTCCTCCGCGGGCGGGAGTTCCGTGGTGGAGGGCCGCTCGGGCACCACCATGTCGCCCCGGAAGCTGGGCACCGCCTCCAGGAGGCTGGTGAGCGAGTCGCGGTCGCCCGCGCCCTCGTCGACCGGCTCGGACGGCGGCAGACTCGGCCGCTCCATCTGCCGGTCCAGGGCACGGTCGAGCGGACGGTCCCGGGGGAGCCGCGCGATGCGCGGCACGAACGGGAAGCTCGGCTCGGGCGCCGCGAGGTCGTCGGACTCGCCGATCAGCGAACGCGCCTCGTCGTCGACGGCCTGGACGAGCCGCCGGGGCGGGTCGTACGTCCAGCTCGCCGAGTGGGGCTCGCCCGCGACCAGGTAGACCAGCAGGACTTCCCAAGTGCCGTCGTCGCGACGCCACGAGTCCCACTGGACGGTGTCCTTCTCGGCGCCCCGGATCAGCAGCCGCTCCTGGACCGCCTCACCGAGCTGGGGTCCGGCGTTCTCGCCGGGGCGGCGGACGGGGGTCTTACGGGCACGTTCGGCCATGAAGGCGCGCTCGGCGAGCACGGGGCCCTCGAAACGGCGCACCCTGTCGACGGGGATTCCGGCGAGCTGGGCGACTTCCTCCGCGGAGGCACCGGCTCGTATCCGCGCCTGGATGTCGCGGGGGCGGAGATGGCTCTCCACCTCGATCTCGATCTGGCCGAGGCGGGGACGGTCGCCGCGGACGGCGGCGCGCAGACGCTCGTCGATCGGAAGCGTGTACTCCGTGCTGTCCGCAGCCTTCAGCACCAGCCGTGTGCCGTCGTTAGAGACGGCCACGACACGCAGTTCCGGCATGGGGACCTCCCGGGTGGTGCCTGCCGACGTCACGTGCGTCGCTGCTTCCGCTAGTCGAGTGTGGCCTGCCCGGGTGCAGCCTGCCACAACCTTGCCGAGTTGCCCGGCGTGTCGGGCACGGGCCCGGGGTCGCCGTTATGGCACGGTTACCTATTTGCAACGCTAAGTGACGAACTCCATCACCCTGTGCAACGAGCCCCCTCCCGGCGGTCCTGTCAGGCCCCGGACACCCTGGCGGGAGTCCGGACCCAGGGCTCGCAAGAGTACTCCATTCGGGCCATGTGCGTGGATCGGCACGCCGCCCAACTTCTAGTGGGGGGTGGTAGTTGGCCGCCCGATGCGCCGTTTTCGTGACCATGAAACGTGGCGTACTTCACGTAACCGGCAGAAACGGAACTAAAGGTTTCCTTCAGCCGTCCTTTCTCGTGCAGTAGGTCGACCAAGTACGGGAAAGGTAGGCAAGGTCCGGGTATGCGTGGAGTGCCGGGTTCCGGAGAAGATCCGAGTGCCGCAGCGGGGGCCGGGAGGAAACGGCTGGATCTGAGCCTTCCGCAAGTGGCGGGCAGCGCGGTGGCAGCCGTGGTGGCCGCGAAGCTCGCCTCGTACTTCGGTGTCTACGGGACGATCCTGGGCGCGGGCCTGGTCAGCATCGTCGCCACCTGCGGGGGAACCGTCTTCCAGCACTTCTTCAAGCGCACCGGCGAGCAGATACGCGACGTGGGCGTCCAGGGGAGACCGGTGCGGCCCGGCGTCCGGCCGGCACCGGCAGCGGTACCAGTACCGGGGGAGTTCACCTCGGCCGGTCCGGCGGAGTTCGGCGAGGGGACGGTCTACCGTGCCCGGGTCAGGAGCTGGAAGCGGCCGTTGGTCGCCGCGGCGCTGGTCTTCGGCGTCACCATGGCGGGCGTGACCACGTACGAGATGGCCTCGGGGCAGAGCTTCAGCGGGGACGGGAAGAGCACCACCGTCGGTGACGCCTTCACGGGAAGCGGCTCCGGCAACGGCCCGTCCGGCAGGGGCCGGGACTCCGCACCGGAGTCCGGCACTCCCGGTACGACACCCCCGACAGGTTCCTCGCGGCAGCCCTCGAACCCCGGTTCGGGTGACGGCTCCGGCGCGACGGGCGGCGAGGGCGGGGTGACGACTCCCACACCGACGCCGAGTTCCAGCGCCGACCCGGTGACGCCGGACGGGACCCCGACGCCGAGCGCGTCTACGAGCCCAGCACCCGACGCAGGTAGTCATTCCCGAAGCGCCGATCCGGATCCAGCCGATCCCGCAACGCCGTGAACTCGCCGAAGCGCGGGTACACCCCGGAGAAGTACTCCGCGTCCCGCGTGTGCACCTTGCCCCAGTGCGGACGGCCTTCGTGCGCCGTGAAGATCCGCTCGGCCGCGGTGAAGTACGCCTGATAGGGCGTGCCCCGGAACATGTGTACGGCGATGTAGGCGCTCTCCCGGCCGGACGCGGTGGACAGTGTGATGTCGTCCGCGGGGGCGGTGCGCACCTCGACGGGGAAGCTGACCCGCAGGGGGGAGCGGTCCACCATCGCCTTCAGCTCGCGCAGCGTGTCCACGAGGGCCTCACGCGCGACCGCGTACTCCATCTCCACGAAGCGCACCCGGCGCGGGGAGGTGAAGACCTTGTAGGGGATGTCGGTGTAGGTCCGCGCGGAGAGCGCGCGACTGGAGATCCTCGCGATCGCCGGGATGGTGGCGGGTGCGGCCCGGCCGAGCAGATTGGCCACCTGGAAGACGCCGTTGGAGAGGAACTCGTCCTCGATCCAGCCGCCGAGCCGCCCGACGGGCCGCTCGGGACCGGCGCTGCGGTTGTTGCGCTTGGTGTTGCAGTTGCCGGTGTGCGGGAACCAGTAGAACTCGAAGTGCTCGTTCTCGGCGAACAGTTCGTCGAAGTCGGCGGTGACCCGGTCGAAGGTCATCGGCTCCTCGCGGGCCGTGAGCAGGAACAGGGGTTCCACGGAGAGGGTGATCGCCGTGACGACCCCCAGGGCGCCTATGCCGACCCGGGCGGCGGCGAAGACCTCGGGGTTCTCCTTCTCGGAGCAGGTCAGCACCGAGCCGTCCGCGGTGACCAGCTCAAGGCCCTTGATCTGGGCGGCGATCGAGGCCGAGTCGCGCCCCGTGCCGTGCGTTCCGGTGCTGGTCGCCCCCGACACCGTCTGCTCCATGATGTCGCCCATGTTCGTGAGCGACAGTCCCTCGCGCGCGAGTGCCACGTTGAGACGCTTGAGCGGGGTGCCCGCCTCGACGGTGACGGTGCCGGCCTCGCGGTCGAGGGCGCGGATGCCGGTCAGCAGCTGAGGGCGGATCAGCACGCCGTCGGTCGCGGCGGCGGCGGTGAAGGAGTGCCCGGTGCCCACGGCCTTCACCTTCAGGCCCTCGTCCGCGGCTGCGCGTACGGCGGCGGAGAGCTCTTCGACCGAGGCGGGGGTGACCTCCCGTACGGGACGGGCGGTGACGTTCCCCGCCCAGTTACGCCACGTGCCGCTCTTCCCGCTCACTGTGGTGCTCATGGGTCCCCTCCCGCTGCGGAACCGGCCTGTTCAGCCGGCGATACCCGAGGAAACCGACCGTCACCGCGACAGCCCCGGACACCGCCGGAACCCCGTACCCGGCCTTCGCACCGGCGGCGTCGATCACCCAGCCGGCCACGGAGGAGCCGAGCGCGACCCCGACCGCGAGTCCGGTGCTCACCCAGGTCATGCCCTCGGTCAGTTTCGCGCGTGGTACGTGCTGTTCGATGAGGGACATCGTCGTGATCATGGTGGGAGCGATGGACAGTCCCGCAACGAACAGCGCCACGGCCAGGAACGGCAAGTTTCCGACCAGTAGGAGGGGGATCATACTCACGGCCATCGCGCATATGCCCAGCAGCCACCGGGCTTCGGGCGACCCCTTGAACTGCAACAGCCCGAACACGGCCCCCGCCAGGCAGGAGCCGGCCGCGTACAGCGCCAGGACGACGCTCGCGGCACCCTTGTGCCCCTGTTCCTCGGCGAAGGCCACGGTGACCACGTCGACGGCTCCGAAGATCGCCCCGGTCGCGACGAAGGTGGCCACCAGGACCTGGAGTCCGGCCGAGCTCAGCGCCGAGCCGCGGCTGTGCTGCTCGCGCGGATGCGGCACGGGTTCGGTGGCCCGCTGGGCCGTCAGCCAGAAGACACCGGCCGCCAGGAAGCAGGCCGCGAGCAGCGGGCCGGCCTCGGGGAACCACACCGTGGACAGACCGATCGAGAGGATCGGCCCGAAGATGAAGCAGACCTCGTCGACCACGGACTCGAAGGAGTACGCGGTGTGCAGCTGCGGGGTGTCCCGGTAGAGGGCGGCCCAGCGGGCCCGGATCATCGCGCCGATGCTGGGCACGCAGCCGATCCCGGCCGCGCAGAGGAACAGCACCCAGTCCGGCCACTCGAAGTGCGCGGCGAGCAGCAGCCCGGCGGACGCGGTGAGCGCGAACAGGGTGACGGGGCGCAGCACCCGGCGCTGCCCGTACCGGTCCACCATCCGGGAGACCTGCGGACCCAGCGCCGCGGCCGCCAGCGCCATGGTCGCCGACAGCGCGCCGGCGAGTCCGTAGCGCCCGGTGAGCTGCGAGATCATCGTCACCACGCCGATGCCCATCATCGACAGCGGCATCCGGCCGAGGAAGCCCGCGGTGGAGAAGCCCTTGGAGCCGGGGGCGGCGAACAGGGCGCTGTACGGGCTGGGCACAGGTGTCTCCGGTGGGCTCGGCCCGGCCACCCGGTCACCACGGGCGTCCGGACTCCGGTAAGGCGTGAAGGTAGCCGATACAGCTTACGGGTTAGGTGACCCTAATGCACTCCTCAGGTCCGCCCCGCCCGTGGCCGATGTCCCGCCGTCAGCTGCGGATGGCAGGATCGGACGCATGCCAGATGCGCTCGATGCCCACCCCTACGACGCCCTGCTCCTGCTCTCGTTCGGCGGCCCGGAAGGCCCGGACGACGTGGTTCCGTTCCTGGAGAACGTGACGCGCGGGCGAGGCATCCCCAAGGAACGGCTCAAGGAAGTGGGCCGGCACTACTTCCTGTTCGGCGGGGTCAGCCCCATCAACGACCAGAACCGTGCCCTGCTCGACGCCCTCCGCAAGGACTTCGCGGAGCACGCCCTGGACCTTCCCGTGTACTGGGGCAACCGCAACTGGGCGCCCTACCTGACCGACACCCTGCGGGAGATGGTCGCCGACGGCCGCCGCCGTGTCCTCGTCCTCGCCACCAGCGCCTACGCCTCGTACTCGGGCTGCCGCCAGTACCGCGAGAACCTCGCCGAGTCCCTGGCCGCGCTGGAGGCCGAGGGCCTGGAGCCGCCCCGGGTGGACAAACTGCGGCACTACTTCAACCACCCGGGGTTCGTGCGCCCCATGGTCGACGGCGTCCTGAAGTCCCTCGCCGACCTGCCCGAGGACGTACGGCGGGGGGCGCACCTCGCCTTCACGACCCACTCGATCCCGGACGCGGCGGCCGACACCTCCGGCCCCGTCGAGGACCACGGCGACGGCGGCGCCTACGTCGCGCAGCACCTGGACGTGGCACGGCTGATCGCCGACGCCGTGCGCGAGGAGACCGGGACCGAACACCCCTGGCGGCTCGTCTACCAGTCGCGCTCCGGGGCCCCGCACATCCCCTGGCTGGAGCCCGACATCTGCGACCACCTGGAGGAGCTGCACGGCGCCGGGGTCCCGGCCGTCGTGATGGCCCCCATCGGGTTCGTCTCGGACCACATGGAGGTGCTCTACGACCTCGACACGGAGGCCACGGCCAAGGCGGCGGAGCTCGGGCTGCCGGTGCGCCGCTCGGCGACCGTCGGTGCCGACCCCCGGTTCGCCGCGGCGGTCCGCGACCTCGTCCTGGAACGCGCCGCGACCGAGAGCGGGCGGCGGCCGGCCCCCTGCGTCCTCGGCACCCTCGGTCCGAGCCGGGACCTGTGCCCGGTGGGCTGCTGCCCGGCCCGCGCCCCCAAGCCCGCCGCCGCGGGCGCCGACAGCCCGTACGCCTAGGGGTGTCGTTGTCGATCGGGCCGGCGTCGCGGGGTGCGGCACACGCCTCTGCCGCGTCGCCGTCCTCGTCGACGCTCCGCGCCGACTTTCTCCTCCGCCTCGCAGCCGCACCCACCACACCCCGCTCGGCTCGGCCACGGGCACCGCGTCCCACGGCCCGCCTGATCCGAGCGACACCCCTCAGAGGAGCCCCGTGATCGAGCCCCTGCACACCGAACTGCTCCAGCTCGCGCACGACGCCGCCCGCCGTGCCGGCGAGCTGCTGCGCGACGGGCGCCCGGCCGACCTCACGGTCGCCGCCACCAAGTCCAGCCCGATCGACGTCGTCACCGAGATGGACATCGCCGCCGAGAAGCTGATCACCGACCTGATCGCCCAGCACCGCCCGCACGACGGTTTCCTCGGCGAGGAGGGCGCCGCCAGCGAGGGGACCAGCGGCATCCGCTGGGTCGTGGACCCGCTCGACGGCACGGTGAACTACCTCTACGGGCTGCCGACCTGGGCGGTGTCCATCGCGGCCGAGCAGAACGGCGAGACCGTCGTCGGGGTCGTCGCGGCACCGATGCGCGGCGAGACCTACAGCGCCGTGCGCGGGCGGGGCGCCCGAGCCACCGGCGCCTGGGTCGGCGAGCGCCGGCTGACCTGCCGTCCCTCGCCTCCCCTGGACCAGGCCCTTGTCTCCACCGGCTTCAACTACGTGAGCGAGGTCAAGGCCCACCAGGCCGACGTCGCCCAGCGGCTGATCCCCCGGCTGCGCGACATCCGGCGCTCCGGCTCCGCGGCGGTCGACCTGTGCGACGTCGCGGCCGGTCGCCTCGACGGCTACTACGAGCGCGGCCTCCACCCCTGGGACCTCGCGGCGGGCGACCTGATCGCCCGTGAGGCGGGCGCCCTGACCGGTGGACGCCCCGGGGAGCGGCCCGCACGCGAGCTGGCGGTGGCGGCCTCACCGGGCGTCTTCGAGCCCCTCCAGCGGCTCCTGGAGGAGTTCGGCGCCTGGCACGACTGACGGCGTCCGAACGACCTGGACGCCGTCCCCGCGACGGCAACGAAGCGGGGCCCCGGTACTGGATCGACACCGGGGCCCCGCTCGCGTACGAACCGATCAGACGCGCGTCGCGCCGACCTCCACACCGTGCTCGGCGGCGAGGCGACGCAGGTCCTCGAGCTCGGCCTGCTCGACCTCCGCGAGGAAGTCGTCGCCCGTCTCGCGAGCCCGCGTCAGGTCGGACTCGGTCGCCTTTATGCGCTGCAGAAGTCCTGCGGTGAATGCGTCCATGCTGCGCCCCCTCGTCCTGGGTCGTGGGTCGATGGCACGGGGGTGTGCCGTTGGGAAGGGGCGATCACGTCTCCAGAGGGTGCCCAGCGCTGCCCGGGCTGGGCGGCGACGGTGCCGGACACCCACGCCCGCTCTGCGGAAGCGGTTGGACGTACCACTAGGTGGCTTGCCACATGCAGAGCGTGATCGCGGGGTGTAAAGCCGTCCTCCCCCCGCTCTCTTCCGTGGAAACCTCAACCCGACGAGAAAATCTCGCATTCCCGGGGCCCCGGACCGCCGCACCGGGCGCCCTCTCACCCGCCTTACACCCGGTTTATGGCCGAAAAAGGCAGGATGGAGGTCTTACCCGAGACGGACCCCCACCCGCGTGTGCCGAGGAGGCGCTACGCGGGTGGACACAGGAAGGACAAGCGACGTGCGCGTACTCGTCGTCGAGGACGAGCAGCTGCTCGCCGATGCGGTGGCCACCGGACTGCGCCGGGAGGCCATGGCCGTCGACGTCGTGTACGACGGCGCGGCCGCCCTGGAGCGCATCGGCGTCAACGACTACGACGTGGTCGTCCTCGACCGCGACCTCCCGCTCGTGCACGGGGACGACGTCTGCCGCAGGATCGTCGAGCTGGGCATGCCCACCCGCGTCCTGATGCTGACCGCCTCCGGCGACGTCAGCGACCGCGTCGAGGGCCTGGAGATCGGCGCCGACGACTACCTCCCCAAGCCGTTCGCCTTCAGCGAGCTGACGGCACGCGTGCGTGCCCTCGGCCGCCGTACGAGCGTGCCGCTGCCGCCGGTCCTCGAGCGCGCCGGGATCAAGCTCGACCCCAACCGCCGCGAGGTCTTCCGTGACGGCAAGGAGGTCCAGCTCGCGCCCAAGGAGTTCGCGGTCCTGGAGGTGCTGCTGCGCAGCGAGGGCGCCGTCGTCTCCGCCGAGCAGCTCCTGGAGAAGGCCTGGGACGAGAACACGGACCCCTTCACCAACGTCGTGCGGGTGACCGTGATGACCCTGCGCCGCAAACTCGGCGAGCCCCCGGTCATCGTCACCGTGCCCGGCTCCGGGTACCGGATCTGACCGCGGTGGCCACGACGCCCGCGCCTTCGACGGCGCCCCCGAAGCCCACCTGGGACCCCCGGAGGCCGGAGCCTCCGTTCCCCTGGCTGCGCCCGACCATCCGCATACGGCTCACGCTGCTCTACGGCGGCATGTTCCTAATCGCCGGCATCATGCTGCTGTCGATCATCTACCTGCTCGCCGCACAGGCTCTGAACGTGGGCAGCGAGCTTCCGTTCCGGATCATCTCGGGCCAGGTCGGAAGCAGCACCTGCAACTTCCCGTCCGCGCCGTCGGCGAACGAGCTCAACACCGCGATGAACGCGTGCGCCAACCAGCAGCGCCAGCACGCTCTGGACGACCTGCTCAGCCGTTCCCTGCTCGCGCTGCTCGGCCTCGCGATCATCGCCTTCGCCTTCGGCTACGCGATGGCGGGCCGGGTGCTCTCGCCGCTCGGCCGGATCACCCGCACCGCCCGCGCGGTGGCGGGCTCGGACCTGTCCCGGCGGATCGAGCTGGACGGCCCGGACGACGAGCTGAAGGAGCTGGCGGACACCTTCGACGACATGCTGGAGCGGCTCCAGCGGGCCTTCACCGCCCAGCAGCGGTTCGTCGGGAACGCCTCGCACGAGCTGCGCACCCCGCTCGCGATCAACCGCACGCTCCTGGAGGTCCATCTCTCCGACCCCGGCGCGCCGGTCGAGATGCAGCAGCTCGGCAAGACCCTGCTCGCCACGAACGAACGCAGTGAGCAGCTCGTCGAGGGCCTGCTGCTGCTGGCCCGCAGTGACAACCAGATCGTGGAGCGCAAGCCCGTCGACCTCGCCGAGGTCGCCTCGCAGGCCGTGGACCAGGTGCACGGCGAGGCCGAGGCCAAGGGGGTGCGGATCCACGGGGAGCGCGCCGCGGCGGTCGTCCAGGGCAACGGCGTCCTGCTGGAGCGGATCGCGCTGAACCTCGTCCAGAACGCGGTGCGGTACAACGTGCCGGAGGGCGGCTGGGTCGAGGTCACGACCCAGGTCCAGCACGGTCACGCGGTCCTGCTGGTCTCGAACACGGGACCGGTCGTTCCCGCGTACGAGATCGACAATCTTTTCGAGCCTTTCCGGCGGCTGCGCACGGAACGCACGGGCAGTGACAAGGGCGTGGGCCTCGGCCTGTCGATCGCCCGGTCGGTGGCCCGTGCCCACGGGGGCCACATCGCCGCGGAGCCCCGCGAGGGAGGAGGTCTCGTGATGCGAGTCACCCTTCCGATCTGAGAGCATGACCCCCACACGCGAGGATGTTCGCTTTGCGCGGAATTTTCTGGTCGCCCATTCGGGAGGCCCGTGTGTGATCGATCACAAGGGCGATATTCCGGCCATCTACTCTCCGTGGTCGCGCAAGCTGCCGGAAAGCCGGGAAAATCCGGGTTTTCGGGGGTCTTGATCACGGGAAGTACACGGTGGGACGCCTTTGAAGTGCGACCTTCAGACCGTGTACGGTCCGCATCGCCATCCAAGCCGATCACTCTTCAGGAGTCCGGTTGGGTGTCGATTGAGTAACAGACCTTGATGTGAGGCAAAATCTCCGCCTCAGGTCGGGCACAAGTCCGGCCTCTCACGCGTTACGTGCGCTGGAGACACCGCAGACACCCAGAGGGGGAGAGCGACATGGCAACGGATTACGACACCCCACGCAAGACCGACGACGACGTCGACTCGGACAGCCTTGAAGAACTGAAGGCTCGCCGGAACGACAAGTCCACGTCGTCCGTCGACGTAGACGAGTTCGAGGCCGCAGAAGGCCTGGAGCTGCCCGGGGCCGACCTCTCGAACGAGGAGCTGGCCGTCCGGGTACTGCCCAAGCAGCAGGACGAGTTCACTTGCATGAGCTGCTTCCTGGTGCACCACCGCAGCCAGCTGGCCCGCGAGAAGAACGGTCAGCCGATCTGCCGCGACTGCGACTGAGGCAGGGTCGGCCGTGACTGGCTCGACCCCTCCTTGGAAGCGCCGCTTCCCCCACAGGGACGCGGACGAAGGGCCGTCACAGGGCCCTGAAGGCGTGCGTGACGACGAGCGGGGCTCTTCCCGACCAGGATCAGCCTCGCTCGACCCGACGCCCGCCACGGCGCCGACAGGCGCCTCCACGCAGGCCGGTGACCCAGCGCCGGCCGGCACCCCCGCACCGGGTGAGGACCAGGTGCGGACGGACGCCCCCGCGCCCGCCGCCGGCGGCCGTGCGGCGGCCGTTCGAAACGGGGTCATGAAGGGCGTCCGCAAGAGCGGCAGCACGGCCAGGGCGGGCCTGGCCTACCTCGCCGACCGGATCATCGACATCGCGCCCCGTGTCCCGGTCCGGGACCTCGCCACCCTCCGCCGTCAGTTCCCCGGCATCGGTGCCGAGGAGCTCGCGGACAAGCTCGTCGCGGGCGCGGCCAACGCGACGTCCACGGTGGGCGCCGGGATCGGCGCGGCCGCCATGCTGCCGGTACCGCCCGCGATGCCCACGGAACTCGCCGCCGAGATCACCGGGGTCGCCGCGATCGAGCTCAAGCTGATCGCCGAACTCCACGAGGTCTACGGCCTGCGACCACCGGGCACCCTGCCTCAGCGAAGCACCGCCTACCTGAACTCGTGGTCCTCCGAGCGCGGGATCGACGTGACCAAGCCGTCGACGCTCAACGCCGCGCTGGGCGGCCAGATGAAGCGCGAGCTGCGCCAGCAGATCATGAAGCGCACGGTCCGCGACCTGCCGAACCTGATGCCCTTCATGGTGGGCGCCGCGGTCGGGGCGGTCATGAACCGCCGGGACACCAAACGCCTTGCGGCACGCATCCGCAAGGACCTCCGCAGGAACCAGGTGCCCTGGGACGAGCTGCCCGAACTGCCGCCCCTGGAGAAGCCGGCGGACCCACTGCGGATGGGCGAGATCCCCAAGGAGCTGGGGCCCTGATCGGACCCCGGCGCCGCCCGCCTGTGGCGCGGTGCGCTCAAGGTGCGCGTTGGTTCCGATGCGGCTCCGCTCCCGGTGCCGCATCGGGTCCCGGCGTGGCACCGGGACGCGGCGTCGCTCCGGGACGCGGCGTGGCTCCGGGCCGCGGCGTGGCCCGCACCCCGGCGGAGGTGACGCCGCGTGCGGTCCTGCCGCGAGCGCGGGACTAGGCCGACGCCCGCGCCGTCTCCAGGGCCGCCCTCAGGCGCTCCGGCTCCCGCGTCGACAGATACAGGTACGGGGTGGGGTCGGCCGGGTCGGTGACCTGTACGCGCAGGGCCGTGGGGATGTAGGACCGCAGAAGCATGAAGGCACGGGTGTCCGCCTTGTGCGTACGCCAGGCGCGCGCCTCCTCCTGGTCCAGGATCTCGGCGTCTCCCAGGGCGGCGACCGGGATCTTCGCCTCACCCGCGATCAGTGAGTCACCGACGACCCGGATGCGGACCGAGCCGTACGAGCTGGCCACGACGGCCGAGACCGCGGTGCCCCCGACCAGCCCGCCCAGCAGGGGCAGCGTGCCGAAGGGGAGGAAGACCAGGGCCAGCGCGACCCCGACCAGGAAGCAGACCGCCCACCAGCTGCGGGGTGCGGTGAGGCGTTCTTCGTACGGGGAGGCGGAGAGCTGCATGAGGCCAAGCTTGGCACGGTGCGTACGCCCCGCCGACGCGCGGGTAAGGTCTGCGCCTGTGAGTGGTACTTCCGCAGCTCTGAAGCCTCCCCCCGACGCCGTCGTGCCGGTGCGGCACCCCGACGCGCCCGCCCCCGGCGAGCTCCTCGGCGCGCACTACGAACAGTGTTTCGGATGCGGCGGGGAGCAGCCGCACGGACTGCATCTCGCGGCGCGCGCCGGTGAGGGCGTCAGCATCACGGCGGAGTTCACCGTACGGCCCGCGCACCAGGGAGCTCCCGGGCTCGCGCACGGCGGCGTGCTGGCCACGGCGCTCGACGAGACGCTCGGGTCGCTCAACTGGCTGCTGCGCGTCGTCGCCGTCACCGGACGTCTGGAGACCGACTTCGTGCGCCCGGTCCCCGTGGGCACCGTGCTGTACCTGGAGGCCGAGGTCACCGCGGTGGCCGGCCGCAAGATCTACTCGACCGCCACCGGCCGGATCGGCGGGCCCGAGGGGCCCGTGGCCGTCCGCGCGGATGCCCTCTTCGTCGAGGTCAAGGTCGACCACTTCATCGACAACGGCCGTCCGGAGGAGATCCGGGCCGCCATGAACGATCCGGACCGGAACCGCCGTGTCCGTGCCTTCGAGGTGAACCCGTGACCCGTCATCCCGTGGACGTGCTGATCCGCCGCGTAGATCCGGAAGTCCCGCTGCCCGAATATGCGCATCCCGGTGACGCCGGTGCCGATCTGCGCACCACCGAGGAGCGTGAACTGAAGCCGGGTGAACGTGCCGTTCTGCCCACCGGAGTGTCCATCGCGCTGCCGGAGGGGTACGCGGCCTTCGTGCACCCGCGGTCAGGGCTCGCCGCCCGCTGCGGTGTCGCCCTCGTGAATGCCCCGGGGACGGTTGATGCCGGGTACCGTGGGGAGATCAAGGTGATCGTGGTGAATCTCGACCCGTACGAGTCCGTGCGGTTCGAGCGCTTCGACCGGATTGCCCAACTGGTCGTCCAGCAGGTCGAGAAGGTCCGTTTCCACGAGGTGGCGGAGCTTCCCGGCTCGGCGCGGGCCGCAGGGGGCCTCGGGTCCACCGGCGGTCATGCCGCCGTGGGCGGCACCACGGGTGGGAATCGATACGCTTCGGTCGTATCCGACCGGGAAGGACAGTGACGTGTTCGGACGTCGCAAGAAGGGCAGTGCCGCCGAGGACGCGGCGGGCGAGGCCGAGCAGGTCGTCGACGGAGTCGACACTGAGACGGACGAGGCGGAGCGGGAGCGCGTGAGGCTCGAGCCGGAGCCGCGACCCGACGGACCCTGGGACGACTCGGAAGTGCGGGACCCCGCCGAGGGCCGTGTGGACCTGGGTGGTCTCCTGGTCCCCGGAGTCGACGGCATGGAGCTGCGGGTCGAGGTCGCGGGCGACGCGATCGTCGCGGCCACCGTCGTCCTCAAGGACAGTGCCGTGCAGCTGCAGGCCTTCGCCGCTCCCAAGCGCGAGGGCATCTGGGGCGAGGTGCGCGAGGAGATCGCCTCCGGCATCACCCAGCAGGGCGGTGTGATCGACGAGGTCGAGGGCCCGCTGGGCTGGGAGCTGCGTGCGCAGGTGCCGGTGCAGCTGCCGGACGGCACGGGCGGTTTCCAGGTCGTGCGGTTCGTCGGTGTGGACGGCCCCCGCTGGTTCCTGCGCGGAGTGATCTCCGGGCAGGGCGCGGTGCAGCCGCAGGCCGCGGGGTTGCTGGAGCAGATCTTCCGGGACACGGTCGTCGTGCGCGGCGAGGGCCCGATGGCCCCCCGTGACCCGATCGTCCTGAAGCTGCCGGACGACGCGCAGATGGTGGCCGAGGGTGTCCAGCAGGAGGAGCAGGCCGGTTCCCGCTTCTCCGGCGGCATGGGGCAGCTTCAGCGCGGACCGGAGATCACAGAGGTCCGCTAGCCGCCGCGCTCGCCGAGAACGTACGAAAGGGCCGCATCCCCGGCAGGGGGTGCGGCCCTTTCTCCGCGTGCCGACGCGGGCCGTCCGCGCGCAGGTGTCCGTGGGCTCAGGGGCACCCCCTTGCGGCAAGTTCTCATCCATGAACGGCAGTTGAACTGCGCGTCTTTCTCCGGCCCTTGACGGAAGTCTGGTCCGTACCTATGGTCACCGGCCAGCGCGCGTGTTCAGAAACCAGTGTGTCGTTCACATACGAGAACGGATGTCCCCCACATGCTTGACGCCCCCGCACGTCATCGCCGCCGGCCACGCACCGCCCTCCTCGCCGTCGCCGCGACGGCCGCCCTGGTCTCCGGCCTCCTCACCTGGCCCGCCGCCCACCGCGCCGACGCCGCCCCCGCCACCTTCACGCACCCCGGAGTCACCGTCTCCAAGGGGCAGCTGGACTTCACCCGCACCCAGGTCAACGCCGGAGCCCAGCCCTGGAAGGGCGCGTACGACCAGATGATGGCGAGCAAGTACGCCTCGCTGACACGCACCGCCAAGCCCCGCGCGACCGTGGAGTGCGGCTCGTACTCCAACCCCAACAACGGCTGCACCGACGAGCGCGAGGACGCGATCGCCGCGTACACCGACGCCCTCGCCTGGTACATCACCCGCGACGACCGGTACGCGAAGAAGTCCATCGAGCTGATGGACGCCTGGTCGGCCGTCATCAAGGACCACACCAACAGCAACGCGCCCCTGCAGACCGGCTGGGCCGGCTCCTCCTGGCCCAAGGCCGCCGAGATCATCAAGTACACCTACACCGGCACCTGGACCAACTCCGGGCGCTTCGCGACCATGCTGCGCAACGTCTATCTGCCCGAGGTGATCAACGGCTCCAACTCCAACGGGAACTGGGAGCTGTCGATGATGGAGGCCGCCGTCGGCATCTCCGTCTTCCTGGAGGACAAGACCTCGTACGACAAGGCCATGGCGAAGTTCCGGACCCGGACGGCCGCCTACGTCTACCTCGCCTCCGACGGCGACCTGCCCAAGACCGTGCCGAGCCAGAACCTCGACACCAAGGCGAAGATCGTCAGTTACTGGCAGGGGCAGTCCACCTTCGTCACCGGGCTCACCCAGGAGACCTGCCGCGACTTCACGCACACCGGGTACGGCATCTCGGCCATCTCGCACATCGCCGAGACCAGCCGCATCCAGGGCGCGGACCTCTACGGCACCGACGTCGGCGAGCGGCTGCGCCAGGCGCTCGGCTTCCAGTCGAAGTACCAGCTGGGCGAGGCCGTGCCGAGCTCGCTGTGCGGCGGTTCCCTCACCCTCGGGCTCGGCCCGGTCACCGAGGTCGGCTACAACGCCCTGCACAACCGGCTGGGCATCGCCATGACCAACACCCAGAAGCTGACCGAACAGAACCGGCCGTCCGGCAGCAACAACCTGTTCGTCGCCTGGGAGACTCTGACCCACGGGGACAACCCCAGCTGACCCGCCACCCCGTCCGGGCACACGGTGCGACACCGCGCGCCCGGACGTCCCGCCGGGGCGGCGGCAGGCCGGTACGGGAGGGGCATGAGCCAGGTCGCCACGGACACCGTGGTGCGCGTGGAGAACGTGCACCACACGTACGGCAGCGGTGCCGCCGCCGTACAGGCGCTGCGCGGTGTCTCCTTCGAGGTGCCGCGCGGCGAGCTCGTCGTCCTGCGGGGCCGCCCCGGGGCGGGCAGGAGCACGCTCCTCAACCTCGTCGGCGGCCTCGACGAGCCGGACGCCGGGCGGATCACCGTCGACGGGCTGGAGCCGGCCGCCCTGGACGGGGACGCGCTGCTGGAACTGCGCCGGGACCGGATCGGCTTCCTGCTCCCGTCCGCCGGACTCGTCCCCCTCCTCACCGTCGCCGAGAACGTCGCCGTGCCGCTGCGGCTGAGCGGGGCCCCGGAGGGCGAACACGCGGACCGCGTCGAGCGGCTGCTCTCCCTCGTCGGCCTGGCCGGTCACGCGGCGTGCCGGCCCGGGGAACTGTCCGCCGGACAGCGGTGCCGCGTGGCCCTCGCGCGCGCCCTCGTCCACCGCCCCGCGCTCCTGATCGCCGACGAACCCACCAGCCGGCTCGACGCCGAAACCGGGCTCGCCCTTCTGGAACTGCTGTACGGCGTCGTCCGCCGCGAACACGTGACAGCCCTGGTCGCCGCACGTGACGCCGCCCCGGCGGGCCCGGCCGACCGGGTGCTGGAGCTGACCGACGGAAAGCTCGCCGCGCGCTGACCCCGACCTGCGCATCAGGGTTGCGTCAAAGACGGCCACCCCTCGACCTCGCACCCTATTTGTCGTAATTATGGGCCGTAAGGTCGACGCAGCGTACAGAGCTTTGACAGGAAGACAATGGGGCCATGGGACGCGGCAAGCTTCGGATCTACCTCGGCGCGGCACCGGGGGTCGGCAAGACGTACGCGATGCTGTCCGAGGCGCACCGGCGCATGGAGCGCGGCACCGACTGCGTCGTCGCCTTCGTGGAGCACCACAACCGGCCGCGCACCGAGGTGATGCTGCACGGTCTGGAGCAGATCCCGCGCAAGGAACTCGACTACCGCGGCTCCTCCTTCACCGAGATGGACGTGGACGCCGTCCTGCTCCGCGCCCCGGCCGTCGCCCTGGTGGACGAACTCGCGCACACCAATGTCCCCGGCTCCCGCAACGCGAAGCGCTGGCAGGACGTCGCGGAACTGCTCGCGGCCGGCATCGACGTCGTCTCGACCGTCAACATCCAGCACCTGGAGTCACTCGGCGATGTCGTCGAGTCGATAACCGGTGTGCGGCAGCGGGAGACCGTCCCCGACGAGGTCGTCCGCCGGGCGGACCAGATCGAGCTGGTCGACATGTCGCCCCCGGCGCTGCGCCGGCGTATGGCGCACGGCAACATCTACAAGTCCGACAAGGTCGACGCGGCCCTGTCCAACTACTTCCGTCCCGGCAATCTCACCGCGCTGCGTGAGCTGGCCCTGCTCTGGGTGGCCGACCGGGTCGACGAGTACCTGACCGAGTACCGCAGCGAGCACCGGGTCTCCAAGATCTGGGGCTCGCGCGAACGGATCGTGGTCGGTCTGACCGGCGGCCCCGAGGGACGCACCCTGATCCGCCGTGCCGCTCGGCTGGCCGAGAAGGGCGCGGGCGGCGAGGTCATGGCCGTCTACATAGCGCGCAGCGACGGACTCACGAACGCCTCGCCCAAGGAACTGGCCGTCCAGCGCACCCTGGTCGAGGACCTCGGAGGCACCTTCCACCACGTCATCGGCGACGACGTCCCCGTCTCGCTCCTGGACTTCGCACGCGGGGTCAACGCCACCCAGATCGTGCTCGGCTCCTCCCGCCGCAAGACCTGGCAGTACGTCTTCGGGCCCGGCGTCGGTGCCACCGTCGCCCGGGAGTCCGGCCCCGACCTGGACGTCCACATCGTCACCCACGACGAGGTCGCCAAGGGGCGCGGACTGCCCGCGGCCCGCGGCGCGCGGCTCGGCCGCTCCCGGATCATCTGGGGCTGGCTGATCGGGCTGGGCGGCCCGGTGGTCCTCGCGCTGCTGCTCAACACCATCGACCTCGGCCTCGCCAACGACATGCTGCTGTTCCTCACGGTGACAGTGGCGGCCGCCCTGCTCGGCGGCCTGTTCCCGGCCCTCGCCTCGGCGGCCTTCGGCTCCCTGCTGCTGAACTACTTCTACACACCGCCGCTGCACCGCCTCACGATCGCGGACCCCAAGAACATCGTCGCCATCGCGATCTTCGTCGGCGTCGCGGTCTCCGTGGCCTCCGTGGTGGACCTGGCCGCCCGCCGCACCCACCAGGCGGCCAGGCTGCGCGCCGAGTCGGAGATCCTGTCCTTCCTCGCGGGCAGCGTCCTGCGCGGCGAGACCAGTCTCGAAGCCCTCCTGGAACGTGTCCGGGAGACCTTCGGGATGGAGTCGGTCGCGCTGCTGGAGCGGGCGGGCGACGTCGACCCGTGGACCTGCGCGGGCAGCGTGGGCCCACGGTCGCCGCTGCGGCCCGAGGACGCGGACGTGGACATGCCGGTCGGCGACCACATGGCGCTCGCGCTCTCCGGACGCGTGCTGCCCGCCTCCGACCGCCGGGTGCTCGCCGCCTTCGCCGCCCAGGCCGCCGTCGTGCTGGACCGCCAGCGGCTCCAGCACGAGGCCGACCAGGCCAAGGAGCTGGCCGAGGGCAACCGCATCCGCACCGCGCTGCTGGCCGCCGTCAGCCACGACCTGCGCACCCCGCTGGCCGCGATCAAGGCCGCCGTGTCCTCGCTGCGGTCCGACGACGTGGCCTGGTCGGAGGAGGACCAGGCGGAGCTCCTGGAGGCGATCGAGGAGGGCGCCGACCGCCTCGACCACCTGGTGGGCAACCTGCTCGACATGTCCCGCCTCCAGACCGGCACGGTCACCCCGCTGATCCGGGAGATCGACCTCGACGAGGTGGTGCCGATGGCGCTCGGCGGCGTACCCGAGGACAGCGTCGAGCTGGAGATCCCGGAGGCCCTGCCGATGGTCGCCGTCGACGCGGGGCTCCTGGAGCGGGCGGTCGCCAACCTCGTCGAGAACGCCGTCAAGTACAGCCCCGTCGACGACCGGGTCCTCGTCTCCGCGAGCGCCATCGCCGACCGCGTGGAGGTACGTGTGGTGGACCGCGGACCCGGCGTCCCGGACGAGGCCAAGGAACGCATCTTCGCGCCCTTCCAGCGCTACGGCGACGCCCCTCGCGGCGCCGGGGTGGGCCTCGGACTCGCCGTCGCCCGTGGCTTCGCCGAGTCGATGGGCGGCACACTGAACGCCGAGGACACCCCCGGCGGCGGACTCACCATGGTGCTCACGATCCGGGCGGTGGACCGCCGTCCCGGGCCGCTCACCTCACCCGCAGTCGCAGAAAGGCAGGTCTCATGACCCGGGTCCTCGTGGTCGACGACGAGCCGCAGATCACCCGAGCCCTCGTCATCAACCTGAGAGCACGCAAGTACGAGGTCGACGCGGCCCCCGACGGCGCCACCGCCCTCCAGCTCGCCGCCGCACGTCATCCCGACGTCGTCGTGCTCGACCTCGGGCTGCCCGACATGGACGGCGTCGAGGTCATCAGGGGGCTGCGCGGCTGGACCCGGGTACCGATCCTGGTGCTCTCCGCCCGGCACTCCTCCGACGAGAAGGTGGAGGCGCTCGACGCGGGTGCCGACGACTACGTCACCAAGCCCTTCGGCATGGACGAACTGCTGGCCCGACTGCGTGCCGCCGTCCGCCGCGCCGAGCCCACCGGGTCCGGAGAGGACGACGTCGTTGTCGACACCGAGGACTTCACGGTGGATCTGGCGGCCAAGAAGGTCAACCGCGCCGGACGCGACGTCCGGCTGACCCCCACGGAGTGGCACCTCCTGGAGGTCCTGGTCCGCAACACCGGCCGTCTGGTCAGCCAGAAGCAACTGCTCCAGGAGGTCTGGGGGCCGTCGTACGGCACGGAGACCAACTACCTGCGGGTCTACATGGCCCAGCTGCGCCGCAAGCTGGAGGCGGATCCCTCGCATCCGCGGCACTTCATCACGGAGCCGGGGATGGGCTACCGGTTCGAGAAATGACGTTGCTCGAGAGAGCGGCCTCGCGGGTACGACGCTGTCATCGGCCCCCGGTACGCTTTCGGTATGAGTGCTGTTCCCCGTTCCGAAAAACCGGCGGGCCGGTTCCGGCGCATGATAGACCGGCTCTCCTCGTCCCAGGAGGACCTGGAGTCCGAGGAGCTGCGCGAGGAAGCCGAGACGACGGGGTGCACCCGTATCGGTGACTGCCACGACCGGCAGATCGTCACGGTTACTGGTACGTTGCGCACGGTCACTCTGCGGCCACGAGCCGGAGTCCCGGCGCTGGAGGCCGAGCTGTTCGACGGCTCGGCGGCTCTGGACGTGGTCTGGCTCGGCCGACGCTCCATCGTGGGAATCGAGCCGGGGCGCAAGATGATCGCTTCGGGCCGCATCTCGATGAGCCGGGGCCGTAGGGTGCTGTTCAACCCGAAGTACGAACTCAGACCGCTCGGACGGGAGTAGCCGGTGACGTCGCTCGACAAGCCGACCGAAGACGCCCAGCAGGACGCGAGGGCGGTGACGGAGGCCGCGCTCTTCGAGGCGTTCGGCGGTGTGCGGGGCATGGTCGAGACCGTGGTGCCCGGCCTGCTCTTCGTCACCATCTTCACGATCAACAAGGACCTGCACTGGTCGGCGATCGCCGCCCTCGGAGTGTCCCTGCTGCTCGTCGTCGTCCGCCTCGTGATGCGCGACACCGTGAAGCACGCCTTCAGCGGCGTCTTCGGCGTCGCCTTCGGCGTGGTCTTCGCGATGATGACGGGCAACGCGAAGGACTTCTACCTGCCGGGCATGCTCTACACGCTCGGCCTGGCCGTCGCCTACATCGTCACGACCCTCGCGGGTGTGCCCCTGATCGGCCTGATCCTCGGCCCGGTCTTCAAGGAGAACCTCTCCTGGCGTACCCGCAACCCCGGCCGCAAGAAGGCGTACGCGAAGGCCAGCTGGGCCTGGGGCCTGATCCTGCTCGCCAAGTGCGCGGTCCTCTTCCCGCTCTACTGGTGGGCCAACACCGCGCAACTGGGCTGGGTCCTGGTCGCGTTGAAGATCCCGCCGTTCCTGCTGGCCGTCTGGCTCACCTGGGTGTTCCTGGCGAAAGCCCCGGCCCCCATCGACGTGTTCGCGGAGATGGAGGCGGAGGAGCAGGCCGAGAAGGAGCGCAAGGCCGCCCTCGCGCAGGAGGACACCGAGGCCACGGCCGGCCGTCACCGCCGCGACGCCTAGTCACCCGTACGAGTCGGGGCGCCCGGAGATCTCCGGGCGCCCCGACTCGTGTCCGGACGCCCCCGTCCTGTACCCGTGCGCCCCGCCCGCGTGTCCCACCATCGGGGGAATCCGATGGCAGCGCTGCGGGGCGGGCGTCAGAATCGCCGTTCATGGAGCCTGTCTCGCTCACTTCGGAGCGTCTGCTGATCCGCCCGCACGACGCGCGTGACGAGGACGCGCTCCTCGCCGCCTGCCAGGACCCCGAGATCGCGCGGTGGACGGACTTCCCCGCGCCCTACGAGCGCCGGCACGCCGCCTTCTATCTGCGGGCGTTGGTGCCGCGGGGCTGGCGCGACGACTCGATGTACCACTTCGCGGTGGAGCGGCGGGACGACGGCGACGGCACCCTCGTGGCGTCCGTCAACGTGCACCGGCAGGCCGACGTCTGGGGCGTCGGGTACTGGACGGTGGCGGAGCACCGGGGCCGGGGCTACGCGACGGAGGCCGTCGGTGTCCTGGCGCGGTGGGCGTTCACCGAGCTGGGTGTGCAGCGGCTGGAGTGGCGGGCGGAGGCGGGCAACCGGGGCTCGTGGGCGGTCGCCCGGAAGGCCGGCTTCGTACGGGAGGGCGTGCTGCGGGCGGCGCAGACCGGCCGGGACGGCCTGCGGGACACCTGGATCGGAGCGCTGCTGCCCGGCGACCTGGGTCTGCCGTTCGCGCTGCCCTACCGCCCGGCGGCCGATGATCTCCAGAGGTCCTGACGAAAGCGGGTGAAGCCTCCGCGGGACTCCCCGCGGAGGCTTCACCGGTGCCTGTTTGAGCCGGGCTAGTTCGGCGCGTCCTCGCGGCGGACCGAGAGCAGGTCCTCCAACTGCTCCTCGCGGGCCTGGGCGGCCACGAAGAGGAGCTCGTCGCCCGCCTCCAGGGAGTCCTCCTGGGACGGGGTGAGCACCCGGGTGCCGCGGATGATCGTGACCAGGGAGGTGTCCTGGGGCCACTCCACGTCGCCCACCTGCGTGCCGGCCAGGGCCGACTCCGGCGGGAGGGTGAGCTCGACCAGGTTCGCGTCGCCGTGGCTGAAGCGCAGCAGGCGGACCAGGTCGCCGACGCTCACCGCCTCCTCCACCAGGGCCGACATCAGGCGCGGGGTGGAGACGGCGACGTCGACGCCCCAGGCCTCGTTGAACAGCCATTCGTTCTTGGGGTTGTTGACCCGGGCGACGACGCGCGGCACGCCGTACTCGGTCTTGGCGAGCAGCGAGACGACCAGGTTGACCTTGTCGTCACCGGTGGCCGCGATGACCACGTTGCAGCGCTGCAGTGCCGCCTCGTCCAGGGACGTGATCTCGCAGGCGTCGGCGAGCAGCCACTCCGCCTGCGGGACGCGCTCGACCGAGATGGCGGTCGGCGCCTTGTCGATCAGCAGGATCTCGTGGCCGTTCTCCAGGAGCTCGCCCGCGATCGAGCGGCCCACGGCGCCGGCACCGGCAATGGCGACCCTCATCAGTGACCGCTCTCCTCTTCGGGGCCCTCGGCGAACGAGGCCTCGACCTTTTCGACGTCGTCCGTGCGCATCATCACGTGCACGAGGTCGCCCTCCTGCAGCACCGTCTGCGAGGTGGGCAGAATCGCCTCGCCCAGCCGGGTCAGGAAGGCCACACGCACGCCGGTCTCGTCCTGGAGACGGCTGATCTTGTGGCCGACCCAGGCGGCGGAGGCGTGCACCTCGGCGAGCTGCACCCCACCGGTGGGATCGCGCCACAGCGGTTCGGCGCCCGACGGCAGCAGGCGGCGCAGCATCTGGTCGGCCGTCCAGCGGACGGTGGCGACGGTCGGGATGCCCAGGCGCTGGTAGACCTCGGCGCGGCGCGGGTCGTAGATGCGGGCCGCGACGTTCTCGATGCCGAACATCTCCCGGGCGACCCGGGCGGCGATGATGTTCGAATTGTCCCCGCTGGACACGGCGGCGAAGGCGCCGGCCTCCTCGATGCCCGCCTCGCGCAGGGTGTCCTGGTCGAAGCCGACTCCGGTGACACGACGGCCGCCGAAACCGGAGCCGAGTCGTCGGAAGGCGGTGGGGTCCTGGTCGATCACCGCGACCGTGTGCCCCTGTTGCTCCAGGGTCTGGGCGAGAGCGGAACCCACTCTGCCGCAGCCCATGATGACGATGTGCACCTAGCCCAACCCCGCAGTCCTGGTCATCCCGCTGACCTGCGAAAACACCCTGCTCACTCTTCTCTCTCAGTCTGCCGGGCCCTCACGAGGCAACGGCATGCGGCGTTGCCGGACACGAGCTTAAGGCGCAACGACGGTCTTGCCCTCATCGATGCGGGGATCTCCTGCGCCGATCCCGGGCGGGGTCCCGCCGGCGTACGCGGCGGGTCCTCCCGACGCCTTACGCGCCGGGGTGCGACGGGCGGGGCGGCAGCCCCGGGGGCACCACCCAGGCCATGGGGGAGCGTGCCGGTACGGCCTCGGTGGCCTCCGCGGAGGCCACCGAGGCCGCCGAGGTCACCGAGGTCACCGAGATCGCGGAGGTCGCCGGGGCGGCGGGGGCCGTAGGGCCCGCTGGTGCAGCCGGTGCAGCCGGTGCGGCTGGGACAGCCGGGTCGGCCGGGGCGCCCATGAGCCGGTTGCCGATCGTCTCGGCCGGGGCGTTGTCGGGAGCGTCCATACCCCGGACAACGACCCGGACCGGCCGAGGGAACGGAGCCCGTCCCGCGCGGGAAGGACGCGCGGGAGGGAAAGGAAAAGGGGAACGCGGGACGCCGGAAGGAAGAGGAGGCGGGAGAACCGAGCGTTGTCGGGTCATCCTTTGGGAAAGTTCAGGAAAAGAGACAAGAACCACAGGGCGAACGGAATCCGTCTCTCCGGTCGCCCCGCTCAGCGCCGGCTGATGCTGCGCACGCTGACCAGGGTCAGGATTCCGAGGCCGACGAGTCCCGCGGCGGCGCCGATGAGCTGTGCGGTCGCGTGCATGGAACCTCCATAAATGGACAAAAAGGGAACTTCGTTATATATGCATGCGGCTCTCGGATGTGCGGAATCCGCAACGGGACGTGCCCCCGTTTTCACTCGGAGAGCAGATGGGGAGGGGAAGGTGAGGTGATGCGGCTCGGTGGGTGGGCGACCCCCCGTTCGAACGCTTACGATCCTCTGCGTGTCCAAACTGACCGACGTGCCCAAACGGATCCTGATCGGGCGCGCACTGCGCAGTGATCGGCTCGGAGAGACGCTCCTGCCGAAGCGCATCGCACTCCCCGTCTTCGCTTCCGACCCGCTCTCCTCCGTGGCCTACGCCCCCGGGGAAGTGCTCCTGGTCCTTTCCATCGCGGGCGTGTCGGCCTACCACTTCAGCCCCTGGATCGCGGTCGCGGTCGTCGTGCTGATGTTCACGGTCGTGGCGTCGTACCGCCAGAACGTGCACGCGTACCCCAGCGGCGGCGGCGACTACGAGGTGGCCAACACCAACCTCGGCCCCAGGGCCGGCCTCACCGTCGCCAGCGCGCTGCTCGTCGACTACGTGCTCACCGTCGCCGTGTCGATCGCGTCCGGCATCGAGAACCTCGGCTCCGCCATCCCCTTCGTCGTCGAGCACAAGGTGCTCTGCGCCGTCGTCGTCATCGTGCTGCTCACGCTGATGAACCTGCGCGGCGTCAAGGAGTCCGGAAAGCTCTTCGCGATCCCGACGTACGTCTTCGTGGCGGGCGTCTTCATCATGATCGCGTGGGGCGCCTTCCGCGGGCTCGTCCTGAACGACACCATGCGGGCGCCGACCTCCGACTACCACATCAAGGCCGAACACCAGGGCCTCGCGGGCTTCGCGCTCGTCTTCCTGCTGCTGCGCGCCTTCTCCTCCGGCTGCGCCGCGCTGACCGGCGTCGAGGCCATCTCCAACGGCGTCCCCGCCTTCCGCAAGCCCAAGTCGAAGAACGCCGCGTCCACGCTGGCCGCGATGGGCCTGCTCGCCGTCACCATGTTCTGCGGGATCATCGCGCTGGCCATGACCACCAAGGTCCGGATGGCCGAGAACCCGGCCACCGACCTGATCCGGGGCGGTGTCCCGATCGGCTCCGGCTACGTCCAGAACCCGGTGATCTCCCAGGTGGCCGAGGCCGTCTTCGGCAAGGGCAGCTTCCTGTTCATCGTGCTCGCGGCGGCCACCGCGCTGGTCCTGTTCCTCGCGGCGAACACCGCGTACAACGGATTCCCGCTGCTCGGCTCGATCCTCGCCCAGGACCGCTACCTCCCGCGCCAGCTGCACACCCGCGGCGACCGCCTCGCCTTCTCCAACGGCATCGTGCTGCTCGCGGGCGCGGCGACCCTGCTGGTGGTCATCTACGGCGCCGACTCGACGCGGCTCATCCAGCTCTACATCGTCGGCGTCTTCGTCTCCTTCACGCTCAGCCAGACCGGCATGGTCCGGCACTGGAACCGTCATCTGCGCACCGAGACGGACCCGGCCAAGCGCAGCCACATGATCCGCTCCCGGGCCATCAACACCTTCGGCGCCTTCTTCACCGGCCTGGTGCTCGTCGTGGTCCTGGTCACCAAGTTCACGCACGGCGCCTGGGTCGCCCTGCTCGGCATGATGATCTTCTACGCGACGATGAGCGCGATCCGTAAGCACTACGACCGGGTCGCCGAGGAGATCGCCGCCCCCGAGGGCCCCTCCGACGACAGCGTGCGCCCCTCCCGCGTCCACTCCGTCGTCCTGATCTCCAAGATCCACCGCCCGACCCTGCGCGCCCTCGCCTACGCCAAGCTGATGCGCTCCGACACCCTCGAAGCGCTCAGCGTCAACGTCGACCCGGCCGAGACCAAGGCGCTGCGCGACGAGTGGGAGCGGCGGGGCATCACCGTGCCGCTGAAGGTCCTCGACTCGCCGTACCGCGAGATCACCCGGCCGGTCATCGAGTACGTGAAGGGCCTGCGCAGGGAATCACCGCGCGACGCGGTCTCCGTCATCATCCCCGAGTACGTGGTCGGCCACTGGTACGAGCACCTGCTGCACAACCAGAGCGCGTTGCGCCTCAAGGGCCGGCTCCTCTTCACGCCCGGCGTGATGGTGACCTCCGTGCCCTACCAGCTGGAGTCCTCCGAGGCCGCGAAGCAGCGGGCCCGCAGGCGCCAGGACTGGAACGCCCCGGGTGCGGTGCGCCGGGGTCCGGCGGAGCGGCCGAAGGAGTCCAGCACCCCCAAGGGCTGACGCACTCGTGTCGAACGGCCGGGCACGGTCCACGTAGACTGGTGGGCTGTTGTCCGGCCGTTCCCGTCCGCGGGGGCGACCGAGACCCCCGATCCTGTCCCCCGTATCACCCCCTTTCGCACCTGGAGTCACCCCGCCATGCAGGCAGAACCTAAGAAGTCGCTGGTGGGGGACGAGTACGAGGTGGAGATCGGTCCCGTCGCGCACGGCGGGCACTGCATCGCCCGTACGACCGAGGGCCAGGTCCTCTTCGTCCGGCACGCCCTGCCCGGGGAGCGCGTCGTCGCGCGGGTGACGGAGGGCGAGGAGGGCGCGCGCTTCCTGCGTGCCGACGCCGTCGAGATCCTGGACCCCTCGAAGGACCGCGTCGAGGCGCCCTGCCCGTACGCCGGCCCCGGCCGCTGCGGAGGCTGTGACTGGCAGCACGCCAAGCCGGGCGCGCAGCGTCGCCTCAAGGGCGAGGTCATCGCCGAGCAGTTGCAGCGCCTCGCGGGGCTCACCCCCGAGGAGGCGGGCTGGGACGGCACGGTGATGCCCGCCGAGGGCGACAAGCTGCCCGCTGGTGAGGTCCCGGCCTGGCGCACCCGTGTCCAGTACGCCGTCGACGCCGACGGCAACGCCGGACTGCGCCGCCACCGCTCGCACGAGGTCGAGCCGGTCGAACACTGCATGATCGCGGCGCCGGGCGTCAGCGAGCTGGGCATCGAGAACCGCGACTGGGCCGGCATGGTGTCCGTCGACGCGATCGCCGCGACGGGATCCCAGGACCGCATGGTGATCCTGGAGCCCCGACCCGGCGCCCGCCTGCCGCTCGTCGAACTCGACAAGCCGGTGTCCGTGATGCGGGTCGCCGAACAGGACGGCGGCATCCACCGCGTCCACGGCCGCGCGTTCGTACGCGAGCGTGCCGACGGCCGTACCTACCGCGTCGGCAGCGGCGGCTTCTGGCAGGTCCACCCGATGGCGGCCGACACCCTCGTCAAGGCCGTCATGCAGGGCCTGCTGCCACGCAAGGGCGACATGGCCCTCGACCTGTACTGCGGCGTCGGCCTCTTCGCCGGCGCCCTCGCCGACCGCCTCGGCGACAAGGGCGCGGTCCTCGGCATCGAGTCCGGCAAGCGCGCGGTCGAGGACGCCCGCCACAACCTCGCCGCCTTCGAGCGCGTCCGCATCGAACAGGGCAAGGTCGAGGCCGTCCTGCCGCGCACCGGCATCACCGAGGTCGACCTCATCGTCCTCGACCCGCCCCGCGCCGGCGCCGGCAAGAAGACGGTCGAACTCCTGTCGTCGATGGGCGCCCGAAAGATCGCCTACGTGGCCTGCGACCCGGCGGCGCTGGCTCGTGACCTGGCGTACTTCCGTGACGGGGGGTACAAGGTGCGGACGCTGCGGGCGTTCGATCTTTTCCCGATGACCCATCACGTGGAGTGCGTGGCGATCCTTGAACCGGCCGCAAAGGGCTCCTGACCTGCGGTTTTGTGCGTGCACATTATGTGCGGTGTGGGTGTTACGGGCGATATCTTGACGCTGAAATGACGCTCGTGACGCTCATTTGACGCTCGTTCTGATGGAATGTCAGGTGTGTCGCTGGGCTGGTCAAGCCACGTGAATTGGCGTTGTCGCAGAGGCCCGGCCGGGGAAAATGTTCCATTAGGCGGTCGGGAGATAGCCGCGGCGGCATCATGGCGGGGTGGATCACAACCTCAGCGGGCTGAGCACCCGGGAGTTCGAGCACGTGTCGCAGGCCCTGGCCCAGGCGATCCTCGGGCCGGGCGTCTCCGTCTTCGGGGACGGCAGGGACGGCGGGCGTGAGGCAACGTTCGAGGGGCGGGTGCCCTACCCGAGCGAGCTTGACGCATGGGACGGCTACGGGGTGGTGCAGGCCAAGTTTCGACAGCGTACGGATCAACAGCCCCAGGATGCGGTCTCGTGGCTGAAGGGGCAGGTTAAAGAGGAACTCGAAGCGTGGCTCAGCCCGGCCTCGAAGCGGGAGCGGCTGCCCGAGTATCTGATCTTCACCACCAATGTGATCCTGACTCCCGTGCCGGGCAGCGGAGGCATTGCCCAGATCGAGCAATTCGTGTCCACGTATGCGGCATGCCTCGGGCTCAAGGGCTGGGCAGTATGGTCCTACGACCAGCTGTGCCGCTACCTCGATCGGTACGACTCCATCCGCGTACCTATGCTGGTGCCATCACCTCTGGTGACGTCCTCGCGCAGTTGCGCGACACCGTGTCCGCCGGACACAAGTCCAGGTCAGATGCCCTCACCGATGCGACCCGTGCCTCGCAGTACCGCCGTGAGGCACGACTGAGTCTTGTGCCCGAGGAACGTGTCGATGCCGTTCTGGACTGGGCTGACAAATCCTCATCGCAGGTGGTGACCGTCCCTGTCGGCACTCTGGCGGTTCTGGTCGCTCCGATGGGCGCCGGCAAGAGCGAGGAAGCCGAGAATTGGTGGCGGGAAGGGCTCCGCGAGGCTGCGGGTGACCCTGAAGCAGTGATCCCTGAGTGGGTGGATGGGGGCAAGGCCGTACCGGATCTGCTGGATGCCATCACGCGCGCGGGCGGCGAGCCGGCGAGTGGACTCGGGAGTATCGTGACCGACGATCTCGATAGGCTCTCACCCGAGCAGGTTGCGCAGCTCCTGTACGGGGACTGTAAATCGTTCGGTGTAACTCCCGATCATGGAAGATGCATCGATGACCAATGAGAACGTGTCCGAGTCCGAGACCGTCGAGCCTACGAAGGCTGCGTCGGCGAGAGCTGTGGACGACCAGTTGATTGACGAGCTGGTGGGCCGGGCCAAGGCCGAAGGCCTGCAACTGACCGGCGAGGGCGGTCTGCTGCAGCAGCTGACCAAGCGGCTGCTGGAGTCAGCCCTGGAAGGCGAGATCAGCGATCATCTCGGCTATGACAAGCACGACCCGGCCGGCAAGAACGGCGGCAACTCCCGCAATGGCACACGCTCCAAGACGGTGCTGACCGACGTCGGTCCGGTGGAGATAACCGTGCCCCGCGACCGAGACGGCTCCTTCGAGCCGAAGATCGTCAAGAAGCGGCAGAAGCGCCTGACCGGCGTCGACGAGATGGTCATCTCGCTGGCTGCCAAGGGCCTCACCACTGGCGAGGTGCAGGCCCACCTAGCCGAGGTCTATGGCGCCGAGGTCTCCCGCCAGACCATCTCCACCATCACCGACAAGGTGCTGGAGGGCATGGCCGAATGGCAGAGCCGCCCGCTCGATGCCGTCTATCCGGTCGTCTTCATCGACGCCATCCACGTGAAGATCCGTGACGGCGCGGTGGCCAACCGGCCCGTCTATGTGGCTCTGGCCGTCACCACCGAGGGCCGGCGCGAGATCCTCGGGCTGTGGGCCGGCGACGGCGGCGAGGGTGCCAAGCACTGGATGCACATCCTCACCGAGATCAAGAACCGCGGCGTCGGCGACGTTCTCATGCTGGTCTGCGACGGACTCAAGGGGCTGCCCGACGCGGTGGAGACCGTCTGGCCCAGGACGATCGTTCAGACCTGCGTCGTCCACCTGCTGCGGAACTCCTTCCGCTATGCCGCCCGGCAGGACTGGGACAAGATCGCCAAGCTCCTCAAGCCCGTCTACACCGCCTCCACCGAGGAGGCCGCCCTGGACCGGTTCGCCGAGTTCGCTGACGCCTGGGGCCGGAAGTATCCGGCGATCGTGAAGCTGTGGGAGAACGCGTGGGAAGAGTTCACCCCGTTCCTACGATTCGACACCGAGATCCGGCGCATCGTCTGCACCACGAACGCGATCGAGTCGGTCAACGCCCGCATCCGGCGAGCGGTCAAGGCCCGCGGCCACTTCCCCAACGAGCAGGCCGCCCTGAAGTGCGTCTACATGGCGATCATGTCCCTCGACCCCACCGGCCAAGGACAGGCCCGCTGGACCATGCGCTGGAAGACCGCACTGAACGCCTTCGACATCACCTTCGACGGCCGCCTGTCGGCAGCTCGTCAGTAACCCCAACTACCCCAATCACACCGCTCGTTTGACAGACCCTCAGGCCGCGGTCGAGGCGAACCTCGTTCTCAGACATGAGCCCGAACCAATGGACGCGAGTATCCGCGACAGGGCGAAGGAGTTGTCCGCTCCCGGGATGCTCGAGTTACGGGCGCCGGTCGGTGGGCTCGTCGCTCTTGGGCGGACCGGAGGGTGCCTGAGCGCCGGTCGCTTGATCGGAGGGGCTGGAGGCTTGGTGGCCGTGGAGTCGATAGACCATTTCATCCGGACAACGGTCTAGGCGGGCTCGACGCCAGGCAGCGTCGTAGGACAGGGGCGTTGCGCTGCGCCGTTGAGCGAGGAGGGCTCGGAGGCTGGTCATCGGGGCCAGCAGCACTCGCCACAAGACGAGCTTCATGGATGTGCCCTTCGAGCTGTCGTGTCGGCCCCGGGTATGTCCACCGGCGCGATGCTGCTGGGCAGGCTGCCGCCGTTGAGTGCCTTGAGGGAGTCGGACAGTACGACCATTGCCTGCTGTCGCTTTTCGATGTCCGTGAACCCTTGGCCGACCTGCTCCCATTGCTGCAGGAGTGGGAACCACCAGCGGTTGCAGGAGTAGATCAGGCGAGCGAGGCGCTGGAGTTCGGCAACATGCTCGTCAGTCAGGGCGCCGGGGGCGTGGTGCTCAAGTTGGTCCAGGACGACGAGGTCCGGGTGATCGTAGAGGTTGTCCTTCAAGAAACGCAGACGGCGAACGCGTTGCTCGTCCGCTGCCCGCTGTGCCAGTAGGTCCTTCGCGGTGCTGGGCAGACCGAGAGCCGCGTAGACGTTCAACAGGCAGTAGTTCGAGGCGCGGTGGGGCAGACAACCGAGGGCGGCGTTGACGGCGTCTTGGGCAGCGGGTACGTCCGAGGCCGTCAGGCGTGCCGCTGTAGCGGAGGCCGTGGCATGCACGGCGGCGCGTACTGTCTCCTCCGCATTGGGAGGCACACGCCACAGCGGTCGCCAGGTGATCGTGTACACGGCTTCGAACGCGATGTCGTCCGTGGCACTCGGCAGCAGACGCGGCTGGACAGACGTACTCTTACGGACTGCGCGCCTCCATGGCCACCTCACGTGAGGCTCTCTTCGAGCGGAAAGACCGTGCGCAGACGGCTGTCGACGAGGTGGTTGTAGAAGTCGTCAGCCACACTGACGCCCTCAACGGTGGAGATGCCACGCAGCTCGTTCATGAGCTTCATGCCGGCCTCGAACATGTTGTGGCCGCGTAGCGCAGGCAGGAGCTGGTCGCGCAACTGTGTGTAGGCGCTGGGATCGTCGGCGCACGAGCGGATCCAGTCCGTCAGACGCGAAATGACCTGGGCAGAGGTGTCCGATGAGGAGAGCAGGTTGTTGAGGGCTCGCTGTACGTCGATGTCCGGGGGAGGCGCGCACACGAGCCACGGTGTGCCGTCCCGGCGGACGGTCATCAGCGCGAGGAAGGCCAGTGCACCGCCGCGGGCGGAGACTTTGCCCTGTTGCCAGCCCTGGACCTCAGCGACCAGTCGCTGCCCCACGGTGGGGTGTTGGACCAGATCGTCGTAGGCAGCCAGGACTTGGCCCGCTGCGTCGGCGTTCTTGTGCGCGACGCGACGCAGGCGCACCATTGCTCGCTTGGTCAGAGACGTGGCGGCGGATGAGTCCTCCAGGATCCGTTGACACAGCGCAATCACGGCGGACGCATAACTCCTCTGTTCTGCCCACCCGTAGAGCGCTGCCCACGCCAGGCGGCCGACGTGTTCGTTGCGCACGGCCTTTTCCAGGACCGCACCGAGCACCTCTGGCTGGCTGCTGCCGACGAGTTCACCCAAGTCGGTGAGGTAGCCCACCGTTCCGTGCCGCACGGTGAGTTCGGCCAGCGCCGCCACGGCGTGGTCTTCCGGATCGGCGCTCTGGGCTGTCGCGACGAGCCAGGTCAGCAGGGGTTTGCGCATGACGTCGTAGTTGTCCCAGACGTACTCCAGCACCGCGCGTCCGTAGGCGGGCCGGTCGAAGACCACTGTGTCCTGCAGGTCGACTCGACCTCCGACGTCCCGGATACGCCGCCGCATTCCCCGTCCTGCCAAGGCATTGAAGGTCGGCGAAAATCCAGGTGCTGTGTCGGCGGTGCCGGGCGCGTCCCCGATGGCTGCGAGCAGCGCGGCTGCGCTGCTCGCGACGATGGGCATGGGCGCAGACTGCTGCACGGCCAAGGCCAGCAGCAGGCAACGGTCTTCCACGGTGAGCGATGGGTTGTCGGGGGTGTGCAGGCTGTTCATCTCGCCGAATCGGCTGTCGAGTTCACCGCGCCAGTCGGTCAACGCTGCGATGATGCGGTCTTCGAGGGTGCTCCCGGTTTCGCCCTCGCCTTCGGCCTGCACGAATGACTGCTGGGAGCTGGTGCGGGTGTGCTCCTTCCAGGCCATCACGACGGTGTGCGCGGCCCGTACGGCGGCCACTGCTGTCAGTCCCCGCAAGGACGTGGTGGTCTTGGAGAAGGAGCGGAGTGACGTGACGAGTTGGTCGTAGCCGTGGGCAGTCAGGTGTGCCTCGACCACGCGCTGGGCATCGGGCGCCTCGTGCAGGTGAACGACTTGGATGCCGTCACGATCGCTGAGGCGGTGGTCCTTCCACAGGTCCTGTGCGACGGTCAGCGCGAGATAGGAGCGGCAGTCGCGCAGGTGGGAGGCGTGTTTCGACAGGGCGTTCAGGAAGTCGGCGGAGACTTGGTCGTTCTCCGGATGCTTGAGATCGAGTTGGTACGCGTGCGCCCTCTCCAGAGGTAGGCGCCCTTGGCGGGGAGTGTCCCAGTCCGCATCCAGCTGGACCACGGTGGTTTCGTCGGCAGTGTGCTCGGCCAACAGTCGCAGAGCGAAGGTAGTGGAGCCACACGAACGTGGTGCCACAATGACGATGATCGGCTGGCGAGGACGGCCGGTGACAGGATTGACGATCTGCTCCCAGACCACGTCCCAGTGCGGGCCCCGTACGAACGGCTGGTCGAGCAGCCGCTCACGGTTCTGTTCCACACCCTCCAGTAGGTCCCGTTTTCGAGTCTCCAGAATCACCTGCTCGATGTGGTGGGCGACAACTTCGGGGTCCCCGTACACGTGTGTCGCTGCACCGTCCGTTTCGTGCACCCGGGGCGCGGGTGGCAAAGCGCCCGGCTGTGAGGGAACTGGAGAAGGGGGCGGGTCGTCAGGGTTCGCGCCCGGTCGATCGGCGGAGCCGGTTCCGGTGCGCAATCGATGCAGCCAGCCGCCGGAGCCGTTGGACTGGCTCTCATCACCCTCGTTGTTCGGTGGGGTGGCGTCGGAGCGAGTGGGGTCGAACGGTACGTCAGTCATACTGGAACTCCAGGGCGAGTGCGGGAAAGGCAGTGGGGCGGAAGGCCAGACGCCTCACCGCTGGCGGCGATCGATTCGCACGGTTTCGATGCTGTTGGCGATCGTGGCGTCGCTGACCTGAGCGTGGAACTGGAACGTGCCGCCGCTGCTGGCAGCAGGTGCCGCCGACGCAGCGTTCTGCTGCGCGGGAGAGGACGGAGCAGAAGCCGACGATGCGGCGTCTGTGACATAGGGGTGTACGGCCGGACCGGTCAGGCCCGGTACATGAATCCGGCAGGGCTGCTCGAAGCCGGGCTTGTCGCTGACGCGGGCAACCGCCTCGAGGAAGTGATGTGAGCCCAGATCCTGCGTGCGTCCCGAGTGCACGGTGCGCTGGTAGACGATCTCGGAGAGCGCGGCAGCAAGGAAGCCGCCATTGTCCTTCGCGGCGGACAGCGCCTCGCGGTTTGCCTGACTGTCGAGTAGCCGGGTGGTGTCATTGATGGCGTTACCGCGGTGGTCGGGCAGGGACAGCGGGCCGATGTGCACACTGGCCCGCAGCCGCAGGACGGGACTACTGGCCAGCCGCTGCCGCTCGTAGCGCACCAGAGCCGCATTGAGCCGGCCCAGCAGCGGGTCGACGAGTCGTGCCAGTACTGAGGGCGGGAACAGCAGAATCGCCCCGTCGCCACTGTCCTTGTAGCCGCCGGCAAGTTCCTGCGGGTCGGGCAGCTGGCAATCGGCGAGCACGGTCGCCACGATGTCGTCCACGTCGCACCGGGCGGCGGCCATCTTCGCCTCGGGGATCTGGCTGTACTTCTCCATGTCGATCGCCACGAGGGCGAGTTCGGCGGGCACATCCAAGGGCTCTGCGTGCAGCGGCGCATCCATCGGGCACCGTCCTTTCAGCACAGGCGGTCAGGGAAGTGCCCATGCTGATCGGGCGGGACGGCCGCCGCTGCCCAGTAGTGGGCACGCCTGAAGTGCGGCCCGTCACGCCTGCGTACGCGCGTGCGATTGAATCGAATGGATGTCGCGAACGAGGAGCCCACCACTGGAGGTGGTGCGGACCCAGTCCTGCTCGCGCCAGGGTTTGAGCGCGTTGACCACCGCGTTGCGGGAAGCGCCAATCATCTGAGACAGCTCCGTCTGGGTCAGACGCACGGCGAGATCCGAAGCCGAAGCAGATGCGGCCTCGACCAGTCGCGACAGAGCCGATGCCAGTCGCAGCGGCACAGACGCGGTGGCCAGTTCGAGTCGAACGGCCTCCGATTCCCTGACCCGGGCGATGGCATGGCGCAGGAGTGGGGCCAGCAGATCATGCTCCTCAACGAACGTGAGGAAAGCGGCAGCCGGGATGATTCGGATCTGGCAGGTCTCGGCGGCGATGACCGTGGCGGTGCGCGGCTGGGAGTCCAACACGGCCAGCTCGCCGAGTAACTCACCGGCACCGCGCACGGCAAGAAGCGTCCTTTCTCCGCAGGCCCCGGCCAGGGTGATCAATGTTGACCCGGACTCCAGCACGATCACGTGAGTTGCTGGGTCTCCCTGGCGGAGCAGCACACTCCGAGCGGGCCTGACGCGCTGCGGTGCTAGCGCCTTCAGGCGTGCCCATAACTTGTCGCCGATCACCGTGGCATGCGGCTGATACACGCGTCCCCCTGCTATGCGGCCCCGACACGCTTAGGTGATCGTCTCAGCTAACCAGAATGTTGCTCAATAGACACATTCCAGCCATCAGGAGTGCTGCCAGGGCAAAGTCGACGGACAGGCGGGCCGCTCGCAGCTTCCTGTCCGCCAGCCAGGCCAGCACCTGCAGTCGGCGGCCCTCGACATGCCGTTCGAGCTCCCCATGCGCAGTCGTACTCACACCGACCCGGTGGTGTACGAGCGCCTCGCCCATCAATTCGGTATGCAGCCCCTCCCTTGGGACCACGGGCCGTAGCGCGAGCAGCGCAGCCCCTATCGCGGCCATCAGCAAGAGGCACATCAGGACCAGGGAGAACACTGCGATGGGGGCCATGTCGTGTGCACTCGACAGCACGGCAACCCCTGCAGCCAGAAGGCCACCGGCTATTCCGCACAAGGCCGTTGCCTTCGTATCCGCCCGCTGTACCTCGACGAAGGCGCGTTCAGCGTGTCCTTGCAGCCGCTCCATCTCCGCCGGAATATTGCCTGGCTCGTGCATGCCGCCCCACATCCCTCTGTGGCCGTCGCCTGCTTGTCATGGCAGTTGCCAGCCTGCTCTCGACTGCCGAAGAGTGATGCCTACCTCAGGGCACGAGGAGCGGTAGCTTCCTCACTCCACGGCCTTCGAGGTCTTTGCTCACCGGCTGACGCTCATCGCTTTGATCACGCTCCGGTACGCAAGTGCCGCCGTAGCGGACTTCGCCGTCTCGCATTCGCGGGCAGATCGCTCGGCCGCACGGTTTCTGTCGCTGTGGATCCACCGTCCTGCTCGGTGGAAGGCGCGTTCTTGGAGGCGCAACGGTTTTCGCCCGAACCCTCCCGGGCGGTCACCAGCGCGCCTATTGTGCTGTCACGCCAAGGCATCACCATCCGGGGGGATCGTGTCCGACGCGTTCAGGTCCAAGCCTGCGCTCAAGCGCTGTGCCGTATGCCGCCTGCCGGTGGCCAAGAAGAAGCTCGTCTTCGCCCCGGGCGGGCTGCCGGTGCACCGTGCCTGCCGGTCGACCACAGACCGCTCGTTGCCCCGCTCGGCGGCTCCGACCCGTGTGACCCGGGTACCCAATGACATCAGCCGAGCCGAACTCCTCAAGAGAATTGAAGTGTTGCGGAAGCGCGACCCAAAAATGAAGCCGGGCGTGGCGCAGGTGCAGCCCGCTGGCCGCCCCAAGCCGCCGACAGTGCCACACCGCGGCAAGCGGTTGGTTGCCCCGCCCCAGCCGTACTACGGCGTAGAGATGAAGTTCATCGACGGCCGGTGGGTACAGATGCACCCTGACGCCGAATAGTGACCGTACTCAGACGTACGAGGCCGACCGCTATGCCGCTCTATCGGGTGCGGGACGCGAGCTGAGGGAACGCGTCTTCCCGTACGGCGCGCACGGTGCGACCGACGAGGGTGCTCAGTACCGGCTACAGCTGTGTGGAGCGCGCCCGGGTTGAGGTGCGGGGCAGGTCGTCGCGCAGGACGGTGCGGTACAGGACCATACGCTGGCGCGGTTTGCCCAGGTCTTATGAGGTCATCCCGGACCAGGGCAGGTGTAGCGGTAGTTCCACGATCCCTTGGGACGGGCCGTGCAGCTCGTCCAGCGACTCCGGCAGACTGCGGCGGAACTTCTCCCGGTACAGCGCGAGGTCCTTGGCGTCGCGGCTGAGACGTCCCTCGGGGTGGGTCCGGGGTGTTCGCCGCTGGATTCGGGATCAGCGAGTCCACCGCCCACGCCTACACCAGCGCGGTCGTCGACCTGCTCGCCGAAGGTGCACCGGGCCTGTTGAAGACGCTGCGCGGGCACGAACCCGACGTCGTCCTGCTCGACGGCACCCTCGCCGAGTGCGACCGGGTCGGCGACGGCCGGGCCGCGCGCAGGTGGTCACCGACCCGGCGGCCGACTGCTGTGGCTCCTGCCTGCCCTGCCGGGCCGCACCCACCACCTGACCGCCGCCCGCACCCACCGGATCATCCGGATCTGCGAGCGCCAGGGCGTTCCCATCCTGGCGGATCTTGCCTACCAGGGCGGTGGCCCCTGACTGACCACAGGCATCAAACGCAGGCCCCTACAGGAACCCACCCCCACCGAGAGGACCGTCAACCGGGCCCTGGCCGCGGTACGGGACCGATCGAACGAGGCGTCGCCCGCCTGAAGTCCTGGCGGATCTTCCGCAGAGCCCGCTGCATTCCGAGCCGCATGACGTCAACCGCTAAAGCCGTCTTCACCCTGGAGCGGCAACGTTGAAGAAGCTCACTGAAGAACCACCACACCACGTCGCCGCTTGTGGCTACGGTGGGCGCGTCGTTTCAGAAGGAGGGGAAGTGCCAGAGCTACGGTGGCAGGTCGTGGCCGAGAGCCTCGAACGTAAGTGTGAGGCGCCGGCGGCCGAGCAGATCACCATCGCACGCGCCTTGGCCCTGCCCCTAGAACAGGCCACACCCGAGCTGGTCGCTGCCGCCGAGCTGCGGGTCCTGCTTCGAACGCCTCTAGGACTCACGCTCGCCGGGGACTTCGGCGACGACGAGTACGAGGTCCTCCTCGATCTCGCGAACCGAACCGACCTGGCGGTTCCCGACATGGACAGGCTCGGGTGCCGGGAGGTGCTTAACGCCTGGCTGCGCGTCGCCCGTGACCGCGAGTCCGCCGCCGCCCTGCGTCGGCTTGAGCCTGCGGTCGATGACGTTGTCACCGCTCGCGACCGGCGCAAGGGGCCGGATATGCACGGCGAGATCTCATCAATCGGCGCCAATGGCCGACTGCACTTCCGGGGCGGCCACGGGCTCGGCACTGCCCCGCACCGGGTCACCCGCATCACCCGCCCCGGTGAGGACGGCTATCTCGATCAGCTCCATCTGGCCCGCGAACACGCCGCTGCGGTTCAGAGCAACCCGGCTCGGATTACCCGAGCCCAGGAGGCGCAGCTGGAACGCTGGCGGATCGAATTTCCAGCGACCCCGGCGGCAATCGAGGCACTGCGCAACGCACTGGAGACAGCGGACGACGAGGCCGCGATGCAGCGGCTCTTGGAGAAGCACCCGGCGCTGCTGGCCGGTACCGTAGTGGGCACCCACGACACCTGGATCCGGCCCCAGGTCCAGCTCGGCAACCACTACATGGCCGACTTCATGATCGCCGGTCAAACCTCACTCGGAGTTCGGTGGACGCTTGTCGAACTGGAGAGCCCGGTCAGTCGCCTGACCAACCCCGGCAATAAGCGGGCGACGGCCACCCTGCGGCACGCGGTCGACCAGATCGAGGACTGGCGCAGATGGCTGTCCACCAATCTGCACTATGCCCGCTCCGCGCGCGACGCCGACGGGCTGGGCCTGCCTGGTATCACGGCCGAAGTCCCAGGCTTGATCATCATGGCCCGCGAGACTTACGACGACGCAGCCGCCGAAATCCGCGAACTGCATGCCCGGCGCTCCCACATCCAGGTACGCACCTACGACTGGCTGATGCGCATCAACGAATCCCCCGACCCTCTGCGCCGAGACGCCCCCGACCAACGCCTTCGGCTCGCTTGAACCAGCCGCCCTTCTGCAAGCAGCCGTCAGCCTGGAAGAACCGAGGCCCTGGCGTTCTCGATGGAGTGCAGAAGGCACGGCTTCATCGGGTGCGCTGGCCGGTCAGCCCGAAAGCCCACAGGCGTGACTGCCGAGCCAACGGGCGTGACAGGGCAGTTGGTCGTGGGCCTGTTCCGTCCCGGAGAGGAGGGATGTGCTGTGCGTCATGACGCTCGTTTGACGCTCTGGTCTCCCGCAGGCGGGACAGCGAGCCGAAGAATGGCCTATGACCTGGCCTTTTCCCAGACCCGCTCAAGCCGACATCTTTCCGATGACGCATCATGTGGAGTGCGTGGCGATTCTGGAGCCGGTCGCGAAGGCTTCCTGATCTGCGGTTCTGCGCGGGCGCTTTATGCACGGTGTGGGCGCTACGGGCGATGACTTGACGCTGAGACGACGCTCGTGACGCTCATTCGACGCCCGTTCTGATGGGGTGTCAGCGGGCTGATCTTGCAGGCCATCAAGGGCGTGAGAGATGGTTTCGAAGGTCTCGTTCTGCGAAGTGACCTCGGTGGTGCGCATGCTGGCCGGTGCGGGGCGGGCTCGAGCGTTGAGGGCATGGGCCGCGGCATGAGTCTTGCCGAGAACGCAGCAGAGCGAAGTGGCCGTGTGATGTGAAGAGCGCGCTCCGACCGGGGGCGTACGTGCGCCGCTCTCTACCGGTGTAATGCAGCACGAGGCTCCGTTCTCCGTGAGCGGCTTGCCGGCGGAACGACTCCGGCACGTTGCGAGCGGTGCCTGGCTGTCCGTCCCCTCAGGCCGGTTCCAACGAGGAGACGTTCCGGCTAATGCGGAAGGGATGCCCGAAATCTGTCGGCGTCATCTCTCAGATAGGGCGAAAGCTCATCGCCGAGCATGTCGAGTACATCCTTGATGTCTTGGGCGAGTTCCGGTACTTCGGCCCATGTTGTGGCGTTGCGCGTAAGCACTGCGGTCAGCAAGTCATCGTCGAACCAGCCAGCCGACCGCCCCTTCTGCAGCCTCGCTCCGCAGTACCTCCACTCCCACGGGAAGCAGCCATGGCAGCCCGACATCCTGTCCGATGAGTCTGGCCGATTGCGCCACTGTCAGATCACTGATCGGACTCTTCCGCAGAGCGTGCACTGCTCGTACAAGCGCCGTGGCATCACTGGGTGGGTCGAGCCATCGACGCCCTTCGAGGTCTTCGACGGAGCGGCTTCGATCAAAGGACAGGTTCATGAGGGGCTCTTCTGAAGTGATGCAGTGACAGTCCGAAGTGGCGAGACGCGTCTCTCGGACTCTGTCTGTGGTCGATGGAGGCGAGGAATCCGTTGAGGCGGTCGAGCAACCGAACGGTTTCCTAGCAGGGGTTGAGCCCCTGAGGGCCACCAGTGCGAAGCGATCCTCGAACCCGTCAAGGACGAACGCTGAGAACGCCATGATCCCGGCTCGGGCTCCGGGCCGCAGGCCACCCGGGCACCGGCCGAGGCCACCTGCGAAGCCGTCCGTCACCCGTTCCCGTAGTCCTCGACCAGTTCGCCGATGAACGCGAGCAGGGCGTCGGTTCTGTGGCGGTCCTCGCGCTGACTCCGCAGGCTGTGGTCGAGCTGCCGGAGCCTGGCCAGGGCGGCCGGGTCCCGGCGTCTCACCTCGCCTCCTCTTCTTCGCCGCTCGGCGAGCGCCCCTTCCGGCTGCCGCACGGTGCCCTCCGGCCCGGCCCTGGTTGCCGACGGGACCGCAGAGGGGACGCGCAGGAACAAGGGGCGGTTCTTCGGGGCGTCGTAGGACGGCAGGAGTGAACGGACACGGACTGCGGGCGGCATCGAGAACCGCCTCGCGTCACCCGCAGCGCTGTGACTGCGCAAACGACGAGCGGCGTCGTGCGGGACCGCGGACGTGCGGACGACCGCCGCCCCTGACGAGGTTGCGGCTGAGCGCTCCCCGTCCGCCCAGAGCGGCGCGGAGCCGCGGGTGGGACGCGTAGCGGAAGCCTGTGAAGGGCTTTACGCGTGAACCGCGGGACGGATCGAGCGCCCCGTCCGGACTCGGAGCCTCTCGAACAAGCGGATAGGGAGCCCGACTTGACCGGCCCAGGATGGCGACGCACTCCGCATGACGCGTCATCGAGATCACATCACCGAGGCCGGGCGTCACACCGTCGCAGGCCGGCGCGGGTGACCGTCACATGGAGCGGCCCGGCGGACGACCAGAGCGTCGAACGAGCGTCACGACCATCCCCGTCAGCGTTCCCGCCGCGCCGAACGGGACTGACGGCGATCGTGTTCTCCTCGCTGATCTCCACCGCCTCCCGGCCGCCGACAACCGCCGGGAGCACCGCCACGGTCCGAGGTCACCGGTTCCCGTAGCACTCCATCAGGTTGCCGATGAGCGAGAGCAGGACGTCGGCGCGGCGCCGGTCCTCGCGCTGGGCGCGCAGGGCCTCGTCGGTCGCCCGGAGACGGGCCAGGGCGGTCGGGTCGCCGTCTTCCACGTCGTAGATCAGCGGCTGGGTGATCAGGTCCAGGCAGTCGGTGAGCAGGCGGCGGGTGGTGTCGGTCGGTGGGGTGGGGTCGGGGTCGGTGTACGCCGTGGTCAGGTAGCGGGCGGGGTCCGTGAGGCTCCAGCCGACGACGGTGCCGTGCTGGACGAGGAGTGCCACGTCCGGGGCGATGCCGATGCCGGTCTCCAACGGAGCGTCGAGGACGGCGGAGTCGCGCAGAGAAGTCAGCACGGCGTCTCCGGGGGCGCGGCACAGGAGCGCGCACATCTCGTGCCGGAAGTCCGTGGCCTCGACCGCGCGCAGTCCGCCCGGGCGCACCGCCAGGGTGAGCGGGAGGCGGGCCGCGTCCTCGGCCGAGGTGGACTCCTCCGGCAACTGGAGCTCGACGGCGACGAGTTGGCGGCTGGCCGGGTCGAAGCGGAAGACGTCGGGCGCGTCCCACAGGCGGTGCTGGCTGCCGAAGGTATCCAGGACGAACCGCTCACGTTCCTTCGCATCCGCGTAGCGCACGACGCGTACGGAGTCGCCGTCGAAGCGGGGGGTGATGTGCAGCGGATCGTCCGTCACCATGGCGTGCCAGCCGCCGTCGAACGACAGTTTCATGGTCATCCTTGCCTCATCTGATCCGCACCGCGGGGGCCAGGTTGCCGCCCTTACCGGGAATTCTGCCCTCCACGATGTCCTCGTGCGTCACCGGTGGACCGGGGTCGGTGGGCTTGCCGCCCAGTGCCTGCGCTCCGGAGTCGCCCTTGACACCTGACGGACCGTACGCCGTGACAGCCTGACCCTGGGTGCTGCCGGGCCCCTCGGTCACGACGATGTCCTCGCCCTGCCGGAACGTGAGCCTTCCTGCCGTGCCCGTCGACTGGTACACCGCGTCCGGGTTCTTCAGGATCTCCAGAACCCGTTCGTCGCTCATACCGTGCATCGTGTCCCCGTGGTAGTCGACGTGCTTCCTGACCTCGCCGTTCTGAGCCCTGTCGATGACCCCGTCCACGATCTTGTCGAGTCGCTTCTTGGCCCTCTCCTCTTTCGTGTAGTTGGGCATCAGGCCCAACGGGTCCGACGCGGTGTTCGGGTTGTCCACGTAGCTGACGGGGTTTGGCGCGGGAGCGAGGCCGAGGGGGTCCGGGGAGGTGTAGCGCCCGGTCTCCGGGTCGTAGTGCCGGAAGAAGTTGTAGTGGAGGCCGGTCTCGGAGTCGTAGTACTGGCCGGGAAAGCGGAGAGGGGTGTACGTGATGCCGTCGCGGGCCCATGCGGTAGCGCCCCACAGGGTGGACCGGGAGCGCCACGCGATGCCGCCGGACTCGTCGATCAGTTCGGTGGGGGTGCCGACGAGGTCCGTGGCGATGGCGAAGAAGCGGCGGTCGATCTCGCTCTGCCGGTCATCGGCGGTGAGGATGCGCTCGGTCTGCGCCAGGGGGATGTGGCCGCGGTGGTCCCAGGTGAGGGCCACCGGGTTCGGCTGGTCCATTCCGTGACTGGTCTGTTCGCACAGGGTCAGGCCATCCCAGGTGAAGCGGGTCTCCTCGTCCACGCCCGCGCCGTCCGCCGCCAGGCGCTGCTTCGCCGTACGACGGCCCAGCGGGTCGTAGCGGTACCTCCAGCGGGTCCCGTCGGGGGTGGTGACGGAGGTGAGCCGGTTCTCCGTGTCCCACTCGTAGCGCCAGGTGTCGGGCTTGCGGGACAGACGGGTCTTCTGGCGCAGGGTGACGCGGCCGAGGGCGTCGTACTCGAAGCGGACGTCTCCGGCGCGGGTGACACGGGTCCCGTCGTACGAGCGGGGGCCGACCGACTCGCTGCCGGGGTGGCTGCCGGGCCAGGAGGCGGACGTCTGGTTGCCCGTGTCGTCGTACGCGTACCGCTCCGTCCAGGCCGGGGCGTGGACGGCGGTCACCCTGCCCATCGGATCCAGGTCGAACGTACGGGTCCCGGAAAGCCGGTCGGCGACGGAGAGCAGGTGTCCGTCGGCGCGGTAGGCGTAGGCACGGCTGTTGACGGCGCGGGCTCCGGCGGTGAAGTGCTGCGTGGCGAGCCGGCCGGCCTCGTCCCAGGCCGACGTCACGGTGAGCGAGTCCCCGAAGGCACGGGCCAGTTCGCGGCCCGCGGCGTCGTGGGTGAAGGTGATGTGCTGGCCACCCGTGTCCAGTCGGGCGGGGAGGCCGTCGGAGTCGTAGGCGTAGGACGTGACATGGCCGGTGGGGGTGGTCCGGCGGACGCGCCGGCCCTGGGCGTCGTAGGAGTAGAGCATCGGGCGGCCGTCCACCAGTTCCGTCTTGACGCGCCCGTCGCGGTCGTACTGGTAGCGCAGTTCGCTGTCGGGTCCTACCGCCTCCAGGAGGCGGCCCGCCCGGTCGTACGCGTAGGTCGTCACCCGGCCGTCGACGGTCTTGCCGAGCACCTGGCCGAGTGAGTCGCGCTCGAAGGAGATGGTGCCGCCGAGGACGTCGGTCCTGGCGGCGAGACGGCCGGCGGCGTCCACCCGGTAGGTCAGGGTGCGCCTGTCGAAGTCGGTCTCGGAGACGATGTTGCCGACCGCGTCGTACTCGTACGTCCAGCTCGGGCCCCGCGGGCCGGTGACCCGGGTGAGGCGGAGGTCGGCGTCGTGTTCGAACTCGTAACGGCCGCCATCGGGACGGGTGGTGGCGAGCGGAAGGTCGAAGTGGGTGTATTCGTGGCGGGTGACGGCTCCGACGGCGTCGGTGTGGGCCGTGCAGTTGCCCTCGCCGTCGTAGGTCCATGACTCGTTCGCACCGTCCGGGCCGGTGCGGCGGGCGAGTCGGCCGTCCGCGTTCCACTCCAGGCGGGTGACGCCGCCGGTTCGGTCGGTCGTACGGACCGGGCGGCCGAGCCCGTCCCGCTCGGTGCGGGTGGTGGCGCCGGACGGATCGGTCACCGCTACGGTCCGTCCCGCCGCGTCGCACCTGACGCGCGTCGTGTTCCCGAGGGTGTCGGTCACCGCGGTGAGCCGTCCGGCGTCGTCGTAGGACATACGGGTGGTGTGTCCGGCCGGATCGATGAGCGACGTGCGGTTGCCGAGTTCGTCGTAGGTGTACGTCCGGCGGGAGCCGTCCGGCCCCACGGTCTCCACGGGCAGGCCGAACGGGCCGCGTACGACGCGTAGTTCGCCGCCGTCCGCGTCGGTGACCGTGAGCAGGCGGCCGTCCTCGTCGTACGTGAAGGCGGTGGTGGCGCCCAACGGGTCCGTACGGGACAGCAGTTCACCGCCCGAGCCGTAGCGGAAGCGGGTCGTGCGGCCGAGCGCGTCGGTGGTGGCCAGGACACGGCAGCCGGGGCCGATCAGGTGCCGGGTGGCCCGGCCGTCGGCGGTGGTCAGCACGGTCGTCCGGTGTCCGGTCCCGGCGTCCGGTCCGGTGTAGGCCAGGGTGATCTGGACGTGGCCGGCCGCTCCGCCCTCGGCGACGACGCGGTCGTGGTCGTCGTAGACGTAGTCGTAGCGGTGCCCGTTGGAGTCGATCCAGGCGATGACGCGGCGGCGGTCGTCGTAGAGGAACGAGGTGACGGCGCCGGAAGGCCGGGTGACGGTGGTGAGGTTGCCGTCCTCGTAGCCGTAGCCCAGCACCGGCAGGTCCGCGCCGTTCTCGCCCGCGCCGGCCACGGACAGGGCGGTGATCCGCCCGTCGGCGGCCGACAGTCGCACCTGGTGGCCCGCCGAGTGGACGAGGGCCAGCGGCAGACCGTCCTCGGCGCGGTCGACCGTGACGGTGTGCCCGCCGCGGTCGGTGATGCCGGACAGCCAGGCCGTGCCGTCGCCGCCCGGCTCGCCACCGACCGGAGCGGCGAAGTGGCGGGTCGGACCCGCGTCGGGGTCGGTGAGCGTGTAGTCGCCGTCGGCGTCCCGGGAGAGGAGCGTGCGGAACCGGCCCGAGTACGGCCGGGTGGGCAGGCCGGGGACCGGATGCGGGTACGGGACGAGCAGTCCGTCGGCGGTGACGTGGACGACACCGATCGCGTCGACCTCGAGACGCTCGTCGACGGTGGACGACCAGGCGGCCCCCAGGAAGCGGCCGGTCGCGCAGCCGGACTCGGTGCGGCGGGTGAAGACCAGCGGCAGGATGCCGGGTATCTCGAGGTCGGCCTGGGGCAGGAACATCCGGCCCGAGGCGAGGTCCACCGGGTCGGTGCCGTCGGTGACGCGCTCGCCGTCCGGCCGGTGGTGGGTCCCGTCCGGGGCGTCGTCGACCAGCCTGCGCAGCCGCGCGGCCTCGGCGGCGTCCTCGGCGACGCGCGCGCCCTTCACCGCGGCTCCGCCGCCGTCGGTGGCCACGGTCAGCACCAGGTCGGGTATGAGCCGGCCGAACCCCTCGGCCGGGTCCTTCATGAAGTCCTTGACCATCTGGAGGCCGGTGCCGGCCGGGTCGTTGGCGGCGACGACCAGACCGGCGGCGAGGCTGTTCAGGGACGTGGCGTACTCGGCCGGGTGCGTGAGGTTGTACGGGTCCATCGGGTCGACACTGCGGACGAAGTTGAGCAGCCCCGCCGTGCCCTTGATGAGGCCGCCGCCGACATGGTCGCTCATGATCTGCAGCTCGTGGAGCCCGTCGTTCGCCTGCTCGGCGTAGGACGGCTTCTCCGGGGCCATGTCGCGGGCGGCGCGGACCGCCGTGCGCGCGGTCTCCGCCGCCGAGTTCCGCTGTTTGCGGGCCTCGGCGAGGAGGTCCTGAGCGTCCTTCATGAGCTTCTGGCCGGGGTCGTCGAACGTCGCCGCGGGCTTGGGCGGCAGCGAGGCCGGGTCGCGTTTGTCCGCGGGCTGGGCGTTGTAGCGGTCGACGGCACTGTTGTAGTCGTCGACCTTCTTGCGGTGGGCGTCGGCGGCGCCCTCGGAAGCCTTGACGCCCTCCTTCCACTTGTCGATCGCCGTCTGTGCCTGTCCCTGCGCCCAGGTGACCGTGTCGGCGAACGCCTCGAGCGCGCCGATCGCCTTCACACAGGCTTCGCCGGCGGAGTACCACCTGTGCGGCTGGGTGCCGACCGCGGTGCGCAGCGCGTCGGCCGTTTCGCCCTTGAGCCGGGACGAGTCGAGGCCTCTGAGGCCGTCACCGGTGTCGTCGAAGGACGACTCGAAGGCGCGGAGCTTCGCGGCGGTGGAGTTGATCTTTCCCGGACTGCCGTAGATCAGCTTGGTCTTGTCCTCGGTCTGCCCGAGGTCCATCTCGTCGACCTCGCCGCCCATCCGGTTGGCGACCGAACGGGACTGTTCACGCACCCAGTCCGCGCCGGACTCCCAGCCGACGTCGTCCAGGCGGTCGGCGGTCCAGTTGCCCGCGTCCTCGACCCGGTTTCCCGCCCACTCGACGCCGTCCTCGACCGCGTTCTCGACCGAGTCGGGCGTGAGGTCGCTGATGAAGTCGCCTATACCCACGTTCAGTTCCCCCCGGACTCACCCTGCGGCGGCTGTTCCTGCTGGGCGCGTTCGTCCGGCGAAGGGCCGAAGGTGTCGTCCAGCGCCTGGTTCCACTGGTCGTCGGAGATGCCCAACGCGTGGTTGAGGACCTCCGACTGGCGGCCGCCCTGGCCCTCGGTGAGAACGGTGCGGCCGGTGTCCTTCCAGGTCTGCTCCATGTCGTGCCCGGCCTTGTCGAACGACTCGGGGCTCCAGTCCGGGTGCAGGTAGTCCGGGGTGAAGATGTCCCCCCAGTCCTGCTTGGCGATGTCCTCCTCGCTCGCGTGCGGGTTCCCGCCGAACAGGGAGTTGGCGCCCACCTTGAGGGAGTTCCCGACGTACTGGTCCTCCTCCCACACGGTGCCCGCCGCGAGGCCCAGACGGTTCGCGATCGCGCTCGCGTCCCGCACCAGGGCGCGTACGCCCCATTCCCAGCGCTCGCAGAAGTCCTCGAAGTCGACCGAGAGCCCGTGGTGCCCCGCCTCCATCCCGGTCATCGCCAGCCCCGAGAAGCCCTTTCCCATCACCGCGCCGGTGGGGCCGCCGAGTTCACCGAGCTGGTCGATCGTCGCCCCCATGCCCTGGGTGAACTTGGCGACCGACGCCTTGTCGAGATGCAGGTCCGCTTCGTCGCCGCTCATGCCCGTGCCCCCTTCGTATCCGCGCCCGCGCCCGCGCCCGCACCCGCACCCGCGCCCGCGCCCGCGCCCGCGCCCGCACCCGCGCCCGCGCCCGCATCCGCGCCAGCACCCGCGTCGACGGCGACGGCGTCCGGCACGATGCCGACGACCGGCGGGAAGAACATCGACCCGTCCTCGGTGGCGATGTCGACGGCGAGACCGGCGGGTTCGCCGAGCGCGGGCACGATCTCGTCGACGATGCGCGCGCCCAGCAACGCCGCGTAGTCCATGGGCTGGTCGCCGGACGCGTGGCGCAGGGCGAACCTGGCCAGCGCGGTCTGGTCGGTGAACCCGCAGATCCACCGCACTCCGCCCGAACGCACCGACCAGAGACCCCCGTCGGCCACCGGCACGAGAAGGACCGAGCGCCGCATCTCGCCGACCAGCGCACGGGGGTCGTCGCCGCCCGTCCTCCGCTCGGCGATGCGCTCCGCTAGCGCCGCCTTGGGCTGCTGCACGGTTTCCTCCCCGGTCCCGGGTGACAGATCGCAGGTCTTGGGTGACTGATCGCACCATAGGGCGGGACGCGTGGGAAGGAGGGGGCGGTTCTCGTTCTCGTGAAGGCTTGTCAGGTCGGACGGAACCTGTCGCGGCCCTAACGGCCGCTCGCGGGTGTCAGCCGGATGTCCGTGCTGGACAGCGTCATGGGTGAGGCGGAGACCGCCCGCAGGCGGATACGTACTCCGCTGCCGGGGACGGTGAACTTGCCGTCGGGCGGCAGGATCTCGTAGCGGGCCGAGGCGTGCCGCCCGAGGGTGGCCGGGCCGGAGGCGATGGACCAGTAGCGGCTCATGCCCTGACCCGTGGTGAGGGTGAAGTGCGGGCTCAGGGCCGCGTCGCCGAGGTTGGTGACGCGCACGGTGAGCGCTGTCACGGCCTTCGTGGCCCGGCGGGCGCCGACGAGCTCCATCCGCAGGGGCGGCGACCCCGTCACCGCCAGGGTCGTCGCCGCCAGGGCGGGGGCCAGCAGGAGCACGGCCGCGGCGATGCGCGCCCCCTGCCGGCGCGGGCCGCGCAGCAGGGCCGGCCGGGGCTGCCAGGCGGCGGCGAAGGCCTGTGGGGGCGCGGTGACGGCGGCGGCCAGCCACAGCGGGGTCATCATCAGGTAGTAGCCGTCCTGGGAGCGCGTCGCCACGTAGAACGCACACCAGGGCAGCACCGTCGCCGCGGGCCCCAGCCGTCGTACGAAGAGCACGAAGAGCCCGAGCAGACCCGCGGCCAGGAGCAGACTCGCGTGCGAGTACCAGGCCAGCCGGCCGCTGCCGTCGGTGAAGTAGAGCGAGACGCCGACCAGGCCCTGGCCGTGGATGTTCGCCTTCTGGGTGAGGGGCAGCATGATCCCGTCGAACCAGGTACGCGGCTCGCTCACGATGAAGTACGCGTTGATCAGCAGCCAGGTCGTGGCGGCCACGCCGACGATCCTGCCCACGGCCACCGCCACCCCGCGCGGGCCTAGATCGGTACGGCGCAGGGCGTAGACGCCGGCCAGCAGGAACGGCGTGAGGAACCACGGCAGCTGCTGGGAGGCACAGGCCGCGCCCAGGCACACCGCCCGCGCCCAGTCGCCCCGTCCGCCGTACCCCATGCGCGGCCAGCCCACCACCACCGGGATGAGGAAGGCGCAGGCGACGATCGCCGGGTAGCCGAGCCGGGCGTACGCCGGCAGCAGGCCCAGACCGAGACAGACCAGCGTGGCCGCCGAGCGCCACTGCGCGGGCAGCATCCGCCACATCACGATCGTGGCCGTGATCAGGGCCACCGTGCTGACCAGGACCGCCGGAGCCGCCCCGTGCCCGATCCACAGCAGGGGCGCGGTGAGCAGCAGCGGCAGCGGCGGATAGCCGTACGTGAAGTCGTAGCCGCCGGTCATCGTCGGGGTGAGGGCGATGCCGTGCTGGGTGAAGAGCCACGGCCACGGCTGCCCGTAGACACGGTGACCGGCGACGAACTCGCGCGCGGCCTGCGTGGTGAGGAACGATTCGTCACTGCCCCCGTGGTACATGGCGTATCCGCACACAGCGAGCGTCACCGCCGTCACCAGGACGACGAGGTCGAGCCGGGCCAGCGTGCGGGAGCGGCGGGCGACCAGGGCCAGTACGCCGGTCACCAGGATCGAGGCGTAGCAGACCGAGATGACCGCGGCGACGGGGAGCCGGTGGCTCGCTGCCGCCGTCCACATCGGGCGGGTGCCGATGAAGAGACTGATGTCGGCGAGCAGGGTCAGCACGCGGTGCCACTGCGCGGGCGCCTCTTCCGAAGGCGCCTCGGTACGGGCCCGTAGGCGGATGGTCGACGGCCTCATGTCTGCCAAGTACACGAGCTCGGACGGTAATTCCCGCAGTTGAAGGGCGTGATGGCGGACGTGAAGAGTCCGGTGTGAGGGCGGTAAGAAGCGCGTCGGCGGCTCATGCGTGGGAGAGGGAGACCTCGGTGGACTTGATGAGCGCCACGACCGTGGAGCCTGCTGTCAGGCCCAGTTCGGTGGCCGCGTCCCTGGTGATCGCGGAGGTCAGTTCGGCCCCCGCGACCGCGAGCTTGACGCGCGCCATCGCGCCGCCGGTGACGACGTCGGTGACCGTGCCGGGGAGCTGGTTGCGGATGCTCACCCCCTCGACCGGGCCGGTGGCCAGGGACACCTCCGTCGACTTGACCAGGGCACGGACCGCGGAGCCCTTGGCGAGGCCCAGGTCCTCGACGGCCTCCGTGGTGATGGCCGCGGTCAGGTCCTGGCCGCCGTCGAGACGGAGCCTGACCGTCGCCATCACCTCGCCGGACGTGACGGAGGTGACGGTGCCGGGGAGCTGGTTACGGATGCTCAGGCTCATGGGTGCGCCTCGATTACGGTCCGGATAGTCGGTTTTCGCCAATTATGTGCGCCGCGTGCCGTGCGGGGTGGACGCCACGGCCCGTGTCCCCGACGCGTCGCGGCCGCGTCACCCTGTCCAACCGTATGCCCCGGTATCTTCCGTATCCCCATGCCTCAACGGGTTCGCCCCGTCAGTACACGTCCCGGACGTACCGCTTGTCCGCCGCGAGCTGTCTGACGTGGGCCGCCGCCTCCGCCTCGCCCAGGCCGCCGTGCGCGACGGCGATGTCCCGCAGCGCACGGTCGACGTCCTTGGCCATCCGTGCGGCGTCCCCGCACACGTAGAAGCGGGCGCCGTCCTGGAGCCAGCGCCAGAGCTCGGGCCCGTGTTCGCGCATCCGGTCCTGCACGTAGACCTTGGTGCGCTGGTCGCGTGAGAACGCCGTGTCGAGGCGGCTGAGCGTGCCGTCGTCGAGCAGCGCGGTCAGCTCCCGCTCGTAGGAGAAGTCGGTGGCGCGGTGCTGCTCGCCGAAGAACAGCCAGTTCGGTGCCCGGTGGCCGAGGGCCCGCCGCTCCTCGAGGAAGCCGACGAACGGGGCGACTCCGGTGCCGGGCCCCACCATCACCATCGGGGTCGTCGCGTCCGCCGGGGGCCTGAAGTGCGGCGACCGCTGGACGAAGACCGGCACGCGCGCCCCCGGCCCGGCGTCGGCCAGGAAGGGTGAGCACACCCCGCCGCGCGGCCGGCCGGCCGGATTCTCGTAGCGCACGACGGCGACGGTCACGGCGACCAGGTGCGGATCGACGAGCGGACTGGACGAGATCGAGTACAGCCGGGGCCGCAGCCGGCCGAGCACCCCGGCCCACTCGCGCGCCGAGGCGCGCACCGGGTGCTCGGACACCACGTCCACGGACTGCCGGCCCCACGACCACCGCGCCAGGCCGTCCTTGTTGTCCGTGCGCAGCAGCTTCCTCAACTCCCGCCCGTCGCGGGTCCGTTCGCCGACGAAGCGGAGCAGGCCGGCGGTGATCCGTGTGATGTCCAGATGCCGGAGAAGGGCTTCCTCGAAGGGAATCTCTCCGACGCCCGCGATCTCGACCGGAGTCGGCCCGTGCGTTCCGGTGACGTCCAGCCATTCCGCCACGAGGTCAGGCGAGTTGACGGGCCGTATGCCGAGCGCGTCCCCCGCCTGGTACGTCAGCGGGGTCTCGCTCTCCCGGGTGTCGAAGGTGAACCTGCGGATCTCCTTGCCGGACCCGGGCAGGCTGAGCAGCCGGTTGCCGGTGAGACGGGCGGTGCCGGCGGCCGGACCGGATCGGGGCGTCGGGGACGTCGGGGGCGTCGGAGACGTCGGAGACGTCCGGACCGGCTGCGGCGGCCCCGCGTCGCCGCCGAGCGCGGGCACGGCCCCTGCGCCGAACGACGGCACGGCTTCCGCGCCGAGACCTGGTTCCGGCCCCGCGTCGAGACCCGGTTCCGCCGTCGCCCCGAGACCTGGTTCCGGCCCCGCGTCGAGACCCGGTTCCGCCGTCGCCCCGAGACCCGGTTCCGGCACCGCGCCGAGCCCGGGCCGCGTCCCCGCCGCGAGTGCGGTGAGGATCCGCTCCAACCAGCCGGCCGCGGACGGCGCGTACTCCGGTTCGCAGTCGGTACGGGGAACGAGCCGTACGGCGCCCAACTCGTCCAGCCGCGCGTCCAGTCGACGGCCGTGTCCGCAGAAGTCGTCGTACGAGGAGTCGCCGAGCGCCAGCACGGCATAGCGCACCCCGTCCAGGCGTGGGGCCCCCTGTCCGGACAACGTGTCCCACAGGCCGGACCCGTTGTCGGGTGCGTCGCCGTCCCCGTACGTGCTGGTGACGAAGAGCAGATCGGCGCCGTGGGTGAGCGAGCCGACGTCCGCCTCGTCCATCCCGACCAGCCGTGCCCGGTGGCCCTTCGCGCCGAGCCGCTCGGCGGCGGACGCCGCGCACTCCTCCGCGTTCCCGGTCTGCGAGGCCCACAGCACCATGACCTCGCGGCCTGTCGGGGGCGCTGCCGGTGCCGGCAGGGGAGCCGATGCCGGTGTCGGTGAGGGGGCGGCCGGGGGCGCGGACCGGGAGTACATGCCGGCGAGCGCGCCGTTGACCCAGAGCGCGTGCTCGGGGGCGAAGGGAGCGTCCGGCGGGAGGACGGGTACGCCCGGCAGTGCGGGCGAGCCGGAGCCGAGCCCGGCCAGGAAGCCGGTGAGGTAGCGACGTTCGGAGGAGGACAGGACGGGCGGCGGCGCGGGCTCGAGGCCGAGGTCGCGTGGGGACACTTCCCGGAGAAGGGCGCCGGAATCAGGGGCAGGGACGGCGGCACTCGCGTGCGCGACGGCGTCCCCGTCCTCGACGGGATCCCCCTGCTCCACTGCGGCTGCGCCACGCGTCCGCGTCCGCGTCAGCGACACCGCGCACACCTTGAACTCCGGCTGGAACGACACCGGGTCCACCGCGTCCCCGGTCACCGCGTTGATGCTCAGGTACTCCCCGAACAGGTCGTTCCAGTGGAAGGGCGCGAACACGCACCCCGGCAGCACCCGCTCCGTCACCACCGCCGGGAGCACCGCCCGCCCCCGCCGGGAGGCGACCTCCACCGAGTCGCCCTCCCCGATCCCGAGGGACTCCGCGTCCCGCGGGTGCAGTTCGACGAACGGGCCGGGATTCAGCTTGTTGAGCCTCGCCACCTTCCCGGTCTTGGTCAGCGTGTGCCACTGGTGCGGCAGGCGCCCGGTGTTGAGGACGAACGGGAAGTCGTCGTCGGGCATCTCGGCGGGCGGCAGATGCGGCCTCGCGTGGAACACCGCCCGCCCGCCGGCGGTGGGGAACGACAGTTCCGCCCCCTGCCGGTACCGGACGGGACTGCGCCGCGGCCCGTCCGTCCGGGCGACGGGCCATTGCACGGGGCCGTCCCGCAGCCGTTCGTACGACGCACCCCGCAGATCCCACCCGGTCTTCGGGTTCCAGGCCCGCTTGATCTCCTCGAAGACCTGCTCGGCGCTCTCGTACGAGAACCCCTCCTCGTAGCCCATCGCGCGGGCGACGGCGGCGATGATGCGCCAGTCCGCCATCGCCTCGCCGGGCGGATCGACGGCCGGCCGGGCCAGGGTGAGCGTGCGCTCGCTGTTGACGAGGACACCCTCCGTCTCCGTCCACAGCGCGCCGGGCAGGACGACGTCGGCGTACGCGTTGGTCTCGGTCTCGGCGAACACGTCCTGGGTGACGACGAATTCGGCGGCCTCCAGGGCCTCGACGACCGTGCGGCGGTTGGCGACGGAGGCGACGGGGTTGGTGCAGATGATCCAGCAGGCCCTGATGTCACCGTCGGCCATCCTCCGGAACATCTCGACGGTGCCGCGCCCCACCCCGTCCTCGCGGAGGGTCCCGTCCGGCAGCCCCCACAGCTCCTCGACGAAGGCCCGTTCGTCGTCCACCAGCACCGACCGCTGTCCGGGCAGCCCCGGCCCCATGTACCCCATCTCGCGCCCGCCCATGGCGTTGGGCTGCCCGGTGAGGGAGAACGGCCCGCTGCCCGGACGGCAGATGGCACCCGTCGCGAGGTGCAGGTTGATCAGCGCGTTGGTGTTCCAGGTGCCGTGCGTGGACTGGTTGAGCCCCATCGTCCAGCAACTGGTCCACTCGCCGGCCTCGCCGATCAGCCGTGCCGCCGTCCGGATGTCCTCCTCGGGGATGCCGGTGATCCCGGCGACCACGGCGGGCGGATAACCGGCGAGGAACGCGGGCATGGCCTCCCAGCCCTCGGTGTGCCGGGCGATGAACGCGTCGTCCGTGTGCCCGTCCTCGTGCAGCAGGTACAACAGACCGTTGAGCAGGGCGAGGTCGGTGCCCGGCCGGATCCGCAGGAACAGATCGGCCTTCGCCGCGGTCGCGGTGCGCCGCGGGTCGACGACGATCAGCCGGGCACCCGCCTTGACGCGCTCCATGAGCCGCAGGAAGAGGACGGGATGACAGTCGGCCATGTTCGAGCCGATGACCAGGAAGACATCGGCGCGGTCGAGATCGTCGTACGACCCCGGAGGCCCGTCGGCGCCGAGGGACAGTTTGTATCCGGCGCCCGCACTCGCCATGCACAGCCGGGAGTTCGACTCGATCTGGTTCGTCCGTACGAAGCCCTTGGCCAGCTTGTTCGCCAGGTACTGCGCCTCCAGGCTCATCTGCCCGGAGACGTAGAAGGCCACGGCGTCCGGTCCGTGCTCGTCGATGATCGCGCGCAGCCGTCCGGCGGTCTCGGCGAGCGCCGCGTCGACGGGCACGGGCTCGGCCTCCGCACCGCGCCGCGCCCGCAGGAGCGCCGTGGTCAGCCGACCGGGTGCGGCGAGCATGTCGGCCGTCGTCGCGCCCTTGGTGCACAGCCGGCCGGAGTTCGCCGGGTGCGCCTTGTCGCCGGAAGCCTTCAGGACCGTACGCCGTCCGTCGGGACCCGTGCCGATGTCGAGCACCAGGCCACAGCCGACACCGCAGTACGAGCAGACGGTCCGCACCCGCGCGGTGCCGGCCTGCGGACCCTGTGCGGTCACGGACACCCCCTCTCGTCTCCGGCCGGCACGCGACGGTCGCGCGATGCGTCTCGCGACGCGTCCCTCGCCGGTCCACGGTGCGGCGAGCGTACGAATTGCCCGTTACGTCGATGTCACGGCCCTTGATCGCGAGCGGTTACGCGCGCTGCACAGCCGGACGAAGGGCCGTGTGAGGCCCCGGAAATGACGGTCCGCTGAGTCGCGGACCGTGTCGCTGTTGGGCCGAACGGGTGACCATGCGTAAGAATTGCCCGGTGCAGACAATGAGTGCGAGCCAGGACGGGGTGGGCCAGTGAGCAGCCACGACGTCACCGACGAGCAGTGGGAAGGGCTCGCCCAGGTCGTTCCGCTGCGGGGCCGGGACGCGTGGCCCTCAGCGGTGAGCCACCGGTCGATGCCCGAGGCCCCGACCGAGACGCGGCGCCGCTTCGTGGTCCTGCGGGTCAATGTGTTCGCGGACGCCCGCGACGTCGCCGAGACACTGATGTCCGGCATCCCCGTCCTGCTGGACCTGACCGGCGCCGAGACCGAGGTCGCCAAGCGGGTGCTGGACTTCAGCACCGGAGTGGTCTTCGGGCTCGCGAGCGGAATGCACCGGGTCGACCGGAACGTGTTCCTGCTGACACCGCCCGGCACCGAGGTGCGCGGGCTGATGGAGGGCGCGGGCGTTCCCGGGGTCTGAGCCGGGCGATCCGGAGGGCGCGGTTCCCTCGATCGTAGGAAGGTCCTCGGGGTGTAACGGTTCCCCTGGTGGCGGGGTCCTACCGTCCACATATGACCCTGTCATCTCGGGCGGCCGAGGCCCGCGCCCAGGCCGAGTCGCCCCGCGCCCAGGCCGAGCCGTACGGCGCCCCCGCGGCGCCGCGTCCCGACCGGCCCGGCGCCACCGAGCTGCGGCTCGCGGCCTTCGCGGCGCACCGGCGCGCCCGGTTCCCGCTCGGACCGTTCACCCTTTTCACGGGGCCCAGCGGCAGCGGCAAGTCCGCCGTCCTGCGCGCGTACGAGGCGCTGGCGCGGCTCGGCGGCGGCGCCGAACTGGGCGAGGTGTTCCCGGATCCGGTCGCCTGCGTGCCCGAGCGGGCCCGTCCCGACGCCGAGCGGCGCCGCGGCTTCCGCATCGGCTGCACGGTCGACGGCCCGCAAGGACCCGTACGGCTCGACGTCGCCGTACAGGCCGAGCCCGAACTGCGCATCGTCGGTGAACGGCTCTCCGCCGGTGGACTGACCCTGCTGGAGACGGCGCTGCGGGATCCGGGGCGCCCCGCGGTCCAGGCGGCCTGGCACACCGCGGGCTCGTCCGCGGTCACCCGGGGCCCGCTCCCCGACGACCGCCTCGGCACCGCCCTGCTGCCGCTGCGCCTCGCGGGCCGGACGGACGGCGAGCGTCAAGTCCTCGCCGCCGCCGAGCAGATGGTCGTCGCCCTGCGGTCCGTGTACGCCTGCGACCCGAGCCCCCGGCGGATGCGGGCCGCCACTCCGCTCGGCGCGGGCCGCCTGCTCCGGGGCTGCGACAACCTCGCCGACGTCCTGTGGCGGACCCGCTCGGAGTGCGGCCACCGGTACGCGCATCTGGTCGCGGCGGTCCGGGCCGGATGTACGGGCCCCGTCGCGGACGTCCTGGCCGAGCCGCTCGGTGACGGTACGGTCCGCGCGCTCCTCGACCGCGGTGACGGCGTCTGTACGCACCTCGGGCTGCTCGGGGACGGTGAGTTGAGGTATCTGGCGCTGGCCCTGGTGCTGCTCACCGGACCCGGGGTGCTGGAGGTCGACCCGGTGGGGGAGGTCCCGGCCGCGCTCCAGACGCTGACCGTGCTGGCCGACGGTATCGACCGCGGGCTGGACGTCCGGCAGGCCGGTGAACTGGTCCGGCTGGCGGCGCGGATGTGCGAGCGGGGGCACATCCGGCTGGTGGGTGCGGTGAGCGACGCGGTACGGGTGTGCGGGGCCGATGGGCCGGAAGGGGTGGAGGGCGTCACGGTGGTAGACCTGACGCCGTGAGTGAGAGCGAGAGCGAAAATGCGGGTGCGGGTGCGGGTGCGGGTGCGGGTGCGGGTGCGGGTGCCGGGGTAGGGGCCGGTGCCGGTGCGGGTGCCGGCGTCGGCGGGTTGGACGTGCCGAAGCTGCAACGCCGGCTGGCGGAGTTCGCGGCCGCGCGGCACTGGCAGCCGTACCACACCCCGAAGAACCTGGTCGCCGCGCTGAGCGTGGAGGCGTCCGAACTTGTCGAGATCTTCCAGTGGTTGACCCCCGAGGAGTCGGCGCGGGTCATGGACGACGCGGACACCGCGCACCGCGTCACGGACGAGGTGGCGGACGTCCTGGCCTACCTCCTGCAGCTGTGCGAGGTGCTCGGCATCGACGCGCTGGCGGCGCTCGACGCGAAGATCGACCGGAACGAGCGGAGGTTTCCGGCGCCCGAGGGGCCGTAGCGGAGTCGCCTCGGCAGGGGCCCGCTTCGGGTGCGACGACTCCAAGGGCCGGTTCCCGGGGGGAGCGCCACGTCCCCGCTGTCACTCTCCGGAGTCGTTGAGTTGTCTACATTCGATTCTCTGTCCACAGATTTCGGGCTTCCTCTGGCTTTTCGTCGCGCGAGAACTCACTCTGGGTAGTGGACAAGGGAGTTCGGGCGGACGTGCGACCAGCGCGTCGGGACAGACGGGGGCAGCGCATGGAAGCGGTGCGGCTCATCGTGGCGGGCAGACGTGCCTTGGCCGGGAGCGGGGACACGGACGAGGTGGTGGCGGAGGCGTGGCAGGCGCAGGCCCTCGCCCAGGCCATAGGCAGTCGCTTCGCGGTCTCGGGACCACCCGAGCTGCGGGGCGAGGCCCTCGGGCTGACCGAGCTGGCGGGGCGGGGGTGCGGTGTCCTCGACGCGGCGCCGCGCGACATAGCCGACCTGCGCGCCGCCCGGCTCACGGAGTTGGGTGATGCGCGCGAGGCGCTTCTGTGCCTCGGGGGGCTTCTCGCCGAGGTCGGCATCGCCCTCGTCGGGGTCGCCTGCGCGTCGGACGAACAGGGGACGTACTGGCAGTGCATGGAGGCGATCGACGCGGCGGACGAGTCCCGGGACCGGGTCCTGGAGATGCTGAGGCGGCTGGCCGACCGGGATCAGGGGGTGGTGGAGCGGGGGTGGGCGACGGGGTAGGTTCTCGCCCCCGCCGCCCCTACCCGACCCGTCCCGTTCCTGGAGGCTCCGCCCCCGGACCCCCGCCAGGGGCGCTGCGTCCCCTGGACCCCCGCCATCGCCCGAAGGGCTCGTCCTCAAACGCCGGACGGGCTGAAACGCGTGACCCCGTGCGTCAGCCATCGAGCGCAGGCCCGCGTCTCCAGCCCCCTACGGGACGGGGTCACCCCAAAAGCCTCAGCCGAGCTGCGGCATCACCGCGGACGCGATCAGCTCCAAGTGGTCCAGGTCGTCGAGGTCGAGCATCTGGAGATACATCCGCTGTGAACCGACGCCCTGGAACTGGGCGATCCTCTCGACGACCTCCGCGGGCGAACCCGCGAGCCCGTTCGCCTTCAGCTCCTCGACGTCACGCCCGATGGCGTCCGCCCGACGCTTCACCTCCAGGTCGGTCCTGCCGACACAGGCGACGAGCGCGTTGGAGTACACCAGGTCGTCCCCCTTGCGCCCGGCCTGCTCGGCCGCCGCCCGTACCCGCTGGAACTGCTGCTCGGTGTCCGCGAGGGAGGCGAAGGGGATGTTGAACTCGTCGGCGTACCGCGCCGCCAGTGCCGGCGTCCGCCTGGCCCCGTGACCGCCGATCAGGACCGGCACCCTCGACTGCGCGGGCTTCGGCAGCGCGGGGGAGTCCTTGAGCTGGTAGAACTTCCCCTCGTAGGTGAACCGTTCACCGACCGGCGTGTTCCACAGGCCCGTGACGACGGCGAGTTGTTCCTCCAGCCGGCCGAACTTCTCCTTGGGGAACGGAATCCCGTACGCCTCGTGCTCGGCCTCGTACCAGCCGGAGCCGAGTCCGAGTTCCACCCGCCCGCCCGACATCTGGTCGACCTGCGCCACCTGGATGGCGAGGACGCCCGGGAGGCGGAAGGTGCCGGCCGTCATCAGGGTGCCCAGGCGGATCCGGTCCGTCTCGCGCGCGAGGCCGGCCAGCGTGATCCACGCGTCGGTGGGCCCGGGAAGCCCGTCCGCGGACCCCATGTGCAAGTAGTGGTCGGAGCGGAAGAACGCTCCGTAGTGGAGGTCTTCGGCGGCCTTGGCGACGCGGAGCAGCGTCTCGTAGGTCGCCCCTTGCTGCGGTTCTGTGAAGACTCGAAGATCCATGTATCCATCATGCACCGGTCGCAACAACCGTCCCACCCACAATCGTCCCACCCCGCGTCACCGCCGCACCCGTGACCGACCGTGCCGACCCGGACACGGGGTGCCGTGACCGCCGGCCCCCCCGTTCTCCGGAGCCCGGCGCAGGCCGTCACCAGGGAAAATTCCCGGCTCCGCCCGAGACGTTCGCTGTAGGTTGGGCAGGCGCGCCGAAGGCACGGCACGGCGCGCTCTTCCCCCGCCGCGGTTCACCGTCGTCCGGCACCGGACACGAGCACCCGCACCCGGAGCACGCGTTCCCGGAGTGCGCGGTCACGTCCGTACGGAAGCTCCGCGGCTCAGATGACGTTTCGAGGCAGACCCACAGTGTTTCTGACGATCAGCACCACCGGTGACCCGGAACGTCCCGCGACCGACCTCGGATTCCTGCTGCACAAGCACCCCGACAAGGCGCAGGTGTTCTCGACCTCCTACGGCACGGCTCACGTCCTCTACCCCGAGGCGTCCGCCGAGCGGTGCACGGCCGCGCTGTTGCTCGAGGTCGACGCGGTGGCGCTGGTCCGGCGCGGCAAGGGCAAGGGCCGCGGCGGCGCACCCGACGCCGCGCTCGCGCAGTACGTCAACGACCGCCCGTACGCGGCCTCGTCCCTGCTCGCCGTGGCGCTCAGCGCGGTGTTCTCCAGCGCGATGAAAGGCCAGTGCGCCGCGAGGCCGGACCTGCCCCCGCGTGCGCTGCCCCTCCGGATCGAGGTGCCCGCGCTTCCCGCGCGAGGCGGCGCCGACCTCGTGCACCAGCTGTTCGAGCCGCTCGGCTGGACCGTGGGCGTCGAGGCCGTGGCGCTGGACGCCCAGTTCCCCGAGTGGGGCGCGTCGCGGTACGTCCGCCTCGTCCTGGAGTCGGACCGGCTGACGCTCGCCGAGGCGCTGCGGCACCTCTACGTCCTGCTCCCCGTGCTCGACGACGCCAAGCACTACTGGGTGTCGTCCGACGAGGTCGACAAACTGCTGCGGGCGGGCGAGGGCTGGCTGCCGGACCACCCCGAGCAGAAGCTGATCACCAGCCGGTACCTCTCCCGGCGCTGGTCCCTGACGCGTGAGGCGATGGAACGGCTGGAGCTCGTCCGGCTCGCCGAGACCGACGACACCGAGGTCGAGGACATCGACAACGCGGTCGACGAGGAGACCGACACCGAGGACAGGCCGGTACCGCTCGCCGTGCAGCGGCGGGACGCGATCCTCGCCGCACTGCACGCCCGCGGCGCCGCACGGGTCCTCGACCTCGGCTGCGGACAGGGACAGTTGGTGCAGGCGCTGCTCAAGGACGTGCGGTTCACCGAGATCGTCGGCGTGGACGTGTCGATGCGCGCGCTCACCATCGCCGCGCGCCGGCTCAAGCTGGACCGGATGGGCGAGCGGCAGGCGACACGCGTACAGCTTCTGCAGGGCTCGCTCGCCTATACCGACAAGCGGCTCAAGGGGTACGACGCCGCTGTGCTCAGCGAGGTCGTCGAACACGTCGACCTGCCCCGGTTGCCGGCCCTGGAGTACGCGGTGTTCGGCTCCGCGCGCCCCAGGACCGTCCTGGTGACCACTCCGAACGTCGAGTACAACGTCCGCTGGGAGACCCTCCCGGCCGGACACAGCCGGCACGGCGACCACCGCTTCGAGTGGACCCGCGAGGAGTTCCGGAGCTGGGCACGCGCGGTGGCCGAACGGCACGGCTACGAGGTGGAGTTCGCCCCTGTGGGTCCCGACGACCCCGAGGTGGGGCCGCCGACCCAGATGGCCACGTTCTCCCTGAACACAGCCACCCCGGACGCGAAGGAGGAGAAGGCCGCATGAGCAGCGAAGACACCACCCAGGGGCGCGTCCTGCCCGTCACCGACCTCTCCCTCGTCGTCCTGATCGGCGCGTCCGGCTCGGGCAAGTCGACCTTCGCCCGAAGGCACTTCAAGCCGACCGAGGTCATCTCCAGCGACTTCTGCCGTGGTCTCGTCGCCGACGACGAGAACGATCAGAGCGCCAGCGGCGACGCCTTCGACGTCCTCCACTACATCGCCGGCAAGCGGCTCGCGGCGGGCCGGCGCACGGTGGTGGACGCGACGAACGTCCAGCAGGAGAGCCGCCGCCAGCTGATCGAGCTCGCCAGGAAGCACGACGTGCTGCCCATCGCGATCGTCCTCGACGTGCCCGAGGAGGTGTGCGCCGGGCGCAACGCGTCCCGGACCGACCGGGCCGACATGCCGCGCCGAGTCGTCCAGCGGCACATCCGCGAACTGCGGCGCTCCCTGCGGAGCCTGGAACGCGAGGGCTTCCGGAAGGTGCACGTGCTGCGCGGCGAGGCGGAGATCGAGGGCGCCGAGATCCGCACCGAGCGGCGCTTCAACGACCTGACCCACCTGACCGGCCCCTTCGACATCGTGGGCGACATCCACGGCTGCGCCTCGGAACTGGAGACCCTGCTGGGCAAGCTGGGCTACGTCGACGGTGTGCACCCGCGGGGCCGTACGGCCGTCTTCGTCGGCGACCTCGTCGACCGGGGACCGGACACACCCGGCGTGCTGCGCCGCGTGATGTCCATGGTCGGGTCCGGCAACGCCCTGTGCGTGCCGGGCAACCACGAGAACAAGCTCGGCCGTCACCTCAAGGGCCGCAAGGTCCAGCACACCCACGGACTCGCCGAGACCGTCGAGCAGTTGGCGGGGGAGAGCGAGGAGTTCCGGGCACAGGTACGGGAGTTCGTCGACGGTCTGGTCAGCCACTACGTCCTGGACGGCGGCCGGCTCGTCGTCTGTCACGCCGGTCTGCCCGAGCAGTACCACGGCCGCACCTCGGGCCGGGTGCGTTCGCACGCCCTGTACGGCGACACGACCGGGGAGACGGACGAGTTCGGCCTGCCGGTGCGGTACCCGTGGGCGGAGGACTACCGGGGCCGTGCGGCGGTCGTCTACGGCCACACCCCGGTGCCGCAGGCGACCTGGCTGAACAACACCCTCTGCGTCGACACCGGTGCCGTGTTCGGCGGCAAGCTCACCGCGCTGCGCTGGCCGGAGCGCGAGCTCGTCGACGTACCCGCCGAGCGGGTCTGGTACGAGCCCGCCAAGCCGCTGGCCTCCGAGGCGCCCGGCGGCCACGAGGGGCGTCCACTCGACCTCGCGGACGTGCACGGCCGGCGGGCCGTCGAGACCCGGTACGCCGGGCGGGTCGCGGTGCGCGAGGAGAACGCGGCGGCGGCCCTGGAGGTCATGAGCCGCTTCGCGGTCGACCCGCGGCTGCTGCCCTACCTTCCGCCGACGATGGCGCCGACCGCGACGTCCCGGGTGGAGGGCTATCTGGAGCACCCCGCGGAGGCCTTCGCCCAGTACCGGGAGGACGGGGTCGCCCGGGTCGTGTGCGAGGAGAAGCACATGGGTTCCCGGGCGGTGGCGCTGGTCTGCCGGGACGACGGGGCGGCGCGCGAGCGGTTCGGGGTGGCCGACGGGCCCACCGGGTCGCTGTACACCCGTACCGGCAGGCCCTTCTTCGACGACACCGAGGTCACCGAGGAGATCCTCGGGCGGCTGCGGGACGCCGCGGAAGCCGCGGGTCTGTGGGAGGAACTGGGGACGGACTGGCTGTTGCTCGACGCCGAGCTGATGCCGTGGTCGCTCAAGGCGTCCGGGCTGCTGCGGACGCAGTACGCGGCGGTCGGCGCCGCGTCCGGGGCGGTGTTCCCGGGGGCGCTGGCCGCGCTCGAAGGGGCGGCGGCGCGCGGAGTCGACGTCCGGGAACTGCTGGGCCGGCAGCGGGAACGGGCCGCCGACGCGGCGGCGTTCACCGACGCCTACCGGCGGTACTGCTGGACGACGGACGGCCTGGAAGGGGTGCGGCTCGCGCCCTTCCAGATCCTGGCGGCGCAGGGGCGCAGCCTGGCCGCGCTCCCGCACGACGAGCAGCTCGCGCTGATCGACCGGCTCGTCGAGCACGACGGGAGCGGGCTGCTGCAGACGACCCGGCGGCTGTTCGTGGACACCGGGGACGCGGAGTCCGTGCGGGCCGGTGTCGACTGGTGGCTGGAGATGACCGGGCGCGGCGGCGAGGGCATGGTCGTCAAGCCCGTGGAGGCGGTCGTCCGGGGCGCACAGGGCCGGTTGGTGCCGCCCGGCATCAAGTGCCGGGGGCGGGAGTACCTGCGGATCATCTACGGACCGGAGTACACCCGGCCGGAGAACCTGGCGCGGCTGCGGGGGCGGTTCCTGAACCACAAGCGGTCGTTGGCGATCCGGGAGTACGCGCTCGGGCTCGAGGCGTTGGAGCGGCTGGCGGAGGGGGAGCCGTTGTGGCGGGTGCACGAGGCGGTGTTCGGCGTCCTCGCGCTGGAGTCCGAACCGGTGGACCCACGTCTGTAGCCGTTCTCCTCGCCCCCGCCGCCCCTACCCGACCCTTCCTGTCCCTGGAGGCTCCGCCCCCAGGTTCGGGACGGGCAGGGGCGGCGGGGGTGAGAACCGTCAGGTCACCAACCGCAACCTGACGTCCGCCACCCCCACCCGCACCGTCTGCCCCCACACCAACTCCACCGCATCCCCCTCCATCCCGTCCCCGAACGCGATCAGCCGATCGGACTCGACGGTGAGCGACAACCGGGCGGACGCCCCGAGCTCGCCGGCCACGAGCGACGTACCCGTGACCGGCGACGGCCAGGCCTCGCGGACGAACCAGATCAGCCGGTCGTCCGTGGGGCGGGGCAGCGGCAACTCGCCGCCCCGCCCCTGCCACACCGAGCGGAGCCACCCGCTCGCCCCCGTCCCGGTGCCCACCAGCACCCCGGACGAGGCCTGGGGCTCGACGGCACCCCCGTACTCGTCGAGCCCCAGCCGATAGCGGGCCGTCTGATGGCCCGCGGCTCCCAGGTAGATCTCGTTGAGCGCCAGCAGCCGCTGCGTGTCGTCCGCGACCGCCTCGACCATGGTCAGCTCGTCGGCCCCGCCCCCGTGCGCCGACGCGAGCAGGGCGCCCGCGTCCCGGGGCCGATGCCGCACCAGCACGCCCGGATTGCGCCCGGGATCGGTGTCGATCCCGATCACGGGCTGCCCGGACAGGTACTTGGCGACATTGGCGACCAGCCCGTCCTGCCCCACCACGACCACGACGTCCTCGGGACCGAACAGGAACCGGTCCAGGTCGCCCCGCTCGACCCTGGCCTGACGCCAGGTCAGCGGCACCGCCGCGGCGACCTCGGCCAGCGCCCGCCGGTTGCGTCGGCCGCGCTCCGCGACCTCCTCGATGTCCCGGCCGCGGGAGGTGAGGAAGAACGCCGCCTGCCCGTGCGTCCCGTGCCGGGCCACCAACTCCTCGTACTCCGTGGTGCGATGGACGAGCACGACCCGCGGGGCGAGACTCACGCCGGCTCTCCCGGGGACCCGCCGAGCCGCGAGAGCAGACCGGTCAGGACGTCGGGCGACACGGTGACGCTGTCGATGCGCGGCAGGTTCTCGGCGAGCCGCGTGCCCGTCAGGGCGTGCAGCGTGGCCACGTCCACGTCCGAGTGGACCCGCAGCCAGGCGGCCTGGGCCACGGCCCGCGCCTCGCCGACCTCGCGCGCGGCCTGCGCCTCGGCCTCGGCCAGCCGCACCACACGGGTGCCCTCGGCGTCCGCCAGGCGGACCGTCCGTGCGGCCTCCGCCCCGGCCCGCACCGCGTCCGCCGCCGCGTGCTCCTCCGCCTCACGCCGCGCGTTCGTGCCGCGCTGGTCGACCAACTGCTCCTCACGCCGCGCGAGTTCGATCTGACTGGCGAGCTCGTTCTCGGCGATCGTCCGCTCCCGCTCGACCGCGACGGCACGCCGTTCGTACGTCGCCCGGTCCGCCTCCTGCTGGATCTGCTCGCGGGCGGGGGTGCGCAGGGCCCGCTCCACCTCGGGCTCGGGGCGCAGCGCCACGACACGTACGGCCACGACCTCGATCCCCGTGGAGGGAAGCCGGGGCTCGGCGGCCAGGCCGCCCGCGATCCGTTCGCGCACCGAGGCGACGCCGTCCACCAGGGCCGCCGCCAGAGGCGTACGGGCGAGTACGTCCAGGGCGTGCTGCTGGGCCGTCTCGGTCAGCAGCGTCCCCAACTGTTCGAGGGGAGTGCCGCGCCAGGCGCCCGTGTCGGGGTCGATCGAGAAGTCCAGGCGCGCTGCCGCGACCCCCGGGTCGCTGATGCGGTAGGTGACGGTGGCCTGCACCGCGACGTCCTGGAAGTCGGACGTACGGGCGTGGAAGGTCATCGCCAACTCGCGGTCGTCGACCGGGACCTCGGAGAGCGCGGCGGTCAGGGAGCGGTACCAGAAGCTGAGCCCGGGGCCGTCGTGCACGAGTCGGCCCGACCGGTGGTGGCGGACGTGGGCGGTCGGCGCCCCGCGCAGATGGCGCCAGCCGAGACGCCGGGTGATGTCGGCCATGGGTACCCCCTTGTCACCGGGCGGTCCCGGCGACCCTTCGTTCCTTGTTGTCGTCAGTAAGACGATAAACAGTGTTCCGGTTATCGTCAAGGGGACGAAATCAAGTGGCCCGGGTCGGCCCGATCCGCGGGTGAACGGGCGTCCGGATGGTCAGGATGGAGGCATGGGATTCCACGTCGACTCCGAGGCCGGGCGGCTGCGCCGCGTCATCCTGCACAGGCCTGATCTGGAGCTCAAAAGGCTCACCCCCAGCAACAAGGACGCGCTGCTCTTCGACGACGTGCTGTGGGTGCGCCGGGCCCGCGCGGAGCACGACGGGTTCGCGGACGTGCTGCGCGACCGAGGGGTCATCGTCCACCTCTTCGGCGACCTGCTCGCCGAGACGCTGGAGATCCCGGCCGCCAGATCGCTCGTCCTGGACCGGGTCTTCGACGAGAAGGAGTACGGGCCGCTCGCGACCGACCACCTGCGGGCCTCCTTCGAGACGCTGCCCGCCGACGAACTGGCCGCCACGCTCGTCGGCGGCATGACCAAGCGGGAGTTCCTGGACGTTCATCCGGAGCCCACGTCCGTACGCTTCCACGCCATGGACCTCGACGACTTCCTGCTCGGTCCGCTGCCGAACCACCTCTTCACCCGGGACACCTCCGCCTGGATCTACGACGGGGTCTCCATCAACGCCATGCGGTGGCCGGCCCGGCAGCGCGAGACCGTGCACTTCGAGGCGATCTACCGGCATCACCCGCTCTTCCGGGACGAGTCCTTCCCGCTCTGGTCGGAGGGGCAGGCGGACTACCCGTCGACCATCGAGGGCGGTGATGTACTGGTCATCGGCAACGGCGCGGTCCTCATCGGCATGAGCGAGCGGACCACTCCCCAGGCCGTCGAGATGCTGGCGCACAAGCTGTTCGCCGCCGGCTCGGCCCGCACCATCGTGGCGCTCGACATGCCCAAGCGGCGGGCCTTCATGCATCTCGACACCGTGATGACGATGGTGGACGGCGACACCTTCACCCAGTACGCGGGGCTCGGCATGCTGCGCTCGTACACCATCGAGCCGGGCGCGGGGGAGAAGGACCTGAAGGTCACCGACCATCCCCCGGAGCACATGCACCGCGCGATCGCCGCGGCGCTCGGGCTCACGGAGATCCGCGTCCTGACCGCCACGCAGGACGTGCACGCCGCCGAGCGCGAGCAGTGGGACGACGGGTGCAACGTCCTCGCCGTCGAGCCGGGTGTCGTGGTCGCCTACGAGCGGAACGTGACCACCAACACGCATCTGCGCAAGCAGGGCATCGAGGTCATAGAGATCCCGGGCAGTGAGCTCGGCCGCGGCAGGGGTGGCCCCCGTTGCATGAGCTGCCCGGTCGAACGGGCGGCCGTATAGGCTCCGGTGCCGCTCCCCGCTCCGGTACCGCCCCGGTACCCGACGGCACCCTCCGTATAGAAATGTTGGGCATCGTATAGAATTCCAAAGGTCCCCACCCGCGCCACCCTTTCCGTCCCACAGCCCCAGGAGCGCCCCCATGGCGACAGTCCCGACCGCCCTCGCCGGCCGCCACTTCCTCAAGGAGCTGGACTTCACCGGAGAGGAGTTCCGCGGTCTCGTCGAGCTGGCCGCCGAGCTGAAGGCGGCCAAGAAGGCGGGGACCGAGACCCCGTACCTGCGCGGCAGGAACATCGCGCTGATCTTCGAGAAGACCTCGACCCGCACCCGCTGCGCCTTCGAGGTCGCCGCCGCGGACCAGGGCGCCTCGACGACGTACCTGGACCCGTCCGGCTCGCAGATAGGCCACAAGGAGTCCGTGAAGGACACCGCGCGCGTCCTCGGCCGCATGTTCGATGCGATCGAGTACCGGGGTGACAGTCAGGCCTCGGTCGAGGAGCTGGCCGCGTATGCCGGCGTGCCCGTCTACAACGGTCTGACCGACGACTGGCACCCCACCCAGATGCTCGCGGACGTGCTCACGATGACCGAGCACTGCGCCAAGCCCCTCGACGGGATCGCGTTCGCCTATCTCGGTGACGCCCGTTTCAACACGGGCAACTCCTACCTGGTCACCGGCGCGCTCCTCGGCATGGACGTCCGTATCGTCGCCCCGCGGGCCTACTGGCCGGCCGACGGGATCATCGCGCGGGCCCGTGAACTCGCCGAGAGCAACGGCGGACGCGTCACCCTCACCGAGGACGTGGGCGAGGGCGTCCGGGGGGCCGACTTCGTCGCCACCGACGTCTGGGTCTCTATGGGTGAGCCCAAGGAGGTGTGGGACGAGCGCATCGAAGCCCTGTCCCCGTACGCCGTGACCATGGACGTGCTGCGCGCCACCGGCAACCCGGACGTGAGGTTCCTGCACTGTCTGCCGGCCTTCCACGACCTCGGCACCAAGGTCGGCCGCGAGATCCACGCCGCCCACGGTCTCGACTCGCTCGAAGTGACCGACGAGGTGTTCGAGTCGCCCCACTCGGTCGTCTTCGACGAGGCGGAGAACCGGCTGCACACCATCAAGGCGATCCTGGTCGCGACCCTGGCCTGACCCGCGTCCCCGCAGGCCATATCCTGACCGGCGGTCCGGAGCCATCCCTTCCGCGGCCGCCACGCGACTCTCCCCGGGCTCTCGGCGCCGCCCGAGCGGGGGGACACACCCCACCGTCGCACCCCGCACCACCGGAAATGAGCACCACCCGCATGCCCGCTCCACGCACCACCCGCACGCCCGAAACCCCCCACGCGTCCCCAGCGCCCCGCACCACCACCGAGACGCCCGCCGCGACCCGGGCCCCGGGCACCCCCCGTGCCCTCCGTATCAAGTCCCCCGCGCTCCTCCTCGCCGAATCCGGCGCCGACCGCGAGGGCCACGGCCTCAAGCGCACCATGGGCCTCTTCCAGCTCATCTGCTTCGGCGTCGGCGCGATCGTCGGCACCGGGATCTTCGTCGGCCTCTCCGACTCGGTCGCGCAGGCCGGACCCGCCGTGGTCGTCTCGTTCATCCTCGCGGCGATCACCTGCGTCTTCACCGCGTTCTCGTTCGCCGAGCTCGGCGGCGCGATCCCGGTCTCCGGATCCTCGTACTCCTTCGCCTACGCGGGACTCGGCGAGGGCACCGCCTTCCTCGTCGGCTGGTGCCTCCTCCTGGAGTACGGCGTCTCCGTGTCGGCCGTCGCGGTCGGCTGGAGCCAGTACGTGAACGAGCTGCTGCACAGCCTCACGGGCGCGCAGCTCCCGGCGGCGCTCTCCACCGGCCCCTCCGACGGCGGGGTCGTCAACCTCCCCGCGGTCATCGTGATCGGGCTGGCCTCGGTGCTCCTGGTCCGCGGGGTGCGCGAGAGCGCCCGGGCGACCGCCGCCATGGCCCTGCTCAAACTCGTCGTGCTCGTCGCCTTCTGCGCGATCGGGTTCAGCGCCTTCAAGGACGGCAACCTCACCCCGTTCTCGCCCGCAGGCCTCGGCGGCATCGGCGCGGGCACCACGGCCGCCTTCTTCTCGTACATCGGCTTCGACGCGATCACCACCGCCGGCGAGGAGGCCAAGAACCCCCGTCGTGACATCCCGGTCGCCATCCTGGTCTGCATCGGCCTGGTCACCCTGCTCTACTGCGCCGTCGCCCTCGCGGCGATCGGCGCCGTCGGCGGCGACGCGGTCGGCGGCCGGCCCGCCGCGCTGTCGTACGTCGTCGACGTGGTCACCGGCTCCACTGTCGGCGGCGCGGTCGTCGCGTTCGGCGCGGTCGTCGCCATCGCCTCGGTGGTGCTCGCGGTGATGTACGGGCAGACCCGCATCCTCATGTCCATGTCCCGCGACGGACTCGTCCCGCGCGTCTTCGAGAAGATCTCGCCGAGGACGTCGACGCCGGTCGCGGGAACCCTGATCGTCGCGCTCGTCTTCGCGGTCCCGGCCGCCTTCGCCTCCCTGGACGCCGTCGTCAACCTGACGACCATCGGCACGCTCGCCACCATGGCCGCCGTCAACGTCGCGGTGATCGCGCTGCGGAGGAGGGAGCCGGGTCTCGCCCGTACGTTCCGGGTGCCGCTCTACCCCGTCGTACCGCTGCTCGGCGTCGGCTTCTGTCTGTATCTGATGTACGAGACGGGCTGGACGACCTGGGTCCAGTTCGCCGGGTTCCTGCTGGCCGGAGTCCTCGTGTACGTCCTCTACGGACGCCGTCGCTCGCTGCTCGCCCGGCCGGCCGGGACTACGCGGGCCGCCGCTGAGCCGGCATCACGGGAAGCCTGAACCAGACCGCCTTTCCGGAGTCGGTCGGGCGGTGACCGCAGGAGGAGCTCAGGGTGCGGATCAGCAGGAGGCCGCGCCCGTGCTCCTGCCAGGGGTCGGGCGCCTCGATCCCCCCGGGGACGGTGAGATTGCCCGGCGGCGCCGGGTCCGGGTCGTGCACCTCGACCTGGCAGCCGGTCGCCATCAGTTCCACGACCAGCTCTATGGGACCGTCCCCCGCGGTGTGCTCCACGGCGTTCGCCACCAGCTCCGCGGTGAGCAGTTCCGCGGTGTCGCTGTCGGCCGAGTGCTCCAGCTCGGCCATCGCGGTGCGGACCAGGGCGCGGGCCACCGGCACGGCCGCGGCGGTGTGCGGCAGCGCGATGCGCCAGGAGGCGGGGGCGGGGGTGTCGTGCAAGGTGGGTCCGTTCATGGAGCAGGCTGTCCTGCTTTCAACTTTACGAATGGTACGGCGCGGCCGGGCAGAGGCGCTCGGCGGGCGCTTGGCGGGACGTTCGGCAGGTACCTCCGGGGACGTTCGGCAGGTATGGAGGTGCGTACCCAGGTCAACGGGCTGCCTCCCGTGGGGCGCTCCTGTCGTTACGGGCCTGTCGAGGTTCCGTGACTCGGTGACGGGCGAGGCGCGGGGGCGGCGGACGACGGTCGCTTCACGCCACCCTTATCGCGTACTCGTGACGACAGTCACAGACTGGTGATAACTTCGTGAGGGAGCGCGGGCGGACCCGCCGCGCAGACCGCCGCCCCGCCCGAGGAGGCCGTCCGTCATGAGTCCCTTCACCGGCTCAGCCGCCCGCACCTCCGACTGGCGGCACCTGAGGTACGAGCTCGCCGACGGGGTCGCCACCGTCACCCTGGCCCGGCCCGAGAAACTCAACGCCCTCACCTTCGGCGCCTACGCCGACCTGCGCGACCTGCTCGCCGAGCTGTCCCGGGAACGGTCGGTGCGTGCCCTGGTGCTGGCCGGCGAGGGCCGCGGCTTCTGCTCGGGGGGCGACGTCGACGAGATCATCGGCGCCACGCTCTCCCTGGACACCGCCCAACTCCTCGACTTCAACCGGATGACCGGACAGGTCGTGCGCGCCGTACGGGAGTGCCCCTTCCCGGTGATCGCGGCGGTGCACGGCGTGGCCGCGGGCGCCGGAGCCGTGCTCGCGCTGGCGGCCGACTTCCGGGTGGCCGACCCCAGTGCCCGCTTCGCCTTCCTCTTCACCCGCGTCGGACTGTCCGGCGGCGACATGGGCGCCGCCTATCTGCTGCCCCGCGTCGTCGGCCTCGGCCACGCGACCCGGCTCCTGATGCTCGGCGACCCCGTCCGCGCGCCCGAGGCCGAGCGGATCGGCCTGATCAGCGAGCTGACCGAGGAGGGGCACGCCGACGAGGCCGCGCGGGCACTGGCCCACCGCCTGGCGGCCGGGCCGGCCCTCGCGTACGCCCAGACGAAGGCACTGCTCACCGCCGAACTGGACATGCCGCTCGCCGCCTCCGTCGAACTGGACGCCTCCACGCAGGCCCTGCTGATGAACGGCGAGGACTACGCCGAGTTCCACGCCGCCTTCACCGAGAAGCGGCCGCCGAAGTGGCGGGGGCGATAGCCGTGGTCACCCCGAGTGATCCGGGCGACCGGGAACCGGCCGGCGCCGTGCGGCCGCACCCGGATGCCGCGCCGCCGGCGCCGGACGTGACCGGACGGCCCGGCGCGCCCCTCCGGGTCGCCGTCGTCGGTGGCGGACCCGGCGGCCTGTACGCCGCCGCCCTCCTCAAACGGCTCGACCCCGGCCGTGAGATCACCGTGTGGGAGCGCAACGCCCCCGACGACACCTTCGGCTTCGGCGTCGTCCTGTCCGACGAGACGCTCGGCGGCATCGAACACGCCGACCCGGTCGTGTACGCGGCGCTCCAGGACGAGTTCGTGCGCTGGGACGACATCGACATCGTGCACCGGGGCGTCCACCACACCTCCGGCGGCCACGGCTTCGCGGCGCTCGGCCGGCGCCGGCTGCTGGAGATCCTGCACGAGCGGTGCCGCTCGCTCGGCGTCGAGCTGCGCTTCCGGGCCGAGGCACCGGCGCCGGCCGAGCTGACCGGGACGTACGACCTGGTCGTCGCCGCGGACGGGGTGCGCAGCCTGACGCGGGAGGCGTACGCGGACGTGTTCGGACCGTCCGTCGAGGAACACCGGTGCCGCTACATCTGGCTGGCCGCCGACTTCGCCCTCGATGCCTTCCGCTTCGAGATCGCCGGCACCGAGCACGGCGTGATGCAACTGCACGCCTACCCGTACGCGGCCGACGCCTCCACCGTCATCGTCGAGATGCGCGAGGAGGTGTGGCACGCCGCCGGGTTCGCGGACCTCGACCCGCAGGAGTCCGTCGAGAGGTGCGCCAAGATCTTCGCCGACGCGCTGGGCGGACGGCCGCTGCGGTCCAACAAGTCGGCGTGGACCACCTTCCGCACGGTGGTCAACGACCGCTGGTCGCACGGCAATCTGGTGCTCCTCGGCGACGCCGCGCACACCGCCCACTTCTCCATCGGCTCGGGCACGAAGCTCGCCGTCGAGGACGCGCTCGCCCTCGCCGCCTGTCTCCAGGAGCGGCCCACGCTCGACGAGGCACTCGCCGCGTACGAGGAGGAGCGCCGCCCGGTGGTGGCGTCCACCCAGCGCGCGGCCCGCGCGAGCCTGGAGTGGTTCGAGAACGTCGGGCGGTACGTCGACCAGCGCCCACGCCAGTTCGCCTTCAACCTTCTCACCCGCAGTCGCCGGGTCACCCACGACAACCTGCGGCTGCGCGACGCGCACTTCACGGCCGCGGTCGAGCGCGAGTTCGGCTGCCCACCCGGCACGCCCCCGATGTTCACACCGCTGCGGCTGCGCGGACTGACCCTGCGCAACCGGGTCGTGGTCTCCCCGATGGACATGTACTCGGCCGTCGACGGCGTCCCCGGCGACTTCCACCTCGTGCACCTGGGAGCGCGGGCGCTCGGCGGCGCCGGTCTGGTGATGACCGAGATGGTGTGCGTGAGCGCCGAGGGCCGTATCACGCCCGGCTGCGCGGGGCTCTACACGCATCGCCAGGCCGAGTCCTGGCGGCGGATCATCGGCTTCGTGCACGCCCAGGCGCCCGGCACGGCCGTCGGCGTCCAGCTCGGCCACTCCGGCCGCAAGGGTTCCACGAAGCTGATGTGGGAGGGCATCGACGAGCCGCTGGAAGAGGGCAACTGGCCCCTCGTGGCCGCGTCCCCGATCCCGTACCGGCCGGACAGCCAGGCACCCCGCGAGCTCTCCCGCGCCCAACTGACCGATATCCGGGAGCAGTTCGCTGGCGCCGCCTGGCGTGCCGCGCGCTGCGGCTTCGACCTCCTGGAACTGCACTGCGCCCACGGCTACCTGCTCTCCGGTTTCCTCTCGCCACTGACCAACCGGCGCACCGACGCCTACGGCGGCTCGCTGGAGCGCCGGCTGCGCTTCCCGCTGGAGGTCTTCGACGCCGTACGGGCGGTGTGGCCGGAGGAACGCCCCATGACCGTCCGCATCTCCGCCACCGACTGGGCCGACGGCGGCACCAACGGGGACGACGCGGTCGCCATCGCGCGGGCCTTCGCCGCCCACGGCGCGGACGCGGTGGACGTGTCGACGGGACAGGTGGTGGCCGACGAGCACCCCGAGTACGGACGCTCCTACCAGACGCCGTACGCCGACCGGATCCGCCACGAGGCCGGCCTGCCGGTGATCGCCGTCGGCGCGATCTCCTCCTGGGACGACGTCAACTCGCTGATCCTGGCCGGGCGCACGGACCTGTGCGCCCTCGCCCGCCCGCACCTCTACGACCCGCACTGGACCCTGCACGCGGCGGCCGAGCAGGGGTACGAGGGCCCGGGCGTCGCCTGGCCGAAGCCCTACCGCGCGGGCAGCAGACGCCCGCAGACCGGGCGCACCGACGCCCCCAGACCACGTCTCTCACTGGAGCCCTGAGGTCACCCGCCGGGCACGTCAGGGGCGACTCCCGTGTGGGTTACGCGGGCACCTCGGTGAACGCCGCCCCCGCGTCGCGCAACCGCTCGTGCAGGGCCCGGAAGACGGCGGCCGAACGGGCGCCGGGCCAGTCCCGGGGCAGCAGTGCGACGGGAAGTCCCGGGTCGGCGTACGGGAGGTGGCGCCAGGTGTCCAGGGCCAGCAGGTAGTCGCGGTACGCCTCCTCGGCGGGGGTGTCCGTCCGCCGCTCCCAGGCGCGCAGCACGGGCGCGTGCCGGTCGAGGAACGCCTCGTGCTCCTTGGCGATCGAACTCAGGTCCCACCAGCGCGCGACCGCGTCCGCCGTCGCCGCGAAGCCCAGGTGCTCCCCACGGAAGAGGTCCACGTACGGATCGAGCCGCAGCCGCGCGAGGGTGTGCCGCGTCTCCTCGTACAGCCGGGCCGGAGCGAGCCACACCCCGGGCGCGGCCGTCCCGAAGCCGAGACCGGCCAGCCGCGAGCGCAGCACGTGCCGCTTCTGGCGCTCCGACTCCGGCACGGAGAAGACGGCGAGCACCCAGCCGTCGTCCCCGGGAGGCATCGTCGCGTACACCCGCCGGTCACCGTCGTCGAGCAGCTGGCGCGCGTCCGGCGACAGCCCGTACCCCGCCGCGCCCGCCGAGGTGCGGGCCGGCTCGAGCAGTCCGCGGCGCTTGAGCCGGGAGACCGACGAGCGCACGGAGGGCGCGTCGACGCCGACCGCGGCGAGCAGCCGGATCAGCTCGGCCACCGGCACGGGACCGGGCATGAAACGGCCGTACGCGCCGTAGAACGTGACGATGAGGGACCGGGGGGCGCGCTGCTCTGACACATTGATCACTCTAGTGCTCGAAGATCACTTGGAACCGCCGCCGGGGGACAACTCGCCCCCGGAGGACAGCTCACCCCCGGCGGGCAGCTCGCCTCCGGGGGCTGCCTGCGCGGGGATGGACGCACGCAGCCGGAACCGCTGCAGCTTCCCCGTCGCGGTGCGCGGCAGCACGTCCAGGAAGACGAACTCGCGGGGGCATTTGTAGGGTGCGAGCTCGGACTTGAGGAAGACCCGCAGGCCCTCCGGGTCCCGTGGCGCGCCCGGCCGCAGTACCGCGTACGCCACCACGACCTGGCCGCGTGCCTCGTCGGGGCGGCCCACGACCGCTGTCTCGACGACGTCCGGGTGACGCAGCAGGGCGTCCTCGACCTCCGGCCCCGCGATGTTGTACCCGGCCGAGACGATCATGTCGTCGGCACGGGCGACATAGCGGAAGTAGCCCTCGGCGTCGCGGACATAGGTGTCGCCGGTGATGTTCCAGCCGTCGCGCACGTACTCCCGCTGCCGCGAGTCGGCGAGATAGCGGCAGCCCACCGGACCGCGTACGGCGAGCAGGCCGGGTTCGCCGTCCGGTACCGGATTCCCGTCGGCGCCGACCACGCGTGCCCGCCATCCGGGGACGGGCAGGCCGGTCGTGCCGGGTCTGATCCGGTCGTCGGCCGCGGAGATGAAGATGTGCAGCAGCTCGGTGGCGCCGATGCCGTTGATGATGCGCAGCCCGGTACGGGCGCGCCAGGCCTGCCAGGTCGCGGCGGGCAGGTTCTCGCCCGCCGACACACAGCGCCGCAGCGACGTCGTGTCGTACCCGTCCAGTTCCGTCAGCATCGCCCGGTACGCGGTCGGCGCGGTGAACAGCACGGAGACACGGTGATCCGCGATCGCGGGCAACAACTGCTTGGGACCCGCCTGTTCGAGCAGCAGGGAGCAGGCGCCCGCGCGCATCGGGAAGATGACGAGTCCGCCGAGCCCGAAGGTGAACCCCAGCGGGGGGCTGCCGGTGAAGACGTCGTCCTCGCGTGGCCTCAGCACATGGCGCGAGAAGGTGTCCGCCGTCGCCAGCACGTCGCGGTGGAAGTGCACACAGCCCTTGGGGCGGCCGGTCGTGCCCGAGGTGAACGCGATCAGCGCGACGTCGTCGGCGGCCGTGTCCACGGCCGTGAAGGGCTCGTCGGACGCGCCCGTGATCCGCAGCAGCAGGTCGTCGGGCGCGTCGCCGCCGTACGTCGTGATCCGCAGCCCGGGGATGTCCGCCCCGGCCAGGTCGTCGACCGACCGTATGTCGCACAGGGCGTGGGTCACCCGGGCGATCGTGCCCATCGTGGTCAGCTCGTGCGGGCGCTGCTGGGCGAGCACGGTGACGGCGATCGCGCCCGCCTTCAGGACCGCCAGCCAGCACGCGGCCAGCCAGGGCGTGGTGGGCCCGCGCAGCATGACCCGGTTTCCGGGTACCACGCCCAGCTCGGTGGTCAGCACATGGGCGATGCGGTCGACGCGCGCGAGGAGCTGTCCGTACGTCCACAGGTCGCCGGACGGCGTGCGGAAGACGGGGCGCTCCGGAAGGCCGCCGCCGAGGAGCTCGGCGGCGCAGTTGAGCCGGTCCGGATAGTTCAACTCGGGCAGATCGAGGGGGAGTCGGGGCCACTGTTCCGGAGGCGGGAGGTGGTCGCGGGCGAAGGTGTCGAGGTGGGCCGAGGTCGTCGGCTCCAGGGTGTCGCCGGGGTCCATGGAGGTTCGCCCCCTTGTCGTGGTGGGCTCGCGGCTCTCAACTCGCGGCTTGTGGCGCGTGGTTGGTGGCGCATGGTGCGTGGCACGCCGTGCGTGATGCGTGATGCGTGATGCGTGATGCGTGATGCGTGATGCGTGATGCGTGATGCATGGCATGGCATGGGTTGGCGTGGCGTGCGTGGTCTGTGGCTCAGCTCTCGGTTTCGCACAAGGAGCGTATCGTGTTGGTGACGACAGTCAACGTCCCGCGATAACCTGGGGCCCGCAGGGGAGAGGGGACCGGCCGTGACCGTTTTCTCGCTCGACACGGCGCAGCGCGCCTGGTGTGCCGAGCTGCGTACGCTCGCGACGGAGCGGCTGCGCCCGCTGGCCGAGAAGGGCGAGCCGGGCCACGTCAACCGCCCGCTCGTCGCCGAGCTGGGCCGACTCGGGCTGCTCGCCCGGCTGTTCACCTCCGGCGCGCTCGACCTGTGCCTGATGCGGGAGTCCCTGGCGCACGCCTGTACGGAGGCCGAGACCGCCCTCGCCCTGCAGGGGCTCGGCGCGCATCCCGTGCACGCGTACGGCACCCGGGCGCAGCGCGCGTACTGGCTTCCGCGCGTCACGGACGGCACCGCGGTGGCCGCCTTCGCCCTGAGCGAGCCCGGCGCGGGCTCCGACGCGGCGGCGCTGACCCTGCGTGCGGACCGGGCCGTGTCCGCCGACGAGGGTGACACCGCGACCGTCGCCGAGGCCGACGGCGTCGGGCGCTGGCGGCTCACCGGGGAGAAGTGCTGGATCTCCAACGCGCCCGAGGCCGACTTCTACACCGTCTTCGCGCGCACCACCCCGGGGGCCGGCGCCCGAGGTGTCACCGCGTTCCTCGTTCCCGCCGACCGGCCCGGCCTGACCGGGGCTCCGCTCGACATGCTCTCGCCGCACCCGATCGGCGCACTCGCCTTCGACGCCGTACCGGTCACGGCGGACGACGTGCTCGGCGAACCCGACCGCGGCTTCCGGGTCGCGATGGGCACCCTCAACCTCTTCCGCCCGAGCGTGGGCGCCTTCGCGGTCGGGATGGCGGGAGCGGCCCTGGAGGCGACCCTCGCGCACACCTCCCGGCGAGAGGCGTTCGGGGGGAAGCTGAAGGACCTGCAGACGGTGGCCCATCAGGTCGCCGAGATGGCGCTGCGGACGGAGGCGGCCCGCCTGATGGTGTACGCGGCCGCGGCGGCGTACGACGAAGGGGCCCCGGACGTGCCCCGGCGCGCGGCGATGGCGAAGCTGCTGGCGACCGAGACGGCCCAGTACGTGGTCGACGCGGCGGTCCAGCTGCACGGGGCCCGCGCCCTGCGCCGCGGTCATCTGCTCGAACACCTCTACCGGGAGGTCCGCGCACCCCGTATCTACGAGGGTGCGAGCGAGGTCCAACGGGCCGTCATCGCCAAGGAGTTGTACGCCGCATGGGAGGCACTGTGAGCACCGAGCGTCTCAATCCGCCCGAACTCTCCCCGCCCACCGGTTTCTCGCACGCCGTCGTCGCCACCGGAAGCCGCGTCGTCTTCCTGGCGGGCCAGACCGCGCTCGACACGGACGGGAAGGTGGTCGGCGAGACGCTCCCGGAGCAGTTCGAGCGGGCGCTGACGAACCTGCTCACCGCGCTGCGGGCCGCGGGAGGTACCCCGGCCGACCTCGCGCGGGTCACCGTCTACGCCACCGATGTCGCGGACTACCGCGTCCACGCGTCCGAACTCGGGCGCGTGTGGCGGCGGTTGGCGGGGCGCGACTACCCCGCGATGGCCGTCGTCGGCGCCGCGCGGCTGTGGGACGAACACGCCCTGGTCGAACTGGACGGCTTCGCGGTACTGGCGTAGCGCGGTGCCGGCGCGGCAGGGGTGGTGATCAGGCGGCGACGGTGAGCCGCTCGGCGAACACGCGGTGCGGAGCGACCACGCTGCCGTCGGGAAGCAGTTCGCCGCTGTCGTCGAAGACGATCGCGCCGTTGCACAGCAGGCTCCACCCCTGCTCGTGGTGGGCCGACACCACGTGCGGAAGCCTGGAGTCCGCGGACGGGCACAGAGCCTGGTGGGAACACATGGCGCACCTCCACGTCGGATGCGATGAGTGCCTGCGGCGCTGTTCGCCGCCTCGCATGTCAAGACCATGCTCCCGCGGCGAACTCATCGGAACCGCCGGTCGAGAAGCGTGACAACACACGGACAACTCTCGGACGTTCCCATGACGCCTGGGGCGGACTCGCCACCAAAGGGGTGATGATCACCGCCCGGGGTGCGCCGGGCCGGTACCTGTGGAGCCTTCCACGTCTCAGGAGGTACTTCCATGTCCTTGCGCCAGGTCATCGGCGCGGCCACCGGCGCCGCGCTCCTGCTGGTCGTCCCGTCCGCCGTCGCCGCGGCCGCCGCCGGCCTGTCGGACCCGTCCGAGACGCTCACCGTCGACACCACCGGTCACCTCGCGACGGACGGCACCATCACGCTCTCCGGCACCTACCGGTGTCTGGCGAGCACCGGCCCGGTGCTGGTGTCCTCGTCGGTGTGGCAGGGCGATTCCAGGGTGCGTCACGGCATCGGCGGCACCGCGGCCGTCTGCGACGGCGTGGCGCACCGCTGGACCAACTCCGAGAAGCGCGAGCCCGGCACGCTCCGGCCGGGAGCCGCCCATGTCGAGGCCACGCTGATGGAGCTGAGCCCCGGCGCGGGCGGCCTGCCGCTGCCGAAGTTCCACGCGGTGTGGCAGCAGGACATCACGTTCATGGAGAGCTGAGACGGCACCCCTCGGCACACGTCGGGGCCCGCCGTCGACGCGAGGGCGTCCTCCGGCGGGCCCCACGGCCGTGCGGCGGGCTCAGATGTCCCGGAACGTCTCGATCTGCGCCCCGAGCGAGTTGAGCCGCTCGGCCAGGTCCTCGTAACCGCGGTTGATGACGTACACGTTGCGCAGCACGGACGTCCCGTCGGCCGCCATCATCGCCAGCAGGACGACCACGGCGGGCCGCAGCGCGGGCGGGCACATCATCTCGGCGGCGCGCCAGCGGGTCGGGCCCTCCACCAACACCCGGTGCGGGTCGAGGAGTTGGAGCCGCCCGCCGAGACGGTTGAGGTCCGTGAGATAGATCGCCCGGTTGTCGTACACCCAGTCGTGGATCAGCGTCTTGCCCTGCGCGGACGCCGCGATGGCGGCGAAGAACGGGACGTTGTCGATGTTCAGACCCGGGAACGGCATCGGGTGGATCTTGTCGATCGGCGCCTCCAGCTTGGAGGGCCGGACCGTCAGGTCCACCAGCCGCGTACGGCCGTTGTCGGCGAAGTACTCCGCCGTACGGTCGTGGTCGAGGCCCATCTCCTCCAGGACCGCGAGCTCGATCTCCAGGAACTCGATCGGCACCCGGCGCACCGTCAGCTCGGACTCGGTGACGACCGCGGCGGCGAGCAGGCTCATCGCCTCGACCGGGTCCTCCGAGGGCGAGTAGTCGACGTCCACGTCGATGGTGGGCACACCGTGCACGGTGAGCGTCGTGGTGCCGATGCCCTCCACCCGTACGCCCAGGGCCTCCAGGAAGAAGCACAGGTCCTGGACCATGTAGTTGGAGGAGGCGTTGCGGATGACGGTCACGCCGTCGTGGCGGGCGGCGGCGAGCAGCGCGTTCTCGGTCACCGTGTCGCCGCGCTCGGTCAGGACGATCGGGCGGGCGGGGGAGACCGCGCGGTCCACCCGGGCGTGGTACAGCCCCTCGGTGGCGGCGATGTCGAGACCGAAGCGGCGCAGCGCGATCATGTGCGGCTCGATGGTCCTGGTACCCAGGTCGCAACCGCCCGCGTACGGCAGCCTGAACTGGTCCATGCGGTGCAGCAACGGGCCGAGGAACATGATGATGGACCGCGTGCGGCGGGCCGCCTCGGCGTCGATGGCCTCCATGTCCAGCTGGGCCGGGGGCACGATCTCCAGGTCGACCCCGTCGTTGATCCACCGGGTGCGGACACCGATCGAACCGAGTACCTCCAGCAGGCGGTACACCTCTTCGATCCGGGCCACCCGGCGCAGGACCGTGCGGCCCTTGTTCAGGAGCGTCGCGCACAGCAGCGCGACACAGGCGTTCTTGCTGGTCTTCACGTCGATCGAGCCGGACAGCCGCCGTCCGCCGACCACGCGCAGATGCATCGGACCCGCGTAGCCCAGGGACACGATCTCGCTGTCCAGGGCTTCACCTATACGGGCGATCATCTCAAGGCTGATGTTCTGATTGCCGCGCTCGATGCGATTGACGGCGCTCTGGCTGGTGCCGAGAGCCTCGGCGAGCTGCGACTGAGTCCAGCCCCGGTGCTGACGGGCGTCACGGATGAGCTTGCCGATGCGTACGAGGTAGTCGTCTGCCATGGCGCGACCGTATATCTCATGTGAGATAAAGAGAAATGGAGTACACCCATCCGAGTGATGGTGGTCAGCGGGGCGCACGCGCAGGGGAGTTCGGGCGACGTCGGGAGAAAAGGGGGGTGCGGCTCAGTTCCTGCCTTTCCTGCCTTTCCTACCTTTGACGCCTTTTGGTCGGTGCGTCCCTCTCGCGCACGCTGGGCGGTCCGAGGGCGCCGTCCGCCGGCTCCCTGAGGCTGCGGTACGTCTGCCGGACCCGCCCTTCGGAGCGGACCGGGGCCCGGGTGGGGGCCGCGGCGGGGGGACCGGGCTCGCCCGTCCCCCCACCGTGCGCGTCGTCCGTGCGCGTCGTCCGTGTGCGCCACCGCCGTCACGGCGGCCGACCGGCGTGCTCACTCCCTCACACGGGCGGGAGCGGGCCGGTGGGGTCAGTGGTCCCGCCGCCGGGTGGTGCGGCGCCAGCCGAAGGGACCCGGCAGGTCCATCGACGTGGTCTTGCGTCCGGTGCTGCTGTGCGTCTGCCGCGGCCCGTGCCGTCCGCCGGTGGTGATCGACCACGAGTGCCGGTTGATGTTCAGCCGCACCCCGGGAAGGATGCGGAAGCTCTTGCGGAAGGTGAGTGCCATTGAGGGCCCCCTAGAGGCGGTTCGCGACGCCGGGTGGGTCCCGGCTCGGACACCGTGTACCCCGAAATCGGCTCTTGGCCGCCTGCGGACCTGCGCCACTCGTGAAACGCCGCCGTCGCTGAACTGCCGTGGACATCGGCCCTGTTCAGGCCAGTGTCTGGGTGCCGAGCACGCCGAGCAGCGCGACCCGTTCGGCGTCCGGCGTGCCGGGTTCCGCCGTGTAGACCATGATGCGCAGGTCACTGCCGGCGACGCTGAGGATGTCGCAGTCCAGTGTGAGAGGGCCCAACTGGGGGTGGTCGACGGTCTTGCGCGAGGCCTCCTGCCGGCCCACGGCCCCGGAGTCCCACAGCTCGGCGAACCGGTCGCTTCCCGCCCGCAGTTCGGCGATCAGCCGTTGCACCCGCCGGTCGGCCGGATACCGGCTCGCGGTCGCACGCAGGTCGCTCACGAGCGCGGTCTCCAGCGTCCGCCGGGACCGCGGTGTGTGGCGCACCCGGCCGGCCGGACCGAAGAAGGCCCGCCACACCCCGTTGCGCTCCTGGTCGCGCCACCCCGACGGGTCACCCAGCAGGGCCGCGTACAGCGGGTTGGCCACCAGCAGCGTCCACGCCGCGTCGTAGGCCGCCACGGGGGTCCCGGTCAGCCGGTCCAGCAGCCGCTGCACGCTCGGCGTGAGATACCCGGGTACCGTGCCCCGTCCCGGCGGGACCAGCCCGGCGGTATGGAAGAGGTGCTCGCGCTCGATGCCGGACAGCCGCAGGGCCCGGCCGAGCGCCTCGACGACCTGCTCCGACGGGTGGGCCGCCCGGCCCTGCTCGAGCCGGGTGACGTAGTCGACCGAGATCCCGGCCAGCAGGGCGAGTTCCTCACGGCGCAGCCCGGCCGCCCTGCGCTGTCCGCCGACAGGCAGCCCGGCGGCCTCCGGGGAGACCCGGTCGCGCCAGCGCCGTACCGTCCGCCCGAACTCCGTACTCGCCATGCCTCCACTGTGCACCGCGCGGCGCCGACCTGCCTGGTACTGAGAGTCCCAGGAAGACGGGACTCCTGGCTGACCGGGCGGCCCCGCCGCAACCTTGAGGCATGACGACAACACTGATCACCGGAGCGAACAAGGGTCTCGGATTCGAGACCGCCCGCCGCCTCGTCGCCGCGGGCCACACCGTCTATGTGGGCAGCCGGGACCCGGAGCGCGGACGCCGGGCCGCCGAGGAACTGGGGGCGCGCGCGGTCGTCCTCGACGTCACCGACGACGCCTCCGTCGCCGCCGCGGCGAAGACCATCGAGGCGGACGGAGGCCTCGACGTACTGATCAACAACGCCGGCATCGAGGGACGGACGCCGGACGGGGGTGTCGTCGGCGCCGCGGACCTGACCGCCGACGTGATCCGGTCGATCTTCGAGACGAACGTCTTCGGGGTCGTACGCGTCACCCACGCGTTCCTGCCCCTGCTGCGGCGCTCCGCGGCCCCGGTCGTGGTGAACGTGAGCAGCGGACTGGCCTCGCTGGCCCGGGTCAGCACCCCCGACACGCCTGCGTACGCCTACCCCGGGGTCGCCTATCCGGCGTCGAAGACCGCGGTCAACATGATCACCGTGCAGTTCGCGAAAGCCTTCCCGGAGATCCGGATCAACGCGGTGGAGCCCGGCTACACCGCGACGGACCTGAACGGGAACACGGGCACGCAGACCGTCGAGGAGGGCGCCGAGATCATCGTCCGCACGGCCCAGCTGGGCCCGGAGGGCCCGACCGGAGGCTACTTCGACGTCGAGGGCTCCCTCCCCTGGTGACCGAGAGCCCCGCTCACCCCCGCCGGTTCGCCGACGGGGGTGACGGGGTCTCCCTCTCTGGGCCGGTCACGAATCCTCAGCCGGGCGGGGCGGTGACCCGGCCAGCGGCGAACCGTCTTCGTACCGGACCTCGTAGACGCGCTCGGTGAACCTCCAGCCGTCGTCGGTGCGCCGGTAACGGTCGTGGTAGATGGCGTAGTTCAGCCCTCCGCGACCGTCGCGGGCCCGCCCGACCTCTGACACGTAGGCGCGGCCGGACGCGGTGTCGCCGTCGAGCTGGATCACGCCCGGGTGCGTGTTCTGCACAAGGAAGTCCACGAAGTCAGGCACCCGCCTGCCCCAGGCGCGGATCGGCTCCCGCCCCTGGAGTTCGACGGGGATGTGGGGCATCCGCCATGCGCCGTCCGGTGTGAAGAGCAGAGCGATGCGGTCGTAGTCGCGCATCATCACCGCGTCGGTGAACTCGCCGCGCAGCGCCTCGATCTCGACGCGATCCGCGATGGCCCGAAAGTCACTCATCGATTTCCTCCCTGTCGCCTCGAACCCGGTGCACGAACGACACCGGCCCTTCCAGCGGACCGAAGCGTCCACGACGGCGACACCGCGGGGTCCCGCCGAGCGTCCCTGGGGCTCCTGCTCGCTGGAAGGTGCGTTCGTCCCAGCAGCACGACGAGAGGGCTCTGGGGAATGTGACATCGGCCCGTCTCGGGAAGGGGGCTACTCGCCACGGGCCTACGGGCCTACGGGCCTACCGGATTAGGGCCTACGGGTCTACGGGCCTACGGGCCTATGGGTCCGGCGTCCCCGGCTCGCACGGCGGCCGCCGCCTCCAGCAGGAGCCAGCCGTCCACCTCCACCGGCCGCCGCCCCTCCGGTCGCCACCCACGGGCCAGCGCCACGTCGAGCAGCGCCCGGACGGCGCCCGGCTCATGCAGGTTCAGGTTCAGGTCCGGGCCCTGGGTGAGGCCCACGTCTCCGGAGCCGAAGGGGGCCCCGCCCGGGACGTACCGGCCGGGCCCGTCGGTGAAGACGATGCGCAGCGGGCCACCGGCGCCGGCGGGCCGAGGGGACAGGGTGAGGATCTGGCGGCAGTCCACGGACCGCCCGTCGTGGTCCCTTCGGTGGCTGTGGCGCATCGTCCACCCGTACACGCGCCCGTCGGCGACCAGCCGGCGGGACTTCCTCGAACGACGCGCCATACAGCGAGACTACGCGGCCGCACTCAACCCGGTGGGGGACCGCCGGATGCCGCCGGTGGTCAGGTTCGGGTCGGTCGTCTCCCCATGATGGTGATCACCACTGACGGGAGGGGGCCGAGATCATGGCGCCTTTTCGGTCACGGCACGACCAGGTCATGCGACGGACGCGTTCTCGGCGGCTTGGACGTGTGTCTGCCGGGCGTTCTGGTGGGTTTGCGCCCACCGGACAGCGAGTGGTGCTGCCAGGCCGGTCAACGCGAACATGGCCCCCACGACGTACCACCCGGGGCGGCCCCAGGTGATGCAGAGTGCGATGAGCAGTCCTGGCCCGAGGGCCTCGGCCAGTCCGGCGCCGAGGCCGAACACGCCCAGGTACTGGCCCGTTGCGTGCCGTGGAGCGAGGGCGAAGGACACCTCGAAGCCGGCAGCGGAGTGCCACAGTTCCCCGATCGTGTGGATGACCACGGCGGCGATGAGCAGGGTCGCGGCAGCCCACGCCGGTGTCCCCGCGGACAGGGAGATCATCGAGCACGCGACGAGAAAGGCGACGCCGGCCCGGCGATAGGCGTTTCCGCCGGCTGTGGGGGAATCGACGTTGCGGCCGGCCCGCACTTGGAACGCGACGACGATGACGGTGCCGGTGAGCATGGTGCCCGAGATGAGCCAGTGAGGGGCGGTGGTGGCACCGATGATCCAGAGTGGGATGGCCACGGTGAGCACCTTGAACTGGATGGCCATGATGCCGTCGAGAGCGGTGAGCAGCAGGTAGGGGCGGTCTCGCAGGGCGATCCAGCGAGGGCCGCCGGTGGCGGGGACGGGCGGGACCGGCGGGAGGAGGACCAGGAGCGTCGCGGAGACGGCGAAGGCGATCGCGTTGCCGATGACCATGAGCTGGTAGGCGGTGAGGGTGCCCACTTGGACAACCCATCCCGCCCCGACGGCGCCGAGGGAGATGCCGACGTTGGTCACCGCACGGAGATAGGCCCGGAACTCCTGCGGACGGTCACCTCCGTAGTGCCTGATGAGTGGGCTGCGGGCGGCGGTTCCGGCCGCTTTCGCCCCGGCGGCCGCGCCGACCACGAGGACGAACGGCCAGAAGCCGTCCGCCAGCACGAAGCCGGCCGTGGCCAAGGCTTGGACGACAAGGGTGGTCGCGTAGACACCGCGGGCTCCGTGTCTGTCCGCAAGATGGCCGACGGCGATCCCCAGGGCCAGCGAGACCAGTCCGGCGATCGCGAGTCCGAGGCCCACCTGGCCGGCGGGCAGGTGCACCGCCTGGGTGAAGTAGAGGACACCTGCGGTCAGATAGAGACCGCTGCCGATCGTGTAGACCAAGTTCGACGCGGCCAGGACGCGTTGCGGTCCGGTGTCCGGCAGCAGTTCGGGCACGACTGGCTCCGTATCCAGAGCAGACAGTAAGGACCCGAACAGCTTGTTGCATATTACTTGCAAGAGCAAGAGGGTGGCGAGGCGCTCTGTCCGGCGAGAGGTCCGGCGTGATGAAGGGCGAATGCGTACGGGGGTGGGCGGTTCCGGATGCCCCTGATGATGAGGGGATCGCCGAGGTCGTGGGGTTCGTGGCCTCCGAGGATGCTCCGGAGAACCCGAGGCTGCCCCCGAGCCCGCGCAGACATCACAGGCAGGCCGCGCATGACCAGGCCGCCCCTATGTACTAGAGTTATCTCGACATCGAGATATCTGCCGAGGCGCACCGCAGCCGCCATCGGTAAGGCATACCTAACTTAGCCTTACCTTAGCGGATCGGCCAAGAGATCGTGGCGGCAGGATGCGGTGGGAACGCGCACATCAATGAAGGAGACTGTCGTGTCGGCGAACAGCTTCGACGCCCGCAGCACGCTGCAGGTGGGCGACGAGTCGTACGAGATCTTCCGGCTGGACAAGGTGGAAGGCTCGGCTCGCCTTCCGTACAGCCTGAAGGTGCTGCTGGAGAACCTGCTCCGCACCGAGGACGGCGCGAACATCACCGCCGACCACATCCGGGCCCTGGGCGGCTGGGACTCCCAGGCGCAGCCCAGCCAGGAGATCCAGTTCACGCCGGCGCGCGTGATCATGCAGGACTTCACCGGCGTGCCCTGCGTCGTCGACCTCGCCACCATGCGCGAGGCCGTCAAGGAGCTCGGCGGTGACCCGGCGAAGATCAACCCGCTGGCCCCGGCCGAGCTGGTCATCGACCACTCCGTCATCGCCGACAAGTTCGGCACCCACGACGCGTTCGCGCAGAACGTCGAGCTGGAGTACGGCCGCAACAAGGAGCGCTACCAGTTCCTGCGCTGGGGCCAGACCGCGTTCGACGAGTTCAAGGTCGTCCCGCCGGGCACCGGCATCGTCCACCAGGTGAACATCGAGCACCTGGCGCGCACGGTCATGGTCCGTAACGGCCAGGCCTACCCCGACACCCTCGTCGGTACGGACTCCCACACCACGATGGTCAACGGCCTGGGCGTCCTCGGCTGGGGCGTCGGCGGCATCGAGGCCGAGGCCGCGATGCTCGGCCAGCCGGTGTCGATGCTCATCCCGCGCGTCGTCGGCTTCAAGCTCACCGGTGAGCTCACGCCCGGCACGACCGCCACCGACCTGGTGCTCACGATCACCGAGATGCTGCGCAAGCACGGCGTCGTCGGCAAGTTCGTCGAGTTCTACGGTGAGGGTGTGGCCGCCACCTCGCTGGCCAACCGCGCCACCATCGGCAACATGTCGCCGGAGTTCGGCTCCACCGCCGCGATCTTCCCGATCGACGGCGAGACCATCAAGTACCTGAAGCTGACCGGCCGTTCCGAGCAGCAGATCGCGCTCGTCGAGGCGTACGCCAAGCAGCAGGGCCTCTGGCTCGACCCGGCCGCCGAGCCCGACTTCTCCGAGAAGCTGGAGCTCGACCTCTCCACGGTCGTCCCCTCGATCGCCGGCCCGAAGCGCCCGCAGGACCGCATCGTCCTCGCGAACGCCGCCGAGCAGTTCAAGAGCGACGTGCGCAACTACGTCGCCGACGACGACGAGGCGGGCAAGGAGTCCTTCCCGGCCTCCGACTCCCCGGCCGCCACCAACGGCGTGCCCTCCAACCCGGTCACGGTCACGGCCCCCGACGGCTCGACCTACGAGATCGACCACGGTGCGGTGACGGTCGCGGCCATCACCTCCTGCACCAACACCTCGAACCCGTACGTCATGGTCGCCGCCGCGCTCGTCGCGAAGAAGGCCGTGGAGAAGGGCCTGACCCGCAAGCCGTGGGTCAAGACCACCCTCGCCCCGGGCTCCAAGGTCGTCACCGACTACTTCGACAAGGCCGGGCTCACCCCCTACCTCGACAAGGTCGGCTTCAACCTCGTCGGCTACGGCTGCACCACCTGCATCGGCAACTCCGGCCCGCTGCCGGACGAGGTCTCCAAGGCCGTCAACGACCACGACCTCGCCGTCACCTCGGTCCTCTCCGGCAACCGGAACTTCGAGGGCCGTATCAACCCCGACGTGAAGATGAACTACCTGGCGTCCCCGCCGCTGGTCGTCGCCTACGCGCTCGCGGGCTCCATGAAGGTGGACATCACCAAGGACGCCCTCGGCATCGACCAGGACGGCAAGCCGGTCTACCTCCAGGACATCTGGCCCTCCGAGGCCGAGGTCAACGACGTCGTGGCGAACGCCATCGGCGAGGACATGTTCAACAAGTCCTACCAGGACGTCTTCGCGGGCGACGCCCAGTGGCAGGCGCTTCCGATCCCCGAGGGCAACACCTTCGAGTGGGACCCGCAGTCGACCTACGTGCGCAAGCCCCCTTACTTCGAGGGCATGACGATGGAGACCACCCCGGTCTCGGACATCGCCGGCGCGCGCGTCCTCGCCAAGCTCGGCGACTCGGTCACCACCGACCACATCTCCCCGGCCGGTGCGATCAAGGCCGACACCCCCGGAGGCAAGTACCTCACGGAGCACGGTGTCGAGCGTCGTGACTTCAACAGCTACGGCTCCCGCCGCGGCAACCACGAGGTCATGATCCGCGGAACGTTCGCCAACATCCGCCTGCGCAACCAGATCGCGCCGGGCACCGAGGGCGGCTACACCCGCGACTTCACGAAGGAGGACGCCCCCGTCTCCTTCATCTACGACGCCTCGCGCAACTACATCGAGCAGGGCATCCCGCTGGTCATCCTGGCCGGCAAGGAGTACGGCTCCGGCTCGTCCCGCGACTGGGCCGCCAAGGGCACCGCGCTGCTCGGCGTCAAGGCCGTCATCGCCGAGTCCTACGAGCGCATCCACCGCTCGAACCTCATCGGCATGGGCGTCCTGCCGCTCCAGTTCCCGGAGGGTGCCACCGCGGAGTCCCTCGGTCTGACCGGCGAGGAGACCTTCTCCTTCACCGGTGTCGAGGAGCTCAACAACGGCACCACCCCGCGTACGGTGAAGGTCACCACCGACAGCGGCGTCGAGTTCGACGCGGTCGTCCGCATCGACACCCCCGGCGAGGCGGACTACTACCGCAACGGCGGCATCATGCAGTACGTGCTGCGCAACCTGATCGCCAAGTAGCCCCCGCGGCAGGCGATCCGGCAGACCGGATCGGGCCGCACTCCTCACGACGAGGAGTGCGGCCCTCCGTCTTTTCGGGCTTCTCCGCGGAGACCCTTCGCGGTCGTCCAGGCCGACTCCCCTGCGGGCAGGGGAGTCGGCCGCACCCGGTACGGCAGGGGCGCGGCCGTCGCACGGCGGGTGCGGTACGGAGGCTGCCACGCGCGCTTCGGACTCGCTCGGGGCGGACCGGGTGGGTGCTGGGAGACCCACCCGGTCCGCGAGCCCGGACCGGCGGGGGGAGTGCCGGCCCGGGATGGTGCGTGGCTTGTGACGACCATGGCGTGCGACAACGTTGTCTGATGGTCTGCTTATGACTCTACCGCCTCAACAGACAACGATGTCAAGCCTGTTGACCCGCGAGGAGTGAGTAACCGGGCTGGGCCGGCGGGGTGGGAACCGTGCGTGCCTCCCGCGTCGGACGCGGTCTTCCGTGGTACGGGTGGCGCACGTTACTGTCCCTGCGGCTTGTGCGACCCGTGGTGCGCGACCCGTCCGAAGGAGGAGGGGCCGCGTCATGCGTTTCCGTCCGTCAACCGTCCTGCTCGCCGTCGTCCTGGCGGCCGGCGGGATCACCCCCGCGGTGGCCGCCACCGCCGCGCCGCCCGACCTCGTCCGGGACCCCACCACCTACGTCGACCCGCTCATCGGCACCAAGAACGGCGGCAACGTCTTCCCCGGTGCCGTCGTGCCCTTCGGGATGCTCTCCTGGAGCCCGGAGAACACCCGCGGCGACGCCACCCGTACGGCCGCGCCCGGCGGTTACCAGTACGACGCCACCCGCGTCCGGGGGTTCAGCCTCACCCACATGTCCGGCACGGGCTGCGCGGGCGGCAGCGGCGACATCCCCTTCTTCCCGTACGCGGGCGAGGTCACCTCCTCCCCGGCGAGCGACACCAAGGACGCGGTGTACGCCGCCGACTTCGCGCACGCGGACGAGACCGCCGAGCCCGGCCACTACAAGGTCGGTCTCTCCTCCGGTGTCACCGCCGACCTCACCGCGACCGCGCGCACCGGCTCGGGCCGCTTCACCTACCCGGCAGGCAAGCCGGCCTCGCTGCTGATCCGCACCGCCAACTCCGAGGTGGGCTCGACGGCGTCGGACGTGCGCATCGACCCGGCGACCCGGACGGTCTCGGGCTCCGTCACCTCCGGGAACTTCTGCGGCTACCTCGACCCCGAAGGCCAACGCGCCTACTACACCCTGTACTTCACCGCCCGCTTCGACCGGGCCTTCAAGACCGCCGGCACCTGGCAGGACGACCGGCTGAGCCCGGGATCCACGCGGGCGAGCGGCGGAACCGGCGGCTTCTCCAGCGGCGGGAATCCCACCCCGGGCAAGGGAGCCGGCGGATACGTGGAGTTCGCCCCCGGCGCCGATCCGGTGAACGTGAAGGTCGGCATCTCGTACGTCAGCCAGGCGGGCGCAGCCGCCAACCTCGCGGCCGAGAACCCGCCGTCCCGTTCCTTCGGGGCGGTCCGGGCCGCCGCCCACCGCGCCTGGCGCGACCGCCTCGGCGCGATCCGGGTCGGCGGTGGCGGCGACACCGACCGCACCACCTTCTACACCGCGCTCTACCACGCCCTCCTGCATCCCAACGTCATCAGTGACGCCGACCGCAGATACCGGGGAAGCGACGACAAGGTCCACGTCGTCGGCCGCGGCCACCGGGCCCAGTACGGCACCTTCTCCGGCTGGGACGTCTACCGCTCCCAGGTCCAGCTGCTCACCCTCCTCAGCCCGGACACCGGCTCCGACATCGCGCAGTCGCTGCTCGAACTGGCCCGGCAGAACGGGGGAGTCTGGGACCGCTGGCTGCACGGCGCGAGCGGCACCCACGTCATGAACGGCGATCCCTCGCCGACCGCGCTCGCGGGCATCCGGGCCTTCGGCGGCACCGGCTTCGATCTGCGGGGCGCGCTGAAGTCACTGGTCAGGGCGGCCACCGTGCCGACCGAGCAGGACCTGTCGTCGTCGGGCAAGCCCGTCCTGTCGGTGGGCCAGCGACCGTCTCTCGACAAGTACCTCCAGCAGCACTACATGCCGTCCGTGTCCAACGCCTGGGGCGGTGCCGCCGAGACCCTGGAGATGTCCGACGCGGACTTCGCGCTCTCCCAACTGGCCACGGCGGCAGGGGAGAAGCGGACAGCCGCGGACTTCGCCGAGCGCTCCCAGTGGTGGCAGAACAACTTCAACATCGCGGCCGACCGGACCGGCGGCTACATCGCCAACCGCAAGGCCGACGGCAGCTGGGTCACCGGCTTCACCCCGGCCACCGGCAACGGCTTCGTCGAGGGCACGGCGGCCCAGTACACCTGGATGGTCCAGCACAACCCGGCCGGGCTCTTCGCGGCCATGGGCGGCCGTGACAAGGCGCTCGACCGGCTCGACACGTTCTTCCACGACGCCGACGGCGGCTGGGCGTTCACGGGCAGTGGCGGCGACAAGTCGGAGCTGGACAACGAGCCGTCGATCAACGTCCCCTACCTGTACGACTACGCCGGCGCCCCCTACAAGGCGCAGGAGACCGTCCGCGCGGCGATGAGCGAGCTGTGGTCGACGCAGCCCGGCGGCATCCCCGGCAACGACGACCTCGGCGAGATGTCGTCCTGGTACGTCTTCTCCGCGCTCGGCATGTACCCGCAGGTTCCCTCCCGCGCCGAACTCGTCCTCTCCTCACCCCTGTTCAGCCGTGTCAAGATCGAGCGCCCAGGCGGCAACGACATCGAGATCCGGGCGGCCGGCGCGGCGGCGGACGCCCCGTACGTGCAGTCGCTGAAGGTCAACGGTCGTACCAGCACCCGCCCTTGGCTCCCCGCCTCGTTCGTCCGCGACGGCGGCACACTCGACTACACGCTCTCCGGCACCCCGAACCGCAGCTGGGGCAGCGAGCAGGCCGCCGCTCCGCCGTCCTTCCGCGACGGTGAGCAGCCGTACCAGATCGGCGTCGGCCCGACCGCGGCGACGCTCGCACCCGGCGGCAGTACGCAGATCGACATCCGCGCGCTGTCACTGAGCGGTGGCACGGGCCCCGAGGTCCGCTTCCACGTTGACACGCCGGACGGAGTGACCGCGACCCCCGCGGAGGGAACGGTGACCGACGGCTCCCGGTCGATCACCCTGACCGCGGGGGACGCGGCCCGGCAGGGCTTCTACGACGTCAAGGTCACCGTGACGTCCGGCACCACCTCGTACGAGCAGCCGGTGGCGTTGACCGTCGCGGCTCCCGGGTCCCTCCTGGCCGCCTACGACAACACCGGTGTCTCGGACGACGCCGGCGACCACGACGAGGCCGACTACGACGGCGGCGGCTGGAGCTACTCCCGTCAGGCCCTCGCGGACGCGGGCCTGACGCCGGGCGGCCAGGGCACCGTGGACGGTCTCACCTACACCTGGCCCGACTCGCCCGCGGGCCGCCCCGACAACGCCGCGGCGTCCGGCCAGAGCATCGAACTCGCCCGTCCGGCGACAGAGTTGTCCTTCATCGGCAGCGCGGTCAACGGAAACCAGCGGGCCACGGCCACCGTCACGTACACCGACGGCAGCACCGACCAGGTCGACCTCTCCTTCACCGACTGGACGGTCGGCGGCGGGGGCGGCACCGTCCAGTTCGGCAACGAGACCGTCGCCAGGGCCGCTTATCGCAATGTCGCGGGCGCGGACAAGGACCCCGTCGCCACCTACGTCTTCGCGACGAAGCCCTTCGCGGCTCCGGCCGGCAAGACCGTCAAGAGCGTGAAGCTGCCCGACAACGCGGATCTGCACGTCTTCACCCTCGCCGTGAACTGAGGGCACGAGCACGGCGGTCGCCCGGCTTCGGCCCGGCACAGCGGAGCGGGCGCGGAGAGTGATCTCCGCGCCCGCTCCTGTGGGGAGGTCGGGTCAGGCCAGCAGCTCCACCTCCGCGAGCGTCGCCGCGCCGTCGAGGACCAGACGGTAGTGCGCGTACGCACCCGGGTGTGCCACCGAGAACGCCCGCGTCTGCTTGTCCCACGCGAAGGACTCGCCGGAACGCCGGTCGAGATCAGTCCACTTGGTGCCGTCGGACGAGCCCTGAAGGACCCAGCCGGCCGGAGCCTTCGTGTGGTCCCCGGAGGACGTCAGGGTGTACTGGACGCCCTTGGCGGAGGCGGCCGTCGGCAGGTCCACCGTCGTGACGGTGGCGTCCGTCGCCGAGGTGTTGTCGAAGAGCGCGCCCTCACCCTTCAGGACGTCCGCCCGCGGTGCGGGCACCTTGTCGTCCTTGGTGATCGACACGGGTGCCGCGTTCCTGCCGCTGCCCCACGAGGACGGCTTGGAACCCATGTCGAACTCCAGCACGCCGCCACGGGAGATGAGCGAGTGCGGGAGCGAGGTGGAGTTCCACTTCTTGCCGTTGAACCGCACGCCCTGCACGTACACGTTCTTCGCACTGTTCCTGGGCGCCTTGACGACCAGGTCCCGGCCGTTCTCCAGATGGACCGTCGCCTTGGTGAACAGCGGTGAGCCGATGGCGTATTCACCACTGCCCATCACCAGCGGATAGAAGCCGAGCGAGGAGAAGAGGTACCAGGCCGACTGCTCGCCGTTGTCCTCGTCGCCGTGGTAGCCCTGCCCTATCTCACTGCCGGTGTACAGCCGGGAGAGGACCTCACGGACGTCCTTCTGCGTCTTCCACGGCTGGCCGGCCGCGTCGTACATGTAGGTGACGTGGTGGGCCACCTGGTTGGAGTGCCCGTACATGCCCATCCGTACGTCGCGGGCCTCGGTCATCTCGTGGATGACCCCGCCGTAGGACCCCACGACGTCCTGCGAGGCCGTCTCGGGAGTGGCGAAGTACGTGTCGAGCTTCTGGCCCAGCGCGTCCTGGCCGCCGTACAGATTGGCCAGGCCCCGCGAGTCCTGGGGCGCGGTGAACGCGTACCCCCAGCCGTTCGTCTCGGTGTAGTCGTACCCCCACACGCGCGGGTCGTACTTCGCCGAGTCGACGCGCCAGTCGCCCTGCGCGTCACGGCCCTGGAAGAACCCGGCCTTCTTGTCGAAGAGGTTCACGTAGTCCTGGGCGCGGTTGAGGAAGTACGCGGACTCCTCCTTGTAGCGCTTCTTGCCGGTCTTCTTGTAGAGGGCCTCGCCCATCTTGGCGATGCCGTAGTCGTTGACGTAGCCCTCCATGGCCCAGGAGAAGCCCTCGCCCGTCGCGGTGGACGTGTAGCCGAGGAAGGGGGAGGTCGTCATGCCCTTGCGGCCCACACCGGAGGCCGGCGGGACGACCGTCGCGTTCTTCACCGCGGCGTCGTAGGCCGCTGCCGCGTCGAAGTGCACACCCTTCACGTACGCGTCCGCGAACGCCACGTCGGAGGAGGTCCCGGTCATCAGGTCCGCGTAGCCGGGGGAGGACCAGCGCGAGGTCCAGCCGCCGTCCTTGTACTGCTGCACGAACCCGTCAACCATCTCACCCGCCTGACTGGGCGTCAGGAGAGAGTACGCCGGCCAGGTCGTCCGGTAGGTGTCCCAGAAGCCGTTGTTGACGTACACCTTGCCGTCGACGATCTTCGCGCCGGTGTGGGTCGGGGTGTCCTGGCCCGGCATCGGGGAGAACGGCGACGCGTACTGGTACTTCGAACCGACCTTCTCGAAGCCGGAGTTGGGGTACAGGTAGAGCCGGTACATGCTGGAGTACAGCGTCGTGAGCTGGTCGGGAGTGGCGCCCTGGACCTCGACCTTGCCCAGCAGCTTGTCCCACTGCTTCTGGGCCCGTGCCTTCACGGTGCCGAAGGACGTGCCGTCGGGGATCTCCTGGCGCAGGTTGTCCTTGGCCTGGTCGACGCTGATGAGCGAGGTGGCCAGACGCAGCGTGACACTGTGGTCGGCACCGGGCTTGAACTTCAGATAGCCCTTGACCCCGGACGAGGCGCCGTCCGTCACCGCCGCGTCGAAGACCCCGTACACGAAGAGCCGGGTCGCGCCCGTCGACAGCCCCGACTTCACGTCGGAGTAGCCGGTGACCACGCCGTTCTCCTTGTCGAGGGTCAGCCCCGCCTGCTCGGTCACGTTGTCGAAGACCACGCTCGCGTCCGCGCCCGGATAGGTGAAGCGCAGCGCCGCCGCGTGGTCCGTCGGGGCCATCTCCGCCTTGAGCCCGTTCTCGAAGGTCACCCCGTAGTAGTACGGGCGGGCGGTCTCGTTCTCGTGCCTGAAGGCCAGCGCGCGGGCGGTGCGCGAGGTGTCCGGGGTGCCGGACGCGGCCGAGGGCATCACCTGGAAGGTCTGCCGGTCGCCCATCCACGGGCTCGGCTCATGGCTGGCGCTGAACGCCTCGATGGTCGGCAGGTTGTCCGCGTTGTTCGCACGTGCGTAGTCGTACAGCCAGCTCAGCGAACCCGCGTTGGTCACCGGGGTCCAGAAGTTGAAACCGTGCGGCACGGCCGTCGCCGGGAAGTTGTTGCCGCGCGAGAATCCGCCGCTGGAGTTGGTGCCACGGGTGGTCAGCGCGTAGTCCGACAGATGCGCCTTGGGCTTCTCGCGCGCGACGGTCTTGAGCGAGACGTCGTCCAGCCAGCCACGGAACTTGGCCGGGCCCTTCGCGGAGTCGTAGCCGAGCAGGATCCGGTCGACCGTCTTCCCGGCGGCGACGGAGCCGATCCGCGAGGCGACGTCGTTCCACTGGTTGACGTAAAGGATCTTGGCCGCGCCCTGTCCCTGCGGCGTGAGCGCGAACCCGTGCTGGTCGACCGGGTCGAGGTCGCTCAGATAGGTGCCGTCCGTGAACGCCAGGTCCACCGACACGTTCGTGGCGTCGTAGTCCCGGTCACCGTCGGCCATCGACGGGAAGATCCGGTACGCCAGTTCGGTGTCGCGCCCGACGGCCACGTTCACGTCGAAGATCTTGTTGTACGAGTACGCCCGGCCGTCCGCCTGGTGCGTGCCCGCGTAGCGCAGGGCCCGTTTGCCGGTGAAGCCGGCGCCCGCCTTCGCGGTGGGGGAGCCGCTGGGCCCGCGGTCCACCAGCGAGAGCATGTCCTTGGGCGTCGGGTCGTCGGTGCCACCGGTGGAGAACTGGACATCCGCGAGCTGGAGGATGTCCCCACTGTGGTTCTTCGTGATGTCGAGCCTGAAGTGCTGGTACTCCACGGGGCTCGCGATGTCGTACGACTTGGTCTGGAAGCGCTCGCCGAACGACTGGTCCGAGCGGGTGTCGAGGGTCTTCCAGTCCTTGCCGTCCGTGGAGCCCTGCAGCGTCCAGTCGCTGGGGTCGCGCTCGTCGTGGTCGTTGGCCGACGTGAGCGCGTAGGTGACCACCTTCACGGGGGCGTCGAGGTCGAACTCCGCCCAGCCGGTGGGCTCGAAGGTCAGCCACTTGCTGCTCGACTCACCGTCGACGAGGTTCTCCTTCACCTCACCGGAGCCCGTGTTCTCGTCGCTGGCGCGGACGTCCGTGACGTGGTCGGTGACGTTCCCGGGGATGCCCGTGCTGTACCCGCCGTCGACACCGGACGACCGCTTTTTGCCGTCGGGTCCCGTGTCTACGGTATTGATCCAGTCCGGCGCGGGATCGCCCGATTCGAATGAGGAGGTGAACTGCCGGTCGGCGGAGACCGCTTGGGCCGGAAGGGCAACCGCGGTGCCCTGCGAGGCCACGATCAGAGAAAGCGCTGCCACCCCCATTGTCATCGAGGAACTCCACCTCGGCCGGGCCGAGGAACTTTGTCTGTATCGAGCTCCGTGCTGCATCCGCGAGGACCCTCCCTGCTGTTTTGGCGCGTTCACCTCGGGGCGTTCCAGCGGGATTCGGGAGTGCGGCCGCGCTCGGCCCTCCGGGCCTGCGTGTACTCGCTCTTCCGATACCGGCGCGCCCCTTCGACTCACCCGCGTGCGCGTGGACAACGTTGTCAATTCTGCTGCGCAAGGACCAGTAGGGAGTCAAGTTGTCAGCGATGTCAAGGGTGTTGGATGTGGCATCCGGGGAGAAAGTCGCGTAGAGGGGTGCGCATTACTCGCATGGTGGGAGATTGACGCCGTGTCGATCTTCTGCCGGGGAGGGGTCGGTCGCCCCATATTTCCGGGAGGTCTCAACTCGGAAAAGACCCACGGGCAAACCTGCATTCGATCTTGCTCAGCTGGCGGGAAGTGGACTATACCTGTCGGCATCCGCCCAGTCGTTCGACGGCCGCGGACAGGCATGTACCAGGGGGAATCGGGCGTCGGCGGCCGTTTACAAGGGCAGGGATCGCCGCGTTGACCCACTGAATCCCTCATGCACGACCCCAGCTTGACCTAACCGCGGTGCCGGGGAGGATCCGGTTCACCGCCTGAGTCCTGGAGAAGGCGAGGACTTGAGCATGGGATCCACTTCCGCCGAGAACAGCAGCCCCGAAGGTGTCGGCCGGCGCGATCTGATCAAGCGGTCGGCCGCACTCGGTCTGATCTCCGTACCCACGATGAGCTTCCTGTCCGCGTGTGCGAGCGGCGGAGGCGACGACAACTCCGGCGACAAGGGCAAGGAGAAGGGCAAGACCAGCAAGACCAACCCCTTCGGTGTGGAAAAGGGCGGAAAGCTCGACGTCGTCGTCTTCAAGGGCGGCTACGGCGACGACTACGCCAAGGCCTGGGAAGCCGCCTTCGACAAGAAGTGGGGCACCACCAGCGCCCACACCGGCACCCAGGAGATCACCGGCAAGCTCCAGCCGCGCTTCAACGGCGGCAACCCGCCGGACATCGTCGACGACTCGGGCGCCCAGCAGATCAAGCTGGACGTGCTCTACAAGAACGGCAACCTGCTCGACCTGGCCGCGGTCCTCGACGCTCCGTCGATCGACGACCCGTCCAAGAAGGTCCGCGACACCCTCATCCCGGGCACGCTCGACCCGGGCCTGCAGGGCGGCAAGGTGGTGTCCCTCAACTACATCTACACGGTGTGGGGCCTGTGGTACTCGGGCAAGTTCTTCAAGGAGAAGGGCTGGGAGGTCCCGAAGACCTGGGACGACTTCCTCGCCATCTGCAAGGACGCCAAGTCGCAGGGCATCGGCGGCCTCGCCCACCAGGGCAAGTTCCCGTACTACATCAACGTCGCCATCATGGACCTGATCGCCAAGCAGGGCGGTCTGGACGCCATGAAGGCGATCGACAACCTCGACCCTAAGGCGTTCGTCGGCAGCGACGCGGCGGCGGCGGCCATCGACGCGATCTACGAGGTCGTCGAGAAGGGCTACCTCATGCCGGGCACCAACGCCCTGACGCACACGGAGTCCCAGACCCGCTGGAACCAGTACAAGGCCGCGTTCATCACCTGTGGCTCCTGGCTGGAGAACGAGCAGCTGAAGCAGACCCCCACCGACTTCGACATGAAGTTCATGCCGATGCCCAGCCTGTCCGGGGACAAGCTGCCGTTCGAGGCGATCCGGGCCGGCTCGGGCGAGCCCTTCATCATCCCCGCGAAGGCCGGAAACCTGCCCGGGGCGCAGGAGTTCATGCGCTCCATGCTCTCCAAGGAGTGGTCGACGCTCTTCGCGCAGAAGGCCAACTCGCTCACCATCGTCAAGGACGGTGTCAACGCCGGCGTCACGCTGCGACCGGGTACGCAGTCGACCGTCGAGGCCTCGAAGGCAGCGGGTGACAACACCTTCAACTACCTGTACCCCAACTGGTACAGCGAGATGGACGTCTCCATTCAGAACGCGTCCAACGAGCTGATGGCCAAGCGAATTCAGCCGAAGGAATGGCTGAAGCGCGCCCAGGCCGCCGTCGACAAGGCCGCCAAGGACCCGGCGTCCAAGAAGAACCACCGCGACTGATCACGCACACCCGGAACACCAGGGGCAGGATGCCATGCGAAAAGGGCAGTACCGGTTCGTCGCGGGGTTTCTCCTCGCACCTTTGGCGCTGTATCTGATCTTCGTGATCTGGCCTTACGTACAGACCATCGGTTACTCCTTCACCGACTGGAAGGGCCAGTCCCAGACGTTCAGTTTCGTCGGCCTGGACAATTACAAGGCGTTGTTCCAGGACGACGTGTTCATGGGCGCCATCTGGCACAACATCCTGTTCCTGGTGTTCATCCCGGTGATCACCATTCTGCTCGCCCTGTTCTTCGCCTTCATGGTGAACGCGGGTGGCCGGGGCCGCGCCGGCGGTGTGCAGGGCGTCGCCGGATCCGGCTTCTACAAGATCGTCTATTTCTTCCCGCAGGTGCTGTCCCTCGCCATCGTCGCGGTGCTCTTCGGGGCGCTCTACCGCAGTGACAGCGGCGGTCTGCTCAACGGAATCCTGATCAAGCTCGGTCTGGAGAACGCGAACAATCCGATCGAGTGGATGAACGAGCCCGACCTGGTGCTCTGGTGCCTGATGGCGGTCGTCGTCTGGCACGGCGTGGGCTTCTACCTGGTGCTGTTCTCCGCGGCCATGCAGTCCGTCCCGCGGGACATCTACGAGGCCGCGCTGCTCGACGGCGCGAGCCGCACGCACACCTTCTTCCGGGTCACCCTCCCGCTGCTGTGGGACACCGTGCAGACCGCCTGGGTCTATCTCGGCATCATCGCGATGGACATGTTCGTCCTGGTCTCGACCATGACCCAGGGAACGGGGTACGGCGGCGGACCCGACCACCACAGCGAGGTCATGGCGAACGTCATGATGCGCAACTTCCTCTACTACGGGAAGAGCGGCTACGCCTGCGCCATGGGCGTCATCATGCTCCTTCTCACCCTGGTCCTGTCCGTGGTCACGCTGCGCGCCACCCGCCGCGAGCGCATCGAGTTCTGAGCGGGAGACAGACGACTATGAGCGCACCCATCACCGAGCCGACGAAGGTCGGCGGCGCCGGCGTACCCCCGCAGCGGACGGTCAGGAAGACACCGCCGCGTCCGGGCGACCGGCGCAGCGAGGGCCTGACCCTCAATGTCTTCTCGCACGGGTTCCTCGTCCTGTGGGCCGTGCTGATCATCCTGCCGCTGCTCTGGCTGGTCCTGAGCTCCTTCAAGACCGACGCGCAGATCGGCGGTTCGGCCCTGGGCTGGCCCTCGCACTGGCAGTTGGACGTCTTCCGGCGGGCCTGGAACAAGGGCATCGGCGACTACTTCGCGAACACCCTGATCGTGCTGGTGTTCTCGGTCCCGCTGACGATGCTCCTGGGCTCCATGGCCGCCTACGTCCTGGCCCGCTACGAGTTCCCGGGCAACCGGATCGTGTACTACTTCTTCGTCGGCGGGGCCATGTTCCCCGTCTTCCTCGCCCTGGTGCCGCTGTTCTTCATGGTCAAGCGTCTCGACATGTTGAACACGTACCAGGGGCTGATCCTGGTGTACGTCGCCTACTCGATGCCGTTCACCGTCTTCTTCATGCACTCGTTCTTCCGGACGCTGCCCACGGCGGTCTTCGAGGCGGCGGTGCTGGACGGGGCCTCGCACTCCCGGGCGTTCTTCCAGGTCATGCTGCCGATGGCCAAGCCCGGTCTGCTGAGTGTGGGCATCTTCAACGTGCTGGGCCAGTGGAACCAGTACATCCTGCCGTCCGTGCTGATGCAGCCGCAGACCAGTTCCGATCCGGAGCGATATGTCCTGACCCAGGGGCTCATCCAGCTCCAGCAGCAGCAGGGGTACGCGACCGACCTGCCCGTGCTCTTCGCGGGCGTGACCATCGCGATGGTGCCCATGCTGATCGTCTACCTGTCCTTCCAGCGGCAGGTCCAGGCGGGCCTCACCTCGGCGACGCTCAAGTAACGATCCGGTCCTTTCCCGCACCCGCCACCCCCGACCCGGGGGTGGCGGGTGCGTGTCGGGGCGGTAACGGAAACGGAACGGGGCTTGTCGTCGCCGATTTCCCTCAAGGACTTGACTGCGGTAACCCGTTCAGCGGAGCTTGGAGTTCACAACTTGTAAGTGACCCGGGTTCCACTGCTGTGACCCGGATCACACGGGCGGCATCGGGGCCGTCCGGCTGAGGGCAGGAGTGGATGAGTCGATGGAGACTCCGGGGTCGCAGTCGTCGCTGCACCGAGCCAATCTGGAGCGCGTCGTGCGAGCGGTGCGCCTTGCCGGATCGCTCACGCAAGCGGAGATCGCGAGGACGACGGGCCTGTCCGCCGCGACCGTTTCCAATATCGTCCGGGAGCTGAAGGACAGCGGAACGGTCGAGGTCACACCCACTTCGGCGGGTGGCCGCAGGGCCCGCAGCGTGTCCCTGAGCGGCGACGCCGGCATCGTCATCGGAGTCGACTTCGGCCATACGCATCTGCGCGTCGCGATCGGCAACCTCGCGCACCAGGTGCTGGCCGAGGAGTCGGAGCCGCTGGACGTGGACGCCTCGGCCGCGCAGGGCTTCGACCGGGCGGAAGAGCTGGTCAGCCGCCTGATCGCGGTGACCGGAGTGGACCGTACCAAGATCGCCGGTGTGGGGCTCGGGGTGCCCGGCCCGATCGACGTCGAGTCGGGGACCCTGGGGTCCACCTCGATCCTGCCGGGCTGGACCGGCGCGCGGCCCGCCGAGGAGCTGCGGGGGCGGCTCGGCGTGCCCGTGCACGTGGACAACGACGCCAATCTGGGCGCGCTCGGGGAACTGGTCTGGGGCAGCGGCCGCGGGGTCAGGGACCTGGCGTACATCAAGGTCGCGAGCGGTGTCGGCGCCGGTCTGGTGATCAGCGGCAAGATCTACCGCGGGCCGGGCGGCACGGCGGGTGAAATAGGGCACATCACCCTCGACGAATCCGGCCCCGTCTGCCGCTGCGGCAACCGGGGCTGCCTGGAGACCTTCACCGCTGCCCGGTACGTGCTGCCGCTCCTGCAGTCCAGTCACGGCACCGACCTGACCATGGAGGGCGTGGTCAGGCTGGCGCGGGACGGTGACCCGGGCTGCCGGCGCGTGATCGCCGATGTCGGACGTCACATCGGGAGCGGTGTGGCGAATCTCTGCAATCTGCTCAACCCGAGCCGGGTGGTGCTCGGCGGAGATCTCGCCGAGGCCGGGGAACTCGTCCTGGGGCCCATCAGGGAGTCTGTGGGACGCTATGCGATCCCCAGTGCCGCCCGCCAACTGTCCGTGCTTCCAGGGGCACTTGGCGGCCGCGCGGAGGTTCTCGGGGCGCTCGCGCTCGCGCTCAGCGAGATGGGCGATTCGACCCTTTTGGACGGATCACTGTCCGCAGTTACCCCTGCCTTCACTTAGAGAACGCATGGCACCGTTGCCATCTCGTTAAGTATTTACTTCTTGACGTCGCACGTGTGGCCGAGTTGACTTCCAGCCACCTCGGCCGCAACGACGCGGCCTCGTCAGGGAGGTTTCTGAAGTGAACACGCGTATGCGTCGTGCCGCCGTTGCCGTTGCCGCTGGTGCGATGGCCGTCTCGCTGGCCGCCTGTGGCAGTGCCAAGGAGTCCAGCGACAAGAGCGACAGCTCTAGCTCCGCCAAGAAGGGCGACGCGATCAAGGTCGGTCTGCTGCTTCCCGAGAACCAGACCGCGCGTTACGAGAAGTTCGACAAGCCCCTGATCGAGAAGAAGATCAAGGAGCTCACGAACAACAAGGGCGAGGTCGTCTACGCCAACGCCAAGCAGGACGCCAGCACGCAGAACCAGCAGGTCGACACGATGGTCACCAACAAGGTGGACGTCCTGATCGTCGACGCTGTGGACGCCGCGGCCATCAAGAGCTCGGTCCAGAAGGCCAAGGACGCCGGCATCCCGGTCGTGGCCTACGACCGCCTCGCGCAGGGTCCGATCGACGCCTACACCTCGTTCGACAACACGACGGTCGGCAAGACCCAGGGCCAGGCCCTTCTCGACGCCCTCGGCGCCAAGGCCAAGTCCGGCAAGATCGTGATGATGAACGGCTCGTCCACCGACCCGAACGCCGCCCAGTTCAAGGCCGGAGCCCACTCCGTCCTCGACGGCAAGGTGAACGTCGGCAAGGAGTACGACACCAAGGACTGGAAGCCGGAGAACGCCAACGCCAACATGGAGGGCGCCATCACCGCCCTCGGCAAGAAGAACATCGTCGGCGTCTACTCCGCCAACGACGGCATGGCCGGCGGTATCATCACCGCCCTCAAGGCCGCCGGCATCTCCGTCCCGGTCACCGGCCAGGACGCCGAGCTCGCCGGTGTGCAGCGCATCCTCGCGGGTGAGCAGTTCATGAGCGTCTACAAGCCGTACGCCCCCGAGGCCGACGCCGCCGCCGAGATGGCCGTCGCGCTCGCCCAGGGCAAGTCGCTCTCCACGGTCGCCAAGGACAAGGTCGACAGCCCCACCACGAAGGCCGTCCCCTCGGTGCTCGTCCCGGTCACCTCGCTGACCAAGGACAACATCAAGGACACCGTCATCAAGGACGGCGTCTACACGGTCAGCGACATCTGCACGAGCGCCTACAAGGCGAAGTGCGACGCGCTCGGCATCAAGTAAGCCGCCGCAGGTATCCCACCGCGTAAGGGAATTCGGACCTGAATTCCCTTACCGGACCTGCGTGATCTAGAACTCCTCCGGCGCCCCGCATCCATCAGCCCCGCAAAGCTAGGGCGGGGCGCCGGACGGAACACTCCACAAACTTCTGCACAACCTCCCGCCGGGTCAGGCGGCGAAGGAGATGGTTCACGTGTCCGCTACGCCTGTTCTGGCGTTGCGCGGGGTCTCCAAGCGATTCGGTGCCGTCCAGGCGCTCACCGATGTCGAGCTTGAGGTCCACGCCGGCGAAGTGGTCGCCCTGGTGGGCGACAACGGTGCCGGAAAGTCCACACTGGTGAAGACGATCGCCGGTGTGCACCCCATCGATGAAGGCGCCATCGAGTGGGACGGCAAGGCCGTCCACATCAACAAGCCGCAGGACGCCCAGGGCCTCGGTATCGCGACCGTCTACCAGGACCTCGCGCTCTGCGACAACATCGACGTCGTCGGCAACCTCTACCTGGGCCGGGAGCTGAAGAAGCGCGGCATCCTGGACGAGGTCGAGATGGAGCGCCGCTCGCGCGAGCTGCTGGACACGCTGTCCATCCGCATTCCCAGCGTCCGTATCCCGATCGCCTCGCTCTCCGGCGGTCAGCGCCAGACCGTGGCGATCGCCCGTTCGATGCTCGGCGAGCCCAAGCTCGTCATCCTCGACGAGCCCACCGCGGCCCTCGGTGTCGAGCAGACCGCCCAGGTCCTCGACCTGGTCGAGCGGCTGCGCGAGCGCGGCCACGCGGTCATCCTCATCAGCCACAACATGGCGGACGTCAAGGCCGTGGCCGACAAGGTCGCCGTTCTGCGCCTCGGGCGCAACAACGGCATCTTCGAGGTCAAGTCGACCTCGCAGGAAGAGATCATCTCCGCCATCACGGGCGCCACGGAGAACGCCGTGACCCGTCGTGCGGCGCGCAGCAATGGGGAGGCTCAGAAGTGAGCATCGACAAGACCTCTGAGACCCCCGAGGACCACGCCGTGGAGAACCCCGAGGCGGCCGCCGCGGCGGTCACCGTGGTCGACCCCCGGCTCCTCGTCCGCGAGCAGGGCCTCGCGGGTTACGTGACCGAGTTCAAGCGCAAGATGAAGGCCGGCGACCTCGGCTCGATGCCGGTCGTCATCGGTCTCATCATCATCTGGATCATCTTCCAGAGCCTGAACTCCAACTTCCTCACCGCGGGCAACCTGTCCGACATCTCCGTCGCCATGGTCGGCACGGGCATGATCGCGGTCGGTATCGTCTTCGTCCTGCTGCTCGGCGAGATCGACCTGTCGGTCGGCTCGGTCTCCGGTGTCGCGGGCGCGGCCTTCGCGGTCCTGAACGTCACGCACGGGATGAACGAATGGCTGGCCTTCGTGCTCGCCATCCTCACCGGCACGGTCGCCGGCGCGATCCACGGCTTCGTCTTCGCGCGCATCGGTGTGCCGGCCTTCGCTGTCACCCTGGCCGGTCTGCTGTTCTGGAACGGCTTCATGCTCCAGATCCTCGGCAGCAGCGGCACCATCAACCTGGACAGCGAGGGCCTCGTGGCCAAGCTGACCAGCTACTACTTCACCGATGTGGCCGCCGCCTACGTGCTCGCCATCGGCGTCACCGCGGTGTTCTTCCTGATGTCCTTCTACGGCAACAAGCGCCGTGAGGCCGCGGGCGTGCCGTCGCGGCCGCTGAGCGAGACGATTCTGCGCACCGCGCTGCTGGCGGTCGTGGCCTTCGCCGTGGCGATCACCTACAACCAGTACAAGGGTCTCCCGCTGGCCGTGGTGATCTTCATCGCGGTGCTGCTGGTCACGGACTTCGTGCTGCGCCGTACCGCGTACGGCCGGAAGATCTTCGCGCTCGGTGGCAGCGTCGAGGCCTCCCGTCGTGCCGGTATCAACGTCGAGATGGTCCGGATCTCGGTCTTCGCGATCTCCGGCACCTTCGCCGCCATCGGCGGTCTGTTCATCGCCTCGAAGATCGCCTCCGCCAACCAGGGCGCGGGCGGCGGTGACCTGCTGATGAACGCCATCGCGGCGGCCGTCATCGGTGGCACCAGCCTCTTCGGTGGCCGTGGCCGCACCTGGAACGCGCTGCTCGGTGTGCTGGTCATCGTCTCGATCCAGTACGGCCTGGCCCTGCAGGGCATCGCCTCGCCGGTCCAGTACATGATCACCGGTGGTGTGCTGCTCGCCACCGTCGTCATCGACGCGGTGACCCGCAAGACCCAGAAGTCGGCCGGGCGCGCGTAGCGGCTGACGGGGAGGGCCCGACGACGCGGCCCTCCCGGACAAGTGCCCGGCACCAGTGGATGGTGCCGGGCACTGTCGTGTCCGCACCCGGGTACTCCGAACGGGTGACATGGACCCCCGGGGCCGGGCGCCGGTCGAAAAGGCGGAACATTAGACTCGACAAGCCCGGCAAAGCTCGAACAGCTCTACCTGCAAGGAGGCACGGGTGCCGCTGCTGACCCGCATCACGGGACCGCGCGATCTGGACCGGCTCAGCCTGGAGCAGCTGGACCAGCTGGCCGGCGAGATCAGGACCTTTCTCGTCGACGCGGTCTCGAAGACCGGCGGCCACCTCGGCCCCAACCTCGGTGTCGTGGAGCTCACCATCGCGCTGCACCGCGTCTTCGAGTCGCCCAAGGACAGGGTGCTGTGGGACACCGGTCACCAGTCCTACGTCCACAAGCTGCTCACCGGCCGGCAGGACTTCTCGAAGCTGAAGATGAAGGGCGGCCTGTCCGGCTACCCCTCGCAGGGCGAGTCCGAGCACGACGTGATCGAGAACTCGCACGCCTCGACGGTCCTCGGCTGGGCCGACGGCCTGGCGAAGGCCAACGAGGTGCTCGGCAGGAACGACCACGTGGTCGCCGTCATCGGTGACGGCGCGCTCACCGGCGGCATGGCCTGGGAGGCGCTGAACAACATCGCGGACGCCAAGGACCGCCCGCTGGTGATCGTCGTCAACGACAACGAGCGTTCGTACGCCCCGACGATCGGCGGCCTCGCGAACCACCTGGCGACCCTGCGCACCACGGACGGCTACGAGCGCTTCCTCGCCCGCGGCAAGGACCTCCTGGAGCGCACGCCGGTCGTCGGCAAGCCGCTCTACGAGACCCTGCACGGCGCGAAGAAGGGCCTCAAGGACTTCATCGCCCCGCAGGGCATGTTCGAGGACCTCGGCCTGAAGTACGTCGGCCCGATCGACGGCCACGACATCGAGGCCCTGGAGTCGGCGCTCGCCCGAGCCAAGCGCTTCGGCGGCCCGGTCATCGTGCACTGCCTCACCGAGAAGGGCCGCGGCTACCAGCCCGCCCTGCAGGACGAGGCGGACCGCTTCCACGCCGTCGGCAAGATCCACCCCGACACGGGTCTGCCGATCGCCTCCTCCGGCGCCGACTGGACCTCCGTCTTCGGCGAGGAGATGGTCAGGCTCGGCCAGGAGCGCAAGGACATCGTCGCCATCACGGCCGCCATGCTCCAGCCGGTCGGCCTCGACAAGTTCGCCAAGGCCTTCCCCAAGCGGGTGTACGACGTCGGCATCGCCGAGCAGCACGCCGCCGTCTCCGCGGCGGGCCTCGCCACCGGCGGTCTGCACCCCGTCTTCGCCGTCTACGCGACCTTCCTCAACCGCGCCTTCGACCAGGTCCTGATGGACGTGGCCCTGCACAAGTGCGGTGTCACCTTCGTCCTGGACCGCGCGGGCGTCACCGGCACCGACGGCGCCTCCCACAACGGCATGTGGGACATGTCGATCCTCCAGGTCGTCCCCGGCCTCCGGCTCGCCGCACCGCGCGACGCCGACCAGGTCCGCGCCCAGCTGCGCGAGGCCGTCGAGGTCGACGACGCGCCGACGGTGGTCCGCTTCTCCAAGGGCGCGGTCGGCCCGGCCGTGCCCGCCGTGGGCCGGATCGGCGGCATGGACGTCCTGCGCGAGGCCGGCACCGACATCCCGGACGTGCTCCTCGTCTCGGTCGGCGCGCTCGCGCCGATGTGCCTGGAGATCGCCGGTCTCCTCGACAAGCAGGGCATCACCACGACCGTCGTCGACCCGCGCTGGGTCAAGCCGGTCGACGAGGCCATGGCGCCGCTCGCCGAGCAGCACCGGGTGGTCGTCACCGTCGAGGACAACTCCCGCGTCGGCGGTGTCGGTTCGTCGATCGCGCAGGCCCTGCGCGACGCGGGCGTCGACGTCCCGCTGCGCGACTTCGGCATCCCGCCGCGCTTCCTCGACCACGCCTCCCGGGCCGAGGTCATGACGGAGATCGGCCTGACCGCTCCGGACATCGCCCGCCAGGTCACCGGCCTCGTCGCCAAGCTCGACGGGCGTTTCGAGCGCACCGCCGCGCACGCCGTGGACTCGGTGGAACCCGCGCGCGACTGACGCGCCGGACACAGGCCCATCGGGCCGGTTCCAGCACCCTGTACGGGTGGTGGAACCGGCCCGTTCGCGTGAACCCGTCCGCGCCGGGGCATGCGCCGTACACGCCCCCTCGATCATGTCGAGGACGTCAAGCGTGGAGGTAGGCCCGTGAGCAGCAACCTCTTCAGGACCAAGAAGATCGAACAGTCGATCCTGGACACCGAGGAGCCGGAGCACGCACTCAGGAAGTCGCTGTCCGCTCTGGACCTCACCGTCTTCGGCGTCGGTGTCATCATCGGCACCGGCATCTTCGTCCTCACCGGCAAGGTCGCCAAGGAGAACGCGGGGCCCGGGGTCTCGCTGGCGTTCATCGTGGCGGGCGTCGTCTGCGGCCTGGCCGCGCTGTGCTACGCGGAGTTCGCGTCCACGGTCCCGGTGGCGGGGTCCGCGTACACCTTCTCGTACGCCTCGCTCGGCGAACTGCCCGCCTGGATCATCGGCTGGGACCTGGTGCTGGAGTTCGCGCTCGGCACGGCGGTGGTGGCGGTCGGCTGGTCCGGGTACGTGCGCTCACTGCTGGACAACGCCGGCTGGCATCTGCCCGACTACCTCGGCGGGCGCGACGGGGCCACCGGGTTCGGGTTCGACGTGCTCGCCGCCGCGCTGGTACTGGTGCTCACCGCGATCCTGGTCATCGGCGTGAAGCTGTCCGCCCGGGTCACCACGGTCGTGGTCGCCGTCAAGGTCACCGTGGTCCTGATCGTGATCGTCGCGGGCGCCTTCTTCGTCGTCGGCGACAACTACGAGCCCTTCATCCCCAAGGCACGGGCACAGGAGGCGGGCAGCAGCCTCAAGGCCCCGCTCATCCAGCTCCTGTCCGGCTACACACCCACGAACTTCGGCGTGATGGGCATCTTCACGGCCGCCTCCGTCGTCTTCTTCGCCTTCATCGGCTTCGACGTCGTGGCCACCGCCGCCGAGGAGACCAGGAATCCGCAGCGGGACATGCCGCGCGGCATCCTCGGCTCCCTGTTCATCTGCACCGCGCTCTACGTCGCCGTGTCGATCGTCGTCACGGGCATGCAGAAGTACACCCGGCTGTCGATCGACGCCCCGCTCGCCGACGCCTTCAAGGCGACCGGGCACCCCTGGTACGCGGGCGTGATCAGCTTCGGCGCCGCCGTCGGACTGACCACGGTCTGCATGATCTTGCTCCTCGGACAGACCCGCGTCTTCTTCGCGATGAGCCGCGACGGGCTGCTGCCGCGGTTCTTCTCCCGCGTCCACCCGAGGTTCCGCACCCCGCACCGGCCGACCATCCTGCTGGGCGTGATCATCGCGATCCTCGCGGGCTTCACGAGCCTGAGCGAACTGGCCGAACTGGTCAACATCGGCACGCTCTTCGCCTTCGTCGTCGTCGCGACCGGCGTCATCATCCTCCGCCACACCCGCCCCGACCTGCACCGCGCCTTCCGTACCCCGCTGGTGCCGCTGGTCCCGGCGCTGTCGGTGCTCGCCTCGCTGTGGCTGATGCTGAACCTGCCCACGGAGACCTGGCTGCGGTTCCTGATCTGGATGGCGATCGGCTGCGTCGTCTACTTCCTGTACGGACGCTCGCACAGCCGTCTCGGGCTGCAGCGGAAGGCCACGGAGGGCGAGGCAGGGAAGGCGCCGGGATCCCACGGACCCTGACCGGCCCGCCAAGGGGTGTCGATTGCTCCGGTGGGGAGCGCGGGTCCGGATAGCGTGCACCGTATGCGCGCCGGGCTCCTGGACACACCACACAGCGCCACCGGGTCACGGATGCCGGGCGGCTACTGGGGACGGCTGCTGCCCGTCCTCGCGGTACTCGTCGCCGTCACCCGGATCCCCTCCTTCGTACGGCCCCTGTGGAACCCGGACGAGGGCTATCTCGCCGTGCAGGCGCGGATACTCGCGGGCGGGGGAGAGCTGTACCGGACGGTCGTGGACCGCAAGCCGCCGCTCGTGCCGTGGCTGTACGAAGGCGCGTTCGCGGCGTTCGGCTCCGGGTCGCTGACCTCGGTCAGGGTGCTGGCGGTGGTGGCCCAGCTGGCGACCGCCGTGCTGCTGGCCTCCCTGGCCCGGCGCCGCTGGGGCGACCCGGCCGGGCGCACGGCGGGCGTGCTGTACGCGCTGGTGTCGATCGGGCTCAACCCCGAGGACGCGCAGGCCGCCACCTTCGAGGTGTTCATGCTGCCCTGCACGGCCGCCGCGATGTGGTGCGCCGACCGGCGCCGCTGGGGTGCGGCCGGAGTCGCCGTCGCCTGCTCGTTCCTGGTCAAGCAGACCGGCGCGGCCGTCCTCGTCCCGGTGCTCTGGCTGCTGTGGCGCCACGCGGACCACCCCCGAAGGGACCTGCTGCGGACGGGAGTCGGAGCCCTCGTCCCCGTCGCGGCCGTGGCACTGCTCACCGACCCGGCGGGCCTGCTGTTCTGGACCGTCACCGGCTCGGGTGCCTACGCGTCCTTCACCGGCTCGGAACTCCACGTCCTGGGCCGGGGGGTGGTCAACGCGGCCGTCCTGGCGGTGGCCTGCGCGGGTCTGATCCCGCCGGTCGTACGGATGCTGCGGGTCGCCCGTACGGGCTCGGCCGACCTGTGGCTGTGGCTCGGCTCGTCGACGGCGGCCGTCCTGGCCGGCTTCCACTTCTTCGGCCACTACTACCTCCAACTCATTCCGCCCGTGGTGCTGTTGGCCACCGCGGGGCTGCGGATCCTGCCCCGCGAGCGCGCGCTGACCGCGGCCCTGACCTCGGCCTGCTGCTGTGCGCTGTTCCTGGCCTGGGGTCTGCTCGCGCCGCGCCCCGAACTCGCCCACTCCCAGCGGCTGGCCGCCGCCGTGGCCCACCGCACCCGGCCCGGGGACCACGTCCTCGTCTGGGGCATACACCCGGAGACGTACTGGCTGGCGGGCCGCGCCCCCGCCACCCGCTATCTGACCGCGGGCCTCCTCACCAACTACAGCGGTGGCCGCGACGGACCGGAGGTCGGCGAGAAGTACGCCGTCGAGGGCGCCTGGCCGGTGTTCCGGGCGGAGTTGACGGCCCGCCCGCCGGTCCTCGTCGTCGACGACTCCCGCGGCCGGCCGTACGCGCCGGACCGGGTGCCGTCGCTGCGCCGGCTGCTGGCCGCGGGGTACGAGGAGGCGGGCACCGTGGACGGGGCAGTGCTGTACACGCGTACGGACGCCCAGGACTGACCCCGCCGTCGCGCGCCGTCGCCCGCGCCGCGCAGGGGCGTCGTCAGGGAGCGCCGCGCCACGCACCGCGCCCACAGCGCCAACGGGCCGCCGGCGGGCCGCGTACGGGCGTCAGGCGCCATCGGGCGGGTGCCCGGGCATCGGGCAACCAGCAGGCCGCGTACGGGCGTCAGGGCGGCAGCGGGGACGTGTGCGGGATCAGGGTGCCAACGGTCCGCGTACGGGCGTCAGCGGGCCGCGCGCGGGCGGCAGGACGTCAACGGGGGACGTGTGTCACGTGGCAGGGCGTCGGCCTGAACCGTGCCCGGTCCGTGTGGTTCACGACCCGTCCCGTACCGCCCGTGGCCCCGTCACCTCGGCACCCGCCGCGGTGACCCTGCGCCGCAGTTCACGGTCCGCCGTGACGACCAGGCGCGGGCGGTCACGGGCCTCCTCCACCAGTTCCACGATGCGGTCGTCCCCGCTGCCGGGGGCGGCCTCGACCCGTACGCCCGCGACCGAGTCCACGCCCCTGGCCGCGCCCTCGACCACGAGGACGAGTTCCACGGGTCCGTCGTGGCCCGGCAACCCCTCCCGGGCGAGCCGGTCCCGCAGCCGTTCCGCGGCGCCCCGGCGGTCGCGCCACCAGCCGTCGGGCACGGAGCCGACGACGTTGGCACCGTCGATGATCACGAGCAGGCGGTCGTCCATGGGCCCAGGGTCGCACGCGCCGCCGTCGCTCACGGAAGGCGGCCGGGCCCCTGGCGAGGACCACAGGGCCCCGGCTTAGAGTGAACCGGTGAACGGCGAATGGCTCAGACGCGGTCGCGACGGCAGGCTCAGTGCGTACCTGCTGTCGGATGCCGCCGTCCTCTGCCGGGCGGAGCGCGGGCCCGACGGTTCCTGGGACCCCGCGCGCACCGTCGGCGGCGACCAGCGCCTGCACTCCGTGCTCGCGCTCGGCCAGGGCGCCGACGGCTACACCCACCTCGTCTCCTGGCGGCCCACGGTGACCGGGGAGTCGGGGCTCGTCCACTCCACGCACTTCCGGCCCCGGCTGTCCGCCCTCGACTGGACCCCGATCGGACACCCCAACAAGAAGGGCGACCGGACCGGCGCCCCGGCCGTGGCGGTCGACGCCCGGGGCCGCGCCCATGTCTTCGTGCGCAACAAGGGTGGCGGGGTCAGCATGGCCGCCCAGAAGGAGAAGGGCGGCTGGGATCCGTGGCGCGACCTCAAGGGAAGCGCCGTACGGGAGGATCTGGCGGCCGTGACGGGGGAGTCGGGGCTCGTCGAGCTGTTCGCGGCGGTCCCGGACGGGATCCTGCACTGGCGCCAGGAGGAGCTGGGCGCGATACCGGTCATGGAGGAGGCGCTGGAGGCGTCGGTGCGCCCCGGCACCCTGCGGGCGCTCGCCACGTCCGCCGGGTCCAGCACGCTCTTCTACACCGACGAGGCGGGTGAACTGTGCGCCTGGCGGCCGGGTGCCAAGCCCGTCCCGCTGCTGTCGTCCGTCGGACCCGGTCCGGTGTCCGTCATCCGCTGTGAACTCGACGGCTTCGACTGCACGTTGCTCGCGCAGCGCTCCGCGAGCGGACGGATAGCGTTCGCCGCGTACCCGACCGAGCAGGAGTCGGCGGGGGCCTGGTGGACCGAGTCGGGCCCCCGACTGCCCGCCGACGCGACGGTGTCGCTGGCGCAGGACGAGGAAGGGCGCGTGGTCGCGGCCGCCCTCACGCCGGGCACGGGGGAGCTGCTGCTGACCCGCCGCAAGGACGAGCCGGGCCTGGCCCTGGAGGCATGGCGCCCGGTCTGACCCCCCTTTCCCGCAGGCCCGAACGGCCTCGGCCTCGAACGCCGGATGCCGGGAGCGCCGGTCAGGGGGCGCGGGGAACGGCGCGCCCAGCCCCCACCACCCGCACCCGAGGGCCCGAACGGCCTCGGCTTCGAACGCCGGATGCCGGGAGGGCCGGTCAGGGGGCGCGGGGAACGGCGCGCCCAGCCCTACCACCCGCACCCGAGGGCCCGAACGGCCTCGGCCTCGGCCTCGAACGCCGGATGCCAGGAGCGCCGGTCAAGGGGCGCGGGGAACGGCGCGCCCAGCCCCCACCACCCGCACCCGAAGGAACGGACGGGGGCGGCGGCCGGCGCGAGCGCGAACGTCCAGGTGCCCCGCACACCGGGGAGGTGTACAGGGCACCCGGAAGAACAGCGGAGCGCCTACGCGGGGACGGAAGCCACGCCCGTCTCCAGGAACCGCTTCCCGTTCACACGCTCGGAGACACCCTCACGGTCCAGGTACGGAGTGAGACCGCCCAGGTGGAAGGGCCAGCCCGCGCCGGTGATCAGGCAGAGGTCGATGTCCTGCGCCTCGGCGACGACACCCTCGTCGAGCATGAGCCCGATCTCCTGGGCGACGGCGTCCAGGACCCGGTCACGGACCTGCTCCTCGCTGAGGACGACGTCGCCCTGCTTGAGGAGCGCGGCGACCTCGGGGTCGAGCTCCGGCTTGAAGCCGTTCTCGGCCGAGTACACGTAGAAGCCGCGCTTGCCCGCCTTGACCACGGCCGCGAGGTTCGCGGAGACCGTGAAACGGTCCGGGAAGGCCCGGTTGAGGGTCTCCGAGACGTGCAGGCCGATCGCGGGGCCGACCAGTTCGAGGAGGACCAGCGGGGACATCGGCAGGCCCAGGGGCTCCACCGCCTTCTCCGCGACCGCGACCGGGGTGCCCTCGTCGATGACGTTCTGGATCTCGCCCATGAAGCGGGTGAGGATGCGGTTGACGACGAACGCCGGAGCGTCCTTCACCAGGACCGCCGTCTTCTTCAGCTTCTTGGCCACGGCGAACGCCGTGGCCAGGGAGGCGTCGTCGGTCAGCTCGCCGCGCACGATCTCCAGGAGCGGGAGGATCGCGACGGGGTTGAAGAAGTGGAAGCCGACGACCCGCTCGGGGTTCTTCAGCTTCGACGCCATCTCGGTCACCGACAGCGAGGAGGTGTTGGTGGCGAGGATCGCGTGCGCCGGGGCGACCGCCTCGACCTCCGCGAACACCTGCTGCTTGACGCCGATCTCCTCGAAGACGGCCTCGATGATGAAGTCGGCGTCGGAGAAGCCCTCGGCCTTGTCCAGCACACCGGAGACCAGGGCCTTGAGGCGGTTGGCCTTGTCCTGGTTGATGCGGGACTTCGACAGCAGCTTGTCGATCTCCGCGTGGACATAGCCCACGCCCTTGTCGACGCGCTCCTGGTCGATGTCCGTCAGGACGACGGGTACTTCGAGGCGGCGCAGGAAGAGCAGGGCGAGCTGCGAGGCCATCAGGCCCGCGCCCACGACGCCGACCTTGGTGACCGGACGGGCCAGGGACTTGTCCGGGGCGCCGGCCGGGCGCTTGCCGCGCTTCTGCACCAGGTTGAACGCGTAGATGCCGGAGCGCAGTTCACCGCCCATGATCAGGTCGGCGAGCGCCACGTCCTCGGCGTCGTACCCCTTCTGCAGGTCGCCGTCCTTCGCGGCCTCGATGATCTCCAGCGCGCGGTACGCGGCCGGAGCCGCCCCGTGCACCTTGCCGTCGGCGATGAAGCGGCCCCGGGCGACGGCCTCGTCCCAGGCCTCGCCGCGGTCGATCTCCGGGCGCTCGACGACGATCTCGCCCTTGAGGACGGCCGCCGTCCACAGCAGCGACTGCTCCAGGAAGTCCGCACCCTCGAAGAGGGCGTCCGCGATGCCCAGTTCGTAGACCTGCTTGCCCTTGAGCTGCTTGTTCTGGTTCAGCGAGTTCTCGATGACGACCGTGACGGCCTTGTCGGCGCCGATCAGGTTCGGCAGCAGCGTGCAGCCGCCCCAGCCCGGGACCAGGCCGAGGAAGACCTCGGGCAGCGAGAAGGCCGGCAGGGCCGCGGAGACCGTGCGGTACGAGCAGTGCAGGCCGACCTCGACGCCGCCGCCCATCGCCGCGCCGTTGTAGTACGCGAAGGTCGGCACCCCGAGCGCGGACAGCCGCTTGAAGACCTCGTGGCCGCCCTTGCCGATGGCGAGCGCGTCCTCGTGCTTCTTCAGCAGTTCGACGCCCTTGAGGTCGGCGCCGACCGCGAAGATGAACGGCTTGCCGGTGACGCCCGCACCGACGATCTCGCCGGCCGCCGCCTCCTTCTCGACCTGGTCGATCGCGGCGTTCAGGTTCGCCAGCGAGGCCGGGCCGAAGGTGGTCGGCTTGGTGTGGTCGAAGCCGTTGTCGAGGGTGATGAGGGCGAAACGGCCCGCACCGAACGGCAGGTCCAGGTGTCGGACGTTCGCGGACGTCACGACCTCGTCGGGGAACAGCTCGGCCGCACCCTTCAGAAGCTCAGCGGTGGTGCTCACTTTTCCCCCTCGAAGTGCGGGTTCTCCCAGATGACCGTCGCGCCCATGCCGAAGCCGACGCACATGGTGGTCAGGCCGTAGCGGACGTGCGGCTGCTCCTCGAACTGGCGGGCCAGCTGCGTCATCAGACGGACGCCGGAGGAGGCGAGCGGGTGGCCGTACGCGATGGCGCCGCCGTACTGGTTGACGCGCGCGTCGTCGTCGGCGATGCCGTAGTGCTCCAGGAAGGCGAGGACCTGGACGGCGAAGGCCTCGTTGATCTCGAAGAGGTTGATGTCCTCGATCGTCAGGCCGGCCTGGGCGAGGGCCTTCTCGGTCGCGGGGATCGGGCCGTAGCCCATGACCTCCGGCTCGACGCCCGCGAAGGCGTACGAGACCAGGCGCATCCGCACCGGCAGGTCGTGCTCGCGGGCGAAGTCCTCGGAGGCGATGATCGACGCGGTCGCACCGTCGTTGAGACCGGCCGCGTTGCCCGCGGTGACCCGGCCGTGGACGCGGAAGGGCGTCTTCAGGTTCGCCAGGTTCTCCAGCGTCGTACCCGGGCGCATCGGCTCGTCGGCGGTGACCAGGCCCCAGCCCGTCTCACCGATCTCCGCGTTGGTGTTGCGCACCGAGACCGGCACCAGGTCCTGCTGGATCTTGCCGTTGGCGTACGCCTTGGCGGCCTTCTCCTGCGAGCGCACCGCGTACTCGTCGGCGCGCTGCTTGGTGATCGTCGGGTAGCGGTCGTGCAGGTTCTCGGCGGTCATGCCCATGAAGAGGGCGGACTCGTCGACCAGCTTCTCACTGACGAAGCGCGGGTTCGGGTCCACGCCCTCGCCCATCGGGTGGCGGCCCATGTGCTCGACACCACCGGCGATGACGGCGTCGTACGCGCCGAAGGCGATGGAGCCCGCGGTGGTGGTGACGGCGGTCAGCGCACCCGCGCACATGCGGTCGATGGAGTAGCCGGGGACCGACTGGGGGAGCCCGGCGAGGATGCCGGCCGTGCGGCCCAGCGTCAGACCCTGGTCACCGATCTGCGTGGTCGCGGCGATGGCCACCTCGTCGATCTTCTTCGGGTCGAGGCCCGGGTTGCGGCGCAGCAGCTCCCGGATGGCCTTCACGACGAGGTCGTCGGCGCGGGTCTCGTGGTAGATGCCCTTCGGGCCCGCCTTGCCGAACGGGGTGCGGACGCCGTCGACGAAGACGACGTCCCTGACGGTACGAGGCACGATGGCTCTCCTCCAGATGCGGGATGGCACTGCTGCGCGGCGCACACGCCTGAGCGCGCGCTCACCTCCCCATGCTACTTACGAGTAACCACCCTGCCCAGTCCCGGCGCCGGGAGCGGCGAACGTCACACGGGAGCGAGGTGGCGCGGGAGCCCCTTCGTGGGGCGTGGCTCGCGATCGGGACGGTCGCCCCCCTCCCGTGCAGGGGCCACCCGCCACGACGAGGGGCTCGTCCCTTTCGTCCGTGCCACCGTCCGGAGATCTTGGCGTGATATCGATGCCGCTGTTCCGGTTCGCGGGGCCCCTGGGGGCCCCTGGGGGCCGCCGGAGGCCGATTCCGGCACGTGCGGAGGCGGACGGTCGCACGGCGCGCACGGCGCGCTGGACGGCGTGCGTGCCCTGTGGGCGCCCCTGGGGGCGGGGTCGCGTGGCGCGCGGGTGGAGGGCGCCCACGGCGCGAAGAAGGCGGCCGGGTGCGTGGCGGCGCGAAGGGTCGGTGGTGGTGGACGGCCCCGCGCCCCGAAGGAGCGCGGGCCGATCTCCCGTGCGTCCCGGGCCGTCAGTCCTCGGCTGACAGCGAGGCCACCAGGACGGGCGTCACCTGTTCGACCTGCCAGGGCCGGGCACCGTACCCGGCGAGCGCGGCGGCCACGGAGTCCGCGTCCGGCGCCGTCGGGGGCTCCCAGCACACCCGCCGCACGGTGTCCGGGGTGATCAGGTTCTCCTGCGGCATGTTGAGCTGCTCGGCCAGTGCCGACACGGCGGCGCGCGCGGCGGAGAGCCGGGCGGCGGCGGCCGGGTCCTTGTCGGCCCAGGCGCGCGGCGGCGGCGGCCCGGTCACCGGCTGCCCCGGCTGCGGCAGCTCCGCGTCGGGCAGCGCCTTGGCGCGGTCCACGGCGGCCTGCCACTGCTCCAGCTGGCGCCGCCCCATGCGGTGCCCGTAGCCGTTCAGCGCGGACAGGGCGTGCACATTGGGCGGCAGGGAGAGCGCGGCCTCGACGATCGCCGCGTCCCCGAGGACCTTGCCCGGCGAGATGTCGCGGCGCTGGGCGACCCGGTCCCGGGTCTCCCACAGCTCCCGTACGACCGCCATCTGACGGCGGCGGCGCACCTTGTGCATCCCGGACGTGCGGCGCCAGGGGTCCTTGCGCGGCGGCGCGGGCTCGGCCTGGGCGATCGCGTCGAACTCCTGCTGGGCCCAGTCCAGCTTGCCCTGCCGGTCGAGCTCCTTCTCCAGGGCGTCGCGCAGGTCGACGAGGAGTTCCACGTCGAGCGCGGCATAGCGCAGCCACGGCTCCGGGAGGGGGCGGGTGGACCAGTCGACCGCGGAGTGCCCCTTCTCCAGGACGAAGCCGAGGACGCTCTCGACCATCGCGCCCAGGCCCACCCGGGGGAACCCGGCGAGGCGGCCGGCCAGCTCGGTGTCGAAGAGCCGCGTCGGCACCATGCCTATCTCGCGCAGGCAGGGCAGGTCCTGGGTGGCGGCGTGCAGCACCCACTCCGCCCCGGAGATCGCCTCGCCGAGGCCCGACAGGTCGGGGCAGGCGACGGGGTCGATCAGGGCGCTGCCCGCGCCCTCGCGGCGCAGCTGCACCAGGTAGGCGCGCTGGCCGTACCGGTAGCCGGACGCGCGTTCGGCGTCGACGGCCACGGGGCCGGATCCGGCGGCGAACGCGGCGATCACCTCGGCGAGCGAGGTCGCGTCGGCTACGACGGGCGGAATGCCCTCTCGGGGCTCAAGCAAAGGGATCGGCGCCGATTCGACGTCGTCCGGAGGGCCGCCTCCGGTGGTTCGCAGTGAGCTGTCTGCTGCGGTCTCTTGGGCGTCGGTCACCTGTCAAGGGTATCCGTGTATGGACTACGCCCGCCGACGGAACGTTCCGTCGACGGGCGTATGAGGGTCGTAAACCAGTCAGGTCGGTGAAAGATCATGTTCACGAACGGGTGGACGGGGTGCGGCTGAGCGTTCCCGTGCGCGGGGTCAGTGGATGATCCCCGTCCGCAGGGCCACCGCCACCATGCCGGCGCGGTCGCCCGTGCCGAGCTTGCGGGCGATGCGGGCTAGGTGGCTCTTGACGGTCAGCGCGGACAGGCCCATCGAGACGCCGATGGCCTTGTTCGACTGGCCCTCCGCGACCAGCCGGAGCACCTCGACCTCACGGCCGGAGAGCTCGCGGTAGCCGCCCGGGTGGCTCGGGGCACCCGGGGGGCGGCGGTGCATACGGGCGGCGGCCGAGCCGATGGGCGCGGCGCCGGGCCGGGTGGGGAGCCCGACGTTGGTGCGGGTGCCGGTGACGACATAGCCCTTGACGCCGCCGGCGAGGGCATTGCGTACGGCGCCGATGTCGTCGGCGGCGGAAAGGGCGAGGCCGTTGGGCCAGCCGGCGGCCCGGGTCTCGGACAGCAGGGTGAGCCCGCTGCCGTCGGGAAGGTGGACGTCGGCGACACAGATGTCGCGCGGGTTGCCGATTCGGGGGCGGGCCTCCGCGACGGACGACGCCTCGATGACGTCGCGCACACCGAGCGCCCAGAGGTGGCGTGTGACGGTGGAACGGACCCGTGGGTCGGCCACGACCACCATGGCGGTCGGCTTGTTCGGGCGGTAGGCGACCAGGCTTGCGGGCTGCTCGAGGAGAACGGACACCAGGCCTCCTGGGGTGCGGGACGGGACCGGCTCTGGGGATGAAGCCGGGACGAACCGTGCTTTCAAGGTCACAGACGTCTTCGGCACCAAACCCGTTCTCCTTTAGAGAATGATCACGATTTGGTGAGTAACAATCCGTGCAATTCGGACACGCGATCGATCATCCGAAGATCGAACCGAGTCGTTCCGTGTCACGACACGGCTGAAAGTGGCCGTATCGACAAAGCCTGGGCAACGGACCCGGAGGGGCGTTCGGTGCTCGTACGCCTGTCCGGGCGCGGCCCGCGCGCGGTTCGCGCACCGGCCCCGCACAAGAAAGTGCCGCCCGGCGTGGGGGCGGTGAGTGCTCGGCTGCCCGGAGCCGGGCGGAGGGGCGGAGGGGCGGGCGGCGAGGGGGAGGATGCGGGGAGCGGGCGGCGGGACTGCCGGGGGTGCGGTGAGCGGCTCGGTGAGTGCCTCGACGAGCGCTCACCGCCACGTGCTCAGCGCGACTGGGGGCCCCGGCGCTGCGGGAGCGTCACCACCGACGCGTCGCCCGGTCCGGCCGGCGGGAGGCCCGCGATCTGGCAGAGCAGATCGCACCAGGCGGCGAGATGCGCGGCCGTGTCCGGTACACCGCCCAGCCCCTCGCGCGGCGTCCAGGAGGCGCGGATCTCGATCTGGGACGCGGACGGACGCTCGGCCAGCCCCCCGAAGTAGTGCGAGCTCGCCCGGGTGACGGTGCCGCTCGGCTCCCCGTACGACAGGCCGCGGGCCTGTAGCGCGCCGGTCAGCCACGACCAGGAGACGTCCGGGAGCAGCGGGTCGGCGGCCATCTCCGGCTCCAGCTCGGCGCGGATCAGTGTCACCAGGCGGAAGGCGCCCTGCCAGGCCTCGTGCCCCGCCGGGTCGTGCAGGAGCACCAGCCGGCCGTCCGCGAGATCCTCGTCCTCGGCGACGACCGCGGCCTCCAGCGCGTACGAGTACGGGGCGAGGCGCTGGGGCGGACGCGTCGGGTCGATCTCGATCTCCGGCCGCAGCCGTGCCCCCTTCAGCGCGTCGACGGCGGCCCGGAACGGCAACGGAGCAGTCTCCTTCGCATCTTGGTCCCCCTCCTTGGCATCGTCCATTCCCCCAGCGCCGTCCGACAGTCGTCCCTGAGCCGCAGCCATGCGGGGAAGATTAAGGGGAACTGGGCCCGCGCGCAGGGAGAGACACCCGTGCGTGGGACCACTGTCCGGTTCGTGCCGCGCGAACCGGTCCGGTACGGGTACCGGGGCCGGGGTGCGCGTCCGTCGCGGAGCCCGGCACTTGCGGGCCCGCGGGGCGTGCGAGACTTTCCGTCGTGAGTGCCAATGACCGCCCCGCCGCGGGCCAGCCGCCGAAAGCCACGTACGAGTCCGCCTTCCTCAAGGCGTGCAGGCGCGAGCCCGTGCCGCACACGCCCGTGTGGTTCATGCGGCAGGCCGGACGCTCGCTGCCCGAGTACCTCAAGGTGCGCGAGGGCATCCCCATGCTGGAGTCCTGCACGCGGCCCGAGCTGGTCGCCGAGATCACCCTCCAGCCGGTGCGTCGGCACAAAGTGGACGCGGCGGTCTACTACAGCGACATCGTCGTCCCGCTGAAGGCCATCGGCATCGACCTCGACATCAGGCCGGGCGTGGGTCCGGTCGTCGAGAAGCCGATCCGCACCCGCGCCGACCTGGCACAGCTGCGCGACCTGACCCCCGACGACGTCTCGTACGTCACCGACGCGATCAAGCTCCTGACGGCCGAGCTGGGCGAGACGCCCCTCATCGGCTTCGCGGGCGCGCCCTTCACGCTCGCGAGCTATCTCGTGGAGGGCGGTCCGTCCAAGAACCACGAGCACACCAAGGCGCTGATGTACGGGGACCCGCAGCTGTGGGCCGACCTGCTCGACCGCCTCGCCGAGATCACCTCCGCCTTCCTCAAGGTGCAGATCGAGGCGGGCGCGAGCGCCGTGCAGCTCTTCGACTCCTGGGTCGGCGCCCTGGCGCCCGCCGACTACCGCCGCTCCGTGATGCCCGCGTCCGCCAAGGTCTTCGAGTCCGTGGCCGGGTACGGCGTCCCGCGCATCCACTTCGGCGTCGGCACCGGCGAACTGCTCGGTCTGATGGGTGAGGCGGGCGCGGACGTGGTCGGCGTCGACTGGCGTGTGCCGCTCGACGAGGCCGCACGCCGGGTCGGCCCCGGCAAGGCGCTCCAGGGCAACCTCGACCCGGCTGTGCTCTTCTCCTCGACCGAGGCCGTGGAGGCCAAGACCCGCGAGGTGCTGGATGCCGCCGCCGGTCTGGAGGGCCACATCTTCAACCTCGGCCACGGCGTCCTGCCCACCATGGACCCGGACGCGCTGACCCGGCTCGTGGAGCACGTCCACACCCAGACGGCTCGCTGACGCCTCACCAGCCGTGCCGCGCCTGCCTGCCCCACAGCAGGCTGCGCGGCTCCGGCGGCGGCGGGGTGCCCCTGCGCAGCGGCCAGGCCAGCACCATGCCCGCGAGGAAGCCGGCCACATGGGCCTCGTACGCGACGGTTCCGGCGGTGGAGACGCCGCCGCCGGACGAGTACACCGCCTGCAGCGCGAACCAGAAGCCCAGCACGAGCCAGGCGGGCAGCCGCAGCGGCAGGAAGACCAGGAACGGCACCAGGACCCACACCCTGGCTCTCGGATAGAGCACCAGGTAGGCGCCGAGCACCCCGGCGATCGCGCCGGAGGCACCGAGCAGCGGGTCCGACGAGCTGTCGTTGAGGAGCGCGAAACCGTATCCGGCCGCGTACCCGCACGCCACGTAGAACAGCGTGAAGCGCACATGTCCCAGGCGGTCCTCGATGTTGTTGCCGAAGATCAGCAGGAAGAGCATGTTGCCGAGCAGGTGCAGCCAACTGCCGTGCAGGAACATCGCGGTGAGGACGGAGAGCGGCGGCGACTTGTCGTAGTCCGGCGTGCTCACCAGGCAGCCGGGCCCGTGTGCGCCGGCCCCGACCTCACCGGTGGGCACCAGCCGCGACATCTGATGATGGATCAACTCCTGTGGCACCGCGGCGTAGTGGTCCAGGAACGCCTGCAGATGGCACAGCTGGGACAGCCCGCTGTCGCCCGCCACCGATCCGGCGAGGCCGGGGGTGTAGAGGAACACCAGGACATTGGCGGCGATCAGTGCGTACGTCACATAGGGCGTGCTGCGTACCGGGTTCACGTCATGGACGGGTATGACCACAAGGAAGTAGTGCCCTGGATGCGCCGCGGGTATCCGCACGTCCCCAGGCGGCACGCACGCGGTCACCGGCGGGGCGCGTGTCCCGGCTCGCGCTCCTGCCCGCGCCACTGAACGCTGTCGCGCCCCGGTGCGTATGTCTCCTCAACCGCCCGCGCCGCGACGCGGACGCGACCCGAGGAAGACGTGAGGACACAGGTGATGAACGACCGAGTTACTCCTCCGATGCACGCCCTGCCCGACGGTGAGGCGGAGATCGCCCTGGTGGTGCACCTCCCCTGGGAGGACGTGGCCGCGCTCGGCCAGGAGGCCGGACGGCTCGCGGCGCGCCTGCAGCGTCCGGTGACCCTCGACGAGGCCGTGAGCCACCGGCTGCGCTCCGTACGGTCGGCGGCGCACGCGAAGCCGCCCACCACGCCGCCCGCGGCCGTCACCGCCGCGGGCTCCGTCTCCTCGCTGCCCGCGCGACCGCCGGCCGAGCAGGCACGGCAGGCCATAGACCGCATCAACCAGAACGCCGGTCACGAATCCGCGTAGGCGTGCGACAGAGGCGTCGGTCACGGGTCGGCGAGCGGTGCCACGGGACGACGACGAGGGCGGCCGCCGGTCGCGCCGTCGGCCGCGCGTGGCCGGTCGCGCGGTACCCGCGGCCCTACTGGGCGCCTCGCCGCACCGCCGTGACCGCCTTGCGCGCCGCCACCAGGATCGGGTCCCACACCGGTGAGAACGGCGGGGCGTAGCCCAGGTCCAGGGCCGTCATCTGTTCCACGGTCATGCGCGCGGTCAGCGCCACCGCGGCGATGTCGACGCGCTTCGCGGCGCCTTCGCGGCCGACGATCTGCACGCCCAGCAGCCGTCCGGTGCGGCGCTCCGCGAGCATCTTCACCGTCATCGAGGCCGCGTTCGGGTAGTAGCCCGCGCGGCTGGTCGACTCGATGGTGACCGTCTCGAACTGGAGGCCCGCCCGGCGCGCGTCCTTCTCGCGCAGCCCCGTGCGCGCGATCTCCAGGTCGCAGACCTTGCTCACCGCGGTGCCCACCACACCGGGGAAGGTGGCGTATCCGCCGCCCACGTTGCTGCCGATGACCTGCCCGTGCTTGTTGGCGTGGGTGCCCAGCGCGATGTGCCGCTCGCTCCCCGACACGAGGTCGAGGACCTCGACGCAGTCGCCGCCCGCCCAGATGTTCCCGTGTCCGCGCACCCGCATCGCCAGATCGGTGAGCAGCCCGCCGTGGTCGCCCAGCGGCAGCCCCGCCGCCCCGGCGAGGGTGGTCTCGGGGCGGACTCCGATACCGAGCACCACCACGTCCGCCGGGTACTCCGCGTCCTGCGTGGCGACCGCCCGGACCCCGTCGGCGCCGGTGACGATCCCGGTCACCGCGGCGTCGTCGACCATGGTGATGCCCAGACCCGACATGGCCTGGCGCACCAGCCGTCCCATGTCCGGGTCGAGCGTCGCCATCGGTTCGGCGCCACGGTTGACGACCGTCACCTCGTACCCGCGGTTGATGAGCGCCTCGGCCATCTCCACGCCGATGTAACCGGCGCCGACGACCACCGCGCGCCGGCCGCGCGTCGTGGCCAGCGTTTCCAGGAGCGCCTGGCCGTCGTCGAGGGTCTGCACCCCGTGCACGCCGGGAGCATCCATTCCCGGCAGGTCCGGCCGGACCGGACGGGCGCCGGTCGCGATCACGAGTTTGTCGTACGACGTCCACGCCTCCGCCCCGGACTCCAGGTCCCGCGACCGCACGCGGGCGCCCGCGACATCGATCTCCGTGACCTCGGTGCGCATCCGCAGGTCGATGTCCCGCTCCCGGTGCTCCTGCGGCGACCGTGCGATCAGCTGGTCCGGCCCGGAAACGTCGCCACCCACCCAGTACGGGATGCCGCAGGCCGAGTAGGAGGTGAAGTGGCCGCGCTCGAACGCGACGATCTCCAACTCGTCGGGGCCCCGCATCCGGCGCGCCTGCGACGCGGCGGACATGCCCGCCGCGTCGGCGCCGATGACGACCAGCCGCTCCCTCGCCCCACCGGTCCCGCCCGTGCTGCCGGCGGCGTTCGTCGCGCTCGTACGGTTCATGCTCATGCGAACACGCTACGGGGGCCCGCTCTTTCAGGCGTCCTTGCCACCCTCCCCGCGCACCGGCGGCGCCGCCGGAAGCGAACCGGCGCCCGACGCGGCCGGTGCCGAGGCCTGACGGCGCGGCAGCCGGGAACGTCCGAACCGCAGCCACAGCACCACGAGCAGGGCCGCGCAGGCGGCGAACGGGAGCACCGCTCCCAACACCATCGCGATCCAGCGCAGCGTCGTGACGAACGCGTCCCAGCCACCCGCGAGGGCGTCCACGAAGCCGGGCTCCCCGGCCTTCTCCTCGGCCTTGCGCACCGGCGTCTCGGAGAGGGAGAGCGTGATCGTGGCCAGGCTGGTGCGGTCCTTCAGCGACGACTGCCGCGCGAGCAGCGCCTCGAGATCGGCCTCGCGGCTGCTCAGCTCCCCCTCCAGGGCGACCACGTCGCTGAGCTTGGCCGCCCGGTCCATCAGCCCGCGGACCCGGGCCACACTGGCGCGCTGCGACTTGATACGGCTCTCCACGTCGACGACCTGGTCGGTGACGTCCTGCGCCTTGGCCGTCCGCTCCAGGATCTTCCCCGCACCGCCCAGGTCGGCGAGCACCTGGTCGTAGCGGTCGGTGGGCACCCGCAGCACGACACGGGTGCGCTCGTGGCCCCGGCCGTCCCGGGTGGTCGTCTCGTCACCGACGAAACCGCCCGCGCCGGTGGCCGTGACCCGGGCCTCGTCCAGGGCCTTCGGGACGTCCTTGACCTGCACGGTCAGGAACGCCGTACGGATGATGCCGCTCGTGTCCAGCCTGGGCGCGGTGGCGGCCCGGGAGCCGCCCGCGCCCGAGGCGGCACGGTCCGAGGCGGCACCGTCCGCGGCTCCGGGGGCCGCCTCCTTGGCACCCGGGCCGGCCTTCCGGTCCCCCGACGCCGCCTTGTCGGCGCTCGACGCGCCACCGTCACCGGCGGCGCCGCACCCCGCCAGCGCGAGGGAGGACACGAGCAGGACACCGGCCAGGGCCCGGCCGGTTCGTACGCGGCGTACGGAACGTGGTGTGCGCATGTGGGACTACCCCCGGGGTTCGTGACGGATGCTGTCTCTTCGACGCCGGGACCCGGCAGGACGTTGGGGTGCTCCGGTCCCGAAGAGGTCACGGTCGGGACTCGTACCGGACACCGGGGCCCGGCGGACGCGCCGGCGGGGTCTGAGAAAGTGGAGGCATGCGCGCACAGGACAGTCGTACGGGTACCGGACATGTCGTCGTCGTCGGAGGTGGGATCGCCGGTCTGGCCGCCGCCCACCGTCTCCTCGACCGTGGCGCCCGGGTGACCGTCCTGGAGGCGTCCGACCGCGTCGGCGGCAAGCTGCTGCCCGGCGAGATCGCGGGCGCCCGCGTCGACCTCGGCGCCGAGTCGATGCTCGCCCGGCGCCCCGAAGCGGTCGCGCTCGCCCGCGACGTCGGGCTCGCCGACCACCTCCGGCCCCCCGCCACCGCGACCGCCTCCCTGTGGACCCGCGGCGCCCTGCGGCCCATGCCCAAGGGACACGTCATGGGCGTCCCCGGCACCGCCGCCGCCCTGCACGGAGTCCTGTCCGACGAGGGCCTGCGCCGCATCGAGCGCGACACCGAACTGCCCCGCACGGAGATCGGTGACGACGTGGCGGTGGGGGAGTACGTGGCGGCGCGCCTCGGCCGCGAGGTCGTCGACCGGCTGGTCGAGCCCCTGCTCGGCGGTGTCTACGCGGGCGACGCCTACCGCATCTCCCTGCGCGCCGCCGTCCCCCAGCTCTTCGAGGCGGCCCGCACCCACACCTCCCTGACGGAGGCGGTGCGCGCGATCCAGGCCAAGGCCGCCGCCCACCAGCAGACCGGCCCGGTGTTCATGGGCATCGAGGGCGGCGTCGGCCGACTCCCGCTCGCGGTCGCCGAGTCGGTGCGCGCGCGGGGCGGCGAGATCGTCACCGGCGCCCCGGTCACGGAGCTGCGTCGGACGCGGGGCACCGAGCCCGGCTGGCGCGTCGTGGCCGGAGACCGTGTGCTGCGCACCGACGCCGTCGTCCTCGCCCTGCCCGCCCCGGCCGCCGCCACCCTGCTGCGCGCCGAGTCACCGGCCGCGGCCACCGAGCTCGCCGGCGTCGAGTACGCCTCCATGGCACTGGTCACCCTCGCCTACCGGCGCGCGGACAGCACCCTCCCGGAGGGGAGCGGCTTCCTGGTCCCGCCCGTGGACGGACACACCATCAAGGCGTCCACCTTCGCCACCCGCAAGTGGGGCTGGATCGACGAGGAGAACCCCGGCCTGCTCGTCCTGCGCACCTCCGTGGGCCGGTACGGCGAGAGCGAGGTGCTGGGCCGCGACGACGCCGACCTCGTCGCCGTGTCCCGCCACGACCTGCGCGAGGCCACCGGCCTGACCGCCGAGCCCGTCGCCACCCGCGTCACCCGCTGGGACGACGGCCTGCCGCAGTACCCCGTCGGGCACCACACGCGGGTGGCCCGGATCCGCGCGCACGTCGCCGGGCTCCCCGGGCTCGCGGTCTGCGGCGCCGCGTACGACGGGGTCGGCATCCCCGCCTGCATCGCGAGCGCGTACGCCGCCGTGGACCAGCTCGGCGGGGACGGCGCCGGACTGGACGCGCTGACCAGGAACCCGGTGCAGAGCCTGCACGGCGGCGCGGGAGAATAGGCCCATGAGTGACGACGCCCCCGGCAAGATCCCGAACATCGGCAAGAAGGCCAAGGACCTCAACGAGGTCATCCGCTACACCCTGTGGTCCGTCTTCAGGCTGCGCGACGTGCTCCCCGAGGACCGTGCCGGATACGCCGACGAGGTCCAGGAGCTCTTCGACCAGCTCGCCGCGAAGGACGTCACCGTCCGCGGCACGTACGACGTGTCGGGGCTGCGTGCCGACGCGGACCTGATGATCTGGTGGCACGCCGAGACCGCCGACCAGCTCCAGGAGGCGTACAACCTCTTCCGCCGTACCCGGCTCGGCCGCGCCCTGGAGCCGGTCTGGTCGAACATGGCGCTGCACCGCCCGGCCGAGTTCAACCGCTCGCACATCCCGGCGTTCCTCGCCGACGAGACGCCCCGCGACTACATCAGCGTCTACCCGTTCGTGCGCTCCTACGACTGGTACCTGCTGCCCGACGAGGACCGCCGGCGCATGCTCGCCGACCACGGCAAGATGGCCCGCGGCTACCCGGACGTGCGCGCCAACACGGTCGCCTCGTTCTCCCTCGGCGACTACGAGTGGATCCTCGCCTTCGAGGCCGACGAGCTGTACCGCATCGTCGACCTCATGCGTCACCTGCGCGCCTCCGAGGCCCGACTGCACGTCCGCGAGGAGGTGCCGTTCTACACGGGCCGCCGCAAGGACGTCGCCGAACTGGTCGCGGGTCTCGCCTGACCGCGGTCCGGCGCGGAGCCGGGCGGCCTACGAAGCCCGCCCGGCATTCGAAGTCCGCCCGGCCTTCGTGTGCGGTGCCCGGTCGCCCGGCGCCGTCGGCTTCGGCTCGGCCGGGTGCGCGGCCGCCGGTCGCGGCTCCGCGCGCGGCGCGCACCGCGCGCGCCATTGCGGGAGGCGGCCCGTCAGCAGATACGTGTCGACGTAGTCGTTGACGCAGTGGTTGGGGCCGCCGGCGATCCCGTGGGTCCCGGCCCCGTTCTCGGTCACCAGGACGGAACCGGACAGCCGCCGCTGCAACTCCCGCGCTCCCTCGTACGGTGTGGCCGCGTCCCGCTCGGCCGCCAGGATCAGGGTCGGTGCCAGCACCCCGGGCAGCGTCCGGACGTCGAGGGGCTTCTGCCGGGGCACCGGCCAGTAGGCGCAGGGCAGGTTCATCCACACGTTGTCCCAGGTCTCGAACGGTGCCCTGCGTGCGAGCCGGGTGTTGTCGCGGTCCCAGGTGCGCCACTGGGTGGGCCAGGACGCGTCGTTGCACTCGACCGCCGTGTAGACGGCGCTCGCGTTCTCCGCCCCGACCGACGCCTCCGGACGCGCGGCCTGGTCGATCAGCGGCTTCGGGTCGCCCTTCAGATAGGCGGAGAGCGCCAGGGCACGCTGCGGCCAGAAGCCGTCGTAGTACCCCGCCTCCAGGAACGCGCCCTGCAACTGGGCCGGCCCCACCTTGCCGCCCGCGGGCGACGCGGCGAGCTGTGCCCGCGCCTTCTCGTAGCTGTGCAGCACCTCGTCGGGCGTGCTGCCGAGCCCGTACACCTCGTCGTGCCGGGCGGTCCACGCGCGGAAGTCGGCCCAGCGGCCCTCGAAGGCCGCGGACTGGTCGAGGTTGTTCCGGTACCAGATCCGGCCGGGGGCGGGGTTCACCGCCGAGTCGAAGACCATCCGGCGCACGTGCGAGGGGAAGAGCGTCGCGTAGAGGGCGCCGAAGTAGGTGCCGTACGAGGCTCCCATGAAGGTCAGCCTCCGCTCGCCGAGCGCGGCGCGCAGCACGTCGAGGTCGCGGGCGTTGTTGAGCGAGGTGTAGTGCCGGATCGTCTCGCCGGAGCGTTCCAGGCAGCCGCGGGCGTACGCCTGCGCCTCCGCGATGCGCTCCTTCTTGTACGACTCCGAGGGATACGTCGGCGCCTGGGAGGGCCCCTTCACGGAGCGCTTCGGGTCCTTGCAGGACAGCGGGGCCGAGCGGTCGACCCCGCGCGGGGCGTAGCCCACCAGGTCGTACGCCGCCGCGATCCGCTTCCACTCGGGCAGGGAGCCGAACAGCGGGAAGTACATGCCGGAGGCGCCGGGGCCCCCGGGGTTGTAGACGAGGGCGCCCTGCCGTGGCACCTGGTGCTTCGCGTTCCGCGCGTCCTTGCCGGTGGCCCTGGTCCGGCTGACGGTCAGTCTGATCTGCTTTCCGTCGGGGTGCGTGTAGTCGAGCGGCACGTCGACCGTGCCGCAGCGCAGGCCGGCGGGGAGTCCCGTCTCCTTGGCACAGGCCCCGAAGCGGATGCCGGCGGCGGCCGCGCGCGCGGCGGCCACGGCGGTACCGCGCGTCACGTCCGACGCCGTGAGGCCGGCGGGGTCCGGCCGGGCGGGGGCGCCGCCCGCGGGAGCGCCGGTGAAGGCGGTCAGGAGCAAGGACCCGGCGGTTCCGCAGAGGACGGCAGCTCTCATCGCGTATCCCTTCAGCGCACGGCAGCGACAGAGGGGATGTTTCGTTCGGTGGTGGGTGAAGTAAAGCACCGGGTGCCGGTGTCGGCCGCAATGACTCCTTTGCGCCCCCTCGGGCGCCGGTCAGCGCTGCCGTCCGGCCGTCCGGTCGCGGTGCGCGAACGCCGCGCGCAGCCCCGGCTCGCCGACCGCGCGGATGCCGCGTACGGCGACCGACGTGAGGTAGGTGCGGTCGTCGGCGGTGGCGTCGGTGTGCCGGGCGAGGGTGCCGAGCAGCCGCTGGCCGGCCGGGGAGGCCCAGCGCGTGTAGGGGTGGACCTCGATGCGGGCGATGGCGAGGCAGCTCAGCGTGAGGACGAGCGGGAGGGCGAACCAGACGGCGACCGGCACCTCGTCGGCGCGCGGCTGAGAGGGCATCAGGACGGCCACGGCGCCCAGCGCGAGGACGGCCGCCGAGGCGGCCTGGACCTGGCGGACGGCGCCCGCGACGGTGGTGCGGGCGCCGTCGGGCACGGCGAGGCCGGCGGCGACGAGACGGTCGGCGAGGCGGTGCACCGAGTCCGCGGCGGCCGTCGTCGCCCGTACGGGCGCTATCCGGGACTGCCCCTCCGGGCCTATCGCGCCGAGCACCGAACGCTCCATCTCGTCCCGCCCGCGCGGGTCCACGACCGTCGCCCAGCCCGTGTGCGCGAGCAGCAGGCGGCGCTGACGGGCCATCGACACCAGGGTCAGATCGGCGACCCTGGCCGGGCCGCCGGAGAGGAACGCCGCCTCGTAGAGCGTGAGGTGGTGTCCGTGCGCCGCGTCGGCGTCGACCGCCGCGGCCCGTACGGCGGCCAGGCACAGCCGGACGCAGGACGTGCCGGCCGCGGCCCAGGCCAGGAGCAGGAGAAGGACCCAGAACATGGCGTGTTTCTATGCGACCCGGGCAGCCCGGCGCCACGGTCTGTTCACGATGTGGACGGAGCGTTGTGGGTCTGTGACGTTCGGGTGCCGCGTCAAGTCGCCGTGCGGCGGCGGAGGGTCAGCTCCTGCCGCGGGAGGCGGCCGGGGGGAGGGGATAGGTCGCCGACGGGGTGACGGGGACGGGGGTGCCCGGAGAGTTTGTGGGGCCCGGCGGGGCCGGAGAGGCGGTGAGCGGCGGCGGCGCGGCCGTCGCGGCGTCCCGGGCGAGTGCGTCGAAGTCGACGTACCCGGTGGCCTCGAGGACCTTGATGTGGTCGAGCACCGTGGTGTTGGCGTCGTCGGCGAGCTCCCGTACGAGGGAGTTGCGGGTGTTCGCGCGGACCTGGGCGACGACGGCGAAGACCTTGCCGTGAGCCCTGCGCAGGATGTTCGCGAACTTCCGGTCGTAGTCCGTGCCGTGCGCCGCCTCGAGCGTGGCCAGCCAGCCGCGCTGCTGCGCGTTGGGCTGGTTCGGCAGGTCCAGACCGAGCCGGGCGGCGACGTCGCGGACGCGGGCGTCCAGGAAGGTGTGGCCCTCGACGAGGTGCCCGCCGGCCGTCCGTACGGCCTGGGTGGTGCCGCGTTCCTCGGCCTGCTGGCCCGCGGGCAGTTCCCACAGCCCGGCCAGTCTGACCTTGGTGACGAACTCCCGGTCCAGCCCGGACAGCGGACCGAACCGCGTCGGCACGCTCTGGGTGTTCAGGGAGTCCAGACCGGTGCCGGAGCGGTCCGCGTACGACCAGATCGGGAAGACCAGCGCGATGAGGGTCGCCGTGAGGGCGGCGATGATGAGTCCTGTCCCACTGACCGGTCCGGTGCGGTTGATGGATCGCATGGTGTCTCCAGTTGCGGCACCGCACGCTGGTGCGCTTCGGGTGCGGATTGGCATGTTACTGCGGGCATCACGCCACCATCCGTACGGGAAGAAAGGGTTGACGATCGGGAGGAATGACGTCGGACAGGACGTGTCGGACAGGGTGCGGACCGGTCGAAAATCTCGTAAACCCGGCGCGTCGTCCGGCCGGCCGGGGTGCGGTGTTAACCCCGGCACACTCCAGGGGGCGGACCGCGCCGACGGTGGGGCTCCGGGGTGGGGAGGGACGGGTCAGTGGCGCAGCAGCGCGCGGCGGGTGGCGCGGGCCAGCCGGGCCGCCGGCCGCTGCGAGCGGGGCGCCGGACCGGAGCGCTCCAGCCACCAGTCGCGCAGCAGATGCCGTGTCCGCGCGTCACGCGGCTGCCCGGCGAGCAGCAGGTGCTCGGCGAAGTCCAGCGCGTCGCGCCGGTAGCCACCGGTCATCGGACGGCCCTGCGCGTACCCGAGGAAGGCGGTCCGGTAGCCGTCGCCGAGCAGCTCCGGCAGCTCCGCCGCCACCTTCGCGACGACATCCGCGCGCTTGGCCGCGAGGGCCCGCGCCTGCACTCCCGTCCGCGCCCGGTCGAACCCCTCGGGCACCGGGGTCCCCGCGACGAGCGCGGAGAGCAGGGCGGCCTGCGCGAGGGCGAGACGCTGACGGGCGGGCGCGAGGCCGGGGTCGGGGACGGGAGGCGAGGCGGAGTCGAGGCCGGGGTCGGGGCGGGCAGGGGGAGCGGGCGCCCGGTCGGGGCCGGGGGCGTGGTCGGCGGCGGGAGTGGGCGTGAGGTCGGGGCCGTGGTCGGCGGCGGCAGTGGGCGCGCCGGTGAGGGCGGACGTGCCGGACGCGGCCGGCACGGGCGACGGCTCGCTCTCCGCGGTGCCGTTCACCCCTGCGGTGGCCCCGGCCTTCTCCAGCGTCCCCCTGATCGCCGCCAGTTCCCTCTCCAGCTCGCCCGGCTCGGGAAAGTTCTCGTCGCGTTCCAGGAGGACCCCCGGCGGGGTCACCCGGGACGCCAGGTCGGCCAGGATGTCGAGGACCGGGCGGGGTACGGGGTGGGCGTGGCTGTCGTGCCAGACGCCGTCGCGTTCGAAGCCGCCGGCGACATGCACGTAGGCGATGGCCTCGACGGGGAGTTCGTCGAGGGCCCTGGCCGGGTCCTCGCCGCGGTTGACGTGGTTGGTGTGGAGGTTGGCGACGTCGATGAGCAGGCGTACCCCGGTGCGGTCCACCAGGTCGTACAGGAACTGGCCCTCGGTCATCTCCTCGCCCGGCCAGCAGAGCAGCGCGGCGATGTTCTCCACGGCCAGCGGGACGGGAAGCGCGGCCTGCGCGATCCGGACGTTCTCGCACAGCACGTCCAGCGCGTCCCGGGTGCGCGGCACCGGCAGCAGGTGCCCCGCCTCCAGCGACGGCGACGCGGTGAGGGCGCCGCCCGCCCGAACGAACGCGATGTGCTCCGTGACCAGCGGCGCACCCAGCAGCTCGGCACGCTCGGCGAGGGCGGCGAGACGCGACTCGTCGGGGCGGTCCGCGCCGCCGAGGCCGAGCGAGACGCCGTGCGGCACCACCGTGACGCCCCGCTCGCGCAGTCGCCGCAGCGACTCGGGCAGGTGCCCGGGACACAGGTTCTCCGACACGGCCTCGACCCAGTCGATGCCGGGCATGTGCTCCACGGCCTCGGCGATCTCGGGCCGCCACCCGATTCCCGTTCCCAGTCGCCCCAGTTGCGTCATGTCCCCTCCTCCGTCACGCCCTGCCGGCCCTGCCCTCGTCTCCCCACGACGGACCCGTCCCGCGGTGTGACGGGGTCATGGCCCCGGGACGGCGGGCCCAATCCAACAGGGCGGACGTTCAGAGCAACATTTGAGGTTCCGTCCGGACCCCCACGGCCCCCGGCTACGGCAGCACGTCGTCCGGGTCGGAAGGCTCCGGCCGGGCGGTGGCGACCTGGCCCGGCGCCGCGGGAGACGGGCTCGACGAGGTGGTGACGCCGGGGTTCGGCCGCACCGGCGGCACGGAGGGCACCGTCGCCCCGGCGGCCGGTGCCGCGGGCCCGGTCGGGCTGGCGGTCGAGAGGGCCGCCGTGTCGTTGGCGATGGCGTCGAAGTCGACGTTCCCGGTCTTCTCCAGCACCGTGATGTGGTCGAGCACGGTCTGGTTGGCGTCCGTGGCCAGCTGCCGGACCAGCGAGTTGCGGGTGCTGTTGCGCACCGCGCCGATCGCCGGGAAGATCTTGCCGTGCGCGGCCCGCAGGAGATTCGCGAACTTCTGCTCGTACTCCTTGCCGGTGGCCGCGGTCAGCTCCTGCAGCCAGCCCTGCTGTTGCGCGTTGGGCTGGTTCGGCAGTGCGACGTTGAGCTGGGCCGCGACGACCCGCACCCGCTTGTCGAGGTCGGTGTGGCCGACGACCAGGTGGTCGCCCGCCTCCTTGACGGCGTCGGTGGGCGCCCGTTCGATCGCCTGCTGTCCCGCCGGCAGTTCCCAGAGACCCGCCAGGCGCACTCGTACGATCAGATCGCGGTCGGAGGCGGACAGAGGCCCCCACTGTGTGTTCACCGTCCCCGCCGCCAGATTCGCCTGTCCCGTGCCCGCGCGGTCGGCGTACGACCACACGGGGAACGCGAGCGCGCCGACCGTGGCGACGAGTGCCGCGATGACGAGCGCCGAACCATTGATACGCCGCAAAATGAGCCTCCCCGGGGAAACCAACTGCTCGTTGGAAACCTGTACTTGGCCAGCGACATGAGGTACGTGAGGGGCGGCGGGAATGTTCAAGCGCGTCTAAAGCGATGGCCCGGTTACGGTCAAATCCGCTGGTCGTCCCCGTCGGAGAAACCGGCGCTGCCGAACCGTCAGGTGGTCGAGCCGGCCGGTGCGTGCAGAGTCCGGCGGACCGCGTCGCGGAGCCAGTGGTGGCCCCCGTCGGCCGCGTGACGCGGGTGCCAGGCCATGCCGATGGTCAGGGGCGGCAGGGGCAGCGGGATGTCGAGAAGGCGCAGGCCGAGGACGGTGGCGACGTCGGTCAGCGGGGAGGGGGCGGCGCCGGTAGGTGCGACGGGCAGGAGGCAGACGGCGTCGCTGCGGGCGGCGAGCGTCATCGCGGCCAGGTGGCTGGGCAGGACGACGGCGACCCGCCGGTGGAGGTTCCGCTCGGCCAGGGCGGTGTCCAGGGGGCCGGTGAACCGGCCGCGCCGGCTCACCACGACGTGTTCGGCGGCGGCCAGCCGGTCCGGGGTCAGGGGGCCCTCGGTGAGGGGGTGGCCGGGTCGGACCGCCGCCGCCATCCGGAGGGTGACCAGTTCCTCGACCCGGGTCTCGGGGTCGACGTGGTCGATGGATCCGACCTCCAGGTCGACCCGGCCGTCGCGCAGGGCCGGTCCGGCCTCCCACTCCTCGGCCCGGAACCGCAACGAAACCCCAGGCGCCTCCTCCCGGGCCAGCCGCAGCAACCCGGGGGCCAGTGCCGCGCCGACCAGGTCGGCCGACTGGAGGGTGAAGGTGCCGCGCAGCACGGCGGGGTCGACGCCGGTGCCGGGAGTGAGCAGTGCGCCGAGGCTGCGCACCACCGAGGCGGCCTCGTCGCGCAGGGCCTGTGCTCGGGGGGTGGGGACCATGGTCTGGCCGGCCCGGACCAGAAGGGGGTCCTGCAGGATGCGCCGCAGGCGCGCGAGCGTGCGGCTCATGGCTGCCGGGGACGTGTGCAGGCGGGCGGCGGCGCGGGTGACGCTCTGCTCGGCCAGCAACGCGTTCAGCGCGACGGCGAGATTGGCGTCGAGGACAGGCTCCGGACTGCTGCTCATGGGCATAATTCCATTTCAGACAATGATTCCCTGCTGAAGTTCCCATTGTGGCAACACCATGGCCTCCGCAGGATGAGGGACGTACCGATCCGGCACGACCCACGAGGTTTTCATGATCGTCATCACCGCTCCCACCGGGAACATCGGCCGCCACCTGCTGCCCCTGCTCCTGGAGTCCGCCCCCGCCCACGACGAGGAACTGCGCGTCGTCGTACGCGACCCCGCCCGGCTGCCCGACGCGGTGCGCGAACGCGTCGAGGTGATCACCGGCTCGCACGGCGACGCCGATGTCGTCGACCGGGCCTTCGACGGTGCCGACGCCGTGTTCTGGCTCGTCCCCCCGGACGCCACCCTGCCCCCGCACGACGCCTACCGCGGCTTCACCGGCCCCGCCGCGAAGGCCCTCGTCGCCCACGGTGTCGGCCACGTCGTCGGCGTCTCCGCGCTCGGCCGCGGCACCGCGCTCGCCGACCGCGCGGGACTCGTCACCGCTTCCCTCGCCATGGACGACCTCATCGCCGGCACCGGCGTCGCGTACCGGGCCCTGGCGAACCCCTCCTTCTTCGAGAACATCCTGGAGGAGGCCGCATCCATCCGGGACAAGGGCGTCTTCACCGACGTCGTCGAGGCCGACCGCAAAGCCCCCCTCGTCGCCGTCGCCGACATCGCGGCCGTCGCCGCCCGCCTGTTGCTGGAGCGCGCGTGGACCGGCAGCGACAGCGTCCCGGTCCTCGGGCCGCAGGACCTGTCCCCCGACGACCTGGCCCGCATCATGAGCGAGCGGCTCGGCCGTCCCGTCCGCTACGAGCGCCTGCCGCTCGGCGAGCTGTACACCACCCTCGTCGGCCACGGCCTCGACGAGGCGTTCGTCCAGGGCATCGTCGACATGAAGCGGGCCAAGGACGAGGGTCTCGACGCGGGCGTCGCCCGCACCCCGGACAACGCCTCCCCCACCACCTTCGAACAGTGGTGTGCCCAGACCCTCAGGCCCGCCGTCCTCTCCTGAGGACGCACCACCCCGTCACCGGGACCCGAGATGCCCACCGCACCGAAACCGTCCGCCACTTGGGAGTCGCCCGTCATGCCCGCCGGGGGAACCACACCACCCGTCACCGCGTTCATGCTCATCAAGACCACACCTGAGTGGCTCGCCATGACCCCTCAGGAACGGATGAACGCCTTCACCACCCGGGTCGTCCCCGCGATCAAGGCCAGGACCACCGGCGTCCGGTCACGCTTCTACGACACGGAGTTCTACTCCACCCGCGTCACCGACGTCTGGGTCTGGGAAGCCGACGACCACGGGGCCTACCAGCTCCTCGTCGACGCGCTGCGCGAAACCCCGTTCTGGGACCGCTACTTCGAGATCGTCGACCTCCTCGTCGGTACCGAGAACGGCTACGCCCGTACCTACGGCCTCGACCCCGTCGCCACCGTCACCACCTGATACTCCGCCCGGAACGCGATGCCCGTGTCCTCCGGCCCCACCGGGCCCGGGGGCATCGGCGCGGGGCGGCGCGACGCGGAGAAGCGCCCGGCCCGTGACCGCCGTCAGCGCGGGAGGGACCTGACGCGGTCCACCCCTTCGACCACGACGGTCTCCCCGGGCGCGATCTCCGTGAAGCCCGCGTCGCGGACCAACGGCATCCCGGACACGACGAGTTCACCCCAGCGGTCCTGGTCCGCGGTGCGGACGGCGAGCGGGAGACCGGCGTCGCGCCAGGCGGCCCGCGCCTCGTCCGACAGCTCCCACCAGGCCAGTTGGGCGCCGTGCCCGACCTGCGCCATCGTCTTGCCGGCGGACATGTCGAGATGAGGGTTGAGCCACAGCGTCGGTGCGGTGGTGTCGGCGTCCACCGGAGGCTCCGGATCGTCGAGCTCCGTACCCGAGACCTGGAGCCGGGCGAGATCCTTCGGCCAGCCGTCCAGCGGGACCGGCGGGAAGACCCGTACCTCGGCCGACTTCCCGGTCACCGTGATGCCGGGCAGCGCCTCGGCCCGCCGCCACTCCGCACCACGCGCCCGCCGTACGACCTTGCGGATCCGGGCGTCCTGCCAGTCCCGCATGGCCTGCGCCCACTCGCCGTCCCCCAGCGACCGCTCGTCGCCGAGGATCGTCAGCACGGCGCGGGCCGCGGTCTCCAGCGCGTCCGTGCGCGCCGGGGGAGCGGCCCTCTCGATGCGCACGACCATGGGCAGCACGAACTGCGGTGCCTCGTCGCGTGCGATGCGCTCGTCGCGGAAGGGACTGTCGCCGGATGTGGTGGGGTCGCTGCTCACCTCCCCAGTGTGCCAGGCCGAAGATCCGTTCTTCGGCGTGTGCCGTCGAGGGCCTGCGCGAGGATGACCGCATGACCAACGCTCTACGACTGGAGGGCATCGGACGCCGCTACGGGCTCCGGGCTCCTGGATCCTGCGCGGCGTCGACCTCGACGTCACCCCCGGCACACTGATCCGCGTCGAGGGAGCCAACGGCACCGGCAAGTCGACCCTCCTGCGTCTCCTCGCCGGGATCGACGCGCCCACCGAGGGCCGGATCACCGGGCGCCCGCGTACGGCCCACGTCCCCGAACGGTTCCCCGCGGCGCTCCCCTTCACCGCGTCGGGATACCTCACCCACCTCGGCGCCGTCCACGGCCTGGCCCGCCCGGCCGCCGCCCGCGCGGCCGGGGAGTGGCTGGAGCGGCTGGGCGCCGCCGCGTACGCCGGTACGCCGATGGCGGAGCTGTCCAAGGGCAGCAGCCAGAAGGTGGCCGTCGCGCAGGCCCTGCTCGCCGCGCCGGAACTCCTCGTCCTCGACGAGGCCTGGACCGGCCTCGACGCCGCCGCCCGCGCCGAACTCGAACGCGCCGTCGCCGAACGCACCGCAGCCGGGGGAGCGGTGGTGTTCGTCGACCACGACCCACGGCGGCTCGCCGGGTCGCCGGACGCGACGTACACCGTGATCGGCGGCGCCCTCGAGCACCGTCCCCGGGCGGCCGCCCCGACACCGGAGGGACCGCACGTCCTCGTCGAGGTCCAGGGGCCGCCGGACACCGCACCGCCGGCCGACGCGGTACGCCTCGCCACCTCGGTCGACGGGACGGCGCCGGGCCCGGTGCGGCTGACCGTCCCGGCGTCCCGCTCGGACGTCCTGCTGCGCGCCCTGCTGACGGCACACCCGCCGTGGCACGTGGTGAGCGTGGAGCCGGGAGACGCGGAGCCGGGACGCGTGGCGCCGGGAGGTGCGGAGCCGGGACGCGTGGCGCCGGGAGGCGCGGAGCCAGGAACCGCGGAGTCAGGATCCGGGGAGCCGGGGTCCGTGGAGACGGGGTCGGTGGAGCCCGGAGCCATGCACGACGCCCCGCAGGACGACGTACCGCCGCTCGGAACCGGAAGCCGCCGATGACCGCCCTCCTGCGCTACCAGACCGCCCTTCTCCTGCGCTCCCAGCGCTGGCTTCCTCCGTTCGTCCTGTACGCGGCCTTCCTCGGGATCGGCGTCCAGAGCAGACAGCCGGTGCTCGATTCGCTCGGCTACGCGGCCGCCGCGGTGCTCCCCGTCGCCGCCTGGCTGGTCCGGGTCTGCGCCACCAACGAGCCGCCCGCGGCCCGCGGTTGTACGAGCGCGGCGGCCGGCCCCGGCCGGGCCCACCTCGCCTGTCTGCTCGTCGCGCTGGCGACGGCGGTACTCATCGGCGCCGCGGCCACCCTGGTCGTCACGTTGATCAGCGATCCGACGAGCACGGACCACCAGAAGCGGGTGCCGGTGCTCGCGGCGGCCGGCGCCGGACTGCTCGTCGCGCTGGTGTGCGCCCTGCTCGGCACGGCGGTCGGCGCGCTCACGACCTGGCCGCTGCTGCGCACGCCGGGACGCGCGGTTCCGGCGATGCTGCTGGTGGTGCTGCTCGCCCTGGTGGCACCGGGCTCACCGGCGCGGGCGGCGCTGACGGACCTGATCAGCGGCTCGCGGACGGGCGCGGTTCCCGCTCCGCTGCTGCCGCTGACGGGCGCCGCGCTGCTCACGGCGGCGGCGCTCGCGGCGGCCTGCGCGCTCACCTCACGCCGGTCGCCCTGACGGACGGCCGCGGCGAGGGACACCGCGGCGGAGGCCTCCGCGACCGGGGGCCTCCGCGACCGTGGGCCTCCGGGGTCGGGGCCTCCGCGATCGGGGGGCGTCCGGGGCGGCGGTCACGCGGAGCCCGACGGTCACCCGGAGCGGCGGCGGTCACAGGGACCCGGTGGTCACCCGGAGCACGCCGTCCGCTGTGCCTCCTGCCAGGCGCAGACGGGGCACAGCGTGATCCCCTTGTACGACTCCGGGTACTCCGTCGGCTTCCGGCACAGCACGCACTCGGCGAACGGCGGGCCGGTCTCCGCGGGGGCGGCCGGCGCACCCGGGGTGCCGCAGTAGTCCTCGCTCATGGGCCCAGCGTACGGCGGACGGCCATGACACCTACCGGTGCTGGTCCGTCGCCCCGATCAGGTCGGACACCTTGACGAAGCGGAAACCCTTCTTCCGCAGTTCGGGGACGATCGTCCGCAGCGCCCGCTCGGTCGCCGGAGCCGCACTCCGCGTGCAGTGCATGACGACGACGGAGCCGGGCTTCACCCCCTCCAGGACCTGCCGTGCCACCGCGTCGGAGTCGGTGGCGAACGCGTCCCCGCTCACCACGTCCCACTGCACGGCGGTCACGCCGACCGCGCTCAGGGTCCGCAGGGCCCGCTGGTCGTAGCACCCGCCGGGGAAGCGGAAGTACGGCATCGGGTGGGGCACGCCCGCCCTCCTGAACGCGGCGTACGCCTTTTCCACGTCCGCCCGCATCCCGTCCTCGGAGACGGTCGGCAGCCCGTAGCAGTCCTTGGTGAAGGCGTAGTGGCTGTACGAGTGGTTCGCGACCTCGAAGAGGGGGTCCCGCCCGATGGCCCGCGCCTCCGCCGGGTACTGGTCGGCCCAGCGTCCCGTCATGAACACGGTCGCCGGCACCTTGAACGCGCGGAGCGTGTTGATCAGCCGCGGGTTGTCGAAGTGTTCCCCGCCCGCTGCCCGGGGACCCTGGTCCGCCGTCATGTCCGCGTCGAAAGTCAGGGCGACGGTCCTGCCCAGGGCGCGCGGGCCGTTCGTGAAGACCGGTGTCAGTCCACCGGGGCCCGGGGCCAGCGTGGGCGGCCGTGAGGGCACGGCGTTGCCGGAGGCCGACGCGGGGGGACCCGGTGGGGCCGGCTTCGGGGTCCCGGGGGCCCCGGAGGTCCCGCAGGCGGCGAGAGTGACTCCCAGGGCCCCGAGGGCGAAGGCGGCGACGATGCGGCGTACTGGAATCATCACAGGACGACGATATCTAGGTAAATGTGACTATCGGGTCATCGATGTGTGAGTCGGGCGGATGGGACGGGGGAGCCACCCGTCCGGCTGCCCCGGACCGTCCGGGCGCGGCTCAGCCCTGGGCCAGCTCCGCCACCTGCTGCCACTTCTCCCACGTCGCCAGGCGCTGCTCGTAGTCGGCCTTCGCGATGCCCAGCGGCGCCGTGCCGAAGAAGCAGCGCAGGGGCGGCTCGGCGGCATCCACGAGTTCCAGCACGGCCGCGGCGGACGCCTGCGGGTCGCCCGGGGTGCCCACGCGCTCGCGGCGCTGCACCTGTACCTGCTCGTGGTACTCGGCGTACGCCGGCAGCTGCTTCGACGTGCTCGACGAGGAGCCGGCCCAGTCGGTGGCGAACCCGCCGGGCTCGATCAGGGTGACCTTGATGCCGAACGGCGCCACCTCCTGGGCCAGCGACTGGCTGATCCCTTCGAGCGCCCACTTCGACGCGTGGTAGATGCCGACCAGCGGGAACGCGCTGATGCCGCCGATGGAGGAGACCTGAAGGATGTGACCGCTGCCCTGCTCGCGCAGGAACGGCAGTGCCGCCTGGGTGACCCACAGCGCCCCGAACAGGTTCGTCTCCAGCTGCGCGCGAGCTTCCGCCTCCGTGAGTTCCTCGACCATCCCGAAGTGGCCGTAACCGGCGTTGTTGACCACCACGTCGAGGCGTCCGAACCGCTCGTGCGCCTGGCGCACGGCGGCGAAGTCGGCGTCCCGGTCCGTGACATCGAGCCGCAGGGGCAGGAACCGCTCACCGTAGGTCGCGGCGAGATCGTCCAGGGTGGACAGGTCGCGGGCCGTGGCGGCGACCGAGTCACCGCGTTCCAGCGCCGCGATCGCCCACTCCCGGCCGAAGCCCCGTGAGGCACCGGTGATGAACCAGATCTTCTGCGTCATGGTGTGCTCCTCGTGAAACCCGACGCCCACTCCGTCGAGACGCCGTGGTGCTTCCTCGCCAGGGAACACCTTGGAGTGCGCTCCATGGCAACTCCGGCCACCTGGGACGCTCCCGAATGCGCCGAGTAGCCCCCGCGGGCGTGGATCAAACGCTCTTCAGCAACTGTTCCCGGTACTCGGTCACGTCGAAGGAGGCCTTCGGGTACCGCGGGTCCAGCGCTTCGAGGTGCTCCAGGAGCAGCGTGCCGATCGCCCAGTTCCGGTACCACTTGCGGTCGGCGGGCACCACGAACCACGGCGCCCCGGGCGTGGAACAGCGCTCGAGCGCGATCTCGTAGGCCTTGCGGTACTCGGGCCACAGCGCGCGGTCCTCGATGTCGCCGGTGCTGAACTTCCAGTGCTTCGCCGGATTGTCGAGACGTCGCAGCAGGCGGCGGCGCTGCTGCTCGTAGGAGATGTGAAGAAAGCACTTCACGACCGTGACGCCGTCGTAGGCGAGGGACTCCTCGAAGCGGTTGATCTCCCGGTAGCGGCGGGCGATCTCCTTGTGCGGGGCCAGCCCGCGGACCCGGGCGACCAGGACGTCCTCGTAGTGCGAACGGTCGAAGATGCCGATCTCGCCCGCTTCGGGGAGCGCCCGCCTGATCCGCCACAGGAAGGAGTGCTTGCGTTCCTCGGGGGTCGGAGCCTTGAAGGCGCGGATACGGCAGCCGGCCGGATTGAACATCCCGGCGACGTGCTTCACGGTGCCGCCCTTACCGCTGGTGTCCATGCCCTGCAGGACCAGCAGTACCCGCCGCCGGTCGCCCGCCGTGCTCGCAGCCCACAGGCGTTCCTGCAGGTCGGCGAGGCCTTCGCGCATGCCCGCGATGGCGGCGAGACCGGCGGTTTTGCCGTCCTGCCAGGCGGGGGTGTCCCGGGCGTCGTACGAGGTGAGGTCGACGCCCGCGCCGTCCGGAAGGCGCAGCAGCGCGCTGAGCCGGGCGGGCCCGCCGGCCTCCACCCGCCCACCGGCTTCCCCGTGCCCGACCGCCTTCTTCGGCCCGCCGCCGTCCTTCTTGCCCACCGCGCACCCCTTCCGGCCGTGTTCCTCGATGGTGCGTCGGGAGGCCGGGCCCCGCTACTCACGGCCGGGGCTGCCGACGAGGCGGGACGTGCGACGCGGTGGCTCGGTCGAGCGGGCCGGCGCCGTGGTCGTGGACGGTCGACGGGGTGCGGTGGCGGTACCTCCCCCGAGGGTCGGGGGCCGGGCGCGGGGGGCCGAGGGCCGAGGGTCGAGGTCGAAGCGGGGCCGTCGCGTCGGCGCGGGCGGGTGGCCGGCGGCGGCATCCTGAGAATCCTCACTTGTCACCCCAACTCGGCTGCATGTGGCGGAAGTTCGCGGTAGGTGAGCGAGCGGGGGCGGGGGGTGGGGGCAGGTGAGGGCGGTGCGTGCACCGACAGGCCGCGGCGCTCGGCGCGGCAAGGGGAGCCGTGGGATCCGGCCCGGGGCCCGGCCGCGCCCCAATTCCTCGACCGGGCAGGTGAATTAAGGCGCGTTGCGGTGGCCCCGTCCCGGGGCGCGAGTCACCCGTTCGCTCGGTTTGACTTACATGTCCCACATGTCTAGGTTGGATGGAGATCGAACGAGATAGGCGCCTTTTGCCTGGTAAAAGGCGGACAATTGCATCTCCGATCGGCGGCCAGACCGTCGCCGAGTTGTTCGACGGACGGGTGCCCCGCCGCAGGTTCCGCTGACGCGGAAGCCTCGGTCGGCCCGATGCCACGCTTGTCGCGTGTGAGTCGACGACGGCAACTCCCGTTCATTCCATGGCCGATGTACCGGGCCCTTTCGCGGACGCAGCCAGTGCCACACCGGCGCCGGGGCGGCATCGCGGTCACCAGGACATGGACCCGTCAACGCTCCCTGGAAGGGGAAAGCACCATGCGGGTAAGCAAAGTAACGATCTTCAGGCTGCTTGCCGGCCTGTTCGCCACTCTGGCTCTGGCCATCGGTGGAGCGGGCGTAGCGAGTGCCGCGACCACCAGCACCCACACCCAAGCAGTGGCATCCGACTTCAACTATGGCGGCCACGGTGGCGGCGGCTGGGGCGGCGGCGGCTACGGCGGCTACGGTGGCTACGGCGGCGGCTGGGGCGGCGGCGGCTGGGGCGGCGGTCACGGCGGCTGGGGCGGCGGCGGCTGGGGCGGCGGTCACGGCGGCGGCTGGGGCGGCGGCGGCTGGGGTGGCTGCTGACACCTGAGAGAAACAACGCACCAGGAGCCGGAGTCGGCAACGACTCCGGCTCCTGCCTGTTGCTGAACGGCCCGTGGCCCACCGGTCCGTGGCGGGAGCCCGTGGCCCACCGGTCCGCGGCGGGAGAGAACGGCAGAGGGGTGGCGGGCGATACGCGGTCTCCCGGGGGGCCGCCGGAACCCCACGTATCGCCCGTGTCACTCCCCGTCGTCGCGAATCCCGTCGCGGAGTTCGTCGGACTCGTCGCGAAGTTCGGGTGCTGGTGCCGGAGTTGAGGTCGGGGGCGAGGGCGGGGTCGCCGGTGACCCCGGCTGAGGCTGGGCCCGCTCCAGGAACCGCAGCAGTTCGACGGGGAAGGGCAGGACGAGTGTGGAGTTCTTCTCCGCCGCCACCGCCACCACCGTCTGCAGCAGCCTCAGCTGCAACGCGGCCGGCTGCTCGGACATCACCCCGGCGGCCTCCGCCAGCTTCTTCGACGCCTGCAGTTCCGCGTCCGCGTTGATGATCCGGGCCCGCCGCTCCCGGTCGGCCTCGGCCTGCCGGGCCATCGACCGCTTCATCGTCTCCGGCAGCGAGACGTCCTTGATCTCCACCCGGTCGATCTGCACGCCCCAGCCCATGGCCGGACTGTCGATCATCAGCTCCAGGCCCTGGTTGAGCTTCTCGCGGTTGGAGAGCAGGTCGTCGAGGTCGCTCTTGCCGATGATCGAGCGCAGCGAGGTCTGCGCCATCTGCGAGACCGCGAAGCGGTAGTCCTCGACCTGGATGATCGCGTCGGCCGCGTCCACCACCTTGAAGTAGATGACCGCGTCCACCCGCACCGTGACGTTGTCCCGGGTGATGCCGTCCTGCGCGGGCACCGGCATCGTGACGATCTGCATGTTGACCTTGCGCAGCTTGTCCACGCCCGGGACGACCAGGGTGAACCCCGGTGGGCGTACACCACCCCTGAGCCGCCCGAGCCGGAGGACCACACCCCGTTCGTACTGCTTGACGACCCGGGCCGCGGCCGCGACGTACACCAGCCCCGCGGAACCGACCGCCACCGCGGTCACCAGGATTTCCTGGAGCATGACGACCCCCTTTCGAGTCGCCCGCTGCGCCTGAGCGCACCAAGCCCGATACCCGAATTTTACGCCGGTGGGGCCGGGCGCGATCACGCCGTACGCCCGCGTCGTCCGCACCGCCCCGAGCGGGGCCGACCCGGCGTCACACCCTCGGGGAGGGCGGCGGAGAGGGCGGGAACTACGCCTCCACGAGTCCCTTGGCGTCCCGTGCGAGGGCGGTCAGCCGGGATATCGCGCGGAAGTACTTCTTGCGGTAGCCGCCGTTCAGCATCTCCTCGCTGAAGAGCGTGTCGAAGGGCCTGCCGGAGGCGAGGACGGGCACCTCACGGTCGTAGAGCCGGTCGGCGAGCACCACCAGCCGCAGTGCCGTCGACTGGTCCTTGACCGGCTGGACGTCCGTGAGGCAGACGGCCCTGAGGTCGTCCGTGAGCGCGCCGTAGCGGCTCGGGTGCACGCGGGCGAGGTGGTCGAGCAGATGCGGGAAGTCGTCGAGGGACGCGCCCGCGGTGGCGTACGCGGCCTTGGTGACCTGCTCGTCGGTGAACGGGGCAGGGGCCTCGGGCAGCCCCCGGTGGCGGTAGTCCTCGCCGTCGATGCGCAGCGGACGGAAATGCGCGGACAGACCCTGGATCTCCCGCAGGAAGTCGGCCGCCGCGAACCGGCCCTCGCCGAGCTTGCCCGGCAGCGTGTTCGAGGTGGCGGCGAGCGCGACCCCCGCGTCGACCAGCTTGCCGAGCAGGGTGGAGACGAGGACGGTGTCGCCCGGGTCGTCGAGTTCGAATTCGTCGATGCACAGGAGCCGGTGGCCGGAGAGCGTCTGCACGGTCTTCTGGAAGCCCAGCGCGCCGACCAGGTTCGTCAGCTCCACGAAGGTGCCGAAGGCCTTGAGCGAGGGCTCCGCGGGGGTCGCGTGCCACAGGGAGGCGAGCAGATGGGTCTTGCCGACTCCGTAGCCGCCGTCGAGGTAGACGCCGCGGGGGCCGGCGGGGGTTTTCGGCGTCCTGCCCCTGCCGAAGCCGAAGAGGCCCCGTTTCGCCCCACCCACGGCGTGTGCCCCGCCGAGACCGGCCGCGAAGTCCGCGAGGACGCGTACGGCCTCGGTCTGGCTCGGCTGGTTCGGGTCCGGAATGTACGTTTCGAAGCGCACCGAGTCGAAGCGCGGCGGCGGCACCATCTCGGCGACGAGCCGGTCCGCGGGCACGTGCGGCTCGCGGGCGCACAGGGACAGAGGGGCTGCCTCGGGTATCGGTTCGATCCCGGAGGCGGGGGTGGAGGACGACACGGTCAACCACTCTAAGCGCCGTGCCACACTGCACGACATGCGACGCCTGTTCCCTGTGACCTACGAAACAGCAGCCCAGGGCGCGGCCGGGGCTTCCGTTACCCCTGGTACGCCCGGTGCGCGCGGTGCGGACGCGACGGACCGCGAGTGGGGGCTCCTGGAGCTGGCGGAGGTGTACGCGTACCCGGACGCCCGTGCCGACGGCGTCCGTGCGCCCTGGCTGCGGGCCAACATGGTCTCCACGCTCGACGGCGCCGCCCAGCACGAGGGGAAGTCCCAGGGCATCTCCAGCGCCGCCGACATGCGGATCTTCGGGGTGCTGAGGGCGCTCGCGGATGTCGTGGTCGTCGGTGCGGAAACGGTACGCCAGGAGGGGTACCGCCCGGCACGCGCGCGTGCGGAGTTCGCGGGCTCGCGGGAGGCGTCCGGGCAGGGCCCCGCGCCCGCGATCGCCGTCGTCACGGCGGGCCTGGACCTGGACTTCTCGCTCCCGCTCTTCACCACGCCCCTGGTGCCCACGCTGATCCTGACGGGGGCCGCGGCGGCGCCGGACCGGGTGGCGGCCGCGGAGAAGGCGGGTGCCGAGGTGGTGTTCGCCGGTGAGGGCACCGGAGTGGACCCCGCACGGGCCGTACGGGCCCTCGCCGACCGCGGGCTGACCCGGCTGCTCACGGAGGGCGGCCCGCGACTGCTGGGCCAACTGGTGGCGGCCGGGGTGCTCGACGAACTGTGCCTGACGGTGTCCCCGACTCTCACCGCGGGCGGCGCGCAGCGGATCGCCGGCGGCCCCTCGACGGAGGTCCCGAAGCGGTTCGAACTGGCGTCCTTGCTGGAAGAGGCCGGGTTCCTGTTCACCCGATACCGTCGATCCTGACCGGCCGTCGGAAGATCCAGTTCCGTTTAACTTCCGCTGGGCACACTAAATCTCGCAGACCCCGTGCGATCACGGGGCAGGATGGTTTCCGCAGGGGGCCAGGGAGTCCCACGGAGGAGAAGGGCGTCTGTAGTGTTCACAAGCGTATTGATGATCGAGAAGGCCCTGACGTCCGCCGATATCGAATTTGTCACCACTTTGCACGGTGACGAGACGGTCGCGTTCCATGTGCTGCTCCAGCCGCGGGGCGACCAGGCGGACCGGCTGCTGCGGGCCATCGACGACGTGGCGCTGGGCGAGCTGGACGAGGCGGCCCACGAGCGCGAGACCCCGGAGGGCGAGGAGGCGGCCGGACAGGGGCAGCGGGCGCTGGAGGTGTCGCTGGTGGCACTGCGTGCCTCCGGCAGCGAGGCCGAGGGCCGGCTCATCGAGGACCACCCGCTGGACGCTCTGAAGGGGCTGGTCGACGAGATCGACGCCGACGAGGTCATCGTGCTGACCGACCCGCACTACGTCGAGGAGTTCTTCCACCGGGACTGGGCCTCGCGCGCCCGCCACAAGGTCGGCGTGCCGGTGCTGAAACTGTTCTCGCACAGCAAGGCATAGGCTGGGCCCTCACCGGCGTACCGCGCCGGACGCACCGCGGCGGCGGTCGCACGACCCGTCGCCACACCTCTTGTCGCAATTCTTGTCGCACCACCTGGGGAGAGACACGCATGGCACCCGGCCTTCCTACCGCCATGGACCGACCGCACTTCATCGGGATCGGCGGAGCCGGGATGTCGGGCATCGCGAAGATCCTGGCGCAGCGCGGGGCGAAGGTGGCGGGCAGCGACGCGAAGGAGTCCGCGACCGCCGAGGCCCTGCGCGCGCTGGGAGCCACGGTCCACATCGGGCACGCCGCGGACCACCTGGCCTCCGACGCCACCTGTGTGGTCGTCTCCTCCGCGATCCGCGACGACAATCCGGAGCTGGCCCGCGCCGCCGAGCTGGGTGTCCCGGTGGTCCACCGTTCGGACGCCCTCGCCCGGCTGATGGACGGCCTGCGCCCGATCGCGGTCGCGGGCACGCACGGCAAGACCACGACGACGTCGATGCTGGCGGTGTCGCTCTCGGAACTGGGGCTGCGGCCCTCGTACGCGATCGGCGGCGACCTGGACGCCCCCGGCTCGAACGCGCTGCACGGTGAGGGCGAGATCTTCGTCGCCGAGGCCGACGAGTCGGACCGGAGCTTCCACAAGTACGCGCCCGAGGTCGCGATCGTCCTCAACGTGGAGCTGGACCACCACGCCAACTACGCCTCCATGGACGAGATCTACGAGTCCTTCGAGACGTTCGCGGGCAGGATCGTCCCCGGCGGCACCCTGGTGATCTCCGCGGACAACGAGGGCGCGCGCGAGCTGACGCGGCGGCTGCCGGCCGACGTGCGCGTGGTGACGTACGGCGACTCGGCGGACGCGGACGTCCGTGTGCTGTCCGTCGTCCCCCAGGGCCTGAAGAGCGAGGTGACGGTGGACCTCGACGGCGCGGAGCTCACCTTCACGGTCTCCGTTCCCGGCCGCCACTACGCGCACAACGCGGTGGCCGCGCTGGCGGCCGGCGTGGCGCTGGGCGTCCCGGCGTCCGAGCTGGCCCCCGCGCTGGCCTCCTACACCGGAGTGAAGCGCCGCCTCCAGCTGAAGGGGGAGGCGGCGGGTGTGCAGGTCGTCGACTCGTACGCGCACCACCCGACGGAGATGACGGCGGACCTGGAGGCGATGCGCGCGAGCGTCTCCGGCCGCATCCTGGTCCTGTTCCAGCCGCACCTGTTCTCCCGCACCCAGGAGCTGGCCAAGGAGATGGGCGAGGCCCTGTCGCTGGCGGACGCCTCCGTGGTCCTCGACATCTATCCGGCCCGCGAGGACCCGATCCCGGGCGTCACCAGCGACCTGATCGTCGAGGCGGCGCGGGCGGCGGGCGCGGACGTGACGCCGGTCCACGACAAGGCGGAGGCCCCCTCGGTCGTCGCGGGAATGGCGAAGCCCGGTGATCTCGTTCTCACCATGGGCGCGGGTGACGTGACCGATCTCGGCCCCGAGATCCTGGCCCGCCTGTCGAAGTAGTCACAGCGTTTGTAAGGGGTTGAGCTTCATGTCGTACGACATCGAAAAGCCGGACGAGCAGTGGCGCGCGGAGCTGACCCCGGCCGAGTACACCGTTCTGCGCCGTGCGGGCACGGAGCCGGCGTTCACCGGGGAGTACACCGACACCAAGACCAAGGGCGTGTACTCCTGTCGCGCCTGCGGTGCCGAGCTGTTCACCTCCCACGAGAAGTTCGAGTCGCACTGCGGCTGGCCGTCTTTCTACGACCCGAAGGACTCCGACTCGGTCGAGCTGATCGAGGACCGCTCGCACGGGATGACGCGGACCGAGGTGCGCTGCTCCCGCTGCGGATCGCATCTCGGGCACGTCTTCGAGGGCGAGGGGTATGCGACCCCGACCGATCAGCGGTACTGCATCAACAGCATCTCGCTGCGGTTGACGGAGGACGAGGGCTGAGCCGTCCCGCATTCCGGCGCCGGAACCACCGCTCTGGCGTCGGGAGCTGCCCGCACGTGGCCACGCCGATCACTTCGGGGCGGTGCGGGTGGGCGGGGAAAAGGCCCGGGTTCACGAGGTCCGCATCAAGTACTGACTGAGCTGCTGGAGAGCGTTCCATGCGCGGGGGTCGGTGCCGTCGCCGAGTGGATAGTGCAGGGCGGGTTCGGTGGCGGGGCCGAGTCGGACGGGAGCCGGGCCGAAGGGCGGGCGGAGGGCCCGGGCGAGGCCGACGTCCCGGAGTTCGCCCGCGCCCAGCGTGAATGAGACGGGGATCGGCGGGACTTCGAAGTGCGGGGGGACGGTCAGATCGTGGCGGGCGGCGCGGAGCGACGTCAGCATGGTGGTCAGGCCGTGATCGGTGCAGAGAACCTCGGCGAGGGGCGCGATCGCGTCCAGGGGCGGGGTCCCGTCCTTGCTGTAGCCGAGGGTGAGGGTGATGTCCTCCTCGACGCCGGCGGGGGTGCGGGTGACGCGGGCGGTGGCGATGGCCGGGAGGTCGGGGCGGCCTACGGTGATCAACCAGGTGGGCTGGGGGGCCCGGTTGCGGGCGAGGTCGGTCAACTGACGGGTGTTCCAAGGGAGGTTGACGGGTTCGGCGGTGCTCCAGCCGGCGGGTGGCGTGCCGGTGAGATGCTGCCAGGCGGCCTCCACGGCGTGGCCGAGGACCAGGTCTTCGTCCGCCGGGTGCCGGGTCCGCAGGGAGAGGACGAGTTGGCGCTCGCCGATGCCGGTGGTGGCCTTGAAGGCTTCGGCGACCGAGGCCGCGCCGTTCTCGTCGAGGACGGGGGTGAAGATGCCGCCCTTCCAGTGGAGGACAGCGCCGGACAAGCCGTCGTAGAAGCCGTGTTCGGGGTCTTGGACGACCCAGCGGTTGGGGTGGCCGAGCAGGGCGGCACGGGTGGGCAGGGTCAGGCGGGTGGTGGGTGGGGTGACGATCTGCAGGGCGCGGTCGTCGGCGGTCGCGGCGCGCAGGGCGTCGGAGAGCCAGCTGGTCATCGTGACGAGGGGGCGGTCCTGGATGACCACGGCAGCCTTGGTGGTGAGGACGTCCACCGCCGGGGCCGAGGTGGCGGTAACGGGGATCGCGGAGACGTCCGTGGTGAGCGGGACGAGGTCGGTGCGGGCGGCTTCCGGAGGCCAGACGGCGCCGTTCAGGACCGTGGCGAGGCGTCCGGCGAAGGAGCCCGCCAGTCGGCCGCCCTCCGCGACGGCGGTGGAGGCGCGGGCCTCGGTCCACCACACCGGGCTCTCGGGAAGAGGCAGGTCGGGACCGGAGCCGAGGAGGCGGGCTGTTTCGCCGGGGACCTGGATCAGGATGGGCGCTTCCACGGAGACCAGCGGCCGGCCGTCCGAGGCGCAGAGCTGGATGACGGCACCGTCGGCCAGGGTGTTCACGCCGAGGTCCGGACCGCCGGCGTAGAGGCCCGCGAGGAGGGTGCGCAGGTCCGGCATCTCGGGGGTGAGGGCGATGACGTCCTTGGTCACGGAGCGGATCCCGGCTCTTCGTCTGCTTCGTCGGTCAGCGCGGTCTGGACGAGCTGGTGGCGGCGGCCCCGGCGGACAAGGGTGCCGCGGCCAGGCGGTTGTGCGGAGGCGTACAGGCCCGGAAAGAGCTGGCCCTCGGTGCGGTCGCCGGTCATGAGGAGGGCAGTGGTGGCCGACTCGCGCAGGGTGGTCAGCAGTGGTTCGTACAGGGCGCGGGAGGATCCGGCTGCGCGGCGGGCTATGACGAAGTGGAGGCCGATGTCCTGGGCGGAGGAGATGTACGGCAGGAACGGGGCCAGGGGCTGCTGGCCGGCGGTGGTGAGGATGTCGTAGTCGTCGACCAGGATCACGATGCGCGGACCGGGGAACGTGGGCTCCGCACCGATCGCGTCGGGGTCGGCGGTCTCCGGCAGGCGCTTCTCCAGCTCGGTGGCGATGCCGGTGGCCAGCGCCGCGGCCAGCTTCGCGTTGTGGGCGTAGCCACCGCGGTACGGCTCCGGAACGACGCCGCGCAGGCCTCGGCGTGGGTCGAAAACGCCGAACACCAGCTCCTCATCTCCGTACCGGCCGACGAGCTGACGGGATATCAGGGTCAGCAGATTGGTCTTGCCGCACTCGGTGTCGCCGAGAATCAGCAGGTGTTGATCGCTTCCGAACAGGTCCAGGAGAACCGGGGCGAGTGCGTCCTGGTCCACGCCGATGGGAATGGTCCCGGGCGCGGTGGCCGGTGAGGGGAGCTTCGCCGCGGGAAGCCGCGTCGGAAGCACCCGGACGGGGGCGGCCACCTCGCCGTGCCAGCCCGCGCGGATCGTGCGGCCGGTCCGCTCCAGGGTCTCCGCGAGGCCGTCCGTGTGGGCGCGGCCGTCGACGCGGGGCACCGCGACCTGCGCGAACAGTTTCCCGTCGGTCAGCACCCGGCCCGGAACACCGGGTGAGAGCGTCTCGGACAGCTTGCGGTCGATGGACGAGTCGGCCGGGTCGTTGAGCCTCAGCTCGACGCGCGTGCCGAACATCGACTGGGTGGCGATGCGGACGTCGTTCCAGCGGAGCATCCCGGCGACGATGTGGACGCCGTAGCCGCCGCCGCGCTTGAGGACGTCGGCGACAGCGTCGTCGAGCTCGGTGAACTCGTCGCGCAGTGCGCCGAATCCGTCGACGAGCAGCACGATGTCGGTCGAGCCGAGCTGCGGCAGCCTGCCCTGGGCGCGCAGGTGGCGCAGCTGGTCGACGGAGTCGATGCCGTACGTGCGGAAGACCTCCTCACGCTCGGCGAGCATGGTGCGGACCTCGGCGACGGTGCGCGCGGCCCGCTCGTGGTCGGCACGCCCGGCGATGCCGCCGACGTGCGGCAGCCCGGAGAGGGCCGACAGACCGCCGCCGACCAGGTCGAGGCCGTAGACGGCGACGTCGTAGGGGGTGTGGGTGAGGGCCAGCGAGAGGGTCAGCGTACGCAGCAGGGTGGTCTTGCCGGACTGCGGGCCGCCGATGACGGCCGTATGACCACCGGCGACGGTCAGGTCCAGCAGCCACGGCTGCTGGACCTGCTTGGCCGGATCGTCCAGGATGCCCAGCGGAACGCGCATCGCGCCGTCGCGGCGCGCGAGCCGGAGGCCGTCCCTACCGGCTTCGAGGGGTCCGGCCGCGGCGTCGAGGGCGATGGAGTCGGGCAACGGGGGCAGCCAGATCCGACGTACCGGCGGGGCCGCGGCGACGAGTTGGCCGACCATCATCGACATCACCGTCGGTCCGGTCTCGCGCCTGGTGGCGGTGTACTCCTCCGCGGCGTCCTCGTGGGGTGTGCCGAGCGTGTTGTACGTCGGATACAGCGAGGCGAGGGGTTCGTCGGCCTGCTTGTCGCGCAGCGCGGGACCGGTGTAGGCGCCGGATACGTACCCGGCCTTGAAGCGCTCGTAGGTGGAGGTGTCGACCTTCAGATAGCCGAATCCCGGCAGCGGCGGCAGGTGGAAGGCGTCCGTGGTGTCCAATACGGTGCGCGACTCGTCGGCGGAGAAGGTCCGCAGGCCCAGGCGGTACGACAGGTACGTGTCCAGGCCCTTGAGCTTGCCGCCTTCGATGCGCTGACTGGACAGCAGCAGGTGGACGCCGATGGAGCGGCCGATCCGGCCTATGGACAGGAACAGGTCGATGAAGTCGGGCTTGGCGGTGAGGAGTTCACCGAACTCGTCGATGACGACGAACAGGTGCGGCAGGGGCTCCAGGTCGGGGCGCCCGGAGGTGCGCAGAGCGGCGTAGTGGCCGATGTCGGCGATGTTTCCGGCATCCTTGAGGACCTGCTGGCGACGCTTGACCTCCCCGGCGAGGCTGGTGTGGACGCGCTCGACGAGCCCGGCCTGGTTCTCCAGGTTGGTGATCACGCCGGCCACGTGCGGGAGGCCGGTGAAGGGGGCGAAGGTGGCGCCGCCCTTGTAGTCGACCAGGACGAGTGCGAGGTCCTCGGGGGAGTGGGTGGTGGTGAGCGCGAGGACGAGGGTGCGCAGCAGTTCGCTCTTGCCCGAGCCGGTCGCCCCCACGCACAGCCCGTGCGGACCCATGCCGAGTTCGGAGGACTCCTTCAGGTCCAGCAGCATCGGCTCGTGACGGTCCGTCAAGCCGATGGGCACGCGCAGAAATGCTCGTTCGCCGCGCGGCGACCACAGTTCCGTGACGTCGAGTGCCGCAGGGTCGTCGATGCCCAGCAGGGCGGGGAAGTCCACCGGTCCGGCGACAGGTGTTCCCTCGGCCGCGGACTGCGCCGACAGCCGGAGCGGGGCCAGCATCCGGGCCAGCCCCTCCGAGCCCGCAGCGGTCACGGCGTCCGCTGAGCCCCGCGTCACCATGGAGGTCTCGTGCAGGTCCTCCACGGTGATCCGGGCGCCTTCGACGGTGACGCGGACCGTCACCTGATCCGGCTCGTGCACCTGCTGCTCCAGCAGGTGCACCACGGTCACGCCCATGTCCGACAGATCAACCACCGGGTCGGGACGCGGCAGTTCAGCAGCCGGCTCGCCGTACCCGTCGCTGATGACCAGCAGTCGACTGGTCATCCGCAGAGCGCCGCGGTCCGACAGCCCGCGCCGCACCTCCGCCGCGTACGAAGCCCGCTGTCGCAGATCATCGCGGCAGAGCGCGGCCAGCTCAGCCAGGTTCGGCGCGATCCGGCGGGCGGCGACCGCTCCGTCGTGCATGCCCGGGTCGAGCACGTGGGGAAGCCACTTGGCCCACTCCCACGAGGCCGACCGGTCAGCGGGTACGCCGAGGGCGACCGCCACGTCGTCGGGCGCGTGCGTGACCGCGGTCTGGATCAGCAACGCGCGGGCGACCCGTAGCACGGCCTCGCGGTCACCGACGATGCTGACATGGCCCGCCCGGTCCAGCGGCACGGTGAGCGGGAGGTCCGTCGCCGCGGTGAACCGGTTCTGCAGAGCGCGGGCCTCGTTGAGCATGAACGGGTCCGGCGGGGTGAGCACCCCGCCCACGCCGCTCTGCCCGACACTCAGCTCCTGCACCGGTACGTCCCCGGTGCCGACCCGGACTCGCAGGAAGTCCGCGTCCTGCCGGCGCCGCTCCCACAGCCGCGCCGGATCACGTACAAGGTCGTACAGGGCATCCGGTGGCGGATCGACCAACTGCGACTGCCGACGCCGCTCCCGCTCGCCGGTGCTGAGCTCGTCGCGCAGTTCCTCCAGGTATTCGAGATACCGCTCGCGCTGGGTGCGTCGGGTGCGCTGCGCCTTGCCCCGCTGGGACAGGAACAGTGCCACCGCGCCCAGCAGTGCGAAGACCAGGACGATCGCCCCGAGCGCGGCGAACTGGCTGTTGCGGATGACGGTCATCATCACGACCGAGCTGATGACTCCGGCCATCGGTAGCAGTGCGGTCGCGGCGTTGCCGATCTTGCCCTCGGGCAGGTTCGGCGGCGGCTCGATGGTGCGCGGCTGGGCTGGGGCGAGAGGGCGGGTGGAGCGGGCGGGCCGGTGGACGAGGTGCTGGGTCACGGACGGGCCTTTTCTTGAACGGGTCCTGAAGTCTGGCTCGTGCTCATCGCACTCTCACCGCCCGATGCATCGCCTCCGCGGCGAGCCGGACGACAGCTTCCCTGGTGGCCTGGCCCAGCAGGGCGGTGTGGATGGGGCCTCCCTGGGCCAGATGACGGTCGTAGGGGAGCCGGACGACGGGCGCGCCCGTCTCCCGCAGATGCGCCGCGGCGGTCTTCTCGTCGAGCGTCGTGTCGGGGGAGCTCGCGGAGAGCGCCACCACGGTGCCGGACAGGGCGGAGTGCGGCAGTTGAGCCAGCCAGTCCAGAACCTGCCGAGTGCCGTTGACGCCCTCCGCGGTCATCGGCGCGACCACCACCCGGGCATGAGCGGTGTCCATCGCCGTACGCGCCACCTCGCCCGGCAGGGTCTCGCAGTCCACCACCGTCACCGCGAAGTAGCGCCGCAGCGCCAGCGTGACCGTGCGGTAAGTGCGTATGTCCATCGGCGCGCCGACGCGTCCCTGGCTCGCGGGCAGCAGCCAGCCACCGTCGGAGACCGGCACCAAGTATCCGGTGACGTCCGTGAGCTGCATGGCGGGAGTGAGAATCTGCGCGAGGTCCGCGCATGACCAACGCACCGTCTCGGCGCCCATCCGTACGGGAAGGGTGCCGAGCGCGGCATCGGCCTCCAGCGTGAGCACGGGGTCGTGCCGATAGTGGTTGAGGGTGCGGCCCAGCAGGGCGGAGACAGTCGACTTGCCCACTCCGCCCCGTATGGACGTCACCGCGATGACCCGACCGGTGGTCACGGGCTGCTGGAGCTCCCGTGCGAGGCGTGTCTCTTCGGCGACGTCCTGGGTGACCGACGTGGTGAGTTTACGGAGCGTGCGTCCGGTGCGGCGGGTCGCGGACTCTCCGTGCTGCGGGCGACCCAGGGCGTGTGCCAGGCGAGGGTCGACCGTGGGTACGGACTCCGGGGTGTACAGGGGGAGCCGGGGCTCATGGCGGAACCGGACAGCGGGTTCCGACTGCGGAGCCGGGACAGCGCGGTGAGGTGGCGGACCCGTGGGGGCAGCGGGACCTGCGTCACCAGGGGGTTCCGGGACTGCGTGCATCGGTCGAGGCCGCGGGGTGGACTCGGTGGCGGACTTGGCGCCTTCGTCCGCTGTACCGTGCTGCCCCAACTGCCGCAGCACCTCCTGTTGCCAGTCCTCCCCCTGAGTCATGAAGTCACCCCCGCGCGAAGGTGCCGAGCAGACGCCCGTACACACCGAACGCGCCGATGACGAGTGGGAACAGGGCGATGACTCCCACCGACTCGACTACGTCGCCGAGGCGCCGCAGCCGCACCCGCACGTGCTCCGCAGGGTGCACCGCCAACACCATCAGGGGCAGGACGGCCGGTGTGACGAGCACGGCTGACGACCCCACGGCACCCGAGTGCTCCGTCCACACCACGACGAGCCGGACGGCGACCACCGCACCGGCCCCGAACAGTGCCACGACCTCGGTGACGAGCGGGAAGGCACGCGCCCGCAGTGCCAGAACGACCGAGACGATCACGGCGAGCGACACGCTCCACACCGAAGGCGCGCGCAATACGCAGAGCCCCGCCGCCATGGCCGAGACGGCCAGGACGGCCGTGGCGAGAGCCAGACCACGATGAGTGGCGGTCAGGGCGGCACTCACCTGGTACCTGCTGACGGATGTGCCGCTGGAGCGCCGGTCGTCCAGCCCGGACAGGCCGGAAGCCATGAGCGCGATCCGCGGCAGTACGCCGAGGGCGACAACCGAGACGACACTCAGCAACGCGCCCACACGCGCCTGCTCCACTGACGTCCCCGCACCCGATTGGACCGCCAATGCCGTCTCCCAGCAGACGACACAGCCCACCACCGCGGTGGCACCGACGATCCCGCCCCGGCCCAGTGCCGTGAACCAGCCCAGCAGGAGCAGCGATGCCACCAGAGCGACCCCCACCCCGGCCAGCCGGACTGCGCCCGACCAGGCATGGGCGTCGGCCAGCGTCCATACACCGAGCGCACCGAGGTTCCCCCCGGTGACGAGGAGCGTGGTGGCCAGGCCACGTTGCCCGGACCGCCCGAAGAGAGCCCCCGCGAGCGTGGACACCGCCGCGACGGTCACCAGAACGCTGCCTACCGCAGGCAGCGCGAACTCACCGCGGGCCAGTACGCCGGCCACGACGGCCCAGCCGACCGTGGCGGTTCCCGCGACGATGCGCCGTGATGCGGGGTTCCACCGCCACACGCGTGTGTTCAGATCGTCGGCGACCTCGTCGGTGACGTCGTGCACGACGGGTGCCGCGGGGGCGTCCTCCAACCGCACGAGCCTAAGGACGGCGCCGTCCTGGACCCCGGCCGATTCAAGTGTGTCGTCGTGCGCGAGCGCCGAACCATCTGCGGTGACGAGATGCCGCGACTCGGGCCGGGCCGACACCCGGTCGTCCAGCAGTCGCATCACTTCGGGCAGGAGGAGCCCGACGGGTTCACGGGAGGGCAGGACCAGATCAACCCGCCTTCGCTCGCCGACCAGGGTGACCCGGCTCAAAGCGGTCCGGTTCGGCGTCGTACGGCTCAGGGACCCCGCAGATATCACGCTTTCGAACCTATCATCGAGTTATCGGGTGGAAGACGCGGAAGGCGTCGCGGAAGGCACGGAGGGGCCGTACGGGCTTTTCCCGATGACCCGGTGCGAAACGAACGACCAGCCCACGCAGCCGGCACACAGCACCGCCGCGACCACGATCCCGGCGAACGCCTTTCCCAACCGCTCGTCCACCGACCGCCGTTGCCGCTGTGCCCCGAACAAGACGGCGTCGCGAAGCCGGCGGCGCCGAACCGACACCGACTCCAGCAATTGACTGTCGTAATCCTGGGCTGCCACAGGTATCCGCTGTCCGTTTCGGTTCTCAGAGTGAGGTATCGGCTGTCAGGTGGCGTACTCGCCCACCCAGTTGCGCTGCAGAAGGGCTTTGGGTAGGTACTCGGACTCGACCTCGATGGGGAAGCCGTTGTCATAGGCCATGCAGGCGATGGCTAGTGGGCCGAGAGCGACCAGGCCGTCGCTGCTCAGGGATCGTGCTTCGTCGCCGGTCCAGTACTGCTTGTGCCAGGTGAGGGCTTGGACCAGTGACCTGTTGAACTCATCGGTCTCTTGACGGTTGTAGAGCTGGAAGAGTTCGAGTGGTGGGTACAGGACCATCAGCATGGTGTCCCTGTCGGCGACCTGGGCCACGTCGGGGTCTGTGCCGTTGATCGCAGCGACCAGCTTGTCCCACGTGTTTGCAGCCTGACCGTGCCAGTAACTCTGTAGAGCCTCCACCCAGTCGTAGGTGCACTCGTCGAACAGAGCGCCGGACGCACGAAGGAACGACACAGGTACCTGCATCAGCCGGTCGAGGCGCTCATTCTCACGGCAGATCATCGCCAGGTAGACCGAGGTGATCCAGGCTCCCGCGTGCGTATAGGATGTCGGGCCGGTCGCCGGGAGGTTCTTCACCTGTCCAGTGCTCCCGATACGGCAGGGGACGGGGCCGTCGGCTGCCGTGGCCGAGTCGAACAAGGCGGAGCCGACCTGCATGGCCGTGACCCACGCCTCCCACGTTTCGAACTTACCCCCGTACGGATCCGTCAAGCAGTACGACTGGGCCACCGTCAGGGCACTGCCCAGGGCTCGGGAACGGGACATCTCCGATTCTTCGAGCCGATTGAGCATGCGACCGAGGCTCTCGATGCGCGCGGCATTGCCCTCCGCCGCAACGCTCTCTACGGGGAAGCCGTGGCGGGAAACGCTCGTGGCCACTGGATCTCTCCTCTAGTAAATCTTGAAATGCTCCAGCACGGCACCAGCGTACGAGGTGCCCGCGTGGTCGTTCGCCTTCACCAGGACGTACTGCAGCTTGCCCTTCTCCAGGGCCTCGGACAGGTCGTCCGCGATCCTGACGTCCTCTGGGCCTCGTTTCCACATCTCCTCGAGGATCGTTTCCACGTACAGCTTGGTGCCCTGCTTGACGCGCATGCCTCTGGCCGCATCGCCAGCCCCGTTGCGCCAGTCGAGTTCCCCCTTTGGCGCCTTCGCCTCGACTATCAAGTAATCACCGTCACTGCCGAGCTTGTACACCTGGTCGAACATGTTGGAGCCGTTTGCCGTCTTCGGGAGTTCGACCCACTCGGCGTTGGGGAACTCGTGTGGGGTGACGTGCAGTTCGGCTGCCTTTTCGCCGAGATTCTCGGATATCTTGCTGTTGTTCGGCAGGTCGCCGAGCTGTTGGTGATAGGCGTTCTGGGCGTCTTCCAGGGCTTTCTTCGCTGCAGCGGACGGACTGTCCTCGAATGCCTTTTCCGCCTTGGCGAGGTCCATGGACACCCTGCGGTTCTTCGTCGCCTCGTTGAGATCCGAGCGATGCGCGGGATCGACCGAGTCCGGGCCGAGTGGCGTCCGGCCGTGCCTCATCTCGGATGGCCCGCTCGGCAGGTCATGTGCGGCGACCCACTTGCCTCCAGCGTTCTTGGCCAACTGGGGGAGCTCGACGCCGTCCACCAACTTTGTGGTGCCGTCCGCGTTCAACAGGTGCCTACGGCGACCCAATTTGTCGTAGTGCTCCTTGAACCATGTCCGGTCCGGGTGGTTGGCCTTCCGTATGTGCTCGTCCTGGATCTGCTTCCGCTCTGCGGCGGTCAGCTCCCGCTCTCCGCCGTGGCCGCCGTTTCCGGTGCCCTCGTTCGTATGGTGCGCAGGCGGGACGACCCCGTCGCCAGCGTGGTCCGCGCCGCCCACCGCGTCGTCGCCTGCCCGTCCGACGCCGTCCGGGCCACCGCTTTCATGGCCTCCTGATCCCGTGCCGACATGGCCGTTGCCGACCGGCCCCGCACCGGACCTAGGGGTCCCGGGGCCGACGGAGTGCGAGGCGCCGGCCCCGCCGGATGCTTCCCCGACGTGAGTCGTGGCTCCGGGAGTGCGTGAGGCAGCGCCGACTCCGGCTGGCTCCCGCTGCTGTGCCCTTGTTCCCTCCGGCGTGGACCGTGCGTCCGCGGATGCTTCCTGGCGCGGCGTGTTCCCGACGACGTCACCGTGCTTGTCGACGGGGATGAACCTGCCGTCCTCGATGACGACTTTGGAGCCGTCGCCGAGTTCGATGACGCTGTGAATCCGCTGGGAGTCCGCCGAGACACCGAGGCCGGTGCGGATTCCGGCGGTGAGGTCGGAGAGCTTGGGCAGTGCGCTGACGGCTTTGCCGGTCGCCTTGAGGCCGACGTTGACCGGGTCGATGTACTCGCCGACCTTTGCGGCGATGCCCGCGCCCTTGGCCACCGAGCCGACCTCACCGCCCTTGGCCGCGATGCCCAGGGGGCCGGCGCCGAGGGTGAGGCCGTTGAAGACGACCGTTGCCGCGGCGCGGGCGGGGTTCTCGCTCCACATGTCCCAGGCAACCAGGGACTTGCCGAAGTCCTTGGCGGCCTCCTTCTGCCGGACCTCCGTGGCACTCTCCTTGTCCGGGCCGATCGCCCAGTCCATGAGCGCGTCGTACGGTTTGGCGGTGTACTGGCCGATCCCGCTGACGACGTCTCCGAGATGACCCCAGGCGCCCCCGGCCGCGTCCCAGCCGTTCCAGCCGACCAGGGTCCCCAGGCCCTTGACGCCGCCCCAGATGTTGTCGATGACGAGGCCGTCCCAGAAGAAGCTCTTGGCCCAGTGACCGACCTCCCACGCATGGTGGGACTCGCTCTCCGGGGCGCCCCACGGCGTCTTCTTGGCGTGCTTGAGGACATCGAGGTCGTATCCGTACATCACCGTCTTCGTGTTGACGGTGTGGTGACCGTCGTCGACGACGAACTCCGGGCCGCCCACGAGGGCCGAGATCTTGGTCGCGGCTCGGCGCTCGGCCTCCCGGAAGGCGCTCTCGGCGGCGGCGACACCGTCCATGAGTTCCTGGTGACGGTGGATCTTGTCCCCGTCGTACGTCCAGTCTTCGTCGCCCTCGACGCTGTCGACGAACGCGAAGGCGTCAGTCTTGAGCTGGGCGAGCTTCCTGGCGAGCGGACGGGCCTCGACGGAGTACGTGTCCAGCGCGTCCGCGACGGTCTCCAGCTGGGCGGCGAAGGTGTCGGCCCTGTCCATCACCGGCTGCGTGGTCGCGAACAGGTCGTCGGCCTCCGGTGCGGTGTAGAAGGCCTCCAGCATCTGGAAGCGGGAGTACACGTCCATACCGCCGTCACGGATCCCGACGGCGTCGCCGCGGAGCCCCGAGGTGTCCTTCTCCAACTGGTCGAAGTCGCCGGTGAACTGGGGTATGGCCGACGGTTCGATCACTTGTCACCGCCGCCCTTGCCCGTGCCGTCTCGGCCGGGCAGATCGACCTTCGGCGCGCCGAGCGCCTTGTGCTCGGCCTGGGCGGCCATCTCGAGATCTCCGGCCAGGTAGTACGCGGTCGCCTCCCGTGCCCCGTTCACCGACTTGGCCGCCCGCGCGCCGAGGAACAGCACGTCACCCGCGGTCTTCTCGACGAATACGGCCAGCGCCGCCCCGATCGCACCGGTCGGCGCGGACCCGCAGTACGGCCCGCTGATGGTGCCGGCAGAGGTGGCCGCGCTCTCCACATCCGTCCCGTACGCCTTGACGTTCTTGGCCACATCGTCCATCGCGTCCGCGACCAGCGAGGTCACGAACTCGACGCCGGACGACGAGATGTCCCACCCCGACATGTCAAACCCCCGTGGAAACGTTCCTGCTTACTTCGGCCCCGACCTCGGTCAGCCGATGTTGTCGACGGCCGCGCGGGCCTTGGCTATGGTCGACTGCGCGGTGCCGTCGTTCTGCTCCAGCGTGGTGCGTACGAGCCGGATGATGTCGCGGACCTCGTTCGCGGCACGGTTCCAGCGAATTTCCTTACCGTGGTACTCGTCGGCCACACCGTCGGCGGTGAAGTCGGCCATCGCGGCCTTCACCGCGCGGTCGCGGTCACCGAGGACGCGCTCCAGCTGGCCGATGACGCCCTGCAGGCTGCCCTGCACCTCGGTGGAGGCGCCGGTGTCGTACGAGCGGCGGTCCTGGTTCTGCCCCATGGTCAAGCTCCCCCTGTGTTTGCTTATCGGGCGCCGAAGCGGGCAGCGTCGAAGTTGGACTGGCCCATGTTCTGGTGGGCGTTGTCCTCCTGCTCCAGATCACCGGAGCCGAACGCGGTGTCCATACCGCCCTGGCCACCCAGGATTGCGCCCAGCGAACCGTTCAGCGCGTTCGTGATCTCGTCCGTGTGCGCCTTGAACGAGTCGAAAGCGGTCTTGCCCGCCCCGTTGAACTTCCCCTCCAGCGGCTCCGCCGCCTGGACCAGCCACCGGATCAGCGTGCCCAGGTCCTCGGTCGAACCGACCGTGCTCCTGCCGAGATCCGCCAAGGTCGACGACCCCATGTCGAACTTCATCCACGCGCCCCCGTAAGTGTGTTGTGCACCGCTGCCGTCCGACTGCCGTGTCGTGACCGCGTGTTCACGCACGTCTCGCTGTGCGTCGAACATCCTCTCGCATCGAGCGTTGCAGACGCAACGCAGTAGGACGAGAAGTGGCGTGATCTATTGCATGCGGCGGATCAGTGCGTCCAGGGCAGTCAGGTGGTCGGCACAGGGCGGGAACGGACACGAGCCTGACGCCGGAACTGGGCGATCGTCCGCGCCGGAGGCGGGGTCAGTCGGCCGCCTCCAGGTCCACGCGGAACGTGGCCGGTGGGGTCCGTGGCAGTGCCCTGCGTGGCTCGTGGAGGCCTGCCACCCGGCGCGCCACGAACGCCTCCGCGTCGAAGGTGCCGGTCAAATCAGTGGTGTTCGGGGGGAGTTCGGCGACCACGACGGTCTGAGTCCGCTGCGGTACGAGCGGGGCGCCGGCCTGGGCCTGGAAGGTCCAGCCGAAGCCCGCCGGGCCCTCGTCGACGCCCGTGACGACGGGGAGCCGGTCGACGCGGCTGGCGCTGCCGGTACGTGTGTGTTTGACGCCCATCCCGAGAAGCCTGGTCAGCGTGGGCCGGAACTCCGGGCTGAAGCCCCGCGTCGCATGGGAATCGGGGTACGTCAGATGCGGACGCAGCAGCATGAGGGGCGGCTGCGGTCGCAGCACGATCCGTACCCGGGCCGTCTCGTAGCGGCGCCCCGCGGGCAGTTCACGCAACATGAAGGTGAACTTGAGCAGTTCGAGCCGTCGCCGCTCGGAGCCGGCCCGTCTGCCCGCCATCGCGGGGAAGTCGGCCGCGGTGACGCGGTAGTTGTCCACCTTCAGCAGCAGCACCCCGCCCTCCTGGACGAAGCGGCTGCGGTCGCCGAGCAGCGGCTCGCCGACGAACAGGTCCCGGACGGCGACCGCCGGGCCGTCCGCGCTGGACCCGGCGGACCCCGAACGCCCGGACACCGGGGGCTCGTCGCGCAGGAACCGCAGCCACTCCGGGGAGTCCGCCCCCGTGGAGTCGTCCTCGGTCATCGTGCTCACCCCAGTCCGTACAGCAGGAACGGCGACCACTCGTGTGGCCGGTACCCTTCGGCGGCCAGCTCCCGCTGCACCCTGCACAGAGCGAGCGCGGGAGGGCAGTCACCGGCCGCGAGAAGGCGGTGGAACCCGTAGGAGATCTCGAAGCCGGCCGATTCCTCCACCTCGCACAGGGTGAGGACGAGCGTCGTCGGCCCGGCCGCGAGGAAGGACCGGGACAGCCCGATCACCCCGTCCGCGCTGATCCGTCCGGCGCCGGTCCGGCACGCGGACAGGACGGCGACGTCCCCCGGGACCCGTAGATCCAGGACGTCCCGCGCGCGCAGTCTGCCGTCGTGCCCGCTGGTCGCGGAGAGCGCCACGAAGGAGTCGAGGGCGGCGTCGTCCAGGGCCACCGCGTGGGTGGCGAAGTGCACGACGGAGGGCGGCGGACGGCGAGCGTCGAGCGCCGTGACAGCGGCCGCCTCCCCGGTGTGCACCTCCGCCCGCGGATACAGGCCGGCGATCGCGGGGAAGCGCCGCCGCGTCCAGCTCAGCGGCTCGAAGGGGGCACCACCCGGGGGTGGGTCCGGCAGCGGCTCCGGATCGACCAGTGCGAGCAGCCCTTGCGAAGGCCGCGGCCCGGCGGCCCTTCGCCCGCGCAGCGCCGGGAGCAGCGCCAGCGCGGGGAGCAGCGCGACCGGGTGCCGCTCCACCAGATACCGTCCGTCGGCCGTCCGCAACGCCGGGAACGGCACCCGTAGAAGGTCTCCGTGCGGCACCACCGTCACCGTCTCGTCGGGGGCGGCCGGCAGCCAGGAGTCGGGGATGGGGTCCCACAGCAGTGCGCCGAGGCCGCGGAGCACCTCGTCCAGCTCGCGGACGGAATCGTCGTCGACCGCGCCCGGCGCGAGAGCGAGGTAGCGCCCCGCGAGTGCCCCGAGTTCCGCGGCGGGCAGCGGCCCGAGTGTGTGCAGGGTGCCGTCGGGCCGGGCGACCCAGATCAGCAGGAGGTCGCCGTGCACGGCGTACTCGACGACCGTGCGGCCGTGGTCGGCCAGCACCGACCGCAGCGCCGCCCGGGTCGGCCGCGACGCGGCGGACGCCCCGGCCCGCGACGGCCACCGTGCAGCGGACGCGCCGAGCAGGTCGGCGAAGGCACGGGCCCGGCCGGCCTCGGAGGCGACCAGGGCGTCCTCGTACGCGCCCTGGTCGAAGAGGTACAGGGTGAGGGCCGCGTAGAACGGACGGCCCGCGTCGACGGCGTCGATCCGGGCGGTGTCCTCCGCCAGCCGTGACCGCCAGGCCTCCACGAACCCGGGCAGGAACCGGGCACCGGCGCGCACCTCCTCCTCGTACTCGGGGCCGTACCCGGCCCCCGACGACGCCGCTGTCGCCGTCAGCGCCCGGCGCAGCTCCACGCCCGCGAGAAGGCAGTCCAACAGGCCGTCGTAGTCGCCGAGTTCCAGGGCGCACAGGGCCTGATAGGGGGTCATGAAGGCCAGGCTCGTCAGATCGGACACGACCCTTCCCGACCAGGCGTCCGGGTGGCTCGCGGACGCCGCGTACAGCGCGGCCGAGCGGGCCAGCAGGGGCCGCGCCTCCGCGTACCGGCGCTCCAGGACCAGCGACTGGGCCAGCGAGCGCAACTCCATACGGTCGTCGGCGGGGACCTGGGGGACGGCGCCGGGGTCGGCGGGGCCGGCCGGAGCGGGAGGCGGGGGCGCGGCGTTCGGCGGCGTACGGTTCGCGGGTGTGCGGCTCGACGGAGGACGGCTCGACAGCGGACGGTTCGACGGCGGGCGGTTCGACGGCGGGCGGCTCCCGGTGACCGTCGCCGTGTAGTGCCGCGGTCGTGGCCACCCCGCCTTCGGGTTCGCCCACAGCCGTACCGTCCCGGTCACGCGGTCGCCGTGCAGCCGGAACTCGGCGGTGCCCGCGTCCGCCTCGCGGGGCAGCAGCAGTCGCGGCACGGGGTCCGGTCCGGGCCACGCCTCGGCCTCGGGCCACATCATCCAGTGCGGCAGCACACCGTCCCGGTGCTCGGGGCCGACCCGGACATCGACCGCGCCCGGCGTGTACCGGACCTCGCCGTCGCCGGCCCCCGCCACCATCCAGAACGGTGCTCCGGGGCGGGGTTCACCCTCCGCGGCGAGGGTGAACACCTCTCCGAGGACCAGTGTGCCGGGGAATTCCGGCAGCGCCGTCCCGTCCAGCTCCGGCCGGATCAGGACCGTGTACGCCGCCTCGGATCCGGACCCGCCGTATGCGGGCGGGTTCACCACAGGTCGTAGGGCCGGTCGCCGTCGAGCGTGTCGGCGACCGACGTCTCGGAGGGGGTGTCCCGGCTCCGCCCGTCCTCGGGGGCGGGGCCGCTGTCGCCGCCCGGCACGAAGAGCCAGCCGTGGGCCTCGAAGAGCTTCACGCGCAGGAGATGCCGTACGAAGGAGTCACCGGGAATGCCGTGATGGCCGTGCCGCAGCACGTCCTGGTAGAGCCGGTCGGCCGCCACGAGGGCCAGGTCCGCCGCGGGGTTGCGGCGCAGCGCGTCCCTGACCGGGCCGGCGTCGCACATCCGGAACGCCTCCACGACGGCGTCGCCCACATAACCGTGGTCGGCGCGGTACACCACCCCTTCGTGCAGGGCCATCCGCAGTCTGATCCGGCCTCCGGCGTCGCGCAGACCGTTCATGCCGCCCAGTTCGGCGGTCACCGCGCGCAGGAAGGAGGCGATGAGGCGCGGTTCGTCCACCTTGCCGCCGGTCGGCAGCAGCGCGAGCCCGCCGTCCCCCTGCGGCTGCATCTCGTACTCGCCCGGCGACAGTCCCGCACGGGCACAGGCACCGTCGAGGAGCGCCTGCAACCGACGCTGCACGTCGAACTGCGCCTCTTGGCCGAGCCCGCTGTACCCCTCCACGTCGTACGCCACGCACACACGACGGTTCCCCGGCGCTTCCAATCCCACTGCCCCCCAGGTCAGGCGGTGGAGCAACGGTAGCCCAACACCACGTACGCAGAGGGGAGTTGCGGGAGATGGGCGTGCGGGGGGGGGCGGGGCGACGACAGCCGGGCCGTTGTCAGTGGTGCGCTCTACCGTGGTGCCGCAGGAGATCCACGGCGAGAAACAGGAGGTTCTCATGACCAACCTGCCCGATCGGCCGCACACCGCGCTGCTCGTCATCGACGTCCAGAACGGGGCGATGGCGGGTACCCACGGGCGCGACGAGGTGATCGCGAACATCAACACCCTGGTCGAGAAGGCCCGCGCGGAAGACGCGCCCGTGGTGTGGGTGCAGCACTCCGACGACCAGCTCGTGCGGGGCAGCGAGAGCTGGCGGTACGTGCCGGAGCTGGTCCGGGAGGACGGGGAGCCGCTCGTGCACAAGCTCTACGGGGACTCCTTCGAGAGCACCGAGCTGGAGGAGCTGCTCGCCGAGCGCGGCGTGGGCCGGATCGTGGTCACGGGCGCGCAGACCGACGCGTGCATCCGGGCGACCCTGCACGGGGGCCTGGTCCGTGGGTACGACGTGACGCTGGTCGGCGACGCGCACACGACGGAGGACCTCACGGCGTACGGCGCACCGCCCCCGGACCAGGTGATCGCGCACACCAATCTCTACTGGCGCGAGGCGAGCGCGCCCGGCCGTCGCGGAGGGACCGTCGACACGGCGGAGGTGACGTTCGCGGCGTACTGAGCGACGTGACGTACCGGGTCACGTACCGAACGGGCGACGTGAGGTACCGGGTCACGTACCGAACGGGCGACGTGAGGTACCGGGTCACGTACCGAACGGGCGACGTGAGGTACCGGGTCACGTACCGAACGGGCGACGTGGCGTACCGGGCACGTGCCGAGCGACTACCGCCGGTCCTGCGCGGAGGAGGCGATCAACTCGTCGATCAGGGTGATCAGCACGTCCCGGCACGACGTCCGCTCCCGCGCGTCGCACAGGAGCACCGGGGTCCGCTCCGGCAGGGCCAGGGCGTCCCGGATCTCCTCGGGTGTGTACGGATGCCGTCCGTGGAAGCCGTTGACGCCCACGACGAACGGGATACCGCGTCGCTCGAAGAAGTCGACGGCGGCGAAGCTGGACTCGGGCCGGCGCACGTCGATGAGGACCACGGCCCCGAGGGCGCCGATGGCGAGGTCGTTCCACATGAACCAGAACCGCTGCTGGCCAGGGGTTCCGAAGAGATACAGGACCAGTTCGGGGCTGAGGGTGATGCGGCCGAAGTCCAGGGCCACGGTGGTCGCCCGCTTCTCCTCGATGCCGTCGAGGTCGTCGACGTCCAGACCGGCGGAGGTGAGGGGTTCCTCGGTGCGCAGCGGGACGATCTCGCTGACCGAGCCGACCATGGTGGTCTTGCCGACACCGAACCCTCCGGCGATCAGGATCTTGACCGCTTCGGGTGCCTGGGGTGGTCCGGGTGCTCGTGGTGCGCGCGGTGTCGTTGGTGTTTCGGGTGCTGAAGTCCCTCGCGTGGCGGGGTCAGAGCCGGCCAAGGCCGTCCCTCACTTTCTGCAGCAGGTCCAGATCCGGGGTGCGGGAGACGAGACGCGGCGCCTGGACCGTGATCCGGCCCGCCTCCAGCAGATCGCAGAGCAGGATGACGACGACGCTCACCGGGAGGTCGAGCTGGGCGGCCAGTTCGGCCACCACGACCGGCCGCGCGCACAGCCGCACGATGCGCTGGTGCTCGGGCTGCGAGCGGGCGGACCCGTCGGGCGGCGGATCCACGGCGGTCACCGACGTGATGAGGGTGAAGTCGGCGCGGCTGGGCCGGGTTCGGCCTCCGGTCAGCGTGAACGGCCGTACCAGACGGCCGGCCGCGTCGTCTTCGCTCACCTCACTCGCCGTGGTCGGCGGCGGCGCTGCCCGCACGCGGTGCTGCCCTGAGGTGCTCGCCGATCTTCTTCACCAGCATGTTCATCTGGTAGGCCACCACGCCGACGTCCGCGCCCTTGTTGGTGAGCACGGCGAGATGGGCGCCGGGTCCCGCGGCGGTGAGGATCAGATAGCTGTCGCGCATCTCGATGAGCGCCTGCCGTACGGGTCCGCCGCGGAAGTCCATGCTGACTCCCTTGCTCAGGCTCATCAGTCCGGACGCCGTCGCCGCCAGCCGCTCGGCGTCGTCGCGGACGAAGGCCGTGGACTTGCTGACGACCAGTCCGTCCTCGGACAGCACGACGGCGTGGTTCACGTCGGCCACCCGTTCCACCAGTCCGGTGAGCAGCTGGTCGAGCTGGCTGTGTGTGGCGGGGCTGGGGCGTGTCATTTCTCAGTCCTTCACGAGCGGTCTGCGGGCGGAGTCGACGAGCGGTCTGCGGGCGGGCCCGATGAGTGGCCCTCGGGCGGCGGTGACGGGTGCACGGGCGGCGGTGACGACTGGTGCGCGGGCGTGGTCAGGGTGGGGGCCGCGGCGGGGACCCGGTCACCCGGCTCTTCGCGCGTGTTCTCCGCCTCCCCTTCCTCGCTCGGTTCGCCCCGGTCGTACGGCGCCCCGTCGTCGTCGGTGGCTCGGGCCCGGAGTGTGCCGCGCTGGAAGCCGGCCAGAGAGGAGGCCGCCCGTTCCGCGGTGAAGTCGGTGAGGTCGGTGAAGCCGTCCGCGTCCTGGCCGCCGGTGTCCGCCGGCCCGGCGTCCTCCCGCAGTTCGGTGGCCAGGCTGGTCTGCGGCACGCGGCGGGGCAGCGGGGTGAGTCCGTCCCGCCGGACGGTGGCCGCGGCCGGAGCGGTGCCGGTGCCGGACCGGGAGGCGGCCGGGGCCGTGCCGGACCGGGAGGCGGAGGGATCGGCCGTGCGGGCCCGGGCGGCGGGCCGCGCCTCTCCGGTGCGCTCGTGCGACAGGCGGCCCCCGGCGGCAGCGGTGCCCGGGTTCGTCACGGCCCTGGCCGGTGCGGGTAGGTCGGCGTCCGCCGGGCCGGCGGGGTCCGTGTCCGGAGCGGCCGGGCCCGGTGTCTCGCACACCACGATCTCGTGCGGGATCAGCACGATCGCGGTGGTTCCGCCGTACGGCGAGGACCGCAGGGTGACGGCGATGCCGTGCCGGGTGGCGAGCCGGGCGATCACGAACATGCCGAGCCGCAGGTCGTCGGCCAGCGCCACCACGTCGAACTGCGGAGCCACCGTCAACTGGGAGTTGAACGCCGCGTAGTCCTCCTCGGACAGGCCCAGACCCCGGTCCTCGATCTCCACGGCCAGCCCCTTGGCCACCATCGCGGCCCGCACCCCGACCGGGCTGGGCGCGGGGGAGTAGGCGGTGGCGTTGTCGATGAGCTCCGCCAGCAGGTGGATGACGTCCGCCACCGCGGGCGGCGTGAGGTACACCTCGTCGTCGGCGTGCACCTCCACCCGCTGGTACTGGGCGACCTCGCCGACGGCGCTGCGCAGGATGTCGATCAGCGCGACCGGTTCGGTCCAGCTGCGCCGGGGCTGCTCACCGCTGATGATGACGAGGTTCTCCTCGTAGCGCCGCAACTGACTTGCCGTGGAGTCGAGTTCGTACAGGCCCTTGAGGATCTGCGGGTCCTGGTGCTCGCGTTCCAGCGCGTCGAGCTTGCTGAGCTGCAGGTTGACCAGGTTCTGGCTCTGCCGGGCGATGCCCAGGATCACCTTCTGGAAGCCGCGTCTGGTGTCGGCGAGTTCCACCGCGGTGTGCACCGCCGTGCGTTGCGCGGTGTTGAAGGCCTGGGCCACCTGGCCGAGTTCGTCCCCGCCGTAGTCCAGCGGCGGGGTGGCGAGGTCCACGTCCACCTTCTCGCCCCGGTCCAGCCGGGCGACCACGTCGGGCAGCCGCTCCTCGGCCAGGCTGAGCGTGGCCAGCCGCAGGCCGCGCAGCCGCCGGGACAGGGAGCGCGTGATGCGCCACGACATCACGACGCACAGCAGCAGGGCGACGAGTCCGCCCGCGCTCAGCGCCGCCGCCTTGACCAGCAGCCCGTGGGCCTTGTCGGCGCTGCGGTCGAGCAGCCCCGCGGTCTGCTGCCGGATCAGGTCCGAGTACTGGGCGGAGATCCTGGTGAGCGCGGCGTTCCAGCGCCGGCCCGCGTCCGGCAGCTCGACCGTCCGGGCCACCGCGCCGTGCGCCGTCCGGGCCGCGAGCACCTGGTCCTCGACGGACTCCAGCGTCCTCCAGTCCTGGCTCTGCAGGATCCGTTCGACCCGCGTCTTCACGGCGCCGTCCAGGGAGGAGAGGACCTGGCCGCGGAAGACCCAGCGCCGTACGTCGACGAGTTGCGCGAACCGTGTCCACGCCTTCTCGTCGAGCTTCCCCGTGGGCCAGGCCAGTGCGAGTTCGGCGTCCTCCTGGGCGACCAGTTCCGCGCCGCTTCCCAGGGTGATCAGCGGGCCGGCCTGGGAGGTGAGGTCGCCGTCGTCGACCTGGGAGAGCTCCTGGAAGGCGTGGATCTGGCCGTCGATGATCGCGGTGTACTGGTCCAGCGCCTGCTGGGCGGTGATGTCGGTGGGGTGGTCCACCTGTCCCCGGTAGTACTCCAGGCTTCCCACCGACGCCAGGACCGAGTACAGGCGGTCCCCGACCCGGGCGGGCGCGTTCTTGATGTCGTCCGAGCGGCGCACCAGTTTCGCGACGGCCTCGTCCGTCCTCCCGCGCTGCCGGTCCAGCGCGGTCCGTGAACCGTGCGGCGAGGCCAGCCACGCCGCCGACAGACTGCGCTCCTGTTGCAGCGCGAGCGTCGCGTCGGTGCCCATGGCGCCGGTGGACCTGCTCAGTTCGGTCTGCGACCGCAGCCGCAGCCCCTCCGAGAAGATCTGCGTGGTCGTCACACCCCACATGGCGCCGAGGGTGACGCTGGGCACCAGCGCCAGCAGGATCAGGGAGAGACGTATGGAGCCGAGACGGCGCCGGGCACCTGTCCGTGGAGACATCGTCGTCCTAGTGCGATCAGCGGGGGGAGGAGCGGTTCGGCGGACGGGCGGGGGGTGACCGCGTGTCCGGTACGGCACTGGAGGTGCGCAGGATGCTATCCGTACAAGTGCCCGTACGCACCGTGAGTGTCCGAAAACCTTGGGGCCTGTGATGCCGTGCGCGCCGCCGGGGACGAGCGGTGGGACCGGCTCAACGGGTGCCTTCGGCGGCGAACTTGGCGACGGAGGCGACGTTCTCCTTGGTGACGAACGCCGGTCCGGTGAGCACGGGTGCCGTTCCGCCGCCGCTGAAGTTGCCGTTGGACCTGTAGAGCCAGAGCGAGTCCACGGCGAGGTAGCCCTGTAGGTAGGGCTGTTGGTCCACCGCGAACTGCACGTCCCCGCTCCGCACCGCCTTCACCAGACTGCTGTTGAGGTCGAAGGTGGCGACTGCCGCCCTGCTGCCCGCCTCCTTCACCGACTTCACCGCGCCGAGCGCGAACTGTGCCCCCATCATGACGACTTCGTCGACGCTCGGGTCCTGTCGGAGTCTGGTCGCGACGGCGGTGGTGACCGCCTTCATGTCGGTACCGTTGACATAGAGCAGGTCGGTGTCGCCGGTGAACGCCTTCTTCACCCCGGCGCAGCGTGCCTCCAGGGCGACGTTGCCCTGCTCGTGGATGACGCAGAGGGCGTGCCTGGCCTTGAGTTCGTCCAGCTTGTCGCCGAGCGCCCGGCCCGCGACGCTCTCGTCCTGGCCGAAGTACTCCAGCAGGCCCTCGGACCGCCAGGCGTCGATACCGGAGTTGAGGCCGACCACCGGTATGCCCGCGGCCTTGGCCGCGGTGACGGCGCTCTTCATCGCCTCCGGTTTGGCCAGGGTCACCGCGATGCCGTCGACCCGGTCGCGGACCGCGTCCCGCACCAGGCTCGCCTGCCCCGCGGCGTCGGAGTCGCTCGCGTAGGTGAGGTCGATGTCGTCCTTGGCGGCCGCCGCCTGAGCGCCCTTCCGCACCAGTTCCCAGAAGGCGTCTCCGTCGGCGCCGTGGGTGATCAGGGCGACCTTGATGTGGCCGGTGCCCGCCTTCCCCGCCGCTCCGGTGCCCGCGCCGGAGTCCGATCCGCCGGAGCAGCCGGCCAGGAGCAGGGTGACGGCGACGGCGACGACCGTGCCGCGCGCGGATCCGGGGGAGTGGTGAGGTGTGGGGGACGTGTTCATCGGAGTGCGGCACCTCGCTGTGCGGCCCAGCAGAAGGACGGGGAGGGGGGAACTCGGCGCGGTCATAGGGCTGTTGTGCACCGACTCTTGGACTTTCGTTGGGCCGGAGCCAATCGTGTGTGACGCACGGTCGTCAAGCGAGCGGTCATGAGCGGGGAGTGCGCACGGTCGAGTCCAGGCCTCACCGGGACCCCGACCGTCACCCCCTTGACAGGTGACGAACGGCTTGCGAGGATCAGGCGCAACGTTCAGGACGGGGAGGTCGGAATGACGGGTGAGAAGCAGGAGCCGGGTATGGCCGAGGCGGCGGTCCGGCGGGCGCGGTTCGGCGCGCTTCCGGAGCGGATCCGCCTGGAGGACACGGTCGAGGAGCGGCCGGCCACGCTGCCGGACCCGGCGAGGGACGCGTACAACGAGGACGAGTGGCTCGTCCGCACGTGCCTGTGAGACCGCGTTCCGACCGGTCGGCGCGGACGTCTCCTTCGTACGTACGGCGATCCGTACGGGGCTGAAGGGCGCACGCGGTCAGCTCCCGGCGAGGCCGTCCGCCTCCACGACCGCCCGCGCGAAGGCCTCGGGCGCTTCCTGTGGCACGTTGTGACCGATGTCCGCCAGGGTTCGGTGCGCGTAGGGCCCCGAGAACCGGTCGCGGTACGACGATCCGTCGCCGGCCGCGGTGAAGGGGTCCTTGCCACCGTCGAGGGTGACGGTGGGCACCGCGACGACAGGGCTCGCGGCCAGCTGCCGCTCCAGCCGGTCGTAGCGCGGGTCGCCCTGCGCCAGGCCGAGCCGCCACCGGTAGTTGTGGATCACGATGGCGACGTAGTCCGGATTGTCGAACGCCTTCGCCGTACGGTCGAACGTGGCGTCGTCGTAGTGCCACGTCGGGGAGTTGAACGTCCAGACCAGGCGTGCCAGGTCGGCCCTGTTCTCCTTGAGGCCGAGCCGTCCACGCTCGGTGGCGAAGTAGTACTGGTACCACCACGCCCACTCGGCCTTCGGCGGCAACGGCCGCTTGTTGCGCTCGCGGTCGGTGATCAGATAGCCGCCCACGGAGACCAGGGCCCTGCACCGCTCGGGCCGAAGCACGGCGATGATGTCGGCCGTCCGCGCTCCCCAGTCGAAACCGGCCAGCACCGCCTTGTCGATCTTGAGTGCGTCCATCAGCGCGATGATGTCGAGCGCGACCACCGACTGCTGGGCGTTGCGGAAGGTCCTGGCGGACCGGAAGCGCGTGGTGCCGTGGCCGCGCAGGTACGGCACGATCACCCGGTGGCCGCGCGCCGCCAGCAGCGGCGCGACCTCGACGAAGCTGTGGATGTCGTAGGGCCAGCCGTGCAGCAGGACGACCGCGGGGCCGTGGGCGGGGCCGGCCTCCGCGTAGCCGACGCTCAGTTCCCCGGCCTCGACCCGCCGGAGACGGCCGAAGGACGCGTGCCCCGGCGCGGGCGTCGGGGAGACCGCCCCCGTGGGAGCGCCGACCGCCCCGTCCGCGGTGGCGCCGGTGTCGGACCACCCGGTGAGCGAAGCCCCTGCCGCGCCCACGCCCACGATCTTGCCGAAGCTCCGTCGGTCGACCATCCGTAACCCTTCCGTGGCGGTCAGGGGACCGGCAGCGTCTGCTCGGCCCAGATCGTCTTCCCTGCGCAGGTCGTGCGGGTGCCCCAGCGGTCGGTGAGCTGGGCGACGAGGAGCAGCCCGCGACCGCCCTCGTCGTAGGTACGGGCCCTGCGCAGATGGGGAGAGGTGCTGCTGGCGTCGGAGACCTCGCAGATCAGGGCGCGGTCGCGGATGAGCCGGAGCTGGATCGGCGCGCCGCCGTAACGGATGGCGTTGGTGACCAGTTCGCTGACGACCAGTTCCGTCACAGCGGCGATCTCGTCGAGTCCCCAGCGGGCCAGCTGCTCGGTCGCGTGCTGCCGCGCCTCGGCGACCACCGCCGGATCGGCCGGCAGGTCCCACCGGGCCACCTGCTCGGCGTCCAGCGCGCGGGTGCGGGCCAGCAGCAGGGCCACGTCGTCCGCGGGGCGCTGGGGGAGCATGGCCTTGAGCACGTTGTCGCAGACGTCCTCCAGGTCCCCTGCGGGGGTCGCCAGCGCCTCGCCCAGGGCTCTGGTGCCCGTGTCCACATCGAGGTCGCGGGCCTCTACGAGACCGTCGGTGAAGAGGGCGAGCACGGTTCCCTCCGGCAGCTCCAGCTCGGTGGACTCGAACGGGAGGCCGCCGACCCCGAGCATCGGTCCCGCGCTCACCTCGACGGCCCGGACGGTTCCGTCGGGGAACAGGGCGACGGGCGGCGGGTGCCCGGCGGCGGCGACCGTGCAGCGCCGGGACACCGGGTCGTAGACCGCGTACAGGCAGGTCGCGCCGATCTCGCCGCCCGTCGCGCCGTCGTCGCCCGCGAGGTGTCCGACCAGGTCGTCGAGGTGGGTGAGCAACTCGTCCGGGGGCAGATCGACGTCGGCCAGCGTCCACACCGCCGTGCGCAGCCTGCCCATCGTCACGGAGGCGTGGAGGCCGTGCCCGACGACATCGCCGACGACGAGCGCGACCCGGGTCCCGGACAGCGGGATCACGTCGAACCAGTCGCCGCCGACACCGGCCCGGGACAGGGCCGGAAGATAGCGGGAGGCGAACTCGACCGCCGCCTGGCCCGCCATCGCCTGCGGCAGCAGACTGCGCTGCAGGGCCAGCGCGGTGGTGCGCTCCTTGGTGTACCTGCGGGCGTTGTCCACGCAGACGGCCGCCCGGCCTGCCAGCTCCTGCGCCAGCGTCGCGTCGTCCCGGTCGAAGGGGTCGGGGTTCTCGGCGCTGAGCAGCCGGGCGAAGACCGCCACCCCCAGAGTCGTGCCCCGCGCCACCAGCGGTACCGCCATCAGCGAGAAGGCGCGGTGGGCCGCCTGGTGCAGCTTGGTGGACCGGGAGCCGTGCTCCGCGAGCCAGGTGTCGACGCCCGGATCGCCGGTCCCGGCGAGCACCGCACGACCGGTGGCCAGGGCGCGGGCCGGCGGGGAGTACGACGGATAGACGTCCGCCGCGCCCAGGTCGATCGCGGCCTCCGGCACCCCGGGGGTGCCGGAGTGGTGGGCGACTCGGCGCAGTTCCACCTCGGCGTCCACCGGTCCCACGGCCGGTTCGTCGCCCCGGAGCACCGAGTCCAGCAGGTCCACGCTCGCGAAGTCCGCCAGCTTGGGCACCGTCAGCTCGGCCAGTTCCCGTGCGGTGTGGATCACGTCCAGCTTGGTGCCGATGCAGGTGGCGGCCCTGTTCAGGAGGGCGAGCCGCTGCCGTGTCCCGTACTCCTCGGTGCTGTCGAACGCGGCCAGCCCGACCCCGAGCAACTCCCCGGCCGGCTCCCGCAGCGGCCACATCTCTATGGTCCAGGCACGTGTGCGCGATCCGGAGGGGGAGCGGGTCCAGCTCTCGTAGTGGACCGGCCGCCCGGTCTCGACCACCTTGCGCAGATGATGCAGGAAGCCGCGGCTGAGTTCCGCGTTCTCCACGGTGTCGGGAAAGAAACGGTGGCGCACCTCGGCCTCCCGGGCCCCGATGATCCGGCACGCCGTGTCGTTCACCCGCAGATACCGCTGTTCGGTGTCGAAGACCGACATGGGCGTCGACGACTGGGTGAAGGCCAGCTCGCCCAGCATCCGGCCGCGCTCGTCCGGCGCGCCGGTGATCACGTACCCCCGCTGCTCCCCGTGCTCGCCCTGGAGCGGGCAGACCCGCAGGGCCAGTTCGCTGCGCCGACCGTCCCAGTGCCGTACGGCGACGATCGCGCCGTGGCTGGTGCGCAGGATCTGCCAGGCCGCGGCGGCGTCCCCGTCCACCAGGGCCGACACCGGACGTCCGGCGATCTCCGCGGCGGCGTAGCCGGTCAGCAGGCGGGCGCCCTCGCTCCAGCCCCTGACGATGCCGTGGGCGTCGACCACCACCATGGCGTCGCCTCGCGCGGCCGCGCGCCCGGCATCGCCCGGCAATATCACCATATGTACAAGGATGCGGTGATCGGGCAGTCGCATCAACCCAGGGGCCGGAGCGGGTGCCGGGCGCGTTCGGCTCTCCCGCGGGCCGCGCCACCGGTGCCCGCACCGGCCCCGGCCGTCCACCTGTCCTGGGTCCGGCCGGGGCGGGCGCTGCCACCGGGCTCTTGCGGGTCCTCCGGGCTATGCCTTCGTCGCCGTGGTCTGCCGCTGCCGGCGCCCGCGCAGCAGACGCCTGCGCGGCTCCTGGTCGGGAAGCCAGCCGAAGGCCATGCAGCTGCCGGCCGCCCCGAGGAGCAGGCCGAGGAAGAAGCCTCCGAGGTTGGAGGTGAGCCAGGTGCCGAGCGAGAGAAGGATGCCGAGCAGCGAGTAGAACAGGCGCTGCGCGGGGTTGAAGAGGATCAGCAGACCGCACACGAGCATGACCGTCGGCAGCAGATAGCCCGCCACGCCCTGCATGCCGATGTGCATGACGACCTTGAGGGACGCCTTCTCGGTCAGGAGGATCTCCGCCCCGCCCAGGGTGAGCAGCAGCCCGCCCCAGAAGGGGCGGCGTGCGCGCCACTGCCGGAAGCCCGACCTCGGATTCCGGACCCGGGTCATCAGCAGCCCGTGCCGCTGAAGCGGAGCTTGAGGCCCGGAAGCTTGAACACGGCCGCGGTGGTCGCGTAGTTGGTCTGCCGCAGATTGCCGATGTGGACGGTGTCGGCCTGCTGGCTGAAGACGCCCTTGTTCCCCTGGACGCTGGCCTTGTCGAGCGTGCTCGCGTCGTTGCCGATCTCGATGTTCCCGAAGGACGCGTCACCCGACAGCTCGGTCGAGTCCGTGGTCAGGTCGGTCGCCTGCACCTTGTCCGAGCCGCCGCCCGCGGTGATGACCAGGTTGGTGCCGCCCAGGTCGACGCTCTGGCACAGCTTGGTCAGCGTCGCGTTCTTGATGGCGGAGGTGACGACCAGGACCTGGCCACCGGTGTCGCCGGCGTTCGGGCTGTCCTCGGCCATGTTGTCGAGGTTCCCGAACTGCTCGAAGCCGGTGCCGTTCAGCTCCGTGGCCGTCACGACGAACGGCATGCCGGAGATGGCGAACTGCACGCCCAGGGCGCCCTGGGCGGTGAGGATCATCAGTCCCGCGGCGATCGCGGTGGCAGGCACCGCCATCACCGCGGCGCGGCGCAGACGGACCCGCCCGCGTCGGTCGGAACCGCTCTCGGGGTTCTCGGGGGTGGGACCGGTGGACGCCGTGGCGTCCGAGGACGAGGCCATGTTCTGCTCCCTGGACATAGTCAACGCAGGTGCGGCTTGAGCGGCACGTGTCCTGGCGCGGACAGGGCTGCCGCGTACGCCTCCTCGCAACTCCCGGCGATCGCAAGGGCTTTCTCGTTACGCAGCAGTAGCCTGCTTGGAAGTTACCGGGGGTTACATTCGCGGGTCAAGGGACTTGTGGCAAGCGGATGTCGATTGTGTGGCATCTGTGTGCACGGCTTCCCGTCGCCGACCCGTTGACCTCCAACTTCCCTACCGTGCCTTGACGTTGACTATCCATCAGGTCTACAACTCAGCCTTGTTTCCGATGGATCCGTGGCGCCGGGTCCGTCAGCACGGCGCATGTCACCCTCCCGGCCCCGCCCCCTGCGGCGGGGCGTGCGTGACCCCTCCGAACGTCCCGTGCGCATCCTCGTCACCGTCGTCACCCCACGGCACCGGCGCGGCCGACTTCCCCCCTTGCGGTCGCGCCCGGTAGCCCCTCGCCGCTGCCGGTCCGTCGCGTACGGAGAAGACGTCACGGGCCGGCAGCGGACTCCAGCTCCGTGTCCACCGGGACGGCCAGGACCATGCCCCCCGGTGAGCCCGGGACCGCACCTCTCTCCGAACCAGGCCCCGCACCCCCCGTCAGATCAGAAAGAGGCTCCCCCATGCGTACGCGATCCCTGCTCGCCCTCGTCGGTGTCGCCGCGGCCCTCTCGGTCTCCGCGATCTCCCCCGCCTCCGCCGACGACACCCCGGTGCTCACCGCGGGCGGCGCCGCCGTCGCCACCGGCGATGTGCTCACCGCCTCGCTGGCGAGCGGCACCAAGGCCACGCTCTACTCCAGCAGCACCGGCACGAGCGGCGTCTCCTGTGCCGCGTCGGCCTTCACCGCCACGGCCACCGACAACCCGACGGCCCCCGGCACCGCCACCGAGTCGCTCACCGGCCACACCTTCGGCAGTTGCACCAGCAATGTCATCGGCGTGCTCGGCGTCACCGGCGTCACGGTCAACAACCTCCCGTACGCCACCACGGTCGCCTCCGACGGCACGGTCACCGTCACCCCGGCCGCCGGCTCGACCATCCAGACCACCGTCGTGCTGCGCACCCTTCTCGGCAGCATCACCTGCGTCTACCAGGCCCCCAGCCTGACCGGTACGGCGAGCAACACCGACAACAGCATCACCTTCACCAACCAGCAGTTCGCCAAGGCCTCGGGCTCGTCCCTGTGCTTCAGCAACGGCTACTTCACCGCCAAGTACGCCCCCGTCACCGACACCACCCAGCCGGGCGGCCCGGCGGTCACCGTCAACTGACCGACCACCGGACCACCGGTCACCGCCGGCGTCGCAGCGTGAGCGCGACGCCGGCGGTGAGCAGGAGGGCCGCCGCTCCCCCCGCCCCCGCGACGAGGGGGAGCGAGCCACTGCCCCCGGACGAGTTGTCGGCGGCCGGGGTGAGGTGGTCGGGCGCGGACACCTGCGACGCGGACGGCGTGACCGGCCGCGAGGGTGTCGGCGACTGCCCGGCCGGCGACTTCGTGCCCTGCGCCGCCTTCCCGGTCGCGCGGCCGGGTGCGGTCGTCCGTGCTGCCCGCGCCGATGTCGGCGCGGCCTTGGCGCCAGCACCCGTGCCACGGGCGGCGGCGGGGAAGACCACGTCCGAGCACGAGTAGTACGTGTCCGTCGTACTCGTGTTCTGCCAGATCGTGTAGAGCATCTGCCGGCCGGTGCGGTCGGACGGCAGCGTGGCCCTGATCCGGTACGCGCCGTTCACCAGCGCCGGGTCGGTGGCCGTGGCGAACGGCTTCGTCGGCAGGTCGGACCAGGTCAGGGGCTTGGACGGGTCGTAACCCGGCTTGCTCAGATACAGCTTGAAGGTCCCCGTGTGCGGAATCGTCGAACTGTAGGAGAGGGTGAAGCTCGCGCCCGGTGTCATCCGGGTCGAGGGCCAGTCGGCGCGGGCGAGGTCGAGGCCCTTGTAGGCGGGCAGGTTCCCGCTGCACAGCTTCCCGTCCGGGATCACCTGCCGGTCCCTGCCGTTGACGCCGGCGACCCGGAGGTTGTCCCACGCGGTGAAGGGCGCTCCGTTCGCCGCGATCGCCGCCTTGCAGGCCGTGGTGCGGTTGTCGCCGCCGCCCTCGGGGGAGCAGGCGAACACCCGGCTGACCGGATCCGTCGGCGCTCCGTGCGCCTGGGCCGGTCCCGCGGCCCACGTCAGCAGGAGCAGCGGGGCCGCCGCGGCGACAGCGGCCGCGGTGGCGGTGCGGTGTGCGGTCATCCGGTGGGTCTCCTCGACGGCTGGGATGCGGGTGCGGCCGTACCGCGCCTCGCGGCGACGGCCACAGGGCTGCACTGCGTGACGGCCACAGGGCTGCGCTGCATGGTGAAGTACGGGGGCGCGCGGCCGTGTGTTCAGATCCGCAGCACGCCGCGGTACGGGGAGCGCTGCCGTGCGTCCGGAGCCGGGGTGCGGCGGCGACGCGCCGGTTGTCCGGGTCCGGGTGCGGCGTGTGCCGCCGGGTGTCCGGATCCGGGGTGCGGGCGTGTGCCGCCGGGTGCGTGAGGGGACCTCTCCGGCGGGCGCGGGCCACCGCCGGGCAGGGGTGCCGACGCGCTGCCGCGGCCCGCCGCCGGCTCGGCCGGTACCGCGGACGCAGCCGGTACGGTGAGCCGCATGCCTGAGCCCGTCGCCTCCGCCGAACCCCCCGCTGCTGCCGGCGCGCCCGTGATCCTCGGCGACGTACCGGGCTCGTTCCCCCGGAGCGTGCTGGCCGAACGGCATCCGGCGCTCATCCGGAAGGTGCGGGACGCCTTCCCGTACGGTCCCGAGCAGCGGCGCGCGCTCGACGCCCTCCTGAAGAACTCCGCCGAGGGCGTCCTCGAACCGCTCGGCGCGCGGGCGCGGGACCGCGAGCAGTGGGAGGTCTGGGGCGGCCGGGAGTACTTCGGCCGGCCCTGGTTCGACGTGCCCTTTCTCTGGTCCGAGAGCTACTTCTACCGCCAACTCCTGGAAGCCGTCGGTTACTTCACTCCAGGACCCTGGCAGGGCGTCGACCCCTTCCGGCCGTTCAAGCTCGCCGAGCTCGACACCCCTGAGGCGGACGAGGAGCTCGCCGCGCTCGACGAGCTCGCCGACCGGCCCACGGCGGAACAGGACGAGGCACTGCTGCTGGGCTCACTGTGGGGCAACCGCGCGGACCTCGGATTCCGCCTCGCGGCCGCGAATGACGAGGCGGCCACCGTTTCCCAACTGGTCGTGAACGAGGGCGAGTCCCTGCGGTCCCTGTTCGCCGGCGGCACCCTCTGTGTGGTCGCGGACAACTCCGGTCGGGAACTCGTCCCCGACCTGCTGCTCATCGACCACCTCCTGCGCGGTCGTCGCGTCGAACGGGCCGTCCTGCACGTGAAGCCGTACCCGTACTACGTCTCCGACGCCACCACCGCCGACGTGATCGACGCCCTGCGCCGTCTCAAGGCCGCGCCCGGTGCGGCCGGGGCCTCGGGCCACCGCCTGTGGTCGGCGATGACCGACGGCCGCCTCACGGTCCGGGCCCACCCCTTCTCCTGCGCCCCGCTGCCCTACGCGGACATGCCCGACGACCTGCGCCGGGAGTTCGCGGAGGCCGACGTCACCCTCATGAAGGGCGACCTGAACTACCGCCGCCTCGTGGGTGACCGGCGCTATCCGGCCACCACCCCGTTCGCCGGGACGACCGCCTACTTCCCGGGCCCGGTGGCCGCCCTGCGCACGCTCAAGTCCGACGTGGTCGTCGGTCTCGACCCCCGCACCGAGACCGCGCTCGTCGCGGCCGAGGACCAGCGCTGGCGCACCGGCGGCACGCATGCGCTGATCCAGGTGAGGCGCTGAGACCGCGGGCTCATCCCACCCGCACGGGCAGTGACTTGAGGCCGTTGATGAAGTTCGAGACGAGACGGCGCGGGGCCCCCGCCATGGTCAGTGTCGGCAGGACGCGCAGCGACTCCTCGTAGAGCACGCGCAGTTGCAGCCGCGCGAAGTGCGCGCCCAGGCAGACGTGCGGTCCGTCGCCGAAGGAGACGTGGGGGTTGGGGGAGCGGGCCAGGTCGACCCGGTGCGGGTCGGCGAAAACGCGCTCGTCGTGGTTGGCCGAGGCGTGGAAGACGACCACCTTGTCACCCGCGCGGATGCGCTGCCCCGCCAGCTCGGTGTCGACGGCCGCCGTACGGCGGAAGCTGAGGACGGGCGGGTGCAGACGCAGCAACTCATCCACCGCGGTGTCGAGTCCGACCGTCCCGGAGCGCAGGGCGGCATACGCGTCCGGATGGCGGGCGAGCGTCAGGAGACCGCCCGGAGCGGCGCTGCGCACGGTGTCGTTGCCCGCGACCGTGAGGAGGAAGAAGAACATCTCCAGTTCCGCCAGGGCGAGTTCGGGATCGGTGGCGAGCGTGGTCAGCACGTCGTCGCTCGGCTGGGACTTCTTGTGGAGAGCCAGTCGGTGCGCGTAGGCGAACATGTCCCGCAGCAGGGCCGGGGAGCGCGGATTGACGGGCCTGCCGCTCGCGTCGTGGACGGGCTCGCCCGCCTCGTCGGGGTCCTGGTAGCCGATCACCCGCCGCGTCCAGTGCAGCAGCAGGTCGCGGTCGCGCTCCGGTACGCCGAGCAGGTCCGCGAGGTTGAGCAGGGCGTAGTCGTCGGTGACGGAGGCGACGAGGTCGCAGCGTCCGTCACCCGCGCGGGCCTCGCGGACCGCGTCCTCGAGCAGGGCGCGGGCCCGTCCGCGGACGACCGACGTGAAGTGCTCGATCCGGCGGGGCGTGAAGGCGCGGCTGACCAGACGTCTCAGCCGGCCGTGGTCCGGGGGATCCTGATTGAGCATCATCCGGCGGATGAACGGGAGGTCGTCCGGATCGGGATCCCGGATCTGGGTCGCTCCGAGACGCGAGGAGTACGTCGCCGGGTCCTTGAGCACCCGGACCACGTCCGCGTGCCGGGTCACCGCCCAGAACCCGGTTCCGGCGGGCCAGCCGAGCACCTCGGGTTCTTCCTGCCAGGCCACCGGGTGATGGTCGCGCAGCGTGCGGTAGGCGGCGTGCGGGACTCCGTCGGCGTACCGCCGGGGGTCGAAGACGTCGGGGACGGGCGGCGCGGTCTCCCGTACGCTCACGCCCCGCCTCCGGCCCTGTCCGCGTCCGTTTCCTCCGCGCGCAGGAAGGACTCCACGACGCCGATCAGGTCGAGCGGGCTCTCGTCCATCGCGTAGTGCCCGGTCCGGGCCAGCTCATGGAGTTCGGCGTCCGGGTACCAGCGCATCCAGGTCTCCCGCATCAGGGTGGCCGACAGGGCGGGGTCCAGGGCGCCCGTCACGGCCAGCGCCGGCACCCGCGCGCCCTCGACCTCGGCGTGGAAGTCCGCGCCGGCCCACGAGTCCAGGTAGGCGCGGAACGCCTTCGGGTCGCTGAGTGCCAGCGACCTCGCCACCATCCGGTCCAGCCAGGCCGCGGGCAGTCGGCCGCCGGTCGTGACGTCCATGATGGTCCGCCGGTTCTCCGGCCGGTGCGCCGCGTCCGCGAACAGCTCCCACTGCTCCTCCGGCAGGGACAGTCCCGACGCGGGCACCGGCGAGACCCCGACCAGGCGGCGCAGCCGGTCCGGGGCGAGTGTGAGCACGCGCTGCGCGACGGTGCCCCCCATCGAGTGGCCGATCACCGAGAACCGCTCCCACCCCAACCGGTCCGCCAGCTCGACGACATCGGCGGCCGCCTCGGCGGTCGTGTACGCGCCGACGACGTCCTTCGCCTCCCCGTAGCCGCGCAGGTCGACCAGCGCGTACTGGAACGCGGCACGGTCGAGGTCGGGCAGCACGGCCGCGTACGCGGACCGGTCGGCGAACCAGCCGTGCACGGCGATCACCTTGTGGGGGCCGTCGCCGTGCACTTCATGAGGAAGCACGAAGGAGGTCATGCGCCCACGGTGACGCCGGGCGCCCGGGTCGGCAAGAGCACCGACGGACGCCCGGTGTTCCGCCGGGGGAACCGACGTGCGGACGGGTCGGCCGTCGCCGAACGCCCGTCGGGGCGGGTGTCGCCACCGGCCCGACCCGCCGTTCCCGACCGAACCGAACCGAACCGAACCGAACCGACCCGGCCGGAAGGCCCGTTTCGTACGGATTCACGCGATGGTGTGATCATGTCCCGGTGGGTGGATGTGCCCGGAGGGGCGTGGGTAGGGCCCGGCCATGACGCAGCCGTTCGAACTCCCGCACTTCTACATGCCGTATCCCGCGCGGCTGAACCCGCACCTCGACGAGGCGCGGGCGCACACGGTCGAATGGGCCCGGGGGATGGGCATGCTGGAAGGCTCCGGCATCTGGGAACAGTCCGACCTCGACGCGCACGACTACGGCCTGCTGTGCGCGTACACGCACCCCGACTGCGACGGACCGGCCCTCTCGCTCATCACCGACTGGTACGTGTGGGTCTTCTTCTTCGACGACCACTTCCTGGAGACCTTCAAACGCACCCAGGACCGCCAGGGCGGCAAGGCCTACCTGGACCGGCTGCCCATGTTCATGCCGCTGGACCTCTCGACCCCCGTGCCGGAGCCGGAGAACCCGGTCGAGGCGGGGCTGGCCGACCTCTGGGCGCGCACGGTGCCCTCGATGTCCCTGGGGTGGCGCAAGCGTTTCGCGGTCTCCACCGAGCACCTGCTCAACGAGTCGATGTGGGAGCTGTCCAACATCAACGAGGGGCGGATCGCCAACCCCGTCGAGTACATCGAGATGCGCCGCAAGGTGGGCGGTGCCCCCTGGTCGGCCGGGCTCGTCGAGTACGCGACCGCCGAAGTGCCCGCCCCGGTGGCCGGATCGAGGCCGCTGCGGGTGCTGATGGAGACGTTCTCGGACGGCGTGCACCTGCGCAACGACCTGTTCTCCTACCAGCGGGAGGTCGAGGAGGAGGGCGAGCTCAGCAACGGCATCCTCGTCCTGGAGACCTTCTTCGGCTGCACCACCCAGCAGGCCGCCGAGACCGTCAACGACATCCTCACCTCGCGTCTGCACCAGTTCGAGCACACGGCGCTGACCGAGGTCCCCGCGCTCGCCGTGGAGAACGGGCTCACCCCGGACGAGGTCGCGGCGGTCGCCGCCTACACCCAGGGGCTCCAGGACTGGCAGTCGGGCGGCCACGAGTGGCACATGCGGTCCAGCCGGTACATGAACGAAGGTGCCCTGGAGGAGAACCGGCCGTTCGGATCCGGCGTCCTCGGCACCTCCGCCCTGGACGTCGGCGCCCTGCTCTCGGCCGCCGGGGCGGAGCGGCTGCGCGCGTACACCCATGTCCCGTTCCAGAAGGTCGGCCCGTCGCAACTGCCCGACTTCCTGATGCCGTTCGAGGTGACGCTCAGCCCTCATCTCGACGGGGCCCGGCACCGCCTCGCCGACTGGATGCACGCCATGGGGATGCTCCAGGAGGGCGTCTGGGACGAGGACAAGCTGGACGGGTACGACCTTCCGCTGTGCGCGGCCGGCATCCATCCGGACGCCACCGCGGACGCCCTCGACATCAGCGCGCAGTGGCTGGCCTGGGGCACGTACGGGGACGACTACTATCCGCTCGTCTTCGGCAACCGCCGCGACCTGGCCACGGCCAAACTGGTCACCGCGCGTCTGTCGGCCTGCATGCCCGTCGACGGCGAGGAGCTCCCCGTCCCCGTCAACGGCATGGAGCGCGGCCTCATCGACCTCTGGCAGCGGACCGCCGCCGGCATGAGCACCGACGAGCGGCGGCAGTTCAGGTCCGCGGTCGACGTGATGACGGAGAGCTGGGTGTGGGAGCTGTCCAACCAGATCCAGCAGCGCGTCCCCGATCCGGTCGACTACCTGGAGATGCGCCGGGCCACCTTCGGCTCGGAGCTCACCATGAGCCTGTGCCGGCTCGGCCACGGCCGGAAGGTCCCGCCGGAGGTCTACCGCAGCGGTCCCGTCCGGTCGCTGGAGAACGCGGCGATGGACTACGCGATGCTCCTGAACGACGTCTTCTCGTACCAGAAGGAGATCGAGTACGAGGGTGAGATCCACAACGGCATCCTCGTCGTCCAGAACTTCTTCGGCTGCGACTACCCGACCGCACTCGGCGTCATCCACGACCTGATGACCCAGCGCATGCAGCAGTTCCAGCACGTCGCCGCTCACGAAATGCCCGTTCTGTACGAGGACTTCGAGCTCCCGGAGGAGGTGCGCGAAATCATGGAGGGCTACGTGGGGGAGCTGCGGAACTGGCTGGCCGGAATCCTCAAGTGGCACCAGGAATGCCGCCGTTACGGCGCCGAGGACCTCGCCCGCCGCGCCCACGGCTTCGTACCGGACCTGGTACCCGGCGTGCCGTTCGGCGGCCGGGGATTCGGCCCCGCGTCGGTCCCGGTGCCGGCACCGGCGGGGGAGGCCGCGTCCGCGTACCGTCTGCCCGCCGGGGTGGGGGCCGGGAGCATCGGTGACGGCGGGGCGTTCAGGCTTCCCAGGGCCACGGGCGCAGCCGCCGAATTCACCCTGCCGTCGGATCCCAGGGACTCGACGGGCCCGACGGACCAGGCGGCGTGGACGGATTCGGCGGGCTCGGCGGATTCGGCGGGCTCGGAGGGTCCGACGGATCGGGTGACGGGCCGGAAGACACCGTCCGCTCCGGTGGTGCCGCGGCCGAGGTGACGACGGCCGTCTCCTCGGCGCGGCTCCGCTCGGCGAACGCCCTGGCCGCCCCGGAGAGGCTCGCGAGCAGCTCCGCGGCGGCCGCGGTGACCTCACGGGCCTCCTTCGCGAGCGTCGCGTCGACGCCGGCGGCCCGGGTGAGCGCGTGATGCTCCTGGACGACATACACGCCGAGATTGGTGTCCCGCCACCGCGCCGTCGTGTCGTCGCCGGGGTTTTCCAGGGTGGCGCACAACGACGCCAACGTGTGGGCGGCCCGCCCGAATCGGCCCTCCTCCCGCTCCAGCCGGGCGATTCCGAGGAGGGCCGAGACGCGGTCGCGGGCCGTGGTCAGCAGCGGCAGGCGCAGACGCTGGGCGCGCAGGGCCTGGAAGGTGTCGCCCAACCGCTCAAACTCGTGGACGAGGGAACCCAGCGGGTCCGCGAGGCTCCGGCCCGGGGCCCCGCCGTCGCGCTCGGCGGCGTACACACGCAGGTCGAAGTCGTCCAGCGTCCGGATCAGCGCGACGCGGGCGAGTTCGACCAGGCCCTGCTCGCGGGCGAGACCGGTCCAGGTGAACAGCGGTTCGTCCGCCGGATCGGTGCCGAAGAACGAGTCGTCGAGATCGCGCGCCCAGCTCAGCATGTCGGCCGATCCCGCGCCCGGCTCGGGCATGCCGCCAAGGCCGCACCAGGTGTCGAAGTCCGTCTCGCGCACCTCAAGCAGCAGCGGCAGGTCCTCCGGGAGGCCGTGCAGGCCCACCAGGGCGGCGGCGAGGCGCAGTTCGTCGGTCATGGACGCATCGGCCTCGTGCCGTAGCAGGTGCCGCAGCAGCGGCAGGTCGCCCTCGCGCCGGTCGAACTGGGCGGCTCGCAGCGCGAGCGCGCGCCGCGCCCGGTCACCGGCCACCTCGTCCCAGGCGGTGCCCGCGCGCAGCAGCGCCAGGTCGGCACGGCCCCGCGCGAGGACCGTCTCCCACAGCGGCGGGCGGGGGTGCGGGTCCAGGAGGTCGTGGGCGCCGCCCTCCGCCGCGCCGAGCAGCAGGAAGTCGGGCTCGGTCCGCAGCAGGGCGGTGTGCAGCATGCCGACGAGCTGCGCCGGGGAGCGCTCGGGCAGGCCGAGTGCGGCCCGCAGTTCGCTCCGCTCGGCGTCGATGCTGTAGTACTCCCGGATCTCCTCCTCGCTCTCGGCGACCGCCGCGAGGATCCTCTCCTCCCCGTCGGCCGGCGTGAGCCGCAGGTGGTCGTGCCAGCCGGGCAGCCCGACCAGCACCTCCAGGGCCTCGTCCACGCTGTTGCCGATGACTCCGGCCGAGCCCTCGGAGTCCGCGTAGAGCACGGAGCCGTCTCCGCACACGAAGTACGTTCCCCCTGTGTCGTCGCCCGCTATCGGCTCCAGCGGTCCACCGGAGGCGAGCCGTACGTCCTCGGCGTGCTCCGCCCGGTCGAGGTCGAAGTCGAAGGGGAACGCGGCCAGTTCGGCCAGGCGGGGGTCGTTCCGCAACAGACGCAGGGCGTGATCGGTCATGTCACCGAACGTAACAGCCGGCACCGACAACGGGACTTCCGGCTTCGGCCGGGCGCGGCTCGGGCGGCGGGGCACGCGGGCGATTCGAACGCCGGTGTCAGTCTCACTCGTTCGTGAATCGTCGTGCGCCGGGGCGCAGGGTAGATCAACAGCTGGGGGCGGTCCGTAGAGCAGCTGCCGGAGGCGATCCATGGAACAGACCGCGTTGCGTCCCAAGCCGATGCCCGGTCAGGAGCCGGGCGGCGACGTTCGTCCGGCGCCCGCCGTCCGGCGCCCGCACGCCGTGCGACGCCGTGGCAGGCGGTTGATGTCCCTGCTCTTCGGCCTCTTCGTCGGGACCGTCCTGGTTCTGTCGGGCGTCGGGCTCGGCACCGTGGGCGCCACGGTGATCGGCATGAGCAGGCTGGCGGACCTGCAGAAGCAGGCCGGCGACGCCAAGGCAGGTCGGGAGCAGGGGCACGGACAGGGGCAGGGACACGGACAGGGGCAGGGGCAAGAGGCGGGACACGGACAGGGGGGACGGCAGAGCCCGGGGGCGGGGCCGGGTGAGAGCGCGGGGCCCCGGTCCGCGTCCCCGCGTGGAGGTGCCGAGGCGGTCACCAGGGCGACGCTCGGGGTCGAGGCCGTCGACGCGCCCAAGGGCGCCGGTGCGCTGATCACGGGTGTCCACAACCCCGGCCCGGGCTACGCGGCCGGTCTGGTCCGCGGGGACGTGCTCGACGCCTTCGGCGGGACCCACGTCGGCTCGGCCGCCGACCTGGCGAGGGCCGTCGCCTCGGCGGATCCGGGGAGCGCGGTGACGCTCGGTGTGCGCCATGCCGGCGGCGGCCGTCAGCAGCTGTCCGCAGTTCCGGGCATCGTGACCTGACACGGGCGCCGGCCGGCTCACCCCCGGGTGACGCCCGGCCCACGGACCGGGCGTACGCGGTCGCGAACCGGCGGATCCCGGGTCACAGAGGCATACCATCGTCCATAAGACCCCGGGAACGGCTCCGGAGCCCTCGCGAGCGGCTCGCGAGGGCCGCGACGAAGGGGCAGGATGCTGCCCGTAGCCCCTGCGGGGAACTCGGACATGCGGAGGCATGGATGACCGGCACGCCCACACCCTTCACCGCCGGTGACTACGAGGTCCGTATGCGGCGCGCGGCCGAGGCCGCCACGGAGGCCGGACTCGACGGCCTCCTGGTCGCCCCCGGACCCGACCTGGTGTGGCTGACCGGCTACCGGCCGGTGGAGACCGAGCGGCTCACCCTGCTGGTGCTGCGGGCCGGACAGGACCCCGTGCTGGTGGTGCCGACCCTGGAGGCCCCGGACGCGGCGGCCGCGGCACCCACGCTGACCCTCCGTGACTGGACCGACGGCAAGGACCCGTACGAGGCCACCGCGTCGCTCGTCGACGGCGGCGGCCGCTTCGGTGTCAGCGACAACGGCTGGGCACTGCACCTGCTCGGTCTCCAGAAGCGGCTGCCGGACTCCCGCTACGTCGCCCTCACCGAAGCCCTTCCGATGCTCCGCGCCGTCAAGGACGCGGCGGAACTGGAGCGGCTGGCGGCGGCGGGCGAGGCCGCGGACGCGACGTACGAGGAAATCCGGAAGGTGCCCTTCGGGGGACGCCGGGAGACCGATGTCGCCGCCGACATCGCCGATCTGCTCCGGCAGTTCGGGCACTCCCAGGTCGACTTCACGATCGTCGCCTCGGGGCCCAACGGTGCCAACCCGCACCACGAGGCGGGCGACCGGGTGATCGGGCGCGGCGACATGGTCGTCCTCGACTTCGGAGGCCTCAAGCACGGCTACGGCTCCGACACCTCCCGCACGGTCCACGTCGGCGAACCGGACGCCGAGGAGCGCGAGGTCCACGACGTGGTGCGCGCGGCCCAGGAGGCGGGCGTCGCGGCGGTCCGGCCGGGGGCCGCCTGCCAGGACGTCGACCGGGCGGCCCGCGCGGTCGTCGCCGAGGCGGGATACGGAGACCGCTTCATCCACCGCACCGGGCACGGCATCGGCGTCACCACGCACGAGCCGCCCTACATGATCGAGGGCGAGGAGCAGCCCCTCGTGCCCGGGATGTGCTTCTCGGTGGAGCCCGGCATCTATCTGCCCGGCCGCTTCGGGGTGCGCATCGAGGACATCGTGACGGTGACCGAGGAGGGCGGATGGCGCCTCAACACCACGTCCCGCGAGATGGCGATCGTCGACTGACGGGCCACCGGGAGCACCACGGCGCGACCGTGACCCAGGCACCGGCACCGACCGCGGACACCGTCCGCCGACTGGTCCGTTCACTGATCGCCGACAGCGAGTCGGCCGACGCGGGGCCCGAGGTGCGGCCCGTGACGGAGGCCGGCGAGCACTCCACCTGGTGGGTCGGCCGCCGGCACGTGCTGCGGCTCACCCGGGACCGTGAGGCCGCGATGCGCGGGCGCCGCGAACTGAGGGTGCGCGACCTGGTCCGTCCGCTGGTCGGGGTCCCCGTGCCGAAGTGCGTCGCGCACGGGGACTGGGCGGTCGGACTGGCCTACACGCTGGACACCAGACTGCCCGGGCGCTCCGGCGAGGTGCGGGACGTCTCGGCGGTCGGGGAGGCGGACCTGGCCGGTCTGCTCACCGGACTGCGCGAGGTGCCCGTACGGCAGGCGGAGACGCTCGGTGTGCCCCGCGCCGAGCCGCGCTCCCTGGAGGAGCTGCGGACGGCCGCCGAGGGGGCCGCCGAGCGGCTGGCCGCCGAGGACGAGTTCGACCCCGGGAACCTCGCGCAGCTCACCGCCGCCGCCGCCGTCCAGCTCGCCGCCCAGACCGGGGCCGCCGTCCTCGTGCACCACGCTCTCAAGGGGGAGCACCTGGTGGTGAGCGCGGACGGGCGGGTGCGGGGCGTCCTCGACTGGACCGGCGCGGTCCTCGGGGACCCCGCCGAGGACATCGCCGGACTCGCCGCGGCCGTCGGGGCTCCCGCCGCCGTACGCGCCGCCACCCTCGCCGGGTACGGCGCCCGCCCCTGTCTGCGCGGCCTGTGGCTGGCCCGCTGCGACACGGTGATCCGGCTCGCCGACCGGCTCGCGGGCCGGGACGACAGCCCCTTGGCGCCGCGGCGGACCCAACTCCGCCGCGCCTGGGAGTCGATCCTCCTGGAGCGGGTCACGGAACTGCCGGGCGACGACTGAGCCCCCTCGGCGGCCCGCACGCCGCCGAACCCGCGAGCGACGCGAGGTGCGCGCGGCCGGAGGCACCCGTACACACGCGACGTCACGCTCACGTGTCCGTACGCGGTTCGCGAGCGCAGTCTGCCGTCCGCGCGGTCCGGAGACCGCAGACCCCAGTCCGGAGACCCCAGTCCGGAGACCCCAGTCCGGAGACCGCGGTCCGTCGACCGCGGACCGCGGTCTCCGGACCGCGGTGCGCCGTACGGTCCGCCGGCCGTGCCCGACGTACGGGTCCCCGACGGCCGGACCCGCCGTACACGGTCCGCCGCACCGTCCACGCGGGCCGGCGTCCGCGTTCTCACGCCTGCGTCAGCACCACGCACGACTCGCCGGGCACGCTCAGCAGCCCGTCCGCGTCCGGTGTCCGCACCGGCTCCCACGCGGCCAGCACGCGCGCCCGGCTCAGGCCGAGCGGGATCCCGGCCGCCTCCTTGCCGAGGTTCACCGCCACCCGGACGTCCCCGCGCCGCAGGGCGAGCCAACGGCCTCCCTCGTCGTGGGCGATCCTGACGGCGGCGAGATCGGGGTCCGAGAGGTCGGGGTGCCGCCGGCGCAGGGCGATCAGCTCGCGGTACCAGGCCAGCACGCGCGCGTGGAACGCCTTCTCGGGCTCCGACCAGTCCAGACAGGAACGCTCCCGCGTCGCCGGGTCCTGCGGGTCGGGGACGTCCTCCTCGGCCCAGCCGTGCGCCGCGAACTCCCGTCGTCTGCCCCGCCGTACGGCCTCCGCCAGCTCGGGATCCGTGTGGTCGGTGAAGAACTGCCAGGGCGTGCCCGCGGCCCACTCCTCACCCATGAACAGCATCGGGGTGAAGGGCCCGGTGAGCGTCAGCGCGGCCGCGCAGGCCAGCAGCCCGGGGGAGAGCGACGCCGAAAGGCGGTCACCCTGGGCGCGGTTGCCGATCTGGTCGTGGGTCTGGGAGTAGCCGAGCAGCCGGTGCGCCGAGACCCGGGTACGGTCGAGCGGGCGGCCGTGGTGGCGCCCGCGGAAGCTCGAACAGGTGCCGTCGTGGAAGTAGCCCGACGTCAGCGTCTTGGCGAGGGCCGCGAAAGGGGCCCGCGCGAAGTCCGCGTAGTAGCCCTGCGTCTCACCGGTCAGTGTGGTGTGCAGCGCGTGGTGGAAGTCGTCGTTCCACTGGGCGTGCAGCCCGAGGCCGCCCTCCTCGCGGGAGGAGATCAGCCGAGGGTCGTTCAGGTCCGACTCGGCGATCAGGAAGAGCGGCCGCCCCAGCTCGTCGGCGAGCGTGTCCACGGCCGTGGACAACTCCTCCAGGAAGTGCAGCGCGCGGGTGTCCCGCAGCGCGTGCACCGCGTCCAGCCGCAGCCCGTCGAGACGGAAGTCCCGCAGCCACGCCAGCGCGCTGCCGACGAGATAGGCCCGCACCTCGTCCGAACCGGGCGCGTCCAGGTTCACGGCCGAGCCCCAGGGCGTCTGATGGGTGTCCGTGAAGTACGGCCCGAACGCGGGCAGGTGGTTCCCGGACGGGCCGAGGTGGTTGTGCACCACGTCGAGGACGACGCCGAGGCCCAGCTCGTGCGCCCGGTCCACGAAGCGCTTCAGGGCCTCGGGGCCGCCGTACGGCTCGTGCACCGCCCACAGCGAGACACCCTCGTATCCCCAGCCGTGCCGCCCGGGGAACGGGCACAGTGGCATCAACTCGACGTGTGTGACGCCCAGTTCCGCGAGATGCCCGAGCCGCTCGGCGGCCGAGTCCAGGGTGCCCTCGGGGGTGTACGTCCCCACGTGCAGCTCGTACAGGACCGCGCCCGGCAGTGGACGGCCGGCCCACTCGGCGCGCCAGGCGTACCGGTCCTGGGCGACCACCGCGCTCAGCCCGTCGGGGCCGTCCGGCTGCCGCCGCGCGCGCGGATCGGGCAGTACGGGGCCGTCGTCCACCGCGAACCCGTAGCGCGTCCCGTCCCGCGCCTCCGCGTCTCCCGTCCACCACCCGGCGCGCTCCGGATCGCGCTCCAGCGCGCTCGTGGCGCCCTCGCAGTGGAGTGCCACCCGGTCGGCCTGCGGTGCCCACACCTCGAACCGCACTGACGGTTCCCCCTTGTCCGCTCTCCGTGACGTAGCCCGTCCATGGTGCGCCACCCGAGATCGATTCGCGCTCCTCTCCACCCATTTGCCGCGCGTTCGCCACGTGATGGACGCGCGGCGGGAACATGTCGGTGGGGACGGCCGTTTCCGGGTCTTCTGGACACCCCGCGCCTCCTGACCGACAATCACCTGCGTGACGTCGTCTTTCGAGTTCCACACGTACCCCGCGCGGTTGTCCGACGCGGAACGCGACCGGGCGCTGAAGGCCCTCCGTGACGGCGTCGCTCTCGGACGTCTCTCGCACGACACGTTCATCCACCGCATGGAGCTGGCGCTCTCCGCCCGCCGGTCCGACGAACTCGCCGCGCTCACCGCCGACCTGACCACCGAGGGCCGCTGGTCGAAGCTGGTGTTCGGCACCGTCGAGGCCGTCTCCGGCTTCACCGTACGGGTGCGCAGGGCGTGGCAGGCCGAGCGGCTTCCGAAGCTGCTGCTGCCCCACCCGGGCAACGGCTACCCGTTGCGGATCGGCCGCGACCCCGCCAGCGGGCTGCGCCTCAACCACGAGACGGTGTCACGGATCCATGCCGAGCTGAGCCGCCAGGGCGGCCTGTGGGTGCTGCGCGACCTGGGGTCGACCAACGGGACGACGGTCAACGGACGGCGCGTGATCGGCGCGGCCGTCGTCCAGGACGGCGACCAGATCGGTTTCGGACGGATGTTCTTCCGACTGTCGTCCTCCTGATCCGGCCGACCGACCGTCCAACCCATCCGACCGACCGTCCAGCCCATCCGACCGACCCGACCGGCCCGACCGATCCGACCGATCGGCCTGATCCTCCCGGTCCGTCCGATCCGCTCTGATCCGACCGGCCTGTCCGATGTTCCCTGTCCGTCCGATCCTCACAACCTCCGGCACGGCCGGGCCGAGTTCTGGCCTGGGTTTCACTCAGCGATTTCGTCTCCTTCCCTTGTGTTCCGCGGTGTTGACGTACCTTCACAGTCATGACTGACTGTGCGTACACCGTGTACATCAGGTGAAGCGACGGCACCACATGTGTGGAGGTGCGCCCTGCCGCCACTCCTCCGCTACCCGACCGTCGACGAGCTGGGTGCCCGTGCCGCCGCGCTCGTCGCCCGCCGTCCGAGGGACGCCCGGCTGCGCCGCGTGGGCACGTCCCGGGCGGGCACACCCCTCTGGCTCCTGTCCGTCGGGCACGGCCACCGCCAGGCCCTCGTCGTCGCCGGACCGCACGCCAACGAGCCGGTGGGCGGCGCCACGGTCCTCCGCCTCGCGGAACGGGTGCTCGCCGACCCCCGGCTGCGCGACGGCGCGGACGCCACCTGGAACCTGCTGCTCTGCCTCGACCCCGACGGCTCCCGCCGCAACGAGGCCTGGCTGTCCGGCCCGTACACCCTCGGCCGCTACTTCCGGCACTTCTTCCGCCCCGGCTTCCTCGAACAGCCCGAGTGGCTGCCCGAAGGCGCGGACGCCGTGACCCTGCCCGAGACCCGCGCCCTCCTCGACCTCCAGGACGAACTGCGGCCCTTCTTCCAGTGCTCCCTGCACGGCGTCGACGTCGGCGGCGCCTTCGTCGAGCTGACCCGCGAACTGCCCGGCCTCGCCCAGCGCGTCGCCCACACCGCCGCGCGGCTCGGCATCCCGCGCGAGCTCGGACCGTACGACACCCTGTACTGGCCGCCCCTCGGGCCCGCCGTCTACCGCATCCCACCGCCGCACCGCGGCGACCTGGCCGCCGCGATCACCGAGGCCGCGGTGGAGTCCACCTGGTTCCACCCGCACCGCCACGGCACCGTCACGGCGGTCGTCGAGGCACCCATGTGGGGCGTGGCGGCCGTGGAGGACGCCACCCGGCCCGCCGACACCGACGCGGTGCTGCGCTCCGTCAGCCACACGCTGCGCAACGACACACGCCTTCTCGAGGGCATCCTCGCGCGCGTGCGCCCCGGTCTCGGCACCGCTCCGGACGCGGCCCGCCTCCTCGCGCCGGTCGACGACTATTTACTGGTCGGCCCCGGCCTCGCGGACTCCTGGGACCCCGATCTGCGGGACTCCGGTTCGCGGCCCCTGCCGTCGCTCGGCACCGCCCGGCTGACGTCCCTGCGCCTCGCCGGGCGCCGGGTCGCCCTGCGCACGGCCGGTCTGCTGCACCAGCTCGTCACCGGTTCCGGGCGCGACCCGCGCAGGGCGCTGCCGGAGCTGGACCGGCTGATCGACGCCTGGTGCGCCGACTACCGGGAAGGCTGCGGGGCACGCTGGATCCCGGTCGCGCGCCAGGTCGAGTACCAGGCGCGCGTGGTGATCGCCGCGTTCGAACTCGCCGGGCGGTACGCACCGGTGGGCTCCCCTTCGGGTGAGACGGGGTGGAGTCCACAGGCCGCACTGCCGATGCACCGGGAATGACGAGAACCACCGAAGCGCTGCGCGGCGCGCTGCTGGCCGCGGCGGCCCTGCTCACAGCCGCCGCGGCACCGGCACCGGGATCGGCCATGGCACCGACACCGGCACCGGCACCGACCCTGGCATCGGCCATGGCCCCGGCCCCTCCTCCTGCCTTGATCTCGGCCCCTGTACCGACTCCAGCAGCGGCCTCTGTACGGGAACCGGTCCCGGGGACGTCCCACCGGGCCGTCCCCGGCAGCTGGCTCCACCTCACGATCACCCGCGGCGAGGCCTCTCCCCAAGCCCTCCCACCCCTGCGGGCACCCGTCGGAGCACCGGTCCGAGCACCTGCCGGAGCACGCCTCCGGGCGGAGACCACCCCCGGCACCGACACCCGCGGCGCACTGCTGCTCTGCGACCCGCCCCAGGGCCACCCCCACGCGGCACAGGCCTGCGCGGAACTCACCGCCGTCGAGGGCGACATCGGCCGCCTCCCGGTCACGCCCGGCGTCCTGTGCCCCATGATCTACGCACCCGTCACCGCCGCCGCGCGCGGCGAGTGGGACGGCCGCCCCGTCACCTACGCGCACACCTTCGCGAACTCCTGCGTGATGGGTGCCGCCACGGGCGTGGTGTTCGCGCTGGGGGAGTAGCTGGAGCGGCTGGTGCGGCTGGAGCGGCTCAGGCCGCGTTGCCGCGTGCGTGCAGGGCCGCCGCGACCACCGTGCGGGACTGGTGCTCGACCTGATGCTCCAACGGGACCCAGCGGGCGCCGAAGCGTTCGGCGAAGGCGTCGCTCCAGGAGGCGACAAGGCGTTCGAGGCGAGGCGCCGCCCGGTCGTCGACCTCCTGGAGGACGCGCAGCAGCATCGCCGCGGCCCGCAGCGGCAGCCGGCGCCCGAACGCGTCCACGCTGCCGACGTACGCCCTCGTGGTGTTCGCCGGCGGGGTCCGGACCCAGTCGTCGGCGAGCCCCGGCACCAGCTCCAGCGCCCACTTGGCGGCCCGCAGGAGCGGCCCGTCGGGGCCGGGCAGCCGCGCCACGACCTCCGTCAGCACCGCCTCCACCTGACGCGCGTCCCGCCGCAGCCGGTGCGCCAGACCCCGCATCGCCGCGGCCGGTGCCGGGTGCGGGGCGGGGTCGGCCACCAGGTCGCTGGCCCACATCGGGACCTCGACGACCGCGGTCAGCCCCCCGTACCGGTGCGCGTGGTACCAGGTGCTGTGGCGCGCGTCGTCGGGCATGCTCGGATAGGCCGCGTCGGAGCCGGGGGCCGGCATCACATGCACCCCGGGCCCGGAGGCCGGCCAGCCCGCGGCGTCCGACGCGCCCGTCTCCACCGGGATGTGCAGCTCCGCCGCGGACTTGGCGAACGGCTCGGCGAGCCCCGGGATGTCCTTGGTCAACTGCACCCAGCTGCCGCCGAGATCGGTGCCGTGCAGGGTCGCCTGGAGGTAGGGCCGCAGCTCGTCGATGACCCGGGTGAGGGCGCGGGTCTCCGGCGGCAGCCTGTCGGGCGGCAGTACGGACGGCGACCACTCCGGCTGCTCGGGTCCGGCCGGACGGAAGAAACCGAGGTGGTAGTCGAGCAGGGTGCGCGGCGCCGGCGTCACATGCAGACTCGCCCCGTCCGGGTCCGCGCAGAGCAGGAAGTGCCAGGAGGTGTCGGCCCTCAACTCCGCTCCGTACAGGACGCGTTCGGCCAGCGACAGCAGCGTCGAACCCCCGGCCGGCTCGTTGGCGTGGGCGCCCGCGACGACGAGGACCGCGCGCCGCGCGTGACCGACGGACAGCAGGTGGAGCGGCCTGCCCGCGCGTGAGACGCCGATCTGTCTGAGCCTGCACAGGCCGGGCCGGTGAGCCGCCAACGCCCGTGCGGACGCGACGATTTCGGCCACACTGGGGTAGCGCAGCTCCTGCAGGAGACTCACCCCCGACTTGTCCGCCCTGCATCGCTTTCCGCAGTACTCCACGGACTGCGGGAACTGTCAAGCAGAGGTGGGCCGGCGCCGGGCGCGCCAGGTGGCGTCCACCGCCGGCAGCCCGCGCCTGCGTCACCGAAAGAGGGAGGCCCCGCCTGGGCGTTCGTCGATCCTCCGGCGCGGGCCGGGGCCCGGTGGTGAGCCCCCGACATCACCCGTATGGGCGTACGGGGGCCGCGTTCCGTGCCCGGCGCCGGACGTTCGGCCCGTCGCGGCGGCCCTGATGTCAGCCGCTCGTCGCGGAGTCGGGGCCGTCCTCGGCGACGCGTTCGAGCAGCGCCACCGGCGACCGCTCGAAGAGCTCAGCGACCCGCGCGTGCCCCGTGAACTCCCGTCCCGGAGCGAGCAGGTCCGTCCAGCGTCCGGCGGGCAGCGCGAGACGCGTGTCGCGCCAGCCGCCCTCGTCCGTCAGCCGCAGCGACAGCCGGGTGACGGCCGAGACCACCTCCCCGGAGCGCACGAACGCCACGCAGTGCGCGGCACCCGGACCCTCCGCGGTCAGCGGCGCGTACGTCGCCGTGTCGCCGAAGACGTCCGGGCGCCGCCCGCGCAGCCGGAGCGCCGCCGTGGTGAGCGCGGCCTTCTCGGAGACCTCAGCGGCGTCCCGCGCCGACGGCCGCGGCGAGGACCGCCGGGGCGGTGCGAACGGCTTCCGGTTGTCCGGGTCCACCAGCGCCAGGTACTCGTCCTCGGTGCCCTGGTACACGTCCGGCACCCCCGGCATGGTCAGCTGCACCAGGGCGGCTCCCAGGACGTTCGCCCGGACGTGCGGCGCGAGCCCTGCCCTGAAGTCGGCCACGTGGCGTCCGGGCGCCCCGCACGGGCCCGCCGCGACGAACGCCGCGACCGCCTCCTCGTACGCGGGGTCCTGCTCGGTCCAGGCGGTGTGCAGCCCCGCCTCCCGGACGTGCTTCAGCAGCGCGCCCCGGACGCGGTCCGCGTCGGCGGGGCCCAGCCCGAACACCGTCTGCCACGCGGCCCACGCCAGCTGGGGGTCGGGTACGCCCGCCGCCCCCTCCGGCGTCACCTCGGTCAGGAGGTCGCCCCACCGGCGCGGGCACTGGGTGAGCACGGACAGGGCCGCGCGTACGTCGGCGCTGCGTTTCGTGTCGTGGGTGGACAGGGCCGTCCCGGTGCCGGGCCAGTCGCGCTGCACGCGCGCGCAGTAGGCGTGGAAGTCCTCCGGGGTCACGGCCGGAGCCCCCGGGTCGCCGCCCACCTCGTTGGCCGACAGCAGGGGCACGTAGCGGTAGAACGCCGTGTCCTCCACGGACTTCGCCCGCAGCGCGGAGGAGGTCTGGGCGAACCGTGCCCGGAACTCCGCGTGCTCCGGGCCGTCCCCGCCGCGCCCGAGCACCAGGTTCCGTACGACGTCCACGGCGTGCGCCTCCTCCGGCACGGTGAAGACCGCGCGGGCCTCGGCGGCGGCCTCCGCGGTGACGATCCCGGAGGCGTCCGTGGAGGGATACGGCCGGTACACGTCGACCCGCACGAGCAGCTCGCGCAGCGCGGCGCCCAGGGCCCAGGGAGCGTGGTCACGCAGTCCGGGGTCGAAGGAGCGGGCGCACAGACGCTCCGCCGCACGCGTGAGGCGGTCGAACTCGGTGGCCAGCTCGTGGGTGATCACCTGGTACGCCGCCCGGCGCACCGTCGCCTCCCAGGAGCCGCCCAGGTCGGCCTGCGGAGCCGCGAACTTCCGGTACTGTCCCAGGAGTTCAGCCGCTCCCGCCGGGTCCGTGAAGAGGCCGTCGACCTGCCGCAGCGCGTCGTAGCCGGTGGTGCCCGCGACGGGCCAGGCGGCGGGCAGCGGCTCACCGGCCGCGAGGATCTTCTCGACGACCGTCCAGCGTCCGCCGGTCGCCTCGTGCAGGCGGCGCAGATACGCGTCCGGGTCCGCCAGGCCGTCCGGATGGTCGACACGCAGTCCCTCGACCACGCCGTCGGCCAGCAGCTCCAGGATTTTGCCGTGGGTCGCCGCGAACACCTCCGGGTCCTCGACCCGGACTCCGATGAGTTCCGAAATGCTGAAGAAGCGGCGGTAGTTCAGTTCGGTTCGGGCCAGCCGCCACCAGGTCGGGCGGTACCACTGCGCGTCCAGGAGCTGGGGCAGCGGCAGCTCCCGCGTGCCCTCGCGCAGCGGAAACTCGTGGTCGTAGTAGCGCAGTACGTCGCCGTCCACCTTGAACCGGTCGATCTCCGTGCCGAGCCGGCCCCCGAGCACCGGCAGCAGCAGCCGGCCGTCCTGCGCGTCCCAGTCGATGTCGAACCAGCGCGCGTACGGCGACTCGGGTCCCTCGCGCAGCACCTCCCACAGCGGGCGGTTGTGACGCGGGGCCATGGCCATGTGGTTGGGCACGATGTCCACGACCAGACCGAGCCCGTGCGTGCGCGCGGTGCGGGCGAGGGAGCGCAGTCCCGGCTCGCCGCCCAGTTCCTCCCGGACGCGGGTGTGGTCCACCACGTCGTAGCCGTGGGCCGAACCGGGGACGGCCTCCAGGACGGGGGACAGGTGCAGATGGGAGACCCCGAGCGAGGCCAGGTACGGCACGGCGGCCTCGGCGGCCGCGAAGGGGAACTCCGGTTGCAGTTGGAGCCGGTACGTGGCGGTCGGCGCGGCGGGAACCATGGAGTCCGGGATCTCCCGTTCGGGACGCTCAGGTGTCATGGGAACCTACGTACCCCTCTCGCCCGGTTTCGTTACATCGACGCCCGCATACGGGTTCCTGTGGTGCCGGGTCCCGGACACGGGAAGACCCGTGCGCGTGCCCCGCGTCCTCGGCCGGAGCCGCCCGGAGACCGTCCGGTCGGGGCCGGGCCGGGTGGGCGGGCCGGGCGGATCGACGGGACGGCCGGGGCCGGCGGGACGGTGGGGCGGTCGGACGCCCCCGGGCACGGTTTCCCGGTCCGCGCCCGCCCGCCCCGCCGTCCGCCGGTCCGACGCGAAGGATCAGAGATCCTGGGCGGGCCGTTGCAGCACCGTCACGCTCCGGTCGATCAGTGTCAGCCGGTCCCCGGCCTGGACCTTGGCGCCGGTGCCCGGCACCAGGCCCTCCGGGAGGGCGGTGTCGACCACCACCTGCCACTGGCGTCCGTGGTCGACGGGCACCACGAACTCCAGTGTTCTCGGCGAGGCGTTGAACATGAGCAGGAAGGAATCGTCGGCGATGTGCTCCCCGCGCGGGCCCGGTTCGGAGATCGCGTTGCCGTTGAGGAAAACGGACAGCGCGTGCGTCTGCGTCGAACCCCAGTCCTGCTGGGTCATCTCGGCGCCCGCCGGGGTGAACCACGCGATGTCGGACAGTTCGTCGTGCGTGCCCTGGACGGGACGGCCGTGGAAGAAGCGGCGGCGCCGGAAGACCGGGTGGTCGCGGCGCAGCCACACCATCGCGCGCGTGAAGTCGAGCAGTTCGCCGCCGTCCTGCGGCCACGGCACCCAGGCGAGCTCGCTGTCCTGGCAGTACGCGTTGTTGTTGCCGCCCTGGGTGCGGGCGAACTCGTCGCCGTGGCTGAGCATCGGCACACCCTGGGACAGCATCAGCGTCGCGATGATGTTCCGCTTCTGGCGGGCCCGCAGGGCGAGCACGGCCTCGTCGTCGGTCTCGCCCTCGACCCCGCAGTTCCACGAGCGGTTGTGGCTCTCGCCGTCGCGGTTGTCCTCTCCGTTGGCCTGGTTGCGCTTGTTGTTGTAGGAGACGAGGTCGTTGAGCGTGAACCCGTCGTGGCAGGTGACGAAGTTGATGGAGGCGAGCGGGCGGCGGCCGTCGTCCTGGTAGAGGTCCGACGAGCCCGTCAGCCGGGAGGCGAACTCGGCGAGCGTGCGGGGCTCGCCGCGCCACAGGTCGCGTACGGTGTCGCGGTACTTGCCGTTCCACTCCGTCCACAGGGGCGGGAAGTTGCCCACCTGGTAGCCGCCCTCGCCGACGTCCCAGGGCTCGGCGATCAGCTTGACCTGGGAGACGACCGGGTCCTGCTGCACCAGGTCGAAGAAGGACGACAGCCGGTCCACCTCGTGGAACTGCCGTGCCAGGGTGGCCGCGAGGTCGAAGCGGAAGCCGTCGACGTGCATCTCGGTGACCCAGTAGCGCAGCGAGTCCATGATCAGCTGGAGCACGTGCGGGGAGCGCATCAGGAGGGAGTTGCCGGTCCCCGTGGTGTCCATGTAGTAGCGGGGATCGTCCGCCAGACGGTAGTACGAGGCGTTGTCGAGGCCCCTGAAGGACAGCGTCGGGCCCAGGTGGTTGCCCTCGGCCGTGTGGTTGTAGACCACGTCCAGGATGACCTCGATCCCGGCCTCGTGCAGCGCCCGGACCGCCGACTTGAACTCCAGGACCTGCTGACCGCGGTCGCCCCAGGAGGCGTACGTGTTGTGCGGGGCGAAGAAGCCGATGGTGTTGTAGCCCCAGTAGTTGTTGAGCCCCATCTCCACCAGACGGTGATCGTTCACGAACTGGTGCACCGGCATCAGCTCCAGTGCCGTCACCCCCAGTTCCGTCAGGTGTTCGATGATCGCGGGGTGCGCGAGTGCCGCGTACGTGCCGCGCAGTTCGTCCGGCAGCGCCGGATGCTGCATCGTGAGGCCCTTCACATGGGCCTCGTAGATCACGGTGTGGTGGTACTCGGTGCGCGGGCGCCGGTCGTCTCCCCAGTCGAAGTACGGGTTGACCACGACCGACGTCATGGTGTGCGGCGCCGAGTCCAGGTCGTTGCGCTTGTCGGGGGACCCGAAGGGGTAGCCGTACACCTCCTCGCCCCAGGTGATCGAGCCACTTATCGCACGTGCGTACGGATCGAGCAGCAGCTTGGCGGAGTTGACGCGCTGTCCGCGCTCGGGCGCGTACGGCCCGTGCACCCGGAACCCGTACCGCTGTCCGGGCATGATCCCGGGCAGATACGCGTGCCGTACGAACGCGTCGCTCTCGCGCAGTTCCACCGCCGTCTCCGAGCCGTCGTCGTGCAGCAGACACAGCTCGATCCGGTCGGCGGCCTCCGAGAAGACCGCGAAATTGGTACCGGCGCCGTCGTACGTGGCACCGAGTGGATATGCCTCACCAGGCCAGACCTGCATGGATACGACTCTCCCAGTAGTGCCGCGCCCCGGGGGGCGACTCCGAAGCGAGTCTCCCCGAAAGTGATGGAACCTCCTATGACTTACGTCCCTCTTACCCGCTGACCAGGCATACCTCGTATGCCGAACCAGTGGTACTCGAATCGCTCCTAGAGAAACAGGGGGAGTAGGGGGAAATGTGCGCAAGATAGTGCACCGCCATCTGGGAAAAGTGGTGGCGGGTGCGGCCATCGCGGTGGCCGGGACGGCCGTGATGGTCGGGATCACCCTGCCGGGCTCGGCGGGGGCCGATGAGTCGGGCCGGGGTCCGGCCGGCTCGCAGCAGGCGGGATCGGAGCAGGGACAGGGACAGGGGCAGGCAGCCGCCCGGCCCGGCGTCGTGGAGCAGGCTCCGGCGCAGGGCGACAAGGGCACCGGCCGAGACCCGCTGACCGACGACGAGACGGCACGGGTCGAACGGATCGCGGCGGACCGGCAGTTGTTCGGCTCCAGTGAGAACGTCGAGGGGAAGCGCGGCCCGCAGCGCATCGGTGTCGACCTCGCCGAGCCCGAGGAGAACGAACTCGACGATCCCGGGGCGCCGCGCCGCGCGGACGTCACGTTCTACGACTACGGGAACGACACGCTCGTCACCAGGACCGTCAACCTCGACACCGGCAAGGTGGAGAGGACGGACACCCAGCACGGGACCCAGCCGCCGCTGGGCCGTGACGAGATGACGGAGGCGGCCAGGCTGCTCATCGCCGACCCGCTCGGCGCGGGCCTGCGGGCCGACTACAAGGACGCCACCGGCAAGGAACTCACCTCGCCCGACCAGCTCACGCTGAACAGCATGGTCTACCGGGCGACTCCGGGCGCCCAGCCCGGCCTCCTCGCGAAGTGCGGCGAGCACCGCTGCGTGAGGCTCTTCCCGAAGGTCAGGAACGGGTCCTGGATCGACAGCCGTGACCTGGTGATCGATCTGAGTGCCCGCAAGGTCGGCACACTCGGCTGACGTCGGCGTCCGCCTCCGAGAAGCGGCGCCGCCTTCACCTTCACCCTCTCCAACTCCCAACTTCTGCATGCTTTCGCGAGGAGTCTCTTCGTCATGCGCGTGAACAGAAACAGCCGTGCCCGCAGCCGGACGGCGGTGGGCCTTTCGGCGGCCGCACTGGCCGTCGGCGCGACGACGGCCGCGGGTCCGGCCGTCGCCCAGCCGAAGTCAGCCCCGGCGGCCGCCAGTTGCAGCACGGCCTACAAGATCGAGCAGAAGCTCTCCACCGGCACCACCTGGCGCATGTGCTGGCACTACGAGAGCGAGGCCGGGCTCGTCCTGGAGAACATCTCGTACCAGCCCAAGGGCGAGGCCCAGCCGATCAAGGTCCTCACCAGCGCCAAGCTCGGCCAGATCCACGTCCCCTACGACGACGGCAAGGCCGAGTACGACGACCTCACGGGCGCCGGGTTCGGCCAGGGCCTGATGAAGATGGCGCCGGGCGAATGTCCCGGCGGCACCATCAAGAACGTGAAGATCCCCAACGCCTGGGACCCGCAGCACCCGAACGTCAACGGGCTGTGCACCACGACCCGTTCGCGTGGTCACGCCTACCGCATGGAGGCCGACACGGGGAACAAGGTCTACCAGACCCAGGGCAAGGACCTGTTGATCTACACCGTCAACAAGGTCGGCTGGTACGAGTACATCACCGAGTGGCGCTTCCAGGACGACGGCACCGTCAACATGAACATCGGTGCCACCGGCAGCCTCTCGCCCGGCGACTACGACGCGGGCGACGGCCGCGGCTGGCCCATCGGCAAGGGCGCGAAGGCCTACGCCACCAGCCACAGCCACAACGTCTTCTGGCGGCTCGACTTCGGTCTGGACGGCTCCTCCAAGAACAAGATCGAGCAGTACGACTCCGTGGTCAGCCCGCCCCGCAACGGCAACGAGGGCCCGACCAACAAGACCACCCGCACCAAGATCACCAAGGAACTCGCGGGCGACGCCAAGAACATGCGCTGGTGGCGCGTCGTCAGCGACACCGGCAAGAACAAGGACAACCACGCCCGCTCCTACGAGATCGTCCCGGGTGCCACCACCAAGTACCTCGGCCGCAGCTTCACCAAGCACGACCTGTACTTCACCGAGTACAAGAAGTGCGAGCAGTTCGCCAGCAACAACCTGCTCAACTGCGGAGCGGGGGCGGGCAAGTCCGTCGACAAGTACGTCAACGGGCAGACCCTCACCCACCCCATCGTCTGGGTCAACGTCGGCTTCCACCACATCGCACGCGACGAGGACCAGCAGCCCATGCCCGTCCACTGGCAGGGCTTCTCCATCGCTCCACGTGACGTCACGGCTATGAATCCGCTCACTCCGCCGGAGCTGGCCGACCAGAACGGGCATGTTGAAAACGGTAGTTGAGAAACGACCTGTCCATCGGGCTGCACCGCCCGCCGCTCCCGGAGTACCCTTCCTTGATCGTTGAGTGGGGCTGGCCCCACGGGAGAGCTCGGGGGAGCGGAAGGCGGTGCGCGGGTGGGCTCGGGAGGGCTGGAGTTGCCTCCTGGTGACGAGGGTCACGAGGGAAACTCCACAGATGTCCCACCCGGCGCGGTGTCCCTGGCACGGCCGATGGAGATGGGATCCATCGGACCGGAACTGGACTGGGGCGCCGACGCCTGGCGCGAGGTGCGTACGCGCGCCCAGCGGGCCGGGCGCGCCTACATCTGGCTGAACCTGGTCGAACAGCGGCTGCGCGCGGTCGTGGCCGCTGTTCTGCGCCCCATCTACGAACCCGTCCACGGCGACGACTGGGTGGTCGCGGCGGCCGGCCCCGCCGGGCAGGAGTGGGTGCAGCGCGCGGTCGCCGTACGCGAGGTCAGCCGGCGCAAGGGCTACCTGCTCGACCCCGCCGACGACAACGTGCTCAGCTTCCTCACCCTGCCGCAGCTGCGCGAGCTGATGGTGCAGCACTGGCCGTGCTTCGAGCCCTACTTCGACGAGCGCCGGGACGTCGAACTGGCCCTGGACGAGCTGGAAGTCACCCGGAACGTGGTCTCGCGCAACCGGGCCCTGTCCGAGGCGGTGCTGGGCCAGGCCGAGCGGGCCGCGGCGAAGCTCCTGGAGATACTCGGCGCCGGCAGCGACACCCCCTCCGCGCGGCGGCTGCCCGTCGACGCCGTCGAGGACCTGGTCGGCGACCGGTACGCGGACGTGGTCGGAGTCCACTCCGACCGGGTGCGGCTGCTGCGGCAGTTCCCCGCGGAGGACCTCTTCGGCGGAGCCCGCCGCCTCGACGCCATCGGGATCGGCCTGAACCTGCTGGTGCAGAACTTCTCCGGGCGGCGACTGGTGCGGCTCGCCGAGTCGGGCTGCCGGGTCAGACTGCTGTTCCTCAACCCGGCCTCCAGCGCGGTCAAACGCCGCGAGCGGGAACTCGGCATCAAGCGCGGCGAGCTGAGCCGGGCCGTCGAGATGAACATCCTGCACATGCGAAGGGTGCGGGCCAGGCTGCGGGACCCGGGCGCGTTCGAGATCCAGGTCTACGACGAGACACCGCGCTTCACGGCCTATCTCGTCGACGGGGACGGCTCCGACGGCATCGCGGTCGTGCAGTCGTATCTGCGTCGCGCGCGCGGCATGGAGGCGCCGGTACTGGTGCTGCGCGGCGGTGGCCGAGTGGTCAAACCGGATGAGATCGGCGAAGAGGGGCTCTTCCCGACATACCGCGAGGAGTTCGAGGTGGCCTGGGCTGATTCGCGGCCGGTGTCCTGAAGTGTCGCTCTCCCCCGGAAGCGGAACGCGGTCCTCGGGTTGTCAGTGGCTCATGCGATCGTGGAGACCACTGGGGGAAAGCACCACGAAGAAGGGGGGCCGCCGATGGGCTGGCACCAGGAGCTGCTGATCGGCTTCGACCTGGAGACGACCGGGACCGATCCGCGCGAGGCGCGCATCGTCACGGGCGCCGTGATCGAGGTCAGAGGCGGGGAACCGCTGGGGCGCCGGGAATGGCTGGCCGATCCGGGCGTACGGATCCCGGCCGACGCGGTGGCGGTGCACGGGATCTCGAACGAGCGGGCGACCGCGGAGGGCCGCCCCGCCGACCAGGTCGCCGACGCGATCGCGAAGGTCCTCGTCGGGTACTGGAAGACGGGCGTCCCGGTCGTCGCGTACAACGCCGCGTTCGACCTGACCCTGCTCTCCGCCGAACTGCGCAGGCACGGACTGCCCTCGCTGCGCGAGCGGCTCGGCGGGAGCGACCCCGCCCCGGTCATCGACCCGTACACCATCGACCGCTCCGTCGACCGCTACCGCCGCGGCAAGCGCAACCTCGAAGCGGTCTGCACGGAGTACGGGGTGGAGCTGCGCGCGGCCCACGACGCCTCGGCCGACGCGCTCGCCGCGGCCCGGCTCGCCGGGGCGATAGCCGGCCGCCACCCGAAGGTCGCGGCTCTCGGCCCGGCGGAGCTGCACCGCCGCCAGATCGAGTGGTACGCCGAGTGGGCGGCGGACTTCCAGAGCTTCCTGCGCCGCAAGGGCGACGCGGACGCGGTGGTCGACGGCACCTGGCCGCTGCGGGACCTGGCCGACGAGCGCGTCTGACACCCCACCCGTACCGACGGGCCCGAGCGAGGACCTGCGGTGCTCAGAACGGGCGTCAGCACAGACACGCCCGACGGCGGGACGGCCGGAGCGGGAACCTGCGGTGCTCGGACGGGTATCAGCTCAGCTCAGGCTGGTAGGCAGGCAGGACGGTCGGAGCGGGAATCCTCGGTGTTCAGCACGGATGCCGGCTCAGCCGGTCGGCACGCCCGAGCACGGACAGGCCCGCGCGTCGGCCCACCGGCTCAGAACGGGTACCAGCGCACCGATTCGTCCCCGTCCCGCAGCGACGCCACCCGCCGCTCGAACTCGGCCAGCGCCTTGGGACTGGACGGCGCGTGCTGGGCCACCCACGCGCAGCTGGCGGTCTCCCGCGCACCCCGCAGCACGGAACAGCCCTCCCACCCGCGCACGTCCCAGCCGTAGACCCGGGTGAAGGAGTCGTACGCGTCGGCGGGCAGCCCGTAGCGGTCCCGGGAGAGTGCCATGACCACCAGATCGTGCTCCCGCAGATCGGCCGAGAAGGTCTCCAGGTCGACCAGGACCGGGCCGTCGGGGCCGACATGGACGTTGCGCGGCAGCGCGTCCCCGTGGATCGGGCCCGGCGGCAGATGCGGGGTGAGTGCGGCAGCGGCGGCCGTGAAGCCGTCGCGCCGGGCGCGCAGAAAGTCCGCGTCCTCCGCCTCGATCGCGTCACCCGCGAGACGCAGCCAGCGCTCCACACCGCCCAGCAGCTCGCGGGGCGGCAGGGCGAAGGAGGGCGACGGCAGCGCGTGGACCACCCGGAGCAGTTCGGCCAGATCGCGCGGCTCGGCCGGGCGCACGGGCGCGGGCAACCGGTGCCACACCGTCACCGGATGACCGTCCACCAACCGCGCCTCGGCCCGCGCCGCCCGCACCGCGGGGACGTCCGCCTCGGCGAGCCAGGCCGCGATGTCCAGCTCCCGCCGGGCACGGTCGAGGAGTTCGGCGTCCCGCCCCACCTTGACCACCAGGTCACCGGCGGCGAACACCGCGTTCTCGCCCAGCGCGAGGAGAGCGGCCTCCCCGGCCGGCCCCGGCAGTACGTCCGCCGCGGCCAGTACGTCCCGCGCCCGTGCCTCGTCCATCCGTCGTCTCCGTCTCCTCGCGCGGTGCCCGCGCGGTCCCCGCGTCCGCGTGGCGCGGTCCGCATCCGGCCCTCGCGCACGGCGTCGCGTTCACGCCATCCGTCGCCAGTCTCGCATTCGCACAGGTCGGGCCGCGTGCACGGTGTCTTGACGGTGCCCGCCGCCTTCACGACCATGACGGGGGCCGCCGGGACGGCCGGATCCGCACGACCCGCCCGAAGGAGCCGTGTCCATGACCTTGGCGAGCGCGACGAGTCGGCCGGCCGGGCACGCGCCCCGCCGGGGCGGGGACGGGCGCCCCCTCGACCACGGGGCCTGGTTCCTGGTACTGCCCGCGCTGATCCCGATCCTGGTGCTCGGCGTCGGGCCGTTGCTGTACGGGATCGCGCTGGCGTTCACCGACTCCCAGTCGGGCCGCACTGCCCCCACCCGGTGGATCGGGGGCCTCAACTTCCAGGACCTGCTGCACGACACCCTGTTCTGGGACTCGTTCAGGATCGGTCTGCTGTGGGCGGTCGGGGTGACCGTGCCGCAGTTCCTCCTCGCGCTCGGACTCGCCCTCCTGCTCCACCAGGAACTCCGCTTCCGGTGGCTCGCCCGCGCCCTGGCGATCGTCCCGTGGGCGATGCCCGAGGTGGTCGTCGGCATCATCTGGCGGCTCGTTTACAACCCGGACGCGGGCGTCCTCAACGAGACGCTGCGCGACGTGGGCCTCGGCGACGGCCGTGACTGGCTCAGCGGCCTCGGCACCGCGCTGCCCGCGGTGATCGTCGTCGGTGTCTGGGCCGGTATGCCTCAGACCACGGTCGCGCTGCTCGCCGGACTGCAGAACACGCCGCGCGAACTCCACGAGGCGGCCGCGATGGACGGCGCGAGTGCCTGGCGCCGCTTCCTGACCGTCACCTGGCCCGCCCTCAGACCGGTCGCGCTCGCCATCACGGCCCTCAACCTGATCTGGAACTTCAACTCCTTCGCCCTGGTCTATGTGCTGACCAACGGCGGCCCCGGCGGCCGTACCCGTCTGCCGATGCTCTTCGCGTACGAAGAGGCCTTCCGCTACGGGCAGTTCGGCTACGCGGCGGCGATGGGCTGTGTGATGGTCGCGGCGGTCTCGGTGGTCCTCGCGATCCGGCTCGCGGTCCGGCTGGGCGGAGGTGAGGACGCGTGAGGACCGGCAAGGGGGCCCGCGCGTTCCAGTACCTCGCCCTGCTGGGCTACCTCGTCTTCCTGGGCTTCCCCTTCCTGTGGCTGATCTCCACCGCGTTCAAACCGGCCCGCGAGCTGGCCGACCTGCACCCCACCTGGATCCCCCGGCACCCCACCCTCGCCAACTTCCGGCAGGCCTTCGACGAGCAGCCCCTGCTGCACGCCGCGCTCAACTCCCTGCTCGCCGCGCTCGGCGCGGCGGTGATCGCCGTCCTGATCGCGACCCCGATGGCCTACGTCATGGCCCGCCGGCGCACCGCGCTCGCGAGGGCCGCCACGGGCTGGGTCGTGGTCAGCCAGGCGTTCCCGTTCGTCCTCGTGATCATTCCGCTGTTCCTGATCCTCAAGGACCTCCACCTGATCGACTCCCGCGCCGGGCTGGTCATGGTGTACGTCGTCTGGGCACTGCCGTTCGCGCTGTGGATGCTGGTGGGCCACGTACGGGCGGTGCCCGCCGAACTGGAGGAGGCCGCGGCGGTCGACGGGGCGGGACGGCTGCGCACGCTGGTCTCCGTCACCGCGCCACTGCTCGCCCCCGGCATCGTGGCGACGGCGCTGTTCGCCTTCGTGAGCGCGTGGAACGAGTTCTTCTTCGCGCTCGTCCTGCTCAAGACACCGCAGAAGCAGACGCTGCCGGTCGTCCTGACGCACTTCATCGGGGCGGAGGGGGTCGCGGACCTCGGCCCGCTCGCTGCGGCGTCCTTCCTCGCGACCCTGCCGTCGCTGGTCGTCTTCGCGGTCATCCAGAAGCGGATCACGGGCGGCATGTTCGCCGGGGCGGTGAAGAGCTGATGCGGACGAGAACGCTCGTGGTCCTGGCCGTCCTCGGCCTGCTGCTCACCTCGTGCACGGACGGCGGGGGCGGACCGAGAGGAGTGATCACCCTCCGTTTCCAGTCCCTCGCCTGGCAGCAGGAGTCCGTCGCCGCCAACAAGGAACTGGTGAAGGAGTGGAACGCGGCCCACCCGGACGTCAAGGTCGAGTACGTGCAGGGGAGTTGGGACAGCGTCCACGATCAGCTGCTCACCTCCTTCGAGGGCGGTGAGGCGCCGGACATCATCCACGACGCCTCTGACGACCTCGCGGACTTCGCCTACGGCGGCTACCTCGCCGATCTGCGCGGTCTGCTGTCCGAGCGGCTCACGTCCGACATCCCGCGGCGGAGCTGGCAGGCGGCGACCTTCGGGAGAGGCGTCTACGGCGTGCCGTTCCTCCAGGAGCCGCGCGTCCTGATCGCCGACGCCGAGCGGCTGAAGAAGTCGGGCGTCCGCATCCCGACCCCCGAAAAGCCGTGGAGTTGGGACGAGTTCCGCACGATCGCGAAGCGGCTGAGCGGCAAGGGCACCTACGGTGTCGCGTGGCCGCTCAAGGAGCCGGTCTCCGCGACGCTCAACCTCTCCCTCTCCGCGGGCGGCCGGCTGTTCCACCGGGACCCGGACGGCAAGGTGACCGTGCGCTTCGGAGCGGCCGACGCCGTGGTGCCGAAGACCGTGCACGACGAGGTGAACGCGGACGGGAGCGCGTCGGGCGCGACGCTCGGCATGGGCGGCTCGGACACGCTGCCCGGGTTCTTCGGCGGCAGGTACGCGATGGTGCCGCTCGGGTTCTCCTACCGCCAGCAGATCGCGCAGCAGGCCCCCAAGGGCTTCCGCTGGCAGGTGCTGCCCGCCCCGGCCGGCGCGGACGGCCTCACCCAGGGGGTGAGTCCGCAGACCCTGTCCGTCGCGGCGGACAGCCCGCACAAGAAGGAGGCCGCCGCGTTCATCGACTTCCTGCTCCGCCCGAAGAACATGGTCCGGCTCGCGCTCGGGGACTGGATGCTGCCCACGGGGACGCAGGCCCTGCGGGACCCCGCCCTGCACACCGCCAAGGACGGCTGGGCGACGGGCACCGCACTCGCCTCGCACCTCCGCCCGGCGCCCGCCCAGTCCGTGCGGGGCTACCCCGAGTGGAAGGACAAGGTCGCGACCCCCGCCTTCCAGGAGTACTACAGCGGGGCGATCGGCCTCGCCGAACTCCGCAGGCGGCTGGTCAGGGACGGCAACCTGGTGCTGGCCCGCTACCAGCGGTGAGCGACCGCCCGGCGCCGGGCGGCAGGGTCGTACGGGATTCAGGTTGCACGAGACGTATCGTCTCGCCTACGGTCGGGGCATGACCGATCGACGCGCCCACATCGCCATGTTCTCCATCGCCGCGCACGGGCACGTGAACCCGAGCATCGAAGTGATCCGGGAGCTCGTGGCCCGCGGGCACCGGGTCACGTACGCCGTGCCGCCCGCCTTCGCCGAACAGGTCGCCGCGACGGGGGCGGAGCCCAGGACGTGGCATTCGACGCTGCCGACCGACGACGACCCGGACGCGTGGGGGACCGAGACGATCGACCACGTCGAACCGTTCCTGACGGACGCCCTGCAGGCCGAGCCGCAGCTCGCGGCGGCCTACGAGGGAGACGAGCCGGACCTCGTGCTGTACGACATCACGGCCTACCCGGCCCGGGTCCTCGCCCACCGCTGGGGTGTCCCGATCGTGCAGCTCTCCCCGAACATGGTCGCCTGGGAGGGGTACGAGGAGGAGGTCGGCAAGGCGGTCTTCGAACCGCTCAAGCGGACACCGCGCGGCCGGGCCTTCTACGAGACCTTCGCCCGCTGGATCGCCGGCCACGGCGTGGACCTGAGCGTCGAGGACTTCATGGGCCGCCCCGACCGCTGCCTCGTCCTCATCCCCCGGGCCCTCCAGCCGAACGCCGACCGTGTCGACGAGGGGCGCTACACCTTCGTCGGCGGCTGCCAGGGCGACCGTGCCGCCCAGGGGGACTGGCAGCGGCCCGCGGGCGCCGAGAAGGTGCTGCTCGTCTCACTGGGCTCCAGCTTCACCAAGCAACCCGGGTTCTACCGCGAGTGCGTGAAGGCCTTCGGGGATCTCCCGGGCTGGCATGTCGTGCTGCAGATCGGCAGGTTCGTCGAGCCCGCCGAACTGGGGGATGTGCCGGGCAACGTGGAAGTGCACCAGTGGGTACCCCAGTTGGCCGTCCTGCGCCAGGCCGACGCCTTCGTCACGCACGCCGGTGCGGGCGGCAGCCAGGAAGGCCTGGCCACCGGCACGCCGATGGTCGCCGTCCCGCAGGCCGTCGACCAGTTCGGTAACGCCGACATGCTCCAGGCGCTCGGAGTCGCCCGCCATGTACCGATGGCGGAGGCGACGGCCGGCACGCTGCGCGAGGCGGTCCTCAGCCTCGTCGCGGACCCCGAGGTGGCGCGCCGGCTGCGGGACATCCGCGAACGGATGGCGAAGGAGGGCGGAACGCCCCGGGCGGCCGACCTCATCGAGGCCGAACTGCCCACGCCCGCCTAGGACGTCGGGGTCCCGCCCGGGTACGCACCGGCATGCGGGGGGACCGGTCCGGGGGCCCCGGCGCCGGGGCCCCCGATCACCCGAGTCGACACCCCCCGCGGGTCGGTGCACCTAGTCGTGCTGGGGCCAGATGGGGCCCTGGTCGGTCCAGACGACGCCCTTGTTGCGGCAGAGGCAGAAGGGGTGGCCGATGGGGTCGGCGTAGACGCGGAAGCCGTAGCCGTCGGGGCCGGCGCAGTCCCGCCGCAGGGTCGCGCCGAGGGCAAGGACGCGGGACTGTTCGGCCTCGATGTCGTCGACTTCGAAGTCGAGGTGGAACTGCTTGGGGTGCTCGCTGTCGGGCCACTGCGGGGCGCGGTAGTCCTCCACCTGGATGAAGGCCAGTTCGATCTCGCCGAACCGGATACCGGCCCAGTTCTCGTCGCTGCTGTCCTTGACCGGGAGCCCCGTCACCTCGGAGTAGAAGCCTGCCAGCTTCATCGTGTCCGGGCAATCGATGATGAAGTCGGTTAGTCGTAGCATCCCGCGATCTTGCCACAGGATCAAAGAGCCGGACTTCGAGACAGGACCTAGCCGATGAGCGTCGTCTTCGGGCGGACCACGCAGAACTCGTTGCCCTCCGGATCGCACAGCACCGTCCACGACTCACCGCCGCTCTGTCCGACCTCCGCCCTGCGTGCGCCGAGCGCGAGGATGCGCTCGATCTCGGCCTCCCGGTCCTCCGCGACGGTCGTCAGATCAAGATGCAGACGGTTCTTGACGACCTTGCGGTCCGTCACCGGCATGAAGCAGATGCCCACCGGCGCGGTCTCGTCCGGTCCGATCACGACCTCCCGCTCCCGTTCGGAAAGGATCCGCCAGCCCAGCACCCCGGCCCAGAACCGGGCCAGGGCGGGCAGGTCATGGGCGTCGATGACGAGGTGATGCAGCGAGACGGGCATGTCGGCCAGTGTGCCCGTCGTCGGCGGGGTCCTGCACGGCGCGGACCGCGCGCCGCCCGACGATCCACCCGGATCACCCGGATCACCCGGATCGCCCTGGCCGCCCGTCCGTTCGGGGCTGCCGCACGCGAAGGGCCCGTCGGTCCCTCCCCGGTGGGGACCGACGGGCCCTGCTCGTGCGGGAGTTACACCCCGGCCCGCTCGTCCTGCCTGGCGGGCGGCGGCGTGGCCTCCGGTGATTCGTCGTGGGTGAGGTCCGGCAGGCGGTTCAGCCACTTGGGCAGGTACCAGTTGCGCTCGCCGAGCAGTGCCATCACGGCCGGCAGCAGCACCCCGCGGATGATCGTCGCGTCGATGAGCACCGCGGCCGCCAGGCCCACGCCCATCTGCTTCATGGACTGCATGGACAGCGTCCCGAAGATCGCGAAGACGGCGACCATGATGACGGCGGCGCTGGTGACGACACCGGCCGTGGTGACCACCCCGTGCCGGATCGCGTCCTTGGTGTCACGCCCCCGCAGCCGCGCCTCACGGATCCGCGAGACCACGAACACGTGGTAGTCCATCGACAGCCCGAAGAGGATCACGAAGAGGAACAGCGGCAGCCAGGTGACGATGGCACCCACACCCTCCGCGCCCACCAGCGAGGCGCCCCAGCCGTGCTGGAAGACCGCGACCAGGATGCCGTAGGCGGCCGCGACCGACAGGAGGTTGAGCACGATCGAGGTGATCGCGATCGTCAGCGAGCGGAACGAGAGGAGCATCAGCAGGAAGGCGAAGACGACCACGAACGCGAAGACCGGGGTCACCGAGCCCACCAACTGGTCGTTGAAGTCGCGTGATCCGGCGACCTGTCCGGTGATCGGCGCCTGCACCCCGTCCACCTTGCCGAGCGTGGCGGGCCGCACCGTGTCGCGCAGCAGCTCCAGGCTCTTCTCCGCCCTGTCCTGGTCGGAGCCGCCCACGAGCGGGACGTAGACGAAGGCGACGTTCCGCGCCGCGTGCACCTTGATGTCGACGGGGCCGCGCGAGGCACCCGAGGCGATCGCCCGGGTACGGAAGTCGGCGAGCGCGGACCGTACGTCGGCGGCGTTGATGTCGTGCGCCTTGACGACCACCTCGGCCGGTTCGGAACCGCCCGGGAAGGCGTCGTTGACCCGGTTGTACGTTCCGACGATGGGCAACGAGTCGCCGAACTCCTTGTCCAGCGTGAGCTGCTGGGTCTTCATGCCGAGGGCGGGGGAGGCGATGGCGAGCAGCACCCCGGCCGCCACGACCAGGGAGAGCCCGGGCCTGGCGAGCACGACCCGCAGCACGGCGCCCCAGAAGCGGCTGCCCTCCTGCCCCGGCCCGCGGTTGCCCCCGCGACCGCCCGTGCCCCGCTTGTCCGGGTGCAGGAACGGGATGCGGCCCTTCTCCACCCGCTCCCCGAGCAGCGACAGCAGCGCGGGCAGCACGGTGACCGAACCGACCATGGCGACGGCCACGACCATCAGCGAGGCCAGCCCCATCGCCTCGAACTCGGCGAGTCCGGTGAAGAGCATGCCGGCCATCGCCACGCAGACCGTGACACCGGAGACGACGATGGCCCGGCCGCTGGTCGCGGCGGCGATCCGCAGCGCGGTCTGGGCGTCCCGGCCGGCCTCGCGCTCCTCACGCTCACGGCGCAGATAGAACAGGCAGTAGTCGACCCCGACGGCCAGACCCACCAGCAGCATCACGGAGTTGGCGGTGTCGCTCATCGGCTGCAGATGGCTGACGATGCCCATCAGGCCCATCGTCGCCATGATCGCGGTGACCGCGAGCGCCACCGGGAGCAGCGCGGCCACCAGCGCGCCGAAGGCGATCAGCAGGATGCCGAGAGCGACGGGCACGGCGGACAGTTCGGCCTTCTGGAAGTCGTCGCCGAACGCGTCGTCGAAGGTCTTCTGCATGCTGGCGCCGCCGATCTCCTCGATCCGCAGCGCCGTGTGCTCCTTCTGCACCCCCTTGACGGCGTCCAGCACCGGCGCGACGCGGTCGCCCGCGGTGTCCGAGTCGCCCCGCATGTCGAACTGCACCAGGGCGCTGCGGCCGTCCTTCGAGATCGTCTTCGTGTCGTACGGCGAGGTCACGTCCGTGACCTCGCCGGTCGCGCCGACGGCCTCGACGACGGCGGAGACGGCGCCGCGGAACTCGGCGTCCGTGGAGGTGACGCTCGCGTCCTTCGCCTGGATCAGGACGCTCTCACTGGAGGGTTCCTTGATCCCGGAGTCCTCGATGATCTTCGCGGCGGTGTGCGTCTCGCCCTTGAGCTGATCGCTCTCGTTGACGTCCACGCGGCCCGCCGCCGAGCCGAGCCCCATCGCCAGTACGACGAACAGCACCCAGATTCCGACGGCGGCCCATCGGTGCCGGGCGCTCCAGCCGCCTGCCCGCGCGGCGATGCCCCGCACCCGTATGTCTCCGTTCGCCATGACGGGCCAGCCCCCCTGTGCGCGGTGACAGCCCCCTGCCGTCACCTTTCGTTATGAAGGTATGGCCCGGACAGAGGCGTCTCCTCGTACTGCCCGGTGAACCGTCCGGTCCCCGGCTCCTCCCCGCGGACCCCGCCGTCTCCGCACTGGGGAGGATATGAGCCCCTTACATACAAGGACGGTTCTCGGGGATCCGGGTCAGGGTGCGGGTGTTGGTGCGGATGCGCCGGACGGCCGTCCTATGGTGAACGGATGACGACGACGTACGCGGCGCTGCTGCGCGGGATCAATGTGGGCGGCAGCAAGAAGGTGCCGATGGCCGAGCTCCGTACCCTCCTGGAGCGGCTCGGCCACGCCGGTGTGGGCACCTATCTCCAGAGCGGCAACGCGGTCTTCTCCACCGACCGGGGCGACGAGGACTCGCTCGCGGCGGAGTTGGCCGACGCCGTCGAGAAGCACTTCGGCTTCACCGTCGACGTGCTGGTCCGCGACCACGCCTACCTGAGGGCCGTCCGGGAGGCGTGTCCGTTCCCGGCCGCCGAACTGGAGGCCAAGCAGGTGCACGTCACCTACTTCTCCGCCCCGGTCGACCCCGGGCGTTTCGCGCCGGTCGACCCGGCGGCCTTCCTGCCGGAGGAGTTCCGGCTCGGCGACCGCGCCCTGTACCTGTACGCCCCCGACGGCCTCGGACGCTCCAAGCTGGGCGAGACCCTGGCCAGGCCCAGGCTCCTCAAGGGCGTCATCGCCACCACCCGTAACTGGAACACCGTCGTCAAACTTGAGGAGCTGACAGGTGCCTGACCACAATCCCGCCGTGGAGGCGGCCATCGAGGGCGAGCTGAGCCTGCTCGACGCGGAGGTCCGCCGCTCGCCGGAGCGGCTGGGAGCACTGCTGCACCCCGGCTTCCGCGAGTTCGGCTCCTCGGGCCGGCTGTGGGACCGCGCCTCGATGCTCGCGCATCTGACCTCGACGACGCGGCCGGGGTCACGGCCCATCACCGCCTCCCGTATGAAGGGCGTCCAGCTGGCACCGGACCTGGTCCACATCACCTTCGACACGGAGGGGGACAACGGGCGTCGGGTGCACCGGAGTTCGCTGTGGTGGCGGACGGCGGACGGTTGGCGGCTGTACTTCCACCAGGGCACCCCGTTCAGCGGGGAGCCCTCGGAGTTCGGCGCGGAGCCCTCGGACGCAGAGTGACCTTCCGTACCCCCTGGTAGGTGGTGTACGAGACGATCTCGTCCGGGACGGTGAGGCGCGGGTCGCGGTATAGGCGCCGCAACTCCCCCTCGGAGCCGGCCGCAGTGACCGCGTCGATCAGGGCGATGTCGTCCTCCGTGAGCGCCGCGTCGTCGAGGATCTCGGGGCCCCAGCCGTCCCAGGGCAGCACTTCGACCCCGTTGCGGGCGGCGACGTCGCGCAGCACGGCCGAGCGCACGAACCACAGGCCGGTGAGCCCGTCGAGATGACTCACCCCGAACCGCCCCGGCGCCGCCCGCCCCGTCCGGCAGGCCCGCCAGGCGTCGCCCGCCACCAGGAACCGGTCCCGCGGTACGTCCAGCGGGTCGAACGGCAGGTCGTACGACGGGTCGAGGACCTGCGCGTCGACGAGCCGGGCGCCACCGTCCGGGTGGCGGTACTCGGTGACCCAGTGGTCGTCGTGGAAGCCCTCCTGGAAGTACGTGGCGAAGCCGCAGCGGACCCGGGCCGGCGTCCCGGTGGCCCGCAGCAGAGATGAGAGCAGCAGGGCGAAGTCCCTGCAGGTCCCGACGAACCGTTCCGCGGGCGCCCGCGGAACGGTCAGCGGGGCGTCCCGGCGTGCCCGCAGCACCCGCAGCAGCTCCGTCACGTACCGTGCCTCGGCGTCCTCGTGCAGCCGCTCCTCGGGGATCACATAACCGAAGCGCTCACCCTCCAGACGGTGAATGATCACATCGCGTACCAGCGACGCCAGCCGGCCGGGGTCTCGCGGAAGCCCGCTGACGTCCAGGCCGCCGGGGTCGCTGTACGCGCTCTGCGTCAGGTCGCAGTCCATGTCCTCAGGCTTCCCCCTGTCCCATGGGCAAGGTCAACCCAGCGCGCGCATGTCCTCGGCGGTCAGTCGCACCGCGGCCGCGTCGAGGTTCTCCTCCAGGTGGACGAGCGACCCCGTGCCCGGCGTCGGGCAGAGCACCGGGGAACGGTGCAGCAGCCAGGCGAGCGCGAGCTGGCCCGGCGTCGCCCCGTGCGCGGCGGCGATCTCCGCGTGGACCCGTCCGACGGTGAGTGAGCCGTTGCCGAGGGGGAACCACGGCAGAAAGGCGATGTCGCGCGCCTCGCACAGTTCCAGCAGCGGCTGCGATCCACGGTCGAGCAGGTTGTAGCGGTTCTGGACCGCGGCGATGTCGGTCAACTCCAGGGCCGCTTCGAGCTGTTGGGCGGTCACGGTGTCGAGTCCGAGGTGTCGGATCTTGCCCTCGGCGCGCAACTCGTCGAGCGCGCCGAGCTGTTCGGCCATCGGCACCTGCGGGTCCAGGCGGTGCAGCTGATACAGGCCGATCGTGTCGAGACGCAGCCGCCGCAGACTCGCCTCGCACATCGCCCGCAGCGTCTCCGGCCGCCCGGACACGTGCCACGCGCTGTCACCGGTACGGACGACGCCGCCCTTGGTGGCGATCAGCAGATCCACGGGGTAGGGCCGGAGGGCCTCGGCGACCAGCTCCTCCGCCACCGACGGGCCGTAGTTGTCGGCGGTGTCGACCAGCGTGACCCCGCGCTCGACGGCCCGCCGCAGGACCGCCACCGCGTCCCGGGCGTCCCCGCGCGGGCCCCAGTAGCCCGGTCCCGTCAGCTGCGCGGTGCCGTAACCGAGCCTTCGTACCGGCAGCTCCCCGCCGAGCGTGAATCGTTGCGCGACCATCCGACGGAGGGTACCCGCGCCGACGCGGGGCGACTGTGCGAGGCTCGTCCCCATGCGTTACGTCATCATCGGAGCGGGAGCCGTCGGCGGGGCCATCGGCGGCCGGCTCGCCGAAGCGGGACACGACGTGGTCCTGGTCGCGCGGGGCGCGCACTACGAGGCGCTGCGCACCGGCGGGCTGCGGCTCATGACCTCGGAGGGCATCCGTACGCACCTGCTGCCCACCGTCGACGGGCCCGCGGCACTCGGCGCCCTGCGTGCCGACGACGTCCTGCTGCTCGCCGTCAAGACGCAGGACAGCGAGGCGGCCCTGGCGGCCTGGGGCCCGGCCCCCGTGGCGGGCGGTGGCACGGCGGCCGAGCGACTGCCCCTGGTCTGCGCGCAGAACGGTGTGGAGAGCCAGCGCCTGGCGCTGCGCAGGTTCCGGCGGGTGTACGGCGTCTGCGTCTGGCTGCCCGCCGGCCTCGTCGAGCCCGGCGCCGTGTCGGCGGCCGGCACCCCCCTCACCGGCATCCTGCACCTCGGCCGGTATCCGCACGGCACGGACGAGACGGCCCGCCGGATCGCCGCCGACCTGGAGAAGTCCCGGTTCGAGGCGCCGGTCGTGCCGGACGTGGGGCGCTGGCAGTACGCCAAGCTGCTCGGCAACCTCGCGAACGCGATCGAGGCGGTCAGCGGCCCGCTCACCAGCGAGGAGGGCCTGGAGCTCGTCGCACGGGTGCGGGCGGAGGGCGAGGCGGCGCTCGCCGCCGCCGGGATCGCGTACGCGAGCGAGGAGGAACAGCAGCGGGTCCGCGGCGACAGGATCCGCCTCCGGCCCTTCGACGGCGCCCCACGGCGCGGGGGTTCCTCCTGGCAGTCCCTCGACCGCGCCACCGGCACCATCGAGGCCGACTACCTCAACGGCGAGATCGCCCTCCTGGGCCGGCTGCACGGCGTGCCGACCCCGCTCAACGACCTGCTCCAGCGACTCGCGAACACCTTCGCGCGCGAACGCAGGGCGGCGGGTTCGATGCCGGTCGCCGAGCTGGTGCGACGGGCCGCGGAGGCTGTCGCGTCCGATCCGGAGGAGCGGCCGCCGCGTCCCTAGCGCGGACGGCGTGGACACGCGTACCGGCCCGACGGCGTCGAGCGTCGTCGAGACGCACGGCGACCTCCGCCGGCAGTACGACGGCGACCTCCGCCGGCAGTACGACGGCGACCTCTGCGGGCAGTACGACGACCTCTGCGGGCAGTACGACGACCTCTGCGGGCAGTACGACGGCGTCGCCGACCCCGTGGCCGTCCTCCCCGCCGACGCGCCCGTCCTCACCCGCGCGCCGGCGGCGAGCGGCCGGGATCCGCGACAGCGGGCCACCGGCGCGGTGGACCACGGAAAGAGCGTCGAATTGGGCCGGGACCGCGCTCCACCGGACGGCTAGCGTTCCCGGCATGACCCATGAACAACCCGTCGGACCACCGGTCCGCGTCGACTTCTACTTCGACCCCGCCTGCCCCTTCGCCTGGATCACCTCCCGCTGGCTGCTGGAGGTCGAGCGCGCCCGCCCGCTCGACCTCCGCTTCCATGTCATGAGCCTTCACCTGCACAACCTCGGCAACGAACTCCCCGACTGGTACCGGAGGTTGGTCGACCGGTCCGTCGGGCCCGTACGGGTCGCGGTGGCCGCCGCCGAGCGGCACGGCGAGAAGGTGCTGCGCGAGCTCTACACGGCACTCGGCACCCGCATCCACGAGCGCGGCGCGGACGACTTCGACACCGTGGTGACCGAGTCCCTCGCCGAGACCGGGCTCCCGGCCGAGCTGGCCGACGCGGCCCACGACCCCTCGTACGACGACGCGGTGCGCCGCAGCCACGACTCGGGCAGGGAACCGGACTCCGACGGATACGTGGGCACACCCACCCTGCACGTCGACGGGACGGTGTGGTTCGGACCGGTGCTGCGCGCCGTTCCGCGGGGACGGCGGGCGGCGGAACTCTTCGACAGTTTCCGCGTCCTGGCCGCCGACCCCGACCTCTTCGAACTCAAGCGGACCAGGACGGGAGGACTGTCGTTCGCCTGAACTCGTAGACGGGGCAGGGCCGTTGTTCTTCCGATGCCACCGCTCCCGCGCCGTCCCCGTATCGCCCACGGGGAGCGGCCACGCGCGCGGCGGTCAGGGACTACTACGCGCCGACCGCGGCCAGCGCCGGCATCCGCGCCTGGTCGTAGCGCTCCAGCAGCACTCGTGCCACCTCCGGCGCCGGGCCCAGCACGTCCGCCAGTACGTCGGCCCCGGCCGCGCCCCGGGCGATCCGGTCCGGCAGGAAGCCCGGAGCCAGGACGTAGGGCGCGACGGCCACCCGGGCACAGCCGAGAGCTCGCAGCTCGCGTACCGCGTCCTCCGTGCGCGGCAGGGAGGCGGAGGCGAACGCGGGCCGCACGGCACACCAGCCGGTGCGCCGCCACTCCCGCGCGATGTCCGCGATCACCGCGATCGCCTCCGGGTCCGTGGACCCCGCCGAGGCCAGTACGACCCCGGTCGAGGACTTGTCGGCGGCGGTCAGCCCCGCCTCGTGCAGACGCCGCTCGAGCGCGTCCGTCAGCAGCGGTGACGGGCCGAGCACCGCCGCCTGGCGGATGCGCAACCGCGCCGGGGCCTGCCGCAGCACCGCCGGGATGTCCGACTTCGCGTGGAAGGCGCGGGTGAGCAGGAGCGGCAGCGCCACCACGTCCCGTACGCCCTCCGCCGCCAGCGACTCCAGCACCCCGTTCACCGACGGGACGTTGAAGTCCAGGAAGCCGGTCTCCACGCGCAGGCCGGGCCGCCGCGCCCGGACCCGCCGGACGAGGGCGTGGACCGTCGCGGCATGGCGCGGGTCGCGGCTGCCGTGCGCGATGACGAGGAGGACCGGGCGGTGCATGAGTGCCTCAGCTCTTCACGAGGAGACCGCGACCGCGCAGCACCCGCCGTTCCAGGGGGCTGAAGACGAGCAGGTCGATCGCGATACCGACGAACAGGATGAGGAAGATGGCGAGGAACACCATCGACATGGAACTGGCGTTGCGGCCGTTCTCCAGCAACTGGCCGAGTCCGACGCCCAGATCGGGCGAGGACGCGATGATCTCGGCGGCCATCAGCGAGCGCCAGGAGAACGCCCAGCCCTGCTTCAGACCCGCCAGATAGCCCGGCAGCGCGGCGGGCATGACGATGTGCCAGGTGCCACGCAGCCCGGTGGCGCCGAGCGTCCGCCCCGCCCGCAGGAACAACGGGGACACCTGGTCGACGCCCGAGACAAGGCCGTTGGCGATCGAGGGGACGGCGCCGAGCAGGATCACGGCGTACATCATCGAGTTGTTCAGGCCCAGCCAGATCACGGCCGGCGGCACCCAGGCCACCGAGGGCAGGGACTGCAGGCCGGACAGGACCGGACCGATCGCGGCGCGTACGAACCGCACCCGGGCCACCAGCAGACCCAGTGGCGTGCCGATCACCAGTGCCAGAAGGAAGCCGAGCAGGCCACGGGAGACACTGGTCCAGACGTAGTCGAGCAGCGTTCCCTGCAGCCACGCGTTCTTCGCCTCGTCCCAGACGGCCGAGGGCGAGGGCAGCTTGCTGGGGTCGGTGACGATGTCGAACGAGACCAGCGACTGCCAGACCACCAGGACCAGCGCGATGGCGACGAGGGGCGGGAGGATCTTCGCGACGAAGGTCTGCCGCACGGAGGCCCGGTCCGGGTGGACTGCGCTCTCCAGGGCGTCGAGGCCCGCCAGGTCGTTGTCCTCCCTGACGGCCGCGTCGTCCTTGGTCTCAGTGCTGGCCATGACGGCGGATCTCCCCACGCAGTTGTTCGGTGATCTCGACGGACAGTTCCGCCACGGCGGTGTCCTCGATGCGGCGCGGCTGCGGAATGTCCACGGTCCACTCGTGCGCGACCCGTCCGGGGCGCGAGGAGAGGAGGACGACACGCTGCGCGAGCCGTACCGCCTCGCGCACGTTGTGCGTGACGAAGAGGACCGACAGCCGCGTCTCCCGCCAGATCCGGGTCAGCTCGTCGTGCAGGACGTCCCGCGTGATGGCGTCGAGCGCCGCGAACGGCTCGTCCATCAGCAGGAGTTGACTGTCCTGGGCGAGCGCGCGGGCCATCGCGACGCGCTGGCGCATGCCGCCGGACAACTCGTGCACCCGCTTGCCGTACGCGCCCTTCAGCCGCACGAGTTCGAGCAGCTCCTCCGCCCTGTCACGGCGCTCGGACTTCGCGACGCCCCGCAGACGCAGGGCGAGCTCGATGTTCTTGCCCGCGGTCAGCCACGGGAAGAGGGCGTGCTCCTGGAACATCAGGGCCGGGCGCCCGTTGGTCGTGATGCTGCCCGCGGTCGGGGCGTCGAGCCCCGCCACCAGATTGAGCAGCGTCGACTTCCCGCACCCCGAGGCCCCCAGGAGGGTGACGAACTCGCCCGGCGCGACATCGAGGGTGATGTCGTCGAGGACGAGCTGGGGCCCCGCCGGTCCGGCGAAGGACTTCGAGACGTGCTCGATCCTGGCGGCGTGGTCGACTGCTTCGGCGCTGTCGACGCCGCCGGCGGTCTTGGCGAAGGTCGTGGCCATGGTCGTCACCTCCTGGGAACTCATCGGGATCCGGGCCTACTTGACGCCGAGACCGGCGTCGTCGACGGTGCTCTGTCCCTCGGCCTTGAGGACCTTGTTCAGCAGGGTGAGGTCGTAGATGCCCGTGAGGGTGGGCTTCTCCAGCAGACCGGCCTTCACCGCGTGGTCCGCCTCGGTGTCGAGGGTGGACGCCAGCGGGTCATCGGTGACCTGGATGGACTTCCAGGCCGGGTCGAGGACATCGGCCGGCAGCGCCTTGCCGGAGTCGGCCTCCAGCTGCTTGTTCGCCGCCGCCTTGGCCTCGTCCGGGTTGGCGTTGATCCACTTGTTGGTGTCGACCGAGGCCTTCAGCACGGCCTCGACGGCCTTCGGGTGCTCCTTGAGGAACTTCTGCGACACGATGATGTTCGTGATCACGAACTTCTTGTCGGGCCACAGATCCCGCTCGTCGAGCAGCACCTTGCCGCCCTCGGCGACCAGCTTCGACGCGGTCGGCTCCGGCACCCAGGCGCCGTCGATGGAGCCGGACTTGAAGGCGTCCGGGGTGATCTTGTTGTCCGTGCGGACGACCGAGACGTCGCCCTTGCCGCTCTGCGGGTCGACCTTCCAGCCCTGCTCCGCGGCCCAGTTGAGGAACGCGACGTCCTGCGTGTTGCCGAGCTGCGGGGTCGCGATCTTCTTGCCCTTGACGTCCTTCAGGGATTTGATCTTCTTCGGGTCGACCACGAGCTTCACGCCGCCGGACGCCGAACCGCCGATGATGCGCAGGTTCTTCCCGGCGGACTTGGTGTAGCCGTTGATGGCCGGCGAGGGACCGATCCAGCCGATGTCGATCGAGCCCGAGTTCAGCGCCTCGATCTCGGAGGGACCGGCGTTGAAGATCTGGTACTTGGCCTGCGTGGCGCCGAGCTCCTTCTGGAAGTAGCCCTTCTGGTTCGCCACGAGCGCGGTCGCGTGCGTCAGGTTGCCGAAGTAGCCGATCTTCACGGAGTCGAGGCCGTCGATCTTCTTGGACCCGGCGGCGACCTTCGCCTTCGAGCTGTCGTCCTTGGACTCGGAGCCGTAGCTGCACGCGGCGACGGCGAGCAGCGGGAGTGCGACGGCGGCGGCTATGCCACGGCGTGCGAGGGTGGAGCGGATGGCAGGCACGGGAGGCTTTCCTCTCGTTGGCCCGGCGGTCACGGATTCAGTTCGTGGCCGGGAGGTCGGCAGGTCTTCGGACGCTCAGGCTGTGGGGGGACGGGGCGCGCAGGCAGTGCGCGTACGTCACTTCGCACATCGCGCCACCCCGCCCTGCCCGCTGCCGAGGGCGCCGCTGCCGACGCGGCCGCCCTCCTTGGCGAACGTGGAGTAGAAGTCGGTGGAGGTCATGTCAGAAGTCCCACCCGTCGTCGTCGCCCTCGTCCTTGACCGGCTGCGGCGCGGCGAAGGACTCGCCGACCATGCCCGCGGTGAGCGTGGTGCCGTCCGAGGGGTCGATCAGGATGAACGCGCCGGTGCGCCGGGAGTCCGCGTACGAGTCGAGCGGAAGCGGCTCGGCGGTACGGATCTTGACGCGGCCGATGTCGTTGGCGACGAGCCGGCCCGGGTGCGGATGCAGCGAGAGGTCGTCCAGCGTCAGCCGGGACGGGATGTCCTTGACGATCGCCTTGACCGTGCGGGTGCCGTGCTTGAGCAGGACCCGGTGGCCGACCGTGAGCGGCTGGTCCGCCACGTGGCACACGGTCGCCTCGACGTCCTGCGTGGTCGGCGGCGCGTCCTTGCTCGGTACGAGCAGGTCACCGCGCGAGATGTCGATGTCGTCCGTCAGCAGCAGGGTCACCGACTGCGGGGTCCACGCGATGTCGACCGGCGTGCCCAGCAGATCGATTCCGGCGACCTTCGAGGTGCGCCCGGAGGGCAGCACGGTCACGCTCTCCCCGACGCGGAAGGTACCGGCCGCGATCTGACCGGCGTACCCCCGGTAGTCGGGGTGCTCGGCGCTCTGCGGGCGGATCACGTACTGCACGGGCAGCCGTGCGTGGCAGTGCGCCAGGTCGTGGCTGACCGGGACCGTCTCCAGGTGCTCCAGGACCGTCGGGCCGCCGTACCAGTCCATGTTCGCGGACGGTTCCACCACGTTGTCACCGGCGAGCGCCGAGATCGGGATCGCGGTGATCTCCGGAACGCCCAGCTCGGAGGCGTACGCCGTGAACTCCTCGGCGATCGCCGCGAAGACGGACTCCTGGTAGCCGACGAGGTCCATCTTGTTGACGGCGAGGACGACGTGCGGGACGCGCAGGAGCGCGGCGACGGCGGCATGGCGCCGGGTCTGCTCGATGACGCCGTTGCGGGCGTCGACCAGGACGACGGCCAGGTCGGCGGTCGAGGCGCCGGTGACCATGTTCCGGGTGTACTGCACATGGCCCGGGGTGTCGGCCAGGATGAACCGGCGGCGCGCGGTGGCGAAGTACCGGTAGGCGACGTCGATCGTGATGCCCTGCTCCCGCTCGGCGCGCAGGCCGTCGGTGAGCAGCGCGAGGTCGGGGGCGTCCTGGCCGCGGTCGGCCGATACCCGCTCCACGGCCTCCAGTTGGTCCGTCAGAATCGACTTGGAGTCGTGCAGCAGACGGCCCACGAGGGTGGACTTGCCGTCGTCGACGGAGCCCGCGGTGGCGAAGCGCAGCAGCGTGGTCGCCGACAACTGCTCGACCGACAACGGCTCGGTGGGTTCGGTGGCGCTCGTCATGACTAGAAGTACCCCTCGCGCTTGCGGTCTTCCATCGCCGCTTCGGACATCTTGTCGTCGGCGCGGGTGGCGCCCCGCTCGGTGAGCCGGGAGGCGGCGATCTCGGCGATCACGGCGTCCAGCGTGGTCGCGTCGGAGTCGACGGCGCCCGTGCAGGACATGTCGCCGACGGTGCGGTAGCGGACCTGCCGCTTCTCGACCGTCTCGCTCTCCTTCGGGCCGCCCCACTCGCCGGCGGTCAGCCACATGCCGGCGCGCTGGAACACCTCGCGCTCGTGCGCGAAGTAGATCTCGGGGAGTTCGATGTGCTCGCGGGCGATGTACTGCCAGACGTCCAGCTCGGTCCAGTTGGAGAGGGGGAAGACGCGGACGTGTTCGCCGGGTGCGTGGCGGCCGTTGTAGAGCTGCCACAGCTCGGGGCGCTGGCGGCGCGGGTCCCACTGGGAGAACTCGTCGCGCAGGGAGAAGACGCGTTCCTTGGCGCGGGCCTTCTCCTCGTCGCGGCGTCCGCCGCCGAACACGGCGTCGAAGCGCTCCGCCTGGATCTTCTCGGTCAGCGGCACGGTCTGCAGGGGGTTGCGGGTGCCGTCCGGACGCTCCTTGAGGACCCCGCGGTCGATGTAGTCCTGTACGGAGGCGACGTGCAGGCGCAGGCCGTGGGCGGCCACCGTGCGGTCGCGGTACTCCAGGACCTCCGGGAAGTTGTGTCCGGTGTCGACGTGCAGCAGGGAGAAGGGGACGGGCGCGGGGGCGAAGGCCTTCAGCGCCAGGTGCAGCATGACGATGGAGTCCTTGCCGCCGGAGAAGAGGACCACCGGCCGCTCGAACTCGCCCGCGACCTCGCGGAAGATGTGCACCGCCTCGGACTCCAGCGCGTCCAGGTGGGACAGCGCGTACGGGCCGGCGTCCTCCGAGTCCCCGGCCGCCTCGGACACAGTGGCTGCGGTCGTCATGCGAGACCCCTCTCGGTGAGCAGCGCATGCAGCGCGGCCGCGGACTCCTGCACGGACTGGGTGTGCGACTCGATGCGCAGATCGGGCGACTCGGGCTCCTCGTAGGGGTCGTCGACGCCGGTCAGCCCCGAGATCTCGCCCGCGGCCTGCTTGGCGTACAGCCCCTTCACATCACGTACCGAGCAGACGTCGACCGGGGTCGCCACATGGACCTCCAGATACGTGGTGCCACCGGCCCGGTGCCGCCCCCGTACCGCCTCACGGCTGTCCGCGTAGGGCGCGATCACCGGCACCAGCGCCTTGACGCCGTTGCGCGAGAGGAGTTCGGCGAGGAAACCGATGCGCCGCACGTTGGTGTCGCGGTCGGCGCGCGAGAAGCCGAGGCCCGACGAGAGGAACTCGCGGATCTCGTCCCCGTCGAGCACCTCGACGCGGTGGCCCTCCTCGCGCAACCGGCCGGCCAGCTCGTACGCGATGGTGGTCTTGCCGGCACTCGGCAGACCCGTGAGCCAGATCGTGGCTCCGGTCACTTGGTTCTCCTGGTTCTCCGCGATCTCGGTCATGGTCAGCCGTGCAGCCCGCATTCGGTCTTGGAACGTCCCGCCCAGCGGCCGGCGCGCGCGTCCTCGCCCTCCAGAACGCGGCGGGTGCAGGGGGCGCAGCCGACGGAGGCGTAACCGTCCGTCAGCAGCGGGTTGGTGAGCACGCCGTGCTCGGCCACGTAGGCGTCCACGTCGTCCTGCGTCCAGCGGGCGATCGGTGAGATCTTGACCTTCCGCCGCTTCTCGTCCCAGCCCACGACCGGGGTGTTCGCCCGGGTCGGGGACTCGTCCCGGCGCAGCCCCGTGGCCCAGGCGTCGTACGACGTCAGGCCCTCCTCGAGGGGCTTGACCTTGCGCAGGGCGCAGCACAGGTCCGGGTCGCGGTCGTGCAGCGCGGGCCCGTACTCGGCGTCCTGCTCGGCGACCGTCTGCCGGGGGGTGAGGGTGATGACGTTGACGTCCATCACCGCCTCGACCGCGTCCCGGGTGCCGATGGTCTCGGGGAAGTGGTAGCCGGTGTCGAGGAAGACCACGTCGACCGGACCGCCGGCGGGCCGGGCACGGGAGGCGAGATGGGCGACGACCGCGTCCTCCATGGAGGAGGTCACGCAGAACCTCCTGCCGAAGGTGTCCACCGCCCACTGGAGGATCTCCAGGGCCGACGCGTCCTCGAGGTCGCGCCCGGCCCGTTCGGCGATGCTCCTCAAGTCCTCGGTGCCGCGCTCTTCCTGAACGGTCGTCATATCTCGTCCCCTCCGCCTTCGTCGCGCCGGACGTTCCCCTTCTGAGAGGCGCGGTTCACGCCTTGGGCCAGCAGCCCGAGGAACTTCAGCTGGAAGGCTCGGTTGCACGCCGCGCATTCCCACGCGCCGTGCCCCTGTTCGCTGGGGCGCAGGTCCTCGTCCCCGCAGTACGGGCAGTAGAACGGTGCGGCGCGCTCGCTCATGACAGGTCCTCCTCGGAGGCCCGGGAAGCCCAGGTGGCGAAGCGCTCGCCGTCCGCGCGCTGCGCCTGGAAGCGCTTGAGGACCCGCTCGACGTAGTCGGGCAGTTCGTCCGAGGTGACCTTGAGGCCGCGGACCTTGCGGCCGAAGCCGGCCTCCAGGCCGAGCGCGCCGCCCAGGTGCACCTGGAAGCCCTCGACCTGCTCGCCCCGGTCGTCGAGGACGAGCTGGCCCTTGAGACCGATGTCCGCGACCTGGATACGCGCGCAGGCGTTCGGGCAGCCGTTGACGTTGATGGTGATCGGCTCTTCGAACTCGGGGAGACGGCGTTCGAGCTCGTCGATCAGGGAGGCACCGCGTGCCTTGGTCTCGACGATCGCGAGCTTGCAGTACTCGATACCGGTGCAGGCCATCGTGCCGCGCCGGAAGGGCGACGGCCGGACGGTCAGGCCGAGGGCTTCGAGCCCCTCCACCAGTGAGTCGACCCGGCTCTCCTCGACATCGAGCACGATCATCTTCTGCTCGACCGTGGTGCGCAGCCGGCCCGAGCCGTGGGCCCCCGCCAGCTCGGCGATCTTGGTGAGGGTGGTGCCGTCCACCCGGCCGACGCGCGGGGCGAAGCCGACGTAGAAGTTGCCGTCCTGCTGCCGGTGCACCCCGACATGGTCGCGCCAGCGGGCGACGGGCTGCTCGGGCGCGGGGCCGTCGACCAGCTTGCGCTCCAGGTACTCGTCCTCCAGGATCTGGCGGAACTTCTCCACGCCCCAGTCGGCGACCAGGAACTTCAGGCGGGCGCGGGTGCGCAGCCGGCGGTAGCCGTAGTCGCGGAAGATCGAGATGACGCCCTCGTAGACGTCCGGGACCTCGTCCAGCGGGACCCAGGCGCCGAGGCGCTGTCCGATCTTCGGGTTGGTGGAGAGGCCGCCGCCGACCCAGAGGTCGAAGCCGGGGCCGTGCTCGGGGTGGTTCACGCCGACGAACGCGATGTCGTTGATCTCGTGCGCCACGTCCAGCAGCGGTGAGCCGGAGATCGCGGACTTGAACTTGCGGGGCAGGTTCGAGAAGTCCTTGTTCCCGATGATCCGGCGGTGGATCTCGTCGATCGCGGGGGTGCCGTCGATGATCTCGTCCTCGGCGATCCCGGCGACGGGCGAGCCGAGGATGACGCGCGGGGTGTCACCGCAGGCCTCGGTCGTGGACAGGCCCACGGCCTCCAGACGGTTCCAGATCTCCGGGACGTCCTCGATGCGGATCCAGTGGTACTGCACGTTCTGCCGGTCGGTGAGGTCGGCGGTGCCGCGCGCGAACTCCTGCGAGATCTCGCCGATGACGCGCAGCTGGTCGGTGGTGAGCCGGCCGCCGTCGATACGGACGCGCAGCATGAAGTACTTGTCGTCCAGTTCCTCCGGCTCGAGGATCGCGGTCTTGCCGCCGTCGATCCCGGGCTTGCGCTGGGTGTACAGCCCCCACCAGCGCATCCGTCCGCGGAGGTCGTTGGGGTCGATCGAGTCGAAGCCCCGCTTGGAGTAGATCGTCTCAATGCGTGTCCGCACGTTGAGACCGTCGTCGTCCTTCTTGAACTGTTCGTTCCCGTTGAGCGGGGTGAAGTGACCCACGGCCCACTGCCCCTCACCGCGGTGACGGCTCACCTTGCGGCGGGGCGCGGCGTCGGGATTCTGCGGGGTGGCGGCCATGGTTGATACGTCCTTCGGGACTGCGGGACAGGAAGGAGGGCGCTCTCGAGCGCGCACATGGGCACGTACGGAAGTACGCGCGCGCCATTGCGTGGAGAGAGGCGAAGGGGGAATGCCGGCTCGGCCGGGGCTGTCAGCTCAGCGGACAGATGGCGCTGGACATGCGGCCGAGGTCGACGTGCCGCCGACTCACCAAGGCAATTCCAGTTCCAGACATGACGGAAGCGTGTCACGGGCATCTCGGGGGAGTCCACCGTCATCCATCATGTGGACAACCTTGTCCCGACCGATGAGACACGGGTGGTATCGGTCACTCGGTCGGCCCCCCGGCGGCGGGTCAGGCCGTGCGCGCTCCGGGCCAGGGGGCCGGTGGCGGGTCAGGCCGTGCGCGCTCCGGGCCAGGGGCCGGGGGCGGCCATGTCCGGCTTCTCCTCGACCTCGGTGTCGAAGAGCTTGAACCCGCGCCGCAGGTAGTTGTCCATGGCGTGCTCCCCGTCCTGGCTGCAGGTGTGCAGCCAGACCCGCTTGGTCTCGGCCCGCCCCGGCACCCGCTCTGCCAGGTCCCAGGCCCGCGCGACCCCGTGCGAGAGGAGGTGACCGCCGATGCGCCGGCCGCGGAAGGCGGGGAGCAGGCCGAAGTAGACGATCTCCACGACGCCGTCGTCCTGCGGTTCCAGCTCGACATAGCCCGCCGGCGTCCCCCGGTCGTAGGCAACCCAGGTCTCCACGCCCGGCCGGTCCAGGAACCGCTCCCACTCCGCGTACGTCCAGCCCAGCCGGTCGGTCCAGCGGACGTCGGCGCCGACCGAGGCGTACAGGAAGCGGCTGAACTCGGGCGAGGGGACCTCGGCGCGCACGATCCGGACGTCCCCGTCGGGCGCGACCGCGGGGAGCAGGTCGGTCGGGGCCGTCTGCTCCAGGGACCAGGTGGTCACGGTGATGTTGCTCATGAGGTCAGGGAACCACGGCCGCTCGGCCCCCTCCAAAAGGCGGACCCCGCCGCCCCCGCTCGGGGACCCGGCGGAGGTCGCCCGGCGCGGCCCTAGCCCAGCGAGCCGTCCACCGACCTCAGCGGCACCGCGTAGAGCGTCCGCTCCGGCGTCGTGTCCGCGCCCGCGCCGCTCAGGGTCCACAGCTCGCCGGTCTCCTGCCAGTAGGACAGGGAGGCGGTGTGCTGTCCCCAGCAGGCGTACGACTGGTCGCCGCTGCACCGCACGGCCTCGGCGCCGTTTCCGCTCTGCCGCCACAGGGTGCCGTGCCGGCCGCCGCTGTCGGGGGTGTGGCCGACGTACCAGTCGGCCCTGCGCGCCCCGGCGGGGGTGTGCGACAGGACGCCGGACAGGCCGGTGGCCTTGGTCGTATAGGCCTCCGTGGCGTCGACCCGGCCCCGGGAGTCGCTGCGGAGCAGGCCCTCGCGGCCCGCGACGGCGCTGTACGGATACCGCCAGATCCGGGTGCGCTCGCCGTCGCCCACCCGGGACGCCTCCGTGGCGATCAGGCTGTCCGGCGTCGACGTGCGGTCCAGCGAGAGCGAACCGAAGCAGGGGACCCTCCCGCCGGCGGACCCGCAGGTGCCGCCCGCCGGGCTGTACGAGCCGACGGCGGGCAGCACGTACTGGTAGCCGTGCGCGGAGTAGCCGCCCCTCACCCTGCCGACCGCGCCGCTGTTCACGCCGGCCTTGAGGATGTGGTGCAGGTCGAAGACGAGCAGCGCGTCGTCACGGCCCGCGCCGCCTCGCCCGGTGACGATCAGCTTGCTCTGGTACCAGACCATGCCGCTCATCCGGGAGCGGACCGCGTCGAAGTCCCTGCCGCCGTCGCGCGGGGCGACGAGCAGCACCCAGCGGTAGGTGAGAGCCCGCGGGTCGGTCGCGTCGATGAGGGCGATCCGGGCCAGGCCCCGGTCCCCGGCCGTCGTGCCCGCCGCCCGGTCGTCGTGCGTCCAGCCCGCCATGATGACGCGCTGCCCGCCCCACCGGCCGTCGTCGTCGGCGTCGCCGGAGGTGGTGACGGAGCCGGGCCGCCACTGCCGGGTGCGGGCGTCGTCCCCGCCCCAGCAGTACGCCCGCGTGGCGACGGGTTCGAGGGGCAGCGCGTCCCGCTCGGCGCCGGAGCACTCCGCCCGGTCGCGCATCACGTGGTCGGTGTCCGCCAGGACGCCCGAGACACCGACGTTCCCGCCCATGCTCCTGGTGAGCGTGGCGAGGGTGTCGCCGGCGACCAGGTTCTCGTACAGCCGGAAGCCGCCGGTCGCCGCCGCGGAGCTGAGCGGGGTCAGCGACCCGGGGCTGTTGCTGCCGGTGGCCTGGGAGGTGCTGATCAGCGTGGCGGCCGCGGTGAGCGCCAGGGCGGTTCCGGCCAGGGTGGCGCGCAGCGCCTGTCCCCTCCGTTGTCGGCGGTGCCTGCCGCGCTGCTTCATGCGTCCTCCCGAGGAAGGCCAACTGCCCCTCATGATCAGTACGTTGACGGAGGGACGGGTGGGGTGGCCTGTGAGGGGATGCTACGGCAGGGAGCGGCGTACCTGGTCGAGGACCCCGGAAGACGGTCCCGAAATACGCTCCTTGTGGTTCACGGGGGACACGGCGGCCGCCGGTGCGGTACAAGGGGGTCCCGCGGCGCGCGCCCTGCGCACCGCCGGTGCCGTCGAGTGGGCGAGCAGGTCCCGGGGATCCTCAGGGAGGGTCAACTCCACCTCGGTGTCGTCGCAGAAACGATACGGCCGGTGCTCCAGGAAGGCCCCGAGGTACCGTCGTACCCGCGACATCTCGGCCCGTACGGTCACCGTGCGGCCGGAGTCGCCGAACAGGTCGTCGGCGAGGCCCGCGGCGCTGCGGCCGGCCGGACGGGCCGCCAGCAGATAGAGCAGTTCGGCGTGCCGGGGGGTCAGCTCCTGGCACCACGTCCCCGCGTCCGAGGCGACCGTCACCGACCAGCGGCGCGGATGCGCCAGGTCCAGCACGATCCGCGCGGGCCGCCGGGGCGCCGGTTCGTCGGCGGCCCGGACCAGCCAGCCGCCGGGCAGCGGTTCCACCACGCACGCCCCGAGCGTCGGCAGCCAACCGCGCCCGGCGCTCGGCTCCTTGGGCAGCGCGAGCCGGTTCGTGTACGGCATGCCGGTGACCGCGGCGGTCCAGCCGTCCCGGTCGACGGCCACCGCGCGCCCCCCGAGCCGGGCCAGCACCGGAGCCGCCACGGCGCGCAGCCGCTCCAGAGAGGCCAGGTGCAGCTCGCGCAGCCGCGCCTCGGCGAGCTTGGCCACCGAGCCGACCAGCGCCAGCGTGGCCGGGTGCAGGGTGTCCAGCGGTCCGCTCACGTCCACCACGCCGAGCAGACTGCCGTCGCGCGGGTCGGTGACCGGAGCGCCGGCGCACGTCCACGAGTGATGGGTGCGTACGAAGTGCTCGGCGGAGAACACCTGTACGGGCTGGCGGGTGATCAGCGGGGTGCCCACGCCGTTGGTGCCGACGACGCTCTCACGCCAGTCCGCGCCGAGCTCGAAACCGAACCCGTCGGCCTTGCGCAGCACCGACGCGCAACCCTCGCGCCACAGCACCCGGCCCTCCTGGTCCGCGACCACCGCGATGTGGTGGGCCGCGTCCGCGACCGAGAGCAGCGCCTCGCGCAGCACCGGCAGCACATGCCGCAGCTGCGAGGTCTGTCGCCGCCGCTCCACCTCGTCGCGGACGAGCAGCCCCGTCCGGACGTCGTGGTCGGGGTCGACGCCGCCGCGCAGCATGCGCTCCCAGGACTGTCCGATCACCGGGCGCGGCGCGATACGGGCCGGATGTCCGGCCAGCGTGGCCTCGCGCACCTCGCCCAGCACACGGGCGGCCTGCGCGGCGTCCAGGGCGGCGAGCCGTGTCACGTCGATCGGCGGGTACGCCACTGTTCCTCCCCGGGCGGACTGCGCACGGTGGCGGACAAGCGGACGCTCGGCGCTTTGTGGCCGAGAGAGCTCCGCCCCGTACTGACTGCGGTTCTCATAGTGCCGCCCGGCGGCGACGGAGGGACCCGGTCCGGACATACTCCGCAGGAAAGTTGCAACCCTCTGCAACCCTGGCGAACAGCCGTACGGGGTCCGAAACTTGAGCAACGCCGCCCGTGCGGCGTTCGTGCTCCTCGCGACGGGGCCAGAGAGCGGGGGTGGTGCCGTGTCGGCGCAGCACCACCCCCGCGCCGCCGGTTCAGGACACCGGGCGGGCCCGCTCCACCACCGTGGCCAGATCCAGACTGTGCGGCAGGGTGCCGAAGGCCGAGCCCCAGTCGCCGCCCAGGCGTGAGGCGCAGAACGCGTCGGCGACCTCCGGGGGCGCGTACCGGACGAGCAGCGACCCCTGGAGCACCAGGGCGATGCGCTCCACCAGTCGGCGGGCACGGGCCTCGATGCCGTCCAGATCGGCGAGTTCGGCCAGCAGGTTCTTGATCGCGCCGTCCAGCCGGTGGTCGGCGCCGCGGGCCAGGCCCACCTCGCGCAGGAACGCGTTCAGCGCCTGCGGTTCGCGCTGGAGCGCGCGCAGCAGGTCGAGGGCCTGTACGTTGCCCGCGCCCTCCCAGATGGAGTTGAGCGGCGACTCGCGCAGCAGCCTCGGCATGCCGGACTCCTCCACGTACCCGTTGCCGCCCAGGCACTCCAGCGCCTCCACCGCCACCGGCGTGCACCGCTTGGTCACCCAGTACTTGGCGGCCGGCACCGCGAGCCGCAGGAACGCCCGCTCCTCCTCGCCGCCGTCGTCGTACGCGGCCGCCAGCCGCATCGCCAGCGTCGTGGCCGCCTCCGACTCCAGCGCCAGGTCGGCCAGTACGTTGCGCATCAGCGGCTTGTCGATCAGCTTCCCGCCGAAGGCCTCCCGGTGGGCGCTGTGGTGCACGGCCTGCGCGACGGCCTGCCGCATCAGCGAGGCGGCGCCGAGCACACAGTCGAGCCGGGTCGCCGAGACCATCTCGATGATGGTGCGCACCCCGCGGCCCTCGTCGCCGACCCGGCGCGCCCAGGTCCCGTCGAACTCGACCTCGCTGGACGCGTTCGACTTGTTGCCGAGCTTGTCCTTGAGCCGCTGGATGCGGAACACGTTGCGGGTCCCGTCCTCCAGGACCCGCGGCACCAGGAAGCACGTCAGGCCGCCCGGGGCCTGCGCCAGCACCAGGAAGCCGTCCGACATGGGCGCCGAGCAGAACCACTTGTGCCCGGTCAGTTCGTAGGTCCCGTCCTCGGCCAGCGGCCGCGCCTCCGTGGTGTTGGCACGTACGTCGCTGCCGCCCTGCTTCTCCGTCATGCCCATGCCGAAGAGCACGCCGGCCTTCTGGGCGGCGGGCCGCAGCCCCTGGTCGTAGACGGTGGAGGTGAGGCGCGGCTCCCACTCGGCGGCGAGCGCGGGGTCGGTGCGCAGCGCGGGCACCGCCGCGTGGGTCATCGACAGCGGGCAGCCGTTGCCCGCCTCGGCCTGCGTCCAGACGATGAACCCGGCCGCCCGCCTCAGGTGTCCGCCGGGGCGCGACCAGGCGGCTGTCAGCCCGGCCGAGACGCCCTTGCCGAGGAGCCGGTGCCAGGAGGGATGAAACTCGACCTCGTCGATCCGGTTGCCGTAGCGGTCGTGGGTGCGCAGCTTCGGCGGGTTCTCGTTGGCGAGCACCCCCCACTCCTGCACCTGCGCGGAGCCGGTGGTGCGGCCGAGCGTCGTCAGCTCGTCCCGCGCCTCGTCGAGAAGCTGTGGATCCAGGTGCCGCTCGACCGCCTCCACGAGGGCCCGGTCGGCGGCAAAGACGTCATATCCGACCAGGGGCGGAGCCTGGTTGGTCACGGTGTGGGTGCTGGCTGCCATACCGATACCGTAAGGATGTGCACCAGGCAAAAGAAACACCTGAACGGCCTCCCTCGGGCCGCTTCCACCGCGCTCGCGCGCTGTACAGGAACGTGTCGAAGCGCAGGACCGCCTGGCTGCTGCTCAAGGACACCGTCAACTCCTGCATGGAGTACCGGATCCTGGGGCTGGCGGCCGAGTCCGCCTTCTTCACGCTGCTGTCCGTGCCGCCCCTGCTGCTCAGCCTGATCGGGCTGCTCGGTTACGTGGACGACTGGACCGGCGCGCACTCGATCGCGAGCCTGGAGTCCAACATCCTGGAGGCGTCCCGCACGGTCCTGACCGACAAGGGCGTGCACCAGATCGCCGAACCGATCCTCCACGACGTGATGAAGGGCGGCCGCCCCGACGTCATCTCCATCGGCTTCCTGTTCGCCCTGTGGTCGGGCTCGCGCGCGGTGAACGTCTTCGTCGACACCATCACCGTGATGTACGGCCTCGACGGCACCCGCGGGATCGTGAAGACCAGGATGATGTCGTTCCTGCTCTTCGTCGTGGCGCTGCTGATCGGCTCGATCGCCCTGCCGCTGATGGTCGCGGGCCCGGACGCGGTGGTGCAGATCGTGCCGTGGTCGGCGACGCTCGTGCAGGTGCTGTACTGGCCCGTCGTCATCGTGCTCTCGGTCGTCTTCCTCACCACGCTGTACCACGTCTCGGTGCCGGTGCGCTCGCCCTGGGTCGAGGACGTGCCGGGCGCCCTGGTCGCCCTGGCCATGTGGGTCCTCGGCAGCTTCCTGCTCCGGATCTACCTGACCAGCACGGTCGAGGGCCCGACGATCTACGGTTCGCTGGCCGCGCCCGTCGCCGTCCTTCTCTGGATCGGCGTGTCCGCGTTCGCGGTGCTGGTCGGCGCCGCGGTCAACGCGGCGATCGACCGGGTCTGGCCGGCCGCCGCCACGGCCGCGGCCCGCGCCGCCAACGAACGGCTGCGCCACGAGCAGGCCGCCGAGTACGTGGCCCGCGCCGCCGCCTCCCTCGCCGCCGAGCCCGACCCCGACGACCCGGACATGCCCTCGGAGTTCCCCGAGCGCTGGTCGCGTTTCCTGCCTCCAGAGGATCTGACGTCCCGGCTCCGGGGCCATGTGAAGAGCACGCATCAACCCCCCAAGAACCACGACGGCGAGGACGGGCCGCCGGCCGAGTGACGTCGCCCCCGTGAGCGGCCCGGCCCCCGCCGGTGACCTCGCCGCCGGCCGATCGACCTCGTCCCCGTCCGATCTCCCCGTCCGACCTCGTCCCCGTCCGACCTCGTCCGAGGCCGACCGACCTCGCCCCGCCCGACCTCGCCCCGCCCGACCGACCTCGGCCTCCGCTCCCGCCGCCGGCGCGGGCTCCCGGCGGCCTCAGGCCTTCCACACTCCGGCCGCCGCGGCCTCCCGGGCGAAGTCGGTGAAGTCGCGCGGCTCGCGGCCCAGGACCTGCCGCACACCGTCGGACAGATGGGCGTTGCGGCCGTCGAGCAGGCTCGCGAAGAGCCCGACGAGGAACTCGGCCTCCTCGGGCGGCACCCCGAAACCGGCCAGGCTGTCCCCGTACTCCCGCGCCGTCACCGGGACGTAGACCAGATCACCGCCGGTCGCGCGGGCGATCTCCGCGACCGCCTCGCGGAAGGTCAGCAGCCTGGGCCCCGAGACCTCGAGATCCCGGCCCACGTACCGGTCGCCCGCCGTCAGCGCGGCCACCACGACGTCCGCGATGTCCCGCACGTCGACGAACGGCTCGCGCACCTCGCCGGCCGGGAACACCAGCTCGCCGTGGCGGAGCCCGTCCACCAGCGGGCCCTCGCTGAAGTTCTGCGCGAACCAGGCGGCCCGGACGACCGTCCAGTCCGCGCCCGACGCCCTGAGCGCCTCCTCGGCCGGGCGGGCCTGCTCCTCGCCCCGCGACGACAGCAGCACCAGCCGCCGTACACCGAGCCCGACCGCCTCCCGCGCCAGGGCGCCGACCGCCCCGGCCGCGTCGGGCGAGCCGATATCGGTGGGGAAGGCGAGATACGCCGCGTCGGCGCCCCGCAGGACGTCCGTCCACGTCGACCGGTCCGTCCAGTCGAAACCGCGGGCGCGGGAGACCGCCCGCACCGTGAGCCCGGCCGCCCGCGCGGCCTCCGCCACCCGGCGGCCGGTACGCCCCGAGGCGCCCGTCACCACCACCGTCGTGTCCCGCGTGCTCCGGATGTCCTGATCATGTGCCGTGTGGTCCGTCATGCCGCCAGTCAAGCGCCGCGCGCCCCGGGGTCCCATCGCTGAAGGGCTCATTCCCATAAGCGGACGTCCACGACGGCGCGCCGGGGCCGTCTACCCTGACGCCATGGACGCACTCGCCCGTCTGCTGGAGGGCCCGCGGGCACGCGGCGCCTTCATGATCCGGGCGGCCTTCGACCCGCCCTGGTGCCTGCGTGTCGAGGACCGCGCCCCCCTGACGATCATGCTCGTGGTCCGCGGCCGGGCCTGGATCACACCGAGCGAGGGCGAGCGGCTCCTGCTGGGCGCGGGCGACCTCGCCATCGCCCGCGGCCCGGACCCGTACACCTGTGCGGACGACCCCGGAACCGAGCCGCAGGCGGTGATCCTGCCGGGCGGGGAGTGCAGCTATCCCGACGGGCGCTCGCTCCAGGGCCACTGGGACCTCGGTGTGCGCAGCTGGGGCGACCGCACCGACGGCTCCACGGTGCTGCTGATCGGGACCTACATGATGCGGGGCGAGATCAGCGGCAGGCTGCTCGACGCGCTGCCGCCCGTGCTCTCCCTCACCCGCGACGTGTGGGACTGCCCGTTCACGCCGATCCTCGCCGAGGAGATGGCGCGCGACGAGCCGGGCCAGGAGGTCGTCCTCGACCGGCTGCTCGACCTGCTGATGATCGCCGCACTGCGGGCCTGGTTCGCGCGTCCGCAGGGCGCGGCCCCGGCCTGGTACCGGGCGCTCGCGGACCCCGTCGTCGGACGGGTGCTGCGGCTTCTCCAGGACGACCCGGCGCACCCCTGGACGGTGGCGACGCTCGCCGCGAAGGCCGGGGTCTCGCGGGCCGCGCTGGCCCGGCGCTTCGGCGAACTCGTGGGCGAGCCCCCGATGACGTACCTCACCGGCTGGCGTCTCGCGCTGGCCGCCGACCGGCTGCGCGAGACGGACGACACCCTCGAGTCGATCGCCCGCCGGGTCGGGTACGGCAGCGGGTTCGCCCTGTCCAGCGCCTTCAAACGGGTGTACGGGATCAGCCCGCAGGAGCACCGGACCCGGGCGGCGTAGCCTGGCATCCGTGTACGTGGAACGTGCGTCCCGGTTGCCCGGCGCGGTCGTGTGGAGCCGCGTCGTGCCCACGCCCGCCGAGGATGTACGGTCCGTGCTCCCGGACGGCTGCATGGACCTGCTGTGGACCGAGGGCCGGCTGCTCGTCGCCGGTCCCGACACCCGCGCGTACGTTCCCGGCGGCGCACCCGCCGACTGGGCGGGGGTCCGGTTCTTCCCCGGTACGGCGCCCTCCCTCCTCGGAGTCCCCGCGGACGAACTCCGCGACCTGCGGGTGGACCTGGCCGACCTGTGGCCCGCCGCCGAGGTACGGCGTCTGACCGCGCGGATCGACGCGGCGGCCGACCCCGTCGCCGCGCTCGAAGAGGTGGCGCTGGACCGGGCGGCGGGCGCCGGGCCCCCCGATCCGCTGCTGCGGGAGATCGTGGCCGCTCTGGACGCCGGGCGGTCCGCGGCGGCCACGGCCGTCCGGCTGGGCCTGAGCACACGCCAGTTGCACCGACGCTCCCTGACGGCCTTCGGCTACGGACCCAGGACGCTGACCCGGGTCCTGAGACTGCAACGAGCCCTGGCCCTCGCGTGGGACGGCGTCCCCTTCGCGGAGGTCGCCGCCCGCTCCGGCTTCGCCGACCAGCCGCATCTGGCCCGGGACGTCAAGGAGTTGGCGGGCATGCCGCTGGGCGAACTGCTCGCGCGCTCCTGAGAGCCCGGGAACGCGCGAACGCTGCCCGCCGCACCACGCCCTAGTTCTCCGGGAGCCGTGCGAACAGGTCCACGCCGTTGCCGTCCGGGTCGTGCACGACCGCGTACCGCATGCCCCAGACGGCGTCCCAGGGCTTGAGCTCACCGTGGTGGCCGGCGCCCACCAGATCCTCGTACACGGAGTCGACCTCCGCCGGGCTGTCGCAGAGGAAGGCGAGCGACGTCCGGCCGCCCCCGGAGGCCGCCGGACACCATCCCGGGTGGAACGACCGGATCGTCTCCTCGGTGTCGATCGCCAGCCGCAGACCGCCGGGCAGTCCGGCCTCGACGTGCGGCTGGTCCTCGGCCCCCTCGGGGAAGACGAGACCGAGGCGGCGGTAGAAGGCGAGCGTGGCGGCCATGTCGGAGGTGACCAGGCCGATCAGATCGAATCGTGGAGTCATGAGGTCACGGTAGGCGGGCGGCGGGGGGCGGGTCTTGAAGGAATCGGACGGTCCGGGACGCCGGGTCGCGGCGCAATAGGCTCACCGCCATGGTTCACCGCGTGCTCGTCCACACCCGCACCACCGCCTACCGTCACGACTCCATCCCGGCCGCCGTGGCCGCCGTACGCTCCCTCGGCGACGCACACGGGTTCGACGTCGTCGCCACCGAGGACCCCGGCCTCTTCGAACGACCGCTCGACGCGTACGCCGCAGTGGTCTTCCTCTCCACCAGCGGCGACGTGCTGACACCGGCGGGCCGGACCCGGCTCGCGGCGTACGTCGAGGGCGGCGGCGGGTTCGTCGGTGTGCACGCGGCCGCCTGCACCGAGTACGACTGGCCGTACTACGGCGAACTGCTCGGCGCGCGCTTCGACCGTCACCCCGACCTCCAGCCGGGCCGGGCCCTCGTCGGGGACCGCGCGCATCCGGCGACCCGACACCTGCCGCCGGTCTGGGAGTTCACCGACGAGTGGTACGACTTCCGCCCCGGGCCGGACGGTTCGGCACGCGTGCTCGTCCACGCCGACGAATCCTCCTACGAGGGAGGCGGCATGGGCGGCGACCACCCGCTGGTGTGGTGCCGTGAGCAGGGAGCGGGCCGGGTCTTCTACACCGCGCTCGGCCACACCGCGCAGGCCTACGACGACCCCGACTTCCGTACGCACCTGCTCGGCGGCATCACCTGGGCCGCCCGCGGCCCGGCCGATCCGGTCCGGCCGGGGTCCGGCCGGCCGGACCCCGACGCGTGCTGACGCGTGCCGACGCGTGCTGGGGATGCCGCGCCGTGTGCGCCGTCCGGGGACCTCGGGACGCACGCCGGACGGAGGCCTCCACGGGAACGGCCCGAAGTGATGTGATGCTCTGCCGGGAAGGGTGCGCGAGCGGCGAGGAGCTGGTGGCCGGATGACGGCGGACGCGGTACGGCAGACGGATCCGGTGGTCACCACCCCGTACGGAGCGGTGCGCGGCAGGTACGAGAACGGGATCGCCGTCTTCCGCGGCATCCCGTACGCGGCTCCGCCGTTCGGCCCGCGCCGCTTCCGGCCACCCGTACCCCCCGAGCGCTGGGACGGGGTGCGCGACGCGGGAGCCTTCGGACCCACACCGCCCAAACCGCCGTACTCGGAGGCGTTCGCACGGCTGCTCGCCGACCCCGTCGTGCCCGGCGACGACTGCCTCAACCTGAACGTGTGGACACCGGAACCGGGCCCCGGTGCCCGGCTCCCCGTGCTGGTGTGGATCCACGGTGGGGCGCTGACCCGTGGTTCGTCGGCCGTGCCCGTCTACGACGGCCGCGCCTTCGCCCGCGACGGAGTCGTCCTGGTCTCCCTCAACTACCGCCTCGGAGTGGAGGGTTACGGCCTCTTCCCGGACCGGCCGGCCAACCCCGGCCTGCGCGACCAGCTCGCCGCCCTGGAGTGGGTGCGCGCGTCGATCGCGGGCTTCGGCGGCGACCCCGACCGGGTGACCGTCTTCGGGGAGTCGGCGGGCGCCATCAGCATCGGGGCGCTGCTGGCCGCGCCGCGTGCCCGGGGGCTCTTCCACCGGGCCGTCCTGCAGAGCGGGCCGCCGGAGACGACCGACCGGGACAAGGTGCGCCGGATGGTCCGCAGGATGGCCGCCCGGCTGAAGGTCCCGGCGACGGCCGAGGCGCTCGCCGCCGTCGACCGCGGCCTGCTGCTGCGCACCCAGGGCGAGGTGAGCCGGCTCAGCAGCCCCGTGCTGGGCGGGCCCTCGTTCGGCATCGTCGTCGACGGCGACCTGGTCCCGCGCGACCCGCTGGAAGCCCTCCTGGAGGGCGCCGCCCCCGGCGTCGACCTGCTGCTCGGCTGGACCAGCGAGGAGTACCGGCTCTGGCTGGTCCCCGGCGGCCTGCTGGAACGCGTCGACCGGCTCGGTGCCGTCGCCCTCGCCGGTGCCATGGCCCGCTGCCGCTGCGGCCACGAGGTGCCGCGCGGCTACCGCGCGATCCACCCGGCGGCGAGCACCGGCGAGCTCGTCGGCCAGATGGTCACCGACCACCTCCTGAGGGTCCCGCTGCACCGGCTCGCGGACGCCCGCCGCGGACACTCCCGGTCGTACGTCTTCGAGTTCGCCTGGCCCTCGAACGTGCCCCGGCTCGGCGCCTGCCACGCCCTGGAGCTCGGCTTCGTCTTCGACACCGCCGAGGTGCCGGAGGCGACGATGCTCGCCGGCGAGGGCGCCCCGCAGGAGCTCGCCGACGCGATGCACGCGGCCTGGGTGCGGTTCGCGGTCGAGGGCGACCCCGGCTGGCAGGCCTGGGACACCACCCATCCGGTGCGGGTGTTCGGCGCGGGGGAACCGCACACCGTCCAAGGCCCACGCGACCGTGAACTCGCCCTGTGGACAGCCGAGTTGAACAAGCCCGCGAGTGCTCGCGGTCCGTTCGGCGGTCCGGAGTCCACACCGGCGTCGCGCCCGCGCGCCGGTTCGCCCGCACGGGCTGTCGCGCCGCTGTCGGCCGTACGCCGTTTCCGTCGCTCCGGCGGCACCCCCCGGCCCTGACGCCGGCCACGCCCGGGTCCGGGGAAGAGGTCCTGCCGCCCGGGTGACGGAGTCGCCCGCGCGGTCCTTCACGAGCGGCCGGCGGACACGGGGGACCCCCCTCATCCGCCCGGAGCCCGTGGTGCGGGCGTCACCGTCCGGACGCCAGCGACTCCCTGATCCTGGTGATCGCCGCGGGGCCGACCCGGCAGCAACCGCCGATCAGCCGGGCCCCGCCCCGCCGCCAGCCGGTCACCTGCTCGGCGGTGAACGTCGGGTGTCCGCTCCACGCACGGGCCCCCGCGTCCCACACCTCACCGCTGTTGGGATAGACCACGACCGGTTTGCCGGTCACCCGCGCCGCCGTCGCGACCGCGCCGTCCGCGTCCTCGGGCGCGCAGCAGTTCACGCCGACCGCGATGATCTCGTCCGCGTCGGCGGCCAGGGCGAAGGCCTCCTCCAGCGGCTGCCCGGCCCGGGTCCGGTCACCGGCGACGCTGTACGACAGCCACGCCGGTACCCCGAGCCCGCGCACCGCCCGCAGCAGCGCCCGGGCCTCGTCGGTGTCCGGCACGGTCTCCAGGGCCAGCACGTCGGGCGCGGCGGCGGCCAGCACCTCCAGGCGCGGGCGGTGGAAGCGCTCCAGCTCGGCCACGCTCAGCCCGTACCGGCCCCGGTACTCCGAGCCGTCCGCGAGCATCGCCCCGTACGGGCCGGCCGACGCGGCCACCCACAGGGGCCTCGTGACACCCTTCGCCCGCGCCCGACGGGCCGCCTCGCGCGCCGATCCGACGCTGAGACGCAGCAGCCCGGCCGCCCGGTCGTGCGGGATGCCGCGCCTCGCGAAGCCCTCGAAGGTGGCCTGGTAGCTGGAGGTGATCGCCACGTCCGCGCCCGCCTCGAAGTAGGCGAGATGGGCCCCGGTGATCGCCTCCGGCCGCTCGGCGAGCAGCCGCGCCGACCACAGCTCGTCGCTCAGATCGTGTCCGGCGGACTCGAGCTGGTTGGACATCCCGCCGTCCAGGACGACCGTTCCCGACGCGAGCGCGTCGGCGAGGGCGGGGGGTCGGTCGCTGCGGGAGGCGTCACTGGTCATGTCACGACGCTAGCCGATACGCGGGGCGGCCCCGCAGGCCCCGTTGACCTCCCCGTACCCCGCCTCTACCTTTTCGGGGTTCCCGCGGAACGGATCCCACGGCACAGAAAGGAAGTCCGCCGATGCCGCCCCTTTCACCGCCGTCGTTCCTCGCACTCCCCGAGGACCGCGCCCTCAGCCCCTACACCGGCTGCACGCGAGCCCACTGGGAGGCGGCCGCCGACTCCCTGCTCGCGGCGGTCGCCCCGTACGCCACCGCCGACGGCGCGCTCTACCATCTGCCCGCAGACCGCACGAGCTGGTCCGGCAGGCTCTCCGACGGACTGGAGGGCTACGCCCGCACCCTGCTCCTGGCCGCCTTCCGCCGCGACGAGAAGGTCCTGGAACGTTACGCGGACGGCCTCGCCGCCGGAACGGCCGGCGTCTGGCCGCGGGTCCGCGACCGCAGTCAGCCGCTCGTCGAGGCCGCGTCCGTCGCCCTGGCCCTGCGGCTGACCCGGCCGTTGCTGTGGGACCGTCTGGACGACGCCGTGCGGCAGCGCGCGGCGGGATGGCTCGGCGACGCGCTGACCGCCGAACCCTGGCCCTGCAACTGGGAGTTGTTCCCGGTGACGGTGGGCGGGTTCCTCGCGGAGATCGGTCACGAGCCGGAGGCCGCGCACGCCGCGATCGACCGCGGCCTGGACCGCATCGAGCAGTGGTACCTCGGCGACGGCTGGTACAGCGACGGTCCCGGCCGCGCCTTCGACTACTACAACGGCTGGGCGATGCATCTGTATCCGGTGCTGCACGCCCGGCTGGCCGGCGACGAACGGCTGCTCGACCTGTACGGCGGCCGGCTGGCGCGTCATCTCGAGGACTACGCCCGGCTGTTCGGAACCGACGGTGCCCCGGTGCACCAGGGCCGCTCCCTGACCTACCGGTTCGCGACCGCCGCGCCGCTGTGGCTGGGCGCCCTGACGGGACGTACGCCCCTCGCGCCGGGAGAGACCCGGCGCCTGGCGTCCGGCGCCCTGCGCCACTTCCTCGACCGGGGCGCGCTCGACGGCCGGGGGCTGCTCACCCTGGGCTGGCACGGCCCCGACGCGTCGGTCCTGCAGGGCTATTCGGGCCCCGCGTCCCCGTACTGGGCGAGCAAGGGGTTCGTGGGCCTGCTCCTGCCGCCCGACCACGAGGTGTGGACGGCCCGCGAGGAGCCCGGCCCGACGGACCGCTCCGACGCGGTCACCTCCGTCGGCCCGCCCAACTGGCTGCTCCAGACGACCGCTTCGGACGGCCTGGTCCGTCTCCACAACCACGGCAGCGAGGACGTCCGCTACGACCCGTACTACACGCGGCTCGCCTACTCCACGGTGACGCGGCCCTCGGCGCCGACCGACGCCGGCGACGCGAACGTCTCCGGCGACCCGAACGTCTCCGGCGACCCGAACGTCGCCGGTGGCGCGACCGTTTCCGGCGATCCGAGCGGCGACGGTGCACCGATCGGCGACGGCGCCTTCTGCGACAACAGTGTGATCGTCGGCGGTGACCCGAGCCGTACGCACATCGAGCCGCTGGGTACCGGGAGCGGCTGGGTGGCGTCCCGGCACACGACCGGGGACGGCGCCCGGGTCACCAGCCTCGTCCTCGCGCACGGCGCGGTCGAGGTGCGGGCGCACCTGGTGGCGGGAGCGGCTCCCGGAACACCGGTATGCGTGACGGGCTGGCCGCACGGTTTCGCGGCGCGGTCCGAACTCCTCTCCCTGCACGGCCTTCTGGACGGGGCCGGTGCGGTGGGGGCCGGGGCGGTGGGGGACGGAGCGACTCTCTTCGTCGCTCTCGCCCGCCTCACCGCCGAAGCGGATCCCCGGCCCCTCGCCGAGCTGGTGTCCGTGACGGTGGAAGGGACGTACGACCTGAGCGTGAGCTGGACCTCCGGTCCGTCGGCGCGGTTCCGCTTCAGCGCCGCGGACGGGCGCTCCGCGGCGTCGTCGTGGTCGGTGGCGCCCCGGTGACCACCCCTTCGCGCCGGCGCACACGGTTCGGCCGGCGCCGAAGGGTCGTGCCGTTAGCGTGGGGGACATGAACGCCGACCAGGAGCGCCCGTCCCGTCCCTCGGCCCCGCACACCGAGGGACCGGCACATTCCACCGCGGGCATCCGGCGCCCCACCTCCCGCGCGAGCCGCTTCGCCGCGCTCCACCACGCCGACGCCCCGCTGCTGCTGCCCAACGCCTGGGACCACGCCTCCGCGGCCCTCCTCGCCGCGGAGGGCTTCGAGGCGATCGGCACGACGAGCCTCGGTGTGGCGGCCGCCGCCGGGCTGCCGGACGGTGCCGCGGCGACCCGGGACCTGACGGTGCGGCTGGCCCGGCGGCTCGGCGCGGGCCCGTATCTGCTGTCCGTGGACGCCGAGGACGGCTTCGGACAGGACCCCGACGAGGTGGCCGGGCTGGCCCGCGAACTGGCCGCCGCGGGGGCCGTCGGTGTCAACCTCGAGGACGGGCTCGGTCCCGCCGACTCGCACGCGGCGAAGATCGCGGCGGTCAGGGCAGCCGTCCCCGACCTCTTCGTCAACGCCCGCACCGACACCCACTGGCTCGGCGACGGCACGGACGAACGGGAGACGCTCCGTCGGCTCGATCTCTACCAACAGGCGGGCGCCGACTGCATGTTCGTCCCCGGCCTGACCGATCCCACCCGGATCTCCGCTCTCGTGAAGAGCCTCGACGTGCCGCTCAACCTCCTCTACTCGCCCTCCGGGCCGTCCGTCGCGCACCTCGCCGACCTCGGCGTCCGCAGGGTCAGTCTCGGCTCGTTCCTCTACCGGCGGGCGCTGGGCGCGGTCCTCGACGCCGTGGGGGACATCCGGGCCGGCCGGCCCGCCCGGGGCACGGCGCCGACGTACGACGAGGTGCAGGCGTTCAGCCGGAGAGGTCCCGACCGGCCCGGTGCGAACGGCTAGACATCCCCGGCCGTCCCGGTGAAGAGGGCCGTGAGCCGGTCCGCGAACGGGACGGGGTGCTCGATGACACCGATGTGCCCGCCGGGGAACTCGGCGAAGCCGCCGCCGCTGAACTCGGCGAGCAAGGCGGCCGTCCGGTACGGGAGTTGGCCCCGTGAGTCGTGTCCGGCACCGAGGGTGAGCCGGGCGGACCGGGTCTTCAGCGCGGCCAGGTCCGGGGTGTGGGAAGTGAACGGCCCCAGCACACGGGTGAGGAAGACGCCCATCGGGGTGTCCGGGCCCACCTCGGGCACCGACGCGGGCGGGCCGTCCCACCCCCGGCCCACAAGTCCGGCCTGGAGACGGGCCATCGCGGCGCCGAGGCCCTGGGTGCGGCCGACCTCGTCCACCTCGGCGATCATCGCCCGCTGTGCCACGGCGTCGGGCAGCACGGCCAGGCTGGGCGGCTCGTGGGCGACCACGTGCCGCAGCCGCCGCGGATGCCGGGCCAGCAGGTCGAGGGCGACGATGCCGCCGGAGCTGCTGCCGAAGACGTACGCGCTCTCGCCGTCGGGCAGCAGCGAGTCGAGGAGGCGGTGGGCGTGGTCGCTCCACACCTCCACACGCTGCTCGCCGACCGGGCCGTCGAGCGGGCCGAGGGACAGCCCGAGCGGGTCGAACGTCACCACGGTGAACCGTTCGGCGAGGCGCTCGGTGGCGCCCTCCAGCCCCATGGGGTGACCGGCCCCGCCCGGGACGACCAGCAGTACGGGCCCGCTGCCGCGCACGTCGTGGTGAGATCGGCGATCAGGCATGGAAGTCGTCCTCCGTGGTGTCGCGGGGATCGGGCTCGGACAGCCCGTATGCGCCGAGCATGCCGTAGAGGGTGCCGACCGTGCGGCGGAGGGTGCCGACCGTGCGGCGGAGGGTGCCGACCGTGCGGCGGAGGGTGCCGACCGTGCGGCGGAGGGTGCCGACCGTGCGGCGGAGGTGGCGGGCCCGCGGCGAGGGCGGGCTCGAGCGGGCTGCGGGCGGCCGCGTACCGGCCGGCGACCGTTTCGTGCTGGACGCGGGCAGCTAGGTCCCCGGCGCCGGACTCCGGCCGCTCCTGGGTTCGGGCTCAGTCGGCCGCGTCGGCGATGCGGTCGAGCCAGGCCTCCATGAGGCCGCGTTCCGGGGCGGTCAGGGCGTCGGTCCGGGGGAGTACGGCGCGCAGGGTGACGGCGGCCGTGACGGGGCCCGGGGCCGCCGTGGCGGGAGCGTCCGTGGTGATCGCCGCGATGACGGCCTCGCGGGCGGTGCGGGACAGCTCCGGGTCGCGGCGGTCCTCGGGGGTGGCGATGAGCGTCAGGGTCGTGCCGGAGCCGGCCGCGTGGACGAGGGCGGCGGCGCGGTCCTCGGGGATGCCCAGCCGGCCCGCCTCGGCGACGCGCCGGATGAGCCGGGCCAGCACCGCGAAGGCGGCGACGGAGGCGGGCGAGGACGTGCCGGGGCGGTAGCGGCCGTACATCAGCGTGTACAGCGCCGGGTTGGACAGCCCGAGGCCCACGTGCAGGTCCCAGCCGGCGCGCAGGTCCTCGACCGGATCGTCGGTGGGTTCCCGCGCGGTCTTGCTGGTCAGGTATGCCGTGAAGCCGTGCGCCACGACGGCGTCGAGCAGGCCCTCCTTGTCGCCGAAGAGCCGGTAGATGGTCGGCGGCTGCACCCCGGCCGCCGCGCTCACCGCCCGGGTCGAGACCGCCTCGGGCCCGCCCTCGGTCAGCAGCCGGGTGGCGGCGCCGACGATGCGTTCGCGGTGTCCGTCCGGGGGCGTGACGTCGACGTTCTCCATGTTTCCGACGATAACAGAATCGCGTTAGCACTCATCGGATTCCAGTGATACGGTCACCTTGTTATCAGTGGAAACATGGAGGTCGTCATGATCATCGTCACCGGGGCCGGCGGCGCACTCGGCCGAGCGGTCGTCGAACAGCTGCTGGAGCGCGTGCCCGCCCAGCGCATCGGCGTCAGCGTGCGCGACCCGGAGCGGGCGCGCGGCTTCCTGGACCGGGGCGTACGCGTCCGCCGCGGCGACTTCGCCGACCCCGCGAGCCTGGCCCACGCCTTCGAGGGCGCCGCAAAGGTCCTCGTCGTGTCGACGGACGCCACCGGCGAGACGGCCGTCCACCACCACCGCACGGCCGTCGAGGCCGCGGTGGCGGCCGGCGCCGAGCACGTCCTCTACACGAGCCACATGGGCGCGAACCCCTCCTCACCCTTCCCGCCGATGCCCGACCACGCCGCCACCGAGGCTGCCCTGCGGGACTGCGGAGTCGCCTTCACCGCGCTGCGCAACGGCTTCTACGCCACGTCGGCCGTGATGCTGCTCGGCGCGGCGGCGCGGACGGGCGAGCTGGTCGTGCCGGAGGACGGACCGGTCGCCTGGACCGCCCACGCCGACCTCGCCGAGGCGGCGGCGCTCGCGCTCACCGGGGAGGACCTCGACGGGGTGACGCCCGCGCTCACCGGCTCCGAGGCCCTCGACATGGCCGGTGTCGCGGCGATCGCCTCGCGGCTGACGGGTCGCCCGGTCCGCCGGATCGTCGTCTCCGACGCCGACTACCGCGCGGGCCTGATCGCCCACGGGCTCCCCGAGCCGACGGCCGACCTGCTCGTGGGCCTGTTCGCCGCGAGCCGTCAGGGCGGGTTCGCGCCCGCCGACCCCACGCTCGGCCGTCTGCTCGGGCGGCCCACGACCTCCCTGGCCGACGTCCTGAAGCCGGCGCTCGCAGGGACCCGCTGACGTCGGCCCGGTCCGCGTGCGCGGGGGCTCGCCCCGACCGCCCCCGCGGTCCGCGTGCGGGGGTCAGCCGGGTGTCCGCGAGAAGAAGAAGGTGAATTCCGCCGGGACGGCCCGCAGTTGGTACCGGGGCAGGACACCGGGGCCGCACGACTGGGAGCCGATGCCCTGCTGGCCGTGGTCGAGGTTGACCCACACCGTGTCGCCCGCCGACAGATCCGTGAGGTGCCCGGCGGCGTCGAGCTGCTCCGACGTCCAGCGGCGCGCCGTGAACCAGAACTCAGGCTCGCCGTCGACCCGCAGTCCGCCGATCTCCGCCCAACGGACGTCGGCGCGGGCGCCGTTCTCCTGCGGACGGACGTACGGCGTCTGGAGCCCGTCGACCGTGGACTCCCAACGCGCCACGAGCGAAGCCGACCTGGTGTCCGGGTAGCCCTCGCCGGGGCCGCCGCCGAACCACCTCACCCGGTCGGCCGTGCCCGCGAGCCCCAGCCGGATCCCGAGCCGGGGCAGCGGCAGTGTCCAGTCGCCCTCCGGGGCCACGGACACCGTCAGCCGCAGCCGGGTCCCGTCGGACGTCCACCGGTACGCCGTACGCAGGGCCACGTCCGCGGCCGCGGGCGCCACCCGGGTCCGTACGGTCAGCGCGTCGTCGGCGGGCTCCACCGCCTCCAGACGGTGCCGCATCCGGTGCAGGCCCAGCTTCCGCCAGAGCGGGCCGAGGCGCGGATCCGCCTGCCAGGCGGCACCGTCGTCGTTGTCGGTCGGCGCACGCCACACGTCCAGACGCAGTCCGTCGACCCCGACCCCGCCGATCGAACGCACCGCACCCGTACGGGAGTCGAAGACGGCCGGGCCGAGGGTGATCAGGCCGTCGCCGCGCACCGGGCCCGCACCGGCGGCCGGGGCGATCGGGGCGCGCGCGGCGACCGGAACCTGGGTCCAGGCCACCTCGTGGTCCTTCGGCCCCCACGCGGTGTCCGCCGCCAGCAGCGCCCGTACCGTCCATCCCGTCTCGGCGCCCCCGCCCCCGCCGCCGTCGGGCCGCTCCGGCAGCTGCACCACGGCCGACTCGCCCGGGGCCAGGGCGGGCACCGCCAGCCGGCCCGCCCCGACGGTCTCGCCGTCGACCTGGAACGACCACACGAAGGCGAGCGCGGAGAGGTCCGCGAAGTCCTGGGCGTTGGTGATCCGTACGGTCCCGTCCGCGCCGCGGCCGTCGATCCGGACCGGCTCGATCACCTTCTTGTACTCGACCAGTCCGGGCGAGGGCGTCCGGTCCGGGAAGAGGAGCCCGTCGCAGACGAAGTTCCCGTCGTGCAGTTCCTCGCCGAAGTCGCCGCCGTACGCGAACCCGTACCGCTCGTCCTTGACGCCGTGGTCGATCCACTCCCAGACGAAGCCGCCCTGGAGGCGTTCGTGGGAGGTGAACAGGCGCTGGTAGTCGGCCATCCCGCCGGGGCCGTTGCCCATGGCGTGGCCGTACTCGCAGAGAACGAAGGGAAGTCCACGCCGCTCGCGCGGGCCGCCGTCCTCGCCCCGGCCGATCCGCTCGACCTCGTCGTGGACGGTGTACATCCGCGAGTACACGTCCGTGTCACGGCAGTCGTGGTCGCCCTCGTAGTGGATGAGCCGCGAGCGGTCCCGGCCGCGGATCCACTCGGCCATCGCGGTGAGCCCGCGCCCGGTGCCCGCCTCGTTACCGAGCGACCAGACGACGACGGAGGGGTGGTTCTTGTCCCGCTCGACCATGCGGGCCGCGCGGTCCAGCAGGGCCGGGGTCCAGCGGTCGTCGTCCACCGGGTTGCCGCGCCAGGCCTGTGCGGCGAAACCGTGGGTCTCCAGGTCGCACTCGTCGATCACCCACAGGCCCAACTCGTCGCACAGGTCGAGGAAGGCGGGGTGCGGTGGGTAGTGCGAGGTGCGCACGGCGTTGATGTTGTGCCGCTTCATGAGCAGCACGTCCGCGCGCATGGTCTCCAGGTCCAGGGCCCGGCCCCGCTCCGGGTGCCATTCGTGCCGGTTGACGCCCTTGAAGAGGACCGCCCTGCCGTTGACCCTGATCAGGCCGTCCTCCAGGGCCACCGTGCGGAAGCCGATCCGCAGCGGGACGCGCTCGCCCGGGGTCGCCAGGACCCCGTCGTACAACCGCGGTGTCTCGGCGGTCCACGGCTGGACCGGCACGGTCGCGGACTCGCCCGTCGCGACATCGACGCCGAGGGCGGCCACGGTGACCCGTCCGTCCACGTCGGAGTCGACGCGCAGGGTCCCGGCGCCCGTGGCGTGGTCGTACGAGGCGTGCACGAAGAAGTCGAGCACCGCGCCCGCCGGACGGTGCAGCAGCGTGACGTCGCGGAAGACGCCGGGCAGCCACCACTGGTCCTGGTCCTCCAGGTACGAGCCCGCCGACCACTGGTGGACCCGGACGGCCAGCACATTGCCCTCGGGTTTCAGCAGATGGCCCACCGCGAACTCGTGCGGCAGCCGTGAGCCCTTGAACTCCCCGACGTCGGTGCCGTTCAGCCAGACCCGGGCGCAGGACTCGACTCCGTCGAAGCGCAGCACCGCCCCGCCGTCGGAGGGCCAGTCGGACGGCAGGTCGAAGGTGTGCAGATGGTCACCGGTCGGGTTCTCGGTCGGCACATGCGGCGGGTCGACCGGGAACGGGTAGCGGTGGTTGGTGTAGATCGGCGCGCCGTGTCCCTGCAGCACCCAGTGACCGGGCACCAACACCCGGTCCCAGTCTCCGGCGTCGTAGCCCTCCGCCGCGAAGGAGTCGTCCTGCGCGTCGGCGGTGGGGGACAGACGGAAGCGCCAACTGCCGTTCAGGGAAAGGGACCTGGCGTCCGAGGACGCGTACCGGGCACGCGGCGGGAGTGCTGCGCCGCCGGGTGAGACGTCCTCGACGTAGTGGATGGCGGACAGAGGTTCCTCCGGGCCGGGGGCGGCCGGGAGCCTGGGCGAGGTGCGGAAGGACATGAGTCTCCTGGTTCAGCCCTGGACGCCGGTCCGCGCGAGCCCCGCGCCGGCCGGTGCCGAGAGCGGAGGCACACCCGGATGACACGGACGGCGCGGGATGTCGCGGACACCAGGGGCAGGACGGTCGGGGGGGGTGCGGCGGGAGCCTCCCTTCCGGCGTCATGAGGGTGATGCGGGGCGGCCTTACGCGGGGGCGGAGCGGCGCACGGCGGTCCTGCCGTGCACGGGTCTGAGTCCCACCGCGTCGAGGGCCCCTTCCAGGGCGAAGGTGGCGGCGCCCAGACAGACCGGGTCGCCGGGAACGGGGGAGAGGACGATCCCGGTGGCGGCCAGCGGCCGCTTCAGGGCGTGCCGGGCGACGGCCGCACGCACCTCGCGCAGCAGCGGCTCACCGAGTGCGGCGGCGACCCAGCTGCTGAGCACCACGACCTCCGGGTTCAGCAGGTTGACGAGGACCGCGATGCCCGCGCCGAGGTAACGGGCCGTCTCCCGGACGACCTCGACGGCCACCGGATCGCCGGCGGCGACCGCGCGCGCGAGCGCGTCGATCGTGGCGGTCTGGTCCCCGGGACGCAGCAGCGGACTGTCCGGGCTCGCCTCCCGCAGGTTGAGCATGATGCCGGGCGCCCCGACGTACGTCTCCACGCAGCCGTGATTGCCGCAGTGACAGGGCCGCCCGTCCAGGACCAGCGTCGTATGACCCCACTCGCCCGCGCTGTTGCTGACCCCGCGGTGCAGCCCGCCGCCGAGCGCGAGTCCGGCACCGACCCCGGTCCCGAGATTGACCACGACCGCGTCCCCGCGCCCCCGGGCCGCGCCGAACCACAACTCCGCTACCGTGCAGGCGCGCAGGGGATTGTCGAGGTGGAGCGGGTACGCGAGGTGCTCGGAGAGCAGGTCGAGCAGCGGTACGTCGTGCCAGTCCCAGTTCGGGGCGTACTCGGCGATCCCGGTGTCACGGTCCACCTGACCCGGCACGCTCACCCCGACGCCGAGGACGCGCGCGCCCCCGGGGCCGGCCTGGGCGACCACCGCGTCCACGGCCGTGACGACATGCCCGACGATCCGCTCGGGGCGGCTCTCGCCAGGGCGCATGTCCTCGGCGGCGCGGGCGAGCACGTTCAGCGCGAGGTCGAACATCTCCACGCGGACGTAGGTCTCCGCGATGTCGACGCCGATCAGCGCGCCCCCCGACGCGTCCACCGCCACCAGGCCCCGCGGGCGGCCCCCCGCGGAGTCCTCGAACCCGACCTCGGTCAGCATCCCGAGGTCGAGCAGCTCGCCGACGAGCGTGGCGACCGTGGCGAGACTGAGCCCGGTGGCGGTCGCCACCTCCTGGCGGGAGGTGGGGGACTCGGCGATGATCTGGCGCAGCACCTCGTAGCGGTTCGCGGTGCGGATGTCGCGTGACGTGCGCTTCACGGGCCTTGCCACCTCGGTCCTCCGAACCACGAGCGGGGTCCCGGGCGGTCGTCGCCGACGCGTGGCGTGCGGTGCGGACCGGGGCCCGGGACGGGACCCGCGGGCCCCGGCGCGGGGCAAGGCTACGGCCGGGGAAGGACGTTCGGCAAGGGGTTAGGAAAGGGGGTGGAGAAAGTCCGAGACGAAGCCGTTGGCGAACTTGCCCGTCGGGTCCGTCGCACCGGCCAGCTCCCGGAAGTCGTCCAGTCGCGGATAGCGCTCGCGCAGCACGTCCGACGGCACGGTGAACACCTTGCCCCAGTGCGGCCGCGGATCGAACGGCTCCAGCGCCGCCTCGACCCGCCGTACCACCGGCAGCACGGCCTCGGTGTCCTCGACCCAGGTGAAGTGCAGGGCCACGGTGTCCCGACCGTAGGCGGGGCTCAGCCACTGCCGGTCGGCGGCGACCGTGCGCACCTCGCAGATCTGCAGCAGCGGGGCGACGTTCCCGCGGATCGCGTCGAGTGCGCGCAGCGCGTCCGCCGCGTCCGGGCGCGGCAGCAGGTACTCGGACTGCAGCTCGGATCCGCTGCTGGGGGTGAACTCCGCCCGGAAGTGCGGGAGTCGCTCGTGCCACGGCCCCGGCACGCCGAACTGCACGGTGCAGTTCCCGGCGGGCATGCCCGGCACCGGGTGCATCGCCTCGGTGGCCGGCGTCCCCCACGGGAAGTCAGGCAGCGGCTGGTCGGTGCGCCGCTTGAGCCATGCCTGCCGGAAGCCCGGCCGTCCCCAGTCGGTGAACAGGCTCACGCTGTACGCCGTCGCCGCCACCGTCTCGAAGTCCAGCCCGTCCTCGGGGAGTTCGGTGAACACATGCTGGCTCACCTCGAAGTCCGGCTCCAGGTCGAGGGTGAGCGCGGTGACGACGCCGAGCGCGCCGAGCGAGGTCACCGCCCCGTCGAAGCCCGCGTCCCCGCGGCCGATCGTCAGGGCCGAACCGTCGGCCGTGATCAGCTCCACCTCGCGGACGGCCGAGGCGAGCGACCCGTTGGCGGTGCCCGAGCCGTGGGTGCCGGTCGCCACGGACCCCGCCACCGAGATGTGCGGCAGCGAGGCCATGTTGTGCAGGGCGAGCCCGTGCTCGTGGACCCGGCGCGCCAGCTCCGCGTACCGGACGCCGCCCGCGACCCGGACCGTACGGGCCGTCGTGTCGACGTCCACGACCGGGGGCAGCGCGGACAGCGAGAGCAGGACGCCGTCTCGGCCCGGGTCGGCGATCTCGTTGAAGGAGTGCCCGCTGCCCAGCACCCGCACCCGGGCGCTCTTCGCGACCAGGGCGGCGAGCGCGTCGAGCGACTGCGGCCGGTGCAGTTCCTCGGTCGTGTACGTGATGTTGCCGGCCCAGTTGGTCAGGGGCTTGGTCATCCCTGTGGTCCTTCCCCGGGAAGTCGCCGTTCGTGGCCGTGCGGTGCGCGGCGGCCACTGCTGGAAACTACCTCGTCGCCCCGGGCGTCCCACCGGCCCGTCCATTGACCCTCTCATGGGGCGCCGCCTAACGTAGAGAACGCTTTCCCCCGAGGTCGCCGAGCCGGAAGGCCGACTCCTTGTCCGAGCGTCCCGTCGCGCTGTTCGCCATGACCGCGGAGAACGTGCCGCGGATCTTCCCGCCCGGCGTGCTGGCCCGGCTGCGGGACCTCGTCGACATCGATCCCGCCCTGGTCGCCGAGGACTTCACCCGGCCCGCCGTCCGCGAGGCGCTGGCCACGACCGAGATCCTGATCAGCGGCTGGGGATGCCCGCCGCTGGACGCGGCCGCGCTGGAAGCGGCGCCGGAACTGCGTGCGGTGCTGCATGCCGCGGGCTCCGTGAAGGGATTCGTGACGCCCGCGGTGTGGGAGCGGGGGCTCGTCGTGTCGTCGGCTGCCGGGGCCAACGCGCTGCCCGTCGCCGAGTACACGCTCGCCATGATCCTGCTCGCGGGCAAGGACGTCTTCACCCACCGGGACCGCCTGCGTGCCGAACGGGTCTTCCCCCATCAGGGGGTCCTCCCCGGTATCGGCAACCTCGGCCGCCGCGTCGGCGTCATCGGGGCCTCGCGCACCGGGCGCCGCCTCATCGAACTGCTGCGGCCCTTCGATCTGCGGGTGAGCCTGGCCGACCCGTACGTGGACGAGGCCGGGGCCGCCGCGCTCGGGGTCGCACTGGTGCCGCTCGCCGCTCTGCTCGGCGGCAGCGACATCGTCAGCGTGCACGCACCGCAGACCGCCGAGACCCGGCATCTGATCGGACGCCGCGAACTCGGCCTGATGCCCGACGGATCGGTGCTCATCAACACCGCGCGTGGCTCCCTCGTCGACCACGACGCGCTGGCCGACGAGCTGCGGACGGGGCGGATCGCGGCGATTCTCGACGTGACCGAGCCCGAGCCGCTCCCGGCGGACTCCCCGCTGTACGACCTTCCGAACGCCTTCGTCACCCCGCACCTCGCGGGCTCCCAGGGCAACGAACTCGCCCGGCTCGGCCTGGTGGTGGTCGGAGAGGCCGAGCGACTGGTCTCCGGCCGGGCACCGGAGTTCCGGGTGGACGAACGGGAGCTCGGGAGGATGGCGTGACGGGGCGTGGCGTCGGTGAGGTGTCCTCCCCGCGGGCGCCGGGACTGGCCGCAGGTCGCGACGAATTCCGTCGACGATGACGTCATGTGCTGCTGATTCAGTCGATCAATAGCTGAATGTGTGCGCTATCGGTAGCATTCACCTCATGGTCCACGATCCGCTCCCCGAGACCGACCTCACCCGCCACCGCCGTCTGCGCCAGCAGGGCTCCCTGGACAGGGGCGAGCTCCACGCCATCCTGGACGCGGGGTTCGTCTGCCACCTGGGAGTGGTCGTCGAGGGCAGGCCGGTGGTCGTACCGACGGTCTACGGGCGGGACGAGGAGTCTTTGTACGTGCACGGGTCGGTCGCCAGCCGGAGCCTGGCGGCGGGAGCGCCGGTCTGCGTGACCGTCACGCACGTCGACGGGCTCGTCCTGGCGCGATCGGTGTTCGAGCACGGGGTGAACTACCGGAGCGCCATGATCCATGGCGTACCGCGGAAGGTGACCGACCCGGCGGAGAAGACCGAAGGACTGCGCCGGCTCACCGAGCACGCCACGCCGGGCCAGTGGGCCTACGCCCGCCGCCCCAGCCGCAGGGAACTGGCCGCGACCACCCTCCTCGCCCTCTCTCTGGAAGAGGCCTCCGTGAAGATCCGTACGGGCGCCCCGGATGACGGGGACGGGCCGGACGCGGCACTGGGGCTCTGGGCCGGGACGCTGCCGCTCACTGCGGTGTGGGGCGCACCCGAGCCCGACCCCCTGCTGCCGCCCGAACTCGTCCCGCCCGCGCACATCGCGCGACGCGAGGGGACCCGGCACGGCTGACGCGCAGGCAGGGGCATACCGTGAGGAGTCGAGCCACAGGGCTCGGCACGAGCCGGGAGCGAGGAGAACGGGATGGGCGGCAGCCGCACCGCGCTGGTCGAGGATCTGATGGAGCGGTTCCCGCACGTACCACGGGAAGCCGTCTTCAAGGAGGACCTGCTCCGCGGGGGTGTGGCCTTCGACGCCTCGGCGCTGAGCGACACCACCAACGAGGCGGCCGGCGACGTCAAGCCGAAGTCGTACTTCATCTTCTCCTTCGACCACGGCACCCTGCCCGAGCTCGGCGAGGCGGCCCTGCGGCGTCCGCCCGAGGAGATCATCCTCACCGGCGGCCCGTACGACCTGCGGCGGACGGTCGTGTCCGTGCGCGTCAACCCCTCCTCGCCGTACCGGGTGGCCGCCGACGAGGACGGGATGCTCGGGCTGTACCTCGACGGGAAGCGGATCTCCGACGTCGGCGTGCCGCCGATGCCCGAGTACTACCGGCACACCCTCTCCAACGGGAAGTCCGTGATGGAGGTGGCACCCACCATCCAGTGGGGCTACCTGATCTACCTCACCGTCTTCCGCGTCTGCCAGTACTTCGGTGCCAAGGAGGAGTGCCAGTACTGCGACATCAACCACAACTGGCGCCAGCACAAGGCGGCCGGACGCCCCTACACCGGCGTGAAGGACGTGGAGGAGGTCCTGGAGGCGCTGGAGATCATCGACCGGTACGACACCACCAAGGCGTCGACCGCGTACACCCTCACCGGCGGCGCCATCACCTCGCAGGTCGCCGGCCGCGACGAGGCCGACTTCTACGGGCACTACGCCAAGGCCATCGAGGAGCGCTTCCCGGGGCGGTGGATCGGCAAGGTCGTCGCGCAGGCGCTGCCGCGGGACGACGTGCAGCGGTTCAAGGACTACGGGGTGCAGATCTACCACCCCAACTACGAGGTGTGGGACCGCCGCCTCTTCGAGCTCTACTGCCCGGGCAAGGAGCGCTACGTCGGCCGCGACGAGTGGCACCGGCGGATCCTCGACTCGGCGGAGATCTTCGGCGCGCGCAACGTCATCCCCAACTTCGTGGCGGGCGTGGAGATGGCCGAGCCGTTCGGCTTCACCACCGTCGACGAGGCCATCGCCTCGACCACCGAGGGCCTGCGCTTCTTCATGTCGCACGGCATCACCCCCCGCTTCACCACCTGGTGCCCGGAGCCGACCACCCCCCTGGGCAAGGCCAACCCGCAGGGTGCGCCGCTGGAGTACCACATCCGCCTCCTGGAGGCGTACCGCTCCACGATGGACGACTTCGGGCTGTCCTCGCCGCCCGGATACGGGCCGCCCGGCCCCGGCAACGCGGTCTTCTCGGTCAGCTCCTTCATGGACAGCCTTCCGGCGCGGGAACCCGCGGGCGCGGACGCGAGCGGGCCCGCCGCTCCGTGAAAGCCGCCTGAGACCGAGACTTCCCGGCCTCCCTCCCGCACCGCGGGAGGGAGGCCTTCGTCGGTGCCACGCGCGGTGCCGCGAGCGGTGCCCACGCGCGGTGCCTTGAGCGGTGCCGCAACCGCGTGCCGCATGAATTGAATGCCTCGCTTGTCAGTTGTGTGGGAACCGTGAAAGGCTCGGTCGCTGTCGTTGAGATGGCTACCAACTCTCCCGTGCGGAAGACGAGTTGGTCTTTGCGTTCTTTGACGTAGCACATGGAAGCAGTTGATGCAGGAGCCCCCCATGCCCGACCTGCCGACCCCCCAGGACGCCGCCGAGGCCGCGCTGCTCTCGGAGTGCTGGGACGCGGTCCTGTCGTACGCCGATCTGTGCACGTCCGGTTCGGCCGCGGCCACGCAGCTGGCAACCGAGGCCTTCACGCACGGCATCACCGAACTGCGCGCCGCCACCGCGGCATCGAAGAGCACCGGCACCGGGCGCAGGGTGCTCAGGCTGCCCCGCATTCCGCTGCTGCTGACCTCGGTCCGGGCCGCGGCCGCCGCCTGGGAGGCGGGCGGCCTGGGCCACCGGCTCGACCCCGACCTGCGGCTGTGGCTCAACTCCGAGAAGGCCGCGCGCTACACCGGGCCGCCGCTGCACCGCCCCGTCGCGCTGCGCGGCCTTCAGGACATGCAGGAGCCGGACGCCGCCCTGCTCTGGCTGGCCGAGGTCGAATCGCTGCCACTGCCCGCCGTGGCCCGGCGCCTCGGCCTGGACCCGTCGGCCGTGGCCACCGAACTCGCCCAGGTGCGGGCGCTGTTCCGGGACCGTTGCCATCGCAACCACCTCGACACCCCGATGGACGCGGGCTGCCGCAGCTACGCACGGCTCCTGGACGCGGTCACCCGCTCGCCCGGCGCCGAGACCCCCGGTGACCTCTCAGGGCACCTCGCGCGCTGCGTGCGGTGCGCGGAGGCGGCCGCCTGTCTGCGGCTGCACGGCGGCGGGCTGCCCGCGGCGATCTCGGGCGGCGTGATCGGCTGGGGCGGCCTCGCGTATCTGGAACGGCGGCGCCGCGCCGCGGAGGCGGGGCTGACCGGCGGCCGTACGGACGCGGCCGTGGACACGGGCCTGGCCGAGGGCGGCTCGGTCCGGCCCCGGATCGGCCGGACCGGGATCCTGGTGGCCGCCGTCGTCGTGTCGGCGCTGGCGCTCACGGTCTCCCTGATGCCCTTCGGCGGCTCCCACGACGGGGCCGCGCCCACGAGCGGCGCTTCGGGCGAGCGGCAGCCGGTGGCGGAGCCCCTGCCTTCCGCCCCGGCGGTCGCGTCGGGTCCGCCCGCCACCGCCACCGCGGCCTCGACGACACGGCCGGAGGTCAGCTCCGACCCGGAGGCCCAGGGGGAGTCCTCCGAGCCCGCGAACAAGTCGGAGCGACCGGCGGACGTCACCAGGAGTGCGCCGGCGGACTGCGAGGTGAAGTACGAGATCGTCAACGAGTGGCCGGACGGCTTCCAGGCCACCGTCACCGTCACCTCCACCGAGGCCCTCAGCAGCTGGCGGGTCGGCTGGACCTTCGACGACGGCCAGCGCGTCGGCCAGATGTGGGACGGCACCGTCACCCAGGACGACGCCAGGGTCACGGCCACCGCCGCCGACTACAACAGCTCCGTCGCCGCGAACGGCACCGTCGCCTTCGGTTTCCTCGGCTCGTGGAGCGGCACCAACTCGGCCCCGCACGACTTCACTCTCAACAACGACAGCTGCGACGAAGGAAGTTGAGGCGTCGGCCGCCTTCCGTCGGATGTGCCGGGCCGCTCCCGCTGGCCGCTCCCGCGCGGGAGCGGAAAACCGGTGGCGCCGAGTACCGGCTCTCTATACGCTGAAGATCGCTTCACACGGTGGCCGTCGGCCACCGCTGCCGGCTGAGCGATGAAGGAGGTGTGACCGATGGCTGTCACTGAGATGGGCACTGCCCGCATCCAGACGTTCATCAAGTCCACTTCCGTGGCCGCCGGCTGACCTTCCACCTTCTTCGCGCCCGAGTGCGCGTGCCGGGGCCGCCCTTGTGAAGGGTTTCCCTTGACTTCCTCCGTTTCTCCCGCAGCACACCCTCTCCAGTCGTACGGCTGGGACGACGCCTGGGCGGACGAGTTCGCCCCCTACGACGCCGAAGGGCTGCTGGCCGGCCGGGTCGTCCGCGTCGACCGCGGGCAGTGCGACGTGGTCACCGCCGACGGCGTCCTGCGCGCGGACACCGCGTTCGTGACCCCGCACGATCCGTTGCGGGTCGTGTGCACCGGCGACTGGGTCGCCGTCGAACCCGCGGGCAACCCGCGCTACGTACGCACCTGTCTGCCGCGCCGCACCGCCTTCGTGCGCTCCACCTCCTCCAAGCGCTCCGAGGGGCAGATCCTGGCGGCCAACGTCGACTACGCCGTCATCGCCGTGTCGCTCGCCGTGGAACTCGAACTCGGCCGCGTCGAACGCTTCCTCGCACTCGCCTGGGAATCCGGCGCGCAACCGGTCGTCGTCCTCACCAAGGCCGACCTGGTGCCCGACCCCGTCACCCTCGGTCACCTCGTACAGGACGTGGAGACCACCGCGCCGGGGGTCGCCGTACTCCCGGTGAGCGCCGGCACCGGCGACGGGCTCGACGTGCTGGCCGCCGTCCTGTCCGGAGGCACCACCGTGCTCCTCGGACAGTCCGGCGCGGGCAAGTCGACCCTCGCCAACGCCCTGATCGGCGAGGACGTGATGCATGTGCAGGCCGCGCGTGAGGTGGACGGCAAGGGCCGCCACACCACGACGACCCGCAACCTCCTCGCCCTCCCCGGCGGTGGTGTCCTCATCGACACACCCGGTCTGCGCGGCGTCGGCCTCTGGGACGCCGAGTCCGGGGTCGGGCAGGTCTTCGCGGAGATCGAGGAGCTCGCCGCGGACTGTCGCTTCCACGACTGCGCGCACGTCGCGGAGCCCGGCTGCGCCGTACTCACCGCCCTCGAGTCCGGTGCCCTGCCCGAACGACGCCTCGACAGCTACCGCAAGCTCCTGCGTGAGAACCAGCGCATCGTCGCCAAGACCGACGCGCGGTTGCGGGCGGAGATCCGGCGGGACTGGAAGCGGAAGGGGGCGGAGGGGAAGGCGGCCATGGAGGCCAAACGGGGGCGTTGACCCTTGGTCTGGGCAGGGGGGTGGGGTTCGGGTGCCGCCGTGACCGGGGGCTCCGCCCCCAGGCCCCCGCCAGGGGCGCTGCGCCCCCTGGACCCCCGCCGTCGCCCGAAGGGCTCGTCCTCAAACGCCGGACGGGCTGGATATGCGGGCCTGCGCCGGAGATCTGGGGCGTCTGAGGACGAGGCCGTCCAGGCCGAAGCGGGGGCCTGCGGGCGGCAGCCCCCAGCGACGGGACCGAACGTCACGTCCGATTTCCGCCAGCCCCGGCGGCAGCCGCCCCGCACACTGGGACACGTGATCGACGAAGAGACCAGGTACGAGGCCGTGCGGAGCAGGGACGCCCGGTTCGACGGGGAGTTCTTCTTCGCGGTGGAGACGACGGGGATCTACTGCCGGCCGAGCTGCCCGGCGGTGACGCCGAAGCGGCGGAACGTGCGGTACTACACGACCGCGGCGGCCGCCCAGGGCTCGGGCTTCCGGGCCTGTCGCCGATGCCGCCCGGACGCCGTGCCGGGCTCCGCGGAGTGGAACGTGCGGGCCGATGTCGTGGGTCGCGCCATGCGGTTGATCGGTGACGGAGTGGTGGACCGAGAAGGCGTCGGCGGCCTCGCCGCACGGCTCGGGTACAGCACCCGCCAGGTGCAGCGGCAGCTCACCGCCGAGGTCGGCGCGGGCCCCGTCGCACTGGCCCGGGCCCAGCGGGCCCACACCGCGCGGGTCCTGTTGCAGACCACCGGACTGCCGGTCACGGAGATCGCCTTCGCGGCCGGGTTCGCCAGTGTGCGGCAGTTCAACGACACGATCCGCGCGGTGTACGCCTCGACGCCCAGCGCCCTGCGCGCCGCGGCCTCGCGCGGGGGGTCCGGCGTCAGGCGCGCGGACACCCCGGCCGCCGGGATCCCGCTGCGCCTCGCCCACCGGGGGCCGTACCGGTCGACGGCCGTCTTCGACCTCCTCGCCCGCGAGACGGTCGCGGGCGTGGAGGAGATGAGCGGCAGCCGCGGTCGCCGTACCTACCGGCGCACCCTCCGCCTTCCGTACGGCACCGGGGTCGTCGCGGTGAACGAGTGTCCGGACGGGCGGGTGTCCCAGCCGGGTGGCTGGCTCGACACCCGTCTTCACCTCACCGACCTGCGTGATCTGACCACCGCCGTCCAGCGGTTGCGGCGGCTGTTCGATCTCGACGCCGATCCGTACGCGGTGGACGAGCGGCTCGCCGCCGATCCGCGCCTTGCGGCGTCGGTCGCCGCGCGACCCGGCCTGCGGTCCCCGGGTGCCGCGGATCCGGACGAACTGGCCGTGCGCGCGCTGGTCGGGCGCACGGCCGCGGAACGGCTGGTGCGCCGATACGGGAAGGCGCTGGACGCCCCGCACGGGACGCTCACCCATGTGTTCCCGGAGCCGGCCGTCCTCGCGGAGGCCGAGCCGGACGGCCCGCTCGGTTCGCTCACCGCCGCCCTCGCCGACGGCACACTGCGGCTCGACGCGGGTGCCGATCGCGAGGCGGCGGAGGCGGTCATGCTCGCGCTGCCGGGTCTGGACGCGCACACGGTCGCCGTCGTCCGGACCCGCGCCCTCGGTGACCCCGACGTGGCACCACCCGGCGAGGACGTCCCGGAGACATGGCGCCCCTGGCGTTCGTACGGGGTGCGGCACCTCAGGGCCGAGGAAGACGAGGCGGCGGCGCTGGGCGAGGGGCGGTGCGAGGTCAGTCCTCCAGGCCCCAGCTGTGGATCCGCCGCGGATGGACGCGGATCAGCTCCTCGCTGAAGTGGGGACCCAAGTCGTGGGGGCCGGTGAGGAGTTCGGCCTCGCCGCGGATGTCGATGCCGCGCACCCTCCACGGCCGGAGACTGACGACGTCGTCGACGACCAGGGCGACCTTCGGGTTGCTCAGCAGGTTGCGCCACTTCTTGGTGGTGCCCATCGCATGGCCGCCGATCAGGATCGTCCCGTCGTCCCGGGGGAAGAACCCGACGGGGTTCGCCTGCGGCTGGCCGTGGGCGTCGACGGTGGCCAGCCGCCCCAGCCGCTGCGACCTCAGATACGCGCGCTCGGCCTCGCTGAATTCGGTCATGGCAGCAGCCAAACACGTCGGCGCCGGGTACGCATCGGGCCGAAGACCCCGGCCCCGGGGAGGAGCGCGGGCGACGGACGCGGGTCAATGCCCTTGTCCCGGGGTGCGGCTGACGGTGTGACATTCCGTTGGGCGCGCCGGTGACCGGGGAAGCCATGCCGCATGACCCGCGTGATCATGGTCCGGCACCTCGTCGCCGCCCTGGCAACCGTCCTGACGCTCGCTACGCCGTGCGCGAGAGCCGACACGGGGCCCGGCCCCGCCCCCGGAGGTGCCCCCGCCGTCGAACGGGACTGGACCGGCACCTGGGAGGCCGCCCCCTCCGGCACCGCCCCGGCCCGCCCCGGCGCCTCGATCCGCAACGTCGTGCACACGAGCGTCGGCGGCGAGGCGGTCCGCGTCCGGATCTCCAACCGGTTGGGCACCGCACCCCTGCGACTCGGGGCCGTCACCGTCGCGTTGCAGGAGCCGGGGGAGCCCGCGGGACCCGACGCCGTCCCGGGATCGATGCGGACGGTGACCTTCGCCGGGGCCGGGTCGGTGGTCGTCCCGCCGGGCACGGACCTGCTCGGCGACCCCGTCCGCCTGCGGATCCCCGCCGACGCCAACCTCCTGATCTCCGTCCACACCCCGGCCGACTCCGGCCCGGCGACGTACCACCGCTCGGCTCACCAGACCAACTTCCTTGCCCCTGACGGTGATCGGACCGCGGACGAACGCGGTGGCCGCTACACCGTCGGCCTCGGCAACTGGTTCTACGTGACCGGCGTCGACGTCCTGGGCACGGGTGCCGTGGGCAGTGTGGTCGCGCTCGGGGACTCCATCACCGACGGGAACGGTTCGACCCCCGACACCAACCGCCGTTGGCCCGACCGGCTCGCCGCCCGGCTGCGCGACCTCCCGCCGTACCGCAGGCTCGGTGTCCTCAACGCGGGGATCTCCGGAAACCGGCTGCTGCTCGCGGGCAGCGGTCCCAGTGCTCTGGACCGGCTCGACGCCGACGTGTTCTCCCGCGCCGGGGTGCGGGCGGTGATCGTGATGGAGGGCATCAACGACATCAAGGGCACGCCCGAGCAGCGGGACCCCCGCGCCCTGGAGGACGCGTACCGCCGGATCGTGACGCGCGCCCACGCCCTCGGGATCCGGGTCGTCGGCGCCACGATCACGCCGTACGGCGGCCATCCGGCGTGGACCGAGGCGCGCGAGGCCGTCCGGCAGGAGGTCAACGCCTTCCTCCGCGGGGGCGGCCTCTTCGACGCCGTGGTGGACTTCGACGCCGCCGTCCGCGACCCGGCCGACCCGTACCGCATCCGCCCCGCCTACGATCCCGGCGACCACCTCCACTTCAACGACGCGGGCATGCGGGCGATGGCCGACACGGTGGATCTGGGAACGCTGGTTCCCTAGAGATTCAGAGAGATTCAGAGAGATTCAGAGAGATTCAGAGAGGTCCGGAGAGGTCCAGAGGGCAGGCGGCTCCAGGGGCCCAGGCGCGGGGCCAGCCAGGTCCAGGGAGCTCGGGAAGGCCGGGGAGGAGGCCCGGGGGGGGCGCGTCAGCCCCAGACCACCGCGCCCAGCCACGCGCCCGCGATCAGCAGACAGGCGAACAGCTCCGTCAGGACGCTCCAGCCGCCGGACCGCATCAGGGTCCGCACCGTCGACCAGGCCCGCTCGTGCCCGCCCACGACCAGCCGCTCATGGAGATAGATCCCGCCGAGGAAACCCGGCACCGCCCCGATCACCGGCAGCAGACAGAAGCCGAGCAGCGCCCCGGTCCCCGCGTACAGCCCCGTACGCGGGATGGCGCCGCCCTCACGGAGCCGCCGGGGAGGCAGCGCCCAGCGGATCGCCTGGGCCACCAGCAGGACCAGGGTCGCGCCCACGAGCACGGCCCAGGCCAGCGCCTGCGGGGCGCTCAGCGCCCACCACAGGACCGCGGCCCAGACGAGCCACGACCCCGGCACGCCGGGCACCAGCACTCCGCACACGCCGAGCGCGATCACCACGCCGACCAGCAGGAGTTCCCACGCTCCCATCTGTCAAGGGTGCCGGAGCGGACGGGAGCGCGCAGGTCAGTCCCGGGCCACCCAGCCCTTCTCGTAGGCGTGCCAGCCCAGCTGCAGCCGGGTCGTCACGTCCGTCAGCTCCATCAGCCGCTTCACCCGGCGCTGCACGGTCCGCAGGCCCAGGTCGAGCTGTTTGGCCACGCTCGCGTCGGTCAGCCCCGCCAGCAGCAGCGAGAGGATCTCCAGATCGGTGCCGTCCGGCCCGTCCGGCCCCTGTTCCACGAAACCCCGGCTGCCCAGCCGCAGCGGCAGCGCGTCCCGCCACACCGACTCGAACAGGCCCGACAGCAGCTCCAACAGCCCGCTTGCGTGCACGACCAGCGCGGCGGGCTGGGCGGTGTGGGAGGTGAGCGGCACCATCGCGAGCGTCCGGTCGGCGATCACGAGTTTGGTCGGCACCCTGTCCATCACCCGCACCTGCTCCTCGCGGCTGAGCGCGGCGGACAGCTCGGTGACGCCGGTGGGCTGGTCGAGTACGGCGCGTTCGAGGACCACGCGGTAGCGGACGCCGCGCCCGGCAGCCTGTTCCTCCGCGTCGTTGTCCATCCCGGAGACCGCTATCGGGGTCCCGGTGACCAGTGCGCACACCTCCTCGCTCGCGCCGAGCTGGAGCTGCAGGAACCGCTGGGTGACCGCCGCCGCGCCGATCACCACCTCGACCAGGTCGTGCACGGCGGGTTCGGTGGCCTGGGCGCGGTACTCCTCGGCGAGCAGCGCGGCCGCCAGTTCCGCCTTGTCCAGCTCGTGCCGCTGCTGGGTGAGCAGCGCGCCGAGGGCGACCCCCGGGGGCGCCGCGACCCAGCGTCCCGGCCGCGCCGACGACTGGGCCGCGAGGCCGTGCCGTTCGAGCCGGCGCAGGGCGCGTTCGGTGTCGTACTCGCCGAGCGTGAGCCGGCGTGCGAGATCGGGCACGTCGGCGGCGCCCACGGACACCAGTGCCCGGTACGCCGACTCGTGCGTCTCGTCCAGACCTATCGCTCCCAGCATGCGGCGATGCCCTCCCCAGGTTCCGTTCCGGCCGGGCCGTGGCGGAAACCGGCCACGGCGCAAACCCGCCTCGGCACATCATCGCCGCAGCACCCGCACCTCTGCCAAGCTCACGTCACCGGGGCACCGGTCACCGCCGGTGCGGGCCCGCCGGGAATCCCGGGGAAATTTCGGGGAAGTCCCGGGGAACTCCCAGGGAGGCGGGTCGCGTTCAGGGGGTGAATCGGCCGACGTGGACGGCGCGTCGGCGGCCCGGACCGTGGCGTGGGCCCGCGCGGCGCGCGAGGTGCGCGAGTGCGCGGGGCCCGGTCACCGAGACGCCGCCGGGCGGTTCTCCCGTGGGGGGTGGGATCGTCCGGCGGCTTCTCCCGAACCTCCTTTGCCCGCCGTGTTGTTCGACATGTCGGAGGCCGGGCGTTCAGCGGACCGGTCCGGGTGGCCGGATTTCCGGATGCCCCGTTTTCAACCGGCTCCCGCGGTGACAATTAGGGGCATGAGCCAGCAGGGGGAGAGCCACACCGGTCACGAGGACGATTGGTGGGGGCAGTTGTACGACGACTCCACCCAGGACACCGGGCCCGCCGCCGCGCCCGATTCCCTCGACGACCGGTTCGCGTCGGCCGCGGGGACGGTCGGGGCGGGGACGGTCGGGGCGGAACCGGCCGGGTCGGGTTCCGCCGCACGGTCGCAGGCGCCGGAGCGCGACGCCCCGGCGCCACCGGGGGAGCCTCCCGCGCCGCCGGAGCAGCGCGGCGGCGGTTCGGGTTCGGGGTCGTGGCACGGCGCCTCGCGCCGCGGCGTGGCCCCCGAGCCGGTCCCGACCCCGCCGCGCCGGGACGACCCTGTACGCCGGCGAGCCCCCTGGGAGCCGCCGCCGGCCGATCCCCCGACCCCTTTCGCCCCGCCCGCGCCCGCCGGGCCATGGACACCAGCGAACTCGTCCGCGCCCGCTGATCCGCCGAGGCCTGCCGCACCGCCGACCTCGGCCGGGCAGTCGGCGCCCGCCGCCCCGCCCGCGTCCGCCGGGCCGTGGGCCCCCGCCGATTCGCCGGGCCCCGCCGGTCCGCCGGTGCCGCCCGCTCCACCGACCTCGGCCGGGCAGCCGGCGCCCGCCGCCCCGCCCGCGCCCGCCGGTCCGTGGGCAGCCGCCGGTTCGCCTGCGTCAGCAGGGTCACCTGCGCCCGCCGGTCCGTCCGCGCCCGCCGGTCCGTCGGCGTCGGCCGGTCCGTCCGCGTCCGATCCGCCGGTGCAGGCCGGTCCGTCGAGGCCCGCCGATCGGCCGACGTCCGCCGGGCCGTGGGCAGGTGCCGAGTCGTCGGCCCCCGCCGGTCCCTCGGCCCTCGCCGGTCCCTCGGCCCTCGCCGGTCCCTCGGCCCCCGCCGGTCCGCCGGCGTCGGCCGGTCCGCCCGCGTCCGATCCGCCGGTGCAGGACGGTCCGCCGAGGCCCGCCGACCGGCCGACGTCCGCCCGGCCGTGGGCAGGTGCCGAGTCGTCGGCCCCCGCCGGTTCCACGGCCCCCGCCGGTCCCTCGGCCCCCGCCGGTCCGTTCCCGGCCGCCGATCGACCGGTGCCCGCCGGTCCGCCGGTGCCGCCCGCTCCACCGACCTCTGCCGGGCAGTCGGCGCCCGCCGCCCCGCCCGCGCCCGCCGGTCCGTGGGCAGCCGCCGGTTCGCCTGCGTCAGCCGGGTCACCTGCGCCGGCCGGTCCGCCCGCGTCCGATCCGCCGGTGCCGGCCGATCCACCGAGGCCCGCCGCCGCACCGGCCCCCGCCGGTCCGTCCGCGCCCGCGGCCTACCCGCCCGGGCCGACGCCTCCGGGGTACCGCGCCGGGGCTCCGCGGAGCTCCGTGGCCCCGCCCGCACCCCCGCCCCCCACGGCGTCGCCCGCGTCGGCTGTCCCGGCCGGTGCTCCGCCGCGGCCCCCCGGGGCCCCGCTGGACAGCCCTGCCGCGCCCCCGGCGCCCCCTGTCCCCCCGGCTTCCCCGGGCGCCGCACAGCCCGACACGTGGGCCCCGCACGCCCCGGCCCCCGAGGCGGCCCCGGACGCCGCCGCGCCGCCCACCCGCGCCGACCTGTCCGTCCTCGCGCCGTACGAACCCCTGCCCGCCGCTCCCCAGGAGCGGCCCTCCGTGGCCCACGTGGGCTCGGGCCCGCCCACCTACGACGCCGAACCCACCGCGCTTCCGCCCGCCGACCCGGACGGCCTCGACGACCTGGTCTCCGACACCGTGCTGGACGGGGCGCGGTACGGGACCAGCACCCTGCGGGCGGTCTCCGTGCGCGGGGACTCCGCGCGCTACCGGGGTGAGCCGCGCCGCGACGCCCTGCTGACCGCCCGCTTCGGGACGGCCGAGGACGCGCTGGTGCTGGTGGCGATGGCGACCGGTGCCCGCGCCACCCCCGGCGCGCACCGGGCGGCCGCCGAGGCCTGCCGGTGGATCGGGCGGGCCGTCGGCCGCAGTCACGCACGGCTGGCCGAGGACATCCGGGCCGCCCGGCGCGGGGACCTGAAGTCGGGACTGCACCGGCTCACCGACCGCAGCCTCGGCAAGCTGCGCGCGAGCGCGGCCGAGCAGGGCGTCGAGCCCGAGGACTACACCGCGAGCCTGCGCTGCCTGCTGCTCACCGCGGACCCCGAGTGCCGTACGCGAGTCTTCTTCGGTGTCGGTGACGGCGGTCTGTTCCGGCTGCGGGACGGCGAGTGGCAGGACATCGAGCCACGGACCGGCGACATCACCGGAGAGCCGGTGGTCGGCTTCGGATCGCTGCCCCACGAGACCCCCGAGGGCGACCGGCTCACCATGGACCTGGGCATCGCGACGCCCCCGAGCCCGTACGAGCCGGCCCCCGCACCGCCGCGTGCCCCCTTCCGCTTCCGTGCCTCCGTCGCCCGGCCGGGTGACACGCTCCTGCTGTGCACGGGCGGCCTCGCCGATCCCCTGCGCGGCGAACCGGGGCTCTGCGAGCACCTGACGACCCGCTGGTCCACGGGCGGCCCGCCCGGGCTGGCCGCGTTCCTGGCCGACACCCAGGTGAGGGTCAAGGGTTACGCGGACGACCGGACCGCCGCCGCCGTTTGGGAGGCGTAACCGCGTTCCCTGTGAATTCATGGACCCCAGAGGACGGACTCAAGGGTTCCAGGACCACTAAGGGGTGCGTGCAGCATGGCCAAGCAGAACGTCGCCGAACAGTTCGTCGACATCCTCGCCCGCGCGGGGGTCAAGCGCCTGTACGGCGTCGTCGGTGACAGCCTCAACCCCGTCGTGGACGCGATCCGGCGCAATTCCGCGATCGACTGGATCCACGTCCGGCACGAGGAGACCGCCGCCTTCGCCGCAGGCGCTGAGGCCCAGATCACGGGCAGGCTCACCGCCTGCGCGGGCTCCTGCGGCCCCGGCAACCTCCACCTCATCAACGGTCTGTACGACGCCCACCGCTCCATGGCCCCGGTGCTCGCCCTCGCCTCGCAGATCCCCTCCAGCGAGATCGGCCTCGGCTACTTCCAGGAGACCCACCCCGACCGGCTCTTCAGCGAGTGCAGCCACTACAGCGAACTGATCTCCAACCCGAAGCAGATGCCCAGGCTGCTGCAGACCGCCATCCAGCACGCGATCGGCCAGTCGGGCGTCAGCGTCGTCTCCCTTCCCGGTGACATCGCCGCCGCGCCCGCCCCGGACAAGACCGTCGAGACCGCCCTCGTCACCTCCCGGCCGAGCGTCCGCCCCGGCGACGCCGAGATCGACGAACTCGTCGCGCTCATCGACGCGGCCGACCGGGTCACCCTCTTCTGCGGCAGCGGAACGGCGGGGGCGCACGCCGAGGTCATGGAATTCGCGGAGAAGATCAAGTCACCGGTGGGACACGCGCTGCGCGGCAAGGAGTGGATTCAGTACGACAACCCGTTCGACGTCGGCATGAGCGGCCTGCTCGGCTACGGCGCGGCCTACGAGGCCACGCACGAGTGCGACCTGCTCATCCTGCTCGGCACCGACTTCCCCTACAACGCCTTCCTCCCCGACGACGTGAAGATCGCCCAGGTCGACGTCCGCCCCGAACACCTGGGCCGGCGCTCGAAGCTGGACCTGGCGGTCTGGGGCGACGTCAAGGAGACCCTGCGCTGCCTCACCCCGCGGGTGCGGTCCAAGGGGGACCGCCGCTTCCTGGACAAGATGCTGAAGAAGCACGCGGATGCGCTCGAGGGTGTGGTCAAGGCGTACACCCGGAAGGTCGAGAAGCACGTTCCGATCCACCCCGAGTACGTCGCCTCGGTGGTGGACGAACTCGCCGACGAGGACGCGGTGTTCACCGTCGACACCGGGATGTGCAACGTGTGGGCGGCGCGTTACATCTCGCCCAACGGCCGCCGCCGCATCATCGGTTCGTTCTCGCACGGCTCGATGGCGAACGCGCTGCCGATGGCGATCGGCGCCCAGTTCAGCGACCGCGGACGCCAGGTCGTGTCGATGTCCGGCGACGGCGGTTTCTCCATGCTGATGGGCGACTTCCTCACCCTCGTCCAGTACGACCTGCCGGTGAAGGTGGTCCTCTTCAACAACTCCTCCCTGGGCATGGTCGAGTTGGAGATGCTCGTCGCCGGGCTTCCGTCGTACGGGACCACCAACAAGAACCCCGACTTCGCGGCCGTGGCCCGGGCCTGCGGCGCCTACGGGATCCGCGTGGAGAAGCCCCGGCAGCTGGCCGGCGCCCTGAAGGAGGCCTTCAAGCACAAGGGCCCCGCCCTCGTCGACATCGTCACGGACCCCAACGCCCTGTCCATCCCGCCGAAGATCAGCGCGGACATGGTGACCGGATTCGCACTGTCGGCGTCGAAGATCGTCCTCGACGGCGGAGTCGGCCGCATGCTCCAGATGGCCCGCTCGAACATCAGGAACGTACCGAGGCCATAGGGCGTGTGGCACGGTCGTCAACACCCGGTGCTGCCACGGCCGGACCGGGTGCCCCCGTCGAGTACGGCCGGACACGCAGCCGAGAGTCGGTAGATGGACCGAGCGCCCGCGCTCGGCACGCCGTTCCGCGCAGGAGGCTCCGGGTGGTGCGCCAGCGTCGTCCGCGCTGCCTCGCGAGCCGCCCGCGCTCCGGCTCACCTCCCCCACGCGCCCCACGGGGGGTGGCGCGCGACGAGGGTGCGCGGCGGTGAGGGAGACCGGAAACCGGGGCGCCCAGGGCCTGTTCCCGGTCGGGCGGCACGTTGCCCCCCACGAGGGACCGGGCGGCGCACCCGAGCGGCCTGGCCGTCCGCCTCGTGGCGGATTCCCGCCCGCCCACCAGGGCTTTCCCACCGGATCAGTCACGACCGCGACGACCGCGACGGGCTCGTACGCGCCCCCGGAGCGCGCCCTCCAGCGGTCACCGGAGCCGGGAGCGGCCGCCGGCCGTACGACATCGACGGCGCCCGCTCCGGGTCCCGCGCCGGTCGGCCGGATCGCCCCGCTGGGTGTGCGCCTCACTCGGGCGACCACCGGTCCCCGGAGCGCGAGCGGGCGCCTCGCGAGGGCACCGGGACTGTCACGCCGCCACGCTTTCGCCCCCGCAAGGCCGAGGGTTGATGAATCGACATGACTGCCGTCTCGCGTAGGAGGGCATGGATTCCCGTGAACATGTTCGATCACGAGGGGAATCGGCATCGGCATGCAGGCGGGGGTCATGAGAAGGCAGGTACGAGGGCGCGGTCCCGTGGCGATCGGGGCCTCCACGGCAAAGGCGATGATGGAGGAGACGTCCGGGAGTGCGGCGGATCAACCCACCACCGCGCAGCTCAGGCGCAGACTGGCAAGGGCGGACCTACGGGCGGTGCCCGAGGCCCGCAGAGCGCTGAGGGAACTCTTACGGCACTGGGGGAGGCCGGGAAAGTCCGAGGTGGCCGAGCTGCTGACCAGCGAGCTCGTCACCAACGCCCTCATCCACACCGATCACGACGCGATCCTGACGGCCACCGTCCGACCCTCCGGACTCCGTGTGGAGGTGCGGGACTTCGTGGGACGCAGGCCCAGGCCGCGGGTACCGGACGCCGACGACGGTACGCACGGCAGGGGGCTCGTCCTCGTCCAGTCCCTCGCGGACGCGTGGGGCGTACGGGCCCACGGCGTCGGCAAGTCGGTCTGGTTCGAACTGGACGGCGGCGCGGTGTAGTCACCGCGCCGCCGTAATTCCTGTCCGGACGGAATTCCCGCCCGGGCGTCACTCCGGTCCGGGCGGAACTCCCGTCCGGGCGTCATTCATGTCCGGGTCCGGCCGGATTCCGGCCGGACCGACCGGACCTCACTCCGGCTCCGTCCGACGGAGCATCAGCCGAACTGCTGCTCCAGGTCCTTGAGCTTGCGCTCCAGGGAGTCGAGCCGCGGCAGGGCCATGGTGTCGTCCTCCGCGGTGAGATCGACCGTTATCGGGTCAGCGCTCTTGCGAACCGGCTGAAGGGAGGGCCGCGAACGTACGGGCAGCGGCTCCGGCCCCGATAGAGCAGGCTCCGTAGAGGCCTGAGCGGGAGCACGCTCCACGGTCGTCTCGAGCTGCGCCCGTGCGCTCGCGCGCCCCGGCAGGCCCCGGTGACCACGGCTGAGCGCCTTCAGGTGCGCGCGTTCGACCCGCTCCTCGTTGCGGCGGCGCAGACGCGTCTGCTCCTTCTGACGCTTGTCCTCGCGGACCTCGTCCACGGCCTCGTCCAGCGTACGGACGTTCTCCAGGAGCATCAGCGACCAGGCGCTGTACGTCTCACGCGGAGCGCGGAGCCAGCGGACTATCCGGATCTGCGGCAGCGGGCGCGGGACCAGACCCTGCTCGCGCAGCGCGGCACGGCGGGTCTGCTTCAGCGCCCGGTCGAACAGCACGGCGGCCGACAGGGACATGCCCGCGAAGAACTGGGGAGCGCCCGAGTGGTCCACGCCCCGCGGCGCGTGCACCCAGTTGAACCAGGCCGCGGCACCGGCGAAGGTCCACACGAGTATGCGTGAGCCGAGCGCCGCGTCGCCGTGGCTCGCCTCGCGCACGGCGAGCACGGAGCAGAACATGGCCGCGCCGTCCAGACCGAACGGGACGAGGTACTCCCAGCCGTCGGTCAGACCGAGGTTCTGCTGGCCGAAGCCGACCAGGCCGTGGAAGGACAGCGCGGCGGCAACCGCGGCACAGCAGAACAGCAGCACGTAGGAAGCCGTGCCGTAGACGGCCTCCTTGCGCCGGCGGCGCTCCTCGCTGCGCTCCCACGATTCGTCGTTACTGCTGCCCGCGCCGCCCCCGGACCGCTTGCCGCGCGCGAGCACCGCCACCGCCGCCAGCAGTCCCAGGAGCAAAACGGCGCCCGGAAGCAGCCAATTCAGCGATATGTCGGTCAGTCTCATCTGGGGTCCCTTGCATTGGGATAGGGCGTAACGCCCGCCATATTGGCCCAAGCCCATCGCCCCTCAAGGGGTTTCGCGGCAAGAGGCCGCCAAGGGAGTGCCAAGGGATGCGCAGGGCGACATTCTGCTCGAACTGCCGCGCGAGGGACGGGAGCTGAGTGCGAATAAGATTACCCGTACGGATGGTTCAACGGAAAGTTCCTGCGACAAGTGAGGAAGTTGTGAAGCACCTGTAATCCGAGGGGCGTCTCAGTCGCAGTTGATCTTAGAGCACCCGGGACCCCGCCCTGTCGCGGGGCGCCTCAACCGGTGGCTCCGGCCGTCGACTTGGCGACGCGCTCGGCGTCGCAGACGCGCGGGCAGGTGGGGCAGGCGTCGTCGGGGCGCAGTGTGTAGAAGAGGCAGCAGCTCGCGCGGTCGCGGGTGGTCAGGGTTCCGCCGTCCGGGCCGGCCAGTTCACGGAACGCGGCGGACCCGACGTAGGGCCGGGTCGCCCCCGGCAGCAGGAGCTCCAGTTCGCGCAGCGCGCGCTCCTCCTCGCCGAGGAGGCCGGCGACGTACCAGAGGCTCTCGACGATCTCGTCGGTCGCCATGCCCCACAGGGCGCGCCCGCGACGTCGCATGCGGGGGCCGAAGCCGCCCAGGACCGGCTCCAGGTGCTCGGCCACCGCGGCCCGCACCTCGGCCCGCAGGGCCTCCTCGTCCGGTACGACGCGGGCGCCGGGCAGGGTGGCCGCCGGGTCGTCCGGCAGACAGGCGAACTCGCCGGTCCGCACGGCCATCCGGCCGAGGGTGCGCTGGAATGTGACGTGCTCCACAGGAAAGCGGGGGACGCGGCGCTCCAGGAACCACGGGACGGTGATCAGGAGACAGGCCGGCCAGGCGTACCGGTGCAGCCCGAACGACGCGACGACGTCCGGGCGTGCCTGCTGTCCGTAGTCCTGGGTGATCTGCGCCTCGTCCCAGGCGAGGAAGGTGTCGAGCTCCGGCCCGCCCGCCGCGAGCCGGGCCGCGCCGACCCAGCCGATGCCCCGGGGGGCCGCCTCGCCGGGGCCGAGCTCCGTGACGCTCAGCCCGGGAAAGGCCTCGGCCAGCCGGGTGTAGGCAGCCATGACGGGCGAGGGTGCCGGGAGGGCGTCGGGGCGGGCCTGGACGCCTGCGGTCAGGGCAGGAGCGGACATCCGGTGACCACCGCTTCACGATCGTTGACAGGTAAGCCTTACCTTACCCGTACTGCCGGATGTTTGAACTGCGGCCGTGTGCGCCTATGGTGCTTGACGGACAGGTGACAACCGCCCCATTGACTCCCAAGTACCACCAAGCCCGGAGGAGGCCCTCGTGGAGCAGGCCGGTTCGCTGGGCACGCACGGCTCCGCCGGGCACGGTGCCCCGGACATGCGCACGCCGGCCGTCCGGGTGCCCGCCCAGTCGCGGGTGCCGGAACGGCGCCGGGAGGGGGAGCGGCGCCGGGAGCGGGACGTCGCCGTGGACGCGTCCGCGGTCGGTGCCGCGGCCCGCGGCGAGCACACGCACAGTGAGGTACCCCTCCCGTGTCCTCCCGTGGAGAACCCGCCGCCCCGCGCGGAGGCCGCACGGCCGGTGGTCCAGCGCGCCTCGGTCCGCGGCCAGATCCTCGCCGCCCTGCGCACCGCTCTCGTCGAGGGAGAGCTGGCCCCCGGCGAGGTGTACTCGGCGCCCCTGCTCGGCGAACGGTTCGGGGTGTCCGCCACGCCGGTACGGGAGGCGATGCAGCAGCTGGCCCTGGAGGGCGCCGTCGAGGTCGTGCCGAACAGGGGCTTCCGGGTCGTCCGCCGCGGGACGCGCGAGCTGGCCGAACTCGCCGAGATCCGCGCGCTCATCGAGATCCCGGTGATGCTGCGTCTCGCGCGCACGGTGGCCGCCGCGCGCTGGGCCGAGCTGCGCCCGCTCGCCGAGGCCACGGTGCGGGCCGCGTCCACCGGTTGCCGCGCCACCTACGCCGAGTGCGACCGCGCCTTCCACCGTGCCGTGCTCGCCCTCGCGGGCAACGACCAGCTCGTACAGATCGCCGAGGACCTGCACCGCCGCGCCCAGTGGCCGCTGGTCGGCGGCCCCGTCTCCCGCGGCCGTGCCGACCTGGTGGCCGACGCCGCCGAGCACACCGCCCTCCTGGAGGCCCTGATCGTCCAGGACCTGCCGGTCGTGCAGTCCCTCGTGCGGGAGCACTTCGCGGGCGCCTGAGGGCTGGGTGCGCCGACGTGGAAGGCCGGGACCCGGGCCGGCCGGTATGTGGCGTTCCCGCCCTGGACGTAACGGATTCGTACGGGGCCGGCCGCGGACCCGGTCGGCGGGAACCCGGACGGCCCGGTCCGCGTGCCCGCCGGTACACGGCGCGAGCCGACCGAAACCGGGGGAGACACCGATGCCCGACCCGTCCTGGCAGGCGAGGCAACAGGCCCAGCGGGCCCAGCAGATCCATCAGAACCACGTACGGCACCACCGCGACCTGCACCACATGGCGCACGCCCGCCACACCGGCGCGCCGCATCCGTACCGCGCCGTGTCCCGCGGGCCCGTCCGGGGCGGCGGTCTGGGCGGCTTCCTGCTTCTCCTCGTGGTCGTGGCCGGGGTCGTCTACGTGGCCCACGATCCCGAACTCCGCGCCACCGTCGAGACGTTCGCCCGCGACCTGCTGTCGAAGGTCCAGAGTGGCTGACGGGAGCGCCCTGGTCCCCGGCGGCATCCGGCGGACGCGGGCAGGAGTCGCGCCCCGCGTCCGCCGGCCGTCTCAGGCGGTGGCGGCGGGCGGGGACAACTGCCGTGCCAGCCAGGTCGGTACACCCCCGAGGAGCCGGAACAGCCGTCCTGCCTCCGCCCGCAGCCGGGAGGCCTCCGGCTCGGTCTCGGCGTCGGCGAGGGACGCCAGCGCCGGAGCCGTTCCCACCAGATAGCCCAACTCCTCGCGAATCCTGAGGGATTCCCCGAAGCCGTGCCGGGCTTCTGCCAACTCGCCGTCCCGCAGGGCGAGTCCGGCCAGGTGCCGCCAGGTGAAGGACAGCAGCAGCGGGTCTCCCTGGGCGGACGCGCCCGCGTGGGCGCGGCGGTAGGCGGCGCGGGCGGCCTGCGGGGACTGCGCGAGGTTCTCGGCGAGCAGTCCGCGCCGGAAGTCCAGGAGCGCGCGGCCCGGCGCCCCGGGTGCGATCAGGGCGGCGGCCCTGCCGAGTGCGGCCCGTGCCTCGTCCGCGCGGTCACGTACCCCGAGCAGGGTGGCCGCGTAGGCGAGTTGTCCGCGCTCACAGGCCGCGGCGCCCCGCTCGTCGTCGCTGCGGGCCACCGCCTCCGCCGTGCGGAGCGCGTCCTCGGCCTCCGCCCAGCCCTGCTCGGTGTACAGACACCGCTCGACGAGGAGCGAGGCTCTCTGCAGCGACGCCTGTGCCGTCCGGGGCTGGATCAGCGCGGCCGCGTCGGCCCAGCAGGCGCGCGAGCGCAGCCGCCATACCGCGGTCTGGAGTGGATCGTCCCCTGCGTTCGTTCCGGAACCAGACATGGCGGTATGCGCCACGTTGCCCTCCCCGAGCACGCCATTGAGCTGTTGAGTGGTGGCATCTCAGCACGGATCAAGGCACCCGGCCAAGGGGCTGGGTGAAGGATTTCACAAAGTCGTGCGACAGGGGCGCCACTTGGCGACACGACCCTCACCGCCCCGTGACCTCAACTCATGCGCAGGGCCAGGAAGAAGTCGAGCTTGTCCTCCAGGCGGGAGAGGTCCCGGCTCGTCAACTGCTCGATACGCCCCACCCGGTAGCGCAGTGTGTTGACGTGCAGGTGGAGACGGGCGGCGCAGCGCGTCCAGGAGCCGTCGCAGTCGAGGAAGGCCTCCAGGGTGGGGATCAGTTCGGCACGGTGACGGCGGTCGTAGTCGCGCAGCGGGTCCAGGAGCCGCGCGGTGAAGGCCCGGCGCACGTCGTCCGGTACGAAGGGCAGCAGCAGGACGTGGGAGGCGAGTTCCTGGTGTCCGGCCGCGCAGACCCGGCCGGGGCGTGCGGCGGCGACCCGGCGCGCGTGCCGGGCCTCCTCCAGGGCGCCGCGCAGCCCCTCCGCCGAGTGCACCGCCGCGCTGACGCCGAGGGTGAGCCGTCCGTCGTCGTTCAGGCCGGCCGTCAGCGGATCGCGGACGGCCGCCAGGAGCGAGTCCGCGAGCAGCCCGGTCTCCGAGCCGTCGTGCTCCGAGGAGACCGCCGGGAGGGGGACGAGCGCGATCGCCTCGCCGTCCGAGTGGGCGACGGCGATGCGGTCCGCGTGCTCGGGGCCGGTCGTCAGCGGGTCGACGAGCATCTCCTCCAGGAGCGACTGCGCGACCGGTCCGCCGTCCATCTCGCCGCCGTCCCACTCGACGCGGGCCACCACCACCTGCCAGTGCGGGGCCGCCCCGAGTCCGGGCAGCAGCACCGGGGCGGCGACCCGCAGCCGGGCCGCGATCTCGGCGGGCGCGGCCCCCGACTGCACCAGTTCGAGCACCTCCTGCGCGAGGCGCCGCCGTACCGTGCGTGCCGCGTCCCGGCGGTCCCGTTCGACGGCGATCAGCTGGGTGACACCCTGGAGCAGGTCGAGCCGTTCCGCGGGCCAGTCCCCGGCGTCCGCCTCGACCACGAGCAGCCAGTCGGAGAGGACCGTCTCGCGCACGTCGCGCCCCGCGCCCGCGGAACGGCCGGACGACCGGACCGCGAAGAGGGAGTACGCCGTCGTGTCCACCACGACCCGGTGCGGCCCGCGCCGTCCGGTGCGCACGGCGGCGAGGTGCTCGGCGGCCAGCCGGGCGCACACGTCGGCGGGCAGCGCGGCCCCCGCGAGCTTCGAGCCCGCGACGGGGCGCCCGGTGGGCGAGAGCACCCAGGCCCGCAGGTCCAGGTCGGAGCCGAGCAGGTCGAGGACCACGTCGGGGCCGCCGCCCGCCGGCCCGGACGTCATCATCCGCCGGTGCCGGTCCACCACGGCCGCCAGGTCCCCGGCGCGCTCGCCGGAGACCTGCCGTACGACGTGTTCGGTGATCGTCGCGAAGGCCACCGACTCGGTCACGGCGAACAGGGGCATCCGGTGCCGGGCGCAGGCCAGGACCAGGTCCTCGGGGACGTCACCGAGCTCCGCCTCGCCCGCGGCGAGGGCCGCGACCCCGGCGCCCGCGAGGATGCGTACGAAGGGCTCGGAGTCCGCGGCGCCGTGCCGCCAGGCGAGACCGGTGAGGACCAGTTCGCCGCCCGAGAGATAACGGCTGGGGTCCTTGAGGTCGGTGGTCATCACACCGCGTACGGTGCGGTCGAGCTCGCCCTCGCCGCCGAGCAGCCGCAGGCCCAGCGCGTCGGTGTCCAGCAGTGCGCGCAGCCGCATTCTCGTCGCCGCCGTTCTTGTCTCGAAAACTACGATGGATCTGAAGGTGGGCACCGGGCGGACGCGCCCGTGCGCCGTATTCCCAGGTCCCGGCATGTTCTGGGTGTTTCACTGGGAAACCGGAGAGGTTACTGACGCCTCCCGTTCATATGAATCTACAAGATGAGCGCCCTGGCCAGCCAACTCCTTCATGGTTTCGGTGACTGACACCGGTGGAGCACAGCGCTGTGTACTGGCCTCGATCCGCGTGAACAACTCATGAACGAGCCGGGGCCGCCGCACACGATCTGGCTTGATCGATACGACCTTCGACGAAGAAGAAGAGAGCCACTCATGGACTTCCTTCGCCCCGCCGGCTGGGAGGAGGCGCTCGCCGCGAAGGCCGAGCACCCCACCGCTGTGCCGATTGCGGGAGGCACCGATGTGATGGTCGAGATCAACTTCGACCACCGCCGGCCCGAGTACCTCCTCGACCTGAACCGCATCGGTGAGCTGAGCGAGTGGGAGGTCGGTGAGGAGAGCGTGCGCCTGGGCGCCTCCGTCCCGTACACCCAGATCATGGAGAACCTGCGCGGTGAGCTCCCCGGCCTGGCCCTGGCCTCGCACACCGTGGCCTCCCCGCAGATCCGCAACCGCGGCGGCGTCGGCGGAAACCTCGGCACCGCGTCCCCGGCCGGTGACGCCCACCCCGCCCTGCTCGCGGCGGGCGCCGAGGTCGAGGCCGAGTCGGTACGCGGCACCAGGCTGATCCCGATCGACGCGTTCTACACCGGGGTGAAGCGCAACGCGCTCGCCCCGGACGAGCTGATCAGGGCCGTCCACGTCAGGAAGGCCGACGGCCCGCAGCAGTACTCCAAGGTCGGCACCCGCAACGCGATGGTGATCGCGGTGTGCGCCTTCGGTCTGGCCCTGCACCCCGCGACCCGCACGGTGCGCACCGGCATCGGCTCCGCCGCGCCGACCCCGGTCCGCGCCAAGGCCGCCGAGGAGTTCCTGAACGCGGCGCTCGACGAGGGCGGCTTCTGGGACAACGGCAGGATCATCACCCCGTCGGTCGCCAAGCAGTTCGCGGACCTGTGCTCCGCCGCCTGCAACCCGATCGACGACGTCCGGGGCACGGCGAGCTACCGCCGCCACGCGGTCGGCGTGATGGCCCGTCGCACCCTGACCTGGACCTGGGAGTCGTACCGCGGCACCGCCGCCACGGAGGGAGTCGCGTAATGCGCGTCAATTTCACGGTCAACGGCCGTCCGCAGGAAGCCGACGACGTGTGGGAGGGCGAGTCCCTGCTGTACGTACTGCGGGAGCGACTGGGCCTGCCCGGTTCCAAGAACGCCTGCGAGCAGGGCGAGTGCGGTTCCTGCACCGTCCGCCTGGACGGCGTGCCGGTGTGTTCGTGCCTGGTGGCGGCCGGTCAGGCCGAGGGCCGCGAGGTCGTCACCGTCGAGGGGCTCGCGCAGTACGCCCAGCAGCGTTCCTGCGGGACGGGCTCGTGCGGGACGTCGCTGGACGAGGCCAGGCGTTGGGGCGCCAAGGGCCATGACTCGCAGACCGGCGAGGGCACCGAACTCTCCCCGATCCAGCAGGCGTTCATCGACGCCGGCGCCGTCCAGTGCGGGTTCTGCACCCCGGGCCTGCTGGTCGCCGCCGACGAGATGCTGGAGCGCAACCCGACCCCGACCGACGCGGACATCCGCGAGGCGCTCTCCGGCAACCTCTGCCGCTGCACGGGTTACGAGAAGATCATGGACGCGGTCCGCCTCGCGGCCGCCCGGCAGTCCGAGGCGGTCTGACCATGGGAACCACCGGCACACCCACCAAGATCACCCAGGGCACCGAGTCCAAGGGCGGCATCGGCGAGTCCACGCTCCGCCCGGACGGCATCCTCAAGGTCACCGGCGAGTTCGCGTACTCGTCCGACATGTGGCACGAGGACATGCTGTGGGGCCAGATCCTGCGCTCCCCGGTCGCCCACGCGGAGATCCTGTCGATCGACACCTCCGAGGCCCTCGCGCAGCCCGGCGTCTACGCGGTCCTGACCTACGACGACCTGCCCACCGAGGTGAAGACCTACGGCCTGGAGATCCGGGACACCCCGGTCCTCGCGCACGGCAAGGTCCGCCATCACGGCGAGCCGGTCGCGATCGTCGCCGCCGACCACCCGGAGACCGCGCGCCGCGCCGCCGCCAAGATCAAGGTGGAGTACAAGGAGCTGCCGGTCATCACGGACGAGGCGTCCGCGACCGCGCCCGGCGCGATCCTCGTCCACGAGGGCCGCGACGACCACCACATCGGGCACGTCCCGCACCCGAACATCGTGCACCGGCAGCCGATCGTCCGCGGCGACGTCGAAGCGGCCGCGAGGAAGGCCGACTTCGTCGTCAAGGGCGAGTACACCTTCGGCATGCAGGACCAGGCCTTCCTCGGCCCGGAGTCCGGGCTCGCGGTGCCCGCCGAGGACGGCGGCGTCGAGCTGTACATCGCCACCCAGTGGCTGCACTCGGACCTCAAGCAGATCGCCCCCGTCCTCGGCCTGCCCGAGGACAAGGTCCGGATGACGCTCTCCGGCGTCGGCGGCGCCTTCGGCGGCCGCGAGGACCTGTCGATGCAGATCCACGCCTGCCTGCTGGCCCTGCGCACCGGCAAGCCCGTCAAGATCGTCTACAACCGCTTCGAGTCCTTCTTCGGACACGTCCACCGCCACCCCGCGAAGCTGTACTACGAGCACGGGGCGACCAGGGACGGCAAGCTCACGCACATGAGGGCCCGTATCGTGCTGGACGGCGGCGCCTACGCGTCCGCCTCCCCGGCGGTCGTCGGCAACGCCTCCTCGCTGAGCGTCGGCCCGTACGTCGTCGAGGACGTCGACATCGAGGCCATCGCGCTCTACACCAACAACCCTCCCTGCGGCGCGATGCGCGGCTTCGGCGCGGTCCAGGCGTGCTTCGCGTACGAGGCCCAGATGGACAGGCTCGCGGACGCGGTCGGCATGGACCGGGTCGCCTTCCGGCAGCTCAACGCGATGGAGCAGGGCACCCTGCTGCCGACCGGACAGCCCGTCGACTCGCCGGCCCCGGTCGCCGAACTGCTGCGCCGCGTCAAGGCGATGCCGCTGCCGCCGGAGCGCCAGTGGGAGAGCTCCGAGGGGGCCGACGTACGGCAGCTGCCGGGCGGCCTGTCCAACACCACGCACGGCGAGGGCGTCGTGCGGGGTGTCGGCTACGCCGTCGGCATCAAGAACGTCGGCTTCTCCGAGGGCTTCGACGACTACTCGACGGCCAAGGTCCGCATGGAGGTGGTGGGCGGCGAGCCGGTCGCGACCGTGCACACCGCGATGGCGGAGGTCGGCCAGGGCGGCGTCACCGTCCACGCGCAGATCGCCCGCACCGAGCTCGGTGTCGCGCAGGTGACCATCCACCCCGCCGACACCCAGGTGGGCAGCGCCGGTTCGACGTCCGCGTCGCGTCAGACGTACGTCACCGGCGGCGCCGTCAGGAACTCCTGCGAGCTGGTGCGCGAGAAGGTCCTGGAGAGGGGCCGCCGCAAGTTCGGCACGTACCACCCGGCGTGGGCGACGGCGGAACTGCTGCTGGAGGGCGGCAAGGTCGTCACCGACGCGGGCGAGGTGCTCGCCGATCTGGCGGACGTGCTGGAGGACGAGGCCGTCGAGATCGAGGCCGAGTGGCGGCACCGTCCGACGGAACCCTTCGACCTGCGCACCGGACAGGGCTTCGGCCACGTCCAGTACTCGTTCGCCGCGCACCGCGCCGTCGTCGAGGTCGACACCGAACTCGGCCTGGTCAAGGTCATCGAACTGGCCTGCGCCCAGGACGTCGGCAAGGCGCTCAACCCGCTGTCGGTGGTCGGCCAGATCCAGGGCGGCACCACCCAGGGCCTCGGCATCGCGGTCATGGAGGAGATCATCGTCGACCCCGTCACCGCGAAGGTGCGCAACCCCTCCTTCACGGACTACCTGATCCCCACGATCCTCGACACGCCGACCATCCCGGTCGACGTGCTCGAACTCGCCGACGACCACGCCCCGTACGGGCTCCGCGGCATCGGCGAGGCCCCCACCCTGTCGTCCACCCCGGCCGTCCTCGCGGCGATCCGGAACGCGACGGGGCTGGAGCTCAACCGGACGCCGGTACGGCCCGAGCATCTCACCGGCAAGTAACCCCCAGGGACCGGGCGGGACTTGCTCCCCCCGTAACCCCTTCGTTCGTCTCGGGCCGTCCCCCGGGTCGTGCACCTTCCCAAATCCCGCAGCCGCAACGGCGGTTGACCTCTGCTGCCGCCGGCGGCCGACGCGGGTGCCCCTGTGAACCTTGGGAGTTGGCACCATGACCCACCAGTCAGTGGAGCCCAGGACCGTCGCCGACGACGCGGGTGCGGGTACCCGCGTCCCGGCCGGACGGTCCTGGCTCGACCGCTACTTTCACATCACCCGGCGGGGATCGACCGTCGCGCGCGAGGTGCGCGGCGGCGTCACCACCTTCATGGCGATGGCGTACATCCTCCTCCTCAACCCCCTGATCCTGTCCGGCAAGGACGCGGCGGGGAACACGCTCGGCCAGCAGGCACTGATCACCGCGACCGCGTTCGCCGCGGCCTTCAGCACCCTCCTGATGGGCTTCGTCGGCAAGGTGCCGCTCGCCCTCGCCGCCGGACTCTCCGTCTCCGGAGTGCTCTCCTCCCAGGTCGCCCCGCAGATGACCTGGCCGCAGGCCATGGGCATGTGCGTGCTGTACGGCGTGGTCATCATGCTGCTCGTCGTCACCGGCCTGCGTGAGATGATCATGAACGCGATACCGCTCGCGCTGAAGCACGCGATCACCATGGGCATCGGCCTGTTCGTCGCGCTCATCGGCTTCTACAAGGCCGGCTTCGTGCACCAGGGCAAGGCCACCCCGGTCACCCTCGGCGCGACCGGGGAACTCGCCGGCTGGCCGGTGCTGCTCTTCGCGGCGACCCTGCTCGCCATCTTCATGCTCCAGGCGCGCGGCGTCCCCGGTGCCATCCTGATCGGCATCGTCGGCGGCACCGTACTGGCCGTGCTCCTCAACACCCTCGGCGTCATCGCTCCCGGGCAGTGGGCGAGCGGCGCGCCCGAACTGCACGGCAGCGCCGTCTCCATGCCGGACTTCTCGCTCTTCGGCGACGTCGAGTTCGGCGGCTGGGGCGACGTGGGCGCGATGACGGTCGGCATGATCGTCTTCACTCTCGTCCTCGCCGGGTTCTTCGACGCGATGGCCACCATCATCGGCGTCGGCACGGAGGCCGGACTGGCCGACGCGCAGGGCCGGATGCCGGGTCTGTCCAAGGCGCTGTTCATCGACGGCGCGGGCGGAGCGGTCGGCGGGGTCGCCGGCGCCTCCGGCCAGACGGTGTTCGTCGAGTCCGCGACGGGGGTCGGCGAGGGCGCGCGCACCGGCCTCTCCTCCGTGATCACCGGCCTGTTCTTCGCCGCCTGCCTCTTCTTCACCCCACTGACGGCGATCGTCCCCGGCGAGGTCGCGGCGGCGGCGCTGGTCGTCATCGGCGCCATGATGATGATGAACGCCCGGCACGTCGACTGGGCCGACCGCGCCACGGCGATCCCGGTCTTCCTCACCGTCGTGATCATGCCGTTCACGTACTCCATCACCGCGGGCGTCGCGGCCGGAGTCCTCTCGTACGTCGCCATCAAGGTCGCCCAGGGCAAGGCCCGGGAGATCGGGGCATTCATGTGGGGCCTGACGGTGATCTTCCTCGTCTTCTACGCCCTCCACCCCATCGAGAGCTGGATGGGCGTCCACTAGACGCCCGCCACGAGGCCCTCCCCGCAACCGCTGCCGAAGGAGACCGAGACATGCTGGACATCGCCGAGGAGCTGCACCGGTGGGTCGGGCAGGGACGCGACTTCGCCGTCGCCACCGTGGTGGCCGTCGGCGGCAGCGCACCCCGCCAGCCCGGCGCCGCGCTCGCCGTCGACACCGACGGCACGGCGATCGGCTCGGTGTCCGGCGGCTGCGTGGAGGGCGCGGTCTACGAACTGTGCCGGCAGGCGCTCGAGGACGGCGAGACCGTCCTGGAGCGCTTCGGCTACAGCGACGAGGACGCCTTCGCCGTCGGTCTGACGTGCGGCGGCGTGATCGACATCCTCGTCACCCCGGTACGGACGGGCGGCCGGGCCCGGGAGGTCGTGGCGTCCGCGCTGGCCGCCGCCGTGAAGGGAGAAGCCGCGGCCCTCGCGCGGATCGTGAGCGGCCCCGCGCAACTGCTGGGGCGCGCGCTGCTCGTCCGCCCCGACGGCTCGTACGAGGGCGGCCTCGGCGCCCACCCGGAGCTCGACCGGACCGTGGTCGGCGAGGCGGGCGCCCTCCTGGACGCGGGCCGCACCGGGACCCTGGAGATCGGTGAGCAGGGCTCTCGTTGCGGAGCACCGCTCACGGTTCTGGTGGAGTCCTCGGTACCGCCTCCTCGGATGATCGTCTTCGGTGCGATCGACTTCGCGTCGGCACTGGTCCGCATCGGCAAGTTCCTCGGCTACCACGTGACGGTCTGCGACGCCCGCCCGGTCTTCGCGACCCCCGGCCGCTTCCCCGACGCCGACGAGATCGTCGTGGAATGGCCCCACCGATACCTGGAGCGCACCCAGGTCGACGCGCGGACGGTCCTGTGCGTCCTCACCCACGACGCCAAGTTCGACGTACCCCTGCTCCGGCTCGCGCTGCGCCTGCCGGTCGCGTACGTCGGCGCGATGGGATCCCGGCGGACGCATCTGGACCGCAACGAGCGGCTGCGCGAGGTCGGCGTCACGGAGCTGGAGCTCGCCCGCCTCCGGTCGCCCATCGGCCTCGACCTGGGCGCCCGCACCCCCGAGGAGACGGCTCTGTCCATCGCCTCGGAGATCGTGGCCGGCAGGCGCGGCGGCAGCGGTGTCTCCCTCACCGGGGCGCACACGCCGATCCACCACGACGCGACGTCCGTTCCGGGCCGCCGGATCGGGTCGGTCGCCTGACCGGGCCGGTACCCCGGGCGGTCACGGCGAGGGCGGCTCCGGGGGCCGCCGCGGGACGGGCTCGCGCAACAGCCCGTCCACCGCCCGCCCGAACATCCACCGACCCGCCCACGCCAGCGGGCGGTCGCAGATCCCGGGCAGCCCCCGCACGCGCAGATCCTCCCGCCACAGCACCCGCGAACCCCCGCCGGCCGCCGGACGCACCTCGATCTCGGCCCACCCCGTGACGAACGTGCCGTGCTTGACCAGCCGGCACCGCCCCGCGTCCCCTCCCCGGGGCGGCTGCCACGTCACGACCTCCATCGGGTCGTCGAACGCCAGCGGCCCCACCCCCGACCGGGCGACGAACACCGTGCCCTCGCGCGTCGGCGGCGGGGTGACCACGCCGACCCGGGTCAGCGGCACGACCTCCGCGTGCCGGGGCCACTCGGTGAGGCGGCGCCAGGCCTCGGCGGGGGGAGCCGGGGACACGCGTTCCAGCAGGAAGAGGACCACGGGGCGATCGTAGGCGGCCGCACGCCGGACGCATTCCCGCGCAGCCGGACGAAATCGGACGCCGTGGTCCTACCATTCCCTCACGCACGGCCAACCGCAGTGTCTCCAGGGGGAGTTGACCGACATGCCATTGAAGGCCTACGGCGTACTGATCACCCGGGCGGTCGACGCCCGGCGCGAGGGCTCCACCGACACCCCGCACTACCAGGTCCATCTGACGGACGACCGGGGGACGCACTACCGGGCGGCGGTCAACGTACGGTCCCAGGAGGAGCCCTCCGAGCTGCTCTACCTGGTCGCCGACGACCTGCGGCATCCGGTCACGGCGGACCTGGAGAGCCTGGCGTCCGGCTGGAACACCCTGCCGCCGGGGCCGGGCGGCCCGAACCTGGACTTCGTGCGCGGCAACCTCTTCGACCCGGCGGCGATGCGTTCGCTGCCCCCGGACGCGCAGGGCCCCGACAACGACCTGGCCGACCTGCTCGACCACTACGTCCAGCGCGCGGTGGCCGATCCGGCCGCCCGGATGTACGTGTTCGGCGAGCGCTTCGGGCCCGAGCCCGCCGTCCGCGACAAGGTCTTCGGCTTCCTGCCCGGGAACGGCGTCCACGACATCCATATGAACCAGGGCAACAGCGCGCGCTTCCAGGGCGACGACGGCGTCCGGCAGGACGGCGGGCTGCTCCTCCACTTCCCGGCACAGTCCCGGTGGGTCGGCATCTTCCTCGCCTTCCAGAGCCAGTCCTGGCACACCGACGACATCACCGGTCACACCCTCCCCGTGGACGGCTCCCGTCCCGATCCGGACGCCGGGCCGGTGCGTATCCTGGCGGCCCTGGTCAATCCGCGGGGCCCGGCCCCCGAGTCCGAGACCGTCACACTCCTCAACGCCTCGCCCGATCCGCTCGACCTCACCGGCTGGCGCCTCGCCGACCGGCTCGACCACGGCTGCGCGGTGCCGCCCGGCCCGCTCGCCCCCGGTGCGTGTCTGGTGGTTCCGCTCACGGACGGCGTCCAGCTGGGCAACCAGGGCGGCGTGATCACCCTGCTCGACGCGCACGGCCTCAAGGTCCACGGTGTCTCGTACACGGCACAGCAGTCCGGGCGGGAGGGATGGACCGTCGTCTTCTGAGAAATCCTGCGGTTCCCGTCCCGTCCCGCTCGGTAAGGGACGGACCCGGGCTCCGTCAGGGCCGGTAGACCGTGCCCGGCTTCGGCTTCCCGGGCGCCAGCAGCTGGGGCACGGTCACGAACACGTACCCCCGCTCCTTGAGCGCGTCGATGATCCCGGGCACCGCGGGCACGGTGCCCGGGTAGAGGTCGTGCAGCAGGATGATCCCGTCCCGGGTCGACTGCTTCAGGACGCGCTCCTGTATGACCTTGGGGTCGTACGTCTTGTAGTCCTTGGCGGTCACGCTCCACAGCACCTCCGAGAGACCCATCTCCCGGCAGATCTTCTGCACGGTGTCGTCGGTCCGTCCCTGCGGCGGCCGCATGAGCGTGGGCCGGCGCCCGGTGAGCTTCTCTATCGCGTCGTTCGGCCGTCGCAGTTCCGCGCGTATCTCGTCCGGTTCGATCCGGGTCAGGATCTTGTGGTCCCAGGTGTGGCTGGCGACCTCGTGGCCCTCGGCCGCCATCCGCCGGACCAGCTCCGGATACTTCTCGATGTGCCGTTTGCCGAGCAGGAAGAAGGTGGCAGGGACCTTCTTGTCCTTGAGGATGTCCAGCAGCTCGGCCGAGTGCTCGCTCGGTCCGGCGTCGAAGGTCAGCGCGATGCACTTGGCCTCACGGCAGTCCACGGTCCCGAACCGGCCGGCGGCTTTGCCGTCGGACGCGGTCTGCGCGCGGGCGGCCGCCGGTGCGGTGGTGCGGACGGTGGTGCACCCCGTCAGCGGCAGGGCGAGCGCGGCGGCCGTCACAAGGGCGGCCGCCGAACGGAACCCGGGGCGCGATCTCTTCGTCTTGCTGGTCAGAAAAGGCATGCCGCGACTATACAGATGGTGTATACACGCGATGTATAGGGGGTGGGGTGCTCGTCACGGGGCACCCGCCACCGATGTGCCGGCCCGCGTACCGGCTGACGCCGCGCCGACCGGACCGGCCGGCGCGGGCGCCGGGGGCCCGGCCGCCGGCAGCTGTGTGGCGGCCAGTTCGCGGTAGAGGGTGTCGTCGTCGACCAGGGAGTCGTGGGTGCCCACGGCGCGGACCTCGCCGTGGTCCAGGACCACGATCTGGTCGGCGTCGGTGACCGTGGACAGCCGGTGGGCGATCAGCAGCACCGTGCACCGGCCCGCCGCGCGCGCGACGAGCTCACCCAAGGCCTGTTCGTTGCGGGCGTCGAGCTGGGCCGTCGCCTCGTCGAGCAGCAGCACCTGAGGGCGGCGCAGCAGGGCGCGGGCGATGGCGAGGCGCTGGCGCTCACCGCCCGACAGGGTCACACCGCGCGGACCGACGGCTGTCTCCACCCCCTGCGGCAGGCGCGCGACCAGAGCGTCGAGACGGGTCAGGGCCAGCACCTCCGCCAGCTGCCGCGGGGTCGCCGAGGGTGCCGCGTACACCAGGTTCTCGCGGAGCGTGCCGGCCATCACGGGGGAGTCCTGCTCGACGTACGCGATCCGGCGCCGCACCTCGGCGCGCGGCAGCGCGGAGATGTCCTCGCCGCCGATCCTGATGGTGCCCGCGGTCGGTTCGTAGAAGCGCTGGAGCAGCGAGAACAGGGTGGTCTTGCCGGCTCCCGAGAGACCGACGAGCGCGGTCCGGGTGCCGCCGGGGACGGTGAAGCCGACACCGCGCAGGGCGGGCGCCCGGCCGGGGTAGGCGAACTCGACCCCGCTCAGCTCGACGGCGGGCGCGACGGCGTGCTCCGGGACGGAGGCGGGCGGCGCCTCGATGTCGTCCTCGGCCGGCAGCCCGTACGCCTCCTGGATCCTGCCCACCGCGCCGAGTCCCTGCTGGAGCTGGGCGGCCCCGCCGACCAGCTGCGAGAGGGGGCTCGCCAGGAAGAACACGTACAGCAGGAAGGCGATCAGTTCGGAGACCGACATCGTGCCGTTCGCGACGAAGGTGCCGCCCACGCCCAGGACGACCAGGAACGCCGTCTGGATGGCGGCGCCGCCCACCATGGCGACCAGGGCGCCGTAGCGGGCGCCGACCAGCCCGGCCGTGTACGCCTCCTCGACGGCGTCCTCGGCGGCGCGCGTCTCGCGGCCCTCGGCGCCGTTCGCCTTGACCGTGCGGGCCGCGCCGAGAGTGCGGTCGAGGACGGCGCCGACCGCGCCGACGGACGCCTGGGAGCGGGCCACGGCGGCCCTGATCCGGGGCAGTACGACGGTGATCACGACCGCGACCAGGGCCAGTACCAGCAGGGTCACGCCGAGCAGGCGCGCGTCGAGCGTCGCCATCATGAACAGCGCACCGGCGAAGGTCAGTACGCCGTTGACCGTCATGATCAGGCCCTCGGTGGCGGCACTCTTGAGCAGGGTGCTGTCGGAGGTGACGCGGGCGATGAGGTCGCCCGGGGCCCGCCGGTCCAGCTCGGAGACCCGCAGCCGGATCAGCCGGTGCACGAGACCGCGCCGCACCTGCCGGACCACCCGCTCCGAAGTGCGTTGCTGGAGCCAGGTGTTGAGGCCGGTGAGCAGGGCGCCCGCGACCAGCAGCGCGGCGAGCAGCGCGACCGGCGCCGCGACGCTGCCGCCGTCGTCCAGCCGGTCCAGGATCGCCTGCGCGAACTTCGGCTGCGCCAGCCCCGACATCCCGGCCAGCAGCGTGAGGAACAGGGAGAACAGCAGCACCCGCCAGTGCGGTCTCGCGTAGCCGACGAGGGTGGACAGCGAGCCCGGGGGAGTGGCGGGCAGGTTCTCGACGGTCACGGGACGCGCACCTCGCCGCCGGTGTCTCGGGTGTCTCCGGTGTTTCCGGTGAACTCGGTGGACTCGGTGGTTCCGGGAGGTCCGTCGGGTCCGATGACCCCGGCGGCCCCCGTGACTCCGGTGGCCCCGGCGGATCCGGCCGCCACCGCCTCGAGGCGGTCCGCGGCGGATTCGCTGCCGCCCGCCGCCCGGAACGACTCCCCGACGGCCGCGGCCGCCTTGCGGTGGCCCCCCGCCGGATCGAGCACGGCGTCGACGGCGGCGCCGATCCTCGCCGCGTCGGCGCGCCCGAACCGCAGCCGCACCCCGGCGCCCGCGTCCACGACCTGGCCGGCCACGATCGGCTGGTCGTCCCGGATCGGCGCCACGACCAGCGGGACACCGTGCCACAGCGCCTCGCACACGGTGTTGTGCCCGGCGTGACAGACCACCGCGTCGAGCCTTTCCAGCAGGGCGAGTTGAGGAACGTGCGGGCGTACGAGGAGATGGCCGGGGAGCCCGCCCCCGACGAGCCCGCCGGGATCGACGAGGACGGCCCGCACCCGGTCGCCCATGGCGCCCAGCGCCTCGGCGGCCGCGTTCAGGAAGCGGGCACCGGCGTCGTTGTTGGCGGTGCCGAGAGTGACCAGGACGGTGGGCGGCCCCGAGGCGTCCAGCCACTCCCAGGGGAAGTCGTCGCCGCCGGCCGGACGGGCGGCGACGGAGGGGCCCACCAGCCAGACCCGGTCGGGGAGTTCGACCGGACCGAGCAGCGCGCGGGTGGTGTACGCGAGCACGCCGTGCGGCGAGAACCGCGGATCCGCCCCGCCCGCCGCGCCGCCGACCCTGTCGCGCAGCGCCGCGAGCAACTCGTCGAGCCAGGCGGCCACCTTGGGCATGGCGGCCAGCGGGTCGACCAGTTCGGCGGAGGTGGTGGCCGACGTCACCCAGGTCCGCCCGAGCGACTCGGCGACCAGCGCGCCCGCCACCGCCTGCTGGTCGCAGACGACGACGTCCGGGTCGTACGCCCCGATCGCCGTACGCACCCCGGGGGCCATGGCCTCGGCCAGCGGCACGAGGAAGCTCTCCCAGAGGAAACGGAAGGCGGCCGGTCCCTTCAGATCGGCGGGCCGGGGCGGCAGGTCGCCGGGGAGCGCGCACGGGTGGACGACGGCGTCGGACCCCGCGAGGCCGCGGACCAGTTCCGGACGGCCCGCCCAGGCGATGTCGTGGCCGCGGGCCGCGAGCGCCGCCGCGGTGCCCACGGCCGGATTCACGTGCCCGACCAGCGGCGGCACCACGAACAGGAACCTGCCCATCTAGCGGGCCTCCCGCAGCGTGTGCGCCTCCTGGCGCAGCAGCCAGTCACGGACGAGGACGTACGTCTCCTCGGTGGCCTCCACCAGCACCGAGTGGCCGCGGTCGGGCAGGACGACCGTACGGCAGTCGGCGAGCGAGGCCTCCAGCATCCCGGTCTGCGCGCTGAGCTTCGACGCGCCGCCGAAGACGGCGAGCACCGGGCAGCGGATCGCGGACAAATCCTCGTCGAGCAGACCGCTCAGCGGGATCTCCCGGGCGAGCGCCGTCTCGTCGAGTACCTTGCCCGCGGCCCGGAACGGACGGGCGTTGCGCTCGCCCGGGTTCTCCCGCAGCCACTCGGTGACCTCCTGGACGACCTGGCCGCCCTGCTCCCCGACGAGACCCTCGTACATGTTCTCCGCCCAGGCCCGGGCCGGTGGTTCGGCCTCGATCGCGACGACGCCGGCGACCCGGTCGGGGTGCGCGGCGGCCATGGCGTAGGCGACGGCGCCGCCGAAGGAGTTGCCGACCAGCCGCACCGGCCCCTCGACCGCCAGCGCGTCGAGCAGTTCGTCGAGGTCGCGGACGAAGTCCTCCATCCGGTAGCCGGTCGGCGGCCGGGACGTCCTGCCGTGCCCGCGCAGGTCGTACATGACGACGTCCATGCCCTCCTCGGCGAGCCGCGGCGCGAGGCTGAAGTAGTAGCTGGCGAGGCTGTCGATGAGCAGGCCGTGGATGAGCACCACGACCGGACGCGGGACGTCGGGGTCGTGCCCCAGCCGCTGGACGTGCACGTCGATGCCGTTCACCCGGAGCGTCGTCACGGTCGGCGCACCTCCGCGACGGCGAGCGTGTCCACCACATGGCCGACGAGATCGCCGACGGTCAGCTCGATGATCTCCTCCAGCCCGCGGTCGGCGATGAACGCGGCGAAGTTGACACGCTCGCCGTAGAACTCGCGCAGCTGGGCGGAGAGGGTGACGAGGTCGATGCTCTCCAGCTCCAGGTCGTCGTGGAAGGACGTCTCCATGGTGATCTCGAAGTCGTCGAGCCCGTACTCCTCCAGCACGACGCGCAGGATGGCCGAGATGTCCGCGAGGACGGTCGCCGCGTCCGGCGCCGGGCTCCGTGCCGGCTGCGTGTCCGGGTGGGGGCCTTCGAGTTCAGTGGTCATCTTGGCTCTCCTGGTCGTTGACGGCCGTCCAGGCCACGACGTACTCCGTGCCGGGCCCCGTGGACGGCTGGGGGGCGGTCAGCGCGCAGTGCCGCACGCGGTGGTCCTCGCCCGCGGTGCGGACGGTCAGGCGGGTGTCGTCCGCCGCGGTGACCTCGAACCGTCTGGGCTCGCCGCCCAGTCCGGTGCCGCGTGCCTTCGCGACGGCCTCCTTGGCGGCCCAGAAGCGGGTGAACCAGAGCCGTTCGGCGCCGGCTTCGATGCCGGGCTCGTGCTCGGTACCGGGCACGCGCCCGGCCCCGGCCTGCTGGACGAGTGCCCCGAGCAGTTCGCGCTCGCGGCCGGTGAGGGCGACGGCGAGGGTGGCGGCGGGGCGGTCGGTGACCTCCTCGATGTCGATCCCGCAGGGCCCGTCGGTCCTGGCCATCGCCACGGCGGTCGTCCCCCGGTGCGCGATCGAGACGTGCAGCGCGGGCAGTGTCCTGCCGTAGCCGCCGGTCACGCGGGGGCGGCCGGTCGGCTCGTTGCCCACCCGGACCTCGGCGGGGTAGACGGGGCCGGTGCCACGGTCCCACAGCAGGTGGCGCACCGCGTCCTTGACGGCGATCCGGCCGAGCAGCCACTGCCGCCGGCCACGAGGTGCGTGCGCCGCGTACTGTGCGCGCTCCTCGCCCGCCAGGATGTTCCGCATGATCAGCTCGCGGGTGGCCAGATCGGGCCACTCCTCATGGAGCAGGGCCCAGCCGCCGGGCTGCATCCGTGACAGCGTGTACCGCTCGGGCTCCCGGTCGACCGCGCGGATCCACGGGTTGCTGTCGAAACGGCGGTCCTGCCAGCCGCTGAACTCGGCCCACACGCTGCCCTGGTGGACCAGTTGCATGTCGGCTTCGAGGGTGCTGTCGGTGACGGACGTGATCCGGATCAGGCACTCCAGCCGTTCGCCCGGGGCGGGATGCGGGCCGTGGAAGCGGATCTCCTTCATCCCCACCGGGAAGACCGTGGTGCGCACCGGCAGCCGGGACATGATCCAGAAGCCGAGGAGCTGTCCCACGTTGTCCAGCAGGGCACCGGGCGCGGGCGGTGCGACGAGCACTCCGCGTACGTGCCGGTCGCCGACCGCGGTCAGTTCGCTCAGGCCCTGGAAGAGGGGACCGTGGAACATCCAGCGGCGCGTGTAGAGCTCGGCGGCGGTGAGTTCGGGCCGCTCCTCCTCGGCCGTCGGAAAGGTCCAGGGCCGCACGGGTGCGAACCGACCGTGTTCCGGGGCGAGTTCGATGCCGGCCTGGGCGTAGGGGCCGAGCGAGGCGGCCACCCGGTCCGGACCCTCGGGCACGATCCGTACGGGGATGTCGACGGCCGGGATCGCCGTGACCCACTGGTGCAGCCGTACGTCGTGGACGGCGACGGCACGGCGGCCGGGGGCGGCCCGTTCGGCGTGCTCCATCAGGTGGGCGATCACGGTGGTACCGGGGACCACCGGCCATCTGTCGGCCGGGTCGGCCTGTGCGGGCTGCCGGAAGAAGCAGTGGTCGAGGAGGTACGGCATGGTCTCGACGGAGACGCGCAGGGTCGCTTCGAGCGGGCGGGGCCCCGGGGGCGGGGTGGTCGTACGAGGGACGGGTGCGCCGGTCTCCCGGGCCGCCGGCGGGGACCCCCGGCGCGCCGCGCGGCCCGCCGTCACCACGTCCGCGGCGAACTCCGTCGCGTCCCGCAACAGCGCGGACAACTCGGACCCGAGCAAACCCTGTTCGTCCAGAACACCCAGTTCCCGGGGCGTCGCGGCCGGGGTGCGGTGCCGGGTCAGCGCGGCGGCCACCCGGTCACGGGTCACCGGGTCCAGGGAGACGTTCGCACCGCCGAGGTCCAGCCGGACCGGACGGGCCGCGCGGCGACCGGAGCGGGCCGCGACGGGGGCGGTCCCCGGCGGGCCGCCGAGCAGCGGGGCGAGGTCCGGCGATGCCCCTTCCGCCCACAACGCGCTCGCCACCCGGTGCAGTTGGGGCAGGCCCGAACGGTGCGGGGAGTGCGCGGGGACCACCAGGTGGTCACGGCCGTGCAGGGTGTCGCCGATGAGGGACCCGAGCTGTCCGGCGCCGAGCTGGACGAAGGCGCGGAAGCCCGCCGCGTACATCGTGTCCACCAACGGCCGGAAGCGGACCGGTTCCAGCAGATGGCGGACGAACAGCTCGCGGACCGCGGCCGGTTCGTCCGGGTACGGGGCGACGGTCGTCGCGGACCACAGCGGCAGCGCGGCCGGGCGCAGGGTGTAGGCCTCGGACGCCTTCCGGATCGGGTCGAGGTAGGGCTCCAGCATCGGGGTGTGGAAACCGGAACGGAACGGCAGGATCTGCGAGACCACCGCTCGGGAGCGGAACTCGCCGACCAGTGCGGCGACGGCGGGCTCCGGGCCGCAGATCATCGACTGGTTGGGGGCGTTGTCGTGCGAGAGGACCACGTCCGTACGGCCGGCCAGCTCCGCCAGCACCTGACCGGCGGGGGCGCCGATCGCGGCGAACACCAGTCCGGGCACGCTCAGCGCGTCCGGGTCGAAGTCGGCGAGGAAGGCGTCGACCTCGTCGGGCGGATGGATCCCGGCGACGGCCATCGCGGTCCACTCGCCCAGGCTGTGCCCGGCGAGGGCGTCCGGTACCACGCCGAGCCGGCGCAGCGCCGCGTCCAGGAGCCGCCCGAGCTCGAAGACACCGGTGCCCTGCCGGCCCACGTGCCCCACGGTCGCGTCGGTGACGGCCGTGGACCAGGGCAGCCCGAAGTGGGCGGCGATGTCACCGCAGTCGGGCGCGAACTCGGCCTCGAGGCCGGGGAAGACGAACGCGAGCCGGCCGCCGCCCGGGCCCAGCAGTGGCCGTGGCACGAACCACACGTCGTTGCGGCCCCGCCACCCCTTGCCCTTGGCGACCGCCTTGCGGGCCAGTGCCAGTCGTTTCGCGGTGGGCCCGACCACGGCGAGCCGTACCGGATCGGCGGCGGGCGCGGTGGTCCGTTCGTCCAGGCCCAGGGCGAGCAGCGCCGAGTCGGAGCGGTCGAGCAGCGCCGCCATCGCGGCGGGCGTCGGCGCGGTCAGCCGCAGCACCCGCTCCGGCTCGCGCACCTCGTACGCCGTGACCGCTTTTCGGACCGCCGCCTGTTCGAGCACCACGTGCGCGTTGATGCCGCCGAAGCCGAAGGCGTTGACGGCGGCCCGGCGCACCGGCTGCCGGTCGTCGGTGTGCCAGGGGCGGGCGGTGCCGATGGGGGCGAACCGGGTGCGGGCCAGGTCCGGATGCGGTTCGTCGCAGTGCAGGGTCGGCGGCAGCACTCCGTGGTGGACGGCGAGTGCGGCCTTGATCAGTCCGGCGATCCCCGCGGCGGGCATGGTGTGCCCGATCATCGACTTCACCGAGCCGATGACGGCGCGCGGTCCGTGGGGCGGGCCGCCGGCCGGGCGATCGGGCGTACCGCCGGGGGATCCCGCGGGAGGCGTCCCCTCAGCGGCCGGTCCCGCATCGCCCCGCTCGCCCGGTGGCGGTCCGAACACCTCCGCGACGGTGGCGAGTTCGGTGCCGTCGCCGGCCGGGGTGGCGGTGCCGTGCGCCTCCAGGAGCCCGATCGAGCCGGGTGCCGCCGGGTCGAGCCCCGCGGCCTCCCAGGCCTGGCGGACCGCGCGGACCTGGCCGCCCGAGTCGGGCGCCATCAGACTGGTGGTCCGTCCGTCGGAGGCGACACCGGTGCCGGTGATCACCGCGTAGACCCGGTCGCCGTCCCGTTCGGCGTCGGCGAGCCGCTTGAGGACGACCACCCCGGTGCCCTCCCCGATCAGCACCCCGTCCGCGTCCTTGTGGAAGGGCCGGATGCGCTCGCTCGGGGAGAGCGCGCCGAGCTGGCTGAACACGCTCCAGAAGGTGATGTCGTGGCAGTGGTGCACCCCGCCGGCCAGCATCACGTCGCAGCGCCCGCTGCCGAGTTCGCGCACCGCGTGGTCGACGGCGATGAGCGAGGAGGCGCAGGCCGCGTCCACGGTGTAGGCGGGGCCGCGCAGGTCGAGCCGGCCCGCCAGCCTGGACGCGGCGAGGTTGGGCACCAGCCCGATCGACGACTCGGGTGCCTCCGGACCGAGCCGGTCGGTGAACGCCTGCCGCACCAACTCCAAGTGGGCGGAGTCGAGGTCGGGAAGCAGCTCGCCGAGGGTCCGTACCAGCTGGCTCGCGGTCCGTACCCGCTGGTCGAGCCGGACCAGGCCGGGGGTGAGGTAGCCGCCGCGGCCCAGCACCACGCCGACCCGGTGCCGGTCGGTGGGCAGCCGGTCCGCGCCGCCCGCGTCGGCGAGCGCCTGCGCGGCCACCCGCAGCGCGATGAGCTGGTCGGGCTCGGTGGCGGGCACCGCGGCCGGCATGATCCCGAACTCGGTGACGTCCAGCTCGGCCAGGTCGTCCACGAAACCGCCGCGCCGGCAGTAGACCCGGTCCGCGCGGGGCTCCGCGCCGGGCGCGTAGTACTCGTCGGCGTCCCAGCGGCCCTGCGGCACGTCGGTGATCGCGTCGACGCCGGAGACCAGGTTGCGCCAGTAGGCGGCGAGGTCGGGGGCGCCGGGGAAGAGCACCGCCATGCCGACGATGGCGACGGGTTCGGCGCGCGTGTCCGTCACGCCGGTCACCAGCCCGAGGCGGTGTAGACGACGGCGGTGTCGGCCGCGGGCCCCCACGCCAGCTCGCGCAGCAGGCTGCCCGTGCCCTCCTCGGGGTCGATGAGCTGGATCCCGCGGCCCGCGTAGTGCCGCATGAGCTCGGGGGTGACCATCCCGTGGTGGGCGTCGCCGGTCGGCGCCCAGGGACCCCAGTGGACGGTCAGTCCCCGGCGGTCCGTGCCGGACGCGGCCCAGCGGGCGCCGAGGGACTCCAGGGCGTCGTTGGCGGCGGCGTAGTCGCTCTGGCCGCGGTTGCCGAGGGTCGCCGCGATGCTGCCGAACAGTACGGCGAACCGTGGACCGTCGGGCAACTCGACGACCGCGTCGAGCAGTTCGCGCGCGCCGTCCACCTTCGTACGGAACACCCGGTCGTAGGACGCCGGGCTCTTCTCCGCGATCAGCTTGTCCTCGATCACGCCGGCCGCGTACACGACGCCGTCCAGGCGGCCGTGCTCGGCGTGGATCTCCTTCACCGCCCGGCGCACGGCGTCGCCGTCCAGCGCGTCCACGGCGCGGTAGCGGACGTCGGAACCGAGCGCGGCCAGCCTGCGCAGGGTGGAGCGCACCTCGCGTTCCGCCTGGATCCGGCCGATCGCCCGCTCGATCTCGGCGGGGACGCGCAGCCCGCCCGCGATGAGCGCCGACCGCAGTTCGTCCGTGCCGTGGGCGGCGGCGACGGCGGGGTCGTGCTCGCCCTCGGTCAGGGCGGTGCGGCCGAACAGCTCGATCCGGCAGCGGCTAGCGGCGGCCAAGGTCGCGGCGAACCGGGCGGTGATGCCCCGGGCGCCGCCCACCAGCAGGACGACCGACGTGGTGTCGAGGCCGAGCGCGGCGGCCTCGGCCGCACCGTCCCCGGCCGGCCCCGCGCCCGTGGACCCGAGCAGGCCGAGGCCCTCCTCGGTCATGCGCAGTGCGCGCCGGGCTCCGGGCGAGCGCAGCACGACCGGTTCGCGGTCGGGGGCGGTGAGTTCGGCGACGAGATCGGCGGCGATGTCCTCGGGCGCGGTACCGGGGGTGTGCTCGACGACCCGGGCCACGGTGTCGGGGTACTCGCGCGCGACGGAGCGGAAGAAGCCGCGCAGCCCCGCCGCGGCACCCGCGGCCAGCACCCAGCGCGGGTCGCCGGCCAGCACCTGCCGGTACACCGGGTAGGCGTCCGGCAGGACGGGTGGGGAGTCCGGGCCGACGAGGTGGACGAGTCCGTCGAACTGCGCACCGGCGGGCGGCTCCCCGGCGGTCACCGCGTGGGCACCGTGCGCGGTCAGCCGGGCGGTCAGCGCCTCGGCGACCGGTCCGCGGCCGAGCAGCAGGAACCTGTGCCCCGCCAACTGGTCGCCGGGGGAGACGGATCGTGCGGGACCGAGGTCGAACTCCCGCATCACGAAACGCCTGGGCGCCACGACGACGGGTTCGGCGGAGACCGGGCCGCCCTCCGCGGGACCGGGCCCGGCCGCCTCGCCGCGTACGCCCGCGACCAGCGCGGCGATGCTCGCGGCCGTACGGGCCTTCGCGAGCTCTTCGATGTCGGTGCCGGTGTCGCCGGTGGTGGTGAGTCCGAGGCGGCCGGCGAGTTCTCCGGCGATCTCGGCTCTTTTGATGGAGTCGACGCTGAGGTCGGCTTCGAGGTCGAGGTCGGGTTCGATCATGTCGACGGGGTAGCCGGTGCGCTCACCGATCACTTCGAGCACGAGGGCGAGGACGGTCTCGGTGGTGGGGGCGGTATCGGCCCCGGCGCCGGCGGGAGCCTGGGCCGGGGCGGACATCCGAGCACCGCGTGTCCCGGTCACCCGTTCCACCAGGGCGGTGATGGCGGCCGCGGTACGGGCCTTCGCGAGCTCTTCGATGTCGGTGCCGGTGTCGCCGGTGGTGGTGAGTCCGAGGCGGCCGGCGAGTTCTCCGGCGATCTCGGCTCTCTTGATGGAGTCGACACTGAGGTCGGCTTCGAGGTCGAGGTCGGGTTCGATCATGTCGACGGGATAGCCGGTCCGCTCACCGATGACCTCCAGCACGACGGACAGCACCGAGCCGCCCGCTGTCTCGACGGCCTCGGCCGGCGCGGGGACGGCGGCGGGCAGCGCGGTCACCGTGACGGGAGCGTCGGCGTACGTGACCGGGGTCGGTGCGCTGGCGTACGCGACGGGGGCGGCGGGTCTCACCCCCGGGTCAGCGCCCAGATACCCCAGCATCACGTCCCGTTGCGCCGCGATCATCTCCCGGCTGGTCCGCAGGAACTCGCTGATCAGGGCCTCCGAGCCGGTCACGGGCGCCGGTCCGTGCGAGGTGCTGCTGGTCGTGAGGGCCTCCGGGACGCGCTCGGCGGGGTGGAGTGCGGCGGAGGGGATCACACCGTCCGCGGTACGGAGCAGATGGCCGTCCACGGTCCAGGCGGCGCGCCTGCGACGCGTGGCGCGGGCGGCGTCGAGCGCGTCCCGGTCCTGGAAGAGCCACCCGGTCCTGACGTCCACCCCGGCGACGGCCAGCCGGGCGAGCGCGGTGAGGAACCCGGGGAGCCCGGTGCGGCGGTCGTCCTCCAGGGCGACCGTGCGGTGCGGCCGGTCGCCGAGCACCGCGCCCACCAGCCGGGTCAGTACCGAACCGGGGCCGGCCTCGACGAACACCCGGGCCCCGGCCTCGTACATCGCCTCGATCTGGTCGGCGAACCGGACCGGCGCGCCGATCTGGGCCGCCAGTTCGGCCCGGATCGCCCCAGGCGTCCGCGGGTAGCGGTCGGCCGTACGGTTGGACCAGACCGGGAAGTCGGGCTCCTCCAGCGGGACTTCGGCGAGCGCCTCGGCGAACCGTTCGCCGGCGGTCGCGACCAGCGGGCTGTGGAACGCGCAGGCCACCGGGATGCGCTGGGCGCTCAGTCCCCGGGCCCGCAGCCGCTCCACGGCGTTGAGCACGTCCTCGGTGGGGCCCGAAATCACCGTCTGGCGGGGAGAGTTGCGGTTCGCCGTCACCACCGTTCCGTGGAGGCCGGCCTCCACCAGGGCCGTCGCGACCTCCGGCTCGGGCGCGGTGACGGCGGCCATGGTGCCGGGGTCGCCGCCCCCGGTGGCACCCAGGATGGCGGCGGCCCGCTCGTGGCTGGCCCGCAACAGAGCCCCGGGCGCCAGGACACCCGCCGCGGCCAGCGCCGCCAGCTCCCCGTAGCTGTGCCCCGCGGCCATCGCCGGACGTATCCCGGCCCTGCTCAGCAGCTGGAAGGCGGCGAGTGAGGTCAGACCGAGCGCGGGCTGCGCGAGTGCGGTGTCGGTGATCCGCTCCCGCTGTTCCTTGCGGCTCGCCTCGTCGAAGGGCGCGGGCGGGAAGAGCACGCGGGCCGTCGCCTCGTCGAGCCGCAGATGACGCTGCAGCTCGGGAAAGGCCACGAACAGCTCCGCGAACATTCCGGGCCGCTGGCTGCCCTGCCCGGGGAAGAGCATCGCGACGCGCGCGTCGCCCGGTACGGGGCCGGCCGCGTCACCGGCCGGACCGGACCGGTCCGCGGCCGCCCGCGGGGCGTCGGCGGCGTCCGGGGCGGGGGCGGGGGCGGAGAGGCCGGTGTCCGGGGCGGGGGCGGACGGGCCGGCGTCCGGGGGCGCGGGGAACAGGCCGTCCTCCGGGATGGCGGTGAACAGGCCGTCCTCCGGGGCGTGTTCGCCCGCCACCGCCCGCCCCAGCAGGTCTCTCAGCCCGGCGGTGGAGGCGGCGACCAGCGCGATGCGTACCGGAAGGCCTCGGGGCGCGGCGGCCTCGGCCCGCCGGGACGCGGCGAGGGCGAAGTCCCGCAGTCGCCACGGCTCGTAGGGGCCGGGATCCGCCTCGACCAGGGCGAGCAGCTCGGCGGCGGCACGTGCGGCGGCCGCCCGGTCCGCGCCACGGAAGGTGAACAGCTCGACGGGCCACTGCTGGGCGGCGGTGACCGGCGGCGGCCCGTCCTCGTGGGCGCGCAGCACGACGTGGAAGTTGGTGCCGCCGAAGCCGAAGGCGCTGACACCGGCGACGCGTTCGGCCGGGGCGGCGGCCCAGGGCCGGGCCTCGGTGTGGAAGGCGAACGGGCTGCTGCCCGCGTCCCAGGCCGGGTTCGGCTCGGTGAGGTGCAGGGTCGGCGGCCGTACGCCGGTGTGCAGGGCCAGCGAGGTCTTGATGAGTCCGGCCAGCCCGGCGGCGCACTTGGTGTGACCGATCTGCGACTTCACCGACCCCAGCGCACAACTCCCCGGCTCGGCACCGGCCTCCTCGAACACCCGGGTCAGCGCGCCGAGTTCGGTGCGGTCGCCGACGACGGTTCCGGTGCCGTGCGCCTCGACGAGCCCGACCTCGGCGGGCGAGACACCCGCGTTGCGGTACGCCCGGGTCAGCGCGTTGTACTGGCCCTCGGGCCGGGGAGCGGTCAGCCCCAGCGCCCGGCCGTCACTCGCGCTGCCGACGCCCTTGATGACCGCGTACACCCGGTCCCCGTCGCGCTCGGCGTCGGTGAGCCGTTTGAGGACGACGCAGCCGACGCCCTCGCCGAGCGCGATGCCGTCGGCGGCGCTGTCGAAGGGCGCGGAGCGGCCGGAGGGCGACAGGGCGTGGGCGGAGGCGAAGAGCAGGTAGTCGTTGATGCCGTTGTGCAGATCCGCGCCCCCGCACAGCACCAGGTCGCTCGTCCCGCCGGTCAGTTCCTTGCAGGCGACGTCGACCGCGGTGAGCGAGGAGGCGCAGGCGGCGTCCACGGTGTAGTTGGCGCCACCGAGGTCGAGACGGTTGGCGATCCGGCCCGCGATGACGTTGGCGAGGATGCCGGGGAAGGAGTCCTCGGTCAGGCGCGGCAACTGCGCGTCCAGCGCGGGCGGCACGGTACCGAGATAGGAGGGCAGCACGGACCGCAGGGTCATGGCGTTCGACAGGTCACTGCCCGCCTCCGCGCCGAACACGACCGAGGCGCGGGCCCGGTCGAAGGGCCGGCTTCCGTAGCCGGCGTCGTCCAGGGCCCGGCGGGCGGCCTCCAGGGCCAGCAGTTGCACGGGCTCGATGGCGGGCAGCGAGGCCGGCGGTATCCCGTACCGCAGCGGCTCGAAGGGTATCTCGGGGAGGAAACCGCCCCACCGGGACGGCGTCCTCTCGCCGGTTCCGGAGCCGTCGGCGGCGTGGTACAGGCCGGCGTCCCAGCGGGTCGCGGGCACCTCGGTGACGGCGTCCTCGCCCGCCAGCACATTGGCCCAGAAGGTGGCGAGGTCGGGGGCGCCGGGGAACATGCAGGCCATGCCGACGACGGCGATGTCCAGCGGTTCGGGGGCGGGGGCGGCGGCCGGTTCCCCGAGACCGAGAGCTGCCAGCCGGTCGGTCAGGAAGGCGGCGGCCCCGGTGGTGACCGAGGCGTGCAGGGCGGCGACGGTGGTGACGGCCGAGCGCAGCACGGCCACCTCACCGGCCATGAACATGCCCTCGGCGAGCTGTCTCTCCTCACCCACCTCGCGCAGTTCGCCGCCGGCCCGCTCGATCCCCTTGCTGGCCAGTCGCAGCCGGCCCACGTTGAGCCGCTCCAACTGCTCCCAGGCCTCGCGACCGGGCACGTCACGGGCGGCCAGGCCCTCCTTGACGGCGGCGAACTCGTCGGTGAACGGGCTGCGGACGCAGCGGGTGGCGTGCCCCGGGGCGGTCTCCAGCAGGTCCGTGCGCTCGGCGGCGACCACCTGGCGCTGGAACAGCGGCAGCACGGCGCCCGCGCTGACCGCCTCCTCGGTGAACAGGTACGCCGTGCCCATCAGCACGCCGACGGCGGCACCTCGGGCGCTCAGCGGCGCGGCGAGGGCGGTGACCATCGCGGTGGACCGCTCGTCGTGCACGCCGCCCGCGAACAGCAGCTGCAGTTCGGCCGCCGTGCCGTTCCTCGCGCCCGCGAGGAAGTCGTCGAGCACGCCGAGCTGCGCCTCCCACAGCGGGAAGCTGTTGCGCGGTCCGACATGGCCGCCGCACTCGGCGCCCTCGAAGACGAACTTGCGCGCGCCCGCGTCCAGGAACTGCCTCAGCAGGCCCGGGGACGGCACGTGCAGGAAGGTGGAGATGCCCGCCTCCTCCAGCGCGGCGGCCTGTGCGGGACGGCCGCCCGCGATGATCGCGTGGGAGGGACGGATCTCGCGTACGACGGCGAGTTGGGCGGCCTTGATCTCCTCGTCCGCGAAGCCCAGGACGCCGACGCCCCAAGGTGCGTCACCCAGTGTGTTTCTGGTCCGCTCCAGGACGGCGCGGGTCTGCTCGGCGCCGGAGAGCGCGAGCGCGACGAAGGGGAGCGCGCCGTGTCCGCTCACCTCCGCGGCGAACGCGGCCTGGTCGCTCACCCGGGTCATCGGCCCCTGCGCGACCGGCAGTTCGGTCCCGAGGGCACGGCTGCCCGCGCCGGCGGTGCCGAGCGTGGGACCGGCGTCCCTCAGGGCGCCGAGGACGGCGTCCCTCACGCCTCGCACGGCCGCGCGGACGGTGCCCCAGCGCTCCTGGAAGCGGGCCGCGAGGAAACCGTCCTGACCGATCTCGGGGGCCGGAGCGCCCTCCGGGGCTCCCCGGCGGCGTACGACGCGGCGGCCCGCCTCCAGGGTGGTCTCGGAGCCGTCGAGCCCGGCCAGCAGGGCCCGGGTCCCGGCGGGCAGCCCGGCCTCGGCCTCGTCCAAGAGGGCGAGTTGGGTGTCCAGGACGACCCCGGCGCCGCCGCCCGCCACGACGGCCGCCGCGGTGTACGGTCCGGCGCCGCCGCATGCCCAGACCGGCAGGTCGAACGTCTCGTCGCCGAGCAACTGTTGCACCAGGACGAAGGTGCTCAGCTCACCCACCGGGCCGCCTGCCTCGTGGCCCCGGGCGATCAGCCCGTGAGCGCCGGCCGCGGCGGCGCGTAACGCCTGCTCGTGGCCGGTCACCTCGACCAGCACGCGACGGCCGGGGAAGTCCGCGGGGGTGCAGGAGGCGTCTTCGGTCAGCAGGACGGTGTGCACACCGGCGGGGAGTTCCCGCGCGGGGAAGGCGGCGTTGTCGCGGAGCCGTACGCCGAAACCCGCGGGTGACCATTCCCCGGCGAGCGCGAGTTCCTCGGCTGCCCGGCGCCCGCCCGAGGTGAGGTCCAGCACGCCGAGCCCACCGGCGCGCACGGCGGCGGCGGTGACCCGTGCGGACGGGACGGCGAACGGGTTCACGGCGATGACGATGTCGTCGACAGCAAGCGGGCCGGACGTTTCGATATTCGGCACAGGCACGCGAACGCTCCAATATCACACGGGAGTGAGGAATGGTGGGGGAGAGCGGAGAGCGCTTGCGCTTCACAACAAGCCGCGGCCGATGTGAAGCACGCTCATGCTTATTGCGCATCCAGGTGAAAGTCAAACTCTCAAGGAGGCAGGTCTTACCGGACGTAACACTGCTGACACGGCTGCTTCGGATTCCCGCGTGGACAGGCAACAGAGGCTTTGTTCCTGGGCAGTTGAGCGGTTGGTCGACCACTGTTCGGGTGCTGGTCGCCCACTGGGTCAGCCTGCGGAAATGACTCCTGACGAAAAGTCAAAGCCGGGCACTGGAGGGCTCGCGCGGAAACGTATTGTTTCCCTCGATGTAAATTGAATCCTTCAACAGTTCCGGCTCGCATAATCGGAATTCGCGCCGGTCAAAAGGGTGGGATTCGCCACTTGGGTGTGAATAGCCGCGATTCGTACTCGTCAGTAGGTTGGCTCGTTAGGTACCTCCCACGGCTATGTGGATCATGTTCTTTCGGCAGCCCGGCGCGGCGGTGCGGGCGACCGGCCCCGGCTGGATCCGACGGTCGCCGGGGGAGCGGAGGCCAGAGGGGCGCGTGAGGTGTTCGTCGCCGGGTGCGCCACCGGTGGTCCGTGCGTCCGGCGGGGCGGATCGGCGGAGGCCCACGCCTCCGCCGTGCTCGGCGTCCGTCGGACCAGCGCACCCTTGCCGGCGGAGGGCGCCCTCGCCCGGATCTCGCCGCGCGGGGCGATACCGTCCGCCCGGGCCGGACGGGGCAGGCCCTGATCGCCGGTCCCCGGCGCGACTTCTGCTTCGGTCCACCGGGAACCGGGCCGGTGCGGGCTGCGCGGCCCGCTCGAAGAACGGCGCGAACTCGTTGCCGTCGAGCGTGCGCGGGATGGGATTTCCGGTCATCGGCGGGAGCGGTCGACGCCGACGCGGCGCTGTCGACGTACTCCGAGGACGCCCAGGTGCACGGCACCGTGGAGCGTCGGCGTCACCGCCGCCCGAGCGGCGCCGCGCGGTGCGCCACCGTTCGGCGAGGCCCTGCTCCTCCGGCGGGGACCGATCCCGGCCGGGATCCCGCGCGCCGCGTGCGGGATCCTCTTCGGTGACGGCCCGCCGGGCCTCGTCGCACGGCTCCACCGTGTCCCGCCCGTGTGCCTGGCCGTGTCCGACCCCTGTCCGAGCCCTTGTCCCGGCACCTGTCCAGGACCCCCACGGCCTGCGGGCCCGGCCGGGAGCGAGTGCCGGCCTGGCGGATGTGTCGCCGCAGGTCAAAGGAGTCCTGCCGAAGATGACAACGGTGACCGGTGCAGCCTTTGCCGATTGCCCGGCCGTGCGTTTCACTTCGATCGAGGCACTCGACGCACAGGGGGAACACGGACACCATGAGCGATCACGGTCATGACCACGGATCCGGGCACGCGCAGCGGCACGAGCACGGCTCCGGGAGTCATGGCGGCCACTCGCACGGGGTGTCGGCGGGCGCCGACCGCCGCTGGCTGGCGATCGCGCTCGCCCTCATCACCGCGTTCATGGCGGTCGAGGTCGTCGTCGGTGTCCTCGCCGGTTCGCTGGCCCTCATCTCCGACGCCGCGCACATGCTCACCGACGCCGCGTCCATCGTGCTCTCCCTGATCGCCATGCGGCTCGCCGCGCGTCCGGCCCGCGGCGGCTTCACGTACGGCCTCAAGCGCGCGGAGATCCTCTCGGCCCAGGCGAACGGCCTGACGCTGCTGCTGCTCGGGGCCTGGCTGGCGTACGAGTCCGTGCGCCGGCTCATCGACCCGCCCGCGGTCGAGGGCGGGCTGATGCTCGTCACGGCCCTCGTCGGCATCGCCGTGAACGTGGCCGCCACCTGGTGCATCTCCCAGGCCAACCGCACCTCGCTCAACGTCGAGGGCGCCTACCAGCACATCCTCAACGACCTGTTCGCCTTCATCGGCACCGCGGTCGCCGCGCTGGTGATCGTCCTGACCGGCTTCAACCGGGCCGACCCGATCGCCACGCTGATGGTGGTGGCCCTGATGGCGAAGGCCGGGTACGGGCTGCTGCGCGATTCCGGGCGCATCTTCCTGGAGGCCGCGCCCACGGACGTCGACCCGGACCAGCTCGGCGACCGGCTCGTCGCGCTGCCGGCCGTCGTCGAGGTCCACGACCTGCACGTCTGGCAGATCACCTCCGGCCAGGCGGCCCTGTCCGCGCACGTCCTGGTCGAGCCCGCCGGCGACTGCCACGCCGTCCGCCGGGACCTCGAGGAACTCCTGCGCAAGGACTACGGCATCACCCACACCACGCTCCAGGTCGACCACGCCTCGGAGCAGGTGTTTCAGGTGGCGCTCCCCGGGGACCGCAAGCTCCTCGACGACCAGGGGCACTGCGAGGACGCCCACGGGCCGGTCCACCGGGACGAGCCGCACGAACACTGAGCCGGCGAGGCACGGCGAGGCACGGCGGGGCACGGCGGGCGGGGCGGGCAGGGCGGCTGCGGCGGACATGGCGGCCGGGTCAGGCCGAGGGGTGATCGCCTGCGTCTGGTCGACTCATGTGTGGTCGGCGTGTGTGTGGTGGCCTCGTGTGCGGTCGCCCCGTGTGTGCTGGTCCCCTGTTGGATGGGACGGTGCGCCACGGGCGGGCGCCGGACGATCCGACGCGTGACCCCCCGACGTGTGATGCGCGGACGGGTGATCCGCCGACGTGTGCTGCCCCGACGTGTGATGCGCCAGCACCATGTGCGGATCCACCTCGCCGGGGGAGGTTGCCGGATCGGCGTGCACCAGGGCGGCGTCGAGCTTGGGCACCGTGTGCAGCAGGGCGTGCTCGCACGCGACCGCGACCGCGTGGGCCGCGCGTACGGACAGCTCCCCGTCGACGACGACGGCGACCTCGGCGCGCAGCCGGTGGCCGATCCAGCGCAACCGCAGTTCGCTCACCGCGCGTACGCCGTCGACCGTCAGCAGTGCTGTCTCCGCGGAGTCGACGAGGGCCGGGTCGACGGCGTCCATGACACGCCGGAAGACCTCGCGGGCGGCGTCCCGCAGCACGAGCAGGATGGCCGCGGTGATCAGCAGTCCGACGATCGGGTCCGCCGACCGCCAGCCGAGCGCCGCGCCACCGGCCCCGAGCAGGACGGCGAGCGAGGTGAACCCGTCCGTACGGGCGTGGAGACCGTCGGCGACCAGGGCGGCGGAGCCGATCTCCCGGCCGACGCGGATGCGGTAGCGGGCCACCCACTCGTTGCCGACGAACCCGGCGACGGCCGCGGCGGCCACCACCGGGACGTGCTGGACGTCGCGGGGGTCGAGCAGCCGGTCCACGGCGGCCCAGGCGGCGAAGGCCGCGGACGCGGCGATCGTCAGCAGGATGGCGAGGCCGGCCAGGTCCTCGGCGCGTCCGTAGCCGTAGGTGAAGCGACGATTGGCGGCGCGGCGGCCCAGGACGAAGGCGATACCGAGGGGGAGGGCGGTGAGCGCGTCCGCCGCGTTGTGCACGGTGTCGCCCAGCAGCGCGACCGACCCGGAGACCACCACGATCACCGCCTGGACGAGCGCCGTCGCGCCGAGCACGGCCAGCGAGACCCACAGGGCCCGCATGCCCCGGGCGGAGGTCTCCAGTGCCGTGTCCACCTTGTCGGCCGCCTCGTGCGAGTGCGGCGTCAGCAGATGCCGCAGCCGGTGCCCGAGCCGCTGCCGCCGGCGCGCCTTCGGCCCCGGAGCGCCGGGCGCGTGCCCCTGCTCGTGTCCGTCTCCGTGACTGTGCGGGTGCGGGTGCGGGTGCGGGTGCGCGTGACCGTGTGCGTGGTGGTGGCTCACGTGGGTCCCCTTTCCGGGCCGTCCGATACGCGGGCGGGAAGGCGGCGCGGCAGCGGTGGACACGAGGGTGCCCACCGCTCCATTATGTGCATATGAGCGCACGCATGCATCTGTCACCTGCCACCGATGCGCACCCGCGCACACCCGGCGAGGAGCAGTTCGCCCTCGCCGCCGAACTGCTCGCCCTCCTCGGTGACCGCACCCGCCTGGCGCTGCTGCACGCTCTGGCCGAGGGCGAGGCCGACGTCACCACCCTCACGGAGACCTGCGGGGCCGCCCGTCCGGCCGTCAGCCAGCATCTGGCCAGGCTCCGTCTGGCGGGACTCGTGACCACCCGCAAGGAGGGCCGCCGGGTCGTCTACGCCCTCCGCGACGGCCACCTGCGGCGGGTGGTGGACGAGGCCCTCAACCTGGCCGACCACAGGATCAGCGACCGTCCCGCGCACGACTGACACGGCCGACACGATTGACTCGACCGGCAGGGCTGAGGTGTCCGAAGCGACGTTCGCGCGCGCCGCTCCCGCAGTGGCCCCGTAGGGTGCCGCCACAGGTTGCCGACACCGACGCCTGCGCGAAGGGAAAGGGAGATGTCCGAGGCCATGGGCACCGAGGTGACGGAGAGCGAGCTGGAACTGGCCGACGGCCGCAGACTGCACGTCTACGACACCGGCGCCGCCGGATCGGATCGCCTTGTCGTCTTCTGGCACCACGGCACGCCCAACATCGGAGCGCCGCCCGAGCCCCTCTTCGCCGCCGCCGAGCGACTGGGCATCCGCTGGGTGTCGTACGACCGCCCCGGCTACGGAGGATCGACCCCGCTGCCGGGCCGGAACGCGGCGTCGGCAGCCGCCGACGTCACCCGGATCGCGGACGCGCTGGACATCGACCGTTTCGCGCTCATGGGCCACTCGGGCGGCGGAACGCACGCCCTGGCGTGTGCGGCCCTGCTGCCCGAACGGGTGCTCGGCACGGTGAGCGTGGCGGGGCCGGCCCCCTTCGGCGCCGAGGGGCTCGACTGGTTCGCGGGCATGAACGAGTCCGGCCGGGCGTCGCTGACCGCGGCCGTCGCGGGCCGCGAGGCGAAGGCGCGCCACGAGGCGCGAGCGACGTACGACCCGGAGATGTTCACCGCGGCCGACCACGCCGCCCTCGCCGGTGAGTGGTCCTGGTTCCACGATGTCGTCGGTCCCGCCGTGGAAGCGGGCCCGGGCGGCCTGATCGACGACGACCTGGCCTACGTCGGCGCGTGGGGATGCGATCCTCGGTCGATCGCGGGCCCGGTGCTCCTTCTGCACGGCGGGGAGGACAGGGTCGTCCCCGCCTCCCACAGCCGGTGGCTCGCGGAACGGTGCCCCCGCTCGGAACTGGGTCTCCACCCGGCGGACGGTCACCTCTCCGTGCTGCGCCATGCCGTCGCCGCGCTGGAATGGCTCGCCCGCCTCCGTCGCTGAACCGGGTTCGCCGCCCCGGGAAGGCTGCGGCCGGGCGGGCCGGGACGCGTCACGGGCTCCGCGGCCGGGGTGACGGCCGCGTCACGGCCGGGCGCGCGGACGGGGATGCCGGCGCGTCCCCGAGGCACGGCCCCGACCTCGGGGCGACACCCCCGGCTTGCGGTGAGTTCTCCGATCGTTCGTCATCGCGCGCCGGCACCTGTGATGATGTGGATCACGGGAACGACCGGTGAGGTCATGAGGTCCGGGGGGATCGATGAGCAGTACGGCGTCGGCGCTGATACGGCTGAAGTCCGCGCAGAAGAGCGCGAAGGGCGTATCGCTGTATTCGCGGTTCGTGAACCGGCCCGCGGGCCGGTATCTCGCCGCCGGGGCGTACCGGTTGGGGCTGACGCCCAATCACGTCACGTTGATCAGTGCGGCGTTCAGCTTCGCGGCGGTCGCGGTGGCGGCGCTCGCCGTGCCCACCTGGGCCGCCGGCCTCCTGGTGTGGCTCGGGCTCGCCGTGGGCTTCGCCTTCGACTCGGCGGACGGGCAGCTCGCCCGGCTGCGCGGCGGCGGCAGCGCGGCGGGCGAATGGCTCGACCACGTGGTCGACTGCGCCAAGCTCACCGCTCTGCACACCGCCGTGCTGATCACCTTCTACCGGCACCCCGGTCACTTCGGGACCGCGGCCGACGGCTGGCTGCTGGTGCCGCTCGGCTTCCAACTCGTCGCCGTCGTGACGTTCTTCGGTGGGCTGCTGACCGAGCAGCTCAAGCCCAAGGCGGCCCCGGGCGACGGCGGCCCGCCCTCCGCGGCACGCGCGGTGGCTCTGCTGCCGGTCGACCACGGGGTGTTCTGCCTGGTCTTCCTGCTGCTCGGCGGCGGCAGCGCCTTCAGGTGGGCCTACACCGTCCTCGCCGTCGCCGCCGCGCTCTTCCTCGTCGCCTTCCTCACCAAGTGGTTCCGGGAGCTGTCCGCAGTTCGTCGTTGAACCGCGTCCCGTCCAGGGCGTCGATGGCGCGCCGCAGCTGGGTGCTCGACGTGTGCACGGTGTACGGGAAGTAGACGACGTCGACCCCCACGGCGGCGAAGTCCCGCTCCAGCCGCTCCCCCTTCGGTGTGTCCCTCCAGTCGTCGCCCTTGAACAGGACGTCGAAGCGGACCTGCTTCCACGTCTCCAGCTTGTTCGGCACGGTCTCCACGAACGCGGCGTCCACGTACTTGATGCTCCGGACGATCTCCAGCCGCTCCACCAGCGGGATCATCGGCAGCCTCCCCTTGGCGTTCTCGGCCATCTCGTCCGAGACCACGCCGGCCACCAGGTAGTCGCACTGGGCACGTGCGTGCCGCAGGATGTTCAAGTGCCCGATGTGGAAAAGATCGTAGGCGCCCGGCGCGTAGCCCACGCGGTACGGCTTGCTCGATGGCACAGATGCCCCCCTTGATCGATGCTGTCCCCCAATGCGCACCCCTTTGCGCGGGATGCACGGACTTTGACGATAGCGTTCATGCTAGGTGCAGGAAGGGTGAACAATTAGGGTGCGTCCTGGTTCACTTCTGATGAGTGTGTGAACCCCGGGGCCCGTTGGGCGCGGACACACAGGGGAGGCCGCGCAGTCGGCCGGGGGAAAGGTTTCGTCGCGTGACAGAGACCCACGACGGGCGCAGCCGTCGGGACGGGCGCGGGGCCGCTCACACAGCGGCCTCGATACCGGAGCAGCGCACCACCGAGCCGGACGGCCTCGCGCTGAACGGCAAGGAGAGCGGACTCGCCTCGTCCAGGCGCAGGCTGCTCCTGGTGTCCACCAACTACGCGCCCGAGCACACCGGTATCGGGCCGTACGCGACCGGCATCGCCGAGCACTGGGCGAGCCGCGGGCATGACACCCACGTTCTCGCGGGGCTCCCGCACTACCCCTCCTGGCGCCTCGACCCGGCCTACCGCCGGGTGTGGCGGGCCACCGAACAGCGTGCCGGAGTCACCGTGCACCGTCGCCGGCACAGCGTCCCGCCGCGGCAGAGCGCCCTGCGCAGAGCCCTGTTCGAGAGCTCGATCCTCGCGCACGGGCTCGTCGCTCCACCCCGCACCGGCCGCCTCGACGCGGTGCTCGCCCAACTGCCCAGCCTTGCCGGGGGAGTGCTCGGCGCGCGGATCGCCGCCCGGTACCACGCGCCCTACGTGCCGGTCGTACAGGACCTCATGGGTGCCGCCGCCGCACAGTCCGGCATCCAGGGCGGCGGCCGGGCCGCCGAGCTGGCCGAGCGTGCGGAGTCGTGGGTACTGCGGCGGGCCACCCTCGTCGGCGTCATACACGAGACGTTCGTCGAGCGGGTGCGTGCCATGGGCGTGGATCCCGGACGCATCCGCCTGGTGCCCAACTGGTCGCACATACAGGCCCCTTCCGCTCCACGTGCCCGCACCCGTGAGCGCCTCGGCTGGCGGCCGGAGCAGACGGTGGTGCTGCACTCCGGCAACATGGGCCTCAAACAGGGGCTGGACGTGCTGGTGGAGGCGGCCCGCCGCGACCCCGCGACCCGGATCGTGCTGATGGGCGACGGCAACCAGCGTGAGCACCTCGCTCGCAGCGCCGGGGAGCTGCCCAATCTGGAGTTCCTGCCTTCGGTGGCCGACGCGGACTTCCCGGACGTGCTGGCGGCGGCCGACGTGCTCGCCGTCACCCAGCGTGCCTCCGTGCTCGACATGAGCGTCCCCTCCAAACTCACCTCGTACTTCGCGGCCGGCCGGCCGGTGGTCGCCTCCGTCGCGGCCGAAGGCGGCACGGCCCGCGAAGTGCTGCGCTCGGGCGCCGGAATGCTCGTGGAACCGGAGAATCCCGATCAGTTCCTGACAGCAGTGCGTAGACTCGCCGAAGATCCGGCGATGGCGGACGAGTTGGGCGCGGCGGGACCGCGCCATGTGACTGCTCATCTGTCACGGGAGGCGGGTCTCGCGCGGATCGACGCGCTGATCGACGAAGCTATGGGGGGACTCGGCAGGTGAGCGACACACACGTTCCCGTACGGGGAGAGGACGAGCCGGAACAGCTGCGCGAGCAGTTCCGTCAACTCCTGCGTTATCGCTGGCTGATCAGCGGTGGCGTCGGTGTCGGACTGCTGGCCGGTGCCTGGCTCGGCATCACCGGGGCCGACAGCTACGCCGCCACCACCGACATCGTGCTGCGCGCCCCCACCAGCGATCCCTTCGCACCGACCCTGTCCAGCGACAAGGCGATCAACATGGGGTCCGAGCGGCAGACGGCGCTCAGCCGCAAGGTCGCCGAAGGCGCCGCGAAGCGACTCGGGATCGGCGCGGACGAGGTCGACCGGCTCCAGCACGGACTCCAGGTCACCAACCCGCCCCAGACCCTCGTACTGCACTTCACCTACACCGCCTCCGACCCGAAGGAGGCGGCGCGCCGCGCCAACGCCCTCACGCAGTCGTACATCGACCTGCGCAAGGAGCAGTGGGAGGCCGTCCGCGGGTCGATGCTCAAGAGCCTGCAGGACCAGCTCAATCCCGTCGCCAAGCAGAACGACGAACTCGCCAAGCAGATCAAGGCACTGCCCGACGGCTCCGCCGCGGACTCCGCCTACGCGGTGCAGGCCAACCTGCTCAACCGCATCACCGACCTGCGTGGCAAGATCACCAGCCTGAAGGCGCTCGACATGACGCCCGGCAACGTGATCCGCAACGCCGCTGTTCCCCCCTCCTCCGACGGGCCCGGCCTGCCGCTCTCGCTCGGTCTGGGAGGCCTCGCCGGCGTCGGCCTGGGCCTGCTCGGTGCCTGGGTGCGCCTGGTCTTCGATCCCGCGCCGCGCTCGGCGGGCGACGTGGCCCGTGCGGTGCGCGGTCCCGTCCTCGGCGCGCTGCCGCGCGGCTCGGCGGGGACTGTGGTGGTCGGCCACACCGACTCCCGGGCGGCCGAGGAGTACCGCTCGATCGCCTTCCGGCTGGCCTACGACGAGAGGTTCGCCGACCGGCGCCGCCTGCTCGTCGTCGCCCCGCGTGGCTCCATGGAGTCGAGCGTCGCCGTCGCGGTCAACCTCGCCGCCTCCTTCGCGGAGACCGGCAAGAACGTGCTGCTGGTGGAGGCCGATCTGCGCACCCCGTCCCTCTCCGAACGGCTCGACGTGTCCGCCGCCTTCCGGCCCCAATGGAGCCGCACCAGCGAGCACGCCGAGGGAGAGTGGCCCGCTCGCGGCCAACTCGTGGTCGACGCGGGCGAGTCGGGGTCCTTCGGCCTCGTCGCCGGCGAGCGCGTGCGCAACGTCCCGCGCGCGCTGACCTCGGCGCGGACCACCCGGCTGATCGCCGAGGCCGACGATCCCGACGCCACCGTGGTGGTCGTCGCCCCGCCCGTCCTCGCCTACGCCGACGCCCTCGCGCTGGTCGACCGTGTCGACGGAGTGCTCATCGTCTGCGACCCGCGCACCGTGCACCGCGCCGACCTCGTCCGCATCCGCGAGCTGATCGTCGGTGCGGGCGGCACCGTACTGGGCGCGGTGACACACACCGAGTCGAAGCGGGGCGACGCGGGGCCGCCCGCACGCCGCGGCAACGCCCGCCGTCCGGACCGGAACCCGCCGGCCAGGACCGCTCCGCCCACCCCCCGGCCCGAGCCGGAGCGGCACCTCGACGGAGACGGCAGCGACACGGTCGCGCTGCGCACCCTCCGCTCGGGTGACCGGTGATCACGCCGGGACAACAGCCGCCGACCTCCGAACCGCGGCGCGCACCGCGGCGTTCGACGGCCGCTGCCGCCTCCGTGCTCGACCAGGCGGCGTCCAGCCTCACCAACATCGCCGTGCTGGTCATCGCCGCCCGCGTCTCCACCGCGCACGGGTTCGCCACCTTCTCGATGGTCTACCTGACCTTCACGGTGCTGCTCGGTCTCAACATGGCGTACGTGGGCCAGGCCGTCGTCCTCACCCGGGGCGACACCGCTGCCGTCGGGGCCGCCTGCCGGTCCGCGACGGCGTTCACCGCGCTGGCCGCCACCGTCGGCGGCGTGCTGCTCGCCGTCGCCGGCGCGGTCGCCGCCGCCGTCACCGGCGGCTGGGCCGGTCCGGGCGGAGCGTTCCTCGCCCTGGGACTCGTCCTGCCGCTGGTGCTGGTGCAGGACGAGCTGCGGTACGCGTTCTCCACCCTCCAGCGCCCGGGTCTGGCGCTGGCCGCCGACACCCTGCGCCTCGTGTGCGTGGTGCCCGCGCTGCTGCTCCAGCCCCGGCACGCCACGCCGGGGCTGCTCGTGGCCGTCTGGGGACTGTCGGCCGTACCGGCGCTGCTGCTGGGCCTGCGCCTGCTCCGGCCCCATGTGCGCGGCGCGCGAGCCGATCTGCTCCCCTATGTACGCCGGGGCCACCTCGGACAGCGCTTCGTGGTGGAGTTCGCCGTGGGCAACGCCTCCAGCCAGCTCGCCGTGCTCGGCCTCGGACTGTTCGCCGCCCCGCTGGCGGTCGGAGCGCTGCGCGGGGCCACCACGCTCTTCGGGCCGCTCAACGTCCTGTTCAACTCGGTCAACGCGTTCGGTCCGCCGCTGCTGGGGCGTCTTGGAGGCCGCCGGGCCACGACCCGCGCCGCCGCCCTGCTCGGCCTCGTGCTCTGCGTCGTCGGCCTCGCCTGGGGGCTGGTGCTCTACGCGCTGCCCGACCATGTGGGACGCCAACTCCTCGGCGCCACCTGGCAGTCGGCGGCCGCGCTGCTGCCCGCCTCGGGTGCCCAGTACGCGGTGATGGGCCTGGGCACCTGTGCCCTGGTGACCCTGCGGGTGCTCAGTCCTCGCGCCACCCTGTCGGTGCAGGTGGTGTTCTCGCTGCTCTCGGTCGTCCTCATGCTCGTCGGATACCTGCTGACCGGATCGGCACTGGGCGCTGCCTGGGGCCTGGCCGCGGGCTCCGCGCTGAAAGCGGTGGCGGCCTGGACACGCGTCGCCCGCCTGCGCGTGGAGGCGCGGCCCACGACCGCGACCGTCCCGGCGGTCCCCGCCGGGTAGGGCGTGTCCCGAAAGTCCCGTCGTCCGCCCGGAGAGCGCGCCAGGCGTCGCGAGGCAGGCGGGACTTTCGCCACACGCCCTGGAGCCGGCGCGCCCGGCGGCCCCGTTCAGCGCAGTCCGGTCGCCCGCTCCTGCCGGAACGTGGTGATCAGCGCGATGCAGCAGGCCGCGATCGCCACGCGCCCCGACGCCTGCAGCAACGGCCCCCGCAGCAGGATGAAGGAGTACCCGGAGACCAGGGGCACGACCAGGGCGATCAGGCTGCCCGGCGGGGCCCGGCGCACCGCACGGCGCGCATAGCGGCGGTCGACCCGCGCCGCCGCGTACCCCAGGGTCGCGAACCCGGCCGTCATGCCGATCGGGCCGAAGTCGATCCACAGCTCGGCCCACACCGGCGACGAGAGGTTGGTGTTGGTCGCTCCCATCCACTGGCCGACGACCACGCCGGTGTCCATCGGCTTGCCCGGCCACACCGACCGGGGCACCGCGAACAGCACCGAACCCGCCAGCTGGCGGCCGTAGGTGTGACCGCGCCCCGACCGGACGTAGGTGATGGTGTTGGCGAACATGCCGACCTGGTCGTAGTCCTTGAGCGCCAGTGGCTCCAGGGGAGAAGTCGTCTGCACCGGACGGTAGTTGGCGTCGTCGTAACGGAACCGGTCCGCGAACGGGAAGACGATCAGGGCCACCACCACACCCAGGCTCAGCGCGATCCTGTACATCGCGGCGCTCACCGGGAAGACGGTGAACAGCAGCGAGAAGAGGACCGTGAGGAACCAGAAACGCGGGTTGGAGATCGGGTTGTTGACCACCGTGTTCAGCGCGGCCAGCGCCAGCCACACCGTGATGACCACCACGGAGCGGCGGGCCCGCCGCGAGGTCACCAGCCATCGGGTGTACACCAGCCAGGCGATGAGGGCGGGCACCGTGCCGAAGCCGCGCACGATGGCCTGGCCCGCCTGCGAGTCCGCCTGCGAGAGCCCCGCCTCCTGGACGCTGCTGATGATCTCCTGGCGGCTGGTGAAGAACACCGCCGGGCCGCCCAGTTTGACGACGAGGAGCGCCGAACCGACGAACGCGACCACGGTCAGCAGGTACAGGCGGCGTCGGTGCACCAGCGCCGGGCGCAGCCCCTCGTCCCGTTTCCGCTCGGGCCGCTGGCGTGCGAGCAGCGATCCGATGTCGAAGGCGACACAGCCGATGAGGACGAGGGCGACGGCTTCGGTCAGATCGGTGCGCGGCCCCACCACCGGCGTCGGTGTGCGCCCGAGCACGGCCTGGGCGAGCGGCGCCACCCCCATCGCCATGTAGACGAACAGCCAGAACGAACCGGCGAGCAGCTTGCGGCGGCTGGTCAGGATCATCGCCGACAGCCGGATTCCCGAGTACATCGCCAGCGCCAACTGCAACCACAGCGCCGAGTCGTGCAGACCGGTGCCCGGCTGGACGAGGACCAGCAGCGGCAGGAACACCGAGAAACCCAGGACGAGCGGGACCGACAGCGCGCGCGAGAGCAGCGCGCGCGGCGAGAAGGCCGGCAGCGCGGCCCGCTCCTGCCAATTCTGCGGCGGCGTCGCGGCTTCCGCCGCCGCGCTCCGGTCCGTCTGCTGCGTCATGGCGCCCCCGCCCCCGAAAGAGATCCCCGGCGCAGTCTACTGAGGCTTGGCCTGCGGTGAACGCTCAGCTACTAGAGTGTGGCGAAGTAGCGTCCGGAAGGACGCTGTTGGGGGGGATGGATCGATGCGTGATCTCCCGGCCTTCACCCTGGCCGGATACGACAAAGGACGCGGAGTGGTCGTTCAGGCGCTCTGGTTCGCGGTGATGAACACGGTCTTCATGGCGTGGTTCACCCCGGCCCGCGTCAGGACCGCCCTGCTGCGGGCCTTCGGTGCCGAGATCGGTACGGGGGTGCTCGTCCGGCACCGGGTACGGGTCCTGTGGCCGTGGAAACTGACGGTCGGGGACCACACCTGGATCGGCGAGGGGGCCTGGATCCTCAACCTGGAACCGGTCACCCTCGGCGCCCATGTGTGCGTGTCGCAGGACGCCCTTCTGTGCACCGGCAGCCATGACCACCGCGCCGCCGACTTCCGTTACCGCAACGCGCCGATCACCGTCGACGACGGCGCGTGGATCGCCGCCCGCGCCACCGTCCTGGCCGGAGTGAAGGTCGGCCGCTGCGCCGTGGTCGGCGCGGGCGCGGTCCTCCACAAGGACCTGCCCGAACTGACGCTGCACACCGCCGACAACCGGCGCCGACCCGTCGAGGAGCCGGCGTGAGAGTGCTGCACGCGGTCACCCTGCACAGCACCACGCACGCCTTCGGCGGTCCCGTCCGGGTCGCCCTCAACCTCTGCGGGAGCCTGCGGGAACGGGGACACGACGCCCGCCTCACGGCTCTGGCCGACGGCTTCCGGCGCCCGCTGCCCGAGGAGGTCGAGGGGGTGCCCGCCCGCCTCCATCAGGCGCGCAGGGTCCTGCCGTTGGGCTTCAGCGGTCTGACCTCCCCGTCCCTGCTCGCCGGCGCCCACCGCCTCGTACGGCAGGCCGACGTCGTCCATGTGCATCTCGCGCGCGACCTGGTGACGCTGCCGGTGGCACTCGCCGCGCTGCGCGCCGGGCGGCCCCTGGTCCTCCAGACGCACGGCATGGTCGACCCGAGCGAGCGGCTGTCGGCCCGGCTCCTGGACGCGGTCGCGGTGCGCCGGGTGCTGCGCGGCGCCGCCGCCGTACTGCACCTCACCGCGCACGAGCTCCGGGACCTGGACGCCGTGGTGGGCGGAGCGGGCCTCGACCGTGCCGTCCGCCTGGTCAACGGCGTACCCGCGCAGCCCGAGGGCCCCGCACCCGAGGGCCCGCCGCGCATCCTGTACGCGGCCCGGCTCCAGGCCCGTAAGCGCCCCGTGGACCTGGTGGACGCGGCGCCCGCGATCCTGGCCCGGCATCCGGAGGCGACCTTCGTGGTGGCCGGCCCGGACGAGGGCGAACTAGCCGCCGTGCGGCGCCGGATCGACGCACTGGGACTCGCGGCGAAGGTGAGCTGCCCGGGCCCGCTCGACGCGGCGCGCATGACCGAGGAACTGCGCAGGGCGCACGTCTACGTACTGCCCTCGGTGGACGAGCCGTTCCCTATGTCGGTCCTGGAGGCGATGGCGGTGGGCACGCCGGTCGTGGTCACCGACTCCAACGGCCTGGCCCGCGACGTGGAGCGGGCCGCGGCCGGGCGTGTGGTGACGGGCCCGGACGGGATCGCCCCGGCGGTGCTCGACCTGCTGGAGCCGTCCGTACGCCGGTCCGCGTCGGCGGCCGCCCGCAAGCTCACCGCCGAGACATTCTCGATGGACGCGGTCGTGGGCACACTGCTCGACGTGTACGAGCGGGCCTACACCGGAAGCCAGGCGTAGCAGCCGGACGAGACGAACGTACGGGTCCCGGCCGGGATCTTGGCGGTCACGTTCTTGTGGTCGCCCGGGCCGGGGCCCGACGCCAGCACCTTGTCGTCCGCGCCCAGCGCCTTCCAGGTGCAGCCCTTCGCGGTGGTCAGCGACCGGTACGTGCCCGGCTCCGGCTTCTTGCGCGTGCCGTCGGGGAAGCCGGTCGCGGCAGTGTCCAGCAGGGGTTTCTGCTTCGGGCACAGCTGGCCGATCGCGTCGTCGGCGGACGGGAGGTCTCCGGCGATGAGCGCGCCGATCGCGGCGTCCTTGTCGTGGGCGGCGGTGCGTTCGACGCGCTGGCAGGTCTCCTGGCCGACCTGGAGGACGGCGGCCGGGTCCATGTTCTGCGGCACGCGCCCGTGCAGGTACTTCTTCTGCTCGGCGGTGAAGGAACCGGTCGCCGGGGTGAGCTTGGCGTCGGGCAGGACCGGGCCCTCGGAGGGGGTCGCCGAGTCCTCGGGGGCGGGGCTGGCCTGGTCGTCGGGTACGGCGGCGGCCTGGTCGTCCGAGACGTGCTGCGGGGACTTCGGCTTCGCCTGCGAGCCGCTGTCCGAGCTGCAGCCGGAGAGCGCGAGGAGCGCGGTGAGGGCGCCGGCTGCGGCACCGCGCCGAAGAGAGCGAAGGGTACGAGTGTGCATGGTGGCTCCTGCGGCCCAGCGGGCCTGGGTATGGATGCGGGCCCGCACAGGGTGCGGGCCCGGGCGGGGTGCGCGGGGCGCCGGGCCAGGACCCGGCGCCCCGCACAGGGGACACCGTGAGGGTTACGGCGCCCCGAAGGTCAGCACCAACTGCGGGGTGTTCTCCGCGGCCGACGCCTCACCGGACCACAGCCACAGGGCGTCCGTCCCGGTGCTGGTGAGCGCCAGGTCGTAGCTGCCCCCGAGAGCCGGGGAGAGCGCGCCGGTGTCGAGCGCCGCCGAGTAGACCGTCGACAGGTCGGTGGCACCGCTGAGGGTGCCGACCGCGGTCGACGACAGGGCGGGCTTGGAGGCGTACGTGGTTCCCGCCTCCGTCCAGCTTCCGGTGACCGGCCGTACGGCGATGTCGTCCGTGCTGCCCGCGCTGCTCAGCGTGGTGGTCTTCACCGCGAGCCGCGCGCTCTTGAGCACGGTCCCGGCCGGCGCCGACGGCAGGCTGAAGCGCAGGTACGTCTCGTACGCCGCGCTGCCGCGTACCGCCAGCGAGGTGGAGGTGCCGTAGTTGGTGCTCGCGGCACCCGCGTTGACGTACGTGTCGTCCACCGCGCGGACGGTCTGCACGCTGTCGGCCGGAGCCGAGGCCAGGGTGTAGTGGCTCTGCACCTGGGCCGCGCTCAGCACCGACGGATAGATCGCGGTCTCGTCGATCTGCCCGGCGAAGTAGTTGCTGGAGGGCTGGTTCGGCCAGCCGTTGAGGTTGTCGCCGCCGACGTGCCAGTAGCCGCTGTAGCTCTGGCTGTTGGACTCGGCGAGCGTGCCGATCTGGGTGCCGTCCACGTACAGCGCCATCCCGGAGGAGCCCTGGGTGGCGACGACGTGGTGCCAGGTGCCGTCGTTGTAGCCGGCGGACGAGGTGATGGTGCGGGCGCTGCCCGTCCACACGCCGAAGACCAGGCGGCCGTCGTTGCGCATGTAGACGTGCTTGTCGTAGTTGCCGCTGGCCTGCGTCGTGTTGCTGCCGAACCCGACGAGCTTTCCGCCACTGGTGGTGGTCGTCTTGAACCAGGTCTCGATCGAGTACTGACTCGGTACCGTGGTGCGCTTGTCGCTGTAGACGATCTGGTTGCTGCCGTTGAAGCCGATGGCGGTCGACGGACCGGTCACGGCGGCCGGAGTCTGGCGCAGCGAGGGCCCGTTGAGGTGGATGCCGCTCTGGTCGCCCGGCGAGGTGTCGCCGACGAACGGGGTGGCGGACTCGTCGTAGCGCCAGTAGAGACCGGCCCCGTCGTCGAGCACCTTCGCCGCGTACTTCTGGGCGGAGGTGGGCACCGTCACCGTGGCCGTGGAGGACAGCGCGGAGGTGTTGCCCGCACCGTCGGTCGCGGTCACCCGGTAGCTGTACGTGGAACCGGCCGTGACATTGGTGTCGGTGAACGACAGCTGCGGACGCGACCACTCAACGGAGTCGCCGTCGACGGTGTACACCGGCGTCGAACCGCCGTTGCGGTAGACCTTGTACGTCAACTTGGTGTCGTCCGTGTCGAGGCTGGCGCGCCAGCGGACGTGGGCCTCGGTCGGTTTGACGGACTCGGCGCCGACCGAGGGCACGGTCGGTGCCCCGACGTCCGGGGACGAGGCGAAGTGCGTCAGGCCCTGGGCCGCCGAGCCGTTGACGGTGGTGAACTCGCCGCCGACCCACATGTACTTGTTGTCGGAGGTCTCGGATATCGCCATGGCGCGCGGGCCGATGCCCTCGCCCAGACCGTCGTTGGTGTCCGGGAACCAGCCCAGCTTGTTGGTGCCGCTGGTCGGCTCCGCGAGCAGGTGGTGACGGCGCCCGTCGGGGTACTCCCCGACGCTGGAGCAGTCGTGCGCGTGCGAGGCGCTGTACACCACGTTCTGGTACGACTTGACGGCCTGGGTGGCGCCCAGGCAGGTGTCGCGCCAGCGCTGGTCCAGCGTCGACAGGTCGAGTGCGATACGGCCGTCGAAGACGCCGCCGCCGGTGCCCTCGTTGCCGGTGTAGAAGCCGGTGGCGTCGGTGTCGAGCGCCTTGACCACCGAGTTGTTCTCGATGAACCCCGGGTAGGTACGGACGTTGCCGCCCGTGCCGGCGTCCACGACGGCCAGGGCGTGCGAGTCCGCGCCGTTCACGGTGAAGAAGTCACCGCCGAGGATCACGTTGCTGCCGTCCGGGGTGACCGCGACGGCCCGGCCGGGCTCGTCGACGTCGGCCTGGAACGGCTTGACCGCGCCGCTGGTGGCGTCGACCGCCGCGTACCGCGCGTGCGCGCTGCCTCCGACGGAGGTGAAGTCGCCGCCCAGGTACACGGTGTCGTTCGTGACGGCGAGCGCCCGCACCGTCGCGGAGACGCTGGGGTGGAAGTTCGCCTTGGGCGTGCAGGTGGCGATGTCGATGGCGGCGAGGCTGCTGACCTGCGTGCCGTTGACCGCGCCGAAGTAACCGCCCGCGTAGAGCGTCTTCTTGTCCGGTGAGACGGCGAGCGCGCGCACGGTCGCGGTGCCGCTTCCGATGGTGAAGGACAGATTGCAGGACGTGGGATTGCCGGTCGCCGCGTTCAACGCGACGAAGTTCACCGCGTTCTGCGCGGTACCGCTTCCCCCCTCGGGCGGGCGCACCTGGGAGAAGGTGCCGCCCGCGAAGACCGTGCCGCCCGCTTCCGCGAGCGCCCACACGATGCCGTTGGTCTGCCAGGTCGGCAGGTCGTCGGCGGTGAAGGCGACGGGCGCGGTCAGCGCGACCGCCGGTTGCGGCAGGGCCACCAGGCCCAGGCCCGCCGCGGTGGAAAGGACAAGGGCGGCGCTGAGCCCTCTGGATCTTTGCATGAACCCCCCGGCTTCCGGGCCCGGTTGCGGACCCATTGCCTCGGCGTGCCCGTCCGTGTTTCCCCTGATCCGCACGGGCCGCGTGAACTGTTTGCTCGCGAACCATACGAGTACATGACACCTCATGGAACGCACTTGACTCATCTAGTGGGAAATTTCGATGTGTTCACGGTCATCCCGCGACACCTGGCGTCCGCATCCGACCGTGCGACAGCCGTTCCGCGGTCGGCCGTCGTCAGCGGTCGATACGCACGACGGCACCCGCGAGTTGCTTCTCCACCTGCCGCACGTCGGCGTCGACCATGATCCGTGCCAGCTCCTCGACCAGGACCGTGGGCCGCCAGCCCAGCGTCTCGCGCGCCTTGGACGCGTCACCGATCAGCGCGTCGACCTCGCTGGGGCGCTCGTACTTGGGGTCGTAGCGCACGTGTTCGTTCCAGTCGAGGTCGGCGTGGGCGAACGCGGTCTCCAGGAACTGCCGCACGGTGGCGGGGACTCCGGTGGCGACCACGTAGTCCGTCGGCTCGTCGTGCTGGAGCATCCGCCACATGGCCTCGACGTACTCGGGTGCGTACCCCCAGTCGCGGACCGCGTCGAGATTGCCCAGGTAGAGACGGTCCTGAAGACCGGCCTTGATCCGGGCGACGGCGCGCGTGATCTTTCGGGTCACGAAGGTCTCGCCCCTGCGCGGCGACTCGTGGTTGAACAGGATGCCGTTGACCGCGAACATGCCGTACGCCTCGCGGTAGTTGACGGTCGTCCAGTACGCGAAGACCTTCGCGGCGCCGTACGGGCTGCGCGGGTGGAAGGGAGTGTCCTCGGTCTGCGGGGGCGGCGTGGAACCGAACATCTCCGAGGACGAGGCCTGGTAGATACGGGTCTCCACCCCGCTCGCCCGGATGGCCTCCAGCAGTCGCAGCGTGCTCAGTCCGGTCACGTCGCCGGTGTAGAGCGGCGCGTCGAAGGAGACCCGCACATGGGACTGGGCGCCCAGGTTGTACACCTCGTTCGGCTGTATCTCGCGCAGCAGGTTCACCAGCGCCACCCCGTCCGCGAGGTCGGCGTGGTGCAGCACGAAGCGGCGCTCGGCCTCCTGGGGGCCCTGGTAGATGTGGTCGATCCGCTCGGTGTTGAAGCTGGACGACCGCCGCACCAGGCCGTGCACCCGGTATCCCTTCGACAGCAGAAGCTCCGCCAGGTACGAGCCGTCCTGTCCGGTCACGCCGGTGATCAGCGCGGTCTTGGTCATGCGGTGTTCCCCTCCCTGCCGGACCCGCCGAGGAGACGGATCCGGTCCGTACGCCCGCGAAGCACGGGTCGCATGTCATGAACTTCTGGAAATATCGCCCGAGTTGGCGATACGGGCGCACTGATCACGCGGTCCCTGGCATGATCCGGTTCATGACCGCATCGCTCCTGCCCGAACGCGCCCGTGTCTTCGTCGCCGGCCACCGTGGCCTGGTGGGCTCCGCCGTGGCCCGCCGGCTCGCCGCCGAAGGACACGAGGTGCTCACCCGTACCCGCGCCGAACTGGACCTGCGCGACGCCGCGCGCACCGCGGCCGAACTGGCCGCCCTGCGCCCCGACGCGCTGGTGCTCGCCGCCGCGAAGGTCGGCGGCATCATGGCCAACAGCACCCAGCCGGTGCAGTTCCTGGAGGAGAACCTCCAGATCCAGCTCAGTGTGATAGCCGGGGCCCACGCCGCCGGTGTGGGCCGCCTGCTCTTCCTCGGGTCGTCCTGCATCTACCCCAAGCACGCCCCCCAGCCGATCAGCGAGGACGCGCTGCTGACCGGTCCTCTGGAGCCCACCAACGAGGCGTACGCACTCGCCAAGATCGCGGGCATCGTCCAGGTGCAGTCCTACCGGCGCCAGTACGGCGCTTCGTACATCAGTGCCATGCCGACCAATCTCTACGGTCCCGGTGACAACTTCGACCTGGAGACGTCCCACGTCCTGCCCGCGCTCATCCGCCGCTTCCACGAGGCCGCGGCCGAGGGGCGCGAGGAGATCGTCCTGTGGGGCAGTGGCACTCCGCGCCGGGAATTCCTGCACGTGGACGACCTCGCCGCGGCCTGCGCGGTGCTGCTGCGCTCCTACGACGGTGACGAGCCGGTCAACGTCGGTTGCGGCAAGGACCTCACCATCAGCGAACTGGCCGCGACGGTCGCCGAGGTCACCGGGTTCACCGGCCGGATCGCGTGGGACACGAACCGGCCCGACGGCACCCCGCGCAAGCTGCTCGACATCTCGCGGATCGCGGAACTCGGCTGGAAGCCGGCGATCCCGTTGCGCGACGGCATCGCCGCCACCTACGCCCACTGGCGCGACGGCGTCGACGGCTGACGGACCCGGCTGGTTCACGGGCCCCGGCGCGCGCCGCGCGCCGGGGCACTCTGCGGTCATGGGCGGCGCTCTCAGTAGGCCCCGCGGCCGTCGACGACGGCGCGGAACGTGCGGGCCATGACATCCACGTCACTGGTGAACGACCAGTTGTCGACGTAGCTGAGATCCAGCTGAATCGTTTCGTCCCAGGAGAGGTCCGAGCGTCCGCTGATCTGCCATAGACCGGTCATGCCCGGCCGTACGGACAGCCGGCGCCACTCGACGGGCGTGTAGCGCGCCACCTCGTCGGCGAGCGGCGGACGTGGACCCACCAGGGACATGTCACCCTTGAGGACGTTGACGAGCTGGGGCAGTTCGTCCAGAGAGGTGCGGCGCAGCAGTTGCCCGATCCGGGTGACCCGGGGGTCGCGGCGCATCTTGAACATGTGCCCGTCGTTCTCGTTGTCCGCGGCCAGGTCCGCCTTCTGGCGGTCGGCGCCGACCCGCATGGTGCGGAACTTCCACATCACGAAGGGGCGCCCCGCCATGCCGACGCGTTCATGGAGGTAGAGCACCGGCCCCGACGAGGACAGTTTCACCGCGGTCGCGACCACCAGCAGCACCGGCGCCAGCGCGAGCAGGCCCAGCAGGGCGACCCCGCGGTCGAGGATCCCCTTGAGCAACGGCTGCATGCCCTCCCGTACCGGCGGGGCCACCCGCAGCAGAGACATCCCGCCCGCGGATCCGGTCTCCAGCCGCTTGACGGACACCTCCACCAGACCGGGCGCGATGAAGAGTTCGATGCCGGCGTCGTGCAGGCCCCAGGAGAGACGGCGCAGCCGCTCCCCGGAGGTCGCGGCGCCCGGGACGACCAGCACCAGATCGGCGCCGAGCCGGTGCACCGCGCTGATGACCAGGTTGGCGTCCTCCCCGGGAGCCTCCGGCGGGGTGGCGGCGAGCCGCTCCCCGGTCCGGATCCCCGAGGCGAACGGGCCCGCGCCCACGGGGACGGCGCCCACCGCCACGTACGGATGATCGGTGCGCGCGGCGAGGTGGGCGGTGACCCCGTCCGCGGCGGCCGCCTCGCCCACCACCAGGACCTTGATCACCGCCTGCGCCCTGCGGCGCACGGCCGCGAGATGACGGTGCACCGCCTTGCGGCACAGCAGCGTCAGCACCAGGGCCGGCAGCAGCGCCGCCAGACACAGCGGCGCGCGCAGCCGGACACCCGCCGCCGCGTGCCCCACCGCGAGCACACCCAGCAGGATGAACCAGTCGTGGAGCACCGGCAGCGTGCCCCGGCTCTCGCCGATGGACCGGGCAGCGTAGCGCGAGCGGAACAACTGGACGCCCGCCCAGGCGAGTCCGGCGACGATGCCGGTCGGCACCGCCCACGGTTGGTGCGCGGTGAAGAACGTCAACGCGACCGGCACGCCGGCGCCGACGACGTCGGTGATCAGCGAAGCGGGCAGATACCAACGGGACTTGCGTCCCATCCAAAGCGAGGAGCGCGCCCGCGAGCGCGCCCCGCGTGATCTGTCGGAATCAGTGGCCTGAACATCCCACATGTACCCCCCCAGGCACATTCAGCAGCACGAATTACCGAATGTCACGAACACCCATTCGTCGAACATGCGGCACGATGGTGAACAGTACGGCAAACTTGTGTACGCATGTGAGCGTTTACCTGAACGTCATCGAGAAGTGCCGGGACGTATGGATTTTCGGTGCGGCTCCGCTGGGGGATCTCGCGGATGCCGGTCTGACGGAAAGTTGTACGAACATCGAACGTGCTGGCTACAGTGTGCGCCCGGTACGGAAGGGGCCGTACCGGGCTGATGTGGGGGTGCGCGGTGGGGGACAAGAACACGGCTGAGGCCGACGTGGCGGGCCGGGACGACGTCACGGACCGGGAGGAAGAGGCGAGCGGATCCGGCTCGCCCGCACCCGACCCCGTCGACGTCCAGGAGCCGACAGACGACCCTGAGGGCAAGGGGGTTGATGCCTCCGGAAGCCCGAGTGCGCGGCCCCGGCGGCGCGGAAGCCGCGCACGTCGAGTCCTCCTCGGGGCGCTCGTACTCTTCGCCGTGGGCCTGCTCATGGTGGGCGGCGTCGCCTGGTGGGCCGTCAAGCACTACACCGGGAACGTCGACCGCATCTCCGGAGTCTTCCCGACGCAGGTCCCCGCGGCGGCGCAGCCGGCACCCTCCGAGGGTGGTCAGACCTTCCTGCTCGTCGGCGTCGACAGCCGCTCCGAGCTGCCCACCACGGGCCGCGACGCCAAGGCCCCGGAGTGGAAGTACGGGGCCCAGCGCAGTGACACGATGATGCTGGTCCACCTCCCGGCCGACCACTCCGGCGCGTACGTCGTCTCGCTGCCCCGTGACGCGTGGGTGGACATCCCCGGACACGGCAAGGCCAAGCTCAACGCGGCCTTCTCCTGGGGCGGACCTCCGCTGCTCATCGACACCGTGCAGCGGCTGACCAAGGTGCGCGTCGACCATCTCGCCGTCATCGACTGGGACGGCTTCAAGAACCTCACCGACTCCCTGGGCGGAGTGGACCTCGTCGTGAACGGCGCCAGCCGCCACATGAACGGCACCCAGGCCCTCACCTACGTACGCGAGCGCCACCACCTCGCCCGCGGCGACTTCGACCGGACACACCGTCAGCAGTACTTCCTGCGCACGGTGTTGGCCAAGGTCATGCGCCCCTCGACCTTCACCAACCCCGTCAAGGCCGGCAAGGTGCTGGACGACCTCACCGCCGCCGTGAGCGTCGACGACCGGCTCGGCGACGGCGACCTGCGCGACCTGCTGTGGGACAACAGGAACGTGCGCCCCGGGAACATGGTGTTCATGAACGCTCCGGCCAAGGGGACCGACATGATCTCCGGGCAGTCCGTGGTCCTCCTGGACGCCGGCGCGGGCGCCGACCTGTGGCGGTCCATGCGCAAGGACACCGTCGACGACTACCTTCAGTCCCACGACGTCGACCGGCTCGGTGCCACGACGTCCTGACACGACGACGGTGATCACCCGAGGTTCCCGTCCGATGACATTTCGTCACCCAACGGGCCACCCGTACAGTACAGTTCGCCCCGGTGGCCCATCGGCGTCCGCGGAGGACACCCATGACGGATCAGCCCGCTCGTCCAGCGCGCCGGCACCGTAAGACGTCAGGCCGGCGGCGGCGCACCGCACTCGGTGCCGTTCTCGGCCTGCTCCTGATCGGGCTGATCGCCGGCACCGGGCTGGCCCGCGACCGGGAGGACGCCGCGCCCCGCGCGGAGCGGACGAACACCGCGGCGCTCCCCTTCGACCTGCCGGCCACCGGGGCGCTGCGGTCCGGCCCGCACAAGGTGTTCGCGCACTACTTCCCGCCGTATCCGCTCTCCCTCGACAACCAGCCCGCCGATCGCGACTACTACACCCGCAACTACCTCACTCCACAGGGCGAACAGGGCAAGCACGCGGCCTACGGCGGACTGCTGCGCGACCGGCCCCTGCCCGTGACACCGTCCGGCGGCGACTGGCAACTCGCCAATCTGGAACGAGAGGTGAGGACCGCCCGTGACGCCGGGCTCGACGGATTCACCGTCGACATCCTCTCCCTGACCGGCGCCAACCGTCAGCGCGTCGACCTGCTGCTGCGCGCGGCGCGGCACGCCGATCCGGGCTTCCGGATCGTGCTGATGCCGGACATGACCTCCCTGCACACGAACCCGCGCACTCTCGCCGACCAGTTGGCCCGGCTCGCCGCGTCCCCGTCCGCCTACCGGCTGGCGGACGGGCGCCTCGTGGTCTCCCCGTTCAAGGCCGAGGCCCAGGACCCCGCCTGGTGGGGCCAGGTCACCGCCCGGCTGCGCGAACACGGCATCGGCACCGCGCTCGTCCCGGTCTTCCTGGACTTCCGTGCCAACGCCGAGAGATTCGCTCCGATCAGCTACGCCTTCTCGTCCTGGGGCAACCGCAGCTACACCCGCCAGGACAACGTGCCCGGCGACATCAGGCTCGCGCACGCGCTGGGGAAGAAGTGGATGCAGGCCGTGTCCGTGCAGGACGCCCGGCCCAACCAGGGGATCTACGACGAGGCCGGCAACACCGCCACCCTGCGGTCGACCTGGAACCACGCGATCTCCGACGGTGCGGACTGGGTGCAGCTCACCACCTGGAACGACTACTCGGAGGGCAGCCAGTTCGCCCCCTCGCTGCACAACGGCCGCACGTACCTGGACATCTGCTCGTACTACCTCACCCGATTCAAGACGGGGGCCTGGCCGCAGATCGTCCGCGACACCGTGTACGTCACCTCCCGTGTCCAGTTCACGGATGACGGCACCGCCTCGCTTCAGCCCCGGCTGATGCGCCCACGTCCGGGCACCGCGCCGCCCCGCGACCAGGTGGAACTGCTCACCTACCTGACGGCGCCCGCCGAGGTGTCCGCGCGCGTGGGCACGGCGCCGCACGCCTACCGCGCTCCCGTCGGCGTGTCCGCCCAGGACCTGCCGCTGAGTCCGGGGCGGACCGAGGTCGTGATCCGGCGCGCGGGCGACACCGCCGCGGCCGTCACGACCCGCTATCCGGCACGGCGAACGGCCACGGTGCAGGACCTTCAGTACTACGCGGTCTCCAGCGGCCGGTGAATCGCCAGGCGAAGGCAGGGATGACCGGCTGTCCCGGCTGTCCCGGCGGTGTCGGGCCAGGTCGGGTCCTGCGGAACCAGGGCGGCTCGTCGACGAGCTAGGACGGCCCGAGACGGCGAACGCGACGGACGGGGCGGCACCGGAGTGCCATCATCCCCCTCCACTCGAGGTCGACAAACTGATGCGAACGACCGCCATCAGGACGATGGCGAAGGCGTATCCGAGCACCCGGTGCCACTCCGCCGTGTGCCGGAAGTTCATCCCTTGCCCGCATGGGTCCACCGTGTTGCGTTCGGGCCGTCTGCGATGCGCGGCGACACCTGGCCACGTTCGGTGCGGCGTCGAGCGATGAGTTCCGATACGAAGAGAGGTCGTCTTGGTCGAACGTGCCCCCGAGGTGCCGATGGAGATGGTGCCCGGCCCTCGGAGCGTGGGTACGTACCAACTCGGCCGAGACTGATGCCCCACAGGGAGACCCCAGCGTGAGCGACCTTGTCGTCCAGAGGATCGTCCGGCCCGAGCGTGCGGTATCGGGCCCGTGGTTGGAGGTGATCGCCTCGAACCTCGACTACCACCGGGCGACCTTCCTGTGGAAGTGCGAGGGTCTCTCGGATGCGCAGCTGCGGCTACGCGCTGTGGGGTCGTCGGCGCTGACCCTGCTGGGGCTCATGCGCCATCTGCAAGGGGTCGAGCGCGCCTGGTTCCAGCGGACATTGGCGGGCACGGCGCCGCGCTTCTTTCCCTATCGGACCTATGTCACCGCTGACGGCGGTGAGTGGTACGACGAGTCGGACATCACGCCGGCCACGGACGTCTACGCGGACTACCTGAAGGCGTGCGAGGAGTCGCGGCAGGTCTTCGCGAGGGTGACCGCCGACCTCGCGCGTATCGTGCCGAACCCGGAATTCGGTGACACCGACGTGCGGTTCGTCCTTGAGCACGTGATCGAGGAGTACGCCCGCCACGTCGGCCACGCGGATCTCCTCCGCGAAGCCATCGACGGCACCACCGGCGAGTAGCCGACCGCGCGGTCCGATGACCTGCGAGCCGGACCGCCCATGAGCGAGACGGACTGCCCAGGCGCTGGTGGTGGGCGCTGGGGTGGTGAGAGGCGTCCAGGCGGGGTGTTCGTGTTCAGGGGAGGGGGCGTTTGTTTCTCCCCGGATTCTCCCCAGGGGCTCTCAACGTGCCTTCGGTGACTGCGCTCGGATCTGTGCCCTCTCGCAGGGGTGGCCCTGGACCTGATTGCTCAGAGCCAGTCCCGCCGCTTGAAGATGACATACAGACTGGTGCAAACGACCGCCATCAGGACGATGGCGAAGGGGTATCCGAGCACCCAGTGCAACTCCGGCATGTGCCGGAAGTTCATCCCGTAGATCGTCCCGACGAGTGTCGGAGCGAACAGGATCGCCGCCCACGACGAGATCTTCTTGATCTCCTCGTTCTGTTCGAAGCCCGCCTCGGCCAGGGCGCGCATCTCGGCGTTCTGCTGCTGGGTGACCAGGGTCGCGTTGACGGTGAGGATGTCGGCGAGGGCCTGGCGGAAGCCGTCGACGCGTTCGCTGGTGTGGGTGACGTGGTCGGCGACGTCGCGGAGGTAGCGCTGCAGTTCCTCGTCGGTGCCGTACTTGGCGAAGCCGGCCATCAGCGCGTGCAGCATGCCGACCAGTGGACGGGTTGCCCGCTGGAACTCGACCATCTCGCGGGAGAGTTCGTAGATGCGGCGGGAGACCGCGGGATCGCCGCGGAACACCTCCGTCTCGATCTCGTCGATGTCGTTCTGGACACCGGAGACGACGGGCACGTACCCGTCGACGACGGAGTCGAGGATCGCGTAGAGGACGGCCTCCGGGCCGAGCTTCAGCAGCTCCGTGGTGTCCTCCATCCGGCGTCGCACCGCGGAGAGGTCGGGCGCCGCGCCGTGCCGGACCGTGATCAGGAAGTCGGGGCCCACGAACACGTGCAGCTCGCCGAAGTCGACCTCCTCCAGCGCGTCCAGGTAGCGCGCGGCGCGCAGCACGACGAAGAGCGTTTCGCCGTAGCGCTCCAGCTTCGGGCGTTGGTGCGCCTCCATGGCGTCCTCGACGGCGAGCGGATGCAGGTCGAACTCGGCGGCCAGGGAGAGGAGTTCGGCCTCCGTGGGCCGGGCCAGGCCGATCCACGCCATGCCGTCCGGCTGGTCGCGCAGTTCCCGGAAGGTGTCGGCGAGGGACGCGGGCGTCGAGACGCGTACGCCGTCGCGGTACAGGGCCGCCTGTACGACGCTGCCGGTGTCGGAGAGTTCCGTGGCCGGCGGGTCGGGGCGGGGTGCCGGGGGTGCGACGGGGGGCGCGGCCGGTGGATTGAGGGCGCGCCGCCAGACGGACTTCTTGCCGTTCCTGGCGGCCGGGCGGGGGCGTCCCTCGGACATTGCGGCTGCCTCCCATGTCGGTCCGTACGTGTGTGTGATCACGGAGCAGGATATACGGGTCAAATGTCACGGGAAGGGGGCGGGCGTACCGACCGGGCACAGGATCGCCGGGAATAGCGGACCGAAGCTGTCCGCAAGTCTCGTTAGCGTGCGGGGCATGACGAGGACGAACGGCACGACGGCGGACTCCCCGGAGGCACACGGCGCCGAGGCGTACGGCGGCGGTACGCAGGCGAACGCGCAGGCGGGCGCGCATACGAAGGCATATACGAAGGCACATACGAAGGGACCCGCGCGGTCACATGCGAAGACGCGCGCGGGCAGGGCTTCCGCCGTCGTGCCCGTGCTCGGCCCCCGTGCCCTCAACCGCGCGACCCTGGAGCGCCAGCACCTGCTGCGCCGGTCCGCCGCTCTCACCGCCACGGAGGCCGTCGGCCACCTCGTCGGTCTCCAGGCGCAGAACGTGAAACCGCCGTACTACGCCCTCGCCGCCCGCCTCGAAGGGTTCCGGCCCGGGGATCTGTCGACGGCCATGGCGGAACGGGCCGTCGTCCGCATCGTCACCCTGCGCTCCACCATCCACACGCACACCGCCGACGACGCGCTCTCGCTGCGCCCGCTCGTGCAGGCCGCCCGGGACCGCGAACTCAACGCCTTCCGCAAGGGGCTCGTGGGCGTCGACCTGGAGCGGCTCACCGTGATCAGCCGAGAGCTGGTGGAGGCCGAGCCGCGCACCATGAAGCAACTGAGGGAGGCGTTGCTGGCGCAGTGGCCGGACGCCGACCCGTTCGCGCTCTCGGTCGCCGCGCGCTGCCGGCTGCCGCTCGTCCAGGTCACCCCGCGCGGACTGTGGGGCCGCAGCGGGCAGGTCGCGCTGACCACGGCCGAGCACTGGCTCGGCCGCCCCGCCGAGCCCACGCCCGCCCCCGACGCGACCGTGCTGCGCTATCTGGCCGCCTTCGGGCCCGCCTCCGTCAAGGACATGCAGACCTGGGCGGGGCTGACCCGGCTCCGGGAGGCGTTCGAGGGGCTGCGGCCGCGGCTGGTCACCTTCCGCGACGAGAAGGGGGCCGAGCTCTTCGACCTTCCGGACGCGCCCCGCCCCGACGCGGACACTCCGGCCCCGCCGCGTCTCCTGCCCGAGTTCGACAACCTGCTCCTCGCGCACGCCGACCGGTCCCGGGTGGTGCCCGACGGTCTCAAGGGTCGTACGTGGGCGGGCAACCAGGCGTACCGCACCCTGCTCGTCGACGGATTCCTGGCGGGGGTGTGGCGGCAGGACGGGAACGTCCTCACCGTCGAGCCCTTCGGCAGGCTCGCGAAGGCGCAGCGGGACGAGGTGGTGGGGGAGGCGGAGCGGATGCTCCGGGTGATGTCCGGCGACGGGTCCTACGACATCCGCTTCGGGACCGTCACCGGGTAGGACGGCCTCGGACGCGCCTGCCGTACCCGTGTGCAGTGACGGGGAGGGGTGTTGGAACAGGGGGCGTTGCGGGCCGCTCGTGGAGGCCCGCAACGCCCCCTGGTATGACCCTGAGCGATGCTCAGGAAGTGCTCGGTGACTACGAGTTGACCTGCGTCTTCACCAGGTTCGAGAAGGTCGTCAGGCGGGTGTACACACCGGGGTATCCGGCCTCCGCGCAGCCGTTGCCCCAGGACGTGATGCCGGCCAGCACGCCACCGATGAGCAGCGGGCCGCCGCTGTCGCCCTGGCAGGTGTCGGTGCCGCCGTTGGAGTAGCCGGCGCAGACCATGTCGGAGGCCACGTAGTCGGAGCCGTACGACGTCCCGCAGCTGGAGTCCGAGACGATCGGGACGGTCGCGGTGCGCAGCTGGTTGGAGGAGCCGCCGTTCTCCGAGGTGGTGCCCCAGCCGACGATGCGGGCGGTGGTGCCGGCCGCGTACACGCCGGTGTTCGTGGAGGCGACGTACGACGCCGGGGTGTACGACATCGACGTCGACAGGGTCAGCACGGCCACGTCGTCGCCGTTGGTGGCGTCCGTGTAGCCGGGGTTGATCCAGATCCTGCTGACCTTGCTGACGGTGCCGTTCGTACCGTTGAGGTACGTTCTGCCGCCGACGACGCGGACACTGCTCGTCGTCTCGCCGACCATGCAGTGGGCGGCCGTGACGACCTTGTTGGCCGCGACCAGGGTGCCGCCGCAGAACTGGTTCTGCGAGGCGTCCGTGATCTGCATCATGAACGGGTACGCGGTCGTGGTGGTCGTGGTGCCGCCGACGATCGGCTGGGGGGCGGCGACGGCGCCCGGTGCGCACAGGAGGGCGGTCGCGGCGGCGGCAGCGGCCGCCGTACAGAGAGCGGCTGTCCTCGTGGCGCGGTTGAGCCCGAACATGGATCTCCTCAGAAGTTGCCGGTGGGGGGACGCGCGGGTGTGGGGGGTTCGACACGGCGTCCGCGGGCGGACGCCGTGTGCCCGAGCGAGCGGCACGACGCTCACGCTAGAAGCGCGAGCGTTCCGCATCCAAGAGGGGAACCCCCTAGCGGAGTTGGGGGAGGGAAAACCCTTGGCTGCGGGGACCGGGGTTTAGCGTAAGGTCCGCCCCCTTCTGACGGCCCGCACCACCCTGCGCGGCGTCACCCACACCCACCGGACGGCCCGACCAGCCTTGGTCCAGGGGTTGGTGACGGTAGGTCAGCAACGAAATGCGACGCCCGGGAGCGACCTGACGGCCGAGGAGTGACCCTGTGGCCGGATTCACCCGTTCCGGCGCCGCGCGGCCAGCCGGACGATGTCCACCCGCGACCGGATCCCCAGTTTCCGGTACACCCGGGTGAGCGTGGCCTCAACGGTCTTCACACTGATGAACAGGCGCGCCGCGATCTCGCGGTTCGTGGCGCCCTCCATGACGAGTGCGGCGACCTGACGCTCCGTCGCCGCGAGGCTTTCGAGCGCGGCGGGAGCCAGCGCGGCCGGCGTGGGCCCGGTCGTGATCGCCGCCGTCGCGGTCGCCGTCTCCACCTGACGCAGCCAGGGCAGCGCACGGCAGCGGCGGAACAGGCGGGTCGCCTCGTCGTACGAGGTCGGGCCCGGTGTGGCGGTCCCCCCTGCCCGAGCGAAGCCGACAGCGTGGAGGGTCCGCACACCGGCCAGGGCGTACGCGGCGCGGGCCTCTTCCAGTCCGTAGCCCAGCTTGCCGAGCCGGTCCTGCGCCGCGATCAGCTGCCGTACGGCGGCACCCTGTTCGCCGCGCGCCGCCCGGACCAGCGCCTCGGCCCGGTCGAGCACCGCGAGCACGCTCTCGCGGCCGAGCCGCAGGGCCCGCGCCCGCGTGGCGTCGATGACGTCCTGCGCCTCGACCGGCTCACCGATCCGCACCAGCGCCTCCGCGAGGTCGCCGTGCCAGCGGCCGCGGGCGGGGTCGGTGACCCCGAGCCGCTCCTCCAGCTCCCGTACCCGGCGCAGGGACCGGACCACCGCCACGAAGTCGCCGGCGACCAGCTGGGCGTGCCCGAGGGCGCCGAGGGCGCGCGAGAGATAGACCAGGTCGCCGTCCTCCTCGGCGCGGTCCACGGCCTCCCGGGCGAGTGCGAGTGCCCGGTCGACGTCACCGCCCGCGGCCTCCGCGAGCGAGGTGAGCATCGCGGTCGCCGCCTCGCCGATCCCCGTGTCACGGGCCAGCCGCAGGCTCTCGCGGGCCAGGTCCAGCGCCCGCCCGCAGTGCCCGGAACGCAGCTCGGTCTCCGCGAGCCCGCGCAGGAAGTGCAGCTCGCTCTCGACCATCCCGCGCCGCCGCACCTCGCGCAGCAGCGCGGTGATCGTGGTCCGCGCCTCGGCGAGCTGGTCGCCCATGATCAGCCAACGGAAGCGGACGGCGCCCGCGCCGTTGTGGTCGCACGCCACCCGGGGGTCCTGCGGCTCGCGCAGCGCCCGCTGGATGGTCGCGGGTGCGGCCGGGTGCCCCATCAGGGTCTCCATCTGCGCCTGGAAACCGAGCGCGAGGAGTTCGGTGGGCCGGTCCCCGGCGCGGGCGGCGAGCTGCGCCGCGATGGCGGCCTCCTCACGGCCCTTGGTCATCTCGCCCTCGACCAGCAGGGCCCGCCAGGCGAGCTGGTAGCGCACGAGCGCGAGCAGCCGCGGGTCGTCACCCGCGTCCGCGAGCGCCTGCGGGAAGACGGCGTCGACCTCGGCCATGGCCTGCCCCGCCGCGTCGATGACGACCATCCACGCCCGGACACGGTCGGCCGGTGCGGTGACCCGGCGCAGTGCGTCGCGGGCGATGTCCCGCGCGAGGTCCGACTCCCCCGCGGTCAGCGCGTCCTCGGCCGCCTGCAACCGCCGCTCGTCCGGGCCGGGCTCGGCGTCCACGGGGGTGTGCCGGGCGGCGAGCAGTCCGAGCCCGGCGGCGACCGACGGCGCGCCGCGGTCCCGGGCCGCGGCCGCCGCCTCCCCGAGCCGGGCCGCGACCTGCGGATCGGTGCCGGTCGTGGCCAGGGCGAGGTGCCGGGCCCGCTCGATGGGGTCGGAGGCCGCCGTGGAGAGCGCGACGTGTGCGGCGCGGCGCTCGGCGGCGCTCGCCTCCGCGTAGAGGGCGGCGGAGATGAGGGGATGCGCGAAGCGGATACCGGGTGTCTCGCGCTCGGTCGCGAGCAGTCCGAGGGAGGCCGCGTGCGCGGTCTCCGCCTCGGCGTCCTCACGCCCGGCCGCGTGCAGCAGCGCCACCGTGGGGCGGGCGCCCGCGCTCGCGACGAGCAGGGTGCGGCGGGCCTCGGGGGACAGCATCTCCAGACGGCTGAGGACGAGCGCGCGCAGCGAGGTCGGTACGGGCAGCGCTTCTCCGGGGCTCGGCCGGGTCGGGCTCTCGGCGAGCGCGCGGCCCAGCTCCAGGGCGAAGAGCGGGTTGCCGCCGCTGGTGCGGTGGATGTCCCGGACGGTGGACCGCGACAGCCCGGTGTGGCCGCGGTGGCCGAGGAGTTCGGCGGTCTGCGCCCGGGAGAGCGGGTTGAGCCGCACGGCCAGGGTGTTCGGCGGGGACGCGCGTAGATGGGGGTCGTGCTGTCGGTCCTGCGGGTCCGTGTCGGTGCGCACGGCGGACAGCATCCGTACGGGCATCTCGCCGAGCCGGCGGGCGGCGAAGCCGAGCAGCTCGGCGCTGGCCGGGTCCAGCCACTGCAGGTCGTCGGCGACGATCAGGACGGGGCCCCGCGCGGCCAGCGCGCGGAGGACGGAGAGGACCGCGAGCCGCAGGGCGAGCCCGTCCCGCTGCAGGGTCGACTCCCCGCGGCCGGTGAGGGCCGACTCCAGGGCGGTGCGCTGCGGTGCGGGCAGCCGGTCCGAGACCGTGTCCACCACCAGACCGAGCAGGTCGGTCAGCGCGAGGAAGGGCAGATGCGATTCGGACTCGGTCGCGGAGCAGCGCAACACGGTGTGCGCCGATTCGGCGCTTTCCGCGGCCAGCGCCCGCAGGACGGTCGACTTTCCTATTCCGGCGGGGCCGTGCACCAGCAGGCTGCCTCCGCCGGAGAGCTGCTCGCGTGCCGCCGCGAAGAGCTCCTCCCGGCCGATGACCAGGTCGGGGCGGGCTCTCGCAGGTTCCTTGAAGTCCCCTCGCACGCTCACCGCTCCCCTCGCATGTCGTGTCCGGGCCAATGTTAGGCAATAACTCTTTGAATTTCGGACTCTCGGGGTGGTGAGGGAAATAACAGGGGCTATGCATAGGGTATTTCAGGCCACGTCCGATTGAATGGAAAGTCCCGGGCGGCCGCCGCCGGAAGCCCGCCGCCCGCCGGAACCGCCGCCCGGACAACAGCCCTTCCTACGGCAGCAGTCCGGCGCGGCGGGCCGCGATCACCGCCTCCCAGCGCGTGTGGGCGCCGAGCTTGCGCATCGCCGACCGCAGATATCCCTTGACCGTCTCCGGACGCAGCCCCAGCCGCTGGGCCGCGCTTCCGTTGGTGGCCCCGGCCGCGACACAGGCCAGGACGTCCACCTCGCGCGGGGCGAGCCCGACGTGCGGTCCGCCGGGCTCGGGAGCCGCCGCGCCGGCCAGACGCCCGCACACGTCGAGGAGTTCGGCCCGCAGCGCCGGGTCGCCGATACGCGGTGCCAGCGCCCGCAACGCCCCGTGCGCCTCCCGCACCTCCTCCCACGCGGCGCTGCCCGCCACCGGCTCGGGCTCCCGCGCGACGGCCAGCAGACCCCGCGCCTCGTCCCGTACGACCAGCGCCTGCTCCACGTCCCGGGCCGCCGCCACGGCCGCGCCGAGCGTGCGGTCACCCAGCGGCTGCGCCGTCCGCAGGGCGCCGTACAGCACGCCGCGCACCCGGCGGCGTACGACCACGGGCACCGCCAGCACCGAGCACAGTCCCTCGGTGGCGACCGCCATGTCGTACTCGTGGCTGATCTGCCGTGAGGCCGAGTAGTCCGTCACCGCGCAGGGCCGCGCGAGGGCCACCGCCTTACCGCCCAGACCGTTGCCCGAGGACACCGCGAGCGCGCTGAGCGCGGGCGTCGCCGTGCCGCTGAGTTCGCTGATGCGCACCTGCGCGCGCCCGGGCTCGACCAGGCCGCCGAACGCGACCGGCAGTCCCGTGGCGCGCCGCAGCCCTACCAGCGCGGCGCGCATCTCCACCGCGTCGGCCGCTTCTGCTGCCACCTGTTCGCCCCTTCGTCGCGGCGCACCCCCGTTCGGGGGTAGTGAGACCTCCCTAACGGAATACACGATGTTAGGCGGTGGTCCGGCAACGAGGAGGACACATGACGGTGACGACGGACGCGACGGAGCGATTCCGCGCCGCGCGGGACTTCCTGCTGGAGCACCGGGAGGATTACGCGACGGCGTACCAGGGCTTCGAGTGGCCGCGCCCGGACTCCTTCAACTGGGCACTCGACTGGTTCGACGTCATCGCGCGGGACAACGACCGCACCGCCCTGCACATCGTCGAGGAGGACGGCGGGCGCGCCGAGTTCTCCTTCGCCGCGCTGTCCGAGCGCTCCGACCGGCTGGCCAACTGGCTGCGTGCGCGGGGCGTCCGCGCCGAGGACCGGATCCTCGTCATGCTCGGCAACCAGGTCGAGCTGTGGGAGACGGCCCTCGCGGCGATGAAGCTGCGCGCCGTCGTCATCCCGGCGACCACTTTGCTCGGCCCGGCCGATCTGCGCGACCGCGTCGAGCGCGGCCGGGTCCGGCACGTGATCGTGCGCGCCGAGGACACCGCGAAGTTCGACGAGGTGCCCGGCCGGCACACCCGGATCACGGTCGGTGGCCCGCGTCCCGGCTGGCACTCGTACGAGGAGGCGTACGCCGCCGACGCGTCGTTCGAGCCGGACGGCGTGACCCACTCGGACGACCCGCTGATGCTCTACTTCACCTCCGGCACGACCGCCCGCCCCAAACTCGTCGAGCACACGCACGCCTCCTACCCGATCGGCCATCTGTCGACGATGTACTGGATCGGGCTCGAACCCGGCGACGTGCACCTGAACATCTCCTCACCGGGCTGGGCCAAGCACGCCTGGTCCAACCTCTTCGCGCCCTGGAACGCGGAGGCCACCGTCTTCATCCACAACTACACGCGCTTCGACGCGGGCCGGCTGCTCGCGGAGATGGACCGGGCCGGGGTCACCACCTTCTGCGCCCCGCCCACCGTGTGGCGCATGCTCATCCAGGCCGACCTGACGCAGCTGCCGACACCGCCGCGCGAGGCCGTCGCCGCGGGCGAGCCGCTCAACCCGGAAGTCATCGAACAGGTGCGGCGCGCCTGGGGCGTCACCGTCCGGGACGGTTTCGGGCAGACCGAGACGGCCGTCCAGGTCTCCAACAGCCCCGGGCAGCAGCTGAAGACGGGCTCCATGGGGCGGCCCAGCCCCGGCTTCCGCGTCGAACTCCTCGACCCGGTCTCCGGCGCCCCGGGCGCGGACGAGGGGGAGATCGCGCTCGACCTGTCGGGCAGGCCGGTGGGTCTGATGACCGGCTACCACGGCGACCCCGACCGCACCGCGGAGGCGATGGCGGGCGGCTACTACCGGACGGGCGACATCGGCGCGCGCGACGCCGACGGCTACCTCACGTACGTGGGCCGGGCCGACGACGTCTTCAAGGCCTCGGACTACAAGATCTCGCCCTTCGAGCTGGAGAGCGCGCTGCTGGAGCACGAGGCGGTGGCCGAGGCGGCCGTCGTCCCGGCCCCCGACGCGCTGCGGCTCGCCGTCCCGAAGGCGTACGTCGTCCTCGCGGCGGGCCACGAACCGGGCCCCGACCTGGCCAAGGTGCTCTTCGAGCACTCGCGCACGGTCCTCGCCCCCTACAAGCGCATCCGGCGCCTGGAGTTCGGCGAGCTGCCCAAGACGGTGTCGGGCAAGATCCGCCGGATCGAGCTGCGCGAGGCCACGGCGGCGGGCTCGGACGCCGAGTACCGCGAGGAGGACTTCCGGTGACAGAACTCGCCTACACGCACGGCACGAGCGGGACCGCCCTGCTGGGCGACACCATCGGGGCCAATCTGGACCGGACGGTGTCGGCCTGGCCGGACCGGGAGGCCCTCGTCGACGTGCCGTCCGGGCGGCGCTGGACGTACGCCGAATTCGCCGCCGACGTCGACAGGCTGGCGTCAGCGCTGCTCGCCTCCGGCATCGCCAAGGGCGACCGGGTCGGTATCTGGGCGGTCAACTGCCCGGAGTGGGTGCTCGTCCAGTACGCGACCGCCCGCATCGGCGCGGTCATGGTGAACATCAACCCCGCCTACCGCACCCACGAGGTCGAGTACGTCCTCCGGCAGGCCGGCATCTCGCTGCTCGTCGCCTCCCTCCGTCACAAGACCAGCGACTACCGGGCGATGGTCGAACAAGTACGGCGCAACTGCCCGAAGTTGCGGGAGACCGTCTACATCGGCGACCCGAGCTGGGACGCGCTGACCGGGCGCGGCACCTCCGCCTCGGACGAGGAGCTCCGGACCCGCGGGAGCGAGCTGTCCTGCGACGACCCGATCAACATCCAGTACACCTCGGGGACCACGGGCTTCCCCAAGGGGGCGACGCTCTCCCATCACAACATCCTCAACAACGGCTATTTCGTGGGTGAGTCGATCGCCTACACGGAGCAGGACCGCATCTGCGTCCCGGTGCCCTTCTACCACTGCTTCGGCATGGTGATGGGAAATCTCGCGGCGACCTCGCACGGCGCGTGCATCGTCATCCCGGCCCCGTCCTTCGACCCCGCGGCGACGCTGCGCGCCGTCCAGGACGAGCGCTGCACCTCGCTGTACGGCGTCCCGACCATGTTCATCGCGGAGCTGAACCTCCCCGACTTCGCGACGTACGACCTGTCCTCGCTCCGCACCGGGATCATGGCGGGCTCGCCGTGCCCGGTCGAGGTGATGAAGCGGGTGGTCGCCGAGATGCACATGGCGGAGGTCTCCATCTGCTACGGCATGACCGAGACCTCGCCGGTCTCCCTCCAGACCCGCCGGGACGACGACCTGGAGCACCGCACCGGCACCGTCGGCCGGGTGCTTCCGCATCTGGAGGTCAAGGTCGTCGACCCGGTGGACGGCGTGACCCGGCCCCGGGGAACCTCGGGCGAGTTGTGCACCCGGGGCTACAGCGTGATGCTCGGCTACTGGAACGAGCCCGAGAAGACGGCCGAGGCCGTCGACCCCGGGCGCTGGATGCACACCGGGGACCTCGCCGTGATGCGCGAGGACGGTTACGTCGAGATCGTCGGCCGCATCAAGGACATGATCATCCGGGGCGGCGAGAACATCTATCCGCGGGAGATCGAGGAGTTCCTCTACGCGCATCCGAGGATCGCCGACGTCCAGGTGGTCGGAGTGCCCCACGAGCGGTACGGCGAGGAGGTGCTCGCCTGCGTCGTCGCGCGCGATCCGGCCGACCCGCCGACGCTGGCGGAACTGCGCGCCTACTGCGAGGGCCGGCTGGCCCACTACAAGATCCCCAGCCGCCTGCGGATCCTGGAGGCCTTCCCGATGACGGTGTCCGGCAAGGTACGGAAGATCGAACTGCGCGAGACGTACGCCGACCGGGACTGAGGTCCGCCCCGCGATCCCCGGTGGCCGTCCACCGGTCAGGCCCCCGTGGCGACGAGGTCGTCCGCGGGGGCGTTGACCGGCTGGGGGGTGCCGGTGAGGTCGAGGACGAAGAGGGGGATCCCGAGCAGGTCGGCGCGGGAGCGCGCGTCGTCCGTGTAGCCGGCGAGCGAGAAGTAGACGCACCGGATGGACTCGCTCATCGCCGTCAGCCACAGGCACTCCACGTCGCGCAGCGAGGCGGGGCGGACCGTCGGGTCCACCTGGGCCATGACGCCCCGGGCCGCGAGCCCGATTCCCGACGGCGGTCGCTGGTCCGCCCTGCGGATGTCGCGGTAGCCGAGCCACCGCAGATACAGCGCGGCGGCCGTCACGGCGTCCCGCGCGGTGCGGACGGTGACCGGCTGGAACGCCGGACGGGGTGGCGGGGCGGCGGCGGGAGGCCGGGAGCGGTCGGGTGCGAGGGGGGATCCGGGGGCGGCTGGCGCTTCTCCGTCCGGGGGCGGACCGGCCGCGTGACGGCCGTCGTCCGCAGCGGGACCGCCGGCGGACGGAGCGTCGACGGCCCGCGCCGGCACGGCGCCCGCGCCCGGTTCCGGCGACACCTCGGCGGCCCGCGGGGTCGTCGTCCCGGCCCCGGGTGAGGCAGGCGCTTCGGCGGTGTGCGGGGCGTGGGCCCCGGTCGTGTGCGGTGAGCGCGCGGGGGTCCCGTCCCGGTCGGAGTCGGGCTCGGCGGCGGTGCCCGGCGCGATCCCGGCGCGCGGCGGTCGGCGCAGCCCTCCGGGGCGTACCCCGCGTACCGGAATCCGCAGCACGGTCCCGCACGCACAGCCCAGTTCCGGATGGGGCCACTCGTCCTCGCGACCGCAGGCGTCGCAGGGCACCGTCACCCAGTCGTCGTCCCAGACGCGGTGCTTCACGGGTACGGGATCCGCGAGGCGGTCGAGCGGGGGAGTGACGGGGGCGCCGCAGACGCACGGGTACGACGACGCGGCGAAGAGGTGCTCGCGGCGGCAGGCCGGACACCGCACCGGCACGCTCTCGGCCATGGCCCACTCCAGGACGTCACGTCGGGACAGCCCGTCCATCGTCCTCCAGGGAGGGGGCCGCCGACAGCGAAACGCCCCGACAGCATCGAGGCCTTCCTCCGGCCTCTTTCTCGGCCGTCCTTCCGGCCGTTCTCCGGGGGGCCTGTCCGAGGAGATCCCGCCGGGCGCCCGCCCTTGACGCCTCCTGGCACGCCACCTACATTGTTTCCAGATAGTAGAAGTTAGTTTCCGTAATGCGGAATACAGTGATGGCGGCACGCGGAACGGAACGCGAAGTCGTCCACGGACCACCTACGGAATCACCAGCTCTCCGCGGGGCGCGACGGAGCGCGAATCCGACAGCCGAAGCAGGAGTACTCCATGGCTCGTATGACCGCTGCCCGCGCGGCAGTCGAGATCCTCAAGCGCGAGGGCGTCAGCAACGCGTTCGGCGTCCCGGGTGCGGCGATCAACCCCTTCTACGCGGCCCTGCAAGCCGCCGGAGGGATCCGCCACACCCTCGCCCGGCACGTCGAGGGCGCCTCACACATGGCGGAGGGCTACACCCGGACCCACCCGGGCAACATCGGCGTCTGCGTCGGCACGTCCGGACCGGCCGGCACCGACATGATCACCGGGTTGTACTCCGCCATCGGCGACTCGATCCCGATCCTGTGCATCACGGGCCAGGCCCCGACCGCCGTGATCCACAAAGAGGACTTCCAGGCCGTCGACATCGCCTCGATCGCGGGGCCCGTCACCAAGATGGCCGTCACCGTCCTGGAGGCTGCGCAGGTCCCCGGCGTCTTCCAGCAGGCCTTCCACCTGATGCGCTCGGGCCGCCCCGGCCCGGTCCTCATCGACCTGCCCGTCGACGTCCAGCAGACGGAGATCGAGTTCGACCCCGAGACGTACGAGCCGCTGCGCGCGTACCGGCCCACCGCCACCCGCGCCCAGATCGAGAAGGCACTCACCCTCCTCAACGGGTCCGAGCGCCCGCTGATCGTCGCCGGCGGCGGTGTCATCAACGCCGACGCCTCGGAACTCCTCGTGGAGTTCGCCGAGTTGACCGGTATCCCGGTCGTCCCGACCCTCATGGGCTGGGGCGTCCTGCCCGACGACCACGAGCTGAACGCCGGCATGGTGGGCCTGCAGACCTCGCACCGCTACGGCAACGCGACCTTCCTGGAGTCCGACTTCGTCCTCGGCATCGGCAACCGGTGGGCCAACCGCCACACCGGCAGGCTGGACGTCTACACGGCGGGGCGCACGTTCGTCCATGTCGACGTCGAGCCCACCCAGATCGGCAGGATCTTCGCCCCGGACTACGGGATCGCCTCCGACGCGAAGGCCGCGCTGGAGCTGTTCGTCGAGGTGGCGCGGGAGTCGAAGGCCGAGGGGAGGCTCCCCGACCGGTCCGGGTGGGCCGCCGCCGCACAGGAGCGCCGGGCCACCCTCCAGCGCCGTACGCACTTCGACGACATCCCCATCAAGCCGCAGCGTGTCTACGAGGAGATGAACAAGGCCTTCGGACCGGAGACCCGGTACGTCTCCACCATCGGCCTCTCGCAGATCGCCGGCGCCCAGATGCTGCACGTCTACCGGCCCCGCCACTGGATCAACTGCGGCCAGGCGGGCCCGCTCGGCTGGACCGTGCCGGCCGCGCTCGGCGTCGCCACGGCCGACCCGGAGGCCTCCGTGGTCGCCCTCTCCGGTGACTACGACTTCCAGTTCATGATCGAGGAACTGGCCGTCGGCGCCCAGCACCGGATTCCGTACGTCCATGTCCTGGTGAACAACTCCTACCTGGGTCTCATCCGGCAGGCGCAGCGGGCGTTCGACATCGACTTCCAGGTCAAGCTGGAGTTCGAGAACATCAACTCGCCCGAACTCGGCGTGTACGGCGTCGACCACGTCAAGGTCGTCGAGGGACTCGGCTGCAAGGCGATCCGGGTCACCGACCCGGCCGACCTGGGCGCCGCCTTCGAGCAGGCCAAGAAGCTCGCCGCGGAGTTCCGGGTGCCCGTGGTCGTCGAGGCGATCCTGGAGCGGGTCACGAACATCTCCATGTCGACGACGAACGACATCGGCAACGTCGTCGAGTTCGAGGAGATCGCGACCGACCCGGCCCACGCGCCGACGTCGATCAGGACGCTGAAGGCCTGACAGCCGGCGCGTCAGCCGACGCCCGCGCCGACCGTACGGCCCCGCCTCCGTGTCCGGAGGCGGGGCCGTCGCCGTCGTCGCCCCCGACGGACGAACCCGGCTTCGCACTCGGGACGTTCGAACGGCGCCCTCGGCGGCGCAGGGGCGCGCGACGCGCACGCCGTGTGTTCAGGAACGGCTGCGGCAGGGGGAGTTGCGGCCCACGCACCGGGCGCCACGCTCCCGGTCCTGTCCCTGTCTCCGTCCCTGGCCCGATCGGCCCGGCCCGGTGAGCCCGATGAGCCCGGTCAGCCCGGTCCCGGGTCCGAGCCGCCGCCGTCGGTGTAGCTCCCGCCGCTCCCGCCGCCCCAGGAATGCGGCAGCAGCCCCTTGTCGGCCGTGCCGCCGCGCCCCACCAGCCCCGCGGCCACGGCGAAACGCGGCTCCAGGGCGGTGAGGGCCGCGGCGCCGTGGAGCGCGACCGCGAGGAGCACGTCATGCGTCGACAGGCCCTCCCTCCCGGTCGGCAGGGGCCGCTCGGCCCGTGCCCGTCCGAGGTGGCGCCGGGCGCCGAGCGTGGGGCCGGGAGGGAACTTCCGGAACGTTCCGGCTTCGGTCAGCTCCGTCCGTAGCCGTGCGAGTGCCTGTCGTACGCTCGTGCGCCGCAACAACTCGCCCATGCCCGCGGGGCGGTAGAGGGAGCCGTGCACGGCCCGCTCCAGCGGGTGCGCCACCCGTTCCAGCGGGTTCTCCGCGAGGGCGATCGCCCGTGACGTCCGCATGGTGCCGGGCCGGCCGGCCTCGACCGCGCCCCGCAGACGCAGGGCGAGCACGGCGACCGTCACGGCGGCGCGGGGCCCGCCACGCACCAGGGCGACGGCATACGGATCCGGTTCCTCCGACATGCCGTCGCCCATGGCCGCCCCCCGTGTCACTCCGGTCATGAGGCCCGCCGCCCCCGTGTCGGCGGGCCTCATGTGCCGAGAATGTGCCCTCGTGCGGGGTGGCGTGAAGCCTCCGGAGCGTTGTTCAGAGCTTGATTTGAGGGTTCCGTAGCCGGGGTACGTCCGGTGGCGTACACCGGGTGCGCGCGGGGCCGGGCGTCACTGGGACGGGTGCCGACAACCCCGGCCGGTCGTCACTGGGACGGGTGCTCCGACAGCCCCGGCCAGTCGTCCGGGCCGCCGCCCTGCCAGTCGATGATGTCGCTCTCCTCGACCTCGATCTCGTCGAGGTCCGCCAGCCGCAGGATCTCGACGACGTCGTCGAGGTGATAGGCGATACCGAGCGTCTCGTCCCCCACGGCGACCCGCCGTGAGCCGTCCAGCCCTGGGGCGTGCACAACAATACTGGGATAGTCCATGCCCTCAGGCTGCTGCCGGCGGGGCGGATACGCACGCCGACGCACCCAGGAGCGCCGGATACGGACGACGGTCCGGTATCCGGCGCTCCTGGCTCGGTGACGTACGAGGTGGTGGCCGTCCGACGGCGCGAGGCTGGGCGTGACAGCGCGGTCGCGCCGCCGGACGGGGCTGGGTGTATGGATCACGAGCGTTGTTGACACCTGGTGCCCCACCGTGACCCAGGGGCCGTCGAAGGTGGGCGGGGACCGCGGCGGATGCGACGGGTCCGGGGCTTCCTTCCCTCAGGTCGAGAAGGGGCTCCGGAACCTTGACCACCGCACTGGCTCGCATGCCGCCGCGGTCCCGGTCCTGCCCGGACAGCGCTGGACCACCCCTCATCCGGGTCCAACGCCGCCTCGGGCGGCTGGAGTAGAGGCTCAGTCCTCGCGCAGGGCGCGGACCGCCTCCGCCACGCGGTCGCCGTACGACGGGTCGGCCGCGTGGAAGTGGGCGAGGTTCTTCTCGACGACGTCGTCGCGGGAGACCTGCGCGAGGCCGCCGGCGATGTTCGCCACGAGACGGGACTGCTCGTCCCGCGACATCAGCCGGTACAGCTCACCCGCCTGGAAGAAGTGGTCGTCCTTGGTGTGGAGCGGTGCCTCGTGCGTGCCGGTGTGGCCGTGCACGGCGAGGGGGGCCGACAGCGGGCGGCCGGTCTCGGCCGGGCCGTCGTAGGAGTTGGGTTCGTAGTTCTTCGCCGCGCGGCCCTGGTTGTTGGAGGCCATCAGGCCGTCGCGGCCGTAGTTCTGGGCGACCGTCGCCTTCGGGGCGTTCACCGCGAGCAGCGTGTGGTTCACGCCCAGCCGGTAGCGGTGGGCGTCCGCGTACGCGAACAGGCGGCCCTGGAGCATCTTGTCGGGAGAGGGGCCGATGCCCGGAACGAAGTTGTTCGGGGAGAAGGCGGCCTGTTCGACCTCGGCGAAGACGTTGTCGGGGTTGCGGTCCAGGACGAGTCGCCCCACGCGCCGCAGCGGATAGTCCCCGTGCGGCCACACCTTGGTGAGGTCGAAGGGGTTGAAGCGGTAGTCCGCCGCCTCCGCCGCGGGCATGATCTGCACGTACAGCGTCCAGGACGGGTGCACGCCCCGCTCGATCGCCTGAAGCAGGTCCGTCTGATGGGAGTTGGGGTCCGTGCCCGCGATCTCCCGCGCCTGCTCGCTCGACAGCGAGCGCACGCCCTGGTTCGTCTTGAAGTGGTACTTGACGAAGAAGGCCTCGCCCTCGGCGTTCGTCCACTGGTAGGTGTGCGAGCCGTAGCCGTTCATGTGGCGGTACGAGGCCGGGATGCCGCGGTCGCCCATCAGCCAGGTCACCTGGTGCGTCGCCTCGGGGGAGTGCGCCCAGAAGTCCCAGACGTTGTCGGGCTCCTGCTTGCCCGTGAACGGGTCGCGCTTCTGGGAGTGGATGAAGTCGGGGAACTTGACCGGGTCCTTGACGAAGAAGACGGGCGTGTTGTTCCCGACCAGGTCGTAGTTGCCTTCCTCCGTGTAGAACTTCACCGCGAATCCGCGGGGGTCACGGACCGCGTCCGCGCCGCCGAGGTTGTCGGCCACGGTCGAGAAGCGCAGGAACACCTCGGTGCGCTTGCCGACCGTGCCGAGGAAGTCGGCGTACGTGAAGCCCGTGACGTCGTCGGTCACCTCGAAGTGGCCGTACGCGCCCGAGCCGCGCGCGTGCACCACACGCTCCGGGATGCGCTCGCGGTTGAACCGGGCGAGCTTCTCCAGCAGGTGCTGGTCCTGGAGGAGCAGCGGGCCGCCGACGCCTGCGGTGGCGGAGTTCTGGTTGTCGGCGACCGGGGCGCCGGACTCGGTCGTCAGCACGCGCTTCGACATCGTGGACCTTCCGTACGAGAGGGCAGCGGGGCCAGCGGAAAGAAACTTCCGCTATGTGGACCGTCCGCTTCGTGGAGCCTAGGTTTGGGGTCTGTGGACGTCAACAGTTTGTTGAAGTCGATTCCGGACGGTGCCACCGCCTGGGCGCGACAGGACAGGTGTCGGCGGCGGCACCGCCCGGAAGTCTCAGAGCTGCGCGCCGGAGAGCCGCTCGACGGCGCGCAGCAGGGCCGAGTGGTCCAGGCCGCCGTCCCCCTGCGCGCGCAGCGAGGCCACCAGTTGGGCCACCACGGCGCCGACCGGCAGCGCGGCGCCGACGGTGCGGGCGGCGTCCGTGACGATGCCCATGTCCTTGTGGTGCAGGTCGATGCGGAAGCCCGGCTTGAAGTCGCGGCTGAGGAAGTTGTCCTTCTTGCGCGTCAGTACGGTCGAGCCGGCCAGACCGCCGTTCAGTACGTCGAGCGCCGCCCTCAGGTCCACGCCCGACTTCTCCAGGAACACCACGGCCTCGGCGCACGCCTGGATGTTGACGGCGACGATCAGCTGGTTGGCGGCCTTCACGGTCTGACCCGAGCCGTGCGGACCGCACAGCACGATGGTCCGGCCGAGCGCCTCGAAGATCGGTTCGGCCGCGTCGAAGTCGGCCTGTTCCCCGCCGACCATGATGGACAGCACGGCCTCGACGGCACCGGCCTCACCGCCGGACACCGGGGCGTCGAGGACCCGGATGCCCTTGGCCGCGGCGGCCTTCGCGAGGTCCACGGAGGTCTGCGGGGTGATCGACGACATGTCGACGAGCAGCGCTCCGGACCGCGCGTTCTCCAGGATGCCGTCGGGCCCGTACGCGATGGCCTCGACCTGCGGGGAGGCGGGCACCATCGTGATCACCACGTCGGCGTCGCACACGGCCTCGGCGATCGACGCCGCCGCCGTGCCGCCGGCCGCCGTGAGCCGCTCCAGCTTGTCCTGCTCCAGGGTGAACCCGGTGACGTCGTACCCGGCCTTGATCAGGTTCTCCGACATGGGGGAGCCCATGATGCCGAGCCCGATCCACGCGACCTTGGGGAGTTTGCTCATGAGGGTGCCTTTCTGACGTGTCGTCGTGGGATGCCGGCTCAGCGGGCGGCTCGGGCTTCGGCGGGCAGCCAGTCGAAGGCCTCGGCGCTCGGGCGGTCGCCCGGCTTGTACTCCAGGCCGACCCAGCCCCGGTAACCGGCCTTGCGCAGCTGCCCGAGCAGGTCCTCCAGCGGGAGCGTGCCGGTGCCCGGTGCGCCGCGGCCGGGGTTGTCGGCGATCTGCACGTGGCCGGTCTTCTCGGTGTACGCGGAGATCACCTGCGGCAGGTCCTCGCCGTTCATGGACAGGTGGTAGAGGTCCATGAGGAACCTGGCGTTGCCGAGGCCGGTCGCCTCGTTGACCCGGTCGACGACGGCGACGCCTGCCGCGGAACTCACCAGTGGATAGTCCGGTGACTCGGGCCGGTTGAGCGTCTCGATCAGCAGGATCGCGCCGATCCGGTCGGCCGCCCGCGCCGCGAGGACGAGGTTCTCCAGCGCGAGCGCGTCCTGCTCGGCCGGGTCCACGCCCTCGACGCGGTTGCCGTACAGGGCGTTGAGCGCCCCGCAGCCCAGTGACCGCGCGAAGTCCGCCGCGACGTCGATGTTGGCGCGGAACCTCTCCGACTCCTCGCCGGGGATCGACAGCGCGCCCCGGTCGGGACCGGGCAGTCGCCCGGCGTAGAAGTTGAGGCCCGTCAGCTGGACGCCCGCGTCCTCGATCGCCCGCTTCAGGGCGTCGAGTTCGGCGGGTGCGGGGGTGGGGGTGTCGACCCAGGGCCACCACAGTTCGACCGCGGTGAAGCCGGCCGCGGCGGCGGCCGCGGGGCGCTCCAGGAGCGGGAGTTCCGTGAAGAGGATCGACAGGTTGACGTTGAAGCGCTGCTCTGCGGCTGTGCTCGATGCAAAACCGGTCATGGACTCGGCGCCCCCTTCCGTATCGACAGTCCGGCCGGCGTTCGCTCCGGCTGGCTCAATTCCGTATGGTGGAAGTTCGTTTCTGCTTAATGGAAGATTGCCGCCGGGTCGCGGGGCTTGTCAAGAGGGGGCTGCCGGAAAATCGACGCCGAGCAGTAGGTTGAGCGGGTGCGATTGAGAGTGGAGTTCACGACCGAGCCCTTCGACCTCGACGAGGCACCCCCGCACGCGCTGGTCGCCCGCGAGGTCGTCGAGGCGGCCGCGCTGGACGCGGTGGACGTCGGCCCGTTCGGCAACACCGCGGAGGGCGGCGCCGATGCCGTGCTCGACGCGGTCGACGCGCTGCTGCGCAAGGCCCTGGCCGCGGGCGCCACGCGGGTCTCGCTGCAGGTGAACGTGGTCGGGGAGGGCGATAAGTGACCGGTACCGGGGACGATCCCTTCGTCGCGGCGGTCAAGCCGCTGGTCGACGCCATGGGCGGCGAGATGCTGGCGCCCGGCCAGGCCGGACCCGACGACGTCGTGCTGTCCTGGGAGGGCGCGGACGTGGTCGCCGTACGCCTGCCGCAGCTCGCCGACTCGCTCGATCACATCCTGGCCGCGCTGGAGCGCAAGCAGGGCAAGCCCCTGGCCGACCTCGACCGCAAGGCCAAGCAGGAGGTCGTACGGGTGCTGGAGGCGCGCGGGGCGTTCTCCGTGCGGCACGGCGTGGAGACCGTGGCGAGCGCGCTCGGGGTGAGCCGCTTCACCGTCTACAACTACCTGAACCGCGAGAAGCAGGTCTGAGGGAAACCCGGAGGGCCCAACGGAGACGAGGGCTCGAAGGAGGCGGGGACCCGAAGGAGACGGGGGCCCGAAGGGGCGTGGGATTCCGCAGCGGGATGGGGCTCGGCCGGCGAGGACGCGCTGGTCCGGGGTCCGCCGGACCCCCCTGCTCCGGCCGGCGGGCCCACCGCGGGACCGCCGCCGTCCGGATCACCCGGACGGCGGTTTTTGTTACCCGGATTTTTCAACAAAGTGTTGACGTGATGTTTTCGAGGGCGTTAGCTGTCCGCAGCCCGTCCAGCACAAGGCCACGGAGGCATCCCGTGACGTCGAGTACGACACCCGGTGGTCTCGCCCGGTTCAACGCCCTGGAGGAGCAGGCGGCCCACGCCGCACTCCTCGAGGTGTGCGCCTCGGCGGCCTGGGTGCGCGGCCTGCTCGCCCGGCGCCCGTACGCCACCCCCGACGCCCTCTTCGCCGCGAGCGACACCGCCATGGCCGAGCTGTCCGCGGCGGACCTGGCGGACGCGATGGCCGGGCACCCGCCGATCGGGCGGCCGAAACCCGGCGACCCGACCTCCTCCCGGGAACAGCGCGGCATGGCAGGCGCCTCCGAGGAACTCAGGGCGGAGATGCTCGAACTGAACCTGGCCTACCAGGAGAAGTTCGGCCATGTCTTCCTCATCTGCGCCACCGGCCGGACCGGCGAGCAGATGCGCGACGCGGTCGAGGAACGCCTCGGCAACACACCCGAGCAGGAGTACGAGATCGTCCGTGTCGAACTGACGGCGATCAACCGCATCCGCCTCGGCCGACTCCTGGAGGAAGAAGAGGCATGAGCACCGACACCACGGCTTCCGTGTCCACGCACATCCTGGACACCAGCGCCGGCCGCCCCGCCGGGGACGTCGCCGTGCGGCTGGCGGCCCGCGACGGCCGCGACGCCGACTGGCGCCCGCTCGGCGGCTCCGCGACCGACGCGGACGGGCGGTGCAAGGACCTGCCGGCGCTGCCGGAGGGGACGACCCACGTACGGCTCGACTTCGAGGTCGAGGCGTACTTCGAGAAGAAGCAAGCCGATGCGCAGCAGGACGCCCCCGCGAACCGGGACAGCGGTACGAGCGGAGTGTTCTTCCCCGAGGTGGCGATCACCTTCGCCGTGACGCCGGGCGAGCACTACCACGTACCGCTGCTGCTCAACCCGTTCGGCTACTCCGTTTACCGAGGGAGCTAGCAGACAGATGACGGACAACTCCCGACCCGCGCGCCCTGTGGTCCTGGGACAGAACCAGTACGGCAAGGCCGAGAACCGGGTCGTCAGGATCACGCGCGACGGCGACACCCATCACATCAAGGACCTCAACGTGTCCGTGGCGCTGAGCGGCGACATGGAAGAGGTCCACTACTCCGGTTCGAACGCCAACGTCCTGCCGACGGACACCACCAAGAACACGGTGTACGCCTTCGCCAAGGAGCACGGCATCGAGTCCGCCGAGCAGTTCGGCATCCACCTCGCCCGGCACTTCGTGACCAGCCAGGAGCCGATCAGGACGGCGCGCATCCGGATCGAGGAGTACGCCTGGGAGCGCATCGCGACCTCGGACGCCAACTCCAGGTTCATCGGCGCCGACGAGGTCAAGCACTCCTTCGTGCGCAAGGGCCAGGAGACCCGGGTCACCCAGATCACCTTCGACGGCACGACCTGGGAGGTCGTCTCCGGACTGAAGGACCTCGTCGTGATGAACTCGACGAACTCCGAGTTCTGGGGCTTCGTCAAGGACAAGTACACGACGCTGCCCGAGGCCCACGACCGCATCCTGGCGACCGAGGTCTCCGGTCGCTGGCGCTTCAACTGGACCGGCGACGAGCAGAAGATGCCCAACTGGGAGAAGTCCTACGACCAGGTCAGGAAGCACATGCTCCAGGCCTTCGCGGAGACGTACTCGCTGTCGCTGCAGCAGACCCTCTACCAGATGGGCGCGCGCATCATCAACAACCGCGGCGAGATCGACGAGGTCCGCTTCTCCCTCCCGAACAAGCATCACTTCCTGGTGGACCTCGAGCCGTTCGGGCTGGAGAACGACAATGAGGTCTACTACGCGGCCGACCGCCCCTACGGGCTGATCGAGGCCACCGTCCTGCGCGACGGCTGCGAGCCGCGCATCCCCGTGGACCTCACCAACCTCTGACCTCCGCCGGTGCCCCCGGCCGGCCGGGGGCACCCCTCTCCATCGGCACCCGTGGCGTCAACGGCCGCGGCACTCAAAGCTCCTGGGGTCCTGCCGTGCCCTCTCCACAGAGCGAAAAGGACGCATCATGGCAGCAGCCCAGCGCATCGTCATCGAGAACTGTTCGATCGCGACCGTCGACGCCGCCGACACCGAGTACGCCACCGGGTACGTCGTCGTCGCCGGCAACCGCATCGAGTCCCTCGGCGCGGGCAGCGCCCCCGAAGGGCTGGAGAACGTGGTCCGCCGCATCGACGGCACCGGTCACCTGGCCACACCCGGCCTGGTCAACACCCACCACCACTTCTACCAGTGGATCACCCGCGGGCTCGCCACCGACCACAACCTCTTCAACTGGCTCGTCGCGCTGTACCCGACCTGGGCGCGCATCGACGAGCAGATGGTGTACGCCGCCGCGCAGGGTTCCCTCGCGATGATGGCCCGCGGCGGTGTCACCACCGCCATGGACCACCACTACGTCTTCCCGAAGGGCTCCGGGGACCTGTCCGGCGCCATCATCCGGGCCGCCCGCGAGACGGGTGTCCGCTTCACCCTGGCCCGCGGCTCCATGGACCGCAGCGAGAAGGACGGCGGCCTGCCGCCGGACTTCGCCGTCGAGACCCTCGAAGGCGCCCTCGCGGCCACCGAGGCGACCGTCGACGAGCACCACGACGCCTCCTTCGGCGCCATGACGCAGATCGCCGTCGCCCCCTGCTCACCGTTCTCCGTCTCCACCGAACTCCTCACGCAGGGCGCGGAACTGGCCCGGCGCAAGGGCGTACGGCTGCACACGCACGGTTCGGAGACCGTCGAGGAGGAGCAGTTCTGCAAGGAACTGTTCGGGATGGGCCCGACCGACTACTTCGAGTCCACCGGCTGGCTCGGCGAGGACGTGTGGATGGCCCACTGCGTCCACATGAACGACTCCGACATCGCCGCCTTCGCCCGGACGAGGACGGGTGTCGCCCACTGCCCTTCCTCCAACGCACGCCTGGCGGCCGGAATCGCGCGCGTCCCCGACATGCTCGCGGCCGGCGTCCCGGTCGGCCTCGGCGTCGACGGCACCGCCTCCAACGAGTCCGGCGAACTCCACACCGAGCTGCGCAACGCCCTCCTCGTCAACCGGCTCGGCGCCCACCGGGAAGCCGCCCTGAACGCCCGGCAGGCGCTGCGTCTCGGCACCTTCGGCGGCGCCCAGGTCCTCGGCAGGGCGGCGGAGATCGGCTCCCTGGAGCCGGGCAAGCTCGCCGACCTCGTGCTGTGGAGGCTGGACACCCTGGCGCACGCCTCGATCGCCGACCCGGTGACCGCGCTGGTCTTCGGCGCGGCGGCCCCGGTCACCCTCTCCCTCGTCAACGGCCTCCCGGTGGTCGAGAACAGCCGGCTGCTGCACGTGGACGAGGACGCCGTCGCCCGCTCCACGCGGGCGGAGGCACAGCGCCTCGCGCGGATCACCGCGCAGGCCTGAGCAGTCCGAAGATCTCCGGCCGAGGGGGACGGCCCTCGGCCGGAAGCCATGGACCCGAGCGGGGTCCATGGCGGCCGTCTCCGGTGGGCGCGCATGGACGTGCGCGCCCACCGGAACGGTCTCCGTCACCCGGACGCCCTGCCTCCCGACGGTCTCCGCCGTCCGGAGGGGCTTCCTCGTGACGGCCATCGTCCCGGTCCCGCACGACCGCGCATCACCTCCCTGACACCCGCGTCAGAGCCGACGCGTAACCGACCGGAGGAGCCGCCGTGGCCGCCCCATCGACGTCCAGCAACGAGGCAATACCGCACAACGAGTCGAAGCACCCGGTCGACGAGAAACTCCCGCCGCTGAGAATGGCCGCCAGCGGCCTGCAGCACGTCGCCGCCATGTACGCGGGAGTCGTCGCCCCACCTCTGATCGTCGGCGCCGCCGGGGGTCTCTCCGGCAGCGAGCTGACCTTCCTCACCGGCGCGTGTCTCTTCACCGCGGGCCTCGCCACCTTCCTCCAGACCCTCGGCTTCTGGAAGATCGGCGCCCGGCTGCCGTTCGTCAACGGGGTCACCTTCGCCGGCGTCGCCCCCATGACCGCGATCGTCGCCTCGACCAAGGACAAGGGCGACGCGCTGCCGGTCATCTTCGGCGCGGTCGTCGTCGCGGGCGTCCTCGGCTTCGTCGCCGCTCCCTTCTTCAGCAAGGCCGTCCGCTTCTTCCCGCCCGTCGTCACCGGGTCCGTCATCACCCTCATCGGCGTCTCCCTGCTGCCGGTCGCCTTCGGCTGGGCGCAGGGCCCCGACCCTGCGGCACACGACTACGGTTCGCCGACCTTCCTGGGCCTCGCCGCCGCGACGCTGGTGATCGTGCTGCTGCTGCGCCGCTTCACCCGCGGCTTCGTCAAGCAGATCGCCGTGCTGCTCGGCCTGGTCGCCGGCACACTCGCCGCGATCCCCCTCGGCATCACGGACTTCGCTCCGGTCGCCGACGCGGACGTGGTGGGCTTCCCGACCCCGTTCCACTTCGGCGCCCCGCAGTTCCAGCTCGCCGCGATCCTCTCGATGTGCGTGGTCATGGTGGTCTCGATGACCGAATCGACCGCGGACATGCTGGCGTTGGGCGAGATCGTCGAGCGGCCGGCCGACGAGCGGACCATCGCGGCCGGCCTGCGGGCCGACACGCTCGGCTCCGCGCTCAGCCCGCTCTTCAACGGCTTCATGTGCAGCGCCTTCGCGCAGAACATCGGCCTCGTCGCGATGACCCGCATCCGCAGCCGGTACGTGGTCGCGACGGGCGGTGGCTTCCTGGTCCTGATGGGCCTGTGCCCGATGGCGGCCTCGCTGATCGCGGTCGTACCGCGTCCGGTGCTCGGCGGCGCGGGCGTGGTCCTGTTCGGTTCGGTCGCCGCCAGCGGCATCCAGACCCTCGTGAGGGCGGGCCTGGACAAGGACAACAACGTCCTGATCGTCGCCGTGTCGCTGGCCGTCGGCATCATCCCGATCACCGCGCCGGACTTCTACCACGCCTTCCCGCAGACGGCGCGGATCATCCTGGACTCGGGGATCTCGACGGGGTGCGTGACCGCCGTGCTCCTCAACCTCGTCTTCAACCACTGGGGCCGGCGGCGGGACGCGGGCGAGGTCACCCACCCCATGGAAGCCGGCGAGGACCTGAAGGCCGTCCCGGTCCACTGACGCCGCGGACGTCACCACGGGGCACGGGGACATCCCGGCGACGCGCGCGGGGCGCGGCACTCATGATGTGCCGCGCCCCGCGCCGTCGTGCCGGGGACCGTCAGCCGATGTGGTAACTGTCCCCGTACACCTTCCAGTCCAGCGGTGTGTTCAGGTTGAGGTTCCGGTTCTTGACGAACACCCGCTGCTCGGTGTCGACCCGGCTGGTGTCGGAGTGCGCCTCCTCCTGCTTCATCGCCCAGACCCGGGCGTCGAGGAAGGCGTTCAGATAGGTCACCTCGTCACCGCCCTGGGCCGGGGGCTTCGCCTTGGCCAGCGCCCGCTTGCGGATGCTGCTGAAGCTGGTGCTGTCCGTGCCGTCGCCGTGCATGACGATGGCGTCGTAGTAGGTGAACTGGCCGAGCACACCGATGCCGTCGGTCTTGCCCTGCTGGACGGCCGGGTTGAAGTAGACCCGGTCGCGCTCGTCGTTCTGGGCCTGCTGGAACGCGGTGTCCTGGGCGGCCTTGCGCCAGTCGGCGGGGAAGCCGGGGTCCAGGCCCTGGTGCGAGTCGCTGCCGTCCACGTCGCGCAGCGCGGGCAGGTACTTGGCGAGGACGTTGCCGGGCTTGCGCTGGGTGTACAGCTCGACGAGGTCGAGCATGTCACCGGTACCCGAACAGAAGCCGATGATCCCGGCCGTGTAGCCGCGGCCGTCGCCGATGTCCTCGATGTACTTGTACTGCGCCTTCCAGTCCAGCGAGGAGTTCTCCGCGCTGGAGACCAGCTTCATGGCGATCTCCTTCTTCGCCGGGTCGTCCAGGCCGACGGCCGCGGCACCGCTCGCGGACTGCGCCGCGAGGACCGGACCCGCCACCAGTGAGGCTCCTATCAGAGCGAGCAGGGTGCGTCGTGAGGTGTGGATGTGGGGGGTGTGCACGGTACCTCCGATGAGGGGAGTGAGGCGTCCACTTACTGTTAGGAAGGTTTCCTACCAGAGATTGAACGTGGCGGATACCCGTCAGGAGGAGATGAGTTGGCGATGCCTCTCGGCCAACAAGCCCTAAAGGCAGGAACTTTGGGCAAAGGCTCTTCGGGCATTCAGCGGAAGGGCACAAGGGGGAGCGGGTGTCACGGGCGGGGGCGGCCATCCGTCGAGGGTGTGGAGGAGGCGCGTCCCGGACGCAGGGCGGTGGCCGCCAGGAGCAGGGCCGCCGCCGCGAACGCCGTGGCCACCGTGAACGCCAGCCGGTAGCCGTCCGCCGTCGCCGTGACGAACGGCTCGCCTGCGCCGGTCAGGCGCTCCGTGCGGCTCGCCGCCAGCGTGGTGAGGACCGCGAGGCCCAGTGAACCCCCCACCACCTGCGTGGTGTTGAACAGCCCGGAGGCCAGTCCCGCGTCCTCCTCGCGGACGCCCGCCATCGCGAGTCCCGTCACCGCGGGCATCGCGGCAGCGAACCCGGCGGCGAGCAGCAGCATCGCGGGCAGCACGTCGGCGGCGTACGTGCCCTGGACCGGGGCCCGGCTGAGCAGGGCCATGCCCGTCGTGACCAGGGAGAGCCCGAGAAGCAGGACGCGGTACGGGCCGAAGCGGGCGATCGTCCGCGCGGACAGGCCCAGCATCAGCGCCCCGATCGCGATCGGAGCCGGCAGGAACGCGGTCCCGGTCAGCAACGCGTCGTATCCCAGCACACGTTGGAGGTAGAGGGCGCCGACGTACTGGAAGCCGTACATGCCCGCGATCATCAGGACCTGGACCGCGTTCGCGCCCGACAGCAGACGGGAGCGGAACAGCCGCAGGCGCAGCAGTGGACGTGCGGCCCGGGTCAGGCGCACGAGGAACCCGGCGTGGAGCGCGACGGCGAGCCCGGCCAGGGCGAGTGTGCCGCCCGGACTCCGGTCACCGGCGCCGACGATCGTGTACACCGTCAGCATCAGCGCGGCCGTGACCAGTGCCGCCCCGGGCCAGTCGGCGCCCCTGCCCAGCCCGGCTCCCTTCTCCGGCGCGAGGATCCGCACCGCCGCCGCCCAGGCGGCCACCCCGATCGGCAGGTTGACCAGGAAGATCCAGTGCCAGCCGGCCGCCTGCGTCAGCGCCCCGCCGAGAAACGTCCCGAGCGCCCCTCCCGCGGCGCCGACCGCGCTGAACACCGCGATGGCACGGGCCTGTGCGCGCGGTTCGGGGAAGAGCGCGACCAGCATGCCGAGGACCACCGCCGAGGTCATCGCCCCGCCGACACCCTGCAGGGCTCGGGCCGCGACCAGCGTGCCCGGACCGGTGGCGACCCCGCACAGCACGGAGGCCGCCGTGAACACGGCGAGCCCGGTGGTGAACATCCGCCTGCGGCCCACCAGATCGCCCAGCCGCCCCGCCAGCAGCAACAGGCCGCCGAACGGGATCAGATACGCGTTCACCACCCAGGCGAGCCCGGGCCCCGAGAACCCCAGGTCGCTCTGGATCGCGGGCATCGCGACCGTGACGACGTTCCCGTCCAGGATCGTCATCAGGGTGCCGGCGCACAGGACGATCAGCGAAGCCCGGCGGGAGTACGTCCGTGGGGCCTGTGCCGGTGCCTGTGTCGCCGCGTGGGGCGGTGCGTGTGCCGGTGTCGGGGACGGGTTCCGGGACGGCATGGCGACGACCTCCGTGTGTTCCGTGGATTCCGCGGGTTCCGCGAGCCCCATGGGTGCGGGACACTCCATAGGTGCACGACTTGTAACGGGGTACATCGTGAGTGACCATGAGGTCCGGCATAAGGAGGTACTCGGATGTCCCGGGGGAACACCGCTGTTACCGCGCAGGTCGTGCACGCGGAGGCGTGCCCGGTCCGGGAAGTTCTTGACAGGGTCGCCGGCAAATGGAGCGTGCAGATCCTCGTGGCCGCCGCGCACGGTCCGATCCGCTTCACCGAGCTGGAGCGCAGCATCGACGGCATCAGCCGCCGCATGCTCACCCTGACACTGCGCAATCTGGAGCGCGACGGACTCGTCACACGTACCGTCCACCCGACGGTTCCGCCCAAGGTCGAGTACGAACTGACGCCGGTGGCCCGTGAGTTGCACGTGACCCTGCTGTCCCTGACGGACTGGGCCGAGCGGCACCGCGTCACGATCGCCGAGTCCCGCGCGGCCTACGACGCCCAGCACCGGCCGGAGCTGCTGGACGCGTAGACCGCGGCGCGGCTCAGCTCAGAGGCCGAAGACCCCCGGATCGGTCGCCAGCGCACGGAAGTACTCGCGCGGGTCGGCGACGAGCCTGCGCTCCCTGAGGTCCAACAGCCCGCCGACCGCGACGAACTCGGCGGACACCGTGCCGTCCCTCCGCCGTATCTGCTGCTCCACCCGGTAGGTCTTGCCCACGCCCCAGGTGAAGGCGCATGTCACCTCGGTCTCGTCACCGGCGCGCAGCTCCCGCAGGTACCGGATGGTCGTCTCCAGGACCACCGGTCCGACCCCCTTCGCGATCAGGGCCGCCTGGTCGATCCCGGCCTTGTCGAGTAAGCACCAGCGGGCGTGTTCGGCGTACTGCAGATAGACGCTCTGATTCAGATGGCCCAGGACGTCGGTCTCGTACCCGCGGACGGTCACCGGGACGGAGAACGGTTCAGCCATGGCGTTCCCTTCTTCGATCGTACGTACGACGGTCGGGACGGACGTCACCCTACTGAGCGACCGGCGGGCTCAGACGCGCCGGGGAGACGCCAGCACGTAGCGCACACCCGTACGCGGCTCCGTGTACTCGCCGGTCTGCCAGCCCGCCTTCTCCAGCGTGGCCGCACAGGCCCGCAGCGCCTCGGGATCGGGCTCGCGGACGGCGACGGCCTCCGGCTGCGGTGTCGCCCGCACCCGGTATCCGCCGTCCCCGGCGTCCGCACCCGCCGGGTGGTGCCCCGCGGCCTCCAGGGCGAGCGCGGCGGCCTGCACCAGATGCGTACGCTCCCACCCGCACGGCCGGTCCACGGCGCCGTCCGGATGGGTCATCCGACGCAGCTCCAGGAGCCCCTCCCAGGCGCTGCGCACCTCACGCGGACGGGAGGGCCCGCCCATCGCGGCGTCCTCGCCGCCGATCCGCGCGGCGAACACCCCCGTGTCGACGGCCGGGGGAGCGGGGGTCCCCGGGACGGCTTCGGGGGTTTCCGGGAGCGTCTCAGGGGTCTCCCGCACGCGATGCCCGGCGGGCGTCAGGAAGTGGTCGTGCGGCGGACGCGGGTGCCGGAAGGCGAGACCGCGCTTCACCAGCGCGGCGAGCTGGCCCTCCGTGCCCTTCAGCCGGCCGGTCACGGGCTCGGCGGCGTCGATCACCCGCCGCTGCGCGGCAGTCGGCGGTCGTGTCATGGCGCACCCCTTCCCCTGGGCCCGGCCGGCGGTGACCCACTCGAAGACTACGAGGCGGGTCTGACATTCCAGCCGGCCACCACATGCCGGCGGTGCTCGGTGCTCAGCCGGCTCACGGTCCCGGTGGCGAGCTGGAACAGGGCGGCGGCCTCGATGGGCAGCCCCAGCCGCCGCACCGTCAGCACCCGCAGGAAGTGCCCGTGGGAGAAGACGGCGACATCGCCCTCCGCCTCGGCGAGAGCCGCGTCGATCTTGGCCAGCATCCGTTCCGCGCGCGCCTCGACCTGCTCGGGGCTCTCCCCCGGATGCTCCGGCGGTCCGGGCGGGACACCGTCGTCGAAGAGGAACCAGTCGGGCCGGGCCCGGTGGATCTCCACCGTCGTGACCCCTTCGTACCCGCCGTAGTCCCACTCGCAGAGGTCCGCGTCGACCCGCGCCCCCTCGACCCCGGCCAGCCGCGCCGTCTCCCGCGCCCGCTGCATCGGGCTGACGAACGCCGTGGAGAGGTGGTGCGAGGCGATCATCGGGGCCAGTCGCCGCGCCTGCTCGCGGCCGTTCTCGGTCAGGGGGATGTCGGTCGATCCGGTGTGCCGCCCGGACAAGGACCACTCGGTCTCGCCGTGCCGCACGAGAAGGAGGTCGCCCATGCTTGTGGTTCCTCTGCTCGCCGAAGGTTCACGCGGGCCGAACGGTCCGACGCGGCGGGGCTGCGCCCGGCGGGCCGGGATCACGGCTCGGTCACAGGCTACGAGCCCCGCTCCCCGACTCCGCGGACGCGCGGGGGTGGGGCGTGGCCGTCAGGAGGGGGAGGAGCCCGCCGCGAAGGTGACGAAGGCGGTCCAGTGGTCCGGGGTGAAGTCGAGGCGGGGGCCTTGGGTGTTCTTCGAGTCGCGTATGTGCACAGCGCCGGGCGTGGTCGCGACCTCGACGCAGGCCGGACCGTCGTCGGTGCTGTGGCTGCTCTTGAACCATTCGAGGTCGGAACTGCTTATGGTCATGTCTCCCTCAGCGCTTTCTCGATGAAGGTCAGAGACTCCCCGGGCGCGAGAGCCTGGGCTCGGATGATCCCATAGCGGAGTTCCAGGATCTGGATCTCCTTGGGGTCCGAGATCAGCCGGCTGATGAGCTGAACCTCGTTGTGGCCCACGGTGGCGCCTTCCTTGAGTCGCAGTAGATGGAAGGGGCCGCCGAGACCGGCGTTGTCCTCACGATCCAGTGGCATCACCTGGATCTCCACGTTCCGCAGTTGCCCTGCTTCCAACAGTCGTTCGAGTTGTCGGCGCAGTACCAGTCTGCCTCCGATCGGCCGGAGCAGGGTCGCCTCATCCTGGACGAAGCTGAACGACGGGAGGGTGCGCTCCCGATCGATGATCGTCTGGCGGGCCAGGCGGGCGGCCACACGATGCTCCAACTCCTCCTCGGAGAAGGCGGGACGCCGTGAGCCGAACACGGTGCGCATGTACTCCTCGGTCTGCAACAGCCCGTTGACGACCGAGTTGTCATAGGCGCAGATCTCTACCGACTCACCCTCCAGCTTCGCCAGATCCCGTACCTTCTTCGGGTACCGGGCCTCCTCCACGTCCTTCGCCAGCCCGGCGATCATTCCGGCCGCCCCGAGCGCCTGATCCGCCGCTTCGAGGAACTGCCTTCTCGGTGCCCGTCGTCCGCGCTCGACGGACGACACCTGCTCCTCGCTGTACCCGATCGCGGTGCCCAGCTCGGACTGCTTGAGCGCCGCCCGTTCGCGCCACATCTTGATGACCTTGCCGACCGTGCGCAGCACGGCCGCCGAGTCGTCGTCGTTGCCGTCGGCCGGCCGCGGCTCGTTGGCCGTGACGTCCATGTCCCCCCACCTCCACGCGGCGCGGGCCGGACAGCGCCGGACCGCGACCGGACAGTGACTCCGCGTACCGCCGATGTCGCTGTTCAGCGTAGTGACGCTCGACCACGCTGAGTGACATGAACGTGGATATTGCCGCCCCCGCCCGCGACTTCACCCTCCAGCTGTCGGCCACCCGCAGGGGCGCCCGGCTGGCCCGCCTCCTCGCGTCCGACCAACTGCACAGATGGGGCTGGCCCTACGGCTGCGAGGGGAACCGCACCGCCGCGCTGCTGGTGGCGGAACTGGCGTCGAACGCGGCGCTGCACGGCCGGGAGAGGGGACGGGACTTCCGGCTCGCCCTCACCGCCCGCGCCGACGCGACGCTCCGTATCGAGGTGACGGACCCCCGCCCGGACCGCCGTCCACCCGAGCCGGGTTCCCTCCGGCAGGCCCCGCCCGAGGCCGAGTCGGGCCGGGGGCTCCTTCTGGTCGAGGCGCTGGCGACGCACTGGGGGACGACGGGTGGTGACCCGTACACCAAGACGGTGTGGTGCGAGGTCGGTCTGGGGTGAACGCGGGCGTCGGGCGGCCGCCGCTACTGCCGGTACCCGCTCAGGAACCGGCCGATCCGGCTGATCGCCGCGTCCAGGTCGTCGGCGTACGGAAGGGTGAGGATGCGGAAGTGGTCGGGCCGGGGCCAGTTGAAGCCGGTGCCCTGGACGACCTGGATCTTCTCGCGGAGCAGCAGGTCCAGGACGAACCGCTCGTCGTCGTGGATCCGGTGCACCTCGGGGTCGATGCGCGGGAAGGCGTACAGCGCGCCCTTCGGCTTGACGCAGGAGACGCCCGGGATCTCGTTGAGCTTCTCCCAGGCCCGGTCGCGCTGTTCACGCAGCCGGCCGCCCGGCGCCGTCAGTTCGTGGATGGACTGACGGCCGCCGAGCGCGGCCTGGATGGCGTACTGGGCGGGCGCGTTGGCGCACAGCCGCATGGAGGCGAGCATCGTCAGCCCCTCCAGGTAGTTGCGGGCGTGCTGCTTGGGGCCCGTCACCACCAGCCAGCCCGAGCGGAAGCCCGCCACCCGGTACGTCTTCGACAGACCGCAGAAGGTCAGGACCACGAGGTCGGGGGCGAGCGCGGCGGCCGAGTGGTGGACCGCGTCGTCGTAGAGGATCTGGTCGTAGATCTCGTCCGCGAAGACCATCAGCCCGTGTCGGCGGGCGAGGTCGAGGATGCCCTCGATGATCTCCTTGGGATAGACGGCGCCGGTGGGGTTGTTCGGGTTGATGATGACGACGGCGCGTGTCCGGTCGGTGATCTTCGACGCCATGTCGGCCAGGTCCGGGTACCAGTCCGACTGTTCGTCGCAGAGGTAGTGCACCGCCTTGCCGCCCGCGAGCGTGGTGACGGCCGTCCAGAGCGGGAAGTCCGGTGCGGGGATGAGGACTTCGTCGCCGTCCTCCACCAGGGCCTGGACGGCCATCGAGACGAGTTCGGAGACGCCGTTGCCGAGGAAGACGTCGTCGACGCCCACCTCCAGACCGCGGTCCTGGTAGCGCTGGGCGACGGCCCGGCGGGCGGAGAGGACACCGCGCGAATCGGTGTACCCGTGTGCCTGGGGCAGCATCCGGATCATGTCCTGGAGGATCTCCTCCGGTGCCTCGAAACCGAAGAGCGCGGGGTTGCCGGTGTTGAGGCGCAGCACGCTGTGGCCGGCCGCCTCCAGTGCGTCGGCGTGCTCGATCACCGGGCCGCGGATCTCGTAACAGACCTCGCTGAGTTTGCTGGACTGCCGGAACTCCATGCGCTGCGCCCTCCGGTTCGTGGTGTTGCTTGGTTTTACCAAGTAGGTGCTTGGAAAGTCCAACAACGTGTCTAGACTGCGTCGCATGTCACCTCGCCGAAGCTACGACCAGTACTGTTCCGCGGCCCGCGCGCTCGACGCCGTCGGTGACCGCTGGACCCTCCTGATCGTCCGCGAGCTGCTCGGCGGCCCGCGCCGCTACACCGACCTGCACGCGGATCTGCCCGGCGTGAGCACGGACGTCCTCGCCTCCCGGCTCCGGGACATGGAGCGCGACGGTCTGACCACCCGGCGCAGACTGCCGCCGCCCGGCGCCGCGTACGTCTACGAACTCACCGACCGGGGGCGCGAGTTGCTGCCCGTTCTGCAGGCGCTCGGTGAATGGGGCGCGCCCGCCCTCGGTGAGCGCGGGGCCACCGACGCCGTACGGGCGCACTGGTTCGCGCTGCCGCTGCTGCGGGGTCTGGCGGAGGAGGGCGAGGGACTGGTCGAAGTCCGGCTGGACGAGGGCGAGTTCCATGTACGGCTCGGCGTCCAGGACGGTCCGGTGTACGGGGACGGGCCCGCCCCGCAGGAGCCGGACGTCCGGCTGTCGCTGGACACCGCGACCTGTACGGCGGTGAGCCGCGGGACCTCGACCGTGCTGGAGGCGGTGCGTGCGGGCCGTATCGGGGTCACGGGGGAGGGCACCCTCGCCAAGGTGCTGCGCGGGGAGTGACACCGGTGCGCCGTCGGCGTGTCCGGTGGCCGGCGCGTACTCCCTAGCGGTGGTGCGCCGACCGCGCCAGACACTTCCAGCGCGTTCGAAAACATTGCGGGCGCCGGGGCGGCGACCACAGGGTGGCAACCCCGGGTGGCCCGACCGTCGTGACGACGACGGAGGGCCGCACGAGCGCGGGGGCGTCCCGCACGCCACCCGCCGGACCGGGGCCCGGACGGGGGACGGGCCGGGCGGGGACGGGGCCCGCCGTGCCGTGGGGGGAGCACGGCGGACCCTCGCCGCCGTAGGGGCGTCCACGCCGAACGTGCGGACGTCCACGCCCCGTACGGGGCTAGACGCCCGGGGGCACCCGGGAGGGCCGTCCCGTCCCGCGGGTCAGCGCGTAGCCGCCGATGCCCGCGAGCGCCGCGAGGATGCCGCCGATCGCGGTCCACACCCAGCGGTCGGACCACCAGCCGGAGGTCCAGCCGTCGTCGGGCTCGATCGACGACAGCGCGGTCTTCGACGAACCGGAGGCCGGGTCGGACTCCTTGGCGCTCGTCGCGATCCCCGGCACCAGCGGCTTGCCCAGCGAACCGTCCACCGCCGCCGCACCGCCGATGTCCTTGGAGTCGACCTTCACCTCCGCGCCGACCGGCAGGCCCAGTTCGGACGCCGGCAGCCCGGTGGCCGTCAGCCGGATGTAGTACGTGCCTGGCAGCGGGTCGTCGGCCCAGGTCTCCGACCAGGCACGCACGGTGCGCAGGGTGCAGGACAGCTCCACACGGGCCGCGTCCTGCGCCGCCGTCCGCGTCTGCGCCCCGTACTGGCACGCCTGACGCCGCCGCAGCCCGTCGTACACGTCGACCTGCCAGGTCTCCGCGGCCCCGCGCGTGGAGGCCTCCGGCAGCTTCACCGTCGCCTTCACGGTGGGCCGTTGACCGGCGTCCGCGGGGAAGGACCAGTACAGGTAGTCACCCGCGGACCCGCTGGCGGTGGCCTGAGAGCCCTGCTCGATCTCGGTCGCCGTACGGAACGACGTACCGGCCCGGGTGGGCGCGCTGTCGTCACCCGAGGGGCTCGGCGAGGGGGAGGAGTCGGCGACGGCGGGCGCCGCCGCGACCCCGAGCAGCAGCAGAGCCGTACTCAACACATGTCCGAAACGCATCAGTTGGTCCTCCAGACCGCGATCCGCAGGCGCGAGATCCAGCCCCACAGCACACCCGCGAGGAAGCCGATGACCACGAGGGCGCCGAGCAGCCACCAGCCGCGCCCGAGGCCGAAGGAGGCCACGTCGCTCGCCTGGTCCGGGCCGTCGACGACGTCGACCGTCAGCTCCAGCGGCATGCCGGGCGTGGTCTTCACACCGCTCGCCGCCGAGAAGGAGTTGGACACCTGGAGGCACACGGTCTCGGCCGGGGCGGCCTCGTCGTCGCTCTCCGCCTTCGGATAGCGCAGACCGGTCGAGATGACGTCGGTACGGCCGTTGCCGGCCGCCTCGCCCCGCACGATCTCCCGTCCGTGCACCGTGACGGCGCGCAGCAGCACCCCGTAGTCGGGGTTGACCGTGCGGTCGGCCGCCACGCTCACCGAGGCGCGCAGCTCCTTGCCCGGCTCGACGTCCACCCGGTACCAGCGGTGCTGCGCGAACTCCTCACGGTCGGTGTAGAGCCCGGACTTCAGCGCCGGGGCCTTGGCGCAGGCGTCGGCGCCCTCGACGGCGACCGGCGTCGCCACCGGGTCGGCCGCCCGGTCCACCAACTGACCCACCCGGTCGGTGAGTTCTTCCTTGTGCTGGACCGAGGTGTAGGTGCCCCCGGTCGCGTCCGCGATGCAGCTGAGCTGGTCGCGGGTCTTGGCGTCGGGCACCAGCCCGAGGGTGTCGATGGTGAGACCGACCCCCTTGGCGGCGATCTCCCGGGCCACCTCGCAGGGGTCGAGCGGCTGGCAGGTGTCCTCGCCGTCGCTGATGAGCACGATGCGCCGGGTGCCGTCGCCGCCGTCGAGGTCGTCGGCGGCCTTGAGCAGCGCGGGGCCGATCGGTGTCCAGCCGGTGGGCGTCAGGGTCGCGACGGCGGTCTTCGCCTCCGTGCGGTCCAGCGTTCCCACCGGGTACAACTGGGCGGTGTCCTTGCAGCCCGTCTTGCGGTCGTTCCCGCGGTAGTTGGCGCCGAGGGTGCGTATGCCGAGCTGGACCTCCTCGGGTGTCGCGTCGAGCACCTCGTTGAACGCCTGCTTCGCGGCGGACATCCGTGATCCGCCGTCGATGTCGCGCGCCCGCATCGAACCGCTGACGTCCAGCACGAGTTCGACCTTGGGGGCGGCCTGCGCCGCCGTTTCGTCGGCGACCGCTCCGGCCGGGAAGGCGATCCCGGCCGTCAGGGCGGCGAGCAGGGCGCAGACTCCTGCCGCCAGCCGTTGTCTTGTGATCATCGCCGGATCCTATTGATCAAAGGTGCCGGGCTTCAAAACGATCTTCAGGAGGGGTGGTCGGTGAGTGGGTTGGGAAGCTGTGCCCAGATGTCCCCGGGAGTCTCCGGGGAGAGCCTCATCAGGGTCAACGCCTTGGTCGGCAGCGGCTCGTCGAGCAGCGCCGCGAGGTCCGGGGTGCGGGGCAGGTCGTCCACCACACTCCCCAGGTCTTCGCGCAGCACGGCCGAGGAGCCCGCCGTCGCGCCCAGCGCGCCTGCGACCAGGGAACCGAACAGCTTCCGGCGCAGGGTGGTCTCGTCGTCCGTGACGATCCGTCCGGACATCGCGGGGGCCGCGATGCCGTGCCGGGCCAGCCGTACCGGGCTGACGCGGATGTCCGCCAGGTCACGGTAGACGAGCCGCAGCGGCTCACCGGCGGCGGACAGCACGACGAGGAGGTTCTGTCCGTGTGCCTCCAGGGCCACCCCCAGGTCGAGCAGCCGCAGTCCGACGGTGAGCGCGAGACGGGTGAACCGTGCCGTCCAGCCCGGGGACCGGGGGAGCCCGGTGGCCGCGAGAGCGGCCACCGGGACGACGCGCTCGCCCGGGTGGGCGTACAGGTCGGGGGACTCGCGCAGCACCGCCGCCAGAGCGGGGGAGTGCGCGGAGACGGCACCCAGGGTGCGGGTCACGTGCAGCAGACCGTCCGTGCGCGCCGCGATCTCCTCCGCGAACGCCGAGACCGTCTGCGACGTCTCGATCGAGTAGACCGAGATGTCCCGGACGGAGGACGTCAGCCGGGCGCTCAGGGCCGTCTTGACGTGCGGGCCGTCCGGCAGCGCCAGGGTCCGCAGCGACATCAACGGATGCGCGGGGAAACCCTCCTGGTCACGCCGGTCGAGGACGTGCGCCGCCTGCCAGGGGTGCACCGGGATCAGCACACGGTCCTCGTCCCGCAGCCACTTGGGCCACTCGCCGCGCACCAGGCAGTCGTCCACGGCGACCAGCCCCAGCTCCACGACCGGCCGGTGCTCCGGCCCGTACGCGAGTTGCTCGGCCGCCGAGAACCCGGGACGGGAGCGGCAGTTGGGATGGTAGGGATGCCCGTCGACCACCCGCTGCTCCCACTCCCAGCTCGCCGCCGGTTCGCCCCCGGCCGGGGCGGACCGCGCCCGGGACAGGGCCAACGAAGCGGCGCTGTGAGCGAGTTCGGCCGCGAAGGCGGGGGCGTGCGGGACCGCCAGGTCCGTCATCAGCCGGTCCGGACGGTCGTACGACCGGTCGTCGAGCCGCAGCTCGGTGACGTACGCGGTGGTGGCGTACGGGTCCGCGTGCGGGCCGTGCAGCCGCCGCCCGTCGGTGAGGTGCAGCGTGAGACCCTCGCACCCCCGCTCGCGGCGCGCGATCCACGGCATCGGCTCATGGGCCAGCGCCCGCCACAGCCGGGTCAGCACGGCGGCGCGGGCGCCCGGGAGGCCCGCCGCGTACGGCGCCGACAGGTCCGGGCGCACGGTCCTCAGGTCGTCGGCGAGCGCGGCTTCGGCCTCGGGCCTGGGGAGACGGTGCACGATCGGGCTCCTTGGATACGGGGACTGCGTCGCGGTCGCCCGCGCCGACAGACATAATGATCACCAGTGCACCGTAGGGAACGAATGGATCGCGTGGACTCCATGCCGCCCAGACTGCCTCCGCCCGCCGGGAGCGACGGAGAAGGTGAAGACACCGCCGACGCGTACGCCGCGGCGCCGCTGCTCAATTGTCTGCTGCGGGAGGCGGCGGAGCCCGCCGGGGACCCCGGTGCGTTCCGGCTGCGGGCCAGCGGCCGGCTGCTGCGCGTGCGGGGCACCCGACGGCCCCGCGCCCCCGAGGTGTACGCCGACGGCGCCTGGCAGCGGCTCGACCACACCGCGCTGGTCAAGCTCACGGCGGAGGAACTGCGCCTCCTCACCCACCTGTCCAACTCCGAGCTGCCCGCGGAGATGAACGACAGCCGTGACACGGTGGCCGCGCTGCTCGCCGCGCGCTCCGCCGCGACGCCGCCGGCCGACCCGTACCTGCGCTCCGAGCAGTCCCTGATCACCGGGCATCCGTACCACCCGGCGCCCAAGGCGCGCGGCGGCGGCCCCGTCGCCGGCTGGCTGCCGTACGCGCCCGAGGCGTACGCCTGCTTCCCGCTGGAGCTGCTCGGCGTGCGCGAGGACGCGGTCGTCGAGGAGGGCGACACGACGCCGCTCGACGTCCTCGGGCGGGCACCGGCCGGCTACCGGCTGCTGCCGGTCCACCCCTGGCAGCTCGACCTGGTCGGGTCCCGTCCGGAGATCCGGGCCGCCTTCGCCGACGGTCGGCTGGTCCGCCTCGGCCGCACGGCCCGCCCGCTGTGGCCGACGGCCGCCATCCGCACGCTGTACGCCCCCGAGGACGACCTCTTCGTCAAGTTCAGTCTCGACGTGCGCATCACCAACGACATCCGCCGGCTGTGGCGGCACGACCTGCTGAAGCTGCGCCGCACGGACGCGGCGACCGCGGCGGCCTTCACCGCCATGAGCGCCCCGCCGAACAATTCCACGGACCGCACGCCGGGCACCCGCGCCGCATGGCTGAGCGACCGCGGCTACCGCACCGCCGACTTCGCCTTCGAGGAGCTCGCCGTCCTCGTCCGCGACGGGCTGCGCCGGCACGTCGCCCCGGGCACCACACCACTGCTCGCGGCCGCCCTCGTGGAGGGCTTCGACGGCAGCCCCCTCGACGGTCCCGGCGATCCGTCCGACTGGTGGACGGCGTATCTGCGTCAGGTCGTACCGCCGGTGCTGGAGGCGTTCGCGCGGCACGGCGTCGTCCTCGAGGCGCACCTGCAGAACACCCTGGTGGCCGTGGACGCCGCCGGCACACCCGTCCAGGCGCTGTTCCGGGACGCGGAGGGCGTGAAACTCCTGACGGACGTGGACCGGGCCGCCGGGTGGGAGCGGCTGGTCTACTGCCTGATCGTCAACAACGTGCTCGAGCTGGCCGCCCTGCTCGCGGAGCGGCACCCGGGCTGGGACCCCTGGCCCGCCGTACGGACCGAACTGGCCGGGCACGGCCTGCCGGGGATCGAGGACGAGATCACGGACCTGCTCACCGCCCCCACCCTCCCCGGCAAGACGAACCTGCTGCTCCGCTGGACCGGCGCGGACGGCGCCGACGCCCGCTATCTGCCGCTGCCGAACCCGCTGGCGCGCTCCTGACCCGCCCGCCCGGTCGCCCGCCGCCGCGACCGGCCTGCCGCGGGGGCGCTGCGGCGCACGACGGGCACGGCGGCGTACGGCGGGGCACGACCGGGGGGCCTCCTCCCGGGTCGTCAACTCCCGGTCCCCTCGGCGGGATCCTGGCCGTACGCCGGTCGGATTCGGCCTAGGTCCGGGCGGGGACCGGGGTGAAGGTGACGGGCAGGCTGACCGGTCCGCGCATGAGGCCGACGGGTATCCACGGAATGTCGGCCGGCGGCACCGCCGTGGTCAGATCCGGGAAGCGGCGCAGGAGTGTCCCGAGGCCGACCTCCGCCTCCAGCCGGGCCAGCGGCGCGCCGAGGCAGTGGTGGATGCCGTGTCCGAACGACAGGTGACGGACGCCGGAGCGGCTCACGTCGAGGAGGTCGCGTTCCGTCTCCGTCATGGCGGGGTCGGCCCGTCCGACGGAGGTCAGCGCCACCACGACGGCACCTCCGCGCGGGATCCGGGCGCCACCGAGGGTGATCTCCTCGGCCGCGTACCGCATCGGTGTGAACTCGACCGGCGGATCGAACCGCAGTAACTCCTCGACGGCGCCGGGCAGGAGCTCCGGCCGCTCGCGCAGCCGCCGTGCCTGCTCGGGGTGGCGTAACAGCGCCACCATGGCGTTGCCCAGGAGGTTCACCGTCGTGTCGTGGCCGGCCACCACGAGGAGGTTCGCGGTGCCCACCAGCTCGGCCTTCGACAGGCGGCCGTCCCGCTGGTCGTACACCGCGGTGAGGGCGGACAGCAGGTCGTCACCGGGCGAGCGCTGTTTCTCCGCGACGAGTTCGGCCAGATAGCCGTTGAGCTCGACGAAGGCCTCCCGCTGCTTCTCCGACGTCGAACCCAGGGCCTGTGACGTCCAGGCACGGAACGAGGCGCGGCCCTCCTCCGGCACCCCCAGCAGTTCCGAGATGACCTGGACGGGAAGCGGGCCGGTGAACGACCGGACGAGGTCGGCGGTGCCCAGCGGTGCCATGGCGTCGGCGAGGCTCTCGGCGATCTCGGCGACGCGAGGCCGCAGCGCCTCGATCCGGGGTCTCGTGAACGCGGCCGCCACCAGACCGCGCAGCCGGGTGTGGTCCGGCGGGTCCGCGTTGAGCATGTTGACACCCAGACCGGACTCCGGCCGATGCGCGGTGAATCCGACCGCTTCGAGGGCGTCGGCGGCCGGCGTCGCGTCCTTGAGCAGAGCGGGGTGGGTCAGAGCGGCCTTCGCCAGTTCGTGGTCCACCACCACCCAGGTGTCGAGGCCGCGCAGGATCTGCACCTTGTGGATGGGACCGCGGGCACGCAGTTCCGCGTACCGGTCGTGCGCGTCGGCCTTGAAGGCGGCGTCCAGCACGGTGATGTCGTCGTGGTCGGTCGTGGTCATGTTCGTTCCTCCTGTCCAAGTGCGGTGTGTGCGCCGGGGCTTGGGACCGGACTTGCCAGGGGCATCGGTGCCGGGCCGGCGGGGGAACCGCCGGTGACCGCGACGGACGCCTCGCCGGCCGCACAGGCCGCACGGGCCGGTGTGCCGGTGCTGGCGACCACGAGCCGGCCGGACCCTCCCCCTCGACGATCACACTCGACCACTATGGTCACCTCACGTCGGAGGAGGGGGCCCATCCGCCAGACAGCCTGGGAAAATGCTCACGGACCGGACTCCGGCCGGGCCGACGCGACTGCCGCCGGCCCCGACACGTCGGTCCGCCCTCGGGTGCGTGATGTCGAGGCCGTCGCCTCCGAGTTCGGTGTGCAGGTGAAGGACGTCGCGCCGCCGCCAGGGCCTGCCCGGGATCGTGCCGGACAGGCCCGTGTCCCGCGGTGGGCTCAGCGCTTGAGCGTGAAGGTGAAGTCGCCGGAGAGCCTGCCGCTCAGCCGGACCGCCGAGACGACCTTCCCCTCCGTGATCAGTCGTTCCACCTCGGCCCGTGAGAGACCGCACCCCTCAGCGATCAGTCGCACGGGGCGGACAGGGATCCGCGCCGCGAGGCGGACCGAGACGTCGATCGCCTCGCGGTCCAGGTGACCCGATCCGCCGGTGTCCAGGCGCCAGGCGTTCTCCCAGTCGAGGGCGATGCGATTACGGCGCTGCACGACCGGATCCTGGAGCAGCTCAGCAGCCAGGCCAAGGTCGTTGTCATGCAGCCGGTCGAGCAGCTCGGACCGTACGGAGCGCACGTTCATCCGCTCCAGGACCGTGAGTTTCGTGGTGTCCCCGCAAGTGGTGCAGAGCGCGAGGAGCCAGGCGTCGATGAGCTTGTGGTGTGCGTTGACGCGGAATTTACCGCTCGTCCGGAAGCGCTCGGACGCGCACGCGTGGCAACGGCGGCGAACGAGCGGCAGGCAGGTGGGCACGACCACCCAGTTTTCGAGCACAGAAGTACACCGGTTTCAGTGAGAAGTCCGCAGCAAAAAGGAGCGCGGCGCACATAGGCGACGCGCGACAGATCAGCGCTCGGGAGGTCTCACAGGGTGTACAACGGCACGTCCTTGACCGACGACTTGGTTCGGCAGCACGGTAACGGCACACAGCGGCGCCCTTCCACCGGTTTTCGAGCGCCCCACCGCCGGTGGCCGCAGGATCGAACTGCGCGTGTGGGAAGGCGAGTTCGGCGCGGTCGAGAAACTCGTCCCGCGCAAGCACGAGAGGTCGGTCGGCGTGGGTCGCGGCGATCGGTCAGGTGGGTGGAGAGCTGCGGTCCCCGCCCGTCCACTCGCCGATCCGATCCACGATGACCAGCGTGACGATTCCCGTGGCCACGCCGATGGCGGTGTCGGCCAGACGTAGGAGCGGTTGTTTCCAGGCCTCGTGCGGACTCAGTCCCGCGACGACCATGACGACGGTGGTGGTGATGGCGGCGGTCGCCTCGTCGCCGGGCCGTCCGACCAGCCCGGGCACCAGGACGCTCAGGCCCACGAGCAGGGCGAGGCCCCACATGTGGAAGGGGAGGAACGCGAGGTAGACCAGACACAGTGCGAAGCTGATGAGGGTCGCCGACATGCGGGCGACCGCCGCCGCAATGCTCTTCCCTTCGCAGTCCCGGACCACGAAAATCGCGGAGATCGCGGCCCACATGCCGCCGAGCTGACCATCCTCGTACGACTGATGGGCGCCCGACCAGATGTGGGTGGCCGCCCAGTAGCTCAGCAGGCTGGCCAGGCCGACCTCGACCGAGTACTCCAGCAGCTTGGCGATCCCCGCCTTCGGCGAACCCGCGCTCACCACCACCCTCCGACCGCCGCTTCAGGATCCACCGGGTGCCTCGCTCCCGTCGGCGAGCGAAAAGCGGCTCGGGGCGGGTCGGACAGGTGTGCAAAGAGGTGAATTGCGGTGTTTATCGCGTAAATCTACCATGGGCACGACCCGCGCCGGCCTCGCCGCCGCGCGTTCGAGCACGGGGCGCCTCGCGGCAGGGGCCCGCACTCACCGCCACCGTCCGCGGCCCCCTCGTCCTCGTCCTCGACCTGATCGGGCCTGCCGCATCACGGGGGACGCGTCCGCCGCGGCACTGTTCCTCGACCGCCTCGACATCGTTCAGCGGAGGGCTGCCGGCGGAGGGCCGCGTCCTGGCCGAGGAACACGAGGGTGTGTGCTGCCGGCTCGCCCCAGGGTGCCGTGGAAGGATCTGGACGGGCCCGACGGCCGACCAGAGCGGATCGAGAACACGGTACGTGGGAGAAGAGATGTCCCATCCGGACCCGGGGCGGGAGGCCGAGGCCGCGGCGGCCATGGGCTTCGATCTCAGTGAATGCGTCCAGGAGCCCATTCATCTGCTGGGCAGGATCCAGTCCCACGGCACCCTGCTCGCGGTGGAGGCCGACACCGGCACCGTGGACACCGCAGCTCTGAACACCGGTCGCCTGCTGGGGATCGAGGCCGAGGAGCTGGTCGGGGGACCCGTCACGCGGGTGCTGTCCCCCGAGGGCTGGGCCGAGGCTCTCGAGGCCGGCGCCCAGCACGAGGCGGTGAGCCTGGTTCTCCCTGTCTCCACCGACGCGGCGGGCGCCCCCCGGATGTTCGACGCGACCGCACACCGGCAAGGGCCCTTTCTGATCCTGGAGTGCGAGCCGCGAGCCGTCGCGCCGCCGCACTTCGCGCGCTACTACCAAGGGGTCAGGCGAGCCCTGACCCGGCTCAGGACGTCGACGTCGGCAGCCGAGTGCTGTCAGGCCGCCACCCGTGAGATCCGGGCGCTGACCGGCTTCGACCGTGTCGTCGCCTACCGCTTCGAGGGCGAGGACGGGCCGGGCGAGGTGGTCGCGGAGGAACTCACCGACGGCCACGAGCCCTGGCTGGGACTCTGGTTCCCCGCCAGTGACGTCCCGCCCCAGGCGAGGCGGCTCTACCGCGACAACTGGATCCGGGTGATCGCCGACGTGGACGACGTCAGCGTGGGCCTGCATCCCCCGCGACAGGCCGGCTCGGGCCTGCCACTGGACCTGTCGAACTCCGTACTGCGCACCGTGTCGGGATTTCATCTGGAGTACCTGCGGAACATCGGTGTGAAGTCGTCGATGTCGGTGAGCGTCCTCCGGGAGGGCGAGCTCTGGGGGCTGATCGCCTGTCATGGCGACACCGCCACCACCGTTTCCCCGGAACTACGGGCGGCATGTGAGTTCTTCGGTGTCGCGTTCTCCCTGCAACTCGCGGCCATCGAGGAACGACAGCAGGCCGAAGCGCTCGCCGCGTCCCGCGAGCGGCTCGACCGCATCGTCTCCCGGGTCACGTCCGATCTGGAGACCTCGCTCCTGGCAGGCGACGACGCCCTCAGAACACTGCTGGACGCCGACGGCGCGGCGCTCTGCCGGGGCGGGCGCAGCCACTTCAGCGGGATGACGGTCGCGCCCGCTCTGCTGGAGACCCTCCAGACACACGCGTCAGGGCTGGCACCGGGCACGGTCTGGAGTACGGACCGCCTCTCCGAGGAACCGGACCGACCCGGCGACGGTCCGACGAGCGGTCCGGCGGGAGTCCTGATGGTGACGCTGAGCCGCTCGGGTGACTTCCTCGCCTGGTTCCGCAGGGAGCGTCCCATCGCCCGCCAATGGGCCGCCGACCCTTCCAAACCCGTCCAGGCCGGCCCGCGGGGCGAACGGCTCACCCCTCGTGGATCAGGCGCCGTCTTCCGCGCGGTGGTACGGGGACAGAGCCCGCCCTGGACGCCGGCCGACCGTGCCACCGCGCAGGAGCTCTGGCGCGCACTGACCGGTCTCGTACTCCGGCACGAGGCCGAACTGCGAGCACTCAACGACCGGTTGCGGGTCGCGAACGCCGATCTCGACTCGTTCGCCCATGCGGCAGCCCACGACCTCAAGGAACCGCTGCGGGGCATCTCCAACGCCGCGGCCTTCGTCATCGAGGACGCGGCGGCGGATCTCGACGCGACGACCGTCCGACGGATGCACACCATGCGGCGTCTGGCCGGCCGGATGGACGAACTCCTCGACTCGCTGTTGCACTTCGCCCGGCTGGGCCGGGGTGGACTGCACCGCGTCCGTGTCCCGCTGGACCGGGTGCTGGACTCCGCGCTCGAGGTGGCCGGTGACCGTCTGGCCGAAGCCCAGGTGCGGGTCATCAGAAGAGATCTGCCCGAGGTGTACGCCGACGAGCACCGGCTCCACGAGGTCCTGGTCAACCTCCTGGTGAACGCGGCCAAGTACGCCGCCGATCAAGGAGATCGCACCGATCGCACCGAACACACCGACCGCACCGTCGAGGTGCTGGTCGACACACTCCGCACCCCGGCAGGCGGAACCCCCCGGCAGACCGTCGTGGTCCGCGACAACGGCATCGGCATTCCGGCCGACCGACAAGGCGAGGTCTTCGAGCTGTTCCGCAGACTGCACGGGCCGGGCGAGCGCGGTGGAGGCGCCGGCGTGGGTCTCGCGATCGTCAAACGGATCATCGAACGGCACGGCGGCGAGCTGTGGCTCGACAGCGAACCGGGCCGCGGGACGAGCTTCTGCTTCACCCTGGGTCAAGGCGGGGGCGACTGAGCCGCAGGGCCCTCGTCCTCACCCTTCGCTCTCTCCTGCCAGTAGTCCACTGCCCCCTTCAGAACGCTGCGGAAGAGCTCGAAGTTGACCGGCTTGTAGATGTAACTGTCGGCCCCCGCCGCGTAGGTCGCGTCGACCTCGTCCGGCGCGGCGGACGCCGTGAAGACAACCACGGTCACGCGGTCCAGTTCGGGCATGGAGCGGATCGACCGGAGCACCGCGGCTCCACTGAGGCCGGGCATGTGCAGATCCAGGAGGACGAGCCCCGGTCGCCGGGTGGCTTCCCGCAACCGCTCCGCGACTCCCGCGCCCCTGTCGATGAATTCCAGCGTCAGACCCGGATGGGTACGACCGAGCGCCCGCTGGATCGCCTCCGCGTCCTCCGCCGAATCCTCGACCACCCAGACGAAGTCGTGATCGATCCTCGGATCCCCGGCCGACCCGCTCACGCGACCGCCTCCGCCTGTGCGACGAGCACGGCGATGTCGTCCGCACCCGCCGCCCGGAATTCCACCGCAGCCGCAGCCAACCGCTCGGCGAAGCCCTCGGCCTCACCGGCTCCCTGCCGCCTCACGGCGTCCCGCAGGCAGGATTCGAAGAACGTTCCGTCGGCCGCTCTCGCCTCGGTCACCCCGTCGGTGAACAGCACCAGCGCGTCCCCCGGCGCCACGTGCTCCGAACCGGATCCGTACTCGATCTCCTCCAGCACACCGAGCAGGTCCCCGTGGGCCGTGAGCTCCTCCACCGTGCCGTCCGCACGCCGCACCAGAGGCGCCGGATGCCCGGCACTCCAATAGCGCAGGCGGAATCCCTTCCCGTCCGACACCAGCACCGCCACGAGCGCTGTCACGAAGCGGGACGTGCCCTCCCTGAGCAGCGCCCGGTTCAGCCGTCCCAGCGCGTGCTCGGGCGTACTGCCGTCCGCGAGCAGGGTGCGCAGGGTGTGGCGGGCCAGACCGGTGAGTGCCGCGGCCTCCGCCCCGCGACCGCACACGTCACCGACGAGGAGCGTCACACCGCCCTGTGCCCCCGGGACGGCGTCGTAGAAGTCACCGCCCACGTCGAGCGAGACGTCGCCCACCGCGTACGCCGAACTCAGGGCGAGACCCGGAATCCGCGGCAGCTCTCTCGGCAGCAGATACCGCTGGAGGGAGATCACGTGCTGGCGCCGCTGTTCGTACAGGGTGCTGGTGTCGACGGCCAACGCGGCCCGGCCCGCGAGATCGGCGAGGAACCGTGAGGTGACCTCGGCGATGTCCACCCGGTGGTAGAGGAACGTCAGCGTGCCCAGAGACCGGCCCCGGGCCTTGAGCGGATTCACGCTGAGCGCCTGCACGGCCCGCCCCGTCCCGGACGAGGCGGGCCCGAAGGGTCCGCCGGCCAGCGCGGCACCTTGCAGCACCAGCCCCTCCCCGCGGTGGAGGACGTGCTCCAACAGATCCGTGAGCCAGCGGTCCTCGGCCGCGATCTCACCGAGCCAGCGCTGCTCGCCCGCGTCCACATGTGAGAAGGCCACCGGAGTCAGTCCGCCGGAGAGACGCAGATGGAGGACGCACCCCTCGGCGACAGCGGGAACAGCCGTCCGCGCCACCCGGCGCACGGTCTTCTCCACATCGAGGCTCGAATCCATCTGCAACGACGCCTCCGCCAGGAAGGCGTCACTCACCTGACGCAGCTCATCCTCCCGCCGGGCCGTGATGCGCCTGTCGGTGACCATGGCGACCTCGGCGACCTGCTTCAACCGGGCCCGCAGCGTCGCATCGACCGTGTCCCTGTCCGCGGTGCCGACCATGAACGACGCCCAGCCGTCCTGCCCCATCGACACGGCGCACAGGGCCACGCTCCGCGCGCCCGCCGCGGCCAGCACCTGGACATGCGGCATGGCGCCGTCGAGATCCGGCACCTCGTGAACGGTGACGGTCGGATCGCCCTCCGGAGCCCCGGCGGCGGCAGCGTCACCAAAATCCTGTTCGAATTCCACGAACGACAGCGTCGGCTCCGCCGGGGTGGCGCTGCGCAGGTTGTGCAGCAGCCCACCGCTCCAGCGGGTGCCCACCACGGCCAGCACACCGGGCATACGGAGCAGCATGTCGTAGAGAGGGTCGGCCAGCCCTGTCACGTCCTGCGCCCTGTCGGCGGCACGCCAGAGCTCATGCAGGCGGCCGGACCACCATGCGTCATCCGCCTGGCAGAAACCCTTGTCCTCGTGCTGCTCCACCGCTGATCCGCCGTTCCGTATCACCGCTGCCGGCCCCGGACCATCAGGGAAACGCTATGTCACGCGACGACTGAGCGCCTCCAGGCGCCGTCTCCGCGGTGGCGCCGCGCAGGAGACGTGCGAGGGCGGAGGCCCTGGGCGCACGCGCAGGGCCCGCTGCCGGGTGCCGGGAAGGTGCTGCGGACGCCGGACGCCGGACGCCGGTGAAGCGGCCGCGGCGTCGGGCGGCACGGCCTCCACGGAGCCGGCCGGAGACCGCGATCAGCGGACCCGGGCCACCACGGCGTGGCTGTGGCCGTCGACCGGAGGCATGGCCTCGGGGCGGAGGAGGTGGCGCGTCGTCTCGTCCTACTCCTCCGGCTCCCACGCGCGGAGCAGGTCGAACAGACCTGCGTCTCCGTCGATCCGCAGAGAGTCCGCCGGGATGCGGTCGTACACGAAGAGGACCAGCTCACCGGCCGTGCCGCGGACGGAGACGCCGGCCGCGTCCGGGTCCTCGTGGGCAGCGGTGGCGGGCGTCGTGCCGGGCGCGGGGACACGGGTGGTGCGTGCGCCGTCGCTGTCGACCGTGAGGCGCCACGAGCGGCCCTCGTTGGCGTGGAAGTCGAAGGCAGTGGGCTTGTGCGGCCAGGCACTCGTCGTCGCGACGCAGGTGAACAGGAACTCCTCGACACCGTCGAGTGCCACCTCGCTCGGCAGCGGCTGCGGGGCGCCCGTGGTGACCTGGGCGTCGTAGGTGTGCACCGCGAGCTGCTGGAGCTGGTGCCGGGCGACGGCGCCACAGGTCCGCGGCGACTGGGACGCACCCCACCACGTCCAGCAACCGCGATCCGGGCCGGCCTCCCGCAGCGCGTCCACCAGTTGCCCCGTGGACTCCGCCAACCAGGCCAGCAGGGCCTCGCGCTCCCGAGGCGCGGCCGGGGCGCCCTCTGCCGCGGACTTGGCCGGAGCAGGCCCTGCGGCGACGGTGGCGGCCCAGGCGCGGCGCCCCTCGCCGATGTGCTCCGCCAGATCGAACAGCGTCCACTCCGGGCAGGTCGGCACCTGCACGTCGAGGCTGGGCGCGGAGGCGACCGCGGCACGGAAGGCGGTCGACCGTTCGTCGATCAGCCGCAGGAGTTCGGGGAAGTCAAGCGTCGTCGTCACAGGGACTCTCTATCACCGCGTTCCGACCATTGGACAGGGATTTTCACAGGGCAGCGGGTGCGCAACCCGACGGAACGTCAGTTCCTTCTGGAATCCGTGGAACTGACGACATGCCCGGAACAAACGGAAGCAGGACATCGGTACGGCGGATACGAGTCGTCTCCCGTTCCGTGACCGTTCAACTCGCCGTCCCTGACTTCGGTGTACGCCACACCTAGGGTCCTTGAGGGCTTCTGAGGAAGGGACTCATGGACACTCTCCCCGCAATCCGGGCGCGTGAGATCACCAAGTCTTTCGGCGACGTCGTCGCACTCGACAGCATCGATCTGGATGTGACGCAGGGACAGATTCACGGCTTGGTCGGACCGAACGGCGCGGGCAAGACGACCCTGCTCGGTCTCCTGCTGGGTCTGGCCGTGGCCGAGGGCGGCCGTCTCGAGATCCTGGGCACGCCGGTCGGGCGCGCGCTCGCGGCCCCCGAGGGCGTCGCGGGCTTCGTGGACGGGCCGGGTCTCTACCCCTCGCTGACCGCACGGCAGAACCTCGCCGCGCTGGCCGCCCTGCGTGGCCGCGAGGCGAGGACGGCGGGGATCGACGACGTGCTCGATCAGGTCGGGCTGACCGACGTCGCCGACGACCGGGCCCGCGGCTTCTCCCTGGGGATGCGTCAGAGGCTGGGTCTCGCCGCCGCCCTGCTCACCAAGCCGCGACTCCTCGTACTGGACGAACCGTCCAACGGTCTCGATCCAGCCGGCAAGAAACATGTCCACGGTGTCCTCGCGCGGCTCGCGGCGGAGGGAACCAGCGTGGTGCTCTCGAGCCACCGCATGGACGATCTCGAGGCCCTGTGTTCCGAGGTCACCATCCTCGCGACCGGGCGGGTCGTCTTCTCCGGTCCGCTGGGCAAGCTGGCCGCCGAGAACCGTGAACTCGACTACCGGGTGCTCACCTCCGATCCGCAGGCCGCCCGTCGGCTGGCCGCCGACACGGCCGGGATCCAGGTCGTCGGCCAGGCCGGGGCGCAGCGTGCCGCGGAGGTGCTCGTGGTGCGCGGGCTGGTGCCTGCCATGGATGAGCTGGTGGTGCGGCTCGTGCACGCGGGGATCGCGCTGCGCGAGCTGGCCCCCGTGGTGTCGCCGCTGGAGGCCGCGTTCCTCGCCCTCACCGAGCAGCAGGAGGCGGCCCGATGACCGCGACCCTCACTGAGAACGTCACTGTCGGCGCCCCGAGGGTGTCGGTGGCACGCGGCTACCGTTTCGAGCTGGTCAAGCTCCTCTCGCAGTGGCGGATCCGCCTGGTGATCCTCGCCTGCTGGATCGCGCCGGCGCTCTTCGTCGCCGCGGTGAGTCAGCAGGACTCGCTCCCCGTCGACACCCTCTTCGGCCGCTGGATGCACGCCACCGGGTGGGCCGGACCACTGGTGGTCCTCGGCTTCGCGGGCACCTGGGCGCTCCCGCTCCTGACCTCACTGGTCGCCGGTGACGTGTTCGCCTCCGAGGACCGTCTCGGGACCTGGCGCCACCTTCTGGTGGCGGTCCGGTCACCCCGGCGGATCTTCGCTGCGAAGGCCCTGGCCAGCCTGACCGTCATCCTGTCGCTCGTGGCCGGGATGGTGTGTTCCAGCGCGGTCGGCGGGGTGGCGGCGGTCGGCAACCGGCCGCTGGTCGGCCTCGACGGTCACCTGCTGACGGCGGGCGACGCCGCGGGCAAGGTCTTCCTCGCCTGGGCCTGCGCACTCGCCCCCACGCTCGCCCTCGCGGCGATCGGACTGCTCGGGTCCGTCACGCTGGGCCGTTCCCCGATGGGCCTGCTGCTGCCGGCGCTCGTCGCGCTCGCGATGCAGATCGCCCAGATGCTGCCGTTGCCCGTCGCCGTGCGTCTCGCGCTGCCCGGGTACGCCTTCATCTCCTGGAACGGCCTGTTCACCAGTACGGCGCAGTGGCGCCCGCTCCTGATCGGCATCGTGGTCAGTTCGGTGTGGGCCGTGGTCGCGACGGCGCTGGCCTATGTGCTCTTCCTGCGGCGGGACTTCACCAATCTCACCGATGACGGGTCGCCCCGCCGTGCTCTCGTCGCCGGAGCACTGCCGCTCGCCGGGCTGCTCGCCCTGACGGTCGGGGTCGTCGCCGGGGCGACCGGGGCGACGGGCTCGGGAATCGAGCAGACCAAGGTGCAGGACTCGGTGGCCGTGGCGTTCGCCCACCTCTATCGCCAGCAGGCCGAGGAGCTCAACCGCCCCGCCGTCACCGAAGCACAGCTGCGTGCCTCCGCGGCGTGCACCAAGGGCGACGTCGCGGACGGTGCGCAGGGAGCGGGCAACGACTGGCGCTGTGTCGTGTCCTGGCATCTTCCGGACGTCGTGGCCACCGGCACGGCCGTCTACCAGCTCGACGTCACTCCGGACGGGCGGTTCGTCGCCGACGGCGACGGGCCGAAAGAAGTGAACGGCTACTTCCTGGTGCGCACCCCGATCGGGGACGCACCGAATCCGCTCTGGCAGTTCGACGGCAATGTCGAACTGCTCGGCACCACGAAGGGATGACTCCATGCAGGTAACACGCCGCAGGCGTGTCCAGAGGGACCGTCCGGGCCTTCTCGGCAGACGTATCGGCCGCATACCCCTGGTGACGGTCGGCATCACCGTCCTCGCCGTCGCCGCCGCCGGCACCGCTCTCGCGCAGACACGGCAGTTCGGCACCGAGCAGGTCGGCCAGACCACTGGTCACGGTCAGGTCATCTCCAGCGACCAGCACATCGCCCCGTACGGCGACCGACTCGTCATCGGCAACGGCAAGATCATGTCGTCGTCGGTCAGCCCGGACGGCACCCACCTCGCGGCCTCGGTCACCGATGGTGGTGCCGCGCTGTCGATCGTGGACCTCAAGACCTGGAAGGTGCAGCAGCTCGTCAGCAGCGCCGCGTCGTCGGTTCCGCGCATCAGCGGCAACGACGTGGGCCAGGAAGGTCCCACGTACTCGCCCGACGGCAAGCAGCTGTGGCTGGGCCGGACCGACGGCTACACCAGGTTCAGTGTGAACCCGGACGGCAGCGTCACGGGCCCGGTCAACATCTCGATCCCGGCGGACGGCCCCAAGCACGCGCTGGTCGGTGCCGCGGTGTTCTCATCCGACGGGGCCACCGTGTACTCCGCGGTCAACGGCCAGAACCGAGTGGTCGCCATCAACGCGGCGACGGGCGCCGTCCAGCAGAGCTGGGCCGTGGGGAACGCGCCGCGCGGCATGGTCGTGGCCGGCGGCAAGCTGTACGTCAGCAACGAGGGCGGGCGTCCGGCGAGGCCCGGCGAGACCACCATCAACTCCTACAACACGCAGGTGCCCGCCGACCCGGTGACCGGCGCCACCACCACCGGCACGGTCACCGTCATCGACCTGAAGAAGCCGACTGCCGCCGTCAAGACCGTCAACGTCGGTCTGCACCCGACCGCGTTGTACGCGAAGAAGGGCGCGGTGTTCGTCACCAACACCGCCACCAACGACGTGTCGGTCATCAGGACCGCCAACGACAAGGTCGTGCAGACCATCGCCACCCGGCCGTGGCCGGAGGCGTCGGTGGGTTACGAGCCCGACGCGGTGACGCTCACCGACGACGGGCATCTGCTGGTGACGCTCGGCCGCGCGAACGCGGTCGCCGTCTACCGGTACACGAGCCCGCAGGAGCCGGTCAGTTACGTCGGTCTGCTGCCCACGGACTACTTCCCCGCGGAGATCGCCACGGTCGGCGACCAGGTGGTGGTCTCCAACACCCGTGGTATCGACGCCCGCCGATCCACCACCAGCGCCGGGCACGGCACCCACGACACCACGTCGAGCCTGACCCGTTTCACGCTGCCCAGCGACAGGACCATCAAGTCCGAGACGGACAAGGTCTTCCAGCAGAACGGCTGGACCGACAACTCGGTCAAGCTCGCCAAGGGCAGGAGCAAGGCCAAGCCGGTACCCGTCCCGGTGAAGCTCGGCGACCCCTCGACGATCAAGCACGTCTTCATGATCGTCAAGGAGAACCGGACCTACGACCAGGTCCTCGGCGACATCCCGCGGGGCGACGGCGATCCGACGCTGACGCAGTTCGGCGAGAACGTGACACCGAACCAGCACGCGCTCGCGGAGCAGTTCGGGCTCTACGACAACACGTACGACATCGGCACGAACTCGGCCGAGGGACACAACTGGCTGATGCAGGCCGACAATCCCGAGTACACCGAGTCCTCGGCCGGCGAGTACCTCCGCAGCTACGACACCGAGGACGACGCCCTCGGCCACCAGAAGTCAGGATTCCTCTGGACCGGCGCGCAGGCGGCCGACAAGACGGTCCGTGACTTCGGCGAGTTCCACCAGTTCCTGACCAAGCCGACCGGTTCGACCTGGCAGAACCTGTACTGCGACGCCAGGAACATGAGCGCGACGGGGCAGCCCTCCGCGTACTCCCTGGTCTCCTCGTCACCGATCCCGTCGCTCAACAGCGTGTCGGTTCCCGGCTTCCCGAAGTTCGACACCAGCGTCCCGGACGTCTACCGGGAGGAGATCTGGAAGCAGGACTTCGAGAAGAACGGCCCGGCGAACCTGAACATGTTCTGGCTCTCCAGCGACCACACGGGCGGTCCGGCGAGCCCGGCCGCGCAGGTGGCGGACAACGACCTCGCGGTCGGCAGGATGGTCGACGAGATCTCGCACAGCGCGTACTGGAAGGACTCCGCGATCTTCGTCGTCGAGGACGACTCCCAGGCCGGCCTCGACCACGTCGACGGCCACCGTGCCCCGATCCAGATCATCAGCCCCTACGCCCAGCACGGCGGCGTCGACAGCCACTACTACTCGCAGATCACGATGATCCGCACCATCGAGCAGATCCTCGGGATCCACCCGATGAACCAGAAGGACAGCGCGGCCACCCCGATGAGCGGGGCGTTCACCAAGAAGGCGAACCTCAAGCCGTTCAACGCCCTTGCCAACCGCACCTCGTTGACCGACGGTCTGGCGACGCCGCCGTCCTGCGGTACGGACACCCCCGCGCCGCAGGACCCCGAGGCGGCGGCGGTGCCGACGGCGAAGGTCCCGGCCGGTATGGAGTCGCTCGCGTCGCAGTGGGACACCTGGAAGTCGCGGCAGCGGCTCACCGGACCCCATGCCGTGCCCGACTACGCCAACCCCGCGCAGATGAACCACCTCACCTGGTACCAGACCCACAACTGGAAGCAGCCGTACCCCGGCGAGAAGAAGATCTTCGCGCCCAAGGACGTGCCGGGCGCCTACATCCCCTCGGCCGAATCCGACGGCTGATCCCGGCTGATCCCGGCTGACCCCGGCAGATCGGGTGAAATGGCTCCTGGCCGGCATGACCGCCGGCCAGGAGCCGCTTCGCTCTCCCGGCGCCGTCCGCCGGGGGAGCGACGAGCCCGCAGGGGGCCGGCGCACCGGCAGGGGGAAGCGGCGCCGAAGGACGGCTTCCACGTGCTGCGGCCCACCCGCGCCTCGATCATGCTGGAGGCGGGAGGGTCCGTGGTGACCACGGCACGGTGGCTCGGGCACCTGCTCGCCGGCGATCACCCTCGGTTACTATGCTCACTTCGTGCCGAAGCGGATTCTCTCCGGGGCCGACGGCGGGCACATCCCGTCGTGCGGCACCTCCGGAGCCGGTGGTGGAGGGCAAGGTGGAAGGGACAGGTGACCTGAGGACATGCTGAGAGAGGTCACCACCACTCGCTACCTCGCGCCCCTGCACGAGGGCGGCTCGCTGCCGGGACTCGTCGAGGCCGACGACCTGGGCACGTACGTCGTGAAGTTCACGGGCTCCGCGCAGGGCCGCAAGGCGCTGGTCGCCGAGGTGATCGTCGGTGAGCTGGCGCGCGCCCTCGGGCTCCGCTTCCCGGAGCTGGTCCTCGTGCACTTCGACCCCGCGGTCGCCGAGCACGAGCCCCACCAGGAGGTCCAGGACCTGTTGCGCGCCAGCGCCGGGGTGAACCTCGGGATGGACTATCTGCCGGGCGCGCGGGACTTCACCCCGGAGGTCGCCAGCACCTTCGCCGTCGACCCGCTGGAGGCGGGCGGGGTGATCTGGCTGGACGCCCTGACGGTCAACGTCGACCGCACGGTGCACAGCTCGAACCTGATGATCTGGCCCACCTTCGGTATCGCGCCGCCGCGGCTGTGGCTGATCGACCACGGCGCCGCCCTCGTCTTCCACCACCGCTGGGACGCCTCCGCGCCGGAGAAGGCCTACGACTTCCGGCACCACGCGCTCGGCGGCTGCGCCCCGGACACCCGGGCGGCGGACGCGGAGTTCGCGCCCAAGGTGACGGAGGAGCTGCTGCGGGAGGTCACGGCCCAGGTGCCGGACGCCTGGCTCGCGGACGAGCCCGGTTTCGAGACCCCCGACGAGGCCCGGGACGCGTACGTCGGCTATCTCCTCGCCCGGGTGAAGGCGTCGGCGGCCTGGCTGCCCACGGACTTCCCGAGCCGCGAACAGCTCGCCGCCGAGGACGCGGACCGGGCGGCGCGAACCGAGCGGGGGCGGCCGAACTGGCTCAAGCGGGTGCCGGACCTGCACGGCAGACCGGCGGCGGAACAGGATTGGTCGGTGCACCTCGAATGACCACGATGCCCTCGGCAAGCGCTCACCGCGTGCAGATCGAGTACTGCACCCAGTGCCGCTGGCTGCCGCGCGCGGCCTGGCTGGCGCAGGAACTGCTGACCACGTTCGAGACCGAACTCGGTGAGCTGTCCCTCAAGCCCGGCACGGGCGGCGTCTTCGTGGTCCGGGTCGACGACGAGGTCGTCTGGGACCGCCGTGAGCAGGGCTTCCCGGAGCCCACGGCGGTCAAGAGGCTCGTACGCGACCGAGTGGCCCCGGGCAGATCCCTGGGCCACTCGGAGAGATGACGGCTCGACGGCTCAGCCGACGAGCTGCTCGTAGGCGGGCAGCGTGAGGAAGTCCGCGTAGTCCTCGTCCAGGGACACCGTCAGCAGCAGGTCGTGCGCCTGCTGCCAGTTGCCCGCGGCGAAGGCCTCCTCGCCGATCTCGGCGCGGATGGCGGCCAGTTCCTCGGCGGCGATCTTGCGGGCGAGCTCCGGGGTGGCGCTCTCGCCGTTCTCGAAGACGACACCCGCGTTGATCCACTGCCAGATCTGCGAGCGCGAGATCTCCGCCGTCGCCGCGTCCTCCATCAGGTTGAAGATGGCGACCGCGCCGAGGCCGCGCAGCCAGGCCTCGATGTAACGGATCCCCACCTGGACGGCGTTGACCAGACCCCCGTAGGTGGGCTTGGCGTCGAGCGAGTCGACGGCGATCAGGTCGCCGGCGGCGACCGACACGTCCTCGCGCAGCCGGTCCTTCTGGTTCGGCCGGTCGCCGAGTACGGCGTCGAAGGAGGCCATCGCGATCGGGACGAGGTCCGGGTGGGCCACCCACGAGCCGTCGAACCCGTCGCCCGCCTCGCGGTCCTTGTCGGCCTTGACCTTCTCGAAGGCGACCTTGTTGACCTCCTCGTCGCGCCGCGACGGGATGAACGCCGCCATACCGCCGATGGCGTGCGCGCCGCGCCGGTGGCAGGTGCGGACGAGGAGTTCGGTGTACGCGCGCATGAACGGGGCCGTCATCGTGACCGCGTTGCGGTCCGGCAGCACGAACTTCTGGCCGCCGTCACGGAAGTTCTTGACGATGGAGAAGAGGTAGTCCCAGCGTCCCGCGTTCAACCCGGAGGCGTGGTCGCGGAGTTCGTAGAGGATCTCGTCCATCTCGTACGCGGCCGTGATCGTCTCGATCAGGACGGTCGCGCGGACCGTGCCCTGCGGGATGCCGAGGTGGTCCTGCGCGAAGACGAAGACGTCGTTCCAGAGGCGGGCCTCCAGGTGCGACTCCGTCTTCGGGAGATAGAAGTACGGGCCCTTGCCGAGGTCGATCAACCGCTGCGCGTTGTGGAAGAAGTACAGGCCGAAGTCGACGAGCGCGCCGGGCACGGGCGTGCCGTCCGCGGCGACGAGGTGACGCTCGTTCAGGTGCCAGCCGCGCGGTCGCACGACGACGGTCGCGAGGTCCTCGTCCGCCTTCAGGGCGTACGACTTGCCGGACTTCGGGTCGGTGAAGTCGATGTTCCGGGTGTAGGCGTCGGTCAGGTTGAGCTGGCCGGTGACGACGTTCTCCCAGGTGGGCGCGGAGGCGTCCTCGAAGTCCGCGAGCCACACCCGGGCCCCCGAGTTGAGGGCGTTGACGGTCATCTTGCGGTCGGTGGGGCCGGTGATCTCCACCCGGCGGTCGTTCAGGGCCGCCGGGGCCGGGGCCACCCTCCAGGAGTCGTCCGCGCGGATGGCGGCGGTCTCCGGGAGGAAGTCGAGCGTGGAGGTGCGGGCGATCTCGGCGCGGCGCTCCGCGCGGCGGGCGAGGAGCTCGTCACGCCGGGGCGTGAACAGCCGGTGCAGCTCGGCCACGAAGGCGAGGGCCGCGTCCGTGAGGACCTCTTCCTGCCGGGGCAGGGGCTCGGCGTCGACGATGGCCAGCGGGGACGGCGCTGGTGCGGACATGAGCTGTCACTTCCTTCAGCGAGCGTGGCACCGGGTGCCAGGCGACCCGGGCAGGGCAGTGAGCGCCTGGAGAGCAGCACGGCGCTTCTGAACAGTGGATAGTAGTTTCCTCATGGTGGAAGTTCAATGATTTGTTGATATCGAGATTCTCCGGGTCGAGGCACTATGGCGCTCAGTGCCACGCCGCTCACTCAAGGTGTCCCAGATCGTCCTCCGTGTCGATGTCGTACGGTCTCGCCACGTCCCCGCACTCGACGAGGGTGATCGCCGCGGCCCGCTCCTCGAGGTAGGCACGTGCCCCGCGGTCGCCGGTCGCACTCGCCGCGATGCCCGCCCAGTGGGCGGCGCCGAAGAGGACGGGATGGCCACGCGTGCCGTCGTACGCGGCCGAGACCAGGGAGGTCTCGTCCCGGTACGCGGCGAGCACCCGGGCGACCGCCCGGGGCCCGATGCCGGGCTGGTCGACCAGCGAGACCAGCGCCGCCCGCGCGCCCGTGCCGTCGAGCGAGCCGAGCCCGGCCCGCAGCGACGAGCCCATACCGCGCTCCCACTCCGGGTTGTCGACGAGCACGCATCCGTCGAGGCGTGCCCGCTCCCGTACGACGGCGGCGTCCGCCCCCAGCACCACGTGGACGCGTGTGCACCCGGCCGTTCGCAGCACTCCCGCGGCGAACTCCACGAGGGGGCGCCCCCGGTGTTCGAGCAGCGCCTTGGGTCGCCCGCCGAGCCGTCGTCCCCCGCCCGCCGCGAGGAGCAGCCCGGCGACCTGGTCTTCCCTGTGCGTCATACCTCCTGCATACCTGACCGCGCGTCGACCGCACGGTTTCGGGAGGCTGAATTTCGGTCCGTGCTGTGGCGCCCACCTCACCGGGTGGCGTTTACTGGCCCGCGTCCCTCGGTGCCCGACCGACGCCCTGGGGCGCACGACATGCGGGCGCGCGGCCGAGACGACCGCGCGCCGGGGTGGGCGAGGGGGGAGAGAGCTGTGTTGCGGAGCTTGGGGCAGAGGTCAGTGACCGGCAGCGACGAGGACCCGAGAGTGGCGGAACTGCGGACCGCCGTCTCCCGGCTGCGCCGTGAACTCGCGGTGCACCCGGTGGAGTTCCCCGACCGGGGCATCGCCGAGGACGAACTCGCGGCGCTCGCCGCGATGGCCCTCAGCGGCGCCCCCGAGATCCCCCGACTGCGCCGCTCCCTGCTGCTGATCGCCGGCTCGATCGGCTCGGTCAGCGCGCTGGCGACGGGCCTCGCGGAGGTGCGGAGCGCGGTGGAGCTGTTCGGACGGCCGCCCCTGCGGTAGCCGGGCCCGGCGCGGTCAGGCGACCCAGCGCGGGCGTCCGGTGTCCGCGCCGGCCGCGTCGAGACCGCCGTCCAGGGCGGCGGCGACCCGGCGTACGGCCTCCTCGAGCACCTCCGGCGCCAGGGTGTAGGGGAAGCGCAGCCGGGACTCATGGGTGCCCGGGTCCGCGCCGAAGCGGGCGCCGCCCTCGATGCGTACGCCCTGGGCGAGGGCCGCGCGGGCCAGCGGCGAGGCGATCGGACGTCCCAGATCGATCCACAGGGACAGACCGCCCGGCGGCGACTTCCAGCGCCAGTCGGGGAGATGACGGCCCAACGACTCGGCGAGCGCGTCCCGCTGGGCCCGCAGCCGCGGCAGCCGCTCGGCCAGCACCTGGTCCGTGCGTGCCAGCAGACCGAGGGCGACCAGCTGGTTCAGGACCGAACCGCCCATGTCCACCGGCACCCGCGCGGTCGCCAGTTCCGTGATCAGCCGCGATCCCGCGCGTACCCAGCCGAGCCGCAGCCCGCCCCAGTGCGTCTTGCTCAACGACCCCACGGTCACGATCTGTTCGCCCATCCCGCGCGGGGCGAGCGACGCGAACGGCACGGCCGAGGGCACCTCCAGCGCGATGTCCGTCATCGTCTCGTCGACCACCAGCCAGGTACCCGTCGCGCGCACCGACTCCAGTACGGCCAGGCGCTGTTCGGGCGGCATCAGACGGCCGGTCGGATTGTGGAAGTCGGGGATCAGGTACGCGAGCCGGGGTGCCGCCTGCCGCAGCGCGCAGTCGATCAGCCCCGGGTCCCAGCCGTCCTCCGTGACGGGAACGGGGGTGGTGCGCAGCCCCGCGCGCCGCATCGTGTCGAGCGCGTTCGGATACGAGGGGTTCTCGACCAGGATCCGGTCACCGGGCCGCCCGAGCAGCCCCAACGTCAGCGAGAGGGCCTGCTGGGCCCCGTTCGTGATGAGGATCTGGTCCGGCAGGGTCGGCAGGCCCCGCTGGGTGAACCGCTCCGCGACGGCGGCCCTCAACTCCGTTATCCCGTAGGGGTGATAGCCGGGGGTCGAGGCTCGCACGGCCAGTAGTCCGGCTGCCTCCGTGAAAGCCTCCGCGAGCTGCGTCCCGGGCGCGCCGGGCGCCGCGATGGCCAGGTCGATCACCCCGTCGCCGGCCGGGAAGGAAGCCACATTGGCCGGGCGGTGGCCGTCGGGCAGCTCCGTCCATGTCCCCGCACCCCGCCTGCTGCGCGCGAACCCGTCCTCCCGCAACAGGTCGTACGCCGCCGTCACCGTGGCACGGCTGATCCCGAGCGTGGCGGCCAGTTCGCGCTCCGCGGGCAGCCGGACGTGCAGCGGGATCCGGCCGTGCAGGAGGAGCGTGCGGACCCCGTCGGCGAGGGCGCGGTATCCGAGGCGGCCGTCGGTACGGGGGGCGGCGGACAGCAGCCCGGCGAGCTGCCGGCTTCCCAGCGTCCTGCCCATTCCGTGGACGATCGGTCCGTTCGCCATGCCAACTCCCTCGCATTGGCCCTGTGGGGCAGGCCAATCAGCGTACAGACTTCGCGGACGCGGCGGGAGTCGCGGGGAAGTGGCCCACGCAGGGGTGCGGGAAGGGGAGCGGAGCGATGCCGATCGACACCGGAGACGTCTGCGGAAAGGCGAGCGGAGACGATCGCCGCTCCGCTGGTCACCGCTCCACCGATCGCCGCTCCACCGGTCACGGTCTCACCGATCGCCAGGAGCGGGAGATGCAGCGCCGCGCGGAGGAGCGGATGCCGGGGGTGTCCCTGGGGGAGTGGTTGCGCAGGCTGGCCGCCGGGGCCGGGGCCGGGGCCGGGGCCGGGGCCGGGGCCGGGGCCGGGGCCGGTGTCGGCCGTGGCGGGCTCGGGCTGCCGTGGCGCCCCAGGGGAAGGGCCTGAGGGCCTACGTCCTCATCGAGTGGGGGGCCGTCAGGCGTTCGGGCCCGAGCTCGCCAAGGCCTCCGACAGCTCCACGGCGACCTGCTGCAGCACCGGCACGATCTTCTCCGTGGCCGCCTCGGTGACACGGCCCGCGGGGCCGGAGATCGAGATGGCGGCCGCGGTGGGGGAGTCGGGGACGGAGACGGCGAGGCAACGGACGCCGATCTCCTGTTCGTTGTCGTCGACCGCGTAGCCGAGCCGGCGCACCTCCTCCAGCGCGGTGAGGAAACCGTCCGGCGTGGTGATCGTCTTCTCCGTCGCGGCGGGCATGCCGGTACGGGAGAGCAGCGCGCGCACCTCGTCCGCCGGGGTGTTCGCGAGCAGTGCCTTGCCCACGCCCGTGGAGTGCGGCAGCACCCGGCGGCCCACCTCGGTGAACATGCGCATCGAGTGCTTGGAGGGCACCTGCGCCACATAGACGATCTCGTCCCCGTCGAGCAGCGCCATGTTCGCCGTCTCGCCGGTCTCCTCGACCAGACGCGCGAGGTAGGGGCGGGCCCAGGTGCCGAGCAGCCGGGACGCGGACTCGCCGAGCCGGATCAGCCGGGGGCCGAGCGCGTAGCGGCGGTTCGGCTGCTGGCGTACGTAACCGCAGACCACCAGTGTGCGCATCAGCCGATGGATGGTGGGCAGCGGCAGCCCGCTGCTGGCGGAGAGCTCGCTCAGACCGACCTCGCCCCCGGCGTCGGCCATGCGCTCGAGCAGATCGAAGGCGCGCTCGAGGGACTGGACACCGCCGCTCGGCGCGGATGACTTGGCGGAGGTGTTTTGCGCTGGGGCGTCGCTGGCGCGGGACGTCGGCACGGCGCGGTCCTTTCGAGGCTGACAGGCAGTGATGCAGCCTACCCGGGTGTCGGTTGACTCCTCGGTGGCGCATGACTACGTTCTGCTTTGTGGAAGTCTATTTCCATTCTGTGGAAACATCCAGAGAGTGCGCACGCGAGGTGAAGGGTGGAGCGTGCTCTTGACGGCGGGAAGGCGGGAGTGAAGACTCCTTCAACAGAACGTTGAATTTCGTTACGTGGAAGTAAACAGCGGTATCGGAAGGCGACAGCGGCGAAGAGAGGGGTCCGGGTGTCCGAGGTCGGAGGAGTCGAGCTGATGCTGCGCTCGACGCGTGTCATCACTCCCGAGGGGACACGCGCGGCCGCGGTCGCGGTCGCCGGGGGCAGGATCACGGCCGTGCTCGCGTACGACGCCGAGGTGCCGCCCGGCGCCCGTCTGGAGGACTTCGGCGACGACGTCCTCCTTCCCGGCCTCGTCGACACCCACGTGCACGTCAACGACCCCGGCCGCACGGAGTGGGAGGGCTTCTGGACGGCGACGCGCGCCGCCGCGGCGGGCGGCATCACCACGATCGTCGACATGCCGCTCAACTCCCTCCCGCCGACGACGACCGTCGACCACCTCCGTACGAAGCAGGACGTCGCGCGCTCCAAGGCGCACGTCGACGTCGGTTTCTGGGGCGGCGCGCTGCCCGACAACGTCAAGGACCTGCGCCCCCTGCACGACGCGGGCGTGTTCGGCTTCAAGGCCTTCCTGTCGCCGTCCGGCGTGGAGGAGTTCCCGGAGCTCGACCAGGACAGGCTCGCCCGGTCCCTCGCCGAGATCTCGGGGTTCGGCGGCCTGCTGATCGTGCACGCCGAGGACCCGCACCACCTGGACGCCGCCCCTCACCGGAGCGGCCGGCGGTACGCCGACTTCCTCGCCTCACGCCCGCGCGACGCCGAGAACACCGCCATCGAGAACCTGATCGCGCAGGCCCGGCGCCTCGACGCCCGCGTGCACGTACTGCATCTGTCGTCCTCCGACGCGCTGCCCGTGATCGCCGCGGCGAAGGCCGAGGGTGTCCGGCTCACCGTGGAGACCTGCCCGCACTACCTCACGCTCATCGCCGAGGAAGTCCCGGACGGCGCCTCCGAGTTCAAGTGCTGCCCGCCCATCCGCGAGGCCGCCAACCAGGACCTCCTGTGGCAGGCGCTGGCGGACGGCACGATCGACTGTGTCGTCACCGACCACTCGCCGTCGACGGCCGACCTCAAGACGGACGACTTCGCCACCGCCTGGGGCGGCATCTCGGGGCTGCAACTGAGCCTGCCGGCCATCTGGACCGAGGCCCGCAGACGCGGCCACGGCCTGGAGGACGTCGTCCGCTGGATGTCCACCCGTACGGCGAGGCTGGTCGGTCTCGACCACCGCAAGGGGGCCATCCGGGCGGGCCACGACGCCGACTTCGCCGTCCTCGCGCCCGACGAGACGTTCACCGTCGACCCCGCCGCGCTGGAACACCGCAACCGGGTCACGGCCTACGCGGGCAGGACCCTCAGCGGCGTCGTGAAGTCCACCTGGCTGCGCGGCGAACGCGTCATGTCCGAGGGCCGGTTCACCGAGCCGGCCGGCGAACTCCTCTCCCGGCACCCTCGGCTTCCGTAACCGCCCAGGACTTCCATGGCCACCCGTGGCCCCGTGGCCCCGTAGTCATCCGAGAGGCCACGCGCCGTACCCGCACCCGCTGTACCCGCACCCGCACGTGCGCCCGCACCGGCCGACTCCCGAAAGGCAGACCTGATCATCGTGACGGCGATTCCCCGCTTCACCGGCGACGCGAACCCCTACGGCGGCGGCGACCCGTACGCCGACTACCGCACCGCCGAGTTCCCGTTCGCGCGGGACGCCGACCTCGCGGACCGGCGGCTCGGCGCGGGTGTCGTCGCCGCCAACGACGAGTTCTTCGCCGAGCGGGAGAACCTCCTCATGCCCGGACGCGCCGAGTTCGACCCCGAGCACTTCGGCCACAAGGGCAAGATCATGGACGGCTGGGAGACCCGCCGCAGGCGCGGCGTCTCGGCCGACCACCCGTGGCCGACGGCCGAGGACCACGACTGGGCGCTGGTCCGCCTCGGCGCGCCCGGCGTGATCAGCGGCATCGTCGTGGACACGGCCCACTTCCGCGGCAACTACCCGCAGGCCGTGTCGGTGGAGGGGGTGTCGATGCCCGGCTCCCCGTCGCCGCGGGAGCTGCTGGCGGACGACGTGAAGTGGACGACCCTCGTCCCGCGCACAGCGGTCGGCGGCCACGCGGCCAACGGATTCGCCGTCGACGTCCCACAGCGCTTCACGCACCTGCGCGTCAACCAGCACCCCGACGGCGGCATCGCGCGCCTGCGGGTCCACGGCGAGGTCGTCCCCGACCCGGCGTGGCTCGCCGCGCTCGGCACCTTCGACGTCGTCGCCCTGGAGAACGGCGGCCGGGCCGAGGACGCCTCCGACCGCTTCTACTCGCCCGCCACCAACACCATCCAGCCGGGACGCTCCCGCAAGATGGACGACGGCTGGGAGACGCGCCGCCGCCGTGACACCGGGCACGACTGGATCCGCTACCGGCTCGTCGCCCGGTCGGAGATCCGCGCCCTGGAGATCGACACGGCCTATCTGAAGGGCAACAGCGCGGGCTGGGCGTCGGTGTCGGTACGGGACGGTGAGGACGGCGAATGGCGGGAGATCCTCCCCCGCACCCGTCTCCAGCCCGACACCAACCACCGCTTCCCGCTCACCGTGCCCGCCGTCGGCACCCACGCGCGCGTGGACATCTTCCCGGACGGCGGCATCTCCCGGCTGCGGCTGTTCGGCTCGCTGACGCAGGACGGGACGGCGGGACTGGAGGCCAGGTACCAGGAGCTCGGCGGCTGAGTCCTGAGACCGGGCCCGGGACCTGAGGCCGGGTATCAGGAGGTCGGCGGCTGAGGCCGCCTGTCCGACGACCCGCGACGATCCGTGCGGGGTCCGGGGTCCGGCGTTCGGGGTCCGGCGTTCGGGGTCCGGGGTTCGGCGGTCGGCGCCCGAGGTCGTCCGCGGCCCGCCGCGCCGACGCGCGAGGCGTCAGAGCTGGTCGTCGGCGGGGCCGCGGGAACGGCCGCCCCGGAGCTGCCGCCAGTGCGTGCGGTACAGCACGTAGTAGAGCGCGGCGACCACGGAAGCGGCCTGCAGGCCCAGCCCGAGCGCCAGGAAGGAGTCCTCGCTCGAGAGGCGGTTGGTCAGGAAGGTGAAGTTCATGCCGAAGAACCCGGTCAGGAACGACAGCGGCAGGAAGATCATCGAGACGACGGTGAGTCTGTTGATCACGAGGTTCTGCTGATCGGCGACGATCGACGCGTAACTGCCTGCCGCCCGCCGCGTCGCGTCCCGCAGCGACTCGATCTCCAGCAGCACCAGCTGCACCGTGTGCTCGTGCAAGCTGTTCATCGCCCGCCGCTCCTCGGGGATGCCGTGAGCGGTCATCCTCCGGCGGACGAGGATCTCCTGGACGACCGAGGCGTACGGCAGGAACGCGCGGTGCAGGTGGGCCGCGCGCCGCCGCAGCCGGGCCAGCGCCTGGGCGTGCTGCGGCTGCCGCTCCTCGAACATCGCCTCCTCCAGGTCCTCGACCTCCAGATGGGCCAGCGTGACGGCCCGGCGAAAGCTCTCCAGGACCCCTTGCAGGATCAGATACAGCGCGGTGACCGAGTCGGCGGGCCGGTCGTGCCGCAGCCGTTCGACAAAGGTGTCGATCAGCTCCACGGGGCCACGGTGGACCGTGATCACGTGTTCCTCGTCCGCGTGGATCTGGACGTAGACGATCCGGTCGCCGCAGACCACGGGGACGATGCCCGCGGCCACCCCCTCGTGGTAGTCGGCGCGCGCGTGCTCCTGCCGCTCGCCGAGCCACTCCCAGATCTCGTCGTCCAGTCCGAGCCGGCGCGACAGGGGCCGGTCGTCCTCGGACGGGGACTCCTCGCCCAGATCGATGTCCACGATCACGAATCCGGAGGCCGTCAGACGCTCGCGGGCCCCCCGCAGGTCCGTGCGCACGACGACGCCCTCAGGCATCGACACCACCGATACGATCATCGTCCCTCACCGTGGATGACGTGCCCGATCACGGCGCAGGACGCCTCGGCATGTGCAAACTGCAACGTCCACCGCACACTACCGCCGAAGGCCCCGCGCGCAGCCGACCGGGGAACCTGCCGTGTCCCCGCCGGACCCGCGCAACCCGTAGCCCTCACGCATGTCCGCCGGTACGGTGATCGTTCCCCCGTGCGAGCCGGTGCCGTCTCCACGCCCGCGCCCGCCCCGCTGGAGACCGCTCCGATGTCGACGATCGCCGTACCCGGCGCGCTCGCACCCCGCCGCGCCTGGCTCACCGACCTGCCCCTGCTGCTCGTCGCGGCGGTGTGGGGAGCCAGTTACCTCGCGGCCAAGGACGTCACCACCGCGCGGACGGTGATCGCCGTGCTGGTGCTGCGCTTCGCCGTCGCGCTGCCGGTGCTGGTGGCGGTGGGATGGCGTTCCCTGCGCGCGCTGAGCGCCGCGCAGTGGCGCGGGGCCGCCGTGCTGGGCCTGATCCTGAGCGGGATCTTCCTTCTGGAGACGTACGGCGTCGTGCACACCTCGGCGACCAACGCGGGCCTCGTCATCAGCCTCACCATGATCTTCACGCCGCTCGCCGAGTCGGCCGTGAACCGTGTCCGGCCCGCCCGCGGGTTCCTCGCCGCCGCCGGAGTCTCCGTACTCGGCGTGGTCCTGCTGACCCAGAGCGGTGGTTTCACCCGTCCCTCGCCGGGCGATCTGCTGATGCTGCTCGCGGCCGTCGCACGGACCGGGCACGTACTCGTCATGTCCCGCAGCAGGGCGGTCCGGGGTGCCGGCGCGCTGCCGCTGACCACGGTGCAACTGGGCACCGCGGTGCTGGTGTTCGCGCTGCTGTCGGCCGGCGCCGACACCACGCCCTGGGCCGCGGCCGCGGACTTCGGGGCGCGGGAGTGGGCCGGGCTGCTGTTCCTCGCCGTGTTCTGCACGCTCTTCGCCTTCTTCGTACAGATGTGGGCCGTGCGCCGGACCTCGCCGTCCCGGGTCGGCCTGCTGCTCGGCACCGAGCCGCTGTGGGCCGCCGCCGCGGGCATCGCGCTCGGCGGCGAACGGCTGGGCGCGGCGGGGCTGCTGGGCGGTGTTCTCGTCATCGCCGGGACCGTGTGGGGACGCCGGGCGGCAGGTTAACTCGCGGAAAACTCATCGGACTCGACGGGAGAAATCATCGACCTTGACATTGACATGTCACTGTCTACGCGCGTCATCCTAGGGGCCATGAGATTCCCCCCACGAATCACTCGCATCGGTTCCCTCGTCGCCCTCATGTCCGCGCTGCTCATCGGCGGGAGCACGGTCGTGCCCGCCAACGCCGCGGCGACCGCGGTCGGCAGCATCTGCTACGGCCAGCTGCCGTCGCAGGCGTACGACACGCTGGACCTGATCGCCTCCGGAGGCCCCTTCCCGTACTCGCAGGACGGGGTCGTCTTCCAGAACCGCGAAGGTGTCCTGCCCACCCAGTCCACCGGCTACTACCACGAGTACACCGTCATCACGCCGGGCTCCTCGACGCGGGGCGCCAAGCGCATCGTGACCGGCAAGAAGACGCGGGAGGACTACTACACCTCGGACCACTACGTCACGTTCAGGCTGATCAACTTCGGCTGCTGATCCGAGGGTGACCCGGTTGCCCGGGAGTCCGGTCGGTGCTCAGCCGGACTCCCGGCTCCCGGCGGCGGCGAACAGCGCGCACGAGAGGACGAGGAGCGCGACGCTCGTGTAGCTCTCGTAGCCGTCGAGGACGCCGAGCCGCTGTACGAGGCCCCACCCTCGCAGCCGGCCGGTCGTCCCGTGCACCAGGCCGAGAGCGCCCTGCACCAGCGCGACGACACCCAGCCCTTCCAGGAACCGCTTCACCGTTCGCTTCATGGCAAGACCCTCGCCCCGCGGACCCCCCACGTTCATCGGCCGCGGGGCGAGGCGTTCCCGTCCGGAGTTCCGTCCCGGGGCGAGAGGGAGGGACGAAAGTCCTCGCCCCTGCGACTTTGGTCGGAGATGGCGGGCGGGAAGAGGTCACGGCGGATCCGGCTGCGTAGATTTGTCGACCGTGAGTGCTGACCATCCCCCGTCCATACCGGGGAACCTGTCCGCGCCGGGCCTGCCGGTGTCCCCGGCGCTGCTCCTGCCCGGGCCGCGCTGGCTGCTGCCGTCGGCCGTGGCCGCCGAGCTCGACCCCGGACAGACCGGCAGAGGCGGGCGGCCCCGGCGTACCGTGCGCGACTGGATCGTCGACTTCGGCTGGTTTCTGCTGGCCGTCGTCGTCGGAGTGCTCGCCGCGGACACGCTGACGGGTGACCCGAACATCCCGCACGGTCTGGCCGTCGCCGACCAGTGGATCGGCGCGCTCGCCTGCGCCGTGGTCTGGCTGCGCCGGCGCTGGCCGGTGGGGCTGGCCGTGGCGATGATCCCCGTCGGGCTGGTGTCGAACACCGCGGGGGGCGCCGGGCTGGTCGCCCTCTTCACCCTCGCCGTGCACCGGCCCTTCCCGTACGTCGCCTGGATCGCCGGGAGCCAGCTCGCCCTGCTCCCCGCCTACTTCTGGCTGCGCCCCGACCCCGATCTGCCGTACCTCGCCGCGGTGCTGGTCACCGCGCTGCTGACCGCCGCGGTGGTCGGCTGGGGCATGTTCGTACGGTCCAAGCGGCAGCTCATGCTGAGTCTGCGGGACCGGGCGCGGCGGGCCGAGACGGAGGCCGCGCTGCGGGCCGAGCAGGCGCAGCAGCTGGCCCGCGAGGCCATCGCGCGCGAGATGCACGACGTGCTGGCCCACCGGCTGACGCTGCTGAGCGTGCACGCGGGGGCGCTGGAGTTCCGGCCGGACGCGCCCCGCGCGGAGGTCGCGCGGGCCGCGGGGGTGATCCGGGAGAGCGCGCACGAGGCGCTGCAGGACCTGCGGGAGATCATCGGCGTGCTGCGGGCGGGGGACGCCGACGACGCGGGGCGGCCGCAGCCGACGCTGGCCGCGCTCGACGCGTTGGTCGCGGAGTCGCGGGAGGCGGGCATGAAGGTGGTCCTCGATCTGGTCGTGGCGGACCCCACGGGCGTGCCCGCTTCCGTCGGCCGCACCGCCTATCGCATCGCCCAGGAAGGGCTGACCAACGCCCGCAAGCACGCGCCGGGCACGGTGGTCACCGTCCGGGTCACGGGTGGGTTCGGGGACGGTCTGACCGTGTCCGTGCGCAATCCGGCACCGTCGGGGGAGGTGCCGCACGTGCCGGGGTCCGGGCAGGGGCTGATCGGACTGACCGAACGTGCCGCCCTCGCGGGTGGGCGGTTGTCGCACGGGGCCGAGGAGGACGGGGGGTTCGAGGTGCGGGCGTGGCTGCCTTGGGGCGGGTGAGGGTCCCTGAGCCGGCGGGGCGGGGCGGTGTCGGGCGGTGTCGGTACGTGGAGCCCGTCGCCGCGGTACGTGAGCGGGTGGTGGTGGGGGCGGGGCCGTGCCGGTACGTCGAGCCCGGCGCCGTTGGATCAGGCGTGGGCCGGGCAGGGGGAGCCGCTGCTCGATCCGGGCGTGAGCTACGGGCTGCGACGTACCGGCACGGCCCCTCGCGTGCGTCGTCGGGTACGGGTCCGCGGTGGTTCGGGGTCCGGCGACCCGTTTTGGGTGTGGGGTGGTTTCGGGACGGGGCTCAGTGCGTGCGGGGGATCACTCGGTGGCCCGCCGTTCCGTACACCCATGGCGATGTCTCGTCGATGAAGTCGGTCGGGAAGCCGGTGCGGAAGCCGGTGACCTCCTCCAGGGTGGTCACCAGCTCCGTGGGCAGGGTCAGTTCGGCCGCGCCGAGGTTGTCGACGAGCTGCGTGACGTGGCGGGCGCCCACGATGGGGTGGACGGCGGGGGAGCGGGCCATGGTCCAGGCGATGGCGACCTGGGCGGGCGAGGCGCCGAGTTCGTCGGCCGCCGTCTGGACGGCCCCGGCCACCGTCCGCTCCAGTTCGCCGATCGCCTCCGGGGAGAGCCGGGTCGCCTCGCCCGGGAGCACACCGCCCGGCCGGGTGTACTTGCCGGACAGGATGCCGTTCTGCAACGGGCTCCACGCGGCGATCGACATGCCGAACGCCTCGGCCATCGGCAGGAGTTCGCGCTCGGCGTCCCTGCTCAGCAGGCTGTACGGCACCTGGAGCGCCGCGAACGGTGACCAACCCCGCCACTCGGCGAGGGTGTTGGCCCGTGACACCACCCAGGCCGGGGCGTCCGAGATGCCCACGTACAGGACCTTCCCGGACCGTACGGCGTCGTCGAGGGCGCGCATCGTCTCCTCGACGGGTGTGTTCCGGTCCCAGATGTGGACCCAGTAGATGTCGATGTAGTCGGTTCCCAGCCGCCGCAGGCTCGTGTCCAGGGAGAGCGCGAGGTTCTTGCGGTGGTTCCCGGCGGCGTTCGGGTCCGCGCCGTCGCGGGAGACCGTGTACTTGGTGGACAGCACGAAGCGGTCGCGGCGCCCCTTCAGCAACTCGCCCACGATCTCCTCGCTGGCCCCGCCACGGTAGTTGACGGCGGTGTCGACCACGTTCCCGCCGGCCTCCGCGTAGGCGTCGAGGATCCGCGCGCACTCCTCCTTCGGCGCACCCACGCCGTCCTGCTCCCCGAACGTCATCGCACCGAGGAACAGTTCGGAGACACGAAGGCCGGTCCGACCCAAGAGCCGATAGCGCACTGGGAAACTCCTCCTGAGGTCTGCTGTCACGACGTCTCACGGTCGGCCGGCGTGGCGCGTCGGCTCCCGGTCAACCGACCGTAGTCGCCGGACGCGGGCCGGGAGACGGAATCGGCACGCCGGACGCGCCGGGGCGGAATCACTACGGTAGGCGTCATGAAAGCGATCCGACTGCTTCTGGTCGACGACGATCCGCTGGTGAGGGCGGGCCTGTCCTTCATGATGGGCGGCGCCGACGACATCGAGATCGTCGGTGAGGCCGCCGACGGCAGCGAGGTCGAGGCGCTCGTCGACCGCACCCGCCCGGACGTCGTCCTGATGGACATCCGGATGCCGACGGTCGACGGCCTCGCGGCCACCGAGCGGCTGCGCGGCCGTCGGGACGCCCCGCAGGTCGTGGTCCTCACCACCTTCCACGCCGACGAACAGGTACTGCGGGCGCTGCGCGCGGGCGCCGCCGGGTTCGTCCTCAAGGACACCCCGCCCGCCGACATCGTCGACGCGGTCCGCCGGGTCGCGGCCGGCGACCCGGTGCTCTCACCCACCGTCACCCGCCGGCTGATGGAGCAGGCGGCCGGTGGCCCCGCCGACACCCGCCGCGGCACCGCCCGCGAACGGATCGCCGTCCTCAACGACCGCGAACGCGAGGTCGCCGTCGCCGTCGGCCGGGGCGCCTCCAACGCGGCGATCGCCACCGAGCTCTACATGAGCGTCGCCACCGTCAAGACCCATGTCTCCCGCATCCTCGCCAAGCTCGGACTCAACAACCGTGTCCAGATCGCCCTGCTGACGTACGACGCCGGACTTCTGGAGGAGGACGGGCACTGAGCGCGGACCCCGCGCGTTGTTCAGGGCAACGGGAGGGCGGAGCCATGATCGACCTGGGTGAGTACGGCACGCGGTTCATGAAGGACCCCTATCCGGTGTACGCGGAACTGCGCGAGCGGGGCCCCGTCCACTGGGTGCGCATGCCGGCCCCCGGCGCGTACGAGTGCTGGCTCGTCGTCGGGTACGAGGAGGCGCGGGCCGCCCTCGCCGACCCGAGACTGTCCAAGGACAGCACCAAGACGGGGCTGACCTCCCTCGAGGACGAGCTGATGGGCCGCCATGTGCTCGTCACCGACCCGCCCGAGCACACCCGGCTGCGCTCACTCGTCGCCGGCGCGTTCACCATGCGGCGGGTGGCGGCCCTGCGCCCCCGCGTCCAGCAGATCACCGACGACCTGCTGGACGCGATGCTCCCCGCGGGGCGCGCCGACCTCGTGGACTCCTTCGCCTATCCGCTGCCGATCACCGTCATCTGCGAGCTGCTGGGGGTGCCCGACATCGACCGGGCCGCGTTCCGCAGGATGTCGAACGAGATCGTGACCCCGACGGACGGCGTCGGCGAGTTCGCCGCCGTGAAGGAACTGGCCGGGTACCTGGACGAGTTGATCGAGGACAAGCGCTGCACGGCCCCGGCCGGCGATCTGCTCGGCGACCTCATCCGCACCAGGGCCGAGGACGGCGACCGGCTCTCCCGCGGCGAGCTGCGCGGGATGGCGTTCATCCTGCTGGTCGCGGGCCATGAGACGACGGTCAACCTGATCACGAACGGGGTGCACACCCTGCTCACCCACCCCGGCCAACTCGCCGCGCTGCGCACCGACATGACCCTGCTGGACGGGGCGGTGGAGGAGGTGCTGCGCTTCGAGGGACCGGTCGAGACGGCGACGTACCGCTACGCGGCGGAGCCGATGGAGATCGGCGGCCGGGCCATCGCGGTGGGCGACCCGGTGATGATCGGACTCGACGCCGCCAACCGCGACGAGGCGCACTGCCCCGACCCGCACCGGTTCGACATCCGCCGCGCCCCACGCGGCCACCTCGCCTTCGGGCACGGCGTCCACTACTGCCTGGGCGCGCCCCTGGCCCGGCTGGAGGCGCGGGTCGCCCTGCGCTCGCTGGTGGAGCGCTGCCCGGACCTCGCGCTCGACGGACCCCCGGGCGAGCCGCTGCCCGGGATGCTGATGCGCGGCGTACGCAGTCTGCCGGTGCGCTGGTGAGTCCTCCGGTCGCGCCGGTGCGGGCCCCGGACCGGGAGCCGCACCGCGCACGCCGGTGTCGGTGCACGCCGGTTTCAGCGCGCTCCGGTGTCAGTGCACGCCGGTCTCGACGCGCTCCGGGCTCAGTCCCGTCCGGCGGGGATCTCCGCCAACCGCACCGGGCGCCGCTCCAGCCGCGACAGTTCGCAGGCCTCCGCGATCCGCAGCGCGTGCAGGGCCTCGCGCCCGTCGCACGGGTTGGCGCGTTCACCGCGGACGACCTCGACGAACGCGGCGAGCTCGGCCTCGTACGCGGGGCCGAAGCGCTCCAGGAAGCCGGTCCACGGCTTGTCGGCGGGCGGCGGCCCGGCCGGTTCGGTGGAGGCGATCGGCGTACGGTCGTCCAGGCCGACACCGATCTGGTCCAGGTCACCGGCCAGTTCCATGCGGACGTCGTAGCCCGCGCCGTTCATCCGGGTCGCGGTCGCCGTGGCGAGGGTGCCGTCGTCGAGGGTGAGGACGGCCGCGGCGGTGTCGATGTCCCGCGCCTCGCGGAACATCGCGGGCCCGGCGTCGGAGCCCATCGCGTACACCTCGACGACCTCGTGGCCCGTCACCCAGCGCAGCATGTCGAAGTCGTGGACCAGGCAGTCCCGGTAGAGCCCGCCCGACAGGGGCAGATAGGCGGCCGGCGGCGGCGACTGATCGGACGTCATCGCCCGGACGGTGTGCAGTCGTCCGAGTCGCCCCGACCGCACGGCCTCGCGCGCGGCCGTGTACCCCGCGTCGAAGCGGCGCTGGAAGCCCAGTTGCAGGACCGTTCCGGCCGCCTCGACCTCGGCGAGCGCGGCCAGCGTGCCCGGCAGGTCGAGGGCGATGGGCTTCTCGCAGAACACCGGGAGCCCGGAGCGCGCCGCCCGGCCGATCAGTTCCGCGTGGGCGGAGGTGGCCGCGGTGATGACCACGGCGTCCACGCCCCAGGTGAAGATCTCGTCCACGGTGGGTGCCGCGGTGGCGCCCAGACGGTCCGCGAGCTCATGGGCCCGCGCGGGGTCCGCGTCCGTGACGATGAGGGAGCCGACTTCGCGGTGGCGGTCAAGAGCGGTCGCGTGAAATGTGCCGATACGACCCGTTCCGATAAGTCCGATGCGCATGGGAACAAACTGAGGGCCCACCAGGCATTGTGTCAATGGTTTGTCCGGACAATCGAACTTCACAACTTCCCGTCAACATCTCCCGGAGCTACGCTCGGCGCGTGCCGAAACCAGATGTGGATCCGACCGTGTCGCTTCAGCTCAGCGTCGACCGCAGCAGTCCGGTCCCGCTGTACTTCCAGTTGTCCCAGCAGCTGGAGGCCGCGATCGAGCACGGAACCCTGACCCCGGGCAGCCTCCTCGGCAACGAGATCGAGCTCGCCGGACGGCTCGGCCTGTCCCGGCCGACCGTCCGTCAGGCCATTCAGTCCCTTGTCGACAAGGGACTGCTGGTGCGGCGCAGAGGTGTCGGCACCCAGGTCGTGCACAGTCAGGTCAAGCGGCCGCTGGAGCTCAGCAGCCTGTACGACGATCTGGAGGCGGCCGGGCAGCGCCCCGCGACCAGGGTGCTCGTCAACACCGTCGTGCCGGCGTCCGCCGAGGTCGCGGCCGCGCTGGGCGTGGCCGAGGGCAGCGACGTCCACCGGGTGGAACGCCTCCGGCTCGCCCACGGGGAGCCGATGGCGTACCTCTGCAACTACCTGCCGCCCGCCCTGCTGGAGTTGGACAGTGCCCGGATGGAGGCCACCGGGCTGTACCGGCTGATGCGTGCCGCGGGCATCACCCTGCACAGCGCCCGTCAGTCCGTCGGCGCCCGCGCGGCCACCGAGGAGGAGGGCGAGCGGCTCGGCGAGCCCGCCGGGGCACCGCTGCTCACCATGCAGCGCACCACCTTCGACGACACCGGGCGCGCCGTGGAGTTCGGCACCCATATGTACCGTGCCTCCCGCTACTCCTTCGAGTTCCAGCTCCTCGTACGCCCGTGAATCCGCCTATACCGGTGAATCCGTGGACGGCGGTGAATTGTCGTACGGCCGTGAATCCGCCTGTCGATGTGAATGTTTGGATCTTCGTGGGGCGGTGAATTCCACTCGTGATCGGAAAGCGCCTGGTGGGGGAGCGAATCGTCGAGGGCGTGGCCGAATCTCAATCGTAAGAATGTTCTGACAAACCCATTGACTGGTGTGCGGACCCGGAGCTAGAACTCCCCTCAGCCGCAAAGGAGCGGCGGGAGAGAGGGTGGTCCCACCATGCGTACAGCCCGAACAGCAGCAGCGGTGATAGCTGTGATCGCGCTCGCGGCCGGGTGCAGCAGCTCCGGCGGCAAGGACTCGGAGGACAAGGCGAGCGGCAGCGGGAACAGCGGCGGCAAGGCCGCCGGTACACCCCGTCTGAAGATCGCGATGGTGACGCACTCCGGCGAGGGCGACACCTTCTGGGACATCGTCCAGAGCGGCGCCAAGGCGGCGGCCGGCAAGGACAACGTCGACTTCCTGTACTCGAACGACAAGGAAGCCAACGGGCAGGCCCAGCTCGTCCAGGCCGCAATCGACAAGAAGGTCGACGGCATCGTCGTCACCCTGGCCAAGCCCGAGGCGATGAAGGACGTTCTCGCCAAGGCCGAGGCGGCCGGCATCCCGGTCGTCACGATCAACTCCGGTGCCGAGTTCTCCAAGCAGTTCGGGGCGCTCGCGCACTTCGGCCAGGACGAGTCGGTCGCCGGTGAGGCCATTGGTGACGAACTCAACAAACGCGGTCTCAAGAAGGCCGTCTGTGTCATCCACGAGCAGGGCAACGTCTCCCTGGAGCAGCGCTGCGCCGGCGTGAAGAAGACCTTCGACGGCTCGGTCGAGAACCTCAACGTCGACGGGACCAACGCCCCTGCCAGCCAGTCCTCCATCGAGGCGAAGCTCCAGGCGACCAAGGGCATCGACGCCGTCATCACGCTGGGCGCCCCGATCGCCGCCGTCGCGGTGAAGGCCAAGGCCGACGCGGGCAGCAAGGCCGAGATCGACACCTTCGACCTGAACGCCGAAGTGGTCAAGCGGCTCAAGGCCAAGGAGGTCGGCTTCGCCGTCGACCAGCAGCCCTACCTCCAGGGCTACGAGGCCATCGACATGCTGTGGCTCTACAAGAACAACGGCGATGTGCTCGGCGGTGGCAAGACGGTCCTCACCGGCCCGGCCATCGTCACCGAGAAGGACGCGCCGCAGCTCGAGAAGTACACCGCGCGCGGGACCCGCTGATGGGGTGCATGCTCCCCGTGTTCGATACTTGGGCGTTTGGGGCCGGCGAGAGGCCGGCCCCCGGGGCCTACGGAACGGCCCGCCGGGCCGCTCCGCGGGCCCCGGCGCACCAAGGAGCACAGCAAGAAGGGCACGGCCTCGTGGCACGGACTCGGACCTGGGTAAGCATCGCGCTCGCAGGGGCGCTGGGGGCGTCCCTCGCGGGATGCAGCAGCACCGGCGGGAAGCGGGCCGAGGATGCCCGCAAGGCGGCGTCCGCCCAGGGCAGGGCCGCGGTGAACACGCCCAGGTGGACCTTCGCGATGGTCACCCATTCGGGCGATGGCGACACGTTCTGGGACATCGTGCAGAGCGGCGCCAAGCAGGCCGCCGTCAAGGACAACATCAACTTCCTGTACTCGCACAACGCCGAGGCGCAGCAGCAGGCGCAGCTCGTCGACGCCGCGGTGGACAAGCGGGTCGACGGCATCATCGTCACGCTGGCCAAGCCGGACGCGATGAAGGCGGCCGTGGCGCGCGCGGAGAAGGCCGGCATCCCCGTGATCACGGTGAACTCCGGCTCCGAGCAGTCCAAGGCGTTCGGCGCGCTCACCCACATCGGCCAGGACGAGACCATCGCCGGCGAGGCGGTCGGCGACGAGCTGAACAAGCGGGGCCGCAAGAAGGCCCTGTGCATCCTGCACGAGCAGGGCAACGTCGGTCACGAGCAGCGCTGCGCCGGCGTCAAGAAGACCTTCCACGGCACCGTGCAGGACCTCTACGTCCAGGGCACCAGCATGCCCGACGTGCAGTCCTCCATCGGTGCCAAGCTCCAGGCGGACAAGTCCATCGACTCGGTCGTCACGCTCGGTGCCCCCTACGCGGACACCGCGGTCAAGGCCAGGAAGGACGCCGGCAGCGACGCCGAGGTGGACACCTTCGACCTGAACGCGAAGGTGGCCGCGGAGCTCAAGGACGGCACGCTCGGCTTCGCCGTCGACCAGCAGCCCTACCTCCAGGGGTACGAGGCCGTGGACCTGCTCTGGCTCTACAAGTACAACGCCGATGTCCTCGGCGGCGGCAAGCCGGTACTCACCGGACCGCAGATCATCACCAAGGATCAGGCCGCCGCGCTGGAGGAGTACACGAAGCGGGGGACCCGATGACCGCGACCGCACCCGCACCCGCGCCGTCGCCCGGCACCAAGGTCGACGAGCGCCTCGTGAAGACCTCGCCGCTGCGCAAGCTCATGGGCCGCCCGGAGCTCGGCTCCGTGGTCGGCGCGATCGCGGTCTTCCTCTTCTTCGCGATCTTCGCGGACAGCTTCGTACGGGCCGCCAGCCTGAGCACGGTCCTGTACGCCTCGTCGACCATCGGCATCATGGCCGTACCGGTCGCCCTGCTGATGATCGGCGGCGAGTTCGACCTCTCCGCGGGTGTCATGGTGACCAGCTCCGCGCTGATCTCCTCGATGCTCAGCTACCAGCTGACGGCGAACGTCTGGGTCGGCGTCCTCGTCTCGCTGGTCGTCACGCTCGGCATCGGCGTCTTCAACGGCGTGATGCTGACCCGCACCGACCCGCCCAGCTTCATCATCACGCTCGGCACCTTCCTGATGCTGACCGGTATGAACCTCGGCTTCACCAAGCTGATCAGCGGCACGGTCTCCACCAAGTCGATCGCCGACATGCAGGGCTTCTCCTCCGCCAAGGACGTCTTCGCCTCGACGATCACGATCGGCGGCGTCGACTTCAAGATCACCATCCTGTGGTGGCTGGCCCTGGTCGTCGTGGCCACCTGGATCCTGCTGCGCACCCGCGTCGGCAACTGGATCTACGCCGTCGGCGGCGGCGAGATGGCCGCCCGCGCGGTCGGCGTACCGGTCAACAAGACCAAGATCGGCCTCTACATGGGCGTCGCCTTCGGCGCCTGGATCTCCGGTCAGCACCTGCTGTTCTCGTTCGACGTCGTGCAGTCCGGCGAGGGCGTCGGCAACGAACTGATCTACATCATCGCGGCGGTCATCGGCGGCTGCCTGATCACCGGCGGCTACGGCTCCGCGGTCGGCGCGGCGGTCGGCGCGCTGATCTTCGGCATGGTGAGCAAGGGCATCGTGTTCGCCGAATGGAACCCGGACTGGTTCAAGTTCTTCCTCGGAGTGATGCTGCTCCTGGCGACCCTGCTCAACCACTGGGTCCGCAAGCGCGCGGAGGTGACGAAATGACGACGGACGCGGAAAAGACGGAACCGGCCTCCACGGAGGGCACGGCACTCGTCGAGCTCGACGACGTCAGTAAGTACTACGGCAACATCCGCGCCCTCGAAGGTGTCTCGCTGGTGGTGCACGCGGGAGAGATCTCCTGCGTGCTCGGCGACAACGGCGCGGGCAAGTCCACGCTGATCAAGATCATCGCGGGGCTGCACCAGCACGACGCGGGCACGCTGCGCATCGAGGGCGAGGAGACCCGGCTGTCGTCCCCGCGCGAGGCGCTGGACCGCGGGATCGCCACGGTCTACCAGGACCTCGCCGTCGTCCCGCTGATGCCGGTGTGGCGGAACTTCTTCCTCGGCTCCGAGCCGTCGAAGGGCACGGGTCCCTTCAAGCGCATGGACGTCGAGTTCATGCGCAGGACCACCCACGCTGAGCTGCTGCGCATGGGCATCGACCTGCGCGACGTCGACCAGCCCATCGGCACGCTGTCCGGTGGCGAGCGCCAGTGCGTGGCGATCGCCCGCGCCGTGTACTTCGGCGCCAAGGTCCTCGTCCTGGACGAGCCCACCGCCGCGCTCGGCGTGAAGCAGTCCGGCGTCGTCCTCAAGTACGTCGCCGCCGCCCGGGACGCCGGACTGGGTGTCGTCCTGATCACCCACAACCCGCACCACGCCTACCTGGTGGGCAACCGCTTCGTCCTCCTCAAGCGCGGCACCATGTTCGGCAGCCACACCCGCGAGGAGATCACCCTCGACGAGCTCACCCGCCAGATGGCGGGCGGCAGCGAACTCGACGACCTCCGCCACGAGCTGGAACGCACGACGTAGCCGACACGTCGGCTCCCCTCGCCCCCGGCCCGGCCCAGTGACGGGGCCGGCCCGGGAGGCGCCCCTCCTCGGACGGGCCTGGCAGCGTGCCCCTCCTTGGCGGCGCGGGGAGCTGCGCGACGGGCCACATCGGGCGCGTGCTCGGGGGGCGGCCCGTAGTTTTGGTCGGGTGGGCGTCACTTCTTCAACGGGGCTGGCCTGTCTTTGCTCAGGGGCGCGGGGAACGGCGCGACGCGCCACATAGGGCGCGTGCTCGGGGGACGGTCCGCGGTGTTGGTCGGGGCGGGCGTGGCTTCTTCGACTGGGGCTGGCCCGTCCCTGCTCAGGGGCGCGGGGAACGGCGCGACGAGCCACATAGGGCGCGCGCTCGGGGGACGGTCCGCGGTGTTGGTCGGGGCGGGCGTGGCTTCTTCGACGGGGTTGGCCTGTCTTTGCTCAGGGGCGCGGGGAGCTGCGCGACAAGCCACATCGGGCCCGCACCTTGAGACCGGCCCGCGGTTGTTCATCGAGCGCCGCCGCCCGCCCCACCGACCCGGCGACGCCCAGGCGCGCGCGGGGAACCGCGCGACAAGCCACAACGCGCCCCACCTCACAGACCGCCACCGAGGGTAACCGCACGCAACAGCCACCCCCCGCCCCCCACACCTCCCCGGCGAAGCAAAGCACGGCGGCGTGAGGCAGAATCGGCCCGATGAGCACCTACCGCGACCTCGCACACCGCGGCTCCGCGCGGGCCACCGTCCTGCGGACCGTCGGGACGCGCGAGCGCCGTTCCCACCTGACGGCGCCCCGCGTCCCCACCGTCGGTATCGACATCGGCGGTACGAAGGTGATGGCGGGTGTCGTCGACGCCGACGGCAACATCCTGGAGAAGCTCCGCGCCGAGACGCCGGACAAGTCCAAGAGCCCGAAGGTCGTCGAGGACACCATCGTGGAGCTGGTCCTGGACCTCTCCGACCGGCACGACGTGCACGCGGTCGGTATCGGCGCGGCAGGCTGGGTCGACGCGGAGCGCAACCGCATCCTCTTCGCCCCCCACCTCTCCTGGCGCAACGAACCCCTGCGCGACCGCCTCGCCGGCCGCCTCGCCGTACCGGTCCTCGTCGACAACGACGCCAACACCGCCGCCTGGGCGGAATGGCGCTTCGGCGCGGGCCGCGGCGAGGACAACCTCGTCATGATCACACTCGGCACCGGCATCGGCGGCGCGCTCCTCGAGGACGGCCAGGTCAAGCGCGGCAGGTTCGGCGTCGCGGGAGAGTTCGGCCACATGCAGGTGGTCCCCGGCGGCCACCGCTGCGCGTGCGGCAACCGCGGCTGCTGGGAGCAGTACAGCTCCGGCAACGCGCTGGTCCGCGAGGCCCGCGAACTCGCCGCCGCGGACTCCCCGGTCGCGTACGGGATCATCGAGCACGTCAAGGGCAACATCGCCGACATCACCGGCCCGATGATCACCGAGCTGGCCCGCGAGGGCGACGCCATGTGCATCGAGCTGCTCCAGGACATCGGCCAGTGGCTCGGCGTCGGCATCGCCAACCTGGCGGCCGCCCTCGACCCCTCCTGCTTCGTCATCGGCGGCGGCGTCAGCGCGGCCGACGACCTCCTGATCGGCCCGGCCCGCGACGCCTTCCGCCGGCATCTGACCGGCCGCGGCTACCGCCCCGAGGCCCGCATCGCCCGCGCCCAGCTCGGCCCCGAGGCCGGCATGGTCGGCGCCGCCGACCTCGCGCGCCTCGTCGCCCGCCGCTTCCGCCGCGCCAAGCGCCGCCGCGTGGAGCGCTACGAGCGGTACGAGCGCTTCACCGAGTCCCGTCGTACGACCCAGGGCACGCCGTGACCGCCTCGCTGCCGCGCCAGGCGTCACCGCCGGACGAGCCGCGGCGGCCGCCGGAGGACCCGCGCCGCAAGTTCCGCCGCCGGGCCCTGACCCTGCTGATCATCGTGCTGCTCATCGGTGTCCCGGCCGGGTACCTGGTGATCTCCGCCAACCAGAGCCGCGACAGCGGCAAGCAAAAAGAGGACAAGTACTCGGCGACCGGTCTCACGGCAGGCTGGCCCTCGAAGGTCCAGCGCCGCCTCTACCAGGTGGAGATCCCGCACCCGGCCGCCAAGGTCGCGTTCTACGAGACGAACAACTGGAAGACCAGCCGCCTCTACGCGCAGTTCCAGCTCACCAACGCGGGCCTGGACACCTTCCTCGCCAGCCTGGGAGCCGACCGGCGGGCGCTGACGAAGGACGACATCGCCATCAGCGCCCGCGACCAGAAGGTCACCGGCTGGAAGTTCTCGGTCCCCGGCCAGTGGTGGGGGCTGACCCGCAAGCAGAAGGACCCGGCGCCCACGCAGGACGTCGTGGTCAACCTGACCAATCCGACGTACCCCATGGTGTACGTCGTCTCGCGCACGGTCCCGTGACGAGCCGGTCCCGGCCGTCGCCGGGACCCGTTGTCAGACCCCGCCCGTAGAGTCGAAGACAACTGATTCGACCGAGGGGCGGGAGGTGACCGGACGTATGGGCGAGGGAGTCCCGAGGACCGACATGGCCGTGCCGGTGCGGCTCGCCGCCGTGTTCCTGCCCGCACCCCTGCCGCGTGACGGGCGGGTCGCCTTCTGGGACCCGGACGGCGGGCCCCTGCCCGCCCTAGGCGGCGGACAGCCGGTCACCCCGGACGAGGGATCCCCGGCCACCCGGGACAAGGGATCCCCGGCCACCCGGGACAAGGGATCGCCCGCCTCCCCGGACAGGGCAGAAGCCCCGGCCTCCGCGGCCGGCCCCGCCAGTGAGCCGCCGCACGACCCGACCCGGCTCACGGTGGTACGACCGCACGGTTCCGGGGTCCGCCGGAGCACCGTCCCCGTGCTCACCCTGCCGATCGCCGAGGCCCTGCCGCTGCTCGCCGGAGCCCGTCGCGACCGCGCCGCCCACCCCGCCACGGCCTGCTGGGGCGCGGCGACCCTGCACGCGCTGCGCCTCGTCGCGCGCGGCCGGCTGCTGCCCGGGCTGACACCGGAGGGCCTCGACGCCTGGCGCGCGGGCCCGCTCGACCCGGACGACATCGCGCACCTCCGCGCCGTGGCAGCCGCCCTCCCGTACGAGGGGCATGCCGTCCCCCTCCCCGGCAAGGGCCCTCTGCGGCTGCCCGAACCGGAAGCGCTGATCCGCGCGTTCCTGGACGCGGTCGCCGACACCCTGCCGCGCACCCCCGCGGCTCCCCACATCTCGGGCAAGCCCTTCGCGGCCCGCGAACCGCAGCGGCTGCCCGCCGCCCACGACTGGGCCGCAGAGGTCGCCGCGGGCATGGACGCGGGCGTACGGATCTCGCTCCGCCTGGACCTGTCGGCGTACCAACTCTTCGAGGACGGCGGGGGAGCGGGCCGCGCGGGCGCCGCCGTCGTCCAGGTGCACAGCCTCGCCGACCCCACGCTCGTCGTCGACGCCGCGGCGCTGTGGGCGGGGGAGGCCGACGCGACCTTCGGCCCGCGCGCCCGGGTGGACGCGGCACTCGCCGTACGCCGCGCGGCCCGCGTCTGGCCGCCCCTGGACCGCCTCTCGGAACAGGACGTGCCCGACGTCCTCGCGCTCTCCGAGGAGGAGCTGTCCGACCTGCTCGGCGTCGCGGCGACCCGCCTCGGCGCGGCCGGTGTAGCCGTGCACTGGCCCCGGGACCTCGCCCACGACCTGCGCGCGGCCGCGGTGGTGCGCTCCGCCCCCGGGTCGGCCACGGACGGTACGGGGTTCTTCGAGAGCGAGGAACTCCTCCAGTTCCGCTGGCAGTTGGCGCTCGGCGGGGATCCGCTCACCGAGGCCGAGATGGACGCGCTCGCCGAGGCCCACCGTCCGGTCGTCCGGCTGCGGGACCAGTGGGTGCTGGTCGACCCGGCCCTCGTACGGAAGGCCCGCAAGCGCGAACTGGGCCTGCTGGACCCGGTCGACGCGCTCTCCGTGGCACTGACCGGCACCGCGGAGGTCGACGGCGAGACGGTCGAGGCCGTACCGGTCGGCGCGCTCGCCGTGCTGCGCGACCGCCTGACGGCCGGCGTCACCCCCGTGGAGCCGCCACCGGGTCTCCAGGCGCGCCTGCGGGACTACCAGCTCAGGGGTCTCGCCTGGCTGGATCTCATGACCTCGCTCGGCCTCGGCGGCTGCCTCGCCGACGACATGGGGCTGGGCAAGACCATCACCGTCATCGCCCTGCACCTGCGCCGGGCCCACGCCGAACCGACCCTGGTCGTCTGCCCGGCCTCGCTGCTGGGCAACTGGCAGCGGGAGATCACCCGCTTCGCCCCCGGCGTCCCCGTCCGCCGCTTCCACGGATCCGACCGCACCCTCGACGGCCTCGACGGAGGCTTCGTCCTCACCACCTACGGCACGATGCGCTCGGCCGCGCCCCGGCTCGCCCAGCAGGCCTGGGGCATGGTCGTCGCGGACGAGGCACAGCATGTCAAGAACCCCTACTCGGCGACGGCGAAGGCCCTGCGGACCATCCCGTCCCCCGCGCGCGTCGCGCTGACCGGCACCCCCGTGGAGAACAACCTGTCCGAGCTGTGGGCCCTCCTGGACTGGACGACCCCCGGCCTGCTCGGCCCCCTGAAATCCTTCCGCGCCCGGCACGCACGCGCGGTGGAGAACGGCGAGGACGAGGAGGCGGTGGTCCGCCTGGCCCGCCTGATCCGCCCCTTCCTGCTCCGCCGCAAGAAGTCCGACCCCGGGATCGTCCCCGAGCTCCCGCCCAAGACGGAGACGGACCATCCGGTGCCGCTGACCCGTGAACAGGCGTCCCTCTACGAGGCGGTGGTCCGTGAGTCGATGCTCGCGATCGAGACCGCCGAGGGCATCGCCCGGCGCGGCCTCGTCCTCAAGCTGCTGACCTCCCTCAAGCAGGTGTGCAATCACCCGGCCCTGTTCCTGAAGGAGGACGCGCAGGCCGCCGCCCATGGACCCGCCGCCCGCTCCGGGAAGCTGGCCCTGCTCGACGAGCTCCTGGACACCCTGCTCGCGGAGGACGGCTCGGCACTCGTCTTCACCCAGTACGTGGGGATGGCCCGTCTGATCACCGCCCACCTCGCCGCACGCGCGGTCCCGGTGGAACTCCTGCACGGCGGCACCCCGGTCGCCGAACGCGAACACCTGGTGGACCGCTTCCAGAGCGGCGAGACCCCGGTCCTGGTGCTGTCCCTCAAGGCGGCGGGCACCGGGCTGAACCTCACCCGGGCCGGTCATGTCGTCCACTTCGACCGGTGGTGGAACCCCGCGGTCGAGGAGCAGGCGACCGACCGCGCCTACCGCATCGGCCAGACCCAGCCCGTCCAGGTCCACCGCCTCATCACCGAGGGCACGGTCGAGGACCGCATCGCCGAGATGCTCGAAGCGAAGCGGGCGCTGGCCGACGCGATCCTCGGCTCCGGAGAGGCCTCCCTGACCGAGCTGACCGACCGCGAGCTGTCGGACCTGGTCTCACTCCGGAGGTCCGAGTGAGCGCTTCCACGGACGAGGGACGACCCGAGCCGGCCGAGACGGAGGATCGGCTCCGGCAGACCGGGTCCCCGGACGAGACGGGCGCGGTGACCGTACCGGCAGTACCGGCAGTACCGGCCGGGCCGGCCGTACCGGACGGACCGAACGGACCGGCAGGATCCACCGGATCCACCGGATCCACCGGATCCACCGGACTGGCGGGACCGGCGGAGACTGAGACACCGACCGGATCGGCGGGACCGGCGGAGTCCGCGGGACCGGCGGAGTCCGCAGGACCGGACGGGTCGGGAGAGGCCCGCGCCGAGGGATCCTCACGCCCCGCGACCGAGGGCGCGCGCCCCGCCGACGCGGCCCGCCGCGCCCTGCGGGCCGCGCGGGAGCGCGAGGGCCGGGGGACGGGGGCCGAGGACGAGTTGGGGCCGCCGACCGAGGCGACCCCGGTCACGCCAGTCACCCCGGTCACTCCGGGCGGCCGACCGGGCGACGCGGCCCGCCAGGCACTGCGCCGCGCCGCCGCGAGGGGGAGCGTCCCTGGTGCTGGTGCTGGTGCTGGTGCTGGTGCCGGTGCCGGTGTTGCCGGTACCGGTGAAGTGTCGGTTGCGGAGGGCACCTCCGGGCCACCCCCGGAGCCCGCGGCGTCGAGGCCCGCGGCGTCCGACGAACACTTGGCGCTGCGTGGCTCCACCGCCACGGACGCGACCGGACCGGACGGCCGGATCGGTACGGCTCCGGGCGGCACGCGTCCGGGTGACGCCGCCCGCCAGGCCCTGCGCGCCGCACGCAGCGAAGCACGGCAGGCGCGGACGGAGGCGGAGAGCGAGGCGGCCGAGGCCCGACGCCGGTTCGCCGACCGCACACCGCCGACCGGTTCTCCGGCCCGGCGGACCCCGCGTGCCCACGAACCGGGAGCGCGGACCCGGGACGTACGGGACCTCCTCGCCGGAGCCTTCGAGCCGCCCGACACCGATCCCCGACCCCGTACGACGCGACCGCCGGGCCGCGACGCCGCGCAGCTGCCCGGCGTGCCTACCGCCGCACGTCCCAAGACGCCCGACGCAGGGACCCAAAACCGCCGGGTCACACCTTCGGAAGCCCCCCGAGAGGACATCGCGGCGGTCGAGCCCTCCGAGCCCGCCGAGACCACGGAGACCGCCGGGTCGACCGCGCCGGCCACGGACACCGCCGGGTCGACCGCGGAGAGGACACGCACCACCCGGCCGATCCGGGCGGCTTCCCCGGCGAACGCCCGGAGTGCTCGGACCGCCGGGACGACGGAGCCCCCCGAGGACGAATCCGTCGTGCCGGGGGAGCGGGGCGCCCCCGGCACGGGGCGGCTGCCGCGGTCCATGGGGTCCCCGGGGCGGGACGGGGAGCTGCGCCGTACGTTCCCCACGCTCCCGGCACGTACGCCGGAAGACGAGGCGTTCGCGCGGACGTGGTGGGGCAATGCCTGGGTGAGCGCCCTGGAGGAGGGCGCGCTCGACGCGGCACGGCTGGCGCGGGGGCGGGCCTACGCGGACAAGGGGCGGGTCGACGCCATCACGGTCACCCCGGGGCTGGTGCTGGCGTACGTGCACGGGAGCCGTCCGCGGCCCTATCGCGTGCAGGTGGCTCTGCGGACACTGGACGACGGGGACTGGGACCGCTTCCTCGACGCGGCCGCCGAGCGTCCCGGCCACATCGCGGCGCTGCTCGACAAGGAGATGCCCCGCTCGCTCGCCGACTGCGGGGTCGACCTGCTTCCCGGCCCCGGCGACCTCGCACCCCACTGCAGCTGCCCCGACTCCGGCCACCCCTGCAAACACGCGGCGGCGCTCTGCTACGAGACGGCACGTCTGCTGGACGAGGACCCGTTCGTCCTGCTTCTGCTGCGTGGCCGGGGTGAGCGTGAGCTGCTCGACGGACTCTCCCGCCGCAACGCGGCCCGTGCGGCCCGCGCCGCCCAGGACCAGGAACCGGCGTCCCTTCCCGGCGTACGGGCCCGGGACGCCCTCGCCCGCCGGAGCCTGCCACCCCTTCCCGCCCCCCTCCCCGCGCCCGCGCACCCCGAGCAGCCGCCGACCTACCCCGGTGCACCGGGCGGTCCGGACCCGTTCGCGCTGGACCAGTTGGCCACGGACGCGGCGGCCCGCGCCCACGCGCTGCTGACCGCTGGCCGTGATCCGGTGGCGGAGCTGACCCTCTGGCAGGACGCGGTCCGGCTCGCCGCCGCCCGCCCCGGTTCCGGACTCACCGCGGCCACGCGCGCCCTCTACTCCTCGCTTGCCTCGGCCGCCGGCCGCACCCCGGCCGACCTGGCGCGTGCGGTCGCCGCGTGGCGCCAGGGCGGCATCGAGGGGCTGAGCGTTCTCGAGGAGCCCTGGGACCCGCCCGCGGGCCGCTTCGACCGAGCCCGTCCGCTCCTGCTCGCGGCCGACCTCCCCGCCTTCCGCCCCTGGCGCAACCACCTCACCCACCCCCGCGGCCACGCCCAGCTGCGCCTGGGCCACGACGGTCTCTGGTACGCCTACGAATCGGAACCCGGTCAGGACGACTGGTGGCCGCGCGGCACCCCCGACCTCGACCCCGTCGGCGCCCTCACGGGCCTCGGCGCACCCGGAGAGTTCTGACGCGAACCCCTCGCGAAGCCGTCTCCCCAGGCGGCGGGCTCGTGGGCCGAGCACTCACGCCGGGAAGGGGCGTGCACAGGGGCGTGCTCGTCGCGGCTCAGGTCCGCACGCACTGTTCGATGATCGAGGCGACGTGCTGTACCGCGGGTGGGTTGCGGTGTGCCCGGCGGGCCAGGACGAGATCGATGGTCTCCGCCTCGGCGAGCGGTACGTAGGTCACGCCGTCGAGCCGCAGGCTCCGCACCGACTGCGGCACGAGCGCCACGCCGTGCCCCGCGGCCACGAGGACGACGAGCGTCGCGGTCTCGCCGACCTCGACGAGGGACGAGGGCTGGAAACCCGCGCGGGCGCAGGCCGACAGGACGCGGTCGTACATGGCGGACCGCGGCTGCGAGGGGTGGATGACGAAGGGTTCGTCGGCCAGCGCGCTCAGCGCGATCCGCTCGTCGGCCGCCAGCGGATGGTGGGCCGGCAGCACGGCCATCAGCGGTTCGGTGCGCAGTGGCGTGAGGTGCACACCCTCGACCCCGCCCGCGCCCGCACGGGACACGGCGAGGTCGTAGACGCCGGTGAGCAGGCCGTCCACGAGCTCCGGGGTGATCATTTCACCGCGCAGGTCAAGGGTGAGGTGAGGCAACTGGGACCGTACGGTGCGGGCCACGCGGGGCAGGACGTCGTAGGTGGCGGTTCCGATGAACCCGACGGAGACGCGGCCGGCGTGGCCGGTGGCGAGCTCCGCCATGTGAACCCGTGCGCGCTCGGCCTCGGTGACCAGCGTACGGGCGTACGGGGTCAGGTGACGGCCCGCCTCGGTGAGCTCCACGTGCCGGGTCGAGCGGTGGAAGAGGGCGATGCCGAGTTCGCGTTCCAGCGCCTTGATCTGCTGGGAGAGGGCCGGCTGGGCGACGTGCAGACGGGCCGCCGCGCGCCCGAAGTGGCACTCCTCCGCGAGAGTGAGGAAATAGCGGGCCTGACGCAGTTCCATGGCCCCAGCTTATAAGGCCACCTTATTAATCGCTCGGCACTGTGTCTTGGACGTGATGAAGCGGGCGACCTACCGTGAATACGTGACCGACAGTTATGTGTACGCAGCGACAAGGACACCCTTCGGACGGTTCTCCGGCGCTCTCGCCGGCATACGGCCCGACGACCTGGCGGCGCTCGCCGTGAACGGGGTCCTGGCCAAGGTGCCGGGGCTCGATCCGAGCGGTATCGACGACGTGGTCTGGGGAAACGCCAACGGCGCCGGCGAGGACAACCGCAACGTCGGCAGGATGGCCGTGCTCCTGGCCGGACTGCCCACCTCGGTTCCCGCCACGACCGTCAACCGGCTGTGCGGCTCCTCCCTGGACGCGGCGATCATCGCCTCCCGGGCCATCGAGACCGGTGACGCCGACATCGTGCTCACCGGCGGGGTGGAATCGATGACCCGGGCTCCGTGGGTGCTGCCCAAGCCCGAGCGCGGCTATCCCGTCGGCGATGTGACCGCCGTGTCCACGGCGGTCGGCTGGCGGCTGGTCAACGAGCGCATGCCGAAGGAGTGGACGGTCTCCCTGGGCGAGGCCAACGAGCAGCTGGCCGACCGTTTCGACATCCCGCGGCACCGGCAGGACGAGTTCGCCGTCCGCTCCCACAACCTCGCCGACGCCGCCTGGGAGGCAGGCTTCTACGACGACCTGGTGACGCCGGTCGCGACCGACGGCAAGGGCGGCACGCTCGCCCGGGACGAGGGCATCAGGCCCGGGTCCACGATCGACAAGCTCGCCGCTCTCAGGCCGGCCTTCCGCCCCGACGGTGTGATCACGGCGGGCAACTCCTCGCCTCTGAACGACGGCGCCTCCGCCGTGCTGCTCGGGTCAGGGGCCGCCGCCACACGTATCGGTGTCGATCCGCTGGCCCGCATAGCAGGGCGTGGAGTGTTCGCACTGGATCCGCAGATGTTCGGCTTCGCGCCGGTGGAGGCGGCCAACCGGGCCCTGAAGAGCGCCGGCATCACCTGGTCCGACGTCTCCGCGGTCGAACTCAACGAGGCGTTCGCGGTGCAGGCGGTGGCCTGCGTGGACGCCTGGAAGATCGACCCCGCGATCGTCAACGCCAAGGGCGGGGCCATCGCCATCGGCCACCCGCTGGGCGCTTCCGGCGGCAGGCTCCTGGGCACGCTCGCCCACCGGCTGAGGGAGTCCGGCGGGAGATGGGGCGTCGCGGCGATCTGCATCGGCGTGGGCCAGGCGCTCACCGTCGTCCTGGAGAACGTCACGGAGACCGCCCGATGACCGTGCGGGTGTGTGCCCACGCCGACGAGGCCGTCGCCGGGATCGAGGACGGCTCGACGGTGCTGGTCGGCGGCTTCGGGATGGCCGGAATGCCTGTCGATCTGATCGACGCGCTCATCCGCCAGGGCGCGAAGGACCTGACGGTCGTGTCCAACAACGCCGGCAACGGCGACACGGGGCTGGCCGCGCTGCTGGCGAAGGGACGGGTCCGTAAAGTCGTCTGTTCCTTCCCCCGGCAGTCCGACTCGTACGTCTTCGACGGCCTCTACCGGGCGGGCGAGCTGGAGCTGGAAGTGGTGCCGCAGGGCAACCTCGCGGAGCGGATCAGGGCGGCCGGTGCGGGTATCGGCGCCTTCTTCTGCCCCACCGGAGCCGGGACCCTGCTGGCCGAGGGCAAGGAGACCCGCGTCATCGACGGCCGTACCTACGTCCTGGAGTACCCGATCAAGGGCGACGTCGCGTTGATCGGCGCCCACCGGGCCGACCGCATGGGCAACCTCGTCTACCGCAAGACCGCCCGCAACTTCGGGCCCGTCATGGCCACCGCCGCGACCACCGTGGTCGCCCAGGTCCGCGAGATCGTCGACACCGGCATGATCGACCCCGAGACCGTGGTGACGCCGAGCATCTATGTCGACCGCGTGGTGCAGGAGGCGACCGCATGAACCCGATCCGACGCACGACGGACAGTGAGCGCGGCCCACTGGGCAAGTCCGAGATCGCCGCCCTGGTGGCCCGCGACATCCCCCACGGCTCGTTCGTCAATCTCGGCATCGGCCAGCCGACTCTCGTCGCCGACCACCTGCCGGCCGACTCCGGTGTGGTGCTCCACACCGAGAACGGCATGCTCAACATGGGTCCCGCCGCCCAGGGCGAGGAGATCGACCACGACCTCACCAACGCCGGCAAGGTTCCCGTGACCGAACCGCCCGGAGCGGCCTACTTCCACCACGCGGACTCCTTCGCCATGATGCGCGGCGGTCACCTGGACATCTGCGTCCTGGGGGCCTTCCAGGTCTCCGCGGCCGGAGACCTCGCCAACTGGCACACCGGCGCACCCGACGCCATCCCCGCCGTCGGCGGAGCCATGGACCTGGCGATCGGTGCCAAGAAGGTCTTCGTCATGATGACGCTGTTCACGAAGAGCGGCGCCCCCAAGCTGGTTCCCCGCTGCACCTACCCGCTGACCGGGCTGGGTTGCGTCGACCGCGTCTACACCGACCTCGCGGTCTTCGACATCACCCCGGCGGGCGTCACGGTGCGGGAGACCTTCGGCATCACCGTCGACGACCTCGCGGGCCGCCTCGAACTGCCGCTCCTGCCCACCGCGGCCTGACACCCACTCAAAATCCGTACCGCGTCCGGGTTTTCGGGTCGGGTCCGGCTGCCCCGGCGGTCCTTCCCGGCCGGTGATCCGAGCCGGAGCACACCGTCTCCGCCGGCCCCCACGACAGGGCCGTGCGCGGGGGAGCCGGGGCCGACAGGGTCCTGTCCGACGCGGACCCGCCACGGTCTCGCCACGGACCCGACGCGGACCCGCCACGGACCTGGCGTGGACCCGCGCGGAACTGATGTGGACCCGACGCGGACTCGCCACAGACCCGACGCGGACCCGCGCGGAACTGACGTGGACCCGCCACGGACCGACACGGACCGGCGCGGACCGCCACGGACCCGACACGAGCCGGCGCGGCCCGCGACCCGCCGGTCTTCCCGAATCCGCCACTCCTTGGCATTCCCGCCGACATCGCCTCACGCCATTCCGCGCCCGCCCGCCCCGTCCCACACTGACGTCTCCGGCAGTGCCGCCGGATTCACGAAAGGCCATCACGAACATGCCGGAATTCAACGACGGGACCCCAGAGACCGAACTGCCCTCCGACTCCATCGTGACCACAGAGGTCGTCGTCGTAGGCTCCGGGCCGGCGGGCGCCTCCGCCGCACTGCTGCTGTCGACACTCGGCGTCGACACCATCATGATCACCAAGTACCGGTGGACCGCGAACACGCCCCGGGCGCACATCACCAACCAGCGCGCCATGGAGGTCTTCCGCGACCTCGGCATCGAGGCCCAGGTCCTCGCGGACGCCACCGAGCACGGCCTGGTCGGGGACACCGTGTTCTGCACGAGCATCACCGGAGAGGAGATCGGCCGCATCCACACCTGGGGGACCCGCCCCGACCGTGAGGCCGACTACCGGCTCGCGTCCCCCTGCCTGACCGTGGACATCCCCCAGACCTACCTGGAACCGATCCTGGTACGGAACGCGACGCAGCGCGGTGCCCACACACGGTTCTCCACCGAGTACCTCTCCCACACCCAGGACGCCGACGGCGTCACCGTCGAGGTTCTCGACCGTCTGACCGGCGCGCGGTACAGCATTCGCGCCAAGTACCTGATCGGCGCCGACGGCGCCCGCTCGAAGGTGGCCGCCGACATCGGCCTGCCGTTCGAGGGCGCGATGGACATCGCCGGGTCGATGAACATCACCTTCAAGGCGGACATCTCCCGGTACGTCTCCCACCGGCCCTCCGTCCTGTACTGGGTCGTACAGCCGGGCTCGAACGTGGGCGGCATCGGCGCGGGCCTGGTCCGCATGATCCGCCCCTGGAACGAGTGGCTGATCGTGTGGGGCTACGACATCGCCGACGAGCCCCCCGTCGTGGACGAGCAGGCGGCGATCCAGATCGTACGGAATCTCCTCGGCATGCCGGACCTGGACGTCGAGATCACGGGCACCAGCCTCTGGGGCAACAACGAGATGTACGCGAGCCGTCTGCACCTCGGCCGGGTGTTCTGCGCCGGCGACGCCGTGCACCGGCACCCGCCGAGCAACGGCCTGGGCTCCAACACCTCGGTCCAGGACGCCTACAACCTCGCCTGGAAGCTGGCCGCCGTGCTCAGAGGCCACGCCGCTCCGGCACTGCTGGACACCTACACCGAAGAGCGCGCCCCCGTCGCGGAACGCATCGTGAAGCGGGCCAACCGGTCCAGCCGGGAGTTCGTGGACATCTTCCGGTCCCTCGGCGTCCTCGACGCGCGGACCGAGGCGGAGATGGCCGCCGCGATCGAGGAACGCAAGGACAACACCCCCGCGGGCGCCGCCAAACGGGCCGCGCTCGTACGAGCCATGGACCTGAAGAACTACGAGTTCAACGCGCACGGCGTCGAACTGGGCCAGTTCTACGCCTCCTCGGCGGTCCTGTCCGACGGGTCCACTCGCCCCGCCCCCGCCCGGGACACCGACCTCTACTACGAGATGTCCACGGTTCCCGGCTCTCACCTGCCGCACGCCTGGGTCGGCGACAGCAGCCGCCGCCTCGCGCTGATGGACCTCGCCCCCTACACCCGGTGGACGCTGCTCACCGGCATCGCCGGCGAGGCGTGGGCACAGGCCGGCGAGAAGATCGCCCAGGAACTCGGCGTCCCGCTCGAGACCGTCGTCATCGGTCCGGGCCGTGAAGTCACCGACCTGTACTACGACTGGGCGAAGTTGCGCGAGGTCGAGGAGAGCGGAGTGCTGCTGGTGCGTCCGGACAAGCACATCGCGTGGCGCGCCATGACCCTGCCCGAAAACCCCGAGGACCACCTTCGACAGGCACTGCTCTCGATCCTCGGAAGGGACTGAGCACGATGCGTTTCCACCACGACACCCTGCCGCAGAGGGTGCGCTTCGCCTCCGGCGAAGCGGCCGAGAGCCTCATGGACGAGATCGCCTCCCTCGGCGCCCGACGCGTGATGGTGATCGCCGGCGCCGGTGAGCGCGAGATCGCCGAGCGCGTCACGGGCGGTCTGCCCGTCGTCCACCGGCACGACGACGTCGTGATGCACGTCCCCGTCGAGGTCGCCGGACGAGCCCGCGAGGCGGCCGCCGCGCACGACGCCGACGTCCTGGTCAGCATCGGCGGAGGCTCGACCACCGGCCTGGCCAAAGCGGTCGCGCTCACCACCGGCCTGCCGATCGTCGCCGTTCCCACCACCTACGCCGGTTCCGAGGCCACCCCCGTCTGGGGACTGACCGAGGGCTCCGCCAAGACCACCGGCACCGACCCCAGGGTCCTGCCGCGCGCGATCGTCTACGACGCCTCGCTGACGCTGAGCCTGCCCGCCGAGCTGAGCGCCGCCTCCGGCCTGAACGCCGTGGCGCACTGCGTCGACTCCCTGTGGGCCCCCCGCACCGACCCCGTCAACCAGGCCCTCGCCGCCGAGGGGGTCCGGGCGCTCCGCACCGGACTGCCCATGGTCGTCAAGGAACCCGACGCACTGCCCGGCCGTGAGCAGGCGCTCTACGGCGCCTACCTGTCGGCCCTGGCCTTCGCGTCCGCCGGATCAGGGCTCCACCACAAGATCTGCCACGTCCTGGGAGGCATGTTCAACCTCCCGCACGCCGCCACCCACGCCGTCGTCCTCCCGTACGTCCTCGCCTTCAACGGGGCCGCGGCCCCCGAAGCCGAGACACGTCTCGCGGCGGCCTTCGGCACACCCACCGCCCGGGAGGGTCTCGCCCGGCTGCGCGACCAGCTCGACGCGCCGCGCTCGCTGCGCGACCTCGGTATGCCGTCCGGCGGCATCGCCGCGGCGGCCGAGGCCGTGGTCGCCGCCGCCCCGGCCGGCAACCCGAGCCCGGTCACCCCGCAGGCGATCACCGACCTGCTCCGGACGGCCTGGGAAGGAGCCGAACCGCGATGACCCACACCCCCGACACCACCGAAGACGTACCCGACGACAAGCAGCAGGGCATCGAAGCTGAGGTCACACGTCGAGTCCTGGAGTCCTTCGCCGACTGCACCGATCCACGGCTGCGGAAGGTGCTGGAGTCCCTCGTCCGGCACCTGCACGCGTTCGTCCGGGACGTCCGGCTCACCGAGAGGGAATGGGACCTGGGCATCGACTTCCTCACCCGCACCGGCCACATCACCGACGACCGGCGCCAGGAGTTCATCCTCCTGTCGGACGTCCTCGGTGTCTCGATGCAGACCGTCGCCGTCAACAACGAGGCGTACGGCGAGGCCACCGAAGCCACCGTCTTCGGACCGTTCTTCGTCGAGGACAGCCCCGAGATCGAGCCGGGGGGCGACATGGCCTTCGGCGCCGGTGGTGAACCGTGCTGGGTCGAGGGCACCGTGACCGACACCGCGGGCACACCGGTCCCCGGGGCACGCGTCGAGGTGTGGGAGGCCGACGAGGACGGCTTCTACGACACCCAGTACGACGACGACCGCACCGCCGCGCGAGCCCACCTGTTCACCGACAAGGACGGTCGCTACCGCTTCTGGGGGCTGACCCCCACCCCGTACGCCATCCCCCACGACGGCCCGGTCGGGCAACTCCTGGCAGCGACCGGCCGGTCACCCATGCGTGCCTCGCACCTCCACTTCATGGTCAGCGCACCCGCTCTGCGCACCCTGGTCACCCACATCTTCGTCCGCGGTGACGAACTCCTCGACAGCGACGCCGTCTTCGGTGTGAAGGAGTCCCTCGTCAAGGACTTCCAGACGCAGGGACCGGGCAGCCCGACACCCGACGGACGTGACCTGGCGGACCGGGTCTGGTCCCGTGTGCGGTTCGACATCGTGCTCGCCCCCGACGGCACCTGACCGTTCCGGACGGACCCGGGTGGCGGCTCCGACCCGGCCGCCGGCACCCCATGCCGGCGGCCCGGTCCACGTTCATCCCCCGACGCGTCCACCACGCAGGACATCAGCGGCCCCCACGCCGTGTCGCTCCTTGAACCGGTGCGAGAAATAGGAGGCCGACCCGAACCCACAGGCCGCTCCCGCCTCGGCGACGCTCCCGGTCCATCCCGCGGCGAGCATCGAGCGGGCGCGGTCGAGACGGCGACCGAGGAGGTACTGCGGCAGGCTTTCCCCGCCGTGGGCGAACACACGTGACAGATGCCGCTCGCTGACCCCGATGCCCCGGGCGACGTGCGCCGCGGACAGCCCCGGCTCCGTCAGGTGCTCATCGATGTAGGCCCGGGCCGTCGCGAGGTGAACGGCCGCCGTGGTCGGCGGGCGGCCCGACACCACGCTGCCGAGCAACTCCAGCACGATGTCCTCCTCCACGGCCTCGGACGATTTCGGCAGCACCGCCCGGTCGACCATCCGGGCCAGCACCCTGGCCTGCGCGGCGCCCTCGTCGACGTCGAAGACCATGGGCTGGGCGAGCCGCGGCCCGCCGAGATCCCGCCAGACCGACCGGGGTACCTTCACCGCCAGCTCTTCCAGCCCCTGCGAGAAGCCCCGGATGAAGGGCCGGTCCGCGTCGCAGACGATCAGCTGTCCCGGGTGCAGCACCCGCACCCCGTCATCGTGGTAGAAGAAGGCGTCCCCGGTGAGCGCGAAGTAGCACGCGATCGCCTCCGACGGCAGGTTCCGGACCACCGAGCGGGTCCGTTCCACGACATGGGGACTGCCCGCGACACGGGCCAGGTGGACGTGGGGCAGCTGGAGGTTGATCTCCGTCGCCTCCAGCGCGTCCTCACGCAAGGAGCGACAGTGCACGCCTATGAGGGCTGCCGCGTTGTGCGCCTCCCACAGGGCGACTCGCTGGCCCTCCGGGAGGCCGACCGTGCTGAACAGAACAGGGCCGGTTCCCATCCCGCTTGTCATCCCACCAGGGTAACGGCGTTCCGCGCCGAAGCTCAGGGCCGCCGGAACACTGTTCCACCGCGCTGGGCGACGGCGCGCCGTCCGGCTCAGGCGGTCAGGGAGGGGTAGTCGGTGTATCCGGTGGCGTCGCCGCCGGAGATGACCTCGGGCCGCAGCGCGTTGAGCGGGGAACCGTCGGCGAGGCGGCGCGGCAGGTCGGGGTTGGCGATGAAGAGGCGTCCGAAAGCGATGGCGTCGGCCCAGCCCGCGCGCAGGACGCGGGCGCTCTTGTCGGGGGTGTAGTTGCCGGCGGCGATGATGACGCCGGCGAACGCCTCGCGGAGTTTGATGCGGAAGTCGTCGTCGAGTTCCGGGCCGCCGGCCCAGTCGGGCTCGCACAGGTGGAGGTAGCCCAGCTCGCGCCGGTCGAGTTCACCGGCGATGTGCAGGCCCATCTCCAGGCCGTCGCTGTCGTCGAGGCCACCGACCTTGATCAGCGGAGAGACGCGCATGCCGACGTGGGCCGGATCCCAGGCGTCCACCACGGCGTCGACGACCTCCAGGGGGAAACGGGCGCGGTTGTCGACGCTGCCGCCGTACCGGTCCTCGCGGCGGTTGCTGCTGGTGGACATGAACTGCTGGAGAAGGTAACCGTTGGCGCCGTGGATCTCGACCATGTCGAAGCCCGCGGCACGGGCGTTGAGGGTCGCCCGGCGGTAGTCGTCGAGGACGCGGGGCAGTTCGTCGGCGGCCAGGGCGCGCGGGGTGGGCGGCTGGACGGACACGAGGCCCCCGTCGGGGCCCTGGATCCTGGTGGTGCCCTCGAACGGCAGGGCGCTGGCCGAGACGCCCGGCTCACCGTCGTGGACGGCGGGGTGGGTGATGCGTCCGACGTGCCACAGCTGGAGGACGATCCTGCCTCCCGCCTCGTGGACGGCGTCGGTGATACGGCGCCACCCGGCGACCTGGTCATCGGAGTAGATGCCCGGGGTGGCGTGGTAGCCCTTGCCCTCGGGGCTGATCTGGGTGCCCTCGGTGACGATCAAACCCGCGCCGGCGCGCTGGGTGTAGTACTCGCGCATGAGGTCGGTGGGGACGTCGCCGGGCTGGGCGGCGCGCATGCGCGTCAGGGGCGCCATGAACACGCGGTTGCGGGTGGTGAAGGCGGGCAGGGCGAGCTGATGGGTCAGACGGGGCATGGGTGTCCCTCCTGCCGGCAACGACCGGCTGTGATCGGGTGTTCTTGCGGATGTGGGCGGTGTCCCGGCGCCGGGCAGGCGGGTCCGTTTCAGTCGATGCCGTGCGTGGTCAGCAGGACGTCGACCGCCTTGCCGACGGAGTCCGGGTAGCGCCGGGTGCGCAGGACGTGGTCGGCCGCGCCGGCGTACAGCATGACGAGCTGCTCCGCGAGCGCCTCCGGCTCACGCGCCCCGGCGCGTTCGGCCTGGCGGCACACGTAGCCGTACAGCTGGTCCCGGTGGAAGCGTGCCTGCCGTGCCTCGGGGTGCGTCGGGTCGCGGAACTCGTCGGCGGTGTCCGCCGAGACGTCGCCCGGGGACTCGGGAGCCTCGCAGGAGACGCGCTGTGCTTCGAAGACTCCCAGCAACCGCTCACGTGGTGTGGCGTCGTCGGTCTCGTCGGGGAAGTCCCGTACGTGCCTGTCGCCGCGGTTGCGGGTTTCGACGTCCTCGGGGCTCAGGACGCGGCCGTCGTGGGCGCGCAGTTCGAGGCGGGCCACGGGCAGGCCGTCGCGCTTGTCGACGAGGCTGAGGCGTTCCTCGGCCGCGTCGAACAGGTGCTCCTCGCCCCACTGGCGCAGCGCGACGAGCGGTACCCGCAGTGTCTTCCCCTTCTCGGTCAGCCGGTATTCGGTGTAGGCGCTGCCGTCGGATGCCGGAGCGACGGCGAGGACGTCGCGTTCGACGAGCTTGGCGAGGCGGGCGCTGAGGATATTCCTGGCGCAGCCGAGGCTGCGCTGGAACTCGCTGAACCGGGTCATGCCGGACAGGGCGTCCCGGACGATGAGCAGCGACCACCAGTCGCCGATGTCACTCAGTGAACGAGCGATGGGGCAGGAAGCCCCGCTGAGATCTGTCTTGCGCACCTGCGTCCTCCTTCCCGACCATTGGTTTCATTATTAAACCACTCGACTCGAGTATGGCTGCGTGTGGCCTTGCGTATGACCCTGCGTGTGGCTGCGCATGGGCCTTCGCGCAGCAGATTTGTGTGTATGGTACCTCTATAGTGGTTGCAAAATAAAACCATTGGGATGTTCGGGGGCTGCCTGGACTGGAGGCGCGAACGATGACAGAGCTCATAGGTGATGGTCCGCTGCCCGGAGGCCGTCTGTCGGGGGAGGTCCAGGGGCCACCGGACGACGGACACCGGGCGGCCGGCTCGGCGGCTCTGCTGACCGCCATGTGTCTCGGCCTGCTGCTGTCGATGTTCAACGCGACAGTGGTCAACGTGATGCTGCCCACCATGCGCGGGGCACTTCACGTCTCCGAGACCGGTCTGCAGTGGGTTGCCGCCCTCTTCACGCTCTGCAACGCCGCGCTGCTCCTGGCCGGCGGCGCGCTCGGTGAGCTGATCGGCAAGCGGATGACCTTCCTGAGCGGGGTCGCGGTGTTCACCGTCGGCTCGGCAGCCTGCGCCGCAGCGCCGACCCTCGGTGTACTGCTCGCCGCTCGTACCGTCCAGGCCATCGGCGTGGCGGTGATGACGCCCCAGACCCTGTCGATCCTGGTGACCGAGTACACGGACCGGACGCGCCGGGCGCGCGCGGTCGGGATCTGGGCCGGTATGGCCAGCCTCGGGCTCGCCGCGGGTCCCGTGGTCGGCGGCGTGGTCATCGACGTGGGCAGCTGGCGGGGCGGCTTCATGGTGAGCGCTGTCCTCGGCGCGGTCACTCTCGTACTCGGCTTCCGCGTCATCTCCCGCGCCCGCTACGGCCGGCCCGTCCAGGCACCGAGACCCGACTTCGCGGGGGCGGCGTTGTCGGTGCTGGCGCTGGCATCGCTCGTGTTCGGTCTCATCGAGTCCGCGACGCTGGGCTGGACCTCGCCCTTCATCGTCGGCGCCTTCGCCCTCGCGGCGTCGGCCACCGCCGCGTTCATCCTCACGCAGCGCGCGGCGAGCCGCCGCGGCCGCTCGCCGCTCATGCCGCTGGAACTATGGCGCAGCCGCGGTTTCGTCGGCGCGAACACGGCCGGGCTGGCCTATTTCTTCGCACTGTTCGGAATCCTCTACTTCTGCAGCGTCTACTTGCAGCAGTACAGGGGTTTCTCGACGCTGGAAGCGGGCCTGACGTTCCTGCCGATGACGATCGTCATGGCATCGGTCGGCCCGGTCAGCGGACGGCTGTCCGCCCGGTTCACCACGACATCACTCACGGTCGCCGGGCTTCTCGTGGCCGCGACGGGATCCATGTCGCTGGCTCTGCTGGCGGCGGGCGGGGTCGTCGGCGTGGTGTGCAGCCTCGCCGTCTTCGGTCTCGGTGCCGGTCTGATGAGTTCGCCGATGAGCAACATGGCGGTCTCCAGTGCGGCCGCGCGTCACAGTGGTGCCGCGTCCGCGACCCATAACGCGTTCCGGCAGATCGGCAGCACCCTCGGCGTCGCCGCGCTGGGCACCCTGGTCGCGGCCGGACACCATGCGGCAGGTGACACGAAGGCGGCGTTCAGCACCGGACTCAGCCACGCCATGGTGGCCGTCGCCGTCGTTCTCGTCGTCTGCGCGATCGCCGTCGCCGTGCTCGGAAGGCGTCGGTACGGCGCCACGCCCGAGGCTCTTCGGTGGGAGCGGCGGCGTTGATGACGAGGGCCCGCGAGGCCGCGACGTGGGCGTCGAAGCGTCCCGGCCGCCGTCGGCCGTCCGGCCGCTACCTGGAAAGGTCGTGAACGAGTGACCCGTCTGCTGACCCGGAGCGACCTGCGGACCGTGCTGGAGCCGGCGCCTTGCCTCGCCGCGCTGCGCGACGGCTTCCGCGCCGCCGTCGACTCCCCGGTGGCCGGCAGGCGGATACGCACCGACCTTCCGTTTCCCGGAACGGCCACGGCCCTGATCCCTGGTGTGCTGCCTGGCATCGAGGCGTACACCGTGAAGGTCAACGCCAAGTTCCCGGGAGCCCGACCGGCCCTGCGCGGAGTGATCTGCCTTCACAGCGGCCACGACGGTGAACTGCTCGCACTGATGGACTCCGCCACCGTCACCGCATGGCGTACAGGACTGGCCGCGGCCCTGGGAACCCACCTGCTGGCCGGCCCCGCGCCCGCGGAAGGCCCGGTGCTCGGAGTGATCGGCGCGGGCGCGCAGGCCGAGCTCATGGTGCGGGGCCTGAGTACCCTGCGACGCCGTCGCGAGCTCGTGGTCCACGACCTGGATCCGGACCGCGCCGACGCCTTCGCCTCACGCCACGGCGGCCGCCTCCTGACGTCCGCCACGGAGGTCGCCGCCGCAGCCGACATCGTCCTGCTCGCCACCTGGTCACGCTCACCGTTGCTCCGGCTCGCGGACACGCGGCCGGGGCAGCACGTCACGAGCCTGGGAGCCGACGAACCCGGCAAACAGGAACTCTCCGCCGACCTGCTGGAATCCGCACTCCTCGTCGTCGACGACCGGGAACTCGCCGCGGCCATGGGCGCCCTTGCGGCCGCCGGCCTTCCGGCCTCGGCCGCCGAGACCACACTCGGCGAGATTCTGCGCGGTGACCATCCCGGACGTACCGGCGCGACCGCCCGCTCCGTCTACGCACCGGTCGGACTTCCCTGGCAAGACCTCGCGGTGGCCTGGATCGCCTACCGGCAGGCAGAACGGCAGGACATCGGACAGAAGATCGACCTGCTCTCCTGACGCCCACGCGATCACACGCGGTACGCGGGAGGGGCCGCGGACGGCACGGGCACGACGTTCACGCCCGCCATGTCCAGGGCACGGTGGACGGCCGCGCCACCGCCGTCCGGTTCGCCGTCGGCATGCCGGTGCGCGCCGCGCTGATCGTCGTGACCCTGGTCGACGCCGACCGCGCGGGCAGCGCCGACGGCGAGGACGAGGTGCCGGTGCCGGCGATCGCCCGCTGACGCACCGGGACCCGTCATCCGGTGTGGGAAAGCTACGGGGCGACGGCACTGCCGGGGCAGTCCTGCTGCTCCCGGCGGTCGATCCGCTCGCTGATCTTCTCGGCGGCGGTGCGCAGACTGTCCAGCACGGCGGGGTCGAGAACGTCGAAGACGAGGTCGCGGACCCGGGCCACGTGTCCAGGGGCGGCCTCGACGAGATGGGCGTGGCCGGCTTCGGTCAGGATCGCGTGCGTGTAGCGGCCGTTGGTGGGGTCGGGCTCGCGGCGGACGAAACCCCGGCGTTCCAGCCTGCTGATCAGGTGCGAGAGCCGGGACAGTTCGGAGTTGGCGAGGACGGCCAGGTCGCTCATGCGCATGCGGTGTCCCGGCTGGTCGGACAGCCCGGCGAGCACGTAGTACTCGACGTAACGCAGGCCCGCGTCCTGCTGCAGCTGCGTCTCCAGGGCAGTGGGCAGCCTGTGCAGCATCAGGCTGAAGGTCCGCCATGTCTCCAGCTCCACGGGGGTCAGCCAGCGGTGCTGATCGTTCGGGTGCGGAGGCTGTTCAGGCATGTCCCGAGTCTATCCGGCGTGAACGTTCATGCGTCGAGGCTCACACTTGAATCTTCATGCGTGCCGCTCTAGGGTGGGACATGAAAGTTCAAGCGAAAGGGAGTCCTGCGTGACTGCCGAGGGTTTCCCCCAGGGCGAGTACGTCATCGACCCGTCCCGTTCCAGCATCGATTTCTCCGCCAGGCACCTGTTCGGCCTGGGTGGTGTCCGCGGCAGCTTCGCGCTGCGCTCGGGGGCCGTCTCCATCGCAGAGCCCGCCACCGACTCCCACGTGGGGGCCGTCGCCGATGCGACCAGCTTCAGCAGCGGCAGCGCGGCGCGCGACCGGAAGGTGCTGTCGCGGACGTTCCTGGACACCGACAGCCACCCGGACATCACCTTCACCTCCACTGGCGCCCGTCGCGACGCCAACGGCACGTGGCGGCTGGACGGCCTCCTCACGGCCCGCGGCGTCCGGGCGCCGGTCGTGTTCACCGTGACGCGCGCCCAGATGCTCGACGAGGAACTCGAGTTGACGGCCACGGCGACAGTGGACCGATACGCGCACCACATCACCGCCATGAAAGGCATGGCAGGCCGGTACCTGTGGCTCAGCGCCACGATCCGCGCCCGCCGCGCAACCGCCGGCCCGGCCTCGGACCGGCCGGCCCATCAAGGAGAAGACCCCATGAGTGACCTGAAGATCGCCGTCATCCTCGGCAGCACCCGGCCCGGCCGCAACGGGAAGGCCGTCGCGGACTGGGTGGTGGACCGGTCCGGTGCCCGCGCCGGTGTCGAGTACGAGCTGGTCGACCTCGCCGACTACCCGCTGCCCCACCTGGACGAGGCGATGCCGCCCGCCATGGGTCAGTACCAGGGTGAGCACACGAAGACCTGGGCGGCGAAGATCGCCGAGTTCGACGGGTACATCTTCGTGACCCCCGAGTACAACCACTCCACCTCCGGCGTGCTCAAGAACGCGATCGACTACCTGTACGGCGAGTGGAACAACAAGGCCGCCGCCTTCGTCTCCTACGGTTCTCTCGGCGGCGCACGGGCCATCGAGCACCTGCGGGCCGTGGCCAGCGAACTGCAGCTGGCCCATGTGCGTCAGCAGCTGTCCTTCTCGCTGTTCACCGACTTCGAGAACTTCTCCGTCTTCAAGCCGGGCGAGCAGCACGACGCTTCCGCGACCGCCCTGTTCGACCAGCTGGAGTCCTGGGCCCGCGCCCTCAAGACGGTCCGGGTCTGACACCGGGCCTGACATGGAGTCTGACACGCCGCCCCTCGCAAGAAGAGCGACCGGCGACGCGTCGGGCGTCGGGAAGTCCCTCCACCTGAGGTGAGTCCCGGAACGGGCTGCGGCCGGGTTCCGGGGCCGCGCACCCCCGGCCGGGTGGGGTTCCTCCCGAGTGGAGAGGCACCCCACCCAATCGTGCTGCCCTTGGGGCCGTCTCCAACTCCCGCCCCACAACGGGGCGGGTGCGGAAGGAACATGCGTTGACAGAGCAGTTGCGGCTGATGGCGGTCCATGCCCACCCGGACGACGAGTCCAGCAAGGGTGCCGCCAGCATGGCGAGGTACCTCGCCCAGGGCGTGGATGTGCTGGTGGTCACCTGTACCGGGGGAGAACGCGGTTCCGTTCTCAACCCGCGGCTCCAGGGCGACCCGGAGATCGAGGCCGACATCCAGGAGGTGCGGCGCAAGGAGATGGACGCCGCGCGGGAGATCCTCGGCATCAAGCAGGCCTGGCTGGGCTTTGTCGACTCCGGTCTGCCGGAGGGCGATCCGCTGCCTCCGTTGCCCGAGGGCTGCTTCGCGCTGGTGCCGGTGGAGAAGGCGGCCGAACCGCTGGTCCGGCTGATCCGGGAGTTCCGGCCGCACGTGATCACCACGTACGACGAGAACGGCGGATACCCGCACCCCGACCACATCATGACCCACATGATCACGATGGCCGCCTTCGACGCGGCCGGAAACCCCGGCGCCCAGCCGGAGTCCGGCGCGCCCTGGCAGCCGCTGAAGGTGTACTACAACCACGGCCTCTCGATGGCCCGGATCCGCGCCCTCGATGCCTACCTGGTGGAGCACGGCCACGAGTCCCCCTACACGGAGTGGATCGCCGACTGGGACCAGGAGGGCCGCACGGATCGCGAGTTCACCACCCGGGTGGAGTGCGCCGACTGGTTCGAGGTGCGCGACCGGGCGCTGCGCGCCCACGCCACCCAGATCGACCCGGACGGCCCGTGGTTCCGGGTGCCGCTCGACGCCCAGCGCGAGATCTGGCCGACGGAGGAGTACGAGCTGGCCCGCTCGCTGGTCCCCACCTCGCTCCCCGAGGTCGACCTGTTCGCCGGCATCACCGCCGACGTCACCGCCGACGTCACCGCCGGCATCACCGTCTGACCCCGCCCTGGCCGACTCCGACCACCGCAACCGTCCGACGTGGACCCGGGATCCGGGCCCCGCCCCGCGGCCTGCGCCGGAGCGACCCCGACGCACGCCGCCCGCCGCGGCCCGAACTCGACGGGCCCACGTGTCACCTTCGCCAGAACAGGTGGTGCGTCACGCCGCTCGGGCTGGGCACGACCTCCAGGTGGAACCGGTCGAGCAGCTCGTCGGGGGACTCCCAGAGCCGGAGCCCGGGCCCGAGCTTCACCGGCGAGACCGCCACGTGCATGGTGTCGACGAGGTCGGCATCAAGGAACTGCCGGATGGTGGTGACCCCGCCGCCGAGCCGGACGTCCTTGCCCTGTGCCGCTTCACGCGCCGATCCGAGGACGGTGGCCGGGTCGTCGTCGACGAAGTGGAACGTCGTGTCGGAGAGCGTGAACGACGGACGGCTGTGGTGGGTCATGACGAAAACCGGCGTGCGGAACGGGGGCTCCTCCCCCCACCAGCCGCGCCACTCATGGTCCTGCCAGGGCCCGCGCTGCGGCCCGAACTTGTTGCGCCCCATGATCTCGGCACCGATGTTGTGTGCGAAGTCCCGGGTGAAATAGTCGTCGAGGCCCCGGCTCCCCCCTGGATCCGTGCGCATGGGCCAGCTCGCCGTGGCTCCGGCCCAGGCGAACAGCCTCTCGGGACGGTCGTAGCCGAACGGTCTCTCGAGACTCTGGTGCTCACCGGCAGCGACTCCGTCGCTCGAGACGTTGAAGTTCATGACTCTCAGCAGTTGATCCATGTGTTTCCTCGTCCGGTCCCGTCCCGTCACCGTGTGGCGAAGTGCCGCACATCATGACGTCGAACGGGACGCGGCCGGATCGACAGCGGCCCTCAACCTTTCTCACAAGGTCCCCGCCCTCCCGCCGGCCACTCACGGCGGCGCGCGGCGGGATCGGTGAGGATTCCGCCGCGCGCCGTCATCCGCCGAGCGGAGTCACTGCGGGGTGGTGTCTAGCCCTCGTAGCCCTTGGCGTAGTCGAGGGCGGCCTCGCGGCCGTGGGGGACGTCGGCGTAGCCGTAGTTCTCCTCGGGCTGCTCGCCGTAGGAGGGCTTGCCGTGATCCATCTCGTGTCCGTGCTGGGGCTTCTCGCCGTGGTGGGGCTTCTCGCCGTGGTGGGGCTTGTGGCCGTGGTGGGGCTTGTGGCCGTGGTGCGGGCGGTGCGGCTTGTTGTCGTGGTGCGGCTTTTCGGGCTTGCCGCCGTGTCCGGACCCGCCGGTGGTGTTGCCGCCGACGGTGTTTCCGGCGGTGCCGTTCCCGGCCGTGTTGCCCTGCGTGTTCCCGGAGGTGGTGTTCCCGGCGGTGTTGCCCGCGGTGTTCCCGGAGGTGTTCCCGGCGATGTTGCCCGAGGTGTCACCACTCGTGACGCCGACGACGGGTCCGCCCAGGAGGCCGCCACTGACCAGGCCACCCGTGACCAGACCACCCGTGACCAGGCCGCCGCTGGTGGTCGTGCCCGTGGTGGTGCCGGTTGTCGTGCCGACGGTGGTACCAGTGGTCGTACCGGTCGTCGTGCCCGTGGTGGTACCGGTCGTCGTGCCGCCGGTGGTGGCGGTCGCGCAGTTGTTGAGGAAGATCCTGTTGCTGTCGAGGGTCACGGCGCCGTTGCGGGCCAGGGCCCGGCCCTCGATGTTCGTCCCCGTGGTCACGCTGATCGAGGTGAGGGCCATCAAGGTGCCCACGAACGTGGAGTTGGTGCCGAGGGTGGCCGAACTCCCGATCTGCCAGTACACGTTGCAGGCCGAAGCGCCGTTCGTCAGCAGCACGCGGCTGGACGATGCCGTCGTGAGGGCTTCGGGGATCTGGAAGACCCAGACGGCGTTCGGGTTACCTCCGGCGTCCAGGATCAGGTCGCCGGTGAGTCCGACGCCGGACGTGGCGGTGTAGACACCGGGAATCAGGGTGGTGCCCGTGGTGATGGCCGCCGGCAGCGCGAAGTCCGTGGCCTGGCCGGCCGCCTGGTTGTAGGCCGTCACCAGGTCGGACTTGGCCTGCAGTGCGACGGCGTCGGCGGCGTGCACCGCGCCGAGCACCAGGCCGGGCGGGAATCCGGTGATGGCCGGGTTCGGGCTCGTGCCGAGGTCGTGGCTGAGCACCGACGGGCCGGTGTTCATGACGCCCTGACCGGCCAGGACGGAGAAACTCGCCGCGGTGGCCAGCGGCACGGGGGTGGCGATGGCCATCGCCTGTGTCGGGGTCAGGGCGACCATCGTGGCGGCAACCGTCGCGGCGAGAGCCGAGGCCAGCAAGCCGGACAAATTGCGGCCGCGAGCCGCGTGGGGGAACTTCAGCTTCATCTAGGGGCCATTTTCTGTGGGGGCCGTGGCGTACCGGGCCCTACCGATCGCCCGGGAAGCCATGTTGCTGGTGTGGCATATTACGCAGGAAAATCAGCCCGGAAGCTATGGAGAGGGTAAGGGAAGTGTTTACCCTTCGGATGGCGCAATGAGCAGTTGAAGAATTCACCTTCTCACTTCCGATCATCCGACATTCTTCCTGAGTGCATGCCCCTGATCGTGCTCCAGGGGAACGCCGAACAATTCGCGTCAAATTGATCCTGTGCATGATCCACCGGGGATTGCGGGACAATGTCCAGCTCGCGGCCGGGAATTGAAACGAAGGTGCAGCGAGCGCGCGGCGTCAGATGCGGCGCTTTCGCAAGGTGGAGGTCTTTTCATATCGGGCGTATTCGGATGACCCGATGTCGCGCCCTTTCACGGGCCCGAGCAGGCAGGTTCCGTCACTGCCGAGGCCTCTGAGTGCGAGTACTCCTGAATATCGGGGCCCTGGAGGGAGCGTCGGATCTCCAGGGCCCCGACGGGCGGGAGCCATGCGAATCACGATATAGCTCGGGCGCCGCGACGACTCGCACCGTGGGCGGGAGTGTCATCTGTGGCACTCCGGCACCATCTATCGCACAGCGCGAAGGGGGCATGCACCCTGGAAGAGGGGCATCGGTGCAAAAAGCAGGCGAAGGGAAACGCATATGTGTGCCACGCTCCCGCGGCGAAGGCGTAGCGGCACCGAGCCGAGGACCGCCCGCAGCGCCCTCAAGCTGCGATTCCTTCTCGCGCTGACCTTTACGCCGTTGTTCGCCGCGGCCACCCTCGGGTTCGCCCTCTGGGCTTCTCGCGCGCACTCCGGAGACACCGTCGGCCCCACCACCCTGGCCGTCCTGGCCGCGCTCTTCGGGCTGCTCACCGCGATTGCCGCGATCGACCTGTGGGTCGTCGTACGCCGACGCCGCACCAACGGGTGAGCCAGGGGGCCCGGAGCCGGCGCCGCACCCACGGGTCCTGCGTGGCGCCCGTGGAGAGCGCCACGCAGGTGCAGTCGACGTCTCGGGTCACGTCGACCTGGAGTGTTCGATCGTTCGGCTGCCGGGGCCCCGAGGTCCGGGCCGTGCGCGACGCGTCAGCGGTCGTAGCGTCCTTGAGGCATGGTGCGACCGTCGTCGGCGTGGCTGTCGGTGCCGTGGCCGGTGCGGTAGTGCGTGAAGGCGGCGGCGAGGGCGATCAGGGTGGCTACGGCGCCGGCGATCAGGTTGCTGGTGATGGACCGGGTGTGGGCGACGTCGCCGGCGACGACCCAGGGGGCCACACAGGTCCAGATGCCGATGACGGCGGCGGCCCAGGCCATGGAGTGGGTGCGCTCGTAGGAACTGCCGAGGCCTCCCAGGAGCAGCATGTAGGCGATGCCGGCGATCAGGTTGGTGACGGCGAGCTGGGTGGCACCGAGGAAGCCGCATATCCAAGGGGACGCGGCGATGTACAGGCCGGCGAGGAGGGCCAGGGCCTCGATCATCTGGGCGCGTGGGGTGGTGGCGGCGCGGTCGTGCCGGGCGCGCAGGCCCATCAGGTCGGGGTGCTCTTCGATAGGTGCGCGGTGGGTTGACGCCATGATGGCCTCCGAGGAGAGATGTCTGTCCACTACCTACCTATAAAGGGTACATAAATACTTATAAGACGCACTGATGTGCTAAACGGTGCGGTCGGGGCCCGGGCGGGGCAGCAACTCCGGGGCACATCCTTGCCTGGTCGTGCCGTGGAGCCGCTATCCGGCTCACGCGCGGCCAGGCCGTGCCCTGTCGGTCACCCGATTGCCGTATGCAGAGCGCGCCCTTCGACGCCGATGTTGCGGTGATGCAGGCACAACCCTCAGCGCTGGGGGGCCGCCGTTCACCTGGCGCACGCGACTCCTCCAGCCCGGCCGTCGGACCCGCCGAGACGGACACCCCATGGGGCCCGGCCATGGACGAAAACCATTACCTGTTCCGCGTCGTCGAGGAACTGTGCACCCGCGGGCTGCTCGCGTCGGTCCACGTGTACCCGCCGACCGCTTCGTGACGGACCCTGGCCCGCGCATACCTCGCCGGTGTTTCTCCGCGGCGTTGTTCCGGGGGACAGGGGAGAGCGTCGGTGTGTGCGGCTCGTCGCGCCGCCGGTGCCCTCGGTGCCGACGGTGCCGACGGCTCGGTGCCCTCGGCGGCAGCGCTCCTATTCGGCGCGGTGCGCCTTGTGCCTGTCGATGTGCAGGTGCGCCCGGGTAGGCAGGTGGGCCAACCCCGTGGACTGGCGTGCGTGTGCCACTGGGCCGTGACACAGCGCCTGCAGGACGGGGGCGGGAAGTCCGTGATCCGTCAGCGTGAGGGCCACGTGGAGCCGTGGGTCGGACGCCCGTCCGGTGAGGTGGGCGCTGGCCTGTTTGACGTCGGGCAGAGCACGCGCTTCGGAAGTGATGGCATCGCTCAGGGCACGGCCGCGCAAGTCGACGCTTTCGGGCGGGGGTGTCCCGCCCAGATGGACGGCGCCGGGGCGGTGGCGCAGCTGCGCCAGAAGCCACATGAGGGCCAGGACAACCGCCAGAACCAGGACGGCGATGACGGCGGGCCACCACCACCAGCCCTGGTCGCTCCAGCGGATGCGGTCGGCGTTGCTGACCAGGACGTCGTGAGGCGTGGCCACGGGCCACCCGGCGGGCGGGATCACGTCGAGCCGGCGATAGAGGTCGAAACCGGCGAAGAGGATCAGCAGGCCGCCTCCCAGCAGCACGAGGCCGCAAAGAGCCAACAGCAGACGGTTGAGAGTGGATCGACCGGTCATGGCGGGCTCCCGGGCCTGTCAGTGGGTGTGGTGGCGTAGGCGGATCGTCAGCCGCGGGGTGTGCGCCAGGGCGAGCTGACGGCACTGCTCCTGCAGGGCCCGGGTGAGGTCGCTGCGGACGGTCGCGGTGTCGCGGAAGCGGACCTCCGCGCGGGTGATGACGCGGCGGCGTCCGACGCGGACCGCGGCACGGCTGATGCCGGGGACCCGCATCGCGGCGTCGCGCAGGAGCAGGGCGGCGCCCTTGCGGTCCAGCCAGGCCCCTGTCTCCGTGGACTCCTCGGGTGCCCGCAGCGGCAGGAGTCGGCGCAGTCCGGGCGTGAGGGCGAGGATGAGGAGCCACAAGCCGAGAACGACGGCGACGGCGCCCGTGGCCAGCAGCCAGGGGTCGTCGACCGGGCGGGTGGTCACCTCCTCGGCGATGCGGGTGCGCCATGCCTCCGCGCGGTGCCCGGCGCGCACAGCGATCACGTCGTACAGGACCGCTCCGATGGCGCAGAACGCCACCAGCGCGACCAGGGCGGCCGGGATGCGGCGTGCCGACCACAGGCGCGGTGATCTCGCCCCCCGTTCCTCGTGCCTCGGAGGCTCGGTCGCGGGGGCGCGGATGTCGGGCCGGTCCGTTTCGGTCGCCTGCTCGGTCGAGGCGGCCCGGTGTGAGAGTGCCATGGTGTCCGCCCTCCGTCGTCGGTCGGTGGTGTCGCGCCGGCCTCGGTCGCGGCCGGTGCTGTGCAGGGTGCGGGTGGCTCGGGCAGTGGCGTCAGCGGACGCGTCCTGGCTGCCCCGCGACGACCAGACGCCGCACCGTCAGCATCACCTCGCTGATGTTCAGGCCGGTCAGCTGGGCCACCTTCTCGGTGACCTCGCGTTGCAGTTGCCGGCAGGTGGCGGTGATGTCCGTGGGATAGGGGAGGTCCACGGACAGCGCCAGTCGTGCGGTTCCGTCGTGCGTGGTCGCGCGGGCGCCGGGTGCGCCCAGATCCGTAGGCGGCTGCCGCGGACCGGTGATCCGCCGCAGTGCTGTGCCGGCCGCTCTCGCGGCGATGCGGGCCACGACCCGGTCAGGTATCACCGTCGCGCCGCGTTCCGCGGGCGGCGGGGGGCTGTGTGCGTCGTTGGCATGCCCGTCGCTCGGGCGCTCGGTCGATTCGTCGGTGCCGGCGGCGGGGCTCACCGTTGCCGCCGGGTGAATATGTCGGCGTCGCCCTGCAGGATGAGACCTAGGACCAGGCCCACCGCGCCCAGGACCGCCACGAGGAGGAAGGCCCAGAAGCCGCCGAAGTATCCGGCGAATCCCAGTGCCATTCCGGCCGCCAGACCCACTGTTGCTGTGTTCATCGCTCACTCACCTGTCCTCGGGGTGTTCCGGTACCTCGGGCGCGCGTCGTCCCCGTGGGAGCGGAGCGCCGACCGCGAACGGGACTCATTGGACGCGGCCCTCCGCAGGCTCTTCGTCGTCTTCGTCGGGCAGGTTCACGTCGTCGACGACGAGGTTGACCTCGACGACCTCGAGCCCCGTCATGCGTTCCACGGCGGAGATGACGTTGACGCGTACTTCCGCCGCCACATCGACGATGGCGAAGCCGTACTCGACGACGACGTCGATGTCCAGAGCGGCCTGGCGTTCTCCTACCTCGACCTTCACACCGCGGCTGACGCCGCCGGTCCCGCCACCTGGGACGCGCTCGCGTACGGCTCCGATGGCACGGGTCATGCCCGCGCCGAGCTTGTGGATACCGGGAACCTCGCGGGCGGCCGTCCCCGCGATCTTGGCCACGACGCCGTCGGCGATGGTGGTCCTGCCCCGCGTCTCGGGGGAGGTGCCGGCACCGGTCGGCCCCTTCAGCATGGTCGCGGGTTCGGTCGGGCCGTCCCGTCCGGGGGAGGGACGGTCGGTGGTGTCCGTCATGACAGTCACCTCGATCACTCGATGCGGGCTCCGGCGTTGGCGCCCGTCACAGGATTCGACACACCTGGGCGGCGAATCGTCACACATTTCCGCGAAACGACATCAGGTATCTCAAGCCGGGCACACGTAACAGGGCAGGGAGGAGGTGCGGTCGTGCGACACAGCGCCAACCCTTCCCCGCCTCGGACGGCCCGCCGCGGCCCCACTCCCGGAGCCCCTCTCTGCGACGGACTGCTCACCGCACCGGACGGACTGCTCACCGCACCGGACGGACTGCTGGCGACGCGCGCCGGTGAGGGCGACGAGGAAGCCTTCAGCATCCTCATGCGGCGCCACAGCCGCCCCCTGCTCGCACTGGCCCTGCACACCCTGGGCAACCTCCCGGACGCCGAGGACGCGGTCCAGGACGCGTTCATCAGCGCCTGGAGGCGCCTTCCCGAATTCCGTCACGCCTGCGCGTTCAGCACCTGGATGTACCGCATCACGGTCAACCGCTGTCTGAACTCCCTGCGCCGTCGGCCGGCACCGGTACCGTTGAATGCGGTGGCCGAACCCGCCGCCGCTGCGGACAGCTCGCCGGCGCAGGCAGCTGAGGAGGACGCCCTCGCCGACGCCCTGGCCGACGCACTCGGCGCTCTCGACCCCAGTCAGCGGGTCTGCTGGATCCTGCGGGAACTGCACGGCCTGCCCTACGAACAGATCGCCCAGGTGACCGGCACCACCGAGCAGACGGTCCGCGGAAGGCTGTACCGGGCACGCCGATCCCTGAAGGAGATGATGGGCCCGTGGCGCTAGACGACCGACCCGCGAGGCCTCCGCCCCCCGACCGTCCGCACCTGCCGTCCGGCGGCCTGCCCCCGGACGAGATCCGCCGCCAGGAAGAGGCGGCCGGCACCCTCCCGGCCGCCGGCGATCACGTCGCCGCCGGCCCCTGCTGTCGCGACACCTTCGAAGACCCGGCACTGGACACGGCTACGGAGATCCTGCAGAACCGGGAACCGCCCAGCACGCAGTGGCTCATCTCCCGCGTCATGACCATCGTCCGCGGCCAGGTGTGGCCAGGGCCGACGCTGCCCTTGGACGATCCCACGCGCACCCTGCACATAGTCGAGCGCGCCGCGTCCGCCGTGCTGCGGCGCGCGGCGGACGAGGTGCCCGGCGTCACGGCCGTCAGTTGCCGCCTCGCCCGATCCGACCACCTCACGGGCGTTCGGGTGAGCATGACCCTGACCGCCGGGATGAACCGCCCGCTGCCTGAGACGGCCGGACTGGTGCGCCGCTCAGTGGTGGACATCTCCGGCCATGACCTGGGTTTGGCGGTGACCGCCGTCGACATCACGGTGATCGAGGCTCACACCTCCGGGTAGCCGTCCCCACCGCGTCGGACCAGGTGGCATCCCACTGACCGAGTGGCGCCTCCGCCCCACGCCCTCGGCGCTCCGTCCTCCGCGCTCTGTCCTCCGCGCTCCGTCCTCCGTCCGATCGCCCGCGCTCCGTCCTCCGTCCGATCGCCGCGGCGGCCCCGCCCTCGCGTTCCGCCCGATGCGTGCGCCCGTCTGCTCTGCTCAAGGTGCGCTATGCCTGAGATTGATCAGACTTGTATGCATGGCAGAAGAACGTCGGCCGCGCGCCGGGAAATCCTCGACGACAGCCGCTCGCCGCCCACCACCCGTGCGAGGGGCAGGCCAAGCCGCACAGGCTGCCTGCCGGAGCCTGGAGGGGCTGATCGGACATCCCACGGAGGGCGTGTCGGCGGTGAAGCGCGTCGATGACGGCTGGTGTGTCGTCGTGGACGTCCTTGAGCTGCCCCGGATTCCGGACACGACGAGCCTTCTCGCCTCGTACGAGGTCCAGCTCGACCAGGACGGCGAACTCTTGGAGTACTGCAGGGTCCGCCGCTATCGGCGGGGGTCCGCCGATGAGTGACCCAGGTTTGCCGACGATCGGAAGGACGCCTCATGCCTGCGACCACCTACTCCGATGAGGTAGTGGCGTGCCCGCCGCGCGCCGGCACGTTGTACGACGTGCTGGAACTCATCCTCGATCGGGGCATGGTGATCGACGTGTTCGTCCGGGTCTCCCTGGTCGGCATCGAGATCCTCAAGATCGACGCGCGCATCGTCATCGCGAGCGTGGACACCTACCTGCGGTTCGCCGAGGCGTGCAACCGGCTGGACCTGGAACGGGACTCCGGCAGCACCACCGTTCCCGAGCTGCTCAGCGGCAGTGCCGCCAAGTCCATCGGAAAGCGCAAGGTCCGCAAGGCCGCGGAGAGCGTGGGGGACACCGTACGCAAGGCGGTCGGAGGCCGCAGCGACGACTCGAACGACCGTGACGAGGACGACGACGAGGACGAGCAGCAGGAACGACCGAGGAAGCGACGTCCTCCTGCCCGGAGCCGTACGAGTCGACGTCCGGTGGAGGCCTGAGTCGTGGCAACCGACGGGGTGTACGTGTACGCGGTCGTCCGGGCGGGGAATCCGTTGCCGACAGGCGCAAACGGTGTGGGCAGCCCCGCCGCCCCGCTGCGAACGGTCCGCCAGGGCAGGGTCGCCGCTGTCGTCAGCGAGGCACCCCCGAACCTTCGCGCCAGACGACGCGACCTTCTGGCTCACCAGGAACTGTTGCTGCGCCTCTCGGACCAAGGCCCGGTCCTGCCCATGCGATTCGGGATGGTGGCACCGGACGAGGAGCTGGTGCGCGGTCAACTGGCGGCCCGCGAGGCGGAGCACCTGGCTGTGCTGGACCTCCTCGCCGACGGGGTCGAGGTCAACGTGAAGGCATTCCCGGCACAGAACGCGCTGGGAAGCCTCGTCGCGGAGGACAAACGCGTCCGGCGGCTGCGGGACGAGGCACGCCGAAGGCCCGGTTACGAAGCCAACGTCCGATTGGGCGAGGCCGTCGCGACCGCTCTGGACGGCAGGGCCGCCGAAGCGGGCCGGCGGGTACTGCGCGAACTCACGCCCAAGGCGCGCGCCGTGGCCACCGGACCGGAAGTCCAAGGATGCGTGCTCAACGTGTCGTTCCTCGTCGATCGGGCGGACAGCGACGACTTCCGAGGCGCGGCAGAGCGATTCGCCGAAGCACACCGCGACCGCGTCGAGTTGCGTCTCGCGGGCCCGCTGCCCTGCTACAGCTTTGTCTCCGCCGAAGGCACCTCTGTGCGGACGGCGGGAGTCTGACATGGGTCTGATCACCGGAATTCTCACACTCCCCATCGCACCGGTCCGCGGCGTCGTCTGGGTGGCGGAAAAGCTCAACGACGCAGCCGACCGTGAGTTGCACGACCCAGGGGTGCTCCGCGCCCAGCTGGCTCTGCTGAACCGGGAACTCGAAGACGGGGACATCAGCTTGGAGGAGTTCGAACGAGAAGAGGAACGACTGCTCGATCGGCTGTATGCCACACGGGTCGCTCCCGCACCGAATGATCGAAGGGGACACGCTCATGGATGAGAAGGAAAAAGTCACGCTCGCAGCCGCTGTGGTGGGCGGCTATGTGCTGGGCCGAACCAAGAAGGGCCGCCTGGCTCTGTCCATCGCGACCTATCTGGCGGGCCGGCGATTCGGCCTCGAGCCTCGCCAGCTCGCAGCCGAGGGCATGCGGAGGCTGGGGGAGATTCCCCAGTTCGCCGATTTGCAGGAGCAGTTGCGGGGCGAAGTCCTCCAAGCGGGACGTAAGGCAGTGGCAGCCGCTGCCGACCGGGGGATGAGCACGCTTGCCGACGCCATCAGCGACCGTACGGCGCGGCTCGGTGAGGGCGCGGGCGAGGACGAGGAGGAAGAGGAGGAGTACGCGCCGGAGGACGAGGACGCCGAGTACGAGGAAGAGGAAGAGGAAGAGCCGGAGGCCGAGGAGGAAGAGGAAGAGGAGGAGGAAGAGGGAGAGCCGGAGGCGGAGTACGAGGACGAGGAAGAAGAGGACGAGGAAGAAGAGGGCGAGGAAGAAGAGGGCGAGCCGGAGGCCGGGGAGGAAGAGGAAGAAGAAGAGGAAGAGCCGGAAGAGGCACGGCCGCAGCCGCGACGCGGCCCATCCCGATCGGCACGGTCCCGCAGGGCATCCGCACCGGCGACGCCCAAGAAGTCCGCCCCCTCCCGTGCGGAGAAGAGGAGCCGGACGGCCAAGGCCGCGCCTCGGAAGGCCGCGCCGGCCAAGAAGGCGGCGGCGAAGAAGTCGGCCCCGGCGAAGAAGGCCGCGCCGGCGAAGAAGGCCGCGCAGGCCAAGAAGTCCGCACCGGCCAAGAAGACCGCGGCCAAGAAGTCCGCACCGGCGAAGAAGTCCGCGCCCAGGGGCGCAACGGCGAAGAAGTCCGCACCCGCCAAGAAGACCGCGGCCAAGAAGACGACGTCGTCGAAGCGAGCGGGATCCAAGCGCGCCGATCGTCGGAGGTAGCCAGCCATGACCAAGACGGAGAAAGATCAACCCGCCGAGGAAACCTCGGGTATGGACCGGATCCGCGAGGAGCTGTCCAAGTTCCTCTCCGCTCAGGTGGAGAATCTCGCCGAGAAGGCGGGGGAAAAACTGACGGACGTCACCGGAAAGCTTTCCGAAGCGTCCGAGTCCGGCTCACTTCCCGCGATCGGGTCGCGCATCCTGCAGGGTGACTCCCCGCTGAAGGCCTTCGTCTCGGAAAAGGCCAAGGGCGTCAAGGACAACGTCGTAGGGAAGGTCAAGGACGCGTTCGGCGGGGGGAAGGGTAAACGCAAGTCCAGCGGCGGCAAGGTCATGAACATCATCGAGGTCCTCGATGTCGGCGTGCCGCTGCGCGATGCTTACGACTACTGGACGCAGTACGACCAGTTCAGCAGCTTCGCGAAGGGCGTTCGCGACGTGTCGAAGAGCGACGAGGTCGGGAGCGACTGGAAGGTCAAAGTCGGTCCGTCCTCGCGCAGTTTCAAAGCGACTGTTCAGGAACAGATTCCCGACGACCGCATTGTCTGGACCTCCGAAGGAGCGAAGGGCACCACTCGCGGCGCGGTCAGTTTCCATGAACTGGCACCTACCCTGACCCGAATCGTCCTGGTCGTGGAGTACTACCCGTCCGGGTTCTTCGAGAAGACCGGCAATCTGTGGCGGGCCCAAGGGCGCCGTATGCGACTGGACTTCAAGAACTTCCAGCGGTACGTCAGCCTCACCAACGAGGAGCCCGAAGGCTGGCGCGGTGAAATCCGCGACGGTGAAGTCGTCGTGTCCCACGAGGACGCCATGGAGGAAGAGGAGGCCGAGCAGGAGGAGACGGAGGGCGAGGAGGCCGAGGGCGAGGACGAGGAGCCCGAGGGCGAGGAAGGCGCCGACTCCGCCTACGAGGACGAAGCCGAGGACGCCTACGAGGACGAACCCGAGGACGAAGAGGAGGACGAGGAGGAGGAAGAGGGAGCGGAGGACGAAGAAGGCGAAGGCGCGTACGAGGACGAAGAAGAGGAGGACGGCGAGGAGGACGAGGACACGTCCGCCTCCAAGAAGCGACGAGGGCAGAGGCGGCGCCGTGACTGACGTCGACTTCCGTCAGAGGTCCTACCCCGTAGCCGGCCCGCAGACCACCAACCTTGCCGACATCCTCGAACGGGTTCTCGACAAAGGGATCGTGATCGCCGGGGATATCAAGATCGACCTCCTCGACATCGAGCTGCTCACCATCCGGATCCGCCTGTTCGTGGCCTCCGTGGACACCGCGAAGAAGGCCGGCATCGACTGGTGGGAAACCGATCCGGCACTCAGCTCGCGCGCTTCCCGCAGCGCCCTGCAGGACGAGAATCGCGCGTTGCGTGAGCGTCTGGAAGCGCTCGAGTCCAAGACGGAGGACGAATCGCCCGAGCGGTGACCCCGGAGCGACCGTCCCACCCCATCCACCGCATTCGCCGTATTCACCTCATCCGGCAAGGACCAAGGAGAACCGAGGAACATGACGGAGCGCGGCCCTGAGCATTCGGACGCCAACGCCACCTACGTGTTCGCCGTCTGCTGGAAACCGGAACCGTCGGCCCTCGTCGGGCTGCGCGGGGTCACCGACGAGGCACCCGTGAGCGTGCTGCCGCTGAAGACGTTGACAGCGATCGTCCAGACCGTCCGAGCCCGCGACTTCACCGACGAGGCCTGGCAGGCACGCCTGTCCGACCAGCGGGAACTCGAACGGTACGCACGCGCCCACCACGATGTGGTCAGCGCGGCTGCCGCCTGCTGCCCCACCGTTCCCCTGCCGATGGCCACGCTGTACCACGGTGAGCAGAGGGCGCGGGACGCGCTGACCGGCGAGGCCGACCGCTTTCACACGGCGCTCCAGCGCATTGCGCACCATGCCGAGTGGGGCGTGAAGGTGTACGCACCACCCTGCCCGCCGGACGATTCGACCCGCAGTGCCACGTCGGCAGGGCCCTCCCGTCCGGCACCCGGAGCCGGCCTCGCCTATCTGGAGCGCAAGCGCGGTGTACAGGAGCGTCGCGAGCGGAGCCAGGACGAGGCGCTGCGGGTCGCCGAATCGGTGGATGCCGAGGTCCGTCTCCTCGCCGCGGCGTCCCGCAGGTTGCGACCGCACGGTCCGCAGCTCTCCGGGGAACGGCGGATCCAGGTCCTCAACGCGACGTATCTGGTGGCGGAGCACCGCGCCGACGAACTCACCCTGCTGGCACAGTCGCTGCGCGAACGGACCGGGGTACAGATCGAGCTGTCGGGGCCGTGGGTGCCCTATTCATTCGTCGGCGAGGTGTAGACCGTGACACGCGATGTGGTGCCTTGGGACAACCCCGGGCCGCTGCAGGGCCCCATCGGGGTGCCTCTCGTCGACCTGCTGGACCGCGTCCTGGCCACCGGGGTGGTCATCAGCGGTGACCTGGTCATCGCCATCGCCGACGTTCCGTTGGTGCGAGTGTCGCTTCATGCCCTGTTGTCGTCCGTCAACGAACGGGTTCCCGCTCCCTGGGCGGACGGAGGCCCCCTGTGACGCGATCCCGAGTCGACCTCGACTCCGAGAAGATGGGGCGTGACCTCGTCGCCCTGGTGCTCACCGTGGTCGAGCTCCTCAGGCAGCTGATGGAGCGGCAGGCGATTCGCCGCGTCGAGCAGGGCGATCTCAGCGATGCGCAGGTGGACGAGATCGGGACCACTCTGATGCTGCTGGACCAGCGGATGACGGAACTCTGCGAGCAGTACGGAGTCCGGCCGGAGGATCTCAACCTCGACCTCGGGCCCCTCGGGACCCTTCTGCCACAGAGCTGACACGGCGGGCCTGTAGCGGGCGGTCGCGCGATTCGACGCAGGACCGGGTCGCTCAGGACGGAGGGCTGGGCGGGCACCGCTCGACCAGAGCGGGCCGAGAGTGGCGTGTGCGGAAGCTCCCGGGCGCCGCTGTCATGGTTGCGTCAGCGCTTGAAGGTGCCCTTGGAGCTTTCTTTCGCGCCCCGCATCATGCCTCGTGCTTCGAGGGCGGCACCTTTCGCCGCGAGGGTTTCCTTGTGTGCCGCGTGGGCCGCCCTGCGCACGGTCTTCCCGATGACCTGTTCGGCCTTTGCCTTTGCTTTTTCTCCGGCAGTCATCTCGGTACCTCCACGGAGTCTCACTGATCGTGTGCCCGCGAGGCAGGGAGCAAAACCACAACCGTCACAGGGGCCCAGCAGGTCCCTCCAGAAGCCTCCGCCGACGAGTCCGGCGGTCTCCACACGCCAAGCCGCAGGCCGGACGGCGCCGCGACGAGGACGGGGACGAGAAGGGGCCATGGCCCTTCCATCCACGACTCCTCGGACACGACTGCCCGGGTGAACCTCCGCCTCACCCGGGTGTGCCCCTGTACCGCGGTCACCCGACGGGGTAACGGCGTGCTGTGGACTTCATGGGGCCCGTCTTCCTGACAGACAGGACCGCCTCGCCATTGGCTCGAACGATCGGAACTCTGTGAGCGCCAAGAACACCAAGAACGCCAAGAACGCCAAGAAGAAGAATCCCGTGACGGCGGTTACCGACAAGATCCAGAAAGTCGTCCATCCCGGTAACGAGATCCCGGGCGCGCCGGGCCCGGTGCCGCCACCCGTCGACGAGCCGACCGAGCCGGTCGAGCCGCTGCCACCCAAGCCCGACCAGCACGGCCCGGACACGTACAGCCCCACAGGACAGGCGACGGGCGTCCCTCAGGACGAGGTCGCGCAGGGCGGTGAGTACCTGACCACGGCTCAAGGGACGCGACTGTACGAGACCGACCACTCGCTGAAGGCCGGCCCGCGGGGTCCGGTACTGCTGCAGGACCACCACCTGCGCGAGAAGATCACCCATTTCGACCACGAGCGGATCCCGGAGCGGGTGGTGCACGCCCGCGGCGCCGCCGCCCACGGTGTTTTCCAGGGGTACGGCACCGCTGGGCGGATCACCAAGGCCGCGTTCCTGGGCAAGGACGTGGAGACACCGGTCTTCGTGCGCTTCTCCACCGTGCTGGGCTCGCGCGGGTCCGCCGACACGGTGCGTGACACCCGGGGCTTCGCGACGAAGTTCTATACCACCGAGGGCGTCTTCGACCTGGTCGGCAACAACATCCCGGTGTTCTTCATCCAGGACGCGATCAAGTTCCCCGACGTCATCCACGCCGGCAAGCCGCACCCGGATCGGGAGATCCCACAGGCACAGAGCGCGCACGACACGTTCTGGGACTTCGTCACCCTGCACACGGAGGCGACCCACCACACCCTGTGGAACATGTCGGACCGCGGCATCCCGCGCTCGTACCGGATGATGGAGGGCTTCGGCGTCCACACCTTCCGGTTCGTGAACGCCAAGGGTGCGACGACGCTGGTGAAGTTCCACTGGAAGCCGAAGCTCGGTGTGCATTCCCTGGTGTGGGAGGAGGCACAGATCACCGCCGGCGTGGACCCCGACTTCCACCGCCGGGACCTGGCGGACGCGATCGAGTCCGGCGCCCACCCTCAGTGGGAACTGGGCGTCCAGACCTTCCCCGACACCGACGACCAGATGTTCGAGGGCATCGACCTGCTGGACGCGACCAAGATCGTGCCGGAGGAGCTGGCCCCCGTCCAGCCGATCGGCCTGCTCACGCTCAACGCGAACCCCTCGAACTTCTTCGCCGAGACCGAGCAGGTCGCCTTCCATCTCGGCCACCTGGTCCCCGGCATCGACGTCACCGACGACCCGCTGTTCCAGGGTCGGCTGTTCTCCTACCTCGACACCCAGATCAGCCGGCTCGGCGGACCCAACTTCGGTCAGTTGCCGATCAACCGCACCCACGCCCCGGTCAACGACATGCTGCGCGACGGCATGCACCAGACCGCCGTCCATCGCGGGGTCGCCCCCTACCGGCCCAACTCCCTGGACGGCGGCTGCCCCTTCCTCGCCGGCGACGACACCGGCGCCTACATCGAGGTCCCCGAGCAGGTACCCGCCGCCCGCAAGGTCCGCGACGCGTCCGCCTCCTTCGACGACCACTACAGCCAGCCCCGGCAGTTCTGGCTGAGCATGACGCCCACCGAGCGCGAGCACATCGTCGCCGCCTACAGCTTCGAGCTGAACAAGTGCTGGGAGACGGCGATCAAGGAACGGGCCCTGAAGGTCCTCGCCAACATCGACGCCGAACTGTGCGCGCAGGTCGCCACCGGGCTGGGCCTGCCCGCCCCCGCGCCCACCGAGACACTGGCGGACCCCGCTCCCAGCCCCGCACTCTCCCAGCTCGGCGGTACCTGGCCGCTGGACGGCCGCATCGTCGGCATCGTCACCGCCGCCGACCAGGACCTGACCGGCGTACGGTCGGTGCGGCAGGCGGTTCTGGACGCGGGCATGGTCCCGCTGGTGATCGCCCCGACCGGCGGCGTGCTCGACACCGACGGTGAGCCCGTCACCGTACAGCGCACGTTCGCCACCGCCCGTTCCACCGAGTTCGACGCCATCCTCGTGGCCGGGGCGCCCGCCCCGGGCGCCGACGCCTACGGCGCCCGCGACGCCAAGGTGGACGACGACATCGCGGCGGCTGCGGGCATCGACCCGCGCGTGCTCCTCATGCTCACCGAGGCATTCCGCCACGGCAAGGCACTCGGTGCCTGGGCCGGGGGAGTGGACGTGTTGGAAGCCACCGGCATCGTCCCCGACGCTCCCGGTGTGGTGACCGCCGACAGCGCCGATGCGACGGTGCAAGGCGTCGCCGACCTGCTGGCCGGCCACCGCGCATGGGACCGCTTCACCCCGTCGGTCTGATTCCCGGCCCCCGCGGATCCCGCCCGCGCCGGGCAGGAGCCGCGGGGCCGCCGACGTGTCCCACCCGCCACCCCGCAGTCGCCCGGCACCGGGCCGGACGCGGGATGAAGCTGTGAAGCTGATGGCCACCGCATCCGCGGATGCGCCGCGGGCGGCCGACCCCGAGTGTCAACGGGCCGCCGCACCCGTCCTACGTGCCCGCGCGAAGAACGGCAGCGGTGTCACGGGTAGCCGTACGTGGCAGGTGAGAGGGGCGTTGAGTGCTCGGTGGTTCATGCGCCGGACTCGACGTCAGGGGATTCGATGTACTGCTTGAAGCTCTTGAGGTCGCCGGTGACTCGCCGCCTGACGAAGCCGAGCCTGTCGCCGAGGGTCTCGCTGAAGCCGGTGGGTTCGTAGTCCAGCCGGAGCGTGACCTTGGACTTGACGTCGTCCAGGTGATCGAAGGTGACGAGGCCGGCCCACTGCGCCTCACCGCCGACGGTCGTCCAGGCAACGCGCTCGTCGGGGATCTGCTCGGTGATCTCGGCATCGAATTCCCGCTCGACCCCGGCGACCCTCGTCTTCCAGTGGGTGAGGGTGTCGTTGACCCGAGTGACCCTCTCAACGCCTTCCATGAAGTGAGGGAACGTCTCGAACCGCGTCCACTGGGTGTAGGCGGTACGGAGGGGAACGTCGACCTCGATGGACTTTTCGACCTGCGACACGTGACGACCCTTCTCCTCGCATGGCCACACCGGCGGGAACCAGGTGCTGGGGACGGTTTCATGAATGCCCCTCGCCCCGATGCCGAGCACATCGGCGCAGTTCATGCCCCTCGAACGGATGCCTGGACTACGTACGGGAACGGTGCGTGACGACAACGGGCCGACGCGGGAGCACACGCTTCCGCCGGTGAAGGGAGCGAGATGTAGCGGTGTGTGACACTTTGGATCCAGGCCTGGTCTGTCGCTACCCCCTTCGTGGCGGACCAGGCCTCATCGCGTACCGGCGGTCGGCGTGTTCGCCGCTGTCGAGGGTGAGCGCCGGGTGGCCCGGTCGGTGGGGCGAAGGGCATGGGCGCGCAGTGCGATGCCGCCGAGCACCTCGCTGCCCGGGCCGAGGACCTGAAGGACCCGTCTGGTGGCGACCGTCGACGAGGGCACGATTCGTGCTGCGGCCGGCCGATCGATAGGGTGCCGGGTCACGACCGCACCCGTTGGATCCCTCGGGCCGGTCAGGGCTCTGCCGCAGTGTGTGGCACCTCCACGGCTGCCTTGCCGACCCTGCCTGCCCGGACCCTGGGACACGGGGGCGCGATCTTCACGGCGGGGCAGCCGGGCCCGGCCGACGGTCAGGAGGAACGAGTGGCACAGATCATCGCCGAGGTCTCACGGACGTTCAACGAGTTTCTGCTCCTGCCCAACCGGACCCGGACCGACTGCTCGCCCGCGACGGTCGAGCTGCACACGCCTCTGGCGCGGCACATCGCGGGCGAGCCGTCGGCGATCGAACTGCACTCCCCGTTCACGTCCGCGATCATGCAGGCTGTGAGTACTCCGGAACTCGCGATCGCGCTCGCCCGCAACGGCGGTCTGAGCTTTCTGCACCACAACCAGTCGATCCAGGACCAGGTCGCCGCGGTCCGCCAGGTGAAGAACTTCAAGGCCGGATTCGTCACCAGCGATACGAACGTCCGGCCTGACGACACCCTGGGTCTCCTGGTCGACGTCATGCGACGCACAGGTCACAGCACCGCCGCGGTCACCCACGACGGGACCGCCACCGGACGCCTGCTCGGCCTGGTGACCTCCCGCGACTTCCATCCGCAACGCCACGACCTGGCCGAACCGGTCAGCGAGCGGATGACCGCCATCGCCGGCCTGCCCCATGCCGGGCCTGACGCCACGCTCTCCGAGGCCAACGCCCGGCTGTGGGACGAGCGGCTGGACTGCCTCCCCGTGCTGGACGGCGAGGGCAACCTGCAGTATCTGGTGTTCCGGTCCGACTACGCGGACAACAAGCGATTCCCGAACCAGGTCGTGGACGCCGCCAAGCGCCTGCGCGTGGGCGCGGGCGTCAACACCCATGATTACCAGGAGCGGATCCCGGCCCTGGTGGAGGCGGGCGCGGACGCGTTGTGCTTCGACTCGTCCGACGGCTACAGCGACTGGCAGGCACAGGCGCTGACTTGGGTGAAGAAGCACTATCCCGAGATCCCGGTCGGCGGAGGCAACGTGGTCGACGGGGAGGCGTTCACCTTCCTCGCCGAGGCGGGCGCGGACTTCGTCAAGGTCGGTGTGGGCGGCGGTTCCATCTGCATCACTCGTGACCAGAAGGGCATCGGCCGCGGCCAGGCCAGCGCTGTGCTGGACGTCGCGAGGGCCCGCGATGCCTTCCGCGAGCGCACCGGTGAGTATGTGCCGATCTGCTCCGACGGCGGCCTGGTCCACGACTACCACGTGGCCCTGGCGCTCGCGATGGGGGCCGACTTCGTCATGATGGGGCGCTACTTCGCGCGCTTCGACCAAGCGGCCGGCGCGAAACTGCCCACCCGCGACGGCTTCGTGAAGGAGTACTGGGGTGAGGGCTCGAACCGCGCCCGGAACTGGCAGCGCTACGGGCAGGGCGGTCAGGGGCTGGTCTTCGAGGAAGGCGTGGACGGCTACGTCCCCTACGCGGGCGACCTCGACGAAGGGCTCGCCCTGACGGTCGCCAAGCTCAGGACCACGATGGTCTCCTGCGGTTCCGCCAACCTGCCGGAGTTCCGGTCCACGGCCCGGCTGACGCTCGTCTCGGACCAGAGCTTCCAGGAGAGCCACGCCAACGTCACCCTGCGGGACGCCCCGACGACGGCCTCCTGACAGGTCGTCGAGGCCCGACGAGGACCACTGTCCCACCACCTGATCGACGTTCCCGAGTACCCGCCGGCGGTGCGCCCGTCGATCATTCGCCGGGCGCCCGGCGGCGGGTACTTGGCCGCCGTGGCTGCCTCGTCGCGGCGACCTGCGCGCCGAGGCAGGTGCGGTCCGAGTGATGCGTCAGCCCGCCCGCGGTGCGGGCGTCACCTGCTGGGCAGTGCTGAACTTCCGGCGCCGGGCGAGGGAGACGTGGACGAGCGCGACCAGGACCGGGACCTCGATGAGCGGGCCGACGACACCGGCGAGTGCCTGGCCGCTGGTGACTCCGAAGGTGGCGACGGCGACCGCGATGGCCAGCTCGAAGTTGTTGCCCGCGGCGGTGAAGGCGAGGGTGGCGGTGCGGTCGTAGGCGAGGCCGATGACCTTGCCGAGGGCGAAGGTGCCGAACCACATGACCGCGAAGTACACCAGTAGCGGCAGAGCGATGCGGGCCACGTCCAGCGGCTGCGAGGTGATCGTCCTCCCTTGCAGGGCGAAGAGGATGACGATCGTGAAGAGCAGGCCGTAGAGGGCCCACGGGCCGAGCTTCGGAAGGAAGCCCGTCTCGTACTTCTCGCGGCCGAGCCCGCGTTCGCCGATGCGGCGGGTGAGGAAGCCGGCCAGCAGCGGGATGCCGAGGAAGACGACGACGTTCAGGGCGATCTTCCACGGGGAGATGTCCAGGTGCCGGCCGTCGCCCAGGCCGAGCCGGTCGGGGAGCAGGTCGAGGTAGAACCAGCCGAGCAGCCCGAACGCCAGTACCTGGAACACCGAGTTCAGGGCGACGAGGACGGTGGCGGCCTCGCGGTCGCCGCAGGCCAGGTCGTTCCAGATGATGACCATGGCGATGCACCGGGCCAGGCCGACGATGATCAGGCCGGTACGGTACTCCGGCAGGTCCGGCAGGAAGATCCAGGCCAGCGCGAACATGACCGCCGGGCCGACGAGCCAGTTGATGACCAGGGACGAGACCATGAGCCTGCGGTCGCCGGTGACGGCGTCGAGTCCGTCGTAGCGGACCTTGGCCAGGACCGGGTACATCATGATCAGCAGGCCGACGGCGATCGGCAGGGAGACGCCGCCGATCTCGGCCTCCGCCAGGGCGTCGTTCAGACCGGGGACGAGCCTGCCGAGCCCCAGGCCCGCGGCCATCGCGGCGAGGATCCAGACGGCGAGGAATCGGTCGAGCGTCGACAGCCTCGCGACGACGGAGGACTCCTCGGCGGTCTCGGGCGCCGCGGTGGGGATCACGGGCAGGCCCTTTTGTTCTCGGCGGTGTCGCGAGCGGACTCGGCCAGGTCGGTGAGCTGTCCGGCGAGGCGGCCGATGACGTCGGCACGCAGTTTGTAGTACGTGAAGCGGCCGCACGGCTCGGTTTCCACGACCCCGGCCTCGCGCAGCACCTTCATGTGGTTGGAGAGGTTGGTCTGCTTCGCGCCCGTCTCCTCGACGAGGTGCGTGGTGCAGAGCGTCTCCTCGGCCAGGAGGGAGACGATCCGGAGGCGGAGCGGGTCGGCCAGGACCCGCATCAGATCAGCGTCGACTGACATCAGCATGGGCTGATACTGTCACATCAGTTCAAGCTGATACCAGTTCAAGCTGATGCCCAGTCCAAGCTGATACCAGTCCGGCCGATCCCTGGACCGGCCGATCACGGTCCCCGAGGGTGTGCCGCCGACCGCTCCACCTGCTCGTTCACTCGCAAAGGAAGAACCGATGTCTTCGAGCCCTCTCGCCTCCGTGCTGTTCGTCTGCGTCCACAACGCCGGGCGCTCGCAGATGGCCGCCGGATTCCTCGACCACCTCGCGGGCGACCGGATCGAGGTCCGCTCCGCGGGCTCCGTCCCCGGCGCGCAGGTCAACCCCTCCGCCGTCGAGGCGATGAAGGAAGTCGGCATCGACATCGCCGAGCAGAAGCCGAAGATCCTCACCACCGAGGCCGTTCAGGCGTCCGACTACGTCATCACCATGGGCTGCGGCGACGCCTGCCCCGTCTTCCCCGGCAAGAAGTACCTCGACTGGGACCTGGAGGACCCGGCCGGCCAGGGCGTCGGGGCCGTCCGCCCCATCCGCGACGGGATCCGGACCCGCATCGAGGCCCTGATCGCCGAGATCGACGCCCAGCGAGGGGCGTGACCTCCGGGACGGACACCGGTATGCGCGAGGCGGTGTCCGGCGCAGAATGCGTGCCCCGGCGTCGCCCTACGCGCCTCGCCGGCGCCGATCGGTCTTCTTCGCCGTCGCGGTCTTCTTCGCCGCCTTCTTGGCAGGCGCCTTCTTCGTCGCCTTCCTGGCCGCCTTCTTCGGGATCTCGTGGACCGTGGCATCCTTCGCGTCGTCCTCGCCGCGTGCGGACTTCGCTTTGCGGACGCTCTCCTGCAGGGCGGCCATCAGGTCGACGACCTGCCCGCCCTGCTCGTCGTCCCCGGTAGTCGGCTTCGCCGGCTGCCGCCCCCCGGATTTCGCCTCGATCACCGCTTCCAGAGCCTCCCGGTAGGTGTCCCGGAAGCCGGAGATGTCGTCCGTCGTCATCGACTCGACCAGGTGCACGGCCGCGTCGATCTCGGAGTCCGTGACCTCGATGTCCTTCGGGGCGAGCTCGGCGGGGTCACGGATCTCGTCGTCCCACTTGAGTACGTGCGCGATCAGCGCCCCGTCTCGCACCCGCAGCAGCACCAGGCGCTCCCGTCCGTGCCAGGCCAGCTTCGCGACGGCCACCTTCGTGTTGCGGGCCAACGCCTTCGCGATCAGGGCGTACGGCTTCGCCGCGACCTGGCCGTCGTACTGCAGGAAGTAGCTGTCACCGCTCAGCCGCACCGGATCGATCGAGGGGGCCGGCACGAACGCGACGATCTCGATCGCTTTCGCGGTCGGCAGCGGCATCTCCTCCAGCTCCGCGTCCGTGACCGCGACCAGCGTGTCCTTGGAGACCTCGAAGCCCTTGCCGATCTCGCCCGCGGACACCTCGCGGTCCTCCGCCTCGCAGTACTTGCGCACCCGCACCCGGCTCAGGTCCTCCGTATGGATCTGGTGGAAGTGGACCGAGCGGTCCTCGGTAGCGCTCACCAGCTTCACGGGAATGGTCACCAGACCGAAGCTGATGGCACCGCTCCACAAGGGTCGGGGCATGACGGACCTCCACGAAGGCCCCGAGCCCCACCAGCTGCGGGACCTCAGGGATCACTTCACATTCTCAGCGGCAACTGCACGGCCGCACCACTTGTGGAATGACAGGGGGGTGCCCAGCAGTACACGTCGCGGTCGATGAGGTCGCGGTTCTTGCGGGCCATGACCTCGGCGTTGCCGACCTCCAGGGTGGTGGGATCGCCGTGGTGGTAGCTCTCGCCAGGCCGGGAGAAAGAGGCGAGCAGCACCCGGCTGGTGCACGAGATGTGCACGCCCTAGGCGCGGTAGTCGCAGGTGTTGTCGCTGTAGGTGAACGGGGCGACGACCAGATCGCCCGCCCTGAGGCCGGTCGCGTCCGCGCCGGTCTCCTCGACGACTCCGAGGAACTCGTGCCCCATGGGGCGGGCCGTGTCGGTGGCGGGCAGCGACCCGTAGGGCACGGGTCGCTGCCGCACACGCGGGCGGCGACGACGCGGACCACGGCGTCGCCGGGCTTCGCGACCTTCGGGTCGGGCCGGTCCTCGACGCGGACGTCTCCGGCTCCCTACATCAGCGCTGCACGCATCAGAGGTGCTGCTCCAAACGGAGGTGCGGGGCGGTGCCGGGGGTGCGGGAGGTCAGCGTTCGAGCATCCGTGCCTGCGCCTCGGTGTGGGTGTCGCCGGCGGCGGGCGGCAGGCTGGAGAGCTGGTCGAGCTGTGCGGCGGTCAGGGTGACGGCATCGGCGGCGGTGTTCTCCTCGACCCGGCTGACGCGCTTGGTACCGGGGATCGGCGCGATGTCGTCGCCCTGGGCGAGCAGCCAGGCCAGCGCGACCTGCGCGGGCGTGGCGCCGACCTCGGCGGCCAGGGTCTTGACCTCGTCGGCGAGGGCGAGATTGTGCTGGAAGTTCTCGCCCGTGAAGCGCGGGTTGTCGCGGCGGAAGTCGTCCTCGTCGAACTGGTCGGTGGAGCGGACCGCGCCCGTCAGGAAGCCGCGGCCGAGCGGGGAGAACGGCACCAGTCCGATGTTGAGCTCCCGCAGCACCGGCAGGACGCGCTCCTCGATGCCGCGCGTGAACAGGGAGTACTCGGACTGCACCGCGGTGACCGGCTGGACGGCGTGCGCCCGGCGGATCGTGTCCGGCCCCGCCTCCGAGAGGCCGAAGGCCCGCACCTTCCCCTCCGCGATCAGCTCGGCCACCGCACCCGCGGTCTCCTCGATGGGCGTGTGCGGATCCACCCGGTGCTGGTAGTACAGGTCGATGTGGTCGGTGCCCAGTCGCTTCAGGGAGCCTTCGACCGCGGTACGGACGTTGGCCGGGCTGGAGTCCAGGTTCCAGGCGCCGTCGCCGCCGTGCGAGACCAGGCCGAACTTGGTGGCCAGCACCGCCTGATCCCGGCGCCCCTTCAGCGCTCGGCCCAGGAGCTCCTCGTTGGTGTACGGGCCGTAGATCTCGGCGGTGTCGATGAGCGTGACGCCCAGGTCCAGCGCGCGGTGCACGGTCCTGACCGACTCCGCGTCGTCGGTCCCGGAGCCGGTGTAGCCGTGCGACATCCCCATCGCGCCCAGGCCGATCCGGGAAACCTCCAGGTCACGCAGCTTGATGTAACGCATGTCGTCCTCTCCACGTCGTGGCGTCGCCCGGCATCTTCACTCCGGTCGGCCCGGTAGGTCGTGCCTGCTGCCTTGTCTCCTTCAGCCTCCCCCGGATGACGGCGGTGTGGCAGGGCGGGCTCTTCGGGGGTAATGACAGGGCTCCCCTCGGCGCCTGCGCCCGAGGCCATGCGCGGGTGAGACTGGATTCATGGCATCCGAGAGCGCGCACAGTGAAGGCGCCGAGCTGGGCCGCTACCTGCGTGCCCGCCGCACCCAGACCAGCCCCGCACACGTCGGCCTCACCGTCGGCGCCGGAATCCGCCGCACCCCGGGGCTGCGCCGCGAGGAACTCGCCACGCTCGCCGGCATCAGCATCGACTACTACGTGCGTCTGGAGCGCGGCAAGGAGACCCGTCCCAGCCCCGCCGTCCTCGACGCGCTCGCCCGCGCGCTGCACATGGACGACCAGGAGCACCAGCACCTGCGTGAGCTCGCCGCCCGCGCCGCCCGTTACGCCCCTGAGCCGCCGCCCGCCCCCAGCCGTACGGTGCGCCCCCACCTCAAGCTGCTGCTGGAATCGCTCCGCCCGAACCCGGCGTACGTGATCAGCCGCAGCATGGACGTGCTGGCCTGGAACCCCGGGGGTCTCGCCCTGTACGCGGGCTTGGAGGACTGGCCGGCCAAGCACCGCAACCTCGCGCGCTATCTGTTCCTGCACCCGGCCGCCCAGGACCTGTTGCCCGACTGGGACCGTCAGATCACTACATGCGTCGCCCGCCTGCGTGCCGTCGCGGGCACCGCCCCCGACGCATCCGACCTCACCCACCTGGTCGGCGAACTCCTCCTCAAAAGCCCGGACTTCGCCGGCCTCTGGGAACGCTACGAAGTGACCGGACGCAAGCCCGCTCAGAAGACGTTCCGGCACCCGCAGGTCGGCATGCTCACCCTCACCTCCCAGTCCCTGAACGTGGAAGGCACCCCGGGTCAGCGCATCGGCGTCTACACCGCCGAGCCCGGCAGCCCCGACCACGACGCCCTGCTCCTGCTCGACATGACCGCACCGCAGCCGGCGGAACGCCCTGCGTCCGCCCCGGACGCCACTGGTCGGCAGACCCGCCGGGACTGACTGGTCGGCCGCCGGGCTTTCACCAGGAGAGACAGGACCGCCACGTCTCCTGGCGCCAGGGCTCCCCGAGACGAACGTCGTCTCGGAGAGTCCTACGGGGCTGTCGTCCGAACCCCGATGCCAAGCGGGTAGCCCTTACCCGTCCTTCTCAACCCTGCCGCGGTCATGGTCACCGGCGGACTGCAAAGGGGCTCCGAGGGCGCCAGCCGGTCCGTACGCTCGGCGCCGCTGCGGAGAGCACACCGCGTCCGGGTCCCCGGGCCGGCGTAGGATCTCGCGACTCCTGGCATGGAGCACTCCTCTGACCAGGAACTTTCGGACGCGTCTCCCACCATGTCCCTGTCCCGGTGTCTCCGCTCCCCTGGTGCCAGGTGCCGACCGAAGGCGGAGGACACGTTCCCCCTCCCCACCCGCGACGCGCGACAGCCTGCGGAACCCTGCCTCTGGACGAAACTGCCGAGGCGGGGTCGGCTGGTCCACTTGGGTGCCGTCTGGTCGCCGGTATCCGGCCCAGCGGGTGTGATGGGGAGTGCGGTCCTCCGTCCGTCCAGCGGACGACGTCCCAGTCATGGGGTCGAGGGCAGCGGGGTTGCATGCGAAGCAGAGCGCGACGAAGCGCGTCGGCCGCTGCGAAGGCGGCGCCCGCGGAAGGAGTCACTGTGACAACGCCCCCCTCCGACGGCCCGGACCGGGCACACCGCGATGGCAGCGGCGCCGACCACGGTGGCGGTCGCCGGCGCCTGAACGGTGACAGTGGCAGCGTGGACCGCCCGCCCCCCGAGCGCGTGGGTGGCGACGACCGCGTCGCCGGCCGTCCGACCCGAAGGGGTGCCGGGAAGGGTGATTCGTTCAAGGGCGTCGTGAAGCGCACGCTGCGGGAGTTCAAGGAGGACAACCTCACGGACTGGGCAGCCGCCCTGACCTACTACGGGGTCCTGGCGATCTTCCCGGCCCTGCTGGCCCTGGTGTCCGTTCTGGGACTGCTGGGCCCGTCCACCATCGACTCGCTGATCAAGAACCTCTCCAGCATGTCGCCCGGGTCGGTACGCGACCTCCTCACCACCGTGCTGGAGCAGCTCAAAAGCGGCCAGGGCAAGGCCCTGCTCGCGTTGATCATCGGTGTCGTCCTCGCGCTGTGGTCGGCCTCCGGCTACGTCGCCGCCTTCATGCGGGCGTCCAACATCGTCTACGACATCGGCGAGGGCCGACCGGTCTGGAAGACGCTACCGGTCCGTCTCGGCATCACCGCGGCCGTGGTGATCCTCCTGGCCCTGACCGCGGTCGGCGTCGTCTTCACCGGAACGCTGGCCAAGAAGATGGGCTCCGTCCTGGGTCTGGGCGACACGGCGGTGACGGCGTGGGACATCGCCAAGTGGCCCGTCATGCTCCTCCTGGTCGTCGTGATCATCACGCTGCTCTACTGGGCCGCCCCCAACGTCAAGCGGCAGATCCGGCGCGTGATGCCCGGTGGTCTCCTGGCCGTGGTCATCTGGCTCATCGCCTCCGCGCTGTTCGCCCTCTACGTCGCCAACTTCAGCAGCTACAACAAGACCTACGGCACCTTCGCCACCCCCATCGTCGCGCTCATCTGGCTGTGGATCACCAACATCGCGATCCTGCTCGGGCTGGAGTTCAACGCCGAGCTGGAACGCGGACGTGCCATCAACAGCGGCCACGCCCCGGGGGACGAGCCCTACGCCGAACCCCGCGACACCCGCAAGCTCTGATCACGACCGGCACTGCGATGCGGCGCCGGGTGCGTCAGTGGGCCGGACGCCGACGGTGCAGTAGCGATCTCACGGCGAGGTAGAGCACATCGGCGATGAGGAGCAGTACGCCTGCGGAGAGCAGGTAGAGCATGCCTTCAGTGGTCGCGCCGACGACGACCAGCGCGATCGCGGCGAGTAGCAGGAAGTAGAAGAGGATCATGGCGTGATGCCTCGGTTCGCGTCCGGAGGGCGCAGCTGGGTGATCGTGGCGGGATGCGCGGTGTTGCCGTGGTCGGCGGCGAGGTGCTTGCGAGGACGGGCAGCCACAGAGTGATGCCGAGGACATCCGGGACGTCCCGCGACCCGGTGAGGGATCGTGGCATTTCCAGGGTAGATCTCCCCTTCGCCCGGAGCGCGTCCGTCGGTACGGCCTGGGGGACTCCGTGGCCTGTGTTTCCATTCCGGAGTGAACATCGAGAGCTCCCGGGTGTCCGATGAGAGGCCGGGTCCCCGCGTCCGGCAGAGGGCTGATGGCGACGTCGAGGAGTGCGTGCGGGTCCTCGCGGAGGTCCATCGGCTTGACGGCTATCCGGTGAACTGGCCCGATCGGCCCGGCGAGTGGCTGTCACGCGGTCCCCTGCTGGGGTCCTGGGTCGTCGAACTCGAAGGCCGCCTGGTGGGGCACGTCAGTTTGTCGCGGAGCGGCGAAGGTGATCTGGCGCCGATGTTGTGGAGCGAGCGGAACGGGGCGACGCGGGGGATGACCGCCGTGGTCGGCAGACTGTTCGTCGCCCCGCAGGCGAGGGGACATCGGATCGGTGCACTGCTGATCGGCCAGGCAGTGGAGGAAGCGCGGCGTCGTGACCTGCATCCGGTGCTCGACGTCGTCACCTCCGATACCGCCGCGGCAGCCTTGTACGAGCGGCTGGGCTGGGAGCTGATGGCCACGGTCGAGCAGCAGTGGGGCCCGCACCGGACGGTGGCCGTCCGTTGTTACGCGGCGCCCTGCTGACAGGGCCGGTCCAGCGCTCGCCGATCTGGGCTGGGTGAGTGCGTCGACGCACCACATGCCGCGGGAGTCCCTGCGGCTGCCATTTCGTTTGAAAAGGGATTTTCGGGTTACTCGAGGAGAACGAATCGTTTTCGATTGAGACAGGGGTGAGTTGTTGTGGCGGGCAAGGGAGATCAGGCCAAGGGCAAGGTGAAGAAGGTCGTCGGCGGTGCGGTCGGCAACGAGTCCCTGAAGGCCAAGGGAAAGGCCGAAGAGCGCAAGGGCGACCTGCGAGCCGCCAAGGAGAAGGCCACGGATGCGATCAAGCCCAAGTAGGGCGCACGAGAATGGGGCCCCCGGAGCGTCTCCGGGGGCCCCACTTCTGGGATGGCGCCGAGGTCAGATGCCTCGGTGGTTCTGGTAGTAGCCGCCGACCTGCTCGTGGTAGCCGGCGTCGCCGACGTGCTTGTCCTTGTCGAACTCGGGGGAGTCCTTGATCTGGTCCTTGGTGAGATCGACGTAGATCTTCCGTTCGGCCTGGTCGACCGTCCGCACGGTGCCGGCCGGCAGCAGGACGTGCTTGCCGAAGATCCACACGCCGGTGTCGACGACGAGGTACGAGGAGTTGACGTCGTCCGAGTGCTTGTCGACCTTGCCGATGCTGCCGTCGGTGGCCTCGACCTTGTAGCCGATCAGGTCGGTGCCCGCGGTGTGGCCGGTGGTCGGCTGGTAGCCCCAGATATTGTCACTCATAAAGAACGGCTCCCTCATCGAGATTCATTGCTCCCCACGGTCGAACCGTGGGGAATTTTGAGGCGTCAGCGAATTCGGTGACGTTCCCTCAGGAATCCGAGTGCCCCGGTTCCGGGAGCCCACACATGCGCGTGACGGAAATGTCCCGGTGGCCGGATGTGGCGTGCTGGAGGCCCTGGTTCCTGGTGTCACGGTCACCTCCGGCACGACCTCCCAGTACTCCGGAACGACAGAAACCCCGCTTTGGGCTCCGAGGTGCGACACGGGTGGGCCCCGACGCCTCGGCGTCGGGGCCCACCCGTGTGAAATTCCCTGATCAGGACCGCTTACCAGCGGTACCAGCGGCCGCGCTTACCGCCGCTCGCCGTAGGACGGATCACAAATCCGAGGACCCACACGATCAGCACGATGACAGCGATCCACCACAGGGCCTTGAGTGCGAAACCGGCACCGAAGAGGAGCAGGGCGAGCAGAAGAACGAGAAGAACGGGAACCATAGTTATCAACCTCCGCAGCCTCGTGTGCCCCGCGGAACGATCTCCATCCCTGCGGATCTTATTTATTTCTTAGATGGGTGGGGTCCGCGTAAGGCCCGTGAGTCCGTGAGACAACCTGCCGGTTTGAGGGTGGAATCCCGGGTGACACGGAGGAGCGAACCAATTTCGAGCGAGACAGGGTGTGAGTGATTGTGGCTGCGGACGAGAAGGCTCAGGCCAAGGGCGAGCAGGCCGAGGGCAAGGTCAAGAAGGTCGTCGGCGGTGCGGTCGGCAACGAGTCCCTGAAGGCTGAGGGGCACACCGAAGAGTCCAAGGGTGACCTGCGCGCGGCCAAGGAAAAGGCCAAGGACGCCATCAAGCCCAAGTAGGCGCACGACTCCGGATCCCGGCAGCCGTCACGGCTGCCGGGATCTGTGCTGCTCGGCACCCGCAACGCGGCGTCGGGCACAGATCTCGCGCCCGGCTCTCTCGGGCCGCCCAGGGGAAATCGCCGGGGAGTGGCAGACGGAGGCGGTCACGCGGGCCAAGTCATCGAGGGGTGCCCGCGCGCGGTGGCATAGGCCTCTCGACTCGGGGCACATGAAGTCAGGCCTGACGCCCGCTCGGTGCTGAGTGCGGTGCCAGATGCCATACATGCGACCTGTTTCTCGCGGTGTCGGTCAGCTGTCACGCGAGCTGTGTTCTGGGGAGAGGAACCATCATGATCCTTCCGGCGGAGAGGGAACTGCGCGCGGTACTGGCCCGGTTCGCGCAGACGCGTATCGATCACGATGTCTGCCCCACCGGTCGTACCAGCCAGGCACTGGACGACGTGACGTACACGCTGTGCGTGATGACCGGGGCCCGGACGGCCGAGCAGGCTCTGCGCGCAGCGGACGCCCTGCTGGAGCGCTACAGCACCGACCGTGAGGGCGGCACGCAAGCGGACGAGACGTTGGCCGCGTAGCAGTTGTAGCTGTAGCTGTAGCTGTAGCTGTAGCTGTAGCTGTAGCTGTTGGCAGGCAGGCCGTTGGGCGGGCTGCTGGTGCAACTACGCCTGGCGGTACCGGATCCGCGACCGAGCAGGGGCCGACTCGCGGTCATCGCAAGGCGCGTCACGGCCGGCACCGAAGCCGCGAGGGGAAGGCGCTACTTCCGCAGCCGCTCGTACGAATGGCACCACCAACTCTGTGGCGCCGCAACCGAACCGGGCGACGGAACGGTGAAGGCCCGCGGCGGCCCCGATGCCGGCCGCGGAACGGTGCTAGGCACGCGGCGGCCCCGATGTCGGCCGCCGCGTCGGGCCGCGGTTGACGGCACCGCGTGATGACGTACTTCGCTCCGAGTCGGTGCCCGGGACGAATCGGCGGCGAGATCGTCCCGGGCCAGGGGAGACGATCGGGGTCACCCCCACTCCCACGTGCCCAGCAGCGGTGATCACGATCAGTGATCTCCCGGGATGCGCGGACCTGAAGGGGCTGCTTCGCTGATGAGGCCCGCTCACCCTGTTCACAAAGGAGTGACCATGAGCGCAACGGACCCGTCCCGCGACTCTGCCCAGCAGATGCGTCAGAAGGCCCAGAAGATGGAAGAGGCCGCCCAAAGCGCCTCCGACCCCCAGGAGCGCGAGAAGCTGCAGGCCAAGGCCCGCAAGCTGCGCGAGCAGAGCCAGCAGCAGGGCGGTGCGTCTGAGGGTCTTGACCCCATGATCTGACCCACCCCGCACGACACCGGCCGGCAGTCCGTCGCATATCTCCGCGACGGACTGCCGGCCGGCCCGTGTATCCGCCGTGCACCGTCCTTAAGAGGGAGGCCTCCGTCTGGGCGGTCTTCAGGAGAGGCGCCGGGAGCCCAACAAGTCACGGCCGCTGGTCCGCCGCGGGCGGACGACGAGCTCTTCGGCCCCGGACCCGGTCGGACCAGGACGTCGAGTGTTCCCCCCACATCCGCGTGGCCGGTCGACAGCGCGAGGCTCGTCGGGCCGGGGGTGTGCGGCCCCGCCGTGCACGTGCTGTGGGTGCCGGTACGGTCGAGGTCGCCGGCCAGGTCGGGTCGCCGCGGCCGGGGTGATGGGGAGCGTCACCGCTCGATCCGCCGCCTCGCCTCCTCGTTCTCGTCAGAGCCGGCGGCCCGGGGCAGGCTGTCGAGTCTGGCCATGTGCCCGACGGTCAACTCAAGGGTGTCGGCGGCGGTGTTCTCCTCCACGCGGGTGACCCGCTTGGTGCCGGGGATCGGGACGATGTGCTCGCCCCTGCCCAGTAGCCAGGACAGAGCGATCTGGGCCGGTGTGGCGGCGGCCTCGTCGGCGATCGCCCGCACCTCGTCGGCGAGGGCCAGGTTGCGCCGGAAGTTCTCGCCCTGGAAGCGAGGGCTGGTCCGGCGCCAGTCTCCCTCGTCGAACTGCTCGGGAGAGCGGAGTGTGCCGGTGAGGAAGCCGTGGCCGAGCGGAGAGTACGGCACGAAGCCGATACCGAGCTCGTGCAGCGCGGGCAGCACCCGCTCCTCGACCTCGCGGTTCCACAGCGAGTACGACGACTGGACCGCCGTCACCGGGTGCACGGCATGGGCCCGGCGGATCGTGTCCGGGCCTGCCTCGGACAGGCCGAAATACCGGACCTTGCCCTCCTGCACCAGTGCTGCGACCGTGCCCGCCACGTCCTCGATCGGCGTGTCCGGGTCGACGCGGTGCTGGTAGTACAGGTCGATGTGGTCGGTCCCGAGCCGCTTGAGTGAGCCTTCGACGGCGGCACGGATGTTGGCCGGGCTGCTGTCGAGGACCTGCGTGCCGTCCGCGTGGGAGATCATGCCGAACTTGGTCGCCAGCACGACCTCGTCCCGACGGCCCGTCAGAGCCCTGCCGACGAGTTCCTCGTTGGCGTACGGTCCATAGACCTCGGCGGTGTCCATCAGCGTGACACCCAGGTCGACCGCCCGCTGAATGGTGCGGACGGACTCGGCGTCGTCGCTGCCGGCACCGGTGTAGAACGAGGACATGCCCATCGTGCCCAGGCCGATGCGGGAGACTTCCAGTTCTCCCAGAGTGGTGTGTTTCATGATCGCTTTCCCGTGGTTGGCGGTGGTCGTGTCGCGGCTCGGGTGGACGACGCGCCGACGAGGCCGGCGCCGAAGCGCTGCCCCTCACGTCGCCGTCGCTCCCCAGATGCCTCACGTGGAGCAGGTGGCCCCAGGTGGCGCAATCCCTCCTGAACGCCCCCAGCGAACGTCGTCTCGCCGGCCAGAGGCAGTGCCTGGTCTTCCAGGTAATGCCAGTACCTGCCTCATCCGGGGACCCTCGCCTACCGTGAAGACCATGGACGACCGCGCCGAGATCAGGGAGTTCCTCGTCTCCCGCCGGGCCCGCATCACCCCCGAGCAGGCCGGCCTACCCGCCTACGGTGGCCGCAGGCGGGTCAAGGGGCTTCGCCGCGAGGAGGTCGCGATGCTGGCCGGCGTCTCGGTCGACTACTACGTGCGACTGGAACGGGGAAACCTCTCGGGGGCCTCCGACAGCGTCCTGGACGGCGTGTCCCGCGCCCTTCACCTCGACGACGGCGAACGCCGGTACCTGTACGATCTCGCCCGCCGTGCCCCTGCCCCTGCCGCGGCCCGCCGCCGCGCCCCCGTCGGGCGTCTGCGACCCGCCCTGCAGTACATGCTGGACGCCATCGGCGATGCGCCCGCCTTCATCCACAACGGCCGTCACGACCTGCTGGCCACCAACCACCTGGCGCGTGCGCTTTACGCACCCCTCCTCGCCGACCCGCGCCGCCCGGCCAACCTCGCCAGGTTCATCTACCTCGACCCGGCCGCTGGCGCGTTTCTCCCCGACTGGGACAAGGCCGCCGACGACGTCGCCGCGATGCTCCGTGCCGAAGCCGGCCGAAACTCCTGTGCCAAGGACCTCACCGACCTCATCGGGGAACTGTCCACCCGAAGCGAGATCTTCCGGAAGCGCTGGGCCGACCACAACGTCCGCCAACACCGCACCAATCCCAAGAAGCTCCACCACCCTGTCGTCGGAGACCTGCAACTGAACTGCGAGACGATGTCGCTGGCCTCCGACCCCGCCCTCGTGCTCGTGATCTACACCGCCACTCCCGACACCCCCAGCGCCGACGCCCTCCGCCTCCTGTCCGCCTGGGCCGCCACCCAGGATCAGCCGGAAGCCGACCGCCACGAGCGCCTCACCTGAGCAGCGGGGACAGCGCGGACGATCACGGAGTCGAGGGTCGTCACCGCCACCGCGAGGATCGGCCGGGCGAGCATTCCGCGCGCAGCGCGTGGTGCCCACCATGCCGGCACACGCGTACCGGCCCACGAATCTCCTCGTCTCCACCGACTCCGTCCCCACGACGCTCGCTCGTCAGCCCACAGGTACCTGGCCGCCAACGGCGTGCCGGGGCACGTCCTTGCCCGGTGGGCACCGGCTACGGCCAAGTCGTCTACCAGGGGAGGACAGATCTTTCACCGTGTGGCGGTCAAGCCGCTGGTGGGGGAGATTCCGGAAGGTTTCCAGGTGGGTCGTGTCGAGCCGCGTCGGTGCCACCACAATCGATGCTGCAACCCGAACCGTGTGGAAGGCGTTATCGAGGAGGAAGCCCTTGTCCGTAGGGACCGGGACAAGACCCGCCAGGTTCGCCCCGGCGACGTGAGACTTCGTGAACATGAGAGGGTCAGACGGGTGAGCGAGACACCACCGAACACCCTGCAATACCGCTTTGACGGGCCGGAAGACGCCCCAGTCCTGATCCTGGGCCCCTCACTGGGTACCACCTGGCACATGTGGGACCGGCAGATCCCCGAGCTGGCGAAGAACTGGCGGATCTTCCGCTTCGACCTGCCGGGCCACGGCGGGGCCCCCGCCTATCCGGCGGGTTCGTTCGCCGAACTCGCGGGGCGGCTGCTCGCCACACTCGACGGGCTCGGGGTGCAGCGCTTCGGCTACGCGGGCTGCGCGTTCGGCGGGGCCCTCGGGATCGAACTGGCCCTGCGCCACCCGGAGCGGATCGCCTCCCTCGCGGTGATCGCCGCCTCGCCCCGCTTCGGATCGGCCGACGAGTTCCGCCAGCGCGGCGTGATCGTGCGGACCAACGGACTCGACCCGATCGCCCGCACCTCGCCCGAACGCTGGTTCACGGGCGGGTTCGCCGCGGCCCAGCCGGCCATCACCGAGTGGGCCGTGCAGATGGTGCGCACCACCGACCCCGGCTGCTACATCGCCGCCTGCGAGGCGCTTGCCGCGTTCGACGTACGGCCCGAACTGGGCCGGATCGGCGTTCCCACCCTCGTCCTCGTGGGCTCCGACGACCAGGTCACCGGGCCCGCCGAGGCCCGCACGCTGGTCGCCGGGATCCCGGACGCCCGGCTCGCGGTCGTGCCCGGTGCCTCGCACCTGGTCCCGGTGGAGCAGCCCGCCGCGGTCACCGACCTGCTGGTACGGCACTTCTCCACCGCCTGGCAGCCCGCCTACGACTCGTCGACCGGCCAGGTCGCGATCCCGGCGGCCCCGGTGAAGCCGGCGCTCACCACGCCCCCGCCGCTCGCGCCCGTCGCCGAGATCGCCCCGCCCGTCCTCGCCCAGCCCGGGATCCTGGGCAGGCCCGACCCGTACGACGCGGGGATCAAGGTCCGCCGCGAGGTGCTCGGCGACGCGCACGTCGACCGGGCGCTGGCCTCGGCGGACGCCTTCTCCACGGACTTCCAGGAGTTCGTCACCCGATACGCCTGGGGCGAGATCTGGGACCGGCCGGGCCTCGACCGGCGCTCGCGCAGCTGTGTCACGCTCACCGCGCTGGTCGCGGGCGGCCACCTCGACGAACTCGCCTTCCACACCCGTGCCGCCCTCCGCAACGGCCTCACCCCGGTCGAGATCAAGGAAGTGCTCCTCCAGGCGGCGGTGTACTGCGGTGTCCCGGCCGCGAACAGCGCGTTCAGGGTGGCGCAGGCGGTGATCCGCGAGGAGACCACGCCCCAGGAGTGATCATCCTGGCAGTGGAAGCACCAGGCTGAGCAGGCCCCGGGCCGCCCGGCGGGGGCAGGATGGATGCATGAAGCTCACGAAGAAGTCGCATGCCTGCATCCGTCTGGAGAAGGACGGGCGCGCGCTCGTCATCGACCCGGGCGTCTTCAGCGAGGAGGACGCGGCCGTCGGCGCGGACGCGATCCTGATCACGCACGAGCACCCCGACCACTTCGACGAGGAGCGGCTGCGGGCAGGTCTCGAGGCCGGCCCCGCGACCGAGGTCTGGACCCTGAAGTCGGTCGCCGACCGGCTCTCCGCCGCGTTCCCGGGCCGGGTGCACACCGTCGGCCACGGCGACACGTTCACCGCCGCGGGCTTCGACGTCCAGGTGCACGGCGAGCTGCACGCCGTGATCCACCCGGACATCCCGCGCGTCACGAACGTCGGCTATCTCCTCGACGGCGGCCGCGTCTTCCACCCGGGCGACGCCCTCACCGTCCCCGACCTGCCGGTCGACACGCTCATGCTCCCGGTGATGGCCCCGTGGAACAAGATCGCCGAGGTCATCGAGTACGTCCGCGAGGTCAAGCCCCAGCGCGCGTACGACATCCACGACGCCCTGCTCACGGACCTCGCCCGCCCGATCTACGACCACCAGATCGGTGCCCTGGGCGGCGCCGAGCACCTGAGGCTCGCGCCGGGGACGTCGGCGGAGGTCTGAGCGCGGGGCGGGTCCGGCCGGAGCGGGCCGCGCGGACCCGTTGTCGTACCCGCCCGGTAGGTTGTCGGGTATGCGCATCGCGACCTGGAACGTGAACTCGATCACCGCCCGCCTCCCGAGGCTGCTGGCCTGGCTGGAGAGCAGCGGCACGGACGTGCTGTGCCTCCAGGAGGCCAAGGTCGCCGCCGAGCAGTTCCCCGTCGACGAGCTGCGCGAGCTGGGCTACGAAGCGGCCGTGCACGCGACCGGCCGGTGGAACGGCGTGGCGGTGCTCTCGCGCGTCGGCCTGGAGGACGTCGTCAGGGGACTGCCGGGCGACCCCGGCTACGAGGGCGTCGAGGAGCCCCGGGCCGTCTCCGCGACCTGCGGCCCGGTCCGCGTCTGGTCGGTGTACGTGCCGAACGGCCGAGAGGTGGGCCACCCCCACTACGCGTACAAGCTCCAGTGGTTCGAGGCCCTCAAGGCGGCGGTCGCGGGTGACGCGGCGGGCAGCAGGCCCTTCGCCGTCCTCGGGGACTACAACGTGGCACCGACGGACGACGACGTCTGGGACATCTCCCTGTTCGACGGTGCCACGCACGTCACCCCGGCCGAGCGCGCCGCCCTGACCTCGCTGCGCGAGACGGGCCTGTCGGACGTGGTCCCGCGCCCCCTCAAGTACGACCACCCGTTCACCTACTGGGACTACCGCCAGCTCGGCTTCCCCAAGAACCGGGGCATGCGCATCGACCTGGTGTACGGCAACCAGGCGTTCTCCAAGGCCGTCGGCGACGCGTACGTCGACCGCGAGGAGCGCAAGGGCAAGGGGGCCTCGGACCACGCGCCCGTCGTGGTGGACCTCGACGTGTGACCCGCGCGGGCGGGCGGGTGCGTTCCGGGGCGCGCCTGTGGTGTGTCGGACGGAGGGAATGACACGCTGGGCGTATGAACATCCCTTTTTTGGGCACCTGGCGCAAGAAGCACGGCCTCGCCTTCGGGGTGGCCGTGTTCACCGAAGGCGACCATGATCCGGCGGGTATCGCCGAACTCCTCGCCGAGTGCGAGCTGCTGCGCTCGCAGGCGTATCAGGCGGGTGTCGAACTCGACGACTCCGCGACCTCCTTGGAGGCGCTGGACCAGTTGCTGCCGCGCTGGCGCGACGACGAGGAGAGCCTGCCCTGGCTCGGCAACGACGCGGGCCTCTACCTCGGTTCGGTCATCGTGCGCACGGTCTCCGGCGCCGCCTGGGAGATCTGGCCCAACGGCCAGCCGGTCGTACGGCTGACCTCCGGCCGCGAGATCGACGTCGTCGCCTCAGGCCACACCTGGGCCTCCAGCGGCGCTCCCGAGCTGTCCCAGCTGTACGCCGAGGTGTCGGAGGGGTGATCCGGCGGCCGCCGTTCCCCTCCCGAACTGGCGCCCCGTAAACCTGAAACTTGATAAATACGGCTATTGCCCGAAAAGTGCGTGTCGAGTATTAAGCGCCATCTTGCCCGGATAGTTTGCGGCAACTGCGACACAGCTGAGAGTGGGTAGGGCCGGGCATGGCTGTCGATCCTCTGATCGAACTGCAGGGCGTGAACAAGTACTTCGGCGAGCTGCATGTCCTGCAGGACATCGACCTCACCGTCGCCAAGGGGGAGGTGGTCGTCGTCATCGGCCCGTCGGGGTCGGGCAAGTCGACGCTGTGCCGGACGATCAACCGGCTGGAGACCGTCCAGTCGGGCGTCATCAGGCTGGACGGCCGGCCGCTGCCGGACGAGGGCAAGGCGCTCGCCGGGCTCCGTGCCGAGGTCGGGATGGTCTTCCAGTCCTTCAACCTCTTCGCGCACAAGACGGTCCTGCAGAACGTCTCGCTCGCCCAGATCAAGGTGCGCGGCCGCAAGAAGGAGGACGCGGACCGGCGCTCCCGTGAACTCCTGGACCGCGTGGGCCTCGCCGCGCAGGCCCCCAAGTACCCGGCACAGCTCTCCGGCGGTCAGCAACAGCGCGTCGCCATCGCCCGCGCCCTCGCCATGGACCCCAAGGCACTGCTGTTCGACGAACCGACGTCGGCCCTCGACCCGGAGATGATCAACGAGGTCCTGGAAGTCATGCAGCAACTCGCGCGCGACGGCATGACCATGGTCGTCGTCACCCACGAGATGGGCTTCGCGCGCTCCGCCGCCAACCGTGTCGTCTTCATGTCCGACGGCCGCATCGTCGAGGACCGCGCCCCCGAGGAGTTCTTCACCAACCCGCGCAGCGACCGCGCCAAGGACTTCCTCTCCAAGATCCTCAAGCACTGAGCGGGGGAGTGCACCGCATGATCCGTACCACACGTGTGCGCCTCGCCCTGGTGGCGATCACCGCGCTGCTCGCCACCGTCACCGGCTGCGGCAAGGAGGGGAGCCCGCCCACCAAGGGACCGGCCGCCGAGAAGCTGCCCACCTACGAGGTCGCGAAGGGCTTCGAGCTCCCCGACTCGCCCACCTGGGAACGGGCGCGGAAGCGCGGCTACTTGAACGTCGGCGTCAAGGAGGACCAGCCGTACCTGGGCGAGAAGGACCCGGCGACCGGCGCCTACGCCGGCTTCGACATCGAGATCGCCAGGATGATGGCGGCCTCACTCGGCTTCGACCCGAAGTCCGTCAACTTCAGGACGGTGGCCTCGGCCAACCGCGAAACCGCCCTGCAGAACGGCCAGATCGACTACTACGTCGGCACCTACACCATCAACGACCTGCGCAAGAGGCTCGTCGGCTTCGCGGGGCCGTACTACATGGCCGGTCAGTCCCTGCTGGTCCGCAAGGACGAGAACGACATCCACGGCCCCCAGGACCTGGCCGGCAAACGCGTCTGCTCGGCGGCCGGTTCGACGCCCTACCAGCGCATCAAGGCGGACTACCCGAAGGCCACACTCGTCGCCTACGACACCTACTCGGTCTGCGTCGACAACCTGCTCACCTACCAGGTCGACGCCGTCACCACCGACGACGCGATCCTGATCGGCTACGCGGCGAAGGCCCCCGACGAACTCAAGGTAGTCGGCAAGCCGTTCTCCAAGGAGCCCTACGGCATCGGCGTCCCGCGCGGGGACAACGCGCTGCGCTACGCACTCGACGACGCGCTGGAGGCCCGGGAGAAGAACGGCGACTGGAAGAGGGCGTACGAGGCGACGCTCGGGCTCTCCGGCGTGCCCGCGCCCGCCCCGCCCGCCATCGACCGCTACCCGGCGAGCTGAACGAGGCCGACGTGAACGTACTGACAGACAACTTCTCCCTCTTCGCCGAGGGATTCCTCGGCACGGTCGAACTCACCGTCTACGCATCGGTGCTGGCGCTTCTGCTGGGCTTCCTGATGGCCTCGTTCAGGGTCGCGCCGGTCGCCTCCCTGCGGGCCCTCGGCACGGCCTGGGTGGCCGTGCTGCGCAACACCCCGCTCACCCTGCTGTTCTTCGCGGTCCTGCTCGGCCTGCCGCGCTTCGGACTCGTGCTGCCCTTCCAGGTGTTCGCGGTCCTGGCGCTCGGCTGCTACACCTCGGCGTTCATCTGCGAGGCGCTGCGGGCCGGCATCAACACCGTGCCCAGGGAACAGGGCGAGGCGGCCCGCAGCCTCGGCATGACGTTCCGACAGACGCTCTCGCTGGTGGTCCTGCCGCAGGCCTTCCGCTCCGTGATCCCGCCGATCGGCTCCACCCTCATCGCGCTCGCCAAGAACTCCGCCATCGCCGGGGCGTTCAGCGTCACCGAACTGCTCGGCACCTACAAGACGCTCAGCGAGCTCGGCTACAACATCGTCTGGACCTTCGTCTGGATCGCCGTCGGGTACCTGATCATCACCCTCGCCATCAGCGCGGTCTTCAATGTTCTCGAAAAGCGCTGGGGAGTCGCCCGATGACCGCCACCGCCCCTCAGCCACCCGCCCACCGGCCCGCGGGCCGCCGGTCCACCACCCACCGGTCCACCGCCCTCTACGACGTCCCCGGGCCGAGGACCCGGCAACGGCACCGCATGTACGGGGTCGTGTCCACCGTCCTGATCCTCGCCCTGATCGGCTGGATCCTCTATCTCCTGTTCGACACCGGCCAGTTCACGCACACCAAGTGGATGCCCTTCGAGTACAAGGGCATCCAGGAACTTCTGCTGCGAGGACTGGGGAACACGCTCAAGGCCTTCGCGCTGGCCGCCGTGTTCTCGCTGGCGCTGGGCGCGGTGCTCGCCACGGGGCGCCTCTCCGACCACGGCCCGGTGCGCTGGATCTCCACGCTGGTCGTCGAGTTCTTCCGCGCCATGCCCGTGCTGGTGATGATCTTCTTCATCTTCGTGGCGCTGAAGGTGCAGCCGCTGCCCGCGCTGGTCGCCGGACTGACGCTCTACAACGGCTCGGTGCTCGCCGAGGTCTTCCGCTCCGGCGTCAACTCCGTCGACCGCGGGCAGCGGGAGGCCGCGTACGCGCTCGGCATGCGCAAGACCCAGGTCATGTCCCACGTCCTCGTACCGCAGGCCGTACGGGCCATGCTGCCCGCCATCATCAGCCAGCTGGTGGTGGCGCTGAAGGACACCTCGCTCGGTTTTCTCATCACCTATGAGGAGTTCCTCCACGCCGGGAAACTGATCGCGTCCAACCTCGACTACGATTTGCCGTTCATCCCCGTGGTGATGGTGATCTCGCCGATCTACATCGGGATGTGCATGCTGCTCTCCTGGTTCGCCCAGCGGGTGTCCCGGTGGGAGCGGCGCAGTCCCAAGACCGAGGCCGTGAATGTGGCACCGGCCGAACCAGGGACGCTGCTGCCGGGTGGGGGGTTTCCCCCCACCGCCCCGAGACCGTAGGGGGAGCAGCAGCTCACAGGGCCAGACCCGGCCGGCGGCAGCCGGAGATCACTGCTCGCGCAGGGGAATCGACACGTAGGACGGGTCGTTCGCCGGTGAGGAGAAGGTCAGCTGCGCGCCGGACGGGTTGTGCTCGATGTAGAGCGGGTCGACCGTGTCGACGACCAGGGCGAGCCGGTGCCCTGCCGGGACGTCGTAGGCCGTGGAGTACAGGTCCAGGTCGACGCCGAACGGCTTGCCGGGCGTCTGCCCGTGGAAGGTGTACGGCGCGTTGCTGACCAGCTTGCCGAGGCCGAGCGGCCCCACGTCGTACAGATAGGCGACGAGGGTGCCGCTCTCCTTGGTCGGGGTGAGGGTGGTGTGCAGCCGGGCGGTGCCGCGCACCTGCTGGGCGCTCGCGTACCGCTGTGACTGCCAGACGGCCGCCCAGCGGCGCGGCAGCAGCGGGATGGCGGCCGTCGGGGGGACCCGCGCCAGCTGGTCCAGGACGCTGGAGAGGAAGATGATCCCGCCGTCCGCGCCCGAGTCGACGTTCGTGTGGATCGTGGTGGTGCCCGCCAGTGCGATCTTCCTCGTGGTGGCGCCGACCGACTTCCAGTCCGGGTAGCCCTCGTAGCCGCCGGCGGAACGGGACTTGAGCTGGACCGGCTGCTCGCGGTCGATTCCGTTGTCCTCGCCCCTGAGGTAGTGGTCGAACCAGCGGCCGGTGTCCGTCCACACGTCGTTGGGGACTCCGAACAGACCGGGCAGCTCGGCGGTGGCGTGGTCGCCGGGGCGGAACTCCAGACGCTTGGGTCCGGTCAGCTCCTCGTAGAAGCGGGCGTACTGGTTGGGCGGGAAGATCGTGTCGCCCCAGGCGTTGGCCATGAAGACGGCCGGCCTGTTCTTCTCGAGCTGGTCGACATACGTCTCGGGGGAACGTTTCCTCCCCCAGGCGATCATCTCCTGTTCCTTCGAGAGGTCCGAGGAGAAGAAGCCCTCCAGGGTCTGACGGAGTTCGGCGCTGGGGCGGCCGGTGAGAGCGCCGACGCCGCCGAGCAGGGCGGTGGCCTGGCTGTGCTGAGTGCGGCCCGAGTAGATGGAGTCGATGAGATCGGCCCAGCCGCTGAGCGCGGCGACCGCCTTGATCCGCTTGTCGTGCTCGGCGGCCAGCAGGCTGATCCCGGCGCCGTACGAGACACCGGCCACACCGATCCGCCGCGCGTCGGCGGGGGTGTTGGCGAGCGCCCAGTCGATCACCTTGGAGGTGTCGGCCACGTCGGGCGGCCCCGCCACTTCTATCTCGCCGCCGGACTGCCAGAAGCCGCGGACGTTGTAACCGACCACCACATAGCCGGAGTCGGCGAGTCTTTGGGCCTGTGCGAGGTACTCGACCTGGGGCAGACCCCAGCTCGTGGGCAGCACGATGAGCGGGTAGGTGCGGGTTCCGTCGGCGTCCGAGGGGGTGACGACGTTGCCCTTGAGAACCGTGCCGCCGTCCCCGGTGATGTCGACGAAGCGGACGCCGCCCGTGGCCGCCCGGACGGTGGGGGCGAGCCCGAGGGTGCCGCCGGTGATCAGGGCCGCCGTGACGGCACCCACGGCGGTCGTGCGCAGGGCATGGCGATGGAGTCCCACGGGCCACTCCTCACTCGTGTCGGTGGAAAGTGACCCGACGGTAACCTCGCGCGCTTACCGGAAGTAACCCGTCGGTAAGTTACGCACGGGTAAAGGTTCCGGGAAGCTGCCGGAACCTACGAGGCGCGGTGCGAGCTGCGTGCCGGCGTGGGCGTGGGCGTGGGCGCGGGTGGCGGGGTCCTGGCTGCGCGGGTCACGTCCGCGACGAGTTCGACCACATCGGGGCCGTACGCCTGCGAGTTCACCACCTTCAGCAGCAGGACGAAGGAGTTCCCGCCGTGTTTGCGCGCCAGGCGCTCGTGGTTGCGGGCGAGGTAGCGGGTCGCGGCCTGGTTGGTGATCGCGCGCTGGCCGCAGAAGAGGAACACCGGCCGCGTCCCGCGCTCATGACCGGCGACCAGCCGGGCGAGGATCACGTACTCGCCCTTGCCCGCCTCCAGGAGGTAGCGCTCGCTGCCGATCTGGAACGCGCCGCGCTCCGGGCCCGGTTCCGAGTCGACGTTCACGTCGACACCCGGAAGCAGCGAGTGCAGGTGCGCCGCCATCCGCCGGTTCGACGAGGGGCCTCCCACGCAGAACTCCGTACGCTCCCCGAAACCCTGCTGCGTCGCGTCGTGCGCGATAACCTGGGCATGCGCGCCACAGTCCTTGATCAGGGCGGACAGTTCGAGCAACGCGAACACGTCGTGCCGCATCACCGTGAGCTCCGGGCCGCCCGCCTCCCGGTTGACCACCAGCAGCGACTCGGAGTTGTCGGGCAGTCCGAAGAACGCCTGCTTGCGCCGGAGTCTGCGCTTCCACAGGTACGTACGGGCGAGCCAGCCGAGGGAGGCGCTGACGCCTGCCGCCAGCACGCCGAGGACGATGTTGCGCACGTCGTCATTCATGGGCGCGCATGCTAGCCGGAATGCGCAACGGTGTTCGAGGGGGTCCTGACGGAAGGGCGGAGGTGCGGTTACGCTGCGCGGACGGCTGTTGACTGGAGGTACGGATGCGTCGCCCTGTTGCGCGGAATCTGGCGGTCTTGGCGGTTTCGGCCGCGATGGTCTCGGTCGGTGCGGCAGCGCCTCCCGGCGCCGGGAAGGCGGCCGTGTCGGCCGCCGGCGGCGCGTCGGCGAAGGTGCCGGTCGCCGTCGGGTACGGCGGCGCGGTGGCGAGCGTCGACGCCGACGCCTCCGCCGCGGGTATCGAGGTCCTCAGGAAGGGCGGCAACGCGGTGGACGCGGCGGTCGCCACGGCCGCGGCCCTCGGTGTCACCGAGCCCTACTCGTCCGGCGTGGGCGGTGGCGGCTACTTCGTCTACTACGACGCCAAGTCCCGCACGGTGCACACGATCGACGGCCGCGAGACGGCGCCGCTGAGCGCCGACTCGGGGCTGTTCCTGGAGAACGGTCAGCCGCTCGCCTTCGCGGACGCCGTCACCAGCGGACTGAGCGTCGGTACGCCGGGTACGCCCGCGACCTGGCAGACGGCGCTGGACAGTTGGGGCAGCAGGCGGCTGAGCAGCGTCCTCGAGCCCGCGGAACGGATCGCCCGCGACGGCTTCACGGTCGACGCGACCTTCCGCTCCCAGACGGAGTCCAACGAGGCCCGCTTCAGGAACTTCCCGGACACCGCCAAGCTGTTCCTGCCCGGCGGCTCGCTCCCGGCGGTCGGCTCGACGCTCACCAACCCCGACCTCGCGCGCACCTACGAGGAGTTGGGGCGCAAGGGCGTCGGCGCGATCTACCACGGCGACCTCGGCAAGGACATCGTCGCCACCGTGAACAAGCCGCCGGTGGACACCGGTTCCCGATACAACGCCCGGCCCGGAAAGCTGTCGCTCAGGGACCTGGCGGCGTACCGGGCGAAGAAGCAGGCGCCGACGGAGACCGCGTACCGCGGCCGGAAGGTCTACTCGATCGCGCCCTCCTCGTCCGGTGGCACCACGGTCGGCGAGGCCCTCAACATCCTGGAGCGGACCGACCTCTCCAAGGCGAGCGACGTGCAGTACCTGCACCACTACATCGAGGCCAGCCGGATCGCGTTCGCCGACCGGGGGCGCTGGGTCGGCGACCCGGCCTTCGAGCACGTACCCACGAAGGAACTGCTGTCGCAGAAGTACGCCGACTCCCGCGCGTGCCTCGTCAAGGACCACTCGGTGCTGACCAGCCCGCTCGCACCGGGCGACCCGCGCCACCCGGCGGCCTGCTCCACCGCGGGGACCGCCGCTCCGACGACGTACGAGGGCGAGAACACCACGCACCTCACGGTCGCCGACAAGTGGGGTGACGTCGTCTCGTACACGCTGACCATCGAGCAGACCGGCGGCAGCGGCATCACCGTCCCGGGCCGCGGCTTCCTCCTCAACAACGAGTTGACGGACTTCTCCTTCACCCCGGCCAGTCCGGCCGTGCACGACCCGAACCTGCCCGGCCCCGGCAAGCGGCCGCGCTCGTCGATCTCGCCGACGATCGTGCTGGACCGGCACGACCGGCCGGTGGTGGCGCTCGGTTCACCGGGCGGTGCCACCATCATCACCACCGTGCTGCAGACGCTCACCGGATTCCTGGACCGCGGACTGCCGCTCGTCGACGCGATCGCCGCTCCGCGTGCCAGCCAGCGCAACGCGGCACAGACGGAACTCGAACCGGGCCTGTACGACAGCGCGCTCAGGACCCGGCTGGAGGCACTCGGACACTCCTTCAAGCCCAACCCCGAGATCGGCGCGGCGACAGGCGTCCAGCGCCTTCCGAACGGCAAGTGGCTGGCAGCGGCGGAGCCGGTACGGCGCGGGGGCGGATCGGCGATGGTGGTGCGTCCCGCGTCCTGAGGGCGGTCCGGGCGTGAGCGGGCGAACGGCGCGGGACACCGCGCCGTTCGCGGCACGCTCGCGCGGGCCCGGGGTCAGCGCGCCGTCAGGATGCGGGGCCCCGAGTCCGTGATGGCCACCGTGTGCTCGGCGTGGGCCGCGCGGGAGCCGTCGTCCGTACGCAGGGTCCAGCCGTCGGGCGCCGCGTGGAACCCGTCGGTGCCGCCGCCGATGAGCATGGGCTCGATGGCGAGGACCATGCCGTGGCGCAACGGCAGGCCGCGGCCGGGGCGCCCCTCGTTGGGGACGGGCGGGTCCTCGTGCATACGGCGGCCCACGCCGTGGCCGCCGAAGCCGTCCGGGATGCCGTACCCCGCAGCGCGGCAGACCGTGCCGACGGCGTGCGCGATGTCCCCGATGCGGTTGCCGACGACGGCCGCCGCGATGCCCGCCGCGAGGGCGCGGTCGGCGGTCTCGACCAGGCGGACGTCGGCGGCGCGCGGCCGGCCGACGACGAAGCTGATCGCCGAGTCGCCGACCCAGCCGCCCAGTTCGGCGCCGAAGTCGATGGAGACCAGGTCTCCGTCGCGCAGCCGGTAGCCGGTGGGGATCCCGTGCACGATCGCGTCGTTCACGGAGGCGCAGATGACCGCGGGGAACGGGGTGGGTGCGAAGGAGGGGCGGTAGCCGAGGAAGGGGGAGCCGGCGCCCGCGTCCCGCAGCACCTGGTGGGCGACCTCGTCCAGCTCCAGCAGGGAGATGCCCACGGCCGCCGCTTCCCGCACGGCCGTGAGCGCCCTGCCCACGACCTGTCCCGCCTCGTGCATCGCGTCGATCGATGTGTCCGTCTTGAGTTCCACCATGCCAATTACTATACCGGTATTAGAATGGGCTCATGGTGCGTACCCCGCTGACCCCCGAAGAGCGCGAACGCGGCGAGCGTCTCGGGCAGTTGCTGCGCGAGGCCCGTGGAGGCCGGAGCATGGTGGAGGTCGCGGCGACCGCCGGGATCTCGGCCGAGACCCTGCGCAAGATCGAGACGGGGCGGGCTCCCACCCCCGCCTTCTTCACCGTGGCGGCGCTGGCGAGGGCGCTCGGGCTGTCCATGGACGACCTCGATCACCGGACTCCGCTCCCGGCCCGAAAACTCCCTGTAGCCGTTCCGTAACACGGAGGGTGTTTTCTACCGGACCGGAGTACTCCAGTCGGGTGGGGGGTTGTGTGATGGCTGTGGATCAACTCCCCGGCGAGGTGCGGGAGTTCGCGAATTATCTGGACGGGCTGATGCGGCGGCTCGATCAGGGCGGCGGCTGGTGCGGGGTGTTCTGGCAGCGCGACCCCGACGGAATGCGGGCCTGCCTGGACGGCTGGGAGGTGCCGCCCTGGGACGTGGTCGAGGCGCTTTTGCAGGACCTCGGCGCGGAGTACGGCGGCGGGGCCGCCGCGCAGGAGGCCCCGCGGGCCCGCTCGCTGCACGGCGCCTCGCTCGCCGCGTTCGACGCCCGGCCGGGCGGCCGCGACGCGCTCGGTGACCGTCTGGACGTGATGCTCCGCGAACAGCGCTACGCGGCGGAACGCCGGACCGAGCTGAACCGGCTGCTGGGGGAGGCCGCCACCCCGCAGGACGCCGACTCGGTCCGGCTGGACCTGGCCTGGGCCCGGGACGACCACGAACGGGCCACGGCCCGCTGCCTCGAACTCCGCCATCGCATGGAAGACCTCGACCGACGCGCCCTGCGTACCCACGCATCGGGCGCGCTCGGCTTTTCGGGGCCCGCCGGCGGCGTACCCCGGGCCGGGGACGGTGGTGAGCGCGGGAACCGTGCGGGCGGGACGTGGGCCGAGGACGGATGGGTCGAGGTCACGGGGACCGCGCCGACGGGGACGGCGCCCACGGGGACGGCGCCCACGGGGACGGCGCCCACGCGGACGGCGGCCGGCCCCCGTGCGGCCGTTCCCGAGCGGACGGGACGGCCCTCGCCGTTCGCGGACCCCTCGGCGCCGGTTCGGTCCGAGACCGCCGAGACGGGCCCGTACGACCCGTCGGCCATGTCTCCGGGGCCGGGCCCCGAAGCCTTCCCCCGCACCGGCCCCGACGCACCCGCCGCCCCGTCCGCCGCGAGCCGCCCCGCCGCCGCGTCCGCCGGACCCGGTGGGGAGGGCGACGCCTTCGGCCCCGGTGGTCCCGGCACCCGGGGCTACGCGCGCGACGCCGGACGGCCCGGGTCCGGTGAGGTCCTCGCGGAGGCCGGCGCCGCTGTACGCGGGGACGGCTCCGGGTCCGCGTCTCCCGCTTCCGGTCCCGGGCACGACGTGTACGACCCCGGGTCCCGGCCGCAGGACGCCGCCGGCGCCGTACGGCCCCACGACGGACCCCGGACGCCGGCCGCGCGGTCCACGGCCCCCGAGCCCGCCCCGGCCCCCGGACACCGCTCCAGGCGCCGTCCCCGGGGAAGCGCGCGGTTCGCCGGGATGATGGAGGCCGACGCGACCCCCGTGCCCGTCCCCGGGACGCCCGCGCCCCTGCCCGCCGGCCCGGCCGCGCCGAACCGCCGTACGCCCCGCGGCGCGCGTTTCGCCGGGGCCGCGGAGGAGCGGGCCGAGCCGCGGACGGAACCCCGGGCGGAGCCCCTGGACGGGGACGCCCGGCGGGCCACCGCGGAGACCGTCCGGACACTGGTCCGACTGCGCGCCGAGGGCCGCAGCGGCGAGGCGCACGCCGCACTCGTCGAGGCCGCGTACTGGCCCGCCGCCCGCTTCCCCCTGCTCGCCGCCGAGTTGCACGACGCGGGCCTCGACGCGGACTGGGCCACCCTGCTGTGGGAGGCCGCCTCGCTCCCCGCGGACCGGCTGGTCGCCGCGTCCGACGCGCTCGTCGCGGCCGGCCGCACCACCGACGGACAGCAGATGCTGCGCCAGGGCGTCGGCCGCCCCGCACCGGAGATCGGGGCCGCCGTGCTCGGCCTCGCCGACGAGGGCCGCCGACGCGAGGTCCGTGCGCTGCTCGACGCCTACGTACGGGTCCGTGCCCCCGAGGAGGCCGCCCGCAGCGCGGAGAGCGATCCGGCGCGGCTCGTGCCGCTCCTGCTGGACGCCGCCCGGGGAATCTCGGAGGAACGTCACTGGGACCTGGTGCACGCGCTTCGGGTGGCGGGCTTCGCGGCCTGAGTCACCCGGGCGGCCCACGCCCCGGTCAGCCTCTCACCCACAGGGGGGTGAAACGTGATCGACTCAGCGGGTTAACCCCGATGGTCTTGGCAAGGCTGTCCAGGGGGCTTACTTTCGAGCCTCTACCGCCTTTGTCTACGGGCGTAGAGGCTCTCTGACGTCCCGTCGAAGGAGCAGCTCATGGCCAACGTCGTACGCGCCGCTCTGGTCCAGGCGACCTGGACCGGCGACACCGCATCCATGGTCGCCAAGCACGAGGAGCACGCCCGCGAGGCGGCCCGGCAGGGCGCGAAGGTGATCGGCTTCCAGGAAGTCTTCAACGCCCCCTACTTCTGCCAGGTCCAGGAGCCCGAGCACTACCGCTGGGCGGAGCCCGTGCCCGACGGGCCGACCGTGACCCGCATGCGGGAACTCGCCCGCGAGACCGGCATGGTCATCGTCGTGCCCGTCTTCGAGGTCGAGCAGTCCGGCTTCTACTTCAACACCGCGGCCGTGATCGACGCCGACGGCACCTTCCTCGGCAAGTACCGCAAGCACCACATCCCCCAGGTCAAGGGCTTCTGGGAGAAGTACTACTTCAAACCGGGCAACCTCGGCTGGCCCGTCTTCGACACCGCGGTCGGCCGGATCGGCGTCTACATCTGCTACGACCGCCACTTCCCCGAGGGCTGGCGGCAACTCGGCCTCAACGGCGCCCAGCTCGTCTACAACCCCTCCGCCACCTCCCGCGGCCTCTCCGCCTACCTCTGGCAGCTGGAGCAGCCCGCCGCGGCCGTCGCCAACGAGTACTTCATCGCCGCGATCAACCGGGTCGGGCAGGAGGAGTACGGGGACAACGACTTCTACGGAACCTCGTACTTCGTCGACCCGCGTGGACAGTTCGTGGGGGAGACCGCCGGCGACAAGACCGAGGAACTCGTCGTCCGGGACCTCGACTTCGACCTGATCGAGGAGGTGCGTCAGCAGTGGGCGTTCTACCGCGACCGTCGGCCCGACGCGTACGAGGGGCTGGTGCAGCCGTGAGCGACCTGTACGCACGGCACAAGGCGGTCCTGCCCGACTGGCTCGCCCTCTACTACCAGGACCCGTTGGAGATCACCCACGGCGAGGGCCGCCATGTCTGGGACGCCGACGGCAACAAGTACCTGGACTTCTTCGGCGGCATCCTGACGACGATGACCGCGCACGCGCTGCCCGAGGTGACCAAGGCCGTCAGCGAGCAGGCCGGACGGATCATCCACTCCTCCACGCTCTACCTCAACCGGCCGATGGTCGAACTCGCCGAGCGCGTCGCCCAGTTGTCCGGCATCCCGGACGCCCGCGTCTTCTTCACCACCTCCGGCACCGAGGCCAACGACACGGCGCTGCTGCTCGCCACCGCCCACCGGCGCAGCAACCAGATCCTGGCGATGCGCAACAGCTACCACGGCCGCTCCTTCAGCGCGGTCGGCATCACCGGCAACAAGGGCTGGTCGCCGACCTCGCTCTCGCCGCTGCAGACGCTGTACGTCCACGGCGGCGTCCGTACCCGCGGTCCCTACGCCGACCTGTCCGACAGCGAGTTCATCGCGGCCTGCGTCGAGGACCTCAGGGACCTGCTCGGTCACGTCCGGCCGCCCGCGGCCCTGATCGCCGAACCCGTCCAGGGCGTCGGCGGCTTCACGATCCCGCCCGACGGCCTCTACGCGGCCTTCCGTGAGGTTCTCGACGAGCACGGCATCCTCTGGATCGCCGACGAGGTGCAGACCGGCTGGGGGCGCACCGGCGAGCACTTCTGGGGCTGGCAGGCACACGACGCCGCGGGCCCGCCGGACATGCTGACCTTCGCCAAGGGCATCGGCAACGGCATGTCCATCGGCGGCGTCGTCGCCCGCGCCGAGATCATGAACTGCCTGGACTCCAACTCCATCTCGACCTTCGGCGGCTCACCGGTCACGATGGCGGCGGGGCTGGCGAACCTCGCCTACCTCCTCGAACACGACCTCCAGGGCAACGCCCGGCGCGTCGGCGGTCTGCTCATCGAGCGGCTGCGGGCGATCGCCGCGCAGGTCGACGGCGTACGGGAGGTCCGCGGTCGCGGGCTGATGATCGGCGTCGAACTGGTGAAGCCCGGCACCGACGAGGCGCATCCCGAGGGCGCCGCCGCCGTGCTCGAAGCGGCCCGCCAGGAAGGCCTGCTGATCGGCAAGGGCGGCGGTCACGACACCAGCGTGCTGCGCATCGCGCCGCCACTGTCCCTCACCGTCGCGGAGGCGGAGGAGGGCGCGGCGATCCTCGATCGCGCGCTGAGGTGCACCCGGTAAGAGAACCTGAGCAAGGGAACGTCGCCATGACCACCGCCTCGGACACCGCCCTGTCGGTACGCCAGGTCCTCACCCTGGAACGGGTGCTCGCCGGAGAGCCCGAGGTGGTGGCGGGCGCGGGCCACCTCGACCGGCCCGTGCGCTGGGTGCACGTGGCGGAGGCCGCCGACGTGGGCGTGATGCTCAGCGGCGGCGAAATGGTGCTGACCACCGGCGTGTTGCTGGCCGGTGACCCGGACGCGCAGGCCGAGTACATCCGTTCGCTGCACCGCGCGGAGGCCGCGGCCGTCGTCCTCGGGCTCGGCCGGGCCTTCCCCGCGCCGCCGGAGGTGATGCGCCGGGCCGCCGAGCGGTGCGGGCTGCCCATGGTCGTGCTGCACCGCCCCTTCCCCTTCGCCGAGTTGACGGAGGAGGTGCAGTCCCGGCTGGTCTCCAGCAAGTTCGCGGCGGTGAGTCTCTCCGAGTCCGTACGCACCGCGCTCACCGGCCTCATCACCTCGGGCGCCCCCATGCAGCGGATCCTCGACGAGATCGCGGGCCACGCGGCCTGCCCCGTCGTCGTCACCAACCTCGCCCACCGGGTCCTCGCCACGGCGGGGGAGCGGTCCGCGGTGGACGACGTGCTGCGCGACTGGGAGCGCATCGCCCGGCAGGCGGGCGGCAGCGAGGGCGACGGGTGGATCCGGGCCGAGCTGGGCGGCCGGGGCGAGCGCTGGGGCCGCATCGTGCTGTGCGGTCACCGCGGCGACCCGGTGACCGGGCGGCTGCTCGCCGACCGGGCCGCCGAGGCCCTGGTCCTGCACCGGATGCTCGCCGGCTCCGCGCACACCTGGGAGGAGGAGTCCGCGCAGAGCCTGCTCACCGACCTCGTGAGCGGGGTCGTACCGGCGCGGCAGCTCCTCCCGCGAGCGCGCGCCGCCGGGCTGCCCGTGAACCGGCGGTCCTTCGTGCCGCTGGCCGTCCGGGACGGCGACCCGGCCCAACTGGACCGGGTGCTCAGGCTGCTCGGCCTGTCCGGACTCGTCGCCGAACTCGCCGACGGGGCCACCGCCGTGCTGCTGAGCCTCGCCCGGGACCAGGACGCCGAGGCGCTGGCCGCGCACTTCGCCACCCGGCTGCGCCACGAGACCGGCGCCCCCGCGACCGTGGCGGCCGCCTCCGCGCGCCACGCCTGGGACGACGTCCCCGGCGGCCTGCGGGAGGCCCTGCACGTCGCCGAGGCCGCCGCCGACACTCCGGTCGGCCAGGAGGACCACCCGGTGCTCGTACGGCTGCGTGACGTCCATCTGCGCGGCCTGGTGCGGCTGCTCAGGGACGACCCGCACGTCCAGTCCTTCGCCGAACGGGAGCTGGACGGGCTGCTGTGCGGGGCCGACGCGGAGTCGGAGCTGCTGCCCGTGCTGCGGACGTATCTCGCGACGGGCCGCAACAAGTCCCGCACCGCGCGGCTCCACCACGTCAGCCGGCCCGCGCTCTACCGACGGCTGGAGGCGATAGAGGCGCGCCTCGCCGTGAACCTCGACGACTTCGAACAGGCGGCCTCCGTGCACATCGCGCTGCTCGCGCACGACGCTCAACAACGGTGAAACACCGGATGACTCAGGTGAAACATGCGACGACGCGGGGGTGACACCGTGGAACGGCAACGCACCTCAGACGTGACACGGTGCACCTCAAAGCAGCCTGCCGGGCTTTCTAGGCTCCTCGCACACCGAGCGACCGGAGGTCCCGATGAGCAGAGTGATCCGCGCCGCCGTCTTCCAGACCGCCTGGACCGGCGACAAGGAGTCGATGATCCAGGTCCACGAGCAGGCGGCCCGAGACGCCGCCGCGCAGGGCGCACAGGTCCTGTGTTTCCAGGAGCTCTTCTACGGGCCCTACTTCTGCCAGGTCCAGGACAAGGCCTTCTACGAGTACGCCGAACAGATCCCCGAGGGCCCGATCGTCCGGCGCTTCCAGGCGCTCGCCGAGGAACTGGGCATCGTCCTCGTCCTGCCGATGTACGAGGAGGAGCAGCCCGGGGTCCTGTACAACACCGCGGCGGTGATCGACGCCGACGGCTCCTACCTGGGCAAGTACCGCAAGACCCACATCCCGCAGGTCGAGGGGTTCTGGGAGAAGTTCTACTTCCGGCCGGGCAACTCCGGCTGGCCGGTCTTCGACACCGCCGTCGGCAGGATCGGTGTCTACATCTGCTACGACCGGCACTTCCCGGAGGGCTGGCGCGCGCTGGGCCTCGCGGGTGCCGAGATCGTCTTCAACCCCTCGGCCACCTCGCGCGGACTCTCCGGCTACCTGTGGCAGCTGGAACAGCCGGCCGCGGCCGTCGCCAACGAGTACTTCGTGGGCGCGATCAACCGGGTGGGCGTCGAGGAGTACGGCGACAACGACTTCTACGGGACGAGCTACTTCGTCGACCCGGAGGCCCAGTTCGTCGGCGAGGTGGCGAGCGACAAGGAGACCGAACTCGTCGTCCGCGACCTGGACCTGGCCAAGCTCCGCGAGGTGCGCGACCGGTGGCAGTTCTACCGGGACCGCGCCCCGGGGGCGTACGGGCCGCTGACGGCTCCCTGACGGACGGTCCCTGGTGGGCCCGGCCGGCCGGGCCGGGCCCACCGGCCCTCCTTCCCCTCAGGCCTCCCCGGAGGAAACAGCGTTGACCTCAGCTTCTGACAGCTTCGGAATTCCCCCAGTGCACGCACGACAGGAAGGAGAGGGAGCATGAGCCGTACCGTCATCCGCGGTGGCCTCGTCATCACCGCGTCCGACGAGATGCACGCCGACGTCCTGATCGAGGACGGCCGGGTCGTCGCGCTCGCCGCGACCGGCACCCCGACGGCCGAGTCGTGGACGGCCGAGCGGACCATCGACGCCGCGGGGAAGTACGTCATCCCGGGCGGCGTCGACGCCCACACCCACATGGAGCTGCCGTTCGGCGGCACCTTCGCCTCCGACACCTTCGAGACGGGCACCAGGGCGGCGGCCTGGGGTGGCACCACCACCATCGTCGACTTCGCGGTGCAGAGCGTCGGCCACTCGCTGCGCGAGGGCCTCGACGCCTGGAACGCCAAGGCCGACGGCCAGTGCGCCATCGACTACGCCTTCCACATGATCGTCTCGGACGTCAACCAGGACACGCTGAAGGAGATGGACCTGCTGGTCCAGGAGGGCGTCACCTCCTTCAAGCAGTTCATGGCCTACCCCGGCGTCTTCTACAGCGACGACGGCCAGATCCTGCGCGCCATGCAGCGCTCCGCCGAGAACGGCGGCCTGATCATGATGCACGCCGAGAACGGCATCGCGATCGACGTGCTCGTCGAGCAGGCGCTGGCCCGGGGCGAGACCGACCCGCGCTTCCACGGCGAGGTCCGCAAGGCGCTCCTGGAGGCCGAGGCCACCCACCGCGCCATCAAGCTCGCGCAGGTCGCGGGGGCACCGCTGTACGTCGTGCACGTCTCGGCGCAGGAGGCGGTCGCCGAGCTGGCGCGGGCGCGCGACGAGGGCCTGAACGTGTTCGGCGAGACCTGCCCGCAGTACCTGTTCCTGTCCACGGACAACCTGGCCGAGCCCGACTTCGAGGGCTCGAAGTACGTGTGCAGCACCCCGCTGCGGCCCAAGGAGCACCAGGCCGCGCTCTGGCGGGGCCTGCGCACCAACGACCTCCAGGTGGTGTCGACGGACCACTGCCCCTTCTGCTTCGTGGGCCAGAAGGAGCTCGGCCGCGGCGACTTCTCGAAGATCCCCAACGGCCTGCCCGGCGTCGAGAACCGCATGGACCTGCTGCACCAGGCCGTCGTCGACGGACACCTCTCCCGCCGCCGCTGGATCGAGATCGCCTGTGCGACCCCGGCCCGGATGTTCGGCCTGTACCCGAAGAAGGGCACCATCGCGCCGGGCGCCGACGCCGACATCGTCATCTACGACCCGCACGCCGAGCAGGTCATGTCCGTCGAGACGCAACACATGAACGTCGACTACTCGGCGTACGAGGGCAAGCGTGTCACCGGCCGCGTCGAGTCCGTGCTCTCGCGCGGCGAACCGGTCATCACCGAGCGGGAGTTCACCGGACGCGCCGGGCACGGCGTCTACACCCCCCGCTCCACCTGTCAGTACCTTCTCTGAGTGCCTAGGAGTGGCGCCATGGACTTCGGACTCGTCCTGCAGACCGACCCCCCGGCCTCCCGCGTCATCGAGCTGATGAAGCGGGCCGAGGGCAACGGCTTCACGTACGGCTGGACCTTCGACTCCGCCGTGCTGTGGCAGGAACCCTTCGTGATCTACAGTCAGATCCTCGCGAACACCGAGAAGTTGACGGTCGGACCGATGGTCACCAACCCGGGCACCCGTACCTGGGAGGTCACCGCCTCCACCTTCGCGACGCTCAACGACATGTACGGCAACCGCACGGTGTGCGGCATCGGACGGGGCGACTCGGCGATGCGCGTCGCCGGACGCAAGCCGAACACGCTCGCCCGGATCAGCGGCGCGATGAAGGTCATCCGGGCGCTCGGCCGCGGCGAGGAGGCCGACCTCGGTGGCGCGGTCATCAAGTTCCCCTGGGTCAGGCCCGGCGCCGAACTCCCGGTGTGGATGGCCGCGTACGGTCCCAAGGCGCTGAAGATGACCGGCGAGGAGGCCGACGGCTTCATCCTCCAGCTCGCCGACCTCTATCTGACCGAGTACATGGTCAAGGCGGTGAAGACCGCGGCGGCCGAGGCGGGCCGGGACCCGTCCGAGGTCACGATCTGCGTGGCCGCGCCCGCCTACGTCACCGAGGACGACTCACCGGAGGCGATCGCCCACGCACGCGAGCAGTGCCGCTGGTTCGGCGGCATGGTCGGCAACCACGTCGCCGACCTCGTCTCCAAGTACGGCGAGCACTCCGCCGCGGTGCCTGAGGAACTCACCGACTACATCAAGGCCCGCGAGGGGTACGACTACTCCCACCACGGACGCAGCGACAACCCCGACACCAGGTTCGTGCCCGACGAGATCGTCGACCGGTTCTGTCTGATCGGCACGGCCGAGCAGCACGTCGAGAAACTGAACGCGCTGCGCGAGCTGGGCGTCGACCAGTTCGCCCTGTACGACATGCACGACGCGCAGGAGGCCACCATCGACGCGTACGGGTCGAAGGTCATCCCGGCCGTCAACGGCCGATGACCGTCTGAACGGCCGCCGGGCAAGGCCGTCGAGACACCGTGCCGCTCGCCCGCCGGCCACGCCCCGCCTCTCCCAGTACCTCCCCTTCCCGCCGTCCCGGGAAGGGGATCAGGGCGCTCTCCCCGCGCACCCCCCATGACGCCACCCGCACGGCCTTTCCCGACACTCCTCCCTTGATTGGCCTGCCCATGATCGAGCCCCTCCCCACCGACAGCCCACCGGCCTCCCAGGTCACGCTCCCCGACGGCCGGGTGGAGATCGCCCCCGACGCTCCGGCGCCCACCGGTCCCTACGCCAATGAGGACCTGCTGCCGGTTCCGGTCGCCAAACGGACCTGGACCACGTACAACTTCTCGGCGCTCTGGGTCGGCATGGCCCACAACACCGCCTCCTGGACCCTGGCCTCCGGTCTGATAGCCGTGGGCATGGACTGGAAACAGGCCGTGTTCACCATCGCGCTGGCCAACCTGATCGTGCTGGTCCCGATGCTGCTCACCGGGCACGCGGGACCCAAGTACGGCATCCCCTTCCCGGTCTTCGCCCGCGCCTCCTTCGGCGTCCGCGGCGCCAACCTCCCTGCCGTCGTGCGGGCGTTGGTGGCCTGCGGATGGTTCGGCATCCAGACCTGGATCGGCGGCGAGGCGATCTACTTCCTCGCCGGGAAGCTCTTCGGCGACAGCTGGGCGAACGCCTCGCACATCGGCGGCTACGCCTGGACGATGTGGCTGTCCTTCGCGATCTTCTGGGTGCTCCAGGTCGCGATCATCTACCGGGGCATGGAGACGATCCGCCGCTTCGAGAACTGGGCGGCACCCTTCGTGCTCGTCGGCGCCGGTGTCATGCTGTGGTGGATGAGCAGCAAGGCGGGCGGCTTCGGCCCGTTGCTCGACCAGCCCTCCAAGCTCGGCTGGGGCGGCGCCTTCTGGAAGCTGTTCTGGCCCTCGCTCATGGGCATGATCGGCTTCTGGTCCACCTTGTCGCTGAACATCCCCGACTTCACCCGGTACGGCAGGAGCCAGAAGGCGCAGACCTGGGGCCAGGCGCTCGGCCTGCCCACCACGATGACGCTCTTCGCCTTCCTGTCCGTCATGGTCACCTCGGGATCGCAGGCCGTGTACGGCGAGGCGATCTGGGACCCGGTCAAGCTGGCGGCCAAGACGGACAACGTCGCCGGCATCGTCTTCGCGCTGGTCACCGTGCTGGTCGCGACCCTGTCCGTGAACATCGCGGCCAACCTGGTCTCCCCGGCCTTCGACTTCTCCAACATCGCGCCCAGGAGGATCAGTTTCCGGGCCGGCGCCATGACCACCTGCGTCCTCGGTGTGCTGATCTTCCCCTGGAAGCTGTACTCCGACCCGCAGGGCTACATCTTCACCTGGCTCGGCCTGGTCGGCGGTCTGCTCGGCACGGTCGCCGGCATCCTCATCGCCGACTACTGGATCCTGCGCCGCACCCGGCTCGACCTCACCGACCTGTACCGCACCGGCGGACGCTACTGGTACGCCGGCGGCTGGAACTGGCGGGCCGTCGTCGCCTTCGTCACCGGTGGTGTCCTGGCCGTCGGCGGTGCCGACCTCCATCCGCTGATCGACGGGCGGCCCGTTCCGGCGCTGTCGTCGCTCGCCGACTACGGCTGGGCGGTGGGCCTGGGCACGTCGCTGGTGCTCTACACCGGCCTGATGCTGCTGAGGGGCCGGCCGGAGGCCGCCGCCTGAACCACGGTCGCGCGAGGGAGGACGGTCAGCTCTTCTGGCCGTTCTCCAGCGTGGCCACCACTTCCTTGGCGGCCCTGATGGCGCCCTTGTTGATCTCGTCGGTGCTGGGCGCCTTCTTCGTCTCGAAGTCGCTTCCGTTGTAGGTGACGGCCACCAGCGCGTTGGACACGCGGGCGATCACCACGCCCTCGCGGGTCTGCTGCTTGTCCTCGGTGGTGAGGTTCACGACGGAGTAGCCCCCGTCGCCGAGGCCGGGCACCGTGCCTCCGCCGCTCTTCTTCGTCACACGTTCCTGGTAGGACTTCTGCGCCGCCGCGTCCGAACTCATGATCTCGTAGGACACGTCGAGCCAGCGGTAGTCGAACCCCTTGAGCGCGTTCCAGGAGCAGGTGCGGCGTACGGACCTGTCGGTCGAGGCGATCTCCTGGCCGGCCGTCTTGGTGCCCGGGACCAGAGACGTGATCGTCTTCGTCGTGACGCTGGTGCACGGCGCGGGCGCGGCCGTGTACGTCTTCGCGACCGCCGTCGCCGACGGCTGGGTGGGGCTCTGGGTGCCCTGGACCGCCTTGTGCCCGGCTCCGGTCGGAGTCGTGGGCGACGAGGACGAACCGGACGACATGACCCAGCCCGTGCAGGCGAGCACGGCGACCGGCAGCAGGCGCGCGGTGAGGGCGAGCGGCAGAGGAAGAGAACGCACGGCGCACTTCTCGTGGGGGACGGTGCGGAGGAGTCCGCACTGCGGACGGGACGACAGTGTCACATGACTCTCTGTGGGGCGGAAGGGCGAACTCGTTCCGTGCCTGTGCGGTGACTGTGGTTCACGGCCGGACGCCAGGGCTCCACTTCGCCGTCACCCGCCACACCGCCGCCCGCAGTCGCACGCCACGATCCGTCTCATAAGGGCGCAAAGTGTCCTCCAGGGTCTTGCGAGTGGCCGTGCCGACCACCCGTCCGGGCGTACGAGAGAGGATGAAGCCGACGGCGTCGGCCGCGTCCCGCCCCCACACCGTCTCCGTGCCGACCGGCGTCACGCTCACCTCCTCCCAGCCGTCCAGCACCTCGCGGATACGCGCCGGGTCGGACAGGGACGCCATCGCGGTCTGCGCCGCGACGGTGTGGCTGTCCGGCGCGTCGAGGAGCTTCGCGAAGAGACTCAGGGCGCGCGACTCCTCCAGATGCGGGCCGGCGGGCTGCGGACAGACGAACGCGAGGCGCCCTCCCGGCCGCAGCGCCCGTGCCAGGTTCCGGAACGCGGCCGCGTGGTCCGCGAAGAACATCACCCCGCCCCGGCTGATCACCACGTCGTATCCGGCGGCCGGGAAGCGGTGGGTCTGGGCGTCGCCGAGTTCGTACGCGACGTTGGTGACGCCCTCCGCGGCGGTGGCCGCCCGCGCCCGGTCCAGCAGCGGCGCCGAGATGTCGACGCCGACGGCATGCCCGTGCGCGGCCAGCCGGCCCGCGGTCCTGGTCGTCGCGCCGGCCCCGCAGCCGACGTCCAGGACACGGTCGCCCGCGGCGATCGCGGCACCCTCGAAGAGAGCGTCGTCGAGACCCGACACGAGGGCGTCGTAGCGGGCGTGGTGGGTGGCCCAGTGGCTGCCGAGAGGCCCGTTCCACACCTGCGCCTGCACGGAGTTGGCGATCCGCGTCATGAGGCCTCCTTCGCCGTGCGCACGGGCAGCGCGCTCTCGATCCGGTCCACGGCGGCGAACGCGCCGTACGCGACAAGACGCACCAGACAGGCGTCGGTGCGGCCCTGGGTGCGCCACGCCGCCACGTCCTCCTCCGTGATCCGGTACGGCGCGAGCGCGGCCAGCAGCGCCAGGCGAGCCCCGGGACGGCCACGGCCGGGAATCCCGTCCCACGCGAGCGGCGGATGCGCGCCGTCCCAGGCACCGACCGTCTCCCGTACGAGGATCCGGTCGGCGGCGTCGAGAAGTTCCCCGCCCTCGCCGGCGGCGGCGCGCAGCGCGGCGTAGGCGGGACCTACGGTGGTCGCGCCCGCCCAGCCGGGGCCGGGACCCGCGTGGTCGAGGAGGGGCAGACCGGCACCGTCGAGGAGGGTCAGACCCGCGCCCGGGGCGGGGCGGCGGCGCACCGTCCGGGACAGGGACCGGCCGCCCAGGCTCCGTACGGCCCGGAACCGCTGGACATTGCCCGGCAGCAACCGCTCGGTCAGCAGCGCCGACACCACACGGTTGATGAAGTGGAAGGCGAGGGCGGTGCCGATGTACGCGGGTGCGTGCGCGGCGGGGAAGGGGTACGGAGTCAGCTCCGGTGACCCGGGGATCCGGGTCGCCCGGCCCCACGCCAGCACCCGCGCCTGCCGCTCGTCGGCGGGCGTCCCGCCACGGGCCACCCTCTCCGCGAGAGCGTGGTCGCCGGTCGCGTGCAGCAGCATCCGGTGCGCGTCCACGCAGAACGGACACCGATTGGCCTCGGACACCCCGAGCGCCGCGAGTTCCTTCCCGGTCCTGCCGCCGTCGCCCGCGATCAGCGACTCACGCATCAGCGCCCAGGCGGAGGCCATGATCCCGGGCGCGGAGGAGAGCACGACGAAGGTGGACGCCCGCGCGATGCCGAAGTCCCTGGCGAGCTGGGTGTAGACGGCGCGGACGGGCCCGGCGGCGGACGCGGGTTCGGGTGGAGTGGTGTGACGGTAGGGACTGGACACGGGGTTCGCCTCCCGGTGGGTGATGTGCGGTGCGCCGACGGCCACCGACAGGGCAACCCTGGTCCACAGGCGGGTGCCCGGGCGTCGTACGGCCGAAGGCACTCCGGGCTACCCCACCCGGTCCGGGCGCGGCCCGGCCTACTCCGCCGGGAGTAGTCCGCGCCCCCTCCACAGGTCTGACGCGACCGGCCGAACGGCCGTCTATCGTGCGGGACATGACGCTGGACCGGGCCACGGGCCGACAGCTCGCCGACGCCGCCCTCGCGATCGTCGTCGGCGCCCTGGTCATGACCGCGGCCGCCTTCGACGACGGCACCGCCCCCGCCGACTACGCCCTCATGGCCCTCGCCTCCCTGGCCCTCGCGGCCTACCGCCGGGCACCGCGCGAGGTCCTCGCGATCAGTACGGTCACCACGACGGGGTATGTGCTGCACGCACACCCCGGGCCCCTCGCCGCCCTGCCCGTCCTGGGCGCCGTCCACACGGCCGCGCGCGCCGGTCACCGGGGCGTGGCCGCGCTCGCGAGCGCCGTGTTCCTGGCCGGCTTCGTCGCGACGGGCCCCACCCGGCAGGAGATCGTCGAACGAACCCTCCTGCTGGCGGGCTGGTTCCTGTGCGCCCTGGTGACGGGCCTCGCCGACCGCAACTGGCAGGCGTACCTGCGCCAGACCGAACAGCGCGCGCTGGAGGCGGAACGCACCCGGGAGGAGGCCGCGTTGCGCCGGGCGGGCGAGGAACGGCTGCGGATCGCCCGCGAGTTGCACGACTCGCTCACCCACAGCATCTCGATCGTCAAGCTCCAGGCCGGGGTCGCCGTCCACCTCGCCCGCAAGCGCGGCGAGGAGGTGCCGCCCGCGCTGCTCGCCATCCAGGCGGCGGGTGGCGAGGCGATGCGCGAACTGCGTTCCACGCTCGAGGTGTTGCGCACCGACGAGCCCACCGGCACCCCCGCGCTGCTCGTGGAGCGGGCCCGCGCCGCGGGGCTCGCCGTCGAGTTGTCGGTCAGCGGCGACGAACGACCGCTGACGGCGACGGTGGACCGCGCCGCCTACCGCATCGTCCAGGAGGCGCTGACCAACGCCGCGCGCCACGCGGGTCCGGCAGAGGTGACCGTCCGGCTCGACTACTCGGCGGCCGAGCTGGCGATCTCCGTGGACGACGACGGCGGCGCCGACCCGTCCCGCCCGCCCGAGCCCGGTATCGGTCTCACCGGGATGCGGGAACGCGTCACGGCGCTCGGCGGCACCCTGCGGGCCGCCCCGCGTGTCGGGGGCGGCTTCTCCGTCCACGCCCAACTGCCCCTGGGAACACCGGAGGACGTGTCGTGATCAGGGTCGCGCTCGTCGACGACCAGGCACTGATGCGGGCCGGGTTCCGCGCCCTGCTGGACGCCGAGGACGACATCGAGGTGGTGGGCGAGGCCGCCGACGGGCAGCAGGGGCTCGCGCTGGTGCGGGCCCGGCGGCCGGACGTCGCCCTCGTGGACGTGCAGATGCCGGTGATGTCGGGCATCGAGGCGACCCGGCGGATCGCCGCCGACCCGCAACTGTCCGCCGTACGCGTCCTCATCCTCACCAACTACGGCCTGGACGAGTACGTCTTCGAGGCGCTGCGGGCCGGGGCGAGCGGCTTCCTGCTCAAGGACACCGAGCCCGCCGACCTCCTCCAGGCCATCGAGGTCGTCGCACACGGAGAGGCGCTGCTTTCCCCGTCCGTGACCCGCACGCTGATCGGCGAGTTCGTGTCCCGGCCCCCCGACCGGGCCACCGCGCCGGGTCTGGAGTGCCTCACCCGCCGCGAACGCGAGGTCACCGCGCTCGCCGCGCGCGGCCTCACCAACGAGGAGATCGCCGCGCACATGGTCATCAGCCCGTTCACGGCCAAGACGCACATCAGCCGCGCGATGACCAAGCTGGGCGCCCGCGACCGGGCCCAACTGGTCGTGTTCGCCTACGAGTCGGGGCTGGTGACGGCCAGAGGCGGCACTCAGTGGGGCGTGCGATGATCGGCGGATGACCGTGCCGTGCCCGGGACCGCCGTGCCCGAGACCCCTCCGTAGCGCCGTCCTCGCCGGTGCGCTGGCGCTCGCCGTGAGCGGCTGCGGCTTCTTCGCCGAGCCGGACCACAGGCCCGCGCCCGGCCCCTCGCCCGCCGTCGCGGTACCGCCGGCCGGCGACTGCCCGCCCGCCGGAGTACGCGTCGACGCCGGCCGTGTCGACGGGGCCATGGGGCTGCGGGCGATGTCCCTCACCCTCACCAACTGTTCCGAGCGGCCCTACCGGGTGGACGGCTACCCCTCCGTCCGCGTCCTCGACGAGAAGGGCGCCCCGCTCACCGGCGTGCGCACCGTCCAGGGCACCGACAAGGTCCCCATGGCCCCGGAGGACCCCGGGGCCGAACCGTTCACCCTGAACCCGGGCGAGAGCGCGCATGCGGCCCTGTACTGGCGGATGGCGGCCGAGCACGGCACGTACCTCCGGGTCGTCCCGCAGAAGGGACGCGCCGCCGTGGACGTACGGCCACCGGAGACCCTGGACATCGGACCCGAGAACACGCTCGGCACGACGGCGTGGGCGGCGTCGGCGTCGTGACAACTCCCCGTCCGACAGCTCCAGTTTACTGACAGCTCCTGGTCCGGTCGCCTTCCGGTCAGGTCGCCTTCCGGTCAGGCCACGGGACCCTGTTCTAGGGCACCCGGGCCGTCCACTCGGCCGACCCGAACTTCGAGCGCGCCAGCTCCTCGGCGCGGGCCAGTTCCGCGGGTGTCACCCCGCCGTCCGTGAGCCCGTAGCGGCCGCGGAAGGAGTCGATCATCCGCCCGATGACCTGCTCACGGGCGAGCCCCGTCTGCCGACGCAGTGGATCCACCCGCTTCTTGGCGCTCCTGGTGCCCTTGTCGGAGAGCTTCTCCCGGCCGATGCGCAGCACCTCGAGCATCTTGTCGGCGTCGATGTCGTACGACATGGTCACGTGGTGGAGCACGGCACCGGGGCCGCCGCCCGGTCCGACCACCCGCTTCTGGGCGGCTCCCGCGATCTTCCCCTGCTCCGTCGCGATGTCGTTCAAGGGCTGGTACCAGGCCCTGATCCCCATGTCCCCGAGCGCGCCGAGCACCCAGTCGTCGAGATAGGCGTAGCTGTCCTGGAACGACAGGCCCTGGACGAGTGCCTCCGGCACCGAGAGCGAGTAGGTGATGGTGTTGCCCGGCTCCACGAACATCGCACCGCCACCGGAGATCCGGCGCACCACCTCGATGCCGTGGCGCGCGGCGCCCTCGGGATCGACCTCGTTGCGCAGCGACTGGAAGCTGCCGATGATCACGGAGGGGGCACCCCACTCCCACACGCGCAGCGTCGGCGGACGGCGGCCCGCGGCGACCTCCGCGGTCAGCACCTCGTCCAGGGCCATGTGCAGCGCGGGGGACTGCGGCCCCTCGTGGATCAGCTGCCAGTCGTAGTCCGTCCAGTCGGTGGCGTGCGCGACCGCCCGGCGCACCGCGATCCCGATGCCCTCCGAGGTCAGGCCGTACATGACCGTGCCCGGGGGCAGCGCGGCGTCGACGCGGGCCGCCAGGCCCGCCGCGTCGGTGTCGGCGGGGGCGCCCTCCAGCGCGCGGTTCACGGCGTCCAGCGCCTCGTCCGGTTCGAGGAAGAAATCGCCCGCCACGCGCGCGTGGCGCAGCAGTCCGTCCTCGACGTCCAGGTCCACCACGACGAGCTTGCCGCCGGGGATCTTGTACTCACCGTGCACCGATCCGCCTCCGTTCGTTCCACCGGCACCAACGCCGACCTGCGGTGATTGATTCCGGTCCGTCGAGGGGGATGGTGCGCGGCCCCCGACGTCGAGAAATTCCCCAGCCGCCGCCCGGGGGGAGCGGCCGGGCACGCCTCAGCGGACGGCCGCTCGCCTGCGGCTTCGGGGTGTCGAGGAGTGGCCCCAGGAAGAAGCCCATGAGGCCACGGCAGAACCGGATCACCACGACGGACTCGCCGGTGGGCCATCGACCGGCCGCGATGCCGGACGGGTGCCCGGGACCGCGGCGTTCGCGTCCCAGCCGCCGCTCCCGGTGCTTTCACCCGCCTCGCTGATCAATGTGCTTGCTCTTCACACCGGGGAGCTCGATCTCCAGGTGGAACGCGTCCTCGGACTCCGGCACGTCCGCGAAAGGCGTCCACGCGCCCGCCGGTGTCGCGCCCACCGCCGGCGCCGGACGGACGTGGCCATCGCCCCCGCCTCCTGCTTCCCCCTCGTGCTCCCATCGCCCGCCATTCGTCATGCGAGCCACGCGGACTCCTTGTGACGCAGGCGTGGGGAGACGTCCGAGCCGCCCGCGGCAGCGGACGTGCCCGTGGTGCCGGGTGCGGCCGACTGTCCCAGGTGCCGGTGCACGAAGTGGATGGCCATCGCGCCCTCACCGGCCGCCGAGGCCACCCTCTTCACCGAGCCGCTACGGACGTCCCCTACCGCGAAGACCCCGGGCAGGCCGGTCTCCAGGGGCATGCACGAGCGCCCGCGGCCGTGCCACACCTCGGGGTGGACGCAGGCTTCCTGGGCCTCCGGGCCGGTGAGGACGAAGCCGCGGGAGTCGAGGGCGGTGATGCCGGCGAGCCACTCGGTGTGGGGGTCGGCGCCGGTGAAGACGAACAGGCCCCGTACCGCGAGTCGGTGGTGTCCGCCCGTGCGGTTGTCGACCACGTCGAGCTCCTCCAGCACCTCCTGGCCGATGACCTCGGTGACCTCGCTGTGCAGCATGACCTCCACCCGCGGATGGCGCTCGACCTGGTCGATCAGATAGCGGGACATGCTGGCCTCGAGGCTGGGACCGCGGACCAGCAGGTGCACCTTCGGCGCGTACCCGGCGAGGAACAGCACCGCCTGGCCCGCGGAGTTGCCTCCGCCGACGACGGCCACCGGGTCGGTGCGGCACTGCTTGGCCTCGTAGAAGGTCGCCGAGTAGTGGACGCTCGTTCCCTCCAGACGTTCGATACCGGGCACCTGGAGCCGGCGGTAGCGGGCCCCCGTGGCCAGGACGACGGCGCGGGCGGCGATCTCGCTGCCGTCGGCGAACGCCACCACGTAGTGGTCCTCGTCCTTGGGGTGGAGAGCGGTCGCCTCCACCGGAATGCTGATCCCGGCGCCGAACTTGTCGGCCTGGAGCACGGCGCGTTCGGTCAGTTCGGCGCCGGAGATGCCGGCGGGGAAGCCGAGCAGATTCTCGATGCGGGACGACGTGCCGGCCTGGCCGCCGGTGGCCATCGCCTCCACCACGGTGGTGCTCAGGCCCTCGGAGGCGGCGTACACCGCGGCGGCGAGGCCGGCGGGTCCGGAGCCGACGATGAGGACGTCGCCGTGACGGTGTCCGGCGGGCAGTGACGGCAGGCCGATGAGCCGGGCCAGTTCCGCGTTGCCGGGGTTGCGCAACAGGGTGGTGTCCCGCCAGATGACGAGCGGTGTCTCCTCCGGGCCGACGCCGAAGCGGCGCAGCAACTCCTCGGCCTCGTCGTCGGTTTCCAGGTCGATCCAGCGGTGCGGCAGCCGGTTGCGGATGGCGAACTCGCGCAGCCGCCGGGTGTCGGGCGAGTAGCGCGAGCCGATGATGCGGAAGCCGGCGCCCTGTCCGACGAGCAGCGCGCGACGGCCCAGACAGGCGCGCAGCACGACGTCCCCGATGGAGGAGTCCTGGGCCACCAGGTGGCGCAATTGGTCCAAGGAGACGACGAGGACCTCGCCCGGCTCCCTGGCGACAGCGGTGTAGAAGGCCACCTGGCCGTGCAGGAGTCCGAGTTCGCCGATGAAACGACCGGGGCCGTGCACGCGCAGCAGGCGCTCTTCGGGAGTGCCGTGGTCCTCGACGACGGCGACGGTACCGCTGAGGACGACAAAGAACGTCTCGCAGCGCTCCCCCTCCCGGAGCAGCACGTCGTTCGGAGCCATGCTCCGGCGTTGCCCGTGCTCCGCCAGACGTGCTATCTGGTCCTCCGTAAGGCGCGGATACGCGCCGCAGGCGTCCGGGGTCTCCCGGAAGACGGCCTCGCCCGCTTCCTCCGGCACCGGTTCTCCGCCCGGCAGCGACCGGTCGCCGGACATCAGACGAACGCCTCGTGAACGTAGCACCAGCGCCATTCCTCGCCGGGCTGGAACGACTGCACGATCGGATGGCCGTCGGCGGCGGCGTGCAGGCGCGCGTGCTTGTTCGGCGAGGAGTCACAACAGCCGACGTGCCCGCAGGTCAGGCAGAGCCTCAGGTGGACCCACGGGGAGCCGAGCAGCAGACACTCCTGACACCCTTCCGGGGTCAGCGGCTGGACCGGCCGGACAAGCGCGAGGTGGGGGTCTGCGTGCAGGGTCATCCGGATCACCCTTCCCGGGCCGTGATCGACTGTTCCACCCACTCGCGCAGAGCGGGGGCGGGCGCCGCCCCCGCCTGCCGGGCGACCGTCTCGCCCCGGTCGAGGACGAGCAGTGTCGGTACCGCCTGGACCTTGAAACGCTGCGACAGCCGCGGGTTCTTGTCGACGTCGACCTTGACGAGTTTGATTCGGCCGGCGAGATCGGTGGCGACCTTCTCCAGCGCGGGGCTGACCATGCGGCAGGGGCCGCACCAGGTGGCCCACAGGTCGACCACGACGGGGACGTCGGCCCGCTCGGCGACCTCGGTGAAGTCGTCGTCGCCCGCGTCCACCACCCACGGTAGGGGCTGCTCGCAGTGGCCGCACTTGGGGCGGCCCTCCGCGGCCACGGGCACTCGGTTGGTACGCCCGCAGTTCGGACAACTGATGGTCGTCGCCTGCATCGTGTTCATGCCGCCCGCCCTTCCTTCACGTCCTCGGGCTGGTCGTAGGTGACCACCAGCTCTCCGTGTTCGGCGTCGACGCGGACCGTCCCGCCGTCCTGGACGTCGCCGCGCGGCAGGGCGCGTCCGACCAGTGTCTCGACCTCGTGGGAGATGCAGCGGCGCAGTGGCCGGGCCCCGTACACCGGGTCGTAGCCCTGATGGGTAATCACCTCACGGCCGGCGTCGGTGAGTTCGGCCGTGGCACGGCGTTCGGCGAGCCGCCGCCGCAGTTCCTCGAACCGCAGCTCCACGATCCGCTCGATCTGCCGCTCGCCGAGCGGTTTGGACGGCACGATGTCGTCGACGCGGTTGCGGTCGTAGGCCTGTTTGGCGTCGGCTTCGCCGCGCAGGTCGGCCAGTTCCCTGCGCAGCTCCTCCAGGCGGGTTTCGCCGGCGGTGTCGGTGTCCTTGGACAGGGCCGCTTCGACCTGGCCGGGTGCCGCGCCAGGGCCGGTGACGTTCGGGTGGCGGGAGCGTTCCTCACGCACGGCCGCGCGCAGTTCCTTCGGCTCGGTGCCGGCCTGCTGCGGCAACCGCGGGATCAGACCGTCCTCCTGATCGAGAAGTGCGAGCAGGAGGTGGTCCCCGTCGACCTCGGTGAGCCCCACGCCGACGGCCGCTGTCTGGGCATCCTGGAGAGCTTCCCGGGACTTCTGGGTGAGACGGTTCATGTCCATGGGGGTGTTTCACTCCTCGCGCCGCGGCCGCGCAGGGCGGCTTCGAGCAGGTCGAGCAGGTCGAGCACCAGGCCGATGAATGCGGTAGTCGAGGCAGAGTCCGGTGCGTGGCCGCAGGATGCGGGCGACAACCGCGACGCCGCGCGGCACCTGGTGCTCGATCCCACGGCCCCGGCGGCCGGAAGGTCTCGAGCACTCCCCAGGGTGACGAACCGGGTGGCGCCACGCCTGCGCCTGGCAAGTCAGGAATGCGCGAGTCCGGTCGCCCCACGAGTACGAGAGGAAAAATGCGAACATTTCGGATAAGCCGGGCCCGGAGCGGGTATATGACCTATCGCTCGCCTCCCTGAAGGCTCAGGGAGAACGGAGTGATCCCATGGCCGGCAGTCGGACGCACAGCCCGTACCACCGTTGCTCCGACCGGGCGGGCGGCCTTTCGCGGGGCAGTGCCCGCTGGCACCCGACGGCCGCCCGCGGACAGCCTCGCCCACCCGCTCGCGCCCCAGCCGACCATGACCCCCGCGACCTGATGGCGGTCTCCCGCACCCTGTTCGACGCCGCGGACGAAGACGAGATCCTGCGACTGGCCATGGACCAGATAGCCGCCGCGGGGCCGTACCGCGCCGAGGCCGGATACCTCGAGGTGGGCGGCGACCTGGTCCCCAGCCCGAGGAACGGTCAGACGCATGCCTCGGCCGTGGGCCGGAGGGTGCGGCAGCTGGCCGGGCAGGACGGCCCGGTGACCGTACCCGGCAGGCCCTGGGGCCGGGCCCTGGGGCTGCGCGGACTTGAGGGACTCCACGGCTACCTCGTGGTGACGTCCCGCTCCCGGCCCACCGAGGCCGAGCGATCCCTGCTCGCCACACTCGTCCGGCACACCGCTGCCGCACTGTCGGTCGCCAACGCACAGCGCCGCCGACGCGAGGACGCGCTGGAGCTGCGGCGACTGAGAGACGAACGCACAGCCCTCCAGCGGGAGCTGATCCATGTCGTGGTCGAGCTGGCGTACCAGCGAGCCGTTCACGCGCTCATGGCCGACGTCGCTGCCTCGAGCGGCACCGAGGAAGCCATCACCCGCGCACTGCACAGGCTCACTGGACTTCCCGCGCTGGTCGAGGACCGCTTCGGTCGGTTGAGGTCCTGGACCGGCCCCAGCCGCCCCGACCCCTACCCCGAACCGGACCCCGTGCGCCACGACGAAATGCTGCACGCCGTCGCCTGTCAAGCCGGGCCGGTGCGGATAAAGGACCGGCTGATCACCCTGGTCCGCCCGCACGGCGAGATCCTGGGCGTGCTGGCCCTGGTGGATGTCCGGGGCGAGGCCGACGAGCACACCGTTCTCGCGCTGGAACACGCCGCCGCGTCGCTCGCCCCGGAGCTGACGCACCTGCGCAATCTCGCCGAGGTGGAGCTGAGGCTGCACCGCGAGCTCGTCGACGACCTCCTGGCAGGGACGGACGAGGCGAGCGCCTACGCCCGGTCCGAGGCGGTGGGACACGACCTGCACCGCAGCCACTACGTCGTCGTGGTGCAGTGGCCGAACAGGGCTGCGGACGACTCCTTCGCACAGACCGTGGGACGGGCGGCCGCTGCCGTGGGCATGCGCTCGCTGCTGACCCGACGTTCCGACCACGTGGTCCTGGTCGCCGACGACAGGCCGCACGCCCGCGCGTTGTACGAGGCACTCGCCCGGAAGACCGGGACACGGTCCGGGACGATCGGGGTGAGCGCCCCTTGCGACTCGCTGACCGACATCCCTCACCACTACCAGGAGGCGCGGCGCGCCCTGGAAGTGCGCCGCCACTCCCGCGAGCGCTACGGCACGACGTTCTTCGACGAGCTCGGTCTCTACCGCATCCTGGGACCCGGCAACGACTACCGGGAACTGGAGACGTTCGTCGACGAGTGGCTCGGGCAGCTCATCGACTACGACTCACGGCACCACACGGCCATGGTGGAGACCCTGTCCCGGTACTTCGACTGCGGCGGCAACTACGACGAGACCGCGGAATCCCTCGCGATCCACCGCAGCACGCTGCGCTATCGGCTTCAGCGCATCCGCGACATCAGCGGCAACGACCTCGCGAACGTCGAGGACCGGCTGAACCTCCAGGTGGCGACCCGAGTGTGGAAGATCGTGCTCGGCAGCCCCAGCTGATGCCTCACCGGAACTTTCGTGCGATCGGCGTCACAGCGCGATGACGTGGAGGTCGACCAGGTCGAGCAGCGCCCGCAGGGCCGAACTGGGGCGCCGGGTCGACGACGTGCCGAGATGCATGCTCCAGCGGAGCATGGTGCCGTCGACGTCCAGGACGTGCAGGCCGGGGGTGCGGGCAACGGCGAACGCGGGCAGGAAGGCGATGCCCAGACCGTGGCGGACCAGTGCGGCCCCCATGTCGATGTCGGGCACTTCCAGCGCCACCCGGCGTACGACGCCCGCCACCGCGAACGCCCGGTCGACCACCTCGCGGTTGCCGTAGCCGGGCGGAAAGTCCACGAAGGGCTCTCCCGCGAGGTCCGCAAGTGCCACCTCCCCCCGCCGCGCGAGCGGATGGGCGGCGCTCACCGCCAGGACGAGCGGCACCGTGGCCAGCTCCCGTGCGTCGATCCCGGCGGGTTTGTGCTCGGGCAGCGACAGGAAGGCCACGTCCAAGTCCCCGCTGAGCAGTGCGTGCGCCAGTCCCGCCGATCCGGTCGTCGCCAGCCGCAGCCGGACGTCGATCGCCGGATGCCGCGCGTGCAGCTGTCCGAGGAGCGCGGGCAGGTCCACCACCTCGACCGAGGCCATGGCGCCCACATTCACCGTGCCGCGCAACGTGTCCTGTGCGTCGCGCACGGCGTCCTGGGCCACCTGTGCGGCGTGCAGGGTGGCCCGGGCCTCCGGCAGCAGCGCCGCGCCCGCCCCGGTGAGCCGGACCTGCTGCGACGTGCGCTCGAACAGCGCGCACCCGAGCTCTCGTTCCAGGGAGCGGATCGCGGCGGACACCCCGGACTGCACCACGTGCAGCCGTCGGGCGGCACGCGTGAAACTCAGCTCCTCGGCGACCGCGATGAAGTGCTCCAGCTGACGTAGCTCCACACGAGAAGTATCACTCGCATTGCTCGAGCCCAGCAAAAACATTCGTTGGCACTGATCCCGGCTGGTGAGGAGGATGGAAAGAGCCATCCACTTCCGCCCGAGGAGGGGTACCCCTGCCTGCCGTTCCGACGCCGCTGAGCCGTCCCACAGCCGACGCTCCCGACGACCCGACCCATCCGATCCCCGCACCAGCTCCCGCCGACCTGGCGCCCCGCGCCCCCTCCCGGCGCCGTGCCTCGCACACGACCGGCTTCTGGTTCGTGGCGGTGGCCTTCACCGTGCTGATGGCCTTCGGTACCGCGCCCACCCCGCTGTGGCCGCTGTACGAGGCCCGGGACCACTTCGGCGCGACCACGGTCACGGTGGCGTACGCGTCGATGGTCGTGGGCGCAGCGGCCGCCTTCCTCGGACTGGGACACCTGTCGGACCGGCTCGGCCGACGACGCGTCATCGTCCCGGCGCTGCTGGTCGGCATCGTCGCGTCGGTCGTACTGATCGCGTGGCGGGACCTGCCGGGGCTGATCGCGGGCAGGATCCTGAACGGTGTCGGACTGGGGCTGATGGCCTCGACCGCGACGACGTACCTGCACGACCTCCACGACGAGGCCCGTCCGGAACGGACGGGTTCGCCGCTGCCCGGCATCGTGGCCACCGCCGCCAACCTCGGCGGCCTGGCCTCAGGGCCCCTGGTCGCCGGAGCCGCCGCCGAGTGGCTTCCCGCGCCCCTGATCACCGCCCAGGCGATCTTCACGCTCGCCATGGCAGTGTGCCTGGCGCTGGTGCTGTCCACCCCGGAGACCGTGGACCTGGAGCTGCCCGCGGCCGAACCGCCCAGCAGGTTCGTCCTGCGCCCCGGCGGCGGGCGGACGTTCGGCGCGGCCGGCGCGCTGGGCGCCTTCGCCTTCGCGATCCTCGGCCTGATCTCCTCCCTCGGGGCGAGCGTGCTCCATGGCACCCTGCACACCGACTCGCACCTCGTGGTCGGCTTGGCGGCCTTCCTCATGTTCGGTTCCGCGGCGGCCGCCCAGCTGGTGCTGGGCCGCCTCCCGCTGCCCCGGGTCCTGACCGTGGGGGCAGTGGTCTTCCCGGTCGGCCTGGCCCTGTGCGCCGTCGCCCTCTACCACCCGGCGCTCTGGCTCTACCTGGTCGCCGTGTCCCTGTCGGGAGCCGGCTCCGGGCTGCTGTTCAAGGGAGGCGTCGAACGCGCCGTTTCCGTGGCCGAGCCCGCCTCACGGGCGGGGGTCCTCGCCGTGTTCTTCGTCGTCGCGTACCTGGGAATGGGCCTGCCCTCGGTCCTGTTCAGCGTCGCCCTGCGGCATTTCGCCGTGCAGACCGCGATGATCGGCTTCGCGGCGGTCCTCTCCTGTGGCGCCGTCGTGTCGGTCGCCGTCGCGTTGCGCGACCGCGCACCCGGTCCCGGCCCGCTCTCGGCGCAGTCCGCTCGCCCCTCCTGACCTCCCTGCGGTGCACGCCGCACCGGTTGTCTGGGAGGCGCGGACCCGGGTACTCGCCTCGGGCGCGCGTGACACGGATCCGCGGCAGACGGGAGGCCCGAGATGTCTGCGGAATCGGCCGGAACGATCGCGCTCCCCTCCGGTGAGGAGATCGCGGCGCTCGGGCAGGGCACCTGGTACCTGGGCGAGGAACCGGCCCGGCGTGAACAGGAGATCGCCGCGCTGCGACTGGGCGTGGACCTGGGGATGACCGTCGTGGACACGGCGGAGATGTACGGCGACGGCGCAGCCGAGGAGCTCGTCGGGGAGGCCCTCAGGGGACACCTGGAGGAGGTCTTCCTCGTCAGCAAGGTGCTGCCCGGCCACGCCGACCGGAAGGGCACTGTCGCCGCCTGCGAGGGCAGCCTGCGGCGGCTCCGTGCGGAACGGCTGGACCTCTTCCTGCTGCACTGGCGGGGACGGTGGCCACTCGAGGAGACCCTTGCGGGATTCACCGACCTGATGGAGGCGGAGAAGATCCGCTACTGGGGCGTGAGCAATCTGGACGTCGCCGACATGGTCGAGCTGACCGCCCTTCCCGGCGGCGACGCGGGGGCCGTCGACCAGGTGCTGTACAACCTCTCCCGGCGCGGCGTCGAGTGGGATCTGCTCCCCTGGTGCCGCGAGGCAGGGGTGACGGTCATGGCCTACTCCCCGATCGAGCAGGGGCGGCTGCTGAAGGTCGAGGCTCTGGGTGCCGTGGCCCGGGCCCTCGGAGCCACGCCGGCCCAGGTGGCACTCGCCTGGGTGCTGGCACAGGGGGCGGCCGCGATCCCGCGTTCCGGATCACCCGACCACATTCGGGAGATCCGCGGCGCGGTGGACCTCCACCTTCCCACCGAGGCGCTCGAGGCCCTCGACGAGGCGTTCCCGCCGCCCGGCGGCCCCACGCCCCTGGAGATGCTCTGAAGGGACGGCCGCACGGCCGGCCGACGACTGCCCGCGCCCTTCATGCTGCTCTGCCGGGGGAAGTGGGGGCGCCCCATTTCGGCCTGGGGTGCGGAGGCGCTCAGCAGGGGGCTCTGCGAACCTCGACCGGGTAACAGCCGATGTCGGCGCGGGCGGGAGCGAACGACGCCGTCCGTTCCCGGTGAGGAGGCGAGAGGCATGACCGTGATGGGTGTGTCGAAGTTCGAGAGGTTCTTCCGCGCCGCCGCGAGCCTCGACGTGGACAGGAACGACCTGAAGCGGTACGGCGACTTCGTCGACGCCAAGCTCTACGACCTCCTGGTCGCAGGCCAGGCGTCAGCCAAGGCCAACGGCAGGGATACCGTCGAACCGTGGGATCTGCCGATCACCAAGGGCCTCCAGGAGAGCATCCACCGGTTCCGGCGGCTCGACGAGGAGGTCGAGCTGAAGCCGATCCTGGAACAGTTCGCCACGCATCCTCCCCTCGACAGGGCACCCACCCAGGAGGCCGAAGAGCGCTACCCCGAGATCATCGGCGGTCTCAGCGTCGCCCTCGCCGAGACGTTCAAAATCATGTATCCGGATGTCAAGAACCCGCAGACCAGTCACTGGGAGGGCGTGACCGCGGTGTTCGACCGGCTGCTGTAGCGGTCGCGTCCCGGTGCGTGTCGCCGGACCAGCGTGAAGCATGTCCCGATTCGCATGTCCAAAGGCCCGAGAAAGGGCCTGCCCGCCTTCTGTCTGACCAGATGGGCAGCAGGGGGATACACGGATACGCCGCGGCCTCGACCAGGCCGCCAGGCCAGAGCGACTCGTGAAGGGAGCCGTACCATGACACAGGAACTCCGGGGGATGCGGGTGGGGATTCTGGCGACCGACGGCGTCGAGCGCGTGGAACTCGACCAACCGCGCGGTGCGCTGCAGGGCGCGGGCGCGAAGACCGAGATCGTCTCGCTCCACCCCGGCGAGATCCAGGCCCGCCAGTTCGACCTCAACGCGGCCGGAACCTTCCCCGTGGACCGCCTGGTCGCCGACGCCTCCGTCGACGACTACCACGCCCTGCTCCTGCCCGGGGGCACCATGAACCCCGACCAGCTGCGCATGAACCGCGACGCGGTGCGGTTCGTCAAGGACTTCATGGCCAGCGGGAAACCGGTCGCATCGATCTGCCACGGCCCGTGGACCCTGGTCGAGGCCGACGCCGTGCGCGGTCGCCGCCTGACGTCCTGGCCCAGCATCCGCACCGACCTGCGCAACGCCGGCGCGGAGGTCGTCGACGAGGAGGTGGTCGTCGACGGGCAGCTGGTCACCAGCCGCAGCCCGGCCGACCTGCCCGCCTTCTGTGCCGCCGTCGTGGAACAGTTCGCCCGGGCGCACCACCCCATGCACAGCTGACCCGGCGGAATGGGAGCTCAGCCGCGGCACCTCGCGAGCGATGTCCGCCGCAAGCTGGAACGCGGCATGGCGACGCGCGCGACCCTGCGCCCCGAACCCGAATGACCGGTGCTCAACCCTCGCGCCGTCGTCAGGAGGGCGCGAGCCGGGCCGCGAGATAGGGCGCGGTGGCGCTGCGGCGGGCCTTCGCCACCTTGGCGGGCGGGCCCGCCGCGACCACCCGGCCGCCGGCGTCGCCGCCGCCCGGCCCGAGGTCGATGACCCAGTCCGCGGTGGCGATCGTGTCCAGGTCGTGCTCGACGAGGACGACCGTGTTGCCGGCGTCGACGAGCCGGTGCAGCTGTCGCAGCAGCAGCGCGATGTCCGAGGGGTGCAGTCCCGCCGTCGGCTCGTCGAGCAGGTAGAGCGCGTGTCCGCGGCGGGCTCGCTGGAGTTCGGTGGCCAGTTTGATGCGTTGCGCCTCACCCCCGCTGAGTTCCGTCGCGGGCTGCCCCAGCCGCAGGTACCCCAGTCCCACCTCGCGCAACGTCTCCAGACTGCGGGAGGCGGCCGGGACGGCGGACAGGAACGTGGCGGCGGCGTCGACGGACAGCCCCAGCACCTCCGCGATGTTCTTGCCGCGGTAGGTGACTTCCAGCGTTTCGGCGTTGTACCGGGCGCCGTGGCAGGTCGGGCACGGCGCGTAGGTGCCGGGCAGGAACAGCAGTTCCACCGCGACGAATCCTTCGCCCTGGCAGGTCTCGCACCGCCCTTCGGGCACGTTGAAGGAGAACCGCCCGGCCGAGTAGCCGCGCGCCCTGGCCACGTCCGTCGCCGCGTACAGCTTGCGCACCGCGTCGAACATCCCCGTGTACGTGGCCAGGTTGGACCGGGGAGTGCGGCCGATGGGCCGTTGGTCGACCCGGACCAGCCGGTCGAACGACTCGACGCCCGACGCGTCCTGGACGTCGACCTCCAGCGCAGCGTCCTCGGGCTCCTCGGGTACGAGTCCGAGGTGGCCGCGGACGACCTCGGCGAGCACCTGCGTCACCAGCGTCGACTTTCCGGAACCGGAGACACCCGTCACCGCCGTCAGGACGCAGAGCGGTACGTCGACGGACACGTCGCGCAGATTGTGGCGGGAGACGCCGCTCAGGCGCAGCCAGCCGTGCGGTGCGCGCGGGCGGTGATCGAGCGGCTGGGCGCGCCCGAACAGGTACTGGCTCGTAGCCGACTCACTGACCCGCTCAAGACCGGCGACCGGGCCGCTGTACAGCACGCGTCCGCCACCCTCACCCGCGCCGGGGCCGATGTCGACCACCCAGTCGGCCCGCCGTACGACGTCCATGTCGTGCTCCACGACGAACAGCGAGTTGCCCGCCGCCTTGAGGCGGTCCAGCACGTCCAGCAGCGGTTCCGCGTCAGCCGGGTGCAGGCCCGCGGAGGGTTCGTCGAGGACGTAGACGACGCCGAACAACCCCGAGCGCAGCTGGGTGGCGATCCGCAGGCGCTGCGCCTCGCCGGGGGACAGGGTCGTCGAGCGGCGCCCGAGGCTGAGATATCCGAGGCCCAGGTCGAGCAGTACGTCGACCCGCGCGACCAGATCGCCGCAGATCCGGACCGCGACCTCGGTCGTCTCCCCGGATCGGGCGGTCGACGTGGTGGCGTCGGCCTCGGACCGCCCCGCGACGGGCCGCAGCAGCGCCACGACCTCGGTGAGCGGCATCGCGTTGATCTCGGCGATGGAACGTCCGGCGAAGGTCACGGCGAGCGCCTCGGGCCGCAGTCCGCTGCCGTGACACTCCGGGCAGGGCACACTCCTGACGAACCGGAGCGCCCGTTCGCGCATCTTCTCGCTCTTGGAGTCGGCGAGGACGTGCATGACGTGCTTGCGGGCGCTCCAGAACTTGCCCTGGTAGCCGTAGTCGACGCGGTCCTCCTCCGGCTCGATGTACACCAAGGGCTGCTCGTCCGTGTACAGCAGCCAGTCCCGGTCCTTCTTCCTGAGCCTGCGCCACGGCCGGTCGATGTCGATCCCCAGGCCGCTCACGACACTGCGCAGGTTGGCGCCCTGCCAGGCGCCCGGCCAGGCGGCGATCGCCCCCTCGCGGATGCTCAGCGAGGGGTCGGGGACGAGCAGGTCCTCGGCGACGTCGTGCACGACGCCCAGTCCGTGGCACTCCGGGCAGGCGCCGGCCGCGGTGTTGGGTGAGAACGACTCGGCCTCCAGCCGTGCGGCCCGGGGCGGATAGGTGCCGGCGCGGGAGTACAGAATGCGCAGCAGATTGGACAGCGTGGTGATGGTGCCGACCGTCGAGCGCGAGCTGGGCGACCCGCGCCGCTGCTGCAGGGCCACGGCCGGTGGCAGTCCGGTGATTTCCTGCACGTGTGGTGCGCCGACCTGCTGCAACAGCCTTCGGGCGTACGGTGCCACGGACTCGAAGTAGCGCCGCTGGGCCTCCGCGTAGAGCGTGCCGAACGCGAGCGAGGACTTGCCCGAACCGGAGACGCCGGTGAAGGCGACCATCGCGTCCCGCGGAACGTCGACATCGATGTTCCGCAGGTTGTTCTCACTGGCGCCCCGGACATGCACGAAGGGGTCGGTCGCGTCCTTGTCCACCGTTCCTGACTACCCGATCGCGCCGGGAACCGCGCGACAGGCGCCGCCACCGGGCCTCGCTCGTCGCGGTGCCCGGGGTGGCGCGGAGCCGGTGTTCGTGGTGGCGTACACAACCGTGGTCCGGTGGTGGAGCAGGCCCTGCGCGGGGAGGACGAGGAGATCTGACCGTACCGCCCGCACTGCCGGCCGGGGCCAGCGTGTCACGCGGCGTCGGCAATACCTCGCGGGCATCCTGTGGGCACGGGCGGTCGGGGGGCAGCCGACGAGAAGGAGGCATGCGGGTGTCGTCTCAGGGCGTAACGGTCGTGGCTCTCCTGGCGGATCCCGACGCGCCCACGGAGATCGCGCAGCGCATGGCCCGGATACTTCCCACTCGGCTCGCCGACAAGTCGGGCCAGAGGCGGAAGTTCCACGTCGAGGTGGTCAGTGAGCCCTTCACCGCAGGGACCGATGACCCGCCCACCCTGATGCGCCGGATCATGGACCGCGGAAGAGCGGAGAACTGGGACATCGTCGTGGCCCTCACCGACCTTCCGCTGCACTCGCACGGGCGCAAGCTCGTGGTGGATCTGAGTCACGAGCACGGTTTGGCGCTGCTGTCCCTTCCTCCGCTGGGGGGCTTGCGTCTGCAGACGAGAGCCCGGCGCGCCGTGGAGGAAGCCGTGCTCAGCTTGGCGGGCCTGCGCGCCACCGGGGCCGAGGGACCTCCGCGGAGTCAGCCGTTCTTGGGGCCTTTCGTCAGTCGTCTCGCGCCCGTTCACCCGGGCCAGGTCGGTGAGGAGGAGACCGCTGATCTTCGGTACGTCGTCAGCGGACCGCGCGGTCACCTGAGGGTGCTCGTCGGTATGGTCCGCGCCAACCGGCCGTGGCGCTTGGTGCCGGGCTTGTCGAAAGCCCTGGCGGCCGCACTCGCCACGGGAGCAGTCGCCACCGTGAACTCCACCATCTGGAGCCTGGCCGAGACCCTGAGCGCGCCACGCCTCGTGATCGCCACGGTCGGGTCCGTCGCGCTCATGGTCGGCTGGCTGATCGTCGACGCGCAGCTGTGGCATCGATCAACAGAGGCCTCGCCGGAGGCGAGGCAGAGGGCGAGGCTCTACAACGCCTCGACGGTCATGACGGTGGGTATCGGGGTGCTCGTCTGCTACGGCGGTCTGATCGTCATCAATTTGGTGTGGGCTCTGTTCATCATCAACGGCCGAGTGTTCGCTTCCGTGACACGAACCCCGCTGCACGCCGCGGAATACTTGACGTTGTCATGGTTCGTGGCTTCGGTCGCCACCGTGGGCGGCGCGCTGGGATCGGGCCTGGAGAGCGACGAGGCGATCCGGGCGGCCGCCTACTCCAAGCGGGAACAGGAACGTCGCCACATGCTCCAGGGCGACCACGATGACTAGCTGGTAAGGTGAGTTGGAGATGCGTCGTTGATTGGTGGTCGTCCGAGTCCGAAGCGTGCGTAGCCGACTCACATCGAGGGCCCACGGGGAATCGGACGGTACGCCACCGGAGCGCCGGGACTCCGCCTGACGGCGGTGGTACCACCTTTCCGCCTGAACCGGGTGAATCCCCCAGAGGCATGCCGGAGCCACGGAGCCCGTCGCACCCACTCCCTGGAGTCAGGCCCCTAGCGCCGTCTCCATCCCCTGCCGTGCTGCGGTCATGCCGCGGCGCCAAAGGAAGCCATCATGAAAGCAGCGGTATACGAAGGCCCGCGAACGGTCGCCGTGAAGGACGTGCCCGACGCGAAGATCGAACACCCCTGCGACATCATCGTCAAGATCACCACTACCAACATCTGCGGTTCGGACCTGCACATGTACGAGGGCCGCACCTCCTTCGAGTCCGGCCGCACCCTGGGACACGAGAACCTGGGGCAGGTCGTGGAGGTCGGCTCGGCTGTCCGCAAGGTCCAGGTCGGCCAGTATGTGGTCCTGCCCTTCAACATCGCCTGCGGCTTCTGCAAGCAGTGCGAGCGGGGTCTCACCAATTACTGTCTGACCATGCAGCCGGAACCGGCCCTCGCCGGAGCCGCCTACGGCTTCGCCGACATGGGCCCCTACCAGGGCGGCCAGGCGGAACTGCTGCGCGTGCCCTACGGCGACTTCAACGCGCTGCGTCTGGGTGAGGACGCCGCCGAGCGGCAGACCGACTATGTGATGCTCGCCGACATCTTCCCCACCGGCTATCACGCCACCGAGATGGCCCACGTCAAACCGGGCGACCAGACGATCGTCTTCGGAGCCGGTCCCGTCGGGCTGATGGCGGCGTACTCGGCCCTCCTCAAGGGCGCCGGCCGCGTCTGGGTGGCCGACTTCCAGCCCGACCGGCTGCGCAAGGCGGAGGAGATCGGGGCCATCCCGATCAACACCGCCGAGCAGAAGCCGGCGGAGGTCGTCAAGGAGGCCACCCTCGGGCTGGGCGCCGACAACGGCTGTGAGTGCGTCGGCTACCAGGCACACGACCCCGAGGGACACGAGGACGCCAGTCTCACGCTCAACGGACTGATCGACTCGGTCAGGTTCACGGGCGACATCGGTGTGGTGGGCGTGTTCCTGCCCGAGGACCCCGGCGGCGCGGAGGCCCAGGGGGAGCTGGAGGCGCACGGCAAGGTCCCGATCGACTTCGGCATGATGTGGTTCAAGGGCCAGCACATGGGCACCGGGCAGGCGCCGGTGAAGAGGTACAACCGGGCGCTGCGGGACCTGATCGCCGGCGAGAAGGCGAAGCCGAGCTTCGTCGTCTCCCACGAACTCAGCCTGGACGAGGCCCCCACCGCCTACGAGCACTTCGACGCCCGTGACGAGGGCTGGACCAAGGTGGTCCTGCATCCGAACGGACACGGCAACGGCCACAAGCGGTAAGAGACCCGAGGCCGCCGTCCCGCCTGTTGCCCCCGGACCGGTCCGGGGACGGGTGGCCATCTGCCCGTCGTCCGGCCGGGGTTGGGGGCAATCGCCCGCGCTCCGGTCGGACCTGGACCAACGGCTTGCCCGCCCTCCGGCCCGGACGGCGGACGACGGACGCTCAGCAGTGTCCGCGGTGGCTGTGCCCCGTCCAGTGGCCGCGGCCGTCAGTCTGTCCCGGGGCGTGTGGGAGGCTTCCGTGCCTGACGGCTGCCGCACCTCAACCGGGCCGACGCGACCCGGCAGGGTGTTCCGACCAGGCTCACGCCCGTGACGTGGCCGCGGGCCTTCGGGGAGGTCGTGCGCTCCGGGCTCACGATCGAGGAGACGCGGCTGGAGCCCCTGCTCGCGCTGCGCACGGCAGTCGGGGTGGCGATCGTCGTCGGGCCTACCCTGTGGCTGGTCTCGCCTGCGTATGCCGCGTCCGCCGCCCTAGGCGCCTACTCCGCGGGTGGGGCCACCTTCCAGCGCACCTGGCGTCCACGCAAGGTGATCGCGCTCGGCGCGGGCGCGGGTCTGGCGCTCAGCACCTTCGTGGGGTACCTGGCGGCGGGGCGACTCGTGACGTTCCTCCCGCTGCTGGCCGTATGGGCCTTTGCCGCGGGCATGGCGTGGGCCGTCGGATCGACCGCTGGGATCGTCGCAGCGACGACCGTGGGCAGCATGCTGGTGACCATCACCCTGCCCACGAGCGTCGGGCGGGCCCTGGAGCACGCCGGGGTCATCGCGCTCGGAGGCGTGGCGCAGGCCGTGCTGATCCTGCTGTTCCCGATCCGGCGTTGGGGGGCGCACTGTGACGCGCTCGCCGACGCCCTGGCCGCCGTGGCGGACTACGCCCGCCGGCTGCGGCACGACCCGACCGCCCCGTTCGACCCGGAGCCGTTGATGACGGCGCGGGACGCGGCCTCCGTGACGCCGGCCCAGGCCCGCACCCGTCCTCCCGTCCTCCACGGCCCCCGGGGTCTCGCCGAGCGCATCCGGCCGGTCGTCGCCGCGCTCGCCGACCCGTACGTCGGCGCCCCGGCGGAGGGCCCCGGGCGGGACCGCGCGCGGGAGTTGCTCGACGCGGCCGCCGACGTCCTGGACGCGGCCGCCCGTTCGATCCGCCGTGGCACTCCCGCCGAGGTGCCGCCCGGGAGCACGGACGTCCTGCGCGTCGACGAGGAGCACGAGGTGCTGGAGGGGCCCGCGCGGCAGGCCGCCGAGCGGCTCGTGGAACTGCTCGGCGAGGCGTTGGAGATCGCCGGGAGCGGCGGCGGCGCGCGCGGAAGGACGCCCACGCCGCACGGCCCCGCCGGCGCCCAGTTCCTGGTGCGCCCGACACTGCTCCGGCTGGTCCCGGTCGTCGTCCGGGCGATCCGCCGTGAGCTCCGGCGGGACTCGCCCGTGTTCCGGCACGCCGTCCGCCTGGCGGCAGTAGCCACGATCGGCTATCTGATCGCCGCGCGGCTCCCCCTGGGCCACGGCTACTGGGCGCCCATCGCCTCGGTGATGGTGATGCGGCCGGACTTCCACCGGACGTACGCGCGTGCGGTGGCCCGTCTCGCCGGGACCCTGGCGGGGGTCGCGCTGGCCACCGGGATGGTGCGGGCCCTGGGCCCGGACGCCCATGTGTCCGCCGCGCTGGCGGTGGTCTCGGCGGGCCTGTCGTACACGCTGATCCGTACCGGCTACGCCTACTCCCAGTGCTTCACTGCCGCGTACGTCGTCTTCCTGCTCGGCATGGGCGGCCAGGCGTGGGAGCAGACGGTCCCGGAGCGGGTGGTGCTCACGCTGCTCGGCGGAGCCCTGGCCATGCTGGCCTACGTGGTGTTCCCCGCGTGGGAGACACCCCGGCTGCCGGGCCGGCTCGCGGACTGGCTCGCTGCCAACGGCCGCTACGCCGCCGCGGTGCTCCGCAACTACGCCGAACCGACCCAGGAGCATCACACCGACATGCGCAGGGCCCTGCTGGCGAGCAGGAAGGCACGTGCGGCCTGGCAGGAGGCATACGACCGGGCGAGGCAGGAACCGGTCCGCCCCAGGGGTCTGACGTCGCGTGAGGCGGAGGAGGCGCAGGAGGCGCTCAAGGGGTTCGGCCGGGCCGCGATGCTGATGGAGAGCCACGTCCCGCAGGCAGACAGCCGTTCCGGTCCCGAGGCGGAGCGGTTCGCCGAGGCCCTGGAGGCGGACACCGCGCAGGCGGCGGTCGACGTGCGCGAGCACAGGAATCCGGACTGGGGGCGCGTGGAGAAGGTGCTCCACGCGTGGGAGGGCGCCGCCGACGGGGACCGGAGCCCGGTGGTGCGGCGCGGGGCGGAACTGCAGAAGCGGGCCTTGGAGGACCTCGCGACGGCCGTGAGCCGCACACCCCTGGAACGGGACGTCGGCTCCGCTCGCGAGGAGCAGAGGGTGCGGGCGGCCGTGGCGGCGGAAGGTGACGGATCAGGAACCGCGCACCGGGGTGGGTGACGGCTCCGGCGACAGGGGAGCGCCGCGCTTCCTGGAGCGGGAAGCGGTCTCCCGGGCGCGTCGAGCACAGCCGTGCCCTGAGGACGCCCGCAGTGCAGCGAGACGCAGCCCGGTCCGGCCCGCACTCGGGTCCTCCGGTCGTAGCGGACCGGTCTGTCCACGATCCGCGCCGGAAGTGGGGGAGCGCGCCTGTACCGCCATGCCATGGCGTGAACTGGCGCTGTTCTCTTCCCCGTTGCCGGGGAAGAGAACAGCGCCAAGTGTGCTGCGGGCTGCTGTGCTCAGTTGGTGGTGAGCATGCCTTCGCGGAGCTTGGCGAGGGTGCGGTTGAGCAGGCGGGAGACGTGCATCTGGGAGACGCCGAGGTGCTCGCCGATCTGGGCCTGGGTGAGTTCGTCGACGAACCGCATGTGGATGATGCGGCGTTCGCGGTCGTCGAGTTCGGCGATCAGCGGGGCGAGGGCGTTGAAGTCCTCGACGAGTTCCAGGGCGGAGTCGTCCGCGCCGATGAAGGCGGCGAGGGCGGCCTCACCGTCTTCGCTGGAGGTGATGGCGGCGTCGAGGGAGGCCGAGGTGTAGCCGTTCGCGGCCTTCCGCGCCTCGATGACGTCTCCTTCCGACAGGGACATCAGCTCGGACAGTTCCCGTGTGGTGGGCATGCGGCCGAGCCGGCTACGGAGCTCCTCGGTGGCCTTGGCCAGCTGAACGCGTGCTTCCTGCAGGCGGCGCGGCACGTGCACGGCCCACGTGGTGTCGCGGAAGAAGCGCTTGATCTCGCCGACGATGTAGGGGACGGCGAAGGAGGTGAACTCCACCTCTCGGGTGAGTTCGAATCGGTCGATGGCCTTGATGAGGCCGATCGTGCCGACCTGGACGATGTCCTCCATCTCCTCGTGGCCGCGGCTGCGGAAGCGCGCGGCCGCGAACTGGACGAGGGTGATGTTCATTTCGATCAGGGTGTTGCGCGCGTACTGGTACGCGGGTGTGCCCTCTTCCAGGACGGCGAGCTGGTCGAAGAACAGCTTCGACAGCTCGCGGGCGTCCTTCGGAGCGACCTGCGAGGGGTCGCTGATCTCCGGCAGCACGACGGTCTGCGCCCCAGTCGTCTCGGTCACTGTCATGCTCGTCCCCTCCTGCGTGATCCAGCTTCGTTTGCCGCCTGCTCCTGCGCGGCCAGAGACGGCGTACCCCCGCTTGAGGCATGCATGCCACACGCTTCCACGGTGATTCCGCCACTCCCTCATCCCGCCTCGGGAGCAAGGGCGGAAGGGAGGTTAACCCATCGCGCATGGGGGTCCGACGGGGGGCTCGCCGGGATGCCGCGGCGGCCAATCCCCGGGTGCCGAGCCCGTCCGGCAACGCGGCACAGGGATTTTGCGACCGAGGTCGTCTTCCCCGGTGACGGCCGCAGGTGCTGCCCCGACGCTTGTGCCCCGTCGCTACCGCGGCGCGGCGCTACCGGTCCTGCCGACCACCTCGATGCTGACCGGGCGCGCGACCGGGTCGAGGGTGTAGGTGCCTCCGCCGTGGCGCAGGGCGTGCGTGACAAGTTTTGCTCTCAGCCTGGAACACGAAAATCTATGGTGGCGAGAGTAGACATTGGGAGATCACGCAGTTATGGTTTCTCTCGTAGTCGAGATCGGCAGGGCCCGGCAGACACGAACTGCCGGGCAGCAGTACCCGCACATGCAGTTGGCAGGACGGTGCGGTGGTGGAGTCCCGAAGCCAAGAGTTGTCGCAAGACGGCGACGGAACTGACGACCGGACCGGGTGGCCCGCAGTGATCAGGGGCCGCCACCAGCAGGACCGCAGTTGAAGTCGCAGTACCCGTCAGTGCAGTTCGCGGTATCCAGCAGCGAAGTCGGTGAGTGGTACCTCGGTGAAGGCGTCGGCTGCGGGCGCGCGCACCGGGAGGTTCGGCAGTGGGGTTCTGAGCCGGAGCAGTGGTCGCAGGACGGGCGACGGGCCGGCTGCCGAAGAGCGACGCTTCCTCGGGTCGCAACGCAACACGCAGTACGCGGTAGAGCAGTACCAGTAGTACGCAGTCCCCTTTGGTAGGTGTTTGTCGAGAGGGAAAGAACGGAGGAGCCAGGCGCCATCAGGATCGCCCGGGCGGAATGGCTTGGCCCGGGTACCGCAGGACATCGATAGTGAGGTGGTCTCCGGTCGAGAAACCGCGATCCCCGCGCCCCCGACAGCAGTCCGGTCGGGCCCGCGGAAACAGAAGGCCGGTGCAGTATCAGGGCCGGCAGATGGTGTAGCAGTTCCTTCGGGGCCCTGGCGCGACGAGCGCCAGGGCCCCTCCACGCGTTCCACGAAGAGGTGCAATGACAGCAGACGACTCGTTCGGCCGGCTCGATGACGACGACTACCCCGCCTACACCATGGGGCGGGCCGCCGAGACGCTCGGCACCACGCAGGGATTCCTCCGCGCGATCGGCGAAGCCCGCCTGATCACCCCGCTGCGCTCCGCGGGCGGACACCGCCGCTACTCCCGCTACCAACTGCGCATTGCCGCCCGCGCCAGGGAACTCGTCGACCAGGGCACCCCGATCGAGGCCGCCTGCCGCATCGTCATCCTCGAGGACCAGCTCGAAGAAGCCCGGCGTGTCAACGACGAATACCGCCGCGCCTCCCAGCCCGCTGATCCGACGGCCGCGGCCTGAGCCGACCGGGCCTCTGACTTCCCGCCCGGCGCCGTCGGATGCCGCGCTGGGTCCGGTAGTAGCTGCCGACCTGCCGCTTCTCCTTGTCGAACTCGGGGAGTCCTTCGGGAGCGCGACGTAGATCTTCAGATGATGCTGACGGCTGTGGCGTGGCGCAGCCGCACTCTGCGGGGCGGGTACGAAACTCGCTGTGCGGCTCTTCGCACGCGGCTGCGAAAGCTGAGCGCCCTGGCAGCCTTTGCGGTGCTGCTCCGGTCCGGCTGCCCAGCGGCATGGGTGAGCTGGGCCGCAGGCGACTGATCACCCGCCCTGACAGCAGTTTGGTGCACCACTCCCGGAGCCCATGAACGTGCATCCCGGACGGAGTCGTGAGCGTCATCGAGCATTGAGGAGCCGAAGTGACCGCACGAAGGCCCGACGGCGGGCAGGCCTCTGGCCGTCCCCGGAAGGGGAACCGCCGGGGCACGGCGATGACTCTGACGGAGACCCTGGAGGCGGCAGAGGCCGCAGCTCCCGTGGAGTCGCTCGACGTGGTCGCGCGGATGCTCAAGGACCATCTCGGAGCCGAATCGGTGTCCTTCCTCATCCTCGACTTCAGCGGCGGCTCGGTGGTGAGGCTGGGAGCGGCGGGCAGCGTCGACACCGGTACGCCCGCCCGGCGCATCACGGTGCGGGGCACCCTGTACGACGACGTGATCCGCACCCAGCGACCGAGCGTGGAGGAGAAGGGTGAGGGCGCGCCGGTGCGGATCGTCGCCCCGGTCACCAACCGCGGGGATGCCATCGGTCTGCTCGAACTGTTCCTGCCGACGGCGCCCGACGCGGCGGTGATGCGGGAGATCGGCGAGACCGCACACGCGCTGGCGTACCTCGTCATCGCCAACCGTTCCTACACCGACGTGTACCAGTGGGGCCGCCGTACCGCCCCCTTGAGCCTGGCCGCCGAGATCCAGCATCGGCTGCTCCCGACGTCGCTGGCCTGTGAGGCGGCGCAGTTCGCGGTGGCCGGGGCGTTGGAGCCGGCCGACGAGGTCGGGGGTGACACCTTCGACTACGTGATCGACCGGGACACGGTGCAGCTCTCCGTCACCGACGCCATGGGACACGATGTCGAAGCCGCGCTGCTGGCCACCCTGCTGGTTGGCGCCCTGCGCCGGGCACGGCGGGCCGGCGCCGGCCTTGCCGAACAGGCCCGCGAGGCCGACCAGGCCATGCACGATCACAGCCACAGGGGCTACGTCACGGGCCAACTCCTGCGCATCAGCCTGCTCGACGGCACGACCGAGTTCATCAACGCCGGGCACCCCTGGCCACTGCGCATGCGGAACGGCCAGGTGCAGGAGATCACCCCGACGGTGGATACACCTTTTGGTTTTCCTATGTCTCACACCTACCGCGTCCAGTCGCTGGACCTGCGGCCCGGGGACCGGCTCGTCATGCTCACCGACGGCATGCTGGAGCACAAGGCCGACAGCATCGAGCTGTCCGAGCTGATCGTACGGACCCGCGACCTGCACCCCCGCGAGGCCGCCCGTACCCTCATCGCAGCGATCGTCGCCGCCAACAACGGTCATCTGCACGACGATGCGACCGTCATGTGCCTGGACTGGCACGGTACCCGTCACTCTCAGCGCGACGCCGCCACCGGCGCAAACCTCACTAGTGCCTCAGAACGGTCACGTCCGGGGCGCGTCGGTGAATGACGAGACCACCCGGCCTCGCGGCCTCCCTTCAGGGCGTCTCTCCCACGTCCGTGCCGGCCTTGGTGAGCGGGTGGGGCTCACCTGTCGGTGGGGCCCGATCCGTGACGGCCTCGGGCTTCCACCGATCCGGTACGGCGCGGACGTGCAGGCCGGACCCGCGGGGCGTGGCTTCACGAACCTTCATCTTCTCCTCCACGTCTTCACATGGTGCGGCAGTCCGCCACGCCGGGCCGTACCGCGGTGAAGAGAATCACGTTCGCCGCTCTGACCTGCCGCTTTCGGCGTCTGTGGTGGCGATTCGCCGGTGATGCGAGGGCTCGGGGCGGCCGGGGGACGACTCATACGCTGTGAGGAGGGGGACTCGGCCGGGGGGCGGGTTGCCAGCGGAAGGCGCGGTGCAGGATGGTTGCCGTAGGGCAACAGATTCTTCGACCGGATGAGGTGAGGGGTTCGCGTAGCGGGCCTTCCTGTTTGTGACTTCCACCCAGCACGGACATGCCGTGAGCGCTGTCGCTCCGGCCCATGAGGCATTCACGTCGGTGCCCCACCCAGTTCTGGTCGTGGACGGCGCCGGCGTCGTGTGTCACGTCAACCCGCAGGCGGCTGCGCTCTTTCCCGGCCTTTGCCGCGGTAGTGCTCTTTCGGACAGCGTTCCGGCCTGGCTGGCGAACGCCCACGCCCGCCAGACGGCCAACAGGCACCACGGCGACAACGCCGCCGTCCCGGGGCTGGTGGGGGAGCGGAGCTTCGAGGCGCATCCGACCGTGCAGGACGACGGGAACGTGGTGTGGTGGCTGGTGGACGACACCGATCACCGGCTGGCCCGCGAGGCGCTGCGGCAGGAACGCGAACGCACGGCGTTTCTCACCGAGGCGTCCAACACGTTGCTGTCGTCACTGAATCTGGAGCGGTGCATGGACGTGACCGCCCAACTTGCGGCTGAGCATCTCGCGGATGCTGCCGTGGTCATCGCCCCGCGCAGCGCCCGCCGCCTGCCCGTCGTCCTGTGCCTGCGCGGCGGACGCCCCCAGCGCTTCCAGTGGGACGTCGACCCGTCCGAGGTTCCCGGTCTGGCGGAGGCGATCCAGGGCTTTCCGCCGGTGCCGTCACGCTGGATCGACCCCGCGGCCGCTCCCGAGTGGCTCGTGCCGGAAGGCTTCGGGACGGTCGGGTCCATCGTCGTCACCCCGCTGCCCGGGCACGGTGTACCGGCCGGCGCTCTGGTGCTGCTGCGGCGCAGCGGCGAGACGGCGTTCAGCGACGGGGAGGAGATCTTCGCCAGGCTGTTCGCGGCCCGTGCCGGCGCCGCGATGTCCGCGGCCCGCCTGTATGCCGAGCAGTCGTCGTTGACGCAGACGCTGATGCGGGACCTGCTCCCCCCTGCCCTGCACCAGATCTCCGGTGTGGACTTCGCGGGCGGCTACCGCGCCTCCCGGGATCACGAGCGCATCGGCGGCGACTTCTACGACGTCCACCCCGCCTCCGTCGAAGGGGAGGAGTCCTTCGCGGTGCTGGGCGACGTGTGCGGCAAGGGGATGGAAGCCGCCGTCCTGACGGGGAAGATCCGCAACACCCTGCAGGCACTCCTGCCGATGGCAGGCGACCACCAGCGGATGATCGACCTGCTCAACGGCGCGCTCCTCAATTCCCACCACACCCGCTTCGCCACCCTGGTGATGGCGTCCGCCGTGCGCGAGGCCGGCTCCGTACGCCTGCGCGTGACGAGCGCCGGGCACCAGCCCGTCCTCATCGTGCGGCACGACGGCACGGTGGAGGAAGGATCCTCCCGCGGCACCCTCATCGGAACCTTCCCCAAGGCGCCGGCCACGACCACGCACGAGACGCTGGCGCCGGGCGAGTTCTGCATGCTGTTCACGGACGGTTTCACCGAGGCCAAAGGCGGCCCGCTGGGCGACGAGTTCTTCGGCGAGGACCGGCTCAGGGCAGCGCTGTCCGAGTGCGCGGGCATGCCGGCGGAAGCCGTCGTCGAGCACGTGCAGATGCTCGCCTCCCAGTGGGTGGGGAGCGGATCGCACGACGACATGGCCGTCATAGTGATCGCCTCGCCCCGTTCCCATCATCTGAGTGCGGTGGACGGTCGTACCCGGGGCAGGTTCACCGCATGAGTACCCTCACCGCTGTCTCCTTCGAGGACCGGACCGACCAGCTGTGGAAGGCGGTCGCCGCCGGCGACGAGCACGCCGCCACCGCGGTGGTCTTCGACGCCCTCAAGGACGGCGTCACCGCGGAGCGAGCGCTCCTGGACCTCATTGCCTCCGTGCAGCGCAAGGTGGGCGAGGAGTGGGCCGCCAACCGGATGACCGTCGCGCAGGAGCACGCCGCCACCGCGATCAACGACCGGGCCGTCTCCGCGCTCTCCCACCACTACGACGCTCACACCGCTCAGGCCCGCGGCCGGGTCATCGTGGCGTGCGTGGACGGCGAATGGCACGGCCTGCCCGCCCGCATCCTGGCCGAGGTCCTCAAACTCCGCGGCTGGACGGTCGACTATCTCGGCGCGCAGGTTCCCCCCACCCACCTGATCACCCACCTCCACCAGACCGGACCCGACATGGTGGCCCTCTCCAGTTCCATCGCCACCCGCCTGCCGACCGCGCATGCCGCCATCACGGCGGTTCAGGCGACGAACACGCCCGTTCTGGTGGGCGGGGCGGCCTTCGGCGTACACGGCCAGTACGCTCGCATGCTCGGTGCGGACGCCTGGGCGCCCGATGCGGCCGCGGCCGCGGACCGGCTCGACCAGGGACCGCTGCCAAGGCCCCGGCCGGCGCATCAGCCCATCGACGATCTGCCGCACCTGGCCGACCAGGAATACACGATGGTCGCCCGCACCCACACCAACCTGGTGCGCACCGTCATGAACGGGCTCGAGGAACGCTTTCCAGCGATGCGGGACTACACGCCCTTGCAGCGTCAGCACACGGCTGAGGACATTGCGCACATCGTGCATTTCCTGGCCACCGCCCTCTACACGAACGACGCGGAACTCCTCACCGGCTTCCTGACCTGGACGGCCGGGATCCTCACGGCCCGCGGCGTCCCCGCCCGCTCCCTCATTCCGGCTCTGGACATTCTTGGCGAGCAGCTCAAGGACTTCCCCCGGGCCACTCTCATGCTCACCGAGGCAACCGACCATCTCACCGGGACAAGGTCCGTGAACGCCTCCGACTCCAGGAACAGTGGATGACGCCGTCGGCCGGAATAGAACTCATCACCACCCCCAGCAGCGACAGGACCGCGGTGCATCTGGAGGTCCACGGGTTTCTGGACTACGACTGCGCCGACCACTTCCTGGCCCTCGCCTCTCAGCAGCTCACCGACAGCCCGGACCTGCGTGTCCTGCGCCTGGACTGCGGCCACCTGGAGGGTCTCGACTCGATGGGGCTGGCCGTGCTGCTGATGCTCCACCGCCGCACCGACGCGGCAGGCGTCACGCTGTTCCTCGACAACCGGCGTCCGACTCTCGAGCGGATGCTGGACATCACCGGCGCACTCGCCCACCTCGTACCCGACCATGCGGATTCGCCCGACGTGTCGGCCGAGTCCCAGGGCATGGCATATCGTCATACGTCCGAAGGCGGCACGTCGGTCGACCGCACGAGTCGCCCAGCGGGACCAGAGGTCGGCGGCTGACTTCTCCACCTGCGTGCATGACCGGCATCAGGGACCAGGCCCCTTGAGGGGAATCGCATGACCGACCGCCTCCGGCCCAACCTCGATCACCTCCGCGACGCCGCCCGGCAGGCCCGCAGCATCGCGGAACTCTTCGACGTCATGTGGGAGCAGGACCGCAACGAGGGCCCGCCCCCCTACATCCGCGTCTCCCAGCTGCGCGTCATGAACATCGTGGATCGCGAGGACGGCATCCGCATGCGCGCCCTGACCCGACTCCTGGGCGCGGCACGCCCCTCCGTCTGCCGCCTGGTCGACCGTCTCCAGGCCCTCGGCTTCGTCGAACGCCGGCCCTGGCCCGACAGCGGCCGCGAAGTCCTTCTTACGCTGACCCCCTCCGGCCGCCGGCATCTGGCGCAGCTCCGTGAACGGCGCGAGGAACTCCTCCTGGATGCGCTCGCCACCATGCCCGCCCATCAGCGCACAGCGATGACCGAAGGCCTCGCCCACCTGCAGAGTGCGCTGGCCGACCAGCCCCGGCACCGCCTTGCTCCTGAGGACGCCCCTCTCATCCCCGTGGCACAAGGCCAGGCGCGATCCGCCTGACGCGCGGACCCATGCCTGCCACGGCCTCGGGCCGGGCGGAACCGCGCCGTGTTGCAGGGGCCTTCCGGCTGGCTGGTGGGGGCTGTGGTGAGGCCTCACCACAGCCCCCACCGGTGCGCGTCCCTTGAGCCCGGGGAGTCGGTCGTAGCCCTCGCCACATGGTGGGGACACTCATCGCCGACCATCACCCTCGACCACTACGCCCACTTCAAGCCGCAGGCGGGGAAGAAGGGGCGCAGGGCGATCGATAGGCTTCTTGGGGAGCGAGAGAAGCAGGCCCCTGGCGCAAGCGTCCCGGCTTCTCCCCAGGTCCCGTCCCGAACGCCCATCATCCGGGCCGACGCATGTAAAACAGCGAGGTGAGAGGCTCCGTGTTCACAACCCGACCGACCCTTCAGGGCACCTTCGGCATGGTGTCCTCCACCCACTGGCTCGCCTCCCAGTCCGCCATGGCCGTCCTGGAGGACGGCGGCAACGCGTTCGACGCCGCTGTCGCCGCGGGCTTCGTCCTGCACGTCGTCGAGCCGCACCTCAACGGACCCGCGGGAGAGGTCCCGATCATCCTCGCCCCGGCGGGCGGCGCGGTACAGGTGCTCTGCGGACAGGGCGGCGCGCCCGCCGGGGCGACGATCGCGCACTACAGGGGACTCGGTCTGGATCTCGTACCCGGTACCGGCCCGCTCGCCGCGGCCGTTCCCGGCGCCTTCGACGCGTGGATGCTGCTCCTGCGCGACCACGGCACCAAGTCCCTCGCCGACGTCCTGAAGTACGCCATCGGATACGCCGGGGGCGGGCACGCGCCCGTGGAGCGGGTCGGCGAGACGGTGGAGGCCGTCCGCGAGCTGTTCGAGACGGAGTGGACCTCGTCCGCGGAGGTGTACCTGCCGGGCGGGACGGCACCGCGACCCGGTGAGCTCTTCCGCAACACCGCGCTCGCCGCCACCTGGGAACGGCTGCTCGCCGAGGTGTCCGCGGCGGGGGACCGGGAGGCCGAGATCGAGGCGGCACGGGAGGTCTGGCGCACCGGATTCATCGCCGAGGCCCTGGTGCGCCAGGCCGGACGGCCCACGATGGACACCAGCGGTGAGCGCCACGCCGGCACCCTGACGGCCACCGACCTCGCCTCCTGGTCCGCGGCCTACGAGACACCGGCGACATACGACTGGCGGGGCTGGACCCTGTGCAAGGCGGGCCCCTGGAGCCAGGGCCCGGTCCTCCTCCAGCAACTCGCCCTGCTCCCGCCGGAGCTGCCGCAGTACGGCTCCGCCGACTACGTCCACCTGCTCGTCGAGGGCTGCAAACTCGCCATGGCCGACCGGGAGGCCTGGTACGGGGACGCGGCCGAGGTGCCGCTCGACGCGCTGCTGTCGGACGAGTACAACGCGGCGCGCCGCGCCCTCGTCGGCGCCGAGGCCTCGTACGAGCTGCGCCCCGGCGCTCCCGGCGGGCGTGCCCCGAGGCTGAGCCGCCACGCGCGGCAGGTGGCCTCCGGGGAGCCCGGCTTCGACGCGCTGGCCGCGCCCGGCGCGGGCGAGCCCACCGTGGCCCGCAGGGCCGGCGAACCCGAGGTGGCACCGGACGGTTCCACCCGCGGCGACACCTGTCACCTCGACATCGTGGACCGCTGGGGCAACATGGTCGCGGCCACCCCCAGCGGCGGCTGGCTCCAGTCCAACCCGGTCGTCCCGGAACTGGGCTTCCCGCTCGGCACCCGGCTCCAGATGGCCTGGCTGGAGGAGGGGCTGCCCAACTCCCTGACGCCCGGCCGTCGTCCGCGCACCACCTTGACGCCTTCGCTGGCGTTGCGCGACGGAGTACCGGTCATGGCGTTCGGCACCCCGGGCGGCGACCAGCAGGACCAGTGGCAGACCCACTTCTTCCTGGCGGTGGCGCTGCGCGCCGACGTACGCGGCGGGCTCGACCTCCAGGGGGCGATCGACGCGCCGAACTGGCACAACGACAGCTTCCCCGGCTCCTTCTACCCGCGCGGTATGCGTCCCGGCAGCCTCACCGTCGAGTCCCGTACCGACTCCGCCGTCGTCGCGGAACTGCGCCGCCGCGGTCATGACGTCCAGGTCGCCGACGCCTGGTCGGAGGGCCGGCTGTGCGCGGTCGCCCGGGACCCGCGCACCGGGGTGCTGTCCGCCGCCGCCAACCCCCGGGGGATGCAGGGGTACGCGGTCGGACGCTGAGCCAGGGGCGGCGGGGGCCGGTCCGAGTATCCCGGTCCCGGCCGGGCGCCCCGGGAATTCACCCCGAATCCACCCGAAGTGCACTGGGCGGGCGGGGATTGTCAGCGGCGCGTGCTGTCATGGAGCCATGATCGGACACATCGAAACCATCGACGAGTTTCTCGCTCACCGCACGACCGACGTCGAAGAAGCGGTCCGCCGCGCGGCCGCCGCCGAGATCATGCCCCGCTTCAGGCAGCTCGCCGCGCACGAGATCGACCAGAAGACCGGCCCGCACGACCTCGTCACGGACGCCGACCGCAAGGCCGAGGAGTACCTGACAGAGACGCTCGCCAAGCTGCTGCCGGGCTCGGTCGTGGTCGGCGAGGAGGCGGTCCACGCCGACCCGGCGACGTACGACGCGATCAAGGGCGCGGCGCCGGTCTGGATCGTCGACCCGGTCGACGGCACCCGCCAGTTCGTCCGCGGCGAGTCCGGCTTCTGCACGCTCGTCGCCCTCACCCTGGGCGGCGTCGTCCACGCGTCCTGGACCTACGCGCCGGCCCGTGACCAGCTCGCCGTCGCTCTCCGCGGCCGGGGCGCCCGTCTCGACGGACAGCCGCTGCGCTCCGGCTCGCCCGCGCCCGGCCGCGACCTCGAGATAGCCACCTCGCACCCCGACTACACGACGGACGAGCAGAAGCGCGCCCTGCTCGGACTGAACACGGAGGGCGTCCGGCCGCGCCCCTGCGGCTCGGCCGGCCTGGAGTATCTGGCCGTCGCCCGCGGGGAGTTGGACGCGACGGCCTTCTCCTGGGAGGCGGCCTGGGACCACGCGGCGGGTCTGCTGCTGGTCGAGGAGGCGGGCGGCACCCACCTGACCCTGACGGGTGAGCCGTTCCGCGTCACCGGCGGCAACGCGCTGCCGTTCACAGCGGCCCGGGACGAGGCGACGGCCCGCCGGGTACGGGGGCTGCTGGCCGCGGGAGCCTGACCGGGAGCCGCGGGGCGCCGCGTGCGGGCCGTGTGGTTCGGGTCCTGTGATGGCCGTGAGGTTCGCGTCCTGTGCGGTCCGTGACGCGGTCCATCTTCGCGCTGCTCCACCTCCGCACCGCCGTACACCTCCGCACCGCCGTCCATCTCCGTACCACCGTCCATCGTCGCGCCGCGATGATCCGGATCAAAAACCTCAACCAGGACACCCGCACCTACCTGGACGTCGAACCGCAGTCGAAGCCGGGGCACCCTCGTGCCCCGGCTTTTCGATGCCCCTTCGCACGCGGCGCACGCTGCCGTGCCGGTGTCCGTCCGGCCTTCGCTGTGCACAGCGAGGGTGTGGCTCGGTGGCGGTCGCGACGAGTCGTGTCCCTCCGGACGTCGATGCGACGGGGTGCGGGCCCGGCGGTCTCCGTGGGGTGTGCGGGAGGTGGATGGTCTCGGAAAGCCGCAGCTCAGTGGCCTTTTTCCGGCCCGGTTCCGGCTCTTCGGCCCGCGCGGGAAACCTGAGAGTTCCGCCTTCCTCCCGGTCGCAGGCCACCTCTCGTTCACGGGGACGTCGCCGAGGGACGGCTTGCTATGGAGCGAAGTTATCTAGACAACTTTGCTCCCCTGGGTGTCGCCGCGGCGGGACCCGGGGCGGAGAGGACCCAACACCGTGTCATCCCTCTCACAGGCCGCCGCGTCCGGGAGCAGCATCGCGATCGGCTCCCCGACGCCCCCGCCGCGCGGCACCGGACTGACCCTCACCTGGGCGACGGACGCCCCCGACCCCAAGAACTGGATCGGCGTCTACCCCGCCGACCGGCTGCCCGCCGGCGGCAGCAGCTCCCTCGTGTGGGCGTACGTGCCCGGCGCGTCCGGGCAGACCACCCTCGACACCTCCGGCCTGAGCGGCGGCCCGTACATCGTGTACCTGCTGGCCAAGGACGGCTACGGCGTCCTCGCCAAGACGGAGCCGTTCAGCTTCGCGGGCGCCCCCGTCGGCGACTCCGTCAAGCTGACGACCCCCGCCCCGCACGAGGGCGACAAGGTCTCCTTCCACTGGACGACGGACACACCCGACCCGAAGAACTGGATCGGGGTGTACGACGGCGACCGGCAGCCGGGTCACGGCTCCTCCCTCGCCTGGGAGTACACCCCGGCCGCCACCGGGGACATCACCCTCGACACCTCCGGCCTGAGCGGCGGACCGTACACCGCCTACCTGCTGGCCAAGGACGGCTACGGCATCCTCGCCGAGACCGCCGCGTTCAGCTTCGCCGTGCGCCCCGAGATCCCGCGCCCGCACGCGGCCGTGGACGCCGTCACCACCGAGCCGCAGACCGCGGGCAGGGACTTCTCGGTGAAGCTGGGCGGTCTGTGGATCAGACCCGAGGGCAACGCCGCGGGCAGCGCGACCTTCAAGCGGGTCGGCGGCGACTCCTGGCTGACGGTGGCCGCGGACGGCACGGTCGGCGGCAGGGCCCCGCTCCCGGCGCCCCGCAGACCCGGCCGCGTGGTCGCCGCCGTCACCGACAGCGCCGTCGGCAGCGACACCGTCACCGTCCAGGTGCCGGTGCGCACCGCACGGGAACGGCTCCGGCTGAAGGTGGCCACGCTGAACCTCTGGGACGCCGGCACCCACGTCGACGGCTTCCTGGAGAAGCAGCTGCGGCTGGTGCTCACCCAGGGCCTGGACGTCGTGGCGCTCCAGGAATGCGGTGACACGGCGGCCGAGGACCTCGCGGGGGCGCTCGGTTGGCACGCACACCAAGCCGGCGGCCTCGGCATCGTGAGCCGCTACCCGCTCGGCGACGTCGTCGCCCCGACCGCCGCGCTCCCGGCCACGGCGGCGACACTGCATCTGCCCGGCGACCGCGCGGTACGCCTGTGGACGGCCCGGCTGGACGAAGCCGACTACGGGCCGTACGCGCTGTTGTCGGGCCGGACGCCCGCGCAGGTCGAGGCGGCGGAGAAGACGACGGCCCGCTACCGGCAGGCGCAGGCGCTGGTGGCCGCCCTGCGGCCGGAACTCGCCTCCCGCACCCCCGTCGTGCTGGCGGCCGGACTCGCCTCCCCGTCCCACCACGACTGGACGAGCCGGACCACGTCCGCGCACGGGGGAGCGGGCCGGGTCCGCTGGCCCGTCACCGAGGCGCTGGAGAAGGCGGGTCTCGTCGACGCCTTCCGCGACGCCCACGCCGACCCGAAGAAGGCACCCGGCATCACCTGGTCCCCCGTCAGGCCGCAGCGCGAGAGCGGTGGCGGGGCGGAACCGCAGGACCGGATCGACCAGATCCAGTACGCGGGACGGCTCAAGGTCCTGGAGGCACACAGCCTGTTCACCGGCTGGCCCCGCCCGGTCCCGGACACCGCCGCCAACGGCTGGCCCTCCGACCACGCCGCCGCCGTCGTCACCTTCTCCCTGTCCGCCCGCGGCTGACCGCGAACGATCCGAAGGACCTTCCTCCCATGACCGAGATCAGCCGCCGTACCTTCATCGGCACCACCGCGGCCGGAGCCGCGATAGCGGCCGGACTCCCCGGCACGGCGGAGGCCGCAGGGCGCGGCACCGGCCACGGCAGCATCGACGACGTCAAGCACGTCGTCATCCTGATGCAGGAGAACCGCAGCTTCGACCACTACTTCGGCACCCTGAGCGGGGTACGAGGCTTCAGCGACCGCCAGGCCACCGTCCTGCCGGGCGGCGACCCGGTGTTCCGCCAGCCCGCCGGGGGCCGCGCGGAGGGCCATCTCCTGCCCTTCCGCATGGACACCACGAAGTACAACGCGCAGAACGCGGCCGGCCTCCCGCACGACTGGGACAGCGGGCACTCGGCCGTCAACGGCGGCGCCATGAACAAGTGGGTCGCCGCCAAGGGCGAGCGGACCATGGGCTACTTCACGCGCGCGGACATCCCCTACCAGTACGCGCTGGCCGACGCCTTCACCCTCTGCGACGGCTACTTCTGCTCGCTGAACGGCCCCACCGACCCCAACCGCCTCTTCCTGTGGACCGGCACCGCGGGCCCCGGCGTGGACGGCACCACCGGCCCGTGGACCGACAACGCACCGGTCACGGACAACCCGGTGGCCGACTGGACGACGTACGCCGAACGCCTGGAGCAGGCCGGCGTCACCTGGCGCGTCTACCACAACCCCGACGGCTCCGACGACCGTTACGGCGACTACGACGACAACGCCCTGTCGTACTTCAAGCAGTTCCACGAGTTCCCCAAGGACGACCCGCGCTACGTCAACGCGATGACGAAGTGGGACCTCACGGCGTTCGACGAGCACTGCAAGGACGGCACTCTGCCCACGGTCTCCTGGCTGGTGGCGCCCTACCTGTTCTGCGAGCACCCGAACGCCAGCCCCGACTACGGCGCCCACTGGGTCGACACCGCACTGCAGTCGCTGTTCTCCAACCCCGACGTGTGGAAGCACACCGTCTTCCTGGTCATGTACGACGAGAACGACGGCTACTTCGACCACGTCATCCCGCCCTTCCCCGAGCCCGGCACCAAGGACGAGTTCGCGGGCGGCAAGCCGATCGGCCTGGGCAGCCGGGTGCCGCTGTGGGTCGTCTCACCGTGGTCGCGCGGCGGATGGGTCAACTCCCAGGTGTTCGACCACACTTCGGTGGTGCGTTTCCTGGAGCGCGTGACCGGTGTGGAGGAGCCCAACATCTCCGACTGGCGGCGCACCGTCTGCGGCGACCTCACCAGCGCCTTCGACTTCGCCAAGCCCGACTACAGCATCCCGGCCCTGCCGGACACGGTCGCGCTGATGGCCAAGGCGGACGCGGGCAGCTCGCTGCCGCCGGTCAAGGTGCCGGACCAGCAGTCCATGCCCGCACAGGAGGACGGCGACAGGCCGCACCGCGCCCTGCCGTACCGCCCGTGGGCCGACGCGAAGGTCGACCGGACCACCGGCAAGGTCACCTGCACCCTCACCAACGACGGCAGTGTCGGCTACCACTTCACCGTCCTGCCGAACACCGCCCTGCCCTTCGTCGGGACACCCTTCACGGTCCCGCCGCGCTCCTCCCGCACCTATGAGTGGGACGCCTCCGGCACCGACGGCCGCTACGACTTCTCCGTGTACGGCGCCGACGGCTTCGTCCGCCGCTTCTCCGGAACGGTCGTCCGCACGGGCCAGGACGACGTGGCCGTGCCTTCGGTGACGGCGGCCCTGCGGCAGTCCGGGCGCCCGGAGAACGCCTCGGTGGAGCTGGACCTGCGCAACGCCGGCGACACCGAGGTGGCGTTCACGATCACGCCGAACGACTTCGCCGGCGAGGAGCGGACCGTATGGGTCGGGGCGGGCGACCGCACCCGGCTGACGTGGCGCACCGACGCGGGGCGGTACGACTTCACGGTCACCGCGGGCACCGGCACCCGGTTCGTCCAGCGCTACGCCGGAACCGTCCACACCGTGTGAGCCACCGCCGGCCGGGACCGGGCGCCGACGACGACGGCACGCCCGGTCCCCACCGGCGGCCGGGGCCCGCCCGCCCCGGGCGGCTCGCGGATTCCCACCCCGCGCCGCCGGGGTCGTCAGCTCTCCGGCATATCCTGGTGGTCAGTGGCCGTCGGCGACAAAGGAGTCCGAAGGTGCCGTCGATGCTCGATGCCGTCATCGTGGGTGCGGGGCCGAACGGGCTGACAGCTGCCGTGGAACTGGCCCGCCGGGGCTTCTCCGTGGCCGTCTTCGAGGCGCGGGACACGGTGGGTGGCGGCGCCCGCACCGAAGAGCTGACCCTGCCCGGATTCCGGCACGACCCCTGCGCGGCCGCGCATCCGCTCGGCATCAACTCGCCCGCGTTCCGGGCGATGCCCCTGGAGCGCTACGGCCTGGAGTGGCTGCACGCCGAGCTGCCCATGGTCCACCCGTTCCCGGACGGCACGGCCGCGGTGCTCGCGCGTTCCGTCGCGGAGACGGCCGCCTCGTTCGGACCGCGCGACGCCGGCACCTACCGCCGGCTGGTCGCCCCCTATCTCCCCAAGTGGGACACGCTGGCCCACGACTTCATGTCCCTGCCCGCGACCGCACTGCCCCGCGACCCGGTCACCCTGGCCCGGTTCGGACTCACCGGACTGCCACCTTCCACGTGGCTGATGCGGCGCTTCCGTGACGAGCCGGCCAAGGCCCTGTTCGCCGGGCTCGTCGCCCATGTCATGGCCCCGTTGGGCGGCATCGGCACCGGCGCCGTCGGCCTGGTCTTCGCCCTGGCCGCGCACGCCCGCGGCTGGCCCGTCGCGCGCGGCGGCTCCCAGTCGATCTCCGACGCGCTCGCCGCCTACCTGCGGGACCTCGGCGGAAGCGTCCACACCGACTACGAGGTCAAGCGCCTCGACGACCTGCCGCCCGCGCGCGCCTACGTCTTCGACACCTCGCCCACCGCGCTGTCCCGGATCGCGGGCTTCGGCCGGTACTACGAGAACTACCGTTACGGGGCAGCCGTCTTCAAGGTCGACTACGCGCTGGACGGGCCCGTGCCCTGGACGGCCGAGGAGGCCCGTACCGCCGGGACCGTGCAGGTGGGCGCGAGCCGCGCCGAGATCGGTGCCGCACTGCACGCCGCCTCGCGCGAGGACCGGGCGCCGGACGCCCCCTTCCTGATCACCGTGCAGCCCAGCGTCGTCGACCCCTCCCGGGCACCCGAGGGAAAGCAGGTCTTCTGGGCGTACGGGCACGTTCCCAACGGCTGGACGGGGGACCTCACGGACGCGATCGAGCGCCAGCTGGAGCGGTTCGCGCCGGGATTCCGCGACCGGGTACTGGCCCGCGCGACCGCCGGCCCGCGCGAACTCGCCGCGCGCAACGCCAACTACGTGGGCGGCGACATCGCGTGCGGTGCCGCGTCCGGACTTCAGCTCCTGCTGCGTCCCAGGCTGTCCGCGTCCCCGTACGGCACCCCGCACCCGGCCGTCTTCATCTGCTCCTCGGCCACCCCGCCGGGACCCGGCGTGCACGGCATGTCGGGGCACAACGCGGCGAAGGCCGTGTGGCGTCGCCTGCGACAGTCCTGACCACACGGACACGGCGGGGGACACCGCACGGCCGGCGGCGGGCCGGCGGCGGGCGGGGGAGAATGCGGTGAGGACCGCGTACGAGGAGGACGAGGCGTCATGACCGTCATCACCCTGGTCCGGGGCGACATCACCGGGCAGAGCGTCGACGCGATCGTCAACGCGGCGAACTCCTCGCTGCTCGGCGGCGGGGGCGTGGACGGGGCGATCCACCGCCGCGGCGGCCCCGCCATCCTGGCGGACTGCCGCAGACTCCGCGCCTCGCACTACGGCAAGGGCCTGGCCACCGGCAAGGCGGTCGCGACCACCGCGGGCGACCTGGACGCGCGGTGGGTGATCCACACCGTGGGCCCGGTCTTCAGCGGCACCGAGGACCGCTCGCACCTGCTGGCCTCGTGCTACCGCGAATCACTACGGGTCGCCGACGAACTCGGCGCCCGCACGGTCGCGTTCCCCGCCGTCTCGGCCGGCGTGTACGGGTGGCCGATGGAGGACGCCGCCCGTATCGCGGTACGGACCGTGCGGGACACGGAGGCGGCGGTCGAGGAGGTCAGGTTCGTCCTCTTCGACGAGCGGGCGTACGAGGCGTTCGCCGCGCAGGTCGGCTGACGGCCGGCGACTGCCGAAGAGCCCCGGCCGCCGGTGCCGCGCCACTCCGGAGCCGGGGTGGGGCCCGAGGTCGGCCCGAGGCGGGGCCCGGTGGCGCCGGCAAGCGGACTCGTGCCGCGCGGGCGGTGGACCCGAAGCGGACGGTGAGAGGTGAGCGGCGCGGCGACCCGGGCACGGGTGTGGACCGGGTGAGAGGCGACCCGGGCGCGGGCGGTGGACCGGGGCGAGCGGCGAACCGGGCACGGGCCGTGTGAACCCGGCGCGGAAGATCAGGTGATCTCCTGCGCCGGATTCACGGCCTGCACCGGGTTCTCGGCCTGCACCGGGTTCACGGCCGTTCACGGACTGCCGGGTTCACGGCCCGCGCCGGGTTTCCGGACGCCCCGAGCAATCCCGTCTCACCGGGTACCGGGCCCCCGGTCGTCGCCCGGCCGGTTTCCGCGCCGGAGGCGGCGACGCGCGGCTGACGGGTGACGATTGCCGGGCCGGTCGGTCAGGCGGAGGCGGCGCGCAATTCCGCCAGGGTGGCCGCGGTCAGTGGCCGGGGCGCGCTGTCGGGGTCGACGAGGACGACCGTGCAGGCCGCGGTGTGCGTGAGCGCGCTGGTGAAGCTCCCGTCGGCGAACTGTGCCAGCGGACCGCGGGGAGAGTGGCCCACGGCGACGGTGCCGGCGTGGACGTCGGCGGCGTGCTGGGCCAGGGCCCGGCCCGCGGCGGCGTGGTCACCGACGCTGGTGAGTATCTGGCCGACGGCGGGGATGCCCTGGGCCGCGAGCCGGTCGAGGTGGGCGGTGACGGCGGAGCGGGCCTGGTCGGCGGTCTCGACGTCCACGGCCTGTTCCTCGACCACGGCGGTCTGCTGGACGTGGACGACCTCCAGGGCCGTACCCGAGTCATGGGCGAGCCGAGCCGCGGTGTCGACGATGGCGGCGGCCCTGTCGTGGGCGCCGACGGCGACGATGAGCGGCGGTCCGTCGGTGGCCGGCGCGGCGCCGACCGGCGTGAGCGTGGGGGCGACGGGCTCGCCCTGGCCCGCCCCCTGTTCGGCCCGGCGGAGCAGACGGTGACCGCTCGCCAGTACCGGGATGGCCACGACGAAGGTTCCGGCGCCGAGGTAGAACGGGACGCTGAGATCGGTGGCGTCGGCGAGCTTGCCGGCGACATACGGGGCGAGGCCGCCGCCGATGAACCGGAGGAAGCCGTAGGCGGAGGAGGCCACCGGCCGCTCGACGGGTGAGACGAGCATGACGGCCTGGGTGGTGAGGGTGTTGTTGATCCCGATGAAGGCACCGCTGACGACGACGGCCACGATCACCACGCCGGGCGAGTCGACGCCGGCCGCGATGACCGCCATGACGATTCCCAGGCCGAGCAGGTTGGCGTACAGCACCGGGGCGGTGCCGTACCGGGCCTGCAGGCGCGGGGCGAAGAACACGCTGAAGGCCGCCACCAGCAGGCCCCATCCGGTGAAGACCAGTCCGAGCTGGTGCGCGCTCAGCTTCATCGGGTAGGGGGCGTACCCCAGCATCGTGAAGAAGCCCCAGTTGTAGAGCAGCGCCATGATGCCCATGGTCAGCAGGCCGCGGTGGCGCAGCGCCTTGAGGGGGGCGAGCGGCGAGGTGGGCCGCTGCGGCTTGGGCAGTGCCGGCACGAAGGCGAGTGTCGCGGCCAGCGCGACGGCCATCAGGACGGCGACGCCGAAGAAGGGGCCGCGCCAGCTGATGGCCCCCAGCTCGCCGCCGAGCAGGGGACCTACGGCGATGCCGAGGCCGAGGGCGGTCTCGTACAGGATGATCGCGCCGCCGAAGCCGCCGCTCGCGGAGGCGACGATGACGGCGAGGGAGGTGGCGATGAACAGCGCGTTGCCCAGGCCCCAGCCGGCCCGGAAGCCGACGATGCCGTTGATGGAGTCGGTGGTGCCCGCGAGCGCCGCGAAGACGACGATGACGGCCAGACCCACGACGAGGGTGCGCTTGGCGCCGATGTGGCTGGAGACCCAGCCGACGAACAGCATGGCGACCGCGGTGACGATCAGGTAGCTGCTGAACAGCAGGGAGACCTGGCTGGGTGAGGCGTGCAGGCCCTCGGCGAGGGCGGGCAGGATCGGGTCGACCAGACCGATGCCCATGAACGAGATGACGCAGGCGAACGCGACGGCCCAGACGGCCTTGGGCTGCTTGAAGGGGCTGGCGGCCCTTCCGTGCGGTGCACTCATGTGCGGTTCTCCGTGGTGTCGCAGGGACGGGGTCATGAGCGGGAATGACGGTCGTCGATGACCCGGGCCAGGGCAGGCAGGGCGACCCGGACGGCCCGCTGTTCCGGTTCGGTCAGGTCCTCGATCAGCTGCCGCAGGGCGTCCGCGCGCTCGGCCCGTCGCCGGCGGAAGACGTCCAGGCCTTCGTCGGTGGCTTCCACGAGCACGCCCCGGCCGTCGCTGTGGTCGGCGGTGCGCCGGACCAGACCCGCGCGTTCCATCCGGGTGACCAGCTGAGTCATGTTCGGCTGGGAGGCGTTCTCGGCCCTGGCGAGCTCGGTCAGCCGCTGCGGCCCCTCCCGGCCGAGTCGGCTCAGTGCCGAGGAGGCCGCCGTGCTCAGGCCACCGGTGACGGCGCTGCGACGGACGTATCGGACCAGCCGCTCCACGGCGATCATCAGGTCGTCGGCCGGCGCCGGTGTGCCAGTGTTCATAACCCGCTTATGCATAACCGCATTATGCATCTAGGTGTAGGTGGAAACAACATTGCGCCGTGAGCGGGCTCTTCCGTGAGCGGGCACCTTCCATGGCGCGGGCACCCTCCGTGGGTGCCGGCTCCTCCCCGGGGTGCGGGCGCGGGCGCCGCGTGTGCGCGGCGCTGGTCCGCGCCGCCGTCGGTGCGCCGCGGGTGACGCCGGAAGACGCCCGCCGCGGCGCACCGGTCGGCTGTCAGCCGTCGATGCGGTGCTGGGTCCAGAACGAGGTCAGGTCCGTGGTCGTGGCGGCCTGGGCGGCCGCCTTGAACTCGGACGTGGTCGAGACGCCGTACCGGTGCGAAGTGGCGTAGTCCTTCAGGAGTTTGGTCATGGCCGTGTCGCCGAGGGTGCGCCGCAGGTCGTGCAGGGCGCACTTGCCGTAGCCGTACACGACCGTGGAGTACCGGGACGAGTGGGCGTCCCAGTAGGCCATCGAGTTGGTGATCTTCTCCGCGGAGGAGGCCCAGGAGACGCTGTTCCAGCAGTTGGCGCCGGTCTTGTTCTGCGCCAGGTCGGTGGCGTAGTCGGTGAACGCCTCATCCAGCCACGGGCTGTTGTACTCGTCGTCGCCGACGATCCCGTAGAACCACTGGTGACCGATCTCGTGGGTGAGTGCCGTGGTGCTGACCAGGTCGAGGACGAAGCCGGGGTACTCCATGCCGCCGAACCAGTAGTTGTTGTCGATCACGGCGTCCAGCTCGCCGTACGGGTACGCGCCGAAGCGTGCGGCGTGGGCGTCCACCGCGGACTTGGCGGTGGAGAGCATCGACTGGGAGTCGGAGGAGCTGATGCCCGAGACGGAGTAGATGTTGATCGCGGTGCCGGCCGGGGAGGTGCCGGAGATCTTGCTGAAGGGGCCGGCGGCCCAGGCGAAGTCACGGACCTTGGAGGCCGTGGCCGTGGTGACCGTCCGGCCGCTCGATCCGGCGGTGTCGACCGAGGTGCCGGTGGCCGGGACGAGGAGGCTCGTCGGGTGGTCGAGGGTCACCTTGAAGTCGGCGGCCAGTGAGTAGAACGACTCGCCGTTGTTGGTGTACGGGTCCAGGTGCCAGCCGGCCGCGTCCTTGACCGCCAGTACGGGCAGCGCGTTGCCGATGTTGACGAAGGCGCCGTCGTAGCCGAAGCGGTCGGCGCCACTGGGAACGGTGATCCCCAGGTCGAAGCCGATCGTGGCGGTCTGACCCTGTGTCAGGGGCGCCGACAGGTCGATCCTGAGGGCCGTGCAGCCCACCGAGAGGGCGCCCGCTGTGCCGCCGGTGACGTTGCTGACCACGATCGGCATCGCGGAGCAGGTGCCGTGGTAGTTGTCCCACAGCCTCAGGTACACCTCGCTGAGCGCGGTGGAGGAGGCGTTGGTGAAGGTCGCGCTCTCGTGACCGGTCCAGGCGGTGCCGCTGGAGTTGCTGCTCAGGCTGACGGTGTACGAGGGTGCGGCCGGCGTCCGTGTGGAGTCCGCGGGCGGGATGGTGGTGCCGGAGGTGTCGAGGGCGACGTCGTCGAGGACGAAGCTCGTCCGGAGGCTGGAGTCCTCGGTGCCGGTGAAGGCGACGGTCACGGTCTGGCCCGCGAACGCCGAGACGTCGAAGGACTTCTGCGCGTAGCCGGTGTTCTTGTTGAGGTTGGAGTACGTCGCCAGCGTCGTGCTGCCGATCTTCGCCGTCAGCTTGTCGTACGCGGTGGACGTCGTCGTCTCGGTGGTGTCGATGTGCAGCCAGAAGGTGAGCGTGGCGGAGCTGCACCCGGACGGGATCGTCACGCTCTGCGAGAGCGTGTCGGTGTGCGTGCTGCCCACACCGTCCAGCCAGGCGAAGGAGGTGCCGCCGTGGGCGGTCTGGCCGGCGCGCGAGGTGATCACGCTGGTCGACGACTGCGTCCAGGGCGAAGTGCCGCTCTCGAAGCCGCCGTTGGTGACCACCTGCGCAGGGGTGCAGGCGTCGGCCGAGATGGCGGTGGGCGGCGCCGCCGACGCCGGGGCTCCGGGGAGCAGCGCGGCGGCCAGCGCGACGACGGCGAGTGCGGCCGTCGCGAGGGCCTTGTGGGGGGTCGGTCTCACACGAACTCCTTTGAGGCGGCCGGGATTCCGGCCTGCTCGGTGGCCGTCCGCCCGGCTCGGGTGCGCCGGAGGACAGCCGGGGGCTGCGCGGATCGCTCGCGCGACCGCGGGGGTGAGATTTCTGCCGCGTTCCCCTGGGGTCGGGGCGACGGCTGCCGGAAGCCTGGCAGATTTGACCAGGGCATGCCATCCGTGATGAGTAAAAGTCGTGATGAGTAAGAGTGTGGGGACCGGGGCCCCCACGGCCCGGAGAGGACGCCGGAGACACGGGTACGTTGTCGTGACGCCTTCGTGGCAGGCGTCACGACAGGTCGGGTGCGCCCTCCTGGGCGGGATCCTTGGATGCCGGGTGATCCGTGCCGCCGGCCGGGGCGGCGGCCCGCAGCGCCGCTTCGACCCGGCGGTTGTTGGTCATGGATGCCGTGACGGCCGTCATCGTCAGGAGGAGGCCGGCGGCGGCGTAGAGCGGGGTGCGGATGTCGTAGGCGGTGGCCAGCCAGCCGCCGAGGAAGGCCCCGAGGGGGGCGGCGCACATGGCCAGCATGCGGGAGGTGGAGGCGACCCGGCCCATGAGGTGGGCCGGGACGATCGCCTGCCGGAGGGAGGGGCCGAGCACCATCGTGGCGCCCATGCCGGCCCCGCAGACGGCGAGCGCCAGCCCCGCCACGTACGGGTTCGGGGCCGCGGCCAGGCCCAGGATGGCAAGCCCTTCGACGGCCGCCGTGCAGGTCAGCGCGGTACCGGTGCCGAGTCGTCGGCCAAGGGAGGAGGCGATGCCCGCACCGAGCAGACCGCCGGTGGCCTCCGCCGTGAGGAGCAGGCCGAAGCCGTAGGTGTCGATGCCGAGACGGTCGTGCGCGAAGAGGGCGAGGACGGTCTCCACGGCGAGGAAGGCGACATTCCCGACCGCCGGGCGGAGCGCGAGCCCGAGCAGCAACCGGTCCCGGAAGACGTGCGAGGCCCCGGCCCGCGCCTGCCGGAGCAGCGACTCGCGCACCTCCGGTACGGGCCGGGGCATGGCGGGCAGCGCACGGACGAGCAGTGCGGAGAGCAGGAACGACACCGCGTCGGCCAGCAGCGGAACCGCCCGTCCGAGCGCGAGCAGCGCACTGCCCGCAGGTGGCCCGGCGAAACCGGACATGGCGGTCTGGGCGCCGCGCAGGCGGGAGTTGGCGCGCTCCAGGAGCGCGGGGTCGCGGCGGAGCAGATCCGGCAGGAAGGCCGTGGCGGCCGTATCGAAGAAGAGCGCGCCGAGGCCGAGCAGGAAGGCGACGGCCGCGAGCAGCGGAATGCTCAGCACATCGAGCGCGGCCGCCGCCGCCGGTATCGCGAGCAGCACCGCACGCGCCGCGTCCGCGACCCACATCGTGCGCCGACGGTCCCAGCGATCCACCAGCGCACCGCCGAGCACCCCGAAGAGCAGCCACGGCAGCGTCCCCGCGGCCGTGACGACGGCCAGCGCCATCGGGTCCCGCGTCAACGTCAACGCGATCAGCGGCAGCGCGGCATGCGACACCCCGTCACCGAGCGAGGACACCGTCTGCGCAGTCCACAGCCGTCCGAACCCGGTCGGCAACTTCCGAACGCCTGAGGTCACTTGGTGCCCCCCTCGGCCTGCTCGCGCGGTGCCGGGTGGAACAGTGCGAAGACGAGTGAGGCGTCCGGCAGCGACGGATCGGACCGCTCCCGGTACTCGTCCGCCAGTGCCTCCAGCCGCGCCCCCAGCTCCGCGAACTGCTCCTCGGTGAGCCGCAGATGCGCCATCCGCACGTGCCGCCCGCCGTCCGCGGGCGCCGCCTCCAGGTCCGCCACCGCATGCCGCATCAGCACGTCCGGTCCTCCCTCGCCCGGGTCCGGCAGCGCGATCGACCGGGCGGCCATGGCGTAGTACCGCTCGGTGACGCCCCGGACCTTCCGCGTCCGCACCACCTTCACCAGGCCGGCCCGCTCCAACAGCCGTACGTGATAGCTGGAACTCCCCTTCGCGAGGCCCACCCGCTCGGCGATCTGCGTGATCGTCGCCGGCTCGAAGCGGAGCACGGCCATGATCCGGTGGCGCGTGAGACTGGAGACGGCGCGCAACTGCTCGTCCGTGGTGACGTGAAACGTCTCGGGGAGATCGTCGGTAGGCATGCGAGCAATGGTCAACGATTCTTGACCATTGCGCAAGGGGATACGCGCGCACCTCCGGAATCCGCTTCCGGCACGCGCTCGAAGCCACCGCACAGTGGACAGATCGGACCGGGACCAATCCCGGCGGCACTCTCTGTGCCTCGACCACTCGCACCCGTGCCCGCCCGACAGGTCGGTGCGCCCGTGCCCCTGACCCGCGCCGGCGAGCGCCGGCGCGGGTCAAGGGTGGTAGGGATCAAGGGAGTCGCGAGACCTGGTAGTGGCCGATCCGCCAGCCCTCGTCCGTGCGTTCGACCAGTACGCCGAGCGTGACGCCGACGGTGGGCCGGTCCGTGAAGGAGAAGTCCACCGCCAGGTAGCCGAGCACGAGGTGGTCGGCCGGACGCCGGGTTTCGAGGATCCGGTACGCGGCCGCCATCCCGAGCGGCTGGGAGTCGTAGTAGGCGGCGATGCCCGGTCTGCCGACGCTGTAGGGGCGCAGTCCCTGGAAGATCGCGTCCTCGGTGAACTGGGCGGCCACCTCCTCCGGTTCGTGGCCGTCCACGGCGGCTTTCCACCGGTCGAGGACGCCGCGCAGGATCGCCTCGTTGTCCGTCGTGCTGTTCATCGGGGTCCTTCCCTCGTCGTGCGGACTCAGTGGCCGGCGCTCATGCCGCCGTCGACGTGGAGGATCTCGCCGGTGACGAAGGGCGCGTTCTCGAGGTAGATGACGGCGTCGGCGATGTCGCTCTGCTCGCCCATGCGGCCGACGGGGTGGAGGGAGGCGAGGACTTCGTGGGTCTCCGCGGGGTGCATGGGCGTCTTGATGGTGCCGGGGGAGACGGCGTTGACGCGGATGTTGCGGGTGGCGTACTCGATGGCGAGCGACTTGGTGGCGGACTGGAGGCCGCCCTTGGTCAGGGAGGCGAGCACGGAGGGCACGTTGGAGTCGGCGTTGTCGACGAGGCTGGTGGTGATGTTGACGATGTGGCCGCCGCCCTGGTTGAGCATGTGCTCGACGGCGAGCTGGGTGAGGCGGAAGAAGCCGGTGAGGTTGATGCCGACGACGGTGGCGTAGTCGTCGGCGGTGTAGTCGGTGAAGGGCTTGGCGACGAAGACGCCGGCGTTGTTGACGAGGGTGTCGATGCGGCCGAAGCGTTCGATGCCGGCGGCGATGACGCGCTCGGCGGTGGCGGGGTCGGCGATGTCGCCCTGGACGGTCAGGATGCCCGCGTCGTGGGAGGGGGCGATGGTGCGCGAGGTGGCGACGACGGCGTAGCCGAGCTTGCGGTACGCCTCGGCGATGCCGGCACCGAGGCCCTGTGAGGCACCGGTGACGACTGCGACCTTCTGGTCCTGAGAGCTCATGATGACTTCTCCGAAAGGTGTGGTGAGGGTTCCTCGACCGATCCCCGACTGCCAGCGGATCGCTAGCCGACCGGTCGACTATTTGGACCGTAGGGTGCGCGGAGGGGGAAGTCAAAGGCCCACGGGGCCCTGGCCGGGACGGGTTTCCTCCCAGGTGGTAGGCGCAGCCTCCCAGCGCAGGCCGGCGGGAACGGCAGACCCTGGCCTCAGCGCCGGTGCGGATCGCCTTCGGGCAGCCAGGAGTCCGGGGTGTCGAGGCCCAGGTCTCCGACGTCGGCGCAGAGGGCTTCGGCGGCGGCCAGGACCGCGGGCCGGTCCTCGTTCGCGCGCCGGACCAGGGACCAGGTCCAGTGGATCCGCGGTGCCACGACGGGGCGCTGGACCAGGTCGGGCGGCAGTGGAGTGGTCTGCCCCTTGGGGGAGTTGACGACCGGACGGCCGCTGCGGCGGACGTGGTCGAAGAACGCGGGGCCGGTGACGCCGCCGTCGGAGATCCGCACCGTGCGGGCCCCCGTGTCGCGGGCCAGCAGTTCGGCGTAGGCGTTCCAGGACGACCAGGAGGTGGTGTCGCCGTCGAGGAGGACTGCGGTGTCCCGCGCGGCCACCTCGCCGGTGTCGTCGCCGGCGGAGACGGCGTAGAGCCGGTCGGCGCCGAGGAGGCGGGCGTGCAGGCCGCGTTGCTCCAGATCCTCGGTCCGCACCCAGCAGACCGCGAGGTCCAGGCTGCCGTCGGCGACCCGGGCGGCCTGGGTGTGGGAGGGGGCGACCCAGGCGTCGAGGTGGAGCCGGGCCACCCCGATGGTGCGGGCGGTCAGGTCCGGCGGGAGCCAGTTGACGTAGCCGAGCCGGACCGATTCCGATCCGGAGAGCCGCTCGGCGCACCGCTGGAGGTCCTCGGCCCGGTCCAGCAGCGCGCGGGTGTGCGGGAGCAGGGCCGCGCCGGCCGGGGTCAGGGAGACCGAGCGACGGTCGCGATCGAACAGTCGTACGCCCAAGTCGCGTTCGAGTGCCTTGATCTGCTGGGACAGGGAGGGGCCCGCGATCAGCAGGCGCTCGGCGGCCCGGCCGAAGTTCAGTTCCTCGGCGACGGCGACGAAATACCGCAGTTGGCGCAGCTCCACGTCCGTCATGCTACGTCGCTGCGAGGCCGCGCCTCCCAGCGAGGAGGAAGCCGGTCGTGGCGCCGTCCCGGTGCCGGACGGAGGATGAGTGCAGGGAGGTCCACGGGTCCTGGAACCACGGGCGTCCCTCCATCCACGGCGTCCCGGTACCCGCCGGACGCCCCACCGAGCGGAGCGGGATCATGCGAGAGTTCCTGGTCGAGATCACCACCACGATCCCCGAGGGCACCAGCCAGGACGAGGTCGACCGCCGGCGTGCCGCCGAAGCCGTCCGGGCCCGGGAGCTGGCCGCCACCGGCCGTCTGGCGCGGCTGTGGCGCCCGGTCGGTGAGCTGCGCAGCCTCGGCATCTGGCGGGCCGCCGACGAGGACGAACTCCACGAGAAGGTGCTCGGCACGCTCCCGCTGCGCCCCTGGATGACCCTGGACGTCACCGCGCTGGAGTCGCACCCGAACGACCCCGGCCGGGCCGCCGCCGAGTCCTGACGACGGCCGCCACCACCTCCACGGGGGCCGTGACATCCGTGACGGCCACCGTGGCCGCGGCCGTGCTGCGTATCGGCCTCCCGCACCACATGGTGGTAGGACGGGATGCCGCACCCTACGGGCGGGGCGGCGGACGTCGTGCCGGAGCCCGGCGGGCGCGGTGCCCTGGGAACCGCGCCGTGGCCGGGCCGGTGCGCGTGCGCCACCGACGCCTGCGACTCGCCACCGATGTCTCCGACGTGGAGTCCGACATGACCACACCGCAGGACCTGCTGATCATCGCCACGGACGTCACGTCCAGCCGTGACATCGGACAGGGCGACCTGTCGCTGGCCCTCGCGGGGGCCGAGCTGGTCGACCTCATCGAGGCCGGGGCCCTCACCCTGGACGACGACCTCATCGTGCCCGGCGCAGCGTGGACCATGGACGACGCCCTGCTGGCGGAGGCGGTGTCGTCGCTCGTCCGGCAGGAACCGTACGAGTCGGTCGAGGACTGGCTGTGGCGCCGGGGGCGTGACCTGTTCGCGGCCTACCGGGCCGCCGTCGAGGCGCAGACACCGGTCGCCCCGGGACGCCGTCGCTGGAACCCGCTGCGCGGCGGACGGGCGGAACGGGTCGACTCGCCGGCCCGGCGTCACGCGGAGGACCGCTGGGCGAAGGGTGATCCCGTCCTGGTCGGGCTGGCGGCCGCCGTGGGCATCGAACACCCGGACGGGGAGGGTGCCGCTCCCGCCGGCGAAGCGGTCGGGACCGTGCTGGACGCCGTGCACGACGCGGAGACGGAACTCGAAGCCGTACGGCAGCGGCGCAGCATCGAGAACGCGGCCTTCGACAACATCTGGCGGGCACCGTGACGACGCGGTGGCGAAGGGCGATCAGCTGAAGACCGGTACGCCGAGGAGGCGGTGGATCCTTCCGGGGAGTCCCGCCCGGCCGGTCGGCAGGCGTGCGCGCGGTCAGACCGCGGCCACGGCCTCCCGCGGCGGACGTGCGCCGAGCAGGGCCAGGCAGTTCGCCCACAGCGCGCCGAGCCGGTGCGTGTTGTTGTAGAGCTTGGCGAACAGCACCTGCCCCTCCAGCTGGGCGACCACCGCCCGCGCAGCTTCCCGGGCGTCGGTCACGGCGACCTCCCCGCGCCCGAGCGCCTCGCCGACGACCGCGGCGACCATCTCGACCTGCTCGTCGAAGATCTCCTGCAGCCGGGTGCGGATGGCCTCGGTGTGGTTGCTCATCTCCAGGGTGAGGTTCCCGAACAGGCAGCCCGAGACGGTGCCGCAGCTCTGCTGCCCGGCGAGCTGGCCGGCCTCGGTCGCCTCGAACAGCAGCCACAGCCGGCGCAGCGGTTCCTCGTCGCCGTTCAGGATCCGCGCCCAGGCCTGCCGCTGGCCGGTCCAGTGCTCGTCGATCACGGCCAGCGCGAGAGCTTCCTTCGACTCGAAGAAGTAGTAGAAACTGCCCTTCGGCACACCGGCCGCCTTGCAGATCTCGGCCACGCCCAGGGCCGAGTAACCGCGCAGCTCGATGAGCGCTTGCGCGGTGCTGAGTATCTTCTCGCGGGCGTCGCTGGTCCGTCCCATGAGGTCAGTGTACGACCGGTCGTCTACCCCGTACCCGGGCCTCCCCGGGAAGGGGGTCACCAGCCGGTCAGCAGCAGATGGTTCAGGAGCAGGGCGAGGGCGGCCTGCGCGGCGAGCCAGACGCGCGGCCGGGGCAGCAGGGCGGCGGCCGGCAGCAGCCACATCGCGAAGGGCAGCCAGATGCGTTCCGTCTCCGCCTTGCTCATTCCGGAGAGGTCGGCGGCGAGGAGGGCGAGCAGGGCGGCGAGCGCGAGCAGGGCGAGGCGGGGTTCGGCGGCGGTCGGGCGCAGACAGCCGCGGACGCCCCCGCGCACCGGGGCGGCGCCGGCCCGCCGCAGCCCCGCCACCGTCGCCGGGCCCACGATCAGCACCGTGCACGCGAGGTTCGCCCACACCCAGTAGCCGTACGGTCTGACCCCGCCGACCCCCTGGTAGTAGCGCGTGACCAGCAGACGGTACGCCTCCCACCAGTCGAAGCCGAGCAGGGTGAACACCACCGGCACCACGGCCGCTCCGGCGACCACGTAGGGGAGGGGACGCAGCCGTCGGGAGCCGAGCAGCAGGACGGCGCCGGCGATCACCGCGTACAGCACCAGCCCGTACGAGAGATACGCGGTGAGGCCGAACAGGAGCCCGGCGACGAGTCCGGCCGCCCGCGGGCGGGAACCGGTCACCGCGAGGGCGAGGAACGCGACGGCCCAGGTGGCGACCGCCGCGAAGTACCCGTCCGCGGAGGCGCCCACCCACACGGCCGCCGGCGCGAGGACGAGGAAGGGGGCGGCACGGCGGGCGAGGGCCTCCCCAGCGAGCACGCGCACGGTGACCAGGACCGCCACCGCGGCCGTCGAGCCGACGGTGACGCACCACACGCCGGCCCAGCCCCCACCGCCCAGACCGATCCGGTCCAGCAGGACGAAGGTGAGGGTGGCCCCGGGCGGGTGTCCGGCGATGTGCGCGGGCCAGGGGGCGGGGGACTGGCTCACGATGTGGTGGGTGAAGTCCCGCAGCGTGGCGGGGATGTCGTGGAAGCGGTCGATGACGGTGAGGTACTCGTTCGTGGTCGTCAGCCGCCCCGCGATGCCGCGCTGCCAGCCGTCGACCAGGGCGAGGGAGAACGTCCAGGCCGTCGTGGTGCCCCAGGCGACGCACAGCAGCGGGCGCCAGGGCAGGCGCGCGGCGAGGAGGGGTCCGTACGCCACGACGGCGACGGCGACCACGAGGGCGGCCGGGGTACCGGGTCCGACGTGCGGCTCCCACTGCGCGAACAGGGGAGGCCACCCTACGAAGAGCGAGTGGTCACGGCGTTGGACGGCGGTGCCGACCAGGGCGGCCGCCGTGACGAGCAGCGCGGCGGCGAGGACCGCCGACAGGTCGAGGAGAAGATCGCGGAGCGAGCCGCGGGGGAGGCCGGGGGAGAGATCGCGGGGACGGTCGCGGAGAAGATCGCGGTTCACACCGGCACGCTAGGCCGCGATCCCCCCTGGGACACCGCCACCGGGATGGACGTCAGGGTTTCGTCATGGTTCGAAGACCCTTTTGGGGGCCTTCTCCGCCCTACGGTCGGGGCATGCCACGGCCTCCCCTCCTCCCCACCTCGCCCGCGTTCTGGCGCAGTCCCGTGCGCGGCCCCTGGTTCACCTCCGTGCTCGGCATCGTGCTGCTCGGCGGGATCACGGTGCTGTTCCTGACGGGACTGCTGTCGTACGCCGCCTACAACCCGGACCTGGCCCCGGTGAACGACCAGACTCCCGACAAGGGGCTCCTCGGTCTCTATCTCTTCTCCTGGCCGACGCACCCGTCGTGGCTGTACCGGCTCACCCAGGGCGTCCACGTCACGCTCGGGATCACCCTCGTCCCCGTACTCCTGGCGAAGCTGTGGTCGGTCGTCCCCAAGCTGTTCACGCTGCCGCCCGCCCGGTCCCTCGCCCACGCGCTGGAGCGGATCTCGCTGCTCCTGCTCGTCGGCGGCGCGCTCTTCGAGTTCACGACGGGCGTGCTGAACATCCAGCTCGACTACCTCTTCCCCGGCTCCTTCTACCCGCTGCACTTCTACGGGGCCTGGGTGTTCATCGCCGCCTTCGTCGCGCACGCCGTACTGAAGACACCCGCGGCCCTGCGCAATGTGCGCCGGATGCGCGCCGAGAACGGCACCCCCGCGGCCGCCGGGGCCGGTGAACTTCCCTCGGAGCAGGACGAGTTGGTGTCCCCGAACCCGGCCGAACCCACCGTGTCACGACGCGGTGCCGTGGGGCTGGTCGGCGGCGGTTCGCTGCTCCTGTTCGTGACGACGGCCGGGCACAGCTTCGACGCGCCGCTGCGGCAGACCGCGGTGCTCGCCCCGCACGGCGGCTCCGAACCGGGCTCGGGGCCGGGCGGGTTCCAGATCAACAAGACGGCCGCCTACGCCGGGATCGACGCGCGCGAGACGGACGAGGACGCCTGGCGGCTCGTCGTCGTCGGGCGCACCGGGACCGTCCGGCTGAGCCGGGCCGACCTGGTGCGGCTGCCCCTGCACAGCTCGGCACTGCCCATCGCCTGCGTGGAGGGCTGGTCCACCTCCGACCAGTGGTGGCGGGGTGTGCCCCTGCGGGATCTCGCGGCGCTCGTCGGGTACGAGCACGGCACGGCGCCCGACGTGCTGGTGGAGTCGCTCCAGCGGCACGGAGCGTTCCGCCGGGGCGCCCTGCGCCACAACCAGGTGCGCGACCCGCGTTCCCTGCTCGCCCTGTTCGTCAACGGCGAGGACCTGACCCCCGACCACGGCTACCCGGCGCGCGTCATCGTTCCCGCGGCGCCCGGTGTGCTCAACACCAAATGGGTGGCCCGGATGACGTTCGGAGATCTGTGATGAAGCGGTACGTGTCTCTCGCCGGCCGGCTGCCCGCGCTCCGAAGGCCGCCTCTGGGCAGTCCCCTGCAGATCCTCCTGCTGGCCTGCTCCTTCGCGCTCGCCGGGTACGCGGGGGTGCGGCTGCTCGCCGGTGACTGGTTCGGCGTGACGCTGTGGTTCGTCGGCGCGGCGCTGCTGCACGACCTGGTGCTCGTGCCGTTGTACGCGGGCGCGGACCGGGTCCTCGCACGGGGGCTGCACGCGGTCGGCCGCCGGGAGTGGACGGTCTACGTCCGTGTCCCGGCGGCCCTCTCCTGCCTTCTGCTGCTGATGTGGTTCCCGCTGGTCAGCGGGCAGATGGCGGACCGCTACCGGTCCGCCACCGGCCTGCCGGGCGACGGCTTCCTGACCCGCTGGCTGCTGATCACGGCGGTGCTGTTCGGCGGTTCCGCCGCGCTGCTCGCGCTGCGGCTGCGCAGGGCGACGAAGGAGCGGCCGCCGGTCGACCACTGACCGTCGGCGTGCCAGCCGGCGCGCCGCGCGTGCCGGAGCAGCGCCGGGGTGCCCAGGCGCGCCCAGAGGAAGGGCGTCCCGGCGGCTCCCCGGCCGTCGGCGACGCGCACCCGTACCCGTTCGTCGACATCGACGGGCACCGTCTCGACGATCAACAGACCGTCAGGTGACAGGAGTTGGGCCACACGGTCGAGCAGGGCCGCCGGGTCGCCGCCGATGCCGAGGTTGCCGTCGATCAGGAGCGCGGTGCCCCAGCGGCCCTCACCCGGCACGGACTCGAAGACCGACCGGTGCAGCGCCTGTCCGCCGAGCCGGACGGTGTGCTCGACGGCGGCCTCGCTGATGTCGATGCCCAGCGCTCGCCGGCCCTGTGCGGCGAGCGCCGCGATGAGCCGGCCGGGTCCGCATCCCACGTCGAGCACGGCTCCCTCGCAGCGCCGCAGCACCTCCAGATCCGCGGCGTCGGCCCCGGCACACCACCGCTCCACCTCCAGCGGCAGCAGCCAGCCGTCGGTCCGGCGCAGATAGAGGGGGCCCCGACCGACACGCAGCGCGTCGGCGTACGGGTCGCTGGACCAGGGGGCGGCCTGTTCGCCGGCCGACGGCGCGGGGGAGGCGTCGGGCACGGGCCGCCGTCCCGGGCGTCGTCCGGGGCGCCGGGCAGGGGCGGGGGTGGGTTCGGGGCGCCGGGCCAGGATGGGTTCGGGGCGCTGCGTGGGGGTGGGTTCGGGGTGGTGTGGCAGGTCCGGGTCGGGGTGTTCGGCCGGGTCGGGTTCGGGGAGTGGTGCGAGGGCCTGTCCGGGGCGCTGCGTGGGGGTAGGTGCGGGGCGTCGGGAGAGGCCGGACCCGGCCTCTCCGGTGAAGCCCGGTTCGGGCCGCCCCGCGAGGTCGGGTTCGGGGTGGCCCGGCGCGGTGGCGGACGCGCGGTCCGCGGGAGCCGTTCTGGCCGGCGTTCCGCCCGTCGCGCCGCGCGCAGGCGTGGCCGCGGTCGTCGCCGACGTCCGGCCCGCGGTCCCTCCCCCCGTAGGACCGGCGGTCCCTCCACCCGTGGGGCTGGAGGCCCGGCTTCCCGTGGGACCAGCGGTCCGGCCTTCCGCAGGACCGGCGGTCCGGCTTTCCGGGGGACGGGAGGCCCGGCTTCCTGTGGGACTGGCGATGGGACCTCCTGTCGGACCGGTGGTGGGGCCTCCCGTGGGACCGGTGGTGGGGCCTCCCGTGGGACCGGCGGTGGGGCCTCCCGTGAGGCCGGCGGTGGGGCCTCCCGTAGGGCCGGGGACGGGGCCTCCCGTGAGGCCGGCGGTGGGGCCTCCCGTAGGGCCGGGGACGGGGGCGAGTTCGCGTGCCGCGCTCATCGCCGGGCCCCGGCTTCGAGCCGGGCCAGTTCGGCGGCGAACCGGCCGCCCGGTGCCGCGGCGGCGACGAGCCCGGCGTCGTACGCCGTGTCGACGTCCCGCAGGCACGGCAGATCGCGGACACGCAGCCCCGCCGCGGTCAGCCGCTCCCGCTGCGCGGCGCCGGTGCTGGCCGTGGACATCGGTACGCCCCGCACCAGGTCCGGGTCCGGGACGGCGAGCCCCAGGGCCCAGAAGCCGCCGTCCTCGGCCGGTCCGAAGTACGCGTCGCAGTCGGCGAAGTCCACGGTGAGGAGTTCCGGCGTCACCTGCGGGGTGTCCATACCGATGAGCAGGGCGGGTCCGGCGCAGTCCGCGAAGGCGGCGGCCAGCCGTTCGTCCAGGTCGCCCGCACACTGCGGTACGACGTCGATGCCGGGCGGCAGCCAGGGGCCCGGCGCGCCTTCGAGCACCAGCACCCGGCGTCGCGCGGGCGTCGCCGCCACCGCGAGCAGGGTGTCCACGAGTGCCGCCTCGGCGAGCGTCGCCGCCTGCCCGGGCGTGAACGGCGGGGTGAGCCGGGTCTTCACCCGTCCCGGCCGCGGTTCCTTGGCGATGACGAGCAGGGTGCTCACGGGGTGGTTCCTCCTGGGGACGGGGCGGGGGCTCGGGACGGGACGGGCGGCTCCGCCAGCACGCGGCGCATGTCCCGTACCGCCTGCCAGGTGCCGCGCCAGGTGCCGGTGACCTTGGAGGCGCCGGTGCGCGGGAGATACGGCACGTCGTGCTCCGTGACACGCCAGCCGGCGTCGGCGGCGCGGACGACCATCTGCAGCGGATAGCCGCTGCGGCGGTCCGTGAGACCGAGCGCGAGCAGCGGTTCGCGGCGCGCGGCCCGCAGCGGGCCCAGGTCGTGCAGGCCGAGTCCGGTACGGCGGCGGAGCATCCGGGCGAGCGCGAGGTTGCCGGCCCGGGCGTGCGCGGGCCACGCGCGCCGCCCCTGCGGGCGTCGGCGCCCCAGCACCAGGTCGGCCGCGCCGTCGCGCACCTCGCGCACGAAGGGCACGAGCAGGGACGGGTCGAGGGAGGCGTCGCAGTCGCAGAAGCACACGATGTCGGCGGTGGCCGCGGTCAGCCCGGCGTGGCAGGCGGCACCGAACCCGCGGCGCGTCTCGCGCACGACGGTCGCGCCGAGGCCACGGGCCAGTTCCGCCGAACCGTCCGTGGACCCGTTGTCCACGACCAGCGCGCGCCAGCCGGACGGAATGCGGGCGAGCACCCAGGGCAGGGCCTCGGCCTCGTTCAGACAGGGCAGGACCACATCGACTACGGGGTCCGCCGGGGGAGAGGTCGTCACGGGTCTCACCCTACGAACGCGAAAGAGACATATCGGTCTCCGGCTCCTTACGAAACGCGGACGTCGCGCGGGGGAGGGCCGCGCGGACCCGGAGCCGGTGGGAGGCTGAAGCCATGCATGAGCCGTACGAATCCGCAGGTACCGGACCCGAGGCCGTACCCGGCGCCGCAACCGCCCGGGCCGGGCACGGGGGCGCGGCGCGTGTCCTCGTCGTCGACGACGACCCCACCGTCGCCGAGGTCGTCTCCGGTTACCTCGACCGCGCGGGCTACCTCGTGGACCGTGCCGCGGACGGGCCCGCCGCGCTCGCCCGTGCCGCCGCGCACTGGCCGGACCTGGTGGTGCTGGACCTGATGCTGCCCGGGATGGACGGTCTTGAGGTGTGCCGGCGGATGCGCGGACGCGGTCCCGTGCCCGTCATCATGCTCACCGCGCGGGGCGACGAGGACGACCGGATCCTGGGCCTGGAGGTGGGCGCCGACGACTACGTCACCAAGCCGTTCAGCCCCCGGGAACTGGTGCTGCGCGTGGAGTCCGTACTGCGCCGCGCGCGCCCCGCGACCGCCGCGCACCCGTTGCACGCGGCCGGTCTCGGCCTCGACCCGGCCGCCCGTCGAGCCACCAAGGGGAGCGTCGAACTCGCGCTCACGACAAGGGAGTTCGATCTCCTCGCCTTCTTTCTCCGGCACCCCGGGCGGGTGTTCAGCCGCGAGGACCTGATGCGTGAGGTCTGGGGCTGGGACTTCGGCGACCTCTCGACGGTCACCGTGCACGTACGGCGGCTGCGCGGGAAGGTCGAGGACGATCCGGCGAGGCCCCGGTTGATCCAGACGGTGTGGGGCGTGGGCTACCGCTTCGACGCCACGACGTCCGCGGAGGCGGTCTGACCATGCGTGACATCCTGCTCATCGCCCTCTTCGCCTTTCTCGGCGCCGCGGGGGCCGGTCTGCTCGGCGCGGGCACGCTGTGGCTGATCCGGCGGCGTTCGCTGACCGCGTCGCTGGCCGTGGTCGCCGCCGTGGGGGTGACCGCGATGCTCGCGGGAACGCTCGCCGTGGCCTGGGCGATGTTCCTGTCCTCGCACGACCTGACCGTCGTCACGACGGTGGTGGCGATGGCGGCCGTCGTCTCGCTGGCCACCGCGCTGCTGCTGGGCCGCTGGGTCGTGGCCCGCAGCCGGGACCTGACGCTGGCCGCCCGCTCCTTCGGCGACGGCGGTGACTTCGCGGCCCCCGACGGTCCGGCGACTGCCGAACTCGCCGCCCTGGGGCGCGAGTTGGCCGCCACCAGTGTGAAGCTCGCCGAGTCACGGGACCGCGAACGGGCCCTGGAGACCTCCCGCCGTGAACTCGTCGCGTGGATCTCGCACGATCTGCGCACCCCGCTCGCCGGGCTCCGCGCGATGTCGGAGGCGCTGGAGGACGGCGTCGCCGCCGACCCGAACCGCTATCTGCGGCAGATGCGCACCGAGGTCGAACGGCTCAACGAGATGGTGGGCGACCTCTTCGAACTCTCCCGCATACACGCGGGGAGCCTGGCCCTGTCCCCCTCCCGTATCTCCGTGTACGACCTCGTGGGCGACGCCCTCGCGGGCGCCGACCCGCTCGCCCGCGAGTACGGGGTGCGGCTGGTCGGCGACCGTGTCGAGCCGGTGCCGGTCGAGGTGGACGGCAAGGAGATGAGCCGTGTCCTCGGCAACCTCCTCGTCAACGCGATCCGGCGGACACCGGCCGACGGCACGGTGGCGATCGCCGCGGAGCGGTCGGACCAGGGCGTGGTGCTGTCCGTCACCGACGGCTGCGGGGGAATTCCCGAGGAGGATCTTCCGCGCGTCTTCGACACCGGCTGGCGTGGCAGCCACGCGCGCACCCCGCCCGCCGGGGCGGGACTGGGCCTCGCGATCGTCCGCGGCATCGTGGAGGCCCACCAAGGGCGGGCCGCCGTGCACAACGTCCCCGGCGGCTGCCGCTTCGAGGTCACCCTCCCGCTGGCCGGCCCCGCCCTGTCGGCGCGATGACACACTGCCATGACCGGTGACGTCGGGGCCCCGGTCGATCCCCCACCGAAGGCCCCGCCGGGCGCCGCGTACACCGGGCGCAGCGGGGCGCCGCGTACACCGGGGGCGCGCAGCCGGGCGACGCTGCGGCACTCGCAGCACGTCGATACTGAAGTCGCTCCCGGAACGAGGCTCCTGCTGCTCCCCGGCAGGGGACACGACCGCCCCCGCGAACTCTGGCCCGAGATCATCGCCGCCCTGGACGCGCACACGCGCCGAGCGCCCTCAGCGGAACGTGACTACGAAGTCGGCGGGGTGTCGTCGGTTGCGGTCGGCGCGGTCGTCCTGGGTGTTGGGCGGCGGGCGTAGGGGGTGAAGTGTGCGGGCGTGTGGTCGATGGGGAGGTCAGGACGCCAGGCGGCGAGGATCTGCGCGCTGCATACGAACAGGCCGTCGGGCAGCTGATCCAGGGGGTACCAGGCCCAGTCGCCGACGCTCTCGTCCGGTTGTGTGGCCGGCCGGCCCTGCCAGGCGCTGACAAGGGCGCCGACGGTGACCCGTACGACGTTTTCGACGTGGTCGACGAGCGTGCCCAGAAGGGTGACGTCGTCGGGCCGGGCGGTGAGGCCGGTCTCCTCGGCGAGTTCACGGATCACGGTTGCTTCGAGGGACTCCCCGGCTTCGACGGTTCCGCCGGGCAGTTCGAGGGTGCCGTGACGGTGGCGGCCCAGGAGGACGCCTTGGTCGCTGAGAACGATCGCGCCGACGCCGATGGCAGCGTGCGGTACGGGGGACCGGGTGGTGCGGGGGCGACTGGAGATGCGTACGGGCCGGTCAGAGAGGCGGCGGGCGCGGATGAGCTGCTGCACTACGGGGACGTTCTCGTCGGGGTGGCGGAAGAGGTCGATGGCCTCGACTCGGAAACCGTGTTCGGTGAGTAGGTCCTCCCAGAGCTGCGGTGCCAGGACCCACATCCGGGTGGGCAGGGGTGGGTCGTCCCGGAGCTGGATCATCTGCTCCCGTGGCTCGACCGCCGTGGAGGGCTCGCGGCCGTGCAGATCCGTATGAAGGAGCGAGAGGACCAGCGGTGCGCCGGACCGCAGGCCGTTGCGCAGTGCGGGCAGAGTGCGGTGCGGGTCGGTGAAGGCGAGGGTGCCGATGGCGTACGCGGCGTCGAAGGGAGTGGCGGTACGGAGGTAGTCGACGACGTCACCGTGCTCGAAGTGCACGTGGGGAACGTGGGCGTGGGTGCCGAGGGCGCGCTGGTGCTGGGTGGGCGAGAGCTCGATGGCGGTCATGTGCGCGCCGCGGGCTCGGGCCAGGTGCACGGCGTGGTGGCCGGCACCGGAGCCGATGTCCAGTACGCGTTGGCCGGCGATGTTGCCGAGGATCTCGGCCCCGGGGCCGATGCCGTCCCAGAACGTCCAGTTCAGTTGTTGCGGGACAGGTGGCATGTACTGACGGTTCAGCTGGCGTTGGCCGTAGATGGTCCAGGCGTCGGCGTTGAGGTCCTCAACAGACACGAGAAACTCCCGTTTCAGGATGGGTGGCCCGCGCAGTGGGCCAGGTCGGAGCCCTTGATGCCGAGAGGCAGGAAGCTGGGACGCCTACCGCTATGGGGCAGGCGGCAGCGCTGGAGTGTGGCATCAACCGGCTCAAGGACATCGGCAGTAGCCACGCGCTACGAGAAACTCGCTGTCCAGCATGACGCGACTGTCCTGGCCGCGGCCGTCAACGGGTGGCTGTGGCCAGTACTTTCAGCGGAGGCTCGAAGGGCCGTCAGCGATGGCCCAGCACGTTGACCACCCGTCCGTCGGGGTCGCGAACGAAGAACCGCCGCACGCCCCACTCCTCGTCCTGCAAGGGGTGAATGATCTCCGCACCGCTCTCCCGCATGACCGCGTGAGCCGCATCCACGTCGTCCACCTCGACGCTCAGGTCGGGGACGACAGGTGCGGTCTTGTCGCTGGTCATCACGCTGACCTGCGCCGCCGGACTGGACGGTGAGGCGAGCGTCATGATCCAGCCGTGGTTCATGACCTCCTCGAAGCCCAGCAGGCCATAGAACTCCCGGCTCTCCTGCGGGGTCTCCGACCGGATGTTGGGCACGACTCGGCGAACGGCCATCGATGACTCCAAACGGGAACGAACCTGTCCTTGCGTCTCCTCAGGAGTACTACGGCACGTCCACCGCCGCACGCACTTCGGCCGATGAGGAGGGCCGTCCGGACGGGAGCCGGGTGAGCGTCGGCTCCACCACCTGACGAGCCCACCGGCATGTCGCAGGAGCGCGGAAGGCCGTTCCGGCCAACGGCTCCGAACAAAGGCCGATCCAGCCGCCGGCCATCCGCTTCAAGGGACCGCCCCCCCATGACCATTCACCGGACACGCCTAGTAGGCGAGTGACTCGCCCAGCAGGCGCAGCAGGTCGCCGGTGGCGTCCAGTGCGCCGAACGCGGACAGGGCGGCGAGCGCCAGTACGGCCACGCCGATGGACCACAGGTTGGGCGGCGGAGTCGTCTGCAGCGCGGCGATCCGGCGGGTGACGGCGTGTTCGGAGAAGTTCAGGGCGCAGCTCGGCCGGGCCCGCTGCGCCACCAGGGCGGCCCGGGCGAGGGCGCGCGCGGTGGTACGCCGGTCCCCGACGCTGCGCGCCGCTTCCTCGTCGGCCCAGCGCTCCACGAGGAAGGCGACGGTGGTGCGCACCGGCCCCAGCACCGGGTTGGCCGCGGCGGCCAGTGTCACGGCGGTCGACAGCATCGAGTGCCGGTGGGTGAGATGGGCGCGCTCGTGGGCCAGCAGGACCCGCCGCTCGGCCGGTTCCAGCGCGCCGAGCATGGCGGACGTGACCAGGATCCGGCCCGGCGTCCCCGGGATCGCGAAGGCCCGCGGGGTGGAGGACGCGGCGACGACGAGTTCGCTGTCCGGAGGGTGTCCCTCGCACAGCCGTTCAAGGACGCGGCGGGTCGCCCAGTGGGCGCGCAGGGCCCGTACGAGCCGGAAGGCGATCAGCCAGAGGAGGGTGATCGCGGCGACGGCGATCGCCACCGGCACCGGTTCGGGCAGGCGCCGGCCCGTCTCACCGGTCTCGGTGGCCACGAGCGGCGCCTCGTTGACGAGGGTGGCGGCGAGCAGGAGCAGCGCCCAGGTGGAGGCGGCAGCCGTCAGTACGGCCGCGACGGTGAGGACGCGGGCGGCCGGCGCGGGGGAGATCCGCCGGCCCACCTGTGCCGCGGCGGCCGTCAGCAGCAGCGGCAGGAAGAGAGGGAGGTAGACGTTGATCCTCACGGTCCGCTCCCCCCGAGGAGGTCGCGCAGGGCTTCTTCCTCCCGGGGGCTCAGCCCCGTGACGAACTGCTGGAGGGCCGCGATCGGGTCCGGCCCGCGGTCCAGTGCCTCGTGCATGGCCTCGGCGGTGAGTTCGGCCGCGTTCTTGGCGGGCCGGTACGCGCCGCGCCGACCGTCGACGTCCCGCAGCACCAGACCTTTGTCGTACAGGCGCTTGAGGATGGTGTGCACCGTGTTGTAGGCGAGACCACCGCCGATCTCACTCTGTATCTCGGCGGGGGTGAGGGCCTTGTCCGTGGCCCAGAGGGCGGCGAGGACCTCGCTCTCCAACGCGCCGGCGCTGCGCCGTTCCGCCCTCCCGTGGGGGCCTGTGCCAGCCATGTTCGCCACCTTACAGCGCGTAGTAGTGCGGACGGTGGTGAGGACCGGCGGAGAGCGCCCCCACCCGTTTCACTCCGATCCGACCTGTTTTTCCTACGACTTCGACCTCGCACCCTACGTCTTGTAGGGTGCGGAACCCTACAATCTGTAGGGCGAAAGGTGGACGATGGTCAAGACCGTGTACCCGCCGCTCGCCGGCGGCGCACCCGTCGTGCGCGGCGCACCCGTCGTGCGGGCCGGACAGCGGACGCCGGTCGGCGTGCGCATCGCGCCGGGCGGCCACCCACCCGCGTACGCCCGCACCGGGCAACCGCACGCCGCCGGCCGCCGGCGCGTACGCCTCGTCCCCGCCGACCAGGGAGGCTGAGCGGCATGGCGTCCCTCCCGCCCGGCACCACCGCGACACCCTTGAACAGGCGGGTCCTCCCGCACGCCGCGCTGACGCTCGCCGTCCTGGTCGGCGCCGCGTATCTCGCGCGGCGCCACTGGCCGGTGATCGAGACCGGGACCGACCGGCTGGCCGTCGCCGACCACGGCTGGCTGTTCGTCGCGGCGGTCGCGACCGCAGGGACCTGGGTGTGCTCGGCACTCGCCCAGCAGGGCGCGGTGCCCCGGGCCCTGCCCGCCGGTCGGCTGGTCGCCGCGCAGTTCGCCGCGTCCGCCGCCAACCACGTGCTGCCCGCCGGCCTCGGGGCGGGCGCGGTCAACCTGCGCTTCCTGACCCGATGCGGACTGCCGGTCGCCCGGTCGGCGACCGCACTGGGGGTGAAGGCCACGGCCGGAGCCGTCGCGCGCGCCGTCCTCATCGCCGTCCTCGCGTCGGCCTGCCCCGGTGTACTGCGCCTGCCGGACCTCTCCGTGACGGTCGTCGCGGTCTCGGGTGTCGTGGCCCTGACCGTCGTCGTGCTCCTGCGGGGGCCGGCGCGGCGCGCGGTGCGGGCCGTCCTGGCCGACGTGCGCGCCGTGCACGAGATCCCGGCGCGCGCGGCCGCGCTGTGGGGCGGCTCGCTGGCCTTCGCGGCGCTGCACGCCTCTGTGGTCGTCGCGGTCGCCCAGGCCCTCGAACTCCCGGTGTCACCGGCCCGGGTGGCGTTGGCCTACCTCGCCGCGAGCAGCGCCGCCGTGCTGCTGCCCACCCCCGGCGGAATCGGCTCGCTGGACGCGGCCCTCGCCCTGGCCCTCACCCTGACCGGGGCGCCGGGCGGCGCGGCGGCCTCCGTGGTCCTCGGCTACCGGCTCCTGACGGTGTGGCTGCCACTGGTGCCGGGCCTGGTCGTGCTGGCGGTACTGGCGCGTCGCCGGGTGCTCTGAGCGAACGGGGCCGCTTTCGCCGGCCGGGGTTCAGGAAGTCGGCCGTGCCGCCACCGGGTCGTGAGCCGTGGACTCCGGGAGGGCGTGAACCGGTGCGGGACGGAGCGGGGCCGGGTGGTGCGGGGTGCGGCGGAGGGCCGCCGCGCGGTCAGGATGCTTTCAGGATCCCGCTGGCAGGGTCGGGCCCCATGACTGAGACTTCCGAGACGTCCGGGGCGTACCCGCACACCGGTGCCGCCCCCGGCCACCGCCTGCGCTGGAACAAGGTTCCCGAGGTCACCGCGTACTTCTGGATCATCAAGGTGCTGTGCACCACGGTCGGCGAGACCGCGGCCGACCTCCTGAACGAGAAACTGGGCATGGGTCTGACCGGCGTGTCGCTGCTGATGAGCGCGCTGCTGGCGGTGGTGCTCGTCGTCCAGTTCCGCACCAGGGCCTACCACCCCGGCGTCTACTGGCTCGCCGTGGCCCTCATCAGCGTCGTCGGCACCCTGATCAGCGACAACCTGACCGACAACCTGGGCGTACCGCTGACCACCAGCACCGCTGTGTTCTCCGTCGCCCTCGCGATCGTCTTCGTCGTCTGGTACCGCCGCGAGCGCACGCTGTCCATCCACAGCATCGACACCGTGTCCCGCGAGGCCTACTACTGGCTGGCGGTCCTGTTCACCTTCGCGCTGGGCACCGCGGCCGGTGACCTGGTCGCCGAGAGGATGGCCCTCGGATACTGGGTCTCCGCCGTCCTGTTCGGCCTCGCCATCGCCGCCGTGGCCGTCGCGCGCTTCGCGCTCGGTCTGAACGCCGTCCTGGCCTTCTGGATCGCCTACATCCTGACCCGGCCGCTCGGCGCCTCGATCGGTGACTACCTCTCGCAGCCCACCGGTGACGGCGGCCTGGGCTTCGGCACCGTGATTACCAGCGTGCTGTTCCTGGCCGTCATCCTGGCCCTGGTGGTGTACCTCGCGACGACGCGCAAGGACGTCGTCGCCGAGCCCGAGCGAGCGCTCGGCCCGCGCGAGGGCTGACCCGCTCGGCCCGCGCGCGGGCCGACGCCGCTTGTGCATGTGTGTGTGGGGGGAGGTGGCCCATGGGCTCGCCGGGTCCATGGGCTCGCCGGGCCCACGGGCTCGTGGGGCTTGCGGGGCTCGCGGGAGAACCGAGTGCTCGGCCCGCCGTGAGGTGATCGTTCTGCCTCGGGAGGCCGGTGGCCCCGCGTGCGGGGAAGGCGACCGATCGGCCGGTGGGAGAACCGGGGAGCGGGTGCTCGGCCCGGCCCGTGGGAGAACCGGGAGCGGGTGCTCGGCCCGTGGGAGAACCGGGAGCGGGCGCTCGCGGCCCGTGGGAGAACCGGGACCGTGTCCTCGGCCCGCCCGCCGCAAGGCGCCCGCTCAGCCCGCGGGCAGGCTGACCACGAACACCGCGCCGGAGGTCTGCCGCGGGTCGTGGTGCACCTCCCCGCCGGCGGATCGGGCCAGACGTCGCGCGAGCGGCAGTCCCAGGCCCGCTCCGCCGTGTCCGTCCCCCGGATCGGCCCGACGGCCGGGCTGGAACAACTGCCCCTCGAACGACGGCGGTACGCCGGGGCCGTCGTCGATGACCTCGACGCGTACGCCGCCGGGCTCCCCGTGGGCCAGGATCCCGACCCTGGTGCGCGCGTGCCGCAACGCGTTGTCGAGCAGGGGGCTGACGATCCGCTCCAGGAGGGCGTCCGGCACCCCGGCCGAAAGCCCGGCGTCCGGAGCGGTGACGACGACCTCGACCCGCCCGCGCGCACTGCCGAGACGGTCCACCAGACGTCCGAGCACGGGCCCCACCGAGGCCGTACCGGGCACCGTGGACGCGCTGTCGCGGGCCTCGTCGAGCAGGGTGTCGCAGATCGTGCGCATCGACAGGGCCGCGTCGGCGACGGCCGCGTGGACGGCCAGGGTGTCCTCGGCGGAGCGCGGCCGGGCCCGCCACCAGTCGAGCTCGGCGACGATACGGGCGAGCGGATTGCGCAGCTCGTGCGACAGCTCCCGGGTGAGCTGACGCTCGTGGCGCAGCAGGGCCCGGATGCGGTCGAGGAGCGCGTCCAGCGAACCGCCCAGCCGGGCCAGTTCGGTGGGGCGGCCCGCACCGCCGAAACGTTCCTCGGAGGTGATGGCGCTCCATTGGGTGGCCTGCTCCGTCATCTCGCGTACGGGACGCAGCGCCCGTCCCACCGCCAGCCGGGTCAGCCCGTAGGTGCAGACGAGCATGGCGAAGTCGAGGACGAGGGAGGCGAGCAGCAGGGTGTCCGCCGAGCCGCGGTAGGGGGACAGGTCCAGCGCGGTGACGACGGCGGCGCCGCCCCTGCCGCCGGGCACCGGCTGGGAGCACAGCCGGACGGCGTGGTGACCGGGGGAGGTCACGCAGTGGCGGCCGCCGCGCGCCGCGAGCCGGCCGGCGGCACGGGTCAGGGGGCCGGTGCCGGTGGCGGACGAGGGCTTTTCGAGCAGCCTGCCGCCCGCGTAGATCCAGACGTTCGTGTCGAGGAGCTCCTCGCCCGGGGTCTCCAGGACCCGGACCCGCGAGGTGCTGGTGTCGACGGTCGCCGCGACGGCGGCGGCGCGGGTGCGCAGTTCGTCGTCCGCCTGGTGCTGGAGGTGATGTCGTACGACCGTGTTGAAGGCGACGGTGAGGATCACCATGAGGAGCGTCGCGGTGGTGAGCGCGACCAGCGAGAGCCGCCCGCGCAGGGTGCGTGGCCACCACCGGGCCGCGAAGCCCCTCATGACAGGCGGTGGCCGATGCCGCGCGCGGTGGTGACGGTCAGCGTGCTGCCGCCGTCCCGGAGCTTGCGGCGCAACCGGGTCAGATACTGGTCCAGGGTGTTGTCACTGACCTGGGCGCCCTCGGGCCAGGCCGCCCTGATCAGCTCCCGTCGGCGCACGATGTCCCCGGAGCCCGCCATCAGCGCCGCCAGCAGCCGGAACTCGGTCGGGGTGAGGGCGACCCGGTGGCCGCGTACGGTGAGGCCGTGCCCGACCGGGTCCAGGACGACGTCACCGGCCGTGGCGGACGGGAGGGACCCGCCGCGTCTGAGCGCCGCCCGCAGCCGGGCGGCCAGCTCGGTGAGGTGGAACGGCTTGGGCAGATAGTCGTCGCCACCGGCCGAGAAGCCCGCCAACCGGTCCGTGAGGTGATGGTGGGCCGTCAGGAAGATCACGGGGGAGGGAAAGCCGTTCGCCCGGAGCGCCTGGCACACGTCCCGCCCGTCCGCGTCGGGCAGCCCGACGTCGAGCACGGCCGCGGCGACCCCGGCCCCGGCTCCGGCCCCGGCCAGCCGCAGCGCGGTCGCGCCGTCCGGGGCGGGCAGGGTGTCGAAGCCCTCGTCGCGCAAGCCGCGCAGCAGGACGTCCCGCAGGGCGTGATCGTCCTCGACGACCAGGATCGTGTGGCGCATGGTCCTCCTTGGTCCTCCTCCAGCCGTTTTCGTTCCCTTACGGCGGTACGGCGGTACGGCGGTACGGCGGCGGTACGGCGGCGGCACGGCGTCGCGGGCGATGCGCGGGTGTCCGACGGGGTACGCCGTGCCGGTGCCGTCGCCGGTGCCGTCGCCGGTCACGTCTGTCCGGGGCGCTACGCCGGGGCCAGCAGCGGACGCAGCCGCGATTGCGTCAGCCGGCCCGCGAGCGGGTCGGAGACCCTGCCGAGGAACGCCGTCAGTGCTCTCGCGATCAGCGTGCCGACCAGGACGCCGGCCACCACGTCGTGCGGGTAGTGGGCGCCCACCCAGACCCGGGCGACGGCCATCGCGCAGGCTGCCACCAGGGCGACGGTGCCGAGCCGGCGGGAGACGCAGAGCAGGGCGATCGCGGCCGCGGCGGCGATGACCGCGTGATTGCTGGGGAACGACCAGTCGCCCGGCGCCGGACACGCCTCCAGCGTCCTCACCCGCAGGCTCCGACAGGGCCGGTCCTCGCGGACGAGCAGCTTGAACACCGAGTTCACCCCGTAGGCCACCACGACGATCACCGGCGCCATGAGCGCGATCACCGCGGCCCGGGCGCTGTGGTGCCGCGCCTGCCACCAGCCCAGGAGCATGAGGACGGCGAACACCGCGAGCCCGTACGTCGACCAGGCCCGCACCAGCGTGTCCAGCCACGACGGTGCGTCCTGGGCGAGGCCCACGACGTAGGTGTAGGAGGAGCCGTCGATCGACGACCCGTCGAACGCGAGCGTCATCCCTGTGCGCCCCTCTCCGCGGCGGCGGCCCTGCGCGAGCGGCGGAGCTCGGCGGCCAGCGGGATCAGCGACACGACGACGATCACGGCGATGATCGGCAGAAGGTACCGGTCGACGTTCGGAATGGACGAGCCCAGCGCGTACCCGGCGAGGGTGAGGCCGAGGCTCCAGACGAGGCCGCCGACGACCTGCCAGAGGGTGAACGTGCGGACGGGCACCTGGAGCGCGCCCGCCATCGGGTTCAGCACCGTGCGGACCACCGGCACGAAGCGGGCCAGCACGATCGCCTTCGCGTGCCCGTACCGTTCCAGCAGCTCCTCCGCGCGCTCCGCTCCCGCGTGCAACCGGGGCGAGCCGCTGCGGGCCAGCAGGGCGCCGCCCGCCTTGCGCCCGATGAGATAACCGCACTGGGCGCCGGCCAGCGCGCCGACCGCGGCGGCGACCAGCAGTGCGGGCAGCGACAGCTTCAGACCGCCCTGGCCCGACCCCGTGCAGAGCAGGCCCGCCGTGAACAGCAGCGAGTCACCGGGCAGGAAGAAGCCGATCAGCAGGCCCGTCTCCGCGAACATCACCACGCCCACCCCCAGTACGCCGAAGGCGGCGAGCAGGGACTGGGCGCTGAGCACGTTCACCGCGAGCTGTGACCCGAGATGTGTGGCGAGCTGTGACGCTGCGAACAAAGGTGCGGCCATCGTCGCGAGCCCTCTCATACTGGACAGGGACGGGTGTGGTCGTGACGACACCCGACTGACTACAATGTTGTAGACGGTCTACTGAACTGTAGACGATATCGGGGTGAGGATCGTTCCCATGACCAGCGCGAAGGACGAACGCCGGCCGGCGGGTGAGCTCGAGGCCTCCGTCATGGCCGCCCTCTGGGCCGCCGACGCACCCCTCACGCCGGGCGGGGTGCAGACGCGGCTGGGGACCGGTCTGGCCCGCACGACGGTGACGACGATCCTGTCCAGGCTGCACGAGAAGGGGATCGTCGGCCGGGAACGACAGGGCCGCGGCTTCGCCTACCACCCCGTCCAGGACCCGCACGGGCTCACCGCTCGCCGTATGCACACCGAGCTCGACCGGGACGAGGACCGCGAGACGGCGCTGGCCCGGTTCGTCGCCCAGCTCAGCCCCGACGACGAGCGTCTCCTGCGCGGCCTGCTGGAACCGGACGGGCATCCGGCATCGGACGGACAGCCGGCACCGGACGGGCAACCGGCACCGGACGGGCAACCGGCACCGGACGGGCATCCGGCATCGGACGGGCATCCGGCATCGGACGGACGGCCGACACTGGACGGACGGCCGACACTGGACGTGCAACCGGCACCGGACGGACGGCCGGCGTCAGGTGGACGCCCGGAACGCGGACGCGGCGAGCAGGACCAGTAACCGGAACCTGGCACGCAACTACGATCGGTGGGTCATGACCGCTCTGCTGCTCATCCCGCTCCTGGTGCCCTTCGCGGTACCGGCGGCGGCCCGGCGCTGCCTCGACCGGCTCACGCCGGTCGCCGCGCTGTGGGCGCTGACCCTCACGGTCCTCGTGCTGGCCGGCTCCTCCGTGGCCGCCCTCGGCGCACTGGTCCTCACCGGCCTGCTCAAGCTGCCGTTCCTCGCGGGCCTGGGCGACCTCGTCCAGCCGCTGCGCACCCCGTCCGACCTCGTCGTCCTCCCTCTGGCGACGGCCGCCACCGGCCTGCTGACCCTCGGCGCCGGCACCCTCGTCCGCTCCGCCCTGCGGCAGCTGCGCGCCTTCCGCGCGGCCCGCAGCGAGGCCGACGGCCGCCCCGCGGCGGGCGACCTGTGCGTGATCGAGTCGCCCCACCCGGACGCGTACGCGCTGCCCGGCCGCCCCCACCGCATCGTCGTCACGACGGGAATGCTCCGCAGCCTCGGCGCCGACGAACGAGAGGTGCTCTTCGCCCACGAGCGGGCCCACAACGCCGGCGGCCACCACCGTTTCCTCGTCCTCGCCGAGCTCGCGGCGCACTGCCATCCCGGGCTGCGTCCGGTCCGCGCGGTCATCGCGCTCGCCGCCGAACGCGCCGCCGACGAGGCCGCCGCCGCCGTGGTGGGGGACCGGCGGCTGACCGCGCGCGCCATCGCGCGTGCCGCCCTCGCCGCCTCCTCCGCCCGCTCCGGGCGCCCCGACTTCGCCCCCGCGGCCACCACCGGACCCGTGCCCCAGCGGGTCGCGGCCCTCCTCGCGGCTCCTGGGCAGCGCCGCCGCGCCGCCCCCTGGATCGCCCTTCTGCTGGCCGCCTGCGCGACCGCCTCGGCCGGCACGGCGGTCACCGGCGTCCTCGCCTTCCACCACGAGGTGGAGGTCGCCCAGGGCGAGGAGCCCCGCTGACGGTTCCCGCCACGGGCGCCGTTGCAGCGTCGGGGCCGGGGCGGGGCAGGGGCGGGGCAGGGATCGGTCGCGCGGAGCGTGAGCGCGTACGGTGGCCGGGGCGGCGACGGGGGAGACGGGCCGCCCGAGGCCCCGCGAGGTTGATGTCGGATTCTCGCCAGCCCCGCCCTCGCCCATGCCCGATCCTGGAGACATGCGGAACGGGATGCACACCGACACCGAGCGCTGCGTACGCGCCGTCCAGTCGAAGGACGCGCGCTTCGACGGCTGGTTCTTCACAGCGGTCCTGACCACCCGGATCTACTGCCGGCCCAGCTGCCCGGTCGTGCCGCCGAAGCCGGAGAACATGACGTTCCACCCGAGCGCGGCGGCCTGCCAGCAGGCCGGTTTCCGGGCCTGCAAGCGCTGCCGCCCGGACACCAGCCCCGGCTCGCCCGAGTGGAACCAGCGCGCCGACCTGGTGGCCCGCGCGATGCGTCTGATCGGCGACGGCGTCGTGGACCGCGAGGGCGTCCCCGGTCTGGCCGGCCGGCTCGGCTACAGCACCCGCCAGACGGAGCGGCAACTGCTGGCCGAGCTGGGCGCCGGGCCGCTCGCACTCGCCAGGGCGCAGCGCGCCCAGACCGCGCGCCTGCTCATCGAGACCACCCCGCTCCCGATGGCGGAGATCGCCTTCGCGGCCGGGTTCTCCTCGATCCGTACCTTCAACGACACCGTGCGCGAGGTCTTCGCCCTCTCACCGAGCGAACTGCGCGATCGTCTCCCGAGGAAACGGGCGGCGGCCGTCACGAGGGCGAACCGGGGAGCGACGACAGGCGGGGAGGCCGGAGCGAAGACGGGCGCCGGAGCGACGACGGGCGGCGGGACCCGGGCGGGCGCGACCGCACCCGCCGTACTGTGCCTGCGCCTGCCCTTCCGCGCCCCCCTCAACCCCGACAACCTGTTCGGCCACCTCGCGGCGACGGCCGTGCCCGGTGTCGAGGAATGGCGTGACGGCGCCTACCGGCGCACCCTGCGACTGCCCTACGGCCACGGCATCGTCGCGCTCACCCCGCACGCCGACCACATCGGCTGCCGCCTCACCCTCAGCGACCTGCGCGACCTGACCGTCGCCATCAGCCGCTGCCGCCGCATGCTCGACCTGGACGCCGACCCGGTCGCCGTCGACGACCAGTTGCGCACCGACCCGCTGCTCGCCCCGCTCGTCGACAAGGCGCCGGGGCGCCGGGTGCCGCGCACGGTGGACGAGGCGGAGTTCGCGGTGCGGGCCGTGCTCGGCCAGCAGGTCTCCACGGCCGCCGCCCGTACCCACGCCGCCCGTCTGGTCACCGCGCACGGTGAACCGGTCGAGGACCCCGAGGGCGGCCTCACCCACCTCTTCCCGTCCCCCGACGCGCTGGCCGCGCTCGACCCCGAGTCCCTCGCCATGCCGCGCACCCGCCGCACCACGTTCACCACGCTCGTGCGTCAACTGGCCGACGGGACGCTTCACTTGGGGGTGGAGAGCGACTGGGCGGAGGCGCGGGCCCGGCTCCTCGCCCTCCCCGGCTTCGGCCCCTGGACGGTCGACGTCATCGCGATGCGGGCCCTCGGCGACCCCGACGCGTTCCTCGCCACCGATCTCGGAGTCCGGCGAGCCGCCCAGGAGTTGGGCCTGCCCTCCACGCCCGCCGCCCTCACCGCCCGCGCGGCGGCATGGCGCCCGTGGCGGGCGTACGCGGTCCAGTACCTGTGGGCGACGGACAGCCACCCGATCAACTTCCTTCCCGTATGAGCCCGCCACGGGCCCGCACCAAGGACACGCAGTGAAACGACACACCGTCACCGACAGCCCCTACGGTCCCCTCACCCTCGTCGCCGATGACGGCCTCCTGTGCGGCCTCTACATGGTCGGCCAGCGCCACCGGCCGCCCCAGGAGGACTTCGGCGAGCGTGACGACACCCTCCTGGCCGAGCCGAAGCGCCAGCTCGCCGCCTATTTCGCGGGCGACCTGAAGGAGTTCGACGTGCCGATGCGCCTCGCCGGCACGCCCTTCCAGCGCAGGGTGTGGGACCAACTGGCCCGGATCCCCTACGGCGAGATCCGCTCGTACGGGGAACTCGCCGACGCCCTCGGCAACCCCAAGGCCTCCCGCGCGGTGGGCCTCGCCAACGGCAGGAACCCGGTCGGCATCATCGTGCCCTGCCACCGAGTGGTCGGCGCCGACGGAAGCCTCACGGGCTACGGCGGCGGCCTGGAGCGCAAGCGGCGCCTGCTGGACTTCGAGCGGGGCTCCGCCCTGTTCTAACCCGGCTGTTCCCCGGCGAGCGCGCCCAGCAGCGCCGGCAGCGCGGTGCCGATCGGCTCCCGTACGACCTGGTCGGCGCGGTCGTCGTACGGGGTCGGTTCGGCGTTGACGATGATCAGCCGGGCACCGTGGTCGGCGGCGACCCCGGCGAGTCCGGCGGCGGGCTGCACCTGGAGGCTGCTGCCGACGGCGATGAACACCTGGCTGGCCTTGGTGATCGCGAGGGCATCGCCGAGCACCACGGGGTCGAGCCGCTCGCCGAACATGACGGTCGCCGGTTTGAGGACGACCCGCCGCACTCCAGGCACGGCGGGTCGTCCTCGCCGGCCTCGACCCGTGCGAGCGCGTCCTCCATGGACCCGCGGGCACGGCACTCGGTGCACACGACACTGCGTGCGGTCCCGTGCAGCTCCAGCACCTTGCGTGCGGGCATCCCGGCGAGCTGGTGCAGCCCGTCCACGTTCTGTGTGATCACCCGCACGGGCACCCCGGACCGCTCCAGCTCGGCCACGGCCAAGTGCGCGGCGTTCGGCTCGGCTCGGAGGGCCTGGTTCTTCCGCCGCAACTGCCATGCCCCGCGCCGGATCTCGGGATCGCCCATGTAGTACTCGTACGTCACGAGCTTCTCGGCCTCGGGATCCTTCCGCCACAGGCCGTGGGGACCGCGGTAGTCGGGGATGCCGGAGTCGGTGGAGATACCCGCACCACTGAGGAGGGCGACGAGAGGCTTGGCCATGATGCCGAGCGTAGGTCGCCCGCCCGACCGCCGCGAGTGGATATAGGGTGCGCCGGAGCGAGGGGGCGCGGGGCCGCGGGGCCGTGATCCATCGGCCGACGCGTATGAGGCCGCTGTGAATTCCCGAGGCGCTTGAACGCCCCCGGGCCCCTCTACGTATGGCAGGGGGGATTTCCATGCCGGGCCTGTTACGAGGCGTAGGAGTACACACGTGAGACGGAACACGCGCAGACGCCCCACAGGGGCACGGCGTGCGACATTTGCCGCAGCCGCGCTGATATTGGGCGGAGGTGGGCTGGTAGCGGTGAACGTCTACGCGTCGGCCACCGAGAGCTGGGGCGGTGGATCCGGGCAGCAGAACGAGACCAAGGCGGCCGGAGCCGCCACGATCGACTGCCCGGACGTGGGCAGCAAGCTCACGGAGGTGCCGGAGGCTGCGAAGACGGAGGTCGACAACCAACTCGCCCTCCTCGACCAGCAGATCTCCGAGGCGTACGCACGCCTCGCCTCGGCGGAGCAGGCCCAGAAGCAGGACCCGAGCTTCGTGCAGAACGCGGTCCTCGGCCCGCTGAAGGAGAAGCGGGGCGCGGTCATCGACCGCATCAAGATCGGTTTCAAGAACGCGGGCGCCGAGGCCCCGAACATGCTCGACGGTGCCGCCACCTGCACCGCGGTTCCCGCCACCCCGGTCCAGGACAACACCGGTGACCAGAACGGCGACGGACAGCAGCAGGGCGACAACGGCGGCGGCCAGCAGCAGAACGGCAACGGCCAGCAGGGCAACGGCCAGCAGGGCGGCGGCGCTTCGCCCGTCAGCGGGCCCGTCGCCGCGGACTTCGTGGACATCACGACGGTCCAGCCGAACGTGCAGCAGAAGCCGGGCAACGGCGGCGGCGCCTCGACGGGTACGTTCACGAGCACGTGCGGGGTGAACGCCAACAAGAAGTTCAACACCGACAACGTGATCGTCGCTCCCGGTGTCGCCAACGGCGCCCACCACCTGCACGACTACGTCGGCAACCAGTCGAACGACGCGTTCGCCAGCAACGACGACCTCGCCGGCGGCGACACCACGTGCAAGAACCAGGGTGACAAGTCCACGTACTACTGGCCTGTGCTCCGTGTGCAGGACGGCACGCAGGAGTTCGACGCCGACCGCAACGGCGGTGGTCTGGAAGGCAACATCGGCAAGGTCCTGCAGGCCAAGCAGGCACAGATCGAGTTCGTGGGCTCTCCGCAGAGCAAGGTCGTCGAGATGCCGACCTTCCTGCGCATCATCACCGGTGACGCGAAGGCCTTCGTCAACGGCCCCGCGAACGCCAACGCGCACTGGAGCTGCACCGGGTTCGAGGACAAGGTGCAGTTGACGGACAAGTACCCGATCTGCCCCCAGGGCAGCAGCGTGATACGGAAGTTCGCCTTCCAGAGCTGCTGGGACGGCCAGAACATCGACAGCGCCAACCACCGCACGCACGTGGCCTTCGCCGACGCGAACGGCAACTGCGCGGGCGGTTTCAAGGCGATCCCGCAGCTGACGATGCGGCTGGTCTACGACGTTCCGCAGCCGACCATCGAGAACGGCCAGGTGAAGAACCCGTACGCCGTGGACGGGTTCCCCGAGCAGCTGCACAAGCCCATCACCGACCACGACGACTTCATCAACGTCTTCGACGCGAACCTGATGCGGGAGATGGTGGACTGCATCAACACCGGCAAGCAGTGCGTCGACGGTACCGGTAACGGTGGCGGCGACAACGGCAACGGTGGCGCGGGCGGCAACGGTGGTGCCGGTGGCGACAACGGCAACGCCAACGGTGGCAATGCCGGCGGCAACGGCGGTGCCGGCGGCGACAACGGCAACGCCAACGGTGGTGCCGGCGCCAACGGTGGCAATGGCGGCGGCAACGGTGGGAACGCCGGCAACGGCGGCAACGCCGGTGGCGGTTCCGATGAGCCGACGAAGGACGCCCCGACCCCGAGCGCCGATCCCACCTCCGGTGGAGACGCCGGGGCCGACCCCGGTACCCCCGCGGCGACGCAGCGGCCCAAGCCCCCGGCCACCACGCGCGGTGCCGAACCGCAGGACGGCGGCTCGGGCGGCGACCAGGGCGGCGTCGTACCCAAGGCGGACACGACGACCCCGGCAGCGGGGAACGACGCGCCCGACGCGGGCAAGGCCGACGACCAGGGCGGCGCGGCCGACACCGGGCAGACGCCGGCCACGAGCGGAGACGCCCCGGCCGCGCAGGTGTCGTCGCAGGCCCAGGCGCAGACCGAACCGCAGACGGTCGCGAGCGGCGACCTGGCCGAGACCGGCACGACCTTGTGGCCGGCCGCGGGCGGCGGGGTGCTCGTGATCGCGGGCCTGGTGCTCCTGCGCCGGATCAGGCGCAGCACCGTGTGACATCGCCCCCCCGGGTGACCCATGAGACGACGCCCGTACCCGCGACTTCGCGGGTACGGGCGTCGTCGCCGTCGTGGGCGTGCGTCCAGCCGTCCAGTCGCGGCGGACCCCGGCCGCGACGCCCGGTACCGGGGCCGGCGCCACCCGGCCGCCAAGGCACCGCGCCCCGGCGTCACCTGCTCCTGACGATGCTCCCGACGGCAGGCACTAGCCCACCCGGTGCCCGTTCTCGAGTTCCGCCGTTCCCGAGCCCTCGGACAGGATGTCGAGCGCGACCAGTACCCGGCGGCCGAACGCACCTGACAGATGGTCGGCCAGTTCCTCGCGCGACACCAGGCGCCAGGACAGCAACTCCTCCTCCTGCAGCCGGATCGCCTTGAGCTGCCCCTCGTCGAGGACCCCGCCGTCGTACAGGTAGGCGACCAGCGGGGGCCGCCCGGTCCCGCTCACCCAGTCGACCGTGAGCAGCCGGCCCGGTTCGATGTCGAGGCCGATCTCCTCCGCGGTCTCGCGGCGGGCACCCTGGCGCGGGGTCTCCCCGTCGTCCGACTCGACGGTGCCGCCCGGAAGGGCCCAGCCCTCACGGTAGTTGGGTTCGACGAGCAGGATCCGTCCGTCGGCGTCGCGGAAGAGCACGGCGGCACCGGCGAGGACGCGGGGCAGACCCGCGATGTACGTGGCGAAGTCCGGAGTGGTCATCCACGAAGCGTAACGAGCCCACGCGGTCGCCCGTCGGACGCCCCGACCGCTTCGGACCCCGTCACCTTCCTCAAGCTCCCGCTCCGGCTCCGGCTCCGGCTCAGGCTCCGGCTCCCGCTTCGGTCGCGGTCTCCGCGAGCGTGACCGTGCGCGCGGCCAGTTCACTGATCCGTACACCGTCGAAGCCGAAGACCGCGCTGCGCACCGTGTCCTCCAAGGGGTCCTTCCACTGTGCGGGGACGGCCTCGGCCCCGCACAGGACCCCGGCGACCGAACCCGCCGTCGCCCCGTTCGAGTCGGTGTCCAGGCCGCCGCGGACGGTCAGGGTGACGGTGCGGGTGAAGTCGCCGTCGCCGTACAGGAGTCCGGCCGTGAGGACGGCGGCGTTCGGGATCGTATGGATCCAGCCGAGCCCGGCGGTCTCCTCCGACACGGTGCTCAGCGTGTCCTCCCAGGTCATCCTGGTCTCGTGGAGCGTGAGCACCCGGCGCACGGTGCGTGCGAGGCGGCTGCTCGCGGGGATCACGGTCAGCGCCGTGTCGAGCGCCTGCCGCACGGTGGGCGCGGTGAAGGCGGCGGAGACCAGCGCAGCCGCCCACATGGCGCCGTACACGCCGTTGCCGGTGTGGGACAGCACGGCGTCCCTGCGGGCCAGGGAGGCCGCACGGCGCGGCACCCCAGGACAGGTCCAGCCGTAGATGTCGGCGCGGATCAGGGCGCCGATCCACTCCTGGTACGGGTTGTCGTAGGTGGCGGTGAGGGGCGGCTTGATGCCCGCCGCGAGGTTGCGGTACGCCGCTCGTTCCGCGGTGAAGGTCTGCAGGTAGGGCAGCCGCAGCAGCCACAGGTCGCCGACCTGCTCGGTGCTGAAGCCGAAGCCGTGCGTCTCCAGCAGGTCGAGACCGAGGATCGCGTAGTCGACGTCGTCGTCCCGGCAACTGCCGTGGATACGGCCGCGCACGCACTGCCGCCACTCGGGCCGCAGCGCGAACTCGTCGCTCTCGCCCTCGCCGTCGTCGCTGTCGGCGGGACCGGGAAGGTAGTCGGTGAGCGGCAGGGCGGCAGCCCGTCGCAGATAGCGGTCGATGCGGTCCCGCGTCCAGTGGTCGCCCTGCTCGACCGGTTTGCCGAGCATGTTGCCCGCGATCCGGCCCAGCCAGCCCCCGAGGACGCGGTCCGCGAGCTCAGTGCCCACAGGGGTCATGTTTCCGGTCTACCCGATTCCGGCCGCCGCCGTGCGGTGTTCCGGGGGCCGGTCGGAGCATGACGGCGGGGTCGTCCTGCGGTTAAGGTCGCAGCGGCGCGACTGCCTTGACGTGTGCGAGGCCGGAAAGCAAGGGGAAATGCAAGGTGGCGGACTCTGCCGAGAAGACGACACGCACGGGCGACCGGCGTGATCCGCGGGTGCTGATCGCCGCGGACAAGTTCAAGGGCTCGCTGACCGCCGTCGAGGTCGCGGAGCGGGTGACGGCCGGGCTGCGCCGGGTGGCGCCGGCCGCCGTGATCGAGTCGCTGCCGGTGGCCGACGGCGGCGACGGCACCGTCGACGCGGCGGTCGCGGCCGGTTTCGAGCGCCGCGAGGTACGGGTCGCCGGGCCCCTGGGGGACGAGGTGACGGCCGCCTTCGCGCTGCGGGGAGACACCGCGGTCGTCGAGATGGCGGAGGCCAGCGGGCTGCAGCGGCTGCCCGCCGGGACCTTCGCACCGCTCACCGCGTCCACGTACGGCTCCGGGGAACTGCTGCGTGCCGCGCTGGACGCCGGAGCGCGCACGATCGTGTTCGGTGTCGGCGGCAGCGCCACGACGGACGGTGGCGCGGGCATGCTGGCCGCGCTGGGGGCGCGCTTCCTCGACGCGGACGGCGAGCGGGTGGCGCCGGGCGGTGCGGCGCTCGGCGGCATGGTGACCGCGGACCTGTCCGGTCTGGACGACCGGCTCTCCTCGGTCGACCTCGTCCTCGCCAGCGACGTGGACAACCCGCTGACGGGTCCCAAGGGTGCCCCGGCCGTGTACGGCCCCCAGAAGGGCGCGAGCCCGGACGACGTGGTGGTGCTGGACGCCGCGCTCGCCCACTTCACCGCCGTCCTGGAGAAGGCGATCGGTTCCCGGGCCGCCGAGTGCGCGGCCGCGCCCGGTGCCGGAGCGGCGGGCGGCATCGGGTACGGAGCGCTCGTCGTCGGTGCGCGGTTCCGTCCCGGCATCGAGGTCATGCTCGACGTCCTCGGCTTCGCGCCGGCCCTCGACCGGGTGGACCTCGTCATCACCGGTGAGGGCTCGCTCGACGAGCAGACCCTGCACGGCAAGGCCCCGGCGGGGGTCGCGGCGGCCGCGCGTGCGGCGGGCAAGGAGGTCGTCGCGGTCTGCGGGCGGCTCGCCCTGCCCCCGGAAGCGCTCGGGCGGGCCGGCATCCGGCGGGCGTACCCGCTCACCGACGTCGAGCCGGACATCGCGAAGTGCATCGCGGACGCGGGTCCGATCCTGGAGCGCGTCGCGGAGAACATCGGACGCGACTTCCTCATCTGAGCGATGGGAACCCCTCGGCCGACGGGACCTCCTCGGCCGACGGGACCCCCTCGGCCGACGGGTCCCTCTCGGCGGGAGGGGACCCGCTCGGCCGGTCGGGCGACGTCCTCGCCCGACCGGTGGGGCTTCCTCGACCCGGCCGAGCCGACGGCCCTTCGAGGCCGCGCGCAGGAGCCCCCGCCGTGGAGGCAGGGCAGGGTCCCCGCACCCGTACCGCCCGCCCCGTACCGCACGCCCCGGTACCGGCCCCCCTCACCCCGCAGTCGCGCCCCCCGACAACCGGTACGCGTCCAGGGCCAGCGTCATCTCGATCAGGTCCCGGGGCCGGGCCAGGGAGCGTGACGTCAGTTGTTCCAGCCGTCGCAGCCGGTTGAAGACCGTGTTGCGGTGGCAGTACAGACGCCCCGCGGCCCGCCCGGCGGAGCCCTCGCACAGCAGCCACACGTCGAGGGTCTCCAGCAGCACCGCCCGGTCGGACGGCTCCAGTTCCAGCAGCGCCCCGAACACGTCCGCCACCAGCCGCCCGGCCAGCTCCGGCTGGGTCACCACGAGCGCGGTCGGTATCCGCTGGTCGAGACGTACGACCTCCGTCGAGTCCGCCGTACAGGTGCGCAACGCCAGCTCGGCCAGCCTCCGCGCGCGCCCCAGTTCACCGAGGCCCGCCACCACCGGACTGATACCGCCCGGCCCCGAGCACCGGCCGTGCAGCAGCCGCACCACCCGGTCCAGATCCCCGTCGGCACCCAGCGCCACCACGCCGACCTCGCAGTCCGCCCGCATCCGCCAGATGAAGCGCAGCCCCCCGCTCTGTACGGGCCGGGGGACCGCCTCCCGTAAGTCCCGGCGCTCCGGGCGCAGGACCACCACGGCGTACGGTGCCTGTTCGGGCAGATCGAGCCCCGCCGCGGCCCGCGCCGCTAGTCCGGGTGCCTCCTGCCCCTCCAACAGGGCGTCGAGCAGCGCCTGGAGCTGTTCGTCGGTGCGCCGCCGCAGCTCCCGCTCGGTGGCCCGGTACGCCTCCGACGCGGCGACCGTCTGGGCGTCCACGGCCGACCACACCATCGTCGCCGAACGCATCAGGACCGCCAACCGCTCCGGTTCCCGGCCCACCGGTCCCTCCAGGAGCGCGTCCCACACGAGATAGCCCGCGGCGCGGTAGGCGTGCACGAGCAGTTCCAACGGCAGCCCCTGCAGGGCCCGCCGGCGCCCCGCCTTCTCGGCGTGCTCCAGATCGCGGCGCGGCGAGGCCCGTGGCGCCGAGATCGTCTCGATGCCGATGCGCATGGCCGTCTCGGCCTCCCGCCACTGCTGGTCCTGCGGCAGCACCTGCGCGTAGACGGGCGAGTACTCGGCGAGCTGTCGCAGGTGCTGGTCGACGAGCTCGGGCAGTCGTTCCAGCAGAGCCCCGCAGGACTCCGCAAGCAGCTTCCAGTCATGACCGGTCCGCGGTCTGCGCCCTCCCATGGGCGGAGGATGCCATCCCCGCACCGCCCCGCACAGGCCCCTGACACGCAGCGTTGTGCGCGCGCACAACGGGCGGCCACGACCTCTGGGCACCCGCCGCGATTCGCCCGCCCCCCGTGGACGGACGCTCCCCGCCGGTGCTGAGGTGAGCGCCACACCGAGCGAGAACAACCGAACCAACCGGGAGAACGACCGGGAGAACGACCGGGCAAGGACAACGGACCGAGCAAGGACAAGGGAGGTGCCATGGGCGGTTCCGCTCTGCTCGTACGGAACCTGTCGGTCGGATACGGACCCGTGCGCGCACTGCGCCAGGTGTCGCTGGACGTACCGGAAGGTGCCGTGGTCACGGTCCTGGGCAGCAACGGCGCGGGCAAGTCGACGCTGCTGCGTGCCGTGTGCCGGACCCTCTCCTTCCACGGAGGAGCCGTGACCGAGGGATCCGTCAGCCTGGGCGGGCGCCCTCTCGACCGGCTGCCGCCGGACCGGGTGGTCGCCGCGGGGGTGTCCCAAGTGCCTGAGGGCAGGCGGGTGTTCGCCCGGATGACGGTCGCCGACAACCTGCGGGCCGGAGCGCTCGGCGCCACCGGTGGCCGGGCGGACCGGGCCCGGGCGCTGCGCCGCGTGCACGACCTGTTCCCCGTGCTGGCCGAGCGCGCCCAGCAGCGCGCCGGGCTGCTGTCGGGCGGCGAGCAGCAGATGCTCGCGGTCGGACGGGCCCTCATGGGCGCCCCGAAGGTGCTCCTCCTCGACGAGCCGTCGCTCGGACTCGCCCCGCTGATGGCCGCCCGGATCGCCGACACCGTACGGGAGATCAACGAGCAGGGCACCTCCGTCCTCCTCGTCGAGCAGAACGCCGCCCTGGCCCTCCGACTCGCCACCCACGCCTATGTCCTGGAGGTCGGAGAGGTGACCCTCTCGGGCCCCGCCGCCGAGCTGGCCGCCTCCGACGAGGTGCGCCGCCGCTATCTGGGCGTGGTCGACGAGGACGCAGCGGCCGACGCGTCACGAGCGCGCGGCGCGCTGCCGGCCCTGCCGCGCTGGAAGGGGTGAGCAACGTCGTGGACAGACCCGAAACCGCGCCGACGGCCCCCGAAACGCCCGTACTTGCCGCAGACTTTGTCGTCCCTCCGCTCCACATAAGGGAGTTGACGGTCCGGTTCGCCGGCCTGACCGCGCTGGACGCGGTGAGTCTCACCGTGCGCCCCGGCACCGTGCACGCCGTCATCGGACCCAACGGCGCCGGAAAGTCCACCTGTTTCAACGTCCTCTCCGGTGTCTACCGGCCGGCGTCGGGAAGCGTCCGCTTCGGCGAGCACGAACTGACCGGCCTGCCACCGCACCGCATCGCGGCCCTCGGCGTCGCCCGGATCTTCCAGAACCTCGCCCTGCCGCCCCGCGTCACGGTCGAGGACAGCCTGCTGCTCGGCCGGCACCGGCTGACCCGTACCGGATTCCTCGCCGCGGGACTACGGCTGCCCGCCGCCGCCCGCGAGGAGCGCCGGCACCGTGAACGCGTGCGTGAGATCGCCGCGTTCGTCGGTCTGGAGCGGCAGCTCGGCCGGCCGGCCGGCTCGCTCCCGTACGGGCAGCAGAAGCTCGCCGAACTCGCCCGCGCCCTGTGCATGGAGCCCCGGCTCCTGCTGCTCGACGAACCCGTCGCGGGCATGACCGCCGACGAGCGGCGCCGTACCGCCGAGGTGATCGCGGGCGTCCGCGACAGCCTCGGCATCTCGATCGTGCTGGTGGAACACGACATGGGGGTGGTGATGCGGCTCGCGGACGCGGTGACCGTACTCGACTTCGGACGCCGGATCGCCGACGGCGCCCCCGCCGACGTGCAGAACGACCCCGCGGTCGTCCGCGCCTATCTGGGCGAACGCCCCGACGCAGAGGAGACCGACCGATGAGCACGTTCGCCGAGCTCCTCCTCAACGGAGTCTCGCTGGGCTCCGTCTACGCCCTGATCGCCCTCGGCTTCGTCGTGATCTTCCGGGCCACCGAGGTCGTCAACTTCGCCCACGCCTCGCTGCTCCTCGCGGGCGGCTACATCACCGCGTCCCTGCACGACGACATCGGCTTCTGGCCCGCGCTGCTCGTCGGCATCGCCGGCGCCGCCCTGGTCGGTGCCGCCGTGGAGTTCCTGGTGATGCGCCGCTACCGGGGCTCCGACCACAGTGTCCTCGCCATCGTCACCATCGGCGTGGACATCCTGCTCACCACCGAACTGACCCGTCGTATCGGCACGAATGTCCTGAGCCCCGGCGATCCGTGGGGAGACGCCGTGCTCACCGTCGGGCCGGTCTCCCTCGCGCACACCCGGATCGCCGCGTTCGCCGCCGCGGCCCTGCTCATCACGGTCTTCCTGCTGGTCTTCCGCTACACGTCTTGGGGCGTGGCGATGCGCGCGGCCGCCGAGAGCCCCGAGACCGCGGCCCTGATGGGCGTGCGGCTGGGCCGGGTGTCGCTCGGGGCCTGGGCCGTCGCCGGGGGACTGGCCGCCGTCGCGGCGCTGTTCCTCACCGTCTTCCCGACGCCCGGCCTGGAGCGCGCCACCTCCCTCGCCGCGCTCAAGGCGTTCCCCGCGGCGATCCTCGGCGGCCTCGACTCGACGACGGGCGCGCTGGTGGGCGGCCTGCTCGTCGGCATCACCGAGTCCCTGGCCACCGGTTACCAGAGCGATCTCAGCTTCCTCGGGCGCGGTCTCGGAGACCTCGCGCCCTACCTGGTGATGGTCGCGATCCTGCTCGTCCGGCCCGCCGGGCTGTTCGGTACGAAGGAGCTCGCCCGTGTCTGAGGTCCTCGCCCGCGAAGAGACGGCCGGTGAGCCGCGGCCCACGCGGCGCCGCGCCCTGCGGCTGCCGCACGGCCGCGTGTACGTCCGGGCCGGATGCGCCGTCCTGCTGCTCGGCCTGCCCTTCTACCTCGAACGCTTCTGGCTCCAGGCGGGCCTGTTCGCGATGGCCGCGGCGATCGGCGCGATCGGCATCAACCTGCTGACCGGCGCGACCGGACAGCTCTCCATGGGGCACGCCTTCTTCCTCGCGGTCGGCGCGTACGGCTACTGCGTGTTCGCCGCCGACGGGAGCGACGGGCTGACCGGTCTGGGACTGCCGACGTGGCTCGCCGCCGTGCTCGCGGTCGCCGTCGCCGGCGTCGCGGGAGGCCTCTTCAGCCCCATCGCGGGCCGGCTGCGCGGCGCCTACCTCGGCATCGCCACCCTCGCCCTGATCTTCATCGGCCAGCACGTGCTGTTCAACGCGCGCGACCTCACGGGAGGCTTCAACGGCCGTGACGTCCCGCCGCTGAGCCTGTTCGGCCTCACCTTCGACGACCGTGAGACGGTGATCGCCGACGTTCCCTTCGGCTCCGCCGAGAAGCTCTGGTACGTGGGACTCCTCCTGCTCCTCGGCGGTGCGCTGTTCGCCCGCGGGGTGCTGCGCGGCCGTCCGGGCCGGGCCCTGAACGCGATCCGCGACCACCGGATCGCGGCCGGGGTGATCGGAGTCCCGGTCGCCCGGTTCCGGGCCGGGGTCTTCGTCCTGTCCTCGATGTACGCCGGCCTGGCCGGGGTGCTGCTCGCGCTGATCTTCCAGCGCACGGTGCCCGACTACTTCGGGATCACGCTCTCGCTCGACTACCTCGCCATGATCGTCATCGGCGGCCTCGGCTCGGTCGCCGGGGCGGTGGTCGGGGCGGCCTTCGTCTCGCTGCTGCCCCAGCTGCTGACCCACTACAGCGACGCCCTGCCCCTGGTCTCGGACCCGGGCACCGGCGGTGTCGCACCGGGCGAGGCGGCCCGGTACCTGTACGGCGCCGCCGTCGTGGCGGCGGTGCTCTTCCTGCCCGGCGGTCTGGTCAGCGTGGCCGCCCGGCGTCGCGGCAGGCCCAACCCAGGGGAGGAAAGATGACCATGCGCATGGTACGGAGGCCGGGGGCACCCGCGGCGAAGGCGGTCGCGGGCGCGCTCGCGGTGCTGCTCGTGCTGGCCGGGTGCAGTTCCAAGGCCAAGGACGGCAAGGAGAGCGACAAGGAGGCGGCCGGTGGCGTCAAGACCGGCGTGGGTGTCTCCGGGAAGACCATCGAGCTCGGGGTGCTCACCGACATGACGGGGGTCTACGCGACCCTCGGCAAGAGTGTCACGCAGGCCCAGCAGCTCTATGTGAAGCAGACCAACGCCGACGGCGGTGTGTGCGGCCGCCAGTTGGCGCTCACCGTCCGCGACCACGGCTACGACCCGCAGAAGGCGGTGGCCGGCTACACCGAGCTGGAGCCGAAGGTGCTCGGCTTCACGCAGTTCATCGGCTCGCCGTTCGTGGCCGCCGTCAAGCAGCGCGTGGACGGCCGGGACAAGGGCCTGGTGCTGCCCCAGGCCTGGTCGGCCAACCTGCTCGGCAGCCCGTACATCCGGGTCATCGGTTCCACGTACGACATCGAGACGATCAACGCCCTCGACTTCCTGATGAAGGAGAAGGGGCTGAAGAAGGGCGACAAGGTCGGCCATGTGTACTTCGAGGGCGACTACGGCGAGAACGCCCTGGCCGGTTCGAAGTACATGGCGAAGCAGTCCGGGCTCACCGTCGTCGAACAGAAGATCAAACCGACCGACAACGACATGAGCGCCCAGGTCGCCGCCCTGAAGCAGGCCGGCGTCAAGGCGATCGTGGTCAGCGCGGGCCCGCGGCAGGCCGCCTCGCTGGTCGGTGTGGCGGCGGCGGGCAGGTTCGACGTGCCCGTCATCGGCAACAACTCGGCCTTCGCGCCGCAGCTGCTCGCCACCCAGGCGGGCCCCGCCCTGATGAAGAACTACTACGTCGCCTCGCCCTCGCTGCCCATCGGCGCGGACACCCCGCAGGCCAAGAAACTCGTCGAGGACTACAAGGCCGCCTACCCGAAGGACTCCCTGGACAACGGGGTGGTGGCCGGCTGGACCGCCGCTCTCGCCTTCGGGGAGGCCCTCAAGAAGGCCTGCGCCGGCAAGGACCTGACCCGGGAGGGTGTGGACAAGGCCCTGCTGACGATCAACGCCTTCGACCCGGGGTTCGGGGTCACCCAGGACTTCACCGACCCGAAGGCCCCGTCCTCGAAGGAGAGCGTCATCCTGCAACCGGACAAGAACGCCGTGGGCGGGATGAAGGTCGTCCGGCAGGCCGCCGCCTCGGCCGTGGCCGAGAGCTACACCCCGGGCGGCTGACCGCGGCCGCCCACGCCGAAGGGCCCCGAACCGGACGGTTCGGGGCCCTTCGGCGTCGTACGGGACGTTACGGCAGCTGTGCCGCCCGCGCCTCACGCCGGTTGTCGCGGAAGTTGTTCACCCTCCGGGCCGTGGCGAAGAGGGGAATCACCGCACCGAGGACCAGCTGCAGCGCGCACCCGGTCTGGAGGAGCAGCTGTCCGCCCGGAGCGTCGAAGGCCCAGGCCGCCAGCATGCCCATGCTCAGGACGATCCAGGAGAGCATCGCCACCGCGAGACGTCCCCGCGGCTTCGGATACTCGACCCGGCTGACCATGAGCCACGCGGTCCCGATGATCGCCATGAGCGTGGCGACGAAGGGAAGCTCCAGCAGCACGATGGAGACCACCGTCAGCGCGCCGAACGGTGACGGCATGCCCTGGAACGTGCCGTCCTTGACCGTCACGCAGGAGAAGCGCGCCAGCCGCAGCACGACCGCCAGCAGCACCACGATCGCGCCGACCGCGGCCACTCTCTGGTGCGCGTCGTCCGCGACCATGCCGTAGACCAGCACGAAGTAGGCCGGAGCGAGGCCGAAGCTGATCAGGTCCGACAGGTTGTCGAGTTCCGCGCCCATGGGGGAGGAGCGCAGTTTTCTCGCCACCAGGCCGTCGAACAGGTCGAAGACCGCGGCGCAGAGCATCAGGATGACGGCCGTGGCGGCGCTGTGCCGCGCCATGCCCGACTCCTGGCTGCCGGTGAGGTGCGGGATCAGGATGCCGGTGGTGGTGAAGTACACCGCCATGAAGCCGCACGTGGCGTTGCCGAGGGTGAGGGTGTCCGCTATCGAGAGGCGGAGAGAGAGGGGCATCTCCTCCTCGTCGTCCACCTCGTCGGCCTCCGGCACCCAGCCGGCCTGTGTCTCAGGATCAATCACGGTCAATTCGAGTCACCCCAGCCACGGTCTTCTGACCGACTTCCACATCGACCTCGACACCCTCGGGGAGGTAGATGTCGACGCGCGAGCCGAAACGGATCAGGCCGATCCGCTCGCCCTGCTCGACCTTCGTGCCCCGGGGTACATAAGGAACGATACGACGGGCGACGGCTCCGGCGATCTGGATCATCTCGATGTCGCCGAGCTCGGTGTCGAAGTGCCAGACGACACGCTCGTTGTTCTCGCTCTCCTTGTTGAACGCCGGAACGAACCCACCGGGGATGTGCTCGACCGAGGTCACCGTGCCGGAGAGCGGCGCACGGTTCACATGGACGTTGAGCGGACTCATGAAGATCGCGACGCGGGTACGCCCGTCCTTCCACGGCATGATGCTCTGCACCACGCCGTCGGCGGGCGAGATGACGCGGCCCTGGGCGATCTCACGCTCGGGGTCGCGGAAGAACCACAGCATGCCCGCCGCGAGCGCGGTGGCGGGTACGGCCACGGCCTTGGCGGCGCCGGAGCGGCGCGAGCGGGCCAGGCTGAGTGCTGCGGTGGCAACGGTCGGGAGAAGCCACGGCGATGCTCCGCGCGCAAGGCGTACGCCGACCAGGCTGTCGCGAGGTGCAGAGGTTTGGCTGTGGGGCATGGATGACCTTCGTAGCGGATGATGCCGCGCTGGAACGGGGGACGGCGGCTTTCCCGGGATCGTACCGGTCGCGGGCCACAACTGGGCAAGCCAGGAAGCCGAGTCGGCGGCCGAAGAGTGTTGACGGGGTGTGATCTTCTTCTCGAAGAAAACACCCCGAACCAGGACATCCAACCCCGGCTAGCCCTGGAGTCGATACTCTTCGAGCAGTCGGCGCCCGATGATCATTTTCTGGATTTCGGCGGTACCTTCACCGATCAGCAGCATCGGCGCCTCGCGGTAGAGACGCTCGATCTCGTACTCCTTGGAGAAGCCGTAGCCGCCGTGGATCCGGAAGGCATCCTCGACGACTTCCTTGCAGTATTCGGACGCGAGGTACTTCGCCATCCCCGCTTCGAGGTCATTTCGTTCCCCGGAGTCCTTTTTGCGTGCCGCGTTCACCATCATCGCATGGGCGGCCTCGACCTTGGTGGCCATCTCGGCCAGCTTGAACTGGATGGCCTGATGCTGCGCGATCGGCTTGCCGAAAGTGTGACGCTGCTGGGCATACGAGACACCGAGCTCGAAGGCACGCTGAGCGACACCGCAGCCACGGGCCGCCACGTTCACGCGGCCGACCTCCACTCCGTCCATCATTTGGTAAAACCCTCGGCCGGTGGTGCCGCCGAGCACCCGATTGGCCGGAACGCGCAGTCCGTCCATGATGAGCTCGGTGGTGTCGACACCCTTGTAGCCCATCTTGTCGATCTTCCCGGGGATCGTGAGGCCGGGGCGGACCTCGCCGAAGCCGGGCTCCTTCTCGACCAGGAAGGTCGTCATCGACTTGTGCGGCGCCGTCCCCTCCGGGTGGCCCTCGTCGCTGCGCACGAGCACGGCCACCAGGGTCGACGAGCCGCCGTTCGTCAGCCACATCTTCTGACCGTTCAGGACGTACTCGTCGCCGTCCCGGACCGCCTTGGACGAGATCGCCGACACGTCCGAGCCGAGCGCCGGCTCCGACATCGAGAACGCGCCACGCACCTCGCCCAGCGCCATCCGGGGCAGGAAGTGGTCCTTCTGCTCCTGGGTGCCGTGCTGCTTGATCATGTACGCCACGATGAAGTGCGTGTTGATGATGCCGGACACCGACATCCAGCCGCGGGCGATCTCCTCGACGCAGAGCGCGTACGTGAGGAGCGACTCCCCCAGACCCCCGTACTCCTCGGGGATCATCAGGCCGAACAGGCCCAGTTCCTTCAGGCCGTCGACGATCTGCTGCGGGTACTCGTCGCGGTGCTCCAGCTCGGTGGCGACCGGGATGATCTCCTTGTCCACGAAGTCGCGGACCGTGGAGAGGATCTCCTGCTGGACGTCGGTCAGACCGGCGGTCTGGGCGAGTCGCGCCATGGCTACTTCTCCGTCTTCTTCTCCGCGGGTGCGGTCGGCTCCGGGCGGCCGGGCTGCTCGCCGCCGCGCTCCTTGATGTACGTCTCGGTGGGGACCATCACCTTGCGGCGGAACACGCAGACCAGCGTGCCGTCCTGCTTGTAGCCCTTGGTCTCGACATGGACGATCCCGCGGTCGCTCTTGCTCCGGGAGGGCGTCTTGTCGAGGACGGTCGTCTCGCCGTAGATGGTGTCGCCGTGGAAGGTCGGCGCCACGTGCTTGAGCGACTCGATCTCCAGGTTGGCGATCGCCTTCCCGGACACGTCGGGGACCGACATGCCGAGCAGCAGCGAGTAGATGTAGTTGCCCACGACGACGTTCCGGCCGAAGTCCGTCGTCCTCTCCGCATAGTTCGTGTCCATGTGGAGGGGGTGGTGGTTCATGGTCAGAAGGCAGAAGAGGTGGTCGTCGTACTCGGTGACCGTCTTGCCGGGCCAGTGCTTGTAGACCGCGCCGACCTCGAACTCTTCGTACGTGCGTCCGAACTGCATGGTGCTCAGGCCTCCGGAGCTTCGAACTTGCTGGTGCGCTGCATGCCGGCCGCCCGGCCCTTGCCGGAGATCACCAGTGCCATCTTGCGGCTGGCCTCGTCGATCATCTCGTCACCGAGCATCGCGGAGCCCTTCTTGCCGCCCGCCTCGGACGTGTAGTACTCGTATGCGTCGAGAATCAGCTCGGCGTGGTCGAAGTCCTCCTGCGAGGGCGAGAAGATCTCGTTGGCCGCGGCCACCTGGTCCGGGTGCAGCACCCACTTGCCGTCGAACCCGAGGGCGGCGGCGCGTCCCGCGACCTCGCGGTACCCCTCCTGGTTGCGGATCTGCAGGTAGGGGCCGTCGATCGCCTGGAGGTCGTGCGTCCGCGCGGCCATCAGGATGCGCATCAGGATGTAGTGGTAGGCGTCCGCCGGGTACCCCGGGGGCTGCTCGCCGACGACGAGCGACTTCATGTTGATCGACGCCATGAAGTCGGCCGGGCCGAAGATGATGGTCTCCACGCGCGGCGAGGCGGCCGCGATCTCGTCGACGTTCACCAGGCCCTTCGCGTTCTCGATCTGCGCCTCGATGCCGATCCTGCCGACCTCGAAGCCCATCGTCTTCTCGATCTGCGTCAGCAGCAGGTCGAGGGCCACGACCTGCTGGGCGTCCTGGACCTTCGGCAGCATGATGCAGTCGAGGTTCTGGCCCGCGCCCTCGACGACCGTGACGACATCGCGGTACGTCCAGTGCGTCGTCCAGTCGTTCACCCGTACGACCCGCGTCTTGCCGGTCCAGTCGCCCTCGTTGAGGAACTTCACGATGGTGTGCCGCGCGTCGGGCTTGGCCAGCGGGGCGCAGGCGTCCTCCAGGTCCAGGAAGACCTGGTCCGCCGGGAGCCCCTGGGCCTTTTCCAGGAAGCGGGGGTTGCTTCCAGGAACGGCCAGGCAGGAGCGCCGCGGACGAAGGCGGTCGACCTGGGGAACAGGGCTGGTCATGCGGGGACCTCCAGGGGGTCGAGCTTGTTCGCTTTCCGGATCTCGTCGACGATACGGCCGATGATTCCCGTGATGTCGAAGTCCTTCGGGGTGAAGACCGCGGCCACTCCGGCGGCGCGCAGCTGTTCGGCGTCGGCGTTCGGGATGATCCCGCCGGCGATCACCGGGATGTCGGCCGCGCCTGCCTCGCGCAGCCGTTCGAGCACGTCCGGCACCAGTTGGGCGTGCGAGCCGGACAGGATGGACAGGCCGACGGCGTGCACGTCCTCGGCGATCGAGGCGTCCACTATCTGCTCGGGCGTCAGCCGGATGCCCTGGTAGACCACCTCGAACCCGGCGTCGCGGGCCCGCACGGCGATCTGCTCGGCGCCGTTGGAGTGCCCGTCCAGACCCGGCTTGCCCACCAGGAACCGGAGCTTGCCCACACCGAGGTCGCGGGCGGTCTCCTCGACCCGGTGGCGCACCTGTGCCATCGCGGTGCCCTCCTCGGCGGTGACCGCGACGGGCGCCGAGGAGACGCCGGTCGGGGCGCGGAACTCGCCGAAGACCTCGCGCAGGGCCTCCGACCACTCGCCGGTCGTGACCCCGGCGCGGGCGCACTCCAGGGTGGCCTCCATGAGGTTGTCGGTGCCCTTGGCCGCCTCCTTCAGCCGCTCCAGCGCCTTGCAGGGGCGCGGGTGGTTGAACGGCGGCTGGTAGCGGGTGTCGCGCCACTGCTGGAGTGCGGCGACGACACGGGCCTCGACCGCCGGGTCGACCGTGTGGATCGCCGCGTCCAGATCGGCGGTGAGCGGGTTGGGCTCCGTCGACTCGTAGATGTTGACGCCGACTATCTTCTCGGTGCCGCCCTCGATCCGGGCCCGGCGCTCGGCGTGCGAGGAGACGAGCTGCGACTTGAGATAGCCGGACTCGACGGCGGCCATCGCCCCGCCCATCTCGTCGATCCGGTCCATCTCGGCGAGCGACTCCTCCACCAGCGAGGCCACCTTGGCCTCGACGACGTGCGAGCCCTCGAAGATGTCCTCGTACTCCAGCAGGTCGCTCTCGTGGGCCAGCACCTGCTGGATGCGCAGCGACCACTGCTGGTCCCAGGGCCGGGGCAGACCCAGCGCCTCGTTCCAGGCGGGAAGCTGCACGGCGCGGGCGCGGGCGTCCTTCGAGAGCGTCACGGCCAGCATCTCCAGCACGATCCGCTGGACGTTGTTCTCCGGCTGCGCCTCGGTCAGACCGAGGGAGTTGACCTGGACGCCGTAGCGGAAGCGGCGCTGCTTCGGGTCCTGGATGCCGTACCGCTCGCGGGTGACCTCGTCCCAGATGCGCCCGAACGCGCGCATCTTGCACATCTCCTCGATGAACCGGACGCCCGCGTTCACGAAGAAGGAGATCCGGGCGACGACGTCGCCGAACTTCTCCGCGGGCACCTGCCCCGAGTCACGGACGGCGTCCAGCACCGCGATGGCCGTCGACATCGCGTACGCGATCTCCTGGACCGGCGTGGCACCGGCCTCCTGGAGGTGGTACGAGCAGATGTTGATGGGGTTCCACTTGGGGATGTGGGAGACCGTGTAGGCGATCATGTCCGTCGTCAGACGGAGCGAGGGCCCCGGCGGGAAGACGTGCGTCCCCCGCGAGAGGTACTCCTTCACGATGTCGTTCTGTGTCGTCCCCTGGAGCGTGGTGATGTCCACACCCTGCTCCTCGGCGACGACCTGATAGAGCGCCAGCAGCCACATGGCGGTGGCGTTGATGGTCATCGAGGTGTTCATCTGGTCCAGGGGGATGTCCTGGAACAATCGGCGCATGTCACCGAGGTGCGAGACCGGAACCCCGACCCGGCCGACCTCGCCGCGGGCGAGGACGTGGTCGGGGTCGTAGCCGGTCTGCGTCGGCAGGTCGAACGCGACCGACAGACCGGTCTGGCCCTTGGCGAGGTTGCGCCGGTACAACTCGTTGGACGCCTCGGCCGTGGAGTGACCGGCGTACGTGCGCATGAGCCACGGCCGGTCCTTCTGACGCTGACGCTCTGTCATCTGGTGACCTCAGACGTTCCGGAAGCGGTTGATGGCGTCGATGTGCTGCGCGCGCTTCTCCTCGTCGCGCACACCCAGGCCCTCACGGGGCGCCAGGGTGAGCACACCGACCTTGCCCTGGTGGAGGTTGCGGTGCACGTCGTAGGCGGCCTGCCCGGTGTCCTCCAGGGCGTAGACCTTGGAGAGCGTGGGGTGGATCTTGCCCTTGGCGACGAGCCGGTTGGCCTCCCAGGCCTCGCGGTAGTTCGCGAAGTGCGAGCCGATGATCCGCTTCAGTGACATCCACAGGTAGCGGTTGTCGTACTCGTGCATGTAGCCCGAGGTCGAGGCGCAGGTGGTGATGGTGCCGCCCTTGCGGGTGACGTAGACGCTCGCGCCGAAGGTCTCGCGGCCGGGGTGCTCGAAGACGATGTCGATGTCCTCGCCCCCGGTGAACTCGCGGATGCGCTTGCCGAAGCGCTTCCACTCCTTCGGGTCCTGGGTGGACTCGTCCTTCCAGAACCGGTAGCCCTCGGCGTTGCGGTCGATGATCGCCTCGGCGCCCATCGAGCGGCAGATGTCCGCCTTCTGCTCACTGCTGACGACGCAGATGGGGTTGGCGCCGCCGGCGAGCGCGAACTGGGTGGCGTACGAGCCGAGCCCGCCGCTCGCGCCCCAGATGAGCACGTTGTCGCCCTGCTTCATGCCGGCGCCGTTCTTCGACACCAGCTGGCGGTACGCGGTGGAGTTGACGAGACCGGGAGCCGCGGCCTCCTCCCAGCTCAGGTGGTCGGGCTTCGGCATCAGCTGGTTGGACTTGACGAGCGCGATCTCGGCGAGCCCGCCGAAGTTGGTCTCGAAGCCCCAGATGCGCTGCTCGGGGTCGAGCATCGTGTCGTTGTGGCCGTCCGAGGACTCCAGCTCGACCGAGAGGCAGTGCGCGACGACCTCGTCGCCGGGCTTCCAGGCGTTGACGCCGGGGCCGGTGCGCAGGACCACGCCCGCGAGGTCGGAGCCGATGACGTGGTACGGCAGGTCGTGGCGACGCGTGAGGTCGGAGAGCTTGCCGTAGCGCTCCAGGAAGCCGAAGGTCGACATCGGCTCGAAGATCGAGGTCCACACGGAGTTGTAGTTGACCGAGGAGGCCATGACGGCCACCAGGGCCTCACCCGGGCCGAGCTCCGGCACCGGCACGTCGTCCAGGTGGATCGACTTGCGGGGGTCCTTGTCGCGGGTGCTGAGCCCGGCGAACATCTCCGTCTCGTCCTTGTGCACGGTGATGGCACGGTACGACTCGGGGAGCGGAAGAGCGGCGAAGTCGGCGGACGTGGAGTCCGGCGACTGGATCGCGTCCAGGATTTCCTTCACGGTGTTGCCTCCGGCGATACGCGTCCGAGGGAAGACGCTGAGGGTTACGTCGGTACTGCTGCTGAGGTGAGGGGTGTGCCGTCGGTTCGGCGGAGGTGGAGCTGTGGCAGCGCTTTGTCGGCGCGGGAGGGTGCCTGTGACGCAGGCGTCCGGGCGCGCCCACCAGTGGTGGGCGGGGACAGCCGGCGTACGAGGGATCTCTGCACGCCGGCCGCCCGGACAACATCAACGTATGGCACGGCGTGTCACCTGGCAAGGCACGGAGTGCCAGGAGTTGCGCTCAGGTGAAATCTTTACGTAACACGTGAGCGATGATCGATCAGATGAGCCGATGATCGATCAAAAAGCCCTGCTCGGAGGGGGTGCGACGGGCGGCCGCGCACGGGGCGGCGAGCGCCGGGAAGTGGCGGGGAGGTGGCCGGAGGGTGGTCCGGCGGGGCCGGAGAGCGACCCGGCGGGCACGGGGAGTGCCACGGGGAGGGGCGGGGAGTGCCATGGAGGGGCCTGGAGTGCCACGGCGGGGCCTGGGGGTGCCACTGACGGGCCGGGGCGTCGGGGGCGTCGGGGGAGCGTCCCGGGAGGAGAGCGGCGGTGCGGGGGCACGGAGCCACGTCCGGCGGGGTGGGGCAGGGGGTCTGCGTCCGGCGGGGCGAGGGCATGGGCCCACGGGGCGGGGGCCGGAGTGCGGGTCCGGTCCGGGCCCTGATCGTCTCGGCCGGCCGCCGTTCGGCACGGCCCGGCTCCCGGTCCCGCCCTCCGCCGATCGGGTGACAGAGCACGGGCCACGGGTCGTGCGTCGATGGCGGAAGCCCGCCGGGCCCCTGTCGGATCCCTGCCGCAGGTCCTACGGGCGGTCGCGCAGCGCCTGCTCGATCGTCCGCATGACCTGGTCGAGCGGGGCGTCGACCCGGGCCACGGTCACCAGGACGTCCCCCTCCGTGAAGGTGGACGCGGGCGCCGTGCGCGGAGCGGCGTCCCGCCCGGCACCGATCCCGGTCCCGAACGTCCTGCGGACGATGGCGAAGGCGTGGTCGAGCTGTGCCTCCACGTCCCCCTGCCCGCCGGCCCGCAGCCAGCGCCGCAGGACGTGGTTGTGCGCCGTGACCACGGCGGACGCGGCGACCTCGGCGAGCAGCGGATCGTCGTTGGCGTCGTCGTCGTGCGCGTGCTCGTCGAAGTGGCCGAGGAGATAGCGGGTGAAGAGCCGCTCGTACCGGGCCACGGAGGCGATCTCGGCCTCCCGGAGCGTGGGCACCTCGCGGGTCAGTTTGTAGCGCGAGACGGAGATCTCGGGCTGGGCCGCGTACATCTTCATGACTTCCTTGATGCCGCGGCACACCGTGTCCAGCGGATGCTCGTGCGCGGGCGCCGCGTCGAGGACCGCCTCGGCGCGGATCAAGGTGTCGTCGTGGTCGGGAAAGATCGCCTCTTCCTTCGAACGGAAGTGGCGGAAGAAGGTGCGGCGGGCGACCCCGGCCCGGGCCGCGATCTCGTCGACCGTGGTCGCCTCGTACCCCTTGGTCGCGAACAGTTCCATGGCCGAGGCCGCCAGTTCCCGTCGCATCTTGAGCCGTTGCGCGGCGGCGCGACTGCCCGCGGCACTCTCCGGTGCGTCGGACGTGGCCGGTGTACGTGAGGACTTGGCGGGCTGGGACATGACCCGAACGTACTGCATCTGCGCAGGAGAACGTGCAAGTCCGGGGATCCCCCCACCCTCGACGGGCGGGGGGGTTCCGGTCGGGTCGAGCAGTCCGCCCCAGTCGGCGCTGTCCGCGGACCGGTCGCCGGGACGCTCAGCGGCGGGCATATTCGCGGAAGCCGCGCCCCGTCTTGCGGCCGAGGCAGCCCGCGGCCACCAGATGCTCCAGGAGCGGCGCGGGGGCGAGGCCCGGGTCGCGGAACTCCCGGTGCAGCACCTTCTCGATGGCCAGGGAGACGTCCAGGCCGACCACGTCCAGGAGTTCGAAGGGCCCCATCGGGTACCCGCCGCCCAGCTTCATCGCGGCGTCGATGTCGTCGAGCGTCGCGTAGTGCTCCTGGACCATCTTGATCGCGTTGTTCAGGTACGGGAAGAGCAGCGCGTTCACGATGAATCCGGCGCGGTCGCCGCAGTCCACCGGGTGCTTGCGGATCTTTTCGCACAGCTCGCGGACCGTGCCGTGCACGTCGTCCGCGGTCAGGACGGTCCGGACCACCTCGACGAGCTTCATCGCCGGGGCCGGGTTGAAGAAGTGCATGCCGATCACGTCCTGCGGGCGCGTGGTGGCACGGGCGCAGGCCACGACGGGCAGCGAGGAGGTGGTGGTCGCGAGGATCGCGCCGGGCTTGCAGACCTTGTCGAACACCGCGAAGAGCTGCTGCTTGACCTCCAGGTCCTCGGCCACCGCCTCCAGGGCGAGATCGACCTCGGCGAAGGAGTCGTACGAACCCGCCGGCGTGATCAGGTCCAGGGTGCTCGCGGCGGCCTCGGCGGTCATCCGGCCCTTGTCGACCGACCGGGCCAGCGACTTGCCGATCCGGGCCTTGGCGGCCTGTGCCTTCTCCTCGCTGCGGGCGGCCAGGACGACTTCGTACCCGGCCTTCGCGAAGACCTCGGCGATGCCGGACGCCATCGTTCCGGAGCCCGCGACGCCGACCGAGCGCACCGCACGGCCAGGGGTGCCGGGGCCGCCGGAGAGCGGTGTCAGCGCGTCCCGCACGACGCTTCCGCTGCCGGGAGCCTCGTAGGAGTAGAAACCGCGCCCCGACTTCCGTCCGGTCAGGCCCGCCTCGCTGAGCTGCTTGAGGATGGGCGCGGGGGCGTGCAGCCGGTCGCGGGACTCGGCGTACATGGCCTCCAGGACCGTACGGGCCGTGTCGACGCCGATCAGATCGAGCAGGGCGAGCGGGCCCATGGGCAGGCCGCAGCCGAGCTTCATCGCGGCGTCGATGTCCTCGCGGGAGGCGTACTTCGCCTCGTACATCGCGGCCGCCTGGTTCAGGTAGCCGAACAGCAGTCCGTCGGCGACGAATCCGGGACGGTCGCCGACGGCGACGGGCTCCTTGCCGAGGTCGAGGGCGAGGTTGGTGACGGCGGCGACCGCCGCGGGCGCGGTCAGCACCGACGAGACGACCTCGACGAGCTTCATCGCGGGCGCCGGATTGAAGAAGTGCAGGCCGAGAACGCGCTCGGGGCGGGCCGAGTCGGCGGCCAGACGCGTCACGGAGAGGGCGTTGGTGCCGGTGGCCAGGATGGTGTCCGGGCGCACGACGCCGTCCAGCGCGCGGAAGACCTGCTGCTTGATGTCGTACGACTCCGGGGTCACCTCGATGACCAGGTCGGCGTCGGCCGCGGCCGTGAGGTCGGTGGAGGTGCGGAAGCGGGCGAGGATGTCGTCGCGCTCCTGCCCCGTGAGGCGCTCGCGCCGCACGGCGCGGGCGGTGGAGGCTTCGAGCGCGGTGACGGCCTGGACGGCCGCGGCCTCGCTGATGTCGATGCCGACGACGTCGCGGCCGGCCCGGGCGAGCACCTCGGCGATGCCGGTGCCCATGGTGCCGAGGCCGACGACGGCGACGGTCTTGAGAGGGGACAGAGGGATGTCGGACTGGGGAGCGGCCATCGCGGGACTCCAGGAGAGGGTGACGACTGAGGAGGACACACGGGTGCGCCGAGGAGCGCACGGGGTGCGGAGCATTGCGGGTGTTGCCGGGCTGACGAGCGCACACGCCCGGTGCCGTCCGGGCCGGGAGCCCGCGAGGGCGTACCCGGTGAACGGTGAAGCCGACCGGCTCTGTCCCGGAGCCGTGTCGTACTGCGGTGCCTGAAGCACCGAACCGACTGCTCTCACGGCGGCTGCGTCACCAGGCCGCCCTGAGGAAAACGCGAGTGGGTAACTCGCTCGTCTGAGCTTAACCCGCCGGTAACGAGCGCGCCAGCCCCCGAGTTCGTGATGTACGTCCCCCCGTCCCGGAGCCGCATCTAGGCTCGCGGCATGGACGAGGAGTTGCGATCACTCACGGAGCGTTTACGGAACGAGGCGGGGGCCTCGCCGGCGTACGACCGACTCGTGGCGACCGAGGACCTCGACGTACTGGCGGCGGCGCTGACCGAACCGGGCCGGCCGCTGTGGGCACGGGAGGTGGCAGCCTTCCGGCTCGGGGTCGCCGGGGACGGGCGGGCCTTCGAGGCGCTCGTCCTGCTGCTCAACCACCGCGAGCCACGGCGCTGCGCGTCCGCGGCGTACGCCCTCGCGCGGCTCGGCGATCCGCGGACGGCCCGCGCGGCGGCCGCGCTCGCCACCAACGAACTGCGCGTCGCCTACGCCTTGCATCCGGTACGGCTGCTGGTCGAACTGCGCGCTCCCGAGGCCGTACCCGCGCTGATCACCACGCTGCGGCGCAGGCTGCGCCCGCACGATCCGTACCGCACCGTCGCCCTGGCCTGCGTGGCGGGACTGGGCGCGCTGGGCGACGTCCGGGCGAGACCCGTGCTGAACGACGCGCTCGCGCATCCGGTCCTGGCGGAGGAGGCGGTGCGGGCCCTGGCGCGGCTGCCGCGATGACGCCTGCCCCGCGGCCTGTCCTGCCGGCTGCCCTCTCGTCGGTCCGGAGCGCGACTCGGCCCACGCGCCCCCCCGCGGAGCCGCCTTTCGGGGACGCCCCGCCGGACCGCACCCCGTCAGACCGCGGACTCCCCTACGCCGGCACCGGTGCGAGCAGGCGTAGGAGAAGGGGGAGGGGACGCCGGGGTGTCGGTGAGCGCGCGGACGTAGCGGACCTCGGGCACCTCGACGCCGCCCGCCTCGAACGGTTCCTCGGCGCCGTCGGGGCCGAATCCGGCGTGCTCGTAGAACCCGCGCGCCCCCCTGTTCTCCTTGAGCACCCACAGCAGCATCCGCTCGTACCCGGCGGCGGCACAGCGCTCCGCCGCCTCCCGCAGCAGTGCGCGCCCCACCCCGGCGCCGGTCCGGTCGGGGTCGACGTAGATCGCGTACAACTCGACGTCCGTGGCGCGGACTTCGCCGTCACGGTACGGGCCGTGGCAGGCCCAGCCGACCACCTCGCCCGCCCGCTCCGCGACCAGGTTCACCACCGCGCCGCCGCGCTGGCCGAAGCGTGCGCGCCGTCGTGCCGCGTCCCGCTCCGTACTGAGCGCGTCGAGGTACGACTGGGGCATCAGGCCCTTGTACGCGGCCTGCCAGCCGCGGACGCGGATCTCCGACACCCGGTCGCAGTCCGCGAGGGCCATCTCCCTGACCCGGACGCCGCTCATCCGCCCAGCACCGCGTACGCCTCGATCTCCATCAGGAACTCGGGGCGGACCAGGGCCGCGACCTGGACCGCGGAGGCGGCCGGCAGGCGGTCCGCGGACAGGTGGGCGTCCCGGGCGGCGCGGATGGCCGGCATATGGGCCATGTCCGTGACGAAGAAGGTGAGTTTGACGACGTCGTCGAAGGTCGCGCCCGCGGCGGCCAGGCAGCGGCGGAGGTTCTCGAAGACCTGACGGGCCTGCGCCGCCGGGTCGCCCTCGCCGACGAGCCTGCCGTCCTCGTCCAGGGCGAGCTGTCCCGAGACCGCCACGAGGCGGCCCGTGCCGAGGACGACATGTGAGTACGCGGCGGCGGGGGCGACTCCGTCGGGGGCGGAAATGCGGGTCAGTTCACTCATGCGTCCATGGTGGACCATGGGTGTGACAGCGCCCCCGACGGGCGTCCGGGTGTGCTCAGCCGCGCGGGCCGAGCAGCCCGTGCAGGGTCGCACCCTGTGAGGTGGCGGACATCGCCCTCGTGCTCAGCGGCTCCGGGTCGGGCACCTTCTCGCACACCGCGTCGGCCTCACCGCTCCCGTGCGGCACCTTGCCGTTGGTGAGGTACGCCGCCAGGTACTTGTCCAGGCAGGCGTTCCCGCTCAGCGTGATGCCGTGGTTGCCGCCGCCCCGCTCGACCACCAGGCTGGAGTTGAGCAGCTGGTGATGGACCGTCACACCGCCCTGGTACGGGGTGGCCGCGTCGTCGGTCGCCTGGAAGACCAGTGTCGGCGGCAGAGCCGTGTTGGAGATGTCCACCGGTCGCAGCGTGCTCGTCGGCCAGAACGCGCACGGCGCGTTGTACCAGGCGTTGTTCCAGACCATGAAGGGCGCCTTGCCGTAGGCGGCCCAGTTGTCCATGCGCCACTGGTTCCAGTCGCGCGGCCAGGACACGTCGCGGCACTGCACCGCGGTGTAGATGCTGTAGCCGTTGCCGTCCGAGGCGTCCTTGGAACCGATCTTCTTGTACGCCGCGAGGAGCGGGGCCGTCTCCTTCTTGTTCGTGTACGCCGAGAAGGCCTCGGCGAGACGGGGCCAGTAACCGTTGTAGTAGCCGCCCGGGATGAAGGTGTCCTCCAGCTCGGAGGCGCCCACCTTCTTCTCGGCGGGCTTCCTGGCGAGCGCTCCGCGCATCGCGTACCACTTGGCCTCGACCCTGGCCGGGTCGGTGCCGAGCCGGTACGTCGCGTCGTGCTTGGCGACCCAGGCCAGGAAGGCCAGATGGCGGTCGTTGAAGGCGTAGTCCTGCCCGATGTTGTCCTCGTACCAGACACCGGTGGGGTCGACGACGGAGTCGAGCACCAGCCGGCGTACGCGCTGCGGGTAGAGCTTGGCGTAGACGGCGCCCAGGTAGGTGCCGTAGGAGTACCCGAAGTAGTTGATCTTCTTGACGCCGAGCGCGCCACGGATCGAGTCCATGTCGCGGACCGCGCTGATCGTGTCGATGTACGGCAGCAGGCTCGCGTACTTCTCGCCGCACGCCTTCGCGAAGGACCGGGCGCGGTCGAGGTTGGCCCGCTCGATCGCGGGGGTGCTGGGCACGGTGTCCGGCCGGACCGGCGCGAAGTGGCCGGGCCTGCAGTCCAGCGCGGGCCGGCTCGCGCCCACGCCGCGCGGGTCGAAGCCGATGACGTCGTACTGCGCCGCCACCGCCTTGGGCAGCGCGGAGGCGACGAATCCGGCCATCGTGATCCCGCTGCCGCCGGGCCCTCCGGGGTTCACCAGGAGCGGTCCCTGATAGGTCTTCGCGGTGTGCCGGATCCGCGAGAGCGCCAGCGTGATGAGCCGGCCGTCCGGTTTCGAGTGGTCCAGCGGCACCTTCACGGACGCGCACTGGAGCGCCGGGTAGGTGCTGGTGCCGCACTTCTTCCAGGTGAGCTTGGCGGTCCGGACGGTGCGCGGTGCGGTCGCGGAGCCGGCGCTCGCGTCGGCGGGGATCGACGTGATCATCCCGGCCACCACGGCGGCAGCCCCGCACAGAGCAGCTGCGCGTTTCTTCACAACGCCTCCCAGGACGGAGGATTTTGAGCCGTGCACGCCACGGCCTTCGCCGCATCGTCCCGGGGTGGGGGCCCAGAAGAACCCGTTCTGGCAAGACTTGACCCGATTGGGTCGCGGGATGCGCTCGGATGACGTCAGGGAGGTTTCGGGCAGCGCGGTCCCGAAAAGCGGGAGTTCGAACACTCGTCAGAGCAGGGTGAGCTGTGTCGGCTCGGGCGGGGCCGGTTCGGCCGCGACGGTCCCGGGGGCGGCGATCCTGCGCGGCGCGCCCCCGCGCGCGGGACCGATGCCGTACTCCTGGGCGAGCTCGTGGACCTGACGGGTGATCCGGCGCTGGTACCACTTGGGGGCGTAGGCCCCCTCCGCGTACAGACGCTCGTAACGGCGGACGAGATAGGGATGGTGGTGTTCCAGCCAGGCCATGAACCACTCGCGGGCGCCGGGCCGCAGATGCAGCACCAGCGGGGTCACGGAGGTGGCCCCCGAGGCCGCGATCGCCCGCACGGTGGCGCGCAGTTGGGCCGGGTGGTCGCCCAGGAAGGGGATCACGGGCGCCATCAGGACCCCGCAGCCGATGCCGTGGTCCGTCAGGGTGCGGACGACGTCCAGGCGGCGCTCGGGCGCCGGGGTGCCCGGTTCCACGGTCCGCCACAGCTCGGTGTCGGTGAAGCCCACGGAGACGGAGATGCCGACGTCGGTGACCTCGGAGGCCTGCTTCAGGAGGTCGAGGTCGCGCAGGATCAGCGTGCCCTTCGTCAGGATCGAGAAGGGGTTCGCGTGGTCGCGCAGGGCGGCGATGATCCCCGGCATCAGCCGGTAGCGGCCCTCGGCCCGCTGGTAGCAGTCGACGTTGGTGCCCATCGCGATGTGCTCGCCGTGCCAGCGGGGGGAGCCGAGGTGGCGGCGGAGCAGGTCCGGCGCGTTGACCTTGACCACGATCTGGGAGTCGAAGTCGAGGCCTGTGTCGAGGTCCAGATAGCTGTGCGTCCTGCGCGCGAAGCAGTACACGCACGCGTGCGTGCAGCCCCGGTAGGGGTTGACCGTCCATTCGAAGGGCATGCGGGACGCGCCCGGCACCCGGTTCACGATCGAGCGGGCCCGGATCTCGTGGAACGTGATGCCGCGGAACTCCGGGGTGTCGAAGGTGCGGGTGGTCACCGCGTCCGCGCCGAACAGCACGGCGTCCCGGGCGCGGTCCCCGGCGGGGTCCGCTGTGAGGTTCTCCCAGCGCATGAGGCCTCCTCGGTAGCACTGACCACAGAATAGAACACATGTTCCCTTGATCGCGCGACCCGGTATCTCGAGCTTCGTGGCGGACCCCCGCCGGCCCCCCGGGGCGGCTCCTTCCTGGCCCTCGCCGCGGGCCCCTCGCGCGCCCCTGCCGCAGGCCCCTCCCGCGCCCCGCGGGGACCCCGATTTGAGGGGGTGGCCCGCGTGGTGGTTGGCTTGCCGCACACCCCGAGTCACCAAGTGCTGGAGGAAGTGCCATGGCGCAGGTCGAGGCCACGACGGAGCGGGTCATCGCGGCGGACGCGGAGGCGGTGTTCGACGCCCTGGCCGACTACACCGGCACCCGCGCGAAGCTGCTGCCCGAGCACTTCAGCGAGTACGAGGTGCGCGAAGGCGGCGACGGCGAGGGCACCCTCGTCCACTGGAAGCTCCAGGCCACCAGCAAGCGCGTCCGCGACTGCCTGCTCGAGGTCACCGAGCCCACCGACGGCGAGCTCGTCGAGAAGGATCGCAACTCCTCCATGGTCACCACCTGGCGGGTCACCCCGGCCGGCGAGGGCAAGTCACGGGTGGTCGTCAGCACCGTCTGGAACGGCGCGGGCGGCATCGGAGGCTTCTTCGAGAAGACCTTCGCGCCCAAGGGTCTCGGCCGGATCTACGACCTGGTGCTCGAGAAGCTCGCCACCGAGACGGAGAAGTAGCCCCGAGGGGGGCCTCCGCCGGTCCGCGGGCCCAAGAGGCGGCCCTCCAGGGTGCGTTGCCGCCCTCACCGGTTCGAGTGCATCTCCTCGCGACGCGACGGTACGCCGTAACTCGTCGCGCTTGCTCGCAGTTGTCGCGATAAGCGGGAATTGTGCAGTGGGTGCGACGAGGGGAACGGGCCGTGGGCGGGATCACTCTGGTACAGGACGAACCGGCTGTCGCACCCCCGCAGCCCGCCGTTCCGGAGGTGATCGGCCCCACCGGCCCCGACCGGCTCGGCCCGCGCCAGGTGCGGCTCGTCTTCCTCGGGCTCATGCTCGCGCTGCTGCTCGCCGCGCTGGACCAGATGATCGTCGCCACCGCCCTCCCGAAGATCGTCGGCGAGCTGCACGGCCTGGACAAGATGTCCTGGGCGATCACCGCCTACCTGCTCACCTCCACCATCGGACTCCCGGTCTACGGCAAGGTCGGCGACCTTTTCGGCCGCAAGGGCGTCTTCCAGTTCGCGATCGCGACCTTCGTGATCGGCTCGGCACTCGCCGGACGCGCGCAGACCATGGACCAGCTGATCGCCTTCCGGGCGGTCCAGGGCGTCGGCGCGGGCGGCCTCATGATCGGCGTGCAGGCGATCATCGCGGACATCGTGCCGCCCCGGGAACGCGGCCGGTTCATGGGTCTGATCGGCGCCGCGTTCGGCCTGGCCTCGGTCGCCGGGCCCCTCTTGGGCGGCTACTTCACCGACCACCTCTCCTGGCGCTGGTGCTTCTACGTCAACGTGCCCTTCGGCGTGCTGACCCTGGCCGTCGTCACCGTCGTCCTGAAACTGCCGAAGCCCGCCCGCCGGGGGCGCGTCGACGTGCTCGGGGTGCTGCTGCTCGCCGCCGCCTCGACCTGCCTCGTCCTGCTGACCAGTTGGGGCGGTACGGAGTACGCCTGGGGGTCCCGCGTGATCCTCGGGCTCGGCGCGGGCGCCCTCGCCACGACCGTCCTCTTCTTCGTCGTCGAGCGCTTCGCCGCCGAACCCCTCATCCCGCCACGGCTGTTCAGGGACGGTGTCTTCAACATCACCGCGCTGGTCGGCCTGGTGATCGGCGTCGCCCTCTTCGGAGCCGCCAGCTACCTGCCGACGTTCCTGCAGATGGTCGACGGGGCCAGCGCCACCGAGTCGGGGCTGCTCATGCTCCCGATGATGGGCGGCATCGTCGGCGCCTCGGTCGTCTCCGGCCAGCTCATCAGCCGCACCGGCCGCTACAAGGTCTATCCGTTGCTCGGCGGCGCCCTGTCGGCGCTCGGCATGTGGCTGCTCTCCCGGCTGGAGGTCGACACACCCCGGCTGACCTACAGCGTCTGGATGGCCGTCCTCGGCGCCGGTATCGGCATGGTGATGCCCGTGCTGGTCCTCGCCGTCCAGAACTCCGTGCGCCCCGCCGACCTCGGCACCGCGACCAGCGCCAACAACTACTTCCGGCAGATCGGCGGCAGCGTCGGCGCCGCGATCTTCGGCACGCTGTTCGCCAGCCGGCTCGCGGACGCGCTCGCCGAACGCGTCCCGGCGCGGGCCGGCACCGCCCTCCCGGACCCCGAGTCCCTGACCCCGCAACTCGTCCACGCGATGCCCGCACCCCTGCGCGACGCCTACATCGCGGCCTACGCGGACGCCATGCCGCGGATCTTCCTCTACCTCGTGCCGGTGCTCGTCCTCGGCCTGTTCATCGCCTTCTTCCTCAAGGAGAAACCGCTGGTGTCCCACAACGCCCCCGCAGCCGACACCGATTCCGTGCCCCTCACCCAGGTCCCCCCGGCCCGCACCACGTACGCCGCCGGGATCCCGGTCTGCGGCACCGTGCAGCACCCCGACGGAACCGTCGTGCCCCGCGCCGCGCTCACCCTCATCGACATCGCCGGACAGCAGATCGGGCGAGGCGCCAGCGGCGAGGACGGACGGTACGCGCTGTCCACGCCCGGATCGGGGTCGTACGTCCTGATCGCCGCGGCCGGCGGTCACCAGCCGCAGGCCGTCTCCGTGACGGTCGGGGAGCGCCCCGTGGAACTGGACGTCGTTCTCGGCGGCGCCGGGCGCCTGGCCGGGAGCGTGCTGACCGCGGACGGCACCCCGGTGCGCGACGCCACCGTCACACTGACCAACGTCCACGGCGAGGTCGTGGCCACCACCCGCAGCGGACGCGAAGGAGGCTATGTCATCACGGAGTTGGTGGCGGGCGAGTACACCCTCGCCGGGAGCGCGCCCGCGTTCCGGCCGGCCGCGCTCCCGGTCAGCGTGCAGGCCTCCCGCGAGACCCGCCAGGACGTCGAACTCGCCGGTGGCGCCGTCCTGCGCGGCACCGTACGGGCGGGCGGCGGACGGCCCGTGGAGGACGCGCGCGTGACGCTCCTGGACGCCGCGGGCAACGTCGTGGACACCCTCACCACCGGCGCCGACGGCACGTTCCGCTTCGTCGACCTGTCCTCCGGCGAGTACACCGTCATCGCGGCCGGCTACCCGCCGGTGGCCACCGTGCTCCAAGTGGCCGGTGGGGGACGCACGGAGCGCGATCTGCAGCTCGGCCACGAGGACTGACCGGGGCCACCCGCCGCACCGGGGACGGGTGGTGCGCCGGAGCGCCCCCCGGAAGGTCAATTCCCCTGTTGCCGCACATGGCGGCGGGCCGCAGTCGTACGGTGGTGGGTGCGGCACAGATCTTGCCGAGCCGCGGGGAGAGGGGCCTGGGCCATGGAGAGCGGCACTTCGCGTGGCACCGAAGTGGGCACACGCCTCGGCCGCACAGCTGGGAACGGCGGGGCGGAGTACTCCGACGCCGGGCGTGTCCCGCTGGCCGTGGTCGCGGTGGACCGCGCCGGCCTCGTGTCCCACTGGAGCACCGGCGCCCGACGTCTGTTCGGCGTGTCCAAGGAGGACGCGGTGGGCCACCCCGCCGTCGACCTGCTCCCCGTCTCCGGAGTGCTCCCGGAGGAGGACGAGACAGCGCCGTACGGGGCGTACGCGGCGTACGACGGGCTCGGCCCCGACCTGGAGTCCTCGCTCGACGGGCGGCTCTCCTACCCGGCCGCCGGGCGCGCCCGGCTCACGGTGCCCGGCCGGGAGCACGAAGCGGACGACGACGGCGGCGGCCGTGCCCGCGTCGACGTGTTGTGGTGGGCGTATCCGCTGGTGGGCCCGGGGCGGGAGCGGCTGCTGGTCCTGGCCGCCGACGCGGGCGCGATGCGCCACGCCGACGACCGGGTGGCCGTCGAGCGCATAGCGCCCGCCTTCGCGCTGCACACCGACTTCCCCGGCGCCGAGGAACTGGCCCGCAGACTGCCCGAGATCCTGCCCAGCATGAGTGTGGACGAAGGCGCCCGCGTCGTCGCGCAGATCCTCGAACTCGGCTACCCGGTCATGGAGTTCAGCCAGAACGACCGGGTGCCCGTCACCCCCGACTGGGGGGTGCCCCGGCGGATCGGGCGCAAGGCCCGCCGCGAGCGGGCCGCCGGGGCCGCGGCGGCCGGCCATCCGCTCCCGCGGGACGCGCGGGACGCACCGGACACCGACGACACCGACGACGCCGAGGACGAGCGCGAGGACCTCGAGTACGTCGCCGTGCGCGAGCGCCTGGAGTTCCTCAACGAGGTCAGCGGACGCATCGGCACCTCCCTCGACCTGGCGCGGACCGTCCTGGAGGTGAGCCGGGCCGTCGTGCCCCGCTTCACGGACGTGGCGGGCACCTATCTGCGCGAACAGGTCGTCGCCGGTGAGGGGTTCCCCGACGGGGTGCCCGACACCACCACCCTGTGGCACCGCGTCGCCCTCGAGCACACGGACGAGCCGGGCCGCTGGGACGACGTCGTGCCCGTCGGCGAGGCCATGCCGTTCCCCGCGCACACCCCGTTCTTCCAGTGCATGACCACCGGCGAGCCCGTCCTCGTGCCGCGCATCAGCGAGCGGATGGGCCACATGATCGCCGCGCAGTTCGAGAAGCGCGACATCCGGCCGCTCATCACCAACCGCTCCATGCTGGTCGTGCCCCTGAAGGCCCGCAACGTGGTGCTCGGCTTCATGGTCCTGCTGCGTCACCCGGAGCGCGTCGAGTTCAACGACATGGACCGGGCCACCGGCGCCGAACTCGCCGCCAGGGCCGGGCTCGTACTCGACAACGCCCGTATGTACACGTACCAGGAGAGCGTCGCCGAGACCCTCCAGGACAGCATGCTGCCGCAGATAGCGCCCCGCATGGCCGGCTGTGACATCGCCACCCGCTATCTGCCCGGCACGCTCCTCGGCCGCGTCGGCGGTGACTGGTTCGACTCGGTGAAGCTGCCCGGCTCCCGCACCGCCCTCGTCGTTGGCGACGTGATGGGCCACGGCCTCAACTCGGCCGCGATGATGGGCCAGTTGCGCACCGCCGTGCAGACCATGGCGGCGCTCGACCTGCCGCCCGCCCAACTCCTGCGCAACCTCGACGACCTGGCCCAGCGGCTCGGCGAGCACTATCTCGCGACGTGCCTGTACGCGATCTACGACCCCATCGCCGGCGAGCTGCACATCGCCAACGCGGGCCACATCCCGCCCGTCCTGGTCCGCGCCGCGAACGGCCACAGCGACCTGCTCGACCTGCCGACCGGCGCGCCCATCGGGGTCGGCGGTGTCCCCTTCGAGACGGTGCGCGTACCGGTGGCGCCCGGCGACCGGCTCGTGATGTGCACCGACGGCCTGGTCGAGGTGCGAGGCGAGGACATCGGCGTCGGCCTCGCCACGCTCTGCGAGTCCGCCGCCCACCCGGCCGCGTCCATGGACGACGCCTGCGACACGATCATCCGGGCCCTCAACACCCGCGGCGGACGCAAGGACGACGTGGCCCTGCTGATGGCCCGGCTCAACGGCATCGAACCCGAGGACATCGCCGAATGGCGGCTCGCGTCCGATCCGGCCGAGGCGGGCCGGGCCCGCGCCGCCGTCCGCGAGCAGCTGCACGCCTGGGGACTGTCCCGGCTGGCCGACCCCGCCGAGCTGATGGCCGGCGAGCTGGTGGCGAACGCCGTACGGCACGCGCACGGCCGCCGGGTCGGACTGCGCCTCGTGCGCGGCGACACCCTGCTGTGCGAGGTGGCCGACGACGACCACACCCTGCCGACGCTGCTCAGCGCGGGCCCCGGTGACGAGTCCGGACGGGGTCTGCACGTCGTCAGCACGCTGGCGCGGGAGTGGGGCACGAGCCGCACCGGCGGCGGGAAGACCGTGTGGTTCGAACTGACGCTGCCGCGGCGCTGACACACTCTCGTGGCTCTCGTGGCTCCCGTGCACACTCCCGGGGGCTTTTGGGGCGCGCGGGGGCGCAGGGGGGCGCGCGACGGCGTGGACGGACCGAAATGACCGGTGAAGGAATGCGCCGCACGCTTGTCGCCGCACTCCAGGCGCGATAGACCGATCTCGCCCGTCATGCTCGGCGGGCGGCGGTGCTACCTGGGGAGCGGGCATGAGCGTGACAGGTCGGTACAGGGGAGCCTGGGAGGGCTTCTGGCGCGAGGCCCCCGACGAACAGGGAGGCGTCTTCTGGGATGCGGAGCCCGCCCTGACCGCGGGCGTCCATCTCGCTCTCTTCGAACCGTACGTGACGTTCCACGGGCTGCCTCTCGTCGACCTGGGCTGCGGCAACGGCACCCAGACCCGGTTCCTCGCCGACCGCTTCCCGCACGTCGTCGGCGCCGACCTCTCGGCCGCGGCGCTCGACCACGCCCGCCATGCCGACGCGGCCGGGGAGGCGACGTACCGGCTGCTCGACGCGTCGGAGAAGAGCGAGGTGCAGCACCTGCACGCGGAACTCGGCGATGCCAACGTCTATGTCCGGGGCGTGCTCCACCAGTGCGAACCGGACGACCGTCAGCCGCTGGTGGACGGCATCGCCACTCTGGTGGGGGAGCGGGGCCGGGTGTTCCTCGTCGAACTCTCCGAGGCCGCCCGGCCCGTCCTGAGGGGACTGGCACAGGGCTCCGACGGCCCTCCCGCCAAGCTGGCTCCCGTCTTCCGGCACGGCATCGCCCCCGGCGAGATCTCCGACGAATCCGTCCCCGACCACCTCGTCGCGGCCGGCCTCACCGTCCTCGCGAGCGGTGAACTCCCGCTCGTCACGGCGGAGTACACCGCGCTCGGCACCCGGATCGAACTGCCCTCGAAGTGGCTGGTGGCGGGCCGCACCGCAGGCTGAGCCGCGGCACGGGTACGGCGTCACCGGCCGGTCGGTGACGCCGTACCCCTCTCAGTGGCCCTGGTCGATGGCGCGGTGGCCTCGGCCGGCGGCCTCGCTCAACGGCCTTGCGCAACGGCCGCCGTCAACGGCGTCCGCTGACGTCGTTCGCCGGGATCGCCGCCAACGACCTTGCCCGGTGGCCTTGTTCAGTGGCCGGGCCAGCCGTCCATGTGGCGGTGCACCGCCACGGCCGGCTGGTCCGCCGCCTTGGGCGCGTTGGCCACCGCGTCGTGCAGGACTCCCGTGACCTCGGCGGCCAGCGCGTCGACCTTCGTCTTGAGATCGACGGCCGGGATACCGGAGCGGCTCAGGGCGTCGAGCCTGCGGTGGATGTCGTCGAGCCGGCTCCTCGTCGCCCGGTCCAGAGTGATCGGACGGGCGGTGGAGACCACGAACTGGTAGGCACCGGCCAGGGTCTGGCATCCGTCACAGTGCTGGTTCGCCGCGTCGCTGAGGTTCACCGCGTTCAGGTGCGTGTGCTGGCCGGCCAGGGTGACGATCTGGAAGGACAGGGCCACCGACCGGCAGTGCGCGTCGACCGAGCAGCCGACGGAGACCGCGTTGGCCTGGTTGCGGATGCCCGCGGACTTCACCGTGCCGAACTGCCGCACGGTGAAGGAGTCCTTGACCTGGGTCGGATGGGCCCGGTCGGCGTGGCTGAAGGTGTGGTCCTCGGCGACGGCGGCGTTGCGGCCCATGGAGCCCGCCGCGGCCGTGGCCGCCTGGGCCGGTACGGCGGTGGCGATACCGGCCGCGCCGGCCGCGAACAGGCCTATGCGCATGGCCTTCCGGCCGAGGGACTTGCCGACGGGACTCGGCTTTCGATGGGCGTTGACGTGTGTGCTCACATGGTTCTCCTGTGGTGTCGGTGCGGGGTGCGGCCGGTCACGGTGTGGCCGGGGGCGGTTCGCCGGTCGCGCTCGGGCTGTCCGTCGGGGTGGGCGGATCGGTGGTCGGCGCCGGTGACGACGGAGCCTCGGACGTCGACGGCTCGGAGGGTCCCCCCTCGGAAGGACCGGACGGCGAGCCCGCCGGGGCCGTACCCGTCGTGTTCTGGCCGCCGGTGGGCTCGGTCGGCTTCTTGGACGGGCCCGCGCTGGGCGACGCGGAGGCTCCGGCGTCCGCGCTGGGCGAGGCCGAGGCACTCGCCGAGGCGGCGCCCGAGGCGCCGGGGGACGCGGCGCCGGACGGCGGGACGGCGGAGGAGCCGGACGGGGACGCCTGCGGTCCGGGCGCGGTCGCGGGCCGGGCGGGCGGCTCCGCCGTGGAGACGCCGGGCTGGAGGATCGGGGCGATCGGCGGCCGCTTGGGCAGCGGCTCGGGCGTCACGCCGGAGACCCACGCGTAGCTCAGCGTGCCCAGGCCGACCAGGGCCAGCGCGCACAGCGCCACTCTCAGCCGCGGCTTGCCGTCGGTCGAGCGCTTGGCCGCGCGGAAGACCCGGCCGCCCATCTTGACCGACAGGTAGACCACACCGGCCATCGGGCACAGCAGCATGAAACAGCCGACCACACCGATCAGCCCCGCGGCGATCTCGCCGTTGACGAAGGCGTCGCCCGTGCCCACGACCTGCGCGGTGAGCGAGCGGACCATCGTGGCGACGATCCGCGGCAGGTTCCACAGCGCGTACCCGAGTTCACCGATCAGCAGCGGCACCATCGTGAGCACCCACGTGGTGATGATGGTGCGGGAGGACTTCTTCAGCCCGACGACCTCGGCGCGTGCGGCCTTGCCGCGCCGTCCGGGCACCGTGCTGAGCAGGATCGGTTTGATCTTGCCGTAGAGATCCGGGACGCCGGCCAGGTCGCCGAGGATGTAGTAGCCGTCCAGTCGGACGGCCGGCATCAGCTGCTCCAGGATCTCGAAGTGTCCGAGATACACCGTGGCCAGGAAGAACTGCTGACCGGTGGCGAAGTACGCGCCCGTCATGGCGAGCATGAAGACGAGGTTGAAGTACACCCCGCCCAGGTCGGTGCGGAGCCGTCCGGCGCGTCCGATCCGGTAGATGTCCGTGACGTCCGTGTACATGGACGGCCAGATCAGGAAGAGTCCGCAGCCGATGCACCCCGGCCGCGCGCCGCCGTATCTGCAGGCCGAGGCGTGACCGAACTCGTGGAAGACGAGTGAGGCCACGGTGAGGCCGAACACGACGAGCATCAGCACCGGCTGGTCGAGGACCTGCAGCACGGGTTCGACCGCGCCGAAGAAGCCGAACAGCCAGACGTCCATGGCCACGGCCGCCGCCAGCATCAGCACGACCACCGTGGGGCGGTGCAGCCAGGACAGCGAACGGGCGATCCGACCCGCCCGGCGCTCGTTGAAGATGATCCGGTGCCCCTTCAGGGCGAGCAGCAGATCGGACCGCGGCGCGGTGATCTCCTCCTCGTCCTGCCCCTCCGGCACCGTGACGCCCAGCGGGTCGAGCTTCTCCTCGACCAGGTAGCGCACGTTCTCCGCGCTGAGTTCGCGCCCGTAACGGGCGCTCACCCGGTGCGAGATGGTCTCGATGTCGTGCACGCCGTCGATCGCGGAGGCGACCAGGTACAGCAGCCGGGACAGCTGCACGACCTGGCCGTCTCCGCGGCGCGCGATGTACTTCGGGTCGGTGAAGCCCGACCCCTGGTACTCCCCGTGCAGTTTGAGCCCGGAGCTGAGTCGGGGTACCGGCAGTACCTCGACTCCGGCGCCGACGACCGGCAGCGTTCCCGTGGCGAACTGCTCGTAGGTGACCGGGATTCCTCCCGGCCCCGGCACCGGCGACCCGGTGTCGTACAGCAACGCGGGCCCGTCCCCCAGTGCCGTCATGTGTGGTCCTTCCCCCCCAAGGGCGGACCGCGCCCGCCCCGGGCGCGGTCCGCCGAACAGCCGTTGCGCGGCGGGTGTTACTGCGAGACGTTGATCGCCTGGCTGGCGCTGGACTCGGCCACCGACCAGCTGGAGTGGTCGTTGAGCGCGGCCGACTCGTTGTGGGCGCTGATGTTGGCGACGTGCTTGGTCACGTTGGTGGTGCGGCCGAAGCTGAACTTCAGGCGTCCGAGGGCCTCACGGCCGGGGAGCAGCTCGGCGGACTCGGACTGCAGCTCGTTCATGTCCATGCTCATGGGATGTCCTTTCGGGACGTGGTTCGTTGATGTGGTCGTGGTGGTGACGCGAGGACGGACGCGGGCGTGGCGTCCGGTACCGCGGAGGTGGACAGGGGCGCGGGCGGGCGTCCCGTGCCGGACTACTGCGAGACGTTGATGGCCTGGGCGGCGCTGGACGACGCGTCCGACCAGCTGGAGTGGTCGTTGAGCGCGGCCGACTCGTTGTGGGCGCTGATGTTGGCGACGTGCTTGGTCACGTTGGTGGTGCGGCCGAAGCTGAACTTCAGGCGTCCGAGGGCCTCGCGACCGGGCAGCAGCTCGGCGGACTCGGTGTCGAGTTCACGGTTGTCCATCATGATCAATTCCCCCTCAGGGATAGACATTTCCGATCGAACGAAGGCAGGTTCCCCCCAAACTTCGTCCAATCTTGTCGGACGTGCTGTCCAACGAGATTGGACAGTAGTGGCCCCGGAGCTCACCGCGCAAGCGGTTCGGGGAAAGACTTCTGGGGCCTGAGCGAAGCCCCACGTAGAATCGATCCCGCTTGGAAGAGTTCCGCCCGGCGGCGAGCAGGAAGTGACCATCGGTGGCCAACGCACTGCAGCAGATCATCAGAGATCGCCTCGACCGTGAGGGCTGGTCCTACGGAGAGGTGGCACGTCGGGGCGGTATTCCGCGCTCCACGGTCCATCACCTGGCGACGGCCGAGCGCGTGGTGCGCATGCCGCAGCCCAGCACACTGGAAGGGTTGTCCAAGGGGCTTGGACTGTCGTTGGACACGGTGCGCCGTGCCGCGGCGGAGGCCTGCGGCATTCACGTGTACGCCGCCGACCCGGCGTCCGCGGTGGCGGACGCGGGTGCCTCGGCCGACCCCGAGGTGGACCTGCTCATCGCGAGCGTCCAGCAGCTGTCCGTCGACGACCGGCGTCACGTCGCCGCGCTCGTGGAATCCCTCCTGGGGCGCGACGCCCCTCGGGGCTGACCGTCGGTGTGACGCGTTACGTCCGGCTGGGGCGCCGGCGCCGCGTCGCGTGGGCCGGGGGTGGTCGGGGTGCCGGACCCGGTGCGGTCCGGACGTGAGTCCGGCCGCGGTGCGCGTCGGGCTTCGGGGCGGTCGAGGGCGTACGGCGTAGACGTACGGACACCCGCTCCGGTTCCCCTTCCAGGGGATCCCGGTAAAAGAATCCAGAACCGCCGAAACCGGCAAGATCCACAGCTAGTCTCTCATTCTGCTCGGGGCACGTGAGCCGCACGACCCCTGTGTCACCCAGGGGGACATGTGCTGTTCGTGCACGGAGGACCCACCACCGCCGTGGTCCGGGGCAGTACCGGCGAGTCCGTCGTCCTGCTCTCCGGCGAACTGCCCGACATACTGACCGAGACCGCGCTCGCCGAACTCCTCGACCTCGCCGCCGCCGTCCTCAGCGAGCAGGAGCTGAAGCTCTTCCGGCGCTGCCTGGACGCCCTGGTGCGAGGGGAGGGCGGGACGCCGCGCCGCATCGAGCTGGACGGCGTCGTCCTGACCGTCTACGAGGACTGATCCCGGCCGCGTCGCGCGTCGGGCCGAACCCCGGACGCGACCCCGGACCGCCCCGACTCGGGGCCGCCCCGACTCCGGACGCCCCGACATCGGACGCCCCGACATCGGCGTCCGCACCGAGGTCCGCCGAAGTGGCCCCCTCCCCGCAGTTCCTCGCGGTCGTCGTGAAACCCTGACCGCCGGACGGTCGCGAAGCGCGCGACGGGACCGGTTCGGGCCGCTTTGTCCATGCATGGCGTCCTGGCCCGGCGCCGCGTCGCCGCGTAGCGTGACCCGACATGAAGAATGCCGCTGACCTGTGCGAAGAGGGTGTGTCGTGAAGATCCTCATCAGCGCCGACATGGAGGGCGCCACCGGGGTGACCTGGCCTGCCGACGTGCTGCCGGGGACGCCGCAGTGGGAGCGCTGCCGCTCGATGTTCACCTCGGACGTGAACGCCGCCGTGCTCGGCTTCCTCGACGGTGGCGCGGACGAGGTGCTGATCAACGAGGCGCACTGGTCCATGCGGAATCTGCTGCTCGAACGACTGGACGAGAGAGCCGAGATGCTCACCGGCCGGCACAAGTCGCTGTCCATGGTGGAGGGCGTGCAGCACGGCGACGTGGACGGGATCGCGTTCGTCGGCTACCACACGGGCGCCGGCATGGAGGGTGTCCTCGCGCACACCTACCTCGCGAACTCGATCACCGGGGTGTGGGTGAACGGCGTACGGGCCAGCGAGGGTCTGCTCAACTCGCATGTCGTCGCCGAGTACGGCGTACCGGTCGTCCTCGTCACGGGCGACGACCTGGCCTGCGAGGACGCGCTCGGATACGCGCCGGAGGCGCTCAAGGTCGCCGTCAAGGACCATGTGTCGCGGTACGCGGCGGTGTGCCGTACGCCGTCCCGGACCGCCGCCGACATCCGGGCCGCCGCCAAGGAGGCGGCGGCGCTGGCCGTACGGCACGAACCTGTGGTGGGCGGCCCGTTCACGGTGGCCTTGGAGTTCGACGCGGAGCATCTGTCGATGGCGGCCACCGTCGTGCCGGGTGTGGAACGCACAGGAGAGCGCAGAGTGGCCTATACCAGCGACACCATGTACGAGGGAATCCGCACCTTCAAGGCGGTCACCACGATCGTCTCGGCCGCGGTGGAGGAGCAGTATGGCTGACGAACAGGCACTGGACGAGGTCGTACGGTTCACCTCCGACCTCATCCGCATCGACACCACGAACCGGGGCGGCGGGGACTGCCAGGAACGGCCGGCCGCCGAGTACGCGGCCGCGCTGCTGGCGGAAACGGGCCTGGAACCCGTCCTGCTGGAACGCACGAAGGGCCGTACGAACGTCGTCGCGCGGCTGGAGGGCACCGATCCCTCCGCCGACGCGCTGCTCGTCCACGGTCACCTCGACGTGGTGCCCGCGCAGGCCGAGGACTGGAGCGTGCACCCGTTCTCCGGGGAGATCCGCGACGGTGTCGTGTGGGGGCGCGGCGCGGTCGACATGAAGAACATGGACGCGATGATCCTCGCGGTCGTACGCGGCTGGGCGCGCCTCGGTGTGCGGCCCCGGCGCGACCTCGTGATCGCGTTCACCGCCGACGAGGAGGCGAGCGCGGAGGACGGGTCCGGGTTCCTCGCCGACCGGCATCCGGAGCTGTTCGAGGGCTGTACCGAGGGCATCAGTGAGTCCGGGGCGTTCACCTTCCACGACGGCAGCGGCCGGGAGCTCTACCCGATCGCGGCGGGGGAGCGCGGCACCGGGTGGCTCAAGCTCACGGCGCGCGGGCGGGCGGGCCACGGTTCCAAGGTGAACCGGAACAACGCCGTGACCCACCTGGCGGCCGCGATCGCCCGGATCGGTGCGCACGAGTGGCCCATCCGGCTCACGCCGACCGTCCGCGCGGCCCTCACCGAACTCGCCGCGCTGTACGGGATCGACGCGGACCTCGACGACCTCGGCGACGTGGACGAACTCCTGCGCAAGCTCGGCCCCGCCGCCGCGCTCGTCGAGGCCACCGTGCGCAACAGCGCCAACCCGACCATGCTCAGCGCCGGTTACAAGGTCAACGTGATCCCCGGGGAAGCGGTCGCGTACGTGGACGGCCGTCATCTCGCGGGCACCGAGGACGAGTTCCGCGCCACCCTCGACCAGCTGACGGGACCGGACGTGGAGTGGGATTTCCACCACCGCGAGGTCGCCCTCCAGGCGCCGCTGGACTCGGTGACCTACCGCCGGATGCGGGCGGCGGTCGAGGAGTTCGCGCCCGAGGGGCACGTGGTGCCGTACTGCATGTCGGGCGGCACGGACGCCAAGCAGTTCTCGCGCCTCGGCATCACCGGTTACGGATTCGCACCGCTGAAACTGCCCGAGGGTCTCGACTACCAGGCGCTCTTCCATGGTGTCGACGAACGCGTCCCCGTCGAGGCACTGCACTTCGGCGTCCGCGTTCTCGACCGTTTTCTGCGCACGGCCTGAGGGGGACGGAATGCGGACACTGTCATACGGATCATGGCCCTCGCCCATCGACGCGGCGCTCGCCGCGGCACACGACGGGCACCCCGAGTTCGCCGGGTTCGTCGGCGACGAGGCCTGGTGGACCGAACCCCGGCCCACCGAGGGCGGCCGGCGCACCCTCGTCCGCCGTCGCGCCGACGGCACGCAGGAGTCGGTACTGCCCGCCCCGTGGAACGTCCGCAGCCGCGTCATCGAGTACGGCGGACATCCCTGGGCGGGGGAGATGCGCCCCGAGGGGCCGTTCGTGGTGTTCGTGAACTTCGCCGACCAACGGCTGTACGCGTACGAGCCGGGCGCCGAGCCCCGTCCCCTCACGCCCGTGTCCCGTGTCGGCGGCGGACTGCGCTGGGTGGACCCGCAGTTGCACCCCGAACGCGGCGAGGTCTGGTGCGTGATGGAGGAGTTCACCGGCGACGGACCGACCGACGTACGACGGGTCGCCGCCGCGGTGCCGCTCGACGGGTCGGCCGCACAGGACCGGGGCGCCGTGCGCGAACTCACCGACGCACGCCACCGGTTCGTCACCGGACCACGGCTGTCTCCCGACGGCGGCCAGGCGGCCTGGCTCGCCTGGGACCACCCGCGGATGCCCTGGGACGGCACGGAACTCATCCTCGCGGACGTCACCGAGGACGGCACCCTGCGTGCCCCGCGGGTGGTCGCGGGCGGCCCCGAGGAGTCGATCGCCCAGGCGGACTGGGCCGCCGACGGCACTCTGCTGTACGCGGGGGACCGCACGGGCTGGTGGAACCTGTACCGGCTCGGACGGGAGACGCCCGTCTGCACCCGGGAGGAGGAGTTCGGCGGCCCGCTGTGGAAGATCGGATACCGCTGGTTCGCGCCGCTGCCGAGCGGGCTCGTGGCCGTCGTGCACGGACGGGGCGCCACCGCGCTCGGGATACTGGACCCGGAGACCGGCGAGGTGGTGGACGCGGCCGGCCCCTGGACCGAGTTCACACCGACACTCGCCGTGCACGGCAGCCGCGTCCTGGGCGTCGGGGCCAGCCCGCGCAGCGCCTACGAGGTCGTCGAGCTGGACTTCCGTACCGGACGCGCCCGGGTGGTCGGCGCCACCCACGACGACCCGGTGGACCCCACGTACTACCCGGAGCCGCAGATCCGCACCTTCACCGGCCCGGCCGGACGGGAGATCCACGCCCACGTCTATCCACCGCACCATCCCGATCACGTGGCCCCCGGCGACGAGCTGCCGCCCTACGTCGTGTGGGCGCACGGCGGTCCCACCGGCCGGGCCCCCCTCGTCCTCGACCTGGAGATCGCCTACTTCACCTCGCGCGGCATCGGTGTCGCCGAGGTCAACTACGGCGGGTCGGCGGGACACGGCAGGGAGTACCGCAACCGGCTGCGCGAGCAGTGGGGCGTCGTCGACGTCGAGGACTGCGCGGCCGTCGCCCTCGCCCTCGCGGAGGAGGGCACCGCCGACCGGCGACGGCTCGCCATCCGCGGCGGCAGTGCGGGCGGCTGGACCACCGCCGCGTCCCTCACGGCCACCGACGTCTACGCCTGCGGCACGATCCTGTACCCGATCCTCGACCTCACCAGCTGGGGTTCCGGGGAGACCCACGACTTCGAGTCCCAGTACCTGGAGTCGCTGATCGGTCCGCTCGCCGAGGTGCCGGGCCGCTACGTGGAGCGTTCACCCGCCGAGCACGCCGACCGGATCACCGCGCCCTTCCTGCTCCTCCAGGGACTCGACGACGTCATCTGTCCGCCCGCGCAGTGCGAGCGGTTCCTGTCCAGGCTCGAGGGGCGCCGCGTCCCGCACGCCTACATCGCCTTCGAGGGCGAGGGGCACGGATTCCGCCGGGCCGACACCATGGTGCGCGCGCTGGAGTCCGAACTCTCCCTGTACGCGCAGGTATTCGGCCTGAATCCGCCCGGCATTCCCACCCTGGAGCTCCTGAAGTGAAGTCCCTGACCCGTCCCGCCCGGCTCGCACCCGGGGCTCGCGTCGCCGTCGTCTCGCCGAGCGGTCCCGTGCCCGAGGAGCGGCTGGAGGCGGGCCTCGACCTGCTGCGCGGCTGGGACCTCGATCCCGTGGTGGCCCCTCATGTCCTGGATCGCCACGCCGAGTTCAACTATCTCGCGGGCGCCGACGCCGACCGCGCCGCCGACTTCCAGACCGCCTGGTGCGACCCGGAGGTGTCCGCGGTGTTCTGCGCCCGCGGTGGCTACGGCGCGCAGCGCATGGTCGACCTCCTCGACTGGGACGCGATCCGCTCCGCGGGCCCCAAGGTGTTCCTCGGCTTCAGCGACATCACCGCACTGCACGAGGCGTTCGCGACCCGCGCCGGGCTGGTGACCCTGCACGGACCGATGGTCGCGGCCCTCGACTTCCTGAAGAACGCGCGGACGCAGGAGCACCTGCGGGCGACGCTCTTCGAACCGGAGACCGTGCGAACCCTCACCTCCGGGACGGGGGGCGCGCTGGTGCCGGGGCGGGCCCGCGGTGTCACCCTCGGCGGCTGCGTCAGCCTGCTCGCCGCCGAGCTCGGCACACCGCACGCCCGGGCCTCCGCCGAGGGCGGGCTGCTGCTGATCGAGGACATCGGCGAGGAGGCCTACCGGCTGGACCGGATCCTCACCCAGCTCCTGCGGGCCGGATGGCTCGACCGGGTCGCCGGGATCGCGCTCGGTTCCTGGGTGGACTGCGGCCCCTACGAGAGCCTGCGGGCCGTCTTCGCCGACCGGCTGGGCGGCCTCGGGGTGCCGGTCGTCGAGCACTTCGGATTCGGTCACTGCGAGGGGGCCCTCACGATTCCGTTCGGCGTCGCGGCGGAACTGGACGCGGACGCGGGGACGCTGACGCTGGACGAGCCCGCACTCGCGTAGATCCTGTCGTCGCCCGTCGCCCGTCGCCCGTCGCCCGTCGCCCGTCGCCCGTCGCCCGTCGCCCGTCGCCCGTCGCCTGCCGCCTGCCGCCTGCCGCCTGCCGCCTGCCGCCTGCCGCCTGTCGCCCGTCGCCGGCGGGTGGCGCGGCGGTGTGACGGGCGGGGTTGGTCCCCTTCAGGCGGAGCCGCAGCCAGGGCGTGCGGCTGACCGGGGAGGTCGGGAAGGTGGGGGCGGGGCACCGCCGCCGGTCACCCGGAGGAACCTCCCACCGAGCGGGCCGCCGTCCCGCGGCCCATGCTGGGCGCATGAGTCCGAAGACCCCCGACGCCTCCGGCACGAGCGGTGCGAAGAGCCGCGCCGGGCTGATGACACCGGGCAGGACCACCGTCATGGCGACGGTCCTCCTCGCCCTGGTCTTCGTCTTCGAGAACACCCGGAGCACGAAGATCCGGCTGCTGATCCCGGAAGTGACCACGCCCCTGTGGATGGCGCTGCTGGGCACCGGGGCGATCGGCGCGCTGTGCGGGGCGTACTCCACGAGGCGACGGCCGTGAGAGTGTGGAGACCAAGGGGCCGCGGAGCCGCGGCGGCGTACTGTGGCCGGATGCCTGAGAACGACTCCCCCTATCTCGCCCAGGGCCCCCGCGCGGGCATACGTCACTTCACGTACGAGGACGCGGCCGAGTTCACCGCGCGGGCCCGCGAGAGCAAGGCCCTGCACCAGCCCTGGCTCTTCCCGCCGGGAAGCCCCGACGCCTACGCGGCGTACGCGGGACGGCTCATCAAGGACCCCACGAAGGCCGGATTCCTCGTCTGCGAACGGGACGGCGGGGCCATCGCCGGCTTCATCAACATCAACAACATCGTCGAGGGCGGCTTTCTGAGCGGGGCGCTCGGATACGGCGCCTTCGCGCACGCCGCGGGGCGGGGGCTCATGTCCGAGGGACTCGGGCTCGTGGTCCGGTACGCCTTCAAGACGATGGGGCTGCACCGGCTGGAGATCAACGTTCAGCCCGGGAACGCCGCCTCCATCGCGCTCGCGCGGCGCTGCGGATTCCGGCTGGAGGGCTTCTCGCCGGACTTCATCCACATCGACGGGGCCTGGCGCGACCACGAACGCTGGGCGATCACCGCGGAGATGACCACTTCCCCGTGACCCGCTCGCGCCCGCACGGTCCCCGGCCGCCGGGGACCCGGCGGCGCCCCGGGCCGGGCGTCATGCCCGCCTTTGCGCAATCCTGACCGTATCCTGACGAGCGGAACCCCTGGTCAGGTGGGCGATGTCGCTGTTCCATGGTCGTCGTGACGACGATCCGACGTGACGTACTGACGCTGCCGTCAGCGGAGTTGGGCCCCAGCAACCCCCTGCCGCCCCTGCGGCCGCTCGACGACGCGCACCGCATCGACGACCGGGACCGCGAGGGACTCCCTCGTGACATGGCCCGGCAGATCGGCTACGAACCCCTGCGCGACGTCCTGCCGGAGCGGGTCCGCGACGGCTACGACAGACACCGCACGCCCCGCGCGACCGACACGATCGTGATCGAGAACGACCGGCTGCGGGTCACCGTACTGCCGTCCCGCGGGGGCCGTGTCGCCTCCCTCTTCCACAAGCCCACGCAGCGCGAACTCCTGTACCGCAACCCGGTGTTCCAGCCCGCCTGCTTCGCCCTCAACGGCGCCTGGTTCTCCGGCGGCATCGAGTGGAACATCGGCGCGACCGGTCACACCACCCTGTCCTGCGCGCCCGTCCACGCGGCCCGGGTCACCGCCCCCGACGGCGGTGAGATGCTCCGCCTGTGGGAGTGGGAACGGCTGCGCGACCTGCCCTTCCAGGTCGACCTGTGGCTGCCGGACGGCTCCGACTTCCTCCACGTCGGCGTCCGCGTCCGCAATCCGCACGAGAAACCCGCCCCCCTGTACTGGTGGTCCAACATCGCCGTTCCCGAGCGGCGCAGGGTGCTGGCCCCGGCGGACGAGGCCTGGCACTTCGGCTACGAGCGGCGGCTGCGCCGGGTGCCGGTACCGGAGCACGAGGGCGTCGACCGCACCTACCCGCCGCGCGCCGACTTCCCCGCGGACTACTTCTACGAAGTGCCCGACGGGCAGCGCCGCTGGATCGCCGCGCTCGACGACGCGGGTGAGGGGCTCGTCCAGACGTCCACCGACGTGCTGCGCGGACGCAAGCTGTTCGTCTGGGGTTCCGGCGCGGGCGGCCGGCGCTGGCAGGAATGGCTCACCGAGCCCGGCACCGGCGGCTACTGCGAGATCCAGGCCGGACTCGCCCGCACCCAGCTGGAGCATGTGCGGCTGGACGCGGAGGGCGAGGTGACCTGGCTGGAGTCGTACGGGCCGCTGGCGGCGGACGAAGCGAGCGCGCGCACGGTCCACGGCGCCGACTGGGCCGCGGCGCGGGCGGACGTGGAAGGCCGACTGGAGCGTGCCCTGCCACGGGCCGACGTCGAGGCGGCGTACGCGGCCTGGCTCCCGCACGCCGACACCGAACCCGGCGAGGTGCTCCACGTCGGGTCCGGCTGGGGAGCCCTCGAAGTGCTGCGCGCCACCTACAAGTTGGCGGGGACACCGTTCGAGGAGTCCACGCTCTCAGAGGCGCAGGCGCCGTGGGTGGAGCTGCTCAGGACCGGTGCCTTTCCCGAGCCGCGACGGGTCGGCCCGCCGGGCGAGACGCTGGTCGCCCCGCACTGGCGGGACATGCTGGAGACGGCGCCCGCCAAGCCGCTCGCCGAGTACCACCTCGGTGTCGCCCAGTGGCATGCGGGGGACATGGCGCAGGCGGTGCGCAGTTGGGAGCGGGCACTCGAACTCGCCCCGTCGCTCTGGCCGTTGCTGCGCTGTCTGGCCGTCGCGGACCAACAGGCGGGCAACCGGGAGCGGGCCGCCGACCGGTACGCCGAGGCCTTCGACGACCTGTGCCAGGAGCGCCGTGACGACGGTGCGGCGTGGACCGCGGCCACCGCCGCGCTCGGGCGGGAGGCCCTGGCCGCGCTGCTCGCGGTGCGGCGGACGGCGGAGGCGCGGGCGGTCTGGGAGCGGCTGCGGCCGGCGACCCGTGAACGGGGCGGATTCCGGCTGATCGAGGCCGAGTTGCTGCTCGCGGAGGGAGACCGGGAGGCGGCGCGGGCCGTGTTCGACGCGGGGTTCGAGGTCGCCGATCTGCGGGAGGGGGCCGAGGTGATCAGTGCGCTGTGGGCTCGGCTGACCGACGAGGCGCTGCCCGGACGGTACGACTTCCGGATGCGGCCGCCGGCGACGGAGTGGCGCGTCGATCCGGACTGACCGGGCCCCGCCCGCTTGGTGCCGGGTAGCCGGGCGGACCAACCCCGCCGCCCCGGCATACGCGGGCAGGGACCCCGACCGGTTACCTGGCCGTCCCGCGGTCCACGTACTCGTACACGGCCCCGTCCGGATGCATGGCGATCAGGTTGCGGCCCGCGGGTGTTCCCACGGGCCCCGCCAGGATGTGCGCGCCCAGCTCGCCGAGCACCCGATGGGCCTCCTCGACGTCCTTGACGGCGATGGTCGCCGTGACCTTGCGCAGAACGTCCAGCTCGGCCTCCGGTCCGCTCATCAGCAGGAAGCAGCCCACCGCGGCGACCGACACGCCCCCGCGCTCGAAACGCAGGGCGCGCCCGCCCGCCAGTCTTTCGTAGAAGGGGACCGAAGCCTCCAGGTCGTCGACGCAGATACGCAGCGTGGTTCCCAGGATCTCCATGCGGACGAGCCTAGTTGGGGCGGTCCCCGGAGGAGATCGTTTCGGACGCATCCCCGGGCGGGGCGGTTCACACGTCCTCGGGCGCGCGGGTCACGCGTCCTTCCGGCAGAGGATCTCCCCGTGCAGCACGGAGAACCAGCCGTCCTCCCGCCGCCCCCACTCGCGCCACGCCTCCGACACGGCCCGCAGGTGCCCGGTGGTCGCGTGCCCGCCCTCGGTGGCCCGGTCCGCGTACGCCGAGGCCAGGGTGCGATCGGCCCACAGCCCGCTCCACCACTCCCGCTCGGCGTCGGTGGCGAAGGTCCAGGTGCTCGACGTCGCGGTGATGTCCGTGAGCCCGGCGGCCAGTGCCCACGACCTGAGACGGCGGCCCGCGGCGGGTTCGCCCCCGTTGGCGCGCGCGACGCGCAGATACAGGTCCTGCCAGTCGGTCATCCCCGGTACCTCGGGATACCAGGCCATGGCCGAGTAGTCCGCGTCGCGGACGGCGATGAAGCCACCCGGCCTGGTCACTCGGCGCATCTCGCGCAGCGCCTGCACCGGGTCGCCGACGTGTTGCAGCACCTGGTGGGCGTGGACGACGCAGAAGGTGTCGTCCGGGAAGTCCAGGGCGTGCACGTCCGCGACCCCGAACTCCACGTTGCGCAGACCGCGTTCGGTCGCCGTGGCGCGGGCCCGGTCCAGGATTCCGGGTGCGTGGTCGACGCCGGTGACCTGTCCGTCCGGAACCAGTTCCGCCAGATCGGCGGTGATGGTGCCCGGGCCGCAGCCGATGTCCAGGATCTTCATGTGGGGCTTGAGCGAGCCGAGCAGGTAGGCCGCGGAGTTGGCGGCGGTGCGCCAGGTGTGCGAGCGCAGTACGGACTCGTGGTGGCCGTGGGTGTAGACGGCGGTCTCCTGCGGTTTCGGCATGACCGTTCCCCTTCGTCTCTTCTCGTCGGTCATGGATCACCGTACGCCCGCATGTCGAATGGTGAGACCTGCGTCTTGCCATATGGACGCGGCCCTTTCAGGGGCGGCCGTGTTTCGGGAGCAGGCCCCGTACGGCGTACGCGGCGGCCGCGCCCAGGGCCGCTCCCGCGAGGACGTCGCTCGGGAAGTGGGCGCCTGTGTAGACACGCGACAGGGCCACCGCGGTGGCGAGCGGCGCCACGGCGGCGCCCCAGCCGCGCGACTCCAGTGCCACACCCGTCGCGAAGGCGGCCGCCGACGCGGAGTGGCCCGACGGGAACGAGGTGGTGATCGGCTGGCGCTTGAGCCGGCGCGCCTGGGGAACCGGGGCGAGGGACGGGCGGGGGCGGCGCACCGTGCGTTTGCCGACCGTGTTGATCGTGGCGGAGGCGAGGCTCAGTGAGGCGAGACCCCTCGCCGCGGCACGGCGTGCGTGGGGGGTGCGGGTGGCGGCGAGGGCCGCGGCCGTGGCGAACCACAGCAGGCCGTGGTTCGCGCTGCGGCTCAGCTTCGGCAGGAGGCGGTCACCGCCGGGCCAGTGGCGGGAGGCGACGGCTTCGAAGAGGCGGGAGTCGGCCGTCAGGAAGCGGCTCCGGAGGGGGTGAGGTCCCGGGGGAGCGGTGGTGAGGTCGATGTCAGGCGTGGTGGTCATGGGGTGCGACTACCCGCGACGGGGCGTTTTCCGCCCTCGTGGCCCGCACCGCCCCCGCCGCCCCGGCCGGGCCACGGAGACCGGGAGGCGTGGGGTACCCCCGTGCGGGGCCGGGGGTGCGGATCCGGGCTTCGGCGGGTGTACGGGTGTACTGGACCTGTGCGGTGGCCCACCCTTCGGATATGGGTTTGCCGGGCGGCCCCGCCTCCACGGAGAATGCCTCACCATGGGACACCTCGAAGCCGCACATCTTGAGTACTACCTTCCCGACGGGAGGGCGCTGCTCGGCGACGTGTCGTTTCGGGTGGGGGAAGGGGCCGTCGTCGCCCTGGTCGGGCCCAACGGAGCGGGCAAGACCACGCTGCTGCGGCTGATCTCGGGGGAGCTGAAGCCGCACGGCGGGACCGTCACCGTCGGTGGCGGCCTCGGTGTGATGCGCCAGTTCGTCGGCTCGGTACGGGACGAGACGACCGTACGGGACCTGCTCGTGTCCGTGGCACCGCCCCGCATCCGGCAGGCCGCGAAGGCCGTCGACGCCGCCGAGCACGACCTCATGACCGTCGACGACGAGGCCTCCCAGCTCCGATACGCGCAGGCTCTGTCCGACTGGGCCGAGGTGCGTGGCTACGAGTCCGAGACGCTCTGGGACATGTGCACCACGGCCGCGCTGGGCGTCCCGTACGAGAAGGCGCAGTGGCGTCCGGTGCGGACGCTGTCCGGCGGTGAGCAGAAGCGGCTGGTGCTCGAAGCGCTGCTGCGCGGCACCGACGAGGTTCTGCTCCTCGACGAGCCGGACAACTATCTCGACGTACCGGGAAAGCGCTGGCTGGAGGAGCGGCTCAAGGAGACCCGCAAGACCGTTCTGTTCGTCTCCCACGACCGGGAGCTGCTGGCGCGCGCCGCCGAGAAGATCGTCAGCGTCGAGCCCAGCCCGACCGGTGCCGACGCCTGGGTGCACGGCGGCGGCTTCGCGACGTACCACGAGGCCCGCCAGGAGCGCTTCGCCCGCTTCGAGGAACTGCGCAGGCGCTGGGACGAGAAGCACGCCCAGCTGAAGAAGCTGGTGCTGAACCTGCGTCAGGCGGCGTCCATCAGCCATGAGTTGGCGTCCCGCTACCAGGCCGCGCAGACCCGGCTGAGGAAGTTCGAGGAGGCCGGCCCGCCGCCGGAGCCGCCGCGCGAGCAGGACATCCGGATGCGGCTGCACGGCGGACGGACCGGTGTGCGGGCGATCACCTGCCAGGGGCTCGAGCTCACCGGCCTGATGAACCCCTTCGACCTGGAGGTCTTCTACGGCGAGCGCGTCGCCGTACTCGGTTCCAACGGCTCCGGGAAGTCGCACTTCCTGCGCCTGCTCGCCGGGGACACCGTCGCGCACACCGGCGCCTGGAAGCTCGGCGCGCGGGTCGTCCCGGGGCACTTCGCGCAGACGCACGCTCACCCCGAACTGGAGGGCCGCACGCTCCTGGACATCCTGTGGAGCGAGCACTCCCAGGACCGCGGCGCCGCGATGTCCCGGCTGCGCCGCTACGAGCTGACCGCCCAGGCCGAGCAGCGGTTCGAGAAGCTCTCCGGCGGCCAGCAGGCCCGCTTCCAGATCCTTCTGCTGGAGCTGGAGGGCTCCACCGCCCTGCTGCTGGACGAGCCGACCGACAACCTCGACCTGGAGTCGGCGGAGGCACTCCAGGAGGGCCTGGAGGCCTACGAGGGGACGGTCCTCGCGGTCACCCACGACCGCTGGTTCGCCCGCTCCTTCGACCGCTACCTGGTCTTCGGCTCCGACGGCCGGATCCGGGAGACGGCGGAGCCGGTCTGGGACGAGCGACGCGTGGAGCGCGCCCGCTGAGGGCTGTCCGTCCGGCCCGGGGGCGCCCGTGGAATGCCCGGTTCCCCGGATGTTCGTAGAGTGGAGGGAGGACGGCGAGATCCATGGTTCCCTCCCGGACGTCGCCCGGGTGCCGCTCGCGGGAGTGTGTGCCCGGCGGGCACCCGGACCACGCCGCAGGACACGACGAGCGGGGTACCACCATGACCGGAGTCGACCCGGACCGGCTGGACGACCAGCAGCTGATGAGAGAGCTGGAGACGATCCACCGGACACGCCACGACACGCTGCTCCACGGCTCGAACGACGCGCTGCGGACCCACAACGTGCGCATGGCCCAGCTGGAGGGCGAGTACCTGCGCCGCCACCCGCGCCGTCCGGTCGCCCCGGGCCGGACACGCGACGGGGCCCGGGACCGGGTCTTCGGAGGAGCCGTCTGAAGGCTCCGGTGGCGTCGGAATGGCCGACGTGCCGGGCGACGCCGGGTTCCCGGCTGAGCCGGGCGGCGGTGCGGCCGGAACCGATGCGCCTGACGCGTCCCTCCTCCCCACCGGTCGCGGCCGCGTCCTGCCGCGCCGGGGACCGCCGTCTTCGACCACGCCCCCACGGCCGCGTCCGGCCTCGCCCGACACGACCGGCCCTGCCACCGACCGGCACGCGGTCGCTCCGCTTCCATGGCGGGGGCCCGGTCGCTCCCCTCGCACCCGCGACCGGACCCCCGCCGCTCCGGCGCCGTCGCTGACACCGGCGCCGAGTCCGGCCACCCCACGCGGTCGACACGGCTGACGCCGGCGAGCGCCGAGCCGGGGATCCCGGACACCGCGAGGTCCCCGAGACCGACCACCCGCGCGGCCGACCGCGCGTCCCGCACGGATCGGCCAGGGCCGTGGGTTCGCGGCCGCCGGGGACGCGGGTGCATCAGCAGTACCCCCGAGACCGCGGTCCATGCCCGACGGGCGAGTGCCAACCCGCTTGGCGTGTCAGGGGTTTGTCCCGACTGCGCAGGGGCAGGCGGAATTTCAGTGCTTCGGACAGGAGGCACGTCCGTGGGAGCCGTCAGGTTCTCGCCACGGGTGTGCCTGTCCGGCGCACCCCGCGCTCCCACGGTGACCGTCCAACCCAAGGCACTTACAAGGGAGTTGCGACGCACTATGGGAAACCAAGTGAGCGCGAAACGCCACCCGCACGACGACGCCCCCGACACCACGGAGGCGTTCCGCAGGCTTGCCGCGCTCCCCGCGGGGCGAGCGCGCGACGCCCTCCGTGAGGAGATCGTCGAGGCCTGGCTGCCCATGGCCGACCGGCTCGCGGGCCGTTTCCGCAACCGTGGCGAGAACCTGGAGGATCTGCGGCAGGTGGCGGCGCTCGGCCTGGTCAAGGCCGTCGACCGGTACGACCCCGAACTCGGGAACGCCTTCGAGAGCTACGCCGTGCCGACCGTGACCGGTGAGATCAAGCGCCACTTCCGCGACCACATGTGGACCGTCCATGTGCCGCGACGTGTCCAGGACCTGCGCAACCGTGTGCGGTTCGCCCAGCAGGAACTGTCGGGGACCGTCTCGGGCCACGGGCCCACCGTCGCCGAGATCGCCGCGCACGCCCGGATGAGCGAGGAGGACGTCCAGGCCGGTCTGGAGGCACTGGAGAGCTTCAGCGCGCTCTCCCTCGACGCCGAGCTCCGGGGCAGTGACGACGGGTACTCCCTCAGCGACGCCCTCGGCTCGGCCGACCCCGCCCTCGACGTCGTGATCGACCGCGAGGCCGTCAAGCCCCGGCTGCGGGCTCTGCCCGAGCGCGAACGCACCATCCTCTACATGCGGTTCTTCGGCGACATGACCCAGAGCAGCATCGCCGAGCAGCTCGGCATCTCGCAGATGCACGTCTCCCGGCTGATCAGCCGTTGCTGTGCGCGGCTGCGGAACCAGGTCCTGCGCGACGCGGCCTAGCCGGTGCGCCGGGCGCGGCCCGTCCGGACGGGCCGCGTGGAGGCGCGGGTGGGTACGGCCCGGCACACGGATTCCCCCGTGCCCGGCAGACGGGTCGTCAGGGTGCGTCACGTACTGCGCCGCATCTCACAGGGGAGCCGGCGCAGACTGGCCGACGTGGCCTCGGCCGTCGTGGACAGGCGTGGTCGCGGTCTTGAGCGGGAGAGGTACTTCCTCTCGAACTGACGGACGCTTCGCCGCTGTCACCCGCTCGGGTGCCCCCGTCCCGCGAATGGTGCCCGGCCGCGCGCGCCCCGGGGCCGGGCGGGCTGTGATGGGCTCGGGGAGCACGACGGCCGTGCCCCTTCAGACGGAGTCCTTCCGAAGGAGCCCAGCCGATGCGCCGTACCGCCCGTGTGCTGTCCGCCACCGCCCTGGCCTGTACCGCGCTGGGCGCGACCGCCTCGGCCGCGTTCGCGGATCCGGCCGCCCAGGTCGTGCCGCGCTCCGTGAGACCCGGAGAGCGGGTCACCGTCTCCGTCTCCTGCGACGCGACGGCCGGTGCACCACCCGAGTTCGTCGACGCCCGCACCAACGGCTTCGAGGGGAGGGAGGTCCGGCTGCGCCGGGTGAGCGGCGGCGCGGACGCGAAGGCCGTCGTCTACCGCGGCACGGTCCGCGTTCCGTCCGGTGCTTCGTCGCGCGGCGGTTCCGGCGCCGCGGGCCACGCGGCGCGTCCCGGCGCCGAACGCGGGGTCGGCGAGCGGGCCGTCGAGGGTGTGTGTCCCGTCGCGCCGGGCGGCCACGCGAGACCGTGGAAGGCCTCGTACAGCGTGGCCCGCGACGCCCCCGACACCGCGCACGGCCCTTCTCGGGAGGTCCGGCGTAAGGCCACGGTGAGTTCTCCGGAAGCGGGACGTGAGGCCCCGGTGGCTTCTCCGGAGGTCCGACATGAGGCCCCGGGGGCTTCTCCGGAGGTCCGGCGTAAGGCCACGGTGAGTTCTCCGGAGGTCCGGCATGAGACCCCGGCGGCTTCTCCGGGGGCGCGGCGTGAGGCCCCGGTGGCTTCTCCGGAGGTCCGGCATGAGGCCCCGGCGGCTTCTCCGGAGGTCCGGCGTAAGGCCACGGTGAGTTCTCCGGAAGCGGGACGTGGGGCGCGTAAGGCCCCGGTGGCTTCTCCGGAGGTCCCGCGTGAAGCCCCGGTCACTCCCCGGGAATCTCCGCGCGACGTCCCGGGCACCGCTGGGAGCGCCGTCGGTGAGGTTGCTCCGCAGGGTGTTTCCGCGGGGACGGCTCGGGATACTGCCCCGGTCGTTCGCGGGGACGCGGCCGGTGAGGGTGCGTCGGCCGTTCCCCGGCAGGCTCCGGGCGAGGTGCCGGGTACTCCTGGAAGCGCCGCTGTCGGTGAAGGGGTGCCGCAGGGTGTTTCCGCGGGGACGGCTCGGGACACCGCTCCGGTCGTTCGCGGGGACGCGGCCGGTGAGGGTGCGTCGGCCGTTCCCCCGCAGGCTCCGGGCGACGTCCCGGTCGTCCCTGGGAGCGCCGCGGGCGAGAGTGTCCAGGACGTACCTCCGGGCGTCGCACGCGACAGCGCCCCGGTCCTTCCCGAGAGCGCGGCCGGTGAGGGCGTCCAGGGTGTCCCTCCGGGAACGGCACGCGACACCGCCCCGGTCGCCCCTCAGGACGCGGCACCCGGGGACGACCAGGACGTACCCGCGGACACCCCTCGCGAGGGCGGTCAGGACGTACCCGCGGGTACCGCACGCGAGGGCGGTCAGGACGTTCCGCCGGGTACCGCTCGTGAAGGCGGCCAGGACGTTCCTGGTGGCGGGGGACGCGACAACGCCCCCGGTACCTCCCAGACGGCCCCTCACGACAGCGCTCCGAACTCCCCGAACGGCGCGGGGCGCGACACCCCGCAGGAGGCCGGTCGCGACGGTGAGGGCGACACGGCGGACCGACCCACGGGCGCCCAGCACGGCGTGGAGGCCGGTGAGGGCGGCGCCTTCACCGAGTCCGTTCCGGCCCTGATCGCCGGAGCACTGCTCATCGCGGGCGCCCTGGGCGCGGCCGCCCACCGACTGTGCCGCGAGCGCCTCTCCGCCCGCCGCTGACGATGTGACGGGCGCAACCCGGCGGCCGCCCATGGCGGCACCGAAGCGTGGGTACGGAGTCACCGGAGCGGATCACGCACGGCGGACCGTACGACAGGGGCGGCGGAGACAGGGCACGGCATCACGGACTGCGCGGAGGCACGGATGCGGCGGACGGTTCCGGAAGGGCACGGTCCGGTCCGCTACGGCCCGCCGCTCCCCGATCAGGGCCTACCGGTGCTGCCGGAACTGCGCGCCGTCCTCGCCGCCGCCGCGGACCACACCGAGGCGGAGCCCCCCGGAGGCGGCCCGGAGCTCCTCGACGCCGCCCGCGGCTACTGGAACCGGCGCGGCCTGGCCGCCGCACGCGATCGGGTGGCCGCCGCCCCCGGCGCCCCCGCGCTGCTCCTCGCCCTGACCGGCGCGCTCGGCGGTGACGTCCTGTTGCCGAGGCCGTGCGCCGCCTGGTGGGCGCCGCAGGCACGGCTGTTGGGCCGATCCGTGTTCCATGTGGCGACGCCCGCCGAGTGCGGGGGTCTGCCGGACCCGTACGCGCTGCTGGAGACGGTCCGCAGGGTCCGTGCCGAGGGCGGCGATCCACGGCTGCTCGTCCTCTCCGTCGCCGACGACCCCACGGCCACCGTCGCGCCGCCCGAGGTGGTCCACGAGACCGTCGAGGCCGCGGTGGCCGAGGGACTGCACGTGGTCAGCGACGAGACCTGGCGCGACACCCTGCACAGGCCGCAGGACACCGTGCTGCTCAGCCCCGCCGAGATGCTCCCCGAAGAGGTCACCGTCATCGCGGACCTCTCCGGGGCCTACCTGCCGCAGGGCTGGCCCGCCGCCGTGGCCCGCTTCCCGCTCACCGACGCGGGCGTCCGGCTGCGCGCCCGCGTCCTCGACGTGCTCACCGTGCTCGGCGCCCGCGTCGCCCGGCCGGTCGCCGTCGCGGCCTCGTACGCGCTCGACGAGCCGGACGCGGTCACCAAAAGACTCACGGCGGCCGTACGTCTGCACGCCTGCGCGGCCGACGCCGTGCACCGCGCGGTGACCGCCGCGGGTGCCCTCGCACGGCCACCGCGGGCCGGCAGACACCTGTACGTGGACCTCGGCCCGCTGCGCGCCGCGCTCACCGCGCACGGCGTCGGCGACGCGCAGGAACTGGAGGACTTCCTCACCGCCCGGCTCGGCATGCCCGCGCCCGGCGGCCACCGCTTCGGGGACGACATCGGAGCGCTGCGGGTGCGGCTCGGGACCGGACCGCTGTTCGGCACGAGCGACGAGGAGCGGGCGCAATGCCTCAGTTCACCCTCGCCGTTGGAACTGCCACATGTGCAACGTGCGTTGACCCTCTTGGGGTCGGCCTTCGACGATCTCCGCGACGACGCTCAGCGATGGGAGCCTCTTCGATGACGCAGCAGTCCCAGTCGACCACGAGCACCGACACCAGCGCACCCGACACCGACGAGCCGGCGCCCACCCCGGCTCCGGCGGCGCGTTCCTCGCCCGCCGCCCCACCGGCGCTCCCTCCCGAAACCCCGGCAGCGCACCTTCCCGCCGGCCCACCCGTCCGGCCGCTCCGCCCCGCCGTCCCGCTCGCCGAGCCCCGACCGCTCGGCGAGCGGCGTGTCTGGCCGAGGTCGTTCGTCGACCGGCTGACCGCGCCGCTGCCGGGGCTGCGGGCCTTCGCCCGGTTCGCCCGGGAGGGCGCGCTGCGCCCCCGGCCCGAGGGGCTCGCCGACATCCCCTCACTGCCCTTCGAACCGGGACCGCTGCCCCGGGTGGGCACGCGCACCGTCGCCGTCTCCTGGGCGGGGCACGCGAGTTGGGTGATCCGCATAGGTGGGCTCACCGTCCTCACCGACCCGGTCTGGTCCCGCAGGATCCTCGGCACCCCGGCCCGGATCACCCCCGTCGGCGTGGCCTGGAGCGCGCTGCCGCGCGTCGACGCGGTCGTCATCAGCCACAACCACTACGACCATCTGGACGCCCCGACCCTGAGCCGTCTCCCGCGCCACACACCGGTGTTCGTGCCGGCCGGACTCGGACGCTGGTTCCGGCGCCGCCGGTTCACCCGTGTCACCGAGCTGGACTGGTGGGAGGCGGCCGAACTCGGCGGTGTGCGCTTCGACTTCGTCCCCGCCCACCACTGGTCCAAGCGTGGGCTCACCGACACCTGCCGGACCCTGTGGGGTGGTTGGGTCCTGACGGAGCCCGGGGGACAACGGGTGTACTTCGCGGGGGACACGGGGTACGGCCACTGGTTCGAGCACATCGGCAGGCGGTATCCGGGCATCGACCTCGCGCTGCTGCCCATCGGCGCGTACGAGCCCCGGTGGTGGCTCAGCGACGTCCACTGCGATCCGGAGGAGGCCGTCAGGGCCGCCGCCGACCTCGGCGCCCGCCGGATGGCGCCCATGCACTGGGGGACGTTCGTGCTCTCGGCGGAGCCGGTGCTGGAGCCTCTGACCAGGGTGCGGGCGGCCTGGGAGCGGGCGGGACTCGAGCGGGCGGACCTGTGGGATCTGCCGGTGGGGGGTTCCCGAGTACTCGGGTGAGGGCGGCGAGGTGAGAGCAGGGGGCGACGGTGCCCGGACGAGGGCGACGGCGAGGAAGGAGTGCTCGGGTGCGGGCCGTCAGCCGTTGCCCGGATCGCCCGCGGGGTTCTCCGTACCCCTGCCGGGGCGCTCGCGCGGCTCCGTCCCGCGCACCCGCCGCCACAGACCCGGCGCCAGGCTGAGAGCCACCGTCAGGACGACCGCCGCCACCACTCCCTCCCACGGTTCGTCGAAGAGGGATCCGCCGAGTATGCCGATGACCTGGTAGGTGGCCGCCCAGGCCAGGCACGCGGGTATGTCGCCGCGGGCGAAGGCGCGCAGCGGCATCTTCGCCAGCAGGCAGGCCAGCATCACCGGTATGCGGCCGGCCGGGACCAGCCGGGACAGCACGAGGACGGTGGCGCCGTGGTCGCTCAGCTTCTCCTGGGCCTGGGCGAGACGTTCCTCGGGGGCGCGGACCCGGATCGCCTCCAGCCAGCGCGAACCGTTCCTGGACCTCATGCCGCGCCGGCCGAGCCAGTACAGCGCCACGTCACCGAGGAACGCGGCGAGGGAGGCCACCGCGAACACCAGCAGCAGCGCGAACGGCGTCGTCTGGTGGAAGGCCACCACGGCCGCCGAACTCACCAGCGCGCCCGTCGGCACCACCGGCACCAGCGCGCCGATCAGCACCAGCAGGAACAGCGACGGATAGCCGATCGCCTGCTGTGTGGTCTCCGGTGTGACGGCCGCGCCCGTGGCGGCCAGGAACACCGCCGCGGCGCTGTTCCTCGCGGACAGGAACAGCATCGGGGTGGTGCCCGCGGCGGACAGCGATATCACCGCGCGACCTCCGGCCGCACGCTCTGGCCGTGGTCGAGCCGGTGCACCGCCACCTCGGGCGCGGACTCGGCGGCCAGGCGCACGAACTCCTCACCCGGCGCATGGAATTCATGGGGGCGCACACCGTCCATGCCGATCGGCCAGAAGGTGCCGTAGTGCACCGGCACAGCGCTGCGCGGCATCAGACGGGCCAGCGCCTGCGCCGCCCGCCCCGCGTCCAGATGCCCCTCCCCGAGGAAGGGCCCCCAGCCGCCGACCGGCAGCAGCGCCACATCGACCGGTCCGACCTCCTCTGCCATCGAGTCGAACAGCCCGGTGTCCCCGGCGAAATACGTCCGCGCCTCGCCCTCGACCACGAAACCCAGCGCGGGCGAGCGGTGCGGTCCGACCGGCAGCCGTCGCCCGTCGTGCCGCGCCGACACGGTACGTATCACCAGGTCACCGACCTGGATCCGATCCCCGGGCGCCACTTCGGTGAGCCGCAGATGGTCCAGTCCGCGCAGCGCGGGCACGGCGCGGCTCGCCCCTTCGGGGACCAGCAACAGCGTGCCCGGCGCGAGCCGCCGCAGCGAGGGCACGTGCAGATGGTCGGCGTGCAGATGCGAGACCAGCGCCACCTCCGCGGCCGCCGCCTCGGGAGGGGGCGGCGCCCCGCGCCTGCGCCGCAGATGCGCGAGCCGGCGCGCGAAGAGCGGATCCGTGAGGACGCGTGTACCGGAGTCCTCCAGCGTGCAGGTGGCGTGCCCCCACCAGGTGATCTCCACCGGCACCTCTTTGCCTCCTTCGCGCGACTCCCCCCGAGCCTACGGGCAGGAGTAGGGTCGGCGGCGAAACCCGGAGGTGAGGGGGACGCCATGGGAAACGCGCGCAGTGCCTCCGCCGTGCCGACCACGGTGCGCGTCACGGCCATCGCGAGCCTGACGCCCCTGGAGGAGCTCGAAGCGGACCCCTTCCTCGTCGACTCCCGCAGCCAGCACGCGATGTGCGCCCGCTGGGCCGCCGAGCGCGGCTACGTCGTCACCCGGGAGCTTCTCGTCCGGGGACTGCGGCCCGACCACCGCACCCTGTGGACCGATGTCGAGGCGGGCCTCGTCGACCTGTTCGTCGCACCGAGCCACCGTGTCCTGGAGCGCGCCCTCGCCTCCGTCGACGAGTTCACCGCCGAGTGCGCCCGGCGGGGCGTCCGGATCGAGACGGTGGGCAGCGCGGAACCCGCGTACGACGCCCAGATGAAGGCCCGGGTCCACCGCCGGCTGTCGATGCCGACCGCGGGGTACGACGGCCGCTGACCGGCGTACGACGGTCGCTGACCGGCGCTCGTGACGGGACCGCGATCCTGGGGACGGGCACATCCGGCCGTGTCCGCCCGTTGTGACAGGGTGGGAGCAGGCCTCGCGGACCGGGCGGGCCCGGGACGTGAGGTGGGACAGGGCGTGGGTGGCGGACAGTGGCGACGGGTCCTCAGCGGGGTCTGGCGGAGCATCGCGGTGTGGGCGGTGTCCACGGTCACGATGCTGGTGCTGGCCGGCGCGCTGCCCGACTTCCAGCTGCAGTCCGACAACGGGGACAGCGCCACCCGCATCGCCGTCACGGCGGCGGCCGGCGCGGGTGTCTTCGGTCTGCTGTCGTCGCTGGTGTGGCCGCTGCTCGTGCGGGCCCTGCTGCTCGTGCCCGCGCTGATACTCGGTCTGCTCGTCTTCTTCCTCAACGGATCGCTGCTGCTGCTCGCCCTGCGCATCAACCCCTCAGGACAGGGTGAGGCCGCGCCGGAGACCGCCGTGGTCGTCGCCGCCGTGATGTCCGCGGTCGCCTCCGCCACGGGGGGCGCGCTCGCCGTCCGGGACGACGACGCCTACCGGCGCAGGCTCTACCGGCTCGCGGCCCGCCGCCGGAGCCGCTCCGGCGGCCACCTCGGGACGTCGACCCCCGGCATCGTCTTCGTCCAGCTCGACGGCGTGGGCCACGACGTGCTGGAGGAGGCGACGCGCAAGGGACTCATGCCGGCCCTCGCGCGGTGGCTCGGCACCACCCACCGGCTCACCCCCTGGCGCACCGACTGGTCGAGCCAGACCGGCGCCAGCCAGCTCGGCATCCTGCACGGCAGCAATCACGACATACCGGCCTTCAGGTGGTACGAGAAGGAGAGCCACGAGGTCATGGTCTGCAACCGGCCCAGCAGCGCCGCCGAACTCCAGCGCCGGGCCATCGGGTACACCGGCGACGGGGGACTGCTCACGGTCGACGGAGCCAGCCGCGGCAACCTCTTCAGCGGCGGTGCGGACGAACTGGCCCTCGTGCTGTCCATGGCCGCGCGCAGAGGGCGGGACAACCGTTCCCGCTCGGGCTACTTCGCGTACTTCTCCGACCCCGCCAACGCCGTCCGTACGGCGCTGTCCTTCGTCGCCGAGGTGCTCCGCGAGATGGGCCAGTCCACCCGCGCCCGGTTGCAGAAGCGGCGCCCGCGGGTCGGGCGCGGCGGCCTGTACCCCTTCGTCCGCGCCTTCGCGACCGTCGTCGAACGGGACGTCGTCGTCGCCGCGGTGATCGGCGACATGCTCGCCGGGCGCAACGCGGTCTACGCGGACCTGGTGGCGTACGACGAGGTGGCGCACCACTCCGGGCCGCGCGGCCGGGACACGGAGAAGGTCCTTCAGCGCCTCGACCGCTCGCTCGCGCTGATCGAGAAGGTCGCCGAACACGCCCCCCGGCCCTACCGGATCGTCGTGCTGTCGGACCACGGGCAGAGCCCCGGCGAGACCTTCCTGACCCGCTACGGCCTCAGCCTCGGCAATCTGGTCCGGGCCGGCTGCGGGCTGCCCGTGCCGCGCCGGGCACGGGGTACGCACAGCGGCGCCGAGGCACGGGCGGCGGTCCGGGCCGCGCTGCGCCGACCCGTCGAGGAGGGCGGCGAGCGCCACCGCCCCTCGCGCCGCTCCGAGCCCGTCGTACTGGCCTCCGGAAACCTCGGCCTCGTGTCCTTCCCGGACGTAGCGCACCGGATGAGCCGCGAGGAGATCGACCGCCGCCACCCCGCGCTGCTGTCCACGCTCGCCAACCACCCAGGCGTCGGCTTCCTGCTGGTGCGCAGCGAGGAGCACGGCGGGCTGGTGCTCGGCGCGCACGGCGCGGAGGCGCCCGTCGACACGCTCGACGACGAACACCCGGGCCCGCTCGCCGACTTCGGCCCCGGCGCCGCCGACGCCGTACGCCGCACCCACACGTTCCCGCACACGGCCGACATCATGGTCAACTCCTGGTACGACCCCGAGGAGGGCGAGGTGCTCGCCTTCGAGGAGCAGATCGGCTCGCACGGCGGACTCGGCGGCGCCCAGGGGCATCCCTTCCTGATGTCGCCGCTCGACCTGTCCGAGCCGGTCGACGACGGCGCCGGCCTGGTGGGCGCGGAGCGGGTGCACCGCGTGCTGCGCGGCTGGCTGCGCGAGTGCGACGGACCCCAGGTGCCGCTGCCGGCGGCCGAGAGCGAGCGCGCCGCCTGAAAATGGGCTGCGGTGAAAGGACTCGTGCGCACACACTGGTCGTTCCGGACACCGCGCGGTCGCGCGCTCCACTCCCACACCTCCCAGGAGTCCGTGCGTGCACGCAGCCGTCACCGTCACCCCCGCCCGCCTGCCGGAGCTGCTGCTCGGTCTCGCCACCGTGCGGCCCGTCTTCATCTGGGGCGCGCCCGGCATCGGAAAGTCCTCGCTGGTGCGGGAGTTCGCCGAATCGCTGGGACTGGAGTGCGTGAGCCTGCTCGGCACCCAGCTCGCCCCGGAGGACCTCATCGGTGTCCCGCAGATCCGTGACGGACGGTCCGTCTTCTGCCCGCCGGAGGCGATCGCCCGCGACGAGCCCTACTGCCTGTTCCTGGACGAGCTGAACGCGGCGACACCCGACGTCCAGAAGGCCTTCTACTCGCTGATCCTGGACCGCCGCATCGGCACTTACGAACTGCCCGCCGGGTCGATCGTCATCGGGGCGGGCAACCGCGCGACCGACAACGCGCTGGCCCGCCCGATCGCCTCCGCGCTCGTCAACCGCCTCGCCCATGTGCACCTGGAGGCCTCGCCGAAGGACTGGCTGGTCTGGGCCGCGGGCAACGGCATCCACCCCTGGGTCCTGGACCACCTCACCGACCGTCCCGACCACCTGTGGTCCAAGCCGCCCAAGACGGAGGAGCCCTTCTCCACGCCCCGCTCCTGGCACATGCTCTCCGACGCGCTGCACTCCTTCGGTCCCGCCCTCGACGAGACCACCCTGGCCGTGATCGCGCACGGCACGCTGACACCCGCGCACGCGGTCGCCTTCAGCGGCTACGTCAAGATCGTGCGCAGCCGGTTCGGCATCGAGGCCGTCCTCAAGGGCGACGCCCGCTGGCCGCACCGCCCGGAGGACCGCGACCTGCTCTACTACCTCGCCGAGTCCTTCCGCGGACGTCTGGTCAAGGAGCTGCCCGCGAGCAAGGACCACCTCTCGGCGGCCGCACAGCAGACCGCGTTCCGCGCCAAGTCGCTGCTCGTGCAGCTCGCCGAGATCTCCGTGGAGGTGGCGCAGAGCGTCATCTCCCCGGACACCGACGGCAATCCCGTACTGCCCGCGTGGTTCCTGGTCGAGGCCGCCCGGGACATGCCCCGGCTGGTGGAGGCCCGCCGGTGAGCCGCGGGCGCGGCCGGGACCGGCCCAAGAAGGACCTGGCGGCGGAGGCGTTCGCGGAGGGCATGCGCCTGGTCCGGGCCAACCGCGCGCTCGCCGCCATCGGGTTCAGCACCTGCCGCCAGGAGGACTGCGCCGCGTCGCCCCGCGAGGGCCTCGTCCGTGTCGACTCCGACGGCGTGCTGCACGTCCACCCCACCCGCCGGGCCGAACCCGCCGAGTGGGCCTGGGCGGTCGCGCACGGCGTCATCCACCTCGGCTTCGGCCACGTCCCCGCGGCGACGGGCCCGCGCGAGCAGCCCGACCGCCACGACCTCGCCGCCCGCTGCGCCGTGGTCAACCGCTTCCTGCTCGGCTTCCCGGTCGGCAGCACCCCCGAGGACCTGCCGCCGTCGTACCCCGGCGGCGACGAGGAGCAGCTCGCCGCCCGCTGGCGCCGCGACGGGATCCCGGCCGCGTACGACCGCTGCGGTACGGCCGGCTCCGACCCGGACCAGCTGCTGGTGCCCTGGGACACCTGGAAGGGCGGCACCGCGCCGGACTGGCAGCTCGCCTTCGCGCACGCCCTGACCCGCACCGTGGCCACGGCGATGGACGTGGCGGGCGGCCGTCGTTCCTCGATGCGCGGCGGACCCACCCGGCTGCAGCCCTGGGAGCGGGCGCTGAGCTGGTTCATCTCCTCCTACCCGCTGCTCGGCGGCATCGCGGCCGGCATCACCCTGGTCGCCGACGCCGAACTCGCGCGCGCCCACGACATCTCTGTCGCCGCGGTCGACGCCGAGGCGGGCGAGATCTACATCAACCCGCTGCGTGAACTCGACGACGAGGAATGGCGGTTCGTCCTCGCCCACGAGATGCTGCACGCGGCCCTGCGCCACGGCGACCGGTGCGGCACCCGCGACCCGTACCTCTTCAACGTCGCCTGCGACTACGTCGTCAACGGCTGGCTGTCCGCGATGCAGGTCGGCACGATGCCCGACGGGCTGCTGTACGACGCGCAGTTGACGGACCTGTCGGCGGAGGAGGTCTACGACCGGATCGCGAACGACCTGCGCCGGATGCGCCGACTGTCCACCCTGCGCGGCAGGGGCTCCGCCGACATCCTCGGCGGCCCGATCGGCTCGCCGCGCGACTACGTCGACCTCGACGAGCTGTACCGCCGCGGGCTGGCCCGGGGCCTCGACCTGCACCAGCACCAGGAGCGTGGCTTCCTGCCGGGTGGTCTCGTGGAGGAGATCCGCGCGCTCAGCCATCCGCCGCTGCCCTGGGACGCCCGACTTGCCCGCTGGTTCGACGAGTTCGTGCCGCGCCCCGAGCCCGTACGGACGTACGCGCGGCCGGCGCGGCGGCAGGCCTCGACCCCCGACATCCCCCGCGCCGGACGGTACTTCCCGCCCGAGGAGATCGCCCGCTGCACCTTCGGTGTCGTCCTCGACACCTCCGGATCCATGGACCGCACGCTGCTCGGCAAGGCGCTGGGCGCGATCGCCTCGTACGCCGAGGCGCGTGACGTACCCGCCGCGCGCGTCGTGTTCTGCGACGCCGCGCCGCACGACGCGGGCTATCTGCCGGTCACCGAGATCGCCGGACGGGTGCGGGTGCACGGCCGCGGCGGTACCGTGCTGCAGCCCGGCATCGACCTGCTGCACCGCGCCGACGACTTCCCGCCCGGGGCGCCCGTGCTGGTCATCACGGACGGCTGGTGCGACGTGCTGCGAGTGCGGCGCGAGCACGCGTATCTGATCCCGGACGGCGCGCGGCTCCCGTTCACGGCGCGCGGGCCGGTCTTCCGCGTGCGGTGAGCTGTCATTCTGGGTGAGCGGCGTGCGGGTGTGATCGGATGGTGCGTACGGTCCCGGAACACGGGACCCACCGCCCCATCGAAGGGAATCATCGTGGCAACCACGCGCACCGCGCACACCGTGTGGGAAGGCAACCTGCTCGAGGGCAGCGGCGTCGTCACCTTCGACTCCTCCGGCATCGGCGAGCAGCCGGTGACGTGGGCGTCGCGGGCGCAGGACGCCAACGGAAAGACCAGCCCCGAGGAGCTGATCGCCGCCGCCCACTCCAGCTGCTTCTCCATGGCGCTGTCGCACGCCCTCGCGGGCGCGGGCACCCCGCCCACCAAGCTGATCACCAACGCCGACGTCACGTTCCAGCCCGGTGAGGGCATCACCGGCATCCACCTCACCGTCGAGGGCACGGTACCGGGCCTCGACAACGACGGCTTCGTGGCCGCGGCCGAGGACGCCAAGAAGAACTGCCCGGTCAGCGCGGCCCTGACGGGTACGACGATCACCCTGACCGCCAAGCTGGCCTGACACCCCGTACGCCACGGTGCCGCGGTCCCGCGGGGGCCGCGGCACCGCTGTGTCCGGACCCGCCGGAGAAGCACGCCCCATTGACAAGACGGCACTCAAGTTTTGTGCTGGAGGCCGGGCAGCACCCCGGCGGAAGGGGACGGACATGGCACGTGCGGTCGGGATCGACCTCGGTACGACGAACTCGGTGGTGGCCGTCCTCGAAGGAGGCGACGCCACCGTCGTCACCAACGCGGAGGGCGCGCGCACCACACCCTCCGTGGTGGCCTTCGCCAAGAACGGCGAAGTGCTCGTCGGCGAGGTCGCCAAGCGGCAGGCCGTGACGAACGTGGAGCGCACCGCCCGCTCGGTCAAGCGGTACATGGGCGACGCGGACTGGCGCTTCCCGGAGCACGGCTCCGTCGACGGCACCCGCTACCGTGCCCAGGAACTGTCGGCGCGCGTGCTGCAGAAGCTGAAGCGGGACGCGGAGGCGTATCTCGGCGAGGACGTCTCGGACGCCGTGATCACCGTGCCCGCCTACTTCGACGACGCCCAGCGCCAGGCCACCAAGGAGGCCGGCGAGATCGCGGGCCTGAGGGTCCTGCGGATCATCAACGAACCGACGGCCGCCGCCCTCGCCTACGGGCTCGACCGGGGCGAGGAACAGACCGTCCTCGTCTTCGACCTGGGCGGCGGCACCTTCGACGTCTCGCTCCTGGAGATCGGCGACGGCGTCATCGAGGTCAAGGCCACCAACGGCGACACCAGGCTCGGCGGGGACGACTGGGACCAGCGGATCGTCGAACACCTCGCCCAGCGCTTCAAGAGCTCCCACGGCATCGATCTGGGCCGCGACAAGATGGCGCTGCAACGCCTGCGCGAGGGCGCCGAGAAGGCCAAGATCGAGCTCTCCAGCTCCTCGGAGACCACCGTCAACCTGCCCTACATCACCGCCTCCGCCGAAGGGCCGCTGCACCTGGAGGAAAAACTGACACGTGCTCAGTTCCAGGAGCTCACCGCCGATCTGCTCGACCGCTGCAAGACGCCCTTCCACCGGGCGGTCAAGGACGCGGGTGTGCAACTCGCCGCGATCGACCACGTCGTCCTGGTCGGCGGCTCGACCCGGATGCCCGCGGTGACGGACCTGGTCCGCGAACTCACCGGCAAGGACCCGCACAAGGGCGTCAACCCGGACGAGGTGGTGGCGCTCGGAGCGGCTCTCCAGGCGGGCGTCATCCGGGGCGACGTCAAGGACGTCCTGCTGCTCGACGTCACCCCGCTCTCCCTCGGCATCGAGACCAAGGGCGGCATCATGACCAGGCTCATCGAGCGCAACACGACGATCCCGACGCGCCGTTCGGAGATCTTCACGACGGCGGCCGACAACCAGCCGTCGGTCGGCATCCAGGTCTACCAGGGTGAGCGGGACATCGCCGCGTACAACAAGAAGCTCGGTGTCTTCGACCTGACCGGGCTGCCGCCCTCGCCGCGCGGGGTGCCGCAGATCGAGGTCGCCTTCGACATCGACGCCAACGGGATCATGCACGTCTCCGCGAAGGACCTGGCCACCGGGCGCGAGCAGAAGATGACCGTCACCGGCGGCTCCGCACTGCCCAAGGACGCCATCGACCGGATGATGCGCGAGGCCGAGCAGTACGCCGACGAGGACCGGGTGCGCCGCGAGGCCGCCGAGACCCGCAACCAGGCCGAGCAACTCGTCTACCAGACCGAGAAGTTCCTCCGCGAGAACGACGAGCGCATACCGTCCGACACCGGGCCGGAGGTCGAGTCCGCGATCGCCGACCTCAAACGGCTTCTGGTGGACTCCGCCGACGACACGACCGCCCTGCGGGCCGGCGTCGAGAACCTGGCCTCCGTGAGCCAGCGGATGGGCCAGGCGATGTACGCGCAGGCGGCGCAGACCCCCCGGGACGAACCGGCCGACGAGCACGCCCCGGCCGAGGAGGACGGCGTGGTGGACGCCGAGATCGTGGACGACGACAGGGAGGCGAGGGGCGGGGCGGCCTAGTTCAGTGTCTCGGGAATGCGCCGGTCGATCTCGGCGGTCGGTATCGTCTCCCCCGAACGGCTCATGTGCAACGGGGGACTTCTGCTGTGCCCGAAAACATTTTGAATATCGCGCGCCAGGGATATGACCGATGGGGCCTTGGCGCGCACTTCGGTATCCACGAGGAAAACGCGGATTACAAGGAACTCGCGGCAGATCATCGGCGCGCCCGACGAGATGTGATTTCGGGTCGGCCTGGAGGAGCGGCTCGGCGTGATGCTGGACGTCGGCGACGTGCTGCCCTTCGACCTGTCCGACCGCGACGCTCTGCTCAAGAGCGTGCAGGAACTGCTGGTGGAATCCGGAGTGGCCCTGTGACCGGCGCCCGTCCGCCCGCCGCGCCCCGGCGCGGCGGGCACCCCGGCCGCGGTGGCCGCCGATGAGCGCCACCCGGGCGCGGCTGCTCGACCTGGACACGGTGCGCGAGGTCGTGCGCGTCTCGGTGCCGCTGATGTTCGGCATGATCGGGAACCTGATCCTGTTGCTGGTCGACCGGATCTGCCTGGCCCGCTACTCGGAGGACACTCTCACCGCGTCGGGCCCCGCCGTCTTCACCGCGACCACGGTGATCATGGTGACCACGGGGGCGGTCGGCATCACCCGCTCCTACGTGGCGCAGGCCCACGGCCGCGGGGAGAAGCGCGAGGCGATGGACGAGGGCGCCAACGGCTTCGTTCTGGCCCTGCTGCTCTGCGCGCTGCTGTTCGCCTCCACCCCGCTGCTGATGTGGGTGCCCACGCTCAGCGGGCAGCCCGCGCACATCCAGGAGCTGGAGGCGCAGTTCCTCGGCCTGTCGACGCTCTACGGCGCGGTCATGACCCTCAACATGGCGCTGTCCTCCTACTTCAACGGCATGGGCCGGACCCGGGTGCCGATGGTCGTCGGCATCCTCGGCCAGATGGTCGGCGTCGTGATGACGATCGGCCTGGTCTTCGGCCGCTTCGGGCTGCCGGAGCTGGGCATGCGGGGCTCCGCGCTCGGCACGCTGAGCGCGGTGTCCGTGATGTTCGTCGGCTACGCCGTGTACCTGCCCCAGGGCTACGCCGCGGGCTTCGGCCGGCTCGTCCGCCAGGGCGGCCGCCGGGCCGCCGGGACGCTGTGGCTGCGGCTGCGGCGCGGCGCCCCCGCGGGCGGCTCCCTGAGCCTGGAGGAGCTGGGGCAGACCGCGTTCGTGTGGCTGGCCGGCGTCCTGGGCCCGGTGGCGCTGGCCGCCAACAACGTCGCCCTGGCCCTGAACTACGCGGCCGTCATTCCCCTGATCGGCCTCGGCATGGGGTGCAACATCCTGTGCGGCAAGGCCGTCGGCGCCGGAGCCCATCGGAACATTCCGCACATCATGCGGGTCACCCTGAGCATTTCGGGCCTGTACGTGGCCGTGGTCGCGCTCTTCCAGATCGTCACCCCGACCCTGCTGCTGAGTCCGTTCGGTCTCGACGGAGCCGACTCGGCCGTCACCGCCCACGCCGTGGCCACCTCGCGGGTGCTGTGGACTTACTCGTTCGCGTTCATGTTCTCGATGGTCGGTTCGGCGGTCCTGGAGTGCCTCGGCCTGGCGCGCTTCGGGTTCCTGGCGCGCGTCGTCCTCATGTGGTGTCTGTGTGTTCCCGCGATCATCGCGTTCGTGCTGCTCAACCGGGATGACGCCGACATGCTGCCGGCGATGTGGGTGATCTTCTCGGGCTTCGAGGCCGCGATGGCCGCGGTCTGCCTGTGGCGCGTCAGGCAGGCCGTCGCCAAGGAGGAGAACCGGCTCCACCACACCGAACCGTTCCAGCAGACGGCCTGATGGCCGACTCCCTGCGCGCCGCGGGCGCATCGGCGGACAGCCTCGCGCTGCACGCGGAGGCCACGCGGACAGCGACGACCGGGACGCCGCAGGGCGCGGGACTTCCTCCCGGACAGGGGCTCCGTCAGTAGGAGTCGCGCAGTTCCCGCAGGATCTCCTTCGTGCGGGGGACGGAGGCGGCCTGGGCCGACATGTGGTCCAGGACCTCCAGATGCGTGGCCACCTCACGCCGGGAGTCGAGATAGACGGCGCCGGTCAGGTACTCGCTGTAGACCATGTCCGGCAGCTCCGGCTCCGCGAAGCGGAACAGGGCGAAGGACGTGTACGTCCCCGGATGCGGCCCGCTCGCGTACTCGGCGACCTGGAGGGAGATGTCGTCGCTCTCCAACTCCCTCAGGAGGCGGTCAATCTGGTGACGCATCACCTCACCGCGGATGCTCACGGGGCGCCGCAGCGCCGTCTCGTCCATGATCACCCAGAGGTGGGGCCGGTTCTCCCGCCCCAGCAGCAGCTGCTGTCGCGTCATGCGCAGCGTGACATGCCGCTCGATGGCCTCCGGACCCCTCTGTCCGACCGTCCCGGCCTCCAGCACGGCCCGCGCGTACTCCTCGGTCTGCAGCAGACCGGGCACGAAGTGCGGCTCGTACGAGCGGATCATCCGGGCGGCGCCCTCCAGACTGACATGCAGGCTGAACCAGTCCGGCAGCACGTCGTGGAACCGCTGCCACCACCCCGGCCGGTTCGCCTCCTCGGCCAGCGCGACGAAAGCGGCGACCTCTTCGTCGGCCACCCCGTACGTCGTCAGCAGCACCTGGAGGTAAGGGATCTTGAGGGCGACCTCGGCCATCTCCATGCGCCGCACGGTCGCCGGAGCCACGCGCAGAACACGCGCGGCCTCCTCCCGCCGCAGACCGGTGGCCTCCCGCAACTCCTGCAGCCGCCGTCCGAGCACCACTTGCCCCACGGTGGGCGCAGCCCGCCGCTCACTCACGCCACGCCCTCCCCACGCGCCGAACCCCCCGAGCAGTGTGTCATGCGACCCCGGTGCCTTCATGGGGTCCGCCAGGACGAGAATGACTCAAACGGATCGTTGACCATTCGTCAAGACGCAAGTGACTGAAGGTATTTGGCCGTGGCCGGGTCGGCGGGCAGGAACGTCTCGATGGCCAGCTCGGAAACCGTCACATCCATCGGGGTGTTGAAGGTGGAGATGGACGACACGAACGACAGGATCCGGCCGTCGTGTTCGATCCGCATCGGCAGCGCGAAGTACGGAACCGGCTCGGCGGCCTCCGCGCCGGCCGGCTCCGGACCCACGGGTGGCACCGGGTACGCGGCCACCTCCTCGTACAGCGCGCGCAGCGGCTCGGAGCGGCGCAGGGCGATCTGACGCTCCATCTGCGCGAGCAGGTGCTCACGCCACTCCCGCAGGTTGCGGATGCGCGGAGCCAGACCCTGGGGGTGCAGGGTCAGCCGCATCGCGTTCAGCGGCGGCGCGAGCAGCGACTCGGGGACGCCGTCGAGGAGCAGGGCGACGCCCCGGTTCGCGGCGAGCACGGTGTACGTGGCGTCGACGACCAGCGCCGGGTAGGGCTCGTACCCCTGGATCAGCCGCTCGACGCCCTGGCGCACCGCGTCCATCGCCGGGGCGTCGAGCGGGGTCTCCGGATAGTGCGGGGCGTAACCGGCGGCCAGCAGCAGCGCGTTGCGTTCGCGCACCGGCACTTCGAGGTGTTCGGCCAGCCGCAGCACCATCTCCTCGCTGGGACGGGACCGCCCCGTCTCGATGAAGCTGATGTGCCGGGCGGAGGAGTCGGCCCGCAGCGCCAGCTCCAGCTGGCTGACCCGACGCTGCTCCCGCCAGCCGCGCAGCAGCGGGCCGACTCCCGCCCCGGCCCGGGGGATCGGGGACGTACTGGAACCGGACGTGACCATGCGCATACGCCGACCGTAGTCGAGGAGCGGGCGTGTACGACAACTTGAACCCGGCGCCCGCCCGGGAGACCCCGACCGTTGCCTCCTCCCCGCCGCCCCCTGCCGACCCGTCCGTACCTGGGGGCTCCTTCCCAGGGCCCCCGGTTCGGCATGAACGGTCTTGTCGCCGCCGACTTCGACGTCCCTGGGCCGGAAGAGGCGAGGCGGCGGCACGGGGGTTCAGGGAAGGAGGACGACCTTGCCCTTGTTGCGGCGGGCCTCGATGTCACGGTGGGCGGTGACGGCCTGGTCGAGCGGGTACGTACGCCACACGGGGACGTCGAGTTCGCCGGCCGCGGCCAGCCGCACCAGTTGGGGCAGGGGGTCTTCGGCGTGGTCGGCGCCGCCGGCGCTGAAGCGGACACCGTGCTCGGCGGCGGACAGGTCGGCGATGGTGATCACGCGTGCGCCGTCACCGGTCAGGGCGACGGAGTCGGCGAGGACGCCGGCGCCCGAGGCGTCGAGGACGAAGTCGACCCCCTCGGGGGCCACGCGCCTCACCCGGTCCGCCCAGCCGTCGCCGTAACGGACCCCGGTGGCGCCCAGCGCGGTGAGGCGCTCGACGTCGTGCTCGGCGACGGTCCCGACGACCGCGATCCCGCGGGCGACGGCCAGTTGTACCGCGAGGGTGCCCACACTGCCCGCGGCGCCGTGGACGAGCAGGGTCTGCCCGGCCCGCGGACCCAGCCGGCGCAGGACACGGGACGCGGTCTCGCCGACCGTGACCAGCGAGGCGGCGACCTCCCACGAGAGGGCCCGGGGCCTGGCCACCGGTCGCTCCAGCAGGGCGTACTCGGCGTAGCTGCCGCCGACGGCGGCACCGAGGACCTCGTCCCCCACGGCCGCACCGGCTCCCTCGCCGACGGCATCGACGACACCGGCCGCGTCCAGGCCGGGAATCACGGGGAAGCGCGCCGGGAAGGCCTCGGCCATCAGGCCCGACCGGATCTTGAGGTCGAGGGGGTTCACGGAGGCGGCCCGTACCCGGATCCGGACCTGGCCCGGCGCCGGCTCCGGCGGGGTGACCTCGGACGGCCGCAGCACATCGGGCGCGCCGTACTCGGAGAAGGTGATTGCTTTGGACATCGGAGACTCCCAGGGAGAGGTGAGAGGAGTGGCGATCGCACGCGCTGTGACGCGCGGTGCGGCCGCCTCGGCACGGTCGCAGCTCAGGCGGTGAGGGTGGGGTAGTCGGTGTAGCCGCGGTGGTCGCCGCCGTAGAAGGTGGCCTGGTCGGGGTCGTTGAACGGGCCGCCGGAGGCGAGGCGCCGGGGCAGGTCGGGGTTGGCCAGGAACAGCGCCCCGTAGGCCACCATGTCCGCGCTCCCGTCCTCGATCAGCCCCAGCGCGTCGGGGCCGGTGACGTCGGGATAGGTGAACGGGTTGATGACGAACGTGCCGGGCCAGACCTTGCGCAGCCGCGGGGTCAGGTCGTGGTGCGGGCCCTCCAGCAGGTGCAGGTAGGCCAGGTCCAGGCCGGCGAGCCGGTCCAGCAGGGCGAGATAGACCTCGTCCGGGGTGTCCTCGGAGATGTCGTTGAACTGGTTCCCGGGTGAGATCCGCAGCCCCACCCGGTCGCTGCCGATCGCCTCGGCCACGGCGGTGACGACCTCCACGGCGAAGCGGATCCGCCCGTCGGTGGTGCCGCCCCACTCGTCGGTGCGGTGGTTGGTGTTGGGTGCGAGGAACTGGTGGATCAGGTAACCGTTGGCGCCGTGCAGCTCCACGCCGTCGAATCCGGCCTCGACCGCGTTGCGGGCGGCGTCGGCGAAGTCGGCGACGGTCTGCCGGATCTCCGCCCCGCTCAGCTCCTTCGGCGTCACGAACTCCTTCGGCCCCTCGTGGGTGTAGACCCGCCCTTCGGCGGCCACCGCCGACGGCCCCACCGGCACCAGCCCGTCGGGCAGCAGGCTCGGGTGCCCGATCCGGCCGGTGTGCATCAGCTGCGCGAAGATCGCACCGCCCTCCCGGTGCACGGCGTCGGTCACCGTCCGCCACGCCCGCACCTGCCCGGGCGTGTGCAGTCCGGCGGTGTCGGGGTAGCCCTGGCCGAGCGGTGAGGGCTGGATGCCCTCCGTGACGATCAGTCCGGCGGCGGCGCGCTGCGCGTAGTACGTCGCCATCAGCTCGGTCGGCTCCGCGCCGGGGCCGTAGGCACGGCTGCGGGTCATCGGCGCCATCACCAGGCGGTTCGCCAGGCGCTTGCCGCCCAGGACGATCGGATCGAAAGCGGTGGTCATGGGTTTCTTCCTCCGGGGGAGTAATGCTCCGCGGCAGGGCGCTCACGTGCCGCACCAGCAGATGCCTGTCCGAACAAGTAAATCACCTGTCCGAACAGGTAATGGCCCCCGTGCATTCCCGCTCTTCCATGTGAACCACGCGACACGGCGCTTTCGGCCCCTATGTGCCCTGGTGGTGGCATGGGTGCTGTTAGGTGCCCACTGAGAGGTAGGCTTATCCTGCCCGAGCAGGAAAGTGAGGTTCCGATGACGCAGTCCACGCCCGACCTCGGGAAGGGCTCCGCGGAGGCGGGGCAGGAGGTCACCGTTCCGGTGCCGGCCGCCGCCGGCAGCGGGCCGGTCAGTCACGCGATCTTCCGCCTGGCCCGCCTGCACCGCATGTTCGCCGGACAACTGCTGCGCCGGATCGGCCTCCATCCGGGCCAGGAGCTGGTGATGATGCACCTGTGGGAACTCGGCCCCCAGCGGCAGGCCGACCTGGTGCGGCTGATGGACTCCGACGCAGCCACCATGACCCGTACCGTCCGGCGCCTGGAGCAGGCGGGCTTCGTCCGCCGCCGCCCCTCGCCCACCGACAGGCGCGCCTCGCTCATCGAACCCACGGCGGCCAGCCACGCCCTGCGCCGCGAGGTCGAGCAGGTCTGGAGTCACCTGGAGGACCTCTCCACGGCTGGCCTCTCCGCCGACGAGCGAACCGCCGCCCTGCACACCCTCGAACGCCTGGAACGGAATCTCGTCCAGGCTGCCGCCGATCCTGACGGACAACCCGGGGAGAGGTAGCACCTGGACGGCCGTCATGGCGGTAAACCCGGTGCGGGCAAAGGAGACTGACCACTCGTCATCGACTGCTCGCACCGTTGTCGGCGTCCTGGGTCGGGTAGGGGCGACTGGGGAGGGGGAACCCGGGTGACGAGAGCGGGCGCAAGGACTGTGGCACGCTGAGAATCGGCCCCGCCCAAGGACACCCGCGCCGTACCGAAGGAGCAACGTCATGCCCGTCGAACCCCTGTCGCAGAAGGAGATCGAGACGCGCCTGGCGGACCTGCCCGGCTGGTCGCTCGACGGCGACCACCTCACCCGCTCCTACCGCCTCGCCTCCCACTCCGCCGCGACCGCGATGGTCGTGCACATCGCCCAGGTGCAGGAGGAGCTCGACCACCACTCCGACCTCACACTCGGCTACAACACGATCACCCTCACCGTGAACACGCACAGCGTCGGCGGCGCCGTCACCGACCTCGACCTCGCACTCGCCCGCCGGGTGGAGAACCTCGCCCCGGGACACGGCGCGGCCTGACCCGCATGCTGGACTACGAGAAGGAAGCCGCCGCCTACGACGCCAGCCGCGGCGGTGAACCCCGCGCCGAGGCGGCCGCGACAGCGGTGCTCGGCCTCGTCCCCGAGGACGCGCGCAACCTGCTCGACACGGCCTGCGGCACCGGAACGGTCACCCGCCGCCTCGCCCTCGCACGCCCACGGCTGCGGGTGACAGGCGTGGACGCCGCGCACAGCATGACCAGGATGGCCGCGGCACGGCTCCCCGGCTCCGTGATACGCGCCGACAGTCGCCGACTGCCCTTCGCCGACGGCTCGTTCGACGCCGTCACCAGCGTATGGCTGCTGCACCTGGCCGACAGCGGCGCGGACGTCCGGGACATCGTCGCCGAGTGCGCGCGGGTGCTGCGCCCGGGCGGGGTGTACGTCACCACCGTCGACAAGGCCGCCGCGCACGACGTGGGCAGCGACATCGACGCCGTCCTCGCTCCGCGCCCGCGTCGATCCGCCCGGGACGCGGCGGATCAGGTGACGGCGTACGCCGGCGAGCACGGCCTCGTCCCGGCCGGCCGGAGCCGGTTCCGGGGCCGCGGGCAGGGCCGCAGCCCGCGCAGCACGGTGGCGGACCTGCGACGCGGCTGGTTCACCCGGCTGGCGCCCGGCGACCCGCTGACGGAGCACTTCGTCACGCTGCTGGAAGCACTGCCCGATCAGGAAGTCCCGCGCCCCGAACCGCGGTTCGCGCTGCGCGCGTTCAGGAAGGCGCCGGCCGGGTGAACTCCATGACCCAGTTGGTCACCCAGCTTCTCTCCCCGTCCACGGAGAAGGCCTGTTCCCAACGGGCCGTGGTCGCCGAGATCCCCGACCACACGAACCGCACCCGCACGTCCTTCCCGTCGTACGTGTCGTCGCCGTGGAACACCCCGCGTCCATCGCTCCCGAACGCCCCGGTCACCGGCGGGAACAGTCTCCCGCTGCGGCTGGAGGACCAGTTCAGCGACCACACCCGCGCCGCCGGGTCGAACAACCGCAGGGTGAGCCCCTTCCAGCCCTGAACCGGCACCGCCATCTCGTCGATGTTCGCGGCCGCGTCGAACAGACTCCAGCAGCGGCTCGTGGCCGGGAACTCCTCCCAGCGGCTGTCCTCGTCGAGGAAGTCCGCCCGGCGCCGGTTGTGGACGTTCCAGTCGCCGTGCAGGAAGTCGAAGTCGTGCGGGGCGCTCATGAACGGTCTCCCGTCGTGCCCTCGGGAAGGGAGTCGGCGACGTACGCGGCGAGGTCGGGGACCGCGGGCGAGAGCAAGTGCCGTACCCAGGCGTCACGTTCGTGCAGGATCGGCGGCAGTTCCCAGACGCAGCCGATCCAGGGCATCGCGAGCGTCCCGAAGTGGGTGGGATCCCGGTCGGGGCAGCCCAGGACCGGCTGGCCCGCCGCCGCGCCCCGGAAGTGCAGGACGTTGTCCCACACCCAGCTGTACGCGTTGAGGTAGGCGCCGTCGTCCCCGCCCCGGTGCAGGACGACGAACGTCGCCGGCGGGGTGCCGTCCGGTTGTGGCAGCAGGGCCGGCAGCAGCGCGTACGCCGCCTCCTCGACCTCGGGCGCGATGCCCGCCGGGTCGGCGGTGACGTGGTACCGCTTGATCCACCGTCCCGCCACCTCGATGGGCGGCGGCACGGTCAGCAGCTTCTCCTTGAAGCCCGTGGGGGCCGCGACGTCAGCGGGCGCCGCGCGGGTCCCGGACGCCGCCGCGCGGGTCGCGCGCGTCGCCGTCGCCGCGGTCGTGGCGGTCGGAGGGCGCGTCGGTGACAGGGGATCAGCCGGATTCGTCGGTGTGCTCGGATTCGCTGGGGTCGTCGAGGTCATGGCAGGACGGTAGAGCCGCTCCACTGACATCCTGTGTCAGTGAAGTCCAGCCGCCTGGTGTCCATTCTTCTGCTGCTGCAGACACGCGACCGGATGACGGCCGCCCAGCTCGCCGAGGAGCTGGAGGTGTCGGTGCGGACCGTGTACCGGGACGTGGAGTCGCTGCACGCGGCCGGCGTGCCGCTCTACGGAGACGCGGGCCACGCGGGCGGCTACCGGCTCCTGGACGGCTACCGCACCCGGCTCACCGGACTCACGGCCGGCGAGGCCGAGGCGCTGTTCCTCGCGGGCGTGCCCGGCCCCGCCGCCGAACTCGGACTCGGCCGGGTCCTCGCCGCCGCCCGGCTGAAGGTGCGTGCCGCCCTCCCGCGCGAGCTGCGTGCCCACGCCGACCGGATCAGCGACCGCTTCCACCTCGACGCGCCGGGCTGGTACGCGGACGCCGACGACACCCCGTACCTCCCCGCCGTCGCCGACGCCGTCTGGAACGGCCGCGTCCTGAGCGTCCTGTACCGGCGGTGGCGCGAACCCACGGATGTGCGGCGCCGCCTGGAGCCGTACGGCCTGGTCCTGAAGGCGGGCCGCTGGTACGTGGTGGCGGGACCGGGGCCGCGTACCTTCCGCGTGGACCAGATCCTCCGGCTCGACGCGACGGGGGAGGAGTTCGCGCGACCCGAGGACTTCGACCTGGCCGCGTACTGGACCGCGTACCAACGGGACTTCCACGACCGGCTGCACCGGGATGAGGCGGTGATCCGGGTCGCGCCGGGCACCCGGCTCACCGGCGTGGCGGCCGACGCCGTGGCGGACAACGGCACCAGGGAGGCGGACGGTTGGACCCGGGCCACCGTCCCGATCGAGTCCGTCGACCGCGCCCATGACGACTTGCTCGCCCTCGGAGCCGGAATCGAGGTGCTGGAGCCCGCCGAACTGCGGGACCGGATCGCGCGGACGGCGACCGCGCTCGCCCGTCTGTACGCCTAGGGCGTGTCGAACCGGGCGCATGTGCTGGTACCTCCTCACGGCCCGGAGGGTGAGGGGGTGGAGCAGTTCCAGCCGCTGATGACGCACGCGTATCCGCCGCTGTAGGCCCTGTGGCCCGGTGATCCGCCGGGGTTCAGGCCTCCTGGGCCAGCCCCCGGCGGATCGCCGACTCCACCGCCGAGTAGCCGCCGTCCGCCCGCTCCAGCTCGTGGGGCACCGCCGGGTACAGCGGCGGCTGCGCCATGAGCCGCGGGCGCGTGCCGTGGTGCGGCTGCGCCGCGTGCACCAGGAACGGGTGGCAGAGGTACACGTCGCCGGGGCGGCCGGTGGCCAGGGCGAGCGGACGGTGCGCGGACGCCCCGGCCACCTTCGGACCGAGTTCGAGGAAGGAGGCACCCGCCTCGCCGTACGGTTCCAGGACCGGCGGCACGTCGAGATGCGAGCCCACCCTGATACGGGTCGGGGCGTCGTCCTCGGTCACCTCGCTGAACAGGAAGAGCATCAGCAGCGCCCTGCCCCGTGAGGAGAGGCTGGAGTGGTACAGCGACTGGCCGTCGGGCAGATAGCTCCCCTCGATGTGCCAGCCCGCGTCGTCCGGCTCGTCCGGGTGCGGGAACCGCAGGGGGAAGCTGCCCAGCGCGTAGCGGGGCAGCCAGCGCCGCTCGCCGACCAGCAGGTCGAAGGCGCGGTGCAGCACGGGGGAGTTGGCCGCGGCGGCGAACGGACCCTGCGCCATGCTGCTCACCCAGCGCACGGGGTCCTCCCAGGTACCGGGGTCGTCCGGGTCGTAACCCGTCTCCTTCCACAGCAGCCGCGCACCGTCCTCGGCGACGCGTGGCGGGAAGGCGCCCTCGATCCTGACGAACCCGTCCTCGACGAACCGCTCCACCATCTCGTCGTCCATGGGGTCATGGTCGGGGACGGGCCGCCCGGGGCGCACCGGGTTTTCCGGGCCGGTTTTTGCTGTTTGGGCAACACGATTGGCCGTTTCCGGGATCCGTGGAGCACGCTGTGCACCAACCCGGACGAGAGGCCGACCACCATGGCGCACGACCACGACCACGAGAACACCCATCGGCACGACCACGCGAGCACTCCCCGACACGCCCACGACCACTCCTACATGGACTTCGCCGACATGGTCCCCATGCTGGAGCAGGAGGCGGAGCTGTTCAGCCCGCTCTACACCGAGGCGGCGGCCTGGCTGCGGGAGCAGCGCCCCGCGCCCGGGCTGATAGTGGACGCGGGCAGCGGCCCCGGCGTCATCTCCTGTCTCCTCGCGGACGCCTTCCCCGCGGCGCGGGTCGTCGCCGTGGACGGTGTGGAAACCCTGCTGGAGCGGGCCCGCGCCCGCGCCGGCCGGCTCGGCGTCGGCGACCGCTTCAGCACGGTGCGGGCCGACCTCGCCGACGGACTGGGGGACGTGGAGTACCCGGCCGACCTGCTGTGGGCCAGCAGGTCCCTGCACCACGTCGGGGACCAGGGCGCCGCACTGGCCGGGTTCGCGCGCGCCCTCGCGCCCGGTGGCATCCTCGCCCTCCTGGAGGGTGGTCTGCCCCCTCGCTACCTCCCGCGTGACATCGGCATCGGGCGTCCCGGTCTGCAGTCCAGGATCGACGTGGTCCACGACGAGTTCTTCGACCGGATGCGCACCGAGCTGCCCGGAGCGGTGGCGGAGACCGAGGACTGGCCCGCCCTGCTGGCGGGGGCCGGTCTGCGTCACACGGCGACCCGCACCTTCCTCGTCGATCTTCCCGCCCCGCTGTCGGACGAGGCCCGCGCCTTCGTCGTCACGGCCCTCACCCGCCTGCGCGATACCCTCGCCGAGGGGCTCGACCCGGACGACCGCGCGACCCTCGACCGGCTCCTCGACCCGGAGGACAAGGCGAGCGTGCACCAGCGCCCGGACGCGTTCCTGCTGACGGCGCACACGGTGTACGTCGCGGAGAAGCCGGAGTAGCTCGGGCCGGCGGGCACGCGCCCGGCCGCTCGGGCCGCCGGCGTCCCGGGTGGCCCGTCTACGCCCCGGGCGGTCCGCCGATGTCCCGGGCGGTCCGCCGACGTCCCGGGCGGTCCGCCGACCTCCGAGTCCGACCGTCCCGCTCGACGTGCCGCCGAGGTCGTCCTTGACTTCGAGAGCGCTTCAAGTGATGTACTCCCGCGGTCGATCGGATGCATACGGGGGTACTCATGAACGACTCACCTGTCGCGCTCATCACCGGTGGTGGAAGCGGTATCGGTGCCGCGGTCGCGCGGCAACTGCTCGATGCCGGGCACCGGGTCACGGTCACCGGGCGCGGCGCGGAGCGACTGCAGGCCTTCGCCGAGGAACTCGGGCGCCCTGAAGGGCTGTTGACGGTCGTGGGCAACGCGGCCGAGTACGACCAGGTGCGGTCGGCGGTCGAGTCGACGCTCAAGGAGTTCGGCCGCCTGGACACCGTCGTCGCCAACGCCGGTTTCGCCACGCACGATTCCGTGGCCGCGGGCGACCCGGCGGGCTGGACCGAGATGGTGCTGACCAATGTGCTGGGTCCGGCGCTGCTGATCAGGGCCTCGATCGACGCCCTGAAGGAGACACGGGGCCGGATCGTGCTGGTCGGGAGTGTGGCGGGCCACGTCCACACGCCGGGCAACATCTACGGGGCCACCAAGTGGGCCGTGACCGGGCTCGCCGAGAACGCCCGCCGGGAGGTGACCGAGTTCGGTGTCGGCGTGACCCTGATCTCGCCGGGCCGGGTGGAGACACCGTTCTGGGACAGCTACGGGAGCCTTCCGCCCGGCGATCTCCTGACGGCCGATCAGCTCGCGCAGTCGATCGTCTGGGCGATCGGCCGGCCGGCGGGCGTCGATGTGAACACCGTGGTGGTACGGCCGATCGGCCAGCCCAACTGACCTGCCCGGGAGGCCTCTTCGGGGTGCGGGCCGGTGATCCGTGTGCTTCGGCGGGTGGGCGCCGCACCGGCCCACGACAACCCGCGCCCACCCGCCGAACCTGCGCGGGACTCAGTTGTTCTGCAGGAACTGCTTCGCCAGGGAGTCCCCGAGCGACACGGCCGCGGTGTGACTCTCGATCGGCGACACCTGCGAGTTCTTGAACAGGATGTACGTCACGCCGGAGTCCGCCCCGCCGGTCTCCGGGTCGGGGTCGACGCCGAGGGCCTTGGCGGTGGCGTACGAGGCCTCACCGATGATCTGTGTCGGCCCGGTGTCGCCCACGACGGCGTACTCGACCTTGTTGTTGTAGATCACCGCGACGACTCCGCCGCCCTTGATCCCGTAGCTCGTGTACTTCCAGATGCTGCTGGTGCTCGGCACCACGACGTACGGAAGCGACTCGGCCCGCAGCGGCTTGCCGTCGGACTGGTGGAAGGCGGTGTCGTCCTGGAACCAGGGGTCGGTGTCGCCGTTGCACTGGGTGGTGACCTGACCGTCGCAGTCGATGTCCATGTCGGCCTTCCAGAACACGGCACCGTTCTTGCCGCACACGGGGATGGTGGCCGAGGTCTCGTCGTCGGTCTTGTACTTCCCGCTCGATATCTGCGAACAGGACGTCACCTTGGCGAGCAGGTCGGCCGCGCTGACCGAGCCCTCCTGGGCGGACGCGGGAGTTCTGGCGCCGGACGGGGCGGCGGTGGCCGGGAGCGCGGCGGTGGCGAGGAGCGCGGCACCGGCGACGGCCGCGAGGGTCAGTGTTCGAGAACGCATGTGGGGGGACCCCTCTGTTAGGAAAGTTTCCTTACCGGGTTGCCGTACAAGGTGGCCCCGTTTACATGACCCCGTCAAGACCTTCGGCGGAGTTGGTCCGGTCCAGGAATCGGATCACGGTGCGTTCCGGGGGCTGACGCCGGTTCAGGGGGTCGGAACGACGCCGGCCCGGACACGCGGGGCGTGTCCGGGCCGGCGGAAGGGTCGGGGCTGGTCAGCCCACGTCGAAGGCGGCCGGGTCGGGACCGATGCGCCGGTCCTCGTTCAGTGCGCTGATCGCCGCGATGTCCTCGGCGTCCAGGGAGAAGTCGAACACGTGGATGTTCTCCGCGATCCGGGCCGGGGTCACGGACTTGGGGATCACGACGTTGCCCAGCTGGATGTGCCAGCGGAGCACGATCTGCGCCGGGGTACGGCCGTGCTTCTGGGCGATGGCGACGATCGCGGGGACCTCCAGCAGACCCTTGCCCTGGCCGAGCGGGGACCACGCCTCGGTGGCGATGCCCTGCTCCGCGTGGAACTCGCGCGCCGCGCGCTGCTGGAGGTGCGGGTGCAGCTCGATCTGGTTGACGGCAGGGATGACGGACGTCGCCTCGATCAGCCTCTCCAGGTGTTCCGGAAGGAAGTTGGAGGTGCCGATGGCCTTGGCGCGGCCATCGGCGTGGATCTTCTCGAAGGCCCTGTACGTGTCGATGTAGCGATCCCGGGACGGCAGCGGCCAGTGGATCAGATACAGGTCCACGTAATCCAGGCCGAGCTTCTCCAGGGAGGCGTCGAACGCGCGGAGCGTGGCGTCGTACCCCTGGTCGCTGTTCCAGAGCTTGGTGGTGACGAAGAGGTCCTCGCGGGCGACACCGGAGGAGGCGATCGCCTTGCCGGTGCCCGCCTCGTTGCCGTAGATCGCCGCCGTGTCGATGCTGCGGTATCCGCTCTCCAGCGCCGTGGCGACGGCTCGCTCCGCCTCGTCGTCCGGGACCTGCCAGACGCCGAAGCCCAGCTGCGGCATCTCGACGCCGTTGTTCAGGATGATCGGGGGGACCTTGCTCACGAGCTCTCGATCCTTCAGTCGTCGGGTGGTACTGCCATGGTCAACGATCATCGGCCCTGATGCATTCCTGACCGGCTTATTCCCGGTGGATTGACGGCGGGGCCCGGAGATTGGCCGGAAACGAGCCCGGCCGTGCCGGTGTGGTCGTCGACGGGGCGAGGATGGCAGGTCGCCTCGATTCCGGACGGAGGCGTCAGGTCACCGCGGGACGAGGACGTCGGTGCGCTCCGGGGTGGAGACGGCCGGCCGCTCGGTGGCGGAGACGTCAGGGCACTCGGGTGGGGTAGGGGAGGTCCCGGAGCCCCTACGCCTGGTACAGCGCCTCGACCTCCGTCGCGTAGGCGTTCTCGATCGCCTTCCGCTTCAGCTTCAGCGAAGGCGTCAGCAGTCCGTGCTCCTCGGTGAACTGGTGGGCCAGTATCCGGAAGGTGCGGATCGACTCGGCCTGCGAGACGAGGGTGTTCGCCGCGACCACCGCGCGCCGCACCTCGGTCTCCAGGTCCGGATCGCGTACCAGGTCGGCGGTGGACAGCGGGGGCTTGCCCCGCATCTGGAGCCAGTGTTCGACCGCCTCCCCGTCGAGGGTGACGAGCGCCGCGATGTACGGCCGGTCATTGCCGACGACGATGCACTGCGCGACCAGCGGGTGATCGCGCACCCGCTCCTCCAGGACGCCCGGCGAGACGCTCTTGCCGCCGGAGGTCACCAGGATCTCCTTCTTGCGCCCGGTGATGGTGAGATAGCCGTCCTCGTCCAGGGAGCCCAGGTCGCCGGTGGCGAGCCAGCCGTCGTGCAGGGTGGCGTCGGTGGCCTTGGGGTCGTTGAGATAGCCCTGGAAGACGTTCCCGCCGTTCAGCCAGACCTCCCCGTCGTCCGCGATGTGCACGGTGGTGCCGGGGATCGCCTGGCCGACGGTGCCGAACCGGGTGCGCTCGGGCGGATTGGCGGTGGCGGCCGCGGTTGACTCGGTGAGCCCGTACCCCTCGTACACGACGACACCCGCGCCCGCGAAGAACAGCCCCAGCCGCCGGTCCATCGCCGAACCGCCCGACATCGCGTGTCTGACCCGGCCGCCCATCGCGGCCCGCACCTTGGCGTAGACGACCTTGTCGAAGAACTGGTGCTGCACCCGCAGGGCCGCCGAGGGGCCGGGTCCGATGCCCCAGGCCTTCTCCTCGACCGCGTCCGCGTAGCGCACGGCGACCTCGACGGCCTTCTCGAACGGTCCCGATCTGCCCTCTTTCTCGGCCTTGCGGCGGGCGGCGTTGAAGACCTTCTCGAAGATGTACGGCACCGCGAGGAAGAACGTCGGCCGGAACGCGGCCAGGTCGGGCAGCAGCGCCGCCGCGTTGAGCTGCGGCTGGTGGCCGAACTTGACCTTGCCGCGGAACGCCGCGACCTGCACCATCCGCCCGAAGACGTGCGCGAGCGGCAGGAACAGCAGGGTGGCCGCCTGGTCGCCGCGCCGTGAGTGGAAGACCGGCTCCCAGCGCTCGATGACGGTGTCCGCCTCGAACATGAAGTTCGCGTGCGAGAGGACACAGCCCTTGGGGCGCCCGGTGGTGCCCGAGGTGTAGATGATCGTCGCGATGGACTCGGGCGTGACCGCGCGCCGGTGCCGGTGCACCACCTCGTCGTCGAGGTGCGCGCCCGCCTCGTACAGCTCCTGCACCGCGCCGGCGTCCAGCTGCCACAGCTTGTGCAACTGCGGCAGCCGGTCGACGACGGTGGCGACCGTCATCGCGTGGTCCTCGTGCTCCACCATGACCGCCGACACCTGGGCGTCGTGCAGCATCCAGAAGACCTGCTCGGCGGAGGAGGTCGGGTAGATGGGCACGACCTGGGCGCCGATCGTCCACAACGCGAAGTCGAAGAGCGTCCACTCATAGCGTGTGGGGCACATGATCGCGATCCGGTCCCCGAACCGGATGCCGTGGGCGAGGAGCCCCTTGGCCAGGGCGAGGACCTCGTCACGGAACTCGGCCGACGTCACGTCGCGCCACTGTCCCTGCTCGTCCTTGCGGCCGAGCGCGATGTGCAGCGGATCCTCCCGGGCATGGTCGAACACGACGTCGGCCAGGCCGCCCACCGGCGGCGCCGACGCCAACGGAGAGTTGGTGAACTCGCGCAAATCCGCTCCTAGTGGCGCTCCGCACAGCGCCGTGAAAGCTACCCCACCGCGCCGTCGGACGGGAGGGGCGCCGGAGTGGGGGAGCACGCGGCGTCCGCACAGGTCAGTCATGGAAATGCCCGCACATGGGGAAGGGTCGGACAGAATCCCTTACGGCTCCGTAGGTTTCGATCCCGTAATCTCCACGGAATCTGTACGACCGACGGCGCCCCGGCGGCGGGATGCCGGGTGCCGGATTTGTCGGCCTCGCGCACCGACGGGAACGCGTGTGAAGGCCCCGTCGGGCGAGCGCGGCGGCCGGACGGCCGGACCATGGTCAGGGGCGGTCTACCCCTGGAACTCCGTCAGGTCGATCCCGAACACCCGCAGGTCGTGCCCGTGCACCGGGTCCACCGCGGTGCCCTCCGGTCGCATGTCGAGCTTGCCCAGCACGTTCGTGGACGCGGTGTCCGCGGTCCGGCACACGGCCACGACCCGGTCGAGGCCGCGGTCCTGCAGGGCGAACTCCAGCGCGCCGTGAGCCGCCTCCGACGCGTATCCCTGCCCCCAGAACGCCCGCCCGAGCCGCCAGCCGATCGCCACCTCGCCCGCGATCCCGGGCGGGGTGTCGGCCAGGTACAGCCCGACCGCCCCGGCCAGCTCCCCGGAGCCCAGGAGCTCCACGGCGAAGATCCCGAAGCCCTCCTCGTCCCACTCCTCCTCCCACGCCTCGATGTCCTCGGCCGTCTGCTCCAGGGAACGCGGCGTGCCGTCGCCGATCCACCGCATCACCTCGGGGTCGGCGTGGATCTCGGACAGGGGGACAAGGTCGTCGTCCAGCCAGCGGCGCAGGAGAAGACGGGGGGTGTGGATCTCGCTCATGGCCCCCATCCTGCCGATACGCGGCTGTGAGGGCGAATGACGGCGGAACCGGACCGGTGGCGGCGGGATCATCCAGGTGGCGGCAGCGGGCGGCTCCGCGGTCCCGGCTGTCCGCGGTGCAGCCGGTCCCCGCCGCCCAGGATCGCCGCCGCCAGCGCGTCCGCCGCCTCCTGCGCGGACGCCTGTCGCTGTCCGTGCACCAGGACGAAGTCGACCTCGCCGAGCTCCGGCAGTCCCGCCCGCTCCGGGACCGTGACCAGGCCGGGCGGTACGAGCCCCCGGGAGTGGGCCATCACGCCGAGGCCCGCGCGGGCCGCCGCGACCAGGGCGTTCAGGCTGCCGCTGGTGCAGGCGATGCGCCAGGGCCGGCCCTGGCGCTCCAGCGCCTCCAGGGCCAGGGCGCGGGTGATGCCCGGAGGCGGGTAGACGATCAGCGGGACCGGGCGGTCGGGGTCCAGGCGCAGGCGTTCCGCCCCGATCCAGACCAGGCGGTCGTGCCGGACCAGCTCGCCACGAGGGTCCTCGGGCCGCCGCTTGGCCAGCACCAAGTCGAGTCTGCCCGCCGCGAGCTGTTCGTGCAGCGTGCCGGACAGCTCGACCGTCAGCTCCAGATCCACTTCGGGATGGTCGTACCGGAACCCCTCCAGGATCTCCGGCAGCCGGGTCAGCACGAAGTCCTCCGAGGCGCCGAAGCGGAGGCGGCCGCGCAGCCGGGTGCCAGTGAAGAACGCGGTCGCCTGTTCGTGCACCTCCAGGATGCGGCGCGCGAAGCCCAGCATCGCCTCGCCGTCCACCGTGAGCTCCACGGAGTGCGTGTCGCGCGAGAACAGCTGCCGTCCGGCGGCGTCCTCCAGCCGGCGCACGTGCTGGCTGACCGTCGACTGACGCAGCCCCAGCCGCCGGGCGGCCTGGGTGAAGCTCAGGGTTTCGGCCACCGCGAGGAAGGTACGCAGCTGGGACGGGTCGTACATCCCCGCAGGCTATCGCGAATCATGATGTCAGTCAGAACGGTATGACGGATTCCCGATCACGGAGAGGAGGAGGACGATGGAGAGGGCACGACCCGCCCCCGGCGGACGATCTACGACGAGCGAGCAGTGGAGCACCGTGAAACGCCTGCAGTGGCCGAGTTGGATGCCGATCGACCCCTACATCCTGCTGTTGCTCGGGACGGTGGGTCTCGCGGCCCTCCTCCCGGCGCGGGGCACGGGCGCCGATGTCGCCTCGGGCGCGTCCACCGCGGCGATCGCCTTCCTCTTCTTCCTGTACGGCGCCCGGCTCTCCACCCGGGAGGCGCTGGACGGGCTCAAGCACTGGCGGCTGCACGCCACGGTGCTCGCCTGCACCTTCGTCGTCTTCCCGCTGCTCGGCCTCGCCGCCCGCGGACTCGAACCGGTGTTCCTGACCCATGACCTCTACACCGGTCTGCTCTTCCTGACGCTCGTCCCCTCGACGATCCAGTCGTCGATCGCCTTCACCTCCATCGCCCGCGGCAACGTGCCCGCCGCGATCTGCGCCGGATCCTTCTCCTCGCTCGCGGGCATCGTCGTCACCCCGCTGCTCGCGGCGGTCCTGCTCGGCAACAGCGGCGGTGGGTTCTCCGCGGACTCGCTGGTCAAGATCGTGCTGCAACTGCTGGTGCCGTTCCTCGCCGGGCAACTGCTGCGGCGCTGGATCGGCGGGTTCATCACACGGCACAAGAAGGTCCTCGGGTACGTCGACCGCGGCTCGATCCTGCTGGTCGTCTACACCGCGTTCAGCGAGGGCATGGTGCAGGGCATCTGGCACCAGGTCAGCGCGGTCCGGCTGGCCGGGCTGCTGCTCGTCGAGGCCCTGCTGCTCGCGGTGATGCTGGCGCTGACCTGGTACGGCGGGAAGGCCCTGGGCTTCGGCCGGGGCGACCGGATCGCGATCCAGTTCGCCGGGTCGAAGAAGTCCCTGGCGTCCGGGCTCCCCATGGCCAGCGTGCTGTTCGGCGCGCACGCCTCGCTCGCCGTGCTGCCCCTGATGCTCTTCCACCAGATGCAGCTCATGGTGTGCGCGGTGATCGCGAAGCGCCGTGCCCGCGATCCCGAGGCGATCGAGGCCGCCGGAGAGGCCGGAGACGCCGGGGATGCCCGGACGGGCCGGCCGGTCACGGATCGGAACCCGGGCGCGGGCCCACGAACCGCGGTCGGTACCGCACGACGTTCCGACTGAGATCCCCCCGCGCCGCCGGAGGCGGAGCGTACGGCCGCGCACGCGCCGCCGCCCTCCCCGTCGTCGTGGGGGAGGGCGGCGGGCAGCACGCCAAGCCGGCCCCGGGCCGCCGTCGTCGCCGTCGTACGTGTACGCCGTCGGGCACGGACGGGACGTCAGTGGTTCCCGCCCACATGGTCCAGGGGGAGATACACCACGGTGTCCCGGGTCACCTTCCGGTCCGGTGCGGCGGACAGTTCCGTGTCGCTCAACGCCCGGTCGTAGACCCGGACCTCGTCGATCGCTCCGGTGAAGTAGGCCCGGCTGTCCATCCGCTGCCCCACGTGCACCCCGAACGGCGAGTTGCGGCTGACCGATCCGGGCACGTCCGGCGTGCTCACCGACGTACCGTCGACGAAGAGCGTGAGCAGCCCGGCGCCCTGGTCGCGACGCAGCACCAGATGGTGCCACTGGCCGTCGTTGCGGGCGCCGGGGACGCGTACCGACGCGGTGGCCGGGGCCGTCGCGCCGTCGCGGGTGGTGATCAGCGCGGTGATCCGGTCGGACGCGGGCTCGGCGCGCATCCACACCTGCGGCTGGGTGGTGCCGATCCCGCCCATCCACAGCAGCGGCTGTTCCCCGGTGGTGGCCGTGTAGCGGAACCACAGGGACGCCGTGAAGTCCTTGGTACCGAGCGGGAGGCGGTCCTGGTACGGCAGTCGTACGGCGTCGTCGGCGCCGTCGAACTCCAGGGCGCCGCCCAGGACGCCCGCCGTCTCGTGGGCGCCGCCGAGCACCGCGGCCCGTGCGGTGCGCGGAGCGAGGTCGGCTGTCGTCGGGTCCGGTCCGCGGCGCGGCGTGAGCCAGGCCTCGGTGAAGCGGGCGAAGCGGATCTCGTCGCGCGCGTCGACCGCGCCGCCCTCGTACAGCAGGCCCACGGTGTCGCCGTCGATCCGGGCCAGGTCCGAGTAGCCGGACCAGTCCGTGGTGACGACCGTGCCGCGGTCCACGCTGTCCCAGGTGCGGCCGCCGTCGTAGGAGGAGCGGATCATCATGGTCCTGCGCCGGTCGGGATCGCCGGGGCAGGCCAGCAGGATCCGGTCGTCCATGCGCAGGACGGAGCCCTGGACCTGGGGTGCGTAGAGGTCCGGGAGGGCGCGGAAGGGGGCGGTGAAGCTGTCGCCGCCGTCACGGCTGACGGTCTGGGTCCGGTGGCCGAGATCGGTGCCGTCCTGCTCGCGCCCGCTCACCAGGACGGCGCCGTCGGCGCGTTGGGTGAGTGTCAGCTCGGACGGCTTCTGGCGGAAGGTGCCGTCGTCGGCGATCGGCCACGAGTCCTTCGCACCGATCCCCCAGTGGTCGCCGCCGTCGTCGCTGGTGATGAGGGCGGCGTTGTTGGCGGTGACCCGACTGCCGTTCCAGGTCTCGGTGTTGACGCCGAAGACGAGGCGTCCGGTGTGCCGGCCGCGGGTCAGCTGGATGCCGTGCACGGGGCCGGTGGCGTACCAGGAGTTCCAGTTCGGCGGGAGGATCTCGTCGCTCAGGTCCCGCGGCTGGGACCAGCTGAGACCGTCGTCGTCGCTGTACTGCAGATGCGGGGTGCGGTCACAGGGGACGTCGCAGCTGCGGCCGTCCGTCCGGCCCGTGTTGTACGTCTCCGCCAGCACCACGCGGCCGGTCTCGCGGTCCACGACGGGCGCGGGGTTGCCGTGCGTGTCGCCCGCGCCCTCGTTCACGACCTGGAGGGGGCCCCAGCTGCGGCCGCCGTCCGTCGACCGCTTGACGACGATGTCGATGTCGCCCGCGTCGCCGCAGTCGTGGACGCGTCCCTCGGCGAACGCCAGCAGGGTGCCCCGCGGGGTCCGTACGACGGCGGGGATGCGAAAACAGGCGTAACCGGGGTCCTGGGCGGCCTTGAAGAGCACCTGTTGCTCGAACTCGGCCGGAGCGGCGGCCTGTTGAGCTCCGGCCGGGCTGGGCTGCGCGATCAGCGCGGCCGCGGTGAGGGCGGCCGTGAGAACGGCTGCGGCGGCGGATCTCAGACGTGCGCGGAGGCTTGACGGCATGGTGCGACCTGCCCTTCATGCGTCTGGGCGACCTGGGTGTGATGAAGGTCGGACATCCCACATCCGACGTCCGATGTGTGGGCCACAGACGCTACTTGGGCCTTCAAGCACCCCACAAGGAGCATGCACCGGTCGTGTTCACGCCAGATTTGCGGCGCGCGCCGCACGGTTCGCCGACCGCGTCCGACCGCGCGGGTCCGGGACGCCCCGCCGACCGGCCCCGGGAGACGGACCGGCGGTGCGAGGCGAACGGCGCCCTGTCAGCCCCGCTCCTGACGGCCGAACGGGATCAGTTCACGGGTTTGTTGATCCGGATTTCCGGTACGGACGGCTGAGGACGGCTAACGTTCCGTCATGACCGCACCCGAAACCGCACCCCGCCTCGCCCTCGATCCCGCGCGCACCGCTCTGGTGCTCGTGGATCTGATGGACCGTATCGTCGGGCTGCCCGTGGAACCCCGAGACGGCACCGCAGTCCTCTCCGCCGCCGAGGAGTTGGCGACCGCCTTCCGCAAGGCGGGCGCGCTCGTCGTCCTGGTCCGGGTCGAACGGCCCGGGGCGGCCGAGCAGCCGCCCGGCAGCGGCCTGGTCGCCGGACTCTCCGCGCCGGGCGATCTGGAGATCGTCAAGCGGTCCATCGGCGGATTCCAGGGGACCGGCCTCGACGCGCGGCTGCGGGAACGCGGCATCTCCACGCTCGTGTTCGGCGGGATCGCCACCAACCTGGGGGTCGAGTCCACCGCCCGCGCCGCCGGCGACCTCGGCTACGACCTGGTCTTCGCCGAGGACGCGATGGCCGCCCTCACCGCGGCCGAGCACGACGCATCCGTCCGCCTCGACTTCCCCCGGCTGGGCACGGTCGTGACCGCCGGGCAGGTGCGCTTCAGCGCCGGGTGAGCGAGCCGGGGGCCGGGGTCCCGTCACGCGGCCCGGCGCGTCCCGGCGGACCGGGCCGGGCACGACACAGCGGGACCCCTTCGGCGCAGGGGGCGCTCCCCGCCGGTCGGGGCCCCGCCGCCGTGTCGCGGGGAGCCGGTCAGCCCTGGGCGGCCGCGGCCCGCAGGGCGATGCGGTGCTCGCCCGCGTACACGTTCATGGAGGCGCCGCGCAGGAAGCCGACCAGGGTCAGGCCCGACTCCGCGGCGAGGTCCACGGCCAGGGACGAGGGGGCCGACACCGCGGCGAGCACCGGGATGCCCGCCATGACAGCCTTCTGCGCCAGCTCGAAGGAGGCCCGGCCCGACACGAGCAGGACGGTGCGGGAGAGCGGGAGCCTGCCGTCCTGCAGGGCGCGCCCGACCAGCTTGTCGACCGCGTTGTGCCGGCCCACGTCCTCGCGTACGTCGAGGAGCTCGCCGTCCTCGGTGAACAGCGCCGCGGCGTGCAGACCCCCGGTCCGGTCGAAGACCCGCTGCGCCGCACGCAGCCGGTCGGGGAGGACGGCGAGGAGTGCGGGCTCCAGCCGGACCGGGGGAGCGTCGTCACCGTCGTCGATGGTCCAGCGCGCCGTCGTGCGGACCGCGTCCAGGCTCGCCTTGCCGCACAGACCGCAGGACGACGTCGTGTAGACGTTGCGTTCGAGGGTGATGTCGGGCATGACGACGCCGGGCGCCGTCCGTACGTCCACGACGTTGTACGTGTTCGAACCGTCCACCGTCGCACCCGCGCAGTAGACGATGCTCTGCAGCTCGTCCGCCCTGCCGAGGACCCCCTCGCTGACCAGGAAGCCCGCCGCGAGCGCGAAGTCGTCGCCCGGGGTGCGCATGGTGATGGCGAGCGCCTTGCCGTTGAGGCGGATCTCGAGCGGTTCCTCGGCGACCAGCGTGTCGGGGCGGGTGCTCTCGGCCCCGTCCCGGATGCGGATCACCTTGCGTCGTTCCGTGACTCGTCCCATGTCCTGATCAGTCCCGGTTCTGTACGTGCTGGTAGCCGAATCGGCCCTTGATGCAGAGATTGCCGTGGGTCACCGGGTTGTCGTGCGGAGAGGTGACCTTGACGATCTCATTGTCCTGCACGTGCAGCGTGAGGTTGCAGCCCACACCGCAGTAGGCGCACACCGTGGTCGTCGCGGTCTGCGCCGACTCGTCCCACGTACCCGCCTCCCGCATGTCGAACTCCGACCTGAAGGAGAGCGCGCCGGTCGGGCACACCTCGATGCAGTTCCCGCAGTACACGCACGCCGAGTCGGTCAGCGGGGCGTCGTGCTCCACGGCGATCCGGGCGTCGAAGCCGCGCCCGGAGACCGAGATCGCGAAGGTGTTCTGCCACTGGTCGCCACAGGCGTCCACGCACTTGTAGCAGAGGATGCACTTGCCGTAGTCGCGCACGTACAGGGTGTTGTCGATCCGAGGCTCCTCGTCGACGCGCGCGGCATCGGGACCGAACCGGTCCGGCTCGGCCCCGTACTCCTCGATCCACTCGGCGACCCGCGCGGTGGTCGAGAGATCCACCGAGGAGGCGAGCAGTTCGAGGACGACACGGCGGCTGTGGCGGACGCGCTCCGTGTCCGTCCGCACCCGCATGCCCTCCTCCGCCTTCCGCGAGCAGGCCGGAGCGAGGGTGCGGGCGCCCTCGACCTCGACGACACAGACCCGGCAGGCGTTCTTCGGGGTCAGCGTGTCGCCCTGGCACAGGGTGGGGACGTCCTTGCCCGCGGCACGGCAGGCGTCGAGGACCGTCGATCCCTCCGGCGCGCGCACCGGTTCACCGTCGAGGGTGAATTCGAGCAGCCGGCGGGGAGTCCCGAGCGGTATCGCGGTCATTCGTACGCCCCCAGTCGGTCGATCGCGGATTCCACGGCGTTCCACGCGGTCTGCCCCAGACCGCAGATCGAGGCGTCCCGCATCGCGCGGCCGACCTCCCTGAGCAGGGCGACGTCGTCCGCCGCGGCCGCGCCGGCGCGCTCGGCGATCCGGTGCAGCGCCTCCTCCTGGCGCACGGTCCCGACCCGGCAGGGCACACACTGCCCGCACGACTCGTCACGGAAGAACGCGGCGATCCGCAGCAGCAGACGGGGCAGGGGGACGGTGTCGTCGAAGGCCATGACCACGCCCGAGCCGAGGGTCGTGCCCGCTTCCCGGGTGCCCTCGAAGGTGAGCGGGACGTGCAGTTCGTCGGGGCGTACGAAGCCGCCCGCCGCGCCGCCGAGCAGTACCGCCCGCAGACCCTCCCGTACACCCGCCAGTTCCAGCAACTCGCCCAGCGTGGCCCCGAAGGGCAGCTCGTAGACGCCGGGCCGTTCCACACTCCCCGACACGCAGTACAGCTTCGGACCGGTGGAGCCCGGGGTGCCGATCGCCGCGTACGCCTCGGCTCCCCCGGTCAGGATCGGCAGGACGTTCACGAGCGTCTCGACGTTGTTCTCGGCGGTGGGCCTGCCGAACAGACCCTTCTCCACCGGGAAGGGCGGCTTGGAACGCGGCTCGCCCCGGTACCCCTCGATCGAGTTGAACAGGGCGGTCTCCTCGCCGCAGATGTACGCGCCCGCGCCGCGCCGGATCTCGATGTCGAAGGCGTATCCCTGCCCGAGGACGTCGTCGCCGAGCAGACCCCGGGCACGTGCCTGGCCGATGGCGTGCTCCATGCGGCGCAGGGCGCGCGGATACTCGCCCCGCAGATACAGATAGCCCTTGTGCGCGCCGATCGCGTACGCCGCCACGGTCATCGCCTCGACGAGCGCGTACGGGTCGCCCTCCATGACCACCCGGTCCTTGAAGGTGCCCGGCTCGGACTCGTCGGCGTTGCACACCAGGTAGTGCGGAGTGTCGGGCTCGGAGGCCGTGGCCCGCCATTTGCGGCCGGTGGGGAAGGCGGCCCCGCCCCGCCCGACCAGGCCCGCGTCGGTGACCTCGCGGATGACCCCGGCGGGCCCGAGCGCGAAGGCCCGCCGCAGCGCGGTGTACCCGCCGTGCGCCCGGTAGTCGTCCAGGTCGGCGGGGTCGACCACGCCGACGCGGCCCAGCAGCATCAAGGAGGGATCGCCGGCCTGGGGGAGGGCCCGCGCCGCGGGCGGCTCCTCGGCCGCCGAGCCGGGCGCGCTCGCCGTCAGTACCGCCCGCTCGACGGTGGCGGGCGCCGCCACGGCCGTACGCACCGGATCGCCCGCCCTGACCGCGAGCGCGGCCGGAGCCCGTTCGCACAGGCCGAGGCAGGGTCCGCGCTCCACGGTCACCCCGCTGCCGGGGCCGAGCCGGGACTCGACCCCCTCGCACAGCTCCGGGGCCCCGGCCGCCATGCACGCCAGGTCCGTGCAGACGTGCAGCACGGTCGCCGGACGCGGCTTCACGGAGAACATCGCGTAGAACGTCGCGACGCCGTACGCCTCCGCGGGCGGTACGGTCAGCCGGCGGCACAGATAGCCGAGCGCACCCTCACTGATCCAGCCGACCCGGTCGTTGACGGCGTGCAGCCCCGGCAGCAGCAGGTCCCGGCGCGCGCGGGCCTCGCGGCCACCGCGCGCCCACCTGAGGTCGGCGTCGGACCGGTCGGCGCCCTCCCACGAGGACTCCGGAGGGCCGAGCAGCGTGTCGACGGCCGCCCGTTCCTCGTCCGTCGGCTTGCTGTCACCGAAGTGCAGATCCATGTCCCGCCTCAGCTCCTCGAGTCGCGGCCGGCAGCTTGTCGATCCGGATCGCCGACGCCTTGAACTCCGCCGTCCCCGCGATCGGGCAGTTCGCCTCGATCGTCAGCCGGTTGGTGTCCACGTCGTCGGGAAAGTGCATCGTCATGAACGCCAGTCCCGGGCGCAGCGCGGTGTCGATCCACACGGGCGCCAGGACAAAGCCCCGGCGCGAGGAGATCCGGACCTCCTCGCCCACCACGACCCCGTAGCGCTCCGCGTCCTCGGGGCACAGCTCGACGTACTCGCCGCGCCGCAACGGTGAGGCGAAACCGCCGCTCTGCACACCGGTGTTGTAGGAGTCGAGCCGCCGCCCGGTGGTGAGCCGGATCGGATACGTCTCGTCCGTGAGGTCCACCGGCGGGTCGTGCCGGACGAGACCGAAGGGTGCGCGCCGGCCGCGCTCGGCGGGGTCGTCGGCCCACAACCGGCCGTGCAGATAGGTGGGTTCGATCCGCTCCGGGTCCGGGCAGGGCCATTGGATGCCCTGCTGCTCCTCCAGACGCGCGTACGTCATCCCGTGGTGGTCCGGGGAGAGCGAGCGCAGTTCGTTCCAGACGGCCTCGGAGTCGGCGTACTTCCACTCGTGTCCGAGGCGCGCGGCCAGGTCGCGGAGGATGTCGATGTCCTCCCGGGCCTCACCGGGCGGGGTCACCGCAGCGCGCACCCGCTGGACGCGCCGTTCGCTGTTGGTGGTGGTGCCCTCCGTCTCCGCCCACCCGGCGGTCGCGGGCAGCACCACGTCGGCGAGTTCGGCCGTCCTGGTGAGGAAGATGTCCTGGACGACGAGGAAGTCGAGGGCGCCGAGCCGCCGGACGGCCTGCTCGCTGTCGGCCTCCGACTGCGCCGGGTTCTCCCCGATGCAGTAGACCGCCTTGAGGGTGCCGTCCTCCATCGCCTCGAACATCTCCGTCAGGTTCAGTCCGTAGTGCGGCTCGATGACGGTGTCCCAGGCGGACTCGAACTTCAGCCGCGCGTCCGGGTCGAGGATGTCCTGGAAGCCGGGGAGCCTGTTCGGGATGGCGCCCATGTCGCCGCCGCCCTGCACGTTGTTCTGGCCGCGCAGCGGCTGCAGCCCGGAGCCGTGACGGCCCACGTGGCCGGTCAGCAGGGACAGGTTGATCAGCGCGCGGACGTTGTCGGTGCCGTTGTGGTGCTCGGTGATGCCGAGCGTCCAGCACAGCTGGGCGCGTTCGGCACGGGCGTACGCGTGCGCCAACTCCCTTATGGCGGAGGCCGGTACGCCCGTCACCTTCTCCGCGAGGGACAGCGTCCAGGGTTCGACGAGTCGCTCGTACTCCTCGAACCCGCTGGTCGCCCTTCGGATGAAGGCGTGGTTGGCGAGACCCGCCCGGATGATCTCGCGGCCGATCGCGTGCGCCATCGGGATGTCGGTGCCGACGTTCAGACCGAGCCAGCCCTCGGCCCACTCGGCCGTCGACGTGCGGCGGGGGTCGACCGCGTACATCCGGGCGCCGTTCCTGATGCCCTTCAGTACGTGCTGGAAGAAGATGGGGTGTGCGAAGCGGGCGTTGGAGCCCCACATCACCACGAGGTCGGTCTCCTCGACCTCCGCGTACGAGGAGGTCCCGCCGCCGGAGCCGAAGGCCGCCGAGAGACCGGCGACGCTCGGGGCGTGACAGGTGCGGTTGCAGGAGTCGACGTTGTTGGTGCCCATCACCACCCGAGCGAACTTCTGGGCCACGAAGTTCATCTCGTTGGTCGCACGGGCACAGGAGAACAGGCCGAACGCCCCGCGCGCGGCACGCAGCCCCGCGGCGGCGCGGCTCAGGGCCTCGTCCCAGGTGGCCCGCCGGAAGGGTTCGTCGCGGCTGTCCCGCACCAGCGGATGCGTGAGCCGGGTGTAGATCCTCGGGTCGCGTTTCCTCATGCGGCGGTCCTCGATGCGAGCAGATCCGAAAGGGCGTGCACGGTACGGAGGGTGGGGACCGGGACCCCGGTGATCTCCGCCAGTTCCACGACGGCCGCGAGCAGCACGTCGAGTTCGAGCGGCTTTCCGCGTTCCAGGTCCTGCAGGGTCGAGGTGCGGTGGTCGCCGACGCGTTCGGCGCCGGCCAGCCGGCGTTCGATGGAGACGCCGACCTCGCAGCCGAGGGCCTCGGCGACGGCGAGCGTCTCGGCCATCATGATCTCGATGACCTGGCGGGTACCGCCGTGCAGACACATCTGCCGCATGGTGGCGCGGGACAGCGCGCTGATGGGGTTGAAGGAGATGTTGCCCAGCAGCTTCAGCCAGATGTCGTTGCGCAGGTCGGGCTCGACGGGGCACTTGAGGCCGCCCGCCCGCATGGCCTCGCTGAACGTCCGGCAGCGGGTGGAGAGCGAGCGGTCGGGCTCGCCGATGGAGAACCGGGTGCCTTCCAGGTGGCGGACGACTCCCGGTCCTTCCAGTTCCGTCGCCGCGTACACCACGCATCCGACGGCCCGTTCGGGCGCGAGCACCGCACTGACCGCGCCGTCGGGGTCCACGCTCTCCACACGGTGGCCGTCGTGCGGGCCGCCGTGCCGGTGGAAGTACCACCAGGGGATGCCGTTCTGGGCGGCGATCACCGCCGTGTCCCGGTGCAGCAAGGGCTCGATCAGCGGCCCGCACGCCGCGTACGAGTTGGCCTTCAGGCCGAGGAAGACGTAGTCGACGGGCCCGACCTCGGCCGGGTCGTCGGTGGCATGGGTGCGCGCGGTGAAGTCGCCGCGCGGGCTGCGTACATGGACTCCGTGCCGCCTCATGGCCGCCAGATGCGGTCCACGGGCGATGAGATGCACATCGGCGCCTGCGCGGTGCAGCGCGGCCCCGACATAGGCGCCGATCGCACCGGCGCCGAGAACGGCGACTTTCACTGTGGCTCGCTCCGTTCGGTCGAGGGTACCGAGGAACTGCCGAACTCTGTCGACGAAATATTGTCTACAGTATGGAAGTTGGAGCGGCAAGGCTTCGCGCAGCACCCGGGGCGGTCGCGGTCTCGGGGAGAGCGGGCCCCGCTCCGACGACCCGCTGGTCGACGCCCTCGACGCCCCGCTAGAATGACGGACAGCAAGTGAGCCTTCTCGGCGCGGACACCATCCGCCGGAAGGCTTTTTTCATGCCCGGAGCCGGCCTGCCCCCGGAGCCGGCCTGCCCCCGGACCGGGCCTGTCCCCGGAGCCGGCCTGCCCCGCGGTCCGGCCCGCCTCGGTGCGGGCGCAACCGCCTCGCAGGCGGACGTCCGCCCCGCCGGGCGGCACAACCGGCCCGCGCCACCCGCGCCGGTTGTGCCTTCCCGCCCCCGCAAGAGGAGAGACCCCTGTCATGAGCGCACGAACGAAGCCCGCAACAGCCTCCGGAACATGGCGACTCGGTGACCTGACCGTCAACCGGGTCGGGTTCGGCGCGATGCGCCTGACCGGTACCGCGCCCTTCGACGGCGGCGTGCCGCGCGACCGCGAACGGTCGATCGGCGTGCTCCGGCGGGCGGTCGAGCTCGGCGTGAACCACATCGACACCGCCGCGTTCTACTTCTCGGCGACGCGCTCCGCCAACGAGCTGATCAACCGGGCGCTGGCGCCGTACCCGGAGGACCTGGTCATCACCACCAAGGTCTGGCCGGGCCGCGATCCCTCGGGCGCCTGGTGGTGGGCCACCCCGGCGCAGCTGCGCGGCCAGGTCGAGGAGAACCTGCGCCAACTCGGCCGCGATCACCTGGACGTGGTGAACCTGCGCGTACCACCGAGCCGGCGGACCGGCTCGATCGGCGAGCACTTCGGCGCGCTGGCCGAGCTGCGCGAGGCCGGGCTGGTCCGCCACCTCGGTGTCTCGCACGTCACCGCCGGGCAACTGGCCGAGGCCCGTGCCATCGCTCCGGTCGTGTGCGTGCAGAACCCCTACGGGATCGGTGCGTCGGGCGAGGACGGGTCCCTCCTGCGGCTCTGCGGTGAACTCGGCCTCGCCTTCGTCCCGTTCTTCGCGATCGCCGGTTCCGGACGCGAGGCGGGTCCGGCCGCCCGCGACAGCGAGACGGTGGACGCCGTCGCCCGCGCCCACGGCGTGTCCGTCGCGCAGGTCCGACTGGCCTGGACCCTCCAGCAGGGGCCGCACGTGCTGGCGATCCCGGGCACCGGCGATCCGGACCACCTCGCGCAGAACACGGCGGCGGCCGCCCTGCGACTCTCGGAGGACGAGTCGGCCCGCCTCGGCGCGCTGGGACGGTGACGCGCCGCGGCCCTGCCGGATCCGGCCGGCCCCTCCAGGTGGGGCCGCCTCTCCTGCCGCGCTGTCGACCGGCGCGCCGAGCCCGCCGCTGCCGCCGGAGCGACCGCTCTTTGTCGACACCGCCCGGGAGACGAGCGTGCGACCGCGGCTCGGTACGGCGGCCGCGGGACCCGCACCCGGGGCGCCCCGATGGTCCGGTTCCGGCCGCTGCGCGCTCCCGGCCGACCGTTCGTCGCACCATGGATACCGTTCACCGCATACGGTCGACGAGTTGGTGCCGTACGGCTTCCCAACCGGACAACCGCTTCCTATCGTCCGGGATCATGAGTCCCCCTGTCGCGCCACCCGGCTGGAGCCGCTGGCTCGTCCCGCCCGCCGCCCTGTCGGTCCACCTCTCCATCGGCCAGGCGTACGCCTGGAGCGTCTTCAAGCCACCGCTCGAATCCGCGCTCGGCCTCAGCGGCACCCAGAGCGCGCTGCCCTTCCAGCTCGCCATCGTCATGCTCGGGCTGTCCGCCGCGTTCGGCGGCACCCTGGTGGAGCGCAACGGGCCGCGCTGGGCGATGACGGTCGCCCTGGTCTGCTTCTCCACCGGTTTCCTGATCGCCTCGCTCGGCGCCGCCACCGAGCAGTACTGGCTGATCGTGTTCGGCTACGGCTTCGTCGGGGGGATCGGCCTGGGCATCGGCTACATCTCGCCCGTCTCGACCCTGATCAAGTGGTTCCCGGAACGGCCGGGCATGGCCACCGGCATCGCGATCATGGGCTTCGGCGGCGGCGCGCTCATCGCCTCGCCGTGGTCCGCGCAGATGCTGAAGTCCTTCGGCTCCGACTCCTCCGGCATCGCCCTCGCCTTCCTCGTGCACGGGCTGTCGTACGCCGTCTTCATGACGCTCGGCGTGCTGCTGGTGCGGGTGCCGCGCAGCGAGAAGCCCGTCGAGGCCCGCCCCGGGCCCCTCGACGGGGTGCAGGTCTCGGCGAAGAACGCCGTGCGCACTCCGCAGTTCTGGTGCCTGTGGCTCGTGCTCTGCATGAACGTGACCGCGGGCATCGGCATCCTGGAGAAGGCCGCCCCGATGATCACCGACTTCTTCGCGGACACCTCCACCCCGGTGTCGGTGTCGGCCGCCGCGGGCTTCGTCGCGCTGCTCTCGGCGGCGAACATGGCGGGCCGGATCGGCTGGTCCTCCACGTCCGACCTGATCGGGCGCAAGAACATCTACCGCGTCTACCTCGGCGTCGGCGCGCTGATGTACCTGCTGATCTCGCAGTTCGGGGACTCCTCCAAGCCCCTGTTCATCATCTGCGCGCTGGTGATCCTCTCCTTCTACGGGGGTGGCTTCGCGACCGTCCCCGCGTACCTCAAGGACCTCTTCGGCACCTACCAGGTCGGCGCGATCCACGGCCGGCTGCTCACCGCCTGGTCCCTGGCCGGTGTCCTCGGCCCGCTGATCGTCAACTGGATCGCGGACCGGCAGAAGGACGCCGGCAAACACGGCGCCGCGCTCTACGACACCTCCTTCCTGATCATGATCGGGCTGCTGGTCGTCGGCTTCGTCGCCAACGAGCTGATCCGCCCGGTCCACGTCCGCCATCACATCCCCGCACCGAGGGAGGCCGCCGATGACGACTCCGTCCAGTCCCAGCAGTCCGCGTGACCGACGGCCCCTGATCGCCTTCTCCTGGCTCTGGGTGGGGGCACCGCTCTGTTACGGCCTGTACGAGCTCGTTCTCAAGGTCAAACAGCTGTTCACGGGGTGAGACCCGGCCGTCTGTGCGGGCCGTGCTCGCGCGTCCGAGGGTCTGACAGAAGCCGACAAGCCTGACGTCGCTTTCCTGTGGCATCACCTGACGTCGTACCCATGGGTCACTGATCAGACTGGAGGATCTCGCTACCCAAGGCAACGAGGGAGACCCCCCATGAACGGCTCACGCATCGCGGCCGTCGGCCACTACCAGCCCGCCAAGGTCCTCACCAACGAGGACCTGGCGGGCCTGGTCGACACCAGTGACGAGTGGATCAAGAGCCGGGTGGGCATCCGTACGCGCCACATCGCCGGACCCGACGAACCCGTCGACGAGCTGGCCGGGCACGCCGCGGCCAAGGCGCTCGCGGCCGCCGGACTTGCGCCCGGCGACATCGACCTCGTCCTGGTCGCCACCTCGACGGCCGTGGACCGTTCCCCCAACATGGCCGCCCGGGTCGCGCACCGCCTGGGCATCCCGTCGCCCGCGGCGATGGACGTCAACGTGGTCTGCGCCGGCTTCACCCACGCGCTCGCCACGGCCGACCACGCCGTGCGCGCGGGGGCCGCGACCCGGGTCCTGGTCATCGGCGCGGACAAGATGTCGGACGTGACGGACTGGACCGACCGCACGACGTGCGTCCTGGTCGGGGACGGTGCGGGGGCCGCCGTGGTCGAGGCCGCCGCGCCGGGCGACGAGCCGGGGATCGGACCGGTGCTGTGGGGCTCGGTGCCCGAGATGGGGCACGCCGTACGCATCGAGGGCACCCCTGCGCGGTTCGCGCAGGAGGGCCAGACCGTCTACCGCTGGGCGACGACCCGGCTCCCGGCGATCGCCCGGCAGGCCTGCGAGCGGGCCGGACTCACCCCCGAGGAACTCGCCGGAGTCGTCCTGCACCAGGCGAACCTGCGCATCATCGAACCCCTCGCGCAGAAGATCGGCGCCGTGAACGCGGTGGTCGCGCGCGATGTCGTGGACTCCGGGAACACCTCCGCCGCCAGCATCCCGCTCGCCCTCTCGAAGCTCGTCGAACGCGGTGAGATCGGCACGGGTGATCCCGTGCTCCTCTTCGGCTTCGGCGGCAACCTGTCCTACGCGGGCCAGGTCGTCCGCTGCCCCTGAACCCCGTGACCTGCGGTGGAGGGCCGATGTGACGCGCTCGACCGCCCCACCCCCTGGCTGTGTGCGCCGTAGACTGTAGACGAAAGACAATTGATACTGGCTTTCCGAAGAATCTGGCTCACCGGTGACCGCGGCGTCCGGCGACGAAGACGTTCCGGCGACGGAAACGCTTCGGCGGCGGAGACGTTCCCGAGAAGGAGACGTTCCGGCCGCCGTGCCACCGCTGCCCAGGAGGGGGACCGCGATGTTGTCGACAGGACTGCCGCAGGGGGCGGTGCCCCGGCTCGAGCGGCCCGGCCCGCTGCGCGACCGCGTCTACGAGGCGCTGCTCGAACTCATCACGACACGCGCCCTCCAGCCGGGCCAGCACCTGGTCGAGAGCGAACTCGCCGGGCACCTCGGCGTCTCCCGGCAACCCGTACGCGAGGCGCTGCAGCGGCTGAACACGGAGGGGTGGGTCGATCTGCGGCCCGCCCAGGGCGCGTTCGTGCACGAGCCGACGGAGGAGGAGGCCGACCAACTCCTCACGGTCCGTACGCTCCTGGAGGCCGAGGCCGCCCGCCTCGCCGCCGCCAACACGGGCTCCGCCGGCATCGCCGCCCTGGAGGAGCTGTGCGCCGAGGGCGAGCGCGCGGTCGCCGCCGACGACGTGGACGGCGCGGTCGCGATCAACGCCCGTTTCCACGCGAAGGTCATGGAGCTGGCCGGCAACACGGTCCTGGCCGAACTGGCCGCGCAGGTCGACCGCCGGGTGCGCTGGTACTACACACCGGTCGCCCGGCAGCGCGGCGGACAGTCCTGGATCGAGCACCGCGACCTCATCGCGGCCATCGCCGACCGCGACGAACCCCGCGCCACCCAGGTCATGCGCGACCACACCGAGCACACGCGCAAGACGTACCACGAGCGCGAGAAGTAGCCGGCCCGCCGACGCCGGCCCGCCGACGCCGGTCCGCGACGCCGACGCCCACCGGGAGCACGTCCCGAGTTCCGCACGCCCCGCTCTTTGTCCTCTCAGTGGAGAAAGTTGACGGCAATCTCTGCGCGACTTCTTCCCACTCCCGGCAGCCACTGCTACGTTCCCCTCGAAAGCAAGCCACGGCGATGTGGCCAAATCCCGTTGGACACAGGCCGATCGAGGCGGGGAGGGGCACGTGAGACGTATGACGGCTCGACCCGCGAACGCGCACCAGGCGCGGCTGCTGCGCCTGTTGCGAGACGGCGGTCCCAACTCCCGTGCCCAGCTCGGTGATCAGGTCGACCTCTCCCGGTCGAAGCTGGCCGTCGAGGTGGAACGGCTCCTGGAGACCGGGCTCGTCGTCGCCGACGGACTCGCCGCGTCCCGCGGCGGCCGCCGCTCCCACAACATCCGGCTCGCCCCGGCGCTGCGCTTCCTCGGCGTCGACATCGGGGCGACCTCGATCGACGTGGCGGTCACCAACGCCGAGCTGGAGGTGCTCGGACACCTCAACCAGCCCATGGACGTCCGTGAGGGCCCGGTCGCGGTGTTCGAGCAGGTGCTCGCCATGGCGGCCAAACTGAGGTCCTCCGGGCTCGCGGAGGGATTCGACGGCGCCGGGATCGGTGTCCCGGGTCCCGTCCGCTTCCCCGAGGGTGTCCCGGTCGCACCGCCGATCATGCCGGGCTGGGACGGCTTCCCGGTCCGCGAGGCACTCAGCCAGGACCTCGGCTGCCCCGTCATGGTCGACAACGACGTGAACCTGATGGCGATGGGGGAGCAGCACGCGGGCGTCGCACGCTCCGTGGGCGACTTCCTCTGCGTCAAGATCGGTACGGGAATCGGCTGCGGCATCGTCGTCGGCGGAGAGGTCTACCGCGGGACGACGGGCAGTGCGGGCGACATCGGGCACATCCAGGCGGTGCCCGACGGCCGCCCGTGCGCCTGCGGGAACCGCGGCTGCCTGGAGGCCCACTTCAGCGGTGCCGCACTGGCCCGGGACGCCACGGACGCAGCCCAGCAGGGACTCTCGGCGGAACTCGCCGCCCGGCTGGACGCGGCGGGCACTCTCAGCGCCGTCGATGTCGCCGCCGCGGCCGCGGCCGGCGACGCCACCGCCCTCGACCTGATCCGTGAGGGCGGTAACCGCACCGGCCAGGTCATCGCCGCTCTCGTCAGCTTCTTCAATCCGGGCCTGGTGGTGATCGGCGGCGGGGTGACGGGCCTCGGCCACACCCTGCTCGCCGCGATCCGCACCCAGGTCTACCGTCAGTCGCTGCCCCTCGCGACGGGCAACCTGCCCATCGTCCTCGGGGAGTTGGGCCCCGCCGCCGGAGTCATCGGCGCGGCACGGCTCATCAGCGACCACCTCTTCTCGCCCGCGTAACCGCACCCGCCGCCTTACCCGTACCCGTATCCGTATCCGCGCCACGCGTTCCGCCGTTGCTCTGCTCTGCTCTGCTCCGGTCCGCCCCGCCCTGCTCTCCGCGCTGCTCCGCCCTGCCCTGAAACCGGCCCGCACGCCCGCCAAGGGGAACCGTCATGGCACCAGAACCACCGCTGCTCACCATGTCCGGCATCACCAAGTCGTTCCCCGGCGTCCGCGCCCTCGACGGCGTCGACCTGGACGTACAGGCCGGCGAGGTCCACTGTCTGCTCGGCCAGAACGGGGCCGGTAAGTCCACCCTCATCAAGGTCCTGGCCGGCGCGCACCAGCCCGACGACGGCACGATCGGCTGGCGCGGCGCACCCGTCACGCTCCGCTCCCCGATCGCGGCCATGCGCCTCGGCATCGCCACCATCTACCAGGAACTCGACCTGGTGGAGGGCCTGTCGGTGGCCGAGAACGTCCACCTCGGACACGAACCCACCTCGGCCGGCTTCGTCGTACGGGGAAGGACGGCGCGCGCGTCGACGGCGGCGCTCCTCGGACGGCTCGGACACCCCGAGATCGATCCTGCCCGGCTCGTCGGTGAACTCTCCGCCGCCCAGCGGCAGATCGTCTCCATGGCACGGGCGCTGTCCCACGAGGTGCGCCTCATCGTCATGGACGAGCCGTCCGCGGCCCTCGATCCCGACGAGGTCGACAACCTCTTCCGCATCGTCGCCGGTCTCACCGCGGACGGCGTCGCCGTCGTCTACATCTCGCACCGGCTGGAGGAGATCCGCCGCATCGGCGACCGCGTGACCGTGCTCAAGGACGGGCGGGCGGTCGCGGGCGGACTCCCCGCGAAGTCCACCCCGACCCGCGAGATCGTCGCGCTGATGACGGGCCGCAACGTGGAGTACGTCTTCCCGGACCGGCCCACGCGGGAATCCACGGCCGAGCCCGTGCTGCGGGTCCGTGGCCTGGCCCGGGCGGGGGAGTTCGCGCCGCTGGACCTCGATCTGCGCCCCGGCGAGATCGTGGGCCTGGCCGGGCTCGTCGGCTCCGGACGCTCCGAGATCCTGGAGACGATCTACGGCGCGCGCAGACCGACCGCCGGCCAGGTGCAGGTGGACGGACGCCCGTTGCGGCCCGGCAGCGTCCGCGCCGCCGTCCGCGCCGGACTCGGGCTCGCCCCCGAGGAGCGCAAGGCACAGGCCCTGCTGATGCTGGAGTCCGTCACCCGCAACGTCTCCGTGTCCTCCATGTCCCGCTTCTCCCGCGGGGGCTGGATCGACCGGGGCGCGGAACGGGGAGCGGCGCGGGCGGCGACCCGAGAACTGTCGCTGCGCCCGGACAACCCGTCGGTCCCGGTCCGCACGCTGTCCGGCGGCAACCAGCAGAAGGCGGTCCTGGCGCGCTGGCTGCTGCGCGGCTGCCGGGTGCTGCTGCTCGACGAGCCGACCCGCGGTGTCGACGTCGGCGCCCGAGCCGAGCTGTACGCGGTCATCCGCCGCCTCGCCGAGGAGGGCCTGGCCGTCCTGCTGGTGTCGAGCGAAGTGCCCGAGGTGCTGGGGCTCGCCGACCGTGTGCTGGTGCTGCGCGAGGGCCGGGTGGTGCACACCGCCCCCGCCCGGGAGCTCGACGAACACCGTGTACTCGACCTCGTCATGGAAGGAAGTCCGGCATCATGACGCAGCCCGTGTCCCCGCCCCGGGACAGCACCGGCAAGGTGCCACCGATGGGTGAACTGCCCGCCTGGCGCACGCTCGGCGCCCGCGCCGACGTGCGCACCCTCTCGCTCCTCGGCGTGCTCGTCGCCCTGATCGTCATCGGCGGGATCACCAAGCCCGACGAGTTCCTCGACACCCGTAACCTGCAACTCGTCCTCACCCAGGCCTCGGTGATCGGCGTGGTCACCGTCGGCATGACCTTCGTGATCACCTCGGGCGGCATCGACCTGTCGGTCGGCGCGATCGTCGCGCTCTCCTCGGTGTGGGCGACCACGGTGGCCACCCAGGAGTACGGCTTCGCGGGCATCCTCTTCACCGCGGTGCTGGTCGGCGTGGGCTGCGGTCTGGTCAACGGTCTGCTCATCGCGTACGGCGGCATGGTGCCGTTCATCGCGACGCTCGCCATGCTCGCCTCGGCCCGTGGCCTCGCGCTCCAGATCACCGACGGCAGGACCCAGGTCGTCAGTGTGGACGGGATCCTGAACCTCGGCGAACGCGACTCGTACGTGCTGGGTGTTCCCCCGCTGGTACTGGTCTTCGCCGTCGTCACGGTCATCGGCTGGCTGATCCTCAACCGCACCACCTTCGGGCGCCGCACGGTCGCGGTCGGCGGCAACGCCGAGGCGGCCCGGCTCGCCGGCATCGACGTACGACGCCAGCGGCTGTATCTCTACCTGCTCTCCGGACTGTGCTGCGGCATAGCCGCCTTCCTGCTGGTCATCCTCTCCGGCTCGGGCCAGAACACCAACGGCAACCTGTACGAACTCGACGCCATCGCGGCCGCGATCATCGGCGGCACGCTGCTCAGCGGGGGCCGCGGCACCATCACCGGCTCCGTGCTCGGCGTACTGATCTTCACCACGATCACCAACATCTTCGCGCTGAACAACCTGCAGAGCGACGTCCAGCAGATCGCCAAGGGCGCGATCATCGTCGCCGCGGTCCTGGTCCAGCGGCGCACCGCAAGCACGATCTGACACGGGAAGGGTTCACCGCCATGCCAGCACCCACGCACGTCACCAGCCGCCGAGGACTGCTCCTCGGGACCGCCGCCGTCTCGGCCGGCGCCCTCCTGACCGGCTGCACCTCCAACGACACCAAGGACGAGAAGCCGGCCTCCAACGACCGGCCGGCCGCCGACGACAAGCCCGGCAAGCACGTCACCATCGGCTTCGCCGGCCCGCAGGCCGACCACGGCTGGCTCAACGCGATCAACGACAACGCGAAGAGCCGCGCGAAGAAGTACTCGGACGTGACGCTGGAGATCACCGAGGGCTCCAACGACACCGCCGCACAGATCGGCCAGATCGAGACACTGATCAACAAGAAGGTCGACGTCCTGGTGGTGCTGCCCGCCGACGGCAAGGCGCTCACCCAGGTCGGACTGAAGGCCATGCGCGCCGGAATCCCCGTCGTCAACCTCGACCGGATCTTCAACTCCCCCCAGGCGTACCGCTGCTGGATCGGCGGCGACAACTACGGCATGGGCCTGAGCGCCGGTCACTACATCGGCGAACAGCTCAAGGACAAGCAGGGCGCCCGGGTCATCGAACTGGCCGGGCTCGACAACCTGGAGCTGACCAAGCAGCGCACCCAGGGCTTCGACGCGGCCCTGAAGAACTACCCGAACATCAAGAAGGTGGCCCGGCAGGCCGCCGAGTTCACCGTCGAGTCCGGTCAGGCCAAGATGTCCCAACTCCTTCAGGCCCAGCCGAAGTTCGATGCCCTGTGGAACCACGACGACGACCAGGGAGTGGGCGCGCTGCGCGCCATCGAGCAGGCCGGCCGTGACGACTTCCTGATGGTGGGCGGCGCGGGCGCGCTCTCCGCCTTCCAGGCCATCGAGTCCGGCAACGGCGTCCTGAAGGCCACCGTCCTGTATCCGCCGACCATGGCGGCGTCCGCGATCGACCTGGCCCGCGCGCTCGGTCAGGGCAAGGGAGTGGGCGGCCTCGCCGAGTTCGAGATCCCGGCCTCGATCACGCTCTACTCCGCCGTCGTCGACAAGGACAACGTCGGCCAGTACATGTCCACCGGCTTCAAGTGATCCGCCACGCCCACAGCCCCACAGGGTCACGACGACTCACGACGACGAGGAGGACATCCGTATGGGAGAGCCGCACCAGGGCGAGCCGGCCGGGGCGGAGGCGGCCCGAGTGGATCAGGCCGGGGCGGCGGCACCCGGGGGGGACGCCGCCGTGCGAGAGGCGGCGGCCGTGAGGGAGACGGCACCGGGGCAGACCCCGGTGCGGGGGACGCCGGCAGGGAGCACCCCGGTACGGGGGTCCGGGGTGCGGGAGGCGGACAAGCCGGTGCTCGGCGTGGGCATGGTCGGGTACGCGTTCATGGGCGCCGCCCACTCCCAGGGCTGGCGCACCGTGGGCCGCGTCTTCGACCTGCCGAGCCGCCCGGTCCTCGCCGCGGTCTGCGGCCGTGCCGCGGAAGCCGTCCGCGCCATGGCCGACCGGCACGGCTGGGCGGCGGCCGAGACCGACTGGCGTGCGCTGATCGCCCGTGACGACGTCGACCTCGTCGACATCTGCACCCCCGGCGACAGCCACGCCGAGATCGCGCTCGCCGCCCTGGCCGCGGGCAAGCACGTGCTGTGCGAGAAGCCGCTCGCCAACACGGTCGAGGAGGCGGAGGCGATGACGGCGGCCGCCGAAGCCGCCGCCGCCCGCGGCCAGGTGGCCATGGTGGGCTTCAACTACCGTCGGCTGCCCGCCACCTCGCTGGCCCGGACCATGGTCGCGGAAGGGCGCCTGGGCACCTTGCGGCACGTACGGGTGACATACCTTCAGGACTGGCTCGTGGACCGGGAGTTCCCGCTCACCTGGCGGCTGCGCAGGGAACGCGCGGGGTCGGGCGCGCTCGGCGACCTCGGGGCGCACATCGTCGACCTCGCCCAGTACCTGGCGGGCGAGCCGGTCGTCGGGGTCTCCGCGCTCACCGAGACCTTCGTACAGCAGCGACCCCTTCCCGCCGCCGCGTCGAGCGGTCTGTCCGCGGTGCCGGACGCGGCCGGCCTCGGCACCGTCACCGTCGACGACGCCGCCCTCTTCACCGGCCGCTTCGCCTCCGGCGCCCTCGCCTCCTTCGAGGCGTCCCGGTTCGCCACCGGACGCAAGAACGCCCTGCGCATCGAACTCAACGGCGAGCGAGGCTCGTTGGCCTTCGACCTGGAACGGCTCAACGAACTCTCCTACCACGACCACACCGAGCCCGGCACGCACGCGGGTTTCCGCCGCATCCTCGTCACCGAGCCCGACCATCCCTACCTGGACGCCTGGTGGCCGCCGGGTCACGGCCTCGGCTACGAACACTCCTTCACCCACCAGGCCCACGACCTGGTGCAGGCCATAGCGGCGGGCCGGCGGTCCGTGCCGTCCTTCGCCGACGGCCTGCAGGTACAGCGCGTGCTCGCGGCGGTCGAGGAGAGCGCCGAGAAGAACTCCGTCTACACCCCGGTGGCCGTCACACCCGTGACAGTCGCGTCCCCAGCGGTTCGAGGAGACCTCTAGCCATGCCGCGCACCTTCACGCTCTTCACCGGCCAGTGGGCCGACCTGCCGCTCGAGGAGGTCTGCCGGCTCGCCCGCGACTTCGGCTACGACGGACTCGAACTCGCCTGCTGGGGTGACCACTTCGAGGTCGACAAGGCGCTCACCGACCCCGCCTACATCGAGTCCCGGCACGCACTCCTCGACAAGTACGGCCTCAAGTGCTGGGCGATCTCCAACCACCTGGTCGGCCAGGCCGTCTGCGACGCCATCATCGACGAACGCCACCGGGCCATCCTGCCCACCCGCATCTGGGGCGACGGCGAACCCGAGGGCGTACGGCAGCGGGCCGCCGCCGAGATCGCCGACACCGCGCGCGCCGCCGCGGCCTTCGGCGTCGACACCGTCATCGGCTTCACCGGCTCTTCCATCTGGCACCTGGTCGCCATGTTCCCGCCCGCGCCCGAGTCGATGATCGCCCGCGGCTACGAGGACTTCGCGACGCGCTGGAACCCGATCCTGGACGTCTTCGACGCACAGGGCGTGCGGTTCGCGCACGAGGTCCACCCCAGCGAGATCGCCTACGACTACTGGACCACCCACGAGGCCCTGAAGGCGGTCGACCACCGGCCGGCGTTCGGGCTGAACTTCGACCCCTCGCACTTCGTGTGGCAGGACCTCGACCCGGTCGGCTTCCTCTACGACTTCCGCGACCGCATCTACCACGTCGACTGCAAGGAGGCCCGCAAGCGGCTCGACGGACGCAACGGCCGCCTCGGATCGCACCTGCCCTGGGGCGACCCGCGCCGCGGCTGGGACTTCGTCTCCGCGGGCCACGGCGACGTGCCCTGGGAGGACGTCTTCCGCATGCTGCGCTCCATCGACTACACGGGTCCCGTCTCGGTCGAGTGGGAGGACGCCGGAATGGACCGGCTCCAGGGCGCACCCGAGGCCCTGACCCGCCTCAAGGCGTACGACTTCGAGCCGCCGTCGGCGTCCTTCGACGCGGCGTTCGGCGGCAACGACTAGAGCCGTGTGCGGCGTTCGCCCCGACGGGCGAACCCCCGCCCGCCGCGGCAGGAGGCCGCGGCGCACGGTTCACATGCTTCCGGGGTGACGGCGCACCCCGGCGTACCGCACCCGCCCGTACGACCAGCCCCTTCATGGAGGCATTTCGTGCACCCGAACGACCGGAACAAGAGCCGCACAAGCCACTTAGGACGTCCGAGACTCCGTGGGGCACTGGCCCTGCTGAGCGGCGCGCTGCTGGCCGCCGCGTCCCTCACCCTCACGGCCCCCGCGGCCGGCGCAGCCGTCGCCGGCCCGGACAAGGCGGCCGCCGAGGACTTCCAGCAGGTCACCCTCGCCAAGGGCGAACCGGAGGTCGGCGAGCCCATGTCGCTCGCCGTGCTCCCCGACCGCTCGGTCCTGCACACCTCGCGCGACGGAGAGCTCCGCCTCACCGACGCCGCGGGCAACACCAGGCTCGCGGGCAGACTCGACGTCTACACCCACGACGAGGAAGGCCTCCAGGGCGTCGGCGTCGACCCCGGCTTCTCGACCAACCGGTTCGTCTACCTCTACTACGCACCGCCGTTGAACACCCCGGCGGGCGACGCTCCCGAGACCGGGACCGCCGCCGACTTCGCCCCCTTCGACGGGGTCAACCGGCTCTCCCGCTTCGTCCTGAAGACCGACGGCACGCTCGACAACGCCAGCGAGAAGCAGATCCTCGACGTCAAGACGTCCCGGGGCATCTGCTGCCACGTCGGCGGCGACATCGACTTCGACGCGGCGGGGAACCTCTACCTCTCCACCGGCGACGACTCCAACCCCTTCCAGTCGGACGGCTTCACGCCCATCGACGAGCGCTCCGACCGCAACCCGGCGTTCGACGCGCAGCGTTCGGCCGGCAACACCAACGACCTGCGCGGCAAGATCCTGCGCATCAAGGTGAACGGCGACGGCTCCTACTCCATCCCCGACGGAAACCTCTTCGCACCCGGTACGGACAAGGCGCGCCCCGAGATCTACGCGATGGGCTTCCGCAACCCGTTCCGCTTCAGCGTCGACAAGCGGACCGGCATCGTCTACGTCGGTGACTACGGACCGGACGCGGGCGCGGCCGACCCGGCGCGCGGCCCCGGCGGCCAGGTCGAGTTCGCCCGTGTCACCGCCGCCGGCAACTTCGGCTGGCCGTACTGCACCGGCAAGAACGACGCCTACGTGGACTACGACTTCGCGACCGGGACCTCCGGCGCGGCCTTCGACTGCGCCGCCCCGAAGAACACCTCCCCCCACAACACGGGCCTCACCGACCTGCCCCCGGCCCAGCCCGCCTGGATCCCCTACGACGGCGCGTCCGTCCCCGAGTTCGGCGACGGCTCCGAGTCCCCGATGGGCGGCCCGGTCTACCACTACGACGCCACGCTCGACTCACCGGTCAAGTTCCCGCAGGCCTACGACGGGAACTTCTTCGCCGGGGAGTTCGGCCGCCGCTGGATCAAGCGGATCGACGCCGACACCGACGGCACCGTGCGGTCCGTCGACCCCGTTCCGTGGACGGGCACCCAGGTGATGGACATGGCCTTCGGTCCGGACGGCGCGCTCTACGTCCTCGACTACGGCACCGCCTGGTTCGGCGGCGACGAGAACTCCGGCCTCTACCGCATCGAGAACGCCACCGACGGCCACTCGCCCGTCGCCCAGGCCGCGGCGGACCGCACCTCGGGACAGGCGCCGCTCAAGGTCGGCTTCTCCTCGGCCGGTTCGACCGACGCGGACGACGACGCCCTCACCTACAGCTGGGACTTCGGCGACGGTGGCACTTCGACGGCCGCCGACCCGTCGCACAAGTACAAGAGGAACGGCACCTACACGGCGACGGTGACCGCCAAGGACAGCACGGGGCGCACGGGCGGCGCGAGCGTGCAGATCGTGGTCGGCAACACCGCGCCCAAGGTGACCGTCGAACTGCCCGGAGACGGGCAGCTGTTCAGCTTCGGCGATCCCGTGCCGTTCAAGGTGAGGGTCACCGACCCGGAGGACGGCCGCGCGATCGACTGCGCCAAGGTGAAGGTCACCTTCGTCCTCGGCCACGACAGCCACGGCCACCCCCTCACCTCGGCGAACGGCTGCTCCGGCACCCTGCAGACCAGTGCCGACGGCGGCCATGACGAGGACGCCAACATCTTCGGGGTCCTCGACGCCGAGTACACCGACGGGGGAGGCGGCGGGCAGGCCGCGCTGACCACCCACGACCGCAATGTGCTCCAGCCCAGGCACCGGCAGGCCGAGCACCACGGCGACGCCTCCGGCATCACCGTCCAGTCGAAGGCCACCGCCCACGGCGGGAAGACCGTCGGCGACATCGACAACGGCGACTGGATCTCCTTCACGCCCTACGTCCTGGGCGACGCCAAGAAGATCACGGCGCGTGTCTCGTCGGCCGGCGCGGGCGGCACCCTCGAGGTCCGCGCGGGTTCCCCGAGCGGCCGCGTGCTGGGCAGGGCGACGGTGCCGGTCACCGGTGGCTGGGACACCTTCCAGGACGTCAGCGCGGACATCTCACACGCTCCGCGCGGCACCACCACGCTCTACCTCGTCTTCAAGGGAGGCGCCGGCGCGCTCTACGACGTGGACGACTTCACCTTCACCACGGGTTGACAGGAGGAGCGACGGTCATGCCCACATCGGCACGGATGGTGACCACGGTTGCCACTGCCGCCCCGCACCGATCCGGCACGGAGCCCGCGCGACGGGCACACCGGCGTCCGGAACCACGGAGCCGACGACCAGGTGTCGCCCCGTGACGTCCGGATCAGGGAACTGCCCGTGAGGCCCGTGGCACACACGGTGTCTCCGGGCGACTGAGCGGCGGTGGGCGGGGGACGCCGGACCCCCGCCCACCGTCTCGTCCGCACCGCACCCGTCTCCGGCCGCACCACCCCCGCACCACCCCCTCACCCAGCTCCGCTGACGTCCCCTGACCTCATTCCTCTCCTCCGTCCCTCCTCTGTGGCGGACGTACGACCAGGAGGCTGCCCATGTCCGCGTCCTCTTCCGAACCCCGGGTGGGTGTGTGGCTGATCGGAGCGCGCGGTTCCGTCGCCACCACCGTCGTCGCGGGCTGCGCGGCCGTCACCGCCGGCCTGCACCCTCCGACCGGCATGGTCACCGAGACACCCCTCTTCGCCGGGTGCGGCCTGCCCCCGCTCTCCTCCCTCGTCTTCGGCGGCCACGACACCGTGGACTGCCCGCTGCCCAAACGCGCGGAGGCCCTCGCCTCGGGCGGTGTCCTCCCGAGCGGCCTGCCGGCGGCGGTCGCGGCCGAACTGGAGGCCGCCGACCGCGAGATCCGACCGGGCGGCCCGGTCCCCGGCGGCACCCAGGACACCGCGGACCTGGTGGACGGCTTCACCGCCGACCTGCGGGACTTCCTACGGCGACGGGAGCTGACCCGGGCGGTCGTGGTGAACGTGGCCTCCACCGAGCCCGCTCCCACCGGCACCGCGCTGCCCCCGAGCTCGCTGTACGCGGCGGCGGCACTCGAGGCCGGCTGCCCCTACGTGAACTTCACCCCGTCGACCGGCCTGCACCACCCCGCGCTGGCCTCGGCGGCGCGGACCGGCGGCGTGCCGTACGCCGGCCGGGACGGCAAGACGGGCCAGACCCTGCTGCGGTCGGTGCTCGGCCCGATGTTCGCGCAGCGTGCCCTGGAGGTCCGCGCCTGGTCGGGCACCAACCTGCTCGGCGGCGGTGACGGAGCCTCCCTCGCCGATCCCGCCGCCGCGGCCGCCAAGAACGCGGGCAAGGAGCGGGTGCTCGCGGACACGCTGGGCACGGCCCCGCAGGGCGAGGTGCACATCGACGACGTACCGGCGCTCGGCGACTGGAAGACCGCCTGGGACCACATCGCCTTCGACGGCTTCCTCGGTACCCGGATGATCCTCCAGACCACCTGGCAGGGGTGCGACTCCGCACTGGCGGCGCCCCTCGTCCTCGACCTCGCGCGCCTGGTGTCCCGCGCCCACGAGGTGGGCCTGTCGGGGCCGCTCGACGGCCTCGGCTTCTACTTCAAGGACCCCCTGGGGGAGGGGCCGGCGGCGCTCGGCGAGCAGTACGCCGCGCTGGCACGGTTCGCGACCCGGCTGCGGACACCGCGTCCGGAACGCCGGCAGCCGCACCCCGAACACCGCGCGCAGCCGCCCGGACGACGGAACCCGCAGCCCGAGCGGCGGCCGTCGCACGCGCCCCGGGAGGAGCGGTGACGAACCCTCGCCCGGACGCCGGAACGACCGAACCCGTGCCACGGGGTGCCGGTGCGCACCTGCTCGCCTGGGCCGAACTGCTGCGGCTGCCCGCCCTGTTCACCGTCCCCGGCGACGCCCTCGCGGGAGCCGCCGCCGTCGGTGGCCGCCCCGGATCGCGCACGCTGCTCGCCGTCGGCTCCTCACTGTGCCTGTACGAGGCGGGTATGGCCCTCAACGACTGGGCCGACCGGGGCGAGGACGCCACCGACCGCCCGCACCGTCCGCTGCCGTCCGGCCGTGTCCGGCCGGCCGCGGCCCTCGCGGCGGCGGGCGCCCTGACAGCGTCCGGCCTGGCCCTCGCCGCCCGCGCCGGCCGTCGCACCCTCACCGTCGCGTTACCCCTCGCGGCCACCGTGTGGGCGTACGACCTCGTGCTCAAGCGAACTCCCGCGGGGCCGGCGGCGATGGCCGCCGCCCGGGGCCTGGACCTGCTCCTCGGTGCGGCGGCGTCGGGCGGCGGCGTCCGCCCCGCCCTGCCCTCCGCCGCCGCCCTGGCCGGCCACACCCTCGCGGTGACGGTGGTCTCCCGCGGCGAGACCCGGGGCGGCTCACCGGTCGCACCGCTGGCCGCGCTCGCCGCGACGGGCTCTCTGACCTGGGCGTTGACACGCGGAACGGCCTCCGCGCGTACTCCGCGGGACGCCACGCGCGTCCTGTGCGGGGCCCTCACGGCCGCCTACGCCGCGACCTCCGCCCGCCCCCTCCTGCACGCCGCTCTCAACCCCTCGCCCCCGCTCACCCAGCGAGCCGTCGGCGGCGGCATCCGCGCGATGATCCCGCTCCAGGCCGCCCTCGCGGCCCGCTCGGGCGCCCTCACCTCCGCGCTCCTCACCGCCGCACTGGCCCCCGCGGCCCGCCGGTTCGCGAGGAAGGTGAGCGTCACATGAGCCCCACGCCGCGCTCTGCGGCAGCCGCGCCGAGTTCCACGACCCCCGCCCCGCGCTCCGCGAACCCCGCGGCGCGTCCCGTGCCCTCCGTGCCCGACCCCGCGCCCCCCAACCCCCTGCGCTTCGGCTACGGCACCAACGGGCTGGCCGACCTCCGCCTCGACGACGCTCTCGCCCTCCTCGCGGACCTCGGCTACGACGGCGTCGGTCTGACCCTCGACCACATGCACCTCGACCCGATGGCCCCGGACCTCGCCGCCCGGACCCGGAGGGTGGCCCGCAGACTGGACGCCCTCGGTCTCGGCGTCACCGTGGAGACCGGTGCCCGCTACGTCCTCGACCCGCGCCGCAAGCACGGACCGTCGCTCCTCGACCCGGACCCGGCGGACCGGGCGCGCCGCGCCGACCTGCTGTACCGCGCCGTGCGGACCGCCGCCGACCTCGGCGCACACGCCGTGCACTGTTTCAGCGGCGTACCCCCGGCCGGCACCGACGAGGACACCGCCTGGAAACGGCTCGCCGAGGCACTGGCCCCGGTGCTGGACGCGGCCACCCTCGCCGGTGTCCCGCTCGCCGTCGAACCCGAACCGGGCCATCTGCTCGCCACCCTCGACGACTTCCACCGCCTGCGCCGCATCCTCGGCGACCCGCCCGCCCTCGGCCTCACCCTCGACATCGGCCACTGCCAGTGCCTGGAACCCCTGCCGCCCGCCGACTGCGTACGTGCCGCCGCCCCCTGGCTGCGGCACGTCCAGATCGAGGACATGCGCCGGGGCATCCACGAACACCTCCCGTTCGGGGACGGGGAGATCGACTTCCCGCCCGTGCTCGAAGCCCTGGCCGCCACCGGCTACCAGGCCCTGACCGTCGTCGAACTGCCCCGCCACTCCCACGCGGGCCCCCACTTCGCCGGGGAGTCCCTCCCGTTCCTCCACCGCGCGGCCCGGGCGATCCCCGACAGCGCCGAAGGGAGCACTTCGTGAACCACCACCCGCGCGCACCCCGCGGCGACGACACCCCACCCACCGCCGCTCCACTCGCCACTGCCACACCCACCACTGCCACACCCACCACTGCCGAACCGGCCCTCGCCTCCGTCCGGGCCCGGCTCGACTCCCGCCTCGACGCCCCCGCCCGAGCCTGGCTCGACCGAGCACTCACCGAAGCCGCCGACCACCCCGGGACCCACGGGCCGATCTCCGTCTGGGAGCTGAGGATCGCGGAGGCCGGCCGGCGCTGCGGCCACGACAACGCCGACGGCGTCCGCGTCCTCCTCCTGCACGCCGCCCGCGCCGACCCCCAGGCGCTCGCCCGTGTCTACCGCCAGGGCACCGCCGCCGAACGCAGGGCCGTCCTGCACGCCCTGCCCCACCTCGTGCCCGGCCCCGACGCCCTGCCCCTCGTCGAGGACGCCCTGCGCACCAACGACACCCGCCTCGTCGCCGCCGCCCTCGGCCCGTACGCGGCCCGCCACCTGGACGCCCACAACTGGCGGCACGCCGTCCTCAAGTGCCTGTTCACCGGCGTCCCCGTCGACGCCGTGGCCGGACTGGCCGAGCGCGCCCGCGCGGACGCCGAACTCGCCCGGATGCTCGGCGACCACGCCGAGGAACGCACCGCCGCGGGCCGTCCCGTCCCCGAGGACCTCCGGCGCGTACTGGCCCTGACCGAGCCCGCCGCCACCCCCACCGGCACCCCCGGCCGACCCGGCAAGGAGTCCTGATGCGCATCTTCGACCCCCACATCCACATGACGTCACGGACCACCGACGACTACGAGGCCATGCACGCCGCGGGCGTCCGCGCCGTCGTCGAGCCCGCCTTCTGGCTCGGCCAGCCCCGCACCTCGGCCGCCTCCTTCCTCGACTACTTCGACTCGCTGCTCGGCTGGGAGCCCTTCCGCGCCGCCCAGTACGGCATCGCCCACCACTGCACGCTCGCCCTCAACCCCAAGGAGGCCAACGACCCCCGCTGCGTCCCCGTCCTGGAGGAACTGCCGAGGTATCTCGTCAAGGACCAGGTCGTGGCCGTGGGCGAGATCGGCTACGACTCCATGACCCCCGCCGAGGACAACGCCCTGTCCGCCCAGCTCCAGCTCGCCGCCGACCACGGGCTGCCCGCGCTGGTGCACACCCCGCACCGCGACAAGCTCACCGGCCTGCGCCGCACCCTCGACGCCGTCCGGGAGTCCGCGCTGCCCCCGGACCGGGTCCTGGTCGACCACCTCAACGAGACGACCGTCAAGGAGGCCAAGGACAGCGGCTGCTGGCTGGGCTTCTCCGTCTATCCCGACACCAAGATGGACGAGGAGCGCATGGTCGCGATCCTCCGAGCCCACGGCCCGGAGAAGGTTCTCGTCAACTCGGCCGCGGACTGGGGGAGGAGCGACCCCCTCAAGACCCGCCGGGTCGGCGACGCCCTGCTGGCCGCGGGGTTCACCGACGACGACGTCGACCGCGTGCTGTGGCGCAACCCCGTCGCCTTCTACGGACTCAGCGGACGCCTCTGCCTCGACCTGCCCGGCACCGACGCGACCCACGAGGGCAACTCCGTCCTGCGCGGCGGGGAGTGAGCGATGCGCTTCCGCCACCTCGACGGCTCCACCGTCCACCTCGCCTACTGCACCAACGTCCACCCGGCCGAAACCCTCGACGGCGTGCTCGCCCAGCTCCGCGACCACTGCGAACCCGTCCGCCGACGCCTCGGCCGCGACCGCCTCGGCATCGGCCTGTGGCTCGCCAAGGACGCTTCCCACGCCCTGGTCACCGACCCCGTCGCGCTGCGCGCCCTGCGCTCCGAGCTCGACCGTCGAGGCCTCGAAGTCGTCACCCTCAACGGCTTCCCCTACGAGGGCTTCGGCGCCCAAGAGGTCAAGTACCGCGTCTACCGGCCCGACTGGGCCGACCCGGAACGCCTCGCCTACACCACCGCCCTCGCCCGCGTCCTCGCCCGGCTCCTCCCCGACGACGTCACCGAAGGCAGCATCTCCACCCTGCCGCTGGCCTGGCGCACCGCGTACGACGACGACCGCGCGGTGACCGCCCGGGCCGCGCTGACCACCCTCGCGGAACGTCTCGACGCCCTCCACGAACTCACCGGACGCTCGCTGCGCGTCGGCCTGGAACCCGAACCCGGCTGCACCGTCGAGACCACCGCCGACGCGATCGCCCCGCTCACCGCCATCGGCCACGACCGCATCGGCGTCTGCGTGGACACGTGCCACCTCGCCACCTCCTTCGAGGACCCGCACACCGCCCTGGACGCCCTCGCCGAGGCCCACGTCCCGGTCGTCAAGTCCCAGCTCTCCGCCGCCCTGCACGCCGAACACCCCCGTCTCCCCGAAGTCCGCGCGGCCCTCGCCGCCTTCGACGAACCCCGCTTCCTGCACCAGACCCGCACCACCACCGCCACGGGCCCGCGCGGCACGGACGACCTCGGCGAAGCCCTGACCGGCGACGCGCTGCCCGACACCGCCCCGTGGCGCGCCCACTTCCACGTCCCGCTGCACGCGGCCCCCCCCGCACCCCTCACCTCGACCCTCCCCGTCCTCAGGGCCGCGCTGACCCGTCTCGTCGGCGGCCCGCACCCGCTCACCCGGCACCTGGAGGTCGAGACCTACACCTGGCAGGCCCTCCCGCCCGAGCTGCGCCCCCGTGCCCGCGCCCAGCTCGTCGACGGCATCGCCGCCGAACTGACCCTCGCCCGCGATCTGTTGACGGACCTCGGCCTCAAGGAGCTGCCGTGACCCACGCCTCGCGCGAGCATTCCGGGCCCACCCCGCTCCTCGTCCTCGACGTCGTCGGCCTCACCCCCCGTCTGCTCGACCACATGCCCCGCCTCAAAGCGCTCGGCCGCTCCGGTTTCAGCGCCCCGCTCGGCACCGTCCTGCCCGCCGTCACCTGCGCCGCCCAGTCCACCTTCCTCACCGGCACCCACCCCGGCGAGCACGGCATCGTCGGCAACGGCTGGTACTTCCGCGAACTCGGCGACGTACTCCTGTGGCGGCAGCACAACGGCCTGGTGTCCGGCGACAAGCTGTGGGACGCCGCCCGCCGCGCTCACCCCGGCTACACGGTCGCCAACATCTGCTGGTGGTACGCCATGGGCGCCGACACCGACATCACCGTCACCCCCCGTCCCGTCTACTACGCCGACGGCCGCAAGGAACCCGACTGCTACACCCGGCCTCCGGCCCTGCACGACGAACTCACCGGGAAGTTCGGCACGTTCCCCCTCTTCCACTTCTGGGGCCCCGGCGCCGACCTCGTCTCCAGCCGCTGGATCATCGACGCCACCCGGCACATCAACCGCACCCGCCGTCCGGACCTGACCCTCTGCTACCTCCCTCACCTCGACTACGACCTGCAGCGCTTCGGCCCCGACGACCCCCGCTCGCACCGCGCCGCCGCCGACCTCGACGCGGCCATGGCACCTCTGCTCGACGAAGCCGAGGCGGAAGGCCGCACCGTCGTCGCGCTCTCCGAGTACGGCATCACCCGCGTGGACCGTCCCGTCGACATCAACCGCGTCCTGCGCCGCGCCGGCCTGCTCGACGTGCACACCCAGGACGGCATGGAGTACCTCGACCCGATGGCCTCCCGCGCCTTCGCGGTCGCCGACCACCAGATCGCCCATGTCTACGTGCGACGCCCCGAGGACCTGGAGGCCACCAGGGCCGCGCTGGCCGGCCTGCCCGGCATCGAGCGGCTCCTCGACGACGAGGGCAAGAAGGCTCACCACCTCGACCACCCGCGCTCCGGGGAACTCGTCGCCGTGGCCGAACCGGACGCCTGGTTCACCTACTACTACTGGCTCGACGACGCCCGCGCCCCCGACTTCGCGCGGCTCGTCGAGATCCACCGCAAACCCGGCTACGACCCGGCCGAACTGTTCATGGACCCCCTCGACCCCTACGTCAGGGTGAAGGCCGCCACGGCGCTGGCCCGCAAGAAACTCGGGATGCGCTACCGCATGGCGGTCGTGCCCCTCGATCCCTCGGCTCTTCGCGGCAGCCACGGCCGCCTTCCCGCGAGCGACGACGAAGGTCCGCTCCTCATCTGCTCCACCCCCCCGCACCGGCACCGGCCGCATCGCGGCCACCGAAGTGAAATCCCTGCTGCTCGGCCTGGCCGGTCTCGCGTGACGCGGCCGGACGAGCGACTACGGAAAGTGAAACACGCGCCACTGACAACGCCCCGGCACCGCTGAACACCGACCCGAAAGAGAGAACCGTGACCGCGTTCAACGACGAACCCGTGCGCAACGACGCACCCGCGACCGGCGAAGCCCTGCGTCGCACCCTCGGAGTCGGCCGCCGCCGCTTCCTCAGCACCTGCACCGCCGCCGCGACCGCGGCGATCGCCGCACCCGTCCTCGGCGCCTCCCCCGCCCTCGCCCACGACCGGGGCAGAGGCCACGACCACGGCCATGGTCACGGTCACGGTCACGGCGGTGACGTCCTGGTCCCCGCGAACCGGCGCGGCATCATCCTCTACACCGTCCGTGACGCGACGGGCCGCGACCCGCTCTCCACCGACCTGCCCTCCGGCTTCCGCGAGGTCTTCAAGCAGCTCTCGCGCTACGGCTACCGGCAGGTGGAGTTCGCCGGATACGGCCAGCACGCCAACGCCCCCGGCGGAGCCGACCTCGAGTCCGTGGAGGGCGCCAGACTGCTGCGCTCCTGGCTCGACGACTACGGGCTGCGGGCCCAGGGCAACCACGGCTTCATACCGTCGTCCTGGCCCCTCACCACACCCGACCTGGACACCTTCAAGAAGCACCTGGAGATCGCCAACATCCTCGGCATGGCGCACGTGGGCACCGGCGGCGACCCCACCGGCAGCGCCTACCGCGCCGACTGGGACGCGGCCGCCGACAAGTGGAACGCGCTCGGCGGGATCGCCCGGCGCGCGGGCCTCAAGCTGTACACCCACAACCACGACGCGGCGTACGGCTTCCTGCTCGACGGGGGCCCACTGGACGACCAGGGGCGGCCGACCCGCAGTTCGGGCATCCGCAAACTGGAGTACTTCCTGAAGGTCACCGACCCGAAGGTGGTCTGGCTGGAGATGGACGTCTTCTGGGCGCACGTGGCCCAGTACAAGTTCCCCACGTACACCGCCCACGACGGCTCCACCCGGGAGAAGATCTTCGACCCCGCGGGGCTCGTCGTCCGCAACAACAAGCGCTACCCGCTCTTCCACGCCAAGGACGGCACCGTCAACACCACCAACGGCATGGGCTACGACATGGTGCCCTTCGGTACCGGCGTCATCGACTACACCACGTTCTTCTCCCGCGTCGGCGACCGGAACTACCACAACCCGATGGTCGAGCAGGACAACGCCCCGAGTGCCACCGACCCCGGGCAGTCGCTCCAGCACGCGAAGATCGGTTACGACCATCTCGCCGCCCTCCGGGAGAAGCGCCACTAGATCCGCGGCGCCACGTCAGGCGGCCCTCCCCACACGTGTCACGTGGGGAGGGCCGCCTGATGTCCGTGCAACCGTGCACGTTCCGTGCTGCTCTGCTCTGCTCCGTTCCGTTCCGCCCCGTCAGCCGGCCGGCTGCGGCCGCGGAGCCCCGCTCACCTCACTGTCGCGTCCCGGCTGTTTCAGCAGCAGCGCGATCGCCGCCGCCGCCATCGAGATGCCGCCGGCCAGCGCGTACGCCCCGTTGTAGCCCCAGGCAGCGACCACCATCGAGCCGAGACCCCCGCCGAACAGGCCGCTGACCAGCTTGCCGCTGTACACCAGCCCGTAGTTGGTGGCGTTGTAGTTCTCGCCGAAGTAGTCCGGGGTCAGGGCCGCGAACATCGGGTAGAAGGCCCCGCCGCCGAACCCGGAGAGGAAGGCGAAGAACAGGAAGAGCCACTCGCTCTTGACGTCCCCGGCCCAGATCACCCCGAACTGCGCGAGCCCCAGGACGACGATGACGAACACCAGGGTCAGCTTGCGTCCCCAGGTGTCGGACAGCCAGCCCACCACGGCGCGGCCGATCCCGTTGATGACGGCCATGATGCCCATGGAGGACGCCGCCACCAGGGGACCGAAGCCCACCTCCTTGGCGAAGTCGACCTGGAAGGAGATCCCGAAGATGGACACGCCCGCGGTCATCACGAGGGTGATCCACATCAGGGGGAGCACGCCCGTCCTGACGGCCTCCTTAGGGGTGTACTGCTTCACCGCGGGCGGGTTCTTGGCGAGGCTGGCCGCGGTCTTGGTGTCGCCGCCGTGGGTCAGCGGGTCGATGTCCGCCGGCCACCAGTTCTTCGGCGGGTCCTTGAAGAAGAACGCGGTGGACAGGACGACGATCATCACGTAACACCCGATGAGGTCCAGGACGCGATGGTAGTTCCCGGTGTCGAACGCGTAGTTGAAGATGAAGATGAAGGGCAGGGAGCCGTAGGCGAATCCGCCGTTGACGAAGCCCGTCCTCGCGCCCCGCCGTTCGGGGAACCACTTGCCGACCATGTTGATGCAGGTCGCGTAGACCAGGCCGGAGCCGAGGCCGCCGATGACGCCGAAGCCCAGGATGGCCAGCAGCACGTTGCTCAGGTGCGACAGGGCGAGGAAGCCGAGTACGCACATGACCGCGCCGATGTACATGGCCCTGCGGGCGGTGAGGATGCCCTTCTCCCGCATCCAGCCCGCCGGGAAGGCTATGCCGGCCTGGAAGAAGACCCAGACGCTCAGGATCCAGAAGGTGTTGCTCTGCGTCCAGCCGTGCGCGTGGGACAGGGTGTCCTCCGCGGAGCCGTACGCGTACTCGAAGACGCTGATGGCCATCATGGCGATCCACGGCAGGTACACCATGAACTTGCGTGAGTGGCCCAGGATGTCCCGGTCCGTCTCGCCGATCCGGTAGACACGGCCCCGGGCGTCGGTGACTTCGCGGTACGAGCGGTTCGGGGCGTCGGTTCCGGCCGACGCGCCCTCGGTGGCTATGGGGTCCGCCGTCATGTCACGCCATCTCCTCGCCGAGCGGTTGCGGGTTGGGGACGATGCTCCGGGCCTTGGGGGAGCCCGGTGATTTCAGGAACAGCGCCAGTACGGCGGAGGCCAGGCCGATGGAGCCCGCGAGCACGAAGGCGCCGTGGTAGTCCCACGCGCCGACGACGACCGCGCCCATGCCGGAGCCCACCAGGCCCGAGATCAGCTTCGAGCTGTAGACCATCCCGTAGTTGGAGGCGTTGTTGTTCTCACCGAAGTAGTCCGCCGTCATGGCCGCGAAGAGCGGGAAGATCGCCCCGCCGCCGAAACCGGAGACCATGGAGCAGAACAGGAAGAACGGCATGCTGCCCATCTGGCCCGAGACCAGCACGCCGAACTGCGCGGAGCCCAGCACCAGACAGACGATGATCAGTGTGTTGCGGCGCCCGAAGCGGTCGGATATCCAGCCGATCACCCCGCGCCCGGTGCCGTTGACGATCGCCTTCAGGGACATCGCGGTGGCCACGATCCCGCCCGCGAACCCCATGTCCTTGCCGAACGGAACCTGGAAGGCGATGCCGAAGATGTTGATGCCCGCGGTGCACAGCAGGCAGAACCACATCATCCACAGGACGGGTGTGCGGGCGGCCTCCCTCGGGGTGTACTGCTTCACCGCCGGCGGGTTCTTCTCCAGCGCCCGCCGGATCCTGGGATCGGACGACACCTTCAGCGGGTCCACGTGCGGCGGCCACCAGCCCTTGGGCGGGTCCTTGAAGAACCAGCCCGCGAACGCGACCACCGAGCAGCAGACCAGGCCCACCATCACCAGAACGGTCCGGTAGTTGCCCAGGTCCATGTACGAGGTGAACAGGAAGACGAAGGGCACCGAGCCATAGGCGAAACCACCGTTGACCAGGCCCGTCTTGCCGCCCTTGCGCTCCGGATACCACTTGCCGACCATGTTCACGCAGGTCGCGTAGACGAGGCCGGCACCGATGCCGCTGAACATCCCGAAGCCGAGGTACGCGACACTCACGTGCGGCGCGAACGCCAGCGAGAGATAGCCCAGCACCGTGCCCAGCGCGCCGAGCATCATGGCGTACCGCGCGGGCAGCCGTCCGCTCTCGCGCAGTTGCCCGGCCGGGAAGGCCACGGCCGCCTGGAAGAAGATCCAGACGCCCATCAGCCAGAAGATGTGCCCACTGCTCCACAGGTGGGCGTCGTGCAGGGTGTCCTCGGCGGAGGTGAACGCGTACTCCGAGGAACTGATGCCCAGCATCCCCATCCAGGGGAAGAGCACCATGGTCCAGCGTGGTCGCCCCATGATGTCCCGGTCGGTCTCACCGATGCGGTACAGGCGGCCGTTGCGATCCGTCACCTCCCTGTAGGGGACGGATGTCGATAGGTCGGTGGTCGTCATGTCGGTTCAGCACCCCTTGCGTCGAAAGATCTGGCCAGCGCCCCCTGTCCAAATGCCTTTCGTGTGCGCACGGGTCCTGGGGGCGGCCGACGCGCACCGTCGGCCGCTCCCGCCCCTGGTTCACCTCATGAACCGCCCCCCAACAGGCCTGCCGCGCGCGCCCAGCGGTACTTGGCGCCGAGGACCGCCACCGGTGTCTCGGTCGTGTACGGGTACGCCACGACCCCCCGCTCGTACAGGTACTGACAGGCCTCCTCGACCTCGACGTCGCCGGCCAGCGACGCCACCACCGGCTTCTCGATGCCCCGCTCCCGGAACTCGGCCACCACCCGCGCGGTGAGCTCGGCGAAGACCATGGGAGGGGTGACGATGGTGTGCCAGTAGCCGAGGACGAGGGCGTGGATGCGCGGGTCCTCGAGGCCCAGCCGGATCGTCGCCTCGTACGTCGACGGCGGCTCGCCGCCCGTGATGTCGACCGGGTTGCCCGCGGCTCCGAAGGGCGGGATGAACGCCCTGAAGGACGCGTCCAGGTCCGGCGGTATCTCCATCAGGGTCAGGCCGTTGTCCATCACGGCGTCGGAGAGGAGGACGCCGCTGCCGCCCGCGCCCGTGATGATCACGACGTTGTCGCCCTGGGGAGTCGGCAGCACCGGAAGTCCGCGCGCGTACTCCAGCATGTCGTGCAGCCCGGGAGCCCTGATGACACCTGCCTGCTTCAGGATGTCCTCGTACACGGCGTCGTCGCCCGCGAGCGCGCCCGTGTGCGAACCGGCGGCCTTCGCCCCGGCGGCGGTACGGCCCGCCTTCAGGACCACGACCGGCTTCCTGGGGACCGTCGCGCGCGCCGCCTCCACGAAGGCGCGGCCGTCCTTGAGGTCCTCCAGGTGCATCGCGATGCACTCGGTGTGCGGGTCCTCGCCGAACCAGGTCAGCAGGTCGTCCTCGTCCAGGTCCGACTTGTTGCCGAGCCCGACGATCGCGGAGACACCCGTCCTCGTGGTGCGCGCGAAGCCCAGGATGGCCATGCCGATGCCCCCGGACTGCGAGGTCAGCGCGACACCGCCCTTGACGTCGTACGGCGTGCAGAACGTCGCACAGAGGTCCTGCCACGTCGAGTAGTAGCCGTAGATGTTCGGGCCGAGCAGCCGGACGCCGTGCCGCTCGGCGATCGCCACGATCTCGTCCTGGAGCGCCTGCTCACCGGTCTCCGCGAACCCGGAGGGGATCAGTACGGCGTTGGGGACGCCCTTGCGTCCCACCTCCTCCAGGGCCGAGGCCACGAACTTGGCGGGGATCGCGAAGACCGCCACATCCACCTCACCGGGAACGTCCGTGACACTCTTGTACGCCTTGCGGCCCAGGATGTCATCAGCCTTGGGGTTCACCGGGTGGATCTCGCCGGCGAAGCCGCCGTCGACGAGGTTGCGCATCACCGAGTTCCCGATCTTGCCCTGCTCGTTGGAGGCGCCGATCACGGCCACCGAGGAGGGCTGCATCAGCCGGCGCATCGAGGTGAGGATCTCCTCGCGGGTGTACTTGCGCCGCTCCTTGGGGAGCGACTCGGCGAGGATCACCCGGATGTCCGCGGCGACGGCACCCTCCGGCGTGGCGATCACCGGGTTGAGGTCGACCTCGGCTATCTCCGGGAAGTCCGCGACGAGTTCGGAGACCCGGCGGATCTGTTCGGCGATCGCCCACCGGTCGACCGGCGGCGCGCCGCGCACCCCGCGCAGGATCTCGGCCGCCCGGATCGAGTCCAGCATCGACAGCGCCTCGTCGGCGTCCACGGGGGCGAGCCGGAAGGTGACGTCCTTGAGGACCTCGACCAGGACGCCGCCGAGCCCGAACGCCACCACCTTCCCGAAGGTCGGGTCGGTCACCGCGCCGACGATGACCTCCTGCCCCTGGGGGAGCAGCTCCTGCACCTGGACGCCCTCGATCCGGGCCCGCGGGTCGTACGCCTTCGCGTTCTCGACGATCCGGTGGAAGGCCGCGCGCACGTCCGCCGCGCCCTCCACCCCGACGACGACACCGCCGGCATCCGTCTTGTGCAGGATGTCCGGGGAGACGATCTTCATCACGACGGGGCCGCCGAAGCGTGCCGCGTACGCCACCGCCTCGTCGACGTCCCTCGCCAGTTCCTCGCCCGGAACGGCGATCGCGTACGCGTCGGCGATCACCTTGCCCTCGGGCGCGGTGAGCGCGCTGCGTCCCTCGGCCCGTACGGCGTCGAGGAGGGCGCGCACCCTCAGCACCCGGTCTTCGGCCATCACTCAGATCACTCCGTTCGACTTGAGCAGGCGCAGTTCCTCGTCGCCGAGGCCGAGCTCGCCGATGTAGACCTCTTCGTTGTGCTCGCCGAGCAGCGGTGAACTGGTCACGTCCACGGGGGAGTCGGAGAGCTTCAGCGGACTGCCGACGGTGACGAACTCGCCCCGCTCGGGGTGCGCCACGGTCACGACCATCTCGTTGGCGACCAGGGACTCGTCCTCGACGATCTCCTTGGTGGACAGGATCGGGCCGCAGGGGATGTTGTGGGCGTTGAGCTTCTCCAGCACCTCCCACTTGGGGAGGGTGGCCGACCACTCCTCGATGAGCTGGAACATCTTGGTGAGCTGGGGCAGCCGGGCCGCCGGGGTGGCCCACTCGGGGTCGTCCGCCAGCTCCGGCCGCCCGATCAGCTCGGTGATCGGCTTCCATCCGACCGGCTGCACGATGACGTACACGTAGTCGTTGGGGCCGCCCGGCGCGCACTTGACCGCCCAGCCGGGCTGGCCGCCGCCGGAGGCGTTGCCGGACCGGGGCACCTCGTCACCGAAGTCGTCGTTGGGATATTCCGCCAACGGCCCGTGCGCCAGGCGCTGCTGGTCCCGGAGCTTGACCCGGCAGAGGTTGAGCACCGCGTGCTGCATCGCCACGTTCACGCGCTGCCCGCGTCCCGTGCTCTCCCGCTGGAACAGGGCGGCGAGGATGCCCGCGACCGCGTGGACACCGGTGCCCGAGTCGCCGATCTGCGCACCGGTCGCCAGGGGTGGTCCGTCCTCGAAGCCGGTGGTCGCCATCGACCCGCCCATGGCCTGCGCGACGACCTCGTACGCCTTGAAGTTGGTGTACGGGCCGTCCCCGAAGCCCTTGATGGAGGCGTAGACGATCCGGGGGTTGATCTCCTGGATGCGGTCCCAGGTGAAGCCCATGCGGTCGACGGCGCCCGGCCCGAAGTTCTCGACCATGACGTCGGAGCGCCGGATCAGTTCGGTGAGGATCTCCTTGCCGCGCTCGGTCTTGGTGTTGAGGGTGATGCTGCGCTTGTTGCAGTTGAGCATCGTGAAGTAGAGGGAGTCGACGTCCGGGAGGTCGCGCAGCTGCCCGCGCGTGATGTCGCCGGTCGGCGCCTCCAGCTTGACGACGTCCGCGCCGAGCCAGGCGAGCAGCTGGGTGGCGGAGGGGCCGGACTGGACATGCGTCATGTCGAGGACGCGGATGCCTTCGAGAGCCTTGGTCGACGTTCCAGTGATCGGGGTCATCGGGGGCACCTCACTTGTACATCGTCTGGTTCATGGTTCCGGGGGCGTACGCGTCCGGGTCGACCCAGACGTTGATGAGCGACGGCTTGCCCGACTCGCGGGCGCGCCGCAGCGCGGGGCCGATGTCGGCGGGGTCGCGGACCTCCTCGCCGTAACCCCCGAGCATCTGCGCGAACTTGTCGTAGTGGACGTCGCCGAGGGTGTTGCCGACCCGCTCGCGCTCCAGGCCGTACTTCTGGGCCTGGCCGTAACGGATCTGGTTCATCGAGGAGTTGTTGCCGACGATGCCGACGAAGGGCAGGTCGTAGCGGACGAGTGTCTCGAAGTCCCATCCGGTGAGGGAGAAGGCGCCGTCGCCGAAGAGGGCCACGACCTCCTTGTCGGGGCGCGCCTTCTTCGCCGCGAGGACGAAGGGGATGCCGACGCCGAGGGTGCCGAGCGGGCCCGGGTCCATCCAGTGGCCCGGTGACTTGGGCTGCACGACCTGCCCGGAGAAGGTGACGATGTCGCCGCCGTCCCCGATGTAGATGGAGTCCTCGGTGAGGAAGTCGTTGATCTCGCTCACCAGGCGGTACGGGTGGATGGGCGAGGCGTCCGACCTCAGGCTGGGCAGCCGCTTGTCGAGTGCCGTCTGTTCGGCGGCCCGCAGTTCGTCGAGCCACTCCTTGCGCCTCGACGCGCCCCCGTTGATGCGTCCGGAGGCGGCGTCCGTCACCGACTTCAGGACCAGTCCCGCGTCCCCGACGATCCCCAGGTCGATGTCCCGGTTCTTGCCGACCGTCCGGTAGTCGAGGTCGATCTGTACGACGGTCGCGTCGGGGGAGAGCCGTTTGCCGTAGCCCATGCGGAAGTCGAAGGGCGTACCCACGATCACGATCACGTCGGCGTGGGAGAACGCGTACCGGCGCGAGAGCTGGAAGTGGTGCGGGTCCCCGGGCGGCAGGGTGCCGCGGCCCGCGCCGTTCATGTACGCCGGGACGTTGAGGGTGCGTACGAGGTCGATGGCCGCCTCGGTGCCCCGGGTCGTCCACACCTGGCTGCCCAGCAGGATCGCCGGCTTCTCGGCGTGCACGAGCAGATCCGCGAGCTGCTCGATCGCCTCGGGGTCACCGGCCGAGCGGGTCGAGGCCCGGTACCGGCCGGCGGCGGGGATCCGCGCCTTGTCGACCGGCACCTTGGCGTCCAGGACATCGCGCGGGATCTCCAGGAAGGAGGGGCCGGGTGCGCCGTGGTAGCACTCCCGGAACGCCATCGACACCATGTCGGCGGCGCGCGCCGTGTCAGGGACGGTCGCGGCGAACTTGGTGATCGGCGTCATCATGTCGACGTGCGGCAGGTCCTGGAGGGACCCCATCTTGTGCTGGGTGTGCGCTCCCTGTCCGCCGATCAGCAGCATCGGGGACTCGGCGCGGAAGGCGTTCGCGACGCCCGTCACGGCGTCGGTGGTGCCCGGCCCGGCCGTGACGACCGCGCATCCGGGTTTGCCGGTGATCCGCGCGTAGCCGTCGGCGGCGTGGGCGGCGACCTGCTCGTGACGTACGTCGACGACCTCTATGCCTTCGTCGACACAGCCGTCGTAGATGTCGATGATGTGGCCGCCGCACAAGGTGTAGACGACCTCCACGCCTTCCGCTCTGAGTGCCTTGGCGACCAGGTGCCCACCTGAGATGAGGGTCGAGTTGGTGTCGCTGCTGCCGTCGGGCATGGCGAAGTCCTGTCCCTTCGTAGGGGGTTGGAACGCTCTCGCGGTACATTGCATACAGTCGACGAATACTGTATGAAACTTGTTATCCCGCATCCGGTGGGTGGTGTCCAGGGGGCGTGCGGCACTTTTAGACAGGAGCCGAGGTATGGACCTGTACGAGCACCAGGCAAGGGAACTCTTCGAGGAACACGGCATCTTGGTACCGAGGGCAGAGGTCACCGACTCGCCCCAGGAAGCCCGCGGGATCGCCCGCAGGCTCGGCGGCCGGGTGGTCGTCAAGGCACAGGTGAAGACGGGCGGGCGCGGCAAGGCCGGCGGCGTGAAACTCGCCGCGGATCCCGCCGCGGCGGAACTGACGGCGCGACAGATCCTCGGCATGGACATCAAGGGCCACACCGTCCGCAAGGTGATGCTGGCCCAACCCGTCGACATCGAGAGCGAGTTCTACGTCAGCTACGTCCTCGACCGCGCGGCGGGGCGCTTCCTCGCCATCGCGTCGGCGGAGGGCGGCATGGACATCGAGGAGGTGGCCGCGACCCGGCCGGACGCCGTCGCGCGCATCCCCGTCGACCCCGCCGAAGGGGTCACCTCGGCCAAGGCGGCCGAGATCGCCGAGGCCGCCGGCCTCCCCCCGCAGACCGTCGACGTCCTGGTGCGCCTGTGGGAGGTACTGACCCGCGAGGACGCACTGCTCGTCGAGGTGAACCCCCTCGTACGCACCGCCCAGGGACAGATCCTCGCCCTGGACGGCAAGGTCACCCTCGACGACAACGCCCGCTTCCGGCAGGAACGTTGGGGGGAGAAGGACGCCCCGCACGACGACCCCCTGGAGGCGGCCGCCGCGGCCAGGGGCCTGAACTACGTCAAGCTGGACGGCGAGGTCGGCATCATCGGCAACGGCGCGGGCCTGGTCATGTCGACCCTCGACGTGGTCGCCGGCTGCGGCGCCCGCCCCGCCAACTTCCTCGACATCGGCGGCGGAGCCTCCGCCCGGATCATGGCCGACGGCCTGTCCGTGGTCCTCTCCGACCCGGCGGTGAAATCGGTCCTCGTGAACGTCTTCGGCGGCATCACGGCCTGCGACGCCGTCGCCGACGGCATCGTGCAGGCCCTGGAGAGCGTCCGGTTGACCAAGCCGCTCGTGGTCCGCCTCGACGGCAACAACGCCGTACGCGGCCGGGCCGTCCTCGACGACCGCGCGCACCCGCTCGTCCAGCAGGCCACCACCATGGACGGCGCCGCGCGCCGCGCCGCCCGACTCGCCACCGCCGACTGAAGGAGTGGGACATGGCCGTCTTCCTCAGCAAGGAGAGCAAGGTCCTCGTCCAGGGCATGACCGGCGGCGAGGGCATGAGGCACACCCGGCGGATGCTCGCCGCCGGCACGGACGTGGTCGGCGGCGTCAACCCGCGCAAGGCGGGCCGCAGCGTCGACTTCGACGTCCCCCGCAGCCCCAGCGGCCAGGGCGGCACTGCCGTCACCGTGCCGGTCTTCGGCTCGGTGCGCGAAGGGATGGCGGCGACCGGCGCCGACGTCACCGTCGTCTTCGTGCCGCCCGCGTTCGCCAAGGCCGCCGTGCTGGAGGCCGCGGACGCCGGGATCGCGCTGGCCGTCGTCATCACCGAGGGCATCCCCGTCCACGACGCCGTCGCCTTCCACGCGTACGCCGCCGCGCAGGGCACCCGCGTCATCGGCCCCAACTGCCCCGGCCTGATCAGCCCCGGCCAGTCGAACGCGGGCATCATCCCCGCCGACATCACCAAGCCCGGCCGCATCGGCCTGGTCTCCAAGTCGGGCACACTGACCTACCAACTCATGTACGAGCTGCGCGACATCGGCTTCTCGACCTGCGTGGGCATCGGCGGCGACCCCGTCGTCGGCATCACACACATCGACTGCCTGGCCGCGTTCCAGGACGACCCGGACACCGACCTCGTCGTCCTCATCGGGGAGATCGGCGGCGACGCGGAGGAACGGGCGGCCGCCTACATCCGCGACCACGTCACCAAGCCGGTCGTCGGCTACATCGCCGGGTTCACCGCGCCCGAGGGCAAGACGATGGGGCACGCCGGCGCGATCGTCTCCGGCTCGTCCGGCACCGCGCAGGCGAAGAAGACCGCCCTGGAGGCGGCCGGGGTGGCGGTGGGAGGCACCCCGACCGAGACGGCCCGGCTGGTGCTGGCCCGGCTGGAGGCGGAGCGTGTCGCCACCGGCGGGTGAGGTGAGACGTCACTCATAGTTGAGGTGCGGTGACTGTCACAAGCGGACCCGCCTCAGTACCTTCCTCGTACGGACGCGGCCACCCTCCCGCGTACGCACCCCGCCCGCCCTCCTCCGTACGGACGCGACCACCGTCGTCCTCCGTACGGACGCGACCACTCCTCGTGCCGGCCGATGGACCATGCAGGTCCGGCACGAGCCAGGCACCTCCCGCCCCCGACTGTGCACCGAGAGCGGAGACATCCGAATGGCATCCACCCCCAACACCTCCCTGGTCCTGAAGTCCGGGACGTCCTGGGCCGACGCCTGGCAGCGCTGCCTCGCCGTCGCGCCCGAGGCGTTCCAGCAGGACCGGGTCCTCAACCTCTGGGGCTCCTCCTGGCGGGCCGACGGCCGGGCGCTGCCCGCCACCAGCCCCGTCGACGGAAGCCCCATCGCGGGCCCGCCCCGCCTGGACGGCGCCACCGCCCAGCAGGCCGTACGCGCCTCGCTCGACCAGCACCGGGCCTGGCGCCACGTCCCGCTGCCCGAACGCCGCGCCCGCGTCGCCGCCACCCTCGACGCGCTCACCGAGCACCGTGAACTGCTCGCCCTTCTCCTGGTCTGGGAGATCGGCAAGCCCTGGCGGCTCGCGCAGGCCGACGTGGACCGGGCGATCGACGGCGTCCGCTGGTACGTCGACGGCATCGAACCCATGGTCGAGGGCCGGACCCCGCTGGACGGCCCGGTCTCCAACATCGCCAGCTGGAACTACCCGATGAGCGTGCTCGTCCACGCCATGCTGGTCCAGGCGCTGGCGGGCAACGCGGTCATCGCCAAGGCCCCCACCGACGGCGGCGTCGCCTGCCTCACCCTGGCCTGCGCGCTCGCCGCACGTGAAGGGATCCCCGTCACCCTCGTCAGCGGCAGCGGCGGCGAGCTGTCGGAGGCGCTCGTGCGCGCACCCGAGATCGGCTGCGTCTCCTTCGTCGGCGGCCGCGACACCGGCGCCGCGGTGGCCACCGCCGTCGCCGACCTCGGAAAGCGCCACATCCTCGAACAAGAAGGCCTCAACACCTGGGGCGTCTGGAACTACACGGACTGGGACGCGCTCACGGCCGTCGTCCCGAAACTCTTCGACTACGGCAAGCAGCGCTGCACCGCCTACCCGCGCTTCGTCGTCCAGCGCGCCCTGTTCGACGAGTTCCTCGCCGCCTACCTGCCGGCCGTCCGCACCCTGCGGATCGGCCACCCGCTCGCGGTGGAGAACCCCGACGACCCCTTTCCCGCACTGGACTTCGGACCCGTCATCAACGCGGCCAAGGCGAAGGAGCTGGACGACCAGGTCGCCGAGGCCATCAGCCGCGGCGCCGTCCCCCTGCACCGCGGCAAGCTGTCCGACACGCGGTTCCTGCCCGGCCAGGACACCTCGGCGTACGTCCAGCCCGTCACGCTGCTCAACCCGCCGCCGTCCTCACCCCTGCACCACGCGGAGCCCTTCGGCCCCGTCGACACCATCGTCCTGGTCGACACCGAGGCGGAGCTGCTCGCCGCGATGAACGCGTCGAACGGAGCGCTCGTGGCCACCCTGTCCACGGACGACGAGGCGACGTACACCCGACTCGCGCCGCAGATCCGCGCGTTCAAACTCGGCCGCGGCAAGCCCCGTTCGCGCGGTGACCGGGACGAGTTGTTCGGCGGGCTCGGCGCGTCCTGGCGCGGGGCGTTCGTGGGCGGCGAACTGCTCGTCCGCGCCGTCACACAGGGTTCGGCGGAGGAGCGGCTGCCGGGCAACTTCCCCGAGTACCAACTCGTACCGTGACCCGCAGGCAGCCGCTGTCGCGGTGACCGGAGGGGCCGCCGCCTCCGTGACGCAGGAAGCGGCGGTGTCTCCGTCACGGACGAGCGGCGGTTGTCTCCGTCACGGGGGAACGGTCGATGTCCGGTCACGGGGGAGCGGCAGCTGTCTCCGTGACGGTGGAGTGGGCGGGCTCGCGGCCCGAGGTTGCCCGGTCAGGGGCGCCGCCCACCCGCCGGCACCCGCGTGATGATCTCGTCCACCAACCACCGGGCGACCCCCGGCGGGTACGGCTGGGGCAGGCTGAGCACGACGTGGTCGGTGCCGACGCCGATGAGGCCGGTGACCGCGGCCCGGGTGGCGGCGGGGTCGTCGTAGGAGACGACGACCTGCACCGACCGGGTGATCTCACCCGGGTCGCGCCCGATCTCCGCGCAGTGCGCGTCCAGTACCCGGCCGCGCTCGGCGACGAACTCCACGCCGTTGTGCGGTGGTCCGGGGATGTTCCAGATGTCGGCCCGCTCGGCGACCAGCCGCAGCAGTCGCGTCCCCCAGCCTCCGATCAACAGCGGAGGCCCCGGCCGCTGCACGGGCTTGGGCTCGTTGCGCGTACCCCGGAGCCGATAGTGGCGCCCCTCGAAGTCGAAGACGTCCTCGGTCCACATGCGCTGGAGGATCTCGACGGTCTCCGCGAGCCGGGCGACGCCCTCACCGGGCGGGACGAGCGTCAGCCCGTACGCCGCGTACTCGGCGATCGCCGGGTTCTCGCCGCTGATCCCGCCCGCGCCGGGCGGCTGCCGGGTGCCGCCGACGCCGATGCCCATGACGAGCCGTCCGCCGGAGATCACGTCCACGGTCGAGGCGATCTTGCCGAGGACGGCGGGCGGGCGGAGGCGGTTGCTGGTGACGAGCAGCCCGAGCCGCAACCGCTCGGTCTGCGCGGCAAGGGCGCTGAGCAGCGTCCAGCCCTCGTGTATCGGGCCGTCCTTGGGCCCACGCAACGGAAGCAGATGGTCCCAGAGCCAGGCGTCCTCGATCTCTGGGAAGGTGTCGGCCTCCTGCCAGACACGGCGGATGTCCTCGTAGGAGACGTGCATGGGGGTGGTCTTGATACCGAAGCGCACACGCTGTTCGCTCATGTCGATCAGCGTAACCAATCATCAGGGGAGCTGACAATCAGTTCTGGGTACAGTCCTGGCATGACCGGCGAGCAGCCCCCTGGGTCCCCCATGTCTTCCGTGCCACCCGCATCCCCTCCAGCTCCGGTGCCCCTTGAGTCCCGGCTCGGCTATCTCCTCAAGCACGCCCAGCAACGGCTGACGCGGGCGTCCGCCAAGGCGCTGGCGCCCTTCGGGGTCGACGGGCACGAGCTGGCGGTACTGGCGGTGCTGGCCGCCGAGTACCCGCTGTCGCAGGTCGAGGTGGCGGGACGGCTCGGCGTCGACCGCACCACGATGGTGGCGCTCGTCGACGGCCTGGAGGACCACGGGCTCGTCGAGCGCCGCCGCAGCGCGCAGGACCGCCGCAAGAACATCGTGGAGCTGACCGCGGCGGGCCACGACTGCCTGCGGCAGGCCGAGCTGGCCCGCCGGGAGACGGAACGGCGCTTCCTCGCTCCGCTGGGCGAGGAGGCGGGGGCCGCGCTCGTGCGGGCACTGCGGGTACTGGTGGTGGAGGGACGCGAGGGGGAGGAGTGACGACTTGAGGGGGCTTGGCGAGGGATTGCGGACCGTGCCCGGCCGGCTCGTCCCGGCGAGCCGGAACGAGCACCGCGGACTCTCGGCGAGCGCTCGCTCACCCGGGGTAGCCGAACCGATCTACCCGCGTCCGGCCCCGCGCAGCCGCTGTCAGGCCCCGGATATGCAGGTGAAAGGCACTCTGAAACCTTGGTATTGTTGTCCATGTCGCCGCGGGGAACACCCCCGGCCAGGCGGCAGACACCTGGTCCGGGTGGCGGAATGGCAGACGCGCTAGCTTGAGGTGCTAGTGCCCTTTATCGGGCGTGGGGGTTCAAGTCCCCCCTCGGACACCAGCTCAGACCCCACTTCACGTGGGGTTTTCTGCGTTACGGGGCCGGGAGCGGTGAACGGCCGGGAAAGCGTCTGGATGCGTCAGAAGAGTACGGCGGCCGCCGGCCCTCACCGGGCGCTGGACGCCGTGCAGAGCCGGCGTTGCTCCTGGAGTTCGACGGTGTCGGCGTCCGGCAGGGTGAGGGCCTGGTCGAAGTCTTCGAGGGCCAGGTCGGGGTGGCCGTCGGCCAGGTGGGCGATGCCGCGGTTGAGCAGGATGTCGGGGTCGTCACCGACGGCTTCGAGCGCGGCCGTCAGGTCCGCGACCGCCCTCTCCGGGTGCGACTGCCGGAAGTGCACCACGGCGCGGTTGATCAGTGCGGCCGGGTAGCGCGGGTCCTTTTCGAGTGCTCCGTCGAAAGCGGCCCGCGCGCCGTCGAGTTGGTCGCGTTGCAGGAGAACCGTGCCTTTCAGGCAGAGCAGTTGGAGTTCGCCCGGGTGGAGACCCAGTCCGGTGGCCGTGTCTGCCTCGGCCGCGTCGAGATCGCCGGTTTCCAGCAGCAGTTCCGCTCGCGCGATCCGGGTGTCGAGGTCGCGCGGTTCCATCTCGAGCACGAGGGTGAAGTCCCGGAGGGCCCCTCGGTGGTCTCCGACCTGCGCGCGGGCGGTGCCCCGGTTGTAGTAGAGCTCGGGGAACGGAGGCGCGAGCCGCACCGCACGGTCGTAGTCGGCCAGGGCGGCGTCGAAGTCGCCTCGGTCGCGCGAGATCCTGGCCCGCTCGGAGAGGTAGTCGGTGTAGTAGGGGTCGATGTCGACGAGTCGGGTGTAGTCGGCGTGGGCTTCGTCCGGCCGGCCGAGCGCCACCAGCAGTCGGGCGCGGTTGTAGAGCAGTTGGGAGCGGTGCAGGGCCCACTGATCGTCGTCGAGTCGCTCGTCGAGCCGGGTGATGCACGACTCCACGAGCGCCAGGGCGCGGTGCAGGTTGCCGCGGTGCATCTCGACGAGTGCCAGGCCGTTGTCGTGGAAGACGCTGTACGTCAGCCGCTCGGCCGGATCCGGGAGGATCCCCGCGAGGGCGACGGCGTTGTGCTGCCACTGCACGGCCAGTTCGTGGTCGCGAGGTTTCAGGAACCGGGTGTGCAGCATCGCGATCGCGTAGCTGGTCATCATGTGGATCTTGGGGTCGGTGAAGCGGCGCAGCAGGCTCTGGTACAGCTCCATGGACTGTTCCAGACGTCCGACCGGAATGCAGGCCGCGGCGGCTTCGCGAGTGAACTCCCAGTAGTCGTGTTCGTGCGAGCGCGGGTCGGTCAGGCCGCGGCCGCGCAGGCCGAGGTCGACCACGGCGGCGGAGAAGCCGGTGGCCACGGCATGGCGCTGGGCGGCGAGCAGGGCGGCCCGTCCGGCCCCGGCGGGGTCGCTGCCGTGTTCGCGGTGGTGGGCGATGGCGCCCATGCGGATGCCCCATGTGGCCGTCTGTTCAAGGGAGTCGGCCCGCCGGTCGTGGAGGCGGGCACATGTCTGCGGGTCGGTCCGCTGGTATCCGCTCAGGGCGCGGGGATCGTCGTCGGTGCAGTCGCCGTCCACATAGACGACGGCCCAGTCGCGAGGGGTCCGGTCTTCGACCGGCTGTTCAGCGGTGCGCGGGGCGGGCAGGAGGGTCACGTCGGCCAGGGCGTCCTGGAGCTCGTCGGAGAGTGTGCCGCCGGTGGCCGAGACCACCACGCGCAGCCGGCGTGGGTCCGCCCGGCGCAGAAGCAGGGCGATCAGTTCCTGTGTGGTGGCCTCGGCGGCGTGCGCTTCCTCGAAGGCGATCTCGAAGGCGGTGTCGCCGTGGATGCGCCGGGCGTATTCCAGCAGGAAGCCGACGATGCCCTGACTCATGCAACGGACCCAGCCGGCGCCGAAGAAGCGGGTGCGTTCCTCGTAGGGGGCGTCGTCGGCCAGGGTGCGCGGTGGCGGTCCGATGAGGTGGGCCAGCTCGGGCATTCCGTACAGGAGCGCCACGCGATGGTCCTCGACAAGGTCCGGCCAGCGCCGGTAGGCCTCGGGCAGGACTGCTCGTAGCACCGTGTCCACGCCGGTGTAGGGGCCGCGCAGCCGCTGGTGGCAGCGGACCACGAGGGCCTTGCCGGTGTGGGCTGCGATGGCGCGCAGGCGGTCGTCGCGCCTGTCTCCGACGATCCGCAGATGGCCCGTCATGCGAGTTCAACCTCCGGTGAAGAGGACGTGAGGGAGTGGGCGGACTTGTTGTTCCGGCGTTTCCTGCGGGACAGCACGACGAGTGCGACGATCTGGGCCACGTTCATGCACAGGGACAGCACGGCGTCCCAAAAAGCCGCGTCCACGCCGCCGGAGCCGAGGGCGCGCCCGGCAATGCTGACGTAGTTCACCGTCACGGGGACGCTGACGAACACGGTGATTGCGGCGAACGCGCCGTATCCCAGGACGATGAAAGGCCCGTAGAACGTGCCGACCCGGCGGTCACGGGGCGTCCATTTCTCCTCGTCCACGATGCGGTCCGGACGGTTCATGAAACGCCGTACACGATTCTTCAGCAGGGCTATGCCCGCGTCGTGAAGGTCGTAGCAGTTCCAAGCGGTGGCCGCCACATAATAGAGATCGGTCCGAAGATAGAGCTGGAGCTGCCACAGCACACGGACGGCGACCGTGAAAGCCAGCCCGAGACAGAGCCGACCGGCCAACGAGAACGATCCGCCCGGATTCCGGGTCGCATCGGCGATGAGCCCGAGCACCGCGAATACGACGCCGTCACAGACCATCCCCGCGAGGAACGGAAGGTAGCGTTTCGCCCTGGGAACACTGAGCAGCCCGTTGATCTGGGTTTCGGCGACGATGTACGTCAGACGGTTGCTCACACTCAGGCGCGTGGGCAGACCGAGCCGCCGGCCGGCGAGAATGTGGAAGCCCTCGTGCAGCAGCAGAAGCGGTATCTGCCCGAGGGTGATGACCAACTGGACCACGAGGAGGGAGTGCGTGAAGAAGATCTGCCCGGGATGTGGTGCGAGGTCCGGCCGCGCGATCGCGGCCCACGTCCAGCCACCGACCACGGCGCCGTACAGTACCCAGGCCGGCGGGGCGAAGACGGCTCGGCCCAAGCCGCGCAGCCGTACCCGCGGGGCGGGGCCGGACGGCCGCGCCCGGTCCTCCTCGCTGACGAAGCCGAGCTCGCGCAGCGTGGTCACGAAATCCTGGAGATCGGCATCCTCGCCGAAAGTGGTCTCGTACCAGTCGGCGGCGGCACCGAGCGTCATTCCGCGCATGAGCTGCCGCAGCAATTCCGCGCCGTCGGCGGGGAAAACCGCATAGGAACCGGTGTCCAGGCGGCCGACCACCACCTCGTCGCCTTCGGGAACGAAACTCAGTTCGTGGAAAACGAGGCCGTCACCGGCCACAGGCCCTCCTCCAGCGGAATTCCGGATAAAAGACCCGGGTGCGCCGGCAGGCGGCGCACCCGAGCGGGGTACTGCGAAGCGATCAGGCCTGGACGGAGTACGGGCACTGACAGGCGGCCGACGTCAGGCGCACGTCGCCGGTGCGGCGCACCGCAATCTTCTTGGAGCCGGCCTTCTTACGCATGGCGACAGTCGACTTCATGACGGTCCTTTCTCGACGGGTGGCGCACCGACCGGCGGTCGGCGGCAATCAAAGATCTTCCAGCCGGACCGCGGGAGCAAGGTTCGATCGCGCCAATCGGATCGGCCGGGAGGCTCGTCCCGAGGGCAACGACCATAAGAAAGCGTTTCCGCTCCGCGGCACGGTGCCGAGGCCGCGGTTCGGTGCTGATTCCGTCGTGCGTACACATCCGACATCGTTGCCAAGTGGCAACGGCAGCCCGTTTTCCCATCTGGGACCACTCGAAGTCCGGGTGCGGAAAGAGGGATCCGCCGGCCGCGGTGCAAAAAGCGGAGTGCGTGCCGCCGGATTCCGTTTATTTCGAGCTCTGTTTTCTTCGGCCTAAAGGAGGGCAATGAAATCGCCAAGTATCGAGCCGGTCACCCTCCGTGCATCGCTCCCTCGGCCTCCTGTACCTGAAGAAGGACAACCCTTTCCGGATATCGGACACGTCGACCGGGTGGCAGCGGTCGCCGTCGGCCGCCCCGCCCCTCCTCCGCTTCGGTCAGGGGCGTTCCCGCCGGCCCCACCGCGACGCTCGGGCTCACCGGACCCGTGCCGCCCCTGGGCATGTCCGTGTCAGTCGACCGCTTTCGGGCTCGTGCCGTCGTGGGACGACACCGACGCGGAACCGGTCCTGCGGCGCTCCCCGGGCCCCGTGTCCGTCCACGAGCGAGCGGCACGGGCTCATCGATGGCGCCGGAGCTCCGGAGACACCCAGCCCACGCACTCAAGTGCCCTGGCGGGGGCGGCCGTCGTCCTCGTCCTCGGTCGTTCGCGGTGCCGTGGGGGCGGGAGCGGTCGACGCGGATCCGGATCGGACCGACGTGGCCGATACGGGTCGGCGGCGGCGGCGTCAATCCGTGCGGTCTCGCCCGATCTCACGGGTGGTCCGGCCCGCGGTGCGGGAATCTCTCCTGCTCCTGAGGGGCTTCGTGCCGACGCGGCAACGTCCAGAGGGCATGCCGGACGCTCTAGGACCCCGGGCGGTTCACTTCCTCCAGCACGGTCACCAGCCCGCCCCCCTCCAGCGGCTCGCCGCACCGGGCGCAGACGACCCGGGTCTCCACATCGGCACCGCACGTGTGCAGGAACCGCGGTGCGGGGGGCGGGTCCTGGAGGTGCCGAAGGCCCCATTCCCGGAGCCCGATCAGCACCGGCTCCAGCGCCTGCCCCGCGGCCGTCAGGTGGTACTCGAAGCGGGGAGGGCGGTCCTGGTACTGGCGGCGCTCCAGGATCCCCGCGGCCTCCAGGGACCGCAGCCGCTTGGTGAGAACATCGCGCGGGGCGCCGGTGTTGGCGCGGATGTCGGCGTAGCGCCGGATTCCCATGAACACCTCGCGCAACACCAGGAGCGACCATCGCTCTCCTACGAGGTCGAGGGTCCCGGCTATGGGGCAGGCGCGTGGCTGGGTGTCGGACATGCCGCAATTCTAGTTGGTTTGTTTTGCGAACTCACTGCGCATAGCATCGACCGTAACCCCATGTCCGGTCCGGAGGCATCAGATGAACCACAAGCGCGCCGGAACCGACCCGCTCCTCGTGACGATCTTCGTTTTCCCCGGCGTCCGGCTGCTGGACGTGACCGGTCCGATCGAGGTGTTCACCTCGGCGAACGACTTCGGCGCCCACTACCGGTTGAGCATGGTCTCGGCCGACGGGAACGAGGTGACGACGTCGGCGGGGACCCGTCTCGGCGTCGACATGGCCGTGGCGGACGCGCGGGAGGCCAGCGACGTCCTGGTGATTCCCGGTGGGCCGGGCTGGGATCGGATGATCAAGGATGACGCGCTGCTGGACATCGTGCGCGGGCTCGACGCGAACTCGCGCTGCACGGCTTCCGTCTGTACCGGCGCCTTCCTGCTGGCCGCCGCCGGACTTCTGGACGGCCGCAGCGCCGCCACCCACTGGCGTCATTCGCGGCAGTTGGCGCTGCGTTTTCCCGCCGTCCAGGTCAAGCCGGACGCGATCTTCGTAAGGGACGGCAAGGTGATGACCTCGGCCGGCGTCACCGCGGGCATCGACCTCTCGCTGGCTCTCGTGGAAGAGCACTACGGGGCCGAGGTGGCCCGCGCGGTGGCCAAGGACCTGGTGGTCTTCATGCAACGGCCCGGTGGACAGTCCCAGTTCAGTGTCCGCGCCCGCGCCGCGCACACCCGCCAGGACATGCTCCGCCGGGTGCTGGACGCCGTCGCGGAGGACCCCGCCGCCAACCACACGCTGTCCGCCATGGCGCGCCGGGCCGGCATCAGCTCCCGCCATGTGACCCGGCTCTTCTGCGACGAGTTGGGTATGACGCCGGCCCGGTACGTGGAGCAGGTCCGGATGGAAGCGGCGCAGGCGATGCTGGAGTGCGGGGACGATCCCATGGCCGTGATCGCCCGCCGTACGGGGTTCGGATCGCCCGAGTCGCTGCGCAGGGCGTTCGTACGGAACCTCAAGGTGACTCCGGGCGTGTTCCGGGCGCGGTTCCACACCACCGGGGTGGCGGCTGCCGGGGCCCAGGAGGGCCCGGGAGGGGAGGGCTGAGCCGGCACCCGGAACGGGACACGGCCGGCACCGTGGGCGGTCTTCTTCCCGGCAGCCCCGCCACCCCTGCCCGGTGCGACTCCCCGCGCCGGGCAGGGGCTGTCCCGGCCGGACCCCTGTTCCGGCCGGGATTCCCTGCGTCAGGCGAACGCCCGCCCGACGAGGTCGCGCTGTTCGGCGGTGTGACGGCGGGCGGACCCGACCGCCGGAGCGGAGGCCGCCGGGCGGCTCACACACCCCACGGCGGCGGTGACCAGGGGAGCCGTACGCGGCGCGACGAAGGTCCACGCGCCCTGGTTGGCCGGCTCCTCCTGAACCCAGCGCACGTCGACGCCGGACGGATACCGGGACAGCTCCGCCCGCAACTCCTCGGCCGGGAAGGGGTACAGCCGCTCCAGCCGGACGATGGCGGTCCCGTCCTCTCCCGAGTCACGCCGGTGCGCGTCCAGGTCGTAGTAGACCTTGCCCGAACACAGCAGGACCCGTTCGGTCCGGGCGGGGTCCTGCGTGGTGTCCGGGACGACCGGGCGGAAGGAGCCTTCGGTGAACTCCTCCAGGCCGGAGGTCGCGGCCTTCGACCGCAGCATGGACTTGGGGGTGAAGACCACCAGCGGCCTGCGTGCCGCGTCGAGGCCCTGTTCCCTGAGCAGGTGGAAGTAGTTGGCCGGTAGCGAGGGGTTGGCGACGGTCAGGTTGTCGTCGGCGCACAACTGCAGGAAGCGTTCGATGCGGGCGGAGGAGTGGTCCGGCCCCTGCCCTTCCAGGCCGTGCGGCAGCAGCAGCGTGACGCCCGACCGCTGCCCCCATTTCTGCTCCGAGGAGGAGATGTACTCGTCGACGACGGTCTGCGCGCCGTTGGCGAAGTCGCCGAACTGCGCCTCCCACAGCACCAGGGCGTCCGGGCGGGCCAGGGAGTAGCCGTATTCGAAGGCGAGCACGGCGAGTTCGGACAGGAGGGAGTCGTACGGCGTGAACCGCGCCGCTTCCGCGCCGAGTGAGTCCAGGGGTGTGTGCTGCCGCCCCGTACGACGGTCGGTGAGGACGGCGTGCCGCTGGCCGAAGGTGCCCCGCCGGGAGTCCTGCCCGGACAGCCGAACCGGTACTCCGTCCAGGAGCAGCGATCCGATCGCGAGCGCCTCCGCGGTGGCCCAGTCGACCTTCCCGGTGTCGAACATGGCCGCCCGCCGCTCCAGTTGGGGCAGAACGCGCGGGTGCGGGGTGAACTCCCGCGGCAGGTCGATCTGGGTGCCCAGGATGTGCCGCAACGTCATCTCGGCGACGGCCGTCACGGGTCGGCGAACCGGGGGACCCGCGACTCCACCGGCCGGAAGCGACTCGTGGTTCGGCGAGGACGCCCCCGCTGTCTCGGCGAAGGCGCGCTGGAGTTGGTCGCGATAGCTCTGCCGGGCGCTTTCGGCCTCCTGCTCGCTGATCACGCCCGTGCCGTGCAGCGACTCGGCGTACAGCTTCCGTACGGACGGCCTCGCGGCGATCCGGTCGTACATGGCCGGCTGCGTGATGGAGGGGTCGTCGACCTCGCTGTGCCCGTGGCGCCGGTAGCAGACCAGATCGACGACCACGTCCTTGTGGAACGCCTGACGGTAGTCGAAGGCCAACTGCGCGACGCGGGCGGCCGCTTCGGGGTCGTCCCCGTTGACATGGAAGATGGGGGCCTCGACGGTCCGCGCGACATCGGTCGCGTAGGTGCTCGACCGGCCGCCGGCGGGAGCGGTGGTGAACCCCAGCTGGTTGTTGATGACCAGGTGGACGGTACCGCCGGTGGCGTAGCCCGGCAGCTGCGACATGTTCAGCGTCTCCGCGACCACTCCCTGACCCGCGAGGGCGGCGTCACCGTGGACCACCACGGGCAGTACGGAGAAGCGGCCGTCCCCGTCCTCCGTGAGCTCCTGCCGCCCCCGCACGACCCCCTGCGCCACGGGCCCCACGATCTCCAGGTGGGAGGGGTTCGCCACCACGGAGACCGCGATCGCGTGACCGTCCGGGGTGTGGAAGGTGCCTGCGGCCCCGAGGTGGTACTTCACGTCGCCCGAGCCCTGTGCGGACCGGACGTCGACCGCGTCCTCGAACTCGTCGAAGATCTGGGCGTAGGGCTTGCCCACGATGTTGGCGAGTACGTTCAGCCGGCCGCGGTGCGCCATCCCGATGACCACCTCGCGCATCCCCAGCCGCGCGGCACGCTCGAGGACCGTGTCCAGCAGGACGATCGCGGACTCCCCGCCCTCCAGCGAATAGCGTTTCTGCCCGACGTACTTGGTGTGCAGGAACGTCTCGAACGCCTCGGCGGATCCCAGACGGTACAGGATCCGCAGTTGCTCGGCGCGTCCCGGGCGGGGCGGCGGAACTTCGACGCGCCGCTGGATCCAGAGGCGCTCCTGCTGGTTCTGGATGTGCATGTACTCGATGCCCGTGGGGCCGCAGTACGCATCACGGAGGGTCCGCAGGACGTCACGGAGCGTCATTCGCTGGTTCCCCGCGAAACCGTCGACGGGGAATTCGCGGACGGTGTCCGCGGCGTCGAGGCCGTGGCCCGACGGCTCCAGGTCCGGGTGGCCGGCGGACGGCTCGGCGGACAGGGGATTGGTGGCGGCCGCCAGGTGCCCGCGGACGCGGTACGAGTGGATCAGTGCCGCGACGCGGACCGCCTTGACCACGAGGTCGGCGTCCCGCTCCCGCTCCGTCGGCTGGTGCGCGGCCGCTCCGGCAGGCGGGGGTACGGCCTCCGGCTCCGACGCGGACGCCCGGAAATAGTCCCGCCAGACCCGCTCGACGGAGTCGGGGTCGCGGAGATACCGCTCCCGGAATTCTTCGACGAGCCATTCGTTGATACCGAATTCCGCCTGGTGCGGGATGGGGAGAGCAGTGCCTGATCGTGATGCCACGGCGTAGAACGCCTTCTTTCCACATACGGAGACCGTCGCGGGCGGCGTGGCCAGCCGACCACGCCGCCGTTGGGGCCGAGGTGGTCCGCGGCGATGAGGACCGTCGACCTCGTGCGCTGTCCACGAGGCTACGAGGGCTCCACGGCACGACGGGATACACGAGCGTGCCAGGACTGCGGCAGATCAGGACGTGACCGCCCGCGCGCCCACGGCATGTCCGGATGTGAGGGCGCGCTGTCCTCCGGCACGGCCATGGCCGTCGTCCCGAGCCGCGTTCCAGCGGAGAACTCCGTCTTCACCCGGACCCGGGAGGGACCTGTATGACTCCGAACGAACACACCGGCGGCGTCGCCCCGGAACTGATCGTCATCCCCTGCGGAGCGCGCAAACTGGACCACCGCGCCAGGGCGGCGGACATGTACATCGGCTCCTACCACCGCGCGTGCCGAAGGGCCGCCGAGGCACTCCGGCCGGATCGGCTCGTCATCCTCTCCGCCCGCTACGGTCTGCTCGGCCTCGACGACGAGATCGACCCCTACGACACGGCGCACGGCGCCGCCGACGCGGTGACCGCCCGCCTGCTCCGGGACCAGGCGGCGGAGCGCGGCATCACGGACCTCGACCCCGTCATGGTGCTCGGCGGTGCCCGTCATGTCACTCTCGCCAAGGCGGTGTGGCCGCACGCCCTGACCCCGCTGAGCGGAACGCGCGGCATGGGCGAGCAGGTGGCGCGACTCGCGGCGATGGCGCGCTCGGCGAGCTGACGGGTTCCGCGGTACGGGTTCCGTGGGACGGGCACCGCGGTACGGATTCTCCGGGGCGCGTCACGCGGGGCGGATCCGTCGTGCCGGAGCGGGCGGGACGGCTCCGGCACGACGGATCACGCGAGACAGGAGGGGCGCATGACGGGCCCCATCGTGGCCCTGGCTCGGGCGGCATCCGCCGCCGGGTCCTGATGTGAGGGTGTTGTGGCACTCGCTGCTGTGCGGCGGGAACGAGGGGCGGCCATAGCCTCGTGAGGCCAACGGGCCGACGGACTTGGCCGCGACCCGCGTTCTGTTGGGCTGGGGCCCCGGACGGCCGGTTCACGACGGTGACCACCCAGACGAGGAAAGAGGCGTTCCACGCCGTGACACCCCATCCCAGCAGTGCCCGAGCCGTCCCGATCGAGGGCGACGTGGCGCCCGGAGATCCCCTTGCGGGCCGTCCACGGCTGCCCACGGCGAATGTGACGGATCGTCGGCTGTTCGGCCCCAGTTGGTTCGCGTCCGTCATGGGCACCGGCATCGTCGCCAACGCGGTGGTCACCCTGCCCCGGAGCCTGCCCGGACTGCGGACCGCCGCCACGGTGGTCTGGTCGGGAGCGGGCCTGCTGCTCGTCGTGCTGGCGGTCGGCTACGTACGTCAGCGGGCGTTGCGGCTGCACGCCGCCGATCCGACGCAGGCCCAGTTCTTCGGCGCGCCGGCCGTGGCCTTCCTGACGGTGGGCGCCGGCGCGCTGCAACTGGGCCGGCCGGTGATGGGGGAACGGGCCGCGCTGGACGTGGACTTGACGCTGTGGTCGCTCGGTACCGCACTCGGTCTCGCCACGGCCGCCACGGTGCCGTACCTGATGGTCACCCGGCACCGGTTCGCACCGGACGCGGCGTTCGGCGGCTGGCTGATGCCGGTGGTACCGCCCCTGGTCTCCGCCACGACCGGCGCGCTGCTCGTCCCGCACATGCCCGCCGGGCAGACGCGGCTTGCCCTGGTGCTGGGCTGCTACGCGATGTTCGGGCTCGGACTGGTGGCCGCGCTGCTGGTACTGGCCATGGTCTACAGCCGCCTGGTGCACCATGACGCGCCCACCGGTGCGATGGTGCCCACGGTGTGGATCGGACTGGGTGCGCTGGGGCAGATCGTGACCGGGCTGGGCGCGCTGGCCACGGCGGCGCCGGGCGCGCTCCCGGTGCCGTACGTGCACGGCACGGCAGTTCTCGCGCTGCTGGGCGGGGTCGGGGTGTGGGGCTTCGCCATGCTGTGGCTGGCACTCGCCACGGCGCTGACGGTACGGGAGTTCAGGGCGGGGCTGCCCTTCGCGCCCACCTGGTGGTCCTTCATCTTCCCCCTCGGCGCCTGCGTCACCGGCACCTCGGCCCTCGCGGCCCGTACCGGCTCACAGGTGTTCGTCTGGGCAGCCGTCGTCCTCTACGCACTGCTCGTCGCCGCCTGGGTCGTGGTGGCCTACCGCTCACTGCGGCACGCCGCCGCGCACACGGGCGGCCCGCGGAGCCACGCGTAGTCCAACGGCGCGGCGAGGCCGCCGACATCGTGTCTGGTGCCCTCGTCCGGAGCAGCCCGCACTGACAGTTCATCAACCGTCGTCTCGCCGCGCGCGCGTTGAGCCCTCGTGCGTCAGTCGCTCAGGATCCTGTGCTTCTGGTCCGTGAACTCGGCCTCGGTGAGCAGGCCCTGGGCCTTGAGTTCGCCGAGTCGCTTCAGCTGGTCGATCTTGTCGTTCATGTCGTCGGTCAGCGGCGCCGACGGAGGGAGCGGGGGCGAGGCGACGGGGGAGGGCGACGGGGACGAGGCGGGAGTGGGTCCGGAAGCGGCCTGCCGGGCCCAGCGGCCCTGCTGACGGCGTGCGACACGGTTCGAGACGGCCGTCGCCGTGCCCGCCACCGCGGCGGTGCGGGCGACTCCGCGGAGGAGACCTGGCATGGCGGTTTCCTTTCTCACAGGAGCCGTAGGTAATGAACGGCTCCGCCTGTCGGCGTGTGCGCACCTCGGCGCGGGACGCGTCCGTGAGACGCGCCCGTAGGACACGTTCATTGGACCACTGTGGGAATTCCCGCGCACTTCCGTACCGGACCCCGTACCGAAGTTCCTGCCGTGCGTCGGACCCGTGCGCAGGGCAGGAATGGCGACGTTCTGCCGGTCGGTGATTCTCATGGCAAGCTGAAATGTGGCCACCGGCCGTGACAGGTCGGTGGCGAGGCCTATGCGGGAGGAGCTCGAAATGGCCACGACCGGAATGCACCAGCACGACACCGGAAACCGTAGCGAAAGCCACGGTGAAGGAATCTGGGTGTCCAGCTGGACCGCCTTCGCCGCAGTCATGATGATCTTCGGCGGAGCGATGGCGATATTCCAGGGGATCGCCGCCATCGTCAAGACCGACGTCTTCGTCGTCACCCGCAACTACGCCTACACCTTCGACATGGCGGGCTGGGGCTGGATCCACCTCGTCCTCGGTGTCCTGGTCGTCCTCGCCGGTGTCGCCCTGTTCCGCGGAGCGATGTGGGCGCGCATCACCGGAATCGTGCTGGCGGGCCTGTCGATGATCGCCAACTTCGTGTGGCTGCCGTACTACCCGGTCTGGGCCATCGTGCTGATCGCCGTGGACGCCTTCGTCATCTGGGCGCTGTGCATCGGAGCCCGGGACACCCGGGACGCCGGGGGTACCCGGGACACCCGCATCCAGTAGCCGACCGCGCCGTCCTGGACGGCCCGACGACCCGCCGGACGGGCGTCGGGCCGTCCGGCTCGGCCCGGGCGGTCGGACCGACCGACGGCACCGACAAGGAGAGTCGAGTGGAAAACAGCGGCAGTGACGGTCGCCCGCCCTTCGCCCACCAGCTCCTCAAAGGGCAGAAGGCGCTGGTGACGGGCGCCAACTCCGGTATCGGAAAGGCCACCGCGATCGGCCTGGGGCGCGTGGGCGCCGACGTGGTGGTGAACTACGTGGCCGACCGGGACGCGGCGGAGGAAGTGGTGCGCGAGATCGAGTCCTTCGGTGTCCGCGCCTACGCGCACGAGGCGGACGTGTCGCAGGAGGACCAGGTCGTCGACATGGTGTCGCACATGGTCGGCGAGTTCGGGACCATCGACGTCATGGTCGCGAACGCGGGACTCCAGCGCGATGCCGCCCTCACCGACATGACCATGGAGCAGTGGCAGAAGGTGCTGGACGTCAATCTGACCGGACAGTTCCTCTGTGCCCGCGAGGCGGCCAAGGAGTTCATGCGCCGGGGCGTCGTCCCGGAGGTGTCCCGCTCCGCCGGGAAGATCGTCTGCATGAGCTCGGTCCACCAGATCATTCCCTGGGCGGGTCACGTGAACTACGCCTCCTCCAAGGGCGGAGTGCAGATGCTCATGGCGACCCTCGCGCAGGAGCTCGCCCCGTACCGGATCCGGGTGAACGCCGTTGCCCCGGGAGCGATCCGCACGCCCATCAACCGCAGCGCCTGGGACACCCCGGAGGCCGAGGCCGACCTGCTCCGGCTCATCCCCTACCGCCGTGTCGGCGACCCGGAGGACATCGCGAACGTGGTGGCCGTGCTGGCCTCCGACCTCCTCGACTACGTCGTGGGTTCCACGATCTACGTGGACGGCGGAATGACCCTGTTCCCCGGGTTCGCCACGGGCGGCTGATCCCTGCCGCTCGCCGGCCGGCCGTCCGGCGTCGGCCACCCGTCGCCGGTTACCGATCACCCGTCGCCAGTCGCCAGTCACCAGTCATCGAGGGGCCACGTGAACAGTCGGCCGAGGGCGCAGGGGCTGTGACCGGGACCGGAGCCCGGAGGAGGCCGCCCGTCGTCGTGGTGCTGGGGGTGTCGGGTTCCGGGAAGTCCACCGTGGGCAAGGCGGTCGCGGAGGAGTTGCGCGTGCCGTTCGTCGAGGGCGACGACGTCCATCCCGCCGCGAACGTCGCCAAGATGGCCGCGGGTCACCCGCTGGACGACCGCGACCGCGAACCCTGGCTGCGGACCCTCGCCGACCGCGTCCGCCGGTCGGTCGAGGCCGGGGAGGGGCTCGTCCTCGCCTGTTCGGCGCTCAGGCGCGCGTACCGCGACGAACTCCGGGCGGCCGCGGGCTCCGCGCTCTGGTGTCTCCACCTCGCCCTGGACCGGGACTCCGCACGGGACCGGGTGGCACGGCGCACCGGTCACTTCATGCCCGCCCGGTTGGTCGACTCCCAGTTCGCGTCGCTGGAGCCGCTGGAACCGGACGAGCCGGGCCTGACCGTCGACGCCACCGCCGCCCTTCCGGCGAACCTCGCCCTGGTGTCGGCCGCGGTCGGGCAATTCGCGGACCGAACGGCAGACTGAGGGGTTCGCACGGCCGACGGCACATCGACAGCACATCGACAGCACAGCCGAAGCCCGGCCGACCGTGACGGGTCTGCACGGTCGGTCGGCTGAGGACTCGGCACGGTCGGCCGACGGGTCTGTACGGTCGACTGACGGGTCTGCACGGTCGGCTGGGAGGTAGGCGCGGCCGACCGAGGGGCCGGCCGGTCATGGCCACGGTGATGTCACGTCGGCCCAGGTCGACCCCGCGCCGTGGAGGACGGGGGAGGAGGCTAGGCCCTCGCCGGCCGTGCGCTGTCGGTCGCGTCCAGTGCGGCCAGGACGGCCGGCATCGGGATGCGCCCGGACGCCACCATCTGCGCGCCGCCGCGGCGCAGGGCGGCGGCGAAAGGCGCGGCCCACAGGTTCTCGTAGACCAGGATTCCGGCGGAGCTGCCCGGTTGCAGGGCGTGGCCCGCCTCCTCGATGTCGTCCTCGTCCAGCAGGCCGGAGGACACGCCTTCGAAGACGGCGAGGTCCAGGGCCCCGTCACCGGTGAGGTCGGAGATCTCCAAGCCGGTGACCGACCCGTTGTCCTCCTTCCTGACGAACATCAGATCGAGGATCCGGATGAGGCCGCGGTCCACCAGGTCGACCAGCAGCGGAAATCCCTCGCCGGTCATGCGGTTGCCGGGGAACTCGACGACGACGTAGTCGATCGGCCCCATCTCGATGAATTCATCGCGTACGGATTCGCTCACGCCTTCACCCCTGGATGGTCATGGAGTCCCCGGAACTCCCCCTGTTCCCGCATGCCATTGCAACATCGGACGCAACCCGTCGCACCTCGGTGCGGCGTTCACCCGCCGGACCCGTCCGGGTCGCCGGATCGGGGCCGCGGGGCTCTCGTGGACCCATGACCAGCAGCGCGCCTCCGCCCGATCCGGACCGGCATCCCGGGGCTCCGCCCGGTGACGAGCCACGGCTCTCGGCGGGGGAGCGCACCGAGCTGGACGCGCTGCGGCACCGGGTCAGCGCTCTCGAGGGCACCGGGCCCGCGGGGGCCGCGCGACACCACTGGCTGCGGTCGACGGGTTCGGTCCTGCTGATCCTCCTCGCCTCGCTGCTGTCGCTGTTGTCCGTCGTCGCGGTCTGGGCGGACAGCATCGTGCGGGACACGGACCGCTATGTCGCCACGGTCGGGCCGCTGGCGCGCAATCCGGACGTGCAGAAGGCGGTCACCAACCGGGTCACGAGCGCGGTCCTGGCCCAGATCGACGTGGAGAAGCTGGTCAAGGACCTGGAGCGGGCGGCTTCGGAGAAGGGCGTCCCGACGGGGGCGGCCGAACTGCTGGGCGGCCTGACCGGTCCGATCACCAGCGGTCTGAAGAGCCTGGTCGGCGACACCGTGGAGCGGGTGGTGGCCGGCAAGGCCTTCGACACGGTCTGGGTGGACGCGAACCGCAGGGCCCACTCCGCCCTGGACAAGGCCCTGACGGGCGAGTCCGGAGGTGCGGTGTCCGTCGAGAACGGCCAGGTCGCCATCGACGTGGCACCCCTCGTGAAGCAGGTGAAGGACCGGCTGGTCAGTGCCGGTTTGCAGCCGGCCGCCCTGATCCCGGCCGTGCACACGGACTTCGTGGTGTTCGCGTCGAAGGACATCGGCAGGGTCAGGACGTATCTGAGGGTGCTGGAGATCATCGGCAGCTGGCTGCCGGTCGTCGCCGTGCTGATCGCCGCCCTGGGCGTGTACCTGGCCGTCAACCGCCGCCGGGCCCTGATCGGGGCCGCGCTCGGGGTGTTCGTCGCCATGGTGGTGCTCGGGGTCGCCCTGACGGTCATGCGGGCGATCTACCTCGACCGTCTGCCCGTGGGGGCGTCGGAAGGCGCCGCCGCCGCCGTGTTCGACGCGCTGGTCAGGTTCCTGCGGGCCGGTGTACGGGCGGTCGGCGCGCTGGCCCTGGTGACGGCCGCCGGTGCCTTCCTCGTCGGCCCGTCCCCCGTGGCCGTCCGCGTCCGTACGGTCTGCGGCAGGGGCATCGGGGCGGTCCGTGACGTCGCCGTGTCGGCGGGGCTCCCGCTGGGCGCGGTCGGCCGGTTCGTGCACCGGTTCAAGCGGTGGATCGGCGCCGTGATCCTGGCGGTCGCCGCGATCGTCCTGTTCACCTGGAGCTACCCGACCACGGCGGTCGTGGTGTGGACGGTGGTGATCGTGCTGGCAGCCTTCGCGATCCGCGAGTTCCTCGACGCCGGTCCCGGTTCCCCTCCCGGTTCCGCACCGTCCGCCGCCCCGTCGGCCTGACGACGCGTTCGAGCTGACAGCACGTTCGAATTCACGACGTTCGGGTCGGCGTTCGGTGGCCCGCCGCCCGGGAGCCCGCCCGCATGCGCCCGGGTCCCGCGGCTCGCGCGGCACCTCCTCCACGGCGCCGGGCAGGGCGGCGCACTCGCCGACGTCGACCGGACCTCCGCGTGACCAGGCGGTGCGCCGGCTCATGGTCCGGCGGGTCGCTCCTCCAGCGACCGGTGGCCACAGGGCCCGGCAACTCGGCGTGCCGGACTCCGGCAGCTGTCGGATGGTGGGGACATGCGGACGTCCGACGAGCTCAGCGAGGCCGAATTCCGGTCGCTCCACCGACACCTGCGCGCCGTTGCCCCCGGCGCCTCCACACCCCGGGGCGCCCTGGACACGATCACCGAGGAGCAGGTGCTGGCGGCGGTCGCCGAGGTGCGGTCGGGACGGACCGTCTCGCTCGCCGCCCCCGTGGAGACCCGTACCGAACCCGACGACGCCGATCCGGCCGAGCACCGGCTCACCGCTCCGCCCGACGGCAAACCGGCGCAGAGCGGCCTGGACTTCGCGCGCGACCGCTTCTCCATGAACGTCCACGGCGATGTGGACAGCCACCTCGACGCGCTGTGCCACGTCATCTACGACGGCACCCTGCACGGCGGCATACCCGCGACGGACGCGCTGTCGCCGGACGGATCGAGCGCCCTGTCCGTCGAGCTGGCCCGCGACGGAATCGTCGGACGCGGTGTCCTCCTGGACATCCCCCGGCTCCACGGCCTCTCCTGGCTCGAACCCGGGGCGAACGTGACCTGCGACGACCTCATCGCCGCCGAGGCACGGCAGGGGATACGCGTGCGCCGGGGCGACATCGTCCTCGTACGGGTCGGACACCGCAGGCGCCGCGAGGAGCTGGGCCCGTGGGACGTGGCCCGCGCCCGCGCCGGACTGCACCCGACGGCCCTGGAGTTCCTGGCCTCGCGGCAGGTCGCCGTCCTGGGCAGCGACGGCAACAACGACACGGCCCCGAGCGCGGTACAGGGGGTCGCCTTCCCGGTGCATGTCCTCGCCGTCCACGCGATGGGGATGCAGCTCCTCGACTATCTGCGGTTCGAGGATCTCGCGCCGATCTGCGCGCGGGAGGGCCGCTGGACGTTCCTCTGCGTCATCGCCCCCCTCCGGCTGCCGGAGGCGACCGGCTCACCCGTCAATCCGCTCGCGATCCTGTGACGGGGTGACCCGCTCCGGCTGTCGGCCGGGCCGGTTCGGACGCTCGGCCGGTGGACGCTGCCGGACGGGCCGCGCGTGCGTGCCCGTACCGCTGCCACGCGGAACTCACCCGTACGGAGCAACGGTGCTCGCGCCGCGGGGCCGCCGGGCGCGACGGGACGCACCCTGGTGGCGCGGTAGTGCCTCCGGGCGCGACGAGCCGGCCCGACCGGGGAGCAGGATGCACGCAGGCAGAGGATCCGGTTCGCCACCCGACGACGGGGCGAGCGGCCGGCGTGGACGGGCCGCGGATCTCGGGCCCCGGCTGCTGCGGCTGCGACATGCCGCCGAGACGCGGTTCCCGGTGATCACCCGCCTCACCTCCCACCTGGTCGCGGTCAACCTGCTCGACTCCGCGACGCGGCTGGCGGCCCAGGCCTTCCTGACCGCCGTCCCGCTGCTCTTCATGGTCGCCGCGTTCGCCCCGCAGCCGGTGCGCGAGCAGATCCTCGTCTCCCTGGAGGACGTCCTCGGCATCAACGGCGTCGCCGACCAGCAGCTGAAGAAGGTGTTCGACGCCGACCCCGGAAGCCTGCGGCAGAGCACCGGCGTGGTGAGCGGGCTGATGGTGCTGATCTCCGCCACCGCGTGCAGCCGCGCCATGCAGCGGCTGTGCCAGCGAGCCTGGCGGATGCCGAGCGCGGGCACCCGGATCGCCGTCTGGAGATGGCCCGTGTGGATCGCCGTCTGGCTGGCCATGATCATCCTCCAGGGTCCCCTGCGGGACGGGTTCGGCGCGGGGCTCTGGCTCGGACTGCCCCTGCTGCTGGTCACCGAGGTGGGGGTGTGGTGGTGGACCCAGCACCTGCTGCTGGCCGCACGCGTCCCCTGGGCCCCGCTGCTGCCCGGCGCGCTGCTCACCGGCGCCGCCGTCACCGCGCTGACGCTGACCGCCAAGCTGTACGTGCCCGCGGCGCTCAACCGCAGCCTGGACAAGTACGGGTCGCTGGGCGCCGTCTTCACCCTGCTGTCGTGGCTGATCTCGCTCTGCGTCGTCGTCGCCGTCGGTATCACCGCCGGGGCGGTCGTCGCACGGGAACCGGCCGTCTCCCGGCGCCTCGGCTCACCCGACTAGCCCAACTCGCCGGGACCATCACCCAGGGATACCTTGGTCGTCGAGGAGGTCGTCGCGGAATTCGTCGAGGAATTCGGCGGGGAGGTTTCGCGGAACGTGTCGGGTACTTCTTCCCCCTCTCGGGCCGCCCGGCAGGACCGGACCATGTTCCGAGGACGGTGGCCGGCATGACCGATAAACACTACGACGTCATTGTTGTCGGAACCGGCGCGGGCGGAGGCACCCTCGCCCACAGATTGGCGCCCACCGGGAAAAGCATCCTCCTTCTCGAAAGGGGCGGCTATCTTCCCCGGGAACGCGACAACTGGGATTCCACCGCGGTCTTCGTCAAAGGGAAATACCGGGCTCCGGAGTTCTGGTTCGACAAACACGGGGCCCCGTTCCCGCCCGAGGTCAACTACTACGTGGGCGGCAACACCAAGTTCTACGGCGCCGCCCTCTTCCGGCTGCGCCCCGAGGACTTCGGTGAACTCCGCCACCACGACGGGGTCTCGCCCGCCTGGCCGCTGCGCTACGACGAACTGGAGCCGTACTACACCCAGGCCGAACACCTCTATCGCGTGCACGGCCGGCACGGCGAGGATCCCACCGAGGGCCCGGCCAGCGCCCCGTACGCGTACCCGCCCGTCCGGCACGAGCCGCGGATCCAGCAGCTCAGCGACGACCTGAAGAAGCAGGGACTGCACCCCTTCCACCTCCCCATCGGGGTCGACCTCACCCAGGACGAGCGGGGCGGGGCCGCGCACGGCAGCCCCTGCATCCGCTGCGACCGGGTCGACGGCTTTCCCTGCCTGCTCGGCGCGAAGTCCGACGCGCAGGTCATCTGCGTCGACCCCGCCCTCGCCCACGCCAACGTCGAGATGCTCACCCACGCGGACGTGCGGCGCCTCGAGACCGACCCGGGCGGGCGGAGCGTCACCAAGGTCGTCGCGACGGTGGGCGACGGCTCCACGGTGGAGTTCGGCGTCGACATCGTGGTCGTCGCCTGCGGGGCCGTCAACTCGGCCGTCCTGCTGCTGCGTTCCGCCAACGACCGGCATCCGCGGGGACTCGCCAACAGCTCCGACGTGGTGGGCCGGCACTACATGCGCCACAACAACCTGGCCCTGATGGCCATTTCCAGGGAGCCCAACGACACCACGTTCCAGAAGACCCTGGCGCTGAACGACTGGTACCTGGGGTCCGACGACTGGGACCACCCCCTCGGCGGCATCCAGATGCTCGGCAAGTCCGACTCCGCGCAGATCCACGGCGAAGCGCCCGGTTGGGCCGGGGCCGTCGTTCCCGACCTGCCGTTCGAGGTGCTCGCCCATCACGCCGTCGACTTCTGGCTGTGCGGAGAGGACCTGCCCGTCGCCGGCAACCGCGTCACCCTGGACCGGGACGGCGGTATCCACCTCGCCCTCGACGAGACGAACAACATCGCCGGGCTCCAGCGGCTGCGGCACGAACTTCAGGGCATGCTCGGCCACTTGGGCATGTACGAACACCACCTGCTGTCACACAGCATCTACCTGCACAAGGGCATGCCCATCGGCGCCACCGCGCACCAGGCGGGCACGGTCCGCTTCGGCACCGACCCCCGCGCCTCGGCCCTCGACGTGCACTGCAAGGCCCACGACCTCGACAACCTCTACGTCGTCGACACGAGCTTCTTCCCGAGCATCGGAGCGGTCAATCCCTCACTGACGGCCATCGCCAACGCCCTGCGCGTCGGCGACCACATCGCGGAGCGACTGCGGTGAACTCCCGTCCCACGGCCGACAGCGGCACCCGGCACCGCACACCGCAGGAACGCGCGGCACTCGGCAAGGACGCCCGTTCCCGTGTACCCCGCTCCAGCCACGCGGAGTTCGCGCCCACGCCGAAGCGGCCCGACCCGGTGGACGTCATCGAGGCGCAGTCGGCGACGAGGGTGCCCGAGCTCGTACCGATCCGCTACGGCAGGATGACCGAGTCGCCGTTCCGCTTCTACCGGGGAGCGGCCGCCGTCATGGCCGGGGATCTCGCGGACACCCCGCGGACCGGCATCAGGACACAACTCTGCGGCGACGCGCACCTGCTGAACTTCCGGCTGCTGGCCTCGCCCGAACGACGCCTGATGTTCGACATCAACGACTTCGACGAGACACTGCCCGGCCCCTGGGAATGGGACGTCAAACGGCTGTCCGCCAGCTTCGCCGTGGTGGGCCGGGCCAACGGCTTCAGCACCAAGGAGAGGGCCGGCATCGTACGGTCGACGGTGCGGTCCTACCGCGAGTGGATGCGGCACTTCGCCGAGATGGGCAATCTCCCCGTCTGGTACGCCCAGTTCGACGAGAACTGGGTGTGGACGCACTTCATCCAGGACGTGGACGCACGGGCCCGCGACCGCTGGGCGCAGTCGGTGACGAAGGCGCGCACCCGCGACAGCCTCCAGGCCTTCGGCAAACTCACCCACCTCGTCGACGGGAAGACCCGCATCGCCGCGGGCCCACCGCTGATCACGCCGTTCGAGGACCTGCTCGCGGACGTGGAACGAGGCGCGCTGGAGAAGCAGATCCGCCGGATGATCGAACGGTACGGCCGGAGCCTCCAGGCGGACCGGCGGTTCCTGTTGGAGCAGTACCGCCTCGTCGACATGGCCCGCAAGGTGGTGGGGGTCGGCAGCGTGGGCACCCGTTGCTGGATCGTGCTCCTGCTCGGCCGCGACGACAAGGATCCGCTGCTCCTGCAGGCCAAGGAGGCGGGCGAGTCCGTCCTCGCCCCCTTCGTCGGCGCGGGCCGCCACCGGGCGCAGGGCGAGCGCGTGGTCTCCGGCCAGCGGCTGATGCAGGCCACCAGTGACATCTTCCTCGGCTGGGAACGGGCCGAAGGCGTCGACGGCCGCCGACGGGACTTCTACATACGGCAGTTGCGTGACTGGAAGGGCATCGCCGAGCCCGGGACGATGGTGCCGGCCGGGATGCGCGCCTTCGGCGAACTATGCGGTGCCACGCTGGCCCGCGCGCACGCGAGGTCGGGCGACCGGATCGCCATCGCCGCGTATCTGGGCGCGGGCGACGTCTTCGACCGGGCGCTGGTGACGTTCGCCGAGCGCTACGCCGACCAGAACGAGAGGGACCACCAGGCACTCGTGGACGCCGTCCGTACGGGGCGGGTGACGGCCGAAGCGGCCTGAGAAGGAGACCACCATGGATCGCTACCCGCCCATCGCCGACCACGGGCTCATCGGAGATCTCCAGACCGCGGCGCTGGTGTCCTCCCACGGCGTGATCGACTGGTTCGCGGCGCCGCGTTTCGACTCGCCCAGCGTCTTCGCGGCCCTGCTCGACCACGACGACGGCGGTCACTTCCTGCTCGCGCCCGAGAGCCCCGAGGGGACCTGGAAGCAGCTCTACTACCCGGACACCGCCGTGGTGGTGACCCGTTTCATGTCACCCGACGGAGTCGGCGAGATCATCGACCACATGCCGGTCCAGCCGGGCCCGACGCCCAGCGACCGGCACAGTATCGTCCGGGTCGTCCGCGCGGTGCGCGGCACCGTGCGCTTCATCCTCGAATGCCGGCCGCGGTTCGACTACGCGCGGCTCCACCACGAACTCGACCTGACCGCGGACAAGGCGACGTTCCGTGCCCCGGGCGTGACCGCCCACCTGCAGGCCACCATGCCGCTCGAACGGGACGAGCACGACGTCCGGGGCGGCGTCACCCTCAGCGACGGGGAGACGGCGGCCGTGGTGTTCAGCATGTGCGCGCCGGGCGGTGAGGCGCCGCCGCCCCCGACCGACGAGGGGATCACCGAAGAGCTGTGGGAGAACGTCGACTTCTGGCAGAAGTGGGTGCGCACCTCGCGCTACCGCGGCCGCTGGACGGAGATGGTGCACCGCTCCGCGATCACCCTCAAGCTCCTCACGTACGCCCCCACGGGCGCGCCGGTCGCCGCCGCCACCATGGGACTTCCCGAACAGGTCGGCGGGGAGCGCAACTGGGACTACCGGTACACCTGGGTGCGGGACGGCTCCCTGTCGGTGCGGGCGCTGCTCGACCTCGGCTTCGTGGAGGAGGCGACCCGGTTCACCCGCTGGCTCGGCGACCGCCTGGAGGCCTGGGAAGGCCCGGACGACGAACCCCTCCAGATCATGTACCGGGTCGACGGCGACCCCCGTCTGACGGAGGAGATCCTCGGGCACTTCGAGGGCTACCGTGGCTCCTACCCGGTGCGGGCCGGCAACGCCGCCGCCGGCCAACTGCAGCTCGACATCTACGGCGAGGCCCTGTACGCGCTGGCCGAGAGCCGCTCGGTGGGTGAACAGGCCGGCTACCACGGGTGGAAGGGCCTGGCCCGCACCCTGGACTGGCTGGCCGACTCCTGGGACCGGCCCGACGAGGGCATCTGGGAGACCCGCGGCGGACGCAAGGACTTCACCTACAGCCGGGTGATGTGCTGGGCCGCCTTCGACCGCGGTCTGAAGCTGGCGGCCGATTTCAGCAGGCCGGCCGACACCGTCCGCTGGACCCGGGCCCGGGACGAGATCCTCGAACAGGTCATGGAGCGCGGCTGGAACGACAGGGAACAGGCCTTGGTCCAGCACTACGGCGCCGATGTCCTGGACGCCTCACTGCTGCTCGCCCCCCGCGTCGGGTTCCTGGCCCCCCGCAGCCCCGCCTGGCTCAACACGCTCGACGCCATGGACCGCGTCCTCGTCTCCGACAGCCTCGTCTACCGCTACGACCCCGAGGCATCGCCCGACGGACTGCGCGGCTGCGAGGGGACGTTCAGCCTGTGCACGTTCCTGTACGTCGACGCCCTCGCCCGCGCGGGACGCCTCTCCCAGGCCCGCTACGCCTTCGAGAAGATGCAGACGTACGCGAACCATGTCGGCCTGTTCGCCGAGGAGATCGGCCCCAGCGGCGAGCAACTCGGCAACTTCCCGCAGGCCTTCACCCATCTCTCGCTCATCATGGCCGCGACGACGCTGGACGAGGCGCTCGACGCCCTCCACCCCCGCCGCTGAAGGGCGCGGACAGGCCGCGGACACGCCGCGGGCCTCGGCGAGCGCGGCGTCGCCCCGCGGGCCCCACGATGCCGCTCCGAGCCCCGCCGCACCTCCCCGGAATCCCTCCGGGCGGGCGCGTGGGCCGGGGCCGCGGCGACGCCGTCGTGACCGGCGTTGTCAGTGGTCGCCAGTAGGTTCGTTCGTGTCCCCGCCGTTGTGGCGCGGACGTTCCCCTGGCGCAGAGGAGAGGGTGCGTTGTCGGACTGGGAGAGGTCGAGCACGGCCCGGGTGACAGCACCCGCGCGGCCGCGCAAGCTCGCCAAGGTTCCGTTCGTAGAGCTGGCCGACGGACGCCTGCAGGGCGTGGTGTCCAGCGGCTCCGACATCGAGCGGGTCTATGTCTCGTCGGTCGCGGCGGGCACGTACGTGTTCGCGTGCAGCACCAACAACAACCGGCCCTGCGGCGGGGCGCGCGGCGGGTTCTGCAACCACATCAAGGCCCTGATCGACGAAGCGGTGCTGCAGTACGGCCCCGAGCGCGTCGCCCGCTACCTGAGAGCCGAGAGCACGGACGGGGAACCGAGCGCGCAGACCATCGCCGACGGCATGAGCGCCACCCGTCCCTCGCAGGGGGACACCAAGGCCGCCGCGCCCGTCTTCAGCCGGTTCCTGCGTCACCTGGCGTATCTGGAACTCGCCCCGACCACAGCGCCGTTGCCCGAGATGCAGTGGTTCCCGCCGACCAGGGCGGTGGCGTGATGCGCGCCGACCTGCTCGCCGAACCCGTCGCCGGGCTCGACGAGGTCCTGACGGCGGTCGACGCCTTCGACCGGGCGCTCGTCGGCGGCCTGCTGCGGCCCCAGCCCACCCAGGCCGCGGGCCTGACGGGGCTCGCGGACGCCGTCGCGGGAACACCGCTGGCCACCCGGGTCGCCGAGGCGGCCGGGAAGGCGGCGGCCGGAGCCGCGAGCGAGGACGACTTCGTCGCCCTGGCCGCCGCCCGCGCCGCCCTGCTCGGCTCCGTCCACGACGCCCTCGTGAGCCGTCTCGACGAGGCGACCGGCCGCGACCGCGCCCGGGAGACGGCCCCGCCGGCCGCCGACCGGCAGCCCGCGAACCTGCTCGCCGCCGCCCGCTCCTGGCTGTCCGACCTGGCGCGCTGCGGGTGGCAGGGCATCGACCACGAGGTGGTGTCCGGCGCGTCGCCCGTCGTGTCCGCGATGCTTCCGGACCCGGCGCTGCGCCGCCAGGCGACGCTCCTCGACGGCTTCGCCGCCGAACTGGCCGCGTCCTGCCCGGGCGCGTCCCTGGACCGTGTCCCGGTACGACGCTGGGGCGACCTGTGGTCACGCGCGCTGCTGCTGACGGTGCCCGGCGCCGCGGAGGCACCTCCGACCGGCACGGCCACCGGCCGCCTGCTGCCCCTCGGCGTCGACGTGCAGGAACACGCGACCGCCGTGCAGGCCCAGGTGCACGCGGTGTTCGAGGCCGCGGACGGCACCGCGCCCCGGCTGGTCCGGGCCGCCGTGTCGGTGCCGAAACCGGACACGGTCGTCGGAGCGGGCCTGTGGCAGCTGCTGCGCCCGCACATGTCGCTGCTGGCGGCCGTCAGCGAGGGCCGCGCGGTGGACCTCGTCGACATGCCGGTGACCGCCGAGGGCGACCTGCTCTGGAGCGACGCGCAGGCACGTGCGGGTGAGCCCGCCGACGCGTTCGCCACCGCCCGTGTCGTCCTGCCCACCGCGACCGACGCGGCGACCGCACCCCTGGACCGGCATCCGGCGCGTATCGCCGTGCCCGTGTTCCTGGAGGGCTATACGGTGCGGAAGGCCGACGACGCGCTGACGTTCACCGTCGCCGGACACACCCTCGCCGTCGACACCGACCGCGTACCTGCCGCCGGGCCGCTCACGCCCGAGGCCGTGGCGGCGTCCGGGGCGTGCATCGGACTGCTGCGCTGGGACGCCGGGACGTTCGGTGTCCAGCCGCTGGCCGTCGAGACGACCGTACGGAAGAAGGCCGTCGCGATCCACGCCGGGGGATGGGCCGGTGGCACCACCGACAAGGCCGGCGTCCGGGCCGAGAAGGCCGCCACCGACGCCGTGGCCGTGCTGCGGGAACGTGCGGGAAGGCTGCTGCGGAAGTGACCGAGCACATCACCGGGCACATGCCTGACCGGACGGCCGGGGACACGACCGATCAGTGGGCCGACCGGGCGGCCGGACCAGAGATCACGGACGGCACCGCACCCGGAGCGGCCCCCCACGACAACCGCCGTCAGGCCTTGTACTGGCGGCTCCTCGCGAGGCTCTTCGACCACGAGGAGCAGGCCGCGCTCGAATCGGCGAGCCTCGCCGTCGTCGAGGACATCGGTCTGCCGTCCGCGCTGCTCGACCCGCAGGCCTCCGTCGACTCGATCGTGCAGCGACACCCGGAACTGGCCGCCGAGTTCGACGGTCTGATGACACCCGGCTCCGGATCCGGGCCGGATTCCGAGTCCGGTGCGGACGGCGAGGGCGACGGTGACGGCGACCGCGACCGGGCCGCCGAAGTACGCCGCGCCGCGCTGGTGTCGAAGGTGCTCCTGAACGTCTTCGCCTCGGGTTCCGGCACGGTCACGGCAGGGCAGTTGGCGCGCTGGCAGTCCGACGCCGGCTGGCTGGAGCGCGCGCTCGGCTGCAGGCCGGGCGACCTGCGCGGCGGACGCGCGGCCGGCGGTGCCGGCCCGGCCGCCGCCGGACCCGGGGCCGGCCCGACCGGCACCGGCGGCCACGGTACGACGCCCGACCTCAGCCGGCTGATCCCGGCGATCGGCCCGGAACTGGGCGCCATCGAGGCCGACCTCGTCAAGCGGATGCAACTGCGCGAGGTACTGGCCGACCCCGAGCTCGCCGCGCAGCTGACCCCGAGCATGTCCCTGATCGAGCAGCTGCTGCGGGACAAGAACAACCTCTCGGGCGTGGCCCTGGCCAACGCCAAGGCCCTGATCCGCCGATTCGTCGACGAGGTCGCCCGAGTACTGCGCACCCAGGTCGAGAAGACCTCGGTCGGCGCCCTGGACCGCTCCGTCCCGCCCAAGCGGGTGTTCCGCAACCTCGACCTCGACCGCACGATCTGGAAGAACCTCACCAACTGGAGCCCGGAGGAGGAGCGGTTGTACGTCGACCGCCTCTACTACCGGCACACCGCCCGCAGGACGACGCCCCAACGGCTGATCGTCGTCGTGGACCAGTCGGGTTCGATGGTCGACTCGATGGTGAACTGCACCATCCTGGCGTCGATCTTCGCCGGGCTGCCGAAGGCCGACGTCCACCTGATCGCGTACGACACCCAGGCGCTCGACCTCACGCCGTGGGTGCACGACCCCTTCGAGACCCTGCTGCGCACCAACCTCGGGGGCGGCACCGACGGCACGGTCGCCATGGCACTGGCGCAGCCGAAGATCGCCGAGCCGCGCAACACCGTCGTGGTGTGGATCTCCGACTTCTACGAATGGCGGACCGAGCAGCTGTTCGCGAGCATGGCCGCCCTGCACCGCTCGGGCACCAAGTTCATCCCGGTCGGGTCCGTGACCAGCTCCGGGCGCGGCAGCGTCAACCCATGGTTCCGGGAGCGCTTCAAGGACCTCGGCACACCGGTGCTCTCCGGCCACATCCGCAAGCTCGTCCACGAACTCAAGACGTTCCTCGCCTAGGGGTCTGACATTTCCGTCGTCCGCCCTCCGGGCGACGACGGAAGGATCAGGCAAGCCCCGGTGCCGCGTCACCGGCCACCTGCCCAGCAGAAACCTGAGAAAGGCCCTCACATGTCCGACCTGTTGCGCGCCCCCGCCGAGATCAAGTACGCCGAGGAACTCGACTGGCTGGAGTCCGTCGACGACAACCCCAAGCCCTTCTCCTGGCGGCTGTCCCCGAAGATGGTCCGCCTGTTCGTCCTGGGCTCCGAGCGATCCGACGGCCTGGACCGGGAGATCGCCCCGAAGTGGTTCGGCGACCGCAGTTTCGTCGAGCGCTCGATCGTCACGCTGGCCTCCGACCGCGGACTGCTGATCATCGGCGACCCCGGCACCGGCAAGAGCTGGCTGGCGGAGCTGCTGTCCGCCGCGATATGCCGCAGCTCCACACTGGTCGTCCAGGGAACGGCCGGCACCACCGAGGACCACATCAAGTACTCCTGGAACGTGTCCATGGTCATCGCCAAGGGCCAGTCACGGGAGTCGATGATCCCCTCGCCGATCATGACCGCGATGGAGACCGGCGCGATCGGACGGTTCGAGGAACTCACCCGCTCCACCAGCGACGTCCAGGACGCGTTGATCTCCATCCTGTCCGAGAAGTACATCTCGGTTCCCGAACTCGACAGCGACAGCATCGTCTTCGCCAAGCCCGGCTTCTCCATCATCGCCACCGCCAACAGCCGTGACCGGGGCGTCAACGACCTGTCCTCGGCCCTCAAGCGCCGCTTCAACTTCGTCCGCATCTCGGTGGTCACCAACAAGAAGAGCGAGGCGGAGATCGTGCGCTTCCGCACCGAGGAGCTGCTGCGCCGCCACCGTATCGAACTGGACGTGCCGCCCACGCTGCTCGACGTGCTGCTGCAGAGCTTCGCCGACCTGCGCGCCTCGGCGGCCGCGGCCGGCAGCGACGACGAGAAACTGGAGTCCGCGCTGTCCACCGCCGAACAGATCGGCGTGCTCGAGGACGCCATCCTGCACGGCAACTTCTTCGGGGAACGCTCCCTGACCGCCCACACACTGGCCTCCTCGCTCGTCGGGTCACTGGCCCGGCGCGAACCCGAGGACCTGGCCATCCTCAACAAGTACCTGCACGGCGTCGTGGAGCCGCGCAGCAGGGAAGAGGGCGGATCCTGGCCGGAGTTCCTGGAGGGCGGCCGCGAAGCGATCGCCACCCTGTCGTGACCGGCACGACCGAGGGAACCTTCGCCTCCCTGCGCACGCAGTTGCAGGAAGCCGCCACGACGTTCGCCGGCGGCCCCGACGCCCTGGAGGGCATCCTCCTCGGCCTCGTCGACGACGTCGACCGCGCGGTGCGCGAACCACTGGAGATCTTCCCCGTCTGCCACCACTCGCCGGCCTCGGCGATCGCGATGGCACGCCGGCTCCGGGAGAAGCAGCCGAAGGTCGTGTACCTGGAGCTGTGCGAGGACATGGCACCGCTGCTGACCGAACTGCGCAACTGCCGGCTCCCCGTGGCGGTCCAGGCGTTCGCGACCGAGGTCGACGGCTTCCCGGCCGAGTGGTCCCCGCTGTCGGTGGTCGCGCCGATCACCGAGGCCTCCGCCGAGTACCAGGCCATCGCCTACGCCCTGGACACTCCGGGCGTCGAACTGGTCCTCGTCGACCGTTCCTCGGACCACGTATTCCAGTGGGACGAGCGCGGGACGCAGGACACGGAGCCGGCCGATCCGGACGCGCCGCCCGCCGAGGAGGAGGCCGTGCTGCACGGCGACGCCGTCGGCGTGGAGTTGGGGGACCTGCGCCCGCGCTTCGCCGAACTGGAGGAACACCTGCTGCGCCACGGCAGGGTGCGGCACTGGTCCGAGTGGTGGCACCAGTACGTCGAACTGCCGCTCGGCGACAGCGACCATGACACCTACCGTCAGGTCATGCTCCTGATCGGCAGCCTCTTCCGGCGGCTCGCCCCGGGTGACTCCCACCGGGTCCGGGTGGACGAGGACCGCGAGCGCCACATGTGGAAGCGGATGCGCGAACACCTCGCCGCGACCGGCGCCGACCCTGCGGACTGCCTCTACGTCTGCGGCGCCTTCCACGCGGCCAGCCGGGTCGAGGAGTTCGGGATCCACGGCACCGACACCTTCGAGATCGGCCCGCGCACCGCCACCAAGTGGCAGCACGGCCTGATCCCGTCCAGTCACGCGGCGATCGAGGCACAGTTCGGCCTCGCCGCCGGCTCGGTGTCGATCGCGGCGACACTCTGGGCGAAGAACGTCAGACGCACCCGCGTGGCGCCGTACCGGCTGGCCGGACAGACCGGCGCCGGCACACCGCGGGCCAGGAAGACCGCGGCGACGACGGCTCCCGTACCGGCGCTCCCGCCTGCGGACAGGCTGACCGGCTTCCTGCGCCGGCCACCCGTCCTGGACCCACTGGACGAGGCCGAGCTGCTCGGCTGGTCGGTGGAGGTCGTGCGCGCCGCGCGCCGCAACGGCTACCTCGCCTCCACCGCCGACGCCATCGCCGTGTTCGAGACGTCGATCCTGCTGGCCGGGATGCGCGACCGTGCCAAGCCGACGCCGTACGACTTCCAGGACGCGGCCGTCACCTGCATCGAGAAGGACACCGTGCCCGGCCGCCGGGACGTCCGCCGCATCGTGGCGATCATGATGGGCGGCGACCGGGTCGGCCAGGTCGGCTACGACGCGCTGCCGCCGCTGGCCCGCGACGTGCACGACCGGCTCGCGCCCCTGAACCTGAGGCTCCAGCAGCGCGGTGTGCAGCGGGCGTTGCTGGACATGACGGGCCGGCCGGAACTGGAGCGGTGCTCCGACGTGCTGTGGATGCTGCGCCGACTGCTGCCGCAGGGAGCCGCCCGCCCGATCATGGGCGAGCGGAATCTGGGGGAGCGGTCGATCCAGGAGTCGTGGGACCTGGCACTGGGCACCCACCAGCGGGCGCTCATCGAGCTCGGCTACGAGGGCGTCAGTATCGAGCAGGTCCTCGAACAGCGGCTGCGCCGCACGGCGTACGCTCCGCAGGCCACCGCGGCCACCGTCCTGGAGACCGTCGAGGACGCGACGCTGTATCTGCGCGGCCGCCGCCTCCCCGACGAACTGGGCACCCGCGCCCTCGAGGTGCTCTCGGCCGAACGCAACGTGGACGGCGCGCCGGAGGTGCTGCGCCGGGTGCGGCGGCTGCTCGCGTACTACCGCACCTGCGAGCCCGTGCTGCCGCCGTGGATCGAGTCGTTCGTCAAGGCCGGATACGCGCACTACTGCACGCTGCTGCCGACGGCGTTCACCGACGAGGACGCCACCGTGCGTCAGGTGGCGGCGATGCTGGGCTTCCTGTTCAGCATGGAGAGCCTGGCGCTGTCGCTGGGCTGCGACCGGACCCAGCTGGAACTGGCGGTCGCCCAGTCGCACCCGCGGGATCCGTCGAGGACAGCGCTGCTGTGGGCGGCTCGGACGCAGCTCGGGCACCTCTCGCGGGCGGACCTGCGCGCGAAGTGCGACGAACTGCTGGGCAACCCCTTGGTGGTGCCCGCCTATCCGCGCTACCTCAGCGGCTTCGTGCACGCCCTGGAGCCCGTCCCGGGCCTCACCGACTTCGTCGTGGAGGCGGTGTCGAACGCGTTCGGCCGGTTGCCGGACCCGGTGCTCCTGCCGTGGCTGCCGACCCTGATCACCACCCTGCGCTCGGGAGGCGCCGAACTGGCGCCGTTGCTGATCCGCGAGGCCGGGCGGATCTTCCCCGGGCGGCTCGCCGCCCTGGACGAGTGGGTGCCGCCGTGGCGGGCGCGGCCGGAGCCCATGGCCGCGCGTACGGCGCGGCGCGCGGCCGCCGGCGGGGACGGACACGCCCTGCTCGCCGCCCACCCCGCGACCTGTGACGCGGTGGCGACCCTGCTGGGCTGCGAGGGGACATGGCGGACGGCGGTCCCCGGCGCCTCGGACGCCGCACTGGTGACGCGCCATCCGGACACGGCGGTGGCGCTGGAGGAGTTGCTGACGGGCGGCTGACGGCGGCAGGCAGTGCAATCGGCGAACCCGTCGCCGGCACCCGCCACCGGCACCCGTCACCGGCACCCGTCACCGGCACCCGTCACCGGCGGGTGCCGGTGACACGGCTGCCGGGACGGGGCTCGTCGCAGGGGCGGGTCCCGTGTGAGCTGCCCCGGTACCGGGGCAGCGGATCGCGGGGTGAGCGGGACAGCGCGCCGAACCCCCCTGGGTTGCCCGGCCGTCGATGTGCTGACGCCCTGCGCCGCCGGGAACCGGACGGCGCCCATGGGAACCGGCGCCTGCCCGGGCGGACGCGCTGTTTCCCGGGCTTCTCGGTCCGGCGCGGAGCCACCGAGCCGGCCGGCACAGGAAATGACGTGTCGGGATGGGGCGTTGCGCCGGGGCGGGTGGGTTTCCTATCTCGCCAGGTCGGCTTCGCGTGCCTCCTGGGCATGGGGGGCGGAGGCGGCGACGAGCCGGCCTGCCTGCACGTGCGGGCGCAGAGTGCGAAGCAGGACGGGCACGGTGGCCAGTGCGAGGGCGGCTCCGATCCAGATCACCACGTGCAGGGCACCGGTGAAGGCTTCGGAGGCGGCCGGGAGCGTGGTGCGGACGCCGCCGTTGAGGTCCTCGGTGACCTTGTCCGGGCTGGCCACCTTGCCGGCCAGGCGGGCGGCCGTGATGCTGATCAGCAGGGATCCGCCGATCGCGGCGGCCGCGGTGTCCGCGGTGAGCCGGAAGGCGTTGAACATGCCGGCGGCCATGCCGGCCCGGTCGAGTTCGACGCTGGAGACGGCGGCGCCGTCCAGTACGGCAAGGGTGACGCCGTACCCGAAACCGGCGAGCAGCAGGGGCCCGGCGAGAGTGCCGAGGCCGACACCGGGGCCGATCACCGACAGCCATGCCATGCCGGCGGCGACCAGGGTCATCGCTCCGGCGAGCTGGGTGCGCAGTGGCATCAGGCGGCTCATGTGCGTGGCGAAGAGCGGCATCAGCAGCATGGGGGTGGTGAACAGGACCAGGATTCCGCCGGAGTGCAGGGCGCTGTAGCCCTCGACGGCGCTGAAATAGGTGGGCAGGAGCACCAGCAGCGGCAGCAGGCTGAAGGCCAGGGCCATGGCGGTGGCGCTGATCCCCATGAAGCGGGAGTGGCGCAGCAGGGACAGGTCGAACATGGGTGCGCGCTGGTGTTTCTCCGCCACCCAGAACAGGGCCATCAGGGCGGCGAAGCCGGCGAAAGAGCCCAGTACGAGGGGGGAGGCCCAGCCGAAGGCGGGTCCCTCGACGAGGGCGAAGATGAACAGGAACAGGCCGGTGCTGAAGGTGAGGGTGCCCGGCCAGTCCAGGCGCTGCGCGGAGGGGTTGCGTGATTCGCTCAGCAGCGGGGAGAGGGCGGCGACGAGCAGCCCCACGGCGGCCGGGACGGCGAACACGCCGCGCCAGCCCAGGGCGGAGACCATGACGCCCGAGATGAGCGGGCCGAAGGCGAGGCCCGCGCCGAGAGCGGTGCCGAAGAGGCCGAAGGCCCGGACGCGTGCGGGACCGTGGAAGCGCGCGGCGACCAGGGTGGAACCGGCCGTGAGCGCGGCGCTGGCCCCGATGCCGCCGACGGCGCGGGCGATGTCGAGGACGATGATCGAGGGCGCGAAGGTGGCGACGGCGGCGGCCACTCCGAACAGGGTGATGCCGAACCGGAAGATTCGCCGGCGCCCCACCCGGTCGGCGAGTGTGCCGAAGGCCAGCATCAGGGACGCGAACATCACGTTGTAACCGACCACCACCCATTGCAGCAACTGGGTGCTGGGGTGGAAGGCCTCGGCGACACCGGGGAGGGCGACGCCGGCTCCGGTGAGGGCGACGGGGATGTTGAAGACGGCGAGGGAGACCAGCAGCAGGGTCACCCAGGACGGCAGCTGCCTTCGTGAAGGCAGCTGGAGTGATGTTTGTGCATTCATAATTGAAGGACCCTACATCAGCCCTTGGTGTGAGGGAGGTGCTCCGGTGGGGGCACGCCCCAGTGGGTGCTTCCTGGATCTTTTAAGGGTCCTCCATTTATGAAGCGTTATGCTTCAGTGCAGGGAACGTCGAGAGCGGAACGTCGAGAGAGGCAGGTCGAGCGATGACGCGGAACCGGAACGGGTACGTGCCGGCCGACGCGCGGTCCGCGCCGGTCGCCCCCACGAGCACGCTCGGCTACCACATGAAGAGGGCCGAGCAGGCGATCGTGACCCGCAAGGCTCACGGCGTCCGCGATCTCGACATCACCGAGGCGCAGTGCAAGGTGCTCGGCTACCTCACCGGGGGTGTGGCGAAGTCGTGCACCCAGCTGTCCAAGGAGGCGCTGGTCACCTCGCAGACCATGACCGGCATCGTGAAGAACCTCGAGGCCAAGGGACTGGTCGAACGCCATGCGTCCCCCGACCACGGCAGGGTGATGCTGGTGTCCCTCACCCCCGCCGGCGAAGAGCGGGCCGCGGCGGCCAAGAGTTTCTCCCAGCGCGTCGAGCACGGACTGCGAGAAGCGATGACCGAGGAGGACTACACCCGGCTCGTCGGTCTGCTGGACCGCGTCGCCGCCCTGGCCCCGCAGGTGGACGCCAGGGCCGAGCGCTGAGCGACCCGCCTCGGCCGGTCCTCGCGCCTGGAATCGCCGTACGGCCCGCAGACGTCACCTCACCAGGACCTGTCGGTCCTCGCGGGAGAAGTCGCCGGGTGACCAGGGAATGCGGCGGGTGTGCGCATCGTTGCCATCACTGAAACAGGATCCTTCAACAATGAAGTGTCCTTGGTGGGCTCGGTGCATCACCTCGTGCGACCACCCCGGCCTGCCGCTCACCGCGACGCGAGAAGGAACACATCATGGGTATGTCGGGACTCACCGCCCTCGTCACAGGCGGCACCGCAGGTATCGGCCGGGCCGTCGCCGTGCAGCTGGCGCGGGAGGGCGCCGAAGTCATCGTCCACGGCCGCGACGCCGACCGGGGCGCCTCCGTGGTGGCGGAGATCGAAACCGCCGGCGGCAGCGCTCGTTTCGTCCGGGCCGACCTCGCCGACTCCGGCGACATCGAGCGCCTGGCCCGAGAAGCAGGCGACGTCGACGTTCTCATCAACAACGCGGGCATCTACAAGTTCCTGCCCACCTCCGACATGACCGAGGACCTCCTCGATCTGCACATGAGCCTCAACACCAAGGCTCCGTACCTGCTGGTCAAGGCGCTCGCACCCGGCATGGTCCGGCGCGGACGCGGGTCCATCGTCAACATCAGCACCCTGGCCGCCGCCGTTCCCACCAAGGGCACCGGCATGTACTCGGCGTCCAAGGCGGCGCTCGAACAGCTCACCCGGATCTGGGCGGCCGAGTACGCCGAACACGGAGTCCGCGTGAACACCGTCGCCCCCGGGCCGACCCGCACTCCCGGCACCGACGCCATGGACGCCGTCACGCTGAAGGCGGTCGCGGACACCACTGCCATGCGCCGTATCGCCGAACCCGAGGAAGTCGCCTCGGCCGTCACCTTCCTCGCCTCCCACCGTGCGAGCTACATCACCGGCACGGTCCTCGAGGTCGCCGGCGGCCGTCCTGCCATCGGCTGACCGATTCCGCCCCCCGGCCCGGGCGGCGTCCTTCCCCCGTGACGTCCGTCCGGGTCGGACCCCCGGCGCGACGTAGCCATCGCCCTCACGCAGGCCGCCTCGACCGTCAGGGAGTCGGGATGCCCGCCGGCCGGGCCGGGCGCCCGAGTCGGACCGGGACACCGGGGGAGTACAGCACGCTCACCGGTTCTCCCAGCGGCGCGGGTACGCCCGCGGCTTCGAGGAGGTTCTCGTCGCACGTGAGCAGCCGGGCGTGGTGCAGGGGCCAGCCGGGGTGGTCGTTGGGCAGGTATCCGACCTCGCCGAAGAAGGCGTTGTGCATGCCCCAGCGGGCGGTCAGGAAGTGCTCCAGCTCGGTGGGTTCCCGGATCCGTTCGCCCTTGCGCAGGACGATCCGGCTGTGCGCGCCGCGTGGTCCCGGCCAGCGCCGTGAACTGGTGTAGGTGATGACGTCGTCCTCGGCACGGATGCCCATACGGGACCACGCGTACGGAAGCCGGAAGCCGGCCCGTCCCATCAGCACGGGTACCAGCCGGGCGGCGTCCATCGACCGGAAGACCACGCCGCGCCGCCCGAGCGCGTCCACCGAGTACAGGCGTACGTTCGTCTCCGGGAACGTCCCCAGGTACGGCACTCCGGGGGAGCGGAGCCAGCCGACGCGGCGCATCCGGAACGCGACCAGGCCGACGTAGGTGACTCCCTCGAGCACGTCGGGGACGGTTCCCTCGGGCAGCAGGCCGGCGACGGTGTCAGGTTCGACCGCCCAGTGGACGAAGGCGAGGTCGAGCCACTGCTGGGTGAGCAGCGGCCTCGGCAGGTTCCTGGGCGGGTGCGGGGTGACGGGCTCCGGTGGCTGCGGCGTGGTCGGCACGGGGCCAGCATCCCAGGCGGGCGCGGGCGGGCCCGGCACGCGGTGGTGCCGGGTTGTCAGGGCGCCGAGTTCTTCTTGCCGACGGCTGCCGCGTAGGCCTGGGACGGGGTCATGGCGACGCCGTTGAGGCTGACGGTCTTGTACTTGCTCACCTTGGCGCAGGACTTCGACTCGTCGGCGGTCTGGGAGTGGGCGTCGGCGGTGGCGGCCTTGGTGTCGGCCGGTGCCCCGGCGGCGCCGGCGCCGCCGGGGAAGCTGGTGCCGCTGGTCCAGTCCGTACCGATCACCAGGGTCAGGCCGCTGCCGGTGCCCTGCTCGAGGTGGGAGGAGGAGAGCCCCAGCGCGCGGGCGGCGGTCTGGGCCTTCGCCTTCTCCCCGGTGCCGTACGTGAGCGTGGTCGTGGCCGCGCCGCCGGGGGCGTTGCCGGTGGTCGTACCGGAGCTGAAGCCGCGGTCGATCAGGGCGCCGGCGACGGCCGAGGCGCGGCCGCTGATGCCCGTGCCGTTCTCCACCGTCACGGCGATCCGCGCGGCGGGTACCGCGGAGGCCGTGGCGCTCGCGGTGGCCGTGGCGGACCTCCCGCCGGAGGTGCCCGTCAGCGACTGGTCGTCCGCGATGGTGGCGAACAGGCTCCGGGCGGCCGGGGCGGCCACGACCCGGTCGCTGTTGTTCGGGTCGGGCGCCGTCTGCATGGTGGCGAACGTGATGTGCGCGGCGGGGACCTTGTCCAGATCGGTGGCGAGCCCGACCAGCTTCTTGACGCTGCCCAGGCCGGTGTCCACGGTGAGTGCCTTGGTGGCCGCGTCGGCCAGCCTGTAGACGGCCGCGGGGTTGGTGAGGGTGCCGGCGCTCTTGAACTTGCGGATCATGGAACTGAGGAAGATGTGCTGGGCGTAGGTGCGCCCCAGGTCGCTGCCGTCGCCGAAGCCGTGCCGTGAGCGGACGAACTCCAGCGCGGCGACACCCTTCAGGGTGTGGGTGCCCTTGGCGAGCTTCAGATGCGAGTACGTGTCGTAGACGTTGGCGTCGACACACGCGGACACTCCGCCCACCGCGTCCGACATCTTCACCACGCCGGAGAAGTCGAGCTGGACGAAGTGGTCGATGGGGATGCCGGTGAGCCGGTGCACGGTGGCCACCTGGCACGCCGGACCGTACTGCAGCGCGCTGTTGACCATGCCGGAGTAGCCGGCGGTGGACGTGCCCGTCGCGCTGTTCTTGCAGGCGGGGACAGTGGTCACGGTGTCGCGGGGGATGCTCATCACGGTGGCGTTGGACCGGTCGGCGGAGATGTGCAGCACCATCTCCACGTCGGCGTTGCCGCTTCCCGACTGCACGCCCGTCTGTGAGCAGCCGCCGCCGAGTTTGCAGTCGCTCGTGCTGGTGCGGCCGTCGCTGCCCATCACCAGGATGTTGATCGGCGTCCGGCCGAAGGAGTCGGCCTTCTCCTTGCCCGCGCTGTCGCTCCCCGTGCCGTCGGTCAGCGGGACGCTGTGGAGGTTGCCGTTGAGGTGCTCGTAGAACCACCATCCGGCGCCCGCGGTGACCAGGAGGAGGAGCGACAGGGATATCGCGGCCGTCCGCAGGATCCGGCTGCCGCGTCGGGCGCGGCGTCGTGACGCGCCGCGGCGCGCGCGGCCGGGTGCCGCGGACTTGGCACGTGTCGCGGCGCGGGAGGCGGCCCGGCCGTCCGTCCCGGGCGCGGCGGAGTCCTCTCCCGCCCGCTGCCGCGGCACCGCCGGCGCACGCCGGCGCGTGGCCCGTCCGACGGGGCCGTCCCCTGGGTCAGTCATCTCGCACTCCCACGAAACGGTCGGGCCGCTCAGGCCGTCGGTGCTGTGGCGAAGGGGGATTCCGGGGGATTCCCACTTGCTTGCGTGGTTGCGCAATATAGCAATCGCATATGACAACCCTCGGGGCGCCCGGTTTCCGAGCTGTGAACGGCCGTGCTCCACCCCCTAGGCGGCCGATCCAAGCACGCCTTCCTGTGGGCGCGCCGGGCACGCAGGGAGGGGGTGGTGCGGGTGGGGTTCACGGAGGGGGTGAGGAGCTGGTGCGCGGAAACGGGGCGAGGAGGACGCCGGAGCGAGGGAGCGGGAAAGCGAGGGAGTGGGGGCGAGGACGCTGGAGCCTGCCGGTCCTAGAACGGTTCCGGGAGGGATTCGGAGACGGACAGGGACACCCGGCCCGTTCCACCGCGGACCCGCTCGACGAGCCCGGCGTACGCGGCGATCATGCGGGTGCGGCTGAACCGCTCGCGGCTGAGGGCGAGGGCCGGGGCGAACTCGGCGCCGCGCTCCACCGCCTCGCACCAGGCCTGCGCGACCGCCTCGGCGTCGAGCGGGGTGAGGAATCCGTGCCCGGCGACGATCGAGGCGCAGTCGCCGACATCGGTGGCGACCGGGACCGCGCCGCACATCATGCCCTCGATCAGCGACAGCGGTGCCGCCTCGCCGCTGGAGGAGGTCAGCGACACCACGTCGGCAGCTGCGTAGACGACCTCCATGTCGTCGCGTACGCCGAGCAGCGATATGCGCTCGGCGAGCGCAGCCTCGTCACCGAAGGCGGCGGCCATGTCCTCGCGCAGGCCGGCGTTGGCCCGCGTCATCCCCGCGCCGCACATCAGGATGCGTCCCTCGGGCCGCCGGCGCAGCCAGGCCCTGGCCGCCCGCAGGAACAGCGGCACGTTCTTCATCCCGGCGTAGCGGGCCGCGAAGACGATCACGGGCGCGTCCGCCGGCACCCCCAGTGATGTCCGCAGCAGAGCGCGTCCGAAGGGGTCGGGGCGGAAGCGCAGCAGGTCCACGCCGTTCGGGATGACGTGCAGCAGCTCCGCCGGGATGCCGGCGGCGGCGTACGCCGCTCGGGTCGACTCGGCGCAGCAGATCGCGGCGGCGATCCGGCCGTCGGCGACCGCGGTCCTCAGTTCGTCCAAGGCCGCTCCCTGGTTCTCCGGATCGGAGCGGTGCAGGCACACCACGACGGGCCGTCGGGGCAGGCCCGCCTGGTTGAGCAGGCCGAGCGGCTGCTCCTTGAGCGACAGGATGACGTCCGCGCCCGCCATGGCCCGGGCGGTGGCGGCCAGTTCCGGTCCGGTGAAGGCGTCCGCGCCGTCGGGTGCCCCGTGGCTGCGGCCCAGGGAGGTGACCGGAACACCGGCTCCGGTCAGCGACCGGTAGCAGACGTCGTCCTCCATCCGCTGACGGGTCGCCTCCCGATACATCTCGCCATTCAGGCTCAGCACCGAGTGGCGCTGACCGCCCTCATGGAGCCCCATCACGACATCGCTGTGCACGATCCGGGCCCCGCCCGAAAAGAATCCTTCGTAGATCGACAGCACACGCAGTTCGTCCATCACGCGCACCTCACGGCCCGTCTCGCAGAAAGGGAGGAAGCCTTTTCAACCCCTGTGATCTGCGGGTTAGCCGCTATGGACACAAGAGAAACTTGCGCGCTTGTGAACTCGTCGTTTCAGATTCGGACACGTTCGGTTACGTCGTACCGTGGCGCCCGACGAGAGGGAAAAGGGCGGGAGGTGCGGTGGGGTGCGACATCCCCACACGTGCTCGGTGGTAAAGATCAGGCCAGAATTCTGGCGACCCGGGAGGCGGCTCAGCGCTCCGTGACGTTGGCGGTGAGCAGGCGCAGAAGGTGCTTGGCCGTGGCGTCCTGCTCGGGGGTCAGTCCCATGGCGTCGCCGATGGCGAGCGGGACCATGTCCGCGCGCTCCCGCAGCCCGGACCCGGTCTCGGTGAGACGGATGGCGACGGACCGTTCGTCCTCCGTACGGCGCTCACGGCGGAGCAGGCCGCCCGACTCCAGGCGCTTGAGCAGCGGGGAGAGCGTGCTCGACTCAAGCTGGAGAGCGGTGCCGAGGTCGCGTACGGAGATCGAGTCCTGCTCCCACAGGACGAGCATGACCAGGTACTGCGGGTAGGTCAGCCCCAGCTCGTCCAGGAGCGGCCGGTAGCGCGCCGTCACCGCTCGGGACGCGGCGTACAGGGCGAAACACAGCTGGTCGTCCAGCAACAGGGAACCCCTCTGCGGTGGTTCGGCTGTGCTCATGGCGCTGCTCCCGGTCTCCGTGCCTGCATGGCGTTCCCATCCTATCTTTCGGGTCCCCTCGATTGTATCGATCCCTAATGAGTTGTGCGCGACTAAGTCGAGCGCTACTCTCATGTCGTGCCGCTGCTCCACGGCGAAGACCGCCGCCGGAGTCTGCCCGCGGCACCGGATCCGAGGAGATCGCCATGACCGGCACCACCGGTACCACCGGCAACCGTCCCGTTCTCGAGCCCGCCGCCGCGGCGTTCGTGGAGGCGACCGCGAACCCGCCGTACCTCTTCGACCTCGCCCCGGCGGAGGGTCGCAAGGCCGTCGACGAGGTGCAGTCCGGCGAGATCGCGGGGCCCGAGGTCGACGAGGAGTGGATCACCGTCTCGGGCGGTCCGACCGGTACGGTCCGGGTGCGCGTCGTCCGCCCGGCGGGCGCCTCCGGCACGCTGCCGGTGATCGTGTACATCCATGGCGCGGGCTGGGTGTTCGGCAACGCCCACACCCATGACCGCCTGGTCCGTGAACTGGCCGTCGGCGCGCGTGCCGCGGTCGTCTTCCCCGAGTACGACCTCTCTCCCGAGGCCCGCTATCCCGTGGCCATCGAGCAGAACTACGCAGTCGCCCGCTGGGTCGTGACCGACGGCGCCGAGCACGGCTTCGACGCGTCCCGGATAGCGGTGGCCGGTGACTCGGTGGGCGGGAACATGACCGCGGCGCTCACCCTGATGGCCAAGGAGCGCGGCGACATCCCGCTCGTCCAGCAGGTGCTGTTCTACCCCGTCACCGACGCGAACTTCGACACCGGCTCCTACCACCAGTTCGCCACCGGCTACTTCCTGCGCCGCGACGGCATGCAGTGGTTCTGGGACCAGTACACGACCGACGAGAGCGAGCGCGCCCAGATCACCGCGTCCCCGCTGCGCGCCACCACCGAGCAGCTCACCGGCCTGCCCCCGGCACTCGTCATCACCGGCGAGGCCGACGTCCTGCGCGACGAGGGCGAGGCGTACGCCAACAAGCTCCGCGAAGCCGGCGTCCCCGTCACGGCAGTCCGCTACCAGGGCATCATCCACGACTTCGTGATGCTCAACGCCCTGCGTGGAACGCACGCCGCCGAAGCCGCCATCGGGCAGGCGGTCACCACGCTGCGGACGGCCCTCGGTACGGCCTGACCTCCGCCCCGGCCTCGGATCCCGAAGCCCGGATCACCGACCCCGGCGCCCGCGACAAGGGTGTCCGGGGTCAGCGGCGTCCCCGGTCGGTCAGGACTGGTCCGCCTCGGTCTGGAACAGCCGCGAGAGCAGGCTGTCGAGGGTGGCCCGCTCGTCCTCGCTCAGTGCGCCGAGCGCCTGGTGCGTGGCGTGCATTCCGTCGCGGACGCGCACCACGACGGCCGCGCCCTCCTCCGAGAGGATGACGTTCTTCACGCGACGGTCGGTGGCGCTGGCCTCGCGGTGGACGAGACCGCGGGCCTCCAGGCGGTCGATGATCCCGGTGATGTTCGACGCGTCGCAGCGGAGCGTGTCCGCGAGGGACCGCATGGGGGCGGGACCCTGACGCAGCACGTTGAGCGCCTTGGCCTGGCTGTAGGTGAGGCCGTGCGCGGCGGCGGCGGTGGTGAGATCCGCGTAGAGACTGACCATGGACGCCCACAGGGTGTCGAGCAGCACGGCATGGGAGACGCCGGGGTGCCCGCCGTCCGGCGTGTCGGCGGAGCGGCTCGTTCCAGATGAAGCGGACATGGGGCCAGCGTACCTGAAACTTGACTACCTCAACCTTCGATGCTTACCTCTGTCCAGTTACTTGAAGACATCAACCTTCAAGAACTTGCAGCTTTATATGGCTCCCCAGCATTTGCTCGTAAGGAAGAACGTCGTGACACCCTCCGATCGCGTGGCGTCCAGACGCCCCGCAGGCGACCTCTCGCTCGTCCTGGCCCTCGGCCTCGCGGCCATGATCGTCTCGATGATGCAGACCCTCGTCGTACCGATCCTGAGCATCATCCAGAGCGATCTCGGCACCAGCACCGCGAACGTCAGCTGGGTCACCACCGCGACCCTGCTGTCCGCCGCCGTGTTCACCCCGCTGCTCGGCCGCTTCGGCGACATGCACGGCAAGAAGCCCACGCTGGTCGGGGTTCTGCTGCTGATGATCGCCGGTTCCGTGCTGGCCGCGACCACCACGTCGCTGCTGTGGCTGATCGTGGGCCGGGTGCTCCAGGGCGCGGCCACCGCGATCTTCCCGCTCGCCCTCTCGGTACTGCGGGAGGAGATGCCGCCGGCGAAGCTGCACGGCGCGATGGCGATGGTCAGCGGAACGCTCGCCGTCGGCAGCGGACTCGCCCTGGTGGCGGCCGGACTGCTCACCCGGGGCGCGGATCCCGACTACCACCGGGTGTTCTGGCTCGCCGTGGCCCTCGCCGCCGTGGCCCTCGTCGGCGTCCTCCTGCGCGTTCCCGCCTCGCGCTCGACGACCGGCGGCCGTACCGACTGGCTCGGCGCGGTGACGCTGGCCGCGCTGCTCGTCCTGCTCCTGCTGCCGATCTCGCAGGGGCACGAGTGGGGCTGGTCCTCCGCGCGCACCATCGGTCTGTTCGTCGCGGCGCTGGCCATGGCGGCCGTCTGGGTGTTCGTGGAGCGGACGGTCCGCGCGCCGATGGTGGACATGCGGATGTTCGCCCACCGACCGGTGCTCTTCACGAACCTCGCCGGTCTGTTCCTCGGGTTCGCGATGTTCTCGCAGTTCATCGGCGTGGCCTATCTGGTGCAGATGCCGAAGGAACTCACCGGGTACGGGTTCGGCGCCTCGGTCCTGCGCGCCTCCGTCGAGTACCTGCTGCCCACCACGGTCGTCTCGCTGCTCGCCGCGCAGTTCGGGGGGATCCTGGTCGGACGGATCGGGGCGCGGTTCACCCTGGCCATCGGCGCCGTGTTCGGCGTCGCCGGGTTCGCGTGGCTGACCGCCGCGCACGACACCTCCGCGTCGATCATCCTCGCGGGCCTGCTGATCGGCGTGGCCGTCAGCTTCGGATACGCGGCCATGCCCGCCCTCATCGTGGCGAGCGTTCCGCACCACCAGACCGGCATCGCCAACGGCCTCAACTCCATCTCCCGTTCCGTCGGCAGCGCGATCGCCAGCGCGGTGATCACCTCGCTGCTGGCATCCAGAACGATCGCGCACCTGCCGGCCGGGGTGCCCGCGCTGCCTGCGGAGAGCCAGTTCACCCTGAGCTTCGCGATCGCCGGCGTCGCGTTCGTGCTGATCGTGGCGGTCGCGCTGGTCGGCCTGACCCGGGGAGCGACGCCTGCGTACGTGGTCGACAGGGACGCCTCCGCGGCGGAAGCGGCGAGCGGGCCGACCGGCGGGTCGACCACCGAAGAAGTGACCGAACTCGCGGTGACCGAACTCGCGGGGGAGAAGGCCGAGGAGGAGGAGAAGGCGGGCGCCGCGACGACCTGACCGGGGGAGCCCGGGACGGCCGGGTACGACCGACTACGGCCGGGAACGCCGTGCACCGCCCATCGGCGGGCGCGAGCCGTTCCCGGCCGTAGCCGTAGCCGTAGCCGTAGCCGTAGCCGTTGCCGTGCGGAGCCGGCCCGTACGGCTTGCCCTTGGAAACCGATCGGTTTACGCTGACCCGGCTAGGTAAACCGATCGGTTTCTCATTGTCTGGAGTACTCATGACATCCATCGAAGGTTCGGTCGCGCTGGTCACCGGCGGCAGCCGGGGTATCGGCCGGGCGCTCGTCCAGGGCCTGTACGAGCGAGGCGCCAAGAAGGTGTACGCCACCGCACGCGACCCGCGGACCGTCACGCACCCCGACGCGGTGCCGCTGGCTCTGGAGGTGACCGATCCCGCGTCCGTCGCCGCGGCCGTCGAGCAGGCGCAGGACGTCACCCTCCTGATCAACAACGCCGGCGCCTCCGTGAACGCGAACTTCCTGGAGTCCCCCGTCGAGGACGTACGCCGCGAGTTCGAGACGAACTTCTACGGCCCGCTCCTCGTCACCCGCGGCTTCGTCCCGGTCATCGAGCGCAACGGCGGCGGCCACATCCTCAACGTCCACTCGGTGCTCTCCTGGCTCGGCCTGCTGGGCTCCTACAGCGCGTCCAAGGCCGCGTTCTGGTCGCAGACCAACTCCCTGCGCGTGGACCTGAAGCCGCGCGGCATCGAGGTCACCGGGCTCCATGTCGGCTATGTGGACACGGACATGGCCGCGCACGTCGACGCACCGAAGTCGTCCCCCGACGCCGTCGCGGCGCAGGCCCTCGACGGCATCGCGTCCGGCGCCTTCGAAGTCCTCGCCGACGACCTCACCCGACAGGTCAAGGCCCAGCTCTCCGAGGACATCGCCGTGATGTACCCGCAGCTGCTGGCCTGAGCGGGCAGCGGCCGACCGGACGACCGCTCAGACCGGCAGCAGGTGGCCGATCAGGTCGCCGAGCTGCCGGGCGTTGCGGCACTCGTGCATCTCGACGAGCCCGGCGTACTCGGGCGCGGCGGAGTCGCCCGTGCCCCACTGGGACCTCGGCTCGGGGTTCAACCAGTAGACACGCCGGGCCCGTTCGCACAGGTGCCGTACGGCCGGCAGGTTCGGGTCGCCCATGTTCGTACGGGCGTCTCCGAGGACGAAGACGGTCGAGCGCGAGCCCACCGCGTCGGCGTACCGCTCGGTGAACTCGCCGAACGCGACGCCGTAGTCACTGCTGTCGTGCCAGCCCGTCAGGGTGGCCTCCGCCCGGATCCGGGCACCCAGCCCCTCCGGGTCGGCCGCCCCGTGCACCAGCAGCCCGGTCACCTCGTCGATCCGGTTGACGAAGGCGAACACCCGTACCTTGCTGAACTGGTCGTGCAGCGCCTGCACCAGCAGCATCGTGAAGTCCGAGAAACCCGACACCGACCCCGACACATCGCACAGCAGCACCAGTTCGGGCCGGACGGGCCGCCGTCGGCGCAGCACGGGCCGCATCGGCACCCCGCCCGTCGACAGAGACGCGCGCAGCGTCCGCCGCAGGTCGATGCTGCCCCGGGCGGCACGGCGACGGCGGGCGGCGAGCCGGGTGGCCAGCTTGCGCGCGAGCGGCTGAACCACCCCGCGCAGCTCGGCGAGCCGGTCCCGGCCCGCGAACAGGAAGTCCACCCGGTCGACCGTCGGGGCCACCGCCCGCCGGGCGATCTCGTCCCGGCCGCGTCGCTCGGCGACCCGGCGCCGCGCCTCCGCGGCGACCAGAGCGCGGAAGGCGTCGATGCGCCGCCGGATCTCGTCCTCCAGCAGCCGGTCGGTGAACCCCGCGGCACCGGTGCGTGCCCGGACGTCGTCACGGGCGCGCACCAGCAGGGTCTGCGGCCGCAGCCGGTCGAGCGTCTGGTACGAGGACCAGCCGTCCGACCCCGGTGAGGAGCCGTATCCGCCGAAGCCGTCCACCGCCTCCACCGCCAACCGGGCCAGCAGCGCGGCGTCGTTGTCGGCGAGCGCGGCCGCGAGGCGCTCCCGTAGTTCCGCCCGGTCCGCGGCGGGCGCTTCGGTGTCCGCCGCGCCCGTATCCGGCACCCCGACGAGCCGCGGAAAGTACAGGTCGAAAGCCGGATCGAAGACCCGGCGCTGCGCCGTACTGTGCAGCAAGGCGGCGGCGAGGCCCTCGCGCAGCCGTTCCCGGTCCGTCAGGCCGAGTGCCTCCATCGCGTGGGCGGCGTCCACCGTCTCGCCGGTGCCGATCCGCACGCCGTGCGAGCGCAGCGCGCCGACGAGTTCCGTCAGCCGGCGCGTCACTCCGGCCGGCGCGTTCACATGGCGTCCAGATCGAGCTTGGCGGCCGCCTTGAGCACGTCGTCCTGGTGCTTGAGGAGCACACCGAGGCTGTCACGTACGACGGACTCGTCGAGGGTGCCGGCGCCGAGCGCGAGCAGGGTGCGCGCCCAGTCGATGGTCTCGGCGACCGACGGGACCTTGCGCAGATCCATCGCGCGCAGCGCGCCGACCACCCGGACCACCGACCGCGTCAGCGCCTCGTCCAGGCCCGGCACCTTCAGCCGTACGATGCGGCGCTCCAACTCCTCCTCCGGGAAGCCGATGTGGAGGAAGAGGCAGCGGCGGCGCAGTGCCTCGGACAGCTCACGGCTCGCGTTCGAGGTGAGCACCACGAAGGGCCGGCTGGTCGCGGTGATCGTGCCCAACTCGGGGACGGTGACCTGGAAGTCACTGAGCACCTCGAGCAGCAGGCCCTCCACCTCGACGTCGGCCTTGTCGGTCTCGTCGATCAGCAGCACCTTGGGGCCGTCACCGCGGATCGCGGTCAACAGCGGCCGGGGAAGCAGGAATTCCTCGCTGAAGATGTCCGTGCGGGCCTCGTCCCACGTCTCGTCGCGGCCCGCGCTGATACGCAGCAGCTGCTTGGCGTGGTTCCACTCGTACAGCGCCCGGGACTCGTCGACCCCCTCGTAGCACTGCAACCGGATCAGCCGGGCCCCGGCGACCTGGGCGACGGCCTTGGCGAGTTCCGTCTTGCCGACCCCGGCGGGGCCCTCCACCAGCAGGGGCTTGCCGAGGCGGTCGGCCAGGAAGACGGTGGTGGCGACGGCGGGCGACGCCAGATAGCCGGTCTCGGCGAGGCGCGCGGAGACATCGTCGACGGATGTGAACAGCAACGGGGCCTCCAGTGCGGTGCGGGCGAGGGCGGGCGCACTCTGCGAACGTCACTATCCAAGCGCTTGCTCAGTCATCTGTCACGTGTGCCCCTGCGCATGTGACGACGCCCACTCACCCGCGGTATACCGATCGGTTTCCCCGCCGCGTTCCCGCACGGTAACCTTCCCGTATGGCCACTACAGACAAGGCGTCCACGAGAGACCGGCTGCTGCACGCCGCGGCCGACCTCTTCTACAGCGAGGGCGTCTCCGTGGGCATCGAGTCGCTCTGCAGGACGGCCGGTGTCTCGAAGCGGTCGATGTACCAGCTCTTCGCCGGCAAGGACGAGGTCCTGGCGGCGAGCCTCGAGCGCCGGATCCCGCTCTACGAGGAGCAGCTCTCGCCCGCCTCCGCGACTGACGCGACACCGCGCGAGCGCATCCTGCGCGTCTTCGAGCGGATGGAGTACTTCTCCACGCTCCCCGAGTACCGCGGCTGCCCCTTCCTGGCGGCGCTGGTCGAGCTCAAGGACCCCGAGCACCCGGCGAGCGTGGTGGCCGGCGCCGCGAAGGGCCGCCTCGAGGAGACGTTCCGCGCCGAGGCCGAGCTGGGGGGCGCGCGTGACGCGGGGCTCCTCGCCCGGCAGTTGATGCTGGTCTTCGACGGCGCGAGCGCCCGCGCCGGGTCCCGTATCGAGACCCTGGACGACGGCCTGGCCACGACGACCGTGACCCTGCTGCTGGACGCGGCGGGCGTCGGCTGACCACGACCACGGGTCGCCCGTGGCACCCGCGGCGACATGGGCCGTCGGCCGGAAGGGCGTCACCCGGTGCCCCGGCGGTTCAGACGACGCCGTCGGCCCGCAGGACGGCGATGTCGGCCGTGCTGTGCCCCAGTCCGGCAAGGATCTCTTCGGTGTGCTCGCCGAGGGCGGGCACGGCGTCCATCCGGGGATCGACTCCGGCGAGGTCCACGGGCGGCAGGAGCGCGGGCACCACGGCTCCGGGCACCTGTACGTCGCGCCAGCGGCCGCGTTCGCGCAGGACAGGGTGGGCGAGGAACTCCTCGACGGTGTTGACGCCGGCGTTGGCGATGCCCGCCGCGTCCAGCAACGCGCCCACCTGCCGGCTGTCCAGGGCGCGGAACCGCTCGGCCACGATCGTGTCGAGCGCGTCGCGGTGGGCCACGCGGTCCGGACCGGTGGCGAAGCGCGGGTCGTCGACGAGGTCCGGCCGCTCCAGGAACCGCTCGCACAGCGCGGCCCATTCGCGCTCGTTCTGGATGGAGAGGAGCACCTCCTTGCCGTCGGCCGCCGGATACGTGCCGTAGGGGGCGATGGTGGCGTGCCGGGTGCCGATCCGCGGCGGCTGCGTGCCGCCGTGGCGCGTGTAGAGGGCAGGCTGGCCCATCCACTCGGCCAGCGCCTCGAAGAGGGAGACCTCCACGGCGCGGGCGACGCCCTGGGTGGCGCGGGTGAACAGGGCGGTGAGGACGCCCGAGTAGGCGTACATGCCCGCCGCGATGTCGGCGACCGACACCCCGGCCCGCGCGGCACCGTGCTCGTTCCCCGTCAGGGAGACCAGGCCCGTCTGGCACTGCACGAGCAGGTCGTACGCCTTGCGGTCCGCCCACGGCCCCTCGGAGCCGTAACCGGTGACGGCGCACGGGATCAGCGACCGGTGCCGCTCCCGCAGCGACGCGGCGTCGAGGCCGAGCCGGGCAGCCGCTCCGGGGGCCAGGTTCTGTACGAACACGTCGGCGTCGGCGAGCAGTTGCTCCAGGATGTCGCGTCCCCGGGCCGACTTCAGGTCCAGGGTCAGTGACTCCTTGGAACGGTTGAGCCAGACGAAGTAGCTGGACTCGCCGTGCACGGCGGTGTCGTAACGGCGCGCGAAGTCGCCTCCTCCCGGACGTTCCACCTTGATCACCCGAGCGCCGAGGTCGGCCAGTTGACGGGTCGCGAAGGGCGCCGCCACCGCCTGCTCGACACTGACGACGGTGATGCCGGCGAGCGGAAGCTCGGTCATCGGACGGACCTCCAGAGAGCGGGCCGGGAGAACGTGACGACGCGGATCATGCTGCCATCATGGGCACGCACGCGGCGCTCACGGGAACACCGGGACGCGACGACTTCACGCGGCCGCGGCCGTAGCCGTAGCCGTAGCCGTAGCCGTAGCCGTAGCCGCAGCCGCAGCCGCAGACGCCGACGCCGACGCGGCTGCCGCGCCCGCCCGGGTATCCCGGACAGGGTGTGGTCGGCCGGTGCCGGGGAGTCCAATACTCGGGCCATGGACGGAAAACGACAGCTCGGTGAGTTCCTGCAGGCGCGCCGCTCCCAGGTGCGTCCCGAGGACGTCGACCTGGTGACCTACGGCGACCGACGCCGTGTGGCCGGGCTACGGCGCGAGGAACTGGCCCAGCTGGCGGGTGTGAGCCAGTCGTACTACGCGCGGCTGGAGCAGGGACAGTCCCAGGCCTCCCCGGAGGTCCTGGAGGCGATCGCCCAGGCGCTGCGGCTGAGCGAGACCGAACGTCGGCACCTGCTCGAACTCGCCGCGGGCGCCCGGCGCCGGACCCGCACACGCCGGCCGGCGCCGGAACGGGTGTCACCGGCCCTCGCGCAGCTGACGGCCGCACTGGACGACGTACCCGTGGTGGTGCTGGGGCGGCGCAGTGACGTCCTGGCCTGGAACCGCGCCGGTCACGCGCTGTACGCCGGTCACCTCGATCCGGAGGGACCGGACCGGCCGGGGGAGCGGCCGAACATGGCGCGCCTGGTGTTCCTGGACGAGCACACCCGTGATCTCTACGCGGACTGGCCGGCCAAGGCCAGAGCCGTGGTGGGCGCGCTGCGGCTGACGTCCGGCCGGTTTCCCGACGACCCGGCCCTCGCCTCACTCGTCGGCGAACTGACCCTCAAAAGCCCGGAGTTCGCCTCCATGTGGGCGGACCACCGGGTCAAGACCGGTGCGGCCGTCGGCTACGGGATGCGGCATCCGCTGGTGGGCGCCATGGATGTCGTCCAGCAGACGCTGCACGCCGAGGACGGTCTGTCCGTCGTCGTCGCGACCACCGAGGCGGACTCGCCGTCCCGGGCCGCCATGACACTGCTCGTGCACAGCGCCAGGACCGACCGGTGCGGCATGCGACCGGCCCGGTCCCCGGGGCACACCCCGGCGTAGATCGCGCGTTCCCTCCCGTCCGGAAGCCCGGACGTCCGCCGTTCCCGGCCGCCCGGCCGTCCGGATACGTCCGGACCATCCGTACGCACGCACCGCGCACGCGATGCCGTGCGCCCGAAAACCGTTGTGAAGGAAAGAGAAGGACATGAGAAACAATCTGGCCGTACTCGCCTGTGCCGTCACCCTCGCCGCGACGACCACGGTCACGGCCCTCACCCAGATCTCCGCAGCGGCCGCGACGGGTCCGGCCGTGACGGGTCCGGTCGTGACACCCCGTATCGCCGCGCACTTCGACCTGGCGCGGGGGCAGATGCCGGAGAACATCGCGCTGGAGCCCGACGGCACGGCCGACGTCACCTTCGCGGCCGCCCGTCAGGTGGCCGCCGTCGGCACGACCGGCGCGACGCGCGTCCTGGCCACCCTGCCGGCACCGGCCGACGGCGGCGTCCACACCCCGGCGCTCGGCTTCGCCCTGACCACGGGCATCGTCCGGGCCCACGACGGCACGCTGTACTTCCTCTACGCGAGCGGTACCCCGGACCTGACCGGTGTGTGGCGGCTGCGTCCGGGCGGCACCCCGCACCGGGTCGCTCCACTCCCCGCCGACGGCCTGCCCAACGGACTGGCACTGGACGAGCACCGCCACCGGCTCTACATCGCCGACTCCGTACGGGGAGAGATCCGCACCGTACCCACCGCGGGCGGCGACCCCACCACCTGGTCCGCCGCCCCCGAACTCGCCGCGACGGGTTTCCTCGGCGTCAACGGCCTGAAGATCCACCGCGGCGCGCTGTGGGCGACCAACCTCGACCGGGGCACCGTCCTGCGCATCCCGTTCGGCCCCGGAGGGCGGCCCGGACCGGTGCGCGTCACGGCGACGGGCCTGACCGGTATCGACGACTTCGCCTTCACCGGCCGCGGCGACGAGATCCTGGCCGCGCTCAACGGCCCCGGCACGGTCGTGCGCATCCGGCGCGACGGCACCTCCTCGACCGTCCTCACCGCCGCGGACGGACTGCAGAACCCGACCTCGCTCGCGCTGCGCCGCGGCACCCTCTATGTCCTCAGCGCCGCGTACACGACGGCCACCGACCCCAACCTCCTGCTCGCCCCCGTTCGTTCCTCGTCGTCCTCCTGACCGCCTTCTCCCGTGAGCCGGTTCAAGCGGGCTGCGGGGTCAGGCGATGCAGGCCCTTGCGGTCGTAGTAGCGGGTCATCGCCAGCCCGAAGAGCAGGGCGACGGCCGTACCGATCGCGATCATGAGCCAGGCGCGGGCGAGACCGGCGTCGGCGCGCGCGTCGAAGAAGAGGATGGCGCGGACGCCACCGCCGAGCTGGCGCATTGGTTCGAAGACGGCCAGGAAGCGGTAGAAGCCCGGGACGGCCTGCAACGGGACGGTCGATCCGGAGGAGGGCAGGCCGAGCACGATGAACACGAACATGGACACGAGTTGGCCGATCCCGCCGAAGGCCGCGTTGATGGCCTGGACGCCCAGGCCGACCGCGACGCTCGCGCAGTAGGAGTAGATCCACAGCAGCGGCAGGTGGGAGGCGTCCATGCCGAGGATCCCGAGGGTGGCGACCATCACCAGCGTGGTGGTCAGGACGGCGATACCGGCCGTCATGCCCATCTTCAGGAGCAGCGTCCGGGTACGGGTGATCGGCAGGGTGGGGCGGCGGGTGTGCCAGGGGCCGATCTCGTTGTCGGCGTAACCGAGCGCGGTGTCCACGCCGTTGTTGATGACGTTCGCCCCCAGGAACCCGGTCAGGACCAGCAGCAGCGTGTAGTAGAACGCGGTCAGGCCCAGGCCGCTGTGCTCACCGATGGGGTGGCCGACCCGGGTGGTGACCGTCACCGGGTCGGCCAGCAGCAGACGGGTCGTGGAGTCGGTCCCCGCGGCGGCGGGGGAGGCGGTGAGCTGCTTGCCGATGGTCAGCGAGGCCTGTTGGGCGGTCTGCTGGGCGATCCGGCTCGCCAGTGAGGAGCCGAGGCTGCCCAGACCCGGGTTGGTGAGCACCGTGAGCGTCGGCCGGGCCGTCGCGGTCGAGGTGGTGAGCGCGGTGACGGAGGCCGTGAAGTCGGCGGGGACGACCAGGGCCCCGAAGATCCTGCCGGAGGTGAGTCTGTCCTGGAGCTGGGCACGGGTGAGCCGTTCCCAGCGGGCCTTGCCGGAGGTGTCGGCGACGACCGCGCGGGTGAGCTGTGCTCCCAGGTTCGTCGTCTGCCCGGGCAGTGGTCTGCCCTGGTCGGTGTCGACGATGCCGATGGGCAGGTCGTGCAGGGCTCCGTTCGGATTGACGATGCCGCCCATGTAGAGGAGGGCCAGCAGCAGTGCGAGCAGCCCGCTGAGCACGGTCGGCAGCAGCCACAGCCTGGGGCGGCGCAGGAGGGAGACGGCAGTGGCCGGGACAGGGGGGTGGTCGGGAGCGGGTGTGCCGTCGGCGGCCATGGTCCTCCGTGGGTCAGGGGCTGCGCGGGAGGTACGGGACCGGATGGGAGGCGCCCGCCAGGCCAGGATGCGGGGTGCGGCGGCACCGTGTTCAGCGACTCGCCGGGTGCGGGACGGGGGTGAGCGGGGCGAGTGGACGGGGCGTGCGGAGGGCGCCGTGCGCCGCGTCGTCGCCGGTCGTGCGGAGCGCGCTGCCGCTCGGCCGGCCCGGCGCGCGGACGACCGCCCCGGGATGGATCGACGGCCCCTCTTGCCCCCACCGTCTTCGACGGCGACCGTCCTGGGTACGGTTCCCGCACCATCCCACCCTTCCCCGGAGTCGAGACATGACCGACCGTGCCGACCAGACCATCGCCGCGCTGCGCAGCGGACACGACTACCTGACCTCCGTGGTGCACGGGCTCGCCACCGCCGACCTCACCCGGCGCTCGGGCGCTTCGGAGTGGGACGTCTCCCAGGTCCTCAGCCACCTCGGCAGCGGCGCCGAGATCGGCCTCGCCTCGCTGGAGGGCGCGCTGAACGGCACCGGACCGCGGGACGGCGACTTCAACAAGTCGGTGTGGGCACGCTGGGACGCGATGTCCCCGGCCGAGCGCGCCGAGGGTTTCGTGGACGCAGACGAGCAACTCGTGCGTGGTTACGAGGCGCTGGACGCGCGGGCCCGGGACGAACTCCGCGTGGAGCTCGGCTTCCTGCCGGCACCCGTGGACGTCGCGACGCTCGCGGGCCTTCGGCTCGGCGAGTTCACCCACCACACCTGGGACGTCGAGGTGGCCTTCGACCCGACGGCGGCGCTGCTGCCGGTGGCGACCGAGCCGCTCCTCGCCCAGGCCGGTCTGCTCATAGGGTTCCTCGGCAAGGCAGACGCCCTGGGCGGCCGCCACGCCCGTATCGCCGTGCGGACGGTTTCTCCCGTGCGTGCTTTCGGGCTCGTGCTGGGTGACTCGGTCGCGCTCGTCGACGAGCCCGCCGAGCCCGACGCCGTACTGAACGCCCCGGCCGAGTGGTGGCTGCGGCTCGTCACCGGCCGCCACGCCCCCGCCCACACTCCGGCCGGGGTGAACCTCAAGGGGGACGACCTCACCCTGGACGACCTGCGACGCGTCTTCCCGGGCTTCTGACCTGCTAGGTCGTCGCGGCGGCCGGCATCCGAGGCGCGAGGCCGTCCGCCGGGGCGGCCCCGCGCTTCCGGGCCGTGGCACCGGCGCGTTCGTCGCGTCACGGCACTCTCAGCCGGTCTTCCGGGCCGTCCCGCTCACGGTCTTCCCGGGCCCGCCCCCGCTTCACGAACCGTGCTTCACGACCCGTGCGTTACGAATCGTCGCCGGGAACGGGAACCTCGGAGGGCGGCAACAAGTCGTGCAGCTGCTCGTACCGCTGCGCGCACGCCGTGCGGGCGATGGCCTGCGAGACGGCGTCGGCCAGCGGGCGCGAGGACTCCCTCAGCAGCGTGCGCGCCTTGTCCGTGAGCGCCACTTCGATACCCCGTTTGTCCCCGCAGGCCGAGCGCCGCGTGATCAGGCCCGCGTGCTGCAGACAGGCCACCTGATAGGTCAGCCGTGTCTTGGGACGGCCCAGCAGCTCGGCGATCTGTGTCATGCGCAGACTGGAGCCGGGCTGGTCGGCCAGCAGGCACAGCACCAGGAACTCGTCGTGGGAGACACCGAGGGCGTCCTTGACGCGAGCGCGCAGCTGCTGCTCGATCGCCCCGGCCGCCGCGAGCAGCCTCATCCAGGACCGCAGTTCGGTCGGCAGCAGGCCGTCGTCGGCCGCCGGCTCGTGTTCGGGCAGGTCAGCGGGGGCGAGAAAGTCGGCCATGGTGTCACAGTCTACCGGTTGTCCAAATTTGAAGAACGGGCTAGCCTGTGATCGTCCAAATTTGGATGACTGCTGGTTGTCCCACGGCCCGTGCCTCACCTCTCACTGTTAACCGTCTGGAGAACTCTCATGACCGTCGCCGTCGAAACCGGCCTGTGGCAGCTCGACCCCGCCCGTACCAGCGTCGTCATCCGGCACAAGACGATGTGGGGCCTGGTCACGGTGAAGGGCGCCTTCGCCGCTGTCACCGGGGAAGGTGAGGTGCAGGCCGACGGGACCGCCCGCGGCACCGTCACCCTGGACGTGGCGTCCCTCGACACCAAGAACGCCAAGCGCGACAAGCACCTCCGCTCGGCGGACCTCTTCGACGCGGAACGGCACCCCACGATCACCTTCGCGGTGGACAACGCGGCGGTCACCCAGGACGACACCGTCGAGGTCACCGGTCAGCTGACCGTGCACGGCATCACCAGGCCGCAGCCCGTCGTCGCCCGGGTGAGCGCGGCGAGCGCCGAAGACGTCACCCTCGGCACCGAGTTCACCGTGGACCGCGACCAGTTCGACATGGGCTGGAACCAGATGGGCATGCTCCGCGGCCTGACCACTGTCGTCGGCACACTCGTCTTCACCCGCGTCAAGGGCTGATCCGGCGGATCACCGCCCGTCGTCGGCGCGGCGGCGGGCAGCGGCCGTCCGGCTCCACGGTCCGCCGGACACGGCGGCCGGTGCCCCGCGGTTCCCGCTGTCGCGCCTTGCCGGGCCGGCCGAGGACGAGACGGCGAACGGCCCCCCGGTGGCCGGGGGCTCCGCTCGCCGCGGGCTCGGGTGGGCGCGGCCCGAGGTCGTCCGGGGAGACGCCCCGGACGCCCGTCAGGCCCGGCGCACCGCTTCGTGGAAGGCCGGGTGGGCGCCCAGCCTGCGGACGTAGTCCCGCAGGCGGCCGTACGGGGAGAGGACGTCCTCGGCGCCGAGGTGGGTGAGGGCCACCCACGCGTCGACGTCGGCGGCCGTCAACTCGTCGCCCAACACATGCTCGTTCGCGGTGAGTTGCTGATCCAGTGAGCGGAGAGCGGCCGACCGCGCCGTAGGCGGGGCGGCCGGGGCGAGATTCCGGTCGAGGAAGACGCGGAAGGTGTCGACGTCCGCGGCGAGGGACGGCGGGTGCAGCCGGGGGAGTCCGTTGCCGTCGCGGCAGCCCGGAAGTTCGCCGAGGTCGCGCAGGATGTCGGGGGTGTGATTGCTGACGATGCGTCCGCTCCAGCGGTCGCACAGCGCCGGCGCGGTGAGCGGGCCGTCGTAGTGGTGCCAGGTGGCCTCGTACGCGGCCCGCAGGGCGGCGCAGGCGTCCGGCGTCCCGGCGGGCCCCGTCAGCAGCGTGGTGGTGACCGAGTCGCGCAGTCCCAGCAGGCCGAGGGTGATCGAGATGCGCAGCGAGCGCGGACAGCCCTCGGAGAGGTACAGCTGATAGCGGTGCGGCGCCGGATAGAAACCGCCGGCCGGACCGACTCCGATGCGACTGCGGATGCGGTGTCCACGCGCGGGCGCGGCCGCCCGAGGGGCGGCGGCGACAACCGCCCCCGCGGCAGGTGAGGCCGGGGCGCAGTGGTGGGAGGCGGCGGCGGTCGGACTGAGCGAGACTGTCTCGGGCATGACTCTCCATGGGAACGACGAAGCCCCGCCACCCCGGGGGGTGGCAGCGGCGGAACGGAGTGACCGCGCTGACGTACCGTCCGGACCGTGGACTAGTAGGCGCTGGAGACCCGCTGCAGATCGATGTGCAGGCGCCTGGTCAGACCGCTCGTGCCCTTTCCGGTCATTCCCGTCGCTCCCGTGTCCGGGGCTCGCGAGAGGCGAGACCACGCTTGCCCCGCCGCTCCGGCGGGACCCGGTCGTCACCCGGGGCACCCCGTCGCGGTGGAAGGGTTGCCTGTCAGCGGGCCGGGGCCGATCAACCGCCTCGCACGGAAGCAACCGTGCGAAGGGCGCTGACAATCGTGACCGTCCCCGCCAGTCTCGGTCCGCTCCGTGGGCTCGTCAAGAAGGCGTCCGCGCGGTCTCACGACGTGGTCATCCGGGCTGCCGAGCGTTGACATTCGTTCGGGGCCGTGCCTAACTTACGCCGCATCGGACCGGAGCAACTCCGGTGAACACGAGGCCCCACGGGCCGGAACGGTGACGGTGACCGCGATGTACGCAGCCCAGGGGAAGACCGCCTCGCGGTCCCACGGCCGCGACCGCGTGCTCACGAACCGTCGTCCGGAGCGGCACCGCGCCGACGGCGGCAGCGCCCTTACGGCACGGTGTTGTCCCTCCCCCGACGCCCGCTGTCTCTGTCAGGGCTGACGCACTCCCTCGCTGATCGCCGGTCCCTGAACCCCGGCCGCCGACCCTCCGGTCCCTGAACGCCCGGTCCTTGATCCGCGGTGTCCGATCCCGGGTCCGTGATCTCCGAACCACCGTGTGCCGCCGCCGAACCGGCGGACTTCCGGTGGTCTCCCCCTTCTCGTCCCCGCATCGGGTTCGTTCCCCCGTGCGCGTTCCCGTCGTGTCGTTCTACGGGCCGTGCCGGGGGAGTCCGAGCCGCCTGGAGCCCTCCATGAGTGAATCCCTCGGCTCCGCCGTGCCGTTGGGCACGGCGCAGCCGCCTCCCGCTCCCGTGGTCGAACCGCGGCCGTACGCCGCGCAGCGGGTGCTGCCGCTGCGCCGGCCGGGCCGCTGGATCGTCTCGGCGATCGTGCTGGTCGTCGTCGCCCAGATCGTCCACGGCCTGGCGACCAATCCGTTCTTCCAGTGGGACAGGTTCCAGTACTGGTTCCTGCGTCCCACGATCCTCGACGGCCTGCTCATCACCCTCGAAGTGACCGTCTACAGTGCCGTGTCGGGACTGCTGGGCGGCATCCTGCTCGCACTCGCGCGGCTCTCCCGGAGTCCGGTGCTGCGTGCCGTGAGCTGGGTTTACATCTGGTTGTTCCGGTCGGTGCCGCTGATCGTCGTCCTGCTCTTCCTCTACAACTTCTCCGCGCTCTACCGGACGCTGAGCCTCGGTGTGCCGTTCGGCCCCGCCTTCCTCACGTTCGACGAGTCCCGGCTCGCCACCGACATGGTCGTCGCGGTCGTCGGGCTCAGCCTCAACGAAGCGGCGTACGCGGCCGAAGTGGTGCGGGGCGGCATCCTCTCCGTCGACCAGGGCCAGCACGAGGCGGCCTCCGCGCTGGGTCTGCCGAAGGGCTACCAGTTCACGAGGATCGTGTTCCCCCAGGCCCTGCGCTCCATCACCCCCAACTACGTCAACCAGCTGATCGGCCTGATCAAGGGCACCTCGCTGGTCTTCTACGTCTCCCTGCTCGACCTGTTCGGCTCGGTGCAGAGCATGGGCAGCACCTACCCCGGCGACATCGTGCCGCTGCTGCTGGTCGCCACCGTCTGGTACCTGATCCTCACGAGCGTCGTGTCGGTCGTCCAGTTCTACGTCGAGCGGTACTACTCGCGGGGCGCGCTGCGCACCCTGCCGCCCACCCCGCTGCAGAAGCTCCGCACCGGTCTGCGCGACCTGCGGAACCGTGTCCGGAAGGAGGCGGCCCTGTGACCGCCGAGGTGACGGAGCAGCCCGACGTCCGGCCCGCGGCGGTCGAGGTCCACGACGTGCACAAGTGGTACGGGACCCAACGTGTCCTGGACGGAGTGGAGTTGACCGTACGGCCCGGTGAGGTCACCGTCGTCCTCGGACCGTCCGGCTCCGGCAAGTCCACGCTCCTCAGGGTGATCAACCACCTGGAGAAGCCCGAGATCGGCCATGTCAGCCTGAACGGCGAGCCGATCGGCGTACGACGGCACGGCGGCCGGCTCAAGGAACTGAGCGAGCGGGCCATCCTGGCCCAGCGCAGCCGGATCGGCTTCGTCTTCCAGAACTTCAACCTGTTCCCGCACCTGACGGTGCTCGACAACGTGGCGGCCGCGCCGGTCGCCACCGGCCGGCTGAGCAGGCCCGAAGCGCGGGAACTGGCGCGCACCCTGCTGGGCCGGGTCGGACTCGCCGACAGAACCGCCGCCTTTCCACGGCAGTTGTCGGGCGGCCAGCAGCAGAGGGTGGCCATCGCCCGCGCTCTCGCGCTGCGGCCCGGAGTCATCCTCTTCGACGAACCCACCTCCGCCCTCGACCCCGAACTGGTCGGTGAGGTCCTCGCCGTCATCAAGGACCTGGCCACCAGCGGCACCACCCTCCTCATCGTCACCCACGAGATCGGCTTCGCCCGCGAGGTCGCCGACCGGGTGGTGTTCATGGACGCCGGCCGGATCGTCGAACAGGGTCCGCCCGCCCAGGTGCTGGACCACCCGGTACACGAGCGGACCAGGGACTTCCTGAGCAAGGTCCTCTGAACCCGCCCGGACACCGCTCATCCGCCCCCGCACCACTCCCTCACCGCACACCTGACAAGGACGACCCATGCGCACCCGCACCCGCTCCCGCACCCTCCGTACCGGACTCCTGCGTGGCCTGACCGTGTCCACCGCCGTCGCCACCCTCGCCGGCGGGCTCGCCGCGTGCGGGGGCGAGAGCGACGCCGCCACCACGACCGCCGGCGCGGCCCCCGGCACCGTCACCTTGGGCGCGCTCTCCAACGGCGCCGCACAACAGACCGAACTCACCGTGCCCGAGGTCAAGTCCATCAGCGCCGAGCTGCCCAAGTCGGTGGCCAGGAGCGGCAAGCTGGTGATCGGAGTGGGCGCGCTGCCCGCCGGGTTCCCGCCACTGGCGTACGTGGGGCAGGACCAGAAGACCCTCACCGGCGCCGAACCCGACCTCGGCCGGCTGGTCGCCGCGGTCCTCGGCCTGAAGCCGGAGGTGAAGAACTCGACCTGGGAGAACCTGTTCGTCGGCATTGACAGCGGCAAGGTCGACATCGCCTTCTCGAACGTCACCGACACCGAGGAACGCAAGAAGAAGTACGAGTTCGCCTCCTACCGGCAGGACAACCTCGCCTTCGAGGTGCGCAAGAAGAGCACCTGGAACTTCGACGGCGACTACCGGAACCTGGCCGGCCGGACCGTCGCGGTGAGCGCCGGGACCAACCAGGAGAAGATCCTGCTGGAGTGGAAGGCGAAGCTCGCCAAGGAGGGCAAGAAGCTCACCGTCAAGTACTACCAGGACAACAACGCCACGGCCCTCGCACTGTCCAGCGGGAAGATCGACGCCTCCTTCGGGCCCAACCCCGGTATCGCCTACCACATCACCCAGACCGCGAAGTCTCCCGACCCGACGCGCAACGCGGGCACGTTCTCCGGGGCGGGCGCGACGCTCCAGGGGCTGATCGCGGCCACCGCGAAGAAGGGCAGCGGCCTGGCCGCGCCGGTCGCCGACGCCATCAACCACCTGATCAAGAACGGTCAGTACGCCAAATGGCTCGCCGCGTGGAACCTCTCCAACGAGGCCGTCGACACCGCCCGGGTCGACCCGCCGGGACTGCCGCTCGACAACTCCTGACCCACGGCTTTCCGCCCCGCCCCGGAGACACGACACCCTCATGGCATCCCCCGCCCGGCCGGCCCCGTCCCGGGGCCCGGTCGCACCCCACCTCCTCGACAACGCCGCGTGGGCCGCGCTGACCGGCCCGCACGCCTCCTTCGCCGAGCGCGTCGGACGCGCCGCCCGCTACCCCGTGGACGTCTCCCCGTTCACCGCCCTCGCCGACCTCGCCGACCCGCGCGCCTGGACGGACCTGGCCACCCTCGTCGGCCCGGGAACCGTCACCCCGGTGACAGGCACCGGGTCCGCCCCCGACGGCTGGCAGACCGTCCGCAGCGGCCAGGGGGTGCAACTGGTCGACACCGGGCTGCGCGCCGAACCCGCACCCGACGCGGTGCGCCTCGGGCCCGACGACGTGCCGGAGATCCTGGACCTGATCGCCCTCACCGAGCCCGGCCCCTTCCTCCCGCGCACGATCGCGCTCGGCACCTACCTCGGCATCCGGCACCGCGGCCGCCTGGTCGCCCTGGCCGGCGAACGCCTGCGCCCGCCCGGCTGGACGGAGATCAGCGCGGTCTGCACCGCGCCGGACCACCGGGGCAGGGGCCTGGCCACTCGGCTGGTCAGAGCGGTCGCGGCCGGCATCAGGAAGCGCGGGGACACCCCCTTCCTGCACGCCGCCGCCACGAACACCGGCGCGATCCGGCTCTACGAGTCGATCGGCTTCACCCTGCGCCGCCGTACGGACTTCCTTCTGGTGCGAACTCCGGCCGCTGAGCCGGAACAGACGGCGCGGGCGGTCCGTTGTGCTTGAGAGGACACCACGAAACCGGCGCGCCCCCGGGCCCGCCGCGACGGAAGGGCGGAGGTGACGGACGTGCCAGCCCTGTCCGGACTCCGCGTCATGGTGCTCACCCCGCGCCGCCGTGTCCATCTGCACTCCCGGCCGCACATCGATCTGCAGCGCGTCGCCGGCTCGCTCTGTCGTCCCTGACCTGTCACCCCGCTGCCGCCGCCCTCCGCACGGAGGGCAGGAGCCCTCGTACGGTCGATCAGGAAGGCACCCCTTTCGTGTCCTCGTCATCCCCCTCCCCGCTGCCCACACCCTCCCCCTCCTCCCCCTCCTCCCCCTCCTCCCCCTCCTCCCCCTCCTCCCCCTCTTCCCCTTCCTCACCCGCCTCCTCCACTCCCTCCGACGCCCTGCACCTCGCCGTCGCGCTCGACGGCGCCGGCTGGCATCCGGCCGCCTGGCGCGAGCCGGAGGCCCGCCCCCGTGATCTGCTCACCGCCGCGTACTGGACGGACCTGATCACCGAGGCCGAGCGCGGCCTGCTCGACCTCGTGACCATCGAGGACGCGCTCGGACTCCAGTCCTCGCAGGTCACCGGTCCCGACGGCCGCACCGACCAGGTACGCGGACGGCTGGACGCCGTCCTGATCGCCGCCCGCGTCGCCCCGCTCACCAGCCACATAGGACTGGTGCCGACCGTGGTGGCGACCCACACGGAGCCGTTCCATATCTCCAAGGCGATCGCCACCCTCGACTATGTGAGCACCGGCCGCGCGGGTGTACGGGTGCAGGTGTCGCCGCGTCAGAACGAGGCCGCACACTTCGGCCGCCGTACGTTCCCCCCGTTCCGCCTCGAGGACCTGGACACCCCCGCCCTGCGGGAGCTGACCGTCGACCTCTTCGACGAGGCCGCCGACCACGTCGAAGCGGTGCGCAGGCTCTGGGACAGCTGGGAGGACGACGCGGAGATCCGGGACGTCGCCACCGGCCGCTTCGTCGACCGCGAAAAGCTGCACTACGTCGACTTCGAGGGCAGGCACTTCAGCGTCAAGGGGCCCTCGATCACCCCGCGCCCGCCGCAGGGTCAGCCCCCTGTCAGCGCCCTCGCGCACGAGTCGGCGACCGGCGCGCCCTTCCGTCTGCTCGGCCGCTCCACCGACATCGGATACGTCACCCCCCACGACACCGGGCAGGCGCGCACGATCGTCGCCGCGGTCCGCGCCGAACAGGAAGCGGCCGGGCGCTCCGGCGAACCCCTGCACCTCTTCGGCGACCTGGTGGTGTTCCTGGACGACGCTCCCGCCGCGGCGGCGGCCCGCCGCGAACGCCTCGACACCCTCGCCGGCCACCCGTACACCAGTGACGCCCGGAGCTTCACCGGCACCCCGGCACAACTCGCCGACCTGCTCCAGGAGTTGCACTCGGCCGGACTCTCCGGCTTCCGGCTGCGCCCCGCCGTCGCCGGCCACGACCTGCCGGCGATCACCCGGGGCCTGGTCCCGGAACTCCAGCGTCGCGGCGCCTTCCGGCAGTCGTACGAGGCCGACACCCTGCGCGGGCTGCTCGGACTCTCCCGCCCCGCCAACCGCTACGCCGCCACCGCCTGAGCCGGAGGGACCCACTCATGAGCACGACACAGGACAAGCCCCTCAAGCAGATCCACCTCGCGGCGCACTTCCCCGGCGTCAACAACACCACCGTCTGGAGCGACCCGGAGGCCGGCAGCCACATCGAGTTCAGCTCGTTCGCACACTTCGCCCGGACCGCCGAACGCGCCAGGTTCGACTTCCTCTTCCTCGCCGAGGGGCTGCGCCTTCGTGAACAGGGCGGACAGATCTACGACCTGGACGTCGTCGGCCGTCCCGACACCTTCACCGTCCTGACCGCGCTCGCCGCCGTCACCGAACACCTGGGCCTGACCGGCACCATCAACTCCACCTTCAACGAGCCCTACGAGGTCGCCCGCCAGTTCGCCAGCCTCGACCACCTCTCCGGCGGACGCGCCGCCTGGAACGTCGTCACCTCCTGGGACGCCTTCACCGGCGAGAACTTCCGCCGTGGAGGGTTCCTCCCGCAGGACGAGCGCTACTCCCGGGCCAGGGAGTTCCTGGCCACCGCGAACGAACTCTTCGACTCCTGGCACGGGGACGAGATCGTCGCCGACCAGGACACCGGAACCTTCCTGCGCGACGCGAAGGCCGGAGCCTTCGTGCACCAGGGCCCGCACTTCGACATCCAGGGGCAGTTCAACGTCCCGCGCAGCCCGCAGGGCCGTCCCGTCGTCTTCCAGGCCGGAGACTCCGAGGAGGGCCGCGAGTTCGCCGCCGCGGACGCCGACGCGATCTTCAGCCGGTACGCCACCCTCAAGGAGGGCCAGGCCTTCTACACGGACGTCAAGCGCAGGCTGGCCCGCTACGGCCGCACGCGCGACCAGTTGCTGATCCTTCCCGCCGCGACCTTCGTCCTCGGGGACACGGACGCCGAGGCGGAGGAACTCTCCCGCGAGGTGCGCCGACAGCAGGTCAGCGGCGCCACGGCGATCAAGCACCTGGAGTTCGTCTGGAACCGTGACCTGTCCGCGTACGACCCGGACGGACCGCTTCCCGACATCGACCCCGACCTCGGCGAGCACACCATCGCCCGTGGCCGCGCCCAGGTGCGGATGTACCGGGACCCGCTGGCCACCGCCAGGGAGTGGAGGGAGCGAGCCGCCGCCAACAAGTGGTCGATCCGGGACCTGGTCATCGAGACCGGCAACCGGCAGGCGTTCGTGGGCTCCCCGGCCACCGTCGCCGAGACGATCAACGTCTTCGTCCAGGCCGACGCCTCCGACGGCTTCATCCTCGTCCCGCACATCACCCCCGGCGGCCTCGACACCTTCGCCGACACCGTGGTCCCGCTGCTCCAGGAGCGCGGCGTGTTCCGTACGGAGTACGAGGGCACCACCCTCCGCGACCACCTGGGCCTCGCCCACCCCGACGCCGAGGCGGCGGCCGACCGGGTGGCGTCATGAAGTTCCTGGCCATCACCCTGATCGTGCACGCCCCGCACCCCGTGACCGGGGAGCGGAAACCGACCAACGACCGCTTCCGAGAGGTGATCGACAACGCGCTGCTCGCCGAGGAGCTCGGCTTCGACGGGTTCGGCGTGGGGGAGCGGCACGAACGGCCGTTCATCTCCTCCTCGCCGCCCGTCGTCCTCAGCCACCTCGCCGCGCTCACCTCCCGCATCCGCCTCTTCACGGCGGTGACCACGCTCAGCCTGCTCGACCCGGTGCGCGCGTACGAGGACTACGCGACCCTCGACCAACTCTCCGGCGGCCGGCTGGAGCTGATCATCGGCAAGGGCAACGGCGCCGCGCAGCGCGAGCTGTTCCACGTCACACCCGAGGACCAGTGGGACCGCAACGCCGAGAGCTACGAGGTGTTCCGGCGGATCTGGCGGCAGGACAGGGTGACCGCCGCGACCCGCTTCCGTCCGGAGCTCAAGGACGCGGAAGTGTGGCCGAGACCCTTCCAGCAGCCGGTCCGGATCTGGCACGGCAGCGCGACCAGCAAGGAGTCGGTCGATCTGGCCGCCCGCCACGGCGACCCGCTCTTCTCCGCCAACGTCACCAACCCCATCGAGCCGTACGCCGAGTTGATCCGCTACTACCGCGAGCGCTGGGAGCACCACGGTCACGATCCGGCCGACATCGCGGTGGGCGCCGGGACCGCGGGCGTCTACGCGGCCCGGACCTCGCAGGAGGCGCTCGCCGCCTATCGGCCGGTGTTCGAGGGGAACCTGGCGTTCCAGAGGAAGCTGGGCCTGGAGCCGGTCTTCCCGACGCTGGAGGACTTCGTCGCGCGCAGTTCGGCGCTCGTGGGCAGCCCGCAGCAGATCATCGAGAAGGTGCACCGCTACCACGAGCGGTTCGGGCACACGGTCCTGCATCTGCACGCCGACGCGGGCGGTCTCTCCGACCGCAGGCACCGCGACTCGCTGGAGCTCTTCCAGGCCGAGGTCGCCCCCGTGCTCCGGCGGGACATCCCCGATCCGCCGTTCGCCTGGGGGCCCGTGCTCGCGGCGCCCGAGCCCGTCCCCGCCGACCACTGAGGAGGCACGTCCATGTCCGGCATCCCCCTCGGCGTCCTCGACCTCGTCCCGGTCTCCTCCGGCTCCACCGCCGCCGACGCCCTGCGCAACTCCATCGATCTGGCCCGGCAGACCGAGCGCCTGGGCTACGCCCGCTACTGGTTCGCCGAGCACCATCTCAACCCGGGGGTGGCGGGCACCTCTCCCGCGGTGCTCCTCGCCCTGACCGCCTCCGCCACCTCCAGGATCCGGCTGGGCTCGGGGGCCGTACAACTGGGGCACCGCACCGCGCTCTCCACGGTCGAGGAGTTCGGCCTGCTCGACGCCCTGCACCCCGGCCGGCTCGACCTGGGCCTCGGCCGCTCCGGCGGGCGCCCGCCGGGCCAGGCCGACGTGCCGCCGCCGACCGCGACCCCGGTCGTCGACGGGCGCGCCCCCAACGGCCTGCGCATACCGCCGCGGTTCTCCTTCGCGCACCTCCTCGGCTCACCCCGCGTCGCCCTCCAGCGCACACTGCTCCAGCAGCCGCACGCCCAGTCGCCGGACTACGGCGAGCAGATCGACGACATCCTCGCGCTGCTCGCTGGTACGTACCGGTCGGCGGACGGCGTGGAGGCACACGCCGTACCCGGCGAGGGTGCCGACGTCGAGGTGTGGATCCTGGGCAGCAGCGGCGGCGAGAGCGCCGGCGTCGCGGGCCGGGGCGGTCTGCGGTTCGCGGCGAACTACCACGTCAGCCCGGCGACGGTGCTGGAGGCGGTGGAGGGATACCGCGCCGCGTTCCAGCCGTCCGACGTACTCGACAAGCCGTATGTGGGCGTGTCCGCCGATGTCGTCGTCGCCGAGGACGACGAGACCGCGCGTGACCTCGCCACCGGTTACGACCTCTGGGTACGCAGCATCCGCACGGCCGAGGGCGCCATCCCGTACCCGACGCCCGCGCAGGCCCGCGCCCATGTCTGGAGCGACGCGGACCGGGAGTTGGTCGCGGACCGCGTCGAGACCCGCTTCGTGGGCTCCCCAGGACACGTCGCCGACCGGCTGGAACAGCTCCAGGAAGCCACCGGCGCCGACGAGTTGCTGATCACGACCATCACGCACGGCCACGCGGACCGGGTGCGCTCGTACGCCCTGCTCGCCGAGGAGTGGCGGCGGCGATGAGCGGCGCGAGCAGGTGGGGCAGGACGGCAGGCTGACGGGGGAACAACTCGTGGCTCCGCAGAGGGATCTGGCCGGGAATCACGGGACAGCCCTCAGCTGACGTCGAGGTAGTCCCGGAGTGCCTCGGAACGTGAGGGGTGGCGCAGTTTGGACATCGTCTTGGACTCGATCTGTCGGATGCGCTCGCGAGTCACCCCGTACACCTGCCCTATTTCCTCCAGCGTCCGGGCCTGCCCGTCCATGAGGCCGTAGCGCAGCGTGATGATTCCGGCCTCGCGCGCGGTCATGTTCGCCAGGACGGCCTGGATGGCGTCCTTGAGGAGCAGGAAGGTGACCATGTCCGCCGGGGAGATGGTCTCGCTGTCCTCGAGCACGTCACCCAGTTCGGTGCCGCCCTCCTCGCCCAGCGGGGTGTGGAGGGAGACCGGCTCCTTGGTGTAGGTCTCGATCTCGGAGATCTTCTCCACCGGTACGTCCAGCCTCCGCGCCAGTTCCTCCTGGGTCGGGTCGGCTCCCGTGTCCTGGATGATCTCCCGGCGGACCTTGGCCATTCTGTTGATGACCTCCACCATGTGGACGGGAATGCGGATGGTCCGGCTCTGGTCCGCCAGGGCCCGTGAGATCGCCTGCCGGATCCACCAGGTCGCGTAGGTGGAGAACTTGAACCCTCTGGCGTAGTCGAACTTCTCGACCGCGCGGATGAGACCCGTGTTGCCCTCCTGCACCAGGTCCAGGAACAGCATCCCTCGCCTGCTGTAGCGCTTGGCGATGGAGACGACGAGACGCAGGTTCGCCTCGACGAGATGGGACTTCGCCCGGTGTCCGTCCGCGGCCAGGATCTCCAGCTCCCGCCGGAACCCCGGATCGATACCCGGCTCCTCCTGGAGCCTGCGCTCGGCGAACAGGCCCGCCTCGATCCGCTTCGCCAGATCCACTTCCTGCGCGGCGCCCAGCAGGGGGACCCGGGCGATCTGCTTGAGGTAGTCACGTACCTGATCGACCGAGGCACCGGGGGAGGTGAGCCGGGGCCCGGGGGCGTCGTCGTCCTCCTCCGTCTGCGCGACGGGCCGGGGCGGCTCCTGGTCCCACGCCTGGGAGTCCGTCTCCATGGCCCTCAACTCCTGTCCGGAAGCGGTCGGAGGAACTGCCCGGCGCGGGACTGCGGCTGGGCCGCGTGGTGCAGACCGTGGCCGGCTCGTCGAGGACGGGGAGCGTCATGGCGGGCCGACCGGGTTTCCCGTACCCCGGTCCGACGTGATGGAGCGTCCTGAGGTGGTGGAGGACGATCGCGCGCTCCGCGAAGAGTCCGGGCATACCCCGAAGGTCGTGGACAGGACGTCGGCGAGGGACTTGCCCTTGAAGTGTACGTCCAGGGCCTCGCGGTTGTACTGCGCTCCGGGCCGCGGCCGGGGAGAGGACGGGTCCGGACGCGGACGGTTCGCGGCCGCGGGCCCACAAGTGGGGGACGGCCTTCGGTGCGTTCGCCCTCGCGGGCGTGATCGTCCGGCGCCGGGTCAGGTACGACGGCTCACCGCCGTACCGGTCGCGCGGGGACGGCCGCCCGGCCGTCCCGGTCCTTCCGGATCAGCCCACCTCGGCGAGCTCGCGGACACTGCGCGGCTGTTCCCGCGCGTGGTGATGGCGGTGGCGGCACAGCCACACGATGTCGCGGCCGAACGACCAGACCAGCAGCCCGAGTGCCAGCAGCACCGCGGCCGCGTCCGCCTCCCGGGGCAGGATCCCGGCGCCGGCGACGAGCAGCACGATCCCCTGAAGAGCCGCCACGGTCTTGCGGGCCATGCTGTGCGGCAGCGCCGCGTTCAGCCAGGGCAGCACCCGGGCGGCCGCCACGAACACGTACCTCATGGTGCCGATCAGCAGCACCCAGGGACCGAGCGACATCGAGACGTACACGCTGAGCACGAGGATCAGGAAGGCGTCGACCTCCATGTCGAAACGGGCGCCGAGGGCGGTCGAGGTGCCGGTGCGGCGGGCGACCTTGCCGTCGACCCCGTCGAGGATCAGGGCGACCGCCGTGAGACCGACGAGCAGGGACACCGGGGGCGAGCTCTGGAAGGAGTCCGCGACCAGCGCGGTGACGCCGCCGACCAGGATCGCGCGGCCGAGCGTCACCCGATTGGCCGGTCCGAAGGAGCGGGGCCGCGAGCGGCGCAGGGCGCGGGTCAGGACCGCCCAGGTGGCGATCGCGAAGGCCAGACCGGTCAGCCAGCCCGCGGGTCCCATCCCGATCGCCGTCCCCAGCAGAGCCAGCACCAGGAGCTGCACACCCGCTCCCACCGTGGTCTCCTGGGCCAGGAGCCTCGCGTCGTACGTGTTGTTCAGGGCCACCGCACATCCTCCGGCCATATGACAGAGTCGATCAACGCCGCGTACTGTGCGCGGCTTGTCACCGCTCCGTACGTGAAGATCTGCTCGATCGTTCAGGGGGACGCTCATGGAACTCACAGCTCGCGCCTTCTGGCTGGGCTCGCCCGGCCACGGCGAGATACGCGAGGAGGCCCTGTCGGCCCCCGCGGAGGGTGAGGTGCTGGTGCGCACGCTCTACTCCGGAGTCAGCCGGGGCACCGAGTCCCTCGTCTTCCGTGGCGGTGTGCCGGAAAGTCAGCATGCTTCGATGCGTGCACCGTTCCAGGACGGGGATTTCCCCGGACCGGTGAAATACGGCTATCTGAGTGTCGGCCAAGTGGAGGAAGGTCCGGCGGGCCTGCTGGGCAGGACCGTGTTCTGCCTGTATCCGCACCAGACCCGGTACGTCGTCCCGGTGAGCGCCGTGACGGTCGTACCCGACGCGGTGCCCGCTGCCCGTGCCGTCCTCGCCGGGACGGTGGAGACCGCGGTGAACGCCCTGTGGGACGCCGCCCCGCTGGTCGGCGACCGGATCGCGGTGGTGGGCGGTGGCATGGTCGGCTGCTCCGTCGCCGCGCTCCTGGCCCGTTTCCCGGGCGTCCGGGTGCAGCTCGTCGACGCCGATCCCGGCCGCGCGGGCATCGCCCGAGCCCTGGGCGTCGACTTCGCGCTGCCCGCGGAGGCCGCCGACGAGTGCGACCTCGTCGTGCACGCCAGCGCCACCGAGGCCGGACTCACCCGGGCGCTGGAACTCCTCGCCCGCGAGGGGACCGTCCTCGAGATGAGCTGGTACGGCGACCGGCGGGTCAGCCTGCCGCTGGGGGAGGCCTTCCACTCGCGGCGGCTGGTCGTACGCAGCAGCCAGGTGGGTTCCGTTTCGCCGGCGGCCCGGCCCGGCCGGACGTACGCCGACCGCCTCGCGCTCGCCCTCGAACTGCTCGCCGAGCCCGCCTTCGACGCTCTCGTCACCGGAGAGTGCGACTTCGCGGAACTACCCGGCGTGATGGCGAAACTCGCCTCCGGATCGATACCCGGGTTGTGTCATCGCGTCGTCTACGACGGAGTTTGAGGACCGGGCGACCGGCCTGACCTCCGAGGACTGCGAAGAAAGGAGAACGGGCAGCTGAACAAGGAGAACGGGGCAGCCGTACTACACGGCATGGTCCCGGCAGGGGATCAGACGTGCCGCACCTGGAGGGTCGTCCGTTGTTCAGCATCACCGTCCGCGATCACCTGATGATCGCCCACAGCTTCCGTGGCGAGGTCTTCGGCCCCGCGCAGCGCCTGCACGGGGCGACGTTCCTGGTGGACGCCACGTTTCGCCGTGCCGAACTGGACGACGACAACATCGTCGTCGACATCGGTCTGGCCACCCAGGAACTCGGCGCCGTCGTGAGCGCGTTGAACTACCGCAACCTCGACAACGAGCCGGACTTCAAGAACACGAACACCTCGACGGAGTTCCTGGCCAAGGTCATCGCCGACCGCCTCGCCGAGCGCGTGCACGCCGGGGCGCTGGGCGAGGGCGCCTACGGCCTCTCCGGCATCACGGTCACCCTGCACGAATCGCACATCGCCTGGGCGAGTTACGAGCGTGCCCTGTGACCGACACGACCATCGGCCCCCCGGCCTCGGACAGCGACCAGTCGTCCCTGAACTACGTGCCCGTCCAGCACACCGCTCTCAAGAATGCGGCGATCATCCCCATGTCCCTGCGCTCCGTGCACTTCGTGATGCCGGGCGGCGTCGACGACGCGTCCGCGCCCAGCGGCGGCAACGCCTACGACCGGCGGCTGTGTCTGGACCTTCCCGGCTTCGGCTGGCAGGTCCACCGGCACGCCGTCCCGGGCGACTGGCCGCGGCCCGCGACCACCGCCCGTACGGAACTCGCCCGCACCCTGGCCGAGCTGGCGGACGACACGATCGTCCTCCTCGACGGCATCGTCGCCTGCGGCGTCCCCGAGATCATCGTCCCCGAGGCCGAACGGCTGCGCCTCGTCGTCCTGGTGCACCTGCCGCTCGGCGACGAGACCGGCCTGGCACCGGCGGTGGCCACGGAGCTGGACGCGAAGGAACGCACCACCCTGCGGGCGGTGTCCGCCGTCGTCGCCACCAGCGACTGGGCGGTCCGCCGGCTCGTCGCCCACCACGGACTCGCCCCCGACCGCGTGCATGTCGCCGCTCCCGGCGCCGACATCGCCCCGCTCGCCTCCGGCACCGACGGCGTCTCCCGGCTGCTGTGCGTCGCGGCGGTCACCCCGCGCAAGGGCCAGCACCGGCTGATCGAGGCCCTCGCCACCGTCACCGACCTGCCCTGGAGCTGCGTCTGCGTCGGCGGACTCACCCAGGACCCGGCGTACGTCGCCCAACTGCGCGGCCTGATCGAGAAGTACGGCCTCGGCGACCGGCTGCACCTCGCCGGACCGCAGGCGGGCGCGGAACTCGACGCCAGCTACGCCGCGGCCGACCTCATGGTCCTCACCTCGTACGCCGAGACGTACGGCATGGCCGTCACCGAGGCGCTCGCCCGGGGCATTCCCGTGCTGGCGACGGATGTCGGCGGCCTACCCGAAGCGGTCGGGCGCGCGCCCGACGGCGGAGTACCCGGCATCCTCGTCCCCCCGGAGAACCCGGCCGCCCTGGCCGTGGAACTGCGCGGCTGGTTCGGCGAGGCCGATGTGCGCCGCCGGCTGAAGGCGGCCGCCCGCGGCCGGCGCGCCGCGCTGGACGGCTGGGCCGCCACGGCCCGCAGCCTGGCCGGCGTGCTGGCACGGCTTCCGCAGGAACCCCGGAGGGCGGCATGAGGATGACGGCGACCGGGTCGGACGCTCCCGGGCACAGGGCGCCGGGCGCGACCGGGACCGGTGCCGCGGGCCAGGACGTGAAGCAGGTCGTTCCCGGGGCCGGCCCCACCACGAGCGGTTCGGGCGCTCCGGGGCGGCGCGCGGACACGCCCGACGACGACATGCCCCGTTACGCCCCCCAGTGGCTCCAGTTGCGGGAGGGCGCCGACGCCGCGGCACGGGCGGCCGACCTGCTCGACCCGCTGCGCATCCGGCTGGCCAACCAGTCCCGGCGCGGCGGCGACCTGGTGATCCACGACCTCGGCTGCGGCACCGGCTCCATGGGCCGCTGGCTCGCCCCGCGTCTGGACGGCGCCCAGCACTGGGTCCTGCACGACCGGGACCCGTATCTGCTGCACTTCGCGACGGTGGGCTCGCCCACCGCGGCCGCCGACGGCAGCCGGGTCACGGTCACCACCCAGCGCGGCGACATCAGCCGGCTGACCGCCGACGCCCTGAGGGGGGCCTCGCTGGTGACGGCGTCCGCCCTGCTGGACGTGCTCACCCGCGAGGAGATCGACCGGCTCGCGGCGGCCTGCGCGGAGGCCGGGGTTCCGGCCCTGCTGACCCTCTCCGTCGCGGGCCGCGTCGAGTTCGCGCCCGGTGACCCGCTGGACGCCGAGTTCGGCGAGGCGTTCAACGCCCACCAGCGGCGCGGAGACCTGCTCGGCCCGGACGCGATCACGGCGGCCTGCGAGGCCTTCGACCACCACGGCGCGACCGTCCGGGTGCATCCGAGTCCCTGGCGGCTCGGGCCCGACGAGGCCGCGCTCACCGAGGAGTGGCTGCGCGGCTGGGTCGGTGCGGCCGTCGAGCAGCGGCCCGAACTGGCGGAGCGTGCGGAATCGTACCTGCGGTCCCGTCTGGCGGCCTGCGCGGCGGGCGAGTTGCGGGTGGTCGTGCACCACAGCGACGTCCTGGCGCTGCCGACGGGCGGTGCGAAGTGAGCACGGGCGTGGAAGCGGTCGGCGTGGACGCCGCCACGGTCCCCGCCCTCGGCAGGCGCCTCGCCCTGCGGATCCGCGGTGGAGCCGCCCCCGCCCAGCGGCGCCCCGGCACGGATGTGCCCGGGGCCCAGGGGCAGGCGGCGGACGCGGTCCGCACCGAGGCCGGGGCGGACGCGACACGCTCCACCGCCGTCGACGCCCCGGCCCCCACGGCCGACGCCGCGCGTTTGCGCACCGCCGACGCCCCGGCGCGCCCGCTCGCCGCCGAAACGATCGTGCGCCCGCGCACCGCCGACGTCACGGCACGTCCGCCCGCCGCCCGAGCCACCGCCCTCCCGTCCACCGCGGGCGCGGCGGGCGACCGGACACCGGCCGCCCCCGGTGCCGCCCGCGCGCCCGAGCAGGGCGACCCGGCCCCGGCGACCCACGGCCGGCGCCGCGCGGGCGCCCTGCGCGCGCTGCTCGACTCCCGCCGGCTGCGCACCCACTTCGGCACCGTCGCCGGCGCCGCCATCCTCGGCGTACTGCTCTGGCGGCTCGGCACCGGCGTCTTCCTGGACGGGCTGCGGAAGATCGACGCCACGACCCTGCTGGCCGGGGTCGGACTGGGGCTGCTCACCACGGTGTTCAGCGCCTGGCGCTGGTGCCTGGTGGCCCGCGGGCTGCGGATCCGGCTGCCGCTGGCAGGCGCCGTCGCCGACTACTACCGCGCGCTGTTCCTGAACGCGGCGCTGCCCGGTGGAGTCCTCGGCGACGTGCACCGCGCCGTACGGCACGGCCAGAGCGCGGGGGACATCGGGCGCGGTGTGCGCGCGGTGGTCCTCGAACGGACCGCCGGGCAGGCGGTCCTGGTCGCCGTAGGGGCCGTGGTCCTGCTCACCCAGCCGTCACCGGTCCTCACGGACGCCCGTCGACTGGCTCTCGTCCTGGCGATCGTCTCGGTGTGCTCGGCGGTGGCGGTGGCCGCGGTCCGCAGGGCCGGGCCGGCCGCTCCTTCCCGCCGGTACGGAGCCGTCCGCGCCGCGCTCACCGAGGCGCGCGGCGCGCTGCTGGCCCGCGGCAACTGGCCGGGTGTGCTCGTCTCGTCGGTCGTGGTGCTGGCCGGACACCTGGCGATGTTCCTGATCGCCGCCCGCGTCGCCGGATCCACCGCGTCCGTGGCCGAGTTGCTGCCGCTGGCACTGCTGGCCCTGCTCGCCATGGGCCTGCCGCTCAACGTCGGCGGCTGGGGCCCCAGGGAAGGCGTCATGGCCTGGGCCTTCGGTGCCGCCGGACTGGGCGCCGGCATGGGTCTGAGCGTCGCCGTGATCTACGGGGTGCTCAGCTTCGCCGCCGCCCTGCCCGGCGTCGTGGTCCTGTTCGTCCGCTGGTTCGCGGCGCTGCGACGCCCGCGGGAGGAGAACGCAGGAGGGCAGGATCAATGCCGGGATTCAGCGACCGCCGAGGCACCCGTCCCCGTCGAGGGCGGTGTCTTCTCCGTCAGCAACGAGAAGTACGCCCCGAAGGCCTCGGTCAGCCCCGCCAGGAGTTCCTTGCCCTTCTCGGCGGAGGCCCTCGAAGGGCGGCCGATGACGCCGGACTCGGTATAGCCGGACATACCGAGGGTGAGCAGATGACGCCGGTCGTCCGCGACGAAGTCGGAGGTCTCGTAACCGGGCCGGATCAATTCCGGGTGCGTGTGCAGAAGAATGGAGGTCTCGATTTCTCCCGCGTGCATATCGGTGAGCAACGAGGTCTCCACACCGGCCCGTTCGAGCGCGGCCTCCCAGTCCTCGAGGGCCGGGAAAAGCGCCATACGCGTACCGCTGCCCGCGGATTCCTGGACGACATTGCCCAGCACGTAATTCCCGCCGTGTCCGTTGACCAGTACCAGGGTGTCCACACCCGAGCGGCGGAGCGATTCGGCTATGTCCCGCACCACCGCGTACAGCGTGACGGCGGAAATGCTGACGGTCCCCGGCCACGCGGCGTGCTCGTGCGAGCAGGAGATCGTCAACGGAGGAAGGAGATGGACCGGGTGGGCGGCGGCGATCTCACGCGCGACGGCGCAGGCGACCAGCGTGTCCGTCGCCAACGGAAGGAACGCACCGTGCTGTTCGAAGCTCCCCACGGGAAGCACGGCGACCTCACGGGCAATACCGGCCCCCCGCTCGCGCACATCCTCCGTGGTGTCCGCCGGCAACAGACCGGACACCGCCGAGCGCGTTCCCGAACCACTCATGTTTCACGGCCTTTCGACTCTTCTTTCGACTCTGCTTAGGAACCAGATCATGACAGATAACTTTGCAGTACTTGCCGGGACCGCGCGCCGCTCTGGTGTCGAACGAGTCGTGATCGCCCCTCTGCCCACGGTGTACGGCAATTTCCAGGCGGTCGGCTACCTGGACCACGACCGCGGGGAGGAGCAAGTGGTTCTGGTCCACGGGGAAGTCGGTGATCTCGCCGGCGCTGGAGAGGACGCGACGAAGGAAGGCGTCCTCACCCGGCTCCACTCGGAGTGCCTCACCGGGGACGCGTTCGGCTCCACGCACTGCGAGTGCGGCGACCAACTCGGCGCGGCGCTGCGCGCCATCGTCGCGGAGGGCCGCGGCATCCTCGTCTACCTCCGCGGTCACGAGGGCCGCGGCATCGGCCTGCTCGCCAAGCTGCAGGCGATGAAGCTCCAGTCGGAGGGCCTCGACACCGTGGAGGCGAACGTCGCCCTCGGTCTGCCGGTCGACGCCCGCGACTACCGGGTGGCCGCGGACATCCTGCACGACCTCGGCGTACGGTCGGTGCGTCTGCTCTCGAACAACCCGCGCAAGCGCGAGTCGCTGCAGCGCAACGGCATCAAGGTCGCCGAGCAGGTCCCGCTGCTGATACCGCCGTGCGAGGAGAACCTCAGCTACCTGCTCACCAAGCGGGAGCGCCTCGACCACTTCCTCCCTCACCTGGACGGCGGCGACTGGGCGAAGGCGATCTTTTGCGGAACGGCGAAGGCGGCTATCACTGAGGAATGACAGAAGACGACGCCGGACCGCTGTATCTGTCCCGTGAGCAGGTCGTGGAGCTGCTGGACACCGACACGGCGATCGCCTCGCAGCGCGCGGCGTTCACCGCGCTCGGTGACGGCACCGCCGAGCTGCCCGGCAAGATCATGCACCCCAGTCGCTTCGACGACAGCGTCGTCTTCGCTTACCTGGCGCGGCTGTCCGCGGACACCGGGGCCGTCGCCAAGTTCGGCAGCGTCAACCCGGGCAACGCGGCGGCCGGGCTGCCGACCGTCCATGCCGTGATCAACGCGCTCGATCCGGTGACCGGCCGGCTCGCCGCGGTCATGGACGGCACGGCGGTCACCACCCTGCGCACCGCCGCCGCCAGTGCCGTCGCCCTCGACGCGCTGGCCACCGCGGACAGCGCGGAGCTCGGCCTGCTGGGCTCCGGCACCCAGGCGCTCGCCCACGCGCGGGCCGTCGCCCGGGTACGGGAACTGCGGTCCGTACGGGTGTGGAGCCCGCATCCCGGCCGACGGGCGCACGCGGCCCAGCGGCTCGCCGCGGAACTCGGCGTCGCCGTCGAGGCGGCCGGCTCCGCCGAGGAGGCGGTCACCGGAGCGGCGATGGTCGCGGCCTGCACGCTCAGCAGCACACCCGTCGTGCGCGGCGAGTGGCTGGCGCCGGGGTGCACGGTCGTCAGCGTGGGATCCTTCGAGCCCACCCGCAGCGAGGTCGACGCCGAGGTGGTCCGGCGGGCCGCGGCGGTGGTCGTCGACGATCCGGTGACCGCGGCGGAGCACGCGGGACCGGTGGTCGAGGCACTGGCCCGGGGAATCCTCGCACCGGACGACCTGATCCCGCTCGGCGGCGTCCTGACCGGCGTCCGTACGGCCCGCACCGGCCCGGACGACATCGTCCTCTACAACAGCGTCGGGCTCGGCATCCAGGACGCCGCCGCAGCCTGGGCCGTGATCGACGCGGCCCGTGCCCGGCGGGCACGGCGGTGAACGGGACCGCTCAGGTCGTCGTCGTCGGCGGCGGCGTGATCGGCACGAGCATCGCCTACCACCTGGCCCGCGCGGGTGTACGGGACGTCGTCCTGGTCGAGCGCGACGAACTGGCCTCCGGGTCCACCGCGCGGGCCGCCGGCGGCGTCCGGGCGCAGTTCTCCGACGAGCTCAACATCCGGCTGGGCGCCCGCAGTCTGGAGGCGTTCGCCCGTTTCGGGGAGGAACCCGGCCAGGACATCGGCCTGCGCCGGGTCGGCTACCTGTTCCTGCTCTCCACCCCAGAGGAGGTCGCGGCCTTCGAGGACGGGGTGCGGCTGCAGAACGCGCTCGGAGTGCCCAGCCGCCTGATCGACCCGGCCGAGGCACGCCGGCTGTCCCCGCTCATCAGCACCAGACGGTCTGCTGGCCGCCGCCTTCTCCCCGGACGACGGGCACTGCACCCCCGAGGCCGTGGTCCAGGGGTACGCGGCCGGAGCCCGACGGCACGGCGCGACCCTGCTGCGGCACTGCGAGGTCACCGGCATCGAGACCCGCGGGGACACCATCACCGCGGTGGTCACCACCGGCGGCCGGATCGCCACCGGCACGGTCGTCTGCGCCGCCGGCGCCTGGTCGCGGGCGGTCGGCGCGATGGCCGGAGTGGACCTCCCGGTGCAGCCGCTGCGCCGCCAGATCGCCGTCACCGAACCCGTCCCCGGCCTGCCGCCCGGCCTCCCCATGACCATCGACTTCACCACCAGCCTCTACTTCCACGCCGAGGGCCCGGGGCTCCTCGTCGGCATGTCCGACCCCGACGAGACCCCAGGGTTCGCCACCGGGACGCACGACCGCTGGATACCGCGGCTGGCCGAGGCCATGCGGCGACGCGCGCCGGCCCTGCTCGACCTGCGCCGCACGGGTGGCTGGGCGGGCCTCTACGAGATCACCCCGGACCACAACGCGCTGATCGGCGAGGCGCGTTCGTGCGCGCGCTTCCTGTACGCGACCGGGTTCTCGGGCCACGGCTTCCTGCAGGGACCGGCGGTCGGCGAGGTGGTCCGGGATCTGTACCTGGGCCGCGTACCCTTCCTCGACATCAGCCCCCTGAGCGTCGAGCGCTTCGCCGCCGACGCCCCGCGCCCGGAGGTCAACCTCGTATGACCGAGCTCCACTTGTGGCTGCGCCACGAGACCCGTACGTCCGAACGGCGCACGCCCGTCGTGCCCTCGGACGCCCGACGGCTCGTCGACGCCGGCGTGACGCTCACGGTCGAGGACTCGCCGCAGCGGGTCTTCCCGACCGAGGCGTACGAGCGGGTGGGGTGCGGTGTCGCCGAGGCGGGCTCCTGGGTCTCGGCACCGCCGGACGCGGTGGTCGTCGGCCTCAAGGAGCTCCCCGACGCCCCCGCCGAACTGACCCACCAGCACCTCTTCTTCGGTCACGCCTACAAGCGGCAGCCGGGAGCCGAGCCGCTGCTGCGCAGGTTCCTCGCCGGCGGCGGCGCCCTGCTCGACCTGGAATACCTGGTGGACGACGAAGGGCGCAGGCTCGCCGCCTTCGGCTACTGGGCCGGATACCTGGGCGCGGCGCTAGCGGTGCTGCAGCACCGGGGTGCCCTGAAGGCCCCGCTGCGACCCACGTCGAAGGAGGAGCTTGACGCGGAACTCGCCGGGAGCGCGGGGGAGCTGTCGGCACTCGTGATCGGGGCCCTCGGCCGCAGCGGCCGGGGCGCCCGCGCCGCGCTGGGCGTGGCCGGGGTGGAGCCGACCCGCTGGGATCTCGCCGAGACCCGTGATCTGGACCGAGCGGCCCTGCTGGACCACGAGTTGATGGTGAACACCGTGCTCACGACCCGGCCGATCCCGCCCTTCCTCACGGACAAGGACCTCGACGGGCCCGGCCGCAGGCTGCGCACGCTGTGCGACGTGACCTGCGACGTCGGATCGCCGTTCAACGTGCTGCCGGTCTACGACGCCACCACGGACTGGACGCGCCCCGTGCGCCGTCTGCGGGAGCGGCCCGCCCTGGACCTGATCGCCATCGACAACCTGCCGTCCCTGCTGCCGCTGGAGGCGAGCGTCGACTTCTCGGCGGCGCTGCTGCCGCAGCTCCTGGAGTTCGGCGGCGCCGGGCCGTGGGGACGCTGCCTGGACCGGTTCCATCAAGCGTGCCCTGAACTCGGCCTGGAGGAAGGGGAGTCGTATGAGGTCTGAGGCGACGGCCGCGAGCGGCACCGTGCACTGGATCGGCGCGGGTCTGTCCACCGGCAGCGGTCTGGCCGCCGTCTGTGACGCCGCCGACCGTGTGCACCTGTGGCACCGCTCCGAGGAGCGCGCGGCGCGGAGCCTGGAGGCGCTGGGCCTGACCGGCCGCGCGGAGCCCCGCGCCCACACGCTGCCCGCGCTCACCGCCGCGCTCGCGCCCGGGGACGTCGTGGTCTCCATGCTGCCCGCGCCCGAACACGCTCCGCTGCTCGCCGCCTGCGTCGGGAGCGGCGCCCACTTCGCCTGCTCGAGCTATGTGTCGGACGCCGTACTCGCGCAGGTGCCCGCGGCCACGGCGGCCGGCGTGGTGGTGCTGACCGAGTGCGGGCTCGACCCCGGTATCGACCACCTCTTCGCGCACAGCCTGATCGCCCGGGCCCGCCGGGCGATCGGGGACGGCGCGGCCGCCTCGTACAGCCTCACGTCGTACTGCGGCGGCGTCCCGGCGGTGCCCAACGACTTCCGGTACCGCTTCAGCTGGGCGCCGGCGGGCGTGCTGGGCGCCCTGCGCTCACCGGCCCGCTACATCGAGGACGGCAACCGCACCACGGTCCCGCGTCCCTGGGAGGCGACCCGTCCCCATCACGTCGACGGCGAGACCTTCGAGGTCTACCCCAACCGCGACAGCGTGCCCTTCCTCCAGCAGTACGGTCTCCCCGACGCCTGGACACCGGAGACCTTCGTCCGGGGCACCCTCCGCCTCGACGGCTGGCTGCGCGCCTGGGACGCCGTCTTCGCCGAGCTGAAGGCGGGCGACGACGAGCGGATCGCGGCCCTCGCCCAGGAACTCGCGGCGGCCCACCCGACGACGGACGCGGACCGCGACCGCGTCGTGCTCGTGGTGTCCCTGGAGGTACGGAGCGAACCGGGCGCGAGCTGGTCGGGCCGCTACCTCCTCGATCTCGAAGGGACCGGCGAGGAGAGCGCCATGGCGCGCTGTGTCTCCCGCACGCTCGCCCTCGGCGTCCGCCACATCCTCGACGGCTCGCTCCCGCCCGGCCTGTGCCGCGCCGCCGGGACGGCGGCGCGGTCCGAGCAGTGGCTGGCCGAACTCGGCCGGGACGGGATGGAGTTCGGTCTGCGGACCGGGTGAGCCGGGTCAGTCCTGCACGGCTTCGTGCACCATCCGCTTCAGCTCGGGGAAGTGCGCGTGGGACCCCGCCGGGCGGACCTGGGTGAAGAACTGCACGGTCAGGTCCCGGTGCGGGTCGACCCAGAACGTCGTACCGGCCACCCCGCTCCAGCCGAACGCGCCCTCGCTGGAGGGGGACCGGGTGATCTGCGGGTCCACCACGACGGAGACGCCGAGGCCGAAGCCCAGGCCCGCGTTGCCGGGCTCGCGGTGCAGCGGGCTGCCGAAGGTGCGGCGGTCGGCGCCTCCCGGCAGGTGGTTGGACGCCATCGTGTCCACGGTCTCCGGCTTCAGCAGCCGGACGCCGTCGAGTTCGCCGCGGCGGCGGAGCATCTCCATGAAGCGGTGGTAGTCGTGGGCGGTGGCCACCATGCCGCCGCTCCCGGACAGGAAGCGCGGCCGGCCGTGCAGCGGGAGCCCGGCGATCGGGGCGATCCGTCCCTCGGAGTCCTCCCCGTAGAGCTCGGCGAGCCGCCCGGACTGCTCGTCGGTGACACAGAACCCGGCGTCCGTCATCCCGAGCGGGCGGAAGATCCGCTCGGCGAGGAGGACGTCGAGGTCCTGACCGGACACCACCTCGACGAGACGGCCCAGGACGTTGGTGGAGACCGAGTAGTTCCACTCGGTGCCCGGCTCGAACTGGAGCGGCAGACCGGCGTACACCTCACAGGTCCCGGCCAGATCCGTGCCCGGCGCCACCGACGACTCCAGACCGGCGTCGCGGTAGAGCGCGTCGACCGGGTGGGAGTGGTAGAAACCGAACGTCAGGCCGGAGGTGTGGGTCAACAGGTGCCGGATCGTGAGGGGGTGTTCGGCCGGGCGGGTCCGCGTGCCGGCCCCCGACCCGTCGACGTACACCCGCGGTTCGGCGAAGGCCGGCAGGAAACGGGCGACCGGGTCGTCCAGCCGGAAGTGTCCCTCTTCGAGGAGCATCAGCGCGGCCACCGAGGTGACCGGCTTCGTCATCGAGTAGATCCGCCACAGCGTGTCGGTCTCGACCGGAAGCCCGGCCGCGCGGTCGCGCCATCCATGTGTCGCGAGGTGCGCGACCGTGCCGTGCCGGGACACGGCCACCAGACAACCGGGCAGCCGGTGGTCGTCGACCAGGTGGGCGAAGTGCTGGTCCAACCGGGCCAGGGCCTTCGGATCGAGGCCGACCTCATGCGGCTCGACCTCTTGTCGCAGGTGTACCATCGCTCTCCTCCGCACTGCGGCTCATGGACTGCCTCGTGTTCATCGTCTCGTACGGAGTTCCCGCGGATGCTTCGGGGCAGTCCGGCCCGCGGGTCGGCGGATCGTCGCGTCCCGGCAGCCACCGGGCGAGCGGCAGTCCGGCCGCCGCCACGGCCGCCAGAACCGTCAGAGCGGGACCCGTGCGGACATCGCCCGCCAGGGGTACCAGCACGGTCGCCGCGGCAACACCCAGCGTGGGCCCGACGTTCATGGCCGTCTGCTGGAGACCGCCGGCCACCCCCGCCGACTCCGCGCGCACGTGCCGCACGACGACCGTCGTCGCGGTGACCATCACCGCGGCGAAGCCGGCACCCAGCAGGAGGAACCCGGTACCGATGGGCACCGCCGTGGACTCGCGGTCGAGCCGTGACAGCACCAGGACCCCCGCCGCGAGGACGCACAGCCCGGCCGGAGCGGTCCGGCGCGCCCCGAACCGGCGCATGAGGACGGCCGTCACAGGCGCGCCCAGCACCATCATGACCGCCGCGGGCAGGGCGTGCAGACCGGTCTCCAACGGGTCGAGGCCCAGCACCTCCTGGAGGAAGCAACTGCCCGCGAACAGCGTGCCGAACATCGCCGCGGAGGAGGCCACCAGAATGCCCAGCGCCGCGCCGACGGTCCCGGAACCCAGCACCGCGGGCGGCAGCAGCGGGTTCGCGGTACGGCGTTCGTGGCGCACGAACACGGTCGCCGCGAACGCGGCCACGAGCAGCCCCGACGTGCCCGCTGCCGTCCAGCCGGTCCCCGGCACCCCGACCAGCGTGCGGACCAGACAGGCCAGGGCGACCGCGAGCAGACAGGCCCCGGGCAGGTCGAGCCGGACGGCGGGCCCGGGGGAGCGCGCCGGTTCCCGGACGGCGAGCGCCGACAAGCCCAAGACCAGCGCGGGCACGACGTTGAGGAAGAAGACGGCCCGCCAGCCGAACTGGCCGACCAGCGCTCCGCCGAGAACGGGACCGGCGGCGGCCGCGAGACCGATGGCGCTGGTCCGCAGTGCGATGGGCCTGCCGATCCGGTCCGGCGGGTAGACGGCGCGCAGCATCCCGAGCGTGGCGGGCTGCAGCAGCGCGCCGAAGACCCCCTGGGCGACCCGCAGTCCGATCACCCAGCCGATGGCGGGGGCGAGACCGATCCCCGCCGACGTCACGCCGAAGCCCAAGGAGCCCACGGCGAACACCCGCCGGTGGCCGTAGCGGTCCCCGAGCCGTCCCGCGAACACCAACAGGCTGGACACCGCGATGAGATAACCGGTGCTGGTCCACTGGACGAGCACGAGAGAAGCGCCCAGATCCCGGCGCAGAGTGGGCTGGGCGACCGTCAGCACGGTGCCGTCCAGCGCGACGATCACGGCCCCGGCGACGCTGCTCGTGAGCGTGAGGCGGCGGCGGACCGACGGGCCGGGCTCCTTCACGCCGCCTCCGGTCCGAGATGCGCGTCCAGCGCGGCGACCAGGAGGGGTACGAAGTCGTCCGCGCCGGTGGCGAGTTGGAGGCTGCCCCAGCCCCACAGCTGGGCGATGCCGTGCAGGTTCGCCCACAGCGCCCCCGCGGTGACCCGCGCCTCGGTCCCGGGCCTCGCGCGGCCGACGAGATCGACCAGCACCCCGAACAGCGGCAGGCTCGTCTCCCGCAGCCCCAGCCGGCCGCTCTCCAGCAGGTCGTGACGGAACATCAGCTCGTACATGCCGCGTCGGGACGTGGCGAAGTCCAGGTAGACCCGCCCGAGGGCGGTGAGCTGCGCGCGGGGACTCGCGCCGCCGTCGCCGACCGCCTCGGTCACCATGGACCCGAGGTCGGCGAAGCCCCGCCGCGCGATGGCCGACAGCAGATCCAGATGGGTCGGGAAGTGGCGGCGCGGCGCTCCGTGCGAGACCCCCGCCCTGCGGGCGATCTCCCGCAGGGTCAGCGCCTCTGCCCCCTCCTCGGCCACCAGATCGACGCCGACATCGACCAGCCGGGCCTTCAGCCCCGTCTCCCGTTCGTTCATGGGCATGGTCTACCAGGCGGGCGTAGACACTGTCTACTGACTGCCGGCCGGGGAATGACGATCCACGCCGGAGGGTTGATCCGGATATGACTCAGGACGCGACGCAGGACGCACTGCTAAAGCTGCTCTCCGAGTACAAGGGCGGGGTGCTCACCACCCTCAAGAGGGACGGGCGGCCCCAGCTGTCGAACGTTGTTCATGCCTACAGCCCCGACGAGAACATCGTCCGGGTGTCCCTCACGGACGACCGCGCCAAGACGCGGAACCTGCGCCGGGACCCGCGGGCCTCGTACCACGTGACCAGCGACGACCGCTGGGCGTACACGGTCGCCGAAGGCACCGCGGAGCTCACTCCGGTGGCCGGGGACCCGCACGACGAGACCGTCGAGGAGCTCGTCCGTCTCTACCGCGACCTGATGGGCGAGCACCCCGACTGGGACGACTACCGGGCCGCCATGGTCCGCGACCGGCGGCTCGTGCTGCGGCTGCACGTGGAGCGCGCGTACGGCGTCCCCCGCAAACGCTGACGCCGGCCGTCGGGATCCGTGCCCGGCTCCCGGAGCGTCGCCGGCCCGGCCGTCCCCGGGGCGAGGGCCGGCGGGAGCTCCGCGCATCCCGGCCGCCCCTGAATCCGGCCGGGGTGCGCGGAGCGGCTCCGTGCGGCCGCGCCGTCGCGTCGCGCGGCTGTTCCGGCCGGTGTTCCCGCCGTGTCGTCGCGCTCGGCCCCGGCCCGATGTTCTTGCCGTCCGGCGTCGGCTGTCAACCGTATCCAGGCGTGACGTTCACCCGGGAACGCCCAAGTCCCCGGCAGCGGGCGGCTGATGGGGGCCCGGACGACCGGCGCGGACCGCACGGTCGCGCGGCGCTCCGGTGCGCCTCGCCGCGCGGCGCGCGATGCGCGCCCCGGTGGCCCGAGAGGGCCGACACGGCAGGTCACCGCCCCGCGGCGCCTTATACGACGGATATTACCGACGGGTTGACATTGAAACACCAAAGACCACCGCTATCATCACACCACCTGCGGAACACCTCCTGCGGAGCTACCGTCGGCCGACAACAGTGGCCGTCGTGCAACCGAAGCAGCGCATCCATGAACGACGACAGGGGCAGAGGGCTCTCCCATCCGGAGCCCTCGGTTCGTCCGACACGGTGGTGACGGCGGTCGAGCGGTCCTTTCTCCACGAAGGTCTCCCCACCGACTTCTGAGAGAGACCGCATGGCGAGAGACCGCTTCACCCCCGATTTCGACCCCGACGGCGGGGACACGCTCCTCAGCTCCGCACGCCAGGACATCGCCGTCGGCCGCTGGCAGAGCCTGCGCGATCTGTTGAGGGCCACCGGCCCCGCGTGGCCCGTGCGCGGGCACCGGATGCGGCTGCTGGCGGCGGCCTGCGTGGACAACTCCTCGGTCGAGTCCTGGCTCGCCGCCGAACCTCACGGCGGCGACGCCCTCGTGCTGCGGGCCGCCACCGAGGTCGCCAGGGCCTTCCATCTGGCCCGCGCGGCGGGCGAGGGTGCCCCGGTCGAACGCCGTCGCGTCGACCAGGCGGTGATGGCCTGCCTCCAGGGTGCCGAGGCGTACCCGGACGACCCCACGCCCTGGATCTGTCTCATCTCCGTCGCCCGGCTCTATCCCGCCGGGGTGCGCCGTCAGGAACTCGGGCGCTGGTGGGACGAGTTGCACGCCCGCGATCCGTACAGCATGGAGGGGCACCTCCAGGTGCTGCACTACTACTCCGCGCGCTGGCACGGGTCGCACGGCCTCATGTACGACTTCGCGCGGGACGCGGCGGCCGTCGCCCCGCCGGGCTCCGCGCTGCCGGTCCTGCTGCAGGTCGCGCGGGTGGAGGAGTACCGCGCCGTCCTGGAGGAGGCGAACGGCCGGCGGGACACGCCCGCCGGGTTCGACCGGCACTGGAATCACGACGAAGCCGTCAGCGACGTGCGGCGGAGCTGGCAGCGCTGGCTCACCGCCCGCTCCGAGGGGCCGCCCGCCCCCGAGGAGGTGCGGCACTTCAACTACCTTGCGCACGCGGCCTGTTACGCCGGACTCCCGGACCTGGCCGGTTCGCTCTTCCGGATGGTCGGGCCGCGCGCCAGCCGCTCGCCCTGGTCCTGCACCGGCGATCCGGAGAAGGAGTTCGTGAAGTGGCGCAAGCGGTCGTCGCGCGGCGCCTGACCCACTTCACGCGTCCCTGGGGCCTGTCGTCCGGATCATGCGCCGGGACGCCGGGACGCCGGGACGCCGGGACGCCGGGACGCCGCGCGCCGGCGCGACCCGGCCCGAACGACGGACCCCGGCCCACGGCGGGCGACGTGGGCCGGGGGTCCGGCGCGGAACTACAGGTCGAACTCGTGCGGCGGCAGGTCGAGCGCGAAGCACGCCTCCCGCACCACGGCCTGCTCGGTCTTGTCGAAGTCGCCGTCGGCACCGCCGATCACGATGCCGATCTGGATGACGGCACGTGCCTCGGCGGGCTTCTTCTTGGCCTTGGAGATCTCCTGGAGGACGCTGACCTTGCCGAAGGCGAAGTCGGCGGTCAGCTTGTTCAGGTTGTCGTCGAAGCGGCGGCGCAGGTCGTCGGCGTCGAAGTTCTGCAACACCTCGTTCGTGGCGATGAGCTGGGCGACGCGCTGCCGCTCGGACGGATCGACCGACCCGTCCGCCGCGGCGACGAGCGCGCACATCGCCATGCTCGCGTCGCGGAAGGCACCGCTCTTGAGATCGTTCTTCTTCGCCACGAGCTGGGTCTGCATCGTCGACGCGGACTCCTTGATGCGGTCCCACAGGGCCATGAGAACTCCATACGTTGGCAGAGGCCCGGCCCGCCCGGGGGCGGACCGGAAACCTCCTCGGTTTCTACAGCATCGTAGAAACTAGCGGACCGGCGCAGAAGTTCCGGTGGCATTCCACTCGGCGATCACCGGGTGTCCGTGTTCCGTGGACAGCCGGCTGACGGTTCCCGTCGAGAGCTGGAACAGCCGTCCGGCGTCCGCCGGGAGCCCCAGCCGACGGGCCGTCAGCACCCGCAGGAAGTGCGCGTGAGCAACCAGGACCACGTCACCGGGGTGGTTGCAGAGCGCCGCGTCCACGCGGGACAGGACCCGGTCGGCGCGTTCCCCCACCTCCTGCGGCGACTCGCCGGGGTGACCGTCGGGGCCGGGCGGCACCCCGTCCTCCCACAGGACCCAGCCGGGCCGGGTGCGGTGGATGGCGCGGGTGGTGATTCCCTCGTAGCCCCCGTAGTCCCACTCGTGCAGATCGGGGTCGGTCACCGGTCCGGTCAGGCCCGCGAGTTCCGCGGTCCGTACCGCCCGGTCGAGGGGGCTGGTGAACACCTGAGCGAAGGACTGCCCGGCGAAGAACGGCGCGAGGGACTTGGCCTGTTCCTCGCCGTGCTGGCTGAGCGGCAGATCGGTCCAGCTGGTGTGCTGTCCCGTCAAGGTCCACTCGGTCTCGCCGTGGCGGACGAGTATGAGGTCGCCCATGACCCGGCCTACTCCGCGGACTCGACGGCGTGGCCGCCGAACTGGTTGCGCAGTGCCGCGACCATCTTCATCTGCGGCGAGTCGTCCTGGCGCGAGGCGAACCGTGCGAACAGCGACGCGGTGATCGCGGGGAGCGGTACCGCGTTGTCGATGGCGGCCTCGACGGTCCAGCGGCCCTCGCCGGAGTCGTCCGCGTAACCGCGCAGCTTGTCCAGGTGCTCGTCGTCGTCCAGGGCGTTGACGGCCAGGTCCAGCAGCCAGGAACGGATGACCGTGCCCTCCTGCCAGGAACGGAAGACCTCGCGCACGTCGGTGACGGAGTGGACCTTCTCCAGGAGCTCCCAGCCCTCGGCGTAGGCCTGCATCATGGCGTACTCGATGCCGTTGTGGACCATCTTGGAGAAGTGGCCGGCGCCGACCTTGCCGGCGTGCACGAAGCCGGAGTCGCCCTCGGGCTTGAGCGCGTCGAAGACGGGCTGGACCCTGGCGACGTGCTCGGCGTCGCCGCCGACCATCAGCGCGTAGCCGTTCTGCAGGCCCCAGACGCCGCCGGAGACGCCGGCGTCGACGAAGCCGATGCCCTTGGCGGCCAGTTCCCCGGCGTGCTTCTCGTCGTCCGTCCAGCGGGAGTTGCCGCCGTCGACGACGGTGTCACCGGGCTCCAGCAGGTCGCCGAGCTGGTCGATGGTGGACTGGGTCGCGGCACCGGCCGGCACCATCACCCACACCACACGCGGGGCCTCGAGCGCGCCCACCAGCTCTTCGAGGCTGTGGACGTCGGCGAGTTCCGGATTGCGGTCGTATCCGATGACGGTGTGGCCTGCGCGGCGGATGCGCTCGCGCATGTTGCCGCCCATCTTGCCGAGGCCGATGAGCCCCAGTTGCATCGCGGTCATGTCAGTTCACTTCTTCCGGAGAGTGCGGTACGCGGCCACGAGGGAGGCGGTGGAGGGGTCGAGGCCGGGTACCTCGATGCCGTCGGTCAGTGCGGGTTCGATGCGTTTGGCGAGGACCTTGCCGAGTTCGACGCCCCACTGGTCGAAGGAGTCGATGTTCCAGACGGCGCCCTGGACGAACACCTTGTGTTCGTAGAGGGCGATGAGCTGGCCCAGGACGGAGGGGGTCAGTTCGCGGGCGAGGATCGTGGTGGTGGGGTGGTTGCCCTGGAACGTCTTGTGGGCCACCAGGTCCTCGGGCACGCCCTCGGCGCGGACCTCGTCGGGTGTCTTGCCGAAGGCCAGGGCCTGGGTCTGGGCGAAGAAGTTGGCCATCAGCAGGTCGTGCTGGGCGGCCAGGCCCGTCTCCAGCTCGTCGACCGGGTTGGCGAAGCCGATGAAGTCGGCCGGGATGAGCTTGGTGCCCTGGTGGATGAGCTGGTAGTAGGCGTGCTGCCCGTTGGTGCCGGGAGTGCCCCACACCACCGGTCCGGTCTGCCAGTCCACCGGCTCGCCCTGCCGGTCGACGGACTTGCCGTTGGACTCCATGTCCAGCTGCTGGAGGTAGGCGGTGAAACGGCTGAGGTAGTGGGAGTAGGGCAGCACGGCGTGGGACTGCGCGTCGTGGAAGTTGCCGTACCAGATGCCCAGCAGGCCCAGCAGCAAAGGCACGTTGGACTCGGGCGGCGCGGTGCGGAAGTGCTCGTCGACGAGGTGGAAACCCTCCAGCATCTCCCGGAACCGGTCCGGGCCGATCGCGATCATCAACGACAGGCCGATCGCCGAGTCGAAGGAGTAGCGTCCGCCGACCCAGTCCCAGAACTCGAACATGTTGTTCGTGTCGATACCGAAGTCGGCGACCTTCCCGGCGTTGGTCGACAGTGCCACGAAGTGCCGGGCGACCGCCTCCGGACCGGCCTTCAGCCCCGACAGCAGCCAGGACCGCGCCGACGTCGCGTTCGTGATCGTCTCGATCGTGGTGAACGTCTTCGACGCGATGATGAAGAGTGTCTCAGCCGGATCCAGGTCACGCACCGCCTCGTGGAGGTCGGCGCCGTCCACGTTCGACACGAACCGCACCACCAGACCGCGGTCGGTGAAGGACCGCAGCGCGTCATAAGCCATCGCGGGACCGAGGTCGGAGCCGCCGATCCCGATGTTCACGACGTTCTTGATCCGCTGGCCGGTATGGCCGGTCCACTCACCCGAACGCACCCGCTCGGAGAAGGCCGCCATCCTGTCGAGGACCGCGTGGACCCCCGGGACCACGTTCTCCCCGTCCACCTCGATCACCGCGTCCCGCGGCGCACGCAACGCGGTGTGCAGGACCGCCCGCCCCTCGGTCACATTGATCTTCTCACCACGGAACATCGCATCCCGCAGCCCGAACACATCAGTGGCCACGGCCAGTTCCTGGAGCAGGGCGAGGGTCTCGTCCGTGATCAGGTGCTTGGAGTAGTCGATCCGCAGATCGCCCACCTGTACGACGTAGCGCTCCGCTCGGTCGGGGTCGGTGGCGAACAGCTCACGCAGCTGCGTGCGAAGCATGCCGTCCGCGCGGTGGTCCTCCAGGGCCACCCACTCCGGACGCCGCGTGAGCTTGGGGGAGTCAGACATGACGGGAGGTCTCCTTGGTGCCCTCGCCCCGCAGGGCGACGGCGTACATCTCGTCCGCGTCGAGGCGGCGCAGTTCCTCGGCGATCAGTTCGGAAGTGCTGCGCACCTTCAGGGCGAGGGTGCGCGGGGGCTGTCCGGGCAGGGTCAGCGTGGCCAGCGGACCTTCGGGGCGGTCGATGACGATCTCGCCGGCCGCCGTGCCGAGCCGGACCGCGGTGACCACCGGACCGGCGGTGACGACCCGCTCGACCGGGACCTCGAGCCGGGCGCCCAGCCAGCGGGCCAGCAGCTCGGCGCTCGGGTTGTCGGCCTCGCTCTCGACGGCGGCCGAGGTCACCTTCGTACGGGCCTGGTCGAGCGCGGCGGCCAGCATCGAACGCCACGGGGTCAGCCGCGTCCAGGCCAGGTCGGTGTCGCCCGGCGCGTAGGAGGAGACCCGGGCCTCCAGGGCCACCAGCGGGGACTCGACGGCGTACATGTCGGTGATGCGGCGCTGCGCGAGGGCGCCCAGCGGGTCCTTGGCGGGCACGCCGGGCGCGTCCACCGGCCACCAGACGACGACGGGCGCGTCGGGCAGCAGCAGCGGCAGCACCACGGAGTCGGCGTGGTCGGACACCTCGCCGTAGGTCCGCAGCACCACCGTCTCACCGGTGCCGGCGTCGGCGCCCACCCGGATCTCGGCGTCGAGGTGCGAGTTGGTGCGGTCGCGCGGGGTGCGGGCGTGCCGCTTGATGACGACCAGGGTGCGCGAGGGGTGTTCGCGCGAGGCCTCCTCGGCGGCCTTGATCGAGTCGTAGGCGTTCTCCTCGTCCGTGACGATGACCATCGTCAGGACCATGCCCACGGCGGGGGTGCCGATGGCCCGGCGTCCCCGCACGAGCGCCTTGTTGATCTTGCTTGCCGTGGTGTCGGTCAGGTCGATCTTCATGGCCTGCGCCAGCTCCGTCCGTCTCGTGCGAGCATCTCGTCGGCTTCCTTCGGACCCCAGCTGCCCGAGGGGTACTGCGCGGGCTTGCCGTGCGTCTCCCAGTGCTCCTCGATGGGGTCGAGGATCTTCCAGGACTCTTCCACCTCCTGGTGACGGGGGAAGAGATTGGCGTCGCCGAGCAGGACATCCAGGATCAGCCGTTCGTACGCCTCCGGGCTGGACTCGGTGAACGACTCGCCGTAGGCGAAGTCCATCGAGACGTCCCGGATCTCCATGGAGGTACCCGGCACCTTCGAACCGAAGCGGACCGTCATGCCCTCGTCGGGCTGGACGCGGATGACGATCGCGTTCTGGCCCAGTTCCTCGGTGGCCGTCGAGTCGAAGGGGGAGTGCGGCGCGCGCTGGAAGACCACCGCGATCTCGGTCACCCGCCGGCCCAGCCGCTTGCCGGTCCTCAGGTAGAACGGGACACCCGCCCAGCGGCGGTTGTCGATCTCCACCTTGACGGCCGCGTAGGTGTCGGTCGTCGACGCGGGGTCGATGCCGTCCTCCTGCAGATAGCCGCGCACCCGCTCGCCGCCCTGCCAGGCCGCCGCGTACTGCCCGCGCACGGTGTGCTCGCCCAGGTTCTCCGGGAGCCTGACCGACTTCAGGACCTTCAGCTTCTCCGTCAGCAACGACTCGACGTCGAAGGCGATGGGCTCCTCCATCGCCGTCAGCGCCATCAGCTGGAGCAGGTGGTTCTGGATGACGTCACGGGCCGAGCCGATGCCGTCGTAGTAGCCGGCCCGGCCGCCGATGCCGATGTCCTCGGCCATGGTGATCTGTACGTGGTCGACGTACGACCGGTTCCAGATGGGCTCGTACATCTGATTGGCGAAGCGGAGCGCCAGAATGTTCTGGACGGTCTCCTTGCCGAGGTAGTGGTCGATGCGGAACACCTGCTCCGGGTCGAACACCTCGTGCACGATCGCGTTCAGCTCCCGCGCGCTGGCCAGGTCGTGACCGAACGGCTTTTCGATGATCGCGCGCCGCCAGGAACCCTCCGGCGCGTCCGCCAGCCCGTGCTTCTTCAGCTGCTGGACGACCTTGGGGAAGAACTTCGGCGGGACCGAGAGGTAGAAGGCGTAGTTGCCGCTGGTGCCCCGGGAGGAGTCCAGCTCCTGCACGGCCTCGCGCAGCTGCTTGAACGCGGTGTCGTCGTCGAAGTCGCCCGGGATGAACCGCATGCCCTCGGCGAGCTGCTGCCAGACCTCCTCACGGAACTCGGTCCGCGCGTGCTCACGCACCGAGTCGTGCACCACCTGGGCGAAGTCCTGGTCCTCCCACTCGCGCCGGGCGAACCCGAGGAGCGAGAAGCCGGGCGGCAGCAGACCCCGGTTGGCGAGGTCGTACACGGCCGGCATCAGCTTCTTGCGGGAGAGGTCGCCGGTGACACCGAAGATGACGAGACCGGAGGGGCCCGCGATACGCGGCAGACGGCGGTCGCGCGGGTCGCGCAGCGGGTTGTCCCAGTCCGAGCCGGTCTCGGGCGCGGTCCTCGCCGCGGCGGACGCGGCCTTCACAGCTCCCGGTTCCACGGCCTGGTCACCGGATCCCTCCGGCGTGGTGGACGCATCCTGCGGGTCACCGTCGGGAAGCGCTTCACTGTTGGTCATTCCCCCTCGACTCCCTTGCCGCTCAGCGAGACCTTCACCGCGTCGAGCAGATCGCCCCACGCGGCCTCGAACTTGGAGACGCCCTCGTCCTCCAGCTGCTTGACGACCTCGTCGTACGAGATCCCGAGCCGCTCGACGGCCGCGAGGTCGGCGCGTGCCTGGGCGTAACCACCGCTCACCGCGTCGCCGTGGATGTCGCCGTGGTCGGCGGTGGCGTCGAGCGTCGCCTCCGGCATGGTGTTGACCGTGCCCGGCGCGACCAGCTCGTCGACGTACAGCGTGTCCTTGTACGCCGGGTCCTTGACGCCGGTCGAAGCCCACAGGGGGCGCTGCTTGTTGGCGCCCGCCGTGGCGAGGGCGGTCCAGCGGGACGCGCCGAACACGTCCTCGTAGGCCTCGTACGCGAGACGCGCGTTGGCCAGCGCCGCCCTGCCCTTGAGGGCCAGCGCCTCGTCCGTGCCGACCTTCGCCAGCCGCTTGTCGATCTCGCTGTCGACGCGGGAGACGAAGAAGGAGGCGACGGAGTGGACGGTGGCGAGGTCGACGCCGGCGGCCCGGGCCTTCTCCAGCCCGGCCAGGTAGGCGTCCATGACCGCGCGGTAGCGCTCCAGCGAGAAGATCAGCGTGACGTTGACGCTGATACCGAGGCCGACGACCTCGGTGATCGCCGGGAGACCCGCCTCGGTCGCCGGGATCTTGATCATCACGTTCGGGCGGTCCACCAGCCAGGCCAGCTGCTTGGCCTCGGCGACGGTCGCGGCGGTGTGGTGGGCCAGGCGCGGGTCGACCTCGATGGAGACCCGGCCGTCACGGCCGGCGGTCGCGTCGTACACCGGGCGCAGGATGTCGGCGGCGGCGCGGACGTCGGCCGTGGTCATCATCCGGACGGCCTCGTCGACCGTCACACCGCGCACGGCGAGTTCGGCCAGCTGCTCCTCGTATCCCTCGCCCGAGCCGATGGCGGCCTGGAAGATGGAGGGGTTGGTGGTGACGCCCACCACGTGCTTGGTCTCGACGAGTTCGGCGAGGTTCCCGGACGCGATGCGCTTGCGGGAGAGGTCGTCCAGCCAGATGGAGACGCCTTCGTCGGAGAGGCGCTTGAGGTTTACCGCGGTCGCGGCTGCTTCGGTCACAGTGATCATCTTCCTTGATGCGATCGGATCAACCGCGGGCGGCGGCGAGAGATTCCCGCGCGGCGGCGGCGACGTTCTCGGCGGTGAAGCCGAACTCGGCGAACAGGGTCTTGGCGTCGGCGGAGGCACCGAAGTGCTCCAGCGAGACAATGCGTCCGTGGTCACCGACGTACCGGTACCAGGTCAGGCCGATGCCCGCCTCGACCGCCACGCGGGCCTTCACGGACGGCGGAAGCACGCTCCGCCGGTACTCGGCGGACTGCTCCTCGAACCACTCGACGGACGGCATCGACACCACCCGGGTACCCACACCCTCGGCCTCCAGCAGGTCGCGTGCCTCCACCGCGAGGTGCACCTCGGAGCCGGTGGCGACGAGAACCACGTCCGGCGTCCCGGTGGACGCCTCACGCAGCACGTAACCACCCTTCGCGGCCTCGGAGTTGACCTCGTAGGTGGGCACGCCCTGACGGGTGAGCGCCAGACCGTGCGGGGCCGGGTTCGTGGCGTGCCGCCGCAGGATCTCGGCCCAGGCGACCGTCGTCTCGTTGGCGTCGGCCGGGCGTACGACGTTCAGACCCGGGATCGCGCGCAGCGAGGCGAGGTGCTCGACCGGCTGGTGGGTGGGACCGTCCTCGCCGAGACCGATCGAGTCGTGGGTCCAGACGTAGGTGACGGGGAGCTGCATCAGCGCGGACAGCCGGACGGCGTTGCGCATGTAGTCGGAGAAGACCAGGAAGGTGCCGCCGTAGATGCGGGTGTTGCCGTGCAGCGCGATGCCGTTCATCTCCGCGGCCATCGAGTGCTCACGGATACCGAAGTGGACGGTACGGCCGTACGGGTCGGCCTCCGGCAGCGGGTTGCCCGCCGGCAGGAAGGAGGAGGTCTTGTCGATGGTGGTGTTGTTCGAGCCCGCCAGGTCGGCCGAGCCGCCCCACAGCTCGGGGAGCACCCCACCGAGCGCCTGCAGGACCTTGCCGGAGGCGGCCCGCGTCGCGACGGAGGTACCGGGCTCGAACACCGGCAGCGCTTCCTCCCAGCCCTCGGGCAGCTGGCCGGCCACGACGCGGTCGAAGAGCTTCGCGCGCTCGGGCTGCGCCGTGCGCCACTCCGCGATCCGCTTGTCCCAGGCGGCGTGCGCCTCGGCACCCCGGTCGAGGGCGGTCCGCGCGTGCGCCAGCACGTCGGCGTCCACCTGGAAGGACCGCTCGGGGTCGAAGCCGAGCACCCGCTTGGTGGCGGCGATCTCATCGGCGCCGAGCGCGGAGCCGTGGGAGGCCTCGGTGTTCTGCGCGTTCGGGGCCGGCCACGCGATGATCGTGCGCATCGCGATGATCGAGGGGCGCCCGGTCTCGGCCTGCGCCGTCCGCAGCGCCGTGTGGAGCGCGTGGACGTCGATGTCGCCGCCCGGAGCGGGCTCGATCCGCTGCACGTGCCAGCCGTACGCCTCGTACCGCTTCAGGACGTCCTCGGAGAAGGCCGTCGCGGTGTCGCCCTCGATGGAGATGTGGTTGTCGTCGTAGAGGAAGACGAGGTTGCCGAGCTTCTGGTGGCCCGCGAGCGAGGAGGCCTCGGCGGAGATGCCCTCCTCCAGGTCACCGTCCGAGACGATCGCCCAGATGGTGTGGTCGAAGGGGGACTCGCCCTGAGGGGTCTCGGGGTCGAACAGACCGCGCTCGTAGCGAGCGGCCATCGCCATGCCCACGGCGTTGGCGACACCCTGGCCGAGCGGACCGGTCGTCGTCTCGACACCCGCGGTGTGCCCGTACTCGGGGTGGCCCGGCGTCTTCGAGCCGTGGGTCCGGAACGCCTTGAGGTCATCCAGTTCCAGTTCGTAACCGGAGAGGAAGAGCTGCGTGTAAAGGGTCAGCGACGTGTGGCCGGGGGAGAGGACGAAGCGGTCACGGCCGGTCCACTCCGGGTCGGCGGGGTCGTGCCTCATCACCTTCTGAAAGATCGTGTACGCGGCCGGGGCCAGGCTCATCGCGGTGCCGGGGTGGCCGTTCCCGACCTGCTGCACGGCGTCCGCCGCCAGGAGACGAGCGGTGTCGACGGCACGACGGTCGAGTTCGGTCCACTCGAGACCGGCAGGCGAAGGGTCCGGTGTCTGGGTGCTCTGCTGCGTGCTCATCTTCAAGAAGTCCTCGTTGGAAGCGTCTTAACTGCTCGGACGCGTTCAAACTTAAAAGTCTGACTTTTGCCGGGAAAGGTGCCCCTGTGTCAGCCTTCGGTGAAAGTGGGACACGCAGTGCCGCACCGAGCCGACGCGAGAGGGACATGGCAGACAGAACCACCCAAGGCGGTGTCGGGGGTGAAGAGGCCCAGGACGGGATCAAGACCTTCCCCTTCCCCACCGACCTGAGCCTCTCCGGCGTCGGCATGCAGATCGGCGCGATGGGGACGGGCCGCACCTGGCATGTGGACGCGCCCCTGGAGCGGGTGCACCGCATCGACTTCCATATCGTGATGCTGTTCCACGAGGGCCCGGTCCGGCACATGATCGACTTCGCCGAGTACGAGGTCGCCGCGGGTGACATCCTGTGGATCCGCCCCGGTCAAGTGCACCGCTTCTCCCGCACCGACCGCTACCGCGGCACCGTCCTGACCATGCAGCCCGGCTTCCTGCCGCGGGCGACCGTCGAGGCGACCGGCCTCTACCGCTACGACCTGCCCCCCGTGCTGCGCCCCGACCCCGAGCGCTTCGCCGCCCTGGAACACGCGCTCACGCAGCTGGAGCGCGAGTACGTCGACACGACCACCCTGCCGCTCAGCCTGCACACCGCGGTGCTGCGGCACTCCCTCACCGCCTTCCTGCTCCGCCTCTCCCACCTCGCGGCCAGCTCCGCCGAGGGCGACCGCGAGCGCACCGACACCACGTTCACCCGCTTCCGGGACGCGGTCGAGAAGGGCTTCGCCACCAACCACAGCGTCAGCGCGTACGCCGACTCCCTCGGTTACTCGCGCCGCACCCTGGTGCGCGCGGTGCGCGCCGCCACCGGACAGACCCCGAAGGGCTTCATCGACAAGCGGGTGATCCTGGAGGCCAAGCGGCTGCTGGCGCACACCGAGATGCCGATCGGCCGCATCGGCGTCGCCGTGGGTTTCCCGGACTCCGCGAACTTCTCGAAGTTCTTCCACCAGCACACGGGGACGACCCCGGTGGTGTTCCGGGCGGAGCTGAGCTGACCGAAGGGGCGGGCCGCGCGGGCCCGCCCCTTCATCGCTCGTTCACCGTACGCGGCTCATCTCCCCGGTCAGTGACCGAAGTCGAACCAGTTGACGTTCACGAAGTCGGCGGGCTGGCCGCTGGTGAAGGTCAGATAGACGTCGTGGGTGCCGGTGACGCCGGCGATGTTGGCCGGGACCGTCCGCCAGCTCTGCCAGCCCCCGGTGCCGCCCACCGCGAAGCTGCCGACGGGCGTGCTCGTGCGGCTGTCGAGGCGCACCTCGACCAGACCGCTGACGCCGCTCGCCGCACCGCTCGCGACCCGGGCGTAGAACTGCCTGGCCGCGGAGGAGCCGAAGTTGACGCCCTTGTAGAGCGCCCAGTCGCCGTTCGCCAGCGAGCCGATGTCCTGGCCGCCGCCGCTGTCCGTGGTGGCCTCGGTGATGGTGCCGGACTGGCTGTCGTACGACTCGGCCTGGACGGCGCTGTAGGCGTCACGGTTGCCGGTCGGCGGTGGCGGTGTGGTACCGCTCCCACCGGCCTGCAGCACCTGGACGTAGTCCACCACCAGCGGGTGACCCGGCACCGTGCCGCTGTCGGGACCGCCGCCGAACGCGCCCGGGAAGCCGCCGCCCATCGCCACGTTCAGGATGACGAAGTAGCCGTGGTTGGTGGCGTTCGCCCAGGTCGCCGCGTCCACCTGGTTCGCCTTCACCGTGTGGAAGTTGACGCCGTCGAGGTAGAAGCGGATCTCCTCGGGGCTCGTCGACCTGTCCCACTCCATCGCGTACGTGTGGAAGCCGGCCTGGCAGGTCGTGCCGGCGCAGGGGGTGTTGCCGCCGATGCCGCTCGTCTCGTTGCACGGGCCGCCCGGGTTGGTGCCGCAGTGCATCGTGGCCCACTCCGTGTTGAGGCCCTGGACGTTCTCCATGATGTCCAGCTCGCCGACGCTCGGCCAGTTCTGGTAGTTGCCGCGGTAGGGCGCGCCCAGCGCCCAGAAGGCGGGCCAGTAGCCCTTGGCCGCGGCGCCGGTCACGTTCGGCATCTGGAGCCGTGACTCGACGCGCAGTTTGCCGCCGGCCGGCGGCTGGAAGTCGGTGCGGGTGGTCTCGATGCGGCCCGAGGTCCAGTTGCCCGAGGCGTCGCGGCGCGGGGTGATCAGCAGATTGCCGTTGCCGTCCAGAGCGACGTTGTTGGTGCTGGAGGTCATCGTCTCGACCTCGCCGGTGCCCCAGTTGGCCGCACCACCGGGATAGCTGGTGCCGGTGTCGTACTGCCAGTTGGAGGTGTTGACGCCGGTTCCGGCCGCTCCGTTGAAGTCGTCGACGAAGACCTGGGACCAGCCGGAGGGGGGAGTGGGCGCGGACGCGTTCGCGGGGAGGGTGGCGGCCGCGGCGGCGGCGGCCACCAGGCTCAGGGTGCCGAGGACGGCCACCAGGGTGCGCCGCAGGGGGCCGCGTCTGACGAGGGTGCCGGAGGGTTCACGCATGGGTGCCTCTCAGGTACGGGGTGGGGGTGCGCGGGTATTGCCGACGCACTCTGAGAGCGCTCTCAGAGTGCGTCGGCCAATGTGCTCCCCGGCACTCCCGCCGTCAAGAGGTGGAACCGAGAATCTCCTTGCGCCGCAAGGGAGTTCACGCCATGAAGGGGGGATTACGGGACATCCTCAGAGGGCGCTCCCCGCCTTCCAGTCCGACCAGGACAGGTTCCAGCCGTTGAGACCGTTCGACGGCTCGACGGTCCGTTCACCCGAGTTCCGCACGACCACCACGTCGCCGAGCATCGAACTCGCGTAGAACTCGTAGCCCGGCACGGAGGTGTCGGCGGCGCCCTTGGCGTCGTGCAGACCGACGCAGCCGTGGCTGGTGTTGGTGGTGCCGAAGACCGAGGGCGAGGCCCAGTAGTTGCCGTGGATGAAGGTGCCGGAGGTGGTCAGGCGCTGGGCGTGCGGGACGTCCGCGATGTCGTACTCGTCGCCGAGCCCGACGGTCGAGGACTCCATCCGGGTCTGCTCGAACCGCTCGCTGATCACCATGATCCCGGCCCAGGTGGTGTGGGCGGCGTCGCCGCCGCTCACCGGGTAGGCGGCGCGGGGCGCGCCGTCACGTTCGACGGTCATGGTCTTCTTCGCCAGGTCCACCGTGCTCACCTGGCGGCGGCCTATGCGGAAGGTGACGTCCTTGGACTGGGTGCCGTACACACCCGCCGCGCCCTCGACGTCCCTGAGACGCAGACCGAGCGTGATCGTCGTACCCGCGGCCCAGTACTCCTCGGGCCGGAAGTCGAGACGGGTGTCGCTGAACCAGTGGCCGACCACCTCGACCGGGGGCTCTGCCGACACCGTGATCGCCTTCTCGACGGCGGCCCGGTCCCGGACCGCCTCGGTGAAGTCGATCGACACGGGCATGCCGACGCCGGAGGTGGAGTTCGCCTCGGGGGTGAAGCGGCCGACGAAGGTGTCCGAGGGCCGTCTCGTGACGAAGCTCGCGGTCTGCGCGGTGCCACCCCGCGGCGTCGCCGTGACCGTGTACTCGGTCCCCGAGTACGGGTTCCGGGACGAGGTCCATTTCGTACGGGCTTCGTCGAAGGTCCCGGCCAGCGTCGAACCGTCGTTGCCGGTGACCAGGACCGTGGTGAGCGTGCCGCCGCTCACGCTGACCTCGACCGGGCTGGTGAAACCGGCCTTCCTGGTGCCGTCGGCGGGGACGACGGTGACGGTCGGGGCCTTGACCTCGGCCTTCGTCCCGGCCACCGGTGGGGCACCCGCCTTCGCGTGCGCACCCGCCTTCTCGTCCGTGCCCGTCCTCGCGTCCGCGCCCGCCGAGGCGTCGGCCGAGCCGCCGCAGCCCGCGAGGGCCCCCGCGACCGGCACGGCACCGAGGGCCGCCAGCAACCCGCGACGGGACCACGGCTGCCGCTCGGACCGGTCCGCGGCCCGCTGCTGGGACCGGTTCGAAATCTTCGGGAAGCCCACGGCACGCCTTTCCTGGATGTCCACCCCCGCTGGTGCATCCTGCGTCGGCTTCCTGGGGCGATTCTTTGAAACCGGGGGCACCCACCTGAGATTCCTCTGAAGAGGCGCCCCCGCGTCGCGACGGGCGTACCGCGGAATCCTCACCTGCGCGGGGGGATCCGGCGCCGCCCCGGGAGTCATGGCTCGGCGCGTGCCGATGTCGTCGTCCTTGGGGGCCGGGCTCGGCGTGTGCCCGTACGGCCGTGCTACGAGCCCGGCTCGGCCCGCGCCGGTACGGCCGCCCTCGTCCCCGCAGGGGCCGGAGGCTCCGGCGGGGGCTGCCACCCCAGGGCGCGCGAGATCCCGCGCGCCGCCAGCCGGACCGCCGGGACCAGCGCCGGTACCTGACCGTCGTACCAGGGCACCACGACCGACACCGCCGCGGCCACGGCCCCGTCCGCCCGGCGCACCGGAGCGGCGACCGACAGGGCGTCGTCGGTGACCTGACGGCTGCTCACCGCCACGCCGGTACGGCGCACCTCGGCGAGCTCGCGGCGCAGCCGTACCCCGTCGGTGATCGTGTACGAGGTGAACGCGGTCAACGGCCCGCGGCAGTAGGCCTCCTGGAACGCCGGATCACCGTGGGCGAGCAGCGCGAGGCCGACGCCCGTCGCGTGCAGCGGCCAGCGGGCGCCGACCTGGATACGGACGCCCACCGCGGAACGCCCCGAGAGCCACTCGATGTACACGACCTCGGGGCCGTCGCGGACCGCCATCTGCACGTTCTCGTGCGTGGCCTCGTACAGGTCCTCCAGGTACGGCAGCGCGGCCTGCCGCAGCGCGAGGCCCCGGGGGGCCAGCGCCGCGATCTCCCACAGGCGCAGCCCCACGTGGTAGGCGCCGTCCTCGTCCCGTTCCAGCGCGCCCCACTCGGTGAGCGCGCCCACCAGTCGGTGCGCGGTGGTGAGGGTGAGCCCGGCCCGGCGGCTGATGTCCGTGAGGCACAGCGCCGGGTGCTCGTGGTCGAAGGCGGCGAGCACGGCGAGCAGCCGGTCGGGCGCGGAGAGCGGGGTCGGGCGCGCGGTCCGGCCTTCGCGATCCGCCGCCGGGGTGGGCGCGGGACGGTCCGCCCGGCCGGTGCCGGGGGGCAGGTGCGGATCGCCGGCCGCACCGGGACCCGCCTCGTCGGTGGCACGCTGCCGGCCTGCGATGGCGGGCTCCCTGGGCCGGGCCCCGGGCGGGGGCGGTTGGTCCGTGCTTCGCACTTCGCACAGCATGCCGCGCCGACGGGCCGGCAACAACCGCGGGCGCAGGCAATGGTCGAACCCGGCCCCCGCCCTGATCGACCGCTACCGGTGACCCGGTGACCCGGTGACCCGGTGACCCGGTGACCCGGTGACCACCGGGAGCACCGGGAGCACCGGCCGCCCCCCACTGATCGTCGCTCACCACGGGCGCGGGCACGCTGCTCCTAGCGGCCGCCCACCACATCGACGAAGACGGGGTTCGCGTAGAACCAGGTGTCGGCCCAGGGGTCACCGTCTCCGGGCACGTGCGGTATCGGGCCGTGCGGGTCGACCGAGGCGCCGAGGTACCCCGTGCCGTGGCGGTTGCCGTCGCTGCCGCGCAGCCGGACGTAGAAGGACTCGTCGCCGGCGACCAGCGGAATGCGCAGGGTGTAGGTCCCCTTCCGGCCGCCCACGTCCACCGTCCGCACCACCCTGGTGTCCGGCGCCCGCCAGTCGTCGCGGTCGGCCACCGGGCCGCGCACCGCGCCACGGATGACGTCGACATGGGCCACCTTCGGCAGGATGCCGTGGGGGTTGGGGCGCGAGGCGGTGGTCACGGTGACCGTGAGGGTGAGCCTCTCGCCCGCGCGGGCTCGCAGCCGGCCGCCCATCGTCACACCGCGTCCGTGGTCGCAGTCCCGCTTCAGCCGGACGTCCAGGCCGTCCAGCAGATGCCCGTGGTCGAGCCAGACCCGGCCCGCACGCAGTCCCGCCATCACGGCGCGGTAGCCGTAGCGGGTCACGCCCACGTGGGTGCGGCTGAACTGGCCGGGCCAGAAGTCGCCGCCCGGCTGCGGGGTGCCGGTGTCGACAGGGTCGGGGAGGCGCCCGGTGTTGTCGAAGTTCTGACCGGGTGCCCAGTCGCCGTTCTTCCAGGTGTCGAAGACCACGCGGTGCACGTCGGAGTTGGTGGTGACGGTGAAGAGCCTGCCCTCGGCGAGCATCGCGTCCCACATGCCGCCCACGGTCGCGGTCATCCAGTCGAAACCGCCGTACAGGACGTAGGCGTCCTCCGCGTAGCCCGGCCAGGAGCTCCCGGACGGCTTGTTGGTGTACTCGCCGCGCTGCTGCCCCGAGCCGATCCAGCCCGGGATGCCGCCGCCCTGGGCGCCCGGCGCGCCCTCCATGCCGATCATGACCTCGGGTGCCGCGTCCCGCCAGCCGCGCATCTCGTGCGGTGAGTCGATGCCCAGACGCAGCGGGTGGTTGGCCAGGACGAGCACGTCGTCGACGTATCCGGTGCGGCGCTGTTCGGCGAGCCACTGGACGGCCTTGACCGCGTGTGCCTCGTTGCGCGCCGTGTCCGGATGGGAGACGGCGCCTTCCGTGTAGCCCAGCAGCTTGCCGTCGTAGGCGAGTTCGAAGCGGGTGAGCAGGTCCACCTCGTGCGGCCCGGGTGCCGCGAAGACGGTGGCGTGCTCGGCGGCCGGGATGTACCACTCCAGGCCCTGGAAGATCAGCTGGCGCGGGTTCTCGGCGCGCGCCCGGACGATCTCCTGATGTTCCGACCGTGCGCCGTAGGCGGCGTGGCCGAAGTTGGAGTGCTCGTTGAAGACCATCCAGTCCAGGCCGTACCGGGCGCCTGCGCGGGCCAGCTGGGAGAACGTGTACTTGGCGTCGTGGCTGTACACGGAGTGGACGTGGTGGTCGCCGACGAGGTACGCGAGGCGCGGGTCGTCGCCGCCGAGGCCCCGGCCGTGGGCGGCGGCCGGAACGGCCGGCGGCCCGGCCGCCAGGGCGGCACCGAACAGGCCCGCGCGGCACAGGAGTCGGCGTCGGGAGACACCCTGCGGGTCGAGACGTGCGGGGGAGACGGACGGGTCGGCCCAGGAGGGCAGTCGCTGCTCGGTCATGGTCGGGTGGCTCCCTCGGGTCAGTGGTTCATGAACGACGTGACGGGAAGGGCGCGTTCGACGATCCGTACGTCGCCGAGCAGGCCGTGCAGAATCTGGTCGGTCTTCCCCGCGTACTCGTAGCCGCCGAGCAGCCAGGGCAGCCCGAGCGAGGTGAGCCCGACGGCGGAGGTGTGCGGATTGCGTGCCACCGGGCAGCCCTGGACGTACATCGTGGTGTGCCGGCCGTCGTTGACGACGGCGACGTGCCACCACCGCTCGCGTGCCGTCTCGTCGCCCCAGTTGGTGACGATGCCCTGCTGGTCGAGCGGCCGCGCCGCCCACTGCGGTCCCGGCCCGTCGGACAGGGAGAGCGTGGCGAGCGGCTCGTCGGGGTCGTCCGCGGTCTTGCCCGCGTCGCCGCCCGTACCGGTGCGGCTGACCAGCGCGGCCCACGCGTGGTGCGAGGCGTCCCAGTCGGCGGGGAGCCGGTAGAACGCCTCGATGGTGTAACCGCGCTCGAAGGTCGCGGAGTTGAGAGGAGCGCTCCCGACCGTCCGCAGAAAGGCGCCGGCCAGCGGTGGCTTGCCGCCATGGAAGGCGAGGCTGCCGTGTCCCGGCTGGTCGGGGTGGTGCGCCGACGACCAGGTGAGCGTGCCACCGCCGACCGCCACCACGGACAGGTCGTTGCCGTGTCCGGACAGGTCGCGGACGGTGCCCTCGACCGCCGCGCCGTCCGCGTGTCCGTCGAAGCGCCAGTACGCGACCGTCCCCCGGACGAGCATCCGCGCGGCGGGCCGGGACGGGCGCGCCGGCACCGGTGCGAAGCCCGCGAACCGCCGCTCGAAGTCGATGGGGACCGAGAACCGGTCGGCGTCACCGCTGAGTTCGATCTCCTGCCGCTCCAGCTCGTTGAGCCCCTCGGCCGCCCGGCCCAGGATCCACGGCGAGATCGTCTCGACGTCGATGGTGTTCCGGTCGAGGTCGAAGCGGTAGAGACGGATCATCGCCGCCCCGCCGTAGTAGCGGTTCTGATAGTTGGTCAGGTGCAGGTGCACGTCGTGGCCGGCCGCGTTCGTGCGGGTGGCGCGGGCGGCGGGCCAGTAGTGCCCGTTCAGGGTCAGGAAGATCTGGTCCTGGTCGCGGACCAGTTCGTCCCAGAGCTGTTGGCCGTACGGGGAAAGGGTGTCGTCCTCGACGACGAGTTCGTGCGTGGTGAGGATGACGGGGGTCCCCGGGTGCCGGGCGATGACGTCCTTCGCCCACGCGTGACCCCGTTCCGAGAGCCGCCAGTCCAGGGCGAGGACGAGCCACTCGCGGCCCCCCGCCTCGAAGACGTGAAAGGTGTTGTAGCCGTCCGGGGACGCGCCGCCGAACGTACGGCTCCCGCGGAAACGCCGCGGTCCGAAGGTCGTGAGATACGGGGTGGAGCCGCGCTGGTCGTCGGTGGAGGACTCGATGTCGTGGTTGCCCGCGAGCACGCTGTAGCCCACACCGCGCCGGTCGAGCAGCTCGAACGCCTTGCCCGCCGCGTCGAATTCGGTCTGCGCGCCGTGCTCGGTGAGGTCGCCCAGGTGTGTGAGGAAGACGATGTTCTCGTCCTTCCCGTGCTCCAGCAGGTACCGCAACGAGGCCTCGATCGGTGCGGGGTTGATGCTCGGCCCGTCGAACAGGTACTGGGTGTCCGGCATGACGGCGAGGGTGAAGCGCCGGCTCTGAGGGTCGGGCCGATGACCCGCGCCCGCCGAGTCGCTCGCGGCCCGCGCGGTGGCCGCCGGCAGGGCGGTGGCCGCGGCTGCGGCACCGATCAGAGCCGTGGCCCGCAGGAACCCGCGTCTGCCGGCCTCGGCCTGCTCGGCCTCGGCCCGCTCGGTCTGCGTCCGGGCATGCGAAGTACACACGTTCGCTCCATCGGGAAGAAGGGGGGGTGCGAGGGGGGCGGGGGTCAGAGCAGGCGCAGCGTCCAGGACCAGCGGTGGGTACCGGCCCGGACCAGATGGCCGGGCGAGGTGTCGGGCCCGCAGGAGGCCGTGCCGAGGCCGCGGTGGGCGGCGTCGAGGTGGACCACGCAGCCGGGCCGCGCCACCAGCTCGTCGTGGTGGGTGGCGGCGGCCAGGTCCCCGGCGCGGTACCGGGTCACGGACACCTGACGCGGCTCGTCCAGCGTGACGGTGAGCCCCGTGGCGTCCGGCGCGGAGAGTGTGAACCGGCGTACGCCGTGCCGTCCGCCGCTCTCCTGCGGCCGCAGGTACGGCGTGAACAGCTCGTCCACGGTGAGCGAGTGATGGCCCACGGGCGCGCCCGCGCTGCGGTCCGGATAGGACTCCCAGGGACCCTGTCCGTACCACTCCAGGACCTCGAGTCCGGGGACCGTCTCGAAGACGGAGCCGACGCGTGGCACGTCGGCGAGCCCCTCCGGCAGCTCGGCCGTCTCCTCGATCCGTATCCCGCCCCGGACGCGGGTGAACACCTGCTCGTGGCGCACGGTGCCGGCGAGGGTCGCGTACCCGGCGGTCACCGTGACGCCCGTGCTCTCGCGCCGTACGTCGAGCACCTCGCGTTCCGGCGCGTCCAGCCCCCAGGCCCGCCAGCGCAGGGCCATGCCGCCCAGTTCGTCGTTGTCGGTCGGTGTCCGCCACAGCGAGAGCACGGGGGCGGCGGTGAGCAGCGGATGGACGAGCAGACCGTCCTCGTCGACCTCGACGGGCGGGCCCGGCAGGGGGGCCGACGCCTTGGGCGCGGCCGCCCGCAACCGCACCTGCGGCACGCACACCTCGGTGCCCCGCGGCGCCCACGCCTCGTCGCCGGCCGTCGTCACGCGCAGCGTCAGCCAGGCCTCGCCGCCCTCCTCCGGCAGGGTGAACGGCATCGGCAGCACGGCCGAGCCACCCGCCGGCACGCGGGGCAGTTCGGCCGGCGCGGTCCGGGTGCCGCCGTCCGCGAGGGACAGCAGCCACTCGGCGGCGAGCCACTCCAGCCCGCGGAAGTGCTGGTGATTGGTCACCCGCAGCTCGCTCCCGGCGTACGCGAGGCGTACCGGCGCGGCGATCTCGCGGTGTTCGAACATCACCGGCTTGGGGGTGCGGTCGGGGAAGACCACCCCGTCGGCGACGAAGGCACCGTCGTGGATCGCCTCGCCGAAGTCGCCGCCGTAGGCCCAGCGATGGCCCGGGGCGGTGACACCGTGGTCGTACAGCCCGGCGCCACCGCGCCCGGCCGGTCTCCCGTCGCTCACGCGTTGAAGAATGCCGTGGTCCCAGAACTCCCAGATGAAACCGCCCTGAAGCCCCGGGGTGGACTCGATGGCCTCCCAGTGGTCGGCGAGCGTGCCGTTGCTGTTGCCCATGGCGTGCGAGTACTCGCACTGGATGAGCGGCTTGGTCTGCCGCCCGGAGAGGGCGTGCGCGACGCAGTCCTCCAGCGGTGCGTACATGGGGCAGGCGATGTCGGACGCGAGCGTCGGACCGGCCCAGTCGAGCTTGGCCGCGCCCTCGTACTGGAGGGGGCGCGTGGGGTCGTGGCGGCGGACCCAGCCCGCGGCGGCGTCGTGGTTGGCGCCGTGGTCGGACTCGTTTCCCAGCGACCAGATGACGACACAGGGGTGGTTCTTGTCGCGCAGCACCATCCGGGAGACGCGGTCCACGAAGGCGGCGAGATAGCGCGGGTCGTCGGCGATCTCGTGGGCGTGGTCGTGCGCCTCGATGTTCGCCTCGTCGACCACGTAGAAGCCGAGTTCGTCGGCGAGGTCGAGCAGGGTGGGGTCGTTGGGATAGTGGGCGGTGCGGATCGCGTTGAAGCCGAAGCGCTTGAGGGTGACGAGGTCCGCGCGCATGTCCTCGGACGACACCGTGCGGCCCGTCAGGGGATGGAAGTCGTGCCGGTTGACGCCCCGGATGTAGACCCGCTCACCGTTGAGAAGCAGGTCCCGGCCACGGATCTCGACGTCGCGGAATCCCACGCGGTGGTGCGAGGTGTCGGCGACCGAGCCGTCGGCGCGGTGCAGCCGTACGGTCAGGGGGTACAGCGCGGGCGTCTCCGCGGTCCAGGGGCGCGCGCCGGCGACGACCGTGCTGAGGCGGGCCTCGCCGAGGAAGTCGGAGACCCGCCCGTCCTCCTCCTTGAACCGCTCGAACTCCTCGTCCTGGGTGAGGAGACGCCCGTCCAGGTCGCCGGTGACGTACCAGCCGGCGGGCAGCGCGCCCCCCGCGTCGCGTACCTGGCAGTCGACGCGCAGCGTGCCGTCGCACCGCGTCCGCACGGTCACGTCGGCCAGCCGCAGCGGATCGGTCGCGTACAGCAGGACAGGGCGGGTGATCCCGGCGTGCCACCACTGGTCCTGGTCCTCCAGGTGCGAGGCGTCCGACCACTTGACGACGGTGAGCCGCAACACCGCTCGTCCGCCGGGCCGTACGACGCCCGCGAGGTCGAACTCGGCCGCGAGATGGGAGTCCTTGGAGACGCCGACCGGCCGCCCGTCCACGTGGACCAGCAGGACGCTCCCGGCGGCACCGACCTGGAGCACGATCCGGCGTCCGGCCCACTCGGCGGGGACGTCCACCTCACGCTCGTACACCCCGGTGGGATTGGCGGCGGGGGAGGCGGGCGGGAACTCGCCCCAGGGCATGGCGAAGTTGGTGTACTGCGGCAGGTCGTCGGTGCCCTGCACGGTCCAGGCGCCCGGGACCCGCTGGGAGGACCAGACGTCGTGGACCGGGGCGTCCGGCGCGGGCAGCAACTGGAAGCGCCAGTCGCCGTCCAGGGACAGGGCCCCTGGTCGACGGTCCAGCGCGTTCATCGGCAACCGCCCCCAGGAGGTCACCTCGGGTGACTCCCAGGGGCGGAGCGTGCGGAGCGGGTCGCCCATCAGCGGATGGCCCCCTTGCCGAGGTCCGCGATGATCTGCTTGGCGCCGATGGCGAAGACGATCAGCAGGGGGACGAGGGCGAGGAGCGCGCCGGTCATGACCATTCCGTAGTCGGTGGTGCCGTGGACACCGTTGAGCTGGGACAGCGCGACCTGGAGTGTCACGTTGTCGGGGTTGGTGAGGGCGATCAGGGGCCAGGCGTAGTCGTTCCACTGGCCCATGAAGGTGAAGATGCCGAGGAAGGCGAGGCCCGGCCGGACGACCGGGAGCGCCACGTGCCAGTACTGGCGCAGGAAGCCGGCCCCGTCGAGCTTCGAGGCGTCGATCAGCTCGTCGTGGATGGCGCTCCTCATGTACTGGCGCATCCAGAAGATGCCGAACGCGTTGGCCGCCGCGGGGACGATCAGCGCGGTCATCGAGCCGATCCAGCCCAGCTTCGCCATGATGACGAACTGCGGGATGGCCTGGAGCTGCGCCGGGACCATGAAGATGGCCATCATCAGGGCGAAGAGCACCCGGCGGCCGGGGAAGTGGAACTTGGCGAAGACGAACGCGGCCAGCGAGTCGAAGAACAGGACCAGGACGGTCACCGAGCCTGCCACCAGCAGCGAGTTGAGCATCGACCCGAAGAAGTCGACGTTGTCGAAGAGGTGGCGGGCGTTCTCCAGGAAGTGCGAGCCGGGCAGCAGCTTCGGCGGGTAGGAGAAGATCTCGGTCGACGAGTGCGTCGACATGATCACGGCCCAGTAGAACGGCAGGACCGAGAGCAGCAGACCGGCGATCAGGACGACATGGAGGCCGACGCCCCGACGCCGTGAACCCTTGAGGGATGCCATGGTGGGGACCTCCTAGTCTTCGCCCCGGCGCTGTACCAGCCGCCAGTTGACGATCGAGAAGATGATGACGACGAGGAAGATGCCCCAGGCCACGGCGGCGCCGTAGCCGAAGTCGTTGTTGTCGAAGGTCTGCTGGAAGAAGTAGAGGACCATGGTCTGGCCCGAGTGGCCCGGACCGCCCGCGAACGACGAGTTGTTGTCCGTGGACTGCAGCAGCACCTGGGGCTCGGAGAACGTCTGCAGACCGGTGACCGTCGAGATGACGAGCACGAAGAGCAGCACCGGTCGCATCAGCGGAAGCGTGATCCGGAAGAAGGTCTGCACGGGCCCGGCGCCGTCCATCCGCGCCGCCTCGTACAGCTCGCCGGGGATCGTCTGGAGTCCGGCGAGGAAGATGATCGCGTTGTACCCGGTCCACTGCCAGGTCATCAGCGTCGCGACGGCGACCTTGATGCCCCACGGGGTGTTCAGCCAGGCCACCTGGTCCAGTCCGACCGCCTGCAACAGGGCGTTGACCAGGCCGAAGTTGGTGGAGAAGACCGAGCCGAAGATGATCGCGACCGCCACGATCGAGGTGACGTTCGGCAGGAAGTAGGCGAAGCGGTAGACGTTCTTGAAGCGCACCGCGGAGTTGAGCAGCACGGCCGTGACCATCGACAGGAAGATCATCGGGAAGGTGGCCAGCGCCCAGATGACGAGCGTGTTCCCGATCGAGCTCCAGAACTGGGCATCCGTCAGGAGATAGCGGTACTGGGACAGTCCGGCGTACTCCATGGGCCCGAGGCCGTCCCAGCGGTGGAACGAGAGATAGAGGGAGAACCCGACCGGGATCAGGCCGAAGGCGAGAAAGAGCAGGTAGAAGGGGGAGATCGCGGCGTACAGCCGCCAGTGGCTGAGGACGCCCTTCCTGGGACGGGTGGGGAGTGGCCGGGTGGTCGGCGGCGGAGGCGTCGTCTCCAGCACGGGCGCGGTGGCCATCAGTAGCTCACCCCCAGGTGGTCCGCGATGCGCCGGCACTTGCTCATGGCGTCCCTCCAGGCCTTCTCCGGGTTCTTGCCGAGGACGTAGAAGTTCCGCATCTCGTCGTTGATCGGGGTGCTGAGCGCCACGTCGTAGGGGCTGTTGAAGGCGACCGGGACCTTCCGCGCCGCCGGGCCGAAGACGTCCATCGTGATCTGGTCACCGAAGAACGGGTCGGGCTCGCGCAGCTGCTTCATGGCGTACGAGGCGGGGGTCGAGGGGAAGAGCACGGAGTCGACGAACCCCTGCGCCTGGTTGCCGGCGTCGAGCATCCAGGTGATCATCTCGAAGGCCTTCTCCGGCTCCCGGCACGCCTTCGTGATCGCCAGGAACGAGCCGCCGATGTTGGACGGTCCGCCGGGACAGTCGGCGACCCGCCATTTCCCCTTGGTCCTCGGCACGTTGAGCTTGATGTCGCCGGCCGCCCAGGAGGCGTTCAGCTGGCTGGGCAGCAGACCTCGCTCGGTGGCGGAGGTGTTGTCCGGCGTCCCGTTGACGATCTTCGAGACCAGACCGCGGTGGGTGGCCTCGACGGCACGGTCCCAGGCGGTGCGCACATGCTCCTGGTCGCCGATGAAGTGCCGGTCCTTGTCGACGAACCGCTTGGTCGACTGGTTGACCGAGATGCTGAGGACGCTCAGCGCGTCGGTCAGGATGAAGGAGCCCGGGACACGCTTCCTGAGCTGCTCGCCGGCCGCGAAGAACTGGTCCCAGGTGGCCAGCTCCCGGGAGACATCGGCCGGCTCGTACGGCAGTCCCGCCTTCTCGAAGACGGCCGGCTGGTAGTAGTGGGCGACCGGCCCGCAGTCGATGGGGAAGCCCACCATCGAGCCGTCCTCGGCGACGGCCTGATCCCACTTCCAGGCCAGGTACTGGTCCTTGAGCTTGTCGGCGCCCAGCGTCCGCAGGTCCACGAACTGGTCGGAGTTCGGCAGGTACGAGGCCATGTCCTCGCCCTTGAGACCGGCGATGTCAGGTATGTGAGCACGCCCGGTCAGGGTCGTCAGGAGCTTCGAGCGGTAGTAGCCGCCGATCTGGATGGCCTGGAGGTTCACCGCGCTGTCGTAGCGGGCCCTGGCGTCCTGGACGACCTTCGGGCTCAGCCCTCCGCTCCAGTACCAGAGCACCATGTTCCGTCCGGTCGAGCCGGTCGGGACGCCGCAGCCGGTCGTCAGGCCGCCGAGCGCCGTGGCGGCCGCTCCGGCCAGGCCGGCGCGGAGCAGGCCCCTTCGTGAGAGCCGCACTGCTCCCACCGCCTTTCGGATCTTTTCGGTCTTCGTGTACGAGGGGTCGAACCATGTGAAGGAGAAGTCGTACGAGGTGTCGTGTCGGGGGTCATCGGGGGGTGCCCGGCCGACGTGTGGTGTCGGGAGGAGTCACCGGTGCGTGGCGGACGGGCGGGCCGGGGTCCGCGGGGATGCGTTCGGCCAGGAAGCCGTACGTGCGGCGCGGGCCGGGGTCCCGCAGCGACTGCCACCAGCGGTGCACGCCGTACCAGCCGGGCGCGGCCAGGGCGCCGCCGTGCCGGCGCACGGAGAGTCCGGCGGCCAGTACCGCGAAGCGCAGCCGTTCCTCCAGCGGCCAGCCACCGAGCGAGGCGGCGACGAAGCTCGCGCCGAAGACGTCTCCGGCCCCCGTCGCGTCCAGGACATCGATGTCGAGGGCCGGGACCTCGGCGTACTCGCCCGTCGTCTGGTCGACGGCCATCGCACCGTCGCCGCCGCGGGTGACCACGGCGACCGGTACGAGCTCCGTCAGCCTGCCGAGCGCCGCGCCCGCGCTGTCGGTGCGCGTGTACGCCATCGCCTCCGCCTCGTTCGGGAGGAAGGCGTGGCACAGGGAGAGCTGGTCGAGGAGGTCGCGGGACCACCGCTGGGTGGGGTCCCAGCCGACGTCGGCGTAGATCCGGGTTCCGTTCGCGGCCGCCTTGCCGAGCCAGGCGCGCGGCTCGGCCTCGAGGTGCACGAGGGCGGTGCGCGCCGCGGGCGGGTCGCCCATCAGTTCGTCCTGCGTGTACGGCGGCTCCTGGCCGTGGGTGACGAGGGCCCGGTCGTCGCCGTGGGCCAGGGAGACGGTGACCGGGGTGTGCCAGCCGTCCGCGGTGCGGGACAGGGAGAGGTCGATGCCCTCCTGGCCGGCGAGCACTTCGTGGCAGTACGCCCCGTAGTGGTCGTCGCCGAAGACCGTGGCCAGGGACGTGCGCAGACCGTAACGGGACGCCGCCACGGCCAGGTTCGCGATGCCGCCCGGGCTCACGCCCATGCCCTCGGTCCAGATCTCCTCGCCCGGGGTCGGCGGCTTCCCCAGTCCGGTCAGGACGAGGTCGTAGAAGAGCAGCCCGGTCAGCAGGACATCGGGCCGTTCGTCACCCACGAGCACATCCTCTCGTCAAAAGTCTGCAAGCGGTGACCAGGATCGTGCGCGCATCGCGTCAATTTGGCAAGAGTCGAGCAGAACCGAGCATAGAAATGATTGAAGATGACGAGTACTGTTCACAGGGTGCTGGCAGAGCGACGACATCAACTCATCCTGCGGGCCCTGCGCTCCGGCGGGCCCGCGGCCGTGACCGACCTCTCCGAACAGCTGGGCGTGAGCCCGGCCACGGTCCGCCGTGACCTGTTGAGACTTGAGGAGGAAGGCCTGCTCACGCGGGTGCACGGCGGCGCGGTCGTCGACGAGGGCGACCAGCCCTTCGCCGAGGTCGCCGAGGTCCGGGTGGCCGAGAAGGACGCCATCGCGGCGTGCGCCGCGTCGCTGGTCGAGGACGGCCAGTCCGTCCTGCTGGACATCGGCACGACCGCGTACCGGCTGGCCCGGCAGCTTCACGGCCGCCGGATCACCGTGATCACCAGCAACCTGGTGGTCTACGAGGAGCTCGTGGACGACGAGAACATCGAGCTGGTGCTGCTCGGCGGCATGGTCCGCCGCGAGTACCGCTCCCTGGTCGGCTTCCTCACCGAGGACAACCTGCGACAACTGCACGCCGACTGGCTCTTCCTCGGCACCAGCGGGGTACGCCCGGGCGGACAGGTCATGGACACCACCGTGGTCGAGGTACCGGTCAAGCGCGCCATGATCCAGGCCGGTGACAAGGTCGTGCTGCTCGCCGACCGCGCGAAGTTCCCGGGTACGGGAATGGCGCGGGTCTGCGGGCCGGAGGAGCTGGACATGGTGGTGACGAACGGTCCGCCGGACCCGGCGACGCGGTCCTCGTTGGAAGAAGCGGGCGTGCAGGTGGTCGTGACAGGAAAGGCGGAGACGGCGTGAAGCTGACGATTCTGGGGGGCGGCGGGTTCCGGGTGCCGCTCGTGTACGGGGCACTCCTCGGGGACCGCGCCGAGGGCCGCGTCACACGCGTCGTACTGCACGACGTGGACGCGGAGCGACTGACGGCCGTCGCCCGCGTGCTGAGCGAGCAGGCCGCGGGGGACCCCGACGCCCCCGAGGTGTCCTTCACGACCGACCTCGACGACGCCCTGCGCGGCGCCGACTTCGTCTTCTCGGCGATCCGGGTCGGCGGCCTGGAGGGCCGGGCGGCGGACGAGCGGGTCGCCCTCGACGAGGGTGTCCTCGGCCAGGAGACGGTCGGTGCCGGCGGCATCGCGTACGGCCTGCGCACGGTGCCGGTCGCCGTCGACATCGCCCGCCGGGTGGCGCGGCTCGCCCCCGACGCCTGGGTCATCAACTTCACCAACCCGGCCGGTCTGGTCACCGAGGCCATGTCCCGCCACCTCGGCGACCGCGTGATCGGCATCTGCGACTCGCCCGTCGGCCTCGGCCGCCGGATCGCCACCGTCCTGGGCGCGAACCCCCGCGAGGCCTTCATCGACTACGTCGGCCTCAACCACCTCGGCTGGGTGCGCGGACTGCGCGTCGAGGGCCGGGACGAGCTGCCCCGGCTGCTCGCCGACCCCGAACTGCTCGGCTCCTTCGAGGAGGGCAAGCTCTTCGGTGCCGACTGGCTGCGCTCCCTGGGCGCCGTCCCGAACGAGTACCTGCACTACTACTACTTCAACCGGGAGGCCGTCAGCGCCTACCAGCGCGCGGAGAAGACGCGCGGCGCGTTCCTGCGCGACCAGCAGAAGCGGTTCTACGACGGGATGAAGCGCCCGGACACCGCCGCGCTCACCGCCTGGGACCGCACCCGCGCCGAGCGCGAGGCCACCTACATGGCCGAGAACCGGGACGCGGCCGGCGCGGGCGAGCGCGCCGCCGACGACCTCTCCGGCGGGTACGAGAAGGTGGCGCTCGCGCTGATGCGCGCCATCGCCCGCGACGAGCGCACCACCCTGATCCTCAACGTCCGCAACCGCGGCACCCTCGCGGTGCTCGACACGGACGCCGTCATCGAGGTGCCCTGCCTCGTCGACGCCAACGGCGCGCACCCCGTCTCCGTCGCCCCGCTGCCCGGCCACGCCACCGGACTGGTGTGCTCGGTCAAGGCGGTGGAGCGCGAGGTGCTGTCCGCGGCCGAGTCCGGCTCGCGCACGACCGCCGTCAAGGCCTTCGCCCTGCACCCGCTCGTGGACTCGGTGAACGTGGCCCGGCGGCTGGTCGACGGATACACCTCGGTCCACCCCGGTCTGGCGTACCTCAAGTAGCGCTTCCCGTTCCGCTTGGAGACTTCTCATGCACGACGAACGCCGCCGGATCGAGGAGCGCGTCCAGCGCGTCCACGACCAGCGCATCAAGCCCGCCGTCCACGCCGCCTCCGTACCCCTCGAGGTCGAGGCCTGGCAGGCGCCCGGTGAACCGGTCCCCTTCGACGAGGCCGCCGCGGCGCCGTACGAGCCCTTCGCGATGGGCACCCCCTGGGGGCCGCCGTGGGGCACCACCTGGTTCCGGATGCGCGGGGCCGTCCCCGAGGACTGGGCGGGCAGGCGTGTCGAGGCCGTCTTCGACCTCGGCTTCGTGGGGGACTGGCCCGGCAACCAGGCCGAGGCGCTGGTCCACCTCCCCGACGGGGTCCCGCTGAAGGCGGTCAACCCGCAGAACCAGTACGTGCCCATCGCCCGTCCGGCCGCGGGCGGGGAACGCGTCGACTACCTCGTCGAGGCGGCCTCGAACCCCGACATCCTGGCGGACGACTTCGCGCGCCCGACCCCGCTCGGCGACCGGCTCACGGCGGGCTCCGAACCGCTCTACACCTTCCGGCGCGCGGACATCGCCGTTCTCGACGAGGACGTCTGGCACCTCGACCTCGACGTCCAGGTGCTGCGCGAGCTGATGACGGAGCTCGCGGAGGCCGACCCGCGCCGCCACGAGATCATGATCGCGCTCGACCGGGCGCTGGACGCGCTGGACCTGGACGACATCTCCGGGACCGCCGGCGCGGCGCGCGCCGTCCTGGCGCCCACCCTGGCCAAGCCCGCGCACGCCAGCGCCCACACCCTCTCCGCCGTGGGCCACGCGCACATCGACTCCGCCTGGCTCTGGCCGATCCGCGAGACCAAGCGCAAGACCGCCCGCACCTTCTCGAACGTGACCGCGCTCGCCGAGGAGTACGAGGAGCTGGTCTTCGCCTGCTCACAGGCCCAGCAGTACGAGTGGGTGCGCGACCACCACCCGCACGTGTGGGAGCGCATCAAGAAGGCGGTCGCCGACGGGAACTGGGCGCCGGTCGGCGGCATGTGGGTGGAGGCCGACGGCAACCTGCCCGGCGGTGAGGCGCTGGCCCGCCAGCTCATCCACGGCAAGCGGTTCTTCATCGAGCACTTCGGCATCGAGACCAAGGGCGTGTGGCTGCCGGACTCCTTCGGCTACAACGCGGCCTACCCGCAGCTCGCCAGACTCGCCGGCAACGACTGGTTCCTGACCCAGAAGCTCTCCTGGAACCAGACCAACAAGCTGCCGCACCACAGCTTCTGGTGGGAGGGCCTCGACGGCACGCGCATCTTCACGCACTTCCCGCCCGTCGACACCTACAACGTGGAGTTCTCCGGCAAGGAGATGGCGCACGCCGTCCGCAACTACCAGGACAAGGGCCGCGGTTCGACATCACTGGCACCCTTCGGTCACGGCGACGGCGGTGGCGGCCCCACCCGCGAGATGATGGAGCGGGCCCGTCGGCTGGCGAACCTGGAGGGTTCGGCGAAGGTACGCGTCGAGCACCCGGACGCCTTCTTCGCCACCGCGCGCGAGGAGATCCCGGCGGACCAGGTCTGGTCGGGCGAGCTCTACCTGGAGCTGCACCGCGCCACCTACACCTCGCAGGCCCGTACCAAGCAGGGCAACCGGCGCAGCGAACACCTCCTGCGCGAGGCCGAGTTGTGGGCGACGACGGCCGCGCTGCGGGCGCCGGCGTACGCCTACCCGTACGAGCGGCTCGACCGGCTCTGGAAGACGGTCCTGCTCCACCAGTTCCACGACATCCTGCCCGGCTCGTCCATCGCCTGGGTGCACCGCGAGGCCGAGGCGGAGTACGCGCGGGTGGCGCGGGAGGTGGAGGCGATCACGGAGGAGGCCGTGGCCGCGCTGGGCAGCGGCGGCGCCAGGGTGTTCAACGCCGCCCCGGTCGACCGCGCCGAAGTGGTGCGTACCCCCGCGGGCGTCCCGGTCCACGTCGAGGTCCCGGCGAACGGCAGCGCGCCGCTGGGCACGGCCGGGCCCGCGCGGCCGGTGACCGTCGACGGCCGTGTCCTCGACAACGGTCTGGTCCGCGTCGAACTGGCCGACGACGGCACCCTGGCGTCCGTGCGGGACCTGACGGCCGACCGCGAGGTCCTCGCCGACAAGGGGAACCTCCTGCGTCTGCACAGCGACCTCCCGAACCACTGGGACGCCTGGGACATCGACAAGCACTACCGGAACCGCTACACGGATCTGCTCGACACCGAATCCGTGACCGTGGCCGAGGACGGACCGCTGCTCGGCGCCCTGCGGGTGGAACGCGCCTTCGGGAAGGGCTCGCGGATCGTCCAGACGATCACCGTACGGGCGGGCAGCCGCCGGATCGACGTCGAGACCGAGATCGACTGGCACGAGACGGAGAAGATCCTCAAGGCCGCCTTCCCGGTGGACATCAGGGCCCCGTACTCCTCCGCGGAGATCCAGTTCGGCCACGTCCAGCGCCCCACCCACACCAACACCAGCTGGGAGTCGGCCCGTTTCGAGGTCTACGGCCACCGCTGGGTGCACATCGCCGAGCCCGGCTACGGCGTCGCTCTCATCAACGACTCGACCTACGGCCACGACGTCTCCCGCACGGTCCGCGAGGACGGCGGGACGACGACGACCGTGCGGCTCTCCCTGGTGCGTGCCCCGCGGGTGCCCGATCCCGACGCCGACCAGGGCAGGCACCGCTTCACCTACGCGCTGCTGCCGGGGGCGAGCGTCGAGGACGCGGTCGCGGCGGGCTACGCGCTCAACCTGCCGCTGCGCGTGGCCGATTCGGCCGGCAGCGACGTGCCCGTCGTCTCCGTCGACGGCGAGGGCGTCACCGTCGAGGCGGTCAAGCTCGCCGACGACACCTCGGGCGATGTCGTCGTACGCCTCTACGAGTCACGCGGCGGCCGGGCCACCGGCACCCTGCGCACGGGCTTCCCGCTCGCGGGGGCGCAGGTGACCGACCTGCTGGAACGCCCGCTGAGCGAGGCGGAGACCGACGGGGACGCGGTGGCGGTGTCCTTGCGGCCGTTCGAGGTGCGGACACTGCGGCTCGCCGTGCGGAGGCACTGACCGTCCGGGACCGCCGTGCCGAAGCGAGTACGGGGGTACCCGGCCGGGTGACGGCCGGGTACCCCCGCGCGGGAGGTGTCAGCCGGTGAACCCGGCGGTGATGGAGGTGAACTGCCAGGTGCTCTGGCTGATGCCGGAGCAGTTGCTCACCACACCGCCCCCGGGGCAGGACCGGTCACGGTTGACCGCCCAGTAGGCGAGCCGGGCGATGTGGTGCGCGTTCGCCCAGTCACGGATCTGGCCCCAGATCGCCGGGGTCGTGTTCTCCTGCTGGTCGCTCAGCCCGTTCATGCCGGAGATGCCGATGTGGGAGTACGCGGTGGCGTCGTCCCATCCGAAGGTCGACTTCAGCTTGGCCTTCAGCCCCTCGGCGGCGTTGACGGTGTTGCCGTACATGTCGGAGCCGCCGCCGAAGTCGAACGGCATGATGGTGAAGACGTCGATGCCCGCGTTGAGCGACTGCGCCTGCTCGATGAGCCGGTTGCCGTAGTACGTCGGACCGGTCGTCGAGGTGCCGAAGGTGACGATCGTACGCAGGCCGGGGTTGTTGGCCTTCACGGTCTTCAGCGCGGTCAGGATCTTCGCCTGGACGGCCTCGTTCTCGAACTCGTCGGTGTTCTCGATGTCCATGTCGATCGCCTTGAGACCGTAGGCGTCGATCACCTTCTGCAGCGCACCCGCCAGCGCACCGGCGGAGGAGCAGTTGGCGCCGAGCTTGCTGCCCTGCCAGCCGCCGAAGGACGGGACGACGTCACCGCCCGCGGAACGGATCTGGTTGATGACGGTCTGGTCGGTGCCGCCGGTCAGCGGCCGGCTGCTGTCCCAGGCGGGGTTGCAGCCGCCCGAGTCGAGCATGAACGCCATCGTGAACCACTTGATCCCGGTCGAGCTCATCACCGAGGTCGCGCTCGGCGGGTCGCCCCAGCCGAGGTAGAGGTAGGGCGCCGCCTGCTTGAAGCCGGTGGGGCCGCCACCGCCCGCGCTCGTGGTCACGCTCACGGAGTTCGAGGCCGCGGAGGTGTTCCCGGCCGCGTCCCGTGCCTTCACCGTGAAGGTGTACGCCGTGCTCGGCGACAGCCCGCCGACCGTCGCGCTGGTGCCGGAGACGCTGAGCACCTGGTTCGAGCCGCTGTAGACGTCGTACGCGCTGACGCCGACGTTGTCGCTCGACGCGCCCCACGACAGCGACACGCTCGACGAGGTCTTGCCGGTGGAGGTCAGGTTCGTCGGCGTGGTCGGCGCCTGGGTGTCGGAGCCCCCGCCGCCGCCCGGACCGTCGAGGCTGATGTCGTCGGCGTAGTAGGTGCCCTGCGCGTACCAGCCGTGGACGTAGATCTTGGCACTGGTCTGCGAGGCGCCGGTGGTGAAGGAAACGGAGAGCCGGCTGTACGCCGACGGGGACGTGGTCCAGGTCGAGGCACCGCCGTCCACGCCGAGGTAGACATAGTTGCCGCGCACCCAGCCCGAGAGGCTGTACGTGGTGTTCGGCTGCACCGGGACGGTCTGGCTGCACTGGGCGTTGTCACTCGAACTCACCGCGCCCGCGAGGGCCTTGGAGCCTGCGTGCACGGGGCTGGAGACCACCGAGCCGAGGTTCCCGGTGCAGGACCAGGGGGAGAGACTGCCCGACTCGAAGCCGGGATTGGAGAGGATGTTGGCCGCCTGGGCCGTGGTGGGGAGGGCGACCGCCCCGGCCAGGGCCAGGGCGGCGGTGCCGAGCAGAGCGAAGAAGCGACGTCTGGAACGTCCGAGGTCGGTGATGCGCACGCGATCTCCCTGAAGAAATGGGGGTGTTCGGGAGTGCTGAGAGGTGCGCCACCAAGTTGGTATGGACCAATCACGCTGTCAAGACGCTGGGCGAGAACTGGTCCGGACCGGTGGACCGACAAGGGTGGCAAGGGGAGTGAAGCACCGAGGCAGGGGGAGCGAGGGACACGTGGGAACGCGGCGCGGACGGCGGAGGAAAGGGGGGAGTGGGCCGGGCTCGGGGGCGGGCGGGCTCGTCGGCGGTCAGGCGGGAGCGATGGCGGCGCTGCTCGCACCCGCGGACGCGGGCGTGGCGGCGGACGAGGCTGCGGACGCCGCGGCCGGTGCCGTGGTGACCTCCGCCGCCGGGGCCGGGACGGCCGGCAGCGTGGGCGCGGGGGCGTGGGCGTCGGTGCGCTGGTGCGGCAGCGACACCGGGCGCACCGGACGCGGCCCCGCCACCACGGTGTAGTCCGGTGCGAGCGTCGGCGGCAGCAGTTCGCCCGTCTCCTCGCCGAGGGCCAACTGCACTGCTGCCCAGGGGGCGTTGACGCCACACTGGGCGAGCTGGTGCAGACCGCCCGCCGGACGGGTGTTGACGTCCATGAGAACCGGCTCGTCGCCGAAATCACGGAACTGGATGTTCGTCAGATAGTGCAGCCCGAACGCCTCCGCGAGCAGCCGCGCCGGCTCGATCCACGAAGGGTGGAGCGTGAAGCCCCGGCGACGACCGTTCTTGGTCCGGCCCACCGCCATACGGACCCGGCCGTCCGGACCGGTCAGGCAGTCCACGGACACCTCCGGCTCCGCCAGACGCGGCATGACGAGCCAGTCGACGGGTTCGTCGGCCTGCCGCATCGCCTCCACCACCAGGTCGAGCGGCACGTACGGGCTCGGGAACCCGTTGAGGTGCATCATCGAGAAGGGGGTCCGCGTCAGGACGCGGAAACCCACCCCGCCCGCGCCCGCCGCGGGCTTGAAGCAGGCCCGGTGGCCATCGGCCTCCAGCGCCTCGACCGCCGCCACCAGCTCCTCCGGGGTACGCACCCGCCACCACGGGGGCACCGGCACGCCCACGGCCTGTACCGCCTGGTACGCGGTCGCCTTGTCCTGGAAGACGGCCACGGCCTCGACGGTCGGCGCCAGCAGGGCCGTACCGAGCGCGGCGAACTCCGCGCGGTGCGCCACGATGGCCGGCTGGTGCAGGACGGGCACGAACACGTCGATGGCGTGCCGTGCGCACTGGTCGAGCGCGTACTCGACGTAGGCGGCGGGGGAGAGACCCTCCGGCTCCATGGCGGCGGTGTCGGCGGCCGCCAGCACGGGGGAGTCGGGATCACCGTGCGTGGCATGGATCTCGACCGCGCGGCGCTGCGGATTACTTCGCAGCTGGTCCATGAAGAACACGTTCTCCGCGTACGTGCGGTTGAGCCAGACGCGTACGCGAGAGACCATGCAGGCCGCCTTTCACGGTTCCCGGGCACGGCGGAGCGGGCCGTGCCCGGCCAAGGGGGAGGGAGGAACACCAAGCCGCCGTACGCCAAGGAAGGTCCAAGGCGGCCGTGTTGGGGCGATCATAAGGGGAGCGGGACCGCAGTGGTGCTACGGGCCTGTTACGGAATTTCCGGGACACGGCACCGAACGCCCCGGGCCGGAACGGGCCCCCGCCGCGCGCGGTCCGTTCTTGTCCCGCGAGGGTGAATGTGTTCTTGTGTTTCCAGTCCTTTTCTCGGAGGTGGCGAGGGTGCGGTCGACGGCCGGCGGACACGGAAACCTGCTGGCCATCAGCGACCTGCACATCGGGTATCCGGAGAACCGCGCCCTGGTCGAGGAGATGCGTCCCTCGACGGACGACGACTGGCTCCTGGTGGCCGGTGACGTCTCGGAGACCGTGGCCGACATCCACTGGGCCCTCGAAACACTCGCCGGACGCTTCCGCAAGGTCGTCTGGGTGCCGGGCAACCACGAGCTGTGGACCCATCCGAAGGACACCGTGACGCTGCGCGGTGTGGAGCGCTACGAGCATCTCGTGACCCTGTGCCGGGAGCTGGGCGTCACGACCCCCGAGGACCCCTACCCGATCTGGGACGGGCCGGGCGGCCCCGTCGTCGTCGCGCCGCTCTTCCTGCTCTACGACTACTCGTTCCTGCCGCCGGGCTGCGCGACCAAGGAAGAGGGCATGGCGTACGCGGAGAAGACCGGGGTGATCTGCACCGACGAGTACACCCTGCACCCCGACCCCTATCCGAGCCGTGAGGCCTGGTGCCGGGCCCGGGTCGCCGAGACCGGGCGCAGGCTCGCCGAGCTGCCCGAGGACCTGCCCACGGTGCTGGTCAACCACTATCCGCTGGACCGCCACCCGACCGACGTCCTGCGCTATCCCGAGTTCGCGATGTGGTGCGGCACCGGGCTGACGGCCGACTGGCACCGACGGTTCCGCGTCGAGGTCATGGTCTACGGTCATCTCCACATCCCGCGGACCACCCACCACGAGGGGGTCCGCTTCGAAGAGGTCTCGGTGGGCTATCCCCGCGAGTGGCGCCCACGCCCCGGGCCGCCGGGAAGGCTGCGCCGCATACTGCCGATGGAGGTCGGAACCGGTGATCGAGGAGCTGCTCCCGGACTCGGTCGTGAGCGTGGAGGCGCTCGGTGACGACGCGGCCGGGGGCGCGCGGCTGTATCCCGAGGAAGAGGCGCTCGCGGCGTCGTTCGTACACAAACGGCGCAGTGAGTTCGCCGCCGTACGCGGCTGTGCCCGGCAGGCCATGGAGAAGCTCGGGGTGGCGCCGCGCGCCATTCCGCGCGGGGACAGCGGAGCGCCGATCTGGCCTGCGGGGCTGATCGGCAGCATGACGCACTGCGAGGGCTACTGTGCCGCGTCCCTCGCCCGCGCCGGTGACCTGGCCTCCCTGGGCATCGACGCCGAACCCCACCAGGAGCTCCCCGAGGACGTGATCGTCTCGGTGGCGCTGCCCACCGAGAACGACCGCCTGCGCCGGCTGGCGGAGCGGGACCCGTCCGTGCACTGGGACCGGCTGCTCTTCAGCGCCAAGGAGTCGGTCTACAAGGCGTGGTTCCCGCTCATGGGCCGGTGGCTCGACTTCCTGGAGGCGGACATCGACCTCTTCGAGGACGGCGGCCCCGCTGCGCACGGCGCCGGAGCGGGGGTTTCCGCGTCCGGGGGTTCCACGTCGGGGTCTGCGGTGAGCGGGTCTGCGGTGAGCAGAGGTCCGGTGAGCAGGGGGCCACTGAGCAGGGGCGCCGTGACCGGGCACGCCGTGTCCGGGAATTCCGTGTCCGGGGACTCCCTGAGGGGTCCCGTCACCGGCGGTCCCGAACGGTCCGGCGGATTCCGGGCCACGCTCCTCGTACCGGGACCGCTGGTGGGCGGGTGCCGGATCCAGTGCTTCGACGGGCGCTGGACCGTCCGGCAGGGCCTGCTGGCCACGGCCGTCGTCGTGCCCCACGGCGGAACGGGCGCGGTCTAGGAACAGGACCGGCCTCCCTGCGGCCGGGACGGCCCTCCCCACCGCCGGGGCCGCCCACCTCCTGGCCGGGTCCGCCGTCCCGCGGTCGGCCTCCGCTGCCGCGGGCCCCGCACGAGTCCTGCCGCGGCGCCGCGCCGGTACGCCGTCCGGGGCGCGGGGCTTCAGGGCAGCCGCCCGCCGGGCTCCGGACACCAGCGGCGCAGCAGCCGGAAGAACTCCTCCTCGTTGCCCGCGAGTCCGGCCGCCGCCAGCGCCCGCTCCGCCTCCGCGAGCGCGGACGGCGCCACCACAGGCGGCCGGTGCGTGTCCGGCGTACCGTCGAAAGCGGCCCGTACGGTCTGGAGGAGACGCAGATAGGCCTGCACGGCGGCGCGTTCGTGGTCGGTCAGTACGGCGGTCGGCATCGGACGGCTCTCCCCGGGTCGGCTGGTCGTGAGCGGTGCGTGGCACTACGTGACCCCAGCTTGCCGTCCACCACTGACAATGCCGTTTCGATGTGCGGGGGTTCGCCCGCTTAGCGGAGGCGAAACCTCACGGAAATCCCTGGTGGGACAGGAGCCCTAGGCTGGGAGGAGGAGCTGGAGGCCGTCCGCTCGGCGGCCCGGGAACAGGAGGTGAGCCCGTGGCCGACGTACCGCCTCGGCGTCCGAGGCGAAACCTGCGACTGCGCTCGGTGGGCGGCGGCGCGGAACTGCGCCTGCAGCATCGCGTTGTGCACGGCTACCGGCGTGCCTACCGCGTGGCGGGCGAGGGCCCCGCGCTGGTCCTCATCCACGGCATCGGCGACTCCTCGGCGACCTGGGCGGACCTGATCCCCGACCTGGCCCGCACCCACACCGTGATCGCGCCCGACCTGCTGGGCCACGGCGCCTCCGACAAGCCGCGTGCCGACTACTCGGTGGCCGCGTACGCCAACGGCGTCCGCGACCTGCTGACCACGCTCGACATCGAGTCCGCGACCCTGGTCGGTCACTCGCTCGGCGGAGGCGTCGCGATGCAGTTCGCCTACCAGTTCCCCGACCGTACGGAACGGCTGATCCTGGTCAGCGCCGGCGGCGTCGGCGGCGAGGTCAACCCGGTGCTGCGGGCCGTCTCGCTGCCGGGTGCCCACCTCCTGCTGTCCACCCTGCGACTGCCCGGCATGAGACTCCAAGTAGGCCTGTTCTTACGCCTGATGACGCTCCTGGACACCGACCTGGGCCAGGACGCGCCGGAACTGCTGAACCTCGTGGACGCCCTGCCCGACGCGACCTCCCGCAGCGCGTTCATCCGCACCCTGCGCGCCGTGGTCGACTGGCGCGGCCAGTCGGTGACCATGCTCGACCGCTGCTATCTGACCGAGGGCATGCCCACGATGCTGCTCTGGGGCGACCGGGACAGCGTGGTGCCGGTGCGGCACGCGTACGGGGCGCACCGGGCGATGCCCGGCAGCAGGCTGGAGATCTTCGAGGGCGCGGGTCACTTCCCCTTCCACAGCGACCCGGCGCGCTTCCTCAACCTCGTCGAGGAGTTCACCAGCACCACCAGCCCGGCCGACTGGAGCCGCGAGCACTGGCGGGAACTGCTGCGCGCCGGCCGCCCCGGCACGACGGTGGGGCAGCCGGACACGGCGCACAACCGGGCCGTCGAACGCGACCTGCGGGAGGCGAGCGAACGCAGCGCGACCTGATGCCTGACACCCGACGCTTGCCGCTGCCGCCTCCGGGGCGGCGCACGCCGTCCCGGAGACGGCGCACGCTCCGGACGGGCCGGCTCCCGCCCCCACCGCGGGAGGCCCCGGACCCGCGAGCGCCGCTCCGATCCGAGTCGGCGCCGCTCGCGCCGGGCGACGCCGCCACCCGTTCGGCCGAGTCCGGTCACGCCGGATCGGAACCGGTCCGGTAGGGGGCGCGGCGCCGTCCCGCGCGGGTCAGCCCGCGGCCGGTGCCACCGAGGGCTCCGGCGCGCCGAGCACCGCCGCGCGCTCGTCGGGCGTGAGCGGCGGCTCGGTCAGCGGGGAACGCCGCGGACCGCGCAGCACCTCGAAGAGCACCCGGGGTCTGACGAGCACGGTCAGCGGCGCGGAGAGGGTGATCACGGAGAGGAAGGCCTCGGCGACCAGTGGGCGTCCTGCCGCGGTCCGCGTCAGCCGTTCCACGTAGCGGCCGAGCAGCTTCCGCGCCACGCCGGGCTGCTCGCCGATCGCGTCGGGGTAACGGATGTCGGTTCCCGTGGCCAGTTCCCAGGCGATCGTCACCGGGAGCCCCACCGCTCGCTGTACCCGCCGCGCGAGCCCGGGAGCCGCGGTCCCGTGCTCGGCCACCTGCCCGCGCAGCGCCACCGCACCCTGGGCGGCCACCGACATGCCGTGCCCGTAGACCGGGTTGTACGTGGCGACGGAGTCGCCCAGCGCGACGAACCCCTCGGGCCAGTCCCGCACCTTCTCGAAGAAGCGCCGCCGGTTGATCGTGCTGCGGGTGAGCACGACGTCCGTCAGCGGCTCCGCGTGCGCGATCAGCTCGCCCACCACGGGATGCCGGACAGCGCGCGCGAACAGCTCGAACTCCTCGGCCGAGGCGGTGGGTTGTCCGCCGCGGGTGCCCGAGAGCGTCACCAGCCAGCGGTCGCCCTCCAGCGGCACGATGGTCGCGGACCGCGCGGGCACGGGCTGCGCCGGGTCGGGCTGCACATTGACCACCGGGTACTCCGCGGTGCCCGCCGGCGCCCGGAAGACCCGGCTGGCGTAGGCGAGTCCGGAGTCGACCTCGTCCATCGGAGCCTGCGGGACGCCCAGCGCGTCGAGCCACGCGGTCGACCGCGAGCCGCGTCCCGAGGCGTCCACCACCAGATCGGCCTCCAGAACACGCTCGGCGCCGTCGGACGTCCGTACGCGCACACCGGTCACCCGGGAGGCGTCCCCCTCGAGCCCGAGCAGCTCCGTACCGTCCAGGACGGTCACCCGCTCCATGCCCGCGACCTGCTCGCGCAGCACCGAGTCGAGCAGATCACGGCTGCACGAGATCATGAACTCCATCTCGGGCCAGCGCCGCAGCCAGCCCCGCGCCGACAGGGTGACCAGTCCGGTCGGCAGCGGGATCCGGCGGGCGCCCGCGGCGAGCCAGGCGGCGGTCACACCGGGAAGCAGCTCCTCCATCGCGCGGGCGCCGCCGGACCACAGCAGATGGGCGTGCCGGGCCTGGGGCAGACCCTTGCGCGGTTCGGGCCCGGCGGGCAGGACGTCACGCTCGACGACGGTGACGTCGGCGTACGCGTGCAGGGCCGCGGCGGCCAGCAGGCCGGCCAGCCCGGCGCCGATGACGACGGCCCGACCGGAGGCCGGGGCGCGGTCGTCTGCTGCCGCGCCCCGGGGGGCGCTAGCGGGATTGCTCATGGAAGTCGCTCTCTGACCTGGTGGCGGCGCGCCCTCGGGCGGCCGCGACGACGGGTGACTGACGCAGGGCCATCGACATCCGCACGAGGTCGCGTGGCCCGTCGGGGTAGGCGTGTGCGGACCCGGGTCCGACGGGGGCGGTGGCCGCCTCCGCCGCGCTGATGACCCGGCCCTCGGGGTCGGCCGCCCTGGCCCGTACCGCCGCCGTCACCATCGCCGCGTCGGCCTCGGCCTGTGCCTGGACGGGCTCGGAGCCCGCCGCCACGGCAGCGTCGTAGGCGAGGGCGCGCGCCTCGGAGTCGAAGTAGGGGTACAGGCCGAGCATGCCGTCGTGGATGTCGGACTCCCGCTGGGTGACCTGGAGTTCGGCGGGGGACCACCACGAGATCCGCACGGCGCGGTCCTCGTGGGCCGAGACCGACTTCAGTTCGCGCCACAGCGGCCCGAGCCGGCGGTACGTCGACCAGGTGCACCAGCTGTCCCCGATGCGCTGGCAGGCCAGCGGCAGCAGGAAGCCGACCGCGCTGACCTGGGCTCCGACCGAGGCCAGCACCGGTGCCACGTCGGTACTCAGGCTGTCCAGGTCGGTGCCGTTCCAGCGGGCGCCCACGGCGATGAACTTGAGTGCCGAGTAAGGGATGTTGAAGAGGAAGCCGAACGCGATCGTCAGCAGTCCGGCCCGCAGCCAGCCGCTCACCTGCAGTGCCCAGCGCCAGCACATGACGTTCATCGCGACGCCCGCGACGGTCAGCGAGGCGAGGTAGAGCACGATCATCTCGCGGATGAACGGGGTGTTCGCGTAGTAGGTGTCGAGGTCGCGCAGCCGCTCCTCGCGGCAGTCCCCGAGCAGGTACAGCACGACCAGCGCCACGCTCACCACGCCGTACCCGGTGATCCAGCGACGGGAGAGCCGGCGGGTCACCTCGGCGGGTCCGCCGCGCCAGTTGATGATCAGCACCAGACAGGAGGCGCTGAAAGCGGTCAGCAGGCAGTAGACGAGGGGCGCCGAGACGTTGGGGATCCCCGTCAGGTCGTTGACCTCACCGATGGTCGGCGGTGCCGCGAAGAGGAAGACCAGGCAGGCCAGCGCCAGCAGGACGCCCACGGACCTCAGCAGCGGGTCGCGCCAGCCCCGGATCAGGGTGGGCGCCTTCACGGCCAGGGCGACGCCCATGGCGACCGCCGGGACGTAGTAGCTGGATCCGTCCATTCCTGGAGAGTGTCCTCAGCCCTGCGGTCCGCGATAGCCGAGGGACGCCTCGATCCGGCCGGCCAGACCGTCCCGGCTCACCGGCCCGCGCAGCGATGAACCGGCCAGCCACGTACGACACTTGCTGGCGAGCAGCAGACCGAAGCTCTCGGCCTCCTTCTCGTCCGCGAGGTCGAACCGGGTGCGCGCGGCGACCTTCAGGACGGTCGCCTGCAGGTCCGCGTCGTCGCTGAGCAGACGGGCGGCCACGGCCGCGCCCTCGACATGGTGGCCGCGGTGCCCGGCCTTCATGTGCCACAGCTCATGGCCGAGGATCACCAACTGGTGGTCGGGGGCGGTGCGTTCCTCGATGACGACCAGGTCCTGCTCGGCCATGTCGAGCCACAGCCCGCTGGCGGTACCGGGCGGGAACACGGCCGTACGGAACCGGACGGGGCGGCCACGGCGTCTGCTCATGGCGTCGCACAGGGCGGCGTACAGGGTGGCGGGCTCCGCCGGCGCGGGGAGCGAGAGCTCCGCGACCAGCTCGCCGCACAGTCGGCGCATGTCCCTTCCGATGCCCACGGTTCTCCCCCGGCTCATGACTCGGGCCGCTTGACGCTTTCCAAGAGCATGTCCAGCCACTCGGCGACCTTGTCGCGGTGCTGGTCGGTGGGCAACTGGGCGGCCCGCCAGGCGATGCCGCGGACGCCGTGGTCCTGCAGCAGTCTCTCCAGCGGGTCGTCGGCCGCCGCGGCCGCCTCGCGCTCGCGGTCGGCGAGCTGTTGCAGCAGCTCCTGCTCGGAACGCTGCAGGGCACCCACGAGCGCCTCGGAGTCCTCGGCCGTCAGGAATCCCGCGTGCACCCGGAAGAAGCGCTGGATGGCGTCGCAGTGCTCCATGGTGGGGCGCCGGTCGCCGTTGATGAGAGCGCCCGCCTGCTGACGCGACATGCCCGCGCCGTCGGCGATCTCCTGCTGGGTGTATCTGCGCCCGTTGGGCTTGAGCCGGGTGCGGCGCAGCAGGTCGAGACGCTGCAGGAAGCGGGCCTGCAGATCGGGCTCGCCGGCTGGGCGGCCGCCGAGCAGTGCCCGCACCACGGGCTCCGGAACGCCGGACTCCGCCGAAAGGCGCCGTACGTCGAAAACCTCGGTGTGCTGCACACCGAGCCGGTCGGCAAGCGCGGTGACCCGGGCCACGACGGCCGGCAGCAGAACCGTCGCCGTGGCGCCCGGAACTTCGAAGCCATCCGTCACCGACAGATCTCCTACGTCTCTCTCAGGTCTTTCACATGATGCTCAGGACCCCCGGAGACTAGTCGCTCGCTCGAACTCACATCCAGGTCTCGCCACAACTGTGGCGCGAATCAGCCGTCAACAAGCGCCAAATGCCACGATAGTTGACACGACTGAGCTCGGGGCATCAGGATCGGGGCGCCGCGTGAAGGCCGCATAGGCAAGAGGGGTGACCTCCCGATGGCGTACCAGGCAGGAAGGCAGCGGTCCCAGCCGCGACCTGTCCCCGAGAGCCCCGAGGCTCAGGCGTATCTCCAGGACTACGCCAGCCTCCTCGATGCCGTGCCGTTCCCCTCCGTCGTCTTCGACCACCGTTGGGACGTCGTCCTGTCCAACGCCGCGTTCCAGACACTTTTCGGCGGCGTCGGCCCTCATCCGACGGCGATGCCGGGGGACAACTTCCTCCGGTTCGTCCTCTTCCATCCGGACGCGGCCACCGTCCTCGGCGAGCACGAGGCGAGCTGGTGCCTGCCGATGCTGGCCCACTTCGCCGCCGCCGTGGAGCGGGACGGGCAGGACCGCGGGCTGCAGTCGATCCGCCGGGACATCGCCCAGGACCCGATCATGGAGGCGGCCTACCGGCACGGCCTGCCGCACTGGATCCGCGCGGTGGGCCAGGACGCCGTCGAGCACGACGGGGCGGTACGGCCGCTGATCCACCCCGACCCCCGCTGGGGGCGCACGGACTGCCGGATCGTCGACGAGACCCCCAAGAACCTCCAGGACATGGGCTACACGCGGATGACCCTGGTCCTGCGCGAGACGCGCCGCGGCGCGCAGCCCCCGCGCAGGTTCGCCCGGACGCGCCTCGGCGGCACCCACCTCAGGGTCGTCTGACACCCGGTGCCGGGGTCCCGGCACCGGGCGTGTCCGACCAAGGGCTGTCCCGTGATCCCGGGCGGGCGCACGACGACACTTACGGCGCCTCGCCGCGTTGTCGGATCGCCCTAATGCACCCGGTACGAGGACGACCCTCCGCCTTGCGACGCACCGCATCCGACGCCGCGCGCTGATCCACCGGGATTACGGGACCGCCCTTAGCCGGCGAACTCCCGCATCCAGGACTCGACTTCGTCGGCCGAGCGCGGCAGAGCGCCCGACAGGTTCTCGTGGCCGTCGGCGGTGACCAGCAGGTCGTCCTCGATCCGGACGCCGATGCCGCGCCACTCCTCGGGCACGGTCAGGTCGTCGGGCTGGAAGTAGAGGCCCGGCTCGACGGTCAGCACCATGCCCGGCTCCAGCACCCCGTCGACGTAGTCCTCGTTGCGGGCCTGCGCGCAGTCGTGCACGTCGAGGCCGAGCATGTGACCGGTGCCCGCCATGGTGAAGCGGCGCTGCAGGCCGAGCTCGTACGCGCGCTCGGCCGGCCCCTCGACCAGGCCCCAGGACACCAGCCGTTCGGTCAGGGACCGCTGGGCCGCCTCGTGGAAGTCGCGGTACCGGGCGCCCGGCTTCACCGCGGCCATCCCGGCCTCCTGCGCCTCGTGCACCGCGTCGTAGACCTTCCGCTGGAGCGGGCTGAACGTGCCGCTGATCGGGAGGGTGCGGGTGACGTCGGCGGTGTAGAGGGTGCGGGTCTCCACGCCCGCGTCGAGCAGGAGCAGTTCGCCCGGGCGGACCCGACCGTCGTTGTCCGTCCAGTGCATGATCGTGGCGTGCTCGCCCGCGGCGCAGATGGAGCCGTAGCCGACGTCGTTGCCCTCGACCCGGGCGCGGCGGAAGAAGGTGCCCTCGATCCAGCGCTCCGAGGTGGCCACCGCCTGGGACAACTCCCTCACCACGTCGGTGAACCCACGCACCGTGGAGTCCACGGCCCGGCGCATCTCGCCGATCTCCCACGCGTCCTTGACCAGCCGCAGACCGGACAGCGCCTCCTCCAGCTCGGCGTCCCGCTCGTCGTTCGCGCCGGGCGTGGCGTCCAGCGCGGGGTCGTGGCCGCGTACGACACGGGTCGGTGTCCGGGTGTCCCGCAGTTGCTCGGGGAGTGCGCGGATGTCCCGGCAGACCAGGCCGAGTTCGCGCTCCGACTCGGCGAGGGAGCGGCGGCGGCCCGTCCAGAGTTCGGCGGTCATGCCGGTCCAGAACCCGTCGGTGTCCCGGCCGTCACGGGGGAGCCGGTAGCAGTACGCGTCGTGACCGCCCTCGGGCCGGGGTTCCAGGACCAGGGCGCAGTCCCGGGACTGATCGCCCGTCAGGTGGACGTAGCCGGTGTACGGGCGGAACGGGTAGTGGCTGTCGTTCGAGCGGACCCTGAGGGTTCCGGAGGGGATGACGAGTCGCTCGCCGGGGAACAGCGCGCCCAGCGCTGCGCGGCGGCGGGCCGCGTACGGTGCCTGCTCGACGGGTTGCACGTCGCGGCGCTCGGTGTCCGCCCAGCCCGTTCGCATCAAGGCGGACAGTTCCTCGGAGATCTCTCGGTACAGACCGTTCTTCCGGGCCTCGGCCACGGTGGGCACCTCTTCTGTCGGTCGGTCGGTCCATCGGTCCGGGCGGGTCCCGGCACTGTTCCCCCGTAGAGAAGCATGTGACATAGTACTGATGTGAGCAAGGGACTGACCTGCGATGTCGTGGTGGTCGGAGCCGGAATGGTGGGCTCGGCCTGTGCCCTTTACGCGGCGCGGGCGGGCTTCGACGTGGCCCTCGTGGACCGCGGCCCGGTGGCCGGCGGCACCACCGGAGCGGGTGAGGGCAATCTGCTCGTCTCCGACAAGGAGCCCGGCCCCGAGCTCGATCTCGCGCTGCTGTCGGGACGCCTGTGGTCCGGACTCGGGGAAGAACTGGGCGGCGCCATCGAGTACGAGGCCAAGGGCGGCGTCGTGGTGGCCGCCACGCCCGAGGGACTGACCGCGCTGGAGAGCTTCGCGGCGGGACAGCGGGCGGCCGGTGTCTCGGCCGTACCGGTCCCGGCGGACCGACTCCGCGATCTGGAACCGCACCTGGCGCCCGGCCTGGCGGGCGCCGTGCACTACCCGCAGGACACCCAGGTGATGCCGGCGCTGGCCGCCGCCCATCTCGTGCGCGCTTCGGGCGCGCGGCTGCTCACCGGCCGGACCGTGACCGAGGTGCTGCGCGCGGCGGACGGGTCGGTCCGGGGCGCGCGGACCGACAAGGGTGACCTGTACGCGCCGGTGGTGGTGAACGCGGCCGGGACCTGGGGCTCCGCGGTGGCGGCGCTCGCGGGCGTACGGCTGCCCGTGCTGCCCCGGCGCGGCTTCGTGCTGGTGACCGAGCCGCTGCCGCGGCGGGTACGGCACAAGGTGTACGCCGCGGACTACGTCGCCGACGTGGCCAGCGACTCGGCGGCGCTGCAGACCTCGCCCGTCGTGGAGGGGACGGAGGCGGGACCGGTGCTGATCGGCGCGAGCCGCGAACGGGTCGGCTTCGACCGCTCCTTCTCGCTGCCGGCCGTACGGGCGCTGGCGGCGGGGGCGATCCGGCTCTTCCCGTTCCTGACGGACGTCCGGGCCCTGCGGACGTACCTGGGATTCCGCCCGTACATGCCCGACCACCTGCCCGCGATCGGCCCCGACCCGCGGGTGCCCGGACTCTTCCACGCCTGCGGGCACGAGGGAGCGGGAATCGGTCTCGCGGCCGGCACCGGGCATCTGATCGCCCAGGTCCTCACCGGGGGGACACCCGATCTGGACCTCACGCCGTTCAGGCCCGACCGCTTCGCGCAGGAGGCCGTGTGAATCCCCTGGAGCTGGTGGGCGCCGAGCCGGGGCCCGCGTTCACCGTCACCCTGGACGGCCGCGCGGTCACGGCGCTGCCGGGTCAGACCGTCGCCGCCGCGCTGTGGACGGCGGGGATCACCTCCTGGCGCACCACCCGCGGCTCGGGGCGGCCGCGCGGAGTCCTCTGCGGCATCGGCGTCTGCTTCGACTGCCTGGTGACCGTCAACGACCGCCCCAACCAACGGGCCTGTCTGGTGCCGGTGCGACCGGGCGACACGATCCGTACGCAGGAGGGGACCGGACATGACGGCTGAGCGGGCGCACCTCGCGGTGATCGGCGCGGGGCCGGCGGGCCTCGCCGCCGCCCTGGCCGCGGCGGGGCGAGGGGTTCGGGTCACCCTGATCGACTCGGCCGCCCGGGCGGGCGGACAGTTCTACCGGCAGCCCACGGCCGGGCTGCGGGCCAGGCGCCCGCGGGCCCTGCACCACGGGTGGCGCACCTGGGAACGGCTGTCGCGAGCACTGGCCCTCCAGATGGAGGCGGGCACGATCACGCACCTGACCGACCATCACGTATGGCTCGTGGACCGCTCCGGCACGGCGCACCTGCCCACGGGCACCGGCGGCTTCGTCGTGCACGCGTTGCGGGGACGCCTCCAGGAGGAGCCCGGCACGGTCCGCGCCGACGCGGTCCTCCTCGCCACCGGCGGCTACGAGAAGGTGCTGCCCTTCCCGGGCTGGACCCTTCCCGGCGTCGTCACCGCGGGCGGTGCGCAGGCGATGCTCAAGGGGACGCTCGTCGTACCCGGCCGCAGGGCTGTCGTGGCCGGCACCGGCCCGCTGCTGCTGCCCGTGGCGACCGGCCTGGCCGCGGCCGGGGTCGAGGTCGCCGCGCTCGTCGAGTCGGCCGACCCGCGGGCGTTCCTGCGCCGTGCGGGGGCGCTGGCGGCAGAGCCGGGAAAGGCGGCCGAAGGCGCCGGGTACGCGGCCCGGCTCCTGCGGAACCGCGTTCCCCTGCGCATGCGGCACGCCGTCGTCGAGGCGCACGGTGAGGAACGGCTCGACGCCGTGACCGTCGCCGCGCTCGACGCCGACGGACACGTCAGGCCCGGCACCGAGCGGCGCATCCCCTGCGACACGCTCGCGGTCGGGCACGGCATGCTGCCGCACACCGACCTCGCCGACGCGCTCGGCTGCCGCGTCGAGGGCGTGCGGGTACACGTCGACGAGGAGCAGCGGACCGACGTGCCGGGCGTGTGGGCCGCGGGCGAGACCACCGGCGTCGGCGGCGCGGCCCTGTCGCTCGCCGAGGGCCACATCGCGGGACACTCGATCGCCGCCCGGCTGCGCGGCGCGGAACCCGACCCGCGCGACCGGTCCGCGGCCACCAGGTCCCGTACGCGGCTGCGGGCGTTCTCCGCCGCGCTCGACGCCGTCTACGCGCCGCCCGCGCGGTGGGCGGAGCGGGTCACCGACGACACCGTCGTCTGCCGCTGCGAGGAGGTCACCGCCGGGACGGTCCGGGCGGCCGTCGACGAACTGGGCGCGGGCGACGTACGCACCGTGAAGCTGCTCAGCCGCGCGGGGATGGGCTGGTGCCAGGGCCGGATGTGCGAGCCCGCCGTCGCCGGACTCGCCGGCTGCGAACAGACCCCCGCACGACGGCTGTTGGCGCGCCCCGTCCCGCTCGGTGTGCTCGCCGCGGCCGGGGAGCCGACGGACGACTGACCGACAGCACGGCAGTCAGTGAAATGTCACACCCCATCGAGAGGGAACCGCTGATGACCACCACCGAGAACCGTCCCTGGCGCGGCGTCCTCGTCGCCACCGCGCTCCCGTTGAACGACGACCTCTCCGTGAACCACGACCGGTACGCCGCGCACTGCGCCTGGCTCGTCGAGAACGGCTGCGACGGAGTCGTCCCCAACGGCTCGCTGGGCGAGTACCAGGTGCTCACGCCGGAGGAGCGCGCGCGGGTCGTCGAGACGGCCGTGTCGGCGGTCGGCGGCTCCCGGGTGATGCCCGGCGTCGCCGCCTACGGTTCCGCCGAGGCCCGCCGCTGGGCCGAACAGGCCCGCGACGCCGGCTGCGAGTCCGTCATGCTGCTGCCGCCCAACGCCTACCGCGCCGACGAGCGTTCCGTCCTCGCCCACTACGCGGCGGTCGCCGAGGTCGGCGTCCCGGTCGTCGCCTACAACAACCCGATCGACACCAAGGTCGACCTGGTGCCCGAACTCCTCGCGAAGCTGCACGCGGAAGGGTTCGTCCAAGGTGTCAAGGAGTTCTCCGGCGATGTGCGACGCGCCTACCGGATCGCTGAACTGGCCCCGGAACTGGACCTGTTGATCGGGGCGGACGACGTCCTCCTGGAACTCGCGACGGCGGGCGCCAAGGGCTGGGTGGCCGGTTACCCGAACGCACTGCCCGCGGCGGGCGTCGAGCTCTACCACGCCGCCGTCAAGGGGGACCTCGACACGGCCGGCCGGCTCTACCGGCAGCTGCATCCGCTGCTGCGCTGGGACTCCCGGGTCGAGTTCGTCCAGGCCATCAAACTGTCCATGGACATCGTCGGCCGGCCCGGCGGCCCGGTGCGGCCGCCCCGTGTTCCGCTGCTGCCCGAACAGGAGGCCGCCGTGCGCGCGGCCACCGAGAAGGCCGTCGCGGCCGGCCTCGGCTGAGCCGCCCCGCCGCCCCCCACCGCTCTCGATCACCAGGAGTTAGGGATCCCATGCGCAGCAAGCTCGTCCTGCACGCCGTCGACTCGCACACCGAGGGAATGCCCACCCGCGTGATCACCGGCGGCATCGGCACCATCCCGGGCGCGACGATGAACGAGCGGCGGCTGTACTTCCGCGAACACCGCGACGACATCAAGCAGTTGCTGATGAACGAGCCGCGTGGCCACGCGGCGATGAGCGGCGCCGTCCTACAGCCCTCCACCCGTCCCGACTGCGACTACGGGGTGCTCTACATCGAGGTCTCGGGCTACCTCCCGATGTGCGGGCACGGGACCATCGGCGTCGCCACCGTCCTGGTGGAGACCGGCATGGTCGAGGTCGTCGAGCCCGTCACGACCATCCGGCTCGACACCCCGGCCGGCCCGGTCGTCGCCGAGGTCGAGGTCGAGGACGGCGCCGCGAGGGCGGTCACGCTCAAGAACGTGCCGTCCTTCTCGGCCGGCCTCGACCGGAAGGTCACCCTGGCCGACGGCCGGACGGTGACCTACGACCTCGCGTACGGCGGCAACTTCTACGCGATCCTGCCACTGGAGCGGCTCGGACTGCCCTTCGACCGCACCCGCCAGGACGACATCCTCAAGGCGGCCCTGTCGCTCATGGAGGCCATCAACGCCGAGGACGAACCCGTCCATCCCGAGGACCCGACCATCCGGGGCTGCCACCACGTCCACCTGTACGCGCCCGGCGCCACCGCACGGCACTCCCGGCACGCGATGGCGATCCACCCCGGCTGGTTCGACCGCTCGCCCTGTGGCACCGGCACCAGCGCGCGGATGGCCCAACTGCACGCGCGCGGCGAACTCCCGCTGCACACCGAGTTCGTGAACGAGTCCTTCATCGGGACGCGGTTCACGGGACGGCTGCTCGGCACCACCGAGGTCGCCGGCGTCCCCGCCGTGCTGCCCAGCTTCACCGGCCGCGCGTGGATCACCGGCACCGCCCAGTACCTGCTGGACCCCTCCGATCCGTTCCCGGCCGGATTCATCCTGTAGACCCCCGGGAGATACTGGTGGCACGTGACATTGCACAAGCCGGTGCGCGCAGCTCGGCGCACCGGCCCGTACGAGGAGACACCCCATGCCCGCCCAGCGCAGCAGCGCACCCTCCGCCGCTCCCGCCGCCCTGCCCACGCTGGGCGGCAAGAAGAGCAGCTACCGCGAGCGCGTCGCCGACGCCCTGCGGGCCGCGCTGATCGCGGGCGAACTGCGCGCCGGCGAGGTCTACTCCGCGCCGACGCTCGCCGCCCGCTTCGGCGTCTCGGCGACGCCCGTGCGCGAGGCCATGCTCGACCTGGCCAAGGAGGGCCTGGTGGACACCGTGCCCAACAAGGGGTTCCGGGTCACCGCGGTCTCCGAGAAGCAGCTGGACGAGTACACGCACATCCGCTCACTCATCGAGATCCCCACCACGGTGCGGCTGGCCACCACCGCCGACCCGGTCTCCCTGGAGGCCCTGCGCCCGGCCGCCCGGGAGATCGTGACCGCGGCGGCGGCCGGTGACCTGATCGCGTACGTCGAGGCGGACATCCGCTTCCACCTCGGCCTGCTCGCCCTCGCCGGCAACGCGCATCTGGTGGAGGTGGTCGGCGATCTGCGCAAGCGCTCCCGCCTCTACGGACTCAACGCCCTCGTCGAGGCGGGCCGTCTCCAGGACTCCGCCGAGGAGCACCTCGAGCTCCTCGAAGCGCTGCTGGACCGGGACGGGGAGGCCGTGCGCAGGGTCATGACCCGGCATCTCGGACATGTCCGGGGCCTGTGGGCGGCCGGTTCGTCGATGGCCTGATTACGCAAGTCGTTTGCATTTCTTGCGGTATTCTTGCGCTCATGACACGACGACTTGCTCAGGTGGCGAAAAAGGTCGGGGTCAGCGAGGCCACGGTCAGCCGGGTGCTCAACGGCAAGCCCGGCGTCTCCGACTCCACCCGGCAGGCAGTGCTCTCCGCGCTCGACGTGCTCGGCTACGAGAGGCCCACCCAGCTGCGCGGTGAACGCGCGCGGCTGGTGGGTCTCGTCCTGCCCGAGCTGCAGAACCCGATCTTCCCGGCGTTCGCCGAGGTGATCGGCGGAGCGCTGGCGCAGCTCGGTCTGACCCCGGTGCTCTGCACCCAGACCAAGGGCGGGGTCTCCGAGGCGGACTACGTGGACCTGCTGCTTCAGCAACAGGTGTCCGGTGTGGTGTTCGCGGGCGGTCTGTACGCGCAGGCCGACGCGCCCCACGATCACTACCGGCAGCTCGCGGAGCGCAACATCCCGGTGGTGCTGGTCAACGCGGCCATCGGGCACCTCGGATTCCCGGGCGTCTCCTGCGACGACGCGGTGGCCGTCGAACAGGCCTGGCGGCACCTCGTCTCGCTCGGCCACGAGCGGATCGGTCTGGTGCTCGGGCCCGCCGACCACATTCCCTCGGGCCGGAAGCTGGCCGCGGTGCGGAGTCTCGCCCCCGACCTGCCCGACGAGCACATCGGCCGGGCCATGTTCTCCATCGAGGGCGGTCAGGCGGCGGCCTCCCGGCTCATCGACCGCGGGGTCACCGGCTTCATCTGCGCGAGCGACCCGCTCGCCCTCGGCGTGGTGCGGGCCGCCCGCCGCAAGGGACTTGACGTGCCGTCACAGGTGTCGGTCGTCGGGTACGACGACTCCGCGCTGATGAACTGCACCGAACCACCGCTGACCACCGTGCGGCAGCCCATCGAGGCCATGGGCAGGGCGGCCGTGGAGTTGCTGAACGCCCAGATCGGCGGCAGCAGCGTGACTCCCGAAGAGCTCCTGTTCGAGCCCGAGTTGGTGGTGCGGGGGTCGACCGCGCAAGCGCCTCGTCACTGAGAGGCGGTCCGGCGCGCGAGCACCCTGTCGTGGGCGCCGTCCGGCCACGCAAGCGCCCCGCCGCTGAGATCCATTCCTCTGTCAAATAATTACAGATTCTGCGTGACATCTTGCGCACCCCTGTCGGCGGTGCTTGAGTGTGCGGCGCCCACCGCTCCTGCCCAAGGCGCCCAACCGCTCCTGCCCAAAGGGGTCCACCGATGAGAAGTCCCGGGTTCCGCCGTACCTTCGTCGTCTTCACGGCGTCCGCTTTCGCGCTCACCGCGACCGCCTGCGGTTCGAGTGACGACGACGGTTCCGCGGGTGGCAAGACCCGCATCACGGTCAACTGCGAGCCGCCCAAGAGTGCCAAGGTCGACCGCTCGTTCTTCGAGGCCGACGTCAAGGCCTTCGAGAAGGCCAACCCGGACATCGACGTCGTCGCCCATGACGCGTTCCCGTGTCAGGATCCCAAGACCTTCGACGCCAAGCTCGCCGGCGGCCAGATGGAGGACGTCTTCTACACGTACTTCACCGACGCCAAACACGTAGTCGACATCAACCAGGCCGCCGACATCACGTCCTACGTCAAGGACCTCAAGAGCTACGGCACCCTCCAGCAGCAACTGCGCGACATCTACACCGTCGACGGCAAGATCTACGGCGTCCCGCGCACCGGGTACTCGATGGGCCTCATCTACAACAAGGCGCTCTTCACCAAGGCCGGCCTCGACCCCGAGAAGCCGCCGGCCACCTGGGAAGAGGTGCGCGCGGACGCCAAGAAGATCGCGGCGCTCGGCGGCGGCACCGTCGGCTACGCCGACTACAGCGCCCAGAACCAGGGCGGCTGGCACTTCACGGCCGAGCTCTACTCGCAGGGCGGCGACGTCGTCACTCCGGACGGCAAGAAGTCCAGCATCGACACCCCCGAGGGCAAGGCCGTCCTGCAGAACCTGCACGACATGCGCTGGGCCGACAACTCCATGGGCACCAAGCAGCTTCTCGTCCTCAACGACGTCCAGCAGATGATGGGCTCCGGGAAGCTCGGCATGTACCTCTCCGCACCCGACAACATCCCGATCCTGGTGAAGGAGAAGGGCGGCAACTACAAGGACCTCGCCCTCGCGCCCATGCCGGGCGGCAAGGGCACGCTCGTCGGCGGCGACGGCTACATGTTCAACAAGAAGGACTCCCCGGCCCAGATCAAGGCCGGCCTCAAGTGGCTCGAGCACATGTTCCTGACGCCCGGCAAGGGCTTCCTCGGCGACTACGCGCGCGCCAAGCAGAACAACGCCCCGGTCGGTCTGCCCGAGCCGCGTCTGTTCACCGGTGCCGCGGACGCCAAGGACCAGGAGGTCAAGAAGGCCAACGCGAACGTGCCGGTGGAGAACTACCAGGGCTTCCTCGACGGCAACCAGAGCCTGCAGATGAAGATCGAGCCGCCGCAGGCCCAGCAGATCTACTCCGTCCTCGACGGCGCGGTGTCCGCGGTCCTCACCAAGAAGGACGCCAACGTCGACCAGCTCCTCAAGGACGCCTCCGGCAAGATCGACTCCATCCTGGCCCGAGGCTGACACCGTTCATGAAGACCGCATCGAAGCCCCCCGCAGCGTTCCCTCCGGCCGCCGTCGGCGCGCCGGAGGTGCCGCGGTCGGCCGGGCGCCGGCCCGGGGGACCGTGGCGCCGGCGCCTGGCCGACCAGTCCCGCGCCTACGCCTTCCTGATCGGCGGCGTGCTCTGCTTCGCGCTGTTCTCCTGGTACCCGGCGATCCGCGCGGTCGTGATCGCCTTCCAGAAGTACACGCCGGGCAGCGGCGGCGAGTGGGTCGGCACCGCCAACTTCACCCGGGTCTTCCACGACCCGGAGTTCACCGCGGCCTGGCGCAACACCCTCACCTTCACACTCATCGCCCTGCTCATCGGCTTCGCCGTCCCCTTCGTGATGGCCCTGGTCCTCAACGAACTGCGGCACGCGAAGGCCTTCTTCCGCGTCGTGGTCTATCTGCCGGTGATGATCCCGCCGGTGGTCAGCGCCCTGCTGTGGAAGTGGTTCTACGATCCCGGAGCGGGCCTCGCCAACGAGACGCTGCGCTTTCTGCACCTGCCGACCTCGAACTGGTCCAACGGCGCCGACACCGCCCTCGTCTCCCTGGTGATCGTCGCCACCTGGGCCAACCTCGGCGGCACCGTCCTCATCTACCTCGCCGCGCTCCAGAGCATCCCCGGCGAGCTGTACGAGGCGGCCGAGCTGGACGGCGCGAGCCTCCTGCAGCGCATCCGGCACGTGACGATCCCGCAGACCCGCTTCATCATCCTCATGCTGATGCTGCTGCAGATCATCGCCACCATGCAGGTCTTCACGGAACCGTTCGTGATCACCGGTGGCGGTCCCGAGGACAAGACCGTCACGGTGCTCTACCTGATCTACAAGTACGCCTTCCTCTACAACGACTTCGGCGGAGCCTGCGCGTTGAGCGTCATGCTGCTCGTCCTGCTCAGCGCCTTCTCCGCGGTCTACCTGAGGCTGACCCGCTCGGAAGGGGACGACGCATGAGCACCCGCACCCTGGTCTCCCCGCTCACCCTGGCCCGCCCGCGCGGCAAGGCCGTCTACTGGACGGTCTTCAGCGGTGTCGTCCTCCTCTTCGCGGTGGCCTTCCTGTTCCCGGTCTACTGGATGGTGACCGGCGCCATGAAGTCGCCGGACGAGGTGACGCGCACGCCGCCGACCCTCATACCCGACCGGTGGCACCTGAGCGGCTACACCGACGCGTGGGACCTGATGGACCTGCCCACGCACCTGTGGAACACGGTCGTCCAGGCAGCGGGCGCCTGGCTCCTCCAGCTCGTCTTCTGCACCGCCGCCGCGTACGCCCTGTCCAAGCTGAAGCCCGCCTTCGGCAAGGTCGTCCTCGGCGGCATCCTCGCCACCCTGATGGTTCCCGCCCAGGCGCTCGTGGTCCCGAAGTACCTGACCGTCGCGGATTTGCCCCTCATCCACACCAGTCTGCTGAACTCACCGCTCGGCATCTGGCTGCCGGCCGTCGCGAACGCCTTCAACCTCTATCTCCTCAAACGCTTCTTCGACCAGATCCCGCGCGACGTCCTGGAGGCCGCCGAGATCGACGGCGCCGGGAAGCTGCGCACCCTGTGGTCGATCGTGCTGCCGATGTCCCGGCCCGTCCTCGGAGTCGTGTCGATCTTCGCCCTGGTCGCCGTCTGGCAGGACTTCCTGTGGCCGCTGATGGTGTTCTCCGACACCGACAAGCAGCCCATCAGCGTGGCGCTCGTCCAGCTGTCGCAGAACATCCAACTGACCGTGCTCATCGCCGCGATGGTGATCGCCAGCATCCCCATGGTCGTGATGTTCCTGGTGTTCCAGCGGCACATCATCGCCGGGATCAGCGCGGGCAGCACCAAGGGCTGACGCCTGTACGTGACCTCCTCGAACGAAAGGCAACGCACCGTGGGACAGCCCCGCCCTGCCCGAAATCAGTCCGCGTGGTGGCGTTCAGCCGTCATCTACCAGGTGTACGTCCGCAGCTTCGCGGACGGCGACGGCGACGGCACCGGCGACCTCGCGGGTGTCCGCGCCAGACTGCCCTACCTCGCCGAACTCGGTGTGGACGCCCTGTGGTTCAACCCCTGGTACCGCTCACCCATGGCCGACGGCGGCTACGACGTCGCCGACTACCGCTCCATCGACCCGGCCTTCGGGACGCTCGCCGAGGCGGAGAAGCTCATCGCCGAGGCCCGGGAACTGGGCATCCGTACCCTCGTCGACATCGTGCCGAACCACGTGTCCGACCAGCATCCCTGGTTCCAGGCGGCCCTGGCCGGCGGCCCGGAACGCGAGCTGTTCCACTTCCGTTCCGGACGCGGGGAGCACGGCGAACTCCCGCCCAACGACTGGCCGTCCCAGTTCGTCGGCTCCGCGGAACCGGTGTGGACCCGGCTGCCCGACGGCGACTGGTACCTCCACCTCTTCACCCCCGAGCAGCCCGACCTCAACTGGGAGCATCCGGCGGTCCGCCAGGAGCACGAGGAGATCCTGCGCTTCTGGTTCGAGCGGGGCGTGGCGGGTGTCCGCATCGACTCGGCCGCCCTGCTCGCCAAGGATCCCGACCTGCCGGACTACGTCGAGGGCCGCGACCCTAACCCGTACGTCGACCGGGACGAACTCCACGACATCTACCGTTCGTGGCGGTCCGTCGCCGACGCCTACGACGGCATCTTCGTCGGCGAGGTCTGGCTCCCCGACAGCGAGCGCTTCGCCCGCTACCTGCGCCCGGACGAGCTGCACACCGCCTTCAACTTCTCCTTCCTGTCCTGCCCCTGGGACGCCGCACGGCTGCGCACCTCCATCGACGAGACCCTCGCCGAGCACGCGCCCGTCGGAGCGCCCGCCACCTGGGTGCTGTGCAATCACGACGTGACCCGCACGGTCACCCGATACGGACGCACGGACACCGGCTTCGACTTCACGGCCAAGGCCTTCGGCACCCCCACCGACCTGGCTCTCGGCACCCGCAGGGCGCGCGCCGCCGCCCTGCTCTCGCTCGCCCTGCCCGGTGCCGTCTACGTCTACCAGGGCGAGGAACTGGGGCTGCCCGAGGTCGAGTTGCCCCTCGACAGCATCCAGGACCCGATGTACTTCCGCTCCGGCGGCACGGACCCGGGCCGGGACGGCTGCCGCGTCCCACTGCCCTGGGACGCCGAGGCCCCGTACGCCGGCTTCGGCGGCGACCCCTGGCTGCCCCAGCCGGCCGACTGGCCCGACTACGCCGCCGACCGCCAGTCCGAGGACCCCACCTCGATGCTGAGCCTCTACCGTGCCGCGCTTCGTGTCCGCCGCACCGAACCGGGCTTCGGCGACGGCCCGCTCAGCTGGCTGCCCGCCGACGAGGGCGTCCTCGGCTTCGCCCGCGCGGACGGTCTGCTCTGCGTCGTCAACCTGGCCGACCGTCCGGTCGAGCTCCCGGAACACTCCGAACTCCTGCTCGGCAGCAGCCCGTTGGACGCCGACGGCTTTCTCCCGCCGGACACGGCGGTGTGGCTGCGCGCCTGACACCGCCGAACCGCACACCGCTATCCCCGCCCCCCACCTCGAAGGGATCAGCACATGCACAGCAGAAGAACTGTCAGGCGCACGCCATTGGCGTGCGCCGCGGCCGCCGCCCTCGCCGCGGGCATGCTCGGCGCCACCACGGTCCACGCCGCGGTGGCCGCGGCGGGCGCGAGCCTCCCCTTCACCTCGGTCGAGGCCGAGTCCGCCACCACCACCGGGACGAAGGTGGGCCCCGACTACACGCAGGGCACGCTCGCCTCGGAGGCCTCCGGGCGGCAGGCCGTACGTCTGTCGGCCGGCCAGCGCGTCGAGTTCACCGCCCCGCGCGCGGCCAACGCCGTGAACGTCTCCTACAGCGTCCCCGACGGCCAGTCCGGCACCCTCGACGTGTACGTGAACGGCACCAGGATCTCCAAGACGCTCGCCGTGACCTCCAAGTACTCCTACGTGGACACCTCCTGGATCGCCGGCGCCAAGCAGCACCACTTCTTCGACAACGCCCGGCTGCTCCTCGGCCAGAACGTCCAGGCGGGCGACAGGATCGCCTTCCAGGCCACCTCGACCCAGGTCACCGTCGACGTGGCCGACTTCGAGCAGGTCGCCGCCGCCGCGGCCCGGCCCGCGGGGTCGGTGTCCGTCACCGACAAGGGCGCGGACCCCAGCGGCCAGGGCGATTCCACCCAGGCCTTCCGGGACGCGATCTCCGCCGCCCAGGGCGGCGTCGTGTGGATCCCGCCGGGCGACTACCGGGTGACGTCCTCGCTCAGCGGCGTCCAGAACGTGACCCTCCAGGGTGCCGGCGGCTGGTACTCCGTCGTCCACGCGTCCCGCTTCCTCGACCAGAGCAACTCCTCGGGCGGCGTCCACCTCAAGGACTTCGCGGTCATCGGCGAGGTCACCGAACGCGTCGACTCCAACCCGGACAACTTCGTCAACGGCTCCCTCGGCCCGGGTAGTTCGGTCTCCGGGATGTGGATCCAGCACGTCAAGGTCGGCCTGTGGCTGACCGGCAACAACGACAACCTGGTGGTCGAGAACAACCGCATCCTCGACACCACCGCCGACGGACTCAACCTCAACGGCAACGCGCACGGCGTCCGCGTCAGCAACAACTTCCTGCGCAACCAGGGCGACGACTCGCTCGCCATGTGGTCGCTGAACGGCGCGGACAGCAACTCCAGCTTCGAGAGCAACACCATCTCGCAGCCGAACCTCGCCAACGGCATCGCGATCTACGGCGGCACGGACATCAGCGTCAGGAACAACCTGGTCTCCGACACCAACGCGCTGGGCAGCGGCATCGCCGTCTCCAACCAGAAGTTCCTCGACCCCTTCTCCCCGCTGGCCGGCACGATCACCGTCGACGGCAACACGCTCGTGCGGACCGGGGCGATCAACCCCAACTGGAACCACCCGATGGGCGCGCTGCGCGTCGACTCCTACGACAGCGCGATCAACGCCACCGTCAACATCACCAACACGACGGTCACCGACAGCCCCTACAGCGCCTTCGAGTTCGTCTCGGGAGGCGGTCACGGCTACCCCACGAGCAACATCAACGTGACCGGGGCGACCGTGAAGAACACCGGGACGGTCGTCGTCCAGGCCGAGACACCCGGCTCGGCGAGGTTCAGCAACGTCCAGGCCACCGGCGTCGGCTCGGCCGGCGTCTACAACTGCCCGTACCCGAGCGGCTCGGGCAGCTTCACCGTCACCGACGCCGGCGGCAACTCCGGCTGGAGCAGCACCTGGTCGGACTGCTCGGCCTGGCCGCAGCCGGGCCAGGGCAACCCGCCCCCGGACCAGAACGCCAACCTGGCCAAGGGCCGTCCGGCCAGCGCCACCGGCTCCCAGGACGTCTACACGCCGGGCAAGGCCGTCGACGGAGACACGGGCAGCTACTGGGAGTCGAGCAACAACGCCTTCCCACAGGCCATCACGGTGGACCTCGGCTCCTCGCAGGCGGTCCGCCGGCTCGTCCTGAAGCTGCCGCCGTCCTCGGCGTGGGGCGCGCGCACCGAGACCCTGTCCGTGCTGGGCAGCACCAACGGCTCCGCCTACTCCACGGTGGTCGGTTCACAGGGCTACCGCTTCGACCCGGCGACCGGAAACACGGTGACGATCGCGCTGCCGGCCGGTACCGGTCTGCGCTACCTCCGGGTCAACGTCACCGCCAACACCGCCTGGCCGGCGGCCCAGTTCAGTGAAGTGGAGGCGTATCTGTCCTCGTGACCTCCGTCCCGCGCTTCGCCGCCTGGATCTGCTCGTACACCTGGGTCCGCAACTCGGCGAAGCGCGGGGCCACCCGGGTGTGCAGCTGGTCCCGCTCCTCGGGCAGGTCGACCTTCAGCTGCTCCCGTACGACGGTGGGGGAGGCGGAGAGGATCAGGACCCGCTCGCCCAGGTAGACCGCCTCGTCGATGTCGTGGGTCACGAACAGGATGGTCATCCCGCGCTGCCGCCACAGCCGGCGGACCAGGTCCTCCAGATCGGCGCGGGTCTGCGCGTCGACCGCCGCGAACGGCTCGTCCATCAGCAGGACCTCGGGCTCGTACGCCAGCGCCCGCGCGATCGCGACCCGCTGCTGCATCCCGCCGGACAGCTGCCACGGATAGGCCCCCACGGCGTCGGACAGACCGACGGACTCCAGCGCGTCGGCGACCAGCTCGTGCCGCCGGAGCCTGCTCAGCTTCTTCTGCTTCAGCGGGAGTTCGACGTTCTCCCCGACCCGCATCCAGGGGAAGAGGCTGCGCCCGTACTCCTGGAACACGAACGCCATGCCGGGCGGCGGCCCGCTGACCGGACGCCCGGCGAGCCGTACCTCGCCCGCCGTCGGTGTGAGGAGCCCGCCCACGCACTTGAGCAGCGTGGTCTTTCCGCAGCCCGACGGGCCCACCAGGCAGACCAGTTCACCCGTGTCCACGGTGAACGTGAGGTCACGGACCGCCTCCACGCGGCGTCCCGAGCCCTCGTAGACCTTCCGCAGGCCGGTGACGACCAAAGACGCGTGCATGGACCGCCCTTTCGCGAGCGAGCGTCACGGGGACCGCCGGGAGGAGTCCCGGAGGCCGTGGTACCAGCCGAGCACCCGGCGTTCCACGAACTGGAAGGCGACCGAGAGGAGAAGGCCGAGCAGGCCCAGGACGAGGATCCCGGTCCACATGTCGGGGATCGCGAAGCCGCGCTGGAACTGCACGATGGTGAAGCCGAGGCCGTTGGTGGCCGCGAACATCTCGCTGATGACCATCAGGATGATGCCGATGGACAGCGCCTGGCGCAGGCCCGCGAAGATCTGCGGGCTCGCCGCCCGCAGGACCACGTGCCGCAGCCGGGCGGCGCCCGTGACGCCGTACGAACGTGCCGTCTCGGCCAGGACGGAGTCGACGGCCCGCACTCCCTCGACCGTGTTGAGCAGGACCGGCCAGAGGCAGCCGCTCGCGATCACGACGATCTTCATCGTGTCCCCGATGCCCGCGAACAGCATGATGACCGGCACGAGGACGGGCGGGGGCACCGCGCGCAGGAACTCCAGGACCGGCTCGCAGAACGCCCGCACCCGCCGGTACGAGCCGATGACCACGCCCAGCAGGACCCCTGCGACGGCCGCTGCCGCGTATCCACCGAGCAGCCGCAGCACGCTGGGCACCAGGTCGGCGCGGAGCCGGTCGCCCGTCCAGACGTCCGGGAACGTGTTGACGATCGTGCGCAGCGGTGGCCAGTAGACGTCGGTGCTGCCGTCCGAGGCGAGCCACCAGCCGGCGACCAGGAGCGCGGGGAGCGCCACGACCAACAGCACCCGCAGCAGAAGGGAGCTCCAGGCGTTCGGCCTCGTCCGGCCGGACGGGAGGCCCGTCACACCGCCACCTCCCCGCGCACCGACTGGTGCCAGCCCAGGGCCCGTCGTTCCACCGCGCGGGCACCCACGTTGATCAGCAGCCCGAGCAGGCCGGTGACCACCACCAGCGCGTACAGGTCGGGGACGGCCTGCGAGGACTGGGCGACCGCGATGCGCGCACCCAACCCCGGTGCGCCGATGACGAGTTCGGCGGTCACGGCGAGGATGAGGGCGACCGCGGCCGCGAGCCTGACACCGGTCATGACGTAGGGGAGCGCGGTCGGCCACAGGATGTGCCGGGTGCGTGCCCAGGGGCCGAGACCGTACGAGCGTGCCGTCTCCTCCGCCACCGGGTCGACGTCGCGGACGCCGTACAGGACCTGGACGAGGACCTGCCAGAAGGAGGCGTACACGACGAGGAGGAGGACCGAGCGCAGTTCGGTGCCGTAGAGCAGGACGGCGAGGGGGATCAGCGCGACGGAGGGGATCGGGCGCAGGAACTCGATCGTGGAGGCCGTGGCCTCGCGCAGATACGGCACGACCGAGACGACCAGTCCCACGACGACGCCGGCGACGACCGCGGTCACCAGCCCCAGTGCCCAGCCGGTGAGGGTGTCGCCGAGGGCCGTCCAGAAGGCGCCGTCGGTGGCCTCCCGCGCCAGCGCGTCGGCGATGCGACTGGTGGGCGGGAAGTAGGCCGCCTTGACGAGGCCGAGCCGCGGCGCCGCCTCGCCCAGGGCGAGGAAGGCCGCGAGCCCGGCCGTACCGAATGCCGCGTTCGCACCCCTCACGGCAGCAGTTCGTCGAGATCGGGGGCCGACTTGAAGAGCCCGTCCTGCTCGCCCAGTTTCTCCAGCGCCTCGATCGACGCGCGGTTCGGCTCGGCCGGCCACTTCGGCAGCGTCACCTTCGCGAGGACCGCGGCGGGGATCTTCGTGTACGAGGTGACGACGGAACGGACCTCGTCGGGGTGGGCGTCGGCGTAGGCGAGGGACTCCGCGGTGGCCTCCTGGAACCTCTTCACCACATCGGGGTTCTTCTGTTCGTACTGGGCGGACGTGAAGTACATGGCCACGGTGAGGTCCTTGGCCACGTCGACCAGGGACGAGGCGATCTCCGTGCCGCCCTGGCTCCTGACGGTGGCGAGCGCGGGCTCGACCACCATCGCCGCGTCGATCCGGCCGCTGTCCAGGGCGGCGGGCATCTGGTCGAAGGCCAGCTCGACGAACTTCACCTTGGAGGGGTCGCCGCCCGCCTTGCGCACCGACTCGCGCACCGCGGTCTCGTTGATGTTCTTCAGCGTGTTGACGGCGACCTTCTTCCCCTCCAGGTCCTTCGCCGACGTGAGGGCGCTGCCCTTCTTCACCGTGATGGCGCCGAAGTCCTTGCCCGCCAGGCCCGTTGACGCGACGCCGTTGGCCACCGCCTTCACCGGCACGTTCTGGCTCCGGGCGATCATCAGCGAGGTCATGTTGGAGAAGCCGAACTGGAACTGGCCGCTGACGACGCCCGGGACGATCGCGGCGCCGCCCTGCGCGGTCGTCATGGAGAGCTTCAGCCCGCGTTTGCCGTAGAAGCCCTTCTGCTGACCCAGGTAGAGCGGTGCGACATCGACGATGGGGATGATCCCGACCTTGACCGTGGTGGTTCCGCCGGACGACGCGCCCTTGTCCGACGTTGTGGAGTCGTCGGACGAGCCACAGGCCGACGCGGCGACCAGGAAGGTTCCGACCGCGAGACCGGCGAGCAGACGACGCATGGCTCCTCCTGTGCAGACGACAGTGTTCCGACAGGCTGTGCGCACACCGCACAGTGGTGCTCAGCGGACGGTAGATCCCCCGTACGACGCGGTCAATGGCCGTGGCTGACAATATTGTTGACAGTTACCGAAGCGTGCTCCCGGGGCGCGCGAACCGGATGCCTACAGGTCGAGCACGAGCCGCTTCCCCCGGCATCGGGAGACGCAGATGAGCATGGTCTCGCCGGCCGCCCGCTCCGCGTCGGTGAGCACCGAGTCCCGGTGGTCCGGGGTCCCTTCGAGGACGTCCGTCTCGCACGTGCCACAGGTGCCCTCGGCGCAGGAGAAGAGCACCTCGACGCCGGCACCCCGCACGGTGTCGAGCACGGAGACGTCCGCGGGGACGGTCAGGGTGCGGCCGCTGCGGGCCAGGACGACCTCGAACTCGTCGTCGGAGTCGGGCTCCTGGGCCTTCGGCGCGAAGCGCTCGACGTGCAGCAGCCCGGCGGGGCACCGCTCCTGGACGGCGTCCAGCAGTGGACCGGGACCGCAGCAGTAGACCAGGGTGCCCCCGGGGATGTCGGAGAGCACGGAGTCGAGGTCCAGCAGCCCGCTCTCGTCCTGGGGAGCGATCGTCACCCGGTCCCCGTACCGGCTCAGCTCCCGGACGAACGCCATGGAGCCGCGGGCCCGTCCGCCGTAGAGCAGCGTCCACTCCGCGCCCGCCGCCTGCGCCGCGGCGAGCATCGGCAGGATCGGGGTGATGCCGATGCCGCCCGCGACGAACCGGTAGCGGGGAGCGGGAGTCAGGGCGAAGTGGTTGCGCGGGCCGCGGACGCGGACCCGGTCGCCCACGTCCACCCGCTCGTGCACGTGCGAGGACCCACCGCGGCCGTGCGGCTCCCGGAGCACCGCGATCCGCCACGCTCCGTGGTCCGCCGGGTCGCCGCACAGCGAGTACTGCCGCTCCAGCCCCGGACCGAGCACGACGTCGACGTGGGCGCCCGGCTCCCAGCCGGGGAGTTCCTCGCCGCGAGAGTGGCGCAGCGTGAGGGCGACCACTCCATCGGCCACGAACTCCCGCTCCGCCACCACGAGTTCGGCTTCGTAATCGGTCATCCTCGGCTTCCTCGGGGCGTGTGTCCCTCGGGGTGGGCGAGCATCCACTCCCACATCTCGACCGGATCCTGGGCGGTGTGCTCGGCGCCGCAGTGACAGGTGCCGTGCAGGACGTCGGTGCCCGGGAGCCAGTCGACGCGGTAGACCTCGCGGTGCGTGAAGCGGGGCGCCCGCGTCACTGGACCCTCTCCGTGGGCTTGTCGCCCTCCTCGGCCAGCCGGGCGAGGATACGGCGGGCCGCGAGACCGCCCGTGTCGATGTTGATGCTGAGTTCCTGGTACCCGCCGCGCTCGGTGCCCAGTGTCCGCTGCAGCAGGTTGAGCGCGTCGACGTCCTGCATCACGACCGTGTGGTTGAAGTCCCGCAGGAACGCGGTGACTTCCGTGTCCTCGCGGGCGAAGTCCCGCGAGACCGCCCAGAAGTCGTAGACGTGGCCGTCGCGTGAGGGGGTGATCGCGTAGGTGATCTCGGTGTGGAAGGCGTTCGGATCGCCGCCGTCGGCCTCGGGCAGCACCCCGACCGGCGCGACGCGGCTGTGCAGCAGATACAGGCACGGCGCGTGGTACTCGATGTCCTGCCAGCGGGTGATCCGGCCCTCGATGCCGGTCGAGCGCGCGTAGAACGGCGGGCACGCGGCGTCGTCCATGCGGCGGCTGACCCGCACGATGCCGGCGCCCTCGTCGACCTCCGTCGTGATCGGCGTCTCGGCGACCTCGGGGGTGCCGATGTATCCGCCGTGCAGATAGGTCTCGTGGGAGAGGTCGAGGAGGTTGTCGACGAGCAGTCCGTAGTCCGCGTCGATGGGCTCCATGCCCGAGACCGTGGTCCAGTCCGGAGAGTCCATGTGCCGGGCCGGCGGGACGGTCCCCGGGTCGGCGAGCGCCGGGTCGCCGATCCACACCCACACGAACGAGTCCTGCTCGAGGACTGGGTAGGCGGCGACCCGGGCCGTGCGCGGTATGCGTTTCTGCCCCGGCACGTACACGCAGGTGCCCGTGGTGTCGTACGTGAACCCGTGATATCCGCACACGATCCGGTCACCGTCGAGCCGGCTCTCGGAGAGCGGGAACCTGCGGTGCACACAGCGGTCGGCCAGGGCGACGGCCGTCCCCTCGTCCCTGGTCCGGTAGAGGACGAGCGGTTCGCCCAGAACCGTCCGGCCGAGCAACTCGCGCCCCACCTCGTGGGCGAGGGCGGCGACGTACCACTGGTTCCTGGCGAAGGCGGTCGTGTGCGGCATGCGTGCGACTCCCGTCTGTCTTCGGTGGTGGCATCGTCCGGAAGGGCGTCACAGCGCCGCAACACCACTTCCGCCTCACGGAAGGGAATCGGTGAACCGCCTTGTCAGGGCGGGGGATTCGCCCGCGCGAGCGTTGCCGGGACCGGCCGCGCAGGTAGGTTCGAGGAAGGGCTCACTCCTGGTGTGGAGCGGGTGATGCGGGCGGTGGCACAGGCGCATGTGCGTACCGGATTACCGATCACCGTGCACACCTGCGCGGTCGCCCGCACCGGCCTGGTGGCACAGGAGATCCTGCGCAGGGAGGGGGTGGATCTCGCGACGGTGGTCATCGGCCACAGCGGTGACACCGACGACCAGGACTACCTGCACCGCTCATCGACAACGGTTCGTACGTCGGCATGGACCGCTTCGGTCTCGACATCCTGCTGCCGGGCGACCGGCGCGTGAGCGGCGTCGCCCCCCTGGGCGGACGACCGGAAAGGTCGCGGACAAGCGCGGAGCCGACGCCTTTCTCCTCGGACCGGCCTTCGCCGAGCACCGGAGCGGAAGACGGAGCAGAGCCGCCCGCAAGCGCGTGCCGGTGGCGGTAGCGGGATGGCGGAAATCCGGGACGAGAATATTCGGCTGGAGAGCCATATTTATCTGGAATTCCAATGCCCGGGATCATCGGATGGAAATCCGGGGAAAAGGCCGAGGTAATTCAGAAAACGGTGTGACTAGCGTGGTCACACCGCCGTCACCCTTTTGATGATTCCGTCATCCATCGCTCTTCCCTAACGTCATGTGTCAAGAACGACGACCCACGAACGAAAGGAAGAGGCGATGGCGGAACCCTTCGTCACCGGGCCGCTCGACACCGACCGGGGGACCGGTACGAGCACCACCGGCGTGCGCACCCGACGGGCGGGCACGACCCTGGTCATCACGATCGACCGCCCGCGAGCACGCAATTCCGTCAACGCCGAGATCGCCGCCCTGCTGGCGAGCGCCCTGGACGACCTAGCGGCAGACCCGGGACTCCGGGCCGGCGTGCTGACCGGCGCCGAGGGCACCTTCAGCGCCGGCATGGACCTGAAGGCGGCCCTGCGGGGCGAGTCCCCGGACATCCCGGGGCGCGGATTCGGCGGCGTGACCGAGACCGACCGGACGAAGCCGCTGATCGCCGCCGTGGAGGGCTGGGCCATGGGGGGCGGCTTCGAACTGGCCCTCGCCTGCGACCTGATCGTGGCCGCGCAGGACGCGCACTTCGGTCTGCCGGAGGTCAAGCGGGGACTGATCGCCGCCGGCGGGGGAGTGATTCGACTGCCCCGGCGCATCCCGTACCACCTCGCGATGGAACTGCTGCTGACCGGCGAGCCGGTGAGCGGCCGCCGGGCCGGTGAGCTGGGTCTGGCCAACCGGGTCGTGCCCGCCGGCCAGGCCCTGCCGGAGGCCCTTCTGCTCGCCGAACGGCTGGCGGCGAACGCGCCCCTGGCGCTCGCCGCGGTGAAGGAGGTCGTACGGGCCGCGGACGGCGCACCCGAGGCCGACGCCTTCGCCGCGCAGCGCACGGTGATGAGCCGGCTGATGGCCACGGCCGACGTCCGGGAGGGCATGACCGCCTTCGCCGAGCGCCGGGCCCCGCGGTGGACGGGGAAGTGACATGCGGATCGAAGACGTCCGGCGGCACTCGACCACCCCGCTGACCAGCCCGGCGTACGCGCCGACCGCCCCCCGCTTCACCGACCGCGAATACCTCAACATCGTCTACCGCACCGACCCCGACGCGCTGCGCGCCGTCGTTCCCGAACCCCTTCGGATCGACGAACCGCTGGTCCGCTTCGAGATCATGAAGATGGGCGACGTCAGCGGATTCGGTCCCTACACCGAGGCCGGACAGGCGATCGAGGTAGTCCTCGACGGCGAGCGGGGCGAGTACCTGCACGCGATGTACCTCGACAACTTCCCGGCGACGGCGGCCGGACGCGAGGCCAGCGCGTATCCGAAGGTCATCGGCGCGCCCAGGATGTACATCGACAACGGGACGCTGGTCGGCACGCTCGACTACGGAACCCTCCGCGTCGCCGCCGCGACCATGGGCTACAAGCACCGGCCACTCGACGAGGCCACGGCCAGGGACCAGATCACCGTGCCGACCTTCATGCTCAAGGCCGTCCCGGGCCACCGCCCCGACATGCGCGTCCAGGAACTGGTGCGTACCGAGATCACCGACGTCGTGGTCAAGGAGGCGTACACCGGCCCCGCACGGCTCCAGCTCTTCGCCCACGTCCTCGCCCCGCTGGCGGACCTGCCCGTCCTGGAGGTCGTCTCCGCCAGCCACATCCTCACCGACCTGACCCTCGCACCCGTCGAGCCGGTCTTCGACTACCTGAAGGAAGGCGCGCAGTGACGCACCCGTTCCGTACCGCCGCCGTGATCGGCGCGGGCACCATCGGACTCTCCTGGACAGCACTGTTCGCCGCACACGGCCTGAACGTCCACGTCAGCGATCCCCGCCCCGACCTGCCGGAGGCGCTCACCGAGGCGCTCGCCGCGTTCGCCCCGCACCTGGCCGCCCAGGGCCTGGACACCGACGGCCTCGCCGACCGCGTACACGTCGCGGCCGACGTCACCGAGGCCGTCCGGCACGCGGACGTCGTCCAGGAAAACGGCCCCGAGCGCGTCGAGTTCAAGAAGGAGCTGTTCGCCCGGCTGGTCCGGGAGGCCCCCGGACACGCACTGCTGCTGAGCTCGTCGTCGGCCATCCCGGCGACGGCCTTCACCACGGAACTCGAAGACGCCGGCCGCGTCCTCATCGGGCACCCCTTCAACCCGCCCCACCTGCTGCCGCTCGTCGAGGTCGTGCCCGGCGAACGCACCACCGAGGAAGCCGTGCGGGCGGCCGTCGCCTTCTACACCGCCGTCGGCCGCACCCCCGTCGTCGAACGCCAGGAGATCCCCGGGTTCGTGGGCAACCGGCTCCAGAACGCCCTCAGCCGCCAGGCCGTCCATCTCGTCCAGCAGGGGGTGGTGACCCCCGAGGACCTGGACACCGTCGTGACCCACTCGCTCGGCGTCCGCTGGGCGACGGTCGGACCGTTCCTCGGCGCGCACCTGGGCGGTGGCCCCGGCGGCTACCGCCACATCACCGAGCACATCGGCTCGACCATGCAGCAGATGCCCCTCGGCGAGCCCTCGCAGGAGCCCGAGGACCGGGAGCGGGTGATCCAGGCGGTGGAGAGGGCGTACGCCTCCACGCCGTACGCCGACCTCGCCGAAGCCCGCGACCGCGGGCAACTCGCCGTCCTGTCCGCCCTGGAGGACGTTCGCCGCACTGAGCACACCAAGGAGATCTGAGATGAGCACCGCCACCGCTGCCCCCACCGTCGCCACCCCGAGCGCCCCCACCGTCACCGCCCCCGCCCCCACCACCCCAGCCGTACAGCCGGACGACCAACTGGCCGCCGACTTCTACCAGTACGAGGCGCTGCTCTCGGACGAGGAGCGCGAGATCCTGCTCAAGGCCCGCGCCTTCCTGCGCAAGGAGATCAAGCCGCTGGTGAACGAGTACTGGGGCAAGGGCGAGTTCCCCTTCGAGATGATCGAGAGATTCCGCACCAGCGGACTGGCCGCCCTGGCCTACGAGGGCTACGGCGAGCACAAGCCGGCCGCCAGCCACCTGCTCGGCGGCATGCTCGCCACCGAGCTGGGCCGTGTCGACGCCTCGACCGCCACCTTCTTCGGCGTCCACAACGGGCTCGGCTTCTACTCCATCTACTACGGCGGCGACCAGGAGCAGCGTGACAGGTTCCTGCCCTCCATGGCCTCGATGGACAAGATCGGCGCCTTCGCCCTGACCGAGCCGCTCGGTGGCTCCGACGTCTCCGGCGGCATGCGCACCACCGCCAGGCGCGAGGGCGACGACTGGATCCTCAACGGTGCCAAGAAGTGGATCGGCAACGCCACCTTCGCCGACTACGTCGTGGTCTTCGCCCGGGACGTCGACGACAACAAGGTCAAGGCCTTCGTCGTCGAGAAGGGCACCCCTGGCTTCAGGCCGGAGAAGATCGAGGGCAAGATCGCGCTGCGGATCGTGCAGAACGCCGAGATCACCCTGACCGACGTCCGCGTGCCGGAAGCCGACCGGCTCCACAACATCAAGGGCTTCCGGGACGTCGCGGAGGTCCTGCGCGTCACCCGCGGAGGAGTCGCCTGGCAGGCCCTCGGCGTCATGATCGGCGCCTACGAACTCGCACTCGACTACGCCAAGGAGCGCAGGGCCTTCGGCCGTCCGATCGCCAAGTTCCAGCTGGTGCAGGACCTGCTGGTCAAGAGCCTGGGCAACATCACCGCCTCCTGGGGCATGCTGGTGCAGCTCGCCCGGCTCCAGGACCAGGGCATCTTCCGCGACGAGCAGTCCGCGCTGGCCAAGGAGTACGTCGCGGCCCGCATGCGCGAATCCGTCGCCTGGTGCCGCGAGATCTTCGGCGGCAACGGCATCGTCCTCGACCACGACGTCGCACGGTTCTTCTCCGACGCCGAGGCTCTCTACTCCTACGAGGGAACCCATCAGATGCAGACCCTCATCGTCGGCAAGTCCATCACCGGCCACAGCGCCTTCGTGGGGTGAGCGCGATGACCACCGAATCCGTCTTCACGGGCCTGAAGGTTCTCGACGTGGCGAGCTTCATCGCGGCACCGGCCGCGGCGACCATGCTCTCCGACTTCGGAGCGGACGTCATCAAGATCGAACCCCCGGGACGGGGCGACCCCCAGCGGCTGCTGAGCTCCGTCCCGCCCAGCCCCAGAGCCCAGGCCAACTACGGCTGGCACCTCGCCAACCGCAACAAGCGGGGCATGGTCATCGACCTCAAGTCGCCGGCGACCACCGAGATCCTCAAGCGACTCGTCCAATGGGCCGACGTGGTGATCACCAACTTCCCGCACGGCACGCGCGAGAAGCTGCACCTGGGCTACGAGGAGGTCGCGGGCTGGAACCCGAGGGTCGTCTACGCCGACATCACCGGCTTCGGGGACGCCGGCCCCGACGCACGGCAGCCGGGCTTCGACCTGACCGCCTACTGGTCGCGCAGCGGCCTGCTGGCCTCCACCCGCGACGCGGGGGCCCCGCCGACCGTCCCGGTCTGGGGCAGCGGCGACTACACGACCGCGATCGCCATCTACGCGGCGATCACGACCGCCCTCTACCATCGCGAACGGACCGGACAAGGCGCCAACGTCGGAACCTCACTGCTCGCCACGGGCGTCTGGGCCACGGGAACACTCGTGGCCGGCGCACTCGCCGGCGGCACACCGTTCGAGCTGCACGACCGCAACGTACCGGTGAACGCGCTGACCAACCCCTACCGGACCGCGGACGGCCGCTGGTTCATGCTGGCCACCTCGTCCACGCACTGGCCGGCACTGGCGCGCGCCATCGGGCGGCCCGAACTGCAAGCGGATCCTCGCTTCGCGGACATCCAGGGCTTCGCGAAGAACGCCGCCGCGCTGAGCGAGCTGCTCGACGCCGCGTTCCGCGCCCGCCCTTTCGCCCACTGGCAGGACGTCCTGACCCGGGAACGCATCACCGTCGGCCTCATCCAGACACCGGAGGAGGCCGCACAGGACCCGCAGCTGCGCGAGAACGACGTCGTCGTGCCCCTGGCAGGGGTCAGCGGACTGGACTACACCGTCAGCAGTCCGGTCAACCTCCGAGGGGTGCCGAAGGTCCCGGCCAGGCGAGCGCCCGACCTGGGCGAGCACAACGACGAGATCCTCACCCAGCTGGGATTCGGCCCCGCCGAGATCGCCGGGCTGCGCGCTCGGGGAGCGGTCCCCGGCACGGCGGAAGCCGAAGCGGCGTAATGAGCCGGGAAGCGGCGGGCAGGCGGGGGGTTCGTCGACCCGCCGACCGCGACGACGGGCCCGTGCGCGGGCCCGGCCCCTCGGCGCCGTACCCGACGGAGCGCGTGCGGACGTACGCCATGCACGACAACCCGGCGACTCCCATGCTGGACACCCCGGCGACTCCCATGCCGGAACTGCGACACCCCGCCGCCTGATTCCGCCCCCGACACCACGCAACCCCGCAGGAGCGCACATGCCTACCCTCGACCGCCAGGACAACCTCTTCGTGCTCGACCTCGGAGACGGTGAGAACCGCTTCCACCCCGACTGGATCGCGTCCGTCGACGCCGCCCTGGAAGAGGTGGAGAAGGCGGAAGGACCACGAGGCCTGGTGACCGCCGCGACGGGCAAGTTCTATTCCAACGGCCTGGACCTGGAGTGGCTGTCCGCCCACGCGGACCAGCACGACGACTACATCGTCTCCGTCCACCAGCTCTTCGCCCGCCTGCTGTCCCTACCGATGATCACCGTGGCGGCCCTCCAGGGGCACACCTTCGCCGCCGGCGCGATGTTCTCCCTCGCGCACGACTTCCGCGTCATGCGGAGCGACCGCGGCTTCTGGTGCCTGCCCGAGGCCGACATCAACATGCCCTTCACCCCCGGCATGTCCGCCCTGGTCCAGTCCCGGCTGGCGCCGCAGACCGCGCACGAGGCCATGCTCACCGCCCGCCGCTACGGCGGATCGGATGCCGCGGCCGCGGCCATCGTCGACCGGGCGGTCGCCGAGGACGTCGTACGGTCCACGGCGGTGGAGATCGCCCAGGCACAGCTGAGCAAGGCCGGCGACACACTCGGCACCATCAAGGCGCGGCTGTACGGCCCGGCGCTGGCATCCCTGCGCGAGACGGCCACCCCGCGCGGCTGACTCGGACGGCCCTTCGGCGGGGCGCGACCGGGATCGTGCTGCGACGACGCGCGATCGGCCGTCCGGGGTCGCCCACGGTCACGGTCGGAGCCCCCGCCCCGGCGCACGACGCCTCGGAACCCGCTCGTGGATCGGGTTAACGTGTCAGTGTGGAGATGCTGCATCTGCGCTACTTCGTCGCGGTTGCCGAGGAGCTGAACTTTTCCGCGGCGGCCCGACGGCTGCACATGGCCACGTCACCGCTGAGCCAGCGGATCAAGGATCTGGAGCGGGAGCTCGACCATCGACTGTTCGAGCGTGACACGCACAGTGTCACGCTCACGCCGGCCGGTGAGGCGCTGCTCCCGATCGCGCGCGACGTGCTGGAGCGGGTCAACCGCATTCCGTGGCGGCTGCGCGAGGTGACACGGTCGGAGCGCGGCACCATGTTCGTGGGCATCCCGTCCGGGCTCCACCCGAGGCTGAGGGAACTCGTCAACACCCTCGCGGAACGCGCCGACGAGTGGTGCGAACTCCTGCGCTGGCCCGGCACCTCCAAGGCTCTGGTCACCGGCGTGTGCGAGGGGAGGCTGGCGCTCGCGCTGGCCCGGTTGCCCATCAGCGACCCCGCACTGGACGTGCTGCCCGTCATGTCCGAACGGCTCGGAGCGGTCGTGCCCGCCGACCAGTTCACCGGGCGGGATTCCCTGGCGCTGGCCGAACTGGCCGACCTCTGCTTCGTCGTCGCACCGCAGGAGATGAAGTTCTCCTACTTCGACCAGCTCGACCGGGAGATGGCGGAACGAGGGGTCAAGAAGCGGGTCAAGCTGACGGACTCCGGTTATGGCGGAATCGCCGAAGTGATTTCCAGCGGGATAGCGTTCTACTTCTCCATGCTGAACGCGGAAAGCCCCATGCACGGCTATGCCCTGGAGAACACGAAGGTCCTGCCGTTCACGGATTTCGACCCGGTCCTGGACACCGCCCTCATCTGGCGGCGGGACCGGGCCTCCGGCGGTGACCTGGACGACGTCATCGCAACGGCCCGCGAGGTCTTCGCCGATCCGCTGCACCTGTGATCCGAGCGGAAATCGACTGCTGATCTCGGTATGACTGCTGCGGTCACACCGATATCAGCAATACGATGATTCCACTGTCCGTGCGGTTCCCTTAGCGTTCTTTCCCTAGGCAGGCGAGAAAGAAAGGACGCGACGATGACGGACACACAGAGTCCCGGGCCGCTCGACGGCGTACGGGTCATCGACCTCTCGACGGTGGTCATGGGTCCGTACGCGGCCCAGATCCTCGGAGATCTGGGCGCCGACGTCATCAAGATCGAGTCCCCCACGGACTCCCTGCGTGTGGGCCGGTACCGCAACACGCCGGGCATGACCCCGCTGCACCTCAACGTCAACCGCAACAAGCGCAGCGTGTCCCTCGACCTGAAGGACGAGGCCGAGCACGCCCGGGCCCTCGAGCTCATCCACACCGCCGATGTGCTGATCACCAACATGCGTCCGCGCGCGCTCGCCCGGCTGAACCTGACCTACGAAGACCTCGCCGCCACCGAGCCGGGCCTCGTCTACGCGCATGCCGCCGGCTTCCGCGACGACTCCGCCCGGGCCGACGCCGCCGCCTACGACGAGACCGTGCAGGCCGCCTCCGGGCTGGTCGACATCGCCGACCGCGCGCTGGGCACGCCGCGCTACCTGCCGAGCATCCTCGCCGACAAGGTCTCCGGCCTGACCATCGTCTACAGCGTGCTGGCCGCCCTGGTGCACCGGGACAGGACCGGCCACGGCCAGCGGATAGAGGTCCCGATGACCGACACCCTGATCGCGTTCAACCTCGTCGAGCACCTCGCCGGCCACACGTTCGAGACGGCGACGGGCCCCACGGGCTACGCGCGCTCGCTGTCCGAGCAGCACAAGGCGCGGCGCACCAAGGACGGCCTGGCCGCCGTGCTCCCGTACAACCCCCACAACTACCGGGACTTCTTCGCCGCCGCAGGCCGTCCCGACCTGGCCGCGGACCCACGCGTCAACGGCCCCGTCCTCGACACGGCCGACGCCGACGACCTGTTCGCCCTGGTCGGCGAGTGCACCCCGGCGCTGACCACGGCCGAGTGGGCCGAGGTGTGCGCGAAGCACAGCATCCCGATGAGCCCGGTGCTGGAGCTGGACCACGCGCACGAGGACCCCTACGTCCGCGACGGCCACCTCCTCGACACGTTCGCGCACCCCACCGAAGGCCCGCTCCGCACGATCGGGATCCCGGTGAGGTTCTCCGCCACTCCCGGCTCGATCCGCCGCCTGGCCCCGGTTCCCGGCCAGGACACCGCGGAGGTCCTCGCCGAGCTGGCTTCCTCCCGCTGAGCCACGGAAAGCCCTAGGAGAAGCCATGAGCGGCAACGGCGTGCGCGTCCAGCGGGTCTGCTCGTCCCTGCTGATCACGATCGACCGCCCCCGGGCACGCAACTCGGTGAACGCCGCGGTCGCCGCCGGTCTGGCCGCCGCGCTGGACGAGCTGGAGGCCGACACCGAACTGCGCGCCGGTGTCCTGACCGGAGCGAAGGGCACCTTCAGTGCGGGTACGGAGCTCAAGGCCGCGCCGAACGGCGAGTCACCCGTGATCCCGGGCCGCGGTTTCGGCGGCCCGGCCGAGACCGAACGCACGAAACCGCTGATCGCCGCCGTGGAGGGATCCGCCCTGGGCGACGGACTCGAACTCGCCCTGGCCTGCGACCTGATCGTCGCGGCCGAGGACGCGACGTTCGGTCCGCCCGAAGCCGTGCTCGGTCCGCTCGCCGCCGGCGGAGGCGGAGCGATCCGGCTGCCGCAGCGCATCCCGTACCACCTGGCGATGGAGTTCCTGCTCACCGGCGAGCCGGTCAGCGGTGCCCGCGCAGGGCAGCTGGGCCTGGCCAACCGGGTCACCGCGCCCGGCGAAGCGGTGGCCGTCGCCCTCGGGCTCGCCGACCGGCTCGCTCGCAACGCCCCGCTCGCGCTCGCCGCGGTGAAGAACCTCGTACGGGCCGCCGACGGCCTGCCGGAGGCGGACCTCTTCGCCGTGCAGCGCAAGGAACTTGGCGACTTGATGACCTCGGCCGACGCACGCGAGGGCCTGACCGCCTTCGCCGAGCGCCGCGCCCCGCGGTGGACAGGGAAGTGACGTGAGGGTCGAGGACGGCGGCTCGTGGGGGACGAGCGGACGGTCAGCCCGCGGTGGTCGCGGTGGTCGGAGTGGTCGCGGCGCGGTGGGACTCCGCTCCGCCGCGGTGACGGAGGCGAGGAGACCGAGGCCGGGCCCACGGCGCGGATCCGGAAGTGGCCACCGATCCGGGCCGGTACCCGCCGGCCGTGTTCGGCGGCCACGGCCTCGGGTGCCATGGTGCTGCCGACGAGGTCGGCGTCGACGGTGCCCCGCACGTCACGGGCCCACCTCCTCCTGCTCGTCGCGGGCCGTGGGGATGACCGCCCGGGGTCGTTCCTCGTCGACGCGAGGGTGTGCTGAACGGATCGCCCCGTAGAGCACGGTGTCGACGGTCGCCCGCAGCAGATCGGCCGCGGTCCAGTCGAGTTCGCGCGGCAGTTGCGAGGTGAGCAGCCGCTCCAGCGCGCCGCGGGTGATCTCACTGAGCAACTCGGGCGGCGCCGGCAGGAGTCCTTGCCGGTGCCCTTCCCGGTACAGTTCGTCGAGCCGTCGGTAGACCACCGCGTCGACACGTTGTTCCACGTACTGACGCAGCATCACATCGCCCCGGCCCGCGGTGAGTTGGGCCGCGCCGATCCGGCCGAGCTCGCTGCCCGCGGCGATCAGGAAGCGCTCCGCCCGCACCCGGAACGGTTGCCCTTCCGCGTCTTCGGCGGCCGCCGTCAGCGTGGCCTCCACCACCGCGAACTGCTCGTCCAGCACCGCGGTCAGCAGGCTGCGCTTGTCCGGGAAGTGCCGGTAGATCGTCTTCTTGCTCATCCCGAGCTCACGAGCGAGATCGTCCATGCTCGTCCGGGCGAAACCCGATGCGAAGAAGAGGCGGCCGGCCGCCCGCACGATCGCGTCGGCACGCTGCCTGTCACCGTCGGAAACTTCTGAAACTGATTGAGTTTCCATGGATCTATGCTGGATCTTCCTCCGGACGCTGTCAAGACGCCCGAACCCGGGGTGGTTCAGCTCGCCCGCCACCCCGTCCAGCCGGTGACCCGTACCTCCACCACCTCGCCCGCGGGGGGACGGCCGGTGTACTGCAGTGGGTACTTCGCGGTGAGCAGCTCCGTGTAGCGGGCCGCGTCGGCGGACCGGTCGGCGGGCGGGAGCACGTGCGCCCGCCCGTCGGCGCGGGTCCACCAGAGCTGGTCCCAGTCCTCCTGGTAGTGGTCGGCGAGGAGGGCGACGGCGGGGTTGGCGAGGATGTTGGAGAGCCGTTTGAGGTGGGTCGACCGTTTGGGCTTGTGGTCGACGGCCATGGCCACCGTGTCCCCGGTCACCACGAAGACCACCGGCACCAGGTGCGGGCGGCCGTCGGTGTCGGCGGTGGCCAGGCGGGCGACCCGGGACGCCGCGAACCGTTCGCGCGCCTCGGCCGCGGTCAGGGCGGGCATCAGCGGAAGCGGGCGGCGACCTCGGCGAACCGGTCCAGGTGGGCCAGGGTGGCCGGTTCGGGATCGGACGGCAGATAGAACAGCACGCGCTCCACGTCCAGTTGCGCGTAGCCCTCGACCGCCTCGGGGGTGGCGGGCACACCGTAGACCGTCACCGGGACCGCGCGGCCGGCCAAGGCCCGCACTTCCTCGATCTGCGGCGCCAGCACCTCGGGCGGGACGCCGTTGGCGAGCCAGACGTCGCCGAGTTCGGCGACCCGTGGGAAGGCGCCCCTGCCGCCGCCGACGAAGAGGGGCGGGTGCGGCTTCTGCACCGGCTTGGGCCAGGCGTAGACGGGGTCGAAGTCGACGAACTCCCCGTGGAACTCGGCCTTCTCCTTGGTCCACAGTTCGAGGATGGCGCGCAGCCGCTCGTCGACGAGCTTGCCCCGGGTGGCCGGGTCGGTGCCGTGGTTTTCCATTTCCTCGCGGTTCCAGCCGACGCCGACACCGAAGACGGCCCGGCCGTCGGAGACCAGGTCGAGCGAGGCGACTTCCTTGGCGGTGTGGATCGGGTCGCGCTGCGAGACCAGGGCGATGCCGGTGCCCAGCAGGAGCCGTTCGGTGACGGTGGCCGCGGCGGTCAGCGCCACGAAGGGGTCCAGCGTGCGGTAGTAGATGTCGGGCAGTTCCCCGCCCGGGGGGTAGGGGGAGCGGCGGTCGACCGGGATGTGACTGTGCTCGGCGATGAACAGCGAGTCGAACCCGTGCTCTTCGATGGCCCGCCCGAGGGGGGCCGGCCGGGTGCTCAGATCGGTGATGAAGGTGGAGATCCCGAATTTCACGCGGCTCCTTCGTCGCTGGGTCCCGGTGGGTTCCGGTGAATCCCGGCCCCGGTCCGGTCGTACCGCCCGGACCCGGTGCCGCCGGTGGCCGGGCTGCCGCTCATTGTCGGCGAGGGTGACGGCCGGTGGCCGGGTGGCGCGCCGGTCCGTGCTCCGACCGCGCGTGACCGTCGGCGTCCGTGGGGAGCTTTCGCGGGAATGCCGGCGGAACCCGTGTGGTTTTAACCCATGTGGTGGTGAAGGGAACTGTGTCCCCGGGCCTCACCTTCATGCCCATGAGGACGATCGTTCGGCTGAAGCCTCATGGAGCCCTCGCCGCGGAGGCGACCGCCCTTCACGACCACGCTCATCGCTCGGCCCCGGCCGGGGTACGGCGAAGACGCGTGTGACCTCGCCGGTGCGTGATCGCGCGTCCGGGCGGCATCGCCGCCTCCGTGCACTCAGGACGCGTTCTCGCTCCCCTTGTCGGCGGAGCGGCGGTATTCGGCGTTGATGCGCTGTGCTTCCTCGAGCTGGTCCTCAAGAATGATGATGCGGCACGCGGCCTCGACCGGGGTGCCCTTGTCCACGAGCTCGCGGGCGCGCGCGGCGATCCGCAGTTGGTAGCGGGAGTACCGGCGGTGTCCGCCCTCCGAGCGGAGCGGGGTGATCAGTCGGGCCTCGCCGATGGCTCGGAGGAAGCCGGGGGTGGTGCCGAGCATCTCGGCGGCCCGGCCCATGGTGTACGCGGGGTAGTCGTCGTCGTCCAGACGACCACTGAGCGGAGTATCTGCTGTCATTTCACCTCGTTGAGCAACGCGTCGAGGGGCCCCGATGCCGTACGGCACCAGGGCCCCGAAGGAAATTCAACACCATCTGTCGGCCTTACTGCTGCGCCGACCTTCTGTTTCCGCTACCCGGCCCCGGAGAGGGGCGGGAGTGCGGGGATCGAGGATGCGTAACCGGGGACCACCTTCCGTTCCGGGGTCGTGCGGTACCCGGCCGGATGGTGCTCGGGCCGGGCGATCCTGATGGCGTCCGTTCCTCCGTTCTTCCTCTGCATCCACCACGCGTCGCTTCCGTGCCGCAGGCGGCCCCTTCGGTTGCGGGCCGTCCGCGTGGCGGTTATGTCTACGTGAGAAACCTTAGCCACGCTGCCGGGCAATGTCTACTCTGACAAAGATAGATTTTGGCGTCGGCGTGTCGCAGGTATCAGGGCGTCCGCAGGTCACCAGGATCGCGTTCGTGCCCCCATCGGCCGGCGACGCCCATAGAATCGGCTTTCATGTCGAACCCTGACGAGCTGCTCGTGGACATCTCCGCCATGGTGGAGTCCGGGCAAAGCAATCAGATGTCGCTGACCGTGGTCGTCGGCGGAGCCGTCATCACCGGCCGGCTGGCTCCCGAAGCCGTGTGGCGGGAGCGTGTCTCGGAGGTCCTGAAGGACTCCGACCACCTCGGCCCGTTCTCCGACGCCTTCACCGCGGGGCGGGCGGAGGGCCGGCCGGATCGTGGCGAGCCGCCCACGCATCTGCACTTCCATCTCGCCCGGATCCTGCAGGGCAACGTCGGAATCCCCGAGACGGGCGGGATGTACCGCGTCGCGATCGAGGACGTCAGCGCCTGGACCGTGGGCGACTTCAGTTACTTCGACCAGTGAGACACCGCGTCGCCGGCTCGTCCCCGCCCGGCCGGGAGTCGGCGTCCGGCCGGGCGCCCCGGCCCGCACGGTGACGTACGACGAGGGCCCGGCCGACATGTGTCGGCCGGGCCCTCGTCGTTGTCCTGGCGGTGGCTTCCGTCAGTTGCTTCCGCCTGTTGCTCCGGTCAGGAGTCCGTCGGTCCGCGCGGACGCGGAGTCCGCACGTCCTCCTGGATCCCGGCTCGTCAGAGTCCCAGCGGGGCCGGACTGCCGAGCAGCGCCGACGCGTTCTGCAGCGGCGTGAGGACACGGGTGGGCTGTACGGTCCCGTGGCCGCCCCGGCAGGTGAAGCCGAGGCGGGTCATGGCCCGGGTGACCTCCCCGCTGGTGAAGTCGCGGCGGTCCTGACGGGTGATGACCTCGCCCACCTGCTTGACGGGGTAGTGGCGACGACCGATCAGCACGGACTCACCGGTGATCGGCTCGGGCTTGACGCCCTTCATGGAGGCCAGCACCCCGCTCTTGGAGAGGTCGAACGGGAACCTGGCGATGACGCAGCGCATGATGCCTCACAGGGGAACAGGGAAGAGGAGGAAGTGGGTCCGGCCGGGTGAGACGGAATCAGCGGGTGGGAGTGAGAGCACCCGGGACGCCGTCGCGTTCACCGGCGCCGAGGACGTCCCGCACCCGGATCCGGTCCGTGTAGCCGGAACTGTCGCGGACGGCGGTGAGCTGGGCCCGGGTGATCGCGCCCGTGCACTGCTCGTCCTCGTCGCACAGGAGCAGGTACCCGACACGGGCACTGGCCATGACGGACAGGGCGACCTCGACGGTCATGTCGTCGCAGACCCGCGGTCCGGATACGTCCATGGCGTCGAGCGGGGTCGGGGTGGCGGCGGTGTCCGCCGGGTGTTGCCGCGTCTGAACCGTCGTCAGTGTCAAGGCCAGTGCCAGTGTCAAAGGGTGCCTCCTGCGAAGTGGGGTGAGCTGTCCCGTCACGAAGTGCGAAGCCGCCGGTGCTGTTGCGGCGGTACCAGGCCTAGGCCGCGGAGTCGAGGGCCGACGGCCGCCGTCCCGTACGACGCGCCGCCTCGCCGGTGGACCGTCCCTGTCCGGCGCCGCCGCGCCGGCCCCGGGACGAGCCGGAGCCACGGGAGGACGAGCCGCGGGACGTGGAGGAACTCCGGGAAGCGGAGGAGGTGCCGCGGCGGGCGCGTTCCGCGACCGGCGCGGTGATGACCACCGGCACGCCCGAGGGGGCCTGGGCGCCCGTGATGCGGCTCAACTCCTCCTCACCCGAGCGTACTTGGGTGGTCCGAGGGGTGATGCCTGCCGCAACCATCAGCCGGCTCATGTCGCGGCGCTGCTGGGGAGTCACCAGGGTGACGACGCTGCCGGACTCGCCGGCGCGCGCGGTGCGGCCGCCCCGGTGCAGGTAGTCCTTCGGGTCGCTGGGCGGATCGACGTTCACGACCAGGTCGAGATTGTCGACGTGGATCCCGCGTGCCGCGACGTTGGTCGCCACCAGGACCGTCACGTGCCCGGTCTTGAACCGGGCCAGGGTCCGGGTGCGCTGCGGCTGGGACTTGCCCCCGTGCAGGGCCGCGGCGCGGACGCCGCTCTGGAGCAGATGCTCGGTCAGCCGGTCCACGGCGTGCTTGGTGTCCAGGAACATGATCACCCGGCCCTCGCGAGCAGCGATCTCGGTGGTCGTCCGCTGCTTGTCCGCGCCGTGCACATGGAGTACGTGGTGCTCCATGGTGGTGACGGCGCCCGCGGACGGGTCCACGGAGTGGACCACGGGGTCGGTGAGATAGCGGCGGACCAGCAGGTCGACGTTGCGGTCCAGGGTGGCGGAGAACAGCATCCGCTGGCCCTCGGGGCGTACTTGGTCGAGCAGCGCGGTGACCTGCGGCATGAAGCCCATGTCGGTCATCTGGTCGGCTTCGTCGAGGACGGTGATGTCGACCCGGTCGAGGCGGCAGTCACCACGGTCGATGAGGTCCTTGAGCCGTCCCGGCGTGGCGACGACGACCTCCGCCCCGCCGCGCAGCGCGCCTGCCTGCCTGCCGAGCGACATCCCGCCGACCACGGTGGCCAGGCGCAGCCTGACGGCGCGGGCGTACGGGGTGAGCGCGTCGGTGACCTGCTGGGCGAGTTCGCGGGTGGGCACGAGGACGAGGGCGAGCGGCTGCCGGGGCTCGGCGCGCCGCCCGGCCGTACGGGCCAGCAGGGCGAGGCCGAAGGCGAGGGTCTTGCCCGAACCGGTGCGACCACGGCCGAGCACGTCACGACCGGCGAGCGAGTTCGGCAGGGTGGCCGCCTGGATCGGGAAGGGTACGGTCACGCCTTCGTGCCCGAGCGCCTCCAACAGCGGGGCGGGCATGGCGAGATCGGCGAACGCCTCGACGGCGGGCAACGCGGGGGTGATCGTCGCCGGAGGCGCGAACTCGCCCTGCGGCGCGCTCTGTCGACGTCCCTGGCCCTCGGAGCGCCGCGGACCTCCGGAGCGGCCGGCGGTTGAGGCCCCGAAGCGGCTGCCGCCCCTCGCGGAGCCGGAACCCCCGGTGCGGGTACGGGAGTAGCGGTCGTTCGTGCGCGTGCGGTTCATGCGGAACCTTCCTTGATGCGGCGCGTATCAAGGAATTCCCGCAGCGAATGGCAGCGCAGAGAATCGCAAGAACGAGCCGGGACAGTGCGGAACCGATGCGGATCCGCGAGGGAATGCTCACGGGAAACGTCGCTCAGAAAAATGGCGCGGTTCCGGTGGCGGGGCTCGGCCACTCCATGGAGAGGGTGGATATACGCACCCGGAGTGCTGGCGGAGCATTCCCGTGGTTCGGGGGGTGAATCCTGTGCGTCATGCCGCGGGTGAGAACGCCGCGGTCGGGCGGAGAGACCGTGCCCGAAAACGCCGCGAGCCGGGGCCCGCACCCATGGTGCGGGCCCCAGCTGCGAAGTACGTGATGCGTCAGGCCGGAACGATGTTCTCGGCCGTGGGGCCCTTCTGGCCCTGAGCGATGTCGAAGGACACCTTCTGGCCTTCCTGGAGCTCACGGAAGCCCTGGGCGGCGATGTTCGAGTAGTGGGCGAAGACGTCGGCGCCGCCGCCGTCCTGCTCGATGAAGCCGAAGCCCTTTTCCGCGTTGAACCACTTCACGGTGCCGGTGGCCATGTAGATCTCCTTCGGGGCGGTGTTCGGAGTGCGCGGTGTGCGGACTCCGCGTCGCCGTGATGATCACCCCGCCGGAAAATGAATCCGGAGATAAAAAGGAGCTCCACCGGCGTGGAAAAGCCGGTGAGGGCACTCGCAAGTTTTAGGGAACCACAACTGCAACTGACATCGACAGTAGCACGGTGCGATCGATCATGTGCGGTGGATAACTCTGCTCCGCCTGTCGGGCGAGGAATCTTCCGTGTGCGTCATATTCATTTCTCACTTCGCGGTCACAGATATTGTGGGCCGGCCGGTGTCCCGGGCCACGGCCGCGCGTGGAGGGTGGGCGCGGCCCCGGTCGTGGGTGACTACGGCCCGACGTGGATGTAGGGAGCCCACAGACTGGGGTTCTCCCGGACCCCCTCGACGTTCTCGCGGATCTCGCGCACCGCCTCGCGCAGCGCGTGTGCCGCGTGCCCGGGGAAGGGGTGGGAGGGGCCGAAGGCCGCGTAGAACCGGTCGGTCACCTCCAGGGAGGTGTCGTCCGCGACCGCCCACAGGGTTCCGACGACATGGGTGAACCCGGCCATGTGGAACGCCCCGGTGATGTGCAGCGCCTCGTCGGCGAACTCCCTGCGCCCGCTGGTGGTCTCGCACGCGGAGAGAAAGGCCAGCTCCGCCTCCGGGAGCCGGAGCCGGGCGATGTCGGAGAGGGTGAGCGGAGCCGTCGCGTGGTCGTGCAGCACCACGTGACCGGCCGCCGCTCCGGAGAGCGCGCCGACGGCGTGGCACGCGAAGTGCGCCCACGCGTGGTGGGGGAGCGCGTCCAGCACGGACTGCCGTACCGCGTCCTCGGCCAGGAGCAGACGGGCGCCCGGTCGTCGGGCCAGTCGCGTCGCCTCCTCCCGTACGCCTTCCAGCGGTGGGGACCCGGCGTCCGGCGCCTCGGCCACAGCGACGATCAGCGGGGCGGTGGGCTCCCGCCGGACCGGGCCCGGGCGTTCGGCCACGCGCCGCCGGGCGTGCACGAGACTGTTGACGGTCGGGGCGTAGGAGCAGACCGCGCGGTCGAGCAGACTCTCCCCGCCGTCCTCGGGCCGGCCGGCCGCGTGCAGTGGCAGCGCGGTGAGCGGGCCGGTGGGAACCCACCACAGTCGGCCGGGTTCTCCCGCGGGGTCCTCCCCGGCCCATCCCCAGCCGGCGAGCGCGTCCAGGACCGGTCGGGCCAGGGCCGTCCACAGCCATCCGAGCGTCTCCCGGACCTCCGCCTGCGCGTCCCGCTGCGCGGACAGCGGCAGGGTGCCGTCGCCCGTCGCCCGGATCGCGGCCAGGAAGGCGTCCGCCCGCCGTTCGGCCTCCGCGTGACGCAGCCCCTCCAGTCGTACGGGCCGCACCCGCCCCTGGTGCAGGACGAGCGCGTCGCAGCGCAGCGGGCTGACGTTGACGACGACGACCGGGCCCGCGTCCCCGATCCCGGCGAGCATCTCGTCGGTGCGGGGGAGCCGCAGGAAGCTCTCGCAGCCCGGCACCCGCCGGATCGTCTCCACGAGCCGCTCCCACCGCTCGGCCAGCGCGTGCCGGTCCTCGCCCGTCAACGGGTCCTCCGCCGCGGGGCCGTTCGTCCCGCCCGGCTCCGACGAGGTGAAGACGGCGGCCTCGGGACGGTCGAGCTGTGGGAGCAACCACCGCCACTCGGCGGCGAGTTCGTCCGGCACCCGGCTCAGCAGCTCCGAGGTCTCCGTGCGGGCGTCGAGCGCCTGCCCGAGCAGCACGCCGCGGCCCTGTTCGAGGAGCCGCAGGGCCAACTCGGCACCGGCCGCCTCCACCTCGACCGCCTCCGCGTCGGGCGCCTCCGCCCCGGCCGACTCCGGGTCGGGCGGTTCCGCAGGGGCCGGCTTCGCCCCGGGCGACTCCGCGTCGACCGCCTTCGCCCCGGCCGCCTCCGCGTCGGGCGGTTCCGCACGGGCCGGCTCCGTGTCGGGCGGGCGGGCGTCGGCGAGATCCAGCGCACACGCGGCCGCGTCGCTGGCGAGACCCGCGAAGTCGCCCAACTGGCGTGCGCGGTCCATGCGTCCGACGCGGTACGAGGCCGTACGCGGCAGCAGTTCGACCGCGAGCCGGTACGGTTCCATCGCCGCGGCCCGGCCGTGCGCCGGTGAACCCCCGCCGTCGAGGACACTCAGCGCCCACAGTCGCGCGCAGCCCACCCGGACGCTCACGTCCATGGCCGGATCGCGCGCGGCCCGCCGGTACAGCGCGATCGCCGCGTCCCGGGCCCGCGCGTCGTCCTCGGTCACCCCCTTCGTGGCCAGGGCCGAACCGTGGTGGAGCAGGGCGAGCCCGCGCAGCGCATGCCCTTCGGGGGTGGCGGCGTACGCCCGACCGGTGGCCCGGATCCAGGCCCGCAGGGCCCGTTGCTCGCGCCGCGCCGGACGACGACGGGCCCCGGCGACGGCGGGCACCCCCACGGCGTCGAGGCGCGCGGCCGTACCGGGGCCGGGGGTGCCGGGGTCCGTGACATCGAGGCCGGTGGCCCGGCGGCCGCCGACGTCGACGAGTTCCAGGCGGCGCACGGTCGCCAGGACCGCGTTGCGCTGGACGAGGTTGGGATGTCCCGCCGGGGTGGCGGCGACCGCGCGGCGGGCCGCGCGGGCGGCCTCGCGCAGGTCGGCGGGGTCCGCACGGGCCGTGTGCCGGTCGGTCAGGACCAGGGCGAGGTTCGACAGGAACCGCGGATACAACCGGTGGCGCCGGGAGACCTTGGCGAGCACCTCCCGTGCCAGCCCCGTGGCTTCGTCGAGCGCCTCGGGGTCGCCGTCGGGGGACCGGCGGTGATGGTGGCGGAGGGCCTCGGCGAGGCTGGAGCGGGCCCAGACACCCTCGTCCGTACCCGGTTCCGTACAGGCCACCGCCTCCCGGAAGCTGCTCACGGCTTCGGCGAGCGCGCTGGAATCACCGTGCAGCTGGGAGAGGTTGAGCAGTGCGTCGCCCAGGCTGTTGAGACGGTTGGAGCGCGACGGGCCCCGGGGCGGCGTCGAGACCAGGGCCGTCCTGACGGCGTCTACGGACGCGCCCAGGTCCCGTGCGTCACGGGTGCGCAGCCAGCGCAGCCGCAGCGCGCCGGACAGGTTCGTCCAGTAGGAGGGCGTGGCGACGGTGACTTCCGCTCCGTAGGGGGCCAGAGCCTCACGGAACAGGGTGATGGCGCCGTCCAGGTCCGTCGGCTCCCCGAACCGCTCGTAGCGGGCCCAGAGCACCATCCCGACGCCGTTCATGGCGGCGCTGCGCAGATCGATGTTCTCCGCCCTCGCCAGCAGGGCGTCGAAGAGCACCAGGGCGCGTTCGAGATCGGAGAGGCGGCCGGCGCGCTCGTAGCGGGCGAGCGCTTCCTCGGCACCTCTCAGTACGGCCAGCAACTGCTCGTACCCGGGTGTGCCGAACAGGTCGTACGGGGTGGCCATCAGCGAGCGGGCCGGCCGGCGGATCCCGGAGCGTCGTCCTCGTCGCGCCGCTCCCGGACGCGTCGGGCCATCGCCTCGCCCATCGGGCCGTTCCGCTCGAACCAGGCGGCGGCCTCCTCGCCGCGCCCGAGCGAGAGCAGGGTCAGGGCCAGATTGGCCGTGGCGTCCTGATGGCCGCTCTCCGCCGCCGGGGTGAGTACCTCGACGGCCTCCTCGAGGCGTCCGTCGATCCGTAACTTGACGCCGTACTGGTTCAGAGCCTGAGGAGATCCGGTCTCGGCCGCCCGGCGCAGCTCGGCCTCCGACGGCATCGCGCGGAAGGTGAACCGCGTTCCGTCCGCACCGCCCTGCTCCGCCCCGCGTGACCGTGCGCGTCGACGCCAGAACATCGGCATCACCCCCCGTGATCGTCGGTGAGCGCCCAGTATCCTCGCAACTCGGTTGTCGTGTAGGGAGGTTGCACGGATGAGTGACACCGGCACCGGTGGCGGGAGCGGTGGGGCGACGGTGATGCACGCCGACATCTGCGCCCGGCTGGACCAGATCCGGGACGTCGTTCCCGCCGACCGCCGGCCGGAGTTGGAGGAGATCCTCGCGTCGCTGCGGGACGGCGGCGACCCGGTCGCCCCTCAGGCGGAGCTGCACCTGCTGCTGCGCCGCAGCGGGGTGGCGGCCGGCCTGCGGGCCTTCCGGGGGGCGGGGATCGGCGGCCTCCCGGCGGCCGTCGAGGGTCACCCCGTGGTGGAGGCGTACGTCTGCCCGCGCGAGCGGTGCGACCGGCGCAGCCCCGCCCGCAACCAACCGGTCCCGCCCGTCTGCTGGTTGTACGGCGAGCCGCTGTGCCGTCGCAGGGTCTCGTGAACGCCGTCCTCGCCGAGCTCGGCAAGAACCTCGCCGCGCGCTGGCTCACCTACCTGGTGCCCTCGGGCCTGTTGTTCCTGGCGGTCGCCGGGGCAGGGCGGCTGCTCGGCCAGGCGCACTGGTACGACGTCGGGCGGATCACCCGGGCACTCGACGAGCTGGCCGGGCACCCGGCGAGCCGGTCGACCGGAGGCGTGGTGCTCGCGGCCTCCGCGACGGTGATCGCCTCGGCCGGACTGGGCCTCGCCGCCCAGGCGCTGGGCGGTGTGGTGGAACGGTGCTGGGCGGGCGAGTGGCCGGGCCCGGCGAGGGTGCCGGGGCGCCGGCTGACCGAGCGCAGGCGGCGGAGGTGGCAGGCGGCCGAGGACGCCTACACGCGGGTGGAGGCGCGAGCCGTCGAGCGGGGGGCGCCGCTCGACGCCGGCACCACCGCCGACCTGGCGCGCCACGCCGCGGCCCGCAACCGGATCTCCCTGGAGGAGCCCGCCCATCCGTGCTGGATCGGTGACCGGGTGCGCGCCCTGGACCTGCGGGTCCACCGGGCGTACCGGCTCGACCTGGACTCGGCCTGGTCCCGGCTCTGGCTCGTCCTGTCCGGTGACACCCGCACCGAACTGCGCGGCGCACGCGACGCCTACGACGCGGCGGTCCGGCTGACCGCCTGGAGCGTGCCCTATCTGCTGGTCGCCGTCCGGTGGTGGCCGGCCGCGCTGATCGCGGTGGGCCTCGGGGCCGTCGGCCTGCGCCGGGGGCGGGCCGCCATGGACGCGTTCGCCGAGCTGGTGGAGTCCGTGGTCGACCTGCACGGCCGGGAACTGGCCCTCGCGCTGGGGGTGTCCTGCCCGGGCCGGCTGGACCGGGAGGCCGGTTCGGAGATCACCGCCATCCTGCGCAAGGGCGTCTGAGACACCGTTCCGGCGCGGGAGGCCGGGGGTGCTGCTGTTCGCATCGCGGACTCCTGTCGGTCACACAAGCGCCACGGGGTCTTCCCCGCCATTCGTTCCTCTTGGAACACTCCCCCCGCGCAGGTCTCATCCCACGCACCACGTCAGGACAAGAGGTCACCCAGTCATGCCTCAAGTGAACCGACGCCGATTCCTCCAACTCGCCGGTGGCACAGCGGCGTTCACCGCACTGTCGAACAGCATCGAGCGTGCCGCCGCACTGCCCGCGCACCACGGGTCCGGCACGATCGACGACGTCGAGCACATCGTCGTGCTGATGCAGGAGAACCGGTCCTTCGACCACTACTTCGGGTCGCTGAGAGGTGTCCGGGGCTTCGGGGACCCGCGTCCGGTCACCCAGCCGAACGGCAAGTCGGTCTGGCACCAGTCGGACGGCACCAAGGACGTGCTCCCCTTCCGGCCCGACGCCGACGACCTGGGCCTGCAGTTCATCCAGGACCTGCCGCACGGCTGGAGCGACGGCCACGCCGCCTTCAACCAGGGCAAGTACGACAAGTGGGTGCCGGCCAAGTCGTCGACGACGATGGCGTACCTGACCCGTGAGGACATCCCGTTCCACTACGCGCTCGCCGACGCGTTCACGATCTGCGACGCCTACCACTGCTCGTTCATCGGCTCCACCGACCCGAACCGCTACTACATGTGGACGGGTTACACCGGCAACGACGGCAAGGGCGGCGGCCCGGTCCTCGGCAACGACGAGGCGGGGTACGACTGGACGACGTACCCGGAGCGGCTGGAAGCGGCCGGGGTGTCCTGGAAGATCTACCAGGACGTCGGCGACGGCCTGGACGCGAACGGCTCGTGGGGATGGATCCCGGACGCCTATCGGGGCAACTACGGCGACAACTCGCTGCTGTACTTCAACCAGTACCGCGACGCCAAGCCCGGTGACCCGCTCTACGACAAGGCGCGTACCGGCACCGACGCCCGCAAGGGCGAGGGCTTCTTCGACCAGCTCAAGGCGGACGTGAAGGGCGGGAAGCTGCCCGAGATCTCCTGGGTCGTCGCACCCGAGGCGTTCACCGAGCACCCCAACTGGCCCGCGAACTACGGTGCCTGGTACATCGCGCAGGTGCTCGACGCCCTCACCTCCGACCCCAAGGTGTGGGCGAAGACGGCCCTGTTCATCACGTACGACGAGAACGACGGATTCTTCGACCACCTGGTGCCGCCGTTCCCGCCGCAGTCCGCCGCACAGGGCAGGTCGACGGTCGACGTGGGCCCGGACCTGCACAAGGGCGACGCCGCTCACGCCGCCGGGCCCTACGGGCTGGGCCAGCGGGTGCCGATGCTGGTCGTCTCGCCCTGGAGCAAGGGCGGTTACGTCTGTTCCGAGACGCTCGACCACACGTCGATCATCCGGTTCATGGAGCGTCGCTTCGGGGTGCACGAGCCCAACATCTCGCCCTGGCGCCGCGCGATCAGCGGCGACCTCACCGCCGCCTTCGACTTCTCCCGCAAGGACATCAAGCCGGTCGCGCTGCCGGACACCGACGGCTATCTGCCGCCGGACCACGACCGTCACCCCGACTATGTGCCGACCCCGCCCGTCAACCCCGTACTGCCGAGGCAGGAGCGTGGCTCGCGCCCGGCCCGTCCGCTCAAGTACGCGCCCCTGGTGGATGGTTCGGCGGACCCGGCGGCCGGGAGGTTCACGCTCACCTTCGGCTCCGGCGCCAAGGCCGGTGCCGCCTTCCTCGTCACCTCCGGCAACCGCACCGACGGCCCCTGGACCTACACCGCCGAGGCCGGAAAGACGGTGTCGGACACCTGGAACTCCGCGTACTCGAACGGCTCGTACGACCTGACGGTGCACGGTCCGAACGGCTTCCTGCGGGTCTTCAAGGGTCCCGGCAAGACCGCGGGACCGGAGGTCACCGCGCGCCACGTCGGCGCGGATGTGGAGCTGACCTTCACCAACAGGGGTGCGGGCACGGCCGATCTGAAGCTCACCGACGGCTACGGAGGACGGCCCCGTTCGTTCAAGGTGCGGCCCGGCGCGACGGTGCGGCATCGGGTGGATCTGCGGGCGAGCCGGCGCTGGTACGACCTGACCGTCGAATCCGCCGCGGGCTTCTCGCGGCGCTTTGCCGGACATGTCGAGAACGGCCGTCCGGGTGTCAGCGATCCCGCGATCGTCACCGGCTGATGGCTGCCGGGACAGGGGTCAATTTCCGGCCGATGCGAGGTAGTGTGCCCCGGTGACCACGCATTCGAACACTCCTGCAGGTTGGTACCCGGATCCGCACGGGGCGCCCAAGACGCTCCGCTACTGGGACGGCTCGCAGTGGACCGAGCACACGAATGCGGACCAGCAGGCCCCGGCCGGACAGCAGGTTCCGCAGCAGGCGCAGCAGCCGTACGGGCAGCCGGCGGCGGCCCCCGACCCGCGCGTGCAGAAGCAGGTGCACCAGCAGGCCGGGGTCGCGTCCGGCGGTGCCGGTGGCGGCACGCTGTTCACCGAGCCGGTCCTGGTGGTGAACCAGAAGGCCAAGCTGATCGAGCTGACCAACGAGTACAAGGTCATGGACCAGCAGGGCAACCAGCTCGGCGCGGTCGTCGAGGTCGGTCAGAGCGGCCTGAAGAAGGCACTGCGCTTCGTCTCCAGCGTCGACCAGTACATGACGCACAAGCTGGAGATCCGTGACGCCCACGGGCAGCCGGTGCTGCGGCTCACGCGTCCCGCGAAGTTCATCAAGTCGCGGGTGATCGTGGAGCGTCCGGACGGACAGCCGGTCGGCGAGATCGTGCAGCAGAACATGATCGGGAAGATCAACTTCGCGATCAACGTCAACGGCCAGCAGGTCGGCGCCATCAAGGCGGAGAACTGGCGCGCCTGGAACTTCGCCATCGTCGACCACAGCGGCAACGAGGTCGCCCGGATCACGAAGACCTGGGAAGGCCTCGCCAAGACGATGTTCACCACGGCGGACAACTACGTCCTGCAGATCCACTACCAGCTCCCCGAGCCGCTGCTCAGCCTCGTCATCGCGACGGCGCTGACCGTGGACACCGCGCTCAAGCAGGACTCCCGCGGGCTCGGCTGACCTGGCCCGGACACGGACGGGGAAGGGCGGCCGCGGAGAGATCCGCGGCCGCCCTTCCCCGTAGCCGTCCTTCTCACAGGGGCGTCAGATGCCCCGGGTTCGTCAGATGGCCCGGGTTCGTCGGATCTCCCGGGTTCGGCTGCTTCGGGACCAACGAGGGCGCGTACTTCGCGGCCTCCGCCTCCAGTGCCAGTACCGCGGCGACCGGGTGCTCGTCGTCCTCGAAGGGCTCGGGCGCGGCGGCGGGCACGCGCTCCGGCGCCGAACGCGACAGCGTCACCACGCCCCAGGACGCCACCCCCGCGCCGAACGCCGCGAGCAGCAGGCCGGCCGGGCCTCCCTGGAGCTTCTCCCCGAGCAGCGAGAGACCGATCGCCGCGGCGGCGACCGGATTGGCGAGCGTCACGACGGCCAGCGGAGCGCCGAGTCCACCCCGGTAGGCGGTCTGCGACAGGAGCAGTCCGGCGGTCGCGAAGGCCGCCACGAGCAGCGCCACCACGATGACCTGGACGCTGAGGATCGGTCCGGAGCGGTCCGTCACGGCCACCGTCACCGTCTGGGTGAGCGCCGAGGCGACACCCGAGGCGAACCCGGAGGCGGTCGCGTGCCGCAGTCCCGGCCGGGTGCCGGGCCGCGACAGGACGCCGATCGCCACGGAGGTGGCGGCGGCCACGGCCAGCGCCTGCGGCACGCTCAGCACGTCGTCGGGCGCCGGCCCGGACGCCGTGACCAGCAGTGCGGACAGCCCGACCAGGGTGAGCGCGGTGCCACGCCACTCGACGGCGCTGACCCGTCGCCCGGCCACCCGCGCGCCGAGCGGCACCGCGGCCACCAGCGTGAGGGCGCCGAGCGGCTGCACCAGCGTGAGCGTCCCGTATTTGAGCGCGGCGACATGCAGCAGCGCCGCGGACGCGTTCAGCGCGACCGACCACCACCACGCGGCGTGGCCGAGCATGCTCAGGACGCCCGGTTCGGTGGTCCGGGACGCGAGCCGTTCCTGTGCCACGGCCGCGGCGGCGTAGGCGACGGCCGAGAACAGGGACAGCACGACGGCGGCGAGCGTGGCGTTCATCGACCTGCCCCCACGAGTTCCGGTACGGACTCCTTGACGTCTCCCGCGGCGGCGCGCTCCTGCGCGCGCCCGGCCGTGGTCTCGGTCCGGTGCGGAAGGTGGATCACGGCCAGGGCGACGCCGAGCAGCGCGGCCGCGGCGACGGAGTCGAGCCAGTAGTGGTTCGCGGTGCCGACGATCACCAGCAGGGTGACCAGCGGGTGCAGCAGCCACAGCCAGCGCCAGCGGGAGCGGGTCGCGGCGATCAGGCCGATCGCCACCATCAGCGCCCAGCCGAAGTGCAGTGAGGGCATCGCCGCGAACTGGTTCGCCATCTCGTCGGTGGCCGGGTGCGCTCCGTACACCGTGGGCCCGTACACCTGCCCGGTGTCCACCAGGCCCGCGACGGAGAGGAGCCGGGGCGGCGCGAGCGGGAAGGTGAGATGCAGCACCAGGGCGGCGGCGGTGATCACGGCCAGGACCCGGCGCGCCCATACGTAGTGGACCGGGCGTCGCAGGTACATCCAGACCAGGAAGGCCGCCGTGGCCGGGAAGTGGACGGTCGCGTAGTACACGTTCGCCAGGTGCACCAGGGTGTCGCTGTGCAGCAGCACGCCCTGTACGGCGCCCTCGCCCGGCAGGTGCAGGGACCGTTCCCAGTCCCAGACGTGACCGGCGTTGCGGAAGGCCTCGGCCGTGTGTCCGGTGGCCAGTTGCCGGCCGACCTTGTACACGACGAAGAGTCCTGTGACGAGCAGGAGTTCGCGGACGAGCGGCGGCCGCGCGGCGGTGTCGCGCCGTGACGGCCGGCGTATGGCCGCGGCGGGCTCCGGTTCTGCAGGCTCGGTTCGGGAATCCATCCCCCGGCCCCTTTGCTGACGTTCTTGCGTGAGGTGGTGTGCGGTGAGCCCAGGACAGGCTCCACTCGGCGTCTGTTCGACGGAGGGTGGAGCCTGACCAAGGCTCATCGATACGACAGTGTACCGATACGCCAGTGTACCGATACCAATGCGTTCCGGTACACTGGCGTATCGATTAGACTCTGTGAAACCGACCACCCGCACGAGCGAGGAGAAGACCCATGACGTCGCAGGCCGCGGAGGGACCGGAGTCGGTCATCGCCTCGCGCCGCTCCAAGATCACGCCCGAGCGTGAGCAGGAGTTCTACGACGCCGTGCTCGAACAGATCCGTTCGTGCGGATACGACGCGTTCACCATGGAAGGCGTGGCCGCGAGCACACGCTGCAGCAAGTCCACGCTGTACCGGCAGTGGAAGACGAAGCCCCAGTTCGTGGCCGCCGCACTGCGCGCCAACCAGTGTCCGCGGTTCTCGGGAATCGACACGGGCTCGCTCGCCGGCGATCTGCGCGCGATGGCACGCGCCGCCGGGGACTGGTCGGGCCGTGACACCCAGCTGCTCCAGGCGCTCGGCCACGCCGTGCTGCAGGACGAGGAGCTGCGGGAGGCCCTGCGCGAGGCGCTCATCGAGCCCGAGATCGGCGCGGTCAAACAGATCATCGCCCGCGGGGTCGCCCGAGGCGAGGTCCCCGCCGACCACCCGGCGCTCGAGTTCATCCCGGCGCAGCTGTTCGGTGTGGTGCGGGTGCGGCCGGTTCTGGAGGGCGAGTACGCGGACGCGGCGTATCTCACACAGTTCGTGGAGGCCGTGGTGCTTCCGGCACTGGGCCTGACCTGAGACCCAGGTCGCCGTCCGCGGGATGACCGGACGTCGGCCTGCTCGCGCCGCACCGTGGGGACGGGGGCGGCGCGCACCCCCCGGCCGGGTGGGGCTCCTCTTGAGCGGAGAGGGGCTCCACCCGGCCGATCTGTGTCCGGGGGCGGACGCCTGGAGGCCTGGGTGCGGCGGTCAGACGTTCTGTCCGTCGCCGCCCACTCCGGACGCCGGCTTGATGCCCTTGGTGATGTCGTCGATCACTGACTGCTGGGGACCCTTGGAGCCGGCGTCGACGCCGAAGCGGACGACGACCAGCGATTTGGGGTCGGCGGGGGAGGGGAGGACGAGTGATTCGACGTAACCGTCGTCGCCCTTGCTGGTGATGACCTTCCAGCGGACGAGATAGCCCTTCTCGCCGGCCACGGTGACCGCCCTGGACGCGAGTTCCGTGTGCGACGTGATCTTGCCGTAGCCCTTGCCGTAGGACTCCTGGGCGTTCTTGGAGATGTCCTCCTTGGCCGCCGCCTCCGGCGTGGTGGACTTGATGCCCTGGTACCGCGCGGGCGCCGAGTACGCGCCGCCCCGCTGACACTTCTGCGAGGTGTCGCCGGGGCACTTGTAGGTGTCCTTGGTCGACAGCACCGCGCTCGCCATGCCGCTCTGGCCGGTCCAGTCGTCGGGCACCGGCATGCTGATGCCGCTGTACGCGTCGGTGGCGTAACCGTCCTCGGTCTGCGGCACCCCTGACGGGCCCGGCGCCGGGGTCCGGCCCTCCGGTCCGCCCGAGCCACCTGATCCGCCCGAGCCGCCGGGAGCGCCGCCGCCGGGGCCGCCTTCCGATCCGCCCGCGCCGCCGCCCTGGCCGCCGCCGAAGCCGCCCTGGCCGTTCTGCCCGCCGGGCCGCTGGGCGCTGGCGCTGTTGCCGCCGTTGCCGTCGTTCTTGGTGAGGGCGTACACGCTGCCCCCGATGCCCGCGAGGACCGCGATCGCGGCGGCGACGGCGATGCCGGTGCGCAGCCCGCGCCGCCGGGGCGCGGGGGGAAGGACCGGGTACGGTCCGGCGGCCGGCGGCTGTCCGGGGGGACCCCACGCGGCACCGGATCCGAGGGGACGGGTCTGCTCCGTCCATGCCCTGCCGTCCCACCAGCGTTCGGTGGCGGGACTGTCACTTGTCTGCCCGGGGTCGGGATACCAGCCGGGGGGAGTCACCTGCGTCATGGACCCACCGTATGAGCCCTGGGTGAAAGGCGGATGAGAGGGGACCGGCCGACCGTCCGCGGGGACCGCACCCGTCGCCCGGTACGCGTCGGCGTGCGCCGACGCCGTGTCCGCCGCGTCACCCACCCCGTACGACGTCCTGTGCGTCGGGCCGACCACTCGCGTCTGCCCAACTCCCGTGATTCGTAAGGATTTTCCCTCGGGTCCGTACCAAGTCCGACGACGGGAGACCCGGCGGCATCCCGACGGCTGCCGACCGTCCATGACCTTCCCGCCCCAGCTCGGTGCCTCGTCGCGTCGCCCTCGGGTGAGCGCCGTCACCCGTCTCGACCACAGGTGCCCTGACCCACCTCCGTATCGACTCGGGGACGGCTAGGCTCGATGTCTGTACGTCGTCCGTGCGGCCCGGGGAGGTAGCGGTATGACGCAGGCGCGGCCGGGACCGGCGGCCTCGGCCTCACTCTGGGAGCGCGAGGCGGAGATCGCGGATGTCGCACAGGCCGTGGAGGCGCTGCGCGCGGACGCCTCGTCCTCGGGCAGCCTGCTGGTGTTCGGCGGCGAGGCCGGCATCGGCAAGACCGCACTGCTCGCGGAGGCCCGCAGGATGGCCGAGTCCAAGGGCTGCACGGTCTGGTCGGCCCGCGGCGGCGAGACCGTCACCTCCGTCCCCTTCAACGTCATACGGCAGCTCCTCCAGCCCGCCATCGTCTCGCTGATGCCGGAGGAGGCCCGCGAATACCTGGGCGACTGGTACGACATCGCCGGTCCCGCTCTCGGTATCGCCGAGCCGGGCGACCGCCAGGCGGACCCGCAGGGCGTGTGCGACGGACTGGTCGCGGCCGTGCGGCGGCTGGCCAAGCGCGAGTGGCCGCTCGTCCTGATGGTCGACGACGCGCACTGGGCCGACCAGGAGACCCTGCGCTGGCTGGCCGCGTTCGCCGAGCGCCTCGACGACCTGCCCGTCCTCGTCGTGGTCGCCCGACGCCCCGGCGAGGTCACCGGCGAGCGGGCCCTTCACCTCGACGCCGTCGCCGCCGCGGCCCGCCCGATCGTCACCCTCAGCGCGCTGACCCCCGACGCCACCGCGGGACTGACCCGCGCCACCCTCGGCGAGCACGCGGACGCGCCGTTCTGCCGCGAGGTGTGGGCGGTCACCGGCGGCAACCCCTACGAGACCGTCGAACTCCTCGCCAAGGTGCAGGACACCGAGCTCTTACCGGTCGAGGCGTCGGCCGCCGAACTGCGCGCCCTGAACCGCTCGGCGCGCGGCCGTGGACTCGTCGCCCGCCTCGAAGGGCTCGGCATCGACGCCACCCGCTTCGCCTGGGCGGCCGCGATACTCGGCACGGGCATCTCCCTCGACCTCGCCGCCCAGCTCGCCGGAATGCCGCGCGACGAGGCCGAGCGCTGCGCCGAACTGCTCGGCGCGGCCCGCATCCTCACCGACGTCGAACCCGAGAGCAGCCGACTGACCGGCAGCGAGCTGGAGTTCGTGCACCCGCTGATCGCGAGCGCCGTCTACCGCTCGATCCCCGACGCGCTGCGCACCGCGATGCACGGCCAGGCCGCCTGGGCGGTCACCGAGTCGGGCCGCGGCGCCGCGGCCGCCTCCCGCCACCTCCTCGAAGTGCACCCGGACGACGACCCCGAACTCGTCGAGCAGATGCGTGAGGCGGCCCGCGAACACCTGGCCGTCGGCGCGCCCGACGCGGCCAGGCGCTGTCTGGAGCGCGCACTCAGGGAGCCCCCGCTCCCCGAGGTCCACGCACGCGTGCTCTACGAACTGGGCTGTGCCACCCTCCTGACCGCGCCGGCCACCACGATCGGCCATCTGCGCGCGGCGCTCGACCGGCCCGGCCTGGCGGGCGACCTGCGGGTGGACGCCGTCTTCCGCCTCTCCCAGGCACTGGTCCACAACGACCAGTTGGACGAGGCCGTGCGCACCGTCGACGCGGAGGCCGCCCGGCTCGACCCCGGCCCCGCCCGGATGCGGCTGCAGGCCGTCCACTACATGTGGGAGGGCATCCACGCGGGCGAGGACCACGTGCCGGGACGCTCCCGGGGGCTGGCCGAACTCGCCAGGACCTGCACCGGGCGGGACAACTCCGAGCGGGCCCTGCTCATACTGCGCGGCTTCGACGCGATGACCCGGGGCGAGAACGCCGAGGAGGTCGTGGAACTCTGCGACCGGGCCCTCGTCAACGGCCGCCTGGCACCCGGACTCGGCTGGACCGACACCGAGTGGGGCGTCGAACTCCTCATGATGCTGGGCAGTTCGTACGCCTACGCGGACCGGCTCGACCGGGCGGAGAGCCTTTTCACGGAGGCACTGCGCTCGTACACGTCCGCCGGCTGGAGCGGCGGCCATCTCTCCCTGGCGCACGCCTTCGTCGGTCTCGCCCACCGCAGGCGGGGCCGTCTGCGGGACGCCGAGACCACCCTGCGCGAGTCACTGCGCATCGCCGAGCGGGTCGGGCGCGGGCTGCCCCTGTACTGGTCCGCGACCTGTGGACTCGTCGACACACTGCTCGCCCGCGGCGACGTCCAGGAGGCCTGGGCGATCGCCGAGCAGTACGGCTTCGCACCGCCGTACCCGACCACGATCGTGCTGCCCGACACCCGCTCCGTACGCGGCCGCCTGCTGATCGCCGTCGGCCGGGTCAAGGACGGCATCAACGAACTGGAGGCCGCCGAGAAGGCCTCCGCGGTGCGGGGCCACCACAACACGGTGATGGCGCCCTGGTCGATCGACCTCGCCCGCGCGCTCGCCTCGGAGGACCCGGTGCGCGCCGCCGCGCTGGCCGTCGACGCCCGGCGCCGGGCCGAGCGGTTCGGCACGGACACCGCCATCGGCGAGGCACTGCGCTGCGCGGCGGCCCTGGAGTCGGGCCAGCGTGCGGTACGCCTCGCGGCGCAGGCCGTCGCCTATCTGGAGGCCTCGCCCTGTCAGTACGAACACGCGGCGGCCCGGGTCGAGTACGGCATCGCGGCGCGCTCGGTGTCGGAGCTCAACAAGGGCCTGACGCTGGCGCGTTCGTGCGGCGCCGACGGGCTGGTCGCGAAGGCGGAGGGGGTCCTGGCGACGGGTCGGGGACTGCGATAGCCCTCCGGCCGCCGTCTTCCGAGAGCCTCGTCCGCCGGTGTGTCCGGGCCCACCGGACCGGCCGGCCGCGTGTCCCGCGGTCGGTCGCGCGTCAGGCGGCCGTCGCGCGGCAGGCGGCCGTCGCGCGGCAGATTCGGTTGTGGCACGCCACCCTTCGCGGAGATCGCTCAGGCTTCCTCCGAGGCATCGGCCGCGTCGCGGTCGTCGCGTTCACCGGGCCCACCGTGTTCGTCGCCGTCCGGTTCACCGGGCCCGTCGAGTTCGTCGAGCACCCGCTGGGCCACCGCGAACGCCGCATTGGCCGCCGGGACACCGCAGTACACGGCCGTCTGGAGCAGCACGGCCCCGATCTGCTCGGGGGTCAGGCCATTGCGGCGCGCCGCCCGGACGTGCATCGCGAGTTCGTCGAGGTGGCCGTGTGCCACGAGCGCCGTCAGCGTGACCAGGCTGCGCTCGCGGCGGGACAGCGTCGGGTCCGTCCAGATCTCCCCCCACGCATAGCGCGAGATGAAGTCCTGGAAGCGTGCCGTGAACGGGGTCTGCCGAACCTGCGCGCCGTCCACGTGCGTGTCGCCGAGAACCGCGCGGCGTACCTCCATGCCGCGAGCCGGGTACCCGTCGAAGTGCCCGCGCAGCGCGGCGAGTACGGCCTCCGGCCGCTCCGCGGGCGCCAGGTGCGAGGCACCCGCGATCTCGACGAGCGAGGCGCCGGGCACCGCGTCCGCGATCTCCCGGAGATGCGCGGGCGGCGTCGCCGGGTCCTCGCGGCCCGCGACCAGCAGGGTCGGCGCGGTGATCGACGCCAGCCGGTCGCGCAGGTCGAAGGCGGCGAGCGCGTCACAGCAGGCGGCGTACGCCTCCGGATCCGCGGTCCGCAGGTCCTCGATCAGCCGCGGAACGCTGAAACCGGGCGTGAACCAACGGGAGTTCGCGCTCCTGACGAGCGCGGCCAGTCCTTCCCGGCGTACGGTCCGCGCGCGCTCCTCCCAGGGACCGGCGCCGTTGAAGTGGGCCGAGGAACAGAGGACGGCGAGGGCGGCCACCCGGTCGGGGTGGTGCACGGCCAGGTGCAGACCGACCGCGCCGCCGAGGGAGACGCCCGCGTAGGCGAACCGGTCGATGCCGAGCGCGTCGGCGAGGGCGAGGACCAGCGCGGCGAGGTCGGCGACGGTCGCGCCGGGCCCGATCAGGTTCGCGGGGGAACCGCCGTGCCCCGGCAGGTCCCAGCGCACCACCCGGTGGGTGACCGACAACTCGGGCGCGACCTCGTCCCACAGGGCGGCCGAGGTGCCGAGCGAGGGGCCGAGAAGGAGCGGGGGAGCGGTGGCGGGTCCCTCGACGCGGTGGTGCGGCAGCTTGCCTTCGGGCTGGGTCTTCAACGTCGCTCCAGAGCACGGTCGGTGAGGGCTCCGGCGGAGCCCGTGTAGCGGGCCGGGTCGGTGAGATCGACCAGGTCGACGTCCCTGAGCCGCGGTTCCTCGCCCAGGACGTCCAGCAGGGGACGGTCCTCGGTCACGGCCCGTTCGGCGGCGCGGGTCAGCAGTTCCCTGGCGCGGGCCCGTCCGAGCACGGGGGCGAGCTCGACGGCCAGCCGCTCCGAGACGATCAACCCGTGCGTGAGGCCGAGGTGTTCACGCATGGCGACCGTGTTCACCCGCAGCCCCTCGGTCAGTTCGGCGGCGCCGCGGGCGGCGCCGCCGACCAGTCGCAGCAGCTCGCGCAACGGCTCCCACTCGGCGTGCCAGGCACCGGCCGGCCGCTCGTCCTCGGCGGACATCGACGCGTACAGCGTGGCGGCGAGCCCCGGTGCGCGCCGGGCGGCGGCGGCGATCAGCGTGGCCGCCACCGGGTTGGCCTTGTGCGGCATCGCGGACGAACCGCCGCCGCTCCCCTCGGCGACCTCGGCGATCTCGGTACGGGAGAGGGTGAGCACGTCGGCCGCCGTCTTGCCGAGGGCGCCGGCCGCCAGGGCCAGCGCCCCGGCGAGATCACCGACCGGGGTGCGAAGGGTGTGCCACGGCAACGACGGTTCCACGAGCCCGAGTTCCCGGGCGTACGCGGCGACGAGGACCTGTGGGTCGTCGGCGCCGAACGCGCTGAACGCCGCCAAGGTCCCCGCCGCGCCTCCCAGTTGGGCGGGTAGGCGCAGGGCCGTCAGTCGGTCCCGCGCGTCCAGGACCAGCGCGCGCCACCCCGCCGCCTTCAACCCGAAGGTCGTCGGTACCGCGTGCTGCGTCAGCGTCCGCCCCGGCAGCACGGAGTCCCGGTGGGTGGCGGCGAGTTCCCGCAGGGCCCGCGCCGTGCGCTCGAGGTCTTCCAGGATCGGCCGCAGCGTGCGCCGGGCCACCAGCATCATCGCGGTGTCCATGATGTCCTGGCTGGTCGCGCCCCGGTGGACGTACGGGCCGTACTCGCCGCCCACGGCCGCTGTCAGATCCGCGACCAGCGGGATCACCGGGTTGCCGCCCTCCCGGGCGCGCAGCGCGATCGACCGCGTGTCGAGGTCCGCGGCGGTGACCGCGGAGAGGGCCGACGCGGCGGCGGCCGGGGCCAGAGCGAGTCCGGTCCAGGCGCGCGTCAGCGCCGTCTCCGCGTCGATCAGCGCCTGCAGGAACGCCCGGTCCGAGGTCGAGGACGACGCGGGGGAGCCGGCCCATCCAGGGGCGAGCAGACCGACATCGGGATCGCCGGAGTCGCCACGGTGGTTCCGGTCGGCGGGATCGGTCGGATCGGTCGGATCGGCAGGGCCCGCGGGATCGGCGGGGCCCGCGGGATCGGCCGGGTCGGCAGCTGTCACTGGAACTCCAGGAAGACCGTTTCGCCTTCGCCCTGAAGACGGATGTCGAAACGGTACGTGCGCTCCGGCCCGGTGGCCGCGATCAGCGTGGCGCGCCGGTCGGCCGGGAGCGAGTCGAGCAGCGGGTCCGCGCCGTCGGTGAGATACGCACGGGTGAAGAGGTGGTGCGTCAGACCGCGGGCGAACACGCACACACTGAGGTACGGCAGGCCTGCGTTGCCCGGCGGCAGCGTACGCAGGACCCAGTGCCCGTCGGCATCCGTACCGACCCGGCCGAAGCCCGTGAAGTCGACGCCGTCGCGGCCGAGGAAGCCGCCCGTCGAGGGGTCCCGGCGCATCGATCCGGGGGCGCCCGTCAGCGAGCCGTCGGGTGCCGCCTGCCAGAAGTCCAGGAGGGCGTCGGGTACCGGCCTCCCCGCGCCGTCGGACACGTACCCGTGCACGGTGATCGTGTCGGGGTGCCCCGGGGGCGCCACCTGCTCGCCGCCGGGGAAGGGCAGCGCGTGGCCGTAGAAGGGGCCGATGGTGTGGGACGGGGTGGGGAGCAACCGCTCGGTCATGCTCAACGGCCTTCCTCGATCCACGTGGCGGAGGGACCGTCGAGGACGATGTCCCATGCGTAGCCGAGTGAGAACCCGGGCTGGGAGAGAGTGTGGTCGTAGGCGGCGATCAGCCGGTCGCGGGCCGCCGCGTCCGTCACGGACCGCAGGATCGGGTCGTACGGGAAGAGCGGGTCGGCGGGGAAGTACATCTGTGTCACCAGGCGCTGGGTGAACGCGGAACCGAAGACGGAGAAGTGGATGTGCGCGGGCCGCCACGCGTTGCTGTGGTTCCCCCACGGGTACGGGCCCGGTTTGATCGTCGTGAACCGGTACTGCCCCTGATCATCCGTCAGAGTCCTGCCCACGCCCGTGAAGTGGGGGTCGAGCGGCGCCGGGTGCTGTTCGCGCAGGTGCACGTAGCGGCCGGCCGCGTTGGCCTGCCAGATCTCGACGAGCTGGCCGCGCACCGGCCGCCCGTCACGGTCCAGCAGCCGGCCGGAGACGGTCATGCGCTCGCCGATGGGTTCGCCCCGGTGCTGGCGGGTCAGGTCGTTGTCGATCTCGGTGATGTCGGTGACGCCGAAGACCGGGCCCGACAGCTCGACCGTCTCCGGGTCGCCGCCGTCGACCGCGACGAGCGGCTGTCGGGGGTGGCGGAGCAGGGAGCTGCGGTACGGGGGGTAGTCGCGTGCCGGATGGTGCCGGACCGGAGCGCCGCCGGCGACCGCCTTGTCGTACGCGTCCTGGCGGTCCTTGATCTCGGTGTCGATGTCCGACTGGGTGAGGGCCATGCGGGGGCTTCCTGTCGTTCGAGGGCGAGGGCGAGGTCCTGACCGACTCCGGCGCGCTGGGCGGGGACGGGGGCGAGGGAGTTCCCGGACGGTGTGCGCGGCCAGGCCGTCCGGGCGGCCTGCGGGTGGCGAGCCGTCGTACCCGCCGAACGGGGTGCGGACGGCGCCGACGACGCGCACGTCCCTCATGACAGCTCCCGCGGGGTGCGCAGCCCGGCGCCGGTGCTGGCGGCGACCTCCCGCGCCGTGACGCCGGGTGCCGTCTCCACCAGGACGAGACCGTCGGCGGTGATGTCGAGGACACCGAGGTCGGTGATGACCCGATCGACGCAGGCCTTGCCCGTGAGAGGCAGCGCGCACTCCTGAAGGATCTTCGGCGAGCCGTCCTTCGTGGTGTGGGTCATCACCACGATCACCCGCCGGGCCCCGTGCACCAGGTCCATCGCACCGCCGATGCCCGTGATCATCTTTCCCGGTACCGCCCAGTTCGCCAGATCACCCCGCGCCGAGACCTGCATCGCGCCCAGCACGGCGACATCGATGTGCCCGCCGCGGATCATCGAGAACGACAGCGCCGAATCGAAGTAGGAGGCGCCGGGCAGGACCGTCACGGTCTCCTTCCCCGCGTTGATCAGATCCGGATCGACCTGGTCCTCGGTGGGGTAGGGGCCGGTGCCCAGGATCCCGTTCTCCGACTCCAGCACCACCTCCACACCCGCGGGCAGATGGTTCGGGATCAGCGTCGGCAACCCGATCCCCAGGTTCACGTACTGCCCGTCGCGCAGCTCACGCGCCGCACGCGCCGCCATCTCCTCACGACTCCACGCCATCACGCACCCACCGATCCACCGGCCGCGGGACGGGAGACCGTCCGATTCTCGATCATCTTCGCGCCCGCCTGTTCAGGGGTGAGGGCGACGACGCGCTGTACGAAGACGCCGGGCAGATGCACCGCGTCCGGATCGATCTCCCCCGGCTCGACCAGCTCCTCGACCTCGGCGACCGTCACCCGCCCGGCTGTCGCGGCCAGCGGGTTGAAGTTGCGGGCGGACTTGTTGAACACCAGATTCCCGTGCCGGTCCCCCTTCGCGGCCCGCACCAGCGCGAAATCCGTACGGATGCCGCGCTCCAGGACGTACTCGGCCCCGTCGAAGACGCGGACCTCCTTCGGTGGCGAGGCCACCGCCACTCCACCCCGGCCGTCGTAGCGCCACGGCAGTCCGCCGTCCGCGACCTGCGTACCCACCCCCGCCGGCGTGAAGAACGCCGGGATCCCGGCCCCGCCCGCCCGCAGCCGCTCCGCGAGCGTGCCCTGCGGGATCAGCTCCACCTCCAGCTCCCCGGCGAGGTACTGCCGGGCGAACTCCTTGTTCGCCCCGATGTAGGAGCCCGTCACCCGTGCGATCCGCCCGGCCGCCAGGAGCACCGCGAGGCCCGACTCCATCGCCCCGCAGTTGTTGGAGACCACTCCAAGACCGGAGGTCCCGCGCTCGAACAGGGCCTCGATCAGCACGTTCGGCACTCCGCTCAGTCCGAACCCGCCCACCGCGAGCGTCGCGCCGTCCGGCACATCGGCCACCGCCTCCGCGGCCGTGGCGACCACCTTGTCCATCCGTGAAGCCCCCTCTCTCCCGAGCGTCCCGTGTCGTCATCGACGAGGACGCAAATAGTCAGGGCACTGAGTATCTTCCAGGGTTTCGTTCACGCTGCCACCCGGCCGCCCCACCGTCAAGACCCCATGTCATGGCCGATTCGGGCTTGATCCGAGCAGAAGACAGGCCGGTACGCGGACGGTATCGTTCAGTACACTTACCAAAAACTGCCGGACATACGACCGTGTCGACGACCTCTGGAGCGCATATGGCCGCGGTGGACCTCTCCACCCACCCCGGGCACCTGGCCCGGCGGCTGCAGCAGGCGCACTACCTGCTGTGGAACACGATGGTCTCCGAGGAGATCACCTCGCCGCAGTTCGCGGTCCTGAACGCGCTCGTCGCGGAGCCGGGGCTGGACCAGCGCACGGTGGGGGAGCGCGTGGGTCTGGACCGGTCCACCATCGCCGAGGTCATCAGCCGGCTCGGCCGCCGGGGCCTGCTCGACAAGGTGCGCGACCCCCAGGACGGCCGGCGCTCTCTGCTGCGGCTGACGGACGAGGGGACGCGCACGCACCGCAAGCTGATCGTGCGCACGGCGCGGATGAACCAGATCTTCCTGGCGCCGCTCTCCGCCGAGGAACAGACCGTGTTCTTCGACCTCATCCGGCGGGTGTCGGACGCCGCCGAGGGGCTCCGCCATCCGACGGAACCCCTCCTGGCACCGCGGTAGGCCGGGCCGGGCGCCACCGGGCGCCACCCGACGGTCACCGGTCGGACACGCCAGGCCCGGCCGCGCTCACGCTTTGGCGAAGACCACCCACACCTGGCCCTTCGCGAAGTTCATCGGAGCGCCGTTGTTCGTCGTGAACTCCGTGCCGTCCGTCGCGGCCGGCCGCTTCCAGTCGGCGTCGAAGACCCGGCCGTCGCGCAGCACCTTCGCCGTCCCCGAGCCGACCGTCTGCGTGAAGGGCGTGTTGTTGCCGAGGACGTCGTGGTACTTCGACTTGAGCAGTTTCACGTACTGCACGACCACCGTCGCCGGAGCCACCCTCTTGCCGTCCGTCGTGACCGTCGGTGTCCCGTCCATCGACACCAGCCAGCGCTTCGTGCTCGCGGACCAGGAGAAGGTGAAGCGGGCGGCCGGGAAACGCACCGTTCGGGACGTCTCCGGGCTGCCGCCCGCGGGGGCCGCGCCGAAACGGAAGCCGGTGGTGAGGGCGGCGGCGCCGGGTGCCGACCGCAGCAGTCGGCCGGGCCGCAGATAGAGATTGTGCGGGGCGGGCTTGGTGGTGCCGCGGTAGTACGAGTCGGGGCTCTGCTCGGGCGATTCCGGCCGCAGCGGCGCCTTGTCGATGACCGGCAGCAGTTTGTGCTGGGCACCCGAGAAGGCGAGTATCGGCTCGTCGAACTGGCGCAGCACCTCCAGGTCGGACTCGCGCGCGCTGCGCACCGGTCCGACCGCCTTCGGCAGCTGGGTCGCGTAGATCGCCATCAACCGGCTCAGGCCGCCCTCGACCTGTTCGGCGTACACGATGTCCGCCGCGTCGAGGCCCGTCTGCGGGCGGGCCTCGCTCGCGTTGTCGATCTTCACGGCGAGGACGGAGCCGACGCTGTCGGCGCCGGCGTGACCAGGAGTCGGCCTCGGTGCCTGGCTCTGGCCGGCAGTCCGGGCGCCTGCGTCGGCGTTCGGGCCGTGGTCCGTGGTGCAGCCCGTCATCAAGGAGCCCGTCGCCGCGACCGTCAGCAGCGCCGCTGCCATCGCGCCGCGCCGCATCGATGCCTTCTGTCGCATGCTCACCGTGTCACCTTGTCCCGTGCCATCGATTATGCGCTCATACGTTCATCGGTGCTCATACCCGCTCGTTTTGAGGTCGTGCGCGGCGAGGACCGATCGGTGCGCGGATTGATCCGCCGCCGCCGCCGGAGCAAGCGAGGCGGGGCCGGGCGGGGCGGGCCGGTGTGCGGGTTCGGCCGGGCGGGGCCGGTGGACGGGACGCGGCGATGACCGGACGGGACCGGGGCGGACCGGACGGGACCGGGGCGGGACCGGGGTGGACCGGGGTGGACCGGACGGGATCAGGCGGGACCAGACGGGATCAGGGGACCGGACGGGGACCAGACGGGACCCGGCCGGAGGACCGGGCGCGCGGTCGTCAGCCCTGCGGCCCGAGGATCTCCGCGAGGTCGTACCCCACGGGCTCCTCCAACTGGGCGTAGGTGCAGCTGTCGGCGGTCCGGTCCGGGCGCCAGCGGCGGAAGCGGGCCGTGTGGCGGAACCGTACGCCGTTCTCCATGTGGTCGTACGCCACCTCGGCCACCCGTTCCGGCCGCAGCGGTACCCAGGAGAGGTCCTTCTTCGCCGACCATCTGCTGGGCGCGCCCGGCAGGCGGGCGGACTCGTGCGCCGACTCCTGCGACCAGGCGGCCCAGGGATGCCGCTCGATGTCCTCCATGCGCAGCGGCTCCAGCTCCGCCACCAGCTCGGCCCGCCGCTTCATGGGGAAGGCCGCGCTCACCCCCACGTGCTGGAGGTTGCCCGCGTCGTCGTACAGGCCGAGCAGCAGGGAACCGACGACCGGGCCGCTCTTGTGGAAGCGGTACCCCGCCACGACGACGTCCGCGGTGCGCTCGTGCTTGATCTTGAACATGGCCCGTTCGTCCTGCCGGTACAGGAGGGCGAGCGGCTTGGCGATCACCCCGTCCAGCCCCGCGCCCTCGTACTGCTCGAACCACCGCTGCGCCACCTCCCGGTCGGTGGTCGCCGGTGCCAGATGGACCGGCGCCGTCGTCCCGGACAACGCCGTCGTCAGCAGGGCGCGCCGGTCGCCGAGCTCCACGTCGAGCAGCGACTCGTCGGCCAGCGCGAGCAGATCGAAGGCGACGAAGGAGGCGGGGGTTCGCTCCGCCAGCGTCCGCACCCGTGAGGCGGCGGGGTGGATGCGCTCGGTGAGGGCGTCGAAGTCGAGCCGGCCGTCCCTGGCGATCACGATCTCGCCGTCCATCACACAGCGCTCCGGCAGCCGCTCGCGCAGCGCCTCCACCAGCTCGGGGAAGTACCTGGTCAGCGTCTTGCCGGTGCGGCTGCCGAGCTCGACCTCGGCTCCGTCGCGGAACACGATCGCGCGAAACCCGTCCCACTTCGCCTCGTAATGCATGTCCGGCGGGATCTTGGCCACGGACTTGGCGAGCATCGGCTTCACGGGCGGCATCACCGGCAGATCCATGCTTCGACCATACGCGCGGTCCGGGAGGGGGTCAGGTTGGACATACACGGCCAAGAAGGCAGGTAGGTCGCCCCGTCGACCCGCGCGGTTCGGAGCGTCGGTGAGAGATCCCTCGGCCTGCTTTTCGCCGTGCGCCGCATCCGCCGATCGAGGCGCCGATGACCACCACGCCCGACCGTTCCCGGTCCTGAGACGAAGGACTCGCAGTCATCGGCCACCTCACCCCTCAGCGACGCGCCTGCCCAGATCACTCAACCGCGTCCTCTACTTCATGGTGGCCCCTCGCTGAACGCCACTGAGAGCGAACTCGCCGCGGACAGCGTCACCGTGGCCACGCACCGCCGGAGCATGCACGCACAACTCGCCACCAACACACAGCCTTTGGCCTGCTCACAGACCTCGCGCCGACCGTGATGTTGATCACTCCGTTGCGGAGCGTGTGCAAAGGTGCGGGTCGGTAAAGGGTCGACAAGGGTATCTCTCACAGGCTGCACACAGATTCCACCTGATTCCCTCACAGGCGGGATGGCTACCGAACGTAACTGCCTTGGCTGCAAGGCCTTGTCGCGGTGATCACCGGTATGCCTAGGGTGGCGTCCGCTCCCGGAAGGACCTGACCAGTCCGCTTGTCCGGGAGTGCCTGGCGTGTCCACGGGGGAGCGCCCAACACCACGTGAGGCCCATGCGCGGCCCTGACGTGTCCCTCCCGGTAGTGCGCCCACAGCAGCCACCCCCTGAAGAGAGGGATATGCGTGTTGATCAGACCTGTGCGGAAGCAGGGCAGACGCCCAAGACGGCTGGCCGACCTGGCGACTTCGGTCGTCCCGCTCGCCACCCTGGCCCTTCTCGCCACCGTAGCGGTGCACCCGGCCTCGGTTACCGGCCAGGATCCGCGTACCAGCCCGGCCGCAGACTCCTACGACGGATTCGATGCCAAGGCCGCTGAGCAACTGCGCTCCGATCAGTGCCTCATGGCCGACGGACTGCGCAGGGGCGGCCCTAATCAGTACGGCCTTGCCGGCACCGCCCTGTCGCTGCCGCCGGACCAGTTGCACCAGAAGGCTGACCGCACCTACGGCACCGGCGCCTACGCTCAGGCATGGCAGAAGGACAGTGACGACTCCGATGCCTGGGTGAAGAAGACGGAGGACGCCCGTCAGTCGTGGAGCAACGCCGTCAGCGGCCTGGACAACTACCCTGGCGCCGCCGCGAAGGAGAACTTCTTCGACAAGGCGGGGCTGCTTCCCTGGCTCTACCAGTCGTACTTCAGGTCGGTTGACCTACTCTCGCCGTTCTACGACCCATCACCGCAGGCGGACGACAAGACGAAGAAGGCCGCCCTCGCAATTGGTGATCCGCTGTACACCAACAGCGGGACGGTCCAGGATCAGGAGGCCTGGAAGCTCTGGAAGAAGAACTCCGGGAATATCGTTCGGAACGAGATATTCGTTCCGCGGGTGTTCGCTGACGACGCCCGTATCTTCCTCGCTTCCGGGGGCTTTCCCAGCGCTGCGCCAGCACCGGACAGCCCGGAGTTCCGCGTCGCGGTGGAGGATTTGAAGACTCGGTTCGCCTCGTGTGCGTGGCACGATCCGATCGACCCGGACCGGGTGCTCGGCAAGGAAGTGGCACAGGCGTCTGCCGAGTGGCAACAGGAGATCGCCTCGCAGGCCACGCAACGCAACCAGATCCTTGCTGCCAGCGGCAGCGCCGACAAGGCGCTCCAGGACGGCGCGCTCGCCCTGGGCAAAATGCTGGGGCAGTCGTGGATCGCGGACTACTCCACCCGTTGGCTGGACTATTACACCGATGGCGGCTTCAACTGGATCGGCGACGGGCAGTTGGAGATCCAGGTACCGGGCGCTGCCGGCAAGTGCCTCGACGTTGCGGGCGCCGGCAAGACCAACGGCACCCCGGTGCAGGTATACACCTGTGGCGGCGGTGCCGCCCAGGCGTGGCAGTTGTGGGCCTCTTACGACGGCGGCTACACCCTGCGCAACCCGAACTCGGGAAAGTGCCTGGAGGTGTTGAACGGCAGTTCTGCCGACGGCACGAAGATCCAGATCCGCGACTGCGGCAGCGCCAAGGCCCAGCAGTGGAAGTTCGACGTGCGCAGCGCCGGTCCGCTGGTGAACGCCGCGTCCGGCAAGTGTCTACACCTGCCGACGTTCGACAACAGCAAGGATGCGGTGCTGTCGACGTGTAACGGCTCCGCCGCGCAGAAGTTCCGGATCGTTGCCAAGACCCACACCGGCAGCGCACCCGCGAAGGCCGATGTGGACAAGGCCAAGGCGGCCATCACCACTGCCCAGGCCGAGGCGAAGAAACAGCTCGCCGTGCTCAAGACGCAGTTGGGGACAGCACAGAAGGCTGAAACCACGTCGGACACTGCGCTCAAGGCGGCGTACGGCATCGCCGACACCAACGGCGCGCCGCGGGGCCGTGGTCTGCTGGTAGGACTGCAGAAGGACCAGGTCACCAAGGGCGCAGCCGCCGCGCTCCAGGCGCTGGAGAAGGCCGGCGAGACCGCCGAGGCCGCGACCCGTGCCTCGGCCGGGGACAGCGCGACCATCACGCAGCGTGCTCTGGCCCAAGCGGCGCAGACGAAGGCGGAGTTCCGCACGAAGGCTGCCGAGGCGGCGGAGGCGCAGGCCAAGGCGGCCGCGGACGCGGCCAAGGTACACCGCGACAATGCCAAGAAGGACAAGGAGACCGCGGAAGCCAAGCTCGCCGTCGCCGTGAAGGCCGAGGGAGATTCGAAGGCGGCTGCCGCCGACGCGCACGCCAAGCGGCTCGCGGCAGAAGCCGAGGAGAAGACGGCCAAGGCGGAGAAGGAGAATGCCGCGGCCAGTCGGGCCGAGGCCGCCGAGCATCGCAAGAACGCCGAGTCCGAGGCGACCAAGGCCTCCGACGCGAAGGACAAGGCCGAGGCCGCCGAGAAGACCGCCGAGAGCAAGCGCGACGACGCGGTCACGGCGAAGGACCACGCCAAGGCGATGCGCGACGACGCGTGGGACGCCGAGCAGAAGGCCAACGCCACGCGCGCCAAGGCCGATGCCAAGGAAGCCTACGCGGACTCCCTCGAATCCGGGACTGCCGCCGACGCCGCCCGTGCCGCTGCCAACGACGCAGACAAGCACGCCGACGACGCCGAGGCCGCGGCCGGCAGGGCCCGCTCCGAGGCCGACGCCGCCACCCAGGCGGCCGCCGACGCGGACGCCGCGGCCACCCGCGCCGAGGCCGCCGCCAAACGGGCCCGCTCCGACGCCGACGCCGCACAGGCGGCCAAGCTGAAGGCCGACGCCGCGGTGAAGACCGCCACCAGCGCCGTCGCCGACGCCATCAAGGCCTCCCAGGACGCCTCCGCCGAGGCGAAGGCCGCGGTCAAGCTGGCCGACGAGGCCGAGCAGCACGCCAAGGACGCCAAGACCCAGGCCGACGGTGCCAACAAGGAGGCCGGCAACGCGGTCGTGGCCGCGGCGAAGGCGGCCGGGTTTGCACACGTCACCGCCCAGGCGGCCATGGACGCGGGCGAAGCGGCAGAGCAGGTCGCCGACCCGGCCAACGACGCGATTCAGCTCGGCTCGCCCTACGTGGACTCCGACTCCGCGGCAGGACTGGTGGTGCTGACGGGGCAGTCGTCGAAGTCGATCGCGGAACAGCAGCGGGCCGTCTCCGAGGCGCATGCCAGGAACGCCGCCGCTGAGGCCGACGCCGCGAAGAACATCGCCGACCAGGCCAAGGGCGACGCCAAGGAGGCCTACCAGCACGCGGCGAACGCCGCCCAGTACGCCGCCGACGCCCGCACCTATTCCAAGGACGCCCTCGGCTACGCCGCCGACGCCGCCAAGGCAGCGGCGGCAGCCTCGGCGTCCCTGGCCCGCACCATCGACTACGACCAGCAGGCCACCACTGACGCAGCCGCCGCCGACAAGGCCGCAGGCAACGCCGAGGGCTATGCCAAGGACGCCCGCGACAGCGCCGACGCCGCCGAACTCGACGCCTCCGCCGCCCGCTCCGCCGCCTCTCAGGCCGAACAGGACGCCACGGTCGCCCGCGCCGCCGCCAACCGCGCCGACGCAGCCGCCACCGAAGCGGAACAGGCCGCCAAGGACGCCGACAAATACGCCAAGGAAGCCCAGGAAGCCGCCGACCGAACCGAACGGGAGGAAGCGAACAAGGAAGCATCCCAAGGGGCCGGTACGGGCATTCCCGGTGTGTTCGCTGTTCCGGACGAGTCCACCGTCGAGATCGTCAGCAGCAAGCAGATCGGCACCTGTCCGGGAATGCCGGAAGCGGCCTTCCAGGGCTGCAACGCGAAGTACGACCTGGTCGTCACCTACGAGGCCGACTTCTACCTGTGCACCGACGACCAAGCCCAGGCCACGGCTGACGGGTGCCCGAAGGCGGCGTGGGAGTTCCTCCAGCGGGCGACGCTGAAGAACATCAAGATCGACGGCTGGACGCACACGTTCTCCGGCAAGGACATCGTCCGCGCCGGATGGCAGAACATCTTCGGTGATGTGGCCGGCGCCGTCCTGTTCTCCTTCTTCGCCGAAGACCTGATGGACTGCTGGCACGGCAGCAAGACCGCCTGCGCCTGGAGTATCGCCGTATACGTTCCGATCGAGAGCGTGCTCGCCCCGATCGCACGTGCAGTCAAGGCCCTCGATGCAGCTGCCAAGACCGGCATCGGCTTCACCGACGCGTGGAAAGCCCTTCGCGCGCTGCCCCTGACGGAAGAAGCCGTCGCCGGGATCGGTGCCAAGGCCCTCGATGCTCTCGGTAAGGCACGCAAGTGGTGCACCGGCACCAACAGTTTCCCCGGTACGACGCGTGTGCTGATGGCCGACGGCACGACCAAGGAGATCAGGGACATCAGGATCGGTGATGCGGTGCTCGCCACCGATCCTGAAGGCGGCCGCACCGAAACGCACACCGTCTCCCACACCATCTACACGCCGGACGACACCGACTTCGCCGACATCACGATTGACGTCGGGCACGCTCGAATAACCGCCACGCAGCACCACCCCTTCTGGTCACCCAGTGCCCATCGCTGGATAGACGGAGGTGACCTCCGTCCCGGTCAAACGCTGCGTACCAGTAGCGGTGCGACCGTCACCGTGCTGCGAGTCCACCGTTTCCACCGACTGCACTCGGCCTACAACCTCACTGTCGAAAACCTTCACACCTATTACGTGTTGGCTGGAACGACACCGGTTCTGGTGCACAACGCTGATGGGTGTCCGACCGGAACAATGGTGCTCGGAATCGGCGAGCACTCGGATGCACTGGCCAAGGAAATTGAGGGAGGTTATACCTTCAATGGCGATGAATTCGCGGAGGTGGTCGGCAGGGTGAACGGGCGGAAGATCGCCTTGTGGATGACCGAGGTGTCGAACGTGCTGCGCAACAACGGCAAGGTCGCAGTCAGTCTGAAGGGTTTTGATGGGGCGACCCCTGCCGAGCAATATGCGCGTGCCTATAAGGTATTTCTCACAGGTGACTGGGCGGCCACGCAGTGGGAAATGGGTCAGATCGGTCTCCATATACAGCGAGGGAATCTCGAATGGGACAAAATCATATTCTATAGCAAAGAGGGTAAAGTGGTGCCGAAGAGTGAGATGCCCGAACCGAACTGGGATGAACTGAATGGGTGAGGCGACGTCGCATTTCACCGGTTCCGAGATCTTCCGATCGGACAGGTCCTTCAAGGTCTGGCAGTACGCCGTCGGTCATCGCCAACTGCTGCTCCGCAGTAGCCGGGACATGCCGCCGGACACCCGGATCGAGATCTACTTCGCCAACGTCGATCTCATGCTTCTCCGTCCCAGCTACAGCGGCTTGGTCATCCGCCGGGGCGACGGCGAGGAATGCCGGCAGGTCGGCCTCGACTACGGGGTAGAGGTGAAACCCGGGCGTCTGTACGTGCTGGGTGGCGGCCTGAAGAGCTTCGTTGTTGCGGCTCCTCCGCAGTGGCACGAGGACGAAGGCGAGACGGACGATCCATCCTGGTTCGGTCCCCTGCGGGGAACGTTCTGAGAACCGGCCGGGAGGCCCCTTCGTGAAGGGGCCTCCCGGCGCTGTCCGGCCGCTCGCGGTGTCCGACCGGATCACCCCAGGTCAGCGGGGTCAGTTGGCGCATGGCCGCTGGGCTGCGAAAGCCGTTCCGCGACAAGGTTCCCGCAGGCCAGGCTGGCTGCGGGAACTCTTGTGTTCTTCTGCGGCGACACGGAGCCGTTCGCCCGGTGTGCGAGGCGGGTGGGGTGCGCCTACCGTGGCCCGCATGGGCGAAGCGGTGGAACTCGAGGCAGCCGGCAGGACCGTACGTCTGTCCAGCCCGGACAAGATCTTCTTCCCCGAGCGAGGTTTCACGAAGCTGGACCTCGCCCAGTACTACCTCGCCGTCGGCGACGGCATCCTGCGTGCCCTGCGCAACCGCCCCACCACCCTGGAGCGCTACCCGGACGGAGTCGAGGGCGAGAACTTCTTCCAGAAACGGGCGCCCAAGAACATGCCCGACTGGATCCCGACCGCCCACATCACCTTCCCCAGCGGCCGCAGTGCCGACGAGATGTGCCCCACCGAGGTGGCGGCCGTGCTCTGGGCCGCGCAGTACGGCACGCTCACCTTCCACCCGTGGCCGGTGCGCGGCGACGACGTCGACCATCCCGACGAACTCCGCATCGACCTCGACCCGCAGCCCGGTACGGACTACGAGGACGCGGTGCGCGCCGCCCACGAACTGCGCGAGGTCCTCCACGAGTACGGGGACCTGCGCGGCTGGCCCAAGACCTCCGGCGGACGCGGCCTGCATGTCTTCGTGCCGATCGCACCGCGCTGGACCTTCACCCAGGTGCGCCGCGCCGCCATCGCGGCCGGCCGGGAACTGGAGCGCAGGATGCCCGACCGGGTGACCACGGCCTGGTGGAAGGAGGAGCGGGGCGAAAAGATCTTCGTGGACTACAACCAGACGGCCCGGGACCGCACCATCGCCTCCGCCTATTCGGTACGTCCCCGTCCGCACGCCCCCGTCTCCGCGCCGCTGCGCTGGGAGGAGGTGGCGGAGGCCCGCCCCCGGGACTTCGACCTGGCGACCATGCCGAAGCGCTTCGCCGAACTCGGCGACGTCCACGCGGACATGGACGACCACGCCTTCTCCCTCGAAGCGCTGCTGGAACTGGCCGCCCGCGACGAGCACGACCACGGTCTCGGGGATCTGCCGTATCCGCCCGAGTATCCGAAGATGCCGGGCGAGCCGAAGCGGGTGCAGCCGAGCCGGGCCAAGCGCGCGGAGGGCCAGGCGTAGACCGGGGGCCCGCCGGCGGGGGTGACGGCCGGTCGGCCGTTCCCGTCGGGCGGACGGTCGGCGGACGGTGTCGGGTCCGGTGCCAGGAGCCGATCCCTCGGACGGGAGCGTGGGGCCCCGGCGCCGAGAGCCGATCCCCTCGGACGGGAGCATGGGGTCCGGCGCCGGGAGCGCTCTCATCCGTTGCTTCCCGGGGCTATCCTGATCGGCAACCGCCGAGGAGGAGCCCTGAGGTGACCGAGACAGCGTCGCGCCCCACACTGGAGGCCGTGGCCGCCAGGGCGGGGGTCTCCCGGGCCACCGCGTCGCGTGTGGTCAACGGCGGCGACGGAGTGCGCGAACCACTCGTCGAACGGGTCCGGCGGGCCGTCGAGGAACTCGGTTACGTTCCCAACCAGGCGGCCCGCAGCCTGGTCACCCGGCGCCACGACGCGGTCGCCGTCGTCATCGCCGAACCGGAGACCAGGGTCTTCGCGGACCCCTTCTTCGGCCTCCAACTCCGGGGCATCAGCAAGGAGTTGACGGCGCATGACTCGCAGCTCGTCCTGCTGCTCACGGAGGGCCGCGACGACCACGCGCGGGTGGGCCGATATCTCGCGGGCGGACACGTCGACGGCGCGCTCGTCTTCTCGCTGCACCTCGACGACCCGCTGCCCGAGCTGATCCACGGCGCGGGCGTGCCGACCGTGTTCGGCGGACGGCCCGGTTGGGGCGACGGCACCCGCGACGCGGCGGCCCCGGTGTACGTCGACAGCGACAACCGGGGTGGCGCCCGCGCGGCCGTACGCCACCTGGTCGCCCTGGGGCGTACCCGCGTCGCGCACATCACCGGCGCCCTCGACCAGACGTCCGCGGTCGACCGGCTCGACGGTTTCCGGGACGTCATGGCCGACGCCGACCCGCGGCTCGTGGTCGAGGGCGACTTCACGCCCGCGGGCGGCGAGCGGGCGATGCGCGAACTGCTGGAGCGCTGCCCCGACGTCGACGCGGTGTTCGCCGCGAACGACCTGACCGCCTCGGGAGCGCTGCGGGTGCTGCGCGAGCGGGGGCGGCGGGTGCCGGACGACGTCGCGGTGATCGGGTTCGACGACATGCTGCCGGTCGCGGAGCAGACGGATCCACCGCTCACCACGGTCCGTCAGGACATAGAGGAGATGGGGCGGTTGATGGCTCGTCTGCTCCTGCGGGATCTGGACCGGCGTACGGCGAAGGAGAGCACGGAGCGCGGACCGTCCGACGTGATCCTGCCCACGACCTTGGTGCGACGGGCCTCCGCGTAGCCGTCGGAACCGGACGGTGCCGGGGGCAGCGCGTGCGACAACGCCTGGCTGCCGGACCCGCCACGGGGTGGTGTGACGACGGGAGCGGCGGGGCCGGTGACGGGAGCGACGGAGGTCGGTGACGGGTGCCGTGGGCGGTCGGGAGCGACCTGGGCCGGTTACGGGCCGGCCGGGCCCCGGTGGAGGCCGGCCGGCCCGGCTGCTCCCGGCATCACCGCGGCGGGCTCAGCTCGGCCGCGGAGCGCTCTTGATCACCGCGAAGCGTGCCCCGTACGGGTCGGCGAGCTTGGCCATGCGGCCGACACCTTCCAGATCCGTGGCGGGCATACGGACCGTGCCACCCAGCTCCTGTGCCTTGGCGACGGTCGCGTCCGTGTCCGTCACCTCGAAGTACGGCAGCCAGTACGCACCGGACGCGGCCTCGGTCGGGTCGTCGGCCAGGGGGACGACCCCGCCGAACATGTCCGTCTCCTCGGTCCCGGCGGGGTTGATACAGGTGTACGTGCCGCCGGGGAACGGCGCGGCCGAGGTCTCCCAGCCGAACACGGAGTTGTAGAACGCGGCGGCCGCGGCGACGTCCGGGGTGTAGAGCTCGACCCAGCACAGCGAGCCGGGGTCGCCCGCCACGTCGACGCCCTTGGTCCGGGCCGGCTGCCAGAGTCCGAAGGGCACGCCCGCGCGGTCGGCGAGAATCGCCATGTGGCCCTCGCCCATGACATCCATGGGCAGGAAGACCGCACTGCCCCCGGCCTGCTCGGCGGCCTTGGTGGTGGCCTCCGCGTCGGGGGTCTGGAAGTACACCGTCCAGGAGGGCGGGCCCTGTTCGGCGGTGGTCTGCATGCCGCCCGCGACGGTCTTCCCGGCGAGCTGGAAGAAGCCGTAGCCACCGGCGTCGGGCCCCGCCGACTGGAATCGCCAGTCGAAGAGGCCTCCGTAGAAGGAGGTGGCGCCTTCGATGTCGGGTGTGCCGATATCGAGCCAGTTCGGAGCGCCGGAAACAAAGCGGGTGGTGAGCATGAGTGCCCTCCTCTGAAGGGTCCCGTTGTCTGCTCTGCCGAGTCTTGCACCGCCCACTGACAATCGCTGCCGGGACGCGGGCCCGGCGCGGGCCGTGAGGCGAGCGACCGCGCCTGTCACCACGGGTGACCGGGCGTGTTTGTATTGTTTTCACTGCGTCCGCGCGCCGCCGTGCTCCCGCGCGGTCGGGGGGAGCATCATCGGGGCCGCCGGAACGCTCGGAACGTGGCGTTGATCCGGCGTTGATCGAACGTTTTTCGGCGCGAGGCACGCTCTTCGGCATGCACACCGACACCATCATCCCGGCGGACTCCGACTGGCAGGAGCAGGCGCTGTGCGCGCAGACCGGGGCAGAATTCTTCTTTCCCGAGCCGGGCAGCTCGGTGCGTGAGGCAAAGCGCATCTGCGGCATGTGCGAGATGCGCCCGGCCTGCCTCGAATACGCGCTGAACAACGACGAGCGTTTCGGCGTCTGGGGTGGCCTCTCCGAGAAGGAAAGGCTCAGCCTCCGGCGCGCGGACCGGCACTGACGGGCGCCCTCCCCCACGTACGGCTCCGGCGCACCCCCACTCGCACCCCACACACCCCTCACCCGCACCCCTGACCCATACCCCACGCACCCCTCACCCGCGCCGTCCCCGCGACCGCCTCGCGGTCGGCACACCGTGATCCGGTGCGGCGGCCCGGTAATCGACGCGCCGCCGTGGCCGGAGTGCGGTTAGGATCCGCTGGCGCACCCGGGCGTCGAGCAGAGGCAGACTCGCCGCCTTGGCAAGGCGGATACGCCGGTTCGAATCCGGTCGCCCGGGCTGCGTCCGGTCCGGCGGACCGGGGGAACGGGGCCCTGTAGAGCAGAGGCAGACTCGCCGTCTTGGCAAGACGGATACGCCGGTTCGAATCCGGTCGCCCGGGCTGCGTCCGGTCCGCCGGGCCGGGGGAACGGGGCCCTGTAGAGCAGAGGCAGACTCGCCGCCTTGCCAAGGCGGATACGCCGGTTCGAATCCGGCCGGGGTCACGGCGACGTACACGCGGGGCGGGGACACATGGGCGAGGGCGGCGGGATCCCACAGGACGAGCTGGCGGCATTCCACCGTACGGTCGGCAGGCTGCGGGAACTGCCCGTCGACGACCCGGTGCGGCTGCGGGCGGAACAGGTCGCCGCGTCCTTCGCGCGCGACGGGCGGCTGCGCAGACGCAAGGCGCGCGGCGCCGAGGTGTCCGCCGCCGACGCGGCGGTGATGGCCGCGACCGCGACGGGCGCGCTCGACCGGCGGGAGGACGCGCCGCTCACGCACGCCGGATCCGGCGCCACCGCCGGGGGCGTCTTCAACAAGTCCCGTACCTGCTACGTCTGCAAGACGCCCTACCGGCAGGTCGACGCCTTCTACCACCGGCTGTGTCCGGACTGCGCGGCCGACAACACCGCCCGGCGCGCGCTCGCCACCGACCTCGGCGGGCGGCGCGCGCTGCTCACCGGAGGCCGGGTCAAGATCGGTTTCCAGCTGGCCCTGATGATGCTGCGCGACGGCGCCGAACTCCTCGTCACCACCCGCTTCCCGCACGACGCCTTGGGCCGATTCCGCGCCGAACCGGGCAGCGGGAAATGGCTGGACCGGCTGACGGTGCTGGCGGTGGACCTGCGTGATCCGCGCCAAGTGCTCGGCCTGTGCGAGCAGTTGCGGCAGGAGGGCGAGCCGCTCGACATCCTGGTGAACAACGCCGCGCAGACGGTGCGGCGGCCCGTCGAGTCGTACGCCCTGCTGGCCGCCGGGGAGCGCGCCGGACTGCCCGAAGGAGCCCGGCAGGCACCGGGGTTCACGCCGATGCGGGCGCTGGGCAGCGGCCGTGCGGCGCTGCCCGCGGCGCTGCGGGAGGCCGACGAGGCCGGACTGCTGCCCGACCCGTCTCCGGAGAACTCCTGGTCGGCGCGGCTGGGCGACCTCGACCCGGCCGAGGTCCTGGAGACCCAGTTGGTCAACGCGCTCGCCCCGGCGCTGCTCTGCGACCGCCTGCTGCCTCTGCTGCTCGCCTCGCCCCGAGCCCGTCGTTACGTCGTCAACGTGACGGCCGTGGAGGGCCGGTTCGCCGTGCGCAACAAGATGGCGGGCCACCCGCACACCAACATGGCCAAGGCCGCCCTGAACATGCTCACCCGGACCAGTGCGGCCGAACTGGCGGACAAGGGGGTGCACATGTGCGCCGTCGACACCGGCTGGATCACCGACGAGAACCCCGCTCCGAAGAAGGAACGGATGGCGGGCGCGGGGTTCCGCACCCCGCTGGACGTGGTGGACGGGGCGGCCCGGGTGTACGACCCCATCGTGCGGGGCGAGGCGGGCGCGCCGGTGTCCGGGGTGTTCCTCAAGGACTACCGGGAGGCGGCGTGGTGAGCGGGGCCGGTGCGGAAGGAGCGGCTCCGGGACCGCACCCGGAGCCGCACCCCGGGCCACACCCGGAGTCGGAGCCTGTGCCGGAGTTCGCGGGCGTGCCGTCCGTCGTCCCGCGCCCCGCGGCCGAACTGGAGCCGCTGCTCGACTGGTTGCGCGGTGGCCGTCCGGCGGGGGAGCGGCTGGACTTCACGGCGGGTACCGCGCTGCCCGACGGGCGCCTCGACCTGTGCAAGCAGGGGATCGGCGCGCAAGGCGCGGCACTGATCGCCGAGGCGCTCTCCGAGGGCGCCTCCCCCGTGCGGCACCTGCTGCTCGGCACCGACGGGCTCGGCGACGTGGGTGCCGCCGCGGTGGCGGGGGGCGCGGACGTCGAGACGCTGTATCTCGGCTGCAACGGGATCACCGCCGGCGGGGCCTGCCGGATCGCCGACAACCTGCGCGCCTCGCCGCGGGTCGTCACCGGCGTTTGGCTCAAGCGCAATCCGCTCGGCAGCTGGGGAGGGCGGGCGGCCGCCGAACTCGTCGACGCCGCACGGTCGCTGCGCACGCTGGACCTCGTGCAGACCGGGCTCGACGCGGCGGGCGCGGTCGTCCTCGCCGACGCCCTTCTCACCGCGGCGGACAACGGCCGCCGCATCGAGCGACTCTTCGTGGGCGGCAATCCGCTCGGTGCGGCAGGTGCCGTACCGCTGGCCGAACTGATCGACGGCGGCGCGGTCGACGAACTCTACGTATCGGCCGCGCGGTTGGGCGACACGGGTGCGCTGCGTCTGGCCGGCGCGCTCGAGCGGGCGCCGTACGGACGCCTCACCCGGCTTTCCGTCGCCAGCAACGGCATCGGGGCCGGGGCCGCCGCCCGGCTGGTGGCGGCGGCGACCGCGGCCGGGGTGGCCCTGCTCGACCTCGGGCGCGTGCGCGCGGCCGCGGTGCTCGGCGCGGCAGACAACCACGTCGACCTCGCGGCGGCCACCGCCGTCGCGGAGGTGCTGGCGGGCACCGAACACCGTCTCACCCACCTCGTCCTCACCCACACCGGCATGCGCAGCCGTGAGGCTCACCGCCTCCTCGACACGGCGCCGCGTGCCGTCACCGCGACCCGCTTCGTGCTGGGCAGCGGCATCGCCACCAGTGTGAAACGGCGGCTGGCGGCGCTGAGCGCGCACGTACCCGCCCCGGCCGTTCCGGCGGACGTCGCCGCGGTACGCAGCGTCCACCGCACGGCGCCTGCCGGGGGCGAGGAGCACGGCCAGGGCCTGTCCGGCGGATCAGGTGACCAGCAGCCGAGGGATCCCTGTTCCTAGTCGGGCAGCGGCTGGTCGGTGGATCGCGGGCGGTATGACGGTGTGTCTGTACGACTGCACGGGGCGGGTGTGGCTTGATCGTCGGGCGGTCCCGGCAGGGGCCTGAACATCAACCGACGTCCGTGGCACGTGCTGAGTGCCGCGCTCTTTGTCGAGGAGTCCCCATCGTGAGACCGACCCTGCAACATGCCGTGTTCCCTCGACGTGGCGCGGGAGCCGCGGGTGAGCGGTGGCGCCCGGCCAGGCGTGCTGCGGTCCTGTTCGCCACGGTGGCGCTGCCGGCGGCCCTGGTGGTGCCCACGGCCACGCCCGCTGCTGCGGCGGTGCCCGTGACGGTCACCTTCAACGCGGGCGCCGACCAGCCCTTCACCGTCCCGGCCGGCGTCACCCAACTGACCGTCACCGCCACCGGCGCCGCGGGCCAAAGCGAGCGCAGCGGCGGCGTGGGCGGCAACGGCGCCACCGTCACCGGCACCGTCACCGTGCCACCGAGCACCACCACCCTCTTTGTCAACGTCGGCACGGGCGGCGGCGCCGGGGGCGGAGCGGGGAGTATCACGGGCGGTGCCGGCGGCGGTTCCAGCGATGTCCGCACCTGCAGCTCGGCCGGCCCCGGCTGCACCCTGACCGGCGTCCCCGGCACTGACCCCCGCCTCATCGTCGCGGGCGGCGGAGGCGGCGGCGGAAGCGGCTCCCCCGGATTCCTCGTCCCGGAGGCCACCGGCGGAAACGCCGGAAACACCGGGACGGCCGGCGGCAGCAGAACGAGCGGCGGCCAGGGGGGCGGCGGCGGAACCCAGACCGCCGGCGGCGCGGCCGGAGCCGCATGTCCCTTCGGCGGTTCATCCGGCACTCCGGGCACGGGCGGTGCGGGCGGCACCGGCGGAGGCGGCTTCGGGGCGGGCGGAGGCGGGGGCGGCTGGTTCGGCGGAGGCGGCGGCGGAGGCTGCGACCTCGTCTCGAATCTCCCCACTCCCACCGCCGGTCCCGGCGGCGGCGGTGGCGCGTCGAACCGCGTCCCCACGGGTGGTACCTCCGCACCCGCCGCGGGGCCGGCCCAGGTGACCATCACCTACGAACCGGTGCCCCCCACCTGCGCGACCGCCACGCCCACCATCACCGGCACCAACGGCAACAACGTCCTGATCGGCACTCCCGGCGATGACGTGATCTTCGCTCTCGGCGGCAACGACGTGGTCGACGGCCGTGGTGGCAACGACATCATCTGCGGCGGCGACGGCAACGACTCCCTCACCGGCGGCGACGGCAACGACCGCATCGAGGGCGGCAACGGCAACGACACCCTGAACGGCGGCAACGGCAACGACGCCCTCTTCGGTGGTCCCGGCAACGACGCGCTCTTCGGCGGCCCCGGCACCAACACCAACGACGGCGGCCCCGGCACCAACGCCTGCTTCAACCCCTCCACCGGACCCGGCTGCTTCTGACCCACCCCGCACGCCTCCCACCTGATCGACCTACATCAGAAACGGGCCCCGGCACATCCCTGGTCGCAGCGGCGACCCTCGCACGGGGCCCGTTTCAATGCTCTGTCCATCCGAGGCGCGTAAGCCTGCTCGCACGCGGAGCCGAGTCCAGAGGCAGGCGTACAGCAGTGAAGGACCGCAACCCAGCAGCGGCCCCCGAACGGGGCGCACGCGGGGATTCGGCCGCGAAGTCGTGCCAGGCGTGCCGAACCGCGATGCGCCGGACACGCCCTGGTGTTCTGCCGGGACGGCTCGGTGTCACCGCCGCATGGCCGTGAATATCTCGGTCCAGAAACGCTGTTGCTGCGCCGACGCACCCACCAGATACGTCGCCCGCAGCTTCGGCGGCAGCAGGGGGACCAGCCGTGCCACCAGCGTCCGGTGCTTCTTCAGCTGGGACAGCTCCGCGTTGGCGAGGATCTGGTGGACGACGTCGCTGTCGTCGGTGCCCTCGTCGGAGTGCCGGGCCGCGCGCCGCAGCCGGGCCTCCCAGGCGTCCGCCTCGCGGGCGAGCTCGCGCAGCCCCGTCACCGGGCGTCCGCGCAGCCGGTCGACGAGCGCCGTCAGGGACACGGGGGCGTACTCGCCGTCGCCGAGGTAGACCGTCGCCATCTCCAGCTCGAGCCCGTGCCGGTGCAGCTTGATGAGCCGCTCCAGGGTGCGCTTGGTGATCCAGGCACGGCCCTCGTCGTCGATGTCGTTCTTCCACCACTCCAGGACGGTCTCGGCGTCCGGGCCGTACCGTGCGAGCAGCCACTCGTTGGCCGGGATGTCCTCCGGTTCGACCGTCAGGGAGGCCGTGAACCGGCTGGCCTGCGCGATGTTGTTCCGCGCGACCAGGAGTTTGCGGCCCAGGTGGTACGGAGGATTCTGGACGGCGATCTGCGCGCGCAGGTTCTCGATCCGGCGCCCCGCCAGCGACCACTCCTGGGTGATCTCCATCAGCTTGGCGAACGCGGCCTTGTCCTTGGGCCGGTTGTACTCGTCCCAGACGATCGCCTTCGGCTCGGGACCCGTGAAGTTCGCCGCGAGCAGGTTGTCCAGGGTGCCGTCCGCCGACGGGATCGGGGCGCACAGGTCCTCGACGTTGGTCACCGGCAGCGAGAAGTACAGCGGCTCCCGGCCGAGTCCCTCGCGCACCGTCTCCCGTACGAGCTCCGTCTTTCCGCAGCCGGGCGGTCCCTGGAGCAGTACGGTCCAGCGATTGCGCAGTGCCGCCCTGACGACCTGGCGGACCGGGTCCGGGATCGTCGACGGATTGGACACACCGAGCTCCTCGGCGATCCGGTTCAGGAGCTCCGCGGTGCGGTTTCGCCCGGGTTTGCCGTCGGGGCGGGGCTCGACGAGGCGCAGCCGCTCTCCGCCCACCAGGGGCAGGGCCCAGCGCAGCGGGAATCCCTCCCGGGCGTTGGCCAGGATGTGGTCGAGGGTGCGCGGCGAGAGCAACTCGCGCAGCGCGGGGGAGAGGGAGGCCCACAGCGAGAAGACCGGTGTCAGGTCCCATTCCCGGTACGTGGCGGACAGGTGGCGGCGCCACGAGGTGTCGTTGGCCGTGACGCGCAGGGTGACCATGCGGTCGAGGAGCGCGAGGTCGCCGCGCCGCGCCGACGTCTCGGCCAGTGACTCGTTGTCGGTCAGGAAGACGCCGATGCAGCCCAGGGCGCGCAGGTCGTGCTCGCCGAGGGTCCAGTCGCAGGCGATCTGCATCAGCTGGGACTGGACCGTGTCGCCGGCCTGCAGCGAGTCGTCGATGAGCAGGACGAAGGGTGTGCCCGGCTTGAGCTGGCTCATCACGAGCTGGCGCAGTACGAGTTCACCGCTGTGGGCGTCCCGTACCGGCGCGTTGACCAGCAGGTCGTCCGGGGTGAGGTTGGCCGCGGGCACGTACACCAGCGTGGCGTCGGGGTGGGCGCGCGCCACGTGCGAGAAGAACGTGGCCGTCTTGCCGATGCCGTGCTCGCCGAAGATCTGGCCCGTCTGCCCCATGGCGATCAGGGCGTCGATGAACGCCTCCAGACGGGAGGGCACGGGTGTGCCGCGGTCGGTGCGGCCGGGGTCGGTTGCGGTGGTCATCGGTCCTGGTCCGGTGCTGAAGGGAGTCGGTGCGACCCGGTGGTCACGCGGTGGCAGTCCATGGGCGGGCTGTGGGTCTCGGGCCAGTCGTTGCCGCCCTCGGTGATCAGCCAGATCCACTTGTCGGGCTCGGCGGGGGTGATCGGCGGGGCACAGCCGTCGGTGAGCACCACCACGGCGTCCGGACTCACCTCGCAGCGGCGGCCGTTCACCTCCGTGCGCCCCTCGACGTAGTCGGCGACGGCCCCGAAGTCCGTGCCCCCTCCGCCGAGGACGCGGCCGCCCGGCTCGAAGGGCATCACCTCGGCGTCGAAGGACAGCCAGTGCGCCTCGACCCCGTCGATCCGTCCGACGAGGCCGGTGAGCCAGTCGATCACCCGGTTCGGCATGGAGCCCGAGGTGTCGTACGCGATGACGAGCACCTTGTCCCGTACCGGGCCGCGCCGCGAGAGCATCGGTTCCTGGCCGAGCGCAGCGAGCAGCGCGCCCCGCTTCTTGGGGTACACGAGCCGCTCGCCGTCACGGAGTCGTGAACCGAGCACGTCGACCAGCCAGCGCTGCCACCAGTCGACCGTCCGTGTCCTGACGGTCTCGCCGCGCAGGGCTCCGGCACCGAGCCGCCCCCAGATCCTCGCCGTCCGTGCCGAGGCGTCCTCCGTACGGCCCATCAGGTCGAGCAGCTCCCGCTCGGCGCCGGTGTGCCCACGGCGGGCCGCGAGCAGGGCGTTGAGCAGCGCGGAGGAGGAGACCTCGTCGACGGTCTCCTGGTCGGCGGGCACCTCGGTCGTCAGATGGACGCACACCCGCCGGGCGGCCACCGGGGGGTGGCGCATCCGCTTCAGCTCGCCGTACACCGTCATGTCCGTCTCGGTGAACTCGTCGTAGCCGACCGGTTCCAGTGCCTGGGTCAGCAGGTCCTGCCGGTACGCCGCGTGGATCAGGCGCGGATCGACGCCCGTGGGGTGTCCGTCGAGCAGGGGCAGGGATTCCCGGCGCAGCCGTACCAGCGCCACGTGGTTGATCGACACTTCGGTGGCCATCTCGAAGACCGGGTCCGCGCGCAGCTGCGGGTCGGCGAACAGGTGCCGCTGCAACAGATGCCGCGCCTCGTGGAACAGCACGAACTTCACGCCGTCCAGGCCGAGTCGTACGAAGAAGTCCGGGTTGTAGAGCAGCAGGCAGGTGCCGTCGCCGGAGGCCACCACGGCCGCCGTGTCCACCGCGGTCGTGGCCAGTTGGTGGTGGCACTTCGCGTACAGCCAGGACGCCACCGCCGACTCGGTCAGACCGAAGTCCAGCAGCGCGGCCTCCTTGAGCCGCCGCGCCTGCTCGACCACGTCCGATCCGGCCGGTCGGTACCGCCCGAGCGCCCTGCGGTCCGCCAGATCGACGACGGGCCGCCGCCCCCGCTCCCCGTACGCCATGTCCCCGCCCCCGTGTCCGACGCCGTGCCCGTTCTCCCCCGTCACCTCCTTGGTATCAGGCCCCACCGACATCGGGCCAAGGCATTACGCTCGATGCCAAGGGCGGGGTCGTAGCGCAGAGGCAGACGCGGCCGGTCTCCCAAACCGGGGCACGCTGGTTCGAATCCAGCCGCCCCGCCCCCTCGCGCCGCTCACCTCGCCCCGCCGAGCGGGTCAGGCGACGGCCCCGGCGGTCACGAGCAGCTCGGGGACCGTGCCGTAGTACGTACCGACCAACTGGGCGAGTACGGCCCAGGCGTCCTCGCGGTCCCCCAAGTGGTCCCGCACCAGCGGCCGCAGTGCGTCCTCGGCCTCCCGGACGCGGGCCGGGAACATCGTCCGGCCCAGCGACAGCACCCGCAGTACCCGGTCCGCGGGGCTCCACGTCGTCGCGTACCGCGCGGGACCGTCGAGGGCACCCGACTGCCGGACCCGGTGGGTGAACTTCGCGTGCGAGCCGAACCGTTCGCGCAGCGCGGGCGGACAGTCGGGGCGCACGGCCAGCGCCCAGCGCGCGTAACCGGGCAGCGCCCGCTCCTGGTCGGCCGCCGCGACCGCCTCCCAGCCGGGGCGTCCCACCACCATGGAGGCGGCCTTCCGCGCCGGGCCCATGGACCGGGAGGCCCGCAGCGCGCCGACGAGCCCGAACCGGCTGAAGGGCTCGGGCACCGGCGGTTCCGGCTCCCGGAGCAGTGACTTGGCGACCGGTACGGCGTGTCTGCGGCCGGGGCCGTGGGGTATTCCGCGCACGATCGCGCGCCGCATCGCGTCGTCCGCCGACGGATGCCGCCACACCAGGGCGTTGAGTTCCGGATCGTCCTCCTCCAGAACCCACAGCAGCACGGAGGGCGGCACGGACGTGCGGGTCCACCAGGAGTACACCGAGCGCCGGGCGTCCAAGGCCTCCTCGGACTCTGCCGAGTCGCCGTCGGGCAGGGGCGGCCGCAGGCCGATCCGGCGCCGCACCCGCTCGGCCTGATCGGCGTCGAGCAGACCCAGCAGGAACCCGGCCGCCCGTTCCGACGTGGTGTTGTCATGCATGGCCGCATGATGCCGCAGCCGGGTGCGGGCCCGCACCGGAAAATCGGTCGGTGCACCGCTCGGTGCACCGGAGCGCGGTCCACCGGGCGGCAGCCGGCAGGCGCGGCCCCCCGCGTGGACCGCGCTCCCCGGCACTACGCGGGGAGCCCGCTGATCCTCGCCCGTCACCGTCGGGCGGCTGAGAGCACCGCGCCGCCACCCGGTGGCCGACGCGCGGGACGCGGCGCCGGCCAGGTGACGGCGTAGAAGGCCAGGTGACGGCGTATAAGTGGGGTGTCGGCGCCCGGGGCCGCCGGGCTCCGGTGGTGCGACGGGCGGCGGAGTGTCAGCCGGCGGCGCGCGCGGCCATCCGCGCCTTGCGTGCCGCGAGCTTCTCGTCGAACTTCGAGGCCTCCGCGTCCAGGCCGCCCATGAAGAAGCCGAGCTCCTCCTGGGCCCGCAGGCCCTCGGGTCCGAGGCCGTCCATCTCCAGGACCTTCAGGTGGCGCAGCACCGGCTGCAGCACGTCGTCGTGGTGGATGCGCATGTTGTAGACCTCGCCGATGGCCATCTGCGCGGCGGCGCGCTCGAAGCCGGGCATGCCGTGTCCGGGCATCCGGAAGTTGACGACGACGTCGCGCACGGACTGCATGGTCAGGTCGGGGGCCAGCTCGAACGCGGCCTTGAGCAGGTTCCGGTAGAAGACCATGTGGAGGTTCTCGTCGGTCGCGATGCGCGCCAGCATGCGGTCGCAGACCGGGTCGCCCGACTGGTGACCGGTGTTGCGGTGCGAGACGCGGGTCGCGAGCTCCTGGAAGGCGACGTACGCGACCGTGTGCAGCATCGAGTGGCGGTTGTCCGACTCGAAGCCCTCGTTCATGTGCGCCATACGGAACGCCTCGAGCTTGTCGGGGTCGACGGCGCGCGAGGCGAGCAGGTAGTCGCGCATCACGATGCCGTGCCGGCCCTCCTCGGCGGTCCAGCGGTGCACCCAGGTGCCCCAGGCGCCGTCCCGGCCGAAGAGCGCGGCGATCTCGTGGTGGTAGCTCGGCAGGTTGTCCTCGGTGAGGAGGTTGACGACCAGCGCGATCCGGCCGATCTCCGTGACCTTCGACTGCTCCTTGCCCCAGGCCTCGCCGTCCTCGAACAGGCCGGGGAAGTTGCGCGCGTCGCTCCACGGCACGTACTCGTGGGGCATCCAGTCCTTGGCCACCTTGAGGTGACGGTTGAGCTCGGTTTCGACCACTTCCTCCAGCGCGTACAGCAGCCGAGCGTCGGTCCAGGCGGCGGACGGGCTGCCGAGGTGGGGAGAAGTAATCGTCACGGGTGCTCCAGGGGGACGTGAAAGTACTGAGTTACTGAGCGAGTTACTGAGCGTGTTGCTGGACGAGCTGCTGAAACGAAGGACTGAACGTACGACTGAACATACGACTGAGCGGGGACGAAACCTACGGCATCGTAGGCTACGTATCCGTAGGTTACGAAACCGTAGGTTAAGTTCGCTGTAAAGAGTGCCTGATCAGCGGGGTCCCCCAGGCGGTGCCGCGTCCCTCGGGGCTCGCTCCGGAGCCCATCGACTCACCCCTGTTTCACGGGTCCCGGAGCCGAACGGGTGGGTCGTTCACTCGTTCAGGTGTACAACTCCCGGATTCGTACCGAGAGACAGGTCACGCAGCCCTCGAGCTTCTCGAACTCGCCGATGTCCACGACGACCGGCTCGTGGCCGAGGCCCGCGAGCAGCTCCGCGGTCTTCGGGGCGCTCGCCGCCATCAGCAGCTTCTCGCCGCCGAGCAGCACGACATGGGCCCCGGACTCCTCCGGCACCGGCAGGAAGCGCGGGAACAGGGACGGCGTGTCCACCAGCGGCTCATGGCCGATCACCGTCCCGTCGGGCAGCGCCGTGACCGCCGACTTCAGGTGCAGCACCTTGCTCACGGGTACGGCGACGACCTGCGCCCCGAGCGGTTCGAGGGCCGCGCGCAGTTGCTGGACCCCGGCCGCGTTGGTGCGTCCGCCGAGTCCTACGTACACCGTGTCGCCGACCTTGAGGACGTCGCCGCCGTCCAGGGTGCCGGGCTCCCAGATCCAGTTCACCGAGCAGCCGAGCCGGGCCACGGCCTCCTCCACCCCGGCGGTCTCGCCGCGCCGGGACTCGGCGCCGGGGCGGGCGATCAGCGCGACGTTGCGGAAGACGACGACGGCGTCCTCCACGAACACCGAGTCGGGGCAGTCGTCGGCGGGATCCACCTCGACGGTGTCCCAGCCGTGCGTGCGCAGGGCCTGCGCGTACGCCTCCCACTGCTCCACCGCCAGGTCGACGTCCACCTTCTCGCGCTCGATGTGCGTCACGAGCCCCTCGGCGAGACGGGGGCTGGGCCTGCGGATGAGTGCTTTCTGGCTGGGCACGTACGGTCTCCGAATCGGCAGGGTGCGTCGGCGCACATCATGCAGCGCCGTTCGCGCGCGCAACAGCCCCCGCCGGACGCGACGCGGTCCCGGCCCGGTGACAGGAGGCCGCCGGCCGGCCCGGTGAGACCGGGACCGACGCCGGGCGGCCCCGGCGTCCCGACCGACGTTAGCCAGCCCCGTGGGTCCCCGCTATGCGGGATACCCGACAGCTTCCGGCGTGGTTTCTTTCAGTTCTCCTCCTTCCAGCACCAGCCAGCGTGTGATTCCGATCGACTCCAGGAACGGCACGTCGTGGCCGGCGACGATCAGCGCGCCCTCGTACGAGTCCAGGGCCGTGGTGAGCTGCCGGACGCTCGCCATGTCGAGGTTGTTCGTCGGCTCGTCGAGCATCAGGAGCTGCGGCGCGGGATCGGCCAGCATCAGCGCCGCCAGCGCCGCCCGGAAGCGTTCGCCGCCGGAGAGGGTCGCCGCCGGCTGATCGGCCCGCGCCCCCTTGAAGAGGAAGCGGGCGAGCCGCGCCCGGATCCGGTTGTTGGTGGCGTCCGGCGCGAAACGGGCCACGTTCTCGGCGACCGTCAGCTCGTCGTCGAGGACGTCGAGCCGCTGCGGCAGGAAACGGGTCGGCACATGGGTCCGGGCCTCGCCGGACACCGCGGCCAGCTCGCCGGCGATCGTCCGCAGCAGCGTGGTCTTGCCCGCGCCGTTGCGCCCGATCAGCGCGATCCGCTCGGGGCCGCGCAGATCGAACAGGCCCTTCACCCGCGCGCCGTACCTCAGCTCCAGGTTCTCCAGCGTGAGGACGGTGCGGCCCGGCGGCACGGCCGTGTACGGCAGGTCGACGCGGATCTCGTCGTCGTCCCGGACCGCCTCCACCGCGTCGTCGAGCCGTTCCTTCGCCTCGGCGAGCCGCTCCTCGTGCATGATGCGGTGCTTGCCCGCGGACTCCTGGGCGGCCCTCTTGCGCGCCCCCATGACGATCTTCGGCTCGCGCTTCTGGTCGTTCATCTTCTGGCCGTACCGCTTGCGGCGGGCCAGCTTGACCTGCGCGTCGACCAATTCGCGCTTCTGCTTGCGCAGATCGGCCTCGGCGACGCGCACCATGCGTTCCGCGGCCTCCTGCTCGTCGGCGAGCGCCTCCTCGTACGCGGAGAAGTTGCCCCCGAACCAGGTGACCTCGCCGGAGCGCAGATCGGCGATCTGGTCGACCAGGTCCAGCAGCTCACGGTCGTGGCTGACCACGACCATGACCCCGGACCAGGCCTCGACGGCCGCGTACAGCCGGCGCCGCGCGTAGAGGTCGAGGTTGTTGGTGGGTTCGTCCAGCAGCAGTACGTCGGGCCGGCGCAGCAGGAGCGCGGCCAGCCGGAGCAGCACCGACTCGCCGCCCGACACCTCGCCGATGGTGCGGTCCAGCTCGACGTGGCCGAGACCGAGTTCGCCGAGCGTCGCGAGCGCGCGCTCCTCGACGTCCCAGTCGTCGCCGACGGCCTCGAAGTGTTCCGCGGCCGCGTCGCCCGCCTCGATGGCGTGCAGCGCGGTGCGGGTGGCGGCGATACCGAGCACCTCGTCGACCCTGAGGCCGGTGTCGAGCGTGACGTTCTGCGGGAGGTACCCGACCTCGCCGGCGACGCGCACCGTGCCGTCGGCCGGGGCGAGTTCTCCCGCGATCAGCTTCAACAGGGTCGTCTTTCCCGATCCGTTGACGCCGACGAGTCCGGTCCTGCCGGGGCCGAAGGCGATCCGGAGATCGTCGAAGACGGTGGAACCGTCCGGCCAGGCGAAGGAGAGGGAGGTACAGGTGATGGATACAGACATGGGGCCTCGCGGTCGCTTGAGGGGGTCAAGGGCAACGCGTGTGAGACACCGCGGGGCGACGGCGGACCGGAGAGAGAGGTGGGAGTCCCGTGACAGAAGGGCGGCTCATGCACCGAGGTCGCACGCCACGCACCGACCGGCCGGAAACGGCGGGTCGTGTGGAGCGGTGTCTTCCGACCTCAGTAGAGCAACGTCCTTCTCCATTCGACGGCAACAGAACCGCTGTACACCGTAGGAACGGGTACTAGGCCTGTCAACGCATTAACGTGGCCGCCCCCGTCCCCGTCCGTCCCCCCGAAGGAGCCCCCGTGCCGAACGGCCCGCTGTCGCTGCCCGCCCGGCTCTACCTGCTGTCCTGGGACACCACGCGGCTCAAGGTCACCGGCGAGTCCCACCTCCACCATCTGGTCCGCGCCGGCGCGCTCACGGAGCTGGCCCAGCGCGGACTGCTCGCCGACGTGGACGGCATCGCCACGCCGGTGGACGTCGACGCCCGGACGGGTGACCTCGCCCTCGACGGACTCCTGGAACTCGTCGAGGAGTCCCGGCCGCGGAAGTGGAAGGCCTGGGTGACCCTCCGGGCGCGCGTCACCCTCGACGCGGTCCGCGCGCAGCTCACCGCCGAGGGGTATCTGCGCGCCGGGAAGAAACGGATGCTGGGGCTCTTCCCGTCCGTCGACCACAGGCTGGAGCGGGTGGCGGCGGTGGACGCGCTGCGGGAGGAGGCGCGGGCGGTCCTGCGGGGGCCCCTGCCCGTCTCGGAGGTCTCCGACCGGGACGCGGCCCTCGTCGCCCTCGCCGCCGCGGCCGAACTGCGCACCCTCGCACCGGGCAAGGACCGCAAGCTCTACAAGGAGCGCATCGAGGAGCTCACCGAACGCAGCGGAGCGGCGGCCCCGGCGTTGAAGAAGGTCATCCAGGAAGTGCGTACGGCGGTGATCGTGGCGGCCACCGCGGCCTCGACCGCCGGAGCGGCGACGGGCGGCTGACCGGGCGGGGGTGCCGGCCCCTGTCGCCCTGGCACGGACATGCGGCGGGCCGCGCCGCCTGGACTCGCGGGGTTCGCATCGCCGGGGCTCGCGGGGCTCGCGGGGCACGCACGGTTTGCAGAGCGGGTGTCGGCGAGGCTCGCGTCGTCGGGGCCGTCGACCCGCAGACGCTCACGTCGCTCGCGGCGGGCACCCGGGCCCGCTCCGTCCCCGCGCTCACCGGCTCGGAGCACCGACCGCCGGCGGGCCGGATCGCGCCCGGCTCCGGCAACGCGCGCCCGAGGCGGTGCACCGTCTCAGCAGGTGCCCCGCATGAGCTCCGCCAGGTCGTGGTCCAGGTCGATTTGGAGGTGTTCGTGCCCGACGGGCACCAGCTCGGTCGTGCGCCGCAGGAAGTCCCGCATCTCGCCCGAGCGCACATGCACCACGGCGGTGCCCTCGGGGGCGTGGAACTCCAGGACGGTGCGGTCGTAGCCGTACGGCCGCACCCGTACGTCGCCGTATCCCACGGCGTCCTCCATGCCGGAGGCGAGCAGCTCGCGCGAGAACGTCCAGCACACGTCCACGCCCTCCAGGGTGGCCGGGGCCGGGAAGGTCATGCGGACGGCGAAGGGGTCGCTCCGGTCGTAGTGGAGCGTTGCGGGAATGCTCGGCATCCGCGGCGCGGCGGCGACGAGACGGGCCTCTACGGGCTGCTCGATGACGGTGGACAACGCCTTGCTCCCTTGTGACGGCTGGACGAACTTCGGGCGGATGAGGCCAGGCATCTGAAGAGACGAAAGAACGAGCCGTTCAGTGCACCTGGGACCCGAGTGACATCTGTCACCGAGTCCCTCCCTCGCGGTCGCCCGCGGCGGACCGTGATGATCCATTTCCAGTCCCCCGCGTGCCCGCGATACCGGAGAGGACACCAATCGGCGCCCCGGGGTTCCCGTCGAGGACATCTGGACGGCGCCGGGTGAGTGGGCTAGCTTCGCCCGCCATGAGGGGCTTGGGGAAGTCGAGACGTACGAGTCGGGCGGTCACCGTGGGACTGTGCGCGGCCGCGTTCGCCGCCGCGCTGACGGGGGCGGCGCCCGCGCAGGCGCACGAAACCGGGAAGGCCGCCCACTGGGAACTCAAGGACAGCGGTACGGACGCACGGTTCCGTGGACTGTCCGCCGTCAGCCGGGACACTGCCTGGGTGGCCGGATCGAAGGGCACCGTGCTGCGCACCACGGACGGTGGCGCGAGCTGGCGCGACGTCTCGCCGCCCGGCGCGGCCGAACTGGAGTTCCGTGACATCGAGGCGTTCGACGCACGGCGCGCCGTGGCCCTGACCATCGGAGAGGGCGAGGCCTCCCGGGTCTTCCGCACCGAGGACGGCGGCGCCACCTGGACCGAGTCCTTCCGCAACACCGATCCGAAGGCCTTCTACGACTGCCTCACCTTCTTCGACCGGCGCCACGGCCTGGCGATGAGCGACCCGGTGGACGGCAGGTTCCGCATCCTGTCCACGAGCGACGGCGGGCGCTCCTGGAAGGTGCTGCCCGGCGCCGGCATGCCCGTCGCGCAGGAGGGCGAGGCGGGCTTCGCGGCGAGCGGGCAGTGCCTCGTGAGCGCGGGACCGCGGGACGTGTGGCTGGCCACGGGCGGAGCGGCACGCGCGCGCGTGCTGCACTCCGCGGACCGGGGACTGACCTGGAAGGCGGCCGACACGCCGATCCCGGCCGGCGACCCGGCACGCGGTGTCTTCGCCCTCGCCTTCCGTGACCGCGCCCACGGCTACGCGGTCGGCGGCGACTACCGCGCCGACCAGACCTCCCCCCGGGCGGCGGCCGTCAGCGGCGACGGCGGCCGCACCTGGACCCCGGCCGGCCGGCCGCCGCCCGCCTACCGCTCCGGCGTGGCCTGGCTCCCGCACAGCCGTGCCTCCGCCCTCGCGGTCGGCCCGACCGGCACCGACCTCACGACCGACGGCGGCCGTACCTGGCGGACCCTGGACACCGGTTCGTACGACACCGTGGACTGCACTCCCGACCTGGGTTGCTGGGCCGCCGGTGAGAAGGGCCGGGTGGCACGTCTGGAGCGCTGATCCAGCGCCGGGCCGTGCGCCGGAGCGGCGGCTCCCGGCACCCGGCCGGAGGCGGGCGCGGCCCGGGCCGGCCCGCCCGCCGGACGGCCCCGTAGGCTCGTCGGCACCATGAAGACCGTACGCATTCCCGCGGGTTGGCCCGCGACGGAGGAGCAGGCCCGCGCCGTCCAGGACGAGCTGCGCGGGCGGGTGGTGCTCGACGAACCGGGACCGTCCCCCGGCACCGGCGCCGTGACGGGGGTCGACGTGGCCTACGACGACGAGCGGGACCTCGTCGTGGCCGCCGCCGTCGTGCTCGACGCCGCGACCCTCCAGGTCGTCGCCGAGGCCACCGCCGTCGGACAGGTCTCCTTCCCGTACGTCCCCGGGCTGCTCGCCTTCCGTGAGATCCCGACGGTGCTGGCCGCGCTCGACAGGCTGCCGTGCGCGCCGGGCCTCGTCGTCTGCGACGGTTACGGCCTCGCCCACCCGCGCCGCTTCGGCCTCGCCAGCCACCTCGGCGTACTCACCGGGCTCCCCACGATCGGGGTCGCCAAGAACCCGTTCACCTTCACCTACCAGGAGCCCGGTGCCCCGCGCGGCAGCGCGTCGCCCCTGCTCGCCGACGCGGACGAGGTGGGACGGGCGCTGCGCACCCGTGACGGCGTCAAACCGGTGTTCGTGTCCGTCGGCCACCGGGTGAGCCTGGACCACGCGTGCGCGCACACGCTGGCGCTCACCCCCGAGTACCGCCTCCCGGAGACCACCCGGCGTGCGGACTCCCTGTGCCGACGGGCCCTTCAGGAGGCAACGCCTTGACGGGCTGAGCCCGTTGACCGGGTACGCGTTCTGAGTACGTGTACGGATGCGCCGCCACCCGGTGATCGGCAGGCTGTGCCGTATGACGACGCACCGATCCCCGCAGCCCGCCGCCCGCCGAGACCGGCCCGGCCCCGACCGACCCGCCGAGCGTGCCGTGACGGCCGCGCTGGTCCTCTCCGTCGTCGCCGGGGTCGGCTGGGTGGGCGGAATGATCTACACGGTGCTGGAGTGGCCGCTGTAGGCACCCCGGCAGCCACGGGAATCGATGTGCGGGACGATCCGTCACGAACCTGGGCGGCGGACCCGGGTTCAGCGGGCCCGTGGCGGGGGAGGGCCCTGCGGGCGGACGGGGCGGACGGGGCGGACGGGGCGGACGGGGCGGACGGGGCGGGAGCGCCCCGGGCCCCGGGCGCACGCGGCGGAGGAAGCCGACGGCCCGGCGGACGGGCCGAGGGCCCCGGCGGCCGTTACCGGGCGGCCGCGACCCGGAAGGTGATGCCCGCCGCGCGGAGCCGTGCGATGAGCGCGTCGCCCATCGCCACCGCCGTCGTGACCTGGCCGGCCGTCCGCGGCAGGTCGTCGAAGGCGAGCGAGAGCGCGGACTCGGCGAACATCTTGGCGGTCTCGTCGTAGCCGGGGTCACCTCCCGCGACCTCGGTGAACACCCGCTTCCCGCCGCCCTCGCCGACGAACCGCACGGAGAACCAGCTCTTGGCCCGCCGCGCGGCGCTCGGCCCCTCGCCCGGCTTGATCCGGCCGGACAGCCAGCGCCGCGCGGGCGGCAGTTGGGCCGCCGCGAACACCGCGCCGACGGCGGCGACCCCGCCCATCGCGATCGGCAGCCGCTGGACGGCCGCGTAGTGGCGGTAGCGGAAGTCGGGCCCGTACCGGTGCAGCACCCGCGCCGAACGTTGCACGATCTGGGGGTCGATCGTGGGCAGCGGAAGCGCCCAGGCGTCGACCTCCTTGGCGTACCGGGGCGCGCTCACCGGCGCGGACGCACGCCGTTCCATCAGCCGCGGTTCGTACCGCCCCCGGTCCCGCGCCGCGGCCAGGATCTGCCGGCCGCGCGCGAACTGGGTGAGCGCGGAGGCGAACGTGCCGCCCGAGAACATCGCCTGGGCGCGCACGAATCCGTCGACCCGCAGCGGTACGCCCTCGGGCAGCTGCCGCACCGTGAAATACGCGCCCAGGTCGTGCGGCACCGAGTCGAAGCCGCAGGCGTGCACGAGCCGGGCCCCGGTCTCCCGGGCGCGCGCGTCGTGCCGGACGTACATCAGGTCCACGAACTCGGGTTCGCCGGTGAGGTCCAGATAGTCGGTGCCCGCGTCGGCGCAGGCGGCGACCAGTTCCTCGCCGTGCAGGATGTACGGACCCACCGTCGTGGCCACCACGCGCGCGTGGCGGGCCAGTTCACGCAGCGACGCCGGATCGGAGACGTCCGCCCGGATGACGTCGGGAGTGCCGGCCAGCCGTTCGCGCAGCCGCTCCAGCTTCGTCAGGTCGCGCCCCGCGATCGCCCAGCGCAGTCCCTCGGGCGCGTGCGCGGCGAGGTACTCCGCGGTGAGCACCCCGACGAAGCCGGTGGCTCCGAAGAGCACGATGTCGTACGTGCGATCCGTCTCTTTCGCCCTGCTCATGACACTCCCACTCTCGACCGCGCGCGAGCGGGTGGTGCCCCCGCTGCCGTGCGCGGAGCGCCGTTGTCGGTGGCTGAGGCTAGCGTGAGGGGCGAACAGCCGGACGACGAGGTCGGGCGAAGAGGCCGGAGGTGGCCGTGGCCGTACCGGGGAGCGCCCTGAGACGGTGCGCGCGCGTGAGCGGGTCCGACCGCCCGCTGCCGGGCGCGGACCGGTCCGTCGGCTCCGTCCGCGTCCCGCCGAGCGCCCCGGTCGCCCCCCGGCCCGGCCCGCCCGGATCCGGCCAGAGATGGATATCTCCGCCGTCTCCGCCGTCTCCGCCGGGCCCCGGTGTCGAGGCCGTCGAGCGCTGAACCCGCGGAACCCGCTGACACGCCCTTGTCCGGCGTGTTTCGGCAGGGTTGGGCGATCTCTCCGCGATTCCCTCCCGGGGATTTAACTAAGCGCTTGCTCGCTGGGGCTTGCCCGGCGTGGAACACGTTCTTAACATCTCTGATGTCACATCAGTGGTGTCACAGTGCTGGGGGCTTGATGGCAGTGGCAGGGACGACGGCGCACGGCCCGCTGGCCGGGGTGCGCGTGGTCGAGTTGGCGGGCATCGGTCCCGGACCGTTCGCCGCCATGCTCCTCGCCGACCTCGGCGCGGACGTCGTCCGCGTGGACCGGCCCGGCGGTCCGGGCCTCGGGATCGCTCCGGAGTACGACGTCACCAACCGCAACAAGCGGTCGGTCGTGATCGACCTGAAGTCCGAGGACGGTCCGGCCCGCGTCCTGGACCTGGTCGAACGCGCGGACGTCCTCGTCGAGGGTTTCCGCCCCGGCGTGGCCGAGCGGCTCGGCGTCGGCCCCGGGGTCTGCCACACGCGCAACCCCCGGCTCGTCTACGGACGCATGACCGGCTGGGGACAGCAGGGCCCGCTCGCCCAGCGCGCCGGGCACGACATCGCGTACATCGCCCCGACCGGCGTCCTCGGAATGATCGGCGGGCCGGACGAACCCCCGGCGGTCCCGGCCAACCTCGTCGGGGACTACGCGGGCGGCAGCCTCTACCTCGTCGTCGGTGTCCTCGCCGCGCTCCACCACGCCCGCGCGACCGGCACCGGACAGGTCGTGGACGCGGCGATCGTGGACGGCACCGCACACCTCTCCTCGATGATCCACGGCATGGTCGCCGCCGGCGGCTGGCAGGACCGGCGCGGCGCCAACCTCCTGGACGGTGGCTGCCCGTACTACGGGACGTACGAGACGTCCGACGGGAAGTACATGGCGGTGGGGGCCCTCGAAGCCCGCTTCTACGACGAGTTCGTGCGGCTGCTCGGCGTCGAGGAGCACGCGGGCGCCCGCACGGACGTGGCCCGCTGGGGCGCGCTGCGCGAATCGGTCGCCGCGCGTTTCAGGACCCGTACCAGGGAGGAGTGGACCGCTGTCTTCGACGGCACCGACGCGTGCGTGGCCCCCGTCCTGTCGCTGCGTGAAGCTCCCGCGCACCCCCACCTCGCCGCCCGCGGCACCTTCACCGACCACGGCGGCATCACCCAGCCCGCCCCCGCGCCCCGCTTCTCCGTGACCCGCACGTCCGTCCGCTCCGGCCCCGTCCTGCCCGGCACGGGCGCGGCCGACGTGGCCCGCGACTGGGGCGTACCCCACCTGGCCGAGGACGACCGGACGAAGGACGGCGGCTGATGGGACTCTCCCTTGTGCCCGACCGCCTTGTGCCCGACCGCGCGGGCGACGCCCGGCAGGCCCCCGCCGGGGCCGCCGCGCCGAAGACGGAGGCCGCGGCCGCCGTCCCGGACGCGTGCCGCGAGCCGATCTCCCCGTGCGGGCCCAGAGGCCGCGTACGCGAGCGTGTCGAGGGCTTCCGAGGGGCCCGGGCCGACATGCTCGACGTCATCCCGGCAGGGGTCCGGTACCGGGCCGGCCGGCCGAGACCGTCAAGAGCCGGCTCCAGGAGGGGACACGCATGAAGCGGCAGATCTTCGGTACCGAGCACGACGCGTTCCGCGAGACCGTGCGCACCTTCCTCGCCAAGGAGGTGACGCCGTACTACGAGCAGTGGGAGAAGGACGGCATCGTCTCGCGCGAGGCATGGCGGGCGGCAGGGACCCAGGGGCTGCTCGGCCTCGCCGTACCGGAGGAGTACGGAGGCGGCGGCAACGCCGACTTCCGCTACAGCGCCGTACTCGCCGAGGAGTTCACGCGCGCGGGGGCCGCGGGTCTCGCCCTCGGCCTGCACAACGACATCATCGGGCCGTATCTGACCGGTCTGGGTACCGAGGAGCAGCGGCGGCGCTGGCTGCCCGGTTTCTGCGACGGCTCGCTGATCACCGCGATCGCGATGACCGAGCCCGGCGCCGGATCCGACCTCCAGGGCATCAGGACGCACGCCGAGGACCGCGGCGACCACTGGCTGCTCAACGGCTCCAAGACCTTCATCTCCAACGGGATCCTGGCCGACCTCGTGATCGTCGTCGCCCGGACGACCCCCGAAGGCGGTGCCCACGGCCTGTCTCTGCTGGTCGTCGAGCGCGGCATGGAAGGCTTCGAGCGTGGCCGCAACCTCGACAAGATCGGACAGAAGGCCCAGGACACGGCCGAGCTGTTCTTCCACGACGTCCGCGTCCCCAAGGAGAACCTGCTCGGCGAGTTCAACGGAGCCTTCGTGCACCTCATGACGAACCTCGCCCAGGAGCGCATGGGCATCGCCGTCGCCGGGATCGCCGCCGCCGAACACCTGCTGGACATCACCACCCAGTACGTCAAGGAGCGCGAGGCCTTCGGGCGGCCGCTGTCCAAGCTCCAGCACATCCGCTTCGAGATAGCCGAGATGGCGACCGAGTGCGCCGTCACCCGGACGTTCCTCGACCGCTGCATCGTCGACCACTCGAACGGGGAACTCGACGCCGTGCACGCCTCGATGGCCAAGTGGTGGGCCACCGAACTGCAGAAGCGTGTCGCCGACCGCTGCCTGCAACTGCACGGCGGCTACGGCTACATGACGGAGTACCGCGTCGCCCGGGCCTTCACCGACGGCCGCATCCAGACCATCTACGGCGGGACCACCGAGATCATGAAGGAGATCATCGGACGCTCCCTGCTCGGCTGACCCTCCGCACCCTCCCCGAAAGGCTCACCGTGACCACCGAAGCGTACGTGTACGACGCGATCCGCACCCCGCGCGGCCGCGGCAAGGCGAACGGCGCCCTGCACGGCACCAAGCCCATCGACCTGGTCGTCGGGCTCATCCACGAGATCCAGCGCCGCCTCCCGGGCCTCGACCCGGCCGCGATCGACGACATCGTGCTCGGTGTCGTGGGCCCGGTCGGCGACCAGGGTTCCGACATCGCCCGTATCTCGGCGATCGCCGCGGGACTGCCCGACACGGTCGCCGGCGTCCAGGAGAACCGCTTCTGCGCCTCCGGCCTGGAAGCCGTCAACCTGGCCGCGATGAAGGTCCGCTCCGGCTGGGAGGACCTGGTGCTCGCGGGCGGCGTCGAGTCGATGTCGCGGGTGCCGATGGCCTCGGACGGCGGCGCCTGGTTCGCCGACCCGATGACCAACATGGCCACCAACTTCGTGCCCCAGGGCATCGGCGCCGACCTCATCGCCACCATCGAGGGCTTCTCGCGGCGCGACGTCGACGAGTACGCGGCCCTGTCCCAGGAGCGTGCCGCCGCCGCCTGGAAGGACGGCCGCTTCGAGAAGTCCGTCGTCCCCGTGAAGGACCGCAGCGGCCTCGTCGTCCTCGACCACGACGAGCACATGCGCCCCGGCACCACCGCCGACTCGCTCGGCAAGCTGAAGGCGTCGTTCGCGGACATCGGCGACCTCGGCGGCTTCGACGCCGTGGCCCTGCAGAAGTACCACTGGGTCGAGCAGATCGACCACGTCCACCACGCGGGCAACTCCTCCGGCATCGTCGACGGCGCCTCGCTGGTCGCCATCGGCTCCAAGGAGGTCGGCGAGCGGCACGGCCTCACCCCGCGCGCCCGGATCGTCGCCGCCGCCGTCTCCGGCTCCGAGCCCACCATCATGCTCACCGGCCCCGCGCCCGCCACCCGCAAGGCGCTCGCCAAGGCCGGCCTGACCATCGACGACATCGACCTCGTCGAGATCAACGAGGCCTTCGCCGCGGTCGTCCTGCGCTTCGTGAAGGACATGGGCCTCTCCCTGGACAAGGTGAACGTCAACGGCGGAGCGATCGCGCTCGGCCACCCGCTCGGCGCCACCGGCGCGATGATCCTCGGCAGCCTCGTCGACGAACTGGAGCGCCAGGACAAGCGCTACGGCCTCGCCACCCTGTGCGTGGGCGGCGGCATGGGCATCGCCACGATCGTCGAGCGCGTCTGACCTTTCCCACGGATCAACGGACCCACGCATCTAACGGAGCACCCCTGATGAGCACTGAGCCCACCACCATCCGCTGGGAACAGGACGAGACCGGCGTCGTCACCCTCGTCCTCGACGACCCCAACCAGTCCGCCAACACGATGAACCAGGCCTTCAAGGAGTCGATCGCGGCGATCGCCGAGCGCGCCGAGGCCGAGAAGGACTCCATCCGCGGCATCATCTACACCTCCGCCAAGAAGACCTTCTTCGCGGGCGGCGACCTCAAGGACATGATCCAGGCAGGCCCGGAGACCGCCCAGCAGGCCTTCGACACCGGTACGGCCATCAAGTCCTCGCTGCGCCGCATCGAGACCCTGGGCAAGCCCGTGGTCGCCGCCATCAACGGCGCGGCCCTCGGCGGAGGTTACGAGATCGCCCTCGCCTCCCACCACCGGGTCGCCCTGGACGCCCCCGGCTCCAAGATCGGCCTGCCCGAGGTCACCCTCGGCCTGCTGCCCGCGGGCGGCGGCGTCACCCGCACCGTCCGCCTCATGGGCATCACCGACGCCCTCCTCAAGGTGCTGCTCCAGGGCACCCAGTACTCCCCGCGGCGCGCCCTGGAGAACGGCCTGGTCCACGAAGTGGCGGCCACCTCCGAGGAGATGCTCGCCAAGGCCCGCGCCTTCATCGACGCCAACCCGGAATCACAGCAGCCCTGGGACAAGCCGGGCTACAAGATCCCCGGCGGTACGCCCTCGAACCCGAAGTTCGCCGCCAACCTCCCCGCCTTCCCCGCCAACCTGCGCAAGCAGCTGGGCGGCGCCCCCTACCCGGCTCCGCGCAACATCATGGCGGCCGCCGTCGAGGGCTCCCAGGTCGACTTCGAGACCGCCCTCGTCATCGAGGCGCGCTACTTCACCGAGCTGGTCACCGGACAGATCTCGAAGAACATGATCCAGGCGTTCTTCTTCGACCTCCAGGCCGTCAACTCCGGCGCCAACCGGCCCAAGGGCGTCGAGCCCCGCAAGGTCACCAGGGTCGCGGTCCTCGGCGCGGGCATGATGGGCGCCGGCATCGCCTACTCCTGCGCCCGCGCGGGCATCGACGTCGTCCTCAAGGACGTCTCCGCCGAGGCCGCCCAGAAGGGCAAGGCCTACTCCGAGAAGCTGTGCGCCAAGGCCGTCGCCAAGGGCCGTACCAGCCAGGAGAAGGCGGACGCGCTGCTCGCCCGGATCACGCCCACCGCGGACCCGCAGGATCTCGCCGGCTGTGACGCGGTCATCGAGGCCGTCTTCGAGGACACCTCGCTCAAGCACAAGGTGTTCCAGGAGATCGAGGCGGTCGTCGCCCCCGACGCCCTGCTCTGCTCCAACACCTCCACGCTCCCCATCACCGCCCTCGCCGAGGGAGTGGAGCGCCAGCAGGACTTCATCGGCCTGCACTTCTTCTCGCCCGTCGACAAGATGCCACTGGTCGAGATCATCAAGGGCGAGCGCACCGGCGACGAGGCCCTGGCCCGCGCCTTCGACCTGGTCCGGCAGATCAACAAGACGCCGATCGTCGTCAACGACTCGCGCGGCTTCTTCACCTCCCGGGTGATCGGCCACTTCATCAACGAGGGCGTCGCCATGGTCGGCGAGGGCATCGAGCCCGCCTCCGTCGAGCAGGCGGCGGCCCAGGCCGGCTACCCGGCGAAGGTGCTCTCCCTGATGGACGAGCTGACCCTCACCCTGCCGCAGAAGATCCGCCGCGAGTCGAAGCTGGCCGTCGAGGAGGCCGGCGGCACCTGGACCGCGCACCCGGCCGAGGCCGTCATCGACCGCATGGTCGACGAGTTCGGCCGCCCCGGCCGCAGCGGCGGCGCCGGGTTCTACGAGTACGGCGAGGACGGCAGGCGCGGCAGGCTGTGGCCGGGACTGCGCGAGCACTACACCAAGCCCGGGTACGAGATCCCGTTCCGGGACATGCAGGAGCGCATGCTCTTCTCCGAGGCGCTGGACACCGTCCGGCTCCTCGAGGAGGGCGTGCTGACCTCCGTCGCGGACGCCAACATCGGGTCCATCTTCGGCATCGGCTTCCCGGGCTGGACGGGCGGCGTCCTGCAGTACATCAACGGCTACGAGGGAGGGCTGCCCGGATTCGTGGCCCGCGCGCGGGAACTCGCCGAGCGTTACGGGGAGCGGTTCAACCCGCCCGCGCTGCTGATCGACAAGGCGGCCAAGGGCGAGCCGTTCAGCGACAAGAAGGGTGCGGCGGCACCCGCCGGACGGTGACCCGCCGCTGAGCGGTACACCGCTCCCGCTTCCCCGGGGCGGGGACCGGACGCCGACCGGCGCACCGGTCCCCGCCCCCAGGGGTGCTCACGGGACGGCGCGGACCGGCGCACCCGCAGGCCGTGGGACCCGTCACCCCGACCGGCCTGTTCATCCCCGCCGGCCCGTCGTCCCGGCAAGCTCAGGACTCCTCCTCCAGCCACTCCCGCAGCTCCCGCTTGAGGGAGCGCTGGAACGTGGTCAGGAGAGCCTGCACCACCAGCGGCTGCATGTGCGCCGACAGGGATCTCACCGCCGCGGCGGACTCGTGCCGGCCCACCGCCTCCCGCAGCAGCGTGGACAGTTCGTGCGCCACGGCACGCGAGTGCTCCAGCAGGACGCCCTGCGCCGCGAGAATCGTCCCGTGCGCCAGCGGTACGTCGAGGAGCTGGACGCCGAGCCCGAGCAGCCCGGGGTCGACCCGGAAGGAGTCCCCGGCCCGCTCGACGACGTTCATCGCGACGAGCCGCTCCAGATGCTCCTCGTCCAGCGGCCGGCCCGCCCGCCGCTCCAGCTCCTCGCGCGTCACCTCCTCCGCCGCGTCCGGTGCCCAGGAGGCCACCACCGCACGGTGGAGAGCCAGATCGCGGGCGCTCAGGTCGGACGGCAGCTGCCCCAGATGACGCTCGATCGCGGCCAGGGTCATGCCCTGGCGCTGCAACTCCTCGATGAGCGCGAGCCGGGCCAGGTGCTCCTGGCTGTAGTGCCCCACCCGGCGGGGGCCGATCACGGGCGGCGGCAGCAGACCCCTGGTGCTGTAGAAGCGGACCGTACGGACCGTGACGCCCGCGCGCGCGGCCAGCTCGTCGACCGTGAGCGCCGGCTCCTCGGTGTCCGTCGTCATGGCAGGTCCTCGCCTCTTCGGTGGTACAGCGATAGGTGCAACAGTATTGCTGTCTCACCGGTGTTGTGAAAGCGTCCGGCGCGGTCGCCGCCCGAACACGCTCCGTGGAACCAGCGGCACGCTCCGTACGTTCATCCGACGTCCCGGCAGGACGGCCGGGACGCGCGATGCCGAGCCGATGGCGCCAGGAGGCGGTCATGACCACGATCCTGCGACTCCCCGGGGACCCTGCCGAACTCACGCTCCCCGCCCTGCTGTTGCGCAACGCCGAGGACCACGGGGATCTCCCGGCCCTGTCCTGGCGCACCGACGCCGGTGCCGGATGGACCACGCTCACCTGGAGCGAGGTGCGCCGAGAGGCGGCCACCCTGGCCACCGGGTACGCGGCACTGGGCGTCGAGCGCGGCGAGCACGTCCTGATGATGATGACCAACCGCCCCGAGCACTGGCTGAGCGACCTGGCCCTGACCCACCTGGGCGCCGTCCCGGTCACCGTCTACGGCACCGCCGCACCCGAACAGGTGGCCCACATCGCCCGGCACAGCCGAGCCCGCCTCGCGATCGTCGAGGGCGCTCGCGAACTCGGCTGCTGGGAGCCACTGCTGGCGGACCCCGCCACCCGACTGGAGCGCCTGGTGGTGGCCGAGGCGGCGCAGGCGGGACCGCATCGGACGTACGCCTCCCTCAAGGGGCACGAGTTCCTCGGGCCGTTGGGGAATCTGGGCGTCCTGGAGAAGAACGGCGGGGTGCTGGAGAAGAGGGGCCTGTTGAGGGCGGGCGCCCTGGAGCGGACGGACCTCTTCGAGAAGGCCTGGCGCGAGACCAGGGCCACGGACCCCTTGACCGTCGTCTACACCTCGGGCACCACCGGGGAGCCCAGAGGCGTACGCGTCACCCACCGCAACGTCGTCCTGAACGCGCACGCCCTGAACCGGCTCGTCGAGCTCCCCGACCACGTCGAGCACCTCTGCTACCTCCCCCTCGCGCACATAGCCGAGCGCATGCTCGGCATCTACCTGCCGGTGTTCCGTGCCTCGCACGTGTACCTGTGCCCCGACCCGGCGCAGGTGGGGTCGATCGCCCGGGAGCTGCGTCCGGCCCAGTTCTTCGGCGTCCCGCGGGTGTGGGAGAAGCTCGCCGCGGCCGTACGGACCGCGCTCGCGGGACTTCCGGCGCGGCGCCGCGCGGACGTGGACGCGGCCATGGAGACGGCACGCGCGCGCGTGGCGTGCCGCGAACGGGGGGAAGAGCCGTCCGCCGAACTGGACGAGGCGTACCGGACGGCGAGGGAGCAGGTCCTGGGCCCGATCCTCGCCCTCGCCGGATTCGACCGCCTGGTGTGGACGGCGAGCGCCTCGGCGCCGATGCCTCCGGACGTGGCCGACTTCTGGGCGGGCTTCGGACTGGTGATCATGGATGCGTGGGGGCTGACCGAGACCATAGGCGTCGCCACGACCAACAGCCCGGCCGCCTTCCGTCGCGGCTCGGTCGGCAGACCTCTGGACGGCCTGGAACTGCGGACCGCCGGGGACGGCGAGATCCTGGTGCGCGGCGCGACCGTCTTCGACGGCTATCTGCGCGCCGACGGCACGGTCGAGGACCCCCGCGACGCGGAGGGCTGGTTCGCCACCGGCGACCTCGGCCGAATCGACGAGGACGGCTTCCTCCTCCTGACCGGCCGCAAGAAGGAAATGATCGTGACCTCGACGGGCAAGAACGTCTCGCCCGCCCACGTGGAGAACACGCTCAAGGAGCACCCCGTCGTCGACCAGGCCTACGTCCACGGCGACGGCCGTCCGTACCTGGTCGCCCTGCTCGTCCCGGACCCCGCCGCGGCGGGGGATCCGGCGGACCTGGCGGAGGCGGTCGCGCAGGCCGTGGCGCAGGCGAACACACGCCTGAGCCGCACCGAGCAGATCAGGCGCTACCACGTGCTCGACCGGGAATGGGGCCCCGTGACGGGCGAGCTCACGCCCTCGCTGAAGCTGCGCCGCACGGCGGTACAGGAGCGCTACAGGGACACGATCGAGCAGCTGTACACCACCTGACCTGCGGTTGGATCGCTTTGATCATCATGTGAGATGTCCCGCGATGTGAGGTGTGCCATCGCGTACGCGCGAATTCGTCGGGAAGGTGGCTCCTTGGTCCGTGCCGCGACAGGGGAGGTACGGGCCGAGACATATCCGGACACCCGGGCGCACCGTGCGTCGGGCGCACCAGAGAGTGGATCCACCCGTGAGCAACGACGCCGTAGACACGGCCAAGCCCGCCACATCCCGAAGCGACGCGGCCCGCACGCCCGCGGACGCGGGCGACGCCGGATACAGCAAGGACCTCAAGGCCCGCCACGTCAACATGATCGCCATCGGCGGCGCGATCGGCACCGGACTCTTCCTCGGCGCCGGCGGACGCCTCCACAGCGCGGGCCCCGCACTGGCGATCGCGTACCTGGTCTGCGGAACCTTCGCCTTCTTCGTCGTGCGCGCCCTCGGTGAGCTGGTCCTCTACCGGCCCTCCTCCGGGTCCTTCGTGTCGTACGCGCGTGAGTTCCTCGGCGAGAAGGGCGCCTACGTCGCCGGGTGGATGTACTTCCTCAACTGGTCGACGACCGGCATCGCCGACATCACCGCGATCGCGCTCTACACGCACTACTGGAGCTTCTTCACCGACATCCCGCAGTGGGTGCTGGCCCTGATCGCCCTCGCGGTGGTCCTGGCCGTCAACCTGATCTCGGTGAAGATCTTCGGCGAGATGGAGTTCTGGTTCGCGATCATCAAGGTCGCCACACTGGTCTCCTTCATGCTGGTCGGCATCTTCCTGCTGGCCACCCACCACGACGTGGACGGCCAGAAGCCCGGTCTGAGCGTCATCACGGACCACGGCGGTCTCCTGCCGCACGGCCTGATGCCGGTCGTCCTCGTGATGCAGGGCGTGATCTTCGCCTATGCGGCCCTGGAACTGGTGGGTGTCGCGGCGGGCGAGACCGCCGAGCCCGAGAAGGTCGTTCCGCGTGCGGTGAACTCGATCATGTGGCGCGTCGGCCTCTTCTACGTCGGCTCGGTCGTTCTGCTCGCGCTGCTGCTCCCCGGCTCGGTCTACTCGGCCGACGAGAGCCCCTTCGTCACGGTCCTGTCGAAGATCGGCGTCTCGGGAGCCGGTGACGTCATGAACCTGGTCGTGCTCACCGCGGCCATGTCGTCGCTGAACTCCGGCCTGTACTCCACCGGCCGCATCCTGCGCTCCATGGCGACGGCGGGCTCCGCGCCCAGGTTCACCGCGCGGATGAACCGCAGCCAGGTGCCCTACGGCGGCATCCTGCTCACCTGCGCGGTGTGCGTGCTCGGTGTGGGACTGAACTACCTCATGCCGGACCAGGCCTTCGAGATCGTCCTGAACGTGGCGTCCCTGGGCATCATCAGCACCTGGGTGATCATCATGATCTGTCACCTGGTGTTCGTCCGCCGTGCCAAGGCCGGCCTGGTCACGCGCCCGTCCTTCCGTCTCCTCGGCAGCCCCGTCACGGAGACCGTGACGATCCTCTTCCTGCTGGCCGTGCTCGGCCTGATGTGGAACGACCCGGAGGTCGGCCGCAAGACCCTGCTTCTCATTCCGGTGATCGCGGCTCTGCTGGTCGGCGGCTGGTTCGCGGTCCGCCGTCGGGTCTCCAAGGCCGCCCAGGAGGAGCTGAGCGGGCTCACGAAGTAGCGCCTGCCGCGGTCCGGTGGCGGCTCGAGGAGCGTTGTCAGTGCCGGCGTCTACGGTGGCGTCATGTCGGGGATCATGTATGTCCGGGGTGACGCCACCGTTCCGTCGGTGAAGGGCGTCAAGCTGATAGCCCATGTCTGCAACGACATCGGAGGCTGGGGGAGGGGCTTCGTGCTGGCGCTCTCCCGCCGCTGGCCGGAGCCGGAGAAGGCCTACCGCGCCTGGCACCGCGACCGCGCGCACAACGACTTCGGGCTGGGCGCCGCCCAGTTCGTCCAGGTCGAGCCGTACGTGTGGGTCGCGAACCTGATAGGCCAGCGGGGTATCCGGAGGGGCAGCAAGGGGGTTCCCGTCCGGTACGAGGCGATCGACGCGGCGCTCGAACGGCTTGCGGACCGGGCCGTCGCACTCGACGCGTCCGTCCACATGCCCCGTATCGGCTGCGGCCTGGCGGGCGGTACCTGGTCGCGTGTCGAGCCGCTCATCACCCAGCGGCTGGTGCAGCGGGAGATCGCGGTGACGGTGTACGACCACGAAGGGTGAGCGGCGCGCGACGGACGACCGTGACGGACGGGACGGTCGCGACGGCCTAGCAGGCCGCGGGGGTCGGCCGAGGGGTTACTTTCGGTCAACTCTGGCGCAGAACGTCGTTGGTTCGCACGCGTGAGAGGGTACATCACGGCCATGGACCTCATCCCGTACCCGATCGGCCCACTCAACCCGAAGGTTCAGGATCTGCTCCTCGCGCTGCCGCTGTTCGCCCTCGTCTACGTGCTCATCGCCCGGATACTGCCACGGATGAACCGGGTGCTCGAGGCACGGGACGACGCGATCAACGGCACCAGGGAACGGGCCGACGCCGTGCAGGCCCGCGCCGAGCGCGAGCGCGCCCAGACGGAGGCACTTCTGGCCGAGGCCCGTCACGACGCCGCCCGGATCCGTCAGGACGCCCACGAACGGGGCGCCACCCTGATCGCCGAGGCCCGCCAGGACGGGCAGCGCGCCCGCGAGGCCGTCCTGGCCGAGGGTCGTGCCCGCATCGAGTCCGAGCGCGCGGCCGCCGAGGTCGAACTCCGCATAGCGGTGTCCGAGTTGGCCTCCGCCCTGGCGAGCCGCATCGTGGGCGAGCGGATCGGGGCCCCCGCGCAACAAGGCAACTGACACCCGCCGTCGAACGGCCGCCCGTCCCGGAAGGGGCGGGCGGCCGCACGAGCACCGGGGCCCTGAATTCAGCCGGAGTGGACGGAGTCGGTCGCGGCGATCTTCTTCCACGACCTGGGCTGCGCGGGGACCGCCTTGGCGGCCCCGGCCGCCGACAGCGAGGCGCCCCGCGCGGCGGGTGCCGCCGGCTTCGACGGCTGGAACAGCCACGTGTCGAAGAGCGCGGCGAGGGACTTCCCGGACACCGTCTCCGCGTACTTCCGGAAGTCCTCGACCGTGGCGTTCCCGTACGGGTGCTCCTTCGGCCATCCCTTCAGCACCGTGAAGAACGCGTCGTCCCCGATCTCGTTGCGCAGCGCCTGGATCGCCAGCGCTCCCCGGTCGTAGACGGCGGTGTCGAACTGGTTGTCCGGACCGGGGTCACCGGGCTTCACCGTCCAGAAGGCGTCGTCCGCCGGATGCGACGCGTACGTGTAGTCCGCCAGTTCCTGCGTCGTCCCCTCACCCTCGTGCTCGGACCAGAGCCACTGCGCGTACCGCGCGAAGCCCTCGTTGATCCAGATGTCCTTCCACCCGGCCAGCGACACGTCGTCGCCGTACCACTGGTGCGCCAGCTCGTGGACGACCACGGAGGTGTTGGAGCCGCCCGCGAACTGCCGGGGGCTGTAGTACACGCGGGTCTGGGTCTCCAGCGCGTACCCGGTCGTGGTGTTCGGGACGTAACCCCCCACCGAGTTGAAGGGGTACGGGCCGAAGTAACCGGTCAGCCAGTCGACGATCTCCCCGGTCCGCTCGAGGCTCGCCCGCGCGGCCCCGTCGTTGTCGCCGAGGTCCTTGCTGTAGGCGTTGATCACCGGGACGCCGTCGGACGTCTTCCCGGTGGTGATGTCGAACCTGCCGATCGCGAGCGTGGTCAGATAGGTCGCCTGCGGCTTGTTCGAGCGCCAGTTGTAGCGGGTCCAGCCGCGCTGTGAACTCGTCGACTGGAGTGTGCCGTTGGAGATGGCCTGGGTGCCGTCCGGCACGGCCACCGAGACGTCGTAGGTCGCCTTGTCGCTCGGGTGGTCGTTGCTCGGGTACCACCACCAGGCCGACTCGGGCTCGTCCGCCGCGACGGCGCCGTCCGGAGTGCGGTGCCAGGTCGAGAAGCCGTACGCGCTCTTCGTGGACGGCACCCCGCTGTAGCGGACCACGACGGTGACGGGTGTGCCCTTCGGCAGCGGGGTCGCCGGGGTGATCTCCAGCTCGTGCTGGCCCGAGGTGGTGAACGAGGCCTTCGCGCCGTTGACCCGCACCTCGCTCACATCGAGCAGGAAGTCCAGATCGAAGCGCGAGAGATCCTGCGTGGTGGTGGCCAGGAGGGTGGCCGTGCCCTCCAGTTCGTCCGTCGCCGGCTGATAGGAGAGCCGGAGGTCGTAGTGCGAGACGTCGTACCCGCCGTTGCCGTAGGCCGGGTAGTAGGGGTCGCCGATGCCCGGCGCCCCGGGGGTGTAGTCCGCCGCCGATGCCGGGATCGCCAGCAGCAGGGAGGCGGCGAGCGCGCCCGGGGCGATGAGTCTGCGGTGCACGTCAAGCTCCAAGTCGTTGGGGCACGGGGTCTGTTCGGAGCCTATTGAGTCCCTGTGACCCCGGCCGTGTCCATGGCCACCCCTGTCACACGATCGCCATTCGGCCGACACCTTTCGCAGGAACGTCGCACCCGCCCCGACCGCACCGGAGGTTCCCTCCGCGGACCCTCCAAGTGCCCCCTTTTGCGCATGAGTTGACCGGGGTACCGTCCGCGCATGCCGATACCAGCGCGCCGCATGCGCTTCACGACCTGGAGATCGCTCGCGACGGTGGCCACGGCCGCCCTGATGGCCGCCTTCCTCACCCCCGCCGCCGCGCACGCCACCGTGCGGGAGAGCGCCCCGGTGTACTCCTACGACAACGCCGTCCGCGAATCCGTCTGGGTGGACACCGGCCTCGACGGTGACAGCGACGGCAGGACCGACCGCGTCGCCGTCGACATCGTCCGGCCCCGCGAACCCGCCCAGCAGGGCCGCAAGGTGCCCGTGATCATGGACGCCAGCCCGTACTACTCCTGCTGCGGACGCGGCAACGAGAGCCAGCTCAAGACGTACGACGCGCACGGCGACGTCGTCCAGATGCCGCTTTTCTACGACAACTACTTCGTGCCGCGCGGCTACGCCTTCGTCGGCGTCGACCTGGCCGGAACCAATCGCTCCGACGGCTGTGTGGACGTCGGGGGCCGCTCCGACATCCAGTCGGCGAAGGCGGTCGTCGACTGGCTGAACGGCCGCGCCAGGGCCTACACCACCCGCACCGCTGCCACCCCGGCCAGAGCGACCTGGACCAACGGCCGCACCGGCATGATCGGCAAGAGCTGGGACGGCACCATCGCCAACGGGGTCGCCGCCACGGGTGTCAAGGGCCTGAAGACCATCGTGCCGATCAGCGCCATCTCCTCCTGGTACGACTACTACTTCGCCCAGGGCGCCCCGCTCTACGACTCGGGACCGGACTGGCTCTCCGACTACGTCGACAGTCCCGACGCCCGGGCCCGGTGCGCCGCCGTGCAGCAGAAGATCGTCGCGGGGGCCCCGCGTACCGGCGACTGGACACCGTTCTGGACCGAGCGCGACTACGTGAAGGACGCCGGCAAGGTCAGGGCCAGCGTCTTCCTCGTCCACGGCATGCAGGACCTCAACGTCCGCACCAAGAACTTCGGCCAGTGGTGGAGCGCCCTCGCCAAGAACGGCGTCGAGCGCAAGATCTGGCTCTCCCAGACCGGTCACGTCGACCCGTTCGACTACCGGCGCTCCGCCTGGGTCGACACCCTGCACCGCTGGTTCGACCATGAACTGCTCGGCTACGACAACGGCATCGACCGCGCGCCCATGGCCGACATCGAGCGCCACCCCGACCAGTGGGCCACCACCTCCGTCTGGCCGCCCCGTTCCACCGGGACGGCCACCCTGCGCCCCGGCACCGGCACCCAGCAGGGCGTCGGCACCCTCGGACTGCGCAAGGGCTCCGGAACGGAGACGTTCACCGACGACCCGCGGCTGAGCGAGACCGACTGGGCGGCCCACATCGACCGGTCCACCGGCGAGAAGGCCGGGTTCGTCACCAAGCCGCTGACCAGGGACCTGCGCCTGTCCGGCTCGTCCGAGGTCACGGTCACCGCCACGCCGACCACCTCCACCGCCCACCTCAGCGCGGTCCTGGTCGACGTCGGCCCCGACACCATCCGTGACTACGCCGACGGCGGCGAGGGCATCACCACCCTCACCGACCGGACCTGCTGGGGAGCGAGCTCCGCCGGCGACAGTTCCTGCTACAAGGTCACCCAGGCCACGACGGCCGACGTCGACGCCACCGTCCTCAGCCGGGGCTGGGCCGACCTCGGCACCTACGCCTCCCCGCACAAGGGGGTACCGCTCACGCCCGGCAAGGCCTACACGATCACCCTCGACCTGGCCGCCACCGACCACGTCGTGCCGGCGGGCCACCGGCTCGCGCTCGTCGTCGCGGGCACCGACCGGGATCTCATCGACCCGCCCTCCAGCACCCCGACCCTGACGCTCGACCTTTCCCGTACGTCGGCCCGGGTCCCGGTGGTCGGAGGCGCCGAGGCCTTCGGCAGGGCGACCGCGGGGACCGGCACGGCCACGCGTCCGTCCGCCCACGACGCCGTACGCGATCCGCGCACGGCCCAGCGGATCCCGGGCGACCGCCACTGACGGCGTCCCGGACACGCGCCGGGGCCGTGCCGGTCACCCACCGTCACGGCCCCGGCCGCGCCGAGCACCCGGAACCGCCGTCGACCCGAGGCTCGTTCGGCTGGGGCCAACCACCGTTCGTCGGAGGCATGTTCGGGCCCCGGGACCCAACCGCAGACCACCCAGGGCTCGTTCGGCGCCTCGGACCAATTGCCCTCGGCAGGAGGCCCGTTCGGCCACCTGGGAGCAGGCTCCTCTCACCGGAGGTCCGTTCGGGCACCTGGCACCACGGTCACGGGCCGCCGCCGTCCGTCCGTCCGCGGCAACGGTTCAGCGCGCCGCGGCCGGGTCCTCGCCCCCGGCGAGCGCGGCCGCCTCCCGCGCGCATCCCCAGGCCACGGTGACCCCCGCGCCGCCATGGCCGTAGTGGTGCACCACGATCCGTCCGTCGGCGCGCACCTCACGCTCCAGCCGCACCGGGGTGCGCACCGGCCGCAGCCCCACCAGATGACCGAGGACATGCGCCCCCGCGATCTCGGGGCGCAGGGCGGCACACCGCTCGACGATCCGCGCCGCCGCCACCGGATCGGGCGTGAGCGACCAGTCGTCCTCGTCGGTGGTGCCCCCGAGCACCAGCCGGTCGGGCTGCGGGAAGACGTACGTGCTCGTCCCCGCGCTCTTGTCGGTCGCCACGATCCAGGAGTCGATGCCGGGGTTCTCCGTGATCACGAGCTGTCCGCGCACGGGCCGTACGGCCGGATCCGGGACCAGCGTGCGCGCCCCCAGCCCCGTGCAGTTGACGACGACCGGCGCCGCCACCCGGGCGAGGTCGGTCACCGTTCGGGTCTCGACGGTCCCGCCGGCCGCCGTGAACCTCTCGCGCAGCCACTGCAGGTGCACCGGCATGTCGATCAGCGGCAGTCGCGCGCGCAGCCCGATTCCCGCGTACTCCTCGGGGGAGGCCGCCCGCAGCCCCGGCACCCGGGCGGCCCACGGACCCTGCGCGTCCAGTCGCGACCCCGCCAGTACACCGTCGACCATGCGTACGCCCGTCGTCGCCGGCCGCTCCGCCAACTCCTCGTACACGGAGAGTGACTGGAGCGCCCATTCGCCGGCGAGCGCCTCGGGCTCGATGCGGTACGGCCACCACAGCGCGCCGGCGACCGCGGAGGTGGCCCGCTCGGCGGGCTCCCGCGTCCACACCCGGACCCGCCTGCCCCGCTCGGCCAGGACGACGGCCGTCGTCAGTCCGATGACACCGCTGCCGACCACGATCACGTCGTCGCTTCGCGTGTTCTCCACGCGGGGACGTTAGCGGATCGTGCCGTGCTCACGTCACTCCCCGTCCGGGGAAACCCACAGGCCGCCGCATGGCGCAGAGGGGCGACGCGCGGCGGCGAAGGCGGCGGAAGCACGCGCGCGGGCGGCCGGTGGCGCCCGGAACGCGGGGTCTCCGGCAACCCGGCCGGGCCGTTAGGATCGGCCTCCTGATGACTGCCACTCTCGTCGCCAAGAACCTCGCCGCCGGACACGGCGACCGCTCGCTCTTCACCGGACTCGACCTGGTCGTCGCGCCCGGCGACGTGATCGGGCTCGTCGGTGCCAACGGCGCGGGCAAGTCCACGCTGCTGCGGCTGCTCGCAGGGCTGCTCACGCCCGAGCAGGGGGAGCTGCGGCTGTCCCCGCCGTCCGCGGCGGTCGGGCACCTGCCGCAGGAGCCGGAGCGCCGGGACGGCGAGACCGTACGGGCCTTCCTCGCGCGGCGCACCGGCGTGGCGGAGGCCCAGCGGGTGATGGACGAGGCGACGCAGGGGCTCGTCGACGGCGCGCCGGGCGCGGACGACGCCTACGCGGAGAGCCTGGAACGCTGGCTCGCCCTCGGTGGCGCCGACCTCGACGAGCGGGCGGAGGAGGTCGCCGACACCCTCGGGCTCGCGGTCGACCTGGACCAGCCGATGACGGCCCTGTCCGGGGGGCAGGCCGCCCGCGCGGGCCTGGCCTCCCTGCTGCTCTCCCGCTACGACGTCTTCCTGCTCGACGAGCCCACCAACGACCTCGACCTGGACGGACTGGAGCGGCTCGAACGGTTCGTCTCCGGCCTGCGCGCGGGCACCGTCGTCGTCAGCCACGACCGAGAGTTCCTCACCCGCACGGTCACCAAGGTGCTCGAACTCGACCTCGCGCAGCAGCAGATCACGCTGTACGGCGGTGGCTACGAGGCGTACCTGGAGGAGCGTGACACCGCCCGCCGGCACGCCCGCGAGGACTTCGACGAGTACGCGGACAAGCGGTCCGCCCTCGAAGGGCGCGCCCAGATGCAGCGGTCCTGGATGGACAAGGGCGTGAAGAACGCCCGGCGCAAGGCGAACAACGACAACGACAAGATCGGCCGCAAGTTCCGCAGCGAGGCCAGTGAGAAGCAGGCCGCGAAGGCCCGGCAGACCCAACGCATGATCGAACGGCTCGACGTCGTCGACGAGCCGCGCAAGGAGTGGGAACTGCGCATGGAGATCGCGGCGGCGCCGCGCTCCGGAGCGGTGGTCGCCACGCTGCGGGACGCCGAGGTGCGGCGCGGCGACTTCACCTTCGGGCCCGCCACGCTCCAGATCGACTGGGCGGACCGGGTGGCCGTCACGGGCGCCAACGGCGCGGGCAAGTCGACCCTGCTGGGCGCCCTGCTCGGCCGCGTCCCGCTGGACGCCGGGCACGCCACCCTCGGTTCCGGTGTCGTCGTCGGCGAGGTCGACCAGGCCCGCAAGCTCTTCCACGGCTCGGAGTCCCTGCTCGACGCGTTCTGCGCGGCCGTCCCCGACACCGAACCGGCCGAAGTCCGAACCCTGCTCGCCAAGTTCGGCCTGAAGGCGGAGCACGTGCTGCGCCCGGCCGCGAGTCTCTCCCCGGGCGAGCGCACCCGTTCGGCGCTGGCCCTTCTCCAGGGGCGCGGGGTCAACCTCCTCGTCCTCGACGAGCCGACCAACCACCTCGACCTGCCCGCGATCGAGCAGTTGGAGTCGGCCCTCGACACGTACGAGGGCACGCTGCTGCTGGTGACCCACGACCGCCGGATGCTCGACGCCGTCCGCACCACACGGCGCCTGGAAGTGGCCGCGGGCAAGGTGACGGAGCGCTGACCGGTCGGCCCGGGCAGGACACTCACGGGTCCACCGCCAGCCGCCGTGCCGTCCAGGGGTAGTCGACGACGAATCCGTCCGGGTCGAACTCCAGGTCACTGCGGTGGTCCCCGGAGGAGAAGCGGACCCGGCCGCCCTCGCCACCGCTCTCCAGATGGGTGTACGTCTGCTGCGACGCCCGGACGGCGAGGTCCGGCACGGACACCCGGGCCATCAGGAACTCCCGCTCGCCCGGGGTGAGATGGAGCCGGTGGCGCAGCACGGGCAAGGTGTTCGTCAGCGGGCACGGCCCCAGGTCGCAGTCGAGGGCGCCGCCGAGCTCGGGCAGCCACTCGCCGTCCGCCGTCCAGCGGCCCTCGCCGTCGTGCCGCAGATCGAGCGTATGGGTGCCCGAGGCCGTCTCGGCGCTCACACACAGCCGCCGGGTCACGAACCCGTCGGCGGTGTCGAGCTCGTAGGAGATCCAGTACGGCTCGGGAACGGTCCCGACGGCACGCCCGCGCGCCCGCAGAGAGCGGGCGCCGGACGTGATCCAAGAGGTCTCGTACCCCTTGCTCTCAGTGACTTCCCAGGTAAGGACGCGCGAGCCGACCATACGGTCACTGTAGGGACGTGGGCCCGGTGGCGCGCCCCTTCGGGTGCGCGGGAAACCGCGCACCCGGCCGCCGCTCACCCGCGGTTCAACGACGGCCCTTCTTCGGGTCGACCAGTCCGGCGCGCCGCAGTGCGTCGGCCATCGCGCTGTTGGCCGGCGGCGGAGCGGCCTGCCGCGAACCTCCGCCACCGCCGCCGCCCGCCCCGCCTCGTGGCTGGCGCTGCTGGCGCTGCTGCGGAGGCCGTCCGCCGCGCTGCGGACGCCCGCCCTCACCCTGCTGGTCCGACGCGGTCGCCTCGTCGTCTAGGCGCAGCGTCAGCGAGATCCGCTTGCGCGGGATGTCGATGTCGAGCACCTTCACCTTGACGATGTCACCCGGCTTCACGACGTCCCGCGGGTCCTTCACGAACGTCCTGGACATCGCCGAGACGTGCACCAGACCGTCCTGGTGGACGCCGATGTCCACGAAGGCGCCGAAGGCGGCCACGTTCGTGACGACCCCCTCGAGCACCATCCCGGACGCCAGGTCGGAGATCTTCTCGACGCCCTCCTTGAAGGTGGCCGTCTTGAACGCGGGCCGTGGGTCGCGGCCGGGCTTCTCCAACTCCTTCAAGATGTCCGAGACGGTCGGCAGACCGAACGTCTCGTCCACGAAGTCGGCCGGCCTGAGCGAGCGCAGCACACCGGTGTTGCCGATCAGGGTGGCGACCTCGCTGCCCGCCGTCTTCACCATCCGCCGCACCACGGGGTACGCCTCGGGGTGCACGCTGGACGCGTCCAGCGGGTCGTCCCCGCCCCGGATGCGCAGGAAGCCCGCGCACTGCTCGTACGCCTTCGGGCCGAGCCGGGCCACGTCCTTGAGGGACGTACGGGAGCGGAAGGGGCCGTTGGCGTCGCGGTGCGCCACGATGTTCTCGGCGAGTCCCGAGGTGATGCCGGAGACACGGGAGAGCAGCGGGGCGGAGGCCGTGTTGACGTCCACACCCACGCCGTTCACACAGTCCTCCACGACCGCGTCGAGGGAGCGGGAGAGCTTCACCTCGGACAGGTCGTGCTGGTACTGACCGACACCGATGGACTTCGGGTCGATCTTCACCAGCTCGGCCAGCGGGTCCTGGAGCCGGCGCGCGATGGAGACGGCGCCGCGCAGCGACACGTCCATGTCGGGCAGCTCCTGCGAGGCGAACGCGGACGCCGAGTACACCGACGCCCCCGCCTCGGAGACCATCACCTTGGTGAGCTGCAGCTCGGGGTGTTTGGTGATGAGCTCACCGGCGAGCTTGTCCGTCTCGCGGGACGCCGTGCCGTTGCCGATCGCGATCAGGTCGACCGTGTGCTCCTTGGCGAGGCGGGCGAGTTTGGCGACGGCCTCGTCCCACTTGTTCGCCGGGACGTGCGGGTAGATGACGTCCGTCGCGACGACCTTGCCGGTCGCGTCGACCACGGCGACCTTCACGCCCGTGCGGAATCCGGGGTCCAGGCCCAGCGTCGCGCGCGTGCCGGCCGGAGCGGCCAGCAGCAGGTCCCGCAGGTTCGCCGCGAAGACGTCGACCGCCTCGTCCTCGGCGGCGGTGCGCAGCCGCAGCCGCAGGTCGATGCCGAGGTGCACGAGCAGGCGGGTCCGCCAGGCCCAGCGGACCGTGTCCTTCAGCCACTTGTCGGCGGGACGGCCGCGGTCGGCGATCCCGAAACGCTGGGCGACGATCCCCTCGTACGACGAAGGGGCCGACGGGGACTCGGCGGGCTCCTCGGGCTCCAGGACGAGATCGAGGACCTCCTCCTTCTCACCCCTCAGCATGGCGAGGACGCGATGCGAGGGCAGCTCCTTGAAGGGCTCGGCGAAGTCGAAGTAGTCGGCGAACTTGGCGCCCGCCTCCTCCTTGCCGTCCCGCACCTTGGCCGCCAGGCGTCCGCGCACCCACATGCGCTCCCGCAGCTCGCCGATCAGATCGGCGTCCTCCGAGAACCGCTCGGTGAGGATCGAGCGGGCGCCGTCGAGCGCCGCCTGCGGGTCGGCGACGCCCTTGTCCGCGTCGACGAAGGCCGTCGCCGCGGCCAGCGGGTCGACCGACGGGTCGCCGAGCAGGCCCTCGGCCAGCGGCTCCAGACCCGCCTCGCGCGCGATCTGCGCCTTCGTGCGCCGCTTCGGCTTGAACGGCAGATAGATGTCCTCCAGGCGCGCCTTGGTCTCGGCGCCCCGGATCTGGGCCTCGACCTCCTCGGTGAGCTTGCCCTGCTCGCGCACCGATTCGAGGATCGCCGTGCGCCGGTCCTCCAGCTCCCGCAGATAGCGCAGCCGCTCCTCGATGGTGCGCAGCTGCGCATCGTCGAGCATCTCGGTCGCTTCCTTGCGGTAGCGGGCGATGAAGGGCACCGTCGAACCGCCGTCGAGCAAGTCGACGGCGGACTTGACCTGCCGTTCCCGTACGCCGAGCTCCTCGGCGATCCTGCCTTCGATGGACCCTACGAGGGGTGTCGTCACGATCCCGTACCGCCTTCTCCACTGAGGTTGCGCGGCAATTGTGGCAGGTGACACCGACAACGGGGGATCAGGGCGCCGATCGGGGGTGTCAGCCCTTGCCGGTCATGCCCTCGGGGAACGCGCCGGCCGCGAGCGCCGTCATCAGCAGTCCCTTCGCCAGTTCGGTGAGGCGCTCCACTCCCGCGGCGCCCAGATGTTCGTACGGGGCCCGGTCCAGCTGATCCGTGCGCACCTCGATCTCCTGACGCAACGCGACACCGGCCTGCGTCAACTCGCCCTCCGCGTCCAGCAGTCCGCGCCCGCGCAGGCGCTCCACCGCCGCCTCCCAGTCGGCACGTGACCAGCCGCGGGTGCCCAGCGCCCACTTCGGCGCCATGCCCTTGCCGGTCGCGGTGTGGCTCACCAGCGCCTCGACCGGGTCGAGTTCCGCCGCGAGCAGCACCGCGAGGTGGCCGTCGCCCCGGTGCTCGCGCAGCAGCGTGGCGCCGTGCCAGAGCGCGAGGTGCGGCGCGTCGGGCACGGGCAGGTCCGCGTGCGCGGCGTAGAGCGGGCGCGCCGTCCTGGTGCAGGCCTCGGCCGCCCGCAGGGCCAGCTCGGCCGCCTCGGCCATCTCCTCGGAGGCGACGACGTCCTCGCCGAGCAGCCGCCGCAGCGTGGCGTCGACGGCACGCGCGCGTGCCGCGAGGACGGTCTCGGGGGAGGCCTTCTCCCACACCTCGGGCACGTGCCGGGCCACCAGTTCGTGGCGGAAGTTGTAGAACGTCGCCGTCACCGTGCCCGGGCCCACCGGCCCCATGGCCGCGGCGCGCACCGCGAAGTACGCCCCCCGGCTGTCGTCGATGCCGACCGCGGCGAGCTCGCGGCCCAGGTCCGGCGAGAAGTAGTGGGTCGAGTGCAGCGGATTGAGGACGTTGTGGCAGCGCCGTCCGGCGCGCTCGGGCAGAGGAGTGGTCATGACCGCAGGTTACCGACTGGTCAGTACGTGGGGAACGGGTGGGCGCGGAGACCTGCCCGGCGGTGGCAGGAAAGGTGGGGTACTCGTCCTTGCGGCCATCGGCGGTCCCGCCAAGAATCGAAGACATGCGAACCGTCGTGGTCGTCCTCTTCGACGCGGTGCAGAGCCTCGACGTCACGGGTCCCGCGGAGGTCTTCGCGGGCGCCGAGACCTGCCGGCCGGGCTCGTACCGCGTCCGCACCGCCTCCCTGGACGGCGCGCCGGTCCGTACCTCCAGCGGCCTGGCCCTCGTCCCCGACGGCACCCTCGCCGAGGCGCCGGCCCCGCACACCCTGCTCGTCCCCGGCGGACGGGGCACCCGGCGCCCGGACCCCCGGCTCACCGACTGGCTGCGCGAGCACGGCCCCCGCGCCGACCGGCTGGTCTCCGTCTGCACCGGCGCCCTCCTGCTCGCCCGTGCGGGCCTGCTCGACGGCCGCCGCGCGACCACCCATTGGGCGTACTGCGACACACTCGCCCGCGAGCATCCGGCCGTCCGAGTCGAGTCCGACCCCATCTACGTACGCGACGGCCGGGTGTCCACCTCCGCGGGCGTCACCTCCGGAATCGACCTCGCCCTCGCGCTCGTCGAGGAGGACCTCGGCCGCGAGGCCGCCCTCACCGTCGCGCGTCATCTGGTCGTCTTCCTGCGGCGTCCCGGCAACCAGGCCCAGTTCAGCGCACAGCTCGCGGCGCAGACGGCCCGGCGCGAACCCCTGCGCGAGGTCCAGCAGTGGATCACCGAACATCCCGGCGAGGACCTCTGCGTGGAGTCGCTCGCCGCCCGTGCGCGGCTCTCGCCCCGGCACTTCGCGCGCGCCTTCCAGTCCGAGACGGGGGTCACCCCGGGCCGGTACGTCGACCGGGTCCGCCTCGAACACGCCCGGCGTCTGCTGGAGGACACCGCCGACGGCGTCGCGGAGATATCCCGCGCCTGCGGCTACGGCACGCCGGAGGCCATGCGCCGGGCCTTCGTCCGGGCGCTCGGCGCGGCGCCGGCCGAGTACCGGCGCCGCTTCCGCCCCGCACCCGCGCACTGAACCGGAAAGGACCCTCATGCAGATCGCCATCGTCCTCTACGACCGCTTCACCGCCCTGGACGCCGTGGGCCCCTACGAGACCCTCGGCCGGCTGCCCGGCGCCGAGACCGTCTTCGTCGCCGAGCGCACCGGTCCGGTCCGCAACGAGACCGGCAATCTGGCACTCACCGCCGACCGCTCCCTGGACCAGGTGACGGACCCGGACATCGTCGTGGTCCCCGGCGGCCCGGGGCAGACCCCGCAGATGGAGAACCAAGTCCTTCTGGACTGGCTGCGCGCCGCCGACGCCACGAGCACCTGGACCACCTCGGTGTGCACCGGCTCGCTGCTCCTGGCCGCGGCCGGCCTCCTGGACGGCCGCCGGGCCACCTCGCACTGGCTGGCCCTCGGCACCCTCGGGGAGTTCGGTGCCGAGCCGACGGGGGAGCGGGTGGTCTTCGACGGGAAGTACGTGACGGCGGCCGGCGTCTCGTCCGGCATCGACATGGGGCTCCACCTGCTCGGCCGGATCGCGGGCGACGAACACGCCCAGGCCGTGCAGCTGCTGACGGAGTACGACCCGCAGCCGCCCTACGACGCGGGGTCGCCGCAGAAGGCGCCCGCGCACCTGGTGGAGGAGCTCCGCGCGAAGAGCCGGTTCATCCTGCGCTAGCCGGACCGGAACCCGGCGTGGTCCAGGTGAACCGTGGCGGGCGGCGCTCCAGGAAGGCGGCGACGCCCTCCGCGGTGTCGCCGCTGCCGCGTGCCTGCTCCGCCCAGTGCGTGTCCCGGTCGGTCCGCCCGTTCGCGAACTCCTTGGCGGCCGCCTGCGTCAGCAACGACCGCGCCGTCAGTACCCGGGCGAACTCCGTGACCCGCTTGTCGAGTTCGTCCCCGGCCAGTACCTCGTCCACCAGGCCCGTGCGCAGCGCGCGCTCCGCGTCGATCAACTCGCCCGAGAACAGCAGGTACTTGGCGGTCGCCGGTCCCACGAGCGACACCAGACGCCGGGTGGCGGAGGCGGGGTAGACGATTCCCAGCTTCGCCGGGGTCACGCCGAACAGCGCGCCGGCCTCCGCGAACCGCAGATCGCAGGCCGCCGCGAGCTGCGCCCCGCCGCCGACGCAGTACCCGCGGACGGCCGCGAGCGTGGGCTTGGGGAAGGCGGCGAGCGCGTCCTCGGCCCGCACGGCGAGGCCCTGTGCCTCGTCCGAGGACCCCCGCAGGGTCGAGATGTCGGCCCCCGCGCAGAAGGTGTCACCCTCCCCGGTGAGCACCACCGCTCGGACGGCCGGGTCGGCGGCCAGCCCGTCGAGCAGGGTCGGCAGCGCCCGCCACATCCCGGCCGTCATGGCGTTGCGCTTGGCCGGGTGGTGGATGACGACGGTGGCGATGCCGTCCCCGACGCTGTGCAGCAGCTGCGGCTCCATACGCGGGATGCTATCCGCACCCTCGAACGCGCGATCAGGCGAGGGCGGGCGCGTCCGGGGCCGCCCGCCCCGGCGGACACCGGACGCGTCGCGAGAGCCCGGTGGCAAACCCGTACAACCCGAATAGTTCTCGAAGTGGACACAACAAGGGCAGGAGCGGTCGTCAGGTCGCCCGTGTCATACGGCGACGATCAGAAAACGTCGATAAGCGCTGACTTCTGTTCAGTCATCGGGTCCGGACCAGCGTGTTCCCACACTCGACGTGTGGTGACAATCGAGCGCAAGGGTGGCGACCGGACGATGGAGAACCACGGGCGGGGGTCCGACTCCCGTCCCGAAGGCGGCGGGGACGTGCCTCCCGATCGGAGACCGCCGGGTCCGCTGCCGTACGAGGGGGTGTGGCGGTTCACCGCCCCCGCCGTCGACGCCTCGGTGCCGCAGGCGCGACACGCCGTCCGTGACCTGCTCGCCCGGCAACGGGTGCCCGCCTCGGACGACCTCGTGCAAGGGCTCCTGCTGATCGTCTCCGAACTGGTCACGAACGCCGTCCGGCACGCGGCACTGCTGTCCCCGACGCTCGCCGTCGAGGTGGCCGTCGGCGCCGAGTGGGTGCGTGTCTCCGTGGAGGACAACCACCCCTACCGTCCGACGGCCCTGGAGGCCGACCACGGCCAGACCGGCGGGCGCGGGCTGCTGCTGGTGCGGGAGGTCGCCAGGGAGTCGGGCGGGGTGTGCGACGTCGAGCACACGGCGACCGGCGGCAAGGTGATCTGGGCCGCCCTGCCGCTCACGCCGAGTGTCGTCTAGATCCTGCCGGGAAGCCTCCCCGCGGGTCCGTCACCAGCCGGCGGACGGGCCCGTCAGCTCCCTGACCGCGGGACGGGCCGCGTCCAGGACGGTCATGAACCACGACGAGAAGGGGTCCTTCTCGTGCCGCTCGTCGAGCTCGGCGGCGGTCACGAAGGCCGTGTCGCCGACCTCCTCCGCGTCGGGCCGCAGCGAGGCCTGCACCATCCCGACGAAAAGGTGGTTGTACTCCTGCTCCACCAGGCCGGACTCCGGGTCCGGGTGGTTGTAGCGGACCGTGCCCGCCTCCGCGAGCAGCGAGGGGGAGACCCCGAGCTCCTCGTAGGTCCGGCGGGCGGCCGCCGCGAAGGGGGCCTCGCCGGGGTAGGGGTGGCCGCAGCAGGTGTTGGACCACACACCGGGCGAGTGGTACTTGCCCAGGGCGCGCTGCTGGAGCAGCAGCCGCCCGCGCTCGTCGAAGAGGAAGACGGAGAAGGCCCGGTGCAACTGCCCGGGTGGCTGATGGGCGGCGAGCTTCTCAGCCGTGCCGATCGTATTGCCGTCCTCGTCGACCAGCTCGAGCAAGATCGCTTCAACGGTGCCGTTCGACGAACTGTGCGTCGCGGTGGCAGGTGTGATCGGCATACCCATCCTTCGCATCGGTCTTCGAGTCCCAAGTCTGCCGTACGAAACCGGCACTCCCGGCACTTCACGGCTCCCCGCATGTCCCGCTCCGGACTCCCGGGGCGGGACGTGCGGCCGGTCGGCATCGGGCGCCGGAAGTGGCCGGACACCTGATCGTGCCCGGTGCCGCGGACGAGGAATCGTCCAGGACAGGGGCCGACAGATGTTCGCCCCGCACCCCGTGCACGGTCCCCGTCGGGAAGATCGGATCCGGGCCGGACGCCGACCCCGGAGCGGGCGGGACGCCTCGCGGCGGGTGGGCCGTACGCCGACGGGGGCGGGCGCCGAGGCGCTCCGCGGTCGGCCGGGACGGGCGCGTACGCCGACGGGGGCCGTTCCGCTGTCGGCGGGGTCGGTCCGTGCGGCGGCGGGGGGCGGGTGCGGTACCGGGGGTTGGGTGCGGGGACGGTGGGGTCGGTTCGGGTGCCGAGGGGGTGCCGTGCCGGTGGGGTCGGTCCGAGCGTGGGACGGGCCGGGCGTGGAACGGGTGTGGAACGTGACGGGTGTGGAACGGGCCGGGCCCGATGCCCGATGCCCGATGCCCGATGCCCGATGACCGGCCCGGGCGTCGAGGGGGTTGGGTCGCCGCCGGGCCGGCTCGGACGGTGGTCGGGCCGGGGTCAGGTGCCGTCCGCCACCGGACGCAGCACATGGCCGACGTAGCCGTACTCCCCTCCGTGCGCGCGGCGCAGGGCGATCTCCGCCCGGGTGTCCGCGACGGCCTGGGCCATGCCGGGCCGGGCGAGGTCGGCCGCGTCCGCGTGGGCGGCGAGCGGCCGGTAGTACTCGTGCCAGTCGGACTCCGGCAGGAGCACCGTGCCCAGGACCTCGTACCCGGCGTCGCGTGCGGCCCGGGTGTCCTCCGCGGTCGTGCGCAGCAGCCCGTCCCAGAAGGCGCGGGCCCGGTCGGACGGCATCTCGACCGTCCACGAGCAGTGCGTGAGCACCAGCGTGCCACCAGGGGCGAGCAGCCGCCGCCACGTGCGCAGCGCGGTGTCGAAGCCGATCAGATAGGCCGAGCCCTCCGCCCAGACGAGATCGAACGAACCGTCCGGGTAGGGGAGTTCGCCCATGTCCCCGTGGACGGCGCAGATGGACGCGGAGAGGGAGCGCGCCTCGGCGGCCGTCCGCAGTTCGTCGAGGAACGGTTCGTGCAGATCGACGGCGGTCACCCGTGCCCCGGCCTCCCCGGCCAGCAACAGCGCGGACCGGCCGGGCCCGCAGCCCAGGTCGAGCACGCGCGGGCGATCCGGCAGCGGACCGGCGAGCGAGAGCAGGTGCCGGGTGGTGGCGTCGGACCCGGGGCCCTGCCGGGGCAGTCCGTGGTGCAGGGCGAAGAAGGCCTCGAGGGAGGCGTTGTGATCGGACAGCATGAGCAGCCTTCGGATGCGGGGCCCGGGCCGTCGCGCACGCCGTACGGCGTGGGTCAGCCGTGGACCCGGGGGACGGGGACACATCTGTCGCCGCGCACGGCGGCGTCGAACGTGACAGTCATCGACCCATCTCCTCCTCGGACGGCCGGAAGGCCGCCACGCTAGCACCGGGCGGCACGGCCCGGCATCCGTGTTTTCCGGACCGCCGACCGGCCGAAGAGGACCGTCTCCCGGCCCGCGCGACCGGTGCGTGCGACCGGCTCGTGCGTGCGACCGGTCCGTGCGTGCGGCCGCTCCGTGCGACCGGTCCGCGCACCCGCTCAGTGGCAGAGCCTCGCCTCGTGCCGCGCGTGTCCGCTCGGTTCCAGCTGGAAGGTGCAGTGCTCCAGGTCGAAGTGGTGGCCCAGGCGGCCCCTGAGCTCGAGGAGCACCTTCTCGTGCCGGCCGGCGTCCAGCACGTCCGCGGCGACGACCACATGCGCGGAGAGGACCGGCATGCCGGACGTGATGGTCCAGGCGTGCAGGTCGTGGACGTCCTCGACGCCGGGCACGGCCACGATGTGGGCGCGCACCTCCGCCATGTCGACATGCTGGGGCGCCGCCTCCAGAAGCACGTCCAGCGTCTCGCGGAGCAGCTTGCAGGTGCGCGGGACGATCATGACGCCGATGAGGATCGAGGCGATCGGGTCGGCGGCCTGCCAGCCGGTGGTCATGATCACCGCCGCGGAGACGACGACGGCCCCGGAGCCCAGTGCGTCCGCCGCCACCTCCAGGAAGGCGCCGCGCACGTTCAGGCTGTCCCGGCGGCCGCGCATCAGCAGCGCGAGGGAGACCGTGTTCGCGGCCAGGCCGACCAGGCCGAGGACGACCGTCGGTCCGCCCGCGGTCCCGGCGGGCGTCACGAAGCGCTGGACCGCCTCGTACAGGACGTAGCCCCCGACACCGAGCAGCAGCAGACAGTTGGCGAGCGCGGCGAGGATCTCGGCCCGGGCGTAGCCGAAGGTGCGGTTCCCGCCGGCCGGGCGGTTGGCGAAGTGGATCGCGAGCAGGGCCATGCCGAGGCCCAGCGCGTCCGTCGCCATGTGTGCCGCGTCCGCGACGAGCGCGAGCGAGTCGGCGAGGACACCGCCGGTGATCTCGACCGCCGTCACGGCCAGCGTGATCGACAGCGCCACCCGCAGTCGCCCGCGGTAGGCGGCCGCCGCCGTGCCGGTCGCGGGCCCGCCGTGCGCGTGCCCGTGGTCGTGTCCAGCCCCCATGGAAAGCCGCCTCCCGTCCGCTGCCCGGAAGCACAGTGAACTACGGGTGGGGGGTATCGGGCCAAGGCTGCACTGAACACCGTTGTCATCTGCTCTGACCTGCGCAAACGAGACGCAGGTCAGAGCGGGCAAAGATCGTTAATCCTGTGTCGGGGGGTGATGAAGCCGCCATCCGTCCCACGCCGACGCGACCATCTCGCGCACTCCGCGCCGCGCGGTCCAGTCCAGCTCCCGGGCGGCCAGCGCGGCCGAGGCGACCGCGCGCGGCGCGTCACCGGGACGACGCGGCTCGACGACCGGCTCCCGGGTGTCACCGCTGACCTCCGCGATGAGCGTGAGCAGCTCACGTACCGAGACGCCCTCGCCCCGGCCGATGTTCACGGTGAGATCGCCCGTCGCGTCACCCGTCAGCCGGCGGGCCGCCGCGAGGTGCGCCTCGGCGAGATCCGCGACGTGGATGTAGTCCCGGACGCAGGTGCCGTCCGGCGTCGGATAGTCGGCGCCGAAGATCCGCGGGGCCTCGCCACGGATGAGACGGTCGAAGACCATCGGGATCACGTTGAACACCCCGGTGTCGGCGAGCTCCGGCGAGGCCGCGCCCGCCACGTTGAAGTAGCGCAGGCACACCGTTGCGATGCCGTGCGCCCGGCCCGCTGCCCGCACCAGCCACTCCCCGGTGAGCTTCGTCTCGCCGTACGGGCTCATCGGCGCGCACGGGGTGTCCTCCGTGATGAGGTCCACGTCCGGGTTGCCGTAGACGGCCGCGGACGAGGAGAACAGGAACCGCCGCACGCCCGCCCCGGCCACCGCCTCGAGAAGCGTCGCGAGACCGCCCACGTTCTCCTGGTAGTAGCGCGTGGGCTGCTCCACGGACTCACCGACCTGCTTGCGCGCCGCGAGATGCACCACACCCGTCACCGCGTGCTCCGCGAGAACCCGCTTGAGCAGCTCCCCGTCCAGAGACGAGCCCTGCACCAGCGGGATGCTCTCCGGGAGCCGCCGGGCCACCCCGGCCGAGAGGTCGTCCAGGGCGACGACGCGCTCCCCGGCCTCCGCCATCGCCCGCGCCACGTGTGCCCCGATGTATCCGGCCCCGCCTGTGATCAGCCATGTCATGGACGACCACCCTATGCCGGGCCCGGTACCGCGCCCGTCCTGCCGTGTTCCGGACCGGTGTGCCGGTTCTCGTAGGCAATGCCGCCAATGGTCCGGTCTGGGGTCGCGGTTTGTCGCGCGGACCCCGGATCACCGATGATGATCGCGGCGCGGACGGTCACGCAGACCAGGTTGATCGGACCGTGAACGGGTGGTGAACACCCGCTTCCCATCATCCGATAGCCTCTGCCGACATGCCGCCCGGCGGCCGCAGGCGCTGGCCGCGCCCTCCCGCCCGCCCTCGGGGCGGACGACGGGAGGACGAGGAAAGGGCCCGGGCCCGGGCCGTCCCACCACGCACATGCCGGCGCGAGGCCGCCCGGCACCCAGGGAGTGAGTTCGCTGTCGACCGCCATCCTCACCGGCCAGCCGGTCCCCGGATCGTCGCTCGAGGGCGATCTGCGGTCGCTCGGGTTCGACGTGCGCTCCGCCGTCGAAGCCGGTGACGCCGAGACCCTGCTGGCCGCCGTACCGGCAGGTGAGCGGGTCGCCGTCGTCGACGCCCGCTTCGTCGGGCACCCGCACGCCCTGCGCCTCGGCCTCACGGACCCCCGGTTCCCGGCCTCCGCGGTGCCCGGCGCCGTGACCGTGCAGCCCGAGGCCCGCCGGGCGCTGGCCCGCGCCATGGCCCGCGAGAGCTCGGCGTCCGGCGGCCTGGCCGTCGCGACCGACAACCTCGCGGGGCGTCTCACCGCCGCCCTCGACGCGGACGGCGTCGCCGTGCACCACCCCGAGCTGGGCTCGCTGGTGGCCGCCGTCCCCAGCGACCCGCAGGAACGCAACGAGATCCGGCAGGCCGTCTCCGCCGTGGACGACGAGGCCATCCGGCTGCGCAGCGCCGTGAAGGCCCGCGACGGCTTCTTCACCACGTACTGCATCAGCCCCTACTCCCGCTACCTCGCCCGCTGGTGCGCCCGCCGCGGCCTGACCCCGAACCAGGTCACCACCGCCTCACTGCTGACCGCGCTGATCGCCGCGGGCTGCGCCGCCACCGGCACCCGCGCCGGGTTCGTCGCGGCCGGCCTGCTGCTCCTGTTCTCCTTCGTCCTGGACTGCACCGACGGGCAGCTGGCCCGTTACTCCCTGCAGTACTCGACGCTCGGCGCCTGGCTGGACGCGACCTTCGACCGTGCCAAGGAGTACGCCTACTACGCGGGCCTCGCCCTCGGCGCCGCCCGCGGCGGCGACGACGTGTGGGCGCTCGCCCTGGGCGCGATGATCCTGCAGACCTGCCGGCACGTCGTCGACTTCTCCTTCAACGAGGCGAACCACGACGCCACCGCCAACACCAGCCCCACCGCGGCTCTCTCCGGCAAACTCGACAGCGTCGGCTGGACGGTCTGGGTGCGCCGGATGATAGTCCTGCCCATCGGCGAACGATGGGCGATGATCGCCGTTCTCACGGCGCTGACCACACCCCGGATCACCTTCTACGCGCTGCTCGTCGGCTGCGCCTTCGCGGCGACGTACACCACGGCGGGCCGGGTACTGCGCTCGCTGACCCGCAAGGCCCGCCGCACGGACCGGGCGGCACAGGCGCTGGCCGACCTCGCGGACAGCGGACCGCTCGTCGACCTGCTGGCCCGCCTCGCCCGCGGCACCGCCCGGCACACGGCGCCCGTCAGCGCCCTCATCGGCGGCTTCCTCGTGGTCGCCTCGGCCGTGCTGTGGGGCTCCGGCTGGCAGACCGTCGTGTTCGCCGTCGTCTACACGCTGATGTCCGCCATCGCCGTCGTCAGCCCCCTCAAGGGCGCCCTCGACTGGCTGGTCCCCCCGGTCTTCCGCGCCGCCGAGTACCTCACCGTTCTGGTACTGGCAGTCAAAGCCGACGTGAACGGAGTACTTCCGGCGGCTTTCGGCCTGGTGGCCGCGGTCGCCTACCATCACTACGACACGGTGTACCGCATCCGCGGCAACGCGGGCGCGCCGCCGCGCTGGCTGGTGCGGGCGACCGGGGGGCACGAAGGCAGGACGCTGCTGGTCACCGTCCTGGCCGCGCTGCTCACCGCCGCACAGTTCGAGGTCGCGCTCACGGTGCTCGCCGTGGCGGTGGCCGTGCTGGTGCTCTTCGAGAGCATCCGCTTCTGGGCGTCCTCCGGGGCGCCCGCCGTACACGATGAAGGAGAACCCGCATGATCGGCCTCGTGCTGGCGGCCGGCGCCGGACGGCGTCTGCGCCCCTACACCGACAGCCTCCCCAAGGCTCTCGTGCCGGTTGGTCCCGCGGGCATAGAGGACAGCATCACGGTCCTGGACCTGACCCTCGGCAACTTCGCCGAGATCGGTCTGACCGAGGTCGGCATCATCGTCGGCTACCGCAAGGAGGCCGTCTACGACCGCAAGGCGGCCCTGGAGGAGAAGTACGGCCTCCGGATCACCCTCATCGACAACGACAAGGCCGAGGAGTGGAACAACGCCTACTCCCTGTGGTGCGGCCGTGACGCCCTCACGGACGGTGTGATCCTCGCCAACGGCGACACCGTGCACCCGGTCTCCGTCGAGAGGACGCTGCTCGCGGCCCGCGGCGACGGCAAGCGGATCATCCTCGCCCTCGACACGGTCAAGAAGCTCGCCGACGAGGAGATGAAGGTCGTCGTGGACCCCGACAAGGGCGTCCGGAAGATCACCAAGCTCATGGAGCCCACCGAGGCCACTGGCGAGTACATCGGCGTCACCCTCATCGAGGGCGAGGCCGCGGCCGACCTCGCCGACGCGCTGAAGACGGTCTGGGAGACGGACCCGCAGCAGTTCTACGAGCACGGCTACCAGGAGCTCGTCAACCGCGGCTTCCGGATCGACGTGGCCCCGATCGGCGATGTCAAGTGGGTCGAGATCGACAACCACGACGACCTCGCCAAGGGACGTGAGATCGCGTGCCAGTACTGACGAGGCTCATCCCCTCGCCGGTCGTCGTCGACATCCGTCCGGGTGCCCTGGACGACCTGGCGAGCGTGCTCTCCGACGAGCGGATCTCCCACTCGGGCAAGCTGGCCGTCGCGGTCAGCGGCGGCTCGGGAGCCGGGCTGCGCGAGCGGCTCGCCCCGGCCCTGCCCGGCGCCACCTGGTACGAGGTCGGTGGCGGCACCCTCGACGACGCGATCCGGCTGGCCGGCGACATGCGAGCGGGCCACTACGACGCGGTGGTGGGCCTGGGCGGCGGCAAGATCATCGACTGTGCGAAGTTCGCCGCCGCGCGGGTCGGCCTGCCCCTGGTCGCCGTGCCGACGAACCTCGCCCACGACGGCCTGTGCTCTCCGGTCGCGACGCTCGACAACGACGCGGGCCGCGGGTCCTACGGCGTGCCGAACCCCATCGCGGTGGTCATCGACCTCGACGTGATCCGCGAGGCCCCCGCGCGCTTCGTCCGGGCCGGCATCGGCGACGCCGTCTCCAACATCTCCGCGATCGCGGACTGGGAGCTGGCCCACCGCGTCAACGGCGAGAAGATCGACGGCCTGGCCGCCGCGATGGCACGGCAGGCCGGCGAGGCCGTGCTGCGCCACCCCGGCGGCATCGGGGACAACGACTTCCTCCAGGTGCTCGCCGAGGCGCTGGTCCTCAGCGGTATCGCCATGTCGGTCTCCGGCGACTCCCGGCCCTCGTCGGGCGCCTGCCACGAGATCAACCACGCGTTCGATCTCCTCTTCCCCAGGCGCGCCGCGAGCCACGGCGAGCAGTGCGGCCTGGGAGCGGCCTTCGCGATGTACCTGCGGGGGGCGCACGAGGAGTCGGTGTACATGGCCGAGGTGCTGCACCGCCACGGGCTGCCGGTGCTGCCCGAGGAGATCGGCTTCACGGTGGACGAGTTCGTCCAGGTCGTGGAGTTCGCACCGCAGACCCGGCCAGGCCGCTACACGATCCTCGAACACCTCGACCTGAAAACCCACCAGATCAAGGACATCTACTCCGACTATGCCAAGGCCATCAGTAGCTGAACTCCGCCCCGTCGTTCATCCCGCAGGGGTGAAGGACCGGCGCAGCGGTGAGCATTGGGCGGGACGCCTGTACATGCGAGAGATCTCGCTGCGCTGCGACCGCTACCTGGTGAACACCAGGATCACGCCCAACCAGCTCACGTACCTGATGACCGTCTGCGGTGTGCTCGCGGCCCCGGCCCTGCTGGTGCCGGGGATCGCGGGCGCCGTGCTCGGCGTGGTCGCGGTCCAGCTGTACCTGCTCCTGGACTGCGTCGACGGCGAGATCGCGCGCTGGAAGAAGCAGTACTCGCTCGGCGGGGTCTACCTGGACCGCGTCGGCGCCTATCTGACCGACGCGGCCGTCCTGGTCGGCCTCGGGCTGCGCGCCGCCGACCTGTGGGGCGGCGGGCGCGTCGACTGGCTGTGGGCCTTCCTCGGCACGCTGGCGGCCCTCGGCGCGATCCTGGTCAAGGCCGAGACCGACCTCGTCGGTGTGGCCCGCCACCAGAGCGGACTGCCGCCGGTCAAGGAGGCCGCGTCCGAGCCCCGCTCCTCCGGCATGGCCCTCGCGCGCCGGGCCGCCGCAGCGCTCAAGTTCCACCGGCTGATCCTCGGCATCGAGGCGACCCTGCTGATCCTGGTCCTCGCGATCGCCGACCAGGTCAGGGGAGACCTGTTCTTCACCCGGCTCGGCACCGCCGTCCTCGCGGGCATCGCGCTCGTGCAGACCCTGCTGCACCTCGTGTCCATCCTCGCCTCCAGCAGGCTGAAGTGAGTGCGGCGATGAAGGTCGGCGCGGTGATCATCACCATGGGCAACCGCCCCGACGAGCTCCGGGCCCTGCTGGACTCCGTGGCCAAACAGGACGGCGACCGGGTCGAGGTGGTCGTCGTCGGCAACGGCTCGCCCGTCCCGGACGTCCCGGCAGGCATACGCACCGTCGAGCTGCCCGAGAACCTGGGCATACCCGGCGGCCGCAACGTCGGCATCGAGGCCTTCGGGCCCGGCGGCGCCGACGTCGACATCCTGCTCTTCCTCGACGACGACGGACTCCTCGCCACCCACGACACCGCCGAGCTGTGCCGCCGAGCCTTCGCCGCCGACCCGGCGCTCGGCATCATCAGCTTCCGTATCGCCGACCCGGAGACCGGCGAGACCCAGCGCCGCCACGTGCCGCGGCTGCGCGCCTCCGACCCGATGCGCTCCTCGCGCGTCACCACCTTCCTCGGCGGCGCCAACGCGGTCCGTACGAAGGTCTTCGGCCAGGTCGGGGGGCTTCCGGACGAGTTCTTCTACGCCCATGAGGAGACCGACCTGGCATGGCGGGCGCTGGACGCCGGCTGGATGATCGACTACCGGTCCGACATGGTGCTGTACCACCCGACGACGGCGCCTTCGCGGCACGCGGTCTACCACCGGATGGTGGCCCGCAACCGTGTCTGGCTCGCCCGCCGGAACCTTCCCGCAACGCTCGTCCCCGTCTATCTGGGCGTGTGGCTGCTCCTGACGCTGGCCCGCCGCCCCTCCGGACCCGCGCTGAAGGCCTGGTTCGGCGGTTTCAAGGAGGGCTGGACCAGCTCGTGCGGACGGAGGCGTCCCATGAAGTGGCGTACGGTGTGGCGCCTGAGCAGACTGGGCCGTCCTCCCGTCATCTGAGAAGCTCGTTCCTGTGAGCACGAGGTCCCGACCCCGGTCCCGTGCCCACGGCCCTGCCCGACCCGGCCGTGCGCATCCTGAAGACGAAAGTTTCCCCTTGTGAGTGACACAACGCAGGACGGAGCGGTCGCGGTGAGCGACCACCCGTCGCCCGATGGCGGGCTCTCCGCCGCCGAGCTGGCCGGAAAGTACGGGCTGGCGGTCAGCGGTGCGCGGCCCGGCCTCGTCGAGTACGTGCGTCAGCTGTGGGGGCGGCGGCACTTCATCCTCGCCTTCTCGCAGGCCAAGCTCACCGCCCAGTACAGCCAGGCGAAGCTCGGCCAGCTGTGGCAGGTGGCGACACCGCTGCTGAACGCCGCCGTGTACTACTTCATCTTCGGCCTGATCCTGAAGGCCAGCCGGGGCATGTCGCACGACACGTACATCCCGTTCCTGGTGACCGGCGTCTTCGTGTTCACCTTCACGCAGAGCTCGATCATGGCCGGCGTCCGCGCGATCTCGGGCAACCTCGGGCTGGTGCGCGCGCTGCACTTCCCGCGCGCCTCGCTGCCCATCTCCTTCGCGCTCCAGCAGCTCCAGCAGCTGCTGTTCTCGATGCTCGTGCTGTTCGTCGTGGCGATCGCGTTCGGCAGCTACCCGGGCCTGTCCTGGCTGCTGATCGTGCCCGTGCTGACGCTGCAGTTCCTCTTCAACACGGGCCTCGCCCTCATCGTGGCCAGGCTCGGCGCGAAGACCCCGGACCTCGCCCAGCTGATGCCGTTCATACTGCGCACCTGGATGTACACCTCCGGTGTCATGTTCTCCATCAGCAACATGCTCGTCGGCCGTCCGGAGTGGGTCATCCGCGCGCTCCAGGTGAACCCGGCCGCGATCTACATGGACCTGATGCGCTTCGCGCTCATCGACGGTTACGGCGCCTCCCACCTGCCGCCGCACGTATGGGCGATCGCGACCTTCTGGGCCGTGCTCTTCGCCACGGGCGGATTCGTGTACTTCTGGAAGGCGGAAGAGAGGTACGGCCGTGGCTGACCAGGTGTCCCACATCCCCACCGTCATCGCGGACGAGCTGCACATCGTCTACCGCGTGAACGGCGCCAAGACCGGCAAGGGCAGCGCCACCGCCGCGCTCAGCCGCATCATCAAGCGCGGCGAGGAACGGGGCGTGCGCAAGGTGCACGCCGTCAAGGGCGTCTCCTTCACCGCCTACCGCGGCGAGGCCATCGGCCTGATCGGCTCCAACGGCTCCGGCAAGTCCACCCTTCTGCGGGCCATCGCCGGACTGCTGCCCGCCGAGAAGGGCAAGGTCTACACCGACGGCCAGCCCTCCCTGCTCGGCGTGAACGCGGCCCTGATGAACGACCTCACGGGCGAGCGGAACGTCATATTGGGCGGGCTCGCGATGGGCATGTCCCGCGAGCAGATCAGGGAGCGCTACCAGGAGATCGTCGACTTCTCGGGCATCAACGAGAAGGGCGACTTCATCACGCTGCCGATGCGGACCTACTCCTCCGGGATGGCGGCGCGGCTGCGCTTCTCCATCGCGGCCGCCAAGGACCACGACGTGCTGATGATCGACGAGGCCCTCGCCACCGGCGACCGCTCCTTCCAGAAGCGCTCGGAGCAGCGGATCCGCGAGCTGCGCAAGAGCGCGGGCACGGTGTTTCTGGTCAGTCACAACAACAAGTCGATCCGCGACACCTGCGACCGCGTGCTCTGGCTGGAGCGCGGTGAGCTGCGCATGGACGGCCCGACCGAAGAGGTCCTCAAGGAGTACGAGAAGTTCACGGGCAAATAACCCGTCTCGCCCGGGGCCCCGCCGGAACGGTTCGGCGGGGCCCTGCGTCTGCAAAGGGAAAGCCAACTCCTGCTGTCCGTAGGAATCTTGACGCCAATCGGTGTGTTGTTGTGATGTGCAGGACACCCCGACGGTCCGTGCAGCGTTGTACAACGTAAGCTGTACCGGTGCTGAATCGCGCCAAGTGGGGCGATATTGCGCTACGCCCGGTACCCGCGCGCTGCGCGGACCTCCGGGCGGCGTGTCCGAAATGGGCAGTATTGGGTCGGCAGTGTAGAACGGGAGATGTGACGGCAATGGCTACGGAAACTCTCCAGCTCCGCGATGCGTGTGCCGTCCTCGCGCCGGGCGGCGAGCGGTGACCGAAGCCGGGACGGCCCGCACCGGAGATCCGGAGCGCGGCACCCTCGACAAGGCCGCCGACGAGAACTTCCCCGTCGCGCCCTTCTTTCTGCCCCGGGCCTGGCGCGACGACCTGATGGCGGTCTACGGCTTCGCCCGCCTCGTCGACGACATCGGCGACGGCGATCTGGCCCCCGGCGGCGCGGACGCCCGGCTGCTCGGCGTGTCGCCCGAGGGGGCCGAGGACCGCCTCGTGCTCCTCGACGCCCTCGAAGCGGACCTTCACCGGGTGTTCGATTCGACCCCGCTCCACCCCCTGCTGCGCCGCCTGCAGCCCACGGCGCGCCGCGCCGGCCTCACCCCCGAGCCCTTCCTCGGCCTGATCGGGGCCAACCGCCAGGACCAGCTCGTCTCGCGGTACGAGACGTACGACGACCTGCTGGCCTACTGCGAGCTGTCCGCCAATCCGGTGGGGCGACTGGTCCTCTCGATCACCGGCACCTCGACGCCCGAGCGGGTCCGCCGCTCCGACGCGGTGTGCACGGCGCTGCAGATCGTCGAGCACCTCCAGGACGTGGCCGAGGACCTCGGCCGCGACCGCGTCTACCTGCCCGCCGAGGACATGAAGCGCTTCCATGTCCAGGAGGCGGATCTCGCCACGGCCACAGCAGGCGCATCGGTGCGCGCGCTGGTTGCATACGAAGCAGAACGCGCGCTCAACCTCCTGAATGAAGGCACCCCCCTCGTGGGTAGCGTCCACGGCAGGCTGAAGCTGCTGCTCGCGGGGTTCGTGGCAGGGGGAAGGGCGGCAATCCGTGCGATTGCCGTCGCTGAATACGACGTACTTCCCGGCCCGCCCAAGCCCGGCAAGCTCCAGTTGCTGCGCGAGGTGGGAGTGACTCTGCGAGGAAAGGGGTGATCCGGACCGTGGAGTCGGAACAACACGTGTCCGCACCGGTACTCGCCGCTTACAGCTACTGCGAGGCAGTGACCGGTCAGCAGGCGCGTAATTTCGCGTACGGCATCCGACTTCTCCCGACGCCCAAGCGTCGTGCGATGTCGGCGCTCTACGCGTTCTCACGGCGTGTCGACGACATCGGCGACGGCACGCTGGCACCGGATGTGAAGGCGGCCCGTCTCCAGGACACCAGGGCGCTGCTCACCCGGGTCCGTGAAGGCCGGGTCGACGAGGACGACACCGACCCGGTCGCGGTCGCCCTCAGTCACACCGCGGCGTACTTCCCGGTGCCGCTCGGCGGCCTCGACGAGCTCATCGACGGCGTCCTGATGGACGTACGCGGTGAGACGTACGAGACCTGGGACGATCTGAAGGTGTACTGCCGGTGCGTGGCCGGGGCGATCGGGCGGCTCTCGCTTGGCGTGTTCGGTACGGAACCGGGGGCGCGCGGCGCCGAACGCGCGCCGGAGTATGCCGACACGCTCGGGCTCGCGCTCCAGCTCACCAACATCCTGCGGGACGTACGTGAGGATGCCGCGGACGGGCGCACCTATCTGCCCGCCGACGACCTCGCGAAGTTCGGCTGCTCGGCCGGGTTCAACGGGTCGAAGCCGCCGGAGGGCTCCGACTTCGCGGGCCTGGTGCACTTCGAGGTGAGACGGGCCCGCACCCTCTTCGCGGAGGGCTACCGGTTGCTGCCCATGCTGGACCGGCGCAGCGGCGCCTGCGTCGCGGCCATGGCGGGCATCTACCGGCGGCTGCTGGACCGCATCGAGAGGGAGCCGGAGGCCGTGCTGCGCGGCCGCGTCTCGCTGCCGGGCCGGGAGAAGGCGTACGTCGCCGTGCGCGGCCTCTCCGGCCTGGACGCGCGGCACGTGTCCCGCCGCACCGTCAGGAGGCGCACCTGATGGACAATCTGGGCCAAGGTGACTCCACCGGAGAAATGCGGCACGCAACCCTCCGGCGGTCCGCGGCGTCCCTGACTGCGACGGCCGGTCGTACACCGTTCGAGGATCGCGGCGGGCCGAAGGGGGAGGACGCACGATGAGCGAGGCCACGCAGCCGGGGGAGCCGGACGCGGACGGTCCGGACGGCCCGGGCCGCTCCGGGACGCCCGCCGGTGCGGCCGGCCCCGGGACATCCGCCGTGGTGGTCGGTGGCGGGCTCGCCGGGATCACCGCCGCCCTCTCGCTCGCCGACGCCGGGGTGCGCGTGACGCTGCTCGAAGGCAGGCCGCGGCTGGGCGGGCTGGCCTTCTCCTTCCAGCGCGGCGAGCTCACCGTGGACAACGGCCAGCATGTGTTCCTGCGCTGCTGCACCGCCTACCGGTGGTTCCTCGACCGCATCGACGCGACCTCGCTGGCGCCGGTGCAGGATCGTCTCGACGTGCCCGTTCTCGACGCGGAGGGCACTGCGGGACGACGGCTCGGCAGAATCGGCCGCACCGCGCTGCCGGTGCCGCTGCATCTCGCGCGCAGCCTGGCGACCTATCAGCATCTGTCGCTCACCGAGCGCGCCAAGGTCGGCCGTGCCGCTCTGGCGCTCAAGGCGCTCGACCTCGACGATCCGGCGCTCGACGACCAGAACTTCGGCAGCTGGCTCGCCGGGCACGGTCAGTCGGAGCGTGCCGTCGAGGCACTGTGGGACCTGGTGGGGGTCGCCACCCTCAACGCGGTGGCCGGCGACTCGTCGCTCGGGCTCGCCGCGATGGTGTTCAAGACCGGTCTGCTGTCCGACCCGGGCGCGGCCGACATCGGCTGGGCGCGCGTTCCGCTGGGCGAACTGCACGACACACTGGCCCGCAAGGCGCTCGACTCCGCGGGCGTCCGTACCGAAGTCCGTACACGAGTCACCTCCATCTCCCTCAACGAGAACGGGCGTTGGAGCGTTCAGGTTCCCGGCGAGACATTCGACGCGGACACCGTGGTGCTCGCCGTGCCCCAGCGCGAGGCGCACGATCTGCTGCCCGCGGGCGCGCTGGACGCCCCCGAGCGACTCCTGGAGATCGGTACCGCGCCCATCCTCAACGTCCACGTGGTCTACGACCGCAAGGTGCTCACGCGTCCGTTCTTCGCGGCGCTCGGCTCCCCGGTGCAGTGGGTCTTCGACCGCACCGAGGCGTCCGGACTGCGGGAGGGGCAGTACCTGGCCCTGTCCCAGTCGGCCGCCCAGCACGAGATCGACGAGACCGTCGCCGTGCTGCGCGCACGCTATCTGCCGGAGCTGGAGCGGCTGCTGCCCGCCGCCCGCGACGCCGAGGTGAAGGACTTCTTCGTGACCCGGGAGCGCACCGCGACGTTCGCCCCCGCCCCCGGCGTCGGGCGGCTGCGGCCCGGCGCCCGCACCAAGGCTCCCGGCCTGTACCTGGCCGGCGCGTGGACCGCCACCGGGTGGCCCGCGACCATGGAGAGCGCGGTCCGCAGCGGCGCCGGTGCCGCGGGAGCCGCACTGGGCGCCCTGGGCCGGCCCCGCGATCACCTCCTCGCGTTCGAGGAGACGGCCCCCACCCTGCCGGGAGACACCCCCCGGGCCCCCGGCCGAACACCGGCGGGAACGGGCGCTTCACCGCGAGGTGGACTCAGGTGAGGGTCGAGCAGCGCGCGGTGGACCCCCGCACCCCCGGTACCGCAACAAGAGGAGAGACTGTGCCCACTGTGCCCCCGGCCGAATCGGCTGCCGACGCGGTGGACGTGACCGCGCTCCTGGAGCGCGGCCGGACCCTGGCCACACCGGTGCTGAAAGCGGCCGTCGACCGCCTGGCGTCGCCCATGGACACCGTCGCCGCCTACCACTTCGGCTGGATCGACGCAGCGGGCAACCCCGCCGACGGCGACGGGGGCAAGGCCGTGCGCCCGGCGCTGGCCGTCCTGTCCGCGCAGGCCGCGGGCGCCGCCCCGGAGGTCGGCGTGCCCGGCGCGGTCGCGGTGGAGCTGGTGCACAACTTCTCGCTGCTGCACGACGACCTCATGGACGGCGACGAGCAGCGCCGCCACCGCGACACCGTCTGGAAGGTGCACGGCCCCGCCCAGGCGATCCTGGTCGGCGACGCCCTGTTCGCGCTCGCCAACGAGATCCTCCTCGAACTCGGCACCGCCGAGGCCGGCCGCGCCACCCGCCGCCTGACCACCGCCACCCGGGCCCTCATCGACGGCCAGGCACAGGACATCTCCTACGAGCACCGCGACCGGGTCAGCGTCGAGGAGTGCCTGGAGATGGAGGGCAACAAGACGGGCGCCCTGCTCGCCTGCGCCTGCTCGATCGGCGCGGTCCTCGGCGGCGCGGACGACCGCACCGCCGACACGCTGGAGCGGTACGGCTACCACCTCGGCCTGGCCTTCCAGGCCGTCGACGACCTGCTCGGCATCTGGGGCGACCCGGAGGCCACCGGCAAGCAGACCTGGAGCGATCTGCGCCAGCGCAAGAAGTCCCTGCCGGTCGTGGCGGCACTCGCCGCGGGCGGGCCCGCCTCGGAACGGCTCGGCAGGCTGCTCGCCGAGGACGCCAAGGCCAGCGACTTCGAGAACTTCTCCGAGGAGGAGTTCGCGGCCCGCGCCGCGCTCATCGAGGAGGCGGGCGGCCGCGAGTGGACCGCCCAGGAGGCACGCCGTCAGCACACCATCGCCATCGAGGCCCTGAACGCCGTCGAGATGTCCGACCAGGTGCGGGCAGAGCTCGTCGCGCTCGCCGACTTCGTCGTCGTACGAAAGAGATGATCACTATCGGTCGAATAAACCTCGCGTAGTCGCCGGCCGGTGTCTCCCCAGGTTCTCCGCTTCGTACGAGAACAGGGGACCCCATGAGAGCGACGCACCGGCCGACGGCGGACCCACAGCAGAGACGTACCACTGCACGAAGGGGAAGCCATGACAGCGACGACCGACGGAAGCACCGGGGCACTGCCGCCCCGCGCTGCCGCGGCCAGCGAAATCCAGCCAGAGACGACTCCCGTGGCGGCCGGGACAGTCGAGACCCGAGACGTCGCCGAGCACGCCATACAGCGTGCCACCGGTTACCTGCTCTCGCGGCAGGACGCCGAGGGCTGGTGGAAGGGCGACCTCGAGACGAACGTCACGATGGACGCCGAGGACCTGCTCCTGCGCCAGTTCCTGGGAATCCTCGACGAGACGACCACCCACGCCGCCGGACTGTTCATCCGCGGCGAGCAGCGCGAGGACGGCGCCTGGGCCACCTTCTACCGTGGCCCGGGCGACCTCTCCGCCACCGTCGAGGCGTACGTCGCCCTGCGGCTGGCCGGGGACGCCCCCGACGCGCCGCACATGACGAAGGCCGCCGCGTGGGTCCGGGAGCGGGGCGGTATCGCCTCGGCCCGCGTCTTCACCCGGATCTGGCTCGCCCTGTTCGGCTGGTGGAAGTGGGACGACCTCCCCGAACTCCCGCCGGAACTCATCTACTTCCCGAAGTGGATGCCACTCAACATCTACGACTTCGGATGCTGGGCGCGGCAGACGATCGTGCCGCTCACCATCGTCTCGGCGAAGCGACCTGTGCGGCCCGCCCCGTTCCCGCTGGACGAGCTGCACACCGACCCGGGCAATCCCAGTCCGGTCAGGCCCACGGCTCCCGTGGCGAGTTGGAGCGGCGTCTTCCAGCGGCTGGACAGGGCGCTGCACCAGTACCGCAAGGTCGCGCCGCGGCCGCTGCGCCGTGCCGCCATGAACGCGGCGGCGCGCTGGATCATCGAACGACAGGAGAACGACGGCTGTTGGGGCGGCATCCAGCCGCCCGCGGTGTACTCCGTCATCGCGCTCCACCTGCTCGGCTACGACCTCGACCACCCGGTGATGCGTGCCGGGCTCGAGTCCCTGGACCGCTTCACGGTCTGGCGCGAGGACGGGGCCCGGATGATCGAGGCCTGCCAGTCGCCCGTGTGGGACACCTGCCTGGCGACCATCGCGCTCGCCGACGCGGGGCTGCCGGCCGACCATCCGCAGCTGGTCAAGGCCGCGGACTGGATGCTCGGCGAGGAGATCGTCAGGCCTGGCGACTGGTCGGTGAAGCGGCCTCATCTCCCGCCGGGAGGCTGGGCGTTCGAGTTCCACAACGACAACTACCCCGACATCGACGACACCGCCGAGGTGGTCCTCGCGCTGCGCCGTGTGCGCCATCACGACCCGGAACGCCTCGAGAAGGCGATCGGGCGCGGGGTGCGCTGGAACCTCGGCATGCAGTCCAAGGACGGCGGCTGGGGCGCGTTCGACGTCGACAACACCAGCCCCTTCCCCAACCGGCTGCCGTTCTGCGACTTCGGCGAGGTGATCGACCCGCCGTCCGCGGACGTCACCGCGCACGTGGTGGAGATGCTCGCGGTGGAGGGCCTCTCGCACGACCCGCGCACCCGCCGGGGCATCGAGTGGCTGCTCGCCGAACAGGAGCCCAACGGCTCGTGGTTCGGGCGCTGGGGCGTCAACTACGTCTACGGCACGGGATCGGTGGTGCCCGCGCTGACGGCCGCCGGACTGCCCGCCTCGCACCCGGCGATCCGCCGAGCGGTCGGCTGGCTGGAGACCGTCCAGAACGACGACGGCGGCTGGGGCGAGGACCTGCGCTCCTACGACGACGCCGCCGAGTGGAGCGGCAAAGGCGCCTCGACCGCCTCACAGACCGGGTGGGCGCTGCTCGCGCTGCTCGCGGCCGGGGAGCGCGACTCCAAGGCCGTGGAGCGCGGTATCGCCTGGCTCGCGGAGACCCAGCTGCCCGACGGCTCCTGGGACGAGCCGTACTTCACCGGCACCGGGTTCCCGTGGGACTTCTCGATCAACTACCACCTCTACCGGCAGGTCTTCCCGCTCACCGCGCTCGGCCGCTATGTCAACGGCGAGCCGTTCGCCGAGGTCAAGGGGGGTTGATGAGCACGAAGCCCGAACCGGCCCCGCTGCTGATCGCCTGCGCGCTCGGCATCGAGCACCTCGCCCTGCGCACCGGCGACCGGAGCGGTTCCGACGGGCCCGTCACCGTCCTGCGCACCGGCATGGGACCAAGGGCCGCGGAGCTCTCGCTCGGCCGGGTCCTCGCCGGCCCGGCGCTGCGCGAGGCCGCCGTCCTGGCCACGGGCTTCTGCGCGGGGCTCGCCCCGGGCATGCACCCCGGCGACCTGGTGGTCGCCGAGGAGACCCGGGATCCGCGCGGGAGCACTCCGTGCGTGGGCACGGAGCTGCTGGTCAAGGAGCTGGTGCGCGCCGTGCCCGGGCGCACCGTCCATACGGGGCCGCTCACCGGCTCCGATCACGTCGTCCGTGGTCACGAACGGTCGGACCTGTTCGCGACCGGCGCCATCGCGGTCGACATGGAGTCCGCGGCGACGCTGCGCAGCGCCGTCCGCGCGGGCCCCCGTCCGGTTGCGGCCGTCCGGGTGGTCGTGGACGCTCCAGAACATGAACTCGTCCGTATCGGCACGGTGCGCGGTGGAATATCAGCTTTCCGTGTTCTTCGTGCCATCCTTCCCGCTTTTTTTGAATGGCACCGTTCTTTGCTGCTCCCTCGGAGGTGAGCCAGATGGCCATGCCACTTCGGCAGTCCATGAAGGTCGCTGCATACCTGTTTGAACAGAAGCTCAGGAAGCGGGACAAATTCGCGCTGATCGTCGAGTTGGAACCCCTCTTCGCGTGCAATCTCGCGTGCGAGGGATGTGGCAAGATCCAGCACCCCGCCGGCGTGCTCAAGCAGCGGATGCCAGTGGCCCAGGCCGTGGGGGCTGTGCTGGAGTCCGGCGCCCCGATGGTGTCCATCGCGGGCGGCGAACCTCTGATGCACCCGCAGATCGACGAGATCGTGCGGCAGTTGGTGGCCAAGAAGAAGTTCGTCTTCCTGTGCACCAACGCGATGCTGCTGCGCAAGAAGATGGACAAGTTCAAGCCCTCGCCGTACTTCGCCTGGGCCGTGCACATCGACGGGCTGCGTGAGCGGCACGACGAGTCCGTGGCCAAGGAAGGCGTCTTCGACGAGGCGGTCGAGGCCATCAAGGAGGCCAAGCGGCGCGGCTTCCGGGTCACCACCAACTCGACCTTCTTCAACACCGACACCCCGCAGACCGTCATCGAGGTCCTCAACTACCTCAACGACGACCTGAAGGTCGACGAGATGATGCTCTCGCCCGCCTACGCCTACGAGAAGGCCCCCGACCAGGAGCACTTCCTCGGCGTCCAGCAGACCCGGGAACTGTTCAAGAAGGCCTTCGCGGGCGGCAACCGGCGCCGCTGGCGGCTCAACCAGAGCCCGCTCTTCCTGGACTTCCTGGAGGGCAAGGTCGACTTCCCGTGCACCGCGTGGGCGATCCCGAGCTACTCGCTCTTCGGCTGGCAGAAGCCCTGCTACCTGATGAGCGACGGGTACGTGCAGACGTACAAGCAGCTCCTGGAGGAGACCGACTGGGACTCCTACGGTCGCGGCAAGGACGACCGGTGCGCCAACTGCATGGCGCACTGCGGCTACGAGCCGACCGCCGTCCTCGCCACCATGGGCTCCCTCAAGGAGTCCCTGCGCGCCGCCCGCGAGACGTTCACGGAAAGCCGCGGGTGACGTCATGACCGCCGTTTCCTTGGGCCTCCCCGAGGTGCCGGTCCGACCGATCGCGGAGCGCCGTGTGTCACGGCGGATCCAGGTCGGACCGGTGGCGGTCGGGGGAGGAGCACCCGTCTCCGTGCAGTCGATGACGACGACGCGTACGTCGGACGTCGGTGCCACGCTGCAGCAGATCGCGGAACTCACCGCGTCCGGCTGCCAGATCGTCCGGGTCGCCTGTCCCACGCAGGACGACGCGGACGCCCTCGCGACGATCGCCCGCAAGTCGCAGATCCCGGTGATCGCGGACATCCACTTCCAGCCGAAGTACGTCTTCGCCGCCATCGACGCGGGCTGCGCGGCGGTGCGGGTGAACCCGGGCAACATCAAGCAGTTCGACGACAAGGTGAAGGAGATCGCGCGCGCCGCCTCCCAGGCGGGCACGCCCATCCGGATCGGTGTGAACGCGGGCTCGCTCGACCGGCGGCTGCTGGAGAAGTACGGCAGGGCGACGCCGGAGGCGCTCGTCGAGTCGGCGCTGTGGGAGGCGTCCCTCTTCGAGGAGCACGGGTTCCGGGACATCAAGATCTCGGTGAAGCACAACGACCCGGTCGTCATGGTCAACGCCTACCGCCAACTGGCGGCGGCCTGCGACTACCCGCTCCATCTGGGCGTCACGGAGGCCGGCCCGGCGTTCCAGGGGACCATCAAGTCGGCTGTCGCCTTCGGGGCGTTGCTCGCGGAGGGCATCGGGGACACCATCCGGGTCTCCCTGAGCGCGCCGCCCGCCGAGGAGTGCAAGGTCGGTATCCAGATCCTGGAGTCGCTGGGCCTGCGTCAGCGGCGCCTGGAGATCGTCTCGTGCCCGTCCTGCGGGCGCGCCCAGGTGGACGTCTACAAGCTGGCCGACGAGGTCACGGCCGGTCTGGAGGGGATGGAGGTCCCGTTGCGCGTCGCGGTCATGGGCTGCGTCGTCAACGGCCCCGGCGAGGCGCGGGAGGCGGACCTGGGGGTCGCCTCCGGCAACGGCAAGGGGCAGATCTTCGTCAAGGGCGAGGTCATCAAGACCGTGCCCGAGTCGAAGATCGTCGAGACCCTCATCGAGGAAGCGATGAAGATCGCCGAGCAGATGGAGAACGACGGAGTCGGGTCCGGGGAGCCGGCCGTCACCGTGAGTTGATCAGCACGGACCGAGAGGGGGCCCGAGCGTGACGATTCTGGAGAGCATCCGGGGACCACGCGACCTGAAGGCGCTGTCCGAGGCGGAGGTCGGTGAACTGGCTGATGAGATCCGGGAGTTCCTGGTGCACGCGGTCGCCAGGACCGGTGGACATCTCGGGCCCAATCTGGGGGTGGTGGAACTCTCCATCGCACTCCACAGGGTCTTCGAGTCACCCGTCGACCGCATCCTGTGGGACACCGGTCACCAGAGCTACGTGCACAAGTTGTTGACGGGACGTCAGGACTTCTCCAAGCTGCGCGGCAAGGGGGGCCTTTCCGGCTACCCCTCGCGCGAGGAGTCCGAGCACGACATCATCGAGAACAGCCACGCCTCCACGGCGCTCGGCTGGGCGGACGGCCTCGCCAAGGCCCGCCAGGTGCAGGGGGAGAAGGGCCATGTCGTCGCGGTCATCGGCGACGGCGCGTTGACCGGCGGGATGGCGTGGGAGGCGCTGAACAACATCGCCGCCGCGAAGGACCGTCCGCTGATCATCGTCGTCAACGACAACGAACGCTCGTACGCGCCGACCATCGGCGGCCTCGCCAACCACCTCGCCACCCTGCGGACGACGGACAGCTACGAGAGGGTGCTGGCCTGGGGCAAGGACGTACTGCTGCGCACCCCCGTCGTCGGACCCACGCTCTACGAGTCCCTGCACGGCGCCAAGAAGGGCTTCAAGGACGCCTTCGCACCGCAGGGCATGTTCGAGGACCTCGGACTCAAGTACGTCGGTCCGATCGACGGACACGACACGGGAGCCGTGGAGTCCGCGCTCCGGCGCGCGAAGCGCTTCCACGGGCCGGTGCTGATCCACTGTCTGACGGAGAAGGGCCGCGGCTACGAACCCGCGCTCGCGCACGAGGAGGACCGTTTCCACACGGTGGGCGTGATGGACCCGCTGACCTGCGAGCCGCTCGCGCCCTCCAACGGGCCTTCCTGGACCTCGGTGTTCGGCGACGAGATCGCCCGGATCGGGGAGGAGCGCGAGGACGTCGTGGCGATAACGGCGGCGATGCTGCACCCGGTGGGACTCGGCAGGTTCGCCGAGCGGTTCCCCGACCGGGTGTGGGACGTCGGGATCGCCGAGCAGCATGCCACGGTCTCCGCGGCCGGACTCGCCACGGGCGGCCTCCACCCGGTCGTCGCCGTCTACGCCACCTTCCTCAACCGGGCCTTCGACCAGCTCCTGATGGACGTCGCGCTGCACCGCTGCGGCGTCACCTTCGTACTGGACCGGGCCGGTGTCACCGGCGTCGACGGCGCCTCGCACAACGGCATGTGGGACATGTCCGTCCTGCAGGTCGTGCCGGGCCTCAGGATCGCCGCGCCGCGCGACGCCGACCAACTCCGCGCCCAGCTGCGGGAGGCGGTCGCCGTCGACGACGCCCCGACACTCATCCGCTTCCCGAAGGAGTCGGTGGGCCCGGCGATCCCGGCGACCGACCGGGTGGGCGGCCTCGACGTCCTGTACCGGTCCGCGGAGACCCCGCAGGTCCTCCTGGTGGCCGTCGGTGTCATGGCGCCGGTCTGCCTCCAGGCCGCCGAACTGCTGGAGGCCCGGGGCATCGGCTGCACGGTCGTCGACCCGCGCTGGGTCAAACCCGTCGACCCGGCCCTGCCCGGCCTCGCGGCCGAACACCGGCTCGTGGCCGTCGTCGAGGACAACAGCCGGGCGGCCGGCGTGGGCTCGGCGGTCGCACTGGCCCTGGGGGACGCCGAAGTGGACGTACCCGTAAGGAGGTTCGGGATCCCGGAGCAGTTCCTCGCGCACGCCAAGCGCGCGGAGGTGCTGGCCGACATCGGGCTCACGCCCGTCGAGATCGCCGGGCGGATCGGGGCCGGCCTGGCAGTCAAGGACGAGCTGTCCAAGGAGAAACAGGAATGACCACCCCTTCCGGAAAACGGGAGTTCGACCTCGGCGCGCTGCTGGCCGAGCGCGGGGCCGAGCGCTACGAGCTGCACACCAAGTACCTGAACCACCAGCTCCCGCGCATGCTGCACACCATCGGCTTCGACAAGGTGTACGAGCGGGCCGAGGGCGCGCACTTCTGGGACGCGGACGGCAACGACTACCTGGACATGCTCGCCGGGTTCGGGGTGATGGGCCTGGGCCGCCATCACCCCGTCGTCCGCCAGGCGCTGCACGATGTCCTGGACGCCTCGCTCGCCGACCTCACCCGCTTCGACTGCCAGCCCCTGCCCGGACTGCTGGCGGAGAAGCTTCTCACGCACAGCCCGCACCTGGACCGGGTGTTCTTCGCCAACAGCGGTACGGAGGCCGTGGAGACCGCCCTGAAGTTCGCCCGGTACGCCACCGGCAAACCGAGGATCCTCTACTGCGCGCACGCCTTCCACGGGCTGACCACCGGGTCGCTGTCCGTGAACGGCGAGGACGGGTTCCGCGACGGCTTCGCCCCGCTGCTGCCCGACACGGCCGTCCCGCTCGGCGACCTCGACGCGCTGGCCCGCGAGCTGAAACGGGGCGACGTCGCCGGGCTCATCGTCGAGCCCATCCAGGGCAAGGGCGTGCACGAGGCCCCGCCCGGCTATCTGCGCGCCGCCCAGGAGTTGCTGCACCGGCACAAGGCGCTGCTCATCGCCGACGAGGTGCAGACGGGCCTGGGGCGGACCGGGGACTTCTACGCCTACCAGCACGAGGACGGCGTGGAACCCGACCTGGTGTGCGTGGCGAAGGCGCTGTCCGGCGGTTATGTGCCGGTCGGTGCCACCCTCGGCAAGGACTGGATCTTCAAGAAGGTCTACTCGTCGATGGACCGGGTCCTCGTCCACTCGGCGAGCTTCGGGTCCAACGCGCAGGCCATGGCGGCCGGCCTCGCCGTGCTCTCCGTGATGGAGAACGAGCAGGTCGTCGCGAACGCGCGGGCCACGGGGGAGCAGTTGAAGACCCGGCTCGCGGCGCTCGTCGACACGTACGAGCTGCTCAGTGACGTCCGCGGCCGGGGGCTGATGATCGGCATCGAGTTCGGGCGGCCCAAATCGCTGAAGCTGCGCAGCCGTTGGACCATGCTGCAGGCCGCGCGCAAGGGGCTCTTCGCGCAGATGGTCGTCGTCCCGCTGTTGCAGCGGCACCGCATCCTCACCCAGGTCTCCGGGGACCACCTGGAGGTGATCAAACTGATCCCGCCGCTGATCGTCGGTGAGCGGGACGTGGACCGGTTCATGGAGGCCTTCGTCGCCGTGATGGACGACGCGCACAGCGGTGGCGGGCTGATGTGGGACTTCGGGAAGACGCTCGTCAAGCAGGCGGTGGCGAACCGCTAGGTCCCGTCCGCCCTTTCCCGTCCGCCCTTTCCTGTCCGGCACCGCTTGCCCGACGGGAAGGGGCGGGCTCGCCCCAGGGGCGGACACGACGCATCCGCGGCCCGCCCGGCCCCAGGGCCCGGAGTGTCCGCCCGCCGCGCCACGTGGACGGGAGACCGCGGGCCCACCGGAGAACCCGGGCCCGGCCGATCTCTACGCCGTAGATCGGGTACGTGGTGGAGGGGACGCGGAGCGCGGCGAGAACGCTACGCCTCCGCCGCGGACACGGCACTGCCCCATGGCGGGGTGGGATTTTCGGCCTAGACCTACGCGCAGACCATCTGGTCGCTGCCGCGGTCGGTCGTCACCGTCTCGCTGGTCACCGCCCTGCTGCCGCGGATGAGCCGGGCGGTGCTCTCGCACGATTCCTGGAGGTCAGCGAGGTGCGGAGCCTGCCGGGCCTGGGGTGAACGCCCGGTCCCGACCGCGTCGCAGCGGCCGGTCGTCGACGGCTGTCACCGGGCGAGAGCAGGCTTCCGGCCTCGGCGACGGTCTCCGGCGACGGCTCGAGGTCGCGACGGAGGTTCTCCGGCTTCCCGCGCCACGACGCCGGCCACGGCGTCTTTGCCTCTGAGGCAAGAAATTTGCCCGAGAGGCAAGATTGCGGCTCAATGGAGTGCATGAGCCCCATCGAGCCGGGGGCGGCCGGTACGCCGCCCGAGCCCGGGACAGCCGACGCGCTGCCCGTCGTCGCGCCGCAGTTGCGTGAACTGCGGCGGCGCGCCGCACTGACCCTGGAGGCCGCGGCCCGCGCCGCAGGGCTCTCGGCCGCCCATCTCTCCCGGCTGGAGACGGGACAGCGCCAGCCCTCGCTGCCGATGCTGCTCGCTCTCGCCCGCATCTACGGTACGACGGTCTCGGAGCTGCTGGGCGAGAGGGTCGCCGAACGGGACGCCATCGTCCGGGCCGCCGACATGGAGCCGACCGCGGCGGGCGGCTGGACCTACTGGCAGGCCGGTTCGCCGGGCCGCGGGATGCAGGCGCTGCGGGTGCACGTCCCCTACGGCTCCCAGGGCGACATCGTGCGCGTCCATCCCGGCGAGGAGTGGCTCCACGTCCTCCAGGGGCGGCTGCGGCTGCGCCTCGGGGACACCACGCAGGTGCTCGCGCCCGGGGACAGCGCGCACTTCGACTCGCTGACCCCGCACCGCATAGCCGCCGCCGACCAGGCGGGCGCCGATCTCCTCTTCGTACACACCCTGTTGCAGAGCCCCGCCGCCGCGCTGTGCCTCGGCCCGGCGGCGGCGCACCCGACCCTGGGAGAGATGTCATGACGGAACCCACGCAACCCACGGAACCCGGCCCCCGTCGGTCCATGGAGGACAAGTTCCCCCGTGCGCTGTGGGTACGGCTGATCATCTACGTCGCCGTCGGTCACCTCTTCGCCGCCTTCATCTACCTGCTGTTCACGCTGGGAGCGCAGAACCAGTAGACCGGGGGCCGGCGGACGTCCGTACAGCCGTACAGCCGTACCGCCGTACCGCCCGTGGACGTCAGTCGAGGAGCCGGTCGCGCAGCCGGTCGCGCAGGTCGGGGGTGAGGCGCAGGGCCTGCTCCAGGTAGCTGTCGACGCCGCCCCAGGTCTCCTCGATCGTCTCGAAGGCCGCCGTCAGATACTCGGCCCGCGCGTCGAACAGCGGGCTGAGCAGCTCCATGACCTCGGGGGAGCGGGCCGTGTCCGAGGTGCCGTTGCGGTGGACCTTGTAGCGGCGGTGCCGCGCGTTCGACTCCAGGTAGTCGGCGACGATGGCGTCGCGCTCGACGCCCACGGCGAGCAGCGTCACGGCTATGGACAGGCCGGCGCGGTCCTTGCCCGCCGCGCAGTGCATCAGCGCGGGCACGCTGTCCTCGGCCAGGGCGTGCAGCACCTGGGAGTGCTCGGCCGTCCGCTCGGTGATGATCGTGCGGTACGAACCGATCATCCGGTCCGCCGCCCGGCCGTCGCCGAGGTGGGCACGGAGCTGGTCGAGCTCGCCGTCGCGGACCATCTTCCAGAACTCGCTGCCGTCGGCCGGGTCCGTCAGCGGAAGGTTCACGTTCCGGACACCGGGCAGCTCGACGTCCGGCCCCTCCAGCTTCTGGTCCGAGGCATTGCGGAAGTCGAAGATCGTGTGCAGGCCGAGCGAGGAGAGGAACACGGCGTCCTCCTCCGTGGCGTGCGCGAGGTGACCACTGCGGAACAGCCGCCCGGACCGCACCCGTCGGCCGTCCACGGTGGGCAGGCCGCCCACGTCTCGGAAGTTGCGCACTCCGGCCAGCTCGGGCTCGGTCGACGGGACCTGCTGCGTCACGGGGGCTCCTCCCATAGGGCCGTCGGCACCGCTCGTCGTTGCTCGCCGACGGGAATCGCCTCTCGACGATACGACATGGGTTCCTCGGGCAATGAGTTGTCCACAGGCGCCCCGAGAACGGCGCTCTCGGGGCGCACGGACGGGTGAAACAGGTGAAGTGCATCGAAATGCGGTGCTGTTGCACCACGGACCGCGCCCGGGACCGCGCGGGGATCTCGGTGCGCCGCGGTCATCAACCTTTGTCTGATATTGGCGTTTTGTGTCAGTTGTCACTTCAGGTCGAACTCGCCCGGGAATATGGCTACATGGGAGGACGTGCGTGAGCAGCGTCATACGCGTGACGATGCGTGGCGGCATTCCCTCCACCATGTGCCCGGACCGCCGCGCGGATTGCCGGGATGGAGGGGGCGCTGTGCACGGAGGGTGACGGGCAATTCGGGCATCGATCATGAAAAGGGTGCGTGCGGGGATCGCGCACAGTTGTCGACGCCCTCTCCCCTCGCCTACGTTCGCCCTCAATCCGGACGGACGCCCAATCCTGCCGCCGCCCGGAATCCGCACTCACCCGTACGCGGCAGGAGCGGGGGATCCACAGGTATCGCGCCTGTTCCGGTCTCCGGAACGGCTAGGGGTACAGCCGCGCTGCCGCGCGGCCGGACATCTCCAGTCCGCACCCGACAGCTCACCTCGCAGGCGCCGGAGAGGAAATGCGCCATGCCCGCGAAGGGTAAGCACCGTCGCCCCAAGTTCCTGCGTCTGCCCCGCTCGATCGCCGTGCTCGGCACCGGTGGTGCCGCGCTCGCAATGCCGCTGATGGGGGCCGTCTGCGCCCATGCCGCGGCCCCGGCGGCCGCGGTCCCGTCCGCCGTGCAGAAGATCACGACGGTTTCCGTACCTGGGACCGCCGCGGAGAAGACCGCGGCGAAGACCTATGTCGTGAAGGCCGGCGACACACTCGCGAAGATCGCCGACCGGCAGCACGTCAGCGGCGGCTGGAAGAAGCTCTACGCCGACAACCGCGCGGTCGTCGGCGGCGATCCGACGGCGATCCACCCCGGTCTGAAGCTCACGATCGAGGGGCAGGGCGCCGCGCAGCCGGCCGCGTCCACCGCCACCCAGGCCTCCGCGGCCAAGGCCGCCGCAGCCGGGTACACCCTGCCGGTCGAGGGGGCCACCATCGGCACCGGCTACAAGGTGCCCGGCAGCATGTGGTCCAGCGGCTACCACACCGGTGTGGACTTCGTGGTCCCGACCGGCACCACGATCAGGTCCGTCGCCGCGGGCACCGTCGTCTCGGCCGGCTGGGGCGGCGCGTACGGCAACCAGGTCGTCATCCAGCACGCGGACGGCCGGTACTCGCAGTACGCCCACATGTCCGCGCTCTCCGTCGCGGCGGGGCAGACCGTGACCGAGGGGCAGCAGGTCGGCGTCTCCGGCGCGACCGGCAACGTCACCGGTCCGCACCTGCACTTCGAGATCCGCACGACGCCGGACTACGGCTCGGACATGGACCCGGTCGCGTACCTGCGCTCGTACGGAGTCGTCGTCGGCTGACGCCCCCACGCGACCCGCGGGCCGGACCCCACGATCCCGGGGTCCGGCCCGCGGTGTCTCGTCGATGCCGTGCCGGCGTCGTCTCCGGATCACGGTCTTCCAGGTGTGGCGGCTGTTCAACCACGCCTGAGAGAACCCTATTCCGGATTTCGCCGGTCTTTATGAGTGGCTTATCTCACCACCCGTCAACCCATTCCTACGGTCGCGTAGCTCACATCCCAAGGTGAATCATGGCTCGACGTGGCAGACGATTCGAAGAGTGACAACAGAGCGGTGATCGGGTCGTACGTGGCGGTGGGGGACAGCTTCACCGAAGGCGTCGGCGACCCCGGCCCCGAAGGAGCCTTCGTCGGTTGGGCGGACCGTTTCGCGGTACTGCTCGCGGACCGGCAGCCGGAAGGCGACTTCACCTACACCAACCTCGCCGTCCGCGGGAAGCTGCTCGACCAGGTCATCGACGACCAGCTCCGGCGGGCCAAGGAACTCGCCCCGGACCTGGTCTCCTTCTGCGCGGGCGGCAACGACATCATCCGGCCCGGCACCGACCCCGACGAGGTCGCGGAGCGCTTCGAGCGCGCGGTCGCCGACCTCACCTCGGCCGTCGGCACCGTCATGGTGACGACCGGCTTCGACACCCGTGGCGTCCCGGTGCTGAAGCACCTGCGCGGCAAGATCGCCACGTACAACGGACATGTGCGGGCCATCGCGGACCGGTACGGCTGTCCGGTCCTCGACCTGTGGTCCCTGAAGACGATCCAGGACCGGCGCGCCTGGGACGGCGACCGACTGCACCTGTCGCCGGAGGGCCACACCCGGGTCGCGCTGCGGGCCGGCCAGGTCCTCGGCCTCGACGTGCCCGCCGACCCGGACCAGCCCTGGCCGCCCCTGCCGCCCCGCGGCACGCTGGAGGTACGGCGCGACGACATCCACTGGGCGCGCGAATACCTCGTGCCGTGGATCGGACGAAGGCTGCGCGGGGAGTCCTCGGGCGACCATGTCGCGGCCAAGGGCAGCCTGTCGCCGAACGACATCAGGATGCGGATCGGATCCGTCGCCTGAGCCGCGTGACATCGCGGGACGGCCGACGGGCGGGACCGCGGGGGGGCGTCGCCCCGGACACGGCGGGGGATGTGCCGGGGCAGGCGCCTCAGCGCACCGCCGCCGTCAGGGCCGCCCGCTCGATTCCCAACTCCCGCGCGAGCGCGTCGTCCACCCACTCCTGGGCCCGCGCCCGCGACACCGCGCCCGTGTAGGCGGTCATCTGCACCGCCAGCCCGTCGAGCAGCGCCGTCAGCCGCAGCGCGGCTCCCGCGGGATCCGGGCACCGGAACTCGCCGCCGGCCACTCCCTCCGCGATCACCTCGGTGATCGCGGCCTTCCACTGCCTGTCGAGGTCACGCGTGACCTCCCGCAGCGCGGGCTCGCGCAGCGCCGCGCCCCAGCCCTCGATCCACAGTCGCCAGCCCTTGGCCTGGCCGGTCGGCGCGTACCAGCGGACGGCCGCGCGCAGTCGTCGCAGCGCGGACGTACGGCGGCCGAGCAGCTTGCGCAGATGGGCGAGGTCGTCCTCGGCGGCGTGGGTGAACGCGGCCGCGACCAGCTTCTCCTTGGTGGAGAAGTGGTACAGCACCAACGCGTTGCTCACCCCGAGCGACGAGGCCACGTCGGCGATCCGTACCGCCGCCACGCCCCGCGCCTCGATCTGTCCGATGGCAGCCCGCAGCAATTCCTGACGCCGCTCCGCCACGCTCAACCGCACCCTTGCCACGCGGCAACCCTAGTGCCTCGCCCGGGTCGGACGGCTCCCGGTGGCCGATCCGGACACGTCCTGTCTCTGCGGACACCGGGAACTCCCGTCCCGCGCAGGCGGATCGGACGAGAGCGCGACGGGATTCGGCGGCAGCGCGGTGCCGGAGTCGGGCCGGAAGCCCGGCGCGGGAGTCGGGCCCGGAACCCCGCTCCCGGGTCAGCGGTACCAGCCGAACCGTTCCGCGATCACCGGCAGCCGGTCGGCGACGATGGCGTGCGCGGCGGCCCGCGGCGTCGTCCCGTCGGCCTCCGCGCGGGCGAGCATCCGGTCGATCAGACCGCGCATGGAGCGTCGGGTGTACGCGAACGCCTCGTCGGCGTCCGCGCCGATGTCGCCGAAGAGCGTCCACCACCACCAGGCGTTCGTCCCGGAGTTGACGACGACGTCCGGCAGCACGAGGACACCGCGCGCGGCGAGCAGGTCCTCCGCCCCGGGCAGGACGGGCATGTTGGCCGCCTCCACGATCCAACGGGCGGTGATCCGGGCCTGGTTCGTGGTGTCGATCGCGTACGAGACCGCCGCGGGCACCAGGACGTCCGCGTCGGCCGACAGCCAGGCATCGGCCGGGAGTTCACGGTCGGCCGGGCGCAGCACCGCGCGGTCCACCGTCCCGTAGGCGTCTCTCGCCGCGAGCAGCGCGTCGACGTCGAGTCCGTCCGGATTCCCGATCGTGCCCTTGATGTCGGCGACGGCCACGACGGTGAGTCCGGCGCGCGACAGGAAGCGCGCGGTGGCTCCGCCCATGGTGCCCAGGCCCTGTACGGCGACGCGCGTTCCCGGGTACGCGACTCCGGCGCGGTCCAGGGCCGCGAGCACCGACTCGGCGACACCGCAGCCCCCCACGAGTTCGTCGAGCCCGATCCCGTCCACCTCGACCGCGAAGGCGTCCGCGAGACGGCTCCGCGCGCTCTTCTCGTCGTCGAGCAGCGGGTACACGGCCTGGATGGACGAGACGAGCCCCGCCTCCGTGGCGGCCCGGTCCACCAGGTCCTGGGAGAGCCCGAGATCCTCGCCCGTGGTCCAGAAGTTCTCGATGTACGGGCGCATGGCACGCAGATAGCGCACCAGGAGGCCGTACGACGCGGGGTCCTGGGGGTCGCAGTCGATGCCGCCCTTGGCGCCGCCCAGCGGGATGTAGCGGCCCTCGGGGTTGTAGTGCAGGGCCTCCTTCATCGTCATGCCCCGGGCCAGCCCGGCGACCTCGTCCAGGGTGCAGCCTTCGCGCATCCGCAGCCCGCCGCTGGAGACGCCCCGGACCAGACGGTCGACCACGAGGAACCCCGGGCGGCCGGTGACGTGGTCGGTCCAGGTGAGTGTGATCAGGGGCGTGGTCGGGGGCGCGGTCATGGGTACTCCTCGGGGGCGGGGATCAGGGTGGGGCGGTGGGTGCGCGGCACCTCGGCGGGGTGCGGGCCGGTTCGTCGACGGGCGCGCCGTCCGTGGGCGGTCGGCGGCGACCGGAGACCGCTCCCGGCCGGCTCGGTACCCACGGCGACGATCACATCGCGACCCGCCAGCCACTTCTGCACCGACTCAGTGTGCAGGGACACCCCTGGGCGGGAGGTGACGGCGCTCGGGATCGGTCGCCTTCGGTGAGTGCGTCGGCATCCATCGTTCCTCCCGGTGCGGACGGATCGGCGCGAGCGCCTCCACCGGAACCTTTACTGAATCGTCAGTCAGTATCGGAACGCTGCCCGCGCTGTGTCAATCCACTGGACGGATCAGCGGTGGGTGGGGGCGGACAGGGGAGTGAGGGGTGGCGTCGGCGCGGGCGGCTCCGCGCTGGTGGCCCAGGTGTTCGCGCGGCCGGCCCGTTCGGCGGCCGGCTCGCCGGAGGTGACCGGCCGGGCGCCGGGCCGGGCACCCGGCGGCCGTCGGGCCGGTCGGGCCCGCGCGTCCCGAAATCCCCTTCCCCGGTGCGGAAGAAGAGAGAGCGCCGCGGGGTTGCGAGATACGGGCCGTAGGCCCCTCCGGCGCGTTCGCCCGGCAGTGCGGGCGCCGGGACCCCGTCCTCGCGGCGCGCGTACCGGGGACACCACGCCGTGACCCCGCGAGGGCGGAGTCCCGGCACCGTCAGAGGGGCCGACCATAATGGGAGGCCTGACCGACTCCATTGGAGGTACCGTGACCGGTTTCCGTACGTTGAGCTCCGGGCTCCGCGCGCTGCAGCCCGCCGCCTTCGGCGCGGACCCGGGCGGTGAGCGCCTGGAGCGCATCCGCAGATCGCCGAATTTCGCGGACGGGGTCTTCCAGAACCCGGTGAGCGCCCGGACCCGCCCCGACGGCTCCATGATCGAGTTCGCGAAGGTCTTCTTCCGCAAGGAGGAGCGCGTCCGTCGCGCCCCCGCGGGCACGGTGCCGGTGCACGCCACGACGCTCGCCGACCTCGCCAGGCCCGCGAAGAGCGGGCTGCGGATCACCTGGATGGGGCACTCCAGCGTGCTGGCGGAGATCGACGGGCACCGTGTGCTGTTCGACCCGGTCTGGGGCGAGCGCTGTTCTCCCTTCAACTTCGTCGGACCCAAGCGGCTGCACCCGGTGCCGCTGCCGCTGGCCGCGCTGGGCCCGGTCGACGTCGTCGTCATCTCGCACGACCACTACGACCACCTGGACCTGCCCACCATCAAGGCGCTCGCCGACACGGACACGGTGTTCGCGGTGCCGCTCGGCGTCGGCGCCCACCTGGAGCACTGGGGCGTCTCCCCGGACCGCCTGCGTGAGCTGGACTGGAACGAGTCCACGAAGGTCGGCGGCATCTCCCTCACCGCCACGCCCGCCCGACACTTCTGCGGCCGGGGCCTGCGCAACACCCAGCACACGCTGTGGGCCTCCTGGGCGGTGGCGGGCGACGAGCACCGGATCTACCACAGCGGTGACACCGGCTATTTCGAGGGCTTCAAGGACATCGGCGCCGAGCACGGCCCGTTCGACGCCACGATGATCCAGATCGGCGCGTACAGCGAGTTCTGGCCCGAGATCCACATGACGCCCGAGGAGGGCATGCGTGCCCACCTGGACCTCCAGGGCGGCCGGCCCGACGGTGTGATGATGCCGATCCACTGGGCCACGTTCAACCTGGCCACGCACCCGTGGGTGGAACCGGGCGAGGGGACCATAGCGGCCGCGCAGGCGGTCGGCGCGCGCATCGCGCTGCCGCACCCCGGTGAGCCCTTCGAGCCCACCTCCGGGACCGTCCCGGCCGAGCCCTGGTGGCGCGGGGTGGCCGTGCCGCCCGAGGGTGGCTGGCCCGCGGTCGGGACGACCGGCGCCACCGCCCCGGCCTCCGGCGTGTCCGCCTCCGGGACGCCTGCTTCCGGCATGGCGGGCTCCGACACGCCGGGTGACACCGGCGGCGGCGCCGCGGAGGACACCGGAGAGCCGGAGACGGTGCCCGCAGGCTGAATCTCCTGAAAGTCCGATCTACGGCGAGGGCCGGGGCGCGTCGCGCTCCCCGGCCCTCGCCGTCTTTTCATGACCACTTCTGACCAGCACTGATCGGAACGGCACCTCTAGGGAACGCGTGTCCGACAGTGATATCGATCTGCCGTGCGAGGCCTCATACCAGAGCGGGACGCTGTCCGGGGGACTTTGTCAACTGCCCACCGCACCTGTCCCGTTGCCGACTACTGTCAGTTGCCGTCGGGCGACGCAGGGCCGTTTTTTTCGGCTCTCTCGACCGGCACCGCGATGGCGCACGCCCGAGTCGCGCAGACCCGCGGGAGCCCGAGTGCCCCCGACGCCCAGTACGAGGACGCAGATGTCTCACCTTCGCGCACCGGCCGCCCGCGCAGACCGCCGTGAGGGCGGGCGGCACGGACGGCCGGTGGCCCGTGCCGCCCCCTCGCCGCCCGAGACCCCCCTCCGGCCCCAACTGCTGCGGATGGCGGTCCTGCCGCCCACCGCGGTGGCCCTCAGCGCGTGTGCGGCCGTCCTGTTCACCGTGCGCTCCACCGGCGCCCGCCCGGGCGCGGTTCTCTGGGCGGTCCTCGCCGGCGCCCTCGGGGTGGCCCTCGCGGGCATCCTGATCGCCGCCGTGGCCGCCGACCGGGCCGCCCGGTCCGTCCGGGACCGCCTCGGCGCGATACGCCGCACCAGCGCGCGTACGGAGGCCGACCTGCGCGCCGTCGTCGAGGGCCTGCGCCGCGGCGAGACCCCGTCCCCGCGCGCACCGAACCGCCGGCCCCTCCCGGACGCCGACGACTTCGAGCTGCTCGCCGCCGACCTCTCCCGGGCGCACGACGGCGCCGTCACCGCCGTCGTACAGGCCGCGCAGCTCTCCAGCCGGGCCGGCAGCGAACAGAAGGTCGAGGTCTTCGTCAACCTGGCGCGACGGCTTCAGTCCCTCGTGCACCGGGAGATCTCGATCCTCGACGAGCTGGAGAACGAGATCGAGGACCCGGACCTGCTCAAGGGCCTCTTCCACGTCGACCACCTCGCCACCCGCATCCGGCGGCACGCCGAGAACCTCGCCGTCCTCGGCGGTGCCGTTTCCCGGCGCCAGTGGAGCAACCCCGTCTCCATGACCGAGGTGCTGCGGTCGGCGATCGCCGAGGTCGAGCAGTACTCGCGGGTCAAACTGGTGCCTCCGATCGACGGCACCCTGCGCGGGCACGCCGTCGCCGACGTCATCCACCTGCTGGCCGAACTCGTCGAGAACGCCACGGTGTTCTCCGCCCCCCACACCCAGGTGCTGCTGCGCGTCAACCTCGTCACCTCAGGGCTCGCGGTCGAGGTCGAGGACCGAGGTCTGGGCATGCCGCCGGGCGAGCAGGACAAGATGAACGCGCTGCTCACCGACCCCGATCAGGTGAACGTCGCGAGCCTTCTCCAGGACGGCCGCATCGGCCTCTTCGTTGTGTCGCAGCTCGCCCGGCGACACGGCATCCACGTCCGGCTCCAGAGCAACATCTACGGCGGTGTCCAGGCCGTACTCGTGGTGCCGCAGGAGCTGTTGGGCACGGAGCCGGGCGCCCCGGGGCACCTCGCGCAGGGGCGGCCCCGCGAGACGGCGGGCGGCGCGCTTCCGCCCGCGGGACCAGCGGCCGGGCAGGCCGTGCCGCTCCCTCCCGCGGGCGGGGCGGCGTCCCCCGTGCCCCGGCAGTCGCGCCGGGAACAGGCGGAGCCCGTCATGCCGCGGCGCGACGGCACGGACGATGGCGGGCCGGCGCCGCTCCCGGTGCGCGGTGCCCGCGCGGAGCGGCCCAATCCGGCGGAGGCCGTGCCCGGCATCCGCCCCGACGACCGGCACATCCTCGCGGAGAACGCGGAGATGCCGCCCACCCCGCGCAACGGAGCGGTCCGCGGCACCATGGCGAGGCCCCAACTGCCCCGCCGGCGCGCCCAGGAGCACATCGCGCCCCAACTGCGCGACGGGCCCCTGCCCCGCCCGGACTCGGAGCACGTCGCCGGTCACGACCCCGGGCTGATGGCGGCGTTCCAGCGCGGGATCGGACTGGCGGAGGCCCGGCAGACGGAGGTCCCCACCGATCGGCCGCACCCGGACCCCGGGCACCCGGACCCCGCGCGCCTGGACGCGCTGCCACCCCTGCGAGTGATCCGCGTCGACCAGCCGTCCCCACGCTCGCCCCACCTGGAAGGCCACCTGGACGTACCGCCCCTGGGGGCCGTCCGAACGGCCGACGAACCCGCGGGCGCTGCGCACAGGGCCGACCCGCACACCGCGCATGCGCCCGCCCCGCCCGACGCGCCGGGGACGCGTGACACCGCCCCCACGCCCGGACACGACCTCACGGCCCGGCACGACGGGAGCGCACCGGCCGGATGACCAGTCTCCTGAGCACGCCCACCCCCACCTGCGCTCCCGCAGACCTTCGTACCCCAAGGAGTCGATCCACCATGGCGAGCGACGTGCCGACCGGCCATGCATCCGATCTCGACTGGCTGATGAGCGGCCTCGTGCAGCGCGTGCCGCACACCACCAGCGCGGTACTCCTCTCCAGCGACGGGCTCGTGAAGTCCGTGCACGGCCTCGACCCGGACAGCGCCGACCACATGGCGGCCCTGGCCTCCGGCCTGTACTCGCTCGGCCGCAGCGCGGGCGCCCGCTTCGGGGACGGCGGCGACGTGCGCCAGGTCGTCGTCGAACTCGACTCGACCCTGCTGTTCGTCTCCACCGCGGGCTCCGGCACCTGTCTCGCGGTGCTCGCCGGACGCGAGGCCGACGCGGCGGTCCTCGGCTACGAGATGGCGATGCTCGTCAAGAGCGTCCGTCCGTACCTGATGACCGCGCCCCGGCAGGCCGCCGTCGGCCCCACGGCGATGAGGCCTTGAGGGTGGCCGCGGCCGGCGACGGGCCCTGGCTCGACGACGCGGCCGGGCGGCTGGTGCGTCCCTACACGGTCAGCAACGGCCGGACCCGTCCGACCACCGCGCTCGACCTGTTGTCCCAGGTCATGGTCACCGGAGCCACGCCCCTCGGCTACCTCGGCCCGGAGCACACCCAGGCGCTCGAACTGTGCCGGGCGCCCGTCTCGGTCGCGGAGATCGCCGCCCAGCTCAAGCTGCCGGCGGCGGTCACCAAGGTGCTGCTGTCCGACCTCGTCGACTGCGGGGCGCTGACCACCAAACCCCCCGAGTTCCACCACAACCCCACTGACCGGTCTCTTCTGGAGGCAGTGCTCGATGGACTACGACGACAGCTCTGATCCCTTCCCCACCGCGCTGAAGATCCTGGTGGCGGGAGGGTTCGGAGTCGGCAAGACGACCTTCGTGGGCGCGGTGAGCGAGATCGCGCCGCTCAGCACGGAGGAGCTGCTCACCACGGTCAGTGCCGCGACCGACAATCTCGACGGCGTCGAGAACAAGGTCGAGACCACGGTGGCGATGGACTTCGGCCGCATCACCCTCGACCCGGAACATGTGCTGTACCTCTTCGGCACACCCGGGCAGGAGCGGTTCTGGTTCATGTGGGACGAACTGTCCGAGGGCGCGCTCGGTGCGGTGATCCTCGCCGACACCCGCCGCCTCGAGGACTGCTTCGCGGCCGTCGACTTCTTCGAGCAGCGCGGTCTCGGCTTCATCGTCGCCGTCAACGAGTTCGACGGTGCCTTCCGCTACGACCCCGCCGAGGTACGGGCGGCCATCGACCTCGACCCCGGGGTCCCCATCGTGCGCTGCGACGCCCGGATCTCCAGTTCGGGCGTGCAGACCCTGCTCACTCTGGTACGGCACCTCCTCGCCCACGCTCCGGCGCACGCCCCCATTCATGGCGTCCACAGGTGACGTACTGACCTGCGCCGCCCGGCGAAAGAGCCCGCACGCGACCCACGTTCCCGACCATGGAGCCCGCATATGACACCCGGCCCCCACCAGGGAGTCCGTCCATGAGCTACGACCCGCCGCGCCCGGTCGGCCGGCTGCTGCTGACCCCGGAGGACAAGGACGCCCCCGCCCGGGTCCGGCGGCTGCGCCGACTCGGCCTGGGGGAGCACGCCGAGCCCGCTTTCGACGCCTTCGCGGACCGGCTCGCCGACGTCGCCGCGGTGCCGTACTCGATGGTCAACTTCATCGACGAGAACCGGCAGTTCTTCGCGGGCCTGCACACCCCGGACGGCAACGTCTCGACCACCCGGCCGGTCCCGGCTCCCGTGGACGGCACCCACCATGGTGTCGGCCGCTATATGACCCGCGACTACGGGTTCTGCCCCCATGTGGTGGTCCGCCGCCGGGCGTTGGTGCTGGAGGACGTCTGCGACTATCCGCGCTTCGCGGGCAACCCGGTCGTCGACGAGATCGGGGTCCGCTCCTACCTCGGCGCCCCGCTCATCGACCGCACGGGCATCGCCCTCGGCACCGTCTGCGTCGTCGACCTCGAACCGCGTCCGTGGGGCAGAGCGGGCCTGGAGACCATCAAGACGATGGCGGCGGAACTGGTCGAGCAGCTCGGACAGCGGGAGGGTGGCGTGGGAGGCATGGGTGGCGTGGGAGGCGTGGGGTTCTGAGGCCACGCGGCGCCGACCGCGCGTGCGCGGCGCACGTATGACGTGCCCGCGGGAGCCGTGCCCGCCGTGCCCGCCGTGCCTGCCGTGCGTGTCGTATCCGCTGTAGCCGCCGTATCCGCTGGGACCGCCGGGGGTTGACCCCGCCCGCGCGGAGGAACGCTGTGCCCGAGCCACCCCGACACGGCCCGGAAGGCACCCCATGACCGATCTGCGTCTCGGCGTTCTCGGCTTCGGCCTGCGCGGCCCCCTCGCGCTCACCGCCCACCGCCCCGGCCGGGGCTCACGTGTGACCGTTCTCGCCGAACACGACCCGCTGCTGCGGGAGTCCGCCGCGGCCCGGATCCCCGGCGTCCGGACCGTCGACGACCACCGCGAGGTCGTCCACGCCTCCGACGTCGACGCGGTACTCGTCCTCACCCCGGACCACACCCACGCCGACCTCGCCCGCGAGGCGCTGCGCGCGGGCAAGCCCGTCTTCGTCGAGAAGCCGCTGGACATCACCATCGAGCGCTGCGACGCCGTCCTGCGCACCGCCTTCGAGACGGGCACCCGCCTCTACGTCGGCCACAACATGCGCCACATGCCGGTGATCCGCCTGATGCGCGACCTCGTCCGGGGCGGTGCGGTGGGGAACGTCAAAACCGTGTGGGTGCGGCACTTCGTCGGCTTCGGCGGGGACTGGTACTTCAAGGACTGGCACGCCGAACGCCGTTTCACCACCGGCCTGTTGCTGCAGAAGGGCGCCCACGACCTCGACGTACTGCACTGGTTGGCCGGCGGCTACACACGGCAGGTGCAGGCGCTCGGCGACCTCATGGTGTACGGGGACAACCGGCATCGACGAGCGCCCGGAGTGCCCAAAACGGAGGACTGGTACACCGACGACGGCCACTGGCCCCCGCACACCCAGCGGGCCCTCAATCCGGTCATCGACGTCGAGGACGTCTCGCTGGTCAACCTGCGCCTGGACAACGGAGTGCTGGCGGCCTACCAGCAGTGCCACTTCACCCCCGACTACTGGCGCAACTACACCGTGATCGGCGACGCGGGCCGGCTGGAGAACTTCGGCGACGGGCCCGGCGCCGTGGTGAAGGTCTGGAACAGCCGCCGTTCGGGGCACCGGGACCGGGCCGACGCCGAGTACCCGGTACCGGAGCCCCCCGAGGACGCCGGACACGGCGGCGCGGATCCGCTGCTGATCGACGAGTTCCTCCGGTTCGTGCGGGAAGGAGGGCGCACCGACACCTCCCCGGTGGCCGCGCGCATGGCGGTGGCCGCCGGCTTCCGGGCGACGGAGTCCCTGCGGGACGGCGGCACCGCGCGCGAGGTGCCCGCGCTCGACCCCGAGCTGGTCGCCTACTTCGAACGGGGGCAGGTGCCCGGGGAGGTGTAGGGGCCGGGAATCCGACGTGTGAAGGAAAGCTGCGGCCGCGTTTAAGAAAACCTCGATGGACCAGGACTACGGTCGTACGGCAGATTCCTCAGGGAATACACCCCTCTCCCCGGTACGGGCCCCTTCGGCGTGCCCTGGCCCGGGGGCTCACCCACAGGAGCCGTCGCGTGAAGGCGCTGGTCAAGGAGAAGGCGGAGCCCGGGCTCTGGCTCGTGGACGTCCCGGAGCCGGAGATCGGCCCCGGCGACGTACTGATCAAGGTCCTCAGGACCGGGATCTGCGGAACCGACCTGCACATCCGCAACTGGGACGGCTGGGCGCAGCAGGCCGTCAGCACGCCGCTCGTGCTGGGCCACGAGTTCGTCGGCGAGGTCGTCGCGACCGGCCGTGACGTCGCCGAGATCAAGGCCGGCGACCGCGTCAGCGGCGAAGGCCACCTGGTGTGCGGCAAGTGCCGCAACTGCCTGGCCGGACGCCGCCACCTCTGCCGCGCCACGGTGGGTCTCGGTGTCGGCCGCGACGGCGCGTTCGCCGAGTACGTCGCCCTGCCCGCCACCAACGTGTGGGTGCACCGGGTCCCCGTGGACCTCGACGTCGCCGCGATCTTCGACCCGTTCGGCAACGCCGTGCACACGGCGCTCTCCTTCCCGCTGGTCGGCGAGGACGTCCTGATCACCGGTGCCGGACCGATCGGCCTGATGGCCGCCGCGGTGGCCCGGCACGCGGGCGCCCGCAACGTCGTCGTGACCGACGTCAGCGAGGAGCGCCTCGAACTCGCGCGCAAGATCGGCGTGAGCCTCGCCCTGAACGTCTCGTCCGCGACGATCGCCGACGGCCAGCGCGAGCTGGGGCTGCGCGAGGGCTTCGACATCGGCCTGGAGATGTCCGGCCGTCCCGAGGCGATGCGCGACATGATCGCCAACATGACACACGGCGGCCGGATCGCGATGCTGGGCCTGCCCGCCGAGGAGTTCCCGGTCGACTGGTCCCGGATCGTCACCTCCATGATCACGATCAAGGGCATCTACGGCCGGGAGATGTTCGAGACCTGGTACGCGATGTCGGTGCTCCTCGAAGGGGGCCTCGACCTCGCTCCCGTGATCACCGGCCGATACGGCTTCCGCGACCACGAGGCCGCCTTCGCCGAAGCGGCCGGCGGCCGTGGCGGCAAGGTCATTCTGGACTGGACCCTCTAAGGAACTGATGATGTTCGATTCCGTACGCGACGATCTGCGCACCACCCTCGACGAGATCCGCGCCGCCGGGCTCCACAAGCCCGAGCGCGTCATCGGCACCCCGCAGTCCGCGACCGTGAGCGTCACCTCGGGCGGCCGCCCCGGCGAGGTCCTCAACTTCTGCGCGAACAACTACCTCGGCCTCGCCGACCACCCCGAGGTCGTCGCCGCCGCACACGACGCCCTCGACCGCTGGGGCTACGGCATGGCGTCCGTGCGCTTCATCTGCGGTACCCAGGAGGTGCACAAGGAGCTGGAGGCGCGGCTGTCCGCGTTCCTCGGCCAGGAGGACACGATCCTCTACTCCTCCTGCTTCGACGCCAACGGAGGCGTCTTCGAGACCCTGCTCGGCGCCGAGGACGCGGTGATCTCCGACGCCCTCAACCACGCCTCGATCATCGACGGCATCCGGCTCTCCAAGGCGCGCCGCTTCCGGTACGCCAACCGTGACATGGCCGACCTGGAGGCCCAGCTCAAGGAGGCGTCGGACGCCCGGCGCCGCCTGATCGTCACGGACGGCGTCTTCTCGATGGACGGCTACGTCGCCCCCCTCCAGGAGATCTGCGACCTCGCCGACCGCTACGACGCGATGGTCATGGTCGACGACTCGCACGCCGTCGGTTTCGTCGGCCCCGGCGGCAGGGGCACCCCCGAGCTGCACGGCGTCATGGACCGTGTCGACATCATCACCGGCACCCTCGGCAAGGCGCTCGGCGGCGCCTCCGGCGGCTACGTGGCGGCCCGCGCCGAGATCGTCGCCCTGCTGCGCCAGCGGTCGCGTCCGTACCTCTTCTCCAACACGCTCGCCCCGGTGATCGCGGCGGCGTCCCTGAAGGTTCTCGACCTCCTGGAGTCGGCGGGCGACCTGCGCGAGAGGCTCGCGGCGAACACGGCGCTGTTCCGCTCCCGGATGACCGCCGAGGGCTTCGACATCCTTCCCGGCGACCACGCGATCGCCCCGGTCATGATCGGTGACGCCTCCGTCGCCGGGCGCATGGCGGAACTGCTCCTGGAGCGCGGCGTGTACGTGATCGGCTTCTCGTACCCGGTCGTCCCGCAGGGCGCGGCCCGTATCCGGGTGCAGCTGTCCGCGGCGCACTCGACGGACGACGTGAACCGCGCGGTGGACGCGTTCGTGGCGGCACGGGCGGAACTCGACGGCTGAAAGACACGTGTGACCTGAGAGAATCGGTCGCATGATCGAAGCGCGGCGGCTCCACATCCTTCGTGCGGTGGCCGACCACCGCACGGTGACGGCGGCTGCCGCCGCGCTCTATCTCACGCCTTCGGCGGTCTCCCAGCAGCTGACCGCCCTGGAGCAGGAGACCGGGCACCGGCTCGTCGAGCGGAGCGCGAAGGGCGTGCGCCTGACTCCCGCAGGTGAGATCCTGCTCGGCCACACCCACGCGGTGCTCGCCCAGCTGGAGCGGGCCGAGGCCGAACTGGCCGCCTACAGCTCGGGTTCCGCGGGCACGGTCACGGTCGCCGCCTTCGCGACCGGCATCGGCCTCGTGGTGGCTCCCGCGCTCGCCCGCCTCGCCGTCACCGCACCCGGTATCCACATCCGCGTGCAGGACGCCGAGGGCGACGCCAGCCTGCCGATGGTGCTCGACCGGCAGGTCGACATCGCGGTCGCCGTCGAGTACCGGGGAGCCCCGGCCGCGGACGACCCGCGGCTCACCCACGTACCTCTGTACGCCGAGCCGTTCGACGCGGTGGTGCCGGTCACCCACCGTCTGGCCGACGCCGACGAGGTGCCGCTCGCCGAGCTCGCCAAGGACCCCTGGATCGGCCAGTACCCTGGCAATCCCTGCCACGACGTGGTGGTCCTGGCCTGCGAGAACGCGGGATTCGAGCCGCGTCTCGAACACTCCTCGGACGACTTCCGCGCCGTCGTCGCCCTCGCCTCCGCCGACGCGGGCGTCGCGCTGGTGCCCCGCTCGGCCCTGATCGGCATGGACCTCACGGGCGTGGTCGTGCGCCCCGTCGACGGGGTCGCGCCCACCCGCCGGGTCTTCGCGGCCGTACGGCGTGGCGCGGAGGGGCATCCGCTGATCCGTCCGGTGCTGGACGCGTTGGCGCGGGCCGCGACCGTGGAGTGACGTCCATGTACTCCGCGGGTGCCATGAACTCCGCGGGCGCCATGAACTCCGCGGGCGCCAGGGGCACCGCGAGCGCCATGACCTCCACGAACCTGACGAACTCCGGCCGAGCCCGATCCCGAGCCCGATTCCGCTCCCGATTCCGCTCTCGTTCCGCTCTCGCACCCGATCCTGTTTCATATCTGGGATAACATCCTGAATATGGGAACCGATGTGCAAGACGCCGTAGACGTCCGCCTGGGGGCCCGGCTCGCCGAATTGCGGGCCGAACGGGGCTGGTCGCTGGCGGAGCTGGCGGACCTCAGCGGGGTCAGCCGGTCCACGCTGTCCCGGGCCGAGCGCGCCGAGATCAGCCCCACGGCCTCGCTCCTGAACCGCCTGTGCGCCGTGTACGGGCGGACCATGTCGCAGCTGCTCAGCGAGGTCGAGGCGGAACCCGCCGGACTGGTGCGGGCGGCCGACCAGACGGTCTGGAGGGACGGCGCCTCCGGCTTCGTACGACGGTCGGTGTCCCCGCCGCACACGGGGCTGCGCGGTGAACTCGTCGAGGGACGGCTCGCGGCCGGCGCCGACATCGCGTACGACCGGCCTCCCGTGCCCGGTCTGGAGCAGCACATCTGGGTGCTCGACGGGTCGCTGGAGGTGACGGCGCGGGATGTCGAGCACCGCCTGGGCACCGGTGACTGCCTCCGACTGCGGGTGTGGGGCCCGACCCGCTTTCGCTGCCCCGGCCCGCAGGACGTGCGGTACGCGCTGGTGGTGGTGGCGCCGTGACCGCCGTCTCCCGGCTGAACGCGGCCGAAGTCCTCGCCCAGGCCGAGGAGTTGGCCGGTCTCCTGACCGACACCGTGGACGACGGGGCGTCGGTCGGCTTTCTCGCGCCGCTCGACCGCGCGTCGGCCGTGGCCTGGTGGGAGGGGCGCGCGGCCGCGGTGTCGGCCGGCCACCTCGCGGTGTGGGTGGCGCGCGGCGCGGACCGGGTGCTCGGCACGGTCGGCCTGGCCTTCCCCGACAAGCCCAACAGCCGTCACCGCGCCGAGCTGGTGAAGCTGATGGTGCACCCGGACGGCCGAGGGCGGGGACTCGGCCGCACGCTGCTGACCACCGCCGAGCGGGCGGCCGTCGCGGCCGGGCTCACTCTCCTGCACCTGGACACGGAGACCGGCAGCCCGGCCGAGACCCTCTACCTGTCCGCCGGCTGGACGCGTCTCGGGGCGATACCCGACTACGCGACGACTCCCTCGGGAGAGCTCCGCGCGACGACGGTCTTCTACAAGCGGGTGGGGGCCGCCGCCGCGGCGATGTGAGGTGCCGCGCCCCGGCGACGACTCACGCGTTTCGCAGCACGAGCTAGCGGCCGTGCCGCTGATCGCGCAGGTCAGCGACGGTGTGTCGGTGCCATTGGCTACCGTGCGTCCCATGTCGCCGAACGCCGAAGACGTACGCCGGATCGCCCTGTCCCTGCCGGACACGACGGAGAAGACCGCCTGGAGCATGCCCACCTTCCGGGTCGCGGGGAAGATGTTCGCCACCCTGCCGGAGGAGGAGACCTCCATCGCCGTGCGCTGCCCCAAGGAGGAGCGCGACGAACTCGTCCTGGCGGAGCCCCGGAAGTTCTGGATCGCCGGCCACGAGGCGGGCTTCGCCTGGGTCCGGGTCCGGCTCGCGGCCCTGGAGGACGACGACGAACTCCGTGACATCCTCGCCGACTCCTGGCGGCAGGCAGCCCCGCCCCGACTGCTCGACTCCTACCCGGCGTTGGGGCTCCCCGCGGACCGATGAAAACCCCTCCGTCACCGGGTGCGCCGCGTGACATGATCCGGGTGCCGGAGCGGAGGCAGGGACGCCCGGTTCGCGGGGGGAACCGCGGGGCGACTGCAGGCGAGGGGCACGGGCGGGATGCACGGGACGTCACCGGGTGGAGAGCCGACGCGGTCCGGACCGCCGGCCGACGAGGGCACGGAGGATCCGACGCGCGGTGGCGGCCGGGGGACGCGCCGGAGACCCGACGGCGCGGGTCCACGACCCGGGCCGACGAGCGACGGGACACCGATGGGCGATGACCTACCGACGGTCCACGGGATACCGACGGTCCACGGGACATCGAAGGGCCACGAGGTACCGACGAGCCGCGAGGTGCCGGCGGCCCACGGGACACCGGTGAGCCCTGAGGTCCCGCGCCGCGAGAACCCCGTGACCGGGCTCGCGCCGGTCTGGTCGCGGGACTTCGCGCTGTTCTTCGTCGCACGGGCCCTGGCCCGGCTCGGCGACACGATGCTCCCGGTGGCACTCGCGGCCGGACTGCTCCAGCACGGCTACGGGGCGGGAGCGATCGGCCTCGCGATGGCCGCGTCCGCCGCCCCGTTCGCGGGGCTGGTGATCTTCGGCGGGGTCATCGCCGACCGGTTCAGCACACGCAAGCTGATGATCGGGGCCGACCTCGTACGACTGGTCACCCAGGCCCTCGCCGCGGCATTCTTCTTCGCCGGCCATGTGGTCCTCTGGCAGATCTGCGCGATCGGCGCGGTCAACGGCGCGGCCGGAGCCGTCTTCCAGCCGGGCGTCGCCAGTACGGTGCCGCGCCTGGCGGCCGACGTCCAGGGAGCGAACGGCGCGATCCGGATCGCCGAGTCCGCCGCACAGCTCGCCGGCCCCGCTCTCGCGGGACTGCTGGTCGCGTTCTCCTCGGCGGGCGGGGTCTTCGCGGCGCACGCGGCGACGTACGCGCTGAGCGCCCTGTGCCTGCTCCTGCTCCGCCTCCCGCCGGCCGCGCCCGGGAGCCGGCCGCACGGAGGCAGCTTCCGGGGCGATCTCGTCGTGGGCTGGCGGGAGTTCAGGGCGAGGACCTGGCTGTGGGGGGTCATCGTCATCTGGTGCGTGTACATGCTCTTCATCTCGGGTCCCACCGTCCCCCTGGTGGCCACGGAGGTGGTCCAGCAGCACGGCGCGAGCGCCTACGGCCTGGTCAACTCCGCGCTCGGCGCCGGCACGGTGGTCGGCGGCCTGCTGGCGCTGCGGCTGCGTCCCCGCCACATGCTGCGGGCCGGCTCGATCGCCCTGTTCGCCTTCGCCTGCTTCCCCGCCTCCGTCGGTGCGGGCCTCGGAGTCCCGGCCATGTCGGCCGGAGCGGCGGTCGCGGGCGCGGGCATGTCGTTCTGGGGCGTGATGTGGGCGACCAGCGTGCAGACCCAGGTCGCTCCCGACGTCCTCAACCGCATCCACGCCTACGACGTCGCGGGTTCCCTGGCGATGATGCCCTTCGGCCAGGCGCTGGCGGGGCCTGCCGCGACGGTCCTCGGCGCCGACACCGTCCTCCTCGTGGCCGGCGCGATGACGCTGGTCGTCTGCACGTCCCTGCTCCTGGTGCCCGCCATCCGCAACCTGCTGCGCGTCGACCCGTCCGTGCGCCTGCCGCGTACGGCCCCCGCCATGCGTCGACCGGCGCGACGCGCCGACCGCTGAGCCGGCCGAAGCCCCGTGCCCGGCCTCGGCCGCCCGGGGCGCGGTTGTCACCTGCCCGGGTCGCCCGAGTCACCAGTCACACTCAACTCGCGTCCTCCGGGCCGCCGGTGACCCGTGACCCGGAGGTGCCAGGCGTGCTGGTCGCGCACTACCGGGCGCCCGAGCCGCCGGTCACACTCAACTCGCGTCCTCCGGGCCACTGGTGACCCGTGACCCGGAGGTGCCAGGCGTGCTGGTCACGCGCTACCGGGCCCCGAGGCGCCGGTCACACACGACTCGCGTCCCTGGAACCGCCGGTGACCCGTGCCCCGGAGGTGCCAGGCGTGCTGGTCGCGCACTACCCGGCGCCCGAGCCACCGGTCACACACGACTCGGGCCCCCCGGGCCGCCGGTGACCCGTGACCCGGAGGTGCCGGGCGTGCTGGTCGCGCACTACCGGGCGCCCGAGCCGCCGGTCACACACGAATCGAGGCGGCCGGGCCGCCGGTGACCCCTGACCCGGGGTGCGGAGCCGTCGGTCGGACGGCACCCGGGGCGCGCAGGAAGCCGCCGATCCGCTCGCGCAGCGACCCCGCGTCGAGCCCGTGCGCGGCCAGGTGCTCGTCGACGGTTCCGTACTTGCGCAGCTCGCGGCGGCCCACGCCGAGGCCGAGCACGCGGTGGGGCACGTCGGCGAGCGCGTCGCCCGCGGCGGCCGTGGACGTGCCCGCGAGGAAGGGCTCGACGAGGACGACGTCGGTGCCCGCCGCCTCCGTGGCGCGCCGCAGCCCCGCCGCGTCGAACGGCCGGACGGTGGTGGCGTACAGCACGGTGACGTCGAGCCCCTCCGTCGCGGCGAGCACCGCGTCGAGCATCGGCCCGACGGCGACGACGACCCCGCCGCGCCCTTCGCGGACCGTGCGCAGCCGTGCGCCGTCGACCGGGCGGGCCTGCGCGTTGGACTGCGTCGACAGCCGCACGTACACCTTGTCGTCGCCGGCGGCGACCGCGTGCCGCAGCAGGGCCTCGGCCTCGTCGGGGTGCCCCGGCACATGCACGGTCCAGCCGTCCAGGGTGTCGAGCAGCGCCACGTCACCGGGTGCCATGTGGGTGAAGCCCCCGGCGGGCCAGTCGAAGGACGCGGCGGCGCTGACCAGGACCGCACCCACGTCCTGATGACCGAGGTCGAGCTTCACCTGTTCGAAGGGACGCTCGACGAGAAAGCTGGCGAAGGTGTGCACGACGGGCCGCAGCCCGGTGAGCGCCAGGCCCGCGCCCGCTCCGACGAGGAGCTGTTCGCGGATCCCGACGTTGATCACCCGCTCCGGATGCCTGGTCCGGGCGTCCGCGAAGCCGTCCATGCCGATCTCGGCCAGGACGACCGCGACCCGGGGGTCCTCGTCGAGCAGCTGGGAGACGACGGGGGCGAAACGGTCACGCATGGTGTCCATGGGGGTGGTCCTTTCGGCGACGTGCGGGATGAACCGGTGGGGACGGTCCCGGTGGAGAGGGGACCGGCGGTGACGGGACGGGTGCGCGCGGGGTGGCCGCTCAGGCGAGCTTCGGCTCGACCCGGGCGACGACGACGTGCGGCCGGCCCGGATGGGGCGCGGTGAAGGCGGCGTACAGCGCCTCGTGGTCCCGGCCGTCGACGGTCAGGGCGGACCAGCCCGCCGCCTCGAACCGGGCGGCGATGCCTCCGGGCCGGGCATGGCTGGCCGAGGAGTTGTCGATCACGACGGTGTGCAGCCGGTCGAGCCCGGCCGGACCGGCGTACGCGATCGCCTCGTGGTTGCTGCCCTCGTCCAGTTCCGCGTCGCCGGTCAGCACCCAGACACGCGGCTCGTCGCGTCCCTGCGCGCGCAGGCCCAGTGCGGTGCCGACCGCGATCGGCAGCCCGTGCCCGAGCGAGCCGCTGCCGATCTCGGCGCCCGGCACCAGCACCCGGTCCGGGTGGTGCCCGAGCGGCGAGTCGTACGAGCCGAAACCCGGCAGCCACTCGACGGGCAGGAAGCCCTTGGCCGCCAGCACCGCGTAGTACGCCATCGGCCCGTGCCCCTTGGAGAGCAGGAACCGGTCCCGCTCCGGATCGTCCAGCCGCTCGGGCGTGACCCGCAGCACCCGGTCGTAGAGCACCCACAGCGCGTCCAGCGTGGACGTCGCCGCCGGTCCGTGCTTCTCGTCTCCGGTCATCAGGCCCATCAGCCGGGGCAGGTCCGGGTATCCGTGGTCGCGTTCCGTCGTGATCGTCATGGTGTCGATCGTGCAACCTCGACCAAGCTTCAGGTCAAGCGGCGAGCTGGAGGTTCCGTCGGCCCCGAAGACTGGAGGTTCCGCCGGCCCCGAAGACTGGAGGTTCCGCCGGCCCCGAAGACTGGAGGTTCCGCCGGCCCCGAAGAAAGGGGTGCGCGACCACCGGTGGGAGTGCGGTATTGTTTCGGTGCACGTTCGGCCAGGGGGAAACCCCAGGTCAGGCGGGCAACGGGACGTGGCGCAGCTTGGTAGCGCACTTGACTGGGGGTCAAGGGGTCGCAGGTTCAAATCCTGTCGTCCCGACTTTTGAAGTCGTGGCTCGGAGGCCGTCTTCTCAGCGATGAGAAGACGGCCTCCGAGCTTTTTGGCGTCCACTCCGGGCACCGGTTGACGAAAGCGACAGAGCTTCCTTTTCGGATATCACCCCTTGATGCGGGATAGGGGACTGATTGCGGAAGGAATCCTGTCCGGCCGGAGGGTGCATGAGGCAACTGACCGGCCGTCAATGTTCGCAAGTGCTCCCCATATTGACGGTCCGTCATGACTTGGGGCGATGATACGATCGCCGCACTTGCCGAGCGGGCTACGGGCACAGAACGACTTTTCCGGCCAGCAGTACGGCCCGGGCGGTAATCCCTGCGCAGTGGGCTGTGGGCCCGCCGTGCTGACGGGAATTCAGTAGCTGGCTGCCAGTCGCTTGAAGAGAGTCTTATGACGCAATACATACAGGACCCGGCTCTCTGGGCTCTTATCGCTGGGACTCCGCTTGCAGCTGCCGCCATTATTCGTGGACAGCGGGCGGCGCGTAGTTTAAAGCAGGAGAATCAAGGGCTCAGGGATCACTACGCTGAGCTTGAGAATCAATATTCCGCCTCGGTGAAAAAGGCCCAGGAGCAAGCCGAAGAAGCAACGAGAACGGCGCTCAAGTCGGCGATGCGAACCCTTCAGGGTCTCGCCGCCGAACAGCAGCTCGCTATTTCGAAACTGCAGACGAAGTACGGCGAGTCGCTCATTCTCCAGGATCTCCTGGAAATCGACCACATGAACTCGCAGTTCGGTCGGCGCGCTCAGTCCATCGCGGTTCTCTGTGAAGGCTGGCTGGGGCGGCAGCGTGATATCGCCTCCGTCTACGACGTGGTACGCAGCGCGCAGGGAAGGATCCGTCACTTCCAGCGGGTCGAGATTCTCTCGCAGGTCGACTTCGCGGTCACCAGCCGGGCTGTCGAACCGGTGGCACTGGCTCTCGCCGAGCTTCTCGACAATGCGACCAGCTATTCCGCACCGGAATCCACGGTCGAGATCAACGTCCGCGCCGTACCCAAGGGTATCTGCATCGTCGTCGACGACGCCGGTGTCGGCATGAACGAGGAGGAGAAGACCAGGGCGGCGAAACTCCTGTCGAGTGAGCGGGCCTCGGGAGTCTCCGGGCTCGGCAATCCTCCGCAGTTCGGCTTCGCGGTGATCGGTGTGCTCTGCGAGCGCTACGGCTTCACGGTGTCCGTCGACTCCACCTCCCCCTACGGGGGTGTGCGGGCCGTGGTGCTGCTGCCGGACGAGCTGCTCACCAGCATGCCGCAACCAAAGGAGCGGGCGCAGACCGTGAGCACTGTTCCCTCGCTGAACCCGAGCGGTCCGGATCCCGTCGTGGCCGCGTCCACGACCGCCGACGGACTGCCCAAGCGCCGCCGCAGGCGGGCCATGGCCATCGTGCCGCAGAGTTCCGACACCGCGAGCGCGCCGGTCCGCTCCGAGGAGGAGACCGCCTCGATCATGGGCGCCTTCCAGCGCGGCACCCAGACCGGTCGAGCCGCGCACCCGGACCCCGCGGGCCGGACGAGCAACGCACATGAGGCAAGCAGCGAAGGGCATGAGGTTTCGTGAACAACGATCTGTCATGGATGCTTGACGGCGTCCTGGAGATTCCCGGCGCTCTGCACGCGGTCCTGGTCTCCGCCGACGGGCTCCTGATGGCCTCCTCCAAGGGGGTCGACAGGGACACCGCGGACACCGTCGCCGCCGCGATGAGCGGCGTGCAGTCGTTGAGCCGCTCGATCGGGTTCTTCTGCGACGGGACCGACCTGAAGTGGCGCCAGACGCTGGTCGAGTTCGACGGCGGCTGGGTCTTCCTGATCTCCGCCGGTGACGGCGCCTACCTCGCGGTCTCGGCCTCCACCGACATCGACATGGCGGACATCACCTTCCGTATGCAGCAGTTGGTCGGACAGCTGGGCAAGGCCCTGACGACCCCGCCGCGCGAGAACATCGGCGCACGCCCGTGACCGACTCCGACCAGCAGGAGCCCGAGGCCGCGGAGTTAGTGCGGCCGTATGTCATCACCAACGGCCGGGACCTCCCCGAGGGCGACCAGTTCTCGCTGATCACACTGGTCACGGCCGCCGCCGACCACCCCCAGCGGCGGACCCGGCTCTCTCCCGAGGAACAGAGCCTCCTGGAGATGTGCTCCGGCGGTTACCTCTCGGTCGCCGAGATCGCCGGACACATGCGCCTGCCCATGGGCGTGGTGAAGATCCTTCTCAACGCCCTGGCCGAGGGCGGTTACCTCATCACGCGTGCGCCGGTGGCGCGCGCCCGCCTGGTCGACGAGCAGATACTTCAGGAGGTGCTGGATGGTCTCCGGGCCCGTTTTGGATGAGAAGGCGTACGTCCGCGGCGGAGCGGCGCAGACCGCCGTGAAGATCCTGATCGTCGGGCACTTCGCGGTCGGCAAGACCACCTTCGTCGGGACGATGTCCGAGATTCCTCCGCTGTCCACGGAGGAGACGATGACCCAGGCCGGCGAGGAGATCGACGACCTCAAGGGCGTCCGCGGCAAGACCACCACCACGGTCGCCATGGACTTCGGACGCCTGACGATCAGCGATCACGTCGTGCTGTACCTGTTCGGCACGCCGGGACAGCAGCGGTTCGTCCAGATGTGGGAGGACATGGCGCGCGGCGCGCTCGGCGCGCTGGTGCTGGTCGACCCTGAGCGGCTGGCGGACTCCTTCGCCGTCATCGACCTGATCGAGCAGTACGGACTGGCCTACGCCATCGCCGTCAACCGCTTCGACGGTACGCCGATGCGTGAGGAGCACGCCCTGCGCGAGGCGCTGGATCTGCTGCCCGACACTCCGGTCGTCACCTGCGACGCGCGTGACGAGACTTCATCAGCCAGCGCTCTGATCACCCTCGTTCACTATCTGCAGGACCGTGCCCGCTAGGAGCAAGAATGAACACTGATTCCACCGTTCCCGTGCCCCCACCCGGGTGCCCGGCTCACGCCACGGGTGAGCCGGTGCCGCTGCACGGGCCGGAGTTCGCGGCCGATCCGCAGGCCTATTACGAGTACATGCGTCACTACGGGCCGACCGCGCCGGTCGAACTCGCCCCGGGTGTCGAGGCGACCCTGGTCACGGATTACTCGGCGGCGCTCCAACTGCTCCAGAACGCGGGTTCCTTCCGAAAGGACTCGCGCCGCTGGCGCGACTTCAACGACGGCGTGATCAGCCCGGACAGCCCGGTCCTTCCGCTTCTCGTGTACCGGCCCAACTGCATGTTCACTGACGGCGCGGAACACATGCGGCTGCGGCAGGCCGTCACGGACAGTTTCGCGCGTGTCGATTCGCACTGGCTGAGCCAGAGTGCCGAACGGGTCTCGAACTACCTCATCGCACAGTTCAGTACGCGCGGCTCGGCCGATCTGCTCAACGACTACGCCAAGCTGTTGCCGCTCTTCGTCTTCAACGAACTCTTCGGCTGCCCCGCCGAGATCGGTGACCGCGTTCTTTTCGGTATATCCGGCATCTTCGACGGTGTGAACGCCGAGAAGGCGAACGCGGTGCTGTCCCAGGCGGTGGGCGAGCTGGTGGCCCTCAAGCGAGCGCGCCCCGGCGACGACGTCACCTCCTGGCTGATGGAACATCAAGCAGGCCTGAACAACGAGGAGATGGCGCACCAGCTCGTCCTCCTCCTGGGCGCGGGCGCCGAACCGCTGCGCAATCTCATCTCGAACACCCTCCATCTGCTGCTCACCGACGACCGTTACGCGGCGGGCGGGTTGATCGAGGAGGCGATCGACACCACGCTGTGGAAGAACCCGCCCATGGCCAACTACGCGCCGCACTACCCGGCGGCCGACATGGAGTTCGCCGGGCAGAAGCTGGCGGCCGGTGATCTGGTCCTGGTCAGCTTCGCGGCGGCCAACACCGACCCGGCACTCGCCGCCTCCCGCCACGCCTCCAGCAACCGGTCCCACCTGGCGTGGAGTGCCGGACCGCACGCCTGCCCGGCGAAGGACCCGGCCCGGCTCATCACCGTGGCGGCCATCGAGAACCTCTTCAACCGGCTGCCGGATGTCGAACTGGCGGTCCCCGAGGACAGTTTGACCTGGCGCCCCGGCCCCTTCAACCGGGCGCTGGCCGCGCTGCCGGCCCGTTTCCACCCGGTACGGGCGGTACAGCAGCCGGATGCGCAGCAACAGCCGCAGGTCGCGGAACGGAGCGACCAGGGCGGCGCACCGGGCCGGCAGGACCGCGGCGGCCTGTGGAGTTCGTTCCTTTCCTGGTGGAAGGCGTGATCTACGCAACAGTCCGCAACATCCACGCACAGCATGAACTTTCAACCGTGGGGGTAGGGAAGAGCGCGGCATCCGTGTTGTAACACAAGTTAAAGGAGGTGTCGTGGAGCCCTCGTCCACCGACGCCACTTCAGCTCAGCACCCCGCAGCGGCCCACCGTCCCCTACGACCGACCCCGCGGAGGAGTTCCCACCCCCGCCGGGCCATACGCATCACACCGCACAGGCCGGAAGGCGAGATACCCGCCCGCACAGGCGGGTATCTTTTTGCCCTCTCTCCGGAGCCCCGCTCCCGCCGGGCTCCCGTCCCGCCCTACCCGTGGCGCGCGAACTCCGCGTCGCGTCGGGAGGGTTGCTCGTGATCTCCTCCCGTGTCGACGGTGGAAAGGTCGTGGCGACCCAGCCACTGGGCACCTTCGTGTCGGACCAGTTACTACGGCTGTGCCGAGCCGTGGGACTGCGCCGGTCCGACGCCGAGGTCTACGCGCGTGTCCTGACGGACTGTCTGGGCAGGGGCGCGGAACGGTTGTTGGACCAGCCGCCGCCCCACCCGAGCTTCCTGTCCGACGACCACACACCGGTCGAGTACTCCCTCGCCCTCGTCCCTGACGCGCCCCCGACCCTGCGGGTGCTGCTGGAACCGGGGTACGCGGCCGAGACCCTGGCAGAACAGGGCCGTACCGGACTGCGTGTCGTCCGCGCCATGGCGGAGCGATGGGGCTTCTCCACCGACCGGCTCGACGGATTGGAGGACCTGTTCTTCCCTCCGGACCCCCAGGGCCCCCTGGCGCTGTGGATCGCTCTGGAACTGCTTCCCGGCGGGGTACCCAAGGTCAAGATCTATCTGAACCCGGCGGCATCCGGGGCGGACCGGGCCGCCGAGACCCTGCGCGAGGCACTGGACAGACTCGGCCACCGGCGGGCGTTCGACGCACTGCCCCCGGCCGACGGCTATCCCTTCCTCGCCCTCGACCTCGGTGACTGGGAGACACCCCGGGTGAAGGTCTACGTCACCCATCGCGACGCGTCGGCCGCCGACGTCGGCTCGCTGTCCCGCAGTGAGTCCGGCCCGGAACGGGAGACCGTCGAGGAGTTCTTCCGGGTCGCGGCGGGCCTGGCGGGAGCGGACCGGTACACCGGCGCGGGGGAGGCGGTCCGGCTGGCGGGACGGCCGGTGCTCTCCTGCCACTCCTTCACGGAGCGGGCGACCGGTCTGCCGAGCGGCTTCACCCTCCACGTCCCCGTACGGGACTACGTCCGGCACGACGGGGAGGCGCACGCCCGTGCCACGGCCGTGCTGCGTCGCCACGGAATGGACCCCGCCGTGCTCGACCGGTCGCTGGCCACCGTCAGCTCACGACCCCTGCACGACGGTGTCGGCCTCCTCGCGTACCTGGCGCTGGTCCACGAACGCGACCGGCCGCCACGTGTCACCGCGTACATCTCCGCGGAGGCGTACGCGGTACGGCCGCCGCTGCCCGCCGGGCCGCTTCACCAGCCGTTCTCTTCCCCCCGCGCGGCGCGTACCGAGCCGCGTGCATTCCTCCACTCAGTAGGACACGGAAAGGCAGGAGCAGAAATCAGGATGGAGCCGTACCGGATCAAAGTCGTCGAACCCATTCCGCTCACGACGCCCCAGCAGCGCAAGGCGGCCATCGAGCGGGTGCACTACAACCTCTTCGACCTGCGCGCGGACGAGGTGACCATCGACCTGCTGAGCGACTCGGGCACGGGTGCCCTGTCCTCGGCGCAGCTCGCCGCGGGCATGGCCGGTGACGAGTCCTACGCGGGCTCGCGCTCCTTCTACCGTTTCCGGGAAACGGTGTCCGAACTGACCGGCTACACGCACATATTGCCGGCCCACCAGGGGCGTGCGGCGGAACGCATCCTCTTCTCCAACCTTCTCGAACCCGGCGACACCGTCCTGTCCAACACGCACTTCGACACCACCCGCGCCAACGTGGAACTGAACGGCTGCGTGGCCCGCGACCTGCCGTGCCCCGAAGCCCGGAACCTGGACAGCCGGGAGCCGTTCAAGGGGAACATCGACCTGCAGGCGCTGGAGCAGGCGCTGGGTGAGTCGACCGGATCGCGCGTCGCCGCGGTGGTCATGACGATCACCAACAACGGCGGTGGCGGTCAGCCCGTCTCCATGGAGAACCTGCGGCGGGCTTCGGAACTGTGCCGCCGGCACTCCGTCCCGCTGATCCTGGACGCGGCCCGGTTCGCCGAGAACGCCTGGCTGGTCACCCGGCACGAGGAGGCCTACCGCAACCACACCCCCCGGCAGGTCGCGGAGGAGGCGTTCCGTCTGGCCGACGGCTGTGTGATGAGCGCCAAGAAGGACGGCATCGTCCACATCGGTGGCTTCATCGGGCTGAACGACCCGGAGCTCGCCCAGAAGTGCGAACTCCTCCTGATCGCCACCGAGGGGTTCCCCACCTACGGTGGCCTCGCCGGTCGTGACCTCGACATGATGGCCCAGGGTCTGCAGGAGGTGACCGAACCCGCCTACCTCGCGGAGCGGGCGGAGAGCGCCGACCATCTCGCCCAACGCGTCCGTGCCGCGGGCGTCGACATCCTCGAACCGCCCGGTCTGCACGCCCTGTACCTCAACGCGGGACGGCTGCTGCCCCACATACCGCCCCACCAGTACCCCGGACACGCCCTGGCCTGCCGGCTCTATCTGGAGGGCGGCATCCGCTCGGCCGAACTCGGCTCGCTCTACCTCGGCGAGGAGGACGAGGACGGGAACCCGGTCAAGAGCCCGCCGTACGAGCTCGTCAGGCTGGCGCTGCCGCGTCGTGTGTACACCCGCAGCCACTACGACCACGTCGGCAGGACCCTGGAGCGGATCGCCAAGACCGCGGAGTCCGTGCGCGGTTACCGGATCGTGGAACAGTCCCCGATCCTGCGGCACTTCCGCGCCAAGCTCCAGCCGGTGACCGGCTAGCACGGCCGGGGGGTGGCGCCCGACGAGTCCCACGCGGGCCGTCGTAGCGCCACCCCCCGCCGCTGGACGGCGGACAGGCGGTCGGGGAGGGCCGCGGTGGTGCACCACCGCGGCCGCTTCAGAGACGGGCACCCGCGGGCGACGACGGTGCCGTTCCGCGCGGTCGTCGTCCTGTGGGGGACCAACTCCCCGTCCGCGGCGGAAACTCGGATGCGGGAGCCGCACGGACACCCCTAGGCTGCCGCCTCCGGGAGGTCGAGTCGCCGTATCGGCCGTCAGTGGATCGGAGACGCACGGGGATGACCAGTCAACTGTTCGCGATCTGCTTCCGCGCGACCCGGCCGTCGGACCTGGCACGGTTCTGGTCCGGGGTCCTGGGCTGGGAGTTGGCCGACGGTCCGGAGGACGACGTCGCGATCCTGCCCCCTGACGCCGCCGGGTTCCGCATCCGGTTCCTGCCGGACCAGGAGCCGAAGACCGGCCGGAACCGGGCGCACTTCGACCTGACGAGCGCCTCCCCGGAGGACCAGCGGCAGACCGTGGCCAGGGCGCTGGAACTCGGCGGGAAACACATCGACGTGGGCCAACTCCCGGAAGACGGGCACGTGGTGCTCGCCGATCCGGACGACAACGAGTTCTGCGTGATCGAGGCCGGCAACAAGTTCCTCGCCGACACCGGCTTCATCGGAGCGCTGGCCTGCGACGGGACGCAGGAAGTCGGCTACTTCTGGAGCGAGGCGCTGCGGTGGCCACTGGTCTGGGACCAGGATCAGGAGACCGCGATCCAATCACCGGACGGCGGCACGAAGATCACGTGGGGTGGACCTCCGGTGGCGCCCAAGACGGGCCCCAACAGGCTGTACTTCGAGCTGGCGCTTCCCGCCGGCGCGGACCGGGAGGCGGAGATCGACCGCCTGATCTCGCTCGGCGCGACGCGCACCGGCACCGGCACCGGCACCGGCATCGGCATCGGCGAGGGCGACGGCCGCCGGGTGCTGATGCTCGACCCCGACGGCAACGAGTTCTCTGTACAGCGGCCCCGGTAGCGGGGCTGTCGTCAGGAGGCGGCGCGGGACCCCGCAGCGGCCGGTTCCGGCCGGGGTCGGCGCCGCCCCCGGCCGGGGCGCTCCCGGCGAGTTCAGGACAGGCGGCCCACGTGCGCCAGGGCCTGCTTGAGCAGGGCGCCGTGACCGCCCGGCATCTCGTTGAGGACGACGGACGTCGACGCCTCCTCGGGGCTGAACCAGACCAGGTCGAGGGCGTCCTGCCGGGGACGGCAGTCGCCGGTGACCGGGACGATGTAGGCCAGCGACACCGCGTGCTGGCGCGGGTCGTGGAAGGGCGTGATGCCCTGGGTCGGGAAGTACTCGGCGACGGTGAAGGGCTGCAGGGAGGTGGGGATACGGGGCAGCGCCACCGGCCCGAGGTCCTTCTCCAGATGACGCAGCAGGGCGTCGCGGACCCGCTCGTGATGCAGCACGCGGCCGGAGACGAGGGTGCGGCTGACGGTACCGTCCGGCCCTATGCGCAGCAGCAGCCCGATGCTGGTCACTTCGCCGTTGTCGTCGACGCGCACCGGAACGGCCTCGACGTACAGAATCGGCATACGGGCCCGCGCCATCTCGAGCTCGTCGGGGGTCAGCCAGCCGGGCGTGGTCTCGGTCATGTCAGACATTGGCTGATCATACTTTCAACCCCTCCGGATTTGCGTGCGCCGCTCGACGCGACACGGAGAACGGCGTCTCCTTCGTGGGCGAACGCCCGCCCGGTGGGACGGGGTGCGCTGCGGCTCCGCCTCCACCGCGGGCCGGCCGCTCGCGCGCGGAGTGCGGTCCACCTGTCGGCACCGCCGAGAGGCTTGTCCCGGGTGAATGCATCAACCACCATGGTGGGCGATGAGCAATGGATCGAACCAGGATCTCGTGGTCGGCCTGGACGCGGGAGGCACCCGCACCCGCGCCGTTCTGGCGTCCGCCGCGACCGGACGCACCGTGGGCGAGGGCGCGGCGGGACCGGGCAACGCCCTGACGGTTCCGCTGCCGCGGCTCACCGATCACCTCGCCGAGGCCATCGGCCGGTCGGTGCCGGAGCGGGTCCGTGGCAGTGTCGTGGCCGTGGTCGGCGGATTCGCCGGCTCCACGGGCACGGGCTCCGCCGACTTCGGTGACTTCGCGGACAGGGAGCCGGGGCGGCTGAACGCCCTCGCGGCGCTGACCGAGGCGCTGCGACGGCTGGGCATCACGGCGCGGACGGTCGGTGTGAGCAGCGACATCGAGGCGGCCTTCGCCGCGGCGCCCGGAACTCCCGCCGACGGGCTGGCCCTGGTCGCCGGTACCGGAGCGGTCGCGACCCGCGTCGCCGGCCGCCGCTGCACGGCCACCGTGGACGGCGACGGCTGGCTGCTCGGCGACGACGGCAGCGGCTTCTGGATCGGGCGCGGAGCGGTACGCGCGGCCCTGCGGATGGCGGACGGGCGGGGCGGCCCCACGACGCTGGCCCGGGCAGTCGGCGTCGCCCTGGGACTGCCCGCCGATCTCCTGGAGGGGGCCCAAGGGGCCGCCGACGAGGCTGAGCGGGCCGGAGGAGCCGACGGTGCCGCAGACGGGACCGACAGGGCCGGAGGGGCCGGCAGAGCCGCGGGGGCCGGGGAGGCCGGGCGGACCGGGGCGGCCGCCGCGCGGTGGTCGGGACCGCGGCGGGAGGCCTACCGCATGCGGCTGCTGCCCATCGTGATGGCGCAGCCGCCGATCACGCTCGCCCGGCTCGCTCCGCTGGTGGCCGAGGCGGCCCGCGCCAAGGACCCCGTCGCGGAGGCGATCCTGCGCGAAGCGGTGGACCACTTGACCGCGGCGGTACGCGCGTTGGGCCCCCGGCCGGGTGAACGGATCGTCGTGACGGGCGGGTTGCTCGGCCCGGACGGTCCGCTGACCGCACCACTGACGGGTCGGCTGGAGGACCTGGGGCTGACGGTCGACCGGGTGGCGGACGGCTGCCGGGGAGCCGTGGCCCTGGCCCGCCTCGATCACGGCAGCCCGCCGCGCGCTGCCGGGACCGTCTGACCGACCGACCTCACGCGATCCGGCAGGGGGCGGCGGTGGTCCGCGGGCGGGTCGCCCACGGACACGCGGTGCCGGGAGGACTCAGCGGGTGCGCCGGGACGTGACCGCGTGCTGTCCTGCGATGTGGCCGGTCAGCGTCAATGAGGCGCTGGCGCGCGAGTACGACAGTTGCGCGACCCGTACGTACAGGCAGTCGATGAGGACCAGGACGGAGTGACGGGCACCGATGCTGCCGGTGCGGAAGCTGGTCTCGGACGAGGCGGAGATCAGCCGGACGTCCGCGGCGCGGGCGAGCGGCGAGCGCGGGTCCGCGGTGATCGCCACGGTGGTGGCGCCGCGCTCCTTGGCGAGTTCGAAGGGCTCGATGGTCTCGCGGGTCGACCCGGAGTGGGAGATGCCGATGGCGACGTCGGCCGGGGTGAGCAGGGCCGCGGAGGTGGCCGCGGCGTGCACCTCGTTCCAGCCGCGCACCGCGCAGCCGATACGGAAGAGGCGGACCTCGGTCTCCAGGGCCACCGCGCCGCTGCCGCCGACGCCGTACACGTCGATCCGGCGGGCGCGCGCCACGGCCTGGGCCGCGCGCTCCAGCGCGTCGAGGTCGATCCGGTCGATGGTCCGCTGGACCGCGCGCAGGTCCGCGCTGCCGACCACGGCGACGACCCGTTCGAGGTCGTCGTCGGGGGCGATGTCGGAGCCGATCTCCGCGGTGCCCCAGTCCGAGACCTCGCCGCGGCCGCGCTCCTGGGCCAGCGCGATCAGCAGGTGCTGGTAGGAGTCGAGGCCGACGGCACGGCAGAACCGGGTGACGGTCGCCTGCGAGGTGCCGGTACGGCGGCCCAGTTCGGCGGCGGAGCAGTGGGTGGCGGCGGCCGGGTCCTCGAGGATCAGCTCGCCGACCTTCCGCAAGGAGCCGGTCAGCCGCGGCAGTTCGGTGCGGATCAGTGCGGTGACATCCGTCGGGGGCAGCCCGCTGCCGGCGCCGGTCCGTTCCATGCTCTACCCGGTCTCCTCTGCTCTGCGTACATCCCGGCCCCTTCGGGACGCTTCGGGCCGTGAATGTACCAGCCAACGTCTGGCCGACAACTTGAATCGTAGGACCGAAGGAGGGGTAGGGTTCAGCCATTCATGGAGAGTCGCCCGAGTTGGTGGTTCGATCCACCGGTGGGGAGTGCCACGTGTCCACAGGGTCCATCAGCGCCGACGACTTCGCGCGCGAGAGCCTCGCCGTCCTCGACGGCATCACCGCGTCGGCTCGCGACGACGTGCGGCGTGCCGCCGAGCTGATCGCGGACTGTGTACGCGCGGACGGCGTCGTCCAGGCGTTCGGCACCGGGCACTCCCAGGCCCTCGTGCTCGAAATCGCGGGCCGCGCCGGGGGGTTGGTTCCGACCAACCGGCTGAGCATCGCCGACCTGGTCCTGTACGGCGGGGAGCGGCCGAGCGTCCTCGCCGACCCGCTCCTGGAGCGCCGGTCCGGGGTCGCCGCCCGGATCTACGCTCTCGTGGAGCCGCGGCCCGAGGATCTCTTCGTCATCGTCTCCAACTCGGGCGTCAACAACGTGGTCGTGGAGATGGCCCTGCACGCCAAGGAGCGGGGGCATCGCATCCTGGCCGTCACCTCGCTGGCCCACACGCGGGCGGTGCCCGCCTCGCACCCGAGCGGGCGGAAGCTGGCCGACCTCGCCGACGTCGTCCTGGACAACGCCGCGCCGCGGGGCGACGCGCTGCTCGAACTCCCGGGCGGCGGCGCCGTCTGCGCGCTGTCCACACTCACCGGCGTGATGCTGGTTCAGATGGCCGTCGCGGAGAGCGCCGCGCTCCTGCTCGCCGCCGGCGTCAGGCCGCCGGTCTACGTGTCGGCCAACGTTCCCGGGGGCTTCGAGGGCAACCTGGTACTGGAGGAGCGCTACGCGGGACGCATCCGCCGCACCGCGAGCTGACCCACGCCGCCGCGCTCCGCGTCCCGCGCCCGAACAAGCCCCGCGCCGGGGGGAGTTCGCATCAGTAGGGGAGGATTCGCCCGGACGGTGTCCGTCGGTCGATCTCCATCTTGACCTCGCGCCCGGAGGTGGGGCGGCGGCTGGTACGAATTCGGATCTGGCGGGTCATTGCGCCTCCTTGGACTCGTACGACCGGCTTCCACGCCGCCCGGCTCGGGCGCCGCGGAGTCATCTGCCCCAGCCCTGGAGGAACAGGCGCGTGCCTCAGGGGTACTGCCGGGAAAGGGGGTCCCTCCCGGCCGGCACGGCCCGGTGCGTCGCCGTGCTCTTCGGAGTTACCCCGTTCCGCGTCCGCATATTCCGTCGTCATGCCTCCGGCGAAGTCGGGCACCACGGCCCGCTGGTCACCGGCGGCCCCGGCATCCCGCCCCGGCGGACGGGCCGCTGGGCGCGGGGGCGGATGGGCGGAAGGGCAGAGGAGTGGAAGGCATAGAGGTGGAAGGGTGGGGTGGACTGGTGAACGGAGGTGTCGCCGGGCCCGGTTCACTCTCGGCGCCCTGACCCACGCGGGTGCGCGTCCGTCCTGCGCGGCGGGCCCGTCGTGGTGGATCCGGCGGCTCTCGGCTCCCGCGATCGGTTTCGCGGACTCGGACCGGCGCGGGCCCGGTTTGCGGGTTCCCACGACTGGGTCGCGGCCGACGAGGTGCACGGATACGGGCACGCCCGGAGCGAGAAAGCGTCGCTCGTCGGGCAGGCCGACCGTGCCGACCTCCTTCGTGGCGGTACCGGCCGGTCCGGCCGTGCGCCGCCCCTCGCGTCCATCCTCCGCCCGTCCGGGCCGCGCCGCCATCCGGGCCGGGGCGCCACCCGCCGAGGGTTAACCCTCGAATGCCCCGCTGGGGCATGACATGACTGCGTCAAGCTGCCATTCTTCCTCCACCTGTCGGACAGGCCCCCACGGCCTGCGCAGGGGCCCCGCACCGCACTGCTCAGCTCGTCCCGGGCAGCACATCCCGTCTGTCCGGGCTGTCACCGGTCGTCCCCGCGACCGCAGCAGTAGGAGTACGAGTGAGACGAATTCCCCGTCAGGCGGCCGCAGCCGGAGCGCTCGCGGCCACCGCCGCGTTGCTGGCCGTCGGTGTACAGACGGTTCCGGCGGTCGCCAAGCCCGCCGCCCCCCACCCCAGTCCGTTGCGCACCGGAGGGCTGGAGGCCAAGCTCACCCCGGCCCAGCACGCAGCGCTGCTGAAGAGCGCGGCGCAGAAGACGACGGCGACCGCCGGCACCCTCGGCCTCGGGGCGAAGGAGAAGCTGGTCGTCAGGGACGTCGTCAAGGACCAGGACGGCACGCTGCACACCCGCTACGAGCGCACCTACGCCGGTCTGCCGGTGCTCGGTGGCGACGTGGTCGTGCACACCCCGCCGGCCTCGCTGGCCGCCGGCACGGTGAGCAGCACCTTCAACAACAAGCGCACCATCAAGGTCGCCTCGACCACCGCGACCTTCAGCAAGTCGGCCGCCACCGGCAAGGCCCTGAAGGCCGCGCGCTCCCTGGTCGCCGACAAGGCCACCGCCGACAGCGCCCGCAAGGTGATCTGGGCCGGCAGCGGCACCCCGAAGCTTGCCTGGGAGACCGTGATCGGCGGCTTCCAGGACGACGGCACCCCGAGTCAGCTGCACGTCATCACCGACGCGGCCACCGGCAAGGAGCTCTACCGCTACCAGGGCATCGAGACCGGTGTCGGCAACACCCAGTACAGCGGCCAGGTGACCCTGACGACGACGCAGTCGGGCTCCAACTACACGCTGACCGACGGCGCCCGCGGCGGCCACAAGACGTACAACCTCAACCGGGGGACGTCGGGCACCGGCACGCTCTTCTCGCAGACCAGCGACACCTGGGGCAACGGCACCATCTCCAACGCCGCGACGGCCGCCGCCGATGCGCACTACGGCGCGGCGGAGACCTGGGACTTCTACAAGAACACGTTCAACCGCAGCGGCATCAAGAACAACGGCGTCGGCGCCTACTCCCGCGTCCACTACGGCAACGCGTACGTCAACGCGTTCTGGGACGACAGCTGCTTCTGCATGACCTACGGCGACGGATCCGGCAACGCGGACCCGCTGACCGCGCTGGACGTGGCGGGCCACGAGATGAGCCACGGTGTCACCTCCAACACCGCGGGCCTCAACTACACCGGCGAGTCCGGCGGTCTGAACGAGGCGACCTCCGACATCTTCGGCACCGGCGTCGAGTTCTACGCCAACAACACCTCCGATCCCGGTGACTACCTCATCGGCGAGAAGATCGACATCAACGGCGACGGCACCCCGCTGCGCTACATGGACAAGCCCAGCAAGGACGGCGGCTCGGCGGACAGTTGGTACTCCGGCGTCGGCAACCTGGACGTCCACTACTCCTCGGGTCCGGCGAACCACATGTTCTACCTGCTCTCCGAGGGCAGCGGCACCAAGGTCATCAACGGCGTCACCTACAACAGCACCACGTCCGACGGTGTCGCCGTCGCGGGCATCGGCCGGGCCGCCGCCCTGCAGATCTGGTACAAGGCGCTGACGACGTACATGACGTCCAGCACCAACTACGCCGCGGCCCGTACCGCCGCGCTCAACGCCGCCACCGCGCTGTACGGCGCCAACTCCACCCAGTACGCGGGGGTGGCGAACGCCTTCGCGGGCATCGCCGTCGGCGGCCACGTCACCCCGCCGTCGAGCGGTGTGACCGTCACCAACCCGGGCAGCCAGTCCTCCTCCGTCGGTACCGCGGTCAGCCTGCAGGTCTCCGCGAGCAGCACCAACAGCGGCTCACTGAGCTACGCCGCGACCGGCCTGCCCACCGGCCTGTCGATCAACGGCTCCACCGGCGCGATCACCGGGACACCGACCACGGCCGGCACCTACAGCACCACGGTCACCGTCACGGACAGCACCGGCGCGACCGGCACCGCGTCCTTCACGTGGACCGTGAGCACCTCCGGCGGCGGCGGCTGCACCTCGGCGCAGGTTCTCGGCAACCCGGGCTTCGAGTCGGGCAGCGCCTCGTGGACCGCGTCGAGCGGCGTCATCACGACCGACACCGGTGAGGCGGCGCACGGCGGTTCGTACAAGGCCTGGCTCGACGGCTACGGCTCCACCCACACCGACACGCTCTCCCAGTCGGTGACCATCCCCGCCGGCTGCAAGGCCAGCTTCACCTTCTACCTGCACATCGACACCGCGGAGACCACCACCAGCACCGCGTACGACAAGCTGACGGTCACCGCCGGATCGACCACCCTGGCCACGTACTCCAACCTCAACAAGGCCACCGGGTACACCCAGAAGACCTTCGACCTCTCCTCGTTCGCCGGCTCCACCGTCACCCTGAAGTTCAGCGGCGTCGAGGACTCCTCGCTCCAGACCAGCTTCGTCGTCGACGACTCCGCCGTCACGACCAGCTGACCGGCACCGGCCGAACGGGTCGGTAACAGCGCTGACGTGGGCCACCCCTCCGGGTGGCCCACGTTCGTGCACCGTGATGTCAGCTCTCTTGTGGGATGCCTTCACGGATGGCGTGACGTTTCCGCATGCGTGAACCATCGAGGCAAGGACAGTGACCGTGCGCAGACTCGCTCCCGGCGGGCACGAGAACCACGGCCGGCTCCAGGCCCTCGCCCTCCTCGCACGGCACCATCACGCTGGTGGTGAGCAGGTCCATCGAACGGGCCAGGCTGCACGGCCGAAGTGCCGCCGGCACCCGCTCCGTGCCGAGGCGCGCGAGCGCCCCGGGTTCCGTGGGACCGTGCTTTCCAAGGCGTGGACGGCGGGCTATAGTCAAAAACTAGCGGTGCTAATTAATCGTTGATCTCGTCGTTCCGGTGTCCGTCAGGAGTCCTGTCGTGCGTCCTGTCCACTTCGCGGCGGCCCGCCGCACCCCCATCGGCAAACTGCGCGGCGCCCTGTCCGGGGTGCGGCCCGACGACCTCGCCGCGACCGTGATCCGCGGTCTGCTCGCCGACGTGCCCGCGCTCGACCCGGCCCGGATCGACGACGTCTACTGGGGCGCCGCCAACCAGGCGGGCGAGGACAACCGCAACGTCGCCCGCATGGCGGTTCTCCTCGCCGGCCTGCCCGCGACCGTGCCCGGCGCGACCGTCAACCGGCTGTGCGCCTCGGGCCTCGAGGCCGTCACCACGGCGGCCCGCGCCATCGCCGCCGGCGAGGCCGACATCGTGCTCGCGGGCGGCTCCGAGTCGATGAGCCGGGCCCCCTTCGTCCTGCCCCGCCCCGACGAGGCACTGCCGCACCGCATCGAGACCGTCGACACCCGGCTCGGCTGGCGGCTCGTCAACCCGGCGATGAAGGAACTGCACGGACTTCTGTCGATGGGAGAGACCGCCGAGGAGGTCGCCGCCCGGTACGGCGTCTCCCGCGAACGCCAGGACGCGTTCGCGCTGCGCAGCCACCAACGTGCCGCGGACGCCCGCAAGAACGGCCACTTCGACGGCGAACTGCTCCCCGTCGAGCGGCCCGACGGGGTGATCGTCGACACCGACGAATGCGTACGCGAGGACACCTCGCTGGAGAAGCTGTCCCGCCTCAAGCCGGTCTTCCGCGCGGGCGGCACGGTCACCGCGGGCAACGCGTCGCCCATGAACGACGGAGCGGCCGGGCTGCTCCTGGTCGGCGAAGAGGCACTGAACGACCTCGGACTCGACTCGCTGGGCCGTTATGTCGCCGGCGCCTCGGCGGGAGTCGACCCGGACGTCATGGGCATCGGCCCGGTCCCCGCCACGCACAAGGCGCTGGCGCGGGTCGGCTGGAGCGTCGGCGACCTCGACGAGGCCGAGTTCAACGAGGCGTTCGCGGCCCAGGCCCTCGCCTGCGTGGACCGGCTCGGCATCGACCCGGAGCGGGTGAACCCCACCGGCGGCGCCATCGCGCTGGGCCACCCCCTCGGATGCTCCGGCGCCCGGATCCTCACCACCCTGCTGCACCGGATGCGCCGCACCGACGCCGGGCGCGGTCTGGCCACGATGTGCGTCGGAGTGGGCCAGGGCAGCGCGGTCCTGGTCGAGCGCCCCTGAACCCCGTCCGTGTGCGTGCCGGGCGCGCCCCGGGACCGTGACCGGGGCGGCCGGGCCGCGCGGGGATCATCTGACGAGACGCTCCTTACCGGGGCGAGATGCGTGGGCATAGCATCGGTCCCCGCATGAACACGATGACGCTCTGGCACATATCCGGCTGGGAATTCGCCGCCCTCGCCGCCGCGGCACTGCTCGTCGGCTTCTCGAAGACCGCCGTCAGCGGGGCCAACACGGTCAGCCTGGCGATCTTCGCCGCCGTCCTGCCCGCCCGCGCCTCCACCGGCGTGCTGCTCCCCCTCCTCATCGTCGGGGACGTGCTGGCCGTCCTGACCTACCGGCGGCACGCGCACTGGCCCACGCTGTGGCGGCTGTTCCCGGCGGTCGCCGCGGGCGTCGTCCTCGGCACGCTGTTCCTGGTATGGGCCGACGACGGGATGGTACGGACCTCGATCGGCGCGATCCTGCTGCTGATGGCGGCGGTGACGCTCTGGCGCCGCCGGGCCGCTCCCCAGGAGGAGGAACCCGGCGCGGTCGCGACCCGGGCCGGCCGGATCAAGGCACGCTCGTACGGCGTCCTCGGCGGGTTCACCACGATGGTCGCCAACGCGGGCGGCCCGGTGATGTCGATGTACCTGCTGTCCGCCGGCTTCCGCAAACTCGGCTTCCTGGGCACCTCGGCCTTCTTCTTCCTGATCGTCAACACGTCCAAGGTGCCCTTCAGCGTGGGCCTCGGACTCATCGACGGACACTCACTGCTCCTCGACGCGGCGCTCGCGGCCTTCGTCGTACCGGGCGCGTTCCTCGGCAGATGGGCCGTGCACCGCATCAACCAGCTGCTCTTCGAACGGCTGGTGATCGCGGCGACGGTGGTGGGCGGGGTGCAGCTGCTGCTGCGCTGACCACCTCGTAGGCTCGACGCCATGTCCCCCCATGTCCTGGTCCTCGGCGGCACCACCGAGGCACGCCGGCTCGCCGCCGAACTGGCGGGCCGCCCCGGAGTGCGGGTGACCACGTCCCTCGCGGGGCGTGTGTCCCGGCCGGGTGCGCTCGAAGGGGACGTGCGCGTCGGCGGGTTCGGCGGGGCCGACGGGCTGGCGCGGTGGCTGCGCGAGCAGCGGGTGGACGCCGTCGTCGACGCCACCCACCCCTTCGCCACCCGCATCACCGAGAACGCGGCCCGGGCCGCCGCCGCGACCGGAGTCCCGGCCGTCGTCCTGCGCCGCCCCGGCTGGCGGCCCGGCCCCGACGACCGGTGGCACTTCGCCGCCTCCCTGGCCGAAGCCGCCGCGCTCCTGCCGCCGCTGGGCCGGCGGGTCTTCCTCACCACCGGCCGTCTGGGCCTCGCGGCCTTCGCGCCGCTCACCGGACTCCACTTCCTCGTCCGGTCGGTGGAGGCGCCGGAGCCGCCACTGCCGCCGCACGCCGAGGTGCTTCTCGCCCGCGGCCCGTTCACGGTGGACGACGAGCGGACCCTGCTGCGCGCGCACCGCATCGACGTCCTGGTGACGAAGGACAGCGGGGGAGAGGCGACGGCCGCCAAGCTCACCGCCGCTCGCGCACTGGGCCTGCCCGTGGTCGTCGTGCGCCGGCCGCCGCTCCCGGACGGTGTGGCCGCGGTACCGGACGTGGTGTCGGCCCTGGCCCGCCTGGAGTTCGGCTCCGTCTGACGCGGGCGCGGATCGACTCGGCGCCCACAACCGGCGTCCGGCCCACCGCACCGGACGCGGCCCCCAGGTGCGTACGGGACGCGCCGCGCGGCGACATGTGACGGACGACCTGCCCCGAGGCAGCCGGACGCCCCGCCCGGCGACATGTACGGCAGGATGCCCGCCCGGCCTACGAGCCCGGACGCGCGTCCTGGCCGCGCGACCTTCACGCAAGCCCGTGCGGCGGCGCGCGGTGACGTGGCCTGCTCCCGCGCCTTTTGCGGAGGTCTGCGCGGCGGCGCGCAGTGACGTGGCCTGCCCTCCGACCTTCGCGGAAGCCCGTGCGGCCGGGGGGCGGTGACGGGACCTGCCCCTCCGGCATTTGCGGAAGTCCGTGCGACGGCGCGCGGTGACGGGCCCTGCCTCCTCCGACCTTCGCGGAAGCCCGTGCGGCGGGGCAGGTACGACTCCTACCCCCGCGGACGCCTGCGCAGCAGATACGTGTCCATGATCCAGCCCTTGCGCTCGCGCGCCTCGGCCCGCAGCCGCTCGATCCGGGGCGCCGCCTCCGCTATCGGGCCGGAGGCGAGGATCTCGTCGGGTGTGCCGATGTACGCGCCCCAGTAGATGTCCATGTCCTCGTCGGCGTACCGCCGGAAGGCCTGGTGGGCGTCGAGCATGACGACCACGTCGTCGACACCTTCGGGGAAGCCCTCCGCGAGACGCCTGCCCGTGGTGATCTGGACGGGCCCGGCGACCCGGTTGAGCCCCGTGCGGTGCCGGGCGACGAGCGCGGAGACGCTGCTGATGCCGGGCACGACGTCGTACGTGAACGCCACCGCGCCCCGGTCCAGGATCTCCTCCAGGATCCCGAGCGTGCTGTCGTACAGCGCGGGATCGCCCCACACCAGGAACGCGCCGCTCTCGTCCTCGCCCAGCTCCTCGGCGATGAGCCGCTGACAGATGTCGGCGCGGGCGCTGCGCCAGTCCCCGACGGCGGGGGAGTAGGCGGCGCCGTCGGCGGCTCGGTCGCGGTCCGGGTCGCGGGCCTCGACCAGGCGGTACGCCCCGTCGGGCAGGTGGGCGTCGAGGATGTCACGGCGCAGCTGGACGAGGTCCGACTTCGCCTCGCCCTTGCCCAGGACGAAGAACACGTCCGTGCTCCTCAGTGCCTTGACCGCCTGGAGGGTGAGCTGGTCGGGATCGCCCGCGCCGATGCCGATGACATGAATCTTTCGCACCCCCCGAGTCTGCCGCACGCCACCGACAGCGGACGCACCGCATCCGACCAGGGTTCGCGCCCCGGCCGGACCTGCCCGTGGAACGGCCCCTCAGCGCGTGCTCCCGCGCAACCGGGGCGCCCAGGCCCCGGCGCTGACCGCGGCACCGTCGCTCTCCACGACGGTCGCCAACTCCCTGGCCCATGCGGCCAGTTCGGTGAGATCGAGTCCGTAGGGACGGATCCGGCCGGCCGAGCCGGCCCGCCACTCGTCGACGGCTCCGGCGCCGCGCCGCAGCAGCCGGGCGCCGCCCGTCGTATTGCCCCGGGCCGCGTGCGTGAGGCCCACCGCGAGCTGGGCCAGGCCCCGCCAGAGCGTGCGCTCGTCCTCGGGGCCCGCCTTCCAGGCGTCCTCGAAGACCTCGTGCGCGTGGAAGGGCCGCCCGGCGTCCAGCAGCGCCTGCGCCTCGGTCACGGTCCGCTCGGGGTCGCGCACGACGCCCTCCGGCTGCCGCTCGACGCCGTCCGCGCCGTACGGCAGAGGGCGGCCCAGCCCGTCCCGTGGCCGGGCGTTGCGCGCCCTGCCCTCGGTGTCCCGATCCCGCCCGCCGCTCTGCCGACTTCCGGATGTCCCGCTCATGCCCCGATTGTCGCTCGCCCCGTGCCCTCTTCGGAGCAGCCCCCGCTGTGGGGTAAAGTTCTGTTCGCACGATCCCGCGGGACATCGCGGGGGAAACGCATCGGGACGTGGCGCAGCTTGGTAGCGCACTTGACTGGGGGTCAAGGGGTCGCAGGTTCAAATCCTGTCGTCCCGACGGTGCGAAGGGTCTTCACGGGCGACAGCCTGTGAGGGCCCTTTCTTCATGCACCCGGGGACGCCGGTTTCCTTCCGTCCTCCCAGGGGCTTCCGGCGCCCTCCCCGCGCTTCCTCGTCCGCCGGATGCCCGCGCCGCGTCACTGGCAACAGCCGCCCGGATTGTCAACTCCCCTTGCCTCAGGGGCAATTAACCGATCCCGCAGTGGCCCGCGCGCCCCGGGCGGGTCTAGCATCGCCGACGGCCGCATACCCCGCGGGGTATGCCTCGGGAGCGTGTCCCGCAGACGGCGAGGAGTCCTTCATGTCCTCCGTGTCCTCCGTGCTCTCCACCTTCGTCCCCCTCTCCACGTCCTCCACGTGCCGCGCCCCCGGTTCCGCCCCTGACCACCACCGGGTGCTGATCGTCGGCGGCGGCACCGCCGGGATCACCACCGCCGCCCGGCTGTGCCGAGCCGGTGTCACCGGCGTCGCGGTCGTCGAACCGGCCGCCACCCACTGGTACCAGCCCCTGTGGACCCTCGTCGGCGGCGGCAGGGCCCCGCTCTCCCTCACCCACCGCCCCGAAGCGTCCGTGATGCCCCGGCGGGCGCGCTGGATCCGCGAGGCCGCCACCGCCGTCGATCCCGAGGCGCGGACCGTCACCACCACCGGCGGCGTCCACCGCTACGACTTCCTGGTGATGGCCACCGGCCTGCAGCTCGACTGGGGCGAGGTCCCCGGCCTCGACACGGCCGTCGGGCACGGTGCCGTCTCCAGCAACTACTCCCATGAGCACGCTCCCCACACCTGGGAGCTGATCCGAGGCCTGCGCTCCGGCACCGCCGTCTTCACGCAGCCCGCCGGCCCGGTCAAATGCGGCGGCGCCCCGCAGAAGATCGCCTATCTCGCCGCCGACCACTGGCGCAGACAGGGTGTCCTGGACCGCATCCGGGTGGTCCTCGTCCTGCCCGCCGACTCCATGTTCGGGGTACCGGTCTGGCGCCGGGCCCTGGAACGGGTCGCCGACCGCTACGGCATCGAGGTCCGGCTGAACTCGGAGATGACCTCCGTGGACGGCGCCGCCCGGCGGCTGACCGTGGCGGACCGTGCCGCCGGTACCGCGGAGAGCCTCGCGTTCGACCTGCTCCACGCCGTACCGCCGCAGAGCGCCCCCGACTGGGTGCGGCGCGGTCCGCTGGCCGACCCGGCGAGCCCGTACGGCTACGTCGAGGCCGACCCGTACACGCTGCGCCACCCGCGCCACCGCAACGTCTTCGCCCTCGGTGACGTCGCGAACCTGCCCACCTCCAAAACCGGCGCCGCCGTCCGCAGACAGGCACCCGTCGTGGTCGCCAACCTGCTGGCCGGGATGAAGGGGGAGCGGGGGGACCGCCGCTACGACGGCTACACCTCCTGCCCGCTCGTCACCGCCCGTGACCGGGTGCTGCTCGCCGAGTTCGACTACGGCGGACGGCCCGCGCCCAGCATTCCGCTGGTGGACACGACCAAGGAGCGTCGTGCCATGTGGCTGCTCAAGCGCTACGGCCTGCCCGCCCTGTACTGGCACGGCATGTTGAAGGGGTTCGTCTGACAGGCCGGCGCGGGCCGGATCCGGGCGCGGCGGGGGGCGCCGAGAGCTCTCGCACCCCTTGAGGGCACATCTCCACTCGAAGGGAGTGACCGGCGTGTTCTTCATCGACACCCTTGACCTGACCGGTCTGGGCAACCGCAGCTACCTCGTGGGCGGTGGACGCACCGCCGTCGCGGTCGACCCACCGCGCGACGTCGAGCGGGTGCTGACCGCGGCGGCCCGGCGCGGGGTACGGATATCCCATGTCGCCGAGACACACCTCCACAACGACCACGTCACCGGCGGCCCGGAACTCGCACGGATCACCGGTGCCGCCTATCTGATCCCCGCCGACGCGCGGATCTCCTTCGCGCACACGCCCGTGCGGGACGGGGACAGGATGTCGGTCGACCCCGCGGACGGCGCCGCGGGCCTGATCCTCCGGGCGGTGGCCACGCCCGGCCACACCCCGCACCACACGGCCCACGTGCTGGAGGACGCCGGGACGGCGGTGGCGGTGTTCACCGGCGGCTCGCTGCTCATCGGCACGGTCGGCCGCCCCGACCTCGTCGAGCCGCGCCTGACCGAGGGCCTGGCCCGGGCCCAGCACGCCTCGGCGCACCGGCTGGCCGCCGAACTCCCGGACGAGACGGCCGTGTTGCCCACCCATGGCTTCGGCAGCTTCTGCTCCGCCGGGCAGGCCGGCGGCACGGCCACGACGATCGGCAGGGAGAGGGCGGACAACGTGGCGCTCACCCGGGACGTCGACACCTTCGTCGCCGGCCTGCTCGCCGGACTGGACGACATCCCCGCGTACTACACGCACATGGGCCCGGCCAACGCCGCAGGTCCGGCGCCGGTGGACCTCACCCCGCCCGCCGCGGCCGACGCCGAGGAGATCGCCGCGCGGCTGGCCGCGGGGGAGTGGGTGGTGGACCTGTGCAGCCGCGTCGCCTTCGCCGCCTGCCATGTGCCGGGCTCCTACAACTTCGAGGCCGAAGGACAACTGGCCGCCTACCTGGCCTGGTTGATCCCGTGGGGCAAGCCCGTGACCCTGCTCGCGGAATCGGCGGAGCAGTTGGCCGCCGCCCAGCGCGAACTCGTCGGGGTGGGAATCGACCGGCCCGCCGCCGCGGCGACCGGTGAGCCGAAGGGCTGGGTGCGCGAGGGCGAGGCCCCGGGGTCCTTCCCGCGCGCCGTGTTCGCCGACCTCGCCGACCTCGCCGACCTCGCCGGGCGGCGCGGACGTGAGGGCGTCGTGGTCCTGGACGTCCGGCGCGGGTCCGAGCGGGCCATGGGCTTCGTGGAGGGCTCGGTCCACATCCCCCTGCACACGGTGCGCCGCCGGCTCGGCGAGATCCCCCCGGGTGAGGTGTGGGTGCACTGCGCGGGCGGGATGCGCGCCGCCATCGCCGCCTCCCTGCTCGACGCGGCGGGCCGCACCGTGGTGGCCGTGGACGACGCCTACGCACACGCCGGGAAGGCGGGGCTCCGCGTCCGCGGCGCCCGGGGGTGACGCGACCGCCCCCGACGGCGACGTCCGCCGGCGCCCGTCACGGCCCTCCTCGATCATCCGGATCACGCCGGCCCCGGGGGCGGGACGTTTCGAGCGTGGTCGAAAGAAGTTCCCTGCCCGGAGCCGACCTTGCAAGGTTGCCCTGTGGGGCCGGGCGGGACGCGCGGTCCCACCCGGGAAGCACACCGGGACTCCACCACGGGGAAGGACAGCATGACCATGAGGATGAGGACCAGGGCGTTGAGCACGGCGGGTGTCGGGGCGTTCGCCGCCGGACTGCTTCTGACCGGCGCCGCCGTGGCGCAAGCCGCGGCGGCGGGGCTGCCGTACGGTGTCACGCCGTACGAGAACGTCAACGTCCGCTCCGGCCCGTCGAGTCAGACCGGTATCACCGGGCACGTCGCCGCGGGGGAGCCGCGCGGCGCGTCGTGCTGGACCCACGGCGAGACCATCCGCGACAACGGCTATGTCAACGACGTGTGGGTGCGGCTGGCCGAGGGCTATGTGAGCGCCGTGTATCTCAAGGGCGACCAGTACGGCGGACTGCCCGCGTCGGCCACCTGCTGACCTTGACCGGACGCGGTGCCCGGTTCCGTGCGGAGCCGGGCACCGCGTCGCGTCACGCCGGACCGCGTCGTGCGTCTCGCGCCGTCCCGACCCATCCCGTCCTGCCCGCCCCGACCCACCCACCCCGTCCCGGCTCACCCCCCGGTCCGAGCCACCCCGGTCCGAGCCACCCCGGTCCGAGCCACCCTGATCCGACCCGCCCCGATCTGAGGCGCTGCCACATCCGCTGGGCGCATCCCACGCTCCAGGATCTTCCGGGCCCGGGTGACGGGCCGTACCTGGACATCGCCGTGGCACCGGCGCCCACGCGCCCGTGCCCGCCGACCGAGGCCTGACAGCGATCGGCGCGGACCTCTGGCGCGGTCGACCGCGCCATGCCGCCGAGCGGCGGCCGGTCGTCGCGGACGACTCCCTCCCCGCCGCCACCTGCGGGCCAGCCGGTACCGACGTACCGACCGATGTGCCGATGTACCGATGTGTCGATGTATCGACCGGCCGACGTCCCCCCGTACGCGACCACACCGCCGTGCTGCCCGAAAGTTCCCAAGTGCCGTGCCCCGGAGGGCATCTCGTTCGCCCCGGGGTGCACATCTGCTCCAGCGGCGCGATCACCGACCACGCGCGCAGCTCCGACGCCTGGAACCCGGCCGTTGTCCGCGCCCGCGTCGTGTCCTGGCCGCTTTCCCCGACGAAGCACCTCAACGCCACATGGTGGCGCGCACCGCCGGAACGCCGTCGGCTACGTGCCCGTGGAACCGCGGCGTGGCAAGGTGTCGTGAGGTGTGGTGTGCGCCGGGCGACACTCCCGGGAGGCTGCCGCCCGCGAGCGGCCCGAGGTGCCTAAGGATCTCTCGACGGGTAGAGATCGTATCCGGGCCACGGGTTTTGGAGTCGCGGATCAGAATGATGGTGGGATGCCACAGGGCGCGAGCCCTGCGAGCGAGGGCGTCGGCCTGCCGGAGCGCGGTGGCGGTGCTCTCCCGGTCCCCGCTCGGCGCGCCGAACCGGACGCTCGGTCGGCGTATCGCGGCCACTCCACCCCGGACGACGGACCCGGCACGGACGACGGACCCGGCACGCGCGTCGCACACGCGTCCCGGGAGCGAGGTCGGCGATCCCGTGGCGCACGCGGTCCTGCTCCGCGTATCCGACGTGGCCCTGCTCCCCGTATCGCGCGCCGGCCGGTCGGCGATGCCCTCCGGCCGCTCGCCACCCGCGTCGCGTGCCCACGACATCCCGCGCCATACGACCCGGAGTGCCCCAATGATCACACCCCCGCGCGCGGTGCGCGACCGCATCCTCTCCCTGTCGCCCACGGAACTGCCCGCCTACATATACGACTTGGTGGCACTGCGCGCCCACGCCGCTTCCGTCAGAGCCGCGCTGCCGGATCGCGTCGAGCTGTACTACGCGGTCGAGGCCAACGGGGAACCGGAGATCCTGGCCGAACTCGGCCCGTACGTCGACGGTTACAAGGTGTCCTCCGGCATCGAACTGGACCATGTCGCCGAGGCCGCCGTGGACCGCCCGCGGGTCTTCGGAGGCACGGAGAAGACCCCGACGGAGCTGGCGGACGCGCTGGAGCGGGGCGTGACACGCTTCCAGGTCGAGAGCGAGTACGAGCTGTACATGCTGGCCGGGCTGGCCCAGCGGCACGCTCCGGACCGCCGGGTGGCGGTGCTGCTCCGGTTCGACCTCCCGGTTGACGGCCTCCTCGCGGCGGACGGCGGCGGGTCCGCCACCCCCTCCGGCCTCGATCCGGCCCGTGCCGACGTGATCGTCGGCCTGCTCACGGACGGCAGTTATCCGAGCCTCGAACTGCGCGGTGTCCACGCCCACTTGGCCAACGGGGTGCACGCCGAGGAGCATGTGGCGCTGGCCGAGTCCGTCGTCGCCTGGACCCTGGAACTGGCCGCCCGGAACGGCCTTCAGCTCACCGAGGTGGACCTCGGGGGCGGCATGGCGGTGGACTACGACCGCCCCGAGCGCCGCTTCGACTGGCACGCCTACGGCGAGGGCCTCGCCCGACTCGCCGCGGCCCACCCGGAACTGACGCTGCGGATCGAGCCCGGCCGCGCGCTGACCGCGTACTGCGGCTGGTACGCGAGCGAGGTACTGGACGTCGAGCACGGCTCCAGCGAGGACTTCGCCGTCATCCGCGGCGGCGCCGTCCACCTGAGCACCCCGGTGAACGGGCGGCACGACCAGCCCTGGTCCGTTCTCGAAGTGGAGCCGTGGCCGTACTCCTGGCCGCGTCCCGTGGTGCGGAGGGAGCGCGCCACCCTCACCGGCCAGCTGAGCACGCCGAAGGACGTCCTGGTCCGCGACGTCCGGGCGCAGGGACTGCGGGCCGGCGACCGCGTGGTGTTCTCCCTCGCGGGCGCCTACATCTCGTCCGCCCCGCACCCGGCCCCCGCGCGCTATCCGGAACCCGGGTTCCACTTCCTGGACGCGGGCGCCGGCGGCGACCGGTCCCGATGACCGTGCGACCGAACACCAGGAGTTGCCGTCGGGAGCGCGGCGGCGCATCCTCGGACACGCCTGGCAGGATCGTGTGCCGGACCAGGAGAGTGGCATGACCGTCGAACCGACCGACTTCACGACAGACAACCCGCTCGACTTCTCGTACGAGACCCGGCCCGGCCGGGTCGTCTTCCGGCCCGGCGCCGCCGTGTCCGCGACCCCCGGCGAGGTCGCCCGGCTCGGTCTGCACAGGGTGCTGGTGGTCTGCGGCGGCCGGGGCGAGGCCACCGCACGGGCGGTCGCCGACGCGCTGGGCGGCCAGTGCGCGGGGCTGCACGCCGAGGCCCGGATGCACGTACCCGCCGAGGTCGCCGCCCAGGCCGTCGAGGTGGCCCGCGAGATGCGCGCCGACGGTTGTGTGGCGGTCGGGGGCGGCTCCGCGATCGGCCTCGGCAAGGCGATCGCGCTGCGCACCGGGCTGCCGCTGATCGCCGTACCGTCCACCTACTCCGGCTCCGAGATGACCTCGGTGTGGGGCCTGACCGAAGACGGCGCCAAGCGCACCGGACGCGACCTCGTCGTCCAGCCCCGAAGCGTCGTCTACGATCCCGAGCTCACCCTCGGTCTCCCCGTCCCCCTCTCCGTGACCAGCGGCGTCAACGCCCTCGCGCACGCCGTCGAAGCCCTGTACGCGCCCGATGCCTCGCCCCTCGTCTCCCTCATGGCCGGGGAGGGCGTCCGGGCGATGACGGGCGCCCTGCCGGACGTGGCCGCCGACCCCGGCGACCTCGACGCGCGCAGCCGCGCCCTGTACGGCGCGTGGCTGTGCGGCGCCTGCCTCGGCGCGACCACCATGGGCCTGCACCACAAGCTGTGCCACGTCCTCGGCGGCACCTTCGGCCTGCCGCACGCCGAGACGCACACCGTGGTCCTGCCCTACGCCCTCGCCTACAACGCGCCCGCCGCGCCCCGGGCGATCGCCACTCTGTCCCGGGTGCTCGGCACGGACGACGTCCCCCGCGCCCTGCGGGAGTTCGCCGGAGGTCTGGGCGCACCCCGTACCCTCGCCGAACTCGGCCTGGAGGAGGCCGACTTGGCGGTGGCCGCAGCACAGGTCGCCGGCCAGGCATACCCGAACCCGCGCGAGGTCACCGCGCACGGCGTGCTGGGCCTGCTGACAGCGGCGTACGAGGGCTGGGAGCCGCGCGTCGGCTCCTAGCGCCGCGGCGCATCGCCCGCCGTCCACCACGCATCGACCCCGCGCACCCCGCGCACCCCGCGCACCCCGCGCACCCCGCGCACCCCGCGCACCCGACGAACCCCGCGGACCCCGCGGACCCCGCGGACCCCGCGCCGATTCGCCGGCCCCGCGCTCCCACGCGCACGGTCGGTGCGCACCCTGCCTGGGACGAACGCGCGGACCGGGCTATCCTGACGCCGAACCGGACACGGGGTGCCCCGCACGAGGGCTGAGATCACACCCGTCGAACCTGAACCAGTTAGGACTGGCGGAGGGATGTCTCATGTCGTTGCCGTATGCCCGTGGTGAAGTGGCCGTCGGGGGCCCGCAGGGCGTCTTCGACGGGCGGATGCCCGAGGCTCCCGGCGATCTGCGCGTCGAGGCGCGCGGCATCGCCCCGGTGCCGGAGGACCACCGCTACGGCGGCCCCGGCCGCCTGTTCACCGTGTGGTTCGCCCCCAACCTGACGATGACCGGTGTCTTCACCGGCACCGTGGGCGTCGCGCTCGGCCTGGACTTCTCCACCGCGCTGACCGCCGTCGTGCTGGGCACCCTGCTGGGCGCGGTGCCGACGGCGTACCTCGGCACCTGGGGCAGCCAGACCGGCGCCGGACAGCTGCCGCTCGCCCGGCTCGCGTTCGGGCGGGCCGTGCTGGTGCCGGGTGCGCTCCAGTGGCTGTCCTCGATCGCCTGGGACGCCCTGATCGGCCTGTTCGGCGGGGACGCGCTGGCCCAGCTGTGCGGCTGGCCGTTCTGGCTGGGAGTGCTGGTCATGATGGGCGCGCAGGGAGCGCTCGGCGTCCTCGGGTACGAGGTGATCCACCGGCTCCAGACCGTGATGACGTTCGCCCTCGCCGCCGCCTTCGCCGCGCTGACGGTGAAGCTCCTGAACGGCGACCACCCCGCCGCCACCGCCTCCGCGCACGGCGCCGACCGGGCCGGGGCGTTCGTCCTGACCTGCACCATCGCCCTCAGCCTGGCGCTGTCCTGGGCCCCCTACGCCAGCGACTTCAGCCGTTATCTGCCGCGCACGGCATCCCGGCCGCGCATGTTCTGGTGCACGCTCGCCGGTGTCAGTGTGTCCTTCGTGGCCGTCCAGGCGCTCGGCCTGTGGGGCGCCTCCGTCTTCACCGACCAGACCGCCCGCGGCGTCGACACCCTGCTCGGCGGCGGTGTCCTCGGCGCCTTCGGGCTGCTCGCCGTGGCCCTGGCCGCGCTGAGCAGCAACGCCATGAACGACTACAGCGGCTCGCTCGCCCTGCAGACCATGGGCGTACGCCTGCCGCGCCCGGCCGCCGCCGCGCTGGCGGCCGTCCTCGGCTTCCCGCTGGTGCTCTGGATGCACGCCGCCGACACCACGACCCGGTTCCAGAACGTGCTGCTGCTCGTCGGCTACTGGATCCCCGGGTTCGTCGCGATCGTCGCCGTCGACTGGCTCGTCCGGGCCAGGGCGCGCGCCGGCGCACCGATCGACCTGTCCGCCGAGAGCGCCCGCCCGCAGCCGTGGTGGCCCGCGCTGGTGGCGTTCGTCGGCGCCTTCGCCGCGGCGGTGCCGTTCATGAGCACCAGCCTGTACGTCGGTCCGGTCGCCCGCGCCCTGCACGGAGCGGACCTCGCCTACGGGGTGGCGTTCCTCGCGGCCCTCGCGGTGTACGCGCCGCTGCGGCTGCGTCGCTGACCACGGCCGCGGCCGGCCACGGGCCCTGTCGTCCCGCACCCCTCACCCGTCCCGCCTCACCCGCCCGCCTCATCCGTCTCGTCTCTCGTACGGAGCGAACCCGTCATGTCCTCGAACACGCCCGCCGCCCCGCCCCGCGTCCTGACCGTCGCCGGTTCGGACTCGGGTGGCGGCGCCGGCATCCAGGCCGACCTCAAGACCATGCTGGCGCTCGGCGCGCACGGGATGAGCGTGCTGACCGCGGTCACCGCGCAGAACTCCCTCGGTGTGCAGGGAGCCTGGGAACTTCCCGCGGAGGCGGTGCGCGCGCAGTACCGCAGCGTCGTGGACGACATCGGGGTGCAGGCGGTGAAGACCGGCATGCTCGGCTCCGTGCTGCTCGTCGAGACCGTCGCCGAGCTGCTGTCGGACGTCGCCGCGCCCGTGGTGGTGGATCCGGTGAGCGTCTCCAAGCACGGTGACCGGCTGCTGGCCGACGACGCGCTGGACGCCGTACGGGCCGCGCTGCTGCCGGTCGCGACGGTGGTCACGCCGAATCTCGACGAGACCGCAGAGCTCACGGGAATCGAGGTGACGGACGAGCGGGACATGGGCCGCGCCGCGGAACGGCTGCTGTCCTACGGCCCCCGCTGGGTCCTCGTGAAGGGCGGCCATCTGCCCGGCGAGGCCGTCGACCTGCTGACCGACGGCGCCGAACAGCACTGGTTGCGGGCCCCGCGCCACGACAACCGCCACACCCACGGCACCGGCTGCACCCTGGCCTCGGCCGTCGCGGTGGAGCTGGCGCGGGGGCGGGCGGTGCCGGAGGCGGTGCGGCGGGCCAAGGAGTACGTCACGGGCGCGATCGCGGCGGGCTTCCCGCTCGGTTCCGGACTCGGACCGGTCGACCACGGCTGGCGGATGCGCGCGGGGCGCTGAACGTTCCTCGGGGGCCCTGGTCCGTGTTCCTAGCAGGTTCCCACGGTGCGCAGTGTCGCCAGGACCAGCGCCTGGGCGACGGCGACCGTCTCCGCGAGGGACACGTGCTCGTCGGGGCCGTGGGCCAGACGTACGTCCCCGGGGCCGTACTGGAGTGTCGGTATGCCCGCCCCGGCATAGAGACGCAGGTCGCTCCCGTAGGGGGCGCCGCGTTCCCGGGCCCCGGGCGCGCCGGTGACGTCGGCGTGCGCGGTGCCGACCGTCTCGCGCAGGGGATGGCCGGCCGGGAGCCGCCCGCTGGTGAACTGGCCGCCGGGCCACGAGACGACCGCGGGATGCCCGCGCAGCCACGGATCGGCCGCGCACGCCTCCGCCACACAGCGTTCGAACGCGGCGCGCGCGGCGTCCGGGTCCTCGCCGAGCCGCAGCCCGAGCCGGCCGTCGGCGACGAGCAGCCCCGGCACGCTGCTGGCCCAGTCGCCGGCCTGGAGCATCCCGACGGAGACGGTGTACGGGAAGGGGTACTCGGCCATCAGGGGATCGGGCGTCTCGCTGCGGGCGACCTCCAGCCGGGCCAGTGCGGCGGCGATCGGCGCGTAGGCGTCGATGGCGCTCACCCCGGCGTCCCGGGTGCTCGCGTGCGTGGACCGGCCCGGCACGGTGACACGGAAGGTCAGGGCGCCGGCGTTCGCGGTGACGAGCGTGCCGCCGGTCGGCTCGCTGATGACGCAGGCGTCGCCGGTGTGGCCACGGTGCAGGGTGCCGAAGGCGCCTATCCCGCCGTCCTCCTCGCCGACCACGAAGTGGCCCGCCACGCTGCCGCGCAGCCGTACCCCGGAGGCCCGGATCGCGGCGAGCGCGGCGACGTTGGCGACGACACCGGCCTTCATGTCACAGGCGCCCCGGCCGTGCACGACGTCGCCGCGGACGCTCGGCACGAAGGGGGCGCCCGCCCACTGCGCGAGGTCACCGGGCGGCACGACGTCCACATGGCCCTGGAGGATCATGGTCGGACCGTCCTCGGTGCCGGGCAGTGTCGCGACGAGCCCCCACGCCTCGTCGCGCGGTACCTCCATGCCGGGGAAGCCGGGCTCGGCGCGCAGAGCGGGCAGATCCATCGACCACAGGTCGATGTCCAGGCCGGACCGGCCGAGGTCCCGCGCCAGACGGTGCTGCAGCTCGGACTCGGCCGCGCTTCCCGTCACGCTCGGCACGGCCAGGGTGTCGAGCAGCATCGTGGCGACGGCCGCTTCGTCGACGGCCTCCAGGGCTGCGGACTCCTCGGCACTGAGCACTGCGCGCATGCCACACGCTCCTTCCGCGGTGGACGACGAGGGGGCGTGAGGATGCTACGAACAGTTCCGGTACGCAAACAATCGCCGTTTGTTTCCGTCTAGGATCGATTTATTGTGAAGACTGGGCCTGCGTGGTGATTTCTTGCGCGGAGGAAGGGGCGAGCGACGTGGCCATGGACTCCATCGACGAGGACATCGTGCGGTGCGTGCTGCGCGACGCGCGCAGCACGTACGCGGAGATCGGCCGTGCCGCCGGGCTCTCGGCGCCGGCGGCGAAGCGGCGCCTGGACCGGCTCGTGGCCGACGGCACGATCCGCGGCTTCACCGCGCTCGTCGACACCCAGGCGCTGGGCTGGCGGACCGAGGCCTTCGCCGAGGTGTACTGCAAGGGCAATCCGACCCCCGCAGAACTGCGACGTGAGCTGGAGGCCGTGCCGGAGGTGGTCGAGGCCTACACGGTCTCCGGGGCCGCCGACGCGATGGTGCACCTGATGGCCCTGGACATTCCGCATCTGGAACGGGCCATCCAGCAGGTGCGCGAGGCCAGGGTCATCGAGCGGACGGAGAGCGTGATCGTGCTGTCCGGGCTGATCAACCGGCCGCGGGTCTGACCGCCGGCGACCCGCCCGGCCGCCTCCGGCAGGCAGTTCCCACGGGCACGGTCGCGCCGGAAATCGAACACGTGATTGAATTCGGCCATGGCGAACCCACACTCCTCCGGCGGCCCGACGACGGCGCGCGGTGAACGAGCACGACATCGGGCCGGGATGCAGGCCGGGACCGGAGAGGCGAGGCTGGATTCATGTCCGAACCGCTGCCTGTGATCGTGTCCCCGCCGGCGCCGACAGGTGGCCGCCGGGTCCGTGTGCACGGAGAGAGCCTCGGGTTGGCCTACAACCTGGGCGACCTGGCCGAGTTCCTGCGGCGTGCGGGGCTCGATGTCGATCCGCTGACCATCGCGGTGTCCCCGCTCATCGACTGGCGGGGGATCGGCCCGGAGTACTGGGGGCCGGAGACCGGGAGATGAGGGCGCCCGGACGGTCGCGTCTGCTTCCGTGGGCGGGGCGGTGACCGGTGCCTGTGGCCGGGGCGTGACCGGTGCTCCCGGTCGGGCGGGTGTGTGACGTCGCGTCGACCGGTCCTAGGTTCGCGTGTGTGACGCCACGTCAATTGGTCCGGGGCTCACGTGAGTTGAGGGAGCCGCGACCGCCTCGAGGGCGGCGGCGTGGCGCACATCACCCCTGAGGGGTGCGGAAAGGTGAAGCAGGTCTTCACGACTCCATGGCATGCTCACATCTAGTTACTCACCGGTAATTCCTTGCCGCCCCCACCCCCCTCAGGACTGATCTTGCGTATCCGCAAGCGGCCCTTGCGTGCCGTCATGCCCGCGCTCGCCGCATCCGCCCTCCTCCTCGCCGTCGGCTGCTCCGCAGACCCCGGCCCGCGCTCCTCCGCCGCCCCCGAACGGGTCCCGGACGCCCCTTCGACCGCCGCGCCCGCGGACACCGGCCGGCCGCTCGCCGTCGCCGCCGCGCCCGCGGCCACCTCGACCGCCGTCGCGCGGCCCGGTACGGCCGGCGGCAGGGCCCACAGGTCCGCGCTGACGGTGACGTCGTACGACAGCCGTACCCGACGTGCCGTCATATCCCCTGCCCACAAAGGGGATCCGTCCGCGTCGCCGACCCCCGGAGGGACGCCGGCGCCGGGCCGTACCGCCGTCGGCGACGTCATCGCCAGCGCCCCCGCGCCCGGCGCCCCCGACGGACTGCTCGCCAAGGTCACCAAGGTGATCGACGAGAAGCCCGACGGCACCGAGGTCCAGACCGCGCCGACGACCCTCGACGCGCTGCTCGGCGACGGTGAGGCGAAGGGCACCGTCCCCGTCGACCCCGCCTCCTTCGACGTCGAGCGACTGCTTCCCGACGTCAAGGTGTCCTGGGCGCGGGCCGGAGACGTGCACGCGGGACCCGAGGGCGCGAAGGTCCCGCTCGGCAGCCTTCGGGTCGACGTCGCCACCCGGGTCGCCACGGCCGAGGGCGCGCCGGCCTCCGCGACGGCGGCCGTGTCCGGCTTCGTCCAGGTCAGGCCGGAGGTCGACTTCTCCTACGGCGGCCGGTCCACCGCGGCCGGCCCGGCGACCGCCCACCTCGGTGTCTCCGGCGACTGGACCTCGCGGTGGGCGTTCAAGGGGCGCGCCGCCGCCTCCGCCCAGCCCGTCCGACTGCCGTTCGCGAAGCTGCACGCCGACCCCGTCCTCCAGGTCGGCCCGATCCCCGTCGTCGTGAACCTCGATCTGACCTGCTACTTCCAGATCAGCGGCGACGGCAGGGTCACCGTCGACGTCGAGCAGGACCTCAAGGGCGACTTCGACGCCGGCGGCACCTACGACTCGGCCAGGGGGTGGACCCCGGTCAACGAGTCGCACATGGCGAGCACCCCGGTGCACGCCCTGGTCACGACCGCCGGAGGGGTGAAAGCCGCCCTCGGCGCGCAGGCCACCGTCGGCCTGTACGGAGCCGTGGGCGTCACCGCCGACCTGGCGCCCTATCTGCGCGGTGAGGCCGCGGGCACCGTCGACGTCACCGCCCCGGCCGGCTCCGGCACGAAGGCCGACGTCGAGGCGACCGGTACCTGGGGCGTCTACGGCGGTCTCGATCTGAGCGGGACCCTGCGGATCCAGCTGTCCGTCTTCGGCACCCCGGTCCTCCAGCGGGGCATCCCGCTGGGCACGCTGCACCGCGAGTGGAGGCTGGCCGGCAGCACGGTGTAGCCGCTGTTCCCCTGGTCCGCGCGCCGGCCGTCGCGCCGCGGCCACCCCGGACGCCCCGCGCCGCCGACCGTCGCGTGTGCGGGCCCGCCCCCGCGCGTGCGGTAGGGTTTACCTGCACGATCACGCGGGATCACCGCGGGTGAACAGCATCGGGACGTGGCGCAGCTTGGTAGCGCACTTGACTGGGGGTCAAGGGGTCGCAGGTTCAAATCCTGTCGTCCCGACGGTGCGAAGGGTCTTCACGGGCAATGGTCCGTGAGGGCCCTTCTTCGTGCACGCCGGCCCTTCTTCGGCTACGCGGGTCCTTTCTTGGGGCAGGCGGGCCCCCTCGGGGCGTCGGACCGAGCGGGCCTGACGCACGTCCGCATCGCTGGGTAGGCTGCCGGGCATGCGGATCGCCGTCTCCTCGGACATGGACGAACCCGTGGCCCGTTCCCTCGTCGCGGAACTGCGCGACCGGGGCCACGAGGTCACGACGCACGGCGCGCTGCACCCCGGCCGGGACCCGCGGTGGGCGGTGTGCTCGGAGGCGGCGGCCCGCGAGGTGGCCGAGGGGAGCGCGGAGCAGGCGGTCGTGTGCTGCTGGACCGGCACGGGCGCGTCGATCGCCGCGAACAAGGTGGCGGGAGTCCGGGCGGCCCTGTGCACGGACGCGTACACGGCGGACGGCGCACGCCGTTGGAACGACGCGAACGTGCTGGCACTGAGCCTGCGGCTGACGTCCGAACCGCTGCTCAAGGAGATCCTCGACGCCTGGTTCGCCGCCGAGGCCGGCGAGGACGCCGACGACCGGGAGAACGTGGCGCACATCGGACGTCTCGACCACCTCGGCAGAACGGATCCCTGACCCACCCGGACTCGTCAGCGCCGGTCCAGCAGCGCCACGAGCACGTCCCGCAGCGTCGCGCCGGGATCAGCGGACGGGCCCTCGGACCGCCAGGCGACGAACCCGTCGGGGCGGACCAGCACCGCTCCGCCCGCGGTGACACCGTGCACCCGCGCCCAGTCCGTGCCGTCCTCCGGGGACAGCTCGGCGCCGGGTCCGCCGCCGATCCGGTACGAGTCGAGCGGCACCGACAGCCGCGCCGCGACGTCCTTCGCCGCGGCGTGCCACCCGGCGGTGCCGTCCGCCGAACTCAGGAGCACCAGGGACCGCTCGTACAGGTCGAGCGTGGAGATCCGGTCGCCGGAACGCTCCAGCCACATGTGAGGTGCCCGGCTGCCCGGCTCGCCCGTCAACCGCATGCCGTCCGGCACGATCGGCAGCGTGGGATCGGCGCCCAGGACCGCACCGCGCGCGTAGCGGTAGCTCAGCGCCACGTTGAGGATGCCGCCGCCCTTCCCGCCGGGACCGCCGGGACCCCCGGGGCCGCCGGTTCCGGGGGCCGGGGTGTATCCGGGGTGGCTGTGCTCGACCGAACGCGACGAGGCGCGCGCGCTCGTCGCCTCCGCGACCGGACGGCGCTCCGCGTCGTAGGACTCCAGCAGCCCGCGGCCGGCCCAGCCGCCCAGGACCGCGGCCAGCTTCCAGGCGAGGTTGTGCGCGTCCTGGATACCGGTGTTGGAGCCGAACGCCCCGGTGGGGGACATCTCGTGGGCCGAGTCGCCGGCGAGGAACACCCGGCCGTCCACGTACCGCTCGGCGACCCGCTCGGCCGCGTGCCAGGCGGCCCGGCCGGTGATCTCCACATCGAGATTCCCCACACCCGTGGCCCGCCGGATGTGCTCCGCGCACCGCTCGTCGGTGAACTCCTCCAGCGTCTCCCCGTGTTCGGGGTGCCAGGGGGCGTGGAACACCCAGTGCTCCTTGTTGTCGACCGGCAGCAGCGCCCCGTCGGCCTCCGGGCCGGTCAGGTAGCAGACGATGAAGCGCCGGTCGCCGACCGCGTCCGCGAGACGCCGGGAGGTGAAGGTGACGCTCACGTTGTGGAACAGGTCGCCCGGGCCGTTCTGCCCGATGCCGAGCCGCTCGCGGACGGGGCTGCGCGGACCGTCCGCGGCGACGAGGTAGTCCGCCCTGACGGTGCTGTGCTCACCCGTTCCACGGTTCATGAGCCGGGCGGTCACCCCCTCGGTGTCCTGCTCGAACGAGATCAGCTCCGTGCCGTAGCGAAGATCTCCGCCCAGTTCCCGAGCGCACTCCAGCAGCACCGGCTCCAGGTCGTTCTGGCTGCACAGACACCACTTGCTGGGACTGAAGCGCGCCAAGCCGCCGCCGGGGTCGATGCTCTTGAACAGCCACTCGCCCGCGTCGCCCACCAGGGTCGGCGCCTGAAGGATGCCGTGGTTCTCCGCCAGCACGGACGCGGCCTGCTCGATGCGCCGCTGCGCTCCGGCCACCCGGAACAACTCCATCGTGCGGACGTTGTTGCCACGGCCGCGCGGATGGATCGACGTGCCCGAGTGACGCTCGACGAGCAGGTGCGGAACGCCGAGGCGCCCCAGGAACAGCGAGGTGGACAGGCCGACCAGAGAGCCGCCGACGACCAGGACCGGCGTGTGGTGACCGACCTCGCCGGCCTCTTTCCATCGGTTCATCGATTGCCTCCAGCGCCACCCGCGAGGTGTGAGTCAGGAACGGGACTCAGGTTCCATGCCCTTCGGGGGCCCGCTCGCGCGCCGGGGGCACCCGGATGACACGCAGTTCACTCGTCCGCCCCGTGGGGCTCGCGCGTATCGGACGTCCCGTCAACGATCGGCTCATGGCGACCCCGGCCTTTCGGCCACGGCGGTCGTTCCTGACCTTCCGTGAAGAATGAAGAGAGGTGTGCCGGATGACCAGCTCGGGACGTATCTCGCAGTCGGCGTTCGACGGCTCCAAGCTGCGGGTGATCCTGCTGCTCGATCTGTACGAAGGAGCCCAGCAGCAGTTCCTCGACGCTTACGAACACATGTGCAACCAGGTCGCGTCCGTCCCCGGTCACATCAGCGACCAGCTCTGCCAGTCGATCGAGAACCCCTCGCAGTGGCTCATCACCAGTGAGTGGGAGAGCGCCCCGCCCTTCCTCGCCTGGGTGAACAGCGAGGAGCACGTCGAGACGGTCAGGCCGATGCACAGCTGCGTCAAGGACACCCGCTCGATGCGGTACAGCATCCTGCGGGAGACCCACCGCAACGAGCAGCAGGCGGCGCCGAAGGCGGGCAAGGCGGCCAAGGCCGCCAAGCAGGTGCAGGCCCGCGTGGGGGACGGGGTGGCCCGCCACGCCCTCACCTTCACCGTCAAGCCGGGCTCCGAGTCGAAGGTCGCGGAGATCCTGGCCGGGTACCAGGCGCCCCAGGCCCAGGTGGACGACACCACGCGCCTGCGCCGCACCTCGCTCTTCATGCACGGCAACCGCGTCGTGCGCGCGGTGGAAGTGGAGGGCGATCTCCTCGTGGCACTGCGCCACGTGGCGCGCCAGCCCGAGGTGAGGGCGGTCGAGGAGGCCATCAACCCGTACCTGGAGCAGAACCGCGACCTGGGCAACGAGGACTCGGCACGCGTCTTCTTCACCCGCGCGGCCCTGCCGGCCGTGCACCACGTGGTGGCGGACCGGCCGGAACCCGCGGGCCTTCGCCGGCACGCGCTGTACTACCCGGCCAAGCGCGGCCAGGGGATGGAGCTCGCCCGGCTGCTCGCCCATCAGGACGAGGCCGCGGCGGCCGACCCGAAGGGGGCGGTCTACGGGAGCACGGTCTTCCAGCGCGACGACATCGTGGTGCGCCTCATCGACATCACGGGCGAACTGGACGCCGACCCCGTCGCGTCGCTCGGCCTCAAGGGCGCCGGCAAGGCCGGGGAACTGGAGCGGCTCCTCGACGGTCCCGCGATCGGCGTCGAGGGCTCCCTGGAGACGGACCGCAACGTCAACCGTCTCCTGTCGCACGCCGACATGATGCCCGTCACCGACCGCACCTCGGCGCACTCCTGACGGACGGCCGCGGTCCCCAGGCCCGCGGCCGCCCCCTCGCACGCCACTTCCACAGTCGGAGGTATCAAGAATGATCCAGAAGCATCCACGCATCGTGGACCTGAGCGAGACGGAACCCAACCGCAGGCGCGGAGGCGACATCCGGGCCCTGCTCACCCCCGCCACGGCGGGCTCCACCAGCGGGTTCATGGGCCTGGCCATCATCCAGCCCGGCGAGCGCATCGGCGAGCACTACCACCCGTACTCCGAGGAGTTCGTGTACGTCGTCACCGGCGCGCTCGAGGTGGACCTGGACGGCGAGGCGCACGCGCTCCGGCCGGACCAGGGACTGCTGATCCCCATCAACATGCGCCACCGCTTCCGCAACGTCGGTGACACCGAGGCCCGCATGGTCTTCCACCTGGGCCCGCTCGCCCCCCGTCCGAGCCTCGGTCACGTCGACACGGAGGTGACCGACGGCCACGGGCCCACCCCCGAGTTCGTCGCCGCCGGGACGGACCTGTCCGCGCCTGACCACGGACGGCCGTCCGAGCGAAGTGGGGCCATAAAGTGACCCGGCGGGTGGCCGTCACCGGTATCGGTGTGGTCGCTCCGGGCGGCACCGGAGCGACGGCGTTCTGGGACCTCCTCGCCAACGGCCGTACCGCGACCCGCGGCATCACGCTGTTCGATCCGGTGGGTCTGCGCTCGCGCATAGCCGCCGAATGCGACTTCGACCCCCTCGCACACGGTCTCGACCCGGAGCTGAGCCGGCACGCGGACCGGTACATCCAGTTCGCCGCGGTCGCGGCCAACGAGGCCGTACGCGACTCGGGACTCGACACCGGCAGGGAGGACCCCTGGCGGGTCGGTGTATCGCTCGGCAGCGCCGTCGGCGGCACCACCCGCCTGGAACACGACTACGTCAAGGTCAGTGAGGGCGGCCGACGGTGGGACGTGGACCACCGCGCCGCCGACCCGCAACTGCACCTGGCGTTCTCACCCAGCACGCTCGCCTCGGTGGTCGCCGAGCAGTTCGGCGCGCAGGGTCCGGTGCAGACCGTCTCCACGGGCTGCACCTCCGGGCTCGACGCGGTCGGCTACGCCTTCCACACGATCGAGGAGGGCCGGGCGGACGTCTGCATCGCCGGGGCGTCCGACTCTCCCATATCCCCGATCACCATGGCCTGCTTCGACGCCATCAAGGCGACGTCGCCCGACAACGACGACCCGGAGCACGCCTCCCGGCCCTTCGACGCCCATCGCAACGGCTTCGTCATGGGCGAGGGCGCGGCGGTACTCGTCCTGGAGGAGTACGAGCACGCCCGGGCCCGCGGTGCGCACATCTACTGCGAGATCGGCGGCTACGCCACCTACGGCAACGCCTACCACATGACCGGTCTGACCAGCGAGGGCCGCGAGATGGCCCGGGCGATCGACACCACGCTCGACCAGGCGCGACTCGATCCGACACTGATCGACTACGTCAACGCGCACGGCTCGGGCACCCGGCAGAACGACCGCCACGAGACCGCCGCGGTCAAGCGGTCACTGGGCGCCCACGCGTACAAGACCCCCATGAGCTCCATCAAATCCATGGTGGGGCACTCGCTGGGCGCGATCGGGGCGATCGAGGTCGTCGCCTGCGTCCTCGCCCTGAAGCACCAGGTCGTGCCGCCTACCGCGAACTACGAAACTCCCGACCCCGAGTGCGACCTGGACTACGTTCCGCGCACCGCACGCCCCCGGAAGCTGAACAACGTGCTCTCCGTGGGCAGCGGATTCGGCGGTTTCCAGTCCGCGGTGCTCCTGACCGGGCCGGGTGGGAGGAAACCATGACCAGTCAGCGCACTCAGCGCCCCCGGCACGCGGCCATCACCGGCATCGGTGTGATCGCGCCCAACGGACAGCGAGCCGACGCCTACTGGAAGTCCATCAGTGAGGGGCTCGGCGTCCTGGACCGGATCACCCGCGAGGGATGCGAGCACCTGCCGCTCCGCGTCGCGGGCGAGGTCCGTTCCTTCGACGCCGCATCCCTCATCGAGGAGCGTTTCCTCGTCCAGACCGACCGCTTCAGTCACTTCGCCATGGCCGCGACCGTCCTCGCCCTGGACGACGCCGGCCTCGGCCACGGGGACCCCGCGGAGCCGTACAACATCGGCGTGGTCACCGCGGCCGGCTCCGGAGGCGGAGAGTTCGGACAGCGGGAACTCCAGAAACTGTGGGGCCAGGGATCCCGGTACGTCGGCCCGTACCAGTCCATCGCCTGGTTCTACGCCGCCAGCACCGGCCAGATCTCCATCCGGGGCGGCTTCAAGGGGCCGTGCGGAGTGGTCGCCAGCGACGAGGCGGGCGGCCTGGACTCCATCGCGCACGCCGCCCGCGGGGTACGGCGCGGTACTGGTGCCGTCCTCGCCGGGTCCGCGGAGGCTCCCCTCGCTCCGTACTCGATGGTCTGCCAGCTCGGCTACCCCGAGATCAGCACCGTCGAGGACCCCGATCGCGCCTACCGGCCCTTTACCGAGGGAGCCTGCGGGTTCGCACCCGCGGAGGGCGGCGCGATGCTCGTCGTGGAGGACGCGGCCCGCGCCCGCGACCGCGGTGCCGCGATCCGGGCCACCGTGGCCGGGCACGGCGCCACCTTCACCGGGGCCTCCCGCTGGGAGCAGTCCCGGGAGGGACTCGCCCAGGCCATCCGGATCGCCCTCGACGAGGCGGGCTGCGCCCCGCAGGAGATCGACGTCGTGTTCGCCGACGCCCTGGGCGTACCGGAGGCGGACCGCGCCGAAGCCCTGGCCATCGCCGACGCCCTGGGGGCGCACGGCACCCGGGTGCCCGTCACGGCGCCCAAGACCGGGATCGGGCGGGCCTACTGCGCGGCACCCGTGCTGGACACCGCGGCCGCGGTGCTCGCCATGGAGAACGGCCTGGTGCCCCCCACCCCCAACGTGTTCGACATCTGCCACGACCTCGACCTGGTGATGTCCAGTGCTCGCCCCGCCGAGCTGAACACGGCCCTGGTCCTCAGCAGGGGACTCATGGGATCCAACGCGGCGCTGGTCGTGCGCCGCGGCGGCGACTCCGCCCGATAGGACCGGGCGGGAAGGAGAACACAGATGATCATCGAAGTGACCGTCGACGAACTCGCCAAGCTGATGAAGAAGGCCGCCGGAGTCACCGTCGACCCCCAGCAGCTGCACCACGCGTCGGACTCCCCGTTCGGCACCCTCGGCCTCGACTCGCTGGGCCTGCTCGGCATCGTCGGCGAGCTGGAGAACCGGTACAGCAAGCCGCTGCCCCCCGACGCGGAGCGCTGCAAGACGCCCCGCGAGTTCCTCGACCTCGTCAACAGCACCCTCAAGACTGGAGCCTGAAGTGGCAGGACACACCGAGAACAGCATCACCATCGACGCCCCTCTCGATCTGGTCTGGGACATGACCAACGACATCGAGAACTGGCCGCAGCTGTTCAGCGAGTACGCGTCCCTGGAGGTGCTCTCCCGTGACGGCGACACGACGAGCTTCCGCCTGACCATGCACCCGGACGAGAACGGCAAGGTCTGGAGCTGGGTCTCGGAGCGGACCGTGGACCGCGCCGCGCGGACCGTACGGGCCCGCCGCGTCGAGACCGGCCCCTTCGCCCACATGGACATCCGGTGGGAGTACAAGGAGACCCCGGGCGGCACCCACATGCACTGGGTGCAGGACTTCGCGATGAAGCCCGAGGCTCCGGTCGACGACGCCTGGATGACGGACAACATCAACCGCAACTCCCGCGTCCAGATGGCCCTGATCCGGGACCGCATCGAGCAGGCCGCCCGCGACCGCCGCAACGCGCCCGCCGTACCGGGCTGATCACCGACCCAGGAAGGACCCCCGATGCATCACGCCCTGATCGTCGCCCGGATGGCGCCCGACTCGGCGCCCGCGATCGCCGACGTGTTCGCCGCCTCCGACCGCGGTGAACTGCCGCACCTGATCGGTGTCAACCGGCGCAGCCTCTTCCAGTTCGGTGATGTGTACATGCACCTCATCGAGTCCGACAAGGACCCCGCGCCCGCCATCGCGAAGGTGGTCGGGCACCCGGAGTTCCGCAGCGTCAGCGAGGAACTGTCGGCGTACGTCAGCGCGTACGACCCGCAGACGTGGCGCAGCCCCAAGGACGCCATGGCGCGCTGCTTCTACCGCTGGGAGCGCGCCGCCGCCTCCTGACCGGGCGCCGGGACACAACCCGAGGCCGCCGGCTCCGCGAACGCGGATCCGGCGGCCTCGGGTTTGCGGGGCCGGCCTCTGCGGGGCCGGCCCGGGGCGTCGCGGCGGCTCAGGCCGGGACGGTGCACTCGAACGCGTGGAGATACGCGTTGACCGGACGGACCTCTCCGATGACCAGGCCCGCGGCCGTCAGCCGGTCGACCATGCTCTGCCGGGTGTGCTTCGCGCCGCCTACGTTGAGGAGCAGCAGCAGGTCCATGGAGGTCGTGAACTTCATCGACGGGGTGTCGTCCACGAGGTTCTCGATGACGACGACACGGGCACCGGGCCGCGCCGCCTTCCGGACGTTCGCCAGCGCCCGGCGGGTGCTGTCGTCGTCCCACTCCAGGATGTTCTTGATGATGTACACGTCCGCCTGTACCGGGATGTCCTCGCGGCAGTCACCGGCCACGACGCGCACCCGGTCGGCCAGCGAACCGCCGTCGCGCAGGCGCGCGTCGGCGTTCTCCACCACGCCCGGCAGGTCGAGCAGGGTGCCGTGCATCCCGGGGTGCTTCTCCAGCAGGCTGGCCACGACCTGCCCCTGACCGCCTCCGATGTCGGCGACCGAGGACACCCCGTCGAGGTCGAGCAGGTTCGCGACATCGCGCGCGGACTGCTCGCTCGACGTCGTCATCGCCCGGTTGAAGACGTACGCGGACTCGGGCGCCTCCTCGTTGAGGTACTCGAAGAACTCCCTCTCGTACACGTCCTCGAAGACGTTGCGGCCGGAGCGCACCGCCTCGTCGAGCTTGGGCCAGACGTTCCACGTCCAGGGCTCGGTGCACCACAGGGCGATGTACCGCAGGCTGTGCGGGTCGTCCTCGCGCAGCAGCCGGGACATCTCCGTGTGGGCGAACGTGCCGTCCGGTTGCTCCACGAAGACGCCCTGGCAGGACAGGGCGCGCAGCAGCCGGCGCAGTGTCCGCGGCTGGGTCTTGACCGCCGCCGCCAGGTCCTCGACGCTCATCGGCGTGTCTTCCAGGGCGTCGGCCACGCCCAGGCGGGCGGCGGCGCGTACGGCGGCGGCGCACGCCGCTCCGAAGACGAGCTCCCGCAGCCGCATGGGCGGCGGGGGGGCCTGTTCGGCGGTCGTCCGGTGCGGAGCCTGCTCGGCAGTTGTCATCTGGTGCCTCGCTTCTTCTGTCGTGCCTCGAATGGGGGGTGGGGGTGGGGGAGCGATGGGGCCGTCAGCACCGGCCCGCGGGCTGGGAGACCCGGCAGATGTTGCGGAGGAACACGTTGTCCTTGCCGGCGGTGTCCCGGTCGGCCAGGTCGGCCGGGCCGTTGCGCAGCACCACGTTGTCGCGGATCACGTCGCCCCGGTTGGCGGCGCCGACGAAGCTCTTGAACAGCACGATGCCGCCCGACAGGGGCGAGGTGCCCACGTTGTCGACGACCCTGTTCCTCGTCACCAGGGAGTCCTCGGTGCCGGTGAGGACGATGCCCGAGCCCTGCAGCGCGGGCAGCCGGGGGGTCTTGGGACAGGACCTGTTGTTGGCGTGGATGTTGTTCCGGCGCACGGACAGCGCTCCGGCGTGCGGCTTGTTCTCGTCGCCCACGACGAACACGCCGGTGCAGTTGCCGGTCGCCTCGTTGTCGACGACGGTGAGGTTGCGCAGCCGGCGCACCGTGACGCCGATCCGGTTGCCGACCAGGCGGTTGTGACTGATCACCGTCCCCCGGGTGTCCCGGGCGCCCTCCTCGGTGGTGACCGTGTTGGCGACGAACAGGCCGGCGTCGCCGTTGCCCCTGGCGGTGTTGTACCGGAACACCCCGCGGACGGACCTCTCCTGGGCGATGCCCCACTGGCCGTTGTCCTCGGCGGTCACCCCGCGGACGGTCAGCCGGTCGGTTCCCGACGCCCACAGGCCCTGCTTGGCGAAGCCCCTGAGGGTCAGTGCGCGCACGGTGACCCCCGTGAGGGGACTGCTGTCCGTACCGGTGACGCAGATGCCGTTGCCGGCCTTGGCGCAGGCGTCGACGGCGGAGGCCGGGCCCGGCTCGATGACGGTGCGGCGGGCACCGAAGCCTCGCACCGTCAGGTTCGGCACGGCGACGCGGACGCTCTCGTGATAGGTGCCCGGGAGGATGAGGACGGTGTCCCCGGGGCGTGCGGTGTCCACGGCCTGCTGGATGGACTCGCCGGGTCTCACCCGGTGCACGGCGCGGTGGTCGGCCGACGGGGCGGCACCCAGCCCCGACGCCATGACGGCCGCGGTGCAGGCGAGGTAGGCCATCTGTCGTTTGGTCATGGGCCGAAGCTATGAGCGGGGGTTCCGGCACGCCACCGCTGATCACCCAGGTGGGCAGCCCTTGTCGCCCTTGGGTGTGCGCCGGTGTGTCGGTCGGCCGCGCGGGCGCTCTGAGGGGGTATCAGGACGGCCGGGGGCCGCGTTGGGCACGCACGGTCCGGCACGCTGCCCGACCCGGGATCACCGGACCGGTGGAACGCGGCCGCCCCGGCCGGAGGTTCCGGCCGGGGCGGCGCAGTCGTGGCCCGTCAGGGGCTCGACGGTGTGTCAGGCGAGGGTCGCGAGCGACTCGTTCCAGGTGGCGGACGGACGCATGACCTTCGCGGCCTTGGCGGGGTCCGGCTGGTAGTAGCCGCCGATGTCGGCGGGCTTGCCCTGGACGGCGAGCAGTTCGTCGACGATCGTCCGCTCCTGCGCGGTGAGCGTCTCGGCGAGCGGGGCGAACGCCTTGGCGAGGTCCGCGTCGTCGGTCTGCGCGGCCAGCTCCTGCGCCCAGTAGAGGCCCAGGTAGAAGTGGCTGCCGCGGTTGTCGATGCCGCCGACGCGACGGGTCGGCGACTTGTCCTCGTTGAGGAAGGTCGCCGTCGCGCGGTCGAGGGTGTCGGCGAGGACCTGGGCGCGGGCGTTGCCCGTGGTGGTCGCGAGGTGCTCGAAGCTGGCCGCGAGCGCGAAGAACTCGCCCAGGCTGTCCCAGCGCAGGTAGTCCTCCTTGACCAGCTGCTGGACGTGCTTCGGGGCGGAGCCGCCGGCGCCCGTCTCGAAGAGGCCGCCGCCCGCCATCAGCGGGACGACCGACAGCATCTTGGCGCTGGTGCCCAGCTCCAGGATGGGGAAGAGGTCGGTGAGGTAGTCGCGCAGCACATTGCCGGTGACCGAGATGGTGTTCTCGCCGCGGCGGATGCGCTCCACGGACAGCTCGGTCGCCTCGACGGGGGACAGGATGCGGATGTCCAGGCCCTCGGTGTCGTGCTCCGGCAGGTACCGCTTGACCTTCTCGATGAGCACGGCGTCGTGCGCGCGGGTCTCGTCCAGCCAGAACACGGCCGGGTCGCCGGTGGCGCGGGCGCGGGTGACGGCCAGCTTCACCCAGTCCTTGATCGGGGCGTCCTTGGTCTGGCAGGCGCGGAAGATGTCGCCGGCGGAGACCGTCTGCTCCAGGACGACGTTGCCGGCCTGGTCGACGAGGCGGACCGTACCGGTGGTCGGCACCTCGAAGGTCTTGTCGTGGCTGCCGTACTCCTCGGCCTTCTGCGCCATCAGACCGACGTTCGGCACCGAGCCCATGGTGGAGGGGTCGAAGGCGCCGTTGGCGCGGCAGTCGTCGATGACGACCTGGTAGACGCCGGAGTAGCTGCTGTCCGGCAGGACCGCGAGCGTGTCGGCCTCCTGGCCGTCCGGGCCCCACATGTGGCCGGAGGTGCGGATCATGGCCGGCATCGAGGCGTCGACGATGACGTCGGACGGCACGTGCAGGTTGGTGATGCCCTTGTCGGAGTCGACCATCGCGAGCTCCGGTCCTTCGGCGAGCTCGGCGTCGAAGGAGGCCTTGATCTCGGCGCCCTCGGGCAGGGCCTCCAGGCCCTTGTAGATGCCGCCGAGACCGTCGTTCGGGGTCAGACCGGCGGAGGCGAGCGCCTCGCCGTAGCGCGCGAACGTCTTCGGGAAGAAGGCGCGCACCACGTGACCGAAGACGATCGGGTCGGAGACCTTCATCATCGTGGCCTTGAGGTGCACCGAGAAGAGCACGCCCTCGGCCTTGGCACGGGCGATCTGCTCGGTGAGGAACTCACGCAGGGGCGCGACGTGCATGACGGACGCGTCCACGACCTCGCCCGCGAGGACGGGTACGGACTCGCGCAGCACCGTGGTGGAGCCGTCGTCGCCGACCAGCTCGATCTTCAGCGCGCCGGCCTCGGTGATCACCGCGGACTTCTCGGTGGAACGGAAGTCGTCGACGCCCATGGTGGCGACGTTCGTCTTCGAGTCGGACGTCCACTTGCCCATGCGGTGCGGGTGCGTCTTGGCGTAGTTCTTGACCGAGGCGGGGGCGCGGCGGTCGGAGTTGCCCTCGCGCAGCACCGGGTTCACGGCGCTGCCCTTGACCTTGTCGTAACGGGCGCGGATGTCGCGCTCCTCGTCCGACTTCGGGTCGTCCGGGTAGGCCGGCAGCGCGTAGCCCTGCGCCTGCAGCTCGGCGACGGCGGCCTTGAGCTGCGGGATGGAGGCCGAGATGTTCGGCAGCTTGATGATGTTGGCCCCGGGCGTCTTCGCCAGGTCACCGAGCTCGGCGAGGGCGTCGGGGATGCGCTGGCCCTCCTCCAGGAACTCGGGGAAGAGCGCGAGGATGCGCCCCGCCAGCGAGATGTCACGGGTCTCCACAGTGACACCCGCCTGCGAGGCGTACGCCTGGACCACCGGCAGGAACGAATACGTCGCCAGGGCCGGGGCCTCGTCAGTGTGCGTGTAGATGATGGTCGAGTCAGTCACCGGGTGCTCCGCTCCACGTCTGCAACATTGCTCGACATCAAGATATCTCGTGAGCGACCCCGGCTCGACAGGGGTCGGCGTCCGACCGTGCGCGACCGCGGATGATCAGGTCGGTCCCCTCGCGTGATCACGACGTCCCTGGGGCCCGCGGGCGAAGGGCACCCGGCACCCGGGCCCCGTCGTCCCTACGGGCCCCGGGCCACCCCGGCTCCACGGGTGTTCCGGGGCTACGGGCCGGGGCAGCGTCGGGTGGTCGAGGGCCCCGGCCCGGTGAGCGGGTGTGCTGGGCCCTTGGCCCGACGAGCGGGTGTGCATGGCCCCTGGCCCGACGAGCGGGTGTCCAGTGCCCCTGGCCCGACGAGCGGGCGTCCAGTGCCCCTGGCCCCACGAGACCGGGGGCACTCCGGCTCGGCGGACACCCCGGTCGCACCGTCCGGGGTACGGAGCCCCTCGGACCCCGGAGGCGAGTGGACGGGCTCCGATGCCTCCGGAGGCGACGCCTCGCGCGTCAGAACCGGGCCGGTCCGTCCGCCCGGCTCCGGTCCTGCGGCGGCGCGTCCCGCTGGTGCGGAATGCCCGACTCCAGGAGCTCCGCACCGCCCGTCCGCAGCGCGACCGTGCGGGCGGGCGACGGGATGCGGATGCCCTCGTCGCGGTAGCGCTTGTGCAGGCGCTTGATGAACTCGTGCTTGATCCGGTACTGGTCGCTGAACTCGCCCACGCCGAGGATCACGGTCAGGCCGATGCGGGAGTCCCCGAAGGTGTGGAAGCGGACGGCGGGCTCGTGGTCCGGGACGGCGCCCGTGATCCCGGTCATCACCTCGGTGACGACCTCGTTGGTGACGCGCTCGACGTGGTCCAGGTCGCTGTCGTAGCCGACGCCGACCTGCACGGTCAGCGTCATCTGCTGCTCGGGCCGGGTGAAGTTGGTCATGTTGGTGCCCGACAGCTGGGCGTTGGGGATGATGACCAGGTTGTTGGAGAGCTGACGGACCGTCGTGTTGCGCCAGTTGATGTCGACGACGTAGCCCTCCTCGCCGCTGCTGAGCCGGATGTAGTCGCCCGGCTGGATCGTCTTCGAGGCGAGGATGTGCACGCCCGCGAAGAGGTTCGCGAGGGTGTCCTGGAGCGCCAGGGCTACGGCGAGACCGCCCACGCCCAGGGCCGTGAGCAGGGGCGCTATCGAGATGCCCAGGGTCTGCAGGACGACCAGGAAACCGATCGCCAGCACCACGACCCGGGTGATGTTGACGAAGATGGTGGCCGATCCGGCGACGCCCGAGCGGGACTGGGTCACCGACCGGACCAGGCCGGCGATGAGCCGGGCCGCGGTGATCGTCGTGACCAGGATGAGCAGCACGGTCAGCGAGCGGTTGACCGTGCGTCCGACCGGCGCGGCCAGCGGCAGCACCGCGGCCGCCGACGCGACCCCGCCGGCGATCGCCGCCCACGGCACCAGGGTGCGCAACGCGTCCACGATGACGTCGTCGCCGCTCCAGCGGGTGCGCTGGGCGTGCTTGCCCAGCCATCGCATCAGCATCCGCAGCAGGAACGCCGCCAGCAGTCCCGCGACCACGGCTATGCCGGCGATCATCAGGTCGTCCAGGGTGACCGGACGCTTCATCGACGACCTCCTCGGAGACCGCGACCGGGGTGAGGGCCCAAGGGCCGTATGCGCTGTGTCGTCACTTGCCACCTGCTCGAATCCGGGAACGCACGATCACGCCCGGACAGCCGTCCGGCGTCCGGGGCGACCGCTCATCCTGCCGTACTCGGGGGTACGCCCGTCACCGGGTCGGCGCACCTCGGCCACCACTGTCCGTCCGTCACCGGGCCCGCGCACGGCGGGCCTTGACGCAGCCGGGGCCTCCGGCTGCCGTGGGGCGTGTTGGGAAAGTCCCGCCCGCCTCGCGACGCCCGGCACGCTCTGGCCCGCCTCACGTCCCGCTGAACGACCCGTGCCGCCCGGCTCCCGACGCGAAGCGGGCGGCGCCCTCCATGCCGTCGGCCAACACGTCCATGCCGTAGCGGAGTTCACCGCGCATGGCGGCCTTCTCGATCAGGCCCTCCTGATCGAGGACCGAGGCGCGGTCGCTGCGCAGGCAGGACTGGGGGAAGTCGGCGATGTCGGCGGCCAGTTCCTCGGCCGCGGCACGGGCCCGGCCGGTCGGGACGAGACGGTTGGCGAGCCCCATCTCGTACGCCTCGGAGGCGGGGACCGGGCGGCCGGTGAGGATCATGTCCATCGCGCGGCTGGTGCCGATGAGGCGGGGCAGGCGCACGGTGCCGCCGTCGATGAGCGGAACGCCCCAACGGCGGCAGAACACACCGAAGACCGCGTCCTCCTCCGCGACCCGCAGATCGCACCAGAGGGCCAGTTCCAGACCCCCGGCCACGGCATGCCCCGCGACCGCCGCGATGACCGGCTTGGACAGCCGCAGCCGGGTCGGGCCCATCGGCCCGTCACCGTCCTCGGCGACCCGGTTGCCGTGCTCGGTACCGATCGCCTTGAGGTCCGCGCCCGCGCAGAACGTGCCGCCCTCACCCCAGAGCACCGCCACCCGGGCCGTGTCATCGGCCTCGAACTCCCGGAAGGCGTCGGCGAGTTCGACGGCCGTCGGGCCGTCCACCGCGTTGCGGGCGGCGGGGCGGGAGAGGACGACCGTGGTGACGTACCCCTGGCGTTCGGTCCGGACCGGCATGTTGCTGACCCCTTCTCCCGGCTGACGTACGCCCGAGGCTACTCCGTGCCCTCCTGGCCGCTCAGATCACCTTCAGACGCACCAGCGCCCCCAGCGTCAGCGCCCCGGGCAGCAGCGGCAGCCACACCGTGATGATCCGGAACGCCAGGACCACCGCCGTGGCCACCGCCACCGGACCGCCCGCCGCCACCAGTGCGACGACGAGCGCCGCCTCCACCGAACCGATCCCGCCCGGCGTGGGCACCATCGCCACCGCGGCGGTCGCCGCCAGGTAGGCGAGAGCCATGTGCAGCGGCGGCACCGGCAGGTTCATCGCCTGTCCCACCGCGGTGAGACCGGCGGCCTGCAGCAGCGGGAAGGCGAGCGAACCGCCCCACAGGGCGCACGCGCGCGCCGGGCGGGAGTGCACCGAGCGCGCCTCGCCGAGCGCGGTGCGCAGGAACGACCACACCGCCACGCGCAGGCGCCGTACGAGCAGCAGCACCGTCACCGCGACGCACAGCAGCGCGCCCGCGCCGAGCAGCAGAGGGCCCGTCGCGCCGTCCGGGAGGAGGCCTCCGAGCCGCAGCGCGCCGGGGAACGCGACGAGCAGGCCCGCCAGCAGGGCGAGGCGGGCGACCGACTCGGCGAGCATGTACAGCGCGAGCGCCGCGGAGGAGCGGGCCAGCGGAACGCCGCACACCGTCATGAACCGCAGATTGACCGCGCTGGCGCCCAGCCCCGTCGGCAGCAGGTGATTGGCGGCGCCCGCCGCGAACTGGGTGGCGAGCAGCCTGCGCGCGGGCAGTCGCTCCACGACCGCGCCCTGCCGGGTGACGGCCGCGGCGACCCAGGTCAGACAGGTCGCGACGACCGCCGCCAGCAGCCACGGCCACTCGGCCGCGCGCAGATGGCCGAATCCCTCCACGAGCACGGAGCGGTGGCGTACGCCGACCACCAGCACGAGGGCGAGCGGGATCAGGCACAGGACCGACCGGAGGGGGAGGCGCCGGGGGAGTCCCTTGAGGGGAGTCCGCGGGGGCGTCTGGGGAAAACGGACCGCTGTCACATCCGGAGAGGTTTTCCACACCGCACCAACAGGAGGTTGCGGGCGAGGGTCCGGTGGCTGACACGCCGGGCAAGGTGCGGGAGGAGCCGGGGCCGGCGAGGTCGGCGGGGCCGTGGATACCGTCGTGGATGCCGTCATGAGTTCCCTGGGTCGTTCCTTCGTGCGCGTGGACTTCTTTCGCAAGACATTGACCTCAACGAAGCTTGAGGTCCTACGGTCACTTCCATGAGCATGGAGACCACAGCCTGGACACAGCTGCACAGCGTGATGAACGCGCAGCAGGAGCGCCGCCCCTTCGCCCGCGCGACGCTGCGCCGCATCGCCGCCTTCGCCCGCCCGCACCGCCGACGTATCGGCCAGTTCGTGGTGCTCAGCGTGATCACCGCGCTGCTGGCCGTCGCGACGCCGGTGCTCGCGGGGCGCGTCGTGGACGCCATCGTGTCCCGCGGCGACGAGGGCACCGTCGTCCGCCTTGCCGTGCTCATCGCGGTCATCGCGTTCGCCGAGGCGGGCCTCGGGATTCTCAGTCGCTGGCTGTCGGCGACGCTGGGGGAGGGGCTCATCCTGGATCTGCGGGCGGCTGTGTTCGATCATGTACAGCGCATGCCGGTCGCGTTCTTCACACGTACCCGTACGGGCGCGCTCGTCAGTCGACTCAACAACGACGTGATCGGCGCCCAGCGCGCCTTCAGCAACACCCTCTCCGGAGTGGTCGGCAACGTCGTCACCCTGCTGCTCACCCTCGCCGTCATGCTCACCCTGTCGTGGCAGATCACCCTGCTCGCCCTGGTCCTGCTGCCGGTGTTCGTGGTGCCCGCGCGGCGCATGGGCAGCCGGATGGCCAGGATGCAACGGGAGGCCGCACAGCTGAACGCGGCCATGGGCACCCGGATGACCGAGCGGTTCTCCGCACCCGGCGCCACCCTCATCAAGCTCTTCGGGCGGCCCGAGGACGAGTCCGCCGAGTTCGCGGCGCGGGCCGGGCGGGTGCGGGACATCGGGGTGCGTACGGCGATGGCGCAGTCGGCGTTCATCACGGCCCTGACGCTGGTCTCCGCCCTGGCGCTGGCGCTCGTGTACGGGCTGGGCGGCTGGTACGCGCTGCGCGGCAGCCTGGAACCGGGTGCCGTCGTCTCACTGGCGCTGCTGCTGACCCGCCTGTACGCGCCCCTCACCTCGCTCGCCGGGGCGCGCGTCGAGGTCATGAGCGCCCTGGTGAGCTTCGAGCGCGTCTTCGAGGTGCTCGACCTCAAGCCGCTCATCGAGGAGAAGCCGGACGCCCAGGAGGTCCCGGACGGCCCGGCGGCCGTGGAGTTCGACGACGTCACCTTCGCCTACCCCGCCGCGGACAAGGTCTCCCTCGCCTCCCTGGAGGAGGTCGCCGCCCTCGACACCCGGGCCGGCGCCGAGGTCCTGCGCGGTGTCTCCTTCCGCGCCGAACCGGGCCAGACCGTCGCGCTCGTCGGCTCCTCCGGAGCGGGCAAGTCGACCATCGCCCAGCTGCTGCCGCGGCTGTACGACACCGACGGGGGCGCCGTCCGCATCGGCGGCGTCGACGTCCGCGACCTGAGCGCCGAGTCGATGCGCCGCACCCTCGGCATGGTCACCCAGGACGGACACCTCTTCCACGACTCGGTACGCGACAACCTGCTGCTGGCCCGCCCCGCCGCGACGGAGCAGGAACTGTGGGACGTACTGCGCCGCGCCCGTCTGGAGGAACTCGTACGCTCCCTGCCCGACGGCCTCGACACGGTGGTCGGCGAGCGCGGCTACCGGCTCTCCGGCGGCGAACGCCAGCGGATGACCATCGCGCGGCTGCTGCTCGCCCGCCAGCGCGTCGTCATCCTCGACGAGGCCACCGCCCACCTGGACAACACCTCGGAGGCGGCCGTGCAGGAAGCGCTCACCGAGGCACTGGCGGGGCGCACGGCCCTGGTGATCGCCCACCGGCTGTCCACGGTGCGCGCCGCCGACGTCATCCTGGTCGTCGAGGCGGGACGGATCGTGGAGCGGGGTACCCACGAGGAGCTGCTGGCGCTGGAGGGGCGGTACGCGGAGCTGTACCGGACCCAGTTCGACGAGCCGAGGCCGGAAGGTGCCCGGGAGCCGAGCCTCGGGCTGATGATGGACTGAGGGGCCACCGGTCGCCGTACAGCCGGTCCCGGCACGGTCGGTCCCCGTACGGACACCGAGCGTGTTCCGGGTCGTACCGGCAGGGAAGCCGCACTGCAGGACAATGATGGAGCACTCGGGATCGTCGTATCGACGTAAGGGGAATCCTCATGGGTCAGATCGGATCGATCGGCCTGATTCTGCATCCCAGGCGCAATCCGGGGCCGGTCATCGAGTCCGTCGTCCACTGGGCCCGTACGCACGGGACCGAAGTGCTGGGCCTGCCGGACGAGGTGGGGCGCATCGCCTGCAGCGCCGTGGCCGTGCCGGTCGACGACCTGGTGGCCCGTGCCGGTCTGATCGTCAGTCTCGGCGGTGACGGAACCATGCTCCGCGCCATGCGGCTGCTCTCCGGCTCCGCGACCCCGGTGCTCGGCGTCAACCTGGGCCGGTTGGGATTCCTCGCCGAGATCGACGTCGAGGACCTGGCATCGGCGCTGGACCGCATCGACAGCGGCCGCTTCACCACCGAGGCCCGAATGGCCGTACGGACCCGTCTGCCGGACGGGCGCGAGTTCCGGGCGTTCAACGACATCGCCCTCGTCCGGGTGCCCGGCCACGGAATGGCCGCCATCTCCATCAGTCTCCAGGGGGACGAGTTCATCCGTTACGCCGCCGACGCGCTCGTGGTCGCCACCTCGACCGGATCGACGGCGTACAGCTTCGCCGCGGGCGGCCCGATCCTCTCGCCCAGGGTGGAGGCCATCCTCGTCGTACCGGCCAGCGCGCACTCGTCGTTCGACCGGGCACTCGTCCTGCCCGCGGACGAGGAGGTGGTGCTCGAACTGCTGCCCACGACAGGGCGGTTGGCGGTCGAGGTCGACGGCGAAGTGGTCGAGTACCTCGATGCGGGTGATCGGATCACCGTGACGGCCTGCCCCGCGGTCGCCCATGTGGTGCGCCTCGGCGGCACCACGTTCTACCAGCGGGCCCGCCGGAAACTCGGCATCAGGGGAAGCATCGAAGCGGGCCACCTCCATCCCGACGACCACGTCGATTTCGCGCTCCACGCCGATATCGCGGAGATCGCGGACGTCGCCGATGTCGCGGATACCGCGGAGCTGTGACGCACCGGGACCTCGTGCCGTGTCGGGGTGCTCGTCCGAGCGGATCCGGCGGCCGGGGCGCTGGGCGGTGCGGTACCCGCGGCGCGGCGGGCCGAGCGGCCGGCCGGCCGTTCTCCCTGGTCCCCGCCGCCAGGGTGCGCCCGCACCGGGCGGCGAGGACCGGTGTCAGGCCGTCCGGCCGGCCCCGGTGAGCGCCGCCCTCTCCCGCGCGGCGCGCACGGCCGCGGACAGCGAGGCGATGTCGTAGGCGCCGTGGTGACGGCGGCCGTTGACGAAGAACGTCGGGGTCCCCGAAACGCCGCTGAGATCGGCGGACTCCAGATCCGCGGCGATGTGGGCGGAACCCGCCCCGGCCCGGAGGTCGGCGCGGAAACGGTCGGTGTCGAGGCCGATCTCCTCGGCGTAGTGGAGCAGGTCCTTGGGCAGCAGGTCCCCCTGGTGCTCCAGCAGCAGATCGTGCATCTCCCAGTAGCCGTCCTGGAGGGCCGCGGCCTCGGCGGCCTCGGCGGCCAGCTGGGCGTTGGGGTGCACGTCGTGCAGCGGCAGATGCCGCCACACGTAGCGCACGTCCCCGAAGTCGGCGAGCAGCTCGCGCACCACGGGCTCGGCCAGCCCGCAGTACGGGCACTCGAAGTCCCCGTACTCGACCAGCGTGACCGGCGCGTCCAGAGGGCCGCGCACATGGTCGCGCCGCACGTCGACGGAGTCGCTGAGGTCCACGATGCTCTGGCTCGTACCGAGCAGGGCCCGGGAGCGGGAACGCTGCGGCAGGGCGCCGACCACCCGGGTGACCAGCCAGGTCAGGAGGAACGAGCCGACGACGGCGGCCAGGATCCCGATCTTCGCCTGCCCCAGTTCGTCGCCGTCGAAGGCGAGGGTCGCGATCAGCAGGGAGACGGTGAACCCCACCCCGGCCAGCGTGCCGCCCGCGGTGACGGCGCCCCAGCCGGCCGGCGGCCGGAGGCGTCCGCGGCTGACGCGGGTGGTGAGGAGGGCGGCACCGAGGATGCCGAGGGGTTTGCCGAGGACGTAGCCGAAGAGGATGCCCAGCGTGATCGGCGACGTGAAGGCGTGCGCCAGCTGGGCACCGCTGACGGTGATGCCGGCGTTGGCGAGGGCGAACAGCGGCACGATCACATAGCTCGTCCAGGGGTGGAACATCCGCTGGAGCCGCTCGTTGGGGGAGAGCGTCGAGGCCAGCCCCCGGCGGACCGTGCGCTCCAGTTCCGGCGTCGGCTGCTCGCGGAAGCGCCGGAACAGCGTGCTCGCGTGCTCCAGGTCGCTGCGTTCGGCCGGCCGGGCGTAGGTCAGCAGACCCATCGCGAGCCCCGTCACGACCGGGTCCACCCCCGACTTGAGGAGCGCCACCCAGATCGCCACGCCCAGCACCGCGTACAGCGCCGGGATCCGCACCCCCAGGACGCGGCGCACCAGCAGGAGGACGGCGAACAGGCCGAGCGCCGTCAGCAGCGCCGGTACCGACAGGGCTCCGCTGTAGGCGAAGGCGATGACGGCCAGCGCCACGAAGTCGTCCACGACGGAGACGCTGAGGATGAAGACCCGCAGACTGCCCGGCAGCCGCGTACCGAAGAGGGCGAGCATGCCCAGCGCGAAGGCCGTGTCCGTCGACATGGCGGTGCCCCACCCCTGCGCGGAGGCGTGGCCCGCGTTGACGGCCAGGTAGACCGCGACGGGCACGGCCATGCCGCTGAGTCCCGCGAGCACCGGCAGCGTGACCCGTCGTCGCTCCCGTAGTTCGCCCATGTCGAACTCGCGGCGCGCCTCCAGGCCCACGACGAAGAAGAACAGCGTCATCAGGCCGCTGTTCACCCACTCGCGCAGCCCCAGGGACACGCCGCCCGATCCGATGCGGACCGACAGCTCGGTGTGCCAGAAGGACGCGTACGAACCGGGCCCGAGGTTGGCCCAGGCGAGTGCCAGGAGCGCCGCGCTGAGCAGCACGGCGGCGCTGCCGGTCTCGGTCCGCAGGAAGTCCCGCAGCGGACCGTGGGCGCTCTTGCCGCACACGGTCTGCCCCGACAGGAGGGAGCTCTCAGGTGGCTCAGGTGGCACAGTCACTCCGTGATTCTCGCCCGGCGCGTCAACCCGCACCCGGCGAAGCCACGCCAAGGCGTGCCCCGGTCCCGCTCCGCTCCGACGGTGCACCCCTGGTAACTCCCCGCGGACGGTTCCTCTTCCGGTGCGGGTCCCGCGCGGGCGCCCTCCGGGTGACACGCGGACACGGCCCGGGCGCTTTTCGGGGGGCTTCCGCGGTGGCCGCCGCTCCTACGAGGGCGTGTTGTGCCGCTGTCCCGTCCGCGACGGACCGGCCGCGGCGGGCCCTCGGTCCTGTGGAGGGGCGTCCTGCGCGGGACGGCGCCCGCCGCGCAGGGCCGAGGCGAGCGCGGAGACCAGCGCCATGCCCGCGGCCACGCTGAAGACGATGGTGAGCCCGTGGTGGAAGGGGCCGGAGACCAGTCGGGGGAAGAAGGTGTGACCGGTCAGGGCCGCGTGCTGGGCCGGGGAGAGAGGGGCGAGGGCTCCACCGGACGCGAGCAGGTGTTCGATGGGGTTGTTGCCGAGGAACGTGGCGAACAACGTGCTCACCGGCGGGAGCGACGCGGCGTGTTCGGCCGCGCCGGCGGGCACGCCGTGCGCCTGGAGTCCGCCGCTGAGCGCCGCGGGCAGCGACGAGGCAAGTCCGGAGACCATCAGCGAGAAGAACACGCCGATGGACAGGGCGGTGCCCGAGTTCTGGAACGTGGAGCGCATGCCCGAGGCGACGCCCCGGTACTCGGGCGGCACGCTGCCCATGATCGAGGAGGTGTTCGGGGAGGAGAACATGCCCTGGCCCAGTCCGTTGAGCAGCAGCAGCGCCGCGAAGGTCCCGTAGTCGAAGTCGATGGGCAGGACGAGCAGCCCGAGGAAGGAGACCGCGACGACGATCAGGCCGGTCGTGGAGAACATCCGGGCGCCGAACCGGTCCGACAGGTAACCGGACAGGGGACCCGCGATCAGGAAGCCCAGGGTCAGGGGCAGCATGAAGATGCCCGCCCACAACGGGGTGTCCTCGAACGCGTAGCCGTGCAGCGGCAGCCAGATGCCCTGAAGCCAGATGATGAGCATGAACTGCAGCCCGCCGCGTGCGATCGCGGTCAGCAGCGCCGCCACGTTGCCCGCGGCGAAGGCCCGGATCTTGAACAGGGCCAGGGTGAACATCGGGTCGGCGACGCGCGACTCGACGTAGCAGAAGAGCAGCAGCAGGACGACACCGCCGGTCAGGCCGGCGAGCACCCACGGATTTCCCCAGCCGGTGGCGTGCGAGCCGTAGGGCTGGATGCCGTAGGTGATGCCGACCAGCAGGGTCCCGGCGCCCGCGGCGAAGGTGATGTTGCCCAGCCAGTCGATCCGGCCGGGACGCCCCGCCGAGGTCTCCCGCAGGCTCAGGTACGACCAGACGGTGCCGGTGATACTGACCGGCACGCTCACCCAGAACACCGCGCGCCAGTCGACGGCGGCCAGCAGTCCGCCGGCGAGGAGGCCGAGGAACTGGCCGGCGAGCGCGGTGATCTGGTTGATGCCGAGGGCCATGCCGCGCTGCCGGGTGGGGAAGGCGTCGGTGAGGATGGCGGCCGAGTTGGCGGTGAGCATGGAGCCGCCGAACGCCTGCACGACCCGCCACAGGATCAGCCACAGGGCGCCGGCGGCGGCCCGGAACGGGTCGAGGGAGAGCGCGACGGAGGCACAGGCGAAGACGAGGAAGCCGAGGTTGTAGATCTTGACCCGGCCGTACATGTCGCCGAGCCGGCCGAGGACGACGACGAGTACCGCCGACACCAGCAGATAACCCAGGATCATCCAGAGCAGATAGCCGATGTTGCCGGGTGCGAGCGGGTCGAGCCCGATCCCGCGGAAGATCGCGGGCAGCGAGATGATCACGATGGAGGCGTCCATCGTGGCGATCAGCACGCCGAGCGTGGTGTTGGACAGCGCGACCCACTTGTAGCCGGGACCCGCGGGCAGGTCCTTGCGGCGCAGGGAGCGCAGGACGGACGCGCCGCCTCCGCGCGGACCGCCCGGACCACCGTCGTCAGGCGTACGGACGGTCACAGTCGTTCCGCCAGTCGGTCGAGGAGGGGCAGCGCGGAGGCGAGGGTCTCGCGCTCCCGCTCGGTGAACTCGTCGAGAGCCGCCGCGAGGCGTTGGACGGACTCGGAGCGCCGCTCCGCCAGCATGGCCCGCCCCTCGTCGGTGATCGCCACGATGATCCGCCGCCCGTCCGCCGTGTCGGGAGCGCGACCGACCAGCCCGCGTTCTCCGAGCGCCGCGAGGGTGCTGGCCATCGCCTGGGGCCGTACGCGCTCCAGCTCGGCGAGGGACCCCGGCGAGCCGGCACCGTCGGCGGCGAGCCGCGCGAGCACCGAGACGCCGGAGAGCGACACGTCCCCCACGGCGTGGGCCTGGCGCAGTCGCCGGGTCATACGACCCACGGCGAGGCGCAGGGCGGAGGCGAGCCGGGCGGTGTCGCCGGGTTCCCGGACCTGGTCGTGACCTGCTTCTGTATCCACCTTCACAGATACTGACACTAGGTTTATCAGGCTGGGCTGCTCAATCAAATGTTAGTAATTATCGTGCCCCGGCCGCGCCCGCGGGAGCGCGTCGCGACAGGAATGCGTCCACCGAGTGGGTCCACCGAGTGCACCGAGTGCATTGAGGGTCCCTTCACAGCAGGGCGTCGAGAGTGATCGGCAGATCCCGCAGACGCTTCCCCGTGGCGTGGTACACGGCGTTGGAGATCGCGGGCGCGATGCCGACCAGCCCGACCTCCCCGACACCCTTGGTGCCCGTGGCGGTGCCGCGATCGGGCTCGCCGACGAAGACCACGTCCAGCTCGGGCACGTCGGCGTTCACCGCGACGAGGTAGTCGCCGAAGGTGCCGTTGGCGATGCGGCCGGTGTGCGGGTCGGTGACCGTGTCCTCGTACAGGGCCATGCCGATGCCGCCGACCGTGCCGCCGATGATCTGACTCCGGGCCGTCTTCGCGTTGAGGATGCGGCCGCCGTCGATCGCGGAGACCACCCGCGCGACGCGGATGAGTCCGAGATCCGCGTCCACCCGGACCTCCACGAACTTCGCGCCGTACGCGCCGGCCGGGGACATGCCCAGCTCGGTGGGGGTCGGCGGCGTGCTGTTCCCGTACGCCGTGAGCTCGGACATATCGTGCCGGGCGAGGATGTCGACGTACGACTCCCCTCGGTCCGGGCGGCCGGCCAGATGGACCCTGCCCCCGGTGCACTCCACGTCACCGGGGGACACTCCCCGCAGCGGCGAGTCGGTGTCACCGGCCGCGAGTTCGGCGAAGGAGCGCACCAGTCGCCGGCACGCGTCGTGCACGGCGTTGCCCAGCGCGCCGGTCAGGCCGGAGCCGCCCGCCATCATCGAGTTGGGCATGTCGGAGTCGCCCAGGTCGAAACGGACCAGATCCAGGGGCAGCCCCAGTTCCTCGGCGGCCAGTTGGGCCATGACGGTGTACGTGCCGGTGCCGATGTCCGTCGCCGCGCTGCGCACCAGCGCGCTGCCGTCGCTGTTGACGGTGGCCTGCGCCGAGCAGGGCTGCGCGAAGTAGGGGAACATCGCGCTCGCCATTCCGTAGCCGACCAGCCAGTTCCCGTCGCGCATCGAGCACGGCTCGGGGTTGCGGTCGTACCAGCCGAAGCGCCGCGCGCCGACCTCGTAGCACTCCAGGATCGCCTTGCCGGACCAGGGCAGCCCGTTGCGCGGATCGACGTCGGTGTGGTTGCGCACCCGTAGGTCCAGGGGGTCCATGCCCAGAGTGCAGGCCAGTTCGTCGAGCGCCGACTCCAGCGCGAAGTTGCCCTGTGCCTCGGCGGGGGCCCGCATGGACGTCGGCACGGCGATGTTGATCCGCGCCTGCCGGTCCCGCGTGATCACGTTGGGGCACCCGTAGGCGAAGGAGGTACCCGACGAGAACGGCTCGAAGTCGGTGTCCTCCATGCTCAGGGAGATGAGGCTGCGGTGGTCGAGGGCGACCAGTCCGCCGTCGCGCGTGGCGCCGACACTCAGCCACTGCACCCCGCTGGGGCGGTGCCCGACGGAGGTGAACATCTGCGGCCGGGTCAGGACCAGTTTGACCGGCCGCTTGAGCATCCGGGCGGCGAGGGCGGTCAGGATCACGTGCGGCCACGCGCGCAGTCCGGCGCCGAAGCCCCCGCCGACGTAGGGCACCAGGACCCGTACCGAGCTCTCGGGGATGCCGAAGACCATGGCCAGGGTGGTGCGCACCATGGACGGCCACTGACTGGTGTCGTGGACGGTGAGGGTGTCGCCCTCCCACACGGCGACCGTCGCGAACAGCCCGAGCGGGTTGTTGGTGTTGTCGGCGGTCGTGTACGTGGCCCGGACGGTCACCTCGGCGGACTCCAGCGCCGCGCCGGGGTCGCCGCGCGAGGTGTCCATCTCCCATGGATCGAGGACCTGTTCGGCCCGTGGGTCCCGCAGGTCCAGGAGCGGTTCCTCGACCTCGTAGTCGACCCGCACCAGCCGCGCCGCGGCCGTGGCCTGCTCGGGAGTCTCGGCCACCACGAAGGCGATGTGCTGCCCGTGGTGCACGATCCGGTCGTTCCTCAGCGGTGGCGGCGGCGACGCCCCGAGCACTGTCATCGGGCCCGTGCCGACCGACGGGACGTTCTCATGGGTGATCACGGCCAACACGCCGGGAGCGCCTTCGGCGGCCTCGGTGTGCATGCGCAGGATGCGGCCCGCGGCGACCGTGGACTGCACCACGGCCCCGTAGGCCTGGCCGGGGATGCTGAAGTCCATCGGGTACGGGGCGGTTCCGGTGACCTTGCGCGGGCCGTCGACCCTGCTGACGCCCGCGCCCACCAGCGGCCTGCTCTCGACGGTGCTCATGGCGTCACTCCTGAGACTGTCTGCAGCTCGCGCACCAGCGTGCGACGGGCCAGCGGCACCTTGAACGCCGTGCCGGGGACGGTGAAGGCATCGCGCATCGTGGCGTCGGCCGCGTCCGTGAACGTCGCGGTGGTGGCAGGCGCGCCCGTCAGCACGTGCTCGGCCTCGTAGGCCCGCCAGGGCTTCGTCCCCACCCCGCCGAGGCCGACCCGGGCGCGCCGGATCGTGCCACCCTCCATGAGGAGCAGAACGGCGGCGGAGGTGAGGGCGAACTCGTACGACGTCCGGTCACGGACCTTGAGGTACCCCGACCTGGCGGCCGGCGGGGGCAGCGGGATCTCGACCTCGGTGATCAGCTCGGCGTGCTCCAGGACGTTCTCGCGCTGCGGGCTCTCGTCCGCCGTCACATAGAACTCCGTCAGTGGCACGGTGCGACGCTCCGACACCCCCTGGACGTGCACGAGCGCGTCCAGCGCCACCAGGGCGACGGCGAGATCGGAGGCGTGCAGCGCGATGCAGCGCTCGCTCGCGCCGAGCACGGCGTGCATCCGCGCCACGCCCTCGACAGCGGCGCAACCGGAGCCCGGGGCACGCTTGTTGCACGCCTGGACCGTGGGGTCGCGGAAGTAGCGGCAGCGCGTGCGCTGGAGCAGGTTGCCCCCGATGGTGGCCATGTTCCGCAGTTGGACCGAGGCGCCCAGCAGCAGCGCCTCGCGCACCACGGGCAGCCGCTCGGCCACCGTGGGGTCGGCGGCCAGCTCCTCCATGGTCACCAGTGCCCCCACATGAAGGGATTCGCCACGGCGTTCGATGCCGTGGAGGGGGAGTCGGGTGATGTCGATCAGCCGCGGTGGCTCGAGGACCCCGTCCTTCATCAGGTCCAGCTGAGTGGTGCCGCCCGCGAGGCACGACGCGGCCGGGTCGTCCGCCAGCAACCGCACCACTTCCTGGGTGTCGACGGCCCGCACGTAGTCAAAGGTCCGCATCGAGGCCTCCCCGGGTCGCCGCCTCGCGTACGGCGGCCACGATGTTGGGATAGGCGCCGCAACGGCACAGGTTGCCGCTCATGAACTCCCGGATCTCCTCGTCGGAGCCGGCCCGGCCCTCGGCCAGGAGGGCCACCGCGGACATGATCTGCCCAGGTGTGCAGAAGCCGCACTGGAAGCCGTCGTGCTCCATGAACGCCTGCTGCACCGGGTGCGGTCCGTCGGGCCCGGAGACGCCCTCGATGGTGGTGATCTCCCGGCCCTCGGCCTGCGCCGCCAGGGTCAGGCAGGACAGCACTCTCCGGCCGTCCACGTGGACCGTGCACGCGCCACAGGCTCCCTGGTCACAGCCCTTCTTCGTGCCCACCAGACCCAGCCGGTCACGCAGGGCGTCCAACAGGGTGACCCGGGTGTCCAGGCGGAGCGTGTAGGGACGGCCGTTCACGTCGAGTGTCACGACCCGTTCGATGATCGCGGGACGCTCGTCCACGTCCCGCCTGCTCGCCACGTCCGTCATCGCGTCCTCCTCCGGACGGGTCGCGAAACGACTCGAGCCCCTCCTGGGGGCGGATCCGGTGAGTAGGTTTCGACTGATATGCGCTACTTCAGTAACTTTTCCCACCATATAGGCCGAACAGGTGATTCCGCGCGGGCACCGGCCTGAGCAGGGGCCCGCGCGGCACGTTCCACGAAGGCCTCTGAACGTTCCACGAAGGCCTCTGAACAAGGCGCCTCCGCTCAAGGGCGCCCGAGGCTCAAGGTCGGCTCGAGGCTCAAGGGCGCCCAAGGCTCAAGGGCGGCTCGAGACTCCGAGTGGCCCAAGACTCAAGGGCGGCTCGAGCGCCTCTGTTCGAGCGCCTGCGTTCAAAGGCCTGCGTTCAAAGGCCTGCGTTCCAAGGCTTCCCTCATACGACCGGCGGGCGCCCCGCGCTGTCGGCCGCCGGGCCGGCGCGCACGACGGCCTGGTCGCCGTGGGGCCCGAACAGATGCAGGATCTCCACCGGCTCGGCACCGGCGGGCCCGAACCAGTGCGGTTCGTCGGTGTCGAACTCGGCCACCTCGCCCGGCCGGAGCGTGACCTCGCGCTCCCCGAGGACGAGACGGAGCTCGCCGGCGAGCACGTAGAGCCACTCGTAGCCGGAGTGGGTTACCAGCCGCGGTTCGCGGTACGCGAGCACCTGCTTGAAGACCTGGACCCGGCCGGGGTACTGCGTCAGCGGGACGAGGACGCTGCCCGGCTTGCGGCTCCGCGGCTTGAGATGGACCCGCGGGTCACCGGTGGCCGGTGCCGCGACCAACTGGTCCAGCGCGACACGGTGGGCCCGGGCGAGCGGGATGAGAAGGTCGAGCGTCGGGCGGCGCAGCCCCGACTCCAGGCGCGACAGCGTGCTGACGGAGATCCCGGTGTCCTCCGCGAGGGATTCGAGGGTGAGGCCGCGGTCGTGTCGCAGAGCGCGCAACCGGGGCCCGATACCGGCGAGGAGTTCCGCGAGTTCGGCGTCCATGGGGCCATTTTGCGGTCTCCGCAAAGATCCTGGTTCCGGCACCTCCCCCGACGCGAGCCTGAGCGGGAACCGATCCCGTACCGAAGGGGGACCTCCCGTGCTCACGACATCCCTGGCCGCACCACCCTCCCCACTGGGCGCGCGCCGCCGCTGGACGGTGCTGGCCGTCTGCGCGCTCAGCATGTTCCTGGTGGGCGTGGACACCACCATCGTCAACGTGTCCCTGCCCGAGATCGGGCGTGGCCTCGGCACGGGCACCCACGGTCTGGAATGGGTCGTCGACGCCTACACCGTGGTCCTGGCCGGCCTCCTCATCGTCTCCGGCGCGCTCGCGGACCGTTTCGGGCGCCGCCGGATCTTCCAGTGCGGACTGATCGTCTTCGGTCTGACCTCCCTCGTGTGCGCCCTGGCCCCGTCGCTCGGCGTACTCGTCGCCGCCCGGGCCGCCCAGGGCGTCGGAGCCTCGATGCTCAGTCCGGTGGCCCTGGCGATCGTGGTGAACGCGATGCCCGACCCGCGGGAACGGGCCCGGGCGATCGGCGTGTGGGCCTCGGTCTTCGGGCTCAGCATGGCGGCGGGCCCGGTCACCGGCGGGGTGCTCATCGCCGCCTTCGGCTGGCGTTCGGTCTTCTGGATCAACCTCCCGGTCGTCGCCGCCGCGCTCGTCCTGGTCGCGGTGTTCGTGCCGGAGTCCCGCGCGGAGCGCCCCCGGCGCCTGGACCTGCCCGGCCAGGTGCTCCTCACCGTGGTCCTCGGCCTGGTCGTCGGTGTCCTGATCGAAGGCCCCCGCATCGGCTGGGCCTCGCCCACCGCCCTCGTCTGCTATGCCCTGACCATGGCGGCGGCGGCCGGGTTCGTCCAGGTCGAACTGCGCCACGGCGAACCCCTCGTGGACCTCGGCCTCTTCCGACGGCCGCCGTTCGCGTCGGCGGTGCTCGGCGCCGCGGCGGTGTTCGTCGCGCTGAACGTGAGCCTGCTGCTCAACACCCTCTACCTCCAGCACGCCCGCGGCTGGACTCCGCTCGCGGCCGGCGCCTCGACGCTGCCCATGGCACTCGGGGCGACCCTGTGCGCACCGTGGTCCGGCACCCTGGTCGGACGTCTCGGACCTCGGCGCCCGCTGATCCTCGCGGGCGGGTTCATCGCGGCCGGCGGACTGTGCCTGACGAACCTGCGGCAGGACACGAGCGTGCCGCTGATCCTCCTCGCCCATCTGCTGATCGGCGTCGGGTTCGGTTTCGCCAACGCTCCCCTCACCAACACCGCGGTCAGTGGTCTGCCGCGGGCCCGGGCGGGTGTGGCGGGGGCGATCACCTCCACCGCGCGCCAGGTCGGCGCGGCCATCGGGATCGCCGTCGCCGGGGGCATGGCCGCCGGGTCCGGCCCCGCCGGCCTCGCCGCCGCGTCCCGTCCGGGCTGGCTGCTCGTGACGGCCTGCGGGCTGTTCCTCTTCGTCGTGGCACGCGCCTCCCGGAGTTGAGACGCGCCCACTGGGGGAGTGCCGGGACGCGGCGCTGGTTCGTCTTCGCCAGTAGTGAAGGACTGTCGGAGGCGCTGCTCGGCAAGGTCGTCCAGCGGTCAGCGCAGCACTGAGCCGATCCACGCCGTCGCTTGCTCAGGTGTGGCGTGGGTGTTGATACCGAGGACGTGGATGACGCCCAATACGCCCCTGGGTCCGCACACTTGGAGAGTCCGCCGGGCGTGGCTGCCCGGCTGGGGATGGACGATGACTGCGCCGGGGGCGTCGGCCGCCGCGTAGCCGCAGCTGTACGTAAGCAACTGGTGGACGTCGGCCGCGCTCACGCCGTGGCAGTCGTAGCGCTTGTACTTGGCGTCTATCGGCAGCAGCGTGGAAGGTGCCTCGTCGTGGCCGGGAAGGCTGAGCAGGAGGTCGGGGCGGAAGGCCGAGATGTTGCCCAAGTCTCCACGGACGGTGATGCCGATACCGCTTCCGCCGAGTACGGCGTGGCCGCCGTACGGGCTGACGGCCTCGGTGCCGAGGCGGCGGACGACGGCTTCCCAGAGTGCGGGCATGGGGAGCAGGAGGCCGTCCGCCGTGGTGCCGTGGTCGCTGAGCAGATCGGTTACGCCTCCACCGCACAACAGGAGGCGGGCCCAGGTGTGGGCAGGGCGGTAGCGGGCGTTCAGGCGTGTGTAGTGGGAGCGGTCCAGCGCACGGACTGCCGCGGAAGGGGTAGGGGCCTGTGGAAAGGCGCTGGCGATGCCGTGCAGGGCGCGCGCCAGGTCGGGGCTGGAGGTCAGGCCGAGCGCCGCCTTGATCGCACTTCCCAGAACACGGTTGTCCCAGATGTCCGTCTCCCGGTCGAAGGTGCGGACGTGCAGTTGATCGAGTTGCCCGTAGCGGCGGGTGGTCTGGGCGACGACGTCCAGCCGTCCCCGGAGTACGGGTTCGACACGGCGCCGGCATACGTAGTCCCGGCGCAGGCCCTCCCGTAGCAGCCGCTCGCACTCTTCGAGCAGGGCTGAGGCGACCAGGTCGGCGTATCCGTCAGGTCCGGTGGCCCAACGCCTGGCCGTCGCCGGGACCGGTGTGCCGAGGGCGTAGGCGAGCCAGCTCATGAGCTGCTCTCCCGGGATGGCGAACTTGGGCGAGATCACCACGCGGACACGGTCCAGGAGCAGGACCCCGACAGTCGCGTCGGCCTTGAGGCGCCAACCGGTACGGTCAGGGATCAGGTCCAGGCAGCCCCGTGCCTGGAGGGCATGGAGGCGGTCGATGTCCCGGGGAGTGAGCTGATCGGGCTCCAGTACGGCGGTCTCGTACTCGCCGAGCTGGACCGAGGTGGGGTCAGGCATCCGGGCTGGACCCGCCGCTTGTGAACTCGGTCGCCATCGCGTCCGCCAGGTCCTGTGGAGACATGAGGAGCGGACGCCCGGTATCCGCGTCGACCAGTCCGCCGAGAATGCGGTGCAGCAGTTCCGCCCGGCCGAGACAGTAGTCCTCCAGGAGAGGGATGACCTCGTGGTGGAACGCGGCGGACAGATCCTCCTCGGTGGCGATCGGCGCACCGTCGCGTAGCAGATAGGCGTGCCCGATCTGGTGGTCGGTGTCGAGATGGCGGGCGATGCGGGTGTTGAGGGACTCGAAAAACGCGGCCAGGTCCAGGGGGCCGACGGTTCCGGAGACGGCGTCCGGGTCTGGGCCCACGGGCAGGAAGGCGAAGCGGCGGCGGACAGCGGCGTCCAGGTGACTGATGCTTCGGTCGGCGGTGTTCATCGTGCCGATGATGCGTACGTTCGGCGGGACGGAGAAGCGCCGCTTGCTGACGGGGAGGTCTACCGGCAGGTTCCGCTTGTCCAGTTCGAGAAGGGTGATCAACTCGCCGAAGATCCGCGGCAGGTCACCGCGGTTGATCTCGTCGATGACCAGGAGGAATTCCTGTTCGGGACAGGCGGTGGCCTGGCTGCACAGGTTGTGGAACAGGCCGTCCGTAAGGGCGAGTGTGAGCCCGGGACCCGTGGCACTCAGGTCCGGCTTGAAGCCCTCGACGAAGTCCTCATAGCCGTAGGAGGGATGGAAGGTGACCATGTGGACGCGGTCGCCGTGCAGCATTTCGGCCTGAGCCTTGGCGCGCTGGTCGGCGTTGGCATCGAGTGCCTCCGCGCGACCGTCCATGGCAAGGGCCGCTCCGAGGGCGAGCCGTGTCTTGCCTGTACCGGGCGGCCCGTGCAGGATCACCTGACCCTTGTGCTTCAGGGCGTCCAGGACGGTTTGCACGTCCTCGGGCAGTGCGACGGGCGTGCTCTGCGGTTCCCGGTTCGCCTTGGCGCCGGAGTCTGCCTGATACGCGGTGAGTTTGGCGAAGAAGGCCGGGTCGATCCTGGCGAAGGTGGACCGCCACTGCCTGGGCTCCGACAGCCGCTGCGCATGAGACAGATCCCAGTCCACGGGGACGGTGTGCTGGAACTCCGGGCGGCCCGGCTCGAAGCGGTAGTTCCCACTGACCGTGCCCGTGGCCAGTACCTCGTCCACCCCTCGATTGGCCACGATACGGTCGCCTTCCTCCAGGTCACGGAAAGCCAGCAGCCGACGGGCGAGCGTCAGGCTGCCCCCGCTCTTGCGGGGCCAGTGCGTATCCAAAGCCTGCTTCAGATCGGTGTCGCTCTGGTACAGGCCGAGGTCTCCTACCTGCTCCCATCCCACACGGATGACTCCGTCCGTTCGGCACTCCTCCCACAGACGACCGCGCTCACCAGGAGCGATCTTCCAGATGGTGCGCTGCCGAGGCCGCGGATCGGAGTGCCGGTACAGGAAGTGCATCACTTCGTACCGGCTCCAGCCCTCGAACTCCGTGTGGGCCCGCACGAGTTTCAGCAGACGGCGATTGCTGCGCCAGGCCGGGGCGTCGCCCTGCGCCGAGCCGCCCTGCGCCGAGTCGCCCAGCAGCAGGGCGACGAACCGTCGGAGATGTTCCCCCGCGTAGATGGGCAGAAAGTGCTCGGGGAAGTAGGTGGCCAGCGTCTTCGTCACCAACGTCGGCCCGTACCGCAGCACTTCGAGATCGTCCAAGGCGTCGAAGTCTCCCGACGCGACGGCGTCGAAGGCCTGGACGAACTGACCACGCAGATGTACCCAGGCTTCCTCAGGTTCCATGCCGCGCAAGGGGGCGGCCAGGCGCCATTCGCCGGAGACGTGGTGGTACATGATGTGCTTCGCGGCGCTGCCGCCTTTGATGCTGCCCAGGCTCGGCGTGAGGAACTCCAGCAGCCGGCAGTACGTGGGCGCCGATCCGGGGGACGCTGTCTGCCCCAGGGCGTAGCGCTTCAGCGGCAGTTCTGCCCACGCCTCCAGCGGAAACTGGGACAGCACCTGCTTGCGCTCGTCCTCGGCAGCCGACTCGACGGCCGCCACACTGCTCCGGTCGAACTCCGCCGCCGCTGTCCGCACATCCGCCCCGTTCGTCATGGAAGTCATGATGCCGGAGCGCGAGGGGCCGTTCCCCATGGGTGATGAGGTTGGGTGACTTCCTGCGTGCGAGTCGGAGTGCTGGCACGATGCTCAGCAGGGCGAGGTCGTTCCTGGGCGGCGCGCGCCACGGCGGCGGGAGAGATCGTGCAGGACTGGATCTACATCCTCAATCCGAACAAGGACACCCTTGACGGAGAACCTTCCGACAAAGAGACCTTGCGCCGGCTCGCTCACGAGGACCCCGAACTCGACCTCTGGCTCAGTCGGCGCAACCGCATGAACCCAGGCGACCGCCTGTGGTTCTTCTTCAGCCAACCGGATTCGGCGGTCGCTGCGGTGGCCGAGGTCGACAACGAGCCGCAGGAGGACCCCGCCGACCCCGACTTCGCCTACCGGGTCGACGTGACTCTGCTCCCCGAGCCCACGGACTTGCTGTACGGCAATCCGGTGGGCCGGGATGAGTTGGAGCTCGGTCAGGTCCGGTCCGTGCAGAAGGTCAAGCCGGGCGCATTGAGGATCCTGCTGGAGCGGGCCGGTCTGTGATGCGACCGTCCGTCACGCTGGACGCGTCTACAACGGGGACATCGCGCGAACGCACTTGAGGAAGTCGGGCGGGACACAGCCATCGATGGCCGGCCTTCTACGATGAGGTCGAGGTCGTCCAACTCGGCCAGTGAGCTGACAGGTTGACGGATTTGCCACTGGCGAATCGAGGTCAGGCCTCCAGGGAGCCTTCGGGGTCGTCCTTGCTTTCGGCCAACACCTTGCCCCCGACGAAGACCACGCCCAGGGCAAGTGCGGCACCAGCGCCGGCCAGCACTCTCTTGAGATTCCCGGACAGGAACTGCTTGTTCTCGCTGTCCTTCTGGAACTCCATCCTCAGGGTTTCCTGGATCTGCTCGATGATGAATTTCTTGTCTTCCCCGCTCAGATTGTCTTTGCTGAGTTCGACCCTGAGGATTTCCCTTACCTCCTGGCAGGACCGATGGGAATGTTCTTGGCTCTGCTTGTTGGCCGAGAGTGTGGATTCATACGCTTTCTCCATCACTCCCACGACGTCCTTGGCGAAGTCTTTGAACGCGGGGAACTGTTCAATTATCTTCAGAGCCACCTCGGTGCTCATGTCAGGCATCATCGCCACGAATCTGATCATCTTCTCTTTGGAGAGATGCCTCCATGATTCGATTCCAAGCGCCCGCTTGATCTCGTCTTCGTTCTTGTAGCCCATGCCGTGGTCCCGTCCGTCGTCCTGTCTCATTTCCCCAACCCCCGAGCGACCTACGGCAGCCGTCGGCTTGACCCAACGCCGTACTGCAGTCTCGAGCCTTCCCGCCCAGTTGCGACTCTGGTGGACTGTCGCCCCTCGGTCCGTTCGGGTTCTGCCGGTTCGCAGATCCTGCGAACCGGCGCGCTTCCCTCGGCGACCGCCTCGACGTCCGCCACGGTGGTCCGCTCAACTCGGCTGCCGCCGTGCACAATCACCCCGCTCGTCACGGAGGCCATGATGCCGGAGGGCGAAGGGCCAAATCCCGCGTGTGATGATGTTGGGTGACTCAGGTGGCCGCCGCGATGAAAGGGCCCCTGTGCCGGAGCGTGGGACGCCTCCTGGATTGTGCCGCGCATTCCTGGCGCGGATCCTGCTCGTCGTCAGGAGCGGGTGCGGGTGCGGGCGCGGCAGCGATCGATGGGGAAGAAGGTGTTCGACGTCGACGCCCTCGCGCCCCACGCGATGAGGGCTTCTGCGCTGCCTCACCTGTCTGGGGATCTGCGCCGCGTGAGGAGCGTGCTGCAGTGTGGCTACGTCCGACACTGAGGGGACGGAACGGCGACCACGTCTTCCCTTCCGGACACGTCGATCGTGTTGTACGTGGTGCTGGCGCCCGGTCGCCTACCGGCCGCCCCGCAGCGCCACCAGTGCGCTGCCGACAGCCGCTACCCCGGCCAAAGTCTGCGGCACGGGCTCGTCCTCCGAGGGCCGACTAGGTGGCGGACGTTCGCATCGCGGGTGCGGTGGTGAACAGGGCAGTCACGGCCGCGCGGACCTGACGGGCGACGATCTCGGGGGTGGAGGCGTCGAGTTTGCCGTCGAGGTGCAGGAAGGCCAGGCCGTGGACGAGTGCCCAGACCGTGGTCGACAGGGCGCCGACGTCTGAGCCGGGGAAGGCGCCGCGGACGATGTTCTGGACGTACTCCGAGATGACGGCGGTTGCCGCGACTCGTTCTTCGCTGGTCGGGTCGCAGGGTTCGGCGAACATCGCCCGGAACAGGGCTGGATGGTCGAGCGCGAACTGCACGTAGGCGACGGCGACGGCGGCCAGGTCGTCGACTGTCGTGGGCGAGGGGTGGGCCTTGGCGAGGTTCGTGGCGAGTTCGCGGTATCCCTCGGCGGCGACCGCGGAGACGAGGGCGTCCCGGTCCGCGAAATGGCGGTAGGGGGCTGTCGCTGAAACGCCGGCCCTGCGTGCTACCGCCCTGAGTGACAGGGCGGCGCTGCCGTCTTCCTCCAGCAGTTCCCGCGCGGCGCGCAGGCAGGCTGCCCGCAGGTCTCCGTGGTGGTACGTGGCTTGCGGCACAGGTCACACTCCCTCATGTTTACGCCGCTTACATCATCCCCTAATGTGAACGGTGTACACATCGTAGGCGATGGAGACGGAAGAAGGTAACTCGGATGTCCAGTGAGCTGTTCACGCCGCTGCCCCTGCGTTCGGGGCAGGTCCTGCGCAACCGGATCGCGAAGGCGGCCATGGAAGAGAACATGGCCGATGACGGCCAGCTTCCCGGTGAGGAGCTGTTGGCGTTGTACCGCCGCTGGGCCGCCGGGGGAGCCGGCCTGCTGATCACCGGAAACGTCATGGTCCATGCCGAGGCCCTGACCGGTCCGGCGGGCGTCGTGCTCGATGAGGCCGCGCCGCTGGAGCCGTTCAGCGAGTGGGCCGAGGCGGGCAAGAGCGGTGGCGGGGCGATCTGGATGCAGATCAACCACCCGGGCCGCCAGATCGGTTCCGACATGCCCGGGGTCGTGTGGGGACCCTCCGACGTGGGCGTCGACCTGGGAAAGCACAGCAGCCGCTTCGGCCGCCCCACCGCCATGACCGCAGAGCAGATCGGGGCCACCGTGACCCGCTACGCGGTCACCGCACTCCGGGCCGAGAAGGCGGGCTTCGACGGCGTGGAGATCCATGCCGCACACGGATACCTGCTGTCGCAGTTCCTGTCTCCCCTGGTCAACAAGCGCACCGACCGGTGGGGTGGAGCGCTGGAGAACCGGGCCCGGATGCTTCTGGACGTCGTCCGCGCGGTGCGAGGTGCCGTTTCGCCCTCCTTCGCGGTCGCGGTCAAACTGAACTCCGCGGACTTCCAGCGCGGTGGATTCGACGCCGACGACGCACGCCAGGTGATCGGCATGCTCGAACCGCTCGGCGTCGACCTGGTCGAACTGTCCGGCGGCAGCTACGAGAGCCCGGCCATGTCCGGCCGCGCCGCCGACTCCCGCACGCAGGCCCGTGAGGCCTACTTCCTGGACCTCGCCAAGGATCTCGTGCGGACCAGCCCGCTGCCTCTGATGCTCACCGGCGGCATCACCCGCCGGGAGACGGCCGAGCGGGTCCTGGCCGGCGGGGTGGCGATCGTCGGGATGGGGACCGCGCTCGCCGTCACCCCCGAACTGCCCGACCGCTGGCGTCGCGGCCGGGAGGCCGACCGGCGTCTGCGGCCGGTGACGTGGTCGGACAAGGCCCTCGCTTCCGCCGCGAGCATGGCCCAGGTCCGCCACCAGATGCGCCGGATCGCCCGCGGCAGCAGGCCCACCCCCAATACCCACCCGGCACTGGCCCTGCTCGCCGAGCAGCGCAGGCAGCGGCGCGCCCTGCGTCGCTACCGCCTGTGGCTGACCGAGGCACGCGCCACGCCGGCCCGGTAGGGCAACCAAGGGCAACCAAGAGCAACCGCGAGAAGCGAGCCGGCGAAGCGGGGGCCTTCAGCTCTCGCCGCCCGCGGTCATCCGGCCGTCGCCCGCGCCCTGCCGCGGGCGGATGACGGCCGGACCGAGGCCGGCCCACCTCAAGGTCCGGTCCCTCAGGCGCCGTTGCGCTTGTGGGCCCGGACCTTCGTCGCGTCCACCGCACCCATCACGCGGGGCACCCAAGAGCAGTGTTGACGGTGCTCACATCGAGCGTTAGGGTCATGTGTACATCGTAAACATCAACGGGAGGTAGTACCTCATGCCAGCACCCACGCAGAAGGACACGGTCGAGGTCGACCTGGGCGGCCGCACGGTCACCGTCCGCAAGGGCGGCCTGTACGACCGGTACCGGATGGACACCGACCTGGACGAAGTAGCCAGGGACCCCCGCGTCAGCGGTGTCGGCTTCTTCCGCCGACTCCCCAAGGCCAAGGTCGACTCACCGATCGGCAGCACGCTCACGCCGAACTTCTACTACGCCGTCTCGACCGCGCGGCTCACCATGCTCGCTCCCTCTCGCGCCATCCGCTCGCGCCTGCCCAGGGAACTGGCGCCGCTGGAGATCGCCCCGGGCCTCGGTCTCGTCTCGGTGATGTTCTTCCGCTACGACGTGTGCGACATCGACTTCTACACGGAGGCCGCAGTCGGCATCGCCGTCAGGCCGGCCCGGCACGGCAGGCTCGGCTTCCTCGACCTCGTCGCGGGCCTGACGAACGAGCGCCTCGACTCCTACGTGCTGTCCCTCCCGGTGAGCACGGAGATCGCCCAGGTGCGCGGCCACGACGGCTATGGCTTCCCCAAGTGGGTCACCGAACTCGACGTCGACATCGATCCCCAGCGCACCGGGGCGCGGGTCGCCAACGACGCCGGCGGGACCGACCTCTCCCTCCAGGCGGCCACGCCCCAGCAGACCGCCTACCGAAGCGGCGAGCGCGTCGGCTCACTCACCTCGTACACCTCCATCGGCAACGCGTGGCACTCGACGCTGAGTCAGACCAACGTCCTGTCGGCCGGCACGACGCGCCTTCCGCGCGACATCCGGCTCCAGGTCGGTGAGGGCCGCATGGCGGACGACCTGCGCTCGCTCAGGCCGATAAGAACCCTTCAGTTCGTCGTCATGACCCGGGGTCAGCTTGCGCTGCACATGCCGGTGCCCACCTCCGTCCCGAGCCGGACCAAGTAGCAACGGAGCCCCGTCATGGTCACCGAACACGCGCCCCGTCCCGCGACCGCCCGGGGTACCGGCCTGCCCCCATCGCTCTCCCCGGGCCGCATCGAGCACCTCGCACAGCGCATCACCGCCGCACCCGACGCCGCCCGGACCACGACCACCGCCCCCTACACGGGCCTGCCCTTGGCCGACCTGCCGGTCTCGACACCCGGCGACGTCGAAGACGCCTTCGCGCGCGCCCGCATCGCCCAGAGGTCCTGGGCCGCCCTGCCGCTGAGCCGGCGCAAGAAGATCCTGCTGCGGTTCCACGATCTCGTCCTCGCCCGCCAGGACGAGGCCCTGGACCTGATGCAGGCCGAAAGCGGCAAGACCCGCCGCGACGCCTTCCTCGAGGTGACCGACATCGCGATCACCTCCCGCTACTACGCGCGCAACGCCACCAGGTACCTGGAACCGAAGCGTCGCCGCGGCGCGATCCCGCTGCTGACCCACACCACCGAACTCCGCCATCCCAAGGGGGTCGTCACGGTGATCTCGCCGTGGAACTACCCGCTGAGCATGGCTGCCGGCGACGCCGTCCCCGCACTCCTGGCGGGCAACGCCGTCGTGCAGAAGCCCGACACCCAGACGGCTCTCACCGCGCTGTGGGCGCTCGACATGATGCACGAAGCCGGGCTGCCGGACGGCGTGTGGCAGATGGTGGTGGGCCGGGGCAGTTCCATCGGCGGCGCCCTGATGGACAACGCCGACTACATGATGTTCACCGGATCCACCGCCAGCGGACGCCGGATCGCCCGCGACGCCGGACAGCGCCTCATCGGTGCGTCCCTGGAACTGGGCGGCAAGAACGCCATGATCGTCCTCGACGACGCGGACATCGACAAGGCCGCCGACGGCGCCGTCGCCGCCTGCTTTCCCTCGGCCGGACAGCTGTGTGTCTCCATCGAGCGTCTCTACGTCGCCGAGTCCGTCCGGGAGCGGTTCATCGCCGCGTTCGTCGCCCGCACCCGCCGACTCGAGATCGGCGCCGCCTACGACTACGGCGTAGATGTCGGCAGCCTGACCAACTCCTCGCAGCTGGAGACCGTCACCGCACACGTCGACGACGCCGTCGCCAAGGGTGCGACCGTTCTGGCCGGCGGCCGCGCACGGCCGGATCTGGGGCCGCTGTTCTACGAGCCGACCATCCTCGAGGGCGTTTCACCAGACATGACGCTCCACGACCACGAGACCTTCGGGCCCGTCGTCTCCGTCCACTCCTTCCGCACCGTCGACGAAGCGGTCGCGCGGGCCAACGCCACCCCGTACGGCCTCAACGCCAGCGTCTGGACCGGCGACGGGGCCCGTGGCCGGGCCGTCGCCGCCCGCCTCCACGCCGGAACTGTCAACGTCAACGAGGCATTCGCCGCCGCGTGGGGAAGCATCGACGCGCCCATGGGAGGCATGGGCGACTCCGGACTCGGCCGCCGCCACGGGGCCGACGGAATCCTCAAGTACACCGAGCCGCAGACGGTGGCCCACCAGCGCGTCCAAGGCTTCACGCCGCCCGCCCGGATCTCACCCGAGGCCTGGGCGGCTCTCCTGACCGGCGCACTGAAGGCATTGAAAGCGGCCGGTGTGCGCTGACGTGCCGGCTGAAGAGGAACTCGGCTGCGAACCGCAGGCCGCGCCTCTCTCCGGACCCGCGGCGATGGGGGGCGGCGACCCCGATTCCGCGGCGCCGAGGTCGGTACCGTGCCGTGGAGATCGGCCCAGTCCCCGAACTCACCCCTGTCGTCGACGAAGGCCGGCACCCGCCCCCGGAGTTGTGTCGGCTCTGCCGCCTGCTCGGCGCGCGTACGACGGTGTTCGCGGACGAGGGTCAATGGCTGACCGACACCCACTCCACCCTCGCCGAGATCGCTGAGAGGCTGGGCCGGTGCACACAGCTCGCACCCGACGGCGACCACCGCACCGCACGCCAGATCGCCTCTGTGCGCCTTCCTGCTGGTTCGTGATCGTCATATAGAAGGCGTCGCCGTCCAGGACTGTCCTGGACGATCCTGCCAGGCGGCTTTCGGCGGCTTGGTTCGCGCAGATCGTGCAGGCGGGAAGCCCCCCCCCGCCGTGGCGGACGAACTTCTAGAAGGTCTTCGAGTGGAAGACGTGCCGCTGTACAGTGACGAAAGCCCTTGACCTGCAACAAGCAGGCAGGGAGCCGTCTTCCAGGAGTCCACAGTGCTGCGCACCATGTTCAAGTCCAAGATCCACCGCGCCACGGTCACCCAGGCCGACCTGCACTACGTCGGGTCCGTGACCATCGACGCCGATCTGCTCGACGCCGCGGATCTGCTGCCCGGTGAGCTCGTCCACATCGTCGACGTCACCAACGGCGCGCGCCTGGAGACGTACGTCATCGAGGGCGAGCGCGGCTCCGGCGTGGTCGGGATCAACGGTGCGGCGGCGCATCTTGTCCATCCCGGTGACCTGGTGATCATCATCAGTTACGCTCAGGTCTCCGACGCCGAGGCGCGGGCACTGCGGCCGCGGGTCGTGCACGTGGACCGCGACAACCGGATCGTGGCCCTGGGGGCCGATCCGTCCGAGCCGGTGCCGGGCTCGGACCAGGAACGCAGCCCCCAGGCGGTCACCGCCTGAGCCCCGGCCGAGGAAGTCCGGGGGGCGTCCGAGGCCGTCCGCCGAACCGGCGGATCCGCGGGCCGGGGGCCGAGGAACCAGGACCCGAGGAACCAAGGACTCGAGGAGTACCCGTGAGCGACATCGTGATCCGCGACGACCGGCCGGCCGGCCGTCTGGAGGCCCTCGCCGGGGACGAGGTGGTGGGTCACATCGAGTACTTCGTCCTCGAAGCCCCCGCGCGTGCCCTCGTCCCGGTGCACACCATCGTGGAACCCGCGCACGAGGGGAAGGGCATCGCCGGCTCCCTCGCCCGTGAGCTGTACACCATCGCCGCACGCGAGGGCATCGTGGTCGCGCCGCTGTGCCCGTACGTCGTGAAGTGGGCGGCACGTCACCCCGAGGAGGCTCCGGCGGCCGACCCGGAGCTGCTGGAAGCGGCGCTGGAGTGGCTCAAGGCGCACCCCGGACGCTTCTGATGCCTCCGGTGCCTCCGGCGCACCTGGCGCCTCGGATGCCGGCCGCGGGCCCCGTGCTCGCCCTGCTGCACACCTCGCCCGTGCACGTCCCCGTGTTCGACGCGCTGCGCGACGAGGACCATCCGGACCTGGAACTGCGGCACACCGTGGACGAGGTGCTGTTGGCCCGGGCCCGGATCGAGGGCCCCGCCGCGGTCGCGGGCGAGGTGCGGGCGGCGCTCGGCCGGGCCGTCGCGGACGGGGCCGGCGCCGTGCTGTGCACGTGCTCGACCATCGGCGGGATCGCCGAGCGGGCGGACGCCGGTGTGCCCGTGCTGCGGGTGGACCGCCCGATGGCAGCCGCCGCGGTGGCCGTCGGCCCGCGTGTCGCGGTGGTGGCGGCGCTGGAGAGCACCCTGGCGCCGACGGTCGCCCTCGTCGAGGACGAGGCCCGCGCGGCGGGCCGACGCGTGACGGTCAGTACTCTGCTGGCCGACGGCGCGTGGGCCCGCTTCGAGGCGGGCGACCGGGACGGTTTCGCCGCCGCGGTCGCGGCGGCCGCGGACGCGGTCACCGGCGCCGACGTGATCGTCCTCGCCCAGGCGTCCATGGCCCCGGCCCAGCGGCTGACCACGGCCGCGGTTCCGGTGCTGTCGAGTCCCCGTCCGGGGCTCGCGGCCGGGGCGGCCGCGGCCCGCCTCGCACGGACCCATCCGGTCCGTACGCGGACCCACCCGGTCCGTATCCCTCGCGCGACGGGGTGAGTGGGCGCGCGGGTGCCGGGTACGCGTGGGACAAGTCCAGAGCCGACGTACCGACAGGGACGTACCGACTGGCACGTACCGACTGGCTGGAGGACACGATGACGCATCCGCACCCCGAACCGGTGAAGCCGGGTCCCACCCCCGGGCCGGGGCCCGACCAACCGCAGCCCTTCCCGGACCCGAACCCCTTCCCCGACCCGACGCCGGACCCGGGCCCCCGTCCCACCCCGGAACCCACCCCGCCGCCGTCCCCCGTTCCGCCTCCGCCGGGACCCGAGCCGGTGCCCCAACCGGGACCTCTCTCGTAACAGCCCGGCGATCGGTGATCCGACGGGCCGGGACACCCGGCGATCCGCATGACGAGGCCGTCACACCCCCGCGCCCGGGGGTGTGACGGCCTCGGTGGTACGGGGATGCCTACGCCTCGACCTCCGACCGGTCGTCACCCCACAGCGTGTGGAACGAGCCCTCCCGGTCCGTACGCCGGTAGGTGTGCGCCCCGAAGAAGTCGCGCTGCCCCTGGGTCAGCGCGGCGGGCAGCCGCTCGGCGCGCAGCGCGTCGTAGTAGGCGAGGGCCGCGGAGAATCCGGGCGTCGGTACGCCCTGGCGGGTGGCGGCCACCACCACCTCGCGCCAGTCGTCCTGCGCCGCCGCGATCTCCTGCGCGAACGTGTTGTCGGACAGCAGGCTCGGCAGGTCCGGGCGGGCGTCGTACGCGGCGCGGATACGGTCGAGGAACGCCGCCCGGATGATGCAGCCGCCGCGCCAGATCGAGGCGATCGCGCCGAGGTCGATGTTCCAGTCGTACTCGTCGCTGCCCGCGGTGATCTCGTGGAAGCCCTGCGTGTACGACACGATCTTCGAGGCGTACAGCGCCTGCTCCACCCGGTCGGCGAAGGCCGCCGCGTCGACCTCGTCGAGCTGCTTGGCCGTGGGGCCCGCGAGGCCGCGCGAGGCCGCCCGCAGGTCGGCGTGCCCGGACAGCGAGCGCGCGAAGACCGCCTCCGCGATACCGGAGACCGGAACGCCCAGGTCGAGCGCGATCTGCACGGTCCAGCGGCCCGTGCCCTTCTGCTCGGCGCGGTCCTCGACCACATCCACGAACGGCTTGCCCGTCGCGGCGTCCACGTGCGACAGGACCTCCGCCGTGATCTCGATCAGGTAGGAGTCGAGCCGGCCGGTGTTCCAGGTGCGGAAGATGTCGGCGATCTGCGCGGGGGAGTACCCGGCGACGTCGCGCAGCAGCTGGTAGGCCTCACCGATCAGCTGCATGTCGGCGTACTCGATGCCGTTGTGGACCATCTTCACGAAGTGTCCGGCGCCGTCGGGGCCGACGTGCGTCACGCACGGGGCGCCGTCCTCGGCCTTCGCGGAGATCTTCTCCAGCATGGGACCGAGCGACTCGTACGACTCCGGCGAGCCGCCGGGCATGATGCTCGGCCCGTTCAGCGCGCCCTCCTCGCCACCGGAGACACCGGTGCCGACGAAGTGGATGCCCTGTCCGCGCAGTTCGCGTTCCCGGCGACGGGTGTCCGCGAAGTGCGCGTTCCCACCGTCGATGATCATGTCGCCGGGCTCCAGGAGCGGGGCGAACTCCTGGATCACCGCGTCGGTCGGCTCACCGGCCTTCACCATGATCACCAGGCGCCGCGGCCGCTCCAGCGCCGCCACGAACTCCTTCGCCGTCTCCGCGGCCACGAAGGTGCCCTCGTGACCGAACTCCTCCACCAGCGCGTTCGTCTTGGCCACGGTGCGGTTGTGCACGGCGACCGTGTAGCCGTTGCGTGCGAAGTTGCGGGCGAGGTTGCGCCCCATGACCGCGAGACCCGTGACGCCGATCTGGGCTGAAGTGCTCATACGGTTGGCTCCTAAAAGGTCCTGTAAGAGGTCCTGTATTCGGTAGTGCCGGTCGTGCTCGTCAGTATTGCCTCTGGCCATCCTGACGCGTCGAGGATGTGTACGCAGAACGACCCCCCGGTACCTCAGCCGTCGACGCGGTGAGGCGAGGGTGATCTCCACACGAGAGATATCACCCGGCGTTTCCGATCGCCGCGCACGCCGCTCTGCCGCGAGTGGCGCTCCCGGATCGGAGGGCGGCCGCGCCCCTTCGGCCACCCGGCCAACCCCCGGACGCAGCACGGCCGATTGCCGCCTTGTCCTGGCCTGTTCGCAGCGTTTACTTTTGCCGCTCCTGACGCATGTCGAGGGGGCTCCCACATGGCCGTACGCGGCCGGCACCGCCGGTATCAGCCGAACAGGATCAACCGCGCCTCACTCACCGTCACGGCGGGCGGTGCCGGAATGGCTCTCCCGCTGATCGCCACCGGCGTGGCGCACGCGGCCGACGTGGACACCTGGAACAAGGTCGCCGCCTGCGAGTCCGGCGACAACTGGAGCATCAACACGGGCAACGGCTACTACGGGGGGCTGCAGTTCAACCAGTCCACCTGGGAGGCGTACGGCGGCAAGGTCTACGCCCACCGCGCGGACCAGGCCACCAAGGACCAGCAGATCGCCATCGCCGAGAAGGTGCTGAAGGGCCAGGGTCCCGGAGCCTGGCCGGTCTGCTCGGTGCGCGCGGGTCTCACGCGCGGCGGCGGCGCCCCCGCCGTCGATCCGTCGGGCGGCTCCCCGCGGACGGCCACCGCGGGCACCTCGCCGCAGGCGGTCAAGCGTTCGGTCCGGGACGTGAAGCCGCAGACCACGCCCCAGTCGCACGCGGGCACGGCCGAGATGTACACCGTCGTCCACGGCGACACGCTCTCCGGCATCGCCGGCTCCCGGCACGTCGAGGGCGGATGGCAGCGGCTGTACGACGCGAACCGCGCGACCGTCGGCTCCGACCCCGACCTGATCCTCCCCGGCCAGCGCCTGGACCTGCACGGCAGGGCGCAGACGTCCGCGCCCGCGCGGAGTGCGCCGGCGAAGGAGTCCGCGGCGGACAAGCGCACCGCGGACAGAAGCACCCCGCACAAGGCCGCCCCGCACAAGGCCGCCCCGGACCGCTCCACCAAGAGACACACGCTGGTCGCCCCCGTGAACGCCGCGACGGGGACGCAGTACCACGCCGCCGGCGCGTCCTGGTCGAAGGGCTACCACACGGGCGTCGACTTCCCGGTGCCCACCGGGACCTCGGTGAAGGCGGTCGCCGCGGGCCATGTCGTCAGCGCGGGCTGGGGTGGTTCGTTCGGCTACCAGGTGGTCATCCGGCACGCCGACGGCCGCTACACGCAGTACGGCCACCTCTCGGCGATCTCCGTGAAGGACGGCCAGAGCGTGGGGGAGGGGCAGCGCATCGGCCGCTCCGGGTCCACGGGCAACAGCACGGGCCCGCATCTGCACTTCGAGGTGCGGACCGGGCCCGGCTTCGGTACCGACGTCGACCCGCTGGCCTATCTGCGGGCGGGCGGCGTCAGGATCTGACGCGGGTGCGCTGGGACTTCGGGAGCGGCGTCGTCGGTATGTACGGCCCGTACAGGGGGCCGAAACAAGCCACTTCCCCGGGCGGTGCGTCCTGTGGCGACGCGCTCTCCGGGGACGACGCCGCCACCGACGCCGGTACACGGGGTACGAGGGCGTTCTCGGCGTGCCCCGCGGCGGTCCCGTTCTCGGGGAGCCCGACGCCGCCCGAGCGGGCCTGAGGGACGGGTTGGTCGGGAAGGACGGCGAGCAGGAGCAGCTCCTCGACGGGGTTCGGCGTCGCGGCGCCGGCGGCGGCCGTGTCGTCCGGTCCGGCTCCGGGCTCCGTGTGCTCGGCCGGGGCGTCCACCGCGGGGCGCCCGGTGCTGCCGATCTGCTCCGTCGTGAGGAGGATCAGACCGCCCGCCGCGACGATCCCGCAGGCCAGTGCGAGCACGGTGCCCGTCTCGCCGTAGCGGAACGTCTCACCGAACATCGTGATACCGACGGCGGCGGCGACGACGGGGTTCACGACCGTCAGCGTGGCCAGCGGCGCGGCGAGGCCGCCGCCGCGGTAGGCGGCCTGCGACAGCAGCATCCCGGCCGTCGCGAAGACACCGATGAGCGCGAGGCTCGGCAGGTCGGAGAGCGAGACGTGGTGCTCCCAGTCGACCGCGACCGTCTTGGTGAACACCGAGGACATGCTGAAGGCCGTGCCCGACCCCACCGCGAGCAGCACACTGCGCACGGCCGGGTGCCGGTGCGCGGCGCGGCCCGCGACCATGAACGCCACCACCGCGCCGCCGGCCACCACGGCCAGCACCGTGCGCTGGGCGGTGCTCAGGGACTGCGCGTCCGCGGAGCCGACCAGCGCCAGCAGGACCGCGAGACCCACCGTGGCCATGATCGCGCCGCGCCAGGCGGTCGCCCCGGCCCTGCGGCCGACGAAGAGCGCCGCCATGGGCAGGGCGAACACGATCGTCAGCGCGCCCAGCGGCTGCACCAGGCTCAGCGGCCCGTAGGCGAGCGCCACCACGTGCAGCACGCCACCGAGGCCGGTCAGGGCGACGGCCGCCCACCAGCCGGGACGGCGCAGCGGGGCGTACGTCTGGTCGGGAGAGGTCAGCGCGACCTGCTCCTGTACGATCGCGCCGCCCGCGTACGCAACGGCGGAGACGAACGAGAGCAGGACGGACAGCGCGAGCGCGCTCATGAGTCCCTCCTCTGCGTGCGGCGTGGGCGCGGTGCCCGGCGTGACGAACGATCGGCCTTCATACTGACTACGATCCCTCGTTCGGCCCTCCGCGTCGTCGTACCTGAGCAGGCAATGAGTACTACTGCCGATGGAGTACGACACGCGCCGTGTCCTCCCCTGGGTGGGCGACACGAGGGGGAGGCCCGCCGGTGGAATCCCCTAGGGGGCTTGGTACTACTGGTTTTCGTGGACCTCGACCCCGATCTCGCGGCGCTCGACGCGCTCGGCGGTTTTTTCGTACTACGGACCGGCGTGCCGCCGCGCGGCCCGCTGCCGACCCTCGCGCGCGCGTACGAGGCACGAGAAGTCGATCACTCCGGAGAGGTTTACGGAGATCCGGTAATTTTCCGTGTCCGGAAGGTCTCGGACAGTCTGCGGACCCCGGAGACCCGTGTCGCGGTGTCGGTGGCACAGCAGGCGCTGGCGGCCCGCCTCTGGTCCGTCGCGCTGGGCGCCGCCGCGCTCTACGGGCACCTGCCCGACCTCGATCCGGAGCTGCTGCGCTGGGACCCGGACGGCAGCGCTCCGGACGACCTGTGGCTCTCCGAGGTGCGCGCCCTGCCCGCGAGCGCGATCGGGACGGTCGTACGCGAGGGCCATCTCGGCCCGCTGGAGACCGCCCTCAGGTCCCGGTACCGCGTCTCGCCGGGCCTGCTGCGGGGAAACGCGGCCTCGGCCCTGGCGGGCGCCTGGCGCCAGCTGGACCGCTGGGCCCGGACCCATGACCGTACGGACGTGGCCGACCGGGCCCGCACCCTCGCCGTCGGCCTCCTCCGCGAGCCGGGCCCGGCCGGCGCCCTCGCCCCCCGCACGCTCCGCCGCCGCAGCTGCTGCCTCTACTACCGCCTGCCCGGCGGCGGTCTGTGCGGCGACTGCTGCTTCGACCGCCCGCCGGACCGGACCCCCGGCCGCCGGTGATCGCCCCGTTCCTGAGGGCCGTGGTCTTCCCCGAGCGCTCCTTGTGGGTGACCATGAGGGACACCGACCGGACGACGGGGGGTTCTGTGTGCGAGTGGGACTGCTGACCCGGGAGTATCCGCCGGACGTGTACGGCGGCGCGGGCGTCCATGTCGAATTCCTCGCCCGGGAGTTGCGTGCGCTCACGGAGCTGGACGTGCACTGCTGGGGCGAGGGCGCGGCGGGCGGCGTCGTGCGCCACCGGCCCTGGCCCTCGCTCGACGGCGCCAACGACGCCCTGCGCACCTTCTCGGTGGACCTCGCCATCGCCGCCGCCCTCGAAGGCCGTGAACTCGTCCACTCGCACACCTGGTACGCCAACCTCGCCGGCCACTTCGGCAAGCTGCTGTACGGCATCCCGCACGTGATGACCGCCCACTCCCTGGAGCCGCTGCGCCCCTGGAAGGCCGAGCAGCTCGGCGGCGGTTACGCCCTCTCCAGCTGGGCCGAGCGCACCGCCATCGAGTCCGCCGACGCCGTCATCGCCGTCTCCGGTGCCATGCGCGAGGACATCCTGACCTGCTATCCGGCCCTGGACCCGGCGAAGGTGCGGGTCGTGCACAACGGCATCGACACCTCCCTCTACCGGCCGGATCACGGCACGGACGTCCTCGACCGCGTCGGCGTCGACACGGGCCGCCCCTACGTGCTGTTCGTCGGCCGTATCACGCGGCAGAAGGGCGTGCCCCAACTCCTGCGCGCGGTACGGGACATCGACCCGGCCGTGCAGGTGGTGCTGTGCGCGGGCGCCCCCGACACCCCGGAGATCGGCCAGGAGTTCCGTGACCTGTTCCAGGAACTGAGCGGCGTCCGCGAAGGGGTGCACTGGATCCCGCAGATGCTGCCGCGCCCGGATGTCATCCAACTCCTCACCCACGCTGCGGTGTTCGTCTGCCCCTCGGTCTACGAGCCGCTCGGCATCGTCAACCTGGAGGCGATGGCCTGCGGAACGGCGGTGGTCGCGTCCCGGGTCGGCGGCATCCCCGAGGTCGTCGAGGACGGGGTGACGGGCGTGCTGGTGACGGTCGACGAGGACTTCGAGGCCGCTCTGGCGCGTGCCCTCGACTCGGTTCTCGCCGATCCCCTGGCCGCCCGGCGGATGGGCGAGGCCGGACAGGAGCGCGCGGTACGGGAGTTCGGCTGGGACGCGGTGGCCCGAAGGACCGTCCAGTTGTACGAGGAAGTCCTCAAAGCGGGGTAACCATCGGAGAGGCGTACTTCGGCAACAGGGCCCTGTCCGGCAACCGGGCGCGGCCCGAGCGGGCGTAGAGGGGCGGCGGCATGCGGCGAACGGGATACCCCCTGGGCGAGTGGAGCCGGGACCTGGGGGAGGGGCCTTCCGTACTGGGAATCGTACTCGCGGGGGGAGAGGGCAAGCGTCTGATGCCCCTCACCGCGGACCGCGCGAAACCCGCGGTCACCTTCGGCGGTACCTACCGCCTCGTGGACTTCGTGCTCTCCAATCTCGTCAACGCGGACATCCTGCGCATCTGCGTCCTGACGCAGTACAAGTCGCACTCGCTGGACCGGCATGTGACCACGACCTGGCGGATGTCGAGCCTGCTCGGCAACTACGTCACGCCGGTCCCCGCCCAGCAGCGGCTCGGCCCGCGCTGGTACCTGGGCAGCGCGGACGCGATCCTGCAGTCCCTCAACCTCGTGTACGACGAACGGCCCGACTACATCGCGGTGTTCGGCGCCGACCACGTCTACCGCATGGACCCCCGGCAGATGCTCGCCCAGCACATCGAGAGCGGCGCGGGCGTGACCGTGGCGGGGATACGGGTGCCGCGCACCGAGTCCTCCTCGTTCGGTGTCATCACCCCCGGCTCCGACGGCCAGACCGTGCGGGGCTTCCTGGAGAAGCCCGCCGACCCGCCGGGACTGCCCGACGACCCCGGCTGCGTCTTCGCCTCGATGGGCAACTACATCTTCACCACCAAGGCGCTGGTGGAGGCGCTCCAGCGGGATGCCGAGGACGAGCACTCGGTGCACGACATGGGCGGGTCCATCCTGCCCATGCTCACCGACCGCGGCGAGGCGCAGCTCTACGACTTCAGCGAGAACCACGTGCCGGGGGAGACGACCCGGGACCAGGGGTACTGGCGCGACGTCGGGACGCTCGACGCCTACTACGACGCCCACATGGACCTGATCGCCGAGCGCCCCGCCTTCAACCTCTACAACCGCAGGTGGCCCATCTACACGCACTCCGGGCAGCTCTCGCCGGCGAGATTCAGCGCCGGGGGCATCGCGAGCGAGTCGATCGTCAGCGCGGGCTGTCTGATCCGGGGGCAGGTGTCGCGGTCGGTGCTCTCGCCGGGTGTCCTGGTCGACCCGGGCGCCGTCGTCCAGGGCTCGGTCCTGCACGACAACGTCCGCATAGGGCGTGGCGCGGTGGTGCGCGGCGCCGTCCTGGACAAGAACGTCGAGGTGCCCCCGGGCGCGACGATCGGCGTCAACCCCGAGCGGGACGCGGAGCTCTACACCGTCTCCAGGAGCGGGGTGATCGCGCTCGGGAAGGGCCGGCTCGTGTCGTAGACGGGGCCGCGCGCTCCGACGTCCGCGCGCTCCGACGTCCGCGCGCTCCGACGTCCGCCCGCTCCGACGTCCGTCCGGCCGGGCCCGGCCGGACGAGGTGCGCGGGCCGTCCGGAAATCCGGCGGATTCTCGTACGGCCGTACGGTTTTGATGCCCCGTACGGCCGTGCGCGGCGGACGCTTCGCATGGCCGTACGGATCCGGTCCCCGCCCCTGGGCGCGGTCCTGGGCGCGGTCTCCGTGCGACGCGTTCACTCTCGGCGCTGAGCCGTCCGGCTGGGCTTCTGAGGGCTCCGCGGGGCGCCCGGGTCCGAACTGAGCTCAAGCGTCCCTTGTGTCCGACCCCTCTTTCAGCGGCCGGGCTTAATCTGCTGTTAACTGTGCGTAGCTTGATCGTACTTGACCGTAATCGCCTCTCGGGGTTTGACTGCTTGCTCAACCGTCGTCGACGCGAGAGCAAGCCCTTGACTTCCGATCTCCTCGCACCACTCGACCTGGCGTTCTGGAACATCGAGTCCGACCAGCACCCGATGCACCTCGGTGCCCTCGGTGTCTTCACGGCGCATTCGCCCACCGCGGGCGCGCACGCCGCCGACCTGCTCGCCGCCCGCGCGGCCGGGGTTCCCGGACTGCGCATGCGGATCCGCGACGTCTGGCAGCCTCTCGTCTATCCGCCGACCTTCGGAAGCGCGACCCGGGAGCCCGCGCCCCACTTCGACCCGCTCGACCACGTCCGGCTGCACGCGCCGACCACGGACTTCCACACGGCGGCGGGACGGCTCATGGAGCGCCCGCTGATGCGCGGCCGGCCGCCCTGGGAGGCGCACGTCCTGCCCGGCGAGGACGGCACCTCGTTCGCCGTGTTCTTCAAGTTCCACCACGCCCTGGCCGACGGGCTGCGGGCGCTGATGCTCGCCGCCGCCCTCATGGACCCGGTGGACATGCCGGAACCCCGCCCGCGGCCCGCGGAGCCGCCACGGGGGCTCTTCCCGGACGTCCGCAAGCTGCCGGGACTCGTCCGCGGCACCCTCTCCGACGTGGGCCGCGCCCTGGACATCGGCACCTCCGTCGCCCGCGCCACCCTCGGTGTCCGCTCCTCACCCGCGCTGACCTCGCGGCCCACCGGCACCCGCCGCATCGCGGGCGTGTCCCTCGACCTGGACGACGTGCACCGCGTCCGCAAGAGCGTCGGCGGCACCGTCAACGACGTCCTGATCGCCGTCGTCGCGGGCGCCCTGCGCACCTGGCTCGACGAACGCGGCGACGGCAGCGAGGGCGTGGCGCCCCGCGCCCTGATCCCCGTCTCCAGGCGCCGTCCGCGCACCGCACACCCACAGGGCAACCGGCTCTCCGGCTACCTGATACGGCTTCCGGTGGACGACCCGGACCCGGTCGGCCGGCTGCGCGCGGTGCGTACGGCCATGGACCGCAACAAGGACGCGGGCCCCAACCGGGGAGCGGGCGCCGTGGCGCTGCTCGCCGACCACGTGCCGCCGCTCGGCCATCGTCTCGGCGGCCCCGTCGTCGGCCAGGCGGCCCGGCTGCTCTTCGACATCCTCGTCACCAGCGTGCCGCTGCCCAGCCTCGGACTGAAGCTCGGGGGCTGCCCGCTCGCCGAGGTCTATCCGCTCGCGCCACTGGCCCGCGGCCAGGCACTGGCGGTGGCGGTCTCGACGTTCCGCGGGCGGGTCCACTACGGGCTCGTCGCCGACGCGGAGGCCGTACCGGACCTGCACCGGCTGGCCCGCGCGCTGACCGAGGAGGTGGAGACGTTGATCATCGCCACCGGCCCCTGAGAGGCCGGTGATCACCGCGGGTTTGGCGCCTTGCCCCCTTGCTCCGTAAAATTCCGCCTTCGAAAGCGAGCGCGGTTCGAGCGCGGCGCGAAAACCCAGGAAGCGGCAACGGCGATGACGGTGACAGAGGACGGCCAGGCGGCTCTCGCCGTGGACACGGCAGAGGACGACCGGGCGGCTTCCGCCGTCGACGCGGCAGCGGAGGCGTACGGGCCCGGCATCGACCCGGAGCGGCTGGCCGTCTGCCTCAGCGTGCTCGACGAGCTCGACAGGATCGACGTCGACCACCCCGACGCCATCGCCGTGCGCCGTGCCACCGCGGGCATCTACCGCACGGTGAAGCAGCGCCGCCGCCAGGACCGCAGGGCCGCCAAGACCGCCCACGACAAGGCCGTCACCGAGTCCACCGCCACCGGCTCCGCCCAGCGCATCGACGACGAGACCGAGGGCATCCTGCCCTCGTCCGTCACCGAGGCCGGCGAGATCGCGGGGATACTCCAGCGCCCGCGCTCCTGCTACATCTGCAAGACGCGGTACGTCGAGGTCGACTACTTCTACCACCAGCTCTGCCAGAACTGCGCGGCCGAGAACCGCGCCCGGCGCGACGCCCGCACCGACCTCACCGGCAAGCGCGCGCTGCTCACCGGCGGCCGCGCCAAGATCGGCATGTACATCGCGCTGCGGCTGCTGCGCGACGGCGCCCACACCACCATCACCACACGCTTCCCGAACGACGCGATCCGCCGCTTCAAGGCCATGCCCGACAGCGACGAGTGGATCGGCCGGCTGAAGATCGTCGGGATCGACCTGCGCGACCCGGCCCAGGTCGTCGCGCTCGCCGACTCCGTCGCCGCCGCGGGTCCGCTCGACATCCTGATCAACAACGCCGCCCAGACCGTACGCCGCTCGCCCCAGGCCTACGGCGAGCTGCTCGCCGCCGAGTCCGGCCCGCTGCCCGCCGGCGAGCTGCCGCCCGCCGAGGTCATCGGCACCTTCGGTTCCGGCGCGGTGGCCGCGCTCCCGGTCCCCGGCGGCGGCGCGCTGACCGCCCAGGACGTCACGGACCTTGCGCTGGTGTCCGGATCCGCCTCGTTGGAGCGGATCGCGGCCGGTACGGCCATCGACGCCGGCGGCCTCGTGCCCGACCTGCACGACACCAACAGCTGGATCCAGGCCGTCGAGGAGGTCACGCCGGTCGAGCTGCTCGAGGTCCAGCTCTGCAACTCCACCGCGCCGTTCATCCTCATCAGCCGCCTGCGCGCGGCGATGGCGGCCGCGCGGGCCGAGCGGACGTACATCGTGAACGTCTCCGCGATGGAGGGCGTCTTCAGCCGCGGCTACAAGGGCGCCGGCCACCCGCACACCAACATGGCCAAGGCCGCCCTGAACATGCTCACGCGCACCAGCGCCCAGGAGATGTTCGAGAAGGACCGCATCCTGATGACCGCCGTCGACACCGGCTGGATCACCGACGAGCGCCCGCACCCCGACAAGATGCGCCTCGCCGACGCGGGCTTCCACGCCCCGCTCGACCTCGTCGACGGCGCGGCCCGTGTGTACGACCCGATCGTGCGCGGCGAGCAGGGCGAGGACCTCTACGGCGTCTTCATGAAGGACTACGCGCCCGGCAAGTGGTAGTCCCGCCCGTGCACGGGCGGGTGCGCGCGGGCGCCGGGTGAGGGTCTCCCCGGGCCGTGCACGCCGGAGGCGCCGAAGGCCTCGACCGTCACCTCCGCCGCCTTCGGACCGGCGGACCTCCGGGACGCGGAGCCACTACGGAGACGGAGTCCGGGGCGGCGCGGTGCGCGGCGAGGCGGCGGCCTGACACCGGTGCCGGGCCGCCGCGCTGTCCCGACCGTCGCCGCCGACGCGCGGTCTCACCGTCCGCCGTCGGGTGCGCGGGTGCGCAGACGGTCGTGCAGGGCCTGGCCGGCGCCGTGCGCCGCCCGGACCCGAGTCCCTCCGTCGACCAGCAGGTCGGCGCCGGTGATCCACTCGGCGGCGTCGGAGGCCAGCCACACCACCGCCCGCGCGACGTCCTCGGGCCGGCCGATACGGCCCAGCGGGAGCCCGGCGCCGAGTTCGTCCTCGGCGTCCTCCCAGACGAAGCGGGCCATCTCGGTGCGGACGAGACCGGGCGAGACGGAGTTGACCCGCACCCTCGGGGCCAATTCGCCGGCGAGCTGCCGGGTGAGGTGCAGCAGGGCCGCCTTGCTGGTGCCGTACGCGCCCACGTGCGGTCCCACGTGGTCCGCGCCCTCCGTGCACACGTTCACGATCGCTCCGCCGTGCTCGCCCATCCAGCCGTGCCAGGCGTGCTGCGCCAACCGCAGCGCGGCCTCGACGTTGACGGTGAACGCCGTGCGCCAGCCGTCCGGGTCGACGTCCATGAGCGGGCCGTACGGCTGGTTGGTCGCCGCGTTGTTCACCACGAGGTCGATGCGCCCGAACTCGCGCAGCGCCAGGTCGGTCACGGCTCTCAGATGCGCCGGATCGGCGACCGAACCGGCGAGTGCGACCCCGCCGAGCCGCTCGGCCGCGCGGTCCACCGCGTCCGCGTCCCGGGCGGTCACGCACACCCGTGCCCCCGCCCGGGAGAGCTCCTCGGCGACGGCCAGCCCGATCCCGCGCGAGGCTCCGGTCACGATGGCGGCCCGGCCCCGCAGTCCGTACGGTGACGTCATCCGCGTACCGTCTCATGACGGTCCGTCAGTCGACAGCCCCCAGCCGGGAGTGCTGCGCCGCCACCAGCTCCACCACCGTGCGCCAGTCCTCCAGCACCCCGGCGTGGAGTCCGGCGACCCGTCCCGCGTCGCAGGCCTGGCGCAGGCTCAGCGCGTCGTCGGCGTCGCAGGGGTCCAGCCGGCCGCCGGAGTGGAGGCGTCCCAGCCGGGAGACGCGGTCGCCGAGCAGCGGCTCCACCAGGTCCGGCGCCGGCCCGGCGTGCGCGGCGGCGTCGCCGGGGCGCAGCAGCCGGCCGATGCCGTGGACCAGACCCGCCACCTGGAGTTCCTTGTCGGCGGGGTGGCTGCGGCGCAGCAGGGCGGCGGTCTGCAGCGCGTGGTCGTGCACATCGACCGGGCCACCACTGTCGGCCGGGGTCTGCGGGGTGCCCCGGCAGGCGTGCAGCAGGTCCATCAGCTCCTCGACGCTGCGCAGCTCCATGCTTCGGTCCTTCCGCGAGAAAAGCCGTTGCCGGGCGCCAGCACAACATGGCCGGCTTGCGAACCGGCCAACGGGACCTGAACTGCGCGCCGTGTTCAGTGCCGGCCGTGCGGGTGGTCATGACCTCCGTGCTCCGGGTGCTCCGCCGTCTCCGGTGACCCGCCCATCGTCCGCAGCATCATCGGGCCGCCGGTGCGCAGGAAGCGCCACACCAGCGCCGCCGCGAGCGCGAGGAAGACGATGTTGAGCCAGGTCGTGTAGTCCCAGGTGACGCCCTCCATGGGAATCCGGGCGTCGGCCTGGTCGGGGACGAGCCCGAGGCCGCTGAAGAGGATCTCCACGACGTACCCGGCGACCACCATGGCTCCGTAGAAGGTGACCAGCAGGAAGCCCGCCATCCGCAGGCCGTAGTACTTCCGGTAGATGTTCAGGATCGGCAGGATCAGCAGGTCGGCGAAGACGAACGCGACCACGCCCCCGAAGCTGATGCCGCCCTTCCACAGCACGACGGCCAGCGGCACGTTCCCGATCGAGCACACGAAGGAGGCGATCGCCACGAGCGGCCCGATCAGGGGTCCGACCACCTTCGCCGCGAGGGGATGTCCGTCCAGGAAGAAGGAGCGCCAGAAGGAGTCGGGCACCCAGGCGGCGATGGCGCCCGCGATCAGCAGCCCGCCCACCAGGTCGCGCAGGATCGCCGCCCACTCCATGACGAACACGTGTGCGACCGAGGTGAAGCCCGCGCGGGAGAAGAGCCGGTGTCCGAACGAGCCCTCGCCCCGCACCGACATGTCCATCGCCGCGTGACCCTCCATGGACCCGGCGAGCCCCCGGTCCGCCTGGTCCCGGGCCTGCCGCAGCAGCCGCTCGCGCAGGAACATCCGGAAGAGCACGGCGAGCACCACGATCATGACCGGGCCGCCGACGAACTCGGCGACGGTGAACTGCCAGCCCATCAACAGGGCCAGGATCACACCGAGTTCGACCACGAGATTGGTGGAGGCGATCTCGAACGCCATCGCCGCGGTGAAGTTCGCGCCCTTGCGGAACAGGGAGCGCGCGAGCGCCACGGCCGCGTACGAGCAGGACGAGGACGCCGCGCCGAGCCCGGCGGCCAGGACGAGCGTCCGCGGCCGGTCGTCACCGAGCAGCCGCGCGACCGTGGCGCGCCGCACCACGGCCTGGACCACGGCGGACAGGCCGAATCCCAGGATCAGTGCCCAGGTGATCTCCCAGGTCATCGACCCGGCGATGGACAGTGCGTGCAGGATCGCGTGCATGGGCTCCGCTCTCTCCCTGGGGCGACTTCCGGGTGCCCGCGCGACTGTACCCCCTGGGGGTATGAAAGGCATGGTGTTCCGGCGGGTCTGCGGGGGCGGGGCGCGGAGCGGCGGATTCGGTCCGGGGTGGCCGTGGGTGCGACCGCTACGCCGAACGGGTGGTGCGAACGGGGGATACATCCCCAAATAGACGCAGATCAGCGCTCGGCGGGCACCGATCGACGCGAGACGGTTACCTCTTGTTTTCAGCCCCATAGAGCGGCCATCCGCTCATTTGGTTACCCTGTACCGACGGACAGCCTGAAGGGGTCCCACCCACACCCATGGTCCGTCCCGGGACAGCCGGTCACCACGGCCTGCTCTCGCACGAGTTACCGGCGCCACCGCGTCCCTAACTGCCTTCGACTCAGACCCGAGCGGGCGTCAGGCGGCCGGAAACAGACTGGCCCCTGCACGTCCCGAGGGTGACCCGACACATAAGGAGTGCGCGGTGACACCGGAGAAGACGAATATCGATCAGCGCCCCAAGGAACGCACGGAGCGTATGGGCCGACGGCCCGAGAAGAAGCTGGGAAGCCTCGACGTGTGGGCCAGGTCCGCGCCGATTCGCCTCGCGGGTTACGAGGACGACCTCGCCGAGCCCCACATCCTGCCCAGCGTCGACTGACCGACCCGGCGCGAAACCCCTCGCGACACCTGACGGCATGGGCGTGTCAGACTCACGCCCATGCTGATCAGAGAAGCCGTGGCCGACGACTGGCCGCGGATCTGGCCTTTCTGGCACCGCATCGTCGCCGCGGGCGAGACCTACACCTGGGACCCCGGCACCCCGGCCGACGCGGCCCGGGCCCTGTGGATGGCGCCGGGCAAGCGCGTGTACGTCGCCGAGGACGCCACCGGCACGGTCGTCGGCTCGGCCTACGTCACCCCGAACTACGGCGGCCCCGCCGACCGCATCGCCAACGCCGGCTTCATGGTCGACCCCGACCACGCGGGACGCGGCATCGGCCGCGCGCTCGCCGAGCACGTCCTCACCACCGCCAGGGCCGACGGCTACCGCGGCATGGTCTTCAACGCCGTCGTGGAGACCAACCCCGCCGTCACGCTGTGGACCTCACTCGGTTTCACCGTCCTGGCCACCGTGCCGGACGCCTACGAGCACCCCCGGCACGGGCGGGTCGGACTGCACATCATGTACCGCGCGCTCTGAAGGGCGGATCCTCGCCGTCGTGTCCGCCCCTTCCCGCCGGGCGGGCGACGGACCGGCCTCAGTCCAGCCGCGCCGTCCGCCGCCACGGACGCAGCTCCTCCAACTGTCCCGCCAGCTCCAGCAGCTCCAGCTCGGAGCCGGGACGCCCGACCAGCTGCACGGCGCACGGGGCGCCGCCCGGCAGGGTCCCGAACGGCACCGCCATCGCGGGCCACCCGGTCAGGTTCCAGGGCGGAGTCAGCGGAGAGTAGTTCGTGTTGGCCAGCAGGTTGCGCAGCCAGCCCCGCTCGTGCCAGGCCGCGGCGGCCGGACCCCGCCGGGCCAGCGCGGGCGTCAGCAGCACGTCGTGCTCCTCGAAGAACGGCGTCAGACGCGTGCGCAACTGCTCACGCCGCTCACCCGTGCGCACACCGGCCACGAAGCGACGCCCCACGGCGGCGTGCACACGCGTGCGGCGGGTGAGCCGACGCGGATCGAGGTCCGCGGCGTCCACCGCGGTCCCCGCCGTCCAGTGCGCGAGCGAGGCGGTGCTCAGCCAGAGCGGGTACGGGGGGTCGGAGGGCCGCACCTGGTGCCCCGCCCCGGCCAGCAGCGCGGCCGCCTCCCGGGCCGCGGCCGCGTACGGACGGCCCACGGTCACACCGGCCAGGGGGCTGCGCACGGAGACCGCCACCTTCCGGACGAGGTTCCCGGAGGGCCGTACCGCCTCGGTGTCCGCCAGGACCGCCAGCATCAGCCGGGCGTCCGCCACGGTGGTCGCCAGCGGCCCGTTCTCCGACATGCCGAACCAGTCACCGTGGCCGATACCGGCCGGGACCGTGCCGTGGCCGGGCTTCAGGCCGACCAGGCCGCAGTTGGCCGCCGGGATGCGCAGCGACCCCATCCCGTCGTTGCCCAGGGCGAGGGGCACCATCCCGGCGGCGACGGCGGCCGCGCTGCCGCCCGAGGAGCCGCCGGCCGTGCGCGAGGTGTCCCAGGGGTTGCGGGCGATGCCGTAGACGCTGTCCGAGGTGCCGAAGACGCAGAGCTCGGGCACGTTCGTCAGCCCCACCACCACGGCGCCCGCCGCGCGCAGCCGCGCCACCGTGACGTGGTCCTGCTCCGCGGCGACGTCCGGAGTCGCGGCGGAGCCCTGCCGGCAGGACTCGCCGCGCACCGGCAGGTTGTCCTTCACCGCCACGGGCACGCCCGCGAGGGGGAGCCCGGCCAGGTCCGGGTCGGCGGCCAGCGCGTCGGCCTCCGCGAGAGCCGCCTCGGACCGCACGAGCCGGAAGGCGCCGATCCGGGCGTCGAGCCGCTCGATCCGGGCGAGGTGCTCGGCCACCACCTCGCGGGGGGTGATCCGCTTCTCGCGGACGGCTGCGGCGATCTCGGTGGCGGTCCGGCCGGCCCAACTGCTCACTGGTGCTCCTCCGGGGCAGGGAATTACTGATGAGTACGAGGAGCACTGTGCCGGGGTGCGGGTGCCGCGTCGAGGGCTGGCGCGCTGGGACATTCACTCCGGTTCTCCCGGACATTTCACCGGGTGGCCGTCCCGCGGTCCGTACACGGCACCAGGTCATCCGACCACTATGGCAACTTTCCTGCCCTCAGGCCTCGTTGACAGCCGTCGGAACCCGTCTCATCATCAGACGTCCGATGAATTGGAGCCGCTCATGAGTACGTATCCAAGACGTCAGGTTCTGGGAGTCACCGCGGCCGTCGCCGTCGCGGCGGCCCTTCCGCTCACCGCGGCGACCGGGGCGGGGGCCGCGGAACCGGCCGAAGGGCCGGCGCCGCAGTGGGTTCCCGTCCCCGCCCCGCTCCCCGTACCGCTCGACGCCCACTTCGACAACGACGGCATCGCCCGCACGGCCGCACCCGGCGGCGACTTCGACGGCTCGGGTTACACCTTCCCCGGTGAGGAACTCCCCGAGGGCCCGGTCGAGGTGGACGGCATCGCCTTCCTCTTCCCGTCCTCCGCCGCGGGCGCCGGGAACAACGTCGTCGCCCTCGGCCAGCGGGTCGACCTCCCCCGGGGCCACTACCTCTCGGCCCATTTCCTCACGGCGGGCAGCTACGGCGACGCCTCCGGCACGGCCACCGTGCACTACGCCGACGGTTCGACGACGACCGCCGGACTCGGCGGCACGGACTGGTACGCGACGGGCGGTTCGCTGTCCGCCCCGTACCGCTACCGGCCGGACGGCGGCAAGGACGAGCACAGCGTCGGGATCGGCACGGCGGAGGTCTGGATCGACCCGCTGCGCGAGGCGGTCGCCCTCACCCTGCCGACCACCCGGCCTGCCGAGGAGAACCAGACCTCGCTGCACGTCTTCGCCCTCTCCCTCCAACCGGTCGCACAGGGAAGGGCGTTGGCCCTGCGGGACGCGCACGCCACCTTCTCGCTGCTGGAGTCGACCGGCGCGCAGAGCGTGGAGGCCACCGTCGTCAACGCGGGAACGGTCGCCGTCCTCGCGGGCGACCGGGTGACGGTCGGCGTCGAGGTGCCCGGGGCCCGCACCGTCGAGCCCGCGCGCGTGACCCGCCTCGACCCCGGCGAGCAGGCGCGGGTCCGCGTCGGCATCCGCAACCGCGTGGGCACGGCACCCGGCACCGAGCACGAGGGAACGGTGGTCGTCGAAGGCCGCGGCCGGCGGGCGGCCGCGGCCCGCCGCACACTGACCCTCGGCGTGCCCGACTACCTCCCCACCGAGGAGTCGCTCGCCGGCCACCAGGCCCCGTACTGGTTCCACCGCGCCAAGTTCGGCATCTTCATCCACTGGGGCGTCTACTCGGTGCCCGCCTGGTCACCGGTGGGCGAACAGTACGCCGAGTGGTACTGGAACAACCTGCAGAACCCGGACAACGCGGTGTACGCCTATCACCGGGAGAAGTACGGCGAGAACTTCGCCTACGACGACTTCATCCCGATGTTCACGGCCCACCGGTTCGATCCACGCGCCTGGGTGGAGTTGTTCCGGGACGCCGGCGCCCAGTACCACGTCCTCACCTCCAAGCACCACGAGGGCTTCGCCCTGTGGGACACCCGGGTCGCCGACCGCAACGCCGTGAAAATGGGCCCCAAGCGCGACCTGGTGCGCGAACTCTTCGACGCCTCCCGGCGGTTCACCCCGGAACTGCACCGCGGCCTGTACTTCTCCATGCCCGAGTGGTTCAACCCCGACAACCCCTGGTCGGGCCACGCCCCGCGCAATCCGTACACCCAGGAACCGGTCCCGTACACCGGATACACCGCCGGCAAGGACTATGTGAAGGACTATCAGGCCGCGCAGATGCTGGAGCTGATCCACGGCTACGACCCGTCCGTCATCTGGTGCGACATCGGTGGCGCCAACGACAGCGCGCGGGTGCTCGCCGAGTACTTCAACCACGGCAAGAACCGGCCGAAGCCCTACGAGGTCACCGTCAACAACCGCTCGGGCATCGGCTTCCACGACTTCACGACCCCCGAGTACACGACCTACGAGAACACCGTCGTCGCCAAGTGGGAGTCCAGCCGGGGCCTCGACCCGTTCAGCTACGGCTACAACCGGGCCACGCCCGACGCCGCCTACATGACCGCCGAGGAGGTGGTCCGCAGCCTGGTCGACATCGTCTCCAAGAACGGCAACCTCCTGCTCGACATCGGGCCGCGCGCCGACGGCACCATCCCCGAGATCATGCAGACCCGGCTGCGCGAGACCGGCCGATGGCTGAAGGTCAACGGGGAGGCGATCTACGACACCACGTACTGGTCGCGGATGGCGCAGCTCGGTGAGGACCTGCGGTTCACCGTGCGGCAGAACGAGGCCTTCTACATCCACTCGCTGACCGCGCCCGGCGCCACCCTCACCGTCGAAGCGCCGGTGCCGGTCCGCGGCGGTGACCGGGTGACCCTGCTCGGTCACGACCGACCGCTCAACTGGACGATGCGGAAAGGGGCTTTGGTGATCGACGTGCCGGAGGTGGCCCGCAGGTCCGGCGAGTACGTCTGGGTGTTCAAGGTGGAGTGGCGCAACTGACTTTCGTGGCACGGGGTTCCGCGCGGCGGCGGTCCTCCCTGGCCGGGCTCCCGGCGATGGTGGTCACCTTGTCGACGGCGGTTCACCCGTCGTCGACCGGGACCGGCCCGGCGAACGTCTCCCGGTCCCGGCCGACCGGCCCGGCGAGCCCTTCCCGGCTCCGGCCGACCGGCCGCCCTGTGTCAGAGGCCGGCCGCGGGTCCCGTGCTCTCCCTTTCGATCAGCCGTGGCACCGGCACCTGGACCGTCCGCGCCGGGCCGCCGTCCAGCAGCGCGGTCAGTTCCCGCGCGGCCGTGCGCCCGAACTCCACGGTGTCGCGGGAGAGCGCGGACAGCCACGGTCTGACCATGCGGCACAGCGCGGAATCCTCCCAGGCCACGACGGACACGTCGCGCGGCACCAGGAAGCCCAGTTCCGTCGCGGTGGCGACCCCGGCGACGGCCATCACGTCGTTGTCGTAGACCAGCGCCGTCGGCGGTGCGCCGCTCTCCAGGACCCGGCGGGTGACGGCGGCACCCTCGGAGTCCGAGTAGTCCGTGGTCAGTGACCGCACCTCGGACAGACCCCGCCGTTCCGCCTCCGCACGCAGGGTGCGGATGCGCCGCTCGGTGTGGGCGAGCCCCGGCAGGCCCGCGATGTGCGCGATCCTGCGGTGCCCGAGCGCGTACAGCTCGCCCACCACCGAGGCCATCGCGCCCGCGTCGTCCGCCCAGACCGTGGACATCCCGGGGTGCCCCGTGTCCGGCACACCGCCGATCACCACCGCGGGCAGGCCCAGCTCCTCCAGCAGGTCGGGGCGCGGATCGTCGGTCCGCGGATCGACGACCAGGACCCCGTCCACGCGGTGCTCGGCCCACCAGCGCCGGTAGACCGCGCACTCGTCGCCCACGTCCTCCACGACCTGGAAGAGCAGCCCGAGGTGCCGCTCGGCCAGCACCTCCTGGATGCCGGAGATCAGCTGCAGGAAGAACGAGTCCACGCCCAGGGTGTCGGCGGGACGGGCCACGACGAGCCCCACCGTGGCCGCGCCCTCGCCGGACAGCGCGCGGGCCGCCGTGCTCGGCCGCCAGCCCAGCTGTTCGGCGACCCGGCGCACCCGGTCGCGGGTGATCTCGGAGACCCCGGGCCGGTCGTTGAGAGCGAAGGAGACCGCGCTCTCCGAGACCCCGGCGCGCTGCGCGATGTCCTTCATCGTCGGCCGGCGCGCGGGAGACCGCTTGGCTGGCAACCTGACTCCCCGTTCTGCTGGGACTGCGTACTAATGCGCTTGAGCTGAGGCAATCTAAAGCGCATTAGTGATCGATTGCAAGAGGCTGGTCACACGTCTCTGACCAGCCATGTTTCTTCACTAAAGAGTTTAGCTGGGCCAAATCCATTGACTAGTCGCGCGAGTTGCATGCAAGGTCTGCCCCGGCACCGTTCGCCCCCCACCGCAGAGGAGCCCCATCCGTGCGCATCTCCCGCAGAGTTCTCGCCGCCGCTGCCGCCGTCGCCGTCGTCCTGCCGCTGAGTGCCTGCGGCTCCGGGAACGACGGTGGTGGTTCGACGGACGCCTCCGGCAAGGTCGAGGGCGACATCACCTTCCAGACCTGGAACCTGAGGGCCAACTTCAAGGAGTACTTCGAGGGTGTGATCGCGGACTTCGAGAAGAAGTACCCGGACACCCATGTGAAGTGGGTCGACCAGCCCGCCGAGGGCTACGCCGACAAGATCAGCGCGGACGCGGCCGGCGGCACCCTGCCCGACGTCGTGAACGTCTCCCCGGACCTCGTCGCCCCGCTGGCCAAGGCGGGCCTCGCGCTGGACCTCGACAAGTCGGCCGCCCAGTACAAGAAGGAGTACCTGGACGGTGCCTGGGCCGGTCACCAGGTGCCGGGCATGACCGGGACGTACGCCTTCCCCTGGTACCTCAACACCGGCCCGCTCTTCTACAACAAGTCGCTGTTCAAGGAGGCCGGACTCGACGCGTCCAAGCCGCCGACGACCTACGACGACCTCTTCTCCGACGCGCTGCGGCTGGCGGACAAGACCCACGGCAAGGTGGCCACGCTCGCCAACGTGCCCACCATCGAGGACTTCGGCCGCTACGGCGTCGAGCTGATGAACAAGGAAGGCACCGCCTTCGCGTTCAACGACGCCAAGGGTGTCGAACTCCTCACCAAGTACAAGCAGTTGTACGACGCCAAGGCGCTCGACCCGCAGGCGCTCACCGCGACCCCGGAGTCGTCCGGCAAGAAGTTCCTCACCGGCGCCGTCGCCATGAACCCCGGCAGCGCCCTCGACCTCGGCAACTTCAAGAAGCAGGCGCCGAACCTGTACAAGAACATCGGCATCACGGACCAGATCACCAGCACCGGCAAGGTGAACATGTACGTCATGGGCGTGATGGTCAACTCGCGCACCAAGCACACCCCGGCCGCGGTCGCCCTCGCCCACTTCGTCACCGACGCGCAGAACCAGATGTCCTTCGCCAAGAAGGTCGCGATCTTCCCGAGCACCGCCGGCTCGCTGGACGACCCGTACTTCACCAAGGAGGACGGGACCGACGAGACGCGCGTGCGGATCGCCGCCGCCAAGTCCCTGAAGAACGCGGTCAACTACACCCCGGTCCTGTTCAGCGAGCAGATGAAGACCGCGCTGCGCAACGAGGTCGCCAAGGCGCTCCAGGGCAAGGAGAGCCCCAAGGCAGCCCTCGACAACGCTGTCAAGGCCTGCGACCGGCTCCTCCAGCAGCAGGGCTGATCCGCCATGGCGAGTTCCTCGACCGTTTCCGGTGACGTGCGGCGCGGCGCGCGGACGCCCCGCGCGGCCACCCGGGTGCGACGCCAGCTCCCGTCCAGCCCCTGGCTGTTCGCCGCACCGGGCCTGCTGATCACGGGTGTCTTCATCCTGTACCCGTTCGTCTCGACGGTGGTCAACTCCTTCACCGACCGCCGCACCCTGATCCCCGGCACGTTCGTGGGCCTCGCCAACTTCCGGGAGTTGCTGCACGACGACATGTTCTGGATCGGCCTGCGCAACAGCGCGCTGTACGTCGTCGGGGTCGTCCCCGCACTCGTCCTGCTGCCGTTGCTGCTCGCCCTGCTGGTCCAGAAGAACATCCCCGGCATCACCTTCTTCCGGTCGGCCTTCTACACCCCGGTGGTCGCCTCCATCGTCGTGGTCGGCCTTATCTGGGTGTGGCTGCTGGACGAACGCGGCCTGGTGAACTCGCTGCTGGAGACGGTCGGCATCGGCAGGGTCGGCTTCCTCAGCGACCAGTGGCTGCTCCTGCTGAGCGCCATGGCCGTCACGGTCTGGAAGGGCCTCGGCTACTACATGATCATTTACCTGGCCGCGCTCGCCAACGTGCCGCGCGAACTGCACGAGGCGGCGTCGGTCGACGGCGCGGGAGCGGTGCGCCGCTTCCTCACCGTCACCGTGCCCGCCGTCCGCTCCACCATGGTGCTGGTCGGCGCTCTCTCCTCGGTCGCCGCCTTCAAGGTGTTCTCCGAGGTGTACCTGATGGCGGGCCCGGACGGCGGACCGGCGGGCGAGGACACCACCCTCGTCATGCTGGTCCAGCGCACCGGCACCGGACTGACCGGCCGGGTGGGCTACGCCTCCGCCCTCTCCGTCGTCGTCTTCGTCGTCACCGTCGCGCTGATGCTGCTCGTGCTGCGCGCCGACCGGAAGGAGGACGCGTGAGCGTGCTGGAGAAGGTACGGCCCGCGGAGCGACCGACGCCCGAGCGGCGCCCCCGCCCCCGCGTCACCGACGAGCACGGCCGCCGTGTCCGCGTCTGGGAACTCGCCCTGCGCTACCTGTTGCTGCTCGCCGTCCTCGCCCTGACCGTCGGCCCGTTCCTGTGGCAGCTGTCCACCTCGCTCAAGGGCCCGACCGAGGACATCTTCGACTCGCCGCCGGCCCTCCTGCCCGGCCACCCGACCCTGCACAACTACCAGCGGGTCGCCGACACCATCCCCGTCTGGGACTACGCCGTGAACTCGCTCAAGGTCGCGGGCGCCAACGTCGTGACGAACTGCGTCGGTTCCGCCCTGGCCGGCTACGCACTGGCCCGGCTGCGCTACCGCGGCCGACGGGTGGCGACGCTCGTCTTCATCCTCGCGATGCTGGTCCCCGTCGAGGGCATCATCATCGCCCAGTTCACCACCATGCGCGAACTCGGCCTGAACAACACGCTCATCGGTGTGGTCCTGCCCGGCTGCGTCGGCGCGATGAACGTCCTGCTGATGCGCAACGCCTTCCTCAACCTCCCCTACGAGATCGAAGAGGCGGCCTACGTCGACGGGGCGAACGTCTGGCAGCGGTTCCTGCGGATCGCGCTGCCGTCGGTCAGGGGCACCCTCGCCGTCGTCGCCATCTTCGCCTTCATGGGCGCCTGGGACGACTTCCTGTGGCCGCTCATCGTGCTCAGCGATCCCTCCAAGTTCACCCTCACCATCGGCCTCAACTACCTGCACGGCACGTTCGCCAACGACGAACGGCTCGTCGCCGCGGGCACGATCATCGCCGTGGCACCGCTGATCGCCCTCTTCGCCTGTCTCCAGCGGTACTTCTTCCGCGGAGTGGGCGAGGGCGCGGTCAAGGGCTGAACCCGTACGCCCGTCCTTCCGATTCGCAAGGATCCCGCATGTCCTCTGCCGTGCGCTTCGGCGTCAACTACACCCCGAGCGAAGGGTGGTTCCACCACTGGCTCGACTTCGACCTCGACTCCGTACGCGCCGACCTCGACTCGATCGCCGCGCTCGGCCTCGACCACATCCGGGTCTTCCCGCTGTGGCCCTACTTCCAGCCCAACCGCACCCTGATCCGCCCACGCGCCGTCGAACAACTGGTGGCACTCGCCGACGCCGCGGCCGAACGCGGGCTCGACGTCAACGTGGACGGACTGCAAGGGCACCTGTCGAGCTTCGACTTCCTGCCCGCGTGGACGCAGACCTGGCACCGGCGGAACATCTTCACCGATCCGGAGGTGGTCGAGGCGGAGGCCGAGTACCTGCGCACCCTGGCCGCCGCCCTCGCCGACCGGCCGAACTTCATCGGCATGACGATCGGCAACGAGGTCAACCAGTTCGCCGCCGGGCCGCATCCCGACCCGGACCGCATCACGCCCGAGCAGGCCGGAGCGTGGCTGACCCGCCTGCTCGCGGCCTGCGAGGAGGGCGCTCCCGGCAAGCCGCATCTGCACGCCTCGTACGACGCGGCCTGGTACCAGGACGACCAGCCGTTCACCCCCGAGCACTCGGCCCGGCTCGGCGCCCTCACCGCCGTCCACTCCTGGGTGTTCAACGGGACGGCCCAGCGGCACGGCCGCCGGGGCGTCGCCACCGAGCACCACGCCGCCTACCTCGTCGAGCTCTCCAAGGCCTGGGCCGACGACCCCGGCCGCCCGGTCTGGCTCCAGGAGGTCGGCGCGCCCGCCCCGCTGATCCCGGCCGAGCACGCCGCCGCCTTCACCGAGGCGACCGTCGCGAACGCGCTCGACTGCCCCGACCTGTGGGGCATCACCTGGTGGTGCTCGCACGACGTCAGCCGCGACCTGGCCGACTTCCCCGAACTCGAATACAGCCTCGGCCTGTTGACGAGCGACCGGCAGCCCAAGCCCGCGGCGCGGACCCTCGCCCGGACCGTCGGCGAGGGACGGGCGCACCAGCCGTCCGCCCGCACCACCGCGCTCGTCGTCGACACCGCGCCGGGCCGCTCCGTCTGCGCCCCCGGCGGCCCGGTCTTCGAGGCCTTCGCCCGGCTGACCGCCGACGGCGCCCGTCCCACCACCGTGCTCGCGAGCCGCGCCGACGACAAGGACCACCTCGCGGCCCGTGGCATCACCGAAGTAGTCACACCCGATCAGGTCACCGAGTAGCCCGTCCCCACCCGTCCTCATGACGACACGGAGCACACAGTGAACCTCAGCAGACGCGCTCTTCTGCTCGCCGGAGCCGCGGCGGCGCTCACCCCCGCCCTGCCCGGCGTCCCCGGCCGCGCGGCAGCGGCCGGCCGCGACCTCCAGCCGTACGCCTCGTACTGGTACCCGGACTCGCTGCCCTCGGGCACCCCGGGCGCCGGCATCACCTGGCGCAGCCTGAAGACATGGAGCGCCGCCGGCGACCCCGACCTGGCGTTCAACGCGGCCTCCGTGCCGCTCGCCGCGCGCTTCACCCCGACCCCCGCGAACACCACCGCGCGCGCCGGCCAGGCCCGTGTCCAGTCCCTCGTCTCCTTCGGTCCCACGTCGGGCAACCCCGCCCAGGGCGCGGCCGACGCCGACTACTACGCCCTCACCCACTGGGCCTACCTCGACGAACTCGTCTTCTGGGGAGGCTCGTCCGGAGAGGGCCTGATCCTCGCGCCGAACGCCCCGATCGTGGACGCGGCCCACCGGCACGGCGTGCCCGTCCTCGGCAATGTCTTCCTGCCGCCCGTCGCCTACGGCGGCCGCCTCCAGTGGACACGTGACCTGGTGCAGAAGGACGCCACCGGACACTTTCCGCTCGCGGCCCAACTGGTCGCGGTGGCGGCGGCGTACGGCTTCGACGGCTGGTTCGTCAACGCCGAGACCGGTGGCGGCGACACCGCGCTCGCCACCGCCGTGCTCGGCTTCCTGAAGGAGCTCAAGGCGCTCGGCGCGGCCCAGGGACAGCGCGTCACCTGGTACGACGCGATGACCGTGAGCGGCTCGGTCGGCTGGCAGGGCGCGCTCGACAACCAGAACAAGACGTTCTTCCAGGCCGCCGACTCGATGTTCGTCGACTTCCGCTGGTCATCGAGCAGTCTTGCCACCTCCGCCACGACCGCCCGGCAACTCGGCCGCGACCCGTACGAGTTGTGGGCGGGCGTCGACGTCGAGGCCAACGGCACCAACGCGTCCGTCGACTGGGACGCCATCGTGCCGGCGAACAAGGCGCACGTCGTCTCGGTCGGCTTCTACCGGCCCGAGTGGACCCGCAACCACCTGCCGACGGGGCGCACCCCCGGCGACTTCCACGCCGCCGACGACCTGTTCTGGACCGGCTCCTCCCTCGACCCCTCCCGGCCGGCCACGAACACCGCCTGGCGCGCGCCGGCGCTCTCGGTCGCCGACCGTTCGACCATCGGCTCGCTGCCGTTCGCGACCGTCTTCAACACCGGCCACGGACTGAGGTGGTACGAGGACGGCGAGGTCACCTCGGATTCCGCCTGGAACCACCTGGGTCTCCAGGACCGGCTGCCCTCCCGCCGCTGGGTCGTACGCACCACCGGCCGCCGCCCGACCGTCACCTTCGACTTCACGGACGCCTGGCGGGGCGGCAGCAGTCTCCTGGTCGCCGGCACTCTCGACGCGCCGACGACTCTGGACCTGTACGCGACCCGGCTGCCGCTCGGCGCTGACACGGTGGTCGAGCTGACCCACCGTACGGACGCGGGCAGCACCTCCCTGGAGCTGGCCGTCGCCACCGCGGAGCCCGGCACGGCGGGCGGGACACCCCCGTACACCTACGTACCCGTGCCCACCACCGGTGGCGACGGCTGGCAGACGTCCACCGTGCGGCTGACCGGGCTGTCGGGGACCGTGCACGCCCTGGGCGTCCGGCTGGCCCCGGGCACCGGTCCGGTCGGCTGGCGGCTGGGCCGGCTCGCGGTCCGGGACGCGACGGTGACCCCCGCCGCGCCCACCGGCCTGCGCGTCACCGACGCCGACGGCGGCGACCTGCGCTTCGCGTGGCAGGGCTCCGCGGGCGACGTACGCCACTACGAGCTGTACCGGACGTTCCCCGACGGCACACGCCGCTTCCTCGGCGGCACCTGCCAGAGCGCGTTCTACGCGGGCGGTCTCACCGCCGAGCAGGGCGAGTCCGCCGCAGGATTCGAACTGCGCGCGGTGGGGGAGCTGTTCACCGTCTCGACCCCCGCCACGACCACCCACACCTGGTAACCCGCACCCCTCACCCCACGGAGCACTCCCATGCATGACGACCGCACCCTGGTCGAAGCCCGCCTCGAGCGTGTCCTCGACGAGCGCATCCGACCCGCCGTGTACCCCGAGTCCGTACCGCTGGAGGTGGCGGTGTGGAACGCGCCCGGAGAGCCGGTCCCGGTCGCCGAGGGACTCGCGGCCCTGCCGGAGCCCATCGAGGTGGGCGCGCGCTGGGGCGCTCCGTGGGGCACCAGTTGGTTCCGGGTCACCGGAACCGTCCCCGAGTCCTGGGCCGGCCGGACCGTCGAGGCGCTCCTCGACCTCGGATTCGACGAGAACATGCCCGGGTTCCAGTGCGAGGGCCTCGTCTACCGGCCCGACGGCACCCCGGTGAAGGGACTCAACCCCCGTAACCAGTGGGTGCGCGTCGGCGCGCCGGTCGAGGGCGGCGAGGAGGTACGGCTGCACATCGAGGCCGCCTCCAATCCGGTGATCCTCGACTACCACCCCTTCCTGCCCACCCGGCTGGGCGACAAGGAGACGGCGGGCAGCGAGCCGCAGTACACCCTCACCCGGATGGACCTCGCGGTCCTCGACGAGACGGTGTGGGAGCTGGTGCTCGACCTGGAGGTGCTCGGCGAGCTGATGGCCGAGCTGCCGGTGGAGTCCGCGCGGCGCTGGGACATCCTGCGCGCGGTGGAGCGGGCGCTCGACGCCGTCGACCTCCAGGACGTGGGCGGCACCGCCGCCGCGGCACGTGCCCGGCTCGAGGGCGTGCTCGCCGAACCGGCCGTGCCCTCCGCACACCGGATCAGCGCCGTCGGCCACGCGCACATCGACTCGGCATGGCTGTGGCCGCTGCGCGAGACGGTACGCAAGGTGGCGCGCACGACCGCCAACATGACCGCGCTGATCGAGGACGAATCCGAGTTCGTCTTCGCGATGTCGCAGGCCCAGCAGTGGGCCTGGGTGAAGGAGCACCGGCCCGAGGTGTGGGCGCGGGTGAAGAAGGCCGTCGCGGAGGGCCGGTTCGTCCCGGCCGGGGGCATGTGGGTCGAGTCGGACACGAACATGCCCGGCTCGGAGGCGATGGCCCGTCAGTTCGTGCACGGAAAGCGGTTCTTCCTCGACGAGTTCGGCATCGAGAACGACGAGGCCTGGCTGCCGGACACCTTCGGATTCGCCGCCGGACTCCCGCAGATCATCAAGGCGGCGGGCTCCAAGTGGCTTCTGACGCAGAAAATCTCGTGGTCCCAGACCAACAAGTTCCCGCACCACACCTTCCGTTGGGAGGGCATCGACGGCACCCGCATCTTCACCCACTTCCCGCCCGTCGACACCTACAACTGCTCCATGCGGGGCAGCGAGATCGCCCACGCGGCGCGGAACTTCAAGGACAAGGGCGTCGCCCGGCACTCCCTCGCGCCCACCGGCTGGGGCGACGGAGGCGGCGGCACCACCCGCGAGATGGTCGCGAAGGCGGCCCGCCTCAAGAACCTCGAGGGCTCCGCCACCGTGGTGTGGGAGACACCGGCGGAGTTCTTCGCGAAGGCCGAGGCCGAACACCCCGACGCGCCCGTCTGGGTCGGCGAGTTGTACCTCGAACTGCACCGCGCGACCCTCACCAGCCAGGCGAAGACCAAGCAGGGCAACCGCCGCAGCGAGCACCAGCTGCGCGAGGCCGAACTGTGGGCGGCGACCGCGGCGGTGCGGACCGGGTTCCGCTACCCGTACGAGGAGCTGGACCGCATCTGGAAGACGGTGCTGCTCCACCAGTTCCACGACATCCTGCCCGGCTCGTCCATCGCCTGGGTGCACCGGGAGGCCCGCAGGACGTACGAGCGGGTCGCCGAGGAGCTGGACGGCATCATCGGCGCGGCACAGCGCGCGCTGGCCGGTGAAGGCGCCACCCCGCTCGTGTTCAACTCCGCTCCGCACACCCGCGACGGGGTCCCGGCGGGCGCGGCCCGCCCGGTCACCGACCCCGGCGGAGTGTCGCTCACACCGAGGGCGGGCGGCGGACACGTCCTCGACAACGGGCTGCTGCGGGTCGGGATCGACGCCCGGGGACTGGTCGTCTCGGCGTACGACATCGAGGCCGGCCGCGAGACGATCGCACCGGACCGGGCGGCGAACCTGCTCCAGATCCACCCCGACTTCCCGAACATGTGGGACGCCTGGGACGTCGACGAGTTCTACCGCAACACGGTCACCGATCTGGTGGACGCCGACGAGGTCGGGCCCGGTGAGGACGGCGTGTCGGTCCGGATCGTACGGTCCTTCGGCGCGTCGCGGGTCACTCAGGTGCTGTCGCTGGCGCCGGGGGAGCGGCGGCTCGGCATCGACACCGAGGTCGACTGGCACGAGACCGAGAAGTTCCTGAAGCTCGCCTTCCCGCTCGACGTGCACGCCGAACGGTACGCGTCAGAAACCCAGTTCGGGCACTTCCACCGGCCCACCCACACCAACACCTCGTGGGAGTCCGCCAAGTTCGAGGCGTGCAACCACCGGTTCGTGCACGTCGAGGAACCGGGCTGGGGTGTCGCGATCGTCAACGACTCCACGTACGGACACGACGTGACCCGGACCGTGCGCGACAGTGACTCCGGTACGACCACCACCGTGCGCGTGTCCCTGCTGCGCGCCCCGCGCTTCCCGGACCCGGAGACCGACCAGGGGGTGCACCGCTTCCGGCACGCGCTGGTGCCGGGGGCCGGGATCGGTGACGCGGTGCGCGAGGGCTGGCGGATCAACCTGCCCGAGCGGCATCTGACGGGCGCGCGCGAGGTCGTGCCGCTGGTGGGCGTGGAGCAGGACGCGGTCGTGGTGACGGCGGTCAAGCTCGCCGACGACGGCAGCGGTGACGTGGTCGTGCGGTTCCACGAGTCCCGCGGCGGCCGGACGCGGGCCACACTCACCGCGGGCTTCGCGACCGGTGCCGTCACGGTGACCGATCTGCTGGAGCGGCCCCTCGCGGACGCCGCGACGCCGGAACGCGACGGCGACCGGATCACCCTGCCGCTGCGCCCCTTCGAGCTGGTGACGCTGCGGCTGAAGCGGGCCTGACCACCGTACGGGCCGCGGACCCGGCCAGGGCGTGTCGCGAACGTCCCGCCCGCCGGGGTTCGCGGGACAGCCCTCAGGGCGTGAGCTGGGTCCGCAGCCACTGCTCGACCTCGCCCACGTGCGCGGCGGCGGCCGCTCTGGCCGCCTCCGGGTCGTGGGCCAGCAGCGCGCGGTGGATCGCCGCGTGCTCGCGGCGGGTGCGCTCGAAGGCGCCCTCCTCCTGGTAGCCGCGCCAGACCCGGGCGCGGAACGTGCGCGAGGACAGGCCCTCCAGGATGGCCGCCATCGTCTCGTTGCCCGCGGCGGCCGCGATCTCCCGGTGGAAGGCGAGGTCGTGGGCGAGGATCTCCTCCGGGTCGTCGGTCGCGTTCATCGCCGTGAGGTGTTTCTCCACCTCGGCGAGCTGGTCGGGGGTGATCCGCGCGGCGGCCAGTGCCGTCGCCGTCGACTCCAGGATCCGGCGCACCTCGAGCAGTTCCACCAGCCGCGGCCCGCGCGAGAGGTCGGCCACCACACCGAAGGTCTCCAGGAGGTCCCCGGCCTCCAGCTGCGTGACGTAGATGCCCGAGCCGTGCCGGGCCTCCAGCACGCCGAGAACCGTGAGCGCGCGGATGGCCTCGCGCATCGAGCTGCGCGACATGCCCAGCTGGGCGGCGAGGTCGCGCTCCGTCGGCAGCCGCTGGCCGGGTTCGAGACGGCCTTCCTTGATCATCGCCTTGATCCGCTCGATGGCGCGCTCGGTCACGGTGCCCTTCTGGGGCGCGCCCTCCGTCCCGTGGGACAGGGTCTCGTCCACGCCGCTTCCTCCTGTTGCCGGGTGCGCCGCAGTCTAACCACGGATGTGGTCGGACCACTATGGCCAGAAACCCGGAAAACATGGCTCCGCGGGGTGTTGCGGACCCAAAGTGGTCTGATAAATATTCGTCCCGGCTGGAAGAGGGACTCCGGCCACGCGTCCTGCTCGATCTCGCTCAATGAGGAGCCGTCAGATGGCCGGCAGAACAGTGCGGAACAGGCGAATCTCGTCGCGGGCAGTGAGTGCGGCGGCTGTGGCCGCCTGCGCGACCCTGGTGCTCGCGGCGTGCGGCAGCACCAAGGACGACGTCGCCTCCGGCGGCGGGGGAGGCGACGGCAGTGGCAAGGTCGGAGTGATCCTGCCCCTGCTGACCTCGCCGTTCTGGCAGTCCTACAACGACTACGTGCCGAAGATGGCGAAGTCCGAGGGCGTCGACGCCCTCAAGACCGTCAACTCCAACAGTGATCCGTCGCAGCAGATCACCGACATCAACAACCAGCTGAACCAGGGCGTGAAGGGTCTGGTCGTGGCCCCCCTGGACAGCGCCGCGATCGTCGCCGGTCTCGACCAGGCCGAGCGCAAGGGCGTCCCCGTGGTCGCGGTCGACGTGGCCCCCGACAAGGGGAAGGTCGCCATGGTCGTCCGTGCCGACAACGTCGCGTACGGCGAGAAGGCCTGCGAGTTCCTGGGCAAGCAGGTCGGTTCGGGCAAGGTCGTGCAGATCATGGGCGACCTGGCCTCGGTCAACGGCCGTGACCGCTCCGAGGCGTTCCGCTCCTGCGTGAAGAAGAACTACCCCAAGCTGAAGGTCCTGGAGATCCCCGCCAAGTGGGAGTCCGACACCGCGGCCTCCAAACTGGACACGCTGCTGAACGCCAACCCCGACATCAAGGGCATCTACATGCAGGCGGGCGGTGTCTACCTCGCGCCCACCCTGCAGACCCTGAAGTCGAAGGGGATGCTGAAGAAGGCCGGCCAGGCCGGCCACATCGCGATCGTCTCGAACGACGGCATCCCGCAGGAGTTCGACGCCATCCGCAAGGGCGAGATCGACGCCACCGTCTCCCAGCCCGCCGACACCTACGCCAAGTACGGCATGTACTACATCAAGGCGGCCATGCAGGGCAAGACGTTCAAGACCGGGCCGACCGACCACGACTCCACGATCGTCAAGCTGCCCAGCGGCATCCTGGAGGACCAGCTGCCCGCGCCGCTGGTCACCAAGGACAACGTCGACGACCCCGAGCTCTGGGGCAACACGGTCAAATGAGTACCCCACTGGTGGAGGCGCGCGGGGTGGCCAAGCGGTACGGCCCCACCGTCGCCCTCCAAGACGGCCGGCTCACCGTCCTGCCGGGCGAGTCCCATGCCCTGGTAGGACGCAACGGCGCGGGCAAGTCCACCCTCGTCACGATCCTCACCGGTCTGCAGGCCCCCGACGAGGGCACGGTCCACTTCGACGGCGAACCCGCGCCCCCGCTCACCGACCGCGACGCCTGGCGCCGCAAGGTGGCCTGCGTCTACCAGAAGCCCACCGTGGTACCGGAGTTGACGGTTGCGGAGAACCTCTTCATCAACCGGCAGCCGACCGGACGCGGCGGACTGATCAGCTGGCGCAGGCTGCGCGCCGAGGCGGCCGACGTCCTGGCGACCTGGGACGTGCGGGTCGACCCCGAGGCCCGCACCGCCGACCTCAAGGTCGAGGACCGCCAAATGGTCGAGATCGCCCGGGCGTTGAGCTTCGGTGCCCGGTTCATCGTCCTCGACGAACCCACCGCCCAGCTCGACAACCGGGAGATCGAGCGCCTCTTCACACGGATGCGCGCGCTCCAGGAGTCCGGTGTCACCTTCCTGTTCATCTCGCACCACCTCCAGGAGGTGTACGAGGTGTGCCAGACGGTCACCGTGCTGCGCGACGCCCGCTGGATCACCACCGCGCCGGTCGCCGAGCTTCCGCGCCCGGCGTTGGTGGAGGCCATGGCGGGCGAGGCGATCGCCGAACGGGCGGCCGTCCGGGACACCGCGCCCGAGGACGCGCCCGTGGTGCTGCGCACCGAGGCCCTCACCTCGGACGCGTACGACGCCATCGACCTCACCGTCCGCCGCGGTGAGGTCGTCGGGCTCGCCGGCTCCAGCGCGAGCGGCAAGATCGAGCTGGCCGAGTCGTTCGCCGGCCTGTACCGGCCGACGGGCGGAACGGCCCGTCTCGACGGCGAGCCGCTCCCGTTCGGCGACGTGCAGGCCGCGCTCAGGGCGGGCGTCGGCTGCGTGCCGCGCGACCGGCACGAGCAGGGGCTCGTCTCCGGCATGACCATCGGCGACAACACCACCATGACCGTCCTGAACCGGCTCGGCCGCTACGGCTTCATCGCCACCGACCGCAGACGCCGGTTCGCCGACGAGCTGATCGACCGCCTCGACATCCACGCCGAAGGACCCGACCAGCCCGTCTCGGACCTCTCCGGCGGCAACGCGCAGAAGGTCGTGATGGCCCGCGCCCTCGCTTCCGATCCCCGTCTGCTCATCCTCATCAACCCCACCGCGGGCGTCGACGTGAAGTCCAAGGAGTCGCTGCTGTCCCGCGTGGACAGCGCCCGTGACGACGGCACCGCCGTGCTCGTCGTCTCCGACGAACTCGACGACCTGCGCCGCTGCGACCGGGTCCTCGTCCTCTTCCACGGCCGCGTCGTCGCCGAGCACCCGGCCGGCTGGCACGACCACGAGCTGATCGCCTCCATCGAAGGAGTGGACCATGGCTACCGCATCTCCCCGGGGGGTCAACCCCGGACCCCCGGCCGAGGAGAGCGAGGCCCCGGTGACTGAGACCAAGGCCCCGCCGCTCGCCGCCGCGGGAGTGCGCGACGGGCGTGCCACCAAGACCGTACTGCTCCGCCGCGCCCGCGAACTCGCCCTCGTACCTGCCCTGTTGCTGCTCATGGTGCTCGGTGCGATCGTCAACGACTCCTTCCTCACCGAGCGGAACCTCATCTCCATCCTCGGTGCCTCCGCGGCGCTCGCGATGGTGGTCCTCGCCGAGTCGCTCGTCCTGATCACCGGCAAGATCGACCTGTCGCTGGAGTCGGTCGTCGGTATCGCGCCCGCCGTCGGCGCCCTGCTGGTCCTGCCCGCCGCGCAGTCCGGCTGGGGCACGGAATGGCCGGCCGGGCTCGCCCTCCTGGCGGTCCTCGTCGTGGGCGGCGTCATCGGCGCCTTCAACGGCGTCCTCGTGGTGAAGTTCAAGCTCAACGCCTTCATCGTCACCCTCGCGATGCTGATCGTCCTGCGCGGCCTGCTGGTCGGCGCCACCAAGGGCAAGACGCTGTTCGGCATGCCCGACGCGTTCTTCTCCCTGGCCACCTCCACCTTCCTGCGCGTTCCGCTCTCGGTGTGGCTGGCCGCGATCGCCTTCGGCATCGCCGGGCTGATCCTCAAGTACCACCGGATCGGCCGCGCCCTGTACGCGATCGGCGGCAACACCGAGGCCGCCCGCGCGGCCGGTATCCGCGTCGACCGGGTGCTGCTCGGGGTGTCGGTCGTCGCGGGTGTCCTCGCCTCGGTCGGCGGCATCATGCAGACCGGCTACGTCGGCGCGATCAGCGCCAACCAGGGCAACAACATGATCTTCACGGTGATGGCGGCCGCGGTCATCGGCGGCATCAGCCTCGACGGCGGCAGGGGCACCATGTTCGGCGCCCTCACCGGCGTCCTGCTGCTGGGCGTCGTGCAGAACCTGCTCACCCTCGCGCAGGTGCCGTCCTTCTGGATCCAGGCGATCTACGGCGGGATCATCCTCGTCGCCCTGATGATCGCCCGGGTGACCACCGGACGCGCCCAGGACTGACCGCCCCTTCGCTCTCGTACGGACCCCTCCGTACCCCCTGTTCCGGACCGAAAGGCCTCCCGTGTCCCCAACTGCCGCTCGCATCACCGCGGTCGACACCTACGATGTCCGTTTCCCCACCTCGCGCGAGCTCGACGGCTCCGACGCGATGAACCCGGACCCCGACTACTCGGCGGCCTACGTCGTGCTGCGCGGCGACACGGCCGACTGTCCCGAGGGCCACGGATTCACCTTCACCATCGGACGGGGCAACGACGTCCAGGTCGCGGCGATCGAGGCGCTGCGGGGGCACGTGGTGGGACGGTCCGTCGAGGAGCTGTGCGCCGACCCGGGCTCACTCGCCCGGGACCTCATCGGTGACAGCCAACTGCGCTGGCTGGGGCCCGAGAAGGGCGTGATGCACATGGCGATCGGAGCCGTCGTCAACGCCGTGTGGGACCTGGCCGCCAAGCGCGCCGGCAAGCCGTTGTGGCAACTGCTCGCCGACGCCGAACCGGAGTGGCTGGTACGCCAGGTCGACTTCCGCTACCTCACGGACGCCCTCACCCCCGACGAGGCGCTGGAACTGCTGCGCCGCGGCAGACAGGGAGCCGCCGAACGCGCCACGGCCCTTCGGGAGAACGGCTTCCCCGCCTACACCACCTCGCCCGGCTGGCTCGGCTACAGCGACGAGAAGCTCACCCGGCTGGCCGCCGAGGCGGTCGCCGACGGCTTCACCCAGATCAAGCTGAAGGTCGGCGCCGATCTCACGGACGACGTACGGCGCTGCCGGGTCGCCCGCTCCGTCGTCGGCCCCGGCATCCGCATCGCGATCGACGCCAACCAGCGCTGGAACGTGGACGAGGCCATCGACTGGACCAGGGCCCTCGCCGAGTTCGACCCCTACTGGATCGAGGAACCCACCAGCCCCGACGACGTCCTCGGGCACGCAGCCGTGCGCAAGGCGGTCGCCCCCGTCAAGGTCGCCACCGGCGAGCACGTCCACAACCGCATCGTCTTCAAGCAGCTCCTCCAGGCCGGCGCCATCGACATCCTGCAGATCGACGCGGCCCGGGTCGCCGGCGTCAACGAGAACCTCGCCATCCTGCTGCTCGCGGCCAAGTTCGGGGTGCCCGTCTGCCCGCACGCCGGCGGCGTCGGCCTGTGCGAACTCGTCCAGCACCTCTCGATGTTCGACTTCGTGGCGCTCTCCGGCACCACCGACGACCGGGTCATCGAATACGTCGACCATCTGCACGACCACTTCCTCGACCCGGTGGTGATCCGGCAGGGTCACTACACGGCGCCCACCGCACCGGGCTTCTCCGCCACCATGCGTCCGGAGTCCATCGCGGAGTTCACCTACCCCGGCGGCACCTTCTGGGCCGCCGACCTCGCCCGGCAGGAACCCGACAGTCAGAAGGGGGAAGCGGCATGACCGCGGACTTCGAAGGTCTCAAGGCGCTGGTGACCGGCGGTGCCTCCGGCATCGGCCGCGCCACCGCCGAGCTGCTCGCGGCCCGTGGCGCCCAGGTCGCCGTCCTCGACCTCGACCTCTCACGGGTCGAGAAGCCGCTGCTCGGCTACCGCGCCGACGTCACCGACGACGCCTCCGTGCGTACGGCGGTGGCCGCGGCGGTCGCGGACCTCGGGGGACTCGACGTCCTGGTCAACAACGCGGGGATCGGCGCCCAGGGCACCGTCGAGGACAACGACGACACCGAGTGGCACCGGGTCCTGGACGTCAACGTCCTCGGCATGGTGCGGACGGCCCGCGCCGCCCTGCCGCATCTGCGGGAATCCGCGCACGCGGCGATCGTGAACACCTGCTCCATCGCCGCCACCGCGGGACTGCCGCAGCGTGCCGTGTACTCCGCGTCGAAGGGCGCTGTCCTCTCCCTCACCCTCGCCATGGCCGCCGACCACCTCCGCGAGGGCATCCGGGTCAACTGCGTGAACCCCGGCACCGCCGACACCCCCTGGGTCGGCCGGCTCCTCGACGCCGCCCCCGACCCGGCCGCCGAGCGCGCCGCCCTGGAAGCCCGCCAGCCCTCCGGACGCCTCGTCTCGGCCGCCGAAGTAGCAGGCGCCGTCGCCTACTTGGCGAGTCCGCTGTCCGGCGCCACCACCGGCACCGCGCTCGCCGTGGACGGCGGTATGCAGGGACTGCGGCTGCGGCCGGTGGGCCGGTGAGCACCCTCGGCAGAAGCGGCGTCGAGGTCAGCGCCCTGTCCTTCGGCGGCGCGGGCATCGGCAACCTGTTCACCCCGGTGAGCGACGACGAGGCGTACGAGGCGGTGGACGCGGCCTGGGACAGCGGCATCCGCACCTTCGACACCGCGGCGCACTACGGCCTGGGCCTCTCCGAACGGCGCCTGGGGGCGGCCCTGCGCGAGCGGCCGCGCCGTGCCTACACCCTCTCCACCAAGGTGGGCCGCCTCCTGGTGCCCGCCGACACGGGCGGCGACGACCTGGCCGACGGATTCGCCGTGCCGGCCACGCACCGCAGGGTCTGGGACTTCAGCGCCGACGGAGTACGACGCGCCCTGGAGGACGGCCTCGAACGGCTCGGCGTCGACCGCGTGGACGTCGTCTACCTCCACGACCCGGACGACCACGCCGAGCAGGCCTTCCACGAGGGCTACCCGGCGCTGGAGAAGCTCCGTTCGGAAGGTGTGGTGGGCGCGATCGGCGCGGGCATGAACCAGGCCGCGATGCTCACCCGCTTCGTCCGTGACACGGACGTCGACGTGGTGCTCTGCGCCGGGCGCTACACCCTGCTCGACCACCGGGCGCTGGCCGAACTGCTGCCCGCCGCCCTGGAACGCGGCACCTCGGTCGTCATCGGGGGCGCCTTCAACTCCGGCCTGCTGGCGGACCCGCGGCCGGGAGCGACGTACGACTACGCGACGGCGCCGCGGGAGACGCTGGAGCGGGCCCTGCGGCTCCAGGAGATCGCCGGGCGGCACGGCACCACCCTGCGCGCCGCCGCGCTCGCCTTCCCCGCCGCCCACCCGGCCGTCGTGAGCGTCCTCGTCGGCGCCCGCTCGGCACCCGAGGTGCGCGACTGCGCCGAGCAGTTCGCCACGCCGGTGCCCGCCGCGTTCTGGCGCGAACTGCGGGAGACGGGACTGCTGCCCGAGGAAGCCCCCGTACCGGTACAGGACCCGTCATGAGAATCGCCCTGCACACCAAGGTGCGCGCCGACCGCGTCGACGTGTACGAGACCGCCCACCGGCAGGTTCCCGAGGAGCTCACCGCGGCCATCCGGGCCGCCGGAGCCACCTCCTGGACGATCTGGCGCAGCGGCACCGACCTGTTCCACGTCCTGGAGTGCGAGGACTACGGCCGGATGCTCGCCCAACTGGAGGAACTGCCGGTCAACATCGCCTGGCAGGCGCGGATGGCCGAACTCCTCGACGTCGTGCACGACTACTCCGACGAGGGCGCCTCGGCGGGGCTGCCCGTCGTGTGGGAGCTGCCGTGAGGGTGGACGCGCACCACCACGTGTGGGACCTCTCCGTCCGGGACCAGGACTGGATCACCGGCCCCGGACTGCGGCCGCTGCGCAGGAACTTCACCGTCGGCGACCTCGTGCCCGAGGCGGCCGCCGCCGGGATCGGACGTACCGTGCTGGTCCAGACCGTCACCGTCGCCGAGGAGACCCCGGAGTTCCTCGACCTCGCCCGGCGGAGCGAACTGATCGCCGGAGTGGTGGGCTGGACCGACCTGACCCGGCCGGACGTCGCCGACGAGCTGGCCCGGTTGCGGGAACTGCCCGGCGGCCGGTACCTCAAGGGCATCCGCCACCAGGTGCAGGGCGAGCCCGAGCCCGAGTGGCTGCTGCGTCCGGACGTACGGCGCGGGCTGGCGGCCGTCGCGGCGGCCGGCCTGGTCTACGACCTGGTCGTGCTGCCCCACCAACTGCCCAGCTGTGTCCGTGCCGCCCTGGAGCACCCTGAACTCACCTTCGTCCTCGACCACTTGGGCAAGCCGCCGATCGCGGCCGGCACCCTGGACCCGTGGGCGGGGCACGTCCGGGCGCTGGCGGCGCTCCCCAACACGGTGGGCAAGCTCTCCGGCCTGGTCACCGAGGCCGACCTCGCGCAGTGGACGGTCGACGACCTGCGTCCGTACGCCGAGACCGCCCTGGCGGCCTTCGGCCCCGGCCGTCTGATGTTCGGCTCCGACTGGCCGGTGTGCACGCTGGCCGCGTCGTACGCCCAAGTGGTCGCGGCGACCGAGGAGTTGACCCGGGTGCTCGACGAGGGGGAGCGCGCCGACGTGTTCGGTGGTACCGCCCTGCGCGTCTACCGGCTCTGATCGCCCCGCTCCAGCCGCGTCGGCGGCAGGAACTCCCGTACATGGGTCCGGTGCCAGCAGGCGCCCGTCTCCCGCAGCTCGCGCCAGGTCGTGTAGCGGTAGCGGTACAGACGGGCCCGGACGTACCGGGGCGGCGCGGTCGCCGGGAACGGCGAACGGCGCAGCAGCCGCAGCGTGTCGCGGTCGTTCTCCAGCAGCCGCTCGACCAGACCGGTGAACCAGGAACCGGCGTAGGCGGGGGAGAGCGCCGCGAACCACATCATCCAGTCGAGCCGCAGATGGTACGGCGCGAACTGGCGCGGCCACCGGCGCGGATCACCGGGCTTGCCCCGGAACTCGTACTCCCGCCAGTCCGAGTCCTCGCGCGGCGCCTCGTCCGAGGTGCCCTCGACGACCACCTCGTGGCGCACCCGGCTGACGCTGCCGAACGCGCCGTAGGTGTTGACCAGGCGCAGCGGGTCGAAGGAGCGGTTCATGACCTGGCGCCGGGAGACCATGTTGCGGGCGGGACGGTAGCCGAGGACCAGCAGGACGGCGGCGACGGCGAGGACCACGACCTCGTACCAGAGGGGTGGTCCCGGCACCCGTGGGGGAGTGGCCGGGAACTCGACGGCGGAGAGGGCCAGCACGATCGTGGTCCAGTTCAGCCAGGAGAAGTTGCCCGACAGCACCAGCCAGAGCTGGGTGAGCACCATCAGCGAGGCGGCGGCCGTCGCGACGGGCTGCGGGGTGAACAGCAGGACGGGGACGACGAGCTGGGTGACGTGGTTCGCGGCCACCTCCACCCGGTGCACGGGCTTGGGGAGGTGGTGGAAGAACCAGCTCAGCGGGCCTGGCATCGGCTGGGTCTCGTGGTGGTAGTCCAGGCACGTCAGCTTCCGCCAGCAGGCGTCGCCGCGCATCTTGATCAGACCGGCGCCGAACTCCACCCGGAACAGCACCCAGCGCAGCAGGAAGAGGATCACGACCGGGGGAGCGACCTCGTCGTTGCCCAGGAAGACGGCGAGGAAGCCGACCTCCAGGAGCAGCGACTCCCAGCCGAACGCGTACCAGGTCTGGCCGACGTTGACGATCGACAGATACAGCACCCAGGGGACGAGCCACAGCACCATGCCGCCCCAGAGCGGGAGGAAGCCGTCGAGACCCGCCACCAAGGCCGCGGACACCGCGCAGCCCGTCCAGGACCAGGCCGCGAAGAAGCGGTCCGAGTAGTGCAGGTGGAACACGCTCGGGGCATGGCGGAACGGCACCCGCGCCACGAACCGGGGCACGGGCAGCATCCCGCGCTCCCCGATCAGCGCGCGGAACTGAAGCGCCGCGCCGAGGAACGCGACGAGATACACCACGGCCAGCGCCCGCTGGAAGACCAGCCGGCTCAGCCAGTACTCGGGGGCGGTGAACCACTCCACGGCGAGTCGCTCCTTTCCCTTTCATTGTGACGCTGGGTGATCGTCTCCGCTTGCGAGTGCCGGCCCGGCGACGCAGACAATGGTCATCGACCTGTCCGGGATGAACGGGAGAACGCGGTGCGCATACCCACCCGAACCTTCGTCACGGCCTGCGCGCTCTCGGCGGCCCTTCTCGTCGCCGGGTGCGGCGGCAACGACGACGGGAGCGGCGAGAACACGGCGTCCGACGCCTTCGACGGCGAGATCCTCCTCCAGCCGGTCGCCGCCCGGGGACCCGACCCCTTCACCGAGTCGACGGTCACGGCCGCCGCCACCCCGCCGCGCGTCACCCGAACGCCGCAATCGACGGCGGAGGACTCCTCGGCTCCCGGTGACACCACCGCCACCGCGCACCCGGCGCGTTTCCCGGGCGGTACCCCGGGCCTGTACGGCGGCACCCGGGCCGCCGCCGGCTGCGACGTCGACCGGCAGGCCCGCCTGCTCGCCGCCGACCCCCGCAGGACACAGGCCTTCGCACGCGCCGCGGGCATCGCACAGGCGGCCGTACCGGACTTTCTGCGCGGGCTGACGTCGGTCGTCCTGCGCGCCGACACACGGGTCACCGACCACGGCTACCAGGACGGCCGGGTGACCGGCTTCCAGTCCGTGCTGCAGGCGGGCACCGCCGTCCTCGTCGACGACCGGGGCGTGCCCCGGCTGCGCTGCGCCTGCGGCAACCCGCTGAATCCACCGGTCGCCTCGCGCGGCACCGCGGCCACCCGGGGCCAGTCCTGGCCCTCCTACCGGCCCGGCGAGGTCATCGAGGTGACGCCCGCGCCCGCCGCGCTCACCGGCGTCACGATCATCGACCTCCACGACAACACCTGGATCGAGCGGCGGATCGGCGACGACGGGCACCGCGACGTCGTCGTCCGGCCGCCCGAGGCCGGTGCGCCCGACATCGGGCCGTCCGGTGTTCCCCCGACGGGCCCGGACACGAGCCCGCAGGCCTCGCCGTCCGCCTCCGGCCCCACGGGCCCCGGCGACTCGCCGAGCGGATCGGGCCGCCCGCCCGAGGGCTGCGCGACGCCGACCGTGACCGTCCCGCCCGGTCCGACCGGGAACGCGCCGGACGAGGCGACGCCCGCGCAGACCACGGTGGCGGCGCCCCCGGACTGCCCCACGGCCACCGTCACCTCCTCCCCGCCCCCGACCGTGGGCGAGCCGCCGGCGACGCCGCCGGACGAGGGCACCGTTCCCGGGCCGGACGAGGGGACCGACCCCGACACCCTGCCGGAACTTCCCGGCCTGCCCGACGACGGTGGTCCGGTGCCCGACGAGTCACCCGGAGGGGGCACGGTGTTCGACGCCCCGACCGATGTCTTCGACAGCTGAGCGGACGGGAAGCCGCCGGCACGACGGCCCCCGGCCCGACTCCGCGGAGGGCCGGGAAACGGGCTCCCCACAAGTCGAATAATCCGGCAAATCCTGACAAGGTGGCCCCATGGTTGATCGGGGAGCGAGCGCCCTGTCCCTCCCGGACGACTGGCCCGCCCGCCCGGATCCGATCCTGGCGCTCAACCGCATGGGCAGCTTCGACTGGGACCTGGACAGCGGCCTGTTCCACATGGACGCCCAGGCCCACGAGATCTTCGACCTGCGCCCCGGCGAGTTCGACGGGTCCCCGAGCGGCCTGTCGGTCCGGATGCCGCCGGCGGAGGGCATACGCCTCGACACCGTGGTGTCCCAGGCCATCAAGGACGGCAGCGAGAACTACGGCGCCTACTTCCGCGTCCGCCGCCGAGACGGCTCCCTGCGCTGGACGCACACCCAGGGCTGCATCCGGCGCGACGAGACCGGCAGACCGCGCCGGATCATCGGCATCGTGCGCGACGCCACCCAGGAGCTGAGCGAGGGCGCGGCGCGCCACGAGCTCGCCGCCCAGGACGAGGCCCGCCGCCAGCAGACCAACGTCGTGCAGATCACCACCGCGGCGCTGGCCCACGCCCGGACCGTCCAGGACGTCATCGACATCCTCAAGGACACGCACGGCCTCACCCATCTCGGGGCGACGAGCATGGTCATGGGACTGATCGAGGCCGGCCGCATCCGGCTCGTCGCCGAGGGCCCCGCGGGCAGTTTCGTACCGGGCACCCTGATCACCCGGATCGACGAGGAATACCCGATGAGCGAGGTCGTGCGCACCCTCGCCCCGCGCTTCATCGAGTCGCCCGACGACTTCGCCGCGTCGTACCCGACGCTGTGGCCGCACATCACCGACCTGGAGATCACCTCGGCCGCCTATCTGCCGCTGATCGCGCAGGCCCGTCCCATCGGCGCCCTCGGCCTCCTCTACAACGACCGCTACGGCTTCTCCGCCGAGGAGCGCAACGTCCTCGTCGCACTCGGCAGCAGCATCGCCCAGAGCCTGCAGCGGGCCATGTTCTACGAGCAGGAGAAGGACCTCGCCCAGGGACTCCAGCAGGCCATGCTGCCGCGCTCCATCCCCAGCGTGCCCGGCGCCGACACCGCCGTCCGCTACCGCTCCGCGTCCCTCGGCCGGGACATCGGCGGCGACTGGTACGACCTGATCCCGCTGCCGGGCGGCCGGGTCGGCGCCGTCATCGGCGACGTCCAGGGCCACGACACGCACGCGGCGGCCGTCATGGGCCAGTTGCGCATCGTGCTGCGCGCCTACGCGGCCGAGGGGCACACCCCCGCCACCGTCATGGCCCGCGCCTCCGTCTTCCTGCACGAACTCGACACCGAACGCTTCGCGACCTGCCTGTACGCGGAGGCCGACCTGTCCACCGGAGTCGTCCAGCTGGTGCGGGCCGGCCACATCGACCCGCTGGTCCGGCAGACCGACGGCACCTGTCGCCGGCTGTCCGTCGAAGGGGGCCTGCCGCTCGGTCTGTCCGCCCTGTTCGGACGCCTCGAATACCCGGTCGAGACGGTCGAACTCGACCCGGGCCAGACCCTCATGCTGTGCACCGACGGTCTCGTGGAGCAGCCCGGCGTCGACCTCGACGAGGGGATGCACACCCTCATGGAGCTGATCCGGTCGGGTCCGGAGGACGTGCGCGATCTCGCCGACCGGCTCATCGACGTGGCCGAGGAACGCGGCGGTGAGGACGACGTGGCCCTGCTGCTCCTGCGCCGCTGCGGCCCGGGCCCCCGGCAGTCCGGTGGCCGGCTCCAGCAGCATGTCGCGCCCGGCGACTCCGAGGCCCTCACCGAGGCCCGGCGGATGATCCGGGCGGCGGTCCGCGCCTGGGGCGCCGCCGAGCGCGCCGACGAGATCGAACTCGTCGCCGACGAACTGATCACCAACGCCCTCATGCACACCGAGGGCCCCGCGATCGTCACCCTGCGGGTCCTCAGCGGCCCCGACCGCAGGCTGCGCGTCGAGGTCGAGGACTCCTCCAGCGCCCTGCCGCGCCGCCGGGAGGCGGGCGAGTCCGGTGTCTCCGGGCGTGGTCTGCTGCTGGTCGACCGGCTCGCCGACGTCTGGGGCGTGGAGGCCCGGGGCCGCGGCAAGTGCGTGTGGTGCGAGTTCCTCGTCCCGGGACGGGACTGACCGACGGCGCGGCGCGGCGGGGCGCCGTCGGGGGGCGGGGCCGGTGATCCGGATGGTGGTGTCGGTGCCGGGTGGCACTCTGGATGCATGCCGGAACTGCCAGAGGTCGAAGCGCTCAAGGACTTCCTGGCCGACCATCTCGTCGGCCGTGAGGTCGTGCGCGTGCTCCCCGTCGCCATCAGTGTCCTGAAGACCTACGACCCGCCCGTCACCGCCTTCGAGGGCCGTGAGGTCACCGCCGTGCGCCGGCGGGGCAAGTTCCTCGACATCGAGGCCGACGGCCTGCACTTCGTGACGCACCTGGCCCGCGCGGGCTGGCTGCAGTGGCGGGACCCGTTGCCCGACGGCCCGCCCAGACCGGGCAAGGGCCCACTGGCACTGCGCGTCGCCCTGGAGAACGGCGAGGGCTTCGACCTCACCGAGGCGGGCACTCAGAAGAGACTCGCGGTCCACGTGGTCCGGGACCCGGAGGAGATCCCCGGCGTGGCACGCCTCGGCCCCGACCCGCTCGCCGCCGACTTCGACGAGGCGCGGTTCGCGCGGCTGCTCGAAGGGGAGCGGCGCCGCCTCAAGGGCGCCCTCAGGGACCAGAGCCTGATCGCGGGCGTGGGGAACGCGTACAGCGACGAGATCCTGCACGCCGCCAGGATGTCCCCGTTCAAGCTCGCCTCCTCGCTGACGCCCGAGGAGACCGGCCGTCTGTACGAGGCGCTGCGTGGGACGCTCACCGAGGCGGTGGAGCGCTCCCACGGGCTGGCCGCGGGTCGTCTCAAGAAGGAGAAGAAGAGCGGGCTGCGGGTGCACGGCAGGGCGGGCGAGCCGTGTCCGGTGTGCGGCGACACCATCCGTGAGGTCTCCTTCAGCGATTCCTCGCTGCAGTACTGCCCGACCTGTCAGACGGGAGGCAAGCCGCTGGCCGACCGACGGATGTCCCGGCTGCTCAAATAGCTTCCGCTGCTCAAGTAGCGTCCGCTCAGGGTGACTTGACCGTCACCAGATGCTTGCCGTCCGCGGTGCGCACCTCGAACCTGCTGATGTCCGAGGAGGACATCGAGGCGCCGCCCTGCATGTTGGTGGACGCCCCGTCGTGCCCGGGCACCATCCAGCTCGTGACCGTCTGCTCCGACCCGTCCTTGCCGACGGCGACGAGCTGACAGGGCCGCGGACCGCCGGAGTCCTTGACCTCGACGTCGACCTCGCTGCCCCAGATCCGGTCCTGGGTGGTGATCCGGGCCCAGACACCGGTGTCCGCGTCGGTCGCGGCCGCCTGGTTGGAGGCGGAGCCGCCGGACGCCGAGTCGTGCGACGTCACCATCGCGATCGTGGGCCCGCCGGCCGCGAGGACCACGGCGGCGGCCACCGCGTACAGCCAGCGTCTGCGGCCGGCCCGCCGGCGGCCCGCCACCTCGCCGAGCAGGGTGTCCAGCAGCCGGGGGCCGGGTGCCGCGAACGGGTGCACGGAGCGCGGTGTGGCCCGCCGGTACAGCATCATCTGCCGTGCGGCGGGTCGGAACTCACTCACGTGCGCCGCGCACTGGGGGCACTCCATGAGGTGATCCTCGAAGCGGAAGGCATCCGCCTCGTCCAGCACGCCGAGCGCGTAGGCGCCGACGTCACGATGCCGTTCCAGGGACCTCATACCGAATACCGAATCCTCGTGGCGATCGAGCGGGGTGGGGGTGGTGTTGCTGTTGCCCACCGGTACGGACCAGACCGCCGAATCACTCAAGCTCGTCCGGAATCGCGGCGAAGACGTTCGGAGCGAGCGCGCCCGCGGATTGGTGCGTGCCCGGAAAAGTTGCCCAGGACGCGTCCGCGGGGCGGCTGCCCAAGGATCGCTGGGAGGTTTCTCGCAGGAGGGAAGGACTGTTCGAGGGGTGCGGGAAGAAGGGCGGAGAGAAGATCGGGGGGAGGTCGGAAGGACCGGTCGGAGAAGGGCCGGAGGGTGCGGTCAGAAGAGATGGATCGCCAGATGCCCCAGGGGCAGGCCGAGCTGCCAGGCCGGCGTCCACACCTTGGGGCCGTCGTCCTCGCCCGGGATCGGACCGCCGCCGGGTACGGCGTCCAGGTCGGGCGCGAGCAGTTCGGTCTCCTCCAGCCAGCGCCAGGCCGCCGCGGCCAGCTCCAGGTCCGGGGCGGGGCCGCCGCGTTCGGCCGCCTCGGCCGCGAGCCGGGCCATGTGCTCGCGCACCCAGTCCTGCCACGGCTGGTCGTAGGCGGTCAGCGAGAGCCAGGTCTCCAGCTGCGAGACGACCCGGATGCCCGAGAGCTCGCCGTCGCTGTCGGAGAGGAAGATGGTCAGCGCCAGGGCGTCACGCCCGGCGCGGAACTCGAAGGACGTCGGCGGCATCAGGTCGCCGGTCCGCAGCAACTCGTCGGCGATGTACTCGGCGTACAACCACGCCATGGGGACGGTGAGTTCCCCACCGCCGGTGCCGTCCGTGCTCTCTTGACCTCTGTGCAGCATCCCTTCCTGCCTTCCTCCGGTGCGTGCGCGTCGCCCGACCCGGGCTCTCGGTCGGAACACGGATGAGGACAAGCGGAATACTCAACCATGGTCCTTGGCAGGCGCTTTACGGAGGCTTGACCCGGCGCTCGGTTTCACCGCAGGTCGGCCGCGTATCCCGGAAGGACCCGGCGCAGGGCTCGCAACGCGTAGTAGGCCCGCGACTTCACGGTACCGGGCGGAATTCCGAGCGCGGCGGCGGCCTCCGCCACACTCGCCCCCTGGAAGTACACCTGCACCAGGACTTCACGGTGCTCGGGAGTGAGAGTCTTCACAGCCTCCCGCACATCGAGCGTCGCCGCCGACCTTTCCGCGTGATCCGCGCACACCCGCGCGCTGTCGAGCACCGCGTCACCCACCTCGGGGGGCCGCGCCTGACGGGCCCGCCGCGCGTCGATCGCGAGCCGTCGTCCCACGGTGAGCAGCCAGGGGCGTACGGAGGCGAAGTCGTCGGCGCGCAGCGCCTCGGGGTGCTGCCAGGCCCGTACGAACGTCTCCTGGAGCAGATCCTCGGCGCGCTGGCGGTCGCCGTCGGACAGGCGCAGCAGCAGGGCGAAGAGGGGCCGTCCGTGCTCGCGCTGCAGCGCGAGCAGCTCGTGCTCGGCGGTCGTCTTGGTGGTGGTTCCGGCCGTCATGGCCTGTATGCCAGCGGCTGCCGCTCCACTCGGACAGGGGCGGGGCACGGGTCTGCGGTGGGCGGTCGATGCTGTCGGTGAACGGCACGGTGAACGGTTCAGCGGGCCCGCACGCCCCGTGCCCGGCGCGCCCCTCCCGCCAACGGGCGCGTCAGCGGGGGACGTACGGGCGCACGGCCGCGTGGCGCCCCGGTTCCCGGACTCCCTCACGTCGAAGAAAACCGTCCCCCGGGGGAGGGCGACGACCGGTGAGGGGCGACGGCGGGCACGTGGCCTCGACGGCTACGGGACGACCGTGACCGGCCAGCGCCCCGCCTTCACCAGCCGGATCGCCACCGAACCGACGATGCGGTGCCCCGCCTGCTCGGAGGCGCCGACCACCACGGCGTCCGCCGTGAGTTCGTCCGCCGCCTTCACCAGGCCGTTGTACGGGTCACCGCGGAAGGTGTGGAACTCCCAGCGCACCGCGTATATGCCCTTGAGCCGCCCGGCGGCCTCACGGATCTGCGCGATGAGGTCCTCGGCGATCCGGTCCGTCGTCTCCGCGACCGGTGCCCCGAAGGCCGCTCCCGCGGCCATGACGGGCTGGATGTAGACGACGGCGAGCAGCGCGTTCTGCCGCCTGGCCAGGCCGCTCGCGTACGCCGCGGCGCGCAGCGAGGAGTCGGAGCCGTCCACGCCGACGACGATGACCTTGGGACCGTCCGTACCGCGCTCGAACTGGTGCGAGGGTTGCTGTTCCGCCACAGCGCTGAGGCTATCGGTAGTCGCAGGTCCGGGAGGCGGCTGGGGCGTGTGGATACCAGGGGGACGGCGTGTCGGCCGCACCGACGCGGCTGCCGGTGCGCCCGCGCCGGTGCCGGGCCGACTGCCGGACCCCGCCCGGTCCGGACCGGCGTACCGGGTGTTCACGGGACGAAGCACCCAGGGCCGGCGCACACGGAGTGTCCCGCGGCCGGCTCGCGGGGTGCGGACGTGCGCACGAGGCGGCCCCGCGGGCGGCGCGCGAGCGGGCACCGGGTCGCTCGACGGGCGGCGCCGCCCCGCTCTTCCTAGAGTCGGAACCATGAGTGCCACCGTCGAGGCCCGCGGACCGAAGGGCGCCAAAGGCCCCGTACGGCCGTCCCGGGACGGGTTCCTCAGCAAGGTGCCCGAGGGCTATGGCGCCTTCTTCGGCGCCCTCTGCGCGCTCTGCGTCGTACTGGCCTTCATCGAGCCCCTGCGCCGCCTGCTGCGCCCCGTGGTGGACCTCCTCGACCGGCTGATCGTCCCGGTCAGCGCGAACCTCGCCTACGCGGCCTTCCTCTTCCTGCTCGCCGCCGCGACCGCCGCCCGCAAGAAGGTCGCCTGGTGGCTGGTCGTCGTCTACCTGGGCCTGTTGGTCCTGTCCGACGTCGTCGGCCTCTCGATGGGCCTGTACGCCGAGTCGCTGCCGTCCTTCGTCGTCTGCGGCACCGCCCTGGTGCTCCTGGTCGTGGCGCGCCGCGAGTTCTACGCCGACTCCCGGCGCGGCGCCTGGTGGCGGGCCCTGGCCGTCCTGGTCGCCGGGCTCGCCGTGGCGATCCTGCTCGGCTGGGGCCTGGTCGAGCTGTTCCCCGGCACCCTGCCGCGCGGCGACCGGCTGACGTGGGCGGCCGGCCGGGTGTGCGGCGGACTCGTCTCCGCAGACTCGTTCGGCGGACGCCCACCCCATCAGATCTACTTCTTCCTCGGCCTCTTCGGCGCGGTCGCCCTGCTCAACGCCGCCGCCACGCTCTTCCGCTCCCAGCGGCTGGAAGCGGCCCTGCACGGCGACGAGGAGGCCCGCATCCGCTCGCTGCTGCGGGCCTACGGCGCGGACGACTCCCTCGGCTACTTCGCCACCCGCCGTGACAAGGCCGTCGTCTTCTCGCCCAGCGGCAAAGCCGCCGTCACCTACCGTGTCGAGGCCGGGGTCTGCCTCGCCAGCGGCGACCCGGTCGGGGACCGCGAGGCCTGGCCGCACGCCATCGACGCCTGGCTGGACCTGGGCCGCCGCTACGCCTGGGTGCCCGCCGTCATGGGCGCCTCCGAGGACGGCGCCAGGGCCTTCGTGCGGGCCGGTCTCGGAGCACTCGAACTCGGTGACGAGGCGATCCTGCACGTCGCCGACTTCGACCTGAACGGCCGCGACATGCGCGTCACCCGCCAGGCCGTCAACCGCGTACGCCGCACCGGGGCCACCTGCCGGGTACGCCGCCACTCCACTCTCACCGACGAGGAGATGGAGGAGGTCGTCGACCGGGCCGACGCCTGGCGCGACACCGAGACGGAGCGGGGCTTCTCCATGGCCCTGGACCGGCTCGGCGACCCGGCGGACGGGAACTGCCTCCTCGTCGAGGCCATGGACTCCGACGGCAGGCTCCTGGCGTTGCTCTCCTTCGTGCCCTGGGGCGACGACGGCATCTCGCTCGACCTGATGCGCCGTGACCGCAGAGCCCCCAACGGCGTCATGGAGTACATGGTCGCCGAGGTGTGCGCGGTGGCCGGGAAGTTCGGCGTACGCCGTGTCTCCCTCAACTTCGCGGTGTTCCGGTCGGTCTTCGAGGAGGGCGCCCGGATCGGCGCCGGGCCCGTCCTTCGGCTCTGGCGCAAGCTGCTGCTGTTCTTCTCCCGGTGGTGGCAGCTGGAGGCCCTGTACCGCTCCAACGCCAAGTACCACCCCGAGTGGTACCCCCGCTTCCTCTGCTACGGCGACGCGGGGTCCCTCGCCCGTATCGGCATGGCGTCCGGCATCGCCGAGGGCTTCGTCTCCGTGCCGTCGCTGCGCAAGCTGTGGGGCAAGGGACGCACGAAGGCCCGGACCGCACCCGTGGCCGCCGAGGGCCCGCCCGCACCGCCGGCCCCGGGCCCCGGCGCGGGGGTGACGGCCGGGGCCGCCGATCCGACGGCCGGACTGCCCGAGCAGGTCCGCGTCCGGCACCGCACGCTCGAACGGCTCCGCGCCACGGGCACCGACCCGTACCCGGTCGGCGTCGCGGCGCGCACCCACACCCTCGCCGAGGTGCGCGCGGGACAGCAGGTGACCGTCGCCGGGCGGGTCATCCTCGTACGCGACTTCGGCGGCCTGGTCTTCGCCGTACTGCGCGACTGGTCCGGCGACCTTCAGATCGCCCTCACCCGCTCCCGGTCAGGGCCCGCGCTCGACCGGTTCCGCGCGGACGTCGACATCGGCGACCACCTCACCGCCGAGGGAGTCTCCGGTGCCGGCGACAGGGGCACCCTCACCGTCTTCGTGACCGACTGGCAGCTCACCGGCAAGTGCCTGCGCCCGCTGCCCGACAAGCACCGGGGCCTGACCGACCCCGAGGCGAAGGTGCGCCGCCGCCATGTCGACCTGCTGTCGAGCCCCGAGGCGCGTCAGGTCGTGCGGATCCGTTCCACCGCCGTGCAGGCGCTGCGCCAGGGGCTGTTGGACCGCGGCTACCTGGAGGTCGAGACGCCGATGCTCCAGCAGATCCACGGCGGCGCCAACGCCCGCCCCTTCACGACCCACATCAACGCCTACGACCTGGACCTCCATCTGCGCATCGCCCCCGAGCTGTACCTCAAGAGGCTGTGCGTCGGCGGCCTGGAGAAGGTCTTCGAGCTGGGCCGCACCTTCCGCAACGAGGGCGTCTCCCACAAGCACAACCCCGAGTTCACCATGCTGGAGGCCTACCAGGCGTTCGCCGACTACGACGTCATGCTCGACCTCGCCCGCGAACTCATCCAGGGCGCGGCGACCGCCGCCTTCGGGGCGCCCGTCGCCCGCAGGGACGGCACCGAGTACGACATCTCCGGTCCGTGGCCGGTCAGGACGGTGTACGGCGCCCTCTCCGAGGCACTGGGGGAGGAGGTCGACGCCGACACCCCGGTGGAGGCGCTGCACGGGCTGTGCGACCGTGCGGCCGTGCCGTACCGGGCGGACGACGGCCGCGGTGACGTCGTACTCGAGATGTACGAACGGCTGGTGGAGGCGAAGACCCGACTGCCCACGTTCTACAAGGACTTCCCGACCGACGTCTCCCCGCTCACCCGGCAGCACCGCACCGACCCGCGCCTCGCCGAGCGCTGGGACCTCGTCGCCTTCGGTACCGAACTGGGCACCGCCTACTCCGAGTTGACCGATCCGGTGGAGCAGCGCCGACGGCTGACCGCGCAGTCGCTGCGGGCGGCCGGGGGCGATCCCGAGGCGATGGAGCTCGACGAGGACTTCCTCGAAGCGCTCGAATACGCCATGCCGCCCACCGGCGGGCTCGGCATCGGCGTCGACCGGACGATCATGTTCCTCACCGGTCTCACGATCCGTGAGACCCTGCCGTTCCCCCTGGTGCGTCGTCGCTGAACTGGTCCCATCGGGTGCTTTGCCGGGTCCGCACCGGTGTTTCTCAGCCGCGCCGTCCGCCCGTTGGGCGACTGATGGGTCATGGAAAAGGACCAGCTGCTCACGCGACGCCAGGCATTGATCGCCGGCGGCGCGGTCCTGGGGGTGGCGGGGGTGGCCGGCACGGCCCGCGTCCTCACCGCCGAACCGGCCGGGAGCCCGGTGCGCGCCCCGGCCGCCGGTCCGCAGGCCCGCGCGGGCCGCAAGCCGTCCGCCTACCGCCTGCTGCCCCTGACAGGGGACGGCCCCGCGAGCAGCAGACCCTTGCGTCCCCCCGTCCGGCGCGAGCCGCTCCTGCACGTGTCCGGACGCGGCCGCACCATGGTGCTGACCTTCGACGACGGCCCCGATCCGCGCTACACCCCGGCCATCCTGAAGACCCTGCGCGAGCACGACGTGCGGGCGATGTTCTTCGTCTGCGGGAGGATGGCCGCGGCCAACAAGAACCTGCTGGCCGAGATGGCCGACGACGGGCACGTCGTCGGCAACCACACCTGGACGCACCCGTTGCTGACCCAGCTCCGGCGCTCGCAGATCCGCTCCGAGATCGAGCGCACCTGCGACGTCATCGAGGACGCCTACGGCGAGCGGCCCCTGTGGTTCCGCGCGCCCTACGGTGCCTGGAACCGCGCGACCTTCCAGATCGGCGCCGACCTGGGCATGGAACCGGTGGCGTGGACGGTCGACTCCCTGGACTGGACCACCCCCGGCACCCGGTCCATCGTCCACCGGGTGGAGCACAGCGCCGCCCCGGGCGTCATCGTGCTCTCCCACGACGCGGGCGGCGACCGCTCCCAGACCGTACGGGCGCTGCGTGACTACCTGCCCCAACTCCTCGACCGGGGCTACCACTTCACCGTGCCGCGACGGCGCTACGCGTGAGAGCGGAGCGGCGTACGCCGGGACGGGCCGTGCCGGGACCGGTTGACCGGTGACCGGTGATCGGTGACCTCCGGGACGAGCCAGGCCCGCCCCCGGGCCTTCCGCTCGCCGTCGGCCGGTCCGAAAACCCGGCCGGTCCGTGCATCCCGGCCGGTGCGTGAACTCCGATCGGTCCGCGCATCCCGGCCTGTCCGTGAATTCCGATCGGGATTCCCGGTCGGGCCCTCGTGCCGTGCCGGAAGGCGCTCGGAGGATGCCCCGCGACGTTCAGCGGACGCCGGCGAGACGGGCGAACACGACGACATTGCCGTCGTAGCCGTACTCCTCGGAGAAACCCCCGCCGCAGGTGATCACACGCAATTCCGGGGTGCCCTTGCTGCCGTACACGCGGTCACCGGGGAAGGCGCTCTTCTGGAACACCTGGATGTCGTAGACCGCGAAGATCGCGGTCTTCCCGTCCTTGCGCAGGACCTCGACCCGGTTTCCCTTCTTGAGGGCCCCGAGTCCGTAGAAGACGGCGGGGCCCCGCGCGTTGTCCACATGGCCGACGACGACGGAGGTGCCCTTCTCGCCGGGCGAGACCGCGCCGGTGAACCACCCGGCGAGATTCGGGTCGTCCGGGGGTGGTGCGCCGACCCAGCCGTCCGTGTCGAGACCGACCGGGACGACCGGTGCGTCGACCCGGATCGCCGGGATCCGCACCCGGTCCACCACGGAGTACGGCAAAGGAGCGGGCACCTTCGCGAGGGCGCCGGCGGGGGTCCGGTCGTCCGCCGCCGCTGCCGCCGCGGGCTGGGGAGGGCCCACGTCGAACTCACCTGAACCGTTGCGCAACAGTGCGAGGCCGGTCAGCAGAACAAGCGCCATCACGCCCCAGGGGACCCGCTTCCTCTGCCGCTCCTCCTCTTCGGGCCACGCCGACGAAGTCATTCGCCATCCCCTCTCGACACGGCCGATACCGCGTCCGTCGCGCATTCGAGAAAGCTAAGTGGAGCATGCCCGGCGGCGACGGGACATGGGCTGACGGATGGCGGAGCACCACGGTGGTGCGCCATCCGAGTTGCCGAGTGCAGGATATTTCCGGCAGTCCGTGACCTGCGGCAATATCTGATTATGTGTAAGTCATTCGGCGTGTCTTCTCACCAGGACGGACCATTCTCGAAATGCGGCCCCCCGCACGGCATCTGAGGGTCTGACTGGGAGACGCTTTCTCGCCGATCGACCGGGGACGGGTCCCGGGGCGTCTTCCACGGAGGATCACATGCGTACCATCCGTGCCCTGGCGGTCTCTGCCGCCGCGGTCGCCGCGCTGGGGTTCGCCGCCCCCGCGGCCATGGCCTCGAGCGAACCGGGCTACGGCGAACGGGGAGCCGGTGAAACCCTGGACGACAGCGGGCGAGCGTACGACGACGCGGATCCGGGCGACTACGGACGCTTCGGCGACAGCGGGTCCTGGGACGACGAGAGCCCGGAGGACGGCTGGGGCGGGGGGAACGGCGGGAGCGGGCAGGACAACGGGCCGCGGAACATCAGGGCCAGGCCCGGCGTCGTCGTCCAGGGCGGCCCGTTGACCGTCGCGGTCGACGGCGACTCGTGCCGCAGGCCCGGTAGCGCCGTCTCGTCGCGGGCCTTCCGCACCACCCGGCTGCGAGGCTCGGGCGGCGGCACGGCCACCGCGCGCGTCTTCATCGACCGGGGCGTGCGGCCGGGTTCCTACGACATCACGGCACGCTGCGGCGAGGACCGGACGCTGACCCGGCCGGCCGCCTTCACCGTCGTCGGCGGTGTCCGCGGTGGTCTCGGCGGCGGCACCTCCACCGGAGCGACGCCCACCGACATCGCGATCGGCAGCGGGCTGGTGGCCGCCGCCGTCCTCGGCGGCGGGGTCCTGTGGCTGCGTCGAAGGGCCGACCGGCGGAGCTGAAAGGGGCGCGCGGGGTCACGCCCGCGGTGCCGCGGGCAGGGAGCGTCGCAGGCCGCGCGGGGGCTTCACGTGCGCGGCCGGGGGACGGACACGATGTGTCCGTCCCCCGGCCGCACGGTCGCTAGCGGGGCTTCTCGTGCGGTCCCGTCATCCCGGAAGGTGGGGGAACAGCGTCAGGAACGGCTCCGCCGAGGCCGCGATGCCCCGGCTGTAGGGCGCGTCGAAGTCCCAGATCAGGAACAGCAGGAAGGCGATCAGGGCCGAGAAGAGCCCGGCCAGGATCAGTTCGCGCCTGGTGCGCCGGATCTGCAGCGCGAAGACCATCCCGATCGTGACGACGGCGCCGGTGATCAGCCCGAACCACACCACGCCCGGCATGGTCGCTCCGGTCGACTCCGCCCGTGAGTTGCGCGCGGTGTCGGCCGCGGTCACCTGGTCGACGAGCGGCTGGTAGGCCTGGGCCTCGAAGTCCGTCTTCGGCTGGTAGTCGGTGACGTCCGCGCGGATGCGGTCGAAGAGCCGTCCGCCCTCGGCGGTCACACGACCGTGGTCCGCCATGGTCTTCCACTCGGTGGTGACGACATGACCGACGTACGCCTTCACGTCGCCGCGGATGCGGTCCCGTACGTCCGCCGGGTAGACCCGGACCCGCTCCGAGATCTCGTGCAGGGCCTGGGCCTCGGTCTGTACATGATCCTGGGCGGCGCTGCGGGCCTCCCAGACGCCGGCGATGGCCAGCCCCAGGACGATGGCATACACCACGCCGATCATCATGGTCATGTACTCGATCACGTCCGGGGTCTCGGACGGATCCTCGTCCTCGGGGGCCCGCCGGTTGCGCAGCAGTGCCACGACGAGGACCACGAGGCACGCGGCCGCCATCGCAAGGACGAGAACAAGCCAATCCGACAAAGTTGCCTCCAAGGGTCAGCGCGGACGCAGTGCCGCGACGGCGAGCACCGCGGGCACGGTGACGAGCAGGGTGAGCGAGACCAGGGACGGTCCACTGCGGACCGCGTGCTTGTGCGCCGGTGCGCGGTACACCGGGTAGCTCACCGGGGTGGGCGACGGCCGGGGACTGGCCTTGTGCGTCGGCGTGGGTGTGGGCGTAGGAGCGGGCGGCGGTGGTGGCGGCGTGGGCCTCGGCGTCGGTGCCACGGCGGCGGGCCGCGGGGCCGGCGGAGGGGGTGGCGGAGGCGGGGGTGGAGGTGTCGGTCTGGGTTTGGGCGGTGGCGGTGGTGGCGGTGGTGGTGGCGGCTTCGGGGTGGGCGTCGGCGTGGGGGTGGGCGGTGCCGGGCTGACGGTGCAGAGCCCGTCGCCGGCGACCGCCACCGCGTCCGTGCCGTCCGGTCCGACGGAGGCGTACGCGCAGGCGTCCGCGACCGCGGACGAGACCGGCGCACCGCCGAGGATCCAGGTCAGCGTCAGCAACGCCAGTACCCGTATGACGAGGGCGGACGGGGTCCGCTGTGGTGCATGCACGACCGAGATCATGAGGCGTGCCGTCCCCGCGCACGCCCGAGTGGCGGTGTATTGCCCCGAACGGAGGACTTGTGGACCGGGGCGGTTTGACGGTCGTGCCGGGGACGGCGGTCGTCCGGGCGCAGATGTACGACAGGAAGGGAACGGGTGCATGGCGGACAACTGTCCGAGTCTCCGGCGGCGGACGGTTCACAGCGTTCCGAAAGTTTTTTGTGAGCCCGTTGAACACAACGGCGGCCCCCGTCCGTACCTAGGGCCATGCGCGGCGCTGCAGGGCGCTGCAACCCTTATGCGAACAGTGGGAGTTACCCAATGAAGACCTCCTGGCGGAGCGCCTCCCTCGTAGCGACAGCTGCGGCCGTGCTGGCGCTCACGACGGCGTGTGGTCAGGATTCGGGCACCCAGTCGACGGGCAGCCAGAACGTGGGAGCCGCCGCGGCTGCCAACGGATACGGACAGGTCAGCAGCACCGCGACCCCGAACGGCTACGGCGCCGACCAGCAGGGTGCGGCGGCTCAGGCCGAGTCCGCCGGGCAGCTCGCCGTCGCCGAGAGCACGACGCTCGGCAAGGTGCTGACGGACAGCGCCGGCTTCACTCTGTACCGCTTCGAGAAGGACACCGCCGAGCCCCCGAAGTCGAACTGTGACGGCGACTGCGCGAAGGCCTGGCCCGCCGTTCCCGCCGACGGTGCCACCGCCGCCACCGGAGTGGACAAGGCCCTGCTCGGCGAGGTCACCCGCACGGACGGCACCAAGCAGCTGACCATCGGCGGCTGGCCGATGTACCGGTACGCCAAGGACACGAAGGCCGGCGACACCAACGGCCAGGGCGTCGGCGGCATTTGGTACGCCTCCGCCCCCGACGGCAAGAAGGCCACGCTGGCCGCCCTGCCGGGCCTGTCGACCCGCAAGGACCCCAAGCTCGGCGAGATCGTCGTCGACAAGAACGGCATGACGGTCTACCGCTTCATGAAGGACCAGGCGTGGCCGGTCTCGAAGTCCGCCTGTGTCGGCGCCTGCCTGGAGAAGTGGCCCGTCGTCGCGCCGGTCAAGGCCGCTGACACCAAGGGCGTCCAGAAGAAGGGCCTGATGGGCTTCACCCGCCCGGACGGCGCCAAGCAGATGACCGTCAACTGCTGGCCCATCTACACCTTCTCCGGTGACACGAAGGCCGGGGACACCAACGGTCAGGGCGTGGGCGGCAAGTGGTACGCCGTCGCCCCCGACGGAAAGCCGGTCGGCGCGCAGAAGTAGAGGATCATCACCTCCCCAGGGTTGGTCGTCTCGTCCGCAGAGCAACGGAACGCGGAAGGGAGAGTGGATCAGAACTGGCAAGAGTGCCGGACGAACAGAACAACGCGCGCGACCCCGGTCCGCCCCCTCCGCACCGCACGGAGGGGGCGGACCGTTCGGCGTGTGCGCCGCCCCCGGTCCGCGCCGGCCGCGGCTTCGGGACCGGTCCCGGACCCGGTCCCGGGACCGGAGAATTTTCCACACCGGGGACACCCGCCGTCCCGGACGGCATGACGACGCTTCGTGACCCCCGAGAACTTTTTGGAATGCTTCGCATCGATTTCGCGGTGACACTCGACGGCGTGTCCGAAGGCCCCGCGCGGCGGCCGATTCGGCACATGCCCGAGGCAGTGCCGGTGAACGGACGGTCAATTTCCGTTTTGGCTCGCCCGTTTGGCGGGCGATCAGTAGCCTCAGCTCGAACACCGGATCGCCTACGCCGTCGACTACGCCTTGGAGAGATAGATGGAGCGTCCCGCCTGGGCCCCACGCAGCATTGACATCTCGGTGCCGAGCGTGTCCCGAATCTATGACTACTACCTCGGCGGTTCGCACAACTTCGAGGTCGATCGGGAAGCCGCTCGCAAGGCGATGGAGTTCCTGCCCGGACTGCCCAAGATCATGCAGGCGAACAGGGCGTTCATGCGCCGAGCCGTGCGCTTCGCGGCGGACGAGGGCATCTCGCAGTTCCTCGACATCGGCTCCGGCATTCCGACCTTCGGCAACGTCCACGAGGTCGCCCGTGCGGCCCACCCCGGAGCCCACGTCGTGTACGTCGACCACGATCCGGTCGCCGTCGCGCACAGCCAGGCCGTCCTGCGGGACGTCGAGGACACGGACGTGGTCGCGGCCGATCTGCTCAAGCCCCAGGAGATCCTGGCGAGCGCCGAGGTGCAGCGGCTGATCGACCTGAACCGGCCGGTCGCCCTGCTGCTCGTTGCCATACTTCACTTCGTGGAGGACGCGGACGACCCGTACGCTGCGGTGGCCGAACTGCGCGACGCGCTCGCGCCCGGCAGCCTGCTCGTCGTCACGCACGCCTCCTACGAGGGAATTCCGCTCCCGCCCGAGCGGACCGAGGGTGCGGTCGACGTGTACAAGGACATTCGCAACCCGCTGATCATGCGCTCGCGCGAGGAGATCGCGCGGTTCTTCGAGGGGTACGACATGGTGGAACCCGGACTGGTGCCGATGCCGATCTGGCGGCCCGACACCGCGCCCGAGGACGAGGATCCCTATTCCTTCTCCGGGTTCGCGGGCGTGGGGCGCACGGCGTGACCGCGGAGCCGGACGGGCCGGAGGACAGACTCCGCAGGTTCGCGACGATCTGGAGCCGGGCGGTCTTCCCGGTCACCTCGACCTCGCTGACCCGGCCCGAGTTCGAGCAGCAACTCGTGCCGCTGGCAAGACGGTTGAGCGAGGCACTGCGAGCCAGGACCTTCGAGGCGACCGAGGGCCAGGCGGTCGGCGCCGCGATCGTCTCCGCACACTGCACCGATCCGGAGGCGCTGAGCCGCACCCTCGACTGCGTCGACGCCTACCTGGTGCTCTACTGCGGCGAGGACGGACCCCAGGAGGCCCTGCGTACCCGCTCGGCACGCCTGCAGCACGCCATGGCCGCCGGATTCGCGCGGGCGCTGCGGGAGCGGACGCTCAGCGAGCAGGAGGCCATCTACCAGGCCGCGTTGAACGCGCGCAGCACGGTGGCCGAGGCGCTGCACGCCAGTGAGGCACGCTTCCGCGCGGTCTTCGAGGGCGCGGCCATAGGAATCGCCATCGCCGACCTCGAAGGCAACATCCTGCAGGCCAACGGCGCCCTTCTGCGGATGTTCGGCGGCTCCGAGCAGACGATGCGAGGCCGCCGGGTCCCCGAGTGGACGCACCCCGACGACGCGCCCCAAGTCTGGAAGCTCTACGAGGAGTTGGTCAACGGCGAGCGCGAGCACTACCACGTCGAAAAGGCCTTCTACCGGCCCGACGGTACGGCCCTGTGGACCAACCTGACGGTGTCCCTGCTGCGAGACGCGGACGGCGAACCGCAGTACCAGCTCGCCCTCATGGAGGACACCACCGAGCGCCGGCTGCTCAACCTGCGGCTGCGCTACGAGGCCACGCACGACGCGCTCACCGGACTGCCCAACCGGACCCTGTTCTTCGAGCGCCTGGAGAAGGCGCTGTCCGCGGGCGACGCGCAGCGGTTCGGTCTGTGCTACCTCGACCTCGACGGCTTCAAGACCATCAACGACAGCCTCGGGCACGCGGCCGGGGACCGGTTGCTCGTGGAGGTCGCCGACCGGCTGCAGTCCTGCGCGACCGCACCGGGCGAGATGGTCGCCCGGCTCGGCGGCGACGAGTTCGTCGCGCTCACCACCGGCCCCGACACCGAGCGCGAGGTCGACGAACTCGCCGGGCGCATCATGAACGCCCTGGTCACCCCGATCAGCATCGACGGCCGTGAGCTGGCCGTGCGCGGGAGCATCGGCATCGTCGAGGGGCCGGCGGGCGAACGCGGCCCGGCGGAGGTGCTGCGCAGCGCCGACATCACGATGTACCGCGCCAAGTCCGCGGGCGGCAACCGTTTCGAGCTCGCCGATCCCGAGGCGGACGCCCGCGCGATCACCCGGCACGGGCTCACCACGGCCCTCCCTGCGGCCCTCGACCGGGGCGAGTTCTTCATCGAGTACCAGCCGCTGGTGCACCTCGGCGACGGCAGCGTGCACGGCGCGGAGGCGCTGGTGCGCTGGCTGCATCCACAGCACGGCGTGCTCGGGCCCGACCAGTTCATCCCGCTGGCCGAGCACACCGGGCTGATCGTGCCCCTCGGCCGCTGGGTCCTGGAACAGTCGGTCCGGCAGGCCCGCCAGTGGCAGGAACGACGTGCGGGGACCGGCCCCCTGCGGATCAACGTCAACCTGTCGCCGTGCCAGCTGACCCATCCGGGTCTGGTCCAGGACACCGTCGACATCCTGGAGCGCGAGGGGCTCGACGCGGGCGCACTGTGCCTGGAGGTCACCGAGTCCGCGCTGATCGGCGCCGACGACGACCTCCTCAAGCCGCTGCGCCGGCTCGCCGAGATGGGCGTGGACATCGCCCTCGACGACTTCGGCACCGGCTACTCGAACCTCGCCAACCTGCGCCGGCTGCCGGTGAGCATCCTCAAGCTGGACCGCTCGTTCACCCAGGGCATGCAGCAGTTCCCGGCGGACCCGGTCGATCTCAAGATCGTCGAGGGCATCGTCTCGCTCGCCCACAGCCTCGACCTCGCGGTCACGGTCGAGGGCGTCGAAACGGGCGCCCAGGCGGAACAGCTGCGGATACTGGGCTGCGACACCGCCCAGGGCTGGTACTACGCCCGGCCCGGGCCGCCGGAGCGTCTGCACGAACTGGCCCTGGTCGACGCCACCGGCTGAAGCTTCGCACGCTCGGTGGTCTCCTGGCGGGAGGCCGCCGAGCGGCGCGGGGCCGGAGCGGGAGGTGAGGCACGGCGGTCGTACCGGTGGGCGTCGTCGAGGGGCAACAGCAGCGGCCACCGAGGCCGGCGGACCGAGTACCGCGCCGCGAGCGGACCGAGTGACAAAGGGACCGGGGACCGGCTCAGCCCCTCGCCGTGCAGGGTCGAAACGGACCCCTACCGCGTGCTCGCCGAGCTCGGCGTCCCCTCCTGGGCCTCGCCGCGGGATGCGCCGACGGGGAACTCCACCGAGGCTGGACGAGTCGCGGCCCAAACGCTCGTACCCGGGCACCGCGGCCGACCAGGGCCACTCGCAGGGGGTCACCGACCTCGACCGGTCGTGGCCGCACCCGCCCGCACCGGGCCGGCTCCACGCGACAAGCCCGCCAACTCACCGCACCACATCCAGCACCTTCCGAACCGGGCTCCACAGCACAGGAGTTGAGAAGAATGAGTACGGAACTTCAGGGCCGGACCGCCATCGTCACCGGTGCCAGCAAGGGCATCGGACTGGCCATCGCCCAGACGCTGGCCGGAGCGGGCGCGACGGTCGTCGCCGGGTCCCGCACCACGACGGAGGCGCTGGACACCCTGGTGAAGGAGGGACCCGTCACCTGGGTTCCGGTCGACCTCGCCGAACCGGGCGCGGCCGAACGCCTGGTCGCGGCGGCCGGCGGACGTGTCGACATCCTCGTCAACAACGTGGGCGCCGCCCCGGCCCGCACCGGCGGCTTCCTCACCGTGACCGACGAGGACTGGCAGCGCACCGTCGACCTGAACCTGCTGACCGCCGTACGCGTGACCCGGGCCGCCCTGCCGGTGATGCTCGCAGCCGGACACGGCTCGGTGGTGACGGTCGCGTCGGTCAACGCCACCCTGCCCGACCCCCTGGTGATCGACTACAGCGCCGGCAAGGCCGCGCTGGTCGCCTTCTCCAAGGCGCTGTCGAAGGAGGTCGGCCCGAAGGGCATCCGGGTCAACACCGTCAGCCCGGGTCCGGTGGAGACCGAGCTGTGGCTCGGCGGCGGGGGAGTGGCAGAGACCGTCTCGGCCGCCGCCGGTATCACCCCGGACGACGTGATCGCGCAGGCGTCCGGTGCCACCGTCACCGGCCGCTTCTCCCAGCCGTCCGAGGTCGCCGAACTGGTTCTCTTCCTCGCCGGGGACCGCGCCCGCAACATCACCGGCAGCGACCTGGTGATCGACGGCGGCTTCATCCCCACACGGTAGGCCTTCTCCCCGCGCGCCGACCGGACGGCTTCAGCGCTCCAGCAGCATCCGCTGCAGTTCCCGGGCGGCCCGTGGCGGCGCCACGTCACTGCGGTGCGCGAGCGCGATCGTGCGGTGCAGTCCGGGCGGGGCCAGCGGGGTGACCCGCAGGCCCCGCCCGGACCGCGTCGCGACCATGCGCGGGACGACGGCCAGCCCGAGACCCGAGCGGACGAAACCCAGTACGGCGTCCATCTCGCCGCCCTCCACCGCGAAGTCCGGCTCGAAGCCCTCGGCACGGCAGGCGGCCACCGTCAGTTCCCGCAGGTCGTAGCCGTGCCGGAACATGACCATGCGTTCGCCCTCCAGGTCGGGGATCCGGACCGTACGGCCCCTGCCGGGCGCGGGCGACTCCGGCGAGGACACCACCACCAGATCCTCGCGCAGCAGCTCCACCGTGGTCAGCGCCGGAGACGGGGTGGGCAGCGGGAGCACCACCAGGGCGAGATCGAGGGCGCCGCGGGCGAGCTCCCGGACGAGGTCGTGGGAGCCGCCCTCCTCGATCAGCAGCCGGATGCCCGGATAGCGGTCGTGGAAGGCACGCAGCACATCGGGGAGCAAACCGGTGCACACGCTCGGGGTGGCGCCCAGGCGGACCCGGCCGCCGCGCAGCTGGGCCAGCTCCTGCACCTCGTGCCGTGCCGTGTCCGCGTCGGCGAGGATGCGGCGGGCCAGCGGCAGCAGCGCCTCGCCCGCGTCGGTCAGCGTGATGTTGCCGCGCGCCCGCAGGAAGAGATCCGCCCCCAACTCCCTTTCCAGTGACCTGATCTGCTGGGAAAGGGACGGCTGGGCGACATGGACGAGCTCGGCGGCCCGGGTGAAGTGCCGGGTCTCGGCGACCGCCACGAAGTACTGGAGCTGCTGGAACTGCACCCCACCACGATAGGCCACAGCTATCGAAACGAGCCACACCATGTCTTGGACCGATCGGCCCCTCGCGACCTAGCGTGCGGGGTTATGGCTCTGGCAACGCGGACGGACCGACGACCGTCCATGACCCGCACCGTGTGGGACAGCTCTCTCGGGAAGAAGACCGTGATGGCGGTGAGCGGCCTGATCATGCTGCTCTACCTGGTCGTCCACATGCTCGGCAACCTGAAGATCTTCTTCGGTCCGGGCGATTTCAACCACTACGCGCACTGGCTGCGCACCCTCGGCGAACCGTTCCTGCACTACGAGTGGGCCCTGTGGATCATCCGCGTGGTCCTGGTGGTCGCCGTCGTCGCGCACGCCACCGCCGCCTACCAGCTGAGCCGCCGCGACATCAGGGCGCGCCCGAGCCGGTACGTCCACAGCAAGCCCCGGTCGAGCTACGCCACGCGCACCATGCGCTGGGGCGGGATCATCCTCGGACTCTTCATCGTCTGGCACCTCCTCGACCTGACGACCGGCACCGTGCACTCCGGCGGCTTCCAGTCCGGCCATCCCTACCAGAACGTCGTCGACACCTTCTCGACCTGGTACGGCGACGTGATCTACATCGTCGCCATGCTCGCGCTCGGCCTGCACATCCGGCACGGCTTCTGGAGCGCGGCACAGACCCTGGGCGCCGGCAGCCGCACCCGCGACCGCGCCCTCAAGACCGTCGCCAACGTCCTCGCGCTGGTGCTGACCGCGGGATTCGTCGCCGTACCCGTGGCCGTGATGACCGGAGTGGTGAGCTGAACATGACCGCATCGTCCGTATACGCCGACTACGCGACCGGTGAGCCGGTCGCCGACGGCAAGGCTCCACAAGGTCCGGTCAACGAGCGCTGGGACACCCGCCGCTTCGAGGCCAGACTGGTCAACCCCGCCAATCGCCGCAAGCACCGGGTGATCGTCGTCGGCACCGGACTCGCCGGCGGCTCCGCCGGCGCCACGCTCGCCGAACAGGGCTACCACGTCGTCCAGTTCTGCTACCAGGACTCACCCCGCCGGGCCCACTCGATCGCCGCCCAGGGCGGTATCAACGCGGCCAAGAACTACCGCAACGACGGCGACTCCGTCCACCGGCTGTTCTACGACACCGTCAAGGGCGGGGACTTCAGGGCCCGGGAGTCCAACGTCCACCGGCTCGCGCAGATCTCCGTCGAGATCATCGACCAGTGCGTCGCCCAGGGCGTGCCCTTCGCCCGCGAGTACGGCGGCCTGCTCGACACCCGCTCCTTCGGCGGTGTCCAGGTCTCCCGCACCTTCTACGCCCGCGGCCAGACCGGCCAGCAACTGCTGCTCGGCGCCTACCAGGCACTGTCCCGCCAGATCGCCGCGGGCACCGTCGAGATGCACCCGCGCACCGAGATGCTCGACCTCATCGTGATCGACGGCCGGGCACGCGGGATCGTGGCCCGCGACCTGGTCACGGGCCGCGTCGACACGTACTACGCGGACGCGGTGGTCCTGGCCAGCGGCGGCTACGGCAACGTCTTCTACCTCTCGACGAACGCCATGAACTCCAACGCCACCGCGATCTGGCGGGCCCACCGGCGCGGCGCCTACTTCGCCAACCCCTGCTTCACCCAGATCCACCCCACCTGCATCCCGCGCACCGGCGACCACCAGTCCAAGCTGACGCTGATGAGCGAGTCGCTCCGCAACGACGGCCGCATCTGGGTCCCCAGGGCCGCAGGCGACACCCGCCCGCCGAACGAGATCCCCGAGGACGAGCGCGACTACTACCTGGAGCGCATCTACCCGTCCTTCGGCAACCTGGTGCCCCGCGACATCGCCTCCCGCGCCGCGAAGAACGTCTGCGACGAGGGCAGGGGAGTGGGCCCCGGCGGCCAGGGCGTCTACCTGGACTTCGCCGACGCCATCCGGCGCATGGGCAAGGCGAAGGTCGAGGAGAAGTACGGCAACCTCTTCGACATGTACGCCCGGATCACCGCCGAGGACCCGTACACCGTCCCGATGCGGATCTACCCGGCCGTGCACTACACGATGGGCGGACTCTGGGTCGACTACGACCTCCAGACCACCGTCCCCGGCCTGTTCGCGATCGGCGAGGCCAACTTCTCCGACCACGGGGCCAACCGCCTCGGCGCCTCGGCGCTGATGCAGGGCCTCGCCGACGGCTACTTCGTCCTGCCGTCCACGATCAACGACTACCTCGCCCGCAACCCGCACCACGAGGAGGTCACCGACGAACACCCCGCCGTGCAGGAGGTGCTGGCGGAGACCGAGGACCGGCTGCGGCTGCTCCTCGCCGTCGACGGCGACCGCACCCCCGACTCCTTCCACCGTGAACTCGGCGAACTCATGTGGGAGTTCTGCGGCATGGCCCGTACGGAGACGGGACTGCGCAAGGCCCTGGAGCGCATCCCGCAGATCCGCGAGGAGTTCTGGCGGCGCATCAAGGTCCCCGGCACGGGCGAGGAGTTCAACCAGTCGCTGGAGAAGGCCAATCGCGTCGTCGACTACCTGGAGCTCGCCGAACTCATGTGCCTCGACGCACTGCACCGGGCGGAATCCTGCGGCGGCCACTTCCGTGAGGAGTCCCAGACCCCGGACGGCGAGGCGGAACGCCGGGACGAGGAGTTCTCGTACGCGGCCGCCTGGGAGTTCACCGACACCGGTACCGCACCCGTCCTGCACAAGGAAGACCTCGTCTTCGAGTACGTCCACCCCACCCAGCGGAGCTACGCATGAAGCTCACCCTGCGCGTCTGGCGCCAGAAGAACGCCGACGCCGACGGAGCGATGTCCACGTACGAGGTGGACGACATCTCGGCCGACATGTCCTTCCTGGAGATGCTCGACACCCTCAACGAGGAGCTCATCCTCAAGGGCGAGGACCCCGTCGCCTTCGACCACGACTGCCGCGAGGGCATCTGCGGCGCGTGCTCGCTCGTCATCAACGGTGACGCCCACGGCCCCGAGCGCACGACGTCCTGCCAGCTGCACATGCGGTCCTTCCAGGACGGCGACACGATCGACGTCGAGCCCTGGCGCGCCGCCGCCTTCCCCGTCGTGAAGGACCTCGTGGTCGACCGGTCGGCCTTCGACCGGATCATCCAGGCCGGCGGCTACGTCACCGCCCCGACCGGCGCCGCGCCCGAGGCCCACGCCACGCCCGTGCCGAAACCGGACGCCGACTTCGCCTTCGAGCACGCCGAGTGCATCGGCTGCGGGGCGTGTGTGGCGGCCTGCCCGAACGGCGCGGCGATGCTGTTCACCTCCGCCAAGATCAACCACCTGAACGTGCTGCCGCAGGGGGCACCCGAACGCGAGACACGGGTGCTCGACATGGTGGCGCAGATGGACGAGGAGGGATTCGGCGGCTGCACCCTCGCCGGGGAGTGCGCCACCGCCTGCCCCAAGGGCATTCCGCTGGTCTCCATCACCAGCATGAACAAGGAGTGGCTGCGCGCCACCCGCAAGGCCGGACGGCGCTGACGCCGGGGCCACTTGTTCACGGAGCGTTCGCCGGACCGGTGCGGACGGGCGGGGCCGGGAGTGGTGCTCATCCCCGGCCCCGTCTCGCACACGGGGGCAGCCCCTGGCATTCAACATCCCCACATCCCGGCTCCTGGCACAGGTCACGCGCACGCCAACCGGTATCGGAAGAACAGGAGCGCGCGGACCGCACCGAAACGGCCCGCCGCCGCACCGCCGAACCGGCCCGTGACCAGGAGAGTGCCATGACCGGCGTTTCCACCCTCGACAGCCCCCCGCAGCCGCTGGCCCCCGCCCGCTACACCGTCTCCCTCGCTCGCTCCGAGGAGGACGTCCGGGCCGCCCAGCGGCTGCGCCACGACGTCTTCGCGGGGGAGATGGGCGCCCTGCTGACCACTCCGCAGCCGGGCCTCGACATCGACTCCTTCGACGCCTACTGCGACCACCTGCTGGTCCGTGACACGCAGACGGACCAGGTCGTCGGCACCTACCGGCTGCTGCCGCCGGACCGGGCCGCGGTCGCCGGCCGGCTCTACTCGGAGAGCGAGTTCGAACTCGGCCCGCTCGATGCGATCCGCCCCGGACTCGTCGAGGTCGGCCGCTCCTGCGTGCACCCCGACCACCGCGACGGCGCGGTCATCGGTCTCATCTGGGCCGGCATAGCCCGGTACATGGTCGACGGCGGCCACGAGTGGCTCGCGGGCTGCTGCTCGATCCCGCTCGGCGACGGCGGAGCGCTCGCGGCGGGCACCTGGGACAGGGTGCAGGCCAAGTACCTCGCGCCCGAGGAGTACCGGGTACGGCCCCGCCTGCCCTGGTCCGCCGAGGGCGTCGCCCGCCCGCCCCGCACCGAGCTGCCCCCGCTGCTGCGCGGCTACCTCCGGCTCGGCGCCTGGGTCTGCGCCGAACCCGCGCACGACCCGGACTTCGGCGTCGCCGACCTGTACGTGCTGCTGTCGATGCGGCGGGTCGACCCGCGCTATCTGCGGCACTTCCTCTCGCTCGTACCGGCCTGATGACGCTCACCGACGCCGGGGTACGGAGCGTCTGGCTGCCCAGCGCGCCCTGCACCCCGGGGGTCTGCGTGGAACGCACGGGATCCGTCGCGGCCGTACCGCGGGCCGTGCTGCGGCTCACCGCGGTCGTCGCCCTGCTCGTCGTCGGCGTCGCGCTCTGCCCGGTCGGCGGACGGATCCCGTCCCGGGCGGTGCGGAGGTGGGCCCGCTTCGTCGCCCGGGCGGCGGGCGTCCAGGTCCGGATCAACGGCGCCGCCGCACCCGGCGGCGGCCTGCTGATGGTCGCCAACCACATCTCGTGGCTGGACATCCCGCTGCTCGCCGCCGTACGCCCGGCCAGGATGCTCGCCAAGTCCGAGATCCGGCAGTGGCCGGTCGCGGGTCCCCTGGCCGCGCGCGGCGGTGTCCTGTTCATCGAGCGTGACCGGCTGCGCGCCCTGCCGGGCACGGTCGCGCACATCGCCGGGCTGCTGCGTGACGGTGCCGCCGTCGTGGCCTTCCCCGAGGGCAGCACCTGGTGCGGCAGGGCGCAGGGGCACTTCCGACGGGCCGTCTTCCAGGCCGCGCTGGACGCCGGGGTGCCGGTCCAGCCGGTGCGTCTGCACTACCGGTTCGCCCGGGGAGCGGCGAGCACCGCGCCCGCCTTCGTCGGGGACGACTCCCTGCTCGCCTCGCTGTGGCGGGTGGTATCGGCGCGCGGGCTGGTCGCGGAGGTGGACGTGCGGCCCGCGCTCATGCCGGGCAGCCACGCCGACCGACGGGACCTGGCCCGCGCGGCGCAGGGAGAACCGCGTCCCCGGGAGACCCTCGCCCGGACGCCTCTCCACCTCTGATGCACCGTCACGGACCAGGGCGTACGCTCCGACAACCACCCGCCAGCGTACGGCCCGGCCGGACGGCCGCCGCCACCGCGCCGGGCGGAGTGGAGACAGGGCCCGGGCCGAGCGTGGTGCGGGACCGTGCTCGGCCAGGCGCGGTCCCAGCCCTCCGGGAGCGGGCTTCGGTCGGCGGCCGCGGACCCGCGCGCTCGGTGCCCCGGGTGTTCAGGGGATGCGTACGGTCACGGACTTCCCGGGTTCGAGGGCGATCTGCCGGCGGAACCCGCCGGCCCGCAGTTCGGTGCGTGTGCCGCCGACGCTGCGGATCGTGGCCGTGGTCGCCTTGCCGTTCCGCCAGGAGAAGTCCACCTCGAAGCCGCCCCTCGCGCCGATTCCGGTGACGGAACCCTTCTTCGACCAGGCCTGCGGCAACGCGGGCAGCAGTTCGACGACTCCCGGCCGTGAGTAGAGGACCATCTCCAGGGCCGCGGTGGGGCCGCCGAGGTTGGCGTCGATCTGGAAGATCGTGTAGCTGCCCTGGCTGTACATGTCGAACCAGTTGGCCGAGGTGCCGTTGCCGTTGTTCATCGACGGCCGCAGGACGGTGAGATAGAGCCGGTACGCCTTCTCCGCGTCCTTCAGCCGTGACCAGCACAGCGATCGCCAGGCGCAGGCCCAGCCGAAGCTGTCCATGCCTCTCGCGGTGAGCAGTTCGCGTACGCCGTCGATGAGTTCGGGAGGGCTGGTGTCGGCGGCGATCCGGTCGCCGGGGTAGAACCCGATGAGGGGCGACAGGTGGCGGTGTGTGGTCTCACCGAGGTTGTCCGGGCTCATCCACTCCTCGAGCCAGCCGCTCTTCGGGCTGACCCGGGGGAGGTAGAGCTTGTCCCGCATCCCGTCGAGTTCTGCGGCGAGCTGTCCGTCGCGGTTCAGGACGCGGGCCGCGGTCGTGAACTCGCCGAAGAGTTCCCAGGCGAGTTCCTGCGCGTAGGTGTTGCCCTTGCCGTCCGGTCCGTGCTCCGGCGACCAGGCGGTGTCGTCGATCAGGACCTCGCGCGAGGAACCGTCCGGGTCGGTGACCGTGGTCGTGAGGAGCCGTGCCCTCCAGAACTCCGCGGCTCCCTTGAGCACGGGGTAGATGGTCTCCAGGTACGCGCGGTCCTGGGTGTACTCGTAGTGGCGCCACAGCGAGTTGCAGAGCCAGGCGTTGCCCGAGGGATGCCAGGCCCAGCCGCTGCCGCCGTGGATGTTGGTCGAGAAGGCGACGGCCCAGCCCGCGATCTTCCCGGTGCTGTTGCGGAAGCGGTTGTCGGGGTTGTTGTAGAGCCGGTGGGTGACGTCCGTCCAGACGGGCAGTTGGGACCGGCAGTACCGCGCGAGGGCCTCGGCGTTCTCGCCCAGCCCGGCCGGATCGGCCAGCCAGTAGTTCATCTGGACGTTGATGTCCGTGTGGTAATCGGCGTACCAGTCCGGGTTGTTGTTGTGGATCCACAGGCCCTGGAGGTTCATGGGCAGCCAGTCCCTGGAACCGGTGATGGTCAGGTAGCGGCCGTACTGGACGTAGGTCGCCTCCAGTTCCGGGTCCGGGGTGGAGGCGTCGGTGTACCTGACGGCGATGCGCGACCAGGAGTCCAACGACCGTTGCACCGCGGAGGACGTGCCCAGGTCGAGGGAGAAGCGGTCGTAGAGGCGCCGGTAGTCGGCCACATGCGTGGCGAGCAGCGTGGTGCCGGGGACCTTCGCCGCGGCGGAGACCTTGCCGCGGGCCACGGCGAGCGGGTCGGTGGCCGGTTCGCGGAAGTCCTTTCCGGCGTCGGCCGAGTAGTCGGTGCCCGCGCACACGACGATGAGCACTTCACGGCACCCGGAGAAGGACAGCTTGTCGCCGTCCGCGCGGATGGTGCCCGTGCTGCTGACCGCTCTCACCGAGGCCGCGTACCGCAGGCCGTTCTTGAAGGTGCCGTCGAACGAGAGTTGGCGGTCGCCGTACGAGGTGGACTCGCCGTGGGTGCCTTCCAGCGAGACGGTGCCGGTGTGGCTGCCGCCTCCGGTGAGTCTCATGACGACGACGTCGTCCGGATGGCTGGCGTAGACCTCCCGGCGGAACCGGACTCCCTGGTGTCGGTAGGCCGCGGACACGACACCGTTGCTCAGGTCGAGGCTGCGTCGGTAGTCGCTGATCGTGTGGGCCGTGTGGCCCGGCAGTGTGACGCGGAGCTTGGCCAGCAGGCCGAAGCTGCCGAAATCATCCGCTCCATAGGGGAGTTGGCCGTCATCGGTGGGGGTGTCGTTGCGTCCGCCGGTCCAGAACGAGCCGTCGGTGAGGTAGAGGAAGTCGTCCGCCGGGTCACAGCCGACCAGGGCGCCGAGCCGGCCGTTGCCCAGTGGCAGCGCCTCCTGGATGACGCGTGACTCGGCGGCGGGCGTGCGATACCAGAGGGTGGTCGCCTCGGCCTCCGGGACGAGGGTCACGTGGGCCGGGCGCTCGGGAGCGGCGTGCGCGGCGAACGGCGGCAGGCCGGCGAAGACCGCGAGACCGCCACCGGCGGCCCCGGTGAGGCGAAGGAAGTCACGACGAGAGGAAGAGGGCACGGCACAGGGTCCCTTCAGCGGGAGGCGCGCAAGATTAATTCATAAAATATGAGCCACGTCTTCGCCGAGTCAACGGGCGCGTGCGCCATTGCTCCTATCTATCGGGGGAAGTAATCGCCTCCAGAACGGATTTGTGCGGGTAAAGCGCGACCACTCATCCGATGAAAGGGGCCGGCCGACGCCCTACTGGCTCTGACCGGGACGGCCCTGGTGGTGTCCCTCTCGCCCGGACGGGACGGCGAGCGCGCGGGCGAGATAGGGGGCGGTCGTGCTTCCCGCCGCCCTCGCGACCTCGACGGGCGGTCCCACCGCCACGATCCGGCCGCCGCCCTCCCCGCCGCCCGGCCCGAGGTCGATCACCCAGTCCGCGCCCGCGACCACCGCCATGGTGTGTTCGACGACCACGACGGTGTGCCCCGCCTCGACCAGCCCGTGCAACTGGCGCATCAGCACCTCGACATCGGCCGGATGCAGCCCGGCCGTCGGTTCGTCGAGGAGGTAGAGCGTGTGCCCCCGGCGGACCCGCTGCAACTCGCCTGCCAGCTTGATGCGCTGGGCCTCGCCGCCGGACAACTCCGTGGCGGGCTGGCCGAGCCGCAGGTAGCCGAGGCCCACGTCGAGGAGCGTGGCGAGGCTGCGGGCGGCGGCGGGGGTGTCGCGGAAGAACTCCGCCGCGGTCTCCACCGTCATGTCCAGCACCTGCGCGATGTTCCGCCCGCGGTGGGTCACTTCGAGGGTCTCGGGGTTGTAGCGGGCTCCGCCGCAGTCCGGGCACGGCGCGTACGTGCTCGGCAGGAAGAGCAGTTCGACACTCACGAACCCTTCGCCCTGGCAGGTCTCACAACGACCGCCGGCGACGTTGAAGGAGAAACGCCCGACCCCGTACTTCCGCTCGCGTGCTGCCTCGGTCCCGGCGAACACCTTGCGTACGACGTCGAAGAGTCCCGTGTACGTGGCCAGATTGGAGCGCGGGGTCCGCCCGATGGGCCGTTGGTCGACCGAGACGAGCCGTCCGACCCCCTCCAGTTCCTCCGTCACCTCACCGATGAGTGTGGACTTGCCGGAACCGGACACGCCCGTCACGGCGGTGAACACGCCGAGCGGGATCTCGGCCGTCACCCCTCGCAGGTTGTGCCGGTGCACCGGACCGACCTTCAACCATCCGCGCGGGGAGCGGACTTCACGCACCGGCGCGGACGAGCGGCCGAAGAGGAAGCGGGCCGTGGCCGACTCCTCGACCCCGGCGAGCTCCGCCACCGGACCGCTGTGCAGCACCCGGCCGCCGTGCTCGCCGGCCAGCGGACCGACGTCGACGAGCCAGTCCGCGGCGCGCACGACGTCGAGGTGGTGCTCCACCACGAACACCGAGTTGCCCGCCGACTTCAGCCGGTCCAGGACCGTGAGCAGGGCCTCCGTGTCGGCCGGGTGCAGCCCGGCGGACGGCTCGTCGAGTACGTAGACCACTCCGAACAGACCGGACCGCAACTGCGTGGCCAGCCGCAGCCGTTGCAACTCTCCCGCGGAGAGGGTGGGGGTGGCGCGGTCGAGGCTGAGATACCCGAGACCGAGCTCGACGACGGGGGCGATACGCGCCCTGAGATCGTCCGTGAGCACCCGGGCCGTCTCCCCCTCGGGGCGCAGCGTCCCCGCCAGCTCGGTCAGTGGCAGCGCGGCCAGCTCCGCGATCGTCCGCCCGGCGAAGGTCACCGCCAGCGCCTCGGGGCGCAGCCGGCTGCCGCCGCACACCGGGCACGGGGCGCTGCTGAGGAACCGCTCGGCCCTGGCCCGCAGGGTCGTGCTCTTCGAGTCCGAGAAGGTCTTCATGACATAGCGCCGGGCACTCATGTACGTGCCCTGGTACGGGCGTTGGATACGGCCCGCGTCCCGCACCGGATGCACGGTGACGACCGGCTGCTCGTCGGTGAACAGGATCCACTCCCGCTCCCCGGCGGGCAGTTCACGCCACGGACGGTCCACGTCGTGGCCCAGCGCGTCGAGCACGTCGCGCAGGTTCTTGCCCTGCCAGGCGCCGGGCCACGCGGCGATCGCGCCCGCGCGGATCGACAGCGAGGGATCCGGCACGAGCAACTCCTCGCTCGTACCGTGCACCCGGCCGAGCCCGTGGCACTCCGGGCAGGCTCCGACGGCCGTGTTCGGTGAGAAGGCGTCCGAGTCGAGGCGTTCGGCGCCGGCCGGATAGTCGCCGGCGCGGGAGAACAGCATCCGCAGGGAGTTGGAGAGGTGGGTGACCGTGCCGACGGACGAGCGCGAGGTGGGCGCCGAACGGCGCTGCTGGAGCGAGACCGCGGGCGGCAGTCCGGTGATGTCCCCGACCTTCGGCGCCCCGACCTGGTGGATCAGCCGCCGCGCGTACGGCGCGACCGACTCGAAGTAGCGCCGCTGGGCCTCCGCGTAGATCGTCCCGAACGCCAGCGAGGACTTGCCCGAGCCCGATACACCCGTGAAGACGGCGAGGACGTCCCGCGGGATGTCGACGTCCACACCCCGCAGGTTGTGCTCACGGGCGTTCCGCACACGGACGTACGGGTCGTGGGGGCCGTGCGGATCGGGCATCGACGGGACTCCTGGGGCGGGCTTGCGGCCTGGGGGTGAGCGGGGAGGGGGCAAACCACACCATTCTAGGTCGGGAGGAGTCCCGCGACCCGGGCGAGCCCGCGGAAGGAGTCCAGCAGGGCCTCCCGGTCGTAGGTGCTCGTCGTGACGAGCACCTCCTGCGCGCCCGTCTCCTTGATCACCGTGGCCAGCTCCTCGGCGACCTGCTCCTCGGTCCCCGCGAGCCGGCCGGTGAGCCCGGACTCGTACAGGTCCCGCTCCTTGCCGGTCATCACCAGGCCCTCGACGCGCTCGGCGGGCGGCAGCGGCGGGAAGGTGCCGTGGGTGCGGGAGTACGCCATCGACCAGGCCTCCGGGATCAGCAGCCGGTGCGCGTCCCGTGACGTCGCCGCGACCACGACGGTGCCGGAGACCACGACGTACGGCTCGCGCGCCCACTCCGACGGACGGAACGCCGCGCGGTAGCGATCGATCCCGCGCCGCATCCTCTCCCGGTTCCCGAGGTCACCGATGACCAGCGGGAGGCCCGCCCGTGCCGCGATGTCCGCGCCCTCGCCCAGGGCGAGCACGAACGGCGGCACCGTCAGGCCCTCCGGGGGCCGCGCGTGCACCCCGGTCGGGGAGGTGCCGCGGAACCAGCCCAGCAACTCGTCGAGCTGGGCCGCGAAGTCGGCGGACTCGGCCGCGTCCTTGTCCCGTCCCAGCGCCCTGCGCACGCCGGGTGTGAACCCGACGGAGCGGCCCAGGCCCATGTCGATCCGGCCGGGGAAGAGCGCCTCCAGAACACCGAACTGCTCCGCCACGACCAGGGGTTGGTGGTTCGGCAGCATCACTCCGCCGGTGCCGACCCGGATGGTCCGGGTGGCGGCGGCGACCGCGGCGGCCAGCACCGTCGGGGCGGACCCGGCGACGCCTGGCACGCCGTGATGCTCCGAGACCCAGAACCGGTGGTAGCCGAGCCGCTCGAGCTCCTGGGCCAGGCGGACGGTGTCGCGCAGCGCCTCGGCGGCGTCGTGCCCCTCGCGGGTGCGGGAGCGGTCGAGGACGGAGAAGCGCACGCCCGCCCCGGCCGGACCCTCCTCCCGCGAGACGCCCCGCCGCTCCGGGCCGTGCGCCACCGCCCCGGAGGGGACGGCTCCTGCCCCGGTGCCGGGCTCGCTCTTCTCGGTCGTCACTGTGCTCACTCTCCCCTGCGGTTTCCATGATCCGCCCGCTGTCCGGGACGGGCAAGGCAAGGCTGATCTCCGCGGTGTGGGTGGGGTTGTGAACCACCGCGGCTTCTGGTCCAACACCGAAGCCGCCGCAGTGTTTCCGGGGTGCTACCGACGGTAACAACACGGGTGTCGCGGCAACACCGGCGGCGTCTCCCGCACCTCACGTACCTCCTACGGAAGGCAGCCCATGGAGAATTCTGTGTCCCCGGCCGTGATCAGCAGACGCCGGGCCCTGACGGCGGCGGGCGGTGTGCTGGCCGGTGCCGCCCTCGCGGCGCACGCGGTCCCCGCCTTCGCGGCCGGGTCGTCGGACGCGGACGCGATCGTCGTCGGCGGCGGCCTCGCCGGTCTGGTCGCGACGGCCGAACTGGCCGCCGCGGGCCGCAAGGTACTGCTTCTGGACCAGGAACCCGAGACCAACCTGGGCGGACAGGCCTTCTGGTCCTTCGGCGGTCTCTTCCTGGTCGACTCCGACGAGCAGCGTCTGATGGGCATCAAGGACTCCCAGGAACTGGCGTGGCAGGACTGGCTCGGGGCGGCCGGATTCGACCGCGGCGTCGGGGACCCGACCGGCCAGGACCACTGGGCCCGCAAGTGGGCCGAGGCGTACGTGGACTTCGCCTCGGGGGAGAAGCGGTCCTGGCTCTACGGGCTGGGCGTGCGGTGGTTCCCGATCGTGGGCTGGGCCGAGCGCGGCGGCGGGCTCGCGGACGGGCACGGGAACTCGGTACCCCGCTTCCATGTCACCTGGGGAACCGGTCCCGCCGTGGTCGAGCCGTTCGAGAAGCGGGTACGGGCCGCGGTCGCGGACGGGAAGGTGACCTTCAGGTTCCGGCACCGCGTCGACGAGATCGTGCGCACCGGCGGCGCCGTGACGGGGGTCCGGGGCGCGGTCCTCGAACCGAGCACCGCGGCGCGCGGCAAGGCCAGTTCGCGCACGGTGGTCGGTGACTTCGAACTCCGCGCTCCGGTCGTGATCGTCACCTCGGGGGGCATCGGCGCCAACCACGACCTCGTGCGGCAGAACTGGCCTGCCCGGCTCGGCACTCCGCCCAAGTTCATGGTCACCGGTGTGCCCGCCCATGTGGACGGCCGGATGCTCGGGATCACCGAGGCGGCGGGCGGGCGCATCGTCAACCCCGACCGGATGTGGCACTACACGGAGGGTCTCAGGAACTACGACCCGATCTGGGCCAACCACGGCATCCGTATCCTGCCGGGACCGTCGTCGATGTGGTTCGACGCCACCGGCAAACGCTTCTCCGCCCCCGACCTGCCCGGCTACGACACCCTCCACACGCTCAAGTCGATCACCGACACGGGCTACGACTACTCCTGGTTCGTGACGACGCAGAAGATCATCGCGAAGGAGTTCGCGCTCTCCGGCTCGGAGCAGAACCCGGACCTCACCAACAAGGACGTCTGGATGCTGCTCTCGCGCATCTGGCAGACCCCCGAGCCGATCGAGAAGTTCAAGAAGAACGGGGTCGACTTCGTCGTCGCCGCCACGCTGTCCGAACTGGTCACCGGCATGAACAAGCTGACCGGGGACGGACTGATCGATCTCACCGACCTCAAGCGGCAGATCGACGCGCGGGACCGGGAGATCGACAACCCCTACACCAAGGACGTCCAGGTGATGGGGATCCGCAACGCGCTCGCCTACACCGGGGACTCGCTCAGCCGCACCGCGCCGATCCACAAGATCCTGGACGCCGGCGCCGGTCCGCTGATCGCCGTACGGCTCAACATCCTCACCCGCAAGACCCTGGGCGGTCTGCAGACGGACCTCTCCGGCCGCGTCCTGGACGCCACCGGCACCGCGATTCCCGGTCTGTACGCGGCCGGTGAGGTCGCGGGATTCGGCGGCGGGGGAGTGCACGGATACCGCTCGCTGGAAGGCACCTTCCTGGGTGGCTGCCTGTTCTCCGGGCGACAGGCGGGGCGGGCGGCGGCCGCCGCGCTCTGAACGCGGCGTACGGACCGCCGGAGGCGACCTGCCGGCGGTCCGTACACCGACCTGCCGGCGGTCCGTACACCGGCCCGCCGCCGGTCCGCGGGGCGTTCTGCAGGCGGGTCCGCGGCCGAGCCGCCGCCGATCCGCGGTCGGTCCGTGCGGCGGTCTGGACGCCGGTCCACGCCGGACCACGCCGGCCCGTGCGGCGTTCTGCACGTGCCGGTCCGTGCGCCGGTCCGCGGGGCGTTCTGCACGCGCCGGTCCGTGCGCCGGTCCGGACGCGGTGTCTCCGGCGTCCCGTACGCGGGTCCGTCTCCGCACGGCGGTGGCTCCGGGGGTTCGTACACGGTCCGGTCCGTTTCGCGTGTCCGGGCGTGTCCCGGTGGGGGATCTCGTCGACCGGGGGCGCGGGGGCCCGCGCGGGTGCGCGGAGCGCTGGGCGCTGCGTCCATGCGGCCGATCGGCGGTGGCTGTGCGACTAAGCGAACCGCGATCGGGAAATGGCACTCCCGGAGCCCTTGCCGCCGGCTCGCACGGACGCGGAGGCAGGAACGGCTCCACCCCCACGAAACGCAGGAGTGCGCATGCAGTACGTGAAGCTCGGTTCGACGGGCCTGGACGTGTCCCGGATCTGCCTCGGCTGCATGAGTTTCGGGGTACCCGGCCGGGGGACCCACGAGTGGACCCTCGACGACGAGGCGTCCCGCCCGCTGATCCGCCGGGCACTGGAGGCCGGCATCACCTTCTTCGACACGGCGAACGTCTACTCCGACGGCACCAGCGAGGAGATCGTCGGCCGCGCGCTCGCGGAATACGCTCGCCGCGACGAGATCGTCATCGCCACCAAGGTGAACGGCGCGATGCACGAGGGCCCCAACGCGCGCGGTCTGTCCCGCAAGGCCGTCATGACGGAGATCGACAACAGTCTGCGCAGGCTGGGCACCGACTACGTGGACCTGTACCAGATCCACCGCTTCGACCCCGCCACGCCCGTCGAGGAGACGATGGAGGCCCTGCACGACGTCGTGAAGGCGGGCAAGGCCCGTTACATCGGGGCGAGTTCGATGTACGCCTGGGAGTTCTCCAAGGCGCAGTACACGGCCCTGCTGCACGGCTGGACGCGGTTCGTGTCGATGCAGAACCACTACAACCTCCTCTACCGCGAGGAGGAGCGCGAGATGCTGCCGCTCTGCGCGGACCAGGGCGTCGGCGTGCTGCCCTGGAGCCCGCTCGCGCGTGGCCGTCTCACCCGCGCCTGGGACGTCACCACCGAGCGCAGCAGGACCGACGAGTTCGGCAGGAAGCTCTACCAGGAGGGTGACCGGGACATCGTCGACGCGGTCGGCCGGATCGCCGCCGAGCGTGACGTCCCGCGCGCCCGGATCGCCCTCGCCTGGCTGCTGCGTGCCGACACCGTCACCGCTCCCATCATCGGCGCCACGCGGGTGGGGCACGTCGACGACGCGGTGGCCGCCCTCGACGTGGAACTCACCGAGAAGGAGGTCGAGGAACTGGAGCGGCCGTACACGCCCCGGGCGATCAGCGGTCACTGATCCACGGGCCCGATCCGTTCGCCACGCAAATCTCTCATCGGGCAAAAGTAATGCGCACATGAGCGGCCCCGGGTGGCTGGTGAATCCGGTGCCGCCGTCGCAAGAGGCGGCCGGCGGATATTGGGAGCGCTCCCAATAGGGGGTGGCGTATGGGCGGGCAACACCGCCGGTCGACCGGGTGAATGTCCTTCCTGCCTGGGGGCCTCTCGAGGTGGGCGCCGCGCATGGCGCCCGGAGGGAAGGTCGCGGGATTTCTGTTTTTCTTTTGCGAGCGCTTCTATTGACGTTTCGTCAATCCAGGTCGCGCCCGGTGGAATGGGGAAAACGAGAGGATCACTTGTTTCGGCAAGGTCCGCTGTGCAAAGGTGTGCCTTGTTGGCGTGCAGACAATATTTACTTCCTTCTGCGCGTGCACGGTGTGGCCGCCCGCCCCGCTTCCGAAGAGCCGTCGAAGTGGGTGTTTGCGGCGGCACGGTCCCCCATGGGTAGCCCCTCGCCTGACCGGGCGAGCCGCCCGCTCATTGGTATGGACTAATTCATGCGTTGCCTTTGGGAGGAAAGCGGACGTGAACGACCCCGCCCTGTCTCAGTCCCCGGAATCCGCTCGCTTGTTCGAGATATCGGATGAGCGACTGGCCGCCGAACTGAAGAAGAGCTCGGGGAACACGCCCGCGCACCACCCCGTCGGAGAACTCCTCGACCGACACTGGGAAGCGGTCTTCGGCTACGCCCGGCTGTGCACCAACGGCGTGCGTCCCGCCGGAATCCTCACCACGGCGGCATTCACCCGGCTGTTCGGCGAATCCCTGCGGCAGACCGGACCGACGGCGGCCTGGCGGCCGCAGTTGCTGGTCACCGTGCGCCGCATGACCGCCGAATGGCTCGCGGACCAGCGGCGGGAATCGCTCCACCCCGAGCTGCTGGCCGGCCCGGACGGCGAGGAGCGCGTCGTGGCGCGGCTCCTTCCGCCGGAGGGCCGGCGCCTGCTGTCCCGCGCATTCCAGCGACTTCCGGAGGCGGGCCGTTGCCTGCTCTGGCATGCCGAGGTCGAGGCCGAACAACTAGCCCTGCCCGCAGCGCTGTTGGGCATCCGTGAGGACGCCGCCCTCGTCGAGCTGGCGCGGGCCCGTGAACGCCTGCGTGAGGGCTGCCTGGAGATCCACCGCGAACTGGCCCCCGAGGAGGAGTGCCGCCAGTACCACCGCATGCTGGATGTGTCGCTGCGACGTGGTGGTGACGACCTCGACCCCGATCTGCGCCGGCACATGGGCCGCTGCCGCCACTGCCGGTACACCGCCGACCAGTTGAACCACTTCAACGGCGAACTCGCCCTGCCGCTGGCCGAGTCCGTGCTCGGCTGGGGCGCCGAGGCCTATCTCGCCACCCGGCCCGGACGCGCCGTCGGTCTGGTGGAGGTGACGGGCGACGGGCCTGGCGGCCCGGGCCTCCACGCGGCCCCTCCTCTCCCCGACAACGTCCCGCTCCCGCCGAGCCGGCCGCCGCGTGTGGCGCCGCGCGGCCAATCGGCCACCGACTCGCGCCGGGCGACGCACAAGGCACCCCGGCGCTCGCCGGGCCGCCGCAACATCGCGCTGGCCGCACTGACCGCGAGCGGCCTGATCCTGGTCCCGCTGGCCCTGTGGGCGGCCCAGGGCTCGGACGGCACCGTCGAGGGCGCCGGGCCTTCGGGCAGGCCGAGTTCGGGCCCCGTCAAGGCACCCGGTGCGAAGCCGTCCTGGATAGGCGACGCGTCGAACGGCACCGTGCGCGGCCGGTTGCGCAACCTCAAGACCGGGCTGTGTGTCGGCATCGTCGGCGGGAAGCTCGTGAAGGGGGCCGAGACGGCACTCACCTCGTGCTCCTCGGCCGGGGCGCAGGAATGGTCGTACGAGGCGGACGGGGTGCTGCGCGACGTCGCCGACCCGGGCCTGTGTCTCGACTCCCACCTCGGCTACTCGATCCAACTGGCCTCCTGCACCGCCGAGTCCGGCTCGACCGGCAAGAACGTGCGCTACGACTTCACCCTTCAGGGGGAGTTGGTGCCCCGGGGCAACCAGGACCTGGCCCTCACGCCCGCCGCCACCAACGGCACGGGAGCCCTGGTCCTCAAGCTCCGCAGGGATCAGGCCGTCCAGCACTGGACCCTGGACACCTCGTCGCCCTCGCTCCAGATGGCGGCGGTGAACTGGGACGCCGACGGATCGGCCACCGCGCCGGTGACCCGGGAACCCACCGGGGCCTCGCGGTCGCCGAACGGTGCGTCCAAGGTGTCGCCCGCCCCCTCGGCCGGGCCGTCGACGTCCGCGGGGAACCCCTCCGCCCCGAGTCCCACGTCGTCCTGCTCCCCGTACGACTGCCCGCCGGCCGACGGCCAGTACGGCACCCCGGGATACGGCGACGGGGGCACCTGGGGGAACGGCGGCTACGGATACGGCGGTTACGGCGGCGGTCACGATGGCTACGGATCCGGAGGCGGCCGGGGCGGCCGTCACTGACGCCGTCCCCTGCGGTCCCGCCCCCGGGGATCGCAGGGGACGGGACCGGGCCCCGGGCACCGACCGCCTCCGCCGTGAGGTGTCACGACGCCGCGGTGGCCGACCCCGCGGTGGCCGACGCGGAGGCGGCCGTGCCCAGGAACTCCGCCCAGCCGCCGAGGGGGGACTGTCCGGGATCGAGGGTGCGCAGCTTGCGCAGCACCGCAGGGTCCTGGACCTCCAGCCACTCCACGAGCTGGCGGAACGAGACCAGGCGTACCTCGTCGTGCCCCGCTATCCGCTCGACGGCCTCTTCCACGGCGTCCATGTATATGCCCCCGTTCCACCGTTCGAAGTGGTTGCCGACGAAGAAGGGGGCCCGGTTGCTCTCGTAGGCCCGGCGGAAGCCGGCCAGATAGCTGTCGCGGGCCTGCGCGCGCCAGGCGTCGTACTGGGCGCGGTCACCGAGCGGGTTGGCGTTGGACTGGTTGGCCATCAGGTTGTAGTCCATGGACAGGACCTGGAAGGTGTGGCCGGGGAACGGGATGGACTGCAGCGGGAAGTCCCAGACGCGGCCGTTCTGGACCTTGCCGGGCCACATCTGGAGGCCGCCGGGGGAACTGGCGTCGTACTTCCAGCCGAGGGCGGCGGCCGTCGGCAGCAGGTTGGACTGCCCCTCGAGACAGGGGGTGCGGCCGCCGATCAGCTCCTTGTCGTAGTCGAAGGGAAGCGGTTCGAGATCGGTGAAGCCGGTGTTGGTCTTCCACCCGGTGACGAACTTCTTCGCCTGGTCGATCTCGCTGCGCCACTCGGCGGGGGACCAGCGGCGTACCCCGTCCGCGCCGCAGAAGTGACCGTTGAAGTGGGTGCCGATCTCGTGCCCCTCCAGCCAGGCGCCCCGGATCTGCTGAAGTGTCGCGTGGATGTGCCGGTCGGAGAGGTAGCCGATCGCGGAGGCGCCCACCGGGTGCTGCGGTGGGCTGTAGAGGTGCTTCTTCGACTCGGGCAGCGTGTAGATGCCGCTGAGGAAGAACGTCATCGACGCGCCGTGGTCGGCGGCGACCTTGCGGAACCGCGAGAACAGCTGGTTGCTGAGCTCGCCCGCGCCGTCCCAGGAGAACACCACGAACTGCGGCGGACGCTCGCCGGGCTTGAGCCGCTCGGCCTTCGGCTGCTTGGGCTGGGCCCCCGTGTCGGCGGTGGAACCGTCGCCGATGAGCCGGGGCCGCGGGGTCGCGTCCTGCACCTGCCCCTTGCCGTCGCTGCCCACCGACCAGTCGTGCGCCGAGCAGGCGGAGAGCGCGCCGAGCGCTCCCGCCGCGGCCGTCGCGGTCAGCAGACGCCTGCGTGAGATGCCGGTCATGATGAACCCCCGATGTCCTCGATACCGCTCCCGCGCCGGGCCGGAGCTTCCGTTCCTGCGACGCGCCGGCCTGCCGGAAGGTGCGTCGAACGGTGTGATGCGCGGATGTCCGGGAAAGGTCGCCGGCGGGGGGACGTGTTGCCGTTCCGTGACAAACCCCGCCGGTCCGCGGGCGGACGGCGGGGCGGACAGCGGCGGGGTGGGCGGCCGGGAGCGGCGGGGCGGGCGGGGTCAGGCGCCGCTACCGGCCCGGACGACCGTCAGCGAGACCGAGGAGGAGTTCCCCGACACCGGGACCTCGCCGCCCTTCCAGACCGCCTTGAGCGGGTCCCGCTCGTCGGGCGGTGTGACGACCAGCGACGCCGGCGTGGCCGTGTGCGCCCCGCTGATCTCGGGGTTGGAGAACGTCAGGCCCGCCCACGCGCTCTGCCCGGGGGCCAGCACGACCGTGGTCGGCGACCCGGGGGAGCGCTTCGGGTCGGGCCCGAGCTGCTTGCCCGACGCGTCCACGAAGGCCGCCCCCGGGTAGCCGCGCAGGGTGCAGGTGCGGTGGGAGGTGTTGGTGAGGACGACGGGGAAGTTCTCCTGGCCCGCTCCCGGGTCGTTGGCACCGACCGAGGCGCGCAGTTCGGAGGTGTGGCAACGGGTGCTCGCCGCACCGCTTCCGGTCGACGCCGTCGCCGTCGCCGAGGCCGAGCCCGACACCGGTGCGGAGGTCCTGCCGCCGCCGGCCGACGCGGTACTGGTGCCGGAGCCGTCCGGGGTCGTGTCACCGGAGGCCGGCTGCGCCGTGCCGGGGAGTTTCTGCGGGGTGCCGCCCGTGCCGCTGTCGGTCCCGCAGGCCGAGAGCGTGCCCAGCAGCGCGATACCCGCGACCACCGCCGCCCAGTGCGCGGGGGAGGACGTACGGCGTACCGGAACCTCGTCGCCGTGCCGGAAGGTCGCCATGTCAACACTCCTTCGAATTCAGCGCACGCCGTGACCCGTGCGTACGGCGCTCCGTGCTCCGTCACCACTGTCCGATGCGCGCCGGCCGGAAAAAGTTCGCCGGTCCGGCACGCGTTCTCGTCAGGTGCCTACCCGTACGGAGCCGAGCACACGGTCGGTGGCGTCGCTGCCGCTCTTCTGGCGGATCTGTACATAGAGCTGCGGCTGTGCGGCGCCGCCCGCGGGGGTGAGCCCGACCTCCGTGAGCGAGCCGTGACCGCCCGGGCAGTCGCTCCAGGTCCTCACCAGCCCGTGCCAGTGCGCGCCGGTGTAGGTGCGGCCGCCGTCGTAGTGGCACCCCGTGTGGGCGAGCGAGGCGACCTCGGCCCGGATGTCCCCGTGCTCGCTCAGGCCGACGAACACCCCGTCGACAGCCGAGCGCAGGTCCTGCCACTTCGCCAGGTCGTCGGCGACCGCCAGCCCCGGTTCATGGGCGTCCGACAGGCCCACGGTCCGCGGATTCCAGCCGGAGTCGCGCAGCTGGCGGCCCCAGGCGTGCGGCACGTCGACCGTGAGCCGCCCCGAGGCGTCCGAGACCCGCACCGACCCGCCGGAGGACTGCCGGCTCACCAGGGCGGCGGTGACGCCGCCGGCGGCGACCACGACCGCGACGGCCACCGCGGCGATGACGGTCCTTCGTCGGCGCCGGGGCGTACGGGCGGCCGGAGCCGGCGTCACCCCGGCCAGCCGCTCCAACTCCTCGGCCAGACCCAGCGCCGTGGGAAAGCGCCGCTCCCGGTCGGGTTCCATGGCGCGCAGCAGTGCCCGCCGGACTCCCGGCGCGAGGTCGGTACGGATCCGGTCGGGGCGTACGACCTCTCCGGGCGGCCCGGGAACCGTGCCCGTGACCAGGTGGTAGCCGAGGGCTCCCAGGCTGTACACGTCGGCCCGCGCGTCGATCCCCGACCCGGGCCGGGCCTGCTCCGGCGGGGTGTAGCCCGCCGAACCCGCGGCCATCGTCAGCCCGGAGGCCTGCGCCAGGCTCTTGGCGAGACCGAGGTCCGCCAGCAGGACCCGCTCGCCCGCGCCGGGTGCCGTGCGCAGCAGCACGTTGGACGGCTTGATGTCGCGGTGCACGATCCCGGCCTGGTGCAGCGCGGCCGCGCCGCGGGCCGCCAGGGCGGTCAGCCGCAGGGCCTCGGACACCGGGAGCGGTTCACCGCCGACCCGGTCCGCGAGGGTGCCCCCGTCCGCGTACTCCATGACGAAGTAGGGCCTGCCGTCCGGGAGTTCACCGATGTCGTAGACCTGGACGACCCGGCTCGAGTCGGCCTTGCGCAGCAGCCGGGCCTCGGCGAGGAAGCGCTCCCGCACGTCCAGGTGGTCGACCCAGTTGTCGGACAGCACCTTCACGGCGACGACCGCGTCCAGCACCTCGTCGTGGGCGAGCCAGACCACGCCGAAGCCGCCGGCGCCCAGGCGCCGGTCCAGACGGTAGCGGCCGATCCGCTGCGGAGGGTGCATGCGACTATCATGCCTGGCCTCTGATCGACACCGAGGGGAGCACCCAGTGCAGGACGCGGCGGGAACCGAAGAGCTCGCGCTGCGCGCCGCCGCGGGCGATCCGGACGCCCTGGATCTGCTCCTTCAGCGGCTGGGGCCGGAGGTCATGCGGCGCTGCGGACGCTTCCTGCCGTGCCGCGAGGACGCCGAGGAGGCGGCGCAGGACGTCCTCCTCCAGGTGGCGCGGAAGATCACCGCCTTCGAGGGCCGCAGCCGCTTCAGCACCTGGCTCTACACGGTCGTCGCCAACTGCTCCCGACAGAAGTACCGCGAGCTGAAGCGGCGGGCCGCCGAGCAGCCGGACGTCATCGACGCCTCGCAGCACGTCGACCCGCGCACCACGAGTGTCATCGCCGGTTCCCGCATCGACCTCCTCGAGGCGCTGGAGCGGCTGGAGCGCGAGCATCCGCACCTGGTGGCGCCGCTGGTCTACCGGGACATCTGCCAGCTGGAGTACGCCGAGGTCGCCGAGCGGGTCGGCATTCCGCTCGGCACCCTCAAGTCCCGTCTGCACGAGGCCCGCAAGCAGGTCAGGCCCTGGCTGGCCGACGCCTCGTGACGTCGCGGTACGTCTGACGGTCTGTCAACTTCATGCTCTTCGTCGGGGGTTGGAGCAGGGCGCGAGCCCGTCACGGGTCGGGAAGCGGGCGTGCCCGTCGGTCCCTCCGCCGGGCGGGCCCACGGGGCGCCGCGTGCCCTGACGCGCCGGGTGTCGCGGGCCCTTAGGGTGGTCGGCGTGACCCAGAGGAACAGCAGACCGCTCGCCGTGTTCGACCTCGACGGAACGCTCGCGGACAGCGCGCACCGGCAGCGGTTCCTGGAGCGCACCCCGCGCGACTGGGACGCGTTCTTCGCGGCCGCACCGCAGGACCCGCCGCTGGCCGAGGGCGTGGCCCTGGCGCTGGAGAGCGCGCGGGAGTGCGACGTGGTCTACCTGACCGGGCGTCCCGAGCGCTGCCGCCGTGACACCGTCGCGTGGCTGGCCGCCCAGGGGTTGCCCGAGGGGCCGGTGTGGATGCGGCGCGACGACGACCGCAGGCCCGCCCGCCGGACCAAGTCGGAGATCCTCCGCCGACTCGCCCGCGACCGTGAGGTCCGTGTCCTCGTGGACGACGACGAACTCGTCTGCGACGACGCCGAGCGGGCCGGGTTCACGGTCGTACGGGCGCGCTGGGCGACCGCGTCGGCGGCTCTGAAGAACGCGCAGGAGCGCGAGGGGCGGACCTGACCGGGCTGACGTGACCGGTCCGGCCTGACGTGCCCGGCGCGCCTTGACGCGATCGGGCTGACGTGACCGGCGCGGCCTGACGCGACAGGCCCCGGCCTGACGTGACCAGCCCGGCCCGGCGTGATCGGCCCGCTTGGTCCGGCCTGCACGGCCCGCCCGGCCCGGCGTGATCAGCCCGCCTAATCCGGCCTGCGCGGCCCGGCGTGACCGGCCTGCGCGGCCCGGCGTGACCGGCCTGCGCGGCCCGGCGTAATCGGCCTGCCCGGCCTGGCGTGACCGGCCCGGCCCGGCCGGGCATTACCGGCCCGCCCGGCCTACCTGTCCCGACGAGGGCGGACCGGTCTGGGCCGAAGTGGTCCGAGGGCGACGGGCCGGCGGCCGGCTGGTACCCAACCTGCGGTGCGCCACCGGCAGGACCGTGACGGGCCGGACCGCCGGCAGCGGGCCTGCGATCGACCGGGCAGCCGTGGCCGCCGTGCGATCGGCGGGGCCGTCCCGGCTGATGCGCGGCTGTCGGCGCACGACCGGAAGCCATGGACATCGTGGGCGGTGCAGCGGTGCAGCGGTGCGGCGGTGGGGCGGTGCGGACGGCGGGGGCGCCCGCACGGTGAGCAAAGGCCGCCGGTCGGCCGTTCGGGGGTTCGCTCGCGATACCGCTGCCCGGGTGGGCGCGAGGGCGGGGACGGGGTCACGGGTCCGAGCGCGGGTCGTGCGGGCCCCGCACGACCCCGTCCGCGCGTGCCGGCGTGCGGCTCCGCGGGGGATCGGACTGCTCGCGGGCCCGTGGTGGATCGGCGTACGGCTCGGCGCGGGAAGCGGCATGTGGCCCCGGAGCGGGGCCACATGCCGGGAGTCGTGGCGCCCGGTCGCGTCAGGCGCCGTCCTCCAGGCGGAAGCCGACCTTCAGACCCACCTGGTAGTGCTCGACCTCCCCGTCCACGATCTGCCCCCTGACCTGGGTGATCTCGAACCAGTCCAGGTTGCGCAGGGTCTGCGAGGCGCGGGCGATCCCGTTGCGGACGGCCTGGTCGATCCCCTCGGGAGACGTGCCGACGATCTCGGTGACCCGGTACGTGTGGTCGGTCATGCGGGTGCTCCTCTCCGCCGTGGCGGGTGTGCCACGCGTCATTCCACGGTGCCTCACGGCGCCGCGGTACGCGAGATGTCGGTGGTGTCTCGACGGTCGCCCTTGACGGGTTTGATTGGTCCATACCAAAATCAGAACACCCGTACGAGCGCTGAGCTCGACCCCCACGCCGGGTTCCCTTTCCGCTGTCCGCAAGACAGAACAGGATCCCCTTCGTGACGCGTCGTCTGCTCGCCCTCGCCTGTGTGACCGCCTCTCTGCTGACCGCCTGCGGAGCCCTGCCGGGAGGAGGCGGCGGACGTCACACCGTGACGGTGTGGCTGATGAAGGACAGTGCGTCCGAGGAGTTCCTCAAGCGCTTCACCGAGGACTTCGAACGGACCCACCGGGGCATCGCCCTGGACATCCGCATCCAGCAGTGGACCGGGATCGTGCAGAAGGTCCAGGGAGCGCTGGAGGGCGAGCGGGGCAACGGGCCGGACGTCATCGAGGTGGGCAACACCCAGGTGGCGCAGTACGTGGACCGGGGCGGCCTGAGCGACCTGACGCTCGAGTCGGTGCGCGACTGGGGCATGGACGACTGGCTCCCGGGCCTCGCCCAGCCGGGCCGGTTCAGCACCCGCCAGTACGGCATCCCGTGGTACGCGGCGAATCGCGTCGTCATCTACCGCAAGGACCTCTTCGACCGGGCCGGCATCAAGAAGCCGCCGAAGACCCGCGAACAGTGGATCGAGGACACGGGGCGGCTCAACTCGGCCGGCAACCAGGGTATTTATCTGGCCGGGCAGGACTGGTACACCTTCGCCGGGTTCGTCTGGGACGAGGGCGGAGAGCTCGCGACGGAGTCCGCCGGAACCTGGCAGGGCTCCCTGCAGTCGCCCGCGGCGCTGCGCGGCATGGACTTCTACCGGCGGCTCCAGGCGCTCGGCTCCGGGCCCGCCGGCGCGGACGAGGAACACCCGCCGCAGGCGGGGGTGTTCGCCGGTGGCCATGTGGCACAGATCGTGGCGGTACCCGGCCTCGCCCAGGCGATCGTGGAGCAGAACCCGGCGCTGCGGAAGAAGCTCGGGTTCTTCCCCGTGCCCGGCAGGACGGCCGCCGAGCCCGGCGCCGTCTTCACCGGCGGCTCCGACCTCGTGGTGCCCAAGAACACCGACGACCGGCGGGCGGCTACGGCCGTCGTCTCGGCCCTCGTCGGCGCCAAGTGGCAGACGGAGCTGGCCCGGACGATGAACTACGTCCCCAACAAGACCACCCTCGCGGGCGCCGTGGCCGGCGAGGAGGGCGCCGCGGCCATGGCGGTGGGCGCCGCGCAGGGCCGGGCGACACCCGCCTCGCCGCGGTGGGCCGCCGTCGAGGCCGACAACCCGATCAAGTCCTATATGACCAAGGTCCTGACCGGGGCGGACCCCGCGACCGAGGCAGGGCGCGCCTCCCGCCTGATCACGGAACGGCTGGCGGAGACCGGGGGATGAGTCCCCGGCCGCCGTCCCCCGGGAGCGTCATCGGAGGAAGCCCGTGTAGTGGTGCTGCTCGACCTGGCTGCTGATCTGCTTCACGGTCTCCAGGCCCACGCTCACGATGATCAGAATGCTCGTGCCGGTGAGCTGGTTGGCGCCGCCGAAGCTCGCGAACGCGACGGTGGGGACCAGGGCGATCAGGCCCAGATAGAGGGCACCCGGCCAGGTGAGTCTGTTGAGGACGTAGCCCAGGTACTCGGCCGTGGGCCGGCCGGCCCGCAGGCCCGGGATGAACCCGCCGCTCTGTTTGATGTTCCCCGCCACTTCCTCCGGATTGAACGTGATCGCCACATAGAAGAAGGCGAAGAACACGATCAGCAGGAAGTACGCGAGGACGTAGTACGGATGGTTTCCCCGGACGAAGTTCTGTGTGACCCAGGTGGCCCAGCCCGCGTGCGAATTGGAGAACTGTGCGATCAGCGCGGGGATATAGAGGAGCGAGGAGGCGAAGATGACCGGAACCACACCGGCCTGGTTGACCTTCAGCGGGATGTAGGTCGCCGTTCCCCCGTACGACTTACGGCCGATCATCCGTTTCGCGTACTGCACCGGAATGCGGCGCTGCGCCTGTTCCACGAAGACGACCAGGGCCACCATCGCGAACCCGACCAGAATGACGACGCCGAAGCCGAGCCACCCGTCGGCGATCTGCCCCTCCTGTTTGACGGTCCACAACGCGCCGGGAAACGTGGAGGCGATCGAGATGAAGATGAGCATCGACATTCCGTTGCCGATACCGCGTTCGGTGATGAGCTCTCCGAGCCACATCACGGAGGCCGTCCCCGCGGTGATCGTGAGCACCATCACCAGCGTGGTGAGGATCGAATGGTCCGGGACGATGCCCGCGGCGGTCGGGCAGCTGGGGAACAGCGCGCCACTGCGGGCGGTCGCCACCAGGCCCGTACCCTGCAGAATGGCGAGAGCCACCGTCAGATAGCGCGTGTACTGGGTGATCTTCCCCTGCCCGGCGGCGCCCTCCTTCTTCAGCGCCTCCAGTTTCGGGATGACCACCGTCAGCAGTTGCAGAATGATGCTCGACGTGATGTACGGAAGAATTCCCAGCGCGAACACGGTGATCTGGAGCAGGGCCCCGCCGCTGAACAGATTGACCAGCCCCAGCAGACCGCCGTTGGTCGTCGCCGCGTCCACGCACGCCTGGACGCTCCGATAGTTCACGCCGGGCAGCGGCACATGCGATCCCACGCGGTACAGCACGATGATGCCGAGCGTGAACAACAGCTTCTTGCGCAGGTCCGGGGTTCCGAAGACCTTGGCGAATGCGCGCAGCAAGGGTTCCTCCTTCGCCCCTGCGTCAGCACGTCAGAGGTGCACAGAAGCAGATTTTCCGAGCTCGGGAACATGCTCCAGGAACGCAACGCGAAGTAATGCTTCGCGAACGTAGGGAAATTCAAGCACCATCATCGAATGGGACATCCGGGACGGCAACCGGAAAGGCCCCGACGGGGGATCACGGGACGGCCCTCGAGCACCTTTCGGCGGGCGGAGACGCCACGCCGGGCGCCGGTACGGGGCGCCGGAGCGGACAGGGCGACGGGCGCCGGCGGTGTACATCGCCGGCGCCCGTCGCCCGATGGTGCCCGGGTTCACCGCCCGGGCGGTCTCTCACGCTGCTGGTGACGTCACCCGACCACGCTCAACGACAGTGCGAAACGGCCCTCGCGGTCCGTCCACCAATGGGCCAGGTCGAGCCCCGCCGCGGCGAGTTCGCGCCGTACCCCCTCCTCGCGGAACTTCGCCGAGATCTCGGTGCGCAGATCCTCACCGGCGGCGAAGTCGACGGCGAGGTCGAGGGCGGGGATCTTCACGGTCTGCTCGGTCCGCGAACGCAGCCGCATCTCGATCCACTCGTGCTCGGCGTCCCAGCGGGCGACATGGGTGAACGCGTCCGGATCGAAGTCGGCGCCGAGCTCGCGGTTGACGACCGTCAGCACGTTCTTGTTGAACTCGGCCGTCACTCCGGCCGCGTCGTCGTACGCGGCGACGAGCACCGACTCGTCCTTGACCAGGTCCGTGCCCAGCAGCAGCGTGTCGCCGGGGGAGAGCAGGGCCCGTACGGAGGCCAGGAACGCGGCGCGTTCGGTCGGCAGCAGGTTGCCGATGGTGCCGCCGAGGAACGCCACGAGCCGCGGTCCGGGCGTGCCCGGAAGCGCGAGACCGCCCGTGAAGTCGGCGATCAGCGCGTGCACACCGAGCTCCGGGCGTTCGGCGATCAGCGCGTGCCCGGCCTGGGTCAGGGCGCTCTCGCTGACGTCGACCGGCACATAGGTGTGCAGCCCGGGCAGCGCGTCGAGCAGATGACGGGTCTTCTCGGACGAGCCCGAGCCCAGCTCGACGAGGGTGCGCGCACCGGTCGCCGCGGCGATCTCGGTGGCCCGGGCGGCCAGGATCTCGCGCTCCGCCCGGGTGGGGTAGTACTCGGGCAGTTCGGTGATCTTGTCGAAGAGCTCGCTGCCGTGCGCGTCGTAGAACCACTTCGGCGGCAGCGTCTTGGGTGTGTGGGACAGGCCGTGCAGGACGTCGGCGCGCAGCGCGGCGTCCGTGGCGTCTTCGGGCAGGGTGCGGGTGAGAAGGAACGGACTCACGTGCTGGGCTCCTTCGGACGTGCGGATGCCATGGGGTGGTGGGGGTCCTCGTGGTCGGGCACGCCTTGGCGGTCGTGCGGGTCCTTGAGCGGGGTGAGCAGGACGTCGGTGCCGGTCGCCACGAGCAGCGTGCGGTCCGGCACCTCCTGCCACCGTGGGTCGTCGTCGTACGGCTCGGAGGCCACGACGGTGCCGCGGCCGGGTTCGGCGAGGTACCACAGGGTGTCGCCCCAGGCCGTCGCGGTGATCGTGTCGCCGTCGGTGAGCAGCAGGTTGAGCCGGGAGCCCGGGGCGGCCTCGGCGACCTCCAGGACCGTGTCGGCCAGCGCCCGGCTTCCGTCGTCCCCGGTGCGCAGCCGCTGCAGGACCAGCGCCCAGACGAGCGCCGAGTCGCAGCGGGCCTCCAGCGACAGCAGCTCCACGGCGGGCAGGCCGCGGGTCAGCGGGGCTAGGGAGTGGGGCCAGCCGAGGACGGCGCCGTTGTGGCTGAACAGCCAGGTGCCCGCGGCGAACGGCGCCGCCGCGGCCTCCCCGTCCGCTCCCGCCCGGGTGGCGTCCCGTACGGCGCCGAGCAGCGCCCCGGTCCGTACGACACGGGCCAGGTCCGCGAAGGACTGGTCGCCCCAGATGGGCCCGGCGCGCCGGTACCGGGCGGGCACCGGGTCCCCTTCGGCGTACCAGCCGACCCCGAAACCATCGGCGTTGACCGTCCCGTACCGCTGTCGCCGGGGTGCCCACGACTGCCGGAACAGACTGTGCGGCGGTTCCGACAGCAGCCGGCCGATCGGTGTCTCGGGCCCCAGATAGGCCAGATGACGGCACATCAGGCTTGCCCGTCGCGGGCCGTGCGGAACCCGGAGAAGATCTGCCGCCTGATGGGGTAGTCCCAGTTGCGGAAGGTGCCCCGGCAGGCGACCTTGTCCACGGCGAACGAGCCGCCGCGCAGAATCTTGTGCTCCGGCCCGAAGAAGACCTCCGAGTACTCCTTGTACGGGAAGGCCGCGAAGCCGGGGTAGGGCTGCAGGTCGCTCGACGTCCACTCCCACACGTCGCCGATCAACTGCCGTACGCCGAGCGGGGACTCGCCCGCCGGATAGCTGCCGGCCGGAGCCGGACGCAGATGGCGCTGACCGAGATTGGCGTGCTCGGGGGTGGGGTCGCTGTCGCCCCAGGGGTAGCGGGTGGAGCGGCCGGAGACCGGGTCGTGGCGGGCCGCCTTCTCCCACTCGGCCTCGGTGGGCAGTCGGCGCCCCGCCCAGCGGGCGTAGGCGTCGGCCTCGTACCAGCACACGTGCAGCACCGGCTCGTCGGACGGTACCGGCTCGGTGACGCCGAAGCGGCGCCGCAGCCACTGCCCGCCCTCGCGGCGCCAGAACAGCGGCGCCTCGATGCCGTGGGTCCGGATGTGGGCCCAGCCCTCCGGGCTCCACCAGCGTTCGGTGTCGTAGCCGCCGTCCTCGATGAAGGCCTGGTACGCGGCGTTGGTCACCGGAGTGGTGTCGATGAAGAACGCCGGGACCTCACGCCGGTGCGCGGGCCGCTCGTTGTCCAGCGCCCAGGGCTCGGTGGACGTGCCCATCGTGAACGGGCCGCCGGGGACGAGGACTTCGGCCGGTCCCGTGAACGGCGGGGCGGGATCGGGGTCCGGCGCGGTGAGGGCCGCCGGTCCCCTGCGGAGCTGATGGGTGATCAGCATCGTCTCGTCGTGCTGCTGTTCGTGCTGCGCGATCATGCCGAAGGCGAATCCCGCCTCGGTCAGCGGGGTGCCCCGGAAGGCGGTGCCCTCCAGGACGTCCAGTGCGCGGCCCCGTACCTCGGCGGCGTACCGCCGGGCCTCCGCGGGAGCCAGCAGCGGCAGTGAGGGCCGCTCGGCGCGCGGATGCTCGAACGCGTCGTACAGCCCGTCTATCTCGGGCCGCATGGCATCACGCCCGGCGACGGCGCGCAGCAGCCACAGCTCCTCCTGGTTGCCGATGTGGGCGAGGTCCCAGACCAGGGGGGACATCAACGGCGAGTGCTGCGCGGTCAGCTCGGGCTCCTCGACGCAGGACGTGAGGAGCGCGGTGCGGTCACGGGCCGTGGTCAGTGCGTCGAGCGCGCGCTCCCTGAGCGACTCGGGGTCCGTGGGTGACGTGGGGGCGGTCATGTGCGGAGGTCCTTCCCGTGGGACCGGCCCTGGGACCGGTCGTGGGACCGGTCGTCGAGCCGACCGTGGAATTGACGGTGGAACTGGCTCAGCAGATCGTCGGCGGGGCAGCGACCCCGGGCCACGTAGCGCTCCGTGAACTCCGCGACGGCCTCCCGCACCTCGGCGGTGGCACCGAGGCGGGGCAGTGCCTCGGCGGCAGCCGCGAAGCAGATGACGGCGGCCTCGCGCAGCTCGGGGTCGGTCAGGCCGTGCCGGGCGGCGCCGATCCACAGCGGATTGCACGGAGCCGGCAGGCCTTCCGCCCGCTCCGCGAGGGGCTTGACGGTCCGGTAGGCGATCTCCGCCGCCTCCGGGTCGTCGAACAGCGCCGCCGTCACCGCCAGTGGCACGATCCACCCGTCCTCGCCCGGCTGCGCGTCGATCATGCGCAGCTCCAGATGGCCGCGAGGGCGGACCGGCGGGAACAGGGTCGTGAGGTGGTAGTCCAGGTCCGCCCGGTTCGGCGGTGTGCCGGACCGGGTCCACTCCCGGAAGGTCAGGCCCTCGGGTACCTCCCAGGGGCCTTCCGGAGCCCGGACGCACATCACCGGCGCGTCCAGGACGTGCCGGGCCCAGGCGGCGCGCGGATCGCCGCGCAGCGAAGGCGCGGCGGACCGGCCCGGGTCCATGGCCGTCCACAGGGACTGCCGCGTGGAGCGCCAGCCCGTGTAGCGGCCCTGGGCGAGCGGGGAGTGCGCGAACGCGGCCACCAGGACCGCGCCCAACTGGTTCGCCAGCCACCAGCGGCGCCCGTGGCCGAGCGGGCCGGGCTCCTCGTACCCGGCGTCGAGGCACACCTGGACCGAGGCGGAGGAGCACATCATCGCCCGGCCCTCGGGGCCCGTGCGGTCCAGGTAGCGTTCCATGGCGTCGTAGCGCGGCTCACGGAGGTAGCGGCTCGGGGGGTTCCAGGGTTCGTGGCCGTGGCCGCTGAGGCCGAGATCCATCTCACGCAGTACCGCGCGCACCGCGTCGAGATCGGCCGACACGGACCCGACGCACTCCATCAGGGAGCCGGCGGGTGCGGAGCTGAGCTCCAGCTGGCCGCCCGGTTCGACGGTGAGCGCCGAACGCAGGGGCAGGGTCCGCAGAGCGGCGTAGGCCGCTTCGAGCTGTTCAGGTGTTGCGGGGAGCTGCGGCCGCCGCAGCTCGTGGACGAGCCATTCCACTTCGACACCGAGGGTGCGGGGCGGTCCGGTCTTGAAGCATATGCCTCGGACCAGCGCTTCCACCTCGGCCTCGGTGACGGCGGAGCGTTGCTCCGTACAGTCACTCACCGAATCGGACATGTAGGGATCCTCCTGAGATTCCACCATGCCGCCGGCCCGGCGTCTGTGGTGCCGGACCGGCATTGCTCGTCCCACCCAAGACCCTCTCGGCGGTTCGCACAAGGGTGCAAATCGTCGTGCCCAGGGTTCGGGGGCACCGCGGAGGCGGCCCGCACGTCACTCCGCGCGGGGCCGCGAAAATCTGTTGCGCCGCACGACCAGCATCGCTCACGATGCGTCCGTGGGCACGACGGGGGAGATCGCGCGGGGCGTTCGCATGGCGTGTACGGGGGTGGCGCCATGAGCGCGCGCCTGCGCGCGATCGCGCGGCAGACCGAGGAGGCCGTGGCGGCGGGTTCGTACCGCGGGTCGCACGGGCGGGTGGTGTCGATCGCCGCGGCGGTCGAGGCCGCGCGGGCCGGGACGCGGATGTACGGGCCGGGTCCGATCGGGGTGCCGGCCGGTGGCCGTGCGGCCTCCGCCGCGGGCTTCGCGGGCACGGCGTTCGAGGTCACGGGCGAGAGCAGCACACAGGCCGCGAGACGGCTGGCGGGCGGGTACGCGCACGGCCCCGAGGGCCCCGTCGCCGTGCTGAACTTCGCCTCGGCGCGCAATCCCGGCGGTGGCTATCTGAACGGCGCGCAGGCCCAGGAGGAGGACCTGTGCCGAGCGTCGGCGCTCTACGCCTGCCTGCTGCGGGCCCGCGAGTTCTACGACCACCACCGTGCCCACCGGGACCCGTTCTACACGGACCGGGTCATCCATTCGCCCGCCGTGCCCGTCTTCCGTGACGGCCGCGGCGAACTGCTCGACGAGCCGTACACCGCCGGTTTCCTGACCGCCGCGGCCCCGAACGCCTCGGTCGTGCTGCGCACGGCCCCCGAGCGCGCGGACGAACTGCCGCGCGCCCTGGCCGTCCGGGCCGAGCGGGTCCTGGAGGCCGCCGCGGCCCAGGGGTACCGACGCCTGGTCCTGGGGGCCTGGGGCTGCGGCGTCTTCCGCAACGACCCGGCACAGGTCGCCGCGGCCTTCCGTGACCTGCTGGTCGGGGGCCGCTTCGAGGGGTACTTCGACCAGGTGGTGTTCGGGGTCCTGGACCGTACCCCGGAGGCGGCGACACGATCCGCATTCAAACGCGCGTTCGCATCCGTGACGCACGGACATCCCGACACCGACACCCCGCCGATCGGGTGACGGAAACGTCCCGTGGCGCTCAGCGCCAGCCGTAGCGCTCCCGCAGGCGGTGCACCACCAGGTTGAACCGCATCCGGTCCAGCGCGCACGCCTCACGCCGCATGCCGTCCTCGTGCAGCCGCAGCACCCGGTCCACGGCGACCCACGAGTCCCGGCCCGTCCGGTCCCACGGACCGCTGCCTATCGGTACCCACTCCCGGTCGCCGTCGTGCCGTTTGCTCGACAACTGGACGGCGAGCAGAGTGCCTCCGTCCTCGCGCGCGACGACGAGCACCGGGCGGTCCTTGCCCCGTCCGTCGTTCTCCTCGAAGGGCACCCAGGTCCAGACGATCTCGCCGGGGTCGGGGTCGCCGTCGTGCGCGGGCGAGTACTCCGTGCGCACCCGGCCCACCTCACGGGGCTCGGCCTCCGTGGTGGCCGAAGGGCCGTAGCGGCCGGGGACATGCTCGTCGGTGTCATCGGTAAAGGCATTCACGCGGGCCACGTTAGAACCCGCACCTCGGCGGCTCGTCGACGGGGCCCACGCGACGGGCCCGACGCGGGACACACGCGGCCCCGCACGGAGCACACGCCGCACGGAGCACCCGCCGCACACGCGGCCCCGCACGGAACGCACTTCGGGCGTACGGGAGCCAACTCCCGTACGCCCGAAGCCTCAGCGGGTCACTTGCCGTCCCCCTCCACCGGCACCTTCTCCGCACGCGGCGGCACGAATCCGTTGACCACGCCGCCGTTGCCCGCGCCGGCCCCGTCCTGATTCATCGACGAGAGCAACTGCCGGGCCAGACCCAGGCCCGTCCCGCCCATGGTGAGCGCCTTGGCGAACATGTCCGACATGCCGTCGGCACCGTTGAGCAGCACCATGTGGTCGACGTTGCCGAACGCGCTCGCGCCCGCCTGGACGATCTCCGGCCAGTTCTCCGCGAGTTGCTGGGCGACCACGGCCTCCTGGTTCTCGGCGAGGGCCGCGGCCCTCGCCTTGATGGTCTCCGCCTCCGCGAGACCCTGCGCACGGGTCGCCTCCGCGGTCGCGAGACCCTTGGCCTGGGCGGCGGCGGCCTCGGCCTCACCGGTGGCCTTGGTCGCCATGGCGGCCGCGGCACCCCGCGCCTTCGTCGCCTCGGCCTCGGCGTTGGCGGCGGTCTTCACCCGGTTCGCCTCGGCCGCCGCCGCGAGTTCGGTCTCCTTGGCCTTGGCCTGCGCGGCGGAGATCCGCGCGTCGCGTTCCGCCTCGGCCCGCGCACGGGTCTCGTACGCCTGGGCGTCCGCCGGCTTGCGGACGTCGGCCTGGAGCTGCTGTTCCCGGCGCTGCGCCTCGAGTTCGGCGATCCGGGTCTCCTGCACGACGACATCCTGCCGGGCCGCGGCCTCGGCGAGCGGACCGGCCTGCCGCGACTTCGCCGCCGCCTTGTCACGCTCGGCCTGGTAACCGGCCTGCAGGATCTCGCTGTCCCGGGTCGCCTCCGACATCCGGGCCGCCGCCTTCTGCTCGGCCTCGGTGGCGAGACGGTTCGCCTCCGCCTGCGCGATGCGCGCGTCGCGCTGTACGGCGGCGGCGTGCGGCATCGCGAGGTTCTTGATGTAACCGGTCGGGTCCTCGATCTCGTGGATCTGCAGCGAGTCGACGATCAGACCCAGCTTCTCCATCTCGGTACCGCACGCGGCCCGCGTCTGGCCGGTCAGTTTCTCCCGGTCGCGGATCATGTCCTCGACGGTCAACCCGCCGACGATGGACCGCAGATGACCGGCGAAGACGTTGTGCACCCGCTCGGACATCATCTTCTGCTGGTCGAGGAACCGGCGCCCCGCGTTGGCGATCGACACGAAGTCGTCGCCCACCTTGAAGATGACCACGCCCCGCACCTTCAGCGGAATGCCCTGCGTGGTCACGCAGTCCACGTGCAACTCGGTCTCGTTGAGGTCCAGCGAGATCTTCCGCACCGCCTGCACACCCGGCATCACCAGCGTGCCGCGCCCCGTCACGATTCGGAAACCCATGCCCTCTTCGAGGCCTTCGGTCCGATGCTTCGAACCGGAGATGATCAGTGCCTCGTTGGGCTCCGCCACCCGCCACATGAGCTTGAAGACCACGATCACGAAGATCAGTGCGAGGACAACCGTCCCCGCCACGACGCCGACAACCATCGGCATACGCCCCCTTTTGATGGTGCCCTATCGGCACCGAACGAAGGGAGTGTGCTCCTGAGCGGGACCGGGGTGAAGACGCTGACGATTCCTTGTTGCAATCTTGACGCACACTGCTCTCACCTGGGACGGAGCGCGCACAGACGAGCTGTCAACTGTCGTATGCCGCTGATACGTACACCGTGCGCGGCGCCAGGTACTCGACGACCATCACCACCGTGCCGCGCTCGATGCGCTCCTTGGCGGTGGCGGGGTAGGCAAGGAAGTGCTCGGCGCCCCCGCGTACGCGGACGATCACCTCACCGACGAGCCCGGGCCCGACCGTCCCGGTCACCCGCCCCATCAATCCGACCATCGACACATCGTCCATGGCACCAGCGTACGGCGCGAAGTCGGTTACACCGCGGGGGAATCCGCCGCCGCCTCGCGCGGCGGCCACCGCTCGTGCCAGCGCTGGTCGTCCTCCAGCTGGGAGGCCAGCGCGACCAGCAACGGCTCGCTGTGCGCCGGGCCGAGGAGCTGGGCGCCGACCGGCAGCCCCTCGCCGACGAAACCGGCGGGTACGTTCACACCCGGCCACCCCAGGACGTTCCACGGCCAGGCGTACGGACAGGCGGCGATCATGGCCCGGTCGGTGTCCAGCCCACTCAGGTTCGCCATCGAGCCGACGCGGGGCGGGGGAGCGGCCGTGGTGGGCGCGAGCAGCACGTCGTAGCTGTCGAAGAGCGCGCCGATCCGGTGGTGCAGGGTCGCCTCGGCGCGCCGGGCCACCCGCAGGGGCGCGCCACCGAGCAGCCGGCCGAGGCGGGCGGCTCCCTGGGTGCGCGGGTCCAGGAGGTGCGGGTGGGGCGCGTCGCGCACCCGTTCGGCGATACCGGCCGTCGCGCGCGGGACGAACGTGAGCCCGATCCGTCCGTAGCGCGGCTCGGCCTCCTCCACCGTGTGCCCGAGCGCCGCGATCCGCTCCGCGAGTGCCACCACCTTCGCCCGTACGGCCGGGTCGAGCCGCGCGGGCACCGCCGTGAACGGCGGCTTGAGCGACAGCGCGATCCGCAGCCGGCCCGGCTCGCGGCCCACCGCGTCGGACACCCGCAGCACGGGCGGCCGGTGCAGGTCGCCGTGGTGGTTGCCGCTCGCCGCGTCCAGGAGCAGCGCCGCGTCCGCCACCGAGCGGGCGAGGGTGCCGTTGACCGTGATGCCCTGGAAGGACTCCGGGCGCGGCCAGGTGGAGATCCGGCCGCGCTGCGGCTTGATCCCGATCAGATGGGTCCAGGAGGCCGGGATACGGACGGAGCCCGCACCGTCCGAGCCGAGCGCCGCCGGGACCAGACCCGCCGCGACCGCCGCCGCGGAGCCCCCGGAGGAGCCGCCGGGGGTGTGGTCGGCGTGCCAGGGATTGCGGGTGGCGCCGAAGGCCGGGCCCTCCGTGAACGGCCACTGGCCGAGTTCGCAGGTGTTGGTCTTGCCGATGACGATCGCCCCGGCCGCGCGCAGCCGGCGTACCGCCTCCCCGTCCCGGGCCTCGGGCGGGAAGACCCCTCGGCAGCCGAACGCGGTCGGCTCCCCGGCCACGTCCATGTCGTCCTTCACCGCCACCGGCACCCCCAGCAGCGGCCGGCGGTGTCCCGCCGCGAGTTCCCTGTCCGCCGCGTCCGCCTCGTCGAGCGCTGCCTCGGCGCGCACCAGACGGAAGGCGTTCAGGGACGGCTGGGTGGCCTCGATCCGGGCCAGCGCCCGTTCGACCAGTTCACGCGAGCTCACCTCGCCCGCGGCGAGGGCGCGGGCACACTCCGCCAGACCTGCGGCACGGTCGTCAGCCATACGGGACACCTCCGAAGGCACATCGTCCACCGCACGGTAACCGCCTGGGGAGGTATCCCGCACGAGGGGCGGAAGTTCCTTCGTGCAAGCGGGTGTTCCGGGGCGCGCGGGCCAGGGGTTCCCCCGGCGCCGAGCGGTGCCCGGGGCTTCTGCAAGGATGCGGGGCGTCATGGTGCAGATACCGAATCAGCCCGTCCCGCCGTCGCCCGTACAACGACCCGTGCCGACGAGCGCCGATGTGGCCCGCCTGGCGGGCGTCTCCCGGGCCACCGTCTCGTACGTTCTGAACAACACCAGCGCCGTCCGGATCAGCGAGCCCACCCGTCGCCGCGTCCACGAGGCGGCCAGGGATCTCGGGTACGTTCCGCACGCGGCGGCCCGCAGCCTGCGCGCCGGGCACAGCCGGATGGTCCTGATGCCCGCCCCGAGCGTGCCCGTGGGCCCGCTCTACAGTCAGTTCTTCAACGAGCTGCAGTGGGCGCTGGGCCGTTTGGACTACACCGTCGTCCAGTACGGCAGCGTCGGTCTGCACGGGGACGAGGCCGCCCGGGCCTGGGCGGAGCTGCGGCCGGTCGCCGTGCTGGTGCCCGGCAGTGGTCTCGGCCCGCAGGGCGTGGCCGTCCTCAAGCGCTCCGGGGCCCGGGCCGTGGTCACCCTGGGCCCCGAGCGGGTCGAGGGCGCGCACGCGCTCCTGATGGACCACGAACGGGTCGGCCACAGCGCGGGGGCCCATCTGGTGGCCCGCGGCCGGCACCGCGTCGGCGTCGTGGTGCCCGAGGAACCCGGCCTGGAGATCTTCTCCAGGCCCCGCCTCGAAGGCGTACGCCGCGCCCTGCGCGGCACCGGCGCCACGGTGACCGAGTTGCCGCTCGCCTACGAGGAGGAGGCCGCGACGCGGCTCGCGGACCGCTGGCGCGCGCTCGGCCTGGACGGGGTGTTCGCCTACAACGACGAGTACGCCATGCTGCTGATGAGGGCGCTCCAGGACGCGGGCATCGTGGTCCCGGACGAAACGGCCGTCGTCGGCGCGGACGACCTGATGCTCGGGCGGTTGCTGCGGCCCCGGCTCAGCACCGTCCACCTCGAACTGCCGTCCGGTCGGGACCTCGCGGAGCTGGTCGACCGCGCGGTGCGCGAACCCGGCGCGGCGCCCGAGACCCACGAGGTGCTGGGAGCCAGGATCGTGCACCGCGACTCGAGCTGAGAGAGGCTGTAGCTGGTCGCCGCCCGAAGCGGACCAGACCGGAGACGGGAGGCGCGTCATGCGGACCACGGTCGGCATCGTGGGCGGCGGCCCCGCCGGGCTCCTGCTGGCCCGGCTGCTGCACCGCGCGGGCATCGGCTGCGTCGTCCTGGAAGGCAGGTCGCGCGCCTACGTCGAACGCCGCCAGCGTGCCGGGATGCTGGAGCAGGGCACGGTCGACGCGCTGCGGGAATGCGGCGCCGGCGACCGTCTCGACGTCGAGGGCCTGCCCCACAGCGGCATCGAGCTGCGCTTCGAGCGCGAGCGCCACCACATCGACTTCCCCCGACTCACCGGCGGCCGCGGCGTAATGATCTACCCGCAGACGGAGATCGTGAAGGACCTGATCGCTCTCCAACTGGCCGACGGGCCACCGCTGTTGTTCGAGGCCGAGGCGCTCGCCGTCGAGAGTCCGCTGAGCGACTCACCCGTCGTGCGTTTTGCGCACGGGGGCCGCGAACAGACCCTGGACTGCGCCTACGTGGTGGGCTGCGACGGTGGTCACAGTGTCGCCCGCGAGGCCTTCCCCGCCGGGACGCTCCACACCTACGCCCGCGACTACCCGTACTCCTGGCTCGGGATCCTCGCCGATGCGCCGCCCTCCGGACAGGATCTGGTCTACGCGCGCGGCGCGACCGGTTTCGCCCTGCAGAGCATGCGCTCGCCCACGGTCTCGCGGCTCTACTTGCAGGTCCCGAACGGCACCGATCCCGACGACTGGTCGGACGAGCGCATCTGGGACGAGCTCGCCGCGCGCTTCGCGGTCGACGGCGACTGGCGGCTGAACCGCGGCCCCATCACGGCCAAGTCCGTGACGCCGTTGCGCAGTCGTGTCCACGAGCCGCTGCGCCACGGCCGGCTCCTCCTCGCCGGGGACGCCGCCCACACCGTGCCGCCGACCGGCGCCAAGGGACTCAACCTGGCCGTCTCCGACGTAGGGGTGCTGGCCGACGGCCTCATCGAGCTGCATCGCACGGGTTCCACCCAACTCCTCGACCGGTACTCGCAGTTGTGTCTCGACCGGGTCTGGCAGGCCACACGGTTCTCGTACGACATGACTAGGATGTTGCATGCTCAACCAGATGGGGATGTCTTCGACCACCGGATCCAGCTCGCCCGGCTCCGGCGGATCACGACTTCCCGCGCCGCGGCCGCCGAACTGGCCGCGAACTACACGGGACTGCCATTGGGACGGTGAGCCCCGCGTGCTGATCAGCGAACGATCGGAGCCCCGACATGCCGCTGCTCGACCCCCGGACCTGGCAGTCCCGCACCCTGGCGGGCGGTGAGCACGCCGTCACCGAGCCCGCCACCGGCGAGACGCTCGCCACCGTCACCCTCGCCGCCGCCGAGGACGTCACGACGGCCGCGCGGGAGGCACACGCGGCCCGGTCCGCCTGGGCCGCCGCACCGCACTTCGTCCGCGCCGCGGTCCTGCGCAGGGCCGGCGACCTCTTCGCCGCGCACGCCGACGAACTCCGCGAATGGATCGTGCGGGAGTCCGGCTCCATTCCGGGCAAGGCCGACTTCGAGCTGCACGTCGCCGCCCAGGAGTGCTACGAGGCCGCCGCCCTCGCCTCCCGCCCCACGGGCCAGATCCTGCCCTCGGAGGCGCCGCGGCTGTCGTACACACGGCGCGTCCCGGTCGGCGTCGTCGGCGTGATCGCCCCCTTCAACGCCCCGCTCATCCTCTCCATCCGCTCCGTGGCCCCGGCGCTCGCGCTCGGCAACGCCGTGGTGCTGAAGCCGGACCCGCGCACCGCGGTCTGCGGAGGCCTCGCGCTCGCGGCCGTCTTCGCCGAGGCGGGCCTCCCGGAAGGACTGCTGCACGTCCTGCCCGGCGGCGTCGAGGCGGGCCGGGCGCTGGTGGCCGACCCGCTGGTCCCGGTGATCTCCTTCACCGGCTCGACGGCCGCCGGACGCGCGGTGGGCGAGGCGGCCGGCCGGCTCCTCAAGCGCGCCCACCTGGAACTGGGCGGCAACTCGGCCCTCGTCGTGCTGGAGGACGCCGACATCGACGCGGTCATCTCGACGGCGGCCTGGGGCTCGTTCTTCCACCAGGGCCAGATCTGCATGACGACGGGCCGCCACCTCGTCCACGCGTCGCTGTACGAGGAGTACGTCGAGCGGCTCGCCGCCAAGGCCGACTCGCTCGCCGTGGGCGACCCGCACCGTGCGCGGGTACACCTCGGGCCCGTCATCGACAGCGCCCAACTCGCCAAGATCCAGGGGCTGGTGGAGTCCAGTACGGCGCGCGGGGCGAAGCTGGCGGCGGGCGGCACGCACGAGGGGCTGTTCTACCGGCCGACCGTGCTCGCCGGGGTCGACGACACGACCCCCGCGTACGCCGAGGAGGTCTTCGGCCCGGTCGCGCCGGTACGGTCCTTCGCGGACGCCGACGAGGCCGTGGCCCTCGCCTCGGCGGGACCGTACGGCCTCTCGCTCGGCATCGTCACCCGGGACACCGCGCGCGGCCTGGACCTGGCCGAGCGGATCCCGACCGGGATCGCCCACATCAACGACCAGACCGTCAACGACGAGGCGGTCGCCCCGTTCGGCGGCACGGGCGCCTCCGGCACCGGCGCCCGCTTCGGTGGCGAGGCCAACCTGGAGGCCTTCACCGAGGTGCGCTGGACGACCGTGCGCGGGGACGTGGCGCCGTACCCGTTCTGATCCGTACGAGGGCCCCGGCCGGAAAGGTACCGACCGGGGCCCGAGGGGCCTGCCCCGAGCTCACTCGCCCTGCTGGGCCTGCTGTCCCTGCTGCTGGTCCGCGATGGACTTGCGGACCTCGTCCATGTCCAGCTTCCGGGCCTGTCCGATGACGTCCTCCAGAGCGGCCTCGGGCAGCGCTCCGGGCTGGGAGAAGATCGCGACCTGGTCGCGGACGATCATCAGGGTCGGGATGGACTGGATCTCGAAGGCCGCGGCCAGCTCCGGCTGCGCCTCCGTGTCCACCTTGGCGAAGACCAGGTCGGGGTTGGCCTCGGCGGCCTTCTCGTAGACCGGGGCGAACTGACGGCACGGCCCGCACCACGAGGCCCAGAAGTCGATCAGGACGAACTCGTTGTCCGTGACCGTCTGGTCGAAGTTCTCCTTGGTCAGCTCCATCGTCCTGCTCATGGCGTGACTACCTCTCCCTGCTCTCGGGCCTCGGGGCGAAGCCGGTGTCCACAACACCGTCTCCCAGCGGCGTATTCCGCGCACGTACCCGTGTGGCCACGGCGCACACCAACAACCAGACTGGGCGCATGACGGAAACGGAATCCATCGCCTACGACGTAGTGGTGCTCGGCGCCGGCCCCGTGGGGGAGAACGTCGCCGACCGCGCCCGCGCGGCCGGCCTCTCCGCCGCGATCGTGGAGAACGAGCTGGTCGGAGGCGAGTGCTCGTACTGGGCCTGCATGCCCAGCAAGGCCCTCCTGCGCCCGGCCATCGCCCGCGCCGACGCCCGCCGCGTGCCCGGCCTGAGCGGAGCCGTGCAGGGCCCGCTCGACGCCCCCGCGGTGCTCGCCCACCGTGACTACTACACCTCCAACTGGAAGGACGACGGACAGGTCGCCTGGCTCGACGGCATCGGAGCCGATCTCTACCGCGGACACGGACGTCTCGCCGGGCCGCGCCGGGTGAGCGTCGAAGGCCCGGACGGCGAGCTGCGGTTCCTCACCGCGCGGCACGCGGTCGCCGTGTGCACCGGCACCCGCGCGCTGCTGCCCGGCCTGCCCGGACTCGCCGAGGTCAAGCCCTGGACCAGCCGCGAGGCCACCAGCGCCCACGAGGTGCCGGACCGGCTCATCGTGGTCGGCGGCGGGGTGGTCGCCGTCGAGATGGCCACGGCCTGGCAGGCGCTCGGCTCCCGGGTCACCGTCCTCGTCCGCGGCCACGCGCTGCTGCCCAGGATGGAGCCCTTCGCCGGTGAGCTGGTCGCCGACGCGCTCAAGGAGGCGGGCGCCGACGTCCGCACCGGAACCTCGGTGACCGGGGTGACGCGCGAGGGCTCGACCGTGGTGGCCCTGACGGACACCGGCGACCGCATCGAGGCGGACGAGATCCTGTTCGCCACCGGGCGGGTGCCCCACACCGAGGACATCGGCCTCGACACGGTCGGCCTGGAGCCGGGCTCGTGGCTCGACGTCGACGACAGCCTGCGGGTGACCGGCAGCGAGTGGCTGTACGCCGTCGGAGACGTCAACCACCGCGCGCTCCTCACCCACCAGGGCAAGTACCAGGCGAGGATCGCGGGCGCCGCCATCGCCGCCCGCGCCGCCGGCGTCCCGCTCCTGGAGAGCGATCCCTGGGGCGCGCACGCCGCGACCGCCGACCACGCGGCCGTCCCCCAGGTCGTCTTCACCGACCCGGAGGCCGCGGCCGTGGGTCTCTCCCTCGCCGAGGCCGAGAGCGCCGGCCTGCGGGTCCGCGCCGTCGACGTCGACATGTCCTCCGTGGCGGGGGCGGGCCTGTACGCCGACGGCTACCGCGGCAAGGCCCGCATGGTCGTCGACGTCAACCGCGAGATCGTGGTCGGCCTCACCCTCGTCGGACCCGGCGTGGGCGAACTCATCCACTCGGCGACGGTCGCGGTCGCCGGCGAGGTGCCGGTCAGCCGCCTGTGGCACGCCGTGCCCTCCTATCCGACGGTGAGCGAGGTGTGGCTGCGGCTGCTGGAGGCGTACCGGGACGCGTAGGACCGGTCGTTCGGACCAGGCGGCGGGACGCGGGCCTGGGCACGCGCACCGCGGCGTTGTCGTCGGTCGCCGACTCCCCCCCCGCTCGGCTTCGCTCGAGCGGGGGGACCCCCATCGCCTCGTCGCCCTCCGGCGCCTCGCAGCCGTACGCACCCTGCCCCGCTGGGCGGCCGGCATAGCCGTACGCACCCTGCCCCGCCCGGCCGGGCCGACGAGGGACCGCGCGCCGGAGCCACCTGATCCGGCCGCCGCACCCGGGCCCCGGCCGGCACGCCGGTGGCACCGGCATCACGCCGGCGCCACCAGCTCCAGGTACTCCTCGCTCCACAGGTCCTCGTCCGCGTCCGGGAGCAGCAGCACCCGGTCGGGGCGCAGGGCCCGGAGCGCGCCCTCGTCGTGGGTGACCATGACGATCGCGCCCGGATACGTGCCCACCGCGGCAAGCACCTCGGCGCGGGAGGCCGGGTCCAGGTTGTTGGTGGGCTCGTCGAGCAGCAGGACGTTGGCGCCGGAGTGCACCAGCCCCGCCAGGGCGAGGCGGGTCTTCTCACCGCCGGACAGGACGTCGACGCGTTTGCCGGCGTCGTCCCCGGTGAACAGGAACGCGCCGAGCACGCGCCGCACCTCCCCGTCGGTGAGGTGCGGGGCGGCCGCGGCCAGATGACCGCGGACCGTGTCCGTCGGGTCGAGCGTGTCGTGCTCCTGCGCGAAGTAGCCGATCCGCAGCCCGTGACCGTGGACCACGCGGCCGTCGTCCGGGGTCTCCCGGCCGGCGAGCAGCCTCAGCAGTGTCGTCTTGCCCGCGCCGTTGGGACCGAGGACCACCAGCCGGCTGCCCCGGTCGACCGCCAGGTCGACGCCGCGCAGGACGCGGTGCTCGCCGTACGACTTGGTGAGGGCGACCGTGCCGAGCGGCATCCGCCCGCAGGGGGCGGGCTCCGGCAGCCGGATCCGGGCGACCTTGTCCCGCCTCCTGACCGGTTCGAGCCCGTCCAGCAGGCGGTCGGCGCGCCGGGCCATGTTCTTCGCCGCCACGGCGGTCGCGACGTTCGCGCGCATCCGGTCCGCCTGGGCGTGCAGGGCCGAGGCCTTGCGCTCGGCGCCGGCCCGCTCCCGCGCCCGGCGCCGCTCCTCGGCGTCCCGTTGGGCGAGGTAGGTGTGCCAGCCCGTGTTGTGGACGTCGAGCGTGGCGCGGTGCGGGTCCAGGTGGAAGACGCGGTTGACCACGGCCGCCAGCAGCGAGGTGTCGTGACTGATCAGGACGAGACCTGCCTGATGACTCGTCAGGAAGCCGCGCAGCCAGCCGATCGAGCTGGCGTCCAGGTGGTTCGTCGGCTCGTCCAGGAGCAGGGTGCCGTGGTCCGCGAAGAGGATGCGGGCCAGTTCGACCCGGCGGCGCTGCCCACCGGACAGGGCACCGAGCGGCCGGGCCATCACCCGCGTCGGCAGCCCGAGGCCCGCGGCGACCCGGGCCGCCTCCGCCTCGGCCGCGTAGCCTCCGCGTGCCTGGAACTCCGCCTCGGCGCGCACATAGGCGTTCATCGCGCGCTCGGTCCCGTCGGCCAGCGCGGTCTCCGCCGCGCGCAGTGCGCGGACGGCACGGTCGAGGCCGCGCGCCGACAGGATCCGGTCGGTGACCGTCACCCGCGGGTCGGCGGCCCGGGAGTCCTGGGCGAGGTGGCCGACCTGCCCGGTGACGGCGACGGACCCGGCCGCGGGGCGTACGCGTCCCGTGAGGGTGTTCAGCAGGGTGGTCTTGCCCGCGCCGTTGCGGCCGACCAGGCCGATGCGGTCGCCGGGGGAGACGTGGAAGGAGAGGTCGGACAGCAGCAGTCGTGCGCCGACGCGCACGTCGACACCGCGCACGGTGATCATGGGAGATGCTCCGGGAATCAATCGGCAGAAGGACACACGTGTGGCGTGGAAGCGGGTCCTGGAGCTAAGAGATTCGGGGCGTGGACATGCGGTCAGGCTAGCGGGGCGTTCGGATCGGCGCCTTTGAATTTCGGGGCGGGGGAGGGGCTTTCGGTCGGCGTCGGGGTGGACCCTGAGGGGGGGGCGAGTCCGACGGGGGTGAACTCCGGGGCGTGGGAACGCCGGGGTGCCCGAGCTCCGCAAGACCGGCCTCGGAGCGTCGGAGCCTCGGAGCCTCGGAGCCCTGGGGCCCCGGACTCCCGGACTCCCGGAGTCGCGGGGCCTCAGTCCGGCAGCGTGAAGCCCAGGGCCGCCGCCGCCTCCGCCGGGGTCGGCTGTGCCCAGCGTTCCGCCATCTCCTGGTTCGAGGACAGCGAGCGCACCTCCGCGCGGTCGAGATACAGCACACCGTCCAGATGGTCCGTCTCGTGCTGCACGATCCGGGCCGGCCAGCCCGTGAACACCTCGTCGACCCCGCGGCCCAGCTCGTCGAGCGCCGTCAGCCGCACCTCGGCGTGCCGGGCCACCACGGCCTGCCACCCCGGCACGCTCAGGCACCCCTCGAAGAACACCGCCCGACCCGCGCCGACCCCCTCGTACACCGGATTCACCAGCACCCGGAACGGCTGCGGGACCCGTCCGCGTACCACCCGCACCTCCTCGGACACCGGCGCCGGATCCTCGATGACCGCGAGCCGCAGCGGTACGCCGACCTGGGGCGCCGCGAGGCCCACCCCCGGCGCCGCGTGCATGGTCGCGCGCAACGCGGCGACGAAACGGCTCAGCAGCCCCGGGTCCAGCTGACCGTCGAACGGCTCGGCGGGGCGGCGCAGCACCGGGTTCCCGGCGGCCACGATCGGCAACGGGCCTTCCCGGTCCAGCAGTTCCTCGACCAGGTCGTTCAGCGGGCGGGAGGCGAGATCACGTTCGGATGCCATCGCGCCAGCATGCCAAGAGGGAACGCGCCGTGCGAGGCGGCGCAAGCCGCACCGCACGGATCCTCATCTGTGACCCACACCACATCGTCGCCCGGGAACTCGGCGCACCCCTGTCCCGACTTCTGGACCACCACCGGCCGGGAAGCCCAACTCCCCGGCCCACGGCCCGAGTCCGTCCCCACCCCCACCGGAGAAGCCCGCCGATGCCCACCGCTCCCACGATCACGACGGACGACACTCCGCGCCCTGTCGCCCCGGTCCCCGCCCGAAAAGCCGCCCTGCGCCCCCTGATACTGCGCCTGCACTTCTACGCGGGAGTGCTCGTCGCCCCGTTCCTCCTGGTCGCCGCCGTGACCGGACTGCTCTACGCCGCCTCGTTCCAGGCCGAGAAGATCGTCTACGCGCACGAGCTGACCGCTCCGGTGGGCGACCGTGCACTGCCGCTCTCCGAGCAGGTGGCCGCCGCCCGCAAGGCCCACCCGCAGGGCACGGTCTCCGCCGTACGCCCCTCGCCCGCGGCGGACGCGACGACCCGGGTGCTTCTCTCCGGCGTACCGGGCGTCGACCCGGACCACACCCTCGCGGTGTTCGTCGACCCGTACACCGCCCAGGTGCGCGGAGCCCTCGAACAGTACGGCTCCACCGGCGGGCTCCCGCTGCGCACCTGGATCGACGGGCTGCACGCCAACCTCCTGCTCGGCCAGACCGGGCGCCTGTACAGCGAACTCGCGGCCAGCTGGCTGTGGGTGATCTCGGGCGGCGGCCTCGTGCTGTGGTTCGGACGCAGGCGCGCCCGGCGCAAGGTGCGCGGCACGTCCGGGCGCCGTCGCACGCTGGGCCTGCACGGCACCGTCGGCGTCTGGGCGGCCGCCGGGCTCTTCTTCCTCTCCGCGACCGGGCTGACCTGGTCGACGTACGCCGGCGCCACCATCGACGAGCTGAGGACCTCCCTCGGGCAGGCGACGCCCTCCGTGTCGGCGGCGGGCGCCGGTGAGCACGCGGGCCACGGCGGCACGGAGGCCGGCGGGAGTGTCACGCCCCGGCCCGCCGACATCGACAGGATCCTCGGGGCCGCCCGTTCCGAGGGCCTCGGAGACCCCGTCGAGATCGTCCCGCCCGCCGACGCCTCCTCCGCGTACGTGGTGCGGCAGATCCAGCGCAGCTGGCCCGAGAAACAGGACGCGGTCGCCGTGGACCCGGCCACCGGCGAGGTCACCGACGTGCTGCGGTTCGCCGACCACCCGGTGCTCGCCAAGCTGACCCGCTGGGGCATCGACGCCCACACCGGTGTCCTCTTCGGCCTCGCCAACCAGATCGCCCTGACGGCGCTCGCACTCTGCCTGATCCTGCTCATCGTGTGGGGCTACCGCATGTGGTGGCAGCGCGGTCGCGCCGCCGCGTTCGGCCGGCCCATCCCGCGCGGTGCCTGGCAGCAGGTGCCGCCCACGGTCCTCGTCCCGCTGATGGCGGCCGTCGCCGTTCTCGGCTACTTCGTTCCGCTGCTCGGCATCCCGCTCGTGGCGTTCGTCGCCGTCGACGTCCTGCTCGGCGAGATCGCCCACCGGCGGGGCCGGGGCACGCCCGCGGCCAGGTAGCGTGATCGTGGACGCGAACGGCGGAGGGAGACGGACATGGCGCAGCGCAACCGCGAGGTCCCGGACCGGCCTTCCAGACGGCGCGGGCAGGGCGAGCTGGAGGGCCAGGTCCTCGGCGCGCTGCGCGAGGCGGACGCCCCGGTGACCGCCGCCTGGGTGCAGGAGAGCCTCGGCGGCGACCTCGCCTACACGACCGTCGTCACCATCCTGACCCGGTTGCTCGCCAAGGACGCGGTGGCCCGTGAACGCCGGGGACGCTCCTTCGTATGGCGTCCCACCGCCGATGTCGCGAGTCTGGCCGCGCTCAAGATGCGCCGGCTCCTCGACGGCGAGAGCGACCGCGAGGCCGTCCTCGCCAGCTTCGTCACCGCGCTGCCGCCGGACGACGAACAGGTGCTGCGCGCGCTCCTGGAGTCGGCGCACGCGACCGACGCGACAGGAGCGGCCGGCGGTACGGAAGACTGACGTCTCATGGGGGTCTTCGTCTTTCTGCCGCTGGTCCTGCCGCTCACCGCCTGGCCGGTCGCACGCCTCGCCGCACTGCACCTGCACCCGCGTACGGCCACCCGCCTGCTGACGGCCTTCGCCGCCGTCATGGCCGTGTGCAGCACACTCTGCCTGGCGTTGCTGATGGTCGTCGGCACCGCGCAACTGCCCGGCAACCCGCTGCCGGACGGCTGGTCGGATCCCGAGGTGCGCGCGGCCGTGCCGTACGACGAGATCGCGGGCAAGGCGGCGATCCCGGCCCTGGTGGTCGTCCTGGCGGTGTGTGCGCGGACCCTGTGGCGTCACCACCGGATCGCCCGCCGGGCCCGCCGGGCACTCGCCGGACTGCCCGCCTCGACCGTGGTCGTGCTCCCGGAGGAGAAGCCCTACGCCTACGCCCTGCCCGGCAGGCCCCGCGGGCGGGTCGTGGTCACCACGGCCCTGCTGCGGGGCCTGATCCCGCCCGAGCGCCGCGCCCTCTTCGCGCACGAGAGGGCCCACCTGACCGCCCGTCACCACCGGTATCTGCTCGCCGTACGACTCGCGGCACGCGCCAACCCGTTCCTGCGCCCGCTGCGTACGGCCGTCGCCTACACCACGGAGCGATGGGCGGACGAGGACGCGGCACGGTCGGTGGGAAGCCGCAGGGTGGTGGCGCGGGCGATCGGCAAGGCCGCCCTGCTGTCGGGTGCGGCGCCGGCTTTCGCCGGGATCTCGGGGTCCTCCGCGTTCTCGGGGTTCTCGGGGTTCGCGTCCGCGGGTCCCGTGCCGCGCAGGGTCGCCGCGCTGCTGGGGCCGGCGCCCGTGGCCCGCAGCTGGCCGTCGGTGTTCACCTCGGTGGGGCTGGCCGCCTGGGGTGCCGCGGTCGGCACGCTGGTCTCCGCGATGTCCTCCGCGAACTCGGCCGTGACGATGTTCCTGATCCTCCACGCGGCCACGCCGCTCTAGCCGTCCCGCCCAGGTCGCGGGTGCGCATGGCCCATGGCCATGGCCGCATCGCCGCTTGGCCACCGGGGCGCTGGGGCGCCGGGTGCGAGACCGCCGGGCCGTCCCGGCTCCCGCGTCCGGGTGGAAACACGGTGCCGGCGAGGTACTCGACCACGAGTGCGGCAACGGGCCGTACACCGCGGGACGGAGGCCGCACACCACGACGCGGGCCGGACACCGTGGTGTCCGGCCCGCGCGCTTCGGGCTCGGCCTCTTCCGTCCGCGCGGCGGAGGGCGTTGCCCGCAAGGAACTCCGGAGGTGTCCCGGACCCCACGGTGTTCCGGTCCTTCAGACGGCGATCACACCCGCTCGAAGTCGCCCGCGAGCGCCGAGGCGATCCGCAGGTGCGACTCGGCCTCGTCCTCGCGGCCTTGGCGCTGGAGCGTGCGTCCCAGCATCAGCCGGGCGTAGTGCTCCACCGGGTCGAGCTCCACGAGCGTGCGCAACTCCGCCTCGGCGCGGCGCAGTTGGGCGGAGTGGTAGTACGAACGTGCCAGCAGCAGCCGGGGTCCCACCTGCTCCGGCACCTCCTCCACCAGCCCGTCCAGGACCCGCGCGGCCCCGGCGTAGTCCTTGGCGTCGAAGAACAACCGCGCCCGCTCCCAGCGCTCCGCGGCCGTCCCGTGGGCGTAGTACTCCATGTCCACTGCTGACCTCCTTCGAGCGCCTCAACCGAGAGGATTGGTTGAATATTCCACGAACGCGGATGCTGCCGGTCCTCGGGGTGTCCGAGGCCCGTGTCGGGACCCGGGCCGGCGGCCCTACGCCCCCGCGAGCTCCGCGTCGGCCCGTTGCGTGACCAGGGCCAGCACCCGGCCCGCGGTCGCCAGATCCTCGGCCGGGATGCCGGCGTAGATCCGGGCCGCGATCTCGTTCCCGCCGGTGCGGATGCGCTCGTACAGCTCGCCGCCGTGCTCGGTCAGCGACACCTGACCGGCGGTCGGCTCGGCCAGCAGCCCGCGAGCCGTCATCTCGTCGACGGTCCGGCGGGCCGTCGCCTCCTCGATCTTCAGTGCGCCGGTCAGGCGGGCCACGAGCCGTGCGCGCTCGACTGCTCCGCCCTGGTCCGAGACGACCCGCAGGGCCACTGACTGGTTGAAGGTGGTCCCGGTGCGGGCGAGCAGGGTCTCCAGGACCGCGCGGCTCGCGTAGTGGGCCAGGCCTATGACCTGGCCGTTGACCGGGGGAGTGGTGGTGGTCATGAGTGCTCCTCAGAACGTCGCTGATCGGAATGCTGCTGAGTGGCATCCGCCTGATCGGAAGGTGTGCGGCTGGAAGGGGCGTGGCTGGAAGGTGCCTGATCGGACGGTGCCGGTGCGTGGCTGGAACGCGTCCGGTCGGCGTCGGAATCGGGGTCGGTGGACTGGTCAGGGCGGGGATCGAGCGATACGCCGAGCAGGGCCGCCAGCTCGCCGCTGAACGCTCGCGTGCGCTCGCCGTCGAAGCCGCCGAGGGGTTCGAGGAGCTGGTCGAGCACCCCGTGGACCACCCTGATCGCGCGGTGGGCGACCGCCTGCCCGTCCTGTGTGAGCGACAGCCGGACGGCCCGGGGGTCGGCCGGATCCCGTGTGCGGTCGACGATGCCCGCCGTCTCCAGCGAGCGGGCCAGCTTCGAGACGTAGAGCGGTTCGAGTCCGGTGTGGTCGGCGAGCTGCCGCTGGCTGGGCCGCTGCCCTGCGTGGTGCATCCCGTACAGTGACGCGACCAGCGAGTACTGGGCGTGGGTCAGACCCAGCGGCGCGACCGCCCGGTCGACGGCCACCCGCCACTTCATCGACAGGCGCCAGACGAGGAAACCGGGGGTCGCGTGCTCGAACACCGAACTCATGCAAAAAACAGTACATGGCTACTATATCCATGGCTACTATTTTTCGGACGCTCGGACCAATGGCGTAGTTCCCTCCGACCGCGGCCCTAGGACCGCCCGGCGCCCCCATCGGTTCTGAGCCATGCGCCGGTCCCGCCGGAGGGACGATGACCTGACGGACGGTCCTCGACGGGGCTAGGTTGTGCGCCATGAGCAATCTTGATCGCGACGCAGTTCCCGCCCTGTGCGGTGGCCGCGGGTTCGTGGTGGCCGAGCCGGTGCGTGAACTCCTCAGTCCCCGCCGGGTCAAGCTCGGCGAGTCCACCGAAGTCCGGCGCCTGCTGCCCAACCTGGGTCGGCGCATGATCGGCGCGTGGTGCTTCGTCGATCACTACGGCCCCGACGACATCGCCGACGAGCCGGGCATGCAGGTCCCGCCGCACCCGCACATGGGGCTCCAGACCGTCAGCTGGCTGCACGAGGGCGAGGTGCTGCACCGCGACTCCACGGGCAGCCTGCAGACGATCCGCCCGCGCGAACTGGGCCTCATGACCTCCGGCCGCGCCATCAGCCACTCCGAGGAGAGCCCCAAGTCGCACGCCCGCCTCCTGCACGGGGCGCAGCTGTGGGTGGCCCTTCCCGACGGCCACCGGCACACGGACCCGCACTTCGAGCACCACGCCGAACTGCCCCTCGTCACGGCGCCCGGTGTCAAGGCCACGCTCATCCTGGGCACCGTCGACGGCACGACCTCGCCCGGCACGACGTACAGCCCGATCGTCGGTGCCGACCTGGCCCTCGCGAACGGCGCCGACGTGCGTCTGCCGCTGGAGCCCGACTTCGAGTACGCCGTGCTGTCCATGTCGGGCGAGGCCCACGTCGACGGCGTGCCGGTCCTCCCGGGCTCGATGCTCTACCTCGGCTGCGGCCGCACCGAACTGCCCCTGCGCGCCGCGTCGGACGCGTCCCTCATGCTCCTCGGCGGCGAGCCGTTCGAGGAGGAGCTGGTCATGTGGTGGAACTTCATCGGGCGTTCCCAGCAGGAGATCGAAGAGGGCCGGAAGGACTGGATGGAAGGGTCCCGTTTCGGGGAGGTGCACGGCTACGACGGCGACCGGCTGTCGGCGCCCGAACTCCCGCCGGTGGCCTTGAAACCGCGGGGCCGGGTGCGTTGACCTGGCGATGTGTCCGCCGGGGGGTGGGTGACGGTCGAGCCGGAGCCGTGGGTCACAGGATGAACTGCTCGACCGCGTTCGCGAAACCCTCCTCCTCGTTGCTGGTCGTCACCCGTCTCGCCGCGCGCTGGACCTCGTCGCCGGCGTTGCCCATCGCGATGGACAGTCCCGAGTGGGCGAACATCAGCACGTCGTTGGGCATGTCGCCGATCGTGGCGATCTCTTCCGGGGAGATCCGGAGCTTGGCGGACCAGTACTTCACGACGCCGCCCTTGTTGGCCTGCGGATGGGTCACGTCGAGGTAGTAGGGCTGCGAGCGGGCGGCCGAGACATGCTCGCCGAACTGTGCGCGCGCTGCGACCGCGGCCGCCTCCACGACCTGGTGGTCGTCGCTGACCCCGACGACCTTGGCGGTGCCCTGCTCGAGCCCGTCGAATCCGGGAACGAGGGTGGGCGCGAACTGCACCGTCCAGCTCTCGCGATCGACGTGCGGCCCCTTGAGGTCGCGGACGTACCAGTCGGCGCCCCGGTAGATCCAGACGCCGAGTCCGTACGACTCCATCAGGGCGACGACCGGGGCCACCACCTCCTCGGGAATGACCTGCTGTTCGACAACGGTCATGTCCGGCTTGACGATGAGACCACCGTTGAAAGCGGCGAGTTCGGTGGTCAGCGCCAGCGGATCGATGATCATGGACATGCCGCGGGGTGGTCTCCCGCTGGTCACCGCGAAGAGGATGCCGGCGTCGTGGAGTCTGTGGACCGCCTGGACGGCGCGGTCGGTGAGGAGCTTCTCGTTCGTGACCAGAGTGCCGTCGACGTCGGCAAGAAGCAGGCGGATCGGTCGGGTCGGCATCACGCCTCCGTGAGCTCTGGTCGCGGCAGATGGGTCCGGGCAGAGAGGGCGATATGTCGGACCTTAGGCATATGTGCGAATTCAGATTATAGGGCGCAGCCTTTGCGGGGGCCCGACGACGGGCCACGCGCAAGCTAAGCGACCCGGTCGGACGTCGGCCAGACGTACGGCAGATCGTCCGGGACGTCCGGGAAGAACGGGGTGTAGATCTCCGGTGCCTTGCGTACCAGTGCCGACTGGTGGCTGCGGTGGAAGGCGGCGTCTCCCAGCCAGGGTGGTAGCTCGTCGTCGTCGGCGAGCTGTTCCTGGACACGTACGGTGGCACCGGGACGGTATCGGGCGAAGTCGGTGGTGAGGGTGGCAGCGCAGGTGTCGGCGCGTGCTTCCGCCGCCCACATGGCGCATACGTCGAGGCCGTAGCGGACCAGGGCCTCCTCGTAGCCGATCCACATGCGTACCGCGGGATGGTGCCGCCATCCGTAGCCGGGCACGGTCAGGCCGCGCAGTACCTGGAGGGCCTCGACTCTCTGTTTGCCCAGACGCGCCTGGTCCAGGACCGCGGCGGATTGCATGAAGTCGGGATACGGGAGAAAGGTCTGCACGCAGGATGACTACCGCGGCGGCCCGGTTCCCAGACGGCCGATTCGGGTGCCGATCCCTGTACCGGTTCCGATCCCGGTCACGCGGCGGTGGCGAATGCCGTGTCGATGGCTGTTTCGGTGCGGGCGTGCACGACCAGACGCGTGCCGCGGGGAGTGACCTGGGCTTCGAACGCGCGACGGGCGGCAGCGCTGGGGGTGGCCACCGACATGAGAACGTCGAGCCGGCCGCACATGCGGTGGGCGTGCAGGACCGCACCGATCACGGCCGCGGTCGCGGCGGCGCTGAGCACGATCACGACGGGCGCGGGGCTGTGAGCGTGGATGAGATCGCTGATGTAGTGGGGAAGGAGGTCCCGGCTGTCGCCGGCCGGGTCGTCGTTCAGCGTGAGGACAAGTACGCCCCGCTCGAGCGAGTGGGTCAGCATGTGCTTCACGCTTCTTCCGCTGGACCCGGGTGTCTGCTGGACCCGGGTGTCTGCTCCGCGAGTACCCCGTACCGCTCGTGCGATGCGCCAGGTCGCCGTAGCGCCTGCCGCCGACCCCGTCGCGCGAGTCGGGCCGGGCGGCGCTGCAAGGAAGTGCGGTGAGGTGTGCGGGGGTTACTGGTCCGCACTGGGTACGGCCAGGGGGTCACCCGGCGCCCTGTTCTTCGCCTTCTCCATCTGGTCACCGAGTTCGGTGAGGCGGTTGCGGCCCATGGCCTTGCGGACCTCGGGAAACCACTCCTTCTCCTCTTCCTCGACGTGGTGGCGGACGTTCTCCATGAGGACGGTCATCTTGGCGTCGAACCGCTCGTCGCTCGCGTCGAGGTCCTTGAGCTCGGAGAGCATCCACAGCACGACGTGATGTTCCTCGACGCTTTCCAGGACGTGATCCCTGGTGTCGGGGGCCGCCTCGCGGGCGGCCGGGTAGAAGATCTTCTCCTCGATCCAGGTGTGGGTGGTGAGTTCCTCGATCACCTGGTCGGCGATCCTCCGTTTCTCGGCGTGGGCGTCGGCGCCGGCCTTCTCGAACTGTTTGAACAGCTTCTCCACCGTCTTGTGGTCATCCTTGAGCAGCACGATCCCGTCCACGGGGCTCTCCTTCATGTCGCTTCATTCCGGTCGCCGGGCGGTTTGGCCGGCCACCCTGACGCCGTGTACCCGGAGCAGGGGCGGGGACACCGTTCGCCGGAGAGGGATGGCCCGGACAGGCGACCCACCTACGCCGAACGCTCACGCTCCGCGCGCCGGCCGCCCGGTCGGGTGCCGGTCCCGAAGGGGCTTCCGGGGCCGCTTCGGGCGCGGAGAGACACCGTCCCGACGACTGCTCGTCCGCTCCCTGATCGGTCACCGGTCCGGGAACACGGCGGGGGAGAGCGCATCCGCTTCGGTCACGGGGTGGCGAGGACGACGTCGGCTGTGATGCGTTTGCCGACGGAGGTCTGCTCCACGGTGACGCTGCGGGCGAGGGCCGCGACGATCTCCAGTCCGTGCTGGCGGATGCGTGACGGATCCGTGGCCTTGGCGGCCGGCAGCACGGGGTTGCTGTCCCAGAGCTCGACCCGCAGTACGGGGCCGGTGGTGCGCAGGCGCAGGAGGGCCGGCCCGGGGGCGTACTTGCGGGCGTTGGTGACGAGTTCACTGACGATCAGCTGAACGATCTGCACCGTGTCCGCCGCCACCGGGGTGCCGTACTCGACCCTCACCTTCGTGAGGAAAGCCGCTGCGAGGTGGCGGGCCTGGGCGATGCGGGATCCGTCGCCGTCCAAGGTGAGTGAGGCCTTCAGTTCCGGGGCAGCGCCGGGCTGTCCCGAGCCCGGGTCCCCGGATGTTGCGTCCATGCGTGCCCGCTTCCGTCTCCCGCCGGTTACCCCACCAGGCGCCGCGTACCCCAGTCCGGCACGTCACCTGTGATGAGCCGCCCACAGGCGCCACCCATGGGGCGGTGCGGTTCCGGCGACGCCTGCGTGGGGCAGGCGGCCCTGCCCGGCGGGGCTGGTGGATTTCCGCGTGGTCACCCACGCGGTACCGCCGTCCTTCGACGGCACGGCCTCCGCCGGTGTCAACCGGCCACGACGACGACTGCTTCGATCAGTTGCAGGGCCGCCGCGTCGGTACGGGCCGTGTCGTGGGTGACCAGGCGGTCCTGGCACAGTCCGCGCAGGCCGGACACCAGCAGGGTCGCACCCGCCTGCGCTGCTCGCGGTTGATGGCCCACCCGGAGGAAGGCGGCTTCGATCGGGTCGACCAGGGCTTCGATGGACTCGGTGGCGAGGCTGCCGTACTGGTTCGGGTCGGTGGTGGCGAGGCTGAGCAGCTCCAGCAGCAGGCGCACCGGTCCGGACTGTTCCCCGACGGTGATCGCCTCCCACAGGGCGACGGCGGCACGGCGCAGGCCGTCGGTGTCGTCGACGTCGTCGAAGAGCGCGTGGGCGTCGGGATGGCGCGCTGCCCAGACCTGGGCGAGCAGGTTCTCGCGGCTGCCGAAGTAGTACAGCAGCATTCGCTTGCTGGTTCCGATCGCCTGTGCGAGCGGACTGAGCGACATCTGCGCGAGTCCGTGGAGCTGGAGGTACTGCACGACCTGTTCCAGCAGTTCGGCGCGCTTTTCGACGTTGAGGGGGCGGGCCACACTTTGACTGTACCGGTCGGAACGTTTCGGTGAGCCGCGGAGAACCATGGTGAGCCACGGCGAAGGTGCCCACGCGCCGATCGTCGTGCCGGCGCGGGGCGGTGGCGGGTGGTGGCCGGGATCCACTTTCGGGTGATGGGTTGGTCGGGGGTGGGGTGGCGGGGTGTGGCGGGTGTGGGGTGGGGGCGGGTGTGGGCAAGGGGTGTGGGTGTTTTGGTGCGTCAACTTGGTGCGTTCGGTGGGTGAATGGTCGTTACATGTGAGTGTTACGGCGGTATGGATGATCCGTAACGTGCCTCCAGGTATCGCCCACATCGGGTCGGGGTGGGGGCATGGTGTGGGTGTCGGCCAGTAAGGGCCGGTCGTACCACTCGCACACGCAGTCCCGCTCGTCCGGTCTGGATCAGGCCGGTGGGGGTGGGGGTGCCAGCACCATGTAGGGGGACTTCATGTCCGCATCTGTGACTGTCCGTCGTCTTGCCGCTGCCGCGGTGACCGTGGCCGCGGTGGCCGGGGCGTCGGCGCTGCCGGCCGCCGCCGCCGACCATGCGCCCCGGCCGCGTGCGGCGGTGCAGATCAGCCACGTGCACTACGACTCCCCGAGCCGTCACCACCGTCCGAACCTGAACGACGAGTGGGTGGACATCACCAACACCACCCGTCAGGCGGTGAACCTGGACCGGTGGACGCTGTCGGACCGTGACGGGCGCACGTACACCTTCCACCACTACCGTCTGGGCGGCCGTGCCACCGTCCGGGTCCACACCGGTATCGGCCGCGACACCTTCCGCGACCTCTACCAGGACCGTCGTTCCTCGGTGTGGGACAAGCGCGCCGACACCGCGACCCTGCGCAACGACCACCGTCGCCTCGTCGACACCGTCACCTGGGGCGGCCACCGCGGCGGCCGCCACTGACCCCGCCCCACCCCTGACCGACCCTGACTGACCCAGGTCGACCCTGACTGACCCGGACTGACCCGGACTGACCCGGGTCGACCCGGACACGGTCAGTCGACCACCAGCGGCGCGCCCGGCCCACCCGGCCCGGGCGCGCCGTCGGCATGTCCGCACCGTCGGCATGTCCGCGCCGGGCGCGACGGCCGATCGGCTGCGTGCGGCCGCCGCGCGAATTGACTGTACCGGTCGGTACGCATACTCTTCCTGGAGTAAACGTACCAATCGGTACATCGACGGATTCGGGCTGGAAACGCCTGTGCGGGCCCGACCTTCGATGCGAGGAGGAACCCATGCTCCAGGGCTACACCTATCCGCTGTCGCCGCGCGGAGAGGCGAATCTCGCCTCGGCTCCGCCGTGGAACTACGCCGGGGACATCGTCGGCGTCGAATTCTGGACCGATCCGGCGGCCGCTGAGGCGACGCTCCCGGAGGGGCTGAGCCCCGACCCGGAGTCGAGCGGTCGCGTGGTGGCTCTCTTCGTCGACTGGCAGTTCTCCGGGCGGAACAACGAGTACCTCGACCCGGTTCGCAGTCAGTACCGCGAGTTCATGGTGCTGGTGGACGCGCGGTGGAAGGACCAGCCGGTCTCGTGGTGCCCGTACATCTACGTCGACAACGACCTGGCCCTGGCTCGCGGATGGGTACAGGGCTTTCCGAAGAAGCTGGGAGCGGTCGCTCAGACTCGGGTCTTCGCGGCTCCTGGCAACGCGTCACCGACGCTCGCGGCGGGCGGCCGGTTCGGGGCGTCCCTGTCGGCGGCCGGGCGCTTGCTGGCGGAGGCTCGGGTGACCCTGCGGCAGCCGGCCGGTGACCCCGCCGGCCTGCTGCGGCCCACGGTCAACCTGCGGCATTTCCCGCGCCTGGCCGTAGGCGAGTACGACAAGCCCGCCGTGCACGAGTTGGTGACGGCCGAGTTCCTCGACCAGCGGATCGCCGACCTGTGGACCGGGTCCGCGGAGCTCGGCCTGTTCGCGGCGCCCGGTGAGGAGTTGGCGGATCTGGCTCCCGTCCGTACCGGTACCGGCTTCCGCGCCTCCATGTCGTACACCGTGACGGGCGTGCGCCGGCTGGAGGCATAGCGGCCGGGGCGCGCCGCTCCCGTCGAGGGGGTGGCACACGCGGGTGCTGTTGCTGCGTGCGAGTGGTGGATCTCCCGGCTGGGTCGTAGCGTCGTGGGAGGAGGCATCCTCCGCGTGGGAAGGCAGCCGGTCGGCGCCCGCCGTGCAGGCGGGGCCCGGCGGGTGGGCCGGACGGACGTGGGGGCCAGGGAGTCCAAGGAGAATGCGGCCGGGAGCGGACATGCGAAAACTCACCGTCAGGGCGGCAGTCACGTTCTGTGCCGCGGTATCGCTCGCCACTGTCATGGGAACGGCGGATGCCGCTCCGGTGACGTCGCCGCGGTCCGCGCACACCCTCGCGCAGGAGTCGACGCAGCCCTCGGTGCCGACGCAGCCCGTCATCGTCGACTGCTTCTGGCATCCGCAGGTGGAACCCGGCAACTTCGTGCTCGCCTGCGGTGACGGCAACAGCCGCCTCACCTCGTTGCAGTGGTCGCGCTGGGACGCCAACTCCGCGGTGGCCAGCGGCGTCAACGTGGTCAACGACTGCAAGCCGTACTGCGCCGCGGGGACCTTCCGCAAATACCCCGTCACCGTACGGCTCGACCGCCCGCAGACATGGAAGAAGAACCCCCAGATCTCGCAGTACACCCGGTTGAGCCTCGTCTACACCGACAGCAAGCCCGCCGGATACGGGCAGACGGTCGCCTACCCCCTGTGGAACTGACCGAGGGCGGCCGGTCCGGCCGCCCTCGGGTGAACAGGGTGCGTGACGACCGCGCCGCGGTGAAGGCCACGCGGATCCGTCGGCCATCCCCCGCCGACGCGATGAGGTGTCAGGCGGACCGCAGCAGCTCGCGCAGCCCGGCGGTGTCGAGGAGGTGGGCCCGGGTCGGGAACACCTTGTCGAGCAGCACCCGATGGGTCTCGGGATCGGGGTCGGCGACGCCGTCGGTCAGCACGAAGACGCGGTAGTCGCGGTCGGCGGCGTCGATGAGCGTGGACAGGACGACGCCGCTGGTGCTGATCCCGGTGAGCACCAGGGTGTCGATGCCGCGGTCGCTCAGCTGCTGGTGGAGATCGGTGGTGGAACCCGAGCCGAAGCGGATCTTGCGTACGACGATGTCCCCGTCCTCCGGCGTGATCCGCTGGTCGATCTGGGCCGCGGCGTCCTCGTGGTGCAACATCTTCGCCGCGGCGACGGCCGTGAAGGCCTTGTTGGTCTCAGGAATCCGTGCCCAGTCGTCCTCGGTGAAGCCGACGCGGACGTAGCCGATGGTGCCGCCCGCGGCGCGGACGTCGGCGATGGCGCCCTTGACCCGCTCGAGGAGCGCGTCGGCGTCGGGGGCGAGGGGGACGATCCCGTTCTGGAAGTCCATCGCCAGCAGGGCGGTCCGCTCGGGGGTGAGGGTGTGCGGGGTGGTGGTGCTCACGCGGAGTGCTCCTCAGTGGGGTTCTCGGATGTGCCGAGGTGGCCGGAAGTGTCCGGACGTCGGCTTGTGTTGCGGTACATCAGCCGGCGGTCGAGGACGGTCAGCAGAAGGACCGCGAGACCGGCCGCGACCAGCACGAGCCCGAGGCTGTGCAGGCCGTGGTCGCTCGCGCCGTGCCGGAAGACGATGCTGCCGATCACGGCGGAGGTGATGGTTCCGAGGTATCCGAAGGTGCGGAACAACCCGGAAGCGGTGCCGATCTGGTCGGGCGGCGCCGCGAGGTAGAGCGCGGTCTGGTTTCCGACCGTGGTGGTGGCGGACGTGACGCCGAAGACGAGGGAGACCAGGACGATCGCGATCGCCGGACCGTGCGAGGTGAGCAGCATGACGCCGGCGGAGCCGAGCAGCATGGTCACCGCCGAGACGATCAGCGGTCCGCGCACCAGGTTGCGGCTGGCGAGCGGGCGCGAGAGCAGTGCGGAGACGGCGCCCATCGGCAGGAGCAGCAGCCCGGCCTCCACGGTGGAGATGCCGTGCGCGGCCTCCATCCACTGGGTCATTCCGTACATCACGGAGTAGACGCCGAGCAGCGTGAGCGCCTGCCGCAGATAGGTCCGGGCGAGGGCGCCGTTGGCGGCGAGGCCGCGGAAGTCGAAGAACGGCGCTGTCTTCCGCAGCTCCCACACCACCGTGGGTACGCCGGTCAGGACCAGGACGGCGAGCGCGACCCATCCGACGTCGGGAAGGCCCATCAGGAAGATGACCAGGGCGCTCATCGACACGGCGAAGCCGAGGATGCCGAGCAGATCGATCTGGGCCGCGACCTTGCGGAACGTGTGGTGCTCGCGGTCGGGTACGGCGTCCCTGGGCAGCCCGCGCACGGCCATCGCCATCGCGATCGCGGTGACCGGGATGTTGATCAGGAAGGCCCAGCGCCAGCCCGCGGAGCCCACCAGCAGTCCGCCGATCGGCGGGCCGACGGCGACCGTGGCCATGCCCGCCATCGCGATGCCACCGAGCACGCCGCCCGGCGGGGCGTCCGCTCCGGCCTCCTGAGCGCGGCGCCGGATCATCACCATCGCGCACGGGAATGCGGCCGAGGTGCCGATGCCGATCAGTACCCGGGCCACGGTCAGCATCGCCAGGTTCTGACCGAGGCCGCCGACCAGGCCGCCGAGCAGCACCAGCACGATGCCGTACAGGAAGATCCGGCGCGGTCCGAGTACTTCCGCCAGTTTGCCCGCAGTGGGCTGGGCGACGGCGCTGGCCAGGTACAGCGAGGAGACCAGTACGGCGGTGCTGCCCACCGGGACGTGCAGATCGGTGGCCATGGGCACCAGCGCGGTCGCGATGATGGAGCTGTTGATCGGGTTGAGGCTGGAGCCGACGTACAGCGGCGTGGTGAACGTCCAGGCGAACGGCTTGTCCGGCACGTCGCGCGACGTGGTGCGGGCCCGGGTGGGGGCGGCTTTCATATGCTGCCGTCGCTCAGGTCGGCCGCGGCGAGACGCTCCAGCAGGTCGATGGCCTTCTCCACGTCCTTGCGCTCCTCCGGAGGGACCACCCGTTCGATGGCCCGGGCCAGGAAGGAGGCGCGTCCGGTGAGCAGTTTGTCGACCAGCTCGGTCGCGGACGGGGCGGCGCTCATCAGCTTCTTGCGGCCGTCCCGCGGGTCAGGGGTGCTGTGGATCAGCTCCGCGGCCTTGAGCACCGCCAGGCTCTGCGCGATGGACTGCGCGCTGACGTGCTCGAGCGAGGCGAGCCGGGCCGCGGTGACCGGGCCTTCCCGCACCACGCTTGCCAGCACGGCCAGTTGTGTGGCGGTCAGGCCGGTCGCATGCTGTCCCGACTCCACGCGCAGGCGAGCGCGCAGCCGCTTGATCGCGTCGTTGAGGCGCTGCGCGTTCACAGCGGACTCCTGGGGTCCGGGCTTCGAGGTCATGACGCCACCCTAGAACTACACAAGCTACTTTGCCAAGTTACTTGTGTAGTTTGCCGGCCGTGGGCGCGGGCGATCAAGCCGGAACGCGCAGGTCGTCCGATGTCGTCGGTCGCCCGGACGGGCCCCCGGCTTCCGCCCTCGCGCGGCTTCCGGGCGGCGTGCGGGCTGTCCGGGGAGGGTGGGTCAGTGGGGGGTCGGGTGGTCGGGTGCGCAGCCGCGGAGTGTGTGGGCGATGACGTCGTCGAGGTCGGTGTCGAGGGTGTCGGGGGGCAGGGTGCCGCTGACGGCGAGGCTGGCGAAGCCGTGGAGGGTGCTGAACATCGGGACGGCGATGGCTTCGAGCGGGGCGTCGCGGACCTCGCCGGTGCGGCGGCCTTCCTCGATGAGTCGGGCGGCGAGTGCGGCCATGCCCTGGGAGGCCTGGACGAGGGCTTCGGAGGCGGCGGGGTCGTGCTTGATGGAGAACATGAGGTCGAGGAGTTCGGCGTTGGCGGTGGCGAAGCCGACGTAGGCGCGGGCGAGGGCGCCGAGGCGGTCGGCGAAGGAGTCGCCCGCGGTCTCCTGTGAGGCGGCCAGGGTGGTGCTCAGGCGTTCGAAGCCGGTCAGGGCCAGCGCGTCCAGCAGGGCCTGTTTGTCCTTGAAGTGGCGGCTCGGTGCGGCGTGGCTGACGCCCAGGTCGCGGGCGAGCTCGCGCAGCGAGAGTGCGGCGGGCCCCTTCTCCCTGAGGGTCTCCTCGGCGCGGGCCAGCAGGGCGGCGCGCAGGTCGCCGTGGTGGTAGGGGCGGGGGCGGGTCTGCATGGGCGGCAGTCTATCCGGTATGTGACCGGCGACTACATTGTTGGCATCGCCACCATTGTTGTCGTTGACAACATGCCCTCCGGTGCGTCTCCGGTGCCGTCGAACCGGGTGACGTGCGGGTGGCCAGCGAAAATAGTAGTGGCCTGTCATGTGCGTTCTCTGTGCCGGCCTGAACCGTGGTCACTATGCGGAGGGCGGCAGGGGCGCGGCGTGGGTACGCGGTCGCCGAGCTGCTGCGGATGACCACGGCGGAGGTGGGGGACCGCCTTGAGCGGTTCCGGGCGGTCGACGCACTCTCCCGCGGGGATCCGGCGGGTAGTGATCCAGCGGACAGTGGTGACTCTATGAGTCGGCTCGTGCGGCACTTCAGTGACGGTGTGCCCTGCCGAGGCGACCGCGGGCTGTATGGAGTCACCCGCCCTGGTAAGTAACTATCCAGTTATTGACACTCGCAACATGCGTGACTACGTTGTCCCTAACTGGTTAGTTTCCAATATGAGGAGGCTTACCGCCGGCGACATAGCCGCGACAGAGGCGGTCGCCCCGCACGGCGCGGTCACCGGCGAACGTTGCGCACTCGCGTACATGGGGACGCTCGACGGCTGACTTCCCACCGGCGCGCGGCACTGCGCCGTCGACGCCCGGAAACCCGTACGTCGCGGACGGGACCTGTTTCCGCAGGTGCGCCCGCATCACGAAGAGGACTTCTCCGCATGGCTCGACCGGCCGACCGCATCACCATCGGCGAAACGTCGATCACCTATCTCGCCGACGGCTTCGGCGCGCACAACCCCGACACGATGATGCCGGGAGTCGACTGGACGGCACATCCCGGCGTCCTCGACGACGGGCAACTCGTGCTCACCTTCGGATCCTTCCTGGTCCGCGCCGGGAACCGGAACATCCTTGTCGATCTCGCTCTTGGTGACATGGACGTGGAGATCCCCGGTCTCGCCCATGTGAAGGGGGGCGAGCTGCTGCGGAGCCTGGCCGCGGAAGGGCTGTCCCCGGACGACATCGACACCGTGGTGTACACCCATCTGCACCTCGATCACATCGGCTGGACCAGCGATGTGGCGCCGGTTCCGAACGAGCCCGGGAAGCGGACACCGAGCGGGCTCACCTTCTCCCGGGCACGGCACCTCATGGCGCGAGCCGAGTGGGAGTACTGGACCAGGACGGCGGTCGGCGAGATGGGCGGCCCGGACGCCGAAGCCACCATCGAACCTCTCGACGGAGTCGTCGAGTTCGTCCGCGACGGCGACACCATCGCCCCGGGCGTCACCGTCGCGGACACGTCGGGGCACACCCCTGGACACCTGGCGGTCGTCGTCCGTGACCCCTCGGGCGCCGGTGACGAATCGGTGTTCATCGCGGGGGACATCTTCCACGCTCCCGTGGAGATCGCCGACTCGACCTGCGTGTTCTCCTCGGACGTCGACCCGGACCAGGCCCGAGCGGTGCGCGACCGCGTGCTCCGGCGGCCGGACACCGTGATCGCCGCCGGGCACTTCACCACCGGAGTGTTCGGCCGCGTGACGCCCGCGGGCGGCGGCTACGCGTGGACTCCCGTCGGCCAGGCGCCGCCTGCCGCATGACGATGCCCGCCACGCCGGGCCCACCTCCAACCCCCCATTCCCGCGCCGGAGAAGCCGACCCCCGTCGGCATCCGATCCGAAGGTCCGGACACCCGGCGCACCCAAGTCGGGAGACCCACCCCATGTCTGTATCGCACACGACCCACCCCTTCGGGGCGAACACCACCGCCTCCGAGATCATCGACGGCGTCGACCTGCACGGCCGCCGGGCCGTGGTGACCGGAGCCAGTTCCGGAATCGGGGTGGAGACCGCCCGGGCGCTGGCCACCGCCGGCGCCGAGGTCACCCTGGCCGTGCGGAGCACGGACGCGGGCGCCCGTGTGGCGGCCCGTCTGGAGGCCGAACTTCCCGCCGGTTCAGCTGAGTTGAGCGTCAAGCGGCTCGATCTGGCCGACCGTTCGACGGTCGGGGCGTTCGTGGCCGACTGGTCGGGCCCGTTGCACATTCTCGTCAACAACGCCGGGGTGATGGCCCTTCCCGAACTCAGGCGTACCCCGGACGGTCGGGAGACGCAGTTCGGCGTCAACCACCTGGGTCACTTCGCGCTGGCGCTCGGGCTGCGTCCGGCGCTCGCGGCGGCGGAAGGTGCCCGGGTGGTGTCGGTCGCCTCGATCGGTCACCTCTTCTCGCCGGTGGTCTTCGACGACCTGGACTACCGTTTCCGTCCCTACGACCCGTGGACGTCGTACGGGCAGTCGAAGACCGCCAACGTGCTGTTCGCCGTCGGTGCTGCCGAACGGTGGGCCGATGACGGCATCACGGCCAACGCGCTGATGCCGGGGAACATCGCGGACACGTCACTGGCCCGGCACATGGACCCCGAGCAGCTGGCCGGGTTCATCGACACCACCGGGCTGACGCTGCCCCCGGGGAAGACCGTCGAGCAGGGGGCCGCGACCTCGGTGCTGCTGGCCGCTTCACCCACGGTGGAGGGCGTCACCGGCCGTTACTTCGAGGACTGCGCACCGTCCCGCACGGTCGCCGAACGAGCCGACGCCATCGCCGGCGTGGCGCCCTACGCCCTGGACCGGGCGAACGCGGAACGGCTGTGGGCCGTGTCCGACGCCCTCGTCCGCTAGGTCGTGACGGCCGCCTCGGTGGGCCGGGCCGAGGGGGAGTGGCACCTCGGGGCGACCGCATCGGGCCCCGGGGGCACGCGCCCGCGACCGGCGGGACGTGGTCACCGGTGCCCGGACGGTCCCACCATGGCCGCCGGATCGACGATGCGGTCGAATTCGGCCGCACTGACGAATCCGCTCGCCACGGCGGCTTCGCGCAGGGTCGTGCCCTCGTCGTCGGCCTTGTGGGCGATCGCGGAGGCCTTGTCGTAGCCGATCTCCGGCGACAGGGCGGTCACCAGCATCAGGGAGCGGTCGACGTAGTCGGCGACCTGCTCACTGTGCAGTTCGGCGCCCTCGACGCAGTACTCGCGCAGCTTCTCGCAGGCATCGGCGAGGATCGTGGCCGCGTGCAGGAAGTTGCTGATGATCACCGGGCGCATCGCGTTGAGTTCGAAGTTGCCCTGGGAACCGGCGAAGGCGATCGCGGAGTCCTCCGACAGGACCTGGATGCAGACCATCACCATGGCCTCGCACTGGGTCGGGTTGACCTTGCCGGGCATGATCGAGCTTCCCGGCTCGTTGGCGGGAAGGACCAGTTCGCCCAGCCCGCAACGGGGCCCGGAGGCCAGCCAGCGGATGTCGTTCGCGATCTTCATCAGCGGCACCGCCAGAGCCCGCAGGCCCGCCGACGCGTTGACCATGGCATCCAGGCCGCCCTGCGCGGCGAACTTGTTCGCGGCGGTGACGAACGGGTACCCGGTGGCCTCCGCGATCTCGTGGGCGATCTCGCCGGCGAAGCCCTCCGGAGCGTTCAGTCCGGTACCCACCGCCGTACCGCCGGCGGCGAGTTCGAACAGGCCCCGGGTGGACGCGGTCGCCACGGACATGGCCTGCTCGAGCTGGTGGGCGTAGCCGGACCATTCCTGCCCGACGGTCAACGGGACCGCGTCCTCCAGGTGGGTACGGCCGATCTTCACCACGTTCTGCCATCGCTCGGCCTTGGCCTCGATGGAGCGTTGCAGCGCCTGAACGGCCGGCAGCAGGTGTTCGTGAACCTCCCTGACGGCGGCGATGTGCATCGCGGTGGGGAAGGTGTCGTTGGACGACTGCCCCATGTTCACATGGTCGTTGGGGTGCACCGGGGCCTTGCTGCCCAGCCGGCCGCCGGTCAGCTGGATGGCACGGTTGCTGATCACCTCGTTGGTGTTCATGTTGGACTGCGTACCCGAACCGGTCTGCCAGACGTAGAGCGGGAAGTTCTCGTCGAGCGCCCCGCCGATCACCTCGTCGCTGACCCGCTCGATCAGGTCTGCCATCCAGCCCGGCAGCCGTCCGGCGCGCCCGTTGACGATCGCGGCGGCCTTCTTGACGTGGCCATAGGCGTGGTAGACCGCCTTGGGCATGCGGTCGTCACCGATCGAGAAATGGATCAGTGACCGCTGGGTCTGCGCACCCCAGTACCGGTCGGCGGGCACGTCGACGGCGCCCATGGAGTCGGTCTCGTGCCGTGTCCCGGTCGCCGACAGACCGATCGGCAGATCCAGGATCGTCGGCGCGGGCTCCCCGTCCGCGCCGCTCACGCCGCGCCGCCGTCGGAGTACGTGGGCTGCCACATGGCGTCCTGCACCGCCTGCACCACGTTGTCGATCTTCGCGGTGGCGACGCCCTCCGCCTGGGCGGCACGCACGACGGCGACCGCGGTGGTGGCGGTGGAGGCCCGCAGGTTCTCGACCTCGGGCAGCAGCGAAGCGCCCGGGGCGCTGACGTCCACCTGGCCGGCGACCGCTTCGGCGGCCGCGATCAGCATGGCCGGAGTCACCCTGTCCGCGCCGGAGACGATGGTGCCCAGCCCCAGTCCGGGGTACACGAGCGCGTTGTTGGCCTGGCCGAAGTGGTAGTCCACGCCCTCGTACCGCATCGGCCCGAACGGCAGCCCGGTCGCGACCAGCGCCTTGCCGTCCGTCCACGCGATCACGTCCTGCGGCTCGGCCTCGATCTTCGAGGTGGGGTTGGAGATCGGCAGGATGATCGGCCGCTCGACCCCCCGCGCCATCGCCTTGACGACCGCCTCGGTGAACGCGCCGTGCGCCGTCGAGGTCCCCAGCAGGATCGTCGGAGCCGCCTGGCCGACCGTCTCCAGCAGCGAGACCGCTCCGTCGCCGCCCCATCCGTCGACCTCCTCGGGCCTGCGGGCATACGGCTTCTGGAAGTCGCGAAGGTCGGTCATGTCGCTGGTCAACAGCCCCTGCTTGTCCACCAGCCAGATCCGGGAGGTGGCCTCCTCCGCCGTGGCGCCGTCCCGCACCATCGCCGCGTGGATCTGGTCGGCGATGCCCACGCCCGCGGTGCCGGCGCCGAACACCACGAGCCTCTGGCTCCGCATCGGCACGCCCGTCACCTTCACCGCGGACAGCACCGAGGCCAGGGTGATCGCACCGGTTCCCTGCAAGTCGTCGTTGAAGATGCGGTATTGGTGACCGTAGGTCTCCAGGATCCGGCGGGCGTTCTCCGGTCCGAAGTCCTCGAAGTGCAGCAGCGCGTTCGGGAACAGCCGGGACGCGGTCTCCAGGTACTTCTTGATGAACGCGTCGTACGCGGCGCCGCGGACCCGCGCATGCCGGTTGCCCAGGTACAGCGGGTCGTTGAGCAGGCCCTCGTTGTCGGTTCCGACATCCAGCGACACCGGGATCACCCGGCGCGGGTCGATCCCCGCGGCCGCCGTGTAGATGGCGAGCTTGCCGATCGCGATCTCGATGCCGCCCACGCCCCAGTCGCCGATACCCAGGATCTCCTCGGCATCGGTGCACACCAGCAGTTCGACGTCCTCGGACCTGAGCCCCAGGGTGCCGAAGGCCGCCTCGATGTCGTCCGGCGCGTCGATCGACAGAAAGATCCCCCGCGGGCTGCGGAACTCCTCGGAGTACTGCTCGATGGCATCGCCGACCGTCGGGTCGTAGACGACCGGGAGCAGTTCGGCGAGGTGGTCGGCGAGCACCCGGTAGTACAGGGTCTCGTTGCGGTCGTGCAACTGCTCCAGGTACACGTACTTGGCCAGGTCGTCGCGCTGGCGCCGCAGTTGCCGGTACGCGCGCTGTGCCTGCTGGCCCAACGTCAGTACGGTGGACGGCAGTCGGCCGGTCAGCCCGTACTCGTCCCGTTCGGAGGCGTTGAACGCGACCCCGTGATTGCTCATCGGGTCCTGCAGGATGCCTGGTGTCGCCGGCGTCCGGAGCGAATGCGTGGTGCTCATGTCATTCCCCTCGCCATGGCTGGTTCACGAACCAATCGGAGGCCGAACGCCGCGGTCGCGCCGGACGGCGCGCTCCTGGCACACACATCACAACCCGTCGCACGTCACGTGCGGAACGCGATGAGCGGCGCGCTCAGGGCCTCGCTCATGACTTCAGGCTACGCCCGGCCACCATGGCCGACACCTGCGACGAGGTCGTCCTGCAAGGTGGCGAACCCGTCGCGCACAGCCACTGACCTGCGTGTGCGCGATCAGTACCGGTCCCCGCACCGGCGAGACAGGCTCGCCGGTGCGAGGCGGCAACGGAACGGGAAGAGGCGCTGTGGGGTCAGCGAGTGGTGAGCATGCCCGTGCGGAGCTTGGCGAGGGTGCGGTTGAGCAGGCGGGAGACGTGCATCTGGGAGACGCCGAGGTGCTCGCCGATCTGGGCCTGGGTGAGTTCGTCGACGAACCGCATGTGGATGATGCGCCGTTCACGGTCGTCGAGTTCGGCGATCAGCGGGGCCAGGGCGTTGAAGTCCTCGACGAGTTCGAGGGCGCTGTCGTCGGCGCCGATGAAGTCCGCCAGCGCGGCTTCACCCTCCTCGCCGGAGTTGATGGCGGCGTCGAGGGAGGAGGAGGCGTAACCGTTGGAGGCGAGGCGAGCCTCGTTGACCTCCTCCTCGCTGAGGCACATCAGCTGGGAGAGTTCCTTGACGGTGGGGGTGCGGCCCAGCCGGCTGCTCAGTTCCTCGGTGGCCTTGGCGAGCTGGATGCGGGCTTCCTGCAGGCGGCGGGGGACGTGGACCGCCCAGGAGGTGTCGCGGAAGAAGCGCTTGATCTCACCGACGATGTAGGGGACGGCGAAGGAGGTGAACTCGACCTCACGGGTGAGCTCGAACCGGTCGATCGCCTTGATCAGTCCGATCGTGCCGACCTGGACGATGTCCTCCATCTCGTCCTGGCTGCGGCTGCGGAAGCGGGCGGCCGCGAAGCGGACGAGGGAGACGTTCATCTCGATGAGCGTGTTGCGCGCGTACTGGTACTCGGGCGTGCCCTCTTCCAGGACGCCGAGCTGGTCGAAGAACAGCCTGGACAGCTGCCGGGCGTCCTTGGGTGCGACTCGCGACGGGTCGGCGATCTCCGGCAGTACCGTCGGCCGTGCCTCTGTCGTCTCGGTCACTGTCATGCCTGGCCCCTCCCATGTGATCCAGCCCCCGTGCCGCCGGCTGATGGAGGCCGACGAATGTTCGCGTACCCGCCGCGGGGGAATGCATACCCATCGATTCGAAAGTGAGCCCGAGAGCCCGCCGAGGGGCGGTACCCGGGCCGGGAACAGCCGAAAACACTACCCGCCCGGCGGGCGGAGTTCGAACGCGGGTGACGGTACGGCCCTCAGGCCGCGGGATGCGCTCCGACGGCCTGCCGATAGGCCACGTGCCCGCCCAGCGCACCGCTCACGGCGACCGCCGCCAGCCCGCCCAACGACCACAGCCGGCCCTTCGCCGAGCGACCGCGCAGTCGCGCCGTCAGGGACGCGGTGAAACAGGCCACCGCGGCCACGTTCGAGACCGCGTGGGCCAGTCCGACCCGGGCCTGCTCGGGCGGCAGGTCCGCCCAGTCGGCCCAGCCGGCGACCGCTGCCGGGGCGGCCCCGGCCAGACCGACGGCCGTGAGGGTGGTCGGCGCGCGGTGCCCTGTCGGCGCGATGTCCAGTACGGCGGCCGACAGCCAGCAGCCGATCGGTACCTGGACCAGAACGGGATGCACCGGATGGCCCAGCGGCCTGCCGCGCAGCAGATCGCGCACCTCGCCCAGCGGGAGTGAGCGGATTCCCCGCTGGAGAAGCCGGATCGCCGGATCCGCGGCCCCCGACCGCTCGATACGGTCCAGGGCCGTCAGCCACCATGCCGACGCGGTGTCCAGGGCCGAGGGTGTCCAGGTACGGGTGGAGGTGCCGGGGACGTGAGTGTTCATGCACAACGACTACCCGGCAGCACGCCGCCGTCCCGCTGTGGCCCCGACTGCACCCGAACGGTCTGCCCACCGACGGGGGAGCCGGGCCGGGTGCGTTCACCGGCCTCGGGCACGTCTTCCCACGGGGAGGAACCCGCCCGGACCTGTGCCCCGACGCCGGACCACCGCTTCACCGGGCACGTCAGGCACCGCGAGCACCTCACGTCCGCCCGCTGACGATCTCCGCGGAAGGGGCGGCATGAGCGGCCGAGAGCGGGGCACACGGACGTTGCACGACAGGGATCCAGTGGCCGCCGACCAGGTGGCCGACCGGATTTCACCTGTCCCGGGCTACGCAGCGGGCGGGAAGAGGGTGCTGTGAGCCCGGACGAGGGCCCGCACGCACCGAAGAGACTTGAAGATCGGAATCGACATGATTGTCCTTGGCGCCATCCTGCTCGTCATCGGCCTGCTGGTCGGTGTGTCACTGCTGACGACCGTGGGCGGTGTGCTCGTCGTGGTCGGCGCGGTCCTGTGGATCCTGGGTGCGAGCGGTCGCTCGGTCGGCGGCCGCAAACACTACTTCTAGACCGGCACTTCCGGATCCGCGCCCCGCGCGGGTACGGCGACGCGAACCCGCTGCCGGGGACGGACCCCGGCAGACGCGCCGCAGGCTGAGTCGAAAACCCGTCCTGCCGACCGACGTTCCCTTTGCACAGCCCCGGGGCCTGCGGAGAAGTACCTTCCGCCGGCCCCGTCGGCATGCCCCGGCCCGGACGCACGGTCACGGGCTCCGGGGGACATCGTCCCCCGGTCGAAGCCACCTCTGCCGCACGTCCTCCCGTTCCTCGCCCGCTGACCGACGTCGCGCCGGATCTCAGGCGGTTTCCTGTGCGGCCAGGCGGGCCAGGTACTCGCCGAACCCGCCGCGAGCGCGGGGGTGGAGCCGGCCCGACGTCGTGACGGGGCAGTCGGGGGTGCGCAGGATCCGGTGGCCCGTCCGCTGGAGGGCACGGACCAGGGCGTGGTCCTCACCGACCGGCAGGGGAGGGAAGCCGCCCGCGTGGGTGTAGGACCGGGCGGTGAGCCCGAGGTTCGCGCCGTGGACGTGCGGGTGGTGCCACGGCAGCCCCCCGGGCGGCCGGGACTTCTCGTACAGCCGCTGGTGGACGGCCGTCAGCCGGCGCGCGTCCGCGGGGTGACGGTCCAGGACCACCGTGCCGACGAGAGCGTCCCAGCCCCGCGCCGCGTACGACAGGTGGAAGTCGAGCCAGTCCGCCGGCACGACGCTGTCCGCGTCCGTGGAGGCGATCCACACGCCGTCGCCGCCACCCAGTACTCCCAGGGCGGCGCGGGCCGCCGCCGCGCGGGCCGCTCCCGCTCCCCGGCCGCGGACGGCGACGGTGAGCGCACCCGCCCGCCGCGCCACCTCGGGCGTCGCATCGGTGCAGCTGTCCGCGGCGACCACGACGAGGACCCGGGTTCCCTCCAGGCCCGGATGGCCCGCCGCGGTGTGGACCGCGGCGAGCGAAGCGGGGAGCAGTCCCTCCTCGTTGTGGGCCGGGATGATGACCGCCACCGATCCGGGGCGGCCGACGGGTCTGCGACGACGCGTCATACGAGACGCTCGGCGGCGGCGGGAGACGGCGGCGGCGTTCCGTCCGGTGCCGTCCGGCCGAAGGTCTGGAGGACGAAGTCGACCTCACGGTGATCGGCCGCCGGCGACAGCCCGGGTACGGAGGCGAGAACCCCGGCCAGCTCGTCCCCGGTCCGCAGATGCTCCGGGACGGGATGGTTCCAGTGCACCGTGACCAGCGTTCCTCCGGGTTCCAGGGCGGCCGTCGTGCGCCTCAGGACGTCGTCGAGGGTGTCCTCGTCGAAGTAGTAGAGGACTTCCGACAGCACGACGAGGTCGAAGGTGCCGGGAGGCCATTCCGCGGGCAGGGTGAGCCGGCGGACCGTCACCTGGGGCAGGTGTGCGGTACGGGCGGCGGCCGTCGCCACCGCCGAGTCCACCCGGTCGCACGCCAGGACCTCGTCGCAGCGCTCCGCGAGACGGAGCGTCAGCTCGCCCACCGAGCAGGCGGGCTCCAGAGCCCGTCGATAACGCCTGCGGGGGAGAGAGGCGACCGTCAGGTCGTACTTCCGCCGTTCGTACCAGCGTTCGGCGAGATGCCAGGGGTCGGCGGAGTGGCGGTACATGTCCTCGAAGTACGACGCCGGGGTGTTCACCGGAAGACCACCTCACGCTCGCGCAGATGGTGGGCGATCTCCTCGGGCGGCAGGATCGCGGCGTCCTCCGGGTCCGGTCCCAGGGGCCTGATCTGGCTGGCGTACCGCGCGACCGCGGCACGTTTCCGGGCCCGAACGGGCTCGGTCAGGGTGACGCGCGCGGCCCTGTGCCACGGAACCCTCGGATCGTCCGGGCGTGCCCAGTGCCACATCCACACGGGGTAGAGCCAACAGGGGGTCGCCGCGTCCCCGGCCGCCGCGAGCGCGGCCCGGCCCGCGGCCTCGTGGTCGCTGTGCACGTCCCCCGTCCAGGGGGCGACGACGAGAGCCGCGCCGGTGACCAGCGGGTGAAGGCGCTCGGTGATGCGGCGCTCGTGCTTCGCGACCTCGGTGTCGGCGACCCCCCAGCGGACGACTTGGACGTGCGCGGCGCCCAGTTCCGCCAACGCGGCCCGCGTCTCCGCCGCCCGCAGCCGTACCAGCTCTTCGGGAGTGACGGTTCTGCTGTGCGGATGAGAGCCCTCGCCGTCCGTGAGGACCACCACCGTCACCTCGGCCTCCGAGGCGGCCAGCAGCGCGAGGGACCCGCCGAAGCCCAGTACCTCGTCGTCCGGGTGGGCGGCCACGACGACCACCCGGCCGGACCGGGGCAGTGTGATCTCCGGCAGGCCGGCCCAGCCGGACCACTCGCGCCACAGACGCTCTTCGGTGCCGGGGGCCTGGATGGGGTCGTCGAAGCGACCCGTGAGGGGCGCGCTCATCGCTGGTCGCCCCGCTCGTCCTCCGGCCGGGCGAGCAGCGCACCGAGTTCGGCCAGATCCCGTTCGGCGTGGTGCTGACGGATGTAGACCGTGAGGTCGGCGACGTTCCGGGCGTGCCGGAGGTCGTGGCAGAGCGGTCCCGCCCCGGTGGCCCGGCCCACCCGGGCGAGGACCTGGGCGCAGACGGACTCGACGAAGGCACGTACGCGGAGGCTGCGCACCCGGGCCTCGCCCCTCGTGTCCTGCGGGTCCCGGTCGATCTCGGCGGCGGCCTGCTCCAACATGGCCCACGCGGCGTGCAGTTGGACGTCGACCGTACCGAGGTGCGCGTCGGTGTGGGGTTCGGCGCGGTGCCGTGCCGCTTCGCGAAGAATCCTCGCCACGGCGATCGCACCGCCGTACCAGCACGCGGCCACACCGATGCCGCCGTGCTGGAAGCCGGGCCGGTCGACGTAGGAACCGACACCGCCCACCCGTATCGCGGGCACCTCGGCGAAGCGCACGTCAGGGGTGTCGCTGCCGGCCATACCGACCGCCTGCCACGTGCCCGCGAGCGGACTGTATCCGGCGGCGCCCGTCTCCACGGCGAAGAGGCCCTTGCCCTGCGCGGTCCGCGCGGTGACCAGGGCATGCGTACACGTGTGCGCTCCCGAGCAGTACTGCTTGAGGCCGCTGAGCTCCCATCCGGCTCCCGTGGCCGTCGCCGTGAGGCCCTCGCCCGGAGGTTCGGCGGCCCAGACCCCCCAGCGTTCGCCGGACGCCGGAGGCGGTGCGCCCAACTCGTCGAGGATGGCGACCGCGTCGACGTGCCCCTCCACGAGGCGTGCCGCGCTCAGATCCTGTTCCGCCACGGCCCGCAGAGCCGCGAACCGGCGTGCTGTCCGGCCGGAGCCCGGCAGGGGGAACTCGGCCTTCCCCGACGCGATCTCCTCGACCACGGTGGTGAACACGGTGGCAGCCTCACGACGAGCCGAGGCCGGGAGGAGCGCCCCGCTGTCGTCCGGGTGCGGATCCGCGGGCGGCTCGACCTCGGCCGAGGGCAGCAGACCACCGGACATCAGCACACACCTCCTGGACATCGGCTCTCTTCCACTGTGCTGCGAACCGGCGCGTCCCGCCCGCTGTCGGCTCGTCGTGCAGGACCGCCGCGCCGCGATTCCGGGCCGGCGTGCCGCTGTTCGGCGCCGAGCAGACCCGTGCGGGTCCGGTCAGGGCGAGGGCGCGGAGGAAGGAGACGCGCATCCGGGAGAGGAACGGACGCCGTGCCGCGTCCTGGACGCACGTCGTGGATCTACGTTCTGGTTCTACGCCGCGAGCTCCGCCTGCGCCGTGTCGTCCGGTGCACCGCTGTCGTCCGGGGCACCGGGGCCGCTACGGGATCGTTCGAGGAGGACGTCCGCGGCGGCGATGGCGTCCTCCACCGTTGCCGTCCCGGTCGTCACACACAGGGTGTAGGCGACATCGGCAAGGACCCTTGCCGTGCGTGCGTCCTCGGCGTGCGCATGAGCGAAGCGCGCCTCCGCATAGCGCGCGAGGAGTGTACGCACGACCTTGGGGTGAGGTTCGAGCATCGCGGCAACGCCTCTCGTCCTGTGTGGTTTACGACCGGTTTCCCGCTCACCATGTCCGCACACGTGCCGGTTTCGGCCCGGGGCCGCGGTGAACGTCGCGCGCCGGCGATCCGGGACACCGGTCCGGGGACTCCGGTCCTGTCACCGCGCCGTCAGCTGTGAAGTGGGGGCCGGCCGGAAAGGATGCGGCGGGCCCCCACTCGTGGGGTGGTGCGGTGGGGTCAGGCGCGTCGTTGGCCCTGGTAGTAGGTGCCGACCTGCTCGTGGTAGCCGGCGTCGCCGACGTGCTTGTCCTTGTCGAACTCGGGGGAGTCCTTGATCTGGTCCTTGGTGAGAGCGACGTAGATCTTCTGTTCGGCCTGGTCGATCGTCGTCACGGTGCCGGCGGGCAGCAGGACGTGCTTGCCGAAGATCCATACGCCGGTGTCGACCACGAGGTAGGAGGAGTGGACGTCGTCCGAGTGCTTGTCGACCTTGCCAATGCTGCCGTCGGTGGCCTCGACCTTGTAGCCGATCAGGTCGGTGCCCGCGGTGTGGCCGGTGGTCGGCTGGTAGCCCCAGATGTTGTCGCTCATAAAAACGGCTCCTTCTTCGATATTTTTCGCTTCCCCGCTGTCAGAAAATGCGGGGTTGTACAGGCGCCATCGAATTCGGTGACGTTTTCCCGGAACGCCGGGTGCCCTGCGTCCCGGGTGCTACACATCGAATGTCTCAGGACGTCGGGACGCGGCTGGGCCGAAGTCTTCCGGGTGGGAAGTGCCGCCCCGCCGCATCCGCGACAGCCGCAACGCGGGTATACATCGGCAACGACGATGGCTCTGTCGTCGCCCCCATGCCCGAGGAGCAGCACGCCATGACCCCAGCAGCCCGCCCCGAACCCTCTACCGCCGACCCGCGTGTGGACGTCGCCCGGGCCCGGGACTGCGATCAATGCCGTGGATGGGGGACTGTCGTCTCACCGGATCCGGACGGCCGCCTCGTCCTGTGCCCGGCCTGCCGACGTCCGGCCGACCGCTGAGCCCGAGCGCCGTCGCCATTTGACATCGAACGGCCCGGTGGGACGCTGGAAGGGCCGAGGAAGAGACACGAGCGCGTCATGTCGTACCGTGTCGAACCCCTTGTAGCGACGAAGCAATCGTGGCTCATTCGAGCCTTTTCATGAGCCGATCCCGCGTTTCGCGTCCGTCGTCAGGTCGTCGTGGAGGTGCGCGGTATTGCCCTGCGTTCGACTGGCGAGATTGAGGTGGGTATCTCATGAAGGCGGCCGTATACGAGGGACCGCGGACGCTGTCGGGAAGGATGTGCCGGACGCGAGGATCGAGCATCCCTGCGACATTCTGGTGAGGATCACCACCACCAACATCTGCGGCTCCGACCGGCACATGTACGAAGGACGCACGTCGTTCGAGACGGGCCGCACCCTCGGCCACGAGAACCTGGGCGTTCGCGGTTCGCTGTGACAGGGCTCGACCGACTCGGCTCAGCCGATGCCGTCGGGGTGGCGGACGACCTTGGTCCAGCCGTCGTCGCGGTTGTCGAAGTGCTCGCAGGCCGAGGGCGCTTCGCTCAGATCCAGCTCGTGAGAGACGATGAAACTCGGTTCTGCCCTCCCGCCGGCGATCAGGTCGCGCAGGGCGCGGTTGTAGCGCTTGACGGGGGCCTGGCCCGTGCCGACCTTCTGGGCCGATCTTCTGGCCCTTGAACCACATCATGCCGAAGTCGATCGGGACCTTGCCGTGGGCTTCGCTTTCTCCGCGACGCTGATCCGGCGCGCCGGAAAGTGTGGTGTGCCGCAGCCTGGATACGCGGGCCGCAGAGCACGCATCCGTCCCGGAGGTCACACACATCATGGGCAGTCAGGACAACGAGGAAGTCATGGGCGACGAGGTCTACCAGCCCGATGGCCCCGAGGGGCGCGAGGACGAGGGCATCCTCGACCCGGAGGACACGCTCAACGACCGCGGTTCGGCCCCGTACGACGAGGGCTGGTCGCCGCCCGAGCGCCCGCTCGGAGTGGAGCACCAGGGCACGACCGCGCGGGAGCAGCGGGAGGGCGAGACCCTGGACCAGCGGCTGGCGGAGGAGGTGGCGGACCCGGCCTTGGCCGAACTGGAGGGCGACGACGGTCTCGGTGACCTCCCGGACGGTGAGGGTGAGCCGCTGGACGACGAGGTGGGCCAGGACCGCGCGGGCCGTCTCGTGGCGCGGGACGGGGGCGCCCACGAGGACGCCGACAAGGACATGTTCGCCGAGGACGTGGGCATCGACGGCGGCGCGGCCTCGGCGGAGGAGGCCGCCGTCCACCGCATCCCGGACGACGACACCGACGTCCCCTGAGCCGGCTCGGCAGGTGGGCATCGGCACGACGTGCGCATTGATCGGCCGTCCGGCCGTCCGGCTGACCTTCCGCCGGCGACCGCGCTCGGTCGGCGTTCCTGGCTCGCGGGCGGAGCGGTCTTCGGCTGGAGTGGTGGGGGCGGGCGCCCGTCGCATGCCTTCCCCCGCCTTGGGAAGGCGCTCTGGGGGATCGGGCATGTGGTCGGCCCGCTCGGTCTGTCACGTCACCGGACGGTAAGGAGAAGGGTCATGCCGGCAGGTTCCAGTCCCAAGCGCGAGCGTCAGTACGAACACATCAAGGAGGGTGCCGAGAAACGCGGTGTCTCCACCGGAAGGGCGAAGGAGATCGCCGCGCGGACGGTGAACAAGGAGCGGGCCAGGTCGGGCGAGGCGAAGACGGCCTCCAAGACCTCCCTGCGCGACAAGAAGTCCGCACCTCAGCGCGGCGGCGAGCGTTCCCACACCGGTGCTCAGGGGCCCACGAGGGATCAGCTCTACGAAGAGGCCAGGAAGAAGGGCGTCGAGGGGCGCTCCACGATGAACAAGCAGCAGCTGCGCAACGCGCTGGGCCGCTGAGCGCGCCGAGCACGGGCGTGTTCTGGTTCACGGGCCGGCGGATCTCCACGGGACGCGCACCGGAGTGCGTTCCGAGGCCGGCCCGCGCCGCCAAGGTCTGTGATCCACTTTCGGGTGATGGGTTGGTCGGGGGTGGGGTGGCGGGGTGTGGCGGGTGTGGGGTGGGGGCGGGTGTGGGCAAGGGGTGTGGGGGTTTTGGTGCGTCAACTTGGTGCGTTCGGCGGGTGAATGGTCGGTACATGTGAGTGTTACGGCGGTATGGATGATCCGTAACGCACCTCCAGGTATCGCCCACATCGGGTCGGGGTGGGGGCATGGTGTGGGTGTCGGCCAGTAAGGGCCGGTCGTACCACTCGCACACGCAGTCCCGCTCGTCCGGTCTGGATCAGGCCGGTGGGGGTGGGGGTGCCAGCACCATGTAGGGGGACTTCATGTCCGCATCTGTGACTGTCCGTCGTCTTGCCGCTGCCGCGGTGACCGTGGCCGCGGTGGCCGGGGCGTCGGCGCTGCCGGCCGCCGCCGCCGACCATGCGCCCCGGCCGCGTGCGGCGGTGCAGATCAGCCACGTGCACTACGACTCCCCGAGCCGTCACCACCGTCCGAACCTGAACGACGAGTGGGTGGACATCACCAACACCACCCGTCAGGCGGTGAACCTGGACCGGTGGACGCTGTCGGACCGTGACGGGCGCACGTACACCTTCCACCACTACCGTCTGGGCGGCCGTGCCACCGTCCGGGTCCACACCGGTATCGGCCGCGACACCTTCCGCGACCTCTACCAGGACCGTCGTTCCTCGGTGTGGGACAAGCGCGCCGACACCGCGACCCTGCGCAACGACCACCGTCGCCTCGTCGACACCGTCACCTGGGGCGGCCACCGCGGCGGCCGCCACTGACCCCGCCCCACCCCTGACCGACCCTGACTGACCCAGGTCGACCCGGGTCGACCCGGACACGGTCAGTCGACCACCAGCGGCGCGCCCGGCCCACCCGGCCCGGGCGCGCCAACGGCATGTCTCCGGCCGTGTCAGCCGGCGTTGGCGTCCCCGTGGTCGGCGGAGGCATTCGGGGCGTACCCGCCGGGGGAGCGCGGTTCGTGTGCTCGCCCGCGGGAGCCGCGCTGCCCGGACGCCCGGTCCGTTCGGGCTGTCGACGGAGTAGCGTGGTGTCACCGAGGGCCTTCCGTGCACCGACTTCCCTGTCCGTGTCACTTTCGGCGAGTAGCTGCACCGGGTCGGTTCGGCGGGCCCGGAGCCGGGTTCGCGTCACGACTGCGATCGTTTCCCTCACGTCCGTTCCTGCATGCCGGCCCTCCTCTCCGTTCCCCGGGACGCTTGCGCTTTCTCTGCCACCTCGGCGCTGTACGGCCGTCACGATCACGGACCGTACGCGGCCCGTCGTGGCCGCCGGCCAGTTCACGTGGGCGGCGGGCTGCCGCCCCAGCCCCTCGCCACCTGGCGGACCCGCGCAGCGTGGCTCGCGGAGGCGGGTGGGGACCGGCCTGGCGGCCAGAGGTGAGTGGCCCGACCGGCTCCCGCGGCGCCAAGGGGTAGGCCGACCCCGGGACTTCGCGCCTCCATGCGAGGTACTTTCGTTCCGTCAGGGGGGAGTCCGGGGAGGCGGTCATGGACCAGGACGTTGATCACCACTGGTTCGGGTTCATCTACTGGAACCGGGACGACCAGCGCCTCACCGTGCCCAAGCGCTATGGCTGGGGTCGGACCTTGAACTTCGCTCGCCCGATGGCGTGGTTCTGGATTCTCGCCGTTCCCGCGGTCGCGAGCCTGACCGCTTACCTGAGCGGGCGTTGACGCCGATGCCTGGGATCCGGGCCTGTGTTCTCCGCCGCACCTTCCCGCGAATCCGTGGCTGAGGCATTCGCCAGCCGGATTCCGGCCAGGCACTGCCCAATTCGGCCGACATGAGGGGAGGTTCGGCGTCAAGGCGTCATCCAGAGACCACAGACGGAGACACAGGGAAAAGGATCGAGTGATGGCCCGACTGGACATCGAGATTCGGCCTTCGTGGGTGGCCCGTCCCTTCCATCTGGCTTTCACCCGCCCGTTCTTGGACGTCGACGGGACCGAATCGGCGGCGCGGTGGGGGACGACGGAAATCCCGGTCACCACAGGTCCGCACGAAATAGCCGTCTACTTCCGCTATCGCGGACAGAGATCCGCCCGACTGGGCATCGGGAGGGCCGAGTTCGTCGTGGACGGTTCCTCCGAACCACTGGCGGTGAGGGCGGTCCTGGGTGTCCGCAACGGAAGCCCCTTCAAGGTCACGGTCGGCTGACGCCGCACACGGCGAGGTGGTGGCGCGGGCCGATGCGGGACCGCCTTCCCCGCAGCGAAGCGAGGGCCACGCGGGGTCCACGCGACGCGGTGCCGCAGCCGGCGCCGTTCGTCCTGGCGGCGTCGTGGCCCTGACGCGGATGAGGGTCTGCGTGATACCTTCGGCGCCGCCGTGCTGCTACCGCGCCCCAGGGAGGTGAGACCGATCAACGCTGTGACAGGTCGGGTCTCCCTCCTTCGTATGGCCTAGGGAGTGCCCGCGGAAGGCATCCCGAAAGGCTTGAAACGCCATGCGCTTCACCTCTCGGACGTCGCTCGACGGCGTCCTTGAACAGCTCTTCACCCTCGACGGGGTTCCTGGCGCGCTGTGGACGCCTGAAGGCGCCACCGGTCCGCGGCCGCTGGTCCTGATGGGACACGGCGGGGGACAGCACAAGAAGGCGCCCGACATCCTGGCGCTCGCGCGCCGCATCGTGGCCGAGTGCGGATTCGCGGCCGTGGCCGTCGACGTGCCCGGCCACGGCGACCGGCCGGTCGACGAGGAGTTCGACCGGATCGCGACCGAGAACCAGGCTCGGGTGGCCGCGGGCGAGGAGTTGGCCCCGCTGATCGCCGGCTTCCAGGCGCTCGTGGCCCGCCGGACCGTCCCGGAATGGCGGGCGGTCCTGGACGCGGTCCAGCGGCTCGAGCACGTCGGTGCCGGCCCGGTGGGCTACTGGGGCGTCTCGCTGGGGTGCGGACTCGGCGTTCCGTTCGTCGCCGCCGAACCCCGGGTCCGCGCCGCTGTACTTGGGCTGGGCGGTGCGTCGGCGTCGGCCGCGGACGCCGCGCGCATCACCGTGCCGGTGGAGTTCCTGCTGCAGTGGGACGACGAGCGGGTGCCTCGGGCCCAAGGCCTGGCGCTTTTCGACGCGTTGGCCTCGGCCGAGAAGACGCTCCACGCCAACGCCGGCAGGCACGGGGAGATCCCGGCCTACGAACCGGACAGCACGCTGAGGTTCTTCACCCGGCACCTCGCCTGACGCCCGCCGACCACGCTGCGGCCCGTCCGCCACGCTGTCACGGTGCGCGGGGGCGGGCACCGCGCCCGCCTCGCGCCCGCCCCCTGTCGCCGTTGGGACATGTCGCATCCGTGACAGCCGAGAGCAGTGACATGTCCCGTGACACCAGCGGATTCTGTCGAACAGCGCATGACCGCGAGCTGTATGAGAGGTGCTTGACTGATGGCATGGATGCGCCTATCGGCGGCTGTATCGACCGTACTGGTGGCGACGATCGGGGGTGTATCGCCCGTCTCCGCCGGGACGAGCGCGGACGCGACGGCGCGCATCACCGCCCGCGACAAGGCGGTCTCCGCCACCGTGCGGCTCCTGACCGGTGACCGGGTGACCGTGACCACGTTGCCCGGCGGACGCCACACCGCGTCGGTGCAGCCCGGACCGGGGCGCGAGAGCATCCCCTTCCGGACACTGGAGGGGAACGACAAGGCGCTCACCGTGCTGCCGTCCGACGCCGAGGCACTGGTCACCGCGGGCACGCTGGACCGGCGGCTCTTCGACGTGACGGCCCTGATCGCCGAGGGCTACGACGAGGCCCACACCTCCGCCCTTCCACTGATCGTCTCCTCCAGGCCGTCGGCGAACGGAGCCAGGAGCACCGCTCGGGCGACACAGGCCGCCGGGAACACGGCCGACCGGCTGGCGGCCCTCAACACGTCCGCGTCGCCCGTCCGTGACCTCGCGAGCATCGACGCACGGTCGGTACGGATCGCCGACGGCGACCTGGGCACGTTCTGGAAGACGCTGAACACCGGCGCGACGTCGGACGCCGCCCGTGCCGCGGTCACCCCGCGGATCTCGCTGGACGGCAGGGTCGAAGCCGTACTGGACCGCAGCACCGCGCAGATCAACGCCCCCGCCGCCTGGAAGGCGGGCTACGAGGGCCAGGGCGTCAAGGTCGCGATCCTCGACACCGGCGTCGACGCGAACCACCCCGACCTGGCCGGACGCATAGCGGAGGCCAAGGACTTCTCCGGCAGCACGAGCACCGACGACGCCTTCGGGCACGGCACGCACGTCGCCTCGATCGTCGGTGGTACGGGCGCCGCGTCCGGCGGGACCCGGCGCGGTGTCGCGCCCCGCGCCGACCTGCTCATCGGCAAGGTGCTGGGCGACGACGGCTACGGCAGCGAGTCGTCCGTCATCGACGGCATGGAGTGGGCCGCCGCGCAGCACGCCAAGGTCGTCAACATGAGCCTCGGTTCGGGCACCCCCACCGACGGCACCGACTCCATGAGCGAGGCCGTCAACGCCCTGACCGCGTCGTCCGACACGCTCTTCGTCGTCGCCGCGGGCAACGAGGGCCCCAGCATGTCCACCGTCAGCTCGCCGGGCGCGGCCGACGCCGCGCTGACCGTCGGAGCCGTCGACCGCGACGACTCCCTCGCCTCCTTCTCCAGTCGCGGCCCGCGCCTGGTCGACGCGGCGGTCAAGCCCGACGTGACCGCTCCCGGCGTCGGCATCGTCGCCGCCCGGGCCTCCGGTACCACGATGGGCACGCCGGTCGACGCCAACTACACCTCCGCGTCCGGCACTTCGATGGCCACCCCGCATGTCGCCGGAGCCGTCGCGCTGCTGGCCCAGCAACACCCCGGCTGGGGAGCCCAGCAGCTCAAGGACGCCCTGATCAGCACCGCGCACGAGGTGCCCGCGACCAAGGTGACCGAGCAGGGCGGTGGCCGTATCGACCTGGCCACCGCCATGGGTTCCGTCACGGCCACCGGTTCCGTCACCCTCCCGCCGGTTCAGGTGGGTGCTGCCGGGAAGCAGCAGCAGGCGGCCACCGTCCGCTACACCAACACCGGTGACCACGCGGTCACGCTCTCCCTGACCGCCGCCCTCGCCACCAACACGGGTCGCGCGCTCCCGGACGGCGTGGTCGGCGTCGGCAGTGGCAAGGTCCAACTGGCCGCGGGCGGCACGGCCGAGGTGCCGCTGAGCCTCGACGGCACGAAGGCCACTCGGGGCCAGTACTACGGATACGTCACCGCCACCTCCTCCGACGGCACCGTGCTCACCCACACCACCGTCGCCCTGAACGCGCACGGCGCGCTGCACAAGCTCACCGTGGTCGCCCGCGACCGCGACGGCAAGGTCATCGAAGGCGCCGCTCCGACGATCTGGGGTGCCGACGGCTTCGTGAACTACACGAGCCTGGAACCGGCCGTCGCCGAAGTGGAGGAGGGCACCTACCAGGTCAGCTTCAACACGATCGACAAGGCGGCCGACGGTGAGGAACTGCGCGAGGTCGTCAACCCGGAGGTGAAGGTCACCAAGGACACGTCGGTGACACTCGACGCCGCCGACACCGTCCAGGTGCAGATCCGCACACCCCGCCCCGCCGAACAGCGCGGTGTGCTCAGCTACCAGACGTACCGGAAGATCGACGGCAACGGCCTGATCCAGGGCGTGATGTACTTCGACGTCGCCCAGCGCATCTACGTCAGCCCCACGGCACGCGTCACCGACGGCGACTTCGAGTTCGCCTCGCGCTGGCAGATGGTGGCCCCCCAACTGCGGGCGAAGGTCCACGGCACGTCGCTCGCCTTCACCCCGTACTACGTGGACGCCTCCCCGGCCTTCAGCGACAAGGGTGCACGACTGACCGCCGTGGACGCCGGCACCGGCACGGCAGGCGACCTTCGCGCCGCCCACGTGCGCGGCAAACTGGCCGTCGTCCGCTGGCACTTCACCGACGACCGGGCGCTCGCGCGGGCGGCGGCGGACGCCGGCGCCAAGGCACTCGTACTGGTCATGGAGGACGGCTTCTACCCCTGGACGCGGTGGAGCCCGACGGGAGACCGGATGGCGCTGCCCACCATGCGCGCGGGCGCGGCGGAAGGCGCCACGCTGCTCCAGCGCGCCAGGGCGGGGTCCACCACGGTGGAGTTCACCGGCACGGTGCGCAGCCCGTACCTCTACGACGTGATGCAGGTGTCCAAGGGCTCCATCCCCAAGCCGCTGGTGTACACCGTCTCCGAGCGCGAGAGCGCCGTGGTCCGGAGCACCTACACCCGCACGGGTGCCACGTCGTGGGCGGGCGAGCAGCGTTTCGGGTGGCGGCCCTACCAGGACACCGCCTGGAACCAGTACACCCGCTACGTTCCGACGGGCCAGGAGCGCGTCGAGTACGTGACCGGCGGCGACACCCTGTGGCGTCAGACCGTCCGCCACAATGTCGTCGGTGACCCCGACATGCCGCTCATGGCCGGCATGAGCGATCTGCCGCGCACCTACCGCCCCGGCCAGAACGTCACGGAGCGGTGGTTCGGAGCGGTGGTCCGTCCGTCGATCCCGCGTGGCGCGGCCTGGCAGTCGGTGCGCAACGGCGACACCCTGTCCGTGTTCGTCCCGGAGTTCACGGACTCCGGCACGGGCCACTGGGCGTTCGGTGAGGTCCCCAGCGGCGGTGTCGGCAGTGGTATCCGCGCCGGATCTTCGTCCGCGGCGGCGGCCGACCTGCCCGACACGGCCACCGCGACGCTGTACCGGAACGGGAAGCAGATCGCCGCGTCCGACAACGGCGCGTGGGGCGACATCGAGGTGCCCGGGGGCGACGCCGCGTACCGGCTGGACCTGGCCACCGCGCGCGTCTCCGACGACTGGGACTTCGCCACCGGCACGCGCACGTCGTGGACGTTCCGCTCGGACACCGCGGCTCGGACAGCCATGCTGCCGTTGCTCCAGGTCGACTACGCCGTCCCCGTCGACGCGCGGAACGCGGTGGGCCGGGCGCGCAGGTACGGCCTCGGTCTGACCGTCCGCATGCAGGACGGCATGACGGCACCGCGTGGTGTGACTCTCAAGGTCGAGACGTCGTACGACGGCGGGCGGACCTGGACCACCGCGTCCACGGCCCGCAAGGGCGGCGGCTTCAGCGCCACCGTGGAGCGGCCGAACCGCGTGCACGGCGACGCGTACGTGACGCTGCGTGTCACCGCGAAGGACGCGGCCGGCGACACGGTGCAGCAGACGGTGGACCGCGCCTATCTGCACCCCGGCACACGGTGACGGTGACCGGGACGGGGGATCGTCCCTCCTGACGACGGGGTGGGTGCCGGGGAGTTCGTCCCCGGCACCCACCCCGTCTCAGTGGGACACCTCCCGGCCGGCCGGACCCGGTTCCGGGTGGGCGCCGGTGAGCTCCGGCTCCAGGCCGCCGGTCAACTCGGCGTGCCCGCGGCCGGAATCGACGCGCCACGCCTCGAAGGCCCAGGCCGTCAGGGCGACGACCGCGAGCCCCAGCAGCCAGCCGCCCACCACGTCACTGAACCAGTGCACGCCGAGCGCGACACGGGTGAAGCCGACACCGAGCACCGAGACGACGGCCAGGCACCAGCCCAGCGGCCGCCAGGCGCGCGGGACCAGGGGCAGCAGGACGAGCAGCAGCACCGCGAACGAGGTGGTGGCCGTCATCGCGTGCCCGGACGGGAACGAGAACCCCGGGGCGTGCGCGACCGGATCCTCCAGGGACGGTCTGGCCCGCTCGACCACCGTCTTGACGAGCAGTCCGATCAGGCCGCCGGCCACGGCCGTCACGGCGGACCAGGCCGCCAGCCGCCACGCCCTGCGGTACACCAGCCAGATCGTGAGCAGCGTGACGGCCGTACGCAGGGTGACGGGATCCCACACCCGGTCCGAGAGGAAGCGGAGCGTGCTCGTCCAGGCGGGGTGTTCCAGCGCCGTTTCGTGCAGCCGTCGCGCGGTGCCCGCGTCCAGACGGCGGAGGGGCTGCCAGTGGCCCTCCAGGAGGACGAGCAGGAGCCCGAACGGCACGGCGGCGACCGCGGCGACGGCGGCCGACCCGAGCAGGCGGACACCGAACCTGCGGTCTGCCGCCCGGCGTCGCTGCTCACGGAGACGCAGGGCCACGGTTCGCACCGGCATTCACACTCCAGGGTCGGGGTGGATCGGACCGGGCCGCAGGGCCCGTGAGGCCTCCAGCTGCGCGGCGAACGCCAGTCCGAGGAAGAGGGCGATGGAGGTCAGATAGGCCCAGAGCAACAGCGACATGAAGGCGCTGAGCGGGCCGTAGATCGTGTCGAAGGATCCGCTCACCCCGAGGTACAGGCTCAGCAGCCAGGTCAGCGCCGTCCACAGCACGAGGTAGACGGCGGCGCCGAAGGCCAGCCAGGTGTAACCGGGCTGCTGCCGGCGGGGAGAGCGACGGAAGATCGCGCTGGCGGAGATGAGCGCGAGCAGGAACCCGACCGGCCACCGGATGATCTCCCAGGCGGTCCTGGCCGTGCCGTCGAGTCCGTACACCGTCACCGCCGCGGAGGCCAGGTCACCGCCGGCCACCATGACGACGAACCCCAGCCCCAGCGGGATCCCGGCGCTGAGCGACATCACCAGGCCGCGCAGGTACTTCCGGTGGAAGGGGCGGTCCCGCTCGTTCCCGTAGATCCGGTTGGCGCCGCGCTCGATCTGGCACATCGCCGTGGTGACGTTGACCAGGGAGAAGAGCAGACCGAACCAGAGGGCGACCTGCGCGCCGTCGCCCGCCGTCTGGCGGCTGCGCCGCAGGGCGTCGTCGACGACCTGGGCGCTCGGGCCCGCGGCGATCCGGTGGATCGTCAGCTCGGCGAATCTGCCGATGTCCTCCGAGTGCAGTGTCGTGGAGAGTCCGACGAACGCGATGGCGAGCGGGATCACGGCCAGCACCGTCTGCAGGGCGAGCGCCCGGGAGTGACTGAAGCCGTCGGCGTAGCGGAACCGGATGAACGAGTCGCGCAGCAGCGGCCAGCGGCCGTAACGGCGCAGGGACGCCAGCGCCTCGTCCGCGGACAGTTCCTCGCCGGACATGTCACGGGTCTCGGGGACCCTGGTGGCGGTACCCATTCACTTCTCCCGGGACGGCAGGAGCACGGTCAGGGCGCCGGGCCTGACCTCGGCGGTGAGACGGCGCCCCGGGCCGACCGGGTCTCCGTCGAGTTCGCGGGACTGCGGGGAGTCGAAGGTGAGTTCGGCGCGGCGGAAGGTGAAGAACTCCACCGGTACGCCGGCCCGGTCGCCGTCCCGGGTGGCGAGGGTGTCCACGGCGGTGCCCCGGGGCGTCCGGGACCGCCCGCGCAGCAGCGTTCCCACCGCGCGCATCCAGCCGCCGGGGCCCCGCGGGTCGAGGATCAGGAGGTCGAGAAGCCCGTCGTCGGGACGGGCGGACGGCAGGAGCGTCAACCCGCCCTGGACGGTGCCGACATTGGCGACGAGGACCATGCGCGCGGTACGGCGGAGGGCGGGCGCGTCGTCGAGCCGGATGGTCAGGCCCATCCGGGGGGTGCGCAGTGTGCTGATGCCCGCCAGGAGGTATGCGGGCCAGCCCACGGCCGACTTGGCGCGTTCGTCCGTGTGCTCGATCATCGCGGCGTCCAGGCCGGCCCCGGACATCGCGGCGAAGTGGGTGGGGGCGAGGTCGTCGCCCTCGATGTGCCCGAGGTCCAGTGCGTGCGACGTACCGCGCAGCGCGGCCTCCAGGGCCTCGGCGGGGGAGAGCGGCAGGCCGAGGTTGCGGGCCAGCAGATTGCCGGTGCCGCACGGTACGACGGCGAGCGGGACCCCGCTGCCGGCCAGGGCGTCGGCGACCACCCGGACGGTACCGTCCCCGCCGCAGACCACGACCAGCGTCGCACCGTCACGGATCGCGCGGGCTGTCTGCCCGCTGCCCGGGTCCTCGCGGGTCGTCTCGATGAAGACCGGCGCACGGTGGCCGTTGTGGTCCAGGACCCGTCGCAGGGACACCCGGGTGGCTTCGTCGGTCACCGTGGGATTGAAGATCACGGCCGTGGTGCCGTGGTGCTGCTCGGCGCGGGTGCCGTCGGCGGTCGGCGAGCCGGTCGAGGGCGGCGCGGTCACGGACTTGTCGGCCAGCAGGGCGCGCCCGACGATCAGCAGGGACAGGCCGCCGTTGACGAGTCCGCCCACGACGTCCGTGGGGTGGTGCATGCCGCGGTAGAGGCGGGCGATGCCCACCAGCAGCGGTATGAGGAGCAACAGCACCCCCACGACTCTCCGCCAGGGACCGCGCCCGCGTGCCAGCACCACTACGGCGAGGCCCGCGTACAGGGCGGTGGCGGCGCCGGTGTGGCCGGACGTGTAACTGGACGTGGGCGGGGACGCGTCGAGGCGGTCCACGTCCGGACGGTTGCGGTCCACCGACAAGGTGATGGCCAGAAAGACCAGCGACTGGAGGGAGACGGCGACGGCGAGGAAGACCGCCTGCCGCCACATCGGCAGACGGGGCAGCAGGACCAGCACCAGACAGGCCGCCAGGGTGAGCGTGATGACCGTCAGGGTGTTGCCGGCCTCGGAGCTGAGGAAGGACAGAGTGGTGAGGGTGCCGGTGCGGCCCCTCTCGAAGGCTTCGTCGACGCGGTCCTCGACCGTCAGCGGCCACAGACCACGCGCGGGGCCGGTGATCAGGAGGCCGAATCCCACCATCAGCGCGGCCTGGCACGCCGTCAGGGCGGCGATGCGCGCGGCGGTCCGCCCGATGCCTCGGGGCAGGGCCGCCGGCCTTCCGGAGCCGGCCTCCTCCGATGATGTACGAGGCAGTCCGGCAGGTCTTTCCGGCACGGCGGTCGGCATCGGGGCTCCCACGGATCGGTGCCTTTCGGCGGCGTTCGGCCGGGGGCGACTCCCCCGACCCACGCCGTCTGCCCCGGTAGCCGCCGCGCAGGCCTCCCGGACGCGGAATCGTCCGGTGGATCGTCACGCTGGGTGTCCGCCGAGACTCCGGCGCATGGCTGGGGTCTCCGGTGTGAGGTGTCCGGGTCGGCGAAGCCGGCGCCGGGGGAGGGACGTTGCCCCCTGCCGGGGCGGTTCCGTATTGCCGGTCCGAGGGATAAGAAACAAATAAACTTTGGGCGCATGGGCGGTTGTCGGCAGGGCACTCGGTGCTGCGGAGGTTGATAACTATGGTTCCCCTGCTTCTCGTTCTTCTGCTCGCTCTGGTCCTCTTCGGTGCCGGCTTCGCCTTGAAGGCCCTGTGGATCGTCGCCGTGATCGTGCTCGCCGTATGGCTGCTCGGTTTCGTCATGCGCTCCGCCGGAACCGGTGGCAGCCGTGGCCGCTGGTACCGCTGGTAGAGATCACCCAGTTCCCACCCGGTGGTGGTGCGGGCGGCCCCGGACCGATCGGTCCGGGGCCGCCCCGCGTTCGTGTGCCTCTTGCGTGAAGATGTCGGTATTGGTGCGCGCGCGCCGCGGAGCGGGGCAGGAGGACCATGTGGCCGGGAGGTCCGCCGTGCGCGCAGGGAACCCGCGCACCTCCAACACGGCGGGCTTCCCGGACCCGCCCGCCCGTGCGGCACGCGGCCCGCTCGACGGTCTTCGGCGGAGGACCGGTGGTGGCGGACGTCGCCCCCGTGTCAGCTCGCGGACGAGGTCAGGGTCCGGTGCAGCGCGGCCAGACCGTCCGTGTAGATGCCGTGGAACAGGGCGATGGCCTCGTCGTCGCTGATGCCGTCCGGCGTGAAGCTGCCGGACCACTCCACGCGGGCCCTGTCCTGCCGGGCGGTCTCGTGCACCGTGAGGGTGGAGAGATAGCCGGTGACGGGGAAGGGGGCCTGGAGGATGGAGTAACTGTAGGTCCGGGCCCTGTCGTCGAAGGCTTCGAGGCGTTCGACGATCACGCCGCCCTCCTCGTTGGTGAGACTGCGGACGCGTCCGCCGTCGGCGAGTTCGCTGGTGGGGATGTACGGCAGCCAGTCGGGCAGCGAGTCGAAGCCGCCGATGAGCTGCCAGACGAGGTCGGGCGAGGCGGGGATGTCGAGGGATGCGGTGGTCGTGGCCACGGGATTCTCCGTCGGGCTGGGGGTGACAGGGGTCAGGCGGCGGCGGGTACGGGGGCGTCCTGTGCCACCAGCCGCTCCGCGCGCAGATCCGCCCAGAACGCCGCGGGGATCTTCTCCGCCAGAGCGGCGATGTCCTCCGCGATCCGACCGGGCCTGGTGGCTCCGGGGATGGCGGCCGTCGTCGCCGGGTGGGCGAGGGAGAACTGCAGCGCGGCGGCCTTGACACCCACCCCGTGCCGCTCGGCCAGCGCCTTGATGCGCTCCACCTTGTCGATGATGTGCGCGGGCGCCTTCTGGTACTCGAAGTGGGTACCTCCGGCGAGGATTCCGGAGCTGTACGGGCCGCCCACCACGATGTCGACGTTCTGGTCCGCGGCGGCCGGGAGCAGGCGCTGCAGGGCCCGCTCGTGGTCGAGGAGGGTGTACCGGCCCGCGAGGAGGAAGGCGTCGGGCTTCGGTTCGTCCAGGTCGAGGGTGAGCTCCAGGGGTTCCACCCGGTTGACGCCCAGCCCCCATGCCTTGATGACACCTTCCTCGCGAAGCCTCTGCAGGACACGGAAGGCACCGGTGCGCGCGCTCTCGTAGGCCGCCAGCCACTCGTCGCCGTAGAAGTCCTGCGCCACGTCGTGCACCCACACGATGTCGAGACGGTCCGTCCGCAGACGCTCGAGGCTGTCCTCGATGGAGCGGAGCGTGGCGTCGGCCGAGTAGTCGTTGACCATCTTGTTCGGGCGGCCGTGTTCGAAGAGGCCGCCCTTCTCGCCGAGGTCGCGGCCGGACGGGTCCTCGACCTCGTCCAGGATGACCCGGCCGACCTTGGTGCTCAGCACGAACTCGTCACGGGGGTGCCGGGCCAGTACGTCGCCGAGCCGGATCTCGGAGAGGCCGGCGCCGTAGAAGGGCGCGGTGTCGAAGTAGCGGATGCCCTGGTCCCAGGCGGCCTCGACGGTGGCCGCCGCCTCCTCTTCCGGGATGGCGCGGAACATGTTGCCGAGCGGTGCGGTGCCGAAGCCGAGTGAGCCGGGCAGCGGGGGCTTGATGCTCATGGAAGATCCTCGCGGATAGAGATCAGGGACGGATTCGTCACGGTACGGGCGATCCGTCGGGCTTACGTGTTCGAGGTTAGGATCCCTACATGAGACTGTCCAAGACTTGCTTGGACAGAGTTGAGTCCTTTGAGGTCCTACATGCTTGACCTGCGACAACTCCGCTACTTCGTCGCCGTCGCCGAGGCCGAACACGTCGGTCGCGCCGCCGAACGACTGCACATCTCCCAGTCACCCCTCAGCCGGCAGATCGCCCAGCTGGAGAAGAACCTGGGACTCACCCTCTTCGAACGCAGCCAGCAGCGCATCCGGCTGACCTCCGACGGCCGGGTCTTCCTGACCGAGGCGCAGGCCCTGCTGCGCCACGCCGACCGGCTGGAGAACCTCGGCCGACGGCTCGGCCGCGGCGAGGAGGGCGGCCTGTGCATCGGATACGTGGCCGACGCGATGCACACGGGCGTCCTGCCCTCCGCCCTGCGCACGCTGCGTGACCGGCGTCCGGGCATTCACGTCGCGCTGTACGACCAGGAGTCGGCGGAGCAGTTCGAGGGTCTGCGGCAACGCAGCCTGGACATCGCGCTGGTGCGCACCCCGCCGCCCGGGGACGACCCGGACCTGGACTCGGCCCCGTTGCTGCGGGATCCGTTGCTGCTCGTGCTGCCCGCCGGACATCCGCTCGCGGAGCAGCAGGAGTTGACGCCGGACGCCCTCGACGGGCAGCCGTGGATCGCGGTGGGCGATGCCCCGGACCCGGCCTGGCGCGACACGTTCGTCGCGTCGTGCGTCGCCTCCGGCTTCACGCCAGACATCCGCCTCGACGCGGCGGATCCGCTCACCGCGCTGGGCCTGGTCGCTTCCGGCCTCGGCCTCGCACTCATCCAGAAGAGCATGGTGCGCGGTACCTCCGACGGCGTCGCGATACGCGAACTGCCCTGGTACGGAGGGTCTGTTCAGCTGTGGGCGGCATGGCACCGGGTCGATCTCCGACCCGTGGTGGCCGAGTTCCGCGAGACGGTCCTGATGGGACGGGGCGATGCGTGAGTACGGGGACGCGTGCGGGGAGCACCGTTCCTTCGGTTGCGGGTGTCGGGCGACCGGCACCCGGCACCGTGCGGGGAGCGGGGAGCGGGGAGCGGGTACCGGGTAGCGAGGAGCGGGGCGCCGGGCGGGGTGCCCGCGCCGTAAGTCGACTGCCGGGCACGGGTGTTCGCCGCTTCGTATCCGTGCTTCGAGCCGCCCGTGACGCACCCGGCCGGGTGGGCCAACGGGGCCGTGCCCGGGTGCGACACGGCCCCTCGGTGTCGGACTCGGCCCGGGAGTCAGCGGTCCTGGGCGAGGGCGTGAAGTTCGCCGAGGAGACTGCCCTCGGTGGCGACCAGGTCCTCGAAGCGGCCCTGTTCGCGGATGCGGCCCTGATCGAGCACGATGACCCGGTCGGCCATCCGCACGTTGTCGAGCCGGTGCGTGACCACGATCGTGATGCGGTCCGGAGCCATCTCGCGCAGCTCGCGGAAGATCGTGTGTTCGCCTCGCGCGTCCATCTCGCTGGTCGGCTCGTCCAGGACGAGGACGGCCGGCTCCCGGTACATCGCCCGCGCGCAGGCCAGCCGCTGCCACTGGCCGCCGGACAGCTCGTGCCCGCCCCACACGGACCGGGCCAGCAGGGTGTCGAGCCGGCCGGGCAGGCCTCGCAGGGTGGTGTCCATACCGACCCGGTTCGCGACCGCCCAGATCCGGTCGTCGCCGTCCTCGCGCGGCTGGCCGAGGGTGATGTTCTCCCGGGCCGTCAGGGGCCAGCGCCCGGTCCGCTGCGGGACGAGACCCACGTGCCGCCACACCGATTCCGCGTCCGCGGTGGCCAGGTCGGTGTCGTCCCACCGGACTGTGCCCTCGCCGGCCGTGGTCAGTCCGGTGAGCAACCTGATCAGGGTGGACTTGCCGGCACCGTTCTCGCCGACCAGGGCGACGACCTCCCCGCGGTGGAGGGTGAGATCGACCGGGTGCAGGGCCGGCGCGTCCTTGGCGGGGTAGGTGTAGCCGGCGCCCTCGAACCGGATCCGTCGCGGCGCCTCGACCCGCGTCGTGCCGCGGGCCGTGACCATGGACCCGACCTCGTCGACGAAGGTGTAGTAGTCGTTCAGGTAGAGGCCGTGGTGGAACATCACCGCGCCGTACCGCACGATCGAGTTGAGCGCGCGCCCCGCGGTCTGCGAGGCCACGACGGCCGTGCCCGCGAGCGCCGCCGTCATCGCGCCGGCGAGCACCAGAGCGGCGAGCGAGGCCCACATGCCGAGGGTGAACACCCCCGCCAGTGACGCGGCCAGCAGGGTCACGAGCAGGTACGGACGGGCGCCCTCGAGCTCGCGGCCCTCGACCCGGTCGCACATCGTCCGGTACCAGTAATGCAGGTACGGACGCATGGTGTTGGCGCGCAGTTCGTCGGCGAGATCCGCGGTGGTCAGCCACCAGCGCATCATGCCGCGTACGTTGCGGGCGGAGAGCGTGCGGTCGTGGACGCGGTAGTCGATGCGCGCCGCGATCACCCCGCCCATCCCGCGCGGGATCACGGACAGCAGGAGCACACCCAGCAGCAGTGGGTGCAGCGAGGTGAGGACGGTCGCCGCGGAGACCAGCTGGACGAGCCCGTTGGTGAGGGTCTTCGCGTCGTCGGCGAGATCGACGGCCCGCAGCGACCCGATCTCCGCCGCCTGGCTGCGGTCGCTGAAACCCTCGGTGTCGTAGGCGGAGAGTTCGGCGCGCATGTGGAGGTCGACCAGGGTGAGATCGGCGGCCGAGGCGATCTTCGGGTTCAGCCGCCGGGTCGCCCAGTCGGCGAGGATCCACAGGGCCGCGCCGCCGGACATCGCCACGATCGCGACGACCAGGGCCGGCCACGCGTGCGCCAGCCCGGCCCGCGGGTCGGAGGTGGTCAGCCGTGGCAGGGCCCGGGCCACGGCACCGAGCATCACCGCCGTCGCCACACCGGACAGCAGCTGGCAGACGACGATCGTGGCCGCCATGCGCCGGTCGACGGACCAGGCGAGCCGGGCCGTCTGCACGAGCGCCCTGGGGATCCGGCGGGCCATGTCCCACAGTGTCGCGTCGTCCATGGCGCGCCGGTGTTTGCGTCCGTTGTAGTCGAGTTCGGGCGGTGCGGCCGGCTGCGGAGCCCCGTCCCGTGCCGCGGGTACGGACATCGTCCTGCCGCGGTCGCTCGCCGCTTCCACGACGGGCGTGGTCTTCTTGCCGTGGGGCGTCGTCATACGAACACCCCCGCCGTGAGCCGGTTGAGGGTGCGCCGTCCCCGCGCCGTGACCTCGTGATCGGCGAGCGCGGGGCCCCGGACCAGACAGCGCACCGCGTCGAGAGCGGCCAGAGCCTTCAGCGCGTGCCGTTCCTCGGGAACCAGGCCGCGGCCGTATCCCTGGAAACACGCGGCCCGCAGGTCGGGCCGGTCCGCCCAGATCCCACAGCTCATCCGGACGAAGTCCTGGACGGCCGGGGCGAACCTGGCCCGCTCGAAGCCGATCCAGCCGGCCTGCTCCGTGGACCGGGACCACAGGAGGTTGCGGGGCCTGGCGGCACCGTGGATGAACGCGAGCGGCAGGGGCGGAAGGACGCGCAGTCGCTCGGTCAGATCGCGCACGTATCCATGCTCCGCGGCCGTGATCCGGTCGGCGGCGCGCCGCAGCAGCGGGGCGGCCCCGTCGGCCGCGGTCCACAGGGCCCGCTCGGCCTCCGTACGTCGGGGCCCGGACAGGTCGCCGGCCTCGTGCAGCCGCGCCAGCAGAGCTCCGCCCTGGCGGTGTGCCTGGACCTCCTCGGCGGGGGAGACGGCCGGGTGCCGGAGCGGGCGGCCCTGCACGGTGGTCAGCAACAGGGCCAGGTGCGCGGCGTTCGATGCGCGCAGCTGCGGCGCGCGGCCGGCACCGAGGGCCGGGACCGCGTGGCGCAGGGCGAGGGTCTCCCTTTCGTACGCCAGGGGCTGGGGCGAGACCTTCAGATGGAACAGGGCCCCGTCAGGACGGCGGAGAACCCAGACACGGGGATTGCCGCGGGAGTTCTCACCGGAGTTCGCACGGGCGGTCCGGCGGGGGCGCGGGGTGTCCGTCGTGACGGAGACCCGTACGCCGAGTTCCTTGCCGGCCCAGGCGAGCAGGGCCGGTGCGGGCATGGTCGAGTCGGTCACGCACCCCACCTCGACGACGGTCGTGACGCGGAGACGAACAGAGCGCGGCGCACGTCAACCGGGCGCCGGAGCGCGGCGGGCGAGAGGGCCCGAGCGGGAGGGTTTTCGAACGCAGACCGGAGGGCGGCGAGTACCAGTACGGGATGCACGGGATTCTCCTCGGTGGGGAAAGTGGTCGAAGCAAACCGGACAACTGCCCTGATCACAGGACCGATACGGGGTGCCCGGAGCGAATGATCGGGCGAAAGTTCGAATCGTGGCGGCGTGGGCAAGTGCTGTCGGCCCGATCGACCGGCGGCGGCCCGTTCGATTCACTCGTCAAGGGGACGGTGATGTCACCGTGGCCCGAACGGGGGATTGCGCGCGGCGTCGAGTGCACCGGTCTCCTTCGGCACGGCGTGGGTGTGGACTGCGGACGGCACCCTCGTGCACACCACTGACAATCAGCGGGGGAAGGGACTGCGATCAGGCCAACCCGGACGGGCGTCGCGCCGGCGGTCGGGTGGGGTCGCTCGAGCCTCTGGCCTGGGCCGGAGGCGGCAGAAAGGATTCTTGAACCGCGGGGTGACATCCCGTGGGGGAGCGGCGGCGAGGTTGGCTCGAACCGTGCGCGGCCGGGCGTCGATCCCGTTCCCGGTGCAAGGGGGTGTCACGGGGCCGCATGCGCGACGCCGGCCTCCCCTCGGTGACGATTCGGTGCATCGTCACGTCGGGGAAGCCGGCGTCGGGGTACGGCGGGTCAGGAGGCCGGGACCTCGTCCACGAACCTCGTTCCGGCGGTGCGGTACGCGGCCACCTTCGCGGCCACCTGGGCCGGGGTGAGGACCTGGTCCTTGACGTGCAGGACGTAGTCGACCTGCTCGTCGTAGGCGCGGGCCGTGGTCGAGGTCTGTCCGGCGAGGTCGATCAGCCACTGGTTGAAGTTGATCGACATCGGGCGCTCGGGCAGGTACTGGGCGTCGTGGGTGCCGAAGAGCTGCCCGTCGATGTAGTACTTGATGCTGCTGTTGTCGATGGTGAGCACCAGGTCGTGCCAGCCGTTGTAACTCTGGCGGCCTTCGGTGTGCTGGTTGACGGCCTGCCAGGGGTCCGGGTCGTACGTCTCCCAGGACGTGGTGTACAGGATGTTGCCGCTCTCGCCCCAGCCGCCGTTGGGCAGGTACTCGAAGTCGTACTCCGAGTAGTCGTCGGCCATCGGGGCCTTGAGGTCGTTGATGGTGAAGAAGGTCTGCACGAGGTGATCGCCGTCCGGTCCCGACTTGGGGGTGTCGGAGAACTTCACGCGGGCCGCGTAGGTGCCGTTCTTGAACTTCGGGCTCCTGGAGACGACTTCGGTCTGCCTGGTGGACTCCGCGGTGCCCGCGGTGGAGGTCTCCAGGTTCATCACCGTGTTGCCGGACACGGTGGGGAAGGTGACCTTCGAAGGGTCCCAGGTGGCACCGGGAACCCCGGGACCGCCGGAGTTGGAGCGGACGTTCCAGCCGTGGGCGGCGATGGCGGGGTCGGTGTACGACGCGTAGTCGAAGTCGTCGAACAGGCTCTGGCCTCCACCGGGCGGGTCGGTCGGATCGGTGGGGTCGGTGGGATCCGTGGGGTCGTTGCCCTCGGGCGCGGTGCCCCACACGGTCGTGCCGGCAAGCTGCCCGGTGACCTTGTTCCAGTCCGCGTACGAGGTCTGGGAGGGGTTGAAGGAGTAGTCGTCCGCCTGGTTCAGGGTCTGCCAGTTGGCCTGATAGAAGCGGAGTTGCATGTCGCTGGTGTCGGCGCCCGCTGCCAGTGATCCGGCCGCCGACGTGAAGCCGATCTCCAGGTAGCGGTCCGCGGTGGCGGTGGGGTTGCCCAGTACGCCGAAGGTGCCCGTGATGTTGGCACACCCCTTGACCGCCCAGGAACAGGCGAAGCGGTACGAAGCGGTACGAGGCACTCGCCGAGTCCGCCTTGAAGTAGTAGCGGATCTTCACCTGGCTCAACTGGACGGTTGAGGAACCGGTGTTGCGTACCTTGAACCAGGGTTCGCTCTGATCGGCGGTGGCTCCGCTCGCGCTGGTGCGGTACTGAACGGCGATGCCGTCGGCCGCGGCGGAGGCGGTCACGGTCATGGGAAGGGCGGCCAGGACGGTACTGCCCAGCAGAGCCGACAGTGCCAGGGCCACACGGCCTCGGCCGACGGGGGGACGGGTTCTCATCTGGGGGGTTCCTTTCAGGGGGACTCCCGCTGTGTGCGGGAGGGCCAGGGGGAAGGCGGCCGTCGGGGTGGCCGGGATGAGGGGCGTGCGGTGGGACCGGCACTGAGCACGGTGGTGCCGGGCAGGGTGAGCGGGCGGTACTTCGCGCTTCGCCTCCGGGGGCCTGACGACGGACGGCATACCGGGCTTGACCAGTTGACCCACTGGGTTTACCAGTTGGCATCTCGGTTGAAGGTGGCATAGACCAATGCGCGCGTCAACCCCCTTGTCCCGTAAGGGATTTGCGGAAGTGACGGATGATCAGATGGCGGCCGCAGCTGTATCCGGGTGACTCGGAACCATTTACCAGCGGACCAGTTATGGTCAGGGCCATACCAGTTCAACGTCCCGACGACGATCGAGAGTGCCGCATGGAGATCGACCCGGCCGCCTCCCGTGCGGTGCTCAAGCGTGAGAAGGTGCGCGACGCCGTCCTCGAACTGATCGAGGAGCGCCGCCCGGGCGACGCGATCCCCTCCGAACGCGCGCTGTGTGCCGAACTCGGCGTGTCCCGGCCCACGTTGCGCGCGGCGGTGGACCAGCTCGTCGTCGCCGGACTGCTGGTGCGTGAGCACGGCCGCGGCATGTTCGTGGCCGGCGAGAAGATCACACAGGAACTGGTTCCGGACCGGCGGATCTTCAGCCTGCCGCAGGCCGCGGGCACCTGGACCAGCAGGCTTCTCGAATTCAGCACGCAGCGGGCCGGTGCGCGGGTGGGACGCAAGCTGCGCATCTCACCCGCGGCCGAGATCCGCTATGTGGCGCGCCTGCGGCTCGTCGACGGTTCACCCATGGCCATCGAGTACCTCCACGTCCCGGCGGACCTGGCGCCGGACCTCACCCAGCACGAACTGGAGAACGGAGATCTGTACCAGCACCTGAAGGAGCGCCACGGAGTCCAGGTCAGCGAGGCGGTGCAGGCGATCGAGCCCACTGTGGTGACCCGTGGCGAGGCGGACCTGCTCGACGTGCCGGAGTTGTCACCGGCTCTCCTCTTCGAGCGGCTCACCTCGGACACCCGCGACCGGCCGGTGGAGTACGTGCACTCGATCTACCGAGGCGACCGGTACCGCATAGTCTCCCGGCTGGCGCTCGGTCCCCGCGCCGAACACCCCTCGCCACCCGACGGCCATCATCCCGGCATCCCGCCGGGGGACCTCATGGCGGGTGAACCCGTCTCCTTCTCCACTCGGGGTGTGGTGCAGAGCGACCTGTGACGGTCGGTGGCGGGACGCTGGAGCGGGGCGACGTCGGTCAGGCAGCCGAAGGGGCCCAGACGCGCTCGGCGTAGTCGAGGAAGTTCGTGCCGAGAATCTTCTCGATGCGCCGCGAACCGTATCCGCGGGCCTCCAGCAGGCGGATCAGCTCCCGGAACTGGTTCACACCCCGTAGATCGATGACGAAGGGCAGGGTGTCGTCGCGCTCTCCCGCCGCGCCGACGCCGGCCGCGCGGCGCAGGGCGACGTGCTCGGCGAGGTGGGCGCGGTAGGTGTCGAGGTCGTCGATGGAGGTGACCGTCCCGTCGGTGCCGATGCCCACGTGGTCCTCGCCGCACACGTTCACGGCGTGCACGATGTGGTCGACGACGTCCTCGGCGCGGGCATGGCCGGACAGCGAGAGGAAGGGCATGAAGTAGATGCCCACGAATCCACCGCGGGAGGCGACCAGACGCAGCTCCTCGTCGGTCTTGTTGCGGGGCAGGTCGGCGAGGGCACGGCAGCCGGTGTGGTTGATGGAGACGGGCCGGCGTGAGTACGCGGCGGCGTCCAGGCAGGTGCGCTCCCCGCTGTGGGAGAGGTCGACCATGACGTGCTGCTCGTTCAGCGCGTCGACGACACGGTGCCCGAAGTCGCTCAGACCGCGGTTCTCCGGCGCCATCGAACCGTCGCCGATGTGATTGGCCTGGTTGTACGTGAGTTGGACGACGCGCACACCCAGGTCGGCGAAGGTCGCGATCCGCCCGGTGTCGTCGCCCACGGCCACGGCGTTCTGGAAACCGTAGATGATGCCGATCCTGCCCTCGGCACGGGCGCGACGGATGTCCGCGGCCGTACGGACCTTGACGAGGTCGGCGGAGTGGTCGCGGACGAGCGCGTCCCACACGGCGATCTCGTGGAGGGTGTGCTCGTACGGAGGCAGATCGCCCATCGTGTAGCCGAGGGTGATGTTGACCGCGGTCAGACCCGAGGCGTGGGCGTCGGCCAAGGTCCTCTTGTCGATGGTGAGTTGCTCGCTGGACGGGTTCAGCTGAGCGGCGGCGTCCACCGAGGCGGGGGCGTTGGGATTGTCCAGCTGCCCCAGCGCGTTGATGATCATGGGAGTGTCGGTCATCAGGATCCCTCGGGGTCGGTGCGCTCGAACTCGGCGCGCTCGAAGCGGCGTCCGCGTTTGACGGTGAGTGCGATGGTCCGCAGATTTCCTATGTCGTCGAGGGGATTCTCGTCCAGGACCGCGAAGTTGGCGAGCTTGCCCGCCTCGACGCTGCCCATGACGTCCTCGGCGTCCGCGCTCCGGGCACCCACGAGCGTCGCCGAGTGGAGCACCTGGTCGGCCGGGATCCCACAGCGCCGGACGAGGAAGTCGAGTTCCTCGTAGAGAGCGGGAAACGGGGCCCCGGGGTCGGTCTCGTAGTCCGTCCCGGTGGAGATCGCGACGCCCGACCGGTGGGCCTGGGCGGTGAGGGCCGCGGCGAGGTCCGCGTTGGCCCGCGCGCGGGCGGCGGACTCGGGCGTGTCACCGGCCAGGAGATCGCTCAGCCACATGCCGGCGGTCGCGTCCAGGACCGTGCCGCTTTCCTTCATCCGCGCGAAGAGCGCGGCCAGCCGTGGTTCGTCCCCCGAGGCGAACCGGGAGTGGTCGACGGCCGGCTTGTCGCGGTAGCTGATCAACCGATCCTCGACCGCCTCGAAGGGAAGCAGCGTGACGTGCGAGAGGCTGTCGGCGCCGGCCGCGACGAGGTCGCCGGGTGTCGCCGGGAAGACCGTGGCGTGGGCCCAGACGTGGACGCCCTGGCGGTGCGCCTCGGCGGTGATGGCGGCGACGGTGTCACGGTCCAGGTCCGCGTAGATCTTGATGGCGGTCGCATGGGTACCGCGCGCCATCGCCACGGCCAGCGGAAGGTCCGTGTCCGCGGTGATCGCCTGCATCCACGGCACCTCGCCCGGCGTCCCGCCCCGGGTGACCTGGTGGGTGCGCGGATCGTCGAAGAAGCCGGGCCCCGCCATCAGGGCGGCGTACCGGATGTCCGGGCCGGGGATCTCGCCGACCAGGGTGGCTCTGGCGAGGTCGCCCACGTGGCGCAGGTCGTCGGCCATGTCACGGACGGCCGTGACGCCTCCGAAGGCGAGCCGGCGCAGCACCGCCTCGGCGGCGGGCCGGTCGGGCGGGGTGGCGAGGTGCTGGTGGGAGTCGATCAGCCCCGGCACGACGAAGCGTCCGTCGAGATCGAAGACCTCGGCGTCGGTGGGCAGGTCGGCACCGATCACGCGGTCGTCACCGACGGCGCGGATGTCCGGGCCGTCGACGACGATCGTCGTCGAGGGCCGGAGGGGACCGCCGGTGCCGTCGAACAGAGTGGCACCCCGGTAGACCGCGACCGTGCCACGCGCCGCGGGGGCGTAGGGGGTCGGTGCGCCCGGGCTTTCGTCCGCCATCTTCACCTCTCGGCAGGACTGTTACGCTCAGCGCAACAGTCGTATCGTCACTGGAAACAATCGGCACTGTACCCCCGTCCCGCCCGGCCTCCGCAAGGCCCCCGGCGCCGACGGAGCCCCGATGCCGGTCGAGCCCCGGTCCCCTGCCGAGACCCGATGCCACAAGGAGTGCTCCCCATGCCCGAAGCCCCCCGCACGGCGGTGGACAAGGCGCTGGACCTGGTCGAGGCTGTGGCCCGCTCGCCCCAGCCGCCGCGCCTCACCGACCTGGCCGAGGCCGTGGACCTGCACCGGGCGACCGCGTACCGGATTTTGCTGGATCTCGTCCGCCGCGGCTGGGTGCTGCGCGCCGGCGACCGCTACCTCCCCGGCACGGCGGTCCTGCAGCTGTCCTCCGCCGCCACGCGCCACTCCCTCGTCGCCCTGGCCCGGCCGGTGCTCCTGAGCCTGTCCGAGGCGACGGAGATGATGGTCAACCTCCAGGTGCTCGAGGAGGACCGCTCCCGAGTGATCGACGTCGTACGGCCCGAGCGCCTCGGCATGATCACGCGCCTGCTCGGCGAGGCACTGCCCGTCCACCGGTTCGCCGGCCCGCTGGCCCTGGTCGCGGCGCTCGAACCGGGGGCGCGCGGGCCCTATCTTCGCCCGGCCGAGGAGGCGGGACATCCGCTCGACGGCCCCGAGGGACTGGTGGCGGAGATCGAACACACCCGGCGCTCCGGGTTCGCCGTCGAGCACGGCCGCAACGAGAAGCCGGTCGCCTCCCTGAGCCGCGCGGTGGTCGTGGACCAGGGATCCCCCCTCTGCGCCCTCACCGTGGTGGGTCTCGACGCGGAGATCGACTCGGCGCGACTCCTCCTCCTGAAACAGCGACTGCGCGAGGCCGCCGAGGAGCTGGGGCGCGTGCTCTCCCGGACCGGACCCGGCACCGCCGCGACGGAGGTGCCGGCGTGACCGGGGTCCTCGTCCTCGACCGGGCCCAGACCCGCGCCGCCCTCGACCCCTCGCGCGTCATGGAGGCGGTCGCGACCGCACTCGTCGCCATCGGCCGGGACGAGGTGTCGGCGCCGCCGAGGATCGCCGCGCGCACCGCGAGCGGACTGCTGGGCGCCATGCCCGGACACGTTCCGGGGCTCGGCCTCGCGGCCAAGCTCGTCTCCGTGTTCGGCGATCCCGACCGCCCGGGCCGCAGCGCGCACCGCGGGATGGTCGCCCTCTTCGACGCCGACGACGGCCGGCCCCTCGCCCTCATGGACGCCGAGTCCCTCACCGGCATCCGGACGGCCGCGGCCGCCACGTGGAGCGCCCGTGCGCTGGCGGTCGCGGAACCGGCCGGCCCGGCGACCGTGATCGGCACCGGCGCCCAGGCCCGCGCCCAGGTCGCCCTGCTCGCGGCGCTCGATCCCGCCGCACCCGTCGTCGTGGCCGGCCGTGACCAGGGGCGGGCGCGGCTCACCGCGGACCTGCATCCCGGGGGAAGGGCGGCCACGGATGTCGAGGCGGCGGTCCGCGCGGCGGGCGTCGTCTTCTGCTGCACCGGTGCCACCCGGCCCGTGGTGCGACGCGACTGGCTCGCGGCCGGCACCCACATCAGCTCCGTCGGCGGTTCGCACGGTCCCGAACTGGACACCGGCACCCTGCGGGACGCGGCCCTCTTCGCCGAGTGGGCGGGCGCGGCCACGGCCGAACCCCCGGCCGGGGCACATGAGTTGCAGGGTCTTCCGGCCGGGCGGACGGTCACCCTGCTCGGCCGTGTGCTCTCCGGTGACCGGCCCGGACGGCAGGACGCGGACGAGCTGACCGTGTTCAAGTCCACCGGGCACGCCGCCCTGGACGTGGCCGCCGCTCATGTCGTCCATGCCGTCGCCTCGGCCGCCGGGTGGGGGACGAGGGTCGACCTCTGACGACGACGAGGACCGACCTCCGAGGACGCCCGGACACGGACGCGGTGGTCCGTCGCCCGCACCCGTGCCCGGACGTCCTTCCTCACCCTGTCACCGGGGGGTGTCCCGACCGGGGGACACCCGGCACCGGATCGTCGTGAGCAGCGTCGCCACCAGGCCGCGCGCCCACTCGCCGGAGGCGGGCTCCCCGCTGAAGATCGCGCGGTAGTACAGCGGGCCGAGCAGTGTGTCGACGGCCGTGCCCACGCTCGGCACCTCGCCGCCGCGAGCCCGCTCCCGCTCGATGATCGCGCCGAGTTGTGCGTGCCGGTCGGCCGTGCAGGCGCACCCGCCGTCCGGACCCGAGCCGATGGTCGCCCGCATCAGGGCGAGGACGTCGGGGTCGGCGAGGTCGGTCGCCACATCGCTCGTCCAGCGCTCCAGGTCGCCCGACAGGGAACCGGTGTCCGGGACCACGACGTCGCCGCTGAACCGGCTGGTGGCGACGTCGTTCAGGAGCTGCGCCACCGATCCCCAGCGCCGGTACACGGTGGTCGCGTGCACACCGGCGCGCGCCGCGATGACGGGAATGGTCAGCGCCTCGACCGGCTCTTCGGCGACCAGTTCCTCGACGGCGCGGTGAACGGCCGCTCGCACCTTCGCGGAGCGGCCGCCGGGACGGGCTTGGGCAGTTGCTTCGGTCATACGGAAATTATCGCACTCATCGCTGCGTTAGGGCTACGGTAGTTAACGCAACGATCACTGCATTCGGAGAGGGCGCCGCATGTCTGACGCACCCACGCGCTACAAGAACACCCCGGCAACCGAGGCAGCCCCGGTCCTGGCCGGGCCGCCGGACGGCCGTGCGCGACGCGGGCTGAGCCGGCCGGTGGCCTTCGCCTCGATCGCGGCCGTCTTCATCCTGTTCATGGCCGCATCGAGCGCACCGTCGCCGCTCTACGTCATCTACCAGCAGGAATGGAGCTTCTCGGCCACCACGCTCACCACCGTGTTCGCGGTGTACGTGGTCGGCATGATCGCCGCGCTCCTCGTGCTCGGGGCGCTGTCCGACCACATCGGCCGCCGGCCCGTCCTGGCCACGGCCATCGTCCTCGAAGCGGTGGCGATGGTCCTGTTCGTCGTCGCCGGCGACGTCTCGATACTTCTGACCGCCCGCTTCGTACAGGGCATCGCCACCGGTGCGGCCATGACGACACTCGGCGCGACCCTCGTCGATCTCAACCCGCCCCACGCACCGCACCGCGCCGGCGTCATCACCGGCGCGGCCCCGACGTTCGGACTCGGTCTGGGCGCGCTGGGCTGCGGTGTCCTGGCACAGTACGGGCCGCACCCGACCCGGTTGGTCTACGTGCTGCTGCTCGCCGGAGTGGTCATCGCCGGTCTGCTCGTCGCCCTGCTGCCCGAGACGGCACAGCGCCGGCCGGGTGCCGCACGGTCGCTGCGGCCGCGGCTGGGCGTCGCTCCGCGCCTGCGCTCGGACCTGATCGCCCTCGTGCCGATCCTGGTGGCGAGCTGGGCCCTCGGCGGGCTGTACCTCTCGCTCGGCCCGTCCGTGGCCGCCAACCTGTTCGGTCTGTCCAGTCATGTCATCGGCGGCCTCGTGGTCACCCTGCTCTGCGGTCCCGCCTCGATCACCGTCTTCCTGCTGCGCGGCTGGCCCACCGAGCGCACCCTCGCCCTCGCGGCCGTCCTGCTGCTCGTCGGCACGGGGGTGGGTCTGGCCGGGGTGGAGGAGCACTCGCTCACGATGTCCGCGATCGGTACCGCCGTCGCCGGTGTCGGCTTCGGCGGGTCGGCCCTGGCCAGCTTCGGCACGCTGGCCCGGATCGCCGAGCCGGCCGAGCGGGGCGAGCTGTTCGCGGTCGCGTTCGTCATCTCCTACCTGGCGTTCAGCATCCCCGCCGTGGTCGCCGGGTTCGCCGCCACGAACGTCGGCCTGCACGAGACCTCGGTCGTCTACAGCGCGGCCGTCATCGGCTTCAGCGCCCTCGCGCTCGCCGCCCAGTGGCTGCGCACCGCACGTGCCAGGAACGCCGACCGTCGCGACCGGATCGCCGGGGTCCAGGACTGGTGACGACGCTCCCGCACCGCCCGCGGATTCCGCGCGGTCGGTGCGGGGCCGTGTATTTCTGTGTCGGCCGAGCGGGACCGGATCGCCCTGGGAATTGCCCGATATGACGACGTGTCGGGTGACCGCGGCCTTGCCGAAATCAGCGCCTTCGCAACGGATTTCACAGAGTGGGCGCTGCCGGAACTCGTACCGACAGGCGGGCTTCGGCCGCAACTCGGCGCGCACGTCCTCCCGCGCCCGGACGGCGCCTTCCGGTTGGCGGGGCCGTCCCTTTCTCAGCCAACTCCCCTTGACCACAGGGCGGTTGAGCCCTGGCGGCGCATGCGGCAGGTTTTCCCCGGGTGGTTCACAGGAGAGCCCGCCGTAAAGTCCCTGTTTCCGAATGCTCTTGAAAACTTGGCCTGTACATTACAGATTACTCGTCTGCGGGACATGGAGATCACGTCTTATGGGGGCAGGAGTGATCTTGCTGTGAAGCGACGCCGCAGCGAACGGTTACCGAGTTCTTCGAGAGGGCGGAAATGAGAAACCTGTCATCACCCGGAGCACGTCAGCCCGCTCCCGGACGCCTGAAGCGCAAGGCGTCCTGGTTCGGGGTGCTGTTCGGCGCCACCGTCCTGACCGTCGCGCTCCCTTCGGCGGTGGCCCAGGCGGACAACCTGCCGAACCTGCCGCAGAACGCCGGAGGTTACGAGGCGTCGTTCTCGCCCGCGTACGACTACGACGGCGACGGCTGCTACCCCGTCGCCGCCATCGCTCCCGACGGAACGCTCAATCCCGGTCTGAACACCACGGGTGCCGTCAACGGCAGCTGCCGTGACCAGTCCGACCTCGACCGGACGCAGACCTACGCCCGCTCGAAGTGCAACAACGGCTGGTGCGCCGTCGTGTACGCCAGCTACTTCGAGAAGGACCAGGCCGTGGCCGGCAGCGGACTCGGAGGACACCGCCACGACTTCGAGCACGTGATCTCCTGGATCAACCAGGCGACCAATCAGGTGGAGTACGTCTCGACCACGCAGCACTCCAGCCAGAAGACCTACGCGCGGTCCGAGGTTCGGTTCGACGGCTCGCACCCCAAGGTCGTCTACCACAAGGACGGTCTGGGCACGCACTTCTTCCGGCTCGCCAACAACAACGACGAGCCTCCGGAGAACCACTACCACAACTGGCGTCAGCCTCCCATCGTGGACTGGAACGGCTGGCCCAGCATCGAGCTGCGCGACCGGCTGATGAACGCGGACTTCGGGTCGGCCACCATCAAGACCACGGACAAGGACGACCGCTTCCGCAATCTCCTCAACGCCTCCAAGCCCGCCGGGATCCCGTTCGACCCATGGAACTGAGCCCGGGACCGAAGCGGGCCCGCGGCTTCTCGCTCCGTACCGGGCACGGGACGTGGGCGAGTACCCCGCAGGAGACACCGGGGCGGAGCGCCGTTCGTGGAGCGCGCAGAGGTCGACGAGGCAGTCGTAGGTCGGCCGTCGCAGGGTGACGGCCTGAACCGTCACCGACCCTGTCCGCTGCCGCGAGACGTCCACGTCGCCAGGACGCCGTGGAGCCCGACCCGAACCCGGGTCGGGCTCCACGGCGCGGCGCTGTCCGGGGACGGGAATCCGCGGGCCCGAAACCGGCGGACGACACGACGCGCCACGCCGGGCTGAGCGGCGGCGATTCGCCGATCCGCGTCATAGGGCTCCCCACGGGACAGGACGGTCACGCTCGTCCTCGGAGCTCACGGCGACGAGTGACCGCGGAAGTCACCAGGGCGCATGTCCTCATCGGGCGGCCGGGGCCGCCGCTCGGGAGGAGGTACCACTCGTCGCTCATGGCCGCCCTGCCGCCCCGCCGCCATGTCGTCCGCCATCCGCGCCGGTCCTCCGGCAGCGGGCGCGCGCGATCAGGACTGTACGGGCTCGCCCTTGAGCCGCGCGGCCACCGTCCGCAGAAGCTGATCGGAGAGCTCGGGGTCGGCGACCGCGCGCGACATCAGCAGCGCCCCGACCATCGCACTCAGCGTGAGCATGGCGTCGGCCCGTGCCTCGTCGGAGTCGTCGCCGTCCGCCGTCCCGCTGATGAGCTCCAGATAGCTGCGCACCTGCTTTTCGTACGCCTCCTTCATCTCGGCCTCGCCGCGACCCGCCGCGGCGCCGAGCGTCACCACCGCGCAGCCCGTTCCCGGAGCGTCGCGGTGGCGGGCGCTGAGGTAGGAGTCGATCAGTCCCGTGCGGGGCTCCTCGCGGTTACGGCGAGCGGCCCGCGCCATCTTGGTCTCCCCGTCGACCAGAGCGAGGGCGGCGGCCTGCCGCATCAGGTCGTCGCGCGAGGAGAAGTGCTTGTAGAACCCGCCGTGGGTCAGACCGGCCTCGTTCATCAGCTCGGCGACGCCCGGGCGGGTCAGCCCCTCCTCGCGGATACGGCGGGCGGCGATCCGCAGGACCCGGTCGCGCGACTCCGCCTTGGCTGCCTGGGAGTGACCCATGGCAAGACCTCCCGATCTGCGACGACACGCCGCACCGATCACATGTGGATGACGGACATCATATCCCCTGTCCGGATCGGCCTTCCGGGCCGCCGGGCGGGCCGCGAGGGAGTGAGGGTCATCGCGCGCGCTCCCAGACGAGGACACCCGTACGGCGGGCGCCCCAGATCGGGGCGGGCTCGGGCAGGGACAGTCGGAGCCTGTCACCGTCCCGGTCGGCGACCCTGGCCTGGGTGGTGCCCACCCAGTTGGGAAACAGGCTGAGCTCGACGTGGTGGACCACGAGGTCGTCCTCGGGAACCTCGTAGGTCCCGCCGTACGCCAGGTAGCCGACGGCCGCCGCGGCCAGTTCCTCGGGCAGCCCCTTCTCGAGGCGGCCCTGCCGGAAACGGGGTCGCAGCGGACGCATGATCTGGGCCGACATGTGACCACTGGGTGTGTAGGTGATGAGGCCCTGGGGTCGCGGACCGAAGGGCTCGACGACCTCGCCGTCGTCGACGGCGGTGGCGCGGTACGACACCAGGCGCCAGGCGCCGACGAGGGTCTCGCGCAGTTCATCGGGATTCATGGGGTTCCTTACCGGCCGTGGCCTTCGAGGCTCCGTGCCGCCCTCGTACGGGGCTGTGGCGGAGGGGCGGTGTCGGGAAATGTGGATGATGGTCATCATACAGACAAGCCCTGGCGGAGCGCCTGCGAGCTACCTCACGTTGACATTCAGGATGACGCTCACCATCCTGAATGTGGATGAGAACAGTCATCCAGAATAGAGCGGGAACATCGAGAAGGACGCACCATGACGGACATCTACGACCCCACCCGCACCGCGGTTCTGCTGGTCGATCCGTACAACGACTTCCTGTCGGAGGGCGGCAAGATCTGGCCCGCCGTCCGGCAGGTGGCCACCGACGTCGGCCTGCTGGACAACCTGCGCGCCGTCATCGCCGCCGGCCGCCGGGCCGAGCTGCGGATCGCCTTCGTCCCCCACCGCCGCTGGCAGGAGGGCGACTACGAGGACTGGGACCACCCCAACCCCACCCAGCGGCTGGTGCAGGAGCGCCACAGCTTCGCCCGGGGCACCTGGGGCGGCGAGTTCCACCAGGATCTCCAGCCCGCCGACGGTGACGTGATCGTGCAGGAGCACTGGGCGCAGAGCGGTTTCGCCAACACCGATCTGGACTTCCGGCTCAAGCAGCACGGCATCACCCATGTGATCGTCATCGGCCTGCTCGCCAACACGTGCATCGAGTCCACCAGCCGCTACGCGATGGAGCTCGGCTACCACGTGACCCTCGTGCGCGACGCCACCGCCGCGTTCAAGCCCGAGATGATGCACGCCGCCCACGAACTCAACGGCCCCACCTACGCCCACACCATCACCACCACCGCGGAACTCCTGCGGACGCTGGAGAACGGAGAGCACTGAGATGACACTGACCGGACACCTGCTGATCGGTTCGTCGAACGTCCCGGCATCCGCCGGCACGATGAAGGCACTCGACCCCGCGACGGGGGAGTACATCGGACCGGAGTTCGCCTTCGGCGGCCCGGCCGAGGTCGACCGTGCCGCGCGCCTGGCCGACGAGGCCTTCGACAGCTACAACCGCACCGGACCGAAGGAACGCGCCGCGTTCCTCGACCTGATCGCGGACCGGCTGGACGGGATCAACCAGGAGCTGGCCGAGCGGGCGGCCCTGGAGACCGGCCTGCCCGTGGCACAGCTCCAGGGCGAGACCGCCAAGGCCGCCTCCCAGTTCCGGCAGTTCGCCGACGTGGTCCGCGCGGGCCGCTTCCGCGACGCCGCCATCGACCCGGCGCAGCCGGAGCGGCAGCCGCGGCCGCGGATGGACCACCGACTGCAGAAGATCGCCATCGGGCCGGTCGCCATCTTCGGCGCGAGCAACTTCCCCATCTCGTACTCCGTCGCCGGCGGCGACACCGCCTCCGCGCTGGCGGCGGGCGCCCCGGTCGTCCTCAAGGCCCACAACGCCCACCCGGGCGCCTCGGAGCTCCAGGCGCGCGCCATCCGCGGCGCGGTCATCGACTCAGGACTGCACGAGGGGGTGTTCTCCATGGTGCGAGGCGCGGGCAACGAGATCGGTGAGGCACTGGTGGACCACCCGCTGATCAAGGCGGTGACCTTCACCGGCTCCGAGCGCGGCGGGATGGCGCTGTACCGGCGCGCTCAGTCGCGTCCGGACCCGATCCCGGTCTTCGCCGAGATGACCAGCGTCAACCCCACCTTCGTCCTGCCCGCGGCGCTCGCGGCGCGCGGCGCCGAGACCGGTGACGGATTCGCCGAGCGCATGCTCGTCAACGTCGGCCAGGCCTGCCTGAAGCCTGCGATCCTGCTCGCCGTCGACGGCCCGGGCTACGCCGAGATGCGTGACGCGGCCACGGCACGGGTGAACGCCATGGGCGCGCGCACCATGCTGACCCCGGGCATCCACGACGCCTACGACCAGGGCGCGCGGCGACTGGTCGAGTCGGGCGCCGAGACCCTCACCGAGGGCCCGGAGCCCCAGGGCCCGTGGGAGGGCCGCTCACGGCTGCTGGAGGTCGACGGGGAGCGGTTCCTGGCGGAGCCCGGCCTGGCCGAGGAGGTCTTCGGACCGGCGGCGCTCCTGGTACGCCTGACCGACCTGGACCAACTCCTCGAGGTGGCCCGGACCTTCCGCGGTCAGCTGTCGGCGACGATGCACCTCGACGAGGCCGATCACGGGGACGCGGCACGACTGCTGCCGATCCTGGAACGGCGTACCGGCCGGATCGTGGTGAACGCGTTCGCCCACCCGCAGGAGGTCGCGGACGCGACCATCCACGGCGGCCCCTTCCCGGCCACCACCGACAGCCGCTTCACCTCGGTCGGTATGACGTCCATCGACCGTTTCCTGCGACCCGTCACCTACCAGGGCTTCCCCGACGCGCTGCTGCCGGACGCGCTGGCCGCGGACAACCCCCTGGGGCTGCCGCGCCTGGTCGACGGACACCTGACCCAGGACTGACGTACCCCCGCGTGCCGGTTGCTCGGTGAGCAACCGGCCGTAATACGGCGTCACTTGACGACGGGGTCCGGCTTGCGCGGGCACGGGCGGGCCGTACCGGCCGGTCGCTTCGAGCGGCGGAGGGGAGCGGCCGGGCCCGGCCACCGCGGCGGCGGGTGGTGCGGCGACGGCCGGGAGGCCGGGCCGGGCCTTGCCGCAAGACCCCTGCGTGGCGTGCTGTCGGGCGGGCGGAGCGGATACCGATGCCCGCCCTCCTTGCGTGCCGTCTCCATGACCACACGTCAAGGTCTCCACCTGGTACGGCAGGAGGGCCGGCCGGCCTGCCGGTGGACCGCGTGCCCAGCGCGGAGACGCCCGCGCCCAACCGCCCGGACCGTGCAGCCCCGGCCGCGTCGACCTGCACGTAGGTCCAGCGGAGCCAGTACTGCGCGCAGGACCCACGGAGCCGGTACTGCCCGCAGAACGTGCGCGGCCGGTACGCCATCGACCGCGTGCCCCCGCCTCCGGGGTCCCGCAGCCCCAAGAAGCCGTTGTCCTCCCCGTTTCGGGGTCCCGAGTGGTCCGCGCCGAGCACTCCGGACCGATCCGCACCGGGGCAGGACAACGGCCTCTTTGCTGACGGAGTGACAAATGTGCAGGTCACAGGCCACTTTTACGGTTGTCCGGTGCGTTCTGAGCCGCGTTCCGAGCGCGCCGGACCGGCTTTCCCGTACGCCCAATCGGATTCCTGACCCACGATCTTCCGCGTGTCTAATACGGCGGATAAAGGGATTATCGGTATTTTCAACCACAGATCGGCTGCTTGGCCGACGTCTCAGAGATAGGGAAGAGTGACATGACCACGCGCAACATTGCCGTGACTGCCGCCGTTGCGGCCGCTACGGCCCTCGTCGCCACGGGCGTCACCTACGCCTCGGCCACTGCAGCCCCCTCGGCTACGCCCACCGTCAACCAGATCGCCCCCTCGGGCGGCGACAGCGGGCAGTCGAAGGGCAAGGAAGGGAACACCGGCCAGTCGAAGGGCAACGAAGGAGGAGGCGGCGGCGGTGACCGTGGTGGCCGTCGCCACTACGAGGGCCACATCGACTTCAACGAGCGTACGTACTCCGCTCGCTCCTGGGGCTGCATCACCGTGGTGAGCGGTCTCGGTTCGCGCAGCTTCAACGTCCGTAACGACAGCCACAAGACCGTCGAGGTCTTCCGTGGCGCGACCTGCGACAACGGTTCGCCGCTCGCCACGGTCGGCCCGTGGAGCACCAGCAACGGCATCGTGCCCTTCCGGGTCCACGGTGGCGTGAAGGTCAGGGACGGTGTCGTGGGCAGCTTCCGCGTCGTCGAGGACCACCACGGTGGTGGCTACGGCGGCGGCTTCGGCGGCGGCGACCGCGGCGGCGACCGCGGCGGCGACCGTGGTGGCGACGGTGGCGGCTTCGGCGGCGATGACCGCGGTGGCGATGGTGGCGGCTTCGGCGGTGACGACCGCGACTAGTCCTCACCGGCGACGTCCGCACCGCATGGAGAACCCGGCCCGCTGCAATCGGGCCGGGTTCTCCGGCATGTCCACCGGGACCCCGGGGGCCGACGGAGGACGGATCAGGGATCGTGGCGGCGTGGGGCGTTGAGGACGGCCACGCAGGCGATGTCGTCGTCGAGGTTGCCGCCACTGTGGCGCACGAGGGCCTGGTGAAGGGTCCGCAGGAGCGCGGAGGGGGAGGCGGCGGTGGTGTGCGCCGTCCACGTGGTGAGGGGGAAGAAGGCGCCGTCGGCGTCGCGGGTTTCGGTGACGCCGTCGGTGTAGAGCAGGAGCAGGTCTCCGCGGGTGAAGGGGATCTGGTCGACGTGGTACTCGCAGCCGATGAGCGTCGCGAGGTTGACCGGTGGTGAGGGGGCCGCGGGCTCGATGGCCAGGGCGGCGCCGTCGCGGACGAGGAGGGGCGGCGGGTGCCCGCAGCTGAGGACCGAGACATGCGTGCCGGTCGGGGGGAACTCGACGATGACGGCGGTGGCGAAACGCTCCGGGGTGTCCTCGGCGGGGACGGCGGTGTTGTACCGGGTGAGTGTGGTGTCCAGACAGCGTGCGAGCTGCGACAGGTCGGCGGACTCGTAGGCGGCCTCGTAGAAGGAGCCGAGGAGGGCGGCGGAGACGCCCACGGCGCGCAGGCCCTTGCCGCGGACGTCTCCGAGGATGAGACGCAGGCCGTGAGGGGTGTCGGCGGCGGCATAGAAGTCTCCGCCGATACGGGCCTGCGGTGCCGCGGCGAGATAGAGCGTCGCGATCTCCAGGTTCCTGACCCGGTCGGGAACCGGTCTGAGGAGGACCTCCTGGGTGGCGTCGGCCACCGCGCGGACCTGGGCGAGGGTGTGTTCGCGCTGGAGGCGCAGGTGACTGGCGTAGACGGCGGCCAGGGTGACGGCGCCGATCGCGCCCGCGGTGTACAGGGCGGTCATGTCGGAGAGGGCCACGGCGTATCCGACGACGGGGAGCAGGCAGATCACGCCCAGGGCGAGGGTCGCGCGGACCGACCAGACCGACGCGGCCAGTGCCGGTGCCGCCGGGAGCAGGCGGCTGAAGGGGACGTCCTGCGGCGTGAGGACGGCCAGGAAGCCGATCACGGCGGTCAGCGCGACGGGGGACAGCAGTACGGGATCCCGACGCCACACGTCACGCCACACCGGCTGATGTCTACTCAAATCGCCCATGGCTGGGATGGTAGGCGATTCCTGATCGTTCTTCGGGCGGGCCCTTTCGGCGCCCCGGCCTCTCACGCGTAGGGCTCCACGCCCGGCGTCGCGCTATCGCCTTCGGGCGTTCGGGTTCACCCGCCGGCGCGGTCGGGCGGGCGAGGCCGGGGGCCGTCCCGGCGCGGGCGGTGATGCGGGGGACATCCTGGCGGGTCGCCGCGTGGTGGCCGGAGACGGCGTCGAGGCGGCGGTATGTGACCCGCTGCCGGCGGCTCACCGGGCCGGCGGACGGGGGAAGGCGGCCGCCCGGTGTCCGTACGCCGGGACGGGTCAGTGAGCCGGCCCGTCCGGCGAACCCGCCGCGGCCGGCCGACGTTCATGGTGGGTGCGGGGGAGGGCGGTGGCCCGGAGCAACGCGGGTTGCAGGGCCGCGAGCAGCAGGCAGGCGAACGCCATCGCACTCCACAAGCCCGTCGGTCCGGCATGTTCGAGCAGCTGTGTCCCCGCCAGGGGGGCGGCTACCCCCGCGACGCCCCAACTGGTGCCGTAGACCGCGAGGTAGCGCCCCTTGCCGCCGGGCGGGGCCAGATTTGCCACGACCGCGTAGGCACGGCCGACGAGGAGCAGGTCTCCCGCGCTCCACACCACGGTCGACGTCAGATAGGCGAGCAGACCGTGGGCGAACCCGTACCCGGCCAGCCCCAGCGCCAGCAGCAGGTGGCCGACGGTGAACGCGACCGGGGCGGAGAGGGCGGAGAGCCGCCTCCACCGCATCAGCGGTTGTCCTGCGGCGATGGTGACCGCGGAGGTGGTGAACAACAGGCCGGCGTCGGCGGGGCTCAGTCCTCCGTGGCCCAGGGCGAGCGGGAGCGTGATCATGATCTGGAGGTAGATCACGGCGAACAGCGTCCCGGCCGCGAGCATGCGGAGCAGCGCGCGGTCGCGCCACGGGGTGACGGAGGAGGCCTGATCGGCGGCCACCGCCGCGGCGCGACGGTCCGCGGGGAGGAACAGGCGCACGGCGAGGGCGCAGAGCAGGCAGGTGAAGGCGTCGACGACGAACAGCAGGCGCAGGTCCCAGCGGCCGACGCCTGCTGCGAGGAGTCCCGCGCCCATGCCCGCCGCGGCCAGCGCCGCGTTCAGCAGGCCGTGGGCGCGGACCTGCTCGCCCGGCGCCACGACGTCGGCGATCATCGCCTGGCTCGGTGGTTCGTAGATCTCGAAGACGAGGCCCAGCAGCACGGTCCAGCAGACGGCCGCCGCCAGGCTGTCGGCGGCGGCAAGCCCCAGTTGCGCCACCGCGCATCCGGTCAGACCCAGCACGATCGTGCGGCGGCGGCCGATCCGGTCGGCCAGTCGCCCGCCGGCCAGGCGGGAGGGGATCGTGGCGACACCGAAGGCGGCGCTCACACATCCGGCGACGGCGGCACCGGCCTCGAACCTCGTCGTGATGAGCACGGTGAGGAACGACAGGGAGAACGCTCCCAGCCGGTTCACGGCTCGCGCCACGACCAACAGCCGCACCGCTCGCGGCAACCGCGTCCCGCCCCGCACCAGATCCCGCCCCACCGTCGTGACCGACGACTCGACTATCGTCGGTGATGCATGGACGCTAGAAGGGGAAGGAGTGACCAGTCAAGTGATGTTCGATGGTCACGTGGTGACGCTGCTCGATGTGGCCGTCTCGCTCGTGAACGATCTGACCGACGGCGCCCGGCAAGGCCGTCCCTACACCGCCCCGCGGGGCGACCGGCTCCCCCGGGCCGTTCACGACGCGCTGCCGCCCGCTCCCGACCGCGCCGCGGTCGAGCCGGAGCACGCGATCCACCTCGCGCGAGCGGCCCAGCGGATGCGAGCGGTGTTCGACGCCGTCGCCAGTGGCCGCACCGACCAGGCCGCCGAGCTCGTGAACGTCATGCTGCGCACCACCGGTGCCCGCCCTCAGCTCGACCGCGTCGACGGCGAGCCCTGGCAGGTTCACTTCCACGGCGCCGACGACAGTCTCTCCGTGGGGTGGAGTGCCGGATGCGCCACCGCCCTCGCCCTGGCCATCGGCAGCAACCTCGCCGGCCGTCTCGGGGTCTGCACGGCCCCGCGATGCGACCGCGTCTACGTCGACAACTCCCGAAACGCCGTACGTCACTTCTGCTCGGACGCGTGCCGCGGCCGCGTCAAGGCGGCGGCCTTCCGCTCCCGCAGGGCCGCCCAGGGCTGAGGTTTCCGGCATGCGGCACGGTGATCGGGACGCCGGTGTCCGCCGCCACCGGCATGGCGGAGGGCGTCATCGCGCGCTTGCGGACCATGGCGATCCGTCGCGGCTCCGTGCCGACCGGGCACGTCGCCGGCTCCGCCTTCACCCGTACGTCCCTCTCCCAGGTGCGGGCGACATGTACCCGGGATACCCTTTTCTGGCCTTTGGCTCAAAGGGCAGGTTCTCCGGCGGTGCGTCACCGCAGCGCCCACGTCGACGGCTCCACCGCAGCATTCCGACGTCGGGCCCGGACGCCGTGCCATTCAGTCGGCCACCACCGTACGAGGCGTGTCGGCATGCGTGGCATGCGTTCCACGCGTGCCACGCATGCCGACCGGTCCCCGGCAAGGGTCTCCGGAACGACAGTGAGCGCCGACGACATCGACCGGGAACCCATCGAACTGATCGGCGGGTCAGGGCACTCGAGCCTGCCCGAGGAGGGAACGGAATCGTGGAGTTCATCTTCAAGGACGAGGCCTTCAAGTTCGAGACACTCCGTGCGGCGGGATTCGCCGGAGACGCCGGTGCCGACATCGGCGAGGTCATCGTCACCACAGCACGGATTCCCGAGGGCGACGAGGACGCCTGGACCGCGGCCTGGAAGGCGACCGCCGACCGCATCGCGCAGCGGGGCCAGGTCTCGCTGGAGATCGGCGACCCGGTCAGCGCGCGCGAGTCGTTCTTCCGCGCATCGAGCTACTACCGGTCGGCCGAGTTCTACCGGCGCAAGGACCCCCGGAACGATCCACAGGTCCTCGAACTGTCGCGGCTCTCCAAGGACTACCTCGTCAGGGCCGGCATCCTGCTGGACGGCCCCTTCCGTGAAGTGGCCATCCCGTACGAGGGCCGTGAGATGCCCGGATACCTGTTCCTCGTCGACGACAGCGGGGAACCGCGGCCCACCGTCGTCTACACCAACGGCTTCGACTCCACCCGCGAGGAGGGCTACTTCGTCATCGGTGCGGCGGCGCTGCGCCGCGGCTACAACTTCCTCGCGTACGACGGCCCGGGACAGGGCTGGATGATCCGCGAGAAGAACGTGCCGTACCGGCCGGACTGGGAGAACGTGCTGGGCCCGGTGGTCGACTACGCCCTGACCGTCCCCGAGATCGACAGCGACAGGATCGTGCACTTCGGCTACAGCCTGGGCGGGTACCTGGTGGCGCGGTACGCGGCCTACGACCATCGGTCGGCGGCGATCGTGTGCAACGACGGCATGACGACCTTCTACGCGTCCTACCCCCCGATCCCCGCGGACACGCTGCAACTCATCGAGGAGAAGCGGGACGAGGAGGCGATCCCGCTGCTCGAGGAGATGATCAAGGACGATACGAATGCCCGCTGGGGTCTGCAGAACGGCGTCTGGGTCAACGGAGTCGAGAACTTCGCCGAATACGTCCGCAGTACCGCCGACTACACCCTGACCGACAACGACATCCACAAGATCCAGACACCCGTCCTGCTCCTCGAGGGCGAGGACGACAAGGTCTTCGCCGGCCAGGCGACCAAGGTCGCCGAGGAGCTGCGCGCACCGCATGAGCACATCGTGATGCACGACGCGGACGGCGCGGGCCAGCACTGCCACGAAGGGGCGATGTTCCAGCTCCACCAGACCGTCTTCAACTTCCTGGCCAGGACCCTCGGTTAGCGCCGCTTCACCAGGTCGTGCACCCGAGAGGGACGGTGGTCGGCCGGCCGCCCGACCACCGTCCTGGTCGTCAGGGGCTCGTGAGAACGACGAGTTGCCGGGTCGCCCGGGTCATCGCGACATAGCGGTCGACCGCTCCTTCGACACCCTCGCCGAACGCCGCCGGGTCGACGAGAACGACCAGATCGAACTCGAGTCCCTTCGAGAGCTCCGGAGTCAGCGACCGGACGCGGGGCGTCGCCCGGAACGTGGGATCGCCGATGACGCAGGCGGTCCCCTCGGCATGCGCGGCGAGCCAGGATTCGAGGACCGGCCCCAGATCCGCGACGGATCCGTGGACGACGGGGATGCCGCTGCCGCGGATGGACGTCGGCACATTGGCGTCCGGGAGCACGGCCCGGACGACCGGCTCGGCTTCCGCCATGACCTCTTCCGGCGTGCGGTAGTTGACGCTCAGCGAGGTCACGTCGATCCGGTCGAACCCGACCCGTTGGAGCCGTTCCCGCCACGACTCGGTGAACCCGTGTCTGGCCTGGGCGCGGTCCCCGACGATGGTGAAGCTGCGGGACGGGCAGCGGAGCAGCAGCATCTGCCATTCCGCGTCGGTCAGTTCCTGAGCCTCGTCCACGACGATGTGCGCGAACGGGCCCGCGAGGGGTTCCGGGTCGGTGCCGGGCCGTGCGGTGTCGTCGATCAGGCTGTCCTGCAGGTCCCGCCCGCGCAGCATCCCCATCGCGCCTTCGCTCTCGTCGATCACGACGTTCTGCAGCAGGCTGTCGATGACGTCGGCCCTGCGCGCCCGTTCGGCCGCGACGGACGCCTCGTGGCGGCGCCTGCGCCGTGACGCCTGCGGGTCGCCGAGTCGCTGCCGTGCCGCGTCCAGGAGCGGCAGGTCGGACACCGTCCAGGCCCGGGCGTCCGGGCGCAACAGCTTCCGTACGTCGTCGGGGCCGAGCCAGGGAGCGCACATCCGCAGGTAGGCCGGTACCGACCACAGGTCCGCGACGACGTCGGCCGCTTCGAGCAGCGGCCACGCGCGGTCGAGCGTGCCGACCAGCTCCTCGTCGTGCAGCAGCGCCCTGCGGAGCAGGTCGGGCGAGACCTCGCCGTCGTGCCGGTCCGTCAGGATCGCGAGCAGTTCCTCCAGGATCAGGTCCCGCGCCTCGTTGTGCGGAGTGCCCGGTCCCGGTGCTTCGAAGGCCTCGGCCCAGTCGGCGGCGGTCAGTCGGACGTCGGACCAGGGGGTCGTCACCGTCATCCCCCGGGTGGGTGGCGTCTCGTAGAACCTGACGGCCGTCTCGATCGCCTTCACCATGTCCGCGGACGACTTCAGGAGGGCTGCCTCCGGGTCGGCCTCGGCCCGTGCTCCGGCGCCCTCGGGGACGAGGTCGCGCAGGGTGCAGGTCCGTACGCCCTCCTCTCCGAGGCTGGGGAGGACGTCGGCGACGTAGGCCAGGTAGGGCTGGTGCGGACCGACGAACAGCACGCCGCCGCGACGGTGGCCGAGGCGGGGGTCGGAGTAGAGGAGATAGGCGGAGCGGTGCAGGGCGACGACGGTCTTCCCGGTACCGGGGCCGCCGTCCACGACGAGGGCGCCTCGGGATCCGGCCCGGATGATGGCGTCCTGGTCGGCCTGGATGGTGGCGAGCACGTCCCGCATCCGGGGCGACCGGTGTCCGCCCAGGCCGGCGATGAAGGCGGACTGGTCGTCGAGCGCGGCATGCCGCTCGAGCCCGTCCGCGGTGAACACCTCGTCCCAGTAGTCGCTGATCCGGCCACGGGTCCAGCGGTACCTGCGGCGGCTCGCCAGACCCGTCGGACGGGCATGGGTCGCCGCGAAGAACGGCTCGGCCGCGGGGGAGCGCCAGTCCACCAGCAGCCGACGCCCCGTGCTGTCGGTGAGACCGAGCCGTCCGATGTACAGGCGCTCGCCGTCGTCCGCGCCGACGATGTGCCCGAGGCACAGGTCCAGACCGAAACGGCGCAGAGCGCGCAGACGCCCGGTCAGCCGGTGGATCTCCGTGTCCCGCTCCATCGCCTCCCGGCCGATGCCGCCGGGCGCCCTGCGCTGGGCGTCGAGCCGGTCCGACACATCGGAGATCGCCTGGTCGAGGCTCTCCGCGACGGCCGCGAAGTGCTGTTCGTCGTCGGCGATCAGTGCCGGGTCGGCCTTGGGGGAGAGGTGGTCGGGAAGGTCGAACGCGCTGGTGGTCAGGGAGGTCATGTCATCGGCTCCGATCCGAGGCCGCGCCCGTGGAGCCCGACGGCGCGCGCCCCCGCGCCTTTGCCGCCTCGACGCCGAGCCTCCGCGGCCGTGACCGCGGTGCGCGTCGCACCGCCCGTTCGGCGCCCCCGTGGGACTCATAACCTGACAACAGCACATGCACTTCGTGAATCCCCTATTTCCGCAGGTTCCGGCTTCGGCCAGTGATTCTGCGGCATGAAGGGGACCTTGCCGCAAGCCCCCCGGTGCGCTATATCTTGAGAGTGGCAAGGGACGCGCATTCTCCCTTGCCTTTTCGTTTGCCGTCGACGGACGGATTTCTCACGAGGCGTCGACGCGCCGTGTACGGCGGTCCCGGCGACCGGGGACGATTCCCCAGGGACGTGCCCGGGCGGCAGGTGTCCTCCGTCCCAGGGCGCCGTCACTGCCGGGCCGTCAGCTTTCCCTCTTCGAGGGCGCGCCCCGTCAGCTCTCCCCTTCGGCTGGCGCGCCGTCACCTGTTCGCTTCGGTTGGCGCGCCGTCACTTGTCTGCTTCGGTTGGCGCCCCGTCACCTGTTCGCTGCGCGTGGCGCTCCGTCAGCTCTCCTCCTCGGGCGGTGCCGTCTGCCGTGGATGGCCGTGGTGTCGGTGACCGGGGGACGACCGCACTGGTTCGCGGCGTGCCGACCGGGCCGTGGGCGGCGCGACGGGTGTGCGGTGAGGCGCCTCCACTCGGCCCGATGAAGCGTCAAGTGCGTCCGTTCGAGGCGGCTTTGGATGCTCGGCGAGTGCGCTCTGAGCTGCGGAAACGGGTGTCGTACGCCCAATTGGCCGCCTTCTGCTGCGTCTCCGGCGTGCCTGATATTACATATAAAGAGATTATCGGTTCATTCAGCCACATATTGGCTGTTTGGTCGACGACTCAGAGATTGGGATGAGCCTCATGATCACGCGCAAAATTGCCATGACTGCCGGCGCAGCGGCCGCCGCGGCCCTCGTCGCCACAGGCGTCACCTACGCCTCGGCGCCCGAGGTCCCCTCGGCTGCCGCGGCCACCCCCACCGTCAACCAGGCCGCCCCCACGGGCGGTGACAGCGGACAGGCGAAGGGCAACGGAAATGCCGCGGGCAGCGGGTCCAACGGAGCGGTCGCCGGCAACGGCGGCGACAACGGTGGCCGTGGCGGCGACAACGGTGGCGGCAACGGCGGCGACAACGGTGGCCGTGGCGGCGACAACGGTGGCGGCCGCGGCGGCGACGACGGTGGCCGTGGCGGCGACAACGGTGGCGGCCGCGGCGGCGACGACGACGAGGGTGGCCGCGATGGTGGCGGTCGCGACGGCGGCGGCCGCGGTGGCCGTGGGTACGAAGGGCGGATCGACTTCAACGAGCGGTCGTACTCCGCCCAGAGCTGGGGCTGCATCACCGTGGTGAGCGGTCTCGGTTCGCGTAGCTTCAACGTCCGCAACGACAGCCGCCGGACCGTCGAGGTCTTCCGCGGCGCCACCTGCGACAACGGCTCGCCCGTCGCGACGGTCGGCCCGTGGAGCACCACCAACGGCGTCGTGTCCCACTTCGTCCACGGTGGCGTGAAGGTCCACGACGGTGTCGTGGGCAGCTTCCGGGTGGTCCGGGACCGTCACGGCTGGTAAGCAGTAACGCCCGCACATCATGGAGGACCCGGCCCGCTGCAATAGTGCCGGGTCCTCCGGTGTGGGTGCGTACAACGAACCGCGGCCGCGGTCCGTGCCGTTGAGGCCGCGGCCGCGCTCGTGGATGCTGGCGGGGTGAACGAGGCGAGCGCATTCATGCGGGGACAGCTCCGGGCGCTGGATCCCGCGGTGCGCGCGGACGTCCTGCGCGTCCTGGACCGGGTGGTCCGGGATCTGCCCGCCCACTGGCGGCGCCGCAAGGGGGTGCCTCAACTCATGGTGTTCCTCGACGGCCCGGCGACCGTGCGGGTGGAGAGGATCACCTTCGGGGAGCTGTCCCGATACGGGTACCTCGACGAGTTCAGCCGCTGGTCCGCCGCGGTCCCGGCGGCACGGGCCGAGGGCCACGGGTGCGCCGCCCTGGTGTACGGGGACCGTGTCCACGCGAGGATCAACCGGATCGGCCCCTTCGGCTCGGCGTGGCACCTTCCGGACACCCGTGTCGACGTCCGCACCGCGCACCGGGATCTGCGCACCAGCCCCACCTTCTCGCTCCCTTTCGAGGTCGAGGGCCGGCTCTTCCCCCGGCTCGTCTTCCCCGCGTGGGTGAGCGACACCCTCACCCAGGCACGGCGGGGGTGACCGGACCCGGGGTCATGCGGCGAGGTCCTGGTGGGGGACGGGGCCGGTGAGGAGCAGCCTTCGGTACCGCTCGGTGTGCTCGGCCAGTTCGTCGTCGCCGACGCCGCGTGCGTCGTGGACGACCAGCGGCCGGCCGAAGGCCATGCCCATGCGGTGAGCGGTCTGTTCCAGCGGCCGCAGGAGCTCGGTCATGGTGAAGCGGTGGAAGGCGCCGGGCCGATAGGCGTCGGCGACCCCGCCGGTCGACGTGACGACCAGGAGCGTCTTGCCGGTGAGCAGTCCTTCGGTGTCATAGGCGAAGCCGCGGGCCATGACCTCGTCCAGCCACTGCTTGAGGAAGCCGGGCACGGAGTACCAGTGCAGGGGGAACTGCAGCACGATCACCTCGTTCTCGCTGACCAGACGCTGTTCGGTCGCGATGTCGAGGTGCCGGTCGGGATAGGCGGCGTGCAGGTCGTGAAGGGTGACGTGGGCCAGGCCGCGGGCGGCGCCGGCCAGGGCCCGGTTGATCCGTGACCGGGCGAGGTCCGGGTGGCCGAGCAGGACGAGGGTACGGGGGGACAGGTCGGTCATGGTGTTCTCTCTCGGTTCGTACTTCGTCGGGTCCACGGCCCGCGGCGCTTAGCCTGGGGTGGGGTGGGGTGGTCGTGGAGAGGCTGGAGTCGATGCCGCAGCAGCAGGACGCCAGGCGCCGGGTCGCGATCCTGGCCTTCGAGGGCGTCACGTTGATCGACGTGGCGGGCCCCGCCGACGTCTTCAGCCACGCGGGCCGGTACGGGCCGGGCTACGAGGTGAGCGTGGTCTCGCCGGACGGCACGGACGTCCGGACCTCGACCGGACTCACGCTGCACGTCGAGTCCGCCGCGGCGGACAGCGGCCCCGCGCACACCGTGCTGGTGCCCGGGGCGTACGGCATGGTGGACCACCCGTTCGACGCCGGCCTGGTGGAAGCGGTCCGGCGGCTGACGGCCGGGGCGGAGCGGGTCGCGTCGGTGTGCACCGGGTCGTTCCTGCTGGCCGAGGTGGGACTGCTCGACGGGCGCCGGGCCACGACGCACTGGCGGCAGGCGAAGGAGTTCGCACGCCGCTACGAGCGGGTCGCGGTGGAGGCGGACGCCCTCTATGTGCGGGACGGCGCCATCCTGACCTCGGCGGGAGTCAGTTCCGGCATCGATCTGGCCCTCGCGCTGGTGGAGGACGACCACGGCCCGCGGGTGGCACGGGACGTCGCCGAGGCCATGGTGGTGTTCATGCAGCGTCCCGGCGGGCTGTCGCAGTTCTCCGCACCGTCGCGCCACCACGTCGCCCGCGACCACCCCCTGCGCCCCGTGCTGGACGCGGTCGCGGCCGATCCCGGCCGCGACCACAGCGTCCCGGCCATGGCGGCCAGGGCGGCGGTCAGCGTCCGGCAGCTGACCCGCCTGTTCCACGACGAGATCGGAACCACCCCGGCCCGCTACGTCGAGATGGTCCGTCTGGAAGGCGCCCAGGCCCAGCTCCAGGCCGGCCACACCGTCGCGGTGGCCGCGGCCCGGAGCGGATTCGGCAGCGCCGAGACCCTCCGCCGTGTGTTCACCAGCCGCCTCGGCATTTCCCCCGCCGCCTACCGCGACCAGCTCGGCGCACCCTGACCGGGGCCCGGGCCCCCCGCGTGCCGGCCGCCGGTGTGCGGCGCCCGCCGCTTCTCCCTCGGGGAAGACCCCCTCGACGAGGTACTCGGTGACACCCGGCACGACGCGTCTCCCTGGCCCGTTGTCCTGATCCGCCCGCCGAGATCCGGCGACACATCCGAGCCTGCCCGCCGCCCGCCCCAGGGTGAATGGATCTTTCTGCCGGGAGCACCACACATTCGGCCTGAAGGACCGTCGTTCCCCCCGTCCCGCCCTCCACGTGTGGGAATCCAACACTCGGGAGGAAAAGGAATGGGCCGCTCACATTCTGTTCGCCATTCCCTGTCCGCCATTCCCTGTACGCCGGTTTTCCAGTGACCTGTCAGACGTATGTCCTCGTACGGTGGACATCGAATTGTGCTCGTACGGTGCACACGGAATGCGGCGGCCGAGGCCGGAGACACGCCACCAGGAATCGAGCCAGGCGCGGTGACGACGAACGTGGAGACGGTCCGGGCTCCGATTTCCCGTGGCGGATCCGAGAGGCCGACCTGATGCACGAGCATGTCTTCGTCGTCACGGCTGCGGACGGCGTCCGCGTCGGGTACCGGGCCGCCGGGCAGGAACCGCGTCCATGGTCTCCGTCTGGGGGAGGACGCGGAGGACGTGCGCGGCGTACGTGCCCACGCGCACCTGTGCTCCCTGAACTCACCCTGGAATCAGCGCGGTTGCTCGGCGTCGCGGCGGCGACCGTTTACGCCCTCGACCAGTTGGGGGATCCCGCGGCCGGCACAGGACATGCGACGTGCTTACACGCGACGCGGCCAGCCCGGGCGTCCTCGCACACCGTACGCATCCGGCCGGGCCCCGCGGCCGAGACGCTCGGCCCCCACTGCCTGGAGCGCGGGACCGAACTCCTCGTCAGGCGGCGGCCAGTGACTGTTCGGCCCAGATGGTCTTGCCGCCGTCCTCGTACCGGGTGCCCCAGTGCCGCGTCATGGAAGCGACCAGGAACAGACCCCGCCCTCCCTCGTCCTGCAGGCGGGCGTGGCGCAGGTGCGGCGCGGTGTCGGCGTCGTCGCTGACCTCCACCGTCAGCGTGCGATCGAGGATCAGACGTAGCCGGATGGCTCCCTCCGCGTGGCGGATCACGTTGGTGGCCAGTTCGCTGACGACCAGGTCGGTGACGAACACGTGGTCCTCCAGGCCCCACTGCGCCAGTCGGTCGCGTGTCGCCCGCCGGGCCTCGCGGACCGAGACCGGCTGGGGCGGGAAGGTCCAGGTCGCCACCTGGTCCGGTGCGAGGGACCGGGTCCGGGCCACCAGCAGCGCGGCGCCGTCCTCCGGAGCCGTCCCCCGCAGCACCTTGTACGCGGCCGCGTCGCAGATCTCCGCGGGGTCCGCCGAGACGTCGGCCACCGTCTCGCGCAGTCGGCTCACCCGGTCGTCCGCCTCGGCCGGACAGCGGTCCGCGCTGCCGTCCGAGTAGAGGGACAGCAGGCTTCCGGCCGACAGTTCCGTGGTGCGGACCTCGTAGGGCACACCATGGCCGAGCGGCGCCCCGCGTGGTACTTCGAGGTCGCTGACCACCCCCTGGGGGCTGGTGACCAGGGGGCTCTCATGGCCCGCCGAGGCCGCCGCGCACCGGCGGGTGACCGGGTCGTACGTGAGGTACACGCAGGAGGCGGTGAACGGGGGCTGCGCGTGCAACAGGGCCAGCGGGTCGGAGTCCTGCTCGCGGGCGAGCCGCTGGGCGACGTCGTCGAGATGGACCAGCAGTTCGTCGGGCGGCAGGTCCATGGCGGCCAGGGTGGTGACCGCGGTGCGCAGGCGTCCCATCGCGACGGAGGCCAGCAGGTCCTCTCCCGGGACGTATCCGATGACCAGGCCGATCCGGCTGCTGGAGAGGCGGAGGACGTCGAACCAGTGTGCTCCGTAGCGACCCGGCATGTAGCAGTGGGACGAGTCCACCGCCGCCGTCAGAGGCGCCGTCCGCGGGAGCAGGCTGCGCTGAAGCGTGGTCGCGACCGTGTGCTCACGGGTGAAGCGGCGGGCGTTGTCGACACAGAGGGCGGTACGGGCGGCGAGCTGTGTCGCCAGCGACAGGTCCTCCTCGTCGAAGGGTTCGGGGTGGGAACCGGCCCGGTAGAAGCTGGCCAGCCCGAGCACGAGCCCGTGCACGGTCAGCGGGGTCACGATGAGCGAGTGGACGCCGGTCCGGCGGATGAACTCGGCGCGCAGCCGGTCGTTGGCCAGCCATCGGCGGGCCGAGACGACCGATTCGACCAGCCGCGGCCGGAGGTCGGCCAGTGCCTGCGTGTACGGCGTCGGGGTCGCGTAGTGGCTGGTGCTGCCGATCGGGTAGGCGCCGTACTGCCCTTCCTGGGCCTTGAACCCGGCGCGCTTCATCGGCGGCTGGTCGATGACCGGGCCCACGGGCGCCTCACCCCCGAGCACCGACTCCAGCAGATCGACGGCTATGGCGTCCGCGAAGGCGGGGACCCCGATCTCGGTCAGTTCCTGCGCGGTGCGCACCGCGTCCAGGGACGATCCGATCCTGGCGCGCGCGATGCTCAGGAGATCCAGCTCCTCCTGCCGGCGGACCTGGTCCGTGACTTCGTGGATCATGGATGCGGCCCCGATGGGCCGGCCCTGCTCCTGCAACGGGTAGCCGGTGACGGCGTAGTCGTGCCGGTTCCCCGGATCCGCCGCCGGGTACGTCGACACCGGGCGGTCGAACACCGGGCTGGCTCCCGCCATCACCTCGCGGATGATCGGCGACAGCGGGAGATGGGGGTCCAGGTCCTGGAGGCCGACCCCGATCACCCGGCTCGCGGGCAGACCTCGCATGGCCAGGACCGCCGGGTTGGCCCGCAGGACGCGAAGGTCCGTGTCGTAGACCTCCAGCCCGGCCCTGGCCTGCTCGAACAGGGCTTTCTCGAAGCCTTTCGCTCCGTCCGACGCGGTGGTGCCGAAACTCGCGTGATCGTGTCGTTGTCCACGAGGCATGATCGACCTCATCTCTCACCGACAAGCCCAGTAAACCCATGCCTGCGCCCGCACCGCCACCGAGAGCCCCGGCCGTCCGCGCGGCGGCCCGCTCCGGTGGTACCGCGCGGAGCGACGCCAGGACACCCGGGCCGGGTCATGGCCTCCGTCGCGGCGGAGGTGCCGGGGGAGAACGGTCGTCCGGACCCGAAGTCATCGAGCCGTCACAGCGGACGATCAAGGTCAAGGACTCGTCCCGTGCGTGGCCGGCGCGTCGGGCGGGGCGGGGGCGTCGCGGAGTTCACGCAGGTCGCGGAGATACGACAGGCCGGGGCGACCGGACAGCTGGATCTCGCCGACGACGGCGAACCCCGAGCGGGCCAGTACCGTCCGTGACGCCGCGTTGTCGAGGGTGGCAGCGGCACGCAGGACGCTCAGCCCGTAGTCGCGGGCGGCGAGAGCGCAGAGCTCCCGCACGGCGCGGGTGGCGAGCCCCCGGCCCGCCGCACGCTCCGCGATCCGATACCCCAGTTCGGCGCCGCCGTCCGCCACGTCCACGAGATTGACCCGCCCCAGCACCTCGCCCCCGGCGCCGACCAGCACGTGGAAGTAACAGACACCGGCCTCCTGTTCGTCGAGCAGGGCGCGGTGCCGCTCGTCGAACCGGGTGAAGTAGTCATCGCCCCGGTCCGGGATGGACGCGGCGAAGTAGGCCCGGTTCTCCCGCTCGAAGGCGAGCACCGCGGGAGCATGGTCCGGACGGAGCAGCTGCATCTCGGGCATGAACAGCAATATAGGCAACCCGGGCCGCCGCCCGGCCTCGCGTGCCCGCACCGCCGCGCACGGGCCGATGAGCCGCTCCTGGGCCGGAGTTCCGCGCGGTCCGGTGGGACTTCCTGGTCGCAGCCGCCGTCCGCTGCGACGCCGGGTCCGTCAACCGCTCCCAGAAAAGGGGCAGTTCGCTGTCCTGGAGTTCCAGAACGGTCCGGTGACGCCGTGCGGCACGGGTCGTTCATGCCTCGGGGCCGCGCGCGGGCACGGCTCGGCGGGCGAAGGCGATGGTGGCGGCGACGATGACGGCGAAGACGGGCCCGGTGGCGATGTGGACGATGCCCAGGACGAGGGGTTCGTCGTCGCGGTAGTAGGTGACCTGGAGGGTCGCGTTGACGACGTTCACGGCGACGCACACCCATGTGGAGTTGCGGTAGACGCGGCGCAGCCGGGGTACTTCGCGCCAGTTCGCGTGACCCCCGCTGACCCGGTTGAGGATCACTCCGGTCAGCGGCCGGCCGATCAGGATGCTGCCCAGGCAGACGGCCACGACGACGAAGGGGATCAGGGCGGGCAGCAGGAAGAACCCGCGTGCCTCGCCGGTGAAGGCCGCCGCGCCCGCGCAGACGCCGACGACGAGCAGTCCGACGAGTGCCTGGCGCAGCTTCTCCTTGCGCAGCAGGCGCCAGGCGAACGCGGCGCTTGCGGTGGCGCCTGCGGCGATGAGGCCGGCGTCGAGGGAGACGGCGGCGTCGGCCCCGAGGAACGCGACCGTGGGCGCGGCGGTGACCACGGCGCCGGAGAGTTTCGCGGCCCCTCCCGCTCGGCGGGACGGCACGGGCTTCTGCCGTGGGTCGGCCGTGGAGGTCGTAGGCGTGTCGGCGGTGTCCATGAGTCGATCGTTGCACATGAAACAGTCTCTGACAATATGGTTTCACATGATATGGTCTCAGGTATGACGAATGCTGCTGGGGCATGGCCGGGCCCGCGGGCGACCGACGGCCCGGATGACCGGTCGGTCTTCGCGCTGGGGCTGCTGCTGCGGCGCGCCCACGACCGGGCGTTGGCCGCGGTCGCCGGCGTCCTGCGGCCGCTGGGACTGGAAACGCGGCACTTCGCCGTCCTGATCGCCCTGTGCGACAAGGGGGCGATGAGCCAGAGCGCACTGGTGGAGGTCACCGGCAGCGACCGGGCCACGATGGTCCGCGTTGTCGATGACCTCGAGCGCGAGCTCCTGGTGACGCGGGCGACTCTTCCGGCGGACCGGCGGGTGCGGATCGTCGCCGTGACGGAGCACGGCCGCGCCGTCTTCGACCGGGCGCACACGGACGTCGCGCCCGTCATCGACGTCCTGGTCGCCCGTCTGCTGCCGGGTGAGACCGAGCGGCTCGTGGACCTGCTGACGCGGTTCGTCTATCCCGGCCGTGCCTGATTCCCTTTCGGGCCCTACCAGTTGAGACAGGCCCTACGAGCGGAGACAGGAGAGTTGTGATGCGTGTTCTGATCGCCGGCGCCGGACTGGGAGGCCTGTGCCTGGCCCAGGGGCTGCGGCGGGCCGGGATCGAGGCCGTCGTCCTCGAACGTCGCGGCCACAGCGGGGAACAGCCGGCCACCTACGGCATCCACCTCAACACCGACGGGATGCGCGCCTTGCACGGCTGCCTGCCGGACAGGGCGTGGCAGCGACTGGTGGAGAGCTCGGTTCCGGCGCCGGACAGGATCACCTTCCACGACCAGGACCTGGGCGTGCTGGCCGTGCGGGACAACGAGGCACACGGGGCGGTCGACGCGGATCTGCGACGCCGTGCGGTGGCCCGGGACGCGCTGCGAGAAGCCCTGCTGGTGGGGCTGCCCGCCGACGCGGTGCTGTGGAACACCGAGGTCACCGGCTACCGGCGGACCCCGGACGGGGTGCGGGTCACCTGTGCGGGCGGAAAGGTCTTCGAAGGGGATCTGCTCGTGGCCGCGGACGGCAGCAACTCCCGCCTGCGCGCGGTGCGTCTGCCGGGCCTGGAGCGCGAGGACCTGGGCATCGTGAACGTGTCCGGCCGGGTGACGCTGACCGAGCCGCTGATGGCCGGCATCCCCGCCGGGCTGACCGATGGTTCGGTGAACAACGTGGTGCCGGCGGGGCCCGGCTGGATGTTCCTGTCCACGTGGGACGCTCCCGCAGCCGGCCGCCACCTGGTCTGGGCGTGGGCCGAGAGCCGGAGGACGTATCCCGCGGACCCGGCCGCGATGGACCGGACCGCGCTGCGGGACCACGTCGCCGGGCGGACCGCGCACTGGGCAGCGGTGCTCAACCGTCTGGTCACCGCGACCGAGCCCGAGACGATCGCGGCGATCCCGCTGCGCACCATGCCCGCCCTCGGTCCGTGGGAACCCAGCCCTGTCACGCTGCTCGGAGACGCGATCCACAACATGACACCCATGGCCGGGATCGGCGCCAACACCGCTCTGCGGGACGCCGACGAACTGCGCCGCGCCCTGCTGGGCCCAGGGCCCCTGCTCGCCCGGGTCGGCCGTTACGAGAGCGCGATGCGTGACTACGCCAACGCCGCGCTGGCCCTGTCCACCCGCAACGCCCGTGCCGCCGCCACCACCAAGCGGCTGCCACGCACCGCCTTCCGTACTCTTCTGCGAATGGCGGAAGCGGTGCCCATGGTCAAGCGGCGCATCTTTCCCGCGCCCCACCCGTCCCCGACGACCCGGACCGACGGAAGGCCGAACACGGACAGCCCTTAGGGTCAGGCCATGTCCGCGACGGCGCCCGCTCGGACGACTGCGAACCGAGTGCCGGCGTTGTCACGCGCACGATGGGGCCGGCTCGCCCGGACCGTCCCCGGCGACGGCACCTTCCCCGACAGCCCCCATCACGTCGGCATCCTCCTGGGCTGCGGAGACGTGCCCGGGGACGGGCTCACCACCTGTCCGCCTGTTCCCGGACCGTTCCGGCCGTCAGGCCGGCACCGCCGTGCGGCGTTCCTGGACCTGGGCGTAGGCCGTGAGGCCGAACAGGGTGGCGAGCAGCACCGCGGACGAACCGACGGTGCCGAGGTCGAGTCCGCCCTTGGCGTGCGGTTTGGTGAGCAGGTCACCGGCGGTGGCACCCAGCGGCCGGGTGAGAACGAAGGCGATCCAGAACAGCAGGACGTTCGGCACCGCCGGGACCCACATCAGCGCGACGAGTACCGCCAGCAGCCCGGAGACAAGCAGTGCCCCGCCGAGGTAGCCGAGGCCGGAGCTGTCGGAGAGGAAGTCGCCCATGGAGGTACCGAGCGTGTTCGAGACGAGGATCGCCGACCAGAACAGGGCCTCACCGCGGAAGGTCACGATGTCGCGGATCTGGAACGTCATCCCGCTCAGTTTCCAGGCGAGGAAGATCGCGAGAAGGACGGAGATCAGGATGGCGGCGCCTTCGGGGTAGCCCAGCCCGAGACCCTGCGGGCCCCAGCCGAGCGATGTCGCCCCGCCCGAGAGGTACTTGGCGCTGGCGTCGCGGTTCATGAAGTCGGACATCGTGGTGCCGGCCATGCTGGTCGAAAGGATCACGGTCCAGTAGAAGAACGGGTTGTAGCGACGGGACCTGAGCTGGACGACCAGTGTCACCACGAACAGCAGGAACAGGGCGACCGTGGTCACGAAGTAGCCGACCCCGAGGGTCTGGGCGAACAGATCGCCCGCCGTCTCACCCAGGGTCGTCGCGGCGATCTTCATGATCCAGAACGCCAGAGTGACCTCAGGCAGCTTCTTCATCACCGAATGCGTCGACGTCACGAGTGCTCCTGTCGCGCTGGGGGATTCGACGTCCGTCGGTCCCCGACACGGTTCGGCTGAACTCATCCCAACCACCCCTTCGTGGCGGACGGCACACCCCGCCGCCGGTTCATGGGTCCCCGACGGGAGGCGCTCGACCCCGCTCGACCCCATGAATCCACCCGACAGGGGGACGGCGGAGGGGTGCCCGGCAGGCGAGGCGGAGCTGGCCAACGTGTCGGATGGACCGCGCGGAAGTCATGGGGAGCAGAGCGGTGGGATGGCCTGCGGCCGGAGTGCGACGGCCCCGGAACGCTTCGAACCTCATGGAAAAGCTGCTCAGGGCGGAGTCAGCACGGTGAGACTGGTCTCGCGTCCAGCCGGATGCGGAGGCTGAGCCACCGAGACCGTTCGAGGAGTACCGAATGCGTATGCCCAAGCGCGCCCTTGCTGCCGCTCTCATGGCCGTAGCGGCCGTCGCCGCCCTCGGGGCGCCGGCCGTGGCCGCGCCGACGCCGCGGGATTCACACAGGACCCCTGCCGCCGCTGTGGTGACGGGTGACAGCGGCACGGTGTCCGTGCTGTGCTCGGGTGGCTGCTACCAGTAGGCCTGCCGCGGAAGCTCCGGCAGCTCGCATGCGGACGTGCCGCCCGCGACGACCGCGTGCGAGAGGACAGGGCCGGGAGGCTGGGCGCGCAGTCGGGGTGGGTGATGAACTCGCGCTCGCCCCCGGTGAATCAGTTCCTCGAAGGCTGGGGCGGTACGGCTCGCGGGTCCGTGCCGCCGAGCCCGTTCAGCGGTGGCGGTGTCACGCGAGCGTCGCCGCGGCCAGCCAGGAGCGGCCCTCGGCCTGCGGGCCGGGCGTGTAGGCGGGATGGGGCGTGCGACCGAAGCGGGCGGCCACGTCGGCGAGTTCGTGCAGGTCGGGTCGCCATCCGTGACGGTGCAGCCAGGCGGCCGGATCGGTGGGGCCGGTCTGCCACAACCGGGTCAGGCCGGGGCTGATGCGGTCGGTGGCGGCGCGCAGGGACGGCCCGACCTCGAAGTGGTCGAAGGCGAGGGTGCTGCCCGGCGAGCTCAGCCCGCTCACGGTGGCCAGCAGCCGGTCGCAGGCCTGCTCGTCGAGCGAGTAGAGGAGACCCTCGATGAGCCAGGCCGTGGGCAGGTCGTCGCGAAACCCCTCGGAGCGTAAGCGGGCGGCCCAGCCCTTGCGCAGATCGGCGGGCACCGCGCGGCGGGTGGCTGTGTCCGGGCCCGCGTGATCCTCCATCACCGTGTTCTTGAACCGCAACACCGGTTCCTGGTCGACGTCGAAGACGGTCGTGCCCGCGGGCCATTCCAGCCGCCAGGGGCGGCTGTCCATACCGGACGCCACCAGGACGACCTGACGGCATCCCCGCTCGGCCGCCGAGCGGAGATGGTCGTCGAAGAATCGGGTCCGTACGACCGCCTGGGTCCGCATGAGCGCGACGAAGGCCTGGGCCCGATGCCGCGGACCCAGCACGTCCCCGGCCGCCCGCAGGAAGCGCTCGGCGTACGGATCGGTGAACAGGCTGTGCGGGGTGCGGTGTTCGGCGGCGCGCAGAGTGGCGACCGCGAACGCGGTACGGCCGATCGCGTCGATGCCGGAGACGTCCCGTTCCATGTGAACCACCTCGGGATCCGAGGCGCGGCGGGGGAGCACGGCGTGGCCGTCCCGTTCCGCAGCGCCAGCCTTCTGTTACGATAGAAACGGTATCATTCAATACCGTCTCGCGAGATACGCCTACTGCCGACGCGCCCCGCGCATCGTAAGGAAGGTGAGACTCATGCCGGAACCGACCGCGAACGTCGCCGTCGTCTACTACTCCGCAACAGGGACGATCTTCACGCTGGCCAACGCAATACGCGCCGGCGCCGCCGACGCGGGGGCCGAGGTCCGCCTGCGACGCGTCGTGGAGACGGCGCCGGCCCAGGCCGTGGCGCGCAACAGTGCCTGGGCGGACCACATCTCCGCCACCGGGCACATCCCCGTGGCCACGCACGAGGACCTCCTGTGGGCGGACGCCGTCGTCTTCGGCACGCCGTCCCGCTTCGGCAACGTCGCCGCCCAGCTCAAGGCGTTCATGGACACCCTGTCCGGGCTCTGGCACCAGGATCTGCTGGCGGACAAGGTCTACAGCGGCTTCACCTCGACCGCCTCACGCCATGGAGGTCAGGAATCCACCCTGCTGGCGCTGTACAACTCCGCCTACCACTTCGGCGGCATCATCGTCCCGCCCGGCTACAAGAACCACGTGATCGACGGGCCCGGCAACCCGTACGGCACGGGCCATGTCACCGGCGAGGACGGCTCCATCGCCGTCGGTGAGGAATCCCTGACCGCCGCCCGCGCCCAGGGCCGGCGCGTGGCGGAGACGGCCGCCGCCCTCAAGGCCGGCTTCGCCGTGAAAGCGGAGTGAAACGACGTCTCTCCGCACGGCGCTTGTCCGTACGGCGCTTGTCTGTACGGCGCCCGTCTGTGCGACGCCCGTCTGTACGACGCCCGTCTGTACGACGTCCGCCCGCACGACGTCCGTCCGCACGAGGTCTGTCCGCGCGGTCGACAGACCGTGCCGACGCGCTCACTCCTCGCCGTCGTCCGGGTGGGTGAACCGGTTGAGCAGGTCCGTGAGCTGCTGGGGCTCACCTTCCCCGAGATGCGCGACCAGCCGCTCGGCCAGTGGCTCGGCCGCCGCATGGGCCTGGTCGAAGAGCTCCAGGCCCTTCCTCGTGATCTCCACGACCCGCACCCGCCGGTCCCCTGGGACGGCCTTGCGCACGGCCAGCCCCTTGCTTTCCAGGTCGTCCACGACGCGCATGATCCCCGCCTTGTCCGACCCCGTCGCCTGGACCAGGTCCCGCTGCACGGTCGGACCGCGGTCGGCCAGCAGGATCAGCACCCCGAAGTGCCGCAGCTCGATCCCCAGCGGCCGCAGCGCCTCCGCCATCACCGAGGCGGCCCGCCGGTGCGCCCGGCGCAGCAGCAGCCCGAGCGCGAACGGCGAGGCGTCCCCGGGGCGGTCCGTGGCTCGCGCGGGCGTCTTCTCGGACGGGGTGTCGACGGTCATGAGACGGACATTACCAGACAGTCGAATCAATCGATACAGTATCGTTTGAAATCAAATAAGCAGGAGAACGGAGACAAAGGCTCCTCGCCGACTCTGGCAGTACCGCGGCGAGCCGGGCCCGGCAGCCCGCGCGGTCGCATACACGATCCTCTTACGGGTACCGAGTGTCTACTGACCTTCCGATGTCCCAAACTTGCTGAGGAGTCATCAATTGTCCGCCTCTCTGGTCGAAACGGTCGACATTCAAGCTCCTGTCTCCGTCGCATGGGCGCTCTGGAGCGATGTCACCCGGTGGCCGAGTTTTCTGAGCCATGTACGCCGGGTCGACAGGTTGGACGGACGGCGTTTCGCCTGGCAATTGCAAATCCCCGGAGCTGACAAGAACTTCGTCGCGGAGCTCACCGAGGTGATCCCGGAAGAGCGGATCGCATGGCACACCGTGGAGGGTGTCGACCACGCCGGAGTGGTCACGTTCCACCGGCTGAGCGACACGACCAGTCGGGTCACTCTGCAGATCGAGTACGACCCGAAGGGATTCATCGAGCGCGTCGGCGCTCTCACCAATCTGGACTCGACACTCGCCAACTACGACCTCGGTGAATTCCAGAAACTGGCCGAGACGGCCGCAGCGTCCTGATTGATCCGTCACCTCGCGAGCCTGCTGACCTGGTGCTGACGTGGTGACGGACAAAGGGCGTCCCGTGGCCTCCTGGTCGCCGAGAGATATCCGTGTGCGGGGTGATGGCCGAACAAGGCAGGATGCCGCCATGGATCAACCGCTTGACGTGCCCGAGCTTGTCGCCGGTGAGGGTCTCGTGCTCCGGCCGTGGCGGCTCTCGGACCTCGACCTTGTCCGTGAAGCGTCCGAGGACGACTACATCCCGCTGATCACGACGGTGCCGAGTCCTTACTCCGAGTCGGCGGGTGTGGCATTCGTCGAGCGGCAGTGGGGGAGGGCATCCGGCGGGAGCGGCTATCCGTTCGTCATCGCCCGTGGTGGTGACGGCCGGCCGGTCGGCACCGTGGGGCTGTGGCTGAGGGATCTCGGCCAGGGCCGGGCGTCGCTGGGCTACTGGGTCGTCAAGTCCGCCCGTGGGCAGGGCGCCGCCGCGGCCGCGCTTCGGACCGTCACGGACTGGGCCCTGCGCGATCAGCGGATTCCGCGGCTCGAGCTCTACGTGGAGCCGTGGAACACGGCCTCGATGCGCACGGCCGAGCGGGTCGGGTTCCGGCGCGAGGGCTTGCTGCGCAGCTGGCAGCAGGTCGGCGACGAACGACGGGACATCTTCATGTACGCCATGCTCGACGGCGACAGGAACTGACCGACTGTGCTCCGGCCGGTGCCCGATCGGCAGGACGGGGCCGCGGAGCCGATAGGGCGTGTCGATGTCGGCGGACACGGACCGGTGCGGGAGCCGGTCGGCACCGTGCGCCGGCAACCCGACAGCGCAGTTTCCCAGCCCACGCGGCGGGCGCGGAGCAGGGCAGGATGCCGGTCGTGGTGTCCCCCCAGCCGACGGGGGACACCACGACCGGCCGTCCTCGGTTCGTCCGCGGCCCGGACACGGAGCCGCGGACGAACCGGATGGATCAGTGCTGCGCCACCGCGGTCACCGCCGGCGCGTTGTAGGCCTCCACGCGCAGTTTCGGCCTGTCCGAGCGGAGTGCCCCGGCCGGCCAGGACAAGGTGAGGGTGCGGGACTCGCCGGGCAGCAGCCACAGATAGTTGTCGCTGTACAGGGTCGGCAGCACCCGCTCACCGGTCGCCGGGTCGACGAGCGAGACGCGGACCATCGCCGCCACCGACCCGCCCTTGTTGCGCAGCCGCGCGGTGAGTTCGCCGCGGTCGCCCGAGCGGTCCGTGCCGGTCACCTCGGCGGACAGCCTCGTCCGGTCGGCACGGTTCAGCGCCTGCATGGCCTGGGCGTTGCGATGACGCCAGTAGGTGTTCTCGGCCAGCAGCCTGCCGCCCGAGTCCTCCAGACGCAGTCGCAGCAGATGGAGATCGGGCAGGTCGTCCGTCCAGCCGGCGGTGAACGCGTCCGCCGTGGCCGACGCAGCGATGTCGACGGACTTCCGCCGTTGCGCGGCCACTTCGTGTCCCGACAGGTCGAGGAACGTCGCGGTGACCGTGGCGCGACGGATCAGGTCCGGCGTGTGGTTGACCGCGATCACCCGGCCGTCCGGATCGGCCTGCACATGCAGGGCCTCGTTGGCCTTGCGGGCGCCGAAGTAGGCGCCGTTGACGTCGAAGTCGTAGTCGTACGTCTGCCAGACGGTGCTGTACCAGGCGGGGTGCGACATCCACAGCATCAGGCCGGTCGCGTCGTCCCACAACTTCGCGTTCCAGGCCTCGAACATGGCCCGGAAGTTCTCGTAGTTGACGAACTGCGCCTTGCGGCAGAAGTCGTCGAGGTCCTTGGCCTTGCCGAGCCTTTCCTCGACGGCCGCCATGTAGTTCTGCGGGGCCTGGTTGCCCCGGGTGCTCCAGTCGTGGAGGTACCAGGCGCCGCCCACGGGCCACTCGGGTTCGTCACCGACGAGCCGGCGCATGGTCTCCGCCGTCGGCAGTACGGGCATGCCTATCTCGGTGTGGAAGCCGAAGTTGCCGCTGCCGTAGGTACTGGGCGAGTAGTAGCGCTCGGGCTCCACCCAGCCGTAGGGGCCGCCACCCGTCACGATGCCGCCGGCCGAGTTGTTCTGGTACAGCACGTCCGGCGCCTCGGCCCGCACCGCCTTGCGCATGCCGTCGTCGACCGGGCCCGGCGGGTTGCCCTCGTTGGCGCCGCACCACACCACGACACAGGGGTGGATGCGGTAGCGCCGCACGGTGTCCTGCGCGGCGTCGAGGAACAACTGGTGGTTGGGCGGGTCCATGCCCCACGCGTTGGGGAAGTCGTTCCACACGAGCAGCCCGTGCTCGTCGCAACTGGCGAAGAACTCCTCGCGGTTGCTGCACCCCACCCAGTTGCGGATCATGGTGAAGTTCATGTCCCGGTGCATCCGGACGGCCGCGTCCATCCGCTCGGCGGGCATCCGGCGCAGCAGTTCGTCCCAGCCCCAGTTGCCGCCGCGGCAGAAGACACGGACGCCGTTGACGCTGATCTTGAGCGGGTCGATGGAGTTGTCGACGGAGGTGACGTCGGTCCACTGGTCGCCGTCGTCGGACACCTGGATGGTGTACGTCTTCGCGTACGCCTGCTCCCAGGTGATCGCGACCCGGTCGAACCGGACCGGCGCACCGAGGTCGACCTGGATCCACTGTTCGTCCTCGTAGGCCGAGGCCCAGCGGGTGTTGGGGTTGCCGTCCACGGCGTTCGTGGGCCCGTTGGAGTCCTGCTCGACGGACGACGCGGTGGCCTCCTTGCGCAGGGCGAGGTCGGTGTCCGCGGTGCTGCTGTCCACGACCGAAAGGCCCCACATCGACGAACCCCAACTACTGGCCCGGGTATGGCAGAAGACCCGCACGTAGCGCGCGGTCCGCGCCGCGAAGTCCACGTTCTGCAGGCTGGCCGAACCCGACGTGTGGAACGGCAGCGGAACCGCCGTGTTGTCCACGGCCTTCGCGTCGGTCCACCGGTCGCCGTCGTCCGACACCTGGACGGTGTACGTCTTCGCGTACGCCTGCTCCCAGGTGAGGACCACCCGGTCGAACGAGAGGGAGGAGCCCAGGTCGACCTGGACCCACTGCTCGTCCTGGAACGCGGAGGACCAGCGGGTGCCGGGGTCCCCGTCCGTGACGTTGCCGGCGCCGTTGGAGTCGGTGTCGACCGTGGAGGCGGTGGCCGGCTTGTGCAGTGCGAGGTCGGTGTCGGGCGCCGCGCTGTCGGCGACGCTCAGGCTCCACAGGGAGGAACCCCAGTCCGTGGCGCGGGTGTGGCACGCGATGCGTACGTACCGCGCCTTCTGCCGGGTGAGGTCGACCGTCTGCGCGTACGAGTCACTGCCGGTCTGGAAGACCAGCGGCACCTGGTACTCGTAGCCGAACTGGCGGATGCCGAACCGTGTGGTGCGCCGGTCGCTCTCCTCGCCGTCGACCGACGCAGCCAGCGTCAGCCTGTGCAGCGCCGCCTCGCCGTAGCCGTTGGGCCACCACAACTTCGGGTCGCGCAGCCGGAGTCGGGAGTAGTCCGCCGGGCTGAAGACGACGTCGGCGCTCTGACCGCCGGGGATCGTGACCGTCCTGGTCACACGTATGTCGTCGAAGGCGGCCGAGACCGTGACGCGTCTGCCGACCGTGTCGGCGTTGCGCACCGGCACGGTGATGGTCAGCTCGGCGGTCCGGGTGTCCGGGAGGTCCGGCAGCCGCGAGTCCACGCGCGGGTCGCCGATGACGGCCGCACCGGTGGAGCGCAGGCGTACGTGGTTCCAGATACCGGCCGCGCGGTCGCGCACCGCGGGCATCCAGTCCCAGCCGGAAGAGGCCAGGTAGGTGGGCGAGTTGCGGTTCATGGTGTTCGCGCCGGCGTCGACGAAGGCGAGTCCCTGCGGGCCCTTGTCACCCGGGCTGCCCGGAACCGGCATCGGACTGATCTTCACGGCGACGGCCTGGTCGCCGTCCTCGAGCAGCTTCGTCACGTCGAAGGCGCCCCGGGCGAACGGGCTCGTGACGGTACCCACGGCGGAGCCGTTGAGCCACACCTCGGCCTCGTGGTTGACGCCGTCGAACTCCAACCAGACGTGCCGGCCGTTCCCCGTGCGCAGGCCCTTGGGCAGCTTGAACGCGCGGCGGTACCACCAGGAGTGGCGGGAGAGGGCCTCGGGGATGTGCAGGTTGTTCATCCCGGCGACCGGGTCGGGCAGATGGCCGCGGTCCACGAGAGAGGTCAGGACGGTGCCGGGGACCGTCGCGGGCAGCCAACCGCTGGTGTCCACCGAGGGCTTGGACAGTTCCGCGCCGTCCTTGCCCGCCCAGTCGTCCATCGTCAGGTCCCAGCCGGACTCCAGCACCACGGTGCCGTCCGCACCGGTCCGCAGCGCCGGGGGCGTGCGGTGGTGGGTGCCCCAGTCGGTCCAGCCGGTGACCGACGGCCGTGCGGTGCGGCAGGTCCCGTAGACCTGAAGGCCGTTGAGGCCGACGGGGTTCGTGTTGGACCGCTTGTTGACGGTCATGCGCACCCAGCGTGCGGTGACGGGCTTCTGGAACGGGATCTCCATCACCCCGCCCTTGCCCGCGTCGGTGCGGAACGCGGCGGTCCAGGTGTGGTTGTCACGGGAGGTCTCGACGACGAAGTCGGTCGCGCAACTGGACAGGATCTCCTGACCGGTGGTGTCCAGCCGGGGGTTGCCACCGGTGGAGTCCACATACGGGGGATCGTCGAGGGTGGCCTCGAAGGTGAGCCGCAGCGATTCCACGTCGCACAGCGCCTGGAGGTCGACGGAGATCCACTGCGGGTCGCCGACCGCGGCGCGCCAGCCCGAGTTCCTCACCCCGACACCGGTCAGGCCGTCGACGGCGAACTCGGCCGGAGTGGGGGCGTAGTCGGTGGAGGACACCAGCACCGGTCGGTTCGCCGCGAGTTCACCCCGGCTGGAAACAGTGCCCGGCCGACCGGTGGCGGCCGTCGCGGCGGCCGCGGGCAGGGCCATGCCGGCGCCGAATCCGGCGAGCAGGGTGGAACCGGCCGAGAGAACGGCACGCCGGGAAGGAGGGGAGGACTGATTCGACATGAACCTTGGCTCCGATCAGGGATGTCGAAAGAACCGGGCGCTCGACTCGGTGAAGGGGTGACAACGTTGCCAACGCCCATGACAACGTTGCCGAACACTGCCCCGACGTGCGCGCCCTGTCAAGGTTTCGGGCAGATGACGGACCACGGCTTCTATTAAATTAGGAATTAATATTGACAAGGTTTCGGCCGCGGGCCAAAGTCGTCGCCGTGACGCCGAGGCCCCCGGCCCAGTGCGGCCCGCGTCACGCCCCTACTGCTTCCCAACCACCGGGAGTGGCACGTGACTTCGCAAGCACCCGCACCGAGGCCCGGACTCCGCCGCCTCACCCGCCGTAGTGTCGCCACCGCCGCCATGGTGGTCGCCGCGGCGACCACGGCCCCCACCGCCTCCGCCTCGGCGTCCGCCTCCGTCCCGCAGGACCACGGTGCGACCGCCTCGTACGACAGCGGACTCGCCCCGACCCCCTACATGGGCTGGAACACCTACTACGGCCTGGGCGCGCCCACCGAGAAGGAGGTCCGCTCCGTCGCCGACAAGCTGGTCAGCAGCGGTCTGCGCGACAGCGGCTACGACATCGTCTGGCTCGACGGCGGCTGGCAGGCCGACAACCCGCGCGACGCGCAGGGCCGGTTGGTCGCCAACCCCGAGCGCTTCCCCTCCGGCATCCCCGCCCTCGTCTCGTACCTGCACCAGCGCGGCCTGCGCGCGGGCATCTACACCGACGCCGGCACCTACGACGGCGGGAAGAGCTGCGGGCTGGGCAGCCGCGGCCACTACGACGCGGACGCACGGCAGTTCGCCGGCTGGAAGATCGACGCCATCAAGGTCGACTTCCTGTGCGGCATCGGCGCGAAGCTCGATCCGGGCCCCGCGTACAAGGAACTCAGCGACGCGGTGGCGAAGTCCGGCCGTCGTATGCTGCTGAACCTGTGCAACCCGCTCACGGACGACTGGGGCCTGCCGCACACCCCCGAACAGGACGCCCACAACACGTTCGTGTACGCCCCGGCCATCGCCGACTCCTGGCGCACCGGCACCGACATCGCCTGGGGCACGCCGACGCCGGGCGAGTGGCCCAACATCCTGCGCAACATGGACGCCAACGCCTGGCATCCCGAGGCGCAGGGTCCCGGCCACTGGAACGACCCCGACTACCTCATCCCCATGCGCCCGATGTCCGACGGGACACCGGAGCTGACCGAGGAGGAGTCCACCACCCAGTTCGTGATGTGGGCCGAGATGGCCTCCCCGCTGGTCCTCGGCTCCGACCCGCGCACCCTGAACTCCTCGATGCTGGCCACCCTCCGCAATCCGGAGATCATCGCCGTCGACCAGGACCGCCTCGGCACCCAGGGCGTCCGGGTCGCCTCCGACGACACCGGCGACGTGTACAGCAAGGTCCTCTCGGGCCGTGGAAAGCGGGCGGTGGTCCTGCTCAACCGGTCCGACAAGCCGGCCCAGCGCACCGTACGCTTCGCCGACACCGCCCTCGGCGGACCTGTCGCCGTACGCGACCTGCGCGCACGCGCCGACCGCGGCGTCCACACCGACTCGTACACCGTCGAAGTGCCCGCCCACGGAACCGCGTTCCTCCAGCTCACCGGCGCCGACGCGCTGCCCGGCACCGGCCTGGGGGAGCGGACCACCTCCGACCCCGCGATCGCGCGCTCCGGCGACACCGTGCACACCTTCCTGCGCGGACCCCACGGCTCGCTGGTCCAGCACACGGACACCGGCCGCGGCGCACCGCGCACCCGGGACCTCGGTGGTCCGGTGAAGGGCGGCATTCTCGGCCAGCCCGCGGTCCACGCCTCCGCCGACGGACGGATCGACGTCTTCGTGCGCGGCGCCGACTCCCGTGCCTACCGGCGGATCTACGCGGGCGGCCACTGGGGTGACTGGCAGAGCCTCGGCGGACGGCTCGGCGACGCGCCGTCGGTGGCGTTCACCGACCCCGGCCACTGGACGCTCGTCGCCCGCGACGGCGAAGGCCGGATCGTACAGCGCGGCCCGTCCACCGGCTGGACCTCGCTCGGCACCCCCGACGGCCGTGTGACATACGGCAGGCCGTCCGCGGCCGCCGACTCCACCGGCCGGGTGCACGTCGCCGTACGGACCGCGTCGGACGACATCTGGACCCTCTCCCGGGACGCCTCGGGCCAGTGGTCGGACTGGAGCGCGCTCGGCGGCACGGTCAGCGGCAGCCCCACCCTCGTCACCGTGGGGGACCAGGTGCTCCTGTACGCGCGGGCCGGTGACTACACCCTCTGGCAGCAGCGGTACGAGGCGGGCTCCTGGCAGGGCTGGTCGAAGCGGCAGGAGTTCCCCAGCGCCGCGTTCGACGGAGCGCTCGGAGCCGTCGCGGGTGCGAACGGGACGGTCGACGCGGTCTACCGCGGAGTCGACGGCACCGTGCACCGCACCGCGTTCAAGTAGATCAGCCAACCGTCCTGACCTCGCAGGAGCCTTCCATGACCCACTCACAGACCAGCCGTCGGCGCTTCCTCGCCGGAGCCGGCGCGGCCGGAACCGCGGCGTTGCTCAGCGGTTGCGTGACCTCCACCTCGTCCTCGTCCAAGACCTCCTCCAAGGGTGCGGTCTCCCTGCAGTCCAACCTCTCCGCACCGCAGGCCAAGGCCGCGATGCAGGACCTGGTCGCCGCCTACAAGAAGAAGGGCGGCGTCGACCTCAACACCGTCGCCGCCGAGACGTTCCGGACCCAGCTGCCGACGTACCTCACCTCCGCCAACCCGCCGGACGTCTACACCTGGTACCCCGGCTCCGTCGCGGACGCGTACGCCCGCAAGAACCTCCTGCTCGGACTGGACGAGGTGTGGACCTCGCCCGACCTGCAGCGCTACTCCAAGGCCCTGCACACGCTGTGCACCTCCAGCAGCGGCAAGAAGGTCTTCGTGCCGACCACCTACTACTGGTGGGGCATGTTCTACCGCAAGTCCAACTTCGCGAAGTGGGGCGTGACTCCGCCCACCGACTGGGACGGCTTCCTCGACCTGTGCGACAAGCTCAAGTCCAAGGGCGTCGCCCCGATCGGCCTCGGCGCGGGCGGCAACACCGCCTGGGTCGCCTCCGCCTGGTTCGACTACCTCGACATCCGCATCAACGGCGCCCAGTACCACCGTGAACTCCTCGCCGGCAAGCACCGCTTCGACGACCCGGAGGTCCACAAGGTCTTCGACCGCTGGAAGGAGCTCCTCCCGTACTTCGACCCCAACGGCACCGCCGTCGCCTTCCAGGACGCCACCACTGCCCTGCTCAACGGCCGTTCGGGAATGATGCTGATCGGTACGTTCTTCGCCGACGCGGCACCGAAGGACGCCCTGGACGACATCGACTTCTTCCGCTTCCCCATCATCGACCCCAAGATCCCGCTCGCCGAAGAGGCGCCCACCGACGGCTACTTCGCCAGCGCCCGCTCCGGCCACCGCGAGCAGGTCTTCGACCTGCTGCGCTTCCTGGCCGGCGCCGAGGCCCAGGAGATCTACCTCAAGGGCTCCTCCGGCACCGCGCTGCCGTGCCACCCCGACGCCAAGGACACCGGTACCCCGCTGGTGACCAAGGGCCGCAAGCACGTCGCGGAGGCCGCCGAGGTCACCCAGTTCTTCAACCGTGACTCCAGCGACGCCCTTCAGCCCACCGCCGACACCGCCCTGACCAAGTTCATCGCCAAACCCAAGGAGATCAACAGCATCCTCACGGACTGGCAGCGCGACGCCCAGAAGATCTGGGGAGCGTGACGTGGCCGTCCTCACCACGGCCGCCCGCAAGACGACCCCGGTCCCGACGCCGCCCCGCGGCCGAAGGGCCGGGGGCCCGCGCCGCACCCCTCCACTGGTCCTGGCGTTCGTCCTCGTCCCGCTGCTCGCCGAGGCGATCTGGGTCTTCTGGCCGGCCCTGCAGGGCTTCTACCTGGCGCTCACCAGCTGGGACGGGGTCTCCGCACCGCGCTTCGTCGGACTGGCCAACTTCCGGGAGATGATGCACGACGACGTCTTCCGCACCGCGGCCGTCGACACCGTCCTGTGGCTGCTGCTCTTCGGCGGACTGTCGGCGCTGCTCGGCCTCGGCACCGCCCTGCTCCTCCAGCAGGAACGCCGCGGCGTGGGCTTCTACCGCGCCGCCCTGTTCCTGCCGGTGGTGTTCTCCCTGGTCGCCACCGCCCTCGTCTGGCAGGCGATCTACCAGCCCGACGGCGTCCTCAACCAGCTCCTCCAGTCGGTCGGCCTCGGCAGCCTGCGCCACGCGTGGCTCGCCGACCAGGACACCGCCCTGTACGCCGTCATCGTGCCCGCCCTGTGGCGCCAGATCGGCTACGTCATGGTGCTCTACCTGGCCGGCCTCAAGGGCATCGACCCGGCCCTGTACGAAGCGGCCAAGGTCGACGGTGCCGGACGCTGGCAGGTCTTCCGCCATGTGACGCTTCCTCAGCTCCGCGGCGTCAACGCGGTGGTCCTGTCCGTCATCGTCATCGACTCGCTGCGTTCCTTCGACGTGGTGTGGTCCCTCACCCGCGGCGGCCCCTACCACTCCTCGGAACTGCTGAGCACCTACATGTACTCCACCGCCTTCCAGTCACTGCGGCTCGGCTACGGATCGGCCCTCGCCGTCGTCATCTTCGTGCTGGCCTTCGGTGTGATCGCCTCCTACCTCGTGCGCGCCTTCCGGGAGGCGGACTGATGACGACCTCGCACAGCTCCGACGCCGCCCTGCGCCGGCGCCGCCTGTCCACCGCCGGATTCCACGCCGGTGCCGGTGCCCTGTCCCTGCTGTGGCTGCTGCCGATCATCCTGGTCCTGGTCACCAGCCTGCGGTCCTTCGACGACATCGCCTCGCACGGACTGGGCAGTTGGCCCCGGTCCTTCACCCTCGGCAACTTCCGGCAGGCCTGGGTCGACGGCGGCCAGCAGCGCGCCCTCGTCAACAGCCTCCTCGTGACGGTCCCCTGCGTCGTGGTGACCCTCGCACTGGCCGCGATGGCCGCGTTCGGGCTCAGCCGCTACGAGATGCCCTTCCGCCGCTCGCTGCTCCTGCTCATGCTCGGCGGCAACCTGCTGCCCCCGCAGATCCTGCTGATCCCGGTCTCCAAACTCAGCGAACTCATGGGCGTGTACGACACCCTGCCCGCGCTGATCGGTGTGCAGATCGGCTTCGGCGTCGGCTTCTACGTCTTCGTGCTGCACGGCTTCATGCGGTCCATCCCCGTCGAGATCCAGCAGGCGGCGGTCGTCGACGGCGCCGGTCCCTGGCAGATCTTCTGGCGGATCATCCTGCCCCTCACCCGGCCCGCCCTCGCCGCGCTCAGCGCCCTGTCCTTCACCTGGATCTTCAACGACCTGCTGTGGGCGATCACCGTCCTGCGCAGCGACACCAAGATGCCCATCACCGCCGCCCTCATCGGACTCCAGGGACAGTACGTGTCCATGTGGAACGTGATCGCCGCCGGCTCCGTCATCGCCGCCGCCCCGACGGTGGCCGTCTTCCTCCGTTTCCAGCGCCACTTCGTGGCCGGACTCAACCTCGGAGCAGTGAAGTGACACCGTACGACCGCTGGACCCTGCGCACCGAGAACACCAGCTACACCGTGCGTCTGTCGCCGGACGGACCCTGGGCCGAACTGGACGCCTGGGGCCCGCACGGAGCCGAGGACGGGCCCTCCGCCCTCGACTGGTCGCACCGCACCCACTTCGTCACCCCGGCCGACGCCGCCCCCGCCGAGTATCTGCCGCACGGACAGCGGCCCTTCACCGGTGCCGACCTGATCGCCGGCCGCCCCGGACAGGAACGCGGCGTGTGGTGGGAGTTCACCGGAGCGGAGGAGGACACCGGCACTCTCCGGCTGACCTTCACCGACGACCTCCTCGGCCTGCGCACCACCCTGTGCTACGCCGTCGTGCCGGGCACCGACGTCCTGCACCGCTGGACCGAACTCACCTGCACCGGCTCGGAGGAGCTGCGCCTGGAGCGCTTCGACTCCGGCGCCGTCAACGTGCCGGTCACCGCCGGAGCCCGGCTCACCTACCTCACCGGACAGTGGTCGCAGGAGTTCCAGCACACCGAACTCGCCCTCACCCGGGGCACCTTCACCATGGGCAGCACCCAGGGCACCCCCGGGCACGCCTACGCGCCCTGGCTCGCCGTCCAGGACCTCGCCGCGGACGACGCGCCCGCCTACGGCCTCGCCCTGGAGTGGGCCGGCAACTGGCACATCACCGCGGAGGCCGAACCCGGCGGCGCCGCCCGGGTCCGCGCCGGACGCGTGCCGCACGAGGGAGCCGTCCTCCTCGCCCCCGGCGCGACACTCACCACGCCACGTCTCGCCTGCGCGTTCAGCGCGGACGGACTCGACGGCCTCTCCCGTGTCTGGCACCGCTACGAGCGCCACCTCACCGGAGAGCGGCTGCGCCGCCCCCGCAAGGTCCTCTACAACTCGTGGGAGGCGACCGGCTTCGACGTCGACGCGGCCGGACAGCTCGAACTCGCCAAATCCGCCGCCGATCTGGGCGTGGAACTGTTCGTCGTGGACGACGGCTGGTTCACCGGCCGCACGGACGACACCGCCGGCCTCGGCGACTGGTATCCCGATCCGGCCGCCTTCCCGGGAGGCTTCGACCGGTTCGTCGAGGACGTCCGCGCGCTCGGCATGGACTTCGGCCTGTGGATCGAGCCCGAGGCCGTCAGCCCCGGCAGCCGGCTGCTGGCCGAACACCCCGACTGGGCCTACCGGATCGACGGCCGCCCGGCCCGCCTGGTCCGCAACCAGCTGCTCCTGGACCTCGGCCGCGCGGACGTGCAGGACTTCGTCGTCGCCACCTTGGACCGACTGCTCACCGAGCACCGGATCGACTACCTCAAGTGGGACATGAACCGGCCGCCCACCGAACGCAGCCGGCCCGGCCCTACCCCCGCCGAACGCCTCGACCTGGACGCCGCCCACGTCCATGGATACCTGCGTGTCCTCGACCACCTGCGCACCGCCCATCCCCATGTGACCGTCGAGGGCTGCGCGGGCGGCGGAGGGCGGGTCGACCACACGACCCTCGCCCGCACCGACGTCGTGTGGCCCAGCGACAACACCGCGCCCCTGGACCGGCTCGCCATCCAGTACGGCTTCCTGCACGCCCACGCCCCGCACGTGATGAGCTCCTGGGTCACCGACGCCCCCGGAATCTTCGACCCCCGCCCGCGCAGCCTCGCCTTCCGCTTCGTCACCGCGATGTGCGGCGTCCTCGGCATCGGCGCCGACCTGCGCACCTGGTCCCCGGAGCAACGCGCCGAGGCCGCCGGATGGATCGCCCGCTACAAGGACGTACGGGACGTGATCCACCACGGCGAGACCCACCTGCTCGGCAGCCCGGACGACGCCACCTGCGGAGTCCAGTACGACGGCCCGGACGGCCGGACCGTCGTCGCCGCCCTGAACACCGGACGCCTGGACGGCGCCCCCCTGGTGCCGGGCCGACCCGCCCGACTGCGCCCGCGCGGTCTCGATCCCGACGCCCGCTACCGCGACGAATCCTCCGGCACGACCTACGGCGGCGCCCACCTCCTGCACTACGGACTGCCGTTCGCCTGGACCGCCGATCACGACGCCGAACTGGTCGTGCTGACCCGCCACCCGGGCCGGCGACCGGCGTAGGTTCGACCCACCCCGCCCCATGGGCACGCATTCCGTGCCCGACCCGAAGGAGCCGTAACCCACGATGGACCAGCCCGTACGAGGCGGCGGTGCCCGCTTCACCGGCCGCACGGCCGTGGTCACCGGGGCCGCCTCCGGCATCGGAGCCGCCACCGCCGCCCGCCTCGCCCAGGAGGGAGCCGCCGTCGTGCTCGTCGACATCGACGAGGAGCGGGGCCGTGGCGAGGCGGAACGGATCACCGAAGACGGCGGCCGGGCCCGCTTCGTCACGGCGGACGTCGCCGCCGAGGACGACTGGCACCGCGTCGTCACCGCCGCCCACTCCTTCGGACCGGTCGACGTCCTGGTCAGCAACGCCTACACCGTCGACGTCCACCCCGCCCACGAACTCACCCTCGCCTCCTGGCGGCGCCAGCTCGACGTCAACCTCACCGCGGGCTTCCTCGGGGTCCGCGCCGTCCTGCCCGACCTGCGCGACCGGGGCGGCGCGGTCGTCCTCACCTCGTCCGTCCACGCCCACAAGGGCATCCCCGGACATCCCGCCTACGCCGCGTCCAAGGGCGCCCTGCTGTCCCTGTGCGGCCAGCTCGCCGTCGAGTACGGGCCCGAGGTCCGCGTCAACGCCGTCCTGCCGGGACCGATCCTCACGGCCGCCTGGGACCGCGTACCGCCCGAGGACCGCGAACGCAGCGTCGCCGAGACGGCGGCCCGCCGCTTCGGCACCCCCGCGGAAGTGGCCGCGGCCATCGCGTTCCTCGGCTCCGACGAGGCCTCCTACATCACCGGGTCGCACCTCGTCGTCGACGGCGGCTGGAGCGTCCTGAAGGCCTCCGCATGACCGAGCCCCGATCACCGAAAGGCTGTACGACATGACGCCCTACGCCCGCCGCGGCGTGCACGGTCAGACCGTGGAGTTCCTCGCCCGCCGCATCCTCGGCGGCGAGATCCCCGAGGGGGCCACGCTCGACCTCGTGGCGCTGCAGCGTGAGCTGGACGTCAGCCTCACCGCGCTGCGCGAGTCCCTCAAGGTCCTCGCCGCCAAGGGCATGGTCGACGCCCGGCAGAAACGCGGCACGTTCGTGCGCGCCCGCTCCGACTGGAACCTGCTCGACGCCGACGTGCTGCGCTGGCAGATCCAGGGTGCCGGTTCCGCCGAGGCCGACCTCGGCCTGCTGCGCAACCTCGCCGAGGTACGCGCCATCGTCGAACCGGCAGCCGTCCGGCTGGCCGCGGAGCGCCGCACCGACGCCGACCTCGCCGCCCTCGAGGACGCCCTGACGGCGATGGGGGAGCACGGTACCGGTGCCGCCCACGCCGTCGAGTCCGACCTCGCCTTCCACCGTGCCCTGCTCGCCGCGACCCACAACGAACTCCTGGAGCGCATGGAGGTCGTGATCGAGTCGGGACTCGCCCACCGCGACCGCATCGTGCACAGCGCCCCGCACAGCGAGGACCCCGTACCCGCCCACCGCGCCGTCCTGGACGCCGTACGCGACCGGGACCCGCGGGCCGCCGAGGCGGCCATGCGCGCCCTGCTCGACCAGGCCGGACGCGACCTGGACCGGATCGGCGGGCCCGACGACCCGAAAGGCACCGGTGGCCGGTGAAGATCACACGCGTCGAAACCTTCCTCGTACCGCCGCGCTGGCTGTTCTGCCGCGTGGAGACCGACGAGGGCGTGACCGGCTGGGGTGAACCCGTCGTCGAGGGCCGCGCCGAACTGGTGCGGACCGCCGTCGACGTCCTCGCCGAATACCTCCTCGGCCAGGACCCGCTCCGTATCCAGGACCACTGGCAGGTCCTCACCAAGGGCGGCTTCTACCGGGGCGGCCCGGTCCTGTCCAGCGCCGTCGCGGGACTCGACCAGGCGCTGTGGGACATCGCGGGCAAGACCTACGGCGCTCCCGTGCACGCCCTGCTCGGCGGCCCCGTGCGCGACCGCGTCCGGGTCTACGCCTGGGTCGGCGGCGACGAACCCGCCGAACTCACCGAGCAGATCAGCGCGCAGGTGGAGGCGGGATTCACCGCCGTGAAGATGAACGGCGCCGGACGTGTGGGGCCGGCCGCCACGATGGCCGAGACCGCCGCGGTCGTCGCCCGCGTGGCGGCGGCCCGTGACGTCCTCGGACCCGACCGGGACGTCGCCGTCGACTTCCACGGCCGCTTCACCGCCGCCAACGCCCGCCGCGTCCTGAACGAACTCGCCCCCCTGCACCCCCTGTTCGTCGAGGAACCGGTCGTCCCCGAGCAGAACCACCTCCTGGCCGGGCTCGTCGGCGCGAGCCCGGTGCCGCTGGCCACCGGCGAACGCCTCTACTCCCGCGCCGAGTTCCTAGCCCCGCTCACCGCCGGCATCGCAGTCGCCCAGCCCGACCTCTCCCACGCCGGAGGCATCTCCGAGGTCCACCGCATCGCCTCCCTCGCCGAGACCTACGGCGCCCACCTCGCCCCGCACTGCCCCCTCGGCCCGATCGCCCTCGCCGCCAGCCTCCAAGTCGCCTTCGCCACACCCAACTTCCTCATCCAGGAGCAGAGCAGGGGCATCCACTACAACAAGGACGCCGACCTGCTCTCCTACGTCGTCGACCCCGAGCCCTTCCGGTTCGTCGACGGGCACGCGCGACGCGGAGCCGCACCGGGCCTCGGCGTCACCGTCGACGAGGCCGCCGTCCGCGCCGCCGACCGCGCGGGCCACGCCTGGCGCAACCCCGTGTGGCGGCACCCCGACGGCTCCTTCGCGGAGTGGTGAGCATGCCACTGGACATCGTCACCGACCCTCTCCACGGAGGCCGTTGGACCTCCCTCGCGGCACCCGGCCGCGAGTGGCTCTGGCATCGTCCCGACCCTGAGCGCCAACAGGTCCTGCCCGGAATGGAGTTCGTGGACGCGGGCGGCCTGGAGGAGTGCGTGCCCACCGTCCGCGGCACCCCGGACCACGGGGACGCCTGGTCCCGGCCCTGGACCCGTGAGGGTGCCGCCGAGTCCGTACGCTGCGCGGACTTCACCCTCCGCCGTACGATCCGTGCCACGTCCGACGGAGCCGAGGCCCACTACGTCCTCACCGCCGAGCCCGGCTTCCGCTTCGTCTGGGCCGCGCACGCCCTGCTCGACCTGTCGTCCGCCGCCACCCTGCACCTGCCCCAGGGGGCGTCCACCCGGTTGTTCCCGGAGGCCGCCGCGCTCGTCGACCGCCCCTGGCCGGACGGCGCCCCCTGGATCACCGGCGCCTGGCCGGCCCCGTGCGGAGTGCCGCTGGACCGGCTCGGTCCCGACGACGGCACCGCCGTGGGGGCCGTCGTCGACGCCCCGGGGGCCTGCGTGCACGACGGCCCCGACCGCCTCCACCTCGCCCTGCACGCCGGGGAACAGCCGGTGTCGGTCGCCCTGTGGCGCAACCTCGGCGGCTTCCCCCGGCCCACCCCCTACCGCAGCACCGGCGTCGAACCGATGCTCGGCCGGGTCTTCGACCTCGCCGAGGCGGGACCCGACGACGCGGCCCGCGTCCCCGCGTCCGGCGAGGTGCGCTGGCGCCTCACCCTCAGCACCGCCTGCCGCTGCCCCTGAACACCGCCGTCGAGAACTGGAGTTCCCTGCCGTGGATCTGCAAGCCGCCCTGGCCGCCCGCCGATTGCTGGCCATCGTGCGCGGAGGCGACGCGGACGCCGCGCTGCGCACGGTGCTGGCCCTCGCCGAGGAGGGCGTCGACCTCATCGAGGTGTCCCTGAGCGGAACGGACGCCCTCACCGTCATCGAGCGGGCCCGGCACGCCCTCGGGCCCGACGCGCTCCTGGGCGCCGGGACGGTCCTGAGCGCCGACGACGCCCACGCCGCACACCGTGCGGGAGCCGCCTTCGTGGTGACACCCGGACTCGGCGACGGCGTCCGCGCGGCCCGCGACCTGGGCCTGCCGGTCCTCGCCGGGGTGCTGACCCCGACCGACGTCATCGCCGCCCGCGCGCTCGGAGCCGAGGCCCTGAAACTCTTCCCCGCCGGAGTGTTCGGCGGAGCGGACTACCTCAAGGCCCTGCGCGGCCCCTTCCCCGACGCGCCGTTCGTTCCCGTCGGCGGGATCGACGAGGCCGCCGCCCACGCCTGTCTGACAGCCGGCGCGACAGCGGTCGGTGTCGGCTCGCCCCTGGTCGGCGACGCCGCCGACGGAGGCAGCCTCGCCGCGCTCCGCGACCGGGCCCGCGCCTTCCGTGCCGTCGCGGAGGAGTCCGGACGATGAGCACCTCCGCGCGCGTCACCCGCCCCGACCGCCTCGAACTCGGCGAGGGCATCCGCTGGACGGGCGAGGAGGTGGTCCTCGTCGACCTCCTCGCGGGCCGCCTCCTCAAGGCGCCGGCGGACCCGGCGGCCCGCCTGGAACCGCTGGCCCGACTCCCCTTCCCGATCGGTGCGGTGGCCCCGGTGGCCGGGCGCCCCGGCACGTGGATCGCCGCCGCGGACACCGGCGTCTGCCTGCTGACGAGCGACGGCGCGACCACCTGGCTCGCCCGGCCCGAGGACGGCGCGGCGGTCCGTACGCGCATGAACGACGCGGTCGCCGACCCCTCCGGCCGCTTCTGGGCGGGCAGCATGGGCTACGACGCCGACGAGAACGCCGGTTCGCTGTACCGGGTCGACCACGACGGCACCGTGGCCCGGGTCCTGGACGGCATCACCGTCCCGAACGGACCCGCCTTCACCCCCGACGGCAAGGCCATGTACCTGGCCGACAGCGCCCGAGGAGTGATCCGGCGCCATCCGGTGGACCCGGACACCGGCGCCCTCGGCACGCCCGAGGTCTTCGCCACGGTGGACGACGGCAGCCCCGACGGCATGACCGTCGACGTCGAGGGCGCCCTGTGGGTCGCCGTGTGGGGGACCGGCACCGTACGCCGCTACCTCGCGGACGGCACCCCCGACCGCGTCCTGCCCCTGCCCGCGAGCCGGCCCGCCGGAGTGTGTCTGGAGCACGACGTCCTGCACATCACCACGGCCCGGGTGGGACTCGCCGATCCGCGTCCCGAGGACGGCGCCGTGTTCTCCGTCCGCGTGGACGTGCCCGGCCCGCCGACGCCCGCGTTCCGTCTCCAAGACGCCTTCCCCGTACCGCCGTTCCCGGCCGGGGGGTCCGCGTGACCGCGTCGTGGCGGCCCGCGCCCGGACCCGTCGTGTGCGTCGGGGAGACGATGGCGGCCCTGGCTCCCGACCCGGTCGGCCCGCTGGAGGAGGCCGAGCACCTGCGCCTGACGGTGGCCGGGGCCGAGTCCAACGTCGCGATGTACCTGGCCGATCACGGCATACCGGTGGCCTGGCTCTCGGCCGTCGGCGACGACGCGCCGGGCCGGCGCGTGCGGGCCGCCGTCGCCGCCGCGGGCGTCGATGTCACCCATGTCCGCACCGACCCCGACCGCCCCACCGGTCTGCTCCTCAAGTCCCCCCACCGGGACGGGACCCGCGTCCAGTACTACCGATCCGGGTCCGCCGCCTCCGCCCTCGGACCCCGCCTGCTGGACACCGGACCCGTACGCGCCGCCTCCCTTCTGCACGTCAGCGGGATCACCCCGGCGCTGTCCCCGTCCTGCCGGGAACTGGTGAGCCGGGCGCTCGGCACCGCGCGCGCCGACCGGCCGTACGCCGTCAGCTTCGACGTCAACCACCGTCCCGCCCTGTGGCACGACGACTCGGCGGCCACCGTCCTGCGGGACCTGGCCGACCGCGCGGACGTCGTCTTCGTCGGCCTGGACGAGGCGCAGAACCTGTGGGGCCGTGACCTCACGGCCGGCGGCGTACGGGAGTTGCTGCCGCACCCGCGGATCGTCGTCGTCAAGGACGGCGCCGACTCGGCCACCGCCGCCGTACGGGACGGGGACGTCGTCGTGGTCCCGGCGCTGCGCACTCTCGTGGTCGAACCCGTCGGCGCGGGCGACGCCTTCGCCGCGGGGTTCCTGGCCGGTCTGCTCCGCGGCGAGAGCCTGACACGCGCCCTGCGCCTCGGCCACATCACGGCCGTCTCCGCCCTCAAGGTGACGGGCGACCACGGGTCACTGCCCGAGCCAGGGACCGTACGACGGCTTCTCGCGCTGTCGGCCGAGGAGTGGACGCGGGTGGCACGGGTGGAGGACGCCCACCGAGAGGAGCGATCGCCGGGCCGGTGAGGCGAAGGGGGTAGATCCCGGCCGTGTGCGGCGGCGCGAGTGACGTGGTGTCAGACAGTCGGTGGGAGCGCACAGTTGGGCGAACTGTCAGCGAGCCGGCCGGAGACTCTTGAGCATGGCGCGGCAGGGCCCGTCGGAGTGGCCGGTGGCCGTGAGGACTCTCGCGCGGCTCCGGAACGTCGGCTATGAGACCGGTGCCGTCGCGTCGGTGATCGCCGCGAGGGCGCGTTCCATGTCCGGCTCCGTGGTGCGCCAGTTGCTGAACGCCGCGCGCAGGGCGGGCACGTGACCGTAGACGGTCGGGGTGACGAAGACTTCACCCGTGGCGGCGATGGCACGGGCGGCGGCCTGGACACGGTCGGGTGTGGCGTCGTCGGCGAGAGTGAAGCAGACGGTGTTGAGCCGCACGGGTGCCAGGAGCCGCAGGTGCGGGACGCCGACGACGGCATCGCCGAGACGCCGGGCGAGACCGGTGTTGCGGGCGACGATCTCGCGATGCCCGTCCCGGCCGTAGGCGACCAGGGAGAACCAGGCGGTCAGGGCGCGCAGCCGCCGGGAGTTCTCCGGAGTGAGGTGCAGGAAGTCGGGGTCGGGAAGGGAGGGTGTGCCGAGGTAGGGCGAGGAGTTGTGGAAGACCCGGACCTGGAGGTCCTGTCGCCGGGTGAACGCCACCGCGCTGTCGTAGGGGACGTTGAACCACTTGTGGAGGTCCAGGCAGACGGAGTCCGCGGCGTCCAGGCCGTCGGTCAGGTGGGAGTGCGAGGGGAGCAGCGCGGCGAAGGCCCCGAAGGCGCCGTCGACGTGCAGCCAGAAGCTGTGACGCTCCTTGAGTGCCGCGATGGCGCGCAGGTCGTCGAAGTCGACGGTGTCGACGGTTCCGGCGTTGGCGACGACGATGGCCGGACGGCCCTCCATCGTCTCCAGCGCGTCCGACAGCGCCGCCACGTCGACCGCCTCACGGTTCCCGGGCAGGAGCGGGACCCGCCGTACGCTCGCGCGGCCGAGGCCCAGGACGGACGCGGCCTTGCCGATACTGGAGTGCGGTGCCCCGGACAGCACCGTGACCGGGCCGAGCGCGGCCGCACCGTCCTGGGAGACGGACACGTTCCGCTGTTCCCCCAGCCACTCCCGCCCGATGGCCAGGCCCACCGTGTTCGACATGGTCGCGCCGGTGACGAACGCCCCGCTGTGGGCCTCGCTCAGCCCGAACAACTCGCGCAGCCAGGCCAACGTCTCCCGTTCGAGTGCGGCGGCGGACGACCCGGTGCTCCCGCTGACGTTCTGGTCGTACACGCTGGTGAGCCAGTCGGCGGTGAGGGCGGCGGGCGTCGCGCCACCGGTCACGAAACCGAGGTAGCGGGGCCCCGCGCTGCCGGAGAAGCCCGGTGACCACCGCTCGGCGAAACGGGCCAGCGCGCCATCGGTGCCCTCGCCCTCGGCGGGCAGGGGCTGCGGCTTCGGGGCGGCGCCGAGCCGCGCGGCGGGGCGGGCATCGACCGCCTCCAGCTCCCGACCCGCCAACTCGCTCACGGACCGGAGCAGTTCCGTGAGGCGCGCGCGGTCTTCGGCGAGTACGGGATGCATGACGGTCCTCCGGGGGTGTACGGCGCCTTGAGCCGGCCACCGCGTCGACTCCGCGCGCACCTCCGCCACCCGCATCGTCGGCACGACCGAGGGGACGGCTGCGCACGTCGGCTCGGGTGGCGCGATTCCCTGTTGGGGCACAGTAACCGCAAAGTGGCGGCGTGCCTCCGACCGCTGCTCGGTGGGGTGGGCCATGTGGAGGGGGCGGGCGTCCCCGGTACGGAGAGTGCGCGCGGGCGGTTCCCCTACTCTCCGACTCCGTCAGTCAATGAGGTTAGGCTAACCTAAGTTGCTGTCTGACCTCTTCAACCTCTTCAACCTCTTCAGCCGCTTCCATCGCCTTGGAGAACTCGCATGCGTCCCCACACCGCCCGCGTCACGCGACCGACCCCCGCCGAGCGCGTGCAGTCGATCCTGTACGCGGCCCAGTCCATGACCGTGGTGAGCGACGGGAGCCATGCCGAGGTCCACCGTCTCGACGGCACCAGTGCGACGGGCCGCATCCACCTTCACGCCCCGGCGGAGAGCGCCCCCGCCGGAGCCGGTCCGCGCGTTCCGGTCCGGCTCGAGTTCACCGACATCGCGCCCACGGCCGTCCGCGACAGGTTGCGTGCCCGCGTCACCCTTACCGGGCTGCTCGCGGCCCGGTACAGCAATGAGTCACCCCGAAGCGCCTGTATGGAGTTCGGGCAGGCGGTCATCGAGGACGGTGAGGGCCGTCGGTTCGTCACGTGGGACGAACTCCAGGCGGCCGGACCGGATCCGCTGGCCGTGAGCGAGGCGAGCATGCTGACCCACCTCCTGGACAGTCACGAGGAACTCGTCCCTCTCCTCGTACGCCTCGTGCGGCCACAGCCCCTGAGGGGAATGATCCGCGCGGTTCCCCTGGCCATGGACCGCTACGGCGTGACCCTGCGACTGGAGTACCCCACCGCACATCGCGACGTCCGGCTGCCGTTCGCCACGCCCGTCGGTGACATCGACCAGGCAGGCCCCCGGATCCGCGCCCTCCTGGCCACGGCCCGTCGCGCCTCCCACCGCGGCCGTCTGTTCGCCTGACGCCTCGAGCGTGACGCAGGTCATGGCGTGACCTGCCCGATCCTGGAATGTGCGGGTCCCCGCCGCTGTTCCCGCGTTGAGGGCCCTGCCCTGTTCCGAGGGGGTGACGGGCAAGGGTGCCCGCCAGGTGACGGGAGCTGGACACGATCCGGCCTTTCCTGCTGCTCCCTGGTTCCTGGATCGCTGTCTTCGAAGGGTTCTTCTGCGCCATGCCACTTGCCTTGCTGGCCCTGGCTGTCGTCGCGTTCGGTATCGGCACGACCGAGTTCGCCACGATGGGGCTGCTGCCCCAGATCGCCGACGGCGTCGGCGTGTCGGTGCCGCACGCCGGCAACCTCGTGTCGGCCTACGCGCTCGGTGTCGTCGTGGGTGCGCCCGTACTGACGGGCATCGGTGCGCGCGTCCCCCACAAGCGACTGCTCCTGCTTCTGTCCGGCCTGTTCGTGGTCGGCAATCTCGCCTCCGCGTTCGCTCCCGGCTTCGGTCTCCTGTTCGCCGCGCGCTTCCTGGCGGGTCTGCCGCACGGCGCACTGTTCGGCGTGGGTGCCGTCGTGGCCTCACGGCTGGTCGCGCCCGAACGGGCCGCGCGCGCGGTCTCCAAGATGTTCCTCGGCCTCACCGTCGCGAACATCGTCGGTGTCCCGGCCGGAACGATCCTCGGGCAGCAGTTGGGCTGGCGGTGGGCCTACGGTGCTGTCGCCGTCATCGGCCTCGTCGCGCTCGCTTCGCTGGCCCTGTTCGTGCCCCATCAGCCGCGCGGCCGGCAGGCGGGCATCGGACACGAGCTGCGGGCCATGGGGAACAGGCAGGTGGCGATCGGCCTGGCCACGGCGGTGGTCGGGTTCGGCGGATTCTTCGCCGTCTACAGCTATCTGGTGCCCATGCTGACGAATCTGACGGGCATCTCCGACTCCTCCACCACCTTGGTCCTCGCGCTCTACGGCGTCGGTATGACGCTGGGCACGCTGGTCGCGGGCCCCCTCACGGACCGGGCCCTGCGTCCGACGCTGTACGCGGGGCTCACTCTGCTCGCCGCGGCACTGGTGGCGTTCTACTTCACCGTCCACAGCACCGTGCCCGCCCTGCTGACGATCGCCTTCATCGGCGCGGTGGGAGCCCTCATCACCACACCCGTCCAGATGCTGCTCATGGCCAAGGCGAAGGATGCTCCCACCATGGCCGCGGCCTCCAACCACTCCGCCTTCAACCTGGCCAACGCGGGCGGCGCCTGGCTCGGCGGCCTGGCCATCTCCGCCGGCTGGGGGTGGGCCTCGCCCAGTCTGGTCGGTGCTGCTCTCGCGGTGGCGGGCCTCGGCCTGGCCTTCACCGGCGGACTCATGGACCGGGGCAGTTCTGGCTCCGTGGTGGTCACCTCGTCCGGCGGGGAGGAATCGAAGGCGGCCGGACAGGACGTGGCCCGGGGCGTGCCGTCTCTCTCGCCTCGGGCGGCGGAGGCTCCCCGGAACCTGGACTGAGGACCGTTCCGAGAACCTGGACCGAGGACCGTCCCGAGAACCTGGACCGAGGACCGTCCCGTATTCCCTGGTGGATCACCATTCCGCTTCCCCGGTGGATCACCATTCCGCGGTGGATCGGCGCGCCGCGTCGTGGACGCCCCGCCCACGGAGGCGGGCGGAGTCCGCAGTGTCCGCGGAGGCATCCGCTGACCGCGGTGACCGGAGCCCGTCGAGCACCTCGGGCGGCCCGGCGTTGTCAGTGGCGACTGGAATCCTGGGGCGTATGGACAGGGACGAGGAGTTGCTGCGCGGCCGGGTCTACGGCGTGGACCACGACGATCCCCGGCGGGGACCACAACCGGGACACGTCTACGGCCAGTTGGTCGGCGGTCCGCTGGACGGCCTGCTGCTGGACATCACCGGGTGGACACCGGAGGAGACCGGCACCGGCGTCGCCCTCGAAACGGAGCTGGGGCGGTTCGGTGCCGGCGGCCGGGCGATATACGACCCGCGCCCGGGCGACGGGGCCCGCTGGGACTGGTCGGGCGACACCCCCTGACGGCGGTCGCGCGGACTTCACCCGAGCCGCTCAGGTGGCCGGCCGGGTCGGCGGACTCCCTGGCGGCAGGCAAGCAGGCGCGCGGGACGGGCGCCGGAGACCGCCTGTTAGGCTGCATGGCAGCGAAGGGGAGTAGTCCCGAGAACCGCTGGTCGACACACTGGGCACCCGAGGGAGCCCCGGCCACCGGGCCACCGCACGCAGTGCGGGGCGGACGAGACCTTCGGCCAGGCATGACCAGGCTCACACTTCCGTGTGGGCCACTCCGTCGTGCCGGGCCGAGTGGTTCCTCCCGTCGCCCTGTGGGTGCCGCACGAGCCGACGGCCCGGCCCCCAGCAGAAAGCAAGGGAATGACCTTCGACCCCCTGGCGATCCTCACCGCCTTCGGGCTGATCTTCCTCGCGGAGCTCCCTGACAAGACCATGTTCGCCTCACTGGCCATGGGTACCAGGATGCGGCCGCTGTACGTGTGGTTCGGCACCTCCACCGCCTTCATCGTGCACGTCGCCATCGCCGTCGGCGCCGGCAGTCTGCTCGGCATGCTCCCGGGCATGGCCGTCAAGCTCGTCTCCGCGGCCCTGTTCGCGTTCGGCGCCTTCGTCCTGCTGCGCGGGGGAGACGATGACGACGAGGACGGCACCGCGAAGACGGTGACCGGCTTCTGGCCCGTCTACACCACGGCCTTCATGGCCGTCTTCATCAGCGAATGGGGCGACCTCACCCAGATCACCACGGCCAACCTGGCCGCCACCAACGGCTGGCTGCCCACCGCCATCGGCTCGGCCCTCGCCCTGATGTCGGTCTCCGCGCTCGCCCTGCTGGTGGGCCGTTTCATCGCCCAGCGCGTTCCCCTGAAGAACGTCCAGCGCATCGGCGCCCTGTGCATGGCCGGCCTCGCCGTCTGGACCCTGGTCGAAGCCTTCACCGCCTGAGGCTCCCGCCCCGCCGACGATGCCACGGGACACCGGCCGAGGATCAGGCGGCCGGTTGTTCTGAGCGGTTTTCCAGGAGGGGGGTGCTGTCGGGACCTTGTTGTCCGGGCCCCCCCGCCGGCGTCGCCGCAACGGATAGCCGATCAGTCGACGAGTCGATGAGTCGGTGAATCGACGTGCGGTGGTCAGCACGCGGTCCGTGCGCACGTGACCGGCCACGGTTCGGGCCCTCTCCGCCGCTTCGCCGTCCGGGACGTGACGAAGCGTGCTGAGCGGTGCCCGGACCCGGCGAGGCCTCGGTCGCCAGGCCGGGAGAAGACCTGACCTCGCGCGTTCCCGTCAGGCACAGGCATACTCGGGGCCCTGCGGGCGCATCGGCGTCCGCTGGCAGCAGGAGGTGGGCGATGGTGTCGTCGTCGGTGTCGGGGGAGCCCCGCAAAGTCACGATCCATGACGTCGCCCGGTCCGCCGGGGTGTCCCGGCAGACCGTGTCGAGGGCACTGAACGACAAGGACGAGATCGACGGCTCCACGAAACAGCGCGTCCTCGACGCCGCCCGCGCGCTCGGATACCGGCCGAGCCGGTTCGCCCGCGGTCTGGTCCGGCAGGACACCACCACCATCGGGCTGGTCATACCCGATCTCCTCAACCCCTTCTTCACCGAGGTCGCGGCGGCCGCGCTGGAGGCGGCCCGGGCGCGCGGCTGGCACGTGGTCGTGTACGACACGGCGGACAGGGCCGAAGAGGAACGCGGCACACTCCAGGTGATCAGCTCGCAGGTGGACGCGGTCGTCGGATACTTCAGCTGCCCCGAGGACGAACTCCAGCTGTTCACCCGTGGCATGCCGGTGGTGCTCATCGGCCGTGAGCACCACACCGCGCGCTTCAGCTCGATCCGGATCGACGGCGAGGAGGGCGTCCACGCCGCGGTCGCGCACCTGGTCGCGGCGGGGCACACCCGGATCGGCATGCTCGACCACCACGGTCGCGTCGACCCCAGCATCCGGCGCGAGTGGTTCACGGCGGCCGCCGTGTCGCACGGCATCGACGCCGATGTGGTGGTCGGCGCCGACCAGTCGGCCGACGGCGGCGGAGCGGCGCTCAGGGCCCTGCTCCACGCCCATCCCGACGTCACCGCGGTCTTCACCTTCAACGACATCATCGCGATCGGCGTCCTGCGCGAGGCGCGCCGGCTCGGCAGGAGCGTCCCGCAGGATCTGGCCGTGATCGGCTTCGACGGCCTGCAACTGGGCGCGCTCGTCGAGCCCCCGCTCGCCAGCGTCGCCCTGGACACGCGCAAGCTCGGCGCGCTCGCCATCGAGCAGGTCGCACGGCTGCTGACCGGCGCGAACCCGCTCACGGACGACGACCTCGTGGTCCGCGCCGAGCTGCGGCTGGGCGGGTCCGCTTAACCTGCCGGACTCGTGCACGACTCGAAAGTCTTGACACTCGAACACGCCGGAGCGCAGACTTCCGAACACTTCACCACGCTCCCGTGAGCGCTCCCGTGAACGTTCACGGGAACGCTCACGGGACGCGCTGGAAGGTTGCTGAGTTCCACCACGGCGCCCGGCGCTCGAGCCGACACCGTGATGTCCCGCCCATTCCAACCAGAAGGCTTCACGCCTGAGGTGTCAACGTCGACCCGCCTAGCGCCGTCGCTAGTCGTTCTCTGGAACGGAAGATATGAGCAACACAGTCACGCGCATCCGCCTCGCCGTCGTCGCTGCGGCAGCCGGTGTCGCCGTACTCGCCGGGTGCTCGTCGCCCGCTCCGTCGAGTGATGCATCCGCGGCCTCCTGCGAGCCCGCGAAGGGCAAGGTCACCCTCCAGTACTGGAACACCGTTCCGGGCATGGACAAGGTCGTCGCCCTCTGGAACAAGAAGAACCCGGACATCCAGGTTCAGATGAAGAACATCTCCAACGACCAGTACGGCACCATCGGCAACGCCCTCAAGGCGGGCAAGGCGCCGGAGCTCGCCCAGGTCGGTTACGACGAACTTCCCTTCCTGCGCACCCAGAACGCCTTCGTGGACGCTTCGGCCTGCTCGGCGGCCACCGCGGCCAAGTCGAAGTTCGTGCCCTGGACCTGGTCCCAGTCCAGCTTCGGCGGCACCGGCGTGTTCGCCTTCCCGCAGGACACCGGCCCGATGGCGCTCTACGTGCGCAGCGACCTCTTCAAGCAGCACGGTCTGGCGATCCCCAAGACGTGGGACGAGTACGCGGCGGACGCGCAGAAGCTGCACAAGGCGGACCCCGGACTCAGCATCACCTTCTTCGATCCGAACAACGCCGAGGCGTTCAACGGACTGCTCTGGCAGAACAGCGCCGAGATGTACAAGTACTCCGGCGACAAGTGGCACGTCTCGGTCGCGTCCGACCAGAGCAAGCAGGTCGCCGACTACTGGCAGAAGCTGATCGACGCCAAGCTCGTGCGCACCGACCTCGCCCACGGCTCGACCCAGATGTACACCGCGTACCAGAAGAACCAGATCGCCAGCTACGTCGGTGCCGCCTGGGGCTACAGCATGTTCCGCGACAACCTGCCCGACCAGGCCGGCAAGTGGTCCATCGTCCCGATGCCGACCTGGGGTTCGAGCGCCTCGTCCGGTGACTGGGGCGGTTCCACCGTCGCGTTCATGAAGGGCAACAAGCACCTGTACGAGTCGGTCAAGTTCAACTCCTGGCTGAACACCGACCCGGAGGCCCTCGCGCTGGAGAACAAGCTGGGCGGCCTCTACCCGGCGGCCACCGCCGGTTCGAAGCTTCCCGCGCTCTCGCAGGGCGTCCCGTACTACAACAACGAGAAGATCTTCGACGTCTTCGCCGACTCGTCCAAGAACATCGACACCGACTTCTCCTGGGGCCCCACCCAGAAGACGGTGAACCTGTCGCTTCAGGACGCCATGGCCAAGGCGACGGCGGGCAGCGGCACGCTCAGCGACGCGCTCTCGGCCGCGCAGGCGACCGCACTGAAGTCGATGAAGGATCAGGCGATCCCGGCGACCGCGGGCAAGTGACCAGGGAATGACTGACATCGCACCCCGCGCGACCCGCGTGGTGGCGTCTACGGGGGGCCGCCGCCGTCACCGCGGCGGCGGCCCCCGGGGCCGCACCATCGCCGCGTTCCTGACCCCCTTCTTCCTCCCGTTCGTGCTCTTCTACCTGGTCCCCGTCGGCTACGCGATCTGGCAGAGCTTCCTCGTCGTGCGCCGCACCGGCGGCCAGTACGGCACGTCGTACACCACCTTCGGCGGCTTCGAGCAGTACACGAAGGTGTTCCAGAACGACGAGTTCTGGTCCAGCATCGGACGCATCGGCCTGTTCGGCGTCGTACAGGTGCCGGTCATGCTGTTCGTCGCGCTGATCATGGCGCTGCTGCTCGACACCCCGTTGCTGAAGCTCAAGTCGTTCTTCCGCATCACGGCGTTCATGCCGTACGCCGTACCCGGTGTCATCGCCGCGATCATGTGGTCCTACCTGTACTCGCCGCAGATCAGCCCACTGGTCGACGGGCTGAAGAGCGTCGGGCTCCACCCCGACTTCCTCGGTCCGGGAGCCGTGCTGTGGTCGGCGGCGAACGTCTCCACCTGGCTCTGGACCGGCTACAACATGCTGATCATGTTCTCGGCACTGCAGTCGATCCCGCAGGAGCTCTACGAAGCCGCCAAGCTCGACGGCGCGAGCAACTGGACGATCGCCTGGCAGATCAAGGTCCCGATCATCGCCCCGTCGATCGTCCTCACCACGGTGTTCTCGATCATCGGCACCCTGCAGCTCTACGCCGAGCCGGCCGTCCTCCGGCAGATCTCCTCGAACATCTCCAGCACGTACACACCGAACATGCTCGCGTACGCGGTGGCCTCCGGAAACAACTACCAGCAGGCAGCAGCGATCTCCGTGGTCATCGCCGTCATCACCTTCGTCCTGAGCTTCGGTTTCATGCGACTGACCTCGAAGAAGGCCGGACTGTGAGCAACCCGAACACGATCCGCGAAAGCCGCGCCAGCCGCACCGCCGTCATGGCGCTGATGTTCCTGCTGGCGATCTACTTCCTGCTGCCGGTCTACTTCCTGATCGTCGCGGCGACGAAGCCGCAGAGCGACCTCGCCTCCACCAACGGTCTGGCGTTCTCGCACTTCGACCTGTTCAGCAACCTGAGCACCCTGTTCAGCCGCAGCGACGGCATCTTCGTCAAGTGGGCCCTGAACAGCGTGATCTACGCGGTGCTGGGCGCCGCCGTCGGCACCCTGATCTCCGCGCTGTGCGGCTACGCGCTCGCCAAGTTCACCTTCCGGGGCCGCGAGTTCCTGTTCTCGGTCATCCTCGGCGGCGTCCTCGTCCCCACCACCGCGCTCGCGCTCCCGCTCTTCCTGCTGTTCTCCGCGACCGGGATCGTCAACACCTACCTCGCGGTGTTCCTGCCCAGCATCGTCAGCCCGTTCGGCGTGTATCTCGCCCGCATCTTCGCCTCCGCGTCCGTCCCCGAGGAGATCCTCGAATCGGCGCGGCTGGACGGCGCCGGTGAGTTCCGCACCTTCTTCTCGGTGGCGATCAGGCTGATGGGGCCCTCCCTGGTGACCATCTTCCTGTTCCAGTTCGTCGCGATCTGGAACAACTTCTTCCTCCCGATGGTGATGCTGCAGAAGGAGTCGCTCTTCCCGATCACGCTCGGCCTCTTCGAGTGGAACGGTCAGACCGCCCGCGCCCCGCTCCTGCAGGAATCCGTGATCACCGGCTCACTGGTCTCGATCGTGCCCGTGATCATCCTCTTCCTGCTCCTCCAGCGGTTCTGGCGCACCGGACTCGCCTCCGGCGCCCTCAAGTAACCCCGCACCCCGTTCGCCTCCCCCCTCCGCGTCACCCGCAAAGAGAAGGTCGCTCGCGCTATGCAGAACTCCGCCGACTCTGCCGTTTTCGTGCCCCATTTCCACTGGGACCGGGAATGGTACGAGCCTTTCCAGGTGTTCCGGCACCGCCTCGTCACCGCTCTCGACACCGTGCTGGAGACAGCCGAGGCGAACCCGGACTTCCGGTTCACCGTCGACGGGCAGATGGCCGCGATCGAGGACTACCTGGAGATGCGCCCGGAGAACCGCGACCGCGTCGTGGCCCTGGTCGCCGGCGGTCAACTCGCCATCGGGCCCTGGCTCATCCTGCTCGACGAGTTCCTCTGCTCCGGCGAGACCATCGTGCGCAACCTGCGGATGGGCTGGGCGGCCGCGGCGGACCTCGGCGGCTCGATGCCCATCGGCTATCTGCCCGACATGTTCGGCCACGTCGCGCAGATGCCACAGATCCTGGCCCGCGCCGGGATCGAGCACGCGGCACTGTGGCGCGGTGTACCGGGCTCCGTCGACGGCCACGCCTTCCGCTGGCGCGCCCCCGACGGCTCCGAGGTGCGCACCGAGTTCCTCTTCGACGGCTACGACAACGGCCTCGACGTCCTGCTGGTGCCCGACCAGATCGGGCGCGCGCTCGGCGAGTACGCGGAGATGACGGCCGAGCGATGGGGCGGCGACCCGCTGCTCGCGATGGCCGGCACCGACCACAACGCGCCCGACCCGCAGCTCGCGACCTGGCTGCGGCGCGCGTCGAGCGAGGAGCGTGCCATCACCATCGCGACCCTCGACGAGTACATCCGCGAGCACGTACGCGACGAGGTCTCCGCCGTCGTCACCGGTGAGCTGCGCAGCCATGTGCGCGGCAACATCCTCCCGGGCGTGCTCTCCGTGCGCCTCGCGCTCAAGCAGCGGATGGCCGCCGCCGAGCGCACCGTCGACCACGCCGAGCGGATGAACGCCCTGTGGTCCGGACGGGACGACTCGCCCTTCCTCTCGCTCGCCTGGCACAAGATCATCGAGTCGTCCGCGCACGACTCGGTCGTCGGCTCCGGCACCGACGAGACCTCGGACCAGGTCGAGGCCCGTCTCGCCGAGGCCGCGCAGACCGCCCGCGCGGTCCGGGACGCCGCCCTCGCCGAGCCCGCCGCCCGGGTGCCGAGCGACGGCTACCTGGTCGCCAACCCCCTGCCCTTCGCGCGTACGGCCCTGGCCGAGGTGGACGTCGTCGCCCCGCCCGAGGGGACCGTCCTCGTCGCGACCGCCGACGACGGCTCGGCCCACCCCGTGCAACTCGTCTCCCAGGCCCCGACCGTGCTCGCCGACGAGCGCATGGACGCCTCGCAGCTCGAACGCGTGCTGCGCCGCATCCACCGCCGCGAGCTCTTCGGCCGGCTGATCGACCACTACGAACTCACCGCCGGGTCGCTCGTCTTCCACCTCGCCGAGGTGCCGAGCAGCGGACCCTTCGACCTGCTGATCCTGCGCCGCGAGGTCGCCGCCGCGGCCGCCGCGCATCCGGGGGAGTGGCGGGTGCTGACCCTGGAGGAGGCACGGGCGACCGCGCTGGTGCCCGTGGAGGTCCCCGCCGCCGGGCTCACGAGCTTCCGGGTCGCACCGAGCGACAGCACCCCCGCACACCCGACCGGGTTCGCACCCGCGACGGCGACGGACCGCACGCTGTCGAACGGACTGGTCGAGGTCACGATCACCGCCGACGGCACCCTGGACGTGACCGGCACCGACGGCACGGTGCTGCACGGGGTGGGCCGCCTCGTCGACGGCGGTGACCGCGGCGACAGCTACAACTACGCCCCTCCGGCCCGGGACGTGCTCGTGTCGGAGCCGACGGAGGTCGCCACCGAACTCCTGGAGGACGGCCCGCTGCGCTCCAGGATCCGGGTCACCCGGATCTACGAGTGGCCCGCGGCCCTCTCCTCCGAGCGCGACGTCCGCGGCGCCCGCACCGTGGCGACCCCGGTGGAGACGCTCGTGGAGGTACGCGCGGGCGAACCGTTCGTGCGCGTCTCGACATCGTTCCTGAACCAGTCCGCCGACCACCGGCTGCGCTTCCACGTGCCGCTGCCCGAGCCGGCGGCCGGGTCCGCGTCCGCCGGACAGTTCGCCGTCACCGAGCGCGGACTCACCGCCGAGGGCGGCTGGGGCGAGTACCCGATCCCGACCTTCCCCGCGAGTGCGTTCGTGTCGGCCGGCGCCGCCAACGTCCTGCTCGACCACGCCACCGAGTACGAACTCGTCGGCGACGGCTCCGAACTCGCCATCACCCTGCTGCGCGCGATCGGCTCGATCAGCGTCAACATCCATCCCCTGCGGGACGAGCCCGCGGCGAGCGAGATTCCCGCACCGGGCGCGCAGGATCTCGGCGTGCGCGTCGAGAACCGCTTCGCGGTCGTGCCCTCGGCGACCGGCTGGCAGGGCGCGAACGCGGTCGCCCTCGCCGAGGACTTCCGCAACGACGTGCTGGTCACCCGCGGGACCGCACCCGCCGAAGGCCACCTGCCGCCCGCCGCCACCGGCGTGCGGGTCGACGGCAGGGACGTCCTCGTGTCGAGCATCCGCCGCGTCGCCGACGACGACCGCGGAGCCGGCACCGAGATGCGGTTGGTGGCCATGAGCGACGCGGGGTCGGCCGTCCGCGTGACCGGCGCGTTCACCGAAGCCACCACGGTCGACCTGCTCGGCCGCCCCCTGTCCACGGCACCGGTCGAGGACGGACTCGAACTCGCCCTCGGCCCCTGGGAGATCCGAACAGTCGTGGTCCGGTAACCCGCGGCGACCGCGCGCGAAGAGGGCGACGAAGCCCCGATCGGTCGAGCCGGCGGACACAGCCGGCGTTCGGATCCCCGTTCTTTTCAGCAAGAAAGAGTTGTGACCCAGTGCCCTCCCAGAACTCCGCATACGTTTCGGACACCGCCCCAGGGCATGGCGCCCTGCGTGCGGCGCGCTCGTGGCTGCACTCCGACGCCCCCAGTCGTTCGCTGAACGGGGACTGGCGGTTCCGGCTGTCTGCGACGGTGCCGCCGGCGGCGGACTTCGCGGCCGAACGCTTCGACGACGGCGACTGGGACAGCATCCCGGTGCCGTCCCACTGGGTGCTCCAGGGCGACGGAGCCTACGGTCGGCCGATCTACACGAACGTGCAGTTCCCGTTCCCGATCGACCCGCCCCATGTCCCGGACGAGAACCCCACGGGCGACTACCGCCGCCACTTCGACATGCCCACCGACTGGGCGGGGGCCGAACGCGTCGTGCTGCGGTTCGACGGTGTCGAGTCGCTCTTCAGGCTGTGGGTCAACGGCGAGGAGATAGGCGGCGCGAGCGGCAGCCGGCTCGCCCACGAGTTCGACGTGACATCGTCCGTGCGTCCGGGCGACAACGTCGTCGCCGTACGCGTGCACCAGTGGTCCGCGGCCAGCTACCTCGAGGACCAGGACCAGTGGTGGCTGCCGGGCATCTTCCGCGACGTCACCCTGATCGCACGGCCGGCCGGAGGCATCGAGGACGTCTGGCTGCGCGCCGGGTACGAGAGGGGGCGCGGCCGGGTCGAGGCGGAGATCACCGCCGACGCGGCGGCGTTCCCGGTCACCGTCCGTATCCCCGAACTCGGCGTCGAGCAGGTCTGGGCCGCCCCGGCCGACGTGGTCCCGTTCGACGTCGACGCGGTGGAGCCCTGGTCGGCCGAGCAGCCGCGGCTGTACGACGTCACCGTGTCGGGCGCCGCGGAGAGCATCGCCCTGCGGGTGGGGTTCCGTACGGTCGAGATCCGCGGCGACCGGTTCCTGGTCAACGGCCGCCGCGTCGTGTTCCACGGGATGAACCGCCACGAGACCCACCCCGAGCGCGGCCGCGTCTTCGACGAGGACCACGCCCGCGAGGACCTGGCCCGCATGAAGCGGTTCAACGTGAACGCGATCCGCACCAGCCACTACCCCCCGCATCCCCGGCTGCTCGACCTCGCCGACGAACTCGGCTTCTGGGTCGTCCTCGAATGCGACCTCGAGACGCACGGCTTCGACACGGTCGACTGGGCCGGCAATCCGAGCGACGACCCGGCCTGGCGCGAGGCGTACCTCGACCGCGTCCAGCGCACCCTCGAACGGGACAAGAACCACCCCAGCGTCGTGATCTGGTCCCTCGGCAACGAAGCGGGCACCGGCGGCAACCTCGCCGCGATGGCGGCCTGGGTCCACGCCCGCGACACCGGGCGACCCGTGCACTACGAGGGCGACCACACGGGTGAGTACACCGATCTCTACTCCCGGATGTACGCGTCGGTGCCGGAGACCGAGCGCATCGGAAGCGACGACTCACGGTCGCAGCTGATGAACTGCACTCCCGCACAGAGCGCTCGGCAGCGCACCAAGCCGTTCCTGCTCTGCGAGTACGCCCACGCGATGGGCAACGGGCCGGGAGCGCTCGACCAGTACGAGGCGCTGGTGCACGCGTATCCCCGGCTGCACGGCGGCTTCGTCTGGGAATGGCGCGACCACGGCATTTTGACGACCACCGCGGACGGCACGCCCTACTACGCGTACGGCGGCGACTTCGGAGAAGCCGTGCACGACGGCAACTTCGTGATGGACGGAATGCTGCTGAGCGACGACGTCCCGACACCAAGTCTCCATGAGTACAAGGCAGTTGTGCAGCCGGTCCGCTTCACCTTCGACAGCGACGCCGACGAGGTCGCGATCACCAACCTGCGGCACTCGGCCGACACCTCCGACCTGCGCTTCGTCTGGCGCGTCGAGCACGACGGGACACTCGTGGACTCCGGGGACCTGGAGGTCCCCGTCGTCGCGGCGGGCGAGTCGGGGCGGGTGAAGCTTCCATCGGCCACGGTGGCGCGGGACGCGGAGACATGGCTCACCGTCGACGCCGTCCTGGCGTCCGACACCGCCTGGGCGAGCGCCGGGCATGTGATCGCCACCGCCCAGCTGGACCGTTCGGCCCGTCGTCCCGCGCCGGGCGTCAGTTCCCGGACCGACTGGCGGCACAGCGACGGAACGCTGACCCTCGGAATCGCCGACTTCGTCGACGGGTCCCTCGTACGGCTCGCCGGCCGGCCGGTGACGGGCCCGCGCCTGGAACTGTTCCGTGCCCCGACCGACAACGACGAAGCCGCGTCCGACGAGGTCGAGGAGAGCGACGCCGCCGTCGCCGGGGTCTCCCAGGCCGCACTGTGGCGCGCCGACGGCCTCGACCGGCTGACCGTGCGGCGGGTGTCCGTGGAGCGCACCGCCGAGGCCCTGCGCACGATCTCCAAGGTCTCCGCCGCGAACTCCGGATCGTCGGTGACGGTGGAGACCGTCTGGTCGATCGAGGGCGACGAGCTCGAACTGCGGGTGGAGATCGAGCCCTCGCGCGGTTGGCGGACGGTGTGGCCGCGGATCGGGATCCGCTTCGACCTGCCCGACGGCACGGCCCCCGTCGACGGCGCCGAGTGGTTCGGTCTCGGACCGCTGGAGTCCTACCCCGACAGCCTGCGCGCCGCACGCACCGGCCGCTTCTCCTCCACCGTCGGCGACCTCTCCGTCGACTACGCGCGCCCCCAGGAGACCGGGCACCGCTCCGAGGTGCGGCAGCTGACGCTGACGAGTACCGGCACCGAGGTACTGCGTCTCACGACCGTGCCGGACACCCGGGGACGCCGTCCCGGGTTCACGCTCAGCCGCCACACCCCGCAGCAGATCGCCCGAGCCGAACACCCCTTCGAGCTGCCGGGTTCGACCACGAGTCACCTGATCGTCGACGCGGCCCAGCACGGACTCGGCTCACGCGCCTGCGGACCGGATGTGTGGCCCGAGTTCGCGCTCCGCCCCGAATCCCGCACGATCAGGCTGCGCGTCTCGGCGGGCTGACGAAGGGGCGCTCGAACGGCGCCCCAGACACCGCCGTCGCGGGTCCGCGGTGGGGCGGGAAGGGCACGGTCCCGCCCCACCGCGGACCACGACGGGGGCGCGCGAATCCGATCCTGGTACTGCCGGTCCCGGGGTCGGAGCGTCACTGGCGGGGCGCCGGCGCGTTGACGACGATCGACGCATGACCACCACGTTCATCACCGGAGCCAACAAGGGACTCGGCTACGAGACCTCCCGCCGCCTCATCGCACTCGGTCACACGGTGATCATGGGAGCCCGCGATCCCGAACGGGGCAGGGCGGCCGCCACCGCGCTGGGCGCGCGATTCGTCCGTATCGACGTCACCGACGACGCCTCGGTGGCAGCCGCGGCGGCCGACGTCGCCGCACACGAAGGCGTGCTCGACGTACTCGTCAACAACGCGGGTGTCCACGGTCCGCACGGTGACCCGAGCGACCTGACCGGCCGGGACGCTCTCGGCGTCTTCGACGTCAACCTCTTCGGTGTCGTCCGGACGACCAACGCCTTCCTCCCGCTGCTGCGCCGGTCGCCCGACCCGGTCGTCGTCAACGTCAGCAGCGGTATGGGATCGCTGGCCATCACCCACGACCCGTCGCGTGTCGAGTCCTCCGTCGTCGCGCCCCTCTACACCGCCTCGAAGGCGGCCCTCACGATGCTGACCACCCAGTACGCCAAGGCACTGAAGGACATCCGGGTCAACGCCGCGGACCCCGGCTACACGGCGACCGATCTCAACGGCCACAGCGGCCCCCAGACCGTCACCGAAGGTACCGACGCGATCGTCCGCCTCGCCACCGAAGGGCCCGGCGCGGGCTCGGGACGCTTCATCGACCGCACCGGACCGATCGAGCTGACCTGACCCGACCCGACCTGGCTCCGGCAGCGCGGGTCGGGCAGGTGAACCCGAGGTGAAGGGACGGCGTACAACCCTTCACGCCCCTTGCGGGTCAAGGTGGTTGCCGAGCGTGCGCGAAGCGCGGCCCACCGCTTTCCAGCCCAAGGGGTGCATCTTGTCCTCTCGAAGACTCCACCGGTCCGCCGTCGCCGTGGCCGCCGCCGTCGTCGCCATGACCGGGGCGACGCCCGCGGTGTCCCATGGCGAAGACGCCTCCACCGGTGCCCTCGCCGCCGGTGCCGCGGGCTCCGTGCGGGCCGACTTCGACGGTGACGGATACCCCGACGTCGCGATCGGCGCTCCGGGCGGCACCGTGAACGGCAGGGCCCAGGCCGGGTACTTCTCCGTCGTCTACGGCATGGCCGAAGGCCCCAACGGCGTCAAGCGCCAGGTGATCAGCCAGGACCGCTACGGCGTACCCGGCACGGCGGAGACGGGTGACCGCTTCGGCAGCGACCTCACGGCGGCCGACCTGGACGGCGACGGCTTCACCGATCTCGTCGTCGGATCCCCGGGCGAGGACATCGGCAGCGCGCGGGACGCCGGGCGGCACACCGTCCTGTGGGGAAGCGTGGGCGGACTCATCGCCGCCTCCGTCCTCGGCGAGGGCCGGTCGGAGACCAGGGCCGGTGACTTCGACGGGGACGGGCACCTCGATCTGGCGACGGCCGACCGTATGCGCTACGGGCCCTTCAGCCGCACCGGAGCCGCGGCTCGCACCGGGCCGCTCGTCGACCTGGACGTCCGTCTCTACGCGATGGAGGCCGGCGATGTGGACGGCGACGGCAGGACGGACCTGGTCGTCAGCAGCGGTTCGTGGGACTCGGACGACGGAGGCAAGCTTCCGCCGCCGCATCTGCAACTCTTCAGGGGTACCGGGAAGGGTCTGGTGGCGGGACCGTCGATCGCCTCCCCCGACACCGTGTCCGCGGACAGCGTCGCCCTCGGCGACGTCAACGGCGACGGCCGCCAGGACGTCGTCTTCGGCCGCAGTACGGCGGCGGGCGGCGGCCTCGTGGGTGTGGTGCGGGGCACGGCGGGCGGATTCGCCTCGCGGGCCACGCTGATCGGCCAGAACACCGCCGGTGTCCCTGGGACGGGAGAGAGCGGCGACGGTTTCGGCACCGGTGTGTCGGTCGGCGACGTCACCGGTGACGGGTACGCCGACGTCGTCGCCGGGATCCCCGGCGAGGATCTCGCCGGGCGGACCGACGGGGGCACCTTCGCCGTCCTCAAGGGGAGCGCGTCGGGTCTCACCGGGACCGGCGCCCAGGTCTTCAGCCAGAACACGGCCGGGGTGCCCGGTACCGTCGAGAACGGCGACCGGTTCGGCAGCCGCACCGCCGTCGTCGGGCGGTACGTCGCCGTCTCGGCGCCGCAGGAGAACACCGGTTCCGGCGCGGTGTGGGTCTTCGCCACCAACGCGGCCGGCGTCACCGCGACCGGCTCGGTGAGCTTCGGGCCCGGCACACTCGCCGCCCCCGTGCCCGGCGCGCTCCTCGGTTCCGCCTTCCACCACTGACGGACGCGACGGACGAGAGGGAGTCTGCGACGTCGGCGGCGCACTCGCCGGGGAGACCAGCGAGTGCGCCGGACCCGCTCGCGGGACGAGGGGGACGCGGGGGACGCGGGGGACGAGAGGGCCGACGGGACGAAGGGGACGACGGAGGTCCGGCTACTTGCCGGCGCCGGTGTCGGCCGACGCGTGCAGCGCGTCGCGCAGTGTCGCGGTGGCCTGGGCGACGGCCTCCTTGGCCGCCGCGGTGTCCGCCAGCGCGTTGAGCATCATGAAGTCGTGGGTGACACCGGCGTGGTGGGACGAGGTGACCGGCACCCCGGCCGAGCGCAGCTTGGCGGCGTAGGCGTTGGCCGCGTCGAGCAGCACGTCGGAGTCGGTGATCATCAGCGCGGGCGGCAGTCCGCGCAGCTGGTCGACGGTGGCCCGCAGCGGGGAGGCCAGGGGGTTGTCACGATCGGCCGCGCGAGGCGCGTAGGCGTCCCAGAACCACTTCATCGCCGGCCGGGTGAGCCAGCAGTTCTCGGCGAAGCGGTGGTAGGAGGCCGTGTCGAAATCGGCGTCCGTGACGGGGTAGAGCATGACCTGCTGCCGGAAGTGCGGGCCGCCGCGCTGCTTGGCCATCAGGGTGACGGCCGCGGTCATGTCGCCGCCCACCGAGTCGCCGGCCACCGCCAGCCGGCTGCTGTCGACGCCGATCTCCCGGCCGTGGCCGGCCACCCACTGGGCGACGGCGTAGGCCTGCTCGACCGGTACCGGGAACTGGGCCTCGGGGGAGGGGGTGTAATCGACGAAGACGACGGCGGCGCGGGCACCGTCGGCCAACTGCCGGACCAGGCGTTCGTGGGTCGTGAAGTTGCCCAGGACCCATCCGCCACCGTGGATGTAGACGATGCCGGGCAGGTCGCCCTTGACGCCGTCGGGGCGGACGACGTGAACGGACACCGGGCCGGTCGGGCCGCCGGGCACGGTCCGCTCGCTGATCTGCGCGGGCAGCATGTCCACCGGCCCCGCCTGCAGCTTGTTCAGCACCTCGCGGGCAGCGTTGTACGACATCTCGTACAGCGGCGGGCCACCGGCCGCCGCGAGCCCGTCGAGGAAGTCCTGGTCGGTCTTCTCGAGCTTCACCGGCGGCGTGCCGCAGGCGACGTACTTCGCCTTCGCCTGGTCGCCCACGGCGACCGTCACCGCCGTGCTCTTGTCGGAGGCGCGGTCGCCGCCACAGGCGCTCAGCGTCGCGCTGGTGGTGGCCAGGAGCGCGACCAGGACGCAGTAGCGGGCCCTGCGGGATATCGGCCGTCGTTGCGAGGCTGTCATGTGTGCGGATTCCCAACGTGATCGTAGGTTTCCCCCAGGTCAGCCTGTTCGCATCGCGGGCCACCGACCAGCCGGGTTAGGCCGCAGGAGTGTCCCGCGGCGGTGGACGTCGGCGGGTGCGTCAGCCGGGCGACCGGCGATGACGCCGCCGGCCTGCCCGGACACGCCCCCTGCGACCAGAAGCGGCGGGGCCCGCCGGGACGGCCTTGCCCGGACGCACGGCGCCGTCGAGGAGGGGACCCCGCACGGTGCGGTGAGAGGCGGGCCCGGGATCCGCGGAGACCGGGGCCGCAGCGCGTGGCGGTGTCGGCCGGGTCCGGTCCGCGTCGGGCGGTAGCCTGCCGGCCTACCGAACCCGCCAACTCCACGGCACCGGCACCCACATGAGGCGAAGCTCCGAGGGGTGCGGGCCAACGACACCGTGGCGTGCGGGGGGTTGACCCGGAGCGCCCCCACTGGTTCAGTGGCTGAGCCACTGAACGATCGAGCACTCACCGGAGGAGGAACCGTGGAGGCGCTGCCCCGCGAGACCATCGTGGACGTCCTGGAGGGGCGACTGCGCACGGACATACTCGACGGCCGTCACCCGGCCGGGAGTTACCTGCCACCGGAGCGCCAACTGGCCGACGGCTACGGAGTCACCCGCACCACGCTCAAGCACGCCTTCGGCCGGCTCGTCCAGGCCGGTCTGCTCGAAACCCGGCACGGCGTCGGGACCCGGGTGCGCGACTACGCCCGACTGGGCGGAGCGGATCTGCTGCCCATGCTGGTCCGGCACGACGCGAAGTGGGTCCGTGAGATCTTCGAAGTGCGGCGCAGCATCGGCGCGTTGATCGCCGAGCGGGCGGCCACGCGCGCCACGCGCGCCCAGCGGGCGGAGCTTCGCACCCTGCTGGAAGCCGTACGGGAGCACGACGACGCCGACGCGGTGCAGCTCGCCGACCTCGAAGTGCACCGGGCCCTCGCCAGGGCGACCGGAAACCGCGTCTACGTCCTGCTGACGAACACACTGTTCAACGCCTACCTGCCCATCCGTTCCCTGCTCCGGGCCCCCTTCACCGACCCCGCGGCGGCCCACGAACGGCTGTCCCCCGTCGTGGAGGCGGTGCTGGCGGCCGACGCCCCGGGGGCCCACGCGGCAGCCGACGCCTACCTCGGGGCCACTGAGCGCATCATGCTGGACGACCTCGCATGAGGGGCACCGTGTTCAGCGAGACGATGCTCGGCACGGTCCGGCTCGACGCCGACGGCCGGGAGCGCCGCATACGCCTCGACCTGCGCGCCGAGACCGACGAGGTGCTGCGCCCGCACCGCACGACCCGGGCGCGCCTGACCGGCCGGGTGCGGATCGCCGGTATCGCCGACACGCCCTGCGACGAGGGCGAGTTGGAGATCTCACCACTCGCCAGGAGGCGCATCCGCTACCGCCTCACCTTCACCGCCGACGGCCGCACCCTCGTACTGGACGGCTGGAAGTCCGTCACGGCACGCCACCCGGTCGCGTCGATGACCGTCCTGCCGGTCACGCTGTACGAAGACGGCACGCGGGCCGGCGAAGGCGTCCTGCGGTTCCCCCTCACGACCGGTCTGGCGCCGTTCCTCCTCAGCTTCCGCTTTCCCCGCCGCGAGGACCACGCCGAGCACTTCGCACCGCGCTGGAACGGCACACCGGGCCGCACCGAGGTCTGGTACACCACGCTGACCGACCCGGCGAGCGGCACCGGGGTATGGCTGCACCACGAGGTGACCGCGCCCGCCGACGGCTCCGAGGCGTTCGCCCACGGATGGGTCGCGGCGTTCCCCCGCGAGGGGGAGGTGCGGCACGCCCGTTTCGGGCCCGTCCCATGGACCCGCCCGACGGACGGATTCGAGAGCGACACCGTCACCGCCGCCCCCGGGCAACTGGCGGGCAGCGCCGACGACTTCCACTGGAAGATCAGCGAACGCCCGCAGGGAAAGAGTCTGTTCACCTTCCCCCGCTGGTCCTGGCGCCGGTCGCTGCTTCCCGCCGCCCAGATGCTGCCGGCCGCGCGGGCCACCTACGACGGCGTGTTCTCGTACGGACAGGACACCTTGACCCTGCGCGGCGCGCCCGGCGCCTCGGCCCGCATCTACGGGCACGGCAACGCGCACCGGTGGACCTGGCTCCACGCGGATCTGGGCGGCGGCGACGTCCTGGAGATCGTCGCGGCGGTGTCCACCAGGCCCGGTCTGCGGCGGCTTCCTCCGCTGGTCTTCCTGCGCCTGCGCCGGGGAGAGCGGACCTGGCCACGGCGGGCGGAGCGGTCCGCGATCGGCTGGCTGGGCCTCGGACGGTTCCGCGCCGGATTCGGGCTGCCACGATGGACGGTCACCGGCCGCACCGCGCTGCGCCGCATCCGCGTCGAGGTCGAACAGCCCCCCGAGCGGACCCTCACCCTCGAGTACCGCGACCCGGACGGGGCCCGCGCGGTGTGCCGCAACAGCGAGTCCGCCGACGCCCGTGTCGTACTGGAACGCTGGTGGGGCCGGTGGCGTCCGGAGCGGTCCTGGGTGCTGGACGGCACCGCGCACGCCGAGGCGGGCGAGCGATGACCGCCGAGGGACTCGTCGCCGCGCTGCTCGCCGACGACGGCGAGCAGGCCTGGCCCGCCCGCGTGCCCCGCCGCCTCGACACGGTGCTCTCGGCGCTGCCCCGCCCGGCCAGGGCCGGGGTGCACACCGCCGTCGCGGCCGTGGAGGCGTACACCCTGGTGCGCACCGGCAGGCGGCTGGCCGCACTCGGTCCCGACGAACGCGAGCGCGTGCTGCGCTCGCTCGCCGCACACCCGCGTCTCGTCCCCCTGCTCGACGTCCTCAAGGTGCCGGTGTTGCTGGCGGCGGGCACCGAACGCATACCGGCCGTACCGGCTCCCGTGTCCGCTCCGCAGGATCCGCCCCTCGACTGCACTCCGGCGCACGCGTGGCCGGCACGCTCCACCGCCGACGTGGTGGTCATCGGGTCCGGAGCGGGCGGCGCCGTGGCCGCGCGGACGTTCGCGCGCGCCGGGATGAGCGTCGTCGTCCTGGAGGAGGGCGAGCACCACTCGACGGCCTCGTTCGGGCGCCGGGCGCCGCTCGACCGTTTCGCCGACCTGTACCGGGACGGCGGTGCCACCATGGCGCTGGGCGACCCACCGCTCCTGCTGCCGGTCGGCCGCGCGGTCGGCGGCACCACCGTGGTCAACTCCGGTACCTGCTACCGGACTCCGGAGGACGTGCTGGCCCGGTGGAGCCGGGTGTACGGATTCGGCCTCGCGGAGGACCTCGGAGTCCGTCTCGACGAGGTCGAGCGCACCCTCCGCGTCGCCACCCAACCCCTCGACGTCCTGGGGAACAACGGCCTGCTGGCGCTCTCCGGCGCCGAACGGCTCGGCTGGCGGGCCGGTCCGCTGCGGCGCAACGCCCCCGGCTGCAAGGGCTCGTGCCAGTGCGTGGTCGGTTGTCCCACCGGCGCCAAACAGAGCGTGCAGCTCTCCGTCCTGCCCGCCGCGTGCGCCGCGGGAGCCCGGATCGTCACGGGCGCACGGGTCCGGCGCATCCTCCTCGACCCCGACGGGCCGGGAGCCCCGCGCGCGGCCGGCGTACGGGCGCGGCGGCCGGACGGCAGCGAACTGGAGATCCTCAGCCCGCTCGTCGTGACGGCGGCCGGCACCCTGGGGACCCCGCCTCTGCTGCGCCGCTCCGGACTCGGCGGACACCCGCGGCTCGGCCGCAACCTCAGCGTGCACCCGGCCACCAGCGTCGCGGGACGCTTCGCCGAGCCGGTCACCGCCTGGCGGGGCGTCCTGCAGAGTGCCGGGATCGAGGAACTGCACGACCGCGGCATCCTCATCGAGGCGACCGCGAGCCCGCCCGGCATGGGAAGTTTCGTCCTCCCCGGTCTCGGACGCGAGCTGCGGCGCGAACTGGAGGACACGGAGCGCCTCGCGACCCTCGGCGCCATGATCGCGGACCGCCCGTCCGGACGGGTCCAGGGCCGGGACCGTACCCTCGTCCGCTACGACCTGGACCCCCGTGACGGGGCACGGCTGACGACGGCCGTACGGGCCATGGGCCGCCTGCTCCTCGCGGCCGGGGCCGAGGAGGTCCTCACGGGCATCCCCTCCGCCCCGCGCGCCCGCTCGCTGGCCGAACTCGACGACCTGCTCACCCGGGTCACCGCGCGGAACCTGCACCTCTCGGCGTTCCACCCGACCGGCACGGCCGCCGCGGGCGGCGATCCGCAGCGCGCTCCCGTCGACCCCGAGGGCCGGCTGCGCGGCGCCCACGGGATCCTCGTCGTGGACGGCTCCGTCCTGCCCGGCTGCCCCGAGGTCAATCCGCAACTGAGCGTCATGGCGGTGGCCCTGGCGATCTCGGAGACCTGGCTGGAGGCTACGGGCTGAACGCTCCGGCGTCGTGACCGGCCGACGTGGTGCGTGGACGACGGATCCGGCGGGCAACGGCGCCGGGGGTAACCCCGGTTGCCGGCCCGGGACACGAACTGCCCGCCTGTCCGGAGTACTTGACGATTACGTGTACACGACGAAGAATGATCGCGCTCCACGCTTTGACAACGTTGTCCAGGCCTTGAGGAGGCGTTCCCGCCCATGAGATGGACTCAACGGCTGCGCGGTGCGGGGATGGCGGTGGCGACCGCCATGCTCCTCGGCAGCTCCCTGGCGGTTCCGGCGGCCCGGGCTGCCGTCCCGCCGAGCACCCCGCTCACCGATCTGGTCAATCCGTTCATCGGAACGGAGAACGAGGGCAATACCTACCCCGGCGCCGCCGTGCCCTTCGGCATGGTGCAGTTCTCGCCGGACACCGGCCACAACACCGGTTACGACTATTCCCAGAACCACATCAGGGGCTTCTCCCTCGTCCACCTCTCGGGCGTCGGCTGCGGCCTGGGCGGCGATCTTCCCGTGCTGCCGACCACGGGTGACGTCACGGAGACGGACTACGCCAAGTACGAGGCCGAGTTCAGCCATGACAGCGAGCAGGCCGCCCCCGGTTCCTACAAGGTCGGTCTGAAGACCGGTATCGAGGCCGAGCTCACCGCGACCGCCCGGACCGGTGTGCAGCGCTACACCTTCCCGGCCACGGACAAGGCCAACGTCCTGCTCAACGCGGGGCAGTCACTGCACAGGACGATCTCCACCAAGGTCGAGATCCTCGACAACCGCACGGTGCGGACCGCCATCACCGGCAGCGGCTTCTGCCAGGACACCAAGCCGTACACCGTCTACACGGTCACCCGCTTCGACCGCCCGTTCACCACCTCGGGAACCTGGAACGGCGACACCGTCACCGAGGGTTCCAAGGAGTCCGTGAGCACGGGACGAGGCGGCGCCTTCGTCCGCTTCGACACGACCAGGGACCGGACGGTCGAGGCGACCACCGCGCTGTCGTACGTGGACGCCCGCGGCGCCGCCCTCAACCTCCGTTCCGAGGGGGGCCGTTCCTTCGACTCCGTCCGGCGCGCGGCGCACCGCGCGTGGGAGGACCGGCTCGGCGCCGTACGGGCCCGAGGCGGCAGTGACACCCTGCGCCGCACGTTCTACTCGTCGCTCTACCGGTCCTTCCTCGCACCCAATATCGGCAGTGACGCCGACGGCCGCTACACCGGCTGGGACCAGCGCATCCACCGCGCACAGGGCTTCACCTACTACCAGAACTGGTCGCTGTGGGACACCTATCGCACCCAGTCGCAGCTCCTCGCCCTGCTCGCGCCGCGTGAGGCCCGGGACATGGCGATCTCCGTCATCAAGATCGACGAGGACAGCGGCTGGCTGCCCAAGTGGGGCTACGGCACGGTGGAGACGAACATCATGACCGGCGACCCGGTCACCCCGTTCCTGACCAACGCCTACCAACAGGGCCTGCTCAAGGGGCCCGGCGGATACGCCGAGCGGGCCTACCGTGCCCTGAAGAAGAACGCCGACGGAGTGCCGCCCGCCGACTCTCCCGCGGTGGGCCGCGAGGCCAACAAGGAGTACATCGCGAACGGCTTCGCGCCCTACGTCAAGGACCGCCCGCACGCGAAGCCCGGCGACTCGGACTACGACCACGGAGCCTCCGCGACCCTGGAGTACGCGCTGTCCGACGCCATGCTCGGCGCGATGGCACGGGATCTGGGTCATGACGCGGACGCGGCGCGCTATGCCGCACGGTCCAGGAACTACCGGAAGATCTTCGACGGTTCGACCGGCTTCTTCCGCGCACGGGACGCCTCCGGCGCCTTCACCGGACCGGCGGACCCGGCCCTGAGCGAGGGCTTCCACGAGGGTACGGCCTGGCAGTACCAGTGGCTCGTGCCGCAGGACCTGCCCGGCATGGTCGACCTGATCGGCGGCACGCAGGCGGCCAACGACCGTCTCGACTCGTTCTTCGCGTACGAGCAGTTGCTGAAGGACCCGGCGAAGACGGCCCGCGAGGTGTGGGTCAACGGCCCGTACGACTACTACAACGCGGACAAGTACAACCCGCAGAACGAGCCCGACCTCATCGCCCCGTACACCTATCTGTCGACCGGACAGCCCTGGAAGACGACCGACGTGGTGCACGCCGCGCTGACGCTCTTCACGGACGCGCCGACCGGCATGACCGGCAACGACGACCTCGGCACGATGTCCGCGTGGAACGTGCTCTCGTCCATCGGGATCTTCCCGGTGCAGCCCGGCTACGACACCTGGGGCCTGTCGACGCCCGTGTTCGAGCGGGTCGACCTGAGGCTCGACCGGCGGTACTACCCGCGCGGCGCCCTGACCGTGACGGCGCCGGGCAGCTCGGACCAGGACCGCTACATCCAGTCGGCGCGGCTGGACGGCTCCGCCTACGGCCGTACGTATCTGACGACCGAGTCGCTCCGGCACGTGCGGTCGCTCTCCTTCACGGTCGGTGCCGAACCGTCCGCGTGGGGGACGTCCGCCGACGCGGCCCCGCCCGCCCTGCAGCCGGCGGGGTGAGTAGGCGCCCGGCCCACGTCCGGGAGTGACGGTCGCGGCACCCGCCCACGCGCTGGTCGAAGGACGCGCGGGGCGGGTGCCGCGGCCGTGTTCCCGGGCCGGACGGCGGACCGCGCCGGGACAGGGCGTTGAGCCGGATACGCCGGATGTCCCTCGTCCCGGTCCGCGGAACCTTCCGCCATTGGTCCTGACCTGCGGCGACGCGGGGGAGTACGCCACGGGCAGTTGCCAACGGGGCCATACGGGACTCATGCGTCGTTCACCGAGGCGTATGAGAGTCCAGGGCATCCCATGTACCCATCACGAAGACATTGCTGAGGACACATGTGCCTTGACGGACACTGCGAGAGCCACGTGAACATCTTCGAGCCCGAGGCGGGAGGCGACGGCGAGGCGAGTGGCACGCTGGGCCGTCGTCGGCTGCTGGCCGCGGGTGTCGCGGGCGCCGCGGCCATCACCCTCGCCCCGGTCTCGTTCGCGGAGGCGGCGGACGGCACGACCGCGGGCACGCCGCCGAAGACCGGTGAGGAGACCCGTGTCATCACCGGGTTGCTGCCCACCGGCGTCGCCGACTTCGTGTACCTCCCGGTCGAGGTCCCGCGCGGCGTGCAGAAGATCGCCGTGTCGTACTCCTACGACAAGCCGGCCGTCCCGTCCGGCACGCCCGGCAACTCCTGCGACATCGGCGTCTTCGACGAGCGCGGCATCGAGCTGGGCGGCCGCGGTTTCCGCGGCTGGTCCGGCGGCTTCCGCACCTCGTTCGAGATCAGCGACAGCGACGCCACCCCGGGTTACCTGCCCGGCCCCGTGGGCCGCGGCACCTGGCACATAGTCCTCGGCCCCTACCAGGTCGCGCCCCAGGGCCTGAACTACCGGGTGCAGGTGACCCTGACCTACGGCGAGCCCGGCCCGGCCGCCGTCAGGAACTTCCCGCCGCGGCGTGCCAAGGGCCGTGGCCGCGCCTGGTACCGGGGCGACTGCCACCTGCACACCGTGCACTCGGACGGTAAGCGCCAGCCCGCCGAGGTGGCCGCCGGCGCGCGCGCCGCGGGGCTCGACTTCATGGTCTCCACCGACCACAACACCTCGTCCTCGCACGGTGTCTGGGGCCAGTACGCCGACTCCGAGCTGCTCATCATCACCGGTGAGGAGGTCACCACCCGCAACGGCCACTGGCTGGCGCTCGGTCTGGAGCCCGGCGAGTGGATCGACTGGCGTTACCGCAACCGCGACGACGCGTTCCCGCGCTTCGCCCGTCAGGTGCGTCGCAGCGGCGGCATCGTGGTGCCCGCGCACATGTACTGCGCGTATGTCGCGAGCCAGTGGAAGTTCGGCTTCGAGGACACCGACGCCACCGAGGTGTGGACGGGCCCGTGGACGTACGACGACGAGCACGCCATCAGCACCTGGGACCAGAAGATCGGTGAGGCGGTCCGCAGCGGTGGACGCTGGGTCCCGGCGATGGGCAACAGCGACGCGCACAGCGAGCCGCAGGTCATCGGTATGCCGCACAACGTCGTCCTCGCCGACGACCTGGCCACCGACTCGATCATGGACGGCATCCGCGCCGGCCGCAGCTACATCGCGGAGACCTCCGCCGTGCAGCTGACCTTCACCGCCTCCGGTGACGCCCGGCAGGCCGGCATCGGCGAGACCCTCAAGGCGTCCGCCGACGCGCCCGTGGACATCCGTCTCGACGTGAAGGGCGTACCCAACGGCACGGTCCGTTTCATCACCGACGAGGGTCAGATGCACCAGGAGTCGGTGGGTGCCTCCGGCGAGGGCACCGTCACCTGGCGGACGACCGCGTCGCTCGCCGCGTACGTCCGCGCCGAGGTCCGCCACCCCATGGCGGACGGCACGCCCGGTCAGGGCAACACCATGGGCGCCGCGCTCATGTTCGGCCCGATGGCCGCCCTCACCAACCCCATCTTCCTGAAGAAGACCGGCCGGTGATCCCCGCCGCGGTCCGCCGTCCGGTCACCGCGCGGTGAGGGACGGCGTATCGCGGCCGAGCCGTGCCCGGGGCGTCCCCCGGGCACGGCTCCTTGCGTTCGTGGCCCGCTTCAGGCCTGTCCCGGACCGGTCCCACCGCCGCACGCCGTGCGGGGGAGCGTGGTGACCGGGGGAGCGTGCCGCCTCAGACCTCCTGCACGAAGTACGGCTCCACGGTCATCCAGCCGTTGCCGCGCGCGCCGTAGCGGGTGCCGTTGTCACTCTGGGCGAGGGTGTACCAGGAGTCGACGTAGTCGGGGTCGTCGGTCCACCAGTCGTCCGGGATGGCGTCCAGCACGGCGTTCACCAGCGGGACGTAGGTGCCCTGGTCCGTGATGGTCAGCAGGGCCGTGGCGATGGCCTTGGCGAGGTCGCGGTAGTTGGTGCTGCCGTCCTCCTCCATCATCACGGCGTCGGCCAGGTCGTACTTGTAGTGGGACCAGTTGACGAGGATCTGGTTGGGCCGGTAGACGGTGCCGTCGTTGTCGAGGTACGGCATGTCGACGGGGTCGACCCGCACCTGGCCGTCCTGTCCGAAGCCGGTGACGAGCGTGTAGATCTCGGCGTCGCCCTTCACCCAGGGTTCCTCGTCGTCCGAGAGCTCCACCGCGGTGATCCGGCTGGTCCAGAAGCCCGCGCCAGCCGCCTGCGCCCGCTCGGTCGCGTCCGCCCGCGGGGTCGCGGCCGGGGCGGCGGAGTCGAGGCCGTACCGGCGGAACTGCTCGTCGAGGACGTCCAGTCCGGCGGCCAGGGCCTTGGAGCCGTCGATGTCGACGACGTACACGGGGTGGGACGGCGTGTGACGGGCGTCGAGGGTGTGCGTCCGGCCGTGGCTGTCATAGGCGACGACGGTGGTGGCGTCGTCGTCGGAGGTGGCCGGGACGACCCACGGTGCGGTGCCGGAGGTCAGCGCGCCGCGCATGCTGTCGGACCCGAGGCGCAGCCGGAGCAGCGGCCCGACCTTCGCGTCCAGCCCCTTGGCGGTGGCGATCCGTCGGTCGGCCGCGGCCAGCGTGGCCTTCAGACCACCGCCCGCCCGCCCCGCGAGGGCGGTGACGGGGACCTCGTCGGAGGTGAGGGCGGCGCGCTGGACGCGGGCGCGCCAGGCGGAGTCGGCGAGGGAGCGGGCGATCGCGCGGGCGGCCTGGTCCTGCGTCGCGTCGACCGAGGCGGCGGTGCGGGGAGCGGGGGTGGCCGCGGTCGCCTGGAGGGCGCCGGCGGTCTGGCCCGCGGACAGGGCCAGCAGGGATCCCACGAGGGCGGCGACGGTGCCGCGCCGACGGGACCGGCGGGACTGACGGGATTGACGGGGTCTCACTGGGGCGATCCTCCTGGTAGCGGGGGACGGATGGTCGCTGTCAGTGGAGCTGGTGGAACTGCTGAAGCCGGCGAAGCGGGAGGAAGTGTAAGGAAGGGGGAGAAGCAGGGTTTCTATGCGAGTAGATTCCCGGCGGCAATGATGGCGTGAGCATGCCTAACCAGGCAAGGGTGCGGGAGCCCCCCACCACATGAACAACTGGCAGCCACGGGTGGGGTGTTCTCGCTGCGGGGCCTCGTACGGTGTCCCGGCCGATGGCCCCGCGGTGCTTCCGGACGCCGTCGGCGATCTCCCTCGGGACGGGGCCCGCGCCCGTGGGGTGCGCCCCTCCGCGCATCCCGTCACGGGTGACCCGAACCGTCCCCTCGGACACCGCCCTCCCGCTAGGCTCGGGCCCGTGCCCGCGATCACCGGGAAGAGTGAAGTCCCCCCAGTGCAACGGGTGTTCCGGCCTCGTCCCCGGTCCGGGATCACGTCACCGCGAGCCGTACCTCCTGGGTGACATCCGGCGCACTCTCCACCGTCCGTGCACCAACACCCACTCGCGGAGGTCTCATGACGACGCGCAGACTTGGCAAGTACCTGACAGTCGCGGCCGCGGCCCTCCTGCTCCTGGCCACGGCGCCCGGGGCCGTCGCCGCCACGGTGGAGGCGCCGGGCGGGCCGACGATCCCCGCCGTCGCCCCCGCGGCCGAGACATGGCAACCGCCGTTGTCCACCCGCGGGCGGTACATCGTCGACGCCGCGGGCAACCGCTTCCGGCTCAAGTCGGCCAACTGGGACGGCGCGCAGGGCTCGTGGACCGGCAGCGGCAGCGCCGCCGACCCGGCCGATCACCATGCGGGCCAGAACTCCTACGGCATCCCCCTCGGCCTGGACCGGGTACCCCTGCCCCAGCTTCTCGGCGACTTCCACCGTCTCGGCATCAACAGCATCCGGCTGCCGTTCTCCAACGAGATGATCCACGGGACGACTCCCGTGCCGGACGCCGCCGTCACGGCCAACCCGCAACTGCGCGGCAGGACACCGCTCCAGGTCTACGACGCCGTCGTCGCCGCCCTCACCCGGGACGGCTTCGCGGTCATCCTCAACAACCACACCAACACGTCCCGTTGGTGCTGCGGCATCGACGGCAACGAACGGTGGAACAGCGGTCAGTCCACCCAGCAGTGGGCGGACGACTGGGTTTTCATGGCCCGCCGTTACGCCGGCGACCCCGGCGTGGTGGGCGCCGACCTCTACAACGAGGTACGCCGCGACGTGCTGGACGACCCCAACTGGGGCCAGGGCGACGCCCACGACTGGTACGCGGCGGCGCAACTCGCCGCGGACCGCATCCTGACCGAGGCCGACCCCGACCTCCTCATCGTCATCGAGGGGATCAACTGGACCGGCCTGCCCGTCGACGGACTGCCGCACGGCCGCCCCACCCTCACCCCGGCGCGCACGCTCTCGCACACCCTCGTCGCCGCTCACAAGCTGGTGTACTCGGCCCACTTCTACGGATACACCGGCCCCTGGCACAGCGGTGCCACCGGGATCGGCGAGACCCATGACGCCCGCTACCAGGACCTCACCCGGGACCAGCTGTACCAGACCCTCGACGACGAGGCGCTCTTCGTCGCGGAGGAGGGGAACCAGCACTTCACCGCACCTGTCTGGATCAGTGAGTTCGGCATCGGGGCGGGGGAGACCGGCACCGCCGCCCGTACCTGGTTCGGCAACATCACCGACTACTTCGCCGACCACGACGCCGACTTCGCCTACTGGCCGCTCGTCGGGTGGGAGGGCCACGACGACTGGTCCCTGCTGCGCTACGACACCGCGGGCAACCGGTACGGCATCCTCGACCAGGCCGACTGGCGGGGCACCGCGTGGAACCGGCTCATGACCGCCCCGACGCGCACCGGACCCGTCGCCGCGGTCCCCAGTTGGCGCATGCTCGCCACCGACCACGGCGACCACGTGCAGTCGCTGCGGGTGCGTGCCGGCGGTGACTGGGACCCGGGCGCCTACAAGGCCGCCTGCCCCGACGGACAGCGGCTGACGGGGCTCGGCCACAGTGACGGTCGCGGGCTGTGCACCGATGTCACCACCGGCGACCTGCGCGCCCCGGGCGACGCCCAGACGGTCGTCACCGACGAGCGCCATGTTCCCGCCGGCGGGGACTGGGCCTCCGGATACACCAAGTTCCAGTGTCCCCAGGGGAGTTTCCTCATCGGCTACAGCCGTCGCGGCGGCCGGACCTCGGCGGCCCTGTGCGTGCCCGCCCGCATCTCGCTGGGAGGCGCCGGGCGAACCGTGTGGTTCGACCGGTCCGACAACCGGCCCGCCGACGCCGCCGGAGGTGACTTCGCCCAGGGCGACTACAAGGGCCAGTGCGCCGACGACGAGTACGCCGCCGGGATCGCCTTCACCACCAGGCCGGCCGCCGGCGCGGGCCCCGCGGCCCTGCTGTGCCGCTCACTGAACTGAACCGACTCAGCCGCGCCGCACCGCCGCACCTGTGCGTCCCCCGTTTCCGGCGCCCGCACGGGGGCGAGGGAAGCGCGACCTCCCCGACGACGGCGCCACGCGGCCGGAAGGCGTCCCCGAATCCCGTTGAGGTGCGGCCGCCGAGTAGGGAGAGTCTGTGGGCATGGAGTTCCTCTGCTACCACCAGGACCGGCCCGGCTCCCTCGCGTTGCGCGCCCAACTACTGGAAGAGCACTGGTCCTACATGGACCGCTACGCGAAGGAGATGATCGCCCGGGGCCCGACCTTCGCCGGCGACGACGAGACCCCCACGGGCAGTGTGCACATCGTCGATCTGCCGGATCCCGCCGCCGCCCGTGCGTTCGCCTTCGACGAACCCGGATACCGGGCCGGTGTGTACCGGGACGTGCTGCTGCGCCGGTGGCGCAACACACTCGGGCGCACCATGTGGGACTTTCCCGGTGGCCGTACCGGCGGCAACAGGTATCTGGTGCTCGGCCTCGGCACGGGGCAGGCCGTCGATCTCGCCCTGCCGCCCGGCCGGGACGAGCTCATCGCGTACGGGCCGCTGCTGTCCGACGACGGCGCCGACTGGCTGGGCACTGCGGCACTGGTCCGGGCACCGGGCCCGGAGGCGGCACGCGCCGTGCTGACGGCGGACCGGTACGCCTGTGTCGAGGTCCATGCCTGGCGGTTCGGCGGCCGGCCCACATGAGCGGACGACACACGGTGGCGGCGGCCCTGGGTAGCCCGATCGGGTGAAGGGGGTCACGGGCCGGGCCGCCACCCGGCCCGTGGCGCGGCGTTCCACGTGCCGTCGACCCACCGCAGTGAAGCGTCAAACAGCCACGGGAGAAGGCTATTTGGGCGCTTGCCCGGTGCGTTCTCCGAGCGTCGGCCGACCGGGGTCCATGGGGCTGTGCGTCCATTCGGGTGTCTGTTGGCGGACCTCTGCGTGTCCGATATTGAAGATAAAGGGATTATCGGTACGTTCACTCACAGATCGGCCGGTGCGGCCGACGTCTCAGAGATAGGGAAAGCGACATGACCACGCGCAACATTGCGGTGACTGCCACCGTTGCGGCCGCTGCGGCCCTCGTCGCCACGGGCGTCACCTACGCCTCGGCCTCCGCGGCTCCTGAGGCCGCGCCCGCCGTTCAGCAGGTTGCTCCCATGGGTGGCGACAGCGGCCAGTCGAAGGGCAACGAAGGAGGAGGCGGCGGCCGTGACCGTGGTGGCCGTCGCCACTACGAGGGCCACATCGACTTCAACGAGCGTACGTACTCCGCCCGCTCCTGGGGCTGCATCACCGTGGTCAGCGGTCTCGGTTCCCGTAGCTTCAACGTGCGCAACGACAGCCACAAGACCGTCGAGGTCTTCCGTGGCGCGACCTGCGACAACGGTTCGCCGCTCGCCACGGTCGGCCCGTGGAGCACCAGCAACGGCGTGGTGCCCTTCCGGGTCCACGGTGGCGTGAAGGTCAGGGACGGTGTCGTGGGCAGCTTCCGCGTCGTCGAGGACCACCACGGTGGTGGCTACGGCGGCGGCTTCGGCGGCGGCGACCGCGGCGGCGACGGTGGCGGCTTCGGCGGCGGCGACGGTGGTGGCTTCCGCGACTAGTCCTCACGGGCAAGGTCCGCACCACATGGAGACTCCGGCCCGCTGCAATCGGGCCGGAGTCTCCGGCATGTGGTGCGGCTCCCGGGGGTGTCCCCGGAACGGAGGCCTGAGCCGTGGGACGCCTGCGTCCGGTAAAACCTGTTACGCCATACTAAGTGTTCTTCGGCCGTTCCGCGTGTCGCTCCGCCCGAACCGGGGCATCCCATTCTCCGGACTGCTTGTACGGTCATCGCCACCGATGTCCTGCCGTGTGCTCCCGCGCGCTGCCGTGCGGGCGCGGTCCGCGCGCGTCCGCGCGGGATGCCGGTCCGGGCCGGGAAGTCGAACGGCGTCCGACCTCTGTCGGCATCGCCCGCGTCCGCATCCGACGGCACGGAATCGCCAAATAGGATGATTGTTTAGCAGACCATATGCGCGTCGATGTCGCGGGTCACGATCTGGTGCTAACACTGTCGACCCAGTGTCCATCAATCGTGAGAGCGCTATGAAACTACTGTCCAAGGTATTCAGGCAGCCGAAGAACTCGGCTGACGAAGTGATGCTGCGCCTCCTTGAGGAAAGTGCCGAGGACGCGGGTTACTGGGCCGGCCGCATGCCGCGGGAAGCCGCCAGGCTGGTGCGGAAAGTTCGGATGTACACCGTTGCCTCGGCGGGGCTCAGCCTCACCGCGGGACTGCTCGTCTGGCCCGCGATCGCCGAATCCTCGCAGTTCGGCGCCCAGGTCGTCGTCTCCGCGCTGTCGGGATTCGCCGCACTCGTGATCGTCGCCCCCCATGCCAGCGGGCTGAGCGATCGCGCTGACGAATCCATCAAACTGTGCAGTGCCTACAGTGCCGTGTACGGCGACCTTCTGGCCGCGAAAAGCCGTCTCGATTCGGGATCCACGGCCGACTTCTCGCACGCTGCGGAAATCTTCCGCCGGTTCCAGCACATCCAGGAACGCAAGGACGCCCTCGCGCTTCCGGCCGGGAACGGACGTGTGGCGGGTGCGATCGCCCGGGTCAAGGAGAACGGGCGACCGGCACGGATCATCACCGGCATGCCGCGGAGGGCCGAACTGCCTGTGATGCCGTACGCCCTGGAGAACCGCTCGGCGACGGACCGGGAGGACAAGGTGATTCCCGCCGAGCTCGCGCCCCCGTCGACGAGCCGGCACCCGGCAGCTCAGGAGCTGCCCGGTCCCGACTCCTCGACACCCAACCCCAACATCCCCTCCCCACACCAGATCCGGGGCCGCGGGGCGGCAGTGGTGGCGAACCTGCACAAAAGATGACGCGTGGTGCGAGCGCCGCTTCCACCGTGACAGAAAGCGGGAGCGGCGGTCGCGGACCGGCGCACCTGGCCTTTCCCCGGGTACGGGAGCCGTGGCCGCGCCGAACGCACACACGACCGAGCATGGAATCGCTCGCAGGGCCCCCGTTCTGGAGACGGGGGCCCTGGTCATGGGACCACCTCGTACCCCGCTCCGCCGCAGGGGCGGGCCCGGGGCTCGGCCGCTACAACCGGTCGAGCCAGAGCACGATGCCCGTCAAGCCGTGGAGCACGGCCGCCACACCGGCCCTGACGGCGGCCGAGCAGCGCCGGTCCGTGAACGAACGCGCGTCGTAGGTCGACGACATGCCGAGGCCCTCGCCCCGGAAGGACGCGCCCGACCAGTCGACGGCGGTCACGTTCGCGGTGGGCTCGGCCAACTCCGCGCCCACGACGAGGAACTGCTGCGCGAGATGGTTCGGGGTGACCATCGCGAGGGGGTCGATCAGATCGTTGCCCGCGCTGATGACGAGGTCCGGTCGCATGGCGAGGGCCCTGGTGACGCTCGGGACGAGGTCGGAGGGGCCCGAGGCGGTGACGGTGCGCAGGGAGACGTGTTCGGCTCCGGCCCAGGACTTGACCGCGCTGACGAGAGTCCTGGTGGGGCGGTCGTGACCGGAGGTGAGCAGCACGACCCGGTAGTCCTTCGGCGGGTGGACGCCGTTCCAGGAGCCGGGCCGTGGCGTGGTGGTCGCCTCGGGCTGGGGCCGTCGGGCGGGGTCGACGAATCCGGCGCCCAGGGCACCCGCGGCGGTGGGCCTGGGGTGGGGACGTGACCAGTCGTCGCCGGCACCGCATCCGGTGACCAGCGCGGCGACCGCGGCCAGTGCGGCCAGGGCGCTGAGCGGGGGGCGCAAGGTGATCGTCCTTCGGGTGGTGGCGGGCGGTACGCCCCCATACTGCTCTCCCGGGTGCTGGAGTTCCGCCCCCGGAAGGCCCTTCCGCATGCTTGTTCTTGTGGGGTTCGCCGACGCGGCGGCACGAGTTCACCGATGACATGGACCGTGCACGGGCAACCCGAAGGAGCACCATGTCACGACCGTTCCGCCGCGCCCTCCTCGCCCTTGCCGCAGCGGTGATCACCCTCCTGTGCGTCGGCGGGCCGGCCCTCGCGCACGGATTCAGCTCGACCGTGTACGTCCATGTCACCGAAGGGGACGGAGGCCGGCTGCGGACAGCCGTGGACGTCGAGTACGACCTCTTCGTCGTGTCCGCCGCCGACTTCGAGCACGACGATCCGCTGTTCCGTTCCGGCACCGCCGCGTTCGACGCGGGAGACGCCGCCGAGCAGGCCGCGGCGCTGCGTGCTCACACGCGTTCGGCCGTGAAGTACGTGACGGACCGGTTCTCGGTCACCTCGGGCGGGACGGCCTGCCGGGCCACGCGCACGGGTGACTTCACCATCGGCCGTCGTGAGGGCGTGCCGTACGCGGGACTGGTGCTCGACTGGTCCTGCCCGGCGGAGAGCGCCGACCACACCGTACGCAGCGGACTGTTCCCGGACGGGGAGCACTACGTCCGGGACGCCAAGACGATCGTGACCTACGAGGTCGGCGGCCGTTCGGGCAGCGCGGCGCTCGACGGACGACATCCCTCCTTCTCGATCGGGCAGGCGTGGTACGAGCGGTTCTGGGAGTTCTTCCGCCTGGGCGCCGAGCACCTGTTGACCGGCATCGACCACATCCTCTTCCTGCTGGCGCTGATCGCGGGATCACGGCGCCCCCGTGAGGTCGTCCTCGCCGCCACGAGCTTCACGCTGGCGCACTCGGTGACGTTCCTGCTCGCCGCCCTCGGAGTGGTGGACGTGCCTCCGGCGGTGGTGGAGCCGGTCATCGCCCTGTCCATCGCGGTGGTCGCGGGCTGGTACCTGTGGCGGGTGTGGCGGCGTGGTGACGCGGCGGCCGACCTCGGGACAGCGGGAGAAGGTCACTTCGGCCTGGACCGCGCGGGCTGGACCCGGTTGGGCGTCGTGTTCTGCTTCGGTCTCGTGCACGGGCTGGGATTCGCGGGTGCCCTGGGCATCCACGACGCGTGGTCGTGGACCCTGCTGTGGTCGCTGCTGGTGTTCAACGTCGGCATCGAGGCGGTGCAGTTGGCCATCATTGGGCTCGCCTTCCCGCTGCTGATCCTGATCCGCCGGCAGGCGCCACGGGCCGGTCTGTGGACCACCGGGACGGTCTCCGCGGGCGTCGCGGCGATGGGCCTGGTGTGGTTCGTGCAACGCGTGTCCGCGGTGTGAGGCCAGCCCAGACATCCCGCGCTGTTCAGTCAACCCGGAGATTGCATTTAACTTTTCTTTACCCGGGCCCGCGAGCTTGACGATCTCCACATCATGCACATCTCCCGTGCACAGAAGGAACACAGCAATGAGATCGAACCACTCCGCGCGGGCTTCCGAGCCCTCGCAGCGCCGTATGGCCCGAGGGGCCGCCGCGGCGTTCCTGGGCCTGACCGTGGCCCTCGGCTCCGGCCTCGCGGCCTCCCCGGCCGAGGCCGCCGGCACCGACGCGGTCACCGGCATCGTCCTGGGCGTCGGCGCCAACGAGTCGCAGCGCACGGTCACCTGGTACACCTCCGCCGACACCGCGCAGAAGGTCCAGATGGTCCCGACCGCGCAGCTCACCGGCGGCGAGTTCCCGGCCGACGCGGCGACCTTCGACGCGACCGGCGGCGCGAACATCGCGACGAGCGGCGGCTTCAACCGTCACGCGACGATCACGGGCCTCAAGGAGAACACCGCCTACTCCTACCGGGTCGGCACCGAGGGCAACTGGTCCTCGGCGTACTCCTTCAAGACGCAGGACTTCGAGGGCGACTACGACTTCCTGTTCTACGGCGACCCGCAGATCGGCTCGTCCGGAGACCTCGCCAAGGACCAGGCCGGCTGGCAGGACACCCTGGACGTCTCGCTGGCCGCCAACCCGAACGCCGAGCTCCTGGTGTCCGGCGGCGACCAGGTCGAGACCGCGAACACCGAGTCCAACTGGAACTCGTTCCTCGCTCCCGACAAGCTGCGCCAGTACCCGTGGGCCGCCACCATCGGCAACCACGACGTCGGGGGCAAGGCGTACGAGCAGCACTTCACCACGCCGAACACCGACCGCTCGGGGTCGTACTACTCCAACGGCAACCCGGCGTCGAACACTTCGGGCGGTGACTACTGGTACATCTACAAGGATGTGCTGTTCATCGACCTCAACAGCAACAGCTACAACCCCGCCACCGGCGGCGGCGGCGACGCGGCGCACGTCAACTACGTCTCCGACGTCATCAACAAGCACGGCTCCGAGGCCAAGTGGAAGGTGCTCGTCTACCACCACTCGATCTACTCGCCGGCGTCCCACGCCAAGGACGGCGACAACAAGACGCGTCGGGTGGACTTCCCGACCACCTTCTCCAAGCTCGGCGTCGACCTGGTGCTCCAGGGTCACGACCACAGCTACTCCCGCAGCTACCTGATCAAGAACGGTGAGAAGGCGAACCCGGCCGAGCAGCCCGGTGCCGCCGACGTGTACCCCGGCCCCGGCGGCGTCCTCTACGTGACGGCCAACTCCTCCTCGGGCTCGAAGTACTACGACATCACCGCTCCGGACAACAGCGGCACCAGCGGTGCGGGCAACGGCGCCGACCCGCTGAACCCGAAGAACTACTGGTACAACTCGGTCCAGAACCAGGAGCACGTCCGCTCCTACGTCAAGGTCCAGGTGCGCAACGACAAGCTCGTCGTCGAGGACCTGCGCAGCGGTACGTGCGCGGCCCCGAACTCCGAGGTCGAGCACGGCCTGTCGTGCAGCAACACCACCGCCGACCAGCCGGTCGGCTCGACGGTCGACAAGGTCACCGTGCACCCGTTCCACGGCGACAAGCAGGACCTCCAGGTCAACGTGCCCAACCCGGCGCCCGGCGAGTTCGGCTGGACGATCGACGGCTACAACGGCCTGGTCGACCTCGGCACCGCCAAGGAGCAGGACGGCGACCACTTCACGGCGACGGGCAAGATCAACCCGCTGCTCGTCTCCGACAGCCGCCGTTCGCTCGCGCCCTGGTCCATCTCGGCCAACGTGAGCGACTTCCGGGACGCCGACAAGACGTTCTCGGGCTCCAACCTCGGCTGGACGCCGTTCGTCCTCGACGGCGGCGCGGGCGCCAAGGCCGGTGACCCGGTGGCCTCCGGCTACGACGACCACGGTCAGGGCCTGGCCCTCTCGCGTGGGCTCGGTTCGGCCGAGCAGGGTCACCCGCGCGGCGAGGCCCGCCTCGGTGCCGACCTGGATCTGAAGATCCCGGACAGCGTCGAGAAGGGCGGCTACCGCGCCACCCTGACGATCACCGCGCTCAGCAGCTGATCCGACCCGTTCCACCGGGCGGGGTGGGCACCTTCCGGGTGTCCGCCCCGCCCCCCTCCCAGGAGATCCCCGACATGCACCCGCCCGTATCGCGCCGTACGACCACGGCCACGGCACTCGTCCGCGCCGTCACCCTGACCCTGCTCCTGGCCTGCGCACTCGTCGGCCTGCGGGCCGTCCCCGCCGCGGCGGCCGACGGCGACGTCACCTGGACGGTCAGGACGGCCGCGAACGGGTACGGCGACGACCGCTCCAGCTTCAGCTACGGGGTCAACCCCGGCGGCCGGATCAAGGACGCCATGGTCGTCGCCAACCACGGCAAGGCGCCGCTCACCCTCGCCGTCTACGCCGCCGACGGATTCACCACCGACACGGGTCAACTCGACCTGGTCACCAAGGACAAGAAGTCGGTCGCCGTCGGCAGCTGGGTCCACGCCGACCACTCCACCGTGGTGGTCCGCCCCGGCAAGTCCGCCGAAGTACCGTTCCAGATCACCGTGCCCGGCAACGCCTCTCCCGGTGACTACGTGGGCGGCGTCCTCACCTCGCTGCGGCAGTCCGACGACGCGCAGGGCATCAACGTGGACCGGCGGCTCGGCATCCGGGTCAAGCTTCGGGTCAGTGGGGAACTGAAGCCGCGTCTCGCCGTCGAGGACCTCCACGTGGACTACACCGGGTCGGCCAACCCCTTCGGCACCGGCGACGCCACCGTCACGTACACGATCCACAACGCCGGCAACGCCATCCTGTCGGCCCGTCAGACCGTCTTCACCACGGGGCCGTTCGGATGGTGGCGGACCGAGGCGGGCACCGTCCCCGCACCCCCGGAGCTGCTGCCGGGCGAGCACTGGAAGGTCAAGGTGCCCGTGCACGGGGTGACGCCCGGCGTCCGGCTTACGGCGACCGTGAACCTCGTCCCGCTGCTCACCGACGCCTCGGGCTCCACCACGTCGCTCAAGCCGGTCCTGGCCACGGCGGCCACCTGGACCTTCCCCTGGTCGCTGCTGCTGCTCGTCGTGTTGCTGGCCGCCGCCGGGGTCGGTGCCTTCCTCCTCGTGCGCCGCGGCCGCGCGCGGCGCAAGCGGCGCGAGGACGCCCGTGTCCGCGACGCCGTCGCGCAGGCACTGAACTCGACGAAGGAAGAGGTCGGGTGAACGCGTCCAGGTCCACTCCCGCCGCGTCAGCGGGGGAATGGACCTGGACGAGGCCTCATCTGCGGTGCACTCGGCGGGGGTTGGGACAGCCGCCGCGGTCGGGCGATCAACTGCAGGTCAGCAGACCCACCTTCTGCTTGGCGGTCAGGACGCGGTGGACGCTCTGGTCCACCTGGGTGCGGAAGGCCGAACTCTGCGCCATCCGGGCCGTCACCGCCTTGGTCATGGCGGGGAGCTGGTTCGGTTCGCCGGCCAGCACCAGGTCTCCGCCGGCGGACAGGAAGTTCAGGGCACGGTCGGCGGGGGGTACGGCCTTCACCGCCACCGCGTTACCGAGGTCGTCCGAGACGACCACGCCCTTGAAGCCCATGGTCTTGCGCAACAGCCCCTGGATCACCGTGGGGGAGAAGACGGCCTGGTGCTTGGGGTCGATCTTGTTGTACGTGGCCAGAGAGATCATGACGAACGGCGCGCCCGCCTTGATCCCCGAGCTGAACGGGGTGAGGCTCGAACTCTTGCTCGTCGTCACCGTGTCCACCACGTTGGCCGTGGTGTCGGTGTTCCCGCGCACGTTGCCGAGTCCCGGGAAGTGCTTCAGCGTGGCCAGCACGTTGGACTGGGCGAAGCCCGCGGCGAACGCGTTGCTGTGCGGCGTCACCGCCGCCGCCGTATGGCCGTACTCACGGTCGTACCTGCCGATCGGCGCGTTGTTCCTGCCCAGGCTCAGCGGGACGACGTCGGCGACGGGCGCGAGGTTCAGGTTCACACCGGCCGCCTTGAGCTGCTTCGCCCACGTGGCGGCCTCGGCGCGCAGCTTCGAGGTCGACCAGCTTCCCTGCACCAGCCCGCTCGGCATGGTCGAGAACCCGGGGCCGGACAGCACCTGCACCTGGCCGCCCTCCTGGTCCGTGGAGACCAGCAGGCCCACACGATGCTTCGACACCGTGTCGGCCTTCGCCTGCAGGCTGTCGACCAGGGACTTGGTCGCCTTCGCGCCGGCCTTGCTGCGCCCCGCCAGGAAGACCGAACCGACGTGGTACTGCTGCAGGACCTGGATCCGCTTCTGATCCGGTTTCGCGGCGGTGACGCTGGCCATGAACAGCTGGCCGACTCGTTGCGGCCCGGTCATCGCCGAGTAGACCTTGTCGACGCAGCTCGCGGCGGCCTGGCTGCCGACCGACGCGCCGGGCGCCAGCGATGCGGCCGAGGGGTGCGAAGGGTAGGTCGCGCCCAGGCTCGCGGTCGCCAGTGACAGCGCCAGCAGCGGGACGGGCCACAGTGCCTTCCCGCCCCTCGGGGCGCGGGACCGCGCTCGCCGTGATCCATGGGTCGGCGCCTGCTGCGATGTCATGCGGAGCCCCTTCCGGTACGCCGGACCGCGGACACGGGCACGCCATTGCCCGGCCGTCGACGGCGGTCACGCGGCCGGCACAACTGAACCAGCACCACCAAACGTACAACGATCCGATCGCGTGCGCCTCTGCGGTGGTGTATCGGACGGATGAGGTGCGGGGACGTCGTGAGCCACGGGGGGTGCGGAGGGTCGGTATGGGGGGTTTTGGCCGACTCGGCGTCGAGCAAGCGGAATTGAACCGGCGCGCGCCTCACGGGTGACCGTGGCGGCCGTGGTCGCCGTCGGGCGCCCAGGGGTCCGCCCCGCTGTGGCCGGGGGTGTTGGCCTCAAGTGCTCGTTACGGACCGGCGCACCCGGTGACTCGGGTTCCGTATGTGCCGACGTTCCGTCCTGCTCGACTCGCCGCTCTCGGCCGGGTTGCCGCGAGGCGTGAACTACCCGTGAGCCAAAGCGTTTTGGCTGAGTGTCAGGTGCGCGACCCGAGGGGGCGGCCGGGGTGTGTGCGCCCAAACGGGTGTCTGCCACGGGACTTCTGCGTGTCCGATATTCCGGATAAAGGGATTATCGGTACGTTCTCTCGCAGATCGGCTGCTTGGCCGACGTCTCAGAGATTGGGAAAGTGACATGACCACGCGCAACATTGCCGTGACTGCCGCTGTCGCGGCTGCTACGGCCCTCGTCGCCACGGGCGTCACCTACGCCTCGGCCTCCGCGGCCCCTGAGTCCGCGCCCGCCGTTCAGCAGGTTGCTCCCATGGGTGGCGACAGCGGCCAGTCCAAGGGTAACGAGGGAGGTGGCGGTGACCGTGGTGGCCGGGGCCACTACGAGGGCCGCATCGACTTCAACGAGCGTACGTACTCCGCCCAGAGCTGGGGCTGCATCACCGTGGTGAGCGGCCTCGGTTCGCGCAGCTTCAACGTCCGCAACGACAGCCACAAGACCGTCGAGGTCTTCCGCGGCGCCACCTGTGACAACGGTTCGCCCGTCGCCACGGTCGGCCCGTGGAGCACCAGCAACGGTGTCATGCCCTTCCTTCACGTCCGCGGTGGCGTGAAGGTCAAGAACGGCGTCGTGGGCAGCTTCCGCGTCGTCGAGGACCACCACCGCGAATGGTAGTGAAGGCGTCACCGCGCCATCCGCACCGCATGGAGAACCCGGCCCGCTGCAATCGGGCCGGGTTCTCCGGCTTCAGGCCGATTGTGACCGACCCAGGAGATCGAAGGCGTCGCCGGAGACGGGGTCGACACCGCGTGCAAGCGGTTCGCCGTCCGGCCTCCGCACGAACCGACCGTGGCCCGTCCTCCCCGGGGAGGACGGGCCACGGTGCGTCGCTCCGGACATCCTCGGGCGCCCTCGGCACTCCGTCGACGGGATCCGGGGGTGCCCGGCCGGCGCGCGGAGGGCGAACTCCGCGTGGACCGGGGCCCGTTGACGGCCGAGCCGGGTCGTGTTACTCAAGTGTGACGCCCTATTGGACTAGACCTAGTTCGACCGCTTCGCCGCTTCACCCCTTCATCGCTTCGATCGTCGAAGGACCCCCCACATGATCCGTTCCAAGCTTCTCGCGATAGCCGCCGCCGCGGGCATGGCCGGCACACTCGCCCTGCTCGGCACCGGCAACGCCACCGCCGGAGTCCTCGCGGACCCGTCCGTGGCACCCGGCGGCAATTTCGACCTGTCCGTCTGGCAGCTCCAGGAGCCGGTGGGTTCGCCCGGCTCACCCACCACGATCCCGTCGTCCCGGCTCCAGGGGGCCAACGGGTTCCAGGACTCGTACTTCTACACCGACACCCGTGACGGTGCCATGACGTTCTGGGCGCCGGAGAAGGGCGTCACCACGCCGAACTCCAACTACGCCCGCTCCGAGCTGCGCGAGATGAACCGCAGCGGCAGTGCGGCGAACTGGTCGCTGAGCGGTACCCACCGGATGAGCGCGACCCTGCGGGTGGTGTCGGTGACGCAGAACGTCTGCGTCGGGCAGATCCACCTCGGCACCGGCGGCAGCTCCACCAAGCCGCTGCTGGAGCTGTACTACCACTCGAACGGGGACATCGTCCTCGGCACGGAGAACTCGCCGTCCGGCGGCCAGACGACGCACACGGTCGGCCATGTGTCGATCGGCAAGACATGGAGCTACACGATCGGCGTCTCCGGCGGTCACACGATCGACCTGACGGTCAACGGCACCACCACGCACTACTCCATTCCGTCGTCCTTCGACCCGTACAAGCAGTACTTCAAGGCCGGCTCGTACAACCAGTCCTCCTCCGACAGCACCACGAAGGGCGCGCGCGTCGCCTTCTACGGGCTGACCGTCTCCCACGGCTGAGCGGTCCGGGACGCTGCCCGAAGGTGAGGCGCGCCCGGTGCACACCGGTGCTCGGCCGGGGACTCCCGGCCGAGCGTCCCGCGCGTACGGCTGTCGAGTGACCGGACCGTACGCGCTCACCCGATCAGCCAGTTCAGCCGGAGAGCGGGCGGTCCACGGCGGGCCGACCCGTGAGTCCGCGGCCGTCAGGCGTCGGGCGGTACGGTCTCCTCGGCCGCCTCCGCCAGGCGCCGGGTGTCCAGACGCAGGCGCCACAGGTTGCGCCGGTGCGCGGAGGTCAGTTCGGCCTCCAGCGGGGACGGCGGCACCGCGAGGACCGGGCAGACGGCGTGGGCGAGGCAGTAGCGGCTCACCGAGCACGAACAGAGCCGGTGCCAGCTGCTTCGCCGGCCGGCGCCGACGACCAGGAGATCGTTCTCGCGGTCGGCGCTCTCCACCAGCGCCCGGCCCGCGGTGCCGCGCGCGACGAGGGCGCGCATCGGCACCCCGGGGCCGGCCTCCCCGAAGGCTCCGTCGAGCGCCGTGAGCAGGTTGCGGCGCGCCAGCCGCTGCCACTCGTCGACCAGCACGTACGAGGCCGGCGTACGACGGGCGGCGAGTTCACCACCGGGTGGCTCCCAGGCCAGCACGGGCCACAGCTCGGCACCCCGCCGCCGGGCCTCGTCGGCGGCCCGGCACAGGGCGGTGAGGCTGCCGAGGGAGCCGCTGACTCCCACCACGACACGAGCGGCTGCGGGGGCGCCGGAATCAGACATGACTCGACCGTTCTTCGCACGCGCCCACGGGTCCCTCCCGCGGGCGGTCCGCGAGGGACCGCTCCCCATTGCACTCCTGGCCGGGGGCGCTCCGACACCCCGTACGCCCCATTTTGGCGCGCTCCTGACGGGCGTCCCCCGGGCCGGCCGAGCCGCGCGTCAGTATCCCGTCAGCGTCGGCACGATCACCGTCAGCGTCGCGTCATGAGGTGTCGGAGAACCGGAGGGCACGGGAATAGCTTCTGCGGTGAGCCCCGGCCCGCCCGCTCACGTCCGAGGCGCCGGGTCGCTCACCGAACCGTCCCGGATCCTCCAGGAGGCATCCCATGCAACAACTCACGTGCGGTGAAGACCCCGAGCCCTGCGAACGATTCCCGGCCGGAGTGCTGTTCGTTCCGGTCCGGCCGGGGTCGGCAGGGTGCGCCGCCCGGCTCTTCCGTACGCCGCTCGGCGAGCGTACGGCCGTCGGCTTCACCTCGGAGCGCAGACTGACCACGACGCTCGGCCCCGAGCAGGCGTGGATCAGGCTCGCCGAGCCCGCCCTGCGCGCGCTGGCCGAGCCACTGGGCGTCACCACGGTCACGGTGGATCCCTCCTTCTCGGCGCCGGCGCCGACCCCGGCCGAGACCGCGCCGGCCACCCCCGAGCCGTTCAGGGCCGTCGCCCCCGCCGCGCAGGAGCCGTCCGCACCCCGTACCCGCACGAGCACTTGGGATCCGCAGGCCGTCGGCATGCTGCGGGTGACCGGCGCCGCCGCACTCGTCTCGGCGCTGGCGCTGTGGATCGGTTGAGAGGGAACGCACGATGACCACTGTTCACGAATCCGCTGTCAGCACCACCGGCGGCGACCTGTCGGTGTGGCCCGCCTCGGCCACCGAGCCCCGCCAGGGAGACCTGGCCGTGGGCGGCGTCCCGCTCGCCGAGATCGCCGACCGCTTCGGCACCCCCGCCTACGTACTCGACGAGGGCGAGGTGCGCGAGCGCTGCCGTACCTACCGGCACGCCTTCCCCGACGCCGACGTCCTCTACGCGGCCAAGGCCTTCCTGTGCAGGGGCATGGCGCACTGGGTGGAGGAGGAGGGCCTCGGCCTCGACGTCTGCTCAGCCGGTGAACTGGAGCTCGCGGTCACCACGGGGTTCCCGCCCGAGCGGATCGTGCTGCACGGCAACGCGAAGTCCCCGCACGACCTGGAATCCGCGCTGCGGCTGGGGGTCGGGCGCATCGTCATCGACAGCCCCTCCGAGATCGCCCGGCTGGCCGCCGCCGTCGGGCCCGGCGGGCACCAGAAGGTCATGGTGCGGGTGGTGCCGGCCATCAGCGCGGGCGGCCACGAGAAGATCCGGACCGGCACCGACGACCAGAAGTTCGGCCTGTCCATGGCCGACGGCTACGCCCAGCACGCCATCACCCGCATCCTCGACCAGCCGCAGCTCGAACTCACCGGCCTGCACTGCCACTTGGGGTCGCAGATCACCAGCGTCAAGCCGTATCTCGTCGCCGTGCGGCGCATGGTGGGGCTGATGGCCCGCCTGCGTGAGCAGCACGGCGTCGTCCTGCGCGAACTCGACCTCGGCGGCGGCCACGGTGTCGCCTACCGGCCGGGTGAACAGGCGCTGGACCTCACGGCCCTGGCGCGCCGGGTCCGCGGCGAACTCACCGAGGCGTGCGCCGCCGCCGGGCTCACCGTGCCCCGTCTGCTGATCGAGCCGGGCCGCGCCGTCGTGGGACCGGCGGGGATCGCCCTCTATCACGTCCTCGCCGTCAAACGGACCGGTGACCACATCTTCGTCGCCGTCGACGGCGGCATGAGCGACAACCCGCGGCCCGCGCTGTACGGCGTGCGCTACGCACCGCGTCTGATAGGCCGTCACAGCGCCGCGAGCCAGGCCGCGGTGACCGTCGTGGGCCGCCACTGCGAGGCCGGTGACGTGCTCGCCACCGACGTCGAACTCCCCGCCGACGTACGCCCGGGCGATCTGCTGGCCGTCCCGGTCGCGGGTGCCTACCACCTCTCCATGGCGTCCGGCTACAACATGGTCGGCCGCCCACCGGTGATCGCCGTGCGCGGCGGCCACGCCCGCCTCCTCGTCCGCCGCGAGTCCCTGGACGACATCCGCAGCCGCGACGTGGGGCTGTAGCGGGCGCCGCCCCCTTGGTACAGCCTCCGGGCGGGTGACGGCCCGACCCTCGCCCGGAGGCTCCCGACATGTGCGGCCCTGCCCCCGCTGTCGGCACCCGCCCGGACGCCGTCCCGCGGGCGCCGCCGTCGCCGACCCGCGCCGGCACCCGCGGCCGTCGGCGTGCCGTTCAGTCGGTCCGGTCGCGTGTGGTGGCCCGCCACTCCTGGTACACGCGCCAGAGCCGCTCGGCGCGCGGGCAGCGGCCCGACTCCCGTTTGCAGACACGGCAGTTGCCGACGTGGCTGACGTACACGGCCTCGGGGCTGTGACGCCCCGGCTGCGGATTCGGCATATCCCCCGGCACCCTTCGGCGTGATCCTCACGCGCGCGTTGTCGCTTCTGGTGCCGTACTTCCGGGGTGCGGGCGCCTTCGGATGCGGTGCACAGGGTGCCGATTCCCGTGCCCCGCCGGGCTGGGCGGGGCGGCGCCCGCGGTAGCGGGAGTGTGCGGGTCGCCGTGCTGCCGCCCGATCCTGGTGGACGCCTGCCGGACCCGGGGTGTGTCAGCCGGCGATGACGGCGGCGGTGGTGCGGCCGCCGTCGACGTCGAGCACGATGCCGTGCACGAACGAGGACTCGTCGCCGGCCAGGTACACGGCGGCGTTCGCGATGGCGTCGGGGGTGCCCATCCGGCCCGCGGGGGTGCCCTTCATCATGATCTCGGCGGGGTGCTCCTCGCCCGGTGCGGGCGTCAGCACCACACCCGGGGAGATCGCGTTCACGCGTACGCCCTGCGGCCCGAACTCCGCCGCCCAGGCCCGGGTCAGCGTCTCCACGGCTCCCTTGGTGGAGCTGTAGAGGGCGCCGACCGGAATGCCCAGGCGTGCGATCCAGGAGCCCAGGTTGATGATCACCCCGCCGCCGGCCTCCACCATCGCGGGGGCGACGGCCGCGGTCAGGAAGAACGGGGCCTTCACGTTCACGGCGTAGACCTGGTCGAAGGTCTTCTCGTCGGTGGCCGTCGTGATGTCGGCCGGGTAGATGCCGGCGTTGTTGACCAGGATGTCCATGCGGCCGCCGAGGACCCGCGTCGCCTCCTCGGCCAGTGCCTGCGAGGCGGCGGCGCTGCCGTCCAGGTCGGCCCGTACGAAGTCGGCCCGGCCGCCGCGTGCGCGGATCCCGTCGACGACCTCCTGGCCCCGCTCGGCGCTGCGGCCGGAGACGGCGACGTACGCCCCCTCGACGGCGAAGGCCTCCGCGATCGCCCGCCCGATGTTGCTGGTCGCCCCGGTCACCAGGGCGGTCCTGCCCTCAAGACGCATCGACATGATCCACTCCGTTGCTCGGCTTACTTGCTTACTTGGTTTTGCGGCGTGCACCCGTTCGGCCGAACCGCACACTGCCCACGGCCGGACGGGGCCCTGGACGACCAGGGCGCGAGGTCCACTGTGCGAGGGAAAAATTGGACTCGCAAGTCCAAAGTTTGAGGTGCGGAATCCCGCCCGCCCGAGGCCTCTCATCGCGGCACAACCGGTGGGCGACGAAGGACGCCCTGCCACGAGGCCGATGCGCGCGCCCCCTCTCGAAGCGTCTCGTACGGCCCGCGCAACTGCCCGGATTCCTGCCCGGAACCTGCCTGCCCCATGGGTGATCCCCCCGTCGTCGCCACACGAGCACTGCGGCCGAGTACGGCGGTCGGCGAATCAGGAGCCACTGCTCGACCGGCCCGCGACTCCCCTCCTGCGCGCGGCCCCCGGGACACGTCCGGCACGCCGGGCAAGCCGCACCCGTCCGGGGCGGATCGCGGGGTTACTGTCGGCGGCATGGACGGTGTTCGCCGAGGGTGGAGCCAGTGTCTTCTCGGCGGGGCGGTGTTCGCGGTGTGCATGGCCGGCACCACGCTGCCGACCCCCCTCTACAACCTCTACCAGCAGAAGTTCGACTTCTCCGAGCTGATGGTCACGGTCGTGTACGCCGTGTACGCCTTCGGAGTCATCGGCATGCTGCTGCTGGCGGGCAACGCCTCGGACGCCGTGGGCAGGCGACCGGTACTGCTGTGCGGCCTGGGCTTCGCGGCGGTCAGCGCCGTCCTCTTCCTGTGCGCCACCGGGCTGGGCTGGCTCTACGCGGGACGGCTGCTGTCCGGACTGTCCGCCGGCCTGTTCACCGGCGCCGCCACGGCCTACGTGATCGATCTGGCACCGCACGGCAGCGGCTCCCGGGCCACGCTCGTGGCGACGGCCGCCAACATGGGCGGGCTGGGCTGCGGTCCGCTGCTCGCCGGGCTGCTGGCGCAGTACGCGCCCTGGCCGCTGTATCTGCCCTTCGCCGTACATCTCGTCCTGGTGGCCTGTTCGGCCGCCGTTCTGCTCCGGCTGCCGGAGACCGTGGGGGAGCGGCGGTCGTTGCGCACGGTACGGCCGCAACGGCCCGGCCTGCCCGCGCAGGTGCGGCCGGTCTTCGGGCCGGCCGCGATCGCCGCGTTCGTCGGGTTCGCGCTGTTCGGTGTGTTCACGGCCGTCAGCCCCGCGTTCCTCGAACACTCCCTGGACGTGCACAGCCGCGCCCTGAGCGGGCTGGTCGTCGCACTGGCCTTCTTCGCCTCGACCGCGGGACAGCTGGCCGTCGGTGCCATCGGGCTGGGACGCTCACTGACGGTGGGCTGCGCCGCACTCCTCGGCGGACTGGCACTGCTCGCCGGTGCGCTGCGGTGGGACCTGCTGGTGCTGGTGGTGCTGAGCGCGATCGTCGGCGGGGCCGGGCAGGGGATCTCGTTTCGCGGGGCGCTGTCCGCGGTGACCCGGGCGTCTCCCGACCACCAGCGCGCGGCGGTCATCTCCATGCTGTTCGTGGTGGCGTACGTGGGCATCTCGGTACCGGTGATCGGCACGGGGGTACTGGCGGACCGGATCGGCCTGGAGGGCGCCGGGCTGGTGTTCATCGCGTGCATGGCCGTCCTGGTCCTCGGCGCGGTCCTCTACCTGCTCCGGCGGCCGGCACCGGCCAGGACGTAGGCACGCGGGAACACGGCGACGTCCTTGCGTGTCCCGGGATGCCGTGCGGGTGGCCCGGACTCCGGCCCGTCACGATGCGCGGGCGCACCGGGCGCACCGGACGCACCGGGCGGCCCGGCGTGGTGAAGGCCCCGCGTGCACCACGGCCCGCGCTCGGAAGGCGGCCCCGCCGGCCGGCCCGGTCAGGCGGTGCTGTTGGGGCGGGCGAGGCCCAGGTCGTAGGCGAAGATGACCGCTTGGACCCGGTCGCGCGCGCCGATCTTCGCGAGGACCCGGCCGACATGGGTCTTGACGGTGGACTCCGACAGGACGAGACGCGCGGCGATCTCCCCGTTGCTCCAGCCCCTGCCGATGGCCACCAGGATCTCCCGCTCGCGGTCGGTGAGGGAGCTCAGCCTCGGGTCGGCGTCCGCGTCCGGTGCGCCCTGACGCGGCAGGTGCTGGGCGTACGCGTCGAGGAGACGCCGGGTCAGGGCGGGGGCGATGACAGCGTCCCCCGCGGCGACGGCGCGGATGCCCGCCAGGAGCTCCTCCGGACGGGCGTCCTTGAGGAGGAAGCCGCTCGCCCCGGCCCGCAGGGCGGCGTGGGCGTACTCGTCCAGGTCGAAGGTCGTCAGGACGAGGACCCTGGAGCGGCCGCCCGTGGCGATGATCCGGCGGGTGGCCTCGATGCCGTCCATGCCCGGCATCCGGACGTCCATGAGGACCACGTCGGGCCGCAGTTCCGCCGCCTGGCGCACGGCCTCGGCACCGTGCGCGGCCTCGCCCGCGACCTCGGTGTCGGGGACCGACTCCAGCAGCATGCGGAAGCCGAAGCGCTGCAGGGGCTGGTCGTCCACGATGAGCACGGTGGTCAAGGGGTACCGCCTTCGGAGCCGGGGAGCGGGGTGAGGTCGAGGGTGGCCTGTACGGTCCATCCGCGGCCGGGGCGGGGCACCGGCCCCGCGTCGACCGTGCCGCCGTACAGGGCCGCCCGTTCGCGCATGCCGACCAGCCCGTGCCCTTCCTCGTTCGGGGGACCGGCCGGCCGCGCACCGCCCGGCGGCCCGGTGTCCTGGACGCGGACGCGCACCCGCGCGCCCTCCACACCGATCGCGAGGTGGACCTGCGTGTCGGCTCCGGCGTGCTTGAGGCTGTTGGTCAGCGCTTCCTGGACGATCCGGTAGACCGTCAGCTGCACGCCGCCGTTCAGTGCGTCCGTGTCACCGGTCGTCCGGTAGGAGATCAGGGGGCCGGCGGAGCGGATGCGCGCGCAGAGCGCGTCGATGTCGGCGATGCCCGGCTGAGGACTGAGCGCGGGAGCCTCGGCCTCCTCGCGCAGCACGCCGAGCATACGGCGCAGCTCGCCCAGGGCCTGGCGGCCGGTGTCGCCGATGAGCCGCAGCGCCTGCTTGCCCCGTTCGGGGGCGACGTCGGAGGCGTACACACCGGCGTCGGCGAGGGTGATCATGACAGCGAGGTTGTGGCCGACGATGTCGTGCATCTCGCGGGCCACCCGGGTGCGTTCGGTGGCCGCCGCCAGCCTGCTGCGCTGGTCGCGCTCGATCTCCAGCCGGGCCGCGCGCTCCCGCAGTCCGGCGAGCTGGGCCCGTCGGATACGCACCGCCATTCCCACGGCGACGGCCGCGATCGCGGCACTGAACAGGAAGAACAGCGCGTCCCAGACGGACACCACGACGGAGGCGCGCACGGCGACCAGGATCAGGCCGACGGCCGTGACGGCGCAGGCCCACGCCAGATGCCGCGGCGTTCCGTGCAGCGTCAGGCTGTACAGGGCGATGAGCAGGGCGACGTCGGCACGCAGCACCACACCGAGCGACCACTGCAGGAGAAAGACGCCCGTGATGACGGCGAAGGCCGCGGACGGATTCCTGCGCCGCCACAGCAGCGGCAGCACCAGTCCCGCCTGGAGTGCCAGCATCCCGGCGAGCGGCGGCCGGGTGAACCTGGCGGCGAGCTCGCGCCGGCCGTCGTGTCCGTGCACCAGGTCCGGCACACAGAACATCAGGAAGACCAGGACGACCACGGCCGTGTCCAGCACCCACGGACGCGCTCGGTCCGCCTGCCGCAGCCACTGTCCGCCGCGGGTCAGCCGGGCGAACAGGGGGCTCATACCGGCGGTGTCGTCGGCGGTCACGGGTGTCACCTGTCCATCGTGGGCGAGGCACGTGGGCGCGGCACCCGGATGAGCCGGGCACCGCACCGACAGCGGACGATACGCGTGGTGTGCGGGCCGTCAGGCGTCGCTGCGCACCAGCCGGCAGGCGGCCCCCGCCAGTGACAGCACGGTCCAGCCGAGGAAGACGACGAGCCCGGCGGTGGGCGACAGGGTGGTGCTGTCGTGGGTGAGGGCGAACATCGACTCGCCCGCGTTGCTGGGCAGATACGGGCTGATGTCGTCCTGCCAGGAACTCGGCAGGAGCGAGATCAGGCCGGGGACCAGCATCAGAGCGCCGACCAGCACCGAGATACCACCCGCGACCGAGCGCAGCAGCGCGCCGAGGGCGGCGCCGATCACACCGACCAGACCGAGGTAGAGGCCCGCGCCCAGCAGACTGCGCACCACGCCCGGGTGCGAGAACGTCATGGCCGCGTTCGTACCCGACACGATGCCGCTGGCGAACAGGAAGGCGACGAACGCGCCGACCGTGCCCACGGCGAGGGAGACCAGGCCGAACACGGCCGACTTGGACCAGAGCACCGGCAGTCGGCGCGGGACCGCGGCCAGTGTGGAGCGGATCATGCCGGTGGAGTACTCGCCCGCCGTGACGAGCACGCCGAGGACACCCAGTGCCAGCTGCGCGAAGTTCGTACCGAACAGCGACAGGCTGACGGCGGTGGAGCGGGCGAAGTCCGGGTCCATGTGGTGGCCGGAGTCGATTCTCGACTTGTACTGGGCCGCGGCGATCAGACCGAAGGCCACCAGGAAGACCAGGCCGAGGCCGAGCGTGATCCAGGTCGAGCGCAGGGACCACAGTTTGGCCCACTCCGAGCGCAGCACCCGGCGTCCGGTCACCCGGTAGTCGGGGCGCTCAGCGGGCGCGGGGAGCGGAGCGGAGGTCTCGGTCGCGGTGATGGTGGTCATGCGGCCCTCCCGGGGGTCTCGACGCCGGCGCCGGTCGCGGTGGTGGAGCCGTGGTACTCGACGGCGTCCCTGGTCAGGTCCATGAACGCCTCCTCCAGTGACACGGACTTCGCGCTCAGTTCGAAGAGCGCGATGCCGTGCTCGGCCGCCTTCAGTCCGATCTGGCGTGCCGTCACACCCGTGACGTGCAGTTCCTCGGAGCCCGCGCTGCCGGTGATGTCGACGCCGGGGCCGGCCAGCACCTCCCGCAGCCGGGCCGGATCGGCGGTGGCCACCTTCACGGTGTCGCCGCCCACCTCGCGGATCAGGTCGTGCACGGTGGTGTCGGCCAGCAGCCGGCCCCGTCCCACGATGATCAGGTGGTCCGCCACCAGCGCGACCTCGGTCATGAGGTGCGAGGACACGAAGACGGTGCGGCCCTCGGCGGCGAGCTCGGTCAGGAGGTTGCGGATCCAGAGCACGCCCTCGGGGTCGAGCCCGTTGACCGGCTCGTCCAGCATGACCGTCTGCGGGTCACCCAGCAGCGCCGCCGCGATGCCGAGGCGCTGTCCCATGCCGAGCGAGAACGCGCCCGCCCGCTTCCTGGCCACGCTGCCGAGCCCGGCCAGTTCGATGACCTCGTCGACGCGTCGGCGCGGGATGCCGTGGGTGAGCGCGAGCGCGTGGAGGTGGTTGTACGCCGATCGTCCGGGGTGGATCGACCTGGCCTCCAGGAGCGCGCCGACCTCCTGCAAGGGGGCGGCGTGCTGGGCGTAGCGGCGGCCACCGACCCGTACGGAGCCCGCGCTCGGGGCGTCCAGTCCGACGATCAGGCGCATGGTCGTCGACTTTCCGGCGCCGTTCGGTCCCAGGAAGCCGGTGACGGTGCCGGGCCGGACGACGAAGTCGAGATGGTCGACCGCCGTCTTCTCCCCGTACCGCTTGGTCAGCTGCTGTGCCTCGATCATCGCTCGTCCCTCGCGTCCGGGCGCCACACCGGTTCTGGAGCGCCTCACCTGCGACGTTAATCTCCAGAGACCTCACGAGCCGTGGTACCGGGGGGTGAACTACGGCCATCGGGTGGTACCGCGGTACCACCCGGTGCGCTGCGACCGTGATCGGAGGCGGTGGGCCGGCGTCGGCCGTGGCCGGCCGGCGCCGGTGGACGGGGTCGGCGGAGGGGGGCCGACGGATTCGGCCGGTGGCGCCGGCCCGGCGCCCCGGGGCACTGACGCGGGGTCAGTGCGTCGCGGTCAGCCGAACTGGCCGGGCTGGTAGTCGCCCGCGGGCTGCCGGACGATGACGTTCATACGGTTGTACGCGTTGATCAGCGCGATGAGCGACACCAGCGCGGCGAGCTGCTCCTCGTCGAAGTGCTTGGCGGCGTTCGCCCAGACCTCGTCGGACACACCCCCGGCGGCGTCGGCGACGCGGGTGCCCTCCTCGGTCAGCTCCAGGGCGGCACGCTCGGCGTCGGTGAAGACCGTGGCCTCCCGCCAGACCGCGACCAGGTTGAGACGGAGGGTGGACTCACCGGCGTGCGCCGCGTCCTTGGTGTGCATGTCCGTGCAGAAGCCGCAGCCGTTGATCTGGCTGGCACGGAGCTTGACCAGTTCCTGTGTCGGGTGGGGCAGCGTCGACTCCGAGACGACCTTGCCCGCCGAGTTGATGTGTCGCGCGAACTTGGCCGTGAGGGCGTTGCTGTAGAAGTTCAGACGGGGTTCGGCGTTCATCGTGGTCTCCTTGTTGCGTCGGTGGATACACCCCCATGACGGACCGGCCCGGCGGGATGTGACACCGAGGCGGGGCGGGTGGGTGTGACCCGCGTCTCCCCGGTCGGACGGGCGCAGCGGATGCGGGGGGAGCGGGGCGGTCGCAGCATGAGAGGCAGAGGTCTCGCCTCAGCGCCGAGCCGGGGGACACCTCGTGCCCTCGGCCCGATACGGCGGCTCAGGCCGCGGAGGTGTCCGATGGCTCCACCCGATGCGACGCACGGCCCCGGAGGGACGGGGACCGGCAGGACTCCGCCGCCCGGTGGCGCGGGGGCCGGTTCGCGGCCGAGGTCCGTGCCGCCCATGACGGACGGGGAACGGACGCCGGCCGGGCCCGTGCCCGGCCCCGGACCCGTGCCCGTGTCGCTCGCGCGGGCCGACGCCTCCGGCCGCGAACCCCCGCACACCCGCGGCGTCTTCCTAGGGTTCGCCCCCTGGATCGTCTTCGACGTCGTGGCGAGTCCCAGTACGTGGAAGTACGCCGCCCTGGCCGCGCTCGTCACGGCGCTGGTGCTCAACGTTCCCGAACTGCGGCGCGGGAGCCTCAAGGTGCTGGAAGCGGCGGGTGTGGTGTTCTTCGCCGTCCTGTGCGTGCTGGGGCTCGCGCTGAACCGTCAGGAACTGATCTGGCTGGAGACCTACGCGCAGACGTTGTCCAACGGGGTGATCGCCGCCGTGGCACTCGGGTCCCTCGCCTTCACCCCGTTCACCGAGCAGTACGCCCGCGAGTCGGTGCCCCCCGAGTACTGGCACTCGCCGGTGTTCCGGCGCACCAACCGTGTCCTGACGGCGATGTGGGGCGGGGTGTTCCTGGTCACGGCTCTGCTGGGGCTGCTCGCCCTGCGGGTGAGGTCGGGGGCGGACTGGCTCAACTGGGTCGTCCCGATCGCCCTGCTGGTCGCGGCGGTCCGCTTCACGAAGTGGTACCCGGAACACGTCCGGGCACGGGCGCGGGCCCAGGCGCAGGGGCCTCCCCGGGGCCAAGGGGACGACCGCGTTCCGGGGGAGGGGCCTCGCACGCTAGGGTGAGCGGCCATTCGTGCAGGTGAGGGGCAGGGGAGTCGGATGCTGGATCACTCGGAGGACAGGCTTCTGGAGGAGGCCCTCGGCGCGATCGCCGGACAGGGGCGCCTCGGCGCGAAGTTCGCGGCCAGGTTCCTCAAGCACGACGTCCACGAGATCGAGTTGCGGCTGCCGCTGAGCTTCGACCTCGCCCTCGAACGCGTCCGTGGGAGCCTGGTCGAGTCGACGGACGGTACGGATCCGTCGCTGCTGCAGTCCGGGGCGGACCGGGTGGCGCTGCGCGTGATGTCGGGGGCGGGTTTCGCGGCGATGAACCCGGTCGTGGTCACGGTCACCGTGACCCGCGTGGAGGAGGACAGCACCGGGATACGGGTGCGGGCGGTGGCCAAGGAGGGCCTGATCAAGCAGCACGCGGGTGAGAAGACCGCGCAGCGTGTGGCGTCGGCGCTGGAGGGCCCACGCGGGTGACTCCGGCCGGGCCCCGCCACGGGCGCCCGCGTCCACGCCCACGTCCGCGCGCGGGCCGTCGCCCACGGCGTCGAGCGCCGGGGGAGAGGTAAAGAATTCGTCTGGTCTAGTCCAAAGGGAAATCTGGTCTAGGCCAATCCATTGACATGGCCGCAACAGCATCAGGAAGCTGGGGCGAACCCCCTCTCCCCTGGAGGCACGCAGTGAGACGTCTTCGCGCATGTCTGGGCGCAGTCGCCGCCGTCGGACTCGCCGCGGCGGGTACGACCGCACTGGTCGCGGGCAGCGCTTCCGGCGCGACCTCCGCACTCGCCAACCGCTGGTACGCCGCGGCTCCTTACCTGATGCCGCTCGACAACGACCCGCCGGACCCGGGCGCCATCATGGACGCCACCGGCCTGAAGGCGTTCCAGCTCGCCTTCGTCCTCGCCCCCAACGGCGGTGGTTGCAGCCCCACTTGGGGCGGCACGGCCGCGGTCTCCTCGGACACCGCCGTCCAGTCCGTCGTCAACACCATCCGTGCCAGGGGCGGCGACGTCTCCGTCTCCATCGGCGGGTACGGCGGTACGAAGCTCGGCCAGGCGTGCTCGGACGCGGCCGCCACGGCTGCGGCGTACCAGCAGGTCATCACCAAGTACGGACTGCACGCCATCGACTTCGACCTCGAGGAGCCGGAGTACGAGAACACCGCGGCCATCAAGAACGAGATCGGTGCCGCCAAGATCCTCCAGCAGAACAACCCCGGCCTGTACGTCTCCGTCACCACCGCGGGCACGGCGGACGGCACCGGCTGGTTCGGCAAGCAGATGCTGCTGGAGGCCAAGTCGCAGGGGTTCACCCCGAACAACTTCTCCATCATGCCGTTCGACGGCGGCTTCAACGGCGCGGCCTCGCAGACCAGCGCGCTCACCAACTTCAACCAGATCCTGCAGTCCACCTTCGGCTGGGACCAGGCGACTGCCTACGCCCACGAGGGCTTCTCCGGGATGAACGGACGCAGCGACACCGGCGAGTACTTCACGCAGGCCGACTTCCAGACCGTGCTGGACTACGTCACCGGCCACAACATGGACCGCTTCACGTTCTGGTCCCTCAACCGCGACCGCCAGTGCACCCCGGCCGACAACGGCGGCCGCACATCGGGGACTTGCTCCAGCGTCGCGCAGAACTCCTGGGACTTCGCGAAGTATTCGGTGAAGTTCGCGGGCGTCACACCGCCCACCTCGACCCCCACGCCGACGCCGACGCCGACGCCCACGCCTCCCGGCACGGGCTGCAAGACGGCCTGGAGCTCGACCGCCGTCTACACCGCCGGCAACGAGGTGTCGTACAACAAGCACAACTGGAAGGCCAAGTGGTGGACCCAGAACGAGACTCCGGTCGCCTCCGACTGGGGCGTCTGGCAGGACGAGGGTGCCTGCTGAGGTCCTGACGGGAACGGTGGGGCGGGGTTCCCGGGGAGAGGTCTCGGGAACCCCGCCCCACCGCGTGCCGGCCCACGGCCGGTCTCCGCGCCCGTCGGGACAGCAGTGCACGGGCGGTGTCCGCGCCCGTCGGGACAGCAGTGCACGGCCGGTCTCCCCGCCCGTCGGGACGGATCAGTCCGGTGGCCCGGCTGCCAGGCGCGCGTCCAGCCAGTCGAAGACGCGCTGTTCGAACAACGCGCGGCCCATCGGCTCGCAGTGCAGATGGGCGCCCTCGGCCTCGGTGAAGCAGACCAGCGCCTTCGGACCGGGCAGCGCGTCGTAGAGCCGCCGCGACGCGCCGGGCCAGAAGTTCTCCCCCTCCGGCTCGGTGATCAGCAGCGGGGTGGTGATCCGCCCGGCCACCGCGGTCACGTCGTACCGGGCGACCTCGGCCAGCAGGTCGTACGGCGAGTCGACCCCGTACGGCCGGGCACGCCTGCGCCACATCGCGGCGAGCGCCGGATCCGCCTCCAGAGCCTCGCGGACGACCTGGTCGAACGTGTCGCGGTCACCTGAGTCCCACAGGCCGCGCAGCTCCGGGCCGAGGTGGCGCCACCAGCTCTCCGCGACGTCGACGACACCCGGATCGGCGACCGCCGCGGCGATCCGGTGCTCGAACGCGAGCGCGCGCGGAACCCAGTACCCCGCCTGGCTGATGCCCGCGAGCGCGATGCGCCCGGCGTCGACGTCGGACCGCGCGGACAGGAAGTCCACGACCGGCGTGACGACCTTCTCCCAGTCCGGACGGAACGTCACCCCGTTCTCGAACAGCATGGACTGCTGACCGGGCCCGTCGAACAACAGCGCACGGTGGCCCCTCGCCACGGCGGGCGCGCCGAGAAGCGTCCAGGCGGAGCTGACCGTGCCGTCGCTGCCGTTGTTGACGATCACCGTCGACAGCGGTCCCGGACGACCGGGCGGGCTCATCAGATAGCCCGGCAGCGTCCCGCCCCCGTACGGGATCGCGACCCGCTCGGCGGGTGGGTCCCATGCCCGCGCGAACCGGTCGAAGCAGTCGCGGTGTTCGCCGAACACCTCGCACAGCCGCGTCCGCGGGTCCTCGCACGACTCGACGCCCACGAGGGCCAGGCCGAAGTATCCGGCGGCCCGCAGGAAGGCGTCCCGGGCCGTGGCCGACCGGCCGCGGGCCGCGCTCTTCTCGCCCTGCTCCCGGACACGGCGGCCGAGCGCGGCCCAGGTCCAGAACCACGTCTCCCCACCGGCGTCCGACACGGCGGCCGAAGTCGCCAGCACCTCGCCCACGTCCGCGCCGTGCCGCCAGACGGAGCCCAGAGCGATCAGGATCTCGTGGTCGAACTGGTCGTTCTCGTTGAACCGGTACGCCATGGCGACTCCCGTGGCCCGCGCCGTCGGACGCCCCCGCGCCCGCGAGCGCACCGTTTCAGGCTACGAGTCCCCCCGTCCCCCCGCACCCGGCGGCGACCGCCACCACGTGCGCGGGTCCTCCACCGGGTCGAAAATGAGCAGAGGCCCGGTCGCCGAGCACCCGTGGCGCCTGCCGAGAGGAACATCCGCATGTGCCCCATGAGCCGCAGGACCGCGACGCCGCGACCCCCGTCACGGACCGGCCGTGCCGGGCGTGCCGGGCGTGCCGGCGTGGGTGGCGAGCGGGCATGAGGCCCGGGCCCGCCGGTTCCGCGGTCGTGCGGCGGTCCGTACAGGTCACCTGCTCGGCGAGCGTCGGCTTCTACGTGTTCCTCTACGGTCTCCACCAGCCCGTGGCGGCGCTGTACGCGCTGTTCACCCCCATCGCGTTCGGCCTGCTGTCCGTCATTCCCGGGACCGGCCGGCGGCAGGCGTGGATCACTCTGCGGACCCTGCCGTTCGGGCTGGCTCTCGTCGCTCTGGGCACGGCACTGGCGCGGTCCACGGCGGCCGCCGTCGCGGGCATGCTGGTCGTCGGGTTCCTGCTGACCTTCAGCGTGGTGGCCGGGCCCCGCGCGGCGGGACCCGCGCCCGGTCTGCAACTCCTCTACATCCTGGCCTGTTTCCCGCCCTACGCCCCCCAGACGCTGGGCGACCGGCTGACAGGCGTGGCCGTGGGCGTCGTCCTCCTCGCGCTGTGCCACGCGTACCTTCTGCGCGGACCGCCCGCCGTGGGCTTCCGCGACCTGCTGGCCGACGCGCTGGAGACGGGCGCGGTCGCGGCGGCCGACTCGGACCGCGTCCCCGTCGCGAGGCTGCGTGAACTCAGTGAGGGAATGCGGCTGTCGCGGGTCGCGCCCGGTGAGCGCCCCACCGGCCCCGGCCGCGGGGACCGGGCGCTGGGCCAGGCGGGCGCCGCGGCCCGCCGGATCCTGGACCAACTGGCCTCGCAGTTCGAGCTGTCCGCGTTCGAGGGCGTACCGCTGGGCACGGACCGGACGTCCGCGGCGCTGCGCGCCCGGGTCGCCGCCATGTGCGCGGACACGGCCGCGGCCCTGCGCACCGGTCGGCCACCGCCGTCGGCCGACCTGCTGCGACAGGAGATCCAGCGCTTCCAGGCGGACCGGATCCGTCGCGCGGCCGATCCCGGGGAACAGGGCGTGGACAGCCGTGTGCTGCGACGGCAGGCCGCGGTCCTGACGCTGGCGGAGTCGGCGTGGATCGCGGTGACCGCCGTAGGGGTCGCCGCCGCGCGGCGCCGCGGCGCACCGCTCTCACCCCGTGAACTCTTCTGGTACGTGGACCTGTCCACCGCGCAGCTGTGGGCGCGCCGGATCGCGGGGAACGCGACGCATCGCTCGGTGTGGTTCCAGAACGCGGTACGGGTCGCGTGCGGGCTCGCCGTCGCCCGGCTCGTCGCGGGCACCCTCGACCTCACGCACGGATTCTGGGTCCTGCTGACGGTCCTCACCCTCGCCCGCACCACGGTCGGCGCCACCTGGCGCGCGGTGCGCGAGGCGGTGACCGGCAATCTGGTGGGAGCCGTCGTGGCCGGTGCCCTGCTCATCGCCCTCGGCCGGCACCTGGACGCCTACGCCGCCCTCCTCGTTCCGGGCATGCTCATCGCCTTCGCCCTGGGCCCGCGGCTCGGAGTCGCCTGGGCACAGGGGTTGTTCACCCTCGTGGTCGCCCTCGCCTTCGCGCAGATCACCCCGACCGGCTGGCGGCTGTCGGAGGCACGCCTCGTCGATGTCGTCACCGGCAGCGTCATCGGCCTGTTGTGCGGGCTGCTGGCCTGGCCGGCGGGGGCCCGGAAGGAGGTCCGCCGGACCATGGCGAGCCTGCTGCGTTCCTGTGGGGCGCTGGTACCCGCCACGGTCGAGGCGCTGCTGGACGCGCCGGGGGCCGACCCCTGCGCGCCCCCGACCCGGCCCACCCTGCGTCACCTGCGGCTGGCGGAGGCCGCCTACGCGCAGTTCCGCAGTGAGCCGCCCGCTGCCTGGGAGGCGGTCCAGGTCGACTGGCACGGGGTGCTCGTGGTGGCGTACCACACCGTGCTGGGGGCCCAGCGGCTTCCCTGCTTCGAGGTACCGCTGGCCGATGTGCCGCCGGACGCGTGCGCCTGGGCGCGCCGGACCGCCGCCGAGCTGACGACGGACGTGGACCGCATCGCCCTGCACTTCACCACGGAGAAGCGCCCCGCGCCCTGTCGGCGTCCGTGCGCTCCGCCGCTGCCGCGGCACCATCCGGGGCTGCCCACCCTCGTCGACCTCGAAGTGTGGCTGACGGCCATGGACCATCAGCTCCGCCGCATCGAGGCTTCCGTCGCCGTGAAGTCGTGAAGTAGTGCAGCCGCGAAACCGCGAAGCCCACCGGCGTTCCGTTCCGGGACTCCGACCGGGACCCGGAACGGAACCCGGGTCCGGCCGTTCCGGTCACCGCTCGTGTGGGGGCGCCGCGTTGCCCGCCGTGGAACCGGACCCCTGCGACTCGACCACGTCCACGTCGCTCGCCCGGACGAAGGCGATCCGCTGGCCGAGCTGGATCTCGTACCACTCCTCACGGCCCGTCACGACCGGGCTCGGCGTGTCACGGAACTGCGACCTGTCGATGTGGGATCCGACGAGGCGGGCCTCGGTCGCGTACCGCTGCCCCGCGAGGAAGTGGTAGGGCAGCGGCGACTCGGGCTGCGCCGGGACCCCGTCCGGGTAGGAGTCCTTCTCCGGGAGGGCGCGTCCGTAGACCGGGACCTCGGTCAGGCCCGCCTTCGGAGTCACCATCCGGCCGCTCGCCCCGACGGCGGTCGGGTGGTTCTTCGAGTTCTCGAACCACGCCCGCTGTCCCTGGTACCAGATCGCCGTCCAGTCGCCCTCGTACCCGGCCACGGCGAAGGTCTGGCCCGCGGAGACCCGCGACCCCAGATCGTCGACGTCCACCGTGGAGGCCTCGCCCCCCGGGCGCCGGCCCGGGTCCTGGATCAGCGGAGCGCTCTCGTCCGGCGCGGTGTGGAGGCGGACCGCGCTGGAGCCGTGCGGCGCGCAGGGCGCGCCGGCCTCGGTGCAGCCCGTGAATTCCGGTCTGTGGGTGGCGTAGTCCGGCAGCACGGTCACCATGTCGCTGTCGGCCCCGGCGGTGGCGCGCAGGGGTACGCCGAGCAGGTCGAAGTAGTGCCGCCAGTCCCAGAAGGGTCCCGGGTCGTCGTGCATGCCGGGAACGGACGAGGCGGTCGGACCCGGTACGTTGTCATGGCCGAGGATGTGCTGCCGGTCGAGCGGGATGTCGTACTTCTTCGCCAGGTAGCGCACCAGACGGGCCGAGGCCCGGTACATCTGTTCGGTGTACCAGCTGCCGGGCTGTTTGAGGAATCCCTCATGCTCAATGCCGATCGAACGGGCGTTCACCATCTGGTTGCCTGAGTGCCAGGCCATGTCCTTGGTCCTGATGTGCTGGGTCACCTGGCCGTCGCTGGAACGGATCGAGTAGTGCCACGACGGCTCCTTCGGATTCTGCACGGTCTGCAGCATCGACCGCAGGGTCGCCTCGGTGTCGTGGAGGACGATGTAGTCGATCCTCTGGTCGCGGGGCCGGTCGGCCACGTCGTGGTTGCCGTAGCTGCCGTCGTCCGTCCGTACGTACGGGGCGCTGAGCCAGTCGCAGTCCAGCTCCGGCGGGCACTCGACCTCCTTCGGCCGGTGCGCCTTCCGCTCGTCGGCGGCGCGGGGGCGCACGCGTGGGCTGGCGGGCAGGGTGATCTGCTCGCCCGCGTCGGTGGTGCGGTGCGCGCCCCGGCGGATCAGCGAGAAGACGTCGTTCGCGTAGGCCGCGGCCGACACGGTGTCATCCGTGCCGGAGAAGCGCGCCACCGCGTCCCACCAGTCCGTCGGGTCGGCGCTGAGCGGTTTGCCGAGCTGTCGCTGGGTCGCGGCCAGCAGCGCCGCGCCGCCGCGGACGTTGGCGGCGGTGTCCGTCCGCAGCCGTCCCGCCGGGGCCCCGATCAGCAGGGCGGCGCGGCGCAGGTCCGCCGGCTGCTCGGCGGGGCTGCCCGAGGAGCCCTTCGGGGGAGCGGCCGACGGCCCCGCCGCGATCGCGGGCGAATCGGCCCGTCCGCTCGGTGGGGTCGCCGGGGCCTTGGCCTGACGGGTGTCCACCAGGTGCATCGGACCGTAGCCGCCGGCGACACTCGGGGTGCCCGGCCGGGAGTCCCACCGCGACTGCAGGTACGAGACGCCCATGAGCACGCTCCGCGGCACGTGGTACTCGTCCGCCGCGTCCGTGAAGACGTTCTGCAGCTTCGGGCCGGGAGCCGGGCCGCCGCAGGCCGGGGTGCCGGTCAGCAGCGGTATCAGCAGCGCGGCGGACGCGGTCATGCGGACGGTCCGGCGGCGCCCTCGTCCAGCAGCGGGGCTTCGGCGGGCGGCACGTGTCTTCATCCCGGAGATCTCCAACCATGCTCGTCGCGGCCAGGGCAAGGAGTTGCCCTTTGCACCACCCCTTGTACGTTTCCGTGCCCGACACGCGACGGCGCGTCGAGCGTCACCGGTGTGGACCAGCGGCCCGGCAGAGGCCACCCGGTCGGCGGCAGAAGCGCGGAATCTGACAGGTGGTCAGCAAGAATCCCCGTTCCGCGCAAAAGGGAGGGGAACGGGGGTGCGACGGCGAGGTGGGTCGGATGGCATGACGGACCGTTATGACGGCCTGGCGGGTACTCGAACTGACGGCCGGTCGGACTGACGGGTGGTCGGGCCGAAGGCCGGACCGACGAGCGGGTGACCTGACGGGCTGACGGTCTGACGGACGGCGCGACGCCTCAGCCCTGGACCGGGTCCGGGTGCCAGTCGGGGTGCCCCGGCATGGGCGGGGTGTGAGCCCCGTACAGCCACGGGGTCAGAAAGGAGCTCAGGTCCTGGCCGGCGACTCCGGACGCGAGCGCGACGAAGTCGTGGGTGCCGGCCACCCGGCCCTGATACGTCGTCACCCAGGACCGCTCGATCCTGTCGAAGGCCTCCTCGCCCACCTTCTCCCGAAGGGCGTAGAGCACCAGCGCCGAACCGTCGTACCGCATCTGCTTGAACAGGTGCGCGTCACCGTCGGGTTCGGCGGGCGCCCCGTCGTCATGACGCCACTGGTCGTGCCGTTCGTACGCGCTCCGCATCGCGTTCTCGAAGCTGTCGCCGCCGTGTGCGCCGGAGTACAGACGTTCGTAGAAGCGGGCGTGGCCCTCGCTCAGCCACAGGTCGGACCACCGTCGGATGGCGACGCTGTCGCCGGTCCACTGATGGGCCAGCTCGTGGACGAGGTTGCGCTCGGCGTCGACCCGGTCGCCCAGCAGGTCGGCCCTCGGCACCACGGACAGGGACTGCGTCTCCAGCGCCACCGGCAGGTCGGTGTCCCCGACCAGGACGCCGTAGCGGCGGAAGGGGTACCGGCCGAGCCGCCGTTCCAGCCAGGTCAGGTGCTCGGAGGTGAGTGAGCGGTACGCCTTGGTGCCGGCGACCAGGCCGTCCGGGACCACGTCCCGAACGGGCAGTCCGTGCGGGCCGGTGCTCTCGACGAACGTGAACTTCCCGATCGCCACCTGGACCAGCTGGGCCGCGACCGGGTGCTCGGAGTCGTACGTCCAGCGGATCCGTCCGTCGGGCCGCCGGACGCGCTCGACGAGCCTGCCGTTGGCCACCGCGCCGAGATCCGGTGGGGTGGTGATGTGGAAGGTGACCGGCGCCCGCAGGCTCGGATGGTCGTCCACCGGGAAGATCATCTTGGCGCCGTCGGGCTGCGGGTAGAGCACGATGCCGTCGGGTGTCGGCACCCAGCCGTAGTCCGCGATGGCGTCGCTCCGGTGCCGTTGCCGTGTCGGATCGGCGGTGTAGTCGACCCGCACGGTGAAGGCGCCGCCCTGGGCGATGGGCCGCACGGGTGTGATGACGAGCTCGTCGCCGTCGCGCACGGCGCGCGCCGGCGTGCCGTCGACGGTGACCCGGCGCAGGGTGTTGCCCGCGAAGTCGAGGTCGAAGCGGGAGAGGGCCTGCGTGGCGGTGGCCTCGACGGTGGTGCTCGCGCCGAACGGTGTTCTGGGGGCCGCCCAGTCGAAGTCCAGGGTGTAGCGCCGGACCGTGTAGCCGCCGTTGCCGTCGAGCGGCAGGAGCGGGTCGCCGATGCCCGGCGCGCCGGGGGAGGGGGCGGTCAAGGGCGAGGCGGGGGGTGCGGGGGAGGGGCCGGGGGCTTGGGTGCCGGGGCGGACGGAGGCGCGGTGCTCCCCGGAGGGGAGGGCGCCGGCGAGGGCGACCGCGCCGGCGATGCCGACGGCACCGGTGAGGGTGAGCACGACGACCGTACGGCGGGAGCGGAGACCCCCGCGGGGGCGTCCCCGCGGGTCGGCTTCTGGCGGGGGTGGCGTGAGCGGCGCGTTCACCGGAGGAACCGGCGGACGTCACCGCACGCGAGGACCGGCGTGCACGCGGAGGTGTGCGGGAGGCCGTACGCGCGGGTGTGCGAGCATGCGGCCGTTGTGTACGAGGGTGCGGCCGTCGTGTACGAGGGTGCGGCCGTCGTGTACGAGCACGCGGCCGTCATGTACGAGGGTGCGGGCGTGCGCGGGCGAGCGGGCGTGGTCGTGCAGGGGTGAGCGCCAGTGATCGTAGGCCGGCGGACCTGAGTGGGCCTCGGTCGGCGGACCGTCGCGGTCGTCGTTCGGTGGACGCGGCCGCCGGTCCACGGACGCGTGCGGCTCGCGGTCCTGTGGGGGACCTGGCCGACGGCGGTCGCGATCTTCATGGCCGCACTATGACAGCAAGAGGTGCCAACGGCGGCTTACCTCCTCATACCGTCCGCCCGCATGGACTATCCGGGCGTGAGGAGCGGTCCCCTATGTTGCCACCGCCCGCCCCGGAGCCCGCGGCCGTGGAGCGGGTGGCGCCCCACCGTCATCGCCGGCCGGCGGCGGCCGGCCGGTCAGGAGGTGAGCCGGAGGGGTGAAGTGCCGGGACGGGCGGGTCCACCCCGCGGGTGGCCCATGGCCGCCCGGGATCACCAGTGCTAGAAAGGTCACATGGCGAATCGTTTCGCCGGATTTGGACGGTTTTCACTCAGGCCACTGGTCAGCAAGAGCCCGCGTAGCGTAGCCGGGCAGGTGTTGGTTCTCCAGGTGGCACTGGTCGTGCTGCTCGTCGCCTTCGGTGTGCTCGGGCTCGCCCTGCAGTCGAAGCGCGACACCGACGCCGAGGCCAAACGCCGTTCCCTCGCGGTCGCGGAGACCTTCGCGCACTCCCCCGGCATCGTGGCGGCGCTGGAGAGCCCCGAGCCGAGCAAGATCCTCCAGCCGCTCACCGAAGCCGGTCGCAAGGCCGCCGGTGTCGACTTCATCGTCGTCCTGAACACCAAAGGGATCCGCTACACCCACCCCCTGCCGGGCCTGATCGGGAAGCGGTTCGTGGGCAACATCGCGCCCTCCCTGGCGGGGAAGATCTACACGGAGAGCGTCAACGGCCCGCTCGGCCGCGAGGTGCAGGCCACCGTCCCGGTCAAGAACGACGCGAACAAGGTGGTGGGCCTCGTCTCCGCCGGGATGAAGGTCAAGAACGTGACCAACCAGGTGGCCAGGCAACTGCCGATCATCCTGGGCGCCGGGGCAGGGGCGCTGGTGGTGGCCACCGGGGGCACGGCGCTGGTGGCCAAGCGGCTGCGGCGGCAGACCCACAGCCTGGCCCCGGCGGAGATGACCCGCATGTACGACCACCACGACACGGTGCTGCACTCCGTGCGTGAAGGGGTGCTCATCATCGGCGGCGACGGACGGCTGCTGCTGGCGAACGACGAGGCCAGACGGCTGCTGGCGTTGCCCGCGGATGCCGAGGGAAAGTTCGTGTCGGAGCTGTCGAGCCTCGACGAGGAGACGGTGGCACTGCTCGCCTCCGGACGCGAGGCCACCGACGAGGTGCACTTCGCGGGGGAGCGGCTGCTGGCGGTCAACCAACGGCCCACGGACCGCGGCGGAGGTCCGAAGGGCACCGTGGTCACACTGCGCGACTCGACCGAGCTGCAGGCGGTGACCGGCAGGGCGGAGACCGCACGCGAGCGGCTGAAGCTGCTGTACGACGCCGGAGTCCGCATCGGCACCACCCTGGACGTGCTGCGCACGGCCGACGAGCTGGCGAGGGTCGCGGTGCCCCGCTTCGCCGATTTCGTCACCGTGGACCTGGCCGACGCGGTGCTGCGCGGCGAGGAGCCCGCCCTCACGGCCACCGGCATGCGGCGCACTGCCGTGTGGGGGATCAGGAAGGACCACCCGCTCTACGAGAAGGGCCGGCTGATCGACTTCGTGCCCTCCACGCCCCAGGCGCGCGGCTACGGGACCGGCCACTCCGAGCTGGTGACCGATCTGTCCACCGCCAAGGGCTGGCACGCGCAGGACCCGGCGCGCACCAGGCGGATCATGGACTACGGCATCCACTCCCTCATCGCCGCCCCGATCCAGGCCCGCGGCGTCGTACTGGGCATGGCCAACTTCTGGCGGTGCGAGCAGCACGAGCCCTTCGACGAGGAGGAGCTGTCGCTCGCCGAGGAGCTGGTGGCCAGGGCCGCCGTCAGTATCGACAACGCGCGCCGCTACACCCGCGAACACGCGCTGGCGGTCACCCTCCAGCGCAGCCTGCTGCCGCGGGCCCTGCCCGAACTGAGCGCACTGGAGGTCGGCTACCGCTATCTCCCCGCCCAGTCGGGTGTCAGCGGGGACTGGTTCGACGTGATTCCGCTGCCGGGGAGCCGGGTGGCGCTGGCCGTCGGCGACGTCGTCGGTCACGGCCTGCACGCGGCCGCCACGATGGGCCGGCTGCGGACCGCGGTGCACAACTTCTCCACCCTCGATCTGCCGCCCGACGAGCTGCTGAGTCATGTGGACGATCTGGTGGGCCTCATCGACCAGGACGAGGCGGGCACGGACAGCGCCGTGGGCGTCGTGGGCGCCACCTGCCTCTACGCGATCTACGACCCGGTGACGCGTCGCTGTGTCATGGCGAGCGCGGGGCACCTGGCACCCGCGCTCGTCCACCCCGACGGGACCGTCACCTTCCCGAACCTGCCGGCCGGTCCCCCTCTCGGCCTCGGCGGCATGCCGTTCCTGACCACCGAGCTGGAGCTCGCGGAGGGAACGCAGCTCGTCCTGTACACCGACGGTCTCATCGAGGACCGCCGGCGCGATCTGGACGTCGGGATGGATCTGCTCGCCGCGGCCCTCGCGGGTCATCCCGACCGGACACCCGAGGAGAGCTGCGGGGCCGTGCTGGAGGAGCTGCTGCCCGGGCGACCCAAGGACGACGTGGCCCTGCTCATCGCCCGCACCCGGGGTCTGCCGCGCGACCGGATCGCCGACTGGGACGTGCCGCTCGACCCGGCCGCCGTCGCGGGGATGCGCGACGCCCTGTCGCAGAAGCTCGCCGAGTGGGGCCTGTCCGAGCTCGGCTTCGGCATGGAGCTGGTCCTGAGCGAGCTCATCACCAACGCCATCCGTTACGGCTCCGAGCCGATCCACGTCCGGCTGATCCGCGACCGTACGCTGATCTGCGAGGTGGCCGACGGGAGCAGCACCTCGCCGCACCTGCGGTATGCGGCGACGATGGACGAGGGCGGCCGCGGTCTGTTCCTGGTGTCGCAGGTGACCGAGCGCTGGGGCACCCGGTACACCCCCCAGGGGAAGGTGATCTGGGCCGAACAGGCGCTGCCGGCGAGTGTCGGGGAGCCCGGCCAGGAGCCCTTGGAGCAAGAGGACCCGGTCTAGGACTTCTGCCCGGGGCACTTCGCTTCTCCCCTCTCCGGTTCCCGGGAGGTTGCCCTTGTTGCCCTCCCGGACACCTCGGTCGCGGCCCGCCCGATCCGGGGTGGACCGGTCCGGGGCGGGGTCAGGGCCGACCGGTCCTGGTCGGGTCGGATCCGGGTTCCTCGGTCCGACACGTGGTGTCGGCCCGGTCGCGGCTCCCACCGTCCCGCTCCGGGGACTCGTCCGGGATGCGGTACGCGGCCAGGGCGGCGGTGTCGTCGTCGAGGTTCCCGCCGCTGTGCGCCAGCAGGTCCTGGTGGAGGCTGTCGAGCAGTTCGCGGGGCGGCAGGCGGCACCAGGCCCGGACGCGTTCGGCGAGCGGGTAGAAGTCCCCGGCGCGGTTCCGTGCCTCGGTGACACCGTCCGTGTACAGCAGCAACTGGTTGCCGGGGTGGAAGGGCACCACGTCCGCGTGGTAATCGTCCCCGGCCAGAACACCGAGGTTGAGGGGGAGCGAGGGGTCGGCCGAGTCCAGCTCGGTGACGCTGTCACGGTCGATGAGCAGCGGTGGCGGATGGCCGCAGTTCACGATGCGGACGACGGGTTCGTCGTCGGGAATCTCGGCGAACACGGCGGTGACGAAGCGTTCCGCGCCTTCGCTGCCCGGCAGCTGCACGGCTCTGCGGTTCATGCTCTTCTCGACCCGGCGCGCCACCCCGGCCAGATCGGGTTCGTCGTGGGCGGCCTCGCGGAAGGCGCCGAGCATCGTCGCCGCCGTCTCCACCGCCATCAGGCCCTTGCCGCGGACGTCGCCGATCAGCAGGCGGACCCCGTACGCGGTGGGCACCGCCTCGTACAGATCGCCCCCGATGCGTGCCTCCGCGGCGGCGGACAGGTAGAGGGTCTCCACACAGATCTGGCCGAGGCGGCGGGGCACCGGGCGCAGCAGCACGCGCTGCGCGGTCTCGGCCACGGAGCGCACGGTGGCGAGGGTCCGTTCCCGGCGGATGCGGTGGGCGGCCAGGATCGTGCCGAGGACACCGACCAGGGCGGTGGAGATGTACGAGGCCACGTAGTGGCGCTCCCACAGGTAGCCCACCGAGCGGCCGGCGCAGCACGGGGTTCCGGCCAGGACACCTTCGAAGACCACGGCGAACACGGTGACGGCGGCGACGACGGCGGGGCCGTGGGCGTAGGCGGCGACCAGGGGGAGGGCGATGAGCAGGAAGCTGACCGGCCACTGCACCGGGGTGACGGGTTCGAGCACCAGGAGGAAGGCGACATAGAGGGCCGGCAGCCAGCGCATCCACAGGGGGGTCTCCGGACCCTGCAGACCGGTGGCACTCGACCGCTCGGCACGGCGTCGTTCGGCTCCGCGACTCCCCGGCCACCTCACTGCCCGCTCCGGCGAGGGCTCGGCGCCGGCTGGAGCGGGCAGTGAGGTGGCCGGGGAGAACCGGCCGGGCGCACGGAGGGGGAGTCCGGGCCCGGACGGAGGTCCTGGCGGATCCACTCAAGCGGCCTGTGCACGAGAACTCCTGGCGGGCTTGGTCAAGACAACCGCCCTGATGCGGCTCAACAGCTCGACCCGGTCATGGCTCCGGCAAGGGCATGTCAGGATCTTTGGGGCAATCCTACGACGTGGAGATCCTCGCGAGGGGGCTGAACCGCATCAGACGGGAGGAATCGCCCGCGACCGCGGCACCGCCGGCGCACCGGAAGCGGCTCCTTCCCTCCCGGGTCGGGCCTCTCGACGCACTGGAGGCGCCGTTGGGGGCGCCGAATCCGGACCGACCGCTGCCGCGGGAACCGGACCGCTGCCGACCGCCCGCCCGGGACCCGTGTCGCTCCCTGCGGACCGTGCCTGTCGGGCGGCCGGGCAGGAACACCGGCCAGGCAGGAACATGTGGAGGTAACGAGGAGGGAGCCATGGCTTCTGGTCGGAACGATTCGGACGCGCCTCCGTCCGTGGGACCACGCGATGCCCTCGACGCGTCCAACGACGCGGTGGCGGTGGTCTCCGGCGCGGGCGTCGTGGTCGGCTGGACCCGCGGCGCGGAGGCGCTTCTCGGCTACGCCGGTCCAGAGGTCGTCGGCCGCTCCGCCGCCCCGCTGCTGGCGATGCCCGAGGACCCGGCCCGCGTGGCCGGTGTCGCGGAACGCTGCCGGGCGGGCGTGGGCTGGAACGGGCTGATCCCCCTGCGGCACCGCGACGGCGCCCGCGTCGAAGTCGACCTGCGGGTGTCCGCGTCCTTTCCGGTCGGCGCGGACGAGTGCTTCCTGATCTCGGCAAGGGAACAGCGGCCGCCGCAATGGACGGTGGGCCAGTCCGTCCTCGACGGGCTCCTGACCCGCTCGCCGGTCGGCATGGCCGTGATGGATCTGGAACTGCGCTACATCTGGCTGAACGACACGCTGGAGAGCCTTGGCGGCGTCCCCCGGGACCAGCGGCTGGGCCGTCGTCTGAGCGAGGTGCTGCCGGGAATGCAGGCGGACACCATCGAGGCACTGATGCGCAAGGTGCTGGCGACCGGGGCCCCGATCACCGACCACGAGTACGCGGGATGGAGTTGGTCCGACCCCCATCGCCAACACGCCTACTCCGCCTCCTTCTTCCCCCTGGTGGACGCGGGCGACTCCGTCACCGGCGTCTGCTACATGGTCCTGGACGTCACCGAGCGCTGGAACGCCCGCCGGCTGCTGTCGCTGATCAACGAGGCCGGGGCCAGCATCGGCAGGACCCTGGACGTGATACGGACGGCCCAGGAGCTCGCCGACTTCGCCGTTCCCCGTTTCGCGGACTTCGTGGTCGTCGATCTCCTGGAGCCCGTGCTCAGCGCTGAGGGGCAGGGGACCTGGCTGTCCGACGCCGGACCCGCCCCCGCCAGGCCGGTGATGCGCCGGGCCGGTATGAGCTCGGCCCGCGAGGGCTGCCCGGAGGCCGTCGCCCGGATCGGGGACAGAGTGGAGTTCGTCCCCCCGCCGCACAGCCTGAGCCTGCTCGTCAGCGGCGAACCGGTCTTCGTCCCGGTCCTGGACCCGGACGGTCACCTGTGGGGAGGCGAACAGCCCGCCAGGGCCGCCCGCCTGCGCGAGTTCGGCATGCACTCCCTCATCTCCGTGCCGATGCGGGCGCGGAACACCACCCTGGGCCTCACCACGTTCGTACGGTCGGTGAACCCCGTCTCGTTCCATCAGGACGACCTGCTGCTCGCCCGGGAGTTGGTGGCGCGGGCGGCGCTGTGCGTGGACAACGCGCGCCGCTACACCCGCGAACACACGGCGGCGCTCACCTTGCAGCGCAGTCTGCTGCCGCACGCCCTGACGGGTGGGACAGCGCTGGAGGTGGCCTCGTACTATCTGCCGGCCGACGCGACCGGCGGGGTCGGCGGTGACTGGTTCGACGTGATCCCGCTGTCCGGCGCGCGGGTGGGCCTGGTCGTCGGCGACGTGGTCGGCCACGGCATCTCCGCGGCCGCGACCATGGGGCGCCTGCGCACCGCGGTCCAGACCCTCGCCGACATGGAGATGCCGCCCGACGAACTGCTGGCCCACCTCGACGACCTCGTACTCCGGTTGAGCGCGGAGGAGACGGGCGAGGGGACGGAGGACCGGACCGTCACGACCTTTCTCGGCGCCACCTGCCTGTACGCCGTCTACGATCCGGTGACGAGGCGGTGCACCATGGCACGGGCCGGCCACCCGCCGCCGATCGTCGTCTCCCCCGACGGTCACGTCCGCTTCCCGGAGCTTCCCGCCGGTCCTCCGCTGGGGCTCGGCGGGATGGCCTTCGAGGCCACGGAGATCGAGATCGCCGAGAACAGCCTGCTGGGTCTCTTCACGGACGGCCTCATCGAGGGAGCCGACCGGGACATCGACCAGGGCATGGCCCGTCTCGGACAGGTGCTGTCCCGCTCCGGCTCCGACCTCGGGACGCTCTGCGAGACCGCGGTGCGACAACTGGTCCCGGTGCCCCAGCCCGACGACATCGCCCTGCTCCTCGTCCGCACCCACACCCTGGACCCCGACCACGTCGTCTCGTGGGAGGTGCCGTTGGACCCGGCCGCCGTCGGCGAACTCCGCGGCCTGGCGACCCGTCAGGTGACGGCCTGGGGCCTTGCCGACCTGGCCATGACGACCGAACTCATCGTCAGCGAGCTGGTCACCAACGCGATCCGCTACGCCACCCCGCCCATCCGGCTGCGGCTGCTCCGCGACGCCCGCCTGACCTGTGAGGTCGCCGACACCAGCAGCACCGCCCCGCGGCTGCGGCACGCCCGCAGCACCGACGAAGGCGGCCGCGGCCTCTTCCTCGTGGCCCAGCTCGCCCACCGCTGGGGCGCCCGGTACACGCCCGAAGGGAAGATCATCTGGGCCGAACAGGAGATCCGGTGAGGGGTGTGCCGGAGCGGGTATGCAACTCCCTTGTCATCGAAGGATGTTGACCGCCCGGGCCACCACCAGGACCACGGTCACCAAGGAGATGGAGGACTGCAGCATCATCAGCATCTTGGCCCAGCGCGAGAGCGGCATCACGTCGGTCGGGCTGAAGGCAGTGGAGTTGGTGAACGACAGGTACAGGTAGTCCAGGAACGCCGGTTCCCAGTCGGGCGGCGCGGTCTCCGGGCTCTGCATCTGCACGAAGAGGAAGTCGGCGAACTGGTGATGGCCGCGGGCCCGCAGCATCGGTCCACCGCGGTCCCACTCCCAGTACCACAGGGCGAACACGATGACGTTCGTGAGCCAGATGCCACCCCCGGTCAGCAGCAGCGGCCCGGCATCCTCGCCCTCGGTGCCGTTCACCAGTCCCGCCACCAGTCTCACCGCCGCCCAGCCGTTGGCCAGACTGATCACGGAGATCAGGGCCAGGCCCAGCCACCGCAGCCACCGGTTCCGGGGCTCCACCCGCCGGGGGTTCGCCATGATCAGACCCGCCAGCAGCACCAGCTCCAGGGCGGGCAGCACCCAGTAGGGCTGGAGGGCGAGCTCGTGCGGCACCATCCACTGAAGGGCGACCGCCACCAGGATCACGGCGGTCACCGCCCAGCGCGGCTCGCCCCGTGTCGCCCGGCGCCAGGCCGGTGCCACCTCGCGCTCCCGGCTCTCCAGGAGCCGCTCGATCCTGGCCAGGCGGCTCTCGGCGTCGTTCATCCCGTCGGTCATGGCGAGAATTGTCCCGGGTCACATGTTGATCATGTGACCCGCCAGTCCGTGGATCGCCTCCTTGACCGCTTCGCCGAGCGTCGGGTGGCCGTGCACGTTGCGGGCGACCTCATGGACGGTCAGATCCCACTGCTGGGCGAGTGTCAGCTCCGGCAGGAGCTCGGTGACCTCGGGGCCGATCAGATGGGCGCCGAGGAGTTCACCGTGCCGGGCGTCGCTGAGGATCTTCACGAAGCCCGCGGTGTCGCCCAGACCGTGCGACTTGCCGTTGGCGGTGAACGGGAACTTCGCCACCTGCACGTCGAAGCCCTTCTCACGGGCCTGCGCCTCGGTCCAGCCGAAGCTGGCGATCTGCGGCTGACAGTAGGTCGCCCGCGGAATCATGACGTAGTCGAGTTCCATGGTCTCCGCGTCGGCGATGGTCTCGGCCGCCACGATGCCCATCGCCTCGGCCGCGTGAGCGAGCATCAGCTTCGACGTCACGTCACCGATGGCGTAGATGTGCGGGACGCTCGTGCGGCACCGACCGTCGATGTCGATCGCCCCGCGGTCGGTGAGCCGGACACCCGTGTTCTCCAGGCCGTAGCCCTGCACACGCGGCTGGAAGCCGATCGCCTGGAGCACCTTGTCGGCCTGCAGCGTCTGGCGCTGGCCGCCGGTGGTCACCATGACCTTGACCGAGTCGCCCGAGTCGTTGATCGCCTCGACGCGGGTGGAGGTCAGCACGTTGATGCCGAGCCGCTTGTAACGGCGGGTCAGTTCCGCGGAGACCTCCTCGTCCTCCAGCGGGACGATACGGTCGAGGAACTCGACGAGGGTGACCTCGACACCGTAGTTGTGCAGGACGTACGCGAACTCGACGCCGATGGCGCCCGCGCCCGCGATGATGACGCTCGCCGGGAGCGAGTCGGACAGGATCTGCTCCTCGTACGTCACCACGCGCTCGCTGAGCGAGGTGTTCGGCAGCAGCTTCGTGGTGGCGCCGGCGGCGACGATGCAGTGGTCGAAGGTGAGGGTTTCCGTGCCGCCGTCGGTGAGGGCGACCTGCAGGGTGTGGTCGTCGCTGAAGGTGCCGCGACCGGTGTACTGGGTGATCTTGTTCTTCTTCATCAGGTAGTGGACGCCCTTGACGCGCCCGTCCGCCACCTTGCGGCTGCGGGTGAAGGCCTCGCCGTAGTCGAAGGTCACTTCCCCGTTCACCCGGATGCCGAAGGTCTTGGCCTCCTGGGTGAAGATGTGGGCCAGTTCCGCGTTGCGCAACAGCGCCTTCGACGGGATGCACCCCACGTTGAGGCACACTCCGCCCCAGTACTTCTCCTCGACGATCGCCGTGCTGAGCCCGAGCTGGGCGGCCCTGATCGCCGCGACATATCCACCCGGGCCGGCGCCCAGGACCACTACGTCAAAGTGTGCGCTCATGGCGGCCAGCCTAGTACTCCGGCCTCGAATGCCGATCTTGCCGGTCGGGGGTGGCGTCGGGGAGTGTCCGGAACTGGTGGGTGACCAGGACGGGCGGGTGACGGGGGTCCCCTCGCGCCGACGTTCGGCCCCCGCGCCCCGGGACGCACGATCACGGCTCGCGCGTGGGACCGATCGACCGATGCGCAGGGGCACCGCCGGCGGGCGCGGGTGTGCGACCCCGACATGTTGCTGGGAGCACCCCAACTGCACAGGCGCAAACCGGAATACAAGATGCGCATTCGCGCGTCCGTCATGCGATCATGACGGCTGCGACCGCTGACCACGGTCGATCGAAAGCCGCCGTACGGCGCACGGGGCCGCAACGGAGGCCGCCGTCGCGCGCGGTGAGCGCGGAGCACCCGTCGGCGGAAGAGCACGCGTCGGACTCCGCAGCGGTGTTCGCCCGCTGTTCCGTCGTGGGCGCCTGCCCTTCGGGTCCTCGTGCCGTCCGGCCCGCTCCTTGGAGGGACCTGAATGCGGAAGACCCCATCGCCCCCCAGCCGCATACGTCTCGGGGCCGTCGCGGTGGTGAGCGTCCTGGCGCTGCTGGGCGACGCAACGGCGGCCCTGGCCGGTACCGCGCCGCCCCCCGTCCCCGCCACGCCCACGCAACCCGCCTCGGCGACTTCGCGGAGCGCTGCCCCCGCGCCGAAGCCGCCGGCCGGCCCGACTACCACAGCCCCGACCGGCCCGTCCGCAGAGCCCCCGGCATCGGACGCGGTGCTGCCGGCCGCCGACGACGACTGGACGGTCGAGGCCGCCATCCGCTTCTGGACTCCCGAGCGCATGGACTCGGCCACCGACCCCTCGGGCCGTACCGCCCCACCGGAGGGATCGCCGGCAGCGGCCCGGAGGCCCTCCGCCGGCGGGGTCACCGCCCAGCACTTCAAGGGCGTCAAGTCCGTCGGCACGATCTTCAGCGAGGACAAGGGGCCGAAGGGGCACCGCTGCACGGCCGGCGTGGTGCGCAGTGCGGGACACGACCTGATCCTCACCGCGGGGCACTGTGTCGGCTCGAAGTCCATGTTCGTACCCATGTACGACCACACCAGGACGGCGGCCGCGCAGCCCTACGGGGTCTGGGCGGTCGACACGTGGTTCCGTGACAAGAGGGCCACCTGGGACAAGGCCAAGACCTCCGACCTGGACTACGCCTTCGCGAGATTGAAGGCGAACGGTCGTGAGAACGTCCAGGACGTCGTGGGCGCCAACACCCTGGCCCGTACGCCCGGTTACGCCAACAAGGTGACCGTCGTCGGCTACCCCAGGACCGCGCACAACCCGCTGGACCAGGCGGTCCGCTGCCCCGACGTCCACACGACCGCGCTGTCGGGCTACTACCAGATGCAGATCTTCTGCGCCGGGATGTGGGGCGGAGTCTCCGGCGGACCGTTCTTCTCCCGGCTCGACCCCTCCGGCGACACCGGCACGATCATCGGCAACGTGGGCGGGTTTCTTCAGGGCGGCCCGGATGTGAGCGCATCGGATCCGCGATACAACGAGATCACCTACAGCCCGCTGTACGGTGACCGCTTCTTCCGCCTCTACGCCGATGCCCAGCAGGGCCGCAACCCCGACTACGGTCCCTACGAACAGCCGGCGCTGCGATGGACCACGGGCTCGGGCGCGCCCAGGAAGCGCGCCGGGCTCATGACCCCGGGCACCTGACGTACGCCCGAACGTCGGGCTGTGGAGCACGGCCTCGCACGCGGTGCGGGCACCGAGCGGACGCGGCGGCAAAGGCGTCCGACGGCGGAGCGCACCTGTCCGCCGAGGCCGGCCTCCCCGACCTCGGCGGACCGCTCCTTTCAGTCGCGTGCTTCCTTTCGGGCGTCTCACCCGGTGGGGCGTCCGTGGCAGGTGGAGGAAGTCAGGGCGTGATCGACTGGCCGGAGCGATGGGGCCGCGCGTCCGTCAGGAGGCAGCAGTGATGCAGAGCCGGCCGAGCGGACGGGTGGCGGTCGTCACCGGCGCAGCACGAGGGGTGGGAGAGGCGACGAGCCGCAACCTCGCGCGTCGCGGGCTGCGGGTGGCGTTGCTGGGACGAGAGCTGGAGTCGCTGCGGCGCGTGGCGGACAGCCTGCCCACCGAAACGTGCTGCTTCGAGGTGGACGTCACCGACGAGGCCGCCATGCAGGGTGCGGCACGCGATGTGCAGGCGCGGCTGGGGCCGGCGTCGGTGGTGGTGGCGAATGCCGGGATCGCCGCCGTGGGCCCGTTCGCCAGCAGCGAGGCAGCCCTGTTCAACCGGGTCATCGACGTCAACCTCATCGGCAGTGCGAACACAGCCCGCGTGTTCCTCCCCCAGCTCGTACGCACGGGCGGCTACTTCCTGCAGATCGCCTCCACCGCGTCCTTCGGATCGTCACCCTTGATGAGCGCCTACTGTGCGTCCAAAGCGGGAGCAGAATCCTTCGCTCAGGCCCTGCGCGGCGAATTGCGCCCCGAGGGCGTCGGCGTGGGCATCGCCTACCTCCACTGGACCGGCACCGACATGATCGACGCCCGCGACGACCACCCCGTACTACGCGCCCTGCGCTCCCACCAGCCCGCACCCGTCCGCCGGGTCCACACCCCCGAACAGGTCGCCGCCTGGCTGACCCGAGGTATCGAACACCGCGCCACCAGCGTCTACGCACCACCCTGGCTGCGCCTCGTGCAGCCGCTGCGCCCTCTGCTGCCCCTGCTCGTCTCCCGCATCGCGCGCCGATCCCTCGCGGGCCTTCCCGCCGCGGAACTGCACCGCACCACGGGCGTCCTGGGGGCAGGCGGCCGTGCGGACTGGGAGGCCCGCCGGCCGGAGCCGCCGGCAGCACCCGCCACCCCACCCCAGTGCTGAAACGCCCGCACGGGCGGAGAACAACCCCCGCCCTTCCGGTGATGCGCGCTGTGCGGTCCTGGTGGGCAGGTGGGGGAAGCCCGCGTGGATCGCGCGTTCGGCGCCGCGCCTTGCCGACCGACCGCTTCCCGCGCCTGACAGTCGCCGGGTCGCCGTGTCACGCGACCGTTCGCAGGGCCTTGCCGGCCACCTTCGCCTCGGGCTCCGCTCGTTCCGGTCCGCGTCATGAGAAGGGTCACATCCGGGAATTTGAGGGCCCCCTCATGTTAACCTGGGTACATGAGTCCCCGACATGTCCTGTCCGCGTCTCAGGCGCCGGCGAAACCGCTGCGCCGGGATGCGCAGCGCAACAGGGACGCGATCGTGGCCGCCGCCCGCAAGGCCTTCGCCGATCAGGGCGTGGACGCTTCTCTGGAAGGCGTCGCCCGCGACGCCGGCGTCGCGATCGGAACGGTCTACCGACACTTTCCCACCCGGCTCGACCTGGTCGAAGAGCTCTTCACCGTGAAGTTCACGGAGCTGCTCGGCGCGACCGAAGAGGCCGCAGCCATGGACGACGCCTGGGAAGGGTTCTGCCACTACCTGGAAAAGCTCTGTGAGCTTCAGGCCTGTGACCGTGCCTTCAACGACCTGGCCTCGGCCCGGCTGCCCGTCCACGCGCTCGGCCGGGGAATGTTCGAGCGCGCCCAAGAACTGGCCGCTCAGATCTTCCGCAACGCTCAGGAGCAGGGCGTCCTGCGCAACGATGTCACCCCGGAAGACATCATCTTCGTGATCTGGTCCCAGGCCGGGATCATCCGGGCCACACGTGCCGTCGCCCCTACAGCCTGGCGCCGCCACCTTCACCTGATGCTCGACGGCTTCCGCGCCGAGTGCGCCCACGAACTGCCCGAGCCTCCACTGACCAGCCGACAGGTCGACCAGACCCTCACCACTCTCGAGTGTCCTGAAGAGGAATGCCATGAGTGCCACGAGGAGGCATGATCTCCGCGGCAGGTGAGGCCGCGGGGCGCGAGGGCATCTGCGGTGGGGACGGTGCCGCGGTCGGCAACCGGGCCCTCACGCCCGAGGGGGCGTTCAGCTTCCCGCCAGCAACTGCGCGAGCTCGGCGTCCAGGTCGAGCCGGCTGGACTCGGCCCCCGGCGGCACCACGGACCGCGTGTCGCGCAGGAAGAACTTCACGCCCCGCGCGGGGAGTCTGAGCAGAGCCGATCCCGCGGGCGAACGGAGGGCGATGTACAGCGCGCCCCGTTCCGAGCCGCCGGCCGGCCACATCCGCACGTCTCCGTGCCCGGTGTGCTCGCTCAGAGCCTGGGCGAGCATGTCACGGCTGAGGAGCCACTCGACCGCCCCGCCCTGGTCAAGGGGGTGGAAGGCGGCACGGACGGTATAGGGATCGTCCGCCTCGTACCGCAGAGCCGCACCCATCGACACCGACACGTCGTGTGACACGACGAACTCCACGGGCAGCTCGTGCACCACGGTTCTGATCGACCTCACTGTCCCTCACTCTCATGATTCCTCGCCCCGCCCTCTGATCGCTCACTCATTTGGTCCGGGCCCGATGTCGGCCCGGGGCGCGGTCGTCAGGCGGGGCGAGGACGCAACCGCCGGGCCACGTCCCACTGCCTCGTCAAGCCGACCGCGATGCCCTGGGGCCGCGTCAGCGCTGGACCAGCAGGAGCTGGTCCAGGTACCGGCGGTCGACGCCGACGCCGACGCCGACGCCGACGCCGACGCCGCGCCACGACGTCAACCATTCGGAGGGGGTCCTCATGTTCAACTTCGCCAGCGTACTCGAGGGATGCCTCATGTTATGGGTGAGGCTCATCACAGCAGGTCGGAGGGGATGTACCAGCATCAGCGGGGTGGCAACGACCGAAAATGTGCGGACGCCTGCTCAGGCTCCGCTGCCCTGAGGTGGCGGCCATCCGGACGCAACCGGCAACCGGTCGCTTGACGGGACCGGGCGGGCGGCCCGCACCCCCAGCGTCTAGGAGGCCACGGCGCCGCACCGAGCCCGCGCCACCTCAGCGGGGGGCCGCAGGCAGACGGAGCCGCGCCGGGATGATGGGGCGTTCGCCGGGGCCGAGGTTGCGGTTGGTGTTCGTCGCCGGGCCAGGTGTACCGAGGGTGAAGCCGAGGGCGGCGAGGAATGCCCGGCCTGGCCGCCAGCCCTCGGCCACCGAGGCGACGACCTCGGTATGGCCGCGTGCGGTGAGTTCACCGAAGAGGGCGGAGGCGACCTGGCGGCCAAGGCCGCAGCGCCTGTGGGCAGGATGGACGAGGAACATGCCCAACGAGCACGTGCTCACGGTCGGGTGGTGAAGCACGGCATCGATCAGGCCGACGATGTGGCGGTCGGCCTCGATCACGAGGAGGGCCTTGTCCTCGAAGGCCGCGCCCTCGGGCAGGGCGTAGTAGAGGCTCTGTATGTCGCCGGGGGCGGCAGGCAGACCGGTGGTGGCCGTGAACCAGTCTTCAGCCGCGTCGAACAGCGCGAGCACTGCGTTCTCGTCGACGGGTTCCAGGTCGCGTACGCGGAACTGCCCGTCTGCGACCTCAAGTTCCCTCAGCATGACGGCCAGTCTATTGCTGTGCGGCTTCGCAGTCCGGTCCCGTCAAACTGGGCCCCACTCGCCGCTACTTGGTCGCAGCGGATGGGGACGCGCCGTCGGTGGTGGCCCGGGCAGGGGCGGGAGGGGACCACCGCGTGATCATCAGTGGCGTGGACTCCACGACTCCTGAAGACGGTGCGACGGCAGCGGCCGTCCCCCGTCCTGTTCCGCGGGAGCGAGGCATGGAAGTCGACCACGAGTCGCAGCCGGCCGCCGTCGCGACCCCACACAAGTCGACCGCCCCGGCCGGGATTTGTACTCGGCCGGGGCTGCGCGCGTATAAGTCACGCGGGTGTCGTGGTGCGCGGGCCGCCGGTGGGGGAGAGGCCGGCGGGCGCGGTGCCGGCGTGCGGGATGGCACCACCTACCGGCGGCGTCGCGGGCGACGTTCCTCCGGCAGCGACGACTCCGGCGGCTGATCGCTCACGTAGACCGCGGCCGGGCGGGCCGTCCGGCGCACGGCGGAACCTGCCACGGCACCTGGGCCCGCCCGGCCGGCGGATCAGCGCGAGAAGAGCCCGATGCCCTCCGGAACCGGGCGTTCGGCGCCACCGGTCGGGTGGTTGCGGACGAGAGGCGTTCCGGTCACCGGGTCCCGGGTCACCAGGGTGGACGAACCGCCACCGTCCAGGTTCACCCCGGCGTCAGCGCCCACGGTGTCGAGTACATCGGCGACCTCGGCGACCGTCAGGCCCGAGCCGCTCTCCGCACTTCCGTCCAGCACCAGCAGGTAGAGGCGCCTGCCGTGGTCACCGAGACCCGCGCCGGTCCGGGTCGCCGCGGCCTTCGTGTCCAGGCCGGGCAGGGGCTTGCCGTCCCGGAGCACGGGGAAGCCGCCCACGGCGAACCGCAACCGCTTGCCGCTCGCGGTCTTCAGCCGGTCGGAGACCTTGACCTTGTCCCCGGTCCGGAGCGCGCGCAGCCGGTCCGCGCCGGCCTCCCGGCCGACCAGCACCACGGTGTCCTCGGCGATCGCGCCCGCCCCGATCGTCGCGGATCCGGAGACCACCCGGCCGTCGCGGACGGTGACCTCGTAGGTGTCCGTGGAACAGGCCGCGGAGCGGACGGTGTCGGTCCCGCAGACCGAGCGCTGCCGGGAGACGTCGCCCCACTTCGGAGTGAACGCGCCCACCCCGCCCACCGGGATGGCGTACTGGTTGAAGCCGCCGAGGTCGAACGAACCGGACTTGGTGCGGACGCTTCCCTTGAGCGTCAACTCGTCCAGCCGGGCCCGCTTGTTGTAGCCCACCCCGATCACGTCGCGCGTCGACGTGCCGGGCGGCAGGCCGGGACCGAACCGCTGGCCGTCCGGCACAGCCGCCTTGAGCGCCTCACCGTGGGCGATCGCCGGGCCGACCGCGGAGTTGGTGGGAGCCACCCCCACGTGCTGGGACTCCTCGATGTTGAAGAAGTCCGCGTTGACGCCCGCCACCGCGCCCTGGGCGGCGGCCATCTGGGACAGCTTGACGCGGCTGGAGACGGTGCCGGGGGTGAGCAGGTCCACCGAGACGTGCCGGTTGGTGAGGTCAGCGGTGACCAGATGCCCGGACACCACCCCGTGCGAGCCCGTCACCGAGAAAGCCCGGTAACCGATGCCCGGTGCCACGGTCACATCGTCGGCCAGCCGGACCCTGTCCAGCGCGGTCGCCTGCCCGGTACCCGCACCCGCGACCACCGCACCCACGGTGGCCGCCGCGGCGACGACCGTACGAGCCCGAACAACAGATCTCATCAAGTGATGTCCCGTCATGTCTTCTTGCCTGCCGGATCTTCGACAGACGGCATGACACAGGACGGGACACAACATCGGACAACGGCACACCGACGAGACGGCGAACTCTGCTGCCGCGGCCCACGAAAGCGTCTCCTCGACGGCTGCTCTGATGATCGAGGAGACGGCAGGTGAGCGGGACGACGATCGACATGCGTGGGTGAGTCAGCCGGTCGGTGCGGCCACCCCGGACGAGCGGCTGTTCGCGAGGCCGGCCGGCCGGGCGAGGCACGGAGCGAGGGCCCATCCGGCCGAGGTCTACGGCGCCGAGGTGTCCAGTCAGGGCGTCTCCACGATCACGACAAGGTGATGGAGGGGACGGCCGAGTGGACCAGCCTGCTCCTTGACCGCGGGCGCGTCCCTCGGTGATCGCGCATCAGCTGGTCAATGTGCCGGGTGGCGGTGCGGGCACTCGACGCCGCGGCGCAGGGGGACTTGCCGGTTACGGCTGGGGCTGCTGCTGCCGCCGCTGCGTGCGCCCGGCCGAGGCCTGTTGGGTGTCCGCGCCGGAGCTGACGTGGCGTTGGGTCTCCTGGGGGCCGTGCCAGTCCAGGCACATCACGGTGGCATCGTCCTCGAGGCGGCCGCCGGCGGCGTCCCGGACCGCGGACGTCAGGGTCAGCGCGGTCTCACGCGGGTGCAGGTCCTGGGTGCGCTCCAACAAGGAGGCCAGGTCGATCTCCTCCCCGTGATGTTCGAGCATGCCGTCGGTCAGCATGAGCAGACGGTCACCGGGGCGAAGGTCGATGTCCTGAACACGGAAGGGGTGGGGCACGTGCACGCACAGTCCGAAGGGATGGTCCACTTCGCAGGCGATGACCTCGGCGATCCCGTCGCGTATGCGCAGCGGCCAGGGGTGACCGGCATTGACGAGCTGGGCCCGTCCGGTTCGCAGGTCGACGCGCAGCAGCTGCCCGGTGGCGTGGCCGTGGCCGTGGTCGGCCAGCGCCTGGTCGGCCGAGCGGGCCTGCCCGGCCAGGTCGGCTCCGGCACGGCGGGCGCCACGCAGGGCGCCCACCAGCACCGTGGCGGCGAGGGCGGCGTCGATGTCGTGGCCCATGGGGTCGGTCACCGACACGTGCAGCGTGTCCCGGTCCAGGGTGTAGTCGAACGTGTCGCCGCTGAGGTCCTCGGAGGGCTCCAGGCTCCCGCACAGCGTGAACTGCGCGGCCTCGCAGGACAGTGACGGGGGGAGCAGCTGGTACTGGATCTCTGCGGCCAGGGTGGGCGGTCTGGAGCGCTTGCCCCAGGTGTAGAAGTCGGTGAAGCGCTCGTTGGCGATCACGATGTAGGCGAGGACATGGGCGGCTTCCCCGACCGCGTCGAGGACGTCCTCGCCGGGGGCGGCCGGCAGGAGCAGTTCCAGCAGCCCGATGGCGTCTCCGCGGTTGGTGACCGGCACGATCACCCGCTGTCCCCGGTCGGTGGCCTCCTGATAGAGCCGCTGGGTGCGGATCACCTGCTCGTAGACGCTGCCGAACATGGGGATCCGTTCGGCTTCCCGCTCGCATCCCACCGTTCCGGCGGTGGACAGGCGTGCCACGGCCTTGCCCGTCAGGTCGACGATGAGGAAGGAGACCTTCGTGGCCTTGAACCGCTGCCGCAGGTCCTGCGCGATCACGTCGACGGCATCCGCCGGCGCCGCTGTCTCCGCCGCCGTCAGCAGTCGGGGGAGTTCACTCTTTCCGCCACTCACGGCCGCGGTCCCTTCCACCAGCCCTGACACCAGCTTGGGTGCCTCCACGGTGAGCGGCAACCCGTGACCAGGAGCCGTCCGGAAGACCGACGCCCCGTCCCCATGGCCCTGCACTCGGACCGCGAGACGATCGCCTTTCGCCTGCCGGTGACCCGTTCGAGCGTTGTTTGACGGTGGTGCCTTCGCCCTCGGTGGTCGGACCGCCGCGGCGGGCTAGCGTGGCTGCGCCGCTCAGGAGCGGTGTACCTCACGCGCCACAGGACGGCCGTTCGAGCGTTCTGGCGGTGTTCCGGCGAGCGAGCATTGGAAGGCCTGACATGTCCAACCACTTCACCGGCCTCAGCCTTGGACCGCCACTCGGCGACCAGCGTCTCGATCTGTGCGACCTGTACGCCTTCGGGGCACCCGGCGATCCGAGCAGGACCGTTCTCATCCTCAACGCCAATCCGAACGCGGACGCGCTCCACCCCGACGCCGTGTACCGCCTGAACGTCGACAATGACGGCGACTACCTGACCGACGTCGCCTTCAGCTGGGTCTTCAGCCCGCCGGCATCCGACGGCTCGCAGACCTACAGCGTCTTCATGGCGACGGGCGCGGAGTCCCGCAGGCCCGAGGCGGTCGGCACCAAGATCGTGTCGGACGCCGCCGTCTCCTTCGGCCCCCAGGCCAACGTGGTCGACAGCGGCGACTACAAGGTGGCCGCCGGTAGCCGCAGTGACGCCTTCTTCTTCGACTTCGACGGAATCAAGGATCTGTTCGACACCAGCGGGAAGCGGAATTTCACCGCGCCGCATCTGGGCGGAAAGTCCCCCTGGACCGGCGTCGACTCCAACACCACGGCCAACGTCTTCTCCATGGCCATCGAACTGCCGACCGCGGAGCTGGCCCCCCAGCCCGAGCTCCACATCTGGGGCCGGTGCAGCGTCCTGCGCGACGGCGAACTCGTCCACGCGGACCGGGCCGGGCACCCGTCGATGAGCAGCTTCTTCAACACCGACGACACGAAGGAGGAGTACAACGCGAGCGAGCCGGTCAACGACCGGGCCAGGTGGACGGACCAGTTCGTCCACCTCCTGGGCCACACCGGCGACTACTCGCGCGAGGAGGCGATCATCGCGCTCGAGGAGCACGGCCTCCTGCCGGACGTGCTGCACTTCGACCCGTCCAAGCCTGCCGCGTACCCCAATGGCCGGACGTTCACGGAAGACGTCATCGACATCCGCGTCGCGTTCCTCACCAAGAACGAGGCGCCGCCCACCGGTCTGACGCCGCACACCGACACCCTGGACCGGTTCCCCTACCTCGGGGACCCGCATCCGGCCGCCACCTCCTGACGGATCCCGGCGGGACACCCCAGGACGGGCTTCGACCACATCGGTGACTCCCCCGGCTCCAGAGCGGGCATCTCCTCCTGTGCACAGCCGCACAGCCGCACGGCTGCACAGCCGCGCGCCGCACAGCCGCAGAGGACGCGGACCCGCACGAGGCGCACGGCCGGGTCGCCGGTGGCGCCGTGGCATTCGGCGCCCGTGCCGGGTCGAGCGGCGGAGCGCTCCGCGGCGCGTCCTGACCGTCCCGTCGGCTCCCGGAGGCCTCCGCCCGCGACGGCGACCCGCGCAGGCCGGCCTGTCTGCTGACCCCGGCACCAGGCTTCAGGGATCGTCATCGCACCGGCCGCCACGACAGGGCGCCGTACTCGGCCAGGCCGCCGGTCGCAGCGCTGCGTCGTGGCGGGTTCGTTTTCACGTCGTGCCTTCCGGCGCAATGGCGCGTGCCGGAGCGTTTGGCGCTTGTGGCGCGCCCGGATGCGTCGGGTGGATGCCATGCACCCTGTCCTGGCCCGGGCGGTCCGGGCAGGGTGGTTGGCAGGGGGGCAAGGAGTGACGCTTCGTCGGGGATCAAGCGTCTTCCCTGCGCGGACTGCGCGGACTGCGCGGAGCGTATGGACTGCGCGGAGCGTGCGGGCCGGCGGCTGCGGGCCGGTCGCCGGGTCCGTGGGGGTGCCCGTCGGGGGTCGGGGCTGACAGCGCGTCTTCTGGGAGGGGTGGTGGGCGGGGTGGATTCGCTTCGTTTCGACGGCCGTGTGGCGGTGGTGACGGGTGCGGGCCGGGGTCTGGGCCGGGAGTGCGCGATGCTCCTCGCGGCGCGGGGCGCGAAAGTGGTCGTCAACGACGTGGGGACCGGGATCGACGGCCGGGGGACGTCGCCGTCGCCCGCGCAGGCGGTGGCCGAGGAGATCCGGGCGCTGGGCTGCGAGGCCGTCGCGGATGTCCACGACGTTGCCGCCACGGCCGGCGCGCAGGCTCTGGTCGCGGCGGCGCTGGAGCGCTGGGGGCGGCTGGATGTCCTGGTCAACAACGCGGGGATCTCGGTCCTGCGGCCGTTGGGAGAGCTCTCCGACGAGGAGTGCCGCCGTGTGCTGGAAACACATGTGGGCGGGACCCTGAACATGCTCCGTGCGGTGTGGCCGCACATGGCCGCGTCGGGGTACGGGCGGATCGTCAACACGTGCTCCGACGCGCTGTTCGGCGACAGCGGGCTCAGTGTCTACGCGGCAGGAAAAGGTGCGGTGCTGGGCCTGACCACCTCCCTGGCCGCCGAAGGCGCCTGTCTCGGCATCAAGGTGAACGCGGTCGTGCCGGTCGCCGGCACCCGCATGTCGCTGGAGGCGGTCCAGGGGGACGACCAGATGACCGCGATCCTCACGTCGCTGTTCCCCGCCCGGCATGTCGCGCCCGTGGTGGCGTTCTTGGCCCACGAACGCACGCCCTGCACGGGAGAACTCCTGCACGCGGCCGGCCGCCGGACCGGGCGGATCTTCCTGGGCGCCACCGAGGGTGTCCTGTGGGAGGAGGACCCGACGCCCGAATCGGTGTGCGAGCACTTCCCCCGGATCCGGAGCACCGAGGCGTTCCGTACACCGCAGAGCGTGGGCGCCTCCATGGCGTTCTCGCTCGCCCGGCTGGGGGTCGGCGGCGCCGAGCCGCTCGCCCTGGATCTCACGACCCCGGCCACCCCGGCATGAGAGCCGTTCCAGATCCGGTGATGCCTGCCCGGACCGTACGCACAGCAGTGGTGACCCGACATCCGGGCAAGCCCCCCTTGACCAGCGCCTCCACCCAAAGCACGGGTCGGCAGCCGCCTTGGGGCCCGGGCCGACGTACCGGCGCCGAGCCGTCGGCGGCACGCCTCGGCCCCCACGGCACCAGGCCGCACTCGCTGTCCACGATCCGGGAGGACCTGTGCCGCAGGACATCGATTTCGACCTGCCCGCCATAGCGGGGATCAGCCCCGACCTCGACGGCGCCCGCCTGCGCAATCTCCACTGGGTGCGCCGCATGGGCCTGGTGGGCGACGAACGGTCCCTCGCCTGGTACACCTCGTGGGACATGCCAGGCCTGGCCGCCCTCGGCTTCCCGTACGCCCAAGGCCCCGCCCTGGACCTGTGCGCGGACGCGATGGGCTTCTTCTTCGTCTTCGACGACCAGTTCGACGGCCCCCTCGGCCGGGAACCCGCCCAGACGGCCCGCGTGTGCCAGCAGTTGATCGACATCGTCCACGGCACCGCTCCGCAAGCCGGCGCGGACCCGTGCTCGCACGCGTTCGCCGACATCTGGGCCCGCAGCACCCACGACGCCCACCCCGGCTGGATCGCGCGCACCGCACACGAGTGGGAGTACTACTTCGCCGCCCAGGCCCACGAGGCGATAGGCCGCCTCCGCGCCACCCCCGCCGACCTGCAGACCTACCTCCAGGTCCGCCGCGGCATCGCCGGCACCGACCTGCCCCTCTCCCTCGGCGAACAGGCCGCCGGCATCACCGTCCCCGCCGCCGCCTTCCACAGCCCCCAGCTGCGCCTCATGCGTCGAGCCGCCATCGACGTCACCCTGATGTGCAACGACGTGTACTCCCTGGAAAAGGAGGAGGCACGCGGCGACATGGACAACATCGTCCTCGTCATCGAACACACCCGGCGCTGCACCCGCGACGAAGCGGTCACCGCTGCCCGTCAGGAAGTGGCGCTGCGCGTAGGGCGGTTCCAGGAACTCGTCGGACAGGTCCCGGGCCTGTGCGCGCAGCTCGACCTCTCCGAACAGCAGCGGACCGCGGTGAACACCTACACCGGGCTCATGACAGCGTGGATGAGCGGCTACCACGAGTGGCAGACCAGGACCCTGCGCTACCGCACCGCCCCGCAGGTCGTCCCGGCCTCCGGCCCCGGCTACTTCGATCAGGTACTGCGCACGCGACCCGACACGCGCTGCTCCTGACGGGCTGAGGGTTCGAAACCCCGCCCATGTGACGCGACCGTGGAGTTCCCACGGACGTCGGAGGCCGCTGACGGTCGCCGGCTGGATCACGGCTGGTCAGGCCACGGGAGGCCGCACCCAAGGCGCGAGGCGTTCCCCGGCCGCGAGCTCGCGCCAGTACCGGAGGACGGTGCCCCGGACGATCTCGAGCTGCCCGGCGGCGATCAGACAGGAAGCCCGCTCCGGGCCACCTGCGTCCGCCTCGAAGGCAAGGACAACAGGTGGTGTCTCCCCGATCTGATCGGCGACCAGCCGAACCTCCTCGGGCGCCGGCGCGCGGAAGACGGGATCCTGGAAAGCGGCGGGGCACCTGACCAGGACCGGGTCCGTGAAGACAAGCTCCAAGTGATGGGCGTACGAGATGTCGTGTCCGGCGCCGAGACGCAGCCTGCCCGCGTTCCACTCCACAACGTCCCAGTCCCACCAGGATCCCTCGGGGAGCCGCACCACCACACGATCCCTCCTCACGCTCCGAACTCCGGTACGGCCAGCCCGAATCCGCGCAATCGGGGAAGGCAGACCTCCAAGCAGGCCTCCACCGAGACGGCGTCCGTCCGCACCAAGAGGTCGTCGTGGAACGGGGCACCGCTCGCGACGAACGTCCACGGCTTCACGCCCTCACGCATGCGCTCGGCATCGGCCTTGAACAGCACCGTGACCCCCTGCTGGGCCAGCGACTCCATGACGCGCACCACATCCACCGAAACTCCCCCTCGCGCCCGCGATCGAACAGGGCACTTGGGCCGCTGCTCCCGGACGGTCCGGCACGGGCCGTCGGACGAACGCCCATGACCTACCTGTACCGGACCGTCGCTCTGGCATTGTCCTCGACTGCTCCTCAGGACGTGAGGTAACAGCTCTTGCGTACGCCGGGCAACGGATCCGTGCCGAGTGCCGCGGTGGTGCAGGGCGTGCCACCGGTGAACGACTTGTAGACGAAGCGGCCCCGTGCGCCGTAGGCGACGGTCTGCTGCCCGCTGAAGCCACACGTGCCGTCTTCGGCGGAGCAAGCGGTGGCGTAACCAGGTGGGCCGCCCGCGGAGGTGTAGCAGGCCTTCGACTCGCCGGGGATCGGGTCGCCGAACGCGGCGTCGGTGCACGGGGTGTCGCCGGTGACCGTGATCAGGGTGAACGCGCCGTAGGCGCCGTACATCACGGGCTGCCCCGCGACGGCCGGGCAAGTGCCGTTCTGGTCCGCGCACTTGGTCCAGCCGCCGGACGGCCCTCCGGCGGGCGGCAGGTAACAGGACTTGGCGACGCCGTCGACGGGATCGCCGAAGTGGGCGTTGGTGCAGGCGACGGAACCATTGGTGACCTGATGGGCGAAGTTGCCGTTGGCGCCGTACGCCACGTCGCGGTTGTAGCCGGGAACGGAACAAGTGCCGTTCTCGGCGGAGCAGAGGGTGTATCCAGGAGGGCCGCCGACGTCAGCGACGTAGCAGGACTTGACGAGATTCGACGCGGGGTCGCCATCGAAGGAGGCGTTGGTGCAGGTGATGCGGTCGGTCGCCGTCCTGTACGTGTAGGCCCCCGCTCCGTAGGCCACCGCGCGGGTGCCGCTGAAGGCGCAGGTGCCGCCCTCGCCCGCACAGCGGGTGAAGCCCGCGCGCAGGGCACCGGTACCCGGCTCGGCAGGCGCGGAGGGATTGCCCAGTCCTGTCGCGGTCACGGTGTAGCCGCCCGGAGCGACGCCGGTGAGGTAGACGTAGGCGTCGTCCTGGCTCGCGCCGGAGACACCACCGGTGGGAGTGAAGGTTCCGTTGCTCCAGACGACCTTGCCGTTCACGGACACCGATGGGTTGCCGCCTCCGAACTTCGGGACGCCGATGCGACCGGTGGTGCCGGCCGGGCTGGTGAGGTGCGCCGCATACGTGCCGGCGGCAGGATCACGGGACCAGGAGGCGTCGAGGGCGCCCTGCGGCATGGTGATGCGGCCCTGGGCGCTGGTCAGATCGCCTGCGTGCGGAACGAAACGGTACGCGCCGGCCGCCGACTCCGGTGCGGTGCCCAGCACGTCGAAGGTCAGCGTGGAGGTGGGCGCGGTGGACCAGCCGTGGGCCAGACTCATGAAGGAACCGCCGTAGGCGAGGCCGCCGTCGGCCTGGACGCCCTCCCAGAAGGTGCTCCTGGTGCCGATGTCGCTGTTCAGCATGTGGCCCCAGGTGCGGCGGATCTGCGCCAGCGCGCTGTAGTCGTCATTGGCGGTGAAGCGGGCGTTCAGCTCCATCCCGCCCGCGAAGGGCGACACGTTGCCGCCCCACTCGGGGGTGGTCGGACCGTACGCGCCCCATCGTGTCCCGAGCCCGGCGATGATGCTCCGCGACTTCGCCGCGGAGTCGGTGAGCCCGTACCAGACGGCGAGCGAATTGCCGTCCTGCGGATACATCCCGCTGGTGGGGTTGTCCTTGTACATCCCCTTCGAGGCGTCCCACAGCAGGGAGTTGGCCGCGGCCTTGAGCGCGGCGGCCTTGCCGTTCCAGCTCGCGGCGAGCGCGCTGTCGCCTTCGACGGTGGCCAGGGTGGCACCGGTCCTGAGCGCCGCGTACAGCAGCGCGTTGGCCGAGATGTTCTCACCCCCCTGGCCGACCCGGGCCCAGTCCTGGGTGCGGGTCACGTTGAGCAGGTTGTTGCCGTCGATCTTGTTGCTGATGAAGGCCATCCCGCGCTTGTAATCGGCCCACTCGGAGTCCAGCCAGGCCCGGTCGGCCGAGTAGGTGTAGTACGTGGCCGTGCCCAGCAGCGTCCAGGTGTGGTAGGTGTCCGAGCCGGTGAGGTTGAACGGCGGTCCCGACCAGGGGATTTCTCCCCCCGCCGACTGTGCGTTGTACATCGTGGTGAGCGCGTTGCGGGTCGAGGTGAGGTCGTTGGAGTACGCGTACTGCGTGGGTACGGCGATCCCCAAGTCGCCGGGCCACACCGTACGGTCGCGCTTGGCCCCGTCGACCAGGACGGAGTCACCCACCCCGACGGTGGCGCCGTTGTCCCACTCCGAGGCCGGCGGGGGCCAGGCGCGGCCCTGGCCGGACGCGATCGTGTTGAGCTGCACCGTGTACGCCCCGGCGTACCAGATGCGGTTCAGCAGGTCGTCGTTGGAGTGGAAGTAGTTGGCGTAGTCGGCCGGGTCGGCTTTTCCCGGAGCCGCGGTGAAGTCGAGGCTGACGCCCGTGAGGTCCACCCAGCCCGAGGCGTCGAGGAAGACGGTCAGGTAGCGGAAGCCGCCACGCAGTCTCGCGGTGGGCATCGTGTAGGTGCCGTTGGCGGAGGCCGTGGTGTAGAGAGCGCCGTCCTCGCCGTCCCGGCCGCTGCTCCGGTCGCTGTTGGTGCCCGCGTACAGGGACGACTCACTGAAGGCCAGGCCCACTCGGCGGCCACTGGCGCTGGTACTGCCGAAGGACAACGTTGCCAGGCCGGCGACCTCCTTGCCGAAGTCGAGGGTGATGGCCGACTGCGAGCCGGAGATCCGAGTCGGCTGCCCGCTGAGGACGTTCTGCGGGTTCGCGACGCTGCCGGACGTGGAGTGCACGGCGGCCGGCTTGAGGGTGCGTGAGGTCGGCGAATAGTTCAGGGCGTCAGAATCCGCCCGGGGTACGGCCGTTGCCGCCGCGGATGCGGCCACGGACGGGGGAGGGGAGGCGCCGGCGGACGGCGCGGTAGCCGCGGCGGCCACGGCGGTCACGGCCACGGCGACAGCCAGGTCGAGCAAGCGCCCTGGACCGGGCGATCGGTTCAGCGGGGGACGGGCGCGGCGCATGGGGACCTCCCGGATCGGGTGCGGGAAAGGCGGCGTGTTTGAATCGATTCAAAGCGGTGCCCGCGAAGGGCGCGACCGATGGAGCGGTGTGGTGTGCGAGGCGCCTCGCCGAAGTTGCACCGATGATGGGCGCCGGAAAACGGAGTGTCAACCTGTGGGCCCGCCGTGAACTCCGGTGAAACGCGGCAGGTTTGAGGCATTGACAGGGCCTCGCCAAGTCGATTCACTTTTTCGGAGGCAGGTATGGACCAATGCTCGAATCCTGGCGGGCGCATCGAGGCTGTCGGCTGACGACGCGCCCGCCGACGGCGACTTCATCACGGTGAAATCGAGGCGGGTCATGGTGCACTGGGGACGGTCCGACATCGTTGTCAGAACTTCACGGCCGCTCACTTGCCTGATGGCGGTCCTTCTCGTGGCCCTCGGGCTGGGCCTGGGTGCGACGCCCGCGGCCGCCGCCGGCACGGTGTGCGTCCTGGCCTGTGACACCCAGGATCCCTCGCTGGCCCGCCAGGAGAGCTTTCCGGTGCCGAACAAGGACCTCAACGGCCGCCGCCTCGAACTGCACGTGTCCGACGCCGACGACATGGCCTGGGCCAGCATCGACAACGGCGTGACCGGCGACTCGGTGTGGCTGGACCGCTCCTGGGACGGCGGCGCCACCTGGGAAGGACTGCTCGGAAAGGCGGCCATCCCGGCTACGTGGACCGGCACCAGGACGCTGATGTACAACATCACCGACCCCCGCAACCACAGACGCGGGCTGGTCCGGGCCTGTGGGGACGCCGCCGCCGTCGGCTGCACGAACTGGGTCTACCCCAGCGTCTGCGACACCCTCTGTGACGGAACCGGCGCCGGCCAGGCGGCCGGTGACGACCAGCCGGTGCCGTCGACCACCCTCTACGGCCGCACGATCCGGCTGCATGTCGACCAGAGGAACTCCATGGCCTGGGCCGGCATCGACACCGGGGGCGCGGGCGACGAGATCTGGCTCGACCGCTCCTGGGACGGCGGCTCGACCTGGCCGGACGGCTCCTCCCTCGGCCGCACCAGCGTCCAGTCCGGAGCGACCGGCACCCGCACCGCGATGTACGCCACCCGCGACCCCCGCGGTCGCCTCTACGGCGGCGCGGTCCGCGCCTGCGGCCGCGAGGCCGCACACCAGGAGGGCAGCTGCACCGCATGGGCCAGGCCCGCGCCGACCGGAGCGCGCGCGGCGGCGGACGCGCTGATGGCCTCGTACGACCCCTACAACGGCTGGTGGCCGAGCAGTTGGTGGAACTCCGCCGCCACCCTCACCTCCCTGATCGACTTCGCCAGGACCACCGGCACGCACGACTACGACTGGGTCATCGCGCGCACCTTCGACCAGAACAAGGGCACCTTCGCCGCCGGCGTGCGCAGCTCGGACGCGATCGAGGGCGACTTCATCAGCCGTGCCATCGACGACTCGGGCTGGTGGGCCATCGCCTGGCTCGACGCGTACGACTACACCCGCGACTCCCGTTATCTCGACGAGGCGACCACCATCGCCCAGTACGTCCAGCGGTACTGGGACACCGGCACCTGCGGCGGTGGCGTGTGGTGGGACCGCGAGCGCACCTACAAGAACGCGGTGACCAACGGTCAGTACCTCTGGCTTACCGCGGCGCTGCATCAGCGCATCCCGGGCGACACCGTATGGCTCCAGCGGGCGAGGACGGCAGCGGCCTGGTACAGATCCAGCGGGCTGATCAATTCCTCGGGGCTGGTGAACGACGGACTGACCTCGACGTGCGCCAACAACGGGGGCACGGTGTGGAGTTACAACCAGGGACTGGCCATCGGTGGTTTCACCGAGCTGTGGAAGGCGACCAACGACGCCTCGCTGCTGACCACCGCGCGGACCCTGGCCGACGCGGCGATCAAGAGCTCGACGCTGACCAGCGGCGGAGTGCTCACCGAATCCTGCGACGTGGGCCCGTCGTCCTGCGACGACAACCAGAAGCAGTTCAAGGGCATCTTCATGCGGCACTTCGCCGATCTCGCGAAGGCCACCGCTTCCAGCGACTACCGGAGCTACGTCCAAAAGCAGGCGGACACCCTGTGGGCGCGGGACCGCAGTTCCCTCAACACCCTCGGTGAACGCTGGTCCGGCACCAGCCCCAACCAGACCGACTGGCGCACCCAGGCCAGCGCCCTCGGCGCGCTCACCGCCGCCGCCGACCCCGTCCTCGCTCACGGTGACGCCCGGTCGCGCGTGTCGCGGCGGGACTCTCGTCACACGCCCTGAGCGAGACCGCCGTTGCTCATCAGCAACTGGCCGTTGATCCATTCGCCTTCCCGGGAGCACAGGAAGTCCACGAGGTGCGCGGTGTCCTGCGGAGTGCCCAGACGGCCGAGCGGGGTGTGGCGGACACAGTGCTCCCGGGTCTCCTCGGACATCCATCCGGTGTCGACCGGTCCAGGGTTGATCACGTTGGCGGTCACGCCGAGGTGGGCGAGTTCGCGGGCGGCGGCCAGGGTGATGCGGTCCAGGGCTCCCTTGCTCGCTCCGTAGGGAAGGTTGCCGACGGTGTGATCGCTGGTGAGGCTGACGATCCGACCCGTTCCCGGGGTTGCGGCGAAGCGGTGTCCGAACTCGCGGATGAGCAGCCAGGTGGCGCGCGCGTTGACGGCGAAGTGCCGGTCGAAACTCTCGACGGTGGTGTCGAGCAGCCCGGAGTCGACCGACTCGCAGTGACACATCACCAGAGCGGTGACACCCCCCAGCCGCTGTTCGACCTCGTCGAAGACGCGTGCCGGGGTGTCCGGGTCGGCGAGATCCGCCTCGATCGCCGCGGTGGACGCACCAAGTTCGCTCAGAGCTCGGCCGATCGATTCGCTCGCGCCGAACTCGCTGCCCCAGGCCATGCGGTCGTCGTAGGGCGTCCAGTAGGTGAAGGCGACATCCCAGCCCGAGGCTGCCAGCCGACGGCCGATCCCCGCGCCGATACCGACGGTGCGCCCCACGCCGGTGACCAGAGCGAGCGGGCGAAGGCCGGGAGGGGTCCGCCCGCGGGCGGACCGGTCTTGATCGCTGCTCGTCGTCACGGCCTGGGATCGTTCCCGACTTGAAGCGGAGCGTCAATCGTTTTTCCCGGCATCGTGCGGGCCGAGACCCGTTGTCAGGGTGTTCGTGCCAAAGGATCACCCACCGTGCCACCTCCGCAGCGGACGCACGCCCCGCACCGGTGGCGGTGACGCCTGAGCGAGAGGGGGGTGAACTCTTCTCCGGCAGGCTTCCTGACCTGGCGTCGCATCAAGACAATCGCCCCATGATCAGATCTTCCTTGAGGCCTCTGCGCTCGTTGATCCTCGGCTGCCTGTTGGGCGCCGGGCTGCTGCTGTCTCCGAACACCGCCGTGGCTGCCACCACGGCTCATTCCGGAGGGGCGCACTCGCACCACGCGCACCGGACCTTCGCGCTCCTGCAGATGAACGTGTGCTCCAGCGGATACGCCGGCTGCTACGCCAAGACCGAGTACCCGAAAATCGTCGACGAGGCAGTGGGCCGCATCCGGGCCGACCACGTCGACGCGGTCACGCTGAACGAGGCGTGCAGCGGCGATGTCGCCACGATCGCGGAGCGCACCCGCTTCCACTACCGCTTCGCCACCGTGATCTACAACGGTGCCCCGCTGCCCTGCAAGTCGCCTGACGGAAGGGGCTTCTTCGGCAACGCGGTACTGACGAAGGAGGCGATCCGCGCATCCGAGGACGCGCCGTACTCCGTGTTCAGCGGAGTGGAGCAGCGACGCTGGCTCTGCGTGACGACAGCCCGCAAGCTGGACGTGTGCACCAGCCACCTCTCCACCGACGGCGAGGCGCCCGGCACCGCCAACTCGGTCCAGTGCGCCGAGTTGACTCGGGTGCTCGCCTCCCGTGGCCGGCCCTCGATCTTCGCCGGTGACGTCAACCGGCACGCCTCGTGCGCGCCGGAGAAGCAGTGGACGCTGACGGACGCGGCCGCGACCCAGTCACCCGGCATCCAGCATGTCTACGGCAACCTCGCCGCGCCGACGCTGGAGATCGAACCGACGACGTACACGGACCACGACGCGCTGGTGGTGCGCGCCAGGCTGCGCCACTGACCTCCCATGGTTGGGCGGTCCGGGGGCGTCGGCTCCCGGACCCGCCCATATCCATGTCCGGTGTCCCTGTTCCGGGCGGTGGTTAGTATGAGCCATGAAATCGAACTCCACGCATTCCGGGACAAGTTGGGACCGGAGGCGCGCAGTGGTTCTGGCTTTGCTGCTGAGTGCGGCGGCCCTCGCATGGGCTGCGGTCGCACTGAGCGTGCACACGACCGGCTCGACCGCGCTGGACCCCGACGGCGTGACCGATGCCGATGTGGCCCGGCTCGGTGCTGCTCTGATGGCCGGCATCGCGGCCCTGGCTGCCGGACTGTGGTGGTGCCACTGGACCACCGTCGGTCGGTCAGCGACCGGCGGAGGTTGGGCACGGGGGGCGTTCGCCGTCTCCGCCATCCATTCGATGTGTGTCGTACCGGTGATCGCGTTCGCGTCCTGGGACTGGAAGGTCCCCGCGATCGCGTTCACGTGCGCGGTGCTCGCCGTCGGTGTGCGGGAGGCCGCCGGGGTGACCGCACCCGCCACCGGGGTCGTCCGTCTGGGGTGACGTCGTGGTGGGGCCGACGCGGCGCCGACGTGACGGGTCAGTCGTTCCACACCGGTAGGACGGCGCCGCCGAGCTGCTGCTGGGCCGCGAGGCCCACGGATGCCTGCGTGTCCCTTTGGGTGGTCGAGTCGGCCAACGCGGGCGACGAGCCCGTTCACCCGGATCGCGGTGCCGGCGTACCGCCCCGGCACCCGCCCGCACCGGGCCGGACCGCGCGGGTCAGGAATCCGCCGACGGGGTTTCCCGGGCGTCGCCGAAGTCCCAGAGGCAGACGACGGTGCGGTCGCCCCCGGGGGACCGCACCGGCACGTTCACCTCGGAGAGGAACGAGGTGAGATAGGGCTGGCGCCCCGCCCAACGCTCGGCGAACCAGTCCCCCGCCTCGGGGCGCACCAGCAGGTCCGCCACGGATGAACTGCACAGTGCCAACAGGTCACCCGGACGGGTGGTCAGGCGGGCGCAGCGCACCTGTTGGGCGGCGGCGGGCAACCGCAGCCCGCGCTCGGCCACCGTCTCGCCTGGCGTGAACGCACTGGCCCAGACTCCGTCGCGCAACACCATCAGCGCGCCGTCACCGATCCCGAAGGCCACGTGTTCCCGCTGTCGGCTGTCCCCCAGACGCGAGAGCAGCCCTGTCAGCGCCACCCCGATCGCGGCGTCGTCCGGCTCGCCGCCCGGCCCTTCCCCGCGCGTCACCAGCCTCATGGAGTGCGCCACCCCCTGCAGTGCCGTCCGCAGCAGCCCGGTCAGGTCGTCGTCCGAGCCGACCGGCCCGTAGAGCTGATGGCCCAGCGTGTCCCCGTAGCGTGCCACCTGTGCGGCGAGGTTGCGGCAGGCGCGGTCGGCCGCGGACTGCGACCAGCGCCCGTGCGGAACCCCCGCCGCCACCGCGCTGAGCAGGGTGGGCGTGCGCATCTCCTCGACGAACCGCAGCAGGAACGCCTCGCGCCGGTGCTCTCCCTCACGCCGGGCCCGGTCTCCGCGCACCGACGCGGCACGGACGACGAGCGGTCCGAGATCCGCGCCGTCGACACTGCTGTCCGACGTCGCGTCCCGCCCCAGCGGCAGCCGGCGGGGGACCGCCGGGGACAGCGCGTTCGGGCCGAGCGGCGTCCCGCCCTCGGCCTCCGCCTCGGCGAGGCGCCGCTTCAGACCGTCCGCGTCGGAACGCGCGTCGTCCCGCTCCCGCGCCAGACCGCGCACCTCGCCTTCCAGGGTCCGCAACCGCTGCCGTGCCACGTGCAGTTCCTGCTGGAGGCCCGCGGGCTGCATGGCCGCGGCCGCGGACGTCTCCTGAGTGTCCTTCAGCAGGGCGCGCACCCGCGTCAGTTCGAGGTCGCGCCCGCGCAGCAGTTCGTGCGTTGCCGCCACCTCGCGCCGTAGATCGTCCAAGCGGGCTCGGGACGAGACGAGTTCGGGATCCACTCCCGACGGCTGGGCCAAGGCCGGGACGGGCGCCTGCGGCAGCGCGGCGCGGTCCGTCCTGACCAGCCGGAAGGCGAGCGCTGCGTTCCCCGCCAGCGACAGGACGAGAAGGATGATCAGCCAAGTGGTGGAGGTCATGGTCCGATGTCTCCCCGTGAACGTGAATCGTGTGGACGGTCGTCCGGTCCCACGGCGGGGGGCGGCCGTCGTACGGCCCGTCGCGCCAGCGGCACCGCGGCGAACCTGTCCAGCTCGTCCCAGAGTTGCCGGGCGGGTACGTCAGAGGCGAGCACGTCGGCGGCCGACGCCGGTGCGCGGCCCGCACCGGGCGGAACGTCGTACCCGTCGAGCCGGATGTCGTGCAGTGCCGCCCGGAACCGACGGGCGCTGAGCCGGGCCGTGGACGTGCGCGCGTCCCGCAGCGCGGGCGCGAGGGCCGCCGCGCACAGCGCGGACAGTCCGCTCGCCACCCACAGCTCCAGGGCCCGCGCCCGCGCGGGCGAGGCCCGGTCCGTCGGATGGAGCAGTACGCGCAGGGCGTCCCCGGCCCGCGTCGGCGACACCGCGTGGACGGGCAGACCGCGGGCGAACGGCCCTACGGTGTGCGGCAGGGCGCCGCGCAGCCAGCCGACCAGCCCGGAGAGGAAGTCGGCGCCTTCGTCTTCGGAAACGCAGGACACCAGGATCACCGGCGGCCGGCAGGGACCGCCCACCGACCCGGCGAGCAGTGCCCGGAATCCGGCGGACAGCGGCTCCCGGCCCGCGAGTTGCGGATGCGGTGCGGCGGCCAGCACCAGGTGCGCGGAGTCCAGGACCTCACGGACGTACGGCACAAGGGCGCCCCCCGCGGGCACGGGGACGTCCGTGACCGTCAGGCGCACGCCGTCGCCCGCCGGTGGCCACGGCAGGGGGTCGCCCGCGAAGGCGGTCGAGAGTGTCGCGGGTAGATCGGGTCCGTCGGGCGTGTCCGGTCTGTCCGGCGTGCGGGCGGCGGCGCGGGTGGTGGCCTCCGTGCCGGCCGCTGTCACATCCTGTATGCGCCGCCAAGCCCGTGCGACGGCGTCCTCGCCCGTCCAGCACGTCGCGAAGAAGCGGTCCCGCCCTTGCGCCGCGCGGATCCGCAGCCACATGACCGTCCCGTACCTGTCCCTCCCGGCGGCACGGGCCGTGCCCACCACGGAACTGTCCCGCAGGAGCCGCCGGGCCAGCCGGTCGAGAGCCCGTCGATGCCCCTCAGTGATCCTCAACTCCGGTTCCACCAAAGGCTGGTGGTCGTACTGAAGAGGTACGAGGTCGGTGGCGGCGGGAGGTTCGGGCAGCCGGATCCCGGTGAGCAGGGGAACGAGACCCGCGGCGGCGGCTCCAGTGCGCAGCACGACCACGCGGAGCACCGGATCGGCCTTCCGTGCCGGATCCCCGGCCGGAGCGCACGCCGCGGCGAGGTCGGCCACCAACTGCGGGGAGAGGCCGTTCGCACGCCCGGCCGCGCAGGCGCCGAGCAGCCGGCCCAGCGACGCGGCGTCGTGAGAGGTGGTGGACGGACCCGGGGCCGGGGGCCGTACGTCGGACGCGTGCGGCGCTCCACGCTGGAGGGTCATCACTCACCGCCGGGTGGGCTCGGCCGGACGTACGACGACTCGGCCCTTGTGCTTGTTGGGCCCGTAGTTCGCGCCCTTCTTGCGCCGCAACGCCGTCCACACCACCCACTGCACCTCGGGTTCGCTGGAGCCGGCGATACCCTTCACGGTCTCCGCGATCGTGTACTCCGCGGCGAAGTCCCGGTGCAGGTCCTCCAACGGCCGGAAGATCACCTCGTAGTTGGCGTCCTCGGCGAGCGGGACCAGGATCTGGGAGACCCGAGTGCGCCACTGGTACCACCAACTGTCCGGGGCGGCAGGACGTTTGTGCACCAGACCGCCCAGAACCATGTCCAGGTGATGGGCGGCACCCAGCCGGTTCTCCCGCGTCCACGCCATCCCCTCGTCCAGGCCCTGTCCCGCGGTGCGCAGCAGCGAGGCCAGCCTGCGTTCGTACTTGTCCCGGTGCTCCTGCTCGGCGAGGCTGCCCGGCTGGTGGTCGTGGAGGAGCGCGACGTGCAGTTCGGGATCGAGCGTGGCCAGCCGTTCGGCCTGCGCGGCCCGCACCGCCCAGGCAGGACGGGGATCGCCGGGCGGAAGGTCCCCGATCTCGGCCGCCGGAAGACCGAGGTACCGGTGGAATTTCGGGTCCGCGTCCCTGGCGGCGGCGGGCAGGTCGGCGAAGTCCAGCGGCAGCCGCTCCGCGGGACACAGACCGTCCGGCAGGCCGAGCACGATCACGTCGGGATCGGCGACCTCCTCGTCCGGCACCGGCAGGCCCGCGAGGGCGGCCCTGGCCGCCGCCGTCGTACGCCACTCCGCGGCCACGTCGCCGGGCAGCCGCAGCAGCGCCATGTGGACGCGCCGCCAGACCCGCCCGACGAGCTCCGCGGCGTCGCCGTCACGGTCTTCTCGGCGTGGAGACGCCGGCTGAGGGAGATAGCGGACCTGTTCGCTCCGCAGCTCCGACTCCAACTGCTCCAGTACGGCCGCGAAGTCCGCCAGCGGGTCCGTTCGTACGGCCGTGGGCCCGGGCGAGGAGCTGTGCGGTGACCCTGGCGCCGACTGAGGATCCGTCGACTGGGGAGTCGTCAACTCCGATGCGGCAAAGGTCGGTTCTGTCGGCCGCGGTTGCCTGACCGACACCGACGGCTTCGCGAGGTTCGCCGGGTCCAGCCCGTCCTGCTCGTCCGGTGTCTCCGCTGACTCCGGTGTCTCGGGTGTCACCGAGATCTCGGGTGTCTCCGGTGTCTCTGATGGCACCGAGGTCCCTGGTGGCTCCGACGTCTGCGATGTCTGCGACGTCTCAGGAGTCCGTGGTGGCTTCGGTCCCTCGCCTTCCTCGGGCACCGCGGACGCGTGGGACGGCGAGTCGGTCACTCGATCCTTCGGGACCGAATCCAGCCGGACCTCCGCTTCGCCCCCTTCGACGGAGGCGCCCGGATCGGTCCGGCCGACTCGTTCGTCCCCGTCCCCGTCCCCGTCCCGGTCTCCCTCCCCGCTCTCGCCCCCGTCCGGTTCGGACGTGCCGCCCCCCGCCGGGCGTTCACCGTGCGCGGCGGCCGTGAGCGCGGACGCCTCGCGCAACGCCCAGCCCAGCTGCGTACGCGCCTCCTCGAAGCGCTCGACGACCTCGCGCGGATCGTCCCGGTACGGAGGCAGGTGGCCCGGAACGTTCTGGAGAGCCAGCCAGCACTCGTGCAGCGCTTCGAACAACGCCTCCCCGCACTGCGAGGGCGAGTCCAGCAGGTCGGTGGCGGCCTGGGCGAAGGCACCGAGCCGGACTGCGTGCGCGTGCCTCGGCCGGTGGCCGTGGGCGTCGGTCATCAGTGCCTCCCGCTGTTGGGATCCCAGTGGTGGTTCAGCTTGTTGGTGGGCGGGTCCATGCGCAGGCGCAGCACCCGGCCGGGAACGTCCTCCACCTGGCGCAGCTTCTCGGCGGGCAGGTAGGGCACCAGGCCGCGGTGCACGCGCAGTTGGCCGTGGGCGTCCAGCGTGGCGTGGTGCCGGCCGTCCTGAACCGCGGGAAGGTAGCCGAGGAAGACCGGAGAACCGTCGCCGCGGTCCAGGAAGAACTCGTAGGTGAAAGTGTTGTTCACGTCGGTGGGCGGCACCGAGATCGCGGCGACACGCCCCGGCACCGGCAGGTCGTGCAGGTCGAGTGTGGGATGGAAGGACTCCGGCAGGTAGCCGTCGGCGGACACGACCGCGTCGCCCGCCAGATCGGGTGACGAGGGCGGGAACACCTCCACCAGGCGTCGTACGCCGTGGTCGTCCGTGCCCGCGTTGACGCAGATACGGCCGGGCACCGAGCAGCTCGGCAGATCGGCGTCGAAGGCGAGACCGGGCGCCGCGCCGTCCAGCGGGACCGCGGGACCGTCGACGAGCAGATGAGCGGGGCCGTTGCACAACAGGACGTACGGCACGAGCCGGTTGTCCATCTCGATCTGGTAGCGCACCCCGCGCCGGCTGCCGCTGGGCGGCCTCCACACCGACGGCGTCGGCTTGAACCCCTCCGCGCTCGCCGCCAGGGCGAGGTCGAAGGCACCCCACTGCAGCGAGTCGCCCGACCCGAGGTAGCGGTGGATCGACAGCGTGCGGCTGAGTGCGTTCCAGCCGGTGCGGACCCCGAGCCGCCCCGAGGTGTCGAGTTCGACATAGGCGTCGCCCGCCCGCAGCAGCGGGGTGACCCGGTCCATGTGCCCACGCGGACCGAAGTCGCACGGCAGACTGGAGAACAGCCCCTGGAGCCGGATGTCCAGATCGCTCAGCCGGATGGTGGCCCCGGCCCGTCCGCCCTCGTCGTTGCCGTGCCAGACCTGCCCGGCGACGTTGCGCACCGAGTGGGCCCAGGCCGCGCCGAGCGAGGTGACCTGCTTGGCGTACTTCACCTCGGCCGACAGCTCGGTGTTCTTGTGCCAGCCGAGACCGTCGCCGCCGTCCGCACCCTTCTGGCGCAGCACCGCCCGTACCTCTCCCTCCAGTTGGGCCATGCGGCTCGTACGTTCCGACAGCACCACCTGGTCGAGCAGCGGCTCGGGAAGCTCCGGCAGCCCCTTCGCGCGTCGCTCCTCGTTCTCCTCGTGGGCCCGGCGGAACGAGCCGCGCACGAGGTCGGCGCCGAGCGCGGCGGCCCGGCGCAGCACAGGCTGCACCAGTTTGGCGAACTGCCCGGCGTCCAGGGTGATCTGACCCTGCACCGGACCCAGCCGGTGGTGGGGACCCGCGTTCAGGACGTCGGCCACACGCTCCGGCTCCAGCACGGCGTCCCCCGCGCCCCGTGCGCTGAGCTCGCGCTTCTTGAGCTCGGCGAGCCTCCACAGCAGCTCGAACCGGGTCCTGCGCTCGTCCCGTTCGCCCGGGTCGCTGATCCCGGCCCAGTCCGTGGGCAGCGCCTCCGACAGGATCGCGCGCACCTCCGGGGAGACGATCGTGTCCAGCTCGTCCGCCGCACGCTCGGCCACCGCGTCGGCGTACGCGCGCCGCGGCACGCCCGCGCGCCGGCCCGGTACGTCCTGCCCGGCCCCTTCGCCGTCCTCCGTCTCCTCGCCGAACGGGTCCGCCTGGACGCTGAGTTCGTCCACCAGACGTGCCTTGATCCAGTAGAAGACCTGAAGCGTCAGCAGGTCGCCGCCGAGCCGCTCGTGGCCCGTCGACCCGAGCAGTTCGGGCTCCAGCCGGTAGTCCCGTCCCGCCACGAACTCCTGGTCGTCGCCGAGTGCCGGTGTCTGGTCGACCAGGGTCAGCCGCAGCAGCGCGATGTCGGTGGTGCCGCCCCCGATGTCGATCACCAGCATGATCCGCTGCCACGTCGGCGGCTTGTCCCCGACGCGTCGGCAGCGTGCGCGCAGCGACTCCAGGCCGGCGTTGAGGTTGTCGGTCAGGTCCCCCATCAGGAAGTACAGTCCGGCCGCGAGACCCTCGTCGAAGTCCATGACGACGCGCGGACCGCCGAGCGCCGTGCGGACCAGCCTCTCCAGCTTCTCCTTGACCTCCGGCAGGATCGTCGTCGGATACGTGACGACGACCGTCGCCATCCGGCTGATCGTCTCCAGCGCCGGGTTGTACGTGGTCTGTTCGGCGCCGTCGACCAGCAACAGGTACATGTGCTGGGCCAGATGGTCCGCGGACATGTCGGAGTCCGCCACCGGCTCCGGAGTGAGCTGCAGCGCCGCCCTCTTGATGCCCGTCAGCCCCTTGACGCCGGGCAGCCCCTCGGGGCCGTTGCCGCACAGCGCGAAGGCACGGTCGCGGGGATGCTCGGGCACGGTGCCGTCGGCGTACTCGACCTCGCGCAGCGCGCTGGCCGGGGCCGAGGTGAGCCGGCCCGAGTCGTCCGGGTACTCGACGGCCCTGAGCGCGTGCCGGTTCAGCGGCGGAGCGCCGATGACCTCCGCGTACCCGCTGTGCAGCCGCCGGTTGAGCCAGCGCCGCAGTTCCGGCCCCGCCTGCTCACGGATGGCCTCGACGCGCAGCATCAGCGCGTCGGCGACGTCGGAGTCGCTCAGCCGGGCCAGTGCCTCGGTACCCGTCACCTCGGCGTTTCTGCGCGGCAGTGCGACGGGCCCGGCGAGTAGCGCGTCCACCTCCTTGCGCCATTCCGTCGGCGCGTCGGCGGGCGGCGCGAGCAGGTCCGTCAGCAGGTCGGTCAGGGAACGGGCCTGTGCCGGATCGACCAGCTGGGCCCTGATCCGTGTCGGGTCGTGCAGGGTGGCGGTGGAGGCCGTCGTCCCGAAGTCGACCACGATGAACTCGTGTTCGTGCGTGCTGCCCGTGATGTCGCGCAGGGTCAGGAACTCGTCGTCGTCCTCGGGCTGCGGCGGCGCCGCGGGCTCCTCGCCCTGTGGCGCGAACTCCAGCATGACGCGGCCGTGCGCGGTTCCCGCGTGCTCGACCGACGCGTAGTCGACGCTCCAGTGGACGTCCAGCCGCAACGGCTCGTCGCCCGTGGCGGCCGGGGGAGCGGACGCGGGGTGCACCAGGGCCGTCGGCAGCATGGTGTCCTGGGACAGCGTGCGCGGCCCTTCCACGGTGATCGACGTGTACTGCTGCGGTACCCAGCAGTCGGCCAGCGCCTGCGCCAGCTGCGCCGGTACGAGGCCCCCGCTGGGGGTGATGACCTCGATACGGGCCGGCAGGTGCACGGTCACCATGCGGCTGCCGTCGGTGCCCTCCTGCTCCAGGACGACCTCGGGCAGCGCTATGCCCTCCGGACCGGTGTAGAGGCGGAACTGCCGGCGGCCCAGCGGGACGACGCCCGAGGCGGGATCGGCGTGCGGGGCGCGGAAGGAGATGGTCAGCTCGGTGCTCATGTCAGTCGTCGCTCCAGGCTCGGATCAGGATGTCGATGGGCTCTTCGACCGGTGCCTCCGCGGTACCGGTGCCGTCCCCGCCGGAGCGCGGGTCCGCCCCCAGGGGCTTGCGCGGCGCGCGCACCTCGTTCTCCCGGGGCAGGTACTCCACGGTCTTCGCGTACAGGGCGACCAGGTCCTTCTCGATCAGGGCGAGGGTGCGGCCGAGATGTTCGGTGACGAGCCTGGCGGCGGCGTCCGCGGTGTGCTGGCGCAGCTGCACCACCAGCAGCGGGTGCCGATCGCGTTCCTCGGAGCGCTGGTCCTCCAGCCGGGGCATGCGGTGGTCCCAGGGCAGCGCGTGCGGAGCCCGCATCGGGAACCGGTTCTCCTGGTCCGCGGCCGTCGGGCCGGGCACGGACGCCAGTTCCTCCACCCGCTGCCGCGCGTGCACCGGATTGAGAGCCGTCCACAAATGGTTCAACTGGTTGTCGGCCCGGTGCGCGCTGCCGCGCAGCCGGGTGAACAGGTCGTTGAGCAGGATGTCGGTGGCCGGGTCCGCCATCCACTCGCGCAGCGGGCCGAACTCGTCCTGCCAGTAAGCCGCCCACTGGTCGAACCAGATGCGCAGCTGGTCGTGCTCCTCGCCGGTGCGCCGGTCGACGAGCGCGCGGAACTTGTCCAGGAAGGTCGTCGTGACGTCGGCCGACTCGTCGCTGCCGGGCGCCTCCGCCGCGACGCTGGCGGTCCGGCCGGGCCGCGTCAGGGTGTTGATGCCGCCGTGCGCGGGCGGTTCGCTGCGGGGGACGAGGTGGTTGCGGTCACGCTCGGCCCGTCCCAGCAGCTCCTGCCACTCCCGCCAGTCGAAGACGTCGTCGCGCACCGAGTCCGCGATCTCCTCCCGGCGGGGCGGCCGTCCGCCGAGCTCGGCGGCGTACGAGGCGTCGTCGGCCCCGCTCACGCGCGGCGCGGGGGTACTGAGCTGGTACAGCGTCGGCAGCATCAGATCGAGCAGTTCCCGGAACTGGGCCAGCCTCTCGGCGAGTTCGCGGTACTCCTCGGGCTGCTCGCTGCCCGACGCCCGGTGCACCTGCCGCTGGAGCAGGCTCAGTTCGCGCCAGAGCTTGCGGTGCGAGCCGCGCGCCCGCTCCAGCTTCTGGTCCAGCCCGTGGCGGCGTACGTGGTGGTCGACCAGCAGGCGCAGCCGCTGGATTCCGCCGTCGTTGTCGTAGGCGCGCAGTCGGTCCGTCCACGGGTTGATCTCGTCGGCGCTGCGCAACCGGTCGGCGATCTTCTCCCACCGTTTGGCGCCCGGCGGGTCGAGGTCCGCCAGTGCCTTGTGGATGCGCTCGCGGGTCTCCGAGGAGGTCTCGGTGTAGGGGAGTTGGTGGGCGCGGATGGCGGCGATCGAGGAGACGGCCACGATGCCGTCCTCGCGGTGGTGCACGAACTTGTTCCCGTACACGTGCACGCCGTTGACCTCGGCCGAGTGCGACAGCAGCTGCCGCAGCGGCAGGGGCCCCTCCGGTACGTCCTGCAGCGCGGGCGGCTTGGCGAGGTCGAAGGCGTTCGCCGCGACGAGGGCCGCGCTGGCCAGGGCCTGCGGTTCCCGGCCGTCCTCGGTGAGCATGTCCCAGAACGTCGAGGCGCCCTTCGACTCGGGGCGTACGGCGCTGATGACCAGCAGGATGGTGTGCACGGACACCAGCTCGCGGCGGCTGAGGAAGGTGTCGCGGCCGTAGGAACCGGCCGCGTTGATGCCGGGGAAGTCCAGCAGCCGCACCGCGGTGTCCTGGGAGATCAGCCCGGACAGGTCCCAGTGGTCGGGGGAGACCTCGACCCGCAGCGTCACCTTCTCGACCAGCGGGAACGCACGGCGCAGCGCCTCCGCGGCGACCGTGGCGTCGGAGTTCTTGAGCTGACCCGCGTCGACGGGCTGCACGACCCGCTTGGGCGGGGTCTCGGGGGTGCGCTGGGCGGCTCCGAGGACCAGCGCCGCGCTGACCGCCCTGCCCGACACGGAGACGGAGGTGCCGAGCAGGTCGCGCTGGCTCAGGGCCGCGTCGCGGATCCGGCACAGCTCGGTGACGGCGTCCCGGTGCGCGGCGCCGATCGCCTCGTACGCGACCGGGCCGCCCGCGGCGGGCCACAGCCGCGGGTACCACGCCTCGAAGGGAGCCCAACCACGCGGATCGGTCACCGGGTTGTAGCCGGCGAGCGCGACTCCCGCGCCGAGCTGGGGGTGCCGTTCGTCCAGCACGCGGACCAGGTCGTCGAGAACGGCGCCCACGCACGCGGCGAGCTGCTTCTCGGTGAGGAAGGCGACGTCCGTGCTCTCGGCGGCGGTCGTCGGCCGGCCCGGTTCGCCGCGCGACAGTTCCAGCACCGTGATGTTGCCGGTGCTGGGCCCCGCCTCCACCGGCAACAGGTCGGGCTTGCCCAACAGGGTGCCCAGGAGCAGGGACTTGCCGACGGAGTACTCGCCGACCACTCCGATGGTGACCGGTGCGTTCAGCCGGGCGTCGAGCTCCGCCGCGAGCGACTGGATCCGGTCCCGCGACTCATAGGCCTCGGGTGTGTCGGGGATGTTCTGCTCGCTGAGCATGGTCAGGGCCTGTTGGGTGAACTCGCGCAGCTCCGAGAGGCTCGGGTTCTTCTTGAAGACGGTCACGATGCTCCACGCTCCGTTGGGCTGTGGGTGGGCGCTGTTCCCGCGCGCGTCGTACGAGCGGCTCGGCGCGGGCCGGTCGGGAGGTTGGTCCGGTCTGTCGGTCCGGGCGGTTGGCCCGGGCTGTCGGTTCGAGGCGGGATGAGAGCCTGGGATGTGAGCCGGGGCGGGACGAGGACCGTCACCGCAACAGGAAGAAGAGCTCGATCCGGGCCGTTCCCGACCTGATGTCGCCGCTGCTGTCGTGGTAGCCGCGGATGATCTTCTCCGAGTACGGCGGGAAGAAGCCGGGTTCGGTCCTCGGCAGCAACCGGGCCACCGCGGTGGCGTACGCATCGCTGCGTCCGCTGTCGACGGCCCCTCCCGCGCCGTGGACCGTCCCGAAGACCATGACGAAGGCCGCCGTCCGTCCCTTGAACCGTTCGACCCCGTCGGCGACCTGGTGCGCGAGATCGGCCCTCGCGGCCTTCGAGCCCGCGACCAGGGCGTTCGCGTCGGTGTGCACGGTGATCGAGCGGGTCGCCGGGTCGAGCCCGCCCGGCCCGGCCCGCGGCGTGGGTGTCGCGGTCGGCCCCGGAGAGGGCGATCGCCGTGCGGTGGACGTCGGTGTGGGCGTGGGCGACGGCTCCTGCGCGGACGTCCTGTCGTGCGGGGCCCGTTCGCCTCCCAGCACCACCAGCACGATCACCAGCAGCACGTCGGCGAACAGCCACCCCGCGAGGTACGGCACCGTCGCACGTCTCGACTGCCGGTTCACCGTGTTCCCTCCCGCCGCTCGTCCCCGGCATCGGGTCGCACGGGTTTGCGCAGCCGCCGCGTGGACGGGCTCTCCAGGGTGTCGGCCGGTTCGGGGATGTGCGCGGTGGCCGGTACGGCGGCGGACACGGGTGGCGACGTGGGTGTGGCCGTGGGCCCGGTCCCGTTGGCTCGGGCGGGGTCGGTCGTGACGGTGGCGGCGGGCCGGGGACGGGCGTCGGAGGCGCTCGGGGGATCGGGGAGCGGGTGGGACCCGACGCCTTGGGGCATGGGGTGCGCGGGCCGGTGGTGGGGCGTGTCGGAGCCAGGACCCGCGCCGGACTCGGGACCGGACTCGGGACCGGACTCGGAAGGGGAGTCGGGACCGGACTTGAGGCCGGACTCGGGGCCGACCGCGGCGCCGGGCCCCGGGTCCGGCAGGGAGGGGGAGCGAGGGGCCGGCCCCGCGGAGGGCCGGGAGTCGTCCGCCGTACGACGCAACTGCCGTGCGGCCGCGTTGAGTTCCGCGGAGCCGTGCACGACCGCGCGCCCCGCCTCGTCGAGGCCGCCGGTGACGCGGCGCAGCGCCTGCTCGAAGTCGGCCGTGGCGGTGCGCAACAGGTCCTGGATCTGCTGCTGGCCACCGCCGAGGTCGCGCTGGATCGCCCGCTGGCTGTTCACGACGCTGTGCAACTGGTCGATACGGTCGGCCAGTTCGGCGGACACCTCGCGTACCTCCTGGCGCAGCGAGGCGGCCAGGGCGGTGACGGCCATGTCGTACGCCATGCCGATACGGTCGGCTCCCTCGGCGGCCGAACCCTCCAGCGCGGTGGGCAGGCTGGTGAGTGTGCGGTCCAGTCCCTGCACGGTGGCGGTGAGAAGCCGCGTCGACTCGGTCAGGGAGGCCTGTGCCCTCTCCAGGCTGTCCCTGGCCTCGTCACGGATCCGCTCCATGGACTCGGTGGCGCGGTCGGCCACGGCGGACCCCCGCAGTTCGGCGGCCGAGGCGACCGCGTCGAAGCGGTCGGCGACGGATGCGCCGGCCGCGCCGATGTGTTCGGCGGCGATCCGTCCCGCCTCGCCGACCGAGTCACGCAGGGCCGCCACGGACGCGGCCACCCCGTTGGTCAGTACGTCCGCTCCCTGGGCGACCTGGCCCGCGGCCGTGGACGCGCCCCGCGTGGCCTCGCGTGCCTCGGAGGCTCCCGCGCGCAGGATGACGAGTGCCGAGTCGAGCGAGGCCAGGGCCGTGACGGTACGGTCGGTGGCCCCGTCCGCCTGCGCCACGGCCCGGCGCGCGCCCTCCTGGACGCCGACGGCCCGGCCGAGGAGCGTGTGCAACTCCGCCGCGGCGCCCTGCAGTTCCTCGGTGAACCGGCGTGGCGAGGTGGCCGCGGCGCGGACCGCCAGCGCCTCGGTCTGCGCGAGGGCCCCGGACAGCCGCTGGGAGAGCACCAGGCGTTCGCGCTCGTCGCGCTCCTCCCAGCGGTGGCGCAGCATGGTGGTGGTGGCCAGCGCGGCGAGCGCCAGCACCGTCCAGACCGCCATCATGTCGAAGCGGAGGAACGGCCACAGATGTCCGTCGAAGCCCTGCTGCCACAGTGTCAGGAAGGAACCCTCGGACCGGTTGCCGGAATCGGTCATGCGCTGGTTGGCCCAGGCCGCGGCGCCCAGTCCGAACCAGGTGATCAGCAGCGGGACGAAGACGAGTGCCGTCGGCAGCAGACCGAGCCGGCGGGCCCGGTCGCCCTTCTCGGCGGGGCCGTCGCCGAGCGCGTCGGGCCCGCCGTAGGCGGTGACGAGGCTGCCTCCCGCCCACACCTCGAGTCCTCTGCCGCTGCTGACCGCGTCCGCCAGATCGCGTAACGCCGCACTGTGCCGGGCGAGTCTCGGATGCGCGGCCAGATCGGCCAACTCGGCGGCCAGAGAAGCTGGTTCGCGATGCGTGGGACCCGGTTTCGGAGACTGCGCGGGTGCGCGTCCTCGCGTTCGGTGCGGAACGAGTCGGAACAGCCTCACAGCACACCACCCCCCGTAAGTGGCCGGTTGTCACCGGCCCACTGTCGGCTCGTCGGTGCGGCGAGATTCGGTCAGGTGACGTATTCCGCTGACGTATTCACGTTCACCACGACCCGCCGACCCGCCGACCCGCCGACCCGCCGACCCGCCGACCCGCCGACCCGCCGACCCGCCGACACGGTGTCGCGGTCCGGTGTCCCGGTGGTGCGTTCCGGTCGTGGGTTCCGGTCCGGCGGGTCGCGGGATCAGCCGGCCTCGGACAGCGGCGTGTCGCCGGCCTCCGCGGCGAGGCCGGCGGCCGACCCGGCGTGCGGCGCGGGCGGTTCGAGGGGTGCCCGCTTGGGCCTGGGCGGACGAGGGGCGCGCGGAGTGGGTACGCCCGGCAGCGCACTGCCGTCCGCTGCCGGCCAGCCGCTCTGCGCGGCGATGGCCCGCAGGATGTCCGGTTCACGGATGACGATGCCCCGGTACTTGGTGGTCACGGCGCCGGCGGCCCGGAGGCTGCGCAGCGCGCGCTGCACGCTCGCGTCGGAGATCCCGGCGAGCGCGGCCAGATCGGTGTGGCTGAGGGGTACGTCGATCCGCAGACCCTCCGGCACGGCCCTCGCGTAGCTGCGGACGAGGTTGTCCAGGGTGCGGGCCAGCCGGACGGTGGCCGTGCCGCCGCTCGTGTCGATGCGGTGGCGGGTGGCGCCGCGCAGTTTGCCCGCGACGGACCGCTGCACGACTTCGGCCGCTTCCCGGCTCTCCCGCAGGAAGGAGAGGAAGACGGCACTGGTCAGGGTGCGGGTGACGGTGGGGCGGGCGGCGATCACGGTGGCCGAGCGCGGCTGCCCGTCCAGCGCCGAGACCTCGCCGACCAGTTCGCCGCGCACCCGCAGGGCGAGCAGGACCGTGCCCCCGTCCTCGACGGCACCGACGACCTTGACGCAGCCGTCGGTGAGGAGCAGCACGGTGGTCTCGGGTCCGCCTTCGCGAATGAGGACGTCGCCGGTCTCGTAACGCACGACACGGCCCAGCCGCAGCAGCGCGTCTCGGTCGTCGGGCGACAGATGGGCCATGAGCGTCCCCTGCGGCCAGCGACTCAAGGGCGTCGTGTGGCTCGTGGGACTGGAATGAGTGTGGTCGCGCATGTGGTCCCCCCTCGGTCGACACCGTCCGCTTCGTGCACGGACCGGCGTGCCGGTGCGAGGAACTTAGCGCACAAAAGAGTTGTCGGAGTATCAGATGGACAGAACACTCGTGAGGTCGAAAGAGCGTACGTATTCCCCTCGCGGTGTCTTGACTCGTCACGCCTTGTCCAGGCAACCGGTCACCTGACCGGTTCTTGCCCGGTTCGCTCCGCCACCATGGCCCGGCCGCCCGTGCGCCAGCCGAAGGAGCCGTATGGACATCGTGATGCTCGGACACAGCCGGGTGGGCAAGAGCAGCTATCTCTCGTTGATGTACGCGGCGATGCGCGACGGGATCCAGGGCTTCGGACTGTGCGCCCAGGAGGCGTCCCTGCACGACGAACTCACCTCGGCGTCCGAGGAGGTGCTGCGGGGGCGCCACCCCGGTGCCGGGCACCGGCGAGAGGTCCTCGACCTGCTGCTCCACTACCAGGGGCGCGCCGTGCTGCCGGTGCGCTGGCGCGACCACCGGTATCTCGCGGGTCGGGCCGAGGAAGGGCTGTTCCTCGGCCTGACCCGGGCGGACGGAATCATGGTGTTCGCCGACGCGCCCCGGCTGCTCGGCGACGACCCGTACCGCGCCGCCCTGCACCGCATGGCCGCGCTGGTGCAGCGGGCCCTGGCGGAGCGCGACGGGCGGCTGACACCACTCGTGCTGGTCTTCACGAAGTGCGACCGTCTCACGTCCGCGGCGGGCGCGCCTGCCCCGCTGGAGTCCCTGGTCGAACCCTTCGAGGACGTCATCGCGAAGGTCGCCGTCACCGAGAACCTGCGCGGCGCGGTCGCCCTGGTCGCCTGCGGCCGCGAGCCCGCGGGCGTGACGGTACCGGTCCTGTGGATCCTGCACCACGCGATCGTCGGGCGCGGGCTCGCCCTGCATGCCGCGCTGACCCCCGGGCGTGTCCTCGCGCCGGCGGACAAGGCCGCCGAGTACGAACGCCTGGTACCCCTGTTCGCCCCCGCCGAACGACTGGTGACCCTGCTGTCCCACGTACCCAGCTTCTGAGCGGCGCCCTGGACCCGGGAGCCGGATCGACCCCGTCGAGGGGGAACGTCCCGGCCCGCCGCCGGGTGGCGGCTCGGCCCCCGCTTTCGGGTGACCCCACAGCCTGTCGCCGACGCCGCTCCGTACGGCGTGTTCGACCATCGCAGTCGACCGGGGCCCTGCCGCCCGCACCGTCGCCGCCGGGAGGCCCTCATGCGCATCCCCGCTCGGCGACCGGAGACCCCCCTCACCCGGACGGGCGATCCAGGGCGCCACGGGCCGCCGGGGCGCGGCGCCCCTTCGGACCGGCAAGGGCAGGGGCACCGGACAGGCCCCGTCACTGGAACGGACGGTCATCGCATCCCATCGCGACCGGAGGAGTGGTACCAAGAGACCTGATGGTCGAATTAAAGGCTTTCATCCCCAAAAGGGCTTTCGTTCCCCCAGGGGATCTCATCCCTCACCTCCCCGAGGAGGCGGTCCCATGACAGCGACGACGCCGAGCACGGCCGGCGCCACGGACGCCGGTGGTGCGCCTGCCGACGAGACCCCCACGATCCACATCCTCTGGATCAACGCGGGGCTGAGCTGCGACGGAGACTCGGTCGCGCTGACGGCCGCGATGCAGCCGAGCATCGAGCAGATCGCCCTCGGCGGCCTGCCCGGCCTGCCGAAGATCGCCGTCCACTGGCCCCTCATCGACTTCGAATGCGGTCCGGTCGGCGGCGCGGACACGTTCATCGAGTGGTTCTTCAAGGGGGAGCGCGGCGAGATCGACCCGTTCGTGCTGGTCGTCGAGGGGTCCATCCCCAACGAGTCGATCAAGCCCGAGGGTTACTGGTCCGGTTTCGGGGACGACCCGGCGACCGGCCAACCGATCACGACCAGCGAGTGGATCGACCGGCTCGCGCCCAAGGCGCTGGCCGTCGTCGCCATCGGAACCTGCGCCACCTACGGCGGTATCCACGCCATGGCGGGCAACCCGACCGGAGCGATGGGCCTGCCCGACTACCTCGGCTGGGACTGGACGTCGCACGCCGGCATCCCCATCGTCTGCGTCCCCGGCTGCCCGATCCAGCCGGACAACTTCGCCGAGACGCTCACCTACCTGCTGTACCAGGCGGCCGGTTCCGCCCCGATGATCCCCCTCGACGACAAGCTGCGCCCCGCGTGGCTGTTCGGCGCCACCGTGCACGAGGGCTGCGACCGGGCGGGCTACTACGAGCAGGGCGAGTTCGCGACCACCTACGACTCGCCCAAGTGCCTGGTGAAGCTGGGTTGCTGGGGTCCGGTCGTCAAGTGCAACGTGCCCAAGCGCGGCTGGATGAACGGCATCGGCGGCTGTCCCAACGTCGGCGGCATCTGTATCGCCTGCACCATGCCCGGGTTCCCGGACAAGTTCATGCCCTTCATGGACGAACCCCCCGGCGCGAAGTTGTCCACCAAGGCCAGCGGCGCCTACGGCGCGGTGGTCCGCAGACTGCGGACCCTCACGACCCAGACCGTCGACAAGGAGCCGAAGTGGCGCCACACCGGGGACAAGATCACCACCGGATACCGGCCGCCGTGGTGATCCCCCGCCCCACCTGAGACGCAGCCCCACCACCCCGGCCACCCCTCCCGGACCACCCGCGCGAAGAAGGGCACGACACAGACGATGGCACCGAAGACGAAGGCGGCCGGCGACGGTAGCGGCCTGATGGAGATGGCCTGGGACCCGATCACCCGGATCGTGGGCAGCCTGGGCATCCACACGAAGATCGACTTCAAGCAGAAGCGGGTCGCGGAGTGCTACAGCACCTCGTCCGTCTTCCGCGGGTACAGCGTGTTCATGCGGGGCAAGGACCCCCGCGACGCGCACTTCATCACCAGCCGCATCTGCGGGATCTGCGGCGACAACCACGCCACCTGTTCGGTGTACGCGCAGAACATGGCGTACGGCGTGAAGCCCCCGCACCTCGGTGAGTGGATCATCAACCTCGGCGAGTCCGCCGAGTACATGTTCGACCACAACATCTTCCAGGAGAACCTGGTCGGGGTCGACTACTGCGAGAAGATGGTCAGGGAGACCAACCCCGGTGTCCTCGAACTCGCCGAGCGCACCGAGGCACCGCACGCCGGGGAGCACGGCTACCGCACGATCGCCGACATCATGCGCTCCCTGAACCCCCTCGAGGGCGAGTTCTACCGCGAGGCCCTCCAGGTGAGCCGGTACACCCGCGAGATGTTCTGCCTCATGGAGGGGCGCCATGTGCACCCCTCCACGCTCTACCCGGGCGGCGTCGGCACCATCGCCTCCGTACAGCTCTTCACGGACTACCTCAGCCGGCTGATGCGCTACGTGGAGTTCATGAAGCGCGTCGTCCCCCTGCACGACGACCTCTTCGACTTCTTCTACGAGGCCCTGCCCGGGTACGAGGAAGTAGGACGCCGGCGTGTGCTGCTCGGCTGCTGGGGCGCGCTCAACGACCCCGAGTACTGCGACTTCACCTACGCCAACATGACGGACTGGGGCCGGCGGATGTTCGTCACGCCCGGCATCGTCGTCGACGGCAAACTCGTCACCAACGACCTCACCGAGATCAACCTCGGCATCCGCATCCTGCTGGGCAGTTCCTACTACGAGGACTGGCAGGGCCAGGAGCAGTTCGTCACCCACGACCCGCTCGGCAACCCGGTCGACCCGCGGCACCCGTGGAACCAGCACACCATCCCGGCCCCGCAGAAGCGGAACTTCGACGACAAGTACAGCTGGGTCATGTCGCCCCGCTGGTTCGACGGCAAGGACCACCTCGCCCTGGACACCGGCGGCGGGCCCATCGCCCGACTGTGGTCCACCGCCCTGTCCGGTCTCGTCGACACCGGATACGTCAAGGCCACCGGGCACAGCGTCGTCATCAACCTGCCCCGCACGATGACGAAGCCCGAGACCACCTTCGAGTGGAAGATCCCGCGCTGGAGCAACGCGCTGGAGCGCAACCGCGCCCGCACCTACTTCCAGGCCTACACCGCCGCCGTCGCACTGCACTTCGCGGAGAAGGCCCTCGAGGAGGTCCGCGCCGGACGCACCCAGACCTGGGAGAAGTTCGAGGTGCCCGACGAGGCCATCGGCGTCGGCTTCACCGAGGCGGTCCGCGGCGTCCTCTCCCACCACATGGTGATCCGCGACGGCAAGATCGCCAACTACCACCCGTACCCGCCCACCCCGTGGAACGCCAGCACCCGGGACACCTTCGGCACCCCCGGCCCGTACGAGGACGCCGTGCAGAACACCCCGATCTTCGAGGAGAACTCCCCGGAGAACTTCAAGGGCATCGACATCATGCGCGCCGTCCGCAGCTTCGACCCCTGCCTGCCCTGCGGTGTCCACATGTACGTGGGCGGCGGCAAGACCGTACAGAAGATGCACATGCCCACCGGGCTGAGCGGACTCGGCGGATGAGCGCCGCGCGGGCGGCCGAGGCGCCGCACCCGGTGAACGCCACGCAGACCGGACTGCGCATCGAGGCCGTGCTCGACCGGCTCGCCGCCACCGGTGACCCGGCCGTCCGCGCGGCGGCCGAGGAACTGGTGCAGGCCCTGATGGACTTCTACGGGGCCGGACTGGACCGGGCGCTCCACCTGCTCTCCGCGCCCGCGAACCGCCGCGCCGACGCCGACCCGGTCGCGCCGCTGCTCGGCGACGAACTGGTCGCGAGCCTCCTCGTCCTGCACGACCTGCACCCCGAGGACCGGGCGACCCGTATCGCCCGCGCCCTCGACAGCGTGCGGGAACACGACCTGGACGTCGTGGACTTCGACGAGACGACCGGAACCCTCAGACTCCGGTCCGCCGAGGCGGCGGGCACGGGCTGCGGGTGCGCCGCGAACGGGACGACGGCGCGACAGGCCGCCGAGGACGCGCTCGCCTGCTTCGCGCCCGAGGTCACGGCCGTCGAGGTGGAGTCCGCCGGCACACCGGGGGAGCCCCCGCTCCTGCAGATCGGCCTCGGCCCGGACCGCCGGACCGCCGGCCGCCCGGCTCCGGCGAAGACCGCGTGAGCACGCCCACCGGCGCAGGCCCGGCCACCCGAGGACCGGGCCTGCGCCGGTTCCTGACCGGGCGTGGGCCGCGCCCGGAGCGGTGCGGACTGTGCGCGGTGGCGGTGGACGAGGCACACCACCGCCACCTGGTCGACACCGAGAAGCGGGCCATCGTCTGCGCCTGCCTCCCCTGCGCCCTGCTCATGCAGCAGCCGGGCGCCGCCGCCGCGGGCCGCTTCCGCGCGGTACCGGACCGCTACCTCACCGACCCGGACCACCGTCTCGACGACGGTGCCTGGGAAGCGCTGCAGATCCCGGTCGGCGTCGCCTTCTTCTTCCGCAACGCCGCGCTCGACCGGCTGGTGGCCCTCTACCCGAGCCCGGCCGGGGCCACCGAGAGCGAGCTCGACCCCGCCGTCTGGAAGACCGTGCTGGGCGGCAGCCGCCTCGCCGAACTGCTCGAACCCGACGTGGAGGCGCTGCTGCTGCGCCGCGTCGACGGCCGCGTCGAGTGCGCCCTCGTGCCCATCGACATCTGCTACGAACTGGTCGGCCGGATGCGCCTGTTGTGGCAGGGCTTCGACGGCGGCGCGGAGGCCCGCGCCGCCCTGGACGCGTTCTTCGAGCGGGTCGGGGAACGCACCCGGGACGTGGGGGAGGAGAGCCGGCCGTGACGGAGTTCTCCTTCACCTGCACCGGCGTGCGCGCCGACCGGTTCGCCGCCGGACCGACCCTCGTCTTCCGGCTGCGTGTCACCGCCTCCGGCGACGAGCCGGTGCACGCCGTCGCGCTGCGCTGCCAGATCCGCATCGAGCCCGCCCGGCGCGGCTACGAGCCCGCCGAGGCCGACGCGCTCGCCGACCTCTTCGGCGAGCGGTCCCGCTGGGGCAGCACCCTCCAGCCGGTGCAGTTCGCACAGGTGTCCGTCATGGTGCCCGCCTTCACCGGAGAGACCGAGACGGACCTCGTCGTGCCCTGCACCTACGACATGGACATCGCCGCGACCCGCTACTTCGACGCCCTCACCGACGGCGAGGTGCCGCTGCTGATGCTCTTCTCCGGCACCGCGTTCACCGGAGCGGGCGGCTTCCGCGTCGAGCCCGTCCCGTGGGACCGCGAGGCCGTCTTCCGGATGCCCGTCGCCACCTGGCGGGAGATGGTCGAACAGCACTTCCCGGGCTGCGGCTGGATCCGGCTGCCGCACGACACCATGGACGCCCTGGTCGCCTTCCGCTCCCGCAGGGCGCTGCCGTCCTGGGAGGCCACCGTACGGGCACTGCTCGACGAAGGCGCAGGCGAGGCTCCCGGCACCTCCCGGCCGGGGTCCACCCTCACCCGTATCACCGGAAGGACCGCTCCGTGAGCGTGACCACGTTCGCCCCGGAGACCGAGGCCCGTCTCGCCCTCGCCCGGCAGGTCGCCGACGCCGTCCTCTTCGAGGGCTATGTGCTCTACCCGTACCGGGCCTCCGCCGCCAAGAACCGGCTGCGCTGGCAGTTCGGGGTCCTCGTGCCGCCCACCTGGGGCGCCGCGACCGAGGAGCACGACTTCCAGCACACCGAATGCCTGATGGAACCCAGGGCGGACGCCACCCTCGCGGTCGAGCTGCGCTTCCTGCGCGCCCGGCGGCGGACCGTCCAGCGGGCGCGCCCCGACGGCGGCTTCGACACGGTCCCCGAACTCCGTCTGGGGGACCGGATCCTGGTCCCCTGGGACGAGGGAACCGAGGAACGCGTCGAGGCGGTCGTACGGGTCGACCAACTCCTCGGCGACGGCGTCACGATCCCCTTCGGCCGCCCCGCCGCGGAGGACACCGAACCCGTCCTCGACGAGACCGGCCGCCCGGTGGGCCGCATGATCCGCCGCTACGAGGAGACCGCGGGCGCCCTGCGACTGTCGGCCCGTGAACTCGACGGCCCCTACCGCGTGATGCGGCTGACCGCCGTCGTCGAGAACACCAGCACCTGGACCCCCACGGACGGCGCGACAGCCGACCGGGACGCGGCGCTGCCGCGCTCCCTGGTGGCCGCCCACCTCCTCATGGGACTGAGCGCCGGGTCGTTCCTCTCCATGACGGATCCCCCCGAGTGGGCGAAGGGCGCGATCGCGGCCTGCCGCAACCTCCACACCTGGCCCGTACTCGCGGGCGAACCCGGCCGCGCCGACGTGGTGCTCTCCTCACCGATCATCCTGGAGGACCACCCGGCCATCGCCCCGGAGAGCCCCGGAGCCCTGTACGACGCCACCGAGATCGACGAGATCCTCGCGCTGCGCACCGCCGCCCTCACCGACGAGGAGAAGCGCGAGGCACGGGGGACCGACGAGCGGGCCGCCGCCGTGATCGACCTCGCGGACTCGATGCCCCCCGAGGTCCTGGAGCGCCTGCACGGGGCCGTGCGCAGTCTGCGCGAGGTGACCGGATCGGCCCCCGCCCCCGCCGCGGACGGATTCCCCGACGAGTTCGGGGTACCGCGACCGGACACGCCGTGGTGGGACCCGGCGAGCGACGCCGGATTCGACCCCGGGCACGACCGGGTCGTCGTCGACGGGCACTCACTGGGCGCGGGCAGCCGGGTGCTGCTGCGGCCCGGCCTGCGGCGCACCGACGCCCAGGACCTGTTCCTGGCCGGGCGCACCGCCAGGGTCGAGGCCGTCCTGCACGACGTGGACGGCGGAGTGCACCTCGCGGTGACGGTCGAGGACGACCCGGGCGCCGACATCCGCCGCGAACAGGGCCGCTTCCTGTACTTCCAGCCGGACGAGGTCACCCCGCTGGAGGACGACGCATGAGCGCCGCCCCGGACCGGCCCGGCACGCCGGGCGGCAGGGTCCTCGTCGCCGGCATCGGGAACATCTTCCTCGGCGACGACGGCTTCGGCGTCGAGACCGTGCGCGTCCTGACCGGGAGGCAACTGCCCGCACACGTCGAGGTCGTGGACATCGGCGTACGGGGAGTCCATCTCGCCTACCAGGTCCTCGACGGCTACGACACCCTGATCCTGGTCGACGCCACCGCGCGCGGCGAAGCACCGGGCACCCTCTACGTCATCGAGCACGACGGCGCCGAAGGGGAAGCGCCGCCCGGTGCGGTCCTCGACGGGCATCGCATGACCCCCGACACCGTGCTCGCGCTGCTCGGGACCCTCTGCGCCGGAACCGGCGGCCGACCGCCCCGGCGCACGCTGGTGCTCGGCTGCGAACCGGCCTCGGTGGAGGAGGGCATCGGCCTCAGTCCGCCGGTCTCCGCCGCCGTACCGGAGGCCGTCCGGCTGATCGAAGAGTTGCTGCGGGCCGACGAGCCGGGAGAGTCCGCGCCGCGGGCCACGGTCGGCGAAGCCGCGAAGTGAGGAGAGAACCATGATCAAGACCCTCGTCGGCGGCGTTGTCGCCGCCGTTGTCGCCGCCGTCCTCGTGCAGTCCCTGCCCGACATCAGGCGCTACCTGAGGATGCGCAGCATGTGAGCCGGCGCCCGCCCGGCCGGACGGCCGACGGCGCGCGTGAACGCGTACCGCGCTGTTGCGGCGAACGGCGTACCCGGCCGGGCGACGACGGCGCGCCGGGCGTCCGCCCCCGGACGCCTCCCCTCTAATGAGGGCGGCGGACCCCCGCCCCACGGGTCGCCCCACGGGACGGCCGACCGGGTGGCGGCCGGCCCGGACCGGCCCCTGCCAGGACGGAGACCGATGCACGAGATGTCCATCGCGCTGGCCGTGATCGGCCAGGTGGAAGAGGCGGCGGAACGGGCCGGCGACGTCACGGCCGTGCGCTCGGTACGGCTCCAGGTGGGCGAACTCGCCGGTGTCGTGCCCGACTCCCTGTCCTTCTGCTTCGAACTCGCCTGCGCCGGAACCCTCCTCGAAGGCGCCGAACTGGTCACCGAGTCGGTGCCCGGACGGGCCCGCTGCGCGCCCTGCGCACACGAATGGGCCGTCGGCATGCCGCCCCTGCTGGCCTGCCCGCGCTGCGGCGGAGCGGGCACCGACCTGCCGGCGGGCCGCGAACTGCAGATCCTCAGCGTGCAGTGGGAGGACGGCCCCACGCACGCGCACCTCCGCGAACCGATCCCCGAGGAGCGCTGAACCATGTGCCGTGTGGTCGACCTGCAGCAGGCCGTACTCGCCAAGAACGACGAGAGCGCGCAGACCCTGCGCGCCGAACTGGCCGCCCGCGGCACCACCGTCGTCAACCTGCTGTCCAGCCCCGGCAGCGGCAAGACCGCCCTGCTGGAACGCGAACTGGAGCTGGCCCGGCGGCGGTCCGTGCCGGTCGCGGCGCTCACCGCCGACCTCGCCACCGAGAACGACGCGGTGCGGCTCGCCCGCTCGGGCGTCCCGGTCAAGCAGGTCCTCACCGACGGGCTGTGCCACCTGGAGGCCGAGATGCTCCGCCGCCACGTGGAGGGCTGGCTGCCCGACCGCACCCGGCTGCTGTTCGTGGAGAACGTCGGCAACCTGGTCTGTCCGGCCTCCTACGACCTGGGGGAGACCCTGCGCGTCGTGCTCGCCTCGGTCACGGAGGGCGAGGACAAACCCCTGAAGTACCCCACCGCCTTCGGCCTCGCCCACCTGGTCGTCGTCACCAAGACCGACATCGCCGAGGCCGTCGAGTTCGACGAGGCGGCGTTCCGCGCGAACGTCGAACGCGTCAATCCCGGCGTCGAGGTGCTGCTGACCTCGGTCCGCCGCGACCTCGGGATCGGGACCCTGCTCGACCGGGCGCTGGCGGCCGCGGACGGCGCCCCGCCGCACGTCCCCGTCATGGCCCACCGCGCTGACGCCTCCCCGCACTCCGGCGCCCCCCACACCCACGTCCACGAGCACCCCGACGGCACCGGCGCCATGGCGCACTCCCACTCGTGAGCGAACCCCGGTCCCCTGCCGCCGTCCTCGGCGGGACGCCGCTGCGCCGTCGTGTCCTCGTACGGGGCGTGGTGCAGGGCGTCGGCTTCCGCCCGTACGTCTACACCCTCGCCACCGGCCTGGACCTGCGCGGACATGTGACCAACACCCCCGAAGGCGTCGTCGCCGAGGTCGAGGGGGCGCCCGAGGCCGTCGCGCGGTTCTGCGACGGGATCGCCGTGCACGCGCCGCCGCTGGCCCGCGTGGAGTCCGTCGACCACCAGGAGGTGCCCGCCACCGGCGACACCGCGTTCAGCATCCTCGCCTCCCGCACCGACGGCCCGGCCCGCACACTGATCCCGCCGGACACCGCCACGTGCGCCGCGTGCCTGCGTGAACTCGCCGACCCGGCCGACCGGCGCCACCGCCATCCCTTCGTCAACTGCACCCACTGCGGCCCCCGGTTCACCATCGTCACCGGCCTGCCCTACGACCGCGCCCACACCACCATGGCCGGCTTCCCGATGTGCCCCGACTGCGCGCGCGAGTACGCCGACCCCGCCGACCGGCGCTTCCACGCGCAGCCCGTCGCCTGCCCGGCCTGCGGCCCGCGGCTGCGGCTGCTCGTCCCCCCGCCCGCAGACGCCGGCCCGCCGCGGCCGGTCGCGGCCGACGACCCGGTCGCCGCGGCCCGCCGGCTCCTGGCGGACGGCGCGATCCTCGCGGTCAAGGGACTGGGCGGCTACCACCTGGCCTGCGACGCCACGAACCCCGACGCCGTCGCCCTGCTGCGCCGCCGAAAGGCCCGAGGGGACAAGCCGTTCGCGGTCATGGCCCAGGGCGTCGACGACATCGGGCACCTCGTCCGTCTCGGCGCAGCGGAACGCGGCCTGCTCACCGGCGCCACCCGCCCCATCGTGCTGCTGCGCCGCCGCGCCGGCACCGCACGCCCTGCGCACGCCCCGTGGCCGGCCGGGTCCGTCGCGCCCGGCAGCCCCGACCTCGGTGTGATGCTGCCGTACACCCCGCTGCACCACCTGTTGTTCGGCCTGCCCGGCGACCCCGAGGGCCCGCGTCTGCTCGTCATGACCAGCGGCAACGTCTCGGGCGAGCCGATCGTCACCGACGACGGGGAGGCGCTGCGGCGGCTGGCCCACCTCGCCGACGCCTGGCTCACCCACGACCGCCCGATCCATGTGCCCTGCGACGACTCGGTGCTGCGGGTGTGCGACGGCGAGCCGCTCATGGTGCGCCGCGCCCGCGGCCACGCCCCGCTGCCGCTGACGCTCCCGGTGTCCGTCCGGCCGGCTCTCGCCGTCGGCGGCGACCTCAAGAACGCGTTCTGCCTCGGCGAAGGCCGCCGCGCCTGGCTGTCCGCCCATGTCGGCGACATGGACGACCTCGCCACCCAGCGGGCCTTCGAGCGGGCCGTCGCGCAACTGGGGTCCATCACCCCGGTGCGCCCGGAACTGCTGGCTGCCGACCGGCATCCCGGCTACCGCTCCGCCCGCTGGGCCGACCGCAATGCGACGGGACGGCCCGTCGTGCGCGTCCAGCACCATCACGCCCATGTCGCCTCCGCGATGGCCGAGGCGGGCCTCGACGGCAGCCGCCCGGTCCTCGGCGTCGCCTTCGACGGCACGGGGTACGGCGACGACGGAGCGGTGTGGGGCGGCGAGTTCCTGCTCGCGGACTACGACGGCTTCGTCCGGTTCGGGCACCTCGCGTACGTGCCGCTGCCCGGCGGTGACGCCGCCGTACGACGGCCGTACCGGATGGCGCTCGCGCATCTGCGGGCTGCCGGGATCGACTGGTCCGACGACCTGGCCTGCACGCCCGCCTGCCCGGCCGACGAACGCCTCGTACTGGCACGACAGTTGGAGCGTGACCTGAACTGCGTCCCCACCTCGAGCATGGGCCGGCTCTTCGACGCCGTGTCCTCCCTGGCCGGTGTCTGCCACCGGTCCGGATACGAGGCCCAGGCGGCGGTCGAGCTGGAGGCCGCCGCGCTGACGGCGCCGGCCGGGGACACCGGGGCGTACGGGTTCGCCGTGCGGTGCGCGGAGCCGGGCCGGCCCGTGGTGACGGGCGGCGGCGGGCCACGGACGGACAGGGCGCCCGTGCCGGCCGGCCCGGCGCCCGTGCTGGCGGATCCCGCACCCGTGTTCGCGGCGATCGTCGGTGATCTGCGCGCGGGCGTGGCGCCGGGTCTGGTCGCGGCCCGCTTCCACCGGGCCGTCGCCGCACTCGTCCACCGGCTCTGCGCGCTGGCACGGGACCGGCACGGAGTGGACACGGTCGCCCTGACCGGCGGTGTCTTCGCCAACTCGCTGCTCTCCTCGGCCTGCGCCGCGGCCCTGCGCGCGGACGGCTTCACGGTCCTGCGCCACCACCTGGTGCCACCGGGGGACGGCGGTCTGGCCCTGGGCCAGCTGGTGGTGGCAGCCCGCGCCGAGGAACGGACCCCGGCCGCCGACTGACGAACCGATCCGATCCGGCCCGGCCCGACCGGGCGACGACGTAGGACCCCGCACGACCCGCACGCCCCACAGCAAGGAGAGGCCCATGTGCCTGGCGGTACCCGGCAGAGTGCTGGACATCGAAGAACGGGACGGTACCCGGATGGCCAACGTCGACTTCGGCGGTGTGGTCAAGGAGGTGTGCCTGGAGTACCTGCCCGACCTCCAGGTCGGCGAGTACGCCATCGTCCACGTCGGATTCGCCCTCCAGCGGCTGGACGAGGAGTCGGCGAAGCAGACGCTGGAACTGTTCGCCACCCTCGGCATGCTGCAGGAGGAGTTCGGCGACCCCTGGGAAATGGCCGCGGAGGCGGGCGGGACAACCCTGCCGGCCGAGGAAGAGGGGGCGCGGACGTGAAGTACATCGACGAGTTCCAGGACCCGGACCTGGCGCGCAGGCTGCTCGACGACATCCACTCCACGGTGACCAGGCCGTGGGCGCTGATGGAGGTCTGCGGCGGACAGACGCACACCATCATCCGCCATGGGATCGACCAACTCCTGCCGGAACAGGTGGAGTTGATCCACGGCCCCGGCTGTCCGGTGTGCGTCACCCCGCTGGAGGTCATCGACAAGGCGCTGGAGATCGCCTCCCGCCCCGGGGTGATCTTCTGTTCCTTCGGCGACATGCTCCGTGTGCCCGGCACCGGACGGGACCTGTTCCAGGTGCGGGGAGCGGGCGGCGACGTACGGGTCGTCTACTCGCCGCTCGACGCCCTGCGGATCGCCCAGCAGAACCCGGACCGGGAGGTGGTCTTCTTCGGGATCGGCTTCGAGACGACCGCGCCGCCCAACGCCATGACGGTGTACCAGGCCCGCAAGCTCGGCATCAGGAACTTCAGTCTGCTGGTGTCCCATGTGCGCGTACCCCCGGCCATCGAGGCGATCATGCAGTCCCCGAGCTGCCGGGTCCAGGGCTTCCTGGCGGCGGGACACGTGTGCAGCGTGATGGGGGTGGAGGAGTACCCGGAGCTCGCGGAGCGCTTCCGGGTGCCGATCGTGGTGACCGGTTTCGAGCCGCTGGACATCCTCGAAGGCGTCCGCCGGACCGTGGCGCAGCTGGAGCGTGGCGAGCACACCGTCGACAACGCCTACCCCCGTGCCGTCCGCCCGGAGGGGAACGCCGCGGCGCGGGCCATGCTGGAGGACGTCTTCGAGGTCACCGACCGGGCGTGGCGCGGTATCGGGGTGATTCCCGACAGCGGCTGGCGGCTGTCCGCCAAGTACCGTGACCACGACGCCGAGCACCGCTTCTCGGTCGACGGCATCCAGACCCGGGAACCGGCCGAGTGCCGCAGCGGTGAGGTCCTTCAGGGGCTGCTCAAGCCGCACGAGTGCGAGGCGTTCGGAACCCTCTGCACCCCCCGCACCCCGCTCGGAGCCACGATGGTCTCCAGCGAGGGCGCCTGCGCCGCGTACTACCTCTACCGGCGGCTGGACCTCACCCCCGCTCCCCGGGAGGCGAGCCCCGTTGTCTGACACCACGGAGACCACCGACGTGCGGACGCCCGCCCTCGATCCCGCGGCCTGGACCTGTCCGGCGCCGCTGCGCGACCAGCCCCGTGTCGTCATGGGGCACGGCGGGGGCGGGGCGCTCTCCGCCGAACTCGTCCAGCACGTCTTCGCGCCCGCCTTCGGCGGCAGCGTGCTCGCCCAGATGGGCGATGCCGCGGCCCTGTCGGTGGGCGGTGTCCGGATGGCCTTCTCCACCGACTCGTTCGTGGTGCGGCCGCTGTTCTTCCCCGGCGGCAGCATCGGCGACCTCGCCGTCAACGGCACCGTCAACGACCTCGCCATGAGCGGCGCCCGTGCCGCCTACCTCTCCTGCGGTTTCATCCTGGAGGAGGGCGTCGAGATGGAGACCGTCGCCCGCGTGGCGGAGGCGCTCGGTGCCGCCGCGCGCACCGCGGGCGTGGAGATCGCGACCGGTGACACCAAGGTGGTGGAGTCCGGCCACGGCGACGGGATCTACATCAACACGGCAGGGATCGGGCTCATCCCGGCGGGTGTCGACCTGCGTCCGCAGCGGGTCGTGCCCGGCGATGTCGTGATGGTCAGCGGCGCGATCGGTGTGCACGGCGTGGCCATCATGAGCGTCCGTGAGGGCCTGGAGTTCGGGGTGGAGATCGAGAGCGACTGCGCGGCGCTCGGCGGGCTGGTCGACGCCATGCTCGCGGTCACCCCCGACCTGCACGTGCTGCGCGACCCCACCAGGGGCGGCCTCGCGGCCTCCCTGAACGAGATCGCGGCGGCCTCGGGCACCGGGGTCGTCGTCCGGGAGCGCGAGGTCCCGGTCCCGCCCGCGGTCGCCAACGCCTGCGCCGTGCTGGGGCTCGATCCCCTGTATGTCGCCAACGAGGGCAAGTTGGTGGCCTTCGTTCCCCGCGCGCACGCCGATGCCGTGCTCGACGCGATGCGGGCGCATCCGCTGGGCGCCGGATCGACGGTCATCGGCGAGGTGGTGGCCGACCATCCGGGCATGGTGGTGGCCCGTACCGGGCTGGGCGGCACCCGGGTGGTCGACATGCCGATCGGGGAGCAGCTCCCGAGGATCTGCTGACGCACGGAGGGCCGCACGGAGGGCCGCACGGAGGGCCGCACGGATGGCGGGAGGCGGCGAGCGGGTCTCGTCCCCTCCCGCCCTCCGTGCGTCCGCTCACACGGCGTCGGACGTCGGGCGCGCGGTGTCCTGGACGTCGTCCCGCGAGATGGCGAGGTAGGCGACGAACCCGACGATGGCGGCGGTCCAGGACAGGGTGACGGGCCCCAGCCCGAGTCCGAGGCCGCCGCGGGTGTGGCCGAGGGCCATCCAGTCGGCGACCGAGGCGCCGAGCGGACGGGTGAGGACGTACGCCGTCCAGAAGGCGGCCACGGCGTTGAGGGCGTTCCAGCGGTGCAGGACGGCCGGGACGGCGATGGCGACGGCGTACAGCACGGCCGAGCCCAGGTAGCCGAGGCCGACCGTCGCGGAGAGGTCCCCGGCGGCGGTGCCGAGCGCGAAGGTGGCCAGCACGGTGACCCAGTAGAAGAGTTCGCGCCGGCGGGTGCGGATGCTGTGGATGGAGAGGGTGCGTTCGCTCGCGTACCAGAGGACGAGGACCGCCGTCAGGGCGAGCATGAAGAACGGGGTCGAGACCGTGTAGGGCACGCCGAGGCCGACGTGCAGGACGTCCGCGGCCATCGTGCCGAACACGCTGACCATGACGATCGCCGTCCAGTAGATCCAGGCGACGTAGCGGCGGGCGGTGAGCTGGAGGGTCAGCGCGGCCGCGAGGGCCAGACCGCCGAGGCCGACCGCGGGGACGGGGCCGAGCTTCTGCGCGAGGAGGTCCGAGGCCGTTTCACCCATACCGGTGGTCAGCACCTTGATCAGCCAGAAGCAGACGGTGACGTCCGGAACCTTGCTCGCCATGCGGGTGGCGGTGGCGGCGCGACGATGGTGGGTGAGGTGCTCTGTGCTCATGCCCCGCACGATGACATGGCGAACTGGCCTGGTCACAGGGGTCTTTGCCATTGCTTTGGGGCTTCTGGTGCAGGTGTTGCCGGGCGCCCCCGCGAGCCTGAACACAACCTGAACGCGTCCGCGGAAACCCCTGGATCCGCTGGCCCGCCACGTGCACTCGGTGATACCAAGGTCCATCGGCCCGACGGCGCGGCCCGACCGCGATGCCCGACGGCGCGGCGCGACGCGATGCCCGACCGAGCGGCCCGACCGCGATGCCCGACCGAGCGATCCGGTCCGGATCTCCGCCCGGTGTGGCCGCCCCGCCCCGCCCGCCCCCGCCCTGGGCCCGCCCCGATTCCGAAAATCGCGCACTCGAAAAATTCACGCGTCGGCCGCGGAAATGCGCGACCCGTGAATGTCCGGCACGCGAAGGGGCGGCGCGTGAATCGGCCGGGGTGCGCACGAATGAGCCGTGTGCGAATACCGCGGTTTTCCCTACGCTCCAGCGTCGGTCGGCTGCCCGGTGTCACTTTAATGAACCGAGGGGTTCCGGATGACCGATATGGGGTAATTTAAGTCACAGTGCTTCGGACAGGAGGCACGTCCGTGGGAGCTGGTCCGCCAGATCGCGGGTGTGCCCCGTTCGTCAGTGTGCGCTCGCCCCCATGGACTGCCGGTCAGTAGCCCTGAGGGAGCTGTGAGCGCCATGCACACCACGGTCAGTACGAGGCATCACCCCCACGACGACGCCCCCGACACCGGCGAGGCCTTCGTGCGGTTCGCCGCACTTCCGGACGGGCCCGAGCGGGACGCACTGCGGGACGAGATCGTCCGCGCCTGGCTGCCCATGGCGCAGCGCGTCGCCGGCCGGTACCGCGGCAGGGGCGAGGCGGCCGAGGACCTCGTGCAGGTCGCGGCGCTGGGCCTGCTCAAGGCCGTGGACCGCTACGACCCCGCCCGGGGCAACGCCTTCGAGAGCTACGCCGTCCCGACCGTCACCGGCGAGATCAAGCGTCACTTCCGCGACCACATGTGGATGTTGCACGTGCCGCGCCGCGTCCAGGAAGTGCGCGCCAGGGTCCGTACGGCGCTCAAGGAGCTCTCGCAGACCACACCGGGCCGGCAGCCCACCGTCGCCGAGATCGCCGCGTGCGCGCACCTCGGCGAGGACGACGTACGCCTCGGGCTCGAAGCCCTGGACTGCTTCGCCACCCTGTCGCTGGACGCCGAACTGCCCGGCGAGGACGACGGATGCGCGCTGGCCGACACGCTGGGCGAGACCGACGCCGGATTCGACCTGGTCATCGACCGTGAGGCGGTCAAGCCCGCGCTGCGCGGCCTCCCGGAGCGCGAGCGCACCATCCTCTATCTGCGCTACTTCCGCGGAATGACGCAGCTCAGCATCGCGGAGCAGCTCGGGATCTCGCAGATGCACGTCTCGAGGCTGCTCAGTACGTGCTGCAGCACCCTGCGGGAGCAACTGCTCACCGAGGCGGCGTAGGGCACGGGAGGTGCGGGGCCGGGTGGTGCGCGGCCCAGGTGATCCCGATGACGGTGTACTGCCCGGCCGTCCGGCGGGTCGCCCCGTCCGGGCGGCCGGGGGGCGGGCTCACTGCCGAACCCTCCCGGGAATGGTTGGCCAGCGGGCCGCCTCTCTTCGAACTACCTGGGTGGACTCGATCCAAACAAATTCCGGGCGACGGGTTGAGCGCGCCGTCGCCCGATTTCCGCGTGGACCGCGACATTTCCGGGGATCCATTCCAGTGGCACGCGCATATCGACCGGAAGATCCGTCGCGCGGGCGGAAACATTTTCCCCGCACTCCGGCACCGCGGATTCCGCCCGACCCGCCCCGGGCGACCCGCCCCGGGCGACGCGGACCCATGACGACCCATGACACTCGTCCGCGCGCACGCAGTGACACCCCGTACGGGTCACCAGAACGCGCCGCCCCCCTGCGGGCCCGTTGCAATGGACAGATGACGGCGCCTCCGGACGACTGCCTCGCGCGCAACGAGTGGATCTGCGGCGCGTATCTGACCACCCGTCGCCAGATCCTGCTCGACGCCGTCGCCCAGCACCTCCAGCTCACCGTGATCGCCGTGCTCGTGGGACTCGCCGTCGCGGTGCCGCTGGCCGTCCTCGCCCGCCGCTGGGGCTGGGCCGCCGGCCCCGTCCTGGCGGTGACCACCATCCTCTACACCGTCCCGTCACTGGCGATGTTCTCGCTGCTCCTGCCCGTGTACGGACTGTCGGCCGCACTCGTCGTCGCGGGCCTCGTCCTCTATTCGCTGACCCTTCTCGTACGGAACATCCTCGCGGGCCTGCGCGCCGTCCCCGAGGAGACCCGGCAGGCCGCGCGCGGCCTCGGATACGGGCCCGTCCGGCTGCTGCTCACCGTGGAGCTGCCGCTCGCCGTGCCCGCCGCGATGGCCGGGCTGCGGATCGCCACCGTGTCCGCCGTCTCACTGGTCACGGTCGGCGCGATCGTCGGCTTCGGAGGCCTCGGCAACCTCATCTACGCGGGCATGAACACCTACTTCAAGGCGCAGGTCCTCACCGCGTCCGTGCTGTGCGTCGTCATCGCCGTCGCGGCGGATCTCCTGCTGCTCGGGGTGCAGTGGCTCATCACCCCCTGGACCCGCGGAGCCCGCGGATGAACACCCTGGCCGAGGCCTGGCACTGGCTCGGCGACCCCGCGCACTGGACGGGCGACGACGGTGTCTGGCACCGCCTCGCCCAGCACCTCGTCCTCACCGCCGTCTGTCTGGTCGTCAGCTGTCTGATCGCGCTGCCTGTGGCCCTCGTCCTCGGCCATCTCGGCAAGGGCGGCGCGCTCGCGGTCAACATCTCCAACGTCGGCCGGGCCGTCCCGACCTTCGCCGTCCTCGTCCTCCTGCTGCTCACCCCGCTCGGCAGGTACGGCGAGGGGCCCACGGTCGTCGCACTCGTGCTGTTCGCCGTCCCGCCGCTGCTCACCAACGCGTACGTCGGCATGCGCGAGGTCGACCGCGGCGTGGTGCGGGCGGCACGCGGCATGGGGATGACCGGGCGGCAGATGCTGTTCCAGGTCGAACTGCCCCTCGCGCTGCCGATGGTGATGAACGGCGTACGGATCGCCGCCGTCCAACTGGTCGCGACGGCCACCATCGCCGCGCTCGCGGGCGGCGGCGGGCTCGGCCGGATCATCACCGCGGGATTCAATCTGGCGAGCACCCCGCAGGTCGTCGCGGGTGCCGTTCTGGTCGCCGTGTTCGCGCTGATCGTCGAGGGGCTCTTCGAGACCGCCGAACGGCTCGCGCCCCGCTGGGTGAGAGGCGCGCGGTGAAGCGACGCGCCGTCCTCGCGGGTGTGCTCCTGCTGGCCGGCTGCGCCACCGGGCCGTCCCTGGAGAACCGCGGCGCCGTCACCGCGCCGCCCGGCGACAGCAGGCACCTGACCGTGGGCTCGGCCGGATTCACCGAGAGCGACCTGCTGGCCCAGATGTACGCCCTGCTGCTGAAGCAGGCCGGATACCGGACCTCCATGCTCACGGTCGCCAACCGCGAGCTCTACGAACCCGCCCTGGAGTCCGGCCAGATCGATGTCGTCCCGGAGTACGCGGCCACCTTCGCGGACTGGCTGAACGCCAAGACCCGGGGCCCCGACGCACCACCGGTCGGCTCGCCCGACCTGACCGCCACCATGAAGGCGCTGCGGTCGCTCGCCACACCGCGGGGGCTCACCGTCCTCGATCCAGGCAGGGCCGTCGACCAGAACGCCTTCGCCGTGACCGGCCGGTACGCGCGGCAGCACCGGCTGAAGAACCTCAGCGACCTCGGGGCGTCCGGTCTGAAGGTGCGGCTCGCGGCGGGCGACGAGTGCGTCAAGCGGCCCTACTGCGAACCGGGCCTGAGGAAGACGTACGGCATCGACATCACCGCGGTCGATCCGAAAGGCGTCGGCACCACCCAGGCGAAGCAGGCCGTGCAGAGCGGCCGGGACCAGATGGTGCTCACCACGACGACGGACGCGACCCTGGGCGAGTTCGGGCTCGTCCTGCTCGCCGACGACAAGCACCTGCAGAACGCCGACTACATCGTGCCCGTCGTCAACCGCTCGCGCGCGGGCAGCGCGAACGTCACCAAGGCACTCGGTGCGCTCAACGGGGTGCTCACCACCGCGGACCTGGCGTCCATGAACCGGCAGGTGGACAGCTGGCGACGGCTCCCGGAGGACGTGGCACGCGCGTATCTGAAGGAGAAGGGCCTACTGAAGTGACCGGCCGGACATGACGGGCCCGAGCGACTGTACGGGGCCGCTGGACCCGGCGGCCGGGCATGCCCGACGATCACCCTCATGACCTCGATCCCGTCCTCGTCCTCGGCCTCGCGCTCCTTCCTGATCCTGCACGGCTGGCAGAACCGTCGCCCCGAGGGCCACTGGCAGCACTGGCTGGCCGGCGAACTGGCGGCCCGGGGCCAGGGCGTGACATACCCGCAGCTCCCGGACCCCGACCACCCGTCGCTGACGTCCTGGCTCGACCGGCTGCACGCCCACCTCGACGCGCGGGAGCACGAGCGCGTGGTCGTCTGCCACAGCCTCGCCGTTCCGCTGTGGCTGCACGCGGTGGTCCGCGGCACGGTCCGCGCCGACCGGGTCCTGCTGGTCGCACCGCCGTCCGAGGCGGTCATCGCCGGCTACGAGGACATCGCCGGGTTCGGCCGCTCCGGCGCCACCGCCGCGCACCTGCGCGCCGCGGCGCCGGTGACCCGGCTCGTGGCCGCGGACAACGACCCGTACTGCCCGGGCGGTGCGGCCACGGAATACGGGGTGCCCCTCGGCCTCGACACCGACGTCGTCCCCGGCGGCGCCCACCTGGACCTCGAAGCGGGCTACGGCTCCTGGCCCTCGGCCTTGTCCTGGTGCCTCGACGAAACGACCCGCATCACCCCCCGCCCACCGAAGGCCCCATAGCCGGCGCGGAAACCGACACCCCACCCGGGTGCACGGGCAACAGCGCGCCCACACCCGAGTCCCGCTCGTACGGTTCCCCATGCCTCCCCGGCTCACGAACCGCCCCGGAAGGGGCGCGGGGAACGGCGCGCCCAGCCCCCACCCACCCGCACCCGAGTCCCGCACGTAGGGCGTCCCTTGCCCCCGGCTCACGAACCGCCCCGCAGGGGGCGCGGGGAACGGCGCGCCCAGCCCCCACCCACCCGCACCCGAGTCCCGCACGTAGGGCGTCCCCTGCCCCCCGGCTCACGGACCGCCCCGGAAGGGGCGCGGGGAACGGCGCGCCCGGCCCCCACTCACCCGCACCCGAGTCCCGCACGTAGGGCGTCCCCTGCCCCCCGACTCACAGACCGCCCCGCAGGGGGCGCGGGGAACGGCGCGCCCAGCCCCCACCCACCCGCAGCCAAACCCCACCACCCCACCCCCCCCCGCAAGCCCACCCCCCAACCCAGCGGAGCGCCTACGCCTTGGTCACCGAGTCGAACGCCACCTCCCCCCGAGCCACCCCCCGCGCATCCGCGTCCACCGAGCGCCGCAGCGCCTCGTGCAGCTTCGCCGGGGTCAGGACGCCGAGGAACCGCGCGCCTTCCAGTACCGCGACCCACCCCGCGTCGTGCTGGAGCATGACACCGAAGGCCTGTTTCAGCGGGGCACCCACGGGGACCCAGGAGTCCATCCGGTGGACGTGGTCCCCGACGGAGCCGCCCCCGGCCAGCTCGTCCACACCCACCCAGCCGTGCAGATCGCCCTCGGCGTCCAGCACCACCGCCCAGCGGGCGCTCCCGGAAAGCAACCGCTCGGCGGCCCGCCCGGCGGACTCGTCCATGCGGGCGACGGGCGGCTGTTCCAGGTCGTCGTGCTGGATCTCGGTGACCGACAGCCGCTTCAGCCCGCGGTCGGCCCCGACGAACTCGGCGACGTACTCCGTGGCCGGGGTACCCAGGACGGCCCCCGGCGTGTCGAACTGCTCGACGCGCCCCTGCCCGTACACCGCGATGCGGTCGCCGAGCCGGACCGCCTCCTCGATGTCGTGCGTGACGAACAGCACCGTCTTGCGCACCGACTCCTGCATCCGCAGGAACTCGTCCTGCAACTGCTCGCGGACCACCGGGTCGACGGCCCCGAAGGGCTCGTCCATCAGCAGTACGGGCGGGTCCGCCGCGAGCGCCCTTGCCACACCGACCCGCTGGCGCTGACCGCCCGACAGCTGGTCCGGATAGCGGGATCCGTACGTCTTCGGGTCCAGGCCCACCAGGTCGAGCAGCTCGGCGGCGCGGGCCCGGGCCTTCGCCCTCTTCCAGCCGACCAGCGTCGGAACCGTCGCCGTGTTGTCGAGGACGGTCCGGTGCGGGAACAGGCCCACCTGCTGGATGACATAGCCGATCCGCCGGCGCAGCTGGACCGGGTCGACCGTGGCGATGTCCTCGCCGTTCACGAGGATCCGGCCCGAGGTCGGTTCGATCAGGCGGTTCACCATCATCATGGTGGTCGTCTTGCCGCAGCCCGACGGGCCGACGAGCGTGACGAGTTCGCCCTCCGCGACCTCGAACGAGAGGCCGTCCACGGCCGTCGTGCCGTCCGGATAGCGCTTGGTGACCTGTTCGAACCGGATCATCCCCTCACGCTATCCGCGCACGTCACCCGCCGCTCACCAGCACCACCTCCAGGGTGCGGGGACCGTGCACCCCTTCGACCCGGTCGAGTTCGATGTCGCTGGTCGCCGACGGGCCGGAGATCCAGGTCAACGGGCGGGCCGGGTCGAGGCGCTCCAGGGCCTGGGGCACGGAGGAGACGACCTGGCCGGGGACACGGACGACACAGATGTGGTGATCGGGGACCAGCGTGATGCGGCGACGGCCCTGATCGGGGCCGCCGTCCAGTACCAGGGTGCCCGTCTCGGCGATCGCCAGCGCGCACCCGGTGACCACGCTGTCGACCCGGTCCAGGTCGGCCGCCGTGTCCTCGGCCCGGTCCGGTACACGCGTCACCTCGGTCGCGGCCAGCCATGTCTCGTCGAGACCCGCCGGTACGACCACCGAGGCCGAGCCGTGCGCGGCGAGCAGCCCGGCGACGGTCGCCGCCAGTTCGCCTGCCGCGCAGCGGTGCACGAGCGCCCGGTAGTCCGCCAGGTTCTCGGCCAGCAGATCCACCGTCTGCGCGACACCCCGGTCGCCGTGCGCGCGCAGATACCCGCGAGGTACGGCCTGCTCGTACGGCGTGTCGTCCCGCGGAACGTCGGCGAGCGCGCGCCGCACCCGCCCCAGGATCAGCTCCCTGCTGCTCACTTCGGCACGTCCTTTCCGTCTTGCGTCCGCTGCCACCAGTCGCGGAACGGCTCCGCGGGGAGCGTCGGCAGGTCCCGGGTGTCGCTCCACGCCCGGCCGGGTCCGGGCAGCGTCCGCGGATGGAAACGGCGCGTCCGGGACGCCAGCCGCTGGCCGGTGCGCAGCGCGCCGGGGTGGCCGAACGCCCAGCGCGCCGCCCGCATGGCGGCCCGCTCGGCGGCGTGCCCCTTCGCGGGCTTCAGGACGACCTTGTTGCCCTGCCGCGTCACCTGGCCACCCTCGGCGATCCGTTCCCGCAGATGGACGAGGACCTCCGGGATGTCGATGGCGACCGGGCAGACGTCGTAGCAGGCGCCGCACAGCGAGGAGGCGTACGGCAGGGAGGCGTCGATCTCGCTCTCGGTGCCCCGGAGCTGGGGGCTGAGGATCGCGCCGATCGGGCCGGGGTAGACCGAGCCGTAGGCGTGCCCGCCGGCCCGCTCGTACACCGGGCAGACGTTGAGACACGCCGAACAGCGGATGCAGCGCAGCGCCTGGCGGCCGACCTCGTCGGCGAGCGTGTCGGTGCGGCCGTTGTCGATCAGGACCAGGTGGAAGGTCCGCGGACCGTCCGCCGTGTCGGAGTCCGTGGTGCCCGTCCACATCGAGGTGTACGGGTTCATGCGCTCGGCGGTCGAGGAGCGGGGCAGGGTCTGCAGGAAGACCTCCAGGTCCTGCCAGGTCGGCACGGTCTTCTCGATCCCGACGACCGAGATCAGCGTCTCGGGCAGGGTCAGGCACATCCGGCCGTTGCCCTCGGACTCCACCACCATCATCGTGCCGGTCTCGGCGACCATGAAGTTGGCGCCGGAGACACCGACCTTGGCGCGCAGGAACTTCTCGCGCAGATGCAGCCGGGCGGCCTCGGCGAGTTCGGCGGGCGTGTCGGTGAGGCCCTCGGGCGCCGGGCGGCCCCACTCGCTCATCTCGCGGGCGAAGATGTCGCGGATCTCGCCGCGGTTGCGGTGGATCGCGGGGACCAGGATGTGCGAGGGCCGGTCCTTGCCCAACTGCACGATGAGTTCGGCGAGATCGGTCTCGTAGGCGTGGATGCCGGCCGCCTCCAGGGCTTCGTTGAGACCGATCTCCTGGGTGGCCATCGACTTGACCTTGACGACCTCGCTCTCACCGGTCGCGCGGACCAGCTCGACGACGATCCGGTTGGCCTCGTCGGCGTCGGCGGCCCAGTGCACGACGCCGCCGGCCGCGGTGACCGACTCCTCCAACTGGACCAGGTAGCGGTCGAGATGACGGAGCGTGTGGTCCTTGATCTGTTTGCCGGCCTCGCGCAGGGCCGCCCAGTCGTCGAGTTCGGACACGGCGACGGCGCGCTTGGCGCGGATCGTGTGGGTCGCGTGGCGCAGATTCGCGCGCAGGGTGGGGTTGTTGACCGCCTCGTGGGCGGCCTCGGGGAAGGCCGGCATGCCGACGAAGGTGCCACTCATGCGCTCGGCTCCCCTTCCGTGTTCGCCAGGATCTCCGCGATGTGGACCGGCCGCATGTCCGTGCTCAGCCGGGTCATCGTGCCGCCGATGTGCATCAGACAGGAGTTGTCGGCGGCGCACAGGACGTCCGCGCCCGTCGACTCGGCATTGCGTACCTTGTCGGCGCCCATCGCCGCGGAGACGTCGGGGTTCTTGACGGCGAAGGTGCCGCCGAAGCCGCAGCACTCGTCGGCGCCGGGCAGCTCGCGCAGTTCGAGTCCCCTGACGGCCTGGAGCAGCCGGCGCGGCCGGTCGCCGAGCCGCAGACTGCGCAGCCCGTGGCAGGTGGGGTGGTAGGTGACGGTGTGCGGGTAGTACGCGCCCACGTCCGTCACTCCGAGCACGTCCACCAGGAACTCGGTGAGCTCGTACGTCTTGGGAACGACCGGGGCGAGCGTGGCCGCGAGGGAGTCGCCGCGCCCCTCGGCCCGTGCCCGCTCGCCCATCCGCGGATAGAGCTCCCGCACCATCGCGCCGCACGACCCGGAAGGCGTCACGATCGCCTCGTACCCCCCGAAGACATCGGAGAAATGCCGGGCCAGTGGTTCGGCCTGATGCCGGTATCCGGTGTTGTAGTGCGCCTGTCCGCAACAGGTCTGGGCCATCGGGAAGTCGACCTCTACGCCCAGCCTGGTCAGCAGTTTCACCACGGCGCGGCCGGTGTCCGGATAGAGCGTGTCGTTGACACAGGTCAGGAACAGAGCGACACGCATCGCGGCTCCTAGGGATCGATCATCGGATGAGTGCAGAGTACGCGGCGGGCGGGCGCAAGGGGAGTCCCCGCTCGCGGCGCCGGGTCGGTCCCCCCTCACGGACGGACGAGCCGGTCCTGCGCGGCGCGCCAGACGGCGGCGTCGCCCCGGGGCTCGTACCGCCGCAACGGCTGCGTACGGGCGAGCAGTCGCCGCATCGACGTACGGTCGCCGACCAGGCCCTGGGCCCGGGCCTGGACGAGGACGTTGCCGAGTGCGGCCGCCTCCGCCGGACCCGCCACCACCGGCAGCCCGCAGGCGTCGGCGGTCAGTTGGCAGAGCAGTTCGTTGCGGGCGCCGCCGCCGACGATGTGCACGACGTCGACCGGGTGGTCGGCGAGCTCCTGCGCCTCGGCGACGGCCCGGTGGTGGGCGAGCGCGAGGGAGTCGAGGATGCAGCGGGTGGTCTCGGCACGGGACCCGGGCACCGGCTGCCCCGACGCCCGGCAGGCGTCGGCGATCCGGGCCGGCATCCGGCCGGGGGCGAGGAAGGCCGCGTCGCCCGCGTCCACGACCGATCGCAGCGCCGGGACCTCGGCGGCGGCCCGCAGCAGCTCGCCCAGGTCGGGGTGGTCCCACTCGCGCAGGCACTCCTGGAGCAGCCACAGCCCCATGATGTTGCGCAGATAGCGGACCGTGCCGTCCAGGCCCAGCTCGTTGGTGAAGTTGGCCGCCCGGCTCGCCTCCGTGAGGACCGGCGCGGCCAGCTCCAGGCCCGCCAGGGACCAGGTGCCGGTGCAGATGTAGGCGAAGCGTTCCCCGACGGCGGGGACGGCGGCCACCGCGGAGGCAGTGTCGTGCGAGCCGACGGTCGTCACCGGGACCGGGCCGGTCAGTCCCGTCTCCTCCAGCACCCGGGGCGTCAGGAGGCCCGCCGGGTCGCCCGGCCGGCGCAGCGGCGCGAACAGCTTCAGGTCGATGCCGAGCCGCCCCGCGAGGTCGTACGCCCACTCGCGCGTCCTCGGGTCGATCAGCTGGGTGGTGGAGGCGTTGGTCAACTCCGTGCCCGCCTCGCCCGTCAGCCAGTAGGCCAGCAGGTCGGGGATGAGCAGAAGCCGTTCGGCGTGGGCGAGTTGGGCCGTCGAGCGGGCCGCGGTGAGCTGGTAGAGCGTGTTGAACGGGGCGTACTGGAGCCCGGTCGCCGCGTACAGCTCGGCGGCGGGCACGGTGGCCCACACCTGCTCCGCGACGCCCTCGGTGCGGGTGTCGCGGTAGTGCACCGGGTTGCCGAGCAGCGCCCCGTCGGCGTCCAGCAGCCCGTAGTCGACGGCCCAGCTGTCGATGCCGACGGAGTCGACCTGACCGGCGGCGCGCAGTCCGTCGAGCACTCCCGCGTACAGCGCGAGAACGTCCCAGCGCAGCCCCTCGGGGACCCGCACCGGCCGGTTCGGGAAGCGGTGGGCCTCGGTGAGGTCCAGGGCTTCGGGGCCGACGCGGCCGACCATGACGCGCCCGCTGGACGCGCCGAGGTCGACCGCGGCGAAGGTCTTGTGGTGCCCGTTCATCGCAGGAATGCCGCCGCGACACCGGCGTCGACCGGGACGTGCAGACCGGTGGTGTGCGTGAGGTCCCCGCCGGTCAGCGCGAACACCGCGTTCGCGACGTGCTCGGGCAGCACCTCCCGCTTGAGGATGGTCCGCTGGGCGTAGAACTCGCCGAGCTTCTCCTCCTCGATCCCGTACGTGGCCGCGCGCTGGGCGCCCCAGCCGCCCGCGAAGATGCCCGACCCGCGCACCACCCCGTCCGGGTTGACGCCGTTGACACGGATGCCGTGCTCGCCCAGCTCGGCCGCCAGCAGCCGGACCTGGTGGGCCTGGTCGGCCTTGGTCGCGGAGTAGGCGATGTTGTTCGGGCCGGCGAAGACCGAGTTCTTGGACGCGATGTAGACGATGTCGCCACCCAGCTCCTGCTGGATCATCACCCGGGCGGCCTCCCGGGAGACCAGGAAGGAGCCGCGGGCCATGATGTCGTGCTGGAGGTCCCAGTCCTTCGCGGTGGTCTCCAGGAGCGGCTTGGAGATGGAGATGCCCGCGTTGTTGACCACCAGGTCGACGCCCCCGAAGGCGAGCACCGCCGCCCGGAAGGCCTCGGCGATCTGCTCCTCGGAGGTCACGTCGACGGTGACGGCGACGGCCCTGTCAGGACCGCCCAGCGACGTGGCGACCTCGGCGGCGTTCGCCGCGTTCAGGTCGGCGATGACCACGCAGGCACCCTCGGCCACCAGCCGCTCGGCGATCGCCTTGCCGATGCCGCTGCCCGCGCCGGTCACCAGCGCCACCCGGGTGGCGAGCGGCTTGGGCCTGGGCAGCCGCTGGAGCTTGGCCTCCTCCAGCGACCAGTACTCGATGCGGAACTTCTCCGACTCCTCGATCGGCGCGTACGTGGAGACGGCCTCGGCGCCCCGCATCACGTTGATCGCGTTGACGTAGAACTCTCCCGCGACGCGAGCGGTCTGCTTGTCCTTGCCGAAGGAGAACATGCCGACGCCGGGGATCAGCACGATCGCCGGGTCCGCGCCGCGCATCGCGGGGGAGTCGGCGTCGGCGTGCCGCGCGTAGTAGGCCGCGTACTCCTCGCGGTACTCGGCGTGCAGCTCCTTGAGACGGGCGATCGCCTCGGCCGGTTCGACGGTCGGCGGCAGGTCGAGGACGAGCGGCCTGACCTTGGTCCGCAGGAAGTGGTCGGGGCAGGAGGTGCCGAGCGCGGCGAGACGGGGGTGCTCGGCGCGCGCGAGGAAGTCGAGGACGACGTCGGAGTCGGCGAAGTGGCCGACCTGCGCACGGTCCTGGGAGGCCAGGGCCCGGACGTACGGCGCGAGGGCCGCCGCGCGCTCGCGGCGCTCGGGCGCGGGGAGGGCCGCGTAGCCCTCGACGGCCGGCCCGAAGGGCTCAGGCCTGCCGCGCTCGGCGAGGAACGCCTCGGCGGTCCTGATGATGTGCAGCGAGTTGCGCTCGCACTCCTCGGCCGTGTCGCCCCAGGCGGTGATGCCGTGGCCGCCCAGGACACAGCCGATCGCGCGCGGATTGGCCTCCTTGACGGCCGCGATGTCCAGGCCGAGCTGGAAACCCGGCCGGCGCCAGGGCACCCAGACCACGGTCTCCCCGAAACACTCGGCGGTCAGCTTCTCGCCGTCGGCCGCGCAGGCCAGCGCGATACCGGAGTCCGGGTGCAGGTGGTCGACGTGGGCGGCGTCCACCAGACCGTGCATCGCCGTGTCGATGGACGGGGCCGCGCCGCCCTTGCCGTGCAGGCAGTAGTCGAACGCGGCGACCATCTCGTCCTCGCGCTCCACACCGGGGTAGACCTCCGTCATCGCCCGCAGCCGGTCCAGCCGCAGTACGGCGAGCCCGGACTCGGTCAGCGTGCCGAGGTCACCGCCCGACCCCTTCACCCACATCAGTTCGACGTCGCCGCCGGTCACGGGGTCGGTGTCGGTGCCCTTCGCGGAGGTGTTGCCGCCCGCGTAGTTGGTGTTGCGGGGGTCGGCGCCGAGCCGGTGCGACCGGGCCAGCAGAGCGGCGGCTTCGGGATGGGGTGCCATGTTCCTGGTCCTTACAGAAAGAGGAGTGAAGAGAGAGGACGTACGGGTGCTGCGGCGCACCCGGCGGGGTCCGGGCGGCCGCACGGCCGGCGACCCGCGGGCCCCGGCCTGCCGCCGGGGTCACCCGGCGGACGCGACACGGTGGCTACGCCCCCCACCCGGCCTGCTGTCCGCCCACCCGCTCCGCGGCGATCTTCCCCGCCCACCCGGAACGGTGGTACGCGGCCACCGGGTCACCGTCCAGGCCGAGTTCCTCGCGGACCTCGCGCAGCAGCGGCCGTACGTCGGTGTTGTACGCGTCCATGATCACCGCGTTCGCGGCGAGCACGTCGCCCTCCCGCTGGGCGGCGGCCAGCGCGTCCCGGTCCACGAGCAGCGCCTTGGCGGTGGCCTCCTGCACGTTCATCACCGAACGGATGATCGCGGGGATCTTCGCCTCGATGTTGTGGCACTGGTCCAGCATGAACGCCACGTCGGGGGTGAAGCCGCCGCCGCGGATCACCTCGTACATGATCCGGAAGAGCTGGAAGGGGTCGGCGGCGCCCACCATCAGGTCGTCGTCCGCGTAGAAGCGCGAGTTGAAGTCGAAGCCGCCGAGCTTCTGTTCACGCAGCAGCGTGGCGACGATGAACTCGATGTTGGTGCCGGGCGCGTGGTGCCCGGTGTCGACGACGACCTGTGCCTTGGGGCCGAGCTTGAGGCAGTGCGCGTACGCGGTGCCCCAGTCCGGCACATCGGTCGCGTAGAAGGCGGGCTCGAAGAACTTGTACTCCAGGAGCATCCGCTGGTCGTCCCCGAGCCGCTCGTAGACCTGGGCGAGGCTCTCGGCCAGCCGGTCCTGGCGCTCGCGGATGTCGTCCTGGCCGGGATAGTTCGTGCCGTCGGCGAACCAGAGCTTCAGGTCCTTCGAGCCCGTCGCGTCCATGATGTCGACGCACTCGAGCAGATGGTCGAGAGCCTTGCGGCGCACCGTCGCGTCCGGGTGGCAGACGCTGCCCAGCTTGTAGTCGTCGTCCTGGAAGGTGTTGGAGTTGATCGTGCCCAGCCGCAGGCCGCGCTCCCCGGCGTACTCGGCCAGGGCCGCGTAGTCGTCGACCTTGTCCCAGGGGATGTGCAGCGCGACGGACGGCGCGGCACCGGTGTGGGCGTGCACCTGGGCGGCGTCGTCCAGTTTCTCCCGCGGACTGCGCGGCACGCCGGGCTGGGCGAACACCTTGAAGCGGGTTCCCGAGTTCCCGTACGCCCACGACGGCGTCTCTACTGCCTGGGTCTTGAGTGCGGCCTTCACCGCGGCGAGCTCGGTCACTTCGGGGCTCCTGTGACTTCGGGTGGGACGTCGGGTCTGAGCGACGGCGACTTCGGTCCGGACGGCTTCGATCTGAACAGGGGTGGTCTGAAACGATTCAGACCGCTGAAGCTATGAGCACCCCGAAACGCTGTCAACCCCCTCGGCAAAGACCGCTCTCCGTGACTCGGTTGTGACCTTTGGCTATCGAGAATTTCGACCCGAACCCATTGACGTGACCTGGGCTACATGCCTAACGTCCCGGCAACCTAGTTGAAACCTTTCACGACGTCGTGAGGCCTCTCCGCCCGCGTCGTTGAGGAGCTCCCATGACCCACCGGTCCGACGCGGGTCCGGCCCCCGTACTGGCGCTGGAGGACATCTCCAAGTCCTTCGGCGCGGTGCGCGCCCTGCGGGACGTGTCCCTGGAACTGTTCCCCGGCGAAGTGCACGCACTCGCCGGTGAGAACGGCGCGGGCAAGTCGACCCTCATCAAGACGCTCGCCGGCGTGCACCGACCGGACGCCGGCCGGGTGCTGCTGGACGGCGAGCCCACCGTCTTCCACGGTCCCGCCGACGCCCGCGACGCGGGTATCGCGGTGATCTACCAGGAGCCCACGCTCTTCCCCGACCTGTCGATAGCCGAGAACATCTTCATGGGCCGCCAGCCCCGGCGCGCGCTCGGCCGCATCGATCACAAGGCCACCCACGCGGCGACCGCCGGCCTGATGAAGCGCCTCGGCGTCGAGCTCGACCCCGAGCGCCCGGCACGCGGACTGTCCATCGCCGACCAGCAGATCGTCGAGATCGCCAAGGCGCTCTCCTTCGACGCCCGGGTCCTGATCATGGACGAGCCGACCGCCGCCCTGACCGGCAGCGAGGTCGCCCGCCTCTTCGGGGTCGTGCGCACCCTGCGCGAGCAGGGCTCGGCGGTGCTGTTCATCTCGCACCGGCTCGAGGAGATCTTCCAGATCTGCCAAAGGGTCACCACCCTGCGCGACGGCGCCCTGATATCCAGCGAGCCGCTGGAGGGCATGACGGAGGACGACCTCGTACGCCGGATGGTCGGCCGCGACCTCGACGAGCTCTACCCCAAGCAGGACGTCGAGGCGGGCGAGATCGCCCTCAGCGTGCGCCGCCTGACCCGCGAGGGAGTCTTCACCGACGTCTCCTTCGACGTCCGGCGCGGTGAGATCGTCGGTCTCGCCGGGCTCGTCGGCGCGGGCCGTACGGAGGTGGCGCGGGCCGTCTTCGGCGTCGACCGCTGGGACGCCGGGGAGGTGGAGGTCGACGGCAGGGCGCTCACCAACGGCGCGCCCTCGACGGCCATGTCCGCGGGCCTCGCCCTCGTCCCCGAGGACCGCCGCGCCCAGGGCCTGGTGATGGACATGTCCATCGAGCGCAACATCGGTCTCACCGGGCTGCGTACGACCGTCAGGGCGGGCCTGATGGACCGGGGTGCCGAGCGCAGCCGGTCCCTCGACTGGGCGGTCAAGCTCCAGGTGAAGTACGCCCGGCTCGCCGACACCGTGGCCACGCTCTCCGGCGGCAACCAGCAGAAGGTCGTCCTGGCCAAGTGGCTCGCCACCGGCCCCAAGGTGCTGATCGTGGACGAGCCGACGCGCGGAATCGACGTGGGTACGAAGGCCGAAGTGCACCGGCTGCTCAGCGAGTTGGCCGCGGACGGCGTCGCCGTCCTGATGATCTCCTCCGACCTGCCCGAGATCCTCGGCATGGCCGACCGGGTCCTCGTGATGCACGAGGGCCGGCTCACCGCCGAGATCCCGCGCTCCGAAGCCACCGAGGAATCCGTGATGGCCGCAGCGACCGGGAGGGCCGCCGCATGACGACGACCGACACTGAGAGGGCCGCCGCATGACGGTGACCGCACCCAACCCCGCCCCCGCCGCCGAGGTCCCCCGGTCGAGCGGTACCCGGCTGGTGGACCGCGTCTTCAAGATGCGCGAACTCGCCATCCTGGTCGTCTTCCTGGTGATGATCGCCATCACCCAGATGGGCAACAGCCAGTTCCTGTCCGAACAGGGCATCAAGGACCTGCTGTTGAACGCGACCATCCTGGTGCTGGTCGCCACCGGCCAGTCGCTGGTGGTGATCACCCGGAACGTCGACCTGTCGGTCGGCTCCACGCTCGGCATCAGCGCCTTCGCGGCCGGCACCTATCTGCAGGGCGGCGGAAACCCCGTCGTCGCCGTGGTCCTCGCGGTGCTGCTCGGCATCGGCTGGGGACTCGTCAACGGGCTGCTGGTCAGCCTCGGCCAGGTGCCCGCGCTCGTCGTCACCCTCGGCACGCTCTACATCATCCGCGGCATCGACTCCATCTGGGTCGGCTCCCGGCAGATCACCGCGGCCGACCTCCCGGGCAGCTTCGTCGACTTCGGTTCCGGCGGCATCTCGGCGGTGCCGTACCTCGCGCTGATCGCCCTCGCCGTGCTGCTGGTCACCGCCTACTACCTCAAGCACTTCGGCAGCGGACGGGAGTTGTACGCGCTCGGCTCCAACCCCGAGGCCGCGCGGCTGGCCGGCATCCCGGTCCGCAAGCGCATCCTGACCGCGTACGTCGTCTGCGGCGGTCTCGCCGGTCTCGCCGGCGCCCTGTACCTCGCCCGGTTCGGCAACGTCGACTCCGGCACCAGCACCGGCTACGAACTCACCGTGGTCAGCGCGGTGGTGGTCGGCGGCGTCGTCTTCACCGGCGGTTCCGGCAGCGTCTACGGCGCCGCGCTCGGTGCGCTGCTGCTCACCTCCATCAACAGCGTGCTGCCCGCGCTCGGCGTCAGCTCCGTCTGGGTGCTCGCCATCAACGGCGTCCTGCTCATCCTCGCCATCGCGGTCGACCGGGTCGTCGCGCTGCGCGTGGCCTCCGCACTGAAGAAGAGGAACGCCCGCCATGGCTGACTCGCCCCTCGCGCGCGCCGTCCGCTGGGACACGGTCGTCGGCGCCCTCCTCATCGTCCTGCTGCTGTTCTCCTTCGGCTTCGTCGACGGCTTCGGCAACGCCCTCAACCTGTCGTTCCTGATCGGCAACACCCTGCCCATCGCGCTGATCGCGCTGCCGATGACCCTGCTCGTGGTGGCCGGGGAGATCGACCTCTCGGTCGCCTCCACGGCCGGTCTGTCCGGCTCGGTGATGGGCGCCCTGTGGAACCAGGGCATGACGATCGAGACGATCATCCCGCTGTGCCTGCTGCTCGGCGTGGTGTGCGGACTGGTCAACGGCCTGCTGGTGACCCGGCTCGGGCTGCCCTCCCTCGCCGTCACCATCGGCACGCTCGCCGCCTACCGGGGCATCGCGCAGATCGTGCTCGGCTCGGACGCGGTGACCGACTTCCCCACCCAGTACCAGGACTTCGCGGCCGGGCGCATCGGTGACACCTTCGTCCCGCAGGCCTTCCTGCCCTTCCTGGTGCTCCTCGCGATCGCCGTGGTCGTCCTGCACGCCACCCCGTTCGGACGCTCGGCCTTCGCGGTCGGCGCCAACGAGGAGGCCGCGCGGTTCGCCGGTATCCGGGTCAAGCGGCAGAAGCTGATCCTGTTCGTCGCCACCGGCTTCATGGCCTCGCTGACCGGCATCTTCTGGGCGCTGCACTACGCCAGCGCCCGCTACGACAACGCCACCGGCCTCGAACTCTCCGTCGTCGCCGCCGTCCTGCTGGGCGGCATCGACTTCGACGGCGGCAAGGGCACGCTCGGCGGCGCGATCGCGGGAGTCTTCCTGCTCGGCGCGCTGCAGAACGTGATGAGCCTCTCCAATGTCTCCGCGCAGTCGCAGATCGTCGTCACCGGCGTTCTGCTCGTCGTCTCCGTGCTCGGCCCCCGGGTCGCGCGGCAGATCTCCGTAGCGAGGGCGGGCCGCAGAGCCGCCTCGACTCCGACCTCGTAACCGCCCACCCTCGTAAAGGAACTTCCGCCATGCGCAAGTCAACGATCCGCCGCACCTGCGTGGCGCTCGCCGCCGTCACCTCGCTCGCCCTGGCCGCCACCGCCTGCGGTGGCACCACCAAGAAGGACGTCAAGAGCGACAGCGGTTCGAACGCCACGGCCGGCAAGGCCGACCCGAACGCGGCGACCAAGAAGGGCCTGACGGTCGGGTTCCTGCCCAAGCAGGTCAACAACCCGTACTTCACCTCCTCCGACAAGGGCGGCGAGAAGGCGCTGACGGAGCTGGGCTCCAAGTACAAGGAGGTCGGCCCCAGCAGCGCCACCGACACCTCGGGCCAGGTGAGCTACGTCAACACCCTCACCCAGCAGCAGGTCGACGCGATGGCCGTGTCCGCACAGGACCCGGGCGCGCTGTGCACCGCGCTCAAGCAGGCCATGAGCAACAAGATCAAGGTCGTCACCTACGACTCGGACACCAAGCCCGAGTGCCGCAACGCCTTCGTCTCGCAGGCCAGCGCCGAGGACCTGGGTCGCACCGAGGTCCAGCTGCTCGCCGAGCAGATCGGCTACAAGGGCGAGATCGCGATCCTGTCCGCCGCGCAGACCGCGACGAACCAGAACACCTGGATCGACTTCATGAAGGACGAGCTGAAGGACCCCAAGTACAAGGACGTCAAGCTGGTCAAGGTCGCCTACGGCAACGACGACGCCCAGCAGTCCTTCCAGCAGACCCAGGGCCTTCTCCAGGAGCACCCGAACCTCAAGGGGATCATCTCCCCGACCACGGTCGGCATCAAGGCCGCCGCCCAGTACCTGTCCGGCTCCAAGTACAAGGGCAAGGTCAAGCTGACCGGCCTCGGCACCCCCAACGACATGCGCAAGTACGTCAAGAACGGCACCGTCGACGGCTTCGAGCTGTGGGACCCGGCGAAGCTCGGCGAGCTCGCCGCCCGTACCGCCGTCGCGCTGGTGTCGGGACAGATCAGCGGCAAGGAGGGCGAGACCTTCAAGGCCGGCGACATGGGGTCCTTCACCATCGGCAAGGACGGCGTGATCAACCTGGGCAAGCCGACCGTCTTCGACGCGAAGAACATCGACCAGTTCAACTTCTAGGTCCCGGAGGGTCCTTGATGCAGCGTGTGTGCTTTCTGCTGAAGGTCCGGGCGGACCGCCTCGACGAGTACCGCGAGCGGCATGCCGCCGTGTGGCCCGAGATGCTTCAGGCGCTCTCGGCCACCGGCTGGCACAACTACTCGCTGTTCCTGCGCGAGGACGGGCTGCTGGTCGGCTACGTGGAGACCGAGGACTTCGCGGCCGCCCGGGCCGGCATGGAGGCCACCGGCATCAACGCCCGCTGGCAGGCGGAGATGGCGCCGTTCTTCGAATCGCTGGACGGCGCCGGACCCGACGAGGCGATGACCCCCCTCACCGAAGTCTTCCATCTCGCCTGACCAGGAGCCCCCACATGAGACGACGCACGCTCCTGACGACGGCGCCCGCGGGCACCGTCCCGGGTCGCGGTCACGCCGGTAGGGCACGGGCCGCCGGCCCGGGCCCCGTCACCGCCGCCACGCACCGGGAGAAGGCCGGCGGCACGACGCTCCGGGCACTCCACGTCGGCGTGTCCCGGTTGCCCGCATGAGCGCCGGTCCCGGGGGACACGCGGGTAATGTGAAGGCCCGCCCGCCGCTTCTCGTTTACCTGGAGGTTCCTGCCTGATGGCTCAGTCGGTGGGTATCAAGGACGTCGCCCGCGCCGCTGGAGTCTCCGTGGGCACGGTCTCGAACGTGATCAACCGCCCGGACACCGTGGCCTCCGAGACCCGGGCGCGCGTCCAGTCGGCCATAGACCGGCTCGGCTACGTCCGCAGCGAGTCGGCGCGCCAGCTGCGGGCCGGACGCAGCCGGATCATGGGCCTGCTCGTCCTCGACATGGGCAACCCCTTCTTCGTGGACGTGGCGCGCGGCGCCGAGCGGGCGGCGCGGGACGCCGGGCTCGGTGTGATGGTCTGCAACAGCGCGCAGAGCGCGAGCGAGGAGGCCGACTACCTGTCGCTCTTCGCCGAGCAGCGGGTCCGCGGGGTGCTGCTCACCCCCGCCGACGCGACGGGGCGCAACATCGGGACCTTCCGCCGCAACGGCATCCCCTTCGTGCTGGTCGACCGGGTCGCCGAGGGCACCACCGAGTGCTCGGTCTCGGTCGACGACGTGGCGGGCGGCGCGCTGGCCGTACGCCATCTCGTCGACGCCGGCCACCGCTCGATCGCGTACGTCAGCGGTCCGCCCGGACTGAACCAGGTCACCGACCGGCGCACCGGCGCGCTGAACGCGCTGGCCGAGGCCGGACTGCCGCCCACCGCGCTCAGGGAGCTGCCGACCGAGCGCCTGGACGTGGCCGCGGGGCGTGACGCCGGAGCCCGGCTGCTCGGCCTGGCCGTGCGCCCGACCGCCGTCTTCTGCGCCAACGACCTGCTCGCCCTCGGTGTCCTGCAGGCCATGTACGCGGCGGGCGTCGGCGTCCCCGACGACCTCGCGATCGTCGGCTACGACGACATCGAGTTCGCCGCCGCGGCGGCCGTCCCGCTCACCTCGGTACGCCAGCCCGCCATGACGATGGGCGCCCTCGCCGCCGAGCTGCTGCTGGAGGAGACGGAGGCCGAGACGGCTCCGGTGCCGCACGAGCACCGCCGGGTAGTGCTCCAGCCCGAGCTGGTGGTACGCCGTTCCAGCCTGTCGGCGCGCTGAATTCTCCCCGCCCGGTGCTGAGCCGCTGTTCAGTACGGTTTCTTGATCCCCGGGCTCGGCCGGCCCGGGAGCATGTGTTCAACTGGGACGCAGCCTGGAATCCGTACGTCTGGGGAGTCCCGTTGACCGTCAGCTACCGCCAGCCCGGTGTCGTCCTCACCGACCACCGCTTCACCGTGCCCCTCGACCACGACGACCCGGCGGGGGAGAGCATCCAGCTGTTCGCCCGCGCGGTCGTCGCGAGCGAGAAGGCGCACCAGGACCTCCCCTGGCTGGTCTACCTCCAAGGCGGCCCCGGCTTCGGCGCCAACCGCTTCGTCGGCAAGCAGGCCTGGCTCGGCCGCGCACTCAAGGAGTTCCGGGTCCTGCTGCTCGACCAGCGCGGCACCGGCCACTCCACGCCCGCCAACCGCCAGACGCTCCCGCTGCGCGGCGGTCCACGAGCCCAGGCGGACTACCTCACGCACTTCCGCGGCGACTCCATCGTCCGTGACTGCGAGGTCATCCGCCCCCGGCTCACCGGCGGCGCGCCCTGGACCGTACTGGGCCAGAGCTTCGGCGGCTTCTGCGCGGTGAACTACCTCTCGACGGCCCCCGAGGGGCTGCGCGCGGTCCTGGTCACCGGCGGGCTGCCCGCGCTGGACGCGCACGCGGACGACGTCTACCGGGCCGCGTATCCCCGTATCGAGCGCAAAGTGGCGGCACACTACGCGCGTTACCCCCAGGACGTGGAGCGGGCCCGGCAGATCGCCGAGTACCTCGTGCGGCACGAACCGGTCCTGAACGGCGGCTACCGCCTCACCGTCGAGGCCTTCCAGTCGCTCGGCATCCTCCTCGGCGGCAGCGAGGGCAGCCACCGGCTGCACTACCTCCTGGAGGAGGCCTTCGTCCGCACCCCGCAGGGGCCGGCCCTCTCCGACGCCTTCCAGGAGGAGGTCCAGGGGCTGCTGTCGTACGCGGGCCACCCGCTGTACGCGCTGATCCACGAGGCGATCTACGGGCAGGACGACCGGCCCACCGCCTGGTCGGCCGAGCGGGTGCGCGCCGAGTTCCCGCAGTTCGACGCGGCCAAGACACTCGCGGACGACGGGCCGCTGCTGTTCACCGGCGAGTCCGTGCACCCCTGGATGTTCGACACCGACCCCGCGCTGCGGCCACTGCGCGAGACCGCCGAGGAACTGGCCGCCCGCACCGACTGGCGGCCGCTGTACGACCCCGCCCGCCTCGCCGCCAACGAGGTCCCGGTGGCCGCGGCGGTCTACCACGACGACATGTACGTCGACACCGGGCACGCGTTGCGCACCGCCCGTGCCATCGGCGGTCTGCGCACCTGGGTGACCGACGAGTTCGAGCACGACGGCGTACGGGCCGGCGGCCCTCGTGTCCTGGACCGTCTGCTGGCGTTGACGCGCGACGAGGTCTGAGGTCCCCTACGGTTCTGACGGTTTGTCAGAATCGAGAGGGGACCTGGTGATCGACACCTTGCGTACCGACGTCCCGGAGGGTGAGGAGCGCTTCCGCCTCGACATCGAGGACGGGATCGGCGTCCTCACCCTCTGCCGTCCGGGCAGGCTCAACGCGTGGAGCTGGGAGTCGACACGCCAACTCGGGCTGCTGGCCGACCGGATCCGCTTCGACGAGTCGGTCCGGGTGGTCCTGGTGCGGGCGCAGGGGCGGGCCTTCTGCGCCGGCATCGACGTGACGGCACCGGGCGGCGCGATCGAGGGGCGCTCGGACGCGGAGCGGGCCCGCAACTACTACGAGGGGATCCGCTGGGCGCACGAGCGGTTCGCGGTCTTCGCGGGGCTGCCGCAACCGGTGGTCGCGGCCGTCCAGGGACACTGCCTGGGCTTCGGCTTCGAACTCGCGTTGATGGCGGACCTCAGGATCGCCGCCGACGACGCGGTGTTCGCTCTGCCGGAGGCGCGGCTCGGGGTCGCCGTCGACGCGGGCGGGGATCTGCGCATCGCCCGGGAGGCGGGGGCCGGTTGGGCGAAGTTCCTGGCCCTGACGGGGCGTTCACTGGACGCCGCGACCGCCGAGCGGCTCCATCTGGTCCAACTCGTCGTCGCCCGCGACGAACTGGACGCGGCCGCCCGTGCCGTCGCCGCCGAGATCGCGGCGAACGCACCGCTCGCCGTGCGGGGCATCAAGCGCGACATCGACGGGTACGCCGACGCGGGGCTCGCGGCGGCCCTCGACCGGACCGCCGGATCGGCGGCACTCACCCTGGCCTCCGAGGACTCCCGCGAGGGATACGCGGCGAAGGGTGCGCGCCGCGTGCCGCGGTTCGAGGGGAAGTGACCGGCGTGCTTTGATCGGACGCGGCTCCGAGCCGCGTCCGACTCGGCCGGCCGAGCCGAGCCGGCCCGGCCCGGCCCGGCGAACGGTCCCGCACGAGGTCGCGTGCGGTGGGGAAGGGAGACGGGTGAGGGACGACGAAGGGCTTCTCGCCGAGCGGTTCGAGGAGCACCGGGGCCGCCTGAGAGCGGTGGCCTACCGGATGCTCGGCTCGCTGAGCGAGGCCGACGACGCCGTGCAGGAGACCTGGCTCAAGCTGAGCCGGACCGACGCGACCGGCATCAGGAATCTCGCGGCCTGGCTGACCACCGTGGCAGGCCGGGTCTGCCTGGACATGCTGCGCTCCCGCGCCGCGCGTCGTGAGGAGCCCATGGACACCTACGTCCCCGATCCGGTCGTGAGTCCCCTGGACCGGGTCGATCCCGAGCGGGAGGCGCTGCTGGCCGACTCGGTCGGGCTCGCCCTGCTCGTGGTGCTGGAGACGCTGGAGCCCGTCGAGCGGCTCGCGTTCGTGCTGCACGACATGTTCGGGGTGCCCTTCGACGACATCGCGCCCGTCGTGGGCCGTTCCTCGGCCGCGACGCGTCAGCTCGCCAGCCGCGCGCGACGCCGCGTTCAGGGGGCGGCCCCGGAGTCCGAGCCGGATCTCGGCCGGCAGAGGGAGGTCGTGGACGCCTTCCTCGCGGCCTCACGCGCGGGGGACTTCGAGGCGCTGGTCGCCGTCCTCGACCCCGAGGTGGTGCTCCGCGCCGACTCCGGTGCCCTCGTCGGTGGCGCGGCCGCGTCCAAGCTGGTGCGCGGTGCCCGGACCGTCGCCGGGCAGGCGCTCCTGTTCCGGCAGTTCGCGGACTCCTCGCGGCTCGCGCTGGTCAACGGTGCGATCGGCGTCGTCACGGCACCCGGGGGCCTGCCGCTGGCGGTCATGGGCGTCACCGTCGCCGACGGGAGGATCGTCGGGATGTACATCCTGTCCGACCCCGAGCGGCTGGCACGGCTCGACCTCACCCCGTTCGGCGACTGACCGTCAGCCGGTGAAGGGGCCGAGCCCCAGCTGGTCGCGCACCGGTACCACCGGTGCGCCGACGAGCCCCCTGCGCTGCCAGTTCGCGCCGTCCACCACCAGGGTGTGGCCGGTGATGAAACGGGCGTAGGGGGAGGCCAGGAAGGTGGCGGCCCAGCCGAGTTCGCGCGGCGCGCCGACCCGCAGCGCGGGTTGTCGCGCGTCGTGCGTCCCGGCCCGGTCCAACGCTCCCCGGATGTCGGCGGTCATGTCCTCGTGCGGCATCAGGCCGGGCACCAGCCCGTTGACCTGGATGCCGTACGGGCCCCACTCCACGGCCAGGGTCTCCACCAGGTTGCGCACCCCCGCCTTCGCCGCAGCGCTGTGCGCGTATCCCGGGCCGCCGGTCCAGGCGTACGAGGCGCCGACGTCGATGATCGAGCCGGGTGTGCCCGCGGCCAGATGACGGCGGCCGAACTCGCGCGTCATCAGGAAGGTCCCGGTGAGGGTGATGTCGACGACCGCCCGCCAGGCGTTCGGCGTCATGTCCTCAGCGGGCACGGGGAAGTTGGCGGCCGCGTTGTTCACCAGTACCCCGGGCAGCGGGCAACCGTCGAAGACCTCGGTGATGCGCTCCGCGTCCCGTATGTCGCACACCGCCGTCGTCACCCCGGTGCCCAGCCGGGCCAGTTCGGCGCGGGCGGAGCGCAGATGCTCCGGGCCGCGGCTCACCAGCAGCAGATCGGCGCCGAGCCGCGCGAACTCCGCCGCGATCGCCTTGCCCAGCCCGGTGCCGCCGCCGGTGACCATGACCAGCGTGCCGTCGTACGTTCCGGGCGGGAGCGCGCTCGCGCCCAGCGGGGGAGCGACGGGCAGGCCGGGTGGGAGTGTGTCGTCCATGGCCGCCTCGATACCCGGTGCGACCGAAAACCTCCAGAGCCGGAGCGCTCCTGTCCGTCCCCGTCTCCGGCGGACGCCCCCCGGTACCCGCCGCCCGGCCCGTCCGGACCGGTTGCCGGTCATGTCATCGGCCCAGTTCAGGCCGTTGTTCGCGGGTCAGTAGGCTGGGGGCATGCAGGAAGACAGCGCAACAGCCACGGACCGGCTCCTGGAGCTGCGGGCCGACTGCGGTGAGTGCTTCGGGCTGTGCTGCGTCGCGCTGCCCTTCGCCCGTTCGGCCGACTTCGCGATCGACAAGGACGCCGGGAAGCCGTGCCCCAACCTGGCGGCCGACTCCCGGTGCGGCATCCACACGCGGTTGCGCCAGAAGGGCTTCACGGGCTGCACGGTGTACGACTGCTTCGGCGCCGGGCAGAAGGTGTCCCAGGTCACCTTCGGCGGCCAGGACTGGCACTCCGTCCCGCGGGAGCGCGCCCGGCAGATGTTCGACGTGTTCCCGGTCGTACGTCAGCTCCACGAACTGCTCTGGTACCTGAACGAGGCGCTGACGCTGCCCGCGGCCGGCCCGGTGCACGCCGACGTACGCCGTGCGCTCGTGACCGTCGAAGGGCTGACCCGCCTGACCGCCGAAGAGCTGGGGGACCTGGACGTCGGCGCGCACCGGCAGGAGGTCAACGTACTGCTGCTGCGGACCAGCGAACTGGTGCGGGCGGGGGCCGGGCGCGGGAAGAACGGCCGGAAGAAGGACCGCCGGGGCGCCGACCTGATGGGCGCCCGTCTCAAGGGTGCCGATCTGCGGGGGGCGGATCTGCGCGGCGCCTGTCTGATCGCCGCCGACCTCACGGGTGCGGATCTGCGCGGCGCGGACCTGATCGGCGCCGACCTGCGGGACACCGATCTCACGGACGCCGACCTGACCGGGGCGTTCTTCCTGACCCAGCCCCAGGTGAACGCGGCCCGGGGCGGCGCCGGCACCAGGCTGCCGCGGTCAGTCGGCCGACCGGATCACTGGACGGCCCGGCACTGAGTCCGGTGCCGGCGCCCGCTCTTCGAGGCGCAGCCGCAGTCCTTCCGGCATCAGGGTCAGCCGTTCGGCGATCCGCAGCCGGTAGTCGGGCTCGGGGTGCAGCTCGTAGCGGCGCAGCAGCAGCCCGAGGACCAGCGTCGCCTCGTGCAGCGCGAACTGACGGCCGATGCAGGCGCGGGCGCCGGTCCCGAACGGCTTGAAGGCGTGGCCGGGCCGGGACCGCACGGCCTGCGCGTCGAAACGGTCCGGATCGAAGGACTCGGCATCGGCTCCCCAGACATCCGGATCGCGGTGCAGCATCGCCGTCAGCACCAGGGTCCACGCCCCCTGCCGCATCGGGTGGACGCCGCCCAGCACGGTGTCCTCCCGGGCCTCGCGCGCGAAGGCGGGCGCCGTCGGCCACAGCCGGAGCGACTCGTCGAGGATCCGGCGCACGTACCGCAGCTTGGCGACCTGGTCGTAGCCCGGCCGGGGTGTGTCGCCCCAGACGCGGTCGACCTCGGCGCGGGCGCGGGCGGCGATGCCGGGGTGCCGGGAGAGGTAGTGCAGGGCGAACGAGAGCGCGCCCGAGGTCGTCTCGTGACCGGCGACGAGGAACGTGATGACCTGACGGCGGATGTTCTCCGGCGTCAGCCGCTCCCCGGTCCCGGGGTGCGCGGTCTCCAGCATGCGGTCGAGCAGGTCCCCTTCGCCCGAGGTGCGCCGGCGGGCCGCCACGACCGCGTCGACCGTGCGGTTGAGGAAGGCCATGTCCGCCGCGTTGCGCCGGGTGGCGCCGCGCAGCACCACGGGTGCCAGCGGTGCGGGGAGCACGTTGAGGCGCTGCGCGTAGGTCAGGGTGCCGACCATCGCGGTCACGAAGGGGTGGGGCCGGGAGCGCTCGAAGGAGCCGAAGTCGTGGCCGAAGCCGGTGCGGGCGATCGTCTCCAGCGTCAGCTGCGTCATGTCGGCGGGCACGTCGACCGCGCGTCCGGCGGCTCGCTCGCGGTCCCAGCGGTCGGTCAGCCGCTCGGCGACGGCCAGCATCATCGGGTGGTAGCCCTCCATGGCCTCGCGGCTGAACCCGGGAGCCAGTACGTCGTGCGCGAGTTGCCAGTTCGGCTCGTGGTTGTAGGCCGTGAACAGCCCGTCCCCGGCGACCGGCCGGAGGTTGGCGACCCCGAGTCCCACGTGCTTGGCGAACCGGGCCTCGTCCGCGAGTTCGGCCGCGAGCTTCGCGCCCCACACGAAGACGATCTCCTTGCCGAAGGCCCTGCGCCGGAAGATCGGCCCGAGCTGCCGCCCGAAGCGCATCGAATCCTGCAACGGGGAGCGGATGTTGGAGCCGATCACATCCCCGACGACCGGGATCCGGTACGGCGGATGCGGGATGCGGTGCAGCTCCGGCCAGCCCAGCTCGGCACTGCGGAACCCCTTGGGCAGTGCGGCCCCTGTCGTCTCCGCCATCACGCGATCTCCCTTGTGCCTGCGGCCGTTCGGCTCTGTTGTACGCGGGTTCAACAGCGGATTCCAGTCTGTTCCCGTTGTTGAACCGACGTCAAGTAAGGTGCGGACATGGCCGGGAGTCGGGGGGAACGGGAGGAGCGCACGCGCCGTCGGCTCAGTGGCGCGGAGCGTCGGGAGCAGCTTCTTTCGGTGGGGGCGCGGCTGTTCTCGGAGAGTCCGTACGACGACGTGTGGATCGAGCAGGTCGCCGAGATCGCCGGTGTGTCGCGCGGTCTTCTGTACCACTACTTCCCGACCAAGCGGGACTTCTTCGCCGCGGTCGTGGAGCGCGAGAGCGAGCGCATGCTGCGCATGACGGCGGCGGTACCCGGGGTCGCCGTGCGGGAGCAGCTCGGTGCCGGCCTGGACACCTTCCTGGCGTACGTCGAGACGCATGCCCACGGCTTCCGTGCCTTCCACCGTGCCGACGCGGCCGGCGACCAGGCGGTGCGTGCGGTCTACCGGCGGGCACTGGCCGCCCAGGAGCGGCAGATCCTGGAGGCGCTCGCGGCGGACCCGGATTTCGGCCGCGCGGCCGCGGAACGGCCCGAACTGCGGATCGCCGTGCGTGGCTGGCTCGCGTTCACCACGGCCGTGTGTCTGGAGTGGCTGCGGGGGGCGGAGCTGACGCGGGAACAGCTGCGCGATCTCTGTGCGCGGGCGCTGCTGGGCGCGATCGCTCCGTAGCCCCAGAGGGTGACATGGCTGCGGCACGGTTGGCGCCCACCCGGATCTTCGATAGGTTAGGCAAGGCTTACCTAAATGGAGGTTGGGATGGGTGACCGAATGGGTGACCGTCATGTCTGGACGGCCGCGCCCGCCGTGGCCGAGCGCGCCCGCTCGGTGCTCGCCGCGGCCTGGTCCTGCGCGGTGACCGCCGAGGGCGGCCGGGAGGAGCTCCTGGGCGCGCACACCGTCACCGCGGACGGCAGGGTCCTCCTGCACGTGCCGGACGACAGCGCGCTGCTCACCGCCGCCGTCTGCGCGCCCCGCGGCGAGCCGTCGGCCGTCCTGGAGTTCGCGGACGTCGCGCCCGTTCCCGTACGCCGCCGGATCCGCACCCGCCTCTGGATGGCCGGCTGGTTCGTGGTGGGGGAGGGGCAGCTGGAGTTCCAGGCCTCACGTGTCGTGCTGCGCGACGCGTCCGGCGCCGTCGTGGTCGGCCTGGACGAGTTCGCCGACGCGGTCCCCGACCCGCTGGCGACGGCCGAGGCCGCCCTGCTCACCCACCTCGCCGACGCGCACCCGGACGCCGTCGAGCGGCTGACCCGCCTCGTCGAGCCCGAGAACCTGCACGGCGCGGTCCGCGTCCAGCCGCTCGCCGTCGACCGGCACGGCCTGACGCTGCGCATCGAGCGGGCGCGGGGCGACGGCGATGTGCGCCTGCCCTTCCACGCACCCGCCGACGACGTCTCCCAACTCACCGAGCGGATGCATGTGCTGCTCACGCAGGCGAGCTCCGCCGCCCGCCCTCGCGCGCTACAGCGGCAGCGCGCAGACGGCGACGGGTGACGCGAACGGCTCGCCCGCGCGCCGGAGGCCGCCGCTCGCGCCGTCGACATGGAAGACGCTGACCGTGCCGGAGCGCTGATTCGCCGCGAACAGCAGCCGCTCGTCGGGCGAGAAGGCGATCTGGCGCGGGAAGTCGCCGCCGACCGGCACGGTGTCCAGGAGCCTCAGCCGGGCGCCGTCCGCCTCGACCGCGTAGCGCGTCAGACAGTTGGCGCCGCGATTGGCCAGATAGGCGTACGCGCCGTCCGACGTCACCAGGAACTGCGCCGGGTAGTTGGTGCCCGTCCCCGTGCCCGTGGACTGCGGGTCCCCCAGGGTGAGCCGGCCGCTCGTCCGGTCGTACCCGCAGACCACGACCGTGTTGTCCACCTCGTTGGCTAGGTAGGCGAAGCGGCCGCCGGGGTGGAAGGTGAGGTGGCGCGGGCCCGCGCCCGGACGGGTGTGCGCCTGGGACACCTCGGCGAGTGTGCCCTTGGACGCGTCCAGGCGGTAGCTGTAGACGGTGTCGGTGCCCAGGTCGACGGCGAGGACATGGCCGGCGTCCGGGCCGGTGAGGAACTGGTGGGCGTGCGGTCCCTGCTGGCCCGGGCCCGGAGCAGGGCTGGAGTGCGTGACCAGATCCGTGCGCTCGCCGAGCGCGCCCGAGGCGTCGATGGGATGCACGGCCACACTGCCCGAGCCGTAGTTGGCGCTCAGCAGCCAGCGCCCGCTCGGATGGACGGACAGGTGGCAGGGGCCCGAGCCTCCCGTGCCACGGGTGCCGAGCACCTTGTTCCCCGCGAGCCGTACGGCCGTCACCCCGCCCTCGGGCCGCTCGTCGACGGCGTACAGGGTGCGGCCGTCCGGATGTACGGCGAGGTACGAGGGGTCGGCGACGCCGGTGACCGTGCCGGTGGCCTTGACGGCGCCCGTGACGGGGTCGTACGTGGCCAGCCCGATCCCCTTCCCGCCCCCGTCGACCGAGGTGTACGTGCCGACGAACAGGGGTCGGACGGCGGGAGCGGACGAGCGGGCGGCCGGGTGCGAGCCGACGGTGGGCGCGGTCACGGCGTCCGCGGGCTCGGCACGGGGCGCGGCCGGGGCGGGCAGTGCCGTCGCCGCGACGGCTCCCGTCAGCGCTCCGACGAACCGGCGCCTGCTCCAGCCGCCGCCCGCGCCGCGCGCCGGTTCTGCACCACTGCTCATGCCTGCACCTCGGGTGTCGGTCGCCTCAGCCGTGACACCCACCATGACGTGCGACACCCGTGCGGTGCAAAGACGGCGCGGGATGTGGCACGGTACGCGACGCGCACCGTTTTCTACCAGTCACCGTCCGTGACCGGTTTGCCCGGTGCGTCCCCGAGCGGAACGACCTGGTCGGGCGAGGGCGGCTGCCAGGGCTCGTGGTCGGCGCCGAGCCACTCGCCGACGGGCCGCACCGCGCCCAGCGCGTCGGTGGGGGCCACGTCCCCGGCGTCCTGGTCGTAGTACTCGAACCAGGGCAGCCCGGCCCGGGTATAGGCCGCGCGGTCCACGGGTGACGGCGGGGGAGCCTCGCCCGTGACGCGCCGCCACTCGGGAGGCGTCACGAGGTGGACGAACACGCGGCCGGCCGGCTCCCTGGCCCAGGCGTCGAGCGGCCGGTCGGCCGGGTAGATCTCCTGACGCATCGAGCCGCCCACCCCGAGCCCCATGGCCGGCGCGCTTTTCGCAGGGCCGGCGGCGGGAGCGGGGGCCGGCACGCCGCCGGGCGCCGGGGGAGCGGCTCCGTAGCCGGACATGGTCACGGCCGACCTCCTGGCCCCGGCCCGGCGGCGCTCCTGCTCGCGCCACTTCGCGAGCTCCGCCGCGCGCAGGGGGAACGACTGCAGCTGGATGCCGCCCCACACCTCCTCGCCGGTCACCTGTCCCTCGACCGTGGCCCCGAGGCCGAGGGGCACGGCCACGAACTGGCGGACCTTCCCCTTGCCGGAGTTGATGCCGTCGAGCCAGGGCTGCCGCGGCAGCACCACGTGGTTCTGCGGGTCCAGGGCAAGCAGCGGGCTCCACGGGCTGCCCGAGATCGCGCACACCTTGCCCACCCCGACCTGCAGTGCGGCCGGTTCCGTCGAGCCCGCGAAGCTCAGCCACATGGCCTCGCGCAGATAGACCGGGAGCATCACACCGCCGCGCGCACGCCATTCGGCGGGCACCGTGTCCGCGTGGTCCTCGACGCGGCGCAGGGGGAACTCTCCGAGGCCGGGCGGCAGTCCGTGCGTACCCGTCTCGGGCAGGCGCAGCGTCCGCATGAAGCGGATCCGCACACCCCCCGGCAGCAGGAGTGAGTTCCCCTCGATCCTTACGGTGCCTTCGGTCATCTGCGCTCCCCCTCGTCGTCGGCGCCGCGCCTCCCCGGCGCGGCACGGGCTTCCTACAAAGAACGCCGCGAGGCCGCCGTACGGTTCCGGCTCCGGCGCGGCAGCGGGACGCGCAGGTACTCCCGCAGACGGGTGAGGTGCGGCCGGCGCTCGCGCTGCTCGCGCGCGCCGCGGTCGAGTTCCTCCATCAGCCGGCGCGAGCGGTGCTCCGTGTCGAGCTCGTCCAGGATGCGGTTGACCTCCGTGAGGACGGCGCCGTGCAGCTGCCACTGACGGGCGTCCCGCTGGACCCCGTCGAGCAGCAGCTGGGCGAGTTTGTCACGGGTCGCCGACGCCGTGGACAGCTCCGCGGCGAGCCGGGTCTCCGCCGACTCGGCGCTGTGGCTGACGTCGGTGGTCACCAGGACGGCGAAGCTCACCACGGCGTCGGCGACCTCGCTCAGCAGCTGCTCCAGCACCGCGCCCACCTGCGGGTCGAACAGGGGCTCGGGATCGCGCTCCTTGGCGAGGTCGGTGAGGGTGCGCGCGAGCACCCGCAGCACCACCGTGCAGATCTCCAGCGTGTCGAGTCCGGTGCGCAGCACGATCCGGTGCAGCAGGCCCTCACGGACGCGGGGATTGAGTTTCAGGCTGTCCTCGGCCTGCCGCAGTGCCGCGTCCACCCCGACGATGTCGTGGTCCAGGCGCCGCGCCTCGTGCAGCCGGGCGGTGGCGTGCTCCACGGGGGTGCGGCCCGCCGCCTCCTCGCCCATGCGCAGCATCAACTGCCGTACGCGCCGTGCCAGGTCCTCGATGGACTGGCCGGCCGCGCCCACCCACACCGGGGGAGCGAACAGCAGATTGCAGCCGAGCCCGACCACCGCGCCGATCAGCGTCTCCAGGACCCTGGCCCAGGCGGTGTCCCCGACCCGGGTCACGCCGAGGACGAGCATGGCGCTGATCGCCACCTCGGGTACGAACTCGCTGACCCGCACCAGATGGCCGACGGCCAGCGACGCGAGGATGAGCAGGGCCAGGCTCCACCAGGTCAGCCCCACGAGCAGGCTGAAGCCGATGGCGACCATGACGCCGGCCACCACGGAGTTCACCCGGCGGATGCCGGTGGTGAGGGTGGAGTAGAGCGTGACCTGGACGACGAGGAGCGCGGTCAGCGGGGCGGTGAGCGGTGCGGGCTCGGGGCTGAGCCGGACCGCGATCACATACGCGATGCTCGCCGCCGCGGCCGACCGCACCGACTGGACGACCACGGGTTCCTGGTGCCACTTCCGGAACTGTGGCCCCACCACGGCCCACACACCACGTACGTCTCGCATCCTTGGCCTTTTCCCCTTTCGTCCCTGTACCGAACGTGCTGATTGAGGACTGTAACTGTCCGCAAGGCAGCCAAATTTGTCGTCGCCGGGCCCCTTCCCCGATCTGCCCCGCCGACGCACCGACCGCCGACGCACCGACCGACGCGTCGACTCGGTACGCACCGGCCACCGACGTACCGGCCACCGGCATACGGGTGTCAGGGCGCGGGCTCGTGGGCCCCCCGTTCGCCGATCGCGTGGAGGCGACTGTCCCTCACTGGGGGGAGGCGGCGCGGCTGCGGGACCGGTAGCCGGCCACCTTGGCGAGATTGCCGCAGCGGTCCATGGAGCACCAGCGGCGCCGGCGGGCCTGGGAGTCGTCCAGGAAGAGCAGGGAGCACGTGGGGTTCTCGCACTCCTTGACCCTTCCCAGCAGGGGGCCGCCGATCAGGAGCACGGCGTCCCGGGCCACGGTCGCCAGAGCCGCGGGGCCGGGACGCGCCGCCGTCCAGCGCAGGAGCGGCCGCGTGCCGTCGTACGGCTCGGCGAACTGGGGTGCGAGGTCGGGCAGAGCCGCCGCTTCGTTCACCCGCGTGACGTCGCCCGGGTCCGCGGCCTCTTCGAGCATCGCGGCGCGTACGAGGCGGTACACGGCCTCCCGCAGTGAGCGGGCGTGGCCGAGATCGGCCTCGCTGATCCGCACCGGCCCGTCGTCCGCTCCCGTGTGCAGGCCCGCCTCGGCGATCCAGCGCGCGAGGGCCTCGGGGTCCGGGAGCCGTTCGAGCGGCGTGCCGTGCCGTTTGCCGAGCGTGGCGACGAAGTTCAGGGCGGGTCGTCCGCCTATGAAGGGGAACGCCGCCTGCGGCTCGGGGACGGGGGGTGAGGGCATGGTCCGAGTCTAACGCCTTGACACCTGTTGATGAGGTGTCGCACAGTGACACCACTTCAACCGGTGTCACTGTGCGCCCCGTCCGGCGCGTGGGGCTCCGGTACGTCCCGAGGGAGCAGGTATGCGTGCGGTGCGGATCGACGAGTTCGGCGGGCCCGAGGTGCTGGTCCCGGTGGAGGTGCCGGACCCGGTCGCGGGCCCCGGCCAGGTGCTGGTGCGGGTCGCGGCGGCGGGCGTGAACCGGGCGGACGCGCTCGTGCGGGCCGGGGTGTACCACCGGGCCGGCCGTCCGCCGCTGATCCCGGGCGTCGAGGCGTCCGGTGTCGTGGCGGCCGTGGGGGAGGGGGTGGCCGGGGTCGGGGTCGGACAGCGGGTCATGGCCCTGGACGGGGTGAACGCACCTGGTTTCTACGCCGAGTTGGCCGTCGTACCGGCCGAGCGGGTGACCGTGCTCCCGGACGGTGTCGAGCTGACGCAGGCCGCCACCCTGCCCGTGGCGTGGCTGTCCGCCTGGTACTGCCTGCTCCGGCTGGCGAAGGTGACCAAGGACGACACCGTACTGGTGAAGGCCGCCGCGAGCGGGGTGGGCAGTGCGGCCGTGCAGATCGCGGCCGGTGCCGGTGCCCGCGTCATCGCGTCGGCGGGTTCACCGGAGAAGACCGCCTGGGCCGCCGGGTTCGGTGCGCACGACGTCCTCGACACCTCCGTGCACCCCGACGACGCCGAGGTCGAGGAGGTGCTGCGACTGACCGGGGGGCGCGGGGCGGACATCGTCCTGGACACGGTCGGCGGCCGCGCCTTCGGGCGGAGTCTGCGCGAGGTCGGCCACGGCGGACGGGTGGTCGCCCTCGCCAACGTGGCCCTGGAGCCGAGCGTCGTCGACACCCGTGACTTCTATCCGAAGAACGCGTCCGTCCTCGGCTTCCAGCTCACCAACCTGCAGATCCACGGCTACGACCCCCGCGCGGACCTGCGGGAACTCGCCGAACAGGTCGCGGCGGGCCGATACCGGGTGCCGGTAGAGGCGGTGTTCCCCCTGGAGCGGGCACGCGCCGCGCACGAGCGTCTGGAGCGGAGGGACCACCGGGGCAAGATCGTGCTCGCCGTTCAGGACGGGGTGTGACCCGGGGCGGACGCGCCGTCCTGGACGGGCGAAGGGGCTCGGGCGAGTGGGGTATCGGATGGCGTCGGCACTGTTGACACTTCAACAATAGGGCCTATTGTGGACTCATCAACAAACGTCCTGGTGTGACCCGCCCCCGGAACGAAGCGGCACACAGTCCTGACCCGCACTGATGTGGGACACCTCAAGGAGAACCCCATGAAGGCACTTGTCGCCCGCTCCTACGGGCCCGTGGAGAATCTGACCCTCGCGGACGTGCCCGAGCCCACGCCCGGACCGGGTCAAGTCCTGGTCCGTACCGAGGCGTCGGCGCTGAACGCCATCGACCTTGCCCTGGTCACCGGCGCGGTCAAGGATCATCTGCCGATCCAGCACCCCTTCGTGCCGGGCGTCGACGTCACCGGCGTCGTCGAGGCGGTCGGCGAGGGCGTGTCCCGCTTCAGTGTCGGGGACCGCATCCTCGCCTGGAACGGCGTGCCTTCTGGCGGCCTCGCCGAGTACGCCCTCGTCCAGGACGCTCCTTCCGCCGCTCTGCGCCCGGCCGCGCTGGGCCCGGCCGAGTCGGCCGCACTCCCGACCGCCGCGCTCACGGCGGCCGCACTCGTCGACGAAGCCAAGCCGCTGACCGGCGAGAGGGTGCTCGTGGTCGGCGCCTCCGGAGGCGTCGGCTCCTTCGCCGTACAGCTCGCCAAGCAGGCCGGCGCCGAGGTCCTGGCCACCGCGCGAGCCGACGAGGAGAACCTTCTGCGCCGGCTCGGTGCCGACGCGACCGTCGACTACAAGAACGCCGACGTCACCGCGGAGGCTCTGCACTGGGCCCCCGGCGGCGTCGACGTCGTGATCGATCTGACCCATGCGGGACCGGCGTTGGACGGCGCCGCAGCGGCGGCACGCCCGGGTGGCCGTCTGGTCTCCCCCCTGATGGGTCCGCCGGCCTTCGACCGCGACGTCACCGCCGTCTACACCGGCACCCGGACGCCTGCGGGACGGCTCGAAGCCCTCGCGGCCCAAGCGGCCGAGGGGCGCCTCATCGTCGAGATCGGTGCACGCTACTCCTTCGCGGACGCCCCGCAGGCGCTGGCCGACTATGCCCACAAGCACCTGCCCGGCAAGGTCGTCATCACCTTCTGACCCGACTCGACGGCCTGCCGGCCATCGGGCCGGCTGCGGCGCACGTCCGCGAGTACCGCATCGAGTCGGCACACATTTTGTTGGCGTGTCAACTTTTTGGTATCCTCGCACCATGGGACGAGGGCAGTGGCTGAACGAGCAGGAGGCTCATGTCTGGCACTCGTTTCTGGATCTGCGCCGCCGCATCGAGTCCGTGATCAACCAGCAACTCAACGAGGACGCCGGTCTGTCCTCGGTGGACTACGAGCTCCTCGTTCCCTTGTCCGAGGCCCCGGACGGGGTCCTCCGATTCCGGGAACTGGGGCGCATGGTGGGCTGGGAACGCAGCCGCCTGTCGCACCAGGTGCGACGCATGGAGCAGCGGGGGCTCGTTCAGCGGGAGGACTGCGCCACCGATGCCCGCGGTTTGATGATCCGCCTCACGGCGACAGGTCGCGCCGCCATTACCGCCGCCGCGCCGGAACACGTCAAGGTCGTGCGACGGTACTTCTTCGAATCCCTCACCGAAGAAGAGGTGGCAACGCTGGCGGACGTCTACGACCGGCTGCTCGCCAAGATCGATTCCGACGTTCCCGGCAGCGCTGCACCCTGACTCTCGTCCCGGGGACGGCTGTCCGGTCGAGGAGACCAGGACGCCGGTGTGCGTCCGGAGCTCCGTGACCGCGCCCCACTCGTGGTCAACGCCGGGTGAAGCGATATCCGGCGTGGTGCAGGGTGCCGTCCTTGAACTCGCCGAAGGCCCAGAAACCCAGGTCGTCCAGGTAGTCGATGCGCGTGCCGTCGATCCAGTAGCGGCCCTGATAGGCGCTCGGGCGGTCGCCGCGCGCCTCGTCATAGCGTCCGTCGGGCAGCAGTTCCTGGCGTACGAAGTTGTTCTCCTCGACCCACATCCCCGTGAACGGGTGCGCCGGGTCGAAGACCGGTGCTTCGTCCGGCGTGGCGGCGGCGGAGTCCTCTTCCAGGGACCGGCCGTTCCAGAGGCGGACCCGGCCTCCGGTGACCAGGACGTCGAGATGCGTACCTCGGGCCGGGACCGCGCCGGCCGGGGTTCCGGGGGCGTCGGCCAGCTGGAGAACGGCGACGTCGGCGGCCTTGCCCGGCGTGAGAGTGCCGCTGTTGGCGGCGTCCGCGAAGTCGGTCGCGGCCGGCAGGACGAGGGTGCCCGCACAATCGATGACGATCATGTTGTCGTCGCCCGCTGCCGTCAGCAGGCCAGGGCCGACTCCCACGATCAGCGAGCCGCCGATGAGGACGTCGGCTTTCTGCCAGTCGCCCATCAGCGGGTTTCCGGTGATGACCGCGCCGCCGGCCAGCAGGAGTGGCCGGCCCTGAGGGCTCCGCAAGCCGCTCCGCAACTCGCTCAGAGCGGCGTCGTCGCGGCGCGGAGTCGCGGTCGTGGTGGTGCTGTTCGTCATGGCAGTTCCTCTGTGGTCGTCGGTGGCCCCGAGGTGTGGTGGACCTCATGGCCCTGCGGTCGGGGTCACGGCCGATGCGGTACACGGCCAGGCCGCGCAGTTGCCGGGCGCACGTCATCCCTCTGCGCGGCCCGAAGGGCCCCGCGGCGCCGGGGCGTGGGCCGGTGCGATGGCGCACCGGGGTCCTGGCAACGCGAAGGAGGCCGTCGGCACTGAAGCCGAAGGGGCTCTCAGTCGATGGTGGAGGTGTTCAGGACGTACTCACGCGAGGCGTGCACCTGGCTGCGCAGGGCCGGCAGGTCGACGTCGAGGACCTCGCCGTTCCACTTCCTGGTGTCTCCGTTGATGAGGACGGCGGTGATGTTGCGTGCGTCCGAGCCCAACACGATCGTGGCGACAGGGTCGTTGAGAGGCATGTTGTTGAGGTCCTCGGCCTGGACGACCAGCAGGTCGGCTTTCTTGCCCGGGGTGAGCGAACCGGTCACCCCCTGCAGGCCGTTGGTGCGGGCCCCCTGCAGGGTGGCGAAGTCCAGCACATCGTGCGTGCTGATGCGTGAGGGCTGCTGGCCCGTGCTGTGGGCGGCGTTGACGGCGCGCATCCGCTGAATGGCATGCAGGGCTCGCATCTGGGTGAACATGTCGCTGGCCAGGGCGACTTCGACGTCGATGCTCAGTCCGGGCCGGATGCCGACGGCCAGGGCCTCGTCGACGGCGGGGATCGCGGTCTCCAGGCCGATCTGCGCGTCGGACGTGGGCGCGAGCGCCACGGTGGTGCCGGATTCCCCCATCGCCCGCCACGCCTCGGCGGTGAGGCCCGTCGCGTGGATGAGGGTGACGTCCGGGCCGAGGATGCCTTCCTTGTTCCAGCGCAGCACGGCCTCGGAGGACACCTTGCCGAACACCGCGTCGACGCTCACACCCACCCCCAGATCCTCGGCGATACGGGCCAGTTCAGGTCCGTAGGCGAAGGCGGGTCCGGCGATCTCGTCGGTGGCGAGGGCCGCCACACGCAGGGTCAGCAGTTGGTCATCGCTGTGGAAGAACTGGTTCCTGAGCCGGCTCAGGTCACCGGGCCACTGCCGGTCCCAGTCGCCGAAGTGCGGGCCCATGGAGGCGTGCACGCCGCGGATGCCGGTGTCGAGGAGGGCCTGGACGGCGGCGTCGGAGTGCTCGGAGGTGCGGGAGTTGTGGGAGAAGTCGAGCATGCAGGTGATGCCGCTGTCGATCGCGGTCAGCGCGGCCAGCCGGGTGCCGACGTACATGTCCTGGGGTCGGTAGACAGGGGCGTAGCCGGCCAGGGTGGTCGTCACGTAGCCGCCGAGGTCGTCGACGTCCGGCATGATCCGGCGCAGTTGGGCTTCCCAGGCGTGCCGGTGGGTGTCCACGAAGCCCGGGGCGAGAATCGCGTCGGTGGCATCGACGACCACGGCGCCGTCCGCCCTCAGATCGTGTCCGACGGCCGTGATCGTGCTGCCTTCGACGAGCAGCTCACCGCCGGAGACGACTCCGAGTTCCGGATCCATCGTGACGATGGTCGCGCCGGTGAACAGGATGCGTCGCCGCGGGTCGGCGGACTGCCGCTGTAGTCGGTCGAGCACGGCCGCACTGGTGGTGTCGTTGAGGTTCATGGGTGTCCTCTTCCTCGCCCGGAGGCGCGGTGGGCTGGTACGCATCGGCTTGCGGACACCAGCGTCGACCGGTCTCACCGGGGTAGCCAGGCTGTGGTTTCCCCGGGTGCCTCACACCCACCTTGACCGCGGGTGGCGGTGACCCGGGCCTTCGCGCCGGGTGGCGGTGAGCGGGGGAATCGAGGAGACGAGCAGCTGCGACGGATGACGTGGAAGGCGATCGGCCGGACCGCCTTCTGGTGGGGAGAAGACCCTCCTCCACGGCTCGCGAACTTCGGCCACGGATGCCCGCTCGCAGGCGCTTACAGGGGCTGGGCGGCCCACCGGCGCCCTGTCGGACAGGGCGGACGGCGAGGCGGTCACCGCTGGGCCTGGCACCGTCGGTCCGCCCGTGCTCGGGTCAGTTCGGTGTCGCACCGATCAGCGTCGAAACGAAACGCGGGGGGCCGCGCCGAGCGTCCGGCCAACTACCGGTCGCGAAGGTTGCCTTGCGGCACCAGGGCGTCTTTCATGAGCGGCGCCTCGGACTCAGGTCTCGGGAAGCGACGGATCGGGTGTCCAGGGGTTCGGCGCGGTGATGGACCAGCGTTCGTGGTCCCGCCAGTCCCCGTCGATGTAGAGGTAGGCGGGAGAAACCCCTTCGTGACGGAAGCCCAGCCGCCGGACCAGGGCCAGGGATGCCTTGTTCGCGGGCTGAATGCTGGCCTCCAGCCGGTGGAGCCGTAGGTCGGTGAAGGCGTGCTGCAGGGTGATGGTGAGCCCGTCGGTCATGTAACCCCGTCCTGCGGACGGGGCGAAGGCCGCGTAGCCGAGGGACGCGCCCTGGTAGCGGCCTCGGATGATCGAGTTGATGTTGACCATGCCGGCGGCCGCGCCGGTCTCCGCGACGCGGACCAGGAATCCCAGGTTGGTGCCGTCGTCGAAGCGGCGCATCCAGACCCGGAACTCCTCAGCGGTCGCGGGTAGTTGCATCCACGGCTGGTGCAGCCCGGTGCTGGCCCGCACGAGCATGCAGAACTCGTCCTGGTCGGCGAGGGTGAGCGGGTGCAGTTCGACCCGCGACGGCATCGTGAGCATGCACCCACATTAGGGCCTGGCAGTGGTGACCACCCGAGTGATCCACCAGCGGGATGATCTCGCAGCACCGGGCCGTGGCCACTCTGGTGGTCCAGCGGGTACCCGACCTGCCTGACGTCTTCGCCCAGGTCTGGCACGAGGCCGGTGGTGACTACACGCTGGAGCACCGGGACGGTGCCGCCGACCGGCACTTCCAGGCGACGGTCGGCGCGTCCGAAGCCGTGACCGCGGCGATCACCGGCTGGGCCCGCCAGGAGGCCGGTTGGGACGGTGGTCTGGCTTGGTCGCTGCCGGACATGGGCCCCGCCCGCGAAGTGCCGCCGCTCGACCTCGACGAAGACGAGCGCGCGGAGTTGGAGAAGCGCGTCCGCGAGGTACTGACCGGCGGCTACGCCTCCCGCGCCGAACTGGCCGAGATCGCTGAGGAGTACCTGGTCACCAAGGAGCGCCGGCCCGTTTCGCGCGAGCAGGCGGAGGCGCTGGCCGACCGGTTGTGGCTGGAGCGGGTCGCGGAACAAGCCGCATGGCAGGGCGAGACCGACCCTGAGCGACTCACCCGCGCGTTCAGCGCCCTGGAGGAGGCCGGCGTCACCGCCCGCGAGAACTTCACCCGCTGCCGCAGCTGCGGCCAGTCCGAGATCGGCGGCGAGGGCGGGCCGGACGCTCGCGGCTTGGTCTACTTCCACACCCAGTGCACGGACTCCGCCGCGGCCGGCCACGGACTGACGCTCCTCTACGGCGGCTTCGACGGCTCGTCCGAGACCACTGCGGCCGTCGGCCACGAGGTCGTGGCTGCCCTCGAAGCAGTCGGCCTCCACGCCGAGTGGGACCGTGACCCCGGCCGGGCCATTACCGTCACTCCCCTGGACTGGCGCCGCCGCCTGGTCCGTTAGGGAACGGTGGAGACTCGGCCTCGGACACCTCATGGCGACGCAGCACCCATCATGATCCACCGATCCACCGATCCACCAGCCGAGGACACCTGCACGACCTTCCCTAGGTCGCGCCTCCCCGCTCGCCCGCTTCGTGGGCGGAATTCGAGAGCATGGACATCCTCAGGCTCAGTCGTTGCTCCTCGGTGTCCAGATGGCGTTGCACCCGGCGCAGCACGATGTCGTCAATACGCGCTTGGTCGCGGAGGTCGTTCAGCGCGGCACGTTTCACGTCGAGGAGTTCCGTCGTGAGCGCATACGTGGCGTTGATCTGCCGCTCGCGGCTCAGCGCCTGGTCGGTGGTCTCGTGGCACGCTGAAGCGGCCTGTTTTCGCAGATCGTTGGCGATGTGGGCCAGGGTCGCCTCGGGCACCGGGAACCGGTCGGCGAGGGCGGGCAGCTCCGCGAGGGCCGTGCGGGCCAGTTGTCGTACGGCGAACGCCTCCTCCTCCGCTTCGTCGGAATCCTCGGTGAACCGCGCCCTGCGGACGACTGCCGGGAGGGTCGGGCCGAGGACAGCGAGGGTGACGGTGATGACGACCACCGTGATGAAGATGACCGCGTCACGCTGTGCCAGCGGTTGTCCGTCGGCCGTGGTGGCGGGGATCGTCAGCGCGGCGGCGAGGGAGATCGCTCCGCGCATGCCGGCCCATGCCAGTGGCAGCCGTTGCCGTGCGCCGATGCGTCGTCGGCGTTGCCGCGAGCGGCGGTCCACGAGGCGGACCAGGTAGGGGACCGTGTAGAACCAGGCCATGCGGGCGCCGATCACCGTCGCGCCGACTGCGGCAGCGATCACGGTCGCCTGAAGCAGCGAGATGGAGGTCAACGCACGCACGGCGGCCGGGGTTTGCATACCGACCAGGACGAACAGCACGCCATTGAGCAGGAACGTGGTGACTTCCCAGAAGGCGGTGGCCTCCAAGCGGGCGTCGGAACGGATGAGTCTGGGTCCCGCACGGCCGGTGACCAGTGCGCAGGTGACCACGGCCAGTACACCCGAGACGTGCAGGGCTTCGGCAGGCAGGAAGGCGACGAACGGAGTGGCGACGCTCAAGCCGCTGTGCAGGCTGTGATCCTTGAGGTGCCGGCGCACGGGGATCAGGACCAGGGCGATCGCCGCGCCGATCGCCGCTCCGCCGGCGTAGGACTCCAGGAACCGCCATACGGTGACGCTCCAGGAGAACGGCTCGCCCGTGGTGAGGGCTTCCACGCTCACGGCGAGAAGTACCAAGGCGGTTCCGTCGTTGAGGAGGCTCTCCGTACGCAGCATCGTCACCATGCGCCGCGGCATGATGTCGGCCACCGCGGCGACCGCGGCCACGTCCGTGGGCGCCAGCACCGCTCCGAGGACGAAGGCGATCGGCCATGCGTAGCCGAGTGCGTGCGCCACCGCGGCCACGGCGACCGCCGTCACCAGGACAAGGCCCGTCGACTGAAGGACGATCGATCGGAAGTTCGTCCTGATCTCGCGCAGCGACGTGGTCAGCGCCTCCCAGTACAGGAGTGCCGGCAAGAAGAGCAGGAGCACCACGTCGGGCGACAGACTGACACGGTCGAAGTGCGGGGTGAGGCCGATCAGGACGCCTCCGCCCAGCAGCAGCAACGGCTCGCTCAGGTGGAGACGGCGGGCCAGCCATGTCATCAGCAGTACGGCCACGAGTACCCCGGCCATGAGTTCGAGGCCTGTCATGAGTCGTTCCTCATCCCGGTGGGTGCAGCAGATGTTGGTCGGACCGTGGTGCCGAGGTGGGGCACGTGGCCGAGAGCGTCACAGAAGGTGTCGCCACTTGGTCATGTGGTCCTTGAGGTCGACGACTTCACCGTCCAGCGCGAAGGTTCCGTCGCCGCGGTGGTGCAGCATCCGCGGGTGTGACCGGGACGGATCGACCCAGGCCTCGACCGCTTCGAGGACGAACAGGTCGTACGCACCCACCAGGGCGGTGTCGGCAACCTTGCATTCGATGTTCGCGAAACACTCGGCGATCAATGGCGCCCTGACCTGTTGTGCGGCCAGCGGGGTCAGGCCGAACTCCTGGAACTTGTCGACGTCCTGCCCCGAGCAGTTGCCGATGTCGACCGCGGTCTCGGCAAGTTCACCGCTGGGTATGGAGATGACGCATTCCCCGGTGTCGCGCAGCGCGGTGTAGGTGTGGTCCCACGGCCCGATGACACAGCCGATCAGCGGCGGGGCGTGGCGGATCATCATGTTGAACCCGTTGGTCATCACGTTCGGGATGCCGCGGTGCCGGGTGGTCACCAGGATGACCGGGCCAGGCTCGATCAACCGGTGGACCTGGTCCAGGGGATGTGCCTGCACATCACCGACAGTGATCATCTCTACCCTCCTGAGTGCATGAGCCCGCCGAGGGGACAGTGGCCCGTTCGGTGACGGTCGGGTTGATGTCCTCGGCTCTTCGGTAGTCCAGTCTTTCCAGTGATCGGCGAGGGTGTAAGGGCCGGGATCTTCCTGGGTGCACGACGGCTACCCTCGGGTCCCCCACCCCAAGTGTCACGGTGAGTGACGGTGTGAACCGGATGGTGGTACCGGGGGAGTTCCTCGTTCGTACTGCCTCGCCGGAGATCCGCGAGTCCCCGGTGACGGCAGTGCACGCCCTCTACCGGCGAAGGCGGGCTCCCGCGAGCGGATCGCGATCAGTTCACCCCTGCCTGATCCGAAACGGGAGGGCTAGCCTTGGGGCATGAGTGACAGCACCCCATTGGGAGAGTTCCTCAGGGCCCGGCGGGAAGGCCTCAAGCCGCAGGACGTGGGCCTCCCCGAACACGGCCGTCGCCGAGTTCCCGGGCTGCGCCGCGAGGAGGTCGCGATGCTCGCCGGCGTGAGTCCCGACTACTACATGCGTCTGGAACAGGGCCGCGAGTCCAGTCCTTCGTCCCAGGTCGTCGACGCCGTCGCGGACGCCCTCCACCTCGACGACGAAGCCGTCGACCACCTCCGCAGACTCACCCGGGCACCCGAGGAGCGCCGCACCGCCCCCGCGGGCCGCGACCGGGTCGCCCCGCAGTTGCTGCAACTGCTCGACAGCTGGCCCGAGACCCCTGCTTTCGTGGTGGGCCCGGCGCTGGACATCCTGGCGCACAACGCGCTCGCGGCCGCACTGCACAGCGGCTTCCAGCGGTTCGACAACCTGGCGCGGATGGTCTTCGTCGACCCGGCGGGCCGTGACTTCTACCAGGACTGGGACAAGGCCGCCCAGTCGTGTGTCGCCGAGATCCGTGCCGCCTACGGATACGATCCGCGGTCGCCGCGGATCACCGAGGTCGTGGAGACCCTGTGCGCGAGGAGTCCGGAGTTCAGCGAGCTGTGGGCACGGCACCACGTGAGGGGCAAGACCCGGCAGACGAAGAACCTCAGACACGCTCAAGTGGGCGACCTGCAGATCCAGTTCTCCGCCTTCACGGACAACGAAGCGCCCCACCAGCAGTTGGTCGTCTACCAGGCGGAACCCGGCAGTCCCACCGCGGCCGCCTTCACCGAACTCCGCTCAAGGACCGACAAGGACCGGGCCGAGCAGGAGAAGCACGACGCGGAGCGGATCTCCGAACCGACTCACCCCTCGTGACGCCCCTCGCGGGGTGACCGCGACCACCGGGCGCGACGCCGCCCGCACCGCGGCAGGTCCGCGATGCGGGCGGCTCGCGTATGTGTCCGCCTCCGGGTCCCGTCCTCACTCCGGGTCGACGAACGGGGCACGCCGAAGAGTCGGCAACGCGCTCAGGGAGCCGAGCAGCGCCAGCGCGTCGGCGGAGGGGCTGCCCGGCTCGGCCTGGTAGACGACGACCTGCTGGCCGGGGGCGCTGTTGACGGTGAAGGCTTCGTAGTGCAGCTCCAGGTCGCCGACCTCGGCGTGGTGGAAGAGCTTGGCCTCCCGGGCCTTGCCCCGTACGTCGTGGCGGGCCCACAGCGCACGGAACTCGGCGCTCTTCATGGACAGTTCACCGACCACTTCGATCAGTCGCGGGTCGTCGGGATCGGCCCCGGCCGCCCGTCGTAGGGCGGCCACGCACGATGCGGCGGCTCGGTCCCAGTCACGGTAGAAGTGGTGCGCGGCCGGGTCGAGCATGGTCATGCGCAGCAGGTTGTCGCACGAGGTGAAGCCGGTGAACAGGGCGGCCGCCAGCTGGTTGTGGGCCAGGATGTCCAGGGCGTTGCCCAGGACGAAGGCCGGTGTGTCGCGCCAGGTGTCCAGGAGCCTTCGCAACGGGGGGCCGACGCGTTCCACGCGGGGCGCTCGACGTGTGCGGCGTGTCGTGGGGGTGGCCACTCGGTACAGGTGCGCCACGGCCTCGTCGTCCAGGCGCAGGGCCTTGGCCACGGCCTCCAGCACCTGGCGCGAAGGATGCCGTTCGCGGCCCTGCTCCAGGCGCATGTAGTAGTCGGTGCTCACACCGGCCAGGGTGGCGACTTCCTCGCGTCGCAGACCGGGCACCCTGCGGCGGCCGGAGGCGGGAAGTCCGGCGTCCTCGGGGCGCAGCTGAGCACGTCGCGCGCGGAGGAAACCTCCCAGCGCGTTCTCGGCGGCGGGATGCTTGTCCGTGTTCATGCCGTCGAGGTTAGAACGCCCGAAAGCCCTGCGACGGGCCGCAAGGGGGGTGCGCTGCTCCCAGGATTTCCGGCCCCCCGCACCGCCGACCGCCACCGTTGGCTGATCCCGTCCGAACTCCTGGCCCGCTGTCCCCTCGCCCGCGAAGGCTGGACCCGACGTCGCCGCTCGGGCCGCGCGTGCGCACTGCTGCCCGCCGAGTCCTGAGTACCCGCATGGTCGTGCACCGTGGGCGCGTCCGTCGTCCGGCCCAGTCCATAACAGCCCCCTGCTGAACGGGACCCTCCGTGTCCTGGGTGTATTTCTCCCAGGAAACTCCCGGCCTTCCTGCCTCTCGCGATGCCTCGCAGTATCGAATGCATCGGAGGAAAGCTCCGGTGGACATCCGGACGAGAGAAGAGAGATCTCATCATGGCTACCTGGTTCGTGACCGGCGCGTCCCGAGGCATCGGCGCGGAGATCGCCCGTGCCGCACTGGCGGACGGCAACGACGTCGTGGTCGGCGTACGGAACCCGGAACGGGTACCGGCCGACCTCAAAAATTCCGACAAGGTGCTCGCGGTCGCGCTGGACGTGACCGACCACGACAGCATCCCGCGGGCCGTCGACGCGGCCGTCGACCGGTTCGGCGGCATCGACGTCCTGGTCAACAACGCCGGCCGCGGCCTGCTGGGCGCCCTGGAGGAGATCACCGACGCCGAAGCCCGCTCCCTGTTCGACCTCAACGTCTTCGGCCTCATCAACGTCACCCGCGCCGTCCTGCCCGTCATGCGCAAACAGGGCTCCGGCAAGCTCGTCCACATCGGCTCCCGCTCCGGCTTCGAGGGCGAACCCGGCGTCAGCCTCTACTCCGCCTCCAAGTTCGCGGTCGCCGGCATCAGCGAGGCCCTCTCCGCCGAACTGGCACCCTTCGACATCCAGTCGATGGTCGTCGAACCCGGCGTCTTCCGCACCGACTTCCTCGACGCCAGCTCCCTCTCCGTCGCCGCGAACCGCATCGCCGACTACGACGACACCCCCGCCCACACCACCCTCGACTGGATCGACCAGGCCAACCACACCCAGCTCGGCGACCCCGTCAAGGGCGCCGCCCTCATCGTCGAGGCCACCTCCACCGACAAGCTGCCCACCCACCTCTACCTCGGACGCGACACCCTCGAACGCCTCGAAGCCAAATACCGGCAAGTACAGAACGACCTCGCCCCCTGGCGCGAGAAGTCCGCGGCCACCGCACACGACGACACCGCCTGACCCCACCCACCACCGGGGACCGCGCCCTCTGTCCTGTGCGCGAGCCGCACCACCGCACGACTGGACCGCACCCCCTCACGGCCCAGCCGCCCGTCCCCGGCCCAGCACGGATTCCGCCCCCACGAATCCGAGTTCCCACGTCCACCACGTATGCGAAGGAACACCGTCATGCCTGCTCTGCTCTCCGGATCCCCGCTCACGGGCCGTGTCGCCGTCGTCTCCGGTGCCTCCAGCGGCATGGGCGCCGCCACCGCCGAACGCCTCGCCGAACTGGGTGCCACCGTCGTCGTCCTCGCCCGCCGCGAGGACAAGCTGGCGGAGGTCGTCAAGCGCGTCGAGGCCTCCGGCGGCACCGCACTGGCCCTCGCGGTCGACGTCACCGACCGTGCCGCCGTCCGCACGGCCGCCGATCAGGTCGCCGACCGCTTCGGGAAGGCCGACCTGGTGTTCAACAACGCCGGCGTCCAGCTCATCTCGGGCATCGAGGAGCTCAAGGTCGACGACTGGCAGCGGCAGATCGATCTCAACATCACCGGCCTCATGAACGTCATCGCCGCCTTCCTCCCCCACCTGACGGACTCCGCCGAGCAGGGCAAGGCCGCCGATCTCATCAACACCTCGTCCATCGCGGCAACCCGCGTCCTGGAGAAGTTCTCGGTCTACTCCGGCACCAAGGCCTACATCAGCCACCTCACCAGGCTGCTGCGGGTCGAACTCGGTCCCAAGATGGTCCGCGTCGCCACCATCGAACCCGGCATGGTCGACACCGAACTGCCCGACCACGTCACCGACCCCGACGCCTCCAAGCTGATGGCCGACCTCATCCACGACATCGACTGTCTGCAGTCCGCCGACATCGCCGAGACCGTCGCCTTCATGGCGGCCGTCCCCCGCCACGTCAACCTCACCGAAATCACCATCATGCCCACCGCCCAGGCCATCTGAGCCGGACACCAAGCGGCCTTCGCCCCGCGGCCCGTCGGCCGCGGGGCGAAGGCCGCATCGCCGAGGCATCACCCGCCGACCCAGCTGCCTGGTCGCCCGGCAGCATCATGTACGGGGCGGCCCTCAGCCGGACTCCGGCGGGCGGGTGCGCAGGCCGTCGGCGACGAGGTCGAGGATCCGCGCGGCCCGTTCCTGGCTGTCTGCCCCCGGGGGGATCCGCCACAACACGCTGAGTTGCAGGAGTACGTCCTCCGGGTCGGTCCCCGGTTTCAGCGTGCCCTCGGCGGCCCCCGCGTCGAGCAGGGCGGTGATCGCGCCGAGGAAGGGTCCGTAGTGCTCGTCGTCGAGGCCGCCGTTGGTCACCGCGTGGATGACCTCGGCCACGCCGTACTTGAGCTGGCCGTAACGGGCGACCTCCTCGAACCAGGTCCGCAGGGCCACCAGCGGCGGGAGCGAGCCGGCCAGGGTGTGGGCGAGGTCGATGAGCTTCTGGATCTCCTGGTGGTAGAGCTCGACGACGAGGGCTTCCCGGGTCGGGAAGTGCCGGTACAGGGTTCCGACGCCCACCCCGGCCTGCTTGGCGATGGACGTCATGGAGGCGCTGGTGGAGGCCGAGAACGCCTCGGTGGCGGCGGCCAGGATGCGCGCCCGGTTGCTGCGGGCGTCGGAACGCGTCGGCTTCGGTGGCAGCGAGTTCACGGGTGTCGGTGGTCCGTTCAGTGCGGATTGCGAAACGGAAGGGCTTCCGGTACGTTCGAAGCCGTAACGGAGGGGCTTCCGTTTCATTTTCCCACACCCACCTGACGAAGCGGAGGACAGCCATGGCCGAAGTGGTTCTGGTGACCGGCGGCAGCGGCTACATCGCCGGCTGGTGCATCGCCGAGCTGCTGCGAGGCGGCTACGAAGTGCGCACCACCGTACGGGACGGGGGGAAGAAGCAGGCCGTCGTCGACGCCGTCTCGACCGTCGTCGACCCCGCCGGCCGGCTGAGCTTCGTCGTCGCGGACCTCACGGCGGACGACGGCTGGGACGCCGCGGTCAAGGGCGTCGACCGGGTACTGCACGTCGCCTCCCCGCTCGGCGGTGCCGACCCCGGCAACCCGGACGGGCTCATCGCCCCGGCCCGCGACGGCGCGCTGCGGGTGCTGCGCGCCGCGACCGGGGCCGGGGTGAGACGCGTCGTGATGACCTCGGCGGCGAACGCCGCGAGCCCGTCGTCCTACGCGACCGAGGGCGTGACCGACGAGACGCTGTGGACCGACCCCGACGACCCCACGCTGATCCCCTACCGCCGCTCGAAGACACTCGCCGAGCGGGCGGCGTGGGACTTCATGGACAGCCACCCGGGCCCCACCGAACTGACCACGGTGCTCCCCGGCGCCGTGTTCGGTCCCGTCCTCACGACGGCCAACATCGGTTCCGTCGGCATCGTCGGACGCATGGTCTCCGGCGCCATGTCCGGCATCCCGCGGATCGGCCTGGAGATCGTGGACGTCCGTGATCTCGTGGACATCCACATCCGGGCGATGACGTCGCCGGACGCCGCCGGCCAACGCTTCCTCGCCACCGGCGAGTTCACCTGGATGACCGAGATGGCCCGCATCCTGCGGGACGGCCTCGGAACCGACGGCCGCCGGGTCTCCACCCGGCAGGTCCCGGACTTCGTGGTCCGGCTGGCGGCCCGGTTCCGGGACCCGTCGCTGCGCGAGATCACGCCGGCCCTCGGCCGCCGCAACCGGCACAGCACGGAGAAGGCCGGGCGGGTCCTCGGCTGGCAGCCCCGGCCCGCCCGCGAGACCGTACTGGACTGCGCCAGAAGCCTCATCGAGCACGGCGCCGTCCAGCACATCTGAGCGCCGGGCCGGTCCGACCGTCCGCCGGAGGCGCGGACACCCGGGGCGCCGCGCGGGCGTGATCCCTGCCGCCCGGTCACGGTTCGTCCCGCCGTGCGGTGAGGCTACGCGGGTCCGGGGGCCGGTCCCGTGTCGGCGAGACGGTCGTAGAGCCAGCGGCAGGCCCGGGCCTCATCTGTGAACCGTTCGAAGACCTCGCGCCGTCCCCGCTCGTGGACCCCCACCACCCACCCCCCGTCACGTTCCTCGAGGAAGTAGCGGTCCGCCGCACGGTGTTCGCCGGGGCAGTCCGGGATCTCGTAGTACGCGGAGGGGACCCCGGCCGCGCGTAGGGCCTGGCACAGCTCGAACCGGTCCATGGCGCCAGTCTTTCATCAGGGCTGAAGCCGGGCCCGGCATGTCCGGGCCCGGCTTCAGCGGGATCCCGCGTGATCGCGGGAGGGCGGGACTACTTGCTGACGCGCACCAGGGTGCCGTTGCGCACCAGGTCACCCACCGTGGTGCGCGGGATGTCGGGACAGAACTGACTCGACGTCACGTACTGGGTGCCGAGGCCCGGCTGCTCGAACCCGGGAGCGGTCTTTCCCGCACACACCGTCACGTCCTTGGCCACCTTGTACACGTGGTAGTCGTACGGGTAGCGCGGGTCCATGGTGTTGAGGCTCGACGGCGGGATCGACCGCTTCCCGTACTTGGTGCCCGCCGGGGCGAGGAACCGGCCCGCCTCGGCGCCGAACCGGTCCACCTTCAGGCCCGCGTGGAGCACGAGAGGAGCGGCGAGCACCATCTGGTTCCTGTGCGTGTAACCGTCGTCCGGCGGGTAGCGCCAGTCGCCCTGGCCCGAGTCGGCGGAGGGGTCCCACCAGCGGTTCAGGAACCGCACGGCGGTGAGGCCGCCGAGCCGGTCGTACCGGTGGAGGATGCGCCCCAGCGCTCCCTGCGTCGGCAGCCACCTGGGGCCGAGCCGCCAGTCACCGCAGAAGAAGTAGGGCCGCAACGCCGGCGCGAGGGGAGCGGGCACCAGCCCCCTGCACACCCGCGGCTGGACGGGTCCGCCGACCGTGGCCTTCGGCAGCGCGGACGAACCCGCCTCTCCCGGAACCTGGTTGACGGGCCAGGCGTGCGCGGCAGCACCTGGACGGCCGCTGTCCCGGTCCGCGGGCGCCGCGGACGACGAGACGGAAGCACCCAGCACCAGGGAGCCCGTCAGGCCTCCCACCGCCGCCAGGCTCGCACACCAATGTGACGATCTCACCAAACCTCCTGCGGGAACGTGTGTCCGGAACACGCCGCCGCGCGCCCTGGAAAGGCGTCGTGGGGCGACCGGAATGTCGGGACTCACACAAGCCACAGGGATCGGACCGAGCGAGTGGACGTGCCGAAACGCGTCCGAACGGGTCCGTGGCTTCATTCCGTTGCGTCATCGCCGACCCATCCGGCCCTGCCGACCGGCGCCGGAACGGGAGGTCCGGACCCGTGTCACGCCGGCCGGAGGGGACGGGACGGGACGGGCCGGCGGTGGCGGTAGGGGCGGACTCGTCCTACTGCCCCGGACCACCACTCCTCTCCGCGCCGGCCTCAGGGAGCGGGGACGGCGGTGGGCGGCCACACCCCCGGTGCCAGCAGGCCGAGCGCGTAGGCGCGGGCGACCAGCTCCGTACGGTTGGCGGCCCCCAGCGCTCGGACAGGCGTCGCAGGTGGTAGGTGACGCCGTCCACGCTCAGGCCCGTCTCCCGGGCGGCCCGCGCGGTGGTCGCGCCCCCGGCGAGCAGTTCCAGGACGCGCGCCTCGGCCGTGGAGGCCCACGGCTCGGGCGGCCGCTGTGCGCCGGGGCGCTCGCCGAACACCCGCACCGTCACCAGCAGCGCGGTGCTCGCCTCCGTGGAGTCACTGACCGGGTCGGCGGTCAGCTCGCCGGCCCGCCGGGTGCCGTCGGCCGCGTCCCAGCGCACCGCCACCGGATAGCGCGAGCGGTGACGCAGCCGCAGCGCCTGCGCGATCCGCTCGATCTGCAGGGGCTCCTGCGGGCGGAAGAGTTCCAGCACGTCGCGTCCCCGCAGACCGCTCGGCGTCGGCCCCCACTCCGTCGCCATCGCGGGATTGGCCAGGACGATCGCCCCGTACACGTCGCAGACCGCGACCGGCATCGGGATGCGGTCGAACAGCGTCATCGCCCGGTTTCGCCACACCACGGCGTCCATCCGTACCTCCTGCCATCCCGGACCGGCCGTGGCAAGCACCTCACGGCCCCGGTGACTACACAATCATGTAGTGATCAGGTGCGGTCCCCCCGGGTGCCGGGACCAAGCTGGACGGGCAGGACCTCCGTACCGCGAAAGGCAGTTGTCGCGCCATGCCCCCCACCGCGCCGCACCCGCAGCCCACAGACCCGCAGCCCGCGGACCCGCAGCCCGCGGACCCGCAGCCCACAGGCTCCCTTCTCGGTGTACCGGTCGTCGACATCTCCGACACCGGACCCGGCCGCACCCCGCTCCAGCAGGTCATGAGCCTGATGCGCCGTCATGGTCCCGTGCTCGTACGACGGTTGCACGGCCGGGACGCGCTGTTCGTGAGCGATCTGGACCTGGTCACCGACCTGGCCGACGAGACACGCTTCAGCAAAGCTGTCGGGCCCGCGCTGGAGAACGTCCGGGAGTTCGCCGCCGACGGTCTGTTCACGGCGTACAACGACGAGCCGAACTGGGCCAAGGCGCACGACATCCTGATGCCCGCCTTCGCGCTCGGCTCGATGCGCGCGTACCACCCCGTGATGCTGCGCGTGGCACGCCGGCTGATCGAGTCCTGGGACCGCGGAGCCCACGACGGGCAGCACGTGAACGTCCCCGACGACATGACCAGGATGACGCTCGACACCATCGGACTGGCCGGATTCGGCTACGACTTCGGCTCCTTCCTGCACAGCGAACCGCACCCCTTCGTGGAGTCCATGGTCCGCTGTCTGGAGTGGAGCATGAACCGGCTCAGCCGGACACCCGGCAGCGACCACGCGGCGGCGGACGCGGCCTTCCGGGCGGACGCGGACCACCTCGCGCGGGTCGTCGACGAGGTGATCGCCGCCCGGGTCGCCGCCGGACGGGACGCGGGTGAGCGCGACGAGGCCGACGATCTCCTCGGGCTCATGCTCACCGCCGAGCACCCCGCCGACGGCACGACGCTCGACACCGCCAACATCCGCAACCAGGTGATCACCTTCCTGATCGCCGGCCACGAGACCACCTCCGGCGCGATGTCGTTCGCGCTCCACTACCTGACCAAGCACCCGGCCGTGCTCCATCTCGTGCAGCGTGAGGTCGACGCGCTCTGGGGCGACACGGCGGACCCCGACCCGACGTTCGACGAGATCGGACGTCTCACCTACACCCGTCAGGTCCTCAACGAGGCGCTGCGGCTGTGGCCGACCGCCGCCGCGTTCAGCCGGCACGCCCGCGAGGACACGCTGCTCGGCGGACGCATCCCGCTGCGGGCCGGTCAGCCGGTCACCGTGTTCGCGCCGATGCTGCACCGGCAGCCGGTGTGGGGCGACAACCCCGAGCTGTTCGACCCCAGCCGGTTCACGGCGGAGGCGGAGGCCGCGCGCTCACCGCACGCCTTCAAACCGTTCGGCACTGGTGAACGTGCCTGCATCGGGCGGCAGTTCGCACTGCACGAGGCGACCATGCTGCTCGCGATGCTCGTCCACCGATACCGGCTGCACGACCACGCCGACTACGCGCTGACGGTCAAGGAGACGCTCACCCTCAAACCTGACGGCTTCACCCTCGCCCTCACCCTCCGCACCGCCGCCGACCGCGTCCACCCACGGCTGCCCGGCGTTCTGCCGACTCCCGAACGGACCCCTGCCGACGCACGCTCCCTGCCCGCCCGGGTCCTCCCAGGCACCCGCGTTCTCTTCCTGCACGGCAGCAACTACGGCACCTGCCGCGCGTTCGCCGCCTCGCTCGCCGACGAAGCCACCGCGATCGGCTGCGGGACCGAGGTGGCACCCCTGGACGCGTACGCGGACGGGCTGCCCACCGACAGGACCGTCGTCATCACCGCCGCGTCCTACAACGGCCGGCCGACCGACGACGCCACCGCCTTCGAGGCCTGGCTCCAGGCGGACCCGCGGGCCACCGGAGTGACGTACGCCGTCCTCGGTGTCGGCGACCGCAACTGGGCCGCCACCTATCAGCACGTTCCCACCCGGATCGACGAACGCCTCGCGGAACACGGCGGCACCCGGCTCCTGGAGCGCACGGCGGCCGACGCGTCGGGCGACCTCGGCGGCACGGTCCGCGCCTTCACGGCCCGGCTGCGCACCGCTCTCCTGGAGCGTCACGGCGACCCGCACGCCGCACCCGCCACGGAGACGGCGGAACCGACGGCGGCGTACGAGGTCCGGGCGCTGACCGGCGGCCCGCTGGACGCCCTCGCCGCACGCCACGGCCTGGTCCCCATGACCGTCACCGACGCCTACGACCTCACCGCGTCCGGCCATCCGCGCACCAAGCGTTTCGTCCGCCTGGCCCTGCCGGAGGGCACCGCCTACCGCACCGGCGACCACCTCACGGTGCTCCCCGTCAACGACCCGGCCCTCGTCGTACGGACCGCCACCGCCCTCGGCCTCGACCTCGACACGCTCCTCGACATCCGGGCGGGACGCACGCGGCGCGACGGTCCGGCGGTCGACCGGCCCGTCACGGTACGTCATCTACTGACTTATCAGGTCGAGTTGCAGGACCGTCCGACCGCCCGCCAACTCCTCGTCCTCGCCGCCGCCAACCCGTGCCCGCCGGAACGCGCGGCCCTCGAGGCCTCGGCCGCCGACTCCGGGACGCCGGCAGCCGACCCTCGGACCCTGACCGAGATGATCGAGGCGCACCCCGCCCTGCGCGGCGCGCTGGACTGGGCCGCCCTGCTCGACCTGCTCACCCCGTTGCGCCCCCGCTCCTACTCGGTCTCCTCCTCACCGGTCACGGATCCGGCCCATGCCGACCTGATGGTCTCCGTGCTGGAGGCACCGGCACGCTCGGGCGGGGGCACGTACACCGGAGTCGGCTCGGGCCACCTGAACAGCGTCAAGCCCGGCGAGACCGTGCTCGCCCGCGTCCAGCCGTGCCGGGAGGCCTTCCGGATCGACGGCTCGGCACCGGTCGTCATGATCGCGGCGGGTACCGGACTCGCCCCGTTCCGTGCGGCCGTCGCCGACCGCCTCGCCCGGCTGACCGCCGGCGACCGACTTCCGCCCGCGCTCTGCTACTTCGGCTGCGACGCCCCGGACGCCGACTTCCTGCACGCCGACGAGCTCCGGGCCGCCGAGGCCGCCGGAGCGGTCTCCCTGCGCCCGGCCTTCAGCGCGGCCCCGGTCGACGGCATCGGCTTCGTGCAGCACCGGATCGCCGCCGAGGCGGACGAGGTGTGGGACCTGCTGGAGTCCGGGGCCCGGGTGTACGTGTGCGGCGACGGCTCGCGCATGGCCCCCGGCGTGCGGAGCGCCTTCCGCGCCCTGCACACGGAGCGGGCCCCGGGTGAGGATTCGGAACGGTGGCTCGACGACCTGATCGCCCGCGGGCGTTACGTCGAGGACGTGTACACGGCCGGGTAGCCGTCCCGGCCGGTGGGCATGCCCGTACCCGCGAGCAGCCCGTCGTCCGACCGCTGGAGCGGCACGACGGATACCGCCGCGATCCCAGGATCACAGCCATCCGCAGGACCATGCTCCGCGCCCTCGCGGAGCCCGGCCCGCCGCCGTCCCCGCCCCGCTGACCCCGCCGTCCCGCACCCGCGCCCGGTTAGCCCGACGGCGCGGTGAGCGGCTGACGGAGGGGCCGGCCGCGACCACGCCGCGCGGCTCGATCCGGCGGTCAGCGCGCCCGCGCCTCCCACACGCGGGCGGGAACGACGAGCGGGCCGCCGGTGACCGGGTCGGGGACGACGACACAGGAGAGACCGAAGACGTCCTGGACCAGATCGGCGGTCACGACCTCGTCCGGCGGTCCCTGGGCGACGACGCGGCCCGCTTTCATGGCGACGAGGTGATCGGCGTACCGGGCGGCCTGATTGAGGTCGTGGAGGACGGCGACGACGGTGCGACCGCGCTCGTGGTTGAGCCGGCGGACGAGGTCCAGGACCTCCACCTGGTGCGCGATGTCCAGATACGTCGTGGGCTCGTCGAGGAGCAGCAGGTCCGTGTCCTGGGCCAGGGCCAGGGCGATCCACACCCGCTGCCGCTGGCCCCCGGACAGTTCGTCCACCGGCCGGTCGCGGAGGTCGGCCGTGTCGGTGCGCTCCAGCGCGTCGGTGACGGCGCGCTCGTCGGCCTCCGACCACTGCTGCCACCACTTCTGGTGCGGCTGGCGGCCGCGGGCGACGAGGTCGGCGACGGTGATGCCGTCCGGCGGGGTGGGGGACTGCGGCAGGACCCCGATGGTCCGCGCGATCTGCCGGGCGGGGACCCGGGCGAGTTCGGCGCCGTCCAGCAGTACGGCGCCCCCGCGCGGTTTCAGGAGACGGCCCAGCGCCCGCAGGACCGTGGACTTGCCGCAGGCGTTCGGACCGACGACGACCGTGACCTCGCCGTCGGGTATCTCCAGGTCCAGCCCCTCGACGACGGTGCGGTCCTCGTACGCCAGGGTCAGGTCGTGTGCCGACAGGCGGCTGACGGGCGGACGGCTCATGAGGAGATGCCTCCGGTACGGCTGCGGGTGCGGACGATGAGCCACATCAGGTACGGGGCGCCCACCGCGGCGGTGAGAACGCCGACGGGCAGCTCGATCGGGGAGAACATGCGGCGGGCCAGGAGGTCCGCGACCACGACCACCAGCGCGCCGGTCAACGCCGAGGACAGCAGCGGGATCTGCGCCGTGCGCGTGAGTCGGCGCGCGATCTGCGGGGCGAGCAGCGCGACGAAGTCGACCGGTCCCGCGGCGCCGGTCGCCACCGACGCGAGGACGACGCCGAACGCGGTGAGGCCGAGACGGACCCGGTCCAGGCGCACACCGAGCGCGGTGGCGGTGTCGTCGTCGAAGGACGCGCCGCGCTGGGCGCGCGCCGCCCACAGCGCCACCGGGACACCGACCAGCAGCACGAGCGCGAGGGGGCGCGCCTCCTCGTAGCCGCGGCCGTTGAGGGAGCCGGTCAGCCACACCTTGGCCTGCTGGGCCACCAGATAGTCGCCCTTGGTGAGGAACAGCTGCGTCAGCGAGCCGAGCGCGACCGACACGCCGATGCCGACCAGCACGAAGCGCGAGGAGTTCAGCCCGCGCCGCCATGCGAAGGCGTACACCAGCAGGGCCGCCGCGACGCCGCCGGCGACGGAGACGTACGGCATCGCGCTGTAGGAGACGGCGTTGAAGCTCATCGCGGCGACGGTCGCCGCGCCCGCGCCGTGCGTGACACCGATGACGTCGGGACTGGCCAGCGGATTGCGCGCGACGGTCTGCACCAACGCGCCCGCCACGCCGAACGCGGCGCCCGCCAGCAGCCCGACGACCAGGCGCGGCAGCCGCAGTGTGCCCACCACCAGTTCGTCGGGGCTCGGCCGCCCGAACAGCACACGGACGACCTGCACCGGTGGGACGAAGGACTCGCCGACGCACAGGTAGGCCACCACCGCGCAGGCGAGCAGCACCACGAGCGCCGCCGCGACGACGACCGCCCTGCGGTGTACGAGGAAACTGGCGCGTCCCGCGCGCAGGACGACGTGCCCGGCCGGGCGTAGAGCGGACACGCGGGCGACGGTCTCGGTGCGGCTCGTGCGGCTCGTGCGGCTCGTGCCGCTCACGGGGCTCATGCGGGTACCACCGCCCGGCGCCGCACGAGCGCGATCAGGAACGGCACGCCGATCAGGGCGGTCATGACGGCCACCGGTACCTCCGAGGGCGGGAAGACGACGCGGCCGAGCACGTCCGAGCCGAGGATCATCACCGGCCCGAGGAGCGCGGCCAGCGGCAGCACCCAGCGGTGCGCGGTGCCGACCAGGGCGCGGGCGATGTGCGGAACGGCGAGGCCGGTGAAGGCGATCGGGCCGACGGCGGCCACCGCCGCTCCCGTCAGCACGGTCGCCCCGAGCGCGCCGAGTACGCGCAGCAGACCCACGTTGTGGCCGAGTCCCTTCGCGGCGTCGTCGCCGAGCGCGAGAGCGTCAAGCCCCCGGGCCGTGACCGCGACCAGGACCAGACCGCCCAGCAGGAACGGCCAGATCTCACCGATGACCTCGGTGCCTCGTCCGCTGAGGGAACCGACCTGCCAGAAGCGGAACTCGTCCAGGGCACGGGCGTTGGTGGTGGCGATCCCGGACACGAGCGAGGCGAGGAAGGCGTTCATGGCGGCGCCCGCGAGCGCGAGCTTGACCGGTGAGGCGCCGCCCCGGCCGCCGCTGGCGACGGCGTACACGCCCACCGCGGCCAGTGCCGCGCCCGCGAACGCGAACCACACGTAGCCGTCGAGCGTGTGCACGCCGCAGAACGCGATCGCGCACACCACGCCCACCGAGGCGCCCTGGCTGACCCCGAGGATGCCCGGTTCCGCGATGGGATTGCGGGTGATGCCCTGCATCACCGTCCCGGCGAGCGCGAGCGCGGCGCCGGCCAGCACGCCGATGACCGTACGGGGCACCCGCAACGACCGCACCACCTGGGCGTTGTCGCTGGTGCCGCCGTGCAGCAGTGCCTGGATCACCTCGCCCGGCGCGATCTGGCGGCTGCCCACGGCGAGGCTCAGCAGGACGGCGATCAGCAGCGTCGCCGTACCCGCCAGCAGCAGGCCGGCCCGGCGGCGGGTGGGGTCGGGTGGCGACATGCGCCGTGCTCGCTCTCTGTTCTCGGACTCTGTTCTCAGGCCGCCAGGTACTTCTGGAGGTCGTCGAGCACCGCGTTCGCGGCGGTGACGCCGAGCCCCAGGTACCAGGTCTCGTCCGGCACGTCGCGGGCGTGACCGTCCTTGACCGCCTTGAGGTTCTTCCACAGCGGGTTGGCCTGGGCCTTGCTCTTGTCCGTGGCCTTGGCGTCGCCGTAGACCCCGGTGAAGATCCAGTCGGCGTCGGCCTGGTCGATGTTCTCGGGGCTGATCTCGGCGGCCAGGTCCGCGATGTCCTGGTTCTTCGGGCGCGGGACGCCGACGTCCTTGAGGATCGTGCCGATGAAGGAGTCGTTGGCGTAGAGCCGGATGACGCCGTCGGGCAGGTAACGGACCATCGACACGGTCGGCTTGTGGGCGCCGAGCTTCTCGCCGAGGGCCTTCGCGCGCTTCTCGTACGCGGCGAGGTTCGCCTTGGCCTGCGCCGTCCTGTCCAGCGCGGCGGCGTTGAGGAGGTAGTTCTGCTTCCACGTGAAGCCGGGGCGGATCGAGAAGACGGTCGGCGCGATCTTCGACAGCTCGTCGTAGGAGTTGGCCGCGCGCAGCTGGCTGCCCAGGATCAGGTCCGGCTTGAGCGCCGCGATCGCCTCCAGGTTGAGGCTGTTGATGGTGCCGATGTTCTTGGGGTCGCCCGCGTCCTTCTTCAGGTACGACGGCAGCTCCGGCGAGCCCTCGGTCGGGGCCAGGCCGACCGGCTGCACACCGAGGGAGACAACGTTATCGAGCTCGCCGACGTCCAGCACGACCACGCGCTTGGGCCGCGTCTTGATCTCCGTGCTTCCCATCGCGTGCTTGATCGTGCGCGGCCACTGGCCGGCCTTGGCGTCCGTGCCGAGGGCGGCCGTCTTCTCGGCGGCGTCCGCGAAGTCCTTGCCGCCCTTCGCCACCGACTTGGAGTCCTTCGCGCCCGACCCCGCCTGCGCGGAGGCGCCGCCCCCCTTCCCGTTCCCGGAGGAGTCACTGCCGCACGCCGCGAGCGACAGTGCGGCGGCGACGGCGAGAGCGACTGCGGCTGTGCCGCGGCGCCGAAGAGACATGAGACGGCTCCTAGCTGTGGTTCACCTTTGAAGTGTTAGGTGAGCCTTACCTTATGAGAAGCCTGTGCGCGGAACGCAACCGGGGCCTTGTGAGCCGGCTCGCGCACCCGGGAAGCCGCCGGTCCGCGGACTCGGGAAGCCGCCGGTCCGCGGACTCGGGAAGCCGTCGGTCCGCGGGCCGTCGCCCAGTGGCCGCACCCCGTCACGCCGTCCTCCTCGGAGCGCAGGGCGGCGGATTGGCCCGGCCCGCCACCCGGGAATTGGCCCCCATCGCCGGGGCGCCGGGTGCGTAGGGTCGGGATCATGACAGCAGCTCCCCCCACGATGAACGTCTGTGTCTTCCTCTCCGCCGCGGACCTCGACGAGCGCTACACCCGGCCGGCCCGCGACCTGGCGGAACTGCTCGGCAAGGGCGGTCACACGTTGGTGTGGGGCGGATCCGACACCGGGCTGATGAAGGTCGTCGCCGACGGGGTGCGGGAGACCGGAGGGCGGCTGGTGGGAGTCTCGGTCGCCTTTCTGCGCGAGTGGGCCAGACAGGACGCCGACGAGATGGTGTTCGCCGACGACCTCGCCGCACGCAAGGCCCTGCTGCTCGCCCGCGCGGACGCGGTGGTCGTGATGGCGGGCGGCCTGGGCACCCTCGACGAGGTGACCGAGATCCTGGAGCTGAGGAAGCACGGACTGCACGACAAGCCGGTGGTGCTGCTGAACACGGCCGGGTTCTACGACGGACTGATCCTCCAGCTCCGCCGGATGGAGGAGGAGGGCTTCCTGCCGGTGCCCCTGAGCGCATTGTTCTTCCTCGCCGACGCGGCCGCCGACGTCTTCGCGCACCTGGAGGAATCCGTCCTCGGACCGCGATGAGCCGACGGCGGTCCTGTCCGCGGCCGCAACCTCTCGCGGCGGTACTCGGAAGTGCGCGGAAGCACACGCTGGTACGCGGCGGTACACCCCGACGCGCGCCGGCGCATGGCGAAACGTCTAGGGCATCACCCCGCAGAGCACCTCCAGCGCACCCTTCCACGCGCTGTCCGAGGGAGCCGCGTAGTTCACCACGAGCGCGTCCTGCGGGGGGAGCCGATGGCCGGACTCCGGCGTCTCGTAGCGGAACTCCGCGAGTCCGCTGACCGCGAGGCCCCGCCGTGCCGCCTCCCGGGTGACCGAGCGCTCTGTTCCGTGGGGGAGTTCGACGACCGCCTGCAGCCCGGCGGCCATGCCCCTCACGTGGACGTGGGGGGCTCTGTGGGCCAGGGCCGTGACCAGTTGCTCGCGGCGGCGCCGGTAGTGCAGCCGCATCGAGCGCACATGACGGTCGTACGCGCCCGACGTCAGGAACTCCGCCAGTGTCAGTTGTTCGAGCGCACTCGACATGTAGTCGCCGTACCCCTTGGCCGCGACGACCTCCGGGACCAGTTCCTGTGGCAGGACCATCCAGCCCAGCCGCACCCCGGGCGCCAGTGACTTGCTCACCGAGCCGAAGTAGACCACCCGGTCGGGGCCGAGGCCCTGCAGGGCGCCCACCGGCTGACGGTCGTATCTGAACTCCCCGTCGTAGTCGTCCTCCAGGATCAGGCCGCCGGTGCGCCGCGCCCACTCGACGGCCGCCGTGCGACGGTCCGGGCGCAGCGCGACCCCTGTCGGGTACTGGTGGGCGGGTGTCATCAGTACCGCGCCGATGTCCTCCAACCGCTCCAAGTCGTCGGTGCGCGCGCCGTGTTCGTCGACGTGGACGGACGGAGTGCGCAGGCCGGCGTCGGTCAGCAGGTCCCGGTAGAGGTCGAGTCCGTACGACTCGACGGCCACCGCCCGCACCTGCCGCGCCCTGAGCGCCCGTGCCATCAGCGCGAGCCCGTGGTGGAAGCCGGAGCAGACGACGATCCGCTCCGGCTCGGCGTACACCCCGCGAGCCCGCGCCAGATAGTCCGCGAGGGCGGTGCGCAGACTGATCTGGCCGAGGGGGTCGCCGTAGCCGAAGGCGTCGTGCGGTGCCGCGGTCAGGGCGCGACGGGCGGCGGCGAGCCACTGCGCGCGGGGGAAGGTCGCGAGGTCCGGCGAACCCGGCCGCAGGCCGTACGTCGGACGTTTCGGGGCCGGCCGCGCGCGGGGGGTGCCGGGTTCGGCGCTGCTCGGCTCGGCCCGCTCCGCCACCCGGGTCCCGGAGCCCTGCCGGGCGGTGAGCCAGCCCTCCGCGACGAGTTCGGCGTAGGCGTCGGTGACGGTGTTGCGGGAGACACCGAGATCGGCGGCGAGCGAACGGGACGGTGGCAGCCGGGTGCCGGGTGCCAGCCGCCCCGTGCGCACGGCGTCCCGGAGCGCGTTCGTGAGCCCGGCGCGCAACCCGGAGCCGCGCAGTTCCAGATGGAGGTCGCTGCCGGGTCCGGAGGGCGAGTCGGTCCCCGAATTGGTCTGGGAATCTGTCACAGAAGTGGACCCTACTTCAGTGCCACTGGATGCGTAGCGTTGCAGTCATGAACACGAACGAAGTGCGCGAGAGCCTTGATAACCGGAATAACCCGGATAACCAGAACAACACCGACAGCCTCGACGGCGTTGACCGTCTTCCCGAGCACACGCCCCGCCTGGACTGGGCGGAACTCGCGCCGGAGGCGTTCAAGGCCATGGTCCGCCTGGACACGGCCGCGAAGCGGGGGCTCGCGCCCGTCCTGCTGAACCTGGTCAAGATCCGCGCCTCCCAGATCAACCACTGCGCCTTCTGTCTGGACATGCACAGCAAGGACGCGCTCGCGGCGGGCGAGTCGGCGGAGCGGATCCTCCAGCTCGACGCCTGGCGGGAGTCGAAGCACTTCTACACGGCCAAGGAGGTCGCGGCGATCGAACTGACCGAGGCGATCACCGTGCTCACGGACGGTTTCGTGCCGGACGAGGTGTACGCGCGGGCCGCGGCGGAGTTCGACGAGAGCGAGCTGGCCCGTCTCATCGTCGCGATCACGACGATCAACGCCTGGAACCGCTTCGGGGTGTCCACCCGGCTCGTCCCGGGTCACTACACCCCCGCCACCTGACCGGACACCCGCACGCGAAGGAGATCATGGTGAGTACCGTTCCTGCTCTCGCGCACCGGCTGTCGCGGGCCCGTGCCGTCGACGAGTTCGTGCTCGCCACCGTCCTGCTGTTCCTCGCGGTGACGGCCGTACGGTGGCTGCGCGATCCGGGCTCCGTCCTGTGCGTCGCCGACCTCGACGTCGCGATCACCGTCATCGGCGCCTTCAGCGGGACCGTCCTCACCGTGCTCATCCTGACCCCGCAGGGCAGGCGCAGCGGAGGACACATGAACCCGGCCGTGACGGTCTCCCTGTGGCTGATGGGCGCCTTCCCGGGACGCAGCGTGCTGCCCTACGTGCTGGCCCAACTCGCCGGTTCCGCCGCGGGGACGGGCCTGGCGCGTCTGGTGTGGGGTCGCCCGGTCACCCTCCCGTCGGTCGACTACGCCGCGATCGGGCCCGCGCCCACCTGGCAGCCTGCGTCCGTGTTCCTCGCCGAGGTGGGAGGCATGGCGGCCATCGTCCTCGTCGTCGGGTTCCTCCTGGCCCACACCCGCTTCTCACGCCTGCTGCCGTACGCCATCGGACTGTCCGTCGCGCTGGTGATCATGCTGCTCGGCACCCGCAGCGGGGGCTCGGTCAACCCGGCCCGCCAGCTCGGGCCCGCCGTGCTCGCCGGGCGGACCGAGGACCTGTGGATCTATCTGGTGGCCCCGATCCTGGGAGCCGCGCTCGGCGCCTGGCTCGACCGCCTCCTCGGCCGGCTCCGGCTCCGGCGCCGCCTTCCGTCAGGTGCGACGCGGGTGGCGGCGAGTACCGACTCGTCGGGCGAGGACGGTGTCGCCACCCTCGCCGTGCAGGGGCGTGCCGCCCTTCGCGTGCCGACCCCGCGGGCCGTCCCCACCCCATCCGTACAAGATGTAAGCGTGTCCGACCGAAAGGACTGATCCGCCCATGAACATCCTCGTTGCCGGTGCGACCGGCGCAGTGGGCCGCCTCCTGGTACCCCTGCTGGTGAAAGAAGGACATCAGGTCACGGGAATCTCCCGCACGACCGAAGGGACCGAGCGCGTACGACGGCAGGGCGCGTCGGCCGTCCAGGCGGACGCGTTCGACCGGGACGGCCTGCGACGGGTGATGGCCGAGACCGCTCCGGACGCGGTGATCCACCAGCTCACCGCCCTGTCGGACGCCGACGGGGAGACGACCAACCGGCTGCGCGTCGAGGGCACACGCAATCTCGTGGACGCGGCCAAGTCGGCCGGAGTGAAACGGATCGTCGCTCAGTCGATCTCCTGGGCGTACGTACCGGGGGAGAATCCGGCGGTCGAGACCGAACCGCTGGATCTCGGGGCGGCCGAGCCGCGCGGAGGCATGGTGGACGGCATCCGGGCACTGGAGGAGACCGCGGCAGAGATGGAGACCGGTGTGGCACTGCGCTACGGCATCCTGTACGGCCCGGGCACCTGGTACGCACCAGGGGGCGCCGTGGCCGCGGCCCTGGCCGGTGACCCGCACGCGCGTCTCCTCGCCAACCTCGAGGCGGATCTCTCGGTGACGTCGTTCGTCCACGTAGCCGACGCCGCGAGGGCCACCGTCGCCGCCCTCGACTGGCCGTCCGGACCCGTCAACGTCGTGGACGACGAGCCGGCCGAGGGCCGTCAGTGGCTGCCGGTCCTGGCCGCCGCCCTCGGCGTGCCGGCACCCGAGGTGCGCACCGGACGGCAGAGCGGTGCCAGGGGCGCGTCCAACGAACTGGCCCGCTCCCGGGGTTGGGAACCCGAGCACACGACGTGGCGGTACGGCTTCGCCGCACAGGATGTCTGACACACGTCCGACGCACATCTGGGGCACAGGGGCACAGGGGCACAGGGACACAGGGACACGGGGACACGGGGGCGGCACAGGGTCTCGCACCCGGCCGTCGGCCGGGACGATCCGGATGACGCCAGCGGTACCGGGCAACCGCGCTCCTCGAACAGCGCCGTCGGAGAACCGCCCCACCCGCCGAACTCGGGGCGGCCGAGGCGGCGTCCGGGTCCGACGGGTCCCCGGTACGGTTCATCCGGTGAACGCGATCGTGAACGCAGACGTGGACGGGTGGGAGTCGCGGCACCGGGCCGCGTACGGGTGCGGGGCATGGGAGCGGGCCTGCCGGCAGGGGGGCCTGTTGACCGGCTGGTACGAGGAGCAGGACCGCGGCCTCGGCGCCCCGGCGCCCCGCCGGTTCCACGCGCATTCAGGTCCGCGTGCCAAGTGGCCGTGGGGGAGCGGCCCGCACACCGTGGGTCTGCTGCTGTGGCGGGCCGCCCACGACGCCGGGATCCTGGTCGACGAGATTCTCCTGGCCGACACCTTGCGCTACTGCGACCCCGCGGCCGTTCCTCTGGCGGCGGGCCCCCTGCCCGACGCTGCCCGGATGGGGGGCATCGGGGTCGGCAGCGCCGAGTCGGTGGCCGGGGTCAGGCACGTACTGCGGGCCCACGTCGCGCCCGAACTCCCGCAACCCCGGTCCGCCGGGGCGCGGTTGACGGTCGGCTATCGGGTCCGGGAAGTCCTGGCGACGCCGGACTGGGAGCGCGGCGACTGGCCGGCGGCCCTCGTCCTGGCTCGTCAGGCGATGGGGCGGGCGGACGACCTCCGGGAGCGGGGGACATGGGAGCCCACCGCCCGGGAGCGGTCCACCGGGGCGCGCATCGGCCTGGACCGGGAACCGGCCGCCGCGCGCGCCGTCCCGGGAGGCCGGGCGCCGGGCTGGCCGGCGCGGGCGGCACGCCTGGTCCACCTCGCCGACGCGCTGTCCACCGACGCGGGCACGCTGCCGCGCGACAGCCAGGGAACCCCGGGTCCGCTGGCACAGGTGCTCGTCGCCACGGCCCGTGCGTGCGAAAGGCTGCGGACGAGCGCGGAGGAGGTCGGGCGACTGTGGGCGGCGCAGCCGCACGAGCCCGCGGACCCGGCCTCCTGGGAACTGGCCCACGTGCCCGACGCGTTGCGCGTCCAGACCGAGGAGACGGACGACCTGGTGCGGTCCGTCGCCGTCTTCCTGTGGATCCTGGCGTGCGGCTGACCGGCAGGAGCACGCGGCACCGGGCCGTCGAGGGCCGGCCCCGATCCGGTCACCGCCGTCGACGGCCCGCGCGCACTTCCTGAAAGGGCGTTCGGAGGACTGTCGCGGACGGCCTTCCCGCCGATGGCCTTGTTCGAACGGTGATGCTCGACGTCGCGGGGTGCGCTTCGTCCCCGCAGTGGATCCAAAACACGTTGGCCGGTCTGCCACGGAGCTGCGACGATGCCCCTGATTCTTCGGCGGAGGGCACTTGTTCGTTTTCGTGTGTGGGGGATGCGGCGCCGAGCTGACGACCCCGTTGTCCCGGGTCGCCCTGCCGGCACACGCTCATCAGAAGTACGGGAACGGGATACAACTTCCGGTACTCATGGAGCCGGGCACGTTCGCTGAGGACCCGGAGCCCTGGGGGCCGCCGTGGCGGAGATGGCAGGAGATCCATCCGGACGAGGCGGCAGCCCGCGGCATCTACGCGCCGGTCTACGCCCTCTCCGACGGCGCCCCCGGCTCGATCGTCATCGCACCTGGCGACGCCCGCGGCACCGTGCTGATCCCGGAGAGGGCCGGCGGCTACTGTTGCGGCCTCGACGGCGCGGACGGACCCAACATGGCCTGTGCGGTGTGCGACCTGCCCGTGGCGAGCCGGATCGACGACTGCTCACTCTGGCAGGCGGTATGGCTCGCGCCGAACGCCGTGCGCCGCCTGATCGTCGGCCGCGCCGACTCCGCATCACCGACCTGGGCAGAGCTGCTGGAGGAAGAGGAGCCCACGCCTCCGTTCGAGCCGATCGGCACATGGGGGTCGCGGTGCGGGCCGAACCACTTCTGGTCGTGGAGCCCGCGGTGGGAGGCCGCGATCGGCCGGGCACTCGCCCACCTTCTGGCAGCCTCGCAGGGCCAGCCGGTGGCCGTCCCGGACGGTCTGTGCAAGGAAGTTTTCCCACGTGCCCTGGACGCCTTGCTGCCGGCGGGTCCGCCGGCACGTCGTGCCGTTCTGGCCGGACCGGGACAACCCTCCGCGGACGCGGACATCGTCCTCGTGCCGACCCATCCGCAGACCGGACAGACCTGGATACCCGCCGGCCCGGCCGCTTCGGCCTACCCGGTGCCGCTTCCGTTCGGGGTGTGGCTGGAGCTGGCCTTCCCCAAGCCCTACCCGCCAGTTCCCGCGTCGGGCGGGATGCCCGACGGAGTCCTCCGCGACGACCCGCCCGCACCGCGCCCTCGCTACTTGTTCCGGGCCGATCCGGGCGCCTTTCAGCACACCCTGGTCCGGCTGCCGGCCGTCCGTGGTCCGTGGTTGCGCGGGATCCCCGAAAACCTCACCCAGTACATGCGTGCCGGGCTCTTCTAGCGGACTGGCCAAAGGCGCCGGTACCCCGTCTCCGACCCGCTCCGCAACTGAACGGCGCCGGACAGCGGTGCCTCCCGAAGCGGTGAACATCTGCTGCCTGTTCTCGGGTTCCGGCTCAGCTTCCGTGGTGCCGTCCCGAGGTGAGAGCGTCGGAAGGTCGCGCCCCCGGATCCTGGATTCCGCGCAGCGTCCTGTCGAAGATGCCGTAGGCGTGGGAGACGTCGGGGTGGGAAGCCGGCATGTCGCCTTCCGGCCGCGGGTGGCTGCCGGAGAGGGAGAACGCCTGTGGTGCTCGCCGGGAAGCGGCGGGTGTGATCGATGACCGCCGGCCGCAGCCAATGTCACCCGCGAGTCCACACCGGACCGGCGCGGCACCGGACGTTCGCCAGCAGTCAGACCCCGTAGGGCCGTACAGCGACGTGGCCCCGTGCCACGCGGACCTCGACCCACGACCCGTCGACGCCTTCCGGCAGCGGTGGGTCGGCAAGATCGAACAGGATCAGCGCGCCGCCGACATCGAGGACGGTCCCTCCGCCCTCCGTCAGGCTCAGCCGCCCACGAAAGGCAATGCGGTCGCCGTCTGCCCACCTCAGGCGCACCAGACGCACTTGCCCAGGCGTTCACCGACCAGGCGATGTCCTCGTCCACCGTCCATTTGACATGGTGCTCTCGCCCACCGCCTCAGGGGTCCCCTGCCAGAGCGCCACAACGGAGCCCACCGCCGAGTGCACTCGGACGGTCATGGGCCTCCACGGGGCGTGCCGCACCGGCTCTACTCCGACCAACGCCCCACCATCGTCCACGACTCGCCCACCGAACACCTCCGTCGGGACAAGTCACTCTTCAAGTGGCCTTCGGCCCCCCGTGGTCGGCCGCGCGCAGATGGCGCAGATAGACGCTGGGGTCGGGGTGCATCGCGTCCTGTGCGCCGGAGCGGTGCAGTTCCAGGTGGCCGTCCGGGTGCAGGCGGAGGGTGGTGGTCGCCGCGCGAGGTGGGGCGCCCGGGGTGTCGGGGGTGGTGCCGGGAAGCGCGGCCGGGTCGAGGACGGGGACGTCGCCGGGGAACATGGCGTGTGCCTGGACCGCGGTCGGCACCGGTGGCCGGCCGGTGCGGTTGGCGCTGCTGACGTACAGGACGGGGTACTCGTCCAGGACCGGCCGCAGGGGGCTCCAGCGGGCGCCGAACAGCAGGGTCCACCCGTTGTGGGTCGCCGGGGCCAGCCAGGCGGGCGGCGTGTGGTCGTGGCGCAGCGGGGCCAGCACCGTGACCCGCTCGTCGGTCAGCAGCCGTCGGGCGGATTCGGCCGCGTGCTCCGTCAGCTCGAGCGCCCGCAGGACGAGGTCGGTGGTGTCCGGGTGATGGGTCCACAGGGCGACGGGCTGGTCGGCGGGGCGGTCCTTGGCCCGGTTGACCGCGGGCGCCGTGGTCGCGGCGACGACGAACGTCAGGGGCGCGGGGTTGGGCAGCACCGCGGCCCGCCCCAGGGACAGGCTCGCGTGCACGGCGTCGACGATGCCGGCGTGCCGCGCGGTCATCGCGGAGTGCGTGCGGTGGGGACGGTCAGTCGGGCGAGGTAGTCGCCGAAGTCCGTTTCGTCGATCACGGCGTGTCCTTGTCGATAGGCCTGTGACTTCACCCAGGCCACCGCGGTGCGGGTCTGGTCCGGGTCGAGTCCGTGTCCGAGCCGCGCGGCGACGGCGGTGACCACGCGGGCGCTCGCGAGATGCGTGAGGACCACGCGGGGCTCGATACCGAGGAGCGCGTGAGGATCGTAGGGTTCGAACAGGCGGGGATGGACGAACGGGGTGCCGGTGGAGATGGTGCCGACGCCGTCTCCCACGATCGGTGTGGTCACACCCAGCGGTGCGCCGGTCTCGGCGGCCACCATGCGGGCGATGCCGGGCAGCAGGGTCAGGTCGGGCTCGGTCCACCACGGAGCGCGGCCGTCGCCGAGGAGTTCACGGGTGCGGTCGGGGCGGTAGGCGAGCAGGAACAGGAGCTGCTCGGTGGCGACCATACCGCTGCGTTCGGCGATGCCCAGCCAGGACGAGGACAGGACACGGACGCCCGCGCGCAGTGCCTGGAGGGTGTTGGCCAGAGCGAGGCCGAGGTCGTTGTGCAGGTGCGAGGCCAGGACCACGTCGTCGTCCGCACGGCGGCGCACGGTGGTGAACATGGACGCGGCGTCCTGCGGCAGTTGGTCGCCGACCGTGTCCGCCAGCACCACCACCCCGGCGCCGGCCTCCGTCATCCGCCCGGCGTGCTCGCCGGTCAGGGCGTGATCGGCCCGGGAGGCGTCGGCCAGGCACACATCGACAGCGACACCGTCGTCGGTGTCCCTGGCCCGCGCGACGAGTGCGGCACCGGCGGTCAACGCCCGCTCGGCGGAGCCGTGGGTCATCACCCCGGCCATGGCTTCGGACGCGGGCACGATCACCATGACCCTGGCGTGCGTGCTGCCCCGGACCGCGGCCAGGGCCTGGCGTACGTCACCGGCGGTGCCCCGGCACACCGCGGACACGCTCACCGTCTCCCCGGCCTCCACCGCCACCTGCCTGACCGCTTCGAACTCCTCCGCGCACACGGCGGGAAATCCCGCGGCGAACACCACGTGCCGCGGGCCGTCCGCACCGAAGATCCGGCCCTGGGCACGGGCCAGACGCACCCGGAAGTCACCCGTCATCAGGGTTTTGGCCTGCGCCCCGTCCCGTGGGGACTCCTCCCAGAGCACCACCCGGCCCGCCCGCGCGGACTCGCGCACCACATCGACCGTCACCGTCACGCCCTTCCCTCACGGGCCGTGGACGGCGGGCCCGGCACGCCCCTGAGAACGATCACCCGGAGCGGGTTCCTGCCGCAGGCACAGCGGGCTGTTTCACACGATCGAGCGCACCGCGGACCCTACGGTCGGGCGGCCACGACTTCAACGGGTCAGCGCGCTCGGTCCGGGCCGTGCGGAAGGTCCGAGCGCCTCGGCCCCGGTCCGGGCCGCGCGCCGAGACTTGGGACACGTTTTACGTGACGCGTGCAACTATGGGCCCCTCAGCCGGTGTCTGACACTGAGTCGGGCCCGTCGGGGTCGTGGGGCGAGAGAGCGGAGCAGGTCGTGGGACGGCGCAAGAGTGGCATAGGGATCGCACTCGTCACGGGTGTGATGCTGCTGGGTGCGAGTGCCTGCGGTGGGGGCGGGGGCGGGAGCGACAAGGCGGGCGGGGACGACGCGAAGGCGCCTGGCAAGCCGAGCGCGAGTGCCTCGCCGTCACCGACGAAGCCCGCGGGACCGCCGATGCTGCTGGAGACGATCACGCCGCAGACGGGTACCACGGTCGGTGTGGCCATGCCGATCTCGGTGGTGTTCACGAACCCGGTCGCGGCCAAGGCGCGGGCCACGGTCGAGAAGCACATGAAGGTGAGCGCCTCGCAGCCGGTGGCCGGTGCCTGGCACTGGTTCGGCGACAAGCGCGCCGACTGGCGCCCGAAGACGTACTGGCCCTCCGGAACGACGGTGAAGATCGACGCCGACATGAAGGGCGTCAACAACGGCAACGGACGGTACGGCGTGCGCACTTACACGCACACCTTCAAGGTCGGTGACGACGTGCGCGCGGCTGTCTCGGTGACCGGCCACACGATGAAGGTGACCCGGAACGGCACGGCGGTGCGCACCCTGTCGATCAACGCGGGCAGCGCCCAGTATCCGACGTGGAACGGCACGATGGCCGTCATCGACAAGCAGGAGAAGGTCCACATGACCTCCTGCAGTGTCGGTATCAGCTGCGACAAGGGCAGCCCCAACTACTACGACCTGACGTTGCCCTGGGACGTCCACCTCACCCAGTCCGGCACCTACGTGCACTACTCGACCGGCGACCCGAACCCGGGCAGCGGCAGCGCCCGCGGCTCGCACGGCTGCGTCCATCTGTCGATGTCGGACGCCAAGTGGTTCTACGGCCAGGTGAAGCAGGGCGACCCCGTCACCATCACCGGCTCGCCCCGCGCCAAGGCGCCGGCCGACAACGGCTACGCCGCGTTCAACCTGGGCTGGGACCAGTGGCTCGCGGGCAGCGCTTCCGGGGAGGGGACGACCGCGACGCTGTGACGCTGTGACGCCCAGCAACGGCGCGACATCGGGTTCGCCGATGTCGCGCCGCCGCTGTGCGCCCGGGTTCGTCCAGTAGGCCGGACGGCGGGAGTCGGTGATCGGGTCGGCCGTGGGCAACCGCGGCGTGCGGCACGGTGACGGGAAATTCGGGTGGCCAAGGCGTCCGCGGGGACGACCCCGCCGGGACGCGATACCTGGTCGGGACCACAACAACCGTAACGCGGGGCGCAGTTGGCGGACCTTCTCGCCGCAGGCTCAGTGGCTCAGTCACTGACCCACCTCTTGTACCGGGCGGTAGGTGTGCCCCATCCTCGGTAAGCCGGCCGCCCCGCCCAGCGTGCTGTGACGGCGGTCGGTCCTGCGTGACGTTCGCCCCGCTCCGCTTACGGGAGGTCCCGTGTTTCCCCTGCGCCTTCGCGTGTCCGCAGCCGGCTGCGCGCTGCTTCTGGGAGCGTCGGCGGTGCTGCTCGCGAGCAGCACCGCCGACGCGGCACCGTCGAAACCGGTCGTGCGCGAGAACCCGGTCATCCGCGAGAACCCGGTCGCCCACGAGAACCCGGTCCGGGAGGCGACCCGCTCCACAGGGGCCGTCGACACGCCCACCGGTCCCTTCACCGAGCCGGGGTTCGCCTCCGGCTGCACCTGGCACGAGTTCGGGGAGGGGGAACAGCCGCCGTGGTGGCTGACGTTCGCCGACCCGCTGTGCGTGGAGTACAGCAAGCGGGACATCACCGTCGACGACGGAGGGGCCCTGCGGTTCCTGGTGGCCGAACCCTCCCGGTTCGCCGTCGCCATGGTGACCTGCCACTACTACCAGAAGGACCACTGGAGCGTGCAGTCCACGCACGGCGCGACGCCGTGGGTGGCGTGGGACGGTCAGTACTGGTGGGACAAGGCGGCGGGACGGGCCGGAGCCCGCCTGACGAACTTCCGTGTCGACGGGCACACGGTCGGCATCGGAGACGCGGTCACGGCCCTCGAACCGCTCTTCCCCGACGTCGCCCGCGCACTGAGCGACTACGGTCGGGCCGCGGGTGAGACCGGGCTGACCGTGTCACTGCCCTACGACCTGCGCTGCGCGCTGGCCGGGTGATCCATCATGACCGGACCCGACCGGAGAGCCATCCTCAGGGCACTCGTCGCCACGTTCGCAGGACTGTCCGCCGGCGGTCTGGATTCACCCGTGGCCGACGCGGCCGGCCCCTCCGAGAGCTGGACGACGCAGACGCTCGAGGCGTTCGCCGACACCCTGATCCCGGGCGGCCGGCGCTTTCCCGGTGACGTGGTGGTCGCTGGTGCCGTCACCGGCCCCGGTGCGGTACAGGCCGGTGTCGTCGACCTCCTCGCCTCGCCCGAACTGCCCGTGGCACCGCTGTTGCCGGCGATCGCGGCGCTGCTGGACGCGCGCGCCGTAGCCCATGCCGCCCTCCGGCTGATCCTGCTGCCACCCACCCTCCCGCCTTTCGTGGGCCTGTCCTTCTCCGACCGCACCGCCCTGCTCGGTGGCCTGTTCGACCCGGATGACCTGGACCGGCCGATCTGGCAGGTGATGAGCCTGCTGGTGGGGCTGGCGTTCGACACCGCCGGACAGCAGGACACCGTCGAGGCCCTCGGCCAGGGCCATCCCGGACTGGCGTGGCTGCGCTTCCCCGCGCCCGACCCGGACGGCCTCTGGCGCTTCCCCGCATTCTCCTACGGCCGCCCGCTGGCGGACCTTCATCCGAACACGACCGCTTCGGGGAGCCCGGCATGACGGTGCAGACCACGGACGTCCTGGTGATCGGCAGCGGCTTCGGCGGCGCGATCCCGGCCTACTACCTCGCGGCGGGCGGAGCGCGCGTCACCGTGCTGGAGCGCGGCCCCCGCGCGGCCGCCGCCGACTTCACCCACTCGATGCGCCTCGGCACCTACAACAGGATCGTGGACGTGATCCAGGGCGACGGAGTCTCGGTGGTCGCCGGCAACTGCGTCGGCGGCGGGAGCGTCGTCTACTTCGCCGCCTCGCTGCGCGCACCGTCCTTCGTCTTCGAGCGCCACGGCGGCCTCGGCCGCCGGCTGTGGCCGGCCGCTCTGACCCGGGCCGTCCTCGACCCCTGGTACGACCGGGTCGAGGAGGCCCTGCCGGTCACCCGGACCGACTGGCCGGACGTGTCCTACGCGGGCGGGGTCCTGGCAGCCGCCTGCCGCCGGGCCGGACACACCTGCAATCCCGTACCGGTGGCGGTCGACACGAGCACCTGCACCAACTGCAACTGGATGCTCTCCGGCTGCCGTTTCGACGCCAAACGCTCCCTGCTGCTCAACTACCTGCCCGCGGCGGAGGCCCACGGCGCGGACATCCGTCCGCTGCACGAGGTCCAGACCGTCACCCCGTCGCCGCTGTCCGGCTATCGATACGCCGTCGGCTACACCGTCCTGGACCCCGACGACTACAGCTGCACCGCGCAGGCCGGCGTCATCCACGCCAGGGTCGTCGTACTCGCCGCCGGTGCCGTGGGCACGCCCGTGATCCTCCAGCGCTCCGCTCTCCTCCTCGGGGGCATCCCGGCCGCTGTGGGGCGGTACTTCTCCGGCAACGGCGACCGCGTCAGCGTCGCCGACATCGTCGAGGACAAGGCGCGCTCACTGCTGGGGCTGTCACGTCCCGACGGGTCCGCCTACCAGGGGCTGCCCGTGGGCCGGCCCATCACCGCCGCCACCTACGACCACCTGGACCCGACCGCCCCGGAGTACAGCCGTTTCACCCTCCAGCAGATCTACTTCCCTCCGCTGACCAACCTGCTGGCCCAGGCCGCCGGTTCGCCCGCCTGGTTCGGCGTCGAGAAGCGCAATATGCGGGCCCGGTGGCGTTCCTGGCTCACCCTGCTGGCCATGACCGAGGACGACAACGAGGGCACCTTCGGGGGCGTCCCGCTCACCGGCGGCTTCACCCGGCTGGCGCCAGGGCTCGGACAGGGCACGATGACCTACCGTCCCACCTCTCGTACCCGCCGGGCATGGGACCGGGCCGACACCGCACTGCGGGACATCCTGGAGAGGGACGGCCTGTCCCGGGTCCGCCCGTGGAGCGAGGACGTCGCCGGCACCGTCACGGCCCATCCGCTCGGCTCGGCGCGGCTCGGCGACGATCCCGCCACCAGCGCACTCACCGACGGCCATGAACTGCGCGGTCACAGCGGGCTGTTCGTCACCGACGGTGCCGCCGTCCCCACCTCTCTCACCGTCAACCCCTCGCTGACCATCGCGGCCCTCGCCGAACGCGCCGTCGCCACGATCCTCACCCGTGCCGCCGACGCCGGGGTCGCGCTCCGCCGCGACGTTCCGCTTCCCGGCCGTTGAAGGGCCCGTGGAACGAGGCGGAACGGAATGGAACGCCAGAAGGAGTGACGGGTTCGACCTTTCCTGGGAGACATGGCGTGGGTATCTCACGAAGAAGGCTACTGACGACGACCGGAGTGGGCGTGGTGGCTGCGGCCATCGACGCGGGCGGTCTCCGCGCCGCCGCCGAAGCCGCGACGCGGACGGGCGCCGGCCGGAAGGCCACTACGGCCGCAGACTCCGCGTCGGACGTGCCGGCGGCCACCACATGGGACCGGACGGTGCAGCGGGCGAGCTACGCCCCGGGCGCGGGCTATCAGCGGCTCGTCGCCGGGCCGGGGGAGCCGCACACCATACGTACCGACCTCTGGTCCCGCTTCGGCCCTCCGACGATGGCGCTGGCGGCGTTCGCGCAGATGACCGACCTGCACCTCGTGGACGACCAGTCGCCGGCCCGCCTCGAGTTCATGGACCGCTACGCCGACGCCGGCGCCCCGCACCACGCCTCGTATCCCACCGACTCCGCCTACCGGGGCCACGAGTTCCTGTCGACGCAGGTCGTCGACGCGATGTGCCAGGCCCTCGCCGGTATCGGCAAGGGCCCGCGGAGCAAGAAGCCGCTGCAGTTCACCATCGTCACCGGCGACGCGATCGACAACTGCCAGCACAACGAGAACCGCTGGTACATCGATCTGCTCGACGGCGGCCGGACCATCGTCCCGGACTCCGGCCGCATCGGCCTGGACCAGAGCTTCTCCGGCGGCGCCCTCACCGGCGGCGGCACCGGGGACAACCACTACTACTACCCGTCGGTGCCCCCGCAGCAGGTGCCGGACAACCGGTACACCGGCACGTCGGGGCTCGGATTCCCCCACGTCCCGGGCCTGTTGGACGCGAGCGGCGCGGTGGGCGCGGCCCGCCGGCCGTTCGTCTCCCACGGCCTGGGCATGCCCTGGTACGCGGCGTACGGCAACCACGACGGCCTCTGGCAGGGCAACGAGCCCATCGACAACAACCTCGTCGACGTCCAGGGCATGACGGTCGGCTCGTCCAAGACCACCGGCACCTCCGCCGACCTGCCGGACGACTACGGCGACCTCGGTACCTTCGGCAAGCTGATGGTCGCCTGGGATCTGGAGGGAACCAGGGTCGTCGCCGACCCCGACCGGCGGCTGCTCACCCGCAAGGCGTTCATCCAGGACCACTTCAACACCGCCGGGCTGCCGGTCGGTCACGGATTCCAGGGCGTCGGGATCGACAAGGCCTACTACGCGATCCCGTCCGGCTCCGGCGACCTGATCCGCTACCTCACCCTCGACTCCACCAACACCAACACCGACGGTTTCGGCTCCGGTGCCGCGGGCGGGTCGATCGACACCGACCAGCTGAACTGGCTGGAACAGCAGCTCAGGGCGAACAGCTCACGCTACGTCGACACCGACAACCGCATCGTCACGCGGAGCGGTGTGCAGGACAAGATGTACGTCCTCTTCTGCCACCACACGCTGGGCACCATGGACAACCTCGACGACGGCATCTTCGGCGGCGTCTTCGGGGACCGGCACACCGGCGACGAACTCAAGGCACTGCTGCTGCGCTACCCGAACGTGATCGCCATGGTCAACGGACACACCCACGCCAACAGGATCGTGCCCCATCCGGCGCCGGCGTCCAGCCCGATCTCCGGCGGCTTCTGGGAGATCTCCACGGCCTCGCACATCGACTGGCCGATCCAGAGCCGCATCATCGAAATCATGGCGAGCCCCGACGCGCAGAACGCGGGCGAGTTCGGCTCCTCCGCCGGGCCCGCCACCCTCTCGATCTTCACCACCATGGTCGACCCCGCCGCGCCCCTCTCGTTCGGGGGCGACACCAGCACGCCCGCACAACTGGCCTCCCTGGCGCGGGAGCTGGCCACCAACGACCCGCAGGAGGTGGACCACGGCATCACCAACCGCATGGGCGCCGACCAGGACCGCAACACACAACTGCTGCTGCCGGCCCCCTTCCCGCTGCACGCCCCGCACCCGCTCGGCTCCCCGATCGCCGCCGCCCGCAACAAGGACGGACGCCTGGAACTGTTCGGCACGGACGCGCAGGGCAATCTGTGGAACACCGGTCAGCAGACCGCCGGCGGCAGCCTGCGATCCTGGACGAAGCTCGACAGTGGGCCGGGGTGGCAGTCCGTCACCGCCGGCAGCCACCAGGACGGCCGGGTCGAGGTGTTCGCCATCGACCAGAACGGCTACGTGACCCGTCGCGCGCAGACCAGCGCGGGCGGCAGCACCTACACGGCGCCCCAGCAGTTCGACTCCGGCTTCACCTCGGCGACCGCGGTCCAGGACCAGTGGGGCGGCATGCAGGTCTACGCGACCCGCGGCGACAACACCATCCGCCACCGCTGGCAGGACTTCCTGAACGACGACACCCCCGCGAACGGCTGGTTCACTCCCTGGACCCAGCTCGGCGGCACCGCGATCCAACTCGCCGTCGAGACCGGCTCCGACGGACGGGCCGTGCTGGTCGCCATCAAGGAGGACGGCCTCCTCATCCAGCGCCGGATGAACGTCGCCAACGCGCAGACCGAGAGCGAGTGGGGCGGCGTGCTGCCGCTCGACGGCATCCTCGACTCCATCGACATGGCCCGCAACCTCGACGGACGCCTGGCCATCTTCGGCACCAACCCCGACGGGATGCTCTTCCGCCGCTTCGAGACCGCCCCCGCCGCCGGCACGTGGCAGTCCTGGGTCCAGCTGCCGACGCGGTCCGGTACCACCACGCTGCGGATGCGCCACGTCTGCGCCGAGCGGAACGGCTCCGGCAGGATCGAACTGTTCGCCGTCGACGACACGGGCACGCTGTACCACTGCACGCAGACCGACCCCGGCAGCACCACCTGGTCCGCCTGGGAGTCCTGCCAATTCGTACTGCGCGCCACGCACACCTCCGCCGGCCTGTGACAGGCCCGGCGACACCGGATCCGTCCCGCTCGTCCGCCTGAACACAGGTGCCGGCCCAGCCGCTCGGCGGCGGGGCCGGCACCCGCGAGTGTCTCCGCCTCGCCCGCGACCGTCCCGTCACCGGCCCCTGGGAACTCCACCGCGGTCGACGGGACGGCGGACGGGCGAACGACGACCGCACAGCAGGTCCGCCCCCACACCGGAGGAATCGACATGTCCGTCTCCCGTCGCAGGATCCTGACCGCTGCCGGAGTGGCCGTGGTGGCCGCGGCCCTCGATGCCGGTGGTCTGCGCGCCGTCGCCGTCGCCGCGTCGCCGCCTCTCGGTACCGGCGCCGCATTCGGGCTCACCACGTTGGACCGGACCGTACGGGTCGGTCCCGACCTGGGCACGGGATACCACGGCGTGGTCGCCGGCCCCGGCGAACCGCACATCGTCCGCGACGACTTCGCCCCCGCGACCGCGCCGCAGGTCACCCGGTCGCTGATCACCTTCGCCCAGATGTCCGACCTGCACATCGTCGACGACCAGTCACCGCTGCGCGTCGAGTGCCTGGACCGGCTCGCGGACCACGGACCACCGCACTACCACTCGTACCCGACCGAATCGGCCTACCGCGCACACGAATTCCTGTCGACACAGACGACCGACGCGATGTGCCGAGCCGTCCGGCAGGTCCTCCGCGGACCGCGGACGAGCACACCGCCGGCCTTCACCGTCGTCACGGGCGACGCGGTCGACAACTGCCAGTACAACGAGTCCCGGTGGTACATCGACCTGCTCGACGGCAACCCGGTGCGACCGGACTCCGGCGACCTCACCCAGGACGAGAGCGTGGCGGGCGGCCAGTTCGGGACGGAGACCCACTACTGGCATCCGGAAGCACGGCAGACCCCGCCCGACAACAACGCCCTCCACGGCTTTCCGGTCGTGACCGGTCTGCTGAAGGCCGCCCGCAGACCGTTCACGGCGACCGGGCTGGGCATGCCCTGGTACGCCGCCTACGGCAACCACGACGCGCTCGTCCAGGGCAACGTCCCGATCGACACCCTCCCCTTCGACCCGCTCAAGGCCGTCGCCACCGGCTCCACCAAACTGACGGAGATCGAGGGAGTCCCGGACGTCTTCGACAACACCGCGACGTACTACCTGGACCTGCTGAAGGACGTGCTCACAGGCGAGTTCACCCTCCGGACCGCCCACGTGACGGCAGACCCGTCCCGGCGGCTGCTCACGCGGGGCGACTTCATCGCCGAGCACTTCGACACCACGGGCACCCCTCGCGGACACGGCTTCACCTCCGGCAGCGACAAGGGCTACTACGCGATTCCCCCGGGGCCGGACGACGTGTTCCAGTTCCTGGTGCTGGACACGACCAACACCGGCGGCGGTGCCGACGGCGCCCTCGACCAGGACCAGTGGGACTGGCTGAACGCCCAGCTGAAGGCGAACAGTTCACGGTACGAACTCGACGACTCGGACGGCACCCGGGCCCGGACGGTCGTCACCCAGCCCGGCGTGACCGACAAACTCGTCGTCATCTGCTGCCATCACACCCTCGACTCCATGGACAACACGGACAGCGCGTCCCCCTACGGCGGCACGGACCTCCGCGACCTGCTGCTGCGCTTCCCGAACGTGATCCTCATGGTCGACGGCCACACCCACACCAACAACATCTCGGCCCACAAGACCTCCTGGCCGTCCGCCCTCGGCAACGGCTTCTGGGAGGTGAACACGGCCTCGCACATCGACTGGCCCATCCAGAGCCGGATCTTCGAGATCGCCGAAGGCGGCGGCATCCTGTCCGTCTTCACCACCATGGTCGACTCCGACGCACCGCTGTCGTTCGACGGGGACACCGGCACCCCCGCCGCACTGGCCTCGCTGGGACGCGAGCTGGCGGCCAACGACCTTCAGGCGGTGGCGGCCGGTATCGACAAGCGCCGTGGAACAGCCGAGGCCCGCAACACACAGCTGCTTCTCCCCACGCCGTTCCCGCTGCCCGCCGGACGCGGCACACCGCTTCCGGACACCGACTGGCCGGTGGTTCAACAAGGGGCGAGCGGTGAGCGGGTGAGGACCGCGCAGTACCTGCTCAACGCCCGGGGAGCCGCACTGAGCGTGGACGGCTCCTTCGGCTCGTCCACCGGCAGCGCGGTGAGGGCCTTCCAGACGAGCCGTGGTCTGTCCGCCGACGGGATCGTGGGACCCGCGACGTGGCGGGCTCTCGCCGTCGTCCTGCAGCAGGGCAGCAGCGGGCCCGCGGTGACGGCGTTGCAGCGTCAACTCGTCATCCACGGCGCCGTGTTGGGCGTGGACGGTGCCTACGGTTCGGCCACCGGCGGCGCGGTACGGTCCTTCCAGTCCGCCCACCGCCTGCCCGCCGACGGGATCGTCGCGTCCACGACCTGGCAGACACTGACCGGGATGTGAGCGCGCCGTCCACGGGACCGCCGACCGGCGGACGCCGACCACCTGGTGCCGCGACCCGTGAACGCGGTCGTGCGGCGGACGGGTGATCGGGGCGATGCGGTGCCGGGGGCGCCCGACGGGTTCTCACCCGGGACAGAGCCGGACGGCGCCCCGCACGACGGGGCCGAGCCGGCCCGTCCGTACGCACGCGGCAAGGTGTCGGACCCAGGCCGTGCCGGCGCCGGCGCGGGGTGCCGGACGGGTGGCCGGCGCTTCGATCCGGGCGGCGCGGTCCGGCACCCGTCAGGCCGGCCAGTACGAGCACCGCACCCCGGTGTGCACCGCGTGCCGCAGGTGTTCACCGATCACCGGGTCGGCTGCCGCGATCCGGTCGAGCGCCCGGCGGACGGCCTTGCTCACCGCGACCCGGGAGCGTTCCTCGCCCTCGGGGAAGCGGCGGGCGCGTCCGCCCAGTCCCGTGGCGCCCGCCAACTGGCCCACCAGCCAGTCGTGTTCAGCCTGCGTCGCGGCGGCGCGCTCATGGTCGCCGGCCGCCTCGAACTCGTCCAGTTCGAGCCGCAGCCGGGTCAGACGACTGCGGTACTCCTGCGTCGCCACCCGGTCCAGTGCCCGCTGCCCGGACGGAGCCGTGCGCTCGACGGCCCCGTCGAGCGCGGTCAGCCCCGCCACGAGATCGACGGCCCGGATCTCCTGGCGCGGGTTGGCGATCAGCACCACCAGATGGAGCATGCCCACACTGTGGTCCACCAGGACGCTGCGCCCGCCGACCCCGATCCGCCACTTGCGGCCCAGCCGGGTACAGAACGCCGTGGCCTGCCCCTGACCGTCCTCGCCCCGCTCGTCCGCGCCGTCAGGGCCCCCGGTATCCGGCTGCGGCGACGCCGAGGCCTCCGCGGCGGCCACCGCCATCTCCCGCCGGACGGCGTCGGCCTCGGCCTGTCGCCCGGCCCGTACGAGGGCCACCGCGAGCCGCTCCCAGGAGGCCGTGGCCGCGGGCCAGTGCCCGAGGGCGAGGTTCTGCCGTACCGCGTCCCGCAGATGGGTCACGGCCCGGTCGACGTCTCCCATGGTCAGTGCGGCGACCCCCAGCGCGTGGTGGGCCGATCCGAAGCAGGCGACGGCGAGACTGCCCACGATCGGGAGATGACCGTACGGACGCAGCAGTTCGTAGACCCGGGCCGCCGTGGCGGTGTCGTCGAGGAGATAGGCGGCCTCCGCGACACCGTGCATCGTCACCATCCAACTGCTGGACCGAGGCAGGTCGCCGAGGTCGCGGCCGCACAGCGTGGCGAGCGCGCTGACGGCCTTCCGCCGGTCCCCGGCCGTCACCGCGGCCACCGCCAGCGCGGCCAGGGCGTGATCGTCCACGGCGCTCAGGGTGGGGGAGTTGACCACTTCGCTGAGCAGCGGCACGAGTTCGACCACCCGGCCCTGGTACCAGCGGATGGTCACCAGCTGTGCGGCCTGCCACACGGTCGCGTTGACGTCACCGGCGGCGATCCCGCGCTCGGTGCAGGCCCGGGCCAGGGCCTCGGCCTCGTCGAGGCGGCCGGCGCGGACGGCGAGCATGACCTCCATCGCGCTCACGACGAATCCCACCGCGAGATGGTCCCGCTCGGCCAACAGGCCGCGCAGTTCCGACAGGCAGCGTTCCGCGTGCGGGTCGCCGTCCAGGAACATGTCGACCGTCCGCCACAGCAGGCCCATCAGCAGATCGCTGCGGCGGGAGGTACGGAAGCTCTCCGCGACCAGCTCGGCGGCCAGTTGACGGCGCAGTGCTCCGTTCTCAGGACCGATCAGGCAGTGATGGGCGAGGCTCAAGGCCTCCGCGCGCGCCATCGGGTTCTGTCGTGCCCGCGCCTGCTTGAGCAGTGCCATGACCGCCGTGTTGTCGCTGTTGCGGTAGTCGCCCTCGCCGGCCAGCCGGATCCGCAGCCGAAGCGCCAGCGAGGACTGAGGGTCCAGCAGCTCCAGGGCCCGGCGTATCCGGGATTCCAGGAGAACCGAGCCCGCGACCGTGCGATGTTCGTGCACCCACAGGCCGCCGAAGCCGAGGGCGGCCACCGCCATCGCCCGTTCCTCACCCACCGACTCGGCGATTCGGAAGGCACGTTCGAAGCGGTCCCGGCCGGTGCGCAGATCGCCGTCGTCGACGACGGCGCGGGTGCCCTCGTCGAGCAGGCTCCGAAGTTCACCGGGCCACCGGGCGTCCGGTCCGGCCGGACCTGACGTGTTCCGAACGGGCGCATCCGCGTTGTCCACGGCTCTATTTCTCTCCTGGGTGCACTCGACAACGCCAGGTGAAACCGGCCGGACCGCCGCGTCGGTCGTGATCGATGGCCTCGCCACAGGCGGGGGACGGCGAGTGAGCCTATCGCAGGGGCCGTAGCGGGGGAACAGCCGCGGGGTGCGCGGGAGGGCACGGACGGAACGCTCATCTCGCAGTGGCACATTCGGGGTTGATGGGGTCTCGACGCGACCGGGGTGCCCGGGCCGCCACCGGCGCATCGTGATCATGGCTACCGTGCCGGTGATGAGGCTGGTCAGGCTGGTCAGGCGTTCGCGAGCGCGGTGCCCAGCGGCGTGCGCTCGTAGAGCACCTGATGGCCGTAGCGGCGCGAGGTGAGCAGGCCCGCGTCACGGAGCACCGACAGATGGGACGACACGGACGAGAGGGCGAGCCCGTGCCGGTGCGCGAGCGCGCTGGTCGTCGCCGGCTCGCCGAGACCCCCGAGGAGGGCGGCCCGGTTGGCGCCCAGCAACCGCACGAGGGCGTCGGAACCGGACTGCGGGGCCTGCCACAGGCCGCCGATGCCGCGGGCCGGATAGACGATGGTGCTCTGCCAGGGCGGGTCGAAGCCCGCCGCCACGTCCGGCCACACGAAGACACTGGGCGCGAGGACCAGGCCGTCGCCGCCGAGGTCCCGGTCGTGCTCCGTCCGCCTGTGCAGCGTCAGGGTGCCGTTCGCCCAGCTCAGCGAGGGATGGAGATCGGCGAAGAGCCCGGTCAGCCCGTCGTCCGCGAGCCGGCGCGCCCGGAAGGCGATGTCGGCCTCCAGCACGGCGCGAAGCCGGGGCCAGTACGGGGCGACCAGAGCGTGCCAGGCCCGCTCACAGAGATCCGCCAACTCCCTGACCGCACGCACCGGATCGGCGAGCATGGCGCGCCCCTGCCCGGCGTCCGCCGCGCCCGGGGTGTCGGCGAGGGAGCGCGCCAGGTCGTCGCGGGCGGTGTCGGGGTCGGTGGCACGTAGCCGGGCCAGGTCCTCCTCGATGGAGGTCAGCGGGCCGTCCGGTGGCGGGCAGAGGAAGTCCGGGGTGTGACCGTGGTGCGGCATCAGCAGCCACAGCGGCGTGAGGTCGAGCTCACGCGCCGCCGCCTCCGTCTGCCGCAGCCAGGGCAGGTGGTAGCCCTGCAGCCGTACCTGCTTGAGGACGCGCACCGCGCCCTGGGCCTCCCACAGCGGGGAAATCCCGAACCGGCAGCGCAGCAGGTCGTCCGGCCCGAAGCGCATGTGGACGGGCACGGGTGGACCTCCTCCGGGGCGTGACTTTCGGCCACAGCCGAAAGACTACGGGCGGCGGCACCGGACCGCCAGGCTGCGGTCCATGACGCTGAAAGCCGACGCCGCCCCTGACGGCGCCGCCGCCCCTGACGGAGACCCCGCCCCCGCTGCCGCCGCGCCCGGGGGGTACCGGGCCGTCTTCGCCGTGCGGGAGTTCCGGGCCGTCTTCGCGGCGCACGTACTGTCGTTGCAGGGCACGGTCGTGGCCCAGATCGCGCTGGCGGTGCTGGTGTTCCGGCTCACCGCCTCACCGCTCCTCTCGGCGCTCACCTTCGCGCTGGGCTTCGTGCCGTACGCGATCAGCGGGACGCTGCTGGCCGGGATCGCGGACCGCTTCCCGCCGCGCCGGGTGCTGGTGGTCTGCGACCTGCTGTGCGCGGCGTGCGCCGCCGGGATGGTGCTGCCCGGGACGCCGATCGCCGTCCTGCTCGTCCTGCGCGGCCTCATGGCGACGGTCGGCCCGGTCTTCACGGGGACGCGGGCGGCGAGCCTGGCCGACATCCTCCCCGGCGACGCCTTCGTGCTCGGGCGCTCCCTGATCCGGATCGTGGCGCAGGGGGCGCAGGTCGTCGGATTCGGCGTCGGTGGGCTGCTGTTGATCGTGGTGCCGCCGCGCGGTGCGCTGCTGCTCACCGTGGCCGCCTTCCTCGGGTCGGCGCTGCTGCTGCGCCTGGGCACCCGGCGGCGGCCCGCACGCGGTGCGGGGGACCGCGCGGGCGGTGGCGGCACGGGTTCCCTGCTGGCGGACCGCCGGGTGCGTTCGCTCCTGCTGCTCGGGTGGGTGCCGACGTTCTTCGCCGTCGTCCCCGAGGCGCTCGCGGCGCCGTACGCGGATGCGGTCGGCGCGGGGACGACCGGGCTCGGCCTCTTCATGGCGGCGATGCCGGTCGGCATGATCCTCGGGGAGTCCCTGGCGGGCGGATATCTGAGCCCGGTGGTCCGCGGCCGGATCGCCGGACCGCTGGTGGCCTGCACCCTGCTGCCCTACGCCGTCTTCCTGTTGCGGCCCTCGCTGCCCTGGTCCCTCGCCGCGATGTTCGTGGCCGGTCTCACCGGCGCCTACACCCTGGGTGTGGACCAGTGGTTCGTCGACGCCGTGCCGGAGGGGATGCGCGGGCGGGCGATGACCGTCCAGTCGGCCGGTCTGATGACGATCCAGGGCGCGGGGATGGTGGCGGCGGGCGCCGCCGCGGAGTTCGTGCCCGTCCATCTGGTGAACGGCTGGTCCTTCGTGATCGGCACCCTGTGCGTCCTCGTGGTGCTGCGGACCGTGCGGGGTGCGGGCCGGGATCACGTCAGCCGATGATCCTCACCCGTACCGGGGCAGCGGCCACACGCCTCAGGGCTGGAGAGGGTCGGGGCACGATCCGTCCGGCTGCGTCATCGTCCATCCGTTCCCGCGCACACGGACGCTCGGGCGCGTGGCGGCGAGCCGCGCACTGGTGGGAGCACCGCCGGCGGTGCCGTCCCCAGCCGCGTCCGCGGGGTGCGAGCCGTCCGGCAGCCGGGCCGCCGCCGTGCACGCCAGCTGGAGCATGGCCAGATGGCTGAGGGGAGGGACGTTCCGCGGGACCAGGACGGAGAGGGCGCCGTCGTCGTCGATCGTCACCTCCGGTGCCTCCTTCAGGCGGGGCAGCTTCGTGGTGGCCGTCACGGCCTCGCTCGCGGTCGGTCCGCCGAACAGCAGACGTACGACGGCTCCGAGGTCCCCGGGGCCGTCGACCTTGCGGCCATAGGGCGCCAGATCACCATCGCGCAGGAAGAAAAGGGTGATGGCGGCCGACGCCTGGGGCGCCGTGCTGGGAGAGGACATGCCGCTTGCCGGTTCGCCGGCCTGGATGACGTCGGACGGGGGGACTCCGCACGCCGCGAGCGTGAGCGCGGCCGAGAGCCCGACCAGCAGCGCCCCCGCGCGGGAGCCCTTCACCGGGCACCCACGGCGGCCTCGTCGGCGTCCGGGGACTCATGGCGGAGGGGGAGTTCGACCGTGAACACCGCTCCGCTCTCCGGCCGGTTCGCCGCGCTGATGCGCCCCCCGTGCAGGTACACGTTCTCCGCCGTGATGGCCAGTCCCAGCCCGCTGCTCTCGCTTCTGGTGCGCGCGGTGCTCGCCTTGTAGAAGCGTTCGAAGATGTGCGGCATGGCTTCCTCGGCGATTCCCGGTCCGCTGTCGGCCACCTCGATGACGGCCCACGCCACGTCCGCCCGCTCCTCGCGCACCCCCATGGTCAGCCGCACCGGCGGCGCCCCGTGCCGCAGCGCGTTGCCGACCAGGTTGGCCATCACCACGTCGAGTCGGCGCGGATCCACGCGCGTCCTGAGCACGCCGGGCAGCGGCAGCCGGGTCTCCACCTGACCCTGCCACCCCCGGGCGGCGAGGGTGCGCTGGACGGACTCGGCCAGGTCGACCTCGTCCAGGTTGAGCCGGACGGCGCCCGCGTCGAAGCGGGAGATCTCCATCAGGTCCTCCACCAGCCCGGTCAGCCGGCTGGTTCCCTCGCTGACCAGCCGCAGCGCGTCGCCGGTCTCCCGGTCGAGATGGGGCGCGTTCTCGTCCAGCACGTCGGTGACCGCCGACATCGCCGCCAGCGGCGTCCGCAGCTCGTGGGAGACGTCCGCGGCGAAGCGGCGCGCGCGGGCCTCCAGGCGGCGCAACTCCGCGACCGACCGCTCCAGTGCGGCCGCCGTGTCGTTGAAGGACCGTGAGAGGTCGGCCAGTTCGTCGGAACCGTTGACGGCCAGCCGGATGTCGAGGTGCCCCTCGGCCATCCGACGCGTCGCCCGGCGCAACGCGCGCACGGGACGCAGTACACCGCTCGCGGCCAGCAGCGCCAGGACGACGGCGAGACACAGGGCCACCACGGTGGCCCGCTCGATGCCGCTGACCATCGCCTGGACGTAGGCCTGTTCGGTGTTCTGCGGCACCACCAGGTACATCGCGAGCCCCGAGAGCTTGGCTTCCTTGCCCTCGCCGGAGTTGTACGTGACCGGCATTCCGACGACGAGATAGGGATGGCCGCCTGCGTTCACCCGCTGGAACACCGCGGCGCGGCGGGTTCCCACGGACCGGCGCAGTTCCGGGCTCAGCTTGTCGAACTCGGCACTCGGCGAGTAGGCGCGGAGGCTCTCGTACGTGGCCATCACCCGCCACCCCTGTGAGGGGTTCGCGCGGAGCACCTGGTTCACCGCCGTCTCCAGGTTCGACCGGTCCGGCGGCAGGGGAGTGTAGACGGCCACCGCGTCGACACTGGTCCGGAACTGCCGGATGACGGAGTCCTGACTCTGCTGCAACACCCCCGTGCGCGCTTCCCGGAAGGCGAGGGCTCCGGTGCTCAGGGCGCTCACCACGGCCACCAGGGCGAAGGCCACCACCAGCCGGGAGCGCAGGCCCCGCAGCGGCAGCGGGGTCTTCGCCAGGACCGCCCGGAGGAACCGCACCGGCCAGGGACCCTGCCGGCCGGCGACGGTCTCGCCACCCGGTACGGTCTCGCCACCCGGTACGGACTCGCCACCCGGTACGGACTCGCCTCCGAGTACGGACTCGCCTCCGGGTACCGCCTCGCCCTTCCGTACCGCCTCGCGTTTCCGTACGGTCTTCCGTGCCCGGACGGCTCCCGGGCCGTTCATGAGGAACCGAAGCGGTATCCGAAGCCACGTACGGTCTGGATGTACCGGGGATCGCCGCCCAGCTCACCGAGTTTGCCGCGCAGTCGCTTCACGCAGGCGTCCACCAGCCGTATGTCACCGTGGTAGCTGTGCTCCCAGACCGCTTCCAGCAGCTGCTGGCGGCTGAACACCTGGCCGGGCGAGGCCGACAGGGTGAGCAGCAGCCGAAGTTCCGAGGGGGCGAGCGGGACGCGTTCACCGCGGTGTGTCACGAGGAGTCCGGCCCGGTCGATGACCAGCTCGCCGTGCGCCTCCGCCCGGGGGCGGACGGCGTCGGACACCGACGCGTCCTGCCTGCGCAGTACGGCCCGTATTCGCGCGTCGAGCACCCGGGCCTGTACGGGCTTGACCACATAGTCGTCCGCGCCGGCCTCCAGCCCCACGACCACGTCGATGTCGTCCCCCTTGGCGGTCACCATGATGATCGGCACCTGGTCGCGGTCCCTCATCCGGCGGCACACGTCGAGGCCGGAGATGCCGGGCAGCATGAGGTCGAGAACGACGACGTCGGGACGGAAGGGGCGGAGCTGTTCCAGACCCTCTTCGCCCGTTCCGGCGGCGAAGACGTCGTGCCCCTGATGTCGGAGCGCCAACTGGACGGCCTTACGGACATCTGGGTCGTCTTCGACAAGTAGGACTCGTGGCACTTCGACAGTATGCACGGAACGTGTTCGGTGACTGTTCGAGAGGAGGGGGCTGCCGGGAGCTGTTACAGAAGGGTCACAAGGGATGGGAGGTGCGCGGGCGGCCTTCGGTTCGCGAGCCGTCGGGCGGACGGCCCGTCGAGGGAAACCACTCGTTATCTCTTCGTTATGATCCGAGCCAATGGTCATCATCTGGTGTGACCAGTCTCGGCTGCCATGCATTCGGCACGAGAGCGGGAATCCGCACCGCCCACCGACATCGACGCGGCCCCCCGGCGCGGCGGCCGGCAGAACCGGTCCTCCCACCGCCGGGGCCGTCCGCGCCGTCGCGGCCTGAGCTGTCTGGTCGGCGTCCTGCTGGCCGCCGGCCTGCTCGGCTCCGCGACGTTGCTGCTCGACAGCGGACGAAGCGACGCGTCGAGTGACGCGTCGAGCGGTTCGCCGCGTCCACGGAGCACCGTGCGCGTCACGCCCACGCCCACCCCGACCCCGTCCGTGAGCCCGACACCGAGCCCGACGCCGACACCCACGAAGATCGACATCCCCTCGACAGGCAGCGGCACGTTCGTCGCCGCGCACGCCACCGGCGCGAAGGTCGGCCACGGCACGCGTCCGCTCCGTTATGTGGTGGAGGTCGAGACCGGTATCGACATCTCGCCGACCCGAGCGGCGAACGAGATCGCCGGCATCCTCGCCGCTCCCCGCGGCTGGACCCGCAACGAGGGTTTCGCGTTCCAACTGGTGAGTGCGGGCGAGCCCTACGACCTCAAGGTGAGGATCGCGACACCGGGGACGGCGGACGCCCTGTGCTGGGCGGGCATCCACCAGGACACCGGCGGCGAGTACAACTGCGAGATTCCCGGCGGGGTGGTGGTGAACCTCAGGCGCTGGGTCACGGGGTCGCCCACGTTCGACGGACCGATCCATGACTACCGGGCACTGATCGTCAACCACGAGATGGGGCACTTCCTCGGCTACTCGCACATGACCTGCGCGGGTCCCGGGCAACCGGCCCCCGTCATGATGCAGCAGATCAAGGGCCTGCACGGATGCGTCGCCAACGCCTGGCCGTACGACAGGAGTGGCCGCTTCGTCTCCGGGCCGCACGTGCTGTGAACGTCACCCGAGCCCTTCACCTCGTGGCGTGACGACCGTGGACGGTGCGTCCTGCTTCCGGCCGGTCGTGGCGGACCAGGTGGTGAGCAGCTTCAGGGCGTCCGCGGCGGGGGTTCCGGGCGGCGAGCTGTAGACGACGACACTCAGGCCGCTCTCGTCCGGGAGGCTCAGGGTCTCCTGGTCGAGTTCCAGGTCGCCGACGAGCGGATGGTTGAGGCGCTTCGTGCTGTCGCGGAAGACATGCACGTCGTGGGATCCCCACAGCACGCGGAAGGGGTCGCTGCGGGTGGACAGTTCACCGATCAGGTTCGTCAGTTCCCGGTCGTAGGGTTTCCGTCCCGCCTCCACGCGCAGTGCGCCCACGGCGAAGCGGGCCATACGCTCCCAGTCGGTGTAGAACCGCCTTGCCGCGGGGTTGAGGAACGCGAACCGGGCGACGTTCCCTCCACAGGCCGGGTCGGTGTACATCTCCGAATACAGGGCCCGGCCGAGCGGGTTGGCGGCCAGTGTGTCGAGGCGGTTGTTCATCACGTACGCCGGCAGCTCCGGCATTCCCTCGACGATCCGCGTCACGCTCGGCCGTACCGTCGGCCGGACCGCACGCTGCCGTGCCCGAGCCCCGGACGCCGTTCCGGCGGCGCGGGCGAGGTCGTACAGGTACATGCGCTCGGTGTCGTCGAGCCGCAGGGCGTGGGCGAGGGCGTCCAGTACGCCGTCGGAGACACCTCTGAGGTTGCCGCGCTCCAGGCGCGTGTAGTACTCGACGCTCACCCCGGCGAGCGCGGCGATCTCGCCCCGGCGCAGTCCGGGCACCCGCCGCTGACCGTACGTCGGCAGACCCGCCTGCCCGGGGGTGATCCTGTCGCGCCGGGAGCGGAGGAATGCGCTGACTGCGTCCCGGTTGTCCATGAGGACAGGGTAGGCAGGCCGCCCGACGCGTGGGGGTCCCTGCCAGTACCCCTCACAGCAAGGACTCCCCCCGCACGGCCGTCTCCCGTTGCATGGTCGGTGCCCCGGTCCGATCGGGGCACGACCGGTGCGAGGACGTACGGGCCCCGGCCGGACGATCCCTCCGGTACCGGGTTCCGGACGAGGGCTCGAGTACCCGAACAGGACTGAAGGGGAAGACAGATGAGCAACCAGAGCGGGACGGTCCCGGAGAGCCGCGCGGATGTCGTGCGGGGACTGTACGACGCGCTGAGCAAGGGCGACGTGCCGGGTGTCCTGGCCAGGCTCGATCCCGAGGTGATCGTCGACGAGCCGGGCCAGCTGCCCTACGGCGGCGTGCACCGGGGCCGGGAGGCGTTCGCGCAGTCGGTCCTGGGAGTGATGGCGGCCTACGCCGACATCGCCATCACCGCCGCCGAGGTGTTCGAGGGTCCGACCGGTGTGGTCGGAACCCTCACCGGAACGCTCACGGCCCACACCACCGGTGAGGAGTTCCCGTTGACCATGGTCGAGATCCACCGGGTCGAGAACGGCACGGTGCGCCGGATCGACGTCCACACCAAGAACCCGCACGAGCTCGCCGCGTTCTACGCACGCGCCGAGGCGGGCACTCGCTGACGGCGACGAAGCCGCGAGTCCGGCCGAGGTGTTCCACGGCGGCGTGAATGCCCCGGCTCCCGCCCAGGCGGTCGTTCCGAGGGCCCCCGGCCGGCAACAGCGATGCGGCGGACGGACGTTCCGCCGGGGAACAACCGCCGTACGGGAATGGCGAGGCTCGTCGCCGGAGGCGGCACCGTCCGCTCACGGAGGGATCGCGTCCACCACGTCCCGGAGGTGGTGCAACACGTTCTCGAGCTCGTCGCGGGGCGGCGTGGCGAGTGCCAGGCGGAGCGCCCGCGGGCGGTGGGGGCCCGTGGCGAAGGCGTCCGCGGTGGACACCAGGATGCCGGCCCGGGCGAGTTGCGCCGCGACGTGATCCGGGCGCTGGTGCGGCTCCAGGCCGAGCCAGACCATGTAGGAGACCGGATGCGCCGTGAGGGACATCCCGGCGAGCGCGGAACGGGCGATGTCCTGCCGGGCGGCGGCGTCGCTCCGTCGGTCCTCCTCCCAGCGCGCGACCGTGCCATCGGCCAGCCAGCCCGTGGCGAGCGCGGTGACCAGTCCCGGAGCGCCCCAGGCCGCCAGGCGAAGGGACCTGGTGACGGTCTCCACGTGGCCGCCCGGAAGCACGGCGAAACCGAACCGCAGGCCCGGAGCCACGTTCTTGGACAGTCCGGCGACGTAGCAGGTGCGTTCGGGGGCGAGGGCCTGAAGAGGAGGGGGCGGCGACGGGTCGAGGAAGGCGTAGGTGCCGTCCTCGACGATCAGACAGTCGTGCGCACGGGCGAGGGCGACGAGGTGGTCACGCCGTTCCCGGTCGAGGACCCAGCCGAGCGGGTTGTGCAGGGTGGGAATCGTGTAGATCGCGCGGACGGGTCGCGTACGGCACAGGAGGTCGAGCGCGGCGAGGTCCGGCCCGGTCGCCGTGACCGGGATCGGGGCGAGGCCGAGCCCGTGGGCCGCGGCGAGCAGCTTGACGCCGGGGTAGGTGAGCGCGTCGACCGCGAGGACGTCACCGGGCCTGGTGAGAGAACGCAGCACACAGTCGATGGCCTGCTGGGCGCCACTGGTGAGCAGGACGGTGGCCGGCGCCGTGTCGATTCCCCGTCCCAGCAGGTAGGTGGCCACGACCGCCCGCTCGTGCAGGCGGCCGCCCGGCGGGTCCTGCCGGAGCAGCGCCTCGGCCTCGCCCGAGACGGAGAGCGCGCGCAGGGCCTGCCGCAGCCGGTCGGACTGGCCCTCGCCCAGCGGCTGGTTGAACGACAGGTCCGCGACTCTCGGCACCGGCAGGACGCGGGAGGGTTCCAGGCCGTCGTAGCCGGATCGCGCCCGCACGAACGTCCCGCGCCCGGGTTCGCCCACCACCAGGCCCATGGCGGCGAGTTCGGCGTAGACCCGGGTGGCCGTGGCCAGCGCGATCCGCCGTTCGCGCGCGAGGGCGCGGTGCGGGGGGAGGCGGGTGCCCGCGGGGAGGCTGCCGGACCTGATCGACGCGGCGAACTCGTCGACGATGGCCTCGTAGGAGGGAGGACGCATGCGGCACCTGCACTGACCCGTATCTAGGACAATGAGTGGATCGTCACAGGTTACGGCTCCTAGCCTCGACCCGTCCGGGCACAGACGGAACGGAGCGGGTGGGATGACTCTTCGGATCGAACGGGACGAGTGCGTCGTCACGATCACCATCGACAGGGAACGCAAGCTCAACGCCCTCGACTACCCCACGATCGACGCGCTGCTCGCGAGCCTCGACCGCGTCGACGCCGACGACTCCGTCCGGGCCGTCATCCTGACCGGCGCCGGGCACAGGGCGTTCAGCGCGGGCGCGGACATCCCGTCTCTGGCCGGGAGCATCGCAGGCGGCCCCGAACGCGCGCTGCGCGAGATCGTGCGACGGGGACACGCACTGACCCGGCGGATCGAGGAGTTTCCCAAGCCTGTGATCGTCGCCGTCAACGGGCTCGCGTACGGGGGCGGTTGTGAGATCACGGAGGCGGCCCCGCTGGCGATCGCCGCAGAGCACGCCACGTTCGCCAAACCCGAGATCTCCCTCGGGTTCCCGCCGCCGTTCGGCGGCTCGCAACGGCTGCCGCGGCACATCGGGCGCAAGCGTGCCCTTGAGATGATCCTGACCGGCGATCCCGTTTCCGCCACACGGGCAGAGCGGACCGGGCTCGTCAACGCCGTTGTCCCGGCCGACGAACTCCTGCACAGCGCGAGGGACTTGGCCCGGCGCATCACCCGGCACGCACCGACGGCCGTGGCGGCATGCCTGCGCGCGGTCACCCGCGGCGTCAACCTGCCCATCGACGAAGGGCTCGCTCTCGAGGCGGCGTGCTTCGCGGGCACCGTGTCCAGCGAGGGCGTACGGACCGGGGTGAGGCGGTTCCTCGACCGCACCGGCGAGGTCCGCTGAAATGGCTCTGCCCCGGGGTCCGCTCTTCGCCGAAGCCCGACGTCCGCGAGGATCGGCACGAGCACGCGCCCGGTCGCCGGCGCCCGGCGCCGGCGACCGCGTCCGGCGGCCACGAGAGGGGGAACGCTCCCTCAGGAGGCCGCCGGGGACCCTGCTACGCGGCGTTGCGCCCCCGCTCCCCGTACTGGCGGATGATGTCCGCGTACCGGTGTCCGCTGCCCTTCACCGTGCGCTTCTGCGTCTTGTAGTCGACGTGCACGAGTCCGAACCGCTTGTCGTAGCCGTAGGCCCACTCGAAGTTGTCGAGGAGCGACCAGGCGAAGTAGCCCGCGAGGGGGACACCCTTGCGGGCCGCCGACGCGCAGGCGGCGAGGTGGCGCTCCAGGTAGTCCGTGCGCTCCGGGTCGTGGACCGTTCCGTCGGGGCGGACGACGTCGGGGTAGGCCGAGCCGTTCTCCGTGACGTACAGCTTGCGGGCGCCGTAGTCGTCCGTCAGACGGTGCAGGAGGCGCTCGATGCCGGAGGCCTCGACCTCCCAGTCCATGGCGGTGCGGGGCACTCCGGGACGGCGGAGCGCGCTGACCCGGGGGATCGGTCCGGTGGGGTCGTCGACGACGCTGGAGGGGAAGTAGTAGTTGAGGCCCAGCCAGTCCAGCGGCTCGGCCATCGTCTCCAGGTCGCCCGGCTGTTCGGGGAGTTCGACCCCGTACAGCTCGCGCATGTCCGCCGGGAAGCCACGGCCGTGCACCGGGTCGAGCCACCAGCGGTTGGTGTGCCCGTCGAGGCGGTGGGCCGCCGCGACGTCCTCGGGCCGGTCGGTGGCGGCCTCCACGCTGGCCAGGTTGTTCACGATGCCGACCTGGGCGTCCGGGACCGCCGCACGGATGGCCTGGGTGGCCAGCCCGTGCCCGAGCAGGAGGTGGTACGAGGCGGGGACCGCGGCCGTGATGTCGGCCAGACCGGGGGCCATCCGCCCTTCCAGGTGACCGATCCAGGCCGAGCACAGCGGCTCGTTGAGGGTGGTCCAGTGCTTGACGCGGTCACCGAGGCGCTCCGCGACGACCGCCGCGTACGAGGCGAAGTGCAGCGCCGTCTCGCGGGCCGGCCAGCCACCGCGGTCCTGGAGCACCTGGGGCAGGTCCCAGTGGTAGAGGGTGACCGACGGGGTGATGCCCGCCTCGAGCAGGCCGTCGATCAGGGAGTCGTAGAAGTCGAGGCCCTTGGCGTTGACCGGGCCGTCACCGCCCGGCACGACGCGCGGCCAGGCGACGGACAACCGATAGGCGTTGGTGCCGAGTTGGCGCATCAGGGCGATGTCCTCGCGCCAGCGGTGGTAGTGGTCGCAGGCGAGGTCCCCGTCGTCGCCGTTGTCGATCTTGCCGGGGGTGTGCGAGAAGGTGTCCCAGATGGAGGGGGAGCGGCCGTCCTCGGTGACGGCGCCCTCGATCTGGTAGGCCGACGTGGCCGTGCCCCACAGGAAGTCCTCGGGAAGTGCGGCAAGGTCGATGGTCACGGAAGTCCCTTCGGGGGTGGTGGAGTTGGTCACTTGACGGCTCCGGCCGTCAGCCCGGCGACGAGATAGCGCTGGAGCAGCAGGAACCCGGCGACCACCGGGACGCTGACCACGAGCGACGCGGCCATGATCTGGTTCCAGTACACGTTGTTGAGCGTGGAGTAGCCCTGGAGCCCGACGGCGAGTGTGCGCGTGGTGTCGTTGGTCATCACCGACGCGAACAGCACCTCGCCCCAGGCGGTCATGAAGGCGTAGACGGCGACCGCCACGATGCCGGGGATCGCGGCCGGCACGACGACCCTGAACAGCGCGCCCAGCGGGCCGCAGCCGTCCACCAGCGCCGCCTCGTCCAGATCGCGCGGCACCGAGTCGAAGTACCCGATCAGCATCCAGATCGAGAACGGCAGCGAGAAGGTGAGATACGTCAGGATCAGCCCGCCGCGCGAGCCGAACAGGGCGATGCCCGTCGCGTTGCCGATGTTGACGTAGATGAGGAACAGCGGGAGCAGGAAGAGGATGCCGGGGAACATCTGGGTGGACAGCACCGTGACCGTGAAGGTCCGCTTCCCCCGGAACTCGTAGCGGCTGACGGCGTACGCCGCGAAGACCGCGATCACCACCGAGCAGACCGTCGCCGCGCCGGCCACGATCAGCGAGTTGACGAAGTACCTCGCCAGCGGGACCGTCGACCAGATGTCGATGTACGGGCGGATGGTCAGACCGCTCGGTATCCAGCGGAACTTGCCCGAGACGTCCGCGAGCGGCTTCAGCGAGCTGGAGACCATCACGTAGACCGGCACCAGGACGAAACCCGTGAGGAGCGTCAGGAAGATCCGCCGGGACCAGAGGAAGGAGCGCGGCGGAGCCATCGGCGAGCGGTGTGCCTGCGTGGTGCTAGACATCGGCGGTCTTCCTTCCCCGGGAGGTCAGCAGGAGGTAGACGCCCGTCACCACGAGCAGGAAGAGCAGCAGCAGGACCGACATGGCGGATCCGGTGCCGAAGTTCCAGGTGACGAAGGACGCCTGGTAGATGTGGACCGAGATGAGGTCCGCGGCCTCCGGGGCGGTCCTGCCGAACAGGACGAACGGTGTGTTGAAGTCGTTGAACGTCCACAGGAACAGCACCAGGATCAGGACCTGGTTGACCGCCCGCAGCGACGGCAGGGTGATGCGGCGCAGCTGCTGCCACAGGCCCGCGCCGTCGAGGGCGGCCGCCTCGTACAGCTCGCCCGGGATGTTCTGCAGACCGGCCATGATGATCAGGAAGGCGAACGGCCAGCCCTTCCACACGGAGACGACGAGCAGCGCGTAGAAGCTGTTGTCGCCGATGAGCCAGAAGGACGGCTTGTCGGTGAGGTGCAGCTGGTCGTGCAGCACGTGGTTCACCAGGCCGTTGTCGTGCTGGAACATGAACACCCAGGTGATCACCGCCGCGTACACCGGAAGGGCGTACGGGACGAGGAACAGCGCGCGCAGCAGGCCGCGCCCGCGGAAGGTGTCCTGCATGTAGATCGCGGCCGCGGTGCCGATCAGCCAGCACAGGCCGACCGAGAGCAGGGTGAAGCCGACCGTGACCAGGAACGAGTGGAGCAGCGCCTTGCCGACGGGCGCGCTGAAGTCCACCGAGACCTTGTAGTTGTCGAGGCCGGACCAGGGCGCGGTGCCCCAGTCGCGGATGTAGAACTGGGTGAGCTCCTTGAAGCTCATCACGATGCCGATCACCATCGGCACCAGGTGGACCAGGAGTTCGAGGAGCAGGGCGGGCAGGAGCAGCAGGTACGGCAGTCCGATGCGGCGGATCCGCCCGGTGCGGCGCGGGCCGCGCGCCGCACCGGGGGAGTCCTTGCGCACCGTCCGCTCGCCGGAGTCGGCGGAGGCGGCGGTCGTGGTGGTCATGAGGGTGTCCGCACTCACTTCTTCGGCATCTGCTGCTGGGCCTTCTCGAGCTCGGCCTTCACCGAGGCCGTGGTGACCGGGTGTCCCGCGGCCGCGGCCGCGAACAGCTCCTTCACGGCGGTGCCGACCGCCGTCTCGAACTGGGACTCGTCGGCGACCTGCGGAAGCGCGGCGGCGCTCTTGGCCAGGGTGTCCTTGAGGACCGCGTTCGAGGGGGTGTTGAAGGCGGCGTCGCCCTGGGCGGTCTTGACCGGCGGGATCGAGCTGTACGCCGTGTTGAGGATCTTCTGCTCCGAGTCGCTGGTCATGAACTTCACGAACTTGGCGGCGCCGTCGAGGTTCTTGGAGTTCTTGAAGACGGCGAGGTTGATGCCGGCGACCATCGAGTTGGTGTTCGTGCCCGTGCCGGGGGTGCCGGACTGCACGGGGACCGGCGCGATGCCGTACGCGTCGTCGCTCATGCCCTGCGACTTGAGGTTGGCGGACGCGGACTGCCACAGCAGCATGGCGTTCTTGCCCTTGGCGAAGTCGCTGACGGACTGGTTCTGCGCGTACTCGGCGTTGCCCGGCGCGATGATCTTGTCCTTCGCCATCAGCCCGACGTACTGCTGCACCGCCGCGACCACGCCGTCGTTGGTGAAGTCGGCCTTGCCGTCGGCGGTGAAGAAGTCGGCCCCGTGCTGCTTCGCGAAGACGAAGACGTGGTGGATGTTCTCCGACACGTTCGAGCCTTCGGCGCCCAGGCCCCACTTGCCGCCCTTGGACAGCTTCTTGCCGTCGGCGACCAGTTCGTCCCAGGTGGCCGGCGGCTTCGCGATGCCGGCGTCGGCGAACGACTTCTTGTTGTAGTAGAGGGCGTACGCCATCGAGTACAGCGGCACCGCGGCCGGGTCCTTGCCCTCGGCCCCCGTCGAGCCGAGCGCCGAGTCGACGAAGCGGTCCTTGCCGCCGATCTTGGCGAAGTTCTTCGCGTCCCACGGCAGCAGCGCACCGGTGGCCTGCAGGGAGGCGCTCCAGGTGTTGCCGATGTTGAGGACGTCGGGGCCCTGCCCCGAGGTGGTCGCGGTGAGGATGCGGTTCAGCAGGTCGGACCAGGGCACGACCTCGACCTTGACCTTGATCCCGCTCTGCTTCTCGAACTTGTCGAGCTCGGGCTGGAGCACCTTCTTGTCGATCTCGATGCTGGCGCCCTGGTTCGAGGCCCAGTACGTGAGCGTTTTCGGCGAGTCGTTGGACCCACCACCGTTCGACGAGCCGCCGCCACAGGCGGTCGCGGCGGTCAGCAGGGAGATGGTGACCGCACCGGCGGCCGCGGCTCGGATTCTGCGCATGGCTGCGTATGTCCCTTTCCCGGAGGGAGCCAAGAGGGCCGAGTCCGTTCACTTCCCGAACGACCCTCATGGCTTAATTTAGGACGTGAGTTAAGACCCGGAAGAAAGTCGCGTCAAGGGATCGCGCAGCTGTATCTTGCAGGTCGGGGCAGGCCGGAAGGGATTCACATGGCGGGGCGCAACGGTCGGACAGTGCGTGACCTGCGGCGGGGCAATCGCACCGCCGTACTGCAACGTTTGTATTTCGACGGCCCGATGAGCCGCTACGAGCTGGGCCCGGCCACCGGGCTGAGTTCCGGTTCCGTCAGCAACGTGGTCGCGGAGCTCGTCGCCGACGGACTGGTGGAGGAGGCCGGAAGCGTCGAATCCGACGGCGGACGGCCCCGCACCCTGCTGCGGGTCGCGCCCGGCAGCGGCCACATGATCGGCGTCGATGTCGGCGAGACCCGTGTCCGCGTCGAGCTGTTCGATCTCACCCTCACCGAACTGGCCCGCACCGAACGGCGGTTGGAGCGCCAGGGGTACGAGGTCGACCGGCCCTCGCAGCGTCGGGAGTACGACGTCGACGTCATCGTCCGGCACATCCGCGACGGCATCGCCGAGGTGCTCGCCGAGGCGGGCATCGACCCGGAGCAGCTCCTCGGCGTCGGCATCGGCGTCCCCGGCATCGTGGCCCGCACCCCCGAGCGCGGTGCGGTGGTGCACGGCCAGACGATCGGCTGGGACGCCGTCCCGCTGGAGTCCCTGCTCCGCTCGACCTGCCGACTCCCCGACACCGTCCCGTACTTCGCCGACAACGGCGCCCGGACCCTCGGACAGGCGGAGATGTGGTTCGGCGCCGGACGCGGCGCGCGCAACGCGGTCGTCGTCCTCTTCGGCTCCGGCGTCGGCGCCTGTCTGGTCACGGAGGACGTGGAGAACGGCCGGTCCGTCGAATGGGGGCACCTGACCGTACGGGTCAGGGGGCGCCGCTGCCGTTGCGGCTCCCTGGGCTGTCTGGAGGCGTACGCCGGTGCGGAGGCGCTGCTCGACCGGTGGCGCGAGGAGGGCGGACGGCCGCCGGAGGGCACCGACGAGGAGACCGCGCTCACCGCGATGCTCGCCGCCGCCTACCCCGACGGGGACGCCGAGCACGACCCGGTGGCGCTCTCCGTTCTCGAGGAGACCGCCGAGTACCTGGGCGCGGGCCTGTCCGACCTGATCAACCTGTTCCAGCCCGAGCGCATCCTCATCGGCGGCTGGGCCGGACTCCAGCTCGGCACCCGCTTCCTGCCCGCCGTACGCCGGTACGCCACCTCGTACGCCCTGCGCTATCCCGCCCAGCGGGTCTCCATCGACCTCGGCCGGCTCGGACCCGACGCGGTGACCGTGGGCGCCGCGATCCTTCCCCTGGCCGACTTCTTCGCCCGGGGCGGGAGGCGTGCCGAGCCGGTGAACGAAGGGCCTTCCCCGGCCTGGCGGACCGCCCTGGAGGAGCGGGCGCCGCACTGACGCGGCAGTGTGCGCCTCGCACCGGCTCACCGGCCCGCGCGTCGCCATGACGTCCGGGGTAATCGACCCGGCACCCGTCTCCCGGAACCCTGATGGACGTACCCGGACGCACCTCGCGTCGTGACCGGATCCCGGGAGGATTCCCATGCCGTACTTCCAGAGCCCCGTCGATGGCACCCGGCTGCACTTCGTGGACTACGGACCGGCCGACGGCCCGGTGATCGTGTTCGTCAACGGCTCCTACTTCGATACCGGGATGTGGGAGTTCCAGACGCTCCCGCTCGCCGACGAGGGATTCCGCTGTGTCGGCCTCGACCGGCGGGGCCACGGCCGGTCGGACGACGTGTGGGGCGGCTTCGACCTCGACAGCCTGGCCGACGACGTCGACGGTCTGCTGCGCCACCTCGACCTGCGGGACGTGACCCTGGTCGGACACTCGGTCGGGGCCGCGGAGGTCGTGCGCTGCCTCACCCGGCATCGCGGCGCGCGCGTGTCCGGGGCGGCGCTGGTGGGAGGCGTGGTGCCGGGCGTCGTGCGCACCGCGGATCATGCGGCGGGCGTCGATCCGGCAGTCGTACGGGCCGGCAACGAGACCGTCCGCCGCGACCCGGCGGCCTTCTTCGCACGGGGAGCCGACGCCTTCTTCGCCCTCGGTCTGCCGGGCAACGACCTCTCCCCGGAGTACGTCCGCGGTGCGGTCGACCGCTGCCACGGAGCGACCGCGCGCGCCGGGGCGGCCCTCAGGGAGCTGGTCGCCACCCTGGACCTCGCTCCCGAGCTGCCGAAGATCGATCTCCCGGTGCTCGTCGTGCACGGCACCCACGACACGTCCGCGCCGCTCGCCCCGACCGGCCGCCGCGCGGCGGAACTGCTGCCCGACAGCACCCTCAAGGTCTACGAGAACGCGGGCCACGGCCTCTACGCCACCCACGCGGATCTGCTCACCGCGGATCTCCGGGAGTTCGCGCGCAAGCGCGTGAGCGCGTGAGCCGTGCTCCGGCCGACGAGTGACCCCGGTCGTCCGGAGTCACCGTTCAACCGGGGAGCCACCGCTCTCCGCCCCCGTTCGGGCCGGCCGGCGTTCGGGCCGACCCGCGCCGCGGCGGACCCGAACCGGGGCCGACCCGAGGTCGGGTCACGCGAACGCGTTCACCCCGGTCAGCTCCGCCGACAGCTCCCACAGCCGGGCGGCCTGGTCGGGGTCGATTGCGTACTCCCGTACGCCCGTCCGCTCGCCGTCCGCGGCAGTGACCTCGGCGATGTCGCAGTCCTCGCAGTACACGCCGCCCAGACCGGCCAGTTGCGGCGAGGTCGCGGCCCACACCTGGGTCGCGGCGCCCTGGGCGGGCGACTTGAAGGCCTCCGGGTTCAGCGGCACGCCGTTCTCGTCGATCCACCCGCGCTCCATCATCTCCTCCTTGGCGAGGTGACGCTGGAGCGGCGTGAGGATGCCGCCGGGGTGGAGGGCGAAGGCGCGCACGCCGGAGTCCCGGCCGAGCCGGTCGAGTTGGACGGCGAACAGGACGTTGGCGGTCTTCGCCTGCCCGTACGCCTCCCACTTGTCGTAGCCGGTGCGCCAGTGGACGTCGTCCCAGCGGATGCCCGAGTTGTGGTGGCCGGTCGAGGACACGGAGACGACCCGCGCGCCGCCGGGCTCGATCGCGGGCCAGAGCCGGTTGACGAGCGCGAAGTGGCCGAGGTGGTTGGTGGCGAACTGGGCTTCCCAGCCGGGCCCGACCCGGGTCTCCGGGCAGGCCATGATCCCGGCGTTGTCGATCATGATGTCGACGGTCCGGCCGGAGGCGAGGAACCGCTCGGCGAAGGCGCGGACGCTGTCGAGGTCGCCGAGGTCGAGCTCGTCCACCTCGACACCGTCGATGCCCGCCACCGCTTCCCGGGCCACGTCGGGGCGCCGTGCGGGGACGACGACGTGGGCGCCGGCCTCGGTGAGCGCCCGCGTCGTCTCCAGGCCGAGCCCCGAGTACCCGCCGGTGACGATCGCGAGCTTCCCGGAGAGGTCGATGCCCTGGAGGACGTCGTCGGCGGTGCTGCGGGCGCCGAACCCCGAGCCGATCTTGTGCTGTGCAGTGGTCATGCGACGACGTTACGGATTGGAGAGCACTCGAAGTCAACCGCGCGCCGGTCGGCCGCGGGACAGGGGAAAGGCCCCGACCGGACGGGGGAATCGCGGTCGGGGCCGTCTGTGGTGGGCACGGACGGCGGTCGCCTCGCGGCGAAAGGCTCCACAGGGCATCAGCCGAACGATCATCCCTGTGGGCGATGGTCGAGGCCCGGGGACACTGTCCCGTCCATACCCACGGCTGGTTTAACGGGGAACTACCGGCGGGTGTTCCCCCGGGACCAGGGCGGGAGCGGTGATGTGGGTCACCCCGGCCGTGGGCGGGAGAGGGCCGGCCGCGGCGGGCGCCCAGCGCTGGGTCCCGCGCCCCAGGAGCACCGTCCTCAGGGCCCTGCCGCGTGCGACGGAGGGGTCCTTTCCCGGGTCCAGGCCAACAGCTCGTCCGCGGTCCAGGTGGTGATCACACGCTCGGCGGGCACCCCGCACTCCTCCGCCCGCGCGCACCCGTGGATCTGCCAGTCGAGCTGACCGGGGGCGTGCGCGTCGGTGTCCACGGAGAACAGCACGCCCGCGTCGACCGCCCGGCGCACCAGCCGGCGCGGCGGGTCGAGCCGCTCCGGACGGCTGTTGATCTCCACGGCCGTACCGGATTCGGCGCAGGCCGCGAAGACGGCGTCCGCGTCGAACTCCGACTCGGGCCGTCGGCGCTCGGTGAGCAGCCGGCCCGTGCAGTGCCCCAGCACGTCCGCGAGCGGGTTGCGCACGGCGGCGATCATGCGCCGGGTCATCGACCGCGCGTCCATGCGCAGTTTGGAGTGCACCGACACGACCACGACATCCAGTTGGTCCAGCAGTTCGGGCTCCTGGTCGAGCGACCCGTCGTCGAGGATGTCGCACTCGATCCCCGTGAGCAGCCGGAACGGAGCCCACCGCCGATTGAGTTCCCCGACCACCGTCAGCTGTTCGCGCAGGCGCCCTGGGGACAGGCCCCGCGCGACGGTGAGCCGCGGCGAGTGGTCCGTGAGCACCGCCCACTCGTGCCCGAGCGAGGCCGCGGTCCGGCCCATCGCCTCGATCGGGCTGCCGCCGTCCGACCAGTCGGAGTGCAGGTGACAGTCGCCGCGCAGCAGCGCCCGCAGCGCATCGCCACCCTGGGCGAGCGGCTCCCCGGCCGTCGCCTCCAGCTTTTCCAGATAGCCGGGCACCCGGCCGTCGAGCGCCTCCCGCACGACCTGTGCCGTCTTCGGCCCGATGCCCTTCAGCGACTCCAGGGACCTGTCGGCCGCGCGTCGCTCGACCTCGGCACGAGAGAGCCCGGCCAGCAGGGACTCGGCGGTGCGGAAGGCCCGTACCCGATAGGTGGGGGCCCGGGACCGCTCCAGCAGGAACGCGATCCGGTCCAGGGCCTCGACGGGATCCATCGGCGCCACCTTCCACCAGCTCCGCGGGCCCTTCCAGACTCGCCCAGCCGCCGCGCGCCCGCACGGCGGGGCGGCTCACCCGGCTGGACGCGCGCCCCCGCCCACGTGCGGGAATCGATCTACGCTCTACTCATGACCGAAATCGCGAGCCCCCACATCTCCCAACCACGGATCCTGGTGCTCGGGGTACAGCCGGGCACGCCGCCGTTCCGGATCATGGAGATCGACGGCGAAGTGGTCTGCGAGGCGAGGGCCATCACCGACGTACTCGTGACGGCCGCCGCCTACGGGATCACCGTCCACGATCTCGACGACCCGGACGTGGTGCGCTGGGTGGGCGGCGACAAGTTCACGTGGCTGCCGCGCCACTAGCGGCGGCAGCACGGCACGGGCGGCAGCAGCGGCATCGGCACCGCGACCGGCATCGGTGGTGCTGCCGGGCGAGGGCCTGGGGGAGCGCGCGGACCTGAGGGTTCTGCGCCGGTGCGAGCTGTTTCAGGAGGAATGACCCCGCACCTCGGTAAAGATCATCAATTGTCGGGAACCGCGCATGGGTCCGCGATCACGAGGGCACGGTTGATCTTGCCGGGCGGGCAGCAGCCGCTCCGGCATCCCCCTCCGTCTCCTCGGGAGTCCTCATGTTCCGTGGCTTCGCCGTGCCCGCCTCCCTCCTGGCCTCGACCGCGCTCCTCGCCTCCGCGGCGGCGGGTACGGCCGCCGCGACCCCCTCGCTCTCCGTGTCGCTCCCGGCCTCCGCAGCTTCGCGGGCCGGGGACGTGTGCTTCTGGACAGCGGCCGGACAACACGGCTCGTCCTGGTGCTACACCCCACCCGGCTATACGGACGTCCCGGAGTTCCTGCACGACAAGGCCGCCTCCTTCCGGTCCAACGCCGACACCGCCGTGTACGCCATCGACTGGGGCCGCGGCACCTGTTACGCCCGGCTGATCCGGGCGCACGACCTGGCCGACAACTGGCCCTGGGGCGCCCGGCTGGACGGTGTCGCCGACACCACGATGGGCTGCGAGGTCGGCTGACCCGTGCGACTCCTTCGCGCGCTCTGCGCCGCCACGCTGGTGGTGCTCATGCTGGCGGGCTGCGCCACGACGCCCGCGCAGCGGACCGCGCCGCCGCTGCCCAGGACCGAGCGCGACCGGGACGACCTCATCGACGCCGCGCAGCAGGTACTCGTGGACCGCTGCCTGGCCCGGCAGGGGATCACTCCGCGCCACACCACGGACGGAGACGACCGCCGACTGCAGGGCGCCCTCTTCGGCCGCGGCCGGCCCGAGCTGGCCGTCACCCTCGCCACCGGCTACACCGTCACCGCCCACACGGACGGCTGTCTCGCCGCCGCCCAACGCGACCTGTACGGGGACCAGGAGCTCTGGTTCCGTACCCGGGTCGTGGTGAACAACCTGCGGGCCGAGGCCCAGCAGCGCATGAAGCGCGACACCGGTTTCCGTGCGGCGACGGCCCGCTGGACCCACTGCGCCACCCCGGCACACGGACCCCGCCCCGGCCGCCCCGACCCCGCCGTCTCCGAGCGCTGCGCCCGTGAGAGCGGCCTGACCCGGCTGCGTACGCGCCTGGAACCGGTCCTACTGGCCCGGGTCCGCGCCGAGCGGCGCGGGCCGTTGACCACCTACCGGCAGCTGCGCACCCGCGCACTGCACCGCGCGGCGGCGCTGTACGCCGAGCGGACCGTTCCCACAACCCGGAAGAAAGGCAGTACCTCTTCGTGATCACCAAGCGCCTCGCGCTCTCCGCCGCAGCGTCCCTGCTCGCCCTGACCGGCGGTCTGGCCCTGGCCGCTCCCGCCGGCGCGGCCGACTGCCCCAGCGGGAACTTCTGCGTCTGGGAGAACGCCAACTTCGACGGCCAGCGTGCCAACTGGTCGGGGGACGACGGCTGGTGGGAGAGCTGGATCGCCGACACCGACTCCTCGTGGGCCAACCACGGGCTGTCGGGACCGGGCGTCAAGGACCACGTGAAGGTCTACGAGAACGCCTGGCAGGGCGGCGCCATGACCATCTGTCTCGGTCCCGGCGAGGAGGTCGGCTACAACGCCGTGGCGAACGACCGCGGCGACTCGCACACCTGGTCCATGGGCTGCTGACCGGCCGCCGACCCGCGCTGTCCGCCCGCGGTACGAGGCCGTGGGCGGACACCCGGCGGTGTGTACGCCCCGGGTGCTGAAGTCGGAGACACAACCGGGGGTCATGCAGGGGGACATCTGTCGGGGGGACATGTACGGGGGGTCCGGCGGGGGCGCGAACCCCCACCGGACCCCCCGTCCCCCCGTCCCCCGAGGTGGACTGTCAGCTCACGGACCACTTCTGGTTGGCGGCGCCCGAGCACGTCCAGATCTGCAGCCGGGTGCCGTTGGCCGAGCTGTTGCCCGTCGCGTCCAGGCACTTGTTGGCCTGCGGATTCACGATGTCGTGGGCCGCGCTGACGGCCCACTTCTGGTTGGGCCCGCCGGTGCAGTCCCACAGCTGGACGGTCGAGCCGTCCGCCGTACCGCCGCTGGTGACGTCCAGGCACTTGCCCAGTGCGCGGATCGTGCCGTCGGAGGAGACCGTCCACTGCTGGGCCGCGGTGCCGTTGCAGTCGTAGAGCTGTACGGGTGTGCCGTTGGCCGCGCTCGCCCCGGCCACGTCCACGCACTTGCCGGCGAGACCGGTGATCGGCCGTCCGGTGGACCCCGAACCGTCGCTCGTCGTCACCTTCACCTCGTCCACCACCAACTGCTGGGGGAAGACGGTGGAACCGTCCGGGTCGCCCGGCCAGTAGCCGCCGACCGCCAGGTTGAGGATCATGAAGAACGGCTTGTTGAACACCCAGGTCCTGCCACCCAGATCGGCGGGCGTACGCCGCTGGTAGACGTTGCCGTCCACCGACCAGGTGATCGAGTCGGGGGCCCAGTCGATGGCGAAGGTGTGGAAGGCGTCGGCGAAGGCCTGGCCGCCCGGCAGGGTGTAGCCGGCGCCGATGCCCCCGGATCCCGAGTACCCGGGCCCGTGGATGGTGCCGTGCACGGTCGAGGGCTCGAAGCCGACGTTCTCCATGATGTCGATCTCGCCCGAGTCCGGCCAGTTGACCGGTGTGCCGAGCATCCAGAAGGCGGGCCACATGCCCTGCCCGCGCGGGATCTTCATCCGCGCCTCGACATGGCCGTAGGTGCCGGTGAACTTCCCGGACGTGTTCATCCGGGCCGAGGTGTACTCACAACGCCCGTACCAGCATTGGTAGTTACCCGGGTTTTCCCGACGAGCGGTGATCACCAGGTGGCCCTGGCCGTCCAGCTTCGCGTTGTTGTTGCCGGACGTGTAGTACTGCCGCTCGTGGTTGTTGACGTTGTCGCCGGTCTCGACCTGCCACTTCGAGGAGTCGACGCCGGCGCCGGAGGGACCGTCGAACGTGTCGGAGAAGGTGGTGACGGCCGCGACCGCCGTCGGGGGATCCGCCTGGGCGGGTACGACGGCGGCCGCGGTGACGAGCGCTGCGGACAGCACTCCCAAGAGGCATCTGCGGAGCAGGCGTGGGGAGTTCAAGACTCTCCCTTCCGTACGGTGCCCCGGGGAAGGGGGCGCCGACTGAGGTGGGGGGTGCGTGCTTCGCCTCTTGATTTAAGGAGTGAGGTAAGGGGGTGTCAATACTTTGGTCCGGACCAGCGCTTCGGGTTCGGTTCAGGCCTCCTGGGAGTCGCGCCGGTTGCGGAAGCGACGGCGTGGGTGCACGGCCCGGCCCATCCGCCGCCCCAGCAGCAGATAACCCACCAGCGCGCCGGTGGTGTTGAGGATGACGTCGTCGATGTCGAAGGCCCGCCCGGTGATGAACGCACCCTGGGCCAGTTCCACGAGCAGCATCACCGCCGCGGTGAGCAGCACCACGCGCAGAATCCCGCGGGTGCGGGGCACGAGGACCGGCAGCAGTACGCCGAACGGCACACCGAGCAGGATGTTCCCGCCGATCTGCTTCACGGCGTCACGCAACGCCGGCTGGTCGAGGTAGGCGCGCAGGGACCGGCCGGGGTGCAGGTTGGTGTGGATCAGCGCCTTCGACGCCGGGGACGGCTCCAGGGTCAGCCGGGCCAGGGCGACCGCGAACCCCACCATGGCCACGAACGCCAGCAGCATGATCAGCAGCCGGACCAGCAGCGGGAGCGACCTGCGCTGCTCCTTGGCCGGTGCCGTGCGCGCGACCCGGGCCGGTTTCTTCGGACGGCGACGGAAGACCTTCGCCCTGTCCCCGGACGGTGTCTTGCGCTTGCCCTGTGCGGACGCCTTTCCCTTGTCCTGCGGGCGGCCGGATTTCCCGGCACGCGTGCCCAACGCCGTACGGATCACTCGATCCTCCACGTTTCAACATTTCTCTGGTCGAAGGCTGTTACCCGCAATGCCGTGCACCACTCCCGTGTCAGGTGCCGTAGGTGACGGTCACGTCGGTGAAGCCGAGGGAGTGCAGCAGGCCGTCGAGCATGCTGGTGGTGTTCTGCTCGGCCCGTGCCGTCAGACGGCTGTCCTTGGCGGCGTCACCGATGTGTTTCGCCGCGAGTTTCTGCACGGACCGCTCGCTGTTCGGGTTGTCGGAGAAGAAGTCGCCGAGCCGGTCCAGCAGACCGCGCTGCTTGGAGACGGCGTACGAGCGGTCGGGGTCGAGGGCAGGCTTGCCGAGCACCGCGTGCGGCAGCCGCAGAGTGGCCGAGGTGCGGTCGGAGTTGACCGTCACGTCGTTCTTCGCGAGCTTCCCGAGGTCGACATACGCGTCGACCGTACCGGCGCCGACGTACAGCGTGCGGGACCCGCGGATGGCGTCGGGCAGGAACTTCGCGTCCTTCTCCAGGTCCACGACCACCTGGAAGTTGCCCGAAGCGGCGTCGTAGCGGCTCATGTCCTGGATCGACTGCAGGAGCGTGGGCCCGGAGCGGTCGTGCGTCTCCGTGCCGAACAGATCGCGCAGCCCCGGGAGAACGGCCAGCCGCAGCCCGGCGAACAGCACCACGAGCACCAGTACCACGGCGGTGATCACCTTGGCCCACACGGGCATGCGCTTGATGGACGTCGTCATGTCGACGGCCCTCCTTCCTGCTCCCCGGATGCCCGCCAATCCCGTTGATAGACCCTTCCGTTGTTGGGCCGATGTCAGTGCAGGGGGCACGGGTTTCCGTGGCGGGGCGGGGATAGGGCCAGGGCAGGATGGTCGAGCAACCTGCCCCTGTGCCCGTCCCTGCCCACGCCCTCGCGGTGAGCGGTGAGCGGTGCGCCGACGGAGCGCGGTGCCCACCTGGCGTACGCCGTCGGTCCGCCCGCACGTAGCGTGCTCCGGGGCGCACGCGGCGACTGCCGGACCGCAGGAGGCGGCCGCCGGACCATACGCGCGGTCTCCGGACCGCACGCGCCGGTCGCCGTACTACACGCGCCGGTCGCCCGACGGGCGCGACCACCAGACTCCCTCCCCGTGGGTGAGGCCCGGCAGCCGCAGCTCGATCTCCCGCACCCGCCGGGCCGGCAGTTCGCCGGTGACCAGCCAGGAGGTTCGTCCGCCGGTGGTCTCCCCGAACTCCGCTTCCAGCGCGGCGAGTCGCGCGGTCACAGGGGCGAGCGCGTCGAGCGGGACCTCCACTTCGAAGGTGTGACAGGGCTCGTACACCCGCGTCCCCGCCCGCTCCAGCGCGCGCAGCAGCACGATGGGGGTGAGGCCCCGGAAGTCGGCGGCCGTGCTGAGCGGCGCGACGAATCCGGAGCGGATCAGGGTGACCCGATAGTCCGTCACCGGCCGGTCGTGCGGACCGGTGAGCAGGGTCGCGTGGACGGTGTCCTCGATCGCCTGATGGAAGGCGCGGGGAAGGGCGCCGAGTTCGGTCTCGTACGTGAACACTCCGCCCGAACCGAGCGGTCCCGGCCCGATGCGCAGGCCCACGGTCGCCCAGAACCCGAGGTGACCGTGGCGCTGGATCTCCTCGCACGCCTCACCGGTGCCGTCCGGCCGCTCCAGGAACCGCACCCGGCTCGGTTCGAACTCCGCCTCGATGCCGAAGTCGTGGGCGAGTGTGGCCGCCAGGACTTCCAGCTGGACCTCTCCGTAGAGGAGCAGCGAGGTGGCGCCGGACGGGGTGGGGCGGGCCCCCAGCAGCGGGTCCTGGTCGGCCAGGGCGAGCAGTGCCGCGCGCAGCGGGGCCGCCTGATGCGGATGCTTCGCCCGGACCTCCGTCTCCAGCGTCGGTGCGGCGAACCGCGGCGCGCGGTCGGTGGCGTCGCCGAGCCGGTCGCCGACACGGACACCGTGCACGCCCCGGAGCGCGGCGATGTCGCCCGGGGTGAGGGCGACCGCCCCGGGCCTCCCGACGACTTCCAGTTCACGGGCGCGGCCGGGTACCGGGCAGGTGCGGCCGTTGGCCTCGCGCCGCACGAACGTGAGCCGCTGACGGGGCGTCACCCGGCCCGCGTACAGGCGCAGATAGGCGGTGCGCTCACCGCCGGGACCGGGCCGTACGGCGAAGACCGTGCCGCGGGGCCGGCCGGAGTCGGGGGCCTCCGGCCGTGGCACCGTCCGGACCAGTGCCTCGACGAGCTCGGGAACACCCTGGCCGCCCAGGGCGGATCCGAAGAGGACCGGATGGAGGGAGCCGTCGGCGGTGCGCGCGGCGAGGGCGGCGTCCAGTGCGTCCGGCGTCGGCGCGGGACCGTCCACGAGCCCGGCGAGCACGTCCTCGTCCACCTCCGCGAGCGTGCCGATCGCCGCCTCGTCCAGCGGACGCGGCACGACACGGGCGTGGGGTCCGCCGATGTCGCGCACCCCGGTGAGCGGGACGACGTACGGGGTGAGACGGCGCCGGACGTCGTCGAGGAGCGCCTCCTCCCGTGCCCCCGTCCGGTCGATCTTGTTGACGAACACGAGCGTGGGCAGCCGGAGTCGTCGCAGGGTCCTCATGAGCACCCGGGTCTGCGCCTGGACGCCCTCCACGGCGGAGAGCAGCAGCACGGCGCCGTCCAGGACCTCCAGGGCCCGCTCGACCTCGGCGATGAAGTCGGAGTGCCCGGGGGTGTCGATCAGGTTGATCTGGACGTCCCCGGCGGTGAAGGCGGCGACGGCCGAGCGGATGGTGATTCCGCGCCGGCGCTCGATCTCGCCGTCGTCGGTGCGGGTGTCGCCCGCGTCGACACTGCCGAGCCGGTCGAGGGCGCCGCCGTCGAACAGCAGCCGCTCGGTGAGGCTGGTCTTACCGGCGTCGACGTGGGCCAGAATGCCGATGTTCAGGGTGTGCATGTGTGGTCGAGTCCTCGGGAGCGGTCGTCCGGCAGGGGCGCTGAGACGTTCCGAGGAATCGGCACATGTCGTTCTCCCGAGGGTGGGGGTGCGGGCTGGGTCATCATGGCGTGCGGCCGGTGACCGTGCGCAACCGGTTTTCCCCCGGTGGGGCACCCGGCCGGGGCCCAGTACGATGAAGCACGCATCCCGGGTCGATCATGCCAGCCGGCGGCGCACCCGGTTCGATCTTGCGAGGAGCGGTCGTGCGTGACATCGCCGTGTTCAGCGGTAGTGCCCATCCCGAGCTGGCGGCAGAGGTCTGCGCGCATCTCGGCGTGCCCCTCAGCCCGACCCGGGTCAGCCGGTTCGCCAACGACTGCCTGGAGGTGCAGCTCCAGGCCAACTGCCGTGAGCGCGACGTGTTCCTCGTGCAGCCGCTCGTCACCCCGGTGCAGGAGCACCTGGTGGAGCTGCTGATGATGTGCGACGCGGCCAGGGGGGCGTCCGCCGGGCGGATCACCGTGGTCATGCCGCATTATTCGTACGCGCGTTCGGACAAAAAGGACATGCCGCGGATCTCCATGGGCGGTCGGCTGGTGGCCGACCTGCTGGTGGCGGCCGGGGCGAGCCGGGTGCTGGCGATGACGCTGCACTCCCCGCAGGTCCACGGATTCTTCTCGGTGCCGGTCGACCATCTGCACGCGCTGCGCGAGCTGGCCGTGCACTTCCGCAGGCACGACCTCTCCCGTACGACGGTGGTGTCGCCGGACCTGGGCAACGCGAAGGAGGCGGCGGCCTTCGCGCGGCTGATCGGTGCCCAGGTGGCGGCCGGTGCCAAGCAGCGGTTCGCGGACGACCGGGTGAGCATCAGCTCCGTCATCGGCGAGATCGCCGGCCGCGATGTCATCGTGCTCGACGACGAGATCGCCAAGGGCAGCACCGTTCTCGAACTGCTCGAGCGGTTGCGGGAGTTGGGGCCGCGCTCGATCCGGGTCGCCTGCACCCACGGGTTGTTCGCGGCGGGTGCGCTCAAACGGCTCAGCGAGCAGGAGGACGTGCTGGAGATCGTGTGCACCAACACCGTGCCCGTGCCGCACGAGGAGCACACCGAGAAACTGAGCATCCTGTCCATCGCCCCGGCCCTCGCGGAGGCCGTGCGGCGCATTCACAACGGTGAGTCCGTCAGCGCCCTGTTCGACGCGCCGCCGAGCGAATAGGCAAGCAGGGAGCGGGACTTACCGATCGGTGCAGAATGAGCCGGGGAGGCTCGTCAGCTAGCTTCAGTCATCAAGTCGGTTCAGGCCCCGGGTGAACTCGCCGTTGTCGACCAGGCCCGCAGGCAACCATCCGACTCCATGCTCCTGCTCACCGGGTGAGTGTCCGGGCGGAAGCGCCCGTCTCAACCGCGTTCTCCTGGCACACTGCCGGGCGTCACAGCTCTAGAGGTCGAGCTGGTACTCGTAGGTGACGTGCGTGGGTCGGTAGCCGAGCGTGTCATTGACCCGACGGATGCGCGGGTTGTTGTCGGCGGTGTCCGTGAGCAGGCCGTCGAGCAGTGGGTGCCGCTCCCGGGCGTGCCGAACGGACGCGGCCTTCATCAAACGGCTCAGGCCGTGCCCGCGGTGCTCGGGGAGGACGGCGGTCCCGTAGTGCTGGGCGTCTCCGGTGCCGTCGCCGGGGATGGCCAGTTCGGTGTATCCGGCGATGGAGTCGTCCGCCTCGGCGATGGCGACGACGGTGTGCAGCAGGCTGCCCTGATTCTCGACAGCCGCCACGGCGGCCCGGACGCGTTCCAGGTCCCAGGGCACCGCGCTGAAGTCGACACCGCCGGTGGGCGTGTCGTTCATGGCGTGACGCGACGCCACGAACGTCTGGGCGAGTGCGTCCGGGACCATCCCCTCCCAGGACGCGAGCCGGTACCCGGGAGGCGGCTCTTCGATGATCACGGTCAATGCGGCGATGTCCGCGTCGCGCAGGGGCAGCCGGGCCGAGATCAGGGTCAGGACCTTGTGGAAGTCCCGGGCAGTCAGGAACCACTCGCCGGGGGCGCCGGCCCGGACGTGGCTGATGATGCGCCGCCGGTCGTGTTCGCGTGCGGCGGCCGTCGCCGCGTCCAGGAGACGGAAGCCGGTGTCCTCCTGCCGCTCCTGCGGGTGGATGTGCAGGTGCAGCTCGGCGAGGTGGTGTTGTCCCGCCCGGGTGAACAGGCGAAGGAATGCCGACCCGACCGGAGTTCCGTCGGTACCCGATGCCAGCCACGCCAGCCGGCGGCTGGAAGGGCTGACTTCTGGGTCGATCAGCGCGGTGATGCGGGCGGACATGTCGTCTCCGTGGCGAGAGGTGGCGTCAGGGCTCGGCGTGCACGCACCCGGACGATGGCGCACCGGGCCCTGGCACGTCAGTGCGCGGGGCGCGCCGCAGCGCGCAGTTTCCGCCAGGTGCGACTGACGGAGGCCGGGCCGGGTCGCGCGTCCCCGGAGGCACTGGCGTCCCAGGTGCGTGCGGCCTCGGCGAAGGACTCCTGCGTCGGCGAGGTCTCCGTCGCCGCGGGTTCGGCCGGTCGTCCCGACTGCCGGACGCGGGCCGCGCGTCGGAGGTCCTGCGAGGAGATGGTGTCGAGCTGTGCCCGGACGTGATCGAGCAGCGTGGCGCAGGCGTCGGCGATCGCGGCGTCGCCCAGAGGGCGTGCCGGCAGGTCGAGGCCTTCGGCCAACCGCTCTTCCAGGGTCGACCTCAGATCCCGCAGGGAGACGTCGCGGATGGTCAGTGAGAGGTGGGCGGACAGTCCCGCGGCTCCCACCGCCCGATGCGCGAACGCCCGGGGGATGTAGAGCACGCTGCCGGGGTTCAGGACACTTTGCAGCAGCCGTGGGGAGCGCTCGTCGCCCGGGAGCTCGCCCAGCGACCAGTCCGCCGCCGTCGGCGCGTCGTGCACGTACCAGGTCTTGCTTCCGGCTGCTTGGAGGACGAACACGTCGGCGTCGTCGCGGTGCACCGCGAGCCCCTGACCGCCCACGGGGGTGACGAAGAAGAATGCTTCGACGCGCCGGCCGGTCTCCTCCGACAGCCGGGCCACGAGGCTGCGGGTGGCGGGATGCCATTGGTCGACGCGCCGCAGCAGCAGTGTCGCGCCGGTCCGCAGGAGGGAGAGGACCTTGGCGCGGTCGGCGAAGCCGTGATGCGTGGTGCCGTGGACCACCCGTGCGGTGGTGTAGGCGTCGGCCGGGACAACCACCTTGTCGGAGCGGACCATCTCGAGGTAAGGGGTCCGCAGGAGCCCGCTCTCGAAGGCGGTGTCCAGGTCGCTGAGGTCGAACGGCGAGCTGAGCCTGTCCGAGGTGAAGACCGCGGGCTGGCGTTGCCACTGCCGGCGGGCGAAGGTCTCGATGTCGCCGACCCAGTCGGCCAGCGTGGGCGATTTCATGGTGCTTCCGTCGGTGTTGAGGTCCCCGTCGGTACGCGAGGCTGAGGGCGCGGACCTGCGTGTCGGCCTTGCGGCGGACGGTGGCAGGTCAGGGCGCGCTCGCTGATGCCGCGACTTCCGCTTCGAACCGGACGGACAGCAGGGAGCGCAGCGGAATGTGTGTCTGCTGCTGGGGGCTGTGGATGGTGAGCTGGTTGTCGAGGGCGACGTGCAGCAGGCGTTCGGCCAGGGGTACGACCAGGTGTTTGGCCCAGCACCGAGCACCGTCGAAACCGAACGGCATGAAGGCGGGCGTTTTCTCCGGATCCTCGACCCCGTTCCATCGCTCCGGACGGAACTCCAGCGGGTCGGACCAGTAGTCCGGATCGCGATGCATCAGCAGGGGGAAGAGCGCGATGTTGTCCTGGGGACGGATGTCGGGGTGCAGTCCGTCGTACACGTCCCCGCCGCCGCGGAACAGCATCCACGCGGGCGGGAGCACCCGCAGGGTCTCCCACAGAACGGCCGTGTGCTCGGTTCGAGGCACTTCGTGCCTTTCCGGGCCCATGAGCCACAGGGCGTTCGCGACCAACGCGGCCACCCCGTCGGACAAGGTGGCCGTCGCCCGCCGGTAGAGCGCGATGGCCTGCCTCCGGTTCTGGGTATCCGAAGCGTCGTGAATCTGCTCGGCCAGCATGGTCCCCTCGCTCTCGCCGCCGGATCTCGGCCAGACCGTGACGGCACGGTCGACGATCCGGGAAAGCAGGTCCGAACGGGTGACGCCGCGGTGCGACAACAGCGAGACCGGCAGGGGGTCGGACGAGAAGAGCCATGTACGCAGATACGAGGTGGCGGCGTAGGGCCACTCGCCCGACAGCTGGTGCGCCGGCGGAGGGGGAGTACGGACACCCGCCATGACGTCCCGGCCCAATGCGTGGATGGACCGTGTGGCACTGTCGTGGTGGATGTCGGCTCCCGCGGCGGGCTTGAAGACCGAACGCTCCGACGCCAGTACCGGGCGCGCGGCGACGACAGCGGAGATCAGAGGGAAATCGGATATGCCCACCGTGGTGTCGTCGATCCGGAAGACCTTCGTGTCTTTCGTCAACAGATCCTGAATCTGCGGATCGTATCCAACGCGGTAGTCGCGAGCCGCCGCGACCGTGGTCACCGGTTTCGGTTCTTCCATGGGAAATCCGCCTCCTTTGGGGTGGCGATGAAATACGTTCTCTGTGTCGCGCAGAGAAATACTGGCGTGGGGTGGCAAGGACCGTCGCTCGCCCCAGTGGTCCGGCGGCTGGAATCGGCCGTGGCTGCCGCAGGCGCGCACCGCTCAACATCGAGGACCCGCTGAAGGTTCAGATCTCCGGGCGCCACCGAAGGCGTCCGGAGCCGTGGCCCGGACGCCTTCGGTGGCAGCGCATCAGATGACGTGGTAGGGCCACGCGTTGCCGGCCAGGTTGTCGGCCGGCTTGAACTTCTTCACGAGCGCCTGGATCATCTTCATGGTTATTCCTTTTCTCGGTGCGTGGGCACAGCGGATCGAGGTGCCTGCACCGTTTTCTCCATTCGGCATTCCGGACCGGAGGCCGAGCGATCCCATGAAAGCCCGAGCGGAGTCCGAAAGCGACTGGTCCTGATGTCTCCCTGACGCGAAGCAGTCCCTTCTTAACGGCGCCACCGGCTTGGTTTTTGACCTGTGCGTCGGAGCCATGAGGTCGCTGACTTCTCGTCCACTGTTCGGGAGTGCCTGGTTTGCGAGCCGAGCCCGTTCCAACCCGACTGTGACCGGGGCGAGTTGGGGGTATACCGAGCGCGGGAAGGGATGAGGATCCTGCTGAATGGGTTCTCGACCAAGATCACCCCATGCGCCCGGTGCTTCGGATGCTGGTCGCGCGCCCAGTGACGGTTCCGGGGAGGGCTGAACCTGACGCGCAGTCGGGTCGCAACGGCCGTCGTCCGGGTGGTGTTGAATGTGGCGCCATGAGCGAGAGTGGACGTGCGGCGAGCCGGACGGCGGTGCTGGTCTGCCAGGGGCGGGCGGCCGCGAACGGGAGGGCTGCCACCGGCCGGTTCGCGGACCCGGTGGCGGAACGGCTGCTGCGCGCCGCGGAACGTACGCCCGTGGACGAGGTGCGCGCGAACACTCCGCCGAAGGGCTGGCGGGAGCGCACCGTGTACGAGAGTGTGCGGGCGTGCGCCGAGGTGGTCGTGCCGCGGACGGTCGCGATCGACGAGGCACTGCGCGCCCGCGTGACCGGTCAGCTCGTGATCCTCGGAGCCGGTCTGGACACGCGCGCGTGGCGGCTGACCGAACTCGCGCGTACGGACGTGTGGGAGGTCGACCATCCGGCCTCCCAGCAGGACAAGCGCGCCCGTCTCGCCGAGGCCGCGCCGGTCCTCGGGGAACCGGGGGAGAGCAGTCGCCCCGCGGCCGAGCTGTCGGCCACCGCCCGCTCCGTGCGGTTCACGCCGGTCGATCTCGCCGTCGATGATCTCGGTGCGGCGTTGGAGGCCGCCGGGCACGACCCCTCCGCGCCGACGACATGGCTGTGGGAGGGCGTCGTCCCGTACCTCACGCGCGACGAGGTGCGCGCCACGGTGGCCGCGCTCGCCGCCCGGACGGTCCCGGGCAGCGCACTCGTCGTCAACTACCAGGCGCCGTCGGCGAGGGCGACCGCAGGCCGGCTGCTGGCCCGCTTGCTCGGCGGTTCCGTCACCTCGGGCGAGCCGTGGCGCTCGCTGTGGACGCCGCAGCGGATGGCCGCGCTGCTCGCGGAGTACGGCCTGCGAGTGGTGTCGGACGACAACCTGCTCGCCGTCGCACACACCCTCGGCAGCCCGGCCCGCGGGCGGAGGTCCCTGCAGTCGGGGCGCGTGGCCGTCGCGGAGAGCCACCGACGCGAGGACGTGAGCTGACCCGGCACCGTGGCCGGGAGGCGGACTTCGTTGTGCTCGCGCCAAGAGGCTTGTCGTCCACCCGGGACGGGGCACGGGGTCGGCGGGGCCGCCGTCACAAGGTGCCCGACGCCGCCTCCGGCTGACCGAGCGCCTCGTCGAGCGACGCCGAGGGTGGCAGGAGATGGTCCAGGCCGGTCACCGTCAGCATGCGCAGTGTCAGCGGACGGTCGCAGACCAGGTGCAGGCTTCCGCCCCGGGCGAGGACCCGGCTCCTGGCCCGGTACAGCAGGCGCAGCCCCGAGCAGTCGAAGAACTCGACGGGCCGCAGGTCGATGACGACCTGCGGCTCCGGTCGGCCGGTGGCCGAGTCCAGGTACGGGGTGATCGCCAGGGCGGTGAGGATGTCGATCTCTCCGTGGAGCTCCAGCACCGTGTGGCCCCGGTCCCGGTGGACGCGCAGATGCCGGTGCGGCGGCGCGGGGTCGTGGGTCACGACGACATCGCCTCCAACCGGCCGCTCAACCACTCCTGTGACGGGGGCAGGCCCACAACTCCGGCCCCTGCTCTGCAAGTTACCCTCGTTGGAGTGAATTTCAGCATGTTCGATTGACATATGTCTTCGATTTGGGCGACGAGTCCTTCAGTCGTCTGCTCGGTGCGTGCGTCGGGCGGTGGCCGACCGGCCCGTGCGGAGGGAACGCGGGGCTTGGGCACGGCGTGATGATCGCGCCGTGCCCAAGAGTTCCGCGTCAGTCGACCAGCAGCACCAGCTTGCCCGTGGTCCGGCCGGTCTCTCCGAGCGTGTGCGCCTCGGCGGCGTCGGCCAGCGGGAACGCGCCGGCGACCGTCGCGTGCAGCAGACCCTTGTCGACGAGGTCCGCGATCGCCCGCATGCCCGCGTGGTCGGCCTCCACCAGCATCCGCGCCGCCCGTACGCCCAGCCGCGCGGCCTCCTCGTACAGCTCCTCCGAGCCCACCGGCAGGATCGACACCACGATCCCGCCCTCGCGCAGCACCCTCAGCGACTGGAAGGTGTTGTCGTCGCCGATCGTGTCGAGGACCACGTCGACGTCCCGGACGGCCTCGGTGAAGTCGGTCTCCCGGTAGTCGATCACCTCGTCCGCGCCCAGCTTGCGCAGGTACTCGTGCTTGCCCGCGCTCGCCGTGCCGATCACGTACGCGCCCCGTGCCTTGGCGATCTGCACGGCCACATGCCCGACACCGCCGGCGGCCGCGTGGATCAGTACGCGCTGCCCCGGCCGCACGTCGGCCGTGTCGACGAGTGCCTGCCAGGCGGTGAGCGAGACCAGCGGCAGGGCGCCGGCCTCCGTGTGGTCGATGCCGGCCGGCTTGCGTGCGAAGGAACGCGCGGGAGCGGTCACGTACTCGGCGTGCGAGCCGTGGCCGAACGGGTAGGGCACCATGCCGAAGACCTCGTCGCCCGGCGCGTGGACGGTGACGCCGATCCCGACGGCCTCCACCACACCGGACACGTCCCAGCCCAGGACGAAGGGCGGCTGTCCCAGGAACATGCCCGTCGCCCGGTGCTTCCAGTCGGTCGGGTTGACCCCGGCCGCCCGCACCCGCACCAGTACCTCGCTGGGCCCGGGAACCGGGCGCTCCACTTCCACTTCCTTGAGGACCTCGGGTCCGCCGAGAACGTCCTGACTGATCGCGCGCATCGTGTTCTTAGTACTCATGACTCACAGCCTGCCGGGGTCGGACGCTCCGTGAAATGGCACGATTGCCAATCTCCGATAGGATCGTGCCATGCGGCATGTGGAGAGAGTGGTCGTTCTGGCGCTCGACGGCGTCTACCCCTTCGAGCTCGGCATCCCCAGCCGGATCCTCGGTGCGGCGGACGGCCGGTACGAGGTGTTGACCTGCACCGTCGACGGGAAGCCGGTGCGCAGCAACGCGGACTTCTCGATCACCGTCGAGCACGGGCCCGAGGTGCTGCGCACGGCGGACACGGTGGTGATCCCGGCCATCACGCCCTCGAGCGTCACCGCGGAGCTTCCCGCCGAGGTCACCGCCGCGCTCGCGCTCATCCGGCCGGGCACCCGTCTCGTCTCCATCTGCACCGGCGCGTTCGTGCTGGCGGCGGCCGGGCTCCTGGAGGGCCGGCGGGCGACCACGCACTGGCAGCTCGCCGAGCAGTTCCGCGACATGTACCCCGGCGTGGACCTGGATCCGGACGTCCTCTTCGTGGACGACGGCACAGTCCTCACGTCCGCGGGTGCCGCCTCCGGGGTCGACATCTGCCTGCACATCCTGCGCAAGGACCACGGCAGCGAGCTGGCCAACAGTGTGGCCCGGCGCTGTGTGGTGCCGCCCTGGCGCGACGGTGGTCAGGCCCAGTACATCGAGCAGCCCGTTCCCGACCCCGTGGCGACCAGCACGGCCGCGACCCGGGTGTGGGCACTGGCCCGTCTGGGTGACCCGCTGACCCTGACCGACCTCGCCGGTCACGCCCGGATGAGTCTGCGCACCTTCGCGCGGCGTTTCCACGACGAGGTGGGCCTCAGTCCCGGCCGCTGGCTCATCCAGCAGCGCGTCACCCGGGCCCGCCATCTGCTGGAGGCCAGCGAACTCTCGGTCGACCAGATCGCCGGCGAGGTCGGCTTCGCCACCGGCACCTCCCTGCGCCAGCACCTGCACGCGGCGATCGGGGTCTCGCCGCAGACCTACCGGCGTACGTTCCACGCGGCGGCGCGTTGACCTGACCGCCGCACGGTCTGCGCCGCCGCGGCTGCGCGCAGCCGGTGCGGCGGAGTGGCCGAGCTTCGTGCCGCACGCGGGAATCGTCCTCGCCCGGCGGACGGCGAGGAGCCTGCCGTGCGTGGCCGGCTGCTCGGACACCGGGTTTCCCTTGCCACAGCGGCAGAACGCCGACGCCCCTGGACGGCCGGGTCTCACAACAGGTGCGTGACCGGGGCGAGTTGGGAATGAAACCGCAGTGCCCGCACGTTGACGACCGCCGACCGGCTCTCCTACCCAGGGAAGAAGGCAGGCCCGTGACGTCCTCGCCGACCACCATGCGCGCCGTCCAGCTCTCCGCCCCCGGCCCCGTGGACAACCTGCGGCTGACCACACTCCCGCTGCCGCCCCGGCGGGACGGCTGGGTACGCATCCGCGTCGAGGCGTTCGGCCTCAACCGCTCGGAGCTGAAGCTTCGACTGGGTGTGAGCGTGGGCGTCAGCTTTCCCCGGGTGCCGGGTATCGAGGCCGTCGGCACCGTGGACGCGGCTCCGGCCGGCAGTGGGCTGGTGGTCGGACAGAAGGTCGTCGCGATGATGGGCGACATGGGGCGCACCTACGACGGCGGCTATGCCGAGTACACGTCCGTGCCGCTGTCGCAGGTCATCCCCGTCGACACCGACCTGCACTGGGAGTTGCTGGGCGCCCTGCCGGAGATGGTGCAGACGGCCTACGGCTCGCTCACCGTCGGTCTGGACCTGAAGCCCGGTCAGTCCGTGCTGATCCGCGGCGGTACCTCCTCGGTGGGTCTGGCGGCCGCCGCGCTGGCCACCTGGCGTGGCGCGACGGTGCTGTCCACCACCCGACGGGCCGATCGCCTGGGCGCGCTGAAGGAGCACGGTGTCGACCACCCGCTGCTCGACACCGGCGAGGTCGCGCCCGCCGTGCGCGAGCTGTACCCGGACGGCGTCGACACCGCCCTCGATCTCGTCGGCACGCCGACCCTGCCCGACACTCTGCGCGCGGTGCGCGTGCACGGCACGGCCTGCTTCGGCGGCAGCCTCTCCAACCAGTGGACGGTGCGGGACTTCTCCCCGAACGAGTACCTGCCGAAGGGGGTGCGCCTGACGGGCTACTTCGGCGACGCCGCCGACCTGCCTCGGGAGGCCTTCCAGGAGATCCTCGACGCGGTCGCGGTAGGCCGGCTGACCTTCCCCGTGGACCGCGTCTACGACGGACTGGAGCAGGTGCCACAGGCCCACGACGACATGGAGCACGACCGCGCCACCGGCAAACTCGTCGTCCGCGTCCGGCACTAGGACCCGGGCCAAGGGTTGACCGCACTCACCGCGCCCGCGCCGGCGGGCGTGCGGCACAGCGCCGGTCACCCGGCCGTCGGGCGACCGCCGTGCCGGCGCTCGGGAACATCGGCGGCGCGCCGCCGGCGGACCCTCGTGATCAGGATTCCGCGGGCCGGGCGGCCAGGATTCCGCTGAGCAGACCGGTGGACTGGCCTACCTCGATGAGGTGGCCGTCGGGGTCGCGCAGGTAGCAGCGGAGCTCGGACGCACGATCGAGGGGCTCGGTCAGGAACTGCGCGCCCTTCGAGACGGCGTGCGCGTGGAAGGCCGCCATGTCGGCGACGCGTACGTTCAGGAAGCCGGACACCCGCTCGCTGCTCTGCGGTACCTCCAGTGTGACGCCCGGCTTGTCCGGGGTGGGCCCGCCGCCGGGGTTCATGATGATCCAGCTGTTCGCCACCTTGACGATCGCCGGGTTCTCCTCCATCACGACCTCACCGCCGAAGACATCGGCGTAGAAACGTCGCGAGACCGCGACGTCGCTCACGGTCACGAAGTAGGTGAGGAGGAGACCGTGCTCAGGCACGGGGAGTCCACCGGGAGAGGTCATCGGATCCGTACCTCCAGGACCGGAGGGTCGTGCCGCGTCCGGCAGCGTCTTCGCCGCCTCGAGCCGCGCCTCCGTCCCCGTACGACTGCCGCTCTCATGAATGTGCGCTGAGTCCCTGTCGGACACCGTGTGGCACCTTCCCGTAAATCGACTGCGTCACAGGGCTGCCGCGCCCGCCTCATCGGCGCGGTCGCACGGCAAGTCCTGTGACCGTTCCATGGGTTGACCGGGTATGCCGTGCATCTGTGACACCCAGAACCAGGGCCTGCTCGTCGAACTCGCCGAGCAGGCCCGGCAGCAACTGAGGGGGTTCTACGGCCCGGTGGGCCGCGGCAACTGTGTGCCGTCGACGTACAGGTCGACGTGTTCGTTGTAGAACGCCGTCATGCCCGCGACGCGGTTGGCCTGGATCGTGGGGAAGTCGTACATCCAGGCGATGTCGTCGTGGGTGGCGACGTCGCTGTCGAACGACCAGTAGCTGCTGGTGGTTCCCTTGTACGGGCAGTGGGTCACCGTGCCGGAGCGGCGCAGCCGGGTCCAGTCGACGTGCTCGCGGTCGACGTAGTACCGGGTCGGCAGGCCGGTCTCGAACAGCTTCACGCAGTTCGGCGCGTCCGCGAGTATGACGCCGTCCAACTCCACGCGGACACTGCTGGACGAGCGCAGCGCGTCCACCCGGGAGTAGGGGCTGCGCGGGTGGACGAAGACCGGCTCGTCCTCCTCGAACCAGGAGTCCAGCGCCTTCCATTCGAAACGGACGGTGCCGCGCAGGGACTCCGGAGCGTCCTCGTCCCAGACCCACGCCGCGCCCTCGCGGACCTCGGACCCGGTACGCAGGGAGTGACGCCGTGCGGGCCCGGCGCCCAGCACTTCGACGTGGTCGTCGTCCGTCAGCACACCCTCGACCAAGTCCTCGACCGGGATGCTGAACTGGGGATAGGCAAGCCACTCCCACACGTACAGGGCGCGTCGGGTGTCGAAGACGGTGCGGCCACCGATCAGCCCGCGGATGCGCCGCGGTACGGGCTCCACGTGTCCGATCGGGGCGATCAGGCGTGGGTGCAGCACGCTTTCCTCAGCCATCGTTGTTCTCCTCGGTCCACTCGATACACGTGCGCCCTCGGTGCGGGGGCGTTTCAGGTCTCCGTCGGCGCGGACACGGGGGTGTGCCGCTGACGGCGTGGATGCGGCCCCCGCGACGCGAGGTGACCGGCCACCCGGGATGCGGCCGCCGCCGCATCCGCCGTGCGGTGCGGAGGCGGCCTTCGCGGGAAGCGGGGCTCCGGCATCAGAACCGCCCAGGTGCGGGGCTACTGCTGCTGCGCGACCCAGTCGGCGAAACGCACCTTGCCGAGGCGGACGTCGGGGCCGGGGAGCAGGGTGGTGTCCTGCAGCTGGGCGCCGAAATACGGAGCCTTGGGGTCCGCCACGACCGTACGGGGGTCGTTCTTGGCGGCGAGGCCCTTGCTGATCAGCTCGTCCAGCCGGAACGTGTCGGGACCGGCCACCTCGACCACGCCGTCGACCGGTGCGCCGACGGCGGTGGCGCCCACGGTGGCGGCGACGTCGTCTGAGTGGACGGGCTGGATCCTGACCGGGGCGAGATGCACCGTGTGGCCCTGGGTGGCCGACTCCGCGATGCCCTTCATGAACTCGAAGAACTGCGTGGCGTGAACGATGGAGTAGGGAATCCCGGACTCCTTGATCAGCTCCTCCTGTACCTGCTTGGCACGGAAGTAGCCGCTCTCCTGCAGGCGTTCGGTACCGACCACGGACAGCGCGACATGGTGGGTCACGCCGGCCTCCTTCTCGGCCTTCAGGAGGTTCGTGGTCGAGGTACGGAAGAACTCCATGACGTCGTCGTCCGCGAACGAGGGGGAGTTGGAGACGTCCACCACCACCTGGGCTCCGCGCAGGACCTCGGCCACGCCCTCACCCGTCAGCGTGTTCACACCACTGTTGGGAGACGCCGGCACCGCCTCGTGGCCGTGCTCGGCGAGCTTGCTCACCAGCTTCGAGCCGATGAGCCCGGTTCCGCCAATGACTACAACCTTCATGATGGGGTCCTCTCGGATAGGTGCCACTGTGCATCACGCCGCGGTCGCCGAGGTGGTCCGCCCGGACAAGGGCTCGTCCGCACAAGGTGACAACGGCTGTACCGACTAAGACAGGACAGTGGCGGTCCCTGTGACACCGCACGCGGAGTGCCGCTCAGTGCTGCTGAGGGGAGTGGAGCCGGCGCGTTCTGTCACCGCACGACATGCCGCCGACCACGCGGAACCGGGCACGGCCAGGGCCTGACCCGTGTCACAGAACCACGGCCCGCCCGGTCATCACGAGGAAACAGTCGTGGGAGCCGGAGGCGTGGCCTCGTGTCCGGTGGACGGTGTGCCGCCCATGGCTCCGCGGATGACCTACGGAAGGTGCGACCAGTGTCGGACAAGGATGCAGCGAACGTTCACGACCACGGACACGGCGGACACGGACACGGGAACGGCGAGGACGGCCCGAGCTGGACGCGGGCGGCGAGGATGCTGCAGGACGCGTCGCCGATCACCGTCCCCGAAGGTGCCTCGGCGATGACGATCCACGTCGAATGGGAGCCCGGCGACCCGGGAACCCCTCCGCACCGCCACTCGGGCCCGGCGTTCGGATACGTCGTCGAGGGGGCGGTCCGCTTCGAGCTCGAAGGTGAGCCCGAGCGCGTCGTCGAGGCCGGCGGTACGTTCTGGGAGCCGGGCGGCGACGCCATCCACTACCAGGACGGCAACGCGCTGTCCGACGCCCGCACCAGCTTCGTGGTGACCATGCTGTGCGCGCCGGGCAGGCCCATGCTCGAACTGGTCGACGAGGAGGAGCTCGCCCAGCGCGCCCACCTGCGGGCCCCGCGCCCCACCGCCTGACCCCGCGTCCACTCACGCATTTCCCTGAGGGAACCCGTCCGCTCGTGAGAGGGCGCGGAAAGGCATGAGTGCCTCCGATGTCATCTACTGCATGCTGACACCGCTGTTCGTGGCCGCAGCCGTCCACGGGCTGCGGCACGAGGTCCTGTCACGGCGTTCAGGGTGGCGCAGCCGCGTCGACCGTCTGCTGCACACCGCCATGGCCCTGGTCATGGCGGTGATGCCGTGGTTTGACCTGAGCCGGGTGTTGCCCGGAGGGGCGCAGCCGGCCTTCTTCGTCGCCGCCGCGCTGTGGTACCCGTTGACCGCGGTGAGCGGCCGCCAGGAGTCCGGACCGGCCGCGACCGCCAGGCGACTTCCGTACGCGGTCGGCATGGCCGCGATGGGCTGGATGACCCGTCCCGGGGCGGCCGAGCCGCACGAGGCCCTGGGCGGAGTCCCTGTGACGGTGCATCACTCCGGGCACCCCGTGGGGCAGATGAAGGCCGACGACACGCTCACCGCCGTACTCGCTCTGTATCTCCTCAGTCATGCGCTGAGGTTGCTGACCCGGGACATGCCCACACTGCGCACGGCCCGGAGCAGCGACGTCTCCACCGACAGAGAGCTGTACGGCCGCTTCTGGGAGGGGACGACGGCCCTCGGGACGGCCGTCATGCTGCTGCTCATGGTCCACTGACCGTCGTGGCCCGAGGGTCGGTTCCGTCGCCACTCACGGGCGCGACCGCCCTCACGCGGACCCTCGCTGGTCCACGGACGCCGCGTAGGGGTTCAGTTTCTCGGGGTTCATGACCCACATGATGCGTTCGATGCCGTGTTCCGACACGTCCACGGAGAGGAGAACCTTCGGGTTGCCCTGGGAGGAGACGAGGACGGCCGGGCCGCCGTTGCTCTCGACCCAGCGGATGTCCGTTCCGGGCCAGAACCGCGGGGCGAAGGCGACGAGGTACTTGCTGACGTGCGGGCGGCCGACGACGGGGATCCGGGAGGCCCCGCGGATGCCTCCGCCGTCGGCGTAGCTGACCACGTCGGCGCTGAGTACGTCCTCGAGCGCGGACAGGCTGCCGGTCTGTGCGGCGACGAGGAAGACCTCCAGGAGTCTGCGGTGGGCGTCGGGGCTGACGGGTTCCTTGCGTTCCGCGGAGAGGTGTTTGCGGGCGCGGCTGACCAGTTGACGTGTGTTGGCCTCGCTGGTCTCGAGGATGTCGGCGATCTGTCCGTAGGGGTAGTCGAAGGCTTCGCGCAGGACGTAGGCGGCCCGTTCCACCGGGTTCAGTTTCTCCAGGAGGAAGAGGACGGCCAGGTCGAGTGCCTCGGCCCGTTCCGCGCCGAGCTGGGGGTCGAGGCTGGTGTCGACCGGTTCCGGGAGCCAGGGCCCGATGTACGTCTCACGCCGTACCCGGGCGGACTGCGCGAGGTTGATGGCCAGGCGGGCGGTGACGGTGGCCAGGAACGCCGCCGGCTCGCGGATGTCGGTGCGGTCGGTGCTCTGCCACCGCAGCCATGCCTCCTGCACGATGTCCTCGGCCTCCACGGCGCTGCCGAGCACGCGGTACGCGATGCCGAAGAGCTGGGGACGGGCCGCGACGAAATCCCTCGTCGCCCGGTCGAGGGAGTCCATGTCATCCCTGGCGTGCATAGGTGACCTCCAGTTCACGACTGCCACGGCGCAAATATTCTCACGGACAAAAATTGTCCGAGTAAGGGGGGTGGTCTTTTCCGGCCCCCTGCATCCCCTCGAGTCGTCGCCGCCCCTGGCGGGACGGGCCAGGTGATGCTCGCGGTCAGATCCACCGAAAAGGCGCGGATCGCCACCGTTCCGGACGGGACTGTCACAGATCGGGCGACAGTCCTGTCATAGCTGAGGATCTGACAGTGACGGGCGTCCCGGCAGGCGGGAGAAGGCGTCGTGAAGATCGCGGTCGGCGGGTGGTACCGACCATCCCGACCGGCGAGCTTGCCGCACCCTTCGACCTGCGAGCCGTCCTGCCCGCGTCGACCGGAGACGCCCGGATGGCGCCCCGCTGTCCCGGTGAACGGCCTGCATCCCGGTCGTCACCACGGTACTTACCCCTCTGGAACAGCCGAAGTGAGAAGAACCTGTGCCTCATCCAGAACAGCCTGACCTCACCGAGACGCGTGCACCGGCACCGATAACGACACTCGAAGGCCTTCGTGAGCACCTCCAGTGGGCGATCGAACTGGAACACGCCACACTGCCGCCCTACCTCTGCGCCCTCTATTCGCTGGACCCGTCGAGGAACCCTGAGGCCGTTCAGGTGGTGAGCGGTGTCTTCGTCGAGGAGATGATCCACCTGGCCCTGGCGGCGAACCTCCTCAACGCGGTCGGCGGTCAACCCCGCCTGGACACGCCGCAGATGCTGCCCCGCCACCCCCGGCCCCTGCCGCACGGCGATCGCTCGCTGGAGATGTCACTGGTTCCGTTCGGGCCGGCAGCGCTTGAGATGTTCCTCCGCCTCGAGCGGCCCGCGCGAGCCGGTGCTCCCGCCGAGGGCGACGACTACGAGACGATCGGGCAGTTCTACGACGCGATCGAGCAAGGACTGCGCCACCTGTGCGCCGAACTCGGCGAGCGGGCGGTCTTCTGCGGTGACCCCGCCCGCCAGGCCGTCGCCGGCCCCTTCATGCACACGGGCGGCCAGTTGGCCGCGGTCACCGATCTCGACTCGGCCCTCGCGGCACTGACGGAGATCGTCGAGCAGGGCGAGGGCGCGTCCCGCGGCGAGGTCTGGGACGGCGACGAGGACATCTTCCACACCGACCGCGACGAAGTCGCCCACTACTACCGGTTCCAGGAACTCAAGTCGGGCCGGCGCTACCAGCGGGGTGACACGCCGCAGTCCGGGCCCACGGGCGAGGCGATCGTGGTCGACCCCGAGGGTGTCTACCCGATGCGCCCCAATCCGCGGATGGCGGATCACCCTCTGGGCAGCCCGATCCGTACTGCCCAGGAACAGTTCAACAAGACGTACTGCGTGCTGCTCCACCAACTGGACCAGGCGTTCAACGGCAGCCCGAGAATGCTGGGGGCCGCGACCCGCACGATGTACGCGCTCAAGGCGCAGGCGCAGAACCTGATGCAGACGCCTGACGGGGACGACACGACAGCCGGTCCGACCTTCGAGTACATCGAACCCGAACTCCGCGGGTGAGCGCCGACGAGCGGTGCCGGACGGTCGTGGTCGACGCGGGCCCGGACCGTAGGGGCTGACCTGATCGCCCGGAGTGGCGGCGGACATACGAAAGTCCCGCTCCGGGCTTGGTACGGGTGAGGGGCCCGGCCTGGTGGTGTGTCACCGGGTCGGGCCCCTTGGTCATGGGGTGTGGGTGGTCAGTTTCCGGCGTCCTGCCAGTGGTGGGTGGCGGTGGTGGCGGTGGTGTCGTTGGCGTAGACGAGTGCTGTGCGGTGGTTGTACTGGATGGTGTACATCTTCTTGGCGCCGATGACGACGGTTCCGGAGGTGAAGTAGTCGTCGGTGGCGGCGGGGGGTTGGGTGGCGACGTAGGCCTGGCCCGTGGGGACGGTGTACATGCTGAGGGGGGCTTGGGTGGAGGCGCCGAGGCCGGCGGGGTATTCGGATTTGTCGGGGTAGCTGGAGCCGTAGACGGCGGCGGGGGTGGTGCCGGCGGCCTTGATGATTTTGACGCCGTAGGTGTTTCTGGTGTTCTGGCCGTGCGGGTTGTGGAACCAGACCTTGGCGCCGCTGTACCAGATGGCGGTCCAGTCGCCCTGGACGTCGGCGACGACGAACTGCTGGCCGGTCTGGGCGGTGCTGCCCCAGTCGTTGATGCGGTTGGTGCCGGGGCCGGTGGGGTGGATGGCCTGGTCGGCGAAGAGGGGGGCGGTGGGGTCGGGGGCGGTGCGCAGGTAGACGAAGTTGGAGGCTTGTGGTGTGTCGGTGCAGGCGGGGGTGCTGCCGGTGGGGTCGTCGGCGGGGCAGATGTTGACGTTTTGCACGTTGTCGGCGAACGGGGGGTCGATGGTGACGACGGAGCCGGTGGTGGGCGGGGTGCGGAGTCCGCTGAGGGGGTGGCCGAGCAGGCGCATGAAGTGGTCCCAGTCCCAGCCGTTGCCGGGGTCCCAGTGCATGCCGGAGACGAGTGAGGAGTTGGGTCCGGCAACGTTGTCATGGCCGATGATGTGCTGCCGGTCCAGGGGTATCCGGAATCGGTCGGCGAGGTATTTAACGAGGTCGGCGGTGGCTTCGTACTGGGCTTCGGTGTACCAGGTGGCGCCCTGGGCGGCGTAGCCCTCGTGTTCGATGCCGATGGAGTGGAGGTTGGTGGAGTAGTTGCCGGCCTGGAAGGCGATGTCCTTGGTGGGGACCATCTGGGTGACCGCGCCGTCTGCGGATCGCATGACGTAGTGGGTGGAGGCGGCGTTCTTGGGGTCGGCGAGGGTGTTGATGCCGGCCTGGTAGGTGGATTCCAGGTCGTGGATGACGATGGTGTCGATGCGGATGCCGTTGGAGGGCCGGTTGGAGATTTGGCCGCCGGCCGTGGAGCCGGGCACGAAGGTGCAGTCCACGGTGGGTGGGCATTCGGTGTCGGTGGTGGTGGCCGTCGTTTTGAGGTGCAGTTCGTCTATTTGTGTGTCTGCGGGGTGGACCGAGGGAGTGGCTGTGAGCCGGATTTGCCGGCCGTTGTCGATGGTGGCGGTGGCGCCGTCGTGGATGGTGTCGAAGACGCGGTCGGCGAAGCGTGCGGCGGTCTGCTTCTGTGTGGACTGGCTGTAGCGGGCGACGGCGCCGTACCACTGGGCGGCGTCCGGTGGTGTGTTGCCGGTGAGTTGTTTCTGGTAGGAGGCGAGGAGTGCGGCGCCGCCGCGGATGTTCGCGGCCGCGTCCTTGCGGAGGGTGTCGGCGGGCAGGCCGGTGAGTTTCGCGGCGGCCTGCAGGGTGTGCAGGGCGGGGTTCGCGGCGAGGGTGGTGAGGTCGCTGCGGCCGGGGGCGCCGGCGTCGCCGGCGGCCATCATGGCGGGGGTGACGTCGGTGAGGTGCAGGGGTCCGAAGCCGCCGTCGGTGCTGGGGAGTTCGCCGTGTGACTGCCAGCCTGATTCCTGGTAGGCGAGGCCGAGCAGGACGTTGAGGGGGATGTGGTACTGGGTGGCGGCGGTGGCGAAGTCCTGCTGCCGGGTGGGGTTGGCCGGGTCGGTGGGGGTGTCGGCCAGTGCGGTGAAGGGGAGGGTGGCCAGGCCGGCTGCGGCCAGTGTGCCGGCGGCGATCGCGGCGGAGAGCCGCAGCCGCTTCTTCCTCTGATGCACGGTGCTGTTCCTTACGGAAAAGTGGTATGAAAGGTCGTCAAGTACCCTACGGTCAGGCGCTCGAGCAGGACAATGGATGCCCCCGCCTCGAAGCGCCGACGGCTCTATGACCGACGGACCGGGCCAGTTGTGACATCGGGCGGCTGTTTGCCTGGACGTCACCCTGCCCGGCGGAGACGGTGCGGAGTCATCCCCCAGGTTGTCCGGCAATCGGCGTTCTCGGGCATCCGACGGCGGCGACATGCGCATATGGGGGGCGGCGTCGCGAACAACGGGCATCCTGGGTGGACTTATCACAGGCATGTCCTCGGTGACGGCGGCGTGCACGAGCAGTGTGAGTGCGACCACGGCAGCGGCATCGTTCGAGCGGTTCGACTGGGAGAACCCCACCATCGCCGTCCTGCTGCTGCTCTCACTCGCCTGCGCCCTCGTTTCCGCCCGTCTCCAGCGCGAACAGCGCACGGCAACCCGGCCGAAGAGCTCGACCTGTTGAGCCCCCCCTCGACGTCGCCACGGCCGGGCAGACGCATGGGCGGGTTGGCGGTGCCGACGTCCGACACTGTCACCGTGATCGTTCGGCCCTTGCCGCGACCGTCGATGTGACGGCTGTCACAGATCGGCGTGCCACCCAGTCAATGAGGTATACGCAGAAAATCAGTCAGCCCGATGTGCAACCGCAGCTTGGACTGAACGCCGTGGCACCCCCGGTGCCGCGCGAACCCGAGGACGGGAGGCGAGACGCCATGTTGCTCGAGGCCGACACATGCATCTGTCGAGGTGCGTACGAGACCGTTTCCTCGTCGGAGCATCCACAGGATGCCGACGGCTCCTTCTCCGATCCGGGGTTCTCCGTCCACGGCCCGGCCGCCGAGGAGTGGGCCCCGCCACCTCCCCCTGAGATGTGGCTGGTAGGTCTTGAGACGCGCACCACGGACGGTCTGCCCGTCTGGCGGTACTACATCGTGGACCACGCCCTCGATTCCCGCGACGCGTCTCACGCGGCGCTTGAGCGCGCCGACAGCGCCCCGGAGAGGGCCAGTCGGGGACAGGCCGGCGTCGTCGGCCGGATCGAGCGCATCGAAGTCCAGCAGATAGTGCAGGACGTGCTCGGGAAGGTCACGCTGGCGCGGCGGTCCTGAACGCCTCGGAGACACCCTCCTCCGCGAAGACGTGCTGTCGGAGGAGGGCTCCCCGGAATCCACGGAGAGCCCTGGGACCGCTGGTGCTCCACCCTGTGCCACCCGGATGGCCTGATCCGTGGCACCGATGTCCTTCACGCACCGCGTCGGCGCCGGGGCCGCCCTGCATGATGGGAAGAGAGCCGGTCGGAGACGGCTTCCCCCGGGGCGACGGGACGGGCCGGGTGGGCCTCGCGGACGGCGTACGACGGTTCCTCCCCGCACGGCCACGCGTAAGGGAGGGCGTACGAGGGACAGAGCGGAGGAGCGGCGGAGCGGAGCCGGAAAACGCACGGTGCGCCGTCGCGGAACGTGCACCGCACATGACGCCGCAACCGCATGCTCACACACGGAACAGGCCACTGCTCCTCGGAACTGCCCGTGTCCGGAACGATCCGCGGGTCACGGGTCATGGGTCACGTGGAGTCCGCGGTGGCCGAGGATTCCAGGCACCCGGCACGGACGCCCAAGGCGGTGGACACCGCTCGACCTCCGGCGCCGGGGGCGGTGGCCGGACGTGTGGTGCGGAAGCGGTCCCGGTAGGTGCCGGGGCTCACGCCGAGCCGGCTGCGGAAGGCCCGCCGCATGGTCTCCTCCGTTCCGAATCCGCTGCGCCGCGCGACGGTGTCGAGCGGTTCGTCCCCGCCCTCGAGGAGTGCCTGTGCCGCCTCCAGACGGATGCGCTTCACGTACTCGCCGGCCGTGGTGCCGATCTCCGTACGGAACAGCCGGGTCAGGTGCCGGGAGCTCAGTGCCGCTCTGTCCGCGAGTGCCTGCAGACTGTGGTCACCCCGAGGGTCGGCCGCCACCCGGTCCAGAATGTCACGCAACGGCGAGTTCACGGGCCGAGGGGACTGCTGACGCACGCTGAACTGGGACTGTCCGCCGGGCCGGGCCATGAAGACCACCAGGTGCTTGGCGGCCGCCCGGGCGACATCCGGACCCAGGTCTGACTCGACGAGCGACAGCGTCAGATCGATGCCGGCGGTGATCCCGGCAGAGGTGATGAATCTTCCGTCCCTGACGAAGATCGCCTCGGAGTCCACCCGGACGCGGGGATAACGGGCGGCGAGGTCCGCGGCGAGTTTCCAGTGGGTCGCGGCCCGCCGCCCGTCCAGGAGCCCGGTCTCGGCCAGCGGGAACGTCCCGGCGCAGACGGCCGCGACCGTGGCGGTGCGGGACCTGTCGGCGAGCCGCGTGATTCCCTCGATGAGCGGTGGATCGGCGACCGCCTCCCACCACTGGGGACCCCCGGGGACGACGAGCGTGTCGACGCCGGAATCGAAGTCGCCCAGCGCCAGGTCCGGTACGAGCCGGAGTCCGGCGGTGGTGCGCACCGGCCGTCCGTCGAGGGAGGCGGTGGTCAGCCGGTAGTCGCCGCCGAGCTCATTTGCCGCGGCGTAGACGTCCAAGGGCCCGGTGACGTCGAGCGACTGCACCCCGTCGAACATCAGCACGAGGACGCGATGGCGCGCCGCGTGCCGGGCGACCCCCGTGGAGCGACCACGGGACGGCCCGGGGGGAACGGTCTGATCCTTCCCCATGTCTTGCTCCGTGGGCTTCTCCGTCCTCGTGGGTGGGGGCGCGGCCTGCGGTGAGCGGGGAGCGGAATCAACGGGGTGGCCCGCACGCGGCAGGTCTGCCGTTCCCGCTGTCTGCGGATCGCGTACCCGGGATGTCGTGGAGCCGGGGGTTCGCTGGAGGGCGATCATGGCGGCGTCGTCGCCCAAGGGGCCGCTGATGTGCCGGGTTAGGTCGCCCTGGACGTACCGGAGGAGTTGCTCGGGGCCGGTGCCGGCCCAGGAGGCGACCCTCTCCCTGAGGGGGTAGAAGGTGCCTGACCCGTCGCGGGCTTCGGTGATGCCGTCGGTGTAGAGCATCAGGACGTCTTCGGCGGCGAAGGGGAAGGTGTCCTGGTGGTGATCGCGGGCGGAGGAGCTTCCCAGGCCCAGGGGCGGGCTGCATCGCTGAGGCTTCAGGAGGGTTGCGCGGCCGCCGCCCGAGAGCAGGGGTGCGGGATGGCCGCAGCTGACCGCGTGCACCACCCGATGGTCGTCGGGGATCTCCAGCAGCAGCGCGGTGACGAAGCGTTCGCCGGCCTCGTGGTCGGTTTCGACGACCTCTTCCAGGTGGCTGCGGATACTGGCCTCGAGGTGGGCGGCCACTTCCGGGAGGGTGGGATAGCAGCGGGCGGCTTCCCTGAACGCGCCGAGTGCGGCGGCCACCTCGTGTATGCCCTGCAGCCCCTTGCCGCGCACGTCGCCGATCAGGACCCGCGTGGCACCAGGGATGCGGACGGCCCCGTACAGGTCGCTGCCGACCGTGGCATGGGCGTCGGACGCCTGATAGGTGGCTGCGATACGCAGCGGGCCGAGCCGGCCGGGAAGGGGACGCAGTACGACCCTCTGAGCGATCTCCGAGACGGCGCGAAGCGTGTTCACTTCCGTGCGGTGTCGCTGCCGCAGGGCGCAGAGGACGATGACGACCGCGCAGATGACGAGCATGGTGACGGACTGCGAGACAGTGGCGAACAGCAGCCGAGGGTGACCGAGGTCGAGGCCGATTCGGGCCGCACCCGACACGAGGACGACTCCGCCGCTGAGCGTGGGGCCGGCGAAGGTCGCCGCCGCCGCCGAGACGACGGCGAGCAGGGTCGCCCAGCCCATGGCCGGGACGTATGTCCCGTCGAGGACGATGACGCCCACCAGAACCAGGAGTACGGCGACCAGCCGCAGGCGTGACGGCAGGGAACCGCGGCGGAGACCGGCCCGGCCGGGACCCGGGACGAGGGCCGCGTTCCACCGGGAGGTCGCGGCGGGATGGGGGAGGGGCGGAGAAGTGATCACGCACTGTTCCTAACGGAGTCGGGGACCACTGCCCGGCTTGTCGATCGCACAAGCGGTCCACGGGCAGTCACTGCGGATCCCGTGCGAAGTCCCCGGGCGGGGGAACGGCGTTCCTGCGCGGAGAGGCGGGCTCCGAAGCACGCTCACGAACCGGTCGTGGGAAGCGCCGCACATCGACGCCTTGTGGGGTCCATGTGCGCGCTCCGAGCACGTCGCAGTCGCGGGCTTTCCAGGTATGACCGCTTGTGCGCCCGATTTGTGACGTCGGCGACGGCTGACCGGGTCCGGTCCGCACGGCACCCGAAGCGGAAGGGGCTGACCATGGTCACGAGCCCGGACGTCACAATCTCCGGGTCTCCGCTGTCATGTACTTGTACAGCGTCAAGCGGAACGGGAGCAGTCATGAAGATCGCGGTGGCCGGCGGTACAGGACTCGCCGGGCGGCTCGTCGTGGAGGTGCTGCGAACGCGCGGGCACACGCCGGTGGTGCTGTCCCGCGGGCAGGGCGTCGACCTGCTGAACGGTTCCGGGCTGGATGCGGCGCTGACCGGCGCCGAGACGGTCGTCGACGTCAGCAATGTGACCACGATGCGCAGATCCGTGGCGATGAACTTCTTCGACACCGCGGGCCGGCATCTCGTCGGCGCGGCGGAGCGGGCGGGGGTGCGGCATCTCGTGACCCTGTCGATCGTGGGGATCGACAGAGTCAAGAACCCGTACTACGCGGGCAAACTGCGGCAGGAGGAGATCGTCCGCGGGGGGCCGGTGCCGTGGACCGTTCTGCGGGCGACCCAGTTCCACGACTTCGCGGGTCAGCTGCTGAACAGCCTGCCCGGGCCGATAGCGACGGTGCCGATGGGGCGGCTCCAGCCCGTCGCCGTACGGGAGGTGGCCGAAGCCCTCGCCGACCTCGCCCTCGGGTCCCCGCGGGGGATGGCCCCCGAGATCGCCGGCCCGCGGGTGGAGTCGCTGGTCGACATGGCCCGGCGCCGGATCGCCGCGGGCGGCGTCCGCCGGCGCCCGGTCCTGCCCCTGTATCTTCCCGGCGGGATGAACAGTGGCGGCCTGCTGCCGACCGGGCCGGGACCGCGGGGCACCCAGACCTTCACCGACTGGCTCGGCGAGCAGAGGACCACCGCCAGGAACGACTAGAGGACGGTTGACCGGACCCCACGCGGCGGAGGCGTGGCCCGCGACGAAGGACACGGTGAGGTGTCACCGGCTCATGTGCAGGGTCACCAGCAACTGCCATACCTGGTGGGCCACTTCCTCCGGAGTGCCCTCCAGCAGACCGTGCAGCCAGTCCGCGAGCACGCCCGCGAAGGTGGCGGCCACCGCGGAGGCGACGAGGGCGGCGTCCGGGGCGCCCGCGAGGGTTCGCTCGGTCACGCTGCGGGCGCGCAGGTCCCGGTGCAGCACATGACCCAGCGGGCCACCGCCGCCGGGGCTCAGGAGGGCCCGGTAGAGGCCGGCGTGCGGCGCGAGGCCGGAGAAGAACGAGAGGAGCGCGGGCGGCGCCGACACCGGGTCGGGCCGCCCGCGCCACGCGTGCAGCGCGTCCACGGCCTCGCGTACGACATCGGCGCAGGTGTCCACCGCGAGCGCCTCCAGGTCGGCGTAGTGCAGGTAGAACGTGGCCCGGCCCACCCCCGCGCGCCGCACCAGCGCGGCGACGCCGACCTCCTCCAGCGGCCGCTCCGCGCACTCCTCGAGCAGTGCCCGCCGCAGTCTCTCCCGGGTGCGGGCCGCCCGAGGATCCTCGGCCGTCACCGGGCGACGAGGACGGCGGCCAGGGCGAGCGCGCCGGGCAGTGCCTGCGCGAAGAGGATGCGCCGGTTCGCGGTGACCGCTCCGTACACCCCGGCGATCACCACGCACACCAGGAAGAAGACCCGCACGCGGAAGCCGGTCGGATCGGCTGCGAGCAGCCCCCAGACCAGACCCGCGGCCAGGAAGCCGTTGTAGAGGCCCTGGTTGGCGGCCATCGGCGCGGTCGCCCGGGCCAGCTCCGGATCGAAGCCGTGCAGTCCCCGCCCCGGTTTCTTCTCCCACAGGAACATCTCCATCACCAGGATGTACACGTGCAGCGCGGCCACCAGGCCCACCAGCACGTTCGCGACCGTCTCCATCGTCAGCAAGCTCCCTCGTGCGATCAAGAATCCTGGACAGGTTCTGGACAGGTGTCCACTATAGCTGGACGGATGTCCAGGAACTCTGCGGGTACCCCCGGTTGTCCCGTGCGCCCCCTGGGTAGAGCGATGCAGCGGTTTCCTTTGCCGGAGGGGGAGTTGACGTGTCGGGCAGCCTCGCGCCAGGGGGATGGAGCGGGAGTGAGCGGGGAATGTGGGCCGCCTTCCGGAGGGGCGAGTGGTACGCGGACGGGGGCGAGGTACGGGCCGCGGTCGTCCGCAGGCTGCTGCTCGCACCGCCGGCCGCCGAACCGGGCCACCTGCCCCGGCTGCGGCTCAGGGACGTACGGATCACCGGGCGGCTCGACCTCGCCGAGGCCGTCGTCGCCGGGACCCTGCGGCTGCGCAACTGCCGCTTCGAGCAGGTCCCCTCACTCGACGGTGCCGCACTGGGCGCCCTCGAACTGCGCGACTGCGTGCTGCCCGGACTCTCCGGGGTCGGCGTCACGATCGGCGGGAAGTGCGAGATCACCGGGTGCCGGGTGGAAGGACCGACGGATCTGTACGGCGCGTCGATCGGCGGCACCCTGCACCTGGAGAACAGCCGGCTGACCGGGCGCGGTGAGCGCCGCGGCGAACGCGCCCTGCACCTCCTGTGCGCCACGATCGGCGGCGACATCCAGGCCGGCTCGGGCTTCGCCGTCGACGGCTGCGCCGACCTGCGGGACACCTCCGTACGCGGCAGCGTCGTGCTCACGGGCGCCGAACTGCGCAACCCGTCGGGTACGGCGCTCAAGGCCAACAGGCTGCACATAGGCGGCAACCTGAACTGCCGCGGCGGGCTCGTCGCCGAGGGCACCGTCGACCTGTGCGACGCCCGGGTGGGCGGCGGCGCCCTCTTCGAGGACGCCTCGCTCTCCACCGAGCACGGACCGGCCCTGCGCGCCCACGGCATAGACGTCGGAGCCGAGTTCAACCTCTGCGACGGGTTCACCGCGCTCGGCAGGCTCTCCATGAGCAGCATCACGGTGCGCAGCCGGTTCTGCTTCAAGGACGGCCTCATCGACACCCCCGCCGGACAGCCGGCCCTCATCAGCCGGCGCTCCACCGCCTCCGAACTCGACCTGCGCTTCCGGGAACCCGTCAAAGGCGTGGTGTCCCTCAGTCACACCCGCGTCACCGTGCTGAGCGCCACCCCGGAGAGCTGGCCCAGGGCTCTGCGCATGGACGGCGTGGTCTACGACAGTCTGCTGCCCCAACTGTCCGCCCGGCAAAGGCTTCCGCTGCTCGCCCGTGACCCCGAGGGGTTCACCCCGCAGCCGTACGAACAACTCGCGGCCACCTACCGGCAGCACGGCCACGACCGTGACGCCCGCACGGTGCTGCTCGCCCAGCAGCGCAGGCTGCGGGGCACCCTGCCGTGGCCGGGGCGCGTGTGGAGCGGCTTCCAGGACCTCACCGTCGGCTACGGCTACCGCCCGATGCGCGCCGTGTGGTGGCTGTGCGCGATCATGCTCAGCGGCATCCTGCTGTTCACGCGCTGGCCCCCACAGGCGGTCGAGCCGGGCAAGCCACCCCACTTCCAGGCGGCCATCTACACCTTCGACCTGGTGCTGCCTCTCGTCGACTTCGGGCAGGAGCAGGCGTTCAGTCCACGGGGCGGGCTTCAGTGGGCGGCCGTGGTCCTCGTCTGCCTGGGATGGCTGCTCGCGACGACGGCCGCCGCGGGCGCCAACCGCGTTCTCCGCAGGACCTGACACCCGACCGAGCACGCCTGTAGGAGGGCGATCGCATACGCACCGCTCTGCGTCGCTGGGTTGATCCTTTTGATCTAGAACCCGATAAGCTCCCCTGGGACAAGGCGAGTTGAGGCGGACACACTCGATCGTCCCGTGCCGCGCGTGCGACCCGTACGGCGCCCGCCCTCCTGTGTTCGAGCGTGCTGGTCTTGAAGGATGCAGATGGAACTTGCCACTTCGCCCCCGGCGGCGCGGGCACCCGTCGCCTGGTACAGCTGGTGGCTGATGCCGGTCGCGCTGGGAGCCGGAACCGTCGCCACCGCGGTCGCCGGACCCGACCAGGTCCAGATCCCCGCGGCGTTCGCGGGTACGGCGGCCACCACGGCCGGCGCGATCTGTGTGCGGCTCCTCCTGCGCACCCGGTCCCAACTGCGCCGTTCCGCCGCCGACATCCGTGGCGAACGGGCGGAGCGGTCCCAAGAGTGGCAGCGGCACGTGGCGGCCCTGGAGCGGGAGTTCGCCGCCGAACGCGCGGTCCTGGACGCACAACTGGCCGACCGGACCCGCACCTTCGAGACCCGCCTCGCCGAGCAGACGCAGAGCCACGAAAACCGCATCGCGGAACAGACGGAGGACCACGAGGCACGCCTCGCCGAACGGTCCGAGGGGTACGAGGCACGGCTCGCCGAGCAGACCCGCACCCACGAGGCGCGGCTCGCGGAAGAGATCCGGACCCATGAGGCGCGGCTCGCCGAAGAGATCCGGACCCACGAGGCCCGCCTGTCCGAGCAGGCGCGGGCCCACGACGCGCGGATCGCCGAGCAGGCCGAGGCCCACGAGACCGGGATCGCCGCGCGGACCCAGGTCTGGCAGGAGCGGCTCGCCGTGCAACTGGCCGTCGTCGGCAGGCTTGGTGACACGTATCTTCCCGGCGCGCTCGAACGGCTGCGGGCCGGTGAGGCCGTCGACGACATCCTGCCGGAGGTCGCGCAGGAGACGGACGCCGGCCCCGAACTCCGTGCCGAGCTGCGGAAGATCCTGCGGACCGCGCTGATCGGCGTCGAGGCGGAGTTCGACCGCTCCACCTCGGCCGAGCAGGCCGTGATCAGCATCGGCAGTCGTATGCACGTGCTGACCAGCAAGCTGCGCGGCCGTCTGCACGAGATGCAGGGCGAACACGGCCGGCTCCCCGCGGTGGCCCGGGGTCTGATGGAGCTGGACCAGGAGATCGGCCCCGCCGACTGTCTCGCCGCCAGCATCGGCGTGCTCGGCGGCTCGGACCGGCCCGGACGCCAGTGGCAGGAGCCGCAGCGGCTGCTCAGCGTGGTCCGCGGCGGTATCGGCCGCATCAAGGACTTCGGCCGCGTCCAGGTCCGTCATCTGCCCGAACTCGGCGTCGACGGTGCCCTGGTGGACCACCTCACGCTGCTCTTCGCCCATCTCCTGGACAACGCGGCACGCTACTCGCCGCCCACCGAACCGGTGGTCGTCTCCGGCCGGGAGGTACCCAACGGGGTCGGCATCGAGATCCAGGACGCGGGCAAGGGGCTGAGCGAGGAGAAGAGGAACGAGGCCGCGCACACCCTCGCGGGTACCTCGGCCGGTCCGGGCCTCGGCGGTATCTCGGAGGACGCGAACCTGGGCCTGCGCGTGGTGGGCACGTTGGCACGGCGCTACGGCATCCGGGTCACCTTCGCCGACTCGCCCTGGCTCGGCACCTCGGTGGTCGTCGTCGTACCGCACAAGTACTTCAGCCCGCTGCCCGTCACGGTCACCGACCCGGCCCCCGCCGCCGGGACCGCCACGGACCGGGCCGCGACGGGTGACGAGAGCGCGGACACCACGTCCGGCGGCCTTCCCCGACGCCGCGGCAGGCGGACCGGGGCGCCGGATCGGCGCCCCGGCACCGCTTCGCGCCCTGCCGCCACTCCCCGGCCCGGCGCCGTGGGCCGCACCGAGGAGTCCGTGGCCGCCGTGCCCCCCGCCGCGTCCTTCACCGGCCTCGCCGCCTTCGCCACGGCCGGACGGGACAGCGGGCCGCCGCACGGCGCGGCCGCGGCACGTGAGTCCGACGAGCACCGCACTGAAGAGAGCGACTAGTTCACATGACGCAACAGGGAACCGACGTCAGCTGGGCGCTCCGCGACCTGACGGAGAGCATCAAGGAGATCCGCTTCGCCCTCGTGGCCTCGAGCGACGGCAAGGCCATCACCTCCTACGGCGCCGACGACCCCGACGACGTGGACCGGTTCGCCGCCGTGGTCGCGGGTCTGCAGGCGCTGGCGCAGCCGGTGGCCGAGCAGTTCCCCCGCTGTGCCGGGGGGCTGCGGCTGGCGATGATCGAGGTCGACGGCGGCCATCTGTTCGTGGTGCGGGCCGGGGTGGAGACGTACCTCGGAGTGCTGGCCAGGGAAGGTCTCGACCAGGGCCTTCTCGGTCACCAGATGAGGGATCTGGCCCGCAGGATGGGTGAACTCCTCGGCACCGAACCGCGCTTGGAGGAGCACTCTGGATGAGTTCTCCCCGCCGGCCCACGGACCCGTCCGGCCTTGAGCGCTACTACGTCCTCACCGGTGGCCGCAGTGGGCCGGGCGGCGGTCCGGCGGCGGGCCTCGACGTCGCGACCCTCGTCGTCTCCCGCGCTGCCCCCGCCCCGGGCATGCAGCCCGAGCACGAGGAGATCCTCCGGCGCTGCCGCGAGCCGCTCTCGGTGTCCGAGCTCGGCGCCCATCTCGAACTGCCCTTCAACATTCTCGCGGTGCTCCTGGCCGATCTGCTGGACGCAGGTCGTGTCGAGGCCCGTCATCCCCTACCGGAGTCCGACACCGGTCGCGGGCCCGGCCGCGCGCTCCTCGAGGAGGTACTCCGTGGACTTCAAAGGCTTTGACCGTCCCGACCCGGGGTCGGGCGGCGGCCCCCGCTCGGTGAAGGTGATGATCGCCGGCGGCTTCGGCACCGGCAAGACCACTCTGGTGGGCTCGGTCAGCGACATCAAGCCGCTGACCACCGAGGAGACGCTGACCGCGGCCGGCGCCGGTACCGACGACCTGATCGGCGTGGCCGACAAGACGCGGACCACCGTCAGCATGGACTTCGGCAGGATCTCCCTCAACGACGAGCTGGTGCTGTACCTGTTCGGGACGCCGGGCCAGGAGCGGTTCTGGTTCCTGTGGAACGGCCTGTTCAAGGGCGCGCTCGGGGCGGTCGTCCTGGTGGACACCCGGCGGCTGGACTCCAGCTTCCGGGCCATCGAGGAGATGGAACGGCAGGACGTGCCCTTCGTCATCGCCCTGAACGTCTTCCCGGACTCTCCGCGGCACCCGGTCGGGGAGATCCGCGACGCCCTCGACCTTCCTCCGCACATCCCGATCGTGGCCTGCGACGCCCGGGACAGGGCGTCCAGCCGTGACGTCCTCATCGCGCTCGTACGCCACCTGCAGGAACGCTCCGCCGCCGCTCGGGAACCGCGATGAACGACCGGCTCACGCACGACCCCGGCGCTCCTCGCGGCTGCCCGGTCGCACCCGGCGACGCACACGACCGCGCACCCGGGGACGCACACGACCGCGCACCCGGCGACGCGCACGACCGCGCGGACGGCAGCGCGCACGACCCCGCGGCCGGCGGTACGGGCGGCGGCCTCACCCGCCTGTACGGACCTGGGGCGGCAACGGATCCGCAGGAGCTGTACGCGCGGCTGCGCAAGGAGTACGGGGCGGTGGCCCCGGTCCTCCTGGAGGGCGACGTTCCCGCCTGGCTGGTCCTCGGCTACCGGGAGAACCGGCGGGTGCTCGACAACGCCCGTCAGTTCAGCCGGGACGCCCGCATCTGGCGGGACCGGAAGGAAGGCCGTGTCGACGACAGGTCACCGCTGATCCCGATGCTGGGCTGGCGGCCCGACTGCGTGTCCCAGGACGGCGAGCCGCACCGCAGGCTGCGCGGCGCGGTCACCGACAATCTGCGGACCGTCGCGGCGCGCGGCATCCGGCGCCACGTCGCGCACTTCGCCCACCGGCAGATCGACGCGTTCGCCGGCACGGGCAGCGCCGATCTGGTGGGGGAGTTCGCCGAGTACCTGCCGATGCTCGTCCTGACCCGGTTGTTCGGACTCCCGGCGGCCGAGGGGCGCAACCTCGCCGTCTCCTGCGCCCAGGTCATCAAGGGCGGCGAGGACGCCCTCACCCACAACGACCTGATCATGCGCATTCTCGCGGATCTCACCGACCGCAAACGCGCCGAGCCCGGCGCCGACTTCACCACCGGACTGATCGAGCACGAGGCCGGTCTCGACGAGGACGAGATCCTCAACCACCTGCGCCTGGTCCTGATCACCGCGCACACCACCACCAGCAACCTGCTGGCCCGCGTGCTCCAACTGGTCCTGACCGACACCTCGCGGCTCGCCGGGCTGGTCAGCGGAGAGCTGGACGTCTCCGCCGTCGTCGAGGAGGTGCTGTGGAACACCCCGCCGCTCACCGTCCTGCCGGGGCGCTTCGCCGCCGTGGACCTCGAACTCGCCGGCCACCGCGTCATGGAGGGCGACCTGCTGCTGCTCGGGCTCGCCGCCGGAAACCTGGACCCCGGGATCCGGCCCGAGGCCGGGGTCTCGGTGCGGGGCAACCAGTCGCACCTCGCGTTCAGCGGCGGCGCGCACGAGTGCCCCGGACAGGGCATCGGCCAGGCCATCATCGGGACGGCCGTCGACGTCCTGCTGCACCGGCTGCCGGGCCTGCGGCTGGCCGTGCCGGCCGGTGAACTCACCTCGACGGCCTCCACCTGGGAGACCCGACTGGACCGGCTACCGGTCGAGTTCGCGGCGCGAACGGGAGAGGAACGACAGACGGGAGAGGGGCTGCAGACGGGAGAGGGGCTGCAGACGGGCTCCGCAGGGCCCCCACACCCCTCCGCAACCTGACCCACTGCCCGGCGTCGGGGCCGGGCGCGTCGCACCTTCGGGTGACGCGTACCGCCCGGTCCCGGGTAGGCACCGTCACGCGTCCGGTGCCTCGTGGACGCGCTCACCCCCCACATAGGTCAGCGCGACCCGCGTCGTACCGATCTCCTCGGGCGGCCCGGCGTACGGGTCGCGGTCCAGCACCACGAGATCCGCCAGCGACCCCGCCCGCAGACTCCCGGTGTCGTCGAGATGGTTGGCGTACGCGGATCCCGCCGTGTACGCCGTGAACGCGGCGGTCAGCCCCACGCGTTCGGCCGGCAGGAACACCGGCTCCGTCCCGTCCGGCACCACGCGGTTGACCGCGACATGGATGCCCTGGAGCGGGTCGGGGCTGCTGACCGGCCAGTCGCTGCCCGCCGCGAGTCGCGCCCCGGACCGCAGCAGCGAGCCGAACGGGTACTGCAGGGCGGCCCGTTCGGGTCCGAGGAAGGGAATGGTCAGCTCGTCCATCTGCGGTTCGTGCGCGGCCCACAGGGGCTGGATGTTGGCCGTGGCGCCGAGCCGCGCGAAGCGGGGCACGTCGTCGGGGTGCACGACCTGGAGGTGGGCCAGGTGCGGACGCGTGTCGCTCGGGCCGTTCGCCTTCCGCGCCGCCTCGACCGCGTCCAGGGCGTCCCGTACGGCCCGGTCGCCCAGCGCGTGGAAGTGGCACTGGAAGCCGAGGGCGTCCAACTCGGCGACGTATGCCGGAAGTCGGGCCGGATCGATGAAACTGGTGCCGCGATTGGCGGTGGCGCAGCCGCAGTTGTCGAGATAGGGGTCGAGCAGGGCGGCGCTGCCGTTCTCGGCGACCCCGTCCAGCATCAGTTTGACGCTGGTGGCGCGGAACCGCCCATGGCTCAACGCGGCCCGGCGCTCGACGAGTTCGGGGATCTGCTCGGCCCCGCGTTCCCGGTCCCACCACAGCGCGCCGACGACCCGCGCGGTCAGCGAGCCGTCGCGGGCAGCCGTCAGATACGCGTCCGACGGGTCGTCCATTCCCAGGAAGGCGCCGACGAGCGCGTCCTGCCAGGCGGTGATGCCGAGCGCGTGCAGATGCCGTTGGGCGTGCAGCAGCGCGGCGAGCCGGTCCGCCGGGGTGGCCGGGGGAGCGAGCCGGCCGACGTACCGCATGGCCCCCTCCTGGAGCATCCCGGTGGGCTCGCCCGAGGCGTCCCGCTCGAAGCGTCCGTCGGCCGGGTCCGGAGTGTCGCGTGTGACCCCCGCCAGCTCCAGGGCACGGCTGTTGGCCCAGGCCCCGTGGTGGTCCCGGTTCGGCAGGTACACCGGCCGGTCGGGCACGACCGCGTCCAGCGCCTCCTTCGTCGGCGTACCGCCCTCGAACGCCTCCATGGACCAGCCGCCGCCCGTGATCCACTCCCGGCCGGGATGTGCGTCGGCGTACGCACGGACGGCGCGCACCGTCTCCTCGGCGGTCCGCGCGCCCGTCAGATCGCACTGGGCGAGTTCAAGTCCCGCCGGGACGGGGTGGAGGTGCGCGTCCTGGAAGCCGGGCAGGAGGAGCCGTCCGGCAAGGTCGACGACCTCGGTCCGGGGGCCGGTCAGTTCGCGGGCCGAGGCCCCGACGGCGGTGATCCGGTCGCCGGTGACGGCGACCTCGGTGACGGTGGGGCCCTCGGGAGTGAGGACCGGTCCACCGGTGAACAGGAGGTCAGCGTGCATGTGTCCGTTCCTTGGTCGGGTGTCGGCGGTCCGGGTGCGGGTGCGGGTCAGCGGGGTGCGGCCAGCAGCCGGGGCGCGTCGGCGTCGGTGCCGCGGCCGGTGCGGAAGTACGGGGATCTGCGCACCCACTTGGCCCAGGCGGCCGCCGCGCATCCGGAGGCGATCATCAGGCCGGGCACGAGCAGCAGGAACCACCCGTTGTCCGCGCTGACTTCGAGATGGTCGGCGGAGGTGTAGAAGGACCAGGCGAGGTAGCCGCCGAGGCCGAGCAGGGCCGCGGCGCTCAGGGACGGGAGCACCACGGCCCGTATCCCCTGCCGCCAGTCCTCGCGCAGCAGGCCGCGGAAGCGCGCCGCGGCCGCCAGGGCGGTGAGCGCGTAGGACAGGGCGACGACGATCCCGACCGCGTTCACCGTCGCCATGATCATGTCGGCGAGCCGGGGGATCACCAGGGCGAGGGCCGCCACGGCCGCCGCCAGCGCGCCGATCAGCAGGGTCCCGGCCGCCGGAGTCCCGTACCGGGAGTTGACCCTGGACCACACCGGTCCCAGCGTGCGGTCCCGGCTCATCGCGAACATCCCGCGAGCCGTCGGGATCACGCCCGCCTGCAGGGAGGCGACGGCCGAGAACATCAGCGCCACCAGAGGCAGCGCGGCGAGCGGCTGGGAGGCGAGACGGTCGCCGAAGAACGCCAGCCCCTGGGCGCCGTGGTCGGCCAACTCGTCCTCGGACAGTACGCGTTGGAAGGCGACCGAGCCGAGGAGGAACAGTCCGAGCATCGTGACCAGCGTGATGGTCCCGGCCCGTGAGGCGTCCTTGGGGTCGCGCACCTCCTCGTTCACGGTGAACGCCGCCTCGAACCCCCAGTAGCAGAACACCGACAGCAGCATGCCCTGCGCCAGGGCCGTGGCCGAGGGGATCCGGAACGGGTCGAACCAGCTCAGGCGGAAGGCGTGCGGACCGGTGACGATGCCGTATCCGCAGAAGCCCAGCAGGACGACGTACTCGAAGACCAGCAGCCCGCTCTGCAGACGGGCGGCGGTTCTGACCCCGGTGACCGCCGTGAGGGTGACGGCGACGAGGACCACGACGCCCACCGCGGTCGTCTGGGCGGTGGAGTCCGGGTCCAGCGCGAACCCGGCCGCCTCGTGCAGTCCCGCCTCACCGGCGAGTTGCAGCATGGCCGAGCCGGTCACGGCGGTGGTGTAGGCGAGAAAGGCCACCGTGGCCACGATGTTCACCCAGCCGACCAGGAAGCCGAGCCAGGGAGTGAGGGAACGGCCCACCCAGACATAGCCGTTGCCCGCGTTCGGCTCGACCCGGTTCAGCCGCGAGTAGGCGCCCGCGATGCCCAGGACCGGGAGGAAGGCCAGCAGCATGATGGCGGGCAGATGCAGACCGACCACCCCCGCCGTCACGCCCAGCCCGATCCCGATGCTGGTGGTCGCCGCCGTACTGGACGCGGCGATCGCGACGCCGTCCACGACACCGAGGGACTTGCGCAGGGACGGGGGATCCACACCGTACGGCTTCTGCGTCATGGCCTGCTCCGATCGCACCCGGGGCCTGGTTCCGGCCCGATGACCGGAAATGAAACTGCCCGGAGCCTTAACAGGTCAACGCCGTTGACATAAGGTGCCCGCACCGGAGGGAGAGTCCATGACCGAACGAGTCGTCCCGCCCGCCGCCCGGCGGCGCCGACGCCCCACCAAGACGGGTGTGGTCCTCTCCGAGGAGCTCATCGTCGAGACGGCGCTGCGGCTGCTCAAGGAGCACGGCGCCGACGCCCTTACCGTCCGCCGCCTCGGCCTCGCCCTCGGCGCCGATCCCACGGCCCTGTACCGGTACTTCCGCGACACCGACGACCTGCTGCTCGCCATCGCCGACGAACTCATCGGCCGTACGCTGCGCACCTGGCGTCCCACCGGTGACTGGCGGGCCGACCTGCGCGACCTCGGCCTGCGGATGCACTCCGGATCCCTCTCCCATCCCCAGGCCGCGGTGCTCAGCGCGTACCGCGTCACGGGCCGGGTCCACGAGATCGCGGCGGTGGAGACGATCCTCGGCGTGCTGCGCGGCGCCGGCTTCCCCGACGTCGAGGCCGTACGGATCTACCACGCGTTCGTCGACCAGGCGCTGGCCTTCGCGGCCCTCGACGCGGCGAGCGTGGCCCTGCCCCGGGCCGCGCGAGAGGCCGAGGCCGGGGTGTGGCGGGCGACGTACGCGCGGCTGTCCCCCGACACGCACCCGCACATCGCGGCGACGGCGCGTCATCTGGTGGCGGACATGCGGCGCAGCGCCTACCCGTCGGCGCTCGACCTGCTGCTGGCCGCCGCGGCCGCCCGGCTGGACGAGATACAGGAGCTCCCGCCGACGCAACCGACACGGCAGACGGAGACGCGACCGGAAGACCCCGCCGGTCACACCGCCGGGCTCTCCCGCGTCATTCCCCCGGACCCGTCCGCACCACGGCCCCCAGGAAGCTGACCGCACATGACCCCGCCCGCCCGCACCGTGAAGCAGCGCACACAGGACACGCTCCACCGGCTGGAACAGGACGTCGACGTCTGGGTGTCCACGGCAGGCCCCGACGGCGCGGCGCCCCACCTGATCCCGCTGTCCTACCTCTGGGACGGCACGACCGTGCTGCTGGCCACCCCCGGCGCCAGCCCGACGGGCCGCAACCTGCGGACGACGGGCACGGTACGTCTGGCCTTCGGACCCACCCGCGACGTGGTCGTCGTCGACGGCACCGTCGAGACGCTGGAACCCGCCGGACTGCCGGCCGGTGTCGGCGACGCCTTCGCCGAGCGGACCGGCTTCGATCCGCGCCGCCTCACCACCGCCTACCTCTACTTCCGCGTCACTCCACGGCGGGTACAGGCCTGGCGCGAGGCCGACGAGATCGCCGGCCGCGACCTCATGCGGGACGGCGGCTGGCTCGTGGACGACTGATTCCGTGGGACGGGGTATCCGGGAGGCGCGGGGCAGCGACGGCCCAGCCGACCGCGCCCCCGATCCCCTACGGAGGAAGCATGGCACTGGTCCTGGCAGGCGTGGTGGTGCTGGACTGCGCCGAGCCCGAGAAGCTCGCCGCGTTCTACAAGGAACTCCTCGACGGCGAGGAGACGGACACGAGCGCGAACCGCATCGACATCCAGGGCGCGGACGGGACGCGGATGGGGTTCCGCAGGGACCTCACGGCGACGCCGCCGAGCTGGCCCCGCCCCGAGAACTCCCTCCAGGTCCATCTGGACTTCCAGGTGGCGGACCTGGACGAGGCGGAACGCCGGATCGTCGGTCTCGGCGGGCGGCCCATCGAGACCAAGGACGCCGCGGGACCCTTCGAGGAGCGGGGCTACTCCGACCCGTCGGGGCACTCGTTCACCCTGTGCCTCACGCCCACCATGGCGCCGAAGCTGGGCTGAACCCACCGCCGTGTCCGGCCCGGCGGATACGGTCGTCAGCTCCGGCCACCACGGCCGCCTCTGCCCTTCCCCTTGTCCGGGGACGGCCAGATCCCCGTCGAACGCTCGACGGCCTTCGCGCCCGCGCGGTCCGCCGCGCTGCGGGCGACGGCGAACAGCGCGCCCTGGAGGGCCGCGGCGAGCAGCACCTCACCCCAGCCGCGGTCCTTGTCCAGCGCGTCGGGCGCGTCCTCCTCGTGGCGCACCGCCTTCCACGCCGCCTCGAAGGCCAGCCCGGCCAGGGCTCCGCTCGCCCAGCCCAGCGCGAATCCCAGCGGCTTGTAGGCGAACGGGAGTTTGAGTTTCTTCCGTTTCTTGGGCACGTGGGTCTCCTTCCGTGGTCCGAGTCGACGGTGCCACCGAATCCGGACGTCGGGTAGAGGGCCGTACCGTCCGCCGAAGTGTGAGGCGCGCGGGCCTGGGCAACCGGACGGGGTGAATCGGACATCGCAGGACCGGTCGGACCGGCCGAAGCCGTCGGCACAATCCCAGCAGCCGAAGGAGCCGAAGGAGCCGGCGCAGTCGGAGCCGGCGCCGAAGCCGAAGGGGCAGGACCACGGAACGCGCCTGACCGTGCTCGTGGCCCTCGGGGCCAATCTCCTGATCGCCGTGGCCAAGGCGGTGGGCGGACTGCTCACGGGCTCGCCCGCACTGCTCTCCGAGGCCGCGCACTCCGTGGCGGACAGCCTGAACGAGGTCTTCCTCCTCGCCGCCCTGCGCCGCAGCCGCCGGCCCGCCGACCGCCGGCACCCGTTCGGCTACGGCAAGGAACGGTTCTTCTGGTCGCTGCTCGCCGCCGTCGGCATCTTCGTGATGGGCGGCTGCTTCTCGTTCTTCCAGGGCTTCGAGGCCCTGAAGAGCGGCAGCGAGGAGTCGTCCAGCGGCTATGTGGCGGGGCTCGCGGTGCTGGTCGTCTCCCTGCTCGCCGAGGGCGCGTCCCTGTTCCGCGCGCTTCACCAGGTGCGCGGACAGGGCGGCGCCGGAGGGCTGCGCGACCCCGCCCTGCGCACGGTGGTCGCCGAGGACGGCACCGCCGTGCTGGGCGTGACGCTCGCGATCATCGGCATGGCGCTGCACATGATCACCGGACAGATCGTGTGGGAGGCCTCGGCATCCTTCGCCATCGGGGCACTTCTGGTGGGCGTCGCCTACTGGTTGGGCCGCGACGCGCGTGAGCAGCTCATCGGCCGGGCCGCCGACCCCGAGTCGAGCGGCCGGATACGGGCGCTGCTCGAGGCACAGCCCGAGATCGACAGCGTGGAGGCGCTGCTCACCATGGAGATCGGCCTCGACTCGACCCTGGTCGCCGCCCGGATCGACCTCGTACCGGGGATGGACAGCGAGGAGGTCGAGGAGGTCGCCGTCCGCATCAAACGCTCCGTCGCGCACACGGTGCCGGAGGCGGACCAGATCTTCCTGGACGTGACCGACGCGGCGGCGGCACGGGCCGCGTCGCGCGAGGGCGGGACAGCGGACGACCCCGCCGCGACGGGGGAGCGCGGCGGGGCCTGAGGTACGAGTGCCCGGGGGGCGGACGGCTCATGCACGGCGTGTCCGCGAGACCTCGGCGTCCGCCCCGAGGCCCTTTTCGCGGACCTCGGCGCGGACGCGGCCGGGACCCCCGGTCAGGCGCGGCCGGGACCCCGCTCACGCGCCGCGCGTCGTCGCCGGCGCGTCCGCGCCGCTCAGTCAGTCGGCTCCAGCACGAAGACGGGGATCTCGCGGTCCGTCTTCTTCTGGTAGTCGGCGTACGAGGGGTACGCCGCGACCGCGCGCTCCCACCACTCGTCCTTCTCCGCGCCGGTGACCTCACGCGCCCGCAGGTCCTGGCGCCGGGCACCGTCCTGGAGTTCGACGTGCGGGTCGGACTTCACGTTGAAGTACCAGACCGGATGCTTCGGGGCTCCGCCGAGCGAGGCGACCGCCGCGTAACGGCCGTCGTGCTCGACGCGCATCAGCGGGGTCTTGCGGATCTTGCCGCTCTTGGCACCGCGGGTCGTGAGAATGATGACCGGCAGTCCCGTGTCCTGCAGTGTGGTGCCCTCGGTGCCGCCGGAGCTCTCGTACAGCTCCACCTGCTCGCGCACCCACTGCGTCGGGCTGGGTTCGTACTCACCCTCAAGAGGCATGACTTCCGTCCCATCTCGCGTCGTACTGGTCCTGTCTCGGCATGATTCAACACCAGCGGGGCTGTGAATCATCCGCGGCATGACCCCGCGGGTAATCGCGGACGCGGGCCACGTGCGGGACGGTGGAGCCGTTACCGGACGAGGACCACGGAGAGGGCGGCCCCCATGTCATCGGTCACCGCACACGTTCCGACAACCGGCGCCGTGGCCCAGGAGTTGCTGCGCCGGATCGGCGCCGGCGTCCCCGAACGGATCGCCGAGCTCTACGCCGAACGGATCGACTGGAAGCTCAGTTGGCCAGGGGACGAGCACGGGCGTGCCGCGACCCCGTGGATCCGTCCGCGGTCCACCCGTGCCGACGCCGCCGCCCACTTCCGGGAGCTGGGCGCGCACCATCTGCCCGCGGGCGCGGACACCACGGTCGAGCGGATCCTCGTCGACGGTGCGGAGGCCGTGGTCCTCGGTGAGATCCGGCAGACGGCCCGGGCGACCGGGCGCCCCTACCGGGCCCGGTTCGCCCTGCACCTGACGGTCGAGGACGGTCTCGTCGTACGCCATCACGTGTACGAGGACAGCCTCGCGGTGGCCCGCGCCTTCGAACCCGGCGACGACGTCCGCCCGGTAACCCCGGGCACTCCGACCACCCCCGGCGCCCCGGCGGCCCTTCGTCGCGACCGGTGACCGCGCCCGCCAACTCGCCGGGTCCCACTGGCAGATCGAGGCCGTACGGGATCACGGCCGGTCGCGCCAGGTCACACCGTTGACGGCGGTCACGGGTCCACGTGGTCATGGCGAGGCGAGGAGCATCCGTACGGCGAGCACCATGATCACGGCGCTGGACACGAGCGCCGTCACCAGCCGCCCCCGGTGTCCCGTCAGGACCCGCCCCAGCAGCGCGCCGCCGCCGGCGATCAGCAGCTGCCAGCTCGCGGAGGCGACGAACGCGGCGAGTACGAACACCCCCTGCTCCAGCGGCCGTACCGCCTCGGTCGCACGGCTGCCGAGGACGAGCGCGGCGAAGTAGACGATGGTGGTGGGGTTCAGGAGGGTGATCCCCAGCAGCGTCAGATACGCCCGCGCCGGGTGCGCCGGATCCTTCGCCGAACGGGCGGTGAGCCGCCGCTCGCGGTACTGGCGCAGAGCGGTGACGGTGCCCCGTACCGCCAGGGCGGCCAGGACCAGCCCGGACACCCAGCGCAACGGCACCAGCACCGGCTGGAGCGCGGCGGCGAGCGCGGCGCCCCCGAGCGCGGCGACCAGGGCGTACACCCCGTCGGCGGTCGCGATGCCCAGGGCGGCTGACCCGCCGATCCGCAGTGACGTACGAGCGGTGAGGGACACTAGATAGGTCGCGACCGCTCCGACGGGGATGGCGATGCCATAGCCCGCGAGCAGCCCCGCGACGAGCGCGGCGGTCACGATCGGGGAAGCGAGGGCCTCCGCGGTCGGCCGGGCCGCTGCTGGACCCGCACCGGACGAGTGGCGGCGGAGGTCGGCGGCAGGAAGGCTTCGAACATGGACATGCGCAGATCCTCGGGCCTCCGCGGCGGCCCGTGCAACCGAATTTCGGGGGCCGCCGACGGGATCGCAAGGAACACCGCCGAGCCACGTGGAACGGGTGTCCACCGTTGCCCGGGCGGGCGGTTCGAGCCATGTCCACGCGTGGGCGCCGCCCCGCCGGCCCCCGGGCGCCCGGTCGGCGCCCCGCCGGGCGACGGCGTTCGGCCAGACCGCCCGACCGGAGCATCTGGCCGAACTTCGAGTGGCTCTGTAGATGCCTGGGGCATCTAATGAGGAGCGGCAAGATCGGCAAGAGGGAACCATCGCATGCGAGGTCACTCATGACAGAAACCGTTGCCTTCCCCCAGGACCGCACGTGTCCTTACCACCCGCCCACCGCCTACGACCCCCTGCGCGAGGCGCGCCCCCTGTCGCGGGTGTCCCTGTACGACGGCCGCAGCGTGTGGGTCGTCACGGGCCACGGCATCGCCCGTGACCTCCTCACCGACCCACGGCTCTCGTCCGACCGCACCCGTCCGGCGTTCCCGATGCCCACGGAGCGGTTCGCCTCCGCCCGCGACCGCCGGGTGGCGCTCCTCGGGCTCGACGATCCCGCGCACCACACCCAGCGCCGCATGCTGGTCCCCAGCTTCACCCTCAAGCGGATCGGGACCCTGCGTCCCCGTATCCAGGAGACCGTGGACCGGCTGCTCGACGCCATGGTGCAGAAGGGCCCGCCCGCCGAGCTGGTCGGCGACTTCGCGCTGCCCGTGCCGTCGATGGTGATCTGCGCGCTGCTCGGCGTCCCGTACGCCGATCACGAGTTCTTCGAGGAGCAGTCCCGCAGGCTGCTGCGCGGCCCCGCCGCCGCGGACACCCAGGACGCCCGCGACCAACTGGACGCCTACTTCGGGTCGCTCATCGACCGCAAGCAGAAGGATCCGGGAGACGGGCTGCTCGACGAGCTCATCCAGGACCGGTTGCGCGAGGGCGCGGTGGACCGCGAGGAGCTGATCAGCCTGGCGACGATCCTCCTGGTGGCCGGCCACGAGACGACCGCGAACATGATCTCGCTCGGTACGTTCACCCTGCTCAGGCACCCGGAGCAGCTGGCGGAGCTGCGCGCGGAGCCGACACTCATGCCCGCCGCCGTCGAGGAGCTGCTGCGCTTCCTGTCCATCGCCGACGGGCTGCTGCGGGTGGCCACCGAGGACATCGAGGTGGCCGGAGCGACGATCCGCGCCGATGACGGAGTCGTCTTCTCGACCTCCGTCATCAACCGTGACGAGCACACCTTCCCCGAGCCGGACGCCCTCGACTGGCACCGTCCGGCCCGTCACCACGTCGCGTTCGGCTTCGGCATCCACCAGTGCCTCGGCCAGAACCTCGCGCGTGCCGAGATGGAGATCGCCCTGCTGTCGCTGTTCGACCGGCTGCCCGGACTGCGGCTGGACGCGCCGGCGGACGACATCCCCTTCAAACCCGGAGACACGATCCAGGGGATGCTGGAACTCCCCGTGACCTGGTAAGAGGCTTACCGGCATGACCATCAACATCGTGATCGACAAGGACGTCTGCATCGGCGCGGGACAGTGCGCGCTGACCGCGCCGAACGTCTTCACCCAGGACGACGACGGATTCAGCGAGGTGCTCCCCGGCAGCGAGGACGGCGGCGGTGACCCACTGGTCCGGGAGGCCGCGCGGGCCTGCCCGGTGGGCGCCATCACCGTCTCAGAGGCCTGAGGGCACCCCCGGCGGATCCGGGGAAACCTCCCGCGGACCCGAGGACACCTTCCTCGGGTCCGTCCGCCGCGCCTTCCGGCCGGTCCGGTCGCCGCGGTGTCCGCTCAGCCGGCGTGCCGGGCGGACGAGATGAGCGCCTCGGCCGCCGAGGCCGCGTGCCCGGCGGCCTCCACCTCCCGCGTGATGCCCGCGGTGACCATGGCTCCCTCGGCGAGCAGATACACCTGGTCGGTGAGCGAGTCCGGCAGTCCCGCGTCGGTCACGAGGCCGCCCAGATAGTCCCTGAACGCCTTCTTGTGCGCGCGGACCTGGACGGCCACACGTGGTGAGGTGGCGCCGAGTTCACCGTAGGAGTTGATCCAGGCGCATCCGCGGAAGTCCGGTTCCCCGAACCACAGCCGGAGCCGGTCGAACACGGCCAGAATCCGCCGCTCGGGCTCCTCGTACCGGTCGACGTGCTCGGCCAGCCGGCGCCGCCAGCGGATGTCACGCCGCTCCAGGTAGGCCTCGACCAGCAGTTCCTTGGCGGGGAAGAGCTGATAGAGCCGCTTGAGGGAGACGCCCGAGGCGCCCCGGATGTCGTCCATCCCGACGGTCTGGATGCCGCGGCCGTAGAACAGCTCCTCCGCAGCGTCCAGCGCCTGTTCCCGGGCCTGTGCGAGGGCCTGTTCCCGAGCGCTCGTGATGTCCATGGGCAGGGGGCTCCTTGACGCGAGAACCAACGTTCTCTACGTTAGCAGCCGGTCAGGAGAACGCACGTTCTCAACCTTGTCGCGCCGCGTCCGGCAGGAAGCCGCTCATGTCCGTCCGCCCGCCCCTGCCGCCCTTCACCCGTGAGACCGCTCTCCAGAAGGTCCGGGCCGCCGAGGACGCCTGGAACACCCGCGACCCCCACAAGGTCTCGCTCGCCTACTCCGAGGACTCCGTCTGGCGCAACCGCGACACCTTCGTCACCGGTCGCGCCGCGATCGTCGAGTTCCTCACCGCGAAGTGGGAGCGCGAGCGGGAGTACGCCCTGCGCAAGGACCTCTGGTCCTTCGACGGCAACCGCATCGCCGTCCGCTTCCAGTACGAGTCCCGCGACGCGGACGGCCGGTGGTGGCGGTCCTACGGCAACGAACTGTGGGAGTTCGACGGGCAGGGGCTGATGACCCGCCGCGAGGCGAGCATCGACGACGTGCCCATCGAGGAGAAGGACCGCCGGCTCTTCGGGCCGCGCTCCGACGCCGAACGCGGGGCGTCCCTCCCTCTCCGGTGACGCGTGGTCCCTCCGGTGACGGGGGCGCCCCTGCCTCTCCGGTGGTGCGCCCTACTTCGGTACCTGGAAGCCGCCGATCTCCTGCTCGAGCAGTTCGGCCAGCCGCAGCGGAGTGCGGTCCTCGAACATCGGACCGATGAGCTGCACTCCCACCGGCAGACCCTCGGGGGAACGGCCCGCCGGCACGGCGGTGGCGGGCAGGCCGGGCATCGTGGCCTGACCGGCCCAGACGAGCTGGTCGAAGTACGGGTACTCGACGCCGTCGATGTCGATCCGGCGCTCCAGCAGATCGGGGTCGTGGTCGTGCGGGAACGCGGGAGTGGGCGTGATCGGACACACCACGGCGTCGAACTCGGCGAAGAGCCGCCGCCAGCCGTGACGGTGGAGCTCGCGACGGCCGTTCGCCTCGATCCAGTCGCGGTGGCTCAGCACCATGCCGCGCAGCCGCGCCGCGTCGAGACTCCGGTCGTCCGCGCTCAGTCCGGCGGCGCGGATCCGCAACTGCTCGTACGCCGCGACGGGAAAACGCGCAACGGAGCCCGAGAACAGCAACTGGGTGTAGATCACCGCGGCTTCGGCCGGGTCGGGCAGCAGCGGACTGTGCCGTGCGACGCGGGCGCCGCCGTCGACGAGCGCGTCGGCGACCCGGTTCACACCCGCCCGCACAGCGGACCCGGTCGGAATGAGCGGATGCTCGTCGAGGACCAGGACCCGGAAGTCGCGGAGCCGCTCGTGGCGCGCGGGCGGCAGCCTCAGGTCGTGCGCCACACCGAGCGTCAGCGGATCCGGTCCGGCCATCACGTCGAGCAGGAGCGTGAGGTCGCGCGCGGTGCGCGCCATCGGGCCGACGACCGCGAGGTCGGGGTCGCCCGGCAGGGCCGGCGCGGGCGGCGGGACCATCCCGCGGCTCGAAGCCAGCCCGAGTGTCGGCTTGTGCGCGTAGACACCGCAGAAATGTGCGGGGGTGCGCAACGAGCCGGCGATGTCGGAGCCGATGGACAGCGCGCCGAATCCGGACGCCAGGGCCGCCGCCGACCCGCCGGAGGATCCACCCGGCGTGCGACCGTGATCCCACGGGTTGTTGGTGGTGCCGTAGATCTCGTTGAAGCTCTGCATGTCCTGCAGCCCCAAGGGCACATTGGTCTTGCCGAGCACCACCGCGCCCGCGGCCTTGATCCTCGACACCTGCACCGCGTCCTCGTCCGGCAGGTGGTCCCGGTGTGACGGGATGCCCCAGGTCGTGGGCAGCCCGGCGATGTTGTAGGACTCCTTGACCGTCACCGGAATGCCGAGCAGCGGCCCGTCCTCACCGCGGGCGCGCGCCTGGTCGGCGGCGCGCGCGGCGGCCCGCGCACGGTCGAAGTCCGGCACGCAGATCGCGTTGACCGCCCCGTCGTCCCGCTCGATACGGGCGATCGCCTCGTCGGTCAATTCCGCCGAGGTCACTTCACCGGCGCGCAGGGAAGCCGCGAGTTCTTCGGCCGTCCGAAAGTTCCAGTCCATGAATTCGACCGTAGCGGCCTCTGCAACGGGCCACGAAATACCGCTTCGCACAACGGAACGGATGTCTCGATTCTGGTCTCCCAGGGCCAAGTCCGAACGCACAACACTCCTTGGGCGGCGTGCACCGGCGACGGGCTCCCGCTCCGCCGGCGTCGTCGGCCGAGCGGCGGCACGAAGAAGCCGTCAACGGGACAGCCCTTAGAGTTCCCGGGGTGACCGAACGCACCGGGCGGGCCCCCGCCGCAAAGCCCTTTCTCTACGTCGTCGTCTGCGCGGCGGGCATCGCGCAGGACGTCGGCAGACTGATCGCCGCCGCACAGGAGCGCGGCTGGGAAGTGGGCGTCATCGCCACCCCGCAGGGGCTCGGGTTCTTCGACGCGGAGGCCGTCGGGGCGCGGACCGGCCGCCCGATCCGGTCCGCGTGGCGGGCCCCGGGCGACCCGCGCCCCTTCCCGGCCCCCGACGCGGTGGCCGTCGCTCCGGCCACCTTCAACACCGTGAACAAGTGGGCGGCCGGGATATCGGACACCCTCGCCCTCGGGACCCTGTGCGAGGCGTACGGTCTCGGCGTCCCGATCGCCGTACTGCCCTGTGTGAGCGACGCGCTGGCGGCTCACCCCGCGTATCGCGCGAGCCTCGACCGGCTGCTCGGCATGGGCGTCCGGTTCGGCGACCGGTACTCGGGGGAGCCGGGTGCGGACGGACGGCGCGCGGAGTTCCGCTGGGAGCGGGTGCTGGACCTGCTCGCCGCCCGCACCTGACGGAGGACGGGGCGACGGGAGGCCCCCGTCGCCTACGGCCTCCGGAAGATCGTGATCGAGTGGCCGACGTCGTCCACGGCCGTACTGCCGTCGAGCAGGGCCGCGAGCCGGCCGTCCGCCTTCGCGACCGAGGAGTCCGAGACGACCAGCAGGCCGTGCACCTCGCCCGGTGGCGCCTTGCGCGGATCGGCCGCCTCGATCCCGTACGCGGAGGGCACGCCGCTGCCCTTGTAGACGAGCCAGACCCGCTCGTGCGGATACCGTGCGGCCAGGCGGTCGGCTAGCCGTCCCAGGTCCTGCCCCCAGTCGACGTTCGAGTCGTGCAGCCGCAGACGGGTCATCGACGGTCCGCCGAACGCCTCGTTCGAGTACGGCAGGTAGTACGGGAACGCGCGCAGCGAGCTGACCGCGACGAACAACACCAGCGCCGCCGCGGCGGGACGGGCCCGGCGGGCCCGCAGCGTGAGGACCCCGGCCGCCGCGACGGCCAGGAACACCGGCACGAACAGCGCGTAGCGGACCCCCAGATCGCGGGATCCCGTCATGGCCACGGAGAGCAGCACGGCCGGGGGGAGGAGGACGTACGGGGCGGCGGCGCGCAGCCGGGGCACACGGACCATCGCCGCCGCGCCGGCCAGCCAGAGCAGGAGCGTGCCGAGCGGTGTCTTCACCAGCAGTGCGGCCGGCAGGTAGTACCAGAGCGAACCGCGGTACACCCTGCCGAAGAGGAAACCGCCCCACGTCGCGTTCTCGAAGCCGAACTGCACCCGCATCCCGTCGCGGTACGGCCGGGGGACGGGCAGCCAGTGCAGGGCGAGCCCGCGCAGACCGTGCACCGCCGGGACGTCCGCGGGCGTGGCCCAGCGCAGTCGCGGGTCGACGACGAGGTAACTGGCCCACACCACGGCGAGGGCCAGCACCACCATGCCGACCGCCACCGCCACGCTCAGCGCGACGAGTCGCCGCTGGGCGTGCGGCCCGGGGCCGGAGGCGCGACGTGTGCCCCACAGGGAGAGGACCGCCAGGAGCAGCAGCACCGGCACCGCGGGCAGGGTGCTCATCTTGGTGGCGAGCGCCGCGCCGAGCGCCACCCCCGCGAGCGCGAGGTGCGGCAGCGGACGCCCGCGCCGGGCCCGCCACACCAGCCACGCCGACGTCAGCACGAATCCGGCCGCCGGCAGATCGAGGGTGGCCAGCGAGCCGTTCGCGATGACGTCGGGAGACAACGTGTACAGGGCGAGCGCCACCAACCCACCCACGGCACCCACGAGTTCACGGGCGAACGTGAGCACGACCAGGCCGAACAGCAGCGTCAGCACGATCACCGGCAGCCGCGCCCAGAACATCACCCGCCAGGGGTCGTTGCCCGACTCGTAGAGCAGGCGCCGTCCGAGCGCCGTCTGATCGTCGGTGGCGTGCGCGTCGAGGTGGGGGTGGGCGAAGACCAGCCCGGCGCCGATGATCAGTTTGCCCAGCGGTGGATGCTCCGGGTTGTAGCGCAGGCTGTGTTCCCGCGTGTAGACCACCGCCGTGCCCACGTACACCGGCTCGTCGATCGTCGGTGTCTGCCGCGCGGCGGCCGTGACCATCGCCACCGCCATCTGTGCCAGCAGGGCGGCCACGGCGAGCGCGAGCAGCCACCGCCGGTGCCGCCGCAGTCGTGCGAATCGTCGCGGCGGCTCGGTGGTGCGCGTCGGCAGGCGGCTTTCCCGCCTGTCCGCCATGGAGGTCGACATGCCTCTTGATACGTCCGCCCGGTGGCCCACCGCTCATCCGACACGGCCCGGTTTCGGCGCGGGTGCGCCTCGCGGTCCGTCCGGTGTCGGCGGAAGGGCGGCCGGGCGCGTGTTCAGTGGCCGAGTTCGGCCCGCAGTTCCGGCTGGAGCAGGGCTCCGTGGGCGCGTACGAGGTCGTCGCACAGGTCCCAGATCCGTTCGACGGGCAGCGCGGCGGCCGTGGCCGGGTCCACCATGGCGGCGTGCCGGATGTGGCGGGGGTCGTGGTCGGTGGCGGCCCGCACGACCAGGTCGTTGACGGCGACATAGGCACTGTTGAGGGCCGCGCACTGGGGCGGAAGCGAGCCGACGCGGGTCGGCTGCACGCCCAGCGCGTCGGTCAGGCAGGGGACCTCGACCACGCAGTCGGCGGGCAGGTTGTCGATCAGACCCCTGTTGGGGACATTCCCGTAGATCGTGCGCGGAGTGCCGGTGAGGGTGCTGTGGATGATCTGCGGGGCGTACTCCAATGTGCCCTCGACGGGCAGCGGCGCGTCCCTGGCCAGGGCGTCGCGGGTCTGCTCGTAGCTCGCCGTGTTCTCCTCGATGATCTGCAGATAGGCGCCCACCGGCAGCCGGAGGCGTTCGATCTCGCTGTCGTGGTGGAGGTACCAGGGCACGTACTCCGAGGAGTGCTCGCTGGTCTCGGTGGGGTAGTGGCCCAGCCTGCGGTACATGTCGACACGGACCCGTCGCAGCAGTCCGGGATCCCTGGCGATCGCCTCGTCCAGCAGCGGGTGGAGGTCCTGGCCGGCACGTTCGAAGCGCAGCACCCAGGCCTGGTGGTTGACCCCGGCCGCGAGATAGGACACCTCCTCGAAGGGCACGCCGACCAGCGCGGCGAGGTCGTGCATCGTCCAGTGCACCGAGTGGCACAGGCCCGTCACTCGCAGGTCCGGGGCGATGCGGCTGAGGTAGAGGACGTTCATCGCCATGGGGTTGGTGTAGTTCAGCAGCAGCGCGTCCGGGCACAGTTCGGCCATGTCCTCGGCCAGCGCGCGCAGGACCGGGAAGGTGCGCAGGGCGCGGAAGATGCCGCCGATGCCGAGCGTGTCCCCGATGGTCTGGCGCAGACCGTGGCGGGCCGGGATCTCGAAGTCGACGCGCGTCGCCTCGTTCATGCCGACCTGGATGATGTTGATGACGAAGTCGGCGTCGGCCAGGGCCGCCCGCCGGTCCAGGTGCGCGGTGATCACCGGCTTGGCCCCACGGGCGGCGGCGATGCGCAGGGCCGCGCCCTCCGCCGTGGCGAGCCGCTCCGGGTCGATGTCGTGCAACGCGATCCGGGCGCCCGCCAGTTCGGGGAAGGCGAACAGGTCCGCGAGCAGCCCCTGGGTGAACACCACGCTCCCGGCCCCGATGAAGGCGATCTTCGCGGCGGTGACGTCGTACATCAGTGACTCCCTCTGTCCGAGTGGTGCAGGGTGGCGGCGTGGGCCTCTTCCCACGTGGGCTGTGCCGCCGTACCGCCGTGGCCGCGGGTGGAGAGCGAACCGCAGGCCACGGCGAGGGCCAGGGCCGACGCGAGGTCCAGCCCCCGCAGCGTCGCGGCGACGAACCCGGCGTCGAAGCTGTCGCCGGCGCCCACGGTGTCGACGGGGTCGACGGGGAGGGCGGGCGCGTGCAGCGGTCGTGTCCCGCGCAGGGCGAGGGCGCCGTTGCCGCCGTCCTTGATGACGACGGTCGGTGGCTGTCGCGGGGGCCGGGCCGCCTCGTCGCCGCTCGCGACCTCGCCGCTGACCACCTCACCGCGCGGCGGGCCGGGGCGCTGCCCCTCGGCGGGGTACAGACCGAGGGCGCGTGCCTCGGCCGCGTTCGGCAGCAGGATGTCGGTGACCTCCAGGACCGGATCGAGGAGGCCGCGGTCCCAGCGTCCGGCCGGGTCGTCGTTGGTGTCGAGCGAGGTCGTCGCCCCCAGGGCCCGGGCCCGCGTGAACACCGCGCCCAGGGACCGCGCCAGACGGGGCATCAGGAAGAACGACGCCGCGTGCACGTGCCGGGCGGCGGCCAGCAACTCCCGCGGGACGTCCTCGGCGCCGGTCGCCGTCAGACAACCCGGCGCGGTGAGGATGGCCCGGTCCCCGTCCTCGGTGGTCACCACCACCGTGAGGGGCGTGGCCAGTTCGGGATCGGTGACCAGGAAACCCACGTCGACCCCGCGTCCCGCCAGCGCGTCGCGCACGAACACCCCCGCGGGATCGGCACCGACGCGGCCCGCGAAGGCGACCCGCAGCCCCAGGCGGGCGGCCCCGCACGCCATGATCGCCGCGGATCCGCCGAGCACCAACCCGGCGTGCGTGACGAGCTGTTCACGCTGCCCGAAGGCAAGGGGCCCGGACAGCGGACCGGTCACCACGTCCGGATTCGCGTCGCCGATCACCACAAGATCGAAAGCCCGCATCGCCGTCACCCCTTCAGACCGCTCGAGGTGAGCGACTGCACGAACGTCTTCTGCGCCAGCAGGAACGCCACCAGCACCGGCAGCACGGTGATCACGTTCCCCGCCATCACCGCCGACCACCGGGTGTGGTGCTGTCCCTGGAAGGTGGTCAGCCCCAGCTGGAGCGTGTACTGCGTGTCGTGGTTGAGCGCGATCAGCGGCCACGACAGGTCGTTCCAGGTCGACAGGAACGTCAGCACCGCGACGGTGGCCAGCGCGGGCCGGGCCAGCGGCAGCACGATCGAGAAGAGGACCCGCAGCCGCGAACACCCGTCGATCCAGGCGGCCTCCTCCATCTCCCGCGGCAGCGAGAGGAAGAACTGCCGGAAGAGGAAGACCGCGAACGGAGTGACCAGCGACGGCACGATCAGCGCGCCGAGCGTGTCGATCAGACCCAGGTCCTTCATCACCAGGAAAGTGGGGATCATGGTGAGCTGGAACGGGATCACCATGGTCGCCAGCATCAGCCCGAGCAGCAGCCGCGACCCGGCGAACCGCATCCGCGCGAACGCGTAGCCGCCCAGTGCCCCGAACAGCAGGTTCGATCCCACCGCGACCGAGGCGACCAGGAAGGAGTTGGCGAACCAACGGGGGAACAGGGCGTTTCCGAGCACGTACCGGTACCCGCCCAGGTCGATGCCCTTCGGCCACAGCGCGGGCGGGAACCGGTTGATCTCCGCGTTGGTCATCACGGAACTGAGCACCAGCCACACCAGCGGCAGCGCGAAGCACAGGGCCAGCGGCGCCAGCAGCAGATGCCAGCCGCTCACCTTTCGCGTCCTCATCGGACGACTCCTTCCGTACGGCTCTGGCGGCGCCGTACGACCCGCAGCGCCGCGCCCACCACCATCAGGGCCACCGCCAGGACGTACGCCGCCGCGGCCCCGTATCCGGCCGTGAACGTCTGGAAGGCCTGCTGCCAGACGAAGTAGACGACGACCGTGGTCGAGCCCAGGGGGCCGCCCTTGGTCGTCACATAGATCAGGTCGAAGACCTGGAGCGCCGTGATCACCTGCCACAGGAGCAGGAACACGGTGACCGGGGTGAGGGTCGGCAGCACGATGTGACGCAGGATCCGCGCGCGGCCCGCTCCGTCGATGCGGGCGGACTCGACGAGTTCGGGCGGCACGTCCTGGAGCGCGGCCATGTAGACGACGACGCAGAAGCCGACGCCGCTCCACAATGAGATGAGGACCAGCAGGTAGATCGCCTGGTCGGGGTCGGAGAGGAAACCCTGCGGCGAGATGCCGAGTTGGTGCAGCAGGGAGTTGGCGACCCCGAACTCCGGGTCGAGGATGAAGGAGAACAGCACGCCCTGGGCCGTCGCCGACACCACGAACGGGATGAAGACGAGCGTCCGGTACAGGCCGATGAGCCGCAGACGGCGGTTCAGGGCCAGGGCGAGCGCGAGGCCGCCGACCAGACTGAGCGGCACGTAGAGGGCCGTGTACAGCAGGGTGTTGCTCACCGCCGTGTGGAAGCCGGGGTCCTCGGTCAGGGCCCGGTAGTTGTCGAGGCCGACCCAACGGCCCGGCGTGACCAGGTCGTCGGCCCGGAAGGACAGCAGCAGCGACCACAGGACGGGGACGATGCCGAGGCCGAGGATCACGACGACCGCGGGGCCGATGAACCCCCAGGCGGTGGCCGTCTCACGGCGGGCGCGACGGCGTGCGGCGCGCCGTGCGGCGGCCGGGGGCACCGCGGCCTGCGGGGCGAGCGTGATGGCGCGGGGCAGAGTGGACAAGAGGGCCTCCCTCACCTGGAAGTCACCTGAGAGTCACCTGGACACGGACGACGGAACGCGCGGGACGCGTCGGAACGCGTCGGTGGATGCCGGAGGTTCTCGGCTGCCCGGCCCGGGTCAGCGGGGGATGAGCAGGGCGGCGTCGGACCGTTCCGCGCACCGGCGCAGGGCGCCGGCGGGGGAGTCCTTGCCGAGCAGCACGGAGACGATCGCCTCGCCGAGGGCCTGGGAGATCTGCGGATAGGCCGCGTGGACCGGGCGCACCCGGGCGGCGCCCAGCGCTTCGGTGAACACGTCGAGTCCTCTGGTCTGTTGGGAGTGCCGGCGCCACTCCGGCCGGTCGGCGGTGGCCGAGCTCAGCGGAAGGCTGCCTGCCGAGAGGTCCCAGCGGGCGTCCTGGGCGGGCCGCATCATCCAGCGCACGAACTCGACGGCCGCCCGGGAACGGGCCGAACCGTTGTCGAACACCGTCCAGGTGTCCGGGCCCGAGATGGTGACCGGCCGTCCGCTGTAGGTCGGCAGCGGCACGACGTCGTAGTCGACCCCGGCGCCGATGATGTCGGGGAGCTGCCAGGGCCCGGTCCCCACCATGGCCATCCGGCCGGCCATGAAGACCTGGTACATCTGCTCGCCGCCGGGCTTCGGATCGACGTACACGCTCTTGTCACGGCTCAGCCGGGCGAGGGTCTCCAGGGCCCGGACGCCCTGGTCGGCGAAGCCGATGTGCTTGCCGTCGGCGGCCACCACGTCACCGCCCAGGTCCCAGATCATCGGCCACAGCCGCCACACCGTGTCCTCGTCGCCGGTCCCGGGCCAGCCCGTACCGAAGACCCCCCGGCCCGGCGCGGTGAGTCTCCGTGCCGTGTCGGTGAACTCGTCCCAGGTCCAGCCGGCCCGCGGGAAGTCCACCCCGGCCTGCCGGAACAGCTTCCTGTTGTAGACGACGGCCAGGGAGTCGAGCAGCGCCGGGGCGGCCCGCACCCTGCCGTTGACGGTGACTCCCTCCCGTACCGGGGCCCAGAGCGACCGCCACGGGGTGGGTCCCGCGTGCAGCGCGGACGTCAGGTCGACGACGCGGGGACTGCGCGCGATGCTGGCCAGGTCCGAGCCGAAGATGTAGGCGATGTCGGGATAGGAGCCCGAGGCGAGCGCGGCCGTCACCTTCTGGAGCATCGCGTCGGACAGGACACCGCCGCCCGCGCTGTCGACGCGGATGCGCGGATGGGCGCGGTTGAACTCGGCGACGAGCGCCTCCACGGCCTTCCTGCCCGTGTCGCTCTGCCCGTGCCACAGCTCGACGGTCACGGTGCCGTCGGCGCCGACGCCGTCGGAGGCGCCACCACCGCAGGCGGCGAGGAACGGGGCGGCGGCCGCGCCGGCCAGCAGCCGGCGACGTGCGATCGAGGAGGTCATCACGGCCTCCCGTCAGTGCGTCCGGCGGACGTAGTCCGCGCTGCCCGGCGTCGAGACGTCCACGTCCCGGCGCACGATGCTCAGCCGATTCCCGTACCGCGCGCGGGCCTTGCGCAGTCCGCTGTCGGTGTACTCGATGACGACGACCCGGTCGTGGAACGCCTTCGCGTACGTCCCGCACTCGTCGTACTCCCCGCACTCCTCCGCCACCGCGAAGTCGAGGCCGGTCCGTGCCCTCACACCGGCCAGCTCCGCGGTGTTCTTCTGCCCGATGGCGAGGTGGCGGGCGTGCGCGCGGGCGGAGAGCAGCGTGATGAACGCGGTGGCGTCGTCGGCGCTCAGCAGGTGGTGGGAACGGGTGTAGCTGTCGTAGTTGTCCGGCTCCACCGCGTCGAAACCCTTGTCGGCGCACCCGTCGATCCACCGGCCGACCCGTGCGGCCACCCGCTCGCGCTTGTCCCGCGTACCGATGTCGAGCAGGGCCTCGTCCCAGTCGCGGTCGACGACGACCTTGCCGTGCGCGTCCCGCAGCAGCAGGTCGGCGGGCCACTGCCGCTCCTCGCCCGGCTGGACCTGGAAGGCGTTGACGTAACAGATGTTGTAGAGGCCGGGCGCGGGCGTCGCCGTACGGTCGCGGCTGACGATGCGGACACCCGACGGCGGCCGGTAGGCGCCGCCGATCTGGTAGTCGAAGCCCGCGTGGAGCGGGGGGAGCCGCACGGCCCGGGGGCTCGGTCCCGAGGCACCGTGCTTGCGTGGCGGCGTGCCCTTCGCCGGTCCGGAAGCACAGCTCACCAGTGCCATGAGCGCCACCAGGGCAGCGGCTGCCCCCGGACCGGCGACGCGGAGAACACGTTTGACGGGCATGTCCGCTCCATCAATCGCGAGTACGACCCCGCCTCGGACGCTCCCGCGATCCTGGCGACTTTGGCCGGACTTGAACCGTGTCCGTTACCGGCTGGGCGCACCTCTGGGTGCCCGGCTGCACGCCTCGGCACGCCAGGATCAAAGCGCTTCGACGCCGCCCGCGTCAAGGCCGCGCCCACCCGGGAGGGCCGCGGGGTGGCCACCGACACGCGATGTCCTCCGGGAGCCCCGGCCCGAGCCCTATTGTCAGGACATGACCGGAGACCGAATCGCACTGGCCGTCCACGACCACGGGGGCGACGGCCCGCCGCTGCTCCTGCTGCACGGAGCCGGCCGCACGCTGGCCGACTGGGCCGCCGTCGCCCCTCTCCTCACCCCTCGGCACCGGGTGCTCGCCGTCGACCTGCGCGGACACGGTCTCTCGCCCTCCGGGACCTGGAGCCTGCCCCGGGTGATCGACGACATCGAGGGGGTCCTGGAGGAGTACGGCCTCCCCGGCGCGCTCCCGGTCGGACACTCGCTCGGCGGGATGATCGCGGTGCGGTACGCGGTGGACCACCCGGAGGTCACACCCGGCGCGGCGAACCTGGACGGATTCGGGTGGGGCCGCCCCGACCAGTACGTGGGCCTCGACCCGGCGCATGTCGCCGAACGTCTCGTCCAGGTCAGGAAGTCGGCGACGGCCGCGCTGCCGGGCGGCCCGCTGCCCGTCGACGGCCTGCAGACCCTGCTCGCCCAGCAGCGCGCCCTGTCCGGACAACTCGGCGTCCCCTATGAGCTGTTGGAGACGGCACTGCTGCGGTCCGTGCGTCACACACCGGACGGGCGGCTGGAGTTGCGGCCGCGACGCGAGCACGCGCTCGAGATGCTGGCGGAGATCGACTCGCTCGACGTGTTCGGCCTCTTCCGGCGGATGGACCGCCCGCTGCTGCTCGGGCGCGCACTGCGTCCCGTGCCCCCGGTACCGGGCATGGAGTGGTTCGACGATCTGATGAGGGCCTACGGGATGGGGCTCGCCAGGGATCTCACGGCACTGGCCGCTCAGCGCCCCCACGTGCGCGCCGTCGGGATCGACGGTACGCACGCGATGCTCCTGGAGAGCCCCGGCGCGGTCGCGGCCGCGGTCCTCGCCTTCGCCGCCGAAGCGCTCACCGATCCCGCCTCGGTCCCCTTCCGGTACGCGCTGCCCGAACCGGAGGAGTGATGTCAGCGGGGGACGCGGCGGCGAACCGTTGACTGAACCAACTCGATCATTGTCGATGCCCGCTAATTTCGTTGAGCCCGCACCCCGCAATCGTGTTGGCTGGCGGCACCGAACCGTCAGGACCGCAGGTGTCCGGTCGGCTGTAGCAGGGAGTTGGACGTGCAGGACATGGGTGTCGACCCCGTTGCCCACAATCGGGCAGCCTGGGACAAGTATGTCCAGGAGGGCAACGAGTGGTCGCGGCCGGTGAGTGCTGAGGATGTCGAGCGCGCCCGCAGGGGCGACTGGTCGATCGTTCTCATCGGGCGTGAGCCGGTCGACCGCTCTTGGCTGCCCAGGGACCTGACCGGCAAGGACGTGTTGTGCCTGGCCTCCGGCGGCGGCCAGCAGGGTCCGATCCTCGCCGCCGCGGGGGCGAGGGTCACCGTATTCGACAACTCGCCCCGCCAGCTCGGCCAGGACCAGATGGTGGCGGCGCGCGACGGACTGGAGCTGCGCACCGTCCTGGGCGACATGCGCGACCTCAACGCCTTCGGCGACGCGACGTTCGACGTCGTATTCCATCCGGTCTCCAACCTGTTCGTACCGGACGTGGCGCCGGTGTGGCGTGAGTGCTTCCGCGTCCTGCGACCGGGCGGAACCCTGCTCGTGGGCTTCCTCAACCCTGATGTGTACTTGTTCGACCACGAGGCGCTCGACGAGCGCGGCGAGCTGATCGTCGTGCACAAGCTGCCCTACAGCGATGTCACGCAGTACTCCGCCGAGGAACGCGCCACGAAGTTCGGCGCGGATGCCGCGCTTGAATACAGCCACACCCTCACCGACCAGATCGGTGGGCAACTCGCCGCGGGGTTCGTCCTCACCGGCCTCGCGGAAGCGCCGCATCAATCCAACGCGTCCGCTCCCTACATGTCGCACTATTTTGCGACGCTGGCGGTCAAGCCGGGCTGACCCGGCCGTGGGGCCGGCCGAGACGGCCGTGTCCGCGAAGGGCCGAGTGGAGGGCTGTGCCGGCCCGCCCCCATCAACACCCGTCCGGGGCCGTGTCGATTCGGGCGCATCTTCGGATCACCGGTCACGAACGCACAAGCCATGAGGTCCGTCCACGAAACAGCGACTGGCTCACGGCAGCCGCCGTGCTGCGTCCGGTAGTTCGGAGAAGAACTCGTTGCCGCACGGGCCGGCGCCCTCGCTCTCCGGCAGGGCGACCGGCTCGCCGCTCATCGTCAGAGTGCGGTAGTGGCCGCCGATACGGGCGGTGGACCGCCCGACGTAGTGGCCGATGAAGCAGCGGCGGAAGCGGTCGGCGCTCTGGTTGGGGCCCGAGCCGTGCACCAGGCTGCCGTTGAAGAACAGCACGTCACCCGGTGCCATGTCGACCGGCACGGCCACCAGACCGGTCGGCGGCGGCACGTACTCGCGGACGAAGGACAGCTCCTCGTCCGCCTCCTGGGGACAGAACAGGTCCATCCGGTGGGTGCCCGGCACGACCTCCAGACCGCCGTTGTCCCGGTCGATCGTGTCGCAGGCGATCCAGGCGGCCACACAGGTGCCCGGCTCCACCCGCAGATAGAAGTTGTCCTGGTGCAGCGCCTGGCCACGGGCGCCGGGCGGCTTGAAGTAGAACATGCTCTGCGCGGCCAGGACCTCCTCGCCCAACAGGCCTTCGAGGACGACCCGCAGCCGGGGATCGAGCAGCGTGCTCCGGGACAGCGCGTTGATGCGGTGCGGATGGATCACCCGCGGGTGGCCGTGCAGTGGATCGGCCGGGCTCCCGGTCCTTGTCGCGCGGGGCTCGAAGTGCCCCGGCACCGGCCCGGCGGCGTGCAGCGCCGTGAACTCGGCGCACAGCTCGTCGATCTCGGCTCCGCTGAACAGCCCGCGGAGCACCACGAAGCCGTTCTCCGCGAACTCGTGCTCCCACGCGCCCGGGTGCCGCCCGCTCCTGTCCGTGACCGTCATCCGACCGTCCCTTCCGCTCGGGGTGCGAGGTGCTCAAAGCTAGGCCGACGACCCTTCCCGGAGGATGCCTGTGCGTGCTGACGTCCTGCCCGAGCCTGCTGTCCCGTCCCCGCCGCCGGACCTGGTGACCGTCGGACGCTACGACCAGCGGCCGGGATACCGCGTCCACCGGCCGCACGGCAGCGACAGCTGGCTGTTCACCTGGACCACGGCCGGACGGGGCAGCCTCCGGCAGGGCGCGACACGGACGACGGCCGGCCCGGGCGACCTGGTGGTCCTGGGACCCGGCGTACCGCACCGCTACGGCGTCGAACCGGGCGCCGGCCAGTGGGCGTTCTGGTGGGCCCACTGCCGCGCCAGGCCGTCCTGGGACCGGTGGCTGCGGCCGTACGCCCTCGACGACGGGGTGTACGCCGTGCGGCCCGCCCGGAGCCGGGAACGCATCGGGTCGGCGTTCCGGCGGATGCTCACCGACGCCCGCTGGACGGGGGACGGCGAGCCGCCCGGTGGCGCGGAACCGGCCGACGGCGCGGTCGCGGTCGCGCACGGCACCGCGGCCAGGGAACTGGCCCTCTGCTCCCTGGAGGAGATCGTGCTGCTCGGCACCGCCCGGGCGGAGGGCGACAGGCCCGGGGTGGACGCCCGTGTGCTGCGGGCGGAGGCGCTCATCGCCGCCGACCCGGGCGCCGCGCACACCGTCCGCTCGCTGGCCGGGGCGGTAGCGCTCTCGCCGTCGCGGTTCGCGCACCTCTTCACCGAGCAGCTCGGCCGCTCCCCGATGCGGGCGCTGCGCGAGGCCCGGCTGCTGCACGCGGCCCGGCTTCTGGAGGCCACCGAACTCCCGGTGGAACGGGTGGCCGCGGTCTCCGGGTTCACCAGCGCCCCCCACTTCCACCGGGCCTTCCGGCAGCGCTACGGGACCCCGCCGGGCGCCTACCGCCGTGGTACCGCTAGGGGTGGTGCGGGGGAGGCGGCGGCAACGTCGTGACGTCCGGAGCCGACTCCGGCCAGACGAGCAGGACGGGACAGGGCGCGTGGTCGACGACGAACCGTCCGGCCGGGCCCAGACTGTGCGGGCCGAGGCGGGCCCGGTCGCCGTCGCGGGCGAGTACGAGCAGATCGGCGCCGTCGGAGGCGGCGACCACCTCCCGTTCGGCGCGGCCGGCGCGCTCCAGACGGTCGCAGGGGCGCCCCAGGCGCTCGGCCGCCGCGTCGAGCAGCTGCACGGCCGAGGAGGCGCTGAGGTCTTCCAGCAGAACCTCGGGGTCGCGCTCCCGATGCCCCCGGCCGAGCAGTCCGGCGAAGGCGCCGTGCGCCAGACCGGGCACCCCCGGCTCGCTGACGTGCAGCAGCACGACCTCCGTCGCCCGCGGCGCGTGCTCGCGCACCGCGTCCACACAAGCCGGCCAGGTCCCTTCGACGAGCCAGGCGATCACCCGCATGGGCAGCGTCCTCCGTTCAGCCTCCGATGACGTGGAGCGAGGTCCACAGTGCCAGTACGGCGGGGACCAGCGCGGCCGGCACGGCGATCAGGCCGAGCCGGGTGAACTCCTTGAGGTCGACGCCGTGTTCGTGCTGGTGGACGATACGCCGCCACAGCAGGGTCGCCAGGGAACCCGCGTAGGTGAGGTTGGGGCCGATGTTGACGCCGAGCAGGACGGCCAGCACCGCGCCGGAGCCGGACGTGGCGGCCAGCGGCAGCAGCACCAGCACCGCGGGCAGGTTGTTGATCAGATTGGCGAGCACGGCGGCGAGCGCCGCGATCCCGAGCAGCGCGGGCAGCCCGCTGCCGTCCGGCAGGATCCGGCCGAGGGCGTCGGAGAGTCCGTTGTCGACCACCGCGCGGACGACGACGCCCAGGGCGAGGACGAAGGCCAGGAAGGCCGGAGCGGTGGCCCGGACGACGGTGAGCACGCTGGCGCGCCCACGCACCGTCGCCCGGACGGCGAGCACCAGCGCCCCGGCCGCCGCCGACCACGCCGGATCGATCCCGACCGCGGAGGCGACGACGAAACCGGCGAGTGTGCACCCCACCGTGACCAGCGCGAACAGCGGGAGCTCCGGCGGCTCGTCGAGGGCGGGCCGGGGAGCGGCGGCGGCCAGGTCGCGGGCGAAGAAGCGCCGGAAGACCACGTACTCGGCGCCGATCGCGACCAGCCACGGAAGGACCATCAGCGCGGCGAACCGGGTGAAGCTCAGGCCGCTCGCGGTGAACGCCAGCAGGTTGGTGAGGTTGGAGACCGGGAGCAGCAGCGAGGCCGTGTTCGACAGGTGCGTGCAGGCGTACACGTGCGGTTTGGGGCGCGCGCCCATCCGGGCCGCGGTGGCGAAGACGACGGGCGTGAGCAGCACGATGGTGGCGTCGAGGCTGAGCACCGCGGTGATCGCTGAGGCGAGCGCGAAGACCGCGGTGAGCAGGCGCCGGGGCCGCCCCGCGGCCCAGCGCGCCATCCAGGCGCCGCACGCGTGGAAGAGGCCTTCGTCGTCACAGAACCGGGCGAGCACCAGTACGGCCGCGAGGAAACCGATCACCGGCCCCAGGTGTGCGGCCTCCTCGCGCGCGTGGTCCCAGGAGATCGCGCCGGTGGCCATCACCAGCAGCGCGGCCGGGACCGCGACGACCGCCTCGGGCCAGCCGAACGGCCGCACCACCGCGCAGACGAGCACGGCGGCGAGCAGCACGACGGAGAGTGTTTCGGCGAACGGGGTGTTCAGGGTTCGGTCCTCCAGGGCACGATCGGGTGCCCGTCCATCACATCAGATGCCGCACCACCTGCCCCGACGGGACGCGGTCAGACCTCCGGGAGCGCGTCGGAACTCCCGCGGCGGGCCGGACCCCGGTGGGCCGGTCAGACTTCCGGGAGCAGGCTCAGCTCCGCCCGGATCGTCTGCTGGGAACTGAGCCGGGCGACGTTCACGGCCGGACTCGTGGTGAGCGAGCCGGTCACCTACGCGAGCCGGTACGGCTCCAGCAGATCGACGCTGACGAAGTCGGCCAGGACGGGCACGCGGACGTCGGCGAGTTCCTCGGCCGTTCGGGTGACGTCGAGTGAGGTGCCGATGCGCATGCCGGCCTCGTTGACCGGTTGCAGGCGATCCCGGCGAGGTGGTGCTCGCTGGAGTCGTGCGCGGCCGGACACACCCCCACGACCTTGCCTCCAAAGGTCAGCGGGGCGATCCGGGCCGGCCAGGCGCGCGCGTCGTACGCGCCGCCCGTCCGCAGCTACGTCTCGACGTCGCGTCCGACTCCGGAGGCGAGGACGTCGCGCAGGTGGGTCCCCTTGTGACCACCAGCCAGCTGACCGGGCCGCCGTCCGGCGACTGTCTGCGGTGGGCCAACAGCCGTACGGGGAGGGTGTGCCCGTCGCGGTGGCGCAGGGCGACGGTGCAAGCCCGCGTACTGGACGTACTCGGGTTTTTCGCCCGGTGCGGCGAGACGACGTGCCCGGCGTCGCGAGGCGGGCGGGTCTTTGGCAACACGCCCTGGTGCGCGGGCGCGTCGCGCACCCCGCTCACGGGCCGGCCGAGGAGCGCGACGGCGCGACACGTTCCGGACGATGGGGCACCCGGGACGGAAGTGGGTGCCCGCCCCTTGACGGGCCCGTGTGTCACCCAGTCAGAATCTGTTTGTTCACGATCAGTTGTGATGAGTTATGAGCCCTTGATGAGGGAGAGCCGCTTTGACGGTCACTCGGAGATCCGTATTGATCGCAGGAACCGCCGCCCCCACGGCCGGAGCGTTCGTGGGCGCCACCGACGCCCGGGCGGCCTCGGCCGGGCACGCGACGGGCCGCAGCACCGTCGAGCTCCACGACGGCTGGCGCTTCGCCCTGGTCGATCCGGGCGGGGTCACCGACCCGACCGGGGCGTACGAGGGCGCGGCACAGCCCGGCTACGACGACTCGGCCTGGCGCGAGGTGGCCGTCCCGCACGACTGGAGCATCGAGCAGACCCCCACCACGGAGCACGGCACCACCAGCGGAACCGGCTTCTTCCCGGGCGGCCTCGGCTGGTACCGCATCGCCTTCACCCTGCCGCCCGCCCTCGCCGGCAAGCGGATATCGGTGGAGTTCGACGGCGTCTACATGGACGCGTACGTCTACTGCAACGGCACCGAAGCCGGCCGCCACCCCTACGGATACACGGGGTTCGCCCTCGACCTCACCGAGCTGCTGCACACGGACGGCAGCACCGCCAACGTCATCGCGGTCAAGGTCCAGAACCAACTCCCCAGCAGCCGCTGGTACTCGGGCAGCGGCATCTACCGCGAGGCCCGTCTCGTGGTCACCGAACCGGTGCACGTCGAGCGCTGGGGCACCCACGTCACGACGCCGGACATCACCGCGCGGCGGGCGGTCGTCAGGGCGCGGACGAGCGTGGTCAACCAGACCGGTGCCGCGGCCGAGGTCCAGGTGATCTCACGGATCGTCGACCCCGACGGCCGCACCGCGGCCCGCACGTCCACCACCACGACGGTCGGCGACCGGACCGACGAGACCCATGAACTCGTCGTCGAACGGCCGAGGTTGTGGGACTTCGCGACCCCGGGCCACCGCTACACCCTGGAGACCGAACTGCGCGTCGGCGGCACCACCGTCGACACCTGCCGCACGTCCTTCGGTATCCGCTCGTTCCGCTTCGACCCGGACGAGGGCTTCCACCTCAACGGCGCCCACGCCAAGATCAAGGGCGTCGACCTCCACCACGACCAGGGCGCCCTCGGCGCCGCGATCAGCATCGACGCCGTCCGCCGGCAGATGACCGTCATGAAGTCGATGGGCGTCAACGCCTTCCGCACCTCCCACAACCCGCCCTCTCCGCAGATGATCCAGGTCTGTGAGGAGCTGGGCATCGTGATGATGGTGGAGGCCTTCGACTGCTGGCGGACCGGCAAGACGAAGTACGACTACGGCCGCTTCTTCGACGAGTGGTGCGAGAAGGACGCCACCGAGATGGTCCTCGCCGCCCGCAACTCGCCCGCCGTGGTCCTGTGGTCCATCGGCAACGAGATCCCCGACTCCACCTCCACCGCCGGACTGGCCATGGCCGACCGGATCATCGGCGCCGTCAGAGCGGCCGACGACACCCGCCCCCTGGTCATCGGCTCCGACAAGTACCGCCGCGTGCCCGCCAAGGGCTCCGCGGCCGACCTCATGCTCGCCAAGCTCGACGGGCTCGGCCTCAACTACAACACCGCGCAGTCGGTCGACGCGCTGCACGCCGCCTACCCCCACCTCTTCCTCTTCGAGTCGGAGTCCTCCTCCGAGACCTCCACCCGCGGCACCTACCAGGAGCCGGAGCACCTCAACACCGGCGAGAACCACACACCGGGCCGGCGCGCGACCTCCTCGTACGACAACAACCTCGCCTCCTGGACCATGAGCGGCGAGTACGGCCACAAGAAGGACCGGGACCGGAAGTGGTTCGCGGGCCAGTTCCTCTGGTCGGGGATCGACTACATCGGCGAACCCACGCCGTACGACGTCTTCCCGGTCAAGGCGTCCTTCTTCGGCGCGGTCGACACCGCGGGCTTCCCCAAGGACATGTACCACCTGTTCCGGAGCCAGTGGGTGAGCGAGCCCATGGTCCACCTGGTGCCCATGACCTGGAACCACGACAGGGGCGACACGGTCGAGGTGTGGGCGTACGCGAACGTCGACACCGTGGAGCTCTTCCTCAACGGAAAGTCCCTCGGCACACGGAAGTTCGACACGAAGAGGACCGTCGACGGCCGTACGTACCTGGAGACCACCGAGGCGACCGGCGACGACAAGACGTTCACCACCGGCCCCTACCCGGGCAGCTACACCAGTCCCAACGGCAGCGCGGGCAGACTCCACCTCACCTGGAACGTGCCGTACGCGCCCGGTGAGTTGAAGGCGGTGGCCCGCCGCGACGGCCGAGCCGTCGCCACCGACGTGCTGCGCACCGCCGGCCCACCGCACGAGGTCCGTCTCACCGCCGACCGCACGTCCCTGCCCGCCGACGGTCGTTCACTGGTGTTCGTGACGGCGGAAGTGGTCGACGCCAGGGGAGTGGTGGTGCCCGACGCCCAGCACCTGATCGCGTTCGAGGCCCACGGCGGGTCGCTCGCCGGTCTCGACAACGGCCGGGAGGAGAGCGCCGAGCGCTATCAGGCGAGCACCCGGACCGCCTTCCACGGCAAGGCCCTCGCGATCGTCCGCAGCGGCACGCGCCCGGGAACACTGCGCGTGACGGCCCGCTCCGAGGGCCTGCGGAGCGCCACCGTCGCCGTGGCCGCCACCGCGGCGCGCACGAAGGCGACCACCCCGGCCGCCCGCTTCGAACCCGACCCGGGACCCGGCTCCCCCGCCTACCCGTTCGCGGACGCCGGCTACTCGGGGCGCCCGGACTCCCTGCCGGCCGCCATGCTCGACGGTGACGCGGCCACCGGCTGGTCCAACGCCTTCTACAAGTCGGCCACGGCCCTGCTGCCCGACTTCAGCGGGGCCCGCCCCGAGGACTGGGTCTCGGTCACCTGGGCGCGCCCCCGTGCCGTCGACCGCGTCGAGGTCTCCTTCACCGTCGACGCGACGCACACCCTGCCCGCCTCGGCCGAGGTCTCGGTGTGGGACGGCGAGCGCTATGTGCCGGTGAGGGGAACGGCAGTCGACTGGGCCACCGCGTCCGACGCCCCGACCGTGATCACCTTCGACCGGGCCCGCGGGTCACGGCTGCGGATCCTCCTGACCAGCGGGCACCCTGGAGCCGCCGACGGCGGGCTGCGCATCAGCAGGCTGGAGGTCCCGGTGGTCTGAGCGCCCGCGATGCTCGTGCTCGGTCAGCGTGTGGAGTTCGGCCGGGCCCAGCGGGCGGTGCGCCTCGACGTACTCGCCGTGCGGCAGGCGTGTGATCACGCCGGTCGCACGGCCGTGCGCCACCAGCTCGCTGTCCCGCTGCTGCAGCCCCAGACACAGGCGGCGCGTCACCACGAGGACGAGGACCGGGACGACGAACAGGGAGACCCGCACGGCCCAGGTCACGCTGTTGATGGACAGATGCAGTCGGGTCGCCACGATGTCGTTGCCGCCGCCCGCGAGCAGGATCAGATACACACTGATCCACGCCGCCCCGATCGCCGTACGCACCGGCCGGTTGCGCGGACGGTCCAGGAGATGATGCTCGCGCCGGTCCCCCGTGAACCGGGCCTCCAGGAACGGGTAGACGCCGATGGCGACCAGGAGCAGCGGAAAGACGACCACGGGGATGAGCACGCCGAGCACCAGCGTGTGCCCCGCGACATCGACCTCCCAGCCCGGCATGACACGCACCAGGCCCTCGGCGAAGCCCAGGTACCAGTCCGGCTGGGCGCCCGTCGACACCTGGTCGGCGCGATAGGGGCCGTACGCCCAGACCGGGTTGACGGTCGCGACCGCCGCGACCAGCGTGATCACGCCGGACACCAGGAAGAAGAAGCCGCCCGCCTTCGCCAGGTACACCGGCAGGAACGGCGTCCCCACGACGTTGCGTTCGGTCTTTCCCGGTCCCGGGAACTGGGTGTGCTTGTGGTACACGACGAGGACCAGATGCGCGACGACGAGCGCCGCCATGATCCCCGGGATCAGCAGGACGTGCAGCGAGTAGAAGCGGGACACGATGTCATGGCCGGGGAACTCCCCGCCGAACAGGAAGAACGACAGATACGTGCCGACGACCGGCACCGACAGCAGCGCCCCGTCCACGAACCGCAGTCCCGTCCCGGACAGCAGGTCGTCGGGGAGCGAGTAGCCGAACAGGCCCTCGAACATGCCGAGGAGCAGCAGCGTCCAGCCGAACACCCAGTTCAGCTCGCGGGGTTTGCGGAACGAACCCGTGAAGAAGTGCCGCATCATGTGCGTCAGCATCGCCGCCAGGAAGATCAGCGCTGCCCAGTGGTGGATCTGCCGGATCAGCAGCCCGCCGCGCACGTCGAAACTGATGGCGAGCGTGGACGCGTACGCCTCCGACATGCGGATGCCGTTCAACGGGACGTAACCGCCGTGGTATGTCACCTCGTTCATGGACGGATGGAAGAACAGCGTCAGGTACACGCCGGTGAGGACCAGCACCACGAAGCTGTACAGGCAGATCTCGCCGAGCAGGAAGGACCAGTGGTCCGGGAAGACCTTGCGCAGATACCGCCTGCCGAGGGTGTGGAGGCCGAGACGGCCGTCGAACCAGTCGGCGAGGCGCTCGCCGGAGGACGTCTTCCCCGATGTGCTCCCGGTGTCCGTCATGCGTGCTCCTCCTCGGTCGCGTCGGTCGCGTCGGTCTCGTCGGCCCGCCGTACGCGCGCCAGCTTCTCGGGGTTGGTGACGATGTAGACGTCGGACACCCGCTCGCCGTCCGGAGTGAGGTCCATGACCATGACCGCGTACGGCGACTCGCCCGCGAAGATCACCGCGGAGTCGTCGCCGTTGACCCGCCGGTAGCGGATGTCGAGGCCGGCGCCGCGCCGGGCGGCGTAACCGGCGAACAGCCGGGCCGCCTTGTCCCGGCCACGCACCGGCCGCAGCCCCGCCGGCGCGTTGCCACCGCCGTCCGTCCACACGGTCACGTCCGGCGCGAGGATCTCCATCAGCGCGGCGATGTCCCCGCCGAGCGCCGCCTCGACGAAGCGCTCGGTCGCCTGGCGGCGGACACGGGGATGGGCCCGGTAGAGCGGCCGGCGGGCGTGCACGTGCTCCCGCGCCCGGTGCGCGAGCTGACGCACGGCCGCCGGACTGCGGTCGATGACCTCCGCGATCTCGGTGTGCGCGTACCCGAACACCTCGTTGAGGACGAAGACCGCCCGCTCCAGCGGGGTGAGCGACTCGAGGACCACCAGCATCGCCAGCGACACCGACTCCGTGCGCAGGGTGCGGTCGGTCGAGTCGTCGGGGGCCGCTTCGTCGAGCAGCGGCTCCGGCAGCCAGGGCCCCACGTACGTCTCGCGGCGCCGGGTGATCGCGGCGCGGCGCGCGAGCGCGTGGTTCACGGCGATCCGTACGAGGTAGGCGCGCGGGTTGGTGATCGTGTCCAGCGGTGCTCGCCGGGCGCGGCCCGTCCACGACAGCCAGGCCTCCTGGAGGACGTCCTCGGTGTCGGCGACGCTGCCGAGGATGTTGTAGACGATCGCGAAGAGCAGCTCGCGATGGTCGACGAACACCTGCGTGGCGCTTTCGGTCCGCTCGGACATGCCATTCCTCCCTGGGTGCGCTCACCACTGCGAGCCCCCCAGGAGGTCCGAATGTGACATCCGGAGGCCAAAGAGTGACGTACGTCTCACGGCGTCACGCGGTTCCGGCGCCGTGCCCTCTTGAACGCGAGTCCGATGCCCCGGTGCACCCGGCACCCAACTCGGCACTAGGAGACAGACATCGTGTTCAAGAAATGGCACGGCAATCCCTGGGCGATCCTCATCACGCTCTCCCTGGGCTTCTTCATGACCCTGCTCGACCTGACCATCGTCAACATCGCGATCCCGGACATGGGACAGGATCTCGGCGCCTCACTGGACGAGATCCTCTGGGTCGTCAACGCCTACACGCTCGCGCTGGCCGTGCTGCTCATCACCGCGGGCCGCCTCGGCGACCTGCGCGGCAAACGCGCCCTCTTCCTGGCCGGCGTCGCCCTGTTCACACTCGCCAGCCTCGCCTGCGGCCTCGCACGGGACCCGGCCCAGCTGATCGCGTTCCGGGCGGTCCAGGGACTGGGCGCGGCGCTGCTCATGCCCCAGACCCTCTCGATCATCGCGGAGGTGTTCCCGGCCGACCGGCGTGGTGCCGCGATGGGTGTCTGGGGCGCGGTCGCGGGAATCTCCGGCGCGCTCGGCCCGATCGTCGGCGGCGCGCTGATCACGCACCTGGACTGGCGGTGGATCTTCTTCGTGAACCTGCCGCTCGGGGCGCTGGTACTGGTGCTCGCCGTGGCGATCATCCCGGCCTCGCGCCGCACGGTCCGCCACCGCTTCGACACCCCCGGCGTCCTGCTCGCCTCAAGTGCCCTGTTCTGCCTGGCCTTCGGGCTGACGGAGGGGCAGCGCTACGACTGGAACGGCTGGATCCTGGCCCTGTTCGGTGCCGCGGCGCTGCTCTTCGCCGGTTTCCTCGGCCACGAGCGCGGCCGGCAGGGCGACGATCCGCTCGTCCCGTTCTCGCTCTTCAGGGACCGCAACTTCACCCTCATCAACTTCGTCGGCGTCACGGTGTCCTTCGGCGTGATCGGGATGTTCCTGCCACTGACGATCTACCTGCAGTCCGTGCTGGGCTTCAGCGCCCTCAAGTCCGGGCTCGTCCTGCTGCCGCTCGCGCTGGGCTCGTTCGTGACGGCGGGGCCGGCCGGAGTCCTCGCGGACAAGGTCGGCGGCAAGTTCATCCTGATGACCGGGCTGCTCGCCTGGGCCGCGGCCCTGGTGTGGATCGTGGCCGTGGTGGACGTGGGGTCGAGCTGGACGGCGGTCGCCTTCCCGCTCCTGCTCGCGGGCCTGGGAGCCGGGTTCACCTTCGCGCCGATGGCGACCGAGGTCATGCGCAACGTGCCGGCGACGCTCTCCGGAGCCGCGTCCGGCCTCAACAACGCGCTGCGGCAGGTCGGTTCGGTGCTCGCGGGTGCCGTTGTCGGCGCGGTGCTCCAGGCCCGGCTGGCCTCCTCGCTCTCCGAGCAGGCCCAGCGGCGCGCCGGCCGGCTGCCCGCGGCGTACCGCGACGGTTTCGTCGGCGCCTTCTCCACGGGGGAGGCCGACGTCAATGCCGGGCAGTCGGCGCGGGTGCCGGACGGCGTTCCGCACGATGTCGCCGACCGCATGCGCGCACTGGGCGGCCAGGTCTTCGGCCATGGCTTCGTGCAGGCGATGGGGCCCGCCGTCCTGGTCGCCGCCGCCGTGCTGCTGACCGGGGCGCTCGCCTGTCTCGCCGTACGCCGTCACCGCGGCCCGTCGGCCAACCCGCACGCTCTGCCCGTGTACGAACCCCAGTTGGAGGAAGCGGCCTCATGACCACCGACACCATCGACCTCACCGTCATGTACGCGGCCCACGACGCCTTCCGGCGCGACCTGGAGCGCCTGGCCAAGGCCGCGGTGGACGGCACCGCGGCCTCCCCCGGAGTCCGCGCGGGCTGGGACAACTTCAAGCACCAGCTGCACATCCACCACACCGCGGAGGACAGCGACCTGTGGCCGCGTGTGGAGCGCGGGGCCACGGGCCGGCCCAGGGACGTCGCCCTGCTGGCCGCGATGGAGGCGGAGCACGCCGGCCTCGGCGCGCTGCTGGCCGCCGTCGACACCGCCCTTCGTGACCGGTCGGCCGAACTCCCCGCATGCGTACACGCGTGGCCGCCGCCCTCGACGACCACCTCACGCACGAGGAGGACAGCGCCCTTCCGCTCGTCCAGGAGGTACTGACGCCGGCGGACTGGGGCGCCTTCACCGGACGGATCCGCGAGGTGCAGGGGCTGCGCGGGGCCGCGGTCTTCGTGCCGTGGCTCGTCGACGGAGCGCCGGCCGCCGACCGGGCCCGGTTCCTCGGTGCGCTGCCGCCTCCCGTGCGGGTCCTCAACCGGCTTTTCTGGGAGGCGGGTTACCGCAGGCGCGGTGTGTGGCGGGCCTGAACCCGAGGAGCGCCCGGACGGGGCCACGGCTCCGTCCGGCCGCGCGGACCGCGCCCCGGGGCCGCCGGCCGAGGGCGGGAGGATCGGGGCCGGCGGCCGGTTTCGCGCGGGAGAGCCGCCGTCCTGCGCGGGGCCTCCGAGAAGGGCCGGGTTCCAGTGGACCACCGGGTTCCGTGCGCCGGGAGCGTGCGACGGGCTCCGGCGCGAGCGCGCGGTTCACACGGGGCGCAAAGAAATTTCGAAAGCCGGTGCGAATAGGTCGAGTTGCCAGAGCATTTGACCATCTTTCAAAGATGCGGATGTTGCTCAGGCGCCTTGTTGGCCATGAGTGTGTTGTGCGAGGGTGAACTTACTGCGCGTGGTCAATGGCCGGGTAGGAAATACGTGTTCGTCATTCCGGACCGCCGACGAGCTGAAAGGCTCCGGACGAAGGTCTTCGCCGACCTTCCCGCCCGGCTGTTCTCCCGGCGCATCGCCAAAAAGGTACGCACCGGGCAGGGCTGCTTTTCGGCGGCCGGAAATGGCCTGTGTGCCACCTTGCACCGTGGAAGGAACCCGCTTCGTGCCCACCCCCCACCCCCCTCGTCCCGCCTATCCTCCCGGCGGCGCTTCCGGTGAATGCGACGAGAGTCTCGCCGCCCGGCTCAGAGGCCGACCGGAGGGCGGGGCCACACAGTCCGTCGCCCTGCTGATGGCCCGCCACTGGCAGTCGACGTACGACTACTCGGTCATCTGCCTCGCCTCTTCGTCGCACGTCGCCTCGATGGTCGCCGCGACCTCCTTCCACTACGCGCTCGACTGCCTGATGCGCGGCGAGTCCGGAGCTGCCCTGCGGCCCCGGCTCCTGGTGACGGTGCGGGACACCGTCAAGGAATGGTCCGCCGAGGACCGGATATCCGGTGTTCTGCCGGACTTGGGGAAACCCGCCGGTGGCCGCGGTATGCGGGTGGCGGGATCCATGACGGCCGAAAATCGAAAGCTCGCCGAGCGTTCCTTCCAGGCGCTCCCGGGTTCCGCCCAGTGTCTGCTGTGGCACACCGAGGTCGAGGCCGAGCCGATATCCGTACCAGCCGGTCTGTCGGGCATGGACATCCCGACCGCGACGGCCGCTCGGGAGCAGGCCCGCGAGCAATTCCGGCGGGGTTGTCTACGCGCCCATCGGGAACTCGCGCCGAGTGAGGAATGCGGTTTCTACAATCGGCTGCTGGATGTCCTGACGCGTCGCGGCGGTGCGCTGTCGTCGGACGTCCGGCACCATCTCGCGGGGTGCGCCCACTGCCGACATGCTGCGGAGCAACTTGACCACTGCGAGGGCGAGTTGGGTGTCCTGCTCGCCGAAGCGGTGCTCGGCTGGGGCGCGCGGCGCTATCTCGACACCCGCTCGGGGGGCGCGCGGCAAGGAGTGCGCCCCCCGAGCGGGCCGGCGTTCGGGGGGCGCCCTTCGGGTGATCCCGCCGTTCCAGGCGGCCCAAGAGGTGGTGGCGGCGGTTTCGGTGGTGCGGGAGGTGGTGGTGGTCCGGGCGACGACGGCGGTCACGCGGGTGGCGGGGGGCCCGGGAGCGGGGGGCGCCATCGACTGCTGGCCAGGATCCCCGCGCCGGGCCGCCGGATCGCGACCGGCCAGGCACGGTCCAAGGCCCTGCTCACGGGGGCGGGTACGGCCTCGGCGCTGCTGCTCGCGACCGTCATCGCCGTGAGCGTGTCGTCCTCTGGCGGCGGCGACCCGGCCGCCTCCACGGGCGTCGGCAGCAGTCACACCGTGCCGGCCGCCCCGCGTTCCTCGCCCCCGACCTCGGCCGGACTGCCCACCGGTACCGAGCGGACACGGCTGCGCAACCTCGCCGCCGACCTGTGCCTCGACATCCGGGGCGGCAGGACGACGTCCGGTGCGGAGACCGAGCTCGCCGTCTGTTCCGCCGCCCGGACCCAGCAGTGGTCGTACGAGGACGACGGGCTGCTGCGCAGTGTCGCCGACCCCGGAATGTGCCTGGACTCCGGGGCGGTCGACGGTGTCGTCGCGCTGAACCGCTGTGTCGGTCCGGGGGACGCGCACGGCGACGAGGTCCGCTACGACCTCACCGTGCGGGGCGAGTTGCTGCCCCGCGCGCGGAGCGGGCTCGCGGTCGCGCCCGGTTCCACCGGCCCGGACGCCGTCGTCGTCGTCAAGGACCGGAGCGCTTCCGACGCGCAGCGCTGGCGCACCGACTCCTCGTCCGCCGCACCCCGGTCGTTGTCGATCGCGGGCGCGGTGGGCACGGTGGGCACGGCGGGCGCGGTGGGCACGGCGGGTGCGTCGGGTGCGGCGAGGAGTCCCGTCACCGAGCCGGCGCGCGTCGATGGCACGACGGGAGGACAGCGAGACGGACAGCCGGGCGCCCCGTACGGCGAGCAGCCGACGGGCGGACCCGACACCCCGGACACGACGGCGCCGGACGCCCCAGAGGAACCCCGCGCGGTGAGCACCGACGACCGCACGCACCCGGAGTCCGTGCCGCCGCTGCCCGCAGGACTTCCTCCCGCGGCGGCCGGGACGGCCCTCTGAAGGAACGGTCCCCGGCGCCCGGGCTCCCCCGGCGCGCACGAGCCGCCGGGGGAGCCCGGCCCCGACGGGATCGCCCCGTCCGACGGGATCGGCCCGTGCGGGGGGATGGTCTCGCGCGAGGGGACCGAGTGGGCCGATGGTGGCGGGTCGCCTTGTGGAGGCGGTGTATTCGATGGGGTCGGGTGACCCGGCCGGGGGCGGTGTACCTGTGGGGCCGGGTTCCCGAGGGGGCCGGGGCCGGCCTGCCGGACTGGATCGGCTCGTCTGATGGGATCGGTCCGTGCGGGGGGATGGTCTCGCGCGACGGGACCGAGTCGGCCGACCGTAGCGGGCCGCCCTGCGGATGCGGTGCGCCCCGCCCGCTGGGGCCGGGGTACCCCGCTGGGGCGGTGCGCCGACGAGACCAGGCGCACCAGGGACACCGGGCGCACCAAGGCACCCGGCGCACCAAGGCACCGGGCGCACCAAGGCACCGGGCACACCAGGAACGCCCATCGGCCCCGCAGGACGGTGCGCTCGCTGGCCGGGTCGCCCCAGGGCGACCCGGCGGCCCCGCGGGTCGGTGCGCCCGGTGGGGGCGGGCCGCCCCGCGGGACCGGGACCTTGCGAACCGGGCGGCCCCGCGACACCAGGCTCCGTCGCGGGACCGGGACCGGGACCGGTCCCGCGACGGGGACCGGGCGTGGGACGGGGGATGGGGCGTGGGGGCGGGCCGAGCCCCCTACGACACCACATCCCGTGGCGGCTTGCCCGCCACGAAGTCGGCGGCGTTCTGGACCGCGGCCAGCGCGATCCGTACGAGGGTCTCGCGCGTGACGCCCGCGACGTGCGGCGAGAGCACGACGTTCGGGGCCTTGAGCAACCGCAGCGCCGCCGTGGGCGGTTCGGGGTCGAAGACGTCGAGACCCGCGCCGGCCAGCGCACCCGCGTCGAGCGCGTCCGCGAGGGCGTCCTGGTCGATCAGGGCGCCCCGCGAGGTGTTGACGACGAACGCGGTGGGCCTCAGGAGCGCGAGCCGTTCGGCGTTCAGCAGATGCCGGGTCGCCTCGGTGAGCGGCGCGTGCAGCGTGATGTAGTCCGACGTCCGCAGCAGTTCGTCGAGTTCGACATGGCGGGCGCCGCCGAGCCGGGCCTCCGCCTCCGCGCCGACGGACTGCGGACCGGCGTACACGATGGACATGTCGAACGCGACCGCGCGGCGGGCGACCTCCTCGCCGATGTGACCGAGCCCGATGATGCCGAGGGTCTTGCCGGACAGCTCGGTGATGGACCGCTGCAGCCGCGGCAGCGCCCAGTCCGCGTCGACGAGCGCGGTGTGCGCCGGGATCAGCTGCTTGGCGAGGGCGAGCATGAGGGCGAAGGTCTGCTCGGCCACATTCTGCTTCTCGGCGCCGCTGGAGCCGATGTTGCACACCGGCACCCCCTTGGCGCGGGCGGCGTCCAGATCCACGTAGTCGAAGCCGTGGCTGGCGCACTGCACCAGTTCGAGGTCCGGTGCGGCGGCCAGGTGCCCGGCGGTCACCGGGGCGAGGCCGGTGATGATGACGTGGGCCTCGCGCAGCGCGCCGGGGTCCTCGTCGGTCGTCTCGACGACGGTGACGCGGGCCTCGCCGGGGAAGACGCCGGCGAGCGCGGCTCCGGCGGTGCGACCGCCCACATGCGCGGAGACCACGGCGAGTACGTTCTTCACGGTGTTTCCTCGATCAGGTCGTCGGGGCCGAGGCCGGCGGGGCGGGAGTGTCCGGACAGGGCGAGCGTGAGGTCGAACTCCGCGAGCAGGCAGCGGATCACGTGCTCGACGCCCGCCTGTCCGTCGAGGCCGAGCCCGTAGGCGTACGGCCGTCCGACGAGTACGGCCCGTGCGCCGAGGGCGAGCGCCTTGAAGATGTCGTCGCCGGTGCGGATGCCGCTGTCGAACAGGACGGTCAGCCGGTCGCCGACCGCCTCGACCACGCGGGGCAGCGCGTCGGCGGCAGCCACCGAACCCGCCACCTGCCGGCCGCCGTGGTTGGAGACCACCACGCCGTCCATCCCCGCGTCGGCCGCGCGCCGGGCGTCGTCCGGGTGCAGGATGCCCTTGAGGACGATGGGCCCGTCCCAGTTCTCCCGCAGGAAGGCCAGGTCCGGCCAGGTCTTCCCGGGGTCGGCGAACATCCCCACGAAGTGCATCACCGCCGCGTTCGGGTCCTCGTGCACCGGCTTGGCCAGACCCGCCTGGAACGCGGGGTCGGAGAAGTGGTTCGCGGTGCCGATGCCGTGCAGGAACGGCAGATACGCCTGGTCGAGGTCGCGGGGACGCCAGGCCAGCAGGGGAGTGTCCAGCGTGACGAACAGGGCCGTGTACCCGGCGGCCTTCGCCCGGGCCAGGAAGCTCCGGGTGACCTCGCGGTCCTTCGCCCAGTACAGCTGGAACCAGCGCTCCGCGTCACCCATCGTCTCCGCGACCTGCTCCATCGGCGTGCTGGACGCCGAGGACAGGATGTACGGGACACCCTGCGCGGCGGCGGCCCGCGCGGCGGCGGACTCCGCGTCCGGATGCATGATCGAGAGCACGCCCACGGGCGCGAGCGCCAGCGGCGCGGGCAGGGCGCGCCCCAGCACCTCGACGGACAGGTCGCGTTCGTGCACGTCCCGCAGCATGCGCGGCACGATCCGGCGGCGGTCGAGCGCCTCCCGGTTCGCCCGCGCGGTGCTGCCGTTGCCCGCGCTTCCCGCCACGTAGCCGACCGGACCGGGGCCGAGCCGCTGCTCGGTGAGCTCCTCCAGCCGGGTCAGATCGGTGGGCAGCCGCGGCACGGCGCCCGTCATTCCGTTCAGATAGATCTCGTACTGGAAGTCGGCCCAGTGCTTCGCCATCCGTACGTCCCGCCTCTCGTCCCTGAGATCGCGCTGTACGCCGTCGATCCTGGCCACTGTGACAAGGTCCGTCCACTGTGGTGCGCACATCGCGTGGCTGGGATCATCACCTCGTGACAAACAGGCCCGTGGACGTCAGGGAACGTGTCCGGCAGGAGATGGTCGGCGACCCGCGTGTCGTGGAGGCGGTCGTCGCCGCCGTGCACGAACAGGTGCCGGTCTACGCCGCGCTCGACGACAGCCGGCTGCCCGAGGTACGGGCCATCGCGGCCTGGGGGCTGGAGCGCCTGCTCCACCTGTGGGCCACCGACGCCACCCTGGAGCCGTCGGACCTGCGGCGCTTCCGGGGCATCGCGGCGGCCCGCGCGGCCGACGGGCGCCCCGTCCAGGCGGTGCTGCGCGCCTACCGGGTCGCGGCGACGGTCCTCACGGACGAGATCGCCGCCCGCGCGCCACGGCTGACCGCGACGGACGCCCTGGCGCTCACCAGGATGCTGCTGACCGCGCTCGACACCCTCTCCGAGGAGATGGCCACCGCGTACGCCGCGACCAGCGAGGACCTCGCCGCGAACCGTGACCGGGCGCTGCGGCTGCTCCTGGACGACCTGATCGCGGGGCGGCACGCCTCGGTCGGCGCGCTGACCGACCGCTCGGCCCGGCTGGGCATCCAGCTACCCGACCCCGCGTGCCTGCTGGTGACCGAACCGGCCGGCCCGGACCGCCCCGACATGACGCACGACGTGGTGACGGCCCTGCTGGACACGCTCGACACCACCGGCACCCCCGACGTCATCTCGCCGACGACCGTACGGGGCCCCCGCGCCGTCCTGCTGCTGCCCGCCGCTGCCCTCGCGGGGGCCGGGGCGGCACTCCGCTCGCTGGAGCTGCGCGGCTGCGCGATCACGGCGGAGAGTCTGGACCGGATCGCCGTCGCCCACCGGCTGGCCGCCGACGCCCTCGACACGGCACCCGCCCACGCGTACCGGGGAGGCCGCCTCCTCACCGACGCCGACGCCCATGTCCTCGCGCTCCTCGCCGGGCACCCGGCCGCGCCGCCGGACCACATCGCCCGTCTGGTGCTGGGACCGCTCACCGATCCGGGGCAGGGACACCTGCTCGCGGCGCTCACCGCGTACCTCGACACGGGTACGGCGAACGCCGCCGCACGTGAACTCCATCTCCACGCCCAGTCCCTGCGCTACCGCCTGCGCCGCATCCGCGAACTGACCGACCGCGACCCGCGCGACCCCTGGCAACGGCTGACCCTGGACATCGCCCGCACGATCAGGGCCTGAGCCGGGTCCCTCAGCTCAGACCCGTCCGGGCCGGCCGGGTCCCTCAGCTCAGACCCGTCCGGCCCGGCTCGGGAGAGGGGCCGCCCCGTGGCGGGGTGTCCTGGCCCGGGTCGCCGACGCGGGCCGTGGCCCGGATCGGTGCGCCGTCCGCTCCCGCCAGGCGCAGGGGAAACAGGAAGACCTCGACCGACCGGCCCGCGGCCTGTGCCTCGGCGAGCCGGTCGAGGCCGGTCAGGTTCTCGGCGATGACCCCTCCCGCGCCGCACAGCACACGGTGGGCCGGCAACTCCGCTCCACCCGTGGGGTCCACGCTCAGCGCGTCGACGGCCACCGTGCGCACCCCCGCGGTGACGAGGGCCTGCGCGGCCTCCGGTGTGAGCCAGGGGTGCGCCGCGTAGTGGTCGGTACCCCAGTGCGCCGACCATCCGGTGGCCAGCAGGAGGATGCCGGCCGGTCGCGGCCCGAGGAGGCCGAGCGCCGGCGCGAGATGATCCGGGGTGATCGGCTCCCGGGCCGGCAGACCCCGGACGTCGGCCACCACGGCCGCCCCCGCGAACCGTTCCAGCGGCAGATCGTCCAGCGTGGGCCACGCCTCGTCCACGTGGTACGGGGCGTCGACGTGCGTCCCCGACTGCGAACCCATGTGCAGTTGCAGGACGTTGACGCCGTGCTCGGCGACCTTCAGCGCCCTGGTCACCTCGACCCGAGGGTCACCGGGATAGACGGGCATCCCGGTGACCACGGGGACGGACAGATCGATCCAGGGTCCCATTCAGCTGCCCTCGGTGGCGAGGGCCGGCGTCGAGCCGTCCGTCCGCGAGCCGTCCGTCTCCGCGCCCGGCCCGGTGATCGCCGGGACCGGGACGTCGACCGTACGGGCCAGCCGTGCGCCCTGCGGCCCGTATACGGCCCGGGGCTCGGGGAAGACCCGCAGCAGCGTCAGGAACAGCACCGCGGCGACGGCCAGCGACAGCGGCAGACTGATGTCGATGCCGTTGGCCAGGTCGCCCAGGGGCCCGACGAACTGGCCGGGGATGTCGGTGAACAGCACACCGACCATCGCGGCCACCCACCACGCCGTCATGCCCCGCCAGTTCCAGCCGTGCGAGAACCAGTAGCGGCCGCCGCGCTGGCGGCGGTTGAAGACCTGCAGCGCGTCCGGGTCGTACCAGCCGCGCCGGGTGTAGAAGCCCAGCATCATCACGACCATCCACGGAGTGGTGCACGTGATGATCATCGTGGCGAACGTGGAGATGGACTGGACGAGGTTCAGACCGAAACGGCCGATGAAGATGAAGGCGATCGACAGGACACCCACCACCAGCGTCGCCTGGACCCGCGACAGCCGCGGGAACACCGACGAGAAGTCGAGCCCGGTCCCGTACAGCGAGGTCGTGCCCGTCGACATGCCGCCGATCAGCGCGAGCAGACACACCGGCAGGAAGAACCAGCTCGGGGAGATGGCCAGCAGCCCGCCCACGAAGTCGGGGGCGCCCGGATCGACGTACTTCGGAGCCTTCGTCGCGATGATGCTCGCGGTGGCCAGACCGAAGACGAACGGCAGCAGGGTCGCGATCTGCGACAGGAACGCGGCGCCGACGACCCTGCGGCGCGGCGCGTCGGCCGGGATGTAGCGCGACCAGTCGCCGAGGAACGCGCCGAAGGACACGGGGTTCGACAGCACGATCAGCGCGGATCCGATGAAGGACGGCCAGAACAGCGACTGGGTCGCGGAGTCCGCCGAAGCCGTGAAGACACCCGCGTACGAGGGGTCGAAGTCACCGGCGAACGCGATCGCGCCGAGCAGGAAGAGCACGGTCGCCGAGGTCACCGCGATCTTGTTGACGAAGAGCATGAACCGGAAGCCGTAGACGCACACGGCGAGCACCAGACCGGCGAACAGCGCGTACGCGACGACGTACGACAGATTGCTGCGCTCCAGGCCGAAGAGCCGGTGCGCGCCGCCGACCAGGGCGTCGCCGGAGCTCCACACCGAGATGGAGAAGAAGGCGATCGCGGTGAGCAGGGAGAGGAAGGAGCCGACCACACGGCCGTGCACTCCGAGGTGCGCCGACGAGGAGACGGCGTTGTTCGTGCCGTTGACCGGCCCGAACACCGCCATCGGGCAGAGGATCAGCGCGCCCGCCACCACGCCGAGGAGCGTGGCCGCGAGCCCTTGCCAGAAGGAGAGCCCGAAGAGGATGGGGAAGGCTCCGAGAACACAGGTGGAGAAGGTGTTGGCGCCGCCGAAGGCGACCCGGAACAGGTCGAGCGGGGACGCGCTGCGGTCCGCGTCGGGGATCCGCTCGACGCCATAGGTCTCGACCTCGGTGAGGGAGGGAGAGGTGGTCGGGGAGTTGTCGGACAAGAGTGCTCCAGCGAAGTGCCTGTACCCGGACGGGCGGTGGAACGCGTGGTGGCGCCGGGGGAGGGATGGCCGGTTGTCGCCGCTGGGGTGTGCGGCGTGAGCGGAAGCCGTCCTCGTGGGGTCTGCCGACGTTAAGGCGTGGCGGAGCACGGGCACCAGAGGACGGATCATCCACCGTCCGAGCCACCGCAGGACGATTCCTCCATAGTGCGGGCGGTCCCTCGCTACGGCGTCATCTCGCGTTCACTCCTTCCGCTCCTCCTCGTGCCCTTCCCGTTCCCCCTACTTCTCTTCTTGTTCTCCCTCGGTGTCGGCGGCGGCAGCGTCCTGGGGCCCGGCGTCCGGTCCCTGGGCCCGGACCCGCTCCACGTGTGCGAGCGAGTCGCGCAGCTCCGTCAGCCAGTCGTCGGTGTGGCGCTGCACGAGGCGGACGCACCAGGCGAGCGCGTCGCTGCGGCTGCGGGCCACGCCGGCGGCGATGAGGGTGTCGAGGACCTGGCGCTCGGGCTGGCGCAGCCGGGTCATGACAGGTGCCGCGACGTGGGTGAACAGCGCGCGTTCACCCCCGCACTCGACGCCCCAGGACACCTTCCGGCGGAAGCGGTGCTCCGCCTCGCGCGCGACCGCGACCCGGTCGTCGCGGGTGCGCTCCCTGAACTCCTGGACGCGTGCCTGGACGGCCGCCTCCCGCTCGGCGTCCGAGGCGCCCTCGGCGAGCCTGGGTTCCGGAACGCGGCCGACGACGGTGATCTCCTCGCGGTCGACGGTCACCTCCGCCAGGCTCTCGAAGAGATCGTCCGGAAGGCGGCCGGCGAACCAGCCCCGTATCTGCTCGCGGTGCTCTGTCGTAATCATGTAATGACGATTACTCCATTGCAGGGGATGCGCAAGGGTCGCGGGCGATGTCCGCCGTGGGCGGAAAGGGGGTCCCGCGGGGTCGGGGGTGCGCTGAGCGGAATGTTTCAGGCCTATTGCGGAGCCGGGGGAAACCGGCCAGGAAGATGCCCCGGGCGATCAACGGCCGTGCCGTTGTGGGGCTCGAACGTTCGACTTTCGTTACTTCGCGCCAGTGATTCAATACTCAAAGTTACCGAAACGCGTGGGGTCGATGTGTGTTTCCGGTGTGGACTCGGCAGACTCGCGCTCGCCGCACCGACACACACCGAGCCGGTGCCGCATTCAACCGAGCGGAAGGATGCACACAATGCCGAACACCGCGCGCTGGGCAGCGACTCTCACCCTCGCGGCCACCGCCGTCTGCGGGCCCCTCGGAGGGTCCGCCCTCGCCGCCCCCGCCCCCGCCCCCGCGCTCGCCCCGTCCGGGCTCTACGCCCCCTCGGCCCTGGTGCTCACCACGGGCCACGGAGAGAGCGCCGGCACCGCGACCCCGGAACGCGCCGTCACGCTGAACTGCGCGCCGACCGCCTCCGGCACCCACCCCGCGGCCGTCCAGGCCTGCGCCGAACTCCGTGGGGCCGGCGGCGACTTCGATGCCCTGTCGGTCAGAGACGGCGCCTTGTGTACGAAGCAGTTCGATCCCGTGGTCGTCACGGTCGCCGGTGTCTGGCAGGGCAAGCGGGTCGCGTACGAACGGACCTTCGCCAACGAGTGCGTGAAGAACTCCTACGGGACGACCGTCTTCACGTTCTGAGAGACCGGGATCGCGCGCTTTTCGTGAGCATCGATCGAGGCGCGTAACTGGGGAGTGCGAGCCCCGTCGCGGAGCGCAGCGCGATCTCGCACCGAGGGTCGGCCGGGCGGAGTGGGGCCTCCGGTCGGCCCTCGGCATGTTCCGGGCCCGCCCACGAGGACACAAGTCGCGTTGTCCCAGGAGGGTTTGGCCCCGCGGGGAAGCACGCCGAAGGCTGGAAACCCCGGGCACGGCACCCGCGGGCCCGAGCGCCCGGGGAAGCGGACCCGACGCGCACCTGCCGGAGCACCGGAGCACCGGAGCACCGGAGCACCGACACATCGGTATCTCGGCACCTCGGCACCTCGGGCCCGGTCGGAGCTGCGGCGACCCGCGCGGGAGGCTCCGCGCGGAGCAGTGGCGTCACCGGTCCGAGTCTCCGGGGATGCCGGGTCCGTCCCGGTGCCGTAGCCCTGGATCATGAGTGTTCTGGCTGACGCGGACCGACGGTTGTTCCGACGTGTGGCGGCGGCGCGGCTGCCCGCTGCGGATCCGGCGCTGCGACGGCTGAGCCACTACGCCGATCACGGACGGCTGTGGCTGGGTGCGGCGGCGGGCCTGGCGCTCGCCGGAAGCGGCACCGGCCGCCGGGCGGCGTTGCGGGGTCTGGGCTCGCTGGCGCTGGCCTCGCTGACCGTCAACACCGTGGCCAAGTGGAGCACCCGGCGGCCCCGCCCGCTGCTGGAGACGGTCCCGCCCATCCGCCACCTCGCCCGGCAGCCGCACACCACCTCCTTCCCCTCCGGGCACTCCGCCTCGGCCGCGGCCTTCGCCACCGGAGTCGCCCTGGAGTCGGCCGGACCCGGCGCACTGGTCGCGCCCATCGCCGCGGCGGTCGCCTTCTCGCGGGTGTACGTAGGGGTGCACTACCCCGGTGACGTGCTGGCCGGCGTGGCGATCGGAGTCGGCGCGGCCGTCCTCACCGCCCGCTGGTGGCCACCGCGCCCGGTGCTCCCGGAGCGGGAACGGCCCTCGGTCCCCGCACCGGCGCTGCCCGGCGGCGCGGGGCTCGTCGTGCTCGTCAACGGCGAGGCGGGGACGGCGGAGCCCGGGGCGTCGTCCCCGGTCGCGCGGTTGCGCGCGCTGCTGCCCGCGGCCGAGCTGATCGAACGCGGCCCGGACGACGACTTCGCCGCGCTGCTCGACCGGGCGGCCGCGAGGGCCGTGGAGGCGGGCGGTGCGCTCGGGGTGTGCGGGGGTGACGGCAGCGTCAACGCCGCGGCGCGGGTTGCGGCCGAACGCGGGCTCGCGCTCGCCGTGTTCCCCGGCGGCACCTTGAACCACTTCGCCCAGGACGTGGGCGTACCCGGCCTGGAGGACACCGCCACGGCGATCCGCCGCGGTGAGGCGGTGAGGGTGGATCTGGGCGTGGCGAGGCCGCCGGGGACCGGGCACGAGGTGCGGTTCCTCAACACCTTCAGCATCGGCCTGTATCCCGAACTCGTGGGGATCCGCGAGCGCTTGGAGCACCACTGGGGCAAGAGGGCCGCCTCGGTGGTCGCCCTGGTGTGGGTCCTGCGCGACGCGGCCCCCGTCGAACTGCGCGTCAACGGCCGTGACCGACGCCTGTGGCTGCTCTTCGCGGGCAACGGGCGCTACGAGCCGGAGGGGTTCGCCCCGGTCTCCCGGCCTCGCCTGGACGACGGACTCCTCGATCTGCGGCTGATCGACGGCGCCCACCGCTTCGCCCGTACCCGGGTCGTGGTCTCCGCCCTCGTCGGCGCGCTCGGCCGCTCCCGTGTGTACCGCGCCGAAGCGGTGCCCTGGGTCGAACTGGAGGGTCTGGGCGGCACGGAGACCCTCGCGTACGACGGTGAGATCGCGCCCGCACCGGCCGGGGTGAGGCTGGAGAAGGAGCGGCGGGCGCTCGTCGTGTACCGGCCCGCCGCGGCGCGGAACGCGAACACGGGGCGGGCCGCTCGGGCCGACGGGCGGCGCAACGGGAGGAGGGGCCGCCGTCTCCCTGCAGACGGCGGCCCCTCGGTTCCGGGGTGATCACACGGGTCCTACATGTGGACGGCGCGCACGGCGTCCGGGTCCTGCTCCTGGGCGCCACGGCGGTACAGGAGGAAGGCGATGACCGCGCCCGCGGCGAAGAAGCCGGCCGACCACCAGAAGGCGGTGGTGTAGCTCTCGATCGTCGACTGCGCCCGGACCAGCTTGTTCGTCGCGTCCTTGCCGGCCAGGTAGCTGGTGGCGGCGCTCGCGGCGAGCGTGTTCAGCAGCGCGGTACCGATCGAACCGCCCACCTGCTGCATCGTGTTGACCGTGGCGGACGCGACGCCCGCGTCCTCGGCGGCGATCCCGCTGGTGGCCAGCGACATGGCGGGCGGCATCACGATGCCGAGGCCCGCGCCGATCAGGAGCAGCTGCGGCAGCACGGCGGTGGAGAAGTCCGAGGCGACCCCGATACCGGTCAGCCAGGCCATGCCGGCGACGGCGATCGCGAAGCCCGCCGGGATGACGATCTTCGGGCCGATGCGCGGTACCAGGACGGTGGTGGACACCTGGGCCATGATCATCAGGGCCGCCATCATCGGCAGGAAGGCGACGCCGGTCCTGGTCGGGCTGAATCCCAGGTTCAGCTGCAGGTAGTAGGTGAGGAAGAGGAAGACGCCGAACATGCCCGCACCGGTGATCAGCACGGTGACGAACGACGCGGCGCGGTCGCGGTCGAGCAGGACGCGCATCGGCAGCAACGGGTGCTCGGCGCGGGTCTGCCACCGGGCGAAGGCGCTGAGCAGGATGCCACCGGCGGTCAGGAAGCCCCAGGTCAGCGGCGAACTCCAGTCGTGCGTCTCGGCGTTGGAGAAGCCGTAGACCACGGCGAAGAGGCCGGCGGAGACCAGCAGGGTGCCCGGCAGGTCGAGCCGGGAGTTCGCGGCGTCCCGGTGGTTGCCCAGCAGCACCCAGCCGCCGGCGAAGGCGACGACCGCGAAGACGAGGTTGACGAACAGCGTCCAGCGCCAGTCGAGCGCGTCGGTCAGCACACCGCCGAGCAGCAGACCGACCGCGCCGCCGGCACCGGCGATCGCGCCGTAGACGCTGAACGCCTTGGCGCGTTCCTTCGCGTCGGTGAACGTCGTGTTCAGCAGCGAGAGCGCGGCGGGAGCGAGCAGCGCGCCGAAGACACCCTGCAGGGCACGCGCGGTGACCAGCATGCCGAAGCTCGTGGAGGCGCCGCCGAGCACGGAGGCGCCGGCGAATCCGGCGACACCGATGAGGAAGGCGGGCTTGCGCCCGAAGAGGTCGGCGATGCGTCCGCCGAGCAGCAGCAGGGAGGCGAAGGCCAGCGAGTAGGCCGTGACGATCCACTGCCGGTTGCCGTCGGAGAAACCGAGGTCCGCCTGCGCGGACGGGAGGGCGATGTTCACGATGGTGGCGTCGAGGACCACCATCAGCTGCGCGATGCCGATGATCGCGAGGATCCACCACCGCCTCGACGACGGCGCGGACGAGGAGTCCACGGAGCCCTTGCGGGCACCTTCGGTCAGGGTCTGGGACATGGGAGAACCACTCCAGGGAAGTCGCTCAGGGTAACGGAGACGTAAACGAAACTGTTTCGTACACATCGACAGTAGAGCACCGCCCTGCGAAACGGCAACGTTTCGCTAGAGGTGTCGAGTGAGGCGACCGTCACATCGCGCATCTCGCGGCGAGGTGCACGTATCCCTGTATGCCTTGACCGGCATATAACCGACGCGGCATATTGGGGCGCATGCCCGACGTCACTCCCTGGACCGCGCTCGCGGACCCGCACCGCCGCGCGATCGTCGCGCTGCTGCGGGAGCGCCCGCGCCCCGTCGGAGAGATCGTGGCGGCATGCGGACTGAGCCAGCCGAGCACCTCGAAGCACCTGCGGGTGCTGCGGGACGCGGGCCTGGTCCGGGTCAGCCAGGACGCGCAGCGCCGCGTCTACGCGCTGGATCCGGCCCCGATCGCCGCACTCGACGCCTGGCTCGCCCCGTACCGCACGCTGTGGAACGACAGCCTCGACACTCTCGGACGCCGTCTGGACAAGACGGCGGGGGAGCCGTCGGACGACCCCGAAGCCCCCTCCGCGAAGGACTGAGCCACCATGTCGGCCGAACGCACCGCCCTCACCGGCACCTACCTCACCCTCGACGACGGCCGCCCCGCGGTCCGCTTCAGCCGTACCTACGACCACCCGATCGACCGCGTCTGGCAGTTCGTGACCGACCCGGAGGAACTGGCCGGCTGGTTCCCGTCCCGCGCGGAGATCGAGCTGCGCCCCGGCGGCACGATCAGGTTCAGCGGTGACCCGAACACCCCGGACTCCACAGGTCGCGTCATCGCCGTGGACCCGCCCCGGCACCTCTCCTTCGACTGGGGCGGCGACGAACTGCACTTCGACCTCGAGGCCCTCGACGAGAAGCGCACGCACCTCACGCTCACCGACGTGCTCGCGGCCGAGGACACCGCCGCCCGCAACGGCGCCGGCTGGGAGGTGTGCCTCGCCGCCCTCGACGCCAAGGCCCTCGGCCGGCACTCGCCGGGCCCGCACGCCGGTGCCGGAGCGCCCTGGCGGGAGATCTACGGCGCCTACCTCGCCGCCGGTGTCCCCTCCGGCGCCCGGGTACCGGGGATGGACTGACCTCCCAGCGGGATGGACCGACCCCTCACGCCAACTGCCGCCGCACCAGCTCGTGCAGCCGCCCGCCCGTGTCCGCGAGCAGCCGCGCGGGAGGCCCCTGCTGGGCGACCCGGCCGTCCTCCATCACGATCACCCGGTCCGCGTCCATGACCGTGGACAGCCGGTGCGCGATCACGACCCGGGTGGCGTTGAGCGCCCGGGTGCTCTCGATGACCGTGCGCTGGGTCTCGTTGTCCAGGGCGCTGGTGGCCTCGTCGAAGAAGAGGATGCGCGGGCGGCGGATCAGCGCCTGGGCGATCATCAGGCGCTGGCGCTGGCCGCCCGAGACCGCGCCGCTGCCGGAGACGATCGTGTGCAGCCCCATCGGCATCCGCCTGATGTCCTCGGCCAGGCCCGCCATCTCGGCCGCCGCCATCGCCTCTTCGGGGGTGTACGGCTCGGTGCCGCAGATGCAGTCCAGGACGGAGCCGGTGAACGGCTGCGCGTGCTGGAGCACGACACCGCACTGACGGCGCACGGCGGACTGGTCGAGGGCCGCGAGGTCCTGACCGTCGTACAGCACACTGCCCGAGACCGGTTTGTCGAAGCCGATGAGCAGCCTCAGCAGCGTGGACTTGCCGCAGCCGCTGGGACCGACGATCGCCACGAACTCGCCCGCCCGGATGTCGAACGACACGTCGTCGAGGACGAGCGGGCCGTCGTCGGAGTACCGGAAGGAGAGCCTGCGGGCCTCGATGGCCCCGGACAGCACGCCGGGGCGGGTGCTCGCCACCCGGACCTCCGGGGTGGCGTCGAGCACCGGCTTGATCTCCTCGAACATCGGGAGCGCTGCCGCCGCCGAGACGAAGGCGCCGGTCAGCTGGGTGACCGAGGTCAGCAGCATGGTCACGGAGGTGTTGAAGGTGAGGAAGTCCGCGGCCGACAGGGATCCGCTCGCGGGCCCGGCGAGCAGCATGAACATCAGCAGGGAGCAGAGCGGCAGATAGACCGCCCCCAGCACCGCGGTGAGGTTCTTGATGCGGCCGACCTTCCGCTGGAGTTCACGGCTGCGCGCGAACTCGCCCGCCCAGGCGGCGTACGCGTAGTTCTCCGCCGCCGCGACCCGCAGCTTGGGCAGTCCGCGCAGGGTCTGGAACGCCTGGTTGTTCAGCTTGTTGCCGAGCACGACCAGCCGGCGCTGCCATCGCACCTGCCACAGACCGAGCCCCAGGAACACGGCCGCGATGACGACGAGCATGGCAACGGCGGCCAGCGCCATGGGCACGCTGTACCAGAGCAGCAGACCCAGGTTCATCGCGCCGACCGTGCCGGCCTGCGCGAGTGTGGGCCCGACGCCCGCGAGAAGACGTCGGATCGCGCTGATACCCATGGCGGCACTGGCCAGTTCACCGGTCGAGCGCGAGGTGAAGAACTTCGTCGGCAGCCGCAGCAGCCGGTCCCACACGGCCGGTTGCAGCGTCGCCTCGATCCGTCCCTCCATCCGCAGCAGCGTGAGGTTCTGCAACAGCATGAACGCCGCCGACACCACACTGGTGATCATGATCGCCAGGCAGACCTGCACGATGAGACCGTGCTGTGCCTTCGGCACGTACTCGCCGAGCACCTTGCCGGTCGCGATCGGCACCAGGGCACCGATCGCCACGGTGACGAGACCGCTGACCGCGAGGTTGCGCAGATCGCTGCCCGTGCCCTGGAGACAGAACCGCGCCAGCCGCAACGGGCTCAGCCGGCGCTCGGGCAGCGGCCGGTAGAACATCACGGCCCGCGGCTCGAACTCGGCCGCGTTGGCCTTCTCGACCGGCGTCTCCCGCCCGGACGACGGCTGTACCGCCACATAGCCGCCGCGCCGCCACAGCAGCGCGACCGGGCTGCCCGACACCGCACGCCGGCCCACCAGCGGGCCGATGTCGTCCCGCCACCAGGGCCCGTCCAGGCGCACCGCACGACTGCGGACGCGCGAGGCCAGTGCGATCCGCTCCACCGGGTCGAGCCGGTCGCTCTCCGTGCCGCTCTGCGCCGGTTCGGCGAGCGTGATCCCGGAAGCGCGGGCGACCAGCGCGCAGGCCGCGTAGGTGGCGTCCGTGTCGGCCGACGTAGGACGCTTCGAGGGCGTCCCCATGGATGCCAGCAGGGTCCGGTCGGCCTGGGCGCGGACGGCCTCGCCCGCCTTGATGCCCGCCGCCGTCCGGTCCTCGTGACGGGCCTCCAGCTGCTCGATCCAGCGGTCCAGCGTGGCCAGCAGCCGGTACTGCTGGTCGACCATGCCCTGCCAGACACCCGAGTCCATCAGCAGGTCCGCCGCGGCCTCCGCCCCGTACAACGAGCCGTACTGCACACTTCCCGGCGGCACCTGCATCCAGAAGACGTCGTCGTCCGTGAGCGCGGCCGCGTTCTCCGTGGCCGTGGGAGCCTGGAAGAGGATGGAGAGGCTGCGGCCGACGCCGAGGGCGAGGGCGTACTCCAGCGGGCTCGATGTCGGCGGCACGTACTGGGGGTTGCCGTACTCGTCGTAGGACCAGGTCTCGGTGGGGACCGGCTGGTACAGCTCGCGCAGCACGATCCGGCGTACCGCGCAGTCCCGCAACGGCCGTCCCACCAGCGTGTGCTGGGGACCCGCGACCGGGCCGAGCAGCAGCGAGCCCGCTTCGAGGCGGCCGAGGTGGTGCCAATGGCCCTGCTGGGCCGCGTCGACCGCGAACAGGTCCAGGGCGCCCGCGACCACCAGCCACAGGACCTGCGGCCCTTCCAGGTCGAGGCGGTTGAGTCCGGCGCAGTCGACCGGCGTGCCCATCGTGCCGAGCGCGCCGAGGACGACGTCGCCCTCGTGAACCGTCGTCATCTCATCGCTCCCTGACCAGCTCGGCGTACGGACCGCCGGCCGCCACCAGGGCGTCGTGCCGCCCGCGTTCCACGATCGTGCCGTGCTGGAGCACCACGATCTCGTCGCTGTCGCGCACGGTGCTGAGCCGGTGCGCGATCACCACACAGGCGCAGCCGCGCTTGCGCAGGTTGTCGATGACGGTCTGCTCGGTCTCCGCGTCCAGCGCGCTGGTCACCTCGTCCAGGACCAGGATGCTGGGCCTGCGCACCAACGCCCTTGCGATCTCCAGCCGTTGGCGCTGACCGCCGGAGAAGTTGCGGCCGTCCTGCTCGACCCGGCTGTGGATGCCACCGGGACGGCGCACCACGACGTCGTACAGGGCGGCGTCCCGCAGCGCGGCGACGACGGCGTCGTCCGGGATCGACGGATCCCACAGCGCCACGTTGTCGCGGACCGTGCCCTCGAAGAGGAAGACGTCCTGGTCGACGAAGGAGACGGAGGCCGCGAGCGCGCCGCGCGGGATGTCCTCCAGCAGCTGCCCGTCGATGCGGATCGTGCCCTCCCAAGGGGTGTACAGGCCGGAGATCAGCCGGGACACCGTGGACTTGCCGCTCCCCGAGCCGCCCACCAGCGCCACCTGCCGCCCCGGGCCCACGGTCAGCGAGAAGCCGGTGAGCAGCGGCTTGTCGAGCGGGCTGTAGCCGAACGTGATGTTCTCCAGCTCGACATGACCGTGCAGCCTGCGGGTGGAGTCGCCGGTGCCGGAGCGGGCGTACAGCGGGTCGGCCTGGAAGTTCTCGACGTCCTTGAGGCGTGCCACGTCGGCCGCGAAGTCCTGGATGCGTCCCGCGACACCGTTGAGCCGGGTGAGGGGCGCGGTGAAGCGGGTGACGAGCGCCTGGAAGGCCACGAGCAGACCGACCGAGATGTGGCCCTCCATGGCCCGCAGGCCGCCGATCCAGAGGATCAGCGCGCTGTTGAGGGTGGCGAGCGTCGGCGCGACCACTCCCAGCCAGGCGCTCGGCACTCCGAGGCGCTGCTGTTCCTCGAGGGTGGTGGCGTGCTGCCCGGCCCACTTGCGGAAGTAGCCGTCCTCGCCGCCGGTCGCCTTCATGGTCTCGATCAACTGCAACCCGGTGTAGGCCGTGTTGGTGAGCCGGGCGCTGTCCGCGCGCAGTTTCGCCGTACGGGTCGCGCGCAGCCGGATCACCACCCGCATCGCGACCACGTTGAGCAGTGCGACACCGATACCGACCGCCGTGAGCTGCGGATCGTAGGTGTAGAGGAGGACGGCGTAGAGCACCACGACGACCGCGTCCACGCCCGCCGCCGCGAGGTCGCGGGCCAGCGTCTCGGCCACCGCGTCGTTCGACTGCAGCCGCTGCACCAGGTCGGCCGGGCTGCGCTGGGAGAAGAAGGTGACCGGCAGCCGCAGCAGATGGCGCAGGAAGCGTGCGCTGCTGAGCGTCGAGGAGATGATCCGGCCGTGCAGCAGGTTCGCCTGCTGGAGCCAGGTCAGCAGCACGGTCAGCAGGACACAGGCACCCATCGACGCGAAGAGCACGCCGAGCAGCGAGGTCTGACCGCCGATCAGGTAGGTGTCGATGTACGTCCTGCTGAGCGCGGGCACCGCCGCGCCGACCGCGACCAGCAGCAGGCTGGCCAGTACGGCCGCGGGCATCGTGCCCGACGTGCCGCGCAGCCTGGCCGGCATGGCACCGAGGATCCCGGGCCTGCGGCCGCCCTCGCGGAAGTCGGGGCCCGGCTCCATGACCAGCACCACGCCGGTGAAGCTGGTGTCGAAGTCCTCCATCGGCACGAAACGGCGGCCCTTGCCCGGGTCGTTGATGTGCACCCCGCGCCGTCCGAAACGGCGGCCCATTCCGTCGTAGACGACGTAGTGGTTGAACTCCCAGAACAGGATCGCGGGCGCCTGCACCTCGGCGAGCGCGGCCGTGTCCATCTGCATGCCCTTGGCCGTGAGGCCGTAACCGCGCGCCGCCTTGAGGAGATTGCTGGCGCGCGAGCCGTCCCGGGAGACGCCGCAGGCGATGCGCAGCTCTTCGAGGGGGATGTACCGGCCGTGGTGGCCGAGCACCATGGCGAGGGAGGCCGCGCCGCACTCCACGGCCTCCATCTGGAGCACCGTCGGCGTGCGGACGGTCCTGCGGGTGCTCTTGGGGACCGTGCGCTTCGGCGGTGCGGCGCGCCGTCTGCCCCGGGTGTCCTGCGCGGTGGTCACGGAAGCAGCCAATCGACGGGACGCTGATCGGCCAGCCGGATCGAACCCGTGGCCAGGGTCATGGAGGTCAGCGGGTACGGAGGGCCGTCCGCCGAGGACCACTTGAGTCCGCTCTTCGTACGGGACGAACGGTCGAGGGAGACCAGGACGGCCACCGGCCTGCCCTTCTTGGTGAACTGCTCGCCGAGCTGGCTGTCGCCGAGGGAGGAAGTGATCTGCTGCTGGGTCTGCACACTCCGGCCGACCGCCTTCACATGGCCGCGCAGCACCCCGTACCGCTGGGTCGGCACCGATTGGACGGTGAGGTCGACGGCGGCGTCCGCGGGAATGGTGGAGGCGCTCTCGGCGGGCACGTACACCGTCGCGTAGAGCGGATCGCGGGCGTGCGCGACCTTTTCGACCGCGGCGACGTTCGCGCCGGTGGAGATGATGGCCCCGATGGTGGCGGCGAGGGCGGTGACGCGGCCGGCGGCCACGGTACGGACGACGGACGTCTCGCCCTGGGCCGTACGGACCTTCAGCACCGGGGCGTCGGCCGCGAGCCGATCGCCCTCCTTGGCGAGGACCGCGGTGACCTGACCGGCCACGGGGCTCTGCAGGACGTAACTGCCCTGCGCGTGTGTGAGGACGGCGGGGGCACCGACCGTCGAGGCCACCGTGCCCGTCACGGCCCAGACCGACGCGGCCGCCATGACGACGACCGTCACGGACAGGACGAGCCAGCCCTGGGGGCGGGCGAAGCGCACCGGCAGGTCGAGTTCTTCGGCTGACTGCAGCTTGGCGAGGGCCTGTTGGCGGAACTGCACGGGACTTCCCTCACCTGTCGGAGAGATCTACGGCATCCGAGAGCCCCGGAACCGGGGAGTGGTTCCGGGACTCAGCGGGATGAGGCGCGATCAGAGACCGGCGACCAGGCCGGTGACCGGGGCGGTGTTCAGGCCGGTCACACCCTCGACGGTGCCGATGGCCGTGCCCACGAGGCCGGAAACCGGGGCAACGCCGTCGACCAGGCCGGTGACGGTGCCAACGGCGTTCAGCGACAGGCCGCCGGAGACGTTGTCGAGGTCCGCGTCCGAGATCTCGGCGGTGGCAACCTGGGGGGTGGAGTTCATGGGGGAACTTCCCTTCGTATGGATATTCATAAGGGGGGAGCGGCCCCCTCTGGGGACAGATGACGGCCGCCACCGCGGGGGTGCGGACCCCGTGTCCGGGAGCCCTGCGGCTCCCGTCTCCGGAAGTGTGCCGCGACCTCCGCGGTGCACGGATCAAAGCACGGTCGCGGGGCACGTATCCAATCAACCAGGGCTCCCACCTGGGAACTTGAGCGCTGCTTCGGCTCAACCGTGCAGGCTTGCGCACGTCTTTGCGGCCACTTCTTCACATGCTGCACGGCATTGTTTCGGTGCTGCCCTTGCCGCTCGGCGCGCCAATGGGACAGTCCCGTCCCAATGGCGCGCGGGGGGCGCGCGACTGTGCAGATCCGTCGCGCGCCGTGACGCGCGTGCGCATTCGATGTGCAGATTCGCTGAAGCAAGGATTCCGGCCCCGTTGGCGGACGGAGTGTCACCGGCCGTTCGCGGACGGTGGCGTTCAGCCCAGCAGGGCGTACACCGTGCTCGCGCGCGCCGCGACGTCCCGGGCGTCCCCGGCGGTCATCGTGACGTCGGCGAAGGCCATGCGGCGGCCGAGCTTGGTGAGGACCGCCTCGATCAGCACGTCCGCGTCCGTGACCGCGCGCTGGAAGCTGGTGGACTGCTGGACCGTCGTCATCGGGACGAAGGCGCCGCGCGCCGCCGACACCGCGATCACGGTCGCCGTGTCGGCGGCGGCCATCAGGGCCTGCCCCGACAGCGAACCGCCCGCGCGGGCGAGCCGGGCGGACCAGGGCAGCCGCAGCACCGCGCGGCCCTCGCCCAACTCCGTCACCGACAGGCCCAGGTCCAGCACCCAGGGAGCGAAGTGGGCGGAGAGGATCCTGTCGGCTTCGGCGAGGTTCAGTGTCATACGGGGCAGTGTTCCCCGGTCGACCGGAGGAGAGACGCGGTCACCTCGTAATCCATGCCTCTGGCCGGGCTGACTCCTGCCTTTCTCAGAGGGAGTTGAACAACCCCTGCGACTCACACGTATCAACAGGCATCCAGGCGCCCCCCAGTCAGCCGCCGGACGGTGGCATCGACCCCGTCCCCAGGAGGTCAAGAGTTGAGTCACAAAAGGATTCCCAAGCGCAAGGCCGCCATCGCCGCGGGAAGCGTCGCGGCGCTCGGAGCGGCAGCGCTGCTGCTGCCCAACGCCAACGCCTCGCAGACCGACGCGAAGGACGCCGCTCCCAAGACGCTGAAGGCCGCGGACGCCTCGGACCTCACCTCGCTTCTCGCCACCCAGCTCGGTGAGGCGTACGGAGGCGCGTACTACAACGCCGCCAAGCAGCAGGTCGTCGTCAACGTCGTCGGCGGCGACAGCAAGGTGGTCGACGCGGTCAAGAAGGCCGGCGCTGTTCCCCGCAGCGTCGACAACAGCCTCGCCGCCCTCAAGTCCGCCGCCCGGACGCTGAGGACCGACGCGACCATCCCCGGCACCGCCTGGTCCGTCGACCCGAAGACGAACCAGCTCCGGGTCACCGCCGACAGCACGGTCACAGGTGCGAACTGGAACAAGCTGACGTCGACGGTCGACTCGCTGGGTTCCGGCATGGCCACCGTCAAGAAGTCCGCGGGCACCTTCAAGACGTTCGTGGACGGCGGCGACGCCATCTTCGGCGGCGGAGCCCGCTGTTCGCTGGGCTTCAACGTCACCGCCGGCGACGGCAGTCCCGCCTTCCTGACCGCCGGTCACTGCGGGGTCGCGGCCAAGCAGTGGTCGGACGCGCAGGACGGCGCGCCGATCGCCACCGTCGACCAGGCCACCTTCCCCGGTGACGGCGACTTCTCGCTCGTCAAGTACGACGACCCGAACACCCAGGCCAACAGTGTGGTCAACGTGGGCAACGGTCAGACCGTCGCCATCAACCAGGCCGCCGACGCCGCGGTGGGCCAGCAGGTCTTCCGGATGGGCAGCACCACCGGTCTCAACGACGGCAACGTCACCGGACTCGACGCCACCGTGAACTATCCCGAGGGCACGGTCACCGGACTCATCCAGACCGACGTGTGCGCCGAGCCCGGCGACAGCGGCGGTTCGCTCTTCACCCAGGACGGCAGCGCGATAGGCCTGACCTCGGGCGGCAGCGGCGACTGCACCGCCGGCGGCGAGACCTTCTTCCAGCCGGTGACGACCGCGCTCACGGCCACCGGCGCGACGCTCGGAGCGGGTGCCGGCGCGGGTGCCGGCGGGGCGGGCGACGCGAGCGCCACCGCCGGTGCCGAGCCCAGCGACCCCGCGGCGAGCGACCCGGCGGCCGGTGACCAGTCCGGGGCCGGTGACCAGTCCGGGATGGGTGACCAGTCGGGGGCCGGCGGCGACCAGTCGGGGGCCGCGGGCGACAACCAGTCCGGCACCGGTGCGGACGACGGTTCCGGACTGGTGAGCTCGAACGGGTGACACCGCTGACGCAGAGCCACTGACCCGGCCGCGGAACAGCCGTCCCGGCCGACGGTGGGAGGTCCGGCCCTCCGGCGGGAGGGCCGGACCGCTCCGCGTCCGGGGACCGGCAGCCCCATCGGTGTGCGCCGGATGACAGCCCGTCGGTTTGTGCGCCGGATGACAGCCGGTCGGCGTGGATCGTAGGACGCCTCGGTCGGTACGGACCGTATGACGTCACGGCCGGTATGGACCGTATGACGTCACGGTCGACATGGTTCGGGTGATGCCCCGGACGGTGTGCCGCTGACACCGGTTCGGCGTGCGTCGTGTGCCGCCAGCTCGGTGCGTCGCGCGGCTCCCGGCCAGTGTCCGCCGTATGACGGATCCGGGCCCAGGGTGCTGTCACGCGTGCGTTCGCGCCCGCAGCAGGAGCAGCGCCACGTCGTCGAGCCGCTCCTGTGCCAGCGCCCCGCTCTGCCGCACCAGGCTGTCGGCCAGCTCGTCGAGCGGTTGCTCGGGGGCGTCGCCGAGCCGCTGCCCGAGGCCGGCCAGGGCGTCCTCGATGTCCACACCGGGGGACTCGATCAGCCCGTCGGTATAGAGGGCGAGCAGCGAACCGGGCAGCAGCGGGACCTCGGTCGTCTGGTACGTGGCGTCCGCGTCGATCCCCAGCAGCGGCCCGCCGGCCAGGTCGAGCACCCGCACCCGCCCGTCCGGCCGCCGCAGCAGCGGGGGCGGATGACCCGCGCGCGCCATGACCGCGACCTCACGGGCGGGATCCAGGCGCAGATAGAGGCAGCTCGCGAACAGGTCGGTGCCCAGGTCGATCAGCAGCCGGTTGGTGCTGCGCATCACCTCCTCCGGCGGCTGGCCCACGGTCGTGTACGCGCGGACTGCGGTGCGGACCTGTCCCATCAGGGCCGCCGCGGTCACGTTGTGCCCCTGGACGTCGCCGATGACCGCCGCGGCCAGGCCGTGCGAGGGCATCAGGTCGTAGAAGTCACCGCCGATCTCCATGCCCTGAGTGGCCGGCAGATAGCGTGCTGCCGCCTCGATGAAGGGCAGCGACGGCAGGGTGCGCGGCAGCAGAGCGGCCTGCAGACCGTGCGCCAGCTGGAGCTTGGTGTCGTAGAGCAGCGCCCGTTCCAGCGCCTGCGCGACGAGCCCGCTCAGACTCGTCAGCACGGCCCGTTCGTCGGTCGGGAAGGAGTGCGGCTCCGCGTAGGCGAGGACGCAGGTGCCCAGCGGACGTCCGGACGCGATCAGCGGCAGGTACGCCCATGCGGCCATGCCGTCCGACGTCGCGTTCCGGGGCGGATACAGGTGCTCCAGCTGCGCGCGTGAGTCGAAGAAGGCGGGCACCCCGCTGTTGTGGGCGTGCGTGCAGGGGGACGGCGCGCTCAGCGACAGCCCGTCGAGGTGCTCCGCGACGTGTGTGTCCGGATAACCGCGGTGGCCGAGCACGTGCAGTCGGCCGGCCCGCGAGCCGAGCAGGATCAGGGCCCTGCTCCCGACGGCGGGCGCGATCTCGTCGGCGACCAGCTGCACCACGTCCTGCACGCTCGCGGCCTGCGTGAGCGCGCCGGCGAGGCTGAGCACATGGGAGATGGTCACCAGGCGCGGGGCGTCCTCGTGCTGCGGCCCGACGCGGTTCATCTCCGCGACCGCCCTGGCCCGGGAGATGCGCACACTCAATCCGGTCGTACTCGGATAGAGCCGGAACGACAGCCAGTCACCGGGCGGCCGCAGCGCCACGAACGACGTCACGTGCTGGCTGATCAGCGCGGCGCGGTAACGGTCCTCGTAGACGGGATCGTTGAGCCAGGGCACCGACGCCCACAGCTGGGTGCCCAGCAGAGCGCTGACCGGCAGGCCGAGCATCTCGGCCGTCGCCGGGTTGGCGTAGCTGACCCGACCGTGCAGATCCAGCGCGCACAGCCCGTACGGCAGGCGCGAGACCATCCGCGCCGCCTCCACCGTGCCGAGCGTGCCGGGAACCGAGGTGGCGGACGGCGTGAGCAGATCGGGTTCCCTGCGGACCGGGCGGTGCTCCTCCGAGGCCCGCTCCAGGCGCAGCGCGAGCCGGTCGCAGGCCGCGGTGAGGTGGTCGCGCTCCCGGTCGGCGAGTTCCAGGGGGTGCGAGCCGGGCCACGTCACGAAGACGGCCCCGTACGTGGTCCGCGAGGTCGCCACGGGAAGGGCGGCGAGCGCGAACGGGTACGGCAGGACCACGGCGATCCGCGGAAAGCGGCGGGCCATCTCCTCGCCGCCGCTGACCCAGACCAGTCGCCGCTCGCGCACCGCCACGGCCACCGGGATCGGAGCGTTGAGCCCCACCCGCTCCCAGGGCGCCGCGAACGCCCGCGGCATACCGGCCATCACCGCCATCTCCAGCACGGGTTCGCCGCTCGCCAGCAGGTACACCGCGCCGGAGTGGGCATGCACCTCCTCCACCAGCGAGGCCAGCGTCAGCGAGAGCAGGGGCCGCCCGACCTGCGTCGTACGGCCGGCCGGTGCCTGCACGGACCCCCGCCAGTCGGACACGCCGACCACCTCCTCGCAGGGCCACGCCATGGCTCCCGGGGCCAGGGCGTGTGTGGCCCGTCCCGTCGGGCGGCCGGCGCCCGGCACGGCACCTCGCCGCGTGGCCGGATCACCCGGATGCGTCCCGTCCGCGGGGGGCCCTCCGCCGTGCCACGCACGGCGCCGGACACCGCCCGCCGATCCGGCACCAGGGGTCGGCCATGACCTAAGGCTCCCTCCTGGCGGCTCGCGCCGCACGGCGAGCGCCACGCGCGGCACCGCGTGCGGCTTCGGGGCTCCACCGCAGGACCGCGGGTGCCGGAACGGTCACAGGGGCTGCGCGGGGGCTCCGGAAGCGCTGTAATGACGGACGTGGTCAGTGAGCGCGCTGCGGAACGCGGAACGCGGACGTTGCGTGCCGAAATCTCCCTGAAGACCCCCACGCCGGACCTCGATCCGCGCGAACGGCTGCGTCGCGTCCTCGAACAGGCGCTCGTTTTCGCCGGTGCGACCGTCGTCGCGGTGTACTCGCCCACGAAGAGGGGCGGCGAACTGCACCTGACCGAATCGGCGGGTGTCCCCAGAACGCTCTACGGGCTGCGCGACAGCTATCTCCTCACCGGCAGTTCCCCCACGGTGGACGCGCACCGCTCGGGCCGCCCGCTGTGGCTCGGTCCGGAGGAGATCGGCCGCTGTGCCGAAGCCCGTCGGCTGCCGTCCCAGGACTTCTGGCTGGCCGTGCTGCCGCTGAAGGACGCCGGGTGCCTGGTCGCGGTCAGCGAACGCCCGGGCGGCTTCGACGGCGAGGACAGGGAATGTCTCGCCCTGATCGCCGAGGCCGCGGTCTGCCCGACGCCCGGCTCGGCGACCGCCCCCGGCGCCCTGGCCACCAGCGCCTTCGACCTCGCCATGGACACCGGGCACGTCGAGGTCGACGACGAGATGCTGGAGCTGTTCGGCCTGGACCGTGCCGAGTTCGACGGCAAGGTCGAGACCCTGCTGTCACTCACCGTCCCCGAGGACCTGCCCACCCTGATGTCCGTGGTCGAGGCGGATCACATGTCCATCGGGGAACGCGAGCTGGAGTTCCGCATCACACAGCCCTCCGGCAAGCCGAGGTGGCTGCGGCTGCGCGGCCGCATGGTGCCGGGAGGGGACGGCCGCCCGGCACGCCTGGTCGGTACCGTCGCCGACGCCTCGAAGCTCCGCTCCGGCGTCAGCGACGTGGCCCGCGTACAGCGTCTGGCCGCCGCCCTCGCCACCGCGGGCACCGTCCGGGACGTGGGCCGGGCCGTCGTGGCCGCGCTGCGGCGGCCCCTGCGGGCCGACCGGATCGCGCTCGCCGAGGTGGAGGGCGACCGCCTCGTCGTCACCGTCCTCGATCCGCCCGAACCGGCCGCGTGGCCGGAACTGTGGCGCTCCGAATGGCGCTCGGAATGGCCCGACGCGCCCGTACGCGCGATGCCGACACTCGCGGCGGCCCTCAGCGAGGGGCGTCCGGCCGTCTGGCCCGCCGGATCCCCGCTGGAACCCGCGCTCGCCGAGGTCGGCCCCGGCGGCCTCGCCATCCTGCCGCTGCCCGCCGGCGGACACATGGCCGGCGCCTGTCTGATCGGCTGGGACGCCCCGCACGACTTCGGCCCCGACGAGCGCGCCCTGCTCACCGCGTCCGCGGGCCTCGCGGGCCAGGCACTCACCCGCGCCCGCTCCTTCGACGCCGAACACGAGCTGGTCACCACGCTCCAGCGCTCCCTGCTCCCGCGCCGGCTGCCCAGGCTTCCCGGCGCGGTCGCCGTCGCCCGCTACCTGCCCACCACGGCGGGACTCGAGGTCGGCGGCGACTGGTACGACGTGATCCCGCTGCCCGACAACCACGTCGCCCTCGTCATCGGCGACGTCCAGGGCCACAACGCCCAGGCCGCCACCCTCATGGGCCAGATGCGCACGGCCCTGCGCGCCTACGCCGTCGAGGGCCACCCGCCCGACGTCGTCGTCTCGCGCGCCAACCGGCTCCTCATGGACCTGGAGACCGACCTCTTCGTCACCTGCTGCTACGTCGACCTGGACATGGAGGAGGGGTCCGCCTGGTGCGTACGTGCCGGACACCATCCGCCGGTCCTGCGTCACCCGGACGGCAGTACGGAGGTCCCCGACTCGGACGGCGGACCGCCGCTCGGCGTCGTCACGCAGGCCGAGTTCCCGATGACCCCGCTGCGGCTGCGGCTGGGCACGGTCGTCGCCCTGACCACGGACGGTCTCGTCGAGTCCGCCGAGGTCGACATCGAGGACGGCCTGAACCGGCTCGCCGGGGTGCTGGCCGCCTCCGACCCCGCGCACCTCGGGATGGTCGCCGACGGGCTGCTCACCGGCGCCAACCGCAGCGACGACGTCGCCCTTCTCCTGATGCGCTACGACGGCATGTCGCTGCGCCCGCTCCGGGAGAGCTGGACGATCTGGCGCGTCCCCGAGGCGGTCCGGCACGCCCGCCGCTTCACCCGGCGCACGCTGCGGTCCTGGGGCGTGACCGACGACAGCATGGACACCGCGCTCCTGGTCGTCTCCGAACTCGTCACCAACGCCCTCGTGCACACCGGCGGCCAGGTCAGACTCGACCTCACCCTCATCAACCGGCTGCTGCGGATCGCCGTCGCCGACTCCTCGCCCCGTACGCCCATCAAGCCCACCAGCATCGGCTGGGAGGCCACCGGCGGCCGCGGCATCCTCCTCGTCGAGGCCACGTCGGCGGCCTGGGGGAGCCTGCCGGTCAGCGGCGGCAAGCAGGTGTGGAGCGAGGTCCTCCTCGACTGAGAGGTCGCGCGGACAGGTGCTGTGGGGGCCTCGTCGGCTCCGCATGGCGCGCGTGGCACCGTCCGCTTCGGCCGGATCGACACCCCACTCCTGCATTCACGGCCGGGGCTGGCCGACGACGTGATCACCGTCGCCGGGTCGACCACTCCTTTCGGCTGCTTCGGCACCGCCTAGGAAGCCGCCGCCTCGGCCCTTTACGACGGTGCGTCCGTCTGCCGGCCTGTCGGGGTCGCGAAGGCGGCGAACGCGGCGTCCAGCAGTTTGCCGAGGTCCTCTTCGCCGTCGCTCGCACTCCATTGCCCGAGGACGATCCACAGGCATTCGAGCGCCGCGGCTACCCGAACGGTGGCGATGACCGATGAGCCGACGGTCGAGGCGGCCGTCTTCTGCAGTCGGGCGACGATCTCTGGTCGCCATTCGGCCTGCTTCTCGCGGAGGCGTGCGCACAGGGCCGGGGTCTGCTCGATGAGGCCGAGGATCGTCACGAGTTCCTGGACGTCGCGTACTAGGAACGTCACGGCTGACTCCAGGGCGTTGCGCAGCCTGCGCCAATCGTCCAGGTCGGCCCGCTCGGCATCGAGCGCGTCGGTGATGACGTCACCGACGGGGTCGAAGACGAACAGGACCACGTCCTCCTTGGTGCCGAAGTAGCGCAGGAAGGTGCTCCGCGACACCCCGGCGGCTTCGGAGAGGTCGGCGAAGGTGACCTGGTTGAAGCCCGTGAGGCAGAACTGGTTGAACGCGACGCGGGCCAGCTCTGCTCGCACCGCGTGGCGGCTGATCTCACGGGTACCGACGGGCGCTGCGCTCATGGGGACGAGTGTACTCGGACACACTCGTTTGCTTATTCGAGCACAAGTTTCTAACTTGATACTCGGTGTCAGTCGCGACGCTGAGATTCGCGACGCTGTCCCCAGCCGGCGGCCCGGTGACGTGGCCGTCCCCTACCGCGATATGGAGCCACCTCATGAGCTACGAAGACCTTCCCGCCCTGACGATCGACGTCTCGGACGGGGTCGCGACGGTGACAATCGATCACCCGCCGCTCAATCTGATGGACGCGGTCCTCCTGCCGTCACTCCGGGCATTCGTCGCGCGGGTGCGGGACGACGCCGACGTCCGCGTCATCGTCTTCGAGAGTGCTGACCCGGAGTTCTTCGTTGCGCACGGTGACATGGCCTACCTCACCGACCCTGACGCGCTGCCCGCAGCCACTCGCGCCGCGATCGCGGCTGCACCGGGCTCGGCCATCCCCGAGGGCCTGAACATCCTCCAGGCGATGAGCGAGGAGGTCCGCTCGCTGCCGCAGATCACCATCGGCAAGCTGGCGGGCTTCGCGCGCGGCGCGGGCAACGAGTTCTTCATGTACCTGGACATGCGATTCGCGGCGATCGGCAAGTCGGGGCAGGGGCAGCCGGAGTCCTTGATGGGGATCCTCCCCGGAGGCGGCGGCACGGTGAACATGACGCGCCTGGCAGGAAGGGCCCGAGCGCTGGAGCTCATCCTCGGCGCCGAACTCGTGGGCGCGGAGCTCGCGGAACGGTACGGTCTGATCAACCGGGCCCTGCCCGCTGCAGAACTCGATTCCTTCGTCGACACCCTCGCCCGACGGATCGCCGGCCTGCGGCCAGAGGTGATCCCCCTTACCAAGGCCGCGGTCGACGCGGTCGCGCAGCCGATTCCGCGTGCGGCGTACGCCGTCGAGAACGAGGGCCTGTTCGCGGCGTTCGGCGAAGAGGTCACCGAGCTCGCCCACAAGCTGCTCGCCGCTGGTATCCAGACCCGCGAGGGCGAACGGGACCACGAGCGCATCGCCAACAGCATCTGAGTGGCCAAGCGCTCGGCATCCGTGCGCAGAGGCTCCGTGGGAAGAGTTCCTCAAGCCATGGCCGGCACGCGCGTTGTCGAGTGGTCAGGTCGACCACCCTGTTTCGCCGGGCCTGTCGGGAACACGACCGGTCGAAGCGCCGGCAAGGGCGGGCAGGGGAGTGGATGGCGCAAGCAGTCGTGAGCGTGACCGCACCCCTTCCCGCGCCACCTCTGAGTCCGACCGGACCGCACCGGACCGAGGCGGGCCGGGCCGAACCCGGACTGAGCCGCACCGGGCCGAGGCGGGCCGGAGAGCCGCCCGGACGCGGCCTCGGCGCGGGGTCCGGAACGTAGGGTGGACGCCGTGCGTCTGCTCCTGATGTCCGACACCCATCTCCCCTCACGGGCCAGGGAACTGCCCCCGCGGCTGATGGCCGAACTCCCGCTGGCCGACGTCGTCGTCCACGCGGGCGACTGGGTCGACACCGCCACCCTCGACCTTCTGGAGGAACGGGCACCCAGGCTCGTCGCGGTCCACGGCAACAACGACGGCCCGGAGCTGCGCGCCCGCCTCCCCGAGGTCGCCCGTGCGGAGCTGGACGGTCTGCGCCTCGGGGTCGTGCACGAGACCGGCTCCGCCCAAGGCCGCGAGCGGCGCTGCGCCGAGCGCTACCCCGACCTCGACGTCCTGGTCTTCGGCCACAGCCACATCCCCTGGGACACCACCACCGGGACCGGTCTGCGCCTGCTGAACCCGGGCTCCCCGACGGACCGCCGGCGCCAGCCGTACTGCACCTACATGACCGCGACCGTGGCCGACGGCCGGCTCACCGACCTGACACTGCACCGGCTGCCGCCCCGGACGGGGAACCGAGCGGACGGAATCGCCTGACGGGACGGTGCGGACCGGGACAGGAGCGGTGCGCTCAAGGCGCGGCCGCCTCTCTTTCCGCAGGCGTTCCCCCCGGCGTTCCTCCCGGCGTTCCTCCCGGCGGATCGAGGCGCCTCGGATGGATCGCCCCGCCGGTCGCCGTCAGGGGTGCTCCGCTGCCGCCCCAGCGCAGAGCGACGATCTCCGCGGCGACGGACACGGCCACCTCCTCGGGCGTCCGCGCCCCGAGATCGAGACCGACCGGCGAGCGGAGCCGGGACAGCTCGTCCCGCGACACCCCGGCCTCGACGAGCCGCTTCGTCCGGTCGTCGTGGGTACGGCGGCTGCCCATCGCGCCGATGTACGCGGCCGGGCGGCGCAGCGCCTCCTCCAGCAGGGGCACGTCGAACTTCGGGTCGTGGGTGAGGACACAGATCACCGTGCGCGCGTCGGTCGCCGTCCCACGCAGATAGCGGTGCGGCCAGTCCACGACGACCTCCACGCCCGCCGGGAACCGCTTGGCCGTCGCGAAGACGGGCCGGGCGTCGCACACCGTGACGCGGTAGCCCAGGAAGTCCCCGACGCGGGCCACCGCCGCGGCGTAGTCGATCGCTCCGAAGACGAGCATGCGCGGCGGCGGGGCGAAGGACTGCTGGAAGACGGTCACGGCGTCCTCGCGGCGCTCACCGCGCGGTCCGTAGTGCCGCTGTACGGTGGCGCCCTGGGCGAGCTCGCCGCGGGCGTCGGCCGTCACGGCCGCGTCCAGGCCGGTCGAGCCCAGCGAACCGGCCACCTCGTCCGGCCACACCGCGAGGGCGGCGCCGAGCGGCGCGGGCCCCGCCAGCACCGTCGCCACGGTCACCGCGCGCCCGGCGGCCACCGACTCGGCCACCGCGCCGAAGGAGGGGTCCTCGCCGGGCGTCACCCTGCGCAGCAGCAGGCTGATCTCGCCCCCGCAGGTGAGACCGACGGCGAACGCGTCCTCGTCGCTGTACCCGAAGGTCTCCAGGCGCGCCTCGCCGGACGCCACCACCTCCCGGGCCAGCTCGAAGACGGCCCCCTCGACACAGCCTCCCGACACACTGCCCACGACCTCGTCGCCCGGCCCCACCGCCATCGCCGCTCCCGGGTCGCGGGGCGCGCTCCGGGAGACCGCGACCACCGTGGCGAGCCCGAAGGGGGAGCCCGCCGCGTACCACCGGTTCAGCGCCGGGAGGATCTCACGCATCGCTCGCTCCGCTCACCGCTCACCCGCTCATCGCAGACCGCGGCCCGTTCGAGGGCCCGTTTCTCCTCAAGGGTCCACTCCTCTCACCACCCCCGCCAGCCGTTCCGGTACGGCGGGGCCGTACCGGGCGTTGGTTGAGCGTTAATCCGTTGCCGCCGGACCCGGCCGACTGCTGCACTACGTGGGACACGTCCGCCGGGATCAAGGAGCAGCAATGCGCACACCGTTCATGTCCGCCCAGGAAGGAATCACTCCCACTTCGAAGGACATGACGCCCGGTGCATATGCTCAACCTCGGAATCCTGGCGCACGTAGACGCCGGTAAGACAAGCCTGACCGAGCGCCTGCTGCACTCGGTCGGGGTCATCGACGAGATCGGCAGCGTCGACGACGGAAGCACCCAGACGGATTCCCTCGCGCTGGAGCGGCAGCGCGGTATCACCATCAAGTCCGCCGTCGTCTCCTTCGCGATCGACGACGACGTCACGGTCAATCTGATCGACACCCCCGGTCACCCCGACTTCATCGCGGAGGTGGAGCGGGTGCTGGCCGTGCTCGACGGCGCCGTGCTCGTGGTCTCGGCCGTGGAGGGCGTACAGGCGCAGACCCGGGTGCTGATGCGGACGTTGCGGCGGCTGCGGATCCCCACCCTCGTCTTCGTGAACAAGATCGACCGAGGAGGCGCGCGCGACGAGCGCGTTCTGGAGAACATCGCCGCGCGGCTCACCCCGGCGATCGTCCCGATGGGCGAGGTGAGCGGGGCGGGCACCCGGGACGCCCGCTTCAGCCGGTTCACCGCGGAGCGGCTCTGCGGGTCGCGGGCGGACCTGCTCGCCGAGCACGACGACGCGCTGCTGGCCGCGTACGTCGAAGGACGGGTCTCCCGCGACCGGTTCCGGGACGCCCTGGTGCGCCAGACCGGGCAGACGCTGGTGCACCCGGTGTTCTTCGGTTCGGCCATGACGGGCGCGGGCGTCGAGGAGCTGATCGCCGGGATCAGAGAGCTGCTGCCGCCGGCCGAGGGCGCGGCCGACGGCCCTGTCTCGGGCACCGTCTTCAAGGTGGAGCGCGGGCCGGCCGGGGAGAAGATCGCCTACGTCCGGCTGTTCTCCGGGACGCTGCGGACCCGCGACCGGCTGCGCCTGCGCGACGGCGAGGAGGCGAAGGTGACCGCGATCAGCGTGTTCGACCGTGGCGCGACGGTGCCCGAACCGGCCGTGACGGCGGGGCGGATCGGCAAGCTCTGGGGCCTCGGGGACATCCGTATCGGCGACACCATCGGCGTGGCGCGGAAGTCCTCGGACGACGAACTCCATTTCTCACCCCCGACCCTCGAAACCGTCGTCGTCCCCCGCCGTCCGGCCGACAGGGGCGCGCTCCACCTCGCGCTCACCCAACTGGCCGAACAGGACCCCCTGATCGACCTGCGCCAGGACGAGGTGCGCAAGCAGGTCTCCGTGTCGCTCTACGGCGAGGTGCAGAAGGAGGTCGTCCAGGCGACCCTGGCCGACGAGTTCGGCATCGAGGTCCTGTTCCGGGAGACGACACCGCTGTGCGTCGAGCGGCCGGTCGGCAGCGGCGCGGCGGTCGAGTTCAACGGAAAGGACCCGAACCCCTTCCTCGCGACCGTCGGGCTGCGCATCGATCCGGCGCCCGCCGGTTCCGGTGTGGAATTCCGTCTGGAGGTCGAACTCGGGGCGATGCCGTACGCGTTCTTCAAGGCGGTCGAGGACACCGTGGGGGAGACCCTGACCCAGGGGATCCACGGCTGGCAGGTCACCGACTGCACGGTCACGATGACCCACTCCGGCTATTCACCCCGGCAGAGCCACGCCCATCAGGGCTTCGACAAGAGCATGTCCAGCACGGGGGCCGACTTCCGGGGCCTGACCCCGCTGGTGGTGATGGACGCGCTGCGTGCGGCCGGTACCCGGGTGTACGAGCCGATGCACCGGTTCCGGCTGGAGGCTCCCACCGACACGCTGGGGGCGGTGCTCCCCCTGCTGGTGAGGCAGCACGCCGTGCCGGCGACCACCGAGATGCGGGGAACCGTGTGCGTGCTGGAGGGCCGGATCCCGGTCGCCCGGGTCCATGAGCTGCAGCAGCGGCTGCCGGGCCTGACCCGCGGTGAGGGCGAACTGGAATGCGCCTTCGACCACTACGCGCCGGTCGTCAGGGGCGCGGTCCCGGACCGGCCGCGAACCGACCTCAACCCGCTCGACCGGAAGGAGTACCTGCTGAACGTGACGCGAAGGGTCGGCGCGTGACGTGACGTGGCGTGACACGGCGCGCCGCGTGACGGGACGGGACCCACCAGGACGGGACCCGACCGGCCGGCACCCGACACAGGACGGCACGGACCGGCCAGCGAGTGACAGGACATGCCCTGTCTCCGTCGGTCCGGTCCGTGTCTCCGGTGAGCGGGCCCGATCCACTCGATGTCCCGGACGACCGAGCCCCGGTCGTGCGGTCGGTGGACACTGTGTCGGAGGACCGACGAGACCGGTCGTCACCGGTCGGAACGCGCGATGCGGAATCCGACGTCGTCGACCTGGAAGGTCGGGTGGCTGCGGCGCCGGGCGGAGGCCCGGCAACTCCAGTGCTCGTCGAACCAGCCACCGCCACGGAGTACCCGGTAGGTGCCGTAGACCTCGGGGTCGTAGACGTCCCAGCACCAGTCCCAGACATTGCCGAGCATGTCGTGGAACCCCCACGCGTTCGGGCGTTTGCCGCCCACGGAGTGGATGCGCTCGTGCGAGTTGCCGCGGTACCAGGCGATCTCGTCCAGCTCCCCGTATCGCGGACCCGCGGTACCCGCACGGCAGGCGTGCTCCCACTCGCCTTCGGTCGGCAGCCGGTACCCGTCGGCGGACTCGTCCCACTCGATGTCCTCGCCGTCGGCACGGAAGCGGTACGCGGAGGTGAACCCGTCGCGCTGGGACAGGGCATTGCAGAACCGCGCCGCGTCCCACCAGGAGACGCACTCCACGGGCGACTGGTCCCCACGGGCGGTGCTCGGCCGCCGGCCTGTGATCTGTGCGTAGAACGCCTGGGTGACCGGGAATGCCGCGAGCTGGTAGGGCGCGAGCTCGACCGACCAACTGCGCTGCGTCCGCCGGTCCGACAGCGTTGTCCGCCCCGGCGGGACAGTGATCATCTCGTTCCCCGTCACCACGTCCATGATCAGGAGATCCTAACGAGACCTGCCCGTGTGCGAGGGCAGAACCGAACCGGATGGGCCGGGACAGCCCCCGGCTTCCCACCTCCTCGCACCGGATCAGCGAGGATTCCCGGCGGCCGGGCGTCCCGACCGATCCGGTCGCCGCAGGTCACCGGGTGTCGTGGAGTCACAGGCTGTGGGCGATGGGGTGCCGCGGTTCGTACAGCGGGAGTTCGGCGCCGCTGGGGAGCCGGACTGCCGTCAGTCTGCCCCAGCGCTCTTCGCTGACCGGGCGGGTGATCTCGACCCCCTGCGCGCGGAACTCGCCGAGCTGGGCATCCAGGTCGTCGCACATCAGGAAGAACTCGTGCTGGGGCGGGCCGTCGGTCGGGTGCACGGCCACCTCGGCCGGGGGCAACTTGAAGATGAGCCAGCCGCCGCCCGCGTCGACGTCGGGAAAGCGGAGGACGTCACGGAGGAAGGCGCGGTCCGCCTCGGGGTCCTGGCTGTAGAGGACGACATGTGCACCGTTGATCACGGCTGGCTCCTGCCCGTCGACTGGTTCGCGGTCGTGTCCCCGGCATCCTGGCACGCTCAGGTCGGAGAAGACCTTCGGCTCAGCTCGACGACACGACGACACGACTGCTGGTCGCCCGGAGCTGATACTTACTCATGAGTCAGATGTATTGACCCCTTCTCGCACCCGCGCAATTGTTATGGACATGGCGAAGTTGCGTGCGCGTCTGCTCGGCGTCCTCGTACTCCTCACCGGCTTCCTCTCGGCGGCGGGCGCGCAACCCGCCGCTGCGGACGGACTTCCCGACTCCCTGTGGTTCGACGCGCCGGCCGCGGCCACCCTCACGGTCGCCGGCGGACACTTCACCGACGGTCTCGGCCGTGAGGTCGTCCTGCGCGGCTACAACGTCTCCGGCGAGACGAAGCTGGAGGAGAACAGCGGGCTCCCCTTCGCCTCGGTCGCCGACGCGAGGAAGTCGGCGACGGCCCTGCGCGCCCTCGGCGGCGGGAACTCCGTACGCTTCCTGTTCTCCTGGGCCCACGCCGAACCCGTACGCGGTCAGGTCGACGCGGCCTACCTCGCCGCGGCCACCGACCAGATGCGCGCCTTCCTGGACGCCGGAATCCGTGTGTACCCCGACTTCCACCAGGACCTCTACTCCCGGCACCTCTTCGAACCGGGCAGTTGGTACACCGGCGACGGCGCTCCCGCGTGGGCCGTGGACGCGGGGGACTACCCGGGTGAGTCGTGCGGGATCTGCCTCTTCTGGGGCCAGAACATCACCCAGAACGGGGCGGTGAAACAGGCGCAGTACGACTTCTGGCACAACGCCCACGGCCTCCAGGACGCCTTCCTGGCCACGGCCCAGGCCACCCTCGCCTACGTGGAACAGCACCTCACCACCGCCGAGTTCGCGGGCGTCGTCGGCTTCGACCCGTTCAACGAGCCGTACGCGGGCAGCTACGACTCGGGCCAGACCAGCCGCGGCTGGGAACGTGACCTGCTCTGGCCGTTCTACGTACGGTTCCGGGCCCGCATGGACGCGGCCGGCTGGCAGGACAAGCCCGCCTTCGTCGAACCGAACCTCTTCTGGAACGCCGGCATCGACTTCCAGAAGCAGGAGGGCGGCCTGCTCGACGCGGGTCCGCTGGGCCCCCGGTATGTGTTCAACACCCACTTCTACGACCAGAAGGCGATCTCCGGCATCCTGATGTGGGGCAAGGCGGGGGACGGCCAGTACGCCACCGACTTCTCCACGGTGCGCGACCGTGCCACGGCGGCGGGGACGACGGCGATCGTCAGCGAGTTCGGCCACCCGTTGTCGGGAACGGTCGCGGACAAGGCCCCGACGGTCCTCAAGGCGATGTACCAGGCTCTCGACTCCCGCCTGCCGGGGGCCGGTTGGTGGGCCCGGCCGACGGCCTCCGGGCCGGTCCTCTCCGGCACCCAGTGGCAGTGGGATCTCTACAGCGGCCGCCATCACGAGCTGATGAACGGTAACGCGAGCAAGGTCCGCACCTCCGGTGACGCCTGGAACGACGAGGACCTGTCCGCCGTAGGCCTCGACGACTCCGGAACGGCCGTCCTGCGCCAGGACGGCCGCCTCCTGGACCGGCTCTACCCCAGCGCGACCGCGGGCACCACGCTCGCCTTCACCTACGAGGACCGCTCCCGGGACGGCTCCACCACCCTGACCTGGAACCCGGTCCCGTCCACCCTGCCCCATGTCTCCCAGCTCGTGGGACCGGGCCGGTACGGCCTGCTGCTCTGGCGCTCGGACGGCGGCACCGCGCCCACGGAACTCCATCTTCCGGCGTCCTTCGCCACCTCGGCCACGACGGTGGTGTCCGACCTCGGTACGGCGTACTCCCCGCCCGCCTACACCACGAGCACGCCCATCGCCGTGACCCCCGAGCCGGGCGGCACCGGCACCCGCCGCCTGCTGCTCACCGCGCCGGGCGCCGCGGGGACCCCGCACTACGCGCTGGTCACGAACGGGGCCACGGCACCGTCCGCCGACCTGTTGAGCGCGGCCCGCTCCGAACTGACCTCATGGGCGGCGACGGCGGTCGGCCGGCCCGCCACCTGACGACACCCGTGGGGCGGCCCTGGTCCGTCGCCCTGCGAGGTGACCATCCGTGACGCCCGATATCTGCCTGTACATGCGGTTATCTCATGATCGACCTATGCTGATGTCGGAAAAGCTCGGGCAGTCGACGGCCGGTCATGAGCCGGCGGGAAGCGGGCTTGCATGACGGAGCGGTTCGACAGGCTGGGCCTGGTCGGCGAGATGGCCGCCGAATTCGTCGGCACCATGGTGCTGATCCTCTTCGGATCCGCCGTGGTGGCGCAGGTGGTCGCCGGCGGCGCGCTCACGACCCCACCGGGCGGACTCGGCGACCACGACAGCATCTCCTGGGCGTGGGGCATCGGAGTCACCATGGGTGTCTACGTCGCGGCCCGTCTCAGCGGCGCCCATCTGAACCCCGCGGTGACGGTGACGCTGGCCACGTTCAAGGGATTCCCCTGGCGCAAGGTGGCGCCGTACGCGCTCGCCCAGACGGTCGGCGCCTTCGTCGCGGCGCTCCTCGTGCGCTGGAACTACACCGAGGCACTGGCGAAGGCCGACCCCGGCCACACCTTCAAGACGCAGACGGTGTTCTCCACGCTGCCGGCCAACGGCAACCCGAACCTGCCGGTCCACGAGTGGGGCGCGTTTCGCGACCAGGTCATCGGCACCGCCCTGCTGCTGCTCCTGATCCTGGCCATCACGGACCTGCTCAACACACCCCCCGGCGCCAACCTGGGCGCGTTCATCACCGGTCTGGTCGTGGTCGGCATCGGTATGGCCTGGGGCACCAACGCGGGCTACGCCATCAACCCCGCGCGCGACTTCGGCCCCCGACTGGCCAGTTACCTCACCGGGTATCGCAGTGCGTGGCGGGACCAGTACGGAAACTTCTACTTCTGGGTGCCGATCGTCGGCCCGCTGGTCGGCGGTCTGCTCGGCGGGGCGCTGTACAAGGGCGTCGTCGGACGGTTCCTGCCCGCGGCGGAGCCGGAGCCCGCCGGCCGTGTCCCGGCCTCCGAGGGCTGACACCTACGCAGAAGGCGGCACCCATGGCTGACTTCGTCGGCGCCGTGGACCAGGGGACCACCAGTAGCCGGTTCATGATCTTCGACCATGCGGGCAACGAGGTGGCGAAGCACCAGCTGGAGCACACCCAGATCCTGCCGCGCTCCGGATGGGTCGAGCACGACCCGGTGGAGATCTGGGAGCGCACCGACTCGGTGATCCAGAACGCGCTGCGGAACGGGAACCTGTCCGCGAGCGACCTGGCGGCGATCGGCATCACCAACCAGCGCGAGACCACCGTCGTCTGGGACCCGCGCAATGGCCGCCCCTACTACAACGCGATCGTCTGGCAGGACACCCGCACCGACTCCATCGCCGCGGCCCTGGAACGATCGGGCCGGGGCGACGTCATCCGCCGCAAGGCGGGCCTGCCGCCGGCGACGTACTTCTCCGGCGGCAAGATCCAGTGGATCCTGGAGAACGTGGACGGCGTCCGCGAGGCGGCGGAAAGGGGCCACGCCGTCTTCGGCAACACGGACTGCTGGGTCCTGTGGAACCTCACCGGCGGCCCGCACGGAGGCATCCACGCCACCGACGTGACCAACGCCAGCCGCACCATGCTGATGGACCTGGAGACCCTCGACTGGGACGACGAACTGCTGGGATTCTTCGACATCCCGCGGAGGATGCTGCCCACCATCAACGCCTCGTCCCACCGCGAGGCGTACGGGGTGACAAGCACCTCCCGGCCCCTGCGGGCCGCCGTCCCCGTCACCGGGGTGCTCGGCGACCAGCAGGCGGCCACCGTCGGACAGGTCTGCTACGCGCCCGGCGAGGCCAAGAACACCTACGGCACCGGCAACTTCCTGGTCCTCAACACCGGTACGGAACCGGTCCGTTCGCAGCACGGCCTCCTCACCAACGTGGCCTACCGGTTCGGCGACAGTCCGGCGGTCTACGCCCTGGAGGGCTCCATCGCGGTCACCGGGTCCGCGGTGCAGTGGCTGCGCGACCAGATGAAGATCATCAAGAACGCGGCGGAGAGCGAGACGCTGGCCCGTACCGTCGAGGACAACGGAGGCGTGTACTTCGTCCCCGCCTTCTCGGGTCTGTTCGCCCCCTACTGGCGCTCCGACGCCCGCGGCGCCATCGTCGGCCTCGCCCGCTACAACGACAACGGTCATCTGGCCCGGGCCACCCTGGAAGCCATCTGCTACCAGAGCCGTGACGTCGTCGCGGCCATGGAACAGGACTCCGGAGTCCACCTCGACGTGCTCAAGGTCGACGGCGGGGTGACCGCCAACGACCTGTGCATGCAGATCCAGGCCGACGTCCTCGGCGTACCGGTCAGCCGCCCCGTCGTCGCCGAGACCACCGCGCTCGGCGCGGCCTACGCGGCGGGCCTGGCCACCGGCTTCTGGCAGAACACCGACGAACTGCGCACCCACTGGCAGGAGTCCAGACGCTGGGAACCCGAGTGGTCCGACGACCGGCGCGAGGAGGGGTACGCGGCATGGAAGAAGGCGGTGCAGCGGACCCTCGACTGGGCCGAGGTCGAATAGACCGCCCCGAGCCGCGCACCGCCCGCTTCTGCGGCACCGGCCGTCCCAGCGGTCAGCGCGCGCTCACCGAGGTGAGGGTCACCCAGGCCACGACGACCGCGCCGAGGAGGAACGCGGAGCACAGCCGCAGCCGCAGCGCGCGGTACGTCGCCTCGTACTCGGCCCGCAGCTCCCGGCCGCGCCGTGCCGTCCGTTCCCAGGAACGGCGCGTGAGCTCCAGGTAGTCGTCCACGTAGGACTCCTCCACCTCCTCCCGCTGGGTGTCCGTCAGCCATGCCAGCGACCGGGCGAAGCGAGCCGCCCGCGCCCGTCCCTCGGCCCGTGTGGCCTCGATGAGCAGATGGCCCTCCACCTCACTGATGAGGGCCCGCGGATCGAGCGGGCGGTCGTCCATGGCCGTCATCGCAGTTCCTCGCGCGTCGTCTCCAGCTGCGGACGGGCGGCGCCGATCTCCGGATGGTGGAGATCGAAGGCGGGGGATTCGCTGCGGATCCGCGGCAGGGTCAGGAAGTTGTGGCGCGGCGGCGGGCAGGACGTGGCCCACTCCAGTGAACGGCCGTACCCCCAGGGGTCGTCGACCTCGATCTTCTGGCCGTACTTGGCGGTCTTCCAGATGTTGTAGAAGAACGGCAGGAGGGAGCTGCCGAGCAGGAAGGAGAAGATGGTCGACACCGTGTTGAGGGTGGTCAGACCCTCCACCGCCAGGTAGTCGGGGATGCGGCGCTGCATGCCGCCCGCGCCCAGCCAGTGCTGCACCAGGAACGTGCCGTGGAAGCCCACGAACAGCGTCCAGAAGGTGATCTTGCCGAGCCGCTCGTCGAGCATCCTGCCCGTCATCTTCGGCCACCAGAAGTGGAAGCCCGAGAACATCGCGAACACGACCGTACCGAAGATCACGTAGTGGAAGTGCGCCACCACGAAGTAGCTGTCCGAGACGGGGAAGTCCATCGGCGGCGACGCGAGCATCACGCCCGTCAGACCGCCGAAGACGAAGGTGATGAGGAAGCCGGTGGCCCAGAGCATCGGGGTCTCGAAGGACAGCGAGCCCTTCCACATCGTTCCGATCCAGTTGAAGAACTTCACTCCGGTCGGTACGGCGATGAGGAACGTCATGAAGGAGAAGAACGGGAGCAGTACGCCACCGGTGACGTACATGTGGTGCGCCCACACGGTCACGGACAGACCGGCGATCGCGATGGTCGCGCCGATCAGGCCCATGTAACCGAACATCGGCTTGCGCGAGAACACCGGGATGACCTCGGAGATGATGCCGAAGAACGGCAGGGCGATGATGTACACCTCCGGATGCCCGAAGAACCAGAAGAGGTGCTGCCACAGCAACGCCCCTCCGTTCGACGCGTCGAAGACATGGGCGCCGAACTTGCGGTCCGCCTCCAGCGCGAACAGGGCCGCGGCCAGGACCGGGAAGGCCAGCAGCACCAGCACACCCGTGAGCAGCACGTTCCACACGAAGATCGGCATCCGGAACATCGTCATGCCGGGAGCGCGCATGCAGATGATCGTGGTGATGAAGTTGACCGCACCGAGGATCGTGCCGAAGCCGGAGAAGGCCAGACCCATGATCCACATGTCGGCGCCGACGCCCGGCGAACGCACCGCGTCCGACAGCGGCGCGTACGCGAACCAGCCGAAGTCCGCCGCGCCCTGCGGAGTGAGGAAGCCACCCACCGCGATCAGCGAGCCGAAGAGGTAGAGCCAGTACGCGAACATGTTCAGCCGCGGGAACGCCACGTCGGGCGCGCCGATCTGCAACGGCATGATCCAGTTCGCGAAGCCGGCGAACAGCGGCGTCGCGAACATCAGCAGCATGATCGTGCCGTGCATCGTGAACGCCTGGTTGAACTGCTCGTTCGACATGATCTGCAGTCCCGGCCGGGCCAGCTCGGCGCGCATCAGCAGCGCCATCACCCCGCCGATGCAGAAGAAGCCGAACGCCGTGACCAGATACAGCGTGCCGATCGTCTTGTGGTCCGTGGTGGTCAGCCACTTCACCGCGGCCTTTCCGGGACGACGCGGACGCCCGGGAACGGCTGCGGGCGGCGTCGTGACAGTGGTGCTCTCCATGCCCCGCCTGTGTCCGGCGCCGGGGCCACGGTCACACTGGAGGGAAGCGACGAGCGTCACACCCGCGGCTGTGACGTTCGCAGGACTGCCGGACACATACGGATCATGAGCAACGACGAGACCTTCGCCGCTGCCTATCGCGAGCACTACTGGGCGGTCAGCCGCTACGTGGCGAGGCGACTGGACGGCCGGAGCAGTGACGTGGAGGAGGTGGTGGCGGAGGTCTTCACCGTCGCCTGGCGGCGCCGGTCCGACCTTCCGCCGTCCCCGCTTCCCTGGCTCTACGGGGTGGCGCGCCACTGCCTGGCCAACGTCGTACGCGGCTACGGGCGGCGCCGCAGACTCCTGGACCGGCTCGGCAACGACGAGAGCGCGCACGGCAGACAGGTGGTCGAAAGCCCCGACTCCGGGTCGCCGGGCGACTGGGTGCACGAGGCACTGGCCCGGCTCTCACCGGCGGACCAGGAAATACTGCGCCTCACGGCCTGGGAGGAACTCGGCGTCGACGAGGTCGCCGTCGCCCTCGGCTGCGGCACCCGTGCCGCGGCGATGCGCCTGCACCGCGCCCGGCGCCGGCTCAGAGCCGAGATCGACCGTCCCCATCCCACCGTTGCCCCCGGCACCGCGACGCCCCGCCACGACACCCCGAAGGAGCACGGCCATGGCTGATGAACTCGACCTCCTGCGCCGCGCCAACCCGGTACCGTCCGACGACGGCCGCTTCCACGACCGGCCGCTCGACCAGCACGCCGAGCGCCGCCTCAACCGGCTGCTGCACAGCGGGCGCCCCCGCCGACTGCGCCGCTGGGCCCTGAGCGTCGGGTCCGCTGCCGCCGTCGGCGTGGTCGTCCTGACGGTTGTGCTGTCGGGCTCGGCGACCACGCCCGCGGTGGCCGAGCCCCGCCCCCTGCTGCTCGAGTCCGGCTCCACCCCCGTACCCCTGGACCGGATGGCCGAGCGGGCGGCGGCCGACCGCTCCCTCCGGCTGCGCCAGGGCACCCATGTGCAGACCTGGAGCCTCGGCATGACCTCGGGCCCCGGCGCCAGGCCGCCGGTCACACTGCCCGAGGAACGCGTGATCCGCTGGCGGGCCGACGGCACGCACACGGAACTCGTCGTGGCCACCGACCCCCGCCACCCGGGCAGGCCCGTCATCACCGGCGCGGACCCCGTCCCGCGCATCGTCGAGGACGGCCATGTCCTCAGCAGGCGGACCTACCCGCCCAGCTGGAGCGACGCCCCGCCCCTGGCGACCCCGCCGCACGACACCACCCGGCTGCGCGCCTACCTCGACGAACTCGACCGCACCGGCCCGCTGGGTACGCCCGAACTCCTCGACGGTGTGGCCGAGTTGTTGGACAACTGGACCCTCGGTTCGCGCGAGAACGCCGCACTGGTCCGCCTCCTGGCCGACGCGAAGGACCTGCGCCCGGCCGGCGCGGTCACCGACCGGCTGGGCCGCCCGGGACAGGCGTACGTGTACGACGACACCACGCACGACGTGCGCCGGATGCTGATCCTGGACCCGGCGACCGGCGCCGTACTCGGCCTGGAGGACACCGTCACGAAGGGCGACGCCGAGGTCGGCGTCCGGGCCGGGGACGTGATGTCGTACAGCGCGTGGATGCGCTGAGCGCACACCTCGGCCGCCGGGTCGGCGGGCGGCGCCCGTGGCGGTCCGCGCCGGCGGCACGGCGACGACGGCGATCGTCGTCGGGCCGACGCCGCCCGGCACCGGCATGATCAGCGAGGCCCGATGCACGGCACGGACTCGAAGCCGACGTCCCCGGAGTCGCGGCCACCGTCGCCGGTCTGATCAGTCGCTGTGCTCGCCGGCCGTGGGCGGTGCCGTCGGGTCGGCCCCGTCCAGGAACGCCTCCGCCTGCGCCGCGACGCTCACGGCGCCGACGGCCCGTGCCCAGCGGGCGACCTCACGGGCCAGCGCCGCGGCCCCGGCGTCGTCACCCGCGTCGCGGGCCAGGACCGCCAGGAGCAGTTGCTGCGAGAGGGTGCCGGGGACGGTTCCGGCCCGGGCGCCGAGCTCGGTCGCCCGGGTCCAGCGTTCCCGTGCCCGTACGGGGTCACCGGTGTCGTGATCGTGATCGCCGAGGTGTCGCAGCGCCTCGCGGGACAGAAGGTCGTCGCCGAACTCGCCGGCGCGCAGGGCCGCTTCGTAGTGCGAGGGCGCGAAGTCCCGCTCGGCGAAGAGGTTGTCGGCGATGAGACCCAGGTACATCTCCGCCCATCCGCGGCGGACACTGTCCGGGGCCCGGTCCCGCAGACCCACGGCGAAGCCGCGCAGCGAGGTGAGGACGGCCGGGTCCTTGCCGTCGGGGCCGAGCCGGAACACGCCGTCGACGTACAGCTGTTGCCGGTAGCCGTGACGCAGCCGCAGGAAGTCCAGGTCCCAGCGACTGTGGAGGGGCGACGCGCCTGCGATGACCTCGGTGGGCTCCGCGACCGACGTTCCGGCCACCCCTTCGGCCGCGTCTCTTGTGGTGTCCTCGAAGACTCTCTCGGCGGCCGCGAGCCTGGCCGCCGCCAGAGCGGTCCCGCCGAACCAGTCGCTCTCCAGGGCGACTTCGGCGGCGGCGACCGCGAGCCGGACGCGGGCCCGCGCATCGGTCACCTCGGCGCGGTCCAGTAGGGCCGTCGCACGCTCCCATCGCCCTGCGATCCTCAACTCACGTGCGGCTGCGAGGAGTTCGTCGGTCGACACGACCGCTCCGACGGCGTTGCTCGTGGTGTTCGTCATGGCGACGACGGTAGTAATCAGAAAAACTATCCACAAGAAAACCACTTTCGGAGGTGGGCGTGGGGGAGCACACGGGGCGGCAGTCCTCGAACGGGGACTCCGTCGACCGGCACGTGGCGCTCTGGTCGAAGGAACTCGACTGGATGGACCCGGTCAAGGAGGCGATCTTCGCCCGGCTCGCGATCCTGGCCCGGCACGCCGCGCAGGCCCGCCGGGACACCCTCGACTCGGACGGACTGCGGCACTGGCAGTTCAAGGTGCTCCTGATGCTGCGCAGGGCCGGCCCGCCGTACGCGGCGAGCCCGTCGCACCTCGCCGACCTGCTCGGGCTGACCCGCGGCGCCCTTTCGGCGCGGCTCGCCCCCCTGGAGGAGGCGGGACTGATCACCCGTACGCACGAGGCGGCCGACCGACGGCGGGTGGAGGTACGGCTCACCGACGCCGGATACGCCGCGTTCGAACAGCACGCGGTGTCGGAGGACGAGGGTGAGAACGCGCTGCTCGCAGTGCTGACCGCAGCAGAGAAGCGGACACTCGCAGACCTGCTGCGGAAACTGGTCGTGGCCGCCGAGTCCGGGGCGACCGCGACCGCCCCATAGCCACCTTGGCCGAGAAGGTCCAGGTCAGACGGGAGGACACCTGGACCTTCGGCCAGTTCCTCCCTACTCGTCCCATGCCTGAAGCAGCGTGTGTTCGACGATCTTGCCGTCCCGCAGCGACATCATCGAGCTGGCCAGAACCCGCACGCCGTCCGGGTAGAGGCAGGACTCGGTGAAGGCGACGTGGTCGCCCTGGATGACACACTGTTCGAGCTTGTGGATCATGTCCCGGCTGTAGACGTCGTTCAGCATGTCGGCGATCTCGCCACGACCGTGTTTCACCATCGGGTGACTGGGCTGCGTGTTGCGGTCGACGATCCGAATCTCCGCGTCGTCCGCGTACAGCGCAAGCATGTCCGCCGGGTCGTGTCCTTCGATTCCGCGCCGCAGCGCTTCCGTGTCGAAGGCGGGGCCTGCCCTGGTGCCCATGAAATGACCTCCTCGAAAGGCCGCGGCCCGGTAAGGAGCGGGCCGCGAGGGGCCTCTCCTCCGAGACTCCTCCGCCGCACAGCTCACGGCAAGCCCAGCCCGCACGATGAGCCTCTCGGGTGAGCGGCGGGGTCCGGCCGTGACCGGGCGGGGTCCGGTGCCGTTGCTGAGGGCATGATCTCAACACGACGTATGGTCGCCGCCGTTGGTCTCGCCGTCGGTGTCACGGGCCTCGCCGCGCCGATGGCCTCCGCGGCCGCCCCCGAGGCCCCGGACGCGGGACGGCTGAACCCGATCACCCAGCTCGACACGCTCGCGACGAGCGGCCTCCCGGCCGAGCAGCAGAACGCCATCCCGCGGATCTCCAACCAGCTGGCCGGGCTCAACCACCTGAACGACCTGAACCAGCTGCACCAGCTCACCGACCTGGCCGCCCCCGTCACCGGGTTGCTCCCGGGCATCGAGGCCTGAGCGGTCGGCCGAGCCCCGCACACCCTGCCCCCGGCACGCGTGCCGGGGGCAGGGTCGCGCCCGCCCCCTGTTCGCCCGGTGAAGGGGTCTGCGTTCTGCGGGCGCGCCGGCATGACGGCGCGGAGCCTCAGCCCGCCGTGGCGAGGAACTGTGTGGCGGCCAGCTCCGCGTAGAGGGGGTCTCCCGCCACAAGTTCCCGGTGGGTTCCCACGGCGCGCACCCGGCCCGCGTCCATGACGACGATGCGGTCGGCCATCGTGACGGTGGACAGCCGGTGCGCGACGACGAGCACCGTGGTCGTCCGCGCGACATCGGCGACCGTGTCCCGCAGCGCGGCCTCGTTCACGGCGTCGAGCTGCGAGGTCGCCTCGTCGAGGAGCAGCAGGCGGGGGCGGCGCAGCAGGGCGCGGCCGATCGCGACACGCTGGCGTTCACCCCCCGACAGCTTGGTGCCACGGTGCCCGACCAGCGTGTCGAGACCACGCGGCAGCCGGGCCACCAGCCCGTCCAGACGCGTCGTCCTCACCACCCGGGTCACCTCCGCCTCGTCGGCCTCCGGGTTGCCCAGCAGCAGGTTGTCCCGCAGGGAACCCGACAGGACCGGGGCGTCCTGCTCCACGTATCCGATGGCGGACCTGAGCTGCGACAGGTTCCAGTCCTCCAGCGGACGGCCGTCCACCGTGATGACGCCGGCCTCGGGGTCGTAGAACCGCTCGATGAGGGAGAACACGGTGGTCTTGCCCGCGCCCGAGGGGCCGACGAAGGCCGTCATCCCGCGGGCAGGCACGGCGAACGTCACGCCGTGATGGACGTACTGCAGATCGTCGGCGTACCGGAAGCGGACGTCGTCGAAGGCGAGCGAGGCGGGCGCGGAGCCGGGCGTCGGCAGGGGCACGGGAAGCGCGGCCGGGTCCGCGGGCAGCCGCAGCGCCTCCTGGATCCGGGCGAGCGCCGCGGCGCCGGTCTGGTACTGCGTGATCGCGCCGACGACCTGCTGGATCGGCGACATGAGGTAGAAGACGTAGAGAAGGAAGGCGACCAGGGTGCCGACGCCGATGGCGCCGGTCGCCACCCGGGCGCCACCCACCGCGAGCACCGTGATGAAGGCGATCTGCATCGCGAGCCCCGCCGTGTTGCCCGCAGCCGCCGACCACTTGGCGGCCCGCACGCTCTGCCGCCAGGACTCCTCGGCCGCCGCGTGGATGGTCTGCTCCTCGCGGTGCTCGGCCCCCGACGCCTTGATCGTGCGCAGTGCCCCGAGGATCCGCTCCAGCGCGGCGCCCATCACACCGACCGCGTCCTGCGCCTGCTTGCTGGCCCGGTTGATGCGCGGCACGATCAGGCCGAGCACCGTTCCCGCGCACAGGATCACCCCGAGGGTGACTCCGAGCAGCACCACGTCGACCAGCCCCATCATCACCACCGTCGCGACGAGGGTGAGGCCGCCGGTGCCGATGCCCACGAGCGAGTCGGTGGTGACCTCGCGCAGCAGTGTCGTGTCGGAGGTGATGCGGGCCATGAGGTCGCCGGGCTCGCTGCGGTCCACGGCCGGTATGCGCAGCCGCAGCAGATAGGACGACAGGGCGCGCCGCGCGCCGAGCACCACGGACTCGGCGGTGCGCCGCAGCACGTACGAACCCAGCGCGCCCACCGCAGCGTTGGTGACCACGAGCGCCGCCATGCCGAGCAGCGCCCGCCCGATGGGCCGGTCGTGCGACAGGTCGTCGATGAGCCCGCGTGCCACCAGTGGCAGCAGCAGACCGGTGCCACCGGTCGTCAGTGCCAGCAGGGCGCCCGCGAACAGCGCCCACCGGTGCGGGCGTACGTATCCGAGAAGCAGCCGCCAGGCGGGTGGTTCGGCTTGCGTCCCTGCGATGGTCACGGCGCTCCTTGCGGGAAGGGATGAGGATGCCTCAGGCTACGTCGGCGCCGGCACCGTACGGGCACCGGTCGGCCCCCCGTACACGGTGGACCGGCCACGCATCGGCGCCGCCCGGCGGGAGCCCCGCACCGGTGGGCGGGCGGCCGTCGAGCATACGGAACAGGGCGTCCGCCAGGCCCTGTTCGGCGCACGTCGTGACGCTCCCGCGGGACCGGCGGCGGCCGGCCCGGCACACGTCGACCGAGGCGACCGGAGACCACCTGGCCTGCTACCGGTCGGTCACACCGTAGGGTCGGTCGACGAACGTCGATCTACGGAAGGGTTCACCACCATGGCGCAGGAAGTACGTGGCGTGATCGCCCCGGGCAAGAACGAACCGGTGCGCGTGGAGACCATCGTCGTGCCTGATCCGGGGCCGGGAGAGGCCGTGGTGAAGATCCAGGCGTGCGGGGTCTGCCACACCGACCTGCACTACAAGCAGGGCGGCATCAACGACGACTTCCCGTTCCTGCTCGGCCACGAGGCCGCGGGCGTGGTGGAGTCGGTCGGCGACGGGGTCACGGACGTCGCACCCGGCGACTTCGTGATCCTCAACTGGCGGGCCGTGTGCGGGCAGTGCCGGGCCTGTCTGCGCGGGCGGCCCTGGTACTGCTTCAACACCCACAACGCCAAGCAGAAGATGACCCTCACGGACGGCACCGAGCTGTCCCCGGCCCTGGGTATCGGCGCCTTCGCCGAGAAGACCCTCGTCGCCGCCGGACAGTGCACCAAGGTCGACCCGGCCGTCTCCCCGGCGGTCGCCGGACTGCTCGGCTGCGGTGTGATGGCGGGGATCGGCGCCGCCATCAACACCGGCAACGTCGGCCGGGGCGACTCCGTGGCCGTCATCGGCTGCGGAGGCGTCGGCGACGCGGCGATCGCGGGGGCCCGGCTGGCCGGCGCCGCGAAGATCATCGCCGTCGACATCGACGACCGGAAGCTGACCACCGCCTCGAAGCTCGGCGCGACGCACACCGTCAACTCCAGCTCGACCGACCCCGTCGCGGCGATCCAGGAGCTGACCGGGGGCTTCGGCGCCGACGTCGTCATCGACGCGGTCGGCCGCCCCGAGACGTACAAGCAGGCGTTCTACGCCCGTGACCTCGCGGGCACGGTCGTCCTGGTGGGCGTCCCGACCCCGGAGATGAAGCTGGAGCTGCCGCTGCTCGACGTCTTCGGGCGCGGCGGAGCCCTCAAGTCGTCCTGGTACGGCGACTGCCTGCCGTCCCGCGACTTCCCGATGCTGATCGACCTGCACCTCCAGGGCCGCCTGGACCTGGAGGCGTTCGTGAGCGAGACGATCGCCCTGGACGAGATCGAGGCCGCCTTCGAGCGGATGCACCACGGCGACGTGCTGCGCTCGGTGGTGATGTTCTGATGACCGCGCGCATCGAACACCTCGTCACCTCGGGCACCTTCTCGCTCGACGGCGGCACCTGGGACGTCGACAACAACGTGTGGATCGTCGGGGACGACCACGAGGCGATCGTCATCGACGCCGCGCACGACGCCGACGCCATCGCCGAGGCGGTGGGCGACCGGCGGCTGCTGGCCATCGTGTGCACCCACGCCCACAACGACCACATCGACGCCGCGCCCGCCCTCGCCGAGCGCACCGGCGCCACGATCTGGCTCCACCCGGACGATCTGCCGCTGTGGAAGCAGACCCATCCCGACCGGCTGCCCGACGCCTGGCTGCAGGACGGGCAGGTGATCGAGGCGGCAGGTGCCGATCTGACCGTCCTGCACACGCCCGGCCACGCCCCCGGCGCGGTCTGCCTCTACGACGCGGGGCTCGGCACCGTGTTCACCGGCGACACCCTCTTCCAGGGCGGTCCGGGCGCCACCGGTCGCTCCTACTCGGACTTCCCGACCATCGTCACGTCGATCCGCGAGCGTCTGCTCGGCCTGCCGGGCGACACCGTCGTTCGCACCGGGCACGGCGACTCGACCACCATCGGCGCCGAGGCGCCGCACCTGGAGGAGTGGATCGCGCGCGGCCACTGACGCAGACGCGCCCGAAACCTGACAGAAGATGTCCGGCTTCCACGTCACGCTCGTAGCGACCCATCGGTGAAGCCACCGTTGGGCACTACGCACCCGTACGGACGCAAGAACGTACGAACACGGAGGTCGGACATGTCAGGGCCGCTGGAAGGCAAGGTCGCACTGGTCGCGGGCGCCACCCGGGGAGCGGGACGGGGGATCGCCGTGGAACTCGGCGCGGCCGGCGCCACCGTCTACGTGACCGGGCGCAGCACCCGCGAACGGCGCTCGGAGTCCGACCGCCCCGAGACGATCGAGGACACCGCGGAGCTGGTGGACGCGGCGGGCGGCGTCGGTGTCGCCGTGCCCACCGACCACCTCGACCCCGTGCAGGTCGAGGCCCTGGTCGCACGCGTCGACGACGAACAGGGCCGGCTCGATGTCCTGGTCAACGACATCTGGGGCGGCGAGAAGCTCTTCGAGTGGGACGCCCCGGTCTGGGAGCACGACCTCGACAACGGACTGCGGCTGCTCCGGCTGGCCGTCGAGACGCACGCCGTCACCAGCCATCACGCGCTTCCCCTGCTGCTGCGCCACCCCGGCGGCCTCGTCGTCGAGATGACCGACGGCACCGCGGAGTACAACCGGGACACCTATCGCGTCTCCTTCTTCTACGACCTCGCCAAGGCGTCGGTCCTGCGCATGGCGTTCGCGCTGGGACACGAACTGGGCCCGCGCGGCGCCACCGCGGTCGCGCTCACCCCGGGGTGGCTGCGCTCCGAGCTCATGCTCGAGACCTTCGGCGTCACCGAGGAGAACTGGCGCGACGCGGCGGAGCGCGTGCCGCACTTCGGCATCTCCGAGACCCCGTTCTTCGTCGGCCGTGCCGTGGCCGCGCTGGCCACCGACCCGGACGTCGCGCGCTGGAACGGGCGGTCCCTCTCCAGCGGGCAGCTCGCCCGGGTGTACGGCTTCACCGACCGCGACGGCAGCCGCCCGGACGCATGGCGCTACATGGTCGAGGTCCAGGACGCGGACGGGACGGACGGGAGCGGCGACGGTGGCGGCCCCGACGCCCAGGCGGTCATCGAGACCTACCGCTGACACCCCCGCGCCTCGGCCCGCCCGGGCCACTCCGCGGACCCCGCCGTACGCCGCTGCTCCACGTCGGCGCGTACGTGCAGGGGCGCACGCCACCGGGCGGTCGGTCGACAAGGCCGGGTCCGCACGGACCGCCGCGTCGTACGCCTCGCGGCCGTTCCCGAGAGGGGCGGCTACCCGATAGGTCAGCGTGACCGTCCGCTCGAGACAGCGCGCGTGGTCGGCGTACACGGACGGCCGTCGCTCCTCCCACCGCTCCGTCTGCTCCCGGCGGAAGCGGGCCCGGTCGCCCCGCACGATCGCCGGATACGAGCCGGGGGCACCGATGACCACGCCTGTCAGCGCCGGGAGTTGTTGCCTGAACGCGGACATGGGCGCGCGGTATCTGTCCGCGCGACGATCACGGCAGTACCTTCGCTGCCATGACTGCCACGACTGCCATGAGGCGCTTCGAAGGACACGGGGTTGTGATCACGGGCGCGGCCCGCGGCATCGGGGCGGCCACCGCCCGCCGGTTCGCCGACGAGGGCGCCCACGTGCTCCTCACCGACGTGGACCTGCCCGCGGCGGAGAAGACGGCCGCATCGATCCGTGACGTCGGCGGGCGGGCCGAGGCGTACGTCTGCGACGTGGGGGACCGCGCGTCCGTCGAGCGAGCCGTCGAGCATGCCGCCCACACCTTCGGCTCGCTGGACGTCCTGGTCAACAACGCCTACGGATGCACCCCCGACGAGCCGCTCTTCGAGAACGAGCCGGACGAGGTGTGGGCCCACGACCTCGACCTCACCCTGACCGGCGCCTACCGGTGCTCCCGCGCGGCGCTCCCGCACCTGGTGGCCTCCGGCCGCGGCGCGATCGTCCATATCGGCTCCGTGAACGGCATCCAGGACTTCGGCAACCACGCCTACAGCGCCGCGAAGGCGGGTCTCATGTCCCTGACCCGCACTCTCGCCGGTCACGCCGCGCCCCGGGGGGTACGCGTCAACATGGTCGCGCCGGGCACGGTCCGCACCACGGCGTGGGAGGGGCGCGACGACGACCTCGCCGTGGCCGCGGAGCTCTATCCGCTGGGGCGGGTCGGAGAGCCGGACGACATCGCCGCCGCCGTCGCCTTCCTCGCTTCCCGTGACGCGTCCTGGATCACCGGGACCACACTGTGCGTGGACGGAGGGGTGCTGGCGGTCAACACCGGGTTCCGCAACGCGCTGCGACGGAGTGCGGAGGGGACGCAGTAGGGGGTGGTGTCCGCGGAGGGGGTGCATCGGGTGCATCGGGTGCCTCCCGTTACCGTCGGCTGCGCCCCGTACGCCCTGGGTTTGTGGTGTCAAGGGGTCTTGTGCCCCCACCGCGGTCCCACCTGCTCCCACGCGCGGGCCCACTCGTCGTAGCGGCGGCGGTCGAGCCGCCAGCGGGCGAGGCGGCCGCCGGCGAACACCAGGCTGCCGAAGGCGATCGCGGCACCGGTGCCGAGGGCTCCCGCCTCGGCGGACGCCGTGCCCGGATCGGGAGGCTGGGTGGTGAGCCGTCCCTGGTGATCCAGCCAGACCACGACCTTCGACCCGGCCGGGTGGCCGGCGTTCACCAGTGTCCGGCCCGTGTGGGTGGCGCCGTCCGGACCCGTCCAGCGGACCGTCGCGCGGACACCGTCGTAGACGGGGCCGTCCCCTGTCGGCAGGGTCCGGGCCGTGTTGTCGACGAGGACGGCCGGGACCGGGTGCCGTTCGTGCCGCAACCGGGCGAAGGACGCGTCGGCGGTATGGGCGGCCACCAGACCGACGAGGGCGCCTCCCACCAGGATGACCGTCCAGACGACCAGCACGATCCAGGCTTCGACGACATCCTCGTGCCGGCGCAACGGATTGCTCCGCCACCGCCAGCACCACCGCTTCGTACGCCGTGTCCTGTGCATCGCCGCACCTCCTCGTCGTGCCTACGGCCAGGTGACGCCCGGGGGAGCGAGGGGTGGCGGGCCGACCGGACGGATCACGGGGCCGTCCGGCCCTCGTTCGCACACGGGGGCCGTTCCGTCCCGGCCGGCAGGGGCCTCGTGGGGCCCGCCCGGGGAACGGGGACCGATCGGCCCGTGCGCACCGCGGGCGCGAGGGGCCGGTGAAGGGATGTCAGGGCCAGGCGCCGGGGCGGGAAGGGCCCCACCCGCTTCTCGCGGGTCCTGATTGTGCGGTGCACGGCCGCCGGCCGCTTCTCCGCGTCCTTCCCGGGTCCTTCCCGTCCTCTCCAGGACAGCACGTGCGGCACGGAACCGCCAGGGCCGATCGGCCCTGGCCCCCTGTTCCGGGACCTCGCCCACCCCTCGTGAGCAGCAGCGGCACCGCCCGGGCCGCCGACGATTCCCGCCCGGGACGGCAGGAGCGTCGTCGGTCGAGGGGCTGCCCCGGCGCCCCGGGCGGTGCCCTGGGCGATCCCCGGTGTCAGTCGTCGTCCTCCGTGCCCTGCTCGTCCTGGTGCGCCGCCACGAGGGCCTCCACCAGGTCGACCGCGCTGCCCTCGTGGTCGCTGCCGGCCGTTCCGCTGCCTTGCTGGACGTTCGCGGCCCGGTCCACCTCGAGGATCGAGTCGGCGTGCGAGTTGTCGAGCACGGTGAGGAAGCTGTCGCCCGCGGCCGCCGGTGCCGCTGCGGCACCCAGCAGGGCCACGGCCAGTACGCCGGCCGTGCGCCGGCGCGGCGGCGGGACGCGGGGCGGTGTCACGCGCTCACGCCCTGGGGTTCCGGCCGCAGGCGCGCGATGTTGCGCTCCAGCAGCTGGGTGGCGGTCGCGACGCCGACACCGTTCGTCGTGTCCACCACCGGGAGCCGGCCGTCCGCCGCCCGGAGGTCGGCGAGCGCCGAGTGCATCGCCTGGTGGGCCGCGAACAGGCACGGTGTGCTGTAGATGGCGACGTCCACGCCGAGTTCGGACAGCTCGCCCAGGGAGAGCCGGGGCGACTTGCCGCCCGCGATCTGGTTGAAGAGCAGTGGCTTGTCACCGACCACCTTGCGGATCCGCCGGATCCATTCCACGCTGCGCACCCCGTCGACGAGCACCACGTCCGCGCCGGTCCCGGCGAGCGTCTCGGCCCGGTGCAGGATGTCGTTCTCGTCGGTCGCGTCCGTGCGGGCCACCACGAGCATGTCCTGCCGGGTCGCCAGAACCATCTCCAGCTTGGCGAGGTACTCGGACAGGGGCAGCACCTGCTTGCCGTCGGCGTGGCCGCACCGGCGCGGCCGCTTCTGGTCCTCCAGGATCACCCCCGACGCCCCGATCCGCTCCAGTCCCTCCACCACATGACAGGCGACCTCGGGATCGACGTACCCGTCGTCGATGTCCACCAGCAGATGGTGCCGCGGGAACGCGCCCCGCAGTCGCTGGACGAACGCCACCATGTCCGGCCAGGCGATGAATCCGATGTCCGGCAGCCCGTAGTACGAGGCCGCGAAGCCGAAGCCGGAGACGAACATCCCGTCGTAGTGCTCGGCCGCGATCGACGCCGAGTACATGTCGTGCACGCCGATCAGCGGAGTGGTCCCCGGCCCGGCGATCTGCTCCCTCAGCTTCTTCCCGTAAGTCAACGTCCGGTTCCTTCCTGGGGGTTGAACAGGGCGGGCGGAAAGGGCCGTCGCGACACGACACCCCTTTGCCAAGACAAAAGGATCTCTATGTCGATACGGGGTCCTCCCCTTGGGCGGGCTTTGCTCACCTCAATGGCGCAAGCGGTTCACCGGAGAAACGTCACTCGTCCCCCGTCCGGCCGCCGGGCGCCCTCGCCGGCTCGTTCATCCGCGCGCAAGCCGCGTGTCACCCCTCGCTCAACTGCGGCTGAGACCTTCACGGCATCGACAAAGTTGGCTATACAACTTAGGGAGAGAGTGATGACCACGTCACCGTCAGTCAGCAGGTCGTCCGCCGAGGAACCCGCCGTGGAGGACATGCCGCTCATGTGGCTGCGGGACAACTGCGCCTGCGCCCGGTGCCGGGACCCGCGCAACGGGCAGAAGCTGTTCCAGATCACCGAGCTGCCCGCCGGCCTCGCGCTCGGCGCGGTCCGGCGCACCGCCGACGGCGTCGAGGTCGACTGGGCACCCGACGGCCACCGCTCGGAGTACTCCACGCGGTGGCTCACGGCCAACCGACCCGGCGCCGGTACCGACAACGGCCCCGGGGACCGGCGTGGCGAGACGGGCAAGACACTGTGGACCGCCGCCGACCTGGACGGCAGGCTGCCCGAGGCCGGCTGGGCGGAGTACCTGGGCGACCCGGTCGTCAAGGCCCGCGTGCTGGACTCGGTCCTCGGGCTCGGCTTCGCCCTGCTGCGCGACGTTCCCTGCCGCGCGGGCCAGGTGCTCGAGGTGGCGGAGACCTTCGGCTACGTCCGCGAGACCAACTACGGGCGGCTGTTCGACGTACGGGTCGAACCGGACCCCAACAACCTGGCCTTCACCGGCGCGCGCATCACCCCGCACACGGACAACCCGTACCGCGACCCGGTACCCACCCTCCAACTGCTGCACTGCCTGGCCAACTCGGCGACCGGCGGTGACTCGGGTCTCGTGGACGGATTCAAGGCCGCCGCGCTGCTGCGCGCCGAGGACCCGGAGGCCTTCGCGGTGCTGACCCGCACCCCCGTGCCGTTCCGCTTCGGTGACGCCCGCACCGTACTGGAGGCCGAAAGGCCGCTGATCGACGTGGACGGCCGCGGACGGATCCGCGAGGTGCGCTTCAACAACCGCTCGATGTCCACCCTGCGGCTGCCCGCCGACGAACTGGAGGCGTTCTACCGGGCCTACCGGAAGTTCGCCGAGATCACTCTGCGCCCCGAACTCCAGCTGGACTTCCGGCTCGCGCCCGGCGACTGCCTGATCTTCGACAACGTCCGGCTGCTGCACGCCCGCACCGCCTTCGAGGAGAGCGGCGCCCGCCACCTGCAGGGCGCCTACGCCGACATCGACGCGCTGGCCGGCACCCTGGCCGTACTGCGCCGCGAACGGGAGGCGGCCGGTGCGGAGTTCCTGGACGGGCTGTCCGAACTCTTCGCGGGCGAAGGCGCGGGCGCCTACCTGGGCGAGCCGGTGACGATGGCGCAGCACATGCTGCAGGCCGCGGCGCGAGCCCAGGAGGCGGGAGCGTCCGACGCGCTGGTGGCGGCCGCCCTGCTGCACGACGTCGGCCACTTCCACGGCCCGATCACCGGCGAGGACCTGATGGCCGGCACCGACAACCGGCACAGCCACACCGGGGCGGACCGGCTGGCCGACTGGTTCGGCCCCGAGGTCACCGAGCCGATCCGGCTGCACGTGGCCGCGAAGCGCTACCTGTGCGCGGTCGAGCCCGAGTACTTCGGCCTGCTCACCGAGGCCTCCGTGTACACCCTCCAGGTGCAGGGCGGTCCGATGTCCGCGCCCGAGGTCGCCGAGTACGAGGCGAATCCGTACGCGGCGGACGGCGTCGCGGTGCGGCGCTGGGACGACGAGGGCAAGGACCCCGAGGCGTCGGCCCCCGACTTCGCGCACTTCCGGCCGCTGCTCGCCGCACTGCTGCGGACCGCCTGATCAGGCCGTCCGTCGCCGAACATCCGGCCGGGCCGGTGTGTGCTCAGGTGTCGCCGGCCGGGCGGCGGGCCAGCGAGCCGGAGGCGGCCGAACTGTGGACGGTGAAGGCCACGGTGTCCGGCAGGTACCGGTCGTCGGACCATTCGATCGGAGTGCCTGCCGGGTCCGTGCTGCACCGCCGTTCGCGCAGCAACGGGTCGCCGGCCCGGCAGCCGAGCAGCCGGGCGTCCTCCGCGTCGGCCGGGCACAGGTCGATGGTGTGCTGCGCGTCCGCGAACAGCACACCCCGCTCCTCCAGGGCCACCGTGTACGACACGGTGTCCGGCGGCAGCTCGGCGACCAGTTCACCGACGGCCGGCGGGAATACGGTGCGCTCCACCATCGCGGGCCGACCCGACAGCGTACGAAGCCGCCGTACGTGGTGGACCTCGGTCCCCTCGGGCAGGCGCAGTTGTGCGCACTCGGTCGCGTCGGCGGGCCGGGTCTCCGTGGCGATCATCAGGCCGCCGGGTTCCTCGCCCATCGAGCGTGCCCAGCGGGTGAAGCTGAGCAGTTCGCCGAAGCTCTGCGGCCGGGGCATCCCGATCACGACCCGCCGGGTACCGCGCCGCGAGGCGACCAGCCCCTCGGTCCGCAGCAGGGCCATCGCCTGACGGACCGTGCCCCGGGAGACGCCGTACCGTTCGGCCAGCTCGCCCTCGGCGGGCAGCCGTCCGCCGGAGCCGTATCTGCCCTCGCCGATCTCCCGGCCCAGGTCCGCCGCCACCCTCCGGTACAGCGCCTGGTCCTTCGCCGCGCGTTTCCCGGTCCCGGCCGCGCCGTCCGTCACCGTGTGTCTCTCCGTCCTGCCCTGCCGCGGCCCTGCTCGACCGGGCGGCGGATGTGCTCCGACCAGGGAGCCTAGCCGGGTTCGCCGTGGGTACGGCCGACCTCCGCCCTCACCCGCCCCTCATCGTGGGGTCGAGGGACGCGCGGGCCGGGCTCCCTTCCTTCGGTTCCGGACGCGAGCCGCGGGCCGAGGCCGAAGACGGGGAGCGGCGGGCCTCGATCGACCTGGACCGGATCGCCGAATACGGGGTACCCGTCCCCGACAGGGCGCGCGACGTGCGGGAGAACGTCGTCTCGGTGGTGAAGGTCTCACCGTCCTGCAAGTGGTCGAAGCGACCTGACCGTCGACGACGTCCACCGACCGACGGCAACACCCTCGACGCCTTCGCCGACTCCCGGACGCAGTGACTGGGCGCAGGTCCCGAGTGAGCTCATACCGTCGGTCGACCGGGGGAGAGGTGGAGAAGGAGGGTGAGCGGGCCACCACCCACGCCGACGTCACCGCCGCGACCCGCCGGGTCATCGGCGGCTCGCGGCTACGACACGCCCCGCGGGACAGGATCGTGCTGCGCACGGAGCCGGTGGGGCGGCCGACGCGACCCGAGGCCGAGGAGTCGCGGGCGCCCGCCCCGGTGGCGACGGCGCACGAATCGGAGAGGAAGACGAAGGCTGATGGAACAGCCCCGCCCGGCGGCCGACCGGACCGCGCACGCCGCGACCCCGTACCGTCTCGTCACCCGGGCGCACTTCAGCGCCCACGCGCACCGGAGCACTCATGTCCGCTGACCCCCGTACGGACGGCCTCGCCGACGCCCGGCCCCTCCGGGCGGCGCGCCCGGCCGCGTTCCGGCCACCCGCCGCCTGGTGGCCGGCGCTGCGCCGCACGCCGGTGTCGATGTGGAACGACGACGTCTCCGACTGGGCGGCGGCGCTGACCTACTACGCGATCCTGACCGTCCTCCCCGCCCTGCTGGTCATGGTCATCGCGTTCGGTCTGATCAGTCCGGACACCGCGGAGCAGTTCACCGAGCACGTCACCACCCACGCGCCCGCGCAGTCCGGCGCCGAACTGCACGGCGTCCTGGCCGGGACCCTGCGCGAACGTTCGGCCGCCTGGACCCTGCTCGTCACGGGTTCCGCGAGCGCGCTGTGGTCGGCCATCAGCTATCTCGCCGTGTTCCGCCGCGCCCTGCACCGCATGCACCAGGTCAAGGACTCGCGTTCCGCCTGGCGCACGGCGCACCGCATCGTGCTGACCGCCCTCACGCTGCTCGGCCTGCTGGTGGTCAGCGCCGTCCTGCTCCTCCTGACCGGGCCCGTCGCCGAGGCGCTGGGGCATGCCCTGGGACTCGACGCCACGGCGGCCCTGGCCTGGAACCTGCTGCGCTGGCCGCTGCTGCTGTGTCTCGTGGTGGTGCTGGTGGTCGTCGTCTTCCACGCGGGTCCCCCTCCCGCCCGCCGGCGCGGTCTCAGCCTGCCCGGGGGAGTTCTGGCCGCCGCGCTGTGGCTCGCGGTCTCCGCGGGCTTCGCCCTGTACGCCTCGGCGCTGAGCAACTACAGCCGGCTGTACGGCTCGCTGGCCGGTGCGGTGGTCTTCCTGGTCTGGCTGTGGCTGTCCAACCTCGCCCTGCTCGCCGGAGCGCAGTTCACCGCCGAACTCGCCAAGGCGGCCCCCAGGAGTGCCCGCTGACAATATGTGACTTTGGTGTGTAGATATCGTTGTATCCGTGTGAACACTCGTCATGACTCCAGTCCGCAGCAGCAGGTTCTCGCCGCTCTCCTCGGCGCCTACTGGCTCGACTCGCCGCCGCAGTACCACGGCCGGTACACCTCACGCGCCGACGGCCCGCCGTCCGCTTCGAGGACGGAGACGACACGGCCGTCACGACAGGAGCGCGACGGGCCGCCCACGGGGAGCCCGGGTCGTTAGTCGGGCCGGAGAGTCGTTTCCTCAGAGACCGAGGGTGAACCAGGTCGTCTTGCCCTCGTCGGTGGGCCGCACGCCCCAGTCGTCGGCGAGGGCGCGTACCAGGATCAGGCCCCGGCCCGACTCCGCGTCCTCGGGCGCCAGGCGCGGCTGGGGAAGATGCGGGCTGTGGTCGCTGACCTCGACGGTGAGATCGGTCGCGGTCCGGCACACGTGCAGGCGGATGGGGCCCTGGGCGTGCTGCACCGCGTTGGTCAGCACCTCGGAGAGCAGCAGCCGGGCGTCGTCGGCCAGGGCGGTGCAATCCCAGGAGGTGAGGGCCTTGCCGAGGAAGGCACGGCCCTCGGGCACGGACTCGGGGACGGCGGGCAGGCCGGTGGTGACAGCGGCCAGGGGCGCGGCGGGGAGCCGGGCCAGCAGCAGGGTGACGTCGTCGTTGTGGCTCTCGGGGTCGGGCAGGAGTGCGGTCAGCACGTGATCGGCCGCCGCCTCCAGGTCGGGGGCGGTGGTGAACAGCCGGCTCAGCGTGGTGGTGAGCTTCCTGAGCTGGTCCTCGATGTCACTGCCGGGGGTCTCGATCAGCCCGTCGGTGTAGAGCACGAGCGTCGCGCCGGGTGGGACGACCACGCTGGACTGCTGGTAGAGGACGCCGCCGACCCCGAGCGGCGCGTTCACGGGCACCGGGAGCGGGCGGGCGCCGTCGCCGGGGGTGGCGACGAGGGTGGGCAGGTGACCGGCCGAGCAGATCGTCACCTCGCCCGCGTCCGAGGCGATCACCAGATAGCAACAGGTGACCAACTGGTCCGGCACGTCCAGGTCGGTGACACAGGTGTCGAGGGCCTGCATGAGCTGACGCGGCTGCATGCCGGTCTTGGCCAGGGCGTGCGCGGCGGAGCGCAACTGTCCCATGACGGCCGCCGCTTCCAGACCGCGGCCCATCACGTCGCCGATCAGGACTCCGACCCGGCCGGCCCCCAGGGGGATGAGGTCGAACCAGTCGCCGCCCACGCCCGCCCCCTGGGTCGCGGGCCGGTAGCGGCTGGCGGTGGACAGACCGGGGATGGCCGGAGGGGTGCCCATCAGGCTGCGCTGCAGGGTCAGCGCGATGTGCCGCTGCTGCTCGTAGAGGGCGGTCAGCTCGGCCTCGGCACGCTTGCGGTCGCCGATGTCCCGTACGATCGCGCACGCGCCGACGACCGTGCCGTCCGCGGCGCGGGTCGGCCACAGCGTGATGTCGACGTCCAGCAGGTCACCGGAGCGGGTGAGCCGTAACGTCTCGAAGTGCTCGACCTTCTCCCCGCTGCCCAGCCGCTCCATGAGGGCGTCGATCTCGTCCCGGTGCTCGGACGGAGCGAGCACGGACACGTGCCGGCCCATCACCTCCTCCGGGACGTAGCCGTACAGCCTTTGCGCGGCGGCGTTCCAGTACGTGATGTCGCCGTCGAGGGTCTTGGCGAGGATCGCGTCCTGGGAGGACTCCACGAGCCCGGCCAGCTCGTTGATGCGTTCCTCGGCGGCTTTGCGGTCGCTGACGTCGCGGACGGCGGCGGAGAGGAGGAGGCCGTCGGTGGTTTCGAGGGGGGAGAGGCTGATCTCGACGGGGAATTCGGTGCCGTCCTTGCGGAGGCCGTTGAGTTCGAGTCCGGCGCCCATGGGGCGTACCTGGCGGTTGTTGGCGTAGCCGTTGCGGTGGTGGGTGTGGTGGGTGCGGAAGCGGCCGGGGACGAGGATTTCGACGGGGTGGCCGAGGAGTTCTTCGCGTCGGTAGCCGAAGAGGGATTCGGTCTGTGCGTTGACGAGTCTGATGGTGCCGGTGTCGTCGACGATGACCATGGCGTCCGGTGCCGCCTCCAGGAGTCCCCGGAACCGTTCCTCGGCGGCTTTGCGGTCGCTGACGTCGCGGACGGCGGCGGAGAGGAGGAGGCCGTCGGTGGTTTCGAGGGGGGAGAGGCTGATCTCGACGGGGAATTCGGTGCCGTCCTTGCGGAGGCCGTTGAGTTCGAGTCCGGCGCCCATGGGGCGTACCTGGCGGTTGTTGGCGTAGCCGTTGCGGTGGTGGGTGTGGTGGGTGCGGAAGCGGCCGGGGACGAGGATTTCGACAGGGTGGCCGAGGAGTTCTTCGCGTCGGTAGCCGAAGAGGGATTCGGTCTGTGCGTTGACGAGTCTGATGGTGCCGGTGTCGTCGACGATGACCATGGCGTCCGGTGCCGCCTCCAGCAGCCCCCGGAACCCCTCCTCGGCGTCCTTGGGCGCTGCCCCGTCCAGCAGGGCCCCGCACCGGCACGGTTCCTGGAACACCGCACCGACGGCCCGAGTTGAATGCGATCCGACGAAGTCGCCCATGTCCGCCCCAGGTGTGCTGTTCGCTCTGAATCGGGCCATCCCAGCGGAATGGGGCGGAGCCCGCCCCGCCATGTCGGTTACTGGCTTCACAACGGCCGAATCTGCCCGGCGGCGTTACGTCAACTGACCGTCTGCCGCCGCAGTCGTCTCGTAGTCGGTGGGGAGGCTGACCGGCCCGCGTGTCCGGGCACCGCACCGCGCCTGGCCGACCGATGACGTGACGGCGTGGGCCGAGGGTGCGAGTCCGTGCAGGTCCTGCCACCGGGAGGTGGTGGCCCGCCGGGTCCGGGGTGGGTGGGCGGTGGACGGGTGTTCGGGATGTCACTGGGTTGGCCGCATGGGCGGGGCGGCGGTTGTTACTCACTTTCGAGTGACAGGTGGGGTGACGCGAGGTCGACACGTGAGGTAATTGCCGCTGTTTTGTGGGGATTTGGTGCCAATGGGACGATATCGGGCGATAGGTGTATATTACAGGCGAGAGTCATGGTCGTGTTGTCGGTAGGTAATGCCGTGCGGGTGGTGGGCTCGAGCGGCGTGATCGGGCGGGAGAGTGTGGTTCTCGGCCAGCGGGCCGGGACCCAAACCCGCGGATCCTGATGTGTGGTCCGCCCGTTCCCTCTAGGGGGCGTTCGTGTCTGTTTCGCAGTCTGTGATGGTTCGTCGTGCTGCCGCGGCTGCGGTGGCTGCCGGTGTGGTGGTGGGTGTGGCGGCGCTGCCGGCGTCGGCGGACCAGGGGCGGCTTCCGTTTCGTGCGCAGGTGCAGATCAGCCAGGTGCAGTACGACTCTCCGGGCTGGGACTCGGGGAGCAACGCGTCGCTGAACAAGGAGTGGGTGGAGGTGACGAACACGGGCCGTTACGGGGTCAACCTGAACGGCTGGACGCTGGCGGGTCGTGACGGCCGCGCGTACGTGTTCCACCTGCGCCTGGGAGGCCGTGAGACGGTGCGGGTGCACACGGGAGTGGGGCGTGACGCGGGCCGGAACGTGTACCAGGACCGTCGTAACTACGCCTGGGACAACCGCTCGGACACCGCGACGCTGCGCAATGACCGTCTTCGTGTGATCGACGTGGTGTCGTGGGGCCGCGGACCCATCGGCGGCGGTCACGTGCTTCCCGGTCGTCACCTCGGCCGCGGTCACGTGCTTCCCGGTCGTCACTACGGCCGCGGCCACGTGCTTCCCGGCCGTCACCACGGTCGTGGGCACCAGCTGCCGGTCGGTCACGGCCACGTGCTCCCCGGTGGAAACAACGGCCGCGGCCACGAGCTGCCGATCGGTCACATCGGCCGTGGCAACGGGCTGCCGGTCGGCCACGTCGGTCGCGGTACCGAGCTGCCCGGTGGTCACATCGGCCGTGGCAACGGGCTGCCGGTCGGTCACGTGGGTCGCGGTACCGAGCAGCCGGTCGGTCACATCGGCCGTGGTACCGAGCAGCCGGTCGGTCACATCGGCCGTGGTACCGAGCAGCCGGTCGGCCCCATCGGCCGTGGCACCGAGCAGCCGGTCGGTCACATCGGTCGCGGTACCGAGCTGCCCGGCGGCCACCTGGGCAATGGCGGTCACGGCCTCGGCCTCGGCCGTCACTGACACCACCGACAGGCGGACGCGGTAAGCGAACCCGTCCGCTCGCCTCCTGGAGGGCGTGCCACCGACCATCGGTCGGTGGCACGCCCTCTTTGTGCTGCCCCGACACCAGAAAAGCGCATAAAAGGGAGCAAGCGCGACTCCTGCTCCATGTCGGTCATTGAGGTGGCGGGAACGGGCGTTCGCCTCTGCCCGGCGACCCGAGGCATACTTCATCGACGACTGGAGCGGGTCTGCTCCCGCGCCCCCGAGGTTCATCGCCGCACCGGGAGGGGCGTTCGATTCCGACGGTCAATGTCACCGTTTCGTCGCAGCCTGAGCCGCCGCGCAACGCAGGTGCGCCGACGCGTGTCTAGCAGACGGAACACCGAAGGAATCACCAGGACATGCAGAGGGAAGGGCCCGCCATGGGTGACGTACGCAGACGGGGAGCCGTCGCGCTGGGGATCACCGGACTTGTCGCACCGTTGGCACTCGCGCTGGGCACGGCGCCCGCGCAGGCCGCCAGCTGCACGACGCAGACCGGCCCGTATCAGAAGCAGGTGGAGAAGTTCCTCGGCCGCCCGGTCGACGGCAGGCAGTCCACCGCCGACTGCAAGGCGACCCAGGCCTTCCAGACCAAGCACGGCATCACCCCGAACGCGGGGTACGCGGGATCCGTCACCTGGGGCGTGATGGACCTCATGAACAAGCAGAAGGCCGTCGGCACCAAGCCCAACAAGGACGGCAAGTGCCCGGTCAACAAGGGCCGCATAGCCTGCGTGAACCTCACGCTCCAGCTCAGCTGGATCCAGGACGGCAGCAGGCTGGTCTACGGCCCGGTGCCCGTCCGCACGGGGCGCGACGGCTACGAGACCCGCACCGGCCTGAAGAAGATCTACTGGCGTGACCTCCATCACGTGTCGAGCATCTACAACGTGTCGATGCCCTACAGCCAGTTCTTCGACGGCGGCCAGGCCTTCCACTCGGTCGGCGTCTCCATGTGGAACCCGCCGGGCTCGCACGGCTGCGTCAACATGACCTCGACCACCGCCAAGAAGTACTGGTCGCTCCTGAAGAACGGCGACGACGTCTTCGTGTACGGCCGGAAGCCGGGCACCTGACCGCGCCAAGAGCCGGGCACCCGCCGTGCCCGGCTCGCCGAGGACCGGGCCTCACGCCTCGGGCGCGTCCCCGAAGTCCGGGATCTCCATCCTGACCCCGCCCCGCCGCGCGGACTCGTGCGCGACGATGCCCGGCAGGGTGTAGCGGGCGGCGACCCACGCGTTCACCGACGGCAGTGTCCGCGCGTTGACCGCGGTCACGAAGTCGTCGGCCAGGAAGTGGTGACTGCCCTCGTGACCGTTGTGGAGACGGTCGAAGGCACGGGGCAGCCGCGCCCGGTCATGGACGGGCGCGGACCCGGACGTGAACGCGGCCCGCAGCGCCGGGGCGATGTGCTGGAGCGACGGATCGTCGGGCGCCAGCGTCGGCTTCGGCTCCAGCAGCTCGGTGATGTCCCGCACCCCCTTCTTGTCCTGCCAGAAGCTCACCGTGGCGAGCTGCTCCATGCTGGCGTCGGTGCCGAAGAACCGGAAACGCGATTCCCGGATGTGCGAGGGATAGCCGACCCGCCGGAACTCGTTGGTACGGAACGAGCCGCCGCCCGCCACCTCGAACAGCGCGGTCGCGTTGGAGAAGTCGTTGCCGAACTGGCTGATCTCCTTGTCGAAGACACCGTCCCCGCGTTCGTCGCGCACCCCGATCGCGGACACGCTCACCGCGTGCGTCCGCCAGGCCCCCAGCACCCCGCCCACCGAGTGCGTCGGGTAGAGAAGCGGGGGATAGCTGGCGGTAGCCTTCCAGTTCTCGCCGCCGCTGTACCGGTACGCGTCGTAGAACCCCAGGTCCATGTCGTGGACGTAGTCGCCCTCCGCGTAGAACAGCCGGCCGAAGGCACCCTCGGCGATCTGGTTGCGGGCGTGCACGGTCGCCGGGTTGTACTGGCTGGTCTCGCCCATCATGTACGTCAGCCCGGTGGCCCGTACGGCGTCGATGATCGCCGCGATCTCCTCCGTGGAGACCGCCATCGGCACGGCCGAGTACACGTGCTTGCCGGCGTTCAGCCCCTGCAGCACCAGGGGGCCGTGTGTCCAGCGCTGGGTGAAGATCGCGACCGCGTCCACGGCCTTCGACTCCAGCATCGCCTCGTACGAGGGGAAGGTGCCGGACAGTCCTTCGGCGGCGGCCAGCCGCTCGGCCCGCTCGGGCAGGAGATCGGTGACGTGGACCTCGCGGACGCCCGGGTGAGCGAGGAACAGCCTGGCGAACTGCCCGGAGAACTGCCCGGCGCCGACGATGCCGAGGGAGAACGTCATGAATGCGTGTCCTTCACTGGTCGAGAATCAGGTTGATCTGGCCGTTGGTCCTGCTCAGCCCGCTCACGGGCGCGTGGTTGGCGTAGATGTCCTGCATCGCGGGGTGCATGAGTGCGAAGACGTCCGCCGCGTAGTCGGTGATGGGATAGGAGAAGGTCGTGAAGTCCTTGCCGTCGGCGACCGGCCGGGTGAAGGCCGTGACGTCGATGCCCTTCTTCCGGTAGGCGGCGACCGCGGCCCGGGTGCCTGCCGAGGTGGCGGGGAAGACGATCCCGTACCGCCCGACCGTGCGCTGGCACCCGGCCGAGGCCAGATAGGCCACCCACTTCTCCGCGCCCTTCTTGTTGCGGGCGTTCTTGGTGACCGAGTCGGCGAGGCCGTTCATCATCGTCGCGCGCTTGCCGGTGGGGCCGACGGGAGTGACGGCGGTGCCCGGGTCGAGACCCTTGGAGCCGTAGTACGTGGAGATCATCCACGCGCCGTCGAAGGCGGTCGCCGCCCGGCCCGAGGCGAGCTGGGCGTTGGGCGGGTTCGCGCCCTCGCTGTAGTCGGTGAACGGCGCGAGGTATCCCTTGCGGGCCAGACCGAAGTACCACTTCACGACGGACTGGAAGGTCCCACTGTCGTAGCGGTACCTGGTTCCCCACCGCTTCCTGTCGGTGTACGTCCAGCCGGCCGAGCCGGTGAAGGGGCTCCACTGGGTCTGGCCGTCGCCGTCGCCCGCGCCGCCGGTGGCCAGCCCGTACACCTTGACGTGGTGCTTGTCGAAGCCGGGTTCGTCGCCGCGCCTGCCGTTCTCGTCGACGGTGAGGTGCGCGAGGGCCTTCTCGAAGGTGCCTCCGTCCCGCGGGTTCCAGGAGAGGCTGTTGAGGTCCCGCGCGGACAGGCCGGCCGCCCCGGTCATCTTGCGGTTGTAGAAGAGCGCCACGGTGTCCCAGTCCTTCGGGGCTCCGTAGCGGTGGCCGTCCCGGCCGGTCCAGTTGGCGGCCAGCCCCGACTGGTAGGAGGAGTTCTCGATGCCCAGGCCGTCGAGCGGCTCCAGCACCTCGAGACCGGCGAACTGCCCGAACTTCTGTATGTGGTCGGTGAACACGTCCGGCTGGGTGCCGGCGATGAAGCTCGCGGTGAGCTTGGTCCAGTAGTCGTTCCAGCCCCATTGGGTGATGTCGACGTGGAGGCCCGGGTTCTCCTTCGCGAAGTCCTTCGCGCAGGCCTGGTAGGCGGGCAGTTGGTTGGCGTCCCACAGCCAGTACGTCACCGTGTGCGCGGACGATCCCGCCGTACCGCCCTTCGCGCACCCGCTCACCAGGGACAGCGCCAGCGCCCCGGTCAGCGCCACGACCGCACGAAATCGCATGCCCGTCCCCTTACTTGACGCCGGTGAAGCCGATGGAGCCGACGATCCGCCGCGCGAAGGTCCCGAACAGCACGAGCATCGGGAGCGCCGCGACGAGCGTCGCCGCCATCAGCCCCGACCAGTCGGTGCCCGTCTGCGGGGTCTGCGCCCGGAAGACGGCCAGGGCCACGGTCAGCACACGTGAACTGTCGCTGTAGGACACCATCAGCGGCCAGAAGTAGTCGTTCCAGGAGGTGATGTACGTCAGCACGGTCAGTGTGAGGACCGGTGTCGACGCCATCGGCAGCAGCACCCGGAAGAAGATCCGCACCTTCCCGGCGCCGTCGAGCAGAGCGGCCTCCTCGACCTCACGAGGCACGTTCATGAAGAACTGCCGCAGGAAGAACACGGCGAACGGCGTCATGAACATCGTGGGCAGAGCGATCCCCAACAAGGTGTCGATCAGGCCGAGTTGTTTGATCAGGACGAAGTTCGGAAGCAGGGTGAAGATCGCGGGCACCATCAGCCCCGCCAGGAAGAGACCGAACACCCTGTCCCGGCCGCGCCAGCGCAACCGCGCGAAGGCGTAGGCGGCCATGGCCGAGAAGAGGATCTGACAGACGGTGACCAGGGTAGACACGACGACCGAGTTGAGGAGGTAGCGCCAGAACACCAACCCGCCGCCCGAACCGCCCTGCGCGATGGCCTCCTTGGTGGACTGCAGGCCCAGGGCCCGGGCGAAGCCGCCGCCGGTGAGGCCCACCGGCAGGGGGTTGCCGGGGTCGGCGGCGAGCGCCGCGTCGGAGGAGAGCGCGGTGCGCAGGATCCAGTAGAACGGCAGCAGGGTGACGAGTGCGAACGCGCCCATCGCCGCCCAGGCGGCGGCCCGTCCGAGGGTGAGCCGGCGCCGGGCCGGCCGCAGCGGCGCCATCGTTGCCATCGCGGTCATGACGACTCTCCCGCTCAGCCGAGGTCGGTGTGGCCGGCCCGGGTGAGCCGGTACTGGACGAAGGTGATCGCGCTCAGCACGACCAGCAGGGCGACGGACATCGCCGAGGCGTAGCCGAACTGGAAGCGGCCGAAGGCGGAACCGTAGATGTAGTACTGGAGCACGTTGGTCGCGTTCGCCGGGCCGCCCGCCGTCGTGACGGCGACCGTGTCGAAGACCTGGAACGAACCGATCACGGTCATGATCAGTACGACGGCGAGCACCGGCCGCAGCAGCGGGAGGGTGATCCGCCAGAACATCCGCCACTCGCCCGCCCCGTCGACCTTCGCCGCCTCGTACATGTCGGCAGGGATGGCCTGCAGCCCGGCGAAGAGCAGGAGTGCGGTGTAGCCGACGTGCCGCCACACGTTGATCAGGGCGATGGTCGGTATCGCCCAGGTCTCGTCGGCCAGGAACGGGACGCGGCCGAAGCCGAGGCCCTGGAGGATCTCGTTGCCGATGCCGAGCTGCGTGTCGAGCATCCAGAGCCAGACGATGCCCGCGACGACGTTCGACACCAGGTACGGAGTGAGGACGACCGCGCGCAGCACCGCGGATCGGGTCAGACGCTGCAGCAGCACGGCGACGGCCAGCGCCGCGACCGTCTGCACGCCGATGTTGATGAACACGTACTCGACGGTGACCGACAGCGAGTCCCAGAAGATGGGGTCGTCGACCATCCGGACGTAGTTGTCGAGCCCCACCCACTCGGCGGGCGTGAGCAGGTTGAAGCGGGTGAAGCTCAAGTAGATCCCGCGCAGTGTCGGCCAGAGCAGGAACACGAGGAAGCCCAGCATGGCCGGGGCGATGAACAGGGCCGCGAGGGGGCCGTCGCCCCGCCCCTCGCGCTCCCGGACCCCGCGGACCTGCGACGCGGACCGCGGCCCCGCGACGCCGCGCGGCGGCAGGCGCGACGGGGGACTGGAGGCGACGGTCATCGGCAGACTCCCTCGGCTGCTACTCATCCTCGGGTCACTTACTTTCGAGGTGGAAGAATCCATCCGTCAAGAGTCGCGCGCACTTCTGTGCAGGACCCGACCGGCGTCCTAAAGTGCGAGCATTACTTCCAGGGCAAAAGGAAATCTTGGAGGAGTCCGACGCTCATGACCACACCTGCCGCCAGCTGGCTGCCGCTGAGTCCCGGGGAACGGGCGGTGGCGATCGAGGTGCTCGTGCACGGACCGCTGTCGCGCAGCGAGATCGCGCGCCGGCTGAACCTCTCGGCGGGCAGCCTCACCCGGCTGACCAAACCCCTGATCGAGTCGGGCCTGCTGATCGAGGCCGGCGGATCGGGGGAGGAGGCCGCGGTGCGCCAGGGGCGCCCCTCACAACCCCTGGACATCGTCGCCGAATCCCGCGCGTTCATCGGATTCAAGATCACCGGAGACCGGGTCTACGGGGTCGTCACCACCCTGCGCAGCGACATCGTGGCGCGCCACGACCGCCCGCTCACCACCCACGATCCGGCCGAAGTCGCCGACCTCCTGGGGGAGATGACCGAGGAGTTCACACACGCCTTCCCGGCACCGGCCGGTATCGGCATCGGCGTCGGCGGCCGGGCCGAGAAACGGGCGGTCGTCGTCGAGTCCGCCTTCCTCGGCTGGAGCGACGTCCCGCTGGCCGAACTCGTCGGGGAGCGCACCGGTCTGCCCGTGGTGGTCGAGAACGACGTCGCCGCGCTGGTCGAGGCCGAGACCTGGTTCGGCGCGGGCCGTGGCCTCGACCGCTTCGCGGTCCTCACCATCGGCGCCGGGATCGGCTACGGCCTCGTCCTCGGCGGCAGACGGGTGCCCTCCCCCGAGGACGGCCGGGGCATCGGCCGCCGGTGGTTGGTGAACCCGCAGGGCCCCCTCACCCCCGAGGGCGAACGCGGCAGCGCCGTCTCACTGCTCACCATCCCCAGCATCCGCTACCAGGTCCGGGCCGCCACCGGGCAGGACGCGACGTACGAGGAGATCCTCGCCCGGGCGGCCGCAGGTGACCCCCTGTCAGCTCGCGTCGTCGACGAGGCGGCCCGCGCGCTCGGCGTCCTCGTCGCGCAGATCGCCAACTTCGCCATGCCCCAGAAGATCCTGCTCGCCGGAGAGGGCGTCGGCCTCGTCGACGTGGCGGGCCGCGTCGTCGAGGAGACCGTCCTCGCCCACCGGCATCCGCTGGCCGATTCCGTCGACCTGGAGACGAAGGTGTCCGACTTCCACGACTGGGCCCGCGGAGCCGCCGTGTTGGCGATCCAGGTGCTCGTGCTGGGATCGGCCGACGAATGAGTGATCAGGTTCACGGTCCGTATTGTCGCCCGGTGTACCTTTGCTCACATCGCCTTCACGCCAGGGCCCGTATGCTTCACACCATGTCCACCACTCCTGAAAGCGACTCCGTGCGCTCTGCCACCGATGTCAACGAGGAGATCCGGGCCCTTTGGTTCCGTGCCGGTGGGACGCTGAGCGGGGAGGAGCGGCGGGAGTACCAGCGGCTCGTCCTGGAGTGGGCGGAGGCCGCCCCTCCGTCGCCCACCCATGCGGCGTGACCCCGCTCGGCCGCCCAGCGCCACGGTGACGAACGGGGACCCGGGTCCCGGCCCCGTGCCGCCTTCGTCACCCCGCCTCAGCCCCAACTCTGCGAGTACTGCCGCCGATAGCGATTGCGGTCCTGCTCCGTACGGATGTACCGCGTGGCGACCAGCGCGATGATGCTGCCCGCGATGACCAGCAGCCCCGGACCGATGTTCTGCGGGTCGGTCAGCCGGTCGAGGAGCGACACGGCGTCGCCGGACCCCACCGCCTGGACCGAGCCCGGAGCAACGGACCCCGGCGCGACGGCAGTTCCCCGCGAGGCCGCCGGTGCGGGGGAGTCCTGAGCGGTCGCACCCGACGCTCCCCGGCCCTGGGCGCCCGGCCCGGTCAGCTTCACGGCGAGCGCGGTGATCGCCTTGGTGATCGGCTGGAAGAACGTCGTACCGCCCGAGGTGCAGTCCCCGTTGCCGCCCGACGTCACACCGAGCGCGATGCCCTCGGAGAACAACGGCCCTCCGCTGTCGCCCGGTTCGGCGCACACATCGGTCTCGATCAGACCGGTCACCGTGCCCTCGGGGTAGTTGACCGTCGCGTTGAGCCCCTTCACCCGGCCGTCGTGGAGCCCGCTCGTGCTGCCGCTGCGAAAGACACGTTGCCCGACGGTCGCGTCGGCGGCCCCGAGGATCTGAACCCCCTTGCCGCCCCCGATCGCGACGACGTTGTTGCCGGTGTCGTTCTCGCCGTTGTTGTACTGGATGAGCGAGAAGTCGTTGCCGGGGAACGCCGTGGTGATCGTCTGTCCCAGCTGCTTGGTGCCCTGGTTGTCGGCGAACCAGACGGAACCGGCCGGCCCGCAGTGCCCTGCCGTGAGGATGAACTCGTTCTTCCCGTTCGTCACGTTGAAGCCCGCCGAGCAGCGCCCGCCGGTCGAGAACATCGGCTGGGCTCCGTTCAGCCGCGTGGTGAAGGTGCCTTGAGTGCGCTCCATGCGGACCGAACTCCCCATGCTCCCGGCCAGCTTCGTCATCCGGGACCAGTCGGAGGCGGAGACGCTGCTGTCGGCCTGCACCACCACCTCGTTGTCGACGTAGTCCATCGCCCAGGCGGTACCGGCCACTCGCGGAGCTAACTTGAGCGCCTGCGTCACGGACTTCAGCTCCCGCATGCTGTGCCGCACGACCTTGGGACGGGCACCCGCCCTCTCCACCTCGGCCGCCGCGGTCGAGTCGGTCACCGCGACCACCGGACGGCCGTCGTCGGCGATCCAACTGCCCGCCGTACGTGAGGTACCCAGGCGCGACACCAGGCCGGCGCCCTTGTCCGCGGCGAGCCGCGCGGCACTCTCCGGCGCACGCGACGACGCGGACGGCTCGCTCGCCATGGCGTGCGTCACCATCAGCCCACCGCAGAGGAGCCCGCCGACGGCCGCGAATCGCGCCCCCCGTCGGAAGATCCGTCGTCGTGCGTGCCTCATGCATGGGCTCCCGAAGCCGTACGGCGCGGTGTCACCACCGCCGGGACCCCGGTCGTGGGCCCTCCTTCCATACGTGCGTCCGCGCCACCGCGTTCACCGCCGGCCGGGTCTCCGGTTCATGTCCTGCGTCCTGCCCCGTCCACCGCGGCGACCGCGGGAGTTCGCAGGCCGCCCGGCCGGCCTCGTAGTCCCCTCCACGCGGCCCGAGTTCAATGGCCCCCACCACCCCCGGGCAGACCGTCCAGGACTGTCATGATGGACCCATGCGCGTGCTGATGCCGGTCCCCGACCGCGACGCCGACGTCACCGAAGTGGCCGTGCCCTGGCGGATCCTCACCGACGCGGGGCACGAAGTCGTTCTCGCCACCGAGCGGGCGGCCACCATCCCGGCGGCCGACCCGCGGCTGCTCACGGGCGTGCTCCTCGGACAGCTGGGCGCCGCGGAGGAGCCCCGACGTTACTACCAACAGCTCACCGAGGCACCGGAGTTCACCGCGACCGTGTCCTGGGAGGACGTGGCCGTCGACGACTTCGACGGTCTGCTCCTGCCGGGCGGACACGCGCCGGGCATGCGGCAGTATCTCGGCTCCGCCGCGCTCCAGCGGCAGGTGGCCCGTTTCTGGGCCCTGGGGCGGCCCGTCGGAGCGATCTGTCACGGTGTCCTCGTGCTCGCCCGTTCCCGCGACCTGGCCACGGGCCGCAGCGTGCTGGCCGGGCGGCGCACGACGTGTCTGCCGAAGTACATGGAACGCACGGCCTACTTCACCACCGCCTGGCGTCTCGGCCGCTACTACCGAACCTACCCCGCCTACGTCGAGGATGAGGTCAAGGCGGCCCTCGCCGACCCGATCGCGCAGTTCTCCCGCGGCCCCCGCACCCTCACCAGCCGTGGCACCGCCACCGACGACACCCACGCGTTCGTCGTCCAGGACGGTCCCTACCTCTCGGCCCGCTGGCCGGGCGACGCCTACCTCTTCGCCCGCCGCTACCTCGCCCTGCTGGACGGCACCACCGACCACTGAGCGCCGCCGCGTGAACCCCGCCGGGCGTGCGGCGCGCACGGTGAGGCACCTTCGGGGACGGCACCGCACCGGACGCCGCCCGCCCGGTCGGCGCGCGGTGCGGGCCGTGGCCTATACGCCCACGCGGGCGGCCACCGCCTCGGGGCTCAGATACGTGTCGGTGTGCTCGAAGTCCCGCAGGGTTCCCTTGCTTGCGGCGAGGAAGCCCGTGCGGACGAAGTCGTCGCCCGCGACCGCGTTGAGGAGCCAGTTGGCGCCCGTACGGAACCTGGCCGCGCCCGTGCGCAGCGCGTACAGGTGGTATCCACGAGCCACGACCTGCGCGGGCACGCCCTTGAGGTCGATGCCGAGCGGCTTCGACACCGCGTCGTGTCCACCGAGGTCGACCACCAGGCCGAGATCCTTGTGCCGGTACGACGTGGTCGGCTGCCCGTGCAGCAGCGCCGCCAGGTTCTTCGCGGCGTGCCGGCCCTGCCGGGCGGCGTGCTGCGCGGTTGGCACACAGTAGGAGCCGTCCCCCTTGGCGAGGTCGGGCACCGCGGCCGCGTCGCCCAGCGCGAACACCCCGTCCATGCCCGGCACCGTGAAGTCCGGCGCGGTCAGGATCCGGCCGCGTACGGTCTCGGCGCCCAGCGAGTCGACCAGGGGGCTCGCCGCGACACCGGCCGTCCACACCAGCGTCCGTGACGGCAGCACCCGGCCGTCCGTCAGGGTGACCTTGTCCTCGGTGACCGAGGCGACGGACGTCTTCAGCGAGATCTGCACCCCGCGCCGGCTGAGCATGCGCAGCGCGCTCGCTCCGAGCTTGTCGCCGAGCTCCGGCAGCAGCTTGGGGGCGACGTCGAGCAGATGCCACTGGATGAGGCGGGGATCGAGGCGCGGGTGGTAGCGCTTCGACGCGGCGGTGGTCAGGCGCTGCAGACAGGCGGCGGTCTCGGTGCCGGCGTACCCGCCGCCCACGACCACGAACTGCAGCCGTGCCGCCCGTTCGGCCTCGTCCGACGTGGCCGCCGCCAGGTCGAGTTGGGCGATCACGTGGTCGCGCAGGTACACGGCCTGGGCGAGCGTCTTCATGCCGCGCGCCTCGTCGAGCAGGCCGGGAATGTCGAAGGTGCGGGTCACACTGCCCGGGGTGAGGACCAGGTAGTCGTAGGACTGGTCGACGAGTTCGCCGGTGATCTTGCGGACGACGCAGACCTTGGACCCGGGATCCACGCCGGCGACCGTACCGGGGACCAGCTCCGTGCGGCGCAGGATCCGGCGCAGCGAGGGTGCCACGGACTGCGGGGTGACGACTCCTGAGGCGACCTGTGGCAGCAGGGGCAGGTAGAGCTGGTAGTCGGTGGGGCTGACCAGGGTGATCCGGGCGGCGCCCGGTCCGAGCGCGCGCTCGAGGCCCCGAGCGCACTCGACGCCGGCGAAGCCTCCGCCGACGATCACGATGTTCGGTGCGTCCATCCGTGATGCCTCTCTCCGTGTGCCGACACCGTGTCCGCCGCCCGCGAGCCAAGGCTCACACGGGTCGTCCCGGTCTGCCACCGCTGGACGGAGGCGAGGACGACGGCCACGGAATTCTCTACCGATCAGTAATTTCGTCTTCCCCTTTCGTCCATCCTTAGGCACGATCATCGGTCGCGCGGCGATGGTCGAGGCTCCCTCGCCGCTCCGACGTGAAAAGGGGACGAGTATGACTGGACGTGGTGTGGGTCGCCGGATCGGCGCGCTCTCGGCGGTCGTCGCGCTGGGCATCGGAGGGACGGTCTCCGTCGCCGGGTCCGCCGCCGCGGCCCCGGCGCGGACGGCGGTGGCCGCGACGCAGGCGGCCGACGTCGACTACGCCACCTGGCAGCAGGACGTCCGGGCCGTGCTCGACCAGGCGGTGCCCTACGTCCAGCAGCGCACCGCGAACGCGGCCGGGCAGAAGCTGGCCCTCGTCTTCGACATCGACAACACGTCGCTGGAGACGGACTTCCACCCGTGGTACCAGCTGCCCACGCCGGCCGTCGCGCCGTCGCTCGACCTCGCCCGTTACGCGCGCTCCCGCGGCGTCGACATCTTCTTCATCAGCGCGCGTCCGGGCATCATCGCCAGCGAGACGAAGTGGAACCTGACGTCGGTCGGCTATCCGGTCTCGGGTCTCTACACGCGTGACCTGCCCGACCTGTTCGACGAGGTCAGCGCCTACAAGACCGGCAAGCGGGCGCAGATCGAGTCCCTGGGCTACACCATCATCGCCAATGTCGGCAACAACGACTCCGACCTCGTCGGGGGCCACGCGGAGCGCACCTTCAAGCTGCCCGACTACGACGGGCAGCTGTCCTGAGCTCCGATTGCCTAGACTCCCCGCATGGACGAGACAAGGCTCGACACGCTCGGTTCGGGCAAGTTCCTTCTCATCACGAGCTACCGGAAGAACGGTACGGGCGTCCCGACGCCCGTGTGGGTGGTCCGGGACGGTGACGCGCTCGGTGCCTGGACCGCCGCGAACTCCTGGAAGGTGAAGCGGATCCGCAACCGGCCGGACGTTCTCGTGGGCCCCTGCGACGTGCGAGGCAACCCGACGGGTGAACAGGTCCCCGCCACGGCGGAGATCCTCGACCAGACCGCGACGGCGCGCTACCGGGGGCTGGTCGCCCGCAAGTACGGCATCCTCGGCCGTCTCACCCTCTTCGGCAGCCGGCTGCGCCGGGGCCGGGAGGGCACGGTCGGAGTACGCATCTCCCTGACCCCGTGAGGGACGGACGTGGGCCCGGCCGGCGCCGGGCCCACGTCCGCGGCGTCGCCCCGGGTGGCACGGCCCCGGAACCGGGCACGGGGGCGGCAGGCCCGTACGCTCGAGTGCCGCGTGCATGCCGTGCAGGCCGGTGCGATCGGCACCCCCCTGTCGGTGCCCTGCGGCATGATGACGCCGTGACCTCCGAAGAACTGACAGACGTCTGGCAGCGGCTTCTGGCCGACCCTCAAAAGTCGTGGGTGTTGTTCGAGCACGGCACGTGTGTCGTGCTGACCGCTCCGGACGGAGAGCTCGCCGAACAGGCCACCGAGATCCTGAAGGAGTTCGGCCCGTCGCACGCCGGATCTCCGGCAGGAGACTTCGGCGTGATCGATCTGAAGGACGTCGACGGATGGGTCGTCACCGGGCATCACAACGACGTCCTCACCTATGTCGGCCCCGCCGAGCCTCAGGACCCGTCGCACGTCGCTGTCGGGGTGGTCGGACGTGCCAAGCGCCATCGGGACGGCACTGAACTCCACGCCGTCCACGTCGAGGACAGGCGAGGCTCGACGGCCCCGGCGTGAATACCCCGCTTCACCGTCCGTGGGCCGCCGGGGCGTATCGGCTCCAGGGTCGACGCTTCGGTGACCAGGCTGCTGCTCGTTGGCGTTCTTGTCGGGGTAACGGAGGGCCTTCGCGATGACGGAGGCGGCTGGGGGGATCTGTGACGGAAGTGGCGAAGGATTTTCAGGAAGCCGAGCCGGTGCCGGTGTCGGAGCCGGTGTCGGAGCCGGACGGCCCGGGCCTGTGGCGTCAGCGGGATTTCATGCTGCTGTGGAGTGGACAGACGGCCAGTGAGATGGGCTCGGCCGTCACCCAGATCGCGCTGCCGCTGCTCGCGGTCGTCGCGCTCGACGCGAGCACGCTCGAGGTCGGGTTCCTGACCGCCGCCGCCACGGCGGCGTTCGCGCTGATCGCGCTGCCCGCGGGAGCGCTGGTGGACGGCGGTGCCAAACGTTCCGTCATGATCGTCTGCGATGTTCTCCGCCTGGTGATCGTGGGCTCGGTCCCGGTGGCGGCGGCGTTCGGCGTGCTGACGATGGCTCAGCTGTACGTGGTCGCGGCGGCCGCGGGTGTGTGCACGGTGTTCTTCGACGTCTCCTACCAGAGTTATGTGCCGTCGCTGATCCGCACCGAGGATCTGATGGCCGCCAACGGCAAGCTCGGGACGACCCAGGCGTTCGCGCAGCTCGGGGGCCCGGGTCTCGGCGGTGGCCTGGTCGGGGTGTTCGGCGCGGCGGGGGCGATGACGGCCGACGCCGTCTCGTACGCGATCTCGGTGCTGTCGATCCTCGGGATCAGGAAGCGGGAGGAGCCGCCGCCGGCCCGGACGGCGGACGAGCCGTTGCGGCGCCGGATCACCGAGGGGCTGAGGTTCGTCTTCGGGCACCCGATCCTGCGGAGGGTCGTGGCGTGCACGGGCACCGCGAACCTGTTCTCCGGGATGAGTTCGGCGCTGGTGATGGTCTTCCTCGTCCGGGTGCTGCACGTGCGCCCCGCGCTGACGGGGCTGATCGTGGCGGGCGCGGCCGTCGGCGGGATGGCCGGGGGCGTGTTCGCCGGCCGGCTCGCCAAGAAGATCGGCTCGGCGCGGATCATCTGGGTGTCGTCGCTGGTCCTCAGCGCGCCGCAGGTCGTCGCGGCGGCGGCCTGGCAGGGCTGGGGAGTGCTGCTGTTCCCGCTGGGCTGGGGCATCGCGTACTTCGCCGGGATGGTCTACAACGTCGCCCAGCTCAGCTACCGGCAGTCGGTGACACCGCCGGAGCTGCTGGGTCGGATGAACGCGGCCGTCCGCTGGATCGTGTGGGGCACGTTGCCGTTCGGGGGCATCCTCGGCGGAGTGCTCGGCTCGCTGATCGGCGTACGTCCCACACTCTGGCTGGCGTTCATCGGCACCTGGGCAGCGGGCTGGTTCGTGTACTTCTCCCCGCTCCGCCACATGCGCGATGTTCCCCGACCCGCGCCTGCGCCGGGTGCGGTTGTCCCGAGCTGACGGGGAGCGCGGGGGTCGTTGCGCCGCCCAGGCGTGACCCGACGGCGTGACCCGCCGGGTGGTTCCCGGAGGCAAAGGCTTCGGCCCACTTCCTACGGCGACCCGACCCGCGGTCCTGGCCGACGGGCCGTCAACCGGGCCGGCCGGGGGCGGACCGGTCAGGGGCGGACCGGTCGGCCGCCGTCGGTCCCGTCCGCGACCCCGACCGGCCTCAGCGCTCGCGCCGGTCGTCGAGGCGGAGCGTCAGGCCGGGCCAGTGCTCGGACCACCGCGCCAGGTCACCCACGGTCGACGACCATCGTGGGCGCAGGGCTTGGTCCGGCAGAAAGCGGACGCAGGTCCCCGTGGTCCCGTCGGATTCGACGGGCTCCAGACCGGTCACCGGGACGCCGTGTTCGTAGCGCTGACTCCAGGACCCGTTGAGACGGCGGTTGGTGTGAATCAGCCACTCGCTGAGCGCCGCGACGACGGACATGCCGCGACGCGGATGCCCGTCCGGAAGCCGTTCCGCCTCCGGGAGGTCGAAGAACCGAAGGTCCTTCGTGGCCATGACCGGCTTCTTCACCGCCTGGCCGTGCTCGTCGACGCGCGTGTCGGTACCCCGTCCGTCGTCCCTCACCGATACGGAGCCGTCGGCATGCAGCGTGACCACGCACCGTCCGCCGCCCCGGCTCGCCGCCTCGTCGGCGGCGTAGGCAACGACCTCGAGGACGAGGTGTCCTGGGCCGCCCGGCGTGAACTCCGCGGCTCGCTCGCGGATCCGAGCGAGATGGTCCGCGTCCAGGGAACCGGCCCAGTCGTGTGTGGTGTTGACCCACGTAGCCCTTGATCCATCCATCGGGCAAGTATCCGTCGTGCTCACGTCCAGGCTGCCGGGACCTCCTTCGCGGCATCAGCGGCTTCCGGAACGGGAGTTGACCGGATGTGTGCGGTGCGAAGCGTTGACCAGAAAGCGCTTACCCCTTACGTTTCCCGTTCAACGGCGTGACCCGTGTATGACATCTCGTATACGAGACATCAGATCTCCGGGCGGTACCACCTGGGAAAGTGCGTTCTCCGGAGGCGGTGATGCTCCGTGCCCATGTCACATCCGTCTCTCGCTGTTCAGCAAGGTGCACAGCGTTCGCGTACATGACCTCGAACACTCCCGAAGGGACGCACCCGCATGCGCACTCGCTCCCCACGCACCCGCTCTCGCACCCTGGCCCTGACGACGGCCGCGGCAGCCTCGCTGGCCGTCGCCGCCGCGCTCGTCCTCCCGCAGTCCGCGGGCGCCGCCGAGAGCGCGCCGATCGGCTTCGGCGCCGGCACCTCCGGCGGCGGAAGTGCCTCCGCCGTCACCGTCACCACCCTGGACGCCTTCAAGACGGCCGTCACGGGCAGCACGGCCAAGGTCGTACGCGTCAGCGGACTGATCTCGCTCAGCGGACAGGTCGACGTCGGCTCCAACACCACGGTCCTGGGCGTCGGTTCGTCGTCCGGGTTCACCGGCGGCGGCCTGCGGCTGAAGAAGGTGACCAACGTCGTCGTCCGCAACCTGAACATCAGCAAGCCGGTCGCGCCGTCCGACGGCATCACCGTCCAGGCGTCGACGAAGGTGTGGATCGACCACAACTCCTTCTCGGCGGACCGCGACCACGACAAGGACTACTACGACGGTCTGCTGGACATCACCCACGGCTCCGACGCCGTCACCGTCTCCTGGAACACCTTCAAGGACCACTTCAAGGGCTCCCTCGTCGGCCACAGCGACAGCAACGCCTCCGAGGACACCGGGCACCTGCACGTGACGTACCACCACAACTACTTCAACAACGTGTACTCGCGCATCCCCAGCCTGCGCTTCGGCACCGGCCACTTCTACGACAACTACGTCGTCGGCGCCGAGACCGCCGTGCACTCCCGGATGGGCGCCCAGATGCTCGTCGAGAACAACGTCTTCCGCCGCACGAAGGTCGCCGTCACCACCAACCGCGACAGCGACGTGGACGGCCACGCCAACCTGCGCGGCAACGACCTCGGCGGGGCCGCCACCGAGATCTCGCAGGTGGGCACCTTCACCACCGCTCCCTACAGCTACACCGCCGAGCCCGCCTCGACCGTCGTCACCTCGGTGACGTCCGGCGCGGGCGCCGGAAAGCTCTGACCACCCCACGGGCAGCAGAAGGAATCGGGACATGACCTCAGCAGCACAGCGACGCGTCCGCGAAGCCCGTCCACGGGCCGGCCGGCGTGCCCTGATCGGCTCACTGGCCGCGCTCGGCATGACCGGCGCGACCGTTCTGGCGAGCGGCCTGGCCGCCCCCGCCGACGCGGCCACCGCCTGGCCGACCCCCACCACCAGCGTGCCGGTCTCGGCGACGATCCCCGTCTCGGGCACCTACGACGGCAAGCTCCAGCGGTTCTACGGCAGCGGCGACCTCGGTGACGGGGGCCAGTCCGAGGACCAGGACCCGATCTTCGACCTCGCGGACGGTGCCGTTCTCAAGAACGTCGTCATCGGGGCCCCGGCCGCCGACGGTGTCCACTGCGCGGGCAGCTGCACGCTGCAGAACGTGTGGTGGGAGGACGTCGGCGAGGACGCGGCCACCTTCAAGGGCAAGTCGTCCTCCGCGACGTACACCGTGACCGGTGGCGGCGCGAAGGCGGCCTCGGACAAGGTGTTCCAGTTCAACGGCGCGGGGAAGCTGACCGTGACGGGATTCCAGGTGTCGAACTTCGGCAAGCTGGTGCGCAGTTGCGGCAACTGCTCCACGCAGTACAAGCGCACGATCGTCGTCAGCGACGTGGACGTGACCGCGCCCGGCAAGTCCATCGTCGGCATCAACCAGAACTACGGTGACACCGCGACCCTGACCAAGGTCCGCATCCACGGCGACAGCAGCAAGAAGATCAAGCCGTGCGTGCGTTACCAGGGCAACAGCACGGGCGCCGAGCCGACCGAGATCGGCAGCGGCGCCGACGGCACGTACTGCCGCTACGCCGGCTCCGACATCACCTACAGCTGACGCGCGCGGGCGGCCGAACGGACCGGCTCCGCGCGGTGGTTCGTTCGGCCGCCCGGGTACGGGGTGTCAGCTCCGGCTCCGGTAGGGCCCGTCGACGAGCTGGAACACCGGCTGGCTGCGCACCGGGTCCTGGGCGGTGGTGAGTTGGACCCGGTCTCCGCTGTGCACGTCGGTGGCCGGCCCCGTGACCCTGCCCCGGACGGTGAAGCCCTCGGCCATCTCGACGAGGGAGACGTTGCGTGCCGCCGGGGTGTTGCGGTGGATGACGGTGGCGTGACGGACGACACCGGTCCCCGTGCTCGCCTCCGTCCGCAGGTCGCTGCCGGCGCAGACCGGACACAGGAGGCGCTGGTACATCGCGCTGCCGCACCAGCGGCAGCGCTGGAAGAGAAGGGCGTCCGCGGCCGAAGTCCCGTGCGACGAAGAGTCGGTGCCGAGGGCGACGGCACCCGGCACGGCGCCCTCGGGTTCGGTGTCGAGCACGTCCGTCGAGGGTCGCGGACCCGGATGAAGGGCGATTCCTGGGTGGTGCACGATGTCATCTCCCTGCGCTCGGCCGGAGTCGAAGGTGCCCGGATCGCCGCGCACGAGCCACAGGTTATGGCACTCAGTGCCACCCGTAAAGGCACTCGGTACCCTCAGATGGAAGCGGGTGCACCTCGGTCGTGCCCGATCAGTCCCGTTCGGGCGGTTCCGTCCGGAGTGTCCCGGCCTGACAGTTCGGCTCGGCCCGTCCGACAGTTCGGCTCGGGCCGTCCGGCTGTTCGGCTCGCCCGGTCCGGTCCGGTCAGTCCCGTGCGGCCGGTCCGCTCAGTCCCGTCCCAGTGTCGACTCGATCTCCCGCACCACGCGCCACATGGGCGCCCCGCGCCGGGAGATGACGACGACCACGTCCTCCTGCTCCTCGGCCGGAGGGGCGGCAGGAGGGGTGCCGAACACGGCCTGCACGTGTCCCAGCGCGTGGTCCACGGCGGTGTCCGCGTCGCCCTGCCCGGCCGAACGCAGCCACGAGCGCAGCGCGTTGTTGTGCGCGGCGACCACCGACGCGGCGATCACGTCGGCCCGCAGGGCGCCGTCGGGCCGGCCGGCGAAGCGCCCGCGCAGATACTCCGCGAGGGCACGCTCGTAGCGCCAGACCACCGACAACTCGTAGGCGCGCAGACCGGGCACCTTCTTGGTGAGACGGTAGCGCTGTACGGAGAAGGTCGGGTTCTCGGCGTACATGCGCAGCACGAGCCGGGCCGCGTCGCAGACCCGTCGCACCGGCTCGTCCTCGTCCGTGCCGTCGGCGAGGAAGGCGGTCATGTCGGCCAGGCAGCGCTCGTGGTCAGGGAAGACCACGTCCTCCTTGGACGGGAAGTAGCGGAAGAAGGACCGCCGGCCGACCCCGGCGAGTGCCACGATGTCGTCGACCGTGGTCTGCTCGTAGCCCCGCTCGGGGAACAGCCGGAAAGCCGCCGCGACCAGCGCGTCCCGCATGGGGGGCTTCGCCGTCGTCGTGTCGGCGGTGTCGCCGCGCCGGGGTCCCTCGCTCATGGACGGGAACCTAGCATCGCGCGGACGTGATGGCACTCGGTGCCCATGACCGGGGGAACTGGGTGCCCTGCCGTGGGGAGGGTGCCGTGCGCGGTCCGGACCTCCCGCGCGACACGACAGGCACCCCGGCACCCTCCGGCGAAGGTCGCACCGGGTCCCGCCGGCGCCGGGCACAGCCGTTGATCCCGCGACCGACGCACCTTCGGACCACGCCGCCGTTTGCACGCCGAACGGTCCCCGGTGTTCACCAAGTACGTGAATACCGGGGACCGTTGCGCGGCGCCCGAGTGGCGCGCGCCCGGCGCGTCCGCCCGGGTGACTCAGGCCTCGACCGCCATGTGCTGCTCGGGGGCGGCGGCCGTGGCCGCCTTGTCGCCGCCGCCCGTGACGGCGCGGACGGCCGGGATGGCGGCCGCGATCACCGCGGCGACGACCGCGACGCCGCAGCCGATGATCAGGCTGGTGCGGAAGCCGTCCTCGGAGGCGAAGGTGTAGCCGCCCAGCGTGGTGGTCATCTGGGCGAGCACGACTCCGATCACGGCGGCGCCGACGGACGTGCCGAGGGAGCGCATGAGCGTGTTGAAGCCGTTGGCGGCGGCGGTCTCGGAGAGCGGCACCGAGCTCATGATCAGGGCGGGCATCGCTCCGTAGGCGAGGCCCACACCGCTGTTGACCACGATGCCGACGAGCATCAGGCCCCAGGCGGTGCCCATCAGGGTCAGGGCCAGGCCGTAGCCGACGGCGATGACCAGTACGCCGGAGATCAGGGTGAACTTCGGTCCACGGGCGTCGGTGAGCTTTCCGCCGAGCGGGGAGACGATCATCATCATGATGCCGCCGGGCGCCATCCACAGGCCGGCGGCGAGCATCGACTGCCCCAGCCCGTAGCCCGTGGCCTCGGGGAACTGCAGCAGCTGCGGCATGACCAGCATGCTGGCGTACATCGCGCAGCCGACGAAGACCGAGGCGAGGTTGGTGAGCAGCACCCGCGGCCGGGCGGTGGTGCGCAGGTCCACCAGGGGGTCGCGGGTCCGCAGCTCCCACACTCCCCAGCCGAGCAGCACCACGACGGCGGCGAGGAACAGTCCGACGGTGGTGGCCGAGCCCCAGCCCCAGTCGGCGCCCTTGGAGACCGCGAGCAGCAGGCAGACGAGTCCGGCGCCGAGACCGAGCGCGCCGGGCAGGTCGAAGCGCTGGCCCTTGGCGCCGGCGGGAATGTCGGGGATCAGGAACCAGACGAGTGTCGCCACCACCGCGGCCATGACGGCGGAACCCCAGAAGAGCACCCGCCAGTTCGCGTACTGGGCGACAGCCGCGGCGATGGGCAGGCCGAGGCCACCGCCGATGCCCATGGAGGCGCTGACCAGCGCGATCGAGGAGCTCAGCTTCTCCTTGGGGACCACGTCGCGCAGCAGGGCGATGCCGAGCGGGACCATGCCCATGCCCATGCCCTGGAGACCGCGTCCGACGATCATGGGGACGACCGAGGAGGACAGCGCGCACACCACCGAGCCCACGATCAGCGGTACCGAGCAGGCGAGGAGCATCCTGCGCTTGCCCACGAGGTCGCCCAGGCGTCCCGAGACCGGCACGAACACGGCGGCCACCAGGAGGGTGGCGGTGATCACCCAGGCCGCGTTCGACGAGGTGGTGTCCAAGAGCTGCGGCAACTCCGCGATCAGCGGCGTCACCAGGGTCTGCATGATCGCTGCCGTGATGCCTGCGAAGGCCAGGGTGGCGACCACGCCGCCCGAGCGGCTTGATGCCTGGGTGGCATCCATAGAGGGCTCCTCGTACTTGTCTGCGGTGCCTGTATGCGGAGGGACGGTATGCATCGTACATGAGACATGTATTGCGCACATTGAATGTAGGCTGCATATCTCCGTGGGAGGGTGCGACGGCAGGTCGACATGGTGTGCGGGGACGGCGCGCCGGACGGATGGGAGCGTCGACCGGTGGGAGAGGAAGGCGGCGGGCACATGGTCAGGTCCACGCGCGACGTCGAGTACGAGCAGATGCTGCTCAGCCGCCACGCGCTCGTGCGGCACAGGAGGACCCGGCGCGAGGGCGGACTGGAACGCAGCGCCTACATCCTGCTCAGCCGCATCGGCGTCCAGGGGCCCATGTCCATCGGTGAGCTGAGCGACGCCTTCGGGCTCGACGCCTCCACACTCAACAGACAGACCCGCGCGGCCATGCGCTCCGGCCTCGTGGACCGCATCGCCGACCCCGACGGGGGGATGGCCCGCAAGTTCCGCCTCACGGACAGGGGTGCACGCCTGCTGGACGAGGAGCGCGCCCGCAATGTCGAGGGCCTGGGCCGGGTGATGGCCGCGTGGTCGGACGACGACATCGCCGGATTCGCCGCCTGCCTCCGACGCTTCAACACCGACATCGAACGACTGGGCGGCCGCCCCTGGCCGCGCCCCTGAGGCTGCGTCGAATCCGTCAGGCGGCGAGCACCGCGCCGGATGACGACCATGCGATGACAAAAGCATCTCACCATCGGATGAATGGCTTATTCCGTGCATACGTGGATATGACATCGGCACGCGACGGTCGGTGAACACCGCGGGGGGCGGACATGGGTGTGGACGACGCGATGGTGCGTGCGCTGGGCACGGTGGCGAACTGGTTCCTCCTGGCCGTCGCGGCCCTGATCGCGCTCGGGGTCGTACGCAACGCCTCGGCGCTCCTGCATCGCGTACGCGCCCGCGGCCGGATCCTGCCGCTCATCCTGCTGCCCGAGCATCCGGCCGAGGAAGACGGCACCGCGGCACCGAGCGCGCACCTCACCGCCCATCTCGCCGCCCACCTCACCGAGCACCAGCGAGACAGCATCCTGGCTCCCGGGAGCCCGTCCGCCGCCACGGCCGTCAGCCGGCCCCAGGCCTCCACGCCCGCACAGGGCTGGGTCGAGTCCCTGATCCGCGTCGCCCTCGCCAGCCCGCCCGGGTACGCCGTCCACCTGCACGAACTGGAACCCCACGAGGGCGTACGCCGCGTGTCGGTGCGCATCCTGCGGGTGCCGAAGAACCGCATCGTCGCCGCCCGCGTCGTCGCCGAGACGAACGAGGAGAGGCTCATCGAGAAGGTCGCCGTCTACTGCATCGTGCAGGTCCGCAACCAGCCGGAGATGCTGCGCAGGATTCCGCGCTGGGAGCGCTGGGGCGAGGACGAGCGGGCCTTCACCCACTACCGCAAAGGCGTTCACGAGCAGCGTCAGCACACACAGGCCCGAGCGGACGACGCGAGTGCCGGCGTCGACTACGGCACAGCGCTGCGGTCCTACAGCCAGGCCGTCAAGTTCGCGCCGGGAAACCTGCTCATCCGGCACGGCGAGGCGGCGCTCATCGAGCTGATGCACGCCCACCAGCCGGACGACTACCAGCGGGCGATCGCCACCTACCAGCGCTGCACCGAGCTGTGGCCGGAACACATCGAGACCGCCTACCGGATGGCCATCGCCTACTCCCGCGCGGCCCGGCCCCTCCTGCGCGACCGCGACCTCCCGCCCGAGCAGATGACACAACTCGAGGGAATGGCCCGCCTGGCCCGGGAACATCTCGCCGACATCTGCGCGCGCCTGCGCCTGCGCTCACTGCTGCGCCGCTGGCTGCGCAACAGCATCCCCGGCGGCCGGTCCAACAGCGGGGAGCGCCGCTACTGGGGCTCGTGGCTCATGCCCCTGCCCCTTCCGGCGCGGCGGTCCCAGCGCCGTACGTTCCTGGGGGCGATCCGCATCGCCCTGGCGGCGCACGACCTCACCCAGCTCCATCTCAACGGCCGTCACGGCCGTACGAGTGTGGCGGCCGACCGGCAGCAGCGCGTGGTGGCCCTGGCGTTCGACCGCGTGGCCAGGGAAGTGCTCGTCCGTACCCGGCTGCCGGCGCGTGGCACCGGCGTCCGCCGACTGCTCTTCGACGACCACACCACGACGGGTTCCGCCCACGACGCACACACCCACAGCACCATCACCCACCCCCGGGCGACCTCTCAGCACTGGGGACCGGTGCGCAAGGGGTCGGCCGGCTGGATGACCCACTACAACGCGGCCTGTTTCCTCGCCCTCGCGATGACCCTGCCCGACGAGTGCCTGCCGACGGGCTACTCGCGCGCCCACTGGCAGCAGGACTGCAACCGGTCCGCCCTCAACCAGCTCGACCGCAGTCTTCGGACGCCCGACAGCACGCTGACGGGAGACTGGATCGCCCACGATCCCGATCTCGACCTGCTGTGGTCCACCGAGACCGGCGCGGCCTGGGCCGAGTTCATGAACATCGACATCCCCACCGCGCCGTCCCCGCGCCTGCCACCGCCCTCCGCTCCCCGCCCCGCCGTCAGGCCTCGCGTCCCGGGCCACTGACGGCCGTCACCGCACCGGGTGCGGCGGGGTCCGGTCCGGTTCGGCGGCCAGTCGTCGAGCGGGGCCGGATCCCACCTGCCCGCGATCACCGGAGTCCCGGCCGCGCCTTCCGGGAGACACGGCGCGACCGCCGTCGGGGCACCGGCACGGACCGGTGCCCCGACGGCGGTCGGCTGCTCGACGGAGACGGGGCGAACCGGCCCGTGCCGTCGATGACGAGGGACGCGTGCTCGGGTGCGTTCCTCGAACGCGCCGTCGCTCAGCCGGCCTTCGACCGGCGCGACCGGCTGAACCGGCGCATGAGCGGGGCCTCGACCGTGGAGTAGAGCACCCACGACAGCAGGACCGTGACGGCGGCGGTGCCGAGCAGCATCGCGAAGCCGGCCGTGTTGGAGTACATCTGCTGCATGCCGAGCGCCTTGCGCAGCCAGGACAGGGCCGTGTAGTGCAGCAGGTAGAAGGCGAAGGAGATCTCGCCGAGCCAGACCATCGTGCGATTGCGGAACAGGGTGAAGCGGCCCTCGATGTCCGCGGTCGCCGTGGCCGCGATCAGCAGCACGATCGGCAGGATCATCGTGGCGCGCTGGCCGTAGAGGTAGGGCACGTGGAAGGTCAGCACATATCCGCCGACCAGCAGCAGGCTCGACCAGACCATGCCGATGTTGCGCCAGCGCCCGTGCTTCACCGCGAGCGCCACCAGGATGCCGAGGGCGAAGTCGACCATACGGACCGGGGGCAGTACGTAGGCGAACCAGTACTGCGAGACCGAGAGGACCTGGCCGCTGGGCACCGGCGGGGTCTTCGGGAACAGCGCGTACGCCAGCGCGGGGGTGGCCACCACCGCGGCGATCCCCCCGGCGATCCAGTACTTCAGGTGACGGGGGTCGATACGCCGGAACACGTGCAGCAGCAGCGGGAAGCAGAGATAGAAGACGGCTTCCACCGCCAGCGACCAACTCGGGGAGTCCACACTGAAGTTGGTGAAGTAGCTGGGCACCCACACCTGGACCATGAAGAGGTTGGCGACGGCGACGCGGGTGGAGGTGTAGGAACCTGCGAACAGCAGCATGGCGAGGGCCCAGGCGACCACGTAGATCGGGTAGATCTTGACGAACCGGCGCCGCCAGAACGCCGTCGTGGTGTCGCTGTCCCGCGCCGACCAGGTCAGTACGAACCCGCTGAGCACGAAGAAGAACGCCACGCCGAGTCCGCCGGACTGCCCGAACCAGTCGGCCAGACGGTACTCGGTGCGGTCGTCGGCCAGCAGCCGCAGCGGGGGGATCGGCAGGAAGGCGTGGTGGGCGAACACGGCGAGCGCGGCGGGGAACCGCAGGCCGGTGAGTGACGGCAGCCGTGAGGGGCGGGGGCGTTTCGGCTCCGCGGCTGCGCCGCTCTCACCGGCCGGCGCGGAGCCGGTCAGAACTTGATCAGTGGCCATGGGATCTCCGTTGTCGGGCCGTTCTCGGGGAGTCCTGCGGTGTCCGGTCCCGCACGAGGGGGAAGGGACCGCGTCTGTACAGCGCACGGTGGTGAGGCTCGGCCGGTCGGGTCGTGCGTGTCGTCGCGTGGCGGCCCAGTCCGTCCGTCACCTCGCCCTACTGCGTTTCTCCGGTGGGGAGTTACCTCGTTTTTTGTACCGTCGCGTGCTAGTGGCGCACTCAAGAACCAGGGGTGGACCGAGCCGGGCGGGGTGGTGTTGTACTCGACCCGGCCACCGGGCCGACCACGCGGAAAAGGCCCGCGCGTCGTCGACGCGCGGGCCTTGCTGGTCGTGCCTCGGCGACGCACGGGGGCGTGAACCGTCAGTCGTCCGCTGTGCGGCCGTCCCCCGGCGGGGAGCCGTTCGCCGCCGGTCTCCCCGGTCGCTCCGGGTCACCGTCCCATGGCCCGGTGACCCCGACCGACCGCACCGTCCCCCGGCCCGGTGCGGGAGCGCGGCGGCTCAGTAGCGGACGTCGCTCTGGACGAGCGGCGGATACACGGTGGAGGTGTGCCCGTCGACGGTGGTGCCCGCGAACTGCAGCATCGACCGCAGGGCGCCGTGCATCGGTGCCGGGTAGTCCAGTTCAGGAGTGGACACCTCGTCCAGCCGCCGGAGCTGTTCGGGTGTGAGTGTCACCTCCAGGCCGGCGAGGTTGTTCTCCAGATGGTCGACGCGCCGGGCGCCCAGAATGGGTACGACGGTGCCCTCGCGGGCCCGCAGCCAGGCCAGCGACACCGCCGCCGAGGTGGTGCCGAGTTCGTCGGCGACCTCCGCGACGGTGTCGATGACGGGGTACTCGTCCTCTCCGGGGCCGCCGACGAAGGCCGTCCGCGCGGAGTCGGTGACCTGGGTGCCCCGCCGGTACTTGCCCGACAGGAAGCCGTTCTTGAGCGGGCTCCACGGCACCAGTGCCATGCCCTGGTCGAGCGCGAGCGGCGCGAGTTCACCCTCGACGGTGCGGGCCAGCAGCGAGTACTCGACCTGCAGCGCGATCAGCGGGCTCCAGCCCTTCAGCAGCGCCGTCGTCTGGGCCTGCGCGGTGACCCAGGCAGGGGTGTTGGAGAAGCCGATGTAGCGGATCTTGCCGGCCGTGACCAGGTTGTCGAGGGTGCGCAGTGTTTCCTCGATCGGGGTGTGCCGGTCCCAGTTGTGCAGCCAGTACAGGTCGAGATGGTCGGTGCGCAGACGGCGGAGGCTCTCGTCGAGCTGGGCGATGATCGACCGGCGGCCGGCCCCGCCCCCGTTGGGATCGCCGGGGAAGAGGTTGGTGAAGAACTTCGACGCCAGCACGACGCGCTCGCGCTGTCCGGGACGCGCGGCGAAGAAGTCGCCGAGGATCCTCTCGGAGTGGCCGTTGGTGTAGAAGTTCGCGGTGTCGATGAAGTTCCCGCCCCGGTCGAGATAGGTCGCCAGGATCTTCTCGGACTCCTCGACGCTGCAACCGGCACCCCCGGGATCCTCTCCGAAGGTCATCGCGCCGAGGGCGAACGGGCTGACCCGCAGCCCCGACCGGCCGAGGGTGACGTAGTGGTCGAGCGGCATGACGGTGCTCCTGTGGGTGTCGCGACGGATTCGGATCTGCTCACCACCATCGAAACGCGAACGGCAGGGGCCGGAGTAGGCCGATCCGCGCGGGTGCTTGCACGATCCTCTTCGCTTCGCCCCGACCGGGCCCGCCCGGCGGCGTCCGGGAGGATTCCGCGGCGGGCGCGCCCCTCCACCGGGCCGCCGAGCGGGGTCCGTCGCCTCAGCTGCCGCTGAGTATCGTGCGCGGCAGCGACGCGCCGCGGTGTTCGTTGCAGTCGGCCGGTGCCGGATCGCCGGGGACGGGCCATGCCTGGTGGGACTGCAGGGCGACGCTCACCAGGGTCAGGAGCAGGTGGATGTCGGAGTCGACTTCGAGGCGTATGGTCACCCAACGCGAACCGGGCACCATCCGGACCGCGCTCGCGCCCCTGAGGTGATCCTCGTAGCGGCGGATGGCACGGGCCGTCAGATGCAGGTCGACCTCGTGTTCGGAGTGGAAGTGCACGATCTCGTCCCGGGCCGAGCGCAGTGCCCGCCCCGTGCCGCAGCTGGGCCGGGCCTCCGAGAGGTCCGGCCAGGCCGCCAGTTGCGTCATGGCACGCAAGGCCAACGTCATGCCCCCCATCATGACCAGCTCACCGCCCGGCCACCAGGACTTCGGGATGCCGTAACCGACTTGTGGTCCGGGCGTATCGGTGCATATCGGGTCAGGATGACGAGGGAATCGCGGCTGGCGGGAGGGGCGTCGCCCGGGTCGGCCGGGCGAGCGGACACGCCGCACCGGGAGCGGAGCGTCAGGCCATCCAGAAGAACACCGCGGTCATCCGCTTGTCCTCGATGGTGGTGCCCGCGTAGCCGGTGGCGCTGTGCATCAGGTTGGCGTTGTACAGCAGCAGTCGGTTGTAGCGATGCGGCACACGCACGTCCTCGACGAACGAGTCCGGCGGGACGAAGCGGGTTCCCAGCGCCTCGACGAGGTTGTTGTGCGGCGCCGCCACCACGTTGCCGCCGAGACGGCCGCCGGGCAGGTTCTGCCGGTAGAAGCTCGTTCCGCAGTCCTTGGGCGCGGCCGGGTTGAGATACAGCACCGCGGCGTACCGGCACAGCGCGCGGGAGTCGGTGTGCGGGCGCGGCTCACCCTCGTCCTTGCCGACCACCTGGACGCAGTTGTGGTTGAGGGTGGCTCCGGAGGCCGTCGCCTGCTGCCACAGCTCCCGCGCTCCGGTGGCCTTCTTCACCAGCCGCTCCACGCGGGCGAGTTCGTCCGGTTCGAGCCCCGGCATCGTGCGCAGGCCCGGCCAGCTCTCCGAGGTGTACGGGTGACCCTTGACCCAGTCGTCCTTGGCGAGGCAACGGGCCCGGACGGCTTCCACGTCGGGCAGGACGTCGTCGAGAACCCAGTAGTCCCGGTCGCGGGTCGGTTTCCGGTAGGGGAGAACGGGGAGAGCGGGAGTCCGTGGGGGGTGTGGGGACATGCGGCAGACCATAGTGGCGGCGCCGGTCACCACTGGCCAAGGAATTGGTCAACAGTCTGTCAACTTCCCTTGGTCGCGGGGGAGTCGCGCGGCTTCGGTGAGGGGATCGACGGCGCGTACGTCACACCGGTGGCTCCGTCAGGGACTGCTCGGCCCAGATGATCTTGCCCTCGGGGGTGTAGCGGGTGCCCCAGCGCTGGGTGAACTGGGATATCAGGAACAGCCCACGGCCGCCCTCGTCGGTCGTCTTCGGATGGCGCAGATGCGGAGCGGTGGCACCTCCGTCGGAGACCTCGCAGATCAGCGCACGTTCGGCGATCAGGCGCAGCCGGACAGGACCCGGGGCGTGCCGGATGGCGTTGGTGACGAGCTCGCTCACCACCAGCTCGGTGGTGAAGGCCAGCGAGTCCAGGCCCCAGACCCTGAGCTGCTCGGCGGAGGCCTTGCGGGCCCGGGCGACCACCGCCGGATCGTCGGGCAGGTCCCAGGTCGCCACCTGTTCGGTACCCAACCGGCGGGTCCGCGCCATCAGCAGCGCCACGTCGTCGTACGGACGGGTCGGAACGAGATCGTCCACGATGGTCCGGCACAGCCCGTCCAGTGATCCCCGGTATCCCTCCAGCGCGCGGCGCAGACGCTCCCGGCCCGCTTCCGGGTCCCGGCCGGTGCGGGGCGTGGCGATGAGCCCGTCCGTGTGGAGGCCGAGCAGGCTGCCTTCCGCCAGGGTGAACTCGGCGGATTCGAAAGGCAGTCCGCCCACGCCCAGCGCGGGACCGCGGGGAAGGTCGGCGAACGAGACCGTGCCGTCGGGGGCGACGATCGCGGGTGCCGGATGCCCCGCGCCCGCCATGGTGCACCGCCCGCTCACCGGGTCGTACACGGCGTAGAGACAGCTGGCGCCGACGGCCTGCATGCCGCTGGTGAGGGTGTCGGCCCCGCTGCCCTCCTCCCGGGCGGCCCGGCTGACCAGGTCGTCCAGATGGGCGAGCACCTCCTCGGGCGGCAGATCCAGATCGGCGAGCGTCTGCACGGCGGCTCGCAGCCGCCCCATGGCGGCGGCACCGTCGATGCCGTGCCCGGTCACCTCGCCCACGACCAGCGCCACCCTGGCCCCGGACAGCGGAATCACGTCGAACCAGTCGCCCGCCAGCCCCGTCAGCTCGTCCGCGGGCCGGTAGCAGGCGGAGACCTCCACGGCGTTCTGCTCGGGGAAGCGGTGCGGAAGCAGATTGCGCTGCAGGACGAGTGCCGCGTCGCGCTCACGGGTGTAGCGGCGGGCGTTGTCCACGCACAGGGCGGCCCGGCCGACGAACTCCTCAGCCAGGCTCAGATCCTCCTCGTCGAACGGGTCGTGGCGCCGGCGCCGGAAGAACGTGGTGATGCCCAGGGTGACGCCCCGCGCACGGATGGGCACGATCATGACGCTGTTCAGTCCGAGATCGGCGAAGCGGGCGGCCTGCCGCCCCTCGTCCGCCGTGGCCCACTCCTCGGCCGACGGATCGAGCCGCTGCTCGCGCCACGAGCGTCCCTCGGCCAGACACCGGATCGGGGGCGAGCCCGCCTGGTACGTCGCCACGCCGCCGACGGGCACGGTGGTCTCGGGCACCCCGGCCCGGGTCGACTGCTGACCGGCGCGCCGCAGGGGCAGCGCGTCCGTGTCCCCCGGCGGACCGGTGGCCGGCTCGGCTCCCTTGAGCACGGAATCCAGCAGGTCCACGGTGGCGAAGTCTGCCAGGCCCGGCACGGCCACGTCGGCCAGTTCCTGCGCGGTCTGCTGGACGTCGAGACTGCGGCCGATGTGCTCCCCGGCCCGGTCCAGCAGCGCCAGCCGCCGCCGGGCCCGGTAGCGCTCGGTGACGTCGACGACCGTGTAGTACACACCGATCGGATGGCCGTGGTCGTCGTCGAGCCGGACGAACGACAGGGAGTGCGCGGTCTCGCGATGCGGCGCGGACCGTACGCGGCCCACGTGCTCGAATCCGACCACCGGCTCACCGCTCCGCAGCACCTGGCGCATCCTCGCCTCCAGGGCCTCGGCGTCGAGCCCCGGCTGCACATCGGCGAGTCTGCGTCCCAGTCGCCGCTGCGGCGAACCGCCCCCGAACTGCTCCAGCGCGGTGTTCGACCACACGAACCGCAGTTCCGTGTCCACGATCGCGATGCCCACCGGCGAGCCCGCGTTCATCCGCTCCAGCACGGACCGGCTCATGTTCCAGCCGGGACCGTCGGCGAGGTCGGCGAGCAGCACCACCCACCGCGTCGGAGCGCCGTCCTCCCGCACCGGGACGGCCCGCACCATCACCCGGACCGCATGGCCGTCGCGGTGCAGTGCGGACAGCAGCCCGCTCCAGCCGCCGACGCCGCGGCACCGCTCGGAACGCTCGGTGATCCGCGCCGCGTCCTCCGGGAGCAGCAGGTCCACGACGTGGTGGCCCACCACCTCGGCGGGCCGGTATCCCAGCAGCCGCTGGGCGTCCGCGGTCCAGCCGGTCACCGTCAAATGGGCGTCGAGCAGGAGTGGCGCGGCATCCGCCACGTCGAAGCGCCGACGGGGCGGCACCTCTCGTTCCTCGCTCACGGCCACGGTGACCCTCTCCGCTCTCCGAAGGTGGTCCTACCCCGTATGTGCCCATTCTTCACGTTGTTCGACCCGAGCCGCGGAGAGCGGTCGGCGGCCGGCCATTGCAGCAGGACGGCCACCGGGAGCCCACCGGCCGTCCGTCAGGGGCGCCTTTCGCTGAACTCCGGGGCCGACCGTCGCGTATCACTCCACGGGGACGGCGTGAGCTCGCGCGCACGGAAGGAGAGCAGTGTGTCGACACCGCCCGAACCGGGGCAGCCCGCGAGGCGACGGGCGATCGAGCCCACCCATGTGCAGCGGCGCCGCCGGACGGAAGCACTGGCGCAGCTCATGAAGGAGGTGCGGGAGGAGCAGTACGGGGCCGATCCGGACGGTGGCTACGAGGTGGTCGCCGTGCCAGCCACCTCCTCGAAGGCCGTATCGTCGGCTGCCGATGAGGCGACGGAGGAACTGCCGCCCGTACCGGGGGGCGAGGACTACGCCCGCGACGCCGGAACCGCGGGCGTCGCGCCGGGAGCCGCGCGGCGGACCGGGCGCGCACCCGACGTGGCGCCGGGGAACGGGCCCCGGCCCGCCCGGGGGCGGCAGCCCGCGCCACGGCGGCAGCCCGCGCCCGGCCGGGAACACGCACCCGGGCGCGGCCACGCCGACGGTGCCGGCCGACGCCGGGCCGCCATCGCCCTGGGGGTGACGGCGGCTGCCCTGGCCGGCTTCGCCCTCGCGCTCCTGCTGCCCGGCGACCAGGACGGCCGCGCGCGGGCCGGACAGCCCGGCACCAGCCCCTCCGCGACAGCCGCCGCCCCGGCGCCGTCCGGATCCGCCGACCCGGACGGCACGGGCACCCTCCGTGAGGGGGACAGCGGCCCCGAAGTGACCGCACTGCAACAACGGCTGCTCCGCGTCCCGGACGTGTACGCGGGCGGCTCCACCAATGGCAGCTACGACGCCACGCTCACCGCGGCCGTCGCCCGCTTCCAGCTCTGGTACGGGATCCGGGGTGACGAGACCGGCGTCTACGGCGACGACACCCGCGCCGCCCTGGAGTCGCGTACGACGCCGTAGACCGTCGGGGGCGCGGGAGCTCCCGACGGCCCACCCGGGGCGCGCGGCGCTCGCGGGGGCCGGCCGGGTCGGCCCGCGAGCCCGGTCCGCCGGAACGGCCTGCGAGCCCCGGTTCGGACGGGGAGGCCCGGGAGCCCCGGTTCAGGGTTCAGACGGGGAGACCGGCGAGCCAGTCGATCAGGATGCGGTTGACGTCCTCGGGCCGTTCCTGCTGGATCCAGTGGCCGCAGCCCTCCAGGATGTGGGACGAGACCAGACCGGGCAGGGTCGTGGGGAACGCCGTGATCGCGTCGGCCAGCCAGGTGGTGGACGCGTCGAGGGCGCCTCCGACGAACAGCGAGGGCTGGGTGACGGGCGCGCCGTCGTGGTCGGCCAGGTCCTCCCAGTCGCGGTCCATGTTCCGGTAGCGGTTGAGCGCCCCGCTCGTCCCGGTCCGCTCGAACTCCTCCGCGTAGACGTCGAGGGTGGACTCGTCGAGCCAGTGGGGGAGACGTCCGGACGGGAACCGGTCCCGCAGGGTTCCGCCGGGGCTCACGAAGTGCGGGTCCGGCGTGCCGGGGCCGGGCATGGTGTCGCCGGACAGCGCCGCGTAGAAGCCCCCGAGCCAGCCACGGACGTCGGGCTCGATCTCGGCCTCGGCCCGGCCGGGCCGCTGGAAGTAGGAGACGTAGAACTCCTCGGGGCCGCCCATCCGCGCGAAGACGTCGCTGGGGCGCGGACCGCCGCGTGGGGTGTAGGGCACGCTGAGCAGCCCGACCGCGCGGAACACGTCGGGGCGGACCAGCGCGGAGGTGGCGGCGATGGTGGAGCCCCAGTCGTGCCCGACGACGGTCGCGGACCGCTCACCGAGTGCGTGCACGACGGCGGCGCAGTCCTCGACCAGGTTCAGGATCCGGTACTCGGCCACGCTGTCGGGCCTGGACGAGCGACCGTAGCCGCGGACGTCCAGGGCGACCGCCCGGTAGCCGGCCGCGGCGAGCGCCGTCAGCTGATGGCGCCAGGAGTACCAGGACTCCGGAAATCCGTGAACCAGCAGGACCAGCGGGCCGGTTCCCTGCTCCACCAGATGGATCCGGCCGGCCGGCGAGGACACCAGACGGTGGGTGCGGTCTGCTGCGGACGACTTCGGCACGGATCCTCCCAGGACACATCGGCTACGGGGTGCGACGAGCGGGGCCCGGGGGACCCGGCCTTCCCGCGCCGGCACTACGAGTGATCATGCGGCGATCGGCGGGCCGTGGCCCAGCCCTGTTGCCGATCCGGCAAAACCGGGCCCTCGCCGCCGCCTTCGAGCACTCTGGTGTCGTCGCCCGCTCGCAGCGGGCAAGGCGACCGCGCAGACGTCACGCGGCACCGTGGAGCACGGACCTCAGCGCAGGGCGTCGTCCCGAGCGGGCGGCGTCGGGCCGGCGGATCACGCGGACCGCCCGGTGTTCTCCAGGTCCAGCAGCCGCTGCTTGCGCTCCAGACCCGCGGCGTACCCGGCGAGTGCGCCGGCGGCACCGATCACGCGATGACAGGGGCGCACGACGAGCAGGGGGTTCGCGCCGATGGCGGTGCCCACGGCGCGCACGGCCGCGCGTGACACACCGATCCGTGAGGCGATCTCGCCGTAGCTGACGGTCGTGCCGTACGGGATGCCCTCGACGGCCTTCCACACCCGCCGCTGGAAGTCGGTGCCCGCCCCGCCGGCGTACTCGATGGTGAAGTCGGTCAGCCCGCCCTCGAAGTAGGAGTTCAGCTGCGCGACGATGTCCTTGAACGCGCCGTCGTCCCGCGTCCAGCCGTCCCGTACGACGGCACCGGCCTTCTGGCCGGGCATGGAGAGCGACACGAGCGCCGTGCCGCCCCTGGCGGTGGCCGACTCCTCGCCCACGAGAAGCAGCTCGCCCAAGGGGCTGTCGATGGTCGTCCAGACCGTCATCGGGGGTGTCCTTTCATGCGTGGTCCAAGCGGTGCGAGCACCGCTTCACCTGCTATGTTGCCGTGTTCTCCGCTCGGCGTCCGGCGGGATTCGGACACCTAGCTGCCGGCTGCCGCCATACCCCGCCGCCCTGGGAGCCCGGCGTCGGCCGGCCTCTCGTCCCCGGCGCGATGTTCGCCAGGTCGACACGCGCCCTGCCACCCACGCTCACCTGCCTCACCGTCTTCCGGCGGAGACTGGTGCAGGGACCGGCGACCTCCGCAGCGAAGGGCTGATCTCGTGCATCTCCCCTACCAGCGCGGCCGGTTGCACGATCTGCCGGACGACCCGGCGGCGTACGACACCGTTCTCGCCGCCGTCACCGAGGAGGCGCTGGCCCGCCTGACGCCGGACGGCAGCCTCGAACACCCCGCAGCCGTCGACGACATCGGCGACACGTCGCTCGGCGTCACCTCGCTGCTGGCGCTCGCCTGGCAGCGCACCGGGGACCCGCGCCTGCCGGACGCCGTCCGCCGCAGCCTCGCCTTCCATCTGCGCGAGCGCGTCTTCACGCGGGACAACCCCGGTTACCCCAACCTGAGAATCCGTGACTCCGGTATGCCGTACGCCCGTTACGTACTGGAGGACGGCGCCCACCCCATCGGCGACTGGCCGAGCACGGTGTGGGCGCTGCTCCAGGCGGTCACCGTGCTGGACCTGGCCGAAGGGCTCGTCGACGACGCACAGCACGGCGAACTGCGGGACGTGGCACAGGGATACTGGCGTCGGCTGACCGAGGTGACCTTCTTCAACCCGCAGGAGGCAGGCAACCAGGCCATCGGCTGCGTCGTCGGCGGACTGATGCTCGCCCGCCATCTCCCGGCGGTGGAAGGGGAGTCGGTCAGGTCGCACGCGATGCGGCTGTACACCGACGAGATCCGGGCCCGCCGCGTCCGCGACCGGGGAGCCCTCCTGCCCCCGGAACACGGCGGAGCCTACGACAACAACTACGGACCGATCTCCCTGTCCTTCCTCGCCCAGGCCCACCGGGTGAGCGGAGAGCCGGTCTTCGCCGAGGACGGCGACACGCTCGCCCGCTACCTCGACGCACGGCTGACGGCGGGTGGGTTCGACCTCGGCGGTCCGCGCTACAGCGAACAGCACTGCGGCTTCGAGGCCGTTCTCGGCCTGCGCCGCTTCGGCGGCCGGATCGGGGCCGACCTCGGCCGCTACCGGGGGGACACCCGCTGGGGACGGCACGCGACCGGGCCGGACGGCGCCGTCGACGGCCACTTCGCCTTCATGCTGGTCTGGCAGATCCAGGACACGGCCCGGTGGCACCGCACACCCAGGACGGCACCGGTGCGCCACCAACTGCGCGCGGGCACCGTCTCGGTGGCGTTCGACGACCGGATGACGCCGTCCCTGGTCGAGGCGGCGGGCACCTACCTGCTGCCCGCCGCCGTGAACCGCCAGCACGGCTTCGGGCCGGTCGTCGACGGCTTCCTGCTGACCCGCCCTATGGGCGCGGTGCGGGTGCGCGACCTGGCAAGCGACGGACTGACGGCCAAGCTCGTCAGCAAGCCCGTCGTCACCCCCGACCACGTCCTGCGCCACGTCAGGTCGCTGTACGTCACGGACGGCACCAGCCTGTGGACGACGGTCGCCGTCGAACGGCTGGACGGGGACCCGTACCTGCTCGCCGGAATGCCGTACGCGGCCGACGACGGCGACCGGGTCCGCAGGGTCGCGGCGGCGGACGTGGTGTCCGCCGGCACCCTTCGGCTGACGCACCCGCGGACCGAGGGCGCCGACCGCTTCGACGCCCGCGCGCGGACCACCCAGGAGGAGGCGGCCTTCGTCCTCGCCGCCGACCCCCGGGTCTACGGCAACCCCGACGAGGGCTGGCGCCACCTGGTCGCCTCCACGGCGTTCGAGGCGGGGCCGGCTCCCGGCGCCCCGGAGGACCTGCACGTCTTCGCCGTGCGCTACGGCTCCCCGGGTCCCTTCGCCCCCGTCGTGGAGCACGCGCCCGAGGGGCTGACGATCCGAACCGAGGCGTTCACCGCACTGATCGGGAGTCCGGCGGGCGATGCGCGGGGGGAACCCGGGGCACGGATCCGGAGGCGGTGACCTCGGGTCCCACGACCAGATCGGCACGGGCCCGCGTCGCGGCGATCAGATCGGCGTTGCGCTGGTCCGTGCCGAGCACCCAGGCCACCGCCGTGTCGTGGTCCTTGCCGAACTCCTCGTGGCGGGCGACGAGACGGCGTACGCGTTCGGTCTCGTCGAGCTCGCAGAACCAGACCTCGTCCAGCTGCGCCCGTACGCGCTCCCATGCCGCGTCGCGCAGGAGGAGGTAGTTGCCCTCGGTGATGACCAGACGGGCGGTGCGGGGGACCGGGACGGCGCCCGCGATCGGCTGCTCCAGGGTCCGTTCGAAGCCCGGCGCGTAGACGATGCCGTCGTCCTGCTCCTCGTCGCGGAGCCGGCGCAGCAGTGCCGCGTACCCCGCCGCGTCGAAGGTGTCGGGCGCGCCCTTGCGGTCCCGGCGGCCCAGGCGCTCCAACTCGACGTCCGCGAGATGGAACCCGTCCATCGGCACGTGCGCGACCCAGCGGGAGCCGTCGCCGTTCAGCTCCCGGACCAGCCGCTCGGCCAGCGTCGTCTTGCCCGCTCCGGGACTTCCGGCGACGCCGAGGATCGCCCGCCGGCCCGGACGGACGAGGGACGCGGCCCGTTCCAGAAGGTCGTCGAAGGTCATGAGCGGCGCCCCGGACGCACGACCGCCGTGCCGGCGTTCAGATCGACGGTCGTACGGTGCGCGGGCGCCCCGTCCTCCTCGTCGTCCCGCATCACCAGGGCCGACTGCCGTTCCTTGAGCTCGTGCTGCTTGCCCGGCGACAGACTCGCGTGCAGTTGCTCGAAGCCGGTGGCGGATATCTGGCCCTGCCGCGCGCCGTTCCGCCACGGCAGGAGGCCGGCCCGTCCGGCGCGCAGCAGCGCCTGGTCGGCGAAGGCCGTGAGGGTCAGTACGACGACGAGTCCCGGCAGGGTCATGAAGACGGCGAATCCCATGCCACCAGTATCGGGCGCGGAGCCGGAAACCGGCCGACCCGGCTCTACCGGGGCCTGCGCCGACCCGGGTGACGGGTGCGGCCGGCGCCGGTCCGGCCGCACCCTGGCCCGTCAGTCGCGGGCGATGCCCGGCGCGATGTCCTCGTACCGCTCCGTGGGCGCGGCGGGCGCCATGGCACGCCGGGTCGCCTTGGACGACTTGCCGCAGAACGCGGACTCCAGCGTGCCGGCCATGGTGTTGAGCACGTTCGCGTTGTTCGAGGTGTTGGCGAGCGAGGTGACGCTGCGCTTGCCGTCCTTCGAGGTGAAGGCGTACGTGTAGTAGCCCTGCACGGTGCCGGTGTGCCCGTACACGGAGACACCGCAGGACAGGTCACGGCGGCGCAGACCGAGGCCGTAGCCCTGGGTGCTGCTGACGGTGGTCCACTGCTGCATCTGGGCGAGCTGCGCGGCGGACATGAGCTTTCCGGCCATCAGGGCGGAGAAGAACGTGTTGAGGTCCCGCGTGCTGGAGATGATCGCGCCCGCGCTCTGTGCCCAGGACACCGTCTGCGCGGTGGAGTCGACCAGGGCCGCACCGGCCGCGTCGGGGGTGAGATAGCCGTTGGCGTGCGTACCGGGGATGGAGGTGCCGGGGTGCACGTAGAAGGTGTCGGTCAGGCCGAGCGGTTTGAAGATGCGGTTCTGGTACTCCTTGGCCACCGCGTTCCCGGTGAGCTTCTCGATGAGCATGCCCGCGACGACGAAGTTGGTGTTGGAGTACGAGTAGGCCGCCCCCGGCGCGTTGGTGAGCGCGTGCTTCAGGGACAGCCGCACCAGGTCCTGGTAGCTGAAGACCTTGTTGCGGACGGACTCGAATCCCGGGACCGTCTGCGCGAACATGTCGTTGGTGTAGTCGTAGAGACCGCTGCGGTGACTCATCACATGGCGCACGGTGATCCTGTCGTCGGGCAGCAGCCCCGGCAGATACGTGTTCACCGAGGTGTCCAGGTTCAGCTTGCCCTCGTCGACCAGCTGCAGCAGGACCACGGCGGAGAAGCTCTTGGTGACGCTGCCGACGCGGAACCGGTCGGCCGCGGTGATGGACCGACCGGTGGCCCGGTCGGCGACCCCCTCGGACAACTCGTGGACGGTGCCCGCGTCGTCGACCCGGACCATCGCACCCGGTGCTCCCTGGGCCAGCGCCGCGTGCAGCACGCCCTGAAGCCCGGCGTCGTCGGGCGCACCCGACTTCGCCGCCGCGACGCTCGTGACCCGTCCGGTGCCCGAGTCGCCCGGCGCCGCGGAGGCCGCCTGCGCGGGGAGCGCGACGAGGGACAGCAGTACCGCGCCCAGCGCCGTACCCGTGCCCACCGATCCTGAGACCATCTGATTCTTCTCCCGACTCTCTCCACCGGGTTCGCCGCCGGTGCGGACGTCCGGCGCGAACCGTGCCGCGGACGCGGCGTCGACACCCTCTTTACGCGCCGGAAGGCCCCCGGGTTGCACGGCACGGAGGGGAATCGGAAGGTACGTCAGAATGGGTCGGGTCAGCCGCCGAAGAGCTGGGTCCAGTACATGCCGGCGTCGCCGCCGCCCGCGAGGCCGATGCCTATGTGGGTGAAGTCGGGCTTGAGGATGTTGGCGCGGTGTCCGGGGCTGTTCATCCAGCCTCGGACGACCTCCTCGGGAGAACGCTGGCCGCAGGCGATGTTCTCGCCGATGGTCCGGCGCGCGGAGCCCGCCGCGGCGGCCCGGTCCCAGGGCCGGCGGCCGTCGGGGGAGGTGTGGGAGTAGAAGGCGCGGGCCACCATGTCGTCGCTGTGCGCCTGGGCCGCGCTGGTGAGCGGCGCGTCGGCGAGGAGCGGTGGCAGGCCTTCGCCGGCCCGCTCGGTGTTGGTCAGCGCGACGACCTCCCGCGACGTCCGCGCGAGTCCGTCGGTGCTGAACGGCCGCGCCCACAGCGCCGTCCAGTACAGGTCGCCGGAACGGGGGGCGGCGACGTACGCGAGACCCGTCTGGGTGTACGCGTGGTCGTACAGGGTGGCGCGGGACTGCTCGGTGGTGAGGCAGTACTCGACGAACTCGCCGGGTGTGCGCGGGCCGGAGACGAGGTGCTCGCCCACGGTGAGATAGGCGTATCCCACGGCCGTGACGCGCTGGTAGACCGAGGTCCCGTCAGCGCCCTGGGAACTGAGGAGCCCGCGCGCCGCCATGTCGGAGGCGTGCGCCCGAGCCGCGCCCGCGAGCCGTGCGTCGAGCGACACGGGTGGGGAACCGGCGGCCGCGCGCACGGAGTTCACCAGCTCCAGGAAGCCGTCCGGATCGGGTGCCGCGGCCGGCGGGGTGTCGTCCTCGGTGACGTCCACCCCGAAGTCCCGGGCGATGCCGGCCAGTCCCTCCGCGTACCCCTGCCCCAGGGCCCGCAGCTTCCACTCCGCGCCACGCCGGTAGATCTCCGCGAGCAGCAGCACGGTCTCCCGCTGCGGGCGCGGGGGAGTGAAGCGCGCCAGGGTGCGCCCGCCGGAACCGGTGACGAGCAGGGTGGGGGCGGGCAGCCGGCCCAGCGGTGTGCCGGGATCGGCCGGAGTGACGAGCACGGTGACCCGGCTCGCTCCGGAGCGCAGGCCCGGCGGGTCGACCGTGAGGCTCTCCCCGGTGAGCCGGGCACCCGGCACCGCGGGCTGGTTGTAGAAGACGAAGTCGGTGTCGCCGCGCACCTTGCCGGTGTCGTCGGTGATGAGCGCCGAGACGTCGAAGGGGCCCGGCACCCGGATCGTCAGGGTGCCGGCCGGCAGGGGTACGTTGCCCCCGGGAACCAGCTCGCTCATCGTGCCGCCCGTCGAAGTGGTGGTCCCTGCGGACCTCCGACGCGGGCGTCCTCGACTCCGGCCCGCTCAGCCCGTCAACGTCCGGTGCGCGCGGGAGGGTTCCCGGGTTCGTCGGCGTCGAGCAGCTCCGGGCGGCGCAACGAGCGCAGGGCCAGCAGGAGGACGCCGATGTCGTCCAGGTAGATCGGGTCGGGCAGCAGGTCGGTCGGGAGCAGCAGGTAGGCGACGGCGCCCCAGAAGACCCAGCGGGAGCCGGTCGGGAGTCCGGCGCGCCGCAGATCGCGTCGCGCCCGTACGAGCCGGGCCAGGAGCGCGATCGCCACCGCGAGCGCGACGGCACCCAGGATCGCGACGACGACGACCACTGTCCATGCCGTGGAATCCATGAGTCCGTCCAGGGGTGTCGGCGGGAAGTTCGGTTTCTCCCTGTCGTCTTCCCGGCCATGGCGTTCGTACCGCCCCGGGTTCGGCCATGTGCGGGGCGACGACCTCTACGCGCCTTCGGCGGCGCCCTCGGGCAGGTCACGGCGGCAGAGGACGAAGTCGTCGAAGACGTGCCGGCCCGGCCGGTCGCCGACGGTGTCGATGGCCGCGCGGATGTCGCGGAGCTGGGCCGTCGTCATCTGCAGGGGCGGTTCGTCGGGCTGGTAGGTGGTCCGCACGGGGTAGTCCTCGCCCGGTTGCCGGGTCATCTCGATGTGGCAGCCGAGCACATGGGTGACCGGCCGGTCGGCGCAGAAACCGATCAGGCGGTCGACGGTGCGGGTGAAGGCCGGCCAGTCCTCGACGTACAGCCGGCCGGGGTAGACGGTGTCACCGGTGAGGAGGAAACCGGTCCAGGGGTCGAAGTACGTCACCGAGGCCGCGTGATGCCCGGGCGTGGCCAGGCACTCCAGGACCCGGCCGCCGAGGTCGACGCGGGCGACGCCGTCCGGGTCCCGGTCGAATCCGAAGAACGTCCACGCCTCGTCGAGGGCCGCGTCCACCACCCTGGTGCGGGGGCGGTCGGTGAACTGGCCGTCCCCCGCGACGTGGTCGCCGTGCGGGTGGGTGTGCAGCACCAGCAGCTCGTAGTCGTCCCGGGGACGCGCGGCCAGCCGGTCGCGTATCAGCCCGTCCACCACCCGCCGCAGCGGGAAGTGCGCGGGCGAGGCCGTGGCACCCGTGTCGATGAGCACGGCCCGCGCCTCGCCGAACAGGAGGAACAGGAAGGGGGCCTCGTAGTCGACGGCCATGTTCTGCCGCAGGATCACCGTGTCCGCGTCGTGGACGTGCACCTGGAGGTCCGGGTCCGTGTTGTGCTTGGCCGACGGCGATCCGTGGATCCACCGCACATCGAGAGTCCGTGGCACGGCCGTTCGTTCCGCCGCGCCGTCGTCCACGGCCTTTGGCCCCTGTGCGTTCACGACGTCTCCCGGTGGTCGTTGCACCGGGACCGTCACCCGGCCCCGGAGCCTCAGTTTCGCGTGGCGGCGCTGTCCGTGAGCGCGTGGGTGACCGCTCGGACGCTGCGGGCGATATGACTGAGCTGCAGAACTTCGGCAGCGTACATCTTGATGGTGTGCTCGATCACCGACTCGTGCAGGCCGAGGGCCGGCAGCTCGGAGCGGGCGGTCTGCAGGGCCGTGCGGGCGACGCGTATCTCGTGCTGCACCTGGATCTGTGCGTGGCGGGCGAGCAGAACGGGGTGCTTCATCAGGGTCGGATAACTCGCGTAGCGGGCCGGCACCAGTTCGCGCAGCCACTTGGTGGCCGATCGCTCCCAGTCGAAGCTGCCGGGGGTCTTGACCTGGCACGGCCAGTCCGAGGTGATCGGGGAATACGTCAGGGCCATGTTCATCGCTTCCGGGTCACGTCGGCGGCAAGGGGGCAACGGTTCTGGGGCGGCCCCGGTCCAGGGGAAAGGCCGGGGCCGCCACCTCGGGCCCCGTTCGCACGGAGCCCGTCCGATCACCCGGAACCCGTTGCGGGTAGGAGCGGACGGCCCCGGATGGTCGTAGGACGCGACCCGGAGGCCTCCTGGTCGCGATCCGCGAGCAGTATTTATATATACCGGCAGTTACGCAAGGACATGAAAAAATTCATGCGTGATATGGGGCGATAGGTCCCGTGATGCCGTGGTGACGCGCGGTGGGGGAGGGGGTGTCAGAACCTTGGGCAGAGGGCCTGGCATGCTCAGGTCTTCCGTGCGAAGGTCAGTCCTTCAGGAAGAACTGGTGCTGTTCGGCGATCTGCTCGTACTCCTCCAGGCGGGCCTGTGTCCGCTCCGGATCGGCGTCGGTCATGGCCTGGAGCAGCGCCGCCGACATGACCACGGGCGCGGCGTACGAGTCGAAGACGAGCCGGGAGCCGGTGCCGACGGTGAAGGTGATGTCGGCCTCGTCGGCCAGCGGTCCGAGCGCCAGGTCGGTGATCAGGGCCACCTTCAGCCCGGCACTGCGCGCGACCCGCACCGCGGTGAGCGTCTCCTGCGCGTGCCGCGGCATTCCGAACGCCAGCAGCCAGGTGCCGCCCGCCTCGCGCGACTGGAGCAGCGCGTCGTACGCGACGCTTCCGCCCCGGGTCACCACCCGTACGTCGGGGTGGATGCGGCGCGCCGCGTAGGCGAAGTACTCGGCCAGCGACACCGAGATGCGCAGCCCGAGAACCGTCAGCGGTGTGGACTGCGAGAGCGCGCGGCCGAGTTCGATCACCTGGTCCGGGTCGGCGAAGTCGCGCCGCAGGTTCTCCAGGTTGTCGATCTCCACGTCCACCGCGGCCTGCAGCTCGTTGCCGCGGTCCTCGGCCGGCGCGCCCGGGGTGCTGCCCAGTGTGCTGAGCGCGATGGCCTGGAGCTTCTCCCGCAACGCGGGGTAACCGCTGAAGCCGACCGCGGCGGCGAACCGGGTCACGGACGGCTGGCTCACCCCGACGCGCTCCGCGAGATCGGTGATCGACAGGAAGGCGGCCTCGGTGATGTGCTCGATCAGGTACTGGGCGATACGGCGCTGCCCCGGCGAGAGCCGCGGCCCGTCGAACAGTTCCCGGAGCTGGGACGCGGGCGCCGCGCCCGCCTCCGGAGCCGTCTTTCCCGACGTGATCGCGGACGCCTGCGCGCGTGCCTGCTGCGGCGATGGCACCGATGTGCCTCCTTCGTGTCCCACGAGGGTTCAACATAGCTCACGGACCGTGCACACCAGGGCATGGATGACCACACGCAGTAGCTCACCGCACGCGGGGTGGGGTGCGGCGCCGGGTCGGGAACCGGGTGGACGACACCGTCCGGCGGGGGCGGCGGACCGCGTGGCGGCGGTCTCGTCACCTGACGATCGTACGTGGACATGAACTCGGTCTGGTTCGCGCCAAGTTGACGACCGGCCATGGACAGTGCACGGGACGGGAGTTGAGGATGGGAAATCCCCATCCGTAGGAGTTGTTCATATGCGTAGACGACACCTGCTGGCCGGCGGTACCGCTCTCGCGGCCGCCGCTTCGCTCCACCCCGTTCTGACGACGCCCGCGCGAGCCGCGGGGACCACGGTTCCGCCGAGGGCGGGGGGCGCGGCACCGCTGCCTTCGAGGAGCGAGGTCGTCGCCGTCCTGCGGCGCGTGGCCGACCACTGGATCGCCGCGCACCCGGACTCCGGCGACAACGGCTGGGCCAACGCCACCTTCTTCAGCGGACTGCTCGCCCTCCACCGCCTGACCGGCGACGCGCGCCACCTCGCCTACGCCCGGTCCTGGGCGGACCGGCACGCCTACGGGCTCAACAGCGGGGCCACCACACGCCACGCGGACAACCAGTGCGCCGGGCAGGCCTACCTCGACCTGTACGAGATCGAGCCCGAGGAGCGGAAGCTCACCGCGATCGAGACCTCCCTGCACCGCATGGTCTACACCGACCAGCCGGACAAGAATGACGACTGGTGGTGGGACGACGCCCTCCACATGGCCATGCCGCCCTTCGCCCGCCTGGGCGCCCTCCGCCGGGACCCGCAGTACTGGCAGAAGCTGTACTCCCTCTACGGCCACACCAAGCGCGCCGAGGGCGGCCCCGGCCTGTACGACGGCGCGACGGGCCTGTGGTACCGCGACGCGCGCTTCCTCCCCGGGGGCATCGTCTCGCCCTCGGGCCGGCCCGTCGTCTGGTCGCGCGGCAACGGATGGGTGGCGGGCGGTCATGTGAAGACCCTCAAGGCGCTGCCGTCGACGGAGCGTCACACCGCCGAGTACCGCGACACACTGACGCGGTTGGTGAGGGCCGCCGCGGCCGTGCAGCGCGGCGACGGTTTCTGGAACGTCAACCTCGCCGACGCGACCCATCTGCCCGGCCCCGAGACCAGCGGCACGTCCTTCCTCCTGTACGGCACCTCGTACGCGGTCGGCGCCCGTCTGGTCGACCGGGACACCTTCCTCCCGGTGGCCGCCCGCGCCTGGAACGGCCTCGTCACCACGGCCGTGCACCCCGACGGCTTCCTCGGTTATGTCCAGAACGTCGGCGACCGCCCGGAATCCAGCCAGCCGGTCACCTACGACAGCACCGCGGACTTCGGCGTCGGCGCCTTCCTGCTGGCCGGCACCGAACTGGCCCGGCTCACCACGCCCTGACGGCCGGCGGGGCGGCACCCCCGGCGTGGCACGTCCGGGACGGCCGAGCACATGGGCGACGGCCGAGCGCGGCGGCGGCCGTCGCGAGGCCGGGGTGCCGCCGCTGTCGTCGGGGGATGACAGACTGATCACATGGACGAGCGTGAATTCGGCAGGTCAGGTCAGAAGGCATCGGTCATCGGTCTCGGTACGTGGCAGCTCGGCGCCGACTGGGGCGACGTGAGCGCGGAGGACGCCAAGGCGGTGCTGGAGACGGCGGCGGAGTCCGGGGTGACCTTCTTCGACACCGCGGACGTGTACGGCGACGGACGCAGCGAGCAGACGATCGCGTCCTTCGTGAGCGGCCGCCCCGACCTGCATGTGATGGTCGCGACGAAGATGGGCCGCCGGGTCGAGCAGATCCCGCAGAACTACGTCCTCGACAACTTCCGCGCGTGGAACGACCGCTCCCGGCGCAATCTCGGCGTCGACCGCCTCGACCTGGTGCAGCTGCACTGCCCGCCGACCCCGGTCTACTCGTCGGACGAGGTGTTCGACGCGCTGGACACCCTGGTCGAGGAGGAGCGGATCGCCGCGTACGGAGTGAGCGTCGAGACCTGCGACGAGGCGCTGACGGCGATCGCCCGTCCGAACGTCGCGAGCGTGCAGATCATCCTCAACCCGTTCCGCATGAAGCCCCTGCGGCAGGTTCTTCCCGCCGCCCGGGAGGCGGGCGTCGGCATCATCGTCCGTGTTCCGCTGGCCTCCGGACTGCTCTCCGGTAGGTACACGAAGGACACGGTGTTCGCGGCCGACGACCACCGTACGTACAACCGTCACGGCGAGGCCTTCGACCAGGGCGAGACCTTCTCGGGCGTCGACTTCGTGACGGGCGTGGAGGCGGCGGCCGAGTTCTCCGCCCTCGCGCCGGAAGGCTGCACCCCGGCCCAGCTGGCGCTGCGCTGGATCATCCAGCAGCCCGGCGTCACCACGGTGATCCCGGGCGCGCGTTCACCCGAACAGGCCCACGCCAACGCGGAGGCCGCGAAGCTCCCGCCGCTGTCGCGGCAGACGCTGGACGCGATCGACGAGCTCTACGACCGCCGGATCAAGGAGCAGGTGGAGAGCCGCTGGTAGCGGGCCGCGAGAGTCCCGACCGGGACGCCGATCGCCGGCCCGCGGCACCGGGGCCGGCGGTCGGCGTTCGGCGTGTCGGGGGCGCCGACGTGTGTCGTGCCGTCCGCGGGACCGTCAGCGGGCGACCATGTCACCGGACGTTTGTCCGAAGCCCTCGCTCCGGAGTGCGTCGAGCTGCCGGTCGTGCGCCCGGCTGAGCAGCAGGACGGACAGCGTGGCTCCGATCAGCGCGCAGAACATGTCCCACTGGGTGTCCCACACGTCGCCCTGGGTGGCCAGGAAGGCGTCCGCCGAGTGACCGCCGATGACCGCGGCCGCCCACTCGAACATCTCGAAGAGCGCGCTGAAGGCCAGGCACGCGCACACGGTCAGCGGTGCGAGCCAGCGGCTGCCGCGCAGCGGTGAGGTCCGGCTCAGCACCTCCCGCACCAGAATGGCGGGCACGAATCCCTGCATGAGGTGACCGAACCGGTCGTACGGATTGCGGGAGAGCCCGAGCAGGTCCCGCGCCCAGTCGCCCGCCGGTACCTCCGCGTACGTGTAGTGGCCTCCCACGGCGAGGACCAACGCGTGGGCAGCCAGCAGGCAGTACAGCAGGTCCGTGAGCGGGAAGCGGCGCCGGAACAGCACGGCGAGGGGCAGCCCGAGCAGCACCCACACGGTCTCCAGCAGCCAGGTCGTCCGGTCGTGCGGGTTCCAGGCGGAGACGGCCAGACCCGCGACGACGAGCGCGACGAGCGCCGTGGGCAGGACCCGCCGGCCGGCACCGGCACCGGGCTGCGGCAGGCCGTCGGACGCAGGGTGGCGGGTGAGCGAGGAGAGGCGAAGTCCGTTCACGGGTGGGCTCCTTGGTCCGGGTCGCTCCATCGTGCTGGAGCGGGGGAGCGAGGGCATGAGTACGCCTACTCACCCGGGACGAGTGGACGAGATGCGGCGGCGGTCGACCGAGGAGAATGACGAACATGTTCGTCACGTACTTGTTCGCAACGAACATGTTCGTTACCTTCGAGGGGTGACAGCACACCCCGCACCCCGCCCGAGCCGTCGCGAGCGGCCGGCGAAACCAGCCCTGACCAGGGAAGGCATCATCGAGACCGCCGTGGCGCTGATGCGTGCCGAAGGTCTCCGCCGGGTCACCATGCGCCGCCTGGCACAGGAGCTCGACACCGGCCCGGCCTCGCTCTACGTCTACGTACGCAACACCGCGGAACTGCACGCGGCCGTACTCGACGAGCTTCTCGGCGCCGTCGACCTCGGTCCGGCCCGCGCGGACGGCGACTGGCGCGACCGGCTCGTCCAGGTGCTCACCTCCTACACGGCCGTGCTGTTCGAGCACCCGGGCCTGGCCCGCTCGGCCCTGGTGTCCCGCCCGTTCGGCGACCGCTACCTGGACCTGCTGGACGCACTGCTCTCCCTGATGGGCGAGGGCGGCATCCCCCGGGCCCGAGCGGCCTGGGCAGTGGACCTGCTGCTGCAGTTCGCCACCGCGACCGCCGCCGAACACGCCCCCGGAGACCCAGCCGACACCGAGGGTGACGCCGGCGAATGGGCCGCGCTCGCCGCCGCACTGCACGGTGCCTCCGGCGAACGGCATCCGCACGTCACCGCCGCGGGCACCGAACTGCTCTCAGGGCCCGGTGAGGCCCGTATGCACTGGGGCTTCCAGGTACTGATCAGCGGAATCCTGCACACCCCGAGGCACGGGACGTCCGACACGCCCCGGCCGTCCCTCCCGAAGGAGTAGCGACATGTCGATCCATCACCCCATAGCCGTCGTCGGCGCCGGTCTCGGCGGCCTCACACTCGCCCGCGTGCTGCACCGGAGCGGCATCGAGGCAGCCGTCTTCGACCTCGACGCCTCACCCACCGCCCGTGCGCAGGGCGGCATGCTGGACATGCACGAGGAATCCGGGCAGGCCGCGCTGCGTGCCGCCGGTCTCCACGACGCGTTCCGGGAACTCATCCACCACGGTGGCGAGGCCATGCGCATCCTGGACAAGTCGGCCGTCGTCCACATGGAGAACGACGGCCAGGGCGGCGGACGGCCCGAGGTCAAGCGCGGGGCGCTGCGCGACCTCCTGCTCGGCGCACTGCCCTCGGGCACCGTCCGTTGGGGCGCCAAGGTCACCGGCGTACGGACGCTCGACGACCGCCGGCACGAGGTGACGCTCGCCGACGGGGAGACGTTCACTGCCGATGTGCTGATCGGCGCCGACGGTGCCTGGTCGAAAGTCCGCCCGCTGGTCTCGGACGCCAACCCGGTCTACTCCGGTCTCTCCTTCGTCGAGCTCCACCTCCTTGACGCGGACACCCGGCACCCCACGGGCGCCGCCCTCGTCGGCCACGGCATGATGTTCGCCCTCGCCGAGGGCAAGGGCCTCCTCGCCCACCGCGATCCCGACGGCTCGCTGCACGTCTACGTCGCCCTGCGGACGCCCGCCGACTGGGCCACCTCAGGACCCATCGACTTCACCGCGACCGCGGAGGCGAAGGCGGCCCTGCTCGAGCACTTCCCCGACTGGGACGAGCGCCTGCGCGCGCTGGTCGCCGGCGCGGACGGCGCGCTCGTAGCCCGGCCCCTTCACGAGCTGCCGGTCGGCCACCGCTGGGACCGCACCCTGGGCGTCACCCTGCTCGGCGACGCCGCGCACCTGATGTCCCCCTTCGCAGGCGAGGGCGCCAACCTCGCCATGCTCGACGGCGCCGAGCTCGCGACCGCCATCGCCACCCACCGGGACGACATCGAGAAGGCGGTGGCGGTGTACGAGGAGGCGCTCTTCGTCCGCAGCGAGGCGGCGGCGGCCGAGTCCGCGGACAACCTCGAACTCTGCTTCCAGCCGGACGCGCCGCGCCCTCTCGTCGACCGCATGACCCAGTATCAGGGCGGGGCCCAGGCCGGGGCGGTGTCCTGATCCGGGTCCGGATCCGCGACGCTTCGACCAGCGCCGGCGCCGGCGCCAGTACCAGCACCGGCACCGACAGCGGCAGCGATTCGGCTCACTCTCGCGGCGCCGCGCCCCGAAGCGCCGTGATGCAGGAGCCGATCGCCTGCTGGAGTTTCTCCAGCCGCTGCACCATGTCGTCCTCGTAGATGTCGTCGGCGTCGTCGAAGGTCAGCTCCTCGAAGACCTTCGTGGCCCGCTGCAGGCTGTTGTAGAACTTCGTACGGCGTTCCTGGACCCGCAGTTCGGGGTCTGCCTCGACGGTCTCGACGACCAGGCCCTTCATCGTGTCGTAGGCCTCGGTCGCCCACTCGCCCGTGTCCTCGCCCTCGTCCAGCTCGTCGAGGAGCGACAGGTGGCGCTCGGCCTCCGAGCGGAGCTCGGCCGGCGCGTCGAGGGTCTGCCCCGCCGGGGTCCTGATCTGCCCCTTCTCGGCGATCTGGCGGACGTAGCCGATCCGGTCGGCCGCCCTGGACTCGGTGGCCACCGCCTTCTTCAGTTCGTCGGTCCGCGCGATGTCGCGGGCCAACTCGGCCTGCAGCGCCGGGTCTTCCTTCACCCGGTCCAGGAGCGCGGTGCGGGCCGCCTGCGCCGTGGAGGGGTCGGCGAGGATCGCGGCCCGCAGCGCGGTGGGATTCTCGGCGACCTCCAGCGCCTTGGTGGGGCGGATGCCCTCGGCCTGGGCCGCCTCGGCGATGGCGGTTCCCCGTTCGGAGGACGCGCTGGAACGGGAGACGTAGTACGTCAACCACGCGTCCGCGCCCGGCAGTTCGATCTCCTCGCCCGGGACGAGAACCTCGAAGTGCGGGACGAGACCGTCGTCGGCCGCCTTGTCCCACGCCTTGTAGAAGCGCATCACCCGCTCGGGTGAGCAGGCGGCCAGCTCGGCGAACTCCTTCGCGGACACCTTCGCGGTCTCGTCGGCGGACTGCCCGCCGGGACGCACACTGCGCGCGACCTTCAGGGCGAAGGCCCAGCCGCCGGTCCGCGCGTAGGCCCCGAAGTCACGCGCATCACGTGAGACGGCGTCGCCCTGCGCGTCACGGGAGACGGAGTCCTGCGCGTCGGGTGAGACGGCGTGGTCCTGCGCGTCGGGTGAGACGGCGTCGTCCTGCGCGTCGCGTGAGACGGGGATCTGTGCGTCGGGGCGCGCGGCGGATTCTGCGGTCGGGGCGAAGGTTGCGGTCACCGGGAACTCTCCAAGGTAAGTGCGGAGTTAAGATCACAGAGAATGAAGCTTTGGCCGTAGGTTGGGCCGGATCAAGCAGACACACAAGCAACAACGGAATCAAGTAAGCCTGAAACGACGCGATGTGACGCTGTTCACCCCGATGTGGCGCAAAGTGATGAATTCCTTACAGTCATCACACGTAGGGGAGGGGGCAGTACATCGTGAGACCGGCGGGAGGATCCATCGTGCGACCGTTCACCCTCAACTACGCCTTGCCCACAGGGCATTCGGCCGCTGTACCCCCGTACCACTTCGACGTGTCCCTGCAACTGAACGTGCTGCCGGACGGCCGGCCGGCCGTCAGCGACCGCGCTCTCCTGATGGCGACCGGTACGACGACATCCACCGCCGGTTCCCAGACGCACTTCGACGACTGACGGCCACCCACAGCGATGACGGTACTGATTCTCACGGCGGAGCAGGACGTCACCGCCGACATGGTCGTGGCCAGACTGCACGAACAGGGCGTGCCCATGGTGCGCCTGGACCCCGCCGACGTGCCGGGCAGGGCTGTCCTGTCCGCGGACTACGCGCACGGCGACTTCGACGGCTACCTCTCGGTCAACGGCCATGTGCTCAGCATGGGCGGCCTGCGATCCGTGTGGGTGCGCCGCCCGGGCGAGCCCGCGGCGCACGCGCCGGAGCCCTCGCCGTGGCTGACCGCGGAGACCCGGCAGGCGCTGTTCGGGATGCTCTACTCCGCCTCGACCCGCTGGATGAACCACCCGCGCCGCGCCGAGCAGGCCCGGCACAAGCCCTGGCAGTTGAGGGTGGCGCACAGCAGTGGGTTCGCGGTGCCCCCGACCGTCATCACGACCGCGCCGCGGGTGGCCCAGCAGTTCGTCGAGGAGTACCGGCAGGTGGTGGTCAAGTCCGCCTCCGGGCCTCCGCCGGGCGAACCTCGGGTGGCACTGCCCACCACCCTGATCGGCCCCGACGCGGACTTCTCCGGCGTCGCGGCCGGACCCGCGCTGCTCCAGCAGTACATTCCCAAGCGCGCCGACATCCGGCTCACGTGCATCGGGGACCGTCTCTTCGGTGCCCGTAAGACGGCGGTCGCGGGGCAGGTCGACGGGCGCTTCGGCGAGACCGGGCACGTCTGGGAGCCCGTCGCGGTGCCGGGGCGCATCGCCCGTTCGGTGCAGGAGTACACGGCCTTCACCGAACTCGCCTACACCGCCTTCGACTTCGCCGAGGACGAGGAAGGGGTGTGGTGGTTCCTCGAGGGCAACCAGGGCGGGCAGTTCGGCTTCATCGAGCTGGAGACCGGCCAGCCCATCTCCGAGGCGGTGGCGCTGTGGCTCTCCCAGCGAAGACCGGCGGACCGCCGCTGACCGCGGTCGTCGACTCTCACCCGCGCGCCGGACCCCGGCGGGGCGGGCCGGGCAGGGGACCGGACACAACGCCGGACACGGAACCGGGCACCGGACCGGGCACAAGCGGGGCGGGCCGGCTGTCGTGACCCGGGATCACTCCGCCGTGAACGTGAACGTCCGCAGGAACGTGTCCAGCGCCCGCTGGTTGGCGGCCGTGTCCCAGTCGGCCGCCGGGGTCGTCCACCGCAGGGAGAACCCGCGCTGGTCCTCGACGAGGAAACCGCGCCCGAACGTGCGCTCGCGGACCCCGTCGGACGTGGAGAGCCACTCCATGTCCGCGCCCCGGTAGCCGCGGTAGTCGACGGACCGGATGCCGCCCACCCGCTCGTAGTCGATGGAGTCGCCCCGCAGGGAGGTGTCCACCTCGTTCCAGACCGCGACGGGGTCCGGGGTCAGCCGGGTGCTGTAGGTGACGGTCAGGGTACGCGGGTCGCCGCTCGCGCCGAGCAGGACACGGTAGGACTGGTCGGCGGAGCGCTCGGTCCGCAGGGGTGCCCAGCCCTTGGGGAGGTCGATGGCGAAGCCCTGGGGTGCGGTGAAGCGGAAGAACCCGGCCGGCGGATCCTGTCGTTCGGTGCGGGAGGGGGACGGAGAGGGGGAAGTGGACGGGGACGACGAGCGGGAGGCCGAGGGGGTCCCCCGGGGATCCGTGCCCCCGGCGGTGGGAACGTGGGAGGCGGTCGGCCGGCTGGGCGCGGAGGTGGACGGCGCGGAGCCCGACGCGGACGTGTCGTGCCCGGACAGCCCGCCCGCCGCGGCGAGTCCGGCGAAGCAGACGACCGTCACGGCCAGCGCTCCCCCCAGCAACACCGGCCGGCTGACGGGCCGCCTGCCGCGCAACCGTCCCGGGCGCGCGCCTTCGAAACCGGCCTCCTCGAACAACGGCAGCGTCCCGGTCGGCTCCCAGTCGTCGAGCTCCGCCTTGAGGATGCGCGTGAGCGCCTCCCGTACGACCGACTCCGGCACCCGCTCCACTGGATCCCGGCGCAGAAGCCCCTGGATGGCCGGGCCGAGCGGCCCGGCGTTGAGCGGGGCCCTGATGGGCAGCCGCTCCACGGCGCGGAACGTCGCCTCGAGACCGCCCCGGTCCCGGATGAGCGGCCGGCCCTCGACCATCTCGTACATGATCGCGCCCAGTGCCCACAGATCGGTGGCCGGTCCGCCGCCCTCACCGCGGGCCTGTTCGGGCGAGGCGTACGAGGGTGCCGTGACACGGGGCGCGTCGGTGGCTCCCATCAGTCCGAATCCGCCCACCGTGATCCCACCGAACTCCTCCACCCACACCTGCCCGGGACTCAGGTCGCCGTGCGTGAAGCCCTCTTGATGCGCGGCGCCCAGGACCTCGAGCAGATCGAGGCCGATGCGGGCCGTCCTGACGTGGTCCACGGGGCCGTGCGCGAGGAGTGCGCTCAAGGGGACGCCCGCGGGCCTCGCGGTGACGGTCCACAGGAACTCGTCGTCCTCGACGACATCGACGACGACGGCAACCCGCCCGGAGCAGACCAGACCCAGCGACTCGGACTCGCGGGTGATCCGTACGGCGGTGCGCAGCCCGGCCTCCTCGCGCAGGTGGTCCGGACGCCGGGAGCGGGTCAAGGTGACGAGGCGTCGGGACTCGACGTCCTGGCCGTTCCAGCTCTCGCGTCCCTCCTCCTGGTGGACGACCTCCAGGAGCCGGTATCTTCCCGCGACCGACTCGTCCGTGGAGACTTGCACCTTGGCCATGGTCATCCCTCGCTGCACAACGGGCACTCACCTTTCCCGTTGGTACGGCGGGTGTGACGGTGGGTGTTCAAAGGCGGGCGATTCCCAGGTCCTGTTTTTCCTGAATTTATTTCATGTAGCGCACATGTACGAACAGTTCGGGCCTGTTCTCCCATCGGCCCGCCGTGCTGCCGTCCGGTCGTCCGAGGCCGTTCAGCTCACGGTGGCCTTGCCGATGTACGACGCGGCGAAGGTGGCCGCCGCCGCGGGCGAGTCCAGGATCCGCCGCAGCCGGGCGCGCGCGGCACCCGCCCGGAAGGGATCGCCCGAGGACGGCCCGTGCAGCAACTCCGCCAGCCACTGGGAGAATTCCTGGTACTCCCAGACCCGCCGCAGACAGGCCGCCGAGTAGTCGCGCAGACCGCTGCCGTCCCCCGTGTCGCAGTACGCGACGAGGGCGTCCGCGAGAAGCAGGGCGTCGTGCAGCGCGAGGTTCATGCCCTTCGCGGCGATCGGCGCCACGAGGTGAGCGGAGTCGCCCGCCAGGAACAACCGCCCGTACGCCATCGGTTCCACGACGTAGCTGTGCATGTCGAGCACGCGCTTCTCGATCAGCCGCCCCTCGGTCAGCGGGGGCGCCCCGGCCACCGCCAGCCGGGCGTGCAGCTCCGACCACACGCGGTCGTGCGACCAGCGCTCCGGGTCCTCACCGGGTGCCACCTCCAGGTAGTAGCGGGTGACCTCCGGACTGCGGGCCATATGAGCGGCGAATCCCCGCGGGTGGACGCCGAAGACGACACAGTCGCTGGACGGCGGCGCCTCGGCCAGCAGCGCCAGCCATCCGACGCCGTAGTCGTGACGGGCGACGGTGCCCCGCCCGGGCGCCACACAGGAACGGGTCACTCCGCGGGCGCCGTCGCAGCCGGCCACGATCTCGCAGTCGACGCGCCGCCGTTCGCCCGTCGCAGGATCCGTGTACAGCACCGAGGGCTCGTCGCCGTCGAGGCCGTGCAGGGCCACGTCCTTCACCCCGAACCGGATGTCGCCGCCCTTCACGTCGGCGTACGCCCGCACCAGGTCGGTCACCAGCAGCGGCTGCGGATAGACGAAGTGCCGCTCCCCGGTCAGCTCGGCGTACCGGAAGCGATGGCGTTCGCCGTCGATGCGGAACTCGCAGTCGCTGTGCGCCTGCGCCCGCTCCACGAGCCGGTCCGCGAGCCCTCGCTCGCGCAGCGCCCGCACCGCCCACTCCTCGATGAACCCCGCGCGGGGCCGCTGTTCGACGAACTCCCGGCTCTCGGTCTCCAGAACCACACACCCGACGCCCGCCGAGCGCAGTATGTTCGCGACGGTGAGCCCCGCGGGCCCCGCGCCGATGATGACGACCGGGACACGCCGCGTCGGCGCGGAAGTGGGGGAGGGCTTGATCATCTGTGCATTATGTCGGTGGCCCGACAACCCCTGGCAGGGTCTGCACAACCCTCTGACACTTCCTTCGCCGACGCGCCGCGACCTCCTCGACGCCGATGCCGCTCAGGCGCGCCATGAGGTCCCAAGTCACCTTTGAACTCCGGGCGGACGCCGGTGCATGCGTGGGCGGAGCGGATGAGACCACCGGACTCTGAGACCCCTGCCCGCTCGACGATGGCATCGACCGGGGAACAGCGGGGCGTCAACCGGCGGACCCGCGGGTACCAAATCCCTTCCGCCTGTGGTCAACGGGGCGGCGGTCTCGGAGCCACCGGAGCTTCCCGAGCTGAGGGCTCCGAAGACCGCTGCATGGGTTGCTCTGGTCGACGGCACACGCTGACAGCGTGGCTGAGGCCGGTGGGGGTGCAGCGAGACACACGCCTGCCCGGTCGGTTGGCGCACCCGCCGTCGTGGCCAACTGTCACGGGCTGAGGCGCAGGCGATCCCGTCTTCCACTCCGCGCTGGTGTACCCGGTCACCCGGCTGCGGTCGGCGTTGCAGCGCTGGGCATCCTTGTGGGCATGACGATTTCCGACGGCGGGCCGTACGTGAAGGTGCACTTCCGGCTCGAGGTCAAAGACAACTGGCCCCCGGCATCAGTGGAGAGCCTGTGGGCGGTCGATCAGGGCGACGGCACCGTGCGGCTCGACAACATCCCGTGGTTCGTCCGCGGCATCGCTTGCGGGGACATCGTGGTCACTGAGCCCGACGAGGAGGGCGTGCGATGGGCCGGCGAGGTGGTTCGCCGCTCCGAGAACTGCACCATCCGCCTCATCGTGTTCCGTGACGGCGGCTCGGGTGCCGCACGGCAGAGCGTGATCAACGCGTTTCAGGAACTCGGCGTCGACGGCGAGGGCATAGAGCGGTTCGGCATGGTCGCCCTGGATGTCCCGCCCACCGTCGATCTCGCCAAGGTGCAAAAGCTCCTCAACCACGGCGTAGCCAAAGAGTGGTGGGACATGGAAGAGGGCTGCATCACCGCGCAGTGGCGAGCCGCGTCCGTCGGTTGATGCTCCTCCTGTGTTCCACGCCGGGCCGTTCCTGGGCCGTCCAAGGTTGCTCGATGATGGCCAAGGACGACCAACGGCGGACGACCAGGCTCAGGTGCCCACTGCCCCTGAGCAGGGAATAAGCAGGTCCCCGATCCCCGACCAGACACAGGGCAAGAACAAGCCGAGGCCACGACAGTAATCGGCCGGCCAGGACGGCTCGTTGCGCTCACGATGGGCGGTGTGGACCGGTTGCGGCACAGCGCCTGGCAGTACGTGGCGGAGCTACTCCCACCCGAGGAGCTCCCGATGCTCGCTGCTCATGCACTCGTCGAGCGAACTCCCGGGACGGGAGAACGATCTCAGGACCTCGGCCCACTCGTTGACCGCCTCCACCGATCTCGGATCCGCTATGGGTGTGCCGGGTCCGGGGCGCGACTGACCGACTCGCCTGAACGCGCACCTTGCCAGACCGGTGCCAGATACTGCTGGGAACCGCGGGGAATGCGGTCACTCACCCAGAAGCTCCCTCAGATCATGACGCGGCTCGGCAGCAGGCCAGCGGGACTATCGAGTCAATGACGGCTCGTCGCAGTCGAGACGCCTCGCTGAGCTGGGGACCAGCTGGAGACCCAGTAGACCTGACCTGATCTGCGCACCCTCGATGATCCCGACCACCAGGCTCACGAGGCGGTGCTCACCGGGCCCCGGAGTCATTGCCAAGTAGGTTCCGGGCATGACTACTTCTCCTGAGCACGTCGAGAGCAGAGAAGACTTGGCAGCCTTCGTTCGTTCCCTGCGGCGCAGCCGCGACGAGGATGGCGGCTCATGGGAGAACCCGGACCTCCCGGGCTTCTTGGAGGCCTTGGCGGCATGGATCGACGACGCAGACGGCTGGTACAGCAACACCGGACGCGAGCTGCCACCCTCCGGTGACTGGAGGTTCTTCGCACGAGCCCTGCGAGCGGCGACCATCTACGAGTAACCAGGGCCGTGTCGAATACCTGTCGAAGTGGGGTGGCAGGCCGTCGTCGGGGCGAGTGATTGCCCAGGCCAGGGCCCGAATGCGGGCGGACGGGCAAAGCGCCGTCCAGCCGACCACAGCCAGCGGCGGCCCGAGACGGCGAGGTGCTTCAGCTGCTGTGGCCGTGATGCCGCGGGTGGCGTTCACCAGCGCGACCAAGGAGAGCGAGGCGCGCCCACACCTTGCGGGACCTAGTTGGTCCGGGCGGGTTCTGCCTCCTTCCGCAACTCAGGGGCGTGCGGCGTGCGTTGCGGGGCGAGGAAGATTCCCATGACCGGGATGACGTACACGGCCCAGACGACCACCTGGAGGACGGTCGGGTCGGGCTGGAAGTTTGGTAGAGGACGCCCTGGCGGCCAGCCCCATTCCTTGTGGAGGGTCTTCCAGTCGCGGCGTCTGGGCTCGGGGCCGGGGCGCCGGAGCCGCCCATGCGGTGCCGGTGCGACAAGCGCTTTCAAGGTCGACGGCCGCTGACGCCGCGACAGGCCGTTGCCTTCCGCGTCAACCCGTAGGCGTCGTCGCGCCATCCGTGTTCGCACAAGGGGCCCACCTGGTAGCCCTGTCCTTCGCAGGTCTCGAGTATGTGGGGGAGGGCCCCCAGGGTCGCGCGCCAGGCTTCAGGTGCGGATGTGCAGTCGGAGTCGTGGAGCAGGATGGTGCCGCCGCCGTCCAGGTCGGTGGTGACGACGCGGTGGACGGACTCGGGGGTGGCGTGTGCCGTCCAGTCCTCTCCCCAGCAGGTCCACAGCACCGGGGTGAGGCCGAGGCGGTGTGCGGCGAGATGGGCCGCGGTCGACATGACACCGTACGGCGGCCGGAAGAGGCTGGGCGTTTGTCCGGTTATGGTGGCGACGGTGTCGCGGGCTCGGGCGAAGTCGTCGTACGTGGCGCGAGGGCCACGGAGGAGGAGCGGGCGGTGCAGCCAGCCGTGGACGCCGATCTCATGGCCGGCGGCGGCGATCTCCCGTACGACGTCCGGAAAGCGCTGGGCCTCTCTGCCGAGCAGGAAGAAGGTGGCGCGGACCTCGCGTTCCGCGAGCAGTCGCAGGAAGCGCGGGGTGGACCGCGGGTCGGGTCCGTCGTCGAAGGTCAGGGCGACGTGGTCGGGGCGGCCGCGGCCCGAGAGACGGGGCATGGCGCGGTTGCGCAGCGGTCCGAAGGTGGAGACCACGGGTGCGGCGTGGGCGGCGGCGAGAACCGGCAGGGCGGCCAGTGCGGCCGTGCGGAGCATGCGGCGGCCGGTCACGAGTGGCGGCCTTCGGGCCCCGTGCCGTGGTTGTCCCCTGGGTGGAGGTCGTCCAGGTCGAGGCTGTGGCCGATCGTCCGCACCAGGGTGGGTCCGTCGAGCGCCGTGGCGCCTCCCGTGACCACGGCACACGCCCATACGGCGCACGCGACCGCGGCCGTGGCGGCGAGCCGACGAGGTGCGGGGCGTGCCCGGGTGACCGAAGCCGAGCCCTCCCGCGCCGGGCCGCGCAGGTGCCGACGTGCGATCTCTGCTGCCGGACCCAGGTCGGGAGTTCGGGTGAAGAGGGCGAGGGCGGCCTCGCGCTGCCGCGCGCCGAGTGGGCCGTCCGTCAAATCGGTCAGCACGTTCTTGAGATCCGCCGGGTCGCGGATCCACGCGGCCACGCCGGCCTCGTGGAGCGCTGCGGCGTTGGTCAGGCCGTGGCCAGGTATGCAGCGGTAGCTTGCGACCGGCAGCCCCGCAGCGAATGCTTCCAGCGAGGTCAGACCGCCCGCGTTCTGCACCAGGACGTCGGAGGCGTTCATCAGGGCGGGCATGTCGTCGACCCACCCGTAGGCGTACTCGATGCCGTCGGCGCGCAACCGTGCGGCCAGCGCCTCGTTGCGTCCGCAGACGACCACCGGTACGGCCGCGCCCGAGTCGCGCAGTTCCAGGGCCACTTGCCGGACAGGCCCGACGCCCCACGATCCGGCGACCAGCAGTGCCAGCGGGGCCTTCTGCGGCAGGCCGAACCTTTCGCGTGCCCGATCACGTTCCGCCCCGGTGCAGGGCCGGAAGCGCGGATCGGTGACCGGCCCGCACACCTGAACGGTCCGGGCGCCGGCAGCACGCGCCTGGGCAGCGGTGACCGGATGGGCGGCCAGATGCGCGTCCACACCGTCCGCCGCCCACAGCGGATGTACGGAGAAGTCGGTCAGGTAGGTCAGGACGGGAACGGCCAGCCTGCCGTCCCGGCGCAGACTGCCCAGTACCTGGCTGGCCCCGGGGTAGGTGGAGACGACGGCGCCGGTACCCGGGTGCAGGGCGCGCAGCACCCGGCGTTCGGTCGCGCGCAGCAGCGCCCGTGCGGCCGGGCCGCCGCCTCCGGCGCGCTCACTGCTGGAGTAGATCCGCTGATAGGCCCATGGGGCACGGACGAGCATCCGGTGGTAGCCCGTCCGGATCGCCGGGCCGAGTCCGGCGGGCAGCAGGTCCAGCAGGTCGTGGCGGTCCACGGCGAACCCGTCCGCCGTGAGGCGGCGGGCCAGTTCGGCCGCCGCGCCGTCGTGACCGGCGCCAACGCTCGCGGAGAAGATCGCGATGCGGCCCGTGTGCGCCGTCATGGCCGTACGAGGGCCCGGCGGCAGGGCACTCGCGATCACGCGTCCGGGGACCATGCGTTCGGCGTGGGGCATGGGCTGTTCCTCCACCGTCAGAGGGCATGCGGGATCTACAACATGTAGTAGTTCACGCTTTGAAGCCCGGAGCATACCTCCTACAATTAGTAGGAGATCGCCGGGTAGTCTGTCGGGAAGGCAGGAGCAGGGGAGACGGACTGTGAGCGAACCGAGGGAACAGGAAGCCTCCGGGGGATCCGGCAGGCGGGCCCGCGGTGAACTGGAGAGCGATGTACTCGCCGCGCTCTGGGCTGCGGACGGTCCGATGACTGCTCGTCAGGTACGGGAGCGCCTGGCAGCCGGCCTGGCCTACACCACGGTTCTGACGATCCTGACTCGTCTCCACGACAAGGGCATGCTGGTCCGGCGCCGAGAGGGCAGGGGATACGCCTACACCCCGGCCCGGGACGAGGCTTCGCACACCGCTCGGCGCATGCGGTCGCTCCTGGAGGAGGGACCGGACCGCGAGGCGGTACTGACCCGCTTCGTCTCCGAACTGTCCGACCAGGACGAGGAACTGCTGCACAACCTGCTGTCCGAGCACGACGCGCGCGGCGGCCGCGGCGGCGGCGAGACGTCCGACGGAAGGCCCTGAGCCGGTGCGGATCAGCGTCTACGTTCCGTTCCTCGTATCCGCCCTGCTCGCCCTGCTGGCGCCACGTCCGGCGCGCCGGCTGGCCCCGCGCCCCGCCGCGTGGGCCCTGGCCTGCGCCGCGCTCGTCACGGCGGCCGGATGGACGGCATCGCTGGCCATGTTGGCCTTCACCGGCGTCGCACAGATACCCCAGGTCGCCGCCGAAGGCCACTGGTCGGTCCGCGCGGTGCGAGCGGCTGACCCGGTGCACCTCACCGTCGCGGCCGGCAGCGCGCTCCTCCTGGCCGTGAGCCTCGTCCTGTTCGCCGTGGCCGCCCTGCGGCACCTTCGCCATGTCGCCCAGGCCCGCCGGGAGTGTGCCCGGCTGCCCGGTGACACCGAGCTGGCCGTGGTCGACGACGACGTACCGCTGGCGTTCGCGCTGGCGGGGGCGCCCGGACGGATCGTGGTGTCCCGGGGCATGCTGCGATGCCTCGACGACGACGAACGCGGCGCTCTGCTGGCCCACGAGCGGGCGCATTTGAACGCCCGGCACCATCGCTTCCAGACCCTCTGGCGGCTCACGGCGGCGGTGAACCCACTGCTGCGGCCGCTGGTGGACACCGGCGCGTACGTGCTGGAACGCTGGGCGGACGAGGAGGCCGCCGCGCGGGTCGGCGACCGCACGGTCGTCGCTCGCGCCGTCGGGCGAGCCGCGCTGGCGTCCGCCAGGGCGTCACGCCCCAGCGTCCTGGCGGCGACCGGCGGGGTCGTTCCCCAGCGGGTACGGGCCCTGCTGGCTCCTCCTCCCACGCGCCGAACCCTGCCCTTCGTTGCGGGCGCGCTGCTGCTGGTCCTGTGCTTCGTGAGTCTGGCCGACGCCGCGTCCGACAGCGACGAGATGGTCGACAGCGCCAAGCGTGTGCAGTGTGCCGCGCACGGCGCACATGCCACCGCGGCAACTGCCGTGACGGATCACCGGGACCAGCGGCACGACGTCTGTCGAGGCTCCCGGGAGACCGTGACGAGCTCCGGACGCACCATGTACAGCCGAGCGGTACGTGCGTGCACATGACCTGGGCGGTGCGCGCGCCCCTGTAGCCGTGCCAGTACACGCATTCTCGATCCCCGTCGGGAAGCCTCCTCAAGGAACCGGACTGCCATGGTGTCGCGTCTACGCTCGTGTTTTCACGGCAACGGGCGCTCGGCAAGCGAGCCCAAGCTGCGTGTCAGCCAGATCTACCTGAGGGGGACGCATGAACATTCGGAAGCACATCGCTGCCGTGGCCCTGTCTGCGGTTCTGCTTGGTGGTGCTGTCGCGATCGCCCCGGCCGCGAGCGCCGCCAACTATCCGCACCAGAACTGGCCGTGATTTCGGTCCACGAGCCGGTGGTCTCGTCTTTTGTAATCCAGAGCAGTTGTTGCCCTGTTCGACAGAGCTCGTCTGCGCCTTCTTCCCAAGGAAGCCGCCTGTCCTTGTCCGGCCAGAGCAGCTGCGTGAGCGGCAGTGTCGGGGGCTGGTAGAAGTCGATGCCGGCGCCGAAGAAGTCGTGGTACCAGCTGGGATGTATGGGCCGGACGGCCACGTCGTAGCCGTTGAGGACGTCTCCCCGGCGCTGCTCGGGCTCAAGTGGGTTGCCGTCCTGTATTGCTGCCCCAGCGGCGTTCGACACGCGTTATCGCGGTCTGCGACGGCAGGCCGAACACGCTTACCTCGGGACTGCGCAGTGTGTGCCAGAGACCGACGGAGTAGCCCCAATCGCCGGGGGCATCATCGCCGGCCACGCCCATGATATGCCAGCCGAAGTCCGCCACGCTCTTGGCTATGCGGCTGTCGCGTTCCTCCGACACGGGGCCGCCCCATTCCGCCGGGGCGCTGAGGAGGGGCGCCGTCCATTCGAGGAGAGTAGGAAGGCTCGCGCAGGGTGGGGTCGTCCGGGGTGGCTGTACGGCCGCGAAGTACCGCAACCCCAGCAGCTGGCCCGACCGGTAGCGCCACTCCGGGGCCGTGAAACGACCCGGATGAGATCCGGCTAGAGCTACGGATCAGAGGTTCGCCATGCCACAACCGGGCCGGATCGGGCGGGGACTCACGGGGAACTGCGACTGTTTGCGGGGCCTGAGCCGGTACCCGATCGGCACCCGGCATCCAGAATGCCGCTCTTGTCGCACACATTCGGCGGACGCACTACAGCGACGAGGGGCGGCCCGTGGAGACTGCGGACATCGTGGTGCCCGCCGTTCACTGCGAGATCGTCTACGAGATCCCGATCAACCGTCCATAGCGGCCTGCCGGACCCCGGAGCAGATTTGCGGGTGTCGTGACTACTTTCGGCGTCGGATGTACCAACCGGCCACCAGCACGATGAGGATGGCAACGACGAAGGCCCACACGGTTGTTGCGCCGTGGTACGAACGGTAGGCAATCAGAGCGAGCATGTTCGCGCGGATACCCCGGGCGTAGGGCTTCAGCCGACCTGGCCGCCTCTTTGTCGAATGCGTGCCGAAGGTGTCGCACGTCCGGGGTCGTCAGTCGAAGAACGCGGGTCAGAGGGCGTGCGCCGGTGATCTCGCCAAACGCCTTTTCAGCGCTCGGTCGTTCGGAACGTGCCACAGCCGTGCCACATCGTGCGGTCAGCCACGGTCAACGACGGCTCGCCGCAGTCGAGATGCACCGATGAGCTGGGCGGGCGTCACAGCGGCAGCGACCTGCGTGTCCACGCCCCCGATCACGTCCGCCCTTACATGGCGGATGTCGGCGGTTCGAAACCGTCCGCGCCCACCAGGTTCGGGATGCGAGAGAGTCCCAGGTCGGTCGGTGTGAAACCGGGTGCCTGGGCCTTGATTTTTTGGCTGCTGGGGGCCGCTGTGCCGCTTACGTGCCGGCTGGTCCGTAGGGAGTCCGCCTGGCTGACGCCGCCGGGCCTAGTAGTGCTTCGTTAGGTCTTTCCGTTTGTGCTGATCAAGAGCATGTTGGGGTGTGTGGATGCGTATGAACTGAACTGATTACGGGCGGCGTTGGCGATGTTTGTGGCGGATGTCTTCGCCTCGGTGCCGCGTAGGGATCAGCGGGCCAGGGGTGAGTGCTATCTGCGGGGGCTGATGTTGGATGGACGGCGGAAGTCCATCCAGCCGATGGCCGAACTGGCTGCCGGACGGGCAGGCCCTGCAGCAGTTCGTGAACCAGTCGCCGTGGGATCCGCTGCCGGTCAGGCAGCGGATCGCCGAGCGCCTGACCACAGTTGTCAGTCCCGAGGTGTGGGTGATCGACGACGTGTCGTTCCCCAAGTGCGGCAAGGCGTCGGTCGGTGTGGCCCGCCAGTACTGCGGAGCACTCGGGAAACGGGCGAACTGCCAGGTCGCGGTCAGTGTCCATGCCGCCGGCGACACCGCATCGTGCCCGCTTGAGTGGCAGTTGTATCTGCCGCGGGAATGGACGGACGAGCCGGACCGCTGCCGCCGGGCAGGAGTCCCCGACAACGTGGTGCACCAGGAGAAATGGCGTCTCGCACTCGATCTCCTGGACACACTCGCAACGTGGCAGCTGACAGCGCCGGTCGTGGTCGCCGACGCCGGCTACGGCGTCAGCACCCCCTTCCGGCTCGGTCTCGAAGAACGGGGCCTGTCCTATGTGCTGGCACTGAACGGGAAGGAAGTCGCCCACTCCGAGGATGCCGAGCCGCACCGGCCCGCTTATGGCGGGCTCGGGCCGCCCACCCTTCCCCGCTACCGCACCCCGCCGCGAGCGATCTCCACCCTCGTGGCGGAGGCGGGTGCGGAGCGGTTCACCGAGGTGACCTGGCGGCAGGGCAGTAAAGGCGCGATGACCTCACGGTTCATGGTGCTGAGCGTGCGGCCCGCGGGCACGCGGTCCCTGGCCGCCGCCCAGGAAGCCGGCGGCGGCCGCAACCGGTGGGACGGCGTTCTGCCCGCCCACACCGTCCTGGTCGAATGGCCGGACGGCCAGGACGCCCCGACGAACTACTGGATATCGAACCTGGCCGCCACCACACCAACCGCCGACCTGGTGCACGGCCTGGGCCTGGACCACTTCGAGGGCCGCACCTGGCGCGGCTGGCACCACCACGTCACCCTCGTCACCGCCGCGCACGCCTTCCTCACCCTCCGCAGGCTCGACCCAAAAGTCCCGGCACCAGCCCGAGTCTCTACCAGACGCTCGACGCACTCCAGGACCTGCTGAGGTGCTGGACCGGCACCTGCACCACCTGCGGCCACCCCCTCAAAACCAGCAGAACCAGACCAAGAACCTAACGAAGCACTACTAGAGCCTGTCCGGCAGATCATGTGACTGTCGGGTCTGCGGCTCGTTGTTGTTGGCATGGGGCGGGGGGATCTGACGAATGCCGAGTGGGTCCGCTTGGAGCCGCACCTGCCGGCGTTAGGACGGCGTGGCGGCCGGTGGAACGACCACCGCAAGGTGATCAATGGAATCCTGTTCCGGGTCCGGACGGGCATACCGTGGCGGGACCTTCCCGAGCGTTTCGGTAACTGGAAGACCGTCTATGAACGCCACCGGCGCTGGTCGGCGGACGGCAGATGGGACCGGATCCTGCGCGCCGTCCAGACCGACACCGACCTGGCGGGCCGTATCGACTGGAGCATGGTCGGCGTTGATTCGACATCCTGCCGTGCCCACCAGCACGCGGCCGGAGCCCGGAAGAAGAAGACGCGCATCCCGAAAAAAGGACCACGCCCCGGCACCACCGCCCCGACGAAGGACTCGGACGGTCCCGGGGCGGACTTACCTGCAAGATCCACCTCGCGGGCGAAGGCGGCTGCCGCCCGCTGGCCTTCCTCCTCACCCCCGGCCAGTGGGGCGACGCACCACAGATGATCGAGGTCCTCGAACGCATCCGCGTTCCCCGCTCGCAAGGCGGTCGCCCCCGCACCCGGCCGGACCACCTAGGCGGCGACAAGGCATACAGCTCACGCCGCAACCGACGCTACTTGCGAAGACGCCAGATCAAGCACACCATCCCCGAACCGAGGAACCAGCGGGCCAACCGCAAACGACGCGGCAGCAAGGGCGGGCGGCCCTCCGGCTTCGACAGTGAGATCTACAAACGCCGCAACGAGGTCGAGCGGACGATCAACCGGTTCAAGAACTTCCGAGCCGTCGCCACCCGCTACGACAAGAGGGCCTACGTCTTCCACGGCACCGTGGCCATCGCCGCGATCCGCTTATGGCTCCGGCCGTGATCACTCGACAGAAACTCGCCCTTATCAGGGGTGAGCATGATGAATGCTGACCATCCCTCCAACCCGTACTTCAGTTCACCTCGGCGGATCCTCGCCCGTGAGCCCGTCGACGGATTCACGGATGAGGTCGGCGTGACCGGCGTGGCGGGCGTACTCCTCGATGAGGTCAAGGAGAATGCGGCGGAGGTTGGGCCGTTCGCCGCTACGGGTGGTGTAGGCGCCAAGTTGGTCCAGCCCGCCCGTGCTGAGCGCCTCGTCGACGACGGCACGGGAGCGGGCGACTGATTCCCGCCAGAGAGCGCGCAGTTGCTCGGGGGTGTCCTCCGCAGCGGAGCGGTAGTCCCAGTCGGGGGTGCTGTCCCAGTCGACGGTGTCCCAGGGAGCACCGACGGGGGAGTCGAGCCACAGCCGGGCGAAGTGACTGTCTTCTACGTGCGCCAGGTGCTTGAGGAGGCCGCCCAGAGTGATGGTGGACGTGCCGAGTGTGGCGCGAAGGCCGGAGGCGTCCAGGCCGGAGCATTTCCAGGCCAGGGTAGCCCGCTGCCGTTCGAGGGCCCCGAGGATGGCTGCTGCCTCGGTGCCGGCGAGTGGAGGTTCCGTCCAAGCTTCGGTTTTGCTCTCAGTCATGGCCGCAGACCTTAGCGAACAGAGCTGACAGTGCGGCCGCCGAGTGAGAGGCAACGAACCAATCACCCAGAACCACAAGATCCGCCGGACAGGCCGTAGGCCTGTGGTGAGGAGAGGCGCGTTGGTGTCGTACCTGCGGCGCCGAACCCGGTCACGGTCGACGTCGACAGCGAGATGCGCCGGCAGCTCTCGAGCTGCCCCACCGTCCGGATGCCCGGCGGGGGTCTGCGGACCGACGGCGCGGTAGAACTTTCCCTACTTCATCAAGGCCCATGCACGGCGCGGGCGCACGCCGCCTCTGGGGCGCGGCCTGCCTCCTGTCTGCGCCCCGGCCGGCCGCGCCCGGTATCGCGCTGCGTGCATGCGGGCGAAGCTTGGAAGTCATCCGCAGGCCGAGAAGGTGCCTCCGGCGGGGGCGTTCAGACTCCGGGATGGATGGGCGCCGCTCGCGAGTGCCGGCAGATTCGTTGTGAGCGTTGTGGGCTGCCATCCCGACCACCGTCGACCCAGGCAGAGCCGAGCAGACGAGGCCCCTGGCGTCCAGGTCGTTCGTACAGTGGCGCGCTCCACCTGGACGCCAGGAACCACGCCCGCTCCATGGTGTGCGGGTCGACGGCGGACGGGCTGGAAGCTGGGGCAAGTGGTGGGTTGAGATTGTTGGTTGAGTGATCACTCTGCAAAAAAGCGAGGGGGCTGCGGTCGGCGACATGTCGGGTGCATGATGATCCCATGACGTCTTGGCTGAGCACCCGGAGCACGGGGTTGCTCATACTGATCTCGTGGGCGATCACACTGACAGGTGCCCTGATCGGAATCGCATTCACCCGAACCTTCCTTGACCACCCGCCTCTAAGGCCCTTTGCCTCTGAACTCCCTATGGCGGTAGGTGGCAGTCTCTTCGTCGCCGTCGCCACCGCCATGAGGTTGCGTCGTAGACGGCGGCAGCAGGACCAATGAGGTGGAGCACGTTGCCGTACAGCAGAGAAGCACGGCAACCGCTACGACCGCAGCTGGCCATCACTCCACGTACGCAGCTGGCTGGCCGACTCAGCAAGCCTCAGCGACCGCCGCGCCCGTAGTGCGCATCGAGGGGTCGTGGCACGGTCTCCGGGCCGTGCCACTTTCGGGCCAGAACGCACGGGGACTCAGGGGGAACAGGGGCTCGCCAGGGGGACGCCGTCAGTCTGTTCCCAGGGCAGGGAATCCCCAGGTCATGCCTGCGATCGCCCAATCTCGCTCCTAAAGCGGTGGTCTGCACGTGGCGGGTGAGATCATCCGAGGATGTCAGACGCGCAACTTCCCCTCAGGCTGGACCCTCCAGCGGATCCGCGACGTATTCGGAGACCGGGAGGCTCATGAACATCGTGGGAGGAATCACCATGATGTATTGGGTTGCTGCTTTCGTCGCCAGAGCGAACCGCCCGGCCGCCCCCATCCTCAACTTCTCGCGAAGGCTCGCCGTTCGTCGGCGGCCCGCCCCCTTGCGTATACCTCGTACAGTCGGCATACCGCAGGAATCATGGACCGGCAGCCCATATCGACACCACGCTTTGAAGCTCAGTAACTGCGTGACAACGCCGACGAACAACGGCGGACGCCCACGCGCACCCACGGATCATCAGCGCAGGTGAGACGCGCACCAGCCCAAGGCAACGCCCCCACCCAAGTTGCTTCGGGACGAAGAGGTCCCTCGGTTCAAATCCCGCCACCCCGACAGGTCAAGCATCAGGTCAAGCTCAGCATCCTCACCCCTCCGGTCATTTAGGTCAGTATCTGACCTCCATGCCCCCTAGCGTCCTCCTTGCCCGGCACAAGACGAACCACGGAAGGCAGCGACCATGAGCGAGACCGTGACTGTCAACGAACTGGCCACCCACGACTCGGCCCCTGAGCCCACCCCTACCGGCGAGCGCGCCGACTTGCTGGAGGCGCTGGCCAACCATCGTCACTTCCTGCGATTCACTACCCGTGACCTCACCGACGAGCAGGCCGGGCGCCGGACCACCACCAGCCAGCTGTGCTTGGGCGGCCTGATCAAACATGTCACTGCGGTGGAGCGATCCTGGGCGCAGTTCATCCTGGACGGCCCGTCGGCGATGCCCGACTTCACCAACATGACCGAGGCCGACTGGGCCCGACGGTCTGACGAGTTCCGGATGCTGCCTGGCGAGACGCTGATCGGCGTGCTCGCCGACTACGCCGAGGTAGCCCGCCGAACAGACGAACTGATCGCCACCCACCCCGACCTGGACTCCACACAACCTCTACCGAAGGCCCCGTGGTCCGAACCGGGCGCCCGATGGTCGGCCCGCCGGGTACTGATGCACGTCATCACCGAGACCGCCCAGCACGCCGGCCACGCCGACATCATCCGCGAGTCCCTGGACGGCGCCAAGACCATGGGTTAGCCAGCGGCGCGGCAGGGCGTATCGCCCTCTTCCTGGGGGCGATACGCCCTGCGATCCCGCAAACGCCTTCGCCTCCACGATCCGCGGGTCAGGGACGTCAGCGAGCCAGATGACATCTAGTCCTGACATCAACGCGCGCGAACGTCGGCGTATCAGTGCAGCTGATGGCGCACCCACGAACGGCGGTACGAAGCCGCTATGCAGGCCTCGAAGGGCCGCCGGATCGAACTCCTAAAGCGGGTGTCGCGCACCCGTCCCTGGATACGATGTCCAGCACCCGACGCGTATTGAACTCCTGCACGACACCAATCTGCGGACCAGATCCCTGCGGTCGGAATCGAGCGGATCGTAGATCTCGGCCAGTCGCGGGTGTCTGTGCGGCCGAAGGTATGCGGAGGACGTGGAAGGGGTGCCCTCCCCAACAGCGGAAGTGCACCCCCAAGGACGGTCAGCGGTGGTCGTGGCGGTGGTGACCCCAGCGGCCGTCGTGGTCGTGGCGGTGGTGACCCCAGCGGCCGTCGCGGTCGTGGCGGTGGTGACCCCAGCGGCCGTCGCGGTCGTCGCGGTGGTGACCCCAGCGGTCGTCGCGGTGGTGACCCCAGCGGCCGTCGCGGTGGTGACCCCAGCGGCCGTCACGGTCGCCGCCCCTATTGTCGTGACCACGGTCGTGCGTGGCATGAGATACCACCGAAGGCGCGGCGGCGGCGCTGGCGCCAGTGGCGCCGCCTACCAGGATGGCGGCCGCGACGCCCAGCGCGGCGGCAAAACGGGAAACCCGCATTCCGTGCTCCTTTCACGGCAGGTGCCAAATGCGCCTGCCTGGGTCGGACATATTCATCTTGACGTCCGCAATGCACCATTGAGTCCGACTCGCCGTCAAAGACACCTCATGTAATGTAAAATCGTGATTTGGGAACCGGCGCTTGGAGTGTCGTCGTCACACGCGCGCGTACGAGTGGCTCCCCCGTCCACCAGGGTCAACTTGCACCCCACGATCCCGCCGAGCTCGCGCTCCCCTACGACCCCACCTCTCCGCGAGTACCTCCACCAGAGGCAACCCCCGCTCCGACTCGTCCCGCCGCACCGGTCCGGCACATGCGGGTAGGCGTCAGCGCCCGTGGACCATCCCTGGACATGCAGCCGTCGAGCACGCAGAAGCGGCCCTGTGACCAGCAGCGACGCCACACGCCCAGAGGGCCTCCGGAGCAGTTGCCCGACCTGCACCCGGCATCCAGAGTGCTGCGGCGCGGACGTATTACAGCGACGAGGGGCGGGCCGTGGAGACTGCGGACATCGTGGTGCCCGCCGCTCACTACGAGATCGTCTACGAGATTTCGATCAACCGTCCATAGCGGCCTACCGGACCTGCGGAAGCAGATGCGGGGGTGTCGCGACTACCTTCAGCGTCGGATGTACCAGCCGGCCACCAGCACGATGAGGATGGCAACGACGAAGGCCCACACGGTCGTTGCGCCGTGGTACGAACGGTAGGCAATCAGAGCAAGCATGTTCAGGCGGATACCCCCGGGCGTACGGCTTCAGCCGACCCGCGTTGCCCGCCACTCTGTCGAATGCGTGTCGAAGGCGCCGCACGTTCGCAGTCGTCAGCCGAAGAACGTGAGGTCAGAGGGCGTGCGCCGGTGATCTCGCCAAGCGCCTTCTAAGCGCTCTGTCGTTCGGACCCTGCCACAGTCGTGCCACATCGTGCGGTCAACCACGGTCAATGACGGGTCGTCGCAGTCGAGATGCGCTGTTCACCCGGGTCGTTGCTACAGCCGACGCGACCTGGGGAACTACGTCGCCGACCACGTCCGCCCTTGCAAAGCCGTGGTGCCCGGTCTGCCGCTGGAGCTCCCGTGGGCAGCCAGTACTCTGCGGCCAACAGCCCGTCGAGCTTGGAGGTTCCGTGGCCCATGCCGCTCTCACCGCGCCGGATCGGCTGTGGTCGGCTCAGGAGGTCTTGTCGCGTCCGAGCCCGGTGCCGGCGGCGGCCGGGGTCTACGGGTGGCACTTCGAACAGGCGCCCTGTGCGGACCTCACAGCCGGGCGCCTGCTCTACGTCGGTATAGCCCCGCGGTACATGGCGAACCGGACCAGCACACAGAACCTGCGCAAGCGCGTGCGGTATCACTACCGAGGCAACGCGGCAGGATCGACGCTTCGCCTCACCCTTGGTTGCCTGCTCGGGATCGAGCTGCGTCGAGTAGGAAAGAGCGGGACACGCATGACCTTCGGCAAGGCCGGGGAAGCCGCCCTCAGTCAGTGGATGGCGGAGAACGCCCGAGTGTGCTGGATCGAGCACGACGAACCATGGACCATGGAGTCGGAGTTCATTTCTCAACTCGACCTGCCTCTGAACCTCGACCAGAACCGCCACAACCCGTTCCATAGCCGCCTCAAGGAACTGAGATCCCAAGCTCGCCATCGCGCACGAGAGTTGGCTGTCAGCGCATAGACCGTCCGCCGCTCTGACATCACCAGCTGACATCAACGACGGCGAACGATGGCGCACGGCGGTGGCTGGAGCCGGATGTGGGAGCGACCGGCGGGCCTCGTTCCGGCACTTCGCATCGCGCAGCGATCGAACTTACAAGGCGGATGTCGGCGGTTCGAAACCGTCCGCGCCCACCAGTCCCAGGACACGACTAAGGCCCAGGTCAACCGGTGCGAAGCCGGAGACCTGGGCCTTGATTTTTCTCGGCGACTTTTCGCGCCGCCGTGCCACTCACGTGCCAGATGGTCCGTGCGGAGGTCGCTTCATCTTCTTGATCTGACCGTCCACGTAGTCGGCGATCTGGTGGTCGCGGCCGTTGACGAGGTGCTGATAAATCAGCGCGGCCCGCACCGACGAGTGGCCCATGCGGTGCAACGGTCCTCACGTACGGAGCCACGACGGCAGGCGCCTCATCCCTGTCGAGTCCCAGCGGGATAGAACTTTCTCTATTTCATCAAGCGCCCGGCGGCGCTCCGCTCCGCCAGGCGCGCTTCCCGGCTCTGGCTGCGCCCGCGCTCCTGCCTTCGGCCCGCTCGGCGCTGCCGCCGCCGACGCGCGCCCACATGTGGATAGGACCGGTGTCATGAATCGATCACCTCGTAGCGCGGCCTACGGTCAAGACGATGCCTCCGGCGGGGGATCGGCCGGCACCGGGATGGAGGGGGCACCGTTCCCGACCGCGGGTCTGTAGGGGCGTGCGCAGGGCGCTCCCATCCCGACCACCATCGACCCAGGCAGAGCCGAGCAGTCGCGGCCCATGGCGTCCAGGTCGTTCGTACAGTGGCGCGCTCCACCTTGACGCCCTGAACCACGCCCGCTCCACGGTGTGTGGGTCGACGGCGGACGGGATGGGAGCTGGGGAGGGTGGTGGGTAAACGAAGGCGGGAGGGTGCGGCTCAGTCCACGGCCTGTTGACTGGCCGAGGCACAGCGCTGGCAGACTGCTCATGTGTCGACTTCTGCGCAAGGCGCTACTCGGGCTCGGATCGTCGCGGCGTTCCTGCGCGACGGCAACCGGGTGTTGTTGTGTCACCGATCTCCCGAGCGCCGCTGGTACCCCGACGTGTGGGACCTACCCGGTGGACATGTGGAACCTGGAGAGCTTCCCGGTGCGGCGCTGGCCAGGGAGCTGCACGAGGAGCTCGGGATCGAGGTCGCGGTGCCTGCAGGCCCGCCCACGCAGCAAATCCACACCGACGCTTTCGACATGCAGATCTGGCTGATCGAAATCTGGACGGGAGCCCCGGTCAATGTCGCGTTGGACGAACACGATGCCATCGCGTGGTTCCAGGAAAGCGAACTCGGAGAACTGCGCCTCGCTCACGACAGCTATCTTGCGATGTTCACCGAGGCACTCGCCGTGCGCTGAGCTTGACCGCCACCCCAGCGATGTCAAGCCCCGTCGGTGTACCTGACGCCAACGGCTGACACAACAGGGGCCGCTCTCGTTTGTTGGCGTTCGCCGCTCGCCGGCTCCCCAGTTCTAAAAACTCCTAGCAGAATGAGGCTGGGACAAGCTGGTTGAGAGTGAAGATCCAGTCCAGCACCATGAGTCCTGGCAGATGCGGGCGGGCAAGGCAAAGGGCACACGGTGGAACTGATCAGTCTCTCGGATGGTGACAACAGCTTCCGGGTGCGCGTGCAGGGGCGTCGGTCGCCGGGTGTGCTGCATCTTCACGACCAGTTCGACGCAGAGGTCCTTGTCGCGAGCAGCTTTGTCAGCGGGCGACTGGCCATGTCCCTGTCCCCTTCCGACCTGGAGAACTGGTCGCGTGCCTTGGACCTGCTCGCTGCCGGCGAGGACGTCTGCTGGAGGGAGGATGACGACCACAGCCCGGAGATCAGGATCCAGCCGTACAACGAAGAGCATGAGACGGCCGCTGTCCGTGTAGAGGATCTGGGCAGCTCGTGCGTCTCCGTGTTCCTTCCCATGAGTCTTGAGGAGGGTTGGATCGACGAGCAGCGCAGGCTGCTTGTACTGGTGCGGAAGGAGTGGCCGAGCGAAGTCCTGCAGTCATCACCAGGTGTCTATGAGTGGCGGCGCTGAACTGCCGCCAAGCGGCGCCAGCAGATGATGGCGCAGCCGAGGGTGAGGAAAGCCTGGTGGAGGTCGTCGCGGATCTCCCAGCGGATCCGCAGGCGGCGGAACCAGTGCAGGAGCGCGAAGGCGGCTTCGACGACCCAGCGGTGGACGCCCAGGCCGGAGCCGTGCTCGGTCCCGCGGCGGGCGATGACCGGGCGGATGCCCAGGCCGCGCAGGTCGCGGCGGTAGGTGTCGTAGTCGTAGCGGCGGTCGGCGTACAGCGCATCGGGGCGCCGGCGGGGACGCCCGCGCTTGCCCTTGACCGCCGGAACAGCGTGGACCAGGGGCATGAGCTGGGTGACGTCGTGGCGGTTCCCGCCGGTCAGCGTGGCGGCGAGCGGGATACCGTGCGCTTCCACGATCACGTGGTGCTTGCTGCCCGCCCTGCCCCGGTCCCTGGAGACGGCCCGGTCTTCGCACCGCCCTTCATCGCCCGCAGGTGGGAGCCGTTGACTGCGGCCCGGGTGAAGTCCAGCAGGTCAGCCGCCCGTAATTTGGTGAGCAGCAGCTCGTGCAGAGCCTGCCACACCCCAGTCTGATGCCAGTCCCGCAACCTGCGCCAGCAGCTGCTCCCCGAACCGTAGCCCAGCTCCTGTGGCAGGAACTCCCAGGGGATCCCTGTGTACAGCACGAACAGGATCCCGTTGAGGACCCGCCGGTCCTCCAGCCGTTTGCGCCCCGAGTACCGCTGTCTGCGTTCGATCACCGGCAGCAGCGGAGTGATCCGTTCCCACAGCCCGTCATCGATCTCCCACGGCCTCCGCTGCCCCACACCCCACCCCGATCCATCGAACGCAGGCGCAACGCCAGCTGACTGCCTGTCATTCCAAGGCGGCAACCACTCTTTTTGCTAGGAGTCCTAAGCTGACCAACAGAACCGGGAGGTATGGAGGGGGTTATGTCGTCGTCGTTCGCAACAATGCTTCTGCCCCTGGTTGTGATCGTCGGTGGGCTCTGCCTCACGGGCACTGTTCTCGGCATCCACGCCCTTCTACTCGGACGCCTGCCAGGCCGACGCCTAGCAAGGTGGGTCCGACAGCCCAGACTCTGGGGAGTCGGCGCGGTGCTCGTCTCCTGTCTCGGCTTCGGCAGCGGCGCGCTGTTCGTGATCGGGCTCGGGTTGGTCGCCCTTGGCCATACCGTTAAGCCTACGTCCTGATCCCCCGCACGACCGTGCCACAACCGTGCCAGAACGAGCGGGGAGCCACGGGGAACCGCGGACGTCGGCGGTGCATGCACCCCAAGTCCGTCGGGTTGGCTCCTACCGCAGGTCAGCGGCCGGATCACCCACCCTCGCTCCTAAAGCGGGTGTACGCCAGGCGTAAAGCGTCCCGGCGCGTATGGGCGCCATGTCATCATCGGGCGATGCTGACTGAGGAGGACGCGCGCCGACTGGTGCTTGCCGAGATCGACGACGCACGGGGCTGCGTCGAGTACGACCTTCAGATCCTGCGTGTAGAGGCCTTGCCGTTCGGGTGGATCTTCGACTGGGGGGGGGCAGCCTGGGATGGTCAGAGCGGACCGCGCCCTCGGTTGGGAGGCAACGGTCCCTTCCTGGTGGATCGTGAAAACGAGCGGTTGATCCGAACAGCCACCAGCATCCCCGTCGCCCGTCAGATCGCCGACTATGAACGCCGGCTACGACGCGAAGCTCACGCCCGGAATTTGGCAGCGAAGCAAGCCCTACAGCAGCGCGGTACCGCAACCTCAGCGACTGCCCCCGCCCGTCGGCGTCCCTCAGGGGTCCCGCAGCGACCGGAATGACCGTCGCTGACCGAACTGGCTAGGATCCGTCTTCAAACTGATCTTGCCCAGAGCAGGAATGATGCGAGATTGACCGCTGCCTCGTAGGAGGTGGCGGTCTTGTCGTATCTGGTGGCGATGCCGCGGAAGCCTTTGAGACGGTTGAAGCAGCGCTCAACTACGTTGCGGCGGCGATAGATCTGTCGGTCGAATGCCGGCCGCCGGCCGCCGCGACGGCCGCGGCCCAGCCGGTGTCGCTGCTGGTCGGCTTTCTCCGGGATGGTGCACGCGATGCCGCGTTTACCTGGTCGCGTTTGGAGCGGGGCCGGCCAAGGCCGGTCCGCGGGACGCGGATGCGTTCCAGGAGGGGACGCGCGCAGATGCTGTCGTGGCGTTGGCCGGGTGTCAGCAGGATCGCGAGCGGGCCGCCCTTGCCGTCGCAGGCGAGATGGATTTTGGTGGTCAGGCCTCCTCGCGATCGGCCGAGGGCGTGATCGTCCGGTTCGTCCGGTGGGCGGTTCCCCCTTTTCGGCCGGTGGCGGCGGCGTGCTGGTGGGCGCGGACGATGGGGGAGTCGATCTGGACGAGCCAGTCGATGTCGCCGGCCGCGTCCGCGTGTGCCTGGATCTGCTGGAGGGCCCGGGTGAACACGCCGTCCAGCGCATAGCGGCGGAAGCGGGTGTAGACCGTCTTCCATGGCCCGTAGCGATCCGGCAGGTCACGCCAGGAGATCCCGGTCCGGATCTTGTAGACCATCCCGTTGATGACCTGCCGATCCTCCACACGCGGACGGCCCGTCGCGGCCCGCGGTATCAACGGAGCGAGTAACTCCCACTTCTGATCGGTGAGTTCATGGCGACGTATCACCCCACCATGATCCACCATCCGATGATCTTTGAAGACGGACCCTAGTGCTGCCCTAAGCCCCTGGTCATGTGTCGCCCTTGATCAAAGCGCTCCGGTTCGCGTGCCAATGCTCCCGTGCGCGACACCACTTGAGCCTCCAGAGACGCGCGGACACCTCATGGACAGGTGGCGACGTACAAGGGAAGGATGGTGAATGCACCGAATGGCATCACCCCTCCCGTCGCCACCCGTCACCGTAAGTAAGTAGCCGTTGTGACCCGCCCCGCCGTGTCACCCGTCGTCGCCCCGGAGGCCCGCGTATGAGTGCCCGTCCCCTGCCCGTCAGCACCCCCGCCGCCCAGGGGGTCGACGCCGCGGGCGTCCACGCGTTCCTCGACGCGGTCGAGGCCGCGCCTGACATCGAACCGCACAGCCTGATGCTCCTGCGCCACGGGCATGTCGTGGCCTCCGGCTGGTGGGCGCCCTACGCACCCGACCGCCTCCACCTGCTGTACTCGCTCAGCAAGAGCTTCACGTCCACGGCCGCCGGATTCGCCGTCGCGGAGGGGCTGGTGCGCCTCGACGACCCCGTGATCTCGTACTTCCCCGAGTTCGAGGCGGAGATCACCGACCCGCGCAGCCGTTCCATGCTCGTCCGGCACGTGGCGTCCATGGCCAGCGGTCACCTCGGTGAGACCTTCGAGGCGGCCGCCCGAGTCGACCGGAAGGAGATCGTGCGGGGATTCCTCCTCGTACCGCCGGACCAGGAGCCGGGGACCGTCTTCGCCTACAACCAGCCCGCCACGTACACGCTCGCCTCGATCGTCCAGCGGGTGACCGGACAGTCGCTGACCGAGTACCTGCGGCCCCGCCTGCTCGACCCGTTGGGCATCGGCGAGACCGCCTGGCTGCAGCGTCCGGCGGGGCGCGACCTCGGCTTCAGCGGTCTGCACGCGGCGACGGACGCGATCGCCCGGCTCGGCCAGTTCTACCTCCAGGACGGAGTCTGGAACGGCGAACGCCTGCTGCCCTCCTGGTGGATCACGGAGGCCACGCGCGAACAGATCGCCACCGCGGACGGTACGGCCGTGGGTGCGGGGTCCGACTGGCAGCGGGGATACGGGTTCCAGTTCTGGATGGGCCGGCACGGCTACCGCGGCGACGGCGCCTTCGGGCAGTTCTGCGTGGTCCTCCCCGAACAGGACGTGGTGATCGCGACGACGGCCGCGACCGAGAACATGCAGGCCCTGCTGAACCTGATGTGGCGACACCTCCTCCCGGCGTTCGGTTCCACGCCGCTCGCGGGCACCGAGGACGAGGGGCTGCGACGCCGTCTGGCGAGGCTGGCCCTGCCACCGGTCGAGGCGAGCCCCGAACCGCCCGCCGCGGGTGACGCCTGGTCGCGCACCGTGTTCGTCCCTCAGGACGGCGTCTGCGCGGAGCAGCGGACCCTGACGGGTGTCGAGGTCGTGGCCCCGGTCGATGACGGCGACTGGAGGGTGTCTCTCGTCGAGGGCGACGAGAGACACGAACTGCGGCTCACCGCGGCGGGGTGGACGGTCGAGGACGGGCCGATCCCCATGGCGGTGAGCGGAGGATGGACGGATCCGGACACGCTCCGCTTCGACGTGGTGTTCCTGGAGACCCCGCATCGCCTGACCGTGCGCTGCGTGCTGCCGGACGGCACCTTCGGTGTGCGCTGGCACACGACTCCGCTGCACCGCGGCCCACTGCGCTCACTGGCGGCACCCGGGCGGGACCGGGTGCGCCAGGGGTAGTGGCAGCCAGGGCATCGGCGAACTCGCCGACCACTTTGAGCTGCTGTAACGTGAAATCACCCGCCGCCGCGCCCGTCAGCGGCCCGTCGAGGTGCGGGGGCCCGCCCCCGCCCCGCCGCTGACCGGCGCACACTACAGGGGTGATGCCCGCCGGTCCGGTCCGCGTTTCACACGCGTCGGGGTCGCGGGCCCACCGCGACCACCTGCGGGCAGAGAGCCTCGAGATCGGTCCGACTCTCCAAGGCAGGGATCCAGATGACCACCTATCGAGTCGCTCAAGTGGAGTCCGCCGGCGGTTCGTTCGAGATCGTCGAGCGTGAGGCCACCCCGCCGGGCCCCGGCCATGTGCGGGTCATCGTCGACGCCTGCGGGGTGTGCCACAGCGACACCTTCTTCGTGAACGCCGGGGTTCCGGGCGTGACGTTCCCGGTGGTCCCCGGACACGAGATCGCCGGGCGCGTCGAGGAACTCGGAGAAGGCACGCAGGGCCGCGGCTGGGAGGTCGGCGACCGGGTGGCGATCGGCTGGTTCGGCGGCGCCTGCGGCTACTGCACGCCCTGCCGGGAGGGCGACTTCGTCGTCTGCGAGAACCTGAAGGTTCCCGGGTGGCAGTACGAGGGGGGATACGCGGAGTCGGTCGTCGTACCGGTGGACACCCTGGCGCGGATCCCCGACGCGCTGGCGGCGACCGACGCGGCGCCGCTGGCCTGCGCGGGAGTGACGGTGTTCAACGGCCTGCGACGCAGCTCGGCACGGCCGGGCGACCTGGTGGCCGTCCTCGGGGTCGGGGGACTCGGCCACCTGGCGGTGCAGTACGCGGTCGCGATGGGCTGCGAGACGGTGGCCATCGCCCGTGGTGCGGGCAAGGCGGACTTCGCCAAGCGACTCGGCGCCCACCACTACGTCGACAGCACGGCCGACACCCCCGTCTCCGAGGCGCTGCGGTCCCTTGGTGGCGCACAGGTCGTCCTCGCCACCGCCTCCAACTCCGAGGCGATCACGGCGACCGTGGACGGACTGCGCCACCGCGGCGAGCTGGTCGTCATCGGCCTGGACGGCACACCACTGGGGGTCAGCCCGGCCCAGCTGATCACGGGCGCCAAGGTCGTCCGCGGGCATCCGAGCGGCACCTCGCAGGACACCCAGGACACCATGGCGTTCAGCGCCCTGCACGGCATCCGCCCGATGACGGAGGTCGTGCCGCTCGATCAGACGAACGAGGCGTACCGGAAGATGCTTGCCGGCTCCGCGCGGTTCCGCATGGTGCTCACCAACGGGTGACGCTGGGCGGTTCGATCGGTGGGGCGGGGTTCAGGGCGCGCGGAGCGCGAACGGCCTCTCGCCCAGGACTGGCGCCGGCGCAGGCTTTGTACATCTGTTGGCCCGGGCGTCGGGACGGGGCGACCGTTGCCGGTACGGCGCCAGGCTGCCTCGATGCTGAAGCGGTCTTCCAGGCGGTCGGGGCTGAGGTAGGCGAATCCCCTGCCGTATCCGAAGTTAATACTTGCCGCACCAGTGGTTTTTCATCGGGTGAGGAGCGCCTGGGTGGATGTGAAGAATACCGACGCGGCGGTTGTGTTCATTGACCCACAGAACGATGTGCTGAGCGAGGGTGGAGCGAACTGGGACGCGGTGGGAGCGAGCGTCACGGAGAACAGGACCGTCGAGAATATGGAGAGAATCTTCGAGGCGGCGAAGGCGGGTGGATACGAGGTCTTCATCTCGCCCCATTGCAAGGATTATTCTTGGCGGGATGCTGGCGAACATGTGCGTCGAGTCCCACATGCGGCACCTCATCGAGGAGGGATTCGAGGTCGCCGTGGTGAGGGACGCAACCGCTGGACCCCGACACCCGGTCTGGGGCGACGGGTATCAGGCGGCGATCATCAACTACCGTTTCTTCGCCCATGCGGTGCTGTCGACTGACGAAGTACTCGAACGAATGCGCTGAGGAACTCGCAGCCTGGAAACAGCGCTCGCGCCCGTCCGATGGTTTTATTGCGGGGGGATTGTCGTGGAAACACGTCTGGCCCGCCTGTAGCCGGTGCTCGGAACGACGTGTCGGTAGCAACAGAGGTTGCGGACCGCAAACGAGCGGATTCGGGTCGGCGCGAAAGAGGATACCGTGGAGTTCCAACACATCGTGGAATTGGTCGGTCGAGCCGTTGACGCCGTCGGCGTAGCAATCATAGTCGTGGGAATGCTCTTGGCGACCGTTCTCGCGGCTGTCCGGCTCAGTCGCCGGCAGGCGGGTGTGTACCGCGGCTATCGCCGTCGCGTCGGGCGGTCGATCCTGCTGGGGCTGGAGTTCCTCGTAGCCGGCGATATCATCCGGACAGTCGCCGTCGCACCGACGTACACGAGTGTCGGAGTGCTGGCCGTGATCGTGGGTATCCGCACCTTCCTCAGCTTCTCTCTCGAGCTGGAGATCACCGGGCGATGGCCATGGCAAAAGCTAGCGGCCGAAGCCGAAGACTGACCTCGCGTGGCGCCGGCGGCCGACGAAGCCGCGCCATGCTGCCGTGCATTCTTAGGCGCTGTTTCTCGGATCTCCCTCCGTGAACGGGGTGTTGGGGGCAGGCTGGCTCCATGGGACGCGGAGACCTGACGAATGCGGAGTGGGACCGGCTGGAGTCGTTCTTACCTCGCGGTGGTGCGCGTGGGGGCCGGTGGAGTGATCACCGGCGGGTGATCAACGGGGTGCTGTACCGGGTCCGCACGGGGGTGCAGTGGCGGGATCTGCCCGAGCGGTTCGGACCGTGGGAGACGGTCTACAAACGTCATCGCCGCTGGTCGGCGGACGGGACCTGGCACATGCTGCTGTCGAAGGTGCAGGCCGCAGAGGACGCCGCGGGCCACATCGACTGGGACGTGTCCGTCGACTCCACGGCGGTGCGAGCTCACCAGCACGCCGCCGGCGCGCGGAAGGCACCGCCCACCGCGGCTGCTCAAAAGGGGGCCCTTCCGCGGACGAATCAGGGCGATCCGGTGCTTCGGAAACTGGCCGTCCGGCTGGAGGAGGTGGTCAGGTCGGCGAGTGCCTGGGACGTTCCCGGGGCGGCTTCACCACCAAGATCCACCTCGCAGCGGACGGGCGATGCCGACCGCTCACCGTTCTCCTGACACCTGGACACTTCGGTGACGGCCCCCAACTGCAGCCCGTCCTGGAGCAGGTGTCGGTACCCCGCAGCGGGGTCGGCCGGCCTCGCAGCCGGCCCGACCATGTCCTGGCCGACAAGGCCTACACATCCCGCGAGAACCGCCGCTACCTGCGACGACGCGGCATCTCGCACACCATCCCCGAACGACTCGACCAGCGCAGACACCGACGCAACCGCGGTTCCCAAGGCGGTCGGCCCACCGGATTCGACCGCGAACGCTACAAGAAACGCAACACCGTTGAGCGAGCCATCAACCGTCTCAAGGGCTTCCGCGCGGTCGCCACACGCTACGAGAAACGGGCCTACACCTACCTCGGCACCGTCACCGTCGCAGCACTCATCATCTGGCTCCGCACATGATCCGAGAAACAGCGCCTAGGCCAGGGCTCAGTCAGACCACACGGCCGGTTCGGCGGCTGTCCTCCTGGCGATGACAGAGCGCCAACGGGCGGGCCTTTCAACGGGCCGACGCACCGGAGGCAGGTGTCATCGCCAGGCTGATCGGGACACGGTCACCCACCTGTAGCGACTCCGACTCTCCCCGCCACTTGCCGTCACCCCGGTCGGCCACGACCCCTCAGCGCAGCGTGTCCGCCCAGTTCGCGGGCACGCGTCCCGCGGGGCCGGGCGTGGGCTGGTCCAAGGGGTGGCTTTCCGGGGCCGCGAGCTCGGGACCCGCCTCGTACAACTCGGACGTCTCGAAGTTCCAGAACCACGACTCGCCGGGCTCGTAACTTCGGATGATCGGATGGCCGGTGCTCTGCGCGTGGGCGGTGGCGTGCTTGGAGGGCGAGTCGTCGCAACAGCCGATGTGACCGCACTGGGCGCACCGCCGCAGATGGAACCACCAGCCGTCGACGGCGTCACAGTCACCGCACCCCGTACCGCTCGGCGGGACGGTCGGGTCGATTCCTGCGGGCAGGGTCATGACGCCTCCTCGGGCGTTTCGGTGTCCGCCGCGGTCACCGGCAGACGGACCTGGAAGCGGGTGTCACCGGGGACGGACTGCACCGACAGGCTCCCGTGGTGCTTGTTGGCGACGATCCGCCAGGAGATGTCCAGTCCGAGCCCCGTGCCCTCACCCACCGGTTTGGTGGTGAAGAACGGGTCGAAGATGCGGTCGCGGATCTCGGCCGGCACCCCGGGCCCGGTGTCCCGGAACTCGACGAGCAACTGGTCGTGATCGTGCGCGGTGCGCACCGTCAGCGTGCCCTCGCCCTCCATCGCCGAGGCGGCGTTGTCGATGAGGTTCGTCCACACCTGGTTCAACTCGCCCGGATAGGCGGGGATCCTGGGCGCCGAGCGGTCGTAGTCCTTGGTCACCTTGATGCCGGAACCCATCTTTCCGGCGAGCATCAGCAGTGTGCTGTCCAGGAGTTCGTGCACGTCGACGACCTGGTACGGCGCGCGGTCGATCTGCGAGTACTGCTTGGCCGCGTCCACCAGGTGCGAGATCCGGGTGGTGGAGTCCTCGATCTCGTTCATGAGGAGCTCGGTCTCCACGGTGTAGTTCAGCCACCGCACGGCGCCTTCGAGGGTCTCCTCGTCCACGGTCGCCGCGACCTGGTCCAGCCAGTCCGTGTCGAGCCCGGCCTGCACGAACGCCGGCGCGAGCTGCCACCCGCCGGCGATGTCGTGGTCCTCGAGCCAGTCACCGAGCGCGTCCTCCCGGTCGGAGGCCTCGAGGGGACTCAACGGTGTGGCCTTGGCGACCCGTTCGGCGGTGCGCTCCTGGATCTCGATGAGCGTCTCCAGGGTGTCGCGGGCGTACGGGCCCGAGGCGATGGCGCCGAGCTTGTGCCGCATGTGGGCCACGCGGTCCCGCAGGGTGGAAGTGGCCCGTACCGCCGCCGCGGCCGGATTGTTCAGCTCGTGCGTCAGTCCGGCCGACAGCGAGCCGAGCGCGAGCAGCCGTTCGCGCTGGCCGATGGTCCGCTGGGTGTTCTGGCTGCCGAAGAACAGCCCTTCGAGCAGGTGGACGGCCATCGGGAACCAGTCCCGCAGGACCGCGGCGAAGGTCTCGGCGGGCAGGACGAAGAAACGGGAGGGCTCGGTGACCCTCATCGACCCCTTGTAGAACGTCTGGTCCGGTCCGTTCAGATAGGCCTGCATGGCCCCGGCGTACACCCCGCGCTGGGAGCTGCGGCTGATCTCCACGTCGTCGCCGCCGACCCGGCGCGACATCACGACGGTCCCTTCGAGCAGCACGTAGAAGCAGGTGGCCGCGTCACCCTCGGTGTAGACCGGGCCGGCGTCGAACTGCTCCACCCGGCCTTCGCGGCACAGTCGCTCCAACTGGTCCTGGTCCAGCTTCTCGAAGAGGAACAGCGTGCCGAGCTCGCTCTTGTCGCACGGCAACGGCCGCCCGCTCACGACTGCTCCAGATAACGGTGGACGAGCATGACGGCCATGGCTCCCTCTCCGACCGCGGAAGCGACCCGCTTCGCGGACTCGGCACGCGCGTCCCCGGCCACGAACACGCCGGGCACATTGGTCTCCAGGTGGTACGGCGGCCGGTCCAGCTCCCAGCCCTTGGGCGGCTGCCCGTCGACGGTCATGTCGGGCCCCGCCATGATGAATCCGCGTGTGTCCCTCTGCACCGTACCCTCGAGCCAGTCGGTGAGGGGGGCCGCGCCGATGAACACGAACATCCACTGGGCGTCGACGAGTTCGGTGTGCCCGCTCGTCACGTCCCGCACGGTGAGCTGCTCCAGATGGTCCGTGCCGTGCGCGGCCTCGACGACCGTGCCGGTACGCACCGAGATGTTGGGGGCCTCCTCGATCTGCTGGACCAGGTAGTGCGACATCGACGCGATCAGCGAAGGGCCCCGGACGAGCAGGGTGACCGACTTGGCGCCACGCGACAGGTACATCGCGGCCTGTCCGGCCGAGTTCGCCCCGCCCACGATGTACACGTCGTGGCCCTGGCAGGAGGCCGCCTCGGTCAGCGCCGAGCCGTAGAAGACCCCGCAGCCCGTCAGGTCCGCCAGACCGGGCGCCTCCAACTGCCGGTACGTGACGCCGGTCGCCAGGATCACCGCGTGCGCGGCGATCGCGGAGCCGTCGGAGAACCGGATGATTCGCGAGGCGCCGGTGACCTCGAGGCCCGTCACCTCCCGCGCGGTCAGGATCTCGGCGCCGAACTTCGCCGCCTGCCGGCGCGCCCGCCCGGTGAGCTGGGAGCCGGACACCCCGTCGGGGAAGCCGAGATAGTTCTCGATGCGCGAGCTCTGCCCGGCCTGGCCGCCGGTCGCCGACCGTTCCACGAGGACGGTCCGCAGCCCCTCGGACGCGCCGTACACGGCGGCCCCCAGGCCGGCCGGACCACCGCCGATGACGACCAGGTCGTAGAACTCCTCCGTCGGGGTCGTGGCCAGCCCGACCTGCGCCGCGAGGTCCGTGTCCTCCGGTTCCACGAGCGGTGTGCCGTCCGGCGTGATCACCAGCGGCAGGCGCTCCCCGTCCTGGCCGGCCGCGGACAGCAACCGCTGCCCCTCCGGCGTGTCCGACGAGTACCAGCGGTACGGCACCTGGTTGCGGGCCAGGAACTCCCGTACGTCCGAGGAACGCGCCGACCAACGGTGCCCGACCACCTTGCAGGTCGGCACGGGCCGGAAGTCGCTGGCCCGCCACGCGTCCAGCAGATCGTCCAGCACCGGATAGAGCTTCTCCTCCGGTGGGTCCCACGGTTTGAGGAGATAGTGGTCGAGATCGATCACGTTGATCGCGTCGATCGCCGCGTTGGTGTCCGCGTAGGCGGTCAGCAGCACCCGGCGCGCACCGGGGTACACGTCGAGCGCCTGCTCCAGGAACTCGATGCCGTTCATCTGCGGCATCCGGTAGTCGGCCAGGATCACCGCCACCTGGTCGCCGCGCAGCTTCAGCTCCCGAAGCGCCTCCAGGGCGGTGTCCCCGGACTCCGCCCGCACGATCCGGTGCGACTCGCCGTAGCGGCGCCTGAGGTCGCGCGCCACGGCGCGCGAGACCCCGGGATCGTCATCCACGGTCAGAATGACGGTCCGCGCTGTACCGGCGGCCTGTGCCATACGTCTCCCACCCCGAGCAGGTCGATGTCGTCCCGGCCGCGCGCACGCGGTACGAGCCCGAACGGCCGGTCCTTGCTCAATCGTATGTATGAACGGTCGCCTTCGCTCTGCAACCGCCTCACGCGGACCCGGTGGAGCCCTCCGGCGGTGGCAGCAGGGACTCCCGGACCTTGGGGAGGATGCTGGTGACGTAGTCCTCGACGGCCGTGTCCAGGCCGATGTCGTGCTGGGCGCGCTCGGACAGGTACCAACGGTGTTCGAGCAGCTCGTGGTAGATCTCCGCGGGGTCCATGGAGCCGCGCAGGTCCGGCGGAACGGCGCGGACGGTGGGCCGGAAGACGTCGCGCACCCAGCGGTGGGCGAGGACCTCGGGGCGGGCCGCCCGCGGGTACCCATCGCCCGGGCGGGGCGACGAGCTCGCGGAATTGTCACCGGGGGCGTAGTCGTCCTGGGTGGCCATCCAGCTCTCCAGGTCGTTCAGCAGCCGGCGCGCCTGGTTCTCCTCCGCGTCGAGCCCGGTCAGCCGCAGCAGCTGGCGCTGGTGGTGGCCCGCGTCGACGACCTTGGGGACGAAGGTGACCGTGTCCCCGTTCGAGGAGTGCGCTATCTGCATCTCGGCGACGTCGAAACCGAGGTCGTTCAGGCGTCGGATGCGGCGGTCGATGTAGTGGTGCTTGCCCGCCGGGTACACGGACGTCCGGGTCAGCTCCTCCCACAGGCTCCGGTAGCGCGCGCAGATCTCCCTGCCGAAGTCGATCGGGTCGACGGAGGGGTGCAGCGCCCCGGCCGCCTCCAGGTCCAGCAGCTCACCGCTGATGTTGACGCGGGCGAGATCGAGGTCGTACTCCCGCTGTCCGTCGCTCAGCCGGGGGTGCAGCTCGCCGGTCTCGGCGTCCACCAGATAGGCCGCGTACGCTCCGGCGTCACGGCGGAAGAGCGTGTTGGACAGCGAGCAGTCGCCCCACGCGAACCCGGCCAGATGCAGCCGCACCAGGAGAACCGCCAGCGCGTCCATCAGCCGGTGCATGGTCGCGGGCCGCATGGTCGTCTCGAACATCGACCGGTAGGGCATCGAGCCGCCCAGGTGCCGGGTGATGAGGACGGACTCCAGCGGCCCGCCGTCGGCGTCGGTGCGCCCCGTGACCACGGCGAGCGGGTCCACCGCCGGTATGGAGAGCCGGTCCAGGCCGCGCAGCATCTCGTACTCGCGCAGGGCGGGCCGCTCCGCGAGCTCCTTGACCGCCACCACCTCGCTCCCGGCGCGCGCGTAGCGCACCACGTGCCGCGAGATGCCGCGCGGCAGCGGCACCAGGTGGTGCTCGGGCCATTCCTCCAGCGGCAGGTCCCAGGGCAGTTCGAGCAGGAGCGCGGGGTGCTCCGGGTTGGTGGCGCTGATCTGCAAAGCCATCGGCGGACTGCCCTCACCTCGGAGTCGAACGTGCACCTGCTTCCAGCATCTACGAATGATCGCCGAGGCGGAAGACGCGCCGGGCGTTGCCCGAGAGGAACAGCTCGGTGGTCTCCTCGTCGAGGCCCGGTTCGGAGAGGTGCTCCAGCGCCCGACTCGGCGTGATCATGGGGTAGTTGCTGCCGAAGAGGACCTTCCGCCGCCCCCGCAGGTAGCCGACAGGGTGAGGGCTTCGCTCGAGGTCAGCGGCAGTCGTGGTCGGTGTCGAGGTTCGCGATGTGCCCCATTTGGCCGTATTGACGTGTCGGACGGCGCGGTGCGGCGTTAGTCGTGCATGAGCAGAAGTCGCAGGTTGCGGGATCTGTCAGGGCCTCAGGCGTTCGACCAGTTGCGTTCGCAGTTGGCTCGTGCCGCTGCCGGGGTGGCCAGGGAGAAGGTGCCTCGGCCGATGGCAGTCGAGCCGGCGGTTCGTCCGACGGGTGCGGAGCCGGATGACATTGGCGGTGAGGCGGCTCCGCCATGTTCGAGCTGAGGCCATCACGTCGTCCGCCGGGTGGGCGAGCCGCCTGTCGCGGAGGTTTTGGACGCGGGTGATGGCGGCTGCGGTGCGCTCGGCCCGCTCCGGTTCACGGATGCCGCGTTCGCGGCCGCAGCCGCCTTCAGCAGGAGTCCAGGCTAAGCGATCGCTTATCGCGGCCCTGGTGGGGTGGCCCGCCGCACGGCTACCTCGATACGGCGTCGACCAGGGCCGCGAGCGCGGCGGCGAGGCGCCCGAGCCCCGGGCCGGCCGGGCCGCCGGGCTCGCTCATGTACGCGTCCCGCCGGATCTCCACCATCAGGGAGGTGACCCGCGGATCCTCGCCGTGGAAGCGCAACGGCACGTAGGCGCCGGAGAACGGGCTGTCGATCCCCACGGTCCCGACGCCCTTGAACGCCTTCCTGGCGTGCTCCACCAGCCCGGCGGGTGTGTGGAAGCCGTCGGTGCCCAGGCAGACCGGTGGACGCGGTCCCTCGCCGTGCAGTTCGTACGGCAGCCGGGCCGTCGGATACGAATGGACGTCGATCACCACGGCCCGCCCGGTGACGGCCAGCCGGTCGGCCACGGCGGCGGTCATCGCCTCCGCGTACGGCCGGAAGTAGCGCTCGATCAGCGGCGCCGGGTCGACGTCGGCGGGGCGCAGCGGAGCGCCGTGTGTCGTGCGGGTGTAGACCGCGCCCATGCCGACGGCCCGCATCTCCTCGCGCTCGTCGGGAAAACGCTCGGGGTCGACCACCAGACGGGACAGGCGGTTCACGAACCGCCACGGAGTGACGCCGGCCGCCCGCGCCGCCTCCTCGGCGAGTTCCGCGGTGTGCGCGTCCGTGATGTGGTCCAACTCGCCTTCCAGCGCCGGGTCGTCGAGGGTGATGCCGGCGCGCACCGGCAACGGTATGCGCCGTGACGAGTGCGGGACGTGCAGGACGACGGGGGAGGTGCCGGCGCCGGGCAGCAGCTCGAAGGAGTCGGCGTTCGCGGCAGGGGCGTCCCCGGAAGTGGCGTTCGCGGCAACGGCGTTCGTGGCGGAAGGGTTCGCGGGGGCGCGGTTGGTGGAGGCGGGGTTCTCGTTCACCCCTGATTCCTATCGCAGCCCGGGGGATCCCGTCTCAGCGCAGTCCGCCGCCTCCGTGGCGCGCGTAGTGCTCGATCAGGGCCGCCCGCGTCGTTTCGAGTCGGTGGGCGAGGATCGCCGCGATCGTCCGGGTCAGCGACAGTTCCAGCGCCGGATCCTTCGCGCAGAGTCCGCGTACCTCCCCGGCGTCGAACTCGTAGGCGCGCACCGGGCTGAACGCCTCGGCGCCGAAGTCCCAGTGGTGCGGTGGGAACAGCCAGGACCAGCCGAGCAGGTCGCCCGGTCCCAGCGTGGCCACGGAGATGCGCCGCTCCCCGACGACCTGTTGGTACAGCGAGACGGTTCCCGAGCGGACCACCCAGAAACGGTCCGCGGTTCCCCCCGCCTCGAAGATCTTTCCGTCCGCGGGGAAGGAGACTTCCTCGGCCACGGTCATCAGCCGTTCACGGTGTTCGGCGGAGAGGGCGGGCAGCAGCCGCAGAGCAGTGGGCATCGCGGACCTCCATCGCACCGCCCCAGGACCACGCGGGCTCGGCGGCGCTGTCGTGCCGGTGGTATGCCGTCACCCTCCATTGGAGCCGGATCCGCCGCATTCGTCTCGTCGGGGGACTCCGGTGACCGACAGGCGGCGCCGCGGCACCCGGAGCAGGGGCCGTCCTCCGGCCCGTCCGCCCACTCGTCGCGAGGTCAGGGCAGGGGTTGCTCGGCCCAGATCACCTTGCCGGCGAGCGTATAGCGCGTTCCCCAGCGCTCGGCGAGCTGGGCCACCAGGAACAGGCCGCGCCCGCCCTCGTCCGTGCCCGCCGCGTAGCGCAGCCGGGGCGAGGTGCTGCTGCCGTCGAAGACCTCGCAGATCAGGCTGTGGTCGCGCAGCACGCGGACCTGGATGGGGCCGCTGCCGTAGCGGAGCGCGTTGGTGACCAGCTCGCTCAGGATCAGCTCCGTGCTGAACGCCAGCTCGTCGAGATCCCACTCCGCGAGCTGACGGGTGACCGCGGCGCGCACCTCTCCGACGGCCACCGGATCGGACGGGACCTGCCATTCGGCGATGTGGTCGGCGTCGAGCACCCGTGTGTCGGCGACGATCAGGGCGATGTCGTCGCTGGGCCGGGCGGGCAGCAGGGCGTCGAGCACGGCCCGGCAGGTGTCCTCCGGGGAGCGGCGGCCCGTCGCGGTGAGGGCGGTGCGCAGCAGTTCCAGGCCGGCGTCGATGTCCCGGTCGCGGTCCTCGACGAGCCCGTCCGTGTAGAGCACCAGACGGCTGCCCTCCTCCAGCTTGAGCTCGGCCGTGTCGAACGGCAGGCCGCCCACCCCCAGCGGGGGACCGGCCGGCACCTCGGGGAACTCGACGCTGCCGTCGGGCCGGACCAGCGCGGGCGGCGGATGCCCGGCCCGGGCCACGGTGCAGAGCCGGGAGGACGGGTCGTAGATGGCGTACAGGCAGGTGGCGCCCGTGATCGCGGCGCTGCTCTCCTCCGTCGCCTCGTCCAGGTCGATGCGGGCGACCAGCTCGTCGAGGAGACCGAGGATCTCGTCGGGCGGCAGGTCCAGGGAGGAGAAGTTGTGGACCGCGGTACGCAGCCGGCCCATCGTGGCCGCGGCGTGCAGCCCGTGGCCCACGACGTCACCCACGACCACGGCGACACGGGCGCCGGACAGCGGCAGGACGTCGAACCAGTCGCCGCCCACCCCGGCCTGCGCCGGGAGGTAGCGGTAGGCGATGTCCAGGGCGCTCTGCGCGGGCAGGCTGCGCGGCAGCAGGCTGCGCTGGAGTGTCACGGCCATGTTGTGCTCGCGGGTGTAGCGGCGCGCGTTGTCGATGGAGACGGCGGCGCGCGCGACCAGTTCCTCGGCGAGGGCGAGCTCCTCCTCGTCGAACGGTTCCGGCTTCTCGGAGCGCCAGAAGTTGACCACGCCCATCGCCAGCGGGCCCACCCGCAGCGGAACGGTGATCAGCGAGTGGATGCCGTACTCCACGACCTGGGTGGTGCGCCGGAGGTCCTGGGCGAGCCAGCCGGGAGCCTCGTCCAGCTCGGGCTCGACGACGGCCTCACCGGTGCGCAGACTGTGGGCCTGTGGCGAGGTGGCGACGAACCGGATGTGCTCGCCCACCGGGTACAGGGGGGCGTTGTCGCGGATGCCGCAGAACGCCGTACGGCGCACGTCGGTGCCCGCTTCCGGATCCTCACCGTTCAGCACCGAGTCGGCCAGGTCCACCGTGACGAAGTCCGCGAACCGCGGCACGGCCACCTCGGCCAGCGCCTCGGCGGTGCGGGTCACGTCCAGGCTCGTACCGATGCCCACCCCGATGTCGTACAGCAGCTTCAGCCGCTCCCGTGCCACCTCGGCCCTGCCGGACAGCGCGCTCAGCTCGGTCGAGTCGCGCAGTGTCGCGACGCTGCCGGGCGGGCCGCCCTGGAGGTCCGTGGGCCGCTGGTTGATGGCCAGCAGCCGGTCCCCGACCAGGTGCACCTCGTCCGTGACGACGCGTCCCGACGACAGCAGCGCGGCGGTGTCCGGGTCGAGACCGAGCTCGAGGACGTGCCGTCCCTCGGCGTCGTGGGGCAGATCCAGCAGCCGTTGTGCCTCGTCGTTGGCGAGCAGCAGCCGGCCCTCTCCGCCGGCGATGATCACTCCCTCCCGGACGGCGTGCAGCACTGCGTCGTGGTGCTCGTACATCCGGGTCATCTCGTACGGGCCGAGGCCACGCGTCTGGCGCAGGAGCCGTCTGCTCACGAGGGCCGTCCCCGCCGTGGCCAGGGCGAGCGCGGCGGCCGCGGCGGCCAGGACGAGGGGCAGCTGCCGGTTGGCGACACCGCCCACGTTCGCCGTCGTGATGCCGGCCGACACCAGCCCCACGACCTTGCCGCCGGGTTCCTTGATGGGAACCACGGCCTGCACCAGCTGTCCGATGGTGCCGTTGATCTCCTCGACGCTGGTGCGGCCCTGCTGGGCGGGGGCGAGGTTCCCGACGAAGTTCTTGCCGATCCGGTCCGGCTTGGGGTGCGTGTAGCGGATCCCCTCGGTGTTCATCACGACGATGAAGTCCACGCCGGACGCCCTGCGGGCGGCCTCGGCCCGCGTCTGCAGCGCCGCCGTGGGGTCGGCGCTGTTCAGTGCCTCGCGGGTACCGGGCGAGTTGGCGAAGGTCTCGGCGACGGCCAGTGAACGGTTGCGGGCCTCCTGCGTGCTGTCGTGCCGTACCTGCAGCACCAGCGCGACCACCGCGGAGACGACCAGCAGCAGCACGATCACCACTTGCAGGAGGAACACCTGGCCCGCGACGCTGCGTCCGCCCAGCGCCGACCGCAGCATCGCCACACGCCCGGTCCGCTTGCGCGGCCCTTCGGGGCGAGGGGTCGACCGAGACCGGGATCGACCCAATAGTCGGACCATGTGCCTATGTCTACACTGCCCGGCGCCCTGAGGCGAGAGACGTCGCACGGTGCGCGGGTGCTGATACGGGCCGCACGGCCGGGACCTTTGGCGCGTGGTGCCGGGGGGAGCATCTGGCCGCATCATGGAGGGAAGTCATTTGCCCGCATTTGTATCTCGGGCGCGGGAGGCCACGATGCATACCCCGGACCGCTACCGGTTGAGCTTCACCCACCAGGAATCAGGTGTCGGCGTCATCACGGACGAGGTGGTCGTCGAACGCACCGCCACCCTCGGGCCGGGCGGAAACCCGGTGTACTCCGATCCCACCGGCATACTCCGCGCCGAGATCAGCTCGGCGGGAGAAGTGCGGATGCTGGCCAGTGGCGGCTACCAGTCGCCGGTGTCACCCACCGCCGAACCGCTTCCCTGAGCGACGCTCCCGGACCGCCCGCCCCGCCCCGGCCCACGGGCGCGGGGCGCGAGCGCGCCGGTCAGTGAGCTGACCCCGTGGGCACACCGCCGCGCGCCGGGCTGACGGCCTGACGGGGCTGACGGGGCTGACGGGGCTGACGGCTGACCGTGGTGCCCCCGCACGCGGTCTGACGGCTGACTGTGTGCGCGCCCCACGCCGCTCGCGGCACCGGGTGCCGGCCATGTCACGGTGCAGGTTGCTACCGAGGCGCCCGCGGCCCCCGCCGCCCTCCGCCGCCCCGAATCGTGAACACCGGCGACGGACGGGCGGCCCCACGGCCCCGCGTCCATCCGGGCGTTCGGGTGTCTATTCGGCGTCCTGGGAGCTCACGCTGAAGTGCGCCCCGTCGGGGTCGCTGAGGATCGCCTCCGTGGAGCCGGCCCCTTGCTGGTGGGCCGTGCCCCCGTGGGCGCGCGCGGCGCGGGCGCAGGCCTCCACGTCGTCGACCGTGAAATGGATCCGCCAGTGGGGCCTGATCGTGGGGTCGGGCGCCGCCCCGACCGCTCCCGAGTGGATCCGGGCCACGACGTCGCCCTGGCTGCGCAGGACGACCTCGTTGTCCTCGTAGTCGACCTGGCAGGAGGCGGGGTCCGAGGTAGCCCACTGCAGGACCTCCGCGTAGAAGATGGCGGCGTCGAAGGCGTCGCGGGTGTGCAGTCGCACGAAGACGGGTGCCGCCCGGCGCCACGCCTCCCACCCGGCCACCAGCCGGCCCTCCCAGATGCCGAAGACCGCTCCGTCCCGGTCGGCCAGCAGCGCGGCCCGCCCCGGGGGGAAGGAGATGGGGCCCACCGCGGTCGTACCACCGCGTTCCTGGCTGCGTGCCACGGTCTCGTCCGCCGAGGCGACGGCGAAGTAGGCCGTCCAGGTGGCCATCTTCGCCCCGATCCCGGACATCCCCGAGACGCCGGCGACCGGCACCCCGTTGACCCGGGCGAACCGGTACTGGTCACCCAGCGTGCCCGAATGCCACTCCCAGCCCAGAACGGCGTGGTAGAAATCCTCGGCGGCGCGCAGATCACGTGTGGTCAGACTGACCCAGCACGGCGCGCCGAACACCGTGTGACTGGAGACGACCCCACGGTCGAGTGTCCTGTCGCTCATCATCGCCGCACCGTCCTGACATCACTGGCCGGGCTGCGGTCGGGCACATGTGCCCGTGGGGGTGTCCGCGGCCTGCAGCTCGCCTCCGGTATCCGCACAGCCGACAGGGGCCTTCCGGTCCGGAAGGCCTCCGGCGGCGTCAGTGCACTCGCGGATCCGCTGTCCCATCAGTAACAGCATCCCCCGGTGCGGCGTCCCGCGCACTCCAACGAGGTCATAAGCGGGCATAAAAAGACGTAAACGGACTTATCCGCGAGGCCGCTCGAGGGTCAGGAGAAGCCCCTCGACGGCGCCCGGCCCGATGCGGCCCTTGACGTCCGCGGAGGTGATCGCCTTCAGCGCCCAGCCGTCCTCGGCGTGCTTGTTCAGCACCTTCTCCAGCTTGTCGCTGTCCAGCGCGTCGCCGATGAGCGACTCGCGGAAGGTGACGACCTTGTATTCGTACGTGTAGGCGCTGCTCATGGTGGTGAGGTTCTCCTGTGGATCGGTAGGTCTGGCCGGGCCCACCCAATCACCCTTCGTCGCTGCGGCACAGGGGGGAACACACCTGTAGCGATACCTTTGTTGAAGCTTCATGAAGGGCCGGTCCCGGGGCTCGGGAGAGGACCGGCCGTGCGGAGGGGACTCATGGACAGGGCACGGATCGACGGACGCGTGGGCGAGGGCGCCGAGGACGACGGCTTCGCCGACGAGGGCTTCGCGGACGAGGGCTTCGCGGACGACGGCTTCGCGGAACTGCGGACACGCGAGTTCGGCTACCTCGACGAGGGCGGCCACACCTACCTCGACCACACGGGCGCGGGGCTGCCGCCCAGGTCGCTGGTCACCGCGAGCGCGGAGCGCATCACCGGCGGGGTGTTCGGCAACCCGCACTCCGAGAGCCCGGCCTCCCGCGCTTCGGGGCTGCTGCTGGCCGAGGCCCGCACGGCCGTCCTCGCACACTTCAACGCCGATCCCGCCGAGTACGCCGTGATCTTCACGCCCAACGCGACGGGCGCCCTGCGCCTGGTCGGAGAGGCCTATCCGTTCCGGCGCGGCAGCAGGCTCGTCATGTCGCTCGACAACCACAACTCCGTGAACGGACTGCGGGAGTACGCGCGGGCGGCCGGCGCCGCCACGGCCTACGTACCGGTGAGCGGGCCCGGTCTGCGGATCGACGAGGAGCGGTTGAGCCAAGCCCTCTCCGTACGGCGCCGACGGCCCGGTCCGGCGCGCGGGCGGGGCGCGCCGGGCGGGCGCGGGCTGCTGGCCTACCCGGCGCAGAGCAACTTCACCGGCGTCCGGCATCCGCTCGAATGGATCGCACGGGCCCAGGAACACGGTTACGACGTCCTGCTGGACGCGGCCGCGTTCGTGCCGGCCAGTCCCCTCGACCTCAGCCAATTCCACCCCGACTTCACCGTGGTCAGCTGGTACAAGGTCTTCGGCCACCCCACCGGTATAGGCAGTCTGATAGCCCGCCGGTCGGCCCTCGCCAAGCTGCGCCGCCCCTGGTTCTCCGGCGGCACCATCTTCGCGGTCAGCGCCCAGGCCCAGTGGCACGTCCTCGCGGACGACGAGGCGGCCTTCGAGGACGGCACGGTGAACTTCCTGTCCATCCCGGACGTCACCGCGGGTCTCCGGTGGATCGACCGCCTGGGCATGGACCGGGTGCACGCCCACGTCGCCGACCTGACCGGCCGACTGCTCGACGGGCTGCGCACGTTACGCCACAGCGACGGCTCCCCGATGGTCAGGATCTACGGTCCCGAACAGGCCGGGGCGGCCCGTGGCGGCACGGTCGCGCTGAACCTGCTCGGAGCCGACGGCCGGATCGTCGACGAACGGATCGTCACCCGTGACAGCGCCGCCCACGGCATCTCGCTGCGCACCGGATGCTTCTGCAACCCGGGCGCCGGCGAAGCGGCGTTCTCCCTCCCGCTGCGCCGGCTGCGCTCGGCGGCGCGCCGGCGGGTCGGTTCGCTGGAGGACTACCTGGAACTGCTGCGGCTACCCTCGGCGGGCGCCGTGCGCATCTCGCTGGGCGTCTCGTCGCAACCCAGGGACATCGAGACGTTCCTGACGTTCGTGACCCGGACCTACCGCGACCGGATACCCGGAGCGGCGGGACTGGCGGCCCGGGTGGGCTGCTGAGCGACGGCGCGTGGGGCGGGGGAGCCGGGCACGCGCCTTCCCGGTGACGAGCGACCGATCTCATCCCGGTGCCGAGCGACCCATCATCCCGGTGCCGAGCGACCGATCACCGCCCCGCCCGGCTCCGCACCACGCCTTCCCGGCACTTGCGTACCAGGATCACCCACGTCACCGCCAGGAACAGCACCGCGAACCCCGCCAGGACCAGCCAGCCCCGGCCCGCCGGATGACCGAACGAGTCCCCGTACGACGCCAGCAGCGGGCGGCCCAGCGGCGAGGCGCCCGCGCGCCACAACGACTCCAGGCCGACCCCGCTGCCCAGCGCCTCGAACGCCCACCGGTTGGTCATCGCCCAGCTGATCGCCTCCCCGGCCCCGGTCATCCGCGGCACCGGCACGAACGCCCCCGAGAACAGCACCTGTGGGAAACAGAGCAGCGGCAGCATCAGAGTCGCCTGCGCCGGCTCCGTCACCGCGGCCGAGGCCAGCAGCCCCAGCGCCAGCGCGGCGGCCGAGGCCAGCACGCTCGACACGAACAGGGACCCGTACGTCGTCCACCCCGCCGCCGGTAGCCGGTCCAGCGCCCGCAGCACCACCAGCAGCAGCGCGTCCGCGACCGCGAGCACCGGCAGCATGGTGGTCAGCTTCGACGCGAGGTACGGACCGATCCGCAGGCCGGCCAGCCACTCGCGACGCAACACGGGCAACTCCGTGCAGATCTGGAGCAGTCCGTAGGTCAGCCCGAAGAAGAACGCGCCGAAGGCGATCCAGAACATGATCATCGCTGTCGACCCGGGATCCGGCGCCGCGGGGTCGAACGCGCCCGCGCGGAACAGCACCGCGAACATCGCCACGATCATCACCGGCGAACCGGCCAGAACCGCGGCCGAGAGACGGTTGTGCAGGAGCAGCGCGGTACCGCGGCGGGTGAGCAGTGACCACTGCCGCACGGCGCCAACGCGCCGCGCAGGTACGGGAGACGGTGCGCCGGTCCGCTCGACGTCCGGCGGAGCGGTCTCCTTGACGTCTGCCGGGACGGCCCGCTCGACGCGCGCCCCACCCGCCACCGCCTCGTAGACCTCCTCGACCGTGCCGACACCGAACGCACCGCACAGCGCGCCCGGTTCACCGGCGTACGCCACCTCGCCGCCGGGCGCGAGGAACACGACCTGGTCACCGCGGAGCAGATCGGCGAGGGTGTGCGTGGTGAGTACGACGGTGGTGCCCTCCTCGGCCAGCGCGCTCAGGGTCCGCAGCAGAGCGGCCCCGGTCACCGGGTCGAGTCCGGAGGTGGGCTCGTCGAGGAACAGAACTCGCGGCCGGGTGAGCAACTCCACGGCGATACAGGCTCGTTTGCGCTCCCCACCACTGAGCGCGCGCACGGGCGTCGAGGCCCGAGCGGAGAGGCCGAGCGTCTCCAGGACCCCGTCCACGCGCACGGTGACCGCCTCGGCGGGCGTGCCGGCGGGCATCCGCAGCCCCGCCGCGTACACCAGCGTCCGGTGCAGCGGCAGCTCGTGGTGGATGATGTCCTCCTGCGGCACGAACGCGAACTCAGGGCCGGGCGGCCCGGGTCGGGCCCCGTCGTGCAGGACCGCCCCCTCCGTCGGGGCGCGCAGCCCGGCCAGCGTCTGCAACAGGACGGTCTTGCCCGCCCCGCTGCTGCCGGCGATCACGGTGACCTGCCCGGGGGCGAGGTCGAGGGACACGTCGTCCAGGACACGCCCCGCGCCGCGCACCCGCTGACTCACCGAACGCGCCTGTATGTGCGTGCCGTTGAGCGGGACCACGGGGACTTCGGCGGACGGGCGTGGCTGCATGGGCGTCGGCATGGATGCAGCATGCCAGGGGCGACCCCGACACGCGGCCCACCCGGGTGTCGCGAACCCCACCGGTCGGGCCGGTTCCGGACGAAGGACCCCTGCCCGGCCGGTACTCGGACCGGCCGGGCGTCCCCGCCTGCTCCCGCCGTGCGGTGGCGGCGGGCCGAGCGTCTCGCGAGAGGGCGCGTGTTCAGATCTCGCAAGTACGGCGGGCCTCGGCCACGAGTTCCCGGGGCAGCCCCGGTCCTGCGCATGCGTAGCCGACCAGCAGCTTCCGGTAGGAGACGTTCGCGAGCTCCGGCGCCAGGACGACGAGGGCCCGCAGGTCGTCGGACGAGCCGGACAGGCGGGTGCGGTAGGCGACACCTGCCGCACGCAGGGAGACTTCGTGCGGTGCGTACGCCAGGCCCCGTTCGACGAGGCTCACGGCCGTGGCGAAGTCGCCCTGTTCGGCACGCACGTCGGCGAGGTCCAGGTGGAGGGACCAGTTGTCAGGGTCCAGGAGGAGGGCGTCCTCGAAGGCTGCCACGGCCTGGTCCAGGTCGCCCACCACGCGCCAGGTGGCCGCTCGGGCGACCGCGGTCCACATGACCCGGTCAGTGGCATCGGCGCGGTCGCACAGGGCGAAGGACAGCTCGTATCGGCCGCACGCCCGAGGCAGCCGGGCCATGGCGGCCAGCGACTCCGGCGCGGGACTCCGTTCGGACACCACGTCGATGGCGTGGAACCAGGGCGCGAATCGCTCACGCATGTCGTCGGTGTCCAGGTCGTGGCCGTGGTCCAGCGTCCGCAGACACGCCTCGGCCAGGGCCTCGGGGCTCACCGCGTGGAGAAAGCGCGCATCGCCGAACCAGGGGGCAGCGCCCCACGCCACGTCGGGCCGTACCCCCGTCACCGAACCCAGGGTCATCACCGCGTCGTCCATGTTTCCTTCGAGGAACAGGAAGTACGCCTGCGCCAACACAGCGCGCAAGGAGCCGTTCCCTTCGAGCCCCTCCTCCAGTTCCGCGCGCCGGTCTCGCCACAACTCGGCGAGGTTCGAATAGGGCTCCGGGGCCGCCGGTGCTGAGGCTATCGCCCCTACCAGAAGCTCCACGGCGCGGATCGGGCTTCCGCCGCAGTGCGCCATCACACGAGCGAGACCGACTCCCGCCGCAACTGACCGGTTCGACATTGCTGAAGAATATCGTGAGCCATGCTCATGACCGGTGGGTCGGCCTCTGGTTGAACGCCGAGGACTCCTCACAGAAGTGGTGGGCCCGACCTGGTCAGCGGTCGGTGCCGGGCACGAGGCCGCCGGGTGGCAGTACGCGGGTCGGCCGCGCCGTCGCACGCGATAAACCCGGCGACGCGGACGGTCGTTCCCGGGATACTGGTCGCCCATGGATGAGGTCGAAGTTGTCGTCGCCCATTCCGAGCGCGCGACCCTGCGCGTCGGCGATGTGTTCCTGAAGGTCGACGCCGATCAGTCGCGCATCGACGTCGAGGTCGAGGCGATGGCCCTGGTGCCGGTCCCGACCCCGAAGGTCCTGTGGCGCAAGCCGCCCGTGCTCGCGATCGCCGCGGTCCCGGGGACGGCACTGGGCCGCCTCGGCGAGCCGTCGACCGCGTCCCCGGCGGCGTGGGCCGCGACGGGCGCCGCCATCCGGAAGTTGCACGACGCGCCGTTGCCGCCCTGGTCCGGCCGGGGAAGGGGCCTCGACGAGCTGGCGGCGGATCTCGACGGCGAGTGCGAGTGGCTCGTGTCGAACGGCGTGCTGCCCGCCGACCTGGTCACCCGCAACCGCCAGGTCGCCGAGGCCGCGCTCCGTCCGTGGACTCCGATGTTCACGCACGGCGACCTGCAGATCACCCACGTGTTCGTCGACGATGACGAGGTCACCGGCATCATCGACTGGTCCGAGGCGGGCCAGGGTGATCCCCTTTTCGACCTCGCCATCTTGACGCTCGGACACGAGGAGCACCTCGGTGACGTCGTCGCCGGCTATGGCACCGACGTCGACCTCGACGTGATCCGCGCGTGGTGGTCGTTGCGCAGCCTGCTGGTGATTCGCTGGCTGACCGAGCACGGCTTCGACCCGTTCATGGCGGGCTGTGAGGTCGACGTGCTGAGATCCCGGATGTGAGGCTGCGCGGGCCCACTGCCATGAGCGCGTTCTGGCACGCCGAGCAGGGCCGTCTCCTGGGATGCTGACATGCTGCAGCAACGACCTGACATGCTGCGGCAAGGGGATCCGAAAGGAGCGCCCTGGTCCCGGTAGCGTGGGGCGGCGTGAGCTGGAAAACCGTGACGGCCGACCCCCTGGTGACGCGATGTGTTGGAGTGCGACGGCCGACCTGGCAGCCGGTGCCGGTATCGCCGCTGTCGGAGTGGCCTGTGTGACGCGTGCGCGGCGGGCCCGGGATCTTCCGCTGGCCGCGCTGCCGCTGCTGCTGGGCGCCCATCAGATCGTCGAGTCCCTGGTCTGGCACTCCGGCGGGGGAACGGGCCCCGCCACCGTCGCCTGGGCCGCCATCGCCCTTCCGCTGCTGCCCGTGTGGGTGTCGGCGGGCGTGCTGTGCGCGGCGCCCCGGCACGCCCGTCGCCGGCTCGCGGTCCCTCTCGTGATCGGCGTCGCCACCGCCGCAGCCCTCGTGTTCGCTCTCGTGACCCGTCCGGTCCGGGCCGAGATCCGCGGCCACACGCTCGGCTACGTGGTCGATCTGACCCACCCGGAACTGCTCGTCGGTGGCTACCTCCTGGCCACCGTCGGCTCGCTGCTGCTCTCCGGCGACCGGCTGCTCCGACTGCTCGGGCTGCTCGTCGGCGCGGGTGCGCTGATCTGCTGGGCGCTGTGGGAGCTGGAGTTCGTGTCCACCTGGTGCGCGTTCGCCGCGGTGTGTTCGGTGGCGCTGTACGGGTGGGTGCGGCGCCGGCCGGACACCCCGGGCCAGGGAGGCTGACGCCGCTCGCGGTACCCGCCCGGCGCAACCGGAACCGGGCGTCCCCACGCGTGTGCGCGATTTGCGCGGACCGCCGTGCCCCCACGCGGGAGACACGGCGGTGGGACCCTCGAACCGCCGCGGTGCACGGCGTTCGTGGATGCCAGGGGGCGTCGGTGGGTGTCGGGCGGCGTCAGGTGGCGGGCCGGCGCAGCACGGCGACGTCCCGGGGAGGGAGGACGACGGTGCCGTCGTCGTCCGTCCGGCCGATCAGCAGTTCTCCGGTGACCCCGGGCAGCGGCACCGTCTCGTCCGTCCGGTTGACCAGGAAGAGATAGCGGCCGCCGTCGCCGCGGCGCACGATCAGCTCGACGCTCCCGCGTGCCGCGTCCGGCAGTTCACTGCCGACACCGGCGGTCGCGAGCAGGTGCGGAAGCAGACCGGTGAGGCCGTCGGCGCCGAGCCTGGTGGAGACGTACGCGGCCGAACCCTGGCCCACCGTACGGCGGGTGACCGCGGGCCGGTCGGCGTACGTGCCGCTGCGGTAGTGGGCCAGCACCTCCACCGCCGGGTCGGTGACGGTGATCCGGTCGGTCCACACGACACCGGTCGCCCCACCGGTCACGCCGGTCACGTCGACGTCGACCGTCTCCGTGCCGAGCAGCGGGCCGAACTCCTCGATGCGGATGCCGAGCAGTTCACGCAGGGCTCCCGGGTGACCGCCGAGCCAGATGTGGTCGTTCTCGTCGACGACGCCGGAGAAGTACGTCGTGACCAGGTGGCCGCCGTTCTCCACGTACCGGGTGAGTTCCTTGGCCAGGGGAGCCGGGACGACGTGCAGCACCGGCGCGATCAGGACCTGGTACCGGTCGAGTTCGCCGTGCGGGGTGACGACGTCGGCGCGGACACCGAGGGAAAGGAGGGCGGAGTACCAGTTCAGCGCCTCCTTCCGGTAGTCGAGGAGGGAGGTCGGGTGGGAGTCCTGCTCGCTCGCCCACCAGGAGTCCCAGTCGAAGACGATGCCGACCCGGGCCGGCTCACGCTCGGTCCCGGCGACCGGGGCCAGCGCCCTGAGAGTCCGCCCGAGGTCGGTCACCGCACGGAAGACCTCGCTGTCGGCACCGGCGTGCGGGAGCATCGCCGAGTGGTACTTCTCGGCACCGGCCGCCGACTGGCGCCACTGGAAGAAGCACACCGCGTCCGCGCCGTGCGCCACATGGACCAGCGAGTCGCGGGCGAGGTCGCCCGGCCGCTTGGCCACGTTCACGGGCTGCCAGTTGACGGCACTGGTGGAGTGCTCCATGAGGAACCACGGACGGCCGCCGGAGATCCCGCTGACGAGGTTGGCGGAGAAGGACAGCTCGTCCCGGTCCTGCGGACCCGGCACCACGTAGTGGTCATTGGAGACGAAGTCGATCTCGGCGGCCCAGTCCGTGTAGTTCATGCCCTTGGTGCCGCCCATCACCATGAAGTTCGTGGTGACCGGCACGGCGGGCGTGAGCTCGCGCAGCACGTCGCGCTCCGCGCGCAGGTAGTCCTTGAGCGCGTCGGAGGAGAAGCGCTTGAAGTCCAGCTGCTGGGTGGGGTTCGGGTGGGAGGCGGCCAGCCGGGGCGGCAGGATCTGCTCCCAGTCGCTGTAGCGCTGCGACCAGAACGCGGTGCCCCAGGCGTGGTTGAGGGCGTCGAGTGTCGTGTAGCGCACGCGCAGCCAGTCGCGGAACGCGCGGGCGGCGTCGTCGGAGTAGTCGTAGACGTTGTGGCAGCCCAGCTCGTTGGAGACGTGCCAGGCCACCAGCGCGGGGTGGTTCGCGTACCGTTCGGCCATCGCCCGTACCAGGCGCAGCGCGTGCGCGCGGAAGACGGGTGAGGTGGGACGCCAGTGCTGCCGTGCCCCGGGCCACAGCGTCTCGCCGGAGGCGGTCACGGGGAGGATCTCCGGGTGCGCGGTGGTGAGCCAGGGCGGCGGGGACGCGGTGGCGGTGGCCAGGTCGACGCCGATGCCGCCCGCGTGCAGCAGGTCCATGATCTCGTCGAGCCAGGCGAAGTCCCAGTCGCTCTCGGCCGGCTGGATGCGGGCCCAGGAGAAGATCCCGACGGAGACGATGTTGACGCCGGCCTCCCGCATCAGCCGTACGTCCTCCTCCCACACCTCGCGCGGCCACTGCTCCGGGTTGTAGTCGGCGCCGTAGGCGAGTCGGGGAGTGGGGTCACCGTCCGGCCCGTGCCGCAACTGGGACAGGAGGGTGGAGATCATGGTGGTCCTTCCGGTGTGCCGCACGGGGTGGTGCGAGGTGCGTGATTGCTTCCGGGCGGCCGCCGCCGAGCAACTGCTGCTGCTCAGCGGCGGATCCGGAGAGGAATGCCGGTCACTTCGAGACGGTGAAGCCCTGCTCGTTGCCGTACTTGACGGAGGCGTCCTGCCAGGACTTCAGACCATCGGCCAGCTTGGTGCCGGAGATGTAGGCCTTGCCGACGGTGTCGTTGAAGATCGAGTTGGCGTACTGCTGGAAGGGCAGGTACGACCAGTCGCTGCCGACGTTGGCGGCGGACTCGGCGAAGATCTTGTTGGCCTGCTGGCCGCCGAAGTAGTCGAACTTGATGTTCTGGAAGTCGGTGGACTGGAGTTCGGCCTTGGTCGCCGGGAACGCGCCCTCCTTGATGCGGCTCTGCACGCCGGCTCCGGAGTTGGCGTACTCGACGAACGCGTACGCGAGTTCCTTGTTCTTGCCCAGCGCGGGCAGGGCGAGGGAGCTGCCGCCGTTCTCCGCGGTCGTCTTGTCGCCCTTGGCCCACTGCGGCATCGGGGCCGCGCGCCAGTCACCCGAGGCGTTCGGCACACCGGAGACGAAGTTGGCGGGCATCCAGGCGCCGGTGGTCAGAGTGGCTATGGTGCCGTCGCCGAGGCCCTTGTACCAGTCGTCGGTCCAGCCGTTGATGGGCGCGAGGAGCTTCTCGTCGATGAGCTTCTGCCAGGTGTCGGTGTACTTCTGGGCGCCCGCGTCCTCGAAGTTGACCGTCACCTTGGTGCCGTCGACCTTGTAGGGGCGCGAACCGGCCTGCCACAGCATGCTGGTGGTGAAGCCCGCGTCACCGGCGTCGTTGGCGATGTACGCCTTGGGGTCGGCCTTGTGCAGCTTGCGAGCCGCGTCGACGTACTCGTCCCAGGTGGTCGGGACAGCGATCTTGTACTTGTCGAAGACCTTCTTGTTGTAGAACATCGCCATGGGGCCGGAGTCCATCGGCAGGCCGTAGACCTTGTCACCCTCGCTGACGGCGTTCCACGGACCCGGGGTGTACTTGGCGGCGAGCTTGTCGGCGCCGTAGGGGGCCAGGTCGCTGAGGCCCTTGGTGAGGGAGTACTGACTCAGCGCGAAGTACTCGACCTGGGCGACGTCGGGGACGCCCTTCCCGGCCGCGATGGCGTTCGACAGAGCGGTGTAGTGCTTGTCACCGGACCGGTCACCGACGAGGTTGACCTTGACCTTGGGGTACTTCTTCTCGAAGTCGGCGACGACCGTCTTCAGCGTGGGCTCCCAGGCCCAGACCGTGACCGAGCCGCCCTTCTTGAGGGCCGCCTGGATGTCCGTGGCGGAGACCGCCTTCTGTCCTGAGCTGCTGTCGTCGGAGCCTCCGCAGGCGGTCGCCCCGAGGGCGAGGACGGACAGGAGGGTGAAGCCGCGCAGCAGGCGGCCGGTGGTTCTGCGCATGGAGGTGCTTCCACTTCTTCGTGGGCGGGACTTCTTCATGGGTGGGACAGGGAGAGAAGGAAGAGGTGAGGCTGCGGGAGGTGGGGGCCTGAGGCCGGGCTATTCCTTATTCCTTGACGCTTCCGGCGGCGAGCCCGGACTGCCAGTACTTCTGCAGCAGGAGGAACGCGGCGATCAGCGGCACGATGGTGAGCAGCGAACCGGTGATCACCAGATTGAAGATCACGTCCCCACCGATCGTCTGGGCCTGGGAGTTCCACGCGTCCAGGCCCAGCGTCAGGGGGTACCAGTTCGGGTCCTTGAGCATGATCAGCGGCAGGAAGTAGTTGTTCCAGGTCGCGACCGTGGTGAACAGCAGGACCGTCACGGTGCCGGGGGCGAGCAGCGGCAGGACCACCTGGAAGAAGGTGCGGATCTCGCCGGCTCCGTCGATGCGGGCGGCCTCCATCAGCTCGGTGGGGATGGCCTCACTGGCGAAGACCCACATCAGATACAGACCGAAGGGCGACACGAGCGAGGGGATGATCACCGCCCAGGGCGTGTCGGTCAGCCCCATCTTGCTGAACATCAGGAAGGTCGGTACCGCCAGGGCGGTGCCGGGGACGGCGACGGCCCCGATGACCACCGCGAACACGGCGCGCTTTCCGGGGAACGTGAACTTCGCCAGCGCGTAGCCGCCCAGGATCGCCAGGAGGGTGGCGCCGCCGGCGCCGAGCACGACGTACAGCAGGGTGTTCAGCAGCCATCGGACGAAGATGCCGTCGTGGTACGTGAACGTGTCGTGGATGTTGCTCCACAGGGCGAACTTGTGGCTGAACCACAGCCCGGACGAGTGGGCGAGTCCGTCCTGGGTCTTGGTGGCGCTGATGACCAGCCACAGCAGGGGCACCACCGTGTAGACCAGGATCAAGCCGGTGAGCACGGTCAGGAGAATGCTGCGCTTGGGGCGCCTGGGCGCCTTCTCGCGGAGGGTGCGCAGTCGGGGTGTGCCCTTGGAGGCGCCGCCGACCTCGGCGGGTGCGGGATGGGACCCGGCGGTGACGGGGCTGCTCGTGCTGCTCATCGGGTCACGCTCCCTTGCGCATGCCGCGGAGCTGCACGACATAGGCGATGACCATGGTGATCAGCCCCATGATGATGGCGACCGCCGCGGAGTAGTTGTGCTGCTGCCCGTTGAAGGACAGCGAGTACGTGTAGAAGTTCGGGGTGTAGTCCGTCGTGATGGCGTTGCGCGCCAGCGGCCGCAGGATGCTCGGCTCGTTGAACAGCTGGAAGCTGCCGATGATCGAGAAGATCGTCGCGATGACCAGGGCGCCGCGGATCGCGGGGAGCTTGATGGCCGTGATGACGCGGATCTGCCCGGCGCCGTCGATCTCCGCCGCCTCGTACAGGGATTGCGGGATGACCCGCAGCGCCGAGTAGAAGATCAGCATGTTGTAGCCGACGAACTCCCAGGTGACGATGTTGCCGATCGACGCCAGGATCAGGTTCGAGGAGAGCGGGTCGGGCAGGGTGACGTCGAAGGCGCTGTTGATGTCGCCGACCAGGCCGAACCGGGTTCCGTACATGAAGCCCCACATCAGGGTGGCGACCACGGCGGGCACCGCGTACGGCAGGAAGATCGATATCCGGAAGAAGTCCCGGCCGTACAGGCGGCCGCTGTCCAGCGTGAGCGCCACGAACAGGGCGATGCCGAGCATGATCGGCACCTGGATCGCCAGGAACAGCGCGACGCGGGCCAGGGAGTCCCAGAACTGCTGGTCCTGGAGGGCCTGTTGGTAGTTGTCGAGGCCGACGAAGGACGTGCCGCCGATGAGCTTGTCGCGGAAGAGGCTGAGATAGATCGAATAGGCGATCGGAGCCAGGAAGACGAAGGCGAAGACCACCGCGAACGGGCCGATGAACCCCCAGCCTGTCCAGGAGCGGCGGTCCCGTTTCCCCGGAGGCCTCTCCGGACGCCGTGTCACGGCCGCGGGGGGTTGAAGCGTCGTCATGTCGTTCCTCGCTCGTCCATCTCGGAACCGGCGGAGCACGCCGTCGCGATGTTTGCGTAAACATCAGCCGCGGAAAGCGCCGTGGCCTGTTATGTTTACGTAAACATCTGATGGCGGCATGTCTACACTGCGCCAATGTCGGTGGTCAAGAGTCGCCGGAGGAACGGTGACTTGGGAGCAGGGGAGACGGGTGGACACTGCGGACAGCGGGTCGACGGACCTGGATCGGGCCCCTTCGCCCAGGGGAAAGCGGGCGGGGCGTCGTGCGCAGGGCGCGTCCATGGCGGACGTCGCGCGGCTGGCCGGCGTGTCCTCGCAGACGGTCTCGCGCGTGTCCAATGGATACGACGGTGTCAACGAGGAGACCCGGCAGCAGGTACTGGCGGCCATGAAGGAGCTGGGATACCGGCCCAACAGCGCGGCCCGGGCCCTGAAGCGCGGTGAGTTCCGCACCATCGGCGTCATCACCTTCAACCTCTCCACCACGGGCAACATGCGCACGCTGGAGGCGATCGCCACGTCCGCGGCGCAGGAGGGCTACGCCGTCACGCTCCTGCCCGTCGCCGTGCCCACCCAGGACGAGGTGCGGGGCGCCTTCTCCCGGCTGGGCGAGCTCGCCGTCGACGCCGTCATCGCCATCATGGAAGTGCACCTGCTCGACGCGGCGACCATCTCCCTGCCTCCCCATGTCCAGGTCGTCGTCGCCGACTCCGACGCCGGTGACCGCTACGCCGTGGTCGACACCGACCAGGCGGGAGGAGCCCGCGCCGCCGTACGGCACCTGCTGGACCTCGGCCATCGCACCGTCTGGCACCTCGCGGGTCCGGAGGAGTCGTTCGCGGCACAGCGCCGCGCCGACGCCTGGAACGCCGCGCTGACCGAGGAGGGGCGCGTCGCACCGCCCCTCGTGCGGGGCGACTGGTCGGCGGAGTCCGGCTACCGCGCGGGTCTGCGGCTCGCGGACGAGCGGGACTGCACGGCGGTGTTCGCCGCGAACGACCAGATGGCCCTGGGGCTCCTGCGGGCCCTGCACGAGCGGGGCCGGAGGATTCCCGAGGACGTCAGTGTCATCGGCTTCGACGACATCCCGGAGGCCGGCTCCTTCCTGCCGCCCCTGACCACGGTGCACCAGGACTTCGCCGAGGTGGGACGCCTCTGCGTGGAGGGTGTCCTGCGGCGGATGCATCTGGACGGGACGGAACACGGCACCACCCTCGTCCCCACGAAGCTCGTGGTGCGCGCCAGCACCGGGCCGCCTGCGAGCGGGCAGCGGCGTGACGGCGGCGCGAGGGTGGCACTCGACGCCGGGTGAGACCTGTCGTGGGGAGGGGGCCGCGCCGCGGGGGTCCCCGCGGCGTGTGCGGGCGGGTGCGTGCGCGGCGGGTACGCGTGCGTGCAGGGCGGGTGCCGAGCGCGTCACCCGGCCCCACTGATGCTGGGGGCTCCCCCAAGGTGAAGGTCAACCCAGGGTTCTTGGCGCCGTCCGATGGTCTCCCACTCAGCTGGCCTGGACTTGCTCGGACCAGTCCAACGCCCGCGAGGTCCCCGACGCTGCCGGCCGGGTTCCAAGATGCACATCCTGTCGGACGCGCACGGACTGCCCCTGGTCGTCGGCATCTCGGCCGCCAACGTCCACGACAGCGAAGGCCTGAAGCCCATGGTGGAGGGTCACCAAACGAAACACGACCCCTACCGCGGCCGCCACTTCAAACCCTGGCGCCTCTACGCCGACAAGGCCTACGACATCCCCCACCTGCGAAAATGGCTTCGCGGCAAGCGGATCGGAGTACGTATCGCCCGCAAGGGCATCGAGTCCAGCGAACGATTGGGCCGTCGCCGACGGGTCATGGACCGGACCATGTCCTGGCTGTCCGGCTACAGCAGACTCAGCCCCCGCTACGAACGGCATCCCCGCAACTACCTGGCTTTCCTCGGACTCGCCGCTGCCCTCTGCTGCTACATACGACTCCTTAAACTGACCATGTCGGAAAGGGACTTAGTGCGTCGTTAGGTCTTTTCGTCTGCGCTGATCAAGAGCCTCACTCGCCCGCTTCTGCCAACGGATCTCGGACGCGAGACACTAGCGTGCGGCCGGGCATCCTGGATCGTCGACGACGACGGCGTTCGACGGGATGACCACCGTTTCGTCGTCCTCCTGGTGCACTGACTTGGTGGTGACGTAGCCGCGCCGACCGGGGCCGATGCACTTGGTCGCGAGATTGCCGAACCCGTCCGGGAAGTTGTAGACCTCGGCCGGAGTGTCCTCGCCCGCTCGCCCGGTCACGGGCGCGTCCGCCTTGCCCCGCTTGTCCTGGTACTCCCGTGAGCATCCGGCGACCATGGCAAGGAGCAGTACCGCGAGCAGAGCGGCCATCGCCCCCCGTCTCAACTCGCGCATGCCTTGTCCGGCACGATCTCGACATTGGACGGCCCGCTGGCGTTGGTCGTCACGTAGGCGCGGAACCCGTGGCCCACGCACTTCGTGGCCAAGTTGCCGAATCCGTCCGGCATGTTGAAAACCTCGGCGGCTGTGTTGTCCCCCATGCGCCCCCGCACGGGTGCGTCGCCCTTACCCCGCTTGTCCTTGTACTCCTTGGAGCACCCGCCCATGAGCCCCCCGACTATCAGCACGGCGATCAGTGACGCGACCGCGCGTCCCTTTCTTCCCGCCATTGAGACACCCTTCACAGCAACAGATGGACGTCGGGGAGGACTGCAGGACTGCCGTCGCCGGTTCCACGCTCTGCGCCCCAGCGCGGATGTTCTCGAACAGGTCCGCCCGCTCGGCATACATCGGCAGCAGGGCAGGCGTTCCCGACACCGTGCCGCCCAACACCGCTTCCTGTACCTGACGTTGATCCCGCGCACCACCTTCCGCGCGGGATGGCCTGTGGCGCCGATCCTCTCTCCGCGCGAGCGGAGGTGCCCCGCGATGAACCGGAACGGCTCCCGACGCTGCTGGACCCTCTCCGCTCGAGCGGAGGTATCCCGGAGTATCCGGTTTCATCGAGAGGGGTGCGGAGCGTGTGCTCCGCTCACGTGGCTGTTGCGCTCAGGAACTGCGTCTGGATCTGGGCGGACAGGTCGGTCATGGGCAGTTCGAAGTGGTTGACCGCCACCACCTCGGCCGCGTCGTGCACCTGCCAGCCGTGCTGGTCGAGCAGGTTCAGCCAGGCGTCGCGGGACTTGATGGTGTGCAGGGGGCTGGCTCCGGCGAACATATCGTCCACCGCCGAGATCACCGTGGCCGAGTCGAGGCCCTCGATAGGGCAAGTGGCCCTTTTCGTACATGCCTTATGGGTATTCGAGGGATCGTCAGGCACGTATGGCGTACGGCACGTGCGTAAGAGTCGTGGGTGCGCCGCCCTGCGCCGGATCAACGAATCCCTGAGCGATCCTTCTGCCGAGTGGTTGTCGGCGGAGGGTGCCCCTCCCGGCCCGTCGTGCTCACCGCGCCTGGGTCCGGTCGCCCGCCTCCGTGCCCCGGATCCGCCGGTTCGGTCGCGGCACAGGACCGGGTGCGGTCTCGGTGGGGCACACGACCGTCCAGGCGACCGCCCCGGTCCATAGCCGGGGCGGTCGCGCGTTTCCGCCGTACCGAATTATTGTCAACTGTCATAATGTGCCCGATTATGTCAGCCTGATCGAGAGAATTGCTGTGACTATCTGTCAAACCGTGAGGGGGTGGGCGCGTCGGAGACCCTCCCGTCGTCGGTGCCGCCTGATCTTCGAGTGCGTCGCTCGCGGTGGGACAGGTTGCTGCGCGCGCCGATGACACGGTGTCCGTGATCACCATGAACACCAACACCGTCGTGGCCACCGTCCTCGTCGCGGGCCTCCCGTTCAGACGGAGTAGGCGAGATCCGCAAGGACCGCCGCAGGGCGTGTTCTGGGCCTTCCCGGTCCGTCTCGCACAAGCCGAATCCTGGCCATGACCGCTTCGAAGGCAAGTGCGTCACCGGCTTGGCCCGCAGTGACATAGAGGGCCAGAGGCCGTGCCTGGCTGTCACCGGCCAGATGGACTTTCGTACTCCGGCCACCGCGGGAGCGTCCGAGTGTGTGATCTTCAGGTCAGGGCCGACCGGGCTCCCCCTTTTCCTGGCTCCGGCAGATGCTGGTGAGCCCGGCAGGCGGTGGAGTCCACCGACACGGTCCAACCCACATCGTCACCTGCGTCATCGGCGACCAGAACAGCCGCGAAGATCCGTTCCTAAGTGCCGTCCACGTCCCACCTGATCAAGTGCTTGTGCGCGGTCTGGAAACGACCCGAGCTCGCTGGGCATGTCCCGGCAGGACGAGCAGGTGCGGTACTTCCAGGCGATGGCCTCAAGCGTCCGGCGGTGCTCGGCCCACCGTCGTCCACGGACCGGATGGGCCGGCATCAGGGGCTCGATCCGATCCCACATCGCATCAGTGATCACCAACCGGACAGACACATCCGATCAACTGGCCTACCGACCAAAGAGACACGCTCCAGCTCGTTCCAGTAGGGGCTTTTCGGGCAGGTCAGGGCGCATGTGGCGCAACTTATGTGAGCTGCGTCACGACTCATTGACGATAGAAAGTGACGGCACGTTAACTCGGCTCATCCTGTGGGAATCTTGTGAGTGGAGTGAACGGCGTGAAGTTGATACGGGGGACCGTGGCGCCTATGCGGGGGCCACGAAGAGGTCGTTGTCTGTTTCTGGGGGGTGTGATCGCGTCGTTGATGTGGTCGGCGCTGCCCGTGTTGCCGGCGGCGTCGGCGATTGCAGCAGCAGCCGAGACGGATGTGGTGTCTGAGTCCACGGCGCTGGCTCAGGCACAGTCATCGGGTGATTCGGTGGAGGTGACGGAGGATCGCACGGAGTACTCGACCACGCGCGCCAATCCCGATGGCTCTTTCACGCTCACACAGTCGACCACGCCGCAGCGTGTGAAGCGTGATGACGGCAGTTGGGGTTCCGTCGATGCCGCACTGGAGCGAAGGCCTGATGGACGGATTGCCCCCAAGGGGGCGGTCGTTGACCTGTCCTTCTCTGGAGGCGGTTCGGGCGCGGGCCTGCTTCGCTTGGCCAAGGACGGCCGCTCGGTCACGTTGGGGTGGCCCAACTCGTTGCCCGAGCCGACTGTGGACGGCGCAACCGCCATCTATGCGAATGTGTTCGACGGGGTGGACCTGCAGCTGACTGCCCTGGCTGAGGGGTATCGAGAAGTGCTGGTCGTCAAGACGCCTGAGGCAGCCCAGAATCCAGAGCTGGAGCAGGTCAGACTCACGGCTATGGGTGAGGGGCTGACCGTTCAGTCGGGTATCGGTGGTGGCCTGCGCGCGGTCGACGAAGATGGCAACGCGGTCTTTCGGGGACCTGCGGGACAGATGTGGGACTCGGCTGGCGACTCTGAGGCCGACCCGCAAACCCAGCTGCTGACAACCAAACTTGATGTGTCGGTTCAAGGTGAACCTCAGGACGATCTCGCTCAGCCTGGTACAGGCGACGCGAGTGCGATGCTGCCGGTCACGGTAAACGGCGGCACCGTGGCCGTACATCCTGATCTGGGTCTGCTTCGTGGCAAGGACACGGTCTATCCGGTCTACATCGACCCGTCGATCGGGCTCGGCGTGTCGGAGCGCACGAAGATCTCATCCGATGGTGACAAGTTCTGGATGTTCGACGGCGACAAAGGCGTCGGCAAGTGCGGCAACGCGGACGGCTACTACTGCGGTGGCGGCTATGTCGACCGTATGTACTTCGAGTTCGCGCCGACCAAACTTGCCGGCAAGTACGTGTTGGATGCCACCTTCAGGGCGCACGAGACATGGTCCTTCAACTGTGATCCGCACTGGGTGGACCTGGAGCGCACCGACAATATTTCTGAAGGCACAACCTGGCCAGGGCCCAAGCAGCTTGACCAGATGGGCGATCGGTATGTCTCGGCAGGCCGCGGAGGGCTGTGCAGCCCTGACCAGCCGGATCAATGGGTCGAGTTCAACGACAACCCTGACGAGTCGGACGAGAACCTGAAGAGCACGGTCCGTTCCTTCGCTGACGGTAAGATCAGTCGGCTTACCCTGATGCTGAGGGCAAAGGACGAGTCGGACACGCGCGCCTGGAAGCGGTTCGACGACAACGCCGAGCTGCAGGTCACCTTCGCTTACAAGCCCGGTGTCCCAACGGATGTGGGCCTCATCCCGGGCGATGGCACCACTGCGTATTGCAAGAAGTCCTCGTCCGACCCGCTCATCATTACGCGCACCGACCCCATGGTGCAGGCCCGGGTTCAGACGCAAGTCGAGTCACACAAGGGAGACGAAGAAGGGTCCCTGCAGGCTGAGTACGTCGTGGAGCGCGGTGACGACGACCCTTGGCATCAGGTGTGGACTGGGCACATGCCCGACACTGGCTGGCATCCGGACGGCTCGCTGGAGAAGATGCGCACCAGCAATCGTGCCGATGGAGGCCTTTACCGCTACAAGGCCCGGACTCAGTCGCACTGGTCCTACAGCGGCAAAATGGGTGATCTGTGGTCGTCGTACACCTCTTGGTGTTACTTTAAGATCGACTCTTCGGCGCCGAAGGCACCCCGCATCACCGCTGGCGCTCCGTATTCCGAATGCACGGCGACGGTCTGCGAAGGAAAGGGCGGGCCGGGCATACCCGGCAGCTTCACCTTCCAGCCGAACACCGCAGACGTCGACAGCAGCGGCCACACCGACGTCACGGGCTATGAATGGCAGCTGCTGTCCACTCCCGCCAAATCAGTCGCCGGAAGCACCAAAGCCACCGTCACGGATGTGACCCCGCCCCTGTCCGGCACCCAGGTTTTGTCGGTCAGGGCCAAGGACGTCTACAAGCGGTGGGGTGCCTACAAGGAATTCACCTTCAAGGTGGAACCCGCCCAGGGGGAGGTGGGCCGCTGGCACCTGAACGACGGTGCGCCCGGCTCCGGGGTAATGACCGCCAAGGACACCGCCAGTGTCGGGACGCGACACGATGCGGCCCTGGTTGGCGCGGAGGGAACCGGCTGGTCGACTCGGGCTCGACGGGGTGACGCCGATTACTCGCTGCGTCTCAACGACGACACCACGGTGCCTGCCCAGCAGACCGGGTACGCCGCGACCGCTACTCCTGCGGTCAACACACAAAGCTCCTTCACTGTCTCTGCCTGGGTGCAGTTGTCCGATGCCTCGGCGAACAGGGTTGTGTTGTCCGAACCAGGAGCCAATGGCAGCTCGTTCGCCCTGTACTACTCGGCCTCCTACCACAAGTGGGTCTTCAACCGCACCGACAAGGACCAGGCCAGCCCCGTCTACATCCGTTCCCTGGCAGACAGCGAGAACCCAGCCCTGAACGTGTGGACACACCTGGCAGGCGTGTTCAAGACGGAGGGCGACGACAACCTCCCAGACTCCGATCCGGCCAACGACACCATCCAGTTGTTCGTCAACGGCCGACCCCAAGGACAGCCAGTCATCCTGTCGAAAGCAGCGTCGACGTACACGCCATGGGCCGCGAGCGGTGGACTACAGTTCGGCCGTTCTAAGGCTGGCGGCACATACGGCGACTACCACTTCGGTCTGCTTGATGAAGTCGCGGTGTGGGGTCGATTCCTGGGGCCGTCAGAGGTAGCTGATGAGGCCAGCTTGAGAGAGAACGACGTTCCGGGCAACGAACTTGTGGCGCAATGGGATGCCAGTTCCGCCAAGGGGACCGAAATCTCCGAGAGCACTGCCTACCCCCTTCCCGCGATGAAACTGTCGGCCGCTGGCGCCACGCTGAACGCGGAAGACAACGCTCTGTTCCTCGACGGTGCCGCCGGCTATGCCGCTGCCACAGGTCCCGTCATCGATGAGAGCGGGTCGTTCACAGTGTCGGCCAGTGTTCGTATTGATTCGCAGGCGCTAGCGACCAAGCCTGTGGGCTATCAAGCTCAGGTCGCAGCGCAGCGCCTGGGAGGGGAGTCCTCTTGGGCTCTGTGGGTGATGAAGCCCGCGGAAGGCATTTACCAGTGGAAATTCACCCGCACCGCGGTGGGTTCTGACGGGAAGGTGACCCAGAGTGCACAGGTCCCGGCGGCAGAAGCGGCTGCGACCGATACGTGGGTGCAGATCACTGGCACCTTCGACGCTCAGGAGTCCTGGGAGTGGACGGATCCCGCCGATGGATCCAAGACCGAATCGCGTTACGGCAAGCTCCACTTGTACGTCGGAGAATACGATCAGCCGTCCGAGGGTGCTGCGGGCTTCACGAACCCTCAGCAGGGGAGCGGTGAACTAAGCCTGGGGCGCGGAACCACATCTGGCAGCCCGGCCAACTACCTGCTCGGCGGTCTACAGGACCTAAGGATCTGGACCGGGGCTATGACCTCTGACCAAGTACGCTCGCAGGTCTTGGCCACCCCCGACAACATTTGACGCCACGTCATGACTGGTGGGCGGCCCGCTCTATGAGTGAGGCCGCCCACGCCTGATGCGTCCGTGCACGTTCCTTCATTCACGATGACATGCACCTGACTGGGCATGACCCAGCACAGTGCAGGAAGCAGCCCCATGAATCCCTTTGGCATACGACGGTCCCGAGCGGCCCGCGGAGGCAGGACCAAGAGACGCTGGTCTCGCCACATAGCCGCTGCCACCGGCCTTGTGCTGATCCCCAGCCTTGTCAGCCCCGTCACCTTCGCTGCGGACACACAGCCGCTTGGCCGACCAACGTTGAGGGCTCCGCACGCCGCGAAGGTCAGTCTGTTCACTGCCGGAGCGAACGCGCAGGCTGCCGCCATGGTGACAAAGTCGGGCAAGGTGGATCGGGCTGCAGCCGCGAGGGCCCGCCATGATCAACAGAGGTCGACCACCTGGCCCAAAGCCGGCAGCGCATCCCTGACGATTCCGCCGAAGGGCACGGCAAAGGCAACCGCGGGCTCCCTGCCGGTGTCGGCCGCCGCTTCAGACAAGGGCAAGACGGCGAAGGCCGTGGTTGTTCAGGTCCTGGATCAATCAACGGCCGCCAAGCTCGGCGTCAAGGGCGTGGTCCTGAAAATCACCAGCCCAACAGGCGGCGGTAGAACCCAACTTGGCGTCAATTACTCGGCTTTCGCATCGGCCTACGGTGGCGACTGGGCGGGCCGTCTGCGGCTGTTCCAGCTCCCGTCCTGCGCCCGAACGCACCCCACTGAGGCGAAGTGCCGCACCCGCCACAACCTTGCCTCAGTCAATGACCGTGCAAAGGACCGCATCTCCGCGCCTCTCAGTCTGGCGTCGACCGGTACGCCGATGATGGTGGCGCTCGCGGCCGGTACGAGCTCGGGTTCCGGTGAATACAAGGCGACCCCGCTGTCGTCGTCCTCGACGTGGGAAGCCGGAGGTTCGTCAGGGTCGTTCACGTGGTCCTACCCCTTGCGTGTGCCGCTGTCCGCCGGCGGAACCCAGCCTGACCTGTCGATAACCTACGACTCCAGTGCTGTGGACGGCCGCACCTCCACCACCAACAATCAGGGCACCCAAATCGGTGAAGGTTTCGACCTCACCTCGTCGTATATCGAGCGCAAATACGGGTCCTGCGACGACGACGGCCAGGACGAGAAGTACGACCTGTGCTGGAAGTACGACAACGCCTCGCTCGTTCTCAACGGCAGTGCCACCGAACTGGTCAAGGACGACACCAGCGGCACATGGCGGCTGAAGAACGACAATGGCTCCACCGTGACGCACTCCACGGGTGCCGAGAACGACGACGACAACGGTGAGTACTGGACCGTCACAACCGGCAACGGCACCAAATACGTCTTCGGCCTCGACAAGCTCGAGGGCGCAGGCGTCGACGACCGCACCAACTCGGTCTGGACCGCACCTGTCTTCGGTGACGACGCGGGCGAGCCGGGTTACGCAGACGGCAGCTCCTTCTCCGGCCGCGACAAGAAGCAGGCTTGGCGATGGAACCTCGACTACGTCCAGGACACCCACGGCAATGCGATGTCGTACTGGTACACCGCTGAACACAACAACTACGACAAGCTCGGCGACGACACGACCGGCACCGACTATGTACGCGGCGGGTATCTGAAGGAGATCCGCTATGGCCAGCGCGCTGGGTCCCTCTTCTCAGGTTCCCCAGCAGCCTCGGACAAGGTCGCGTTCAGCTACGACGAGCGGTGTTTGGCCTCCGGTGCCGGCTGTGACTCGCTGACTGAAGACACGCGTGACAACTGGCCGGACGTTCCGTTCGACGCTGTGTGCAAGGACGGCGACAAGTGCACAGGCAACGTCGGTCCGACGTTCTTCTCTCGTAAGCGGCTCACCACCGTTACCACCTATGCCTGGAATGCGGCAGCGTCGACCCCGGCCTTCGAAGCGGTGGATGCCTGGGCGCTCAAGCAGCTCTACCTCGACCCGGGCGACACGGGAGACTCCAGCGACCAGACCCTGTGGCTGGATCAGATCAAGCACACGGGTAAACACGGCACCGACCTGTCGCTAGACCCGGTCACGTTCACGCCTGAATTTCGGCCCAACCGCGTCGATGGCGCAGCCGACGACATCCTGCCGCTGAACAGACCACGCGTTAAGAGCATCACGTCCGAAACTGGCGCGCAGACGATCGTCACCTATCTGGATGCCGACTGCACTGCTGGCGGCACCAAGCCAAAGTTGGATCAGAACACCAAGCGCTGCTACCCGGTGTACTGGTCGCCCAACGGCGAGAAGACTCCGATCCTCGACTGGTTCCAGAAGTACCCGGTCAGTTCGGTCTCCACCATTGACACACGCGGTGGCTCGGAAGCGGTCCAGCACAGCTACCAGTACACCGGCGGCGGTGCCTGGCACTACAACGACGATCCGATGACCGCGGCCAAGGAGCGTACGTGGTCCAACTGGCGAGGCTATGAGAAGGTCACCCACCTTGTAGGCATATCAACGGGCACTCAATCCAAGACCGTCACTGTGTACCTGCGGGGCATGGACGGTGACCGAGTGCTGGGCTCGGACGGTAAGACCCCTGATGCGGATGCCCGTAAGGCGGTGAAGGTATCTGGCATCAAGGCACCCGAGGTCACCGACTCAGACCCCTACGCAGGCTTCACCCGCGAGAGCGTCACGTACGACGGTGACACCGAGATTGGGGGTGCGGTCAACGACCCCTGGAAACAGAAGACAGCCACCCAGCACAAGTCGTACGCGGACACTGAGGCGTACTACGTCCGCACCGCCGCCACCCATAGCCGGACTCGCATTACGACGGGAATCACCCCAACCGATCGAGTCCACACCGTCACGACCACCTATGACGACTACGGAATGCCCTCCAAGGTCGACGACCAGGGCGACGACGCAGTCACCAAGGACGAGAAGTGCACCCGTAACACCTATGCACGCAACGACTCGGTCGGCATCAACTCTTTGATCTCCCGCGTGCGCGTAGTGGCCAAACCATGCGCGACGTTGAACGCCGACCTCGACCTGCCTGCTGACGCAACCAAGCCTGGCGACGTCATCTCCGACACTGCCGTCGCCTACGACTCCAAGACCTACACCAGCACCCAGACCCCCACCAAGGGCGAGGTTCAGTGGAGAGGCCGGGCCAAGAGCTACGCTGTCGACGGGACCCCCAGCTGGCAGAAGATCTCCACCACTGACTACGACACTCTGGGCCGGCCCACACTCGTCAAGGACGCCAATGGCTTGACCACCGCCTCGACCACCTACACCCCGGCAGCAGCTGGCCCCCTCACCTCGACGACGGTGAGCAACGCCAAGGCCTACAAGACCAGCACGACGCTGGACTTCGCAACCGGTGCCGCACTCAAGGTCATCGACCCCAACAACAAGGTCGGTGAAAGCGAGTACGACAGCCTCGGCCGCGTCACCAAGGTGTGGTTGCCCAACCGGTCCAAAGCGCTGAACAAAACGCCCAACACCGTCTACGACTACAACGTCACCAATGCGGGCATGTCGTGGGTCTCTACCGGGGCTCTCAAGGGTGACGGCTCCGGCTACAACACCACCTACGTCTTCTACGACTCACTGCTACGTACCCGGCAGACCCAAGCCCCGACCCCGCGAGGCGGCCGGCTCATCTCATTGAGCCAATACGACGCCAGGGGCCATGCAGTCAGCGAGCAATCCAACATCTGGGACAGCACCGCAACTCCCACCACAACACCCGTAGAGGTCTCCGGGAGCCAGGCGCCTTTCCAGACGGACACGACCTACGACGGCGCGGACCGCGCAACCACGGTCGTGACCAAGGTCCACGGCGTCACACAGTGGACCACCAACACCACCTACACCGGCGACACGGTCGCGACCACCGCACCGGCCGGAGGCCAGGCGACCGCCGTCGTCACCAATGCTCTGGGACAAACGACCCAGCGCCGCGAATACGCCGGCCCGACGCCGACGGGCACCAACTACACCACGACCGACTACACCTACACCCCCGCTGGCCAGCAGGAGACAGTCAAGGGCCCAGACCAGACCCAGTGGTCTTACACCTACGACCTCTTCGGCCACCAGGTCACCGCGAGCGACCCTGACAAGGGCAAGAGCACCACCGAGTACAACGCCCTCGACCAGATCATCAGCACCACTTCTAACGACGACCCGACCAAAAAGCTGCTCTACGAGTACGACGACCTCGGCCGCAAGACGGGCATGTGGCAAGCCAACAAGACCGATGCCAACAAGCTCACCGCATGGACCTTCGACACCCTCGCCAAGGGACAGCTGGACACGGCCGTGCGCTACGACGGCGGACTGACCGGCAAGGCCTACACCCAGAAGGTCACTACCTACGACAGCCTCTACCGTGCCACCGCCAACCAGCTGATTCTCCCCGATACCGACCCGCTGGTCGTCGCCGGCGTACCCAAGATCCTGTCCTTCACCACCGGCTACAACGTGGACGGCACGGTCGACCAGGCCAGTGCACCCGCAGTGGCCGGACTTGCCAGCGAGACCGTCTCCTACACCTACAACGCACTCGGGCAGCAGGTCACATCTAAGGGCACCACGGGCTACCTACAGGGCGCCGCCTTCTCCCCGCAGGGTGACCTACGCCAACTCGCACTGGGCACGGACAGCACCAGCTCAGCGAAAAAGGCGTACCTGAACTGGGACTATGAGGAGGGCACCCGCCGTCTCACCCGCTCCTATGTCACCGACGATGTCCACGGCTACATGCCGCAAGATCTGAAGTTCACTCAGGACGACGCCGGCAATGTCACCTCGATCTTGGACGCCACCACCCTGGGCGGCACCACCAAGACCGACAACCAGTGCTTCGCCTACGACGGCTACAGCCGCCTGACGGAGGCATGGACTCCGAAGACCGAAGACTGCGCTACCTCAGGCCGCACCACTGCCAACATCGACGGAGCTGCGCCCTACTGGACGTCCTACACCTACACCGACGCCGGGCAACGTAAAACGGAGACCCAGCACGCAACATCGGGTGACAAGACGACCACCTACACGTACAACGACACCGCCGACACCAAGCCGCACACTCTGGACAAGACCACCGGCTCCCGCGCCGCAACCTACGGCTACGACGCGAGCGGCAACACCACCTCTCGCCCCGGTCCCACAGCGCAGCAGACACTGGCCTGGAGCACCGAAGGCGACCTCGCCACACTCACCGAAGGCACCAAGGAAACCAACTACCTCTACGGCGCCGACGGCGACCTGATGATCCGCCGTGCCAAGGGCGACGGCGACACCGTTCTCTACCTGGGCGGCGGGACAGAGGTCCGTCTGACCGTCAAGGGGACGACGAAGACCCTGACCGGCACCCGCTACTACTCCGTGAACGGCCTGACCGTCGCTATCCGCACGGCAACGCTCGGAGTATCTGGAACGAAGCTCAACTTCCTGGCCGCTGACCATCACGGAACGTCGAGCATCTTGCTTGACGCGTCGACGTACGCCATCACCAAGCGCTACAGCACTCCATTTGGTGCCTCCCGGGGAAGCAAGCCCACCAGTTGGCCCGACGATAAGGGCTTCCTCGGCAAGCCGGCCGACGACACCACCGGCCTGACGCACATTGGGGCGCGCGAATACGACCCGGTCACCGGCCAGTTCATCAGCGTCGACCCAGTCCTCTCCGTCGACCAGCACCAATCCCTCAACGGCTATAGCTACGGGGGCAACAGCCCCATCACCAACGCTGACCCGACCGGTAAGCAGTACCCGGGAGAGGCAGAGGGCAGCCGGGGCACTCCAACGAACAACGGCACATCGACGAGCTGTTCGGGAAAGGGTTGTAGCAATAAGGACAGGTGGGTCGACGCCTACGCCGCCCCAGACTTCTCCTCCGGGGATACCTGGGAAGACACCTACCCAATCGCGGCAGCCACGAACTGGGACCCAGTCGGTTTCAGCCTCAAGGTCCTCGCCGATGACGAGAAACTACCACCGGTCCATGACGCGGCCTGTGACTTTATAGCCTGCGGCCCGGACGGCAAGCTCCCGGAATGGACTCAGTCCTGCGGATCTACTACCGGCGGGAGCACGTGCCCTGACGAGCCCACAGCCGACCGGTTGCGCGCCCAGCAAACCCTGGCGGGTCTCGACCCCTCCGGCGTTCTGTCTGTGCTGCTGTGCATGCAAAGTGATGGCGCGTCCGGATGCGGGCAGGCGCTCGCCACCGCCGTGCCAATTGTAGGACTTAAGGGATTCAAGGGCGGGAAGATTCTCCTCGAAGGAATCGAGGGACTCCCGAAGGGGACTCCCTCGGCTATAGATGTCCCGAATTTCGCCAAGACCAAGACGGGCAGCTATTCCAACGGTGACTTCTTCATAAGCGGCTACTCCACGAAATTCCCCAAGAAGTTCGAGCGCGAGTTCCCCGCCTCGGTCCGTAACGAGTTCCCCAACATCGTCCCCCATCACTGGGATAATAATGGCGGAATTGGGGCCTATTACCTGAGCCACGCCGAAAAGCAAGCCTATACGCACAATCCTGGGGAGCTGATCGTGGTGACAAGACCCATGTGTCAAATATGCTACCAAGACTTCATGGATAAACAATTTAATACACCCCAATTGGTTATAGATCCGAACGGCCTGCATGTATTCGGCCAGTAGAGGTAGCGTGTAATCGGAAGGTGTGCTCGTGGTACAATCCACGAGCACACCTTCTGTTTTTCCGGCGAAATCTTACGCAGTACTAATGAGATGGGATGGGGCGGCGATGATTGATGCCGAGCTGCAAGAACTTCTCGAAAGGGCTCATTCGGCCATCCAGGAGGAGGAGGCTGATCTGTTGAATGTGATGCTCCCTCAGATTCAGGAGCTTGCGGATTCCGGAAACCCTTATTTTCAGGAAGTGATCGGGGCTGCAGCTCTTGAAATTGAAAAGGATTATGCGAAAGCGTATCGGTACCTCAAACTCGCGGCAGATGCCAGAATCTCATCCGCTCAGCGAGGTCTGGGGCACATGTTGGCCCTAGGCCTGGGGGTCGCGAAGGATCTTGAGATGGCTGCAGGGCTTTTCCGCAAGGCCGCGGACGCCGGTGACCCATTCGCGAAATATAATCTGGCTAACATGTATCTGCAAGGCATGGGGGTTCCAAAGTCTGAAGAAAAAGGAACTCGGTTGCTGGAAGAAGCATCGGCTGTCGGCCTGCCGGCTGCATCGGCGCAGCTGGCAGACATGAAAGGTGCGATCGACGACTACGAGGGCGCCCGGGGAATCCTCGAAAAGATTGTGCCCGATGGGGAAATTCCCCCCTTGTCGGCAAAGAATTTCTCCGCCATGTGCTATCACGGGATTGGCGGTCCAGTTGACAAAATCAAGGCTCTGGGGGGCGCCTTGAAAACTGCAGAACTCGGTGATCGTGGAGGGCTTGACAGCAGTCGCACCATCGCGGGTGAACTGACCATGGCCGAGATCAAGGAATCTATTGCCTGGTCGAAGGTTGACGATTGGGCTGAAGCATTTCTTGGTTACGCCCGCGATCGGGGCAATTGATGATCGACGAGGCTGGCAGGTCCGAGCTTCTCGAAGTGGCGAATCTGGCTCTCAGGGATGGATTGCGCGGAATTCCTGAAGGTGTCAATCGGATAAATTTGATAATCTCTCAGGTCCAAAAGGTGGCAGACTCGGGAGATCCACATTTTCAGGAAATAGTAGGCGCCGTTGCCCTTGAATTTCAGAGGGACTACGAGAAGGCCCATAAATACCTCGGCCTAGCTGCCGAGGCTGGTATTCCATCTGCTCAGCGCCGTCTCGGATTCATGTTCTCCCTGAGCTTGGGCATCGATAAAGACCTTGAGGCGGCAGCGGAATTCTATCGCCGGGCCGCCGAAGCGGGCGACGCCGTCGCAAAGCACAACCTGGGGTGCATGTACCTACTTGGCGACGGAGTCCCAAAATCTCCAGAGCAGGCGATCAAGCTGCTTGAACTAGCAATGGGGGAGGGCCTCAGTCAGTCAGCCAACTGCCTCGCCGACGTTAAAAGACAGATGAAAGACTATGCCGGAGCGAGGGAGATCCTTGAAAGGATCGTTCCTGAAGGTGACGCGACCGTAGCTTCATTGCAGAGCCTTGCGACCATGCACTACTACGGTCTGGGAGGGCCCTCGGACAAGGTCAAGGAACTGGGCTGCTACATGAAACTGCTTGATCTTGGCGACGGCGACGCTATGCACTACGGACACACCACCGCAAGCGAGATGACCATCGACGAAATAAGGGAAGCTGCCGCCTGGGCCAGGTCGAACGCATGGGTCGAAATATTCGCCATCCGTGACTGACGCACATGAACCGGTCCTTGAGTCAGTGGTAGCCACTACTCACAAGTGCCCTTCGGGAGGCCGCTCCACGTGCGCGACGACGTAACGAGGCCCCCGAAGTTGGCACGGTCAAATCTTGATATGTCGTTCGGCTACCCATCGCATGGGGCCTGGCAGCCGTCGCAGCAGCCGAACGCTCAGCTCTGACCTCCAACGCCTCCCACCTACAGGATGTGTCCCGCAGACAGAACGGGTTCACCCACCAAGACAGCCTCGCCCAGGCAGACGATTACGATGGCAATGTCCTCGCGGACGTCAGCCCAGCGCATCAGCTCCTCGACCTCGTGGACGCAGCCGGGAAGTAGATCCCCTTCTCGCAGCACCGTTCGATGATGGTCCCCTCTCGCGTTCAGGGAGCGCAGTGCGAATTAGGGTCCGTCTTCAAAGATCATCGGATGGTGGATCATGGTGGGGTGATACGTCGCCATGAACTCACCGATCAGGAGTGGGAGTTACTCGCTCCGTTGATACCGCGGGCCGCGACGGGCCGTCCGCGTGTGGAGGATCGACAGGTCATCAACGGGATGGTCCACAAGATCCGGACCGGGATCTCCTGGCGTGACCTGCCGGATCGCTACGGGCCATGGAAGACGGTCTACACCCGCTTCCGCCGCTATGCGCTGGACGGCGTATTCACCCGGGTCCTCCAGCAGATCCAGGCACACGCGGACGCGGCCGGCGACATCGACTGGCTCGTCCAGATCGACTCCACCATCGTCCGCGCCCACCAGCACGCCGCCGCCACCGGCCGAAAAGGGGGAACCACCCACCGGACGAACCGGACGATCACGCCCTCGGCCGATCGCAGGAGGCCTGACCACCAAAATCCATCTCGCCTGCGACGGCAAGGGCCGCCCGCTCGCGATCCTGCTGACACCCGGCCAACGCCACGACAGCATCTGCGCGCGTCCCCTCCTGGAACGCATCCGCGTCCCGCGGACCGGCCTTGGCCGGCCCCGCTCCAAACCCGACCAGGTCATCGCCGACAAGGCCTACAGCTCCCGAGGATTCCGCGCCTACCTGCGCAAACGCGGCATCGCGTGCACCATCCCGGAGAAAGCCGACCAGCAGCGACACCGGCTGGGCCGCGGCCGTCGCGGCGGCCGGCCACCGGCATTCGACCGACAGATCTATCGCCGTCGCAACGTAGTTGAGCGCTGCTTCAACCGTCTCAAAGGCTTCCGCGGCATCGCTACCAGATACGACAAGACCGCCACCTCCTACGAGGCAGCGGTCAGTCTCGCGTCATTCCTGCTCTGGGCAAGATCAGTTTGAAGACGGACCCTGGTGCTGGTGCTGTGTGAGAAGAGGAGAAGAGTGACGTCCGAGGAGCTTGTGTTCGATCACGAGCAGGTACGTGTCCACGGGTTCGAGTTGTACGAGGGAACTCCTCTCGACGTGCGCACGGTCGTCGCGGGGATGTCGCAGGACGTCAAGGACAAGTTCCGTTTCGAGGAGGTGCCCTGGAGTCGCTTCGGGCACGCATATGGCTCCGGACACGACGTACCCGGCCTCCTGACCGAACTGCGTTCCCCGGATGCCGAGTCGGTCGGGCAGGCGCTGAGCCGGCTGTGGGGCAGCGTCGTCCACCAGGGAACGGTCGGCTCCGTGGCGCCTTTGACCGTGCCGTTCCTCCTTCGCGTCGCCGCCGACGCGACCGCGCATCACCGTGCGGGCGTACTCGGCCTGGCCGCCGCGGCGGCCCGACGAGCGCACTGGGGATTCGGGACACGCGACACCTTCCTCAATGTGTCCACGCAGGAGCTGCTCTGCGACTGCGGCGGCTACGCGATGAACTGGTCGATCGAAGCGTCACGCGACGCCGTCGCCGCCGACGCCGACCTGCTCCTCCACCTTCTCCACGACTCGGACACCGAGGTCCGCGCCTCCGCCTGCTACACACTGGCCACGGCCTCAGGAGAGGCCGACCGCATCACCCGAGCCCTCCGTGCTCGACTGACAACCGAGCAGATCCCCGTCGTCCGCGCCAGCCTCGTGCTGGCCGTCGCGGAACTCGGCCGCGAACATGCTGACCCCCGCACCGCCTCCTGGACTCACAGCCTCTGGTCAGACCACACGCAGCCCGCCGAGGTCCGCATTGCCGCCGCGCTCTCCTGGCTCTGCCTCGTGGACGACTCCGTCCCGGACGATCTGCGCACGGCACTCGGTGCTTTGGCCACAGCCGACCTGACCGACATCCTCGACAGCGTGCCGTGGATCGCGCACGTCGACGAGAAAGGCCTCGCTCGCACCCTCGACCAGATGCTGAACAACACGCAACCGGGCGCAGCCTGGGAGGACCCCTGGTCCTGACCCGGATGTTGCAGGTGCAGGCCGAGGCCCTGACGTGGTCGGCCGGCACGACCGGTCGTCGGCAGTGCCGCCCGCTGGGCGGTGCGAGTCCACTGTCGGTGTTCGAGGCGGTGGAGGCCAAGGCCCTGCTGCCGTTGCCGGACAAGCCGTTCGTGCTGGCCCGCTGGTCCACCGCGAGACGGTCGCCTTCCAACGGCGCTTGTAGAAGGCGTAGTTCGAGCAGCAGGTCACTCTGGAGGAGTTCGACTTCGCCGCTGACTGATATCCCCTCTTTCCCAACCCCGTCGTCGCCGAGTCGCTGCTGGACCGGCTGATCAACACCAGCCATCAGGTGATCATGAACGGTCCCAGTTACCGGCCGAACAAGCGGCCCAAGAGCCCTGTCGACAAGCCGCCGATGACCTAGCGATCCAGCTCGGCGACGTTCCACTCCCGAGGCAGGTCCTCGCCGCAGAAGACACAGACGAAGTCCTCCTCCCGCACGATGTTGAGCTCCCGGCAGGGTCGGCAGCGGCGGAAGACCACCTCATGCGTGAAGCCGGACGGGTGACGGATCCCGATCCGGTCCAGGGCCTCGGCCACGGCTGGCCATGAGATGACGTCCGGGCAGTAGCCGGTCGACTGGTTGCTGACCTCCTCGACCGCCCACCGCCCGGACTCCTCGCGGAAGCTCATCTCACCGGCGCTCAGGACCTCTTCGCCGCCGGCGCACACCACGTGCTCACTGCGGCGCGGGGCCAGTCGCAGCAGCCCGGCGGAATCGACGACGAACGTGAACGGCTCGGCCAACTCACCCGGGGTCAGCGCTGAGGCCCACTCGCTGAAGTCCATCGACGAGCGCATGCTCCGGCCCTCACCACCCGCCCGGACGAGCTTCTTCAACTCAACCGGACCCACATACCGATACATCCGCCCCCGCGTCTTCACGCCTACCAACCTAGCCCCTTACACGGCCAGGACCTGGGGAATTGCGTGACCACAGTCGTTGGGGAATTACGGGCTCTGTCGACGATCTTGTGATGGCGCCCGGCTGAGCTGGGCAGTCTTCGGGTGTGCGGTTCAGGAGATTTGGGGCGGTTGCTGCCGCATTTGGCTGGTGTAGTCGTAGAGTCGATCGAGCGGGCAGCCGGGGGGATCACGTTTCGTACGTCGTGCCGGACGCTCCCGGCGAGATGCCCGGCGTGCATGATGCCGTCGTGGCGAGTGCACGGCCGGTACTTGAGGCGACTTGCTGACGCTCCCGTCGGCGGTGCCCCGGTCGCGATCGAGCTGACGGTGCGCCGTTTCAAATGCTTCACCGCCCGTTGTTCTGCGGTGACGTTCGCCGAGCAGATCCCCGGGCTGACCAGACCGCACGCCCGCTACACGCCCTTGCTTCGCGCCGTGCTCACCTCGATCGCGTTGACGCTGGCGGGACGACCAGGGGCACGGTTGGCGGCCGCGCTGAGCATCCGCGTTGCGAAGGACACCCTCCTGCAGCTCCTGCGTGCCGTTCCCGAACCGTCTCCGGCCCTGGTCAGAGTGCTTGGAGTGGATGATTTTGCGCTCCGCAAAGGCGATTCGTACGCCACCATCCTGGTCGACCTGGAGGCCCGGAGGCCGCTCGACGTGTTGCCCGGGCGGGACGCCGCGCCGCTGGCGGCCTGGCTGCGCGGCCACCCCGAAGTGGAGGTCATCTGCCGGGACCGGGCCGGCGCCTACGCGGAGGGCGCTCGGGCCGGAGCCCCACAGGCCATGCAGGTCGCGGACGGGTGGCATCTGTGGCGGAACCTCGCCGAGGCAGTGGAGAAGACGGTCGGCGCCCATCACGGCTGCATCCGGGCCGCGTTCGCAATACCCCCAGTCGCGAGGGAGCCCGCCGCGGGGGACCCGGTCACGAAGGAGCCGTCCTCCTTCGAGACCGCCCCGTTCGTTCCTCCGGACGGGACACTCGACGTCGGTGGGCGCCCACGGCGCCTGGTGGCTCGCACCATCGAGCGTTACGAGGCAGTGCAGCAGCGGCTGGCCGAGGGGATGACGCTGGCCGCGATACGCCGTGAGCTACGGCTCGACCACTCCACCGTGCGCCGCTTCGCCCGCGCCCGCAGCCTCGACGAACTCTTGGTCAAGGCCACCAACCGGGCGACCATCCTGGACGAGTACAAGTCCTACCTGCACCAGCGGTGGAACGCCGGCTGTCACGACATTCCCCAGCTCCACCGTGAACTGCGCGAACAGGGCTTCACCGGAGATGTCCAGTGCGTCCGTCGCTACTTCCGCCCTTTCAAGAACCCCCACAGCCCTCGGCCAAATCAGCCGCCCGCGCCCCTTCCCGAGCCCCGGCCGGCACCGAAGCCCCGCCGTGTCGTCCGCTGGATCATGACGAACCCAGGGCATCTCACCGAGACCGATGCGGCTGAACTCAAGGAGATCCGGACCGCCTGCTCCGAACTTGACGCCGTCGCACGGCACGTCCGCGACTTCGCCGACATGATGCGTGACCTCCGCGGCGAGCTACTGCCTTCCTGGATGGAACGCGTCCTCGCGGATGACCTGCCCGCCCTTCATAGCCTGGTCAACGGCCTGCGCCGCGACCACGACGCCGTCACCGCCGCCCTGACCACCGCATGGAGCTCAGGCCAGGTCGAAGGCCACGTCACACGCGTCAAGCTCCTCAAACGCATGGGCTTCGGAGGAGCCAACCTCGGCCTCCTCCGACAACGGGTACTCCATAGTCCGTGATCCTTCCGAGGCCACTCTCAGCCGCCTGGAGGAACCGTGGATGATGGAGCAATGTTGGTCCGCACGGAGAGGACGCCGCAGATTCCGCAGCGGCCCATGGCAGTTCGGGTTCACACACCCATTGGATCCGCCGTGGTCCTCTGGCGTGGTGATCCGCAAAAAGCAGACGGCCACCACCTCGTCGAATGGACCATCGACGACGACATTCACTGGGGGCAGAACACGCGTTCAGCCTCTTGCGCCGAGCCAGTGATCCGGCAGGACGGGGACCGGCTGGTCCTGCGCGGTCGCCTCCAGTTCACGGAAGATGGTGCGGCCTATCTACAGATGGGCTACTGGCCAGTCCTGTTCGATGTCGCATCACCGATTCCCGACAGCGCCGATGGCAGCTGGGTGGAGATCAGCGTCGACGCGGGCAGCATCGCCCTCTATCCCTATCAGACCTGACATCACAAGATCGTCGACAGAGCCGAATTACGTGACCGTCGACACCTCATGCCGTGGTCGAGCAGGGCGGCGGGCGATCTCTTGCTGCGGCCGCTCGGATGCGGCTACTTCGCGGGCTGCGGGCGCCAAGTGCCGTCGACCGGTACGCCGGCGGCGGCGGCGATGCGGTCGCGGGACGCGATCAGCCGGGTCTTGAGCGTGGGCAGGTCGACGTCCAGCAGGGTCCCGTCTCGTTTGACCACGCGGCCGGCGACGAGCACGGTGTCGACCAGTCCGGGGTGCCCGGCGGAGACGATGGTGCCGGCCGGGTCGGTGACCGGGAAAACGGTGATGTCGTCGGTGCGCAGCAGGATGATGTCGGCGTCCTTGCCGGGGGTGAGGCTGCCGGTGCGGGCGTCGAGTCCGCATGAGGCGGCGGCGTCGATGGTGGTGAACTCCAGCAGGTCGCGGGAGTTCAGGCCGCCGTCCAGGCCGCGCTGCACCGCGAAGGCGGTGCGCATGGTGGAGAACATGTCGCCGCCGACCGAGGGGACGTCGTCGACGGACAGCGTCGGGCGCAGGCCGGCGGCGCGTGCCCGGCCGGTCAGCGGGTTGCCGAAGCCCATCTTCAGTTCGACGTCCGGGCTGATGGAGAGCCAGCTGCCCGCGTCGGCGAGCATGAGCAGTTCTGCGTCGCTGATGCCGTTGCCGTGCACGAACGTGGTGGTATCCCGCAGCAGGCCGTGCTCGTGCAGGTCGGCGATGGGGCGTTGGGTGCCGTCGGAGCCCGTGTGCAGGCTGGTGCGCAGGCCGAGTTCTTCGGCCAGCTTCAGCTCCCGGGCGAGAGTGTCCGTGCCGGTGTCCTCGGGGCCGCGCAGTCCCCACACCGGGCTGACCAGTTGGTCTCCGGCCAGGTCGGCGTGGACGCGGCGGATCGCGTCGTCCACGGAGTCGGCGGAGCCCCAGCCGGCGCCCAGGCAGAAGATGGACCGGGCCGGTACGTCGCGCACTGCGGCGATGGCGGCGTCCTCGTGCTCCGGGCCCTGCGCGACGTGGTACCAGTCCAGCATCGTGGTCACGCCGGAGTGCAGGGCCTCAAGGCGGCCGAGCAGGGTGCCCAGGTAGACGTCTTCGGGCTGGTAGTGCGGCTTGACGGTGCTGTGCATGGCCACCGTCCACTCAGGGAACGTCCAGTCCGCGCCGGCGCCACGGAACGCGGTCTGCCAGCCGTGGCGGTGGTTGTCGACGAAGCCGGGCATGACGATCCGGTCGGACGCGTCGATCACCTCGGCGTCCGGCGCGTCGATCCGCTCGGCCACATGGCTGATCTTTCCGTTCTCGATGAGCACGTCGCCGCGCTCAAGGTCCCCGATGGCCGGGTCCATGCTGACGACGGCGCCGCCAGAGAGCAGGGTCTTCATGACAGGAGTCCTTTGCTTCGGTGGTTCACGTCGACCCGCGGCAGGCGGGCGGAGGCCGGGGGCAGGGGCGCTCAGTGGTGCAGGGCGTCGGCTGCGGCGAGGGCGTCGGCGACCAGGTCGGCGGTGTCCTCGGTGCCGGCCGCCAGCCGCACCAGGCCCGCCGGGACGGCGTCGGTGATCTGGTCGTCGCTGAGCATTCCGGCCCACATGGAGGCCGGTTGCACGGCGAGGGACTCGACACCGCCCAGGCTGGCCGAGCGGCGTGGATAGCGCAGGTGGGACAGGAAGGCGTCGGCCATCTCGTATCCGCCGGTGAATTCGACGCTCAGCACCCCGCCGAATCCCTTCATCTGGTCGGCGGCCAGCTCGTGCTGCGGGTGGGTCGCCAGGCCGGGGTAGTGCACGCGCGCCACTGCCGGGTGGCTGTTCAGTGCCTCGGCGAGGGCGAGGCCGTTGTCGTTGTGCCGCGGCACGCGCAGCGGCAGGGTGCGTATGCCCCGCAGCAGCAGCCAGGCGTCGATGGGGCCGAGGGTGGCGCCGGTGAGCAGGCTGGTGTCCCAGATCCGGTCCAGGATCTCCGCCGGACCGGCCAGCACCCCGGCGGAGACGTCGGAGTGGCCGTTGAGGTACTTCGTCGCACTGTGCCAGACCACGTCGATGCCGACGTCAGTCGGACGCTGGTTCAGCGGGGTGGCGAAGGTGTTGTCCGCCAGGGTCAGCACACCGTGGGCATGGGCCAGGTCGGCGACGGCGCGCAGATCGGTGATCTGCAGCAGCGGGTTGCTCGGTGTCTCCACCAGGATCAGCCGCGTCTTGGGAGTGAGGGCCTTCTCGAACTCCTCGGCACTCGTCTGGTCGACCAGCGTGGTGGACACGCCCAGGCGCGGCAGCAGATTGAGCAGGACCGACGCAGTGCCGCCGTAGGTGGACTTCTGCCCGATGACATGGTCACCGGCGGACACCAGAGCGAGTACCGCCGTGGTGATCGCAGCCATGCCGGACGCGGTGACCATCGCGGCCTCGGTGCGCTCCAGCTCCGCGACCACGGCCGCGACCTGGGCATGGTTGGGGTTGCCGAAGCGGGTATAGAAGTCGGCGCCCCGCGGCTCGACAGCGCCGGCGGCGAAGGTGGCGGCGTCCTCGGCCGAGAACGCCGCCGTCTGGTAGATGGGCGGCGCAACAGCGCGGCTGGAGTGGATCCCACGGTCGGCGTGAACGGTGACGGTGCTCTTGCCCGGCATGGCTGCCCTTCCGGAATTCGACGCTATGTCCATATCCAGCATGGCCGCCGGAAAAGCTGACGTGACCCGGTTGTCGGCAATCTTGGCAAGATCTTGCGCTCAAGCACGGTATTCATTTGTGCTAGGTAAGCCTTTCAAGCAATATCCTGCTGTCATGGATGAAGTGGACCGGTCGATCCTGGCCGTACTCGAACGGGACGGCCGTATCAGCAACAACGAGCTCGCCGCCCGCGTCGGACTGACGCCCTCACCGTGCCTGCGGCGCGTACGGCAGCTGGAGGAGACCGGCGTCATCCGCGGCTACCGGGCGCTGATCGACCCGGCGGCGGTCGGCCGAGGGCTGCGCGTCTTCGCTGGGGTGCGGCTGATGCGGCACACCCGCGCGGCCGTGGTCGCCTTCGAACAGCAGGTGATGGAGCTGCCGGAGGTGACCGCCTGCCACCACATCACCGGCAACTTCGACTACCTGCTGCAGGTGGAAGTCGCCGATCTGCCCGCCTACGAGGATTTCCACGCCAACCAGCTCGCTGCCCTGCCCGGCGTTGGCACGGTCAACAGCTTCGTCATCATGAAGACACTCGACACCCCATGACAACCAGCTGCCCGCGGCCCGGGCGGCCCACGGGGACGGTCGGGCGTCCCATGACCGGAGCCGGCGGGTGCCGCGCGGGCGCGGGCAGCGGGAATGTCACGCGGTGATGGAGCCGCGGATGCACACCGTCGTGGCGCCACTGACCCAGACGGTGCCGTCCGGATCGGCGGTGATTTCGATGCTGGCGGCCCGCCCCAGCCGGGTGCCCTGGGAGACCCGGTAGGCGGAGGGTGCCCCGCCGATGGCGGTGAGCCACTGCCCGACACCGGCATTCATGCTGCCACACGCCGGGTCCTCGGGAACGCCTGCCCCCGGGGCGAAGGTGCGCATCTCGAAGTGGTGCGAGGATCCCTCGGGGTGGGCCCCGATCGCGCCGACCATCGCGGTCGGGATGAGAGACAGGTCGGGCTCGAGGGCGAGGACGTCCTGGGCGGTGGCCAGCTGGACCACCGCCCAGCCGGGCCCGTTGTCAACCCACTGGTGGGCAAGCACCCGCTCCCGGGTGATACCGAACGCGGCGACGATCTGATCCAGATAGGCGTCGTCGAGGGCGCCTTCGCGCACCCTGGGCGGGCCCGCGAAGGACAGCGAGCCGTCCCCGCGACGCACGGTGACCAGGCCCGCCGCGCACTCCTGCACGATCCGGTCGGCGTGCTGCGGCGTGCCGCCGCCCTCCAGCCAGGCCCGCGCAGAACCCAGGGTGGGATGCCCCGCGAACGGCAACTCGCCCCCGGGCGTGTAGATCCGCAGCCGGTAGTCCGCCTCCGCGGCAGTGGGGGGCAGCACGAATGTGGTCTCGGACAGATTCGTCCAGCGCGCCAGACGCTGCATCTCCTCATCCGCCAGGTCCGTGCCGTCCAGCACGACCGCGACCGGATTGCCACCGTAGGGCTGTGCGGAGAACACATCGACCTGCATGAACGAACGGGTTCGCGGCATGGTCATCGAGCCTTTCGCATGGTGCCGGCGGGGTCGGTGTCCATCCGAGCTGGCGCCCGCGGGTTGGTACAGGGCCACTCGCACTGCAGTGGACTGCATACTGACCCGGCATGGGAAGTAGGCAGTCACTCTCCACCGGCCGACGCCCCCGTACCCTCCTGGTAGGCAGTGGCCCGCTCCGCGTCTTCGGTACCAACATCCACTACCCAGCCCGCTCACCGTGTGCAGCCGGCTGACCCGAGTCGACTGGGGCGGATGTCAACGAATCTGCTGGTGCGCCGCCGTACGGGGTCGTGTGTATCTGATGTAGTGACGAATGCTGTCGTAGGTGACCAAGTAGTCGTGGTGGTCCAGGAGCGCCGTCCAGTCGGGCGCAGGATGCTGACCTGCGGCGACTAAGTTGAGTGTCCGACTGGACCTCGTCAGTCGATGCCTTCGACGATGCGGAAGTCGCGCTCGACGCCGTCGGAGAGGGCGACCAGCGCCTCCTGGTAGGCCGCACTCTCGTGCGCCGCGACGGCCTGCTCGAAGCTGTCGAACTCGATCAGGACGGTGCGCTCGGCGATTCCGGCGTCATGTGCGACGACCCGACCGCCACGGGCGAGGGTTCGACCGCCCCCGGCCTTGACGGCCGGACCGGCCAGCTTGTTGTAAGCAGCCAGCTTCTCAGGGTCTGAAATGGTGCGGTACGCGCTGACCCAGTAGCCCTTGGGCATGGAACCTCCAGTGTTGGGATGAAGTGCATCTGACTTACGGGGTGGTCTCGGACGAGCGTCGGCGGGCGAGAGCGAGGCTTGTCAGCGTCGTGATCGCCATGGCGCCGATGCCGGCCGGCGCCGCGGTGGTGGAGGCGCTGTCGTCGGGGAAGGGGTGGCCGGGGCGAGTGCCCGCGGTGAGGATCAGGCCGCCGATGGCGCTGCCCAGGGAGTACCCGACGCTGCGGACGACGTAGTTGAAGCTCATGGCGCTCGACGTCTGGCTCTTGGGGGTGACGGCCAGGATGACGCCGGGCATCGCGGCCGAGAAGCCGCCGACGCCGAAGCCGAGCACGCCCATCGCCGCGAACAGTTCGGCCAGGTCCGACCGGGCCGCCGCGAACAGGGCGAATCCGCCGCCGACCACGACGGCGCTGCCGGCCAGGAGCAGGGGGTCGGCGATCCGCGTCCGGACCCGCGGCGTGAGCTTGCCGGCGACGAACCCCAGCAGCGAGAACGGCTCCGAGCCGGCCCAGGACCGGCGTGGCGACGGCGCCGCTGAGCACGCGACGGTCAGCGTCCATTGCGCGTGCCGAGCGAGACGTGGAACGAGGTCGCCACGCTGGTGATGAGCGGCGTCCCGGGGCTGGCGACCGCCGCCACGACCAGAGCGGTGAACATCAGGGCGGGGACCAGCAGCCGCGCCCTGGAACGCTCCCGGGTAGTGGTCACCGGTTGGTCGCGGTCGTGGTGGGGAGGAAGTCGGCGAAGCGAGGCGCGCCGGGCTCGTGCGGCATGCGCGTGGCGCGCGCGGCGAAGCTGACGGCGTGGTACCACCCGCACAGCAGAAGCAGATCGAGCAGCTGGAGCTCGTCGAAGACCGACACGAGTCGTCTCCACAGCGCGTCATCGATGTCGGAACGCTCGTGGAGCGCGTCGACGGCGAGGATGAGCAGCCTTTCCCGCTCGGACGTCCAGCACGTATCAGCGGGGCCGCCGTGCACCAGGGATGCCGCCTGCTCGCGGGTGAGCTCGACCCGCTCGGCGAACGCCATCATGTGCACGCCCCATTCGTACTCGCAGCCGCACTGCGCGCATGTCCGGTCGATGGCGATCTCGCGCTCCCTCATGGTCAGGGTCAGCTGTCGGCCCAGCTCATAGCGCCCCCATCCGTGCATGGCGCCGGCCATCGGGAGGTTTCTGGCGAACATCCGGAACAGCCCGATCGGCGGCACGTCCCCGGGCATCATGCGCGCGAGCAGCGCGTCGGCCTCGTCGGTGTACGGCGGTTCCAGCAGGGCTATTCGCGACATCGGCGCTCCCGTTGAGGTTGTTTCGAAATCCGAAACACGGCACGGATGCTAGTGTTTCGAATAACGAAACACAAGGAGGGTCATGCCGACACCGCGCCCAGGAACACCGGTTCGTGGATCGACGACCGGCCGTCCGATCATGGCCGCGATGGACCTCTTCGGCCGTCGGTGGGCGCTGCGCATTCTCTGGGAGTTGCGTGCGGGTCCGCTCGGCGCCCGCACGCTGCTGGCACGGTGCGAAGGACTGTCATCCAGCGTCCTCTACCAGCGGCTTCGCGAACTCACGTCAAGCGGGATCATCGCCCCCTCGGCCGACGGCTACGAGCTCACTCGCCTGGGGGCAGCGCTCGGTCACGCCCTACAACCGCTCAACGAATGGGCGATCACCTGGATGCAGGTGCAAGAGCAGAACGATCAGAATCCTGCGGAGGCATGAAGGTGGAGCCGGCGGTGGGCGAGGGAAGCGGACGCCGGTCCGGCACAAGGGTCACGGCACTGCGGTGAGCAGGCACGGTCTGCCCGTCACGATCGTCCGCGCGTGTCTGCGCGAAGGCCAAGGCGGTAGTCCCACCGCGGTGCTGGACGAGGCGCGGTTGAGTAACGATGAGCGCCGTCGTGTGCCGGTTCGGATGGGAACGTCGCACGCCGTTTTCGTGTCGGTGCATGACAGCCGACGAGGCGGTCCGGTCGTATCCCTCCGCTTCTTCACCGCCGAGGGAGAACTGCCCGCGTGCGGTCATGGGACGGTTGCCGCTCTGGCCTTCCTGGCCGAGCGCGCCGGGGGTCAGGAATACCGAGCCACCATCCATGCGGCAGGGCGCGTCTTCCCTGGTTGGTCCGTACGGGAGAACAGACAGGTCAATGCCGCCTTCGATCCCGGTCCCGTAGATCTCCGCAGGCCCACGGCGACCGAGTGCGACCTCGTCCTGCCCGCACTCGGTGTCACCTCGGGCACACTCGCTCCTGGTATCCGCGTCGCCTCAGTGGGGCGGTCGCGGTTGCTGGTTCCCCTTACTACCCGGTCCGCTCTCACCGCCCTCAGCCCGGACTTCGAACGGCTCCGTGCCGCCTGTGACCGTCTCGGTTTCCTGGGCTGCTACGCCTACTCGGTGCCGACGTCCACCGGCCGCGTCGCGGCCCGCATGTTCGCCCCGTCGATCGGTGTCGCGGAAGACATCGCCAACGCCAACAGCACCGCCTGCCTTGCTGCACACCTGGCCGGCCAGGGCATCAGCGACATCGCCGTCGACATGGGCGACTCCCTCGGCAGTCCCTCCACGATCACCGCCACCGCACAGCACGACGCGCCGGGGCTGCTGGTCCACTTGGGCGGCGCCGCGGAAGTCACACGCAGCACCCGCATGCCATAACCGGTCCGTAGCTCATCAGCGGCCGGCACGATAGGCGATCGTCGCCCGCCCTGTCCTCCCGCAGCAACGAGCGACGAAAGCGGCTCCTGCCACCAAGTCCCCTGCTCCGCAGCCCCCTTCGTCGCCCGCCGCTTCCACAGCTCGTCTCCGCGCCCGGCCGCCGACCTGAAGGTGAGCCTGTCGCACGCCGGCCAAGGGCGAGGACCCGCGACTGGCCTCCCTCACCGAACGCGAGCGCGAGATCCTCGTCGCCGTCGGCAAGGGCTGGACCAACGGCGAGATCGCTGCCCGCTTCGTCGTGACCGAGTCCACCGTGAAGACACACGTCGGCCGCGTCCTGGCCAAGAACGGCGCCCGCGACCGCATCCAAGCGGTGATCTTCGCCTACGACCAGGGACTCGCCTACCCCGGTGCCGGCTGAACCGAAGGCCGAGGTGAGATCGCCTGCTCCGACGCCTTGCAGCGGCATGACCGCCGTGCCGGGCGCTCTGCGGAGAAGCGCGGAGGCGTCTTCTCACTCGCCTCTAACCCTACAAGCCGTAGTGTGGGGTTTCTCCTACGGGCTAGGAGGATCCGGCTCCGTGGCGTGCGACGACGAGAGGTGCAAGATGGCCGACGGCTCGAATGCCACGAAGTCCAGTGCTCCACACACCAGTCTTCCGGCGCAGTCCGCCGAGCCTCGTCGCCTGCGCGGGGACCATTGGCTCGGGGCGGTCGCGATCGTCTTCACGCTCGCCCAACTCTTCCTCGTAGGACCGGGTTTCGGTCTCGGCTGGGACGAGACCGTCTACGTCAGCCAGGTCAGCGGTCACGTTCCCGCCGCCTACTTCAGCGCGCCCCGCTCCCGCGGCATCTCGCTCCTCGCCGCCCCGATCGCGTCGTGGTCCGACTCCACCGTCCTGCTCCGGATCTACCTGGCCGTCCTGTCCGGCCTGGCCCTCTACTTGGCCCTGCGGGTCTGGCGAGGCCACCTTGGGCCCGCCGTCCTGGCCTTGGCCGGCGGCCTGTTCGCCTCGTTGTGGGTGACGCTGTTCTACGGCCCCCAGGCCATGCCCAATTACTGGGTCGCCATCGGCGCCCTGGCCTGCGTCGGCTGCTTCCTGCGCGCCCGCGCGAACGCACGCGACCGGGCGGCATGGTGGGGTGTGTTCGCGGGCGCGGCGCTGATGGCGTGGATGCGCCCCATGGACGCGGTCTACGTCGCGCTGCCCCTGCTCGCTCTCTCCCTGCGCCGCCCGCGGATTCTCGCCGTGCTGGTCGTGGGGCTGGTGGCGGGTGCCGGCGAGTGGATTGTCGAGGCGTATACGAGCTATGGCGGCCTCGCGCAGCGCCTGTCCGCCGCCTCCGCCATTCAGGGCGGCCTCGGCTGGCACCTCGCTGCGGTCGACCAGTTGCGCAGTCTCGGCGGACGTACCCTGTGCCGGCCCTGCACCGGATCGGCCCCCAGCCCGGTGGTGACCCTGTGGTGGTTCGCGCTGCCGCTCCTCGCCGTCCTGGGAGCTGTGGTCGCCGTCCGAGCCCGGCGCGCGCTGCCCCTCCTGCTTCCGCTGGCCTGCGCCGTCACGGCCGCAGTCCCCTACCTGTTCCTCATCGGCTACGCGGCCCCTCGCTTCCTGCTGCCCGCCTACGCCCTGCTCGCCCTCCCTGTCGCCCATGGCCTCGTCCACCTGGTCACCGCCCCGGCCCACAGGGCCAGCCGCACCCTGGCCGTCAGCCTGGCGGCGCTCGGCCTGGCAGGCCATCTGGGCGTGCAGTACGTCGTCCTGGAGCACACCGTGCACAGCTCCGCCGTCTCCCGCGCCGACTGGGCCCGCACCGCCGCAGCCCTCCACACCCTCGGTGTACGGCCGCCGTGCCTGCTCAGCGGCTACGAAGCCGTCCCCGTCGCCTTCTATACCGGCTGTGACTCCGCCCAGACGTCGGGGCACGACGCCAGCATGACCGTGGCTGAACTGACGCGCGCCGCACACCGCACCCCCTTCGCGGTGCTCGCTCCGCCGGGGGGTCGTCCGCCCGCGTACGCACGCGCCTGGCCCGAGGAGCAGGTGGGCGTTCTTCGGGCGTACCTGGCACCCGAGGTACGGCAGGGGAGGTGACCGTCGTGGCCGCGGCCGATCGCCGTCGGCAGGCGCCTGCACATCCAGCTGGGAATCACCCCGATGGTGCTCGCCGCCGCCGGCGGGATGCTTGCGGCGCACCGGGCCACGCTGGACAGCGGCTGGCCGCCGCCGACGGGGAGTGGCGCGAGACGGCGCGTCAAGGAGGGCAAGACCCGTTGCGAAATCGGCCGTTGCCTCAAACGCTGTTCGGCCCGAGAGGTCTTCCACCTCGTCAGACAGTTGCAGTCAGGACCCCACCCATAGGGGCTGCGACATGTGACGCAGCATGAGCAGCCATCCTCTCGTCGTCGGTCGGCGCCGGCGGTGTCCGCGCCGTCGACCCGCTGCGCGTCCATGACCGCGGCCGTCGGTTCCGCCTCCCGGCCCTGCCGCTTGTGTTCGAGGCGTCCCAGCCGCTGGTAGAGCTCGCGCGCACGCAGCCGTGGCGGCACCAGCTCCGGAAGAAGTCGTACACCGCCCGCCACCAGGGGAAGTCCAACTCGGTGCTTCCCTGGAACCGTGCCGATGCCGGGGAGTAGAGTCGGAGGCCTGTGACTTGGGGGAAGGGGCGCGGGTGCCGTTCCGCTATTACCTGTACATCAGTGACGCCAAGGTCGACATGATGCTGGCCCAGATCGACCCGGGGTGGGGGCGCAAGCGGGTCACCGAGTTCAGTTTCGGGCTGAAGATGCTGGGTGCCCGGCACAGTGTCGAGAGCGCGGGCACGGAGCGTGTGGCCCGTCTCGAGCGGGTGGTGCGCCATCTGGAGGACCACGGCGATCTGGGGGACGTGGACGAAGCCAGGCAGTACGTGTACGGGGTGCTGCCGATGCAGTGGGGCCCCGTCGGCAACAGCGGCACCGTGTACTTCGGAGGGCGCAGCGACCGGACAATCGTGGGCCTCGGCGGCTCGACGGGGCACGTGCTGGGCGCCCAGCAGGCCGAGAACCCCGCGTGGCACCCGATGAGCGGTTCCATGACGCCGATGATGCTGGCCCAGCTGGCCGCCCTGGCAGTCGGGGACACCGTGCTGCCCGACGCCCTGACCACCGTCGTCCAGGCCAATGCCGTCCTCCGAGGGCCCGTCCAGAACGTCGAGTTCGTGGCCAAGCGGCTGGTGTGCGGACCCTGCCCCTACCCGGAGCTGTACCCGGCGGGGGACATGGCGGTCCTGCTCGGCAGCCCCCTGTACGTGGCATTGGCCGAATGAGGTGGCGGGGCGAGCGCGCACCGGATCCCCGGGGGGCGGTCGTGTCGTCGCGGATCGATGCGGCACAGGGCATCATGCTGACGTTCGGCATCCATCCGCTGGGCCTCGACATCGACGCCGGCGGTGCGCGGATGTCGGCCACGATGAACGACAGCGCCCTGCTGACCCGCAGCCGGGGGCCGTACAGCCCGGACAACCTGCCGCCCGAGGCCCTGGAGATGGTGGATCTCGTGCTGCTGCGCTGGTCGCCTCGGCCGCAGCCCGAGTTCACCGTCGAGGGCGGTGGAAGATGGCCGGGACTGCTGGTGCAGTTCCACGCCGAGCAGGTCGCCGTGCGCTATGTGGTGCCGGAGGCCGTGCCACCGGAGCTGTTCGTGCCGCCGCGCGGCCAGGTGACGCTCAGCAGCGACATCCGCCTGGCCCTGCAGCAGCTGTCGGAGTCGCTGCGCACCGCGGGTCGGCGCCTCGGCGCGGAGCCGCCCGTCACCCTGTCACTGAGCTACCCCGACGACCCGGACTACGACGAGGCACGCGCGGATTCCCTTCCCGAGGAGTTCCGGGCCGCCGTCCCACCGGTCGTCGCCACCCTCGACATCGACCGGAGCGGATGCACCCGTAAGCAGCGGGCGGTGCACGACGAGGCCCTGCGCCAGGCCCTGTACGGCGGACAGCACTGGGAGCAGACGGGCCGAACGGGGTTTCACGTCCGCACCGGGTATGCCTGTCTGCGTGACGGCGGAACCTGAGCAGACCGTTCTCCCGTCCGGCAGGCACGGCCACCGGCACGGCCTGCGCGATCGTCAGAAGTCCGCCAGCGCCGCGGTCAGTTCGTCCGCCGTACGGACCGTGATGGCCGGGTTGTCGTTCAGCGCCTCGTCGATGACCTTCGCCAGCCGGGGCGGCAGGGACGGATCGCGCTCCCTGACCGGGACCACGGGCTCGCGCAGCGCCACCGCGACGGGGTCCTTGTACTGCGGGAAGTCGCGCGGCGTGGCGCCGGTGAGCATCCAGTACAGACAGGCAGCGCTCGCCCACACGTCCACCTCCGGCCCGGCGTACTTGTAGCCGATCAGCTGGGTGCGCGCCATGAACGGGATCGTGCCGCCCATCGCCCCCGTCCTGGTGTGGCCGGACAGACCCGCCCGCTCGAAGGCCTTGGCCAGACCGAAGTCGGCGAGCTTGACCACGGGCCGGCCCTCCGATCCGGAACCGGACAGCAGGATGTTGGCGGGCTTCACATCGCGGTGCACCAGACCGTGCACCAAGGTGGCCGCACCGTCCTGCTGCCGCAGCGCGGGCAGCTCCGCCCGGTGGGCATGGGACAGCCCCGCCAGCACCTGCCGGACGACGCAAAGCGCCTCGGCCACCGGCACCCTCCCCCCGTGCCGCTCGGAGAACTCTTCGAGGCTGCCGCCGGGACAGTACTCGCTTGCGAAGTAGAAGGCGCGGTGGTCGTCGCCGCTGTCGCGGAACTCCACGATGTTCCGGTGGCGCAGCGCGCGAACGCTCTCCAGCTCGCGCCGCAGGGCGAAGCGGGCATGGTCGTCGGCGTGGCGGGTGACCGGCACCTGTTTGAGCGCGACGAGATCGCCCGTCGCCAGACTGCGGGCCAGCTGGACGACCCCCTGGGATCCGCGGCCCAGTTCGCGCACGAGGCGGTAACCGGGCACCTCCGGAGGCACGAAGGAAGCGAGGGGGTCGAACGGTGCGCGGCCCCGGTCCGGTTCCCGATCGGGCGACAGGGTCACCGTGATCCGCAGCCGTACGTCGCCGATGCGGATCTCGTCCCCGTCGGCCAGGGGCTGCTCGGTGAGCCGGCCAAGACGGCCGTCGTTGACGAAAGTGCCGTAACTGCTGCCCAGGTCCCGCACCCGCAGCCGCGGCGGGTCGATGTCCAGTCGGCAGTGCCGCCTGGACACGCTGCGGTGCCGTTCGGGGATGCGGATGCCGCAGGCGTCCGACCGGCCCACCTCGCAGGTCACGGGTGCCTCGAAGACGTGGTCGCCGACCTCGTCGCCGGTGTGCACCGAAACAGTCACCTGCGCCGTCACGTGTCGTCCGTCCTCTCGGCGGTGAAGTCGTAGTCGTAGTCGAGCTCCCACAGCCGCAGGCCGGGCCGGTGGTCGGCCGAGATGAGGTGCCGGCCGTCGGCGGCGAACCTCACCAGGCACACGGCCTCGGGGTGGCCCTCCAGCGTGTGCACACGCTGCCCCGTGCGCACGTCCCACACGTGGAGCGCCCGGTCGGAAGCCGAGACCACGTGGCGCCCGTCGGGGCTCACCTCGAACAGATGGCTGAACCAGGGCACCTCGCACAGGGTCCGGCCGCTGCCCGTCTCCCACACCTCAAGGGTGCCGTCGGTGCCCGCGGTTGCCGCCGTGCCGCCGTCGGCGCTCAGCGCGAAGGACTCGGAGTGCCCGTCCCGCTCGTACAGCAGGCGACGCCCGCGCACGTCCCACACCGACATCCGGAAGCCGGTGTAGACGAAGAGGCGCCTGCTGTCCGGTGCGAATCGCAGATCTGGATTGCCGAACGCGACGGGGAAGGCGAGCAACGGGCGGCCGGTGCCGGTGTCCCACAGCCTGCCCGTGCCGTCCTCCCGGCCGACCGACGCGGCATAGCGCCCGTCGGGCGACAAGCGCACCAGGTGCACGGCGCCGTCGTGCCCCACCATCGTGCGCTGCAAGTAGGCCGGGCGCAGCCGCCACAGGCACAGGGCCCCGTCCTCGTCGCCGACCAGCGCGTACCGGCCGGCCCGGTCCATGGCGAGTGCCCTCACCAGGCCGTGGTCGCCGTGCAGCTCGCAGCTCCTGGTGCCGGCGTCGAGGTCCCACAGGTGTGCGGTGCCCGCCCAGTCGGCGGTGACGGCAAGGAGGCCGTCGTCGGCGACCGCGACGGTGTGCGTGTTGCCCTGAAGAAGTTCGGGAAAGGTGTACTGGACCCGGCCCGTCGCCAGGTCGCACACATGGACTCGGCCGAAGGCGCCGGGGATCACCATCCGTGTGCCGTCGGGCGTTGGGGCCACCAGGACGTTCTGGGCGAGCACCGTGCCGCTGAAGCTGTAGCAGTCCCAGATGCCGAGCAGACCGGTACGTCTGCCCGCGGCCCTTCCCAGCTCCTCCCACTGCCGCCGCAGTTCGGGATGGCGCTCGAAGCCGGGGACGGCTCGGGCTGCCCGGAGCTGTTCCGCAGCCGCCGCCGGATCACCCTGCTCCGCCAGTGCCGTGGCCCGCGCAGCGAAGCGTGCCCTGTCCACCTCGCGCCGGGCCAGGGCGAGTGCGGCGGCGGGCCGACCATAGTGCCATCCGGCGCGGAACCCGGCCGGGGCCAGACGGTGGATCTGGATGCCGCCTTCCCTGTCGCCGAGGACGGCGAGACGGCCGTCGCCGCTGAGGGCCAGAGAGGTCAGACTCAGCGGAACGGGCAGATCGGGCCGGGTGCTCGGGACGATCTGCGTACTGATCGTGTGCAGGCAGCGTCCGGAGGACAGTTCCCAGATCCGCAGCGGCTCCGTTCCGCTCAGGGAAGCCGAAGCGGCGATCGTGGCGTCGTCGCTGAGCACGACCCGATCGTGGCGGCCGATCCGGTCGGGCACGGTGGCGCGGATCCGGTCGGTGGCGCACTCCCATATGCGGGCCGTGGTCGACCGGTGGCCCAACAGCAGGGCTGCCGTGCCGCCGGGGCTCAACGCCACCTCGTCGATGCCGGTGGTGTGCCGGTCCTCGGACATGACCAACAGGTGCAGCGGGCGGCCCTGAGCGATGTCCCAGGTCACCACGCTGCCGCTGCGTGGGGCCGCGGACACCGCCGTGCTGCCGTCCTCGGTGAGGGCGACGAGGGAGACCACGGCCGGCTCGTAGTGGATCCGAGGCAGTACCTGCCAGGTGTCGGGGTCCATCTTCTGGTGCGATGCGGGCGGGTGCTCCAGCGTTCGCCGCAGCCGCCCGGCCCGCGCGTCCCACACCTCCACCTGCCCCGTGCGGTAGGTCACCGCGGCGCCGCCCGAGCCGTTCAGCGCCAGCGCGACGACCTCCGGGCCCCGCTGACCGATCGTGCCCAGCAGGGTGCCGGCGGTCAGGTTCCACAGCTCGACGGGCCCGTAGCGGTGGCCCACCAGACCGGCCCTGCCGTCGGGGGCGACGGCGACGGCGGTCACCGGGACCGGATCGTCATGGAGGGCGCCGGCTGCCCCGGGCGGCAGTTCGTACCGGCAGCGGCCGGTGACTGTGTCCCACACCCGGGCCCGGCCGTCCGCACCGCCGGTGAGCACCACCGTTCCCGCCGCGTTCACCGCGACGGCCCGTACCTCGCCTTGGTGGCCGGTGAGCCGCTCGGGTCCGCGTGCGGGGCCGCGGCGGCTCAACTCCGCCCGCGCGGCTTGAACCTCGGGACCATCCGGCGCGTCCGCGAGGAGCGCGCGGGCAGCGGTGTCGTCCCCGCGTTCCACGTGCACCAGGCCCAGCAGCCGGTCGGCCTCCTGGCCGGACTCGCCCAGGGCCTTCGCCGTCCGCAGGCCGGACAGCACGTCCTCGTCCGAGAACGAGGCCCGCCGCCACCGGTAGAGGGACTGGTTGTAGACGGTGGGCAGGTGGTGCGGGTCGATGTCCCTGGCCTCGCCCCAGAGGCCCTCCGCCTCCTGAGCGCGGTCCAGGTCGAGCAGCGACAGCGCCTGGTTGGAGAGCGAGTCGGCGAGCAGTCGCACGGCCTGTGCAGGCACCCGCGGATACGGCCTGCCGACGGCGTCCTGGTAGATCTCCGCCACGGTCGCCGCGATCTCGTCCATCCGGCGCGGGCGCCGGTCCCGGTCGACCTCGAAGCACCGCATCAGCAGATCGGCCAGGGCCGTCGGCAAGGCGGGTGCGCCCGGTGCCGGGCGCCCCGAGGCCACGAAGGCGGCCAACACCTCGGGTGCCGACTGCCCGTACTCGCAGGGCGGCCCGCCGGTGAACATCTCCAGCACGCTCAGTGCCCAGGACCAGATGTCGGTGGCGCGAGTGAGCGTGACGGGGGCGCCGTACACCGCGTCCGCCTGCTCCGGGGAGCAGTACGCGGGCGTCATTCCGCCGTAGCTGGCCAGCAGGCTTGCCTGAGGCGGTGCCAGTGCGCTCTCCCCGGCTGCGGTGCGGGCACCGGCAAGACCGAAATCGGTCACCTTCGCTGTCCAGCCGTCGGCCGGGTCGACCATGATGTTCGCAGGCTTGACGTCCTGGTGGATCAGCCCCTGGTCGTGTGCGTGGCCGATGCCCCGGGCCATCTGCACAGCCAGGTCGAGCAGCCGTGCGAGCAGGCCATCGCCGCCCGGGGCGTACAGCCGCCCGTCCCTCACCAGTTCGGCGAGCGAGCCCCCCGGCACCCACTCGGCGAACACGCAGGGCACGGCGTCCACTTGGCGGACGTACAGACAGGCGACGACGTGCGGGTGCAGGCCCAGGCCGACCCAGGTGCCCGCCTCCCGCTCGAACCCGCCCCGTCCCGCGGCCGTGGCGACCAGCTCGGGTCGGGGCACCTTGACGGCGAGGTCCGTGTTCCAGGAGCGGTGGCGGACCCTGTACACCAGGCCCATGCCTCCGCCTTCCAGCACCTCGCGCACCTCGTAGAGACCGAGGACGAGGTCCCCGCGCCGCCACCTCCCCGTCGCCATGCCCATCAATCTTTCGCAGAACGAGGCAGGTTGGCAACGCACGCCGCCCGCTTCACGCACCCAGGTGCGGCATGCCCGCCGCGTGACCCTCGCCCGCTGCGGTCCAGTCCCCGGCGAGCGGAGCGGAAGACCCTCGACTTGGCGGCACGAAGCTCCGTTGACATCCCTGCCGGTGGGCGATGGCATCACGTTGTGGCCGGGTGCCACGGCGGGGACGCGTCGCGGGCGGGCGACCGGGACTCGGTGAGGCCGTCCCGGTCCCCGCCCGAGCAGATCACTCTTTCGGCCCAGCTGTGGATGCTCCGCCGGTGTCGGTGGAGTCGACTGGGGGGACCGTCGAGGCGACTTCCGTCGAAAGGGACACAGCGTGCCCATATCCGGTTCCATAGTGGGCCGTCGGCGTGGGGCCGTGGTCTTCGCGTCGGCGGTGTTCTGTTCCACGGCCCTCTCGGTGGCGTACCCCGCTCCGGCCGACGTGCCGTTCCCCTCGGCACCCGCCCCGCCGCTCGACTGGCAGCCCTGCGCCGAGGGACCGGAGTTCGACTGCGCGGTCGCCAAGGTACCGCTGGACTATCTCGACCCCGGTCGTCGCACCATCGAGCTGGCCGTCGTCAGACGAAAGGCGACCGGCCCCGGACGTCGCGCAGGCACCCTGTTCTTCAATCCCGGCGGCCCGGGCGGCCCCGGAACGGTGCAGATGCCGCAGAACTACGAGTCCTTCCCGCGCGAGGTCCGGGAGCGGTTCGACATCGTCAGCTGGGATCCACGCGGGGTCGGCAACAGCACCGCGGTGAACTGCTTCACGAGTACCAAGGAAGCCGCCGCCTGGCGCGCCGGCAAGCCGGCCGGTCTCCCGGTGGGCGAACAGCAGCGGTCGGCCTGGATCGCCGCGTACGCGGATCTGGGCCGGCGCTGTGAGCAGCGTGACCCCGAGCTCCTGCGCCATGTGTCGACCGCCGACACCGCTCGTGACCTCGACCAGCTCCGTCAGGCGGTGGGCGACCCGCAGCTGACCTACCTCGGGATCTCCTACGGCACGTTCCTCGGCGCCACCTACGCCAACCTCTTTCCCGGCAAGGTCCGTGCCATGGTCCTGGACAGCAACGTCGACCCGCAGGCCTGGACGAACCACGACTCCGACGCGGAACCCCGGCTGACGCCGTTCCTGCGCCTGGGCTCGGACCTCGGCGCCGCGGCGACCCTGGACCAGTTCCTCACCCTGTGCGGGTCCGCCCCCACGGCCCGCTGTGCCTTCTCCGCCGGCGGCGCGAAAGCCACCCGGGACAAGTTCGACGAGTTGATGCGGCGCCTGCGGCAGCATCCGGTGGGCGACTGGACCTACGGCCGGACGGTCGGCGACGTGGTGAGCGCCCTCTACGTCGTCCACCCCGGCTGGACGGACCTCGCGGGCAGGCTGCAGGACCTGTGGCAGGGGCGCCTTCCGGAGCCGGCCGCTCCGTCGCCCGCGCCGCCGGTCCCGGTCCCGGTCCCGGTCCCGTACACGGGGGACGAGCAGGCCGGTGCCATCCTCTGCTCCGACAGTCCCACGCCGCGTGACCCCGGTGTGTACCACGCGCTGGAGGAAGCCGCCGCCCTCCATGCGGGTGACGCCGGACGTTTCTGGGCCTGGGCCGCGGAGCCGTGCGCCACCTGGCCGGTCGTCGCCGCGAACCGCTACCGCGGGCCGTGGAACGAGCCGACGGCACACCCCGTCCTGGTCGTCGGCACCACCTACGACCCCGCCACTCCGTACGCGGGCGCGCAGGCCATGGTCAAGGAACTGGCCTCCGCCCGTCTGCTCACCAACCACGGCTACGGACACACGGCGCTGCTCAACCCCAGCGCCTGCGTCAGGGAGTACGAGAGCCGCTACTTCCTGGACGGCACCCTCCCGCCCGCCGGAATGACGTGCCAACCGGATGTACCTCCCTTCCCCGCCGCCAAACCGCGGGGCGGCATCGCCACCGGAGGCGGCGGGACGGCCGGCACCATCTCCTGAACCGACACCGGGGAACGGGCCCGAGCGCCTCCCGGGCTTCACCGGCGCGATGCCGCCGAGGCCGAGGCCGAGATCGAGATCGAGATCGAGGCTGAGCTCAGGCCGGGACCGGGGTCAGGTCCGGGACCGGGTCCGCCACGGGGGCGGGTGCGCGCGCACGCGTCGCGCGCACCCGCCCACCGCGTCGAGTACGGCCCCGGGCAACGAACGGTCAGGCGATCCGCGCCTCGCCGTAGGGAACCAGCCGTACGGGTCCGGTCAGCCCGTACGCCTGGCGGGCCGTACCGCCGTAGACCCCCGGGTCGCTGACCCGAAGCCGGTTGGCCAGGGGAGTGGCGACCTCGACCTCGATGACGTTGGCGCCCCGCACGAGGAGGCCGCCCAGGTCCACCACCGGATGGATCTGGTCGACCGGGTCGAGGCGGTGACCGTTCACGGTGACCCGGCAGGTGTCGGTCACGCCGCCCAGTTCCAGGCGGGCCCCGCGGCCGCCGCTCCAGCCGTCGTCGAGGGTGACGGTGGTCCGGTAGCGGCCGATGCCCCCCACGTCGGCGAGCTCGGTGATCTGCGACCAGGGCAGCAACGCGTCGAGGGTGAGGTCGTGGCGGACGACGGTGGTCTGCGAAGCCGTGTCGCCCGGTCGCCAGTCCTCGACGCGCAGCTGCCAGGAGGTGAGCTCCCTCGGCTCCGGGACGGCCTTCAACGTCGTCCGCACGGTGCGGCCGGAGGACAGGACGGTGGTGTACGTGCCCGCCGCGGCCGCCCGGACGGTCAGTCCGGCGGCGGCGAGGCGCACCTCGTCCGCGTCGCTGCTCACCGCGTGGGCACGGCCGCCCGTGCGGTCGCCGAAGAGGCTGGGGCGGCCCAGGGCCACGATCAGGGTCTCGGCGGGCTGGAGGGTGACCCGCACGGTGACGGTGTCCTTGGCCTCGGTGTAGCGGGCGAGCCGTTCGGCCCGTCCCGACCACGGGTCGAGGAGGTAGGGAACGGCGTCGGCCGTCGTGCGGCGCAGTGTGACCTCGTGGTCGATGGCGGCCACCGGAGGTTTCACGGTCTCGGCGTGCTTGCCGTTGCACAGGTAGTAGTAGTCGACGCCGTCGGCCACCCGGCGGGCGTTCAGCAGGGTGGAGGACGTCGCGTACCGGACGTCCGGCTCCACTCCGAGGTCGGCGAGCGCGGTGGGGACGGCCGTCTTGTCGGCGACCTGACGGACCCGCGGCTGGGCCAGCAACTCGGCCACCAGGGAGCGCAGTTCCTCGCTCTCACCGGGGCCCGGGACACCGGGCGGGACGACGGTGTCCCAGGCGCCCAGCAGGACGACGGGCAGTCCGGCACGGGTGAGGCGCAGCAGGGCGCGGGCATCCGACAGCGCGAGGGTCACCGTGGAGCCGTAGAAGAAGTCGCCTTCGACGAAGAGGGCCTTGTACGCCGGGCCGTCGGGTGCCAGCCGTCCCCGGCGCACGGTGGCGCTCGGCAGATCGAGCAGGGGGCCGCTGAGGAACTGGTGGGTCCAGCCGAGCGGGATGCCGGTCGCGGTGAACCAGGAGGCGCCGATGCCGGTGGCGGTGTAGCCGGTCTGCCGGAAGACCGCGACGTCGGCGCGCGGCCGGCCGGTCTGCAGCACCTGGTGGACACGGCCCAGATACCCGGACACGTCCTGGACGTGCCGCCAGGTCGGGTGCCGCGGCCCCCAGGACTCGCCGTAGCCGACCGTTCCCTTGTACGGGGTGAAGGCCGCGTACCCCGGCCAGTTCACGCCGGGCAGCTCGGCGTACGAGAAGCCGTGCACGACCGTCTGGTTGACACCGGCCGCGTAGGCGCCGCCCATGGTGCGCAGGAACTTCTGCCAGGTGGTGTTGTACGCGCCGCCGGCGTACGCGCCCGCCTCGCAGGACAGCACCGTACGGCCGGCCATGTCGCGTCCGCCGGCCAGGCAGCGGTAGTCGTCGAGGTTCTTGAAGCCGAGGGACTCGCCCTCGGGGATGTCGAGGATCGCGGCCGAGGCGATCGCGTCGGTCTGCAGACCGTAGGGCTGGGAGCGCAGCCGCAGGCCGAGGGAGTGGGCCCAGGTGCGCAGCGCCGTGACGTGGTGCCGGTTGTAGAGGCCGGAGACGGTCTCCCAGAAGTCGTGCCGGATCTGCCGGGTGACGGCGGCCTCGAACGCGTAGACCTGGTTGCCGTGGTTGAGGACCACGGCGGGCAGCAGCGGCAGCAGGGAGCGGCCGGTGTGGGCGAGGAAGGCGTCGGGGAGTGCGGGTGTCCACTGCAGTCCGTCGGTCTCCAGCTCGAGGGAGTCCTCGAACAGCGCCCCGCCGGACACCTTCAGCAGCCGGCGTACGGCGGGGGTGAGAAGGCGATCGTCCCAGAAGTCGGTCACCGCGCGTGTGCCGGCCGCGCTGAAGTGGTCGACCACGTAGGCGGCGGGGGCGGTGTGCGGACCGCCCTCCGGGGTCTGCCCGGAGCCGCGCACCCAGTACGAGAGGATCACCCAGGTGCCGTCGTCGGGCGCGGTCCAGGTGAGGGTGCCGGCGGTGACGGCGTCGCTGAGGTCGGTCACCGAGTCCAGGTCGAGTCCGGTCTCCTTGCGGGTGGAGTTCGCGGTGTTCACCCGGGCCGCCTGTACCAGCAGCAGGTCCTGGCGGGTCACCCCGGACGCGGCGGCGTACACGGGCGCCGGGACGGCTCCGGAGTAGGCGGTTCCGGCGGCCAAGGTGACGGTTCCGTAGGCGAGTTCCTTGACCGCCGCGTCGCTGTCCGGCGTGATGCCGGGGACCGCCGCGGGCCAGCTCGGACCGATGGTGAGGTCCACCGTGATCCCGCGCCGGGCGGCCTGGGCGAGCGCCGCCTCCACTCCGGCGACCCAGGAGGCGCTGCCCCAGCCGTGGTGCGCGGTGTCCAGCACCGCGGTGTCCGTGACGCTGTGGTGGACGGCCGCTATCTCGGCTCCGCCGAAACCGGCGTCGGCGATCTGGTCGATCTCGCGTCTGATCTCGTCCGGCCGCACGAGCCCGTCCGGCCACCACCAGCGGAACTTCGGCCGTACCTCCCGAGCGGGCTCGGCGAAGGGCAGGGACGGAGCGGACGCGGCGGCCGGTACGGGAAGACGCCAGTCCAGCGCGCCGGCCGCGGCGGTGGCGACGGCGGCTCCGAGGAGGGCGCGGCGGGGGAGTCCCGTACGAGGCGTCGGGGCGTGGTTGCTCATGGATCTCGTCCACTCTCTCGGAGGGCAGCACAAAGAAGACCCCTGCGGGCCCACGGCTTTGAAACGTTTTAATCCTTGGGGAAGCTAAGGCGCCCGATCCGGGAGCGTCAAGATCCGTGCGTGGGGCAACTTCCGTCCGGCCAGGGCGCGAAGACACCGGCCAGGGCTCGCGGGACGGGCCGGACGGACCTGCGCCAGGGGCTCCACCAGGTGGGTGCGGCGGGGGCCGGCGAAGCCGCCCGGCCTGCCCGGCACGCGGATATCAGGAAGTTGTCAGCGTGTGGGAAGCGTCTCCCACCTGCACCGTTCCCCTCCGCCGACGCCTACCATCGGCCGGGTGTGCGCACATGTGCTGGTCGCTGAGGACGACGAGAAGCAGGCGGAGCTGATACGCCGCTCCCTGCTGCAGGAGGGACACACCGCGACCGTGGTCCACGACGGCGGTGCGGCCCTCGAAGAAGTCCGGCGCCGCAAACCGGACCTCGTCGTCCTGGACCTGATGCTCCCGGTGATCGACGGCTTCGGGGTGTGCAGGGTGCTGCGCAGGGACGGTGACATCCCGGTCCTCATGCTCACCGCCCGCTCCACCGAGGACGACGTCCTGCTCGGCCTGGAACTCGGCGCGGACGACTACATGACCAAGCCCTACAGCCCGCGCGAACTGATGGCCCGGATCCGCACGGTGCTGCGGCGCAGCGGGCGCGCGGCCACCGAACAGGACCGGGTCGTACGCGCCGCCGGTATCGCCGTGGACCCCGTACGGCACGAGGTGCACTGCGACGGCTCACGCGTGGAGTGCACGCCGGGCGAGTACGAGATCCTGCGCGCCATGACCGCCGAACCCGAACGGGTCTTCTCCCGGCGGCAGTTGCTGGACTGCACCCGCGGCAGCGACCGGGCCTCCACCGAGCGGGCCATCGACGTGCACATCATGAACCTGCGCAGGAAGATCGAACCGGATCCGCGCCGGCCCGTGCGGCTGCTGACGGTGTTCGGCGTCGGGTACAAACTCAGCGGTGACCGCGGATGAGGTCCGGCATACCGCTGCGCAAGAGCCTGCTCGTACGCCTGATGATCACCTCGGTGCTGATCGCCCTGTGCTCGGTGGCGGCGACCGCGTGGCTCGCGGTGCAGACCACCACGCGCGCCATCCAGGAGGAACAGGGGCAGGCACTCGCCGACGACACGGAGATCCTCCGGCAGCTCAGCGGATACGCCGCGACGCACGCCGACTGGTCAGGAGTCGGGGGCACCCTGCGCGAACTGTCGGACAGAACCGGACGGCGGGTCGCGCTGACGGCGCCGGACCGCACACCGATCGCCGACTCCGCGCCCCCCGGCACCGCACTGCCGCCCGGAGCCGCGGCCACGGTCGACCCCCTGCACACCGACACCTACTCCGAACCCGGGGCGCAGCTCAGCGGGATCGACCCCCGCGCGGTGGGCCCGTACCGGCTGACCTCCCCGGAACGCACGCGGCTGCGGGCCCTGGCGACGACGCGGCAGAAGTGCTTCCTGCGCAACGGCATCGAGACCACCGTCAGGGGGACGCCGAGCGGCCGTCCCGTCCTGATCGACGCGAACGGAGTGAACGGCAACGCCAACGTGCCGAACGAATGCGCCGACGGACGGCTCAACACGCCCACGGCCACCGAGCGGCGGGCGCTGGACCAGCTGACGAGGATCGCCCGGCCGTGCCTGGACCGGGAACACGTGGGCTCGGCCGCGTTCATCGCGTTCGGATCCACCGACCGGATCATGGAACCGGCCTTCGTCTTCACCAAGACGGCATCCGGCGGGCACGACGCGGAGCGCGAGCGCAAGGGGAAGGCCTGCGTCACCGAGGCGCACCGCGAACAGCTCGACCCCACGGTGGCCCCGGTCGCCGAACTGTTCCTCGGCACGGGCGACACGGCCGTACCGCACTTCGACATGTCACCCGCCAACAAGGCCAAGGTCGTCGCCGTCACCGGTCTCGTCCTCGCCCTCACCGTGGCCGTGACCGCGCTGGTCGCCACCCGACTCGTACGTCCGCTGCGCGCACTGACCCAGGCCGCCCAGCAACCGCCCGAGGCACACGCACGGGTTCCCGTCACCACCCGGGACGAGACCGGCATCCTGGCCATGGCGTTCAACGAGCTGACCGAGCGCCGCGAACGGCTCGAGGCCCAGCGCAAGGCGATGGTCAGCGACATCGCCCACGAACTGCGCACCCCGCTCACCAACATCCGGGGCTGGCTCGAAGTGACCCGGGACGGCATCGTCGCCCCCGACCCGGAGCTGCTCGCCTCCCTGCACGAGGAGGCGATGCTCCTCCAGCGGGTCATCGACGACCTCCAGGACCTCGCGGCGGCCGACGCGGGCGCCCTCACGCTGCACCCCGAGGCGGTCCGCGCCGACGAACTGGTCGAACAGGTCGCCGCCGCGCACCGGGTCGGGGCCGAGGCGGCGGGTATCGCTCTGCGGACGACGGTGAACGGGACACCGTGGTTCGACGCCGACCCGGTGCGGATGCGGCAGGCGCTCGGGAACCTGGTGTCCAACGCGGTACGCCACACCCCGCCGGGCGGCACGGTCACCCTCTCGGCCCGCCGCGCGGACGACGAGGTGCTCCTCGACGTGACCGACACCGGCAGCGGCATCGCGCCCGAGGATCTCCCCAGCGTCTTCGACCGGTTCTGGAGAGCCGAGAAGTCGCGCAGCCGGCGCACCGGCGGCAGCGGGCTCGGCCTCTCCATCGTCCGCCAGCTCGTCGCCGCGCACGGGGGTACCGTCACCGTGACGAGTGAGATCGGGGCAGGCTCGGTGTTCACCCTCCGCCTTCCCGGCAGCGTCCCTCCGACCGACTCGGAGAACGACCGCTGACCTGCGCAGGGTGGTGGTGCCGGTACCAGGATCCGCGTTCCTCCTCACAGCAGGGATCTGGTTGCCCCACCTCCCCGGGAGCACTGTGGTCCCATGAACACCATCAGGATGTCGGGGGCCGGAATCCGGGTCACGCCCCTGCGGTCGCTCGCGGGCCGCACCTACGTCCCCCGCGGGGGACACGGCGGACACGGCGGACACGGCGTGAGGATCGGAAGCGCGAGCGCCGGAAGTGTCGGCATCGGAAGCGCGAGCGTCGGAGGCATGGGGATCGGAAGACGGGGAGAAGGGGCGGAGGGCCAGGCTCCGGCGGTCGAGGCAACCGGGGCCGACGGTGAGGATGCCGGGGGTGCTGTCCGTGACACGGAGCCTCCAGACGCTGTCGGCAGGGAGTGCCGAGGCGTCTACGGTGCGGGTCGCGTGCGGCTCCACCCCGGTGTCCCCGACGAAGTCCTTCACCGTGCCACGACAGGCGACGTCCTGGTCGGCTCGGCGGTCAGAGACTGTCAGGGCGGACCAGAACGGTCCTTTTGACTTTGGTGAGACTGAGGGTGACCTCCATGGAGGTGATGTGTGCGAGGGTGCCGACGGCCTCGAGGAGATCGGCCGGACCTGCGGTGGCCAAGGCGAAGGGGGTCCAGGTGAGTGCCCGCGCGTACACCTCGCGAAGGATGAAGGTGCCGCCCCTCACGTCAGTCACGACGCCTTCCTTATCCGCGTCCTCGTCCCACACTTGGTCGCCCAGCCACGCTTTCCGCAGCTCATCGTTCATGAGGCCGGCTCGACCTTCAGTTCGACCCAGACGGTCTTGCCCCACGGGTGGATGTCGGTGCCCCAACGGTCCGCGAGGGCGTCCACCACGACGAGGGCGCGTCCGTGGATTTGGTCGCCGTTGGCGTCGGACCGCAGCTGGGGGACGGTCCGGGAGCGGTCAACGACCCCAAGGCGGACCCGGTTCTCTCTGGGTCGGGCGACGATGATGCGGATCGAGGGGAGGCGCGCGTAAGCGACCGCGTGGGAGACCAGCTCGGTGATGACGTTCAACGCGTCGTCGACCAGCTCCTCCTGGTGCCATGCCGCGAGGGCGATGCGGACCAGGGTGCGGGCCACGCCCGCGCAGCCGACCAGCCGACGCCGGCATCTTCGGCAAAGGCAATCACTGCCTCCAGGTGAGCGGCTTCGACGGGCCCCTGGTCACTGACCGCGGACTCGGTGCCGGTGTAGCTCCCCCGCTGGTCCCGGTCGGCCGGGTCGTACTTGGTGACCCGATTGACGTAAGGCAGCACGTCGTCGCCCTGCCCAAGCCGAGCGTGCCACCGCTGAAGGCTGACGGCGTTAGCCCGAAGGCGACGGCGCGGCCTGCGCAAAAGAGCGATGCGTGGCGGTGCAGCATGCCGGGGGCGAGGTCACGGTCGAAGGGCATGCGGCTGAAGCCGTAGTGGGCCTGGAGTGTCTCAATCACGCCGGTTCCTCCGTGTATTTGCCAGTGTGGGTCATCCGCCGGTGAGGTCTACGAGCGGTGCCGGCGCCGGCTCGCCAGAGTCAGGGTGAGCCGGTGCAGTTTGGTCCTCCGGCGCGGACAGGTCCCGACGCCCTCTGGCGAACGCGCGTAGACCTCGGGCATCATCTCCGTGCACCGCCTGCACAACCGCCCCCATAGGAAGCACGGTCGTCCGCAGGAAGGGTCCCTCATGAAGCTCCGCTCCGTCCTGACCGCTCTCACCTTGGTCGTCGCCCCGGGCGTGGCCGTCATCGGCACCTCCACCGACGCCTTCGCCGTCACCAAGATCAGCCACGCCACGGCGACTTCGATGTTCCGCTCGTCCGGCATCACCTGGTCCTCGTCGGGCGGCTGCTCCGACCGGAACAACTCCACCTGTACGTCCTTCGAGCAGCTCAACCTCGCCACCGCGCAGGGCGCCCAGACACTCAAGGGGGCCAGCGGCTGCGCGCTGAATATCACCGGCGGCACCGAGACCGGCCACGCGAGCGGCACGTACTCGCACTGGAACGGCTACAAGCTCGACTTCGGCAAAAACAGCTGCGCCACCGCGTACATCAAGAACAACTTCACCTACATCGGACTGCGCGGTGACGGGGCTCCGCAATACAAGTCCGGCTCCGGCAACATCTACGCCGACGAGGGCAACCACTGGGACGTCCTCTACTACAACTGCGGCGGCTGCTAGGGCTGTGACCGAGAAGGTTCGCCGGGTTGAGTACGCTGAGTCGCTGCGGCGGACGAGGAGGGCGTGCATGACGCGGAGATCGTCGGCGGACGAGGCCGTGGGACTGCTTGAGGGCGAACTGGGGGTCGGGCGGCGGGCGCTTGCTGACCTGGACACGGAAGACGCCTGGCGTGCTTTCCTCCGCTTCGGCCGACGGCTGTTCGACGTTTCGGACACACCCGATACCGACGGCCTTCTGTTCCAGTACGGGACCTACTCATTTGACGGTCCTCCGACGTTCACGCTGGACCTCACCCGACAGTTCGAGATTGCCGACAGCGACGGCGATCACGACCACTACGTGCAGGTCCACTGCGAGCTTCGATACAGACCCGTACCAGCCCTGCAGGCCCTGGGGATTTTCGACTCGTGGTTCTTCCATGGTGGCGAAGACGATCTCGATGAGTGGGCCGAGGGGCTGAGCGAGCGGACGAGCTGGGCAAGGATCCGCACATTCAAGCCCGGCGAGATCAGGGTGTATCAGGAGCAGGTGTAGTAGCTCAGGCAGCCATCGTGGTGGGGTGCCCGCCCCAGCGGACGGCTTTCTCGCTGCGGATGCGGGCACGCTCGCGTCGTTGGGCGGCCAGGACATCGGGGTGGCGGGCGTTGCGGTTGCGTCAGCGCAGATAGGCGTGCAGGGCCCGGGTCTGGATGGGGTGGTTGAGATGGTGGGAGTTGGTGAGGGTGAACTGCCGCAACGGTCCGAAGCGCGCTTTGATGGGTTGGCCCAGGAGGCGTAGGTCGGCGTGAAGCAGGGTCCACGCTGTGGCGCCGCCGCAACGTAGTTGAGCGCTGCGTCAACCGCCTCAAAGGCTTCCGCGGCATCGCCACCAGATACGACGAGACCGCCACCTCCTACGAGGCAGCGGTCAGTCTCGCGTCATTCCTGCTCTGGGCAAGATCAGTTTGAAGACGGACTTCAGCTAAGGCCTGGTCCACTGTCGCGTGGGCGCCGACAGCATGCTGCAACTGTGCGTTCTCCTGCTCCAGGCCGGCGATGGTGGCAGCGTCACGTCTTGCGTCGTGCGAGGGACGCTGCGCGCCGGAGGTCGTCATGACTGGTCCCCATACGGGGCGAGGTCTCCGGTACACCTACCCACGACCGCGGCAGCAAGGCGCGCTCGCTGTGGCGTGAAGATCACACAGGTCGGATAGCTCTTCGCCGCCCCGTGAGACGGCGAAGAGCCTGAGCGGCTGGTTCCACAACCCCCTGCCGCCGACTCGCCCTCCCGTCGACGCTCACACTCGCTTCGTACGGCCAACGGCCGCGTTCAAGATGCTCTCCGGGGTACGTCACCTGGCGCCGCTCTCAGCAGGGGTCACCTGGCGCCGCTCTCAGCAGGGACTCAGGAGCAGGCCGTTGCGGCTCATCGCCCGGGTCGGGTCGGCTCGGGTCTGGTCTCGGCTTTCCTGCTGCGATTGCCGTGCCAGTCCAGTATCAGGACCGTAGCGTCGTCCTTGAGGCTGCCGTGGCAAGCGTCAAGCACCGCGGCCGTCAGGGTCCGGACGGCTTCTCGCGGGTGCAGCGCGCGGGTGTCGCGAACGACCGAGGCCAGGTCGACGGCCGCGGCACCGCGCTCCTGCATTCCGTCGGTGAGCAGGACCAGGCGGTCCCCCGGACGCAAGTGCAGTTCCTGTAGACGGTAGGTGGTGGGTGCCGCCACACCGAAGGGCAGGTTGACGCCGAGTTTCACCTCTTCGACGGCGTTGTCACGCAGCAGCAGCGGCCGGGGGTGGCCGGCGTTGACCAGTTCGCACAAACCCGTTTCGAGGTCGACGCACAGCAGCTGCCCGGTGGCCAGGCCGCGGCTGTGAGTCAGCAGGGTCTCGTGGGCGTGGAGGGCCTGCTTGAGGGCGTCACAGCCGCTGCGACGTGCCCGCCGCAGCGCGCCGACCAGCAAGGTGGCCAGCAGAGCGGAGTTGGTGTCGTGGCCCATGGCATCGGTGATGGACAGGTGCAGGGTGTCGCGGCCGAGGGTGTAGTCGTAGGTGTCGCCGCCGATGTCGTCGGCCGGGACCAGCCCGGCGGCGAGGGTGAACTGGGCCGCCTCGCAGCAGGGGGCCGAGGGAAGCAGCTGGTGCTGGATCTCCGCGGCCAGGCTGGTCCTGGTGGTGCGCCGGCCCAGGTGGTACAGATCGGTGAAGCGGCGGTCCGTGACGATGATGTAGGCCAGTGCGTGGGCCGCGTCGCGGACCTGTCGGAGCACGGTGTCGTCTGCGGACTGCAGGGTCACCTCCAGGACGCCGATGCAGTCGCCGCGGTTGGTGACCGGCGTGATGACGCGCCGCCCGCCCTGTCCGTCCGGTTCCACATGCTGGCGCTGGCTCTGCAGAACGCTGTCGTAGACGCTGCCCTGCAGGGCGATCGGCTCGCCAGGGTCGGCGGCCTCATCGCCGGCCGCGGCGAGGCGTACCAGTCGCTGGCCGATGAGGTCGACGAACAGGAAGGACACGTGCTCGGCACCGAAACGCTTTTGCAGGTCGTGTGCCACGACGTCGACGGACTCACCGGGCGGGGCCGCTTCCGCGGCGGCCAGCAATTCGCCCAGTTCCAGATCTCCACCCTTCACAGCAACCTCCTGTCGGTTGCCGCTCCTTCTTCCCCGAGTCCGCGCAACCTCACCTGATCTGCTTATTTCTCCTGGTCAGGACAGTGGGCCAGAGCGGTACGAGCACGTCCCGGGTCCGTCAGGCGGCGCGCGTCGGCGGACGTGCGGCCAGTGCGTCGGCGGCCCTGGATACAGAGGAAACAGCATGTCGACTGCATGGCGAGCGATCCGGCAACGGGCCGATGCCGCTCCGGTGCACGGTGGTTGCTGGGCCGCCGCTGCCCACCATTGACAACAGGAGCGGACGACGATGACCTGGCAGTGGATCGCCCCGGCGATCTTCTCCCTCACCCTGCAGCCTGCTGCCGGACTGGTCATGGCCAGCGGCTGGGCCCCACGCCGCCTACGAAGCCGGTTCACCCCCTACGGGCCCTCCGGTTGAATCCCTCTCCCGGATGTCGCCAACTCGATCCGCCCTGACGTGTCGTGAGTACTTCGCCCAGTCAAAATGGTGAACGTGGCCCCTGGGGCGCCACCGTCACAGCCAGTTTGTCGTCTGATGCGCGGTCAGAGCCGTCCAGGACAGACGGGAAGCCGGCGGAGGTGGCGGCCTTCTCCTCCGCGTGGATCTTGTTGTAGGCGTGGCGCCGGCACTCGGATGACGGCCGTGCCCACCGGGTCAGTAACCCGGTGGACGCGGCTGCTGGCCGGCGGCATCGCTTCTACGACCTGCGGGGTCGCACGGACTACCGGCCCGCTCGGTTGAACGAGAAGTAGTCGATGTTGCCGAATCCGGGCTGTCCGCCAGACGCCACGAGGAAGACGCGATGGTGCCCACTGGTGGGGGGTGACCGACGTTGACTGGACGGAGAGGGTGTCGAAACCGCCGGTGCCCGCGACGGAGAGCACACCGATCTGCGGCCCTGTGACGGAGTCGAGGAGCCGGGAGAGCCGCAGGCCCTGACGGAAGCGGCGGTCGTCGCGGACGGCGAGTTCCTGCATGCCAGCGGTGTGCCTGCACGGATCCTCGCCGAGGAAGCCGCCGACGTTGTCGAACAGGTGTCGTCTGGGCGCACGGGCGGGCAGGCCCTGGCGGCTGTCCTCAAAGAATGGACGGAGCGCAGCTGACCACCGGTCCCGTCACAATGCTCGGCGGTTCCGTCGTGTACCGGCCTGCTGACCCTGGTCGGTGAGGCCTCCGCTTGAAACGGCCGGAGCGGCCCGCCGATGACCAGCGCTGGTGACTCGGTGCGGATCTTGTCGAGGAACTGCCCGGCCCGCTGTCGAGGGCCTCACTCAGGGCGATCCAGCGTTCCGGCCGGTTTCCGCACTGCGCGAGCAGGTGCTGCAGCGCATCGCTGGTGTTGTTGTGCGTGAGGACGTCGTTCGCGGGGAGTCGGCGCAGGTGGCACAGCGTGCTGTGGCGGGAGTTGAGTTCTAGCGCTCAGAAGATGATCTTAGTTGCACTCCAGATAGAGATCGGAGTACTCGGAACGCTGGAGCTGCTGGGTCGTTGGGTAGGTGGGGCCCTGATCGCCCGGCAGCGTCGTCCCGGCGATGCTGGCGGTAACCGACCAGCCGGGGTAGGGCCTCGGGTTCCACGCTGAACCGGGCCGACCTGGCAGTGCTCACCGGTGCTGCCGTGACGGCTTTGGTACGTCCGGGCTCGCGGTGCCGACCCCCGGCGCGGCGCCAGGACCCGGCATGGGCAAGGCTCCCTCGGTGGAGCCGGACGGCGGGACGACGCTGCTCGTCCGCCGTGGAGAGCGGAGCAGTGAGAGGATTCGAGGGTGACAGCAAGAGCCAGTGACATCGAGAAGGCGGCTGGTGTGCTGCGCACCGGAGGGCTCGTGGCCTTCCCGACCGAGACCGTCTACGGTCTCGGCGCGAACGCCGACGATCCCGCCGCAGTCGCGCGTATCTTCCAGGCCAAGGGGCGTCCGACCTCCCACCCGCTGATCGTCCACCTTGGCGGCGCGGAGCTGCTGGACGACTGGGTCGAGGACGTGTCGGCGACCGCGCGCCTGTTGGCCGAACGCTTCTGGCCGGGGCCACTCACGCTGGTCCTGCGGCGCGGTCGCCGGGTACCCCTCGAAGCGACGGGCGGCCTTGAAACGGTGGCTGTGCGTGTGCCCGACCACCCCGTCGCGCTCGCGCTGCTGGCGGCGTTCGGCGGTGGTGTCACGGCCCCGTCCGCCAACCGCTTCGGACAGGTCAGCCCCACAACCGCGTACCACGTCGGTGCCGAGCTCGGTGATGCCGTCGACTTCGTCCTGGACGGCGGACCTTGCGGGGTCGGCGTCGAGTCCACGATCGTCGACGTCACGGGCGAGATCCCGAGCATCCTGCGGCCCGGCGGGGTGACGCGCGAGGACCTCGAAGCGGTGCTGGGGTGCCCGCTCGCGGTCCACTCGACAAGCGGCGTTCGAGTGCCGGGGCAGCATCCGTCCCACTATGCGCCGCGTGCGCGCCTCGTCCTCGTCGAGCCCGAGAAGGTCGTCGCCGAAGCGGAGCTTGCGCAAGAGCTGGGACACCAGGTGGGCGTCTTGCTCCCTCCTGCCTTCACCGACGCTCCGGTGAAGGCGCACGCCGTGGTGACGTTGCCCGGGTCGCCGGCCGCCTACGCGCGCGGCCTGTACGGGTTTCTGCGCGAACTCGACCAGCAAGGGTGCGAGCTCATCGTCGCGTCCTTGCCCGCGGAGGAGGGGCTGGGCCTGGCGATCGCCAACCGGCTCCGCCGCGCCGCAGGGCCCCGTCTCACCGCGTGACCAGCATCGACCCGACGACCGTCCCCCATCCCCGCCACGCCTCGCAGCCCGCGGCCCGAGCCGGTCGGCCGCGGAGGACGATGCTGCACGCCTGGTCGGCGCGGCGGTCACGCGGTGTCCGCGTATACGGATGTCCTCCGACGGCCGCCAATCACGCTGGGCAGCCACGCCGGGGCGGTCACGACGTGGTGGGCACCGCCGCATCGAGACCGCGGGACGCGACGAGCTGCGCACTGCCGTCAGCCAAGCGGTAGCACAGCCCCGCCACGGCCGCCTGCCCGGCAGCGACCTTGTCGGCAAGCACCCGGGAACGGTCCAGCATCAGGTCGACGGTGTGCCTTATGTGCTCGGCGAGGATCTCCTCCGGTTCAACCCGTCCGGCGGCCCGCGCCGCCAGCACGCTGGGAGTCACCCGCTCCACAACGTCCCGGATGTACCCCGCCGGCGCGATGCCATCCTCCAACGCGGCGCACGCCGCGCCGACCGCGCCGCACGAATCGTGCCCGAGCACGACGACCAGCGGGCAGCCCAGCACGTCCACGCCGTACTCGATGCTGCCCAACACTTCCGCACCCATGACGTGGCCTGCGGTGCGCACCACGAAGAGGTCGCCCAGGCCGCGGTCGAAGATGATCTCGGCGGCCAGCCGGGAGTCGGAGCACCCGAACAGCACGGCGAAGGGCTGCTGGGCCGGTGCGATCTCGGCGCGGCGGGTGGCGTCCTGGTTCGGGTGCTCAGGAGCACCCGCGACGAAGCGCTGGTTACCTGCCAGCAGTAGCCTGAAGGCGTCCTGGGGCGTCGTATGGTTGATCTCGGTCATGACCGCAGCCTACGATCCAGAACCAGCAGTCACACCGTCTGGCTCTCGCACTCAGGCGCAACTTCTCCAGGCCGAGGCCGAGGCCGAACTCCGAAAGGTGCAGGAGCCCCTTGTGGGCGGCGTGGTGCGGGACAGACCCGGCCAGTACGACCATGTAGGACACGGTCCAAGGCACCCTGGGACTGATGCGCAGGGCCGGTCAGGCAATCGTGACGGGGATCTGAAGAATCGCACCAGCATGTCCGCTCTTCCGTCTCACGGATAGACAGTCACGTGCCCGTCCAACCCGATACCGGTGACAGCCAGGCCGCCGCCAGGAACGTCGCGAACTATCCCCGTTCCAATATGCGTGTCCAGGTTCCAACTACCGTGTCGCGGCTCATCACAAGATCTCCGACAGAGCCCGTATTTCCCCCAGGAGCGACTTCACCTTTCCCGCCCACACGTTCGAACGCGGCGGGATTCTCCTGCGCCTGGTGATCCGCATGTGGTCTGCTCCGGTCTGCTCAGCTGATAAATGCTGGTTTGCGTCCCGTCTCGTGCGTGATGATTCTCGGTGTGGCAGACACGGAACCTACCGAAGAAGAGACGCCGGACGGACTGCTGGGCTGGTGCCTGGTGGCCAACGTGGCGCAGGAAATCGTGCGCGGCGAGAGTGGTCTCAACATCCAGCGCGGCACGAAGCACTTCCCGGTAGGCGCCCTGCTGTGGATCCCGCCCGTGCGCTGGGACCCTGGCTGGGGTCGCTGGCATGCGGTCGGGCGGCACAGAGGCAACGGCCGCCGGTACGTCAACATGGTCGTGCGCGCGGACGACCTGGAGAACTTCCGGGTCAAGGGCGTCTACAGCGAAGGTCTCGTCCGCGGCCTCAACGGCTACGACCACGACCCGGCCGCCCCGCGCACCCTCCAGAACCCGTGGACTCGCGAGCGGGCCCAGAGCTGGGCGGACGGCCGGAACCACGTCCGGGAGAGCATCGTCATCGACGGCCAGCGCCACACGCGGATCACCGTTCCCAACCCTCCGCCGGCAGAACTCCAGGTCGGCGGCGAAATCCTGCACCTCGCCCAGTACGGCACCAGGGGACCCCACTACAGTCGCATGCCCCCTCCCGTGGAATGGGTCCCCGAGACCTGAGTGACGGCATTCGAACGTGTGGGCGGGGAAGTTGACGCCACTGGTGGGGAATTACGGGCTCTGTCGGGGATCTTGTGATGCCAGTCCACTGCGAGCTTTGGGGCTGACGGTCACACCAGGGCGAGTGCCGTCGTCGTGATCGCCGACTTCGAATCGCGCAGTCAGATCCAGTCAGCGCCAGGCGGGATTACGGCTCGGCAGCAGGTTCGCCGATCTTGCCTGCAGCATGGAAGAGGGCATGCAGTTGGCGTAACGGCCAAACCGTGGCGCCGCGGCTCGATTCCGCAGCCGGCTGTGATCCGCTGGTCGGAACGTCTCAACCAAGCTGGGCGCGTTGGGTACCGCGAGGTCCACCGCAGCCTCGCCCTTCGCAGCCGGCCTCCGGCACAGTAGAGAGGGAGATCTGCGGCGCCAGCCACCTTCGACACAATGACGGGCGAGTACAGCGGGCGTCGCGGGGACGCCCTGACGGTCAACGAGCCTGGCCGGATGGAGGGTTTCCGGGAACGGGGCTGAATAGGTCTGGCCCTTTCGGATCGCTTCAGGCGGCGTTGCGCGACGGCGGACGGCCCCTCCGGCACCCAGCCCCGGCCGGGGTCGTCCGCCGCAGGGTGTCGGTGCGGAACAGTTCCCGGGCGATCGCCGCGTGTCCACGCCGGGTGGAGTAGGCGAGTTAGACGGCGACCCGGCTGTTCTCGATGCGTCCTGCGGTCCCGGTGAATTGGCGCTGCACACCGACCGTGGCGGCGCCCTTCTTGAGGTCACCAGTCTCGTCGACGACCAGCACCGCCGCAGTGTCGTGCAGTTGCTTGACGACGAAGCCGCGGATGTCGTCGCGTACCGCGTCGGCGTCCCACTTGGCCCTCGACAGCAGGTGCTGCAAGCCGTACGGGTTCGCGTCCCCGACGTGCTCGGCGAGCGGCCAGCAGTTCTTGCGTGGCAGGTCAGACAGCAATCCGAGCACGAACGCCCCTGCCCGGCGCCGTGGTTCCACCCGGACGAACCTTCCCGCGATACGGCCCATCAGGACCTCGAACGTCTCCTGCCAGCGGCCGGGATCCATGCTGTGGCCCGCTGCCGCCGTCTGATCTTCTGTCTTCACACACCGATGATCAACGGCGGCCGTACCCGTTCACAGAGTGGGCCCGACCAGCAAGTGTCCTGTGCCATCGAAGTTTGACCATCAGCCGAGGTAGTTCGCGCGTCCCTCGTCGTCGAGCTCGAAGGGGCCCTCAGGGATGATGCAGAACTCATTGCCCTCGGGGTCTGCCATCACCAGGAACCCACCGCCGGCGTACTGCTCCAGCCTATGCCCGCCGAGTATCTCGATCCGTTGCTGCTCGGCGCCGGGATCGGGAGACGTGATGTCGAAGTGCATCCGGTTCTTGCTGGACTTGGGTTCGGCAGTTCGCTGAAAGCCCAGCCCCAGGCCGTTCTCCCGCCGCAGCCAGACGTATGGGCCCATACGTCCCACGACCGGCCTACCGAGCAGTTCGGACCAGAACGCAGCGAGTCGCTCGGGGTCTGTGGCATCGACGATGAGGGCATTGATCTGCATGGATGAGTCCACCATGCCCCGATCCTTTCAAACGCGCGCTCAGCAGCGGCTGTGACCAGCGGAAATCATGATTCGAGGAAACGAGCCGCCCTATAGTCAGACTTCGGCAGCATCCGCTCATGGCGCGATGGCACAGGACAGCGAGATCGCGATCTACAGCTGGAGTACTACGAGCGCCTTCCGCAACACGCAGAAGCACACCTGACCTGGGCGCTCATCACTCTCATGACCCCAAGGCTAACCCGTCGCGGTCCTCGCACCGACTGGTCGAAGCACTGACTGGCTTGCCCTGCCACCGAGTGAGAGTCGGATGGACAATGCCTGGATGATCCCTCCAAGAATCCGCGTTGCCGCCTACGTGATTCGTCATCGCGCCGATCCTGAGCTCCTCGTGTTCGATCACGTCGATGACCCCGATGCCGGAACCCGCAGGTCCCTGCGGGAGGGGTCCGTCCGGGCGAGCGGCTGGAAGAGGCCGCTCGACGAGAGATTCGTGAAGAGACAGGGCTACGGATAGCGAGTTTGCTCCGGAAGCTCGCTGTCGAGGAAAAGCCCCACCCTGAGACCGGGCAGCCTAGACGCACTACGTTGTTTCACCTCGAAGTCCCCAGCAATACCCCGGACACATGGCTTCACCGCGTCCAAGGGGACGACTCTGATGCTGGCTTGACCTTTGCCTGCCGCTTCCTGACGGTCCCCCTGGCACAGCGTTTGGCCGACGACCAAGGCATCTGGCTGGACCGCATCGACAGCACTTGGCGAACCCAAACTGAGCCGCAACGTTAGACCGTCAGTGTCCGTCTGTCAGGAACGTCCTCGACGCAGGAATCCAACACGCACTCAGGTGCCTCGTGAGCGTCGTACGCTGTCGAGCCACCGTGAGAACCTCGTTCGCCGGTCTGCCGCGTCCGGTACGCCGGACTCCTGACGCCCGGCACCGAGGTAGAGAGGGTGGCAGAGGGCTCCGGAGGCATCGGTAGCGGCTCCGGGCCCGGCCAGGAGAGGGAGCGACGATTTCGTCCGACACGTGGAGGTCACGGGCGGTGATCTCTACGGTGTTGTTCTCCACCGCTCAAGGAGGGCCTGGGCCGTTTCCTTGACTCCTTCGTCGTCGGCATAGACCGAGTGTGTCCGACTTGGAGGACTGGCCGTATCGCGCGTGCTGCACGTGCCCCAGCAGCGGGACGCCCAAGGCTGCCATGTTGGCCTGCACCGCTCGCAGGAAGGCGGGTTCGGGCTGGGTCGGCGGCCTGCGGTATGACCGGTATGGGGGCGCCAGTCGCAGACGTGCGGCGTGCGCTTGTTGCCGCAGCTGCAAACTGGCGCATCACACCGCGGGTGAACTTTCGGCATGCCGGGACGGGAGCCGATCGCCCAGCTTCATATCGCGTTGTCGGGCGTTCGTGGTCGATGGCTACTCTTCGGTCGGCTGCTCTCCGAGAGCGGCCTGCCGCTCCTTGTGCCGGGCCCATGTGCCATGGCCCTTCCGGGCCTCCTGCGCCGCCCGGTCGGGTTCGTCTGCAGGGTCGGGGTCGTCGCGGAACTTCTTCACGGTCAGGCCCGCGAACCGGCCTCGCGTTGCTTGCCCCGTGGCGCCACCGCGACACCGTATGCATCTGAGACCACTTCGTCGCGGCAGCCCGATGGGCGGCCACGACCGCCGAGACGGCGTTCGCCAGCGGAGTCCCGGACGGATTCGGCATCACCGGGTCGTCGGCGAGCGCGACCAGGGCGACGGGTGAAGTACCGGCGAAAGTCCTCGGACCGTCCCTTGAAGCGGGGGATCCAGCCGCGGACCGTGCCCTCGGCCCGTCCCAGATACGCGGCCACCTGCCGGTGCTCCATCCCCAGGGCCGCTATCTCCAGCCCCGCCCCGATAACCTCGGCCGCGTCCGACAGACGCGGCTAGATCGCATTCGGCAGCAGCACGTGAGTGACTGGCAGTCTGCACGCCGCGACCGGCGAGGACGCACGGACAAACGGGTCCCGAAATCACCGCGTACTTCCCGGGGCCGGCCGTGTTCCCACGGTGCGAGGACCCCCTTGCCCGACGGGCACTTCAACTTGCTTTCCCGCAACTGCTGTTCGACCAGCGTCGGTGTCCACGATCAGCACCCGGTGTCCTCCGCGACGTGGAGCGTACTCACCTCCCGAGCACCGACAAAGCACGGTCAGCCTGCCCAAACACCTAAGGGATCATGTGGAGTTCGGGCGATCACGGAGGATCACTCAGCTTCCGGCCACCCGTCCAGGGCGGCAGCCAGGCGGTGGCGAGGAGCCGGATCCTTCGACTCGCCAGCCAGACGGTAAGCGATCGGCCCCACCTGCCAGCCTTCGTGATAATCGAAAGGCGAAGGCGGACCAGCCGCAGTGTGCGCAAGCTTCGCTACCAGCTCTGCGAGCCGGAAGCACAGGTCCTCCGCAGCCGTCAGGGGCTTGTCCTTGTCGAGCCCGGGCTGACGGACCGGATCGAAGACCACCCGACCCTCCGGCCATCGCGTGATGTCTACGGCAAGGGCCAACGCAGCTTGGATGTCCAGGGGCTTCCACTCATTTGGGATCATGCCAAGAGCGTCAGCCACCGACAACCACGTTCCCAAGGCTCCTTCGTGTTCACCGCGTCGTCGCGCACTAAGGCATCGTTTCCTTTGGCGTGATGTTCGTTGGTCCGTGCATGACTGTTCTGGTTGAACGGTTGGTGCCGGACGAGTTATGGGTGCTGTTCCGACGTGTGGTGCCGCCAACCGAAGTGAAGCGTCCGCAGGGCGGAGGCCGACGTCGGGCCGGTGACCGCGAAACTCTGGCGGCCATCGCCTTCGTGGCCACCTCGGGCTGCACGTGGCGGCAGCTGCCGCCGGTGTTCGGGCCGGCTTGGACCACGGTCTACCGACGCTTTGCCCAGTGGAGCCGAGACCGGGGGTGGGCCCGCCTCCACCGGGCCGTCGTCCTCGACGAACTCGGCGCCCAAGGAGAGCTGGACTGGTCGCGGTGCGCGATCGACTCCGTCAGTGTGCGGGCGGCAAAAGGGGGCCTCTGACGGGACCGAATCCGACCGACCGAGGCAAGCCGGGATCGAAAATCCACCTGATCACCGACCGAAACGGACTGCCCCTGTCACTGTGCATCTCCGGCGCCAACATGCACGACAGCCTCGGCCTTCAGCCGCTGGTGCGCGGCATCCCGCCCATCCGTTCCTGGCGCGGCCCGCGGCGCCGACGGCCCGCCAAACTCCACGCGGACAAAGGCTATGACTACGACCACCTGCGACGATGGCTGCGCAAGCGTGGCATCCGCCATCGCATCGCCCGCAAAGGCATCGAGTCCTCGCAACGGCTGGGCCGTCACCACTGGGTGGTCGAGAGGACCGTGTCCTGGCTCGCCGGATGCCGGCGCCTGCACCACCGCTACGAACGCAAGGCCGAACACTTCCTCGGGCGGGGGGCCGTCCCCGCCTGCTCAGTCCTGACGACGAGGACTTCGTCGTCCAGACGGCCACCACAAGACCGACCAAGCTCGGCCAGCCCTTCACCCGCTGGTCCATCCGCAAACTCGCCGCCTACCTGCGGAAAGTCCACGGCCGCGTCATCCGGATCGGCCGCGAGGCGTTACGGTCCCTGCTCTCCCGCCACGGCATCACCTTCCAGCGCACCAAGACCTGGAAGGAATCGCCCGACCCGGAGCGCGATGCCAAGCTCGACCGAATCGAGCACGTCCTGGACCGCTTCCCTGACCGCGTCTTCGCGTTCGACGAGTTCGGGCCCCTCGGCATCCGCCCCACCGCAGGCTCTGGCTGGGCCCGCGCCGGTCACCCCGAGCGGCACCCCGCGACCTACCACCGCACCCACGGCGTCCCGTCCTTCCACGGCTGCTACTCCATCGGCGACGACACCATCTGGGGCATCAATCGCCGCAAGAAGGGCGCCATGAACACGCTGGCGGCCCTCAGGTCCATCCGCGCGGCCCGCCCGGACGGCGCCCCGATCTACGCCATCCTGGACAACGTGTCCGCCCACACGGGCGAGACGATCCGGCGCTGGGCGAAGAAGAACCGGGTCGGGCTGTGCTTCACGCCGACCTATGCGTCCTGGGCCAACCCGATCGAGGCCCACTTCGCGCCGCTGCGGCAGTTCACGATCGCAAACTCGAACCACCGCAACCACACCGTCCAGACCGGGGCGCTGCACGCCTACCTGCGCTGGCACAAAACCAACGCCCGCCACTCCCGACGTTCTGGACGCCCAACGCCGCGAGCGTGCACGCGTCCGCAGCGAGAAGGGCATCCGCTGGGGCGGGCGCCCACTCAGCACAGCAGCCTGAACGAACTGGTATTCCTGTCCAGTGGAGCTGCTAGTCGTCGAAGTCGAAGCCCGAAGTCTCTGCCCGGGCGATGATGTCGCGGACCGCGTCGGGGCTCGTGATGACTGACTCAAGGGCCGTCTTGAGTTGCGCAAGGTCACTCGGAGTCCCGACAGCGCAGAACATGCCGGCCTCGCTGTCGAAGTCGAGCGGCTCGGCAATGTCCGGCCAGGCAAACCGCACGAGACCTTCCCAGAATTACCCGTTCGGTTCGTGCCCTGCGTCGGCTACTGCCACGTCAGCGGCCAGGCCGCCGACAACCAACGTGAGCGAGGGTTCGCCGTCGGAGTCATGAAGCTTGATAGTCACGGCCGCGATCTTCTCACGCCCGGCACGAGCCGCCGGATCCGCTCCAGCGGCCCATCCGCTCCCTCGCCGCTCTCGACCCCGGTGAGCCTTTCCGGCCACGGCACTAGCCCATGTAAGGGCCCACGGAACCAATTCCCAGAGCCCGGCGTCGTGTCTGGTACTCGTGATTCCTTAGGGGTGCACTGTGGAAGGTGATCCGCCGTGGTGGACCATCATCGTGATTTCAGCCGGAGCAACCGTGATCTTTGGAGCGATCCTTCTGTCTGTGATTGTCGCGGTTGCTTTCGGAGCGGGTTGGATGCGTAGGAGGTATCGCCGCTAGCCCGGCGCCACAACTTCATTGAGGTCTCGGGTGACCTCGGTGGGCACCGGCCCGTCCTCCTGGGGGTACACGACGCCTTCGGCGACGGCATCGCCTACCGGGCGGAGCTGTCGGTCCGCACCGAGCATCCGGTTATGTCCGACGACCCGATCCCGCGCCAGGACCTGGGCCTTCCCGCCTCCTGGTGGGAAGAGCTGACGGGAGCGCTGGAGAAGCTCTCCGGGGCCGGCACCGGCCGTGTTGCCGTGCGCGAGACGTACATGGCCCGGGCCATCCCCGACTTCGTGGGCATCACGGCCCCGCCCTCGGTCTCCTGGACCACCACGCACGGTGATCTGTACTGGGCGAATCTGACCGCGCAGCAGCAGATACCCGACTGGGAGGCACGGGGCTGGGCCGCGCAAGGATTCGACGCCGCCACGCTCTACCCGTACACGCTGCTGCATCCGGGCGTCGCGGACCGCGTCCGTGCTGCCTTCCCTGTCCTGGGCAGCGTGGAAGGCCTCGCCGCCGAAGCGGTGGTATGCGCGATGCTGTTGCAGACCGCGGAACGCGGAGACAACCTGGCCCTCACGGACCAACTACGAGTATGGGCGGCCGAACTTCGGCACCGACCTGGAAGACAGAGGCCGGGCGGTCCACCGGGACGCCGACCTGGCTGACCGCCGCCTCACAAGGCGGACTGGACTTGTCCGCCAGGCCAGTAGCCTCTACCGCTCTCAACCCAGCCCTACACGCCGCAAGACGGGCGGGCGCGGGGCGTCTGTGCACCGTAGACACAGGCCTGGTCCGGCACTCTCCCCGGGTGGCGGACCAGGCATCGTCAGGTCCAGCCTCTCCGTTCCACAGCGTGCTCGACGCGGTGCACTCCACTCGGAAGCCCGATATCCGTATTGTCATATACGCCCGGCTCGCTGACAGGACGGCAGGGCACGCGGTCCCGCGCTCCGTTCGCACGCCGCGCGGGACCGCCCATACCGGCGGCCGAACCAGCAGATTCGACCAGCCCATGAACGCCGAAGGTATCGGCGTGTGCGGAGCCTGAGCACCGGGTCCTTTGCGTCTTGCAGGCCATCCGGAGATCTACGACCTGAGTGCGCTTCTCGCGCATGAAGAACACCGTATCGAATGACCGTTCAGTGACGATTGGCGTTCCGGTTGAGGACTCGCCATGGACACCTGGTGGCTGGACGCCCTCGCCTGCTAGCCGTTGTCGCGCCGGGGCGTACGCGAAGTGCCGCGGCCGTGTGCGACGGGGCGGTGGGCATGCTGTCGCCCCTGGCGGGGCGACAGCCTCAGATCCGGGTGAGGTTCACCGGCCAGCGGTGGTGAGCTGCACGGACAGGTCCCAGAGTTTGCGCGCGTTGTTGGGGTCGAGGGCGTAGTCGGCGACGCCGCGGCGGACGCCGGCGGTGAAGGGGCCGGCTTCCTGGCAGTCCTCGAAGTAGGTGCCGGTGACGCCCTCGACCAGAGGGGATGCCGCCAGGAGGACGGATGTCGCGGCGCCCTGGGCGATGGTCTTCTCGGTGACGCCGGTCTTGCCTGACGGGTCGAACGAGGCGGGCGGGGCGTCCATGTGGCGGCCGAGCCCCGTTCCCCAGATCCGTCCGGGGTTGAGCGCGTTGATTGCGATGCTGTCGGCTGCCCAGCGTTTGGCGGCCTCCACGGCGAAGAGAATGTTCGCAGTTTTGGACTGGGCGTATGCCAGCCAAGGGTCGTAGGGCTCCGCCGTGAAGTCGGGGTCGTCGAAGCGGACCGGGCCGTTGACGTGCCCGACGGAGCTGAGCACGGCCACGCGGGCGCCGCGGGCGGTGGCGAGGGCGTCGTGGAGACCGACGGTCAGGGCGAAATGGCCCAGGTGGTTGGTGGCGAACTGCAGTTCCCGGCCGGTCGGGGTGCGCAGTTCGGGGGTGGCCATGATGCCGGCGTTGTTGACCAGGATGTGCAGCGGTCCGGTCCAGTCGGACACGAAGGCCGCGACGGAGGCCGGGTCCGCAAGGTCGAGCTGGGCGCCGCGGGTGCGGGCGTTGCCGGTCTCCTCGGCGATTTCCCGCGCGACCGCGGTGCCGGCCTCGAGGGTCCGAGCCGCGATGGTGACCTCGGCGCCGGCCGAGGCGAGCGCACGGGCGGTCTCGCGGCCGAGACCCCCCGCACCGCCGGTCACGATGGCGCTGCGGCCGGTGAGGTCGACGCCGGCGACAACTTCGGACGCGGTCGACTGCGGACCGAAGGGTGTGGTGACGAGCTGTGTCATGTTCCTGTTCCTGTTTCTACCGCCGGACCGTGCCGGGGACGGGTGTCATGAGGCGACGGCCTAAACTGTCCGTAAGCGGATGCAAGTCCGGGTTCCGGTCCCATAAGCGGAGTCGAGTCCGCTTCTCTCTTCACCGTAAGCGGACCCGGCTCCGTATGCAAGGAGATGTGATGCCCCGCTCAATGCGCGCGGACGCCCGGGCGAACCACGAACGCCTCCTGGAGGTCGCTGCCCAGGTCTTTGCTGAGGAGGGCACCGAGGCGTCGATGAAAGCGATCGCGGCCAAGGCCGGCGTCGGAATCGGGACCCTCTACCGCCGGTTCCCGACGCGCGAGGACCTCATCGAGGCGACCTACCGCAACGAGACCGACCGGCTGTGCGCGTCGGCACAACGGCTCTTGGACGAGAAAACCCCGTCGGCCGCACTGCGCGCATGGATGGAGGCCTTCGTCGACTACATGCTCACCAAGCGGGGCATGGCGGACGCCCTGCCCGTGATCCTGGCCACCCGCGAAGGACTGCGTCTGCACAGCCGCGATGCCCTGAAGACGGCTGTGACGACGCTCCTGGAGGCCGGTATTGCCGCCGGACAGGTGCGCCGGGACGTGGCGCCGAACGACATCCTGATGGCGCTGGGTGGCATCACGCTCATCAGCGGACACGAACAGGAGCGTGATCTCGCCTCTCGGCTCGTCACCCTTCTCCTCGACGGTCTCGCGCCCAACCGTCGCGTCGACCCGGCGGCCACCGCATAGCCACGCGAGCCGCCAGTCGTTGTCGGCCCTCCTGTCGCATCGGGGCAGCCATACTCTGACCAGCCCTTGGCCGGACTTCGCGCCGGGGCCGGCTCTCGTGTGGGCGGGATGTCGACGGGGGTGAACCGGTGCGGGGGTGATGCCAGTCTTTCGGGGCGCCGCCACGGGCTGGCGGCGTGACGGGCGACATCGGCGTCGGCTTTCGCCACCAGCCGACGTCCCGCCAGCGTGACGTCCAGGATCTCCCGGCCGCCCCTGCCGGTGGAGCGCGAGCAATGCGCCGGAGCAGCAGTCTGCGGGGAGCCCCCGGGAGCCTGCGTTGGCAACGGCGGTCACCCCGGTCTCTCACGGGCCGTGTACTTGGATCAATCTCTACAGCGGCCTGGCAGGGAGCGTCCACCCGTTGCTGGCGACGCATTCGGTACCCCGGACGCTCAGGTCAACCATTCGCGTGGGGTGCCCGTGCTGGTGGCCGACGAGCGCAGTGTCCGTAACGCGGTCAGCGGAAGGGGGCTTGCGCTGTGCCCCCAGAGAGGGCATGCCGCGGAGAACGGCGTCGGGCCGGGCAGGATGTCCTGCCCGGCCCGACCGAACGGCGGTTCAGCACCATTCAGGCCTGCGCCCGGAAAGCGGTGGGGGCCAGCCTCGAAGCCTGATCCCTAGGGCGGCCGATGGCGGTCGCTTCCTGGTGGCTCAGCCGGAGTTACCGCGGGCGAGCAACGTGGAGAGGTACCGGGCGATGCCGGACCAGTCCGTGATGGTCAGCTGGCTGTTGACGGTGACGGGCCGCGGGTTCTCGTTGTTGTTGACGCCGATCCCGAAGTTGGAGAGCGGCCCCCAGTTGTTCTCGAGGGAACGGTGCAGCCAGGGCATGCCGTTGTAGCGGGCGTTCTGGCTCGACACGATGTCGTTCATGATGCCGAAGACATCGTTGAACCGGGCAGACTCGGAGAGGAATTGGGTCATGAACAGGAAGGACTCAGCCGTGGGGCCGGCTTCTGCCCCGGTCCTTGCGTCCTGGACGAAAGCGAGCTGCCAGAGATGATTCCAAAGTCGGTTGTATGAGACGTCCAGGGTGTCCCTGGCGTGCGGTGAGGCCGCCTCCAGGGATCCGTAGGAGCCGCCGTGCCGCAGCACTCGGTACTCCGCGTTGGCCGGGGGCAGCAGCCCTCCGCCTTGGGAATTGCGCAGGCTGTTCATCGTCTGCTGAAGGTTGAACGTGCCGCGGTCGGCGGTCTCGTAGGTCACGCCGGTCGCGGTCGTGAAGCCCCGCAGGTACAGGTTGCCCGGGGAGACCCAGAGCCGCAGAAGGCCCGCAGGGCCGGAGCCGTTGGGGCGCATGTTGATGTCGACTCGGATCAGGCCGACGTCGGCGCCGCCGGTCTGGGTGATGTCGACGTTCCCGCGGTACCCGTGGCCTGCCGAGAGGCGAAGGCTGTTGATGAAAGACCTGTATCGGGCCTGAGCCGAGTACTGGGGTGTCTCGAGCGCGTCGAACCACACATGCGAAACGTTCCCCGAGGCACTCTGCCACTCCTTGATTTCGGGGACCGACACGGCTTCGGCTTCATTCCCTCTTGCACAGAGGGGGGCGACGAAGACTTAGACGGTCGGTCGTCTTACGGCGCAAATGAGCTTACAGACAATTTGACTAGTCAAGTAGATCTGTCTGGGGACCCTCGGGAGCGGTGGGCAGCCCGAGGGTGGCCCCTGGGTGCTGTCTGGCGCACGGGGCTGCCGGGGGACCACTCCGGCCTGACGTCACCCAGGAGTCGAAATGTCTGAGGACCCCGGACTACTCAGCTCCCGGGACTGGTCGGGCGGGGGTCCGGTGCGGTGCCAGCGGCGGGTGCGTTCCAGCTGCTGAGTATGCGAAGGGATCCGGCTGTGGCGGAGTCCGGCTCTGGCATGTAGACACACAGCGTCTGGTTGTCGTCGCCGGGCAGTTGCATGGACTCGTACGAGAATTCCAGCTCGCCGACGAGCGGATGCCAGTAGTGCACAGCCCCGTGGGTATGGCGCAGCACACGGTGGTCGTTCCACCAGGCGCTGAACTCCGGTGAAGCGAGCGTCAGTTCGCCGATCAGCTCGGCGAGCCGTCGATCTCCCGGGCAGCGGCCCGCCTCCAGGCGCAGCATGGCGACGGTCTCGCACGCGACTTGCTCCCAGTTGCCGGTTCGCTCGCGAGCCTCGGGGTCGAGGAGGTAATAGCGGGCGAGGTTGCGGCGCGGGGCAGGCAGTGTGTCGAAGTCGGTCAGGACGGCGCGCGCTAGGCGGTTGGAAGCCAGGACGTCGGTGCGCCGGCCGATGACGAAGGCGGGCACATGGTCCAGCGTCTGCAGCATCAGATGCAGACCCTGGCGGACCCGCTGCGGATTGACCGGCGCCCGCCGCCTGCCCGGGCGGGCGAGGAGGTCGGTGAGGTGCTCGCGCTCGGCTCCGTCCAGGCGCAGGGCCCGGGCCAGCGCGTCCACCACCTCGGGCGAGGGGTGTGAGGCCCTGCCCTGCTCGAGGCGGGTGTAGTACTCGGTGCTCACCCCTGCGAGCCGGGCCGCCTCCTCGCGGCGCAGGCCTGGGACGCGGCGGGCGCGCCCGTCGGCGGGCAGTCCCGCCGACTCGGGGCTGATCCGCGCGCGGCGGGTGCGCAGGAAGTTGGCGATCTCGCTGCTGCGGTCCATGCATCCAGTCTGGACCGGCCGCACACCGCCGGCCTCCTGCTGGGTGGTACTGGCGGTACCTGTCTGACCAGGACCATCTCCGGGCGGTTCTAGCCCTTCCTCCGGTGGTCAGCTTGAAGCCGAGGAGCCGCCGCAGACGTCGGAGGCCCCGCTTCGAAATGAACTCATCTTCCGGAAGGTGTCATCCCATGACCACCGAGACCTCTGCCCAGGCCCCCACCGAGTCCCTCGATGGCCGGGTGGCTGTTGTCACCGGCGCGTCCAGCGGTATCGGCGAGGCGTCGGCCGAGCACCTGGCATCGCTGGGCGCCAAGGTCGCCGTGCTGGCCAGGCGCACGGACCGCCTCGACGACCTCGTCGTCCGCATCGTCAAGAACGGCGGCACCGCCGTGGCGATCACCGTCGACGTCACCGACGCCGCCGCAGTCCAGGCCGCCGCGGACCGCGTGGAGGCGGAGCTGGGCGGCGCGGACCTGCTCTTCAACAACGCCGGCGTCATGCTGCCCGCACCCGTCGAGGAACTGCGCGCCGACCAGTGGCAGCGCCAGATCGACCTCAACATCTCCGGCCTGATGAACGTCATCGGCGCCTTCACCCCGCAACTGGTGCGGGCCGCCGACCAGCGCGGCGTCGCCGACCTGATCAACACGTCGTCGAGTGCTGCGCAGAACCTCTACCCCACCTTCGCCGTCTACGCGGCCACCAAGGCGTTCGTCTCGCACCTGTCGAAGCACCTGCGGGTTGAGCTGGGCCCGAAGAGGGTGCGGGTCTCGGCGATCGAGCCGGGCATCGTGGGCACGGAGCTGCAATCGCATGTCACCGACGAGGGCGCGAGCGCGTGGCTCGAGGGGTCGAAGGAGACCATCGACTGGCTCCAGTCGGAGGACATCGCGCAGACGGTCGGCTTCATCGCCTCCCTGCCGCTGCGGGTCAACCTCCCGCAGGTCTTCATCATGCCCACCGCCCAGCCCAGCTGACCGGGCAGGTCGACGCCGCACAAGACACAGAAGCGGCAAATCCTTACAAATGCTCGTAAGTGCTCTCAGGAGGGGTGAGGGTGGTCGCGACTGTCCCTCACCCCTCACAGCAAATCACCTCACACGAATCCATGGGACGGCCTCGGCAGTGCCGTCGAGGCCGTCCCGAGGAGCACGGCCCGTCACAAGACCGGAAGACCATCGGCAAGGCCCCGCCCTCGAAAGGCAGTTGATCCGCACCACTCGCCCGCCCACGGACCACTTGGAATGGAGCATCACCCATGCGCGCAGCTCCTCATGTACGGAGCTGGCGACGTCCGCGTCGGGAACGTCCCCGACTCCGTCATCAAGTACCCGACCGACGCCCTGGTCAGGATCACCGCATCCTGCGTCTGCGGCACCGATCTGTGGCCGTACGCCTCGATGAAGCCCGAGGGCGGCCCCGCCCGGATGGGACACGAGTTCATCGGTATCGTCGAGGACACCGGCTCGGAGGTGACCACCGTCAATCGCGGCGACCTGGTCGTCTCCCCCTGGGCGATCTCCGACAACACCTGCGCATTCTGCCGCGAGGGCCTGCACCCTCTTGTTCTCACCCGCAGGCAAACTTCTGGGACGGCGAGGCGGAGGAGGGCGGCCGGGCCGAAGCCATCCGCGTCCCGCTGGCCGACGGCACCCTCGTCAAGCTCCCCGTCGCCTCAGACTCGGCCCTCATCCCCTCCCTGCTGACGCTCTCCGACGTCTTCGCTACCGGTTACCACGGTGCCGTGTCAGGCGGCGTCAACGAGCGCACCCGCGTCACCGTGATCGGCGACGGAGCCGTCGGCCTCATGGCGGTCCTGTCCGCCAAGCGGCTGGGGGCCGAACAGATCATCCTCACGGGCCGCCATCAGGCCCGCACTGACCTGGGCCGCGAGTTCGGCGCCACCGACATTGTCTCCGCCCGCGGCGCGAACGGCGTCGAAGCCGTCCGCGAGCTCACCGGCGGCGAGGGCGCGCATGTGGTCGTGGAGGCCGTCGGCACCAAGCCCGCTTACGAGCAGGCCCTCGGCATCATCCGGCCAGGCGGAACTATCAGTCGGCTCGGTGCGCCGCAGTACGAGGAGGCCCCCATCGGCTTCGGCAGTCTCTTCCGCCACAACATTCGCCTGGCCGACGGCCCGTCACCAGTCCGCGCCTACATCGAGGAACTGATGCCCGAAATCCTCAACGGCGCGATCGAGCCCGGAAAGGTCTTCGACGTCACCACCGACCTCGCCGGGGTCCCGGCCGGCTACCAGGACATGGCCGACCGCAAGAGCCTGAAGGTCCTCGTCAAGCCCTAACCGGAGAACTCAGGTGGGGGTGCGGCATAGGCCGCCGCACCCCCAACCTGACAGCCGACCTCGGGGAAATACTGCCTCCCACCACAGGACACAACGTGAAGAACATCGGATTCCTCTCCTTCGGCCACTGGTCCCCCAACGCGCATTCCCGGGCCCGGTCGACCGCAGATGTGCTGCACCAGTCCATCGACCTCGCCGTCGCAGCCGAGGAACTCGGCGTGGACGGCGCGTACTTCCGGGTGCACCATTTCGCCCGGCAGGCGGCCAGCCCGTTTCCCCTGCTTGCAGCCGTCGCTGCGCGGACCTCGGAGATCGAGATTCGGCACCGGTGTGATCGACATGCGACACGAGAACCCGCTCTACATGGCCGAGAACGCGGGCGTCGCGGACCTGCTATCGGCTGGCCGCCTGCAGTTGGGCGTCAGTCGCGGCTCACCGGACCAGGTGATCGACGGCTGGCGCCTGTTCGGCTACCACCCCGCACCGGGCGAGACGGACGCCGACATGGCCCGCCGACACACAGAGGCGTTCCTGACGGTCCTCGCCGGCAAGGGCTTCGCCCGCCCCAACCCACGCCCGATGTTCCCCAACCCGCCCGGACTGCTGCGCCTCGAACCGCACTCCGAAGGGCTGCGGGAGAGGATCTGGTGGGGCTCCGCGTCGAAAGTCAACGAGAGCGGCGAGCCGCTCCACGTCCAGCAGCGCAAACAGATCGAGGCCTACCGCGAGGCCTACAACAAGGCGGGCCACACCCGCGAGCCGCGGGTCTCGGTCGCCCGCAGCATCTTCGCCCTGACCAACGACCTCGACCGCGCCTACTTCGGCCAAGACCGCAACTCCCGCGACCAGGTCGGCACGCACGACGATGTCACCCAGTCCGTCTTCGGGCGCTTCTACGCTGCCGAGCCGGACAAGCTGGTTAAGCTGCTCCTGGACGACGAGGCGATCCAGGCCGCGGATACGCTGCTACTCACCCCGCCTTGAGGGGAGGATCGCGCCCCCTTCTCGTGCGCGCAGCGAGGCAGACTTCGGGCCCGTTGTGCCGGTGCGGGCTCGGGAGCTTCCCCGGGGGAAAGGCCAAGGGGTAACTCGGCGCGAGGGAGCGCCTGCCTGTTGCACCCCATCCGATCATGGCATAGCTTCTTTTATGGATGAATCAAATCACCTCAAGGGATTTCACCCTGATCTTGCTGCATCCGGAATGCTGGGGCGACGCGGGTCTCACCCCATCCAGATCCGACGGGATCCGGCAAGTTCACCGCTGATCGCTGCGAATCTCCGCATACCCCCGCCGCTCTGCGCGGTGCCGCTGTCCAGCTCACCAGCCCTCACATGGCGAAGACCGGGACGCGTCACCGCCCCAACCTCCCCCCTATGATGCACATTCGCACCGTGCCTACAGTCGCTGCGTGCTCTCTGCAGAATTTCTCTGCGCCACGATGGAGCTGATGGCCTGAAGCGCTCCGCCGTGTTTGTATGGATCGGGCGTCCCTACTGTGTCCGGCATCCGGGAACAGCAGGCAAGGCAAAGAGCTCGCAACAAGATCATGAGCGAGCCTTCGTGAACCACTTCGGGCGTCGATCGGCAGATGGTTGACGGCGGAGGTCGGTTGGCCCAGTCTTGGTCGGCTTGGGACCGTCGAGAGGGCGACAGGCATGGCTGAGCGCGAGAACGTCTACGTTGACATGGTTGGAGACCTGTTCCACCCAGGGCATGTCGCGCTGCTGAGGGCCGCGCGGGACTTCGGGGAGCAGCTGATTGTCGGAGTGCTCTCAGATGAGGTCGTGGCCGGGTACAAACGCAGGCCCATCATGACCCTGGCGGAGCGGGTTGCGGTGATCGAAGCGTGCCGGTACGTCGATGTAGTGCTCCCGGACGCGCCCTACCGTGTCACGAACGAGTTCCTGGACCGGCACGGCATCGACGTGGTCGTGCACGGTGACGACCTCACGGCGGATGCGGTCCAAGAGGTCTTCGGGCCTGTGGCTGCTGCGGGAAAGTTGCAGCTTGTGCGGTACACGGCCGGCGTCTCCACGACCGACCTCATCCAACGGTGTCGCGCGGCGGACGCTTCGTGAGGGAACACGGCGACCTCGCAAGCTCCTAACGCGGATGTGATCCGGCCTTCTTGAGGCGTCTCCAGCAGATGAGGCTGCAGCCCAACGTAACCAAGGCATCGTGGAGTTCGAGGCGTCGTTCCCATCGGATGGCAAGGCGTTTGAACTGGTGGAGCAGGGCAAAGGTCTGCTCCACGACGTAGCGGAGCTTGCCCAGGCCCTTGATGTTCGGGGCGCCCTTGCGGGAGATCACGGGCAGGATCCTGCGGTGCCGCAGCTCACGGCGCACGGCTTTCGAGTCGTACGCCTTGTCGCCCAGGACGGACTCGGGTCGCCGTCGCGGTCGGCCGGGGCGTCCGGCGACGGGCAGGATGCCGTCGACCAGGTCGAGGGTCTGGGTGATGTCGTTGACGTTGGCGGCGGTCGTTGATGACGTGCAGCGGAGTGCCCTTGCCGTCGCAGATCAAGTGGTGCTTGCTGCCCGTCTTCCGCCGGTCGACCGGTGACGGACCAGTCGCAGCTCCCCCTTTTTCGCGCGGACGTGCGAGCCGTCCACGCACGCGCGGGACCAGTCGAGTTCGCCGGCCGCGTTCAGCTCGGCGAGCAGAACGCGATGCAGTTTCTCGAAGACTCCGGCTTGCTGCCAGCGGTTCAGACGCCGCCAGCGGGTCTGTCCGGATCCGAACCCCAGCTCCAGGGGCAGGAGTTGCCTGGCGATGTCCTGGTGCAGGACGTACAAGATGCCCTGCAAGCACAGCCGGTCATCCACCGGCTTCGGCCCCGGCGACCGCTCGGGCCAGGGCGGGAGGAGCGGTTCGATCAGGGCCCACAAGCCGTCGTCCACCATCCAAGGCCGAGTCGTCACACGACACGAACGGCGGAATCATCCCATCGGTCACGCCCGACCAGGGCCCCTCGACAAGATCCTGTTACGAGCTCTTAGTGCTGTAGCTGCGATCAGGGGTGAACTAGGTCTTCTCGTAGATTGAGTGACTGAGCGTTTTCAGCGTTGGCGCTCCAGGGTGAGGACGGCTGCGGCAATGACGCTCATGCGGTTGGGGCTGCAGTGGGACCGGCGGAAGATCCGGCCGGACCCCTACCGCTCCGCAACCTGGTTACCCCGCATGATGTGAACAACAGCGGGGCAAGCTGACGTACTTGCAGGCTGGCAGGGAGTGGCCTGCCAGCACGCGGCCACTCAGGCGCAAGGAAGACTGCCGGACTCAATCGAGTCGTTTTTTCAACGAACCGAGTCGTTCGGGCCTCTGTCTCAGCGAACCTCGTCGTGCGGGGTGAGCGCGCCCGGCCTCCGCCGGCGAAGTCAGTCGCGGGGTGGGTGGGAGGCGCCGCGCGCAGTGCCGTTGCGCGAGCTGGACCGGGTCAGCCTGCCAGCCGGGCGAGGGCCAGGGCGTGAGCGCGGTCGAGGGAGTCGGCAGCGGCACACGGAATGTCCGGCTGCACACCGATGCCCTCCCAATTCGTGCTCGAGACGGGGTTGATGGCGCGGCCGACGGGGACGGTGGCTTCCAAATAAGGGTGCAGGGTCCAGCCCTGGCACGGGTGCGCGCCGCCGCGGGTGGGCTCACCGACGACTACGGCGCGGCCGAGCTGCTGGAGGTCGTACGCCAGCTCCTCGGCGGCAGAGAAGGTGCTGTCGCTGGACAGCACATACAACGGCTTGGTGCCGCCGAAGCGCGCGCCTGGAACGTGCGGCAGGCTCCAGGACTGCTCGCTGCGCTCGCCGTCGCGCCAGTACATGGTGTTGAGGTGGGTGCGCTCGTCGAGCAGGTAGCTGCAGACAAAGGCGACCGTGTCCGGGTCGCCGCCCCGGTTGGTACGCAGGTCCACGATCAGCGCCTGGGCGCGGGAGGCAAGGGTGAGCGCGGCGCTCAGCGGTTCGGCGGCCCACTCCAGCGGAAACAGCATCGGTGCCAGCTCCACCACGGCGACCCCTCCGTCGAGCAACTGCGCCCGGGGCGCACCGCCCAGAGAGGAGTCGAAGTCCCGGCGCATGGCGTCCAGGGTGGCCGCTCCCTGCTTCGGGGGAATGGGGGTGGCGTGGTGCTTCAGTCTCAGGTGCCGGTCGCGGTTGACGGACTGCAGGTCCGTGGTGACCAGGCGGGCGAGCTCCTCGGCCTCGTCGACGTCGTACGCTCCCTCGGCGAGGCGTCGTTGCAGCAGGCCGGCCAGCTGTTCAGCTATCTCGGGGAAAACGTAGTGCTCGGTCAGCAGCCGGGTCGTCTCGTCGATGACAGGGGCTGGCGCAAGCTTCGTCGAAGTCGTCATAGCAGGGAGTAGAGCAGTCGCGTTGCGAAAGCTCAAAGGGGTTGGACTCTTTCGGTAAGGCTGGTCAGCCTCCCTGTCCGCCGCCTCCCGAGGACGTCGTGGAGATCGATGCGCCCGAGCTGTTTGCGCGCTCTCTCACCCCTTGCGCTAGCGGGTGCTTCATCACCTGCGTCTGAGCCCCGCGACGGCAGGTCTCAGCCGGAAGCACTCCGGGTGCCGGTCCAACGTTTTGTAGCAGGCTTCAAGATCGTCGAGTTTGCTGCCGTTGATCATGGGAGTCGTGACGGAGCCTTCATCCATGTCGTGGACCTGAACTTGTTGAGAGCTGCCACTCTGACCTGAGATCTCGATGATGTCTCCGACGTTCGCCCGCCACAACATCGCCCACACTGCGTGGCACTGCCCGCTGTACCTGAAGCCCAGCAACGCACCCCCAGACGTCCGATACGGCTCCTTAGAGCCGATGTCCTCGACCTCTCCAGAAGCCGCGCAGCCCGTCATCAACGGATCCCACCCTGCACATGTCTGGCCTTCGCAGCTCTGAGCCGGCGGCAGGGAGCGTGCAGACTGCTGGATTGGCTCCTTCGAGCCCGTGCCGTGCACAGCCGTCACCCATGTCGCCGCAGCAGCAAGCCCCAGCACGGCCGCCGCGACAAATGCCCACCGGCGCCAACCAAGGTTCCGCTTCTTCTCCTCGTCGGCAGCAGCGTGTCCCGCGGAAACGCTCTGAGTGTCTGGCCGCCTGTCCCCCTCCCCCGGCTTGACCGTGGGCGCCGTCGCCCGCGCGCGTCCGCTCCACTCCTGGTCGGCCAGCTCCCGCAGCGCCAGTAACCGTCCTGGGGGTTCCCCCGCCATGGCACACAGGGCCACGACAGCTTTGCGTGGGACGAGTTGATTGCCGTTGAGATAGCGCTGCCAGGACGACTTGCTGTATGCGGAGCGCTCTGCCAGCATCGTCATACTCAACCCGGTGCGAGCCTTGAGTCCCTGCAGAGCCTGCGCCAGCCGGTCACAGGCCGGTCGCGTGGAGTCTGTCACTTCCGCAGGACCTGCCACGTGTGCTTTCCCACCACACCATCGGTGTACAGGCCGGCCTTCTTCTGCAGGAGCTTGACGGCTCGCGCGGTGTTCGCGCCGTAGACCCCGTCCGCGCCGCCGGCATCAAACCCGTCGTGCTGCAGCAAGCACTGCACCTCCACGACGTCCCAGCCCTGCGAACCCTGCCCGAGCACCTTGTACGCGCGGTGCTGTGGCCCGCGTACAGCTGCCCCTTGTGCGGCTCGAGCGGGCACGGACAGGTCTTGCCCGGGTGGTAGATGAACGCCGCGGCCGACGAGGGGGCGTTACCCGACCCCTTCGGGCTTTCGCCCGACGCGCAGCCGTCCTCCCAAGGAGCGATGACCAGCAGCCCAGCGAGTAGCGCGCCGACAACTACAGCAGTGCCAACGCCGATCAGCACTCTGGGCTCAGACACGGTGGGCCCAACCGCTGCTCCGGCTACCGGTGCAGGCGATGGCAGCCATGCCTCTGCGGCCATCTCATGCACAACCACGATTTTCGTCGCGTCGACGCCACTCACGCGGGCCAAAAAGGCTTCCACCGCCTCCCGCGGCAGTAGCGCCGTTCCGTTGAGATAGCGCTCCCATGAGGAGCGGCTGTACCCCGTCTTGGACTGGTGCGACAGCAGGCTCAGCCCGCTTCGGTCCTTCAGCCAGCGCAGCTGAATGACCAGCTTCTGTGCCTGTTCGTCGAGCGATGTCGGTAACGTTTTCCAACGCGACATGTTCCACCCATACGCGTTGAGCCCGTTGCAGGCTCGTGGCTGTGTCGTAGGGCTTTCTGGGCCCGTCGGAATCATCGTTTCCCAACGGCTCGTTGGCAGCAGGCCTTTCGGTTAGCTCACCCAGTGGCTCCACTTCGGCCCAGAACCCCTTCACACACAGCTATGTCCTAGCAGGTCAGCGCAGCGGACGGCTCACGAACGCCCCAACTACTGAATCTGAACTCGTGATGTCGGTCCCGTCTGCCTCCGCCCTCGCATGAGACCTGGGAAAAATGTACTCGCGTCCCGTCCGGTGTCCTGCGATCGTGAGGACGTGCCAGAGGACCTAAGGATGCAGTCGGCCGGGCCGGTCACGACGTGGTCGGCCGGGTCGATCCGGATCACAAGCCGAACGGTCAGCGTCCACGAGATCTCAGGGCGCCTGGGGATCACGGCGGACCAGCAGTTCGAGGGGGACAGCCTGATGAGTCCCCGCAATCCAACCAGTGCTCGGCGGGAGACCAGCGTCTGGATCAGGCGGAGCGGACTGCCTGAGGACACCGACCTCACGGACCATGTACGAGCGCTAGTCGAACTTCTTGACGGGCGTCGCGAGGAGCTGGCCGGCCTGTCCGTCGAATGCGTCCTGGAGCTGCTTCTCGGATTCGGCAGCGAAAGCGGTCAGGGAGGCTGTGTTCTGCCCGCTCACCTGCTCGCCGAGGTCGGTGCACTGGGACTGGACATCGTGCTCGACCTCTATCCGCCCGAACCAGCCGCGATTGTCGTTTCCCCGTAAGGACGAGAAAACCATCTCGGGCCGTCAGGCGAGGGTGAGCCCCGTTCCGGTAAGGCAGCCGTCAACGAGTTCTGGGCGGTACTGGATCCTCTTGAGGCGGCGCTTCACGGCTCGGGTGATCTGGCCGAGATAGGCCGCAGCAAGGTTGCCGATGTCGCGCTTGACCAACGACCACACACCCTCCTGCGGGTTGAGGTCAGGGGCATAGGTGGGCAGCTGGAACACGGTGAGCCACTCGGCGTTCGCGTCGATGAACTCCCGCATGCCCGCCGTCAGGTGCAGGCGGACGTTGTCCCAGACCAGCACGATCGGTCCGCCGAGCTGGATGCGGGCGCGGACGATCAGGTCGCGGAAGTCGCGCCAGCCGAAGCCCTTCGGCTCGTCCTTGCGACCGCGGTACTCGCGGATCGCGTAGAGAAGCCGGGACTGCTCGCCCGGCTTGGAGCAGGACATCCCCGCCTTCGACATCCGCCCGGAGCCCCGGCCCCGCACCCGCACAACCAGGGTCTGGCCGATCCGACCCCAGGTCCTGGCCCGCGGCGGAGTCATCGACTGCCCGGCCTCGTCCTCGAAGACGGTCCAGGCGCCGCGCTCCGCCGCGATGCTCTTACCCGCGGCCAGGTCTCCTTCTTCCACACCTCGACCGCGTCGTCATCACGCTCGATGGCCCGCCGAGTGGGTTGCTGCCGGCTCCAGCCATGCCGCTTCAGTCGCCAAGTGCCCTCGACCGTGCAGGAGACATGGAACAGCCGCCCGATCACGGTCTTGATCCGGGCCAGCGTCCACCGCTGGTCCGCCCACCCATGGGCCAGCGGACCGCGCTGCAACTCCCGTTCCAGCCTGGCCATCTGGGCCTCACTGAGCCGAGGTCTTCCCGGCGACCCCTTCGACAGGACCCCCGCCTCACCGCCCCCGCGCCAGGCCCGGCGCCACCGCTCGACCGACCGAACGCTGATCCGCAGGGCAGCGGCAATCTCTGCGGTCTTCTGCCCGACCTCAAAACGCTCCACGGCCTGGAGCCGTAACCGCTCCCGCGTGGTTCTCTCGGCGTCGGTCAGCCCACCACCCTGCGCGTACCTCACGCCCCAGTGCTACCGATGCCGACACCCACCTGTTCGGCGAACGGCACCGACATCACTCAATCAAGTTCAGTAGCCGTAGATACCGGCAGCCGACCGTGACCGGCGGCCAATCTCGATGGTGCAAGCCGGGCGGCGCGGTCCACCCCGCGCCGCCCTCAACCATCGAAGGAGAGATCATCCATGGGAATGCGTAGGAATCTGGCGGCGACGGCGGCACTGGTCGGATCCGCCGCGGCCATGGCCCCTGCCGCGAGTGCGGCTTCTGGGGGCACCGCGCCGGCCTGCACCAGCCGGACGGTATACAGCCAGCCCGACGTCCAGCAGGTCTCCCTCTACAACACGTGCGGCAAGACGATGCACGTCAACATCGTCGTGAAGGCCGGCGGCGACATGGGCTGCAAGACCCTCACGCACAAGCACGGCCTCATCCACACGATCAACTGGGACCGCTACCAGAAGACCGTCGTCTGCTGACGGAAAGCCGTCTCGTGAAGGGGAAGCCCCACTGTCCTCTGGCCTCTGCGTGAGACCAGTTTGTTGTCCGCGGACAACAAATGGGTGCCCGTGTCGTGTGCAGCGGCAGCGCTGACGACTACGGCTGGACGGTCAAGAAGACGGACACTGGTAACAGCCGCACGACCAGGGCCCCTGAGCAGCTACGGCCGAACCGCGCACCCCCCAGCGTCTGGCAGCAACTCGCCGCCGGTGTCTACGGCACCGCCCGCCAGATGAGTACGGTGGTTACCTGGATGCCAACGGCCTGTCCCGCCAGCCCGGCGCCAAGTACGACGTCAGCACCAACCGGACCCCCAACAGTCGCGGCCCCAGGACCTCGGTCTGGAAGGTTGTCTCTGCGACCGGCAAGGTAGATGGAAGCCGCGTAACCAGCTGCGAAGTCATCTACCTCGTCAACCAGTACTCGACCGGCAGCCACCTGGACGCCAACGGCCGCTCCGCGCGCTCCGGGGCCAAGTACGATGTGTCGACCACCGCTCACAGGACCCGCGGCCGCGACACGGGCACCACCAAGTGGCACGTCTTCGGCAAGACGTCCTCTCCCACCGACGGCCGCGAGACGGGTGGCCGGGGCTGTCCGGGATGTCGTGCTGGCAGCGCGGGATCCCTGGAGATCGTCGTGTGGGGCCGGGGCCGGCCCGCAGGCGGACGAGGGCAGGCTTTCGCGGTGCCGAGCGCAGAGAACGGACGTGTTGCGCGCCCGCAGAATCCCTTGGACGGGCAGCACACACGTGCAGTAGCTGCCCTACACGGCCGGTGCTGAGCCGAGATGGGGCGGTCTGGAAGGCGGCTGGAGAACCGCTGTACTGGTTCGTGCTCTCCGTTCACCTCGGTTTCGCCTGCTTCGACGGTGGCGTCGCAGAAGACGACGCTGCGGGGCGCCGGGATGACGGCGCGGAGTGTGACAGCTCTATTCGGATTTGCTGAGCGAACGACGGGCGATCGAGGCTCGTTCTGCGACGGAGACGAACGAGTCCAACACTGACGTCGAGGCGGGCGGTCTCCCTCTGCTCCTTTTGACGTCGCGCGGATGAGGACGTTGCCGAGAGGTTTTCCGGCCGTGGTAGTCGGCGTATGAGGTGTCATCCGGGGTCGGCGGTACCGGCGAGTGGGAAGGGCGAATGGCTTGGGGTCTTGCGAACGAAGGCGGAGCGCAAGTCATGGTAGGGCGCGTGGGGGTTGAAGAAAATGGCGCGCATACGGGCAAGTTCGGCATTTCGATGATCTGAGAGGGAACGTGTGCGTTCCTTCGCGCAGTGGGCGTTGGCCTTGGCGGCGATACGCCGGTCCAGGCCAGGATCGGCGGCGATTTCGCCGGCGAGTCGCTCGATCTCGGCGGTGAAGTCCTGCGGTGCGGCTGGTACAAGTCGGTCCACAAGGCCGAGTCGTTCGCCGTCGACCGCGCTGACCGGGAGGGCCTCGGCGGTGAGTCGCTCTGCTTGTTCGGGGCCGACGCGCCGGGGCAGTGTGTACGTCCAGTACTCGGAGCCGTACAGGCCCATGCGTCGATAGTGCGGGTTCAGGACGATGCCGGTGCGGCACCAGACCTCGTCCGCGGCGAGGGCGAGCATGGCGCCGCCGGCGGCAGCGTTCCCGCCGAGGGCGGCAACCACGAGCCGGTCGGTGGTGAGCAGGATCTCTTCGACGAGGTCGTCCATGGCGTTGAGGTTGGCCCACGATTCCCGGCCTGGATCGGGGGCTGCTTCGATGACATTCAGATGGATGCCGTTGGAGAAGAAGTCTCGCTTGCCGCCGAGGACGAGGACGCGGGTGGGGCAGGAGAGCGCAAACCGGTAAGCGGCGAGAAGTCGCCGGCATTGCTGGGTGCTCATTGCGCCGCCGGGAAAGGAGAAAATCAGGAAGCCGACATCGTCGTGCTGGCTGTAACGGATGTCGCTCCAGGTGCGCCGGCTGGCCGGCACGTCGAAGGGAAGGACAGACTGCGGCAGTGCGGTCCGGGTACCTGCGGTGAAGCCGGCCAGAACAGACGTGGCCGGACGCCGAAAGGGAGCGGGATCTCCCGAGTTCTTGCGAGGCCGAAGCTCGGGGATCCAGACCGCGCCGTCCCTGGTGGCCCGGCAGATGGCACCGGCGCGCTGGGCGAGAAGTGCGCCGGGGCGACCGCTCAGCTGGTCTTCTGGATAACCTCCGTGGAGGAACACCTCCCGACCGAGCAGTTCATCCAACACGCCCGGCTGCGAATCGGCGGCGCGAAGCTTGTGCACCACCGTCTCCGTGTCATCACTGTGCCAGTCGACACGGCGCCGCTCCTGCCGGAAGGCATCGCGCCAGACAACGTTCACCGACGCGTCTGTCTGCGGCAGGGGCTTGTAAGTGCCTTCCGTGAAGCGTCGTACCGCCACAAGGACGGCTCTCACCGCAGCGTCAGCGACCTCGCCCCGGTACAGGTCGCTCTTGCCGACGGGTGACACACGAAACGGCTCGGCCGCCCAGATCGCGCCCGCATCCATCGCCGCTCCCGCCTGCAGCACAGTCACACCCGAGTGCGGCGTCCGCGCGTCCACGGCCCAGTCCAGAGCAGACGGCCCTCGGTCACCAGGCGGACCCGGGTGGACGATCAAACACGTGTGCTCCCGCCATACGTCCTCGGGAAGCGCCGTCTTCAGCATCGGCGCGACGACCAACCCGGGCCGCATGGCGTGCACAGCAGCGCGGACAGGGTCAGGGCCATGAGTGGCGAGCACGACCTCCACCCGGTGTCCGTGCCCTGACATTTCGGCGTACAGACGCTGGGAAAGGCTGTTGAACGCGCTAGCTACGAGCAAGATGTCCACGGCACCGCATCTTCGCGGGCTTTGGCGTGAACAGCGAAGAAGCACGGCCGTCTTTTGTCCGCCAGGCCAGCTCGCTAGCTTGATTCTGTCGAGGATCTTGGAGTTTCCCGGTGCGGCAGCATGGTCAACGGGCACCTCGGGTGGTTCCGCCGACCGATGCAGCTGTCGAGGTGCCCGTGTCCCTTCGCCCCCGTTCCGGTGAGCAAGTCCCGCCTCGGACTGCGCAGATCGCGCGGTCTACCTTCCGGCCGGCGGCGACAGGCGCCGTTCTGGGCGGATAGCGGGGCTGGGTTTGCTCGCCCCCTCGCGGTGCTGGGAATCGGTCAACTCAAGGCCGTCCGCGGAGCCCGGCTCGCACGCCACCGCACCTGAATCGCGCCGTGAGCCAGCGGACTGAGTGCTGAGGCATGCGCAGTCAAGCGGAGTCGGGCAGGTTGTGCGTGGCCCCGCATAGCGACGTTCGGTCACGCGCGGCTGTGCAGCTCCACGGGGCGGTGGTGGGAAGCCTTTCGGAACGCGGAACGGTTTGAGGTAGCCGGCCGGGATCTCATCCGGTACCCGGCTTTGTGGCAAACGGATCCCGCACCAGAGCGGTCAGAGAACACCCCATGCACGAAGCTGACGGCCGATCAGCCCCACGCCCATGGTCCCGGAGGAGGCATCCCTCACCAGAGAGACCGCCTCTTTGGGCAGGTGGTCGGGGTGACACCCGTTCAGGGCCAGATAGGCCTCTGTGGAATGCCAGGCGAAGGCCTCGTTGGAGCGCTCCAGACACGGCAATCTCACCAGCGTCTGGAGCAGCGCGGCCGTCTTGAGATAGAGCGAGCCGTAGATGTCACGCTCCATCGCCCGCGCGTTCACCCGGGCAACTGCTGCATAGAGCGGACCGTAGTCGTCAACCTGCGGATCACCAGCCAGCAACTGCGCGGCGTGCAGCAAGAACGTCACCTCAAGAGGCTGGAGCGGCTCGTTCAACGTCACGCGGCGTGGCCCCGCTTCTGCTGCTCCTCAAGATCCCGCCGCGCCTCCAACTCCGCACCGCGCTGATCCGCGCCGGGTGCGGCCGCGCCAGCCTCCTCGGCAACGCATCGCCGCTGAGTGACATCGACCCCCGGAACGCGTCGAGGAAGCGCTCTTCTACGGCGGTGGCGCGAGCGTAGGCAGCGGACAGGATGTACTCCTGCAGGCTTCAGCTTGCAGGCGGGCGCCAAGACCGTCTCGGGCGAGCAGCACCCCGACCGCGACGCCCAGTTCCACTACATCAGCGAGTGGACCAGACATCTTCACCGCTCTGGACGAGCAGACCGTCGTCGTCCGGGGCACAGACGCGGCCGCATTGATTGTTCCCAGCCTCGCCAACTCTCCAGGCAGTGGTTGAGCAGCAAAAACCCCTCGCCACTCGGATCGAGAAACTGCTGGAGGACCACCCTCTTTCCAAGATGCTGACGTCCATGCCGGGATCGGCGTCACGACCAGAGCCCGCAATCCTCATCGACGTCGGCGACGGATCCAGCTTCCCTTCCGCCGCCTACGCCGGCCTCGCCCCAACGACCCGCAGCTCCGGCTCCCGCATCCGCGGCAAACAACCCTCCCGGAGGGGAAACAAGCAGCTCAAACGGGCCTTCTTCCTCTCCGCTTTCGCCGCCCTCGCCCACCTACGATCCCGGGCCTACTACGACGAGAAGATCAGCCAGGGCAAGCACCACAACAAAGCCCGCCTCTGTGTCGCCCGACGATGAGCCGACGTCCTCTTCGCCATGCTCCGAGACGACACCTTCTACGAACCACAACCCGCCCCATCCCCTTGACCGATCCCAAAGGGGCACCCCCACATCTATCTTGACGTCAAGATAGATGTGGGGCAGGCTTCCCCGCAGTATCTCGACATCAAGATACTGTCGCGTGGGGCACGGAGGATTCAGGATGCTGGGCGTCGCAGGGGCCGGGAAGGTTAGACCGGGGGAGACGGGTCTCCTGGCCCAATTGCGGCGTCCGCCCGGCGGCCGGGCCGCGCGGATCATGCTGCTCGCCCAGCTCCTGGACCGCACCGGAACCGGTGTGTGGGCCGCCTCCTCGGTGCTCTACTTCACCTTCGTCGCCGGACTCGACGCCGGGCAGCTGGGCCTGCTGCTCAGCGTGGCCGGAGTCGCCGGCATCGCCGGATCCCCCCTCGCCGGCCACCTCGCCGACCGGTTCCAGGTCCGCACGCTTCTCATCGTCAGCCACCTGCTGCGGCTGGTCACGCTCTGCGGACTGCTCTTCGCGCACGGCCTCGGCCCGCTGCTGGCCGTCGTCGCCCTCACCTCGCTCGGCGACCGGGCCGCCAAGACGCTGGAGATGCTCTTCGCCACCCGCGTGGCCGGCGAGCGCCGCACAACCTACCAGGCACTGTTCCGCAGCGTGGCGAACGCCGGATACGCCGTCGGCGCCGGGATCGCCGCGCTCGGGCTCGCCGTCGCGACCCGCTCCGCCTACCAGGCGCTGATCATCGCCAACGCCCTGTCCTTCCTCGCGGCCGCCGTACTGGTGGCCCGGACCCGCGAGCCGCACGGCCACGGCCGGGTGGTGCAGCGCACCGACGGCGCCGGCGGCGCGGAACCGGCCGTGGTCGCGGCGAGCCCGTGGCGCGACCGCGGCTACCTCCGGTTCGTCCTGCTCGACACCGTGATGAGCCTCGACGACTCGATCCTGAACGTCGGACTGCCGCTGTGGCTGGTGCACCACACCGCGGCCCCGCACGCCGTGGTCCCGGCCTTCCTCGTGATCAACACTGGGCTCGTGGTCGCCCTGCAGCTACGGGTCTCGGCCCGCGTCGAGGAACCGCGTCAGGCTGCGCGCGCGGTGGGCCTGTACGGACTCGCGCTGCTCGCCTGCTGCGCGGTCCTGGCCGCCGCCGGGGGCGGGGCCTGGACCGCCTCGGCCGCCCTGCTCGTCGCCGCGATGCTGGTCACCGGAGCCGAGCTGATCCGGTCGGTGAGCTCCTGGGAGCTGGCCGTCTCCCTCGCGCCCCCGCACGCCCGTGCCTCGTACCTCGGCGCGGCCGGGATGGCCCAGTCCGTGCAGAAGTCTGCCGGCCCGCTGCTGCTGACCGGCGCCGTGATGACCGCCGGCCCGGCCGGCTGGCTGGTGCTCGGCGCCGCGGTCGCCGGCCTGTCGGTGGTGCAGCGGCGCACCGCCCTGCGCCGGCTGAACCTCCTGCACCCGGAACCCGTACCGGCCGACCGGACTGGGCGTGTCAATCTATCGGCTGATCTTGGTTGTTGATGGTCAGTTGTTGCTCGGGGGCAGGCGTCCCTCGAAGGCGATCTGGAACGCGTTGAGGGGTGCTTTCCAGCGCATGGTCCACCGCTTGCGGCCCTTTCCCGGCCGGGTCCAGGCTCATCAGCGCCACGTAGATGCACTTGAGGGCGGCGACCGCGGCCCGGTCGGGCGGCTGCCGTCGACGTCGATGACCTGGATATCGATTATTGATTTTCGCTGCACTGCGCACGGCTCTTCCCGACTGCTCCGGAGTCGTCGCCGGTGAGCCGAAGCACGGTGGTAGTCACCAAGGCACGCCCCGACGGGCAGACTACGCACATGCAGCTCCCCGCCGAAGCCGTTACTACCACCGCGCTGATCGAGGTCGTACGGATCTCCGCTCTTCCCACCAGACGGGACGACCCATACCCCGGCACGGTGGTTGCCCACTGGGCCGGGGACGAAGCTGCCGACGCCCTGGCCTTGATCGAGAGCCTGCCCGGTAGTGAACAGCACCGCTGCGGCTTCTCGCCTGGTTGGAGCGTCCGGGCGTACGACAACTTTCTCGATCTGGCGCTGTTCGAGGCGGCGTTCTGCTTCACCTGCCATGAGGTCCGCTTGCAGGGACCGGCAGTGCTGCCCGATCTGGCCACGCAGTTCTTCAACCCGGGAGCCTTGCCGGCCCAGTCCCTGCTGTCTCTCTTCTGCAAGGCAGGTCCGGAGCCGACCGACTGGAAGAGCGTCACGCCTCGACCAGGTGACATGGAGGCTGCCAATTGACCTGTTCACGGGGCCAGGGATCAGCGTTTGTTAAAGCGATCCCATAACGGCTTTGATGGCGGATATGACTGGTGCTCCCACTTCTCCGACGACCGCGGCAATGCCCGCGACTTGCTGCAGCAGGATCCGCATGCGTCCAGGGGGTGGATTCGAAGCGAGTTTCTGGGGCCTGCCATTCCGCGTCTTCGCCCCCAGCGAGATCACCGCGCTCGACGTGGTCGTGCAGCAGGAGATCATGGCGCAGAGGCACGGCGGTTCGTTCCGGGCGGTAGGCGACGCGAACCTCATGCGCTCCTCGGCAGTCTCGCAGGATCGCCGGGACCCTCGCATCCGGCGGAGATCCCTGGCTATCGCGTACCGAGCCAGCACATCGTGCGCCGTGGCAGCACCAGCTCGGTGCGGTTCCGGCGCCGATGATGCTGTTGGCCTCGACTATCGCTACCAATCCCGTACGGGGGTACAGGTCAGATCAACCTGATCGAGCGGGCCCGCGTTGGGGATTTGATCGGGAGCGGCCTGGCAGTGTCCGGCGGTGCTAGTGTCGATCTGTTTCTCACCCGCCGTCCGGGCATCCTCGGATCACGGGGGGAGCGTGACGGAGCGCGCACGATGACTGCCGAGGAACAAGCCGCGGCGCATGCGACACCAACGGCTGGAGACCCGGTCCGGGACGGCTCGACCACATCAGAGGATCCGGGCAACTCGGGGAACTCCGGACGGTGGCCGGCCACAGCGGTCTTCTTTCTCAATGGGCTCACGCTGTCGACGTATGTCGTCCGGCTGGCATCGCTGAAGAGCAAGCACCATTTGAGCGACGGGCAACTCGGGCTCATCGGCATGGTTTTTGCCGTGGCGGCCATCGGCTGCATGCAGGGTGTGGGCCCTGTGACGGCGCGGCTCGGGACGCGGCCGGTGCTGCGCACCTCGCTCGTCGTCATGCCCGTGCTGCTGGCGCTGGTCGGCCTGGTGGGCGGAGTTGTCGAACTTGTGGTGGTCGTCATGGCGCTCGGTGCCATGCACGGCACTACCGACGCAGCCATGAACACTCACGCCGTCACTGTCCAACAGCGCATCGGACGTCCCATACTCAACGGCTGCCACGCCGCCTGGAGCATCAGCGCGGTCGTGGCCTCACTCACCACAGCCGCCCTGGAGCGTGCGGGTGTCTCGTTCGCCATGCACCTCGCCGTAGCGGCCGCCGTGCTCATGGCGGGGGGCCTGCTGCTGGGGCGACTGTTGGTGGAGACCGGCACGCGCGACCGCGCCCCCACACCCTCGCCCGCACAGCGCCACCGAGGCCAACGCGGAGGCTGGAGTCGCCAGGCCGTGGCACTCGGCCTGACCGGCACCGCGCTGATGGTCTGTGAAGGCGCCGCCCTCGGCTGGAGCGCGATCTTCCTCCACGACTCCCGGGGCGCGTCACTCGGTCTCGCGGCGACGGCCGTTACCGCCTACACCGGCGCTCAGGCGGTTGGCCGAGTGATCGGCGACCGCTTGACCCTCCACTTCAGCGCCCCTGCCCTTTTCCGCACCGGCGGCCTCGTCGCGGCATGCGGCCTGGCGATGGCGCTGCTTTCGCCGAACCCGGTCGCGGCCATCGGCGGGTTCGCAGTCGCGGGCGCGGGTGCCTCAGTACTGATCCCGCTGGCCTACAGCGCGGCCGGGCAGGCAAAGGCGGACAGCCCGGAAGCCGCGGCGCTGATCTCCCGATTCACTACTTTCACCTACGCGGGGACCCTGTTCGGCCCCGCCATGATCGGCTGGGCCGCCGAGTTCGCCGGCCTGACCTGGACGCTCGCCGCGCTAATCCCCGTGCTGTGCGGTGTCGCACTCCTGAGCCCGCTGCCCAGTGCTGTACCGCATCGGTTCACCGGGTGTGATCCGGCAAGATCTCGCTCATGTTCCAAGAGAAGCTCGACGCGCTCTCGCAGATGATGGCCGAGCACATCGCCATGCCGTTCCCACCAGGCCTCCGTGGCCTGGACATTGAGGACCAGGACATGGTGATGCTGGGTGCCGACACCTACGGCTACTGCCTGGGCGTTCTCAAGGGCCCGCTCGACGAACAGCGCGACAGATGCTTGATCCGGCTGACGCAGTCTTCGAAGAGGTACTCGCAGCGATCGACGACGAGTACGCGACCAGGTACTACACGCACGTGCGCGACATGGCTGTGTTGGCGGCCGAAATCGAGACCCTGCGCGAGAAGCAGCCCTCCGATCAGGAAGGTTCGCCCGGCTCGCGTTAACAGCGATTGGGATGTGCGGTGACGTCCGTCCGATCGTTGGGGGTGTGGTGGCTGAGCCTGTTCGTGTGCGCAGGTTGACCGACCAGGAGGGCAGAAGCTGCAGCAGATCGTGCGCCGGGGCAGTGCCTGTTCGGTGCGGTTCCGGCGTGCGATGATGGTGCTGGCCTCGGCCGGTGGGAACCGAATCTCGGTGATCGCCCAACTGGTGCAGGCCGACGAGGGCACCGTTCGCGACGTGATCCACCGATTCAACGAGATCGGCCTGGCCTGTCTCGACCCTCAGTGGGCGGGAGGCCGTCCCCGCCTTCTCAGTACTAACGACGAGGACTTCGTCGTCCAGACGGCGACCACCCGCCCGACCAAGCTCGGCGTGCCCTTCACCCGCTGGTCCATCCGCAAACTCGCCGCCTACCTGCCAGGGGATGCCACCGGGCTGTACTGCCTACTCACCGTGGAGAGTTCGCATCGCAACGGCTTCGGCCTCCAGGTCGAGCCGACCGTGCGGATCCATGCGGTCCGGTTACGCCTCGGTGCAGTTGTCCTCGGGCTCGCTGTCCGGTCCGCCGAAGGGAGGAGTCGTGGCCAGAGCAGGGGTCAGGCTGCCCGCGCGGCGCCGAACGTCCGAACGGCGCGCGTGTAGTGCTCGGATGTGGACCAACGACAGCCGACCGGCGGCGTCGGCCGTCCGTCGCCGGGGTCGGCTGTCGTCGTGGGATCACGTCAAGGGCGGCAGGGGCTTCTCGTCCAGCGGCTGGTCGATGTCGGGCTGAACGGGATTCCACCGGTACTGCAGGTCGTCGTTCTTCTCCAGGAACCCCGCCTTCACCATGCTCTCCAGCATTTCGTCCAGCATGATGCCGAGCGGAACCCGTCGATCCAGAAGGAGCCCTTCACGGAGCCGAAACTTCGCTCCGGCGGGATCACCCCGAGGAATTCGCCGAGCCGGTACCCCGCTACATCGAAGTCGGTCCAGTCGCCAAGGCTGTCGCGCAGCAGCACACTCGTCATCACCAGCCATGCTGGGGTTCGCCCAGGGAGAGTCCGGACTCGTGGATCCAGTTCTGGCCCTCGGGCGTCCGGGCGACGCGGGGGCCGAGGGAGATCCAGACGCCGAACTCGCCGGGGGACGGCTCGGCGATCTGCTCCGTCCAGACGCCGTTCAGGCAGAGTTGCACGCCGCAGTCCTTGAACTCGGGCAGGCCGCGCCAGGCACAGTCCCATCTGACGTCCAAGGTCAGCGGCCCGAGCACCGAGACCATCCGGTCCAGTTCCTCCTCGGTGCAGTTCTCGTCGGGCTCGCTGTGGGGATCGCCGAAGGGCAGGGCCGAGTCCAGCGTGAGGGTCAGCCCCTCTGGCAGCGGCCAGAGTCCGGCCAGGTCGGGGCGGAGCCCCAGATACCCCGCGAACCAGGACTTCGGTTCTTCGTTGTCGAACGTGACGACCCTGCGGCGCCGCAGTTCGTCCAGGGCAGCACCGACGCCGGGCTGTCCCTGGTTACCGTAGATGCGGGCGGTGTCGAAAGCTCGGAGGGCGTGTGCGTACTGCTCGGCCGTGGTGACCGGCTTCAGTCGAGGCCAGGGGAGGGCGGTCCAGTCAGCCAGGTCGTGCATGATCGCCCGCGCCCGCGTCAGGGCGCTCCGGGCGTCGGGGAAAGGTTCGCGCACTCGGCAGAGCGTCGAGGACAAGGAACGTGCCTTTCGGACAGGGACAGGGGCGGACGCGCCCTCACGGTACGCGTCCGCCCCCGTTCCTCGCCGGGTGAACAGCAGTGACACCAGGCATCCTCATCACCTGAACGCTGGGGGCACACGGGTGGGCCGACTGCACCCTTGAGGATCATCATGCGAAGGCCGAGCTCAGCGCGTCCTACATCACCAGTGCGGCCGAGGAGTTCCTGACTGCGGTGGCCCGGCTCGTCGCGGGCGAGACTGAGACCCGTGACCAGTTCGAGGCCGAGCCGACCGCCTGAGGCTGATCCTTTGGAGCGGACGCCCTGACAATGGATCTTGATGGTCCAAGGAGGGACGTCCAGGTGGGACGCCAGTCTCCGTATCCGGAGGAGTTCAGGAAGGACGCCGTCGCGCTCTATCGTGCCGCGGGCGGCAAGCGCACGTACGCGGCGGTGGCGCGGATCTCGGCATCACCGCCGAGTCGCTGCGGACGTGGGTCCGCAAGGAAGAGTCCCGGGCGACGCCCGAGCGCCGCGACGCCAGCGGGAGCGCGGCCGAGGAGCTGGCCCAGCTGCGGGCCGAGAACGCCCGGCTGCGACACGCGGAGAAGGAGTGGCAACTGGAGCGTGAGATCCTGCACCGGGCAGCCGCCTATTTCGCTCGGAAGGTGAAGTGAGCCCCGCCGCTGGGACTTCATCTCAGACAACCGCGCCGACTTCGGCGTTAAGCGGATCTGCCGAGTCCTGGGCGTCTCCCGTTCCGGCTACTCCCGGCACCTGGCCACCGAAGAGGCCCGCGCTGAACGCCAGGCCGAGGAGAAGCGGACAGTCACCGACATCCGCGCCATCCACGCCGAACGCCGTTGTGCTTACGGTGCCCCGCGTGTCCATGCCGAGCTGAGGGCCCGGGGACGGAAAATCAACCGCAAGGGGGTAACGCGGCTGATGCGGATCAACCACATCGTCGGCCCGGCATCTGCGGCACACGAAGCGAATGACCATCGCGGACAGGACGGTTCCGCCCTCGCCGGACCTGGTGATGCGGGACTTCACCGCGAACACTCTGAACGCCAGGTGGTGCGGGGACATTACCTGCGTTGGTGAGGCGCGTGCTGTACGTGACGTAATGCCCGTTTCGGTCTCGGGGTTGGGTAAGGGGCCCTGGTCGGAGGGGCGGGTTGGTGGTCAGCTGCGGGGCTGAGTGAACAGGCCGGGTTCGGGTTCGGTGAGGATGCCCCATGTGACCAGGGTTTCAGCTTGCACCGGATGCCTTCGGTGTTCTTCGGGAGTGGCCGGCCTGGTCTCCGACCGCGTCGCCGAGAGGTGATCACCCATCAGCCGAACCGCCAGGCCGGCACTCCGAGCTCTCAATCGCGCACCATGTCGTAAGGTTCGATCGGGGAGGGTCCATGAACGAGTTGGACGAGCGCAGGGCAGTCGGGTTTTACGTCGTTGCCGGCATGGCGGTCGTGGTGATAGGAAGAATCGCTCTGTTCAGTCCGAGCGTCATCAACCGTGCTGGATCGATCGCCCTATTGATCTTTATAGCGTTGCTCACGCGACACATGATCACGCTCCACAAGGGCAGAAAGAAGTAGGCCCTCCATCGGGTTACCGGTTGAGTCCGGGGAACTGGGCGCTGGGCTGGCTTTGCTGGTCACAGCAGCTAGAGGTTGGCTAGGCCTTGTCGGACTGGTCGTGTGGCATGGGGGAGAGCCCTCTGGGTGTGGAGCAGGCGACCTACCCGGCCTCTGGGGCTTACTTGGACCAGTACTTGACGCCGTGGTGGTGGGAGTAGGTCCCCTGTGAGTGCCAAGAGTGGGACGGGGAGGCGTCCTTGCTTCGCCGTCTCGGTTTTGTTCTTGGTCTTCTGAGGGTGGGTCCAGCCGCACAGTCCGGTCGTGTGATGGACGCAGTGGTGTGCGGTGTTGGTGGACGGCAGCGGGGCCGCTGCCGAGGCGGCCGGTGCGCTGAAAACGAGGCCGGCGACAGCGACCGCGACGGCCGAGACGGCAAGACGTGCGTACAGAGGAATCCCCCTATAACGCTACGAGTTACGGCGCTACTTTATCGGCGTTTATTGAGACTTCTGGCCAGTATCAGGAATTCCCCACCCAGCTGAGCTAGCGGCCGGGGGCCACCGGCTCATGTTGTGGCCCGACAGGGATCGACCATACGACCAGGGCGGTTCTGGCCTGGCGGCAGACGGGGCCCCGGTGAGGGGCTGAGCGGTTGGCGCACGTCGAGATAGCAGCGCAGCCGCACGCCACGCTGGAGGCCAGGTCGTCGCGGACAACGAAGTCGAGGGAGTCCATGCCGATATGGACGGCGCTGCGGAAGCGGCGCTCGCCGTTGAACAGGATGTGGGCGGCTTCGCCGATCCGCTCGGCGTGGTCCGGCCACAGAGCGAGATATGCGGTGCGGGACACAGCGACGCACACGGCGAGCTGAGCCTTGCGCAGTTCCTCGCCGAAGCGCGTCTTGTCCTCGTCGGTGCCGAAATTGCGGCGCGGGTTGAGAGGAGTGGGGGAGACCTCGTCCAGCCGCCGCCGGGCCAACTCGTAGGCGGGTACGTCTCCCTGAGTCACCGCCTTCGCGCGACCGCGGGCCGGGTATGCCGCGCCTCACTGAACGAAGATCCGGTTCCCAGCCGGTCTGCGACGCTCATCTCGACATCGCGCTTAAAGCTCACGAAGCCCAGGGCCGTCCCAGAATTGCTTCATCGTGGACGCGTTGCCGCAGTTCAATAGGCATGGCGTCCCGTCATTGCCTCAGATGCTGGCCAGGCGTGGCCGGCCGCCTGGGCGGGCGGGCACAGTTCGAGAGGCGACCCGCGGGCACCGGGCCCCGGGTCGCTTTGGGCACTTCCTCGCCTCTGGAGGCACGCATGCGCACGTTTCGACTGCCCCGTTCCCTCGCGGTTGGCCTAGCGACCGCGGCTGTGGCCGGTGGGGCACTGTTCGCGGCCCCTGCCGCGTCGGCCTCGCAGCTTCCCAACATCGCCGAGGGCTACGACAACAACCCGCATGCCGTGTGGTGCGTTCAGCACCTCATCAATGACTGGGTGATCCATGAGCACGTCTCCGGCAACACCACCCGACCCATGGACGAGGACGGCGTCTTCGGCAACGAGACCGCTTCCTGGGTCAAGAAGGCGCAGGTGTGGTGGATGGGCCTGCCGGGTGACGGGATCGTCGGCCCGCACACGGGGCAACACCTGATCCACGACACCTCGCTCACCGGGGACAACTACTACGGGGGCTCGGGACACTACTGCGACGGTTTCATCCCTACCGACTGGTGACCCCACCAAGCCTGCGTCGGCCGCGGCATCCGTCCGTGATGTCGCAGGCCGACTCCGGATCACGAGCGGAAGCGCCGCCCGCCGACGAGAAGCGCGTCCTGAGCCGGTCAGTTGTAGCCCGGCATGGGCGGGCGCGACAAGGGCACGCGCCGCCTCGTAGTCGTCGGAGACGTACGGCCGTCGCCCGACGTCGCACGTTCCGCACATCCCCGACGGGCGCAGCTCACTGAGATCGGGATACGGCGTAGGCGGCAGCCGCCGTCATTGAGTGTCGGATGAGCGCTTCCCATTTCCATGCGCATCGGCATTTCTGCTTGGTGGGCCCTGCGCCGCGCCTGGGAGCCAGCAGGGCCCACCAGCCGTATTCGTCACGGGCCCCTCCTGGCACTGCCCGGCCGTGGCGGGGGCGGTTTCCCCTGGCATGTGGCCGAACCAGGGGGACCTGGACCGGGGCGGGCCTTCGCGGGGAGCCTTGCCATACCTCGCGATCGCCTACCAGGCCGACTCCACCTTGCCGCCATCCTCATCTGGGCACGCCGACGTTGCCACCGAGAACCCTGCCCCGTTGGGTGAGATCGTCCGCAGCTCACCGAAGGGCTCACCGAACGTGGCTGGCAGCCTCAGGTGATCGAAGTCGCTCCACTCTCCGCGCGCCTCAACGTCACCGACCCCCGCGCCGGAACCCAGGAGGCGTGCGAGGTGGATGTGCTGGAGGAAGTATTCACCCGGCCGGCCGTCTCCTGTGCGTATGGGCCCGTGCTCGCGGAGGAAGACGTGATCGGCGCCAGGGTCCGAGCGCTGGCCGAACGCGGCGTGGCTCGTGATGCTTTGGATGTTTTCGCCGCCTCGCGCCGATGGCCTACGACCGACCTTGAGGAATTCGGCCGTCGCCATGCCCGCGAGCGATTCGACCTGGAATCTCTCCAGACCCGGCTGACCGCTGTCGCCTATGACGCGGAACTCGAGGCTTACGGCGCGACTCCCGAACTGATCGACGATCTGATGGCCTGGGCCCAGGAGTGGGCCGACGACCTCGGCTGCCGACTACTTCGCGACCAAAACCTGGATTAGACGCAGCAGTCGCGTGTCGTGCCTCGCCGGGCGCGGAGTCAGCCACCGATGATCAACACGGGCGCTCTATCGACGGCCCTCAGTCGCCTGCCATCGTGTCCAACCCGTACGCCCAGCCAATCCTTAGCGCGGCAGACCTCTCGGAGGGGCACACCTGTTTTCGGCGCGTCGGCCCAGGTCGCGTGCGTGTCCAGGTACAGCCGCCCGAACTAACCGACCTTGTCTGCTCGTCCGACGGCATCATCCATGGGGACTTGCCGGCGAAAGGGATCCCTGCGACCCCTCGGTCCCGTCCCCTTTGGTGCCCGCAGCCGGTTGGCTGCGGGCACCCACCCGTCGTCGCGCTACTGGCGCGTGAGTGAGCGGTCCCTGCCCGCCGATCACAGCGCGGGCGGCGCGGTGCGTCAGGCCGCGGTCTTCAGGAAGGCAGTCAAGCTGTCCAGGAGCATGGTGGTGCCCTGCTCGGCGAGGTCGCGTTCGTCGGGGGTGTCGGAGGTCTGGCTCACCACGACGCGTGTCTGCTGAGCACTCTGCTCGACGAGTTCGACGGTCATGACTGCCGGCTCGTTCTTCCCCGGTACGTCCATGCCAATCACTAGACGCTGATTCTCATCGACCTCGGAGTAGGAGCCGGTCAGCGGGAACTGGCCGCCGTCCGGGGTGACAATCGTTGCCTTCCATGCCCCGCCCGGCCGCACGTCCATCTCGACGGACCCGGGAGCGGCATAGGCCCACTGCGCGTAGGACTCCGCGGTCGTCCAGGCACTCCAGACCCTCGCCACAGGAGCTTCCAACATCCGTTCCACTGTGTAGGAGAAACGCTCGGCCGTCGTCTGTTCTGCGGTCACTTTGTGCTCCCTGGCTCGCTCGTGCGGGTCGTCGTACTGCAGACAAGGACAGATGCAAAAAGTCATCGGTCATCCGCGCCCCTTCTGAGCAGGGACAGAAGAAGAGGGACCGGCCCGAAGCCAAACGATGTCGGGTACCGGCACACATCCGCTTGGCGAGGTTGCGGTGGGCTGAGACCTCCACGGCGCCGAGGACGGCGGTTCTCGTAGGCGGCGGTGGTGGCGGGGTTCCATCGGTAGATGCGGAAGCCCAGCGTGGGTGCGGACGAGCCTTCCTCGCCCACACCGGGTCCGGACCACGTCAGACGGCAGTACGCCTGCTTCACCGAACACGTCGGCGCCTGACCGAGCGCCTCCTCCGCCATCCCGCTCGCGACCACACTGCCCCGCCCCCCGAGGCCTGGGCCTCAGACACGTCGGCGCGGTTGCGGTGAAGCGGGAGGCCTACCCCAACGACCTCGGGGACGACCGGGCGCTGACCTGTGCCGCACCGTCGCCCTGCGGATGATCTGGAACGAAGCCGCCTTCCCCGGTCGACAGCGTCGTACACACCAGCGGTTTCCGCAGCGGAGCCCGGGGCCCAGTTCACCTCTTCAGGGATTTCCCCATGCGGCCTGTTGGTGCTGCGGCATGGTCGGTGTCGGCGCCCCGCTCAGGGAGCGCGTCCGCACGACTGGAGGGGCGGGCTATGGGGGATGGCGAGCGGGAGACCTGGACGGCGGACGAGTTCGGCACCTCCCACACGGGAGCCGTTGGCGTGCTCCTGGCCGACGGCACAGTCCCGCCTCCCGTTTACCTCGACATGAGTTCGGGTGGCGGCGGCCATCGGGTGTCCCAACGGGACGTCTACGACGGCCACACCGGAGGGACGCCGCGTGCGGTCGCCCTGCGCGCGGTGTGCTCGTGCGGCTGGAACGGCCCGGAGCAGCGCCTGGACTGGGAGCAGATCGACGACCAGGACCTGCAAGGACGGGGGAGCGGGGGCGACGGACACCTGTATGCGGGACTGGGATGCGCACACCGCCGAGGTGGAACGGTCGGCCGTCCCTCTTCCGGAGTCCATCATGGCTCTGCCGTCCCAGCTGGAGGCGGAGATCGAGACGCTGGCCAAGTCGCCGCCGCCGGCGGCCGTTCGGGCGGCCCGCCGTCTTGAGGTGGTCGCGACGCAGACCGCATACTGGCCGGCCCACGAAGCCCGCAAGGACGCCGACCCCGAGCAGGCTGCCGCCGCGCTGGGCCTGGACGAGAGTGGGGCACGGCAGTTGCTAGCCCGCTTCGCCCGCTGGAGCACCTACAGCTGAGCGTGCACCCGCGCCGTAGGGACACGAGTTGTGTCCTCGTGGGCCTCGCGTCCGGTCCGTCACTCCCCCCGTGGTGACGGACCAGATGTCCATACTGCAGGTCACCGGCGATGGTGCGGCTGCGGGCACGGATCCTAGGACTTGCACCGAAGGTGAGACGACGCGGTGCTCCCACCTCAGGACGTGGCACCTTTTTGCTATCCCCGATGACCCAGGCAAGAACCGCCCAGCACGCTGCGCCGACGCGGAGCCAACACACCCGAAGGCGCGTTGAACGGTCCGGAAAGGCCATTGACCTCATGGTCCACCGGCGAGGACTTCCGCCTCATTCTTGTTGCGATGGGGAGATCGCTCTGAGCTGCAAGACTGCAGGCGGATGAGAGATGTCTTGAGGTGTTCCTTCCGCGCCTAAAAGGCTTTGACCTGTAGTGCTGCAGGTTGGGATGAGAATTCCGCAGATTTATTGAGAATTCTTTTATGCGCCGTGCAGTGCCGGCTCGAGCCACAGGGGCCTCCACCCCTTGATCCGGATGTTGGGCGATGAGCGGCACCACATCGCCCGCCTTGGTCGCCGCGGACGGCAACACCGTGTGGCAGCGCGTCTCGTCGGCGACCGGCGTCCGTCCCCGACTAACCTTTCACTGTGCGCCAGGTTGCTGCTCGTTCGGATCGGCTCACAGGCAGCCTGCCCCGAGGGAGTGGACGCGCCGCTGCCACGTGTCGCAGGGAAGCGGACAGCTCAGGTCAGCGCACCGCCTGCACGCCTCGCGCGCGACCTGCTCTGCCTCTCCACTGCTCGGTGGCGTAGACGACTTCACCAACGACACACTGAAGGAAGGCAGCAACAGAGGTCGGAAAGGCGGCAGCAGGCGTGGTGTGGTCACACTGCGCATGGATGGGGACCCGGCCACTGCATGAAATTGCCGGAGGATCGCATGACACAACCGACAGTTCCCTCAGGCGGCGCACCCGTGGACGTCGAAGGCGGGGCGCAGCGGCCGTTCTCTGAGCACGCGGCCATGGCCAGGGCGTATCCCGGCGGCAGGATGACCGTGGGCGCCATCACGCCCCTGGAGGGTTTCGACGGGCCCGTGCCGTCCCTGGCCGGGCACATCGAGCGGATCCAGCAGGCCGAGCGGGCCGGCTTCGCCTCGGTGTGGGTCCGTGACGTGCCGCTGCTGGACCCGAGCTTCGGGGACGCCGGGCAGGTCTTCGACCCATGGGTGTACCTGGGACAGCTCACCGCCTGCACCACCTCGATCACGCTGGGGACCGCCAGCATCGTCATGCCGCTGCGGCATCCATTGCACACCGCCAAGGCGGCCGCCTCGGTGGACCAGCTGTCAGGCGGACGGCTCCTGCTCGGGGTGGCCACCGGTGACCGGCCCGTGGAGTTCCCGGCCTTCGGTCAGGACCTGGGCGGCCGGGCCGAGAGGTTCCGGCAGTCGCTGGAGTACTTCCGTGTCGTCCTCGAGCACCGTTTCCCGCACGTGGAGTCGCCGCTCGGCCAGATGCGCGACACCGATCTGCTGCCCAAGCCGGTGTACCGGCGGATCCCCGTACTGATGACGGGACACGGCAGGCAGGACGTCCGGTGGATCGCCGGCAACACGGACGGCTGGCTGTACTACACCCCGCCGCTCCAGCAGCAGGCCGAGAACATCGAGCGGTGGCGGGAGCTGACCCGCAGTGACGGCGATGGGTTCAAGCCGTACGCCCAGGCCACCTATCTGGACCTGGCCGAGGACCCGATGGCCCTGCCGCGGCGCATCCACCAGGGCTTCTCGGTGGGCCGGGTGTCGTTCCTCGCGATGATGCGGGCCTGGCAGGACATCGGCATCGACCAGCTGATGATCAACTTCAAGCACAGCCGCCGCCCGGTCGCCGAAGTGATCGACGAACTGGCCGAGCACGTGCTGCCGCACTTCCCGCCCGGGCGCTCCGGAGCGCGCGGCGAGCCCCGGCGGTCCGCGGAGCGGACCGGGCCCTGAGGGAGTGCGACCTCCGGCGCCCCTGTGTGGCAGGGCCGGTTCACTCCAGGCCGGCCCCGGACGGCCGCTCCTGGGCGTAGTCACACGTGCCCTCCGCCTGGAACTGCAGGGCCGCCCTGGTCACCTCCGCGCCGAGGCCGCGCAATTGGTCCGCGACCGCCTGGTCGGTGAGGCGTCCGTCGCCATCGAAGACCCGGGAGGACCGCGGGACCGCGAACACCAGCGGCACAGCCCAGCCGCGCAGCGACCGGACGATGAACTCCATCGCATTGATCGCCTGCAGGCCCTGCACTCCACCGGCGGTCGCCAGCATCCCCACGGGTGTGTTGCTCAGGTAGGGCGGGTCGTGGTCGGCCAAGAGGGCGAGCCAGTCCACCGCGTTCTTGAAGGCGCCGCTGACCGAACCGTGGTACGTCGGGCTGCTCCACAGTAGGGCGTCGGCGGCATGCACGGTGTCCGCAAACCAGCGAGCGGACGCTGGGATCCCGTGCTCGGAGGTGTAGAACGGAAGATCCAGCCGCTTGAGGTCGATCACCTGGGTTTCGGCGCCCGCCTCGGCAGCCCCCTCGACCGCCACACACAGTGCGGTGAGGCTGGTCGACGGGGTGCGCAGCGAACCCCCCATTCCGACGACGAGCGGGGGGCGCGCCATCCTGTCCACTCCTTCAGAGTATCTCCAGGGGTGTGGGGCCGCCGGGCGGCGGGAACGCCTCGTCGAGGGCGTCGAGCGCCTCGGTGGGAAGGTGGAGGTCCACCGCGCCGCGGATCTCCCGAATGTGGTCGGGTGATCCGGAACGCGGGATCGCGGCCGTCCCCTGTGTCAGCACCCAGGCGAGTGCCACCTGGGCCGGCGTGGCTCCGAGGGCCCGGGCCACGGCACCCAGAGCCTCGACCTTCAGCAGCCGCCCCTGCTCGATCGGGGAGTAGGCCATGACCGTCACCCCGGCCTCGCGGCACCAGGGGAGCAGATCCCACTCGACGCCGCGCCGGGAGAGGTTGTACAGCACCTGGTCGACGGCCACCGCGTCGCCGCCGGGAAGGGCGGTCAGCTCGACCATGTCGGCGACGTCCAGATTGCTCACGCCCCAGTAACGGATCTTCTCCGCCTCCATCAGGTCGGTGAATCCCGCAAGGGTCTCCTCGAGTGGCCACCGTCCCCGCCAGTGCAGCAGGTAGAGGTCCAGCCGTTCCGCACGGAGCCGCCGCAGGCTGCCCTCGCAGGCGGCGACGGTGCCCTTCCGGTGAGCCAGGCCGTGTCTTCTCCTGATCGAGCCGGGTGAAGGTCAGATGGTGGATGGCCGCCGGCGCAGGAACTCGGCATCTACCCGCACGCCGAGTTGGGGCAGGACGACACGTCGCGCCCTCAACTGTGGCCCTTCAACGAGCTACGGACGCGCAGTGCACGCAGGTTTTCGCCGCCGGGCGAACTTCGAGGCGCTCCGTCGGGATCGGCTCACCGCATTGCTCGCAGCGCCCGTAGTCGCCTCTCTCCAACCGTTCCAGGGCGCGATCGAGATCGTTCAGATGCTCGCGCGACAGGGAAAGCAGAGCGGTGACGTGAGCCCGCTCGAAGGCCGTGCTCGCCCCCTCCGGGTCGTGTTCGTCGTCAATGGCCACCAGCGCGTTCGCCTCGACGATCCCTTCGAACTCACGGCTAAGGGCGGATATCTGCTGCAGCGTGGCGACACGGTCGGCCGCGAGCAGAGCCCGCATCGACTCGCCCTGGGACACGGGAAAAGCGGCATTGGTGCATTGATGGCCCATATCGGAGGAAACCTCATTGTCTTGTGCCGAATTCCCGGCTGCTCGGGCGACGGCGGCCTCAGCGACGACGTGGGCGGCCACGCTGGTACTGCTTGGGCCACGGGACGTCGTCACCGAGCACCTGGGCCGCGCGGAGCGGCCAGGTCGGGTTGCGCAGCAGTTCGCGCGCGAGCATGATCGCGTCGGCCGAGCGGTCCACGAGGATCTGGTCGGCCTGCTCCGGTGCGGTGATCAGGCCGACCGCGGAGACGGGCAGGGCCGCGCCCTCGCGGACGGTTCGGGCGAAGGGCACCTGGTAGCCGGGCTCCACTTCGATACGGGCGTTGTGGACGAGCCCGCCGCTGGTGACGTCCACCAGATCGACGCCGTGGGCCACCAGGTGCCGCGACAGCTCGACCGTCTCCTCCGGGGTCCAGCCGCCGTCGGCCCAGTCCGTGGCCGAGAAGCGTACGAACAGCGGGCGGTCCTGCGGCCACTGCGCCCGTACGGCGTCGGTGACCTGGACCAGGAAACGGCTGCGCCCGTCGAGATCGCCTCCGTACTCGTCGCTGCGGTGGTTGGACAGCGGTGACAGGAACTGGTGCAGCAGATAGCCGTGCGCGGCGTGGATCTCCAGGACCTCGAAGCCGGCGGACAGCGCCCGCCCGGCGGCCTCGCCGAAGGCCCGGACCAAAGCCCGGATGTCGTCCGCGCCGAGCTCCCGCGGGGCCGGCCAGTCGCCGAATGGCAGCGGTGACGGTGCGACCGTCTGCCATCCTCCGGCCTCCGGTTCGACGTACACGTCACCCTCCCACGGCGGTGCCGTCGACGCCTTGCGGCCAGCATGGGAGATCTGGATGCCGGCAATGGCTCCCTGCCCGTGGACGAAGTCGGTAATCCGCTTGTACGCGGCGGCCTGCCCGTCATCCCAGATGCCGGCGTCGGAAGGGGTGATCCGGCCCTCAGGTTCCACTGCCGTGGCCTCCTGCATGACCAGGCCGGACCCGCCGCGTGCCAGGGAGCCGAGATGGACCAGATGCCAGTCCTGCGGATAGCCGTCGACCGAGCTGTACTGGCACATGGGGGCCACCCAGGCCCGGTTTGGGAAGGTCGTGCCGCGGAGGGTCAGCGGCGAGAAGAGACGGCTCATCGCAGGCCTCGCAGGAGGAAGTGGGACGCCGGGTGCCCCGCAGCCGTCGAGCCGTGACGGCCTGGGTTCCTGCGGGGCGCCCCGCACGGTGGCTACATCCGAGTACCCCTGGCCGCCCGTGGCACACACCACCGGCCAGGCGTGCTCACCCGCGCGGATGTCCGGGCACGTGGCGGTCCCGAGCCGTGGTCACGTGCGCACGTGGGTCGTCGTCCTGATCCACAAGTAGGTGTTTTCCAACCTGATGCCGCGTCGGCGAGCAGCTCGTCGAGCGATGCCGCGTGGGGCTCTGGTTGCCCTACCTGGCTTCCTGCGGCAGGGTCCACGTCACTCCGGGATCTCTTCCATCCGGTGCTGCGGAGCGTCCCGCCGCCGAACGAGGGGAGAGCCCTCTGAGTGGGTGGTGTGGGCGCTGGTGTGACCTCGCCACCCACCCCAACCGATGAGGGCGCACCGTCCCAAACTGGTCGCTGCGCAGACGCCTGGGCTGATCGCGGACGGCCGTGCGTCGTGCCGCGCTGGGTGTGACATCCCGGCCACCACATGTCGAAGACACCCCCGCTCGATCGCGAGGGCGAAGCGACGCCTGGTGCACGAGTGCTTGAGGCGGCCGCTGGAACTGGTGGCGAGGCGGGTCAGAGGAAATGCAGGTGCCGACTCATGGGCCGTGCGGGCAGCATGCCCGCATGTCTACCGAAGTCAGCGGGATGATCGAGTGCCGCCCTGGTGCCCGCCTCTGGGGCCCCGACGACGAGGACTCCGTGTGGCACGCTGCCATCGACCTCTTCCTGCTCAACAACGGCAACGCCTACGACGCCCTCGCCTGCATCTTCGGTATCCGGAACTCCTTCGGCTTCCGCCCTCTGACCGAAGGCCGCGGCTTTCCGAGCGACGCGTCTGAGGATCTGCAGACCGGATACGCCGCGTACGGCCCACCTCCTGACGTCCACGGCACAACATGGATCACGTGGGCCGAGCTTGCCTCCACCGACTGGCAGGAGACAGACAGCTCCGGCACGCGAAGCCGAGAATCGGTCGCCGGAGACAAAACCCACTGGGGGCCGGTCTGGAGCGTGATGCGGACACTCAGCGAACTCCACGGAGCAGACAACGTGCGACTCGTTGCCTGGTTCCACTGACCCGTGGCTTTGCTCACGGGTAGCGGCTCTGGCTCAGGTTGCGTGATCCGTTCACTGTGGGTGACCTCCGAACTCTCGTCTCCGCCATGGGAAGTTGCCTCAAAACGAGCACTGGCAGGAGTGACTGGGCCAAGAGGTTGGGGCTGTGAATGAGATCTTGCTCCGGCTGGAGAAGTTTCTGTTCGCGTCGATCGCGGACGTCGCGGTGCTGTCGGTTGACATGAATATCGCGAAAGTGCGTGTTGGTGTGCGGTGCACCGCCGCGGGTGCCTCGTGTCCGAGGTGCGGGGCTTGGTCGGCCCAGGTTCATGGCTCTTACCCGCGGTTTCCCGCTGATGTTCCGAGTGCAGGACGAAGCGTCGTGCTCCAGCTACGGGTTCGCCGATTTACCTGCCGGAACGCCGAGTGTGGACGCCGCACGTTCGTCGAGCAGATACGCGGTCTGACCCGAAGGCATGGCTAGCGGACCGAGCGCCTCCGCTCGACCCTGGCCGCGATCGGTCTCGCTCCCGCGGGTCGGGCCGGCGCCCGTCTGGCCGACATCGGGGGTGCACCGGTCAGCCACAGCACCGTTCTGCGGCTGGTCGACGCGCTTCCCGAGCTGGAGGTGCCCGCTCCGCTGGTGATCGGCGTCGATGAGTACGCCACCCGCAAGAGCCGCCACTACGGCACGGTCCTCGTCGACGTGGAAACCCGCCGACCGATTGACCTGCTGCCCGACCGGGAGTCGTCGAGCCTGGCTGCATGGTCTCAACTGCCCACAAGGCCAAGGGACGGGAAGCCAAGGGACGGGAATGGGTGCGGGGGAGGATCGCGGACGACCTTACTCCGCCGAAGGATCCGCGTTCCTGTACCACGTAGCGCGCCAGGCCTGGGGTGGGGCTCGCCTCCCAACTCACCGCGAAACCGTATTCGGTCGGGACGACAGTGACTCCGGTGACGGCGGAAGGCGGGGCGAGGTCCCCGCGTGAGCCGCTTGATATCGAACATGTCGAAGGTACAACCCGAGATATTGAGAGCATTCGTGGAGCGCCTGGGTGGTGCCGGCGAGCGCTGCTGGGGTGTCGAGGGCGGTGCCGTGGATGTTCGGGGACGGCAGCAGTGGCTCGTCGGTGCAGGCGGCCGGTCGCTCTGTCACAGTCTGCTGACATGATCGTCCGAACAGCGCGGACGAGAGGGCGGGAATGGACCTGGCGGTGGAACAGGCGGCGCGGGAGATCACGGCGGAGGTCGTGGCCCAGGCACCGGAGGGCTGGACGGAGTGTGTGCTGCGGGGGCACGGAAGCCGGACGAGCGTCGGCCTGTCCGGCGGTGGGTACGTGGTGCCCAGCCGTCCGGGCTTCTTCTCCGGGACGCCGTTCCCGCACGAGAGCCTCACCTCACTAGTGTCCTGGTTCCGTGACAGCCACGGCTGGGAGGCCATCGTCCTGGAGTTGACCTGCCGCCCGGCGGGCGCCTTCGAGCTGGTGGTGTTCCGGGACGATCTGCGGCCCGGCGCCGGCCCTCAGGACGGTTGGACGCTGACCGTCGACCCCGCCTTCCAACCGTCCGAACCGGGAGCGGCCGACGGCCCAGAACCGTCCGAGTTGCGCCAGGCCGGAGACCCGGCGGAGGCGGTCGAGCGGCTGCAGGCCGTGCTCAGGCAGCACGCAGAAGACGTCGGCACGACACCGGAGATGCCGGCGCCTGTCACAGAGGCTCAGCTCGCCGCCGCCGAACGCCACCTCGGCCGGCCGCTGCCCCCGGACCTGCGAGCGCTCTACCTGGAGGCAGACGGGGACGGCGGTAGCGAGGCGCTGGCCGGGTACTGCTGGCTTCCGCTCGACGGGGCCCTGGCCGAGCACGACGACTACATCCAAGTCCCGACCTGGTTCGGCTGGGAGCTCGGCTGGCGCCAGGTAATCTTCGACGCCGACCCGCCGAACACGGTGCGCCGTTGCTCAGGGCATCCAGGCTGGCTTCCCTTCGCCACCTGGTTCGACGGCAACTACTTCGCCGTGGACCTCGCGCCCGCCGCGCACGGCCGCCCCGGCCAGGTGATCGAGGTCGGCCGCGACTTCAACGACGGCCCCCGCTACGTCGCTTCCTCCGTCACCGCCTGGCTCGGCCAGGCCCTGGGCCAGCCCGATCCGCACGCCCCACAGCAGACCGGAGACAACACGCGCCAGCTGGTGATCTCAGCCCTGGAAGAACCGCTCTCACCGAGCGTCCAGGCGATCCACCTCAACGACGCCCCCTCAGCCGTCGACCTCACCCCGCTCTCCGCCACCCCGCACCTGCGGCGCCTGCACCTCAACCGCTGCGCCACCACCGACCTGTCCCCAATCGCCGCACTCCCCGTCGAGGACCTGGCCATCGACCTCACCCCCGAGGCCGACCTCACCCCACTCGCCCGCCACCCGCACCTCGCCTCACTCGCCGTCGGCTCCGAGACACTGATCGACCTCGCCCCGCTGCGCACCCTCCCCGCGCTGCGTGCCCTCGACCTGTCCCGTTGCCCCGCGCCGGACTTGGCGTTGCTGGCCGACCTCACCGGCCTTCGCTACCTCGCCCTCTCCGCCACCCAGTGGACAGCCCTGATCGCCGCTGACCGCCTCCCCACCCACCTTGCCGCCGCGCGCCTGGCCGGAGCCCCGCCCCTCGCCGCCGCCCTCGACCTTCTCGCTGCCCTCGGTGCCGACACCTCCACGGCCTACCGCCTCTCCGGCCGGGTCGAGGACGCCTCCTGACGCTGTGCCCGAGAGGCCGTTGCGACCACTTGCGCGGGCTCTGTCCAGGGCCCAGCAGGCGGCGACTGCCGGCCCCACGCTGCACGGTCATGGCGGGGCCTTCCGGGGACCATCCCCGCACATGCGGGGATGGTCCCCGCCTGCTCTGCCTCGCCGGACGCCGAGCCGACATCCTCTTCGCCGTGCTCCGCGACGGCACCTTCTACGAACCGCGGCCGTCAGCCCCAGTCACCTGACCTGCGGGTCTGCAAGGAGAACGACTCGATCAGCTGCGGCTCTGGTCGACTTTGGTTGCTCTTACTGTTCCTAACAAAGCCGTTGGACGTGGCGATGGGTGATCAGGCAGACGGCGAGTCCGAGGAGCGCTTCGTGGATGTCGTCGCGTCGTTCCCAGCGGATGCGCAAGCGGCGAAAGCCGTGAAGCCAGTCGATCGTGCGCTCGACGACGTAGCGGAAGATGCCCAGGCCGGTGCCGTGGGGCTCGCCCTGCTTGAGCCTGTTTGACGGCGCGAGTGATCTGGCCGAGGTCGGCGGCGAGGTTGCCGATGTCGCGCTTGACCAGGGACCAGATGTCCTCTTGCGGGTTCAAGTTCGGTGAGTGCTGGGAAGCTGGAAACGGTGAGCCAGTCCGCGTGGTCGGCGATGAACTGGCGCATCGGTTCGACCAGGTGCACGCGCAGGTTGTCCCACACACGCACGATCGGGCCGCCGAGCTGGATGCGCGCTCTGACCAGCAGGTCGCGCCAGCCGATGCCCTTCGGCTCACACTTGCGGCCCCGGTACTCGCGGACCGAGTAGCACATCCGGGACCGCTTCCCCCGCCTGTAGCAGGTCAGCTCGGCCATGGACACCCGGCCCGAGCCCCGGCCACGGACCCGAACCACCGGCGTTGAGCCCTTGCGCCCCCATCGCACGCGGCGGCGTCATCGACTGTCCGGCTTCGTCCTCGAAGACGATCCAGCCGTCACACGCCCCCGCGGTGCTTATACCCGCGGCCAGGTCCCCTTCTTCCACACCTCGACCGACACGTCGTCGCGCTCGATCGCCCGCCGGGCCGGCTGCTGCCAGGACCAGCCGTGCCGCTTCAGCGGCAGCCACCTTCCCTCCACCGTGTAGCTCACGTGGAACAGCGGCTGATCAACGTCTTGTTCCGTGCAAGTGTCCACCGCTGGTCGGCCCAGCCGTGGGCCGGCGGCCCGCGCTCCAACTCCCGCTCCAGTCTCGCGATCTGCGCCTCGCTGAGCCTCGGCCGCCCTGGCGATCCCTTCGACAGGACGCCCGCTTCGCCACGCTCGCGCCACTGGCGGCGCCACCGCTCCACGGACCGCTCGCTGACCCGCAGCGCGGCAGCGATTTCCCTGTTCTTCTGCCAGCCATCGAAACGTTCCACGGCCTGCAGCCGGACCCACTCCCTCCCGGCGTCGGTCAACCCGCCGCCCTACGCGTATCTCACGGTCCTGGGCTACCGAAGCGGACCCGCCGCCGTCAGGCGAACGGCTCCGACATCACCCAGTCAAGTTCAGTGGCTGCGCTGTCTCCGCCGGCCCGCCCGTTGTCCGACTTCGTCGCCCGCCACGAGTCCGATTCCGCTGGCTACTCCTCGGCGCATGCCAAGAGAGAACGTCGCCCGAGACGGCCCGCTGCGCCACGTCCCGCACCAGCGGCTGGGTCGACGACCTCGCGGGTGGCCAGGTCCAGCCAGTAGGCGAGGTAGAGCCAGTCTTCGGGGCGCGTCAGCACAGGGGCCGGAACGGCAGATCGGGTAGATATTGCTGCCATTGCTGCGGTGGAAGGGCGTTGTAGGTGGTGGCGCAGACCCGTTGGACGGCAACGTCGACGCTGACGCGGGTCAGTTGGAGGGTGCGGTCGTCGGCGACGGTTGCCAGCACACGCCCGTCTGGGCTGAACGCGGTGTCGTTGACGGGTCCGCTGTGATCGGTCAAGGCTGTGCCGATGGCTTTGGCGTGTTCCGGATGAGATACGTCCCAGAGGCGCACGGTCCGGTCGTCGCCACCGGTGGCCAGGACACGCCCGTCCGGGCTGAAGGTGAGGGAGTCCACGAAGCTGGAATGGCCGGTGAGCGGCTGGCTCGCCCGTGTGACGTGGGCGGGGTTGGTGACGTTCCACAGCCGTACGGTGTGGTCGGCGCTCGCGGTGGCTAGGGTATGACCGTCCGGGCTGAAGGCTGCGGCGCGAATGCCGCCGCTGTCGGTCTGTACAGCCCGCTGGAACAGCCGGGGCTGTGCCGGATTCGACGTGTTCCACAGACGTAGCGTGTCATCGGAGCTCGCGCTGGCCAGAACGCGTCCGTTCGGGCTGAACGCCAGCGCCTCGACGCTGTCGGTGTGACCGTGCAGGACGCTCAGAGCACGACCACGCCCCGGGTCGGTTACCTTCCACAGCCATACGGTGCGGTCGGCGCTTGCGGTGGCCAGTGTGCGACCGTTTGGGCTGAATACGACGCGTATGACCGGGCCTTTGTGGCCGTCGAGCACCGTCAGGCGTCTGGGCCGACGGGGCGACGCGACGTCCCACACGCGTGTGGCACTGTCGGTTCCGGACGTGGCAAGCAGCCGTCCGTCGGGGCTGAAGGCCAGGCTGTTGACGGTGCCCCTGGTGCCCGTCAGTACGGCCAGTGCTCGGGGAAAGGCGGGATCCGTGACGTCCCACAGCTCCGTGCTGTGGTCGCTGCCTCCGGTGGCCAGAGGATGACCGCTGGGGCTGAAGGCGACGGCGTCGAGGCGACCTGGTGTAGCCAGACGAGTATCGGGGAGATGCCACAGTCGTACCGTGTGATCGCGGGAGGCGCTGGCGAGCGTACGGCCGTCCGGGCTGAAGGCCAGCCAGTAGATGTAGTCGGTGTGACCGGTCAGCGGTTCGCCGAGAGCCGATGGATGCTGCGGGTCGGTGACGTTCCACAGTCGTACGGTGTGGTCGGCTCCTGCGGTGGCGAGGGTGTGTCCGTCGGGGCTGAACGCCACGGCATACACGGAGTCGGTATGGGCGGTCAGCGCAGAACCCAAAGGGGTGGCGTGCGTGGGGCGGGAGACGTCCCAAAGGCGCACGGTGTGGTCATTGCTGACACTGGCGAGCGTGCGTCCGTCAGGGCTGAAGGCGACCGCGTAGACCGTGTCCTTGTGGCCTTTCATCGGGGAGCCGAGAGGCTTGGGTTCGGCCGGGTCTGCGATGTCCCACAGGTGGATGGTGTGGTCGTGGCCGGCGCTGGCGAGGAGCCTTCCTCTCGGGCTGAACGTCGCCGAGGCGACCGCCCCCACATGGCCGGTCAGAGCGTGACCGATGGGTGTGGCGTGCGCGGGGTCGGACACGTTCCACAGCCGCAGCGTGTGGTCGTAGCTGGCGGTGGCGAGAATCCGGCCGTCGGCGCTGAACGACACGGAGAAGACGTAACTGGTGTGCCCCCTCAGGGGCGGGCCCCATACCGCGGGATGGGCAGGATCGGTGACGTTCCACAGCCGTACGGCCCGGTCGCGGCCCGCGGCCGCCAGAGTGCGGCCGTCGGGGCTGAAGGCCAGCCAGTACACCCAGCCGATGTGGTCCCTGAGGGGTTTGCCGAGTGCTCTGGGGCGGGTGGAGTCGGTGACGTCCCACAGGCGCACGGTGCCCTCGGCGCCCGCGGTGGCCAGGGTGCGCCGGTCAGGGCTGTAGGCCACGGCGAAAACGGTGTCGGCGTGGCCGGTCAGTCTGGTTGCGAGGGGCGTGTTCTCGGTGTTGAGGAGCCTGGTGTAGAGCTCGGGTGAGGGCCGAAGCCGGTAGGCGGCCAGGCTGAGGCGAGCGGCCACCGAGGTGTCGTTGCTTTCCACCTGCTCGGACCGGGCCGTGATCTCGCGGGATATGGCGACATCACGTTCCGCCCGAGCGGCGGCGCGCTGCTGGAACGCGACGACGGCGGCCGTCGAGGCCAGTACCGCCAGTACGGCCAGTACGGCGATTGCTGCTCGGCGGAGGTGACCGGTGCGGCGTTGCTGCTGGAGGGAGGCCGTCAGGAATTCCTGGGCCCGTTCGTTGAGGAGCAGGTCGCCGCGGTGATGTTTGGCCCATTCGGCAGCCGTGGCCAGGCGGTTGCCACGGAAGAGCAGGCCGGGATCCTTGTGCTTGCGCTCCCAGGCGGTCGCGGTTTCCGTCAACGCCTGATGAGTGAGTAGTCCTGCTCTGTCCTCGTTCAGCCAGCCGGCCAGCCGCGGCCACGCTTGGAGCAGTGCCTCGTGGGTGATCTCGACGGTATCGGTGTCCAGTGTGACGAGGCGGGCCTGGGCCAGCGCGTCCAGAACAGCCTGGCTGTCGGGGTGAGCGAGGGTGTCCAATTCGGCGCGCGCAACACGTCGTTTGGTGTCGTCGGCTCCCTCGCCCAGGACGACGAGCCGAAGGAAGATGGCGCGTGCCAGGTGCTGTTGCGAAGGTGTCAGGCCGGTGAAGACGGACTCGGCTGTCTGTGCGAGAGCATGTCGGATGCCGCCGGCGGCTTCGTAGCCGGCCAATGTCAGGGTGTTGCCGCGTCGGCGCCGCCAGGTCTCGCGCAGGGCGTGCGAGACCAGCGGCAGGGCGTTCGGCTGGCCGGTGGCATCGGCGACGACGCGGGCCAGCAGCGCGGTTTCGACGGTGCAGTCGGCCTGCAGGGCGGGTTGGCTGATGGCTCGGCGTAGTTCGTCGGTGGTCATCGGGCCGACGAGCAACTGGGAGTCGTGCAGCGCCTCGACAAGCTCCGGGTGTTCGGAGCAGCGGGCGTAGAAGTCGGCCCGGACGCCGATCACGACGCGGGTGCGACTGTTGGCGGCTTGGGCTGCGGTGGTCAACGCCTGGATGTATGCGGCCCGTTCCCGTGTGCTGGTGCAGAGAGTGAAGATCTCCTCGAACTGGTCGACGATCAGGAGGAGTTCGCTGTCCTCGGGCCGGTTGGCGAGGATCTGCAGAGCGGTCATGTGCAGGGCGCGGGGCTTTTCCTGTAGTTCCTCGGACAGCGCGGTGGCTGATCCGCCGCTCAGCGCGGTCAGTCGTGCGGCGCACTCCTCCAGCGGGTGAGGGCCTGGGACGAGCAGAATCGCGTGCCATTCGCCTTTTGTTGCTGTGATGGCATCGGATCTGGGAAGCAGGCCGGCCCGCAGGAGGGACGACTTGCCTGAGCCGGAGGCTCCGAAGACCGCGAGGAAGCGATGGTCACGGACGCGGGTGACCAGGTCGTCGGTCAGTCGTTCGCGTCCGAAGAACCGCTTGGCGTCATGAGGCTGAAACGCCGCGAGGCCCGTGTAGGGGCTCGGGAGTTCGTCGTCGGAGGGATCGAGCGACGCCTCGGCAGGTTCTTCGGCCGCCAATTGCGCGGCGGTCGACCGCCAACGCGTCTCCCAGTCAGCCGGATCACCGTCACAGGCCTGTACGTATGCGAGGGTGACCGCCAGACTCGGCAGTTTGCGCCCCGCTGCGGCGTCCGCGAGGCTCGTGGACGAGTAGTGCGCCCGACGGGCCAGCTCACGGTAGGGCGGACTTCCCGCCTCTGCCCGTAATCGCCGCAGGTCGGCCGCAAAGGCGGTCAGCACGCCATCGTCGTCCGCCAGCGGACTCTCGGTTCGTGGCACCCGTACCTCCCGAGATCAACGGGTCCGGCTCATTGTCCGGAGCTTGTTGTCCGGCGTCCATCCCCCGATTCCGGACAACAGAACGGCAGTACAAACAAGGGCAGCCGCTGACCGCGGTGTTCGCTGTGCCAACGCATCTCGGTCCGTCGGTCGACCGGACGTCAGCAGGATCCGCAACAGGATCTGGGCCGAGGAGAGGGGTGAACGATGAAGAAGCACGCCGCTGTCACGTCTGGCGTGCTGATTACGGCGCCGGCAGTCGCGACGTCGGGCACGGGCGCAGCCGGCGTGAACACGAGTGATGCAGCGGGTGCGAGCGTCGGTTCATTGCCTCCTGGCTGGTCCGAAGGCAGGGGACGCCCTTCGATGCGACTGGCACCCTCGCCGTGGTCCGACTCGGCCTGTGCCGCACAGGCCTGGGGGAGCAGCACTGGGTGCACGACGACGTCTGGGGCCGCAAGGGCTCGCGCGAGGGGCTGCTGGACGTGCGCAGAGAGCCACGGCGGACTGATCGACGGAAGGATGACTCATGGGAAACACGCAGAGGGCGAGGCCGACGCCCAGGAAGCTCGCCATCGGTTCCGTCCTGGGCACCGCAGCGCTCGTCCTGACCACTCTGGCGGGGGCGGATACCGCCGAAGCCGCAGATTGCCCCTCCGGGGCGCTGTGTGCGTACACCTCAACATACGAGTCCGGATCACGCGGGGCGGTCTACGAGGACAACACGGACCTCACCGGCTATTCCCAGTTCCGTGGGGCCGAGTCTCTGTGGAACGCCGGTACCTCCTGCAATGTGCGGGTCTACAGCGAGCGCAATTTCACGGGTCATTACTGGACATTGGCCCGCGGTACGGGCATGTACTCGCTCAACGACGCTGCCAACAATCCGGAATGGGGAACGGCTCTGTACCACCACGTGTACTCGAACAACTGGTGCGTATGAGGCGAGCCCCCGTGCGGCTCGCGGGGATCGTCGCCACCGCCGCCGCGTTCACGGCCGGCTGTTCGTTCTCGGGCAGCGGCGACCGAGGGCAAGTCGTGTTCGACCCGCGACCGCTGTCCGCCGCCCTCGTCACCTCCGTGGCGGACACCGTTCGTCTGCGAGGGCAAGAGGAGTCCGCCGTCGTCGATTGCATGGCACGCCGCGGATTCAGGTACGAGCCGGAGCGGATCACGGTGAGCGCACGTGCGGTGACCACCAATCCGTACGGTCTGCTACGCGAAGAACAGGCACGCCAGGACGGTTACGGCGTAGTAGGCGAGATCCTCAGCGGGACGGGCACCCGCGCCCCCGCGACCGCTCACCACCCCACCGGCTGGACGAAGGCGCTGGAAGGCGCACGCGGGGAGAAGTTCACCCTTTCGAACGGAGTGGTCTTGACCTACCGGCCCGACGGGTGCGCTTACCAGGGCCGGGAAGCAGCGTACGGGCCGGGCTGGAACCGGCTTGAGAACGAACTCGAGGGCGTGCAGGCGGCTGTGATGGACCAGGTCGAGAACGACGGCCGATACATGGGCGCGCTGGCCAAATGGTCCTCATGCATGCGGAAATCAGGGTACTCGTACGACGATCTGCAGGCGCCGAGAGAAGAGCTTGCCCACGACGTAGATGTGACCGACGGCACCGACCGCGCACTGAAAAGCCTCGGCCTTAAAGAGTTACGCATCGCGTCCGACGATTACGTGTGCGAGCGCAGGGTACGGCTTCACGACGCGGTGTACGAATCCCAACGGGACGCGGAAAAATCCATACTCACTGACTCGACCCGAACCGACCTCCAGCGCTACCAACGCCTGAAGCAGAGGGCATTGGAGTCGGCGAAGAGAAATACTTCCGGCAGCCCAAAGCCGGAACTGCCTCAAGTTTCCACCACAGCACGTCACGCGGAAAGGACTCCTGCTCCCGAGGATCCGGCGCAGGGGCGGCACATCCAGCGGAGCTGATCTACAACACAGGCGTACGTGCCGGGCCTCCCGGTGCAACTGGCCTTCCCGTGCACGACGCATGACGAACCCCAAGATCAGCGCTATGTGACCACGGGCGCAGTCCCCTCAAGAGCCCGTCGGGAGACTTCCGCTGGAAGCCCCCGCCGTCCGCGGACCCGGTGGCGCTTGGCCCTCGGGCAGGGCGTCGACCGGGTGATGCGCGACGGGCCCCAACACCAGTCAGCACGCGCGTACACCCTTGGCCGGCTGACAAGAAACTGTCACTCCATCATTCACGGTAGGCGATCCCGCTTTTCGGGTCTGCCTGAGACATCGAACAGATCTGACCAGAGGAGAGAGATGCTGATCCGCTCACGCCTGGCACGGTTTACCGCAACAGCGGTCGTAGCCGTCGGGGCAATGACCGCCTCGACCGTAGTCCCGGCGTCGGCAGCGCCGGCTGCCTTCCCCATCGATAAAACCGAATGCCCCAGCCAGTACTTCTGCGCGTGGCACGTACAGGACAATTCCTACTCGGAGATGTGCAAGTGGAAGGACCCGGTTCCCTCCTGGTTCAACTGCTCATGGGTGGCGGACGGGAAGTTCACGTACGCCGTCTACAACAACGGCATCTCGGGGGCGGGAGTGACGATGTATCGAGAGGTCGGCTACGTCAGCGCCATCGGCGGCTGTGTGTCGAGGCACGAGTTCGTCCGTCTCGCCAACAACTACAGCCCCCATTCGTCCAAGTGGGACTGCTGACCCGTTCGAGTGGTTCCAGCGGACCTTCCGCAGTGGCCAGTCCATCGTCGCACTGAATGCACGGCGGGCCGGTATTTGGGCAGCCTCTGCCGTCGCCGGGCATACGGCGTCGGTGGAGGACTCCCGGCCAAGGGTCTGTCAACGAGCGGTGTAACCGGGTTACTGACCTCGAGCGGTGCCGTGACCAATCCTCACAGTCGTTCTTACGGTGGCGCGTTCCACCTGGACGCCATGAATCACCCCCGCTCCACAGTGCGTGGGTCGACGGCGGACGGGATGAGAGCAGGGGACGGTGGTGGCGTGGCTAGGTTACCGAACTGCGGCGGAACGCCGACTGCTTTATCCGAGGACTGACGCGAAGCCGCCCAGCAGGAAGCATGCAAGGGAAGCGACAGGCCCCAACCACTCCGGGAGTCCGAGCGTGCTGCCCTTTTCGAAGCCATGTCCGGCCCTTGGGACGGCGGCGTCGCGGCGGCGCAGCAACTCCTGCGCGACGGCGTCCCGCTTGGCCTTGCCCGTCAGAGGAGCGGCGTCGAGTGCGGCTACCGGCAGGCGACCGTATCCCGATACGACAAGGGTGAGGGCAGTCCGTCCCTCCAGCGCCGTGATCGAGTGGTAGGGGACGAGGTAGTGCGTGAACAGGTTGTTCACGCGGAACCGGTCCTGCCCGAACGATACGTAAGGGTTCAGGAACAGTCGCCACGTCACGTACAGGCCGAGCAACGTGGGAGACAGCAGCATCAGGCGCATCAGCCACGAGCCGGGCACGGTCGTGCCTTCCTGGAGCAAAACCTGCAGCGCCAACAGCCCTGCCTGCGCTGTGACGGCCAGCACCACTTTGGGGATTCTTCTGATCCTTGCCACAGAGCCTGCTCTTCCGTCGTGTCCGTTCGGACAGTCCTGCCTCCGGGAATCGGGCGGGTCAGGAAACCTACTACGCACCGTCCGACGGGTCACCTTCGCGGCCACAGCTGGATCATTGAGCGGGGGACCGCGTCGTGAAATGGCACAACTTCGCCAGCGCCTACCGAGCTGCCCAGCCTGTAGCTAGTGCGGTCGTTCCGTCTGACACCAACGGCTGACACCAAGCGACCGTCGACCCCGTGGGCAACCGGGACCTCTGGCTCTCTCGAAGCCCGGGGCCGGGGCGCGGTCACGGGTCTTGATCTCTTCCCGCGCAGGCGGGCGCAGCCGAGTCGGCCGCAACCCGTTGTCGTACCCCTGTGGTGAGGTGAAGTCGGACGACGGAGGGCGAGAGGCGGAGGGGACGATGGGTGAGCGTAAGACGTGGCGGCCGTTTCTGGAGCAGTGGAGCGCGGAGTGGATCGCGGGGCACGACCCGGACAAGGACGCACCGCTCGCGCAGGAGGTCGTGCGGGACTCCTGGCTCGGGTTCGCGCCGGCCAGTGAGGCCGAGGTCGCTGCGGCCGAGGCCCGGCTGGGGCGCCGACTGCCGCCTTCGCTGCGGGAGTTCCTGCTGGTCACCAACGGGTGGCGGGACGCGGGCAACTTCATCTACCGGCTGGCGGGCGCCACGGAGCTGGAATGGCTGCGGGACACCGACGACCGCACCTGGATCGAGGTCTGGGAAGACTTCGCGGAGGACGATGTCGAAGAGGACGAGGACGGTGAGGAGGCGTTCGGCGTTCAGGAGGCGAAGGTCCTAACGCGCTGCCTGCGCCTGTCCCTTGAGGGTGACGCGGCGGTCATGCTGCTCGACCCCGACGACGTGGACGTAGACGGCGAGTGGGCGGCGTACTGGCTCGCCTCCTGGTCCGGCGAGGGACCGGAGCGGTACGGCTCCTTCCACGGCCTCATGCGCCGACAGTGGGTGTCCTTCCACGCCCTGCGCAAGCCGCCGGGCGCCACCCGGGACCACTGGGACGCGGAGGTCGAGCGGGCCCGATGCGATGCGCTGGCCGGGGCGGTCGACGGACCGCTGTCGGTGTTCGCCCAGGCGCACGAGTACGGGCGGGAGCGAGCAGACGTGCTGAGCATGCAGATGAAGGCGATGCTCGGCGACTGGCGCGGCCACATCGCGAGCCTGATGTGGTATCGCCCGGGGAACGAGGACCTCCTGCTCAGTCCGCTCTTCGCCGCGGAACTCCTACCGCTCCTGGTCCGGCAGGACCAGCTCGCGCACCCCCACGACCTGCGGCCCCTGCCGCGGCTCAAGGAGCACGCGCCCGCACCGGTGCGGGCGCTCGTCGCCGACTACGAGGCCCGGGCGGCCGAGCCGGGCTTCCGGCTCACCTTCGGCGGACCCGAGTTCGACGCGGCCGTGCACGCCGTCGCCGACCACCTCGCCAGGCAGCCGGCCTTTCAGGCTCCCGACGAGCCGCCGATCCGTACGGGACCGATCGTCGCCACCCTGTACGCGGGCGGCGGCCCGCGGCCCGAACCCGACCCAATGTCCGACCCCGCCAAGGTCCGCACGGTCCGCGCGGGCCTGTGTGACGAAGCCTGGCCCGAACTCCGTGCAGCGCTACGCCTGTGGCACCCGGTGTGCGAGGACCATATTGCCCCGATATCCCTGTTCGCCGACCCGGTCCTGGCCCAGCTGATCACCCCGGACCGTGGACGCGAGATCCTGGCCACGACCCGAGGTACGGGCCCCGGTGTCCCGTAGGCTGGAAGTTGCGGTTGCCAGGGACAGCAACTCCGTACGGGGGAAGTGCATGACCGAGGAAAGCGACGGCGTCGTGATGTACTGGCGGCCCGGCTGCGTGTTCTGCATGAACCTGCGGCTGAGCCTGCTCTTCACGCGGCTGCGTTTCACCAAGCGGAACATCTGGCGGGACAAGGACGCGGCGGCGTTCGTCCGCTCCGTCGCGGACGGCAACGAGACGGTGCCCACCGTCACCGTCGCCGGGCACGCGATGGTCAACCCGTCGAGGCGACAACTGCTGGATGCGGTCCGCGAGTACGCGCCGCACCGACTCTCGTCCTGACCTGGCGCCGAGAGTAGAGGGCCGAGGCCGACGGCCTGTGGTCGGCCTGGTCGCGGTCGAGGACCGTCTGACGCCACTCCAACGCGAGACCGCTCTGTTTCGCCTCGCACAGCACCTGGACCATGTCGTCGTAGAACCCGGAACACGACGGTCGAGCAGGAGGGAAGCCATGTCCAGCCGCAACACCCACTCCTCGGTATCGGCCTGCGCCGCGCGCCCCCGTCGTGCAGAGGCAGTCGATCACGCAGACCTGCCACTACAGGGCCGGCGACGGTGTCATAAATAGCTCACCTGACTTCCTACCGGGTCCGCACCCTCGCGGATCCCCTCCACCTGCGCCAGATGGACAGCGGACACCGGCGCACGGTATGCACGCGTATCGCCCTATTCATCATCCCGGAACTCGAGGACAAGCCGTGCGTCAAACTCAACTCATATCCGGAGTGGCCGTCGTGCTACTCGCAGCCGCTCTCGCGACCGGCTGCTCTGGTGGACACAGCGCTGAGGCCGGGTCCGGGCCCGCGGATTCCTCCGTCACGGCGACGCCGACGCCGGGGAGCACTGCGGCAAGAACGGTCGAGAGTTCGTCAACGCCGAGCACCGCCACATCGAATGGCTACCCGACCACCCCGGCTGCTCCTGGCGCGGCCGTGCCGCAGGTACGAGACGCCTTCTCGGTACTGCAAGCAACGTACAACGACAGCTGTGGGACCCCCGGAAACTGCCAGTACTTCCTCAACCGCCTCCTGACCAACCTCGACGACCTCGGCAAGTCCATGAAGGCCAGCCCGAAGGGCGCAGCACACTTCAGGCAGCCGCTCGCCTGGATCGGGCAGATGCAGACCGCGCTGGACGGCGACTTCACGTTCGACAACCTCCACAAGCACCAGAGCCTGCTGGTCACCACCCGCGACAAGATCAACACTTGGATGCAGTCGCACCCGGACGACTACCGTTAGTCAACGAACGTGTCACCCGCCGCAAATAGGCGAGAAGTTGCAGGTGAGCGCCATGGGCAGAAGGTGGCCGCCGTGGACGGCTGAGGTCAGTGGCCTCCGATGGGTGGGTCACAGCCGGGAGAGCGGGATAGCTGGCCAAGGTGTCGGTCTGGGCGAAGGCGCGATTCATCGTGCCCTCCACACACGGCGGGAAGGCGTCGATGAGGGAGCCAACCCCGGTGGGGGCCGTTCTAGCTAAGTCGGCCGTTCCTCTGCTGGTCCTACAGGTGCGGCCCCTACCAGGACGAGTGCGGCAGGACCCGCCGGATGATCGTGGGGTGGTCGTCGCAGTGAAAGGGTTCCTACTGTGCCGCCCGACGTACACGGTCCGGCGGGAATGAGATCCCAGGCGTTCGCAACAGGTCGCCCTCAGCGTCGTCGAAGCACCTGCCGCAGCCGGCCTCGTTCGGTCTGTCTGTCATACCGCCGGAGGCTTTTCGCGGCCCTTGCCACCGCGATGGCAAGGGCACCACCATCTGGAGAAAACCACCGTAAACCACATCAGAAGTGAGGGCATCACGGTCATCTTCTGACGCGGCCCAGCGTGAACGCCCCCCGGATGTCTACCTGTTGACTGTGGGACACACCTGGGCGGACAACTCGGTACAGGGAGAGACCTTTTGTGAGTTACGGCCCGTCGATCTACAAGTTCCTCGAAGCCAGTGATACGCCCGTTCCCTTGGGTATGGATGTCGTCCGGGCGGTTCTCAGTCCTTACGACGTCGGTGACCCGAAACTCACGGTGATGGAGGACGGACACCTGCAGTACTGGGTCCGGGCCGCGGACGGTAGTGAGGCCGAGATCTTCGCCGGCGAGACCGGCATCTCGGTGGAGCGTCCGCATTCCGGTTCCGGCGTATTCGCGATCGTGGCCGAACTCGCCTCACGGCTGGAAGCGGTGATCTTCGAACCGCGCGAGGGCGTATTCCTCTGCAGCACCGAAGCGCATGCGCACCTTCCTGCGAACATGCAGGAGGAGGTCGTACTGATCGAGATGACGGGCGAGGCCGTGGAGGCGGCCCTGATCGGACCACGGCTTTCCTGACCGTGCAGGGGTCCGCATGCCAGACCGCGCCGAGGGTCGCACTGTCAGTGCCCGATGGCAGCATGGTTGGCTCGTCCCGCCTGCACGCCGCAGACCGGGACCATTCAGGAAAATGGAGCAAAGCAATGAACCGGAGCGAACTGGTGACTGCGCTGGCAGAGCGCGCCCAGGTGACCCGCAAGGACGCGGATGCGGTGCTGACGGCCCTCGCCGAGAGCGTCGGCGACGTCGTCGCCAAGGGCGACGAGAAGGTGACGATCCCGGGCTTCCTCAGCTTCGAGCGCACGCACCGCGCCGCGCGCACCGCGCGCAACCCGCAGACCGGCGAGCCGCTGGAGATCCCGGCCGGATACAGCGTCAAGGTGTCCGCGGGCTCCAAGCTCAAGGAAGCCGCCAAGGGCAAGTGATTCCCTGCTCCGGGTGCCCTGCCAGGGCACCCGGAGCACGGATCGGCACAGATGCCAGGCGGGGACGCGGCACGCTGCACCGCGTGCAAAGCCGGGTACTTGAGCCGCCGGCGGGGTAGAACGGACGCCGGGCACCGTCCGCTCGCGGACGGCCCTGCACCCAGACGAGCCGGGAATTCCGGCAGGATTTGAAGGACACCAGTATGGCCAGCGGCACCGTGAAGTGGTTCAACGCCGAAAAGGGCTTCGGCTTCATTGAGCAGGACGGCGGCGGACCGGACGTCTTCGCCCACTACTCCAACATCTCCGGCAACGGCTACCGGGAACTCGTGGAGGGAGAGACGGTCTCCTTCGACGTGGGCCAGGGCCAGAGGGGCCCCCAGGCCGAGAACATCGTCCGCGGCTGACAACGACATCGCGGAGCGGATGTCCCAGGCCGTCGAAAACCCTGGGCTGAATCCCACCGTGCGAAGAGGGGTCCGGCGCCGTCGGGCCCCTCCTCGGTTCTCCCGCCTCGGCCCTGTTCTCGTATAGCTACCGCCAGGCGGCGTGTAGCGCTGAGTAACTACACGGGGCTGCGGTCCCACTGCTGAAGGGCGGCGAAGTCGACGTGTGCCGTTTCAACGGCCTCCGGGTACGCATGGGTTTCCTACTGCTCGGCGAGCGCCCGGTAGACGCTGGCGACGGACAGATTCTGTCCCTTACGCTCGCCGACGGGGATGATCAGGGCGGACTGGATCTGCTCGACGGACTCGCCGAGCGCCTTGCGCCGCAGCACGGTGTGCAGCATGTGTCGGTGATGACCGGGGGCCGGCCGCATACTTGCTGCCCTTGCGGGCCGCGGTCTCCAGCTCCTCCAGCGTCGACTCCCGAATGTTCTCCCGCTGCGTCGCCGCCATGGCGGCGCAGAAGCCGAACAGCGGTTTGCCGGGTCCGGTGGGGTCGTAGATGCCGGGCAACGGCCCGGCGAGCATCTCCAGCACCAGGTCGTGCTCGGTCGGATGATCCGCGAGGGCGGTGAGCTCCGCCGCGTCCCACCCCAGCCTCTTCATCTCGAACACGGTGAAGATGACCCGGCAGTGCGGGGCGTGCGCCGTGATCTCCCGGGGGGTCTTCAGTACCTCCTCGAACTGCGGGCGGACCTTGATCCGGGTGCTGATCTTCTCGCTGAAGATCTTGTCTCTGTCGATGCCGAGGTCGGCGATTTTCAACCTCGCCCGCGTACTCGAGGATCGCCTGCCCTGATCCAAGGGCGCCTCCACAAGAAGGACGAAGGCGCCCTGTTCCAGATCGCCAACGGTTTCGACCTGCGCCACCGCAACGCCCGTCAGCAAGGCGAGTACGACGGAGAGTTTCTCGACTGGATCCTCTGGTGGTACCTCGCCACGGTGGAACTGACCAACCGCCTGATCGCATCCCGCATCCCCGACACAGGAAGCTGAATATTCGACCAGTGAGGAAGCCGGGGTTCCCCCGGCCTCACCCACTGGCGCCAGGTGCACGGCAAGCACCTGGTCCCGGTGGAGTTGTTGCTGATGGACACCCGGACCTGCAGGCCGTACTTCAGCGACCGATCGGCGAGGCCGACAAGTTGGTCTCCCGCCCCGTGTCGATCCGCCGTGTCGCCATCCGCCCGACCGTCCGAGCACGCCATCTCACCCCCCTCGATGAGGGCCCGCCGCGAGGCGGTCCTCACTGACTTCGCGGACCAGGTGGGAGGGGCTGTGCCAGCGCTGAAGCGTTCGCGGGCGTACCCAGGTCAGGGAACAGCGAGCGTCTGGGAGTCGCCGTTGTAGGTGGAGGGGTCGGCCGGGACGAACCCGGCGCCGACCGGGGCGGCCACGCCCCCCACGTACATGGCCCGATAGCGGTTGTAGGGGTGCCCTTCCTCGCCACCCGCGGGAGCGGTCAGCCGGAACGGCTTTCCGCCGTCGCTGATCTCCTGTTTCACCGGCTCACGGCCCGGGACGACGACGGTGAAGCGGAAGGTGAAACCGCAGGAACGCTCGTTGGCGCTGACGAAAGCCGCGATCGTCTCGCTCTCTCCGTTCTTCAGGGTGATGCTCTTCCGTGCGAAATAAGGTTCGCCATTTTCGTCAGTGGGCTCGGGAAGCCGATCGTCCAGGTTGAAGAACAAGGGCTTCGTCTTTGATTCGCCGCCATTGGTGCCGCCGTTGAGGAAGAGCGTGCCCGTGAGCGGAGCAGTGCAGTTCTCCTTGAGTAGATCAATGTTCGTAATGCGGAGCTGTTTATCGCTGCGTCCGCTGACGGTGAGGGAGATGGTTCTGAAATGAGACGGGACTCCGCTGTTTTTATGGAACCACTCTTCGAATTTCAGACCGTGTCCGTAGTCCTCGTTCTTTAGCTTATCCACCTGGGAGGACGACAACTTCACGGTGGATGGGAAGACGTAGTCCCCCGTGCTCAATCCAAGAAAGGACACGTCGTCCACTGACAAGGGCGGTTTCGGGTCCGGTTCCCAGAAGAAGTACGCCGAACTCGCCGCCAGCGCCACCACCGTGGCTGCCGCGCCCAAGATGTACGAGACACGCTTGCGCCGCGCCGCCGGAGTCGCCACGGCCGGGGTTGCGGTCGAACGCCGGTACTGCGGCCGCGGCCGGCCGCCGCAGACGGTGTAGCCGTCCGCCCAGCGGATGACCAAGGCGTCCCGCGTCTCCCCGCCCAGGTCGTGGTGCTTGCAGTACGCCACGACCAAGAGCTCCACGTACTTCCAGTCGGGCAGCTGGCTTGCCTTCCGGCCTTTCGTTGTCAGGGCGTTCAGCCACGTGCCCTTGGAGGGGCCGTTCCCCATGCCCTCGAAGCCGGGAACCTCCTTGCCTCCGACGATCCCGTTGGCAATGACCACCAGACGGTCGTACGAGAGTCCGTCGTCGCGCAGACCGTTCAGTGCCGCGCGGAACGCCGGCGGCGTCCGCTCTTCGACGGCGGTGTCCAGGAGTTCCTGCCACGTCGGTGTCTGATCGGTCATGTCCCGCCCCCCGGTCTCGTGGTGCAGCAGTATCCCGGAAGCGTCGGCCCGGGGGAGGTGCTCGCGCATATCCGGTGCAGTTGCGGTCAGTTCGGCGCGCTAGCCTGCGTAAACGCCGATGCCCGCAATTGGCATGATCTTGTACTGGAGGTGTCCGGGCGTCCTGTCGCACGGTGTGGAGCACTCCGCACAACGACCACGAAGGACGGACTCCCATGCCTACGCCGAGCCCCGCTGTCCGGGTCATGGCCCTCGCCATCGCGGCACTGAGCGCCCTAGTCGTCGCCTTGGTCGCCTTCATCGTCCTGCCGCACCTCGGCGCGAACATCTTGACCGCGACGCTGAGTTCCTGTGGTGCCTTTGTGACCGTGAGCGCGGGCACACTGCACGTGCTGCGGGAATTCAACCTCTTTTGACCCGCGGCACGATTTAGCGCGCCACGAGACGACCCTTCCGGTGGACCCAGGACTCCGTGGCATCCCCGGAAGGGCAGCAGTTGGAGTCGCCCGCAAGATAGAAGCTGTCCTTGACCGTGATCCCGCCCTGTTTCATCTGTTCGACCCTCAGGAGATTCGGCGGCTCACCGAGCCGTGGCCTACGGCTTGTCAGAGTTCCGAGTAGGGACAGTCGTTGAGCGCCGCCGTCGAAGACAAGGATTCCCATCGCCCTCTGTCCTGCCGCGGTGGAGTCGTGATTGGCGCACAGCACGGGCAGCGCGGCCTCGTCACGGTCGTCGCCCGTGATGTCGCCGTAGAAGATCTCATCAGTGCGCGCCGACACATCCTGCGGCATGTTCGGCTTCGGCCCGTTGAAATCCGAAGGCACGTTGATTGCCGTTCCGCTATGCAGGCGGATCGCCTTCCGGGACCTGCACAACGTTCCCGGTATCTCGACGCTCAGCCAGTCCACGGCACGAAGGTCGATCGGATCGGTGTGCGTCTCACCGCGGGGAGACAGCCTATACCCCACAAGACAAACTGCTGCTAGAAGTACACACACCAACAGGGTCAGCATCCCTGTCCGCCACATCGAACGGTCCATGGCCTCCGCCCCCGTTCCGGCCCGCAGAAGATGCTGACAGTGTGCCCTTGCGACCGGCGTCGTGGAGGCGAATCGCTCTATCCTCGTGCGACAGGTGCGCTGGCACATACCAGCCCACGCCCACGCAACCGGGCGAAGGAACATCCCCGCACGCGTGGGGAGCAGTTGCACCAGAAACGGCGCGACCGGGACGGCGGAGGACCATCCCCGCATGCGCGGGGAGCAGGCTTCCTGACCTGCCGCGTCCCCCGCGCGTCTGCAGGGAGGGCTGTCAGGTCCACCTGGGGATCCCGCTCCGCCGCCATAAGCCCTGCGATCCGGAGGCTCATGACCACGGCGCCGAGGAGCGCGACCTGCCGGAAGAGGGGACGACGGGAGATGGTCTCATACAGCACATGCACGAACAGGTGGAGCATGCTCGGCCGCCTCCGCACACCACATCGCGTGAGGGCATGACGCACTCCACCGCGCCGACCAAATGCATATCGCACGCCACGAGGCAGCCTTCACAGCGGTGCCCTGTTGAACGGTCAACAGGATGGACCGGCCGCCACGGGAGCGTTACAGCCAGACGCCGGTAGCGGGCGGGCGAGGGGTATGGCGGCGCACTCAGCTGAAGGTGAGGATCAGCTCGCCGGCCCTGGCCCCCATGTTGGTGATTTCCTTGCGCGCGTGCCAACCGACGCGCACCGTGTACGACTTGGAGTTGTCCGGCACATCGCGCACCAGAATGGGAAACACACACGCAGCCGAGTCGTTGTAGGCGCCCGAGCCGACCGAACCGGTCGCCACGACCAGGCCTTGGGCGTCGTAGACCGTGACGAGCGCCCCCTTGTCGATGTCGCTCAGAGCGCCGCTGCCTCTGCATGTCCCCGCTTCGCCGCCTTGGGCCGCGATACGCGCCTGCCCCACCAGAGTGAACGTCCCCGTCCCACCGCCCTCTGACCGGGACAGTTCCCATGCCAGCGCGACAGCACCGGAGCCGGCCACTAGCCCGATGACGGACGCGACCACCAAAGCCCCCCGGAATCCGGGAACTCCACGCTTCCGCCGAGCCCCGGACTCCTCCGACACCTCGGACGTCCGAACTGCTCCCTCACCGGATTCCACGAGCATCTCATCAGACATGACCGAAGCATGCCAGCGGACCGAACCGTTCCTGCTCGCTGTTCGCCACAGTCACGTCACAGCGACCGCGCCCAGTGGTCGTCCGACCGTGAGCGATTCTTCAAGGGCCAGGAACAACCAGGTCCCGGCCCTTCGCGGAGGATGTCAGCGCACGTCGACGTAGCCGGCCGCCGCGCGTGCGGGGAGCAGACGGCCGGCACCTAAAAGTCGACCTGGAGTGGGGACCATTCGGCGCGTGTGGGGAGCAGTGCGTCAGGGCCACGACGCGCTTGCCGTTGACGGGGATAGGGCCGTCCGATGGGTTGTGTGAGGCTCCTGCTGGGAGCTCGTTCCGTACAGATTCGCCATCGTGGCTGGCGACCCGGTCGGCCACGGCCTGGACGCCGCCGCCGTTATGGGCATGCTCCGCAGCGCGTTGTCCGCCTCAGAACGGGCGAGTTTGGCGGTGAACTCGTCTACTAGAGTTTCTTCATGCTGTACAGGTGACCAACTCCGCAGCGGCGCAGTCAGGTTTGAGGAGGCATACTGCGACAAGCAGCCTGACGTTGCTTCTGTGACCTCAACGGTGCGCGTCAAGTGGCAGGCTCTGCTTGGAGCCCCGGCGTAGTCCTGTGTGGCGCCCGTTGTCCCTATGTGCGTCCGAAGATGGAGGTGGCCCGCGTATGCGCATATGTCGAGAGGTCCGATGGATCCTGTGGGCGCTGTGGCTTGCGTGTTTGGTGTTCTCCATCTGGTTCTTCACTGAGGTGATCATGCTCTTTGTGCAGGCCGAGTCTTGGTGACTTGGGCGGGGTGCTGGGGTGTCCAGCAGCCCTTGCGCGGCAGGTCCGACAATGCCCGAGCGCCGGTGCCCGTGCCCGGCGCCGTGGTTCTACCCGACCGAATGACCATGTGATCACGCGGGAAGCGGCGAGCCGTGACGCGCACATCAGGCCGGAAGCCGCACTCGTTGCCTCCACCGACCCCCGATACATCGATGAGTTGGTCCGGCGCGCCTTGCGGGCCCGACTGGAAGACGCTCTCTTCCGCGGCCTGGTACGGCGTGGCTCTGTACGTGACCCGGCCGCGGCACGGTCCGGCTGCGCAGCCTCGTCGGGCCCCCGTACCGAGTGAGTGGACAAGGCCGAGGGCGACCCGCGGATGCCGGACGTCTGTGACAGCTGACGTCCGGCCTTATCGCCTGAGACACCCGCAGTAACCCCTAATCCGGATAGCGATCATTGGATGAGCGGATCGGGACGGGAGCCAGCTGCTCGGTGGTGGCCGCGATGTTGGCCAGCAGCGCCAGGCGTTCGGCGGCATCACTGCCCGGCGGGACGTGGTAGATGACGACGATCTGCCGGTCGGTTCCCGTGATCTCCAGTTTCTGGAAATTCAAGCTAACCGGGCCTATCTGCGGATGCAGCAAATGCGCAGTCCCACTAGTTCGCGCACGTACATCGTGCCGCGCCCACAGACGGCGAAAGTCCTCGCTCCTGATCGACAGGTCACCCACCAATTCGGCAAGCTGTGGATCGTCCAGGTCAGGACTTGCCAACGCGCGCACCGAAGCCACCAGACTGTGAGCGGTGCGCTCCCAATCCTCATACAATTCCCGGACCTCCGGATTGAGAAACGTCATGCGCAAAACGTTGGTGCCGACCCGATAACAAGGAGAGAGCGCCTCCGCCAGAGGGTTTGCAGAAATCACGTTCATGTACCGGTCGTGCACGAAAGAAGGCATATCAAGGTGCAGCCGTACGAGCTCGTCGATACCCACAGGCACACGGCCGGGCCGCCTGCGCACCCGCCGTCGCGGCGGCACCGCGAGAGCCCGCAGATACGCCGCTGCCTCGTCGTCGAGCATCAGCGCGCGGGCCAAGGAATTGATGATCGGGTCCGACGGATTGCGGTCGCGTCCCTGCTCCAGGCGCAGGTAGTAGTCCGTGCTGATGCCGGCGAGCATCGCGAGCTCTTCCCGGCGCAGGCCCGGCACGCGCCGTCGCCCACCACTGGCGATCCCCACGTCCTCCGGCTTGATCAGCTCGCGACGAGCACGCAGAAAACCGCCGAGGGCGTTCTCAGAAGTCATACCGGGAGGCTAGGCGATGCGCATCGAAATATGGTTGGCCCTGTCACTACCAGGCTTCGCGGTACCCGTCTCCCGCGGCCCGTAGAGCACATCACGAGGCTGCACGTAGCCCTGCCAGTCCCAGGGTTCGCAGGGTTCTGGCTGCGCCCCGAACCCGGGCCCAGGATTGCCGTATCGGCCTGAGAAAGCCGCGCTGTTCACAGCAATGACTCCAATCGGGGCCAATCAGGCTGAGCGCCGGAAAAACCGCGACGGCGATCACTCGGCGTTCGGAACCTCACGATAGGCAGGGTTTAAACACCATGACTCGTATCACCACTTCCTTTGGATTCTCTTCCACGGCCGCGGAGGTCGCGGAAGGCATCGACCTGACCGGCCGCCGAGCGGTGGTCACCGGCGCATCATCGGGGATCGGCATCGAGACGGTACGCGTCCTCGCCTCCCTCGGTGCCGAGGTCACACTGGCTGTACGCAACACCGACGCCGGAAAGAAGATCGCTGCCGAGATCACCGCATCGACCGGCAACAAGAACGTGCACGTCGGCCGCCTCGACGTATCCGACCAGGAATCGGTCGCGGCCTTTGTCGAGTCCTGGAACGGCCCGCTGCACCTCCTGGTCAACAACGCCGGCGTCATGGCGATCCCGGAGCTCCAGCGCACGCCGGAGGGCTGGGAAATGCAGTTCGCCACCAACCACATGGGTCATTTCGCCCTGGCCAATGGCCTGCGCGGCGCCCTTGCCGCCGACGGCGACGCCCGCGTCGTCGTCGTCAGCTCCCAGGGCCACCTCATTTCTCCGGTGGTCTTCGACGACATCAACTATCGCTACCGCGCATACGACGCGATCGGCGCCTACGGCCAGTCCAAGACCGCGACAGTGCTGTTCGCCGTCGCAGCGAACCAGCACTGGGCCGCCGACGGCATCACCGTCAACGCCCTGATGCCCGGCGCCATCGCCACCAACCTGCAGAAGCACACAGGCGGTCTGCGGACCCCGATGGAACTGCGCAAGACCATTGAGCAGGGTGCCGCCACCACCATCCTCGTCGCCACCTCCCCGCAGCTCGCCGGCGTCGGAGGCCGCTACTTCGAGGACTGCAACGAAGCCGTTCAGGTACCCGACGGCAACGGGTGGACCAGCGGCGTCGCCCCCTACGCTCTGGACCCCGCCAACGCCGAGCGCATCTGGGAGATCTCCCACCGCTTCCTGAGCGAGAGCGGCCGCGGCTGACGCCCCCTCCCCGCCTTGGCCAGGCGGGGACCCGCAGCTCACCCGCGGAAACCACCTCCACGAACGGGTAACCCCACGAGCGCCGCGCCGGTCTCGGCACGCGGACGTAGAGCACCCACGAACGGAACCGGCGCGGCCTCAGCCCCCAGCGGTTGCTGAGGCCGCGGGCGCCGCATCCGGCTCCCACCGCTCCAACCCGGGTGGTAGCCGGAACCGGACTCCTACAAGCCGTGCACAAACACCCAGGCACCGGCAACACAGAGGCAGCACCAAGATCACCTCGAGAGAGACCTACATGACGAACAACCACGCGTTGCAGAACATCGGTTGGATCGGCCTGGGCGACCAGGGCGCTCCCATGGCCCGCGCGATCGCCGACTCCGGCTACCCCCTCCAGGTCTGGGCCCGTCGCAGCACCTCGCTCGACGCACTCGACGGCCTGCGCTACACCGTCCACAACACCGTCGCCGAACTCGGCGCGGCGAGCGTCATCGTCGAGCTGTGCCTGCGTGAGGACTCCGACATCCGGGAGGTCCTCACCGACGGCGGCCTGCTTGCCGCCATGAAGCCCGGTTCCGTGATCGTCAATCACGGCACGGGCCTGCCCCAGTTCGCCAACGAGATGACCGACATGGCCGCAGCCAGGGGCATTCACGTCCTCGACGCACCGGTCAGCGGCGGAAACGCCGGCGCAGTCGCCCGCCGGTTGACCACGATGGTCGGCGGCGACACGCAGACCGTCGAACGGTGTCGTCCCGTCTTCGAGACCTTCTCCAAGAAGGTCACCCACATGGGTCCCGGCGGCGCCGGCCAGCTGGGCAAGCTCATCAACAACACCCTGCTGATGATGAACCAGCGCAGCGTCCAGGAGATCCTCGGACTCGCACACGACCTGGGACTGGACATCGCGGCGCTCGTCGACCTCCTGCGCTCCGGCACCGGATCGAGCTTTGCCCTGCAGGCTCTCGGCGAGGCGGTCACCACCGACAACGCCGAGCACCTGACCGCACTGCAGCTCATCGACATGGACCTCTTCGATGACGCTGTCCGGGCCCTGGGGCACAGCGTCCCCGACATCACCGCCCGGGCGGCCGAAGGAGCCCGCGGTCTTCCGGGCGCGGCACACATGGTCGCCGCCAGCTCATTGGGACACGCTCCGTCCGCCTGACGCCAGCGCACGCCGAACGACGAGCGGCCAGAAGGCGCACGCATGGCGGCCCCGGTGATACAACGCCATCTGGCACGCACCGCGGACCCCGTGACGCCCGCGTCATGGCCTGCAGGCCATGACGCGGACCACGGACCACTACGTAACCACCCACCGATGCAGTGAAGGGCCCGCGCACCCAAGTCGTCCGGGCCGCGGCGGCTCGGAGGGCGACACTCTGAGCGCGTTCCTCATGGTGTGTGGCGGCTGGTGACAGTGGGTTTTGGCGCTGGCCGCCGCGGGCCCGCGTCCTGGGGCTTCCCCGCCCCTCCGGAGAGATCAGACCAGGGTGGCCCAGCGGGCCATATCGCGGCCCGCGGACGAGCCAAAACGCAGAGTGAGCGCCACAATGAGTAGTTGATCGCGGGCATCGCAGACCATAAGTTTTAGCTTCCTTCTATGCTATTAATGCCACTTTCGGCAGCGTATTTGCCCACGCGCCCCGGTGCATGGAGCCCCCTACGCGGCCCGCAACGTACCTTGGAACCATGGGTGGCAAGCGACTAGGCGACTACCTGCGGGCACGCCGTGAAATCGTCCGGCCTGAAGATGTCGGCCTGCCCCCGGGAGGCCGCCGCCGGGTACCGGGTCTGCGCCGAGAAGAACTCGCGCTCCTCGCCGGCATCAGCACGGACTACTACCTGCGCCTGGAACAGGGGAGGGACCAGAACCCCTCACCCCAGGTCCTTGACGCTCTGGCACGCGTTCTACAGCTCGACGTACCCGCCACCGCTCACTTGCACGCACTGGCCGGCCCGCCACAGCGAAACCAAAGGCCCGCCGAACCGGACCATGTCAGCCCTGGCCTTCAGCAGCTCATCGTGACGTGGTGGTCACGGACGCCCGTGGCCGTTCTCAACCGGTACATGGATGTCCTCGCCTCCAACGCGATGGCTGCCTCCATTTCACCGATCTTCCAACCTGGCGTGAACGTCATCCGTGCCGCCTTCCTCGACAGAGACCTGCGCCGCCTGTACCTCAACTGGGACGAGATGAGCAGCCGCGCGGTGGCAGCGCTGCGAGCTCTGGTCGGAACAGAACTGGAAGACGTGAGGGTGGTGGAACTCGTCGGTGAACTGGCCACCACCAGCCCGGAGTTCAAGCGCCTATGGGTCCGCCACGACGTCAGCCCGAGCGGTACCGGCGTAGCGCGGCTGAACCATCCTGACGTCGGGGAGTTGACCCTGCAGTACGAGCGACTCACCGTCGCCGGAACACACGGCCAGCTCATCGTCGTCTTCCACGCCGAACCAGGCAGCCCGACCGCAGAGAGACTTGCCTTGCTCCAGGCCGAGACGACCGGCTCCGAGCTTCCCCAATGAGCCTTCGCCGAGGCACTCATCGCCAGGCTGCCCCATTCCCGGCCGGATGCGCGCTGCTCCTGGACCGCCGCCCGGCCGGCCCTGGCGCCGCAGGACATTCTGGGGGCTTCAGCACGGATGGTGTGTGGCCAGGCGGCTGCAGCTCAGTCCAGGACGCGGCCGAGGAACCCGTGGATGTAGCCGCTGATGGCGTCGAGGTGTGTCTCCAGGGCGAAGTGTCCAGCCGGCAGCAAGTGAACTTCCGCGTCCGGTAGATCGCGGGTGAAAGCCCGGGCCCCGTCCGGTCCGAAGATCTCGTCTCCCGCACCCCAGACCGCCAGCAGCGGGACCTGACTGGTACGGAAGTACTCCTGGAGCTGGGGGTAGCCGTCGATGTTGGTCGGGTAGTCGCGGAAGAGCGCCAGCTGCACCTCGTCGTTGCCGGGCCGGTCCAGCAGGGCCTGATCGTGCAGCCAGGTGTCCGGGCTGACGAGGCTCTTGTCGGAGGCTCCGTTCTCGTACTGCCAACGGGTTGTCTCGGCGTTGAACTTGGCCCGCGCTCCCGGTTCGGTATCTGCTCCCGGGGCCGTGGCGTACGCGAACAGGTCCTCCCAGAAGGGCTGGGCGAATCCCTCCATGTAGGCGTTGCCGCTCTGCGAGATGATCGCGGTCACGTCGTACGACGGGTCGAGAGCAAGCCGCCATCCGATGGGGGCACCGTAATCATGCACGTAAATAGAGAAACGGCTGATGCCCAGGCTGTCGAGCAATCCGCCGGTGATTTCCGCGAGATTGTCAAAGGTGTATTCGAACTCGTCGGCTTCCGGCATCGCGGACTGACCGAACCCTATGTGGTCGGGCGCGATCACATGGTAGCGGTCGGCGAGCGCCGGGATGAGGTGCCGGAACATGTGGGAGCTGGTCGGAAACCCGTGGAGGAGCAAAACGACTGGCGCCTCCGCCGGACCTGCCTCGCGGTAGAAGACGCGTTGCCCCTGGATGGTTGACGTGCGGTGGTAGGTAGGGAGCATGCTGGCCCTCCGAGGACGCACCGAGTGGCAAAGCGGGTTTCGCGGCATTAGGTGCCGTCGACAATCGGCGGCACCAGAGACTCTGATGGATTTCATGGTCGGAAAATGGACCAGAACGCTCCATACCCCTCTCCACCTAAAATGCTAAGCCCAACCAGGTGCAAGGGCCACTGACGCTCGCCGCGATGCGCTCGGAGGTGGTGACCTGTCGGTCGATCGAGGGGCACCCAGGTCAGCACATGGACGGCGATCGCCATCCTGCTGTTCGCACGCACCCTTTCCCTCCTCCCCGTCCTGGTGGGCGGCGGTCAGCGGATCGCGGTAGTCGGTCCAGGTGAAACTGCGTCTGCCACCGCGGTTGGGATCGACGTGCCGCTTGGGCCGGTAGATCAGCCGTGAGCGCTCGCCCTCCTTGAAGCAAGCCGGAGCGGCAATGGAAAGCGGCGCTGAGAGCGTCCCCGCAACCGGATGACGGGTTGTCCGAGCCTGGTCCAGGTGCGGACGGTGGGCGGCGCCATCGAGAACCCGGCTCTGTCTTCGAAGCAGAGCCAGACCCGAGCGCCGCCACGGGGTTTCCACCTGCGGCCCGGTCTCTTTCGCCCAGCCGGTGCCGGCTACCTCGTGGCGCTTCACCGCGCGGCGGACCAGCACCTGGTGGCTGGAGCCGTGCCGGTGCAGCGTCTGTGCGACGGCCGACAGTGTCATGCTCTCGTGGAAGCGACGCCCGAGGAGTGTCTTGATCCGCGCCAGCGTCCAGGTCTGGTCCGGCCAGTTGTTGCGCCACCAGCCCCTTGGCCAACTCCTGCTCGAGCACCTCAAACAGTGCCTCGCTCAGCTTGGGCCTGGACACCGACCCTGTCGACTCCAGGGCTGACGTCCCGCCCTGCTTCCAAGCGTGGCGTCATCGATGCGCCGACCGCGCGCTGACACGTAACCGCTCGACAACCACGGCATTGTCGTGTCCCACAGCGAACAACTCGGCCGCCTGCAGCCGGATGCGCTCGCGAAAGACCCGTCACTCCGCGGTCAGCCCGCCCCGTTGCGGATACCTCAAACAACCGGCCTACCGCGACGCCCACCGCTTGTCAGCCCCCGCGACATCACGCCGGCACACTCAGGTCAACGCACAAAGACCTGGAAGACCTCCCGCGACCCGGACCACGCCGCCAAGAAGGCCCGTGTCGAGCACCTCTACGCCATCGCCTACGGCGTGGTCATACCCGAGGAAGGCGAACCCGAAGTCATCTTCGGCATGGACGAGTTCGGCCCGCTCAACCTCCAGCCCCACCCCGGGCAACAGTGGACCGAGCGTGGCGGCCGACACAAGGACCCCGACCGGGAGCCCCGGCCCCGCCGACGGGTGACCTACACCCGGACCACCCGCCCATACGGGGTCCGGCACCTGTTCGCCGCCTACGACCTGGGCGAGGACAAGCTCTACGGCCACATCGAGCCGAGGAAGAACCGCACGAGGTTCCTGGAGTTCTGCCGCTACCTGCGCAGCCTCTACTCGCCCAAGATCCGCATCGCGATCGTGCTGGCCAACTTCTCCCCGCACCTGACCACCCAGAAGGACACCCGGGTAGGCGACTGGGCCAAGGCCGACGTCGAATTCGCCTACACGCCGACCAACCGCTCGTGGCTGAACCGGATCGAGGCCCAGTCCACCGCCCTGCGCCACTTCACGCTGGACGGCACAGACCACAGCAGCCACAAGGAACAGGGGCAACATGATCCGCCGCTACACCATCTGGCGGAACAAGCACACCGCCGATATTCGCTTGCACACCATCGTCACTCGGGTCAACGTCGCCTGACACCTGACGAAGGCAGAGAAGATGACCACGCAGACCCACTCCGTCGACCACGAACTCATCCAGGCCGCGGCCCACGTCGCGCGCACTCGCTGCCGCGGCGACAACCACACCATGGCGGCCGCGGCCCGCGCCCGGGACGGCCGGATCGTCACGGCGGTGAACGCCTACCACTTCACGGGAGGCCCCTGCGCCGAGTTGGTCGTCATTGGCGCAGCAGCAGCCCAGGGCGCCTACGAGCTGGACACGATTGTCGCCGTGGGCGACCGCGACCGGGGGGTTGTCGCCCCGTGCGGCCGGTGCCGTCAGGTCCTTCTCGACTACTTTCCAGCCCTCAAGGTCATCGTCGGCGAAGATGACCGCGTCCGAACCGTCCTTGTCACCGACTTGCTACCCGAAAGCTACGTCTGGGCCGACCACCAGCTCGACACCGAGTAGAACCACTCAGCACGAACTGGCACCGTCGGCCGACAACGGACGAACGTTGCTTGATGCGGCTAGGGCGTGTTGCGAAAGTCCCGCCTGCCTCGCGACGTCTGGCACGCCCTCTCGCCGCACCGGGCGAAAACCCGAGTACGTCCAGTACGCGGGCTTCCGCCCGGCACCCCGAGAGCACGCACCAGACGCCGCGAGGGCCGCCCTCCGGGCGGACGACGGGACTTTCGCAACACGCCCTAGGTGTATTGACCCGAAGCGTTGTTCACACGGCTGATCGGTTGGTGGCCGCCGAGTGCGGTGTGGCAGCGGTGGTGGTTGTAGGTGTGCAGAAAGTCTGCCAGGGCCGCGGTCCGCTCGTCGTTGCTCGTGTAGGGCCGCAGGTAGGCCCACTCGTCGAGCAGGGTGCGGTTGAAGCGTTCGACCTTGCCGTTGGTCTGCGGCCGGTAGGCGCGGGTGAGCTTGCCGGCCGCGCCGAGGTCGGCCAGTGCCCCTCGCCAGGCGAAGCTCTTGCGGTAGGGCCAGGCGTTGTCGGTCAGAACCCGCTCGATGCGGTCAATGCCCGATGCGGCGAAGAATGCTGCGGCCCGGCGCAGGAAGCCGGCGCAGGTGTCGGCCTTCTCGTCGCCGTGGATCTCGCTGTAGGCCAGGCGGCTGTGGTCGTCGACGGCGGAGTGGACGTAGTCGAAGCCCATGGAGCTGCGGGTGGCGCGGCCGGCCTGGCGGCCCAGCACCTTGTGGCCGCCGCCGTCGGGGATCCGGCCGAGCTTCTTGACGTCCACGTGGACCAGTTCACCGGGGCGGTCGCGTTCGTAGCGGCGGATGACCTGGCCGGTGGGCCGGTCCAGTAAGGCCAGGCGGTTCAGGCCGTGCCGGGTGAGGATGCGGTGCACGGTGGAGGCGGGCAGGCCCAGGATGGGGCCGATGCGTGCCGGGCCGAGTTTGCGGTCCTGTCGCAGCCTGCAGACGTGCGCCTCGGTGGCGGCTGCGGTCCGGTGCGGTGTCCTGCGGGGGCGGCTGGAACGGTCGATGAGTCCGCTCTCGCCCTCGGACCGCCAGCGCCGGATCCACTTGTGGGCGGTGGGACGGGAGATGCCCATCTCGGCGGCGACATGGGCGACGGGACGGCCGGAGCGGACACGCTCGACGAGCAGGCGCCTGCCGTGAACGGTCAGCCGGGCATTACGGTGGGACACGAAGGCCTCCGTGCGGTGAAGATTCGACACCTCCACCACACACGGGGGCCTTCGCCACGATCAAGTCCGACCCGCGTTAACAACGCTCGTGATCAATACACCTAGGTGCTGCGCTGGTCGTGAGTGTCCTGGCGGAGCTCTTGGGCGCGCCGGGTGAGGGCGTCGATGCGTTCGGCGAGGTCGCCGGTCTCGGGCTCCAGGTGGGCCCGGGTCGCGGTCAGGGGACGTACGAGGCGAGCGGGGTCACTGTGGGCGAGGGCCTGGTTCAGTTCGCCGAGTGCGTGGTTGGCGCTGGCGGGCAGGTCGGTGAGGGCGGTGATCTGTCCGGCGAGGCGGCGCAGGTCCGCGGCGTTGTCGCGGGCCCAGGCGGTAACGGTGCGTTCGGCGGCGCGGGTGTCGCGGGTGGCCTGGACGCGCTCTTCTCCAGTGGAGCCGGGGGTGCCGGGGCGAAGCCGCAGGTAGCGACGTTCAGCGGCCTGACGACTGGCGACCCCGAGGGGGCCGGCGAGATCGGCCCAGCTCGCGCCCTGTCCGCGGGCAGTTTCGATCAGCCCGCTCTCCCAGCCGGCGAGCTGCTCGCGGATCTCACGCAGCATCAGTAGCGCCGAAAGGGCGTTGGCCGGCTCGGCGTCCGCGGCGGGTGGCTCTGCGGTGATCGGCGTCCGGGCAGCGGATCGCTGCGCATCCTTCACTGACTGGTTGATGGCCTCCAGTGCCGCGGCGGCAGCGTGGAAGGGGACGGGTGCGGCCGGGGTGGCAGCTTCGTTCATAGGTCTCTCCGCGATCTGTCATCCTCCAGATGACTTCCTGCTTGTCATCGTTTCGATGACATGTTACAACGGATGCACGTTGAAGCGCATTGGCAGTTTCTGCCTGAACCAACTGGAGGTGTTTCGCGATGTTGATGCGCACCGACCCGTTCCGCGAGGTGGACCGCATCGTCCAGCAGCTGTCGGGTACGTCCGGGACCTGGTCAAAGCCGTCGGTGATGCCGATGGACGCCTACCGTGAGGGCGACGAGTACGTGATCGCTTTCGATCTGCCCGGTGTGAGCCCCGAGGCGATCGACATCGACGTCGAGCGGAACATGCTGACCGTGAAGGCAGAGCGCCGCCCGGTCGCCAAGGCCGACGCCGTAAAGGTGGAGCTGTCCGAGAGGCCCCTGGGTGTTTTCTCCCGCCAGATCGTCCTCGCGGACACCCTCGACACCGAGCGCATTCATGCCGACTACGACGCGGGTGTCCTGACCCTGCGCATCCCGATCGCCGAGCGCGCCAAGCCCCGCAAGGTCAGCATCACCGTCGGATCCAGCACCAAGCAGATCTCCGGCTGAACCCTTCTCAGCCGCAGGCGGGGGGCGGGAGAGCTGATTCCCCCTCCGGCACCCGCCCTCCGCCGCACCCCTTCACCCCTCACCCCTTCATCGGAGGTGACGTGATGCCGATCCGCAGGGATTCGTTCCTGGCCGATGTCCAGGAACGCGGCGAGTACGTGACCACGGAGGAAGCCGACCGGGTCGCCCGCGTCATCCTGGCGCTGCTTGGCGCACACGTGGTGGGAACCGTGCGCGCCGAGCTCGCTGCCCGCCTCCCGGAGACGTACGCCCTGATCCTCCTCAACCCGCTGCAGGCCGCAGAACCCCTCTCGCCTGAACGATTCGTCCGCGCAACCGCCGCCTGGATCGAGGGCGCCACCGAGAAGACGGCCCTGTGGGACATCGGCGCCGTCCTGTCCACAGCAGCTTCTGCCGCGGGCGATGACCTCACCCGCGAGATCCTCCTCCAGCTACCACCCGGCTACGACCTCCTCTTCGGCCTCACCAAGCCCATCTGACCCCCGTCCCCAGCACCTGGCCGGACCCTACACAGAAAGGCACGCGCAGCCATGTACGACCAGCCTCGAGCGAACTCCTACCAGGCGTCCATGACGTTCGAGGAGATGCTGGAACGCGTACGCTACGAAGGCGCCTATCCCACCCGCGAACGCGCCGCGGAAGCTGTCCAGCAAGTCCTCAGCGCACTGGGACGCCAGCTGACCGGCGATGAACGTGTCGACCTGGCGCAGTGCCTGCCGGTTGAGGCCGCCCTCGCTCTCGCCGCCTCGGTGCCGGACATTGAGCCGCTCACGGGCTGGGGCTTTGTCAAGGACCTGGCCGCCCGCACCGGCGCCACTCCGGCGACAGTCCGCTGGGACGCCGGCGCCGTCCTCGTCACTGTCGCCCGTCTCACCGGACCTGACCTGCTCGCCCGCATCCTGCACCAGCTTCCCGGCGGCTACGCTCTCCTCTTCGGGCAGGCAGAACTGCGCCGCCCTGAGCCTGCCGCCGCCTGAACGACCGCCGACGCGTGGGTGGGGAGGAGGGCCGCGCCGCGAGACGGCCCCAGCCCTCCCCGATGCAGCATGATGGAAGGGACGCGTGCGCAGGAAATATAATCTCGTCATGTCCAAGCCTGACGAGCTGCTCGTTGACGTCGCTGCCCTGGTGGAGTCCGGGCAGAGCAACCAGATGTCCCTGACCGTGGTCACCAGTGGCGCGGTCATCACCGGCAGGTTGGCGCCCGAGCAGGTATGGCGGCGGCGGGTGTCTGACGTACTGAACGATTCCGCCCGCCTGCGGGAGTTCTCCGCCGTCTTCGACACACCCTCCAAAGCCGCAGAGGTTCCTACGCATCTGCACTTCCATGTCGCCAGAATCCTGCAGGGCACGGTCGGTATCCCAGAGACGGGCGGGATGTACCGGGTGGCGATAGCCGACGTCACTGCCTGGACCATGGGCGACTTCAGCTATTTCGACCACTGAGCGACACCTGCGGCATCAGCCCCCTCCACAGCAGGACCTGGTTCTTGAAGCCCTGGTCGACGAGGTTTCCTCCACGGTGCCACTGGTGTGTTCGGCGACCTGGTCGAGCAGGGCGATTCCCGCGGCGTTGTCGTGGGTTCGCGGAGAGGACGGTGACGGCGATGGCCAGGCCCAGTACGTCCACGGCCGGGCCCCGCTTGCGGCCTGGCCTCCGCTTTCCAGGGGCCAGGCCGGTCGTGGAGGCGGGAACCCCGGCAGCTACGTGGACACTCTGTGTGTCCAGCACCACCAGGGTCGTCCCGTCGTCCCGCCATTCGGCGAAGTAGGAGTACGTCGCGCTCTTCGGCGGTGGGGCGTTGGGGAGGTAGGCCCACTGGCAGCCGGTCCGGCCCTGTAAAGGATCGCGTTCACGATCTCCCGCATCGCAGAGGCGCCCTGGTGGCCGCTGACCGATCGGTGCCGGTTCTTCCACGCCGTGATCACCGGCTCAATCAACGACCATTGGCCATCCGATAAGCCGCTCGGGTACGGCTTGCGTCACTCACCCCGCCACCCCAACAGACCACCGCCCGTGGGCCGGCGGATTCCGCTCGCACCCACACCATCAGGCGACGACAGAACCTCAAAGACTCACGAACCGCCCTCTGAGAAACATCTGTGTCAGATCGTGTGCCAAGGGTTCTCCGGGTGGTTTGGTGTTTCCCCGGAGGTATGGGCCTCGCAGCGGCGGATTGTTAGCACGATCAAGGCGTCGGGGAAGCCTGAGCAAGGACTGGCCAGGCCATGTGACGGGAGTCGACTGCGGCGAGTGGACAGCCACCGTCGCCGACATCAGCCGCGACCTGGACTTACTCAAGGTCCCGCACGCCATCGTGACGGCCTTCCGTTTTCCGCTCGCCTCCTCCTACAGCGAGGCCATGCGCAAAGGCGAGGAGGCATACGTCTGAAGGAGTACAGCTATGAGCAAGGCACAACGCGCGACGGTCGACGCGATGGTGCGGCGGGGCCAGCAGGGCTTCAAACCACTGCCCGTCGAGCAGATGCGCAGCAACTTCGCGGCGCTGATGGCGCCGTTCCTGGTCCCGAAGGTACGCGCGTCCGACATCGTGCTTGGCGAGCGGCCTGCCGTCCTGGTCGAAACGGAAGGCGAGACACGTTCGGGCACCATCCTGTACTTCCACGGCGGCGCGTTCTCCCTCGGATCACCCCAGACAGCGATGGGACTGACCGCCAGCCTGGTCACCCGTACCGGGTTCCGTGCGCTGTCGCTCGATTACCGGCTCGCGCCGGAGCACCCGTTCCCCGCCGCAATCGACGACTGCCTCGCCGCGTACCGGGTACTGCTCGACGACGGGACCAACCCGGAATCCGTCGCTTTCGCCGGCGATTCGGCCGGTGGTGGCCTGACCGTGACGACCACGCTCGCCGCCAAGAAGGCCGGGCTGCCCATGCCCGGCGCCATCGTCGCGTTCTCACCCAGCCTCGACCACACCCGTTCGGGCGCAAGCATGGACACCAAAGCCGGAATCGACCCCTTCTTCACGCGCGAGGGCATGGCCCACACCGGCGACTTGTACCTCGGCGGACAGGACCCGAACCAGGAACTGCTCGCGCCCGCCATCCTGGCCGACCTGACCGGCTTCCCGCCGCTGCTGTTGCAGGTCGGCACGAACGAACTGCTGCTCGACGACTCGGTGCGGCTCGCCGAACGAGCCCGGGACGCTGAGGTCGACGTCATCCTGGACGTCACGGCCGGAGTACCGCACGTGTTCCAGTCCTTCATCGGCCAACTCGACGAAGCCGACCACGCGCTCGGCCGCGCCGCCCTGTTCCTCACCCAGCACCTCAGTGCCTGAAGGAGAACTCCAGACAACGTGTTGGCGCCCACCAGGGCCGACAGATGCTGAGCTCCGGTTTTCGTCCCGGTGTTCCTCAACCCCCTACAAGGAGACGCCGAGCGAGCAGGAGCCGCCCGGGCGTGGCTGAGTCTGCGCGAGAGGGATGCGTTCGTCTGGAGAGGCGGTGAGTCAGGCCCGGGCGAATTGACGGCACCGGTGCGGGGAGGCGGCAGGCCCGCAGGGCAGGCGGGGCGACCGGAAAGCAGTACGAGCTGAGCCGTGGCCTGAGGTGCCGTAACGCGGAGCGGCTGCGGCAAGGCCCGTGCCGTTATGCGGCGGCGGGGGTGAGGAGGACGTCGGCTGTGATGCGCTTGCCGACGGGGGTCTGCTCCACGGTGATGGTGTGGGCGAAGGCCGCGACGATCTCCAGGCCGTGCTGCCCGACACGTGTCGGATCCGGGACTGTGACGGCCGGCGCATGACAGGCGAGGACGGCGTGACTGCGGAGTCACTGGCCTGAACGCCATGAGGCGGGGCCACCCGTAGGCACTGGTCGCCCCCCTCCTCGGCTCACCGAAGTGTGATCACCGGATCGGGAACACGTGCGTCCGCGCTCGACGCACTCTTCGCGACCAGGTCATCGCGCGTCAGGACCCCGGGTTGCGGAGTCGCTGTCGGGGTGGAGGGGGAAGACCTGGTCGAGGCCGACGATGCGCAGTACGCGCAGGGTGTTGGCGGGGACGGCGGCGAGTGCGATGTCGGCTTGCGCGGCATGGGCGTGGTTGCGAGCCGCGATCAGCGCAGTGAGGCCGCTGGAGTCGCAGAAGTCCATGCGCGCCAGGTCGAGGACGAGGCGCTGACCTGGTTGGAGGGTGATCGTGGTGAGTAGTTCACGCAGCACGGAGGCGTTGCCGTAGTCGAGTTCGCCGATGATCTGCAGTACGGGACCGGTGGCGACGTCTCGGGTCGTGATGTCAAGCGGGCTCATGGTGTGTTCTTCGTCGCAGGGGCTGGGGACGGGGCCGGGGCTGGGACGCCAAGGGCGAGCAGGGCTGTGTCGTCGTCGAGGCCGTCGCCGAAGTCGTCCAGCAGACCGGTCAGGGTCTGGACGACGGCGTGTGGGGACTTGCCCGCGTGGCGGGCGGCGAAGGCGCGCAGGGCCTCGTCTCCGTACAGGGTGGTGCGGTCTTCGCCGGTGCGGGCTTCGGTGAGACCGTCGGTGTAGAGCAGGAGGGTATCGCCGGGGGCGAGGACGGTGGTGGCGGTGGCGAAGGGCGGGTCGGGCAAGACGCCGACGAGCAGGCCGCCGGGGGTGGGCAGGAAGTCGGCTGTGCCGTCGGCCCGCAGGACGAGGGCAGGGGGGTGGCCGCCTGCGGCAAGGCGGATGGCGACCTGTCCGGTCGCGGAGTCGCGTTCGAGGGTTCCGAAGACGGCGGTGCAGAAGCGCGGGTCGCCGCCGGTGTAGTGCTCGAGGAGCACCTTGTTGAGGGTGGACAGAGCGGAGACGGGGTCGGGGTCGTGCAGGGCGGCTGCGCGCAGGGTGTAGCGGGTCAGTGAGGTGACCGCGGCTGCCTGGGGCCCCTTGCCGCACACGTCGCCGAGGAAGAAGGCGAAGCGTTTGCCGTCGATGGGGAAGACGTCGTAGAAGTCGCCGCCGAGCCGGTCGGGGGAGGCGGTGTGGTAGTGGGCAGCCGTCTCGACTCCGGGCACCGGCGGGAGGGTGGTGGGCAACAGCGACTGCTGGAGTACGGCGAGGGCGTCCTGGAGCCGGGATCGGTCGGTCTCCGCCTGTTTGCGTGCTTCTTCGGCCGCTTTCCGGCCGCGCAGGAGTTCTTCTTCGTAGGCGCGGCGGTCCCGGGCGTCGAAGAGGGTGGTGCGGATCAGCAGGGACTCGCCGGTGCTGCCGTGCTTGATCGCGGAGGAGACCAGCACCGGCATCCGGGCGCCGCCGGCCTGTTTGATCTCCAGGGCTATGCCACCGATCTCTCCTCGCATCCGCAGCAACGGCGCGAAGTGCGTCTCGTGGTACAGCTTGCCGCCCACGGTCAGCAGATCGGCGAACCGCATCCGGCCCACCACCGACTGCCGTTCCAAACCGAGCCAGCCCAGCAGCGTGTTGTTGATCTTTGCGATGGTGCCGTCCATCAGTGTGGACAGGTAACCGCACGGCGCGCTCTCGTAGAGGTCTTCGGCGCTGTCCTCCAGCAGCGAGGCGAACGCCGCATCCGAAGTCCTCTCGTCGCCGGCATCGTGCGGGTCGCGCTGCTTCCCGGTGCGGCACATCAGCGCAGGCCCGCGAGGAAGCCGGTGATTGCCTCGTTGGTGGCCTCTGGCGAGGACAGGTGGGGGCAGTGCCCGGTCGCATCGAGAGTGACCAGCGTCGAGCCGGGGATCGCCTGGTGAACGAAGGCGCCGACCTCCCGGGGGGCGATGACGTCCTGGGTGCACTCCAGCACCAGTGTCGGCACCTTCACGCCCTTCAGATCGTCTCTCGCATCCGACAGAAACGTGGTCCGGGCAAAGACTCGCGCCATGTCCGGATCGGTGGCGCAGAAACTGCTGTTCAGCTCCTCGCCGAGCTCGGGCCGCTCAGCATTCCCCATGATCACCGGCGCCATTGCCGCTGACCAGCCCAAGTAGTTTGCCTCCAGAGACGCCAGCAGCTCGTCGATGTCCTGTGCGCTGAACCCGCCTCGGTAGCCTTCGTCGTCGATATACCGCGGAGACGGCGCGACCATGACCAGCGCCCCGATACGCTCGGGAGCCAAGTCGGCGGCCAGCACCCCGATCATCGCGCTGACCGAGTGCCCCACGAACACCGCATCGCGGAGGTCGAGCGCCTCACACACCTCGACCGCATCCCGGGCATATCCGTCCAGAGAGGCGTAACGGTCTTCCGAGAACGCGGACGGATCCGAGCGCCCCGAACCCACGTAGTCGAAGAGCACCACGCGGTAGTCGTCGACCAAGGCAGGCACCGTGAGCCGCCACATGTTTTGATCGCAGCCGAACCCGTGAGCCAGCACCACCGCCGGCCCCTGCGGGTTGCCGACGACGGTGACGTTGTTCCTGCGAGCGATGTCCATGCCCCCATCCTCCCAGCATCAGCTCACCCTCCTGCCCCGGCGTCCGAAGCACTCCACGTCCCGCCCGGGGTCTCAATGGATTTCCTCGCCGGCCGAAGGACCCGCCGGACTGCAGCAAGGCCACTCCGCGCTTCGCCAGTCGCTGAGGACGCCCCAGTGCCGTGTGACGTACTCGGCCCGGCCCATCAAGTTTTGACGAGGCCACGTGGCCCGCACGGAGCGGCACAGAGGCGCTTCAGCCGGGGAAACGTCCCGTGGAGCGCAATTGCCAACGCCGCTCGGCATACGCCAGGTCGTCGCGCCACAGGCGTCCGGCCGCCGCCCGCACAAGAGGCCGCAGAACGGGTGCCACCAAGCGGGCCGCGGCGAACCCTCGGCGGTTCGAGGTTGTCACGATCGCCTCAGTGACGGCCGTTTTCGGCCTGCCGTGCTCGTCATGGCCCAGCGGCGTCGCATGCGTCTCGACGACAGAGCCCTGCCCCTCGCCCTCTGTGATGGTCATGACGACCGTTCGCGGCTCGGGGGCGGTGAACACGGCTCGCACGGGGACGACGAGCCGTCCGGCGAGCTTGAAGGAGACGTCGACGGTGAAACCGTCCTCGGCATTCCCCCGCCCCCTGCCATACGGTGCGTCGACGACGGTCAGATCCACGAAAGAGTAGGGGTGGAACCAGCCGCCGTGCCATGGATCCAGCCGGTTGGCCATGATGTCCTGCGGTTCGCAGATTCCGACCCTCACATGCACGGCTGACACCGCGTCCAGAAGCTTTGGCCTGATCGGCACCACCGGTGCGTCACGGGGCGGCTCGCCGCCCACGCCGTCCAGCCGCACCCACGTCAGGACCCCGTCGTCGTGTACGGGCAGTGGTTCCCATCCCGCAATCGGTTTGCCCTTGAGGGCGAGTCCGTGCCAGTGGCACACGAGCGTGCCGCAGTGGACGGGGCTCTGTCGGAGGGGTGCGCCTAGATGAGGGCAGACGCCGGGCCCAGCGACGAGCCGGCCCTCCGCATCGCGCCATGCGACCACCTCCTGGCCTGCGATGGTCCTTGCCAACGGGCGGTCGTCACGGACGTCACGGGTGGCCCCCACGACGTACCAGTTGCCCGAGGGACGGGCTTGTGCTCGCTTCAGCGCCTCGGCGATGACGGAGGGCCGGGCTTCGTGCCAGGTCGGACGCTGGTGCTCCCAGGGCACCGAGCCGCGGCGGAGGGACAGCGGAAAGCGCCCGTGAGTGGTGAATCGGTCGGATGTCACGCGACCCCCTCATGCACCGGCTTGGGTGACGGCGCGGCCGTCTCGACGTGCAACTGCTTCCGATCTGGGTGCGTGCCCCGCCGGGCTCCGGCACGGGACACCGCTCGCGCAGCCGCCACGCGCACCAGCCCGTCCAGGGCCATCGTGGCACGGCGCCGTCGGGGGACTACTGCGCGGCGGTGGACTACCGTGTAGCCGCCTTCGGCGATGGTGTCCAGGATTCCGCTGTACAGAACGAACGCAGTGCGGATGCACGGGCGGGACACGGGGTCGAGCATCGCGAGTCCCGGCGCGGCCTCGCGGTAGACACCGCGGGTGAGGTCCTCTGCGGCCTTCAGCGCCTGAGTGATGCGCCGGTCACGGCGGCCGGTTCTCCTGCTCCAGTACAGCAGTTCCCGGTCGGCGCCGTGCGCTTGGAGCAGATCTGCGGGCAGGTAGACCCGGCCCCGGTCGAGGTCCTCGCCCACGTCTCGCAGGAAGTTGGTCAGCTGGAAGGCAATGCCGAGGGCGGCCGCCTGTGGCGCTGCCTCCTCGCACGGGACCACCGTGCCAAGGACCGGCAGCATCTGCAGCCCGATGACCGCGGCGGAGCCGTGCATGTAATTTCGCAGGTCTTCGTATGTCGGATAGTTGGTGACTTCCAAGTCGCTGCGCATGGAGGACATGAAGTCACTGAAGTGCTGGTGATCGATGCTGTACCGGCGGGCCGTGTCGGCGAGCGCGAGGATGACCCGTTCGGTGCTGTCGGCGTTCCGCAGGCCCCGCTCCAAGTCCGCCTGGAGGCGGGCGAGGTCCGCGGAGCGCCTGTCCGTGGTGACGGTGGTGTCGAGGGAGTCGACGATGTCGTCGGCCCAGCGGGCGAAGCCGTACAGAGCGTGGACGGCGGGCCGGCGCGCGGCCGGCAGGAGTCGGGTGGCGAGGAAGTACGTCTTGCCGTTCTGGGCGTTGAGCTGTCGACAGTGAGAGTAGGCGTTGCGCAGTGTCGGGTCGGTGATGCCCGCCGCGTCGAGTTCGCGGGCGGTCATGAGGGCATCGATTCCGGTGTGGGCTGCCGGCTGCGTCTGCTGCCGGACGTGCGGTTCGTCGATCCGGTGACACGGGCCGCGGCCAGCTTGCCGGACAGAAGTACGGTCGGCACTCCGACACCGGGCGTGGTCCCGCAGCCCGCAAGTACGGCGTTCTCGGTGCCGCGGACCAAGTTGCGCGGGCGGAACGGTCCGGTCTGCGCGAAGGTGTGGGCCGCCGAGAAAGGCGTACCCGCCGCGTGCCCTTGGGCATGCCAGTCGGCCGGCGTGACGAGGCACCGTTCCTTGATGGCCGAGCCGATACCGTCCAAGCCGCGCTGTTCCAGTTCCTTCAGAATGCTGTCGCGATAGCGCGGCGCCAGCGCACCCCACTCGGTGGCGGCCGGCCCGATGTCCGTATTCGGGCAGGGGGCGAGGATGTAGTGCAGATGGTGGCCGGGCGGGGCGAGGCCTGGGTCCGTGGTGGTCGGGCACGTGATGAGAAAGGACGGATCGCTCATCAGCTCTCCGGTCCTGGTCAGTTCCTCGAAGGTACGGCTCCAGGCCCCACCGAACGAGAGCGTGTGGTGGGCCAGTCCGGGCCAGGTCCGGTCGGTGCCCGCGTGCAGGACCACGGCTGACGGCGAGTTCCTGATCCGCTGGGGGCGGCGCGGCCGGCGGCCGAGGAGGCGGTAGGCGACGGGCAGGTCCGGAGTGATGACGACGGCGTCGCACGGGATGCGGTCCTCGGTGGTTACCACGGCGGTGACACGGTCGCCGGAGCGTTCCAGCCGCGTGACGTCTTGTCCAAAGCGTAGGTCGGCGCCGGCTTCGGCGGCGGCGTCTGCCATGGCCTGCGGTACGGCGTGCATGCCGCCACGGGGGAAGTACACACCTGCGACGGTGTCCATGTAGGCGATGACGGCGTAGGCGGCAAGGGCTCGTGCGGGTGGTACGCCCGCGTACAGGGCCTGGAAGGTGAAGACGCGGCGCAGGCGCTCGTCGTGGAGGTAGCGGCCGATGCGCGCGTCCAGCCGGCCGAAACCGCCGAGGGCCGCGAGCCGGGCCAGGTCGGATGTCAGCAGCTGGAAAGGGGAGTCGAAGTTGGCGTCGATGAACTGGCGCATCTGGATCCGGTACAACCGTTCGAGCCAGTCGCGCAGGCGCCGATAGCCCGCGGCCTCGCCGGCGCCGGCGAAGCGCTCGATCTCAGCTTCCATGGCGTCGGGACGAGTGTGCACGTCGATGCTGCTGCCGTCGGCGAAGTGTGCCCGGTAGGCCGGGTGGAGGGGGATGAGATCGACGCGCTTGTGAAGGCTGTCGCCGACCGCGGCGAACGCCTCATCGGCCAGGTCGGGCATGGTCAGCACCGTGGGACCGGTGTCGATGCGGTAACCACCGCGCACCAGGCGTCCGGCGCGGCCGCCGGGCAGTGGGTCGCGCTCGACGACGGTGACCCGGCGTCCGGAGCCGAGCAGGTGTAGGGCGGCTGAGAGCCCGGAGAGACCGGCGCCGATGACCACGATGTGGTCGGTGCGCCCTGGGAGCGTCTTGGTCATCGGGGGGCCCTCTCGGATCCGGCGGTGAGCAGGCGTGACTCAGGCACGACGTCCTCCTCGACGCCGGATGACCCGGACGGCGTAGGCGCCGCAGTGGAATGCAGCAGCTCGCGCAGGCGACGGCGGCCGTCCGGCTGGAGTGCCGCGGTGTCCAGGTGGCGTATGCCCAAAGCGATCAACCGGTCGATCTTCGCCTCGACCCTCTCGCGTGCGCCGGTGAGGACCAAGACCTCGCGCACCCTGGCGAGGCCGGACTCGGACAGGTCGGTGCGGCCGAGGGAGTGCCGCAGCACCGCGAGCGCGCGGCGGTCGCCTTCGGCCTCAGCCCGGGCCTGGGCGACGGCGACGAGGTAGGTGGGTTTACCCAAGCGGATGTCGCCGCCCGAGTGCTTGCCGGTCCGCTGCGCAGTGCCGAAGACGTCCTGTAGGTCGTCGCGGAGCTGGAAGGCGATGCCCACGCACCGGCCGGCCGCGCACAGCGTTGCGGTCGTGGCGGCGTCCGCGCCGGCGAGGGCGCCACCGAGCGCCAGCGGTCGCTCCACTGAGTACAGGGCGCTTTTGAGGCAGGCGGCGCGGATCGCCCGCGCCTGGGAGCGCGACGAGGTGGTCTGGCCCTGGATGTCCATGTACTGCCCGGCCACCATCTCCATGCGCATCGAGCTCCACAGACCGCGCACCCGGCGCCCGGTATCAGCCGTGAACTCGGTGTCGGCGAGCACGTCGTCCGCCCAGGCCAGCGCCAGGTCCCCGGCGAGGATCGCTGCCGCCTCGCCGAAGCGTGTCCCCTGCGGGGGCGGGATCGCGTCGGCGTACTGCGCTTCAACGTCCGCGTGCAGGGCGAGCTCGCCGCGGCGCAGCCGGGAGCCGTCCATCACGTCGTCGTGGACCAGCGCGCACGTCTGGATCAGCTCCAGCGCGGCGCCGATCCGCAAGGCGGACTCCGCGTCACGGATCCCTCCGCCGCAGGCGCGCAGCGCCCACCACACGAACTGGGACCGGATGCGCTTACCGCCGCTCAGGGTGAAGCGTGCGACACGGTCGGCCAGATCGCGGGCGAAGACGGGTTCCAGGACAGTGGCCTGTGCGATGCGCTGCGCCAAGAGGTGTTCGAGAAGGCCTCCCACGGCCGCAGGGACGTCGCCATCGATGACGCGGACGTCATGCACGTACGTAGGAGCGGGAGCGCGCATATCGCCCTCGAGTCGGCTGTCGGGTGATTCTGCGGCACTCGCGGCGTTCGTATGTCCCGTGGGGAGTGCGGCAGGCCGGGACGCGCTGGACAGGCCGCGTGGCGACTCCGCCGCATGCTGCTCCTCCGCCGTCCTCGAGCGCATCCCGGTTCCTCTCGACGTGATCGGATCTGGCCTGTGTTTGAACGCATTCCGCGTCCGGGGCGCACTCTGATGCGCCATACGAGGGAAAGTGGGCGACCGGCAGATCGTTTCGGCAGGTCGTGTCGGGACCGGACAGCCGCTGCGCACCCGTCGTCGCGGACCCACCAACCCGAACGAACGCTTCATGGCCCGCGCCCGCCTGCGGGACACGGTCCGGACGACACCCACTGCCTCGCGCCGCTGACCGGCTTGGTCGTGTCCCCGGGATCGCGCCGTCTCGGCGGTGGTCCTCGTGCGGCATCTCGGGAATCTCCTGTGCCCCGTTGCTGATGCCTGAGCTGGCGGCACCGATCGGGGACAGGACCCCCTTTCACGAGACCCTGTGAGGGTTCGTCACACGATCACCTCGGGTCGCCGCCGTGCCTGGCGCAGGAGTCCGCCGCACGGTCTACTTCCCAGCGTGGCCTGCGTCCGACGGGACACACGACCAGGAATGCTTCCAGCAGCGCCAAGAGGGACGCGCAGAAGGAGGGAGCGCCGGTGCTCGAGGCGGACGTCGCCATTGTGGGCGCGGGAGCCGCAGGTCTGTCTCTGGCCCACCGGCTGTCGTGTCCCGCGCCCGGAGCACGTCGGCTGTCGGTGCTCCTGCTCAACGCCCCGCCGGGGCCACTGCGGCCTCCGAGCCGTACGTGGTGCTTCTGGGAGCCGGGCCGTGGACCGTACGACGCGGCCGTGACCGCGTCGTGGCAGCAGCTGCGGGTACACACGTCGAGCGGCCAGGCGATCGAGGACGCCATCGCGCCCCAGCGGTACAAGATGATCCGCTCGGACGACTTCGAGAGCCTGATCGCACGTGACCTCGCGGAGAGCGAGGATGTCCACCGCATCGAGGCGTCCGTGGAGACGGTGGAGGGCATCACCGACGGCGCCCACGTCCACGCCCGCACCGTCGACGGACGTCCGCTCACCGTGCGCGCCAGCTGGGTCTTCGACTCCCGGCCACTCGGCAGCCTCCCGGCCGCCCGCACCACGCTGCTGCAGCACTTTCATGGTTGCTTCGTCCGCTCCGACCGGCCGATCTTCGACCTGGACACGGTGGAGCTCATGGACTTCCGGACGCCGCAGCCCCCGCGAGGCCTGTCGTTCGGCTATGTCCTGCCCATCTGCCGCCGCGAGGCCCTCGTGGAATACACGGAGTTCTCGTCCGCTGTCCTATCCCAGCCTGGTTACCAATCCGCCCTGCGGCACTACACCGAGGTGGTCCTCGGTCTGACCGGACTCGAAGTCGTCTCGGCTGAGACGGGCGTCATCCCCATGACCGATGCGCCGTTCGCCCGGCAGACCGCGTCGACCGTCTTCCGCATCGGGGCCGCCGGAGGCGCGACCCGGCCGTCGACCGGCTACACCTTTGCCGCCGTGCAACGCCAGACCCAGGCCGTCGCGAGCGCACTGCGGGCGGGGCGTCGTCCGTTGCCACCGCCCGCCCACTCCGCTCGCTCCCGTGCCATGGACGCCGTCATGCTGCGCGCCCTGGCGAGCGGCCGGGTCGAGGGCGCCGCCTTCTTCTCGGGCCTGTTCTCGCAGGTACCGATGGAGCGGCTGCTGCGCTTCCTCGACGGCCGCACCCGCCTCTACGAGGACCTCTTGGTAGGAATGCACACCCCTGTATTGCCCATGCTGCGCTCCGCGGTTGAACTTCCCTACCTGCCCCGTCGCCCCTTTCCCGAGCAGTGACCGCACCGCCGGGCCCGATCGCACCCCCTGTTCAAGGAGACCGCATGACCTTGCTGCACGACGAGGACTTGGCCTCCGCGTTCAACCACGCTTCTCGTAGCTACGACACGCTGGTGGCCTTCAACCCGGGATACCACCGTGACCTGCGCCGCTCCGCGCGCCGGCTCGGCCTGCCGGAAGGCGGCCGCGGCATGCGCGTGCTGGACCTCGGCTGCGGCACGGGTGCCTCGACCGCAGCACTCGCCGCCGCGCTCCCCGCTGCGGAGATCACGGCGGTCGACGCCTCCGCCGGCATGCTGAAGCGCGCGGCCGCGAAGCCCTGGAACGACAGTGTCACCTTCGTGCACACCCCGGCGGAACGCCTGGCGGAGGCAGGCGTCGAGGGACCGTTCGACGCGGTGTTCGCCGCCTACCTCATCCGCAACGCCGCCAACCCGGACGGTGTCCTTGCGACCGTGCGCGATGTCCTGGCACCGCACGGGCGGCTAGCGGTGCACGAGTACACCCTCAGTGGCCGGGCCACCCATCGGGGGGTGTGGACCATGGTGTGCGGCGGCATCGTGCTACCCGTGGCCACCGCTCTCGGAGACGGACAGCTGTACCGGCATCTCTGGCGCAGCGTGGTCGACTTCGACACGTCGGACGAGTTCGCCGCCCGCGTCAGCTCGGCCGGGTTCGACCACGTCCGTGTGCTGCCCCTGCCGGGCTGGCAGACCGGCATCACCCACACCATCGTCGCCAGGCGCGCGCTCGATGCCGCAGCCGGTGACCGGTGAGGACCCCACAGCCGCAGGAAGCGCGGTGTCCCGGCAGGGACCGACGAGCCCGAATGCTGACACCCCGGCCCGGAGCGCCGCGGGTCGACAGCGAATGGCCGCCGACGACCGCCGTCGTAGGCGGCGGCATCGCCGGCCTGGCGGCCGCGACCGTCCTGGCCGAACGCGGAGTGCGCGTCACGCTCTACGAGCGCGAACCGGCCCTCGGCGGACGCCTCGCCGGCTGGCCGGTCCACCTCCGCGACGGCACCACGGTGACGATGAGCCGTGGCTTTCACGCCTTCTTCCGCCAGTACTACAACCTGCGCGAACTGCTCCGGCGAACCGACCCGGGGCTGGAGCGCCTGACAGGCCTCGCCGACTATCCGCTGCGCCACAGTGGGGGACTGCGGGACAGCTTTCGCCGCGTGCCGCGGACCCCGCCGTGGAGCGCGCTCGGATTCGTTGCCCTCAGCCCCACCTTCGGTATCCGCGACCTGGCGCGCATGAACCCGGTCGCAGCACTTCCCCTGCTCGACGTCCGCGTCCCCGACGTGTACGAGCGCCTCGACGCCGTCAGCGCCCGGGACTTCCTGGAGTCGGTCCGTTTCCCGGAAGCCGCGTACCACCTCGCGTTCGAAGTGTTCTCCCGCAGCTTCTTCGCCGACCCCCGGGAGCTGTCGGCGGCGGAGATGGTGCTGATGTTCCACATCTACTTCCTCGGTTCCGCCGAGGGCCTCCTCTTCGACGTACCCAACGAGCCCTTCCCCGACGCCCTTTGGGAACCCCTCGCCGGCTATCTGCGGGACCATGGCGCCGATGTTCGCACCTCCACGGCCGTCGAGAACATCGAGCCCACAGCGGACGGCTGCTTCGACGTCGCCACCGGCGGCGAGGAGCGACGACACGACACGGTCGTGCTGGCCATGGACACGGCCGGACTGCAGTCCGTCGTCAGCCGCTCCCCGCACCTTGCCGACGCCCCGTGGCGCGACCGAGTGGCCCGGCTGCGCAACGCGCCTCCGTTCCTGGTCTCCCGGCTCTGGCTGGACCGGCCGGTGGCACGTGACCGGCCCGGCTTTCTGGGCACCAGCGGCTACGGAACCCTGGACAACGTCAGCGTCCTGGAGCGATGGGAGGGCGAGGCACATCGCTGGGCCGCCCGCACCGGCGGATCAGTAGTGGAGCTGCACGCCTACGCCCAGTCCGAGGACGCGGCCCGAGAAGTGGAGCAGAAGCGCCTGCTCGCGCAGTTGCACGCCGTGTATCCGGAGACCCTCGCGGCAACTGTCGTCGACGAGCAGCACGAGTGGCGAGCCGACTGCCCACTGTTTCCAGTCGGGGCATACATGGACCGTCCGACCGTCCGAACTTCCGACCCAGGCCTGATGGTCGCTGGCGACCTGGTCCGAACGGAACTGCCGGTCGCGCTGATGGAACGGGCGGCGACGAGCGGATTCATGGCCGCCAACGCCCTGTTGGACCGCTGGGGGGTCGCGGGCCAGACCCTGTGGACCGTCCCCGACCGAGGAATTAACGCGGCCCTGCGCGGCCTTGCTCGATGGGGGAGGAACCGGCAAACCCCGGCGCCACGGCCTTCGAATCAAGTGCCTTGACGACCGACCCGTCGCGCTGCGGAATCTGCGCACGGAGGGGGCTGTTGAGTAAGGGGGAGGTTACTGGCCTTGCGTAGGACAAGAGTTGTCGCGCCGACGCCCGGTCCACACCTGACCAGATCGATATCGCCCCCGGCCGACCAGTGCACATTGGCCTGCCCGCGCGGGAGAAGTGCCAGAAGCGAAGCCCACCGTCGTGGTGCGGCGGTGGGGCAGTGGGCGGACTGGGTTCTGCACGGGCGGCCCCTTTGGAGCGGGTGGGGCAGCGTGCCCGAAGAACAGGCTGCCCGGGACGTCCGGGTCGTTGGACCTGGCGGGCGGCAATGCGCGGCCGCCGCCCGAACTTCGACCGCAACGCTGTCAGGACTGCGAACTCAATGGCCGGCGCCCAGCTTGCCGTCCCCGTCTGCGAGCCGCTTTCCAGGCCCGTGATGATCGTGTCCAACGCCAGGCGGAAGACGTCGACTTCGTCGTGGCTCGGCCGGGCGAGTCCGTATTCGTCGGGAGCAGGGGGATTGAGGATCGACCACTGGCGGAGCGCCACGTTGAGCTCGGCGCTGAGGACTCCGGAGCGATCGCGGCCGCCGGTGCTGCACCCACACTCGGAGCGTCGGAGGTAGGCGAGCAGGCTCTGTGCTACGTGGCCGTTTGGGGGGCCGGCGCGGGTCCGGAACGGGAGCGCTTGCACAATCGCTCGGCTAGGGATGGAGGCTGTGGCACTGCTGGGTGAGGCGGATCGCGTTTGTGTACAGAACAGCGCAGGCCCGCCCTGTCTTCCACAGCTGCGGGCCGGTTGCGAAGTCGACGCGTACGTTGCCGTTGACCATGCAGCGGCCACCGTGAGCCTGCCCCTGGATGTGCTTGTACCTGCTGCCGGCTGAGTCGTAATAGTCGAAATCTACCCACCAGTTACAGATGGGCCACAGGGTTGTGAACTGGGCGCGGTCGTAGGTTAGGGCTACACCGTGCCCGTCCATGACGTGCAGCAGAGTGCCTTTCGGCACGCACCTGCCGTGGAAGCAGACCCTTCCCCACGTAGAGTTCCCCGCCGCGTACGCGGCCGCTGGATGAGCTGATGCCAGGCCCAGCACCATCGAAGCACCGAACGCGGCCGCAGCAAGCCACCCATGCCGTCGATTCCGCACAGAATCCCCCTTTGTCGTCACTGTAGAAGTAGGCATTGAACCGGGGGCAAGGGAGAGAAAGCGAGGGCGCGCCCGGCGGCGCGCGGTGTACGCGCTGACCACCATCCAGCTTCGTGCGCCTTATCCGTGAGAGTGGCGCTGTCGGAGTGGCCACGATCGAGATACGCAACCATGCAACTGAAAGCGCGGCCTGATTTGAGCGTCCGGCCCAGGACATCGGCAGGGAGTCGAGTCGAGCACCCGCCACGCCCCGCCTGACGGATTTCCGTGTGCGGGACGCAGCACTGTCGGTTATCCACCCTGCCGGAGGAAGCACCGCGCTCATGCTCCGCCCGCGCCCTCGGATCGGCTGGCCCCGCTACCCGCAGAGCCCCGTCGCCTGGAGTCGGTGCCTGGACTGCCTCGCCATTGCGCAGCCTGCTGCTGGAGGCGCACGACCAGAGCACCGTCCCGGACGGACTGGCTTCACGCCGCCGGTCAAAAGGTGCGAACGCACGGCACAGTACTGCCAACCCGGCGAACCTCCCCGGTCACAGCACTTGAGTCAGTTGTACTTGCGTCACTCACGACGGCCTGCCGGTGCGGGACCCACCACGAGGGCGGATCCCGCAGATTGATCACGACTCGGTATGCGCCCTAGCAGGGCACCGTGCCGGGGGAGCCGACCAAGTGCCGCTGGAGGAATTCCAGTTGGTGCCCCAGCAGCCGGGCGAACGTGTCGTTGGTCGGTGTGGCATGTGTCATCCCGCTCAGTGGCAGCACCTCATGCGGCTTCCCAGCGGCCAGCAGAGCGTTGGAGAGCCGCAGCGTACTGGCCACGAAGACGTTGTCGTCTGCCAGCCCGTGCATCAGCAGCAGCGGACGGCTGAGCTTCGGAGCGTCGGCAAGCAGCGACGAGAGCTCGTAATGCTCCGGGTATCGGTCGGGCAGACCGAGGAAGCGCTCTTTCCAGCAGGCGTCGTAGAGCCGCTGGTCGGTGAGCGGGGCGCCGGCCACCGCGGCGTGGAAGGCGTCGGGCCGGCGCAGCACCGCGGCGGCGGCCAGCATCCCGCTGAACGACCAGCCACGGATGCCGACCCGGCCGAGGTCCAGCTCCGAGTGGCGCTCGGCCGTCGCGTGCAGCGCGGCGACCTGGTCGTCCAGGGTCGGGCCGATCAGGTCACCGAAGATCTCCTTCTCCCAGCGCGGCCCGCGTCCGGGCGTGCCGGCGCCGTCCGTCACCAGCACTGCGAAGCCCTGTTCGGCGAACCACTGAGAGACGAGGGTGTGAGCGGTCTGGTCGGCCATCACCTTCTGCATCGCGGGGCCGCCGTAGGGGTCGAGCAGCACCGGCAGCGGGGCATCGCCGGCCCGATGCCAGGACGGCAGGAAGAGGTGTGTGCGCAGTTCACGTGGCCCGACCGCGGCGGATTCGACACGCAGTTGCAGCAGCGGTCGTTGGGCGTGCGAACCGATCTCGACGGGCGCGGCGCCCTCCGGTTCCGGTCGGCCGTCTTCGGTCAGGTGGTGCACGGTGGTGTATGGGCCCGGCAGATCCAGCGTGCGCGTGGTGCGTACGAACGTGCCGCCGCGGAATGCGCCGGAGTGCACGCCCGGCTGATCGGTCAACCGGCTTATTCCCTGGCCCGGACGGTACCTCCACACATGGCGCTCGGTGGGCTCTGCGGCCGCGGTGAAAAGCACCGTCTCGCCGTCCACCGCGAGTACCTCGTGCAGTTGCAGGCCGTCCGGCGTGACCGGCGTGCCGTCAATGCTCAGGTGCCGGGTCTCGTCCCGGTCGAGGTAGTCGACGAGCAGGCCGGTACCTGTCCGCGCGGGTACTCCGGGCACCAACAGCTCCACCCAGCACTGGTCGTGCCGCTCGGCCAGGAGGCTGGTCGTACCGTCTGCCGGGTCGACGGCCAGTACCTGGAGTGTGCGCTGGTCGCGGCTGAGCACGGCGGCGAACGGACCGTGCCCGTCCCAACCGGCCGCGGGGAGGTACTCGAAGCCGGCCCGGTCCCATTGGACCTCGGTGCGGTTGCCCGCCAGGTCGGAGATCCAGAGCGTGACCTCGGCGTTGGCGGTACCGACCTGTGGGTAGCGCATCGTGCGCGGCGGCTTCGCGGGATCGGCCGGATCGGCGATGTACCACAGCCTTACATCCCGGTTGTCCACCCGGGTGGTCAGCAGCCGCTCCCCGTCCGGTGCCCACCAGTACGCCCTGTAACGTCCCATCGACTCGCTCGCCACATGCTCCGGCAGGCCGAAGAAGACGTCTGGACCTTCCGCTGGCTCGGGCGCGGCCACCGCTCGGTCGCCACTGCCGTCGGCGCCGATCACCCGGAGCGCGCCGCCGGAGACGTAGGCGATGTACCGGCTGTCCGGGGACGGACGCGGGTCCACCACCGGCTGCTGGGCAGGCAGTTGCCGGACGGCGTCGGAGCCTGTATCCGCCACCCACAGCTGCCCGGAGAGCGCGAACGCGGCCACCTGAGCGGCCGTGTCGGTAGCGTAGTCGGTGATCCCGGCGGCCTGCTGGCGGGCGCGCTCTCGGCGAATGCGCTCCTCCTCCGGCACCTCATCGGCCGCATCGCCGAGCAGCACGGCGGGGTCAGCCAGCAGCCGCTCCGCGCCGGTTGCCAGGTCCAGCCTCCACAGGCACCCGACCGGATCGTCCCCGGCCCGGCTCCGCAGGAACAGGACACAGGCACCGTCCGGTGCCACGGTGAAACGGCCGGGTGCGCCGAGGGTGAAGCGGCGAGTGCGGGCGAGCTGTCGCAGAAGTGGGGAAGTCACCATGCCCGGCACTGTGCCATTCGTTCGGTACAGCAGCATTGGAATATCGAGAACCGCACAGTGGTCGTCGATCGCGATGATCTCGGCGATCATGCCACGGTCAGGTCCGGACGCCTCGCCACCTTTCCGCGGCCCCGCCGCCATGCGAACAGTCGCCGGATCATGGATTCCGGCAAGGCAGAATTTATCGCTAACCCGTCCATCACCATGTCGAGGTGGATCGGAGCCAGGGCGTCAGCGTCCATGTGGCCAGGATGCCAGGCGGGCTTCGAGCCGAGGCTTCCGGCCTCCGGCTCACACCGGTCAAGCCTCACCCAACGGGCGAGACACAACTTGGTGACCACGTAGAGCTACAGCACCATCAGGCCGGATCACCCGAGACGACGAATGGATCGGAACAGAACACCTGAGACAGGGACCAGGTCGACTGAGACGGGACACCCGCCGCTGATCGGAGGAACCATGGGCTGTTGTCCTGTGCCACCGAACTTTGAGCGTGTGGCATCGAAGTTTGAGTGGCGTGGATCATTGGAGATCAGGGGTGCCGTGCGAGGAAGACAAACTCCTTGCCTGGGCGGTCAGGCGCATCCCGGACGTCTTGCACCACGTAGCCGTGGGCGACCAGGTCCGTCTCGATCTCTTCACGCTCTCGGAAGCGCAGAGTCGAATCCGAGGTCAGCACCTGTCCGTCAGCTGCGAAGACGTAGGTCCACCGGAAGGTGACCAGGGGCAGGCTCACCTCGATCAGCTGGACCCAGCTCTCGACGGAGCCGACGCCCGCGATCTCCGTTACGCGGCAGGATTTCTCGCGGGTCCACTCTTCCCAAGCGCGTCTGGCCGGATCGCGGGTCTCGAAGACCAGGTGCCCGCCAGGTCGTAGTGCCTCGTAGGCTCCGCGCAGCGTCTTCTGCCAGGTGGCAGGATCAACAATGGCCTGGGCGACATTTGCTGTCATCGTCGCGAGGTCGACCCGCAGTGGCGGGAGGGCTGTCGCGTCGCCGCTGATCCAGCGCACTCGCCCACTGCCCGGTTTGCCCCTGGCTACGTCGATGGATGCCTGGGCGGGATCGATGCCGACGACGTCGATGCCGCGGTCCGCCAGGAGGAGAGCGAACACGCCTGTGCCGCAGCCGATATCCAGAACTTGGTGTGCCTTGAACTCTTCCGCCATGCGGAGGTAGGCATCGAGGTCGCTGCGGTCGGGGTCGAGGGGATCGTAGATCGCGGCGAGTCGTGGATGCCCGAAGCAGTCGTCAGCCATGCGGCCGAACGTATGCAGAGCCGGGCCCGAAGAGCTACTGAGTTTCCCAGGACTCGGCTGGCTGGGATTCTTGCCCTGGCCATCAGTACCCCGTGCCGATCAAACTTCGCTGACACAGGAGAGCTGTATGAGGCTGAGGTGCGGGACGGCCGGCCTGGCTTACGTGCGGCGGCACCGTTGTCTGCGGCAAGGCCGTTGGTGCCGGTTCTCGGTCCGATGTACCGACCCCCGCAATTCACTCACCGGGCTGAAGCAGCATCAAAAGCACCACAGAACGCGCAGTGGCGGAAAATGATCACCCAGCGGTATTCGCTGCGGTTTCTGGCGGTACCGCTGACGCATTTCCCTCGCCTCCATGGAGCCCGCCATGCGCACGTTCACACGCACTGTTGCAGTAGCCGCCACGATGACCGCCGCAGCCCCGCCGCGACCGGACCCCTTCCGGTCGCGGCGGGGCTGCGCCCCAGCCGCGCGGCGTGGCAGTCTCAGTGCAGTCCGAGCCGGGCGCTCTGACCTAAGCGGTCTGTCCCGCTGGCACCCAGCTGGCCGGCGGCGGCCACGGCTCCCTCCCGGATTCGTACGAAGACATCGAGTACTTCGCCGTCCCCCCCGGTGGTGCGGCCGATGTACTGCAGGCGTTCCTGGTCGGCGTATCCGCCGAGCAGCAGTGTGCGGGGCGCGGCCGGGGCGAACTGCCGGCCGGCTCATGACCCGTGTGACCCGTGGTGAACACGCGGGGTCCGGCGAGGGAGCTCGGCGATGCGGAAGACGTGCTCGCGGGGGACGGGCTCGCGCTGTGAGGTGTGGGTGGTGTGTGGCGGCACGGGTCAGGGCCGTTGCTCGCGGCAGTCCTCTTGGTTGCACTCAAGGGTGGTGAGGGTCTGGTCGGCCTGCTCGCTGGTCAGAGGCGGTTCGGGCAGTTCGTGGGCGCCCTGGGCGCGGAATCCGTCGAGCATCAGGTAGAGGTGGCGGCGCCAGGCCCGGGGGGCGACGGTGCGGGTGGCCTGGATGATCCCGGCCTGGGACCAGATCACGAAGGCGATGTCCTGCGGGGTGACGTCGTCGCGCAGGCCGCCCTGTTCCTGGGCGCTGCGCATGACCTGGGTGCAGATTTCCTTGGCGCGTTCGTGCATTTCGCGGCCGGCTGCGTGCAAGGGCAGCCGTGCGGAGACCAGGTCATTGAAGGCGCGGTCGCAGGCCTGCAGCTGGCAGAGTTTCTCCATGTAGCGGCAGAACCCTTCCCAGGCGTCGTCCATGACCGCGGCCTCTTCCGCGGTGGCGAGCAGTTCCGTGTACTTCGCGTCGAAGAGCGTCTCGACCAGGGCGAGGCGGGTGGGGAAGTGGCGGTAGAGCGTGCCGATCGCGACGCCGGCGTCGCGGGCGACGCCCTCCAGGGACGCTCCGAGGCCCTGCTCGGCGAAGGCGGTGCGGGCGGCGGCCACGATCGCGTCCCTGTTGCGCTGTGCGTCACGGCGCAGGGGTTTCGCCGGTGACTCGCTCAGGGACGGGGCGTGGTGGTGGCTCATGGCTCGACAGTAACATGAGGCACCCCTCCCGTTGGAGGGATTTCGTGTTCCCGATCGCAATTTCATGCCCGTGAAGTGCTGTGATGATGCTCACTGCAAACATGAGGCATCCCTCGGGTACGGTGGCGGAGTCAACGTGAGGCACCCCTCCGGATGACCTTGAAGCCAGCCGACTGACCCGGGATTTCCGGATCTCGGTTCACATGGAAGCGGCGCCCGCCGGATCGGCGAAGCCGCGGCAGTTCTGTAAGGGAAATGACCATGAGCAGCATGACGAAGCGCCTCTCGATCGCACTCGCCTCCACGGCACTGGCCGGCGGAGCGCTTCTCGGGACCGGTGGCTCAGCGTCGGCGGCCACGACTTCGGTACCCGTGCAGCACACGCAGCACGTGTCCGCCACCTCCGTGACCGGCAGCCAGCAGGTCGGCCGCTACGCGGACCACGAGGCCGAGGCGGCGTCGTGGCACGGTGTCAGTGTCGCTCGTTGGTACCAGGACCAGGTCGAGGAAGCGGCGTCGTCGCACAGTGTGATCACTCCTGCTCGTTGGTACCAGGACCAGGTCGAGGAAGCGGCGTCGTCGCACAGCGTGATCACTCCTGCTCGTTGGTACCAGGACCAGGTCGAGGAAGCGGCGTCGTCGCACAGTGTCATCACTCCCGCCCGCTGGTACCAGGACCAGGTCGAGTGGTCCCTGAACCACAGCTGACGCGGCCGGACCGCCCCACTCCGGAACGGCGGCAGCTGTCGGGACAGTCGACGGACGAGCCCTTGCTGCCCTGTCAGACGACGCTGTCTCCACTCATGCCAGGCCCGGTTGGCGCCGGGCTGAACACTCTGACCCTCAGATGACCAGGGAGACAGGACCCAGGTGCCGCCGTGACGTGGAGCGGCTGCGGCACGGTCCGTGCCGTTATGCGGTCGCGGGGATGAGGAGGACGTCGGCTGTGATGCGCTTGCCGACGGGGGTCTGCTCCACGGTGACGATGCGGGCGAAGGCCGCGACGATCTCCAGGCCGTGCTGCCCGACACGGGTCGGATCCGGGGCGTTGGCGGCCGGCGCCACGGGGTTGCTGTCCCAGAGCTCGACCCGCAGGACGGGCCCGGTGATGCGCAGCTGCAGCAGGGCCGGTCCGGGAGCGTACTTGCGGGCGTTGGTGACCAGTTCGCTGACGATCAGCTGAACGATCTCCACCGTGGCCGCCGCCACCGGGATGCCGTAACGGTCCTTCACGTTCGCGAGGAACGCGGCGGCAAGATGGCGGGCCTGGGCGATGCGGGACCCGTCGCTGTCCAAGGCGAGGGAGGTCTCCAGCACCGGGGCAGTGCCGGGCCGTCCAATGCCCGGGTCTCCGGTTGTTCCGTCCATTCGTGCCCGCTTCCGTCTCCCCGCCGGTCACCCCTACCGGCACCGCGTACGCCTGCCCTGCACGTTACCTGTGGCACAGCCGCCCACAGGCAGCACCCATAGAATGATGCGCTTCGGCCTTCCCTCCCAAAGGAGTTGGCCTGGACCGCAGTGGTTCGTTGAAGGGCGTACGTGGCAGGCAAGCAGGACACAGCCGAACAGCCCACCCCTCTACGCACGGTCGGGCGTGCGCAGGGCGAGCATGGCGACGTCGTCGTCGTTGTCGCCGGGCCGGGTCTGCTCCAGCAGCAGGTCGCAAAAGGCATCTAGGGGGCGGTGGGCAAGAGAGGCGGCGTGTCGACGCAGCCGTTCCAGTCCGTGATCGAGGGAGTGGTGTGGTGACTCGACCAGGCCGTCGGTGTAGAGCAGGACGGTGGTGCGGGGCGGCAGGACGGTGAAGACATCCGGGCGAGGCCGGATGATTCCGGTGCCGAGCAGAATGCCGTGGGCGTCGGTGAGGTAGCGGGCACGACCGTCGTGGCTGACCAGCAGCGGAGGGGGGTGGCCGGCGTTCGTCCAGCACAGTCGCCACAGCTCGTCGTCGCCGGGAGAGAGGGTGGCCAGGATCATGGTCGCCATGGGGACCTCGGCTACGTGTTTCACGGCGTTGTCGAGCTGGGTGACGACGGCGCTGGGCATGGCCTCGGGCTGTGACCAGGTGAAGGCGCGGAGCATATTGCGGACCTGCGCCATGCCGGCTGCGGCGTCGAGGTCGTGTCCGACGACGTCGCCGATGGCCAAGGCGTGGGATCTGTCGGTCAGGGCGAAGGCGTCGTACCAGTCACCGCCGACGGAGGAGGCGTGCGGAGCGGGTACGTAGCGTGCCGTCATCTCCACCCCGGGCACGGTGGGGAGCTGGGGCAGCAGGTGGCGCTGCATGGTTTCGGCGACCTTGCGCTGGCGCTGGTACAGACGCGCGTTGTCCAGCGCCAGGCCCGCCCGGCGGGTGATGTCCTCCAACAGCGGCAGATCGGCGCCGGTGAAGGCGCGTGGAAGTTTGGAGCGTCCCAGGGTCAGCGCTCCGAGCACGTCGCGCAGACCTCGGATGGGCGCGATGACAGCGGAGTGCATACCCGTCTCGACGAACAAGCGCCCCTGCTCGACAGCGATTCCCGAATCGGGCGGCCCCTGATAGGTGGCAGGGCCCGCAAGGGAGGACGCGGCGCCGCGCAGAGCCCGTGACAGGGGCATCGGGGACTCCTCCGGAACGGGGGGCATGGGCCCTTGCAGGTCCTCCCGCTCGACCAGGATTCCGTCCCTGTACTCCGTCACCAAGGCGCGTCGCACCTCGTCTTGTTCGGTGAGCAGATCGATCACCGCCCAGTCCGCAAGCCGGGGCACCGTCAGGGCCGCCAGCCGGCGCAGTGCCTCCTCCACATCCAAGGTGGACGTCAGCTGAGTGGTCGTCTCCGCCAGCAGCGCCAGGCGGTCCAGCTCCGTCAGCGGTGCTGGGACCTCAGTGCCGCCGCCCTCAGGTACGCCCCGTTTCGGTTCATACAAGAACACCAGCGCACCCGTCCTGTCCGATCCGCAGGAGTAGGGCGCGACGAGCCAGGACATCTGGACGAGCGTGCCGTCCCCGCGGGCGAACCACTCCGAGTCGCCGTGCTCGGTTGTCCCGGCGAGAATCGCGTTTCTCAGCTGAGAGCGCGTGCGGGGCGTGGCGTGCCCGTGACTGTCGCGATGCAGCAGCTCGTGAAAATCCTCCCCGCCGAGTTCCTCGAACCTGTGGCCCAGCCCACTCTTGGCCGCGTGGTTGGCCGAGACGATGAGTCCGCCGTTGTCGACGACAATGACAGCCGTCTGCATGTCCTCCAGCGTTGGGCCAAGCAGGGCGCCAGACCCCGTCTGGGGACCGGAAACGTGCGAATCTCCGGTGCCCGTGCCGGTTATGTCCATGACTCTCCTCGCCGGATGCAGATCTACCCGAAGGTACCCCCAACGCCGACAGCGACGGACAGGATCAGCCGCTTGGCATCCCAGGCCGCCCGAGACACGCCGCGCACGCACTGCCAGCAGAAAGACGACCGTAGCGCCCTTGGTATCGGAGCCCCATCCCAGCACGATGCATTGCCCCGGCAGCCTAGATCGGTGTGCGGGGTGACAGCGGCAAACTTGGCGGTACGGGCCCGGAGGCCTTCCGCTTTCTCTGGCTTCAAGAGCACTCGCGGCTAGCGTTCTGGCCGATGCGAGCGGCCGCGAATAGGGCATACACATACATCACGCGTCCTGCCCTCTGACGGCCTGCGGCACTGCACGGTCCGTCCGGAGGCCGAAAGTGAATTTTCCTCTCCTATGGGGTACACGGCGCGTATGAACGCCGAAACGCTGAACGTGCAAGCCGCTTCGTATGGCGGCGCGCTGTGGCTGATGCTGGCGGGTGTCGCCGTCGTCGTCGTCCTGGTCGCCGGATTTTTCCTCGGTACCCGACACTCCGCCCGGCGCCGCGTGTCAACGTCTCCGCCGCAGGCCGCACAAGCACGCCGCGACCTGGCGGACCCCGCACACCGCGGCGACGGGTGGAGCACCCCCGAGGATGACCCTGAACAAGGGCATCCTCACCGCTGACGAATGGCATCCGTGCTGTATCGCACGGCCCAGCCGTCCCGCCACCACGTGCTCGGCGCCGCGCCGTATCGGAGGTGGGGGAGTCGGGGGCCAGCATTCTGCTCTTTCGACGGCGTTCTTGATGCCGCGACGGATTTCGCATAGACCGTCGTCGATCGGCTCGGCGTACCCGGCGTGCAACTCGACGGCGAGGCGGCGCCGGAGGCACACTCGTCGTCTCCGGCAGACGCGCGCGGCCGGTCGGGGTGGTCGTGGGACCCGGGTGCGCCCCTCTCGCGAGCCTGCTGGTGCTCCGACACCCGGATCGGATCCAGGCTTCGTTCGTTGACGTCATGTTCGGGGCGGTCAGGGGAGTCGACGTCGGCGGTGACCCGCCGGCCCATCCTCGTCGACCTCGAACGCGGAGACGTACAATTCGGTTCCCTGGAATAGCGACATCTATGGAAGAACCCAGGCACCTGACGGGGCTGCGGCTGTCCGCAACAGCCCTTGGGGAAGCACCGAACACGCGCGAGATCACCTCAGTCCTGTGCGTCACCCTCCTCGAAATGCAGCGCCAGCGCGCGCAGGATGTCAGCAGTCGACACATCCGCTGCGCCGTCGTCATGCGCCTCAGCGAGAGTGACGAACGCCAGGGCGAATGCGGCTGCCATCTGCTCAATGGCCGGTGACCACTCGCGCTTGACGGCCATGGTCACGTCGCGGGTGGTCGCGTCGGGAGCGAACGCCAGCTTCGGCATCAGATCCGTCAGCAGCGAGGAGATCATCCCGGAGGCCGGTTCGTCGCCCTGCTCCTGGCCTTCGCGGACCAGTCGCCGTCTCTCGAGGGCTTCCGTCAGTACGGCAACGACTCCCTGCATTACTTCGCGGTGCTCCATGCGCGGCAGCCTACGACTCCACTGCGAAGCCACGATTCAGATGCGCGTGGGCTGTTCGTGTGCAGAGGTGAGCGCTTCGGCCCTCTCGCGCTGAACTTCCAGGACGACCGCTGCCTGGCGGCCACCGAGGCAGTGACACCGGGCAGCCTGCCCCGATCACGGATCCTGGGTCCAGAAGGCCTACCGGCTGACGTGCGGTCCGCCCAGAGACCGAGAAGCAGGCCTGCGTGCCGCGCCGCGCAGGCTGGGCGGGGACGCGGTGTTGCCAGCAGTTGTGCGGGCTGGTGACCATGGTCAGGCGGCGAGCGATATGGGCGCAACGATGGAATCGATGAAAGTCCTAGAAGCCCGCTATGCGTGCGGGTAAAGTCGCAGGTCATTCAGCCTGCTCCCCCCGCGCCCGCAGAGATGGTCCCCTCGGCTGCAACCTCGCCTGTCGACGGCGATGGGGCCGGTTCGTGCCGTGATCGCCATTGGGTCAGTTGCCGAGCCACGCGAGGGCGGCCACGGTCATGGCTCTGACGCCGGTGTCCAGGGTGGGCTGGATGACGGGGGTGAAGGTGGGGCTGTGGTTGACGGGGATGTCTTGGGCGACGGTGCCGTTCTTGGCGGCCTGGGCGTACAGGTCGGGATCGATGCCACCGATGCCCCAGTAGGTGAACGGCGCACCGAACGCTTCCGGGATGGCGCTCATGTCCTCGCTGGCGGTCTGCAGGTCGATGGTGTGGGCGTCGTCGCCGAAGTGGGCGGCGAAGGCCTCGGCGACGCGCCGGGTCGGCGCCTCGTAATTGACGGTGGGCGGGAAGGAAGCGGTCCGCTCGATCTCGGGCGCCTTCGGTGAACGGGACGCGTCGCACTCGGCTTTGACGATCCGCTCGATCGCCTGAAGGACCTGGTTGCGTGTGACGACGTCGTAGGTGCGGACGTTGAGCTGGATGACGGCGCTGTCGGGGATGACGTTGGCGCCGGCGCCGGTGTTGATGCTGGATACGGTGACGACGGCGGGGGTGGTGGCGGCCAGTTCGCGGGAGACGATGGTCTGGAGGCGTACGACAATCATCGCGGCCATCACCACGGGGTCGACCGCGGCCTGGGGCATGGAGCCGTGTCCCCCGCGGCCGTGGACGGTGATACGCAGATTGTCCGCGGCCGCCAGGAACGGCCCGGAGCGGGTGCCTACGTAGCCGGCCGGATAGGGCAGGACGTGCTGGGCGAGTACTACGTCGGGTCGGGGCGCCTTTGCTGTGAGGCCGTCGTCGATCATGGCGTCGGCGCCGTCGCCGTTCTCCTCCGAGGGCTGGAAGACGGCCACGAAGGTGCCCCGCCAGGCGCCCTTCGCCAGGGCCATGAGCCGTGCGCAGCCGATCAGGCAGGCCACGTGTACGTCGTGGCCACATGCGTGCATGACCGGTTGCTCGTTGCCGTCCGGGCCGGTGACGGTCACGGTGGATGCGTAGGGCAGGCCGGTCTGCTCGCGTACGGGAAGGGCGTCCATTTCTGCGCGCGCCATGACTGTCGGGCCGTCGCCGTCGCCGTTGGCCAGGACAGCGATCACTCCGGTACCACCGATGCCCTCGGTGACCTCGTAGCCGCAGGCCCGCAGAGCCTGGGACGCCTGCTTCGCCGTGCGGTGCTCCCGGAGGCCGAGTTCCGGGTGTCGGTGCAGATCCTTGTACAGGTCCTCGGTTTCGGAGCGGATACGGTCGAGGCCGGACAGCACGGTGCGGACGCGGTCGGTCATGGTGACTCCTCGGGCGGGCGGGGTTGCTCGCCCTCCCCGGTTCGGGAGGCGGGACCGGAACGTCGCCGCATCATGGAGGCCAGCTTGGAGTGGGGCTGCCAGTCCAGGCTGTTGGGCAGGTTCCAGCCGTAGTGCACGGCGGTGAGCCGAAAGGTCAGCGCCAGCGCGATGCCCAGGCCGATACCGAGCCGGGGAGCGCCGAGGTACGAGCAGACCACGGTGACTCCGGCTACCGAGACGGCGACGGTGGCGTAGAGGCCGTTGCGTCCGAAGACAGCGGGCACCCGGCCGAGGGTGATGTCGCGCAGGGCGCCTCCGCCGACGGCGGTGAGGGTGCCCAGCAGGACGGCGGGGAGCCAGCCCAGACCGACCTCCAACGTCTTGTTGGCACCGGTGACCGCCCAGAACCCGATCACCGCGGCGTCGAGCACGGTGAACAACCGGTTCCACGACTCCTCGCTGATCTTGATGAGGAACACCACCACAGAACCGGCGACAGCGGTCAGAAGGTAGGCGTAATCGGTCAGTGCGATCGGTGTTCCGTGCTGCAGCAGCACGTCCCTGATGAGGCCGCCGCCAAGGCCCGAGATGATGCCGACGATCACGAACCCGAACAGGTCCAGCCCGGTGGTACGGGCCACCGCGCCGCCGAGGAGAGCGCACGAAAAGACACCCGCGAGGTCGAGGTAACGAGTCACGACCGTCAGACCAGCCGGGATCAGAGAAGCGGACATCAGGGACGTAGCGGGCACGTGGCGAGTGTAGTCGTGGACGGCCTCAGAGGTGGCGGCCGCCACCTTCACGCTCTCCGACAGCCGGACCCACAGTGCTCCTGGAAGGCAGCAGGTCAAGGACGCTGCTCCCCGCACGCGCATGGGGGCCTGGCTCCGGGAGGTGCACCGGGTGGCGGGCTCGCCCAGCGCCGCGGAGCTGGAGTGGGCGATCGCCCGGAACCTGACGGTCGGCGCCCGGGTCGTCAGCAGGTCTGGCGTGCACCAACTTTTGCAGGGCGAGTTCGTCAGGCCCCGGACTGGGACGCCGTGACGGCGCTCCTCGACGTGTGTCCGCTGCGCGCCGCCCTCCGATCCGGTCAGCACTTCCCTGGTGGACCGGGAGCTGTGGCGGACTCGCCACCGGCAGCTCGTCACGCTCTGCGAAGCGGCCAAGGGCGACGGCCAGGACGACGTCACCGAGGACGAGCAGGACGCCCCCGAGCGGGCGCTCGTAACCAATGCGCGGCGCGTCAGGGAGACGTATGGACGTCCGACCTGCAGGTCCTCACCCCCGACAACGACCAGCCGCGTGATGAAAGCGGCGCCACCCACGCAGTCGCAGGCCGGCCCGAACCGCGAGCCGACTCTACGGAGCAGTCCGGTTGCAGTGACCGGGACGCGGCGGGCGTTCCGTGTGAGTGTCCCCGGGCCGCGTCAGCTGGGTCAGCAAGTGTCTGTACGCGACAGGGTCTCCGGCGAAGTCCGTCGCGGCCGCGAGGGCGGCCAGGTCGGCGTCCTGTCCCCGAAGCAGGTCGACGGAAGTCTGTGCGAAACGCTCGGGCAGGCCGTTGCGCTCTGCGACGGACAAGTGCAGGCGCAATTCGGCAACCGCCTGGGCTGCTTTGAGGCGGGCTACCGGGCCGGCCTGCAGCATGCTCCGCAATCCGGCGGCGGGGGCCGCGTCGTTCAGCAGTTGGTGAAGCTGGTCCGTGAGGTTCCGGCCGAAAGCCGCCGTCTTCCGTGCTTGCGGTCCAGCCTCCCGTAGTACCCAGAGTGCCGTGATCAGCTGCGAGTTGGAGCCGCTGTCGGTCCCGTGGGGGAGGACGTCGTGGCGTCCCGCTTCCTCTACGGCCGCGACAGCCCGTTCGTAGTCCTCGACGGCCGACGTCGCGGTTGCCGCGAGCTTGTTCGCACGGTGGATGAGCCGTTTCTGCACCCCGAGGATCCGGGGGAGGGCTCGGAGGTTCCCACCGAGCAGCCCGAGGGCCATGAGCGGTGTCCCGAGCAGCAGGAGGAAGTCCGCGGAGACGGGGTCGTGTTCGGTGGCGAGGTCCTCGAGATTCCCTCGCTGCGGCCCTTCGGTGAGCATGAACGCTGTCTCCCAGCCGTGGCCGCGGCTGTCGTACTGCGGTGCCTTGAGGAGGTCGGACCGGCCGGGATCGCAGTGGTAGGACGCTTCCCTCGTCCGCTTCTCATAGGGGTCGATCCAGCGAACCCTGCAGGACCCGTCGGGCTTCTCGTCGAGCACTGTCAAGTCGATCTGCCGCGCTTCGGGCAGGGCCGAATCAGCGGCGTACAGCCCCACCGCACACGCGAAGAGGACGAACCCCAGTGTCAACACCCAACGGAAGAAAGGCACATGTCTCATCCCGCTACCCCCCCAGTGAAGGCTTGCCAGTATCCCGTGGAATCGGCGGGGGCGCGAGAGGCTACGCCGGTAGCCCTCGGGCGTGGGGTGCTGCCGAATTCGGCAGGTAGCGCACTTCGGACCATCCTGCCGCCTCGGTCGGGACGTTGAAGTCGACGGTGCAGTGACCTCAAGGACGGCTGGTGAGGACTTACCGCGGCCGCGGCCGCGGCCGCGGCCACGGTTACGGCGACGGTCACGGCTACGGACAAGCCCTGTGGAGCGTGGCGAATGCAGTGGGGTGACGAACCCTGCGTGGCCTACCGGATCCTGGACCCAGGTAGGCCACGCAGCTGGACGAGTTCACGTGGACGAACCGCTCCACCCCGAAGCGACGTGCCGCGTCCAGGAGCCGTTGCGCCTCGACGAGGCCGTCGTCCAGGTCCGGGTCGAGGATGCCTCGGCGTAAGCCTGTTCTGCCCAGTTGTCCGGTAGCTGGTCCCCGTCGCCTTCGACGCCCAAGCTCTGGCCCGCGGCCGTGAAGGATCTCCTCCCTGCGCGGAGTCCTACTCGCCTACCAGGCCCTGCCCGTGCGCGAGTCCGCTGGCAGCCCCCTGCACCGGCCCCTTGGCGCCTGGACCTGCCGCGCGATGTGGTCAGTAACGGTCCAGGATCACCTGGGTCTTGAGGATGTCGCCGTGGTACAGCCAGCCGTGGCTTTCCGCGACGTTCACGGCGTCGGTGTGAAGCTTCGTGGCGTCGCTGTAGCTGTCTGTCTTGAACGACACCTCGACGATGTACTCGGTGCCCGAACCGCTCGCGCCGACGACCGGCAGCACCTCGATGCTCGCATCGTCCGAGGCCTCCCACGCACCGCCCCACGCCTGCGAGGTGACCGGGCCGTGCACCTGGGACGCCTGCAGCGTGGTCTTGCCCCAGTTCGAGGAGTTCCAGTCCTCCAGCTTGCCGGGGATGTCGCCGACGACCCAGCCCAGGCCGGTACTCACGCTCGGCATGGCTGTGCCGGAGTAGCCCGAGGCACTGTGCGACTTCTCGTTGCTGAAGCTCAGGGTCTGCTTGGAGTAGCCCCAGTCGACCTCCGCATCGTAGTTGGTGTCGTTGCTGCTGAAGCCGGCGGTGTTGGCGGTGCTCAGGGCCGCGTTGATGTCGCCGCCGGTGACCGGGAAGCGCTTCTTGTAGCTCTCCTCGAACGACGAGCCGCTCTTGTGACGGAGTCGCACGTCCCAGCCCTGGCCGTTCAGTCCCAGCGCGCTGGTGTCGAAGTACTCGTAGGAACGGGCCTTGGCGGAACCGCTGATGCCGAAGGCGGACTTCACGGCGGCGAGCGGGTTGTGCGAGGAGTCCAGCGCCGCGGTCGTGAGGTTGATCTTCACTTCGTACGTGGGAACCGCATTGGAGGCGGCCTGCGCGGGGGTCGTAGTGGCGAACAGCGACGCGGAGGCGGCCAGGGCGATCGCGGCGGCGGTGGGGTGGAGCCGCGCGATGCGGGAAGTGATCGTCATAGGGAGGAGGATTGCCAGCGAGAGTGATCTCCGCCCGACCGGCGGATGCGTTCCGGGTGAACGGCTAAGTGCGCGCCGACCGTTTCGTGGATCACCTGTGAAATATCCCAGTTGCGGGTTTGGAACGGCCAAGTTCTCTATTGGAGCGTCGACTTGGAGCGGGCGGTTGCAGGCCGAGCGTTGGTCACGTCCTGCCACTGTTGTCACGAACGATCCTTCTGGACTGCAGCGGCCCCCAGGGTCAAGGTCTCGATGCCATATGGAGGCAGTGACTGCACGGAGGCAGTGACTGTGCTGGGCGCTAGACCGGGGCGCCGCGGGGGCCGGAGGAGGTACGCAGGAACCCCCGCTGTGGACGGGGGTTCCTGAACGGTGGGTGGGCGAATTCGCTACCTATGGTGCTTGTCCCAGGCGCGGGCCGCTTCCTGCATTGGTGTTGCCCAGTCGTCCGCGCTTTCGTCGACGATGGAGTCCCACAGGCGACGTTGACGTGAGCGAGGGCCCGGAGGCCTTCGGCCGACGTGCGGCGCCATGCCGAGTGCGCGGCGGCCGCCTGCTCCTCCTGGTCCGCAGGCTCGTCCACGTATGGGCGGAACCGACGGGTCATCGATTTCGGTTCGAGGGTCGGCGTGTGCTACGACGGCGCCCTGTTCTGCGAGACCGGGGTCAGCGGAACGTTCGACCTCGCTGACTGATCCCTGGCGAGGAAGATCATCCGCCAGCAGGTCAGATCCCGCGGGCATGGCATCTGCGTAGAGACGAACCGCGTCTTCGAGGTTCTCTGCTTCGACGTCTGCGATCATTGCTCGGATGCTGCTGCCCACGGAGATCTTGATTGCTCAGTTGGCGGTGAAGGCGGGGTAGTCGGTGTAGCCCTCGCTGTGACCGGCGTAGTAGGTGCCCCGGTCGCCGTCGGCCAGCGGGTGGCCCTGCGCGAAGCGCTCGACCAGATCGGGGTTGGCGATGAAGGGCTCGGCGAAGGAGACCGCGTTGACGATCCCGTGGTCGAGGATCTCGTTGCCGAGGGCCTGGGTGAAGCCGAGGTTGGCGACGATGTTGCCCTGGTAGTGGGCGCGGTAGCGGGAGAAGAGGTCGATGCGCTCCTCGATGGTGCCGGGGGTGCCCAGGAGGTGCAGATAGGCCAGGTTGCTGTCGTTGAGCTTCTTGAACAGCTGGTCGTAGTCGGCGAGTGTCTCCTCGTCCGCGGTGAACGTGGTTCCGTTGGCCCAGCCCGGCGACATCTTCACGCTGATGCGGTCGCTGCCCCACACGTCACTGACGGCGTCGAGGATGTCGAGGAGGAACCGGGCCCGCTTCTCGCTGCTGCCTCCATAGGCGTCGGTGCGCTGGTTGAGACGTGGGTTGAGGAACTGCGGGATCAAGTGGGACTGCTGGGCGTGGATTTCCACGCCGTCGAAGCCGGCGCGGCGGGCGTTCTCGGCCGCAAGGCGGTAGTCGGCGATGGTGGCGGCGATCTCAGCGGCGGTGTAGGCGCGCGGGGTCACGGTGTCCTTCGGGCCGGAGGGGGTGAAGGACTTCTCACCGGGGTTGATGGCCGAGGGTCCGGCGGGCAGGCGGCCGCCGAGGTGGTCGGGGTGGGAGGCCGCGCCGAGGTGGCCGAACTGGGAGACGATCCGCCCGCCGGCCTCGTGGACGGCTTCGGTGACCTTCACCCAGCCGGCGGTCTGCGTGTCGGTGTAGATGCCGGGCGCGTGGATGAAGCCGATCGCGTCGCGGTTGACCCAGGTTCCCTCGGTGACGATCAGGCCGGCGCCGGCGCGCTGCGCGTAGTAGGTCGCGTGCAGGTCGGTGGGGGCCAGCTCGGCGTTCTGAGCGCGGGCGCGGGTCATGGGGGCCATGACGACGCTGTTGGGGAGCTCCAGTGCGCCGAGGCGGACGGGCTGGAGCAGGGGCTGGGTGGTGGTCATGAGCAACTTCCTTGTGCTGAGGGGGATGAGGAGGAGAGCGAGGAGCGGGCGAGGGCCCGGCTCAGTCCTGTTTGAGGGCGTGGAGGGCGGAGAGTGGGCCGCCGAGCTGCATGAGGCGTCCGCCCTCGCGCAAGGAGCCGAGGTCGACGGGGGCGAAGCCGAAGGCGCCGGTGAGGTTCTTGACGGTGGTCTTGGCGTCGGCGTCGTCACCGGCGAGGAACAGCACCTGGCGCCCGGCCGGGTGGCGCGGGTCGGCGGCGATGTACTGGCCGTAGAGGGTGTTGAACGCCTTCACGACGCGGGCTCCGGGCAGCAGTGAGGCGACGTGTTCGCTGCCGGTCAGCTCGCCCAGGTCGACGATCTTCATGGGCGGCGGCGGTGAGGCGAACTGGTTGGTGGCGTCGATGACGACGCGCCCGTCGAAGGGCGGCAGGCCGGCCACCGCGTCCCGGATCTGGGGCCAGCCGACCGCGAGCACGACGAGTTCCGCCGCGGCGGCTTCCTCCGGGGTGCCGGCGTGGGCGAGCGGTCCGAGTTCGTCGGCGAGGCCGGCCAGGGAGGCGGGGCCGCGGCTGTTGCTCAGTACGACCTGGTGGCCGTGGGCCACGGCGTGGCGGGCGATGGCCTGGGCGACGGTTCCGGCGCCGAGGGTTCCGATCTTCATGGCGGTGCCCTTCGTGGGGTTCAGGGTGCGGGGCTGGTGAGCAGGACGGTTCCGCTCTTGCCGGGGCGGCGGACGTGGTCGATGGCCTTCGCGAAGTCGGCGAGGTCGTAGCCGGCGGCGACCTCGAAGAGTTCCGGGGCGGTAGCGGCCAGGCGGGCGGCGAAGGCGACGTCCTCGGCCCGTTCCTCAGGCGTGCGGGCGGCCAGCCACTGGAGGATGGACGTGCCCCGCACGGTCAGGGCCCGCGGGGTCAGCGCGAGCGACTCCAGCGGCGTGCTGCCGGAACCGAGCCCTCCGTACGCGATCAGCGTGCCGCCGTCGGCGAGCAGCCCGGCCAGTTCACCGGTCAGGGATCCGCCCACCGCGTCCAGGACGACCTGGGCACCCCGGCCGCCGGTCGCGTCCTGGACCTGAGTGCGCCAGTCCGCGTCGGCCGTCGAGATGGTCGGCAGTCCGGGGAACCGCCGCCGCAAGGTCTGCGCCCCCGTGGCGCTGCGTACCAGGTTGACCAGCGGGATGCCGTGCTTGAGTGCTGCGGCGCTGACCAGCTTTCCCACCGATGAACCGGCGGCCGTCTGCACCACCGGACCGGCCTGGCCCTGCTGGGCGTCCTCGACCGCCCGTAGCAAGGAGAGCAGGGTCAGCGGGTTGACCAGCATCAAAGCCGCGGTCTCGTCGCTGAGGTCCTCGGGCACCGGCACCACAAGATCGGCCGGCGCCGTGACGAGTTCGCTCCACGCGCCCGGCACCGGGAAGAACGCCACCCGCTGACCGGGCCGCAGATCCTGCACACCCTCGCCGACGGTCTCGATGACGCCCATTCCCTCCACGCCGGGAATCCGTGGCGTGGCGAACCGCTGCCGCGGTCCGCCCGGAAGGCCCTCCACTCCCGCCAGGTCGCCGGGGTGGATCGGCCGGGACAGCACCCGCACCTGCACCTGCCCGGCCGCGGGCGCAGCAGGGGCCGGCTGCTCGCTCAGGCGTAGTACCTGCCCGGCTTCTCCGTGCTGGTCGTAGGCGATGGCGCGCATGACGCTCCCTTCCACGAATTATTGATGATGGGCATCATTGGAACTCCTGCTATGATGAGAGGCATCATTAAAAGTGTCAAATCGAGAGCGATGCGAGAGGACGGCCATGCCGCGGATCACCAAGCAGGACAAGGCCCGCAACCGGCAGAACATCCTCGAAGCGGCGAGCCGCATGTTTCGCTCGCAGGGCATCGACGCGGTCGGCATCGCCGAGTTGATGAAGGAAGCCGGACTCACCCATGGCGGCTTCTACAACCACTTCGCCTCCAAGAACGACCTGGTCGTGGAGGTGTGCGGCGCCGCCTACGCCGCCTCGCTCGGGGGCCTGGCCCGGACGATCGAGGACGGTCCGGGCCAGGCCGGCTCTCCGCTGGAGCGGGTCGTTGCCGGGTATCTGTCCACCGCGCACCGTGACGCCCCGGACGGCGGCTGTCCCTCCGCCTCCCTGGTCACCGACGCCGGACGGCACAGCGAAGCCGTGCAGAGCGCGTACGCCGAAGGCGTCGAGGGTTACCTCACCGGCTTCGCCGCCGAGTTCCTGCGCGAAGCCGAGGAGAAGGGCCACGCGCTCGACCCGGCCGAGGCCCGCCACCGGGCCATTCGCCTGCTCAGCGAAATGGTCGGCGCGCTGATGCTTGCCCGCGCCGTATGCCACGTCGAGCCCGAGCTCTCCGACGAGATCCTGCAGACCGGCCGCAGCCACGCCCTCGACTGATGCGGCTCAGGGCCGCTGCGGGACGTGGAGCTGAGGCGTTCGCGACAGACGGCCCGGCCCCGCAGGCGCGGGAACGGGCACGCTCCCTGCGAGGCTGATCGGCCTGACCTGGTTGAGGGCTCTGCTCCTCCGCGCCGTGTTCGTCGAGCTCGATCGCGGCCGGGTCACGCGGCGGGCGTGGGCCCTCGCACGGCACGGAGACGTTGAAGCTGTAGCGGCCCCGGACGACGAGGATTCTTGCCAACGGCTGCAACGATGTTCCCCACGGCCTAGCTGGGTCCCTGAGCGCGGTTCACAACTGGTCTCCGTGAGCGGGCTGACGGCCGAGACCATCCGCTTCTACGAGCAGGCCGGACCGCTGCCCGACCCGCCGCGCACGCCCTCCGGCTGCCGCGACTGCCCGGCGCAGACCAGCAGCCGTCGGCCTTCGTCCGCCAGGCCCCGTCGGCCGGCCCCACCCTCGCCGGGATCCGCTCGATCCTCGCCCTGCGCGACTCCGGCGAGGTGCCGTGCGCCCACGTCACGGACGTGATCCAGCGGCATCTGACGGGTATCGAGGCGCGCATGGCAGCTTGCTGTTGCCCCGTGACACTCCGCGACCGCTCCCCAAGATCTGTGCCCGAACCGAGAAATGACGTCAGACCCCATCTTCCGGGCGAAGCGCTTTGCGTACGGCGAGACGGAGCAGTCGTTGCAGCACGGCGGTGCCGTCGGCGGGGCCACCTGCTGGGACATCGGCGTGGTAGTCGGCCTGGAACACGACGTTGCGGCAGAGCAGGAAGGCGTGCACGAAGACGCCGGGCTCTCGGTCGTCGCTCCCCGACCAGATGGACTCGTGGTCCCAGTCGCAGGGAGTGGCCGCGGGATCGGGCTGGGCCGGGGCGACCGGCCTCGTCATCCCGACGAATATGCGCCGCGCGATCTGCGCGCCACTCCTGTCAGGGGTCGGCGTCTCCGTGTCGGTGGCCAGTGCCAGTGTCGAGGTGCTGGCCTCGGTGTGCCAACTGCACCACACGCCATCACCCCTGGGCCAGGGCTCGTACAGCCCGCCCATCCGTTGCGCCTCACGGTCGCGCACCGGATCCCCGTGGAGGGCCGAGGTGACCGTGTGTCTGTCGAGGAGAGCGCAGGCCGGCGGAGGAGCGGCATAGGGACCGGCCTGTCGGTTGATCCGGCTGATGGACTGCGTGACGTAGGCGCTGCCGAAGAACAGCACGATTCCCGTCAGGAGGAGGGCGGGCCAGCGACCCAGCAGCCAGAGCGCCCGCGGCCACAGGCGGAGACGGACCCTACCGTCCCGCGTCGGCGGCGCTTGGCTGATCAGGTGCTCCTGCAGCCGTGCGTGGCGGAACAGGAACACCCCACCGGTCTGGCGCAGTACACCGCGCGCGTGGGCGTCCTCCAGGAAGGCCATGGTCCGCCAGGGCAGCCGGCCGGTGGCCGCCAGGACGACGCGCGCCGCGGCGTGGCGCCCCCAGGCCGTGTTGGTGATCCCGTGCAGGACGGTGATGGCGAGGGTGCCCGCGACCACGGTGGCCCACGTCCCCGCGCCCGTCACCCCCGCCCCCGCGTGGTCGCTCCAGGTGTTGACGCACAAGACGGGCAGCAGCACCACCGCTTCCAGGCACCACCGGCGCGGCCCCGTGACCGAGAAATTGACCGCCAGGGTCAGCGCCGACACCCGGTCGGCCCGCAGCAGCGAACGAGGGGTGACTGACGCCACGTCGGTGGCCATGCTCGGTGCGGCGCGGACGACGAAGAGCACGCCCAACGCGACGGCCGCGGGAATCGGGAAGCCAGAGGGATAGGGATGGTCCTTGGTGGGGATGTTCGTCCCCCAGGCGAACCCGATCCCGGCGGCGCTTCCTGCGGCGCGCCAGAGAATCGTGGGCGTGCGCTGGCGCAGTTGCAGACGCGCGGGCACCGGCACGGTGGCGTAGACGTCGGCGACGGCGACGAGCAGGGGAAGCACGCCGATCAGTGCCAGCGCGCCCCAGGGCGGCAGCGTCATGCCCCACCAGCGGATCGTGCCGTGCGGCGGCAGGGCCGCGGTGAGGGCCACGGCAGCGGCGTAGACCAGGATGACGGCCACCGCCGTAGCGGCCTTCGCCTGCCCGGGATACCAGCGCCACCAAGCGAGTTCGCCACCGGGCGCACCGTGCCGGGCGGCGTCCCGGGCCAGTCGGCTGAGATGGCGTTCGGCGACCTCCGCGCGCCATCGCCGCGGTTTTCCCACGTCGGGCGGCGCCGTGTAGGCCGCCGGCACGAGCCGTGCGATGAGGTGCTGCTCGATCCGCGCTCCGGTGGAGAACACGGCTGTGTCCAGGAGTTCGGCCGGGTCGGCGGATGTCTCGCCATAGACGACCAGGGCCAGCCCGAGCATCAGCGGCGACGACAGTGCGTCGCGCAGCCGCCGGGCGTGCGGATCGTCGCCGTCGCGCATGCGGGCGAGGACGGGCTGCCACAGCGGGCTGCCGTCCGTCCGGGTCCGCCGGGTACTGGTTCTCAGGTGCTCGCTCAGCTCCCGCACGGTCAGTGGCTGGAGCGTCACGGCCGCCGCGCCGCTGAGCACATCCGCCTGGCGCACCACGTCCCGGTACTGCTCGGTGCGGCTGGTGAGGATCAGGTGAGTGTCCTCGTCCAGACTGTCGTTGAGAGTCCGCAGGGCCAAGGCCCGTCGATCGGCGGGCATTTCGTCGAAGCCGTCGAGAATCAGCAGGAGCCGCTCGGGTGCGGCCACCTCCTCGGCCAGTACGGTGCCGAAGCCGGTCGGCGCCGCCAGTTCGGGGTGTTCGGTGGCGAGCCGCTGCGCGGCCCACCGCCACAGACCCGTCTCGCCCGGGTTCCAGGAAGCGAGGGGGAGGATCACGGGGACCCGGCCGTCCGCCCGTCGTCCCTCCAGCAGCCGCAGCCCGAGCCGGAGCGCCGCCACACTCTTGCCCGCCCCTGGTTCGCCCAGGATCACCAGCCGTCCGGAGGGCACCCGGCCGTAGATCCGGTCGATCTCCGTGACATCACCGTCGAGGGACAGGGGCTGGTCGCTCCGTTCCCCGGCACGGATGTTGGACCAATGGTCGAACAGGTCGCGCCCGGACGCCCGGCACAGTACGGGCAGCAGGCGCGGTCCTTGGACGCGGCGCGCGATCGCCTCGTCGCGCCACTGCCTGGTCTGCTCCCGAGCCAGTCCGGCCAGCACGCCGTTCACCGTGGCACGCAGCACGTTCTCGTGGCGGCCGCGGGCCAGTTGCCGACACTGCCAGGTCACCCAACCCACCGTGTAAGCCGTCATCAGCAGCGCGAGCCCGGCGACGACCAGCCACGGCGCCATTCGACCGGTGGAGGCGCTGAGTCCGGCCTCCAGCAGGAAGCCGCCCAGAGCCACCAGGACCGCCGTGACGACACAGCGCCGGACGATCGACCAGCGGGACAGGGGCGTCAGCTGGAACGGGATGCCGTAGAGGTGGACACGGCCGATGGAGCCGGCCTGGATGACAGTCTCCGCGTCCCCGTGGAAGGTGTTGCGCACGTCGTGGAACCTGCTCCCCCCGGCTCTCCCCACGTCTCGCGCACCTCCGCCGTCTCCCGGCCAAGCACGATAGCCCGCGTCACGCACGTGGTCCAAGTACGCTGGAGAGGAACGGAGTTCGGGGAACCGGCGACAGACTGCGGAACCGGAGGAGGCCGTGTGGAGGCTGAACTGACCGCCTTGGCCGTGTCCGGGGCGACGACCCTGGTGCAGCTGATGGCGGGTGAGGCATGGGCTGCGGTCAAGAGCCGGGCGAGCGCGCTGTTCGGGCGCGGGCGGTCCCGCGAGGAGCAGGCGGCCGACACCGAGCTGGAGCAGGCCCGCACCGCGGTCGTCGCCGCCGCACACAGCGGTGACCGGGCCGCCCTCGCCGGGATCGAGTCCCAATGGCAGGCGCGGTTGCTGCTCCTGCTCCGCGAGGACCCGGCGGCGGAAGGCGAGCTGCGTGCCCTGATCTCGGCGGCCGGGCACGCTCCGGAACGGGGCTCCACCGTGCACAACACCATCAGCGGCGGCGACATCCGCGGTCCTGTCATCCAGACCGGTACCATCGAGGGCGACCTCCACTTCGGCTGACGCGTCCGCCGCCGCTGTCCTCGCCGATGAGACGCGCCCCGGCCCTCAGAACGGCTCCCCACGCCCGCTACGACTCCCGCATCGTCATGCGGGCGCGGGCGCGGGCTCCGTGGTCCCGCCGGATCGCCGCGCACAGCTCGACCTTCGACATCTGCGGCATGGCCAGGGACCTTCACCGGGAACACCCCGATGCTGTCCTGGCGAGCCCCCACCGCTTTCAACACGGCTCGTGAACAAGGGAGCGAGGTCGGGCGATCATGCACGCGAGGGGCAGGCCCTGCCGAACTCACCCCTGTGGGCCGCGAGTTCCCGTGAGTACCTGTCCGTTCCGGCATGAGAGTGGCACGGCCCGGAGACTGTTGCCGTCATCCGAGGGTGCGGGGATCACGATCCCGAAGCATCCAGAAGGTCAGGACCGCCAGCGTGCATATCAGCACCAAGTTGAGAGTGTCCACGATCATGGCGACGGCGTGTGGCGCGTGAAGCAGGCGCGGCACCTTGGCGCCCATCAGCTCCACTCCCATGAGCAGGGGGAGCCAGGTCGCGAAGAAGCGCCTGCTCCGATCGGGACCTGCTCCCTTTTGGACCCTGGTCCGCTCCCACCGCCAGCCGCCGAGGCTCACGAGGACCAGCGCGCACCCCAGCGCTAATACGGACCCATCCATAAAGCCGAGCATCACATCTCCTCTTGATCGGAGCGGATTCTCCTCTCGCGGGCGATCGCAGGCAATGGTCCAACTCGGACCGCTGGCGGACGCGCAAGGATCTCCCGAACGGTCACACGCTGAGGGTGTTCTCCCGCAGCATCGAGCCCTGCCGAGGGCAGACAGCGACGAGCCGGTCTCTACCGCGATAGGCGGCCGCGGCCCCGTCGCCACGGAAACCCTGGCCGCAGCAGCGGCCGGGCCCCGGGGCAGGCGCCAGGGACGGTAGCGCGGCTCAGCCGTCGTGGTGCCCGTAGGCCGCCAGGATCCGCTGCTCGCTCTCACCGCGGTGGCAGACGTGCCAGTGCATGTGCTTCGACTCCTGGTACAGGCCCTCGTTCGTGGTGACCGAGGCCGAGTCATTGCCGGCGTCCGTCGGGACGAAGAGATCACACAGACAATGGATCATCCCGTCCCGCTCTCCGGGTACCGTCAGGGTATGAGTCATCCGCACCCCGACCTCAAAGCCGCCCCGCCCCTTGCCGCAGGAGGGCTGCGGGTCGTCGCCCTGGGCGGTCTGGGGGAGATCGGCCGCAACATGACGGTCTTCGAACACGCCGGCAAACTGCTCATCGTCGACTGCGGCGTGCTGTTCCCCGAGGAGACCCAGCCCGGCGTGGACGTGATCCTGCCGGACTTCACCTCGATCCGGGACCGGCTGGACGACATCGTGGCCGTGGTCCTCACCCACGGCCACGAGGACCACATCGGCGGCGTGCCGTACCTGCTGCGCGAGCGGTCCGACATTCCCGTCGTCGGCTCCAAGCTGACGCTGGCGTTCCTGGAGGCCAAGCTCAAGGAACACGGCATCCGGCCGCGCACGGTGCGGGTGCGGGAGGGCGACCGGCGCGGCTTCGGGCCCTTCGACTGCGAGTTCGTGGCGGTCAACCACTCCATCCCGGACGGTCTCGCGGTCGCGATCCGCACGGGCGCCGGGACGGTGCTGCACACCGGCGACTTCAAGATGGACCAGTTCCCTCTCGACGATCGCATCACCGATCTGCGCGCCTTCGCCCGTCTGGGCGAGGAGGGCGTGGACCTGTTCCTCACCGACTCCACCAACGCCGAAGTGCCCGGCTTCACCACCTCCGAGCGTGAGCTGAATCCAGCGATCGAGCAGGTGATGCGCACCGCGCCGCGCCGGGTCATCGTCTCCAGTTTCGCCAGCCATGTGCACCGCATCCAGCAGGTCCTGGACGCCGCCCACCAGCACGGCCGCAAGGTCGCCTTCGTCGGCCGGTCGATGGTCCGCAACATGGGCATCGCGCGTGACCTGGGCTATCTGAAGGTCCCGTCCGGACTGGTCGTGAGCACGAAGGAGCTGGAGAAGCTCCCGGACCACAAGATCACTCTGGTGTGCACCGGCTCCCAGGGCGAACCGATGGCCGCGCTGTCACGGATGGCCAACCGCGACCACGTGATCCGCATCGGCAAGGGCGACACCGTCCTGCTCGCCAGCTCCCTCATCCCCGGCAACGAGAACGCCATCTACCGGGTGATCAACGGACTCACCCGGTGGGGCGCCCACGTGGTCCACAAGGGCAACGCCAAGGTGCACGTCTCCGGGCACGCCAGCGCCGGTGAGCTCGTCTACTGCTACAACATCGTCAAACCCCGCAACGTCATGCCTGTGCACGGCGAATGGCGCCACCTGCGGGCCAACGGCGACCTGGCCATCCGTACCGGCGTCGATCCCGACCGGGTCGTCATCGCCGAGGACGGCGTCGTCGTCGACCTCGTCGACGGGCGCGCGTCCATCACCGGCAAAGTCCCCGCCGGCAACGTCTACGTGGACGGCATGGAAGTCGGCGGCGCCACCGAAGCGTCCCTCAAGGACCGCCTCACCCTCGCCGCCGAAGGCGTGGTCACGGTGGTGGCGATCGTCGACGCGGACACCGGCGCCCTCGCCGAGGCCCCCGACTTCCTGGCACGCGGTTTCGTCCACGACGACACCACGTTCGAGCCGGTCATCCCCGTCATCGAGAAGACCCTGGCCACCGCGGCCGAGGAGGGTGTCGGGGACGCGCACCAACTCGAACAACTCCTCGCCCGCGCCGTGGCGAACTGGGCGTTCCGCACCCACCGTCGCAAGCCCCTCATCATCCCCGTCATCATCGACGCCTGAGCCGCCGCCCGGCCGCACGGTCCCCGGTTCCGCTCGCGACCCGGCGTGCATCGAGGCCGGGCCCGGGAGTCAGCAGCCACCGACGGTGCCGCTCTGTGCGTAGGTGCGCGGGAGTACCTCCCGGTTACGGCTGGTGACCTCCGTGTCGTGGCGTCGGAGGTCGCCGTGTTCGCGGCGTCGGGGTACACCGGAAGCAACCGCATCGGCATCTCGCGCGGGGTTCTGCCACCGGGCGGCACGGAAGGTGACTTGCATGGCAGACCGTGGTCGGGCCGGCGTTGCGAGTGATACCGAGGTGGCGATGATGGATGCCTTGTTCACCCGGTCACCGGTCGGCCTGGCGGTGCTGGACGCCGAGCTGCGGTGGTGCGGGTCAGCACGCCACGCCCGCCGTGCGGGGCACACGGGAAGCAGACGTCGTCGGGCGCGGCTTTCCCGGCTCGCATGGCGTCGTTGAGGCGGAGGCGGGGTCGTCGCCGAGCCGCCACAGTTGTTTTCCCCAGCCGCGCGCCGAGCCTAAAGGGATGATCGGCCAGGTCGGGATCATGGTCGTGCGCCAGATCCCGGACCAGCTCCGCGGGGCTCTCGATCTCGGCGTGGGCCATGCGGAGCCACGGGGGGTCGGGCGGTGATCCACCGGTCGGGGAGTCAGCCGCAGGGTTCGCGTCGGCTCCGGGGCGTCAGCAGCCCTGGGACGCGCGGTGCACGGAGATCTCACCCGACCGGATCGGACTCCCGCAGGCCCGGCAGCGGACCTCGGCGACGAACACCTCGCCGCAGACGTCGTGGATGAAGTCCACCGGAGGTACGTCGTCCGCGCCGTGGGCGTCGCCCCAGCGTTTGAGCACCAGGACGACCTGTCCGAGGTCGCGACCCTTCTGAGTCAGCTCGTACCCGGCCAGCCGGCCCTTCTCCGGCGAGCGGGGTCGCAGGATCCCGGACGCGGTGAGCTTTCGAAGCCGGGAGGACAGGACATCTCTCGGTGCCCCCACCGCCCGCAGGATGTCCGTGTAACGCGACGCGCCGAAGGCCACGGCGCGCACGATGTGCAGGGACCACCGGTCGCTGACCGCGTCGAGCGCGACTGCCAGGGAATCCCGCTTCGGTTTGTTTTCCAAACCAGGATGTGTATGCTGTGATCGGTTTGACATTCAAACCATAATAGTCGGAGAGGTCGTCGAATCACCGCCGGCCGGTCCGGGAGCCCCGCCTCGTGCCACGCAGGACCGGTTCGTCGGGGCCGTGATCGCCGCCATGCCCGCGCACGACACGTCCCCGCGATCGACAGGTCCGGCGCTGTGCGGGCTCGTCTGCCTGAACGGGCCCATGCAGAACTCCCATTGATGACCCCTCATATCGAGAAGGAACCGCACCATGACCGTTGTGAAGGCCGCCGCAGTCCAGATCAGCCCCGTGCTCTACAGCCGCGCGGGTACCGTCGAAAAGGTCGTCGAGAAGATCCGCGAGCTGGGCACGAAGGGAGTTCAGTACGCGGTCTTCCCCGAGACCGTCATCCCCTACTACCCGTACTTCTCCTTCGTGCAGGCGCCCTACGCCATGGCCAGGGAGCCGCTGCGCCTGCTCGAGGAGTCGGTGACCGTGCCGTCCGCCGAGACCGACGCCATCGCCCAGGCCGCGCGAGAGGCGCACATGGTCGTCTCGATCGGCGTCAACGAGCGCGACGGCGGGACCATCTACAACACGCAGCTATTGTTCGACGCCGACGGCACACTGATCCAGCGCCGCCGCAAGATCACGCCGACCTATCACGAGAGGCTCGTCTGGGGGCAGGGCGACGCCTCCGGCCTGCGTGCGGTGGACAGCGCCGTCGGCCGCGTCGGCCAGCTCGCCTGCTGGGAGCACTACCAGCCCCTGGCCCGCTACGCGCTGATCGCCGACGGCGAGCAGATCCACGCCGCGATGTACCCCGGCTCCTTCGGCGGCGCGCTGTTCGCGGAGCAGATCGAGGTCAACATTCGTCAGCATGCCCTGGAAGCTGCCTGCTTCGTCGTCTGCGCAACCGCATGGCTCGACCGGGACCAGGTGGGTCGCATCGCCGAGGACACCGGTGGTCCCGCGCTGTCCGGGGGCTTCTTCACCGCGATCGTCGATCCTGAAGGACGCGTTCTCGGGGAGCCGCTTACTTCCGGCGAGGGCGAGGTCATCGCCGACCTGGACTTCGGACTGATCGACCAGCGCAAGCGCCTGATGGACGCGCGCGGCCACTACAGCCGTCCCGAACTCCTCAGCCTGCAGATCGACCGCACACCGACGGCCCACCTCCACGAGCGCGGTGCTCAGGCTCCGGCCGGTGGCGCTCGTGTGGCGGAGGAGGGCTCCTCCACCGCGGAGTGAGCCGTTCCCGGCCGTGCTGCTTCCGTCCCCGCCGTGGGAACGGAAAGCAGCACGGTCGGCCATCGCGGGAGGGGGCGGCCCGGGCGAGGTCGGCCGCGACCACATAACTGCACGGGCGCCCTCGGTATCCGTAGCAGGCCCGGGGCGGGCGGGAGACGGCGGTCAGCCGCCCTCGACGACGCCCTGGAAGAGGTCGATCTCCCGCTCTCCGCCAGTCCACGGTGGGGCGACTCGTACGTACTCCTCGACAGGGTTCTCACGACCGGTCAGTCTCAACATCCCCAGCAGGGCCTGAGCGTCCGACTGGCTGGCGTGTGCCGCCAGGGCCCGAAGCTTCTGGTCCCAGAACCCGGAGATGTCCACGACGGTGGTGACGTCGTCGTCCTCAACGCCCATGTCCAGCGGGGGAGTCCAGGCGTCAGGACCGAGGGAAGCCCGTGCCAGGGTTCGTACCGCCGCGAGGCGGGACACGGAGAGGGCGATGTGGTAGAGCTTCGGCAGGCGCCGGCCGGGACGCGTGCCGACGCCTCCCTGGGCAGGAAAGCCGCTGGCCGTCCGAATGCGCTCGAACGCGGCGGTCGTGAGGTCGTGCGTACGGACGTGATCCGGGTGGTTCGACAGCCCGTTGGGGGGATAGGTCACCAGGACATCCGGCCGGTACTCGTGCATGAGGGCTTCGAGCTGCCGGACGATCGGCTCGCCGTCGAGTCTGCTGAACGCACGAGGGTCGATGTCGTCGGGGGAGTCGGGCAGCCCGGAGTCCGGATGGTCCAGTCGAATCAGGTGACTCACACCCAGTGCGGCACCGGATAGGGCGAGCTCGTGGGCGCGCCGTGTGGCGATCTCCTCGGGCCGGTGGCCGTGGTGGCCGGGTTTGCGGCCGTCGACTCCGTCGCCCTGTCCGCCATCGGTGCATGTGACAAGGACCGTTCGGACGCCGGCAGCGGCGTATCGCGCGAGTGTGCCGCCTGTCTGGCTGGCCTCGTCGTCCGGGTGCGCGTGCACGACCATCAGCGTCGGTCGGCGGGTTTCCGAAGTATTCAATGTGAGCGCTTCTCTCTGGTGCGACGGAACTTTATCGATACGTGTCGTATCGATAGGTGTCGCCGCTTCGCTTGACAGCCGTTCATGGACCTGTGTGTGACGTACCGACGGATTCGGCGGAGCCGGAGCGCGGGCAGACGTCACATCGGCCGATGCCGGGCGGTGAAATGGGCTGCCTGATCGGTCTCTTCGAGTCGATCATTCACCGCTCCTCCACGGCACTGTGACTCGGATTGCATGGTTTGAATTTCAAACCGTGCACTGTTACCGTACCTGAGCAAGTTGCAGCTCACAACAAGACATGAGGAGTTGTGCACGGTGAAGAATGCACAGCGCGCCCCCTTGGGGGAGAGCCGGACCACTGTCGACGACAGTCCCCGGGATGAGGTGCCCGCGAACAATCGTCGGGCTGGGTGGGTGTTGGCCCTGGGCAGCCTCGGCGCCTTCGTGGTTTTTCTCGACACCACGATTGTGAACATCGCCTTCCAGACCATCAGCCACAGTTTCAACACCACAGCCGGGCATTTGGCGTGGGTTCTCAATGCGTACAGCCTGGTGTTCGCGGCCATGCTCATCCCGGCGGGCCGGGTGGCCGACGGCTACGGGCGCAAGAACATATTCATGGTGGGCATCACCGGATTCGCGCTCATGAGTGCTCTGTGCGGGCTGGCGCCGAGCGCGGGAGTACTGATCACCGCCCGCGCGCTACAAGCGGTCTTCGCCGCCCTTGTCGTGCCGTCCTCGCTCGCGCTCGTCCTTCATGAGTTCCACGCCGCCCGTCGGCATGTCGCGATCGGCGTCTGGGGTGCGATGGCCGCCGCGGCGGCAGCGGTCGGCCCCACGCTCGGAGCGCTGCTCACCGAGTACGCGTCATGGCGATGGATCTTCCTGGTCAACGTGCCGATCGCGGCAGTGATCGTGGCGCTCGGCAGACATCTGCTCCACGAGTCCCGTGACCCGCAGGCGTCCGGCCTTCCCGATCCTCTCGGGGCGCTCCTCGTGGCGGCAATTCCCGCGCTTCTCAGCTTCTCCATCATCGAGGGACCTTCTCGTGGATGGTCCGACTCTTGGGTGGTGATCGGATTCGTTGCGGCGGCCCTTGCGCTTCCCGTCTTCCTGTGGCGTACATCGAAGGCCGCACGGCCGGTGATGGATCTCGCCCTCTTCAAGGAGCGCCAGTTCTCGGAGATCAACGCCGCGACGCTCCTGTTCTCAACAGCGTTCTTCGGCCTCCTGCTGGCCAATCTGATCTTCCTTCAGGCGGAATGGCACTACTCGGTACTGCGCGCAGCACTCGCCAGTTCCGCCGGACCGATCGTCGTCACCATCATCGCGCGCTCCACGACCAAGCTGGCCACCGTTGTCGGACATCGACGTGTCCTTTTCGCAGGCGCCGTCACCTGGACCCTCGGCTGCCTCGGCTTCGCCCTTTTCGTGGACTCCTCACCGCACTGGGTGGCCCACTGGCTTCCGTGGACTCTGCTCACCGGACTGGGAATCGGTCTCACCCTGCCTGTGCAGTCCGGCGCCGCCGTCGCGAAACTTCCCCCGGCGCAGTTCGCCGTCGGATCCGCCATCAACTCCAGTTTCAGGCAGCTCGGGGCAGTTCTGGGAGTCAGCATCTTCGTCGCTCTCCTGGGAACTTCGAAAATGGGTCCTGGAGTGGACAATTTCCAGCACATCTGGTGGGTCTTCGCGGCTCTCGGCCTTGCCGCCGGCGTTGTCCAGGCCCTGCCGCGTCTGAAGTCGGCATCCGCGCCCTCAGCGCGCTGAGGATCCCGCCGTTCGCGGCAGAAGGAACTCCTGCCCGAGACCTCGAATTCCGATCTCGGGCAGGAGGGCCGATGACGCCATGGTGAGCGTGAGGTGACGGGCCCTCAGGTTGTAGAACCCGCCGTCACGTTCACCAGCCAGGAGGTCCCGAACCTGTCGACGCACTGTCCGTGCAGCGCGCCCCACGCGGACTTGGCGAAGGGCACTGTCACGGTTCCGCCGTCGGAGAGCCGGTGCCAGTAGGCGGTGAGGTGCGTCTCGTCGCCGCCGAGGGCCACGGAGAAGGAGCCGCCGGGTCCATGTGCCTCCGGGGTCGTGGTGTCGGATCCCATGAGGATGACGCCCACGGCGCCTTTCAGCATCGAGTGGGCGACCAGGTTCTCCTGGCCGGCGTCCTCCGCTCGGTGCAGATCCGCGTACGTGGTGATGTCCAGCGTGCCGCCGAAGACCGAATGGTAGAACTCCATCGCTTCTCGCGCGTTGCCGTCGAAGTTGAGGTAGGGAGTGACTCGAGCAGTCATGGACCGTCCTTCAGTATGGTTTGAGTTTCAAACCATACTAGCGTGGTCTGACCGCCTCCGGGATGGCCCGCGGGGCGCTTCGCCTAAGCTCGCCTTGGCGTGAAGGCGAGGTCATCCCGGTTCACCCGGGGTCGCGGTCCGCAATGAACGGTTTGATACACAAACCGCAAGTTGATATGCTGAAACATGCCTGAATTTCCCGTAGTCCCCGGAAGGCCCTGCGCGGTCGCAGCCACGCTGGAGCTTGTCGGCGACCGTTGGTCGTTGCTCATCGCCCGCGAGATCATGTTCGGCAACCGGCGCTTCAGCCAGATCGCCCGCAACACCGGAGCACCGCGCGACCGGCTCGCAGCGCGACTCAAATCCCTCGTGGCCGAAGGCATCCTCGAAAAGCACGAGTATCAGGCGACGCGATTCGAGTACCACCTCACAGAGTCGGGCAGGGAGCTCCTGCCCTTGCTCGTCAGTCTCCTGGCCTGGGGTGACCGCTGGGCCGTCGCCGAGCCGCCCATGATCCTGGAACACCACGGCCACCGCGTCCGGCCGACCACTGTGTGTGGCGAGTGCGGAGAAGCGATCGACAGCGGGGGGCTTCACTGGACGCCCAACACGCCGGGGTGGTCGATGGCGGGCCCCGAGGCCTGACGGGCCGGACGCCGCGGGATGTCCGCTCGTGGTCTTCTTCGGCTCGCCCCAGGCATCTCATGCACCTCGGCGTCACGGCCGTCCTCACCGTGCGCGGTCCCCGCCCTGCGGCCGCTCTCCTGCAGCCACCTTCAGGTCAACGATCCTGCCGATTTCCGTCGGCCCCGCGGCAGCCAGGGCCGCTCGGGCAATCTTCCAGGCCGAATCCGCGGGACGATGCCATGACCAACCGCACGCGCGTTGGTCACGCCTCCTCAGGCGGTGTGGTCGTCGTAGAAGGCCCGGTTCTGGGCGACGAAGGTCTGGACATCGAGCGGGTCGGCGCCGCCGATCTTCTTGACCAGGTCGTTCATCCCGGAGAAGACACCGTTTCGGTAGTCGACCGCGACGGCGAGAAGGTGCTGGATGAGATGCTCCGGCGCGCCGCGCTTCTCCAGAATCGCCCTGAATTCGTCGAGGTCGATGGGCACGTAGGTGACCTCGCGGCCCAGGCCCTGCGACATGGCCTCGGCGATCTCGTAGTGGTTGAGCTCCACCGCCCCGTAGAGCGGGTAGATCTGGGCAGCGTGCGGGGCCGGGTCTTCGAGGATGGCAGCGATCACCCTCGCCTGGTCGATGGCGGCGATCGGGGCGTGCCGACCGTCCGCGAAAGGCAGACGGAGTTGACCCGTCCCGTCCCACATATTGATGAGCCACTCGGCGAAGAAGGTCGGCCGGATGTGGGTGACGGCCACCGGGGAGCGGTCGAGTACGCGTTCCCCGACCCAGTGCTGCCGTGCCGCGTTGCTGGCGGTCTCGCGGCGGGCGGAGATCTGCGACATGTTCACAATCGCCTCCACACCGGTCTCCTCCGCTGCCTGGGACACGTTCGCCGTCGCATCCATCAGGCCGGAACTGATCGGATAGGTGAAGTACAGGGCGTTGACCCCTCTCATGGCCCCGGCCAGCGAGTCGAGGTCGAGGACGTCGCCTCTCACGATCTCCGCCCCGAGGCCGGCGAGCCTCTCGGAGCGCTCGTCGGCGCGGTGGACGAGCGCGCGGACGTGGTGTCCGCGTTCGAGTAGCAGTTCGGTGGTGTGACTGCCGGTCTTACCGGTCGCCCCGATCACCAGAAGATTGCGTTTCACGATGGTTCTTCCTTTCGAGACAAGTGCCGGTGTGGGGGGAGCCCTTCGGAGGGGCCGCACGGGATCATTGGGAGTTCGTGCGATGACCGTCCGGCAGGCGGAACAGCTCGAAGAACAACCGGGCGGTCTCATACTCTCCATCGATGACGAGCTGTCCTGAGGCCACCGCGCCATCGACGGCGACCTGCCCTCTCGCGAGGGCGTAGAACGTCTCCCTGTCGCAGGTCAGACGCAGGCCGGGCGTGACCGGTGCCCTGCCGGCCTCCAGCCGCACCCGCTCGCCGTCGCCCCGCAGCCACAGCGTCTCCCCGCCCACCACCAGCTCCGTGAGCGTGTCGAAGCGGGCCGCTTCTTCTGCCGGGGCAATGAGGCGCATCGCGGCCATGATCCAGGCGGCACGGCCCGTGTAGCCGGGCGGCGGGTCCTCCAGACCTGTGCCCCACTCGGCGAGGCCGGCCAAGGCCGGCATCAGCGCTTCCCCCCGGTCGGTCAGCTCATAGGCGACGGCGCGGCCGGGACCGGGCAGCGCGGTACGGCGCAGCACGTCGTGTTGTTCGAGGTGCTTGAGACGTGCGGCCAAAAGACTCGTTCCCAGGCCCGGCAGGGCCGACAGGAAGTCACCGTAGCGGCGGGGCCCCAGGGTGAGCTCCCGCACGATCAGCAGCGTCCATCTCTCCCCCAACACGTCCAGCGCGCGGGCGATGAAACAGGTCTGTTCGTAGGAGCGGGTCACCGTGCCACCTCGATCGGCGACATCAGCGAGCCCGCGGCGGGCATCGCCCCCACGCCGGGTACCGGGGCGGACAGGCCGACATGGCCCAGCAGGTCAGTGACGACTCGCTGTATCTGCACCCGCTGCACCTCGAGCCGGCCCGCACGCTCGAACGCGGGGACGGCCATCCGGGCAGCAGCGCGGTGGGCTCCGGCGCTGCCCGCTGTTCCGTCCACGAGATAGAAGTGCTCGACGACCCCTCGCACCTCACTGCGAAATCGGAACCCCACCATCCACTTATTGGGGCTGCTCACTGACCTCTCCTTCCGGACACGGTCACCTGCCTGGGTACGCCCGGTAGCTGCGATGGTTCGAAATCAAGTAGTTACTACTACTAATTTTAGAACCACGGTACGGACGGGAATCTTCCCGGCCGGGCCGACATTCGTGGTCCTGACTCCTGACAACCCCGGCTGGCTGGGTCGGCCGGGCCGAATGAGCCGTGCAACATCGCGATTGGCACCGGCCTGACGCCCTTGATCTGCGCGGCGTCCACGGCGACGGGAAGAGGCGGCCCGGTTGAGGCCGAGGAGCTTTTCGGTGACGGCTCCGCCGAAGGAGTGCCGGATGGGCTGCCCCTCCAGGCCGTCGATCAACTGCTCGTAGTGGGCGACGATCGCGCCGAAGCTGTGGCCGGCGAGGGCTTTGGGGTGACGTCCGTGTCCTCTCTTTCGGTGTGAAGGTGGCAGGTCCGGGTGAGGCGGTACGTGATGCCGCTGCTGCGGGCGACCCACGCGTCGGACAGGGCTGCGGCCAGGGCGTGCTGCGCCCGCATCCGGTGCAATGCCCGGTGCGATGAGACGCGGGGCGATGTCGCTCAGCGCGGCGATCGTGGGAGCGATGACGGGTTCGAAGGCGGCCCCGCTCAGGTGAAGGCCGCCGAGCAGGGCGTGGAGTGCCGTGACGCCGGTCAGCCGCTGGGCGTGGTGCGTCCGGTTCGTTGGACCTGGCGGGCGGCATGGCGCGGCGGCCGCCCGAACTTCGACCGCAATGCTTTCACGGCTGCGAACTCAGAGGCCTGCGTCCAGACTGCCGTCACCGTCTGCGAGCCGGCTTTCCAGGCCCGTGATGATCGTGTCCAGGGCCAGGCGGAAGACCTCGACTTCGTCGTGACCGGGCCGGGCGAGTCCGCCTTCGTCGGGAGTGGAGGGATTGAGGCTCGACCACTGGCGGAGCGCCCCGTTGAGCTCGGCGCTGAGGACTCCGGTGATGACGGCGCACACGAGGGCGGCGATCTGCGGGAACTCGGAATGTGGCACCCCGGCGGCATCCAGGATCGCGGCGAGCGAAACCCAGAACGGGTCTTCGGGTTGGATGAAGTCAGCTTGGTGGCTGAACGAGTACGCCATGAGCTTGGGGTGGCGGTGTGCCAGTGTCCGGAAGTCCGTGGCGAGCAGGCGCAAGCGCTCCTGCCAGGGAGCGTCCTCCAGTGTCACGGTGCGGAATTGGGTGCCGACCATTCTGGCCACGCCGCGCAGTAGGGCGTCCTTGTTCGGTACGTGGTGGTACAGCGACATCGGGTTCGCATCAAGGACGGTCGCGAGTTTGCGCATGGTGAGCGCCTCGACCCCATCCGTATCGATGAGCTGCACGGCGGCAGCGTAGATACCTGCCTCGGTCAGAGGTACCTCTCTCTTCCTTGTTCCTCGCGGGGGACGCTTCGCCTTTTCCATACCGCGTACGGTACCAGTTTCATACGGCGTACGGGAGCGGGTGTGATCGCGTAACGGTGCAGGTGGTGGAGCCATCGCTCAGCTCGGGGTCGACTTTCCATACGCCGTATGGTACCAATTCCATACGGCGTATGTTTCCGTCGTTCGCCCCGGTTTCCGCCGGCGCCCCCTGCCCCCCTCCCTGCACAAAAGGAGCAAGCCATGTCCACACAGCCCGAGACCGGCCTGCGACCCATCCGGTCTCCGCGCGGGGTCCCGTTCTTCGGACACACGCCGCAGATCCCCAGCACCAACCCGGTGGAGTACTTCGGCGAGCTGTCCAAGCAGTTTCCCGAGGGTCTCTATGGCATGGAGATCGCCGGCATCGAACAGGTCTTCGTCTGGGACCCGGATCTGGTGGCCGAGGTCTGCGACGAGACGCGGTTCTACAAGCAGATCGAGAAGACGCCGCTGAACCATGTCCGGGACTTCACGGGTGCGGGGCTGTTCACGGCCCACCAGCACGAGGAGGAATGGGGGATGGCGCACCGGATCCTCCTGCCGGCGTTCAGCCAGCGGGCCATGAAGGCCTACTACGGACAGATGCTGGAGATCGCCCAGAACCTGGCGGGCAAGTGGGAGAGCAAGGAGGGCCAGCCGGTCAACATCACCGACGACTACACCCGGCTCACCCTGGACACGATCGCCCTGTCAGGGTTCGGCTACCGGTTCGACTCCTTCGCCAAGGAGGATCTGCACCCCTTCCTCAACGCGCTGCTGCAGGCGCTCGTGGAGTCGCTGCGGCGCTCGCAGGAACTGCCGATGATGACCAGGCTCCGCAAGGCGGACGACAAGAAGTACCGCGAGAACGTCCAGCTGATGCGGGACCTGGTCGGAAATGTGATCAAGGAGCGCCGCGAGGGCAGGGGCACGGGCGAGGACGACCTGCTGGGGCTGATGCTGCAGGCCACGGACCCCGAGACCGGCAAGGGGCTGGACGACGACAACGTCCGTGACCAGGTGGTCACCTTCCTGATCGCCGGTCACGAGACCACCAGCGGCCTGCTCTCGTTCGCCACGTACTCGCTGATGCGTAACCCGCACGTCCTGGCCCAGGCCTACGCCGAGGTGGACCGCCTGATGCCGGGCAACACGGTCCCGGACTACGACACGATCATGCAGATGGACGTGATCCCGCGGATCCTGGAGGAGACACTCCGCCTGTGGGCCCCCATCCCCCTGATCGGCAAGTCCCCGCTGGAAGACACCGTCATCGGCGGCTGCTACGGGCTGAAGAAGGGAACAAGGGTCAACATCCTCGAAGGCCCGCTGCACACTCACCCCAAGGCGTGGGAGCGGCCGCAGGAGTTCGACATCAACCGGTGGCTGCCGGAGAACCGGGTCAACCACCACCCGCACGCCTACAAGCCGTTCGGCAACGGCGTACGGGCCTGCATCGGCCGGCAGTTCGCGCTCACCGAGGCTCGCCTGGCCCTCGCGCTGGTGCTGCAGAAATTCAAGTTCTCCGACCCCGGCGACTACAAGATGGACGTTCGGGAGGCGCTGACGCGCAAGCCCGGCGACTTCAAACTGGTCGTGCGCGCCCGTCAGGAGCACGAGCGCACCGTCTTCGGCGCCGCGGACCTGCAGACCAACGACACGCAGCAGCAGACTGCGGTCAGTGGCGTCGGGGTGAACCTGACCGTCGCCTACGGCTCCAGCCTCGGCTCGTGCGAGGACCTGGCGCGCACCATCGCCGACCGCGGCGAGCGCTCGGGGTTCGGCACCACCCTGGTCGGCCTGGACGAACTGGGCGACAACCTTCCCACCGAGGGCCTGCTCGTCGTCGTGGCCTCCAGCTACAACGGCAAGGCCCCGGACAACGCGCAGCGTTTCGACGACCTGCTCGCCGTCGGCCTCCCGGAGGGCTCACTGTCGAACGTGCGGTTCGCACTGCTGGGTGCCGGCAACACCCAGTGGGTGGCCACCTACCAGGGTTTTCCCAAGCGGATCGAGGCAGGCCTGCTGGCTGCCGGCGCCACCCGCGTCATTGAGCGCGGCATCGCGGATGCCGCCGGCGACTTCGACGGCATGGCCAGCCGATGGATGAACACCCTCTGGACAACCCTGGCCGAGGAGTACGCGGCCGACACCTCCGAAACCACCGGGCCGCGCTTCCAGGTCCAGCTGCTCACCGAGGCCGACGTGCGCCTCGCGATCGTCTCCGAACAGGCCTACCCGCTCACTGTCGTGGCCAACGACGAACTCGTCGGCGACGCGACCGGGCTGTGGGACTTCAGCATCGAGCCCCCGCGCCCGGCCGCGAAGTCCATCACCGTCGAACTCCCCGACGGTGTCACCTACGACACCGGCAACCACCTGGCCGTCTTCGCCAAGAACGAGCCGCAGCTGGTCAACCGCGCCCTCGCACGGCTCGGCGTCGACCGCGACCAGGTCCTGCGCCTGGACCAGCCCGCCGGCGGCCGCACCCACCTCCCGGTGGGCACCCCCGTCACCGCGGGGCTGCTGTTCACCGAGTTCGTGGAGCTGCAGGACGTGGCCACCCGCTCCCAGATACAGGCGTTGGCCGAACACACCCAGTGCCCATGGACCCGGCCCCAGCTGCAGGCCTACACGGCCGACACGGCCGAAGCCGAGGAGCGCTACCAGACCGAGATCCTCGGCAAGCGAGTCTCCGTGCTCAACCTGCTGGAGCGCTTCCCCGCGGTCGAGCTGCCACTGGCTGTCGCTCTGGAAATGATGGGCCCGATCCGCCCCCGCTTCTACTCCATCTCCTCCTCCCCGCTGGCCGACCCCCGGCACGTGCGCCTGACCGTCGGCCTCCTCGAAGGACCCGCCCTGTCGGGCGACGGCCGATACCGCGGCACCTGCTCCTCCTACATCGCAGGCCTCAATCCCGGCGACGTCGTCTACGGCTATGTGCGCGTGCCCTCCCCGACCTTCGCCCCGCCTGCCGACCCCGCCACACCGCTGATCCTCATCGGCCCCGGAACGGGCATCGCGCCGCTGCGCGGCTTCCTGGAGGAGCGAGCCCACCAGCACGAGAACGGCACCCAGGTGGGCCTGTCCCAGGTCTTCGTCGGCTGCCGCCACCCCGAACACGACTACTTCTACCGGCAGGAGATGCAGGACTGGGAGCAGGCCGGGATCGCCCAGGTGCACACCGCCTTCTCCGCGGTGACCGGCCACCCGGCCCGCTTCGTACAGGACGCCATCGCAGGCGCCGCAGACACCGTGTGGCAGGCCATTCAGAACGGCGCATACGTCTACGTCTGCGGGGACGGCCGCCGCATGGCACCCGCTGTGCGCGAGGCGCTCGCGGCCATCTACCGCCGGCACACCGGCAGCGACGACGAGACCGCCCAGCAGTGGCTCGCCCTGCTCGAAGCCGACGAGCGCTACCAGCAGGACGTCTTCGCCTAGGCCCTCGGACGCCGGGAGGCCTGCGGTCCTCCTGACACCCGCACCCCTCCCGGCCACCACTCACCCGCGAGGCACCACATGGCACCCCCCGGCCCGAACCGCCGGAGTGCCGCTCACAGAAAGCAGAGACCCATGGACACCATGCTCGCCGGACGCTTCCACCTGGACAGCAAGAAGTTCGCCGTGGAGGAAGTGCCCATCCCCGTTCCCGGCCCGGGCGAGGTCCTCATCGAGGTCAAGGCCGCAGGCGTCTGCCTCTCGGACGTCCACCTCATCGACGGCTCCCTCGTCCCCCTCTTCGCCACTTCCGACACGGTCACCGTCGGGCACGAGGTCGCCGGAGTGATCCACACCCTGGGCCCCGACCTCAAGCGCGGCCTGACCACCGGCACGCGCGTCACCCTGGAGGCGGGCAAGACCTGCGGCCGGTGCGCCGGCTGCGTGCGCCGTCGCCCCTGCACCCAGATGCTCACCGCCGGCATCGACTACGACGGTGGCTGGGCCCAGTACACCGTCGCCCGCGAGGACACCCTCATCCCCATTGCCGACAGCCTCCCCTTCGACCAGGCCGCGATCATCCCCGACGCGGTCTCCACCCCCTACGCCGCCGTCGTCGCCACCGCGGGGGTGCGACCCGCACAGTCCGTCGGCATCTGGGGCGTGGGCGGTGTCGGCGCCCACAACGTCCGCGTCGCCCGCCTGGCCGGCGCGGCGCCGATCATCGCCGTCGATCCGCTGCCCGGCGCCCGGGAGCGTGCCCTGGCCTTCGGTGCGGATTTCGCCCTGGACCCGGCCGCCCCCGACTTCGCCGACCAGGTCCACGCGGCCACCGGCGGACGGGGCCTGGACTTCGCCTTCGACTGCGCCGGCGTGCCGACGGTCCGTGAGCAGGCCGCCGCCGCGCTGGGCCTGAACGGGGTCCTCATCCTGGTCGGCATCAGCCCCAGGCCGATCACCATCAGCGAGGGCCTGACCTTCAACTACCTGGGCAAGCAGGTCCGCGGTCACTACGGCGGTACTCCCGAATCTGTCACGGAGCTGGTCCGCCTTGCGGAGGTCGGCCGTCTCGACCTGGCCCCCTCCATCACCGACCACATCCCGCTCGCCGAGGCCGCCGACGCGGTCAACCGGCTGGAGAACAAGATCGGCGATCCGATCCGCCTCATCCTCGTCCCCTGATACCTGAACAGAAAGTTCGCCAAGACCACCTCGGGCAGGGGTGAGCGGGCGCCGGTGCTTGAGGGAGCACCGGCACCCGCGCCTTTTGACGTCCGGGTCTGGCGCACACCGTCTCAGAGAGGCGGGTGAAATCGAGTGCAAAAACGAGCCGCCAGGTCCCCCCTGTGCGTCTACGGGCATACGCCGTCTGCTGCATCGTCAGCCAGGCGAAGCCTCCGAAGAACCCTCGCGATCGATTCGCCGTGCCGAGCCGGACCGCGCTCACAGGGCCCCCGGAACACTGTCCAACCCCAGCGCCGCCGCTTCCGAGAAGAGCTCCGGCGCGCCCGGGCCGCACTCCGCCCAGACCGTCTTGCCGCGTCGGGCATGACGCGTGCCCCAGCGCTCGGCGAGTTGGGCGACGAGGAACAGGCCTCGCCCGCCCTCGTCGAAGACACGGGCCCGGCGCAGGTGCGGAGTCGTGCTGCCGGCGTCCGCGACCTCGCACATGAGCGTGCGGTCGCGGAGGAGACGCAGCTGGATGGGGGGCCGACCATAACGGATGGCGTTGGTGACCAGTTCGCTGACGACGAGTTCCGCGGTGGAGGCGAGTTCCTGAAGTCCCCAAGTGCTGAGCTGCTCGCGGACGCACGCTCTGGCCCGGGCGACCTCGGCAGGGTCGGCATCCACGTCCCACGTGGCGACCTGACCGTCTCCGAGGACGTGCGTGCGGGCCAGGAGGAGTGCCACGTCGTCGTGCGGTCGCACTGCGGGCAGCAGCGTTTCGAGGAGGGCGTCGCAGCTCGCCTCCAGGGAGGTGGAGGACTGCGCGAGGGCGTGACACAGCCGGGTGATGCCTGCCTCGACGTCGTGGTCGAGGCCTTCGACCAGGCCGTCCGTGTAGAGGGCGATCAGGCTGCCCTCGGGCAGATCGATCTCCACCGTCTCGAACGGCAGGCCGCCTACTCCGAGAGGTGGGCCGGCCGGCAGCTCGAGGATGCCGGCGGTTCCGTCCCGGGCCATCACGACGGGCGGCACATGGCCTGCTCGGGCGAGGGCACAGCAGCCGGTGACAGGATCGTATACGGCGTACAGACAGGTGGCCCCTAGACCTCCCGCGGCTTCGGTGTCCGTCTCGGTGGTGGCTTCGGAAGAGACTTCGGCGGACAGACGGATGACGACGTCGTCCAGGTGGGTGAGGAGTTCGTCGGGTGGCAGATCGATGTCGGCGAGGGTTCGTACGGCGGTCCGCAGCCTGCCCATGGTGGCGGCGGCCTGAATGCCGTGGCCGACCACGTCGCCGACCACGAGTGCGACCCTGGCCCCGGAGAGCGGGATGACGTCGTACCAGTCGCCGCCCACGCCGAGCTGGGCGGCAGCAGGCTGGTAGCGCGAGGCGACGTCGACGGCAGACTGCTCGGGTGTACCGCGTGGAAGCAGGCTGCGCTGGAGGGCGAGAGCCGTGGCACGTGCGTGCGTGTATCGGCGGGCGTTGTCGACGGCCACCGCAGCCCTGGCGGCGATCTCCTGGGCGAGAAGCAGGTCCTCGTCCCCGTACGCCTCGGGCCTGTGCCGGAGAAACTGCGCCACGCCCAGCGTGGTGCCACGAGCGCACAGCGGTATCAGCAGCATGGATGTGGACGGGGCGGGGTGGAGCCGTGAGGGCTGCCCGGTGACCAGGGCCTGAGCCTGTGGGGAGCCGTCCGGATACCTGTGGAGCTGCTGCTCTGGCGGAACCAACGGTTCGTCGGCGTCCGCTTCCAGGTAGATCGTCCCGGGGAGCCCGTCCGTCACCGACCGCTGGACGACCCGGCGGACCATCCGGGTGCCCAGCGTAGAAGGCTCGTCCCCGGAGAACGTGTCGAGGAGGTCGACGGTGACGGCATCGGCGAGACACTCCGTGGCCAGGTCCGCCAGCTCCTGAACGGTGCGGGCGGTGTCCAGGGTCGTCCCGACGCGCATGCTTGCCTCGTTCACCACCGCCAGGCGCCACTGCACCTGGCGGTCCCGCTCGTCCTGGAAGGCCAGGACACCCGTCTCCGATGTGCGGTCCGTGTACTCGGTCGCCAGTGTGATCAGTTTGCGTGCCGCGCCGCTGATCGTCTGAGCATCGGTGGTGAGCCGGGGCAGCTCCTCGAGCACCTGGTCGAGGATGACGCCCTGCGCCAGCCGGACGGCGCGCAGCAACGTTGTGACCGGCTTCCCGTGTTGAGCCAGCCGGCGCGCGCGCTTGGCGTCGGCAGCCGGCGGATCGATCCGCCGCAGGTCGACGTCGTGCTCGATCCCGAGAAGCAGGGCGTGAACGTGTTCGGCGACATTGTCGCCCGTCATCCGGGCGATGTCCGGTTCGTCCCACAGCTCGGGGACCTCGCGCCGCAGGCATTGCTCTACTTCGTGGATCAGCTCGTCCGCTCGCGGGCTGAGTTCATGCGCGGCACGCGACAGAAGACTCTCCGCGGTGAAGTCCACTCTGACGACGTTACGCCGCCCTACGGAAGCGCGAACCCTCAGCTGGCCCCATCCGGCGGCGTGATGGCAGCGGAGACCGTGTCACGGGCTGGTCGGGTCGAGGATCCGCGCGGCCGCAATCGGGCGGATGGAAGCCGACGGCCATTTCGGTGGTCACAGGGCTGGCGCAGCCGGTGCTCGGTCAACCGAGGCCGGGCAGCGGCCGCCGGGTCACCCGGTGGGCGTCATCAGGCGGGACGCCCAGCATGCGCAGGACCATCTCGGCCAGGTCCGAGGCGGCCTCGTCGCCGTCGAGGTCGGGGCGGGCCAGCCTCAGCGCCACGAGCGACATCAGGGTGCCGCCCAGGGCGGACAGGGCGGTGGTCGCGTTGGGGCAGGTGAAGCGGCCCGAGGCGATGCCGTTCTCCAGGTCGCGCAGGGCTCGAGGGGCGAGTCCGCGGTCGGAGTGGATGTAGGCCAGGCCGCGGTCGCGCAGGATCCGCAGGAGCTCAGGGTGGGAGTCGGCCATGCGGGCGGTGAGCCGGAAGCCCGCGGCGACGAGCTCGGCCGGGTCGTCGATGCCCTGTACCCGCTCGTCGATGACCTGCCCGAACTCGTCCAGGGCGTCTGTCACCGCGGCGTCGAACAGCTCCGTCTTGGACTCGAAATGGTTGTAGAAGGAGCCGAAGCCGACATCCGCTCGCTCGGCGATGGCCTGGATGCTGGCGCTGGTGTCCCCGGTCTCCGCGAGGATCTGCCGGGCCGCACGGACGAGCGCGTGACGGGTCTCGGCACGGCGCCGCTCGAAGCGGTTCTTGGGCGGGGCTGACGTCGGCATACGGCGAGTCTAACAACCGTCGCGATGAGGCTCCCATTAGTGATGAGATCATCAACTATCTAGCCTCATGCTATTGACGATGAGAGCGCCAAAGTTGATGATTTCCTCATTACGGCAATGTTGCTTGGAGGACACCATGTCCCACACCCCCGTTAACGGGGCCGCTCCTCAGACGCCCCACCAAGACCTCCACAGCGCGCAGGGCGCGCTACGCGGAGAGCACCCAGGACGTTCCCGGAACCCCGTGATCAAGGTGGCGGATCTGGCGTGGCTCGAGTTCGAGAAGCCGGACCTGGACCGGGCCGAGGTCTTCGCGCGTGACTTCGGGTTCGCGATCGCCGCCCGCACGGAGCGGGAACTGTGGCTTCGCGGCACCTTCGCGGGCTCACCCTGCATGGTCATCCGGCGTGGCCGTACGTCCCGGTTCATCGGGCCGGCGTTCCGCGCGGCCGAGCGCGCCGACCTCGACCGGCTGGCCCGCGCGACCGGCGGTAGCGTCCGGGACATCGGCGTGCCGGGCGGTGGGCAGTCGGTCGCCCTGCTCGACCCGTCGGGTCTGCCGGTCCGGGTCGTGCACTGCGCCGAGCAGCTGCCCGCGCTTTCCGAGCAGGAGCCGCTGATCCTCAACTTCGGTACCGACCATCGCCGTACGAACACCACCCAGCGGCCGCCCCGTGAGCCGTCCCGTATCCAGCGGCTGGGCCATGTCGTGCTCGAAACACGGGTGTTCGCCCGGACCCTGGACTGGTACCTGGACACCCTCGGGATGATCGTGTCCGACTTCCTGTTCCTCGACGGACAGCGCGGGCGCGGGCCGACGATGACGTTCATCCGGTGCGACCAGGGCAGCGTGGCCGTCGATCACCACACGCTGGCCCTGCATCTCGGGCCCGGAACCGGCTACGTCCACTCGGCCTACCAGGTCACTGACCTGGACTCGATCGCCGCCGGCGGGGAGTACCTGGCCGAACGCGGCTACCAGCGCAGCTGGGGCATCGGCCGGCACATCCAGGGCAGCCAGCTGTTCGACTACTGGCGCGACCCCGACCACTTCATGCTGGAGCACTTCGCCGACGGCGACCTGTTCTCCTGCGACCTGGAGCCCGGATGGGCACCGATGTCGGCGAGCGGCCTGGCCCAGTGGGGCCCGCCGGTCACCCGCGACTTCCTGGGCGCCACCCCTTCCCCCGCCAGGCTGCGCGAGGTCATGACGGCCCTGCGCGGTGACAACGAACTCGACCCCGCACGCCTGCTGGGCCTGATGAAAGCGATGAGCTCATGAGCACCAACGTTCTGCGCACCACTGGGGGCGCCTCCCGCTCGAGCGAAGCCGAGAGTGGGGGAGGCTGGTGGGTCGTCCGGAACGAACGCGCCGTCCGCATCCAGACCAAGGCCGTCACCACCGCCGAACTGCTCGCCGACCGGGAGGCGGTCCGCGAAGCCGCCGCCTCCGCCGAGAGCGGCACGCCCGTCGCCGACCTGGTGGCACTGCCACCGGTCACCACCCCGTGCCGGGTGGTCGCGCAGATGGTCAACTACCGCAGCCACGCCAAGGATTCAGGATTCACCGGCGACATCCCGCCCACCTTCTTCCGCAAGGCCTCCGGTTCGGTCAGCGGCCCCCACGATAAGATCATCCGTCCCGCACATGTGAAGTTCCTCGACTACGAGGTGGAGCTCGGCCTCGTCATGGGCGCCACCCTGCCGGTGGGCACCGTCGTCGAGGAGCAGGACCTGCCGCGTTACGTCGCCGGCCTCGTCCTGACCAACGACGTCAGCGCCCGCGACGTCCAGCTGACCAAGACCCAGTTCTACGAGAGCAAGTCCTATCCGACCTTCACTCCGACGGGTCCGTACCTGACCCTGCTGGAACCCGAGGACTTCGCCCATCTGCTGAACCTGCGGCTGCGGCTGTCGGTCAACGGCGTGTCCCGCCAGGACCGCACGCTGGCCGACATGATCGTGCGGCCCGCGCAGGCGCTCACCCTGCTCGCCCGCTTCCAAACCCTCGACCCGGGCGACCTGCTGCTGACGGGGACTCCCGGCGGCACGGCCCTGAAGGCACCACCCAAGGCGGCCGAGAAGATCGCCGCGCTGCTGCCGCCCGCACTGAAGTGGAAGGCGTTCTTCAAGGGCCAGGCCAAGAACCCCAAGTACCTGCGCAGCGGTGACCTCATCACCGCCACGATCGCCACCCCGGACGGCCACATCGACCTCGGCGAGCAGCGGACCCCCGTCACGGACACACCATGACAGCCGCAGCCCGCAGAGCGGTGGTGATCATCGGTGCCGGACCCGTCGGCGTCACGGCCGCCCTGCTGCTCGCCCGGCACGGAGTGCGCAGCGTCGTTCTCGAACGCCACCGGGACGTCTACCCGCTGCCGCGCGCCGTCGTCGTGGACGACGAGATCCGCAGGATCCTGCAGAGCGTAGGTGTGCACGAGGAGTTCGCCTCCCTCACCCGTCCGGCGGCCGGACTGCGGCTGCTGGACGCCCGGCGCCGCGTGATCAGCGAGTTCCCGCGCTCCCTGCGCGGGCACCACGGCTTCCCGCAGACCAGCATGTTCGACCAGCCCGATCTGGAACGCCTGCTGCGCGAAGCCCTGGCGCGCCGCCCCGAGTGCGAGCTGTGGGGCGGGGTCGAGGTCGTCTCCGTCACCCAGGACACCGCAGGACCGAACGATCCCACGAGTCCGGTCCGGGTCACCTTCCGGCGCGACGGCAGCGACAAGGAGGAGCACCTGTGGGCCGATGCCGTCCTCGGCTGCGACGGTGCGGGCAGCCTCACCCGCGACGCCATCGGCGCCGTTTGGGAGGACCTGCGTTTCGAGGAGAGCTGGCGGGTCATCGACGTGCGCACCAGTCGTCCGGTACGCACCTGGGAAGGCGTCGAACAGATCTGCTGCCCCGACCAGCCGGCCACCTTCATGCGTGTGGGCGAGGACCGCTACCGCTGGGAGTTCCGGATGGCCGACGACCAGAACCTGGACGGCCCGGACGGATGGGAGCGCCTGCGCGACCTGGTCGCCCCCTGGGTGGACCTGCCGTCCGACGCCTCCCAGGGCGACGACTTCGAGGTGATACGGCAGGCGCAGTACACCTTCAGGGCCCGCCTGGCCGACCGGTGGCGCAAGGGACGTGTCTTCCTGCTTGGCGACGCCGCCCACCTCACCCCGCCCTTCGTCGGGCAAGGTCTGTGCACCGGCCTGCGTGACGCCTACAACCTCACCTGGAAGCTCGCCCGCGTCCTCCAACAAGGCGCGCCTGAAGGGCTGTTGGACACTTACGAACGCGAACGCAAGCCGCACGCCCGTCATGTGATCCGCGTAGCGGTCGCTATGGGCTGGGCCATGACCGGCGGGCAGGACCGCAGTGCGGCGCTCCGCCGGGCCGTCGTGGGCACGGCCTGCCGGATCCCCGGTGTGACCGCTGTGGTGAGCCGTGACCTCAGTCCCGCCCTGACCGCCGGCCCACTCGTACGCCGCCGCCCCAGGCTGACCGGCCGCAAGCTGGCCGGCACCTTCTGCCCGCAGCCTTGGGTACTGCATGACGGCAGGCGAGTGCGCCTCGATGACGTCCTCGGGGACTCCTTCGCCGTCCTGACCGCAGGGCCGGCCACGGCACAGATGGCGGCCGTGGCCACGGCACTGGGCGCCTCGACGATCCGCGCCGACGACCTGGGCGACGACGGCACCCTGGCCGGCTGGCTGGCACGCGCCCGAGTCGACGCCGTCCTGCTGCGCCCCGACCACATTGTGATGGACACCGTCCCAGCCGGCACCGGCGACTTCACGGACACCGCCGCCTGGGCCCCCCTGCTGCACACGGCCCGCCATACCGCTGACGCCCGGCTTGCCTGACGAGGAGCACCACCTCATGAACGCCCCGCACCCCCCGCCGTACAGGGAACCCTTCTTCACGCCCGACCCGGAGTCGGCCGCCCGCAGTCGCATCGCGGACTTCGCCCGATGGGTGGTCCAACACCGAGCCGCCGAAGGGATTCAGGACCCCACGGACTACCGAGCCCTGCACCACTGGTCCGTCACCGACCTCGAAGAGTTCTGGGCCGCGGTGTGGGACTACTTCGGCGTCGACGCGACGACTCCGTACGAGCGGGTCCTGGCCGGGGAGACCATGCCCGGCGCCCGCTGGTTCCCCGGAGCCACCCTCAACTACGCCCATCACGCGCTGCGCAATCTGCAGCCGGATGCTCCCGCGATCACCGCCCTGGACGAAACCGGAGTGGGCTACGAGATCACGGGACGGGAGCTTCGCGCCCGTGTCGCTTCCGTCGCTGCCGGCCTGCGCGACCTCGGCGTCGGACAGGGCGACCGAGTGGTGGGCTATCTACCCAACACCCCCCACGCCATCGTCGCCTTCCTCGCCACCGCAAGCCTGGGCGCGGTGTGGTCGGTGTGCGGGCAGGACTATGCGCCCAAGGCCGCCGCCGACCGCTTCGCCCAGCTCGAACCCACGGTGCTCATCACCGCTGACGGCTACCTCTTCAACGGCACCACACACGACCGCCGCGCCGCCTCGGTCGAACTCGCCGCCGCCCTGCCGACGCTGAAGGCCACGGTGCTCGTCAACCACGTGGGCCTCGCCTGGCCCAAGGGCGGCGGCTCGGGGCTGATGCTCCCCTGGGAAGACCTGGCCACCCGCGCCGAGTACCTCACCATCGCCCCGGTACCGTTCAACCACCCGCTGTGGGTGGTCTTCTCCTCCGGCACCACCGGACTGCCCAAGGGCATCGTCCACGGGCACGGCGGAGTCCTGCTCGAACACCTCAAGACCCTCGGCCTGCACACCGATCTCGGCACCGGGGACCGTCTGCTGTGGTACACGACCACCCACTGGATGATGTGGAACCTGGTCGTCTCCACCCTGCTGACCGGCGCCACCACCTGCACTTACGACGGCAGCCCCGCGCCGCAGGCGCGTCCGGACGTCCTTTGGGAGCTGGCGGCCCGTCACAAAGTCACCGTCTTCGGGACCAGTCCCCAATATCTGCTGACCATGGCCAAGATGGGCGTCGAGCCCTCCGTGCACGACCTCTCGGCCATCCGCGTCGTCGGCTGCACCGGCTCCGCTCTGCCCGCATCCGCCTACCCCTGGGTCCGCGACCACGTGGGTGCCGACGTCCAACTGGCCTCGACCAGCGGTGGCACGGACGTCGTCTCCGGCTTCGCCGGCAGCGCATCCACGACCGCCGTCTGGGCGGGGGAACTGTCCGCCCCCTGCCTCGGCGTGGCACTGGCTGCCTATGACACGACAGGCGCCCCCGTCCTCGACCAACTCGGCGAACTGGTCGTCACCCGGCCCATGCCGTCCATGCCGCTCTACTTCTGGAACGATCCCGACGGCAGCCGCTACCACGACGCCTACTTCGGCGCCTTCCCCACTGTGTGGCGGCATGGCGACTGGATCACGCTCACCTCGTACGGCTCGGTGATCGTCCACGGCCGCTCCGACGCCACCCTCAACCGCAACGGCGTGCGCCTGGGCAGCGCCGACATCCACGACGCTGTCGAACGCCTCTCCGAGATCACCGAGGCTCTCGTCGTCGGCGCGGAGGAACCCGACGGCGGCTACTGGATGCCGCTCTTCGTGGTCCTCGCCGCCGGGGCCCATCTGGACGATTCCCTGCGCGAGCGGATCCGCGAAGCGATACGCGCCGACGCCTCACCCCGCCACGTCCCCGACGAGATCATCGCTGTACCGGCGATCCCGCACACGAAGACAGGCAAGAAACTCGAGGTTCCCGTCAAACGCCTGCTCCAGGGTGCCCCCGCCGACCAGGTCCTGAATCCCGCCGCGGTCGACAACCCCGAGCTGATCGCGTACTTCGCCTGCTTGGGCGAGGAACGCAACAGCCGCCCATAAGCCGGTACATCGCCGGTCGGGCATCACAAGCCCACCTGGCAGCACCAGGGTCCCTTGTGCCCGCGCCAAGCCCTGCTCGCCGCGTAGTGCGGGGCGGTCAAGGTGCCCCGATACCGCACCATCCGCACATCCCAAGCACCATCCCTGCAACCGAAGCAAGAGAGAAAACATGAGCATGACCGAACGCGAACCGCAGGCCCTCGACGTCCTCGACGACGCCGGACGAAAGGTGCTGTTCACCGAGGCCCGTACCGCGAACACCTTCACCGACGTGGCTGTGGGCGACGACGAACTCGCCACGATCTGGGAACTCGCCCGCTGGTCGCCGAGCGCCGCCAACGGTCAGCCTCTTCGCGTGCTCTTCGTGCGCACCCGCGAGGGCAAGGAACGACTCGTCCGGCATCTCGATGAGGGCAACAGGGCTAAAACGCTCAGTGCGCCTGCCGTGGCGATCCTCGCCTACGATCTTGACTTTCACGAGCAGATGCCGACCGTCTTCCCCGCCCGTGGCGACATACTGCGAGCGGCGTTCGCCGACCAGATCGACACGCGCGCAAGCATCGCGGCTTACAACTCGGCGCTGCAAACCGGTGTCTTCCTGCTCGCGGTACGTGCGGCAGGGCTTGCAGCCGGTCCCATGGCGGGCTTCGACAAGGCCGGCGTGGACGGGGAGTTCTTCGTCGGCAGCAGCTGGCACTCGCATCTGGTGGTCAACATCGGTCACCCCGGTGCCGACCCGTGGTTTCCGCGGCTGCCTCGCGTCCCTGTCGAAGTCGCCGTCGCCTACGCCTGAGAGCACTCGCGCCGCTTGGTAGGGGAGAGGCGCCATGCCGTAGGCAGCGGCGCCCTTCCGATTAGCGGGCAGCCGTTTATCCCAAAAGGGCCGTGATAGCGGCTGACCGCCGCTCTTCGGTATCAAAATCGTGGTGCCGCGGCCGCCGAAGGTCACCCCAGGAAAATGGCCGCAAGGAAAGACCGCAAGACAGAGCATTTCTTGATGACCGAGTGGCTGCGACGACGGCGCCCGAACGGGTTGAAGGGCCGAATACCGCCGGGCCCTGAACGGGCACCGCTGGGACCATGGCACCTGCGTCAGCCGGTTGTCGCCACTGCCGGCGACAGGAACCGTGCCGAAGGAGGCCCCCGGTGCAGCAACGACGCGGCCGCACCGCTGTCGCTGCGAGGCCACTGACGGACCCCGCGACACCAGTTCTGTTAGCGTCCGCACCCTGTGGATGGCACACTGAATTTGTGGTTCCGCTGACGGCTGCTGTAATGCAGGGTGCGTCCCCATCGATTCCAGGTGCCGGGGTCATCTCGGTTTGCGCGCTGCTCTTTACGGTTGCATCTTTCTGGTGGATCAACGCTAGACAGGGTCACCTCAAGTCCTGGGAGCCTCGCTCCTTCGCTGCGGTTGTCCACAGCTCCATGGCTCGCCTGAGACTTCCACTCGTCCTCCATAACACCGGTGCCAAGCCGATAGTTGTGCAGGATCTCAGATTGAGCTTCCCTGATGAGCCGGCCTCTCATCTGCCGCTTCTGTGGATGTCGTCGCCCTCCAGTCTCCAACCCGGACCGGAGGACGATACGAAATTGCCAGCCGGATTCGCCGTAGCCGGAAGGGAAGCGCAACAACTCCTTATCGAGTTTGAGGCGCCGTTCTCCGGATTTGTGCCGGAGCCCCGTGATTACAGAGTTCGCCTTGAGGCGAGAGTCGGCCATCGCAAAGGATGGCGCACCCTTTTGACGTTCACCCTGAGAGCCGCCAACATTGTCGACCCCGACCGATACACCGTCTACAGCAATGCGACCCTCGAACTGACAAAGGAAGACAAACAGAAAGCGGACGCGGCGATCGTGGAGCTACTAGATGATCAAGGGGACCGCTCTGCTCGGCGCGACAGAGAGCAGAGGGACTCCCGGGGCAGTGACGGTGACAACGACATGAACCCCTGAACAGCACCCCTACGACGCGACTGATCTGCCGGCTCGGCGGGGCCTGCCTCTTTCGCTTTTGGCGGAGACATCCTCCCGCAAACAGGCCGCAGGTTTGGGGTCGATCGGTGAAACACGGCAGCTCATCAACCATCAGCCATTTGGAAGTACTTGAGGAACTGGTTAGCCTTGCACGCAAATTTCGAGCGGAAAAATAGTGACCGTGAAAGCAGGCCAAGTAGAACCAATAAGATCACGCTGGAGCGTGAGGGCGAGCTGTACGATGCCATACTTGATCTGCTTCGGGAGGTCGGCTATCACGCCCTGACCATGGATGCCATTGCTGAGCGTACCCACTCCAGCAAAGCCACTCTGTATCGACGCGGTAGCAAGAGTGAGCTGATCATCAACGCCCTTCGGCGCCAGAAATCATTCAACATGACCGAAATCAATACTGGTTCTCTGCGTGGCGACCTCCAGGCTATCGTCCTCCGCCAAGACGACTCCCAAATGGAGCGAACCTCACAACTGATGCGGGGTCTCGCGGTAGCAGCCCATGCAAATATGGAACTCCTGCGCTCTTTCCGAGAGTATCAACTCATGCTGGAACTCAAGGAAATGAGCCGAGCGCTACAGCGGGCCGTTGACCGAGGTGAAATCATGGCGGACAACCTCGCGATCGACTACATCCCACACCTGTTGATCGGTTGCTTCGTGGCCCGGACATTGATCGACCACCTGCCGCCCACCCAGGAATTTCTCATACCATTCATCGATGCCGCGATCCTGCCTGCCCTCCATACACATCCTCCCACCTGAAGTGACTGGCACGGCTACACCCATACTGGCTGTTGAGGAGCTCATTGATGTGCTGTTCGGTGTAACGCGTTGCCGGCCGCAAGGGGACTCGACGGGCCTTCTTTCCAGCACTGACGAACCCGGCGCGCGGACCGCCACGCAGAAGACAGCCTCACGCGGGGAACGTGGCGGTGGCTACCGGTTTGACTCGGCCGCCTCCACAGCGGACTTGATGCCTTGCAGTGCCTCCGTAAGACGCCGGTCGACCTGAGTGCCTTCAACCCGCTCGGTGTGCAGTTCCACGGACAACTGTGAGTGGTTCTCGTCGTCTCCGGCAGCGACGTGCAACTGGCCACGGTAGTCGTGCGGGCCTGGTGCACCCCATTCCAGCGACTTGCCCTCTTCCGCAACACGGATCCAGGCCTCGCTCTTGACGTCCTGTTCTGGTTCGGAGGCCGGTTCGATGTGGGCTGTAACCGTGACCCGGTCTCCGTCGTGCGGCTTGGCGGAGGTCATCCCGGGCATGTAGGCGGGAAGGTTCTGCACATCGGCGAGATAGCTGAACAGCCTGGCTGGAGCCACCGCCACGCTGATCGAAGTGTCGTAGTCACCCATGAGGTGCGGCTACCCGGACAAATTAGGTCAAAACCTCAGGTAACCGGGCTGGTCGCGGGTAGCCGACCTAGGAGACGTCCTGGGCCAGGCCGGCCAGGCTGACCGCAGGGTTCAACGACGACACGAGCTGCCGGCTCAGCGGTCGCAGGGCGTGCACGTGTCTCACGGCCGCCAGGCCCGCGGGGACGTCGTAGCAGTCCTCGGTGAAGGGCTGGAACGCTTCTGGCGAACGGTCGGTCAGAAGCCCGAACAGGCCTGTCGCTCCGTCAGGGTCGACGGCGCGAGGGGGAAATCGATCGTCCCGTGGTGCCACCGGTCGTCCGTGGCCCACTGCCACAAGCAGACCGTCACGACAGGGACGCCGTCCTCGTCGGTGAAGGACGGCTCCTCGACGAAAGGCTTGAGCGATCAGGGACTTCGTCGACCACTCCCGGCCAGGGCAAGCCGCCGTGCCGTATGGGCTCATCGGCGATTCGTGGTCGAAGCCACGCACGTAGACCTCGGCAGCCGAGAACACGATGGAGTACTCGGCTCCCGACTCGTTGCGCATCGAGGTCATCTCCTCGCCGTCTGCCCAACCGGCGCTCATGCAGTAGTACCGGCCCTCCCAGTCCGGGCTGAGGATCACGTCGAGTATCGCCAGGGGACGGCAGTTGCCGATACCGGTGACAGTCAGGGTCTTCGCCAGGAGCATGACGCCCCCGGTCCCGATCGGCATGGCAGCGTTCACCGGGGCTCACAGAAGCCGAGCAGGCTCGGGGCACGGGAAACGGATCAGACTCGGTGGCGAAGCGCTCCGACATCAGCCAAAACCGTTCCCCACTCGTCTCGTGGTCGGCGGTCCCGTCACGGAGGACCCTGGGCCGCCCGTGCCTGTCTTTCACGACGAGCGGGACGTGAGTGTGCGGCCGCCGCGCGGTGTCACTCCCGCGGTACACGATGCCGTTCATCGGTGATCGCACCGGCGCCATGGGCGGTGACCACCGCGGGTGGCGCGGCATCTCCAGGGCTGAAGTGGTGCTGCCGGGTGCGGTGTTGTGTCCAGTGGAGGGAGAAACGGGTGTTCGAGTTGCATGGCGATGACAACTTCTTCCGTTAAACGTGCAACCATACGAGCTCTTTGCAAGTCCTTCACCTGTACGACACAAATCCCTGGGGGGACCATGAACCACAACGCGCGTATCAGACTCTCCGCCACCACCGTCATTGCGGCATGTGCGCTCAGCCTCACCGGCTGCAACACCGGCAGCACCGTCACCGACAAGCCCAAGGCCAAGGCTTCCACTCCCGCCGCCAAGGGCGGCGGCCAGAAGCCGGCCGCGAAGAAGTCCGCGACCCCTGACGTCGCCAAGGTCGGAGACACCATCGCCCTCAAGGGCATGGACGACGGCAGCAAGCTCGACGTCACCGTCGTCAAGGTCGTCGACCCCGCGAAGGGCGCCGACGAGTTCACCACGCCCGCCTCCGGAAAGCGGTTCGTCGGCGTCCAGTTCCGCCTCGTCAACACCGGCAGCGCGGCCTACAGCGACAGCCCGTCCAACGGCGCGCAGCTTGCCGACAAGGACGGCCAGCAGTTCGCCTCCACCTTCGGCGACATCTCAGCCGGGCCGTCCATGGCCTCGGAGGTCAAGCTCAAGCCCGGCGCGAAAGCCCTGGGATGGATCGTATTCGAGGTGCCGAAGGCGTCGAAGGTGTCAGTCGTGCAGTTCAGCATGGACTCGGGATTCGCTGACCAGACCGGCGAGTGGAAACTGTCCTGACCTGACGACCTCCCGGCCGCCCGCCCCATGCGGCGGGCGGCCGGGCGCGCCCGGCACATCGGAATGAACATGGCCGCAGCGGCTTCGCGCGGGATGGCCTGTGCCCTACATGCGAGCCGGCACTCGACCGCATGACACTCTCGGCAATCGGCCAGGTCGAAATGCGGCAGCCGACCACCACGGGAGCCGAACTTCTGGCGGTTAAGCACCTGGTCGCCGCTGTCAGGGATGGTGGCGCGGATTCTGCGGCGACGCAGCTAGGCCCGGTTCTTGCAGGAGACGTAAGCCTTGTCAGCCCACACACGACTGGGGCGGAAGCCCAACCGGCCCGGCGGGCCTGCCCGATGCAGGGCACGCGACTGTGGGCGGTCGAGGGTCGAAGGTCTTGATTCCGGTCACTCCGTGGCTCCGCCGTCGCGTCGAGAACTCGGGAGCGTCCGGGGCCTGGTACCCGGACAATGATCGTCATGACGTCCCTCCACTCCAACCCACTCTTCGCCCGGCTCGCCGATGCCGAACGGATCCTCGTCGCGGGCGCGGGTGGCGGCTTCGACATCTACTCCGGCCTGCCGTTGGCTCTCTCCCTCCTGCACCAGGGCAAGCAGGTATATCTCGCGAACCTCTCCTTCAGCGCACTCGCCGGTCTCCCGATCGATGACTGGGTCGCCCCCGACCTGGCCGCCGTCACTCCCGACTCCGCTTTGCACCAGGGCTACTTCCCGGAGCGGACCCTCGCTCAGTGGCTGCGCCAGCACGGCTACCCGTCCACGGTGTACGCCTTCCCCCAGACCGGGGTTCGCCCGCTGCGCGCCGCCTACCAAGCGCTGGTCGAGCTGCACCGCCTAGACGCTGTGGTGTTGGTCGACGGCGGTACGGACATTTTGATGCGCGGCGATGAAGCCGGACTCGGCACTCCGGAGGAGGACCTGACGAGCGTCGCGGCGCTAGCCGCACTGGACGACATTCCGACCCGGCTCGTCGTGTCAGTCGGCTTCGGTGTAGACGCCCACCACGGCGTAAACCACTCGCAGGTACTGGAGAACATCGCCGCGCTGGAGCGCGACGGCGCGTACCTCGGTGCGTTCTCGATACCGCGCGCCACCCGTGAGGGAGCTCTCTACCTCGACGCGGTGACGCACGCTCAGCACCACACCCCGGAGCACCCCAGCATCGTGAACGGTTCGATCGCGGCAGCCGTGCGCGGCTCGTTCGGCGATGTCCGGTTCACTGACCGCACCCGGGGCAGCGAGTTGTTCGTGAACCCGCTGATGTCCCTGTACTTCGCCTTCGACCTCCCGGGCCTGGCAGCCCGCTGCCTCTACCTTGATCGGATCGAGGACACCCATCTGATGCGGCAAGTCCACTCGCGGATCGCCGAGTTCCGCGAATCCATAGTCACCCGCCCACCCCGCGGCTTCCCGCACTAGGCGCTGTTTCTCGGATCATGTGCGGAGCCAGATGATGAGTGCTGCGACGGTGACGGTGCCGAGGTAGGTGTAGGCCCGTTTCTCGTAGCGTGTGGCGACCGCGCGGAAGCCCTTGAGACGGTTGATGACTCGCTCAACGGTGTTGCGTTTCTTGTAGTGTTCGCGGTCGAATCCGGTGGGCCGACCGCCTTGGGAACCGCGGTTGCGTCGGTGTCTGCGCTGGTCGAGTCGTTCGGGGATGGTGTGCGAGATGCCGCGTCGTCGCAGGTAGCGGCGGTTCTCGCGGGATGTGTAGGCCTTGTCGGCCAGGACATGGTGGGGCCGGCTGCGAGGCCGGCCGACCCTGCTGCGGGGTACCGACACCTGCTCCAGGACGGGCTGCAGTTGGGGGCCGTCACCGAAGTGTCCAGGTGTCAGGAGAACGGTGAGCGGTCGGCATCGCCCGTCCGCTGCGAGGTGGATCTTGGTGGTGAAGCCGCCCCGGGAACGTCCCAGGCACTCGCCGACCTGACCACCTCCTCCAGCCGGACGGCCAGTTTCCGAAGCACCGGATCGCCCTGATTCGTCCGCGGAAGGGCCCCCTTTTGAGCAGCCGCGGTGGGCGGTGCCTTCCGCGCGCCGGCGGCGTGCTGGTGAGCTCGCACCGCCGTGGAGTCGACGGACACGTCCCAGTCGATGTGGCCCGCGGCGTCCTCTGCGGCCTGCACCTTCGACAGCAGCATGTGCCAGGTCCCGTCCGCCGACCAGCGGCGATGACGTTTGTAGACCGTCTCCCACGGTCCGAACCGCTCGGGCAGATCCCGCCACTGCACCCCCGTGCGGACCCGGTACAGCACCCCGTTGATCACCCGCCGGTGATCACTCCACCGGCCCCCACGCGCACCACCGCGAGGTAAGAACGACTCCAGCCGGTCCCACTCCGCATTCGTCAGGTCTCCGCGTCCCATGGAGCCAGCCTGCCCCCAACACCCCGTTCACGGAGGGAGATCCGAGAAACAGCGCCTAGTGACGAGTGTGCCCTGCCCGGTGCCATAAACGCATGGGCTTCGAAGCCAACCTCGACCTCCTCCAGCACCGCCTACGACGCCATCGGCAAGGTCGTCGAAGGAAATCTTCGCGTCCAGCGGCATCGGCCGCGAGTTTGGATCCGTCGGCCTCAGCCGGTACGTCGAGCACAAGTCGATTGCCGTGTAAGCGATTGGTGCGGGACTCGCGTCCACCTGGGCCGCGCCCGCCCACGTGATCCCGCACCTCGAGGGAGCGACCCTGATCACGCAGCAAACGGGCTCCCCACCCCGCCTTTCGTCACGCCGGGAGCCCGTTTCACGCGGAGACGGCGATGGCCACCAGCGGACGTTCGCGGCGCAGGACATGGTCGGTCAGCAGCACCAGGCGGTACATGAGGAAACGTTGGCGCATCAGGTCGCGTACACGGGCGGCCCCCGTCCCGTCGAGCAGCCGGGCGGTGCCCGCGGTGATGGGCGCGCCGGCGGGGATCGTGCCGTTCATGCCGCAGGGCGCGAGCGTGACGCGGGGGTTGTTGCGGATCCGCTTGACCTTGCCGGAGTCCGGCGGTGTCAGGACGTACAGGATGCCGTGCCGGACGACACAGCCGACGGGCGTGGCGACCGTGCGCCCGTCCCTGCGGAACGTGGTCAGGCTGACGTACTTGCCCCGGCCGATGCGGTCCAGAGCGAGGGCGAAGTCATCGGCCGTGGTGGACATGGTGGCCCTCCGAGCTGGTGGCGTGCGCCAGGTGGTCGATGAGGGCGTGGGCCGTGAGTGCCGCCTGGGCCTCGACCGTTGCCAGGGTGTTCCAGGGGCCGGGCAGCATGTCCTGCTGGAGGAACAGGGCGAGTCCGTGGGCGGCGGCGGAGACGCGGACGAGCAGGTCGAACGCCGCCTCCGGGTCGCCGGTCAGCCGACGGGTGACGGGCATCAGGTCGTCGTGCAGGGCGCCACCCGCCTGCGCCAGTTCAGGGTGCCGGCCCTTGTCCAGGCCGGCCAGGAACGTGATGTCGAAGAGCGCGCGCTCCTCGGCGGCGAAGCGTACGTAGGCGGCCGCGAACGCGGCGAGCTGTTGGGCGGGATCCGTACTGGAGGTCAGCGCGGCTGCGTAGCGGCGCCGTTGCTCCTGGTAGCCCTTCAGTGCCAGCGAGACCAGCAGGGCCTCCCGGTCGGCGAAGTGCTTGTAGGGGGCCGACACGCTCACCCCGGCTCGCCGGCACGCCTCGGCGAGGGTGAACCCGTGCGGGCCGCGCTCCGCCACCAGGGCGAGTGCGGCCCCCTCGAGCGCGTTGCGCAGATCTCCGTGATGGGTGCCACTGGGGCGCCGGTTGACTGTCACATCTCTGAGGTTAACACTATTAACCACGAGGTGAATAGCATTTACCTCGTGGCGGGCCCGAACCAGGACCGCCCCCGCCACGACACCTGGAGACGACATGCCCCGACCGGCACCCGCACGCTGGACCGCAGGCCACATGCCGGACCAGCAAGGCCGCACCGCGGTCGTCACCGGTGCCAACACCGGCATCGGGTTCCAGACCGCGATGGCGCTCGCGCGGCGCGGCGCGTCCGTGGTCCTCGCGGTCCGCGACCCGGACAAGGGCAAGCGGGCAGCGGCCGGGATCGCCTCCGCCGTGCCCGCGGCGGAGGTGCGTGTGCTGCGCCTGGATCTGAGCTCTCTGGCCTCGGTCCGCGCCGCCGCCGACGAGTTGCACGGCAGCTGCTCCCGGATCGATCTGCTGGTCAACAACGCCGGCGTGATGTACACCCCGTACGGAACGACCACCGACGGCTTCGAGCTTCAGTTCGGGACCAACCACTTGGGGCATTTCGCGTTCACCGGGCTGCTGCTCGACCTGCTGCCCCCCTCCACCGCTTCGCGCGTCGTCACCGTCAGCAGCGCCGGGCACCGCATGGGAGGTCCGATCGACCTGACCGATCTCGGATGGCGGATGCGCCCTTACAACCGGACCGCCGCGTACGGGCACTCCAAGCTGGCCAATCTGCTGTTCACCTACGAGCTCCAGCGCAGGCTGCCCGCGGGTGGACCGCTGGCCGTCGCCGCGCATCCCGGCGGCGCCGACACCACGGGCTCCAAGGACGCGATGACACATGCGTCCGCTCTGACCCGTACGGCGTTCGCGGCCGTCAGGCCGCTCCTCCTCCAGTCCCCGGCGATGGGGGCGCTCACCGTCCTCCGTGCCGCGACGGACCCGGGCGTCCGGGGTGGGGAGTTCTACGGCCCGCGCGGATTCCAGCAGAGCAGGGGTTACCCGAAGGCCGTCCGGTCGAGCGGTCCGTCCTACGATCCGTCGCTCCAGCGCCGGTTGTGGACGATTTCCGAGGAACTGACCGGGGTCTCGTTCCCCGCACGGTGAATGGAGGGAACCGTGCGCCCCCGGAACCGAGCCGAACTCGGTCCAGGGGTACGCCGTCACCGCGAGAGGACCTGGCCGAAGGTTCAGAAGCCGGTGAGAGTGATCTTCCCGATGGCGGAGCCGGACTCGAGGATGCCGTGTGCCTCGCGGAGGTTGGCCGCGTTGACCGGCCCCAGATCCTTGGTCGCCGTGGTCCGTAGGATGCCGGCGTCCGCGAGGCGGGCGACCTGGGTCAGGATGTGGTGCTGCCTGTCCTGGTCGGGAGTCTGGAAGAGGGACCGGGTGAACATGAACTCCCAGTGGAACGCGATGCACTTCGGCTTGAGCAGACCGAGGGGCAGGCTCTCGTGGTCGTCGATGGCGACGATGCGGCCGAACGGACGCAGGGCCTCGGCGTAGTCGGGCAGGTTGCGGTCGGTGTTGGTGGTGCTGAACACATGGGTCACCCCCTCCGGGGCCACCTCGGCGAGCTGAGGCGCCAGCGGCTTGTGATGGTTCACGACGTGCTGGACACCCATGCGCGTGGCGAAGTCGATCGTCTCCTGGCGCGAGGCCGTGCCGATCACCGTCAGACTGGTCAGGGCGCGGGCGAGCTGGGCGACCATCGCCCCGACACCACCGGCCGCCGCGGTGATCAGCAGGGCACCCTGCTGATTCATGCCGCCGTTCTCCAGACCCAGCCGCTCGAACAGGCCTTCCCAGGCGGTCAGCGAGGTCAGCGGCAGCGCGGCGGACTCGGTGAAGGACAGGGTGCTCGGCTTGCGCGCCGCGATGCGCTCGTCGACCGTGTGGTACTCGGAGTTGGCCCCGGGCCGGCCGATGGCGCCCGCGTAGTAGACGTCGTCGCCGACCGCGAATCGCCGCACCTTCTCGCCGACGGCGACGACGCTGCCCGCCGCGTCCCACCCGAGGACCTTCGTCTCTCCGGCCGGATCGGTGTTCTGGCGGACCTTGTAGTCGACGGGGTTGAGGGCGACGGCCTCCACCTTGACCAGCAGGTCGTACGGTCCGGGCTCGGGAACCGGCAGTTCCAGGTCGATCAGGCTCTCCTGGTCACTGACCGGCAGGCTCCTGCGGTAGCCGACAGCGCGCATGGACGTTGCGTTCATAGGGTGATTCCTTTTCGGTGTGGGCGGTGGGCGGTGGGCGGTGGGCGGTGGGCGGTGGGCGGTGGGCGACGGGCACGCGCTGCGCTCGAGTGCCGTGGCCCGAGTCAAGGAAGGACCCCGGAGTGGTGGGCGGCGAGGTAGCGGTCGGCGGCCCGTTGCGGGCTCAGCCCGCTGACGTTGGTGAGCGGGTCGATCTCCTCGACACCGTCGTTGCCCAGGCGGAGAGCGTCCAATGGGGAGACCGCCTCCGGGCGGATGCGTTCCCGATACCCGGACAGATACTCGCCGTTGGCTCGACGGGAGCCAGGCCGACACCAGCACATCGACATCGCCGTTCCTGAGCAGGTCGAAGACCTCCTCGTGCTTGGCTTCGACGCTCTTCACCCGGTGACCGTGGGCTTCGAGAACCCGGCGAGTAACGCCGGCGGCGGCGCGGGGAAAGGACAGAGCGATTTTCCTACGATGATCGGATCGGAAGCGTCGACGGACATGGCCCCCTGAAAATAGCAGTGCCAATTTCGTTTCAGCGGCTACGACCGCGGCGCAACCGCAAACTCGATCCCGTCGAATCGTTGTACGGGAACGACCCTCTCCCAGTGCCAACCGTAAGTCCAAGAAATAATGGGCATGGTTTCTATATTCCGATATTCCGAGTTCATGGCAACGCTGAGACAGCTGGAATACTTTGTGGCCATCGTGGATGAGAGAGTCGTTCGCGCGTTCGCGCGGGCCGTCGGAAATCCTCAACGTCACCCAGTCCGGGCTCTCGCATCAGCTCCAGGCGCGGGAACGTGAGGTCGGTGATCTCCTGCTGGAACGGCCGCCCCGCGGCGTCCGCCTCACTCCGGCCGGACGGTCGATGCAGCCGCACGCCTGCGTCCGGCTCGCCGATCTCGCGGAACGGGACTGGGTCCACTTCACCCCCCGACGGCGGGCTCTCCGAAATCCTCCAGGCCTCCTGATGCCCGCGTACGTGGCAGAGCGAGAGCGCCTGCGCGAAACGGACCGCATCACGCGCGCGGCACCGCATAAGCACGAGTGTAGCTTTTGCCCCGGATGCGACTGCGCGTTATCATCCGATTCTGCGAATTTCCGGAGAGTGCCGGAGCGGACGCCGAGCGTGTTTGCATGCCCGTCTCCGTCGGCCGGCACGAGAATATTCCCGGTTGCGATCCCCGTTCGTCGGCCATAGGTTCGTATGGGTTCTCATGACCGTCCTCGTGACCGCAAAAAATGAAAAGACGGGTCAATTGCCCGGAAATTCTCGTTCCTAGAATTTCGGAACAGGAGCAGGACGTGACTGGGAGAAAGATACCGAGCCGCGGCGTCGTCGCACTGCTGGCGGCCCTCTGCATCGGAGGCAGCGCTACCCAGACCTCCCTGGTGAGCTCGCCGGCCGATTCCAGGGAACCGGCCGGCGCACCCGCGCAGAACAAGCAACGCCTGCAGCCGGTCGCGGAATTCAACGGGGCAATGCCCACAGGAGTGAGCGTCTCACGTACCGGCCGGGTGTTCGTGAACTTCCCCCACTGGGGCGATGAGGTGCAGTACTCGGTCGCCGAAGTGCGCAAGGGGAAAACCGTCCCCTACCCGAACCGCGAGATCAACACCGCCGACACACGCGACCCCGCGCATCACTTCCTGGGGGTGCAGAGCGTCGTCGTCGACGCCGCCGACCGGCTGTGGGTCGTGGACACCGGGCGCATCAAGTTCGGCAACGCACCAGTGGGCGGCCCCAAAATCGTCGCCATAGACCTGCGGACCAACAAGGTCATCCGGACCATCCTGCTGCCCCGTCAGGTCGCCGGCCCCCGTAGCTTCGTGAACGATGTGCGACTCGACCTCACCCGTGGAAAGGCGGGCACCGCCTATCTCACGGACGCCTCCTCGGACGGCCCCAACGGGCTGATCGTCGTGGATCTGGCGTCCGGGACATCCTGGCGCCGACTGAACAACGTGCCCTCGGTACGCCCGGTGCCCGACTTCGTTCCCGTCATCGACGGGAAGCGGATGCTCAACCGGCCGGTGCACGGTCCCACCAGCCCCATCAACATCGGGTCGGACGGCATCGCCCTGAGCCCGGACGGCAAGACCCTCTACTACTGCCCCCTGTCCAGCCGCACCCTGTACTCCGTGCCGACGAGCGGTCTGACCGACCGCCGGGTAGCGGATTCCAAGATCGCGAAGACCGTTCGCAATCTCGGTACGAAAGGGATGTCCGACGGGCTGGAGACGGACAACGCGGGCCGCGTGTACGGAGGCGACATCGAGCACAACGCGCTCGTCTTCCGCGACACCCACGGGCGATTCCGCACCCTGGTCCACGACAACCGGCTGATCTGGCCGGACACCTTGTCGATCGGCTACGACCGGAACCTGTACGTGATGGCCAATCAGCTGAACCGGCAGGCCGCATACAACGCCGGCGTCGATCTTCGGCGCAAGCCCTACGTGCTCTACCGGATCCCGGTCGACGGCGGCCCCGCCCGTCGGTAGAGCCTCAGGAGACTTCCGCGAACAGCAGGACGGCCCAGGGCGGCGTCGTCCTCGAACAGGAAGCGGCCCGCGCTGTCGATGTGCCGGACCTCGCGGATGCCGGTGGTGGGGCGGGGCTTCCCGGCCCGGCGACAGCCCGTAGGCGGTGCGGGCCGTGCGGTGCCAGAAGTCGTCCTGCTCGGTGCCGGCGGGGTCCGGCAGGTGCTCCCCGAGCGTGTCGCTGTTCTCCGTCGGCACGCGGCCGGGGGCCCCTATGGGTTTGGTCGAGGAAATCCGGGTGCGTTTGGGTTCGGGGTGAGGTCAGCATTGCCTGGTGTCTGAGCTGCTGTGGGACGACGTGAAGGGCTTCTTCGACCCTGAGTTGGAGGGGTATCTTCCGGATGTGTGGGTGACAGGGACTGGGGTCGAGGATTGGCAGGCTGTCATCGATCTGATCGTTGCGAGTGGCTGGCCGCGTGAATACTCCGAGGGCGGTGTTGTCATGCCGCTGCCGCGTGCTGGGGAGGTGCTGTCGCGGCCTGCTGATGCCGAGTGCGCGGATCTGCGGGTCTGGCCGGCGCCGGATGTGCTGGCGATCTTTCGGCTGGAGTCGGCTGAGGAGATCGGTTTCGACGTGGACCTGCGGGAGTTGCGGGGGCAGGGGCGGCTGGACGTGCTGTGCGGATTTCTTCGTGCGATCGGGCACCGACTGGGCAAGCCGGTGGTGTTGACGCCCGAGGGCGACTGGGACCAGAGCCATCGGTGCTGGGGTTCGACGTCGAGTCCGACCGGGTGGTGCTGCCGGCAGAACCGCCGATCAGCTGACCGTAGCCGTCGGACGTGATTCGTTGAAGGTGCCGTCTCGGAGCATCGCGAAGAGAAAGTCGGCCCTGCCGGGGGCGAGGCAGAGCAGGGCCCGGGTGTGGTGCTGCCCCACGACACGATCCTGGTACGAGTGCACTGCGATTACTGACGCCCCACAAAAGCTGTGCCAGAGCCCGAGTTTGGGCAGCGTATGTTCACCACTTCGGACGGCACCTGCCTTGGCGCTGTTCGATTGGCCGCCAGGGCCTTGGTACTCCCTCAGGGACGGAAGGTGCGCCGGTAGGTGTCGGGTGGGACGCCGACGCTGCGGTGGAAGTGGCGGCGCAGGGTGGTGGCGGTGCCCATGCCGGTGGCCGCGGCGATGGTGTCCACGGTGGCGTCGGTGGTCTCCAGCAGTTCCTGGGCGTGGCGAATGCGCTGGGTGTGGAGCCATTGCAGTGGCGTGGTGCCGGTGAGGTGCTTGAAGTGGCGGCCGAGGTGACGTGAGCTCATGCGGGCCTGGCGGGCCAGATCCTCCACGGTCAGCGGCTGGTTCAACCGCTCCAGCGCCCATGGGAAGAGCTCGCCCAGGGGGTGGTTGCCCGGGGCTGGGAGGGGGGTGGCGATGAACTGGGCCTGGCCGCCGTCGCGGTGGGGTGGGACGACCAGGCGTCGGGCGATCTTGTTGGCGTTGGCCGAGCCGTGGTCGAGACGGACCAGGTGCAGGCACAGGTCCATGGCGGCGGCTTTGCCCGCGGAGGTGAGGACGTCGCCGTTGTCGACGTAGAGGACGTCCGGATCGACTGTGGCCGCCGGGTGGCGCCGGGCTAGTTCCCGCGTGTGGGCCCAGTGCGTGGTGGCGCGCCTCCCGTCGAGCAGTCCTGCCGCGCCCAGGATGAAGGCGCCCGTGCACAGTGAGGCCACGCGGGCACCGGCCGCGTGGGCCGCACGCACCGCCTCGACCAGCTCCGCGGGCGGTTCGCGGTCGGTGTCGGCCCAGCTGGGGACGATCACTGTGTCTGCGTGCGCGAGGTGGTCGAGTCCGTGGTCGGGGTCCAGGCGGAAGCGACCGACGTGCACCGGCCCGCTTCCGCAGAGGGAGAAGTCGTACCAGGGATCCACGATGTGGGTCAGGTCGGCTCCGAAGACCTCGACGGCCACGGACATTTCGTAGTGGAGCATGCCGTCGGTGGCCGCCAGTGCAACAGTAGGCATGTCCGAAACTGTACGCGGCATGTCGTTTCCGACGCTCGTGCGGGGCGCTGCCGGAGGGACAGGATGTGGATGTCAGGCCGCGGCGGATCGGCTTCGCAGCGGGCGTTCGAGTACGTGGGGGGAGTCTCATGGGGTCAGGTCAGCTGGTGATGGTGTTCGGCGCCTACGGTCACACTGGGCGGTTCGTGGTCGCGGAACTGGCCGCGCGCGGGTTCGTCCCGGTGCTGTCCGGGCGCAACGCACAGACCTTGGAGGAGATGGCCCACGAACACGGGCTGGAGGCCCGGGTGGCGTCGGTCGAGGACCCGGCTTCGCTGGACCGGGCCCTGACGGGCACGGCGGCGGTCATCAACTGCGCCGGCCCCTTCGCATCAACCACCGGCCCCGTCATCGAGGCCGCGCTCCGCGCGAAGATCCCCTACCTGGACGTGGCCGCCGAGCTCGAGGCCAACCTCGACACATTCGCCCACTACCGGGAGCGGGCCCGGGACGCGGGAGCGGTGATCGTCCCGGCCATGGCCTTCTTCGGCGGCCTCGGCGACCTCCTGGCCACCGCGGCGATGGGCGACTGGACCGAAGCCGACGAGGCACACATCGCCTACGCGCTCAGCAACTGGCACCCCACTGCCGGTACCCGGCTCTCAGGCGCTGTCTCCCGCGAGCGACGCGGCGACCACCGCCTGCGCTACAGCGGCGGACAGTGGGAGCGCCGCACCGACGCCGCGCCCACCCTGGAGTGGACCTTCCCGGAACCGATGGGACCCCGGCTGGTGATCGGGGAGTTCACGATGGCGGACTCCGTCACCGTCCCCCAGCACCTGTCCATCCCCGATGTGACCACCTACATGAGCGCCGAGGCGGCCCGAGACGTCGCTGCCCCTCACACGCCGGCCCCGACCGCCGCCGACGAGAGCGGGCGCTCGAACCAGACCTTTCTCGTCGACGTCGTCGTCCGCTTCGGCGGTACCGAGCGCCGGGCCACGGCCGGCGGTCAGGACATCTACGCCGTCACCGCGCCCCTCGTCACCGAGGCACTCGAGCGCGTCATGACCAGCCGCACCAAGACCGTCGGCGTCGTCTCCGCCGGCGAGATCTTCGACGCCCCCGACTTCCTGCAGGCGCTCGACCCGCACATCACACTCGAGTTGCACCCGCAGAAGCAGAACGCGTGACCCGAGCCATTCGCCCGGCCGTCGGCCGCATGCCCTCAGCGAGCCGTGGCGACGTGGGCGTCCTCGTTCGGTTCCCTCACCTGTGGCCCGTTCTTTGGGGCTTGGCCGTCCTGGCCGTCCGCAACCGCGTCAAACACTGACCCAGCGCTCGCACGGCCAGGAGCGACCGCAGCTACCGAACACTGAATCAACCGGCACGCCCCGAACCGACCATGAGCCGCCGCACGGAAGATCTGAGTACCCAGGTCACCGCCTCGACCAGCGAAGTCTTCCGTGCTGCCCGGCATTGATTGCTGTAGGACCAGACCCACTGCCGGCGCCAGGTCCCAGGAGGCTGCCGATGGACCAGACGCAGCCGCCGTCCTGATAGATGCAGTGTGATCGTGTTTCAGCGGGGTCGGGGAGCAAGATCCGAGGTCATGGCCGTACTATCCCCGCTCACAGATGTGATCCAGGGGTGGGTAGTGAAGAACGTCGTCATACGAAGATGGGCCGTCGGCGCCGCCGGCATGGTCCTGGGCCTCGGGGCGGTCGGCTGCGGTGCCGAGAGGGGCGAGGGCTCCACCGCGGGCCACACGCCGGGCGCGGAGATCATCGCCGCGCGAACAGCATCCGCCGCGACGCCGGCGCCGACGCCGAAAAGCCCGACACAGCGCCCCCTGACGCAGAATCAGCTCGAACGTGCGGTGGTCGACGAGCGAGACCTACCGGGGCTGAGCATCACCAGGCTGGGCTCCGGCAGGGACGGCTTCGGCGACGGCACCGTCAGTGCCCTGCACGAGGAGGCCACGCGCCCCGTGTCCTGCGCGCCGGTCAGCTCCGCCGTGGCGGGCGGCGCCAGCAGATACGCCCCGCTCGGCAGCGTGACGAGCATGGCCCAGAGCGAGGACGGAACGTCCACCTTCCACCTCGTGTCCGATCGCGCGGCCGACGCCGTGCGGGTGATGGACGAACTGCGGGTGGCCCTGGCGACCTGCACTACCTACACGATGAAGTGACCGGCGGAGACGACCTTCGAGGACCTGCGTCCCATCGGCGATCCTCATCAGGGCGACGAGGGAGTCTCCTTCCGGCTCGACGTCGTGTCGTCCTCTGCCGGCGGGGACAGCGATCCCGTCCGGATGCTTCAGAGTTTTCAGGTCATCCGCTCGGGTTCCACCGTGGCGGTCTTCTCCGCCGTCGATACCGAGGCCCGCAGGGTCAAGACGGTTCCCGCCGACCTCGTGATCGCCCAGATGAAGGTGCTGGGAACCGGCGGCCATCGGCCGTAGCGCCGGGACCCGTCCCGCGTACGCCGGCCTCCGGGGCGGATCGATGAGTTCCCGGCCTGCACAGGGCCCTTTTCGTTCCCGTTGTCGTCGCCGACGTCGGAGTTCGGGGTGAGCTCGTGCGTCCTGTCCTCGAGGCAGTCGTCGTTCAGGCGGAGAACGCGGATGAGGTCTTTGGCCGTCTCGCCAAGGCCGTCGTCTTCGTCATCGCCGAGAAGGTCGTCCTTGGGGGAGGACCGCCAGGGATTATCCCCGCGCCTGCGGGGAGCAGGCCCCCAAGGTCTGCGCCGCGTACACGATGGGACCATCCCCGGCATGAGATCTAGGCAGTTGGCGCGCCCTGCTCCCGCACGAGGCCGGCGCGCCTGATCGGCGCATACGCGAAAAAGCTCCGCAACCTGTGCGGGTCGCGCGGGGCGGGGCGCCGGCACCAGCGCCCCGCCTCGTCTCGTCCCGTCCCGATCGGGTCAGGCTGTGTGCTGAAATCGGGCGGTGAGAGATAGAAGCCGTCGGCGTGCGTTCTGCGGGCTGCTGTCGACTCAGATCGTAGGTGTGTCGTCGATGGGCTCGTGGTGCGGTTCGACGATGAACTTCCAGCCGGTGCTGGGCTCCATGAACCGTACTCGGGTGGGGTAGATGTCCAGGGCGCGGCGGTCGCGGTTCTGGCCGCTCGTGCTCTTCCGACCGCGGGCCGGCTCTTCGAACAGGTCGACCTTGACGTCCGGCACCGCCGCGACTTCCTCGTTCCAGCGCTGGACGATTCCCGCGCCGAACGCTTCCCTCGCGGCGGTGTAGAGCGACTCCAGGGATTCCTTGTTCCCGTTGGGCACGAAGAGCGCGAGGTTCAGGAGGACGCCGGCACTCTGGAGAACCTCGATTTCTTCCCCGGCTTCGTCAGCAACCCAGATGCCGCGCTCTTCGGCATTGTTCGGAAGAACATGAATTTCCTTGCCGAATATTGTCCTTGCGGTGAAGGATCCTCCATCGAAATATTTTCCCGGCTTCGTGAGGAAAGCCGGAGCGAAGCAGTCGAGAGAAAGGTCGTCCAGCTCTGCCGAGACGAAAATCTCCTCCTGGAGGCCCAATTCTGAAACCTCCTCGCTCGTAAGGCGCCGAGCTGTGAATTTTTCGGTGTGCACGCTATTTCTCCTTCTTCGTATGGCCACGGACAGTCCGAAAGTCCGCTAGATCCGATGCCCCGGGCTCAGCCACGGCTCCACCAGCAGGCCTGAGTTGGGGCCGGGGCGAGTGGTGCCGGCGGCCGAGCGCGTTGCTCGAGATCGCCGCCCCGGACAAGATCCCAGACACGGGACCCGGGCGGCAAATCTTCGTGGGAAAGGCGAAGGCGACAGCATCGCCTCCGGACACCGCGGGCTTCCCGACCCGCCCCTCTCTTCGGGACACCCGCCCGCGTAGCCCTGTTGAGCTGTATCGGTTGGTCAGTATTGATATTTCGACGTGGATGTGTCAGTACCTGTAGTTTTGATATCGGCCGATTGGTTCGCGTGAGCAGTAGGGAGGCTCCGCCGCGGCTGACTGAACGCCTCTCGAAGTCGTGAACATATGAAGTCCGTTCTCGGGCTCTGGCTCAACTTCCGTGTGGAGTGAGCTTCGTTATGACTGGACGCCGAAGAGAGTGATGGAAGGGGGAGGCGCGACAAGCACTACGTGAAGGTGCGTGAGAAGGGCCTGCCACTGCTTCCAGTCCTCCGGGTCGACCCACTTCGAGGTCGGCCGCCCCAGCTTTGTCGCTGGAGATGCGGGCGAGGGCTTCGTCAGCGAGCGCCCGAGGGCCGGAAGGGAACACGGGCATGGGCGTTTCCGGGCCGTAGGGCGTGTCGACGACAGCTTGGCCTCCCGGACATTGCGCCGCGACGAGTGCGGCGGCGGCCACCACCTCGTCCGCTTCCCTGAGAAAGCCCGTGGCGACGACCGTCCGGACGAGGACGCCTCGGATCAGAGCCTCACACGCCTCGGACCCGGCGTCATCGCGAGCGTTGGCGAAGTCCGCAGCTGTGTCGTTGCCGAAGGGACCGATGTCCCAGGTGCCCATGCTGATCTCCTTGCGTAGGGTCGTCCAGATCCTCGCATCAGGCACTGACAACGTGACTACGGAGCGAGCAGGACCCGTTTGCGTACCTGTTCCACCTGTCGGTGTTGCGGGAAGCAGCCTGGGGCGGGGAAAGCGCCCATGGACGAACAGATGCTGTCCTCGAGTCCTGCTCTCCCGGCACGTGGCCCGGCCCACTTTGTGGTGGCGGGGCTGGGCTACGTGTGGAATTCGGTGCCGGTGTCCTGTCAGACGGCACAGGGGGTAGATCCGATGCGCGTCCGCCGATCGAGACCCCGCGGTACGCGACCGCTACCTGGGCTGGATGGCCCGGTGGTGGCCCGACCGCCCGGAATACGTCGCTCTCTTCGTCACGGACCCGCGAGCGGGGGACGCGCCCAACCCCGAGCGGCGCGCCGCGATGCTTCTGGCACTTGCCGTCGGCGGACACGAGGCGGAGTTCGAGCGCCGGTTCGCCCGGGAGGAAGTGCCTTAACTGCCGCTAAAACACGGTTCTGGCACAGATCTTGGGGAGTCGTCGCGGAGCGTCACCTCGACGTTCGATTGCGAGGGGGCGGGTTCGTGTGAGACGGCGTACGCCTGGTCGCCCACGGGCGGAATTGACGCTCCCTCAGGTGTCTGCCGATCGCTGCTGCGGTCGGTTGTGGATGGTGATGGTGCTGGTCATGCAGACCGATGCACCGTGCTGGGGCTCGCGGGTGTTCGAGGGGATCGATGATGTGGATGTCGAGGCGGTTACGGCCGCGTTCGGCACGGTCGAGGTGGTGGCGAAAGGCCGCGGGGCCGGGGCTGCGTGTCCGGACTGTGGCCGGTTCTCGGGACGGGTCCACGACCGATACCAGCGCAGGCTGAAGGACCTTCCACTCGCTGAGCAGGCTTCGTGATCCGGCTGACGGTCCGGCGCTTCATCTGCGGAGCGGCGGACTGCCCGCGCCGGACGTTCGCCGAGCGGTTCTCCCGACTGGCCGCCCCGCACGCACGGTTCACCACGCGGCTCAACCGTGCCCTGGAGCGGGTGGGGCTCGAGCTGGCCGGGCGGGCCGGCGCCCGGCTGGCTGCCCAGCTGGGCTTCGGAGCTGGCCGGATGACCTTGTTGCGCAGGGTCATTGCAGTACCCGATTCCGTTCAGCACGCCGCGTGTGCTGGGCATGGACGACTTCGCGATCCGTCGCGGCCAGACGTACTCCACGGTCTTGACCAGCGTCGAAGACCATCGCGTGGTCGATGTGCTCCCGACGCGTGAAGCCGGACCGCTGGCCGCGTGGCTTGTCCGTCACCCCGGCGTGGAGATCATCTGCCGGGACCGGGCGGGCGCCTATGCCGAGGGTGCCCGCCGCGGCGCCCCTGATGCTCTGCAGGTCGCTGATCGGTTCCATCTGTGGCAGGGCCTCGGCCGAGCCGTGGAGACCTGCGTCACCGCCCATCGCGACTGCTTGAGCAATCCTTCGCCCAGTGGCATCCTGCCGGAGGCCACCCGGCTGGCTTCCGGTCTGCCGCAGGACGACTCGGTGCCCGTCGGCCGGCGGGGCCGAGCGGAAGCAGACGGCACATGCCCTGGTCCATGAGCTTCTTGCTCAAGGTCACTCACGCCGGGCGATTGCACGGTACCTGAGCTGGGGCCTCAACACCGTGCTCAGATACGCGAACGCCGCGAACTGGCAGAACACCATCCGCGAAAACCGGGCCCGCCCCAGCAGACTGGACCCCTACAAGCTCTACCTGGAGCGACGCTTCGCCGCGGGATACACCAGCGTCACCCAGCTCCACAGCGAGTCGTCGCCGACAACGCGCCAGTCACGTACCAGATGGTCCGCGCCCACATCGCCACCCCCCGCGGGACTCCCGCTGGCACGCCACCCCTACCTCCGACGGTGCGTCAGGTGACCGGCTGGCTCCCCCGACACCCCACTGCGCTGAGCGAGGAAGACCGGGTCGGCTTGAAGGATGTCCTTGCACGCTGCCCTGAACTGGACACAGCCGCCGGACACCTCCACGACTTCGGCGAGATACTCACCGACTGCCTCGGCTCCCCACTCCCCACCTGGATCGGCGCAGTTGATGACAGCCAGCTCCCCGGTCTCACCGGCTTCGCGCTCCACCTTCTGCGGGACCTTGACGCCGTGATAGCCGGGCTCACTCTCGACGGGAACTCCGGCAGCATCGAGGGCGCGGTCAACCGCATCGAGAAGATCAAGCGCCAGCTCTATGGCCGAGCCGGATTTGAACTCCTCCGCAAGATGATCCTGCTCCAGTAACACTCGCGAGCGGCCGCCCCCCCGTGGCACGATGGCCCCATGTTGATCCGAAAGGGCGATGCCGCGTAGGCGTCCTAAGGCCGTCCGCGCAGAGCGGTGGCGGCCACGATGGCAGTGTTCGGTCCTGAGAGTCCGCGGTGTCTCCGCGCAGACTCGTGCAGCGATCCGCCGGGTCGAAGACCAGGAGATGTGGCCCAACGCGGTCGCCAAGTCGCTCTCGTGTTTCGAGCGAGCTTTTAACCAGCCGGGACGCTATTTGGACGCCTCCGAGTTCGAATCGCCCGGCGTGGGAGATGCCCGTGATGACCTTGAGTGGGCGATGCGGCACCTTCCTCCCGGAGCGCAACGGGACTTGGGCCGACTGATCACACGCATCGACGAGGAATTCGAGCGCCGCACCCTGCCCGACCCCAACAATATTGAGTTGGCGGTGTTCGGCTGGTGGTGGACCAGAATGCGAGAACGCTGACGGGCCCCGGACCCGCGCCCTTCTTCGAACGCAAATTTCACGCTCCGCGACCGCTCCCCAAGATCTGTACCAGAACCGAGGTTGGACAGCAGATGTTCATGACTTGGGAGGCAGCACAGCACACCGAGCATTCGAACGCTGACTGAGCCACCTGCCGCCGTCAGAGACGACGGTCAGCACACGCGTGCGCTGCGTTGCTCCTCCACGGCGGTGGCCGGTGCTGTTCCCACGAGGATGAGAAAACACGTTGGCCTGCCGGGGTGGACCTCGGGGCCGCGCGAAGCGTCTCCCGCGTGGTGCTCCGGCTCCCCGCCGGCTGGGGCGTCCGCACCCAGACGCTGTCCCTGCGGGCCGGCGCGGAGGGCTCCACCTTCACCACCGTGAAGGCCGCAGCCGCCTACGCCTTCGGCCCGGCGGCGGACAACACCGTCACCCTCACCTTGCCCGCCACCGTCCAGCGCTGGTTCCGGCTGACGGTCACGGCCAACAGCGGCCGGCCGGCCGGTTAGCTTTCGGAGTTCGAGGTCCGGAGTTCGTAGCACCAGACCCGGCTGCGCGCGGGGCGGTGCGTGCGCGCGGCGCTGCTCCGGGCAATCATGCTGGTGATCGAGAAGCGTCCCGCCTTACGCCGTGGAGGATGACCCGTGTCGAAGCCGCCCCTGCCCGAAGCCGCCGTCGCCATGCTGGAGAAAGCCAACCCCGCCGTCATCTGCACGCTGCGCCGGGACGGCCAGCCGGTGTCCGCGGCCACCTGGTACCTGTGGGACGACGGGCGTGTGCTCATCAACATGGACGAGGGGCGCGTCCGGCTCCAGCACGTGCGCAACGACCCCAGGGTCTCGCTCACCGTGCTCGACGAGGGCGGCTGGTACACCCATGTGACCATCATCGGCCGCGTCGTCGACCTGCAGGAGGACACCGACCTGTCCGGCATCGACCGGCTGTCCCGCCAGTACCTGGGCAAGGACTACGGGCAGCGCGACCGGCGCCGCTACAGCGCGTGGATCGAGATCGACCGCTGGCACGGATGGGGTGCGCTGAAGGACAATGAGCAGCCCGGCTGACGCGGCCACGGATCCATACCCGGATCTGTGCGCCCTGACCGCCGTACGACATACGGCGGTCAGGGCGCACGCGGTGCTCCCCGCCGCCGGCGTGCAGCCCTGGTTGTCGATTCCCGCCTCGGGCGGCATGTCTCAAGGCGTCCTCGCCGACGACCCGCTCCCGCCGCACCCCCATTGCCCGTTCCGGGCCGACCGGGGAACCCTTCAGCACACCTTGGTCCGGCTGCCACCGTTCGCAGCTCGTGGATGCGCACGATCCTCAAGAAGCTCGCCCAGGGCGGATCGGCCAGCCTGTTCTGATCGCCTGGCAATCGAACAGCGCCAGACTCTCCTGGCTCCGCAACCGGTTACTCAGCGTGCTCTCACCACACAACCTGAGCCAGAACCGAAACTCGCGAACAGAGCCACTCCGACCGAGTCGGCCATCGCAGAGCGGGAGGTGGCAGCTTCCAGGCTGTAGACCCGCGTAAGCCCGCAAGCCAGGGACGTTGTCAGTAGTGCCCTCTACCGTCAGGACATGACCAGCTGCTGTGACGGATGGCGACCCTCTGACCGGCCTGGACGATGTGCCCTGGGCCCAGCTGCAGCACTCCTACGGCATGGCCGACGACGTCCCCGGACACGAACGGCTATGACCCTCGGCCGGACCGCGCCTCCCTGACGGATATACGCGGCGAAGCCGACGACTGGGCTCAGTGGATCGACGAAGCGGCGGACGATGATCAGCGCAAACAGCGCGAGGGGAGCTGCGCGCAAGTGCTCATTGACGCCGAAGCGGTGGTGCGTTCGTATGACGCCGTCCGCGAAGCACTTCCCGCACTCGCCGTCCTGCTGACCTCGGACAGCCGTGAACTGCGGGCCAAAACGGCGAACCTGCTGGCGTGGTTCCCCGAGTCCGCGGCGACGTCGATTCCGCTCTTGAAGGCTTTCATCGCCGATGAAGACTCACCCGGCGCGGCGGCGACGGGAGTCGTCGCCCTCGGCCTGCTCGGCGAACCGGCGACCGTCCCCTTCATCCGGCGCTACCTGGACAGCCCGATCTTCGAGCTGCGTTGGGCCTCCGCCTTCGCATTGACGCGAATCGGCATCGCCGACCCGGCCGTCGTCCACGTGCTGACACAGGTCGTCGCCCGGCCGCCTGAGAAGACCGGGACCATGTCGTTCCTGAGCGGCTCCTACATGCGTCTCGCGGCGATGGTCCTGGCCGATACATCCGAAGCCACGATGCTCCGGGCGGTCGATGCCATGCTGGTCGGCCTGGCTGACTGTAGGGGCGTCGAGGCGTTCGACGACAGGTACTACACGGCGGAGACGCTGTTCAGGCTGGTTTTCCCGGACGATCCCGCCGAACCCCCGCAGTCCTCCGGCGACCTGAGCGACGTGCAGCAGCGTGTGGTGCGCTTCGTCGCCGACCAGGACGAGGCTGGCTGGCCATCCAGGGGGCTGGACGCTTTCCGTCGGTGGAAGGCGCCGACCAGGCACTTTGACCTTCGCGTCTACGCCGGGATTGTCCAGGCCGGCCAATAGGCCGGCGCCCGACGCGTCGCCATGCTCGCGCTGGCCTTCCTCGCCCGCCCCGTAGACCCAACCCGGGCCGCCCACAACCGCACCCCGATCGACCTGACCCTCTCCCAGATCCGCCGACTCATCGGCATGCTGCTCGTGCCTGGCGCAGGCACCACCCGGGCGTCGCCAGACGCAACCACTACCAGCGACGACTCGCCACCGAGACCACCACCTGATCACGAAGTGCGGCTGGAGTACTAGGGCCAAGCCGCGCACGCTCTCCGCGCGTGAGGCACTGGCACCGTGGCGAGAGGGAGCCGCAGGACGGAAGACGACGCTTAGGAAGGCCAGTGCGGATTCAGCGGGCCCATCCGGCACTTTCCGGTACGACGTCGCTGCTCGGCGGCGAGTCGCTCGGCCTTGCGGCGGACCCGTTCGCCGAACGTCTCAGGGTCGGTGGCGCTGTCGCCGGCCGTGGCCTCGGTCCAGGTGGTGCCCTCGCTCTCGACGTATGCGAACACGACCGCGCGCTCCGCGCGGGGGCGAGCCCGCGCAGTACGGTGTCGAGCCGTTCGTCTCGGGACACCCCACCCGCCTTGTGTGAGAGCAGGTCGATGTGGGTTGCGACCAGGTCGTACAGCGACATCCCGTCGCCGAGGTTCGCCTTGAGGGACAGCATCCGGCCGTGCCGGGTCAGGCGCCGCCACAAGGGCACCAGTTCGCCGGGGTGTCAGATGCGGCTCGGGGCGGGGGATTGGAGTGCGTGGCAGCTGACGCGGCGCTGACGGCCCGTGAGGGGCCGTCAGAGGTTGTGTGGGTGCCCGGAGGGTACCGACAACCCCTCACACACGCTCTGACAGTCCCTGACTCCCGTGTCGGTCCGGTCGGGTTGCGCCCGGAGGGCTCAACCCTTCCCGGATTCCGTGGGCTCCCGCCGACGGGTCTGCGAGGATGTCCGGCGGCGTCCGCACCGGGCCCCGCAGCGCTGCGCGGGTCCGGAAATGCGCAGGCGGCGACGGGCGGACGGGGTCGGGCCCGGCGGCGGGAGAGCGGAGTGGTGGGCGACGTGGCGGAGTACCCGGAGTACGTTGCCGCGGCGGTGTTCGCCGTGGGCGGCGTCGTCCATGCGGTGCTGGCGGCGCACCGGTTCTCCACCGCTGTCCTGTTCTGCCTCGCGGTGACGTCGGCCGGGCTCGGCGAGGCCGCCCGCAGTGCGGAGACTCACCCCACCGTCGTGACCGTACTCGTCGTCGCCGCCCTGCTCATGACCCTCACGCTGGGCCTGCTCCTGCTGGTCGACAGCATCGTCCTGGTCCGGCGCTACGGACCGCAGGCGTCCCTGCTGGCCACCGGCGCCGCCGGCTGCGCCCTGCTGGCGGTGCTCGCCCTCGACGCGGTCGTCCAGACTGCCGGGGGCGAGGTGGCGGGTGCCCTCATGGTGGCGGTGAACGCGGCCGCCGGATACCTCAGCCTGCTCTTCCTCGCCTTCACCGTCTACGTGTTCGTCCGGGGCCGCAGCACCCCGCCGCCGGAGACCACCCATGTCGTCGTCCTGGGCGCCGGGCTCAATGGCGACCGGCCCGGTCCGCTGCTCCGCCGCAGGCTGGAGCGGGCCCTCGCGGTCGACGACGCCGGCGCACCGGACGCAGACGGTGTGGTGTTCGTCGTCTCGGGCGGCCAGGGCGACGACGAGGTGCGCTCCGAGGCGGACGCCATGGCCGACTACCTGCGCGCACACGGGGTGGCTGCCGACCGGATCGTGCGGGAGGACCGCTCCGTGAACACCGGGCAGAACCTCCGCTTCAGCGCGGCTCTCATGGACCGCACCGCTTCCGGGCACCGTGCCACGGTGGTCACCAGCGGCTTCCACGTCTACCGCACGGCCCTGCTGGCCCGTCGCGCCGGCGTCCTTGTCCACGTCGTGGGGGCGCCGACCTCTCCCGCGTACTGGCTCTCCGCGACCCTGCGTGAGTTCGCCGCCGTCCTGTGGCTGGACCGGCTGCCCCTGATCGGGCTCAGCCTGCTGCTGGCGGTGCCTGTGGCGACAGCGGTCTTCCAGCGCTGAGCACCCGTCGCGCGTGCCGCCCCGGGCAGCAGGGTCGGCGTGGCTTCGCCAGCAACCCGCGCCCGCGCCGAACAGCGGGGGTAGCCGCTGGCTGGCGGAGCTTGCAGCGTTGAACGGACCGATGCGGGGTACCCTCGGGTACCCTGCGGCCTGCCCGTCCTCCGGTTAGTTGGCGGTGAGCTGCTTGAGGTCGACGGTGTCGCCGGCCGGCGGCTGTTCGGGCTCGATGGGCTTGCCGTAGTCGCTGAAGGTCGTCGACTCGGGCGCGGAGCCGCCGGTGGTGGTCACTTTGAGGATGTAGGGCTTGCCCTCGGAGGCCACGTACATCGTCAGGGTCTTGCCGCCCGCCTTCTTGGTGAGCTTCACCGCCGGGGTGCCGTCCACCGGCGTGGTGCCGTCCTTGGACATGCCCTTGCGCTCGGACTTGTCCTCGTCCAGGGCGGCCAGCAGGCCCTGCTTGTCGCACAGTCCGCTCAACTGGTCGTCCCCGGCGGGCATCTTCACCCGCTTGTCGGCCGTCTTGGACACCAGCTTGTCCGCGCCGGCCCGCTGCTTGAGGCTGTTCTGTCAGTACTTCTCGTCGCCCTTGAGGTATAGCGTCGCGCTCTTGTGCCGCACCTGCGCGGTCGCGCCCTGCTGCTTGACCGTGCCCTCGCAGTTCTTCTCGCTGTCGACCGCGATGTCGAGGGCCAGCGGCTCTCCCGCTTCCTGCCGGGGGCTGCCCCTGAGGTGCATCGAGTCGGCCTGCCGCGTGGCCTTGACCGCCCGAGCGGCCACCTCGTCCGCGGACTTCCCCTTGAACGCGTCGTCGTCCCCACCGGAACCGCCACAGGCAGTCAGGCCCCCCGGCACGACTGGCAGGGCGTCTCGGACGAAGCCGAGATGGAGGCCATCCGCAGGCGCGTCCCCGGAATGGCTCTCGCATGAACCCCATCGTCCGCTCCGGCGCCACTGCCCGCGCCGGAGCCCTCCTCGGCAGGCCGGTCACGGGTGAGTCCGCCCGGACATGTCTCTCGCGCCGGATCTCCTTCCAGTAGGGATCAGCGGTCGACCGCAGCCCACAGCGCCGTGTCTGTGCGGTTCAGGCGTCCGGGCATCTGCTTGGCGCTGTCGGGGACGACAGCCCGCACGAGCGCCAGGTCCCCGCTCTTGTCCACCGTCACCTTCGTACCGTCGTACGTCGGCGCCTCCTTCGCGACGATCGCTCTCAGCCGGCCTGCGGTCTTCGCCGCGGTCGCTGCGTCCTTGACCACGATGCACATCGCCTCGGTGTTCTTCGCCGCGGTGGCGGCCCGTTGGCCGAGGACCAAGAGCCGCACCGGTCCGGACGGGCGCAGTGCGGAGAAGTCGACGCGGTAGGCGTCGCCCACGCAGTCGGCGGCCCGCCGGTACTCCTTGATGTCGGCCAGCGTCTTGCCGTCCTCGGGATGGAGGGCCGACAGGTCGATGCCGCTCCTGGTGGAGTACGAGACCGAGTTCTTCGCGATCTCGTATGCCTGGTGGGGGTGTTGGGAGCTCGTCCAGGTCTCCCTGCCGTCCTTCTTGCTCTTCGTGTATCCGTTGGACTTCAGGGACGCGGTGACGGCCGACTGGTCGAACTTGCCCTCCCAGTGCCCCGCTCCCTGGAAGTCGATGGCGGTGTCGATCTGTTGCGCCGCCAGACTGTGGCCCCACGGGGGCGGAGTGTACGAGGTGAGCAGCGGGCTGGCCGGTCCCCGCACGAACGCGAAACGATCGGTGGCGCCCCGTGAGAGGCGGCGTGCCTCGGCGGCGTCCACGTAATTGACCATGTCCGTACGCGCGCTGCCGGCCACACTGCCCAGCCCCTGCAGGACTCCGGAGCCGTCGTCCGTCTTGTCCGCACTGGACGAGCAGCCGGTGAGGGCGAGCAGGAGGGCGGTGCTGAGCGCGAGGGCGGCTGATCTGGATCCGCGTCCGGTTGTGTACATGACGGATGAGCCTATAGGTCGCAATGGCGTGGTTCAGCGTGCCTACATCTTCGACCGCCGATCCGGAAGTGCCTTCTGCGGCGGGTGTGACGCCCGCGGTACTCCGGCGGTGACGAGCGCGTCCAGGAGGGCGTCTTGGCGTCAGGATTCGTTGCCGAACCGGGGAGAGGCGGTGTCAGCTCCTGGTGTTGTCCGCTGCTCGCACGTGAGTTGGGTCCGACGGGTGACGGACGGGCGTTGGCAGCTTCCAGCGGTACATGAGGGCCTGCGAGGCGCATCTGGCCGTGCGGCGGTCGTATCCCGTCGCTTCACTGATCTCATCGATCGCCTCGTTGAATCTCCGCTGCTGGATGAGCTCATGAGCTCGGTCCTGCGCAGATTTCGGGACGGTCAGCCCGAGACCACGAATGATGTCGCGATCCCAGTTCTGTCTGCGCGCACGCCTGATCCGCACCCACGCCGCCACGGACCAGATCATCGCATCTCCGAGAGCTCCCACGGGCTGCTCCACTCCCCGCGCGTGAGGATACGCGGAGCCGCGGTGGCTGGAAGAGGGCTCGTCCGGCCGTGCTGTCGGAGGCGGCTTGTATCCTGCACGCATTCGACGATCGGACGATCACGGGTACGGGCATGCGGGCACGGGGTGGGCGTCCAGGGGTGGGAGCGCGGGGATCTCGATGAGTGACGCACATCCGATACGAAGCCGCAGACCGGGCCTCTCGGTCGGCGCGCGCATCATCGCCGGGGTCGTCCTCGCCGTGATCGGGGCCCTCGGCGCCTGGCTCCAGTACGACGCCCCCGGCCGGAGTGCGCAGCCGCGTACGGAGTTCACCGCGAACAACCCGCCCGCCGGTCTGCCCACCGCGCTCACCACCGGCCAGCACCTCCACTGGTCCGGCTGCACCTCGCCGTCCACCGCGCGCACAGGCTACGACTGCGCCACCATGAAGGCCCCCCTCGACTACCGGAAAGCGGAGGGCAGGACGATCGACGTCGCCCTGATCCGCCGCAAGGCCACCGGCCCGAACGCCCGGCGCATCGGCTCGCTGGTCCTCAACTTCGGCGGCCCCGGCGTGTCCGGCGTGAGCGGACTGCCCGAACTCATCAACCAGTACGAGCCGCTCCTCGACCGCTACGACCTGGTCTCCTTCGACCCGCGCGGCGTCGGCGCGACCATCCCCGTGCGATGCGGGAAGACCGCGGACGACACCGGGTACGACGGGGCCGACGCCTGCGCCAAGCACTCCGGGGCGCTCCTCCCGTACATCGGCACCTCGCACACCGCGCGCGACCTCGACCTGATGCGCTACCTCCTCGGCGACGAGCGGCTGCACTACTTCGGCGTCTCGTACGGAACGGCGCTCGGCGCGGTCTACGCCCACCTGTACCCGTCGCACGTCGGACGGCTCGTCCTCGAAGCGTCCGTCGATCCGACCGAGGACAACGACGAGGAACAGGTATCGCAGGTCAAGGCGGTCCAAGCGGCGTTCGACCGGTTCGCCGCATACTGCGCGGCCCATATCCGCCACTGCCCGACCGGCGACGGGCCCGAGGAGGCCGCGCGGCGCATGGCGCGGCTGGCCGACCGCCTGGCGAAGAAGCCCGCCCCGGCCGGCGCCGGAAGGAACCTCGACGCCGACGACCTCGCGTACGCCGTCAGCGACCATCTCGACCTCGGCACGGACGGCTGGGCGCCGCTCGCCAAGGCCCTCACCGCGCTGATCGACCACAACGACGGCCGTCCGCTGAGCAAGGGCGCGGACGACATCGGCTCCGCCGACCGCGCGGCGACCCCGCGCGACAACAGCCGCGCCGCCCAGACCGCGATCATCTGCGCGGACTCCAGCCTGCGCCCCGGCTTCGAGCAACTCGACCGGGACGAGGCCCGCATCAAAGCCGCCTCACCCGTCTTCGGCGCGGCCTGGTCCACCGGCGTCTACCTCTGCTACGACTGGCCGTTCGACGGCGAGCGCGCCACGCTCCAGGTGAACGCCGACGGCGCGGCCCCCGTCCTGGTGGTCGGCGGCACCGGCGACCCGACCACTCCCTACTCCGGCGCCCGCCACATGGCCCGCGCCCTGGGCGACGGCGTCGGCGTCCTCCTGACGGCGGAGGAGGAGGGCCACGGCACCTACCCGCAGAACCGCTGCGTCGCGGGGACGGTCGACCACTACCTTCGCACGGGCCGCACCCCGGCCCCGGGGACGGTGTGCCGGGGCAGCATGTCCTGAGGCTCGTACGGATAGCGAGCCCTGACGCCGCTGTGACCCAGCTCCCACACGGGTGTGCTCTATGGCGTCCTTTGTCGGGAAGTCCGCGAGGTCAGCGGGGGAGAGGCCCAGAGGGGTCGGGTGCCGAGTTCGGCGATGTCCAAAGCGAGTTCGGCGCGTACATCGCATTGGCCCAGGAAAACCATGGCGGGTGAATCGGCGTGGGTCGTCCTTGTGGAACTACTTGGGCCTGACCCCGCGCGATATCAGCCCGGAAACGGACCGCGCCATCCCGGTCGACGTCCCAGCGCTCGGCACGGCAGCCGTCGCCCTCCATCTGCACTCCTCCACGACCGGAAGCGCGGTGGCGCAGGGGAGCTTGGGCGACGACTGACCTGCAGGCATCAGTACGGGGTCACCGAGGCCCGCCGCTGTACGGGTCGTTGCCCGTGGGGCGGGGGTACGTGATGGACGGTGTCCGTGGTGGAGAGACAGGCCGTGAGCACATCCCGGAATGCATCTTGACCACTGAGCAGGGTCCGACGTTGGTGGATGTGAAGCCGCATTGCCGGCCGTCGACCCCAGCGGTGGCGTTCACGTTCGCGTGGACCCGGCAGGCGGTCGAGTCGCGTGACGGACCCTCAGCGCCTCGTCTCGTACCTGGTCAGGATCACGCCGCCGGGAAGCGTTCGCGTCTCCACCAGGTTCAGGTTCACCCAGTTGTCCAGCGCGGTGAAGAACGGCGTGCCGCCGCCCACCAGGACCGGCGCGGTGGCCAGCACGTACTCGTCGATCAGCCCGGCCCGCATGGCCGCCCCGGCGAGCGTCGCGCCGCCGATGTCCACCGAGCCGCCGTCTTCGGCCTTGAGCCGGGTGATCTCGGCGACCGCGTCGCCGGTGACCAGGCGGGTGTTCCAGTCGACCTTGTCGACCGTCGAGGAGAACACCACCTTCGACATGTCCCGCCAGCGGCGCGCGAACTCGATCTCCGCCGGGGTGGCGTCGGGCTGCTGGTCGCCGGTCGGCCAGTAGGAGCTCATCGTCTGCCACAGCTTGCCCCCGTACAGCGACAGATCGGTCGCCTGCAACTGGTCGGACCAGAACTGGAACAGCTCGTCGCTCGGCACGCTCCAGCCGATGTCGTCGCCGGGCGCGGCGATGTAGCCGTCCAGAGTCAGGTTCATGCCGTAGATCAGTTTCCGCATGGCGCCGGCCTTCCGTGAGTCGGTCTCACGCGTACAGACCGGCGCGGCGCGGGAAACTCATCGGTGCGCGCCGAAGGGCGTCGGAGCCGAGGAGTTGGTATCGGTCCCGATCGGACCCGACCACCTGGTCGCGGTCGTGAGCAGCACGCACCCGTACGCGGGTCAGTCGTCGGTGGACGTGGATCGGCTGCGGCGACAACCGCTGATCGTGGCGCCGGGGGACGAAGAGCCTGCCGTAGTCACCGGGCTACGGACCCTCCTGGGCAAGGACTTCCCGGCGCTCTCCGGCGCGACCGTCGCGAGGGACATCCACATCAGATCGGCCTCGTCGCCTGCGGGGTGGGCGTCGGCCTGGGACCCTCTCGCGTGCTGACGGCCCGACGACGGGGCTCGTGGTTCTGCGAGGTGACCCCGCGCACGCCTCTGCCCGATCTGGCCTGTCCTTCAGCGCCCGGGACCGTTCCCCGCCACTGAACGCCATCGAAGACATCTACGTGACGGACACCGGGTTGACCTTGGGATCGCCTCCCGCCCCTGCGGAGGCCGTCCAGGAGACTGAGCTTTTTGACGTCCTTACGTCCTCAAACGGCGTCTCCTGACCCCCGTCGTCACCTGGGAGTCATGTACGCCGTTGCCCATGCATGGGAGTCCTGCGGTCACAGGGCGTGAACGGCCGTCGTTTTCCGGAACCGAGGCGATCAAGATGCTGTGACTATCCGCCACGGGTCGGGGCCGCAACATCCACCACCTCGGTACCGACGCTCGGGACTGGCTCCATCTGATCGACGGCATCTGCGTCGGCGACAGAACCATCCGGAGATGGCCGGTCCCGGGAGCTGCCTGGGGGTGGGGTGGCCGGAGAACGCCCTTTTGCAAGGCTTTCTTCCCTTTAGATGACTATTGTCGGTGTATATCTTGCGCACGGGAGGCCCCTCGGCCGACTCCGGCACAGGCTGGAGCCCGCCGGGTGCGTGGTAACTGAGGGTGTGGCCGGTGTCCAGGAAGGGCGGTGACGTTGTGGTGTCTCCTGCGTCGGGCTCCGCACGGGACTGGAAGGAGATGGCCGCCCTCTTCCGGCAGCTGGTGACGGACACCGACGCCTCGAGCGCCATGCTGTTCCTCCTCCTCCCCAAGGAGCCTGTCCTGCAGTTGTCGATGCTGTACGGCACGTCCTGGACCGTTCTCTCCTCCTGGGCACGGATCCACGTGGAAGAGGCGATCCCGGCTGCCGAGGCGACGCGCGAGAGGCGCCTGGTCTGGGTCGGCGACTCCGAGGAGCTTGCCCTGCACTATCCCCGGCTCGCTCTCATGGTTCCCGAGCACGCCGTGGCGGCCGCCCCGATCTTCTCCGGTGAGGTCGTACAGGGTGCGGTCTGCCTGCTGTGGCCGCCCTCGCACCCCGTGCACCTCAGCCCGGCGGAGGAGGCGGCGATCGAGACGTACTGCGGCCGAGCAGGCCCGTTGCTGGAGCGCTCGACGCGACGCGGACATCCGTTGCTGTCCGGGAAGCGCCCCATGGTATTGGCAGCGCAACGGTCCCGCACCCCGGATCGGGCCGAAGCGCTGGCCGCTCATGACTACGCCATGCGCCTGCCGGGGGCGATGTCCCTGGATCTGGAAGGCCGGATCACCTTCGTCAGCGATGCGGCGAGCGATCTGCTCGGAGTGGGCACCGCCGACCTGCTGGGTGCGCGACCGTGGGAGCGTCTGTGGTGGCTCGGTGGTCCCGACTTCGAGGAACGGTTCCGTGCCACGGTCATCGGCCACCGGCCCGCTCACTTCACCGTCAGACCCGCACCCGATGTGTGCCTGTCCTTCGAGCTCTACCCCGACCCCTCAGGTGTCAGCATCCACATGGCGGCCCTTCCCCAGACGTCACCGGCCGGTCAGCGCAGGCACATCCTGCCTTTCGTGGAGCCGACCGAGATCAAGCCGTTCCACCAGTTGATGCACCTGGCGGCAAGCCTCACGGAGACGGTGCGGGTGAGCGATGTCGCCGACACCATCGCCAACCAGTTCCTGCCGGCCTTCGGTGCCACGGGCCTGGTGCTGATGACCGCGTCCGAAGGACGACTGCGGATCGTCGGTCACCGCGGCTACAGCACGGCCTTCCTGTCCCTCTTCGACGGCCGCTCCCTGACCTCCGACAATCCGCCCGCGAAGGCTCTGACCGGCAACAGCCCCCTGTTCTTCGCCAGTTTCGCCGAGTTCCAGCAGAAATACCCGGAGGCTGTCCGGTACGGCAGCAAGAACGCGTGGGCGTTTCTGCCGCTGGTCATCCGCGGTCGACCGGTGGGAATTCTCGTCCTGTCCTTCGACCGGCCCCGTCGGTTTCCGTCGACGGAGCGCAATCTCCTGATCTCGGTGGCCGGACTGGTCGCGCAGGCCCTGGACAGGGCCTGCCTGCACGAGGCCAGGGACGATCTCGCCCGCACCCTGCAGACCGGTCTGCTGCCGCAACGACTCCCCGCCGTTCCCGGCCTTCGGGCCGCCGCCCGCTACCTGCCCGCGGCTCACGGCATGGACATCGGAGGCGACTTCTACGATCTCATCCGCTGCGGCACCGCCTCTGCCACAGCGGTCATCGGCGACGTCCAGGGCCACAACGTCGGGGCCGCGGCCGTGATGGGCCAGCTGCGCACCGCCGTTCACACCCACGCCGCGTTGGGGCTGCGTCCGGACGACCTCCTGGCGCGTACCAATCAGGTGATGTGCGACTTCGATCCCGGTCTCTTCGCCAGCTGTCTCTGCGTCCAGCTCGATCTGGTCCGGCGCCGGGCCCTCCTGGCCACGGCCGGACACCTTCCCCCTCTCCTGCGCCATCCTGACGGCCGTACGGAGGCCCTCGCACTGCCGCCGGGACTGCTGCTCGGTATCGTCGCGGACGCCGACTACCCGGCAGTGGACATTCCGTTGTCCTCGGGCCTCACTCTGGCGCTCTACACCGACGGGCTCGTCGAAGCACCGGGCATCGACATCGACGATGCCATCGGCGCCCTCGCCGACCGAATGGCTCATGCTCCGAACGATGACGTCGAAGGTCTCACCGAAACCCTCCTCGGCGACGCCTCGCACAACCCGCGTACTGACGACATCGCCATGCTGCTGGTCCGCGTCACGAACTGATCCACGACCGCCGACGAGCCCCTCCGTCGTGGTACCCACTGAGACTCGTCGCGTGGCCGGGCAGAGCCCATGCTTCTGCCTGAAGCGGACGGGCTCGCTTCGCAGCCCTGGCACCCCCACGCTTCTACCGCAGGGCAGCCGCAAGCACAGGAAAATCATGGCCGGATGAATGCTTTTGGTGGCGAAACCGCACTTCTCGTTGCGGCACCAACGGGATGGCGCACCATTGAAGTAGACGCCGCCCACGGCGTCGCACCTTCCGATCCGGAAGGCCGCGTTACGCTTCATCATGGCTGCAAAGAGGGCGGAACAGGCAGGGTTCGATGGCGTTTCGGTGCACGGTGCTTCGGATGGATGTCTCGGAATTCATGTCCCCCTTGCTGAACGACCGCACAGACAAGTACGGCGGCATCACGGAGAACCGGGGCCCGTCTCGGCATAGAGGTGATCGAAGGAATTCGCCGGGCGTGTGGCCGCGATTTCCGGATCGGCCGGCGCTTGTCGGTCGAGCGCTACGGGCTGCTCCTGGAGGAACTACGTGACATCACGGCCGAGGTTCTCGATCGAGAGCTGATCGACTACCTCGACCTGGCCCTGTGGGAGTCTGCCCAGATCGTTCAAGATGGAGCGATTTAGGGGCAGACCGTGCGCAACTGCTGGAAGAGGGGTGAGACTTTGTCGCGATCGGCCGGGCAGGCATTCTTCAGCGAGACTTTCCGTGGCAAGTACAGGAAAACCCCCTGCACGAGAGCCCGAAGCTTCCGGTGACGGCGCAGTACCTGCGCTCGGGCGGATTGAGCGAGCGCTTTATCAACCACCTGCAGAGATGGCAGACCTTCATCTACTGAACCGGCGTGGGGACCAACCCCTCTGGCGACCTGTTTCACGGTCCCTGACCAAGGAGCCGTCGTCACGAGGCCAGTGACGAGCGTGGCAGGACGCCGATGAATGCACACCGCTCCAGCAGTTACCGCATCGAAGACCGGTCGACGCAAGGATCGTGGACATGAGCATGGATCCAGCAAAGAACGCTGACATCAACTTCTATTTCGACCCCGTCTGTCCGTTCGCGTGGATGACGAGCAAGTGGATCCGGATCGTCCAGGCGCAGCGCGACTACACCGTCGACTGGCGATTCATCTCACTGCGGCTCATCAACTCGCACATCGACTACGACACCCACTTCCCCGAGGAGTACCACGCCCAGCACACCGCGGGCCTGCGACTGCTGCGGGTGGCGTCGGCGGCGCGGGAGAGGCACGGCCGCGAGTCGATCGGTCCGCTCTACGCGGCCTTCGGCGCGCGCATCATGGAGATCGGACCCGACGAGGGCCGGGTTCCCGGCTGGCAAGGCGCCCCCGACCTCGTCGTCGAGGCCCTCGCCGAGGCCGACCTGCCGATCTCGCTCGTCGACGCACTGGACGACACGACCCGCGACGTCGGGATCCAGGCCGAGTCCGACGAGGCGCTGTCGCTGACGGGCAGGGACGTCGGCACGCCGATCGTGCACTTCGAACCGCCCGAGGGCGTCGCCTTCTTCGGGCCGGTGATCAGCCGGCTGCCCGGCGAGGAACAGGCGGGGGTGTTGTGGGATCACGTCATCGGCCTTGCCCGGTTCCCCGGCTTCGCCGAGCTCAAGCGCAGCCTGCGCGAGCGTCCTCAGCTGCCGTCGTTCGCCGTCACAGCACAGGAGACCGGCAGGACCGATGACTGGCACGCACGAAGCCGAAGGCTCAAGAAGTAGCTCAGCCGGGGCGCACCTTCGTCGGCTGAAGGGCGTTGCTCAGGGCCCTGTTCGGGCAGGCCGGAGGGGGTGAGCGGCTCGTGTGTTCACGAGGCGAGGGCGAGGTTGTGCAGGTGGGCGACGGCCTGGACGGCGTGTTGGAGGCCGTCCCCGCGCTGTCGGCAGTCGCTCGCGCAGGACCATGTGGTTCTTCATCCGGCCGATGACGGGTTCCGCACGCTGTACACCGCGGTGGCCGGCAGGCGTCGCCGGCCGCCGCACGTCGACCGCTCCCTGCGGCTCAGCCCGTTGGGCTGTCGGGTTCGGTCGGACGGTTACGGGTTTGGTAATTCCAGTAGGCGAGGATGCGGTGGTCCTCTTGCTGTGGCATCTCGCCGAAGCCAGGAGGAAGCTCGCCGACGCGTTCCCAGGCGTACTCCGTGCGCGGATCGTCACGGCGCGCGAGGGCGTAGACGATCTCCAGGCGCAGGAGCTGGTCTTCTTCGTCGAGCAGGGCGACGAGGGCGTCCGTGACAGCGTCCGTCCGGTCGTCGGAGTAGCCGAGGGACATGGCGGCACGGGCCCGGACATGGAAGTCGGTGTCCCGGATGAGGGCCAGCAGGGCCTCGCGGAACTCTGGGGTGAGGGTGCGGCCGCCCATGGTGGCGGCGATGGAACGCCGAACGTCGGGGTCGGGATCCCGCGACAGGGCGAGCAGGGTGGCGGTGGCAGCTTCGGTGAGCGGGGGCTCTTGCAGCATCAAGCTGGACACCTGGCTGCGCACGCGCGGGTCGGGGTGATCGGCGTGTCGGAGACCGATGGCCTCCTGGTCGGGGTGGTCCTCGTCGGCGTAGACATCCAGGACCCTGGCGAGCACCATGCTGTCCGGTTCGTCTCGCACCCAGGCGGCGAGGAAGTCGGCGTCCTGGGCGACGTCCTGGCGGTGGGTGAACCACGTCCTGGAATTCCGGGACGACACGACGTCGGCGAGGAAGAGGCGGTGGACGGGATCGGGGTGGTGCTGCAGGGTTTTCAGCTCGGACCAGACCTGCGGGCCTCGGCGTTCGCCGAGGACGAAGCGGGCCGTGGACCAGTTGTTGTGCAGCCCGTCCGAGTACGGGACGGCTCGTGCCACAAGCTCCGCCACGGGCGGGAGGATGCCGAATCTCCACTCCAGCCAGGTGAGGATGCCGTTGTGGCCGGCCCGGACGGTGAGCCCGCCGAGGGAGACCTCCTCGACCTCGGTGTGCTGTTCCGTGACGAGACGCCGGACGACCGGGCCTGACGCTTCCGTGCGCCGGCGGAGTTCCTTCTCCTCGCCTGTGTCGATCCAGTACCGGGCGAGGTCGAGCAGCCGCTTACGGGCGCCCTCGGTCAGCCGCACCTGTGGGTCGTCGCCCAGTACAGCGTCGACCAGTGCGGGAGAGCCGAGATCGACGGCCCGCAGGAGTGGAGTCGTGCCGTCCGGCAGATCGTGGTCGGGATCGGCGCCGCCGTCTGTCAGTGCCTTGGCGGTCTCGTAGTCGAATCCGGCCACGGCGGCGCAGAGCAACGGGAGACCATCCGGGCCCGGCGTCCGCGGATCGGCGCCCTGATCGAGAAGAGCTTTGACCGCGTCGGTGTCCTTCGCGAGTACGGCTGCCATGAGCCGGTCGGTCAGCTCGTGTTGTGGTGCCGACATCTGCCCCCCAGGTGATCCTCAGTCGGCACGGTATCCGAGTTGGCGGCGCCGATCGTCAGCGCCCTGCCACCTACTGTTCCGCCACCGGTAGCTGTCCATTCTCCGGAGCGGGCGCTGCCGGAGAGGCTGAGACGACGGCGACCGTCGGCTGTGAACCCGCGGCCGTGTGTCACGCTCGGGGGGTGCCCCTATTGTCTTTGGTCAAGGTGGATGGGTGCTGGTTCGGGCGTCTGGAACGATGTGCCTGTGGATGCCTGTGGATGCCTGTGGATGCCGGTGATCAGGTGGGCGAGGGTGTCTCTGCGGAGCTCGCGGCGTTTCTCCGGAACGCTGCCGACGGCCGTCCGTTGGCGATCGTTCCTTCTGTCTGCGGCGGGTGTGGCGGGCGCGTTTTTTGCGTGCTCGTCGACGATGTCGAGGGCGGAGCCGAGCGAGTGTGCGTTGGTTGCGGTGGCCGAGCGTTCATCGCTGATACCGAGGAGTTCTGGGAGGACGCGGATCCTGGCGAGGCGGTTTGTCCGTGCGGGGGCGAGGAGTTTGAGACGGCAGTCGCGTTCTCGCTCACCGGCGACGGGTCGGTCCGCTGGGTGACCGTTGGGCTTCGGTGCCAGAAGGACGGCGCCGCAGGGATCTATGCCGACTGGAAGATCGATTACGGGCCCACGGATCACCTCCTGACCATGGGGGGGACATTTACTGGCTCCTGCGGAGTTGGCCGGCGGGCGGGGGCGTGTCGCCAGTCGCCGGATTGCCAGGATGTCGACTGTTGATGGCGCGTAGTGGCTTCCGAGTCCTTGGGGCCGGAGTCGTACATGCCGGTACAGGAGAGCCGCCAGATCGTGTGACCAGCCCATTCGCCGCCACGGAGCTCTTCCCGCCTGCTTCTGTTCGGGTTTCGTTGGTGGGAAAGTGCGCGGGCAGAGGTGAAGCTCCTGGCAGATGAGTTGTCGACCAAGATCAACCTATCGGCACGGAGCTTCATGTGCTTGTCCGCGCATCACGCGTCCGGTTTAGTCCGAGGAGGCCTCGATATTCAGGCTCCAGGTCTGAAGCCATTCACGTACCTGTGAACATATTTCGTCCAGGCCCGCTGCGGCCGAGTACTCGGCGGGGACCTGATCGGGGCTGTCGACGACCAGCAGGCGTGCTCGTAGGGCCGGTGTACGTCCGGGCTCGTACCACACGCGAAGGACGAGGACTCCCGTGTGAGCGTCTGAGACAGCCATGAGCTCAGTGTTCCGGACTGACGCCACCGTGCCGTCACGGCCGAGTGCGCATGGCGTGGACCGCGCTTTCCATGCGACGGCGTAGCGGGGGTGAGGTGAGGGCTCCAGTCCGAGTTCGGTGCGGAGGAGGTGTCGCAGTTCGTCGAAATGCCGGATGGCTTCGCCGGTGTTCCCCTCGGCGAGGGATCACGAGACGGGCGGCCGTGTGCTTGGACAATGCCCGTAGGTACAGCCGTGAAAGCGAAACCGCACTCGTCCTGCAGCGCAGTCTCCTGCCCAGACACATGCCCGAGCTGGCTGCGGCGCAGGTAGCGAGCCGATACATTCCGGCGGGCCACGGCGCTGGCGTGGGCGGCGACTGGTTCGACGTGATATCGCTGTCCGGGGCCCACGTGTCTCTGGTTGTGGGTGATGTGGTCGGGCACGGGCTGCATGCCTCCGCCACCATGGCCCGACTCCGTGGGGCTGTGCGCACGCTCGCCGACATCGACCTGCAACCCGATGAACTCCTCACGCACGTTGACGACGTCGTTCTTCGGCTCAATACCGACGGCGAACCCGCAGACGAGGACAAGGGTGGTCTCGATACGGAGGAGGACGCCAGAGGGGAGGTGGGAGCAACTTGTCTGTGCGCCATCTATGACCCCGTCACGGGCCGCTGCGCGCTCGCGAGCGCGGGTCATCTTCCGCCGGCCAGCGTCACACCGGCTCATCATGCCGAGATCATCGACGTTCCCCGTCCACCGCTTCGAAGGGCAGACTTCCCAGACCAAGGGGAGGCCCCGGGCCGCTGAGTATTCCGGAGGCTTCATTGGAAGCGCGGTGCCGGAACGTTCTCAGCGCGCTGGGCGACGGTCAGCCCACCGACGACGTGGCCCTGCTCATCGCACGCACTCGGGTCCTGGACACCGACCACGTTGTCACCTGGGACCTGCCCAAGGACCCCGCCACCGTCGCCGGCACCCGTGAATACGTGTCCAGCCAGCTCGCCGCTTGGGGACTTGACGACGCGATCTTCACGACCGAACTCATAGTCAGCGAGCTGGTGACCAACGCCATCCGCTATGCACAGTCTCCGATCCAACTCCGCCTCATCCTTGAGGAGAGCAATCTGATCTGCGAGGTTCTGGACGGCAGTACCACGACCCCGCACCTGCGACGGGCTCGCACCTTCGACGAAGGCGGTCGTGGCCTGTTCATCGTCGCGCAGCTCGCCAACCGCTGGGGCACGCGACACAGCCGTCACGGCAAGACCATCTGGGCGGAACTGCCCACGGGAGCTGACCTGAGCCTTTCCGCCTAGAAGAGCGTCTTGTATCGCCGCGATTGTTGGGTCCGAGGTTCAGGTGTCGCGCCGGTTCTCAGCGGGGCTCAGGAGAACTCGCGGATGTCGCGCGTACGGTGCCGAGTCGGCAGACGGCCGGCGACTATGTCCCGAACTTTGTCCAATGCCCTTCGGAGACGACCTCGACAGCGCCGTCGACGACCTTGATGGCCGTCTGTTCGTCGATGGCGTAGGCCGGGACGCCAATGTCAGCTGCCCACCGCTGCGCATCAGCCAGCATGTTCTTCGGCCACGCGTCCAGGTGCGGGAAGATCGAGAAGTCGACGACTCCCAGGGTGCGGTCGTCCGGTGCCGACGGCCACTCGGCGAAGTATTCTCCGATCCGCGGCGTCATCACCATGCTTCCGGCACTCACCCCCACCCAGACCATGTCGGACAGCGAAGGCAGCAGATCGGCCAGCCCGGACTCCCGCATCCAATGGCACAGGTAGGTGGCGTCGCCGCCATCGACCAGAAGCACGTCGGCGGCCCGGATCCAGGGGATCCACCGCTCCGGTCCAATGGTGGGCAGTGCGGTGAGCTCGATGACACCGAGCGATGCCCAGCCCAGGCCGGACATGTGCTGCCACGTGGGCTCGGCGGCTACGAAGCCCCGCACCGACGCCGGACCGCACATCGGGTGTCCCCACTGCGCTGTCGGGATGCAGAGAGCGTGGCACTCGGAGACCGGTTTGCCGAGAAGCTGCACGAGCGCCGAGTGGATGCTTGGGTTCGTGACGCCACCTGACGTGAGCAAGAGCTTCAAAGTGCCTCCAGATTCGCGAGCGGGAGATGCCTGTGGTGGTGAAGACCCGGGACAGTGCTCGAACTCATCGTCGTTGGGGCCACCTTCTACGAAGGCCCGACGAACAGCGGGCTTCGGCGCGTGTCATCCGCCAGCCAATCCCCGGGCAGGAAGGCGGTGTCGTCGGCCGCGCGCACGCTGACCGCGGCTTGGCAGTTCTCGCCCTCTTGCCCCACGCGCCGCAGTAGTGCCGGTAGCCCTGGCCGACACCGTTCCGCACTTGGGAAACGGCACATCGTCAACTACCCACACCTCAGGGCGGGTCACCTCGCACCACCGCTCGGCTAGGCGCCGCCGCACCAACAGCCGGTCCCAGAGCCCTCGTACGCAACCCGCTTCAGCAGCCCTGGCGCACGGTGACGATCGGCCGGGCCGTGCCGGGAGCGGGGGTGGACTTCCTGGCGTGCCGGCTCACCGCATGGCACGTTCGCAGCGGTTCCAAGTGGCGTCGCGCAGCAGGCGCAGCCCGTTGAGGCCGACGATGACGGTCGAGCCCTCGTGGCCGAGCACACCGAGCGGCAGCGGCAGGTGGCCTGCCAGATCCCAGATGACCAGGCCGGAGATGAAGACGCCGGCGATGACCAGGTTCTGCACCACCAGGCGGCGGGCCGCCCGCGACAGAGCGATGACCTTGGGGACGGTGGAAAGCTCGTCACGGACGATGACGGCGTCGGCGGTCTCCAGGGCCAGGTCGGAGCCGGCCCGACCCATCGCGATGCCGGTGTGGGCGGCGGCCAGGGCGGGGGCGTCGTTGACGCCATCGCCGAGAACCAGCACCTTGCGCCCCCGGGCCTCGAGGCGCCGTACGGCTTCGACCTTGTCCTGGGGCAGGAGGCCGGCGTGGACCTCGTTGCCGGTGATGCCGACCTCGGCGGCCAGGCGGGCGGCGGCGCGTGGGTTGTCACCCGTCACCAGTATCGGGGCGCTACCGGAGAGCGTGGTCAGCGCGACGACAGTCACGGCAGCGTCGGGCCGTAGCCGGTCGGCGATATCCAGCACCCCGACGGGGATGCTGTCGCGCAGGACCAGGACGGCCGTGCGGCCACCGTTCTCCAGGCCGGCCACCACCTCGGCGGCGCGGGCCGCGCCGGTACCGCCGATGCCCTCGAGCAGGCGGGTGGGGGCGCCGACCACGACCGTGCAGCCGCCGACGGTGGCGGTGACACCGACGCCGGGAGCGGAGGTGAAGTCCTGCGTGTCGGCGATGGCCAGGTTGCGGGAGCGGGCGGCGTCGACGACGGAGCGGGCCAGCGGGTGTTCGCTGGGGTGCTCGGCGGCGGCTGCCAGTGCCAGCACGGCGTCCTCGGTCAGCCCGGAGCCGTCCAGGGGGTGGATGTCGGTGACGCGAGGGGTGCCCTCGGTCAGGGTGCCGGTCTTGTCCAGGGCGACCGCGTCGACCTGCCCGAGGCGCTCCATCACCACGGCGGACTTCACCAGGACGCCGTGACGTCCGGCAGTGGCGATCGCGGAGAGCAGCGGCGGCATCGTCGCCAGGACCACCGCGCACGGCGAGGCCACGATCATGAAGGTCATCGCCCGCAGCAGCGAACCGGTCAGGTCCGCGCCGAACGCGAGGGGCACCACGAAGACCGCCAGGGTCGCGAAGACCATGCCCAGGCTGTACCGCTGCTCGACCTTCTCGATGAACAGCTGGGTGGGCGCCTTGGTCCCGGAAGCCTCCTCGACCATGGCCACGATCCGGGCGATCACCGAGTCCGAGGCGTCCCGCTCGACCTTCACCCGCAGCGCGCCCGTGCCGTTGAGGGTGCCGGCAAAGACCTCGTCCCCGGCCTCCTTCGCGACCGGCAGCGGCTCCCCGGTGATGGTGGCCTGATCCACCTCGCTCGCCCCGGTAAGAACGCGGCCGTCCGCGCCGACCCGCTCGCCGGGCCGGACCAGGACGGTGTCCCCGACCACCAGATCCGCGGTCGGGACCGTCGCCTCGCTCCCGTCGTCGGCCAGCCGTGTCGCCGTCGCGGGCGCGAGGTCGAGCAGACCGCGCACCGCGTCCTGGGTACGGGCGGTGGCCAGAGCCTCCAGCGCGCCGGAGGTGGCGAAGATGACGATCAGCAGTGCACCGTCCATCACCTGCCCGATCGCAGCCGCGCCGATCGCTGCCACGATCATCAGCAGGTCCACATCCAGGGTCTTCTCCCGCAGCGTCCTCAGCCCCGCCCAGGCCGGTTCCCAGCCGCCGGTGATGTAGGCGGCGGCGTAGAGAGCGCCCCACGACCAGGCTGGTGCGCCGGTCAGCTGGAGCGACAGCGCGAGCAGGAACAGCACCAGCGCCGCGCCAGCCCAGCGCGCCTCCGCCAGGGCGAACACCCGCGTACGGCGCTTCGGCGCCGTACGCGAGGCGGCCGGAGCCGCCCGTTCGGGCCGCTGGATCAGGTCGGAAGGCATGACAAAACAACCCCTTCAGGGCGGAAGACGGCGACACGTCCACCGTACAGGAACATCTGAACAGGTCTTCATATGTGACCGGTAGGATGGGCGGCATGGGTCACGGAGCCGACGACAAGCACCACGCCACCCCCCGCGAGCGCCTGGACGCGGCGGGGGCCACCGACGTCGCTGCCACCCTCCAAGCCCTGGCCACCCCTTCGCGGCTGTACATCCTCGCCCGCCTCCAGGAAGGCCCTTGCGCGGTAGGCGACCTCGCCGATGCTGTGGGCATGGAAGCCTCCGCCTGCTCCCACCAGCTCCGCCTGCTGCGCAATCTCGGGCTCGTCACCGGGGAACGCCGTGGCCGCTCCATCGTCTACGCCCTCTACGACAGCCACGTCGCCGAGCTTTTGGAACAGGCCCTCTTCCACGTCGAGCACCTGCGGCTCGGCCTCCGCGACGCCCCCGCAGCGGAAGCGGCCCCGGCCGCGGCCCGGCGGTAGTTTCCGGACACAAGTCGGGTCTGCCGTCTCACGGGCTTCATCGAGAACACGGTCGGCCCCCCGGCCGACGGGGCGGAAAGCCGATCTGCTCGAAGGCGGAGCGTATGCCGGAGTGGCTGATCTGCGGTGATGCAGGGTGTCGGTGGGTCTGGGGGGCGGGTTGGAGGCGTGGGCCCAACAGTGCGTTCGCGCAGTCAGTCGGCCACCGGCCTCGGTGAGCGCGGCCGGTTTGACCGGGCGGTCCGGAACGCGTCCGTCGTCAAACGGCCCCGGCAGGACGACTCGAAGCGGCCCCGTTCCGTGAAGATCCATGACGGCTCGCAGCGGCCTCGTGCCGCCATGGCCCGATCTCTGCCGGAGCCGGCGAAAGCCTCTGCCGCACCAGTGGGGCCAACTCGAGCCGCCCGGGCGGGACCGAGCGACATCGCGGCCAATGGCCGGTACGCGGGTAAGGGCCGGTTGCGCCTGTGTTGAGGGCCTTGTCCCACCGTGAGCCGATGGGGATCATGACCGGGTGCAGCACGAACAGAAACTCCACGGACTCCTCGCACGCGCCGGACTCGCGGTCGTCGAGGACATGCGCCCGGGCAGCCTGCTCCCGCCGGACGCCGGCTGGCGGATCGCGCGGGGGATCGCGGCACCGGACGGCGCGGCCCGGGAAGCGCTCGACGCCACGTGGTGGCGGCGCCTTGCAGATGCCGACGGCGAGTTCCTGGTGGCCGTCCTCGGACATCGGATCGGCGGCAACGACTCCCTCTGGACCCGGGTCCGCTACGCCGGCGAGGGTGTGCCGGGGCTGACCGGCGACCCCGGGTTCGTGGCGCTCTCCCTCGACGGGCAGGTGCTGCTGGCGGAGGTGCCCGGCGCGGACGGGTCTCGGGTGACGGCCTTCGACCGACTGCCGGAGCGGCTGGAGGAGGCCGCCGCGGCCGCCGGGCGCGAGACGGAGGTCGAGCGTGCCGAGGTGTGGGCGGCGGTGCCGGGCCGGCCGGCATGGCCTTTGCACTGGGCGGAGGGGATCGGGTCCAATCCGGCCGCGCCGGACGAGCTGCTGATCCGGCTACTGGATGTGGAGGCCGGCTTCCTGTACGGCTGCGACCGGCCCGCCGTACTCGACGCCGCCGTGGCGCATCCCGATCCGCATGTGCGGTCGAGGCCCGCGGACACCTTCCGGCCCAAGCTCACGTCCGATCAATGGGTACGCCTGGTCCGCGCCGAACCGTCGCCGAGCCGACGCGTGCACCAGGCCGAGCGTGCCTGCGCCTGGGGCGTCGAACTCCCCGGAGACCTGTACGCCGACCTCCTCGCCGGCCCGTCCCGCGCTCAGGCCGCCGAGCTCCCGGGGCTCCCTGCATCCCACCTCCCCAGCCTCGCGGCCGACGCCGATCCCCGGGTGCGGGCGACTGCCTGCGCCCGGTGGGAAGACCTCGCCGCGTCGATGCGGGCGCGACTCCTTGCCGACACCGACGACGCGGTGCGTACGGCTGCGCTGCTCGCCCACCACACCGACGTCCCCATGCCTCGCGAGGTCTTTGCCGCGCTGCCCCCGCCCCGGAGGGCGCTCGAACAGTGCCGTCTCTCACCCGAGCTGGAGGCGGAGCTGGTCCGGGACGGGGACGCGGAGGTACGCCGAGCGCTGGCCGCCAACCCGCGGCTCAGTGCGCACAGCGTCGCCGTCCTGGCGGAGGACCCGCACGACGACATCCGCTCGGCGGTGGCACTGCGGCCCGACCTCGACGAGGAGCAGCGTGCCGCTGTGCGCTACGACTTCGACCCGACGTCGATGTCGCGCACTCTGCCCTGGGTCCAGGACCTGCACGGCGACGCCGACGCGATGCGCCGCCTCGCCGTATCGTCCCATCCGCTCATCCGCCGAAGCGTGGCCCGTGCCCGGCGTCTGCCACCGGACGTCGTGGAGCGTCTGGCGCGGGACGAGGACCGGACGGTCCACCTGTTCCTCGCCGAATCGTGCGATGACGCGCCGGCCGAGGTGCTGCTGGAGGTCTGGCGCTGGTGGGACGGCAGCTTCAGTCACCCCGACCGCCCCCGCAGCCACCCCAACTTCCCCCGTACGGGCCTGCTGCGCTACGCCGACGACCCCGCTGGGCGGATGCGGCGCCTGACCCTGGACGATCCGGAGTCCACGCCTGCCGACGTCGCACGTCTCGCCCGCGACCCGGAAGCCGAGGTGCGCCACCGCGCGGCCGAGGACCCCCGGCTGTCACCGGCCGACGCGGTGCGGCTGCTGAACGACCCGGTGGCCCACGTCCGCGGGACCGCGATGCGCAACCTGCGACTGCCGGCCTGCGTCCTTGCCGGGCTGCTGCACGACCGCGACACGGCATGGGTGGCGGTCACCAATCCGGCGATCCCGGTCCCCGTCCTGCACCGCATCCTGGCCGCGGCCTCGGCAGCCGTGGCGGTCTGACCCTGAACTCCGACCCCCGCCCGGGCGGGGCGAGTTGGCCCCACTAGGGCGTGCCAGGCGTCGCGAGGCAGGCGGGACTTTCGCAGCACGCCCTGCGCAGCAGAGGCTTTCGTGACTACGGCAGAAAACCGGGCCGTGCTGGCTCGGGGCCGCTTCGAGTCGTCATGCCGGGGTCGTCTGACGACGCGGTTCCCGCTGCGTGGCGTCGGGTGAGATGGCGGTCCAGCAGAACGCTGCCCATGTGGGCGACCCCGAAAGCCGCGCCGATCCAGGCCGTACCCGCCAGCCCCAGTCCCGTGTTGATCACGAGGCCGGATGCCAGGGGCGCGACGGCGATGCCGACGTTGAAGGCGGCGATGTTCACGGCGCCGCCGAGCGTCCTGGTCTCGCCGAGAATGGCGAAGACTCTGGCGTTGACCGCGGGCGTGACTCCGAAGTTGGCGGCGCCCAGGAGCACCACCAGCGTGATCGTGACCCAGGCGACCTGTGCGGTCACCGCCAGTGCTGACGCGGCGACGATGAAGGCGGCCATGCCCACCAGCAGGAGCGTGAAGGGGGAGCGGTCGGCCACGCGTCCTCCGATGGTCAGGCCGAGGAACGCGCCGACGCCGTACAGTCCGAGCACGAGAGGTACCAGGCCGGTGCTGAGGCCGGTGACGTCCTCCAGCAGGGCTCCGAGGTAGGAGAAGACCGCGAATTGGGCGGCCACGGTCAGCGCGGTGGTGGCGTAGGCGACCCAGAGCCGTGGCTGCGTCAACGAGCGCAGTTCCGTCGCCACACGCGGCTGTGCGGTTGTCGTGTCCTGGCCGCCGGGCAGGGCGATGAGCAGTGCCATCGTGGACAGAGCGGTCATCGCGGCCACGGCCCAGAAGGCCGCCTCCCAGCCGGCGTGCTGGGCGAGCAGGGTGCCGCCCGGGACACCGATGATCGTGGCCACGCTCAGTCCCGAGACGACCACTCCCATGGCCCGGCCCTGCTGGTCGGCGTCCACCAGCGAGATGGCCGAGACCGAGGCCATGGCCCAGAATCCGGCGCACGCCATGGCCGACAGCACTCGCATGACCAGGAGGAATCCGAAGTGCGGGACGAGGGCGGCGCCGACGTGGGCGGCGATGAAGACGAGCTGGAAGCCGACCAGCGCGACACGGCGCGGCATCTTCAGGGTGACCAGGCTCATCAGAGGTGCTCCGACGAGCATGCCGATGGCGAAGGCGGACACCAGCATCCCGGCGGAGGCCAGGGGGATGTCGAGGTCCTGGGCGATGGAGGGCATCACGCCGGCGAGCATGAATTCCGAGGTGCCCTGGGCGAAGATGCCCAGCCCAAGGACGTAGATCACAAAGGGCATGATTCATCTGCTTCGTGTGAGGAACGAGGGGTGGCCAGGTGTTCCGTTCGGCCGTGCGCGGCCCTTTCCCAGAGAGAGCCCGTTGTCGGCGAGGGCCACCTGTGGAGGCGGAGTTGCCTCCTGGTTCGCGTCCAGCATTCCGCCGCGGACACGCGTACGGAGGTCCCGCGTGCGCCCTGCTGGACCTAGGTCCGGCTGGTCCACTCACCGGCCCGGCAGGCCGCTGTAGTGGTATCACTGGATGCATGGATCAAAGCGACGAGCTCGGTGATTTCCTGCGCTCGCGCCGGGCCCGGCTGCGTCCCGAGGACGCGGGGACGGCCTTCAGCGGCGGCGCGCGCCGGGTCCCGGGACTGCGCCGTGAAGAGGTCGCGCACCTGGCCGGGGTGAGCACCGACTACTACGCCCGCCTCGAACAGGGCCGGCACCCCCACGTCTCGGAGTCGGTTCTGGAGGCGGTCGCCCGCGCCCTGCGCCTGGACGACACCGAACGCGGCTACCTTCTCGAACTCGCCCGACCCAAGTCCGCCAGCCCGCAACGGCGCCGTCCGGTCCCGCTACCGCGCGTGCGTCCGGCGATCCACCAGATGCTGGACGTCCTCAACGATGTCTCGCCGGCCCTGGTCCTCAACCACCGCAGTGACGTCCTGGCAGTCAACCATCTTGGCAAGGCGCTGATCACGGACTTCGACGCACTGCCGCACCGTGACCGCAACCTCGCCCGATTCGTACTGCTCCACCCCGCCGCCCGTGACCTCTATCAGGACTGGGACCGGGTCGCGGAGGCGTTCGTCGCCAGTCTTCGGCTGGCTGCCGGACGCCATCCCGACGACCGCCTGCTCAACGAACTCGTCGGGGAGCTGTCCATCAAGGTTCCCGAGTTCTCCACCTGGTGGGCCGGCCACCGCGTGGACCAGTGCGCCCACGGCACCCGGCGCCTCGTTCACGCTGTGGTCGGCGAACTCACCCTCTCCTACGAGATTCTGGCCTTGCCCGCCGACCCCGACCTGAGTCTCTGCCTCTACACCGCGGAACCTGGTTCGGCCTCTGCGGAGACGCTCAGCATGCTCGCCGGCTGGCGTGCCCCGACGGGCCTCCGAGGGCGCAGTCCTGGGAGTGCGCAGAAGAGCCGACCATCGTCCGGGACAGCGCAGACGAGGGCACAACACACCGCAGCAGCGGCAGGACGGCTGCCGCAGGTCACGCGGAAGCGGAAATTGCCGGACGACCTTTGGGAGTCCACTTGAGAGTGTGTCGGAGCGGACCGCGAGAGTGACCGAGGCTCCGGCGCTCGCGAGGGCGCGGACGGTCTGGGCGCCAAGACCCGAGGCGGCGCCGATGCCGACCGCGTGCTTGCCGGAAAGTTCCCGGAAAGTTCGATGCCTCCGATGACCTCGGCGGCCGTCGACTCTTCTCCGAAGGGAGTCCGGACGAGCGTGGACGTCATGACCTCAAGTCCTCGTCACTGACAGGCTGCCTGCTCCGCATCAGCCGTACGGTGCCTGGGAGGGGGCGGCCTCGTTTGTGTCCGTCGGTGTGGTCCAGCTGGCGAGCAGCCGGAGGGTTTCCATGGAGGCGGAGCCGGGTTCGGTGGTGTAGAGCACGACGCTCTGGTCAGGGTCGGCGGGCAGAGCCAGCGTTTCGTAGGAGAGGGTGAGCTCGCCGACCACGGGGTGAAGAAGGCGTTGGGTGCCGTGGGCGCACTGGTCCACGCGGTGGCCGGCCCACCAGGTGGAGAACTCGGAAACCTTGATGGACAGCTCCCCGACGAGTTCGTTGAGCAGTCGGTCGTCGGGATGGCGTCCGGAGGCGAGGCGCAGACTGGCGACGAACGCCTCCGCGACCCGGTCCCAGTCCTGGTACAGGTCACGGGCGGCGGGGTGGAGCAGTACGAATCGGGCGAGGTTGCGGTCACGGTGCGGCAGTGCGTCGAAGTCCGTGATCAGCTGTCTGGCCAGGTGGTTGACTGCCAGGACGTCGCTGCGGTGGTTGAGGACGACGGCCGGTGAAACGTCGTTGAGGACATCCAGCATCTGGCGGATCGGCTGCCGTACGCGTGGTGCGCGGGCGGGAATGCTCCGGTGGCGTCCGGGTGTCCTGGGTCGGGCGAGTTCGAGGAGGTAGCCGCGTTCGGTGTCGTCCAGGCGCAGGGCGCGGGCGACCGCCTCCAGTACCGACTCCGAGACGTGGGGGTGCCGGCCCTGTTCGAGGCGGGCGTAGTAGTCGGTGCTCACTCCGGCCAGGTGCGCGACCTCTTCACGGCGCAGTCCCGGGACCCGGCGCGCGCCGCCGCTGAAGGCCGTCCCCGCGTCCTCGGGACGCAGCCGGGCCCGGCGCGAGCGCAGGAAATCACCCAGTTCGCCGTTGTCGTTCATGCGGCCAGTGTGCTGCCCATAGCGGCCTGACGGGCCGGTGAAGGTGGACCAGCCGGACCTAGGTCCAGCAGGGCGCCCATGGAGCGTCCACGCGCACGCGAAGCGGGCCATGCTGACTGAAAAGCGACGACCTTCCGCGCGAGGAAGCCAGAGAACCTCCCTGCACCGGGCTGGTGAAAGGAGCGGCTGTCCTGCACAGGCCCGCTGTCGCCTCGAGGACCGCGCTGCCGGAGGCCAGGCCCGAGCCAGTCCTCACGCCAGCCCTCACGCGGCCCCTTGGAACCCCATCACAAGACACCCCTCCGCCCCAGCCCTGGGGCGGGCCACCCAGAGGAGATCACCATGACCGAGTTCGGGCTGGTACCCGACTTCGCCCTGGGCCCGGACATCCCGGAGTCCGGGTATGTCGTCCAGGACCTGGGCGGCGGTGCCCACTTCGTCACCCAGGGGATGATCAACACGATGTTCGTGGAGACGCAGAACGGTGTCGTCCTCGTGGACGCCTCACCGTTCCTGGGGGACAAACTGCTGGAGGCGATCGAGTCGGTCACCCCCAAGCCGGTCACCCACCTGATCTACAGCCATGCGCACGCCGACCACATCGGGGCAGCTCACCTGCTGAAGCGGGACGGCATGAAGATCATCTCTCATGAGATCACCGGCGAGTTCATCAAGGAGGTCAAGAACGACGACCGGCGTCCCCTGCCCACCGAGACCTTCAGTGGCCGGCGCAGGGAGATGGACATCGACGGGGTGCGGTTCGTCCTCGACTACACGGGAGACTGGCATCAGGCCGGCAACCTGTTCATCCACCTGCCGGAGTTGAAGCTCATGGGAGCGATGGACAGTTTTACTCCCAAGAGCGCGCCGTTCTTCCGCCTGTACTTCTCCGCGCACGTGCCCGCGTACTTCGACGCCATGGACCAGTTGCTGGAGTACGACTACGAGACCATCGTCACCGGCCACATGGCCCTGCCCGGCACCCCCGAGGACGTGGCGACGAACCGGGAGTACATCCGAGACCTGCGCGCCGCTGCTTCCGAAGCACTGCGCACGGTCGACATGAAGGAAGCCGCGGCCGCCGCCAAGGTGCCGGCCAACAACAAGCAGGCGGAAATCAAGGTCTGGATGGATGCGGTCACCGCCCGCGCGGCCGAACTCATGCCGTCCTGGGAAAAGCGCCTGGGAGGAACCGACATCTTCCTCTCCGACAACCTCAACGCCACCGCGTGGAGCGCCTTCATCGACTAGGACGACTCCTTACGAATGAGGGGCGAACCGCGGTGATTGTGTTCGTCGCAGTCGACTCCGCAGGAGGGATGCCGCATGCTGCCGGCGACGAAGGTGGAGCAGTTGGCGCAGAGCATCGATCTGGTCGTGGACGCCGTGCGCGGTGCACCGGTCGACCAATATCACAATCCGACGCCGTGTTCGGCGTGGACGGTGAGAGACCTGGTCAATCACATCGCCATGATGCTGCTGATGACGAGAGACACGGGCACCCGCACGACATTGGATCCGGCCCTGCTGACCGCGAACCCGGTGCCCCTCCTCGCTGGGCGGCCGGAGTCCGAGTGGGCGTTGCTCCTGGCCGGCAGAGCGGAACCGGCGACCAGGGCCTGGTCCGAGCCGGCAGCGTGGGAGGGCGAGGCCGACCTCGGCGGACCGCCCATGCCCGCGACCGCGCTCGGCGGGATCCTGATCGCCGACTTCACCGTCCACGCCTGGGACATGGCAGCAGCCACCGGACAACGACGCACCGTCCCCGCGGTCTTGGCCGAAGCCACGTTCGCGACGTACTCGCGTGAGGCACCCCGCATGCGCAGTCTCGGCCTTCTGGGTGACGGAGTACCCCAAGACACAGACGCACCCGTGCTCGACCGCGCGCTGGCCCTCAGTGGCAGAAATCCCCGATGGACACCAGCGGCGCATTAGGGTGTGCCGGACGGCCAACGGGTTTTCCTGCTCCTTGCGTGGAGAGTTGGCTTCGAAAATTGAGGTTAACCGTCTTCTCGGACCGGCGCTGTGATCGGCAGTGCGACGAGCTGGCGGCGCCCACCCCGGGGGACGACGCGGCACGTCGTGGGGGAGGAGCGGCCAGGGTCACCCGGCGTTGCTCCACCCGGTTGTGTTGGAATACGAGTCCAGCAGGTCCACCACGAAGACCAGGGTCGAGCCCCCCGGGATCAACGGCGAGGGTGACTGATTGCCGTAGCCGAGACGTGGGGGAACGATGATCTCGCGCCGACCGCCGACCTTCATCCCCCTGACCCCCCGGTCCCAGCCCTTGATGACCTTGCCACTGCCCAGGGTGAACTTGAACGGCTGCCCCCGGTCCCAGGAGGCATCGAACTCCTTCCCGGACTCGAAGGTCACCCCGACGTAGTGGACCCTGACCGCCATACCCGACTTCACCTCGGCCCCGTCCCCGACGACCAGGTCCCGGATGGTCAGCTCGGTCGGAGCGTCACCCTCCGGAACGTCGACCTCGGGCTTCGTCAGTTCACTCATTGCAGCCTCATCACTCTCCGTCGGAAGCCGGCGCGGCGCACGGACCAGCCGGACACATGGACACTCCATGCGGCAGATGGTCCACGCTACCGAGAATGCCGGTCCCCGGAGCGCACCAGATCCAGCGGTCCCGCGTGCTGATCTTTCGCACAGTCGGACGCGACCGGCGCGAACAGGTCACGCAGCAATCGTCAGAACGAGACGAGGTGCAGACGGCTGTCGCCACATTGCGCGACACGTCGACCGTCCTCGACACCACGCGCGTGCGGCCAACCTTTCCGTGCGGTAGGAAGACAGTGCAAGGGGGTGAGGGTGTCACCCCTGCGCACCTCTGGACGGTTCTTGGTGTCAACTCCACACGGCAGGGCCTTACGAGTCCGCCAGGGCGGCGGCTTGTTCGGGCGCTCTACGGGCGGGATTTCCCCTGCGCAGGCGAATGCCTTCCGCAGCCTCCTGGAACAGCTCGGCACGGGCGACTACGAAGGCGTCGTGGCCAGGGCACAGACTCTCGCGGGCCGCCCCCGACGCGTCTGGGACCGACGCCCGGAGCCAGTGTGGCCGGCGAGGACCTTCGCCCTCACCGCCGCGGTGCCGCACGGGCGCAGAGAGCACGTATTGCCCGAACTGGAAGCACTCACAGCGGAGTTGCAGCATACGACCGGCGGCGATCGGACCATGCTGCTGGTGGCGCGGACAAATCGCGCGGTCGTGCTCCTCGGCGAGGAGCGGTACGCGGAGGCCGAGGCCTCGGACCACGCCGGCCGCGTCCCGCGCCGGGAGCGGGCAGTCGGCCATGGCCGTCGCCGCGGCCCTGCACGGGTTGCACCGTCGGGGGGAGGCCGAGGCGAGCGCTCGCCAGGCGCTGGAGGAGTGCCAGCGGTTCCTTCATCCCACCCATCCACGCACAGGCGAAGCGCGGGAACTGCTGGCCGGCCTCGCCGCCGGGGACCAACCGCCGGAGACCCCGGACGCGGGCGCGGACCCTCCTGAGAGCTTTCCCGAAACGGCGTCCGACAACGACGCACGCTCGCTGACCGAACTCATCGAGGGCCCTGCGGGGGCCGGTTGGGAGCGGCGATCCGTCCGATACCGAGGGACCGGCCTGATCAGCAGGCCGGTGACACTGATCCCCCCGAGTGGCCCCAGCCCACCTGCGGCCCCCAGCTCCCCGGCCCGGCCGGCCTCATAGCGCCGGACGCAACCGTCGCACCGGCCTGTCGCCGAGCCGGACCTGTCGCCGAGCCGGACCTGTCGCCGAGCCGGACCTTGCCGGGCGCATCCGGACTCGTGCGCCGCGTCTGGTCGCCGCGATCCTTGGTTGACAGGGTCAGCCCCTACGGGCCGCGCGGGACAAGCGGATCGCCGAGACGAGAAAGAAGATCCCTCCGAGCGTGGCGTAGCCGGCGAGGGCGGTCAGCGAGGGGTCATTCTGTGAGGCGCTTCGGATGAAGGAGGCGCCGGCCAGTACCGAGATGCCGCCGCTGACGATCATGGCCCACTGGCCGCCCATCGGTCGGCGCGCGACGCCCACGAGGAGCTGGATCAGGCCGGAGACGACCGCCCACGCACCCCAGACGCGCAGCACGTCGGCGATGTTCGAGGTGCTGGCGACCGCGACGCCGACGGCGGCGAGCGCGCTGACGGCCATGTTTGCGTACAGGCCCTTGACCGGTCCGGCGGCGCGCACCGACCTCGCGTCGACGACGGCCGCAGCCACGTCGAAGGCGGGATAGAGGAACAGCAGCAGCTTGGCGCCGGTGGTGAGGTCGGAGCCGGACACCAGGAGGAGCACCGCCCACACGGCGGCGAAGACGAAGCGGATGACGTACAGCCGGTGCAGGGAGGGCGTGGCGCCGACGTGCTTGTCGGAGGCGACGGATGCCATGGGGTTCTCCAGTGGATGCGAAGTAGAGAGAACGTTCTCTCTTGTGTGTAGCTTGGCACACCCCTTCCGCGATAACAAGAGAGAGCGTTCTACCCGCTAGGATGGCTGATATGACGAGGACGGAAGCTGCCACAGGAACCGGCCGGCGAGTCTCCGAGGCTCGGGAGCGGCTTCTGAGGACTGCCGGACAGCTCTTCTACGCCGAGGGCATCCACACGGTGGGCGTCGACCGCCTGGTCGCCGAGTCGAAGGTCACCAACGCCACCTTCTACCGCCACTTCCGCAGCAAAGAGGACCTGGCCGTCGCCTACATCGGAAGCGTCGACCAGGCGATCCGCGCCCAGATCGACACCCTGTTGGCAGCGGACACGCCGCCCGACGGAATCCTGAGGGGCATCGGTACGTCCCTGGTCGAGCAGATCCGCTCGCCCGGTTACCGCGGATGCGCCTTCCTCAACGCGGCAGCGGAATTCCCCTCCCCCGACCACCCGGTCCACCGGGCCGTCGTGCAACACCGCGAGTGGTTCCTGCAGACGGTCACCGGACTGTTCGCCGAGATCACGGACGAGTCCGCCGACCACGCCGGGCGGCACTTCGTCATGCTCCGCGACGGTGCGATGAGCGCCGGCTACCTCGGCGACCCCGTCCTGGCCGGCGAGACCCTGCTCCGTGGCATCGAGGGGCTGCTGCGGATCCACTCCGCCCGTCGGCCCGACGAGCCGGCCGCGCCCACGCCCGACCAGGCACCTTCGACCGTCACGCCGGTGCCCGACATCGACTGCTCGCCACCCGGCGCCTAACCTGCGACCGGGGCGCGGTCGGCCGCATTCAGCTCGTAATCGCCGTGGTGGTGTCTGTCGGGCTTATGGTCGTCTGACTGATCGTAGACGGGCATCTATGGCCTCGGTCGGCAGAGGTCTCGCGGGGAGTGCCCCTTGTCTTTGATCAAGCTGACGGGGTCCCTGTCGCCCGTGCGGTGTCGGCTGGTGTATGCCTAGATCCAGGTGAGCGAAGCCATCGGGACATGGCGAGGAGTGCACTGCGGTGGATAGTTGGCGCCTCCGCGGGCGAACTGGGCTGCTAACCGCAGGGGTAAGAGTGGAACGGATCACTGAGGATCAGGTCGCACGGCTGGTCGGTTTCGTGTGGCACGCATCCCCGAAACGGCTCCGCTTCAAGGCGAAGCCCGCCGCACGGCCGCAGCCCTGCGTCTGGCCGCGGACAGGCAGATCGCGGCGGTGATCTTCCACCGAAACTTGCCGGCTGAGCACGCGGGGGAGACTGAGATGCATGCAGCCGCCTCATGGAACCTGCTGGTCGCCTTGGCCAGAATCTGGCGTGACCACGGGAAGTTCCCCGCCGACGCCGCTGTAGAGCCCTTCGATTTCGCCTGCGAGTCGCCCCTCTCGACGACCAGGCACCGCGACTCGTGAGCGATCTCAAGCTACTGCGCGGACGACGGGACTTTCGCAGCACGCCCTAGATCCAGCCCCTCTTGGCCGCCTCGGCCCCCACCTGGAAGCGTGTCTCGAGGCCGAGACCGGAGGCGATCGCCGCGATGCGGCGGGTCACGGTGCGTGCGCTCGTCCCCAACTGCCGGGCGATCGCATGGTCCTTGTAACCCGCCTGCATCATCTTCAGCAGCAGGAGGTCCTGCGCGCTCGGCCCGTCGGGTGTCTCCGGAGCGGTCGCGACGAGGGACTGCCCACGCTGCCAGTAGGAGTCGAACAACTCGAGGAGCGCGTCGAGCAGGCCCGACCGGTGGACGACGGCGATCCTGTCGTAGCGGCCCGGGACCAGCGCGACCAGAGCGACGCGTCGGTCCATGATGCGCAGTCTGAACGGGAGAGCCGGCAGGATGCGGGCCAGCTCGCCGATCCGGGCCAGGTGGGTGATCAGCTCGAAACGCTCCGGCTGCGCCAGTGCCTCGGGGGTGTAGACCGACCGTATGTCGACGCCGCGGCCCAGCAGGTCCATCGTCAGCTCCTCCTCCAACTCGGTGCTGTAGGGCCCGAGATAGGGGGGCCGATCCAGCACCCAGAAGTGGGTACGGACCGACTGCATCAGTTCGGCGACGCGCAGGGTGATCTCCGCCTCGCCGGTGATCACCTCCACCAGTCCGGTCGGATCCTCCTGCAGCCGACGGGCGCGGTATTCGTCCGCCAGATCGTCGACGGTGCCCCACACCGCGGTGAACGCCGCCTCGGTCTCGGCTCGGCGCCTGGCGAGCAGTGCCCTCAGCGCGGTGTGCGGGCTGACCGGCCGGTACTGGCCGTGCCCTTCCCTTCTCAGCATGCCCAGCTCCACCAACCGGGAGACCGTGCGCCTGACCCGGCCGGGTGTGGTGCCCAGGCTCTCGGCGATCTCGGCAGCCGTCCGGTCCGACTTGGCCAGATAGATGCGGTAGACCCGTTCGTCGAACTCGCTGATTCCCAGGGTGCTCAGCACCGGACGTCCTCCCAGCGATCACCGCCCGGCGAACAGCCGGGACGGCCGTGACGCGAATCGCCAACTGGCGATGTACGACACGAGTTTGATCTAGACATTCCTCGTTCACAAGCATTCACTCTGAACGTTCACGCCACCTGTGGAAGGGCTCAGAGCATCCTCGATGCCGACGACCGGTCAGGCGGCGCCACTTGGACGGCAGAGGACGACCGTGCTCTGCCCGACTGCACAGCCGGGAGAGACCTTGTGAAAGCACACCACCGCAGACGCTGGAGTGTGCCGGTTGCCGCCGGTGCACTGGTACTCGTGCTGGGCGGCCCCTACGACGCGACGGCCTCGGCGCCCTCAGCAGCCCGTTCCGACGCCGCCGACTCCCCGACCACCGCATCCGCGTCCGACCGGGTGCCCGCCGGCGACCACTCCGTCACACTGATCACCGGTGACGTGGTCACCACGCGACGGAGCCCCGGCACCGACGGCAGGACCGGAGGCACCGTCAGCGTCCGCGGCGCCGACGGACGCCCGGTACAGACCCACATCCTGACGTCGGGCGACGACCTCTACGTGTTCCCCGAGTCCGTGCTGCCCTTCGTGGCCAAAGGCACCCTGGACCGGCAGCTGTTCAACATCACGGACATGATCGCCGACGGGTACGACGACGCGCACCGTGACCGGCTGCCGCTCATCGTCTCCTACACGCACTCCGCCGACTCGCGCAGCAAGGCCGCCGCTCCGCCCGACGGGGCGACCCGGGTCCGTACCCTCGACGGCATCAACGGCGCGGCCCTCACCGCGGACCGCTCGCACGCCGCGGACTTCTGGAAGTCCGTGGCCGGGACGGCGACGACCGACGGAGCCCGCAAGAAGGCCGCCGCACCGGCCTTCACCGGCGGGATCGCGCACATATGGCTGGACGGCCTCGTCCACGCCGACCTCGCCGACAGCACCACGCAGATCGGTGCCCCCCAGGTCTGGGCGGGCGGCAACACCGGGAAAGGCGTGGACGTAGCCGTCCTCGACACCGGCGTCGACGCGGGACACCCGGACCTCACCGACCGCGTCGCGGACCGGCAGAGCTTCGTACCGGACGAGAACACGGACGACCACGTCGGTCACGGCACGCATGTCGCATCCATCATCGCCGGTACCGGCGCGGCCTCCGACGGCAAGGAGAAGGGTGTCGCACCCGGCGCCCGCCTCGACATCGGCAAGGTGCTGGACGACACCGGCTCCGGACAGACCTCCTGGGTCCTGGCCGGCATGGAATGGGCCGCGGTCGACCAGCACGCCAAGGTCATCAACATGAGCCTCGGCGACGGCCAGCCGTCCGACGGAACCGATCCCCTCAGCCAGGCCGTCGACAAGCTCAGCGCCCAGACCGGTGCCCTGTTCGTCGTCGCCGCCGGTAACTCGGGCGCACCGAGCACCATCGGCGCACCAGGCGCGGCGAGCGCAGCGCTGACCGTGGGCGCCGTCGACGCCGACGACGCCGTGGCCGAGTTCTCCAGCCAGGGTCCCCGCGTGGACGGCGCTCTGAAGCCGGAGATCACCGCCCCCGGGGTCGACATCCGCGCGGCGAACTCCCAGTTCGACGGCAACGGCGAGGGCGCCTACCAGACCATGAGCGGCACCTCCATGGCCACGCCCCACGTGGCCGGAGCCGCCGCGCTGATGGCCGCCGCGCATCCGGACCTCAACGGAAGCCAGCTGAAGGACCTGCTGGCCAGCAGTTCCCTGCAGACCCCGCGGTACGACGCCTTCCAGGCGGGCAGCGGCCGCCTCGACGTCGCCGCGGCCTCGCATGCCGGCGTCTTCGCCACGGCGACCGCGTACGCCGCGCAGGTTCCGCAGAATCCCGCCGACGGCGTGCGGCGCCCGGTGACCTACACCAACACCACGGACGCGCCGGTCACCCTCGCGCTGACCGTCGAGGCGGCACACGCCCCCGCCGGCGTGTTCCGGCTCTCCGCCCCCCAGGTGGTCGTACCCGCGCACGGCACCGCCGATGCCACCGTGACGATCGACGGCTCGGGCGTCACCACCGACGGCCGGTACACCGGCCAGGTCGTCGCGAAGACCACCGACGGCAAGGTCGCGGCGCACACCGCCGTCTCCCTCGGGGACGTCGAGCACAAACTGACCATGGAGTTCAAGGACGCCCAGGGTCGGCCCATGTCCGGCGTGGTCGAACTGCTCAGGTCAGGTGACGACGTTCCGCAGTTCATCGTGATCGACGACTCCGGCACGGCGCAGATGTACCTGCCCAACGACGTGTACTCGGTGCTGTCCTTCAAGACGGTGCAGGGCGTCCACGGTCCCCACTCGTGGGGCATGGCACTGCTGGGCGACCCCGACGTCCGCCTGGACCGCGACACCACCGTCACGCTCGACGCGTCCAAGATCGACCGCATCGACATGACGCCCCCGCAGCGGACCGAGACGACCTACCAGCGACTGGACTACACCCGCCTGATGGGCGGCCAGAACTGGCGGGACTACATGGAGACCCAGACCAACTACGACAGCCTCTGGGCCCAGCCGACCACCCACAAGGTCACCCACGGCGACTTCTACCTGGCGGCCCGCTGGCGCAAGGAGCAGCCCGCACTGGCCGTCTCCACCCGGACCACCGACTTCACCGACGTGCTGCGCCAGGACGGCGTCACCCCCTTGCCCAAGGGCAGCGCCAAGCTCCCCCTGGTCTTCGCCGGCCAGGGCGCGAGCGCCGACTACGCTCACCTCGACGTGCACGGCAAGGCCGTGGTGGTACGCCGTAACGACGACGTCTCCGACAGGGACCAGGCGGCCGCCGCGATCGCCGCCGGCGCCAAGCTCATGCTGGTCGTGAACAACGTGGACGGCCGCGGCTTCCGCAGCTACAACGCGCCGTTCAGTTCGACGCCCGTCCCGCTCGACGTGGGCCTGCTCAGCACCGACGAGGGCGAGAGGCTCGTCCGGCAGGCCCAGGCCCGCGGCGCTTCGGTCACGGTCGGCTCCGCGCCCGTGAGCCCGTACGTCTACGACCTCGACCGGACCTGGCACAACGAGATCCCCAGCCACATGGTGGTGCAGGGCAGTTCCAAGAACCTCGCCCGGGTCGACGAGACCTTCGACAGCCCGGCCCCGGGAAGCACCGGCGGCGAGTTCCGGTTCGACTGGCCCGCCTACAACGACTGGGCCATCGGCGGAATGATGCCGGAGCCGGTGCGGGGGAAGCGCACCGACTGGGTCTCCACCGGCGGCTTCAACAGCTGGAGCCAGAGCGCGTACGCGGACGGCCTGGTCTTCGAAGCCGGGCCCAAGACCACCTACCGGGCGGGCAGCACACAGTCCGAGGAGTGGTTCAAGCCGATCGAACGGCCCTACCTGAACGACGTCTACAGCATGCCCACGCGCAAGGGTGACCACCTGTACATCGACGCCCCGGCCTGGGGCAGCCACGACCACGTCGGCATGAGCCAGATGGACGGCGTGGCGGAGCAGCGGCAGACCCTGTACCAGGGCACCACGGAGCTGGGCACAGGAACCTTCACGAACGTCTCGGGCGACGCACCCGGCGCCGGCAAGCTGCCGTACCGGCTGGTCGTCACCAGCAAGCGCGACGCGGCGTTCACCCCGTTCTCCTCCAGCACACGCACCGAGTGGGACTTCACCTCGAAGGCGACGGCGGACGGCTCCGACGCGGTGCTGCCGCTGGTGCAGATCGACTACGAGGTCGGCACCGACTCGGCCGGACGGGCAGGACGGCACGACACCCTGTCCGCCACCGCCGCTCAGCTGCCGGGGGCCGTCGGCGCCGGCAGGGTCGGCGCGGTCACCCTGGAGATGTCCTACGACGGCGGCACGACGTGGCACCGGGCCACGCGTGACCACGACGGGCGATACCGCCTGGACGCGCCGAAGAAGGCGTCCTACGTGTCGCTCAGGGCGAGCGCCGTGGACTCGGCGGGCAACGCGGTGCACCAGACGGTGATCCGGGCGTTCGGCCTGCGCTGACCCACAGCCGCGGATCGCGGGCGTGAAGAACGGTCCGTCCGGGGTCGTGCGACCCCGGACGGACCGCTGCCGTCCTCCACGGACCGAGGCGTTCAGCGGGTGCGGGTCCCCTCGCGCCGCACTCCGTGGACAGCCCTCACAGAATCCTCCCGACCGCCTGACGACGATCCCGCACCCGCACCCGTCGGGGGCCGGCCGGAGCCGACAACACCCCGATCGACGCCCACGCCTGACAGATCACCTCATGACGACGCGCCCCGAGCCGACGACGTGCCTCGAGCCGACGACGTGCCTCGAGCCGACGACGCGCCCCGAACCGGCGAGCGCCCCGACCGCTTCCCGGACACGCCCGGCAACGGGATGACCACCTCGTCCTCGACCGGCGGGTCGATCTCCTGCTCCCGGTTGCCGGTGGCGGCGAAGCAGCGCAACCGGACCGAGGACGGAGTGACGTCCAGACGCAGGAACGACTTGAAGAACGGCGGACTGTAGGTCGCCGAACCCGGCGAGAAGAGTTGGGTGTACGCCTTGCGCACCGGGAGACGCAAGCGCGAGGCGCGGCCGCGCCGCCCGCCCGCCCCCAGCAGCGCCGCGACCAGCCGATGCCGCCAGGTGACCCGGACCGGCGCCCCCGCGGACCGGATCGGCGGAATACCGAGCCGCTTCGCCATGACGGCCATGGACTGCTCCTCGGTCAGGGTGAAGAAGCGGCGCATCCGCAGCCGGCGCCCGTAGAGCCTGCTGTAGAAGGCCAGCGAGTCGCCACGAGCGGGTAGCAACGGAAGTCCGCTTCGGTGACCCCGGCGACGGAGACGGGCGGGATCGTGTGCGTGGCGTGCATGAACGCCCCACCGCCACCCGCGACGACGTACTGCAGAATGCGGTCGCCGACCCGTACGGGATAGCGCTGGTAGTTGTGGATGTCGCCCCCGATCGCCGCGACGTAGTGATGCGCGGGGTCGCGCACGATGTCGTCGACGGTGCCGCCGCCCTCGATCTCGCACGGGTGGTGCTCCGCGTCCACGTACAGGGGGGAACCGGTGATCAGGATCTTGGGGGTGTCGCCCGCGGACACCTCCCGCAACCAGCGCCCCTGCTCGGCGTCGACCGTGCCGAGAAGGCCGGTGTCGATGCCTATGATCCGCACCGGACCGGCGTCGACGGCCCAGTACGGCCCCGGCTGGACCGCCTGTTGGGCCGGATCCGACCGCAACTGCCGTGCCTCTTCAAGACGTTGCTCGTCCCCCTTGTGCGGCGTGTGCCACAGCAGCGAACGCAGCCGCTCCCGTACCGTACGCCGCGATTCGGCTTCCGGGGCGAGGGCCGGCGCGTCACAGAAGACCCGCATGAACCCGTGGAGATCCTCGTACCAGTCGTGGTTGCCGGGTACGGCGTAGATGGGGGCCTGGTAGTCGCGGTACGGCCGGTGGAACTTCGTTCCGTAGTCGTCGAGACTGCCGACCGGATAGATCACGTCACTGGCGAGGACCGCGAAACTCGAACCCTGGCTGGCCTTCAGGAAGCCGGGTACCACAGCGTATTGAGGTTCGTCCCCCTCGCCGGTGTCCCCGATGACCATGAAGGAGAAACGGTCGGGATCGTCGCGCCGCACCACCGCGTCGGCGGGCGCGCCCGCGTCCCTGCGCTGCTCCACCCACCGGGCACGGGTACGGCCCGTGGGGTCCCCGAACCACGAGGCCAGCACGCCGTTGCGCGCAGGCCACATCGTCCTGGGGTCGAGCCACGAGAGCTTCTCGACGCGGGCGGGCATCAGGCCTCTGTAGTCACCGGGTTCCGGGCTGCCCCAGCCGGCGCCCCGGGCGGTGTCGCGTGAAGAGTCGGACATCGGCGAACGGTAACAATGTTCTCCCCAGACGCAGGACGGGGGGCATACCCCTGGCGCTCCGCACCTACCAGGGCCTCATCCATGCCGCCCGGGGACCGCATCGCGCCGGCCACCTGCCACCCCTGCTCCTCACCTCAGGGGCCGCGCGCCGATAGCTGCGAGAACACGGCTCTTCTGGGCCTGGGACTGCCCCGACCCGCCGCCTTCAGTCACCCCATCAAGCCGGGCAGCCAACTGCTCACGGTCACCGACGGCCTCGGCCTCGTCGAGACCTGGGACAGTAACCAGTCTTCGACGAGTCCACTCGAGGCGGAAACCACCAAGGCCGACCGTCAGTGATTTTCGGAGGGCACAAAGCCGACCGCTTGGCCGGATGACAAGGCATTCTTGGCAAACCGGCCGGCAACTACGCCCTTAGCGACCCATGCGGCACAGGTGGGAGCGGTGATGGGACCGCTCACACAAGCAGCACCGGAAAAACGAGCAGAGCGGTACAACTCGTGCATGTGGTTGGGCCTCACCGAAATTTGCAGCCCAGATACCGGCCCTGTGGCCCTGGAGACACAAGTTCCAAGGCCGGCAATTACTTCAGCAGCTTGCTGCTGCCTGCGCCAACTCCGAACGTCGTTCTGAGCTGGTCGGTTAGCGGACGGAGGATGCTGCACCTTGGCGTCGGACGACATGACAGGCTCACCGGATGGATCACGCATTCGACGCGCCGCCCGCTGACCGAGAGCTCCTCGACTTCGCTGTCGGCCTGGCCACGCGTGCCGGGAAGGTGTCCGCGCAGGGCTTCTTCGGGGAGTGGGGGAGCCGTCGCAAGGAAGACGGCAGCGAGGTCACCGAGATCGACCTCGCGGTCGAGGAACTGGTGAGGAACGAGTTGGCTCGCTACGTGCCGGAGGACGGCATCTACGGCGAGGAGGGGGGAGCGACAGCCGGGGTCTCAGGGAGACGCTGGATCATTGACCCCATCAACGGCACCACGTCGTTCACCCGCCGGTGGCCACTGTTCTCGAACGACATCGCGTACGAGGACGAGTACGGCCCTGCTGTCGGGGTGATCAACATGCCCATGAGCCGGCAGATGGTCGTAGCCGGGCGAGGCCTGGGCTGTTGGGTGCTGACCGGAGAGAACCCGGACCTGATGTCTGGCCACCGCGCCAGGGTCACCGAGCGGACCAGCACACGCGGAGCGAGGACCCAGGCGCTCAACCCGGCCGGCTGGCCGGAGCAACTCCTCACCGCTCTCCACCGCCAGGTCTTCCTGATGGCATCAATGGGCTGCGTCGTGGATCTCGTCACCGGTCGGGCGGACGCTGTGGTGATCGCCGGCCCTCCGATGGGCTACGAAGACCTGGCCCCTATGCCGGTCATCGTGTCGGAAGCGGGCGGCCGGGTGACCGACCTGGGCGGTGAGGCCGTGCTGCAGGGCGACATGACAGTGCTGGCCACCAACGGCCTGCTCCACGAAGGAATCCTGGACCTGGTGAAAGGCCTGCCGTGCAGCCGCGACCTGTACGCCCTGGACGACGGTGTGTAGCGCAGCGGGGTGTCGATGAGCACTACGACGTCGTTTCACTTGGTGAGTCGGCGGTGGTTGAAGACGCTGACGGAGGTGCCGCTGCCGCGCACGGAGCGGTTCCACCGGCCCGCGAGGTGCCGTCCAAGACGGCCACCGTCGCGGCCTGGGTGTGGGCCACCACCGAGACCGTCGCCGTCATCGCCCTGGTGGTCGCCGGCTCCTGGTACTCGGGCGTCCCCACGCGCCGCCGCTCCGGCGGTCGCCGAGGCGGAGCCGGTCCAGGTGTGAGGCCGTGCGGCGCGGCGGTTCCCCGCCATGCCGCGGAACCCGGCCTCGTGACACGATGTCAGCCGCGGGGGCTCGTGATCCGTTCGGGCTGGATCACGTAGATCACCCGGACCTGGTCGCGGCCGCCGAACCATGGGTACGGTCCGCCGAGGTACTTCTGCGCGAGCGCCTCGATGTGCTCGACCGCTCCCTCGGTAGTCACCCGTACCACACGGCCGCGGATCTGGACGTAGGAGGACGGTTCCGAGGGGTCGGAGACCGCTAGGGCCACCCGCGGGTCGCGTGCGATGTTCCGGGTCTTCTGATGCGACTCCACGCTGTTGATCAGGACGTGTTCCCCGTCGGTGTCGACCCATGTCTGGGTGAGCTGGGGCGAGCCGTCGGGCATCGTCGTGGCGATGTAGCAGGTGCTGGGGCGTCGCAGCATCGCCAGCACGTTCTCACCGAGGGATACGGGCACGGGGTCTCCAGGAGTAGGGCCGGTGGATGCCGGGCCAACGGTAGCCACGCGTGCGGACCGGCCCTCGCCCAGCCCCCGGAACCGCGCACCGGCCGGGCTCAGAGCCCGCGGTACCTTGCCGTAGGCGTGACCACGTGGTTGTCCGTCATGCCTGCCGGGGTCTCGATCGGGCCTGGTTCGGGAACGAGTGCGGACGCGACTGGCGCGGCACACAAGGACCGCTGCGAGACCACACGAGCCAGCACCTGGAGAGGTCACCCAGCCGTCACACCCAGCGCGGCGCGGATGGGGCGGGCAGGCAGCAGCATTCCGCCCGCCGCACAAGGCTGGCGGCAGAGGCACATCACGTTGGGTAATCGTGGTCGTGGAGGTGTTGCTGTCGGTGCCCTCGTGGATGATGGTCGCCAACGTCGCGGTGCGGTAGGAGTTCTGTCGTCGAACTCGAGTCGCAGCTCACTGTGGCCATCGTCGAACGTGCGGGCGGCGGCCACTTGGTCTGCCTGGAACTTGCACCCGCCGTCACCCGGCCCGACCCTGAGACGTAGACCTCAAGGCCGACCTCGCCGCCACAGGTATGGGCGAACAGCGCGCACGTGATGACGTGTGCGGGCGAACGGACACCGCCTACTTCCACAAACCCTTTGGGACTGGCCCACGACGCCGAGTAAGGTGCGCGGGTTGTCGTGGCCGGAGAGGCGGTTCGGAACGTGGCACCCAGGTCAGTGACGCGGAAGCAGTTGGCGGGTGCGGCGCGGGCCGCGCTGGGCGGCGGGCGGCGGCTGGCGGCGGTCGAGCGGATCGCGGGCGGCAGTAAGAAGGGCGTGTACCGCCTGGTGATGGACGACGCGACGACGGCGATCGCCTACCTGTGGGACGACGCCGAGAACTACTGGCCGGCCGCCGAGGGCGACGACGACCTCACCGACCCGTTCTCGCCCGGCCTCGGGCTCGATCTGTTCGAGGCCGCGCACGCGCGGTTGGACGCGCTCGGCATCCGCGTTCCGGCGATCCGTCTCGTCGATCGCAACGGCGCCCACTGCCCGGCCGACCTAGCGATCGTCGAGGATCTTCCGGGCGAGAGTCTGGAGGAGTTGCTCGCGCGTGACCGGCGCGCCGCTGCGCCGGTCATGGCCCGGCTCGCGGAGTCGCTGGAGGCGATGCGGGGCTACCGGGCACCGGCGTACGGCAAGGTGGCGGTGGTCGACGGAGGAGGAACGTCGCGTGGTGCGTCGTGCGAGGGGCTGGTTCTCGCCCGTGCGCTGCGGGACCTCGCCGAGGCGGCCTCGCGCGACCGGCGGATCGCGGACGCCCGAGAACGTCTGGAGGAGCGGCTGCTGGACCTGGCGGCGGCGGTACGGCCGCGCACGGAGTACGCGGTCGTGCACGGCGAACTGGGGCCCGACCACGTGCTGGTGGACGCGGACGGGAACCCCGTGGCGATCGATATCGAGGGGTTGATGTACTTCGATGTCGAGTGGGAGCACGTGTTTCTGCGGATCCGCCTGCATGACGCCTACCGACCGCTGGGTGTGGACGGGTTGGACGAGGACAGGCTCGCCCTGTACATGCTCGCGCAGCGCCTCTCGCTCACGGCGGGGCCGCTGCGGCTGCTCGACGGGGACTTCCCCGACCGGGCGTCCATGGCGGGCATCGCCGAGTACAACCTGAAGAAGGCGCTGGAACTGGTCCACGCCTGAATTCCCCGGGTCTCTCGAGAAGCGCCCAGTAGGCGGCGAAGGGGCGGGAGCCCGTCCCGCAGCGTTCCCCTCCTTGGGTACAGGGGAGGGGCCGATGCTCGGGTGCCACTACTCGTCGGGTCAGGGATGGAACCGCCACCGGCCTTCGGAGACGACATCCACCGTGTCGTTCCTGACACGAACGGCCGTGTCGTCGTCGATGAAGTAGATCGGGAAGTCTGCCCGCTCGGCGATGCGGTCAGCCCAGGCGTCGTCCCGCTCGGGGAAATCCGGCGAGTACAGGTGGGGCTTGAGATACCAGCCGAAGAGGCCGAACGGCGGCTCCACGGTCGTCGCGCCGAGGATGCGGAGGTCCTTGGTGTCCCCGATGACGTCGGCGGAATGTCCGGTGAGATGACGGCTGAAGATCATTGATCCGGCGCTGACGCCTACGTAGACCCGGTTCTCCAGCGCGTCCAGGAAGCCGTCGGCCAGTCCGTTGCCGGTGATGCTGCGCGCGAGGTGGTAGTGGTTGCCTCCCTCGACATAGATGACGTCGGCGTGGAGCAGCCGGTCGAGCACCATCTGTCGGGGCAGGCCGTTCAGCTCCAGGATGTCGAACTCCCGCCAGCCGAGGCCGTGCAGCCGGTTCATGTCCGCGAGGACCCACCCGTGGTCGCCGGGCTCGGCGACGGATGCCGTGGGAACGTACACGACGTTCGCCGAACCGAACGGCTTTCCCAGCATGTCCCGCAGCGCATCCCGCAGCGTCTCGTTGCGCAGGCCACTCGCCGTCAACAGAAGGTTCATCGGGTGATCCAAACACGGCTGACGGCAGCGCGCAACGAACTCAGGACCCACCCATACCGTCATGGCATGGCCGCATCGGGTGCAGGCGCTCAGCCTGGCGTTCGACCTCTGTGCGGCGGTTCGCTACGGGCGGGCTGCCACCGTCAACATCACGCCGGGGAACGCTCGTAGCCTGGATCTGACACGGTCGTGGGCCTGTGTTTCCGTCGAAGGCGCCCAGGTTGATCAGGCTTGTTCGGTGGGCCCAGGCGTCCCACCTCACATGCTTCTGCGGGCCCCAGTAGTAGGCGTCGTAGCCCATGAGGTCGCCGTACGCCTCGTCTTCGCGCGCCCGGTCGGGTGTGCCGAACGCGGCCAGGAGTTCCTCGTACGAGGTCAGGTGGGCGAAGTGGGACAGGTGCGGTCCGTAGATCGCGAAGCCGACGACCGTCCCGGCTCGAACCTTGTAGGAGAGTCCCGCATCGATTTCGGGGGCGTCGTGTTCGGCCTGGCGGATCCGCGCCTTCGCCGCCCGGGCCAGCCGTACCGACCCCGCCCCGTGGGTGCTGTCGCCCTGTACCGTACGACCTTCTGCTTACGCATCTGCCGCAACTTGAAAAACCGACACCACACTCGAGGCATGATGTCCGCTCAACTCGTTACCTATGGAGGGACCTTGAAGAACCGCACCACCCTGCTCGCCGTCATCCTGCTCGCGACGGCCGCCGCCCTCACCGCCTGCGACGACGGCAACGGCAGGGCCGACAGCAAGCCCAACAAGGCCAGCACGGCGCCCAGCAAGCCGGTCACCACCGCGGCCGCGACGCCTAGCGCCGGCGCCGCCGCCCTCGCGAAGGCAACCGGCATCCCGCCGAGGCCGACCGGCGCCGCCCGGGCCCGGCTGCTCAGAGCTCTGGCCGCCGCTGCCCCGGCCGCCTCCCGCTACGAGGACGAGGCCATCGACGCCGCCCGAAACCAGTGCAGCGCCATCAACGGCGGTGCGCAGCGTCTCGACCACCTCGCCTCGCAGCGCTTCACTTACAAGGACGCCACCACCACCGAGGCCCAGGGCAAGCAGATCAACCAGGCTCTCAAGGCCACCGGTTTCTGCGTCGTGTGACTTTCAGGCACGCCAACACCGCCACGCCGAGCAGTACATGGACACCACCGCACCGTGCTGGGCACGCGCGTACGCCCGCTTCAACGACCTCGCCTGACGCCGCCCGCGTGCCGCAGCCGTCCCTCCCGATCCTTGTCCTGGGAGGCGTCGCAACCGTCATCGCCTGGGCGGACGGCAACCAGACGCGCATCCAGCTAATGCTGTGGTCGCCAGCCGCGTGCGCCTCGATCCTCGTCCGCCTCCCGCTGCCGTCGCGACCCCCGTGGACATTCCTACGCCCGACCTAGGCGTGCCCGCGACGTGGGCAGCTTGACGGCCAAACGGGCCCGGACGAGCCTGCTCTGCGACGCCCACCGCAAGTCCGGGCATTCTGCGTTCCTGCGCCGAACGCGGCCGCGCGGCGCATCCTCTTCTTCTCGCATTCTTCTCGCAGTCGGCGGTCTACGGCCTCGTCAACGGCCAGGTTGATCCAGAGGTCCTCGTGAAGGCTTCCGTCCAGGGACGCGGTCTTCAGGTGCAAGGGTGCCGTGGATGTCTGGATGCTGCGGCAGCCTGCGTGGCTGCGGTCGTGGATCCGGAGCTTCCAGGATTGCCATACAGACGAGACGTTTGTTCGCGCGTGATCGGTGCACACGAAGAGCTGACACGTTCTTTACAAGGAAGCGGAGTGGCATCATGGGCATCATCGCGTGGATCATCATCGGCTTGCTCGCAGGCGCCATCGCCAAGGCCCTGATGCCGGGCAGGGACCCGGGCGGCGTCATCATCACCATGCTCATCGGCGTCGCCGGCGGTCTGCTCGGCGGCTGGCTCGGCAAGGTGATCTTCGGCGTCGATTCCATCGACGGATTCTTCGACCTTTCGACCTGGATCGCCGCGATCGTTGGCTCCTTCATCCTGCTCGCCATCTACCGCCTCGTCACCGGTAACCGGCACTCGCACCGTCACGCGTGACCTGCTGAAGGCATACACATCGGAGACACCAGACGGCTCCCGCCCCTGCTCGCAGGACGGGAGCCGTCTGGTGTGCGGCCACGATCGAGGACGACTGCATCGAAGGCCGGCGCCCTAGCCCGGTAGGACTCCGTCAGGTCTTCCCGGTTGGTCTGTTCCCGGGCATGTTGGACGGGCGGACGCACCTGAAGTGAACGGTGTCCGGGCGGCGTTGGCGTTGTACGTGGCGGAGGGCACCGGTAGGGCCGGATCGCCTGCGCACGCGGTTCGACGCCTCCGTCGGCACCGGCACGCCGCCCCCTCTGCCCGCAGGTGGATCGGTCGGCTGCCCGACGGTCCGGGCACGTCGCGTGGTGTGCCCGGACGTGTCATGTGGTTGGTCAGACTCGGTCGGCCGCGATCAGGAGGTACTGAAAGGAGCCATCCTTGTAGGAGTTGATGAACGCCGTCTCGATTCCGGTGACCAGCGAGGACGTGGCACGCAGATCCCAGTAGGGCAGGGTCTCGGGTGTCAGGTCGATGACGGCCTGGGGTACGAGTCGGTTGTTGGCCATGGCGCGGAGGTACTCCCGGCGGGAGTGAATGTTGCACTCGAAGTGAGCGTTGATCTGGGAGACCCACTTCGACGGCTGGCCGTAACGCGGGTTCCAGCAACCGGTGATGGTCACGTATCGGCCGCCGACCGACAGGACGCGGGAGTGCTCGGCGAAGAGGTCTTCCAGGTCGACGTACATGCTCGACTCGTTGTTCCAGGAGGCGGCGACCTGCCCCCTTTCGAGCCGAGTGTCGAGCATGTTGCACACGCGAGCACGGACGTGGTCCTCGATGCCGAGTTCCAGGGCGCGGCGGTTGGCGAACTCCGCCTGCTTGGCCGACAGGGTGACGCCCTCGACGTTGCACCCGAAGCGTTGGTGGGCCATGACCATCGAACCGCCGCGACCGCAGCCGGCGTCGAGGAGGGTGTCGTCACGCTCGATGGGGCCCAGGTGGTCCAAGAGGACTTCGGCCTGCGCGGACTCCAGGCGGTGGAGCTCCGAGATCAGCCTGCTCTCGTACCCGCCGTCCCCGGTGTCCCCGAGGGCGGCGTGGTCGATGTCGCCGATGCCGTAGTGGTGGTGGTAGAGCCCGTCCACGTCGCCTAGACGCAGGTTGACGGGCCTCGCCTCGCCGTCCCAGTAGCGGGCGATGTCCCCTTGGTAGGGCGAGGCAGGGCCGGGGACGAACGTGGCGGCGCTGGTGGTGAGTTCGGTGCTGGTCATGGTGAAATCCGCTCCTTACCAAAAGTCGGGCAGGCTGTATCGGTAGGTGTTGGTCCGGTGCCAGTAGTGGTTGCCGTCGACCCACACGGCCACGCCTCGCAGGAAGCGCAGCACGCTCGGGACAGGGCAGGCGGCGGCCAAGCCGGCGGCTTCGGATTCGAATGCGTGCATGAGGTCGTTGTGGATCTCGACTGCTTTCAGATAGCCGTCACGGTCCGAGACGCCCTCACGTTCGGCGATCACCACGGGCAGGTTCAGATGTCTGCCCGGGCTCTCGAGCTCCTTGGTGTACGAGTAGAGGTCGTTCACGATGGTGGTGGCGTTCGAGGCGAGCGCGATGACCCGCTGCATGTCCGGCTGGGCATGCAGGTCCGCCGGTAGTTCGTAGCCGCCGATGGTGTCGGTGATCGTCGGGCAGGGACGGAAGTTGTTGAACTGGCGCATCGCCAGGTACTCCCAGACCTCGGGAACGTGATCCGCCTCGGACCACGCGGCCTCCGCGAGGTAGCCCAGGTGCAGACGCGCCATGTCGTGCCGGTACCGGTCGGCCTGCGAGGGAGTGGCCTGCTGGACGAAGTACGCCATGGCGGAGCGGTAGGCGCGCCGGGGCGCGTCCGACTGGAGCGACTCCGCCCACGGCTGCTCGTACTCCCGTGTCGTGAGCAAGGGGTCGAGAGCCGTGTGCGCCAGCAGAAGGCGACTGCCGAGCCCGACCGGGGAGCCGCCATGGTCCTCGCAGTAGCAGTCGTCGAGCACGTTCTCCGCGACCATCAGCCGTGTGGCGATCATCAGATCGTCGACCGTGGGAGCGTCGGGATGGCAGGCCACCATGTAGCGCCCGACGGAGAAGCCGTCGAACTGGTCCTCCCACTCCGGGGGGTAGGCCTGGACCTCGTCGACCGCCCACCTCTTGATCCTGCGGCTGATCTCCTCCACCCGAACCGGGTCCGGCTGCGAGACCGGATGGTGGTAGAGGCCGGGGACCGGCGTGCCATCCGCCGGCGTCTCGGGCTCCGCAGGCGCCGGTGGTTCCTCTCGCCGGGGCAGATACAGGCCGGCTGTGCCCAACCCGCTGGGACCCCGCAGAAGCCGTTCCAGGGCAGGGGCCGCTGGACCCGCCGGCGCATCCCCCGCCTCCCCGCGCTGTGAGGTGAAGTCGCTGGTGGCGCCGGCGTCGGGTTCGGAGTGGGTGAGGCGGGTACGGGCCCCGACGAGGGCGATGGCGTCAGACAGGCTCGACTGCACAGGGGAAGGCCCGGGCTCGGGCATCCTTAGCTCCTTGGTGAAATGGGGAGGGCCTTGCCAGGCCGGGAGACCGAGGCAGTTGAACGCGAGCCCCCTATTGGCGACTACGGGCGATCTGCACGTCCTCCAACACACCCAGCGCGTCGGGCAGAAGGACAGCGGCGGAGAAGTACGTGGTGACCAGGTACGAGAGGATCGCCTGCTCGTTGATGCCCATGAAGCGCACCGACAGCCCCGGCTCGTACTCCTCCACGAGGCCGGTCTGACGCAGGCCGATGACGCCCTGGTTGGCCTCCCCGGTCCGTAGGGCGAGGATCGAGCTGGTGTTTTCCTTGCTGATGGGGATCTTGTTGCAGGGCAGGATCGGGACCCCGCGCCACCCCGGGACCTGCTGGCCGCCGAGGTCGACGTGCTCCGGGTAGAGCCCGTAGGCGCTGAACTCGCGGCCGATCGCCGCGATCGTTCTGGGGTGGGCGAGGAAGAACTTCGTGCCGCGGCGCCGGCAGAGCAGATTGTCGAGGTCGTCCGGCGTGGGCGGGCCGGAGTGGCTCTGGATCCGCTGCTTGAAGGCGGCGTTGTGGAGCAGGCCGAACTCACGGTTGTTGATGAGTTCGTGCTCCTGGCGCTCCCGCAACGCTTCGACCGTGAGCCGGAGTTGTTCCTCCGTCTGGTTCATCGGACCGTTGTAGAGGTCGGCGACCCTGGAGTGGACCCTCAGGATCGTCTGTGCGACGGAGAGTTCGTACTCCCGCGGGTGGAGTTCGTAGTCGACGAACGTACTCGGCAGCTCGGCTTCGCCCGTGTGACCGGCCGACATGGCGATCTCGGCCTCGCCATGGTGGTTCTGCCGCCGGAGGGCGAGCTCGCCGACATGGTGCAGGTGCGTCCGCAGGCCGGGGGCGGAGGACAACACCGCGGCGAAGTCGGAGCGGGACAGGGTCAGCAGGGTACCCCCCGTCTGAGCGGTGACGGTGCAGTCCCACCTCGCGTCGGTGTCGACAAGGGCGTTCTCGCCGAAGTGGCTGCCGTCGGCGAGCACGGCGACCGTCACCTCGTCCCCGTACTTGCCGGCGGACGTCTGGCTGATCCGGCCGCGGGCGATCAGGTGGATCTGCTCGGCCGCCGTGCCACGACGGACCAGTACCTCGCCGGCCTGGAAGTCGCGTTGGACGCACCGGTCGGCGATCGCCGTCAGCACCTCGATGTCCTCGAAGCCGCGCAACAGGGCCAGCTCACCGAGCTGGCGGGGAATCACCCGGACGTCGGCACCGTCCTGGACGAACTCGACATGTCCGTCGCCGACGTTGTAGCTCAACCGGCGGTTCACCCGGTAGGTGCCGCCCTTGGTCTCCACCCAGGGGAGCATCCGCAACAGCCACCGCGAGGTGATCTCCTGCATCTGCGGGGCGGACTTGGTCGTGCTGGCAAGGTTGCGGGCGGCCGCAGTGCCTAGGCTGGTCTGCCGACGCGGCTCCAGCCCTGTTTCCGAGCTGGTCTCAACGGTCATCGAGCGAGATCTCCTTTGCGAGGGCGTCGATCGGCGGATGAGCGCCGACCACTGCGTTCGGAAACAGGTGGATGAAACGTCGGGAATCAATCCAGAACCACCGGAACCGTAACGGCCTCTGCGACCGACTTGCCCGTCGCGCCGATCGAGTTACTTCGATGCAGCGATCCTGCTCCGTATCGGGTTTATCGGATAACTGGCGATATTAGGACAGTGAGAGCCAGATCCGGCCGACGCGTGGGAGCGGCCGGCGCCGTTCTCCGGCGCGAGCATCGAGGTTCCGACGATCGTGGAGGAACTGATCAGGGACGAGCCGAACCACGAGTTCGTCGTCTCACTGCTGGAGAACATCCAGAACCTCGTGTCGCACGGTCTCGACAGGTTCTGGACGCCCGACGAGGTGTACGCCCAACTGGGCCCCCGCGGTGCAGCCAGCTGGGACACCCTGGCGGACTTTGCATCGCAGTGGCCGATTGGTGTGCCCGTACCGGCCAGGTGGTTTCGCCGATGAGTTCACCGTCCTCGTACGGTCTACCCAGCGACACGACCGTTCTCGACAGGAGTGCCATGTCCACCATCCAGCCCGTGATCCTGACTGCTGACCAGGACGCTCTGCTCGGCTTTTATAAGGAATTGTTCGGCGCTGAGGAAATCTTCCGGGTACCGGAGGAAGGCGCCGCCTTCTACCTCGGCCTGCGCATCGGCGACACCGACCTCGGGCTGGTGGCCAAGGCGGACCTGGGGACCGGGGCGGCGTCGCGGATCCTGCTCAGCATCGGTGTCGACGACGTCGACGAGACGCTCGCCCGGGTGGAGGCGCTCGGCGGCTCGGTCAGCGGAGGCCCCAACGACATGCCGTGGGGACAGCGCGTCGCCCACATCAAGGACCCCGACGGCAACCCGGTGAACCTCACTCAGCCGATCCCGGCCCGGTGACGGCCCAGCGTGCTCGATCGGGGGACCTCACAAGATCACCGCCAGACCCCGTAATACCCCACCCGCGCGGTCACGTTCCCCCAGGGGGATGGCGGCTGTGAGTGGATGCCAAAAGACAGGAGGTGCCCCAATCTCACCCCTCCGTGCCGTTCACGTGAACGGCGGGTCGACCGGCGGTCATGGGTAGCCCAGTTGCTCGGCATCATGCGAACCTCCCCAGACCTCGGCAGTGGCACGGGGATCGCCCGTAGTCAGCCGTGCTTCGAGGCGCTCGGCCTGTCTGTCGGCCAGTAGGTCCCGGCCACCGATGATCGGGCGGACCTCCACAGCGCCCGGCCGCCTCGGAGACGCTCGTGAAGTGCCGGTGCCGAGAAACCGCCGACGCCGCCCACACGTCTACAGGGTCATCATCCGTCATGATTCGGCGCCTCCGCACCAGGCTCCCGGTCGCCCCGAGCGAAAGCGAACCATGAGATATCGCACCAGAGTGACGGCCCCTGCTGCCGCACTCATCGGAACCGCCGCCACGCTTGCCACCGCTCCCACGGCCTCGGCACAGCCCCGGGCTTTACGGCCCCACGGCACCCCGGGCGCCGAGACCCTCGGTGACTCCGTGTTCCCGACCCTCGGCAATGCCGGCTACCGCGTCGAGGCCTACCACCTCGACCTCGCGTACGACGCGACAACCCGTCTGGTCGACGCCAGGGCGACCCTGATGATCCGGGCGACCCAGAACCTCTCCCGCTTCTCGCTCGACGCCCTCGGCCTGGACGTACGCTCGGTGCGGGTCGGCCGGAGCGCGGCCACCTTCGAACAGGTCGGCGAGAAGCTGAGGATCACGCCGGCGCGCACCCTGCCGGAGCGCCGCGCCATCACGGTCTGCGTCGAGTACACCGCCGACCCCGCCCGGACTCTCCCGCACACCGCCTGGATCCCCACGCCTGACGGCTTCGCCGTGTGCCCCCAGCCGAACTCGGCACACACCGTCTTTCCGTGCAACGACCACCCGGCGGACAAGGCGGATTTCAGCTTCCGCATCACCGTGCCGAGCAATCTGCGCGGTGTCGCGAACGGGAGGCTGATCCGCACCGAGAGCCTGAACGACGACCGGACGGCGTACACCTACCAATCGGCCTCGCCCATAGCCACCGAACTGGTGCAGGTCACAGTCGGCGACTACACCGTCAAGGAGCGTCAGGGGCCGCACCGGCTCAGGCTGCGGGACGTCGTCCCGACCGCGCGCGCCGCAGTGTTGGAGCCGGCGCTCGCGCTCACCCCTGGCCTTCTCGACTGGTTGGAACAGCGGCTCGGTGCCTACCCGTTCGAGACGTACGGGCTGTTGCCCTGCAACTCCGACGCTGCGAACGCCTTCGACTTCACGGGCCTGGAAACGCAGACCCTCACGCTGTACAAGCCGAATTTCCTGCTCCAGGAGGAGAGGCTGATCGGCTCGCACATGATGCACGAGCTCGTCCACTCCTGGTTCGGCAACAGTGTCAGCCCGGCCAACTGGGCGGATCTGTGGCTGAACGAGGGCCACGCGGACTTCTACGGCCTGCTGTACCGCTACGAGCGCGGCTGGGCCGACTCGCTCGGCCTGACCAGCATGGAAGCCCGGATGAAGGACACGTACGCCAAGGGCGACCAGTGGCGGCAGTCCTCGGGGCCCGTCGCCGCGCCGAACGCCGTCAACCTCTTCGACGACCAGCGCTACCTGGGCGGCGTGCTGGTCCTGTACGCCCTGCGCGAGTCCGTCGGCGAGGACGTCTTCAACCGCATCGAGCGCTCCTTCCTCGAACGACACCGCAACTCGGCGGCCACGACGGCCGACTACGTCGCGGTCGCCTCCGTGGTCTCCGGACAGGACCAGTCCGGCTTCCTCAACGACTGGTTGTACGGCACGAGGACACCGCGGATGCCGAACCACCCCGACTGGACGGTCACCCCGGTCGTGTCGAACCTGGCGCCGCCGCACCACCGCGCGCCCGGTCACTACCCGGACTCGTCCGCCACGCTCTGATCCCACCGTCGGCGAGCGGAGGGCTGGGCGGATACGCTCCGCCCAGCCCTCCACTCCCGCTCGCGTCCCGCAGAGGAACGGGGGAAGCGACGCACCCACGACGTGCGGCAGCCGAATCAGGCCACGCGCTCTGGCGGCTGCGGATCTCCCGGATCCGGCGGGCGCCGGGCCCGGGCTCGCTGTACCAGTGTGCGGGCGACGGCCAGTTCCTGGCGGGACGCCTGTTCCACCGCTTCGAGGTACGCGTAGGTGTCGTCACCGATCGGGACGCGCAAGGGGCCGGGACCGTCGCCCGAGACGATGTCGAGGACCCGCTCGGCGTACTCCTCGGGGCGTCCCGTGCCGGGGTCGTCCGCCATGCCGCACAGGCCGTCGAGAGTGCCGGTGGTCGCGTCCGCACAGGCGGACAACCGGCGGCTTGAGGGGCGGTGATGGGCAACTGCTCGGTGCTCCTCGCACTGATGCGCCCGGCCCCGTAGATCCCGCGCCCTTCGCCTCAACGTCCAACAGCAATGGGTCGAGGCGGGCTTGGGCCGGCGCACGGCCCACGTTTCGACCGAGATGGCCGGAGTCGCCTTGGTGAGCGTGGCTGGCCGATGACGTGGAGAGGGCAACTGAGGGTGCCACCCGGGGCCACCGAATGAGGACTTCGTGGAGCCACTGCCATGCGGCACGCGTCGGCAGCCGCGGTGAGGGGCGGTTGAAGGCGCCGTATGGGGCCTCTCCGTCACGCATGCGTTCAAGGGGAGGACTGCAGCAGCAGGTCTGCTCCTCGCTCGCCGATCATGATGGAGGGCAACGTCTGGTGGGGCGGGAAACGGCCTGAGATCACTCGGCAGGAGCGGGACCGCCGTTGCTGCCCGATCTTTATCCTGTCGCGCGGCCCGTCCCTGACGGCTGGCCTGCTGACGCTTGTCTCCGGTGATGTCGCCGTTGCCGCCACCGCTGCCATTAGGCGCCGATCGGGTGGCTGCCCGTCGTAATCGGCCCACAGCGGTCGCTCAGTGGGATCGCCGTGCCGGGTTCGGCTCCTACCGCTCTACTCGGCCGTACTCACCACCGACGGAGTCGAGCGGATTATTTCCGGAGCTGTTCCGCTCACCGGAATGCGCAGTTGAACGCTGGGGGTGCTTCGGCTACCTATGAGTACGGCGATGTTTTCTCAAATCCGGCGAAGGTGCCTCCGATGGAGGACGGAAGAGTGGAAGCCTCCCGAACGCGAGCCCCGAGGTTAGGGGCGAATTCTCTAGATATTACTTCATCTAAAAGAATTCTTCCAAGACTGGGAAGGAGGGGGCCGACATGGGTCTTCTCAATGACGGGCGTTGGAGTGGAAAAATATTCACCGGCAAGTGGAGAGTGGCCGGCGGCGGAGAAATCTCCGTGACCGAGCCGGCCACGGGACTTGAGATCGGAAGCGTGGGCTGTGCGGACGTTGCCGACTTGGATCGATCGGTGGCAAGGCCAGGGAAGCGCAAGTCTCCTGGGCCGTACGGCCGTTCAGCGAGCGAGCCGGCATCTTGCGAAGGGCAGCTGATCTGTGGACGCAGTATTTCGAAGACGTCCAGTACTGGCTGATACATGAAGCGGGCGGCGTTCGCCTCAAGGCCAAAACGGAGTTGACCGCCGCTATCCGGGAGTGTCACGAGGCCGCCGCGCTACCTTCGCATGCCTTGGGCGAGGTCATCCCGTCCGAGACTTCTCAGTTGAGTATGACCGTTCACCCACCTGTCGGCGTAGTCGGTGTCATCGCACCGTTCAATATGCCACTGTGGCTGTCGATCCGTTCTGTGGCGCCGGCTCTTGCTCTGGGTAACGCCGTCATCCTCAAGCCCGACCCGCGGACCCCGGTCTCCGGAGGTATCGTCCTCGCGAGGATCTTCGAGGAAGCTGGACTGCCCGCCGGACTCCTCCACGTACTCCCCGGGGGCGGGGACATTGGTTCGGCCATGGTCTCTCACGCTGGTGTGCGGGCCGTCTCGTTCACCGGCTCTACACAGGCCGGCCGTGCGGTCGGTGAGATTGCTGCGCGGCATTTCACCCGTGCACACCTTGAACTCGGCGGAAACAACGCACTGATTGTGCTTGGTGATGTCGATCTCGGCCGGGCCATGAGCGCGATCGCCTTTGGAAGCTTCTTCAACCAGGGGCAGGGGTGCGTGATCATCGGCCGGCACCTGGTTCACGAGTCGATCTACGACGAATATGCAACGAGGCTTGCTGCGTACGCGTCAGAACTAGTGGTGGGCAATCCGGAGTCTGAGAAGGTGGCACTCGGGCCAATCATCGACGCCAAGCAGCGTGACAGGATCCACTCTCTCGTGCTGAGCAGCGTTGCAGCAGGGGCTCGACTGCTTACGGGAGGGATTTACGATGGACTCTTTTATCGGCCTACCGTTCTCGCTGATGCTGGTCCTGGAATTCCAGCCTACGACAACGAGGTGTTCGGCCCAGTCGCCTGCGTCACCCCCTTCTCCACTTCAGAAGAGGCCGTCGCGTTGGCGGCGGACACCGAGTTCGGGCTCGCGCTGGGAATCTTCACGGCTGACGTCGCAGCCGGCCTTTCAATTGCCCAACGCATTCCCACAGGAATGGCTCATGTCAACAATCAGACACTTATGGACGAAGCTCACGCTCCGTTCGGTGGGATGGGCGCGTCGGGTACGTCGGCACGCTTCGGAAGTGCCGCAGAGAATATCGCGGCGTATACGGACACTCGATGGATCACTGTTAACTCACAGGTTCCGAGCTATCCATTCTGATCAAGTGAGTCAAAGGGCTGTCCCGCAAGTGATCTCGAACATGCTCGTCGTCGGCAGCCGGTTGCTTCCGCCGTTATCCGGGGAGGGCGAGGTTGTGGAGGCGGGCGATGCCGATTGGTGGCGTGATGGACGCCGTCGCCTTTCAGGCGGCAGTCGCGAAGGATCTTCCCGGACTTCTTGCGAGCGAAGGTGTGCTCGACTTGCGCGTGGGCATTGCGGAGGGAGGCGTTGTGGGCTTCCTTTCAGGACGTACTGGCCGTGGTTCTGTGGGGCCGAGATCAGTAGAGCCATCGATCCAGGAGCCCTGGCCAGAGAAACCCCTCGCAGTGGCATCGTGTGCTGCTCGCGTTACGGGCCAGCGGACACGATGCAGTGGCTGTCGACCTGCCCGGCGCCGACGAGTGCGTGTCCAACTTGGACTGAACCCGTCGGCGTCCGGTGCCCCGGAGCCGATCACCATGCCCGAGGGCAGCACGAGACGTTCCGCGCGGTCGCCACGCGCTACGACAAGCGGCCTACGTCGTCCACGGGACGGTCACGGTCGCGGCGATCCGACTGTGGCTCCGCCCGCGACCACCGCATGTACGGCTATACCTCTTCCAGGACCAAGACGCCGAGCTCGACTTCCTCGAAAACGCGTGACCACCAGGCTTCGTCATCCTCGAACACCCGCGGATCGCTCTGCCGGGCCGTTCAAGCGCGTCTTCGACGTAGTCCTCGTAGTCGTCGTCCGCATCGCTCTTTCCTGAGTAGGCGAACGCCTCCCACACCTCCAGGACGTTCTGCAGACCAGCCACCGAAGAGCTGACCAGCCCGTACTGCTGATCCCCATCGCCTTCATAGCCGCGGGCCATCCACACTTCACTGCTGTCGATCAGCAGCCAGTACGTGTTGACGCCGTCCTCGAACGCACCGAGGAACGTAGCCCGACCCGGCGGAAGGTCGCGGACATCCAGCTCCCGACCCGAGTCCCGCACGAACATGCGGGAGCAATGCTCAAGACCTGTGGATCAGCCTCGGGTTGGCGCGTGAAGGACGTACCTTCCCGAATGATCCTGTGATGGTTATCGAGTAGGCCGACGTTGGCGCGTCGGTCGGGAAGGCACGCCCGTGCTCACGGTAGTCAACGAAGACGGAACGACACCACATGGCTCCCTGATTGACGACATCGTCCGCGAGGGCGCACGGCGGATGCTGGCCGCCGCGCTGGAAGCAGAAGTCAACGCATACATAGCCGAGTTGGCCGATCAGCGGGACGAGTCCGGGCGGCGTCTGGTCGTGCGCAACGGCTTCCATCAGCCGCGGAAGGTCACGACCGCGGCCGGGGCGATCGAGGTGAAGGCTCCGCGGGTCAATGACAAGCGCGTCGACAAGTCCACCGGTGAGCGCAGGCGGTTCTCCTCGGCGACCTGCCGCCCTGGGCCCGTAAGTCCCCGAAGGTCAGCGAGGTACTGCCCCTGCTTTACCTGCACGGCCTGTCATCGGGGACTTCGTGCCCGCCCTGGAGCAGTTCCTCGGCTCCTCCGCCGGCCTCTCGCCCGCCACCATCACCCGGCTGACGACGCAGTGGCAGGCTGATCACAAGGCATTCGGCGAGCGCGACCTGTCGGCCACGGACTACGACTACGTGTGGGCCGACGGCATCCACCTGCGAATCCGCCTGGCCCAGGCGAAGTCCTGCGTGCTGGTCGTCATGGGCGTGCGCGCGGACGGCACCAAGGAGCTGATCGCGATGGCCGACGGCTACCGCGAGTCCGCCGAGTCCTGGGCCGGCCTGCTGCGTGACTGCGCACGGCGCGGGATGCGCGCTCCGGCCCTTGCGGTCGGCGACGGAGCACTGGGCTTCTGGAAGGCCCTGGCCAAGGTGTTCCCCAAGGCCCGCCACCAGCGGTGCTGGGTTCACAAAACGGCCAATGTGCTCAACGCAGTCCCGACGTCGGCCCAGTCCAGCGCGCGGAAGGCGCTGCAGGACATCTGCAACGCCGAGGACCGCGAGCACGCGGTCAAGGCCGTCACCGCATTCGAGAAGACCTACGGCGCGAAGTGGCCCAAGGCCGTCAGGAAGATCACCGGCGATGTCGACGAACTGCTGGCCTCCTACGACTTCCCGGCCGAGCAATGGGTTCACCTGCCCACAACGAACCCCATCGAATCGACCTTCGCGACAGTGCGTCTGAGGACCAAGGTCACCAAGGGCGCCGGCAGCGCGGCCGCCGCGCTCGCCATGGTCTTCAAGCTCGTCGAGTCCGCCCAGGCGCTCTGGAGGGCGGTCAACGCACCCCACCTCGTGGCCCACGTCCTCGCCGGAGCCCGCTTCGAACGCGGCCTGCTCGTGGAGCGGCCTGAAGTCACCGCGTCCTGAGCGCCATCAGCCGTCGTCCGCGCGGGACCAGTACCCGCGGATCACCACCAACTGCTCATCGAGGTCGGCATCCCACTGACTACTGGCGAAGGCACCCGGAATCGTGAGTGACCGTCCATAAACCCGGACGGCGCACAGATCCCACCACTCACCACTCCGTGCTTGGTGGCGTCGCTTCTCAATCCGGGTGATCTCGTCCCACCGGATCGATCTGTGACTGACGAAGGTGCGGAACTTCATCCCATTGGGCGTGAGGAGCGTCCGTCCGTATCCACGGTTGACCATGTAGAAGAGCGCGATCAGCCAGAACACGCCGACGCCAGCAACCCACCACCATCGTTCCGTGGCCGGCGCGGACAGTGCCGTTGCCGCCGCTGTGCCAGCGCAGATGAGGGTCAGGAAGCCGGTCCACCACCAGTTCCTACGCCGGGCATTGGCGTCGAGACCGATCCATACGTCGGGCACAGCCGCGATGCTACAGACTCCAGACGACACCCGTCATCCCCTCGGCGAGCCCAGGAGCACAAGCTACCTGGACCACAGGTCTTGACTATTGCTCAACATGCGGTTGCAGTCGGACGGCAACCTTCGCTCGACCAGCTCAGACACTGCCTCGCCGCCCACACCCAGGCGCGCGAGAGAACTCGCGTCATATGGCAGCCACAGCGCGCTCGGCAACCGGCACCCCCTACTCGATCCGTCCATCCGATCCTCTCAGACCGCGTGGACGACCCATCGGACAGGACCTAGCCGACGCCCCCCACGCCCGGACCGTCCTGATCTTGCGACCATCGCTGCACCGCCGCGTCCAGCTCCGGCCCGACGGGCGGCTCCAGCGGCTGTCCCAGTGCCCAGCCGATCATCGTCTCAGCGATGCTGCGCAGCTTGATGTTGGTGCGCTGCGAGACCTCCCGTAGCACCTCGAACCCGGCAGCCGGCGGAACGCGGCACAGCGCAGCGAGCACACCGATGGCCTGGTCGACTGTGGCGTGTGCGCCCACCGCGCGCCGCAACTGGAGGTTCTCCTCTTCTACCCGGGCAAGCATCGCCGCATCGGGCGCGCCGTCCGGTGAGGGGCATTGCCCACGGGAAGTCGTCACGGGTGGTCCTTCGTGCAAAATGGTCTCGGTATTCCCTTTCCGCCTGCCCCGGTCGGAAGGAGCAAGGCAGCGCCAGACTGAAACGAAGATCACACGCGAGCAGTGGGCCGTCCTGTGTACCCGGCCAGACGCTGGAAACCGGGAGGCGGTAGGAGCCATCCAACGGACAGCGCCGCTCACCGCGCGGCATCATCGATCCGCGCCCTGGCCACCGGCAGCGACGACGACCCGGCCGCCCCCGAGGTGACAACGACCCTCTGCGACGACTCCGATCAACGATGGGTTGTGGGCGCGCATCGAACCGCTGCTGCCGGTTTTCCTGCGTAATCGGCGGCCTCCAGGTCGTAGGCGTCCGGATAGTCGCGAGGTGTTGTGCGGGGTCGTGTTCGCGGGGCCGTCGCGAGCGCGAGCGGCTTGCACCGCAGAACCTCCGGGGGCGGGACCGGCACCAGGGCCATCGCCTCGACCTCGACGTCGATGCGTGCCTGATCGGCGTCGACCTCTAGAACACGTCGCTGACGCGCATTGTCGCGCGCTCGGAATGGGCGACGACGACCCCGGCGACGTACTTCCAGGAGGGCGGGTTCGTCGCGCGCCAACGGGATCGTATGGCTACGGGTGTTGTCGGTGACGACCGTGTGGGCCGTCGCCTCCTTCGTCTCGAAGGTCAAGGCGGCGGGACTGTCTCAGGAAAGCGGGGGCACCGTTACTTCGACAATCTTGCAGAGAAGCAGGAGGAGGCGGACGGCATGGAGATCTCAGGGGTCCCCACGGCCCTCGTGATGGGCATCGTCATCGGTCTCCTGGGCCGTCTTGTCCTCCCCGGCCGTCAGCACATCGGGGTGTTGTGGACCATCGTGGTCGGCATCGTCGCGGCCCTGCTCGGAACAGCCATCGCCGGTGTGTTCGACGTCGCGGACACCAAGGGCGTCGACTGGATCGAACTGGCCATCCAGATTGCCCTCGCTGCCGTCGGTGTGGCCGGGTTGGACCGCCTGCTGGGGGATGTCGCGTAAGTACTGGGCTAGAACGGTGCGTTGTACTGGTAGGCCAGCGTGCTGTCGCATTGCCGTCGGGGGCGACAACCGCTCAGGCGCCGCGTGCGCGTTTACGCTCGTCGCGGGCCTCACGCCAGTTTCGTCCAGCCCTCTGCGCACGGTTCGTGTACCAGTCCCGGAACTTCCACATGGCCACCAGGAACGGCGCCGCGATCACGCCGAGGAGCAAGGAGCTGCTCCAATCCTCGTCCTTGCCGAAGTGCAGATACAGCACCACTCCCACGAACGCCAGAAGGAACAGCAGCAGAAACTTCACCGGCCTCGAAAGACTCATACAGGTCCGACTACCCGCGATTCGGGTAATGCACCAACTGTCGCCGCAGGGACGGCGCGTGGCCCGCAAAGGTGCTCGCTTGCGAACCCGGCACACCACGACCGGAGGACGGACTGCGCACGGACCGGCTCCAGGGCGAGCAGTCCCGGCCGCCACGATGAGGTTACCGAGCTGGGTGTTCAACCCGGTGATGCGCAAGGTGCAGTAGGGCGGGCCCGAGGCGTACTGGGGGAGGGGGCGGCGCTTGCCACGCTTCGGCGCGGAAGGCCGCGCGGGTACCTCCGCGGCGGCCGCCGGTACGACGGGCATCCGTACACGCCCGCCCGGGTGGGCCGGGCTCGGTCTGCCGTTGTTCGACAGTCGGCAAAAGCCGGATCCGTCTGTCGGTCGTCGGGCTGTCGTGGCTTGGTCATCGTCAGCGGACGTACGTCACCGTCTCGCTGAGGGGTGCCCGGCCTGTGCGGGGGGAACGTGCCGTGATGTCCTCGAATCCGACCGACATGCCGCAGAAGAGGATGAGCTCGTCCGGGGGTGACAGGACCTCCGCGACGGTCTTGCGGTATTTCGCCCATGCCATCTGTGCGCAGCTGTGCAGTCCTTCGGCGCGGAGCAGCAGCATCACGGTCTGCAGATACATGCCGACGTCGGACCATTGGGGTCGGCCCATGTCACGGTCGATGTAGCAGAACAGCGCGACGGGCGCGCCGAAGCAGTCCCAGTTGGCGGCCGCGGCGCGCTGGCGCGCCTCCAGGTCCTCGCGGGGAATGCCGAGCGCACCGTAGCGCTGCTCACCGAAGGCGGACCGACGCTCGCGGTAGGGGGACTCCAGCACCGGTGGGTACTGCTCGTACTCCGGTTCGTCCCAGGGGTCGCCCGAGGCCACCCGTTCGCCGGCGCGGTTCTTGAGCGTGGCCAGCGGCTCGCCGGTCAGCACGTAGAGGTGCCACGGCTGAAGGTTCGATGCCGACGGCGCCCAGGCCGCCGCGAGCAGCACTCGCTCCAGCACCTCGTCGGGCACATGCCTGTCGGTGAACGCGCGCATTGCCTGTCGGCTTGCGACCGCCTCATAGACGTCCACGGCTTCCCACCTCCATCTGCTCTCACTTCATCGACCGCAAACAGGGGTGATATGTGACAGCCAGGACCACCTCCTGTGCGACAGGTGCGACAGGTGGCGCATCGTGAACCGGGGCTGGACGGGTTCGCATGCCCGCCGCGTGGATCGGGACGTGCGCCGTCGGCCCGCCGCGTCCCGCCAGGTCCGTGACCTGCTCGGCGCGCATGGCCGCAGGGGGCCGGCCACCGTGGGCGGCAGTCGGCACAGCGCCTACCGCGAACCCGGAGGAACGGGCGAGGTGTCTCCGTATGCTAAGATAACACGAAGGTTCGTTTTGTTTCCGTTGAGGATGGAACCATGCCCAAGGTCACGCAGGAGTACATGGATGCCCGCCGTGCGCAGATCTTGGACGCTGCGCGCCGCTGCTTCCTGCGCGAGGGATTCCATTCGACTTCCATGCAGGATCTCTTCGCGGAGTCGGGCCTCTCGGCCGGCGCCGTGTACCGGCACTTCGCCAGCAAGAACGAGATGATCACGGCGATCGTCGAGGAGAACATGCGTGACGTCCTCGCGATGGTCAACAGCGTCGCGAGGAACCGGCCCAGCAGCTCGATCGGGGACCTCATCGCCGATGTTCTCGAAATCGTGAAGACGAAGACCGCTGAGCAGAACATCGCCGGGCTGGCCGTTCTGGCCTGGTCCGAATCACTGCGGAACCCCTCTCTGGCCAAACAGTTCGACGACCTGATGGCGCAGATGCGCTCGGCCATGACCGGTGTCATCCGCGAGAACCAGCTGAGCGGCAACCTCACCCGCGCGGTGTCTCCGGAAGCGATCGCCGCCACATTGATGTGCATGCTGCCCGGCTACATTCTCCAGCTGGCCATGGGCGACTCCAAGGCGTTGGAGGGCGTCTCGGACGCCTTGCGGGCGCTCTGGCCGGATCCGGCGACGTCCTGAGGCGCCGCCCGCCGCACCGTGACGCCCGGCCAGATGCGCTCGGCGAACACGTGCTGGTACCTCGCCGTTGACGACGGCCGGCCACGGGGAACTGCGCGGCCTGTGCGGCGCCTCTGCCGTCGGCTTGCGAGAACCTCGTGTGCGACGAACCTCTCCAGCACGGCCATGTTTCCCGCGTGGGCGGCCCCCACGAAAGCCGTCAGGAACCGGCGGCGGTCAGCGGCGGTGACAATGGCGCGCTTCTCCGCCGCCGGCTGCCCGCGGGCCCACCTCCCAGGCCGGCGCGCGCCGGCCTGGGACTGACCGGGAATCTCGGTGATCTACTGGTCTGCGGAGCGGTCGTGGATCTGCCGGCGGATCCAGGCCTCCCGGAGGACGTCATCTGGCCGGCGCGACCGCACGGGCGACCGTGAGGATGAGCGTCTGCCTCATCCATGGGCCGTGTGCCGGGCGTGCGAGTGCGGACGGTTCGTGGGTGACGACGGCAAGGCCGTCGGCGTTTCGTCTCCGGCCGGGGAATCCGAACTCCTGTCGTCGGCAGCGACGTGCTCCGCCGCGAGCGTCTCGTTCGCGACGGCGGGGGTCCGGCGGCCGAGGGCGACGGCGGTCAGCCCCAGCGTGCTCCACAGGGCGAGGACGGCGATGTGGCCACCGGACGCGGCGCCGTCGAAGTAGGCCGTGCTGCGCAGAAGATTCGCGCCGGCGCCCGGCGGCAGCCACTGGCCGATGTCGCCCACCGCTTGGGGCAGCAACTCCGGTGCGGAGGTGATGCCGGAGAACGGGTTCCCGACGAAGACCATGAGCGCCGCACTGAGCCCGATCCCGGCGGGACCGATGAGGGTGACCAGGCCGACGCTGGTCGCGCTGATGGCGAGCATGGTGAGGGACAGGGCTCCCCAGGTGGCCAGATGCTCGTGCGGCAGGGCGCCGAGGAGGCCTTCGGCAACCAGGTAGGCGGCGAGGCCCGTAGCGGCGCACGCGGCGAGCAGGTCGATGAGCCGGCGCCACGACGGCATCTGCGTACCCGACATCGCGATGAGAGCCGCGATCAGAATGCTGCATATGGTGAGGGGGAGAAGTGCCGAGTTGAAGACCACCCCCCGCGGGTCGTCGGCAGAGGTGGACACGACATCCACCGTTCGGAAGCTGACCTTGGGCACGGGCTTGGCCAGGCTCTTCCGCGCTGTGGGCCTAGAGGAGGTGCCGGCGGCCGGCTTGGCGTGACTCGCGGGCAACTTGGCTGCGTGGGCGGCAAGTTGTTGGCCCGCCGTGGTGAGCAACTGGGCCACGGTCGTACTCGCGGCAGTGGCTTCCAGCGCCGTGACGCCGCCGGCGGTGACCACGAAGGCGCCGTAGACCTCCCGGTTCCTGATCGCGGAGCGCGCCGACGCCTGGTCGGGGTAGAGGTGGAAGTCGAATCCGCCCGGTTTGTAGTGCGTCAGACCCTCGACCGCACTCTGGCCGGCCGTGCTCGCGCCCACGACACCCACGGGCAGATGGCGGGGCGCGATGCGCGATGCGGGCCAGGCGTACGCCATCACGGCCAGCGAGATCACCAGCGGAAACGCCACGGTCATGATGACGGTCCGACGCCATGAGAGGGGTCCCGCCGACAGGTTCTTCACGATGTGTATCCCTAAAAAGACGAACGATCATTTTATTTAGTCTTCAGTCTGCCGCCGGCGCTCCCGCACGTCAATGCGAACATTCGTTTTTCTTGCGGGCGGCGGGCTTGCGGGGACAACCGGAGGCCATAGGTTCCGGGCCGGCTACGCCTGGACTACGTCCTACAGGTCACTGTGCCGGCTTCCGCCGTCGCGTCGGAGGTTGCCGAAACGGTTCGGGCGTGGCCGCAGGACTCGCGCACATGCGGAGGGCGGCCTGGTCGTCGGTGCTGTTGAAGCAGCAGGAACCATCCAGCGATGGCGACCAGTCCAGGGGTGATCGTCCGGTAGAGGAGGTCGGCGGCTGTGGCGGCGCTGACGGGTACCCCGCCGTGGTGCAGGGTGAGGATCAGGGTCGCGTCAAGTACGCCGATTCCCGCGGGCAGCAGCGGCACCGCGGATGCGGCTGTCATCCCGGCGATGTAGGCGAACAGAGCCGTGCTCAACGAGGGTGATGCTCCGACCGCATGGCATACAGCGAGCAGGCACAGGAAATCGCCGCCCCAGTTGAACAGGGCCAGGCCGAGTCCCCACGCCCAGAACCGGGCCGGGGGGTGCATGGCAGCCAGTTCGTCGAGCATCCGGTCGGCCGACGCCTGCACCCCGGCGCCGCGGCGCAGCCTGCGCAGCGGGTGAAGCAGCGCACGCACGGGCCGACGCAGTACCGCGGGATGGTGGACCAACGCGAACACGGTGCTGGTGAGGGCACAGATCGCCCCGACGCGGACGGCGACCGAGAGGAGCCGGGAGCTGTCACCCGAGAGAAGGTGACCGGCGCCGGCGAACAGGGCGAGCGCGATCGTGCTCAGAACACCGGTCGCGGCGTGCGCAAAACCGATCTGGGACGCGCTGGCTCCCCAAGAACGCATGCGGCGCGTCCGGTAGGTGATCGAGAGCAGGCTACCGCCGGGCAGGGTCGCGCCCACAGCGTTGCCGGCGAACACGGTGGCTGCGGCGGAACCGAGGCGGACGCGTAGTCCGCCGGTACCGAGCGCGTGCCGTTGCAGGCGGGCGAACATCATCATGGAGACCGTCTCGCCGACAACGGCCGGCAGGACCCACGTCAGTTGGGCATGGGCGAGCTGCCCTGCGGCCCGACGCGTGTACGGCGCGATCAGCGCCAGTTCGGCGCTCATCACCACCACGACGGCACCTGCCATCAGCGCACTGCGCCGGCGCAAGGGCGGCAGGGACATGAACCGGCCTGCCCGGTGAGCCTGCTCCGCACGGCCTGCCGTGTCCGAGTCCTGAGCGCGTTCGCTGTCGGTATCGGCTCCCTGCGACCCGCACATCATTGCAACGGCCAGTGAGGCAGGACGCGGAACGAACCCTCCAGGTGCACCTGGCATCGTGTGCGCCCCGGGAACGCCAGGTCCCACAGGCGCGCGACGAAATGCACGTCAAGGCCGGCGGGTGCGGCACGGCCTCGTTCCGTGCCCACGTCGCACGGGAAGGGGTTGGCGACGTCGAGACGCGCCAGGGACGCGACGTCGGTGATGCCGTTGATCGTGAGTATGGCGACAGGGGCCCGGGAGGTGACGCTTTGATCGACGGGGCGGTAGCGGGCCAGCCGCAGCTGCCCTGTGGATCCGGCGAGTTGACGCCCTGCATCTGTGTGGCGCGACCGAGAGCGCCAGGAACGGTGTTCTTCGACGTTGTCCGATATCCGAAAGCGCACCAGACCCTCTGCCGGTTTTCTGCCGCCACGGCTGACGAGGAAAGCTTCCACAAGGTGCAGCGGAAGAGCTGAGGATGCCTGCCCGCGACGCCGACCGCGCAGCCAGCTGTCGGCCTCGCCGCTGCCCCTGACTGGTGGCCTGCGACCGACACCCGGGTGGTCCCCGGCGCCCGGAGGCAGGGGAAGGGGAGGATAGATCATGGTGGACTGCCTAAGGGGAAGCTGCGGGTGGGGACTTGGGCGGTCTGCCCACGTCGGTTTCGGGAGTGTTCCGGGCGACCGGAAGGAGTGACCGGGCCCGGCCGGTTACTCGACCCGGTGGCGTGTCCGCCGACCTTGCGGACGAGGCCGCCGAACCCTAACCGCAGCAACTTCCCCACGCCCGCGCTCGAGACGGCCGCTTCCCCACGTCCCACCACGGCCATGACCGGAGTCCGGACGGAGATCGGCGCGCCGTGCCGGCGCTTGATGTTCAGCCACGGCGCTTCCAGCCGGTCCATGCCCTCGATGCTCGGGTCGGTGGCGAACGCGACGCCGTTGAGCGCACCACCCGAAGACCCTGCTACGAGATCAGGCGTGATCCCCGCCCGCGTGAGCGCCCGCAGCGCGCCGACCTGTGCCGCGCCCCGACTGTCACTGTCCTGCCGTACGAACGCCACGACGTCGGGCGACGCCGACTCAGCCGTGGAAGGCATGGGCGGGACCCCGTCTTCCCGGGGAACCTGAAACCGAGCGATGGCCGGTCTTCCGGTTCGCGGGGTACTCATGCCGACTCCGCCCTTCCGAGAATAATCGTTCTTTTTTAGCGGTGCCCATCCTGCGGCACGGACGAAGGACACGTCAAGACGAACATTCGTTTTCCTTTTGCGGAGGAAGTCTGCGCCGCCAAGGCCCTCGCCGCCGCCACAGGGAGCGCGAAGGAGGCCCGCAGGCACGCGGCCAACGAACGATCCCGTCCTCCCACCGCTGACCTGGGGAGTCGCGGAACTGCGGCCGGAGCCCCGAAGTTCGCCAGGGTGGCTCGCGCAACTCACCTGAGGGAACGCTCCGTCGGGCGCGTAAGTGCGCCTCCCTTGGGTCCCGAGGTCAGTCGCTGTCGGCCAGGATCTGCCGGAGCCGGGCGGCATACGCCCGCGGGTGACTGGTGTTGCCGTTGTGGCCGCCGGGGAACTCGGCTGTCCCGCGTCCCACCAGGGTGGACAGGGCGTCGGCGCATTTGCGGTCGAAGACGTGGTGCGGCGTGGTGAGTCCGGCCGCGGGGACGACGCGGGTGCGGGCGTCCTTGAGGGCGGTCGGGTCGAGGTTGTCGTGGATGACGGCGGTGAAGTCGTGCCGGATGAAGTAGTCGAAGTTGGCTCGACGGCGTTCGTTGATCGGCTGAGGTGTCAGGCCGGGTTCGGCGTTCTTGTGGGTGGGGTCGATGCCCAGGGTGCGGGCCATGTGTGGCAGGACGGCGTCCAGCCCATCTCGTCGGTAGAGGTCCTGGAGTGAGGCGAGCTCGCCTTCGTGGCGGGAGCGTTCGCCCTTGGGCAGCAGGCGGGGGGCCACCGGTTCGTGAGCGACGAGTGTGTGGATCTGGTCGGGGTGCAGCAGGGCGGCGTGCAGACCGATGACGGCGCCGAGGCTGCAGCCGAGCATGCGGGCGGGGGTGTCCGTGAGCGTGGCGAGCAGGCGATGGACGTCGTCGGCGTGCTCGTCCAGCGTGGCTCCACGCTCCGGGTCGGCCATACGGCTGCGGGAGAGGCCGCGGCGGTCGTACGTGGCCACGGTGTAGGTGCCGGCGAGCTGGTCGATGAGGTCGCGGCTGCGGTCGGCGTCGCCTTCCCCGCTTTCGGAGATCAGCAACAGCGGGCCGCTTCCGCGCAGTTGGTAGTGCAGGGAGGCGTTGGGCACCTCAAGGGTGCCGGAGAGCGTGCTCATGTCTTCCCCGTTCGCCGAGCGGCGACAGGTCCGCCGCGTCCGATCCTGAGCATATTTCATCGAAGTCGATATATCTAGCTGGATGTATCGACGTGGATGTAGTGTGGTGTACGTGAACGCAGTCGAACTCTTTCTGCTGGGACGCACCTTGATGAAGATCGGCGAGGATGCGCTTCCCGAGCCTCCCGGCGGCGCCGCGCGGTATGCCGGCAGCACTCGGACGGTGTTGGTCGTGGCCAGCGACATCGCGGCCCATCCCGACAGTGCGGTGGGCGAGATCGCCGCACGCACCGGCTTGCCGCAGAGTCAGGTGTCCACGGCTGTCGCGCGGCTGAAGGAGGCCGGCTCGGTGCAGGCCGTCACGGACCCGCAGGACAGGCGCCGTATGCTCGTCCGCCAGGCTGCCGAGCCCTCCGAACGAGTCGTCCACGTTCGCGAGACCGATGTCACCGAGGCACTGGCCGCCGCCCTCGGCACCAAGGAAGTGGCCCGTCTGCGCGAAGTCACCACAGCGCTGGAGACGCTCGCCCGTGCCCTTACCCCCGGAACGTGACCTGCCCCCTGCCGGGGCCCCGGCCGACTGTTGCTCACGACCGCTTGGGGTCGGCCTTTGTCGATCCTGCGCGTGAGGGGGGTCACAGCGCGCAGCTCTGGGGAGCGGGTGACCGTGGGGCGGGCGAGTTCAAGGTTCAGGAGAGAGATCGTCGTGGACGGCTCACGGACTGTGGACGCTCAAGCAGTCTGAATCACCGCGAGTGATCGACTGCTCCTGATGTACGCCTCGTCAGGCCGATGAATTTGCCTGCCGCCCGGAGTCTTCCCATTGGCAATCCCGCCCCGACGGGCGAGAAGCGGAGCATCCGGATGCCCTGGACGAGAGATGGAGGCCGGAATGAGCAGTCCGATTCGGCTGTACATGTCGATGTCGCTGGACGGCTACATCGCCGGTCCGGACGATCGACCGGGCCAGGAACTGGGACGCGCCGGTGGACGTCTTTTCAACTGGCTCGACGACCGGGAATCCGACGGTCCCAGCGGACAGGTTCATCGCGAGGCGCTGGCGACCGGCGCGGTGATCTCCGGCCGTCGGACCTTCGAACTCGCCGGGCGTTGGCAGGGCGACCATCACGACGGTGTGCCGATCTTCGTCCTCACCCACCAGGCGGATGACGGGGACGTGCCACCCGGCCACGCGCGATTCGTCACCGACGTCGATGACTGCGCCCGTCGGGCTCGCGCGGCCGCCGGGGACCGCCCGGTCATGGTCCATGGGGCGGGCGCGGCCCAAGCGCTCCTTCGAGCCGGGCACATCGACGAGATGGAGATCCACCTGGTGCAGGTCCTCCTCGGGGGAGGCCGACGACTCTTCGACCACCTCGGTGGTGATCACATCGAGCTCGACCTCGTCCGACGGCTCGAGGACCGAGACGTCACGCACCTCCGCTACCGGGTATGCCGTCCCCATGAGGCCGCATGAAAACGCTCTTCGTCGCCTACCGCGTCACCGACCTGGACCGCTCGCTCGCTTTCTACACCGCCTTGGGCTATGTCGTGCTGGGCAGGGTCGACGGCGGGGACGGGAGTCACCTGGTGATCCTCAAGTTCCCCGGCGAACCGGCGGCCTCACTCGAACTGGTCCACCGTCCCGCTGGCGGACGCGTCGAAGGGAACAGAGGCTTCGACCACCTCGCGATCCAGGTGGGCGCACTGGCCGCCACCCGGGAGCGGCTGACCGACGCAGGCCTGGAGCCGGGACCCGTCCAGTACCCGGGCGGCCCTCGCGGCCCGAAGACGTCGTGGCTCACCGACCCGGACGGCTACCAGATCGAGTTGGTGGAGTGGCCGCCCGGCCACCCCGACGGCATGACCGCCGCGGACTTCTCCTGAGCGGTCGGTGAGCGGAGTGGACCGTGGCGGCCCGCATCGACGCGGACTTCCTCGCCGAGGACATGGCTAAGGACAAGCGGTCCGGGCAGGTTCTTCTGCTTGGCCAGAGCACCACCCTGGAGCCGGCGCGCTCCGCGACGAGTCGCGCTTGTGCGAGCAGACGCAGGGTGACCTCCAGGGTCACCCTGCGCCGTTTACTGTCCGGCCTGCGGGAAACTGGCAGACGTCCCGGTTCGACGAGCCACCGGCCGCACGATCGCGCCAGTCGTCCTAAGGCCGATGCGGATGGCGTTGGGCCGGCGGTCAGGGCACGATGTAGGTCGCGGCGCGGAACAGTTCGTACCATTCCGCACGGGTCAGTGGTACGTCCGATCCGAGGGCAGCGTCCGCGACGCGCTGCGGTGTGGTCGTACCGATGACCACCTGCATCCGGGCGGGGTGCCGGGTGATCCAGGCTGTCGCGATGGCCAGTGGGGGCACACCGTACTTCGCCGCCAGACGGTCGATGACCGCGTTGAGCTCGGGGTGGCGCTCCGAGCCGAGGAACGGTCCGTCGAAGAAGCCGGCCTGGAACGGTGACCAGGCCTGCACGGTGATGTCGTGCAGGCGGCAGTAGTCCAGCAGCCCGTCGTCGCGGCTGACCGACTGGTCCAAGCCCTGCATGTTGGCCGCGACGCCTTGCGCGATGAGCGGGGCGTGCGTGATCGACAGCTGGAGCTGGTTCGCCACCAGCGGCTGACTGACGTGTCGCTTCAGCAGGTCGATCTGCCGGGGGGTGTGGTTCGAGACGCCGAAGGCCCGTACCTTGCCGGCCGTGGCAAGTTCATCGAACGCGCGCGCGACTTCTTCGGGCTCGACCAGGGCGTCGGGACGGTGCAGCAGCAGGATGTCGAGGTAGTCGGTGCCCAGGGCCTTGAGTGAACCGTCCACCGACTCGACGATGTGTTCGTAGGAGAAGTCGAAGTATGGGCCTTCGCGGACGATGCCCGCCTTTGACTGGATGATCAACTTTTCGCGCTGCGAGGGGCTCAGTCGCATCGCCTCGGCGAAACGGCGCTCGCAGCCGTGCAACCCGCTGCCGTACACGTCGGCGTGATCGAGGAATGTGATGCCGGCGTCCATCGCGGTGGCGAGGAGTTCTCGTACCTCTGCGTCGCTCTTGTCCTGGATGCGCATGAGGCCGAGCACGATGTTCGGGACGACCATGTCCGTGCCGGGCAGCTTGAACGTCTTCACGATCGGATCCTTGTCCATGAGTGGTATTCGGTGCCGGTGCCGGGCGTCTCAGGCCGCCGACAGACGGGACATCTGCTCGGGAGTGAGCGTCACCTCGGTCGCGGCCGCTGAGTCACGGATGCTTTCGGGGCGAGAGGATCCGGGAATCGGGATCACCACGGGCGCGAGAGCAAGCTCCCAGGCCAGGGTCACCCGGTAGACGCTGACGCCCACCTCGTCCGCGACCTCTCGGAAAGCGGCGTGTTGCGCCGAGAGTTCGGGCGCGTTCGCTATGCCGCCCAGCGGGCTCCAGGGCAGGAACGCGATCCCCAGTTCGTTGCAGCGTTCCAGCTCGGGCAGACTTGAACGGAACCTGGGCGAGAACTGGTTCTGCACCGAGTCGAGCCGACCGCCCAGGATCTCGTTCGCCTCGTCGATCTGGTCCACGGTCGCGTTCGAGATGCCCGCCTTGAGGATCACGCCCTCGTCGAGCAGATCACGGATTGCACCGATCGAATCGGCGTACGGGACGCGCGGGTCGGGGCGGTGGAACTGGTAGAGGCCGATCGCCTCGACACCCAGGCGCTTGGCCGACTCCTGGGCCGCCTGCTTGAGATGGGCCGGGTTGCCGTTGACCGTCCAACTGCCGTCGCCGGGCCGCAGGTGACCCCCCTTCGTCGCGACGAGCACGTCGTCCGCTCCCCGGCCGTACGCGCGCAGAGCCCGGGCGATGAGCTCCTCGTTGTGCCCGACCTCGCCGGCGTCGCGGTGATACGCGTCCGCCGTGTCGATGAGTGTGACACCGGCATCGAGCGCGGCGTGGATCGTCGCGATCGATCTGTGGGTGTCGGGGCGGCCCTCAATGGACATCGGCATGCCGCCGAGCCCGATCGCCGACACCGTCTTTCCGCCGATCGTGCGTTGCTTCATCGAACGTCTCCTCCGGATGTGGAAGACAGGTGGTCGAGGTCTTCTCACACGGAAGGCCTGCCTTGTCGAGCCTAGGAATCAATGATTCGCAAGTCCAACAGTTGCTGGTCATGGCATTGAGAACTGGAATGGATGAATGGATCTGCGGCAGATGTTCGGTTGCCTTGATCGCCGATCCCGGCGAACCCATGCGGTCGAAGCGCCGGCGGATCCAACAGCCGCCCGGACCACCCCGGGGTGGTCCAGGCGGTCAGGTCGGCACGTCGTCTGTGACCGTCGGAGAGCCCGCCAGATTCCATGAACAGGTCAAAAACAACTGGTCGATACAACTACGGTGGCCTTCCAGGTGTCCAGAAGGTGAACCGGCGGACGGAAAAAGCCACCGCCGTCCTGCCTTTTTTGCTGCCCCTCAAGGAGATCCCGTGGTGCGTGCACGATTCCGCCGAACGGCAACCCTGGCCACCGCCGTGCTCGGCATGACCGTCCCCGCACTGTCCGCCTCCATCGCGCACGCCGACGCCGCCGGTGTGCGCCTGGTGGTCTCGACGCTCCCGACCCCGACCCCAGAGCCGGGCGGGACGTACGACAAGAGCGTCACCATCACCAACACCGGCACGGAGGCCGCGCACGGCGTCGTCTTCCAGGTGCGGCTGACCCGGGGGCTCGGCTTCACCGACAGCACCGAAGGGTGCACCTACTCGACCGACGCCGACCAGGTGGGTCAGGCACAGTGCGCCTTGGACACCGTCGTCGAACCGGGAGCCTCCGTCACCGTGCCCGTACGGTTCAAGGTGCTCGCCAAGGGCCTCATGGAGTCCGTCGAGTACGGCACCGGTCCCACGGGAGAGGCGCCGGGCAAGGAGGGGTACGGCGACAGCTATCACCGTATGCCTCTGACCGTGGACAGTTCGGCCGACCTCGTGGCGGTCGGGGACCGGGCGAAGGGTCGGCGCGGGCACACCGTCACCGTCACGGCCGCCCTGCGCAACGACGGACCCGGCTGGATCCACAACACACAGAGCGACGACCAACCGGGCCTGATGGTCCACGTTCCGGCCGGTACCACCGCCGTCCAAGTCCCGCGGGAGTGCGCCCCCTTCGGGATCGACTCGCCGACCGGCCCGTCGGAGCCCGGACACCCCGTCTACGTGTGCTGGCACGACGACAACCTCATCGAGGTCGGCCAGACGCTCAGTTACACCTTCGTCCTCAAGATCGGCGGCAAGGCGCACGACACCGAGGGAGAGGTCCGGGCGAGTTCCGTCTACGGCACCCACCAGGACTACGACAAGAACGCGGCGAACGACACGGCGACTCTCCACGTGGACGTGGCCGAGGGCGACGGTCCAGGAACGGGCGGCTCGGGCGGCACCACCTCCGGCGGCGGGGCCGGAAACGGTGGAACGGGTACGGGTGCCGGCACGGGCGGAGGCCACAACACCCACGCCCCCTCGACAGGCGGCTCCCACACCCTGACCGGCTCGACGTCTCCCGCGCCGACCGACAGCCCCACCGGCGATCCGTCCGGCACGAGCCCGCAGGGCAACCTCGCCGCCACGGGCGGCAACGGCACTGCCGAGTTGGCCGGTTCGGCCGCGGCGACGGTCGTGGCCGGCGGCTCCCTCGTGCTGCTCGCCCGACGCCGCCGCGACGCCAGGACACGGACACGGTGACGCGGGCGCCCGCCCCATCTCAGAGCCGTCCGGATGCGCGGCACTGGCATCCGATCCTTGGAGCGCGATGAGCTGATCGGGGCGACGAGCGAGGACGATACGTCAGCGGTGCAGTTCACCACCTTGCAGCGATTCTCAGCCCGGTGTTCGAGCGCTGTACCCGGTGTGGTGCTGCCGGACGTTACCCATCGGTACGCAGCGGAGGCTGCTGCACGGTGTGACCGTCCTCCGCACGGGCAGCGACGAGACCATGTGAGGAATGCCGGTGTGTCCGTGCCACCGGGCTGCTCATCGGGGGATTCGTGCGCGGGCTCACCGGTCAGTTGGTGTACGGCAGCCTCCAACGAGCTTGAGCGGAATCGGGTTGCGTCGCGTATATCGGGCTAGACGGTGAACTAGGGGCCGATGTCCTGTGTGGCAGTGGCGCGGTTCTCCGCGAGGACGCAGGACGACGGCGCCGCGTCGGGGAGGGGTGGGATGGGGCGGGACGGTGCGTGCGGTCCGGGGGCGAACCCTGAGGGCAGCCCGCAGCAGCGTGATCAGCTTGGTCAGCCGTGGGGGAGAGGGAAGCCATGACGAGTGCGACGACCGACTGGAGAGAGAGCTCCGCCTGCGGCAGCTCCGACGCGGACGAGCTGTTCGCGGACAGCCCACGCCAGAAGCGGGCCAAGATGATCTGCATGGGGTGTCCGGTGCGTACTGAGTGTCTGGCCGAGGCGCTCGACGGCCGTATCGAGTTCGGCGTGTGGGGTGGCATGACCGAGCGTGAGCGCAGAGTGCTATTGCGGCGGAAGCCGAACGTGGCCTCCTGGCTCTCCGTACTGGAAGCGGCCCGGGGCAGCGTGGTGTCCCGGGTCGGCTGAGGACGCGAAGGGCCCGCTCGTACGGAATGGGAGCCCAAGGTGCTGAAGGGTCCGGAATTCTGGACGGCCTTCACGGTGCGGGCCCTGAACTGGCGTTCACGCTGCCCAAGTACGCATACGCAGGGCCTGCTCGACAGAGTCCGCGCTGACGAACGGGCCGGGCTGGCTGGGGACGATTCACGTGGAGCCCCTTGAGCGGCCGGGCCGCCTACCGCAGTTGGCGTCGCCCGTGTGCGGAGCCGCTCCTCCGGTGCGTTGCTAGCCTGTCTGGGGCTCGCCGAGCGGCAGTCCCGAGTCGCGCAGCCATGCCTGGCCGGCCGGGCTCCAGGCGACGCGGGAGCCGAGGGAAACCCAGACCCCGAACTCACCGGGGGCGGGCTCAGCGTACTGCTCGGCCCAGAAGCTGTTCAGACAGAGCTGCACACCACAGCCTTTGAATTCGGACAGGCCTCGCCATCCGCAGTTCCAGCTGACGTTCATGGTCAGTGGCCCGAGTGCGGAGACCATCTGGTCCAGTTCCTCCTCGGTGCAGTCATCCTCGGTTTCGGTGTCGGGGCCGCCGAAGGGCGGAGTCCTGGCCAGGGAGAGGGACAGACCTTCGGGCAGTGGCCACAGGTCGGCCAGGTCCGGGCGGAGCCGCATGTCAGTAGTGAACAGATAGTTGTGCTCTTCCCAGTCGAACGCGACGCCGCGGCGCTTCAGTTCATCCCGGACGGGTCCGAATCCAGGCAGGTCCCGGTCCCAGGCGGCCAGCGCGGCGCCGAACGTACGGACTGCGTGCGCGTACTGCTCGGCTGTGGTGACCAGCTCCAGTTGAGGCCAGGGGATGGTCTGCCAGTCGGACAGTTCGCGCATGATCGCGCGCGCCCGTGACAGCGCGCTCGGCGCATCGGGAAGAGGCTCGCGCACTCGATAGAGAATCGACATGGACAAGGGACTTTCCTCTCCTGCGACAGAGGCGGACGCGCCTGGCAGCAGACGAGTTCGGGAGTCGCTCATAGCTGTACACCGGCAACTCGCAGGGGGCCGTGGCGCCGGTGAGCGGCTCCCCTTGTGCCGAACAGGGAAGGAGCGTTGGGCATGTGGTCGCTTCAGGCGCTCTGCCGGATCGCGGTATCAGCGGTCGGTGACGGTGGTGTCGACCGCGTCCGGGTCCGCCTGATGCCAGTCACCCGAGGCGATGTCGGCGATGATGCGGCGCCAGCCATCGGTTCGGTGACCTCTGGTCGGAGCGTTGTCGTCGAGCCAGATCTCCGTGCCCACCGGGAGGACCTCCTCCGCACCTCCTCGGCCGCCGAGGGCCAGTGTGAACTCCGGGTCGGCTGGGTCACTGTGGGTGTAGACGAGACCGTCCTTCCGCCACGCCTCCAGGCCGAAGGAGGCAAGCGGGGCGATCCACCACGTGCCCGTGTCGGGGCGAAGGAGCAGGAGGCGGTCGCCGGGCATGGGAACGTCGGTGTCCTTCACCCGTGACGCCAGTTCCCTTATCCGCACGGCGGGTTCGACCTGCAACCCGAGGTTGGTCCGCCGTGAGGCCGTCACGGTGAGCAGGTAGTACGGCACGGGGCCTCCGGCAGCGCTTGCATGTGTCATGTCATGTCATGTCAGCCGTAGCCGATCACGCCGTGATGAGTCGTTCAATCCAGGACGGGTAAAGCCGCCATGGGAGCAGGTGGTTCCCCGCGGTTCCAGCGCTGGCCGAGTGCCGGCCTTCACGCAGCCTTTACCCCCAGCCTTCCGCCACGCCGTATCAGCCGGGGCCAGGCTGAGTGACTCCCGCTCCCATGAACACCGCCCACTCGCGCGAGCATACGACTCCCAGCTACGCGTCCAAACGACGTCGCGGCAACTCGCCCACTCAGCCGAGGGGGTTCAGGCATCGGCAGCCCGGTCCTGTCGCACTCTCGTGGACGGCGGCGACGGCCAGGTGTGGTCCCCGGGCTCGTGTCGACATGCCTTGACCAGCGGGTTCGTGTGGTTGAAAGTGGCCCTGTTGATCGACTGGGGGGTAGGAAGCATGACGCACGACGAATACGTCGACCGCTGCGAGGAGCTTTTTGCAGTGGGCGGATTCACGCAGGTCCGGAAGCTGGCCGAATCCGGCCTGGAGGAACTCGGGCCCGATCCCGTGCTCTACCGGTGGCTCGGCCTCGCCCACGCGGCAGAGGACGACGACGACCACGACGCCGAGGCGGAGAAGGCCTACGAGGCCGGGCTCGCACGGTGTCCCGACGACCTCGGACTGCTCGTGTCCTACCTGGAGTTGTGCCTGCGGGCCGACGAGTGGACGTACCCAGGGCGCAGCGGTCGGGCGACCTCGCTCAAGGAGCGGATCGCCGTGCTGGCTCCGGCGGGTTCGCCCGAGGCGGTACGGATGGAGGCCGCGCTCGGCTGGGCCGGGCGGGGCTACTGGCAGGACGTACGGGAGAGGACGGCCACCGCGCGGACCGAGCGGGCGGCTCTGACGTCCCACAGCGCTGATGTCGCGGAAGCGCTGGAGCAGGGCGGCCAGGCGCCCGCGCATCCCGAGGACCTGCGCGCCGCCGAGGTGGCGGCCGCGCTGGAACTGCTGACCGGTCCGTGGCGGGCCCCGCTGCGGCTCTTGGTCCGTCATCGGGTGGCCGCGTACGTCGTCACCTTCGTGCTGGTCGTCGTCACCAACAAGGCGCTGGTGCTGAGCGGGACCGTTTCCTACAGCGTGTGGGGCTGGATCTGGTACGCGCCCCTCCTGCTGGCCGACGCGAAGCTCAGGCAGGCCCGGCGGCTGGCCCGGCAGCGGGTGATCGCCGCGATGGAGGCCCGGCACGCCGATACCGCCGCGTCCGCGGGCTAGTACTGCAACCGTGCTTGTCGTGACTGTTGGCCAGGTCCTTCCCTGGTGTGGTTAGGGGCCGAGCATGCCGGCCCCGATCGCATGCATCGGCTGTTGAACAGGATCGAGTGGGACGCCGGCGAGGTCCTCGACGACGTGCGGGACTACGGCGTGGAACATCTCGGGGACCGTGAGGCCGTGCTGATCGTCGATGACACCGGATTCCTGAAGAAGGGCATTCGCTCCCCCGCGGTCCAACGGCAGTACTCCGGCACCGCGGGACGCACCGAGAACCCCCAGATCGGGGTCTTTCTCGCCTGTGCAACTGGCCGCGGACGCACGGTGATCGACCGCAGGCTATATCCGCCGACGTCCTGGACGGACGATCGCGAGCGATGCCGGCAGGCAGGCATCGACGACAGGTCCGCTTCGAGACGAAAGTGAGCATGGCCAAGGCGATGGTCCGCAGGGCCATCGCCGAGAAGATCCCGTTCGGCTGGGTGACTGCGGACGCCGCCTACGGCTTCAGCAAAGGCCGGCGGTTCGAGCTGGAGCAGGCGGACGTCTTCCACGTCATGGCCACAACGAGGCACGACACGGTCGTTACCCGCTGGTCCATCGACCACCCCGTCCGCGACCTGTTCCCCGGTCTGCCGCGGCAGAAGTGGAAACGCCGTTCCTGCGGCGCCGGCGCCCACGGACAGAGGATCTACGACTGGGCCCGTGTCGAGGTCCGTCCCCCGGCACCACGCCGTCGACGCCAACGCCAGGCCCGCATCAGTCACTGCAATCAACGAGGCCACAGACCCCGAAAAACTGCCCAGCTCACAGTGGGCGTTTAGTTGATCTTTGGGAGTAATTCCCCGACAGCGCAGCGCAGGGATGCGGGAGGGGCCGACGGACTCGACGATGCGGCGCGTGGCCTCGATGCGTCCATGCTGGGCAAGCGGACGCGGGGCCTCCCCGGGCCGAGGGCTGCTCGAGCGCCCTGACGACGCAGGCGCGGTCGACATGGAGTCGGTCGCCACCCGGCGGAAGGGATTCCGGTTCGGCTGCGTGGAGAGTGGCGTGGTGTCAGTGGGTGGTGCTGCCCGCGACCCACTCGCTCCACGGCATGGTCCAGTCGTTGAGGCCGTTGTCCGGTGCCAACGTGGTCTTGTCCTCGGAGTTCTTGACGATCACAACGTCACCGATCATCGAGTTGTCAAAGAACCAGGCGGCGGGCTGCTTGCCGTCGCCGCCGCCCTTGACGTCCTTCAGGCCCACGCAGCCGTGGCTGGTGTTGACCTTGCCGAAGACCGCGTCGGCACCCCAGTAGTTGCCGTGGATGAACGTGCCGGAGGCCGTCAGGCGCATGGCGTGCGGTACGGCCGCGATGTCGTACGCGGGCCTGCCGTCCTTGTTCATGAGGCCGACGCTCGCACCGTTCATATGGAGATTCTTGAACTTCTCGGAGATGACCATCTGACCGTTGTACGTCGGGTGGTCGGTGCTGCCGGACGAGATCGGGATGGTCTTGATCGTCTTGCCATCCCGTACGACGGTCATCTGCTTCGTCTTGGCGTCGACGGTGCTGACCTGGCTCCGACCGATCGCGAACGTGACCGTCTTCTGGATGCCGTGGAGGCTGAGCTTGACAGTGACGGTCGAGCCGGGCTTCCAGTAGCTCTCGGGGCGGAAGTCCAGGCGGTCGTCGTTGAACCAGTGACCGACGACCCGCTGCCCGCTGCTCGAGCTGACCCGGATCTCCGACTCTACGGTCGCCTTGTCACTGATCGCCTTGTCGAAGGAGACCGTCACCGGCATGCCCACGCCGACGGTCGAGCCGTCCTCGGGGGAGAGATGCCCGATGAAGTCGTTGGCCGGGGAAACCGTGGTGATCGTGGCGTTCCCGGTCGCGGAGCGGCCCTTGGTGTCCTCGGCCTCTGCGGCGATCTGATACCTGGTGGCCCTTTCCAGCCGGCCGTTCGGCTTCCAGGAGGCATGGTCCGCGGACAAGGTGCCCGGAATCTCGGCACCGCTGGCGACGGCGGTCATGGTCACCTTGGTGAGCTTGCCGTTACTGGCGGTGACGTTGACGGGATCTTCGACCCCGACGTTGAAGGCGCCTTGCCCGGGCGTGATCTTTATCCGTGCGTCGGAAGCATCGGCGGCCGCCTGATCCACCCGCGCCTGCGGTTTCGGGGGATTCCCGGCGTCGTTGCGGCTGGCCGCAGCGTTGCTGGTACCGCCGAGGGCCGTGACTGCGAGTACGCCGCCAAGTACGCAGGCCGTAGCCGCCAACCCGGTGTGTCGTTTACGTACCGTGATCAAACGCTTCTCCCATGTCACTGGTCTATGCGTACCTGCGAGCTGATCGCCGGAGGAAGTTCAACCGGCTTGTAACTACTTATAGGCATGCATCTATCCAGAAATGGGCAAATTGTGGTGAAGGCCACGCGTCGCCGAGACCACGCTCGACGGCCGGATGGCGTCCAGGCGCTGGCCGGTAACAGCCTTCGAAGAGCTGGGGTGGGATCCTGGGATCCGGTGTCAGCGACCGGGTAGCCGTAGGGGACGTTCGTTACGCGACGTGCGATCGAGGCGGCGGCGCGCGCCGGGCTGATCGGCTCGTGACAAGGCGGCCCCCGTCGTACGGTGGAAGCACCGGGAGGTGCGCCTCCGCAGCACCCTGCGGTGGTGTCCGCCCCGCCAGAGGCCGCGAATCATCCCGCGGCTGCTCTTCCCATGCGGCCGCTCCGAGGGCGGATGCCGTGGGCGATCCCTCGCCGAGCACCGCTCGGCGCGGCTGCCACACGGTTCACCGCCGGGACCGGGCCGCGTGGCTATCCCGGAAAGCGTGACGATCCCGGAAAGCAGGTACGCCCCATGCTCACGTCGCCCCGCGTCACCGCCGTCCTCACCGGCCTGACACTCGCCTTCGGCACGACGGCTTTCGTCGTTCCCGCCGCCCACGCGGACATCCCCGCCTGCACTCAGATGGCAGCACAGGCGGGTGCCGACGCCACCGGCACCGTCACGTCGGCGTGCCACCGTGGCGTCAACGGCGACCTCCAGGGCTGTGTGAACGGGCTGACAGCAGCCGGAGTACCGGGCGGCGCCGCGAACGGCGCCTGCCGACTGGCAGCCCACGAACCTCGCTGAACCGCCCATGGACACTGGCCCTCAAGTGCCGGGGCGCCCTCCGGGGAGCCCTCTCACGTTATGGGGCTGTTGCTGTACGTGCCGCCCGAGCAGTACTCGCCGGCGTACGGTCTACTGCTCACCGTTCCGCCTCCTTGCTGGCACTGTTCCGGGGTGACGTTGGTCTGGGGTGTGCTGACCTGCGCAGCGGCGGCGCCGGCGACGCTGAGTCCGGTGAGGGTCGCTGCGGCGATCGCGAGTCCGAGACTTCGGCGGATACGCATGGCGTCTCCCTTCGGGATCTTCCCCCATTCGGATTACAACCGTTGCCGGTCACGGCAGCGCCCGCGCGCGGTATTACTCCGAACGAGTGAATCCGGCTGGCTTCGATCGGAGGCCCCGGTCGTGCGGTCGCTCCCTTTCGGGTCGGGCGAGCCATGTGTCGGCATGCTGCCGGCTGCGCGCGACTCGAAGCAGTGGGAGAACAACTGCTCCGTCTCGTGGTCTCCGTCCACCGGGACCCCGCCTGCTTCGATGGTGTCGTCGAAGGTGATGTCGCCGAAGACGATGCCTCAGAGGGTCGGTACGTCGGCGCGTGCCAACGGGCGCAATCGGGGCGAAAACTCTGTCTGCAGAACGACCACGACGAAAATCCCGTATCCGTCCGGTAGGCAGGAGAATGGCAGTTATGGCGGTGCGGAGCAGCTTCGAGGCGTTGACAGAGCTGTTGCCTCCACGACCAGGCAGCGGCCTGGCCGTGGACTGGGCGGCGGTCGAAGAGGCCTGGGGAACAGGGTTTCCCTCGGACTACAAGAACCTCATCGCCCACTACGGCGATGTGCTGCTCGGGGACTACCTGCAACTCATCGCCCTTACCACCGTGACACCGGACAGGTGCGACGAACCCGGCGCACCACGCGGCGGCATGGGTCTCATCACGGCGGACACGCGCGACACATGGACGGACACCGCGCCCACCGAAATCGACGCCGAGCCCGAAGAGTTGGTTACGTGGGGAGCCGCGAGCAGCGCCGACCTTTTCTGCTGGCTTACCCGTGGTGAACCGGACAATTGGCCCGTTCTGGTCTTCAGCCACGGTGACGACACGTGGACTCAACACGACTTCGGAACAGCAGAGTTCTTGGTCCGTGTGCTGAATGCTCAACCGGGCGTGGCAGTGATGGCCGAGACGCCGCTGTGGGGCGACAGCAGTCCCTCGTACGTCAACTCGGCGGAACGTTGCCGAGCGCGGGGAAAATGAATCGGCCAGGGCTGCTGACCTTCCTGTCGACGTTCAAGGGATTAGGTCCCAGTGGGGGATTACTCGCTCACCCTGGGTTGCGGCTTCAGACCGCGCCGTCCGCAGACAGAAGTGCTAGCCCCTCCCTGCAGAACCGGGGCCGGACACTACGCTGGTATCCCTTTCGCCCTCCGCCCAGGGAGCAGCGTGCCGCCGGCCTTCGTCCACCGGATCACCAAGTACGACCCGGCCGACCGTGATGAGCGCGGCCACTACACCGGTGCCGAGGAGACGGTCAGCGACCACGGGCCGGTCGAAGCGGCGTATCTGGCGGCGGTCACCGCCTTCGCGGATGCCTCGGGCATCGACCGGCTGGAGATCCGCGAGCCCGCGGTCGCCGGCTTCGTCCACTTCGGTGCGGAGCCGCCGGTCGAGGGTCACGGCCTCGGTCTGCTGTTCCCTCCCGACCTCACCGGCTACCACGACGGGGCCGAGGTCTCCCTTCCGGTCGCCCTGGAGCTGGTCCGGGCCATGCTCCGCGACCAGGGCGTCTGGTGTCGGCTGGAGGCGGGAGGCACGTTCACCGTGCACGTCGGGTGGGACCAGTACGTGTACGTGGGCAGCGACCGCCCCTGCACGGACGCCGTGGCCCGTACGTGGGAACTGGGCCTCTTTCTGGAACCCATGGCGGCCTCCCCCTACGCAGCGGAGCTCGAGGAACCGGGAAACACCCAGACTGCCGACGAGGACTTCTGGACGCACGTACAAACGGAGCTGGCCTCACGGCAGGCGCTGCTCCTGGAGGAGACCTGCGTCCGCGGGGCGGCACGGTGGCACCGCCTTAAGGCGGAGAACCTCGACGCGGTGCGCGCCGGTCTCGGCCCGCGTGCCCTGCTGACCGTCTGGCCCGACCTGACCGCGGATGTGGACACGGTCCTCGCCGGGCTTCCCGAGGAAGGATCCGTGGAGTTGGTCTGGGAGGCACCGGACGGGACGATCGGGCACGCGATCGTCCATGACACCGACCACGAGCAACTCGCCATCCTGGTGGCCGGCGCGCGAGCGGCCTGCGCCCTGCCTGTGCACGTCGACGACCATCACCCGCTGCTGTGCGCCGTCCTGCCCGACAGCGACGGCGTACTGCGCGCCCGGTGGTGACCCCGTTCGATTCGTGCGCAGGCAGGCTCGTTGATGGCTCGTGCACACCAACTGGCAGGTGACCGCCCACGGGTCAGTCGGGACCATCCCGCGTGCGCGCGGAGCCGACTGTCTGGCCCCTGGCGTTACTGAGGCCGAACGCTTCAGGGTGACCAGGTCGCCACGAAGCAGCTGACGCTGTCCACGGTCTCGGCGTACAGGAGACGGTGAGTGGTCAGGTCCCAGTCGGCTCCGTCCAGTAGCTGCCAGGGCGATCGTCCTGACCCCTTCAGCTCTCGAGCGCGGTCCACGTCCATGGCGGGGAAGAATCCGTCCGCGTCACCGTTGGCCAGCGCGGCAGCGATGCCCGCCTCTGTCTCGCGGCCCCGCTCGTCGGGGCGCCGGCCGCCGGCCGTTCCGGCGTGGGTCGGACCGTTCCTCATGAGCGGCGGGTGCGCCCACGTCCGTGGCGAACGTGAGCAGTGGTGGATAAGGGCAGATCGCAGCGGCCACGAGCATGCTCCGCAGCGTAGCCGCCGCGTTCAGGCGGTCACGCCGCCCGGAGATGCTGGATTGCCAAGAGGTCTCACGCAGGTGATGGGCGGCCCAATACCCGAGTCGCCAAGTCCGAGCCGCACTTCGTGTCCGCTCGGGCGAACGGTCACGGCTGTGCGCTCTGACGGTGCATGGGCGGCCGATCGAGTATCTCGATGTACACGATCCGGCCGTTCACGACGTCCAGTATCAGCATGCCTTTCGAGGGCAAGAGAGGCACGCACCGATGGCCCGGGCCGTATGGCTGCCCCTGCGGATGATCTGCGGTTTGGATGCTCTGGCAAAAGTCATCGCCGCAGCCGCACTCGTCAACCAGCCGCAGATCCCACGCGCAGATGGCCAACTCCCTTTCTCCTTCTTCCTCCAGGAGGGCAGTCAGCTCGGCGACGAGATCTGGGAAGACGTCGCGAATGAGGGGGTGGTCCTGCTCCATGGGCAGAGGGTAGCCGGGGCGGTCGGCTGAGCGCGATGACGGGGGTGCCCAGCCGCAGCAGCAAGATCACGATCTACAGTTGGAGAACCTGGCCGGCTGGAATGACACTCGGCCAACTGGGGCCTCCTTTGAGCGGATCATTCTCTGACGTCGAGATCCAAGCCCTGGAGAGGAACGTCGACAAACCGCACCGCCTCACCCGATCAGGTGATGGATCGCCACGGGTCAGCGGGCCGCTTGAGATCGGTCGCCTTTTCCGGCTCAGGATTGGCCGTCGACCAGCGAGTGGAAGGACCCACGTACATGGTTTTCGTTCGCGTGCATGCCATGAAGGGCCATCTGAGTGCCGCGCAGAAGGAGGAGCTCGGCGCAAAACTCGTTCAGGCCGTGGCTGACGTCGAGGATCTCGTCAACAACCAGACCCACAAGGAGACCTCTTGGGTGCAGTTCTATGAGTTCGAGCCCGAGAACTGGTACGCACCGGCCAATGTCGCCGGTGCCGATCCCAACTCCCGAGTCCAACTCGACGTGATCGCGCCTCAGAAACTTCTCCCCACGCCCGAAGACACCCGTGCCATGCTGACCAAGACGGCCGAAGCCGTGAGATCGGTGTTCGGCTCTGGTCCGCTGCCCGCGCACGGGCCGTGGGTGCACGTCTACACCATCCCGAACGATCAGTGGGGACAGGACGGCCGCGTTCCCGACTGGGAGGGGTTCCGGGCCCTGCTGCGGGCCGGCAGCCCGGAAAAGGCCGATGAGGCACTGGCCCAGATCTACGGGCCCGGGCGGCACACAGCAGCGGTGTGGCGTACGTCGTAGCTTGATGAGGCCAGGCCCTGTGCCGCGATAGGTGCTGGAATTCCTCGCACGGGCGGAGCGGTCGGTGTTCACCCGGGCCGCGTGGAACTTCGCGAAGACTCAGGTGAATTCCCTGTCACGGGCACGAGGGACTCGGCGCTGAATATGGCGGACAGCTTGGGCCTCTCGCCCCGACCGGTGGAGTGCTACCGCGCTGAGAAGCTGACGAAGCCGCAGAAGGGTCTCCCGGCCGCCTCGGTGGAGGCGGCCGAATCCGTATGGAAACCGCAATTCAGGGCACGGGCGCGAGTGCAGACGTCTACCTCCGGAGGCATGATGGGGCACGTCGTCGCCGATTCCGGATTCACCGCCGGCGGGTCCTCCGGCGACGGCCGCGAGCGCCGCGTCACCACCGCAATGCCACCCACGGCGTCTGCCTCGGCGACCATGTTCGACCGATGGTCGCCGTCCGGCCCAGCAGCTCAGCCCGGTCGGCGACTCCGTCACTCCGAGCCGTAATACAGCCGAAGGAAGTCCTCCATCGCCGCGTTGACGCCCTCGCGGTCACCGGTGGCGAGCAGGTCGAGCAGCAGGCCGCGGACGGTGGCGAGTCCCAGCCGGGCGCGGTTCCGGGCCACGGCAGGGTCCGCCCCTGTGGCGACCTCGGCGGCCACGAGCGGCTCCAGCCAGTCGTTCACGAGCCCTTCGAGGAGCGGGGCGGCCTCGGGGCGGCCTCGTAGCGCCTGCCCGTAGATTTCGAAGAAGAGCCGCTCGTGACCGGCCAGTCGAGGGTCCGTCAGCTGCTGCCAGAGGAGACGCGCGGCATTGACGGGCGAGAGGCCGGGATCCAGCCGCAGCCGGGACAGCAGATCGCGCTGGCGCTGCTCCGACGTCCGGATGATCTCGCCGAGCAGCTGTTCCTTGGAGCCGAAATAGTGGATCAGCATGCGGTGACTGACGCCGATCGCGGCGCCGAGGCCGCGCAGGCTCAGGTCTGCGATGCCGTGGGCCGCGACGTGGTCGACGGCGGCGTTCACCAATTGGGCGCGCCGGTCCCCGTCCCTGCCGGGAGCTGCCCCGCCCTCAGGATCCGAGCCGACCATATTCACCACCTCACGAGTGTACCAATTGGTACATGCCCTGTGTACCGTGTGGTACATGAAGCCTGTCACCGTGTCGATCGACGTACCGCAGACGCCCGAGCGGGTCTACGACTTCCTCGATGTCATGGCTCACCACGAGCGATTCACCAACCACTACCTGAGCGACTGGCGCTACAGCGGTCCCGGCCGCGGCGTCGGATCGTGTGCCACGGTCACCGCCAAGCTGGGCGGCACGAAGACCGACGTCGCCATCGAGGTCGTCGAGGCGGACCCGCCGCGGCGCATCGTCGAACGGAACGTCAGCGCCGCCGGCCGACGCCTGGCCCAGGGCACCTACACCATCGAGCCGCTGCGAACCGGCGGGAGTCACGTGTCGTTCACGTACGCATGGGCCCGCACCCCGCTCGCCGACCGCCTGCTGGCACCCGTCGTCCGGGCCACGATACGACGCGCCAACCGGACGGTCATGCGACGCCTGGCCACCGAGTTGGCTCGCCACGCGTCCGCTGCCGGATCCTGACTTCGGTACATGTCGGCTCTTCCGCCCGTCGAAGCTGCGCACAGATGTCTCATCAGGTGCGGCGGGAACGGGAACCACCCGGCGCACCATCGTGTTCCCTGTCAGGTTCTTATGTTCAGCTCGTCGGAGCGTCCGGGAACGCCTGGGACCGATGTGACCGGACGCTTCGGCTGCCGATGTGGTCGCTGCGATGATGATCGTCTGCACACAGACTTCAGAGGCGGACGATTGAGTTACGAACTCAAAGCGGTCATCGCGGCGGCAGGACTCCTGGTGCCCGCCGCAGCAGCACTCCCATCGGCCCGGACTACACCTCTGCGGCATGGGCTGGCCCTGCTGCCCATGAGCGACGTCCTCTTCCGCGAACTCAGCGACGACTGCGCTGCGGGTGCTCAGGAGTTCTGGCGTCTGCCTTCCGGCTTCGACGTCCTGCTTGCCGAGTGGTCGAAAGCCGGCCCGGTGGCCTATGTCGAATCCGAATACTTCGGAGGGGTGGGCGAAGAGAACAGCGCCGTTTGGCGCGACGGATACTTGGCTCTTGGCCCCCTGCACCTTCTGGAGGGCGAGCCGGTCCCTGCCCAGGGATCACCGGTTGCGCAGGCCCTTCGCGAGCTCGGAATCCGGACGGAGGGTTCGAGCGGTGAGTTCGCCGCAGTGGGTCTCGATCGGCACCGCGCCAGCGAGGACTGGATCCGCTGATGGACAGCACCAGCGCCCGCGGGGCCGCTGGGCAGACCAGGAGCCCTCAGGCCCGTCGACCGAGCCCTCACGCTGAGTGTTTCTGTGCCGTCCTCACGGCAGGCGTACTGGTGTGTCAGGACGGAGCTTGAGGTCAGAAGCCAGTGACGCGGCTGGCGCTCCGACGGCGTGGCCCACGACGAGCACGGCCGGCCGTTCACGGCCCTGGAAGCGCAGTTTTCACCGGTGACGTCGGACGAGGCGGAAATAAGCACGGACCGCTCCGCGCGAAACGGGGTCGCGGTCCGCTGGATCGGCCCTGGTTCCAGGCGAGCAGGCTGGCCGAGAGCGCGACGAAGAGCAGGACGGACAGGGCGATGGTCAGAGAGCGCAGGCGCCTTGCGGCGCGGGCGGTCTGGCGGCTCTCGTGGTCGCGGGCAGCGGTGCCGGCGTCGAGGAAGGCCGCCTCCGGGCTGCTGAGTGCCTGACGGGCCTCGCCGGCGAAGGCATCGGCTGCGGCGGCGAGGCGGCTGCCGCGGTAGAGGGTGTCGGGGTCGCGGTCGTGTTCCACCCAGGTGCGTGCGTCATCGGTCAGGCGGCGGTGCAGGCGCAGGCGTTCCCGCTCCTGGTCGATCCAGGCCCGGTAACGCGGCCAGGCCGAGATCAGGGCTTCGTGGGCGAGATCGACTCTGCATCCGTCCAGGGTCAGCAGTCGGGCGCGGACCAGTTGTTCGAGGACGGCGGCGGTCTCGGGTGAGGCGGCGTCGAGTTCGGCGCGGTCGGTGGGGCGACGGGTGTCCTCCGTGCCCTCACCGGGGGTGATCAGCCGCAACAGGATCCGTCGGGCCGTACCGGCCTGGGACGGGGTCAGCCGCCGGAAGAGGTCCTCCGCGGTCGTGGCGACGGCACCGCGAATGCCTCCCGCGGCTTCGTACATCTCCTCCGTGAGGGCCCTGCCCCGGCGCCGCCGCCACGTCTCCAGCAGAGCGTGCGACATCAGTGGCAGGCCGCCCGGTTCCTGCACCGTTTCTTCGACGATCCGCGCGGTCAACGCCCGTTCCACGATCAGACCCGCGTTGGCGGCCGGTTTGACCACGGCCTCGCGCAGCTCGGCCGCGCTCATGGCGCCCACCACCACGGTGGCATCCCGCAACGCCGCCGCCAGCCCGGGATGCTGGGCACAGCGGCCCAGGAAGTCCGCGCGGACCGCGATCACCACGCGCAGCCGGCTGTGCTCGTCCAGCGCCGTCAGCAGGAGGTCCAGGAAGCGGTCCCGCTCAGGGCACAGAGTGAAGACCTCCTCGAACTGGTCGACCACCAGCAGGACGTCCTCGGTGCTCGCGGCGGGCACGGTCGTCAGCCGGGCGGCGTGCTCGCTCGTGTGCCGGCCGCCGGGGGTCGTGACGCGTACCGCCGCCAGCCGCGGGGCACCCTCGGGCCGCTCGCGCAGCGCCGGCAGGATCCCGGCACGCAGCAGCGAGGACTTGCCGCTACCCGACGCCCCCACCAGCGCGACGAACCGGCGCCTGCCCATCAGATCGACGACCCGGTCGACCAGATCGTCCCGGCCGAAGAACAGCTCCCGGTCGGCCTGCCCGAAACACACCAGACCCCGGTACGGCGGATCCGCGCCGTCATCGTCCCGCGGCGACCGCGCCAGCTCCCGCCCCGCCGCTTCCCAGCGGGCCTCCCACTCCTGCCGGTCGCCACCGCACGCCTCGACGTAGGCCAGCGCCAGCGGTAGTGAGGGAAGAGCCCGGCCCGATGCCGCGTGGGCCAGGGACGAGGCGGAGAACACCGAACGCCCGGCCATCGCCCGGTACGTCGGACCGCCGGCCTTCGCCCGCAACTCGCGTAGCGCGTGAGCCAGTTGCTGCACCGGTCCCGCGCTGGGATCCAGCGGAATCTCCCGACGACCCATCGAACAATCCCCCCGGATTCATCCCGTGATCGTGCCGACGCGACGCTACGGGATTGTCCGAAGTGGCAGCAGGGGGCTGCCAGACAAAGCCGCGGCCGGAAAGCTCGATGCCCGGCGGGACCTCGACCGGCCCCGCCCAGCCCGGCGGCATTCGCCGCGGGGGACCCCTAGGCCCGACGGGCCGACGAGGAGGGAAAGATCATGGCCAGGTATCGGAAGACGAGGCGCGCACTGAGCGCCGGGGCGGCTCTGCTCGGCGCACTGGCACTTTCGGGACCGGCGCACGCCGCCGACCGGACCTCCGTCGTCGCCTACGGCGCCTACATCCGCGCGCAGGCCGATTCCTACGGTGCGAACGGCGCCGTCAGGGTCTGCGACACCTATGGGGACGGCTACGGGGTCGCCGTCCGCTACTACCGCAGGACCGGAAGCCGTCAAACGCTGTCGAACTCCAAGGGCAACGGCAAGTGCAGCGAAACCACCGACATCCAGAGCAATCCGATCATCCTCTTCACGGCATGCGTTGTCATTGACAGCGTCGACTACTGCGCCTCCCCCTACCAGGACACCGGCCGGTAGCCCGCGCGCTTCCACGGGGTGCCGCACGGGCGTGACCACTCCGGACAGCAGCCGTGCGGTCAGGCGGCCACCGGGCCCGTTCGGCGCCCGCCCCCACGGGGCCGGTGGCCCCCGTCGGTCGACCGGCTGCTCCGCGCTGCGCAGCCCCGCCGTACACGCTGGCGGTGACTGCGGTGACTGCGGTGACTGTGTCCGGTGCCTCAGGTGTGATCCAGTCAGGTTGCGACCGTGCGGCATCCCGGGGTGCGGGCGGCCGGCGATGGGCCGGACACGCCCGCTGTCCCCTCCCGTTACGGCAGTTCGATGCCGGCGACGACTCCGTTCTGGTCGCCGACGACCAGGGTTCCGCCGGCGATCGCCGGAGTGCTGAACGAGTACGCCAGGCTGTGCTGCAGTCGGCCCTGCGGGGTACCGTCCGACAGCTTCACCCCCAGCAGCTTGCCGTCGACCGACTGGGCCCAGGCGACGCCGTCGGCGATCACTACTCCGGCGTTGAAGACGCGCACCGCCAGGTTGGTCTGCCAACGGGTCTTACCCGTCGCCAGGTCGACCCGGGACATGATGCCGAACTCCGTGGTGAGCAGGGCCGATCCGTCGTCGAGGACGACGGTCGGGGCGTACATCGCGCTGCCGGCCACCGTCCAGAGCAGCGCACCGGTCGTGGCGTTCAGTCCCCACGAACCGGCGACCGAGCCGACGACCACCACACCGTCGCCGACGGCGACGACGTCGTCCCAGCCGCTGTAGAGGGCCACATGGTTCGCGGTGCCGGTGGCCATCGCGAAGGCCCACAACTGCTCACCGGTGACCGCGTCGTGGGCTCGGGCGTAGCCGTCGCCCGCGGCGGTGTAGACCCGGTACCCGTCGGAAGCGGCCCTGCCCGAGGAGAAGCCGCGTCCGGGAACCGACCAGAGTTCGCCCCCGCTCGCCGCGTCGAGCGCGAACAGGTTCTGCCCGGCGGAGAAGAACACCCGCTCCCGGCCGCGGACTTCGGCCACCAGGGGCGCGCTGAGTACCGGGGCCCCGGCGTCGAAGCGCCACTTCTGCCGGCCGTCGGCGGCCTTCAGCGCGTACAGCCGGTGGTCCGCTGAGGGGATGAACAGGGTGCGCGCGCCGGCGTCGACCGCGGGCCTGCGGTACACCGGTCCGACCTGCGCGTGCCACAGGCGCTCGTGGGTGTCGCGGGCGCCGGGCCGGATCGCGACCACATCGCCGGTGGTGGAGGCGGCGACCACCACGGGCTTCGCGGCGGAGCCGACGAGGGCGATGCCGCCCTGGACCGAGCCCGGCAACTGGTACTGCCAGCGCAACCGCGGGTCGTCCGCGTCGCGTTCGACCTCGAACCGGGCGGTGTCCTCCCACCAGGACCCGTCCGCCCCGGTGACCTGCAGGCGCAGCCGCTGGGTGCCGGGCACGACCGAGGAGACGTCGACCGAGCCGGTCCACCTCTGGCCCGAACTGGCGGTGAGACTCTTCCACACCGGGGTCGCGGCGCCGCCGAAGACCGTCTGCGGGTAGAGATCGACCGCCACGGAGGTGGCCCGGGCGTCCTTGTCCAGCCGGACGGTGACCGGGAGTTGACCGCGGTCGACCTTGCCGAGGCGGACGGCGCGGGGGCGCTGCGGACGGCCCTGCCCATCGCCGGCCAGCGGCATGTCGGCCACCGGCACCTCGGTCTCGGAGCCGTCGGCGGCGATGTTGACCCGGCTGACGCGCAGTACGGGGGCGCCGACTCCCGACTCGATCCGCTCGACCCAGTAGTACAGGGCGCCGTTGCGAACCGCGTTGAGTCCGATCTGGGTGAGGCCGTTGAAACCGCTCACCACTTCCTTGTGGATGTGGCCGGCGAAGATGCCGCGCACGTTGTGGTCCGCGAGGACGTCGAGCACCTCCGGCTGGTCGTCGACGTAGAAGAAGGTGTTGCCCATCGGGAAGTGTTGGAAGAGCACCGTGGGCGTACGGGGGCGCAGCCGCTTCAGGTCCGCCTTCAGCCACTCCAGGCCGCCGGGGCCGTAGTGTCCGGGCTCCTGGAGGACCTCGGTGGGGTCGAAGCCGATGAAGTGCACACCGCCCGCGTCGAAGGAGTAGGGCGCGGGGCCGAAGTGGGTGCGGTATTCCTCCTTGGCCGACGGGTCCCACCGCACGTCGTGATTACCGGGGGAGTAGTGCATCTTGCCGTGCAGCGCGGTGGGCAGGACCTCGGCGTACCGGTCGAACTCGTCCGGCCGACCGGTGTCGGTGATGTCACCGCAGTGCAGGACCAGGTCGGGGTCGCGCGCCGCGATCGACGCCCACACCTGGGTCAGCCACACCGTGGACTGGGGCGAGTCGACGTTGACGTGGGTGTCGCTCACCAGCGCGAAGCGCAGAGGCGCGTCGGGGTGGGCGCCGCCGACCGGCGTCGCGCTCGCCGGGGCGGCTCCCAGGAGGGACGCGAGCCCGGCGGAGGCCAGTGTGCCCCCGGCGAGTCCGAGGAAGCCGCGGCGGCCGACGCCTGCGTGGCGGCACGCGTCGTGGGTGGGATCTGACATGTCGATTTCCGATCAAGTGGTCAAGAGTCGCCGAGACTTCGGGATTCGGGTGCAAGGCTCGTCAGATCGCGGAACACCGCACTGGAGGTGGATGGTCCATGCATGAAACATTGGGTGGCTGAATGGTGGCCCAAGTCACGAGTGCTCGCCGCTGTCGGTACCCCGGCGGTCAATGCGTCCCGTCTTCCGCCGGAGAGGGGTGCGTGGGCCGGACGCCGCGACGCCGCGGTACGTGGCGGCGGGGAGCCACCAGGTACCGCGACGCGTGATGACAGTCGCCGCTCGGCCTGCTCAGGACACGTGGACAGAGGCTGTCGCCGTCAGCGTTCCCGTGGAAACCGTGACGTCGGTGGTCCCGCGGTGCGCGCCGACCAGCCGCAGCGTACGCCGGTCCAGAACAGCGACCACGTCGCGGCGGCGCAGCGCGGCGGCGAGGGACCGGTCGTCGGCGACGACGGCCAGGTGGGCGCCGCTCCAGAAGACCGTCGCCGGGTAGCGCAGCGGAATGACCAGCCCGCCCATACCGTCGTCGACCGCGGTGGCCGTGATGTCCCCGGAGCCGCCCGGCGCCAGAGCACTGGGTACGGTCAGGTTCACCCGGTCCAGCAACGGCCGGACGTCCGCGCGGAACCATCCGAAGCCGCTCGGGTCCGGCCTGTCGGGCGTGACCTCGGCGTCCTTCGGGGCCATGGTGACGAGTGACCAGGCGGAGAACCCTCCGTGGCGGGCGTCACCGTAGGGCGTCTTGCCGACCACCGGGGCGTTGAACTCGAGCAGGCCGTCGACCCGGCGGATGTGCGCGGTGTGCGCGTGGCCGCTGATCAGAGCGACCTGCTTGCCGGTGTGCTGACGGAATTCGGACAGCCACTGCTCAAGGAGGGCACCCTCGTTGGGGTCGGACAGCTGGCTGGCGCCGGTCCCGGTGGGGTCGAGGACGGGGTGATGGAGGGCGACGACCACACTCTTCACGGACCGGTCGTGGGCGGCCGCGTCCAGTTCCGTGCGCAGCCAGGGAATCTGGGACCAGTCCGACTGACGGAGCGAGCCGAGGGTGGAGTTGAGCAGGATGAACCGGGTTCCACGGTGGTCGAAGGCCTGCCGGGTGGGCCGGTTGGTGGAGGCGGTGAACTGGTCGAGGGTCCCGCCGCTCACGGCGCCGGACTCATGATTGCCGACCGCCCAGTAGAAGGGGATGCTCGCCGGCAGATGCTCTTTCAGCACCTGCTGGAACAGGGCGAAGTCGGCAGGACGGTTCTGGTCGACCCCGTCGCCGGACAGCAGGACGAAGTCGGGCTTGGCGGCCGCGATCTCGTCCAGGGCGCGCGCGGTGTGCTGGTACGCGTAGGACGTGGTGCCACCGTCGGCGTTGACGTGGGTGTCGGACAGTACGGCGAACCGCCATCCCCGCTTGCCGCCGGTGGTCACCTGGTCGGCAGGTTCGACGACGGCGGGGTCGGGCTGGTCGGGAACGTCGGGCACGTCGAGGTTCACACCGACCCGCGCGTCGAGCAGAGCGAGATCGACCGAACCCGCGGTGCGCAGGGACGGGTCGGTCTGTACGAGATAGACGCGCTCGATGGTCAACGGCGCCGTGAAACCGGTGGGGATGGCGCCTTCCACCCGCCGCCATCCGGTCCAGTCGACGTTCAGGGCGAAGGTGAGGGGGACATTGGTGGTGCCCTGCGAGCGCACCTGCGCGCGGAGCCAGTGCCCCGAGCCGTCACCGCGGACCCACAGGGACAGACGCTGGGCGCCGGCCGGAACGGTCAGGGGGGTCTTGGCCACCGCGTACGCCGCGGACGTACCGAGGGGTTGGCCGGTCATGTCGTAGGACAGGCGCAGCCCCTTCTCGCCGGGCGTGGCGCCGGGACGGTCGGAGGTGTCGACGGCCGACACGGACGCCGTCGCCTTCGCCGAGGCCGCGGACCACTGACTCGCGTCGGCGAACGAGTTGATGGGGACGTCGGCCAGGCCGACCGTGGTGGGAAGCCGCAGGACATGGCCCTGCACGGTCGCCGTGACGACGGTGCCCTTGCCGTCGCCGCCGGGCTGCCCGGTCACTCTGAGGGTGCCGTCGGCCCGGGCGGTCACGGATACGGCGGAGTGGTCGTACTCCAGTTTGATGTCGCGGGGCTCGATCGGGGCGGAGAAGCCCTCGGCGTCGCGTCCGGTGACCGTCACGTCCCGGTAGTCGCCGGGTGACAGGGACAGGGCCTGGACATCGGCCTCGAGCCGGTCCAGGTCGCCCAGTACACGGACCGGGACCTGCTGGGTCACGCCGCCGCTGCGCGCGTCCAGCGTGCCGCTGCCGGGACGGCCGCCGCGCAGTATCCCGGAGTCGTCCGCACGCGCGAGGTTCCCGGGCGCGGTGTGCCAGCGAGCCTCACCGAGCGGTGCGGGGGCCATGGTCTCGTCGTAGCCGGCAGCGCCCACGTCGCGGGACAGGCCGGGGAAGAGGCGGTCGGAGCGCAGACGGACGTCGATGCCGCGCAGTCGCCCGGACCCGGTCGGCGGGACGAGACCCACCGCGTTGGGGACGACGCGCTGCGAGCCGTCGGAGGGGACGTTCGTGACCGAGGTCGCCCGGTCGCCGGGCCGACGCGCCACCACCTGCGAGGAGCCCCCGCCGTCCAGCATGACGGCGTCCACCGCGCCCAGGTCCTTCATGTGCTGGGCGAGTTCGGCCGCGGTCAGTCCGCGGGACCGGCTGGAGGAGCCGTCGGCGACGTAGAGCACGAGTTGCCGTCGCGCGGTCCACCCGAGCGCGGTGCGCGGCTTGAGGACGCTGTTGGTGGGTTCACCGGTGTCGATGGCTGCCAGTTCGCCGCCGCGGACCAGAACGAGGTGCGCGCCCAGAGCCAGCGAGTAGGGAGAAGGGGCGGAGCTGCGAGCATGATAGGAAACCTGGACAGGGGTTCCCGCCGCGGTTCCCGCCAAGGCATCGGCGATCTGGCCGGTGGCCAACAGCAGTTGCGAGCCGGCGGGCACCGGACCGGCGCCGGCGCCTTCGCGGACGGCGACGACCTTCCCGCCCCGCACCTCGATCTCGACGACGTGACCCGCGGGCACGGCGTAGTGCCGGTCGCCGCTGCCCCAGTCGGAGGTGTACAGGGCGATCGCGTCGGCCGGGACCGAGCCCGGGTTGAGACCGGCCAGGTCGCGCTGGACGCCGTCCACCGTGACGCTGCCCTCGAGCAGAAGATCGGCGATCTGCCCGACACCGTTCTTGTCGAGGCCGACAACCGAAGCCGGGCGGGCGTCGGCCTTGATCAGCTCGCCGTCCCTGACCTCCGGTCCGATGGGCGCGTTGGTGGTGTCGATGGCGAAGAAGTCGCCGTTGGTGGCGGCCACGGCTTTGGCGCGGTCGGCCAGGTTCGTGGGCGTGTCGCGGGTGCTCACGGTCGGGGCGAGCAGCCGGGGCCGGGTCGGGCCGTCGAGGTCGGCGCGCAGCACGTATCCGTCGAGGAACCCGGCGGCGTCCACCGAGCGCTGACGGGTCAATGACACTCCGGGCGCGATCCGTTCGGTGTCCGATGCCGTCTGGATCGAGTCCGAGCCACTCCGCGCCGGGCGCCGGTCGACCGTGGCCGAGGCACCGTCGTCCGGCTGCGGCGGCACGACAGGACCCGACGGTGCCCGGACGCCGTCCTCGGCCTCGTCGTCCGGATGCGTCTGAGCACGTTGGACGAGGCTGAGCGGGAGCGCGGGGTGCGCCGACGCGGAGGCGCTCGTGGCCGGCGGGATCAGCAGAGTGGTGAACAGCCCGGCGGTGGCGGCCACGACGGCGACGGGAGCGAGGGGGCGAAGCCGCGATCTGTGCGGGAGGGCGGCGGTGTCCGTGGGGTCCGCCCGGTCCACCCCGTCGGAGAGGAACTGGAGTCTTGTCACCTGCATGACACTAGGTCGGGATCTTGGGTGGTGGGTGGGGTGCATGGGAGCCGCTGATGTTCGTGGGGTGAACAGTGGGTGAGCGTCCGCGGTTTACCGCCTGGTGGAAGCCGACTCCGGGTAACGACGGTGCGGTTGCTCGGTCCGTGCGGTGCCGGGATCTCATCCGGGGACGGTCGGAGCCCCCGGGGACGTATCGGAACGGAGGCCGCGGAGCGTCCTCACCGCCATGCCGCCCAATCCTTCACCGCGAACCGGTCGCCGGCGCGGCTCACTTCGACCGCGCCCGGCCCGGGGAAATGCGCCGGGAACAGCAGGGCGCTCCGGTCCGCGGCCTCGCCCAGCACGCGGAGCCGGCTGTCCCGTGCGCGGGACTCGTCCTCATCGAAGCAGGCGCAGTCGTCCGGCTCCACGATCTGCAGCGGGCTGTGCAGCAGATCGCCGGCGAACACCGCCCGGTCCTTGCCCGACCGCAGCCACACGACGGAGGACCCGGGCGTATGGCCGGGGGCCGGCTCGATACGGAGCTGGGCGTCGATGTCGTAGCTGTCGCCCTCCCAGAGCACGGTCTGTCCGGCCTGGTGCACGGGGGCGACGCTGTCCTCGAAGACGTTGGCCATCCGAGGGCCGGAGCGGGTCCGGTGTCCGTTGGCCGGGTTCCAGTAGTCGAAGTCGGCGCGCGAGATGACGTACTGGGCGTTGGGGAAGGTCGGCCGCCACTCCCCGTCGTCCGTCAGGTGGGTGTTCCAGCCGACGTGGTCGCCGTGGACATGGGTGCAGATCACCGTGTCCACGTCCTGCGGGCGGACGCCTGCCGCGGCCAGCTCCTTGAGGTAGGGGGTGTTCAGATGGTGGAAGGACGGCATGGCCGGGCGCTCCCGGTCGTTGCCGATGCCGGTGTCGATCAGGATCGTCCGGCCCTCGCTGCGGATCAGCCAGGTCTGGATCATGACACGGATCTCGTCGGCGGCCGGGTCGAGGAAGGCGGGGGCGAGCCAGTCCTCGTGCGCCTGCCAGTGCTCGACGGGCACGTCGGGGAAGACGTAGTCGCGGGCGAGGCCTCTGGCGGGCTGCTCCACCACACGGGTGATCCCCACGTTTCCGAGCATGAAGGTGTCCATGATTCCAGCTTGCGCGCCGGACGACGCAGGCGCTATCGGGCGTGTGACCGCACCTTCGGCAGGAGCGGAATGCGGCGCGATACGGCCGGTCGGCGGCAACGGGCTGGAGTCCGACGGTGACGATGGCGGGGCGGGGGAGCGACCACAGATCGCCCCACCCATGACCAGCAGTTACGGGACAACGTTCAGCGCGGATCGCGCCAGCCCGCGCAGCCAGGCGTGGGCGTGGTCGGTGTCGTAGCGCTGATGCCACGACAGATACACCGGTGCCGCGGGTAGTTCGATCGGGAGGGGGAGCACGACCAGGCCGAGGTCGGCGACCGCGGACCGCGTAGTGGCTTCGGGGACGGTGATCAGAAGGTCGGAGCCGCGGGCGAACTCCAGCGCGGCCGCCTCCGTGGGCACGGTCGCCACCACGCGGCGGGTGAGGCCGAGCCGCACGAGGGCCTCGTCGACGGCATTGCCGAGGTTTCCACGTCGCGAGACGGTGACGTGCTCAGCGTCGGCGTACCGCTGCGCGGTGACGGTCCCGACGCGGGCGAGCGGGTGCCCCTGCCTCACGACGATGACGATTCGGGTCTCGCCCACGTGCTCGGCACGGATGTCCGGTGCACTCGGGCGGTTGGCGTTCGCCTCCAGGTCGACCTCGCCGCGCCGCAGCCCGGGGGTGTCGACGCTCGATTCCGCGACGAAGCGCAATCGGACGCCCGGCGCCTGTCCTTGCACGGCCGCGAGCAGTGCGGGGCCGCTCAAGGCGACCAGGGAATCGTGCCAGCGGAGAGTGAAAGTGCGCTCCAGCGTTGTCAGATCGAGGTCACGGCTCGGTGCCAGCACGCCTTGGACCTGATGCAGCAGCTCGTGCACCTGCTCCCGGACGGCGATCGCATACGGCGTCGGGGTCATGGTGCGGCCGGTGCGCACCAGGATCTGATCCCCGGTCGTGCGCCGGATCCGGCCCAGACTCCGGCTCATCGCGGGGGCGGTGACGTGCAGGCGCGCGGCCGCCCCGTTCACACTCCCCTCCTCCAGCAGCGCGTCGAGCGCGGCGAGCAGGTTCAAATCCAATTGCATGTGAGTAATCCTATGCGTGCCTGACATGCATTTGAAGTTAATTGAGGGGCTGGATACCGTCGAGACCAGGTCGCAGGACGGAAAGCACAGCGCGGCCCGACCGGCCTCATCCCCCTCATCGCACGGGAGCACCACCATGCCTGAAACGCTTAGGACCACTGACGTCGCCGCCTCCGACGCCGACCTGCTCGACCAGACCGCGATCGCCGTGCGCGCGGCCGGTTCGGCGCTGCGCGAGCGGTTCGGCGACGTGGTCCGCTACCGGACCCGCGAAGAGCTGATGCGCGCGCTCGCCGCCAACGACGACACGGCTCTCGACATCCTGCGCCCCCGCCTCACGAGCCTGCGCCCGGACGCCGGCTGGGTGGAGGACGAACTGGACGGCGGGGCGCTGCCGCCCGGCGAATGGTGGGTCGTGGATCCGGCCGAGGGCAATGTCAACCACCTGCACGCCCTGCCGGAGTGGGCGGTGACCGCCACCCTCGTGCGCGAGAACCAGCCGGTGCTCACCGTGGTCCACCTGCCGTTGACCGGCGAGACCTACACCGCGCTCACCGGCGCGGGCGCCCACCTCGACGGCCGGCCGCTGCACGTCTCCCAGACCGCGGACCTCGGCCTGAGCATCGTGGCCACCAGCCAGGCCCGGCCGGACGAGGACGAGAAGGTCGTGCGGCGCGTCGGCTCCTCGATCACCGCGATGCTCTTCGACGCCCTCGTCGTCCGCACCGCCGTGCCCGCGACCCTGCACCTGGTGAACGTCGCCGCCGGCAGGATCGACGCCTTCTGGCAGTTCGCCGGCGCCCGCGCGGACCTGCTGCCCGGGGCGTTGCTCGTCACCGAGGCCGGCGGACAGATCTCCGACGCCGAGGGCCGCCCGTGGACCCCGCGGAGCGAGAGCTTCCTGGCCGCCGCGCCCGGCGTCCACGCCGAGGCCGTCGCCACGCTCTCACGCTGACCGCGCACCACAACCCGCACGCACGGAAGGACCGGATCATCATGACCACGATCGCAGTTCTCGGAAACGGCCGCGTCGGCGGCAACCTGGCCACAGCCCTCACCCGGGCAGGGCATGAGGTGACCGTGGCGGACCGCGCGCCGGGCGCCGCCTCCGACGCTGCCCGGACAGCCCGGATCGTCATCAACGCCACCCCGGGCGCCGGCTCACTGGGCCGGCTCGTCGCCCTGCGCGAGGAACTGCGCGACAAGATCCTCGTCGACGTCTCCAACGCCACCATCGACGGACCGGACGGCCTGCCCGCCGACCTGATCTACCCCGGTTCGAGCCTGGCCGAGCAACTTCAGGAAGCACTCCCCGAAACGCGCGTCGTCAAGACCCTCAACACCATGCTCTTCCCGGTGATGACCGCGCCGGCCATGCTCACCCAGGCACCCGAGGCCTTCCTCTCCGGTGACGACCCGCAGGCCAAGGAGACCGTCCGTGAACTGCTCACCGACCTCGGGTGGCGCAAGGACTGGATCACTGATCTCGGCGGGATCCGCACCGCCCGCGCCACGGAAGCCGCAATCCTGTTCGTACCGCACGTGATTCGGTCAGGTGGATTCGCGCCCTTCGCGATCTCGATCGCCCGCTGATCCGCACACGGTGCGGATCGCAGCCGTCGCGCCGCCGCGCCGCCGCTTCTGCTGATGGTGGCCGCCGTGGTGACCGGTGGTCTGTCCCTGTCTCAGGGTCCCGTACGACCGGGAGGGACCGGGCCGCGCGCCTGGTGATGCTCCGTCGACCGGTGTGCGTCCGCCGGGCACACTGTCCCGGCTGCTCAACTGCCGCCAGGATGACCCCGACACCTGTTGACGAGAGGGGCGTACATGGACGGCGTGGAAGTGCCCTGGAGGACGTTCGACCACCTGCTCACAGGCTTCATCCGTAACGAGGCCGCCGACGTCGCCATCTACCGCGTCGAAGGGGAGAGCGCGAACCCGGGCGACGCGTTCGGGAACGTATTCGCCTGGCTGTGGGAGCGAGAGAAGGACTCGGCCGTAACTGCGTTCGCGGGCCTCCTGGCGGAAGCACGGAAGCAGAGCGACGAGGGTGACGAGGTCCGACTGGAAGAGCTGATCAAGGGCTTGCGCCTCGCCCTCCATCGCTCGCGGCTCGGCCAGAAGGACGAGTTCCACGAGGTGGAGCGGATACTGCGCGACCAGGTGCCCGGGCACTTCGGTGGACGCACCGACCTCTAGTAGTGCTTCGTTAGGTTCTTGGTCTGGTTCTGCTGGTTTTGAGGGGGTGGCCGCAGGTGGTGCAGGTGCCGGTCCAGCACCTCAGCAGGTCCTGGAGTGCGTCGAGCGTCTGGTACAGACTCGGGCTGGTGCCGGGACTTTTGGGTCGAGCCTGCGCAGGGTGAGGAAGGCTTGCGCGGCGGTGACGAGGGTGACGTGGTGGTGCCAGCCGCGCCAGGTGCGGCCCTCGAAGTGGTCCAGGCCCAGGCCGTGTTTGAGTTCGCGGTAGTCGTGTTCGATCCGCCAGCGCATCTTTGCCCACCGCACCAGGTCGGCGGTTGGTGAGGTGGCGGCCAGGTTCGATATCCAGTAGTTCGTCGGGGCGTCCTGGCCGTCCGGCCATTCGACCAGGAGGGTCTGGGCGGGCAGAACGCCGTCCCACCGGTTGCGGCCGCCGCCGGCTTCCTGGGCGGCGGCCAGGGACTGCGTGCCCGCGGGCCGCACGCTCAGCACCATGAACCGTGAGGTCATCGCGCCTTTACTGCCCTGCCGCCAGGTCACCTCGGTGAACCGCTGCGCACCCGCCTGCGCCACGAGGGTGGAGATCGCTCGCGGCGGGGTGCGGTAGCGGGGAAGGGTGGGCGGCCCGAGCCCGCCATAAGCGGGCCGGTGCGGCTCGGCATCCGCGGAGTGGGCGACTTCCTTCCCGTTCAGAGCCAGCACATAGGACAGGCCCCGTTCCTCGAGACCGAGCCGGAAGGGGGTGCTGACGCCGTAGCCGGCGTCGGCGACCACGACCGGCGCTGTCAGCTGCCACGTTGCGAGTGTGTCCAGGAGATCGAGTGCGAGACGCCATTTCTCCTGGTGCACCACGTTGTCGGGGACTCCTGCCCGGCGGCAGCGGTCCGGCTCGTCCGTCCATTCCCGCGGCAGATACAACTGCCACTCAAGCGGGCACGATGCGGTGTCGCCGGCGGCATGGACACTGACCGCGACCTGGCAGTTCGCCCGTTTCCCGAGTGCTCCGCAGTACTGGCGGGCCACACCGACCGACGCCTTGCCGCACTTGGGGAACGACACGTCGTCGATCACCCACACCTCGGGACTGACAACTGTGGTCAGGCGCTCGGCGATCCGCTGCCTGACCGGCAGCGGATCCCACGGCGACTGATTCACGAACTGCTGCAGGGCCTGCCCGTCCGGCAGCCAGTTCGGCCATCGGCTGGATGGACTTCCGCCGTCCATCCAACATCAGCCCCCGCAGATAGCACTCACCCCTGGCCCGCTGATCCCTACGCGGCACCGAGGCGAAGACATCCGCCACAAACATCGCCAACGCCGCCCGTAATCAGTTCAGTTCATACGCATCCACACACCCCATCTTGATCAGCACAAACGGAAAGACCTAACGAAGCACTACTAGGACCTGTCCGGTCGATCACGTACGGAGCCGGATGGTGAGGGCCGCGGCGGTTGCGGTGCCAAGGAGGTATGGGCTGCAGCGTCCAACCGCATCCGGACCGCCTCGCCCCCTACATGCCGGTGGCCCGGCCGGGGCTCACCGCCCCGGCCGGGCCACCTCGCGACAACTCGCGCATGCAGTCGTCTGTGTGACTGTGCGTCAGCGCTTCGCGCCGCTGTCCTCCCAGTGCTTGGTCACGGGAGTCGCGGTCACGTCGCCCGAGTACACCAGCGCCACGCGGTGGTTGTACTGGATCGTGTACTGCGTCTTCGCGCCGGTGACGACCGTCCCGCTGGACTTGAAGTAGTCCACCGTCGCGTTCGGCGGCTGGGTGGCGACGTACGCCTGGCCCGCGGGAAGGCTGTACCCGCTGATCGGGGCCTGCGTCGAGGCGCCCAGGCCGGCCGGGTACTCCGACGCGTCCGGGTAGCTCGAGCCGTAGACGGCCACCGGGGTGCTGCCCGCGGCGGAGATGGTCTTCACGCCGTAGGCCTGCTTGGTGTTCTGGCCGCCCGGGTTGTAGAACCACACCTTCGCACCGCTGAACCAGATCGCCGTCCAGTCGCCCTGCTGGTCGGCGACGACGAACTGCTGGCCGGTCTGCGCGGTGCTGCCCCAGTCGCTGATCTTGTCCGTGCCCGCGGCCGTGCCGTGGATCGCCTGGTCGCCGAAGAGCGGGGCGGACGCGTCAGGCGCGGTGCGCAGGAAGACGAAGTTCGATGCCTGCTGCCGGTCCGTGCACGCGGTCGTCGCACCGGTCGGGTCGTCGATCGGGCACACCTGGACGGTCTGCAGGTTGGTGTCGAAGGCGGGGTCGATGGTCACGACCGAGCCCACGGGTGCCTCGCTCCGCAGGCCGCTGAGCGGCGCGCCGAGCAGGCGCATGAAGTGGTCCCAGTCCCAGCTCGGTCCCGGGTCCCAGTGCTGCGCCTGAACACCGGTCAGGCTCGGCCCGGCGACGTCGTCGTGACCCAGGATGTGCTGGCGGTCCAGTGGTATGTCGAACCGGTGGGCCAGGTACTGCACGAGGTAGGCCGTGGACTCGTACTGCGCCTCGGTGTACCAGGTGGCGCCCTGCGCGGCGTAGCCCTCGTGCTCGATGCCGATCGAGTGGAGGTTCGAGGAGTAGTTGCCCGCGTGGAACGCGATGTCCTTCGTGGGCACCATCTGCGTCACCGCGCCGTCCGAGGACCGCATGACGTAATTGGTCGACACGGCGTTCGACGGGTTGGCGAGAGCGGCCACGCCGGAGTCGTACGTGCCCTCCAGGTCGTGGATGACGATGGTGTCGATCTTGATGCCGTTGGCGGGGCGGTTCGACACCTGTAGGCCGGCCTGGGAGCCGGGCACGAAGGTGCACGGCACGGCCGGCGGGCACTCGGTGTCGGTGGTGGCAGCGGCCTTCAGGTGCAGCCGGTCCACCTGGGCGGTGGCGGGGCTCACCGAGGGGGTGGCGTGGAGCCGGACCCGCTGGCCGTCCTTGGTGGTGACGCCGACGCCGCCGCGAAGGGTGGCGAAGACGCGGTCGGCGAAGGCCGCCGCGTCCTGCTTCCGCGTCGACTGGCTGTAGCGGGCGACCGCGCCGTACCACTGGGCGGTGTCCGACGGGACGCCGCCGGCCACCTGCTTCTCGTACGAGGCCAGCAGGGCCGCGCCACCGCGGATGTTCGCCTCGGGGTCCTTGCGCAGCGCGTCCTCGGACAGGCCGGTGAGCTTCGCGGCGGCCTGCAGGGTGTGCAGCGCCGGGTTCGCGGCCATCGACTTCAGGTCGCTGCGCCCGACGGCGCCCGCGCCGCCGGAGGCCATCATGGCCGGGGTCACGTCGGTGAGGTGCATGGGCCCGTAGCCGCCGTCGGCGCTGGCCTGCGCGCCGTGCGACTCCCAGGCCGACTCCTGGTACGCCAGGCCGAGCAGGACGCTCGACGGGACGTGGTACTCCGCCGCGGCCGAGGCGAAGTCCTGCTGCCGGGCGCTGCTCGCGGCGCCTGCGGTGCCGCTCGTCGTGTCGGCCAGCGCTGTGATCGGCAGGACGGCGAGGCCGCCTGCGGCCACCGCGCCCATCGCGATCGCGAGCGTCACACGCCGACGCCGCGTCTTCCTCTTGTGCAAGGTGCTGATCCTTACGGGAGCTCAGAAGTGGAGGGTCGTCGAGCACTCCGCTGACCACATCGCGGCCAGGGAGCACGCACGTCGGAGGCCCCGACCACCGGATACTCGACCGGTCATCTACACCTCAACCTGTTCGCATGCGTGCGCCCCGACCGGCGTCGCTGCCTCCGGAGGGCCGTCGTCGCAAGGGTGTTGGCCGCCCGCATCGGCCACGTTGCCGTGCGGGCCCCGGCCCATGGCGAAGGCACCCCGTGACGACGGACGTCACGGGTTATTTGCTTGACGACTCAATGATCTTACGTGGTCGATGCACCTGAACGCGTAGCGGTCAGGCTACGAAGGTGTGAAGGTCTTGAACGGGTCCTCGCGGCACGGGACTCGACCCGCTGCCCCCAAGGCGCGTTGCGTTTCACTCCTCCCCATCGCGGCGCTTTCTCGTCCCGCATCTGACCATCGCCCAGGGACAGGACGACGCCGTGCTGGAGGAGGTCGAGGCCGGCCTTCGCGGTCGGCTTCCCGTCACCGCCCGCGTGTCGTCGGTCGATCTGATGGGCCACGACGGAACAAGGTGGCAGCAGTGAGCGTCGTTCGCGCTGGAGTAAGGGGTCTGTTTGGCCATCGGTCGGCCGCCGCGGTGGGGCGCCGCGCCGCGTACGACCTTGGTCGGGTCCTGTACGGGGTGCCGGGCTGTCGCTCACCTCGACTGGGGGCGGCGTAGCGGGGGCCTCGTGTCCAACCACCGGCTCGCCGCCCAGCCCACAGGCTCGATACCGCGGATCCCGCATCCGGCCCTTGACTTTCCTGACGGGAAAGGGGGATCCTTTCTTTCCTGACAGGAAAGTGAGGGGGTTGTGGTGGACAAGATCGCTCCGGAGCAGGCGCGTACCGCCCTTGACGCGGCCGACCGCGCTCAGCGCCGAGTGGCTGAGGAAGTCGGCTTGCCCCGCGGTTACTGGTGGGCCATGGCGGCGGGCTGGGTCGTGCTGGGTGTGCTGAACGACCTGCTGCCGTCCTGGCAGGCCGGGATCGCGACCGTAATCTTCAGCGTGGGTCATACGGTGCTCGCCTCGCGGCTGCTTGACGGGCGGCGACGCACCGGCGGACTGCAGGTGAGTGCGGCCGTCGCCGGCCACCGCATCCCGCTGGTGGTGGTCGGCATGCTGCTCGCGCTCGTCGTCCTCACCGTCCTTGCGGCGCTCGCGCTGGACGCCGACGGTGCCGGGCATGCCGGCATCTGGGCGGCGGTGCCGGTCGCGGCCGTCGTCGGGTTCGGTGGTCCGGAGATCCTGCGGGTGCTGCGTCGTTGGGTGCGGGCATGACGAAGGCGCGGTTCGACGAGCTGATCCATCCCAGCACCCGCCTTTCGCTGGTGGCGACCCTGGCAGCCGCCGACTGGGCTGAGTTCGCCTTCCTCAAGGACCGCCTGGCCCTGTCCGACTCGGCCCTGTCCAAACAGCTGACGACACTCGAAGAGGCCGGGTACGTCGCCACGGAACGCCGCCTCAGCGGCAGCCGCCGCAAGGTGCGCGCCCGGCTCACCGAGGCCGGCCGGGAAGCCTTCAACGGCCACATCGCGGCCCTGCAGGCGATCGTCGCCGACGCCACGGCGCCGGCCGCAGGGGGTTCGGCGTGAGGCGGTGTCCGCGGTACACCGGTTGAACCAGGTGTGGTGGTGAAGGGGACGGTGTCCCCGGGCCGAACCCATGGCCCATGAGGACGATCGTTCGGCTGTAGCCGCGTGGAGCCTTTCGCCGCGCAGGCGACGGCCCTTCACGACACGACCGTACGACCCTGCACGTCGACGGCCCCGGTCAGGATCCGCACCTGGTCGGGGCTGTCTGCGTGCCGGTCGCGCGGGCCTCGCGGCGTACGGGACGCCGGTGGGGGAGGGGCTGGTGCGGGCGCGGCGCCGGCGCGCGGGACGTCGCCATCGGCCGGCGGTGTCGCGGGCGACACGGCCGGCGGTATCGCGGGCGACGTCGGCGAGGGTCGCGGGCAGAGCGGAGCGCCGCGGGAAGACAGGGACGTCCTCCCGCGGCGCTCAGCTCCGTGCGGTCTGCCTACTTCGCCTCGGACTCGGCCGGGTCCTTGGTGAAGGCCGCGGCCGTGGTGCGCAGCGGCACCTCCTTGATGAAGAAGGCCAGTATGAAGGCGCCCACCAGCACCACGGCGCCGACCAGGAACGCCACCGTGACCGCGTTCGTGAAGCCGACCTTGAAGGGGTGGGCGAGCACCGGGTCGAGGTGGCTCAGGAACGACGTGTCGTTGAGGGTGCCCACCGAACCGGAGGACGCGGATGTCAGCGTCTTGACCTGGTCGGGGTGGGCCTGGGCCGCGGCCTGGAAGGCGGCTGTGCCGCGTGCGTCGGCGAAGGCGTCGCTGATCTTGCCGCCCACCACGGAGTAGACGATCGACAGGAACACGGCGACACCCGCCGTACCGCCCATCTGCCGGAAGAAGGTGGTGGACGAGGTGGCGACGCCGATGTCGCGCGGCGGTACGGCGTTCTGCATGGCCAGCACGATGGTCTGCATGTTCAGACCCAGACCGGCGCCGACCACGAACATCGAGAGGTCGGTGTAGAAGAGGCCGCTGTCGGCCGTCAGCCGCCACAGCATGAGCATGCCGATGACGAGCAGTCCGCCACCGATGATCGGAAAGATCTTGTACCGCCCGGTGCGCGAGGTGATCTGGCCCGCGACGACCGAGAGCGCCATGATGCCCAGCACCAGCGGGAGGGTCAGCAGACCCGCCTTGGTCGGGGAGTTGCCCTTGACGAGCTGGAGGTAGAGCGGCAGCAGGGTGATTCCGCCGAACATGCCGATACCGATGATCGTCGACTGGGCGGCCCCGACGGCGAACACGCCGTTACGGAAGAGCCGCATCGGCAGCAGCGCGTCCTCTCCGGCCCGGCGCTCGGCGAACAGGAAGCCGACGATGCCGAGGGCGCCGATGACGTAGCAGACGAGCGAGGAGGTGGAACCCCAGCCCCACGTCCTGCCCTGTTCCGCGACGATCAGCAGGGGCACCAGTGCGACCATGAGCGTGATGGCGCCCGCGAAGTCGATGCGGTGCTCGCGCCGGTTGTGCTCCAGGTGGAGGACCTTGGCCACCACGATCAGCGCCACGATGCCGATCGGGACGTTGATGAGGAAGATCCAGCGCCAGCCGTCGATGCCGAGCAGGGTGTTCTGGCCGGCCAGCGCGCCACCGACAACCGGGCCGAGCACGCTGGACGTACCGAAGACGGCCATGAAGTAACCCTGGTACTTCGCCCGTTCACGTGGCGCGATGATGTCGCCGATGATCGCGAAGGCGAGGGAGAACAAACCGCCGGCGCCTATGCCCTGGAAGGCGCGGAACCCGGCCAGCATGTACATCGAGGTGGAGAGCGTGCAGAGTGCCGAGCCGGTGATGAACACCGCGATGGCGAAGAGGAAGAAGGGCTTGCGCCCGTACTGGTCGGACAGCTTGCCGTACATCGGGGTGGCGATCGTCGAGGTGATGAGGAACGCGGTGGTCACCCAGGCTTGTGCGGTCAGCCCGTTGAGGCTTTCACCGATTCGGTAGATCGCGGTCGAGACGACAGTCTGGTCCAGGGCTGCCAGGAACATCCCGAGCAGCAGGCCGGACAGGATCACCATGATCTGCCGGTGGGTGTAGCCGGTCTCCCCTGTACCGGCCGAGCCGATATCGGCGGACGCGGCGCTGGTGGAACTCATGCGGTGGTCTCCTTCTGGCTCGCCGGGGGACGGAAGTCCTTCCAGTCCTTGGCTGCGAGCGCGGTTTTGTACGTTTCGAAGTCGTCGATAAAGCGCACCAGCAGTGCGGCCAACCTCTCGCGATCGTGGTGGTCCCATCCGTGGAGCATTTCCTCGAAGTGCGCGTCGCGTGACCGTGTCCGGTCGGCGACGGAGCGCCGGGCCTTGTCGGTGGCCACCAGCTGGCAGGCGCGGCCGTCAGCCGGGTCGGAGCGTCTTTCGAGGAAGCCGTCGCGTACGAGTTGTGCCACATGACGGCTGACGGTCGAGGGATCGGACTCGACCAACTCCGCCAGCGTCTTGACGCGCATGGGCCCGTGTTTCACCAGCACGCCCATCAGGATCTGGACCGACCAGTCGATGTCGTCGCGAGCGCGGTCCAGCAACTGTGCGCGCGTGCGGATGAACATCCGCATGAGGCGGTCGACGCCCTCGGAGAGTTGCCGGATGGGCTCAAGGCCCTCGGACTCCCCGGGTGACGTGCTGTGATCCCCCTCCGGGGGCAGATTGCCCATGCCCACGCCTTCCGTGATTTTCACCAAGCAGTTGCATGTGTCGCGCAACTATATATCGCCGGCCAGGCGCCGAAGCCGGGGTGGGCGAGAGGCGCCGCTCGGAGAAGGCTGGGGGACCTGGAAGAGACCTGGAAGAGGCAGAGTGCACCACAGCACCGGTCGATGTCGGACGGGGCCTCGCACAGATCGATCAAGGTTCCCACTCGTGTCACCGTGCCAGGAAGAGGGTGTGCGGCGACGGATGGGCTGACGGCCCGGTACGAAGCTGATGCGCGTGCGGCGGCACTGTGGGAACGTAGATATATCTGGCCCGTCGCGCTCCCCCCCAGCGACGGGCCAGGTGTGTGCCCGGTCCGCGGGGGAGGGGTACGGCGACGGGGCCGTCAGGGCAGGCGGTGAGATGTTCGGCGAGCGCGGGCCGCCGAGCACGCCGAGCATGCCGAGCATGTCGCCCGCCTTCTCGGTCCTGCCGAAAGTTGCGCACAGCGGCCGCGCCACCGGCGACGGCGATACGCTGAGGGCATTGCCTGGGATATCGGGGGGATCATGAACAGGCTTCCGGCGTACACGCTGACGGGCGTTGCGCTGCTCTCGGCGGCAGCTTGTACCGGTGACGGCCAGGCGTCGCAGGCCGGGACACACAGCCCGACCGCGTCGATCGCTGCGGCCCGCACGGCTTCACCGCAGGCCACAACCGCGGCCCGGAACGCGGTGATTGAGGCCGCGAAGTCCACCCTGCTGGCAGAGGTGTCCACCAAAGACCTTCCCGGCTACGCGGGGATGGCCACCGCCAGCGTCGGCCAGGGCGCTGCGTTGTTCGTCTGGGCGACCACCGACGGCCGTTTCTGCTCGGGGACAGGTGCGGCGAACGGCGGGTCCACCGTGTCGACCTGCACCGCGTCCCCCGGCGACACCGCCTTCTCCTCCCGCCCCAAGCTCCTCCCCCTCGTCACGATGGGAGCGATCGGCACGAGCCAGAACCTCGTGATCGGCGCGGACCGGGAAACCGTCCGGTCGGTGACGTGCAACGGCAGACCCCTGACATTCCGACGGCTCGCCGGCGTGCTGGACAGCAGGCGCGCGCTCTACGCCTTCGACCTCCCCGGCCAGACCGGCGGGTCCGTCACCGTGACCGTCATCCGCGCTCACACCACTGCCACGGAACACGTGAAACTGCTCTGGGAGCGGCACAAGGGCAGCCCGGCCTGCAGCTGACGGAGAGTGGCGTGCGGCCTCGCATGATCGGTGGCGACCAGGCGTCACCGTGGTCGTGGGCATCGCACACAAGGCACCGGGCCGTCGCCGGAGGCGGCGGGATTCCTGCGCCGCCTCGGGGGCTCTCCGGGGTGCTCGGACCGGTGTGCCGCGTGTGGGTGGTCACAGATGAGCCACGGCGTCTTCCCGCAGGTAGGCGAACAAGGCCCGCACTTCCTGTGGGTCGTCCCCGACCGTGGTGAAGGAGAGGATCGCCTGCAGGATGCGGCGGGCGAGGTTGCCGGTCGCCTGGACGTCCGCACCCGCGGCGAGAGCCCAGCCGGACATCATGGTCATCGCCACCGAGGTCATGTGCGGGACGAGGCCCTTCTGCAGCTCCGCCAGTGCCTCCTGCTGGTCGGCTCCGTCCAGGTTGGCGATGCCGGTGACGATGAGCACCATGCAGTGCAGTCGGCTGGCGCCGTACTGGGCGACCAGCTCCGCGAGCGGTCGCTCGCCATGCCCGCTCTGCACCAGAACGGCCAGTGCGTCGTCGTCGCGGGCCCACGCCGCTTCCAGCGCGGCGACGGCGCGCATGACCTGATCTGCAGTCATCTCTGGTGACATGAGCCATACCGTAGCCACCGCAGCACGACCCAGGGTGCGACCAGGACCGGAAGTCCCCTGTCCGGGTGAGGAGGTGGCCCGGCGCGACCAGGGCGGCGGCTCCCGGCGGCACGAGGCAGTGCCGGGGCCACCAAGGCTGAGGACTGCTGCGGTCCGGGAGGCAAGGACCTAGGCGTACGGAGCAGTCCGGCGGCCGTGGGACTCCATGTGCCGGCACGGCGACGTCGGGGCCCTGCTGCCGCTCCCGACGAGTGCCCTCCTGGTCATGGCACCCCGACCGGGGCCGCTTGCGTCGATCACGCGGATGGCGTGGTGTGGGGGATGTCGGCGGGGGCGGTGGGGGCGGCGCCGGCGTGCATGGTGGCGCCATCGGCCGGCGGCGTCGACGCCGACGTGGCCACCGCTCGCCGCTGTCCAGGTGCCGGCGGTCGACGGGCCGCGGCAGCCGCCCCGCGCCGAGGACGCCCGCCGGCGGGTGCCGAGCGGGGTCGGCGAAGCGGAGCGTTCGTCGGCACCGCGCGCACGCCGAGCTGAGGCGCCGAGCCCACGGTGCGCGCGGCGGCCGCAGCGACCCAGGACCCGAGCGGCAGGTGGGGTCAGTCCCAGACCAGGTTGAGGGAGCGTTCGAAGTTGGCGTATCCGGCGCGGGCGAAGGCTTTCGCCATGGGGATGTTGCCGAGGTCCGTCGATGCCCTGATCCGGTCGACGCCCTCGGCAGCCAGGATGCGTGTGCCCTCGGCGAGGATGTCGTCGATGTAGCCGTTGCCGCGGTGTGCGGGCAGCACACCGATGTACGCGATGATCGGGTGGTAGCTGTTGCGGGCCGGGATCACGAAGCCCACCGGGCCGCCGCCGTCGGGCAGTTCGGCGATGCGCCACCATTCGTGCGGGCTCGTGAATCCGGCGAACTCTCCGTCGTAGTGCCGCTCTGCGGCCTCGCGGGGGCTCAGTCCGGATGTCAGGTCCGCCTGGCCGTGGGCGTCCAGGGTGCCATCCATGACCGGGGTCATCAGGGCGAGGAGGTCCTCGCGGCCGACCACCGGGCGGAAGACGAGACGCTCCTTGGCTTCCGGGAGTGGGGACGAGGGGGTCCACTGCAGCCGCAGCCGCTCGACCAGGAGCCGTGCGCCGGTGCCCTCCAGCACGCGCGTCCGGGATTCGACCACCTCGCGGGCGGCGGGGTCCTCATGCCAGTCGGGCGGGACGAAGCGGCCGTACTCCGGCAACCGGGCACCCGACGGGAAGACGGTCGCCGTCGCTGTCGTGAACAGTCGCGAGCCGATCTCGTCGCGGTCGGCCTTGGGCAGCGTGTCGTCGATGTCGAAGAAGTCGAACTGCAGTGGGATGTCACTGCCCGGGGTCGCCCACCAGGCGAGCCGGGCGAGGAGGCGGTCGCCGTCCAGGGCCACCCAGGTCCACTCAGGGCGGCGGAATCCGTTGGCGAAGTCGTCGGTCAGCTCGTGGTCCAGGACGTAGCGGAGCCGGCAGAAGAGTTCGATCTCCTCGGGGCCGGCCAGGGGTCGGTAGCTCACCGATGGCGGTATCAAGTCAACTCCTGTGAAGGGTGGGGCGCTTGGGACCCGTCCGGCGTGCCGGTCAGGCATGCCGGACGTCCGGGCTGAGGGCGGCGAGGGCCACCTGCCCCTCAGGCCGATTCGAGGACGGGGCGGATTTCGAGCGCCTCCGGGGTGGGGAAGCCGCGGGCCAGCTCGATGGCCTCGGCGTGGTCGGCCACGTCCAGGATGAACCAGCCGCCGAGGGTCTCCTCGCCGCTGTGTACGGGTCCCTCGGTCACGGCCACGGACCCGTCCGTCGTCTTGCGCACGGTGACGGGGCCCTGGTGCTCGGTGTCGAGGGCGTCGCCGCCCGCCAGCTTTCCCGCCGCCGCGAGCTCGCCGATCCACGTCTCGTACGCCTTGCGGTGGGCGTCGCGGTCGGCCTGGATCCGGGCGCGTGACGCGTGCGTCTCGAAGATCACGAGTGCGTATTTCATGGGGTGTTCCTCTGTTCGGTGTTCCTGCTGGTGATGTCGGTTCCGGTGGTGATGTCGGTTCCGGTGGTGAAGTCGGTTGTGGCGGTGGGGGAGATACGGGCCAGGGCGCCTGTCTCCAGGGCCGTCCACAGGGCGCCGTCCGGGCCCACCGTGATCCCGTGCGGTTCGGAGGCCGGGGTGGGCAGATCGTGGCCGGTGACCGTGCCGTCGGCGGTGATCGAGCCGACGCGGTTGCCGGCCCATTCGGTGAACCACGCGGTGCCGTCGGTGTCGGTGGTGACGGCGTGCGGCCGGGCCGAGCGGTCGGGCAGCGGATACTCGGTGATCCGGCCGTCGGGCGCGCGGTGACCGATCTGACCGGCGGCGATCTCGGTGAACCAGACGCCACCGTCATGGCTCGCGGCGATACCCACCGGGGCGGCGGCCTCGGTGGGCAGCTCGTGGATCGTGATGCGGCCGTCCATGCCGATGCGGCCGATGGCGTTGGCCTGGTTCATCGTGAACCACATCGCGTCCCCGGCCGCGGCGATCGCGGAGGGGAACGCGCCGGTGCACGGCAGTGGATACTCCGTGACCGACCCGTCGGTGGTGAGGCGTCCGATGCGGTCGGTGGCGGTTTCGGTGAACCACAGCGCGCCGTCCGGGCCTGCGGCGATACCGAAGGGACCGCACCGCGCGGTCGGAAGCGCGAACTCCGTCGTGTGGCCGGCCGTCGTGATCCGGCCGATCCGGTGCGCCCGGTACTGGGTGAACCACAGGGCGCCGTCCGGCCCGGCACCGATGACCGTCGGACCGCTGTCCGGGGCGATCTGATGGCTGGTCGGCTCCTGTCCCGGGACGAGTCGGCCGATCTGGCCGCTGTGCACCATGGTGAACCACAGCGCGCCGTCCGGGCCGGTGGTGATCGCGTACGGGCCGCTGTCGCGACCGGACACCGCGTACTCTTCGACGGTCCGCGTCGTCACTGCTGCTCCAGACCTTCGGCGGCGGCGATGCGCTCGATGTCCTGTGGGGAACCGGCCATGATGGTGCGCGCGTGCGTGGTCACCAGCGCGACGGGCCAGTCCCACCAGGCGGCGCGCACCAGCCGTTCGACGTCGCGGTCGTCGAAGCGCTGTCTGATCGTTCTGGCCGGGTTCCCGCCCACGACGGTGTAGGGCGGCACGTCGGCGGTGACCATCGCACCGGCCGCGATCACGGCACCGTCACCGATCCGTACCCCCGGCATCACGGTGGCGCCGTATCCGAACCACACGTCGTTGCCGACCACCGTGTCCCCGCGGCTGGGCATGCCGGTGACGATGTCGAGGGTCTGCTCGGCCCACTCCCCACCGAACATGGTGAAGGGGAAGGTGGACACCCCCATCGACGGGTGTTCGGCACCCGCCATCAGGAATCGAGTGCCCGTGCCGATCGCGCAGTACTTGCCGATGACCAGCCGTTCCGGACCGTAGGCGTAGAGCACATTGCGCTGCACGAGGTCGGTCGCGCCGTCGGGGTCGTCGTAGTAGGTGAAGTCACCTGCCACGACGTGGGATCCGGCGACCAGGGGCTTGAGGAAGGCGACCCGCTCGTGTGCAGGCAGCGGGTGGAGCGTGGCCGGGTCAGGTGTCCGGGCAGCGCTCGGGTCGAATGGCACGTGGGAATCGCTCCGTGGGGGTTCGTGCGCGGCGGCCGGGGCCCGGGGCGCGAAGCCCGGGGACGGTGAGGTACGCGGCTACCGCGCGGTCCGGGGTTTGCGGGCCGTCGGCTGGATCGAGCGAGCCGATCCCGGTGTCTCGTGCCGGTTCATGCCGTCACCTGCGGGGACGGCCGTCCGGCTCGGCACCCAGCATGCCGAGCGAGCAGCCTGGGAGCAACGGCATATCTTGTTATGATCGTTAACCCGGAGCTCATGGATTCGGGGGCCATGAGGGAACCGGGGGCGGAATGGAACTGCGGGACATAGAGATCTTCCTGATGCTCGCGGAGGAACTCCACTTCGGCCGCAGCGCCGAGCGCCTGCATGTCTCCCCGGCCCGTGTCAGTCAGGCGATCAAGAAGCAGGAACGCGCCATCGGCGCTCAGCTCTTCGAGCGGACCAGTCGCCATGTGCGGATGACCCCCGTCGGAGAGGTGCTGTTCCAGCGGCTGAAGCCGGCATACGAGGGCATCCAGGAAGCCATGGCCGAGGTGACCACCATCGCCCGCCATCCGTCCGGCACGTTGACGCTGGGGGGCATGGGTGCACAGATGCACGACATGCGCCCGGTCCTCACCCATTTCCGGGCCAAGCACCCGTCCGTCGAACTCCGGTTCAGGGAGGTGTTCTTCAGCGATCCGTTCGGAGCCTTGCGGGCCGGTGAGGTCGACGCGGTGGCCACCTGGCTGCCCGTTCGCGAACCGGACCTGACCGTCGGCGTGGTGCTGCGCGAGGAACCCCTCCACCTGATGGTGGCCACCGACCACCCGCTCGCCCGGCAGGAGTCGGTGAGCTTGGAGGTGCTCGGTGACCACCTCGTGCCGCGCCTGAACGGCCCTCCTCCCGCCTACTGGGAGAGCGCGGTCCTGCCGGCCCGCACACCGGCCGGACGCCCTGTCCGCCGCGGCCCGGCCGTCGCCACGTTCTACGAGATCCTGGCCTTCGTCGCGGCAGGTGATGTGGTATGCACGGTCCCCGACGAGGGGCGTCGCTACACCACGCAGCCGGACGTCGCCTTCCTTCCCCTCCACGACGCCCCGCCCGTCCGGTGGGCCCTGATCTGGCGCACCGACCGCGCGACCCCGCTGGTACGCGCACTCGCCGAGGCGGCGACGGAGTGCGGGGACGCCATGGAACCCTAGATACGGGAGGTGACGGCGTCGGTGCTGTCGTTCGTGACACCACCCCGTCACCGCCCCAGCGAAGGCGAGCGCGACCATCGACCCCTGCTCGGCGTCATCGCCTGCCGCACGTCCACCAGGCAGACGGTCGACCCGAGCAGCACCGTCAGCAGGGCGTCGAGGGGCCGGTCGCGCAACGCGTGCCTCCTCCGACCGCCCTCGGCGTCGCACGGCCTGCGCAGTCAGCCCCCGGCCTCACGCCTCCACGTCGGCGTCGACGACGTCATGCCCAATGTCGTCGACGACGTCATGCCCCATGTCAGTGAGCGGCCAGCACTGCCGCGAGGCCCTCTTGCAGGTCCCTGACGAAATACTCGGGAACCTCCAACGACGGGAAATGTCCGCCGGTTTCGGCCGACCTCCATCGGACGATCTGGCGGAACCGCTTCTGTGCCCAGGCGCGCGGACACTTCTCGATGTCGCGGGGATACATACTGATTGCTGACGGGACGTCGACCCGAAGTTCGGGGTCGAGCGAGTTGTGGCTTTCGTAGTAGATGCGGGCCGACGACGCGCCGGTTCGCGTCAGCCAATACAGGGTGATGTCGTCAAGGACGCTGTCCCTGGAAATCGTCTCGAACGGGCTGTCTTCGGTATCCGTCCACTCGGCGAACTTGTCGAGGATCCAGGCGAGAAGCCCGACTGGTGAGTCGACGAGCGAGTATCCGATGGTCTGCGGTCGGGTCGCCTGCTGCTTCGCGTACGCCGCGCGGTGGCGCCAGAAATCGCGGGTTTCCTCGGTCCATTCGCGTTCGGCCGCCGTCAGCCCGTCCGTTGTCAACCCGGGCGGTGCCTGCGCGGTCGTCGTGTGGATGCCGAGAACGTGCTCGGGGAACCTGCCGCCGAGGACCGTGGTGATCACACCTCCCCAGTCGCCGCCGTGGGCTACGAACTTGCCGTAGCCGAGCCGTGCCATCAGTTCCACCCATGCGGCCGCGATCTTCTCGATTCCCCACCCGGTGGTGGTCGGCTTGTCGCTGTAACCAAAACCTGGCAGCGACGGGACTACGACGTGGAACGCCGGCGTGTCCGCGTTTTTCGGATCTGCCAGTTCGTCTATCACGTGGGTGAACTCGGCAATGCTGCCTGGCCAGCCGTGTGTCAAGATCAGAGGGGTGGCGTCCGCGCGGCTGGACCGGCGGTGCAGGAAGTGGATTCCCAGATCGTCAATGGTCGTACGGAACTGGCCGATCTGGTTGAGGCGCGTTTCGAACGACCGCCAGTTGTACCCGGTGCGCCAGTAGTTCACGACGTCCACGAGGTCGGCGAGAGGAACGCCCTGTTCCCATCGGTGAGGATCGGGCGCGGCGCGGTACACCGTCTCGGCCTCCGGCAGCCGTGCCGCGGCCAGTCGCGCGCGCAGGTCGTCGAGGTCGGTGTCGGTCGCGTGGGCTTCGAATGCTTGCACGTCGCGCGTTTGACGGTTCATGAGATGCCCCCGCCGAGGTGAGCCGCCGTGGAGACAACGCGGCGATCAATGGCGGCCGCAGCGTCGGTGACGCACCAGCGCGTGGACATGAGACCTCCTGGTGATCGGGGAACCGAGGTGGCGCCCATCGGAACCGGCTAAGCCGGTTCTAGCAGCTCTCGATGCCGGCGTGCAACCAGCTAAGGTGGTTCCATGAGTGCTCGGTTCCCCGACTTCCGTCTCGGCAAGGTGCTGGCGACCAGCTTCACGGGGACCCTGTCGGAGCGTCATGGCGACCCTGTGGAGCGCATCCCCACGCCGCACCGACTCGTCGACTGGCTGGCGGTGAGTGGCCTCGCCGTGGAGTCCTGCACCACCACCCAGCTCGAACGGGCTTGGGAGCTGAGGGAATCAATTCACGCCGCTGCGACAGCGGCCGCGCGCCGAGACCCTCTTCCTGTGTCTGCTGTCCAGATCATCAATGACTGCAGCACTCAGGGTCGGGCCGCGGCCGTCTTGACGCCTGAGAGCAATCGGCAGTGGCGACTTGGCTCGACCTCCTCCGTGGAGGACGCCCTGAGCGTTGTCGCCGCCGACGCGATCAGCATCATCGCAGGTGAACGAGACGGGAAGTTGGCCTTGTGCGCATCGCCAACCTGCCGAGCCGCCTTCTTCGACACCAGTCAGAGCCGCACCCGCAAATGGTGCGACATGAACACCTGCGGGAATCGTCAGAAGAAGGCGCGCTTCAATGCCGGCAGTGCCAAAAGCGTCAGATCGGCCAAGTAATCGTTACTCTCGGTACATTCAGCGCCTCACGTCGGCGACACAGCTGACGAAAAAGGCGGTACCGCGTCCGAGTCCGTCGCCGGTCGACCGGCGAAATACAGGCAGCGAACACCAGTTGATGCGCGACGGGTGCGGCATCCCCACTCCGGGCCCCCCGCCGAGGGCGGCAAGTACGCCGGGTCACCCTCTACGTGCTCGCTCGCTACTCACCTGTCTCGTGCTCCGAACGACCCCTGGCCGGCGCATCGTTGTAGGTGATCACCACCGGCGCGTTTGCCCCCGCCCGTACGCGGTCCGACGCCGTCACGATCTCCTCGTAGCTCCACTCCTTGTGCAGGCGCTCCCCGTGGGCGTCGGTGATGTCGACGACCACGCTCGTCCACTCCTCGGCGGGCTGCTCGGGAACGAGTCCCAGCTCGTACGTAGCGTCCTGGAGCAGGGCTTCGGTGACGCGTACGCCGGTGAGTCTCTCGGCCAGAGCGAGGACCGCCGCCTTCCGGTCGACGTCGGGGGCGCTCTCGTCGTGCTCTCCCTCGGAGGTCAGAGGGAGGCGGACTTCCCGCAGCAGGGGGACCAATTCATCGGGGGTGCTGCCGTCGCGCGACGAGGGGACCTCGAACGTCGTACGGAGCTCACCGTCCTCGAACCAGTGGAAGAGGTGGATGGGCTTGCCGCCGTTGGTCGAGTGCGCCACGACCCGGCCGCCCTTCGACAGCATCTCCGCGCACGGCGCCGCGATCCCCAGACCGCCGTCGAAGCCGCTCCATCGCGCGCAGCACCTCGCGCGGGGTCCGCCCCGATATCAGTGTCAGGGTGTATCCGCTCTCCATCATGGGGCGAAAGAGCGGCGAGGTGCGGATCCAGGCGTAGTCGTGCGCGGTCACCAAGGTCATACGGCGCAGTGTGCCTGATGCCTCTGACAACGCCCGGGACAGAAGATCCGGCACGCGGAAACCGTCGCCCCCGACGTCGTCGTCTCCCACCGGACCGGCCACGCGTCCCGCGCCCCGCCCGTACAACTTCCCGACGACGCGTCACACGCGCCCAGAGACTCGCTGTGCCGCTTGCCGCTTGCCGCTTGCCGCGCGGACGGCAGGACGCTGAGTCACGCGTCGACAACCTGCGCAGGCGACGGACTTCGCTGACGGTCGCTGAGCCGGTACTCATGACGCATGACAACTTCTGACGGCGTGGACGGAGTTGGCGACGTGCGTGAGTCCGGCGCCGAGAAGGTCGCGGTACCTGAGACGGGTCCCGAACCAGAACACGGGCACAGGATTCGCCAGGGTCGTCGCCGATGACCTGGACGTCCTGAACAGCCGTGAGCAGATGGGCCTCGCCTGGACCTCCTACCCCGCTGCTACCGGCATGGCCACGAAGGACATCGGCTCGTTGGCGTCGATCAGGTCGCACTATGTCGCCGCCGACTCCTTCCTCCAGGGCGCGATCGGCCGAGCAAGGGGCAGGCGACCGTGACGGCTACGCACTCGATGTCGGCCTGTATCGGCAGGCCAACGCCGCCTACCTGAAGGAAGCCGGCGACTTCGGCTTCACCGCTTGTGGCCCGGTTGGCCGACCCGGCCGGCTGACCGGGCCAGAGCGGCTGTGCCGAACGGGCCGGTGGCAGAGCGATGGTTCGCCGTGGTCACCGACCAGCAGCGAAGCCACTGGCAAGGACCCGGACGCGACAGAAGTTGATCAGCGGAGGTCGAACGACATGCTCAGTGGGATCAGGAAGCCCGCGCCGCGTGTGTTGCGGCGCTCTACCAAGCTGACCAGTCAGGCGAACGCAACCGCTCCGACACCTTGGCCGCGGCCCCCCGCACCGCCGTGACGAATTCCCTCTCGTGAGTGGAGAAGCGGCGCAAGGGCGCACTGATGCTGAGCGACGCTACGACATCTCCCTGGGGTCCTCTGATCCCCGTGGCCACACACCCCACATCCGGCACAGCCTCGCCGTGGTCGAACGCGACTCCAGTGCGACGGATCGTCTCCAGCTCGCGCAGCAGTTCGTCGGGGTCGACGAGCGAGTCGCTGGTGGGGGTACGGAGTTCGCGTCCGCGCAACTGTTCTTCCACCGTCTGCTGAGGTAGCGCGGCAAGCAGCGCGCGGCCCGAAGCGAAGCCATGAGCCTCTTTCCGGGCGCCGACGCGCGGTCCCATCACCGACAGCGGGGTGTCCCCGACCACCTTGTGGATGAAGAGCACGGACTCCCGCAGGAACACGCCGAGGCAGACTGTCTCGCTGAACCGCCGGACGACGGTCTCCATGACGGGCCTTGCCGCGGGGGCGAGGGTCGATGCTGAGCGCTGGACCTCGCCGAGTTCGAACACGCGCCAGCCGAGCTCGTAGCGGCCTCGTCGCCGCACCTGCAGGAGCCCCGTCTCGGTGAGGCTGGTGAGCAAGAAGTGTGCAGTGGAGCGAGGGATGCCGAGTGAAGCGGCGACCTCGCTGACTCCCCACTCCGGCGTCGCGGCAGTGAAGAGGTCCAGAAGCCGACCTGCTTTCCCGATCGTCGACATCAGCACGCTCCCGGTTCGCTTGAGCTGACATTCCGGCGTTCCGGCTCCAGGCGCCACACCTGCGCGTCCCTGCTGGGTCGGCGTGCCCGATCCGAGATGACACGGGAGCGAGCGCACTCCGGTCGCACCACTGCGACCGCGATCACCCAGGGCTTGGCGCCGTTGTCGGACGCTGTGCCCCGCCAGGGACGACCTTCACACCAACCGGACATCCCTACCGGAACCACATCATACATCAGTGGATTTGAATTCCAAACTTACCTCGAAAGTGACGCTACCCGGAGTCACTCGGCGTATACGTACCGGCAGCGGTTCCGAATATCCGAATTCGATCACCTTTTTTGAATGGGCGATACAAAACTGTCGAACGGAGCCGACTCGCACGGTCGGGCATGCAGGACAGTGCAGCTACCACTTACCAGCTCCTCGGACAGGAAACCGCCATGACACCTTTCTCCCTCGACGCCCCGGACTCGTTCGTGGAGGTGGACGGCATCCGCTTCGCCTACCGCGGCTTCGGCGCGGCCACCGGAACTCCGCTCGTCTTCCTGAACCGGTTCCGCGGCACGATGGACGACTGGGACCCACTGCTCGTCGATGCCCTCGCCGCAGAGCGGCCGGTGATCCTGTTCGACAACGCGGGCATCGGGCGGTCCGGTGGCAGGACTCAGGGCACCGTCACCGAGATGGCACAGGCTGCCGCAGCCTTCATCACGGCCGTTGCTCGGGGGCCGGTGGACGTGATCGGGTTCTCGCTGGGCGGCTATGTCGCTCAGCGTCTGGCCCTGGGCTTCCCCGAGGTGGTGCGCCGCGTGGTTCTCGCGGGAACGGGGCCGGGTGCGGGAGAGGGCGTTCTGCCCTCGAAGCCCCAGGTGGGCCCGCTGCGATCGGCACCGCAGATGGATCTGGCGGCGCTGCGCGTCCTGTTCTTCACCGAGTCCGGCGCGGGGATACGCGCCGGCGACGGTCTGTGGGAGCGGACGCACCGCCGCGCGGACCGGGAGCCGGAAGTCGGCCCGGATTCGTACGGGCAGCAGATCGAGGCCATCAAGCACTTCTCCACGGGCGGCGACACTGCCTACCCGGAGCTGGGTCGGCTGCACCACCCTGTCCTGGTTGCCAACGGCCACGACGACGTGATGGTCCCCACGATCAACTCGTTCATCATGGCGCAGCGTCTGCCCAACGCCGAGCTGGCCGTCTACCCGGACTCCGGGCACGGCTTTCTCTTCCAGTACGCGGAGATGTTCGCCGCACGTGTCAACGAGTTCCTCGACCGGGCCGATGAGGGAGCGCCGGCGTGAAGGGCCCCTTCGGCATGACGGGGCAGACCGCGCTGGTCACCGGATCGACGGCCGGCATGGGGCTGGAGATCGCACGTGGACTCGCGCACGTGGGTGCGCGAACGGTGATCTCCAGCCATGACGATGCGGACCTCGAAACCGCTCGCGCGCGGCTGGGTTCGGAGGGCGTCGACGTCGGGGGCATCGTGTGCGACATCAGCGATGCCGCCAGTGCCCGCTCTCTGGCCGAGCGTGCCTTTCAGCGGTTCGGCAGGATCGACAGTCTGATCGTGCATGCGGGCGGCTTCACCCCGAACGGCCCGCTTGCGGAAGCCGGCCGACAGGACGTCGAACGGGCCTTCTCCACCACGGTCTTCAACAATCTGGAACTCATCCAGAACTTCCTGCCCCGCCTAGCCGGCGCCGGAGGCGGAAGTGTCGTCGTCACCTCCAGTATCGCCTCCGTGCGGGCCTCACCGATTCTGGGCGTCTACGGTGCGGCCAAGGCAGCCCTGAACTCACTCGTCAGAAACATCGCCGCCGAGTGGGGCGACCGCGGCGTGCGAGCGAATCTGATCGCTCCGGCCACGGTGCGAACCCGCTTCTCCGAGGTCCTGTGGTCCGACCCCCTTCGCGAAGAAGCCGCCGGCCACAAGACAGCGCTGGGCCGCATCGCCGAGCCGGCCGAAGTCGTGGGCGCCGTACTGCTCTTCGCCTCCCCCGCGGGTTCCTACATCACAGGCCAGACTCTCCTGATCGACGGCGGCCGATCCGTTCTCTGAGTCGGAGGTCGGACGGAAGAGCGGTACTGGCCTTGCTCCATTCAACGGAGCGCTCGGTCACTCCTCTACGTGCTGGACCATGAATTCCGTGCGCGTAGTTGCTCGCCGTTTGATCACCCATTACTCATCGCTTGAGTAGTCGATCCATCTACATGTCCACGAGAGCAAGGGATGTTCAGCTGATGCGTTCAGAGAGTGGGAATGCGACGGACTTCGTCAGTGAAACGCTGACTGTGGCGCCGAGTGATGTTCTTGATGGTCTGTACCGGGAACTGGGAATCGATGAGGCCGACACGGGCGGCAAAGTATCGATCCAAGGTGCCGATCCGGTGGCTCCTTCGGTGCACCGCATCGGTGACGCGGCCGCGGCCGCCCTCGCGGCGCTCGGTACGGAGGCGGCTGTCGTGTGGCGAGAGCGCGGGGGACAGGGACAGGACGTGGCGGTGTCAGTGGACTCCGCTCTGCATCAGCTCATGGCGATTCACCTGACCAGAGCCAGGGGTGTCGGTGTTTTCGAGATCCTGGAAGACCGAAATCTGCTCGGGAACAGCGACTTCTACCGAGCCGGGGACGGCCGGTATATCCATGTGATGATGCCCTATCCCCAGTTGCGGGACATCGTCTGCGCAGTGCTCGACTGCCCGCCGGATCGCCGGCGAATGGCCGACGCGATCGCACGCTGGGACGCTCTCGATCTCGAAGAGGCGATCTGTGCTCGCGGTGGCACCGCGACCGCAGTGCGGACCCGAGGAGAGTGGCGCTCCCACCCACAAGGCCGACAACTCGCGGACGGTCCGTTGATCCGGATCGAGAAGATCGCAGACGGCGCGCCTGAGCCGTTCCCGCCCTTGGACGTGACGCGCAGCGACGCATTGCCGCTCAGCGGGTTGCGTGTGCTGGACAACACGCATGTCATCTCCGGTCCCATGGCGACCCGGATAACCGGGGAACTGGGCGCCGAGGTACTGCATATGTCCCACCCGGCGCATGCCGACCCGAACTGCATGATCGTCGAGACCGGGATCGGAAAGCGTGCGGCCTTCTGCGACCTGACCAAATCCGCGCAAGCGCAAGAGTTCTGGCGAGTGCTCGCCGAGGCCGACGTGTACGCGAGCAACTACATCGGCCTCGACGAGAAGGGCTTCGGTCCGCTCGCGCTGGTCGAGCGCCGGCCCGGCCTGGTCGTGCTCGAGATCCATGGCTGGGGCACGACCGGGCCGTGGTCACAACGCGGCGGCTTTGACCAACTCGCCTGCGCGGCGACCGGTTTCGCCGCTGAGGAAGGGTCCTTCGACGGACCTCGCATGCCGCCGACCGGTCTGCTCAACGACTACATAGCGGCCATTCTTGGGGCTGCCGGAACGCTCGAAGCACTGCGCCGTCGGGCCAGGGAAGGCGGCAGCTACCGGGTTCATGTCGACCTGGCCAGAATCCCCATGTGGATTCAGGATCTCGGTCTCTTTCCGCGCCACCTGGTGGCGGACCTACCGGTTCCCGACCTGACTGCGGCACAAGCCGAACTGGAAACTGTCGACGGCCCGTTCGGTGAAGTGGCCTACTTGCCGACGAGGATCACCTACTCGACACTGCGCCCCCGCCTGACGCGTTCGGCCGAGCCGTTGGGTGCCTCCCCGCTCACCTGGTAGCCCGACCGTAGGCAGGGCGCACTGCGCAAACTCCCTCAGGGTCCTGGTCGCTGGGTGCGACGGACGAGGGCAGGAGGTCGTTGTCCGTCTCAAAGTGTGGCTGCTTTCGAGTGGACTGCTTCCGCATTCACTCGCCGACAGCGAGCCGGGCGTCATCGCCCGGTCGGACCTGGACGACGGCCAGGCCCACGCGAAGCAGACCGAGACCGAGCCGGAGGTCATGCCCTTTCGCGTCCCGGTCGGCAGCGTCGGAGCCTCACACCGACCGGTTGTGCCCGTAGTCGTAGCCCTTGCCGGCGTGCAGCATCGCAGGGCGACGACGGGGCCTGGACGGGGCGGGAAGAGCGCGCGGGTCCCGGCGGTGTCAGTTCGCCGGTGGGACCTGTGTGCGGTCTCGCACGATGATCTTGCCGGTGTTCTCGCCGCGCAGCATTCCCAGGAATGCGTCCACGATGTGCTCGAAACCGTCGACGAGGGTCTCGTCCAGGGCGAGCCGGCCGCTCTGCAGACGCGGTACCGCGAACTCGTACAACTCCTCCTGCACGTCGCGGTAGTTGCTGACCAGGAAGCCCTCCATGCGGATGCTCTTCTCGACGATGTCCGCATAGTCGAAGCGGGGCGACGGCGCGTCGGGGGTGTTGTACTGGCTGATCGTGCCGACCCGGACGATGCGCCCGAACTCGCGCAGCGCTCCCACCGCCGCGGACAGCTGCTCGCCGCCGACGTTGTCGACGAACACGTCGATGCCGCCGGGTGCGGCCTTGCCGAGCAGGTCGGCCACGGGCCCGTCGTGGTAGTCGAAAGCGGCGTCATAACCCACCTCCCGCACGAGGTGGGCCGCCTTGGCCGTCGAACCCGCGCTGCCCACGAGCCGTCCGGCTTGGAGCAGTCTGGCGAACCGCCCGGTCGCTGTGCCGACCCCGCCCGCGGCGGCCGACACGAACAGGTCCTCCCCCTCCTGGAGTCGGGCGATCCGGGTCAGGCCCACATAGGCGGTCAGACCGGTGCCGCCGAGCGTGCTCAGGAAAGCGGTCAGGGGCACCCCGTCGAAGCGGGGCAGCTGCCGGACGTTCTCGGGTCCGACCACCGCGTGAGTGCGCCAGCCCTGCCGGTGCATCACCACATCGCCCTCGGCGAGCCGAGGTGTGCGCGAGGCGATCACCCGCCCGATGGTGCGGCCCTCCAGCGGAGTGCCGAGCGCGAAGCCGCCGGGCACGTCGTCCATCATCTCGCGGTGGTAGGGGTCGACGGACCAGTAGAGGTTCTCCACGAGCGCGCTGCCGGCGACGGGGGCGGGAAGAGCCGACTCGACGAAGGCGAAGTGCTCGACGGTGGGGAATCCGTGGGGGCGGGCGGTCTGGTGCACGGTGAGCGCGGTCTCGTTCATGCCTGGGACCGTAGAGCGGGAATGCGCCTCCTGGGCAGCCGGTTGGGCTCATGCGACGCACCGTCCCATGAGCAGTTCTCATACGTTGAGGTGAGCGCCCCATGGCCCGCACGACCGACTCCGATCTCGTCCCGCAGGAACTGCGCGTCCTGGTGGCGATCGCGGACACCGGCGGCTTCTCGACCGCGGCCGGCACACTCGGCCTGACCCAGTCCGCGGTCTCCCACTCGGTTCGGGGCAGCGAGCGCAAGGTCGGTGCCGTCCTCTTCGAACGGGGCCGCACAGGCGCCCGCCCCACCCTTGCCGGAGAGAGGGCCGTCGCGCACGCCCGCCGCGTCCTGCGCCTGCTGGACGTCCTGACCGCCGAGGCGCGTGCCGCGGCCCGGCCCGATGCCGCGGAGGGGCTGCTGCGGATTGCGGCTTTCCGCAGCGCGGCTCTCCACCTGCTGCCGCCCGTACTGCGGCGCCTAAGCGCCCGGCACCCCGGGATCGAGCCGCGGGTGCGGATCGTACGCGAGGTGGGGCGCGGCACAGCGGGCGAAGTAGCCGACGGCAAAGCCGACGTGGCCATCGCCACGCTGGGTGGCTCTCTGCCGCTTCCACCGGGCCTTGTCGCGACCGAACTCTTCGAAGAGCCGTATGCCCTGGTGCACACGACGGGTCACGAGGCCCCGCGCTCGCTGCCACTGGTCGACTGGGCCGAGAACTGTGGTTCGTACACCCGCGGTTGGTGGGCCGCACAGGACTGGATCCCGAAGGCGACCGTCGAGGCCGAGGACGACGGAGCGGTGCTCTCCTTGGTGAGCGGAGGGCACGGAATGGCGATCATGCCCACGCTCTCCCTGGTCGGAGCACCGAACTCGGTCGAGATCACTGATCTCGGCCCCGAACGCCCGACACGCCAGGTCGGCGATGTCACCGCCTCCGAACTGGCCGGGTCCGCCGTCGTGCGCGCCTTGGTGAGAGAACTACGGGCCACGGTCGTCCCGGGGTGTGAGCGTTCTCCAGCATGTTGATTCCCTGTGAGCCCCGACGAGTTCGTGCGGGGTCAGCCCAGTGGATTCCAGTTGAACCAGCCCCGGGAAGTGTCATAGACGTTCGTGGGTTCGTCGCAGGTCTGGGAGGTCGAGATCCGCAGGGCGACGGCATCCGCGCGCGCCGCATGGCCGTCCGCGAGAACCACGGAGATCAGAACCGAAACCAGCATGAGCACGGGAAGAACTCGTCCGCGGCGTACGCGTGGGATGACCAGGGCTGCCACGGACAGCACGAGGCCGGCCAGCAGGAGCCACCGGTTCACGCTCGCTTCCCGGTCGAGTCGTCGGGACAGTTCTCCGAGGTCATCGCAGAGTACGTACGTCTCCGGTCCACCGAGCAGCGACAGACAGCGTTCGAGCACTGCGGCCAGCACGATGAACATCCCGAGGGCCGGCAGCGGACTCGGATCTCTCTCCGGCCCCGACCCCGACTCGGACCTCGCTCCCGTCCCGACCTGCCGCGCAACCCCCATTGCCCCCACCCTTCGACTGCCCGGCGGAACATCCGGTCGAGCGCAGAGATTACCGCCCCGTGCGGGTCGGGGTGCGGTGACCCAAGTCGCCAAAGCTGTGTGGTCAGCACACGCGATAGTCCCTGGTGCGGGTGGTGCCGATCCCGCTGCACGGGGTCGGCACCACCCGCGGCCCGTCAGGACGTGGCCGCCGAGTCGCCGGACGGCGGCGTCGACCGGAACGTCCAGCTGCCGGAGCCGATCTCGTACACGGCTTCGGTGGCCGTGGTACGCAGCAGCCTCGCCTTGCCGGGGGCGGTCGCGTGGCCGCCGTCGGCCGGGACGTGGACCTCGGCCGTACTCCCCGCGGGGACGTCCACCGTGAGGCGGAAGGCCTCGGCCGTACGAGTCCAGTCCGTGCGGGCGAGTCCGTACGGGGTGCGGTAGGAGCCCGACGCGGAGGTCAGACCGCCCACCGCCGCGGGACGGACGAGGAGTTCGCGGTAGCCCACGGAGCCGGCCGTCTGCTCGATGCCCGCGACCCGCCCGGTGAACCAGGAGTCGACGGCGCCGAGCATGAAGTGGTTCTGCGACTGACCGGGACCGCCGTCCCAGGACTCGCCGAGCGTGGTGTTGCCGGCGAGCACCTGGTAGCCGTAGCTGGGGCTCGTCGTCCGGGTGGCGATGCGGTACACGACGTCGTCGCGTCCCGCGGCGGACAGCACACGGAACGCGGCGGGCAGGGAGATCTCGCCGAGCAGCAGGTGGTCACCGGCGGCGGCGACGGACGAGGTGAAGTGGGTCAGCAGCCGGTTCTCCTCGCCCGCCGGATAGGCGCCCATGTCGAGAGCGAGCGCCTCCGCGCCCTGGCCGCCGCCCCCGAACGTACCGGTGGCCGTGTCGTAGTACTTCGAGGTGAGGGCCCGGGCCGATGCGTCGGCCTCGGACCGGTAGCCGGCGCCGGCCGTGTCGTCGCCGAGGACCGTGGCGATCCGGGACAGGGCGTCGACGACGCGCCAGTAGCCGTAGGTACCGGCGACCGCGCGCGGGAAGGTGCGGTCCGGAGTGAACCAGTCGCCCAGACCGTAGTCGAGGATGCCGTCGGACACCTGGGTCTTGAGGAAGGCCGCGTACTGCTTCATACGCGGGTAGTAGGTGCGCAGGGTGTCCCGGTCGCCGTAGGTCGTGTAGAGCTGCCACGGCACCAGGACGAAGGCGCCGCCCCAGTTGGAGTCGTTGCGGTAGGCGCCGGGCAGGCTCGTGTACTCGGGGACGGTGCTCGGGATCAGACCCTCGGTGGTCTGCGCGTCGGCCATGTCACGGACGATCTTGCGGAGATACGCCTCCATGTCGAAGTTGGCGGCGAGGGCCGGGAAGACCAACTGGTCCTGCTCCAGCCAGCCGAGCTTCTCCCGGCTCGGGCAGTCGGTGAGGACACTCATCATGTTGCCCTCGACGGCCCGGCGGATGATGCCGTGGATGCCGTTGATGAGAGGGTCGGAGCTGGTGAAGTCACCGGCGGAGGCGTTGTCGGTGCGCAGGACCTTGCCGCGCACCGAGACCGTCGCGCCCTCGGGCACGCCCTTCAACTCCAGGTAGCGGAAACCGTGGTAGCCGAACGTGGGATGCCAGGTGGCGGTCCGGCTGTCGCGGGTGGTGTAGCTGTCCCACAGGGGCGCGCCGACGTTGCTGATCGACTGGAAGGCGTGGCCGTCCTTGAGGCTCTCGGCCGGGTAGACGCGGATCTCGGTGCCGGCGGGTGCGCTGACGGTGATCTCCGGCCAGCCCGCGATGTTGCGGCCGAGGTCGAAGACGCGGCTGCCGGCGGCGCCGTCTACCTCCTCGCCGGTGAGGGTCTGCACGACCCGGATCGGTTCGGTCTCACGGGCGCTGAGCGCGGCCGGGGCGCCGGGGGATCCCGGAGCGGCGACGGTCACGGCGTTCTCCCAGGAGCGGTGGTCGCCCGCCGGCTCGTCCCAGTGCGGGATCTCCCGGCGGGCGTCGTAGTCCTCGCCGCCGTACCAGTTGCTGGAGGTGGTGGGGCCGAGCGTGGTGCGCCAGTCGTCGCCGCTGGTCACGGTGCGGCGGGTGCCGTCGGCGAGGGTGACCTCCAACTGGGCGATGACCTTGGGGTCGCTGATGTTCCCGTACAGCTTGCGGTAGCGGTCGGCGGTACTGATGACGTTGGACATGCCGTTGCCGAGGGCCACACCGAGCGTGTTGGCGCCGGTGCGCAGCCGGTCGGTGACGTCGTAGGTGGCGTACTGGACGCGTTCGCGGTAGTCGGTGTTGGCGGGCTCCAGCACCGCGTCCCCGACGGGCTCGCCGTTGACGGTGGCGTCGTAGATGCCGAGTCCGGCAATGTGGAGCCGCGCGCTGCGGATGCCATGCGGGAGCGTGAAGTCGTCGGCCAGCAGCGGAAGTCCGGCCGGTAGGTAGGGCTTCGGGGGCTGTTGGCCCGCCACTTGGGCGAGCGGGGCGAAGGGTCCGGCCGGGGCGTCGGACGCCGAAAGGACGTAGTCCACGGGGAAGTCGGGGACGTTGCCGTCGGCGGTGAGGACGTCGGCGCGCGGGTAGAGCGCCACCTGGTCGAAGGTCTTGGCCGACTTCAGGTCCAGGGTGAGGGTGACGGGAGCGGCCGAGGTGTCGGCGGAGGTGTGGGCGCCGCTCGAGTACCCGGCGGCCGTCTGCAGGGCGCTGTTCGTCAAACCGTCGACGGCGAGGGCGGGTTCGTAGGTCTTGCGGATCGTGTAGGTCTCGGAGGCGGTGACCGCGGCGCCCACGGCGAGCCCGGCCGTCCCGGTCCCGGAGTCCCGTACGTCGATCTCGCCCAGCTGGAGACGCCACGTGCGGGCGTCGACGCTCTCCTTGAGCGGCAGACCGAGACGGGTGACGTCGAGTCGCAGGTAGCGGGCCGTCGTGCGGGGCAGGTGGACCACGACGGGCTCGATCTTCCGGTCGCTGAGCCGCCATTCGGGGTGGGTGATCCACTGGGCGTGCCAGTCACCGGCTTTCGTCAGACCCGTCTCGAAGGCGGCCGGCGCGCTCCAGCCAGAGGCCCGGCGGCTGTCGGACCAGAGCCGTACACGCCAGTACACACGGGTGCGGGAGCCGAGCGCGCGGCCCGCGTAGGTGGTGTCCGGTACCGCGGAGGCGACCTTCCCCGAGTCCCACAGGTCGGGTCGGCCGGAGCGCAGCCGCTCCGCCGAGGTGGCGGCCTGGACGTGGTAGGCGCTCTGGAGTACGTCGGCGGTGCGGGCGTCGGTCTGCCAGCTGAGGTCGGGGGTGGTGTCGTCGATGCCGAGCGCCTCGTCGAGGTGTTGGGTGCGCAGATGGACGGGGGTGAGTGAGCTGGTGGTCGTGGCGGCGGCCGGGACGGTGGCGGACACGACGGTGACGAGGACGGTCAGCGTGGCGGACAGCAGGGCGGCGAGGCGCCGGCGTCCGAGGCGTGGTCCGGATCTGAGCATCAGGGTCCTTCGTGACGGAGCGGCTCGTTACACACGGTTCAGGTCGGCGTCGGCCCGGCGCCTGAAGCGCAGGGTGACCGGGCCGAGCAGACCGGAGGGAAGGGGCTTGTTGCGTTCGTTGGAGAGGGTGTTGGCGACCCGTACGGCGATCCGGTTGCGGCCGGGCATCAGCAGCGCGGTGACGTCGGTGACGAAGGGCGCCCACAGCAGCGGGGGGAGAGCGGTGCCGTTGACGGTCACGCCCGCGACGTCGCGTACGTCTCCGAGGTCGAGCAGCACCCTGCGCCCGTCGAGGAGCGCGCCGGACACGTCGACCTCCTTGGTGTAGGTGCCGCTGCCGGAGAACAGCGGCGCGTACGTGGTCCAGCTGCCGAGCGGGCCGGTGACGGGCGTGTCGTTCTCGCGTTCCAGGGCGAGCGTCCAGTCGCCGGTGACGGGGACCGGGGTCAGCGGGTCGTCGACGTGGACCGTGCCGCGGTAGGTGCGACCCGCGTCGGTGCCGGTGAGCGTGTGGGTCCCGGGCTCGGCCACCTCGATGGTGGCCCGCAGGCCGAGACCGTGGCGTTTGACGGCGAGGACGTCGACCGGGGCGTCCGTGAGGTGCGGGCCCGCTGTGCCGTGGGCGCGGACGACGACGACACGGGTCTCGTACGGTGCGAAGCCGAGCGGGACGTGCAGGCCGCGCTTGCTCACCCGGTACACGGGCGCGGTTCCGGCCGAGCCGGTCACCGGGTCCCACAGCTCGGGGACCCCCTCGGCGGGCAGGACGGCGGTGGTCGCCACCGCTGCCGAGCCCTCGTTGTTGAAGAGGAAAGCGGTGTCGTCGCCCCGGGTGACGCGAAGGACGCGGACCGTCTCCCGGGCGGGTTCGAGGACGGCCGCGGCGGCCCCGGCGTCCTGGGCGGCGGTGCCCAGACCTCCGACATCGGCGACGCGCACCGCGCGTCCCCGGCCGAGGATCCGGCTGCCGGGGGCCGTGCCGGTGAACAGGTCGTTCAGGGCGCGGGTGAGGGAACGGTCGTGGGCGTCGGCCTCGTCGGCGGGCAGCGGGCCGACGGCGACGACGGTACCGCCGGCCCGCGCGAAGTCGTTCAGGGCCCGGACCGTGGCGGTGTCCAGGGTCGGCGTCTCGGGCAGGACGACCAGGTCATAGCGGGCGGCTCCCACGGCCAGGCGTCCGGAGCGCACCCGGGCGTGGGCCAGCAGTTCGGGATCGCCGGTGAGGGCGCCCTCGTGGAGGAGGTCGAAGTCGACCTGGGCGCGTTCCAACGCGTAGGCGGCGTCGCTGAGCGCGCTGTCGAGTGCGCTCTGCCGGTCGGTGCCTGTCCACTGTTCGGCGGCCCGCTGGGGCTGGAGCAGTGCGGTGCGCGCGGCGGAGGTGCCGCGCACGGCCTCCATGACCCGGCCGATCCATTCGGCCAGCGGACGCATGGACCACCACCAGGGGGCGCGCGGCCCGAAGGGCGGCGGGAAGTAGACCACGGCCTCGTCGGTCCACAGGGCGTGCAGCACGGTCAGGTTGACGCCACGAGCGGCCTGGGCGCCGACGGTCGCGTGCACGAAACCGGGGGTGACCTGCCAGCCCATGTTGCCGAACATCTCCATCAGGGTCCGCTCCCGGCCCATCTGGTGAGCGACCGAGACCGGGTTGCGGGGCAGCATGGTCTGCTCTCCCGCCACGTATTCGGCGGTGATGATGTCGCCGCCGGGCACCTGCGCCCACTGGTTGACCTTGTGCAGGTCGCCGGTGCTGGGGATGCGTTTCGCGGGCGCCGTCTCGTCGTAGAGCGGGTTGGTGATGAGGGCGACTCCCCGGTCCTCGCACCAGGAGGCCTGGGCCCGGAAGTAGCGGGCGAACCGGTTGGAGACTGCCTGCCAGTACAGGCCGCGGGTGATGCGGCCGGTGCGACCGAGGTCGTCGAAGGCGCTGGCGTAGGCGACGCCGGGTTCGGCTCCCACGTCGCGCAGGGCCCGATCGAGCGTGGGTGACCAGGGAAGTCGCTTGAAATGGGCCTCGGCGGAGGCGAAGTAGGGTTCGTCGTCCCAGAAGCCGGGCACGACGGTCCCGAACCAGCGGTGGAAGCGGCGGTGGTACTCGCCGGGCACGATGTCGAGGAAGAGCTCTACGGGTTCGTCGTCGAGGAGGTCGACGTAACTGCGGCTGTAGCCCTGGGAGTCGTCGATCAGCGGGACCCCGCCGAACAGGTCGATCTGCCAACGGCCCTCCGGGACCTGCCAGGTGCCGTCCTTGGCGAGACGGCCCGTCAGGTCGACGACGTCAGCCGCGTCCGTGGATCCCACCGGGCGGGCGGCCGCGGCGGCGGCCCGGACGCCGAGTGACGCCCGTTCGGGGAAGTCGCCGGCGACGGCCGCGTTGTCGAAGGCCGTGGAGTACACCGTGCCGCCGTCGGGCGTGGTCACGGTGAGGTCCTCCCACAGACCGCGTTCGTCGCCGACCGCGCGCACCCCCACCCCACCGGTCGCGTACCGGTCGTCGTCGACGGTGCCCTTGGCACGGCCGTCGAGGGTGACGGTGAGGGAACTCCCGCTCATGGTCACGACGAGCGTGTGGTATTTCGTCTTGTTGAAGCCGTCGGTGCGGGTACTGGTCAGCAGCGTGACGGGGCCCGCGTCGCGGGTCAGGCGCAGCACGGTGACCACGCCGGTCTGGTCGAAGGTGACGGCGTAGCCGTCGAGGCCGTCGGTGGAGGCGCGCACGACCAGCCCGGCGGCGGTATGGTCCGCCTTGGCGTTCGCGGTGACGGCGAGGTCGCTCCAGCGCTCGCTGCCGCGCAGCACGGTCGTACCGCCCAGTACGGCGGAATCGGCGACCAGGTGACCGGTCTCCACGCCCACGCCGGTGCTGCGGCGCAGGTCGGCACGGGCCGGGCCCTCGACCACGGTGGTGGAGCGCCACAGGGCCTTCAGCCGGAGGTCGGGGCGGGGTTGGTAGGTACGGGAGCCGACGGTGCCGCCCTTGACGATGAACTCGCCGGCCCTGCCGCTCGGGAAGTGGTCGTCGTTGAAGAGCCAGACCCGCATACCGGTGCGTTGGGCCGTGCGCAGCACGTGCTCGACGACGTCGAACCATTCCTCGGTGAAGAAGACGGGCCGCATGGCGTCGTTGTCGAAGGAGAAGAGGATGACCTCGTACATGCCCTTGTCGCGCAGGTCGGCCAGCTGCCGGTCGACCAGCTCCGGGGTGACAGGGCCGTTCCAGTACCAGTAGACGGTAGGGCGGCTGTCCCGGGGCGGGTCGGTGAAGCGGCGGGTGGAGAAGGCGGCGACGGTGTCCGGTGACGGCGCGGACGCGGCGGCAGCCGGAACGGCGAGGCCGAGACCGGTCAACCCGGTCGCGACGGCGGTGCCGGCGCCCGCCGCGGCGACGAAGCCGCGTCTGGACAGGTGGCCTTCGGGGCGGGCGGCGGGGGTGGAGTCGGACATGCGTGTACTCCTGCGGAGTGCGGGTGTGGGAAGGAAGGGCGGCGGGGCCGGTCAGCCGGCGGCGAGGCGGGCCACCTCGGCCCCCGTGAGGGCGCGGTTGTGCACACGCAGGTCGCGTACGGCGCCGTTCAGGTAGGGGTGGCTGGTGTTCTGCGAGCGCCCGAGGTACGAGCGGGTGGTCACGCCGAGCAGCAGGGGCCCGGACACCATGGCGGAGTTGCGGCCGGCCTCGGTGCCGTCGAGGTAGAGCACACCGGTGCCGCCGCCCAGGGTGAGCGCGACATGGGTCCACCTCCCGACCGGAAGCGGTCCGTCGGCGTCGATGAAGTCCTCGCGCTCCATGCCCGCGATCTTCAGCGCGGCCCGGGCGCGGCCGGCGCCGGTGGTGACGGCCAGGAACAGATACGTGTCCTTGTGATAGCCGAAGTCGAAGACGCGCGCCGAGGCGGCGAGGGCGTCAGCACGGACCCGCACGCTGATCGTCACCTCGTCCAGACCGCTCAACAGGCCCGGGGGCAGGGCGACGTGACCGCCGGTTCCGTCCAGCTGGACGGACGGTCCCGTGCCGTCGTCGGCCCACCGCGCTCCGGCGGCGAGGGTCGCGTCGGCGAAGCGGCCCGTGGTGTCGGCCGGGTTGCCGGTCGCCTCGTCCAACGGGTAGCGGGCGACATCCCGTTCGCGCCCTCGGGGCGGGGCCACGGCCCAGTAGACGTTGTAGCGCTGGTGCTGGATCTCGTGGAACGGCCGCAGGCTCACGGAACCGGCTTCGGAGAGTGCGGTGAAGCGGGTGGAGGTGCCTTCGACCGGGCGCAGCGATGCGGGACGGATGGCCGGGACGGTGGCGAGTTCGGTGTCGCCGTACTCGCCCGCCAGGACGAGGGGGCCGTACGACAGCGCTGTCACCTGTGGGTTGTCGGGCGCCGCGGTCCACACGGGCCGTCGGGGCAGGGTGAGTTCGACGGTGTCGCCCGTGCGCCAGGACCGCTCGACCGCCGCGTACGCGCCGGGGCGGACGCGGCCTGGGACCGGCCGACCGTTGACCTTGAGTACGGCGTCGCGTCCGGTGTCGGCCACCCAGGCGGGGATCCTGAGGTGCAGCGCGAAGCGTCCCCGGCCCGCCTTGACGGTCAGGCGTGTGCTGCCTTCGTCCGGATACCGCGTTTCTTGACGCAGCGTCACACCCGTCTGCCGCCAGCGGACTTCGGAGGGGATGAAGAGGCTGACGTAGAGGGCGGGTGAGCGGATGTCACGGGAGCGGAAGTAGACGGAGTCGGCGAACTTGGTGTGCGTCTCCAGTCCGGTGCCGTGGTCGCACGAGAAGTTGTCGTAGTCGCCGCTGTAGCTTCCCGACGCGGCACCCAGTCCGCCCTTGGGCTCACGCTGCGAGCCCGCCCACAGGCCGGTGTAGTAGGTCACGAACCCGTGCGCGGAGTCGGGATCCTGCTCACCCAGCATCTGGTTGTAGAGGGTCCACTCGTAGTGGTCCATGTACTCCGACCGCTCGGGGCGGTGCAGGAAGAGACTCCGGCCGAGCTTGAGCATGTTGTAGCTGTTGCAGTTCTCGCAGGTGACCGCGGAGAGTCTGCTGACGATCTCGTCCGGCGGCCCGAAGAGCTCCTGGTTGGAGTTGCCGCCGATGGCGTACGAGTGATGGCGGACGACGGTCGTCCAGAAGGTTTCCGCGATGTCCAGGTAGCGGTTCTCGCCCGTGGCTTCGTAGGAGGGAACCGTTCCGACGATCTTGGCTATCTCCGTGTTGGCGTGGTGCCCGGCGAGTTCGTCACGGCCGGCGGCCAGCGGCGCGTACAGCTCCTCGTGGTCGAAGCGGCGCGCGGTGCGCAGGTGCGCCGGGTCGCCCGTCTCCAGGTACAGCCTCGTCAGCACCTCGTTCATGCCGCCGAACTCCACCTTGAGCAGGTTCTGCATCTGCTCGTACGGCAGCGGAGCGGTGCGCGCGTCGGCCCAGGCGGCCATCTCCCGCAGTACGTCGAGGGCTTGGCCGTTCCCGCAGAGCCGGTACTGGTCGAGCAGCCCCGCCATGATCTTGTGCAGCGTGTAGTACGGCGCCCAGGGCTTGCCGCCCGCCTCCAACTGGGCGAAGACCTGCTCGGGGAAGGCAGAGAGGTAGCCCGGGGTGAAACCGGCCGCGGGCGCGGCGCGTTGGCATGCGGCGAGTGCGTCGACCAGGAGGCGCCCCTTGTCGGCGTACGCCGACACGCCGGTGTTGGCGTGGGCCTGGGCGAGGGCGCTGAGCAGGTGGCCCGTCGTGTGGCCGCGCAGTTGGACATCGGGGGCTTCCCAGCCGCCGCAGGGTTCGGCCGCGGAGGGCAGGCCCGCGTTCAGACGGAAGCTGTGCAGGAGCCGGTCCGGGTCCACGAAGAGCAGATAGGCGCTGGTGCGCCGCATGTTGGCGAGGAACGGGCTTTCCAGGAGCCGGACGTCCGACAGGTCGAAGGCGGCGAGGGCGGGACGGGTGCCCCTTGGCGGCGCATAGGGGCCATGGTCGGCCGCGCGAGCGGACGGGACGGATCCGAGGGTGGTGACGGCGGCCGCGGCAGAGGCGGTGAACAGCACCTGGCGGCGGGGCGGGCCGGCGATGTCGCGTGATGCGGGCAACGTACGGAACTCCCTTCGGCGGTACGGGCAGGCACGCACGCGCGGCCGGCGCCGACCCCCTTGGAGAGGAAGTGCCTGGCCGCGCTTGCGGGTTGAATCGTTTTACATCGCAGGCGCAGACGCTAGGCTCGGGCATTGCGGACGTCAAGACTTCTCGCAAGTATTGAGCGGGCTGCCTGAGAGCAGGGGAATGAACAACCTGTTTGACCAGGCACGTTGAACTGATCAGGGCTCAACCGCTCGCACAGGGCGACGTCTTGAGATATGAGGATCTGCGGATTGAATCGTTCAATTCTCTCGAGTCGAGCCTCTGAGCCGGTAGACGCTGACCACCGGCATGTTCGACTCGGCGGTGTGGGGGAGAGAGCTGTCTTCGCAGCTTGACACCACCGGGACGCAGCCCAGCCGGCCCAGGACACCGCCACGGTGGCCGAGGCGGCGATGACGGCTGCCTCACGTACGCGACGTACCAGCTCGCGGCCTGAGCCCCCGGCCTGACGCAGTGCGCGACGGCGGGCGGGCGGCGCCGACAAGTCCCGCCCACGCGCGAAGGGCTGGTTCCGGAGGTCGTGACCGGAACCAGCCCTGTGTCGTCAGCGCGTGCCGTGCCTCACTGCCCGAAGCCGTAGCCGAACAGGTGGACGGTGCCGGTGGAGCCCGTCACCGGAAGGGTGATCGACGCCACCTGCTTGGACCCATCGAGGGGGACCTTCGTCGCGAAGACGTACGTCTTCACGCTGTCCCGACCTCCGCTCGCCGTGTTCCGGTAGGCCGTCGCGACGGCCGTGGTGTCACCCGGAATCGGTTGGGCGCCGCCTCCGTTGAGCGTCCAGTCCGAGAAGCCGACTGTCGCCCGGGAAGTGGTGCCGTCGGTGTAGGTGACGGTCAGCGTGCCCGAGACCCCGCTGCCGTCGACCGGCGCGTTGGTCGCGGCGCCCAGCAGGCCGAGGGACGCACCTGAGGTGCCGGCCGGCATGGGGATGGTCTGGCCGGCCATCTCCAGGTTGTCCGGCTGACCGGACGTCACCGTCGGCCAGGTGTAGGAGATGCCGTCGGCCGTGACGGCGGAGCCGTTGGAGACCCCGGCCGCCGACAGCGCGTTCTGCGAGAACGCCCAGCCACCGCCGTCGAACCCGGCCGAGAAAGTGGCCCCGTCGGGGAAGACGCCCTCATTGGTGTCGTAGGGCCACAGCGCACCCGCCTTCGCGACGGCCACGCGCAGGACGGCACTGCCCACTGCCGTACCGGTGGTGTGGTCGGTCAGCGCGAAGGTGACCGGGAACGTGCCTTCGTTCGAGCCCGCCGTCACATGGACCTTGGCCTCGGCGCTGCCGGACGCGGCCAGCGGCAGTGAGCCGGATGCCGTGTCCAGCGTGACTCCCGAGGGTGCCGTGGCCTTCCAGTCGACCGTGACGGCCTTGCCGCCGAGGTTGGTCAGGTTCAGCGTTCCGTCACCGGACGCCCCCGGCTGGAGGACGAGGCCGTCGCTGGTGGGTCCGGTCGCGGCCAGCACCCGGTCGCCGCCCGTGGTGTCCGAGGGCGGCGCCGCGGACGGGTCGGACGCCCACGACTTGTCGGGCTGGGTGCCGAGCGTGAAGTCGAGCGTGCCGGCTCCCGTGAACTGCTGGTAGGTCAACCAGGAGGTCTTCCACGGCTTGCCCTTGACGTCGAGCGACTGCACGTACGGCGCGTCGGGCGCGGCCTGGGGCGCCTTGATCTGTACCGCCTTGCCGCTTCCGAGGGTCACCTTGGCCACCGGGAAGGACGGACTGCCGAGCACCAGGGTGTCCGTGCCCGGGGTCTCGGGATACATGCCGAGCGCGGACCAGACGTACCAGGAACTCATCGCGCCGAGGTCGTCGTTGCCGAAGGAACCGACCGGGGCGTTGAAGTACAGCTTCTGCTGGGCGTCGCGGACGGCCGCCTGCGTCTTCCACGGCTCGCCCGTGTAGGCGTACTCCCACGGGATCTCGACGCTGGGCTCATTGCTCAGGTCGGCGTCGGTGCCGCCGGGGTGGGCAACGTTGTCCAGCAGACTGTCCAGATAGGACGAGTACGCCTGGGTGCCGCCCCGCGCCTGGATGAGCTGCCGCAGGTTGAACGGGACCATCGGCGTGTACTGCGCCGACGTACCCTCGACGAAGCCGTTGGACGTGCCCGGCGTGAATCCGCCCGCGAACTGACCGTCCTTGTTCTTGCCCTGCATGTACCCGGTCTGCGGGTTGAAGACGTTCATCCAGTCCTGTGCACGGGTGGCGAACTTCGTGTAGACGGACGTCTTGCCCAGTGCCTTCGCGAAGGCGGCGACAGCGTAGTCCGCGGAGTCGTACTCCAACTGCGTGGAGACCGGCCCGTAGAAGTTGCAGCAGCTGTAGTCGTTCTCGTCCAGGGGGAGGTAGCCCTTCGCGTCCCGCACTGATTCGCCGGGACGGTCGTTGTTCGGGGCCGTGCCCTCGTGCTGCAGGGCGGCGAGCGCCTTGTCCGTGTCGAAGCTCCGGGCCCCGAAGGCGTACGCGTCGGCGATGATGCCGGCGGCCGGGTCGCCGACCATGACGTAGCTCTCGCCGTTGTTCGACGCCCACTTGGGGAGCAGGCCCGTCTGGTCGTACCCGTTGAGCATCGAGGTGACGACATCGCTGGTGACCTTGGGCTCGACCATCGCCATCAGCTGGGTCTGGGAGCGGTAGGTGTCCCAGCCCGAGTAGTTGGCGTACTGGGCCTGTTGTCCCCTGGCCAGTTTGTGGACCTGATTGTCCATGCCCATGTACTGCCCGTCGGCGTCCGAGAAGACGTTCGGGTGCAGCAGCGCGTGGTAGAGCGCGGTGTAGAACTGCGCTTGCTGGTCCGCGGACCCGCCGCCGATCTGGACCTTGTCCAGCACCGTGTTCCAGGCGTCGTGGTTGGCCTGCTGGACGGTGCCGAGGTTCCAGTCCTTGATCTCGCGGGAGAGGTTGCCCGCCGCACCGGCGTCACTCGTGTAGGAGATGCCGACCTTCGCGCGCACCGTGGGGTTGGCGGAGGTGTCGAAGGTCAGGTACATCCCGTTCGCACCCGTCGTCGGCGGCTCGGCGCTCGACTTGGCCTTGCCCGTGGCCGACCTGCCGGGTGCGCTGCCGGCGCTCGCCGCTGGGGACGGGACGCCGGATCGTGTGCCACCGCCGGTGGCGTGCACCGTCGGGGACGGGGCGGCCGGAACGGTGAAGTGCTTCTCCTTCAGCGGCTTCGACGGGTGCGTGGACAGGCTCTGCTGGACCTTGCCCGCCTTCAGCGAGGTCGCGCTCGGGTTGATCGTGCTGCCGACCCAGGTGCCGCTCGCGGTGAACGGTTGGTCGAACTTGATGTCGAAGTGCAGCGTGTACCTGTTGTTCGCGCCACAGAAGTGACCGCTGTCGATCGAGCCGCTGATCTCCTTCTTGCTCACCACCTGGACACGGGTCCCGTCCACCTGCGTGGCGCCACCACTGAGCTTGAAGAGGAGGTTGGCCTGCTGGCCCTTGGGGAAGGTGAAGGCGCCCAGGCCGGCGCGGGTGGTGTCGGTCAGCTGGGTCGTGACCCCGTTCGCGTCGCTCACCTTGTAGGAACCGATGCCGGTCTTCTCGTCGTCGTGGCTGAAGCCCACGGACGTGCCGCCGAGGCTGCCGGACAGCGCTCCGGTGACCGGCAGGACGGGCAGGTCACCGGCGACGCCGCAGCCGGGCCCGGAGACGTGGGTGAGGCTGAAGCCGGAGATCTTGCTGTCGTTGTACTCGTAGCCGCCGCCCGAGGGCCGGTCGGGCGTCGTGTCGGGACCCCACTGCACCATGCCGGCAGGCATGTCGGGGCCGGGGAAGGTGTCCACCGCACCGGAGGTGCCGATGAGGGGGTTGACCAGGGACGCGGGGTCCTTGACGAAGGCCGGGGTCGCGGCGCTCGCTGCTTGGGCGTTCCCGATCGTGGGGAGCGGAAGCACGGCGATGCCCATGATCGACACCACGGCCAGGCGTTGACGGAATCTTTTGCGGTTACGTGGAGCGGGGGAACGTAGGGGTCTTGCCATCTGTTGCCTCCACAGCGGGTCCCACTTCGCACATCAGGTGTCGGCGTGCCGAAGAGCGCACGCCGGCGAGAGGCAACGGTGCCGGTCGCTCCGACGGCCTGACAACGTTGCCATGCACGAGAGACGAGTGAACGCGCGCGCCTGCGACGTGTCAACGAGGCCAACAGGACTTTCTGGTGCGCCAGTTCACGGTGAGTAACCTTGGGGACATTCGTCGTGCCGGCTGATTGAGCAGTCCAGAACGACAGACAGCTTCGAATGCGGGCCCTACCTGCCCTACTTCGGCCGATAGGACGCCCGGACAGGTCCAACTGCATGGCCTCACCGGGCAGGTGGACTCACGCGCAGTCACTGGATGGTGCGTCAAAGGTTCTGCAAAGTGACCGCTGCAACGTGCTTCATGTGAAGGCCGTGGCCGACACCGGGGTGCAGGAGTGTGGAGGGGCTCGGCGTCGTACCGGCCGCCCCGTGAGGCGGCGGCGTGTTCGACCGGGCCGGCGTCCCGTAAGGGTCGTTGGGTACTCAAAAGGGACACATTCTCGTCGATGCCCGGGGAACCCTCCTCGTCCCTGCGTCACCAGGGCGGGTGTCGGCGCCGTGGTGCTTTTCGTCCGAGCTGCTGAAGCCTTCCCGCATCTGAGGCACGTGTGGGTGGACCGGGGATGTCGCGGCTCCGGCCTCCACGCCGGGGATCCGGCTCGACCTGGGGCCGGATCGGCAGAGCTGCCTCCAGCGGTACCCCATTTCACCGTGGCCCCGCTTTGGTGGAGGGGAGAGCGGGCCTTCTCGGCCTTCGCCCGGCCGGGACGATGCCGTGTCACGGGGCGCCACCACTGCGCGGCAGATGAGCATCTGCTCTGCGAAGCCGGGACCCGCGGCTCATCAGGTTCGTTGAGGCGCTCGCCGTAGGTGGTGCGCTCGGCCCGAGAGTGGACGGCACCGCCGGCCCGTGCCCCGCCGGGCGGGAAACCAAGCCGAGCCCGTGGCTCCCGCATGATGGTTCTGCGTAGTGAGCAGAGATGATCACGCGGGCTCACCGGCATCCCGCATCCGGGCCCACGGGCATCCCGCATCCGGGGCCGTGCCGAATGCCTCATGACCATGGGCCGAGTGTGGTTCGCTGCTGGGGTGACTCAGGACATGGAGACCGTCGCATTCGAATCCGCCGAGGCATTCCAGACATGGCTCGGCGAGAACCACGCCGTCTCGCCCGGCATCTGGCTCAAGCTTCGCAAGAAGGGCCCCGGAATCGCCGCGCTGGACTACGCCCAGGCGCTCGACGTGGCACTCTGCTACGGCTGGATCGACGGCCAGAAGGCAAAGTTCGACGACCAGTGGTGGCTCCAGCGGTTCACCCCGCGCAAGCCGCGCAGCAAGTGGTCCAAGGCCAACCGGGACAAGGTGGCCGCCCTGATCGAGCAGGGGCGGATGCATCCGGCGGGACAGGCCGAGGTCGACCGCGCCAAGGCAGACGGTCGCTGGGAAGCGGCCTACGACGGCGCGAAGACCGCCACGGTGCCGGACGACCTCACGGCGGCCCTGACCGCCGACCCGGCCGCGGCGGAGTTCTTCGAGACACTGGACCGGCAGAACCGGTACGCGATCCTGTACCGGATCCAAGACGCCAAGAAGGCCGAGACCCGGGCGCGCCGGATCGAAAAGTACGTAGCGATGCTGGCGAAGGGCGAGAAGCCGCACCCGTAGTCACGGAGAGGGCCGTGGCCGTGTGCTGCCCTGGGTCCCCGGCGCGCCTGCGACCCCAGCAGCAGCCACCGACCGCCATCGCTGAGCGTGACGAGACGTCAGAGGCCCCGCGTAGGCGCACCGCTCACGATCGAAGCCCCATCGAGCCGGTTGCCTCATCTTCGGTTCCACCGAGCGGCACACCACATGACGGACGAATATCCGGGGGTGCCGCTATGCCCTTCGTCAAGGTGTGACCGTGTGCCGTAGCCGGCAGCTCCTGAGCACCTCGGCAACCTTTTCGGCTCGGCGGGGGTCCTCCGTACCGGGCCCCGCTCGGGGCCATCGGACGGGAGGGTGGAGGAGCGCCGTGTGGGTCCGCAGGGCAGCGAAAGGCGTTGGCGACTTCCTGATCGAGATGGTGGGAGAAGCCGTCGCCGAGGTGCTCCTCAGCCTGCTCGCGTGCGCCCTGCTCGGCTGCCTGGCTCTGATCGCCTACCTGAGCTGGTCCTTCAGCCCACGCTTCACCATCGCGGGGGCCGGGCTGCTCAGCTTCTTCCTCGCCCACGGTGCCTGGCAGACCTTCCGCACTCCCAAGAAGGGTCGCCGTCGGGGCCTCGCCGCCCTGACCGCTGTCGGCTTCACTGCGGCCGCCATGACGGCCCTCTTCCTGCTGCTCTACGCCACAGGCTGCGACTGCCTGTGAGGCCGTTTGGCTCCATGCGCTCAGCCGGCCGGAGTCAGCCCGTGCCCGTGGTGAGAGCTCTTGCCGACGTCCAGGCCGAGGGACACGCCCACGTCTTCGGTGTCGAACATCGCGCCCCTCCAGGAGAGTTGCACGTGCCGGCCCCGGCAGTGGTGTCGTGCGTGCGCATCCACGTTGTGCAGACCTGGGCCGGCGGCCCTCTTGCGGGACCGCGGAAAACATGACGAGGGCCTCCTCACCGCCTGCTGACGGTGGCGACTCGCCGCGGGGGACGGATGTGAATCCACTCGCACGGGGTACGCGAGCGTCACGACGCGGGGCGGGCCGACGCGCTGCTTGAGGGAAAGTCAGCGAATGGAATTCGACGACAACGCTGCTCTGGACACGTCCGAGGTGCAGGACAATCGCGGTGGAGCGCTGGGCGGCATCCCGGGCGGTGGAAAGACCGTCGGCGGTGGAGTGGTCGGACTCCTGGTGCTGGTCGCGTCGGTGCTCCTCGGCGTGGATCCGGGCCTGTTCGGCTCGGACAGCACCACCAACTCGCCGGGCACCGGTACGGGATCGGGCACGTCCGCCGCCGACCTGGCGGCCGACTGCCGGACCGGGGCCGACGCCAACCGCAAGGGAGAGTGCCGGATCGTCGCCGTGGTCGACAGCGTCCAGGCGTTCTGGAAACAGACGGAGACCGCCGCCGGCAAGTCCTACGAGCAGGCCCCGACGTTCCTGTTCACCAGCAGCGTGAACACCGGCTGCGGGAACGCCACCTCCGACGTCGGCCCCTTCTACTGCTCCGCCGATGACAAGGTCTACCTCGACCTCGGCTTCTTCAACGACCTGAGCAGCAAGTTCGGTGCCCAGGGCGGGCCTTTCGCCGAGGCCTACGTCGTCGCGCACGAGTACGGGCACCACATCCAGGATCTCAGCGGCACCATCTCCCGGGGCGGCGGCCAGGGCCGGAACAGCGGCTCGGTGAAACTGGAGCTCCAGGCGGACTGCTACGCCGGGGTGTGGGCCCATCACGCCACCACCACGCGTGACCCCAAGAGCGGAAAACCGCTGATCACCAAGCTGACCCAGGACGACATCAACCGCGGGCTGGACGCGGCCGCCGCCGTCGGCGACGACCGCATCCAGCAGCGGTACCAGGGCAAGGTCACGCCCGACACCTGGACCCACGGCTCCGCGAGCCAGCGCCGCCAGTGGTTCTCCACCGGCTACAGCTCCGGTAGCGTCGCCCGGTGCGACACCTTCGGCTGAGGACCGTACCGAGACGGCGAGCGACGCGGGAGCCGCCCCCTTTTGCGGGCCCCGGCGCCGTTCTGGTGGACTCGCACGATCGGACGGACCGGGCGGAGCGGCTCCGCGGTCAGCGGGCGCTCGTGGTCTCGATGTCGGCGATGCGGTTGTACCGCTCCAGCAGCACGTAGAGCTTGGGCTTCTGCGTCGTCTCCCCGCTGCCGAAGGTCAGGGTGACGATGACCTCATGGCCGTTACCGACAGGGCCGTTGTCGGTCACCGTCCACCGACCCGGGATGTTTTGGGCACGCGGGACGCCGTCCGCGCTGTTCTTCTTCTCCCAGGCCTCCAGCCGCTCGGTGAAGTCGGGCGTCAGGTAGTGCTTGCGGAGCGCCGTGGCCAGCGTGCCGTCCGGGTCCGTGTAGTCGCCCTTCGCGTCGATGTAAGCGCCGTAGAAGTCGGCGATCCGGGTCACCGCTTGGCCGGGCGTGCCGCTGACCGACTGCGGCGCGGCGGTGGATGCCTTCGCGGGAGCATCGACGGAGGCCTGCGCCGACACTGTTGTCGACACACCCAGCCCGACGGCAAGGACAAGGCCGGCGGCCACGGCCGCGCGGCGGCCCGGACGACGGTGTGCGGGGAACTTCCTGTTCATGTGTGTCTTCCTTCTCTGGTCCGTAGGTGGTCACTCCCGGCCGTTTCCGGGTCTCGTGCCGAGGGCGCCTGCCGACTTGTCGCCGTCCGGGTCCGATGCGAGGACATGACGGCCCGACTGTCCGAGCGGATTCAGCAGGTGGAACTGCTGGAGATCTTTATTCCGGTGACGCTGTAGGCGTTCGTAAACCACGTCTCGGAATTCGGCACCAGGCAGATGGAGTTCCCGTCCTGGAGCCGTAGATACGCCACGTCGTCGTTCCGGGTGTTGACGACGTGGTAGTGCGGGCGGGGCCTGACCGTCTGGTAGGAGGTGGTGACATCGCGGTACTTCGTGATCGGAGTTCCCGCGTGCTCGTCCACGTAGAAGCAGACGTAGGGGTACGGGCAACCGTGGGTCGGGGGCTCCGCCCGGGCTGCCGATGCTCCGGTCACGGACATGGCCGCGACGGCCACGCCCGTTCCCGCGAGGCCTGCCGCCTTTCGGATGACAGACTTCATCAAGGCCTCCAAGAGTTGTGCAGATCGTCTGACGCAACAGCTGTAGATGGTGATCCGTTGCGGATGCCGCTGGTCGGCACGGGCGAGCGGGTGCTGTCGACGAGCGCGACAGCCGGCAGCGTGAGTGTTTGTGACGGCGTATCAGGCGTGGTGGCCGTAAGAGCAACCGTTGACGCATGCACGCAGGACGTCGCCCAACACCGGTTGGTCACCTCGCCCGTGGTCGGTGCGACACCAAAAGCATCGTCGGTCGTCGGAGTCGGGCGCAACAGCCGCAGCCTCTTCTCGAAGGTGGAACCATCCCAGCCCATCTGACGTGCAGGGACATGAGTGCCTGGGATACGGGATCGCGGGCGGACGACGGGGGAACGGTGTTGATGCGGGACGACGTCGAGGAGTTCGCGGCGCTGCTGCGCCAACTGAAGGACCGCACAGGCCGGAGCTACGGCTCGCTGGCCCGCCGCCTCAACATGAACACCTCGACGCTGCACCGGTATTGCGCGGGGGAGGCGGTGCCCCAGGACTTCGCGCCCGTGGAACGGCTCGCGGCCTTCTGCGAGGCGGGGCCGGAGGAAAGGCTCGAGCTGCACCGGCTGTGGTTGGCGGCGGTGGCGGCTCGGCAGCGAGTGCGCATGGCCGGGTCGTCGGAGGCAGCGGTTCCGGCAGCGGCACCGGCACCGGCACCGGTACCGGCACCGGTACCGGACACGGACGAGGTCCTCGTCGAGGAGGAAGACTCCGCGGAGCAGCACGGGGACAGTCCCGACCTGGACGAACCCGCCGGCTCCCCATCCCCCCGCCCCTGGTACCGCCGCCGACGGGTCCTGGCGACCACTGCCGTCACCTGCGTACTGCTCGCGACTTTGCGGGGCACGTCCGCGCTGTCGGACAACCGCTCTTCCGAGGCGGACGCATCCCGCACCGAGGGCCCGCGGACGACCGCCCCGGGCGCACCCCACCGTTCAGCGAAACCGTCGGTCTCCGACTCTCCCTTCCCTGCCCCGAGCACCGCGGCGCCCAACCTCTGGCAGAAGACGCCCGCCCCGTCCGCCACCGGCAGCGGTGCCACGTCGGCCGCGAAGCCGGCCACCGGCCTTCCCCTCGCCTGGAGCGCCGACTCCCTGGTCTGGGACAAGGGGTGCGACCACGACTATGTGATCGACAAGCCGCCCGCACAGGTTCCTCCGCCGCCGGCGGAGCAGGACGCCGGGGCGTGGGCGGCAAGGCAGGGCGCGGTGCACGGGCGGCAGACGAAGGTGCGGATCTCGGTGCAGGGGCGGTCGTCCACGGCCGTGGTGCTGGAGGCGCTCCGCGTCCGCATCGTCAGCCGCGGAGACCCGGCCACCGGAAGCGCCTACGCCATGGGCCAGGGCTGCGGCAGCGACCTCTCGCCCCGCCGCTTCACCACGAACCTCGATGTGGACCGCCCCATCGTCCGCCCGAAGGACGGCGCCGACAGCGAACACACCATCCCCGCCGCGCACTTCCCGTACCGCGTCTCCGCCGAGGATCCGGAGGAGCTGTTGGTCGACGCGACGACACAGACCTACGACGTCCGCTGGTACCTCGAAGTCGACTGGTCCTCCCAGGGCCGCACCGGCACGATCCGCGTCGACGACCACGGCAGCCCGTTCCACACCACCAGTACCAAGGGGATGCCGCGCTACTGGTACGGCACGAACGACGCGGACCGGCGCGCCTGGGTCCCCTACGACAGCTAGTGCCGCGGCAGGCAACGTTCGCCCCGGCGCTACCTGCCGGACGAGCTCCCCGGCTCCCTCCAGACCGCTCATAAACGGCTGATCAGGGAGCCGTGGACGGCACCCGGGAACGGATTGTCACCACGGTCCGGGAAGCGCAGTCGACGGCCCACCGACCGTCCTGGGCGTCGCCGGACGACGCGGCGGGTGCCGGGGTCCGAAGACCCCGGCACCCGCCGCGCTGGAGCCGGGACGGTTCACGTCACCGGTGGTTGCCGGCGCATCACTTGGGGCCGCGCTGCAGGAACGCGCGGACCACGGTCTGCTGAACGCTGTTGCCGGCCGCGTCCGTTGCGGTCACCCGCAGCGTCACGTACGCGTCGCCGTGTATGTACGACGGACGCTGAAGGGTGGCGATGAACTGCCCGTCGCTGCCGCGCCGCGCCGAATGCACCGTTGCGAAGTTCTTCCCGTCCTCGTAGGACGCCTCGACCTTCAGCTTCACCCCGCGCGGGGCGGGCATGCCGTCCTGCATACGGACGGTGAGGCCGAGCGCGTGCACGCGCTCCCGACTCACCGCGTTCTGGGCGTCGACCGGTACGTTGTAGTCGACCTGGAGCAGCGGCAGCATGGTCGTCGATGCCGCGGTGTCCGAGTGGAACGTCCACGACGTGTGCGTGTCGGTGGCGAAGCGCCAGTCGTCCGATTCGCGGGACGTCGTCAGGGACAGGTTGTACGCGGCCTTGCCCGGGGACACCTCGAAGTTGCCCCAGGCGCCGTTGTCGGACGTGGCGATCTGCTTCCCGTTGCGGTACAGCGCCGCTGTGGCCGTGTCGGGCACCGTGTCGGGCCCGCTGTCGTTCACCGCGGCGTCACCGACACCGCCGCCGACACCGCCGCCGAAGGCCGGCATCTCGGAGAACGACCAGTGGCCGTTGCCGGAGTCGTTGAACTCCGGAACATACACCGACAGGGTGTCCCCGTTGCGCACCGACTTCATGGCGAAGCCGCGTGGGACCGACGGTCGCACCACTGCCCCGAACCACCGCTCCGTGGCGTGCTGGCCGGGCCGGTAGGTGTGCGGGGAGTCCTGCGACCCGGCCTGCAGGGCGAAGTCGGGGATCCAGACGACGTTGTGGTGCACGACGTGGTTCCACAGCGTGTCCTCGGCGCTGCTCACGTACTCGACGCGCTGCTGACCGACCGGCACGTAGCGGCTGTACTGGTTCCACGCCGTGTCCTCGTACGGCCGCCAGCCGAACCGCTGCTCGCTCGCCCAGGCCGAGGCACCGGTGCGGGTGTACGTGGCGCTGACCTGCGCGGTGTTCCGATCCGAGACGGTGTAGACCATCTGCTGGGGGATGGAGCCCTTCGAGACCGGCATCACGTCGTACAGGTAGGGGCTGTTCACCGTGCCGGAGAACTCCAGCGTCGTGGTGCCCTTCTTGATGCGGTCCAGCAGGGCACCGCCGTTCTTCCAGTTGGTCCGCATCGAGGGCAGCTCCAACCGGTCACCGTCCGGTTGCCACCGGGTCCAGGCGGCGCCCCCGGCAGGCTCCCAGGCGAAAAGCACCGCCTTGGCCCCGGCCGCCGCGGCGAGCCGTGAGAAGCCGGCGTAGTCGCCCGTGGGCCACGCGTAACGGGCCACGGCCAGCTTGCCGCGCACGTTCTTGAGTTGGGGCGCCGTCACCGACCCGGCGTCCACGGCGGTCAGACGTGCGCCCCGGTCCCCGAAGACCGGGGAGAACGGCTCGTAGTACGGGGTGAAGCCCTGTGAGGTGCCGGAGACCTTCGCGCGCAGCTGCGGGGCCACCATCTGCCAGCGCGTGTGGTACTCGAAGGCACCGTCGGTGACCGGAGCGGTGGGGCTGATGTAGAGATGATTGACGGTGTCGAAGTACAGGGCGCCCTGGAGCAGGCCGTGTCCATCGATCTCGCGGTGCAGCATGGTGCTGATGACGCCGTGCTGCTCGGCGGGGCGGGGTGTGCGGATCTTCACCTCGGTGACCTTGGCGGCGTTCAGCGTCACCGTCATGTCCTTGGTGACCTTCACTTCGGGGACGACGACGTCGCCCACCTGGTCACCGTCCGACGTCGTGTCGTAGAACCCGGAGTTGAGGTAGTACGTGCCCTCTTCCACGACGGCGACCGCCGCGTCCCTGTCCGTGTACTGCACCCAGCCGTCGGCGCCCCAGATGTTCGGCAGCGAACCGGGCACGACCTGGCCGTCGCGGTCCCGGTAGACCACGGTCAGCCGGTGCTGCGGCGCATGTACGACGAGGGAGACCGTAGTGTGCGCGAGGACTGCGCCGGCCGCGGACTTCGCGGTGACGTATCCATAGAAATTACCGCGGAAGGCCTTCGCGGCGTCGGTGCGCAGCGGCACGTCGACGGTGGCGCCGGCGGCCAGTTGCACGGTGCCGGAGCCCAGGCTGACCACTCCGGCCGGGAGCGCCTTGCCGGAGTCGGTGGCCAGGTTGGCCGCCAGGGAGAGGGTGATCGAGTGGTCACCTGTGTTGGTGTAATGGATGGTGGCCGCCTGCTGCCGTCCCGCCGCGCCGCCGATCTGGAGTGGGGCGAGGGTGACGGAGCCGGTGGCCGTGACCGGACCGATGGCCGCGGCCAGGTCGATGCGACCGCCGCCCTGCTCGGTCACCTTGGTGCCAGGCACCGTGTGAGCGGTGCTGGTCAGGGCGTCCTTGAGCTGCTGTGCCTGCCAGCCGGGGTGCTGTTGGGCCAGCAGGGCGGCCGCGCCGGCGACGTGCGGGGTGGCCATGGAGGTCCCGGACAGCGAGATGTAGTGGGCGTCGACCGGGTCGCCCAGGGTGGTACCGGCCGCGCGGGCGGCGACGATGCCGACCCCGGGGGCCGTCACGTCGGGCTTGACCGCCCCGTCGCCGAAGCGGGGGCCGCGGCTGGAGAAGGGGGCGAGCGAGTCGTCACGGTCGACGGCTCCCACGGTCAGTGCGGAGTCGGCCGCTCCCGGAGTGCCGATGGTGGACGTCCCCGGCCCGTCGTTGCCCGCCGCGACGACGAACAGCGTGCCGGTGGAGGCCGTCAGGGTGTTGACGGCCTCGCTCAGCGGGTCGGTGCCGTCGGTCTCGATGGACGCACCGAGGCTCATGTTGACGACCTTGGCGTGCTCGCCTGTCGCCCACTCCATGCCGGCGATGATGCCCGACTCGTCGCCTGAACCGCTGTCGTCCAGCACCTTGCCGATCAGCAGGTCGGCCTTGGGCGCGACACCCCTGCGGGTCCCGCCGGACGCCGCGCCGCTGCCGCCGACGATCGAGGCGACATGCGTGCCGTGCCCGAAGTGGTCACCGGTGTTCCCGCTGCCGGAGAAGTCCTTGGCCTCCGCGATGCGCCCGGCGAGGTCGGGATGGCTGGCGTCGGCACCGGTGTCCAGCACCGCCACCTTGACGCCCTGGCCCTCGTAGCCGGCATTCCACGCGGTGGGGGCGTTGATCTGTGCGGTGCTGCGGTCCAGCAGCGCCTTCACCTTGCCGTCGAGTGAGATGCGCGGAGTGACCGCCGCGCGGGCGGCGTCCGACGACGCGCCGGAGTTCAGGGTCTTCCAGAACTTGCCCAGGTCGTGGTCGGCGACACGCATCGAGTGAGCGTGGATGCTCTCCAGGTCGCGGAAGGGCGTCGCGGCCGCCTTGAGGGCCAGGAGCCGGTCGGCGGTGGCCGTGGCGGCCTTCGAGGCCTGCGCCGTGACCCTGGCTCCGGCCCGTGACGGCACCGGCTGCGAGGAGACGATCAGCGGCAGCGCGGTGGTGTGGGCCTCGTCGTAGCCATCGGCGATCAGGGCCGTCACATCGAACAGCCGCCGGTCCAGGGTGCCCGCGGACACCAGCCCTTGGGCGTCGAACGGCAGCACGGTCAGTGCCTTGTCGTCCCCCTCGAGCGTGCGGAAGGGAATGTGCTCGCGACCGGGCCCGGGCTGCACCGACGCGGTGTGCCGGCCGCCGGGCAGCGTCGTCACCGTCACCTGATCACCGGTCACCAACCGTACGGTCGCGGAGCGGGGGGTCGGCGCGGCGGCGGGCGGGGCGGCGGTGTCGGTGCGGTCCGGCTGCGCGGCGAACGCGGCCGGCACGGCCGCGGCAACCAGTATCAATGCGGTTGCTATCGCCGCCGCCGGGCGGATTGTGGACATCAGTCAGATACCTCTCGTACGGCTTGGGTGGTCGGGCCGGGATCACGAGCACTGTCCGGCTGGGGGTGGGGCACCGCTCAGAAGGTGAGCTTCCAGCTGTTGATGTGGCCGCTGTCCAGGTGGTAGGCGTCCTGGACCTTCAGCTTCCACGTGCCGCCTGCGGTCTCGCTGGAGGCGTTGACGGTGTAGGTGGCGATGACATTGGCCGCGGAGTCGAAGCCGTCGGACTTCTTCAGGTGGTAGAGGCTGCCGTCGGGGGCGACCAGGTCGACGACCAGGTCACCGCGGTAGGGGTGCACGATGTTGACTCCGACCGCCAGGGTGCTCGGCGCGTTACCCGCCCGACCGGAGACCTTGATGGCGGAGTACACGGCCGCGCCGGCGTCCGGCACCGGCACGTCGGTGGTGTTCGTGAAGACGTTGCCGCCGACGGCGGAGATCCCCCAGCCGAAGGTCGCCGAGCCGGCGACCTTGGAGGAGTCCTTGGCCTTGACCGTCACGGTGCTGAGGCCGACGGCGGTCGGCGTGCCGGAGATCAGGCCCGTGGTCGCGTTGATCGACAGGCCCGCCGGCAGGCCGGTGGCGGAGTACGTCAGCGCTCCCGGGTTGTTGCTGCCGGCCTGGACCTGCAGGCTCACGGGGGTCTTGACGACCGTGTTCTGGTCCGCCGGCCTGGTGACCGTGACGCGGGCGACGACACCGATGGCGGCCCAGGTGTTGGCGACCGTGTTGTAGGTGGCGCTGCCGGCCCCCCACAGGTCGGCAGCGGCCTGCAGGGTCTGGGTACGGGCGCCCGAGTAGTCGGTGGTGGAGGTGAAGCGCTCGGTCAGGGCCTTGTACCAGAGCTTCGCGGCGTTCTCCCGGCCGATGCCGGGTACCGCCACACCGTCGGCGGTGGGGCTGTCGTAACCGACGCCGTTGATCACCTTCGCGCCGCTTCCCTCGGACAGCAGGTAGAAGAAGTGGTTCGCCGGGCCGGACGAGTAGTGCACGTCCAAACTGCCGAGGCCGGGCGACCAGTTGTCCGGCGAAACGCCGTCCCGCGAGGGCTTGTCCTGGTAGCGCAGCGGGGTGCCGTTGCCTTGGAGGTCGATCTTCTCGCCGATGAGGTAGTCACCGACATCGCTCGCGTTGTCGGCGTAGAACTCGACCGACGTGCCGAAGATGTCCGAGGTCGCCTCGTTGAGGCCGCCGGACTCATCCCCGTACACCAGACCCGCGGTGGCGGCGGTGACGCCGTGGCTCATCTCGTGGCCTGCTACGTCGAGCGAGGTCAGCGGGTGCTTGTCGCCGTCGCCATCGCCGTACGTCATGCAGAAGCAGTCGTCGTCCCAGAAGGCGTTGTTGTAGGCGACGCCGTAGTGGGTGCGGGAATAGGCGGCGACACCGTCGTTGCGGATTCCGTTGCGGCCCATCACGTTCTTGTAGAAGTCCCAGGTGACCTGGGCGCCGTACGCGGCGTCCACACCCGCGGTCTCGGCGTTGGCCGGCGAGCCGTCGCCCCAGGTGTCGGTGGAGTTGGTGAACAGGGCGCCGGTCCCCGAATCGCCGTGGCTCAGGTCATACGTCTTGTGGCCGCCACGGGTGTTGTCGGTCATGGTGTACGTCGAGCCCGACGATGTGGTCCCCAAGGTGACCTTGCCGCTGTACTCACTGTTGCCGACGCCGGTCTCGATCCCCTGATACTCGAACAGCTTGGCGCCGGTCTTCGCGTCCGAGATGACGTGCAACCGGCTCGGGGTGCCGTCGTCCTGCAGACCGCCGACAACGGACTCCCAGGCCAGGACCGGGGCTCCGGAGGCCGCCCAGACCACCTTGCGGGAGCTGGTCACCGTCGGGCTGGTGGCCCCCGAGGCCTTGGCACGGCCGAGCGCGAGGGTCTTCGCCGAAGCGGCGGAACGGGTCGCGGTGGTGCTCGGCACGCTGATGCGCGCGTCGGTGGCCCTGTCGGTCCCTTTCGTGGTCCCGTCGGCAGCCGTGTGGACGACCAAGTCGCCGCCGAGGACCGGGAGTCCCGCGAAGGTGCGCTCGTAGCGGGTGTGCACGGAGCCGTCGGCGTCCTCGACGACCGACTTGGGGACCAACTGCTCCGCTGCTCCCAGGTGCAGCGACCGGGCGGTGGCCGCACGGCCCGCCAGAGCCGCTCCGAGGAGCTTCCTCTGCTCCGCTGCCGAGAGCTGGACGGGCAGCGCGCCCGCACGGGGCTGGACCCGGACCGCACTGGCGTGCGCCTGGGGTGTACTGGCCATCGCGGTGCCGGACGACGCGGTGACAGCGAGCACCGTGGCGCCGGCTATCAGCGCGCCTGCGACCGACTTGCGAGGGGATCGTCTCACTCGGACTCCTTCTGCGGCGGCCACTGGATGGCGGCCGGCGAACAGCCCGGGCACGGGTTTTTCGGCACTGCCCGGTTGGAACTGGCGGCGTGGGTAGGTGATTTGTGGCCGCTGTGCCCGGCGATCACTGCGCTGTAAAACACCATGCGCACAGCTGGAGGTAAAACCCTCCGAAAGGATTGGCTAATAGAGCCTGAAACGTCACTAGCGCCGGGTGTCGTAACTGCGACATGTCTCATGGGCGACACGCGTCACTCGCACGCCGCCGCGACACTGTCGGCGTGACGTGAGCCGTCAGGGATTGCGTGTGCCCGTCCCGGAGGAGCCGCCTGTCGGGTCGGCCTCGCCCCGCCGACGCGATCCGCACCGTCACCCGCTCCTGGCCGGTAGTCTCATCCGGCCTGGTCCGAGCCACGTGTGTGCTCTCCGCACAGCCGGATGCCTCGCTGACGCGGTGCTCCGGCCGACGGGGACGGCAACTCCCAGAACGACGGCAGCCATACCGGCCGCTGACGTGGCGGGCCACTCGACCCGGCCCTGCCCCCGACGCAGGATTTTGCGTTCCCGAATTTCAGCCGGATCCTGGCGGCGCCGGCCGAGGTGAATGGTCTCAACGCCACGGGTGTAGCCAGCAACTAACAAACAGCAGCGCTTAGTTGGCGTTGAGGTAATGCGGCGATTCGTCGAAGTGGGCACCCGCGCCATCGATGACGGCAACGGCGTGGCCGCCCGGCGTCGGAGCCGATGTCCAGGACCGGGCGTCTCCTGGGGAGGCGACGCGACGTGGGTCAGGTGTGCGTGAGGAGGTAGGCGGGGCCTTCGCCGAGCCGGGCCCGCTCGACGGCGTCGAGGCGGACGAAGGCCTCCGGTGCCATCAACTGCCGCCACCCGTCCAGGTCGTGGACGGCCCACATGTCGTGCTCCGAGTGATCGAGGCGGATCCGGCGGAGCTGGTCGGAGGTGAGGCGCCCTCCGTCGAAGATGAATCCGATCTTGTTCAACGCCAGGAGCGGCCCGGCGTGCAGGAAATGTGTCAGGAGCAGCCTCGGAGTTTCCAGGCCGAGGGCGAGTCCCGTTTCCTCGACGGCTTCGCGGCGGGCGGTCTGGACTGGATCCTCCCCTTGTGTGTCGAGATTGCCGCCCGGGAAATGCCAGAGCCGGGACCCGTGGACCGAGCGCAGTTGAACGGGCCGGTCGTGCTCGTCGCGGACGTACAGGCAGCCGTACACCGTGTGGTGCGGCACGGTCTGCACGTACTCCGACGCCGTCATCGGCATGGAGCGGCCGGGGAGCGCCGGGCGGTGGTCGAACTCGAAGGCCACGGGCCGAGGGCTTCCTTGTCCGGCGGGTAGATGCTGCGGAGCTTGCTGAGCAGTTCCTCGCGGGATGCGTCAGGGTCGATGCACGCCGGCTCCTCCGCGTCGAGGAGTTCCTCGAAGGAGGTGTACGGGGTGGCCCGCTTCACCACGATGTCGAGTGCACGGCCGCTGTCCCGGTCGTGGAAGACGATCGCGTCCCCGGCTTCGACGGCTGCCTTCCCAGGAGTGGCGACGCGTACCTCGACCGTCTTTCGACCGGACTCCACCTGGCGGTAATAGGGAGCGAGGAGAGAGAAGTGATGCTGCCGCGGGGAGCCGGGCGCGGTGGGCCCGACGCTCCCCGAGCCTGATGGTGTGCCCTGCGCACCGGCCGCCTCGGGGCGGCGCTGCGGCGCGGTCGTCCCGGTCCGTGTCCGGCACGGGCCGCGCAGGATCACGAAGGCCAGGCCGTCGGCGTCGTGCAGGGCCGGGCTGGCCCATTCGGTCTGCAACTGGGCGAGTTCGCCCTCGTCGAGCGCGACACGACGCCGCTCGGCCGGGATGTCGGCGGCGCGCGGCGTGATGACCACGACGGCGCCTCCGGGACGCAGGCGTCGCCCGAGGGCGCGCAGGGTCCGGTCCCGGGAGTGGAGCAACGGAACCACGAATCGCAGGGTGATGAGGTCGTAGCCGTCGGCGTCCAGTGGCGTCCCCTCGTCGCTCTCGATGTCGAGGCGTAACCACCGGACGGCCGTCCCGTGCTGCGCCGTGGCTTCGGCCAGAGCGGTTGCGGACCAGTCGACGGCGTCCACGGCGTAGCCCATTGTGGACAGGTGGACCGCGAGTTCACCGACTCCGCAGCCGATGTCGAGGGCCCGGCCGCCGACCGGGGGAGGCACGTGCGCGGCCAGCAACGACCGCTCCCGGTCACCGAGTGGGCTGAAGCGGCGACCGTCGGCGTAGCTCTGGTCCCATTCGTCTTGCGTGGGGAACATGTCCACGGCGCGTCCTTCCTGGATACGGCAGCCTTGAGTAGGCGACTTCCCACGCGCCGGACTCGGGACCCGTGGCCATGTCGACGAAGTACCCCCTCGCTCACGACGCCACCCGGCCGCCGCCGGGGGCGGACCGCTCGCTGGGCCGTGGGACCGGGTCAGCCGGCGGCCTCCTTGAACGTTCCTGTCCCAGCCCGCACCAACCGGTCCGCGTACTCCCGCCGGCATCCCCCGCTCGGCGAGCAGCACGGCGGCGTACAGATCCTTGCCTTGCGCGTGTACGTCGTTGATCAGCCACATCAGCTTCCAGGCCAGGGACAGTTGCGGCGTGGCCGCCTGTACGACCGCCCCCCCGGCAGCTCGGCCGGCTCGGGTGCGTCGGGAAGCCGCTCGTTGATTCGGTTGGGGCCCCGATCCCGCCGTCGGGGCCCGTCGGTGCGTCGCGTTCAGCGGTTCACCGGCCCGCTGGGACATAACGGGCACTCCGGGTCCGTGCAGCTCAGCCGACTTCACCTTGTGAAGGCATACCGCGACCGCGGAAAGCCCGTCGCCCTATTTCGTTCACAGCCTTGACGTGTCAGCAACAAGGCCGTAACCATCAGTCATCCGGAGAGCGCTCTCTCATTCGGCGACCAACCCACAGGAGACGCCGTGAGTGGAAGACCCCCGTACCGCTTATTCCGCCGTCCCAGCCCCCGTTCGCCCCGAACCGTGCTGTTCACCGTCGTCACCGCTCTGCTGGCGACCTGCCTGCTGGCTCTCGTGCAGGCGCCCGCCCAGGCGGCCGGAACGCTGTTGTCGCAAGGCAAGACCGTCACCGCCTCGTCCACCGAGAACGTCGGCACCCCCGCCTCCGCCGCGGTGGACGGCGACGCCGGTACGCGCTGGTCCAGCGCCGCCACCGACCCGCAGTGGCTGCAGGTCGACCTGGGCTCGACCTCCACGGTCAACCAGGTCGTCCTGAACTGGGAGAGCGCGTACGCCACGGCGTACAAGATCCAGACGTCGGCGGACGGTACTTCCTGGACCGACATCTACTCCACCACCACGGCCACCGGCGGCACTCAGACGCTGACCGTCAACGGCACCGGCCGCTACGTCCGTATGTACGGCACGGCGCGTGCCACCCAATACGGCTTCTCCCTCTGGGAGTTCCAGGTCTACGGCACCAGTGGCAGCGGCGGCACCGGATGCTCCACCACCAACGCGGCGCTGAACAAGCCCGCCACGGCCTCGTCCACCGAGAACGCCGGCACTCCCGCGTCGGCCGCCGTGGACGGCAGGAACGACACCCGCTGGTCGAGCACCGCCGCCGAACCGCAGTGGATCCAGGTCGACCTCGGCGCCACGCAGAGCATCTGCGGCGTTCAGCTCAGCTGGGAGGCCGCCTACGGGAAGGCGTACCAGATCCAGGTCTCCGACAACGGCACGACCTGGACCACCGTGTACCAGACGTCCACCGGTGTCGGCGCCACCGAGCTTCTCACCCTGACCGGCTCCGGCCGCTACGTCCGTATGAACGGGACGACCCGGGCCACCCAGTACGGCTTCTCGCTCTGGGAGTTCCAGGTGTTCACCACCGGGACCACACCGCCGCCGGGCGGCGGCAACGCGGTGCTGCTCTCCTACAAGAAGCCCGCCACCGCCTCCAGTTCGCAGGACGACGCGCAGTGCGGCGGCTGCACCCCCGCCAAGGCCTTCGACCACGATCCGGCGACCCGCTGGGCCACGGCCGCCGGCAGCGGCTGGACCGACCCGCAGTGGATCAGCGTCGACCTCGGCGCGAGCGCGCACGTCACCCAGGTCGTCCTGCAATGGGACCCGGCCTACGCCAGCGCCTACAGGGTGCAGGTCTCGGCTGACAACGCCAACTGGACCGACGTCTACTCGACGACCACCAGCACGGGCTTCAAGCAGACCCTGAACGTCGACGGCACCGGCCGGTACGTGCGGATGTACGGTACGGCGCGCGGCACGGCGTACGGCTACTCCCTGTGGACCTTCGACGTGTTCGGCACCGGAGGCAGCCCGACGGCCCCGCCGGCCAACCCGCCCGACCCGGGCAACCCCGAACACGTCGTCTTCCAGGACGACTTCAACACGGCGGCCGGTACCACGCCGGACGCCTCGAAGTGGACCCAGGACACCGGCCCCGGTGTCAACGGCGAGCTGGAGTACTACACCAACGCCAGGAACACCACGATGGACGGTGCCGGGAACCTCGTCATAGAGGCCCGCAAGGAGGTCACCCCGGGCTCCAGTTGCCCCACCGATCCGCTGACCGGCTCCACGACCTGCCAGTACACCTCGGGCCGTATCAACACCTCGGACCACTTCAACTTCACCTACGGACACGTCGAGTCGCGGATCAAGGTGACCGGCACCCAGGGACTGTGGCCCGCGTTCTGGCTGCTGGGCTCCAACTTCAAGACCGGCACGCCGTGGCCGGCCTGCGGTGAGATCGACATCATGGAGCACATCGGCAAGGTGCCCGACACCGTCTACTCGACCCTCCACGCGCCGGCCTACAACGGCGGCGGAGGCTTCGGTTCGCCGTACCAGGTCGCCGGCAGTGACTTCTCGTCCGCCTTCCACACCTACGCGCTGGACTGGGACTCCAGCCACATGACCTTCACGGTCGACAACAACGCCTTCTTCACCGTCGCCCGCTCCACGCTGGAGACGACGAAGGGACCGTGGGTCTACGACCACCCGTTCTACATGATCCTCAACAACGCGGTGGGCGGCGACTGGCCGGGCGCCCCGAACGCCACCACCGTCTTCCCGCAGAAGATGCTGGTCGACTACGTGCGCGTCTCGCAGTAGCCGAACGGTCCCGGCCCGCCCGGCCCTGTGGCGGGATGCCCCGCGCGTCCCGCCACACGGGCCGGGCTGGATTCGGCGACGCCCGTTGCCCCACACCCGCTCGTCACGCGAGGCCCGCATGACTCCCCATCCGGTCCCCAACTCTCCACGACCCCAGGAGAATTCACATTGACGCTGACGCGGTGCGGGGATGAGGATCTGATCATCGACAGTCTGATCACGGAGGCATGCATTCATGAGACCGACCCGCGCGGCTCTGCTCGTCGTGGCCACCGCCCTGACCCCAGCCCTCCTCTTCACCGCCCCGGCGTTCGCCGCCGGACCCCAGGCCCCGGCCACCACCGTGTCGACCACGTCCGACACCCCGGTGGACGAGATGTCGGAGGCCGAACTGCGCACCGCCATAACCGACATCCTGGCGGACGAGAACAGTGGAGTGGCGGTCGTCCGAGAGGCCAATGAGGCCCTCAGCGGCACCGTGGAGGACATGCGAGCCTTCCTGAAGACCGGCTACCGACTGGCCCAGGCCGAGGACGACCGGGTGGCGGTCGCCCACATCCTGTTCGTGGCGACGGCCAACGGCGACAAGCGGGTGATCCGGGAGGCCAACCAGGTCCTCGACGACGGCTCCCCGGAAGCGCTGCGCGCGTGGCTGGAGACCGGCTACGTACAGGCCCAGGCCGAGGACGACCGGGTGGCGGTCGCCCACATCCTGTACCTGGCGCGGGCCAACGGCGACAAGCGGGTGGCCCAGGAGGCCAACGAGGTTGTCGGCGGCACGCCGGAGGAGCTGCGGGCCTTCAGGCAGACGGGCTACCGCCTGGCCCAGGCCGAGGACGACGCCGTCTACATCTTCCGCCTGCTCGCGGACCCGAAGACCAGCGACGCCCTCCGCGCCGCGGCCGAGGCGGCCCTCGACGACGGCTCCCCGGAGGCCCTCCGACACTTCCGTACGATCGGTCAGTACGAGGTCGGCGACTGACTGATCATTTCAGAATGAGGTTCCGAGTCGCCTCAAGCAGATGCTGCCGCAGGCGAGTTGGAGCAGGCCGAGATGAAGGTCGGCGCGTGTCTCGTAACGGATCCGCGGGCGTTTGAACTGGTGGAGCCGGGCGAAGGTCCGCTCGACGACCCAGCGGGTTGTGCTCGGGCCGGAGCCGTGGGCCGTGCCCCTGCGTGCGATCGTCGGTGTGATGCCGCGGGCCCGGAGAAGGCGGCGGTACTTGTCGTAGTCGTAGCCGCGGTCGGCATCCAGCCGGCCCGGCCTGTGAGGCGGACGACCCCGGAATCCGCGAATGCGCGGTATCGCGTCCACCAGGCTCATTCTGAAATGCTCAGGAAGCGACAGGAAATCTGCCAGCATCCAAGGACGATGACGTCGGCTCGGAGAACGGGAAATCCTCCATGACGTCGGTCGGACTGAGGAAGCGAGGGCGGGCGGAGTGCGCCGGCGGCAGGGCGTCAGGGGGAGCCGTTTCGGTGAGAGCATCGCCGCGGAGACCAAGGGCAGTTCGAGAGGGAGAGCCGGGTCGATGAGGTCACAGCCGGACGATGTCGTCGCGGTCCAATTGCTCGCCGTCCTCAATGATGCTGATGCGCCCGAGGGGGACCAGCTCGACGCCGCCATGGACCTGGAGGACCACTCGGGAGCCTGGTTCGAACAGGAGATCTTCAAGGTCCTTCGGCGGGAGCAGTTCGAGAGCGTCCTGGCCCAGGTCTGCGCGGCGGCGCTCGCGGGCATCTGGGCCCGCGAGGGCAGGATCGACCGGGACTTCTTCCCGGAGCTTCGCAGGACGGCCCTGGACGAGGTGCTTGGCATCCTCGGAGCCCGCGCTCCGCACCTGATCCCGCGTGAGCCAGAGGGAGCCTGAGCACTCAGATGAGGGGTTGTGAGCATTGCGGGCCGCGGCATTTCAGCGTCGTCCGCTCCGGCGGCCCGAGCCGTTTCGCCGCCCTGTGTCGTTGTTGGACCGCTGGACTCGACCGTGGCCGGTAACCTCTGCCCACCGCAACCTCATCAGTGGACTGGTCAGACGATGAGACCCTCACTGTGGAACCGAAGATCGCCTATGGGGAGTGAGTTGCACTGGTGATGTCACAGCCGGACGATGTCGTCGCGGTCCAATTGCTCGCCGTCCTCAATGATGCTGATGCGCCCGAGGGGGACCAGCTCGACGCCGCCATGGACCTGGAGGACCACTCGGGAGCCTGGTTCGAACAGGAGATCTTCAAGGTCCTTCGGCGGGAGCAGTTCGAGAGCGTCCTGGCCCAGCTCTGCGCGGCGGCGCTCGCCGGCATCTGGGCCCGCGAGGGCAGGATCGACCGGGACTTCTTCCCGGAGCTTCACGGCCAGGCCTTGCGGGAGGTCCTGGCCGTCCTCGGAGACCGTGCCCCGCATCTGCACGACGGCAGCCCGACCTAGGCTTCCGGGGGGGCAGACCACCAGCGCCGTGTGCAGCGCGCTAGACGGCAGGTGCCGGGGTAGGTCCGGGATGGGGGCTGAGCGCCTCCAACCGCTTGATCTTCTTCCGTACGACGTACAGGGGGATCAGCCCGAGGAATCCGAAGGACATGTCGATGACGGTCCACCAGAAGGGAATTCCGCGGAGGGGCCCGCAGATCAGCGCGAGCGGGACGATGCCGGCGCAGGCGATCATGCCGAACTCGACGACCCAGATGTTGCGGACGGGGTCGCGGTACGGCCCGTAGAAGGCCATCGCGATCACGAGGTGGGCGAAGGCCAGCCAGTCCGTGCCGTACAGGAGGAAGGGGTACTCGGCGTCCGCGGTGTCGAGTCCGCGGCGTACGCGCTCGATCCAGTCCATCAGGGCGGGCAGGTGCTCGGGAACCGAAAGGGATCGCAACAGGTCCTCGGTCCAGTGCAGTTCGTGCACCAGGGGGAAGGCCGTGGCGCCGCTGAGCACCAGGCAGACGACGAAGAAGACCAGCCATGCGCGAATGCCCTTCAACAGGGCGGCTCTGTCGCTCATGGCAGTAGCGTACGCGCACACTTGAACATGTTCAAAAGTGAGTTCCCTGAGCGGGAGTGGCGGATTTCGGATCACCGTCAACGGGATGCCGCAGCGGCAAGTGTCATGGACCGGCGGCGCGTTTCATCTCTGGAGCTGATCGCCGCCATTGCTCGGGAAGCGCACCCATGGCAACCGGTGCGTCCCGGGCCAGGCTGGACGATCGGGTCGCCGATCTGCAGGCGATGGTGGCTCGGCACCCGCTCGTAGCGGCTTCTGGCCGTGAAGTCGGCCTGGGGGCCGCCCTGTCGGAAGACATCGATGGGGACCGTCCTGCTCGGGCGGTGTGGGTACCTCTCGGCGGTGGTGGGATGTGCCCGGAGAACCAGACCTGCTCAGCCTCCGGCTTGCAGGCGGAGGCCCGTCAGGGTCAGCTCCAGTGCGGAGCGGAACTGGTCGACGTCGTCGTGGCCGTCGAACTCGTCGACGATCTCGTGCACGAACGGGAAGTCCTCGGGGTCGAGCTCCCGCCAGGCCTCGGCGTAGCGGCCGAGGAACTCGTCGCGGTCCACGGCGCCGTCGAGGACCTCCTGAGGTGGCTCCTGCCCCATGTCGACGGCGGAGCCGACGACGACCCCTACGATCGCGGACACGGCGTGAAACCGCTGGTGCGCACTGAGATCCAGACGAAGGGTCTGCTGGCCGAGCCTCTCGTACAGGCGCAAGGAGTTGCTCTGGGTGTTGGTGTTGCGCATGAAGTAGGCGCCCAGCCAAGGCCGGTCCACGATCGCGTCGAACAGTGTCACGGCCATCCCGCGAAGGTCGTCGATCGGGTCGTCGCTGCCCGGAAGTTTCTCGACATCGGCCAGCACCGCGCCCATCACGTGGTCGGTGGCGCGGTCGAGCAGTTCGTCCTTGCTCGCGACGTACCAGTAGATGCTGGCGACGCCGCCACCGAGGCGCTGTGCGAGCGCCCGGAACGTCAGCGCCGGCGCGCCGGCCTCGTCGAGCAGGGCCACCGCCTCGGTGAGTACGGACTCCATCGAGTGCGAAGCCCGTCGACGTCCCGCGCTTGACCGGTCTTGCAGGCGTGCCATGGCTTCCATCCCATCACGTCTTGCGTCGTATCGAACGTTGTTCTATCGTAGCGCATCGTACGTTGTTCGATAGCCGAACGACGTTCGATCGAAAGGGCTGTCATGACCACCGCCACGCTTCGAAATCCGTCACGCAACACCTACCCGTCCCTACGCGCGGCGTGGATTCCCCTGGCTGCCCTCTGCCTGGCCTTCTTCGTCGAGATGGTCGACAACACGTTGCTGTCGATCGCGCTGCCCACCATCGGCCGCGACCTCGGCAGCGGGACGACCGCTCTGCAATGGGTGACCGGGGCGTACTCGCTGACGTTCGGCGGCCTGCTGCTCACCGCCGGGTCGATGGCCGACCGGCTCGGCCGCCGCCGGGTGCTGCTGATCGGGCTCGCCGTGTTCGGCTCGCTGAGTCTGTGCGTCGTCCTCGTCACCACGACAGGCGAGCTCATCGCCCTGCGGGCCGCACTCGGTGTCGCCGCCGCGGCCATGGCCCCGATCACGAACTCACTGGTCTTCCGCCTGTTCGACGACAAGGCCCTGCGGATGCGCGCCATGACGGTGATGATCGTCGTCGGCATGTCCGGCTTCGTCCTCGGGCCGCTGCTCGGTGGCACCGCGCTGGCCCACGTGCGGTGGGAGTGGCTGCTGGTCGTCAACGCCCCGATCGCAGTGATCGCGTGCGTCGGCGTCCGGCTCGGCGTACCGGCCGACCGGCCGGAGGATCTGACCAAGGACGCCCTCGACGTGCCGGGCGCCGCCCTGAGCGTCACCGCGATCGGACTCGCCTGCTACTCGCTGACCAGCGGCGTCGAGCACGGCTGGCTCTCCGCGATCACGCTCGCGTCGATCGTGGGCGCCGTCGTGGCGGCGGCGGCGTTCATCCGGCACGAGCGACGCAGCGCGGCTCCCATGCTGGATCTGGGTCTCTTCTCGAACGGCACCGTCCGGGGCGCCGCCATCGCGCAGATCGGGACGTCCATCGCGATGGCCAGCGTGATGTTCGGGCTGATCCTCCACTTCCAGTACGCCTACGGGTGGAGCCCGGTACGGGCCGGTCTGGCCAACCTGCCGATCATCGTGACGATGCTCACCGCGACTCCCCTCTCCGAGTGGCTCGGGCGCCGGTTCGGCCACCGCATCGCGTGCCTGGTGGGCGCGGCCTGCCTGGCCGGATCGCTGGCAGGTCTCTCCTGGGGGGTCGACCACGGGTATGCCGCCATCGCTGTCTGCATGGTGCTCATGACCGTGGGACTGCGCACCGTGATGACGATCTGCGCGGTCGCACTCGTCGACGCGATGCCGAGCAACCGCACCTCCATCGGTGCTGCCCTCAACGACACCGCGCAGGAGGTCGGTTCCAGCGTCGGTACGGCTGTCGTCGGCACCCTGATCGCCGCGTTGGTCACGACCCAGCTCCCCGCGGGCACCTGGAGCGGCGGCCTGGTCGCGTCGTTCTTCCACGGCGAACGGATCACCTACGCCCTTCTCGCGGTCGTCGTCGGACTGATCGCGGCCGGTGGCGCGCTGAGCCTCACCGACTCCCACACCATCGAGGAGCCTGCTGTCGAGGAGCCCGCTGTCGAGGAAGCCGCCTGACAAACGGGGTTCGCCGACGGCGTCACGGGGTCTCCGTACGGGCAGGCGGTGGAACAGGCGTCCCGCGGGGACCGGGCATCCTGCGAAGAACAGGCGCCCCGCGAGGAACCGCCGGGATGGGCGGCCAGGACGGCACTCTCCTGACCGTCGTCCCCCCGGGCGGTCGCGGCCCGTCCAGCCGTGGCAGAGTGTGCGTGTGCCGACCACCGATAGCGCCCGCGCCGCTGACCCCGTCGATGTCTCCCACGCCGAGAACGAGGCGGACGCCGCCCGCGACGAGCCCGGTCACCTCATCGATCTGCGCAGCGACACCGTCACCCGGCCCAGCGAGGCCATGCGCCGAGCCATGGCCGAGGCCGAAGTGGGGGACGACGTCTTCGGCGACGATCCCACCGTCAACGCGCTCCAGGAGCGGATCGCCGGGATCCTCGGATTCGAGTCCGCGCTGTTCGTCTCCTCGGGAACGCAGAGCAACCTGTGCGCTCTGCTGACCCACTGCGGTCGCGGGGACGAGTACATCGCCGGTCAGATGGCCCACACGTACCGGTGGGAAGGCGGCGGCGCGGCCGTGCTCGGAGGCATTCAGCCCCAGCCGCTCCCGCACCGAGCGGACGGGACGCTGGATCCGCAGGACATCGCGGCGGCCGTGAAACCGGACGACCCGCACTTCGCCCGAACCCGGTTGCTCTGCCTGGAGAACACGGTCGGCGGCCGGGCCGTGTCCATGGACTACCTCAAGACGGCCACACAGATCGCCCGGGACCACGGACTCGCCACGCATCTGGACGGGGCGCGGCTGTTCAACGCCGCGGTGGCCGGCGGGGACGACCCGTACGACCAGGCACGGCGGATCGCCGGTCACTTCGACAGCGTCTCGGTCTGCTTCAGCAAGGGACTCGGAGCGCCGGTCGGCTCGGCGCTCGTGGGGTCCCGGGAGTTCGTGGCGGGTGCGCGACGCTGGCGCAAGGTTCTCGGTGGCGGGATGCGCCAGGCGGGCGTCCTGGCGGCTGGGGCTCTCCACGCGCTCGACCACCACGTGACACGGCTCGCGGACGACCACGCCCACGCCGCGCTGTTCGCGGAGGGACTGAAGGGGCTGGAGGGCCTGACCGTGGTGCCGAGCGGGACCAACATGGTCTTCGCGAAGCCTGCGTCCGGCCTCGACGCCGACGAGGTGAGCGCCCGGCTGAAGCGTCGCGGCCTCCTGTGCGCGGCATATCCGGGCCAACTGCGCTTCGTGTTCCACCTGGACGTGACGCGCCTCGATGTGGATCGTGCGGTGCGGATCGTGCGCGAAACCGTGACCGAAGCGATCGGCGGGCCGGCCGAGAGCTGATCGCCCCCTCTCCAACCGTGATGAGCTGCTCGGGTGGTCACGAGCCCAGTGGCTCACGCGGGCGGTCTCAAGGCGCGCGGTGCACATCCTGGACCTTCACCGAACGCGCTCGGCCTCGGGTCTGCTTCCCCTGATGGGCGCAATCGGCGACCGCTGTGACAACGGCATGATCGACTCGTTGTGAGGACACCCCCTCGGTCGCTCGGACCGGAGCACCCCGACTCCACCTCAGCCGGGGCACCTCAGTCGCCTGGGCCGGAGCTCCCCGGCGGACGAGGCGTCAGACGCCGTAGCGTTCCGGTTTCGGTGTCCTGGACATCAGGGCCGCCGCGGCGTCCGGGACGGACAGGGCGCCCGCGATGACGGCGGAGACCACCTCGGTGATCGGCATCTCCACGCCGTAGGTGCCCGCGAGGTCGAGGACGGCGCGGCACGATTGCACGCCCTCCGCGGTCTGCTGCGTCGCTGCCGTGGCCTCGTCGACACTCAGCCCGCGGCCGAGGTGTTCGCCGAAGGTGCGGTTCCTGGAGAGCGGGGAGGCGCAGGTGGCGACGAGGTCCCCGGCACCGGCGAGTCCGGAGAACGTCAAGGGGTCCGCGCCCATGACCGCGCCGAGCCGGGCGGTCTCCGCGAGGCCGCGGGTGATGAGCAGTGCCCGGGCGTTGTCGCCCAGGCCCAGGCCGGTGGCGAGGTCGATCGCGAGGGCGATGACGTTCTTCACCGCGCCGCCGAGCTCGCAGCCCACCACGTCGGGGCCCGTGCAGGGGCGGAAGTAGTGCGTGTGGCACGCCCTTTGCAGGGCGGTCGCCGCGTGCTCGTCGGGGCATGCGATGACGGCCGCCGCGGGCTGCCTGGCGGCGATCTCCCGGGCGAGGTTCGGGCCGGACAGGATCGCGATCCGCTCGACGGGGATGCGGGTCACCTCGTGGACCACCTGTGTCATCCGCAGGCCGGTGCGGGTCTCGATCCCCTTCATGAGGCTGACCACCACCGCGCCTCGGCCGATGTGAGGGGCCCAGACCGTGAGGTTCGTACGGAGCGTCTGCGAGGGGATCGACAACACCACGTGCGCCGCACCATCGAGCGCTTCGGCCGCACTGACCGTGGCACGCAGTCGGTCGGGCAGGGCGATGCCCGGGAGGTAAGCGGGATTCTCGTGACGCTGATTGATCGCGTCGGCGACTTCCGGGCGCCGGGCATGGACGACGACGTCGCTGCCGGCGTCCGCGAAGACCTTGGCCATGGTCGTGCCCCACGACCCCGCGGAGAGCACCGCAACCCGAACCATCCACAACCCCGCTTCGTAAGTCGCTGTTCCGGGGACCTTGTCCGGCGCCGGACGACCCGAGCCCGCGACCAGTGCGGCCACCACGTGCACCTGGAACAACCGACGGTGGTGCAGGTCGTCTTGAGGAACTGGCGTCAGGTGCCCCGCGGCCGATCGGGCTCAACCGGGGCGCGATGCTGCTCCACCTCGGCGAAGTACTCGGTCATCGCGTCCCGGTTACGGGTGAGCACCTCGATCCGCTCGGTGAGCTTGTCCCGTTCCGAGGTCAGCAACGCCAACATTTCCGGGGTCGCGTCCGGGAAGTGTATGGACCTGGGTTTGTCCAAGCACGGCAGGATCTGCTTGATGATCCGAGTCGGCAGCCCTGCCGCCAGCAGACCGCGGATCTGCCGCACGCGGTCCACGTACCGTTCGTCGTACTCACGGTATCCGTTCGTCGACCTATCGGGGACGATCAGGCCCTGCTCCTCGTAGTAGCGCAGCAGACGCCGGGACGCGCCCGTCAACCGTGACAGTTCACCAATCCGCACAACCTCGAGCGTAGTCGAGAGCAACCGTGCGCCCGCGCCCTTGACCCTCACATCAATGTGAAGGTTTCAAGATCGGTGCATGACGACCACAACAGTCTCTCCGACAGGACGTGAACTCCTGCCGTGGTCCGCGCTCCTGGCACTGGGAAGCGCGGTCTTCCTCACCAGCCTGACCGAAACCCTCCCGGCAGGCGTCCTCCCGCAGATGACCTCTTCTCTCGGCGTCAGCTCTGGTGCGGCGGGCCAGGCCGTCACCGTGTACGCCGCCGGCACGGCCCTGACCGCCATACCGCTGGCCGCCGCCACCGCGGGAGTTCGGCGCAAGCCTCTGCTGCTGTGCGCCACGACCGTCTTCCTGATCGCGAACACGCTCACTGCTGCCGCGCCCGGCTACGCGGTCCTGCTCTGCGGGCGTTTCCTCGCCGGCGTGGCCGCCGGACTCGCGTGGGCCATCCTCGCCGGCTACGCGCGCCGCATCGCGTCTCCCGGCCTGGAAGGCCGTGCCATCGCGATCGCGATGGCCGGGATCCCCCTGGCGCTGTCGCTGGGTGTTCCCGCCGGGACGCTGATCGGGCAACAGATCGGGTGGCGGGCGTCCTTCGCCGCCGTCTCAGTGATCACCCTCGCCGTCATCGGGTGGATCGCGTTCAGTGTTCCCGCCGTAAGCCGGCCGACGACGACAGTCGAAGAGCCGAAACCGACCATCCGGGAAACGCTTCGGGTCCCCGGGGTCGGCGCCGTCATGGTCGTCGTCGTGACCTTCGTCCTCGGTCACACGATCATCTACGCGTACATCGCGCCGTACCTGCGGGACGCCGGCCTCGCCACCGCGGTGGACGCGATCCTGCTGGCTTTCGGCATCGCGTGCCTGGTCAGCATTTGGTACACCGGTCGTCACATCGACGGGCACCTTCGCGGGCTCGCGCTGACCGCCGCAACGCTGTTCACCCTCGCCACCGCCGCCTTCGCCGCCACCACGGCACAGGCCGTCGTCTGGGTCGCAGCCCTCGTGTGGGGCCTGGGATGGGGCGGTACGCCCACACTCCTGCAGACCGCAGCCGGCCACGCCGGGATGCGACGCGGCCCAGCCATCGCCGACACCGCGCAAGCGCTCCTCGTGAGCTTGTGGAACGCGGCCATGGCACTCGGCGGCATCATCGGCGGCGTCCTCCTGCAGCGCCTCGACATCACCGCCGACGCCATCGCCGCGGCGGCGCTCGGGGTCCTCAGCCTCCTCGTGATCGCACTCATGCGGAAGCATGCCTTCGCGACGGAGAACCAGGACGCACCGTGACACACGCGAAGGACTCATTCAGCCCGGCCACGCGTGAGCGCACCACGTCCAACTCTCTTCCTCGTTCGGACCCTTGGCCGTCACATCGCGGCGGCTCGGCTCGCCTGACCAGCCCGGAACGGACCACCGCATCCGGCGCGGACCGGGCGCGCGGACGGCGGGATCGCTCCGTCGCCTGCGCGCACCCGGGCCGTCAGGCCGGCGTGGCCGGTCCTGCCTCACGGGCCTCGGGGGCCGTTGGTCCTGTCCCTACGTCAACGCCCGCAGCCCCGTACCCAGTTCGCCTCGGACGCGGGCGGCGGCGCCGACCGGGACGGCGTCGGAGGCCAGGGCGGCCCGGACCAGGCGGACGGGGTGACCGCTGACGGGGGGATCGGCGGCGAGGGCGGACAGGATGAAGGGTTCGAGCAGGGGCCAGGCGCGGCTGACGCCCCCGCCGACGACCACCGTGGTGATATCGGCGACACCCGCCGTGATCACGATCGCACGGGCGATGCCCGCCCCCGCGGCGCGGTACACCGCGCGAGCGTCGTCGTCGCCTCGGGCAGCGGCCTCGGCGACTTCACGGGCGGTACGCCGCCGGCCGGTGCGGTCGGCGTAACGAGCGCCTATGGAGCGGCCGGAGGCCAGCGTCTCCAGGTGGCCGCGGCCGCCGCAGGAGCAGGGCAGGTCTCCGAAGCCGGGGATGTGCCCGATCTCGCCGGCCGCGCCGTGCGGACCCGCGTACAGGGCGCCGTTGGTCCACAGGGCGCCGCCGACACCGGTCCCGAGGGTCATGCCGAGGACGTCGGCCTCACCGCGCACCGCCCCGCCGTGGACCTCTCCGAAGAGGAAGGCGTTGACGTCGTTGTCCAGGTAGGCCGGGACGCCGAGGGCGTCCTCGACGGCGGCGGTGACACCGAAGCCGGCCCAGCCGCGGAAGGAGTCGCTGGCGACCAGGATGCGGCCGTTCGCGGAGTCCACCACCCCGGCGGCGCCTACTCCGGCGCCCACCAGGCGGCCCGGGGTACGGGCCAGCAGTGGGGCGAGCGCGTCGAGCGCGGCGCCGACCATCGCCTGGCCGCCCTCGCGCGCCGGAGTGGCGGCCTCTGCGCGGTCGAGGACCGTCAGGTCGTCGGAGCAGACCACCACCTGGGTGGTGGTGCCGCCGATGTCGATGCCGGCGAACAGCGGCCGGAGAGCGGTGGGCATGGCCGGATCCTGCGGGGTGTGGGGGGAGAGAAGGGGGCCGGTCACGCCTGGGCCTCCGTACGGCCCGCCGCGAGGGTGACCAGGCGCTCGGCCCTGCGGCCCCGCTGCACCACCGGGTCGGGCACCGGCACGGCGGCCAGCAGACGACGGGTGTAGTCGGTCTCCGGATGCAACAGGGTCGTCCCGGTGGAGCCCTGCTCCTCGATCCGGCCGGCGCGCATCACGACGACGCGCTGGGCGAAGTGCTGCACGACGGCCAGGTCGTGAGAGACGAACAGACACGCGAAGCCCAGTTCGCCCTGGAGCTCGGTGATCACCTCCAGGACCGCTTCCTGCACGCTCACGTCGAGCGCGCTGGTGGGTTCGTCCGCGACCAGCAGTCGGGGTTCCAGCACCAGGGCGCGGGCCAGGCTGACGCGCTGGCGCTGTCCCCCGGAGAGTTCGCGGGGCGTGCGCCGGGCGACTTCGCGTGGCAGCCGGACCCTGTCGAGGACGGCGGCGATCCTGGCCTGCCGCTCCTTGGCGGACAGGTCGCGGCGGTGTATCCGGAGCGGTTCGGCGATGCACTCGCCGATGGTCATCCGGGCGTCGAGCGAGGCCACCGGGTCCTGGAGGACGACACCGATACCGGCCCGCAGCGCGCGGCGGCCCCGGGCGCGGGTGCGGCCCAGGTCGGCGCCGAACAGGGAGACGGTGCCGGACGTGGGCGGGATCAGGCCGAGCGCGACCCGGGCGGCGGTCGACTTGCCGGAGCCGGACTCCCCGACCAGGCCCAGGGTCTCGGCCGGCCCGACCCGGAACGACACTCCGTCGAGGGCGTGCACGGCGCCCTTGCCGCGGCCGAACACCACACTGATGTCCCGTAGTTGGACCACGGATTGGTCCTCGGCGCCGTCGGATCCCGCGGGCGCGACCGACGGCTCGGCCGCCGGACGGCGCGTGTCGGCAGGTGAGGTCGAGGCGTGTGTTCCGTCCGCGGCCTCGGCGACGGACAGCCGGGGCACGGCGGCCAGCAGGCGCCGCGTGTAGTCGTGGGTGGGGCGCAGCAGAACGTCCTCGACCGGCCCGGTCTCCACGATCTGCCCGTGGTACATGACGGCGACCCGGTCCGCGAAGTCGGCGACGACGCCCATGTTGTGGGTGACGAGCAGCACGCCGGTGCCGGTTTCGACGGCGAGCCGACGCAGCAGGTCGAGGATCTCGGCCTGCACGGTCACGTCGAGGGCGGTGGTCGGCTCGTCGGCGATGAGCAGCCTGGGCTCGTTGGCGATGGCCATCGCGATGACGACCCGCTGGCGCTGTCCGCCGGAGAGCTGGAACGGGTAGGCGCGGGCCCGCTTCTCCGGTTCGGGGATGCCGACCCGGCGCAGCAGGTCGACGGCCTCGGCGGCAGCGTCCCTGGAGGTCACCTCGCGGTGGTTGCGGATCACTTCGGCGATCTGCTTCCCGATGCGGGTGAGCGGGTCGAGCGCGGTGGCCGGCTCCTGGAACACCATGGAGGCGGTTTTGCCGCGCAGCGCCGCGAGGCCGTTCTCCGAGGCCCCGACGATCTGGGTACCGTCGATGACGGCGCTGCCGGTGGTGCGGGCGTTCCCGGTGAGCAGACCCATCGCCGCGAGCGCGATCGTCGACTTGCCGGAGCCGGACTCGCCGACGAGGGCCAGCGTCTCGCCGGGGCTGACCTGGAGGGACACGCCCTTGACCGCGGGTACCTCGCCGGTCTCGGTGGTGAAGACGACGCCGAGGTCGTCGAGTTCGAGGATCGGACCGGGTGCTGCGGTGCGGGCGGGGGAGCCCTTGGTGGTGGCGGTCATCCGCGTCCCCTCACATCGAATGCGTCGCGGAGTCCGTCCCCGATCGCGTTGAACGCCCACACCACCAGGATGATGGCCAGGCCGGGCGGCAGGATGAGCCACCAGTAGCCGGAGTAGGCGGCGGTGAGACCGGCGGAGAGCATGCCGCCCCAGTCGGTCTGTGGCGGCCGGACTCCCATGCCCAGGTAGGAGACGTACGCGACCAGCAGGATGGCGTCGGCGACCTGGAAGGTCGCGGCGACGATGACGGTCGAGACGGAGTTCGGCAGGATGTGCCGCAGGATCGCCCGGGCGTGCGTGCCGCCGATGGCGCGCAGGGTCAGGACGTAGTCCCGGTTCTTCAGGGTCAGTGTCTCGGCGCGGACCAGGCGGGACGGCACCAGCCAGGACACCAGGCCCAGGATGAGGACGAGTCCGGTGAGGCCCGGTGTGGTGATGGCGGAGACCACCAGCAGGATGAACAGCGCGGGGATCGCGATGCCGGCGTCGACGATCCGCATCATCACGGCGTCGATCCAGCCGCCCGCGTAACCGGCGGCGGCGCCCCACAGCGTGCCGATGCAGGTGGCGAGGACGCCCGCGGCGAGGCCGACGATCAGCGACACCTTGCCGCCGTACATCAGCCGGCCCAGCTCGTCGTGTCCGACGGCGTCGGTGCCGAGCCAGTGGGATCCGCTGGGGGAGAGGTTGACCTGCTGGAGCAGGGTGTGGGTCTGGTCGGTGGAGTACACCAGCGGACCGGCGAAGCAGAACAGGAAGAAGAGGACCACGACGGCGAGTCCGACGACGGCCAGCCTGTTGCGCAGGAAGCGGCGGACGGCGAGCCGGGTGCTGGTGGCCTCGCGCGGAGCGGCGGCCTTCGCCGGGGCCGCGTCCGGCTGGATGACGGCGCTCATGCCCGGCCTGCCTTCACTCGGGGGTCGATGATCCGCTGGACGATGTCGGCGAGCAGGGTGCCGGTGACGGTGGCGACGGCGATCACCAGGACGCAGCCCAGCAGGACCGGGTAGTCGGAGGACTGCGCCGCCGTCCAGAACAGCAGCCCCATGCCGGGGTAGTTGAAGAGCTGCTCGACGACCAGGGCACCACCGAAGAGCACCGGGATGTAGTAGCCGAGCATGGCCACCACGGGCGTCAGCGAGTTGCGGAACACGTGCCGCCCCAGGATGGCGCGGGAACGGGAGCCGCCGGCCCTGGCCGTGCGGACGTAGTCCTCGGAGAGGTTCTCCAGGGTGGCCGCCCGCATGTACCGGCTGAACACCGCGACCATGGAGGCCGCGCCCGCGACGACCGGCAGCACCAGGGCCTGCGGGTCGGAGAACACCTGGCCCAGCGTCTCGCCCTGCGGAGCCTGCGAGGGGAACCACGCCAGCTGCTGGCTGAAGACCAGCACCAGGACGAGCCCGAGGAAGTACACGGGTGTGGAGTAGGCGATGAAGCTCAGCGTGGTGATGATGTAGTCCGTCGCCCTGTTGCGGCGCACGGCCTGCCACATGCCCAGCGGTATCGCGAGGACTAGACCCACCAGAGCCGACAGCAGGGTGAGGACCAGCGTCTTCGGCAGCCGTTCGCCGATGAGCTGGGAGACCGGCTCGTTGAGGGTGTACGAGGTCCCGAGGTCCCCGCGCAGCAACTGGCCGAGATAGTGGAAGTACTGCACGGGCAGGGACTTGTCCAGGCCCTGTTCGTGGTTGAAGCGGGCGATCTGCTGTGCGGTGGCCTGGGGCCCGAGGATCCCGCGCGCGGGGCCTCCGGGAAGGGCGTGCAGCAGGCCGAAGACGACGATCGTCACGATGACGATCACCACGACGGCCTGGAGGACGCGTTTGATCAGGTACGAGGAAGTACTCATGTGGTTTCCGGTCGCTTCGTCTCTGTGGCGCGTGCGGGCGTCACCTGGACAGGTGCGTCACCGCGACGGGGGGCCGGGGTGGCGCGGGTGCGCGAGGGGTGCGCGCGGGCTCCGGCCGACCGGCCGGGCGGCCGGGTGCCGTCGGCCCGCGCGGGCACCGACCGGGCTTACTTGGTCCACTTCCACATGGCGGGGTGGAAGTTGGCCAGCGAGTCCTGGGCGAAGCCGCCGAGGCCGTTCTTGACCACGGAGATCTGGTAGTCGGGCTCCGGCAGCCAGATCACGGGGAGGTCCTTGGCGAGTGCGGCGCTGTACTTCTGCACCGCCTCGTTCGAGGAGGACGTGGTGGTCTCGGTGATCAGCTTGTCGACCTCGGCGTTGGAGTAGCTGCCGAAGTTGGAGCCGCCGCCGGTGGCGAAGAGCGAGTCACCGCTCGGGTAGGCGGGGAAGTACCAGCTGCCCGCGGTGCCGAAGAAGGACAGCTGCCACGAGCAGCTCGACTTGCCGGCGGTGCACTGACCGGCCTGCGACAGGACCGAGTTGACCGGGGCGGTCTTGATACCGAACTTGATGCCCGTCTTCGCGAACGACGACTGCAGCGCGCTCATCATGTTGTCGGTCACGGTCGAGCCGGACTGCGACAGCACCTGCATCTCGAACTTGGTGCCCTTGTCGACGCCCGCGCCGCACTGGTTGCCGCCGGTGCCAGGGTCGTTGCACACCATGGTGCCGCCCTTTTCGACCCATCCGTGGTCGGTGAGCAGCTTCTTCGCCTTGACGGCGTCGAACGGGTAGGGGTTGTTCTTCTGCTCGGAGGAGACGAAGGACGACTCCTGGCCCTGCGGGATCGGACCGTAGGTGGAGACGGCGCTGCCGTTGAAGACCACCTTGGAGAGGGTGGTCTGGTCCACCGACATCTGGATCGCCTGGCGCGCGTACAGCTGCTTGAACACCGGGCCCATGGCGGGGTTGTTGAAGTTGTACGGCATGTAGGTGATCGCCCAGCCGCTCCACGGCTTCACCGAGTAGCCCTTGGCCTTGAAGGCCGATTCCTGGCCCAGGTCCGTGGCGTTGATGTAGCCGTAGTCGACGGTGCCGGCGCGGAGGGCGTTCTCCTCGGCGTCGGTGGTGGTGAACGGCAGCAGGTTGACGTTCTTGATGTTGGCCTTGCCGCCACCGTCGTACTTCGCGTTGGCGGTCAGCTCGACCCTGCCCGCGGTGGAGAACGACTTGATGGTGTACGGGCCGCTGACCGTCTTCCACAGCGGGTCGCTCGCGTAGCCGGAGATCTTCTTGGCGGCGTTGTTGAGGTACGTCCAGACCTGCTTGGCGCCGGCGGCGGTGCGGTCCAGGTCGGAGACGGCGCCCGAGTCGCTCGTCTTGTCCCAGACGTGCTGCGGGATCGGGCGGATCATGCTCAGCTCGTTGGCGAGCATCCACTCCTGGTTGTAGGCCTTGTCGAAGGTGATCGTGAAGTGCGTGTCGTCGACCGTCTTGAAGGAGGCCCAGTTGTCCGGCGCCTTGCCCGGGCTGTAGCTGGCCCAGTCCGCCTTGTCGGCCTTGACGAGGTTGAACCAGAACTCCACGTCGCGCGAGGTGATCGGCTTGCCGTCGCTCCAGTGACGCTGGTCGAGGGTGATCGTCACGCTCTTGCTGTCCGGGGCGAACTCAGCCTCTTTGGCGAGGGAGTTGTCCTTGTTCCAGCCGACCTTGCCGGTGGAGCCGTCGTACGCGATCAACGGCTCCCAGGCGGCCTGGGATATGGAGGAGTTGTTGGTGTTCAGATGCGCGGCGGTGCCGATCGGGAGGATCCAGTTCGGCGTGAAGTTCGCGGGGAGGGCGTAGTTGATCGTGTCCGACGACGCCGAACCGGAGGACGAGGTACCGCCGCCGGAACAGCCGGTGACCAGCGCGCCGGTGACGACGGCGGCACCCGCGACGAGCGCCCAGCGGCGGCTGGCGGCCGTGTGAGCAAGGAACATGACTCTCCTCAGGGTGAAAGGACCCGCAAACGTCATGGGAGGACCCAGAACCGGCGCCGCGGGATCGGCGCTGTGTATGGCGACAGTCAACGACGGACCCGCCGAACAAACAAACAAGAATTAGTAACAAATAAGTTACTGCGATCTCGACCAAAGTCCGATGAGCCCCGTGCAGGCGCCTCAATCGGTGAGTATGTTCCGTTTTGGTCGGATTCGGCTTCGCGCCGGAGCTTTCCGCTTTCTTCGCGAAGCCGTTCCCCGCCGGCCACAACGGGCGTACTGTCTCCGGCACACCCAACACCGCGGAAGTTACTTCGTACATGACTGAAATAAGTGCACGGGACCGCAAGGGCACCAAGAGCGTGTCCCCGAAGGGCACCGCGCCGAAGAGTGCGACCCTCGCCACGCGCGTCCTCGAGCTCGTCGCGTCAGGGCAGGCGTCGTCCCGCGCCGAACTCGCGCAACTCCTCGGCACGGCCCCCTCCACCATCTCCCTCACCGTGGCCGAGCTGGTCGAGCGCGGGCTCATCGCCGAGGAAGGCACCCAGTCCTCGACCGGAGGCCGTCCCCGCAGGGTGCTCAGGGCCGGCAGCACCGACGAGTACGCCGTCGCCGCCGACGTCGGCGGTCGCCATGCCCGGATCGGTGTGGTGCTCCCGGGCAACGGTGTCCGCGACGTCGCCAACGTCCCCTTCGAGATCGCCGACGGACCCGAGGCCGCTCTGCCGAGGCTCGCCGAGCACTTGGAGTCCCTCGCCCAGCAGCGGGGACGCGACCGGCTCCGAGGCGTCGGGCTCTCCCTGCCGGGCCCGGTGGACGTGGCCGCCGGCGCCGTCATCCTGCCCTCCCGGATGCCCGGCTGGAACCGCTTCCCGGTCGCCGCCTGGCTGGAGGAACGCTTCGGGGTCCCGGCCGTCGTCGACAACGACGCCAACTGCATGGCGGTCGGGGAGCAGAGCGTCAGGCCCGCCGAGCACCGGCGGACGATCACGGTGAAGATCGGCTCGGCGATCGGCGCCGGCGTCATCATCGACGGCAGCCTCTACCGGGGCGCCACCGGAGCCGCCGGCGACATCACCCACATCCGTATCGACGGCGGCGCCGACATCCCCTGCTCCTGCGGCAACACCGGCTGCCTGGAGACCGTGGCCTCCGGCGCCGCGCTCGTCCGCATCCTGCGCGAACGCGGTCTGGACGTCACCAGCACCGAGGACGTGGTCCAGCTCGCCACCGACGCCGACCCGGAAGCCACCCGAGCCGTCCGCAGGGCCGGCGACCACCTCGGCCAGGTGCTCGCCGCCAACGTCAACTTCTTCAACCCGGACGCCGTCTACCTCGGCGGCATCCTCTCCACCCTCGAACCGTTCGTCGCCGCGGTGCGCAGCCAGCTCTACGAGAGCTGCCACCCCCTGGTGACCGAACACCTCACCATCGAGCGGGCCGTCCTCGGCGCCGACGCCGGACTGGTCGGAGTCGGGCTCTTCGCCCTGCAGCGCGCCCTGGCCCGCGCTCTGGGCGATGTCGCCGGCACCGGCACGGACCGGTTCCACACCGTCACGCCGCCCAGAAGCGGCTGACGCCGCTCACCACGTCCCGCCCCGGGTGAACTCCCGCCCCGGGCCACCTCCTACGGCGCCGGAGCCGTCCGACAGCCGGCCTCCTGTCGAAAAAGAAGTCCTGTCGAAAAAGAAGTCCTGAGGGAAAAGAAGTCCTGAAGGAAACGAAGAAAGTCCGGGGCCCGGGACCCGCTCGCGGCCGGAGCCCGGGCAGCAGCCCGAGCCCCGCGGAAAGACCCTCCCGCACCGCCCAACTACGCACCGCCCCGCACGAGGAGCCATGACGCACACCCGCACCGCTCTCGCCCGCCCCGTCATCGCCGTCGCCGGCCTCGGCATCGAGTCCTCGACCTTCTCTCCCGCCCGCACCGAGGCACCCGCATTCCATCCCTCGCGCGGTGTCGGGGTGTTCGACCGGTACCCCTTCCTCGCCCCGGGCGAGGAACTGCGCGAAGCCGCCGAATGGCACGGCGCGCTGGTCGGCAAGTCGCTGCCCGGGGGCACCGTCACCGCCGCCGCCTGGACCGCGCTCACCGACGAACTCATCGAGCGCCTCGCCGCGCTGCCCCGGCTGGACGGTCTCTGGTACGACATCCACGGCGCCATGACCGTGGAGGGGATCGACGACGCCGAGGCCGTGCTGCTGGAACGCATCCGCGCCACCATCGGCCCGGACGTGATCGTCTCCACCTCGATGGACCTGCACGGCAACGTCTCCCGCGAACTCGCCCACCGCAGCGACCTGATCACCTGCTACCGGATGGCCCCGCACGAGGACCACATGGAGACCAAGGAGCGCGCCGTGCGCAACCTGGTCGAGCTGCTGGTCTCCGGCGGCCCCCGCCCGGTCAAGGCGTGGGTCCCGGTCCCGGTGCTGCTGGCCGGCGAGCAGACCTCCACCCGGATCGAACCCGCGAAGAGCGTGTACGCGGCCGTCGACGAGGTCGAGGCCGCCGACGGCGTGACGGACGCCGCCGTCTGGGTCGGCTACGCCTGGGCGGACGAACCCCGCAACCGCGCCGTCGTGGTCGTCACCGGCGACGACACGGCAGCGGTCTCGGCCGGGGCCGAACGCCTCGCCCGGGGCTTCTGGGACGCCCGCCGCGCCTTCGACTTCGTCGCCCCGACCGGCACCTACGACGCACTCCTCGACGAGGCCCTCGCCTCCGACCAGCGGCCGTACTTCATCAGCGACACCGGTGACAACCCCACCGCGGGCGGTGCCGGCGACGTCACCTGGGGCCTGACCCGGCTGCTGGAGCGCCCCGAGTTCCAGAAGGAGGACGGGCCGACCGTCGTCTACGCCTCGGTGCCCGGCCCCGCCGCGATCGACACCGCCGTCGCCGCCGGGATCGGCGCCACCGTCACCGTCACCGCCGGCGCGGAGGTCGACGACCGGCACGCCGGCCCCGTCACCCTCACCGGCGTGGTCCACGCGATCCGGCACGGCGACCGGGACGCCGAGACCGAGGTCGTCATCCGGGTCGGCAGCGTGTACGCGATCCTCACCAGGCTCCGCAAGCCGTACCACCACGAGCACGACTTCACCGACCTCGACCTCGCCCCGCGCTCCGCCGACATCGTGATCGTCAAGATCGGCTACCTGGAGCCCGAACTGTTCGACATGTCGGTCGGCTGGAAGATGGCCCTCACCCCCGGTGGCGTCGACCAGGACCTTGTGCGCCTCGGTCACCGTCGCATCCGCCGCCCGATGTTCCCCTTCGACCGCGACATGGCGGACCCGGACCTGACGGCCCGTATCATCCCGGCTTCCGACCAGCCGCTCACCGGGAACGACGAGTGAGCGGGCGCACCACCCGGTCTCTCGACCCGTCCCGGACCGGCGCCGCGGGGCCGGCCCCCGCACCGGTGGCCGAAAGCGAGATTCGCACACGCGGGCAGCACGGCCCGGCCGGACCGGTCACGCGGCCCGCACTGGAGATCGCCGTCACCTCACCGGCCGGCGCCCGTGTCGCCCTCGACCACGGAGCCGATCGCGTCGAACTCTGCACGGGTCTGGAACTGGGCGGTCTGACCCCGTCGGCCGCTCTGGTCGAGGCGGTCGCCGCCGTGGGCCTGCCGGTTCAGGTGCTGGTCCGCTGCCGCCCGGGCGACTTCGTCTACGACGCCGAGGAGACCGCCCTGATGGTCGCCGAGGTGCGATCGGTGATCGCCTCCGGAGCCTCCGGCGTGGTGGTCGGCGCACTCACCGCCGACGGCAGCCTCGACACCGCCGCCGTGACCCGTCTCGCCACGGCGGCTCAGGACGCGGGGCGCCCCGTCGAGGTGACGCTGCACCGTGCGATCGACCTGTCCGCGGACCCCGTCGCCACCGCCGCGCTGTTGCCCGCTCTGGGGCTCACCCGGGTGCTCACCTCCGGTGGCGCCCCGGTTGCCGGGCAGGGGCTGGCCCGCCTCGCCGCCATGGTCGACGTCGCGCCCGGCGTGCAGGTCATGGCGGGCGGTGGGGTACGCCCCGCCGACATCCCGGAGTTGACCGCCGCAGGCGTGGCCGCGGTCCACCTCTCGGCGAAGCGCCGCGCCGAACCCCGGCGCGGCGCCGTGTGGATTCCCCTCGGCGCCTCCGGCGCGTCCGCCGAGCAGGACACCCACTTCGTCACCGACCCGGCCGTGGTCGCGGAGGCCGGCAGAATGCTGGAGCGGCGGACCACAGGCTGAGCACCCTGCGCTCCCTGGCCGGTCTCGCCGCCCCGGGAGTCAGCGGTCCGCGTGTGACCTTCGGGTGCGGCGGTCGACCGGTGCGACAGCCGGACAGAGCCGTTGGTGTGCGGCCCCGTCCGGTGTCGTTGATGTCGGCCGTGGATGTCAGAGTCCTGTGATCCGTCTCGCTGTGTCCTCGCAGAGGCCGGTCCGCAGGGGTTCAGTGCGGTCTCTCACCGGAGTGGTCGACCACGCCGGCGGCCTTGCGGGCGTAGACGAAGGTGAAGTTCTCGGCTCCGTGCCACTGTTCCCTGTAGCCGAAGTAGGCGTAGGTCCTCGGGTCCAGGACCAGGGTTCGTCGTACGGGGATGCTGGTGCCGCTGACGATCTGGACCCCCAGTCCGTGCCGGTGGAGCGCGTCTTCCGTCCCGGTGATGAAACGCACGCCCGGAACGAGCTTCAGTGCCCGGAACAAGGAGGCGTTCACCTTGGGGGGAAGGATCGGGGCCGTTTGCAAGAGCCTGAAGATCATGCCTGCCTCGTCGTCGAGGGTGGGCGTGGCGTCGCGCGGTACACCTTCGAAGTCCAGGGCCCACCGGAGATCCGGGTCGGTTCCGAGCTGTTCGAGGAGAGCGTGGGGCTCGGCGGGCAGCGCGGAGAGGGCCTTGTAGATCGTGTCGGGTGTGCCCAGCCGGCTGAGCATCGGCCTTGTGATCAGCGGGTTGGCATGGCCGTGCACGTCCGTCCCGCCAGCGGTGGAGTTCTTGCCGTTGCCCTGCCACCACCTCTCGCTGGTGAAGCACTGGGGCATGCATGCCACTGTTGCCAGGTAGGCCCACTGCTGCGGTCCGGGCAGTTGGGCCGAACCCCTCTCGGCGTTCTTCGCCGCAGCCTCCAACACGACGGCGACCGTGTCCGTCCGTGTGCCCCGGGGACCGTCCTCCTCGCCGGAGGCGACCAACACGCCCGCGGTGACCGCGGCCGCGGTCACCGCGCCGATCGCCGCCCGGCGCAAGACACGGGCGGGCCGCCGGTCTTGCCCGGCCCTCACACACATCGGATGTATTTGAGGTTGAGTCTCTTGACATGCTCTCGCTTGAGCGTCCACTGTGTGCTTCGCCAACTCGTGCATCTCCCCGCTCACTTACCCGCATGCGGCGCGTGTTCGCGCGCATTAGGAGCGATCATGCTGCAACGGCACCACACCTCTCGGCGTCCAAGAATGATCCGATCATTAGCTGGAGCCGCTGCCGCGATTCTCACGGCCGGGCTCCTCGTCCCCGCAGCCGCCCGGCCGGCCTCGGCCGCGGCTGCCACCGCGACCACGGCCTGGCAGAACGGCAGTTTCCACGTGGACACACCGAACGTGGTCCGCCGCTCCGACATCGTGCTCGGCAAGCCGAACCCGGCGGGTGCGCAGTCGCTGCCCCTGGGCAACGGTTCGCTGGGCAGCGCGGTGTGGGCGGCGAACGGATTCACGGCGCAGCTCAACCGCTCCGACACGCTGCCGGGCCGCAAGTCGCCCGGGCAGGTGAACATTCCAGGCTTGTCCAAGCTGACCGGCGCCGCAGACTTCAAGGGCTACCTCGACCTGTACACCGGCGTGCTGAACGAGTCCGGCGGCGGCATGACGCTCAAGGCGTGGGTGTCGGCCACGAAGGACGAACTGGTGGTGGACGTCACCGGCGCCGATCCCAACACCGCCCAGTCCGCCACGGTCAGCCTGTGGTCCGGGCGCAGCCCGCAGGCAGCGGCCTCGGGGGCGATCGGCACCCTCGCCGAGACGTGGGTGGACAACCAGGAAGCCGGCAGTTCCGGGCGGACCTTCGGATCGCTGGCCGCGCTGAGTGCGGGCGGCCGGGGCGTCTCGGCACAGGTCGTCAACAGCACGCAGGTCAAGGTGAACTTCACCCCCAACGCGGACGGCTCGTTCCGGGTGATCGCAGGCGCTCCCACCTGGACCGGTGGCAACGCCGGCAGCACCGCCTCCGCGCTGCTGGGCTCGGACGCCGGCGCCGCCGAATCCTCCCTGCTGTCCACCCAGCAGTCCTGGTGGGCGAACTACTGGGCCAACAGCGGACTGCTGGAGGCGAACTCCACCGACGGCCAGGCCCAGTACATGGAGTCGCTGCGCACGATCTACCTGTTCATGGAGGCCGCGTCCATGCGGGGCGCCATCCCCGGCAGCCAGGCCGGGGTCGCCGACATGTTCAACTTCGGCCAGGACCACCAGAACTGGACGCCGTCGGCGACGTGGCTGTGGAATCTGCGCACGCAGATCTCGGCCAACATGAGCAGTGGCAACTTCTCCCTCAACATCCCGATCTTCAACCTCTACCAGAACAATCTGCCGGCCATCGAGGCCTGGACGAAGCAGCAGATGGGCGGTCTGGCGGGGGCCTGCGTACCGGAGGTCATGCGGTTCAACGGCAACGGAGGCGACCCGTCGCCCGGCGCCAACGCGGCCTGCAGCCAGCCCGGGAGCCCCAACTGGAACGCTCTCGACGTCACATCCGGCGCGGAGATCAGCCTCTACGTGTGGCAGCAGTACCAGGACACCGGCGATCTGAACTTCCTGCGCACGTACTACCCGCTGATGCGGGACTCGGCGGTCTTCCTGCTGGCCTACCAGAAGGTGGGATCCGACGGAAAGCTGCACGCGGTGGCGAACGCGCACGAGACACAGTGGGCGGTGCAGGACCCGACAACCGACCTGGCCGCCGATGCCGCGTTGTTTCCCGCCGTGGTCAGCGCCGCGAAGCTGCTGAACACCGACACCTCCCTCCAGTCGCAACTCACCACCGCACTCGGTCAGATACCACCATGGGCGCGCACCGACTACGGACACACCCAGGTCCTGCCGCCGTCGGCGGATTCCTCCAACAACGACGTCATCGCCTGGTCCTACCAGCCGACCGCGACGACCAGGAACGGCGAGAACATCGACCTGGAGCCGGTGTGGCCGTACAACCTGGTCACCGACGACCCCGGCGCGTTGCACGACCTCGCGGTGCGCACCTACAACCACCGTGTGTTCTACGCCGCGGGCAACGACTGGAACATGGACGCGATCGATGCGGCCCGCCTCGGCATGGCCAGTGAGGTCGCCTCCCGGCTGGTCGCCATCACACAGGCCCACCAGGTGTACATCAACGGCCTGGCCGACCTGGGCAGCACCGTCGGCACCGAGGGCTACATCGAGCAGGCTTCCGGCGTGGCCACCGCGCTCAATGAGGCACTGGTGCAGGACTACGACGGCACCCTCCGGATCGCCCCGGCGTGGCCGGCCGGCTGGGACGTCAGCGGCACCGTCGCGGTGCAGGGCAACACCAGGGTGAACGTGCAGGTGCAGGGCGGCACCCCCGTCACCGTGGCCATCCAGGCAGGGTCGTCGCAGACCATGAAGGTCCGCAACCCCTGGCCCGGCAAGGCGGTTCAGGTCGTCAACGGCTCCAGCAACGCGGTGGTGGTCTCCTCCACCACCGCCGGCACCTTCAACGTGCCGGTCGTCTCCGGCCAGTCCTACCTGGTCGAGCAGGTCGCGGCGCCCACCACGGCGCTGCCCTACGCACAGGTCTCCGGGTCCCCGGCGACCACCGCCAGACACCTGGGCACCGTACAGATCGGCATCGACGGGAGCGGGGGCACGCCCGGCAACGGCTCCGTGGTCTCCTTCAAAGCGCACGCCAACGGCGACTACGTCACCGCCGACAATTCCGGTGCCGCCCCGCTGATCGCCAACCGCACGGCCATCGGCCCCTGGGAGCAGTTCGACCTGATCGACCAGGGCAACGGCTCCGTCGCGCTCCGCGCTCACGCCAACAACAAGTACGTCACCGCCGACAACGCCGGCGCCTCCCCGCTGCTGGCCAAGGTGGACGCGGTCGGCACCTGGGAGCAGTTCCAGCTCATCCACAACGGCGACGGCAGTGTCAGCCTCAAGTCCATGATCAACGGCGATTACGTCACCGCCGACAACGCCGGCGCCGATCCGCTGATCGCCAACCGCACGGCGATCGGGCCCTGGGAGGAATTCGACCTCATCAACGACTGACCGCGACGCATGGCCGCCGCGCGGGCGACCTGATGAGTCCGGTCAGGCTGCCGGGGGCCGGGGTCGAGCACGGGGACGACCGTCGACCGAGCCGCGTGTTCGCCGCGCGGCTCGGTGCCGACCGGGTGCCCATCAAACGGACGCTCGCGGCGCTCGCTTCCTGCCCCGCACCGCCCCGCACCGCACCGACGAGGATCTCGCCCTTGTCGATGCCGGTTCGCGGCCAACTCTCCAGGCCGGCCCCCTGGTTGTACGTGGTTGCTAGGTGGTTGCCATCAGCCAGGTTGGAAAAACGCGAGCATTTTCCGGCCGGCGTCCGGCGACATCAGCAGTTCCTGTATATCCGCGGACATCCGGGCGGCGGCGCCGGTGCGTTCGAACATCTCGCTTTCGTATTCTTTGACGGCAGCGGGAAAGTCGTCCGGATGCGCGGCCAGCGCGAGACCGAGCAAGGCGCCGTCGAGCAACGCCATGTTGGCGCCCTCTCCCACCGGCGGCATCAGATGCGCGGCATCGCCGACCAGAGTGACGCCCGGCGTCGACGGCCAGGTCAGGCCGACCGGGAGCGTGCTGATCGACCGCGGCACGATCGTGTCGTCGCAGGCCGCGATCAGAGCGGTGAACCGTGAGTCCCAGCCGGGGAGCAGGTCGATCAGCCGCGCCCGGGCGGCGGCCGGGTCGTCGAACGGGATCCCGCTGGTGGCGAACCAGTCCTCGGCGGTGTTGTAGAAACTGAGGCCGATGCGAACGCGGCCGTCGCCGTTGCGCTGCGCCGCCAGGGACAGTCCGTTGCCGAGCACCCAGTAGTTGCCGCGCCCGACCATCAACGCGAGGTCGGGGTGCGTGCGGTCGATGTCGGGAATGCCGATCTCGACGACATTCTGGCCGATGTGCGTCGGACGGGCGTCGGTGAGCAGCGTGCGAACCCGGGACTGCGCGCCGTCCGCGCCGACGAGCAGGTCGTACGTCGCACTGCCGCCGTCGGCGAAGCGCAGCAGGCCGTTGCCGCCGGATTCGAACGCGTGCCCCCAGCGCACCGTGTCGTCGGGGAGGGCATCCAGCAGCAGGTCGCGCAGATCGGCGCGGTCGACCTCGGGTCGCTCGAGCGGGGCGTCGTCGGGCGTGTCCTCCTGGAGCAGCAGGGTGCCGTCCGGCTCGAGAAGGCGCATGTCCTGGCCTTCACCACGGGCGATCGCGTGGAACTGGTCGATCAGACCGGCCTCGCGCAGCGCCCGCTGGCCGGAGTGGATGTCGAGCATGCCGCCCTGACCGCGCGCAGTGCGTGACGATTCCCGTTCATACACGACGGAATCCATGCCCTTCACGTGCAGCACACGGGCGAGAGCCAGGCCGCCGAGGCCGGCTCCGACGATGGCGATGGTCATGGCTGTGTCCCTCCGATACGCCGTACTGGCCGATACAGTGTATCGACCGATGCGATGTATGGTGGGCGGCATGTTGGTGTGGGAGAGGCCGGAGCCACCGAATCGACCCGTTCCGGCCCCGTTGAGCCGGGAGCGGATCGTGCGGGTGGCGATCCAACTGGCCGACGCCGACGGCCTGGACGCGGTGTCCCTGCGCAAGGTCGCCACCGCGCTGGACGTCCGTCCGATGCGGTTGTACGGCTACATCGCCGGCAAGGAGGAGTTGCTCGACCTCATGGTCGACGCCGTCCATGCCGAGATCCGGCCGGTGGGAGACGGCTGGCGGGAGGTGCTCCGGTCTCTTGCCGAAGTCACTCGGCACGCCGCTCACGAGCACGAATGGCTCGCCGATCTACTCGGTGGCCGACCCCAACTCGGGCCGCACGCACTGGCCACCGGGGAGACCGTGGTGGCCGCGCTGGGCGCCGTCGACGTGGACGCCGTCATGCCGGTGGTCGCCGCGGTCAACGCGTACGCCATCGGCGCGGTGCGTCGGGAGATCGCCGAGCGGCGTGCCGAGCGGGCCACCGGGATGGACGAGAGGCGTTGGCAGGCCTCACTCGGGCCCTATCTGGAGCGAACCTTCGCCACCGGACGATTCCCCGCGCTGGCCACGGTGGTGCGCGACGCCGCCCACCTGGACGCCGACCACACTTTCCGGATCGGCCTCGACTGCCTGCTTGACGGCATCGAAGCCCGCATCTCAAGGTGACGCGCGGCAGAACGGCCGAACCCGTACCGCCCACGCACCGGTCGACGCCGGCGCGTGGGGACGGCGCACCGGTAGGGCCACAAGGCCGTCCGTCCCACCAGGATCCGGTGCCCGGGACCGCGGTACCCCCGCGGCGCCCTCGGACCAAGACGTATATCTGCAGGAGGACTGTTCTTCATGACTGACCGGCGCTTGACGCTCATGGCAGTACACGCCCACCCCGACGACGAGGCCACCGGAACCGGAGGGGTCCTCGCGCGGTACGCGGCGGAAGGCATCCGCACGGTTCTCGTGACGTGTACCGACGGCCGTTGCGGTGACGGAACGGGGGGTGTCAAGCCGGGCGAACCCGGGCACGATCCGGCGGCCGTCGCTGAGATGCGCCGTCAGGAACTCGAGGCGAGCTGTGACGTCCTGAAGATCAGTGATCTGGAGATGCTGGACTACGCCGACTCCGGGATGACGGGCTGGCCGAGCAACGACGCCCCCGGATCCTTCTGGCAGACCCCCGTGGAGGAAGGCGCCGCCCGACTCGCGGAACTCATGCGGCACTATCGGCCCGATGTGGTCGTCACCTACGACGAGAACGGCTTCTACGGCCACCCCGACCACATTCAGGCGCACCGCATCACGATGGCCGCGCTGGAGATGACGGCGCTGACACCCAAGGTGTACTGGACGACAATGCCCCGCTCGATGATGCAGCGGTTCGGGGAGGTCATGCGCGAGCTCCAGGAGGACATGCCGGAGCCGGATCCCGCCGAGGCCGCCGCGTTGGCCGAGATCGGTCTCCCCGACGATGAGATCACCACGTGGGTGGACACCACCGCGTTCAGCGGGCAGAAGTTCGATGCGCTGGCCGCGCACGCAAGTCAGGGCGAGAACATCTTCTTCCTCAAGATGGGCAAGGAGAAGTTCGGCGAGTTGATGGGCATGGAGACTTTCGTACGTGTCAAGGACGCCACCGGCGCGGCCGTCCCCGAGAACGATCTCTTCGCCGGACTGCGCTGATCCGTCAACCCGACCGGGGCCTGGGAAAGCTCACGGGCCGCACCACGTGGTGCCTCGAGCCGGCCCTGCCCCGGTCGACCCGCGACCGCTCCGGGTGCTGCCCCCTCGCGGCGCCCTGCCGTGGGAGGAGCCGACCCCACACAACGGAACAGGCCCAGCCGCCAGCCGCGTTCGACTCGGCCGTCGGCCGGCAGGACCTCGTGCAGCCGCTGCCGGACGACGGCCTCATGCCGGTCGCAAGCGTGCCGGTCCCGCAAGCGTGCCGGCGCGTCATGTCCGAGCCGAACCCCAACTCACCGAGGGCGTGATGGAGCGCGGCGCACAGTCGCACCGCTGAACAGATCGGTCCCTCACTGCGACTCCACCCAGCCGTGTCGGACGGCGTAACCGCCCAGCTGCATCCGGGTCCGAACTCCGGCTATGTCCATGAGGTGGCGCAGGCGTCGGTGCAGCGTGCGCGGTGACAGACCGAGCTGGGACGCCGCCGTCGGGTCGGTCAGGCCGGCCAGGAGGAGCGCGAGGATCCTTCGGTCGAGGTCGGTCGGACCCTCCACACCGGGCTCGACGATGGTTTCGGCTTCTCCGCCGGTGCCCGACAGTTGGAGCGGGTGGGCGGTGCGCCATACCGTCTCGAACAGCGCGTCCAACGCGTCCAACAGGCCGCTGCGGTGCAGCAGTACGGCGCCGGGCTCTCCGGCGGGTGTGACCGCGAGCGGGACAAGACCGAGATCGGAGTCCGCGAGCACGAGTTTCATCGGCAACTGGTCGGCGACACGCAGTTGCACGCCGTTGCGCAGTGAATCGATCGCGTCGGTGACAATGCCCGGCTCTGCCAGCACCGCCCGGTCCAGTACCGCCCGGAAGTGCACGCCGCGGCCGATGGCCATGGGTTCGGCCGTGTTCTCGTCGGGCGGCACGGCGAGGAACGGTGCGGTGATGAAGCTGCGGACCTGCGTGCGCGCTGCCTGCTGCACCTGAAGGAAGCGATGACGGATGGCGTCGACGCCCGTGACGACCTCGATCAGATCGTTGATGCTGCTCCCGGTCATCGCCGCCCGGTGTTCCTCGGCGAAGGTCACCAGCGCCTGCTCGGCGATACGCAGCCCGTCCCGGCGCTGGCTGATGAGAGCGCCGAGGGCCATGGCCGGCGGGGCGGCACTGAACCGCTCGTCCGCCGACCTGATCACCAGTCCCCACCCGACCAGGCGGGACAAGGCCTTGTCGACGTCGGCTCGCGCTACGACGAGCAGATCCGACAGCAGCGTCGCGGTGGAGTTCGGCCTTCCGAGCAGCACCCGGTAGACGCACTCGTCATCGGGTTCGAGGCCCAGAACGTCCAGCATCGGCGACCGACTTTCTTCCGCTTGCCGCAGCGGGGAGAGTATCCGCCACGGCGGCAGACCCTGAACAGTCCCGGTTGGGAGCGGACATGACGGGAAGGGCCCCGGGGAGTCCGCTCCCCAGGGCCCGACAGCGCGGGTCATCGCAGGCCGTACGCCCGGATGATCTCGTTCTTGACACTGAAGCCGCTGTCCGTCCCGGCGCTCGCCCGGACCGAGATGAAGCCGCCGGGCTTCTTCGCCGTCCTGAACGGACCCGTCCAGTAGCCGTGGGCGCCCTTGGCCAGGGTCACCTTCTGCCAGGTGGCGCCGTCGTCGTACGAGACGTCGAGCTTCACCGTGGTGACGGTGCCCGGCACGGTGCCGACGTTCATCGACACCGGCTTGAGCGCGATCCGCTGGGGCGCATCGGCCTTGACGTCACCGTGCAGATTCGACTCCAGCTTGTAGTCCAGATTCAGCACCGAGAAGGGCTCGAAGGAGTCCGAGTCGACGGTGTCGGACAGGAACGTCCACTCGGTGTGGGTGCGCGTCGACAGGCGGAAGACGTCACCGGGCCGCTCCGCGTCGAGGACGGTGCGATACGGCAGCTTGCCAGCCGGCACCTCCTCCCACTGCATGTCTCCGCTGTTCGGGTTGTCGTAGATCCGTCTGTCACCCTGGAAGACCTGCAGGTGGGACGGTGTCTCACCCCACGGCAGGTAGCCACCCAGCCGCATGTTGTCACTGGCGGAGGCCCACGCCTGCACATTCCAGGTCATGTAGTTCTGCCAACGGGAGTTGTACACGCCGAAGGACTCGCTCTGCCCGGGGCGGGTCGCCGGGGCGAACCAGTTCAGGCGGGTGGTACTGCCCTTCGTGTACGTGTTGTCGCCCGACACCATCGACCACGGCAGGGCTTTGTCGACACCCTGCGTGTGGAACTCTCTCCAGACCTGCCCCGGGGTCACCCACTCGGTGCGGGTGCCCGGGTGCCACTCCGTTTCGGGAATGTTGACCGACGGGCTGAGGGTGAAGTCGGATCGGTAGCCTTCCGCCAACCCGCCGTCCGTGGCCGAGTAGTAGCGGGCGTCGATCCGCGCGAGATCGCTCCTGCTCGGCTTGTAGACCAGGGCTCGGTCCGGGACCTGCCGAGGGTAGTCGCGGGTCAGGTCGTAGACGAACGGGGTGTATCGGGTCTGCTTCACTGTCAGCTTCAGGATGCCGGACCTGGCCATCGCGATGAGCGTCCTCCCGGCGTCGCGGTGCACGGTGGCGACCGGGATGGTCGACTCGCCGACGTACTCCATGAGGGCGCCGGCACCGTCGTTGACCACGATCAGCGCCTTCGCACCGGCCGCCACCGCGGCCTCGGCGCGCTCCTGCGGCGAGATCGCGTCACTGCGCTGGACAACAGCGACTTTGCCCTTGGCTCTGACCGTCTCGTAGGCGGCCGGTGTGCCGTCGCCCGCGTAGACCACGTCCCGCCTGTCGGTGGCGGTGCCCACTGTGCTGCCGGTCTGCACCAGTGCGTCGAAGCGGAGGCGACCACCCGGCGTGCTCAGGGCCAGTTGCGGCTCGCCCTTGCGCCAACGGGTGGTCAGCACGAACTCGCCTTGTTTCATCGGCTCCGTCGGCGAGACGTAGACGTCGTCGTAGGCCGGCGGCAGCACGTACGCGCTGCGATAGTCCGTGTACGGGTCCTGGCCCTTGTAGTGGACGTTGAAGTCGACCTTGCGCTGGCGGTCCTCCGTACGCTGCGGCGCCTCGGTCCGCAGCAGACGGGCCTTGCTCGCGTCCAACACCACGTTCGCGGAACCGTCCTTGAGCACGGTCTCCGGGTCGACCAGTACGGCCAGACCCGACCGGTCCGTCTCTTCGCCGGCCACGTCGATATACCCCGCGACGGTGTAGAGGCCCGGTGCCATGCGCAGGGTCGTCCCGCCGTCGACGTAGACCGACCAAGGCAGGGTGTCACCGGCCAGGTTGATGCCGACCCAGCCGGAGGCGGGCTTGCCGTCCCGGCCGACCAGTTTGATGTTCAGGTCGTAGCGCTCCTCCTCCTTGAGCAGCGCCACGGACGTGCGGGTCACCGGCTTCCCGGTGGCCGCGTCGGTCCCTATGACGTAGCCGACGTGCCGGCCCACCGAGGCGGATTGCGGGTCACCGGTCACCGGGACGGCGGCGGTGCCGCCCGCCGGGACGGTCACCTCGGTCGCTCCCACGGTGAACGGGCCGCCGTCGTCGCTCAGCGCGAGGTTCAGTGTGACGTCGGCGGCACCGGTGTTGGTGAAGGTCAGGTCCTTCGTCACGGCGACGTCGCTCGGCTCGTGCGGCCACGTGTGGTTCCCGAAGAAGAGCGATCCGGTGCCGCGGACGGTGGTCCGCACGGCGGCGGCCACGTCGACACGGCCGGTGCCGACCTCGTACGGCGAGTACCCCTCGTCCAGGCCCTTCGCGGTGCTCATCAGGTGTTCCTTGAGCTGCGCGCCGGTCCAGTCCGGGTGCTGCTGGGCCAGGATCGCCGCCGCGCCGACCACGTGCGGGGTGGCCATCGAGGTGCCGCTGAGCGTGCGGTACAGGCCTTCACCGCCGTCGGTCATCTCCTGCGAGCGGGCCGCGGTGATGTCCACGCCTGGCGCCGCGATGTCCGGCTTCATGGCGCCGGAGGAGGCCAGCGGGCCGGTGCTGGAGAAGGACGCGAGCTGGTCCTGCTTGTCCGTGGCGGCCACGGTCAGCGCCGACGCGGCCGCGCCCGGGGCGGAGATGCTCTCCGGGCCCGCATTGCCGGCAGCGATGACGAACAGAGTGCCGTACTGCGCGGACAGCGCGTCGACCGTCTGCGACATCGGGTCGCTGCCGTCGGTCGGGTAGGAGTCGCCGAGACTCATGTTCACGACGTCCGCACCGGACTCGGCGGCCCACTGCATGCCGGCCATCACCCACGAGTCCTGGCCGTAGCCCTCCGCGCCGCTGAGCACCTTGCCGACGTACAGGTCGGCCCCCGGAGCGACCCCCTTGTAGTCGCCACCGGAGGCGGCGCCCGATCCGACGATGGTGCTGGCCACATGCGTGCCGTGCCCGTTGACGTCGGTGATGGCCTCGCCCGGCACGAAGCTGGCCGTACCGTCGATCAGACCGGCGAAGTCGGGGTGGTGGACGTCGATGCCGGTGTCGAGAACCGCGACCTTGACGCCCTTGCCGGTGAACCCGGCCGCCCACGCCTCGGGAGCGCCGATCAGCGGCACGCTCTCCTTCAGGTCGGCCTTCACTCGACCGTCGAGCCACAGCTTCGCCACACCCGCGCCCAACTTCGCGCTGCCCCGCGGCGCGACGCTGGTCCAGAAGGTGCGGGCCCGCCGCTTCTCGGTGCTGAGCGCGGCGCCGTGGATGCCCTTGAGTCTGCGGATCAGCATGCTGCCGCGGGGGGCCGTCGGCTCGACGGCCGCGCGAGACGTCGGCTGGGCGTACGTCGCGATCAGCGGCACCGCGGCCGACTTCGCATCGTCGTAGCCCATCTTGATCAGGCCGGTGACGTCGAACAGCCGCCGGTCCAGCCTGTTTGTGCCCAGCAGGGGCGCCGCCTCGTCCGGGATGACGAACAGGTCGCCCTTGACCTGCTGGATCTTTACGCCGCCTACGGCGCTGTCCGGCCGGTCGACGTCGGCGGTCTGCTTCCCGTCGGCCATCGTGGTGACCGTGACGACGTCGCCGGTGACCAGGGTGACCTTGTGGGTGGCCGAGGGCTTGGCAGCAACGACGGGCTTGCTCGGAGCCGCTTGAGCGGGTGCTTGCACCACCGCGAGCCCCGACGCCAGCAGCGGAACCACGGTGGCGGCTGCGATCAACTGCCAGCGTCTGCGCCGGAAGGCGGAAAGCTGTGAGGGAGAGAACATGCCATGGGTCTATCGGCCGGTAACGCCAACGAGAAGGCCCGATGAAGGCAAGTCCTTGCCATGGCACAGACTTGTCAGCCGTGAACCGCGCGAATCCGGGCGAGGCCGCACTTTCCGTCCGTTGGTCGCTTCTCGTGAACCGACAGACGACGTCGGACAAGCGACGCTTCGACGTTCGACGGGTTTCGGCGGGCGTCTTGGCTTCGGCGATCTCGCGCAGGCAGGCCTCCCAACCGCGGCCGACGTCACGGAGTACCTGCCCGCTGCGAGTCGGGAGACGCCGTGAGTGCCCAGGCCTAGAGTCGGGTGCATGGCACTCTCACGTGAAGAACGCGAAGCCTTCCTGGCGCAGCCGCACGTCGCCGCGCTGGGCGTCACCGCCGGTCCCAGCCGCGGACCGCTCCTCGTACCGATCTGGTACGGCTACCGACCCGGCGGTATGCCGTGGATCCTCACCGGCGCGAACTCGCGCAAGCTGAACTTGATCAAAGCCAGCGGCCGTTTCAGCCTCCTCGTCGAGCGCAGCCAACCCACTCCTCGGTACGTGTCCGTCGAGGGTCCCGTAGCGGACATCGCCGAGCCCGGCCCCACCGCTCACCGCGACCTCGCCGCCCGCTACCTCCACGGGGAAGCCCTGGACCGATACGCGGTATGGGCCGAGGCGGAACTAGCCGACCATGTCGTGGTCAGGATGCGGCCGGAGCACTGGACCGGCACCGACTTGGGCACGATCGGCTGACACGGCTGACACGGCTGACACGCCTGAACGCGCGGCCGGCGAGAGGGGGGCAGGATCTGTCTCAGGCGAGGTCGGGCCTTTGGAACCGGCCATGCCTGGCGCCGCACCTTCGCGCCGTGCGCGGCCGCCAATCGACCTCGATCCCGCCCACGTCAGGGCTAGCCGATCGTTTCAGAATGTCACCGACGGAGACGCCGGAAGTCCACCAGAACAATCGCCTCGTCCACGGAACTGGGGGCGTTGTATGGGAAAGGCGCACGCGACAACAGCGCGCGACCTGGTGCTAAGTGGGAGCCGTCGGCGTCGAGGTCGTTGGCGTTTGCCTCGCGGCGGGCCGTGGTCGACGCGTTGGCGCTGGAGTCCCGGGCCCAGGAGAGCGCGACCATGTGGACGAAGTCCACGCAGCCCGGCGTGGTGTCACGGTGACGCCAACGTGGTTCGAGTTACCACTTGCCAGCCGTCACTCTGCAGTGTGCCTCGACCGCCGGCTCGATGTGAGACTCGAAGATCAACACCGTTGCTCTGGTCGGGCGTTAGGCTCACGGCACGAACCACCTGGTCAGCGAGCGGATAGAAAGGGTCGAACCCTGACATGAAGGTACTGATCTCGGGCGGCGCGGGGTACATCGGTAGCACCGTCGCCTCTGCCTGTCTGGACGCAGGGATCACCCCGGTGATCCTGGACAGTCTGGTGACCGGACGTCGGGAGTTCACCGAGGGCCGCACCTTCTACCGGGGCGACATCGAGGACGGTGTTCTGGTGGACCGGATCTTCGCCGAGCATCCGGAGATCGAGGCGGTCGTGCACTGCGCGGCGCTGATCGTGGTCCCGGATTCCGTGGGTGACCCGCTCGGCTACTACCAGGCCAACGTGGGCAAGAGCCTGGACTTCGTGGGCCACCTGATCCGCAACGACTGCCAGAAGATGATCTTCAGCTCCTCTGGCTCGATCTACCTGCCGGGCGATGACTTCAGCGTGGACGAGGAGTCCGGAATCGCCCCGCAAAGCCCCTACGCGCGCACCAAGGCGGTCTGCGAGGGCATGTTCGCCGACATCGCCGCGACCCAGCCGATCCGGGTCCTCTCTTTGCGCTACTTCAATCCGATCGGCGCCGACCCCGAGCTGCGCACCGGCCTCCAGCTGCGTCGGCCCAGCCACGCGCTCGGCAAGCTGATCGAGGCACATGACGGGGGAGTGCCGTTCCAGATCACCGGCACCGATTGGCCTACCCGGGACGGCTCCGGTATCCGTGACTACGTGCATGTCTGGGATCTGGCCGCCGCACACGTGGCCGCGCTCCAGCGGTTCGAATCCGCGCTGGCAGATGCCCGCTCTTCGGTGATCAATCTCGGGACCGGTACGGGTACCACCGTCACCGAGCTGGTCTCGTCCTTCAACAGCGTGGTCACCCCGCCGGTCGCGGTGGTCGAGGCCGCTCCGCGCCCGGGCGACGTGGCTGGTGCTTTCACTCGCAGCGACCGGGCCAAGCGCCTGCTCGGCTGGGAGCCGCAGTTCAGCATTGCCGAGGGCATCCGCGACTCGCTGCGCTGGGCTGAGATCCGCGACCAGCGACTCGCCCGGTAGAGCGTCCGACCTCGAACGGCCGGGTGGGAGATCGGGGCCCGCCCGGCCCGGTGTCGGCAACAGTAGTGAGGGCCGGTGCCGTCGTCAGCTGACAACGGCTTACTGTTCGGCGCGGGCGAGCCCGGGGTGGTGGCGAGGCGGTAGGAGTCGGTGCCGGTTGATTACTTGGGCTTCAGACGGCGAGGTGAGATCCGTCCCTGGTCTGGTGCCAGCACTCCAGCTCTACTTCCTGCCGAGGTTTCCAAAGGCGCGCATGCACCGCGTAATTACCGGCTCGGGCGGGCATGACGAGCACGAATGATCCGGGCTCGCGTCCTCGGCGCTCCGGAGATCGAGAAATTGCCAGCCACGTAGCGGGGCGGGCCGTCGGTTGTTCGACCCCGAAGTACACCCTGCCCGGGCCGGGAGGGCCTCAGCACCCGAGGCGGACACCCAGGCGCGGGCGGATGTGCCGCAACCCTCGCCGCACCCGCGCGGGAGACAGCCGCCCACGGTCGGGTGTGGGCGAAGAAGGCGCCTACGCCGTCCGCTGCCAGGGCCAACTCGCGCTCCCTGCGCGACCCTTCGGAGCAGTGACCCCATCAGAATCGCACTCGGGCGACTTTGGGCTCAAGCGGACGGCATGACAGGGGACCGCAGGCCGAGCCACTGCTCGGCGTCCCACGCCTGGAACCGCTCTACCTCCGCGAACCCCAGTTTTGCCGCGAGGCGCATCGAGCCGAGGTTGGCGGTCTGGGTGGTGAGCACCACCGGCTCGGCGGGAAGGACGCCGTCGAACCAGTCGAGTGCCGCCGCGCAGGCCTCGGCGGCGTACCCGAATCCCCACGCCCGCGGCAGGAACAGATAGCCGAGATCGACCTTCCCCGCAGCAGCTGGGCGACGGTGCTCCGGTGCTCTCCTGAGCAGGATGTGGCCGATCAGCGTCCCGTCGAGATCAACGACGAAACTCCCGGGCCACCGCTCGGGTACCCCGGGTAGTTCGCGCTCGAGCTCGCCCCGTGGGCGGGGGCCGCCGAGGTACGTGTGCACCTCTGGTGACGCCAGCAGCTCGATGAACGCCGCACGGTCCCGGGCCTCGGACTCACGGAGCATGAGCCTCTCGGTCTTGATCGGCTCAGGCGGCCAGGCGACGGGCCCCAGGTCTGACATGCGCGCAGACTAACAGCCAAGAGATTTACGGGCAGCTGGGGCCCGCACCAGGGCTGCACGCTGGAGTACAAGGACGGACAGCCCGTACTGACTGTCCGCGGTGGCCGGTTCATCCCGGACGGGATCCGTGCTGAATGAGTCTGGGAATCGCGTCGCCAGCTACGACCCCCTGGACATCCTTGACCTACAGCTGAGCATCATCGGCATGACCTACGCATCGACGTGGCAACTCCGCGGGTGAGTCGTTGTCGTCGTTCCGACCTTGAGAGGTGCGTGTCGGACGGGAGTCTCGATACGGTGATTGCGGCTGGCCGCGGGCACGAGAAGCCATCGTCGTACCGGTGGCGGTGAGCGTTGGCTCGAGTGTGCCGGTAGCTGTCGCGGGACTCGACGGCGGTCGGCAGCAGGTCGACGGCCGCGCACAGCGGCAGCGGTGCGACGTACCGGATGGAGTCCTCGGCCGCTGGGGTCGTAAGGGGCGCGACGAGGAGAGCGGCGGCGGTCAAGCCCCGCAACGCGATCTTGAGCATGCTGCGTTGATACCGGCCGCGCGGCGGGCCGCGGCAGGGAACCGCGCGAACGTCACCCGGGTGAGCGGAAGTCATACGAGCGCCGGGGCAGCCGCATGGCCTCCCGTGGGGAGCCGGGAGGTGCGGCGGGCCCCTCCTCGCAGTAGCCGGCAGGGCCCAACAAGGGTGCTCGCCCAAGGGATTGGCGCGGCGCCCGCATGGACACCATGCACCACAAACCGGCCAGGAGGATAGACGCTGGCCGAAATCAGTTGACTGCCGGTGCCACCAGCGATGATTGCTTCATGTCGACCACCGTGCGGCACCGCGAACTCGCCTGAACCGACCCCTACGACACCCCGCGTGCGTCGGGCGCCGGCTGCGACCGGGCCGGCGCCGACAACCGGGAAAGCACTCGCCGGAAGCAGCGGTACACCGGAAGCAGCGGTACAGAGGTGTGAAGATCGTGTCGGTTGAGGCGGGGCCTCCCGCAGTCGCATTGACGTGCACCGAAGCGGCCGTGCCGGACCCGTCCGCCCATCCGTGAACGGTCACAACTGTGTCACCACCACCGCAGGACACTCACATTTCCTTCACACCTCCCGTTACGGTCACCTCACTACGAGCCATCCTTGGGGGGACCATGTCGTACAACCAGCCTCCGCCGCCGCCCGGGTACGGGCCGCCCGCGCCCTTCACGCCCTCCCCGCAGCCGGCGAGACCGAAGTGGGCCCGGAAGCGGTACATGCTGCCCGCCGTCGGCGTCGCGTTCATCCTCGGCACCGGTATCGGCGCCGGCGGGAACAGTCAGGACAGCAACACCACGAAGGCCGCAGCCAGCAAGGTGCAGCCCGCCGCCACCGTCACCGCAACAGCCACAGCCACCGCGACGGAGACCGCGACACCGAAAGCCGCGCCCACGGTGACCGCCACGAAGACGGTCAAGGTGAAGGTGACCGTCACCGCGAAAGCCGCCTCCGTCAGCGGCTCCGGTAGCGGTTCGGTCGGCGGATCATCTGGGAGCGGCGGCTCAGGTTCTTCGGGCGGCTCCAGCGCTGCCGGAAACGGCGCTACCGCTCGCTGCAATGACGGCACCTATTCCTACGCCGCACACCATCAGGGCGCCTGCTCGCACCACGGAGGCGTGGCTGTCTTCTACAAGTAGGCCAGGGCGCACGGGCATCCATCGGGAACGCGCCGCCAGACATGCGGGCGCCCGCCCCAACTTGGGGCGGGCGCAAGCCTGTACGCCGAGTAGCCGGCCCGATGTGCGGCGGCCGGTCGGACGACACAGCCGATGCGTGTGTTCGGTCCTGACGGGGGAGGGAAGCCGGAGCGGGTGAGAGGGCCACGGCGGCGGCCTGGACCACCTGCGGTTCTCGTTGATCCGAACCTTGATGGTGCAGGCGGCTGCCAGAACGGAGCCGATTCCGCGCGCCTCAAACTCCTGATGATCACGCGTTGGCCGCTCTCGTACTCACTCGGGCCCAGCGCGCAATCGCGAGGGCCGGCCGGATGGGGATGGCGCGCTCTCGCCCGAGGCGGCTGATCCGCCGGTCAATTCCTTTGCGCGACCGGGCAGGTCGCCCCTAGCGTGCAAGCGCATGGGAACCGCGCGCCAGGGCAGCGCGCCACCGAACGAGGAGCAACCGCCGTGGGAACCATGGTCTCCATCAGGGGCTGGCTGGAGTGCGACGACCGACAGCTGGCCCAGATCAAGGAGATCGTGGAAGCGGACGATCCGGAGCGCACCTACAGCGGGGGCTGGGCCTTTCCCGCTCGGCAGTACAACAGCGGCAGCTGGGCCTTCTACGGGGGCGACATCCGCGCGGTGTCCCTCGACTGGTTCGAGGAGAGGCTGCGTCAGATCGCCCAGATCCCGGCCTCCTACCAGGACGACGAGTACGACGAGAGGCCTCGGGGGCTGTTTCTGGTCAGCCACGACGTCGACGGCATGAGCGAGTGGAGGGTCCACAACGGCGGCCTGGTGATCGGCCTCCCGGACGGTGACTACCGCTACCTCGACGCCTAAGGGCTGTCCCGAAATCCCCGGCGGGCGGCGCACGACGACAGCCACGGCACCTCGCCGCGTTGTCGGATCGCCCGAATACACCCGGTACGAGGACGCCCCTCCACCTTGCGACGCACCGCATCTGACGCCGCGCGCTGATCCACCGGGGATCACGGGACAGCCTGAGCCAGAGCACGAAGTCGCACTGGAGCACCAGGCTGTCCTGGCCTCGCAGTTCACAGGGCCAGCGTGCGGCCGATGAGACCGGCAGGGCGCGGGCCCAGGCGTCCTTGGTTTCGAACGGATCCGCTTGACAACGTTGTCTTACGAAAGGCGCCCAGCGTGCCCGATGCATCCCCGCAGGTCGACCGCCGCCGTTTCGTCCAGCTCCTCGGCGCCGCCGCGCTGGCCGCAACCGTCCCCGTCACCCTCGGTGGCGGCACCGCGCGCGCCCAGGGGCGCCCGGGCACTGCGCCCGACACCATCGCGGACACCTACTACCGCGTCCTGCTGAACCACACCCACTGGTCCGAGACACAGTGGGACGAGGCCCGCGGGTACTACACGGACAAGGACTTCGGTTTCGCCGTGGTGCTCGGCAACGCGGTGCTGCTCACGCACGGCAGCTACGACAGCGACCGCGCCGGGATCGACGAGAAGACGCTGAAGGACCGGACGATAGCCACGATCCAGCACTTCGCCGCGTCGAACCGGCTCACGGGCGGCACCCAGTGGGGCCGAACGCTGTTCTTCGACACCACCTTCCAGCTCTACTTCGTGCTGGCCGCACGGCTGTTGTGGGACGAGCTCGACGAGGCCACCCGCACCCACGTCGACACGATCGTCCGCGAACAGGCCGCCTACACCACGGGTTTGGGCACGGGCGACGACCCGAACTCCGGCGGCTGGACCCCGCACGGCCTGCTCGGTGGCCACGAGGGCGACACCAAGCTCGAGGAGATGGGCGTGTACGCGCAGTCCCTGGCCCCCGGGCTGGCCTGGGCCACGGACGACGCGCGGCATGCCGACTGGGACAAGGCCTTCGGCACCTGGGCACGCAACGAGACCGGTCTGCCCCAGGCGGACCTGGTCAACCCGGCCCGTGTCGACGGCGTCCCCGTGTCCGACAACACCGCCCGCAACCTGTACGACACCTTCATCGTCGAAAACCACGGATCCTTCGGTCCGCACTACCAGGAAGAGCTGTGGCGCACGTCCGGACGCAACGCCGCCCACTTCATCACTGCCGGGCGCCCGTTGCCCCAGGTGCTCACCAACCAGCCGAACGCGGACGAGTTGTGGCGCACCCTGCTCGGGGTGATGAGTGACGCCGGCGAGCCGCTGATGCCGATGGTCAACGACCGCGAGCACCTCTACGGCCGGGACGTCATCCCGCTCGCCTTCCTCGCCCAGGTGGTCGGCGACCGCGCGGCGGCCCGGGCGGAAGCGGCGCTCGCGGAGCGGCTGGAGGCGTACCAGAAGTACCCGCCGGAGTACCGACTGGCGAAGTTCTCCGGCGAGCCGAAGTACGAGCCGGAGGCACGCGCGGAGGTGGCCATCAGCTACCTCCTGCACCTGTGGGCGGCGGCCCAGGGCCGCACGGTGCGACCCCTGACCGCGCAGGAACTGTTCGAACACGCCTCGGGTGTGACCGACTTCGGCACCGTCCCCGGTCTGGTGTCCCACCAGTCGACCGGCGCCTGGGCGGGCGCCGTGACCAAGCCGGGCTTCGTGAAGTTCGCCTGGCAACCGGCCCACGACGACTGGCTGTTCAAGCTCAGTGGCGCCAACCCCATGTTCCTGCCCAGCACGGCGGCGCAGGTGACCAGCCGTCAGGTGCGGACGTACAGCAGGCTCCGCGACGGGTTCGACGGCAGCGCCACCGTGGTGCGCCTGAGCACGGGCCGGGCGGGCCTGACCACCCTGCCTTCGGGCGCCGTCGTCTACGCGACGACCGGCGTCGCAGCGGGGGAGGGGCACCTGGAGGTCCACAACCTCACCATGCCGGGCATGGCGGGCCTGACGGGTTCGCGCACCTACCGCTTCGCGGAGGGCAGCGCCACCGTGACCGCACAGGACGCCCGACCGGCCGCCGCCACACCACGCGTGGACGAGGTCACCTTCGCGAGGACGGAGGTCAGGCAGTTGCGCATGGTCGGCGTCCTGCCCGATCCGACGTACGGCTACTCGCTCTACGCCTTCGAGGCCCGCGACGGTTCGGACGGTGCCGACCTCGCCCGGAACGGGACGGCGACAGCATCCTCGTACGACCCCGGCAAGGAGCCGGCACTGGCGGTGGACGGCAACGCCACGAGCCGATGGGCGGTTTCGAAGGCGGACCGACCCCGGGCGGACAGCTGGATCGCCGTCGACCTCGGAGCGACGCACGCCGTGGACCGCGTCACGCTCCGCTGGGAGGCCGCCGCCGGACGCGCCTACACCGTGCAGGGATCGCCCGACGGCCGGCAGTGGAGCGACCTCGCCTCCTGGCCCGAACCCGACGTCTCCAGCAAGGGCGGCTGGCTCGACGTCGACGGCCGAGCCGGCCTCGTCGTGAGGGGAACCGAGCAGCCGCTCGCGGTGTACGGCGACACGGTCGTCCTGGCCGACGGTCCGGCGTCGCCCCTGCTCGCCGAGGGTTACCCCGGCATCTCCACCGACAGGCTCCGCGACCTCGCCCGCGGTGCCGCTCCACAGGCCCAGGACGACAGCGTGCGCGCGGCTCTCACCGAGGATCACCTCAGCCTGTTCAACCTGTCCGACCAGCAGGTGACGACGCGCATCGACATCCCTCAATCCGGCGTGCGCACGGTCCTGTTCGAGGGACGCCAGACCCTCACCGCCCAAGGCAGCGCCTACGAGGCCCACCTTGACGCCGTCACGGCCGAACTGCTGCCTCCGCGCATGGTGGTGAGCCCACTGTTCGGAGGAAGGCTGCCCGCCGGGCTCCAGGCGGAGGCCGTCGACGCCGCCACCGTGCGGCTCACCGGGCCGTCCTGCCGCCTCCGGGTGACCGCGCAGGGCCACAGTCAGGTGACCGAGGTCCGCGCGCACCGCACCACCACCGTCACCGTGCGGGGCGCCGACGCCTATCCACGGGACGACCTCGCCCTGGGTCGCACGGTCTTCCCGACCAACCCGCTCCCGCCCGGCATGTCGGCCCCCTCGGCCGCCGTCGACGGTGACCCGCACACGGCCTGGACACCCGGCCCCAACGGGCGAATGGTCGTCGACCTCGGCGCCGAGCGCCCCGTCCGGGAGATCCGCACCGAGTGGAGCGGGGGTCACGTCCCCGGCCTCCAGGTGGAACTCAGCGGCGACGGTCTGACGTACACGCAGGCCGGCCACCTCACGGGACGCGGCAGGAGTCGCCGGCTCACCATCAACGGCACCGCCCGTTACGTGGCACTGGCGACCGACGCGGGGCAGCGGGGCGGCGCCCGGCTGACCAGCCTCTCCGTGCGCTGACCAACCTCACCACCCGCTTGCCGCACCCTGCCAGTGGAACTCCCGCAACCGAGACGGGAGTTCCACTGTCGGAGGCTCAAGTCCCCGCGACTTGGCCGCCATCCGGCCGACGCGGCGCAACGCAGGGCGCCGCTACGCCCCGACTCGGACGCGAGCTGTACGGGACGGTGCTGCAGCCGGCGGGGATTCTCACACGACGGCGCACACCCGGCGACGTGGTTCACGGTGTCGTAGACCGGGGTCGTACGGTGAGCGAAGGGGGCGCTGAGGCCGTTGTGTTCTCCGGCCGCGAACGCCGCCGCGGCGGTGCCCCCCGTCCCGGTCTCCCGGCACGGACGTGGCACCGCCGCGAGGGCAGGGTCGGGTCCGTCACTTGATGCCCGTCGTGGCGATCCCCTGGACGATCTGCCGCTGGAAGACCAGGAAGACCGCGATGAGCGGGATGAAGCCGAGGACCGAGGAGGCCATGACCTCGGCGTACTGGGGGCTACTGGGGTCCACCAGTGAGGCGAGGCCCACAGGGATGGTCTGGGACTTGGTCTGGCTGAGGACCAGCAGCGGCCACAGGAACGCGTTCCAGGAGCTGATGAAGGTGAGAATCGCGACCGTGGACACCGCCGGGCGACAGATCGGCATGCAGACGTTGGCGTAGACGCGCCACCAGCTCGCCCCGTCGATGCGGGCCGCCTCGATCAGCGCCGTGGGGATGCCGCGGAAGAAGGAGTGGAAGACGAACACCGAGATCGGTGCCGCGACCGACGGCAGGACCAGCGCCCAGAACGTGCCGAGCAGGTGGAACGACCGGTACTCGATGAACTGGGGCAGCACCAGTGCCTCGGTCGGCAGCATCAGGCCGGCCGTGGCGACGGCCATGACCAGGCCCCGGCCGCGGAAGCGCAGGAAGGCCAGCGCGAACCCGGCCATCGAGCAGAAGGCCACCGTGAAGATCACGGCGAGCACCGAGATCACCAGGCTGTTGAGGTACCAGGTGCCGATCGGATGGTTGTCCCAGGCGGTCGAGTACGCGTCCAGCGACCAGCCGCCGGCGAAGATCGACGTGGGGCTCTGGGTGATGGACGCGTCGTCGCGCAGCGAGGTGATCAGCGCCCAGACGAAGGGCACCAGCCAGATCAGGGCGAACAGGGTCAGGCAGACGGCGCAGAGCCGGTTGAAGAGCTTGGCGCCGTTGACCGCGCCCTTCGGTTCGGCGGGCTGCGGCTGGGTGATGGTGGTCATGGGTCCTCCGCTCAGGCCGCGCTGCTGGTCGCGCGACGGCGCCGCAGCCCGTACCAGGCCGCCGAGATCGCGACGATGATGACGAAATACACCATGGTGGCGGCGGCGCCGTAGCCACCCCGGTAGGCGGTGAAGCCGGTGTCGTAGATGTACTCGATGACCGGTCGGGTGGATTGGTTGGGTCCGCCGCCGAGCAGCTGGTAGATCTGGTCGAACACCTTCAGCGAGGCGAGAATCTGAAGGATGAGCACCAGGCTGGTGGTCCGGCCGAGCAGCGGCACCGTGATGTGGCGGATCTGCTGCCAGGGGCTCGCGCCGTCGATCGCCGCCGCCTCGTAGACGTCCGCGGGGACGTCCTGGATCGCGGCGGTGTAGAGGACGAAGTTGAAGCCGAACGTCCACCACACGGTCATCAGCACGACGGCGGTCCAGCCGCCCGAGGTGCTGCCGATGAAGTCCGGCACCGGCAGTCCGACGGCGTCGAAGACCTTCGGTATGAGGCCGATCTGCGGGGTGTACATCCACAGGAAGACCAGGGTGACCACAGAGGACGGCACGACGTACGGCAGGAAGAAGGCGATGCGGTAGAAGAGCCGGCCGCGGCGTACGCGCGAGGCCAGGATGGCGACGCCCAGCGCGAGGATCACCAGCGGGGGAGTGGTCAGCAGCGTGAAGAGCACCGAGTGCCACATGCTCTCCCAGAAGAGGGAGTCGGCGAGCACCTCGCGGTAGTTCGACAGGCCGACGAAGTCCCCGAGGCCGCTCTTGACGGTGGTGGTGTTGAAGAAGCTCAGCACCACGCCGACGAGCAGCGGGCCGACCAGGAACAGCAGGTAGATCACGAGGAAGGGAGCGGTGAGCAGCCTGCCCGCCCGGCGTTCGGAACGGGTGGGCCGGTCGGCGGCGAGGCCTGTCGGGGCCGCGGCGGGTGCCGGTCGCGTCGAGACGACGGTCGTCATGGTGACTGCCTCCTACTTCATCGTGACCGGCGGTCGGGACGTGGTGTACCGCTTCAGGGCGGAGCGCATCGCGGCCGCCATGCCCTTGGGCGTGATCCGCCCGGTGAGCGCTTCGATGACCGTGCCGCCGATCACCCCCTGGAAGTCCGAGCCGGCGCCGGTGTACCAGGCCACCGGGTCGTACTGGGCGTCGAACGCGGCCTGCACGTAGTTGCGCTGCGGCGACTGGTCGAGAAAAGCCTTGCTGTGCTGCGTCGGCAGCCAGGCCGGGATGTGCCCGCCCTCGGCCCACACCGCGCTGCTGTCGAGCAGGCTCTTGACGAACTTCGCCGCGTTGCGGGTGCGGGTCTCGTCGCCGCGGTCGTTGCGCGGCAGGATCAGCGCGTGCGAGTCGGCGTAGGCCACCGGCTTCGGGCCGAGCAGCGCCGGGAACGGCACCACGTTGAACTTCAGGTTCTTGACCGCCCGGTACGACGGGATCTGCCACTCGCCGTCGAAGAGGAAGCCGGCCTTGCCCGTGCTGAAGAGGGCGTTTGCGCCGGCACCGGTGAGGTTCTTCGGCATCAGGTTCGGACCGGTCAGGCTCTGCATGAGGGCGACCGTCTCCTGCGTCGCCTCGTCGTCGATGGCGATCTTCGTGCCGGAGTCGGTGACGATCGGGCCGGCGAGGCCGGAGTAGATCATGCTGAAGAAGCGCCAGGCCGTGGACGGGTCGGCGGTGATCGACATGACCGCGCCGAACTGTGCGCCGCCCGCGTCCTTCATCGCCTTCACCGCGTCGACGAAGTCCTCCTTGCCCTTGAGGGGCACGAGACCGTCGCCGGCGGAGTTCAGCAGGCCCGCCTTGCGGGCGATGTCCACGTTGTAATAGAGGACGAAGGGGTGCGTGTCCAACGGGACCGCGTACGCCGTGCCGTCCACGGTGGCCTTCTTCCAGGCGGCCGGGGTGAACTTGTCCTGGGTGACACCCAGTTCCCCGAGGGGGGTCCGCTCGATCGGCTCCAGCAGGCCGGAGGCGGCCAGCAGCGGAAGCCGCGAGAGATGGGTGATGCCGACGTCCGGCGGGGTGCCGCTCGCGGTGGCCAGTGCCAGCTTCGTGTAGTACGGATTGCCCCAGCCCAGGATGGTCGCCTCGACCGTAGTTCCCGGGTTGGCCTTCTGGAACGCCTTCTCCATCAGCACCATGTTGGCGCCGTCGCCACCGGTGAAGAGGTTCCAGAAGATGACATCCGCCGTGTTCGGCTGCGAGCCCGTCAGGCCGGACGCGAGCGGGGAGGAGCACGCCGCGAGCCCTCCGGTCAGGGCAAGGCCACCGCTGAGGGCTAGAAACCGTCGGCGCGCCATCGCTCCGCTCATAGGGGTATTCACCTCGTTAATTCGATGTGAACTCGATGGCGCAGACCTTGGCACACGTTTTGCAACGATGCAATAGATCGATGAGAAGACGGTCGTCGGGCCGGTGTCGCGGCCCCGCCGCCCCCTCCCGCGCGACCCCGCCGCGCCCGGTCCCGTGGCTGACTCGAGGCCGGTTCCGCAGCGGCGCGGGGCGTGGTTCCGCGGCGGCGCACTCGCCTCGCCGTGTGAGTCGGGGCTCGGACCACATTGCCTCACACCCTCACAAATCGGGCATCCATAGGGCGCGCGCCCGATGCGCCCGCCTCGCCCGACCCACCCTGCCCCTACCAGCCCGTCGTTCACCGCGACGCGGGTCACACAGCGACAGGCGTCACATCGCGCGCGCCGGGTCCCGGCTCACTCCTGCGCGGGCCCGCGGCGCGAGGACTCCCGGACGACCAGCCGGTACGGCGTCGCCTCCTGGGGGGCCGCCACGAGCTCACCCACCTGCGCGTCCTCGCCCGATGCGGGCTCCTCGGACCCTCCAGGGGACTGCATCTGCTCCTCCAGCAGGACCAGCGAACGCTCGGCGATGGCGTCGAGGTCGGGGGCGATGGAGGTGAGCGGCGGGTGGGTGTAGGCCGACTCCTGGATGGCATCGATGCCGACGACGGCGACGTCCTCGGGCACCCGCACCCCGGAGGCGTCCAGGGCCCGCAGCGCGCCGACGGCGAGCGCGTCGTTGAAGGCGAAGATGGCGTCGGGCAGCGGGCCGTCGCCCTCCAGCAGCTCCCGTACGGCCTCGTAGCCCTGCTCCCTGGTCCAGTCCTCGACCGGTACGACCAGCCAGTTCACCCGCCGCACCCGGGCCGCCGACATCGCCTGCTCGTACCCCTCGGTGCGCTGGCGGCCGTTCTCGCTGCCGTTGCGGCCGAGCGCGACGATCCAGCGACAACCCTGCTCCAGCAGGTGCTCGACCGCGGTGCGGGCGGCCGCCACGTTGTCGATGCCGACCCGCGGGAACTGGTCGCCGACACTGTGCTCACCCAGCATGACCAGCGGAAAGTCCGGCCTCTTGGCCGCGATGTCGCTCGCCGGCAGGGTCAGGGCGCTCAGTAGCACTCCGTCGGCGACATTCGTCAGGCCGCCCTCGAGGATCCGCCGTTCCACCTCGCTGTCGCCCGCGGTCGACTCGACGAGCACCGTGATGTCGCGCCGGCCCGCGGCCCGGATGACGGCCTGGGCCAGCTCGGCGAAGTAGGGCTCGGCGACGAACGGCACCGCGAGGGCGATGAAGCCCGTGCGGCCCGAGCGCAGGCCGCGGGCCAGGTAGTCCATGCGATAGCCCAGCTCGTCGAGCGAGCGCTGCACCTTGGCGCGGGTGTCGGGGCTCACGTGCGAGTAGCCGTTGACCACGTTCGACACCGTCCGCACCGACACCCCGGCGTGCTCGGCCACGTCCCGCATCCGCACTCTGGCCACTGGGGCCTCCTTCCCGTCGCGCCCGGCACTCACAGCCCGCCGGGTGGCCCCGATCGGGCGCCCGCCAGGCTCTCAGAGTCTGCCGCACCGGGGAGCGCCGACTCGCCGCCGTGTCCCACTGGGTCTTGCATCGATGCAAATGATCACTCATGATGGCAGGGCTTCGACCGTAGAAACGCCTATGCCGGGAATTCCGGAAAAGGCAGGAGGAGGATCCGTGAGGGCGAGCGAGCAGGACGGGACGTATCCGAGGCCGATCCTGCAGCGGGAGCGGTGGCACAGCCTCGACGGCGTCTGGGAGTTCGGGTACGACGACGCCGGCGAGGGCGAGCGCGACGCGTGGTTCTCCGGGGAGACGACGGGTGGGTTCGACCGGGAGATCACCGTCCCGTTCCCACCCGAGGCCCCCGCCTCCGGCATCGGCGAGACCGCTCCGCACCCGGTGGTCTGGTACCGCCGCCGCATACCCCACGAGGTTCTCGCCGTCAGCGGCGGCGACCGGGCGCTGGTGCACTTCGGAGCCGTCGACCACCGGGCCAAGGTCTGGCTGGACAGCCGGCTGGTGGCCGAGCACGTGGGCGGCCAGACGCCGTTCACCGCCGACGTGACCGATGCGCTGCGCCCCGGCGCCGACGAGCACGTGCTCGTCGTCCGCTCCGAGGACGACCCGGCCGACCTGGCACAGCCGCGGGGCAAGCAGGACTGGCAGGACCGGCCGCACGCGGTCTGGTACGAGCGGACCACCGGCATCTGGCAGACCGTGTGGACCGAGACCGTCGCGGGTCTGCACGTCACCGACCTGGCCTGGATCCCCGATCCGGCGCGTGGCGTCGAGGCCGAGATCACCCTGGCCTCGGTGCCGGCCGCCCCGGTGAGCGTGGAGATCGTGCTGAGCCACGACGGCGAGGTGCTCGCCGAGTCCACCTCCGCGGTACGCACCCCGCGCAGCCGCATCGACCTCGTCGTCCCAGCCCTGCGCAACGGCATCGACCGCGAGGACCTGCTGTGGAGCCCCGAGCGGCCCACGCTGATCGACGCGCGGGTGACCGTCCGCGACGCAGCGACCTCCGAGGTGCTCGACACCGTCGACAGCTACGTCGGCCTGCGCAGCGCCGGCGTCGGCCGGGGCGCCTTCCTGCTCAACGACCGCCCCTACTACGTGCGTTCGGTGCTCAACCAGGGCTACCGCCCCGACACCCTGATCGCGAACTCCGGCACCGCGGAACTGCGCCGCGAGGTCGAGCTGATCAAGGCGATGGGCTTCAACGCGGTCCGAATCCACCAGAAGGCCGAGGACCCGCGCTTCCTGTACTGGGCCGACCGGCTCGGCCTGCTGGTGTGGGGCGAGACCGGAGCCGCGTACGAGTACGGCACCGAGGCCGTGGAACTGCTCACCCGTGAGTGGCTGGACATGGTGCGGCGCGACCGCAGCCACCCCTCGATCGTCACCTGGGTGCCGGTGAACGAGAGCTGGGGCTGCTCCGACATCGCCAACGACCCGGCGCAGCAGGCCTACACGGTCGCGCTCGCGAACCTCACCCGCGCCCTGGACCCGACCCGCCCGGTCATGTCCAACGAGGGCTGGGAGCACACCGACAGCGACATCATGGGTGTGCACGACTACTCCTCCGACCCCGAGCTGCTCACCCGCCGCTACGGCGACGCCGCCGGGTTCGAGGCGCTGCTCGCCTCGCCGGGCCCGGCCGGGCGGACCCTCTCGCTCGGCGCGCGGCAGACGGAGCGCTACCGCGCCGGTGAAGCCCCGCTGATGGTCACCGAGTTCGGCGGTCTGTCCGTGGGTGCCGAGGAGGACGAGTTCTCCTACACGCGGACCAGCTCCGACACGCAGTACGCCGCTCTGCTCGGCGACATCTTCGGGGTGCTGCACACGAGCCCGATCGTCGCGGGCTTCTGCTACACGCAGTTCATGGACACCGCCCAGGAGACCAACGGCCTCCTCTACACCGATGGTTCGCCGAAGCTGCCGCTGGAGACGATCCGCCGTATCGTCACCGGCACCGAGCCGGCGCCCGAGGAGAAGCCCGAGTCCCCGGCTGTGGCCGACTAAGGGCTGTCCCGTAATCCCCGGTGGATCAGCGCGCGGCGTCAGATGCGGTGCATCGCAAGGCGGAGGGTCGTCCTCATACCGGGTGTATTCGGGCGATCCGACAACGCGGCGAGGCGCCGTAGCTGTCGTCGTGCGCCCGCCGGGGATTACGGGACAGCCCTTAGCTTGTTCTTTAACTTCCGGCTGTCCCGTGACGGAGCGGGTTGATCTCCAGTTCAGACCTGGTGTGAGGTGTCGTTGGCACTTGGCGCATGATGACCGTCATGGAGAGCGTGGTCGAGACGATCAAGGTCTGGTTCCGGTTCGTCCCCCGCGAGGGGTGGTTCCCGCAGGACACCGAGGGTCTGTGGGCGACGAAGCTAAGCGACGGCACGGCCCGTGTCGAGAATGCCCCTTTCCTTCAAGACGGGGTGGCCGAGGGCGACGTGGTGAAGTACCAGACCGATTCCGACGGGCTCCACTGGGCCGTCGGACAGGTCAGCTCCTCCGGTAACTGCACGATCCGTGTCGTGCCCATACCCACTGGTCCCCTGGGTGACAGCCCACGGGCGGTCCATCAGCGACTTTCGCCGTTCGGGCTTGGAGGTGAGGTCTTCAGTGAGGACTTCCCCATGGTGGCTTTCACTGTGCCAGCAGGCGCGGACTTCGCCAGCATCAAGGCTCTCCTGGCACGAGGGCAGACGGAGGAATGGTGGCACTACGAAGTCGGCTGCGGCACCGGCGAGTGGTGGGGCGCCTGATTTCTGCGTGAGCCTGCCGCTCCTGCGTTTCAAGCCCTGCCTCCCACTCGAAAGCGGCCTCGAACTGGGTTCCTCACCTGGGGATTGGCCGGATGTGGGGGCGGCCTTCGTCTGATCCTGTGCTCCGACCAAGGTGCACCAATCAAGACGAAGGCCGTGAGGATGAGTCTGCTGCTTGACGTTGGCCGGAGGGAAGCGTTCGCGGAAGCGTCACGCTTCCGGGCTGAGTTCTACGAGTGCCTGGCCGCTCGACGCGATGAGTTGTTCGAGCTGGCGGACGCGGTGCTGTGTGCGGACGGTGCGGTGAAGTCCCCGGTGGACTTGACGCTGCTGCCCGAGCATCGGCGTGGGCACGGAGCGATGTATGGCGGTCTGAACCACGGCCGGATCGATGTCGGCCGGCTGCGGGCGGTACTGGCCGGGCTGCCGCTGCCGCGTTTCGACGGCGAGCGCCTGGTCTTGGCGGTCGATGTGTCGCCGTGGCTCCGCTCGGACGCGCCGTGCTCGGCGGAGCGACTGTTCTGCCACGTCTACGGCCGGGCGAAAACCGCGTCGCAGTTCATTCCTGGCTGGCCCTACTCCTTCGTGGCCGCTCTGGAACCGGGCGCCACGTCCTGGACCGCGATCCTGGACACGGTCCGGCTCGGCCCGGCGGATGACGCGACCGCGGTCACCGCCGCCCAGCTCCGCGGAGTTGTTGAACGGCTCATCGACGCGGGCCAGTGGCAGGCCGGGAACCCGGACATCCTGATCGTCAGCGACGCGGGCTACGACGTCACCCGCCTGGCGTGGGTCCTGCGTGACCTCCCCGTCGAGCTGGTCGGCCGGGTCCGCTCCGACCGCGTGATGCGGCTGCCGAAGCCACCGCGGATGCATGGGGTCAACGGCCGGCCGCCCAAGCACGGCCCGGAGTTCCGCTTCGCCAAGCCGGAGACCTGGCCCGAGCCCGCGATCACCACAGTCACCGACACCACCAACTACGGCAAGGCCGAGACCCAGGCGTGGGACCGGGTCCATCCCCGGCTCACCCACCGCTCTTCATGGCTCGACCACGACGGCGAACTGCCGCTGGTCGAGGGCACGTTGATCCGGCTGAAGGTCGAGCACCTGTCGAAGGACCGGGATGCCCCGCCCGTGTGGTTATGGTCCTCCAAGACCGGCGCCACCCCCGACGACGTGGACCGCTTCTGGCAGGCATTCCTCCGCCGCTTCGACCTGGAGCACACCTTCCGCTTCGCGAAGCAGACACTCGGCTGGACCACCCCGAAACTCCGTACTCCGGAGGCGGCGGACCGCTGGACCTGGATTCTGATCGTCGCCCACACCCAGCTCCGGCTCGCCCGGCCCCTCGCCACCGACCTCCGCCGGCCCTGGGAGAAACCCACAGCCTCCGACCGGCTCACCCCAGCCCGGGTCCGCCGAGGGTTCCGGAACATCCGCGCGCACCTCGCCTGCCCGACCCGAGTTCCCAAACCCCGCGGCACCGGACCCGGACGGCCACCCGGCGCCAAGAACAAACACCGGGCACCCCGCTACGACGTCGGCAAAACCGTCAAACGCCCCGAGACCCTCAAGGCCATCGGCAAGCCCGGAAGGTCTTGGTAGATAAAGAACAAGCTTAGGGCGTGTTGCGAAAGTCCCGCCTGCCTCGCGGCGTCTGGCACGTGCTCTCGCCGCACCGGGCGAAAACCCGAGTACGTCCAGTACGCGGGCTTCCGCCCGGCACGCCGAGAGCACGCACCAGACGCCGCGAGGCCCGCCCTCCGGGCGGACGACGGGACGTTCGCGACACGCCCTAGTAGTGCTTGGTCATGTTGGTGCGGGGTCTGGCATGTCACGGTGACAGGTGGGGCAGGCGCCGGTCCAGATCACGAGGAGTATCTGCAGCTCGCGGACGACTCGGTAGAGGGTCAGGCCGGCGCCGTCTCTTTTGGGGATCGGTTCAGTCGTTGCAGGGTGCAGAAGGCGTGGGCGACCGAGACGAGGGTGACGTGGTGGTGCCAGCCTGGCCAGGTCCGGCCTTCGAAGTGGGCCAGGCCCAGGGCCTGTTTCATCTCGCGGTAGTCGTTCTCGATGCGCCAGCGGAGCTTCGCGGTGCGCACGAGGACGGGCAACGGGGTGGTCTCGGGCAGGTTGGAGAGCCAGAACTGCACGGGCTCGTCCTGGTCGGCGGGCCATTCGGCCAGCAGCCAGCGGACCGGAAGCCCGGTGCCGGCCGTGGCCTTGCGGATCTCACGCCCGGCGGGCCGGATCCGCAGGGCCACGAAGCGCGAGTACATGCGCTTGTGCCCACTGCGGCCACTGCCCGGCCGTGATCCCTCCCTCCACTGCACCGGCCGTGCGGATGATTTACCGGCCGCGATGACCAGGCTCTTCACCCTCTGGGCAGGCTCGGGGTAGGCAGGAACCGGCGGTCTGCCCCGGCCTGTGTGGGCCGGGGTGCAGGGCTGTGCGTCCTCGGGTTGCGCGGTGGTCGTGGTCGAGATGCCCACCACGTAGTCGAGACCGCGTTCTTCCAGGCCGAGCCGGAAGGCGGCGGTGTCGCCATAGCCGCCGTCGGCGATGACCTGGGGCACCTCGATGCCCCAGGACCGCGTCTCGTCGATCATGTCGAGGGCCAGCTGCCACTTCTCGACATGGCCGATCTGGGCGGGGATGGCGCACTTGTCACGGCGGGCCACCTTGGCCGGATCGGCCTTCGGCGAGGCGGGATCCCAGCTCCCGGGCAGGAACAGACGCCAGTTCACCGCCACCGAGGCTCCGTTGGAAGCAAGGTGCAGCGAGACCCCGGCCTGGCAGTTGGTGACCTTGCCCGCGGTGCCGGTGTACTGCCGGGTCACGCACGCCGACGCATCCCCGTCCTTGAGGAACCCGGTGTCATCGATGACCAGCGCGGTGGGCTTGATGACCGGCTGCATACGCCAGGCCAACCGGGCCCGCACATGCGCCGCATCCCACGGGCTGGAGGTGACGAAGTGGGCCAGGGCCTGCCGGTTACCGTCCTCGCCCAAGCGGGCAGCCATCGGCTCCACCGACTTGCGCCCGCCGTCCAGCAGCAGCCCCCGTAGATAGACCCCGCCCCACCGTCGCTGATCCGCCCGCGCGAACGGCTCGAACATCTCCGCCGCGAAGTCCTCCAGATCACACCGGACCGCAGCCAGCTCCCCACTCAGCACACCCGATCAACGACACGACCGATCAAGAAGACACGCCGTCACGGACCGCACATGACCAAGCCCTACTAGGGGCGTGTTGCGAAAGTGACTCGAGATCCAGCGCGGTAGTCGGAGCGCGGTAGCGGAGCCCGGATGACGAACGGGGACGCTAGGGAGCTCCCCCAGGGGTGGCTCCCGCCGCGATGAGGAGATCGGCGGTTTCGGGATGGGGGCCGCGGGTCGCCCACGTCAGGGGGGCCCAGCCCGTGCCGTGATCCTCGTGCAGGTTCGCATCGGCGCCGTGCGCCAACAGTTCGCGCACCGTTTCGGTGTGCCCCCAGCATGCGGCCGCGCACAAGGGCGTGCCTTCCGCGCCGAGTCCGCGGCTCTCGGCGTCCGGAGAAGCCCCAGCGGCCAGAAGCAGACGGACGATCTCGGTCTTCCCGTTCACGGATGCCTCGTACAGAGGGGTGGTTCCCTCACTGTCCGCTCGACCCGGGTCGACTCCAGCCCGCAGAAGCGCCTTCACGACGGCGGTGTCACCCCCGGGAATGGCTTCGAAGAGACGTCGGGTGAGCTTCTTGCGCTGCCGCTGGTTCATGGGGGCTGAGGTTAGCGACCGGCTACGTGGCGGGGCCAGTCATATCCACTCGTCGAAGGCCGTGACCAGCACGTTCGCCAAGTAGCGGACGGCAAGCTGGTCCGCTCTCTTCTTGCCACCGCCCGATGCCTCTTCAAGTGGTGATCACACACTCCACCGCGCGGCGCTCGCGTTCGTCGGCCTTGCTGATCGTGCATTCCTCTCACCGCACTCGGCATCACGTGATCAAACCAGCTGTCACGCCGCCGACTGCCAGGCCACGCGGAACCGGATCGGTCCGCCGATCTACGCCGGGACAAGGACGGTGAGCCATTCCGCTTCACGTGGCCGGTACCCGTGACGGTCCCACAGTCCCGAGACGATCGCAGGGACGTGGCCGGCTCCGTAAACGATGGCCACCCGGATCGGTTCGTCGCCGCGCTGCCCGTGGATCTCACCGAGTGCGTCGAGCAACCGCTGGTCGCGCCGACCAGTCATCGCGCGCTCCACAGGATCGTCGGCCATCATCTCCACCCGGAGTGTTGACGGCAGATCCTCGACCGCCAGGTCTTCATCGAGGAAGGCGCGTGGACCGCGCAACGCGAACACCAGGCCCAGGACCGGGGCCGCGACGATGAGGAGCAAGTACATCCACCGCGGCAGTGCCTTCAAGTCGGCGATCGCCTCCGCCGCGGTCACGTCCGGGTTGATCACCGGCACGTCGTCGGGAAGGAGCAGCTCGTCGCGTTGCTCCTGCAGTCCGTTGCGCCGCCGGCGTGGGGCGAACCGGTAAGCGAGCGTAAGGGCGCTCACTGCGACCGAACTCCCCCGGATTCCCTCGATGACTATGAGGTCGCATTGCCGGAGCCTGACGCGGACCTGGGAGTAGAACGTCGGCGAAGCCACGTGCAGCATCGGGAAGATCACGAATTCGAGTGGCGCCCCTGTGCGTCTCATAGTGATCACAGCAGATCGGACGGCGTACCCGGTCACCTCGATGATCTGCATGATTCCCCCCCGTGAACCTTGCCCGGTTCCCCATCCACCCGTACCAGGACACGAGCTCGCCCGGGGCCGTGGTTCCCTCCCGGCGTCGACAACCGCCGGGCTGCGCAGACACTCCCACGACACCGGGCAAGGATCTGGACGTGGCCACTTCTCTCGGCACGACTGACATCCGGCAGTCGTTCGCTCTGTGCCGCGATGGTCCCTCGCGCGTGCTCCGCCACGAGAAACGCGCATGCATCTACCCCGGCACCGTCACCCTCGCCGTGCTCGTGACCTGGCTCCGCACAGGATCCGAGAACCAGGTGCCTCCTGCTCCATCCGTAGACCGTGAGCCTCTGGCGTGGTGGTCCGAGACCGCGAGACCGCCGCGGGTATGCGCGGTCATGCGAGCGCAGGGAATCCGAACCGCTTGACGAGCGCCGGATCCCCGAACGCGTTGATGCTCGCGATGCCCGTCGAGGTCACCGTGAGCATGAGGATGCCGTAGGGCCGCCCATGGTGATACCCGACGGCCGCGGGCCGGCCGTTCGCGCTGGTCGGCAGCAACCGCCAGTCGCCCGGCGAGCCCAGGACCCGGTGCACGAGGTAGGGCACACAGGTGGCACGGCCGGAGAACCAGGTGCGCCAAGGCGTCGCCTCGACCCTGGCATCAACACGTAGCAGCTGTTCGAGGGCGGCTCCGTCGGCCTCCTCGACGGCCGCGATGTACTGGGCGAGGACGTCGCTCAGGTCGCCGGGATCGACCGCTTCCTCGACATCGGGAGGCGCATGGTGCAGTCGCGCACGCGCACGCTGCAGTGTGCTCTTGACGGCTGCCGTGCTGGTGCCCATCACCTGCGCGACGTCCGACGCCGACCACGCCAGGACGTCTCGCAGGATGAAGACCGCCCGCTGACGACCGGGCAACTCCTGGAGGGCGGCGATCAGCGCGATCCGCAGGCTGTCGCGCGCCGTGACGATCACTGCCGGGTCGAGCATCGAGGTGGGCACGGGTTGCACCCATGGTGTTCCCGCAGCCGTCAGCGAGGCCAAGGGGTCCTCGGCAGGTCCGCCCAGACCCGACGGCAGGAAACGCCTACTGCGGTGCGACAACGCGGAAAGGCATGCGTTGGTGGCAATCCGGTAGAGCCAGTTGCGCACCGACGATCTGCCTTCGAACGACTCGAACGAACGCCAGGCACGCAGGTAGGTCTCCTGGACGACGTCCTCGGCGTCGTCCACCGATCCGAGGATGCGGTAGCAGTGCGCCAGCAGTTCACGCCGGTACGGTTCGGTGTCCGTCGTGAAATCGGCCATCCCGCTCGCCATCACGGAGCGTAGGTGAGTGTGACGACGCCTGTCGCACTCGGAGTTGCGGCGACGAACCGCGGCGAGCGCGGCAGCGCGGCGTCGAAGAGCCTCCTTCCCGCGCCGACGACAACGGGGTGGACACCGAGGTTCAGTTCGTCGATCAGGCCGTGCTGCAGCAGCGTTCGCATCAAGGTGAAGCTGCCGTACATGATGATGTCGCGGCCGCGCTCCTGCTTGAGCTTCGCGACCGTCTGCGCCGCTTCACCGTTGAGGGCGGTGGCCTTCCAGGGCAACGGCCCGCTCAGCGTGTTCGTGACGACTGCCTTGGGCAGGTTGTTCATCGCCTCGGCATACGGTCCGGTATTGCTCGACCAGGCCTTTTCGAGGATCTCGTAGGTCACCCGTCCCAGCAGGAAGGTGTCGCTCGCCAACAGGGCGTCGGTGGCCCGCCGACGCGACAGGTCGTCGAAGTACTCCAGCGCCCAGCCGCCGCTTTCGATCTCGCCGAAGCCGCCCGGATCCTGGACCACGTTGTCGAGCGTGACGAACGCTCCCGCGATGAGCTTGCGCATGTCGGTCTCCGTCCTCAGGACCGGCCGTTCCGGACCTCTGGAATGAAGACTCGGGTCGGCTCCGAAACGAATCGGTCGGCATGCCGGGGCGGTCGACGGTGCGCCAGGGCGGGTTCGAAGGGCTCGGCGTCGACCGCGGTCCGCTGAACGGCGACCGCCCTGCCCGGGGCCGGACGCGATCGCCCCGGAACTGGAGTGGAACGCGGGTGCGGTCGGGGTGAGGACGATCGCCCAGTTCACACGCCACGGGTGGGGGCGCGTGCCCGGACGCGCCCTTTGCACCGTGACTGTGGCCCCGTCGAGATCCGCACCGCCCTCCACGGGGCGAAGCATGCGGCCTCGCTGCGGGCGGTGACCCGCCAGGCCGTCACTCCTGCGGCGTCTGCCGGATCTTGGCCAGCGTCAGAACACCGCCGCCGATACCCCATCCCGCGTCGGCGACCTCTTCGACCAGTACGAGTGTGGTGGCCCGGGCGCGGTCGCCGAAGATCTCGGCGTACAGGTCGGTGGTGCGCGTGATGATCTGCTCCTTCTGCTCTGCGGTGAGGGCGCCGGCGGGGACCTTGAAGTTCGCGAACGGCATGGTGCTCTCTTTTCGTGCGGGGGCGCCGGAGCTGCTCACGACGAGCAGGTGGTCGACCCGGATGGGAGCAACGATCCGTCCGAGTCACCTGCTCCGACCAGGGCTGAGCCCACCCAGGGGTCACCAGCCCCTGGCTCGGACCTCGTCGGAGAGGCGACGATGAGCGGGTGAACCTCCCCGAGCTTGCAGCGTTCCTCAGGTCCCGGCGTGATCGGATCCGGCCCGCCGATGTCGGCCTGCCCGCCGGGCCCCGGCGTCGGGTGCCCGGCCTGCGGCGCGAGGAGGTCGCGCAGTTGGCGGGCCTGTCGGCCGACTACTACACCGAGCTGGAGCGCGGACGCGGCGCCCAGCCGTCGCCCCAGACACTGGCCGCCCTCGCCCGGGCGCTGCGGCTGGGCGGCGACCAGCGCGACCACCTGTTCCATCTCGCCGACCGCCCTCTGCCCGCATCGCCGCACGGCGCGAGCGCGCGACACGTCCAGCCCGCCCTGCTGGGGCTGCTCGACCGGTTGACCACCACGCCGGCCCAGGTCATCACCGACCTGCACGAGACCCTCGTCCAGAACGAGCAGGCCGTGGCACTGCTCGGCCGGGCCCCGGAGCCGCGCGGCCCCGCCAACGGCTTCGCCTACCGCTGGTTCACCGATCCGGCCTCCCGGGCGGTCTACCCGCCGGAGGATCACCCGCACCACTCACGGGTCTTCGTCGCTGACCTGCACGCGGTAGCCGCCCGCCGCGGCCGTGACACCGAGGTCGCCCGGATGACGGCGGCACTGCGGCAGCGCAGCGCGGAGTTCGCCGCCCTGTGGGACACCCACGACGTCGGCCTGCGCCGCACCGACCACAAGCGCATCGTGCACCCCGCGCTGGGTGTCATCGAGTTGGACTGCCACAGTCTGTTCAGCGAGGACGGCCGCCAGCGACTCCTGTGGTTCACGGCCCCGCCGGGCACCGAGGGCGCCGCTCAGCTTGCACTGCTCGGCGTCATCGGCACACAGGACATGGCGGCGACCGAGGGAGCCTCCCGCACCGAAGGCGACGGATTCGACGCCCTTGCGTGCGAAATATGCCCCCGCCCGGTATCCACCGGGCGGGGACATGGCACGGCCGGACCACATCACGGTCCGCGATAATCGACGGTCACCGCGTTGCGGCGGCCAATGCCGCGTGGATGGCGTCCTCGCCGGCCGGCCGGCCCTTCTCGTTCGAGTACGGCCCGTACGGTGTTCCCCACACCGGCGTGCCCGTCGCCTGCCGCCAGCTGTCGGACAGCGTTCCCGCGTCCACCACGCTGTAGCCGATGGAGTCGATGAATTCGGCCACCGCCGCCTTTGCCGATGCGGAGTCTCCGGCGATCGGAAGGTAGGAGCGGTCGGCCGCCCGTGCCGGGCGGGCGAGTGACAGCAGGTGCTTGAAGAAGATGGTGTTGAACGCCTTTACGAGCAGGGCGTCGGGGACGTACCGCAGGAGCAGCTCGCTCGAGGTGAGGGATTTGCTGTCGAGCTCAGGGATGTGCCCGTCACGCTCGGGGCCGTAGTTGCAGGTGTCGATGACCGTCTTCCCGGCCAGTGGCGCGGCGGGCACGTGGCGGAAGGCGCTGACCGGCACCGTGACCACGACCAGGTCACCGGCCGCCGCGGCCTCTTCGCTCGTCGCCGCGGACGCCCGCGGCCCCAGTTCCTGGGCCGTGTCCACGAGCGTTTCGGGACCGCGCGAGTTGCTGAGCACCACCTGGTGCCCGGCCCCGACGGCGAGTCGCGCGATGGTCCTGCCGATGCTTCCGCTTCCGATGAATCCCACAGTCGTCATTGTCTCAACGTCCTTCAGAAGAGCCGAAGTTGCCGGTTGCCGGGCTCGTTCCGGTCCCGGTTCCCGCCGTCACCCGGCGGGGAAATAGTGGCCGTTGTCCATGTCGGCGAGCAGGCCGCGCCGGGCGGGTTCCCAACCGAGCGTCCGGCGGGTGATGAGGTTGGACGCTGGGTAGCTCTGCGTGACGATATTCGTGAGGAACCCGAAGTACCCCGGCGTCATCAGGGAATCGTCGGGAACGCTCACGGCGGGCAGGCCCAGACGGCCGGCGATGGCCTCGGCGATCTCGCGGAACGGGATGGCCCCGTCCCCCACCGCGTGCCAGTACCTGCCGGCTGACCCCTTCTCCAGCGCCAGGCGGAACAAGGTGGCGGCATCGCGGATGTGCACGGCGTTCCACAGGTTCGCGCCGTCGCCGTGGTAGCCGACGAAACCCTTCTCCTTCGCGAGCGCGATCAGCGTGGGGAGGAAGCCGGCACGATCGGTCGTACTGTGCGCGATGTTGGCGATCCGAACGACCGAAGACCGCACCCCCTGCTCGGCGAGGTCGACCACGGCCCTTTCCACGACGTTGCGGATCCGCAGGGTGCCTTGGTGCTCCTCGCCGGCGGGGAGGGCCGGGTCCTCCTCGGTGGCCGGCCGGCCCAGGTGCTGTCCGGGTGAGCCAATACTCCCGGCCGCGACCAGCGGTTTTCCGGTTCCCGCCAGTGCCTCGCCGTACGCGAGCATGATCGGGAGCTCCGCGGCGGCCACGGCGTCCATCCCCCCGGAGGGCAGCAGATCCTGCCTGTGGGCCACGTGGATGACGCCATCGGACACCGACGCTGCCTCCTTGAGCCCGTCGAGATCCTGGACGTCGCCGCGACGCACCTTCGCGCCGAGCGCGGACAGGGCCGCCGCGGCCGCGTCCGACCGGGCCAGGCCCGTGACCTCGTGCCCGGCGGTGATGAGCTCGGGGATGATGTACGAACCGGAATGGCCGGTCCCCCCGGCGATGAATATTCGCATCTGACTTTCCTTGTGAGGGTAGGTACAGCGTCTTTTCGTGCCGCAAGTGAACTGGCGCAACGCGGCACGAAAGGCAGGGACAACGGGTGTGCTCAGCCGAGAAGGGTGATGCCGAGGGAGAAATTGGTGTGCTTGACGGAGTGGTTCATGAGGCCCAGCTCCAGCAGGCCGACGTTCTCCAGCGCCCGCGCCATGAACAGTTCCCCGGTGTCCCAGGGGCGCAGTCCCAGGCTCTCGACGAACGCCGACACGCGGGCCTTCGCCTGCGGGTCGTCGCCGGCGATGAACACGTCCAGCGGGCGATCGTCGGCCGGGCCGGCCGCCAGAACGTGGGAGAACACAGTGTTGAACGCCTTGACGACATACGCGTCGTCGGGAGCCGCCTTGGCGATCTCCTGTGCTCCAGAACTGTCGTCGGGGACGACGAGGCCCCGCAGGTCGGGGGCTACGGGGTTGGTGATGTCAACGATGATCTTGCCGCTGAGTACGTCCCCGTAATCCCTCACCACCGCCGCCGCCCCGGCGTACGGCACGGCGAGGACAACGATGTCCCCGGCCGGTGCGGTGCCGGCCGTCCCGACCGTGGCGCCACCGAGCGCAGCGGCCACTTCCTTGGCCTTGGCCTGGTCGCGGCCGATGATCTCGACGGTGTTACCGCCGGCGAGCGCCCGGTCGGCCAAAACGCGGGCCACGTTCCCCAGGCCGATCATGCTGATGCTGCTCATGGAGTTCCTGCTTTCCGGAGCTGGATAGGACGCCATGTCCAACCCGTCGTTTTTGACGGTTGTGTCGTCGACGCCGTCGAATGACACGATCGGACACGATCGGGGCGTTCAATTCCTGACGTGCTCATTCTGGGCCTGGGCCCTCCGATGTCGAATTCTTGTGCCGAATTCGCTCGGACCATTAGGTACCTATTCAGGTTGCCATTGGCCTGAGTGGGCGTCCAAGACTTCTTTTCGTTGCGGTGATACCCTGGAGGTATCACCGGCTCGGAGGGGTCATGGATCTGGACCTGCGCAAACTGCGTTACTTCGTCGCTGTGGCCGACCAGTTGCACTTCGGCCGCGCCGCCGATGAGCTGCACATCGCGCAGCCGGTGCTCAGCCGGCAGATCCGTGCGCTCGAGCAGGATCTCGGCGCCTCGCTGTTCACGAGGGATCGCCACGGCGTGGAGTTGACAGATGCGGGCCGGCAACTGCTGGCCGACGCCGGTCCGCTGCTCGCCTCAACCCACGCGGTCCGCCGCCGGGTGTCCGCGGCCGCCGGCGGCAAGCGGCGGCTGATGGTCGGCTTCCGGGCAGGCGTCGCAGTCACCCCGGCGGCCCGTGCGTTCGAGGACCGGCACCCGGACGTGGTCGTGGACGTGCAGCGGATCGAAGGGGACGACCAGGCTGCGATGCTGCTCGACGGCCGCATCGACGTCGGCTACGTGCGGCTGCCCATCGACGAGGCCGGCCTGCGCGTCACCCCGCTGTACACCGAGCCACGGGTAGCGGTACTGCCCGCCGGACACCGGTTCGCCGGCAAGGAGCAGGTCACCGAGGCCGACCTGGCCGGCGAACCGCTGGTCTGGCAGGGCGGCCCGAGCACGCAGCCCACCAAGCGCCCGCTCCCCAATGCCGGGTACCCGGTGCGTGGGGTGGACGAGACGCTCGAGCATGTCGCGGCCGGACGGGGCATCTCCTTCCTGGCCCGTTCGGCGTCCGTGTTCTACTCGCATCCGGACGTCGTCTATGTGCCCAGCCCGGATCTGGAGCCCGACCAGGTGTGCCTCGCGGTGGCGGCATCGCACATCTCACCGGTAGTGGATGACTTCGTCACTGCGGCCCAGTCGACGGCCGAGATCACGGCAGAATGCGGGAACTACGAAATGTGGCAGCTTGGTGGCGATGCGGTCACAAGGCGTGCTTGAGCAGTTCGGCTGACCCCCGAGACCGACTGGAAGTACGCGCCGCGGACGCGGCTCAAGTCGGCTGATCGCCCTGTAGTCGGAGCGGAGCCGTTCACCGACGGTCTGTCGTTCGTGGCGCCGAGAGTGGGTCCTTGCGATCCAGAACCCGACGGTGGGTTCCAGCCGGACGTGTTGGCTGCCCGGCCGTTGGCCTTCGTTTCCTGCCGGCGTGGACCAGATGGGCCACCCGCATCTTCAGAACCCCCAGCTGCATACGAGTCTTTCATGCGCCACCGTGTATACGGACTCATGTGATCAGCCGTCTGTTCGAACGGGCGGGGCGTGAGCGCCCTGGGCCGGGATGGCGGCCTCGAACTCCTGAAGCGTTCGGGAGGCGCCGGTCTCCCCGGCGGCCTCTGCCGCGGCTTTCGGCAGGCGGGCGGCCAGTTCCGTAAAAGCCCGCGGGTCCGGGCGAGGCGCCGGGCGGGGTCCGCTGGTGTCGCGTACCAGCGGGTGCAGCCGCGCGACCGGCAGCGCGTCCAGCCCGGCCGCGGAGGGTCAGGTCAACTCGACACTTCCTCCCGCCGCCGGTCATCGCCGGCTGTGGCGGGGATGGCGTTGTCGATGAGGACGGCGGCGATGGCGGCGGCGGTGGGGAAGGCGTCGGCGTTGAGGACCCGAGTGCGTGCCGCGGCGCCGTCGATGAGCAGCGCGAGCTGCTCGCCGAGCTGTTCAGGGTCGACGGCGCCGGCTTCGCGGGCCGTGTCGGCGAGCCGCGCGGCGACGGCTTTCTTGTAGTCGCGTGCGTACTGGGACGCGGGGTGCTCGGGGTCGTGGAGTTCGACGGCGGCGGCGATGTAGGGGCACAGGGGAGTGGTGGCGGGGATGTCGAAGGCGGCGAGGAGCCGTTCGCGCGGCGTGAGGTCGGCGCGGTCGAACACGTCGGACAGTACGGAGGGGTCGAACCGGCGCAGGTACTCGGCGACGAGTTCGTCCTTGCCGGTGAAGTGCTGGTAGGCCGTGCGCTTGGACACCTCGGCCGCCGCACAGAGCTGGTCCATGCCGGTGCGGTTGATGCCCTGCTCGCGGAACAGCTGCTGGGACGCGCTGATGATGCGCTCGCGGGCGCCTCGGCCGCGGCGCCGCCCCGTGGGGCCCTTCTCCAACTCCGTCATGGCTCCATCGTACCTCCCTTGGGTAACGACCGGTGTACATAGTTGCGTCCCGACCGCCCACCCCATAACGTAAGCACACAGGGCGGTGTACATAACGCCGCCGTCCCAGGTGCACACGGCACCACCGACTCAAGGGAGTGACGATGGGAAAGCTCGACGGCAAGGTCGCGGTCATCACCGGCGGCACCACCGGCATGGCGCTGGCCGGCGCGAAGCTGTTCGTCGACGAGGGAGCGCACGTCTTCATCACCGGCCGCCGCCAGGAGGCCCTGGACAAGGCCGTGCAGCAGATCGGCCGCAACGTCACCGGAGTTCAGGGCGACGCCTCCGACCTGGACGACCTGGACCGCCTGTACGACACCGTCAAGCGGGAGAAGGGCAGCCTCGACGTGCTGTGGGCCAGCGCCGGAGGGGGCGAGCCCGCCCCGCTCGGCGAGATCACCGAGACCCAGTTCGACACCTGGTTCGGGCTCAACGCCCGCGGCACCCTGTTCACCGTCCAGAAGGCCCTTCCGCTCTTCAACGACGGCGGCTCCATCCTCATGACCGGCTCCAACGCCTCCCTCGGCGCCTTCCCCGGCTGGAGCGTCTACGCCGGCAGCAAGGCCGTCCAGCAGGCCTGGGCCCGCATCTGGCTCAACGAACTCAAGGACCGCCGCATCCGCGTCAACGTCCTGACCCCTGGCCAGGTCGCCACCGCCAAGCAGGAAGAACTCTTCGACGAGGCCACCAAGCGCCAGTTCGAGTCCCTCATCCCGCGCGGACAGATGGCCCGCCCCGACGAGATCGCCACCGCCGCCCTCTTCCTCGCCTCCGACGACTCCAGCTACGTCAACGGCATGGAACTCGTCGCCGACGGCGGCACCACCGCCATCTGAACCGAACAACCCACAACCAGGGCAGGACTTCTCATGAGCAGCATCAGCATCATCGGCACCGGGAACATGGCCCGCACCATCGGTGCGCGGGCGATAGCGGGCGGCAACACCGTCGAGGTCATGGGCCGCGATCACTCCAAGGCCGCGGACCTGGCCACGGCGCTCGGCGGCGGCACCACGACGGGAGAATGGGGCACCGCCCCGGCCGGGGACATCGTCATAGTGGCCCTGCTGTACGACGGCGTCGTTCCGGCCGTCGCCCACTACGGAGACGCCCTCGCGGGCAAGATCATCGTCGACATCAGCAACCCCTTCAACTCCAGGTTCGACGGGCTGGCCCACCGCGAGGAGACCTCGATCGCGCAGGAAGTCGCCAAGGCGGCCCCGGCCGGCGCCGGCGTGGTGAAGGCGTTCAACACCGTCTTCCGCCATGTCCTGGAGAAGGGTCGGCCCGACGTCTTCCTCGCCGGCGACGATGCGCAGGCCAAGGCGCGTGTGGAGGCGTTCATCGAGAGCCTCGGGCTGCGCCCGCTGGACGTCGGCGGCCTGAAGATGGCGCACTGGCTGGAAGGAGCGGGCGTGGTCACGGTGGGCCTCGCCAACCACGGGGTGGGCAACCTGGACTTCGCCCTCAGCGTCACCGAACTTCCTGCCTGAGCAAACGGTCGACGGATCACCGAAAGGAGAGCGCACGCCGCGCAGCCCGCCGCCGCATCATGGCGCCGGGCAGCAGGCGGCACCCAGGCCATCCGAATGGATTGCGGGAGACGGAGTGCGAGCACGGAGACCTCGGCGTGCTCGCGGTCGGCGCCGGTGAGGGCGCTCTCGCGGCCGTAGAAGTTCTTGTCGTTGGTGGAGTTCCAGCTCTCGACGACCTGCAGTCCGCCGTTGATCGCGCGCCGGAGATGCTCATCAGCGAGATCACCGTCGGTTGTCACGGGCCCCCCGGCGCGTCTCGGAACACCTGTGGCGCAACCGAATCCGCATCGAGGCCGCGAACACGATGACGCCACGGCCTGGGGGCTCGTATGGTGGACACGAAGGGCGACATATACCGATACCGGCTGGTATCACGGAGGTGCGCGTCGCCGGGGGCTTCAGCCGTACCCGCCGCGGAGAAAGAGCCAGAGATGCGAACGAACATCATCCGCAACCGCGCCGTAGCCGTCAGTCACCACAGCCTCAACGGCTGGACCGTCTTCGAGGTCGACGGCGAAATCGATTTCCACACGGCCCCCCAAATACGCGAGGCGGCGATCGGCCTCCTCGACCAGGGGCACCGCCATTTCGTGCTGGACCTGTGCTTCGTCCCCTTCCTCGACTCCACAGGACTCGGCGCCATCGTCGCGATCACCAAACGCGTCAAAGCCTGCCAGGGCTCCCTCCGCATCGCCTGCCCCTCGCCCCGGATACGCAGAGTCTTCGAAATCAACAGCCTGCAACCGATCTACGACTTCTACGACTCGCCTCAGGACGCCACCCAGCACCCACCCACTCCGGACGGCCTCGCCCACTGGCCGCACCCCATAGTCTGAAACCCCGGCCGCCCCGGAAGCCGCACCTTCCGTCACCTCATGAAATCGGATGGTTTCGACAGGTCGCGTCGGTGGCCGGGGCGGGCGTTGCACATTCGGCTGTCACCGGTCAATATGGTGACGTGAACCATGCCTTTCCCTGCGGAACGCTTCCTCTCGACTTCGTCGGCACCCTGCGCGCGCGACGCAACGCGGTGCCCACGGAGAAGCTCCCCTCACCCGATCTGCTCGACGCGTGGTTCGTCGAGTCCGGGATGCTCGATGCGGAGCCCGGCGCGAACGACGCGGACCTCAAAGCCGCCTTGGAACTCCGTGAGTTGATCTACGAACTGGTCGTGGTGCGCCTCGCGGGTGAGGAACTGCCCGCGGCGGCGGTCACTGCGTTGAACCAGCGAGCGGCCGGTATGCCTGTGGAAGTGCGGCTCGGCCCGGACGGCGTGAGCCACACCGGGTCGGCCTCCCAGGGGCTTGCCGGCCTCGCGCGTGAGGCGGTCGAGATTCTCGGGGGTGATGAGGGGACACTGCTGCGCGAGTGCGCACGACCCGAGTGCACCCAGGTCTACCTCGACCGGTCGCGTGGTCACCGCAGAGAGTGGTGCGCGATGAAGACCTGCGGGAGTCGGGTCAAGTCGGCCGCCTATCGGGCGCGTCAGCGCAGCACGAAGAGCTGACGGGCCGCTCCGGGAGCCCCACCGGTCACCGGCGGGCACAGAGGACGTCGTCCAGGCCGACGAAGCCGCCCTCCTGTCACCCGCAGCCCCATCAACGACCCAACTGCCCGTCAGGAGACCGCCCTTGCCGGGTACCGGCCGACGCTGCCCGCTGAATACGGTTGCGGTGGTCCGTTGTTGAGGGAGAGGGCGGGAGACCGTGGATGTGTACGAAGCCGTGGAGAGCCGCCGGGCCGTGCGGGCGTTCAGTGATGAGCCGGTACCCATGGAGATACTCGAACGAGTGCTGTCCGCAGCCGCGCGAGCTCCGTCGAGCGGGAACCTCCAGCCGTGGCATGTGTACGTCGTAACCGGCGATCCCTTGGCCGAACTGAAGAGGCGCGCGACGGCCAGGGCACTGGCCGGAGACCCGGGTGACGAGCGGGAGTACCCGATGTACCCGGCCGACTTGACCTCGCCGTATCTGGACCGCTTCTCCGCCGCGGCCGCACAGCGTTACGCAACCCTGGGAATCGAGCGCGACGACCCGGAGAGGCCCCAAAAGATCGCCACCTTGAACGCGGGGGCGTTCGGGGCACCGGTCGTACTGTTCTGCTACCTCGACCGCGCGATGGGGCCCGGACAGTGGGGAGACGCGGGGATGTACCTGCAGACGGTCATGCTGTTGCTACGGGCGGAAGGGCTGCACAGTTGCCCCCAGGTGATGTGGACGATGTTTCGCAGGACTGTCACCCGGACGGTCGGAGCCGATGACGGACTCGCCCTGTTCTGCGGTGTCGCAGTCGGGTTCGAGAAGGAAGGCGTGACACATCTGCGTACGGGGCGGGCCGACATGGCGGAAACAGTGAGCTTCATCGGAGTGTGACCGCCACAACCGCAGTGGCCTCGGCGACGGCACACGATGCCGCCTTGCCGCACCGGGCAAGCAGGCTGCTGGCCCGGCGTGCGCCACCGTGGGCGGCCGACCGGTCCCGGGGGCCGCGGTGGGCGCACGCCGAAAGATGCGGCACCGCGTCGCGTCGTCGGACCGCCCGGACACCCCCGGTACGCGGACGGCCCTGCGCCCCACGACGCATCCCGTTCGGTGCCGCGCTGATCACCGAGGAGTACGGGACAGCCGTCAGGCCCCCGAGTGTCCGGCCCCCTCGCCAAGGAACTCGGTCACGGTGCGCACGAACGCCTCAGGTTCTTCGAGGTGCACGAAGTGACCGCTGCTCTCGAAGACGGTGAGCCGGGAACCCGGTATCCCCTCGTGCATCTCCTCGGCCCATCGGACGGGGCATATCCAGTCGTAGCGGCCGACGAGAATCTGTGTGGGGATGCCGACCTTTCCCAGAGCGCCCCGCACATCCCAGTTTCCCGCGGACGGAATGTACTCGACCTCCACGCTTCCGACGGCTTCCCTCAGCTCGTTCGGCATCCCCCAGTAGTCGGCGAAGTACGCGGGAATCAGGCGCCGTACGTGCTCCGTGACCTCGGCCTTGGTGGTCCGGGGTGTTTCCGACTGCCGGTAGGCGGTCACGACATCCGCGACCTCGGAACGCCCGGCGTTCCGTCGCTCGAACGCGCTCATCTGCACCTCCGCTTCCGCGTGCAGGTCCGGGCCGAGGAGGGGGGCGCTGTCGTAAAGGATCAGTCCCGCAAGTTTGCCCGGGTGGTCCAGCTCGTACTGCAGGGCGACGAATCCTCCCGCGGAGTGCCCCAACAGATAGACCTCCGGTACTCCCAGGTGGTCCACCAGCCCGTCGACGAAGCGCGCGTACCGCTCCATGCTGTAGTGGCCGTCGGGGAGCTCTCCGGACTCCCCGGCTCCTACCGGGGCCACATAGACGGCCGTCATGTGCCTTTCGAGGAGTGGCATCCGCAGGTATTCCCAGTGGACTCCCGGACCGCCGGAGTGCACCAGGCACACCGGGCCGTCGCCTGCCACGTGATAGCGCTGGATGACGCCGTCGATCACGATCTCGTGCACGCCGGGCGCGAGAGTCTCACTACGTTCGAGGTTGCGTTCGAACACTTCTTCTGTCCTTCTGATGCCGTCGAGGTGTCGCCCGCCGGTGCGGCCGACGCCTGTATGACCTGCCATCAGGGCCGGTTGTGACATGGGCACCGACGCGCGCGCAGGCTCGGGACGAACGGCGAGGCGAGGGCGGCCCACAGGGCGTTGCCGTCGACCGGTGTGCGTTCGCTCGGCAACCGTCGGCGAGACTCTCGACCAGGAGCAGACCTCCGCTGCTCGGCCGGTGGATCAGCGTGCCGCCCACGCCTCCACCGCGGTCGTCACCGGCGCTCCCGTACGCGCCGACTCTTCGACGGCCAACGCCAGCAGATGGTCCTGGCAGCCTTCGGCCAGCGGATACGGTTCGGGTCCGGCGTCCCGGACCCATGCCCCCGTGCGGCACAGCAGGTCCACGACGGCGAGATCGTCCTCGGACAAGCTCGCGCCCAGATAGTCGTTGCGCCACATCACCCGTCCGTCGAACGAGATGTGGTGCACCTCCGCCCCTTCCAGGTTGAGATCCGTCCCGGTTCGGCGACGCATCAGCGGGGACTCCACGGGCGTGCGCGGATCGGCCATCCGTACCACCGTGTCGTCCACCATCTCGCCGAGCGAGCCGCGTACCACGATCCGGCGGGCGCGCAGCGGATTCCACCACTGGTTGTCCGTGAAGTCGTAGAGGCCCGTGCGGGCCCCACCGAAGTCCAGGAAGGCGAGGGTGGTGACGGCGTCCTTGGGAGTGAGATCGTCCGACCAGCCGGCGGGGGACAGCGGATCGGAGAGCGGGGCGGTGAAGGCCTTCGCGGTCACGGTGACAGGCCCGCAGGCGACACCCAGCGTGTGCCGGATCAGCGACATCGCGTGATACATGTGCGTCGAGGACACCTGGACGGACGTGACGTCGCCGATCACGCCCTCGCGTACGAGGGCGATGCGAGCGGCGTGGCCGGGCATCAGGGTGTACTGTTCCGCGACCTGGACGAGCCCGCCGCCCCCGGCGCGTGTCGCGCCTCCCACGGCATCCCACAACTCCCGAAGGCCGCGGACGTCGGGCGCCGGCGGAGTCTCGGCGAGGACCGGCACCTCACGCTCGACGAGTTCCTGTACGACCTGCGGCGTGATCTCCCACGGCACCGACGGGATGACGAACTCGGGTTCGGCGGCGCACAGTTCGCCGACCGTCTGGAAGGCGGGTACACCCCACTCCGCCTCCAGCTGGGCAACGCGCTCGGCCGAACGTGTCACCACGCCGGCCACCGCCAGGCGCTCGGGCAGGAGCCTCGCCAGCCGGACGAAGAATTCGGCCCGCCAGCCACTGCCCACGATGCCGAACCGTATGGGTGATGTCCTCACGTGTCCGTTCCTCCCCGCATTCGCGGCCCGAGTCTAGCCCGGTGACCTGGGGCACGCGCCACCACGACCGGGCGTATGACCGGGCGCATGCGGCCCTGCGCCGCCTTCCGTACCACCCGATCAGGCAATGACCGTCCCGGAGGACCACGAGGACCACGAGGACCACGAGGACCACGAGGACCAGGAGGACCAGGAGGACCACGAGGACCACGAGGGCCCCAGCGGCGCGCGGCGCGCGGAGTTCTCGGCGGACGCCACCTGGCGGACCACCACGGTCGGTCCCGCGGCCAGGAGCCGGGTCCTGTGGTGTATCTGCTGGTGGGGCTGGCCGGGTCACGGCACGAGCCCCGGGGCACGCGCCCCGGGACTCGCCGTGTACCGCGACCGGTCAGAGGATCAGGCGGACCTGAGTCCCGGGTTGCCGGCCTCGGTGACGAAGGAGGCGGCCGTGGTGATGGGGGCGCCGGGCGTGGTCACCGCGGACACCGTCTTGAAGTCGGCGCGCGCCGTGTCCTCGCCGAGGGTCACCAAGGCATAGCCGCGCCGGCCGTTGTAGAACTTCAGGTGCGGGTTGGCCTGCATGTAGGTGGCCCAGTTGGACGGCTTGTCGGAGCCGTCCTTGCCGCTGGTGATCGAGCTGGTGACGATCTCGGTGCCGAGGGTCTTCGAGGCCGGGTCGTCGAAGTCCTTCTTGATGTCGAAGCCGTAGTGGACGTGTACGTCGCCGGTGAGGACGACGAGGTTGTCCCGGCCGGCGGACTCCCAGCCGTCGAGGAGGCGCTGCCGGGATGCCGGGTAGCCGTCCCAGGAGTCCATGGACACCTTGAAGTCCGGTGTCGTGCGGTCCTTGCGCTGGGCGAAGGTGACCTGCTGGGGAACGACGTTCCAGGTCGCCTTCGAGGTGCGCCAGCCGTCGATGAGCCAGCGCTCCTGGGTGGCGCCCGGCAACGTGCGGGCCGGGTCCTGCGACTCAGGGCCCGGGACCTGCCAGCCGTCGCCGTACGCCTGGTCGGAGCGGTACTGGCGGGTGTCGAGGATGTCGAACTGGGCGAGCCGCCCAAACTGCAGACGACGGTAGAGCTGAGCGTCGGGGCCGTGCGGGAGCTGCCGGCGCCGCAGCGGCTGGTTCTCCCAGTACGCGCGGTAGGCGGAGGCCCGCCGCAGCAGGAACTCCTCCGGGGGCACGTTGTTCTCGGGGGTGTCGTCCGCGTAGTTGTTCTCCGTCTCGTGGTCGTCCCAGGTGACCACGAACGGGTGTGCCGCGTGGGCCGCCATCAGGTCGGGGTCGGACTTGTAGAGGGCGTACCTGAGCCGGTAGTCCTCCAGTGTGAGGGTCTCCCGGTTGAAGATCTCGGGCAGGACGCGGTCGGTGTAGGCGCGGGCGCCCCCGGTCGCGGACACCGCGTACTCGTAGAGGTAGTCACCGAGGTGCAAGACCGCGTCGAGGTCCTCGTCGGCCAGGTGACGGTAGGCGGTGAAGTAGCCGTCGTGGTACGCCTGGCAGGACACCGCGGCCAGGCGCAGTTCGGTCAGCCGGGCGCCCTTCGACGGGGCGGTGCGGGTACGGCCCACGGGGCTCGCCCACTGGCCCACGCGGAAGCGGTAGTAGAGGACGCGGTCGGCGTCCAGGCCGTCCACCTCGACGTGCACGGCGTGGTTGTACTCCGGGTGCGCGTCGACGGTGCCGCGCCTGGTGACGCGGGTGAAGCGCTCGTCGTGGGCGAGTTCCCAGCGGACCTTGAAACGCTTCTGGGGCAGGCCGCTGCCGCTCTCGTAGGGGCGGGGGGCGAGCCGGGTCCACAGCAGTACCGAATCGGGCATCGGGTCACCCGAGGCCACGCCCAGCGTGAAGGGGTTCTCGGTGATCTGCACGGCGCTCGCCTCGGCCGCCGCGGCGGTGCCGCCGAGCGGGATGTTCGCGGCGAAGGCCAGCGTCGCCGCCGCCCCGGTGACGGTCAGGAAGCGGCGTCTGTCCAAGTGGCGTGCGGCGTGGCGTAGTTCGGGGGAGTGCCCGGACGGAGAAGCTGATGCGGAAGGCTGCATGGGTGTGCGCAATCCCTGACGTGCGGAGTACGGCCGTGGGGCCCGGCCGGTGGTGCCAGGGCATTGCAGTGGTGCAGTGCGGCGCGCAGTTGCCGGATGGTTGGCGCGTCCATGTCGAGCGGGTGACTGTTGATCTTCCCCGCCGTCCCGAGGCCTCTCTTCACGGTTCCCGCACGGATCCGCCATTCCCGAGGGGTTGTTCGGCGCGGTGCGGCCCGTCGCCGACGGCATCTACAACAGGGTCTGCCCGTCCTGTTCCACCTGTTGCCGGCGGTGCTGATGTCGGCGGGCGGGGCGTGGACCGGCTGCGGACGCGTGGCCCGCCTGCCTCGGACCCCGCCGATGAGTTTCTGTCGGTTGCCGGGTCAGTACGGGTATGACTGCTACGAACAGGCCGCCGGTCGTCTCCCGCTCGGAGTGGCTGGCCGCACATGACGCCCTCCGCGCCCGGGAGAAGGCGCACACCTGGGAGGGCGACGCGATCGCCGCCGCACGGCGACGGCTGCCCATGACCGAGGTCGACCCGTCGACCCCGCTCGTCGGAGGCAACGGAACGGTCTCCCTGATCGACGTCTTCGACGGCCGTACCCAGCTGTTCGCGTCGTACCACATGTGGCACGACGGCCGCCCCGCCGCCGACCAGTGTGAGGGCTGCACCTTCTTCACCGGCCAGGTCCGCGAACTGTCCTATCTGCACCAGCGCGACGTCACCTTCGCCGCCTTCTGCCAGGGCCCCTACGAGGAGTCCGAACGCTACCGGCGCTTCATGGGCTGGGAGATGCCCTGGTACTCCGTACCCGCCGAGTCCCACGAACGGCTCCTCACCGGCCGTCACTTCGGCATGAAGGCGTGCTACCTCCGCGACGGCGACCGCGTCTACGAGACGTACTGGACCACCGGACGAGGCGTCGAGCCCATGACGCCCTCCTACGGCATCCTCGACATGACCCTCTACGGACGGCAGGAGGTCTGGGAGGACTCCCCGGAAGGCTGGCCGCAGCCGTACGAGACCCGCGGCCAGCAGTTCCGCAAGAACGGACGGCCGACCGCGCAATGGGCACGGATCGCCGCCGGGCACGAGGACGACCTCCACGGCGGACAGCCCGGCACGGGCAGCACGGGCTGCTGCGGCTGAGCCCGGGCCCGACAGCCCCAGCGGAACCCGACAGCCCCAGCGGAACCACCGTCCCGAAGACCGCGGTGGGCACAGCGCGCGTGCCCACCGCGGTTCGCCCTCACTCGCTCTCCCACTCCCTGGGAGAGCGACGACCTCCGATGGAGGCGATCAATGCGTCCGCCACGATCGCCGCATCCGCCTCTGCGACATCCGCCGGGTATTCCGGCAGCAGATCGTCCCAGACGGGCATCCACGATCCGTACAGCTGGGTTTGTCCCTCGGGCCTGGCGAAGAACCAGATGTGCAGGTGTGCGCCTCCATCTCCGATGCGGTAGACGTGGGCTCGCGAAATGTGCGGCAGGGCCTGCACATGGCGGACGATGTGAGTGGACAGGACCCCCAGCTCGGCTGCCAGCTCATCGGGCAAATCAGCCATGTCGTGGTGCTCACGCGGATGCAGCATGAGCACCAGCGGCACACCGACTCCCGGGATCCGCGTGAGCCGCCAACTGTCGTTGAACCAGATGCCGTCGTCTCGGGCACGGCACGCCCCGCAGTCCGACGGGTCCTCGCCGTGTCGCGGAGGCTCGGGCAGAACCGGAGGGCGCAGCGCCGCGACGCGCAGTCCCTCCGGTTCGAACGGGCTGATGTCCCACCCTGTCATGCGCGCGAGCGGGAGCCGACGCTCACCGTCCGCAGCGGCAAGCGCGTGGTCGTAGAACTCGTCAGGTCGCAAGGCCATGGTCCGAAGGTTAGTTCGGCCTCGACACCCAGAGAGGGCCAGGGTGGCGGCGAACGCCGGCGTGCGGGTGATGCCAGGTGTGGACTGGTGAGCCGCTCCGGCACCACCGCGACGGCGGTCGCATCAGCCGAACCCTCGCGCCGTTCAGGAGGCGCTCAAATCCAGTGGTGTGGAAGTCGGGTTGGGCGGCGGGTTGAGAACGACCTGGGGCTGACCGGGCACCGGGTTCGGCGGGGTCATGTCGGACTTGGGCAGCTTGGGTGGGGTGGTCTGGTTGAAGACCGTGGTGTCGAAGTCGACAAGGCCGGTCTTCTCCATCACGGTGATGTGGTCGAGCACCGTGTCGTTCGCCTGATTGGCCAGGGCGCGGATCAGCGAGTTCTTGGTGGTCGAACGGACCTTGGCGATCGTGTTGAAGATCGAGCCGTGGGTCATGCGAAGGATGTTGGCGAAGTCGACGTCGAACTGCCGCCCCGATTCCCCCTTCAACTGGGTGACGAAGCCCTCCTGTTGAGGACTCGCCACGTTGGGCAGCGTGATGTTCAGCATCGGTGCGATCTTGCGGCAACTGGTGTCCAGGGCGGCGTGCCCGTCGACGAGGTGCTGGCTCGCGGTCTTCACGGCTTTGCTCTGTCCCTTCTGCAGGCCGATCTGGCCGAGCGGGTGCTCCCACAGGCCGGCCGCGCGCACCTTGACCACGAAGTCCCGCTCGCCTTCTGTCAGTGGTCCCCACTGCGTGTTGGCGATGACCCGGTCGGGCGTGGTCGACACGGTGTCCAGGCCGAGCATCGCTGGGTACGCGAGGGCGCAGAGTGTCAGGGCCAGCGCGCCGCCCACAAAAAGTGTCCCGATCACATTTCCCGAACGCTGCACCGTTCCTCCTGCCTGTCGACTTGTCCGCCGATCTGTCGTCGCCTGGTGCGGGCGGACGAAGAGGAGTACGCACGGGGAGCCGCTCGGACTCAGCGGACCTGGTGAAACCTGAGGATCCGAGATTCTTGCTCTCCGGCCGCCCCTGGTCGGCGAAGCCACGAACGGAGAGCGAGGCCGGCCCCATGACACCGGCCATGGCACCTTCCGCCACGTCGTCGAGCACGGACGGGGCTCGGGCCTTGCGCACCGCCCGGTGCCTACCCCGCTGCGACGCACGCCTCCGCCTCCGCCAAGTACAGCGCCACCGGGCCCAGAGTCAGCATGCCGCTGCCGGCGCCGGCGTGTTCTGCACAGGCATCACGCAGGGAAGCCTCCGCGCGTGCGGCGATTGCGCGCTCGCCGAGGCGTGCGGCGGCGCGGGCGGTCAGGCACCACATGGCCTCCTGCATGTGGTCACGCGCTGGTTCGGGCGCCGCGGTGAGGGCGGTACGCGCCTCCTCTCCCCGGTTCTGGGCGAGCAGCACGAGGGGTCGCGCCCAAGGCCGGTACGGGCCCCAGTCGAGGTGCGGATCAGTGGGCGCGGGCCGGTCGTGCAGCAGGCGCAGCCCGAGTAGGGCCAGCGGGAACAGACCGCGGTGCAGCCCCGGCATTCCGGCCGTCCGGAGGGCGTTCTTGGCAGCGCGGTAGTGCGCTGCGGCCGTGGCCGCGGTCGGTCCGCCGGGTTCAGCGCTGCGAGCTGCCGCGCTCCGGGCCCGGAACCATCCGGTGAGGACGGGGACGAGGGGCGCCTCGATGGTGGCGGCGAGCTCTTCGGCCGCTTTGGCGTGCGCGGTCGCGGCGTCGAGGTCGCCGAGGGCCGAGGCGGATTGAAGGCGGATGAGTCGGCCGAGCACGGCGAAGTTCGGCAGCTCGTGCCGGGTTGCCAGATCGAGGATCTCGACGCCGGTCCGGTCCCGTACCGCCGCCAGCCCGGGGCGGGCGAACGACTGCAGGAACACCCCGTTGAGGGCGAAGGCCAGCAGAGCGGGATCGGCCAGGGCCCGTGCCAGCGCCTCGGCTTGCTGTGCCGCCTGCCGCACACGCCTCCGCTCGGTACCGGACAGGTCGGCACTTCGGCTCTCGACGGCGATCGTGGCGAGGAGGCGGGCGGACAGATCGGCGGGGCCGTCGGGGCCGAGCGCGGCGAGCGTGCGTTCGGCAGCCGCGACGACGGCGCGGGACTGCTCGGGGTCGTCGGCCCGGCTCCAGACGGCGGGCACGTCGTAGGCGCCGATGACCCGGGCGGTCAGGGAGAGGTCTCCCGTGCGTTCCGCCGCCTGGATGGCGGCGAGGCGGTCGCGTCGCGAGTGGACGAGCGCGTCGCCACCCGCCAGTGCGAGGGTGCGGGCCACATCCACGGTGGTGCGCGGGCCGAGACGGACACCTATGCCGGTCCACGCGGTACGAGCGCCTTCGGGGGGCACGGACCCGTTGAGGATGTCGGTCTCCAGGCGTTGGAGGTCGGCAGCGGGGTCGAGTCCGAGTTGATCAACGAGCATGGCGCGGGCGCGGCGGAGGGCAGCCAGCGCGTCGGCCTGGCGACCCGCGCGGTACAGCGCGCGGGCAAGCAGCCCCCAGGCCGGCTCGCGCCACGGATGCTCGGCGACGTGGGCACCCAACTCGGCGACGAGATCACCCCCTTCCCCGTGGTCGAGGAGGATGCGGGCGCGCACCTCCACCCCTTCCAACCGCAACTCCTCCAGCCGGGTCCGCTCGCGCTGCGCCCACGCGGAGCCGGGCACATCGGCGTAGGCGGGTCCGCGCCAGGCCGCGAGTGCCGCGCCGAGGTCGGTCACCGCGTCGGGGTCGCGCCGGGCGCGGGCCAGGGTGTCCTGGAACCGATGGACGTCCACGTCCTCACGCGGCAGGCGCAGCGCGTAGCCGGGACCTTCGGTGACGAGAACGCGCGGCGGATCGCGGGGTGGCCGGCCGGGTTCGAGGGCGCGGCGCAGCGCGGCGACGAACGTACGCAGAGCACCCACGGCGCGGGTCGGCGGATCGGTCCACAGGTCATCGACGAGGGTGTCGGTGGTGACCATCCGCCCCTCGGCGGCGACCAGCCGGGCGAGCACCTCGCGATGGCGGGGTCCGCCCAGGTCGATCGGGCTGCCGTCGTCGCCGAGGGCTCGCACGGCACCGAGCACGTCGATTCGCATACCCCCATCCTCCGTGCCGGGCGTCGGCCGCGCCCACCCGTACTGATCGGCTGCTGATCGCTGTCGCCCAGGCTGATCCGGTCGGTCCCCGACCCGAAAGGACGGCTTTCATGACGCTCACCATTCCCGGCTTCGCTCACATCCGCCTGCCCGGTGCGGACGGTGTGGAGCTGGCTGCCGCTGTCGGCGGCAGCGGCAGCCCGGTCGTGCTGCTGCACGGCTTCCCCCAGACCCATCTGATGTGGCGACACGTCGCCGAGCGACTCTCCGTCGAGCACACGGTGATCTGCCCCGACCTGCGGGGCTACGGCGCCAGTGACAAACCGGCGGCCACCGAGCCCGACGCGTACGCCAAGCGCACCATGGCCGCCGACATCGTGACCCTGGCGGCGGCGCTCGGCCATGAACGCTTTGCCCTCGTCGGCCACGACCGAGGCGCCCTGGTCGCCTTCCGGGCGGGGCTTGACCACCCGGAGACCATCACGCACCTGGGCATCCTCGACATCGTGCCGACGCTCGACATGTGGAACGTCCTGCGCGGCACCTCGGCGGCGGTCGGCTACCACCTCTTTCTGATGGCGCAGCCGCCAGGCCTGCCGGAGGAGATGATCGCCAACAGCGCGGACATGTTCTTCGGCTCGTTCCTCGACGCCTGGGCCAACGACCCGACCGCCATACCGGAGGACGTGCGTGCCGAATACCTGCGGGCCGGCGCGGGGGCCGTGACGTCGATCGTCGCGGACTACCGGGCCTCGGCGGGCATCGACGTCGTGCACGACCAGGCGGACCTGGACGCAGGGTCGCAACTGGCCATGCCCGTGACGGTCGTCCAGCAGGACTGGGGCTCGCAGTTGGGCTACGACGCCGCCGCGGTGTGGAAGGCGTGGGCCCCGGATCTGGACCACCGACTGACCCGAGCGGGACACTTCATGGCCGAGGAGGCACCCGACGAGATCGCGGTGGTGATCCAGGATCTGCTGGTCCGTTGAACCGCCTGTTCGCGACTCGTCGGCCGGGCGCACGGTCGGTCTGCGGCGAGCCTTGACTGCGGCCGGGCCCCGCACCGGGGGACAACGAACTGCCTCATGTCCTAGGGAGCCTACGGAGCCTGTCCTACGGAGCCGGCTCGACCGGCGCCTTCGGTTCCCCTTTTGACCGGCGAGGGATCGGGGAAGTGACGGGTTCGGCTCAACCGTGGCCGGGCCCGTCCTGCAAGTCGGCGACATCCGGTTCGCCGACGCGCATCGGCCCTTGCCCGTACCCGGAACTGTGGCTTCCACCACGGCGAACGCGATCTTGCCGTGGTGAGATCATCGGATGCTCGGTTTCCTCCTCCGTCTCCTGCCGTTCTGGGTGCGCGAGCCCCTGCTCATCGCGGTCGGGTCCGTTCTCGGCGTACGCATCATGTATCTCGCCGTCAGCGATCACGATCGGGTCGCGGCCGGTCTCGGCGTGGTGTTCCTCGTGTTCACCGCCATACGTGTGCACATGGTGGTCCGGGCCCTGCGCGCACGACGGAACCCGAGCCGCGCGGCCTCCGAGGACGGAGCGGCGGTCGAGGCTGCGGCCCGGACCGGAGCTGAGCCGCGCCGTGCCCCGGACGCTCCGGCCGCTCCGGACGCTCCGGATGTCGCGGACGCTCGCGACGCTCCGGAGAAGGATCACAACGCGGGGGCCCAGGCCGTCGCGGCCGTGGCCGTGTTCGGCGCACTCGCGGCCGTGCTGTGGTGGGCACCACGCGTGATGCCGTCCGACGACAACTCCGCGCGGCCCGCCTCGTGTTCGGGTGAAAAGCCAGCGGAGCTGCCGAAGGTCTACAAGGAGAAGCCCCAGCCGGTGACCGGCGCAGAGCTGTGCAAGGCGCTCAACCGGCCCGACCTGGCCAAGCTCCTCGGGACGCCTGGAGAGACCGCGACCACCGCTTCCGGCACCAGCAACACCGCTCTCCTGACCGACGGGAAGGTCGCCCAGCCGGAGGCCGAGGTCGCGTTCGACACGTACACCGTGAATGTCTCGGCCACTTACAACGAGATGTCCACCGACCAGTATGTGAAGCTGATGAAGTTCGGGGACGAGACGGACGTCAAGACCCTTACGGTTCTCGGTCGGCCCGCGGTCTTCTCCTCGGATCACACCGTGAGGTTCCAGATCAGTCTCGGGAGTGGTGGAACCGGCGGACCGGCCGAACAAGGCCCCCTGGCCAGGACGCTGTCCGTGGCCTTTGACCGTGATGACCGGGGCGGCTACTACGACATCACCGTGTGGAGCACGTCCGGAGCCCTCCCGGACGACAGCGTTCTCCTCGGCATCGCCGAGAAGGTTCTTCCGACGATTCGCGGACGAGCTGTTCGATGAGGCGCCGAGATCCCCTCAGCGTTCCCGCACCGACCCTCCAGGAAAGAGGAAGAGGCGGGTGCGGGAGCACTTCGGGGATCGGGTGTCGCTGGGGCCTGGTTGCGCGTCGGCGGCGGCCTCCGTGCTCGCGGCCCGCGACGGTCCTGCCTTGCTTCAGCCGATGCGTGCTCCCGCGCCGCTGACTCGGACGTGCGGGTCACCCGCACGCAGCGTCACGGTGAGCTCGCCGGGGCGGCCCAGGTCCTCACCCTGATGCAGGGTGAGGACGGCGTCCCCGGCGACCAGGCCGAGTTCACGGACGTAGGCACCGAACGCGGCGGCCGCGGCGCCGGTCGCCGGGTCCTCGACGACGCCGCCGACGGGGAACGGGTCACGGACGTGGAAGACGGTGGCCGACTCCCGCCACACGAGCTGGACCGTCGTGAGGTCCAGGCGGTGCATGAGGGCTTCGAGGCGGGCGAAGTCGTAGGCGAGATCCGCGAGACGGGCGCGCGTCGCCGCCGCGAGGACGAGATGGCGGGCGCCGGCGAAGGCGATACGGGGCGGGAAGGCCGGGTCGAGATCGGTGGCCGGCCAGTCGAGCGCGGCGAGCGCCTCCGCGAGGTCGGCGTCGGCGATGTCCTCGGTGTGCGGCTCGACGCTGGTGAGCGTGGCCCGGAGCGTCCCGTCCTCCTCGGCCACCTCCACCGGCACGATGCCGGCGCGCGTGGCGAACACCAGCTTTCCGGGGCCTGTCCGCTCGGCGAGCGCGACGGCGGTCGCGATGGTGGCGTGCCCGCAGAACGGCACCTCGGCCTTGGGACTGAAGTAACGAATGCTGTACGCCCGCCCCTCCTGGCCGTCGAGGCCCTCCGGGGGCGGGGTCAGGAACGCGGACTCCGAGTATCCGAGGTCGGCGGCGATGGCCAGCATGTCGCTGTCGTCCAGGGCAGTGGCGTCCAGAACGACACCGGCGGGGTTTCCACCGTCGGGGGAGCTGGAGAAGGCGGTGTAGCGCAGCACCTCGGAACTCGGCGTATTCGTCGTCATGTTCGTGGCAACGCCGGGTGGGGCCGCGGCTGTTCCCGGACGCGCGTGGAGGCGGAAGTGGGCGTCCGCGGCGGGTCCTTGAGCCCGGCCTCGTCTCTCGCGCGGTCAGGACTGCTCGCGGCAGTCCTCTTCGTCGCACTCGAGGGCGACGAGGGTCTGGTCGACCTGCTGGCTGGTGAGAGGAGGTTCGGCCAGTTCGTGGGCGCCCTCGGTGCGGAAGGCGTCGAGCATCAGGTGAAGGTGGCGGCGCCAGGCTTGGGGAGCGACGGTGCGGGTGGCCTGGATGATCCCGGCCTGGGACCAGATCACGAAGGCGATGTCCTGCGCGGTGACGTCGCGACGCAGGACGCCCTGGTCCTGCGCGTTGCGCATGACCTGGGTGCAGAGTTCCTTGGCGCGTTCGAACATCGCGCGGCCGGCCACGTGAAGGGGCAGCTGTGCGGAGACCAGGTCGTTGAAGGCGCGGTCGCAGGCCTGCAGCTGGCAGAGTTTCTCCAGGTAGCGGCAGAACCCTTCCCAGGCGTCGTCCATGACCGCGGCCTCTTCCGCGGTGGCGAGCAGTTCCGTGTACTTCGCGTCGAAGAGCGTCTCGACCAGGGCGAGGCGGGTGGGGAAGTGTCGGTAGAGCGTGCCGATCGCGACGCCGGCCTCGCGGGCGACGCCCTCCAGGGACGCTCCGAGGCCCTGCTCTGCGAAGGCGGTGCGGGCGGCGGCCACGATCGCGTCCCTGTTGCGCTGTGCGTCACGGCGCAGGGGTTTCGCCCGTGTCCCACTCGCGGTCAGGACGTGATGGTGACTCATGGCTCGACCGTAACATGAGGCACCCCTCCAATTGGACAGCTGTCATGTTTCCGGTCGCAATTTCATGCCCCTGACGTGCTGTGATGATGCTCACTGCAAACATGAGGCATCCCTCGGGTACGGTGGCGGAGTCAACGTGAGGCACCCCTCCGGATGACCTTGGAGCCAGCCGACCGACCCGGGATTTCCGGATCTCGGTTCACATGGAAGCGGCGCCCGCCTGATCGGCGAAGCCGCGGCAGTTCTGTAAGGGAAATGACCATGAGCAGCATGACGAAGCGCCTCTCGATCGCACTCGCCTCCACGGCACTGGCCGGCGGAGCCCTTCTCGGGGCCGGCGGCTCGGCGTCGGCGGCCACGGCGTCGGTGCCCGTGCAGCACACGCAGTACGTGTCCGCGACCAGCGGCGAGCAGGCGGGCCGCCACACGGACGGCGACCGCCGTGGGCTGGACACGGTGCGCTACGTACGGGCCGCCGACCACGAGGGCGAGGCGGCTTCGTGGCACGGTGTGAGCGCCGCTCGTTGGTACGAGGACCAGGTCGACGAGGCGGCTTCGTGGCACGGTGTCAGTGCGGCCCGGTGGTACGAGGACCAGCTTGACGAGGCGGCTTCGTGGCACGGTGTCACTGCGGCCCGTTGGTACGAGGACCAGGTCGACGAGGCTGCCTCGGGACACGATGTCAGCGCCGCCCGCTGGTACGAGGGCCAGGTCGTGTGGTCCCTGGACCACAGCTGACGCGGCCCGAGCCGCGCCACTCGGGAACGTGGACGCCGGCCCGCGCGGCAGTACGACCGCACCCCCGGCCCACCTGAATCCCTGATCGCGCGCTGAATCCCTGATCGCGCGCACCGCGGCGGTCCGCACCCGCGTCGAGACGAACGCCGTACGCAAGGCGAAGGCAGTCCGGGCCCCAGTGCCCGCCGCACCGGCCGCGGCCAGGCCCGCACCGACACATGAACCTCGCCGACCGCCTCTCTTGCGGATCACCTCCCCACACGCCGTGACACCCCGCCGGGCCGGGCAGGTACTCTCCACGCCGGGACAGCCATCGGACGCGGTGGTGAGCGTGATCCAACCTCGGCGATCCTCCGCCCCGCGAGCGCAGGCTCCGGGTGCCGCCCTGCCCGGCCGAACGGCGGCCCCTTGTCGAAAGCGCTCTACCGGCGGGGCGATGTACTGGCCTGGACCAGGGCTCGTGCCAGGTCGATGCACTCCGGAAGGTTGTCGAGCGAGAGGGGCTGCGTGGCGACAGCCCCCTCGTGCAGTACGAAGAGCTGGGTGGCGAGGGTGGCCGGATGTGAGCAGCCCGCTGTGGCGGCGAGTTCCTTGAAAAGGTTCAGCAGCCAGAGCTTCTGGTCCGCGGCGATGCGGTGTGCGGGATGCGAGGGGTCCGGGAGTTCTGCCAGCGCGTTGATGAAGGCGCATCCGCGGGTGTTGGTCCCGCTCCAGGTCCGCAGTGCCTCGAAGGGGGCGGTGACGGCCTCGGCCGGAGTGTCGCTGGCGTCAACGGCGGCACGGACGAGTGACCGCCAGCGCCGGTCGCGTTCCGTGAGATAGGCCGCCACGAGGTGGTCCTTCGAACCGAACACGTTGTACAGGGTCCGCTTGGTCACGCCTGAGTACTCGGCGATCAGATCCACACCGACCGCCGTGATGCCGCGGCCGTAGAACAGCTCCTCGGCGGCCGCCACGATGCGGCGGCCGGCCGGCGTCATGGGCCGCGCTTCCTGCACTACGGGACCCCTTCACAGATCGGTGTACGGTGGGGGATGTTCACAGATCAGTATACCTGTGCGGAGGTTCAAGCGATGGGTGTGCCCGATGTCATGCGAGCGGTTCTCATCACCAGGCACGGAGGACCGGAGGTCCTTGAGCCGGCGGAGGTCGCCGTCCCCGTTCCTCGGGCAGGGGAGGTGCTGGTCCAGGTCGGCGCGGTGGCACTGAACAACACCGACCTGTGGACCCGGGAGGGCGCCTACGGTCGTCCGGACGACCCGAAGGCGCTGTCGGGCTGGCGAGGCCCGATCGACTTCCCGCGCATCCAGGGCGCCGACGTGGCCGGCCGGGTCGTGGCCGTCGGGTCCGGAGTCATGGGGGGACTCGTAGGACGTCGAGTGGTCGTCGACCCCGCGATCTACGACACCGAAGGGCCGGACGCCCACCCGGTGGGCCTGATGGGGAGCGAACGCGACGGCGGATACGCCGAATACGTGACGGCGCCGGTGGAGCGTGTACACGACGTGACGGAATCGCCGCTCACGGACGAGCAGCTCGCGACACTGCCGACCGCCTACGGCACGGCGCTGGGCATGATCGAGCGAGGCCGGCTGCGGAAGGGGGAAACCGCCCTGGTCTCGGGGGCGTCCGGCGGCGTCGGCCTCGCGCTGATTCAGATCGCCCGTGCCCGCGGCGCCAGGGTGCTCGCCATCAGTAGTGGACCCAAGATCGACACGGTGCGCGAAGCGGGCGCGCACGAAGTCATCGACCGCGCAGGAGACATCGCCGAGCAGATCCGTGCCGCCGCCCCGGAGGGCGTCGACGTCGCACTCGATGTCGTGGCGGGCGAACTGGTCAGCGAGGGGCTGCCGTTGCTCCGCGAAGGGGGCCGGTGGGTCATCGCCGGCGCACTCGGCGGGTACGACGTGGCCTTCGACGTGCGCCGCCTCTACCTGCACAACGCCCAGGTCATCGGGTCCGCGATGCACACGCCCACGCACTTCGAGCTCCTCATGAACCTCGCTCGTCGGGCAGAGGTCCAGCCCGTCATCGCCGCGACCTTCGCACTGAACCAGGCCGCTCAGGCCCAGGAAGAACTCTCCCGCAGGGAGCACGTGGGAAAGATCGTCATGCACCCGTGAGTCCATCCGACCGATCACGGGCGCAGCCATGAGCGATCTGAGGTGAAGTGCCGTGACGGGGGAGAGCGATATAGGGGAGCGTCGGACGCGGTCGCCTTTGGTGGCTGGACGTGGACGTGGACGTGGACGACGTCCGGCTGATGGTCGAGTGCGACGGACGAATGGACGAACGGACGAAGCGAACGTGTCGGGCCGGGAAGAACCAGGCTCGGCTGGGCCTTGTGCAGATCATGAAGGCAATCGTGTACACGGAAGGCGGCGGCCCTGAGGTGCTGCGCCTGACCGAACGTCCGCTGCCGGAGCCGGGGCCGGGCGAGGTGCGGGTACGGGTCGAGGTGTCCGGGGTGAACCCGACGGACTGGAAGTCGCGCACGGCCGGGCCGCGGGACAAGGGCGAGCAGGTGCCCAACCAGGACGGCGCCGGACTGGTCGACGCGGTCGGGGAGGGGGTCGACCCGGCCAGGACCGGTCAGCGCGTCTGGATCTGGGAGGCCGCCTGGCAGCGCCCGGACGGCACGGCGCAGGAGTACGTGGTGCTCCCCGAGGAACAGGCCGTACCGCTGCCCGACCACGCGTCCCTCGACCTCGGCGCGAGCATCCCCATTCCCGCGATGACGGCCCACCGCGCCCTCACCGTGCGGGACGGCGGCCCGGCCCGGCTCGGACCCGGCGCACTGCGCGAACGTACCGTGCTGGTCGCCGGCGGCGCGGGCGCGGTCGGCAACATGGCGATCCAGCTTGCGCGCTGGGCAGGGGCGACCGTGGTGGCCACCGTCAGCAGCCCGTTCAAGGCGCGTCTGGCCGAGGCCGCCGGCGCACACCATGTCGTCGACTACAAGGCCGAGGACGCGGCGGCGGCGATCCGCCGGGTGGCCCCGGACGGCGTCGACATCGTGGTGGAGGTCGCCATGGCGGCGAACGCGCGGCTCGACGTCTCGGTGACGGCCCAGAACGCCGCCGTCGCGTACTACGACGACGGCGCCGACGTGACACTGCCCCGCCGGACCTTCTTCGGCAACCTGCGCTTCCAGGGCGTACTCGTCTACACCATGCCGGCCGAGGCCAAGCGGGACGCCGTCGCCGCCATTACCGCCGCCCTCGCCGACGGGGCGCTGCGCGTGGGCGAGGAGGCGGGCCTGCCGCTGCACCGCTTCCCGCTGGAACGCACCGCGGACGCGCACACCGCTGTCGAGAAGGGAGCGGTGGGCAAGGTCCTCATCGACGTGTGAGTCCAGCGCAGCCGTCGCGTCCGCTCATCCTGTGAACCGTCGGCCGGCGGCTGAGGTGGGTGGCCCCAGTGATGCCCGGCTGACGGCACAAGGGATCTTGCCGCGCGTTCGGCCCGTCGGCGACGCTCGCCCTCGCGCCGGCTCTGGGCCCGGTCCGCTGCCCGACTCCCGGTGCCCGCCCCGGATCCCGGATCGTGACAGGTGTTTGACCTGTCCATGCTCGAACATCCGGCGCTACGCTGAAACACGGTCGGTGTGGCGTCGCTGCCGCAGGCACATCGTCAGGGGGTTCCGATGTGGTTCGGACGCACCATCAAGGCGACTGCCGGAGTCTGCGCGCTGGGGGCTCTGCTGCTGGTGGCCGGCTGCGGCGACAACGGGGACGAGCGCTCCGAACGGCCGCGCTCCGGCCGTTCCCACGACCCTTCCGCCGACGGAAGTCCGTCATCGACCGCCGCACCCAGGACGAGTTTTCCGTCGCCTCACACGTTCGACCTGACCAGTGCGGTCCCCCTGCCCGACGAGGCCGAGGGAGGTAGGCAGGTCACCCTGCACGGGACCACGGCCTACGTCTGGTCCCCGGAGAGCCTCCAGGCCGTCGACACCAGCACCGGCACCGTCCTCGCTCGTGTCACCCCCGAACGGGAAGCGGCGTTCAAGGTCACCGATGTGCTGCGCAGGGTGCCCCGGCCACCGGCCGTCAGCGGAACGGGAGCCGACGCGGAAGTCATTGCGCTCTTCCTGGTCAAGATCCCGGGATCCGGTACCGAGCCCGCCGATTACGGCCTGGAGATCATCGGCGTCGAGGCCGCGACCTCACGTCCGACATGGCGGACCGAGATCGTCCTTCCCACCTGGTCACGCGACAGGTATCCGACTCTGAGCGCCGAAGTCGCCGGCGTGGAGAACGGCATCGCGGTCGTCAGAGCCTCCGACGACGACAACGAGATGACTTATGCGGTAGACCTCTCCACCCACAAGACCGTCTGGCGGAAGGAACTCGCTCCCTGGGCCGTCACCGGTGGCGCGGTTGTCGGGCCGAACGTCGCCGACCCTTATGCGAAGAGGCACTTGACGGCCTTCGACATCCGCACCGGCAGGACGCTGTGGACCGGCGGCAAGTCCTCGGGGGCCGCGTCCGCCCGAGAGGCGGGTCCTCACCTCGTCCAGTTCACCGGGGGGTGGGGGATCGGCGAAAGGTTCGTGCAACTTCTCGACGCACGCACCGGCAAGGTGAGGAGCTCGATCGACGGCTCCTTCGCCGACATGGGCTGCACCTACGACGGCAGAGCCGTGATTGTCTGTACGGGCGGTGGTCTGCCCGCGTACGCGTTCGCCCTCGACGCCACCAGCGCGGACCTCGTGTGGCAACTCCCCGACAAGTCCACCGACCGGGTGGCTCCCACGGTCACCGCGGTGTTCAACGGCGCGGTCTACGGGAAGGTCACCGGCACCGAGGGAGCCGGTCCTGTCGTCCTCGACTCCCGGACCGGACTCGACATCGAGACATCACCAGGGATCGCCCCGGTCGCCGTGAACGGCTACGTGGGCATCGCCGAGGACAGCGGCAGCGACGCGGCCCTTGCCTACCGCACCACGGGTTAGTCCGACCAGCAGCACACAGGACCGACGACCGAAGGCGTCTCCGTAACTGACCGCTGTCCCCCCCCCCGCACGCCTGTGGGCGGGACCGGTGCGAGCGGACCGTGCCGACCGGCTTCCCGGGGGTGGCACGGTCCGCGTGTGTGGTTGCTCAGGTCCAGGTCTCGCGTTGCAGCCAGAGGTTGCGCGCGGTGCCCGATCCCTGGGTGAACACGTAGAGGAGCGCTTCCTGGTTGGCGATGGCGGGGCTCACGTCGACGTCGCCGATGACGCCGTCCAGGGACTGGAAGTCCTGGTACGTGGTGTCGTTCTCGGCGGCTTGGACGGCGACCCACAGGGCCTTGTCGGTGCCCTTGGCGAACACGTTGACCCGTCCGTCTAAGCCGAGGGCGGCGGTGGGCCGGTTGATGATCTGGCCGCCCAGGCTGGCAGAGGTCTGGAAGGTCTCGTAGTCGTCGTTCTGGCCGACGCGCCAGGCCGAGCCGTTCGAGCCGCGGTAGAGGATCTGCACGCGGGCCGCGGCGTCCAGAACCACGGAGGAGCGGGTGGTCACGCCGGTGGTCTCCTGGTTGTAGGGCTTCCAGTTGTCGAGACCGTTGGGTGTCTTCTGCTGGATGGTGTACAGGGTGTCGCTGCCGCCCTTGACCGCGACGACGATGCGGCCGGATCCGTCGAGGATGGGCGAGGGGGTGGCGTAGATGCTTCCGCCCAGCGATACGGGGCTGGTGTAGGCCTCGTAGAGGAGACCCTGGTTGCGGGTGTACCACAGAGCGCCGTCGGTGCCGCGGAAGAAGACCTGGATGCGGCCGTCGGCGTTCAGTGCGGCGGCCGGGTCGCCGCCGATGTTGGTCACGATCTGCTGCGGCGCGCCGAAGCCGGTGTTGGGGGTGTTCTGGGTGATGACTTCGAGGTGTCCGGCGGAGGAGCGGTAGAAGACCCGGATCTTGCCGTCCTTGCCGCGCACCGGGCTGGGAACGCCGGTGATCGCCACGCCCGGGTGCTGGTACCAGGGCGCCCAGGTCCGGCCCGCGTCACGCTGTTCCCAGCGGCTCCACAGGGTGTTGGAACCGCCCAGGACGAACACCTGGACGCGGTTGTCGGCGTTGAGGACGGGGGCGGGCTCGGCGAAGATGCCGCCCTCGAGATTGATCCATGTGCCCCAGGTGGTCCCGGGCGCGGTGGAAACGGGCATGGCGCTCTCTCTTTCACTCGCTGTTTCGGTGCGGATCCGCACCGAAACGGAGGGTGCCCATCCGAATGGCTCGCCATACAGGACGAATAGCACCTTGCCCGGATATCTATCAAATGGCCTTAAATACACTCATTTTAATGATGGGATGTTCGCTCTCTCTGTCTGCTGCCTCGGGGAAGCAAGTCCGCAGGCGCCCGCGGAGATGACGTGTCGAGGGCGGGGCGGCAGGCTGCCCCGGTGCACACGAGCCGGCGTTCAACCCGCGAAATCCGCTGACCGGGTCCGCCACGCAGTTCTTGACCGCCGACAAACGCCGAGTGGGCAACGGTCTGGGCGGGGTGGCGGTCCGGGCGTGGGGGAGGGGGCCGCCTGATGCCGGCCGCCGGGCCTCACAGGGCAGACGGCCGGGCCCGCCACTCGGTCACGAGTCGCTCGACTGCCTCTTCCGTGGGAGAACCCGGCTTCATCATGAAGATGTAGAGAGTCTGATCCCTGTCGGAGGGCGGCGATACACCCTCCACCTCGAATTCCAGGGTGCCCGCCGTGGGATGGCGGACCACTTTATGTGCGGGCACGTCGATCGCTACCCGGTTTTTCTCCCAGAATTCACAGAAGAGCGGGCTCTTCGCCTTCATGTCTTCGACGAGGGACTGCAGTCGGGAGTCGGAAGGATAGCGGCCGATATCGAGCCGGAGAACGCCGATGATGTCTCCGGCGACCTTGTCCCAGTCGTCGAACCGTCGTGAATCCTCGTCGAGGAAGAACCAGCGGGCGACATTGCGGTCCCTGGCGGGCTTCGCGTAGAAGTCGGTGATCACGGCGCGCGCCGCCTCGTTGACGGCCAGCACGTCCGTGCCCCGTCCGTGCAGGACGGCGGGGGTGGTGCCGAGGGTTTCCATGAGGCGGATCAGGCCCGGCCGCGCCGACTGTGCCGAGCCTCCTCCGTCGCGGACGGGTGCCGGTGAGTGGGCCAGGTCGAACAGGTGCAGGCGCTCCGTCTCGTCGAGGTCGAGCGCTGCCGCGATGGAGGTCAGGACACTTTCCGACGGGGCGGCCTGGCGGCCCTGCTCGAGGCGGGCGTAGTAGTCGACGCTGACACCGGCGAGCTGCGCGATCTCTTCGCGCCGCAGGCCGCGTACCCGGCGGAGCCCCGAGGACGGGAGCGGAGCCGATCCAGGATCGCTCGCCTTCCGCCGTGAGCGCAGGAATTCGCCCAAGGTGACATCCAGTGTCATTTTGGTCAGATCCTCATCACGGAATGCGCTTCTGTCAGGGTAGCACTGACAGACCTAGGAACCTGAGGGCGCAAGGACGGCCCCCATCGGTGAGCGCATGGTGTTTCGATGGCAGGAAACGAATCGGAAGAGGCAGGAATGCAGGTCTCTGCCGCAGTCCCCTCGAACTTCCGGCGAAGCGCCGATCCTGGTAGGTATCCATGCCTGAATTCCCTGTCGATATCCCGGACGAGTTCCGTCACTGCTTCTACGTGAACGGTCGCTGGACCCGCAGTGATTCCGACCGCCGCGTCACCCTGATCTCACCGGCGACGGAGGAGGAGACGCTGACCCTCCCTCTCGCCGACAGCACCGACGTCGAGCGCGCGGTCACCTCCGCCCGTATCGCCTTCGAAACGGGACCGTGGCCGCGCATGCCCGCCTCCGAGCGCGCGTCCCATCTCCGTCGCCTGGCCGATGAGACACGCGAACGGCTCCCGCTGCTCGCCCAGCTGTGGACCGCCCAGGTCGGAGCTCCGATCAGCTTCACCCATCAGCTCATTCACGCCGGGCAGAGCCGCTTCGACCACTTCGCCGAACTCGCCGGGAGGTACCCCTTCAGTGAGCGACGGCCCACGCGCCAGGGGCACGCGAGGGTCGTGCGTGAGCCGGTCGGGGTGGCGGCACTCATCGCACCGTGGAACGCCACCTTCAACATCTTCGCCCACAAGGTTCCCGCAGCTCTCGCCGCGGGCTGCACGGTGGTGATCAAGTCGCCGGTCGAAAGCCCCCTCGACGCACTGGTGATCGCCGAATGCGCCGCGGCCGCCGGTGTCCCGCCCGGTGTCGTCAATGTCATCACCGCCGACGCCGAGGAGTCCGCACAGCTTGTCGCCTCCCCCGAAGTGGACAAGATCAGTTTCACCGGCAGCGTGCCGACCGGCCGGCGTATCGCCGAATCCGTGGCGGGGCGCATGGCACGGGCCACGCTCGAACTGGGCGGCAAGTCCGCCGCGATCATCCTCGACGACGTGGATCTGTCCACAGCACTACCGGCCCTGACCCCGTTCACCATGCCGTTCGCCGGACAGATCTGCTTCGCCCAGACGCGCATCCTCGCCCCGCGACACCGCATCGTGGAAGTGGAGGAGGCCTACACCGCCGGTGTGCGGGCCCTGACCGTGGGAGACCCCTGGGACGCCACGACCGATATGGGGCCGGTCCTGAACCCGCGTCAGTACCAGCGGGTCCTCGACTACATCGAGGCTGGCCGGCAGGACGGCGCCCGTGTCCTCACCGGCGGCGGAAGAAGCCCCGGACTCGATACGGGGTACTACATCGAGCCGACCGTGTTCGCTGACGTCAGGCCGGAGATGAAGATCGCCCGCGAGGAGATTTTCGGCCCTGTGGTCACCGTGCAGGGGTACGACGACATCGACGAGGCTGTTCGCCTCGCCAACGACACGGACTTCGGTCTGAGCGGCAGCGTCTTCGGCGCGGATGCGGAGCGCGCTTTCGACGTGGCCCTCCGCGTCACCGCCGGCCATCTCTCTGTGAACGGCTTCGAGATCTCGCCGAACGTTCCTTTCGGCGGCCGGAAAATGTCGGGATACGGGCGGGAAGGGGGACCGGAAGGACTCGCCGGCTTCCTCGAAAGCAAGTCGGTCTTCATGCCTGCTTCCTGATCCGAGACGCAGGCCGACCCACCCGGTCCGCCGACAGGACGCTGAACGCTCCTCACTCCTGGCCCGAAGGCGCTGACGGCGTCAACGGACGGGCCGTCGCGGCCAGCTGATCGCGGCGGCGGCCCTCCGACAGGCGGCCGGCGAGGTGCCGTCAGCTCCTCGTCGCGGTGGACGACACCGGCGTCAGCAGGCCTCGCGCCTTGACGGCGGGGAGGGACAGGGTGCGATAGCCCACGCTCTCGAACAGGACCGTGATCTTGTCCCCTTCCTCGCTCATCACCTCGCCCTCGCCCCACGTGGTGTGCCCCACCCGCATTCCGGGCGGGAAGGCGCCGTCGACCGCCACGGGCTCCAGCGGGGCGGGGCCCGTACCGGAAAGGATGTCTCCAGTCCGCGCGGGGGCCTTCTTCAACTCCTCTGTACGGGCGCACGTGTCGCAGCCCGCGCAGTCGCCTTCTGCCAGACTCTCGCCGAAGTACCCGAGCATGTGGCGCCGACGACAGCCGTTCGTCTCCGCGTACGCCCGCATCATCTCCACCCGGGAACGTTCCAGGTCGACACGGGCGGAAGCGATCCGCATCGCCTCGCGGACGCACGCGTCCCGCTGCGCCCCGGGCACCGCCTGAACGCCGCTTCCGCGCTTGAGCGTTGTGACGGCTCCGGCCTCCTCGAGCAGGTGCAGCATCGACGTCAGCGGCGTCTGGGACAGCCCGGTGCTTTCGCGCAGACCGGTCGCCGTGACCGGGCCCCGGTGCTCGCGCACCGTGTCGATCAGCCCGCCCAGCGTCTCCGGGTCGGGGTGAGCGCCCGTCCGGAACCGTTGCACGCCGAGGTCCTCGGGCCGGTACGCGAGGATCGCCGTCGACGGCTTTCCGTCGCGGCCCGCCCGGCCGATCTCCTGGTAGTAGGTGTCGAGGGAACCCGGCACGGATGCGTGCAGCACGAAGCGGATGTTCGGCTTGTCGATGCCCATCCCGAACGCGGAGGTGGCGACGACCACGTCGAGCTCGCCGGCCTGGAAGCGGTCGTGCGTCCGGGAGCGCTCAGCCGCCGACAGCCCCGCGTGGTAGGCGGCGCTGTCGAATCCGAGCGCCGACAGTTCCTGCGCGTACTCCTCGGACTCCCGCCGCGTTCCCGCGTAGACGATGCCCGGTTTGGCCTCGGCCGCGGCCCGCTCCACTACCCACCGGCGCTTCCCCGCTTTCTCCGGGTGCCGTACGACCTCCAGCGTGATGTTGCGGCGGTCGAACCCCGCTACCAGCTCGTACACCTCGTGCATGCCGAGCCGCTCCACGATGTCCGCCCGCACGGGAGCCGCCGCGCTGGCGGTGAGAGCGAGGAGCGGAGGCCGGCCGATGCGTTCGCGCACATGTCGCAGGGACAGGTAGTCGGGCCGGAAGTCGTATCCCCACGAGGACACGCAGTGCGCCTCGTCGACCACCATCAGCGCGGGAGCGGCCGCGGCGATCTGCTCCACCACCTCGTCCTTCGCGAGCTGCTCCGGCGAGACGAACAGAAAGTCCAAGCTGCCTTCGCGAACGCGTTCCCACACGGCCTCGTTGTCCCGTGCGCGCTGCGCGGAGTTGACGGCCGAGGCGCCGGATCCCTTGATGCGGGCGAGATGGGCGACCTGGTCCCGCTGGAGCGCAATCAGGGGTGAGACCACGAGGGTCGGCCCCTCCAACAGCACACCCGGCACCTGGTACACGGCGGACTTCCCCGCCCCCGTCGGCATCACCACGATGGTGTCACGCCCCTGCATCACGGCCGTCATGGCGTCGAGTTGCGGCGGGCGCAGGCTCTTCCAGCCGAACACCTCACGGGCACAGCGCTGGAGGCGTCGCCTGAGTGACCTGGTCTTGAAGTATCCGACCTTGACGCGCATGGCACTCCTGACGCCGCTCTCCAGTGGGGTTCGGCGCTCGAGTACCCCCGACCGGACGAAAAACAGGCCGCTGGCGAGGAGTTGCCGTTCCGTGTCCTAGGAGCGCGAGGGCACGGTGTTCTCTCGTGGCTTCGGCGCGCCGGCTCGTCCCGACGGATCGGTACCCGACTCGCCGCCCTACTCGCGCGCGACGGCCGACCGCACCTGGAACTTCGGCTGCGGCAGGAGGACAGCCACGAAGCGCAGTCTTCCGTCGTGGGACTGCCCCGCTGGACGGGATCGTGACGTGGGAGGGAGCGGCCGACACGGGCTTCCTCGAAATGACGACAGACCGGGCGAACGGGCGGGAAGGAGAACGTGATCTCCCGGCTGGCCTCAGGGCCAGGAACTACTATCCCGCGCATGGTCGAACTCGATTCCCTCAGTGCCACTCGCGAGGCGTACGACGCTGCTGCCGCCACCTACGCGCACCTGTTCCGCGACTCGTTGCGTGACAGTCCCCTGGACCGCGGGATCTTGGGTGTCTTCGCTGAACTCGTCCGTGCGCGTGGGGACGGTCGGGTCGCGGACCTGGGGTGTGGACCCGGCCACATCACCGCATATCTGGACGAGCTGGGGCTGGCGGCGTTCGGTGTCGACGCCTCTCCCGCGATGATCGAGCTGGCTCGTCAGGATTATCCGCGCCTGCGGTTCGACGTGGGCTCGATGGCCGCGTTGGACATCGCCGACGGCGCGCTGGACGGCGTACTCTCGCGGTGGTCCATCATCCACACGCCACCGCCGGAACTCCCCGTCGTCCTGGCGGAGTTCCATCGCGTACTGGCGCCCGGCGGCCACCTTCTGGTCGGCTTCTCGGCAAGCGAAGGTCCGTCTCACCCGACGCAGGTCTTCGATCACGCGGTCGTGCCGGCCCATCGGTGGTGGCCTGATCACCTCGCCGCGACGCTGCGCGAGTCCGGGTTGGCCGAGGTGGCCCGGATGGTCCGCGAGCCTCAGCCCACCGACCGACGGCAGTTCCAGGAGATCCACCTGCTCGCCCGCAAGGCCCAGGTCCTGTCTCCTTGAAGGCTATGGGCGCCATTCTTGGCGGTAGGCGGGCCGCTCGGCGTGTGACTGGGCAAGGACTCGCAGGCCGCGAGCCGTCCCACGGGCTCTTCCTCGCGAGAAAGCCTTGGTCAGCGCCGGAGTGGCTGTGGTAGACCGAAGGGTCTGCCACCGCCGTTTCCGGAGATCTTCATGCGCCGTCTCGCCGTCTTTCTCGCCTCGTCCAACGGACACGATCCGGCGTACGCCGCGCTGGCCGCCAGCGTTGGCGCAGAGCTGGCCCGGCAAGGAATCGGCCTCGTCTACGGCGGTGGCCGGCGGGGCCTGATGGGCGTGATGGCGGACAGCGCGCTGAAGGCGGGTGGCGAGGTGATCGGTGTCATGCCGCGCAGCATGGTCGAACGGGAGTGGGCGCACGAAGGGGTGACGGAGCTGCTCATGTGCGACTCGATGCACGAGCGCAAGGCGCTCATGGCCGAGCGTGCCGACGCCTTCGTCGCCCTGCCGGGCGGTCTCGGCACCCTGGAGGAGATCTTCGAGGTGTGGTCGTGGCGCCAGCTCGGTTTCCACGCCAAGCCCATCGGCTTCCTTGACGCCGGAGGCTTCTGGACGCCGCTGCTCGGCGCCCTGCGCGGCGTCGCCGACTCTGGCTTCCTCCCCGCAGCCACTCTGGACGACCTCGCCGTTGCTCCCGATCTGCCCGGTCTGCTGGAGGCGCTGCGGGAGCGGCTCCGCAGCATTCCGGAGCCCGCGCACGGAGAGAATCTGCGGTAGCTGATCCGGTCTGCGGCGCGGCCGCCGAATGCCGGAGGCCCCGATCACGAGGCGTAACGCTCGGTGCGTGCCACCTGCGCGTCCGAGGGCGACGTGGCGGGGGCCGGGTCGCGGAGCCGATCGCGGAGGTTTTCGATGCGGTCGGCCGATCACGGGACGGGGCGGCCGGAGCCGGTGTCGACGGCTGCCCCCGCGGGCATGGGGGCGTTCCGGCCAGGGCCGGGCGGATCAGTGGGAGATGAGGGCGGCACGCTGGTCGTGTTCGGTGGCCGCACTGTCCGAGGACGTGGCCGCGAACCTGCGGGCCAAGTACACGTACGTCCCGTGCGGCGGATCTTGCCTGGCTCTTCCTGAGGACAGCCGGCGCTGTGGCACTTGACGGTACTTCCGGTCAATTGAGTCGACACCTATTCCGAACTGCGGGAGACTCCCCGCGATGACTCAACGAACCGACACGCCTCCCGCGTGGGACGAGCGTACGCAGCTGGCCACCTTCCTGGACTATGCCCGTGACACCGCGCGAGCCAAGTGTGAGGGCGTGTCCGCCGAAGACGCTCGCACGGCTCCACTCCCGCGTTCACCGCTGATGACGTTGTGCGGGCTGATCAGCCATCTGCGGTGGGTCGAGTACTACTGGTTCCAAGTGATATTTCTGGGCGAGGAGCTGGTGGGGCCGCTCGCCGAGGCGACCGACGACGATCCCGATCCTGAGATGCGGACAGCAGCCGACATCCCGTTGTCCCGGCTTCTCACCGAGTACGACGAGCAGAGTGCCCGCTACCGTCGCCTGGTGTCCGACCACGAGCTGAACTCAACGGCCAAGCGTCCCATCAGCGACGGTCGCCACGTCGACCTCCGTTGGGTGATCCTCCACGTCATTGAGGAGACGTCCCGCCACAACGGCCACCTCGACATCGTGCGTGAGCTCGTCGACGGACATACCGGCGTCTGAGACAGAGGCCGCCTGGCGCATTCGATGACCGCATCCGATGACCGCATCCGGTCCGCCGGACGGGGAGCCGCCAGGCCGCTTCCCTCAGCGGAACACGTTGTCCGAGTCGTCCCAGACCGACGGCTCGTTCGGCGTGTACTCCCGCGGCCGTCGCGACGACGTCTGGTACATGGCGTCGATCTCGGCGGAGAACCGTTGTGAGATGGCGTCCCGACGCAGCTTCATCGAAGGGGTCAACAACCCGTTGGCCAGGTCGAAAGGCTCCGGAAGGACACGGAACACCCTGATGGACTCCGTGGGGGACACCGTGCTGTTGGCCGAGGCCACGGCACGCCTGACCTCCTCGCGCAGCTCGTTCTCCTCCCGGGCATCGCGCGGTGCCGCCGCCTCCCCCTTGGTCCACGTTCCGCGCCAGTGCGCGAGGAAGTCGGGATCCAGGGTGATGAGGGCGCCCACACAGGGCCGGTTGTCGCCCACGATCACCGCCTGATGGATCAACGGATGGACGCGCAGACGCTCTTCGAGGGCGGCGGGAGCCACGCTCTTGCCGCCGCTCGTGACGATGATGTCCTTCTTGCGGCCGGTGATGGTGAGATACCGCTCGGTGTCGAGGTGGCCGATGTCGCCCGTCGCGAGCCAGCCGTCCTGGAACGACGCGTGGGTGGCGGCCTCGTCGTTGATGTACCCCTGGAACACCGACGGCCCCCAGACCAGGATCTCCCCGTCGTCGGCCACCCGGATGTCCGTGCCCGGCAGCGCCTGTCCGACGGTACCGAACTTCGCCCGGCCCACCGGCTGCGCGGTGATGCCGCCGCTCGTCTCGGTGAGCCCGTAGCCGTCGTGGACGAGGATCCCGATGCCCGCGTAGAAGAGCGCGAGTTCCCGGTTGAGGGGCGATCCGCCCGAGACCGCACCGCACACCCGTCCGCCCAGGGTGGCGCGCAGCTTCCGGTAGACGGTCTTCTCGTAGAGGGCGTGCTGCAGCTTCAGGTCGAAGCCGGGACCGGGCCCGGTTCCCAGCCGCTGGCGCTCGGCGGCCGCGGCGAAGTCCTTGGCGGTCTGGACGGCACGCTCGAACAGCGCGCCCCGGCCGGTCTGCTGCGCCGTCCGCACGAAGTTCTTGTAGATCTTCTCGAAGACGAACGGGACGGCGTAGAGGAAGGTGGGACGGAAGGAGAGCAGCGCCGCGGAGAGCGCCTCCTCGCTCAGGTCCGGCTCGTGTCCCAGGAGGATGCCGCCACGCAGACACAGTCCCTGGATCAACAGGCCGTACACATGGGAGAAGGGGAGGAAGGCGAGGATGGCGGGCTGTTCACCGGGCGGCGCGGCCGTGTGTCTCCAGCCGGTGAGCAGGGTGTCGACGGGGCTGGCCAGGCTGCGGTGGGTCAGGGAGCAGCCCTTCGGGTTCCCCGTCGTGCCGGAGGTGTACGCGATGACCGCGGTCGAGTCGGGCAGCACGATGCGGCGGAGCGAGTCGACCGTCGTCGGCGGGATCGCCCGGCCCCGCTCGGCGAGCTGCGTCAGGGCCCCGGTGTCCAACTGCCAGACGTGGCGCAGTGACGGGAGCGACGCGCACGCCGAGCCGACCGTCATGATGCCCTGTTCGTCCTCGACGACCACGGCGACACAGGCCGAGTCCTGCAGGATCCACGCGACCTGCTCGTGCGACGAGGTCGGGTAGATCGGGACGAGTTCGGCGCCCACCGTCCACAGCGCGTAGCTGAGCACGGTCCACTCGTAGCGTGTGCGCGCCATGATGGCGACGCGGTTGCCCGGGCGTATCCCGGAGGCGACCAACCCCCTGGCGACGTCCACGACCTCGTCCCACAGCTCGGCCGCGGTGATCGATGCCCAGGTACCGGAAACCCCGTCGAGACGGCGCGCCACCTGGGCGAGTGCCGGCTCACGCCGCGCCGTTTCGAAGAGACTGTCGGCGAGTCCCCCCTGCATGACGCCGGTGGCCGGTGGAGGAAGTTCGAACGCGTGCATCCCCGCTCCAGAATTCTCCTCGCCATGGCCTCACAGAGAGGCGCCTGTGCCGAGGATTCCTGAATCTAGCCCAGACCGACGACCACTGTGCCGGAATCGCCAAGCAGTTCGTCTACCGATGCGGTCACGGTCCGGGGGCGGGTCTCCTTCGCTGGTGAGCGGAGGGCCGGACGCGCTCGACGAGGGCTGGTCGGGGTCGGTGCGGGCCGTCCCGCCGGGACGGAGCCGACGGTCACCTTGGTGGCGCCTTCCGACAGGTGATCCTCCGCGTCCGACCCGGCGAGGACCTTCGTCGGCGCAGCGGCACGGGACATCGCCGCCGGGGCCGGGGCCGGGCGGTGCAGCGCGACTCGGGGCCCCGGCTCCGGCTCCGACTCTGGCGGTGGCTGTCGGCGGCGTGGCTCGCCGAGCTCGTGGGGTTGTCCCGACGGCCGCGTCGTGGCCGGATGGAAGCCGCACATCTACTGAGCTTCGGGAGGCCATGATGATCGTCCCGTTCGGGGCCCGTGATTTTCTGGACCGCGCCACGACCGTGTACGCCGACCGGATCGGCATCGTCGACGAGCCGGAGCAGCCGGCGGAGCCCTGGGACGGGCTGACGTACCGGCGGATCGGCGAGCTGGCGCGCGCCCAGGCCGCCGGACTCGACGCGCTCGGCGTGCCTCACGGCGCGCGGGTCGCGGTGGTCTCACCCAACAGCGCACGGCTGCTCACCGCGTTCTTCGGCGTCAGCGGATTCGGGCGGGTCCTGGTGCCGGTCAACTTCCGGCTGACGGCGGACGAGGTGAACTACATCGTCGACCACTCGGGGGCGAGCGTCGTCCTCGTCGACCCCGAACTGACGGACCGGCTGGCCGGAATCACCTGCAAGCACCGGTTCACCATCGGCGCCGCCGCGGACGCGGAGCTGTACCGGTTCGGCGCCGAACCGGCGCCCTGGCGGCCGGACGAGAACGCCACCGCGACCATCAACTACACCAGCGGCACGACTGCCCGCCCCAAGGGCGTACAGATCACCCACCGCAACATCTGGGTGAACGCGGTGACCTTCGCCCTGCACGCGGGGGTCACGGACCGGGACGTGTACCTGCACACGCTCCCCATGTTCCATGCCAACGGCTGGGGCATGCCGTTCGCGATGTCGGCCCTGGGCGTACGGCAGATCGTCCTGCGCAAGGTCGACGGCGCCGAGATCCTGCGCCGGGTGGCCGAGCACGGCGTGACGGTGATGTGCGCGGCTCCCGCGGTCGTCAACGCGGTGCTCACCGCGGCCCGTTCCTGGGAGGGCGAGATCCCCGGCCGCGACCGCGTACGGATCATCGTCGCCGGCGCCCCACCGCCCACCCGGACCGTCGCCCGCGTCGAATCCGAACTGGGCTGGGAGTTCATCCAGATCTACGGCCTCACCGAGACCTCCCCCCTCCTCACGATCAACCGCACCCGCGCCGAGTGGGACGGCCTCGACACCCAGGCGCGCGCGGAGCACCTGGTCCGGGCCGGCGCTCCCGCGCTCGGCGTGACCCTGCGCACGGACGACGAGGGTGAGATCCTCGCCCGCTCGAACGTGGTCCTGGAGGGCTACTGGGACCAACCCGAAGAGACCGCCCGGGCGTTGTCCGACGGCTGGTTCCACACCGGCGACGGCGGCTCGGTCGGCGAGTACGGCCACCTGACCATCAGCGACCGCAAGAAGGACGTGATCATCACCGGTGGCGAGAACGTGTCCTCGATCGAGGTGGAGGATGTGCTCTTCAGCCACCCCGCGGTCGCCGAGGTCGCGGTGATCGGCGTCCCGCACGAGAGGTGGGGCGAGACGGTCAAGGCGCTGGTCGTCCTCGCGCCCGGCACCGAGGTGACGGAGGACGAGCTGGTCCAGTACTGCAAGGAACGCCTCGCCGGATTCAAGGCGCCGACCTCCGTGGAGTTCCGGGACCAACTGGCCCGTACGGCGACCGGCAAACTCCAGAAGTACAAACTGCGTGAGAAGTACTGGGAAGGACACAACCGAGGCGTCAACTGACGGACCGTGTCGATCCACGACGGCCTGGTGTCATACGGCCTGGTTCCTCGTGGTCCTCAGAGCCATCCCCGGCGCGCGGCCTGCCAGGCGAGTTGCATCCGGGTGGCCGCACCGGCGAGTTCCATCATGTGCTGGATGTGACGCTGCACGGTGCGGCGGCTCAGGCCCATCTGCGTGGCGATCGCCTTGTCGGCGACACCGGCCACGAGGAGGGACAGCAGCCGCCGGTCCGTGGACGAGAGCAGGTCGCCCGCCCCGACCCCGTCGGTACCGGCCACCGCGCCGGAGTCGTCGACGTCCAGGGGAACGGCGTCCTCCCAGTAGCGTTCGAACAGCGCGATGAGAGCGGCCAGCAGGTTGCTGTCCCGTACCAGCGCCGCGGTGGGCTCGTCGGGACTGCCCTGCGGGCCGCCGGGCACGAGCGGACAGACCGCGATGGCACGGTCCGCGACCGCCAGGCGCAGCGGCAGATGGGGGACCGCGCGTGCGACCTCCCCGGCCCGCACGCCCGCCACCACGTTGTCCACGGCGCCCGCGTCGTCGAAGAAGGCCTTCTCGTACAGGACCCGGTAGCGCACACCCCGCGCCAGCGCCTCGAACTCCGAGCTGTTGCTGCCCGACGGCATGGCGACGTACTGGGCCTTGCAGAACCAGAGCATCTCGTCCTGCACACTCGCCTGGATGTGGCGCAGATGCTGGCGCAGCGCCTCGGCCCCGGTGATGACCTCGATCAGTTCGCTGGCGTCCTGCCGGCGCATCGTGTCGCGGTAGGCCTGGAGCAGGCTGGTGGCCTCCGCCCTGGCGAGGTCCAACGCGTCGGCGTTCCGCTTCAGCCGCGGCATCAGCGCCACGTCGGGCGGAGTGGCCTGGAAGTGGCGGGGGAGCACGTCGGTGTGGCTGGCCATGCCTTTGGCCGAGAGCGCGTCGAGCGCCTGCTCGGCCTCCGCGCGGCTCAGTCCGGTGCGTTCGGCGACGTCCTGGGCCGAGGCCCGGCCCGTCGTCACCAGGTGTCGGTAGACGAACTCCTCGGTCACCGACACCCCTGCCGCCTCAAGCGACACAGCGCCCTCCCCGAGACCGACCGGCTTGACGGTTGAATACCGTACTGCATGCTGTGCGCCGGCAGTGGCCGACCGTCGCCGCACACCGTTCCGACGCCCGGATCGCGCCCCGGGGCCCGGTGTGCGGCGATATGAGCCGGTACGGGTCAGGCCGTGTGGAGAGTGAGTCCGTACCGGCTGAGGATCTCGTTGATCGGCTGGTACCAGGTCTCACCGCCGCTGCTGCAGTTGCCCCAGCCGCCGGAGGTGACGCCCTGGGCCTGGTCGCCGCTGATGAACGAGCCGCCGGAGTCGCCGGGTTCGGCACAGACGCTCGTCTTCGTCATCTGGTGCACGGCGCCCTGGCTGTAGTTGACGGTCTCGTTCTTCGCCAGCACGGTCCCGCAGTGCCAGTGCGACGTGGACCCCGAGCGGCAGATGGAGGCGCCGACGGGGGCCTCCGCCGAACCGCGGACGAGCTGGTCGGAGACGGTTCCCCAGCCCAGCACGACGGGCACGGTCCACCAGCCGCTGCCTACGTTGACCCAGGCGTAGTCGTTGTCGGGGAAGGACGATCCCTGGAAGTTGCCGATGTAGCTGCCGTCCCAGCCGCTGACACCGGCTCCCGGCTGCGCGCAGTGGCCCGCGGTGACGAATCCGCCGTACACCGAGAAGCCTATGGAACAACGGACATTGCCCGTGTAGTACGGATCGCCGCCCACCGTCCCCGCGGCGAAGGTGCGAGGTGCCTGCCGCGTCTCCTCGACGGTCACCGGACCGCTCCGCCGGGCTCGGTCCAGGAAGGTACGGACATCGTTGTCATCCTTGTGCGTGCCGACCACGCCGACGACGACCGAGTTGCTCCTGGTGTCCACGTGCCAACTGCCCACACCGGCCGGAGCCTTGAGGGCGTCGATGCGCTTCAGCGTCGCGTCGAGCTGCCGCTCGTTGTGCCGGACGAGTGCGACCTCCGCCCCCGTCGCCTCGACGGCCTTCCGCCGCGAGCTGTCGGCGACGGCGACGGTGAGTTTCCCGGTTCTGGCCTCGAACCACGATCCGCCGTATGCGTCGCCCGCGGCACGCTTGGCCGCGCCGTCCACCGTCCGGGCCGTCGCTTCGGCCTTGAGCCGTGCGGTGGCTTCGTCCTTGGACAGGCCCAAGTCCTTCTGCATGGCGGTGATCAGAGCCGACGACGCCGGGGCTTTGGGCGCGGAGGGGGACGCGCCCACGGGAGTGTCGGAGGCCGAGGCCTGGGTGCTGAGACCGGTGGCCACGGTGCTCAGGAGCAGCGCCGCGGACAGGCCGGCGCGCAGAACTGTCTTGCGTCTCAAGGGAGTTGCCTTTCGTCGTTCCGTCATGGGGGAGTGGAGCGGAAGGGCAGGCTGAGAGCGCTCTCAGAGACGTGCGACGCCGAGGTTAGCGACCGAGCGCGTGGAGGTCCATACCAAAGTCAGTGATCGTGTGGGCGGCCACTCCGGCGGTCCTTGCCGTCAGGCTCGAGCGCTGCGTCGAACCGAGTCTGGGTTGCGGGTTGTTACTCACTTTCGGGTGAGGGGTGGGGTGGCGCGAAGGGTGGCGTTTGTGGTGGCGTCCAGTGTTTTGGGAGATTGTGGCGTCAATCTGACGTTGTGGGGGATACGTGCAGCGTGCAGGCGAGGATCACAGCCTTGTCGTTGATCGGTAATGCCGTGCGGGTGGTGGACTCGAACGGCGTGGTGGGGCGGGAGGGTGTGGTTCTCGGCCAGTGGGCCGGGGCTCAAACTCGCGGATCCCGATGTGCGGTCCGCCTGTTCCTCTAGGGGGCGTTCGTGTCTGTTTCGCAGTCTGTGTTGGTTCGTCGTGCCGCCGTGGCCGCGATGGCCGCCGGTGTGGTGGCGGGTGCGGCGGCGCTGCCGGCGTCGGCGGACCAGGGGCGGTTTCCGCACCGTGCGCAGGTGCAGATCAGCCGGGTGCAGTACGACTCTCCGGGTTGGGACTCGGGGAGCAACGCGTCGCTGAACAAGGAGTGGGTGGAGGTGACGAACACGGGCCGTTCGGGGGTGAATCTGAACGGCTGGACGCTGGCGGGCCGTGACGGCCGCGCGTACGTGTTCCACCTGCGTCTCGGGGGCCGGACGACGGTGCGGGTGCACACGGGTGTGGGGCGTGATGCGGGTCGGGACGTGTTCCAGGACCGTCGTGGCTACGCCTGGGACAACCGCGCGGACACGGCGACGCTGCGCAACGACCGTCATCGTGTGATCGACGTGGTGACGTGGGGTCGCGGACCGGTCGGCCGCGGGCACGGCGCCCCCGGCGGACACAACGGGCGCGGACACGGCCTCCCCGGTGGTCACAACGGTCGCGGTCACCAGGTACCGGGTGGTCACAACGGTCGGGGTCACCAGGTACCGGGTGGTCACAACGGTCGGGGTCACGAGGTTCCGGGTGGTCACGACGGCCGTGGTCACGAGGTTCCGGGTGGTCACGACGGCCGTGGTCACGAGGTTCCGGGCGGTCACGACGGCCGTGGTCACGAGGTTCCGGGCGGACACCCTCGTCGCTGACACCCTCAGGGGAAGGCGAGGAGTCGAGCGCCGGTCGGCGCTCGGCGGGCCGGTGCGTGCGTGGGCGCGCACCGGCCTCGGCATGACCCGGTGCCGCGCGAACGTGATCGGTATCGGGGACCGGCGATGCTGCTTCCCGGGATGGTCTGCGTCGCGGCACCGCCGTTGCCGGTACCCGTGTCACCGTGGGAGGCAACGGTGCCGGCCGGGCGGGCACCCGGCGGCCCGGAGCCCTATTCGGCCCAGGGCTGGAAGCCGGTGTCGAGGACGGCCTTGAGGGACGTGCGCAGCCGGGCCGCCTCGTCGCCGCCGAAGCTCTCCTCGAATTGGGCCTGCACGGCCCTCCACAGCGGGAGCGCCGCCTTCAGCCGGGAGAGGCCGTCCGGCGTGATGGCGGCGATCCGTGCGCGGCGGTCGGTCGCCGACGGCTCGACGGTCACCAGGCCCTCCCGTGCGAGCGGCTTGAGGTTCGAGGCCATCGTCGTACGGTCCATCGCGATCGTGTCGGCGAGGCTGGTGATCGTCATCTCGCCGTGCGCGCTCAGCCTCTGCAGAATGCTGAACTGCGTGGCCCGGAGGCCGACGGGGGCCAAGGCCTTGTCGTACGTCGCCCCCAGGTATCGGGCCGCCTTGCGCAGCGCCAGGTTGTTGCACTGGTCGGCGACGCTCGTCGACGTAGGGGTCATGATCTCCTCCTGAGCTCCCCGTCCATCGTACGAGCCCATGCTCCTGTTCACGGCAAGCCCGACGGGGCGAGGGCCCGGGCCGGGGGATCAGGTGGAGGGGCCGGTCCGAAGGGCACGGTGGTTGCCGATCTGCAAATACGAGCATATGCTCCTAACGGTCGGTGTGGCGTGCCTGTCCGCCTGATCCGTTCCCGCGCCCTCTCCCCAGAAAGCCCCGCCATGGAATCCCCCGTCGGAGCCGCGCCCGAGCGTGAGCAGACACGTACGACCGTGGCCGAGCCGTCGCGGCCGCCCCGCTCCATCCGCCCCAGGCCACCGGTGAGGGCGTGGCTCCAGCCGGCCGTGATCTCCCTGGTCGTCGCGGCGGCCTTCATCTCCTGCTATGTCGGCCTGCAGCGTGATCCCCAGCCGCATCAGGTCCCGATCGCCGTCGCCGCACCTCTCATGCCGGGAGCGGTGCACGAGGCCCTCGGCGACACCGTCGAGGTGCACCCGGTCGTCGACGCCGGCGCCGCGCGCCGGGCGGTGGAGGGTCACGACGTCGTCGCCGCGCTGAGCGCGGACGGTTCGGACGGGCTGCGCCTGGAGATCGCGGGAGCCGACGGCACGTCCACCACGTCGGCCGTGAAGACGCTCGTGGGCGCCTACGCCCACGGGGCCGGCAAGCACCTCACCACCGACGACGTCGTACCCTTCGCCCACTTCGACACCAGGGGGCTGGCCGGCTTCTACATGGCCTTCGGTGTGACCCTGTCCGGCTTCGTCCTCGGCTCGAACGCGCTCGGACTGGCCGGTCTCCTGCACCTGCGCCACCGGTTCTGGCTGCTGGCCGGCGCCTCCGTGGCCATCGGCACCCTCGCCGCGATCATCGCGGGCCCCGTTCTCGGAGCGGTCCCGGCCCCGGTCGTCCCCCTAATAGTCACGCTCACCCTGCTGGCCGCCGCCGCAGCCTTCACCACCAAACTGCTGGGCACCTACCTCGGCCCCGTGGGAGTCCCCGTCGCCACCCTCCTGCTCCTCACCGTCGGCAACGCCACCAGCGGTGCCACCATCGGCGCCGATCTGCTGCCCGCCGCGGCCCGGACCGTCTCCGCGCTGCTGCCCCCGGGTGCCGCCGTCCGCGCCGTCACCGACCTGAGCTACTTCGACGGCGCGCACGCGGCAGGTCCCGTGATCACGCTCGCGCTGTGGGCCTGCGTCGCCGCGCTCCTGCTCGCCCTGCGCCCCCGTCTGAGGCGACGGCGCACCGAAGCCGCCGCCTGAACCGGTACGCCGGCCCCGGTCGATCCTCCACCACCGCCGTACACCGAGCGCGGCTCCGGTGTCGGGCGTCCACACGAGGTCAGGCCGGAGCGTGGCCTTCCGGCGAGCGAGGCCCCACAGGCCTCCATAGATTGGGAGAGGAAGAGACGGGGTCGTCCTCACCGCGGAGCGGCTCGGCCCTCAGCAAGTCACCCACCCGGTCACGCACCCCCGTGACGCGCTCCACCCACCCACCCCTTAACGCGCCCAGTCGCCGATGCAGCAGGAGGCCGACCGATGACCACCAGCGACCTTGTTCTCCTTTCCAACGCCGGTGACGTGGGCCGCGCGGTACTCGAGCAACTCCGCGCCCTGGACATGCCTGTCCGCGTACTGGTCCGCCGCGACGACGATCGCGCTGCCGGGCTGCGCGCGCTCGGAGCCGAGGTCGTCGTCGGTGATCTGACCCGTCCGGAGAGCGTCGCCGCCGCACTGCGCGGCGTCGGGAGGATGTACTTCGCGATGCCCGTGTCGCCGGACCATCTGCTGGCGACGACCGTGGTGGCCAGCGTGGCCCGCGACTGCGCGGAGCTGGACGTGCTGGTCGGCATGTCGCAGATGACGGTGTCGCAGATGACCGCCACCAGTACCGCGGAGTCGAACCAGCAGCGACTGCACTGGCTGGGCGAGCAGGTGCTGAACTGGTCGGGGCTGCCGGTGGTGCACATCCGCCCCACGTCGTTCCTGGACAACCCTCTCTTCACCACGCTGGCGGCACGGTCGATCCGGGAGAACGGCACCATCGCGCTGCCCTTCGGAACCGGGCGCACCTCACCGGTCGCCGTCGACGACGTCGCCCGGGTCGTCGCCACGGTCCTCCGTGATCCGGCTCCGCACATCGGCCATGTCTACGAGCTGACCGGTCCCCGCTCGGTCGACATGACCGAGATCGCCGAGGAGTTCTCGCGAGCCCTCGGGCGTCCGGTGTCCTACGTGGACGTGCCGCTGGACCAATGGCGGGCCGAGGTGCTCGCCAAGGCGGGCCTGCCGCCGCACACCGAACAGCACATCGCCACCATGGCCCGACTGCACCACGAGAACCGCTACGACCGGACCTCCGACGACGTCGAACGCCTGACGGGGGTACCGGCCCAGTCGGTCGAGACGTTCGTGGCCGCGCACAAGGACGTCTATCTGGGCTGACCCGCTACGGGCCGTCGGCCTGGGGCGCTCGCCGGAGGGAGCGACGCGGTGTCACGCGCGCGCGGTGGAGCACTCGGGACGCGGCCGACTGTCGAACCGCGCATGCGAACCAACCTGTGCGCATTGACTCGCATGTGCGGTGTAATCACCCTGGTCTGTGTCGTATCTGCTGACTGGGGGCGAAGCTGTGGGCGTACTGGTGGTGCAGCACCTGCGGGAGGAAGGCCCGTACGCGGTGGGCGAGGCGCTGGCGGCCGCGGGTCTGCGGATGCGGCCCTGCCGGGTGTGGGCAGGGGATCCGCTGCCCGAGAACCTGGCCGGAGTCGAGGCGCTCGTGGTGATGGGCGGCCCGATGGCCGCGTACAGCGACGCCGGGTTTCCCACCCGAGGCGCCGAACTCGACCTATTGCGGGCGGCGTTGGCCGCCGAGGTGCCGGTGCTCGGGGTGTGCCTGGGTGCGCAGCTGCTGGCGGTGGCGGCGGGCGGGACGGCCCGTACCGGGTCCGGGGCGCAGGTGGGCTGGGGCGAGGTGCGGACGTGTTCCGCGGCGGGCAGGGACCCACTGTTCATGGGGACGCCCGAGCGGCTGCGCGTGCTCCACTGGCATGCCGACACCATGGAACTGCCGCCCGGGGCCGTGCCGTTGGCGTTCTGCGAGCGGTATCCGGCGCAGGCCTTCCGCGTGGGCGGGGCCGCATGGGGCCTCCAGTTCCACCTGGAGGCCGACGAGGCGGCCGTGGACGCGTTCGCGGCGGCGTTCCCGGAGGACGCCGCCACCGCTCCGGGGCTGCGGGAGGCCGCGCCGGGCGAGCTGGCCGCACTGGCTCCGCACCGGGACCGGGTGTTCGGGAGGTTCGCGGCGCTGGTGGCCGCGCGAGCCGAACGCACCGCGACACGGACCTTCTTCACTCCGAAGGCCGCCGCCTGGGAGACGCGGTTCGCCGCCGACGGCCCGCGCTATGAGACCGCCGTCGCCCGCCTGGGACTGAGCCCCGGCCAGACGGCCCTGGACCTGGGCTGTGGCACCGGACGTGCTCTGCCGGCCCTGCGCGCGGAGGTGGGCGACAAGGGGACGGTGCTGGGCGTGGACGTCACTTCCGCCATGCTCGTGACCGCTGCCCGCGAGGGCCGCGCCGACCAGGCCTGCCTGCTGCTCGCCGACTGTCATCGGCTGCCGCTGCCACCTGGCGTGGTGGACGGAATCTTCACCGCCGGGCTGCTCGACCACCTTCCCGACCCGACGACCGCCCTGCGCGAATGGGCGAGGGTCACCACGCCGGGCGGCGCACTGCTCCTGTTCCATCCCTCGGGCCGCGCCGAACGCGCCCGCCGTCACGGCCGCCCACTGAGCCCCGACGACCCACTGGCCGAGCCGAACCTGCGGCCCGCGCTGGACGGCAGCGGCTGGCAACTGGACTCCTACGAGGACACCTCCGGGTATTTCCTGGCCCGCGTCGTTCGCACCTGCTGAGGCGATCGGTGCGGCCGCCGGACCAATCCGTGCGGGTGAGCGGCTTCGTACCAGGAGTGAGCGGGCCGAAGGGCCCGGACAGCGCTTCGGAGGCCACATCGCATGATCACTTTGGTTCTGATCGGACTGCTCGGCGGGTTGATCACCGCGGTGTCTCCCTGCATTCTCCCGGTGCTTCCCGTGGTGTTCCTGGCCGGCGGACCCACCACCGACAGCCCACGGGCGCGGCCGGGCAGAGCCGCTTCGGCCGATGCGGCCGCGTCGGCGGAAGGCGGCGCCGAAGCCGCCACCCTCGGCACCTCCGAGGACGGCGACGTCCTCCTGCAGACGCGGCCCGCACCCCGGTCCTCGCGCAACCGCAGGCCCTACGCCGTGGTCGCCGGCCTGGTGCTGAGCTTCAGCTTCTTCACGCTGCTGGGCGTCACCATCATCTCCGCGCTGGGCCTGCCGGAGGACATCCTGCGCTACGTCGGTCTGGTCCTTCTGGTGCTCATCGGTCTCGGTCTGGTCTTCCCGGCCGTGGAGCGTGTCCTGGAGAAGCCGTTCGCGCGGATCCCGCAACGACAGGTCAACAAGGACGGCAGCGCCTTCGTCCTGGGCCTGGGCCTGGGGCTGCTGTACGTGCCGTGCGCCGGTCCCGTGCTCGCGGCCATCACCGTGGCCGGCGCGCGCGGCCGACTCAGCCTCGACGTCGTCGCGTTGACGGTCTCCTTCGCTCTCGGTACGGCCCTTCCGCTGTTGGTGTTCGCGCTGGCCGGGCGCCGGGTCGCCGAACGGGTCGGTGCCTTCCGCAAGCGGGCCCGCGCCCTGCGGTTCGGCGCGGGGTGCCTGATGATCGTGCTCGCGTTCGGCCTGGCCTTCAACGTCACCGACGCCATCCAGCGGGCGCTGCCCGACTACACCTCCGCCGCACAGAAGAAGATCGAGGACAGTGACACCGCCCGTCAGAAGCTGTCCGGCCTGTACGACAACTCCAACAAGGAGCTCTCACGCTGCGAGGACGGTGTCGACGAACTGCGTTCCTGCGGACAGGCGCCGCCCATCGGGGGCATCACGAAGTGGCTCAACACACCCGGTGGCAAGCCGGTCGACCTCAGGGCGGAGCGCGGCAAGGTCGTCCTGATCGACTTCTGGACCTATTCGTGCATCAACTGCCAGCGCAGCCTGCCCCACATCAAGGCCTGGGAACGCGCCTACGCCTCCTCGGGACTTCAGGTGATCGGGGTCCACTCTCCCGAGTTCGCCTTCGAGAAGAAGCCGGGCAACGTCGCCGACCAGGCCAGGAAGCTGGGCGTGACCTATCCGGTCGCCCTCGACAACAAGCTGACGACCTGGAACAACTACCGCAACCGGTACTGGCCCGCCAAGTACCTGATCGACTCGCACGGCACCGTGCGCTACTTCAAGTTCGGTGAGGGGCAGTACGCGCAGACCGAGGACCTGATCCGTACCCTCCTCGAGCAGGCGAACCCCTCCGTCCGGCTGCCCGCGAAGACCGGTCAGCAGGATGCCGCGCCGACCCGCGACCGTACTCCCGAGACGTACCTCAGCAACCTGCGCATCAGCGGATACGTGGGCGACCCGCTCCTCGACGACCGGCCCAAGACCTACCATTTCCCGGCAGCACTCCCGCTCGGCAGGCTCTCCCTCGACGGCACCTGGACCGCGGGGTACGACCACTTCACCGCCGGCGCCGACGCGCGCCTCGCCTTCACCTACAGGGCCAGGAACGTCAACCTGGTCCTCGCGGGCAACGGACCCGTCACCGTCCTCGTCGACGGCAAGGCCGTCAGGACCCTCCACATCGACGGCACCCCCACCCTGCACCGGCTCGTCGACGAGGACACCCCGCGCCAGGCCCGGCTCGAACTCCGCCTCGCGCCCGGGATCCAGGCCTACGCGTTCACCTTCGGATAGACCTGCCGCGCCCGCTCGGCCGACATCGCGCGGCCGGCGCCGGGTACGGTCAAGATCGGTCCCGGCGGTGACCGGGGCCACGCACGCGGGACACACGACGATGGGGGACATGTGACCGACGAGACCACCCGTGCCGCACGACTGCTGGACGCCCAGGACAAGGCCGCCCAGCTCTTCGCCGAGATCGAGGCGAGGGGGCTGGTCGCACCCGGAGAGGGCGAGCGAGCGGTCAGCGACCGGATCCGCGACCTGGCGAACGACCTGTTCGGTCCGACGCGCCACTGGCACAAGCGCATCGTCCGCTCCGGACCGAACACCCTCCACCCGTACCGGGAGAATCCCCCGGACCGGGTCATCGGCCGGGACGACATCGCCTTCGCGGACTTCGGACCGATCTTCGAGGAGTGGGAGGCCGACTTCGGCCGCACCTTCGTGCTCGGCGACGACCCCGTCAAGCACCGGCTGCGCGACGACCTGCCCGAGATCTTCGCCGCGGGCCGCCGCGCCTTCGAGGCGGACCCGGACATCACCGGCGCCCGCCTGCACGCCGAGATCGGGCGGCTGGCCACCGAACGCGGCTGGGAACTGGGCGGCTGGCACGCCGGACATCCGGTGGGCGAGTTCCCGCACGAGAAGATCGACGGCGCCGACATCGAGTCGTACATCGCCCCGGGGAACGACACCCCGCTCCGGCGTCCCGACCGGGCCGGACGCGTCTGCCACTGGATCCTGGAGATCCACCTCGTCGACCGCGAGCGCGGCTTCGGCGGCTTCTACGAGGAACTCCTCGACCTGGGCTGAGCTGGGCCCGGCCAGGGCCGAAGCGGTCGCGGGGGCGTGCCGGCCGCGTGTCGGCGCCGGCCGGCGAGCACGCCCCCGCGGTGCGTCGCGGGGGCGGCGCCGCGCCGTCAGCCCCACGGGAACCACCGCACCGGGTCGTCTCAACATGTGACTCAGGCATTTGACATTAGATCCTCTTATGGATGATAAAGAAGTTGCTTTGGCCATTCATATGCGCGGCGGGACCCTCGCGGCGTGAGGCCGGCGCCCCGTCCAAGTGAATGAGTCCCTCCGTGTCCCACTCCATCGCTGACCAGCCCGTCTCCGACGCCGTCGGGCAGTGGCACGCGTGGCGCGCCGAGCGTCACCGGGCCCTCACCTCCCCGGCCGGGAACCTCGCCCTCGTCGAGACCCGCTGGCTCCCCGCCGGCGCGGACCCGGACCCCGAGAAGGCCCGGGCCGGTCAGCCGGAGACCATGACGGTCACCGCGCTGCGGCGCACCGACCTCGTCACCGGCGGGTCCGAGGACGGCCTGCGCTTCTGGGACGCGGACGCGCCCGCCATCCGCCACTTCGACCGGGTCGACGCCTTCCCCTACGACCCCGCCTGGGTGCTTCACGCGACCTACACCCCGGTGTCCGACGCCCGGCGTGTGTCCTTCGAGCACCTCAGGGACAACGGTGGCACCCGCGACCTGGTCGTCCCCGGCGACATCACCCTCACCGTCGACGGCCGCGACTACACGCTCAGCGCCTTCGACGACGACGGCACCCTCCTGCTCGTCTTCGGCGATCCCACCAACGGGGACACCACGTACGGCGCCGGCCGCTTCCTCTTCGTACAGCGCACGGAGGACGACCACCGCGTCCTCCTCGACTTCAACCGCGCCTTCGTACCGCCCTGCGGGTTCTCGGATCAGTACAACTGTCCGATGCCGCCGCGGCAGAACCGCTTCCACCTGCCCGTCGAGGCGGGCGAGAAGCTCCCCGTCTTCCGCGCCGGCTTCGACGCACAGCACTGACCGTCCCGCAGCCTCCCGCACCGCAGCACGAAAGCGCCCCTTCACCATGAGCATCAAGAAGACCTCCCTGTACGGCACCACGACGGCGGCCACCCTCGCCCTGGCCCTGACCGCCTGTGGCGGCTCCGGCTCGGGCGGCGGTGCCACGGGCGGCTCCTACGACAAGAACGCCACCGTCAACATCGGCTCCCTGTACGAGCCGCAGAACCTCGACAACACCGCGGGCGGCGGCCAGGGCGTCACCGAGGCCCTCAACGGCAACGTCTACGAAGGACTGTTCAAGCTCACCGACGACGGCAAGGTGGAGAAGCTCCTCGCCCAGGACTACAAGGTCAGCGGCGACGGACTCACGTACACCTTCACCCTGCGCGACGGCGTGAAGTTCCACAGCGGCAAGGCACTCACCAGCCAGGACGTCAAGTACAGCCTGCAGAAGGTTCTCGCGGACGACTCCCAGTCCGCCCGCAAGAGCAACCTCGAGGTCGTCAAGGACATCGCCACCCCCGACCAGCGGACCGTCAAGGTCACGCTGTCGAAGAAGTCGATCTCCTTCGTCTACAACCTCTCCTACGTCTGGATCATCAACTCCCAGGCCAAGAACCTGAAGACGACCGAGGACGGCACCGGCCCGTACAAGCTGGACAAGTGGACGCGCGGCTCCGCCCTCGGCCTGGACCGGTACGCCGGCTACTGGGGCCGCGCCGCCGGCAACCAGAAGGTCGTCTTCCACTACTACAAGGACGCCACGGCACTCAACAACGCCCTGCTGACCAACGCCGTCGACGTGGTCACCAGCGAGCAGTCGCCCGACGCCCTGGATCAGTTCAAGAGCAACCAGAACTACAAGGTCAACGACGGCGACTCCACCACCAAGCTGCTGCTCGCCTTCAACGACAAGGCCAAGCCCTTCACGAACGTCAAGGTGCGCCAGGCCGTGTCGTCCGCCATCGACGACAAGAAGCTCCTGGAGTCGGTCTGGGCGGGCTACGGCAAGCTCATCGGCTCGATGGTGCCGCCCACCGACCCCTGGTACGAGGACCTCACCAAGGTCAACGCCTACGACCCGACGCACGCCAAGCAGCTGCTCGCCGAGGCCGGGTACGCCAAGGGCTTCACCTTCACCCTCGACACCCCGAACTACGACCCGCACCCCACCGCCGCGACCTTCATCAAGTCCCAGCTCGCCAAGGTCGGCATCACCGTCAAGATCAACACGATCACGCCCGACGAGTGGTACACGAAGGTCTACAAGAACCACGACTTCACGGCCACGCTCCAGGAGCACGTCAACGACCGTGACCTCGTCTGGTACGGCAACCCCGACTTCTACTGGGGCTACGACAACAAGCAGGTCACGCAGTGGGTCGAGCAGGCCGAAGAGGCCTCCACCACCGCCGAGCAGACCGCACTGCTGAAGAAGGTCAACGAGAAGACCGCCGAGGACGCGGCCAGCGACTGGCTCTACCTCTACCCGCAGATCGTCGTCGCGAGCAGCAAGCTCTCGGGCTACCCGCTCAACGGCCTCAACTCGCAGTTCTACGCCTACGACATCAAGAAGAAGGGCTGATGGCGCGCTACCTCCTGCGCCGACTGGCCTTCCTCGTGGTGTCGCTGGCCCTGGCGAGCGTCGTGCTGTTCGTCCTGCTGCGCATGCTCCCGGGCGACCCGGCCAACGCACTCACCTCGGTGGGCGCCAGCCCGGAACAGATCGCCGCGGCACGGCACTCCATCGGGTCCGACAGGCCACTGCCCGAACAGTTCACGCACTGGCTCGGGCAGCTGGCGCACGGCGACCTCGGCACCTCCTTCGTCAGCTCACTGCCCGTCGGCCCCGAGGTCACCTCCCGGCTGGACGTCACCGTCCCGCTGACCCTCGCCGCCTTCGTCCTCGCCGTTCTCATCGCGGTGCCGGCCGGGTTCGTCGCCGCCTACAAGCGGCGCACCTGGTACGGGGCGTTGCTCAGTGGCGTGTCCCAACTGGGCATCGCCATCCCGGTGTTCTGGCTCGGCATGATCCTCGTCGCCGTCTTCGCGCTGAACGCGGGCTGGCTCCCGGCAGGCGGCTTCCCCCCGGACGGCTGGTCCGAGCCCGCCGAAGCGATCCGTTCCCTCGTGCTGCCCGTCGTCACCATCGCCCTGGTGATGAGCGCGTCCATGATCCGCTACGTCCGCTCCGCCACCCTCGACGTCCTCGGCAGCGACTACCTGCGTACCGCCCGCGCCCTGGGTTCGTCCTTCGGGCGGGCCATGTGGCGGCACGGCCTGCGCAACAGCTCCGTGCCGGTGATCTCCGTCCTCGCCATCGAGCTCGCCTCCACCCTGCTCGGCGCGGTCGTCGTGGAGTCCGTGTACGCGCTGCCGGGCCTCGGCTCGATGCTCGCCACCGGCATCGCCCAGCACGACTACCCCGTCATCCAGGCCGTCCTGTTCGTCTCCACCCTCGCCGTCCTGCTCATCGGCTTCGTCGCCGACCTCGTCCAGCGATTCGTCGACCCACGGCTGCGCGGACGACTCTCCGGAGGTGCCCGATGACCGCGCCCGAGGCGCTCGTACCGGTGCTGTCCGAGAAGGCACCGCCGGGCGGCCGGCGAATCGGCCGTTCCGCCACGCTCGTCGTCGGCTGTGTCCTCGCCGGACTCATCGCTCTGCTCGCCCTGGTCTCCCTGTTCTGGCTGCCCTACTCCGCGGACGACACCTCCGGCGGACGGCTCGCCGGACCCGGCGGGGGACATCTGCTGGGCACCGACAAACTCGGGCGCGACCTGTTCACCCAGGTCATGACCGGCTCGCGGATCGCCGTCGAGGCCGGGCTCGGATCGGTGCTCCTCGCCGCCGCCATCGGCGTCACCCTGGGGGTGCTCGCGGCGTTCGCGCAGGGCTGGCTCGACGACACGCTGTCCGCGTTCCTCGACATCCTGATCGCCTTTCCCACGCTGCTGCTCGCGATGCTCATCGTCGCCGCGCGCTCGGCGACCCTCGGCTCCGCGATCCTCGCGATCGGACTGGCGCAGAGCGCCGTCGTCGCCAGACTGGTGCGCATCCTGGTCAAGCGGGTCCTGGCGCAGGACTACATCACCGCCGCCCGCACGTCCGGCACCTCCTGGCCGCGTACGGTGCTCGGCCACGTCCTGCCCAACATCTGGCCCACCCTTGTGGTCAACCTCGCGCTGCAGTTCGGGCTCGCCGTGCTGGCCGAGGCCGGCCTGTCCTACCTGGGCCTGGGTGCGCCGCCGCCCAACGCCTCGTGGGGCCGCATGCTCCAGGAGGCGCAGGCCACCTTCACCACGGCTCCCGCCGGGGCGCTCGCCCCGGGCATCCTGCTCGTCCTGCTCGTGATCGGCGTCAACCTCATCGCCGACGGCGTGCGGGAGGCCCTCGACCCGGCGACCCGCCGGAGGCGCACATGACCCTCCTCGACGTACGGGGCCTGACCGTCGCCACCTCGGACGGCCGGACACTGGTCGACGACCTCTCCTTCACCGTCGCGAGCGGCGAACGGCTGGGACTCATCGGCGAGTCCGGTTCCGGCAAGTCGCTCACCACCCTCGCCGTGCTCGGCCTGCTGCCCGACGGCATGACCGCCACCGGCAGCATCGACCTCGGTGGCACCCAGATCGTCGGCGCCACCGAGAAGAGACTCACCTCCGTCCGCGGCCGGGACGCCGCCGTCGTCTTCCAGGAGCCGCTCACCGCGCTCGACCCGCTGATGCGCGTGGGCCGGCAGATCGCCGAACCCCTCCGCAGACACACCGGTCTGAAGGGAGCCGGCCTGCGCGACGCCGTACGCGACGCGCTGGCACAGGTACGGCTGCCGGAACCCGAACGGATCGCCCGCGCCTTTCCGCACGAGATCTCCGGCGGACAGCGACAGCGCGTCGCCCTGGCCATGGCTCTGGCGTGCGCACCCAGACTGCTGATCGCCGACGAACCGACCACCGCGCTGGACGTGTCCGTGCAGGCGGAGATGCTCGACCTCCTCGACACCCTCGTCCGGGAACGGGAGATGGCGGTGCTCTTCGTCAGCCACGACCTCGCCGTCGTGGCCAGGGTGACCGACCGCGCCCTGGTGATGAAGGAAGGCCGGGCCGTCGAGGAAGGTCCCGTCCACACCCTCATCCGCTCGCCGCGCGAGGAGTACACGGAAGCGCTCGTGGCCAGCGCCCGCAGACTGCAGTCGGCCCTGGACCTGAGGAGCGCGCGGTGACGCCCGTACTGGAACTGAAGGACGTGGCGCTGCGCCATCGGGGCAGCGCGGCCAACGTGGTCGAGGACGTCTCGCTCACCGTCGAGGCCGGACACAGCCTCGCCCTTGTCGGCGAGTCCGGGGCCGGCAAGACGACGCTGCTGCGCCTGCTGCTGGGCCTGACCCGCCCCACCGCGGGCAGTGTCCGCTTCGACGGAGCCGACCTGTCGCTGCGCGACCGGCGGCAGCTGCGCCGCTTCCGGAGCAGCGTGCAGTGCGTCTTCCAGGATCCCTACTCCTCACTCGACCCCCGCCGTCGCGTGGGCGCCATCGTGGCGGAGCCGCTTCGCTCCCTCGGCATCGACACCAGGGCCGGCGCGGCCCCGAAGGCGGCGGCGGCACTTGAGCGGGTCGGCCTGCCCGCCGACGCGGCGGACCGCTACCCGCACGAGTTCTCCGGGGGACAGCGGCAGCGGATCGCCATCGCCCGCGCCACGGTGTGCCATCCGCGGGTGCTGCTGGCCGACGAACCCGTCAGCGCACTCGACGTCACCACCCGGGTCAAGGTCGTCGACCTGCTCGCCGACCTCAAGCAGGAGCAGGGACTCACGATCGTGATGGTCTCCCACGACCTGTCGGTCGTCGCGTCCCTGTGCGAGCGCACCGCCGTGCTGGAACACGGCCACGTCGTCGAGCAGGGCGACACCGACCAGGTGCTGGGCGACCCTGCGCACCCCTACACCCGCCGTCTGCTCGACAGCGTGCCGCGACTGCCCGTCTGAACCACCCCCGGATCAGGCCGGATTCGCTGGATCAGGCCGAACCCGTACACCATTGGTCGTCGGCCGCCGGGCGGCGGCCGGCCCGGTCCGCGGCGCGCGCGCCGCGTTCGGTGCCCGCCCGCCCCTGCTCGTCGGCGGTGGTGTCCCGAGGGGCGGCCGGCGCCTGCGCGGCGGAGGCGAGAAGGGCGAGCCGGTCGGCGCTGTCGGTGCCGGGATCGGGGTGGTAGACGACCAGCGTCTGCCCGCCCGTGCCGCCGATGCCGAGCCGCTCCCTGTTCAGCCACAGGCCACCGACCTGGGGATGGTCGATGTGCTTGGACGCGCCTTCGCACGCCGCCACGTCGTGGCGCGCCCACAGCCGGCTGAAGCGGGGGCTGGCGAGGCAGAGCTCGCCGACGAGCTCGATGAACCGGGGGTCGTCGATGTCGGTGCCGACGGACTCGCGGAAGCCCGCCACCATGCCCACGGTGGCGCTCTCCCAGTCCGCGTACAGAGCCCGTTCGGCGGGGTCGAGGAACACGTCTCGCAGCCGGTTGGCTCCCGTCACGAGTCGCGGTGAGAGAGCGGTCGCCAGGGCGTTGGCGGCGAGCACGTCGAAGTAGCGGCCCTCGACCAGTGCGGGCAGCGGGAGTGTGGCGACGAGCTTGGCGATGCCCGGAGGAACGGTCTCCCTCCGGCGCCGGTGCCTGTGCCGCCGGGGTCTTCCGGCGCCCAGACGCAACAGGTAGGCCGTAGCGTCGTCGTCGAGTCGCAGCACGCGGGCGAGCGACTCGAGGATCTGTACGGATGGGTTGCGGTCGCGGCCCTGCTCCAGGCGCAGGTAGTAGTCGGCACTGATGCCGGCGAGCATCGCGACCTCCTCCCGGCGCAGACCCGGAACGCGCCGTTTCCCCACGACCGGGATCCCCACCTGTTCGGGAGTGACGAGCTCACGGCGGGCGCGCACGTAATCGCCCAGCAGGTTCGTTTCGTCGCGCATCGCCCCACTGTAATTCGCCCCCCTGCGCGGGTGCCTGGCCCTGTCACCCCCAGGATCGAGGGGGCCCTGGCCCGGCCCGAGGGCGGGCGGCAGCATGATCAGCGACCCGCCGAGCGGGGACGGACACAGCGAGGAGCGGAACCCATGTCGACCTATCTGTTGGTACACGGCGCGTGGCACAGCGGAGAGTGCTGGGAACGGGTGGTGCCGTTGCTCGAGTCGGCCGGACACCGGGCGCTCACACCGTCACTGACCGGCCACGGCGACAAGGCGCGTCTGCTCGGCCCCGAAGTAGGGCTCGACACGCATGTCGACGACATCGTCGAGCTGATCACCGAGGAGGACCTCACCGAGGTGGTCCTGGTGGGCCACAGCTACGCCGGGCTGGTCATCTCGGCGGCGGCCGACCGGCTCCCGGACCGGATCGCCCATCTGGTCTACCTCGACGCGATGGTCCCCGAGGACGGCGAGAGCGCGGCCGACATCATGCCCGTGACCCAGGCACTGATCGACCTCGCCCTGAAGTCCGACAACGGCTGGCGGGTCCCGCCGCTCCCCGGGCTGCCGCCGCCCTCAGGTCTGTTCGGGGTCACCGACCCGGCGGACGTCGCCTGGCTGCGCACGACGCTGTCGGACCTTTCGGTGCGCTGCCTGCAACAGCCGGTCCGACTCGACAATCCGGCGGCGAACTCCATCCCGCGGACGCACATCCACTGCACCGAGGGCAGGCCCGAGGGCTTTGACCGGCGCCCCGTCCCCGCGACACAGCCCAACGGCAGCCCGGCACGGGTGCGGGAACTGGCGACCGGCCACGACTGCATGGTGACCATGCCGGCCGAACTCACCGACCTGCTGCTCGAGCTCGGCTGATCCGCCGACCCTCGTCACGCTGCCCGGCAAGGACACGGCATCGTGCGTGCCGTCACCCGGTCAGGCTTCGGAACCGGCCTCACGCAGGGTTCGCAGCCATTGGTCCGCTCGTCGCGGTGAGCGGAAACGGATGACGTGGAGCGGCGCGAAGCGGGGATCCTGGGTGCGTCGGGCGATCTCCGACCGCCGGGCGCCGTGCTGGGACCAGGCCCACCATGCCGGGTGGTCACTGCTGAACCAGCCCGAAAGGGTCTCCACGTTGCCGCCGAATATCCGCTCGCGCAGCAGCGTCCGGCGCAACGACCTGCGCAGGATGCGGGGCATGATCACGGACTTCGGGTAGTCGAGCCAGACCACCGTGTCGGCATGCGTCCACAGCAGATCCCGGACTTCCGGGTAGCCGAAGGAGTCGAAGATCCACCCCGGGGTGGCCGCGATCGTGGCCACCTGCTCGCGCAGATCGGGGTTGGACGCCCATCGCGGGCCGGTGAACTTCAGGGCGTCCATCTCGTGGAAAGGCAGCTCGAGCCGTACGGCGAGGGCCTGCGCCATGGTGGTCTTTCCGGCCCCGGTGATGCCGGCGACGAGGATGCGTTTCACCGGGGCAGGCTACTCGCCGCGTCGCCGTGCGGTCGGAGAGGGAGGTCCCCCGCGAGACACGCGACGGACCGAGCGCCCTGGAAGGCAACGGGGTTCTCCGCTCCTGCCGGTCGGCACGGACCCGGGGCGCGGTGAGTGCACGGGGCCGGTGAGGGCGGCCACGCGCTCCGGATGCGGGAGCCGCCGACCGCCCCTAGCGTGGCAGGCGTATCCCCCCAACCAAGGAGTGATCATGGGCAAGAGTTCCATGGACAAGGCCAAGGGCAAGGCCAAGGAGATGGCCGGCAAGGCCACCGGCAACGAGCGTATGGAAGCCGAGGGCAAGACCGACCAGGCCAAGGCCAACGTCCGCGAAGCCGCGGAGAAGGCCCGTGGCAAGGCCGCAGGTGCTCGCGACTCACTCCGCGACAAGCACTGACCGCTTCACCCCGCACGAAGGACGCCCCTCGACCCCGGTCGAGGGGCGTCCCTCTGCCGTCAGGAGCCACCACCCGTACGCGGCTCAGACGTCCCCGGGACGCCGGTCACGCGGTTCGGGCCGAGCGTCGCCGTGCCGCGGCGGCTCCAGCGTTCACCTGAACGGCCGTGCCCGGGGCTGGGTGAGGGGCGAGTGACGCTGTCCGGAGCCCGTGCACCGGGTGTCGGCCGGGTCATGCGCGACAGGCCTCGCCGCGGAGCCGCCGGCGAAGCCGATCGGTGACGACCGCGTGCGGTGCACGAAGTCCCCCGGATGGCGGCAACAGCGGCCAGGAAACCCGGAACAGGAGATTCCTGACCGCCGACGACGCACACGGTCTCCCACGGCCCCGGACCGGTCAACCATGTCGTTCCGTACGGTGAGTTGCTCGCCCCAGGCTCGTAAACTGGCCGCCGCGAGCGGTGACCGGCTCAGTGCTCGCCCGCGTCCACGGCACCACCGTCGGCTCCTCGACGCCGCCGCCCGCGATGCCGCCGCCCGCCTCGTCGGGGACGCACGGGGACGCACGGCCGAGACCCGGTGACCGTGGACGGGTGCGGCTGCCCGCCGGTGTGCCGAGGTCACGGCGCGGGGCCGCTCGCAGAACCGGTCCCGACGGCACGACAAGAGGACGGCATGACGGGGACGCCACGGGCCGGCGCGGGCGCCACGGCGTACGTCGTGGACACCGCCGCCGGCAGGGTGCGCGGCGCCGAGATCCGCGAGGGAGTCCTCGGCTGGCGCGGCATTCCCTACGCGGCCCCTCCCGTGGGTTCGCTGCGCCTGCGCCCGCCGAGGCGACCCGAGGCCTGGAGCGGTGTGCGCGAGGCCACGGAATACGGGGCCCCCGCCCCGCAGCCGCCCATGTTCCTGCCCGCCGTGACGGCGGACCCCCTGTCGGCCGACGCGCCCGCGCTGCCCGAACCGTCGGAGGACTGTCTCTACCTCAACGTGACGGCACCGGCGGGTGCCGAGGGCCGTCCCGTGCTGCTGTGGATCCACGGTGGCGGCTACCAGGTCGGTACCGGCACCGACATCGCCGGGGACGGCGCGGTCTTCGCACGCGCCCACGGTGTGGTCGTGGTGACGTTCAACTACCGTTTGGGCGCGCTGGGGTTCCTCGCGCTGGACGGGGAGGAGCACACCGGTTCCTACGGTCTGCACGACCAAGTCGCCGCGCTGCGCTGGGTCCGCGAGAACATCGCCGGCTTCGGCGGCGACCCGGACCGGATCACGCTCTACGGTCTGTCCGCCGGCGCCAAGTCCGTCGCCAACCTGCTCGCCTCGCCCCTCACCCGAGGCATGATCCACCGGGCGGTCTCGTCGAGCGGCGGAGCCGACCACGTCGCCGCCCGGTCCCAGGACGCCGCCCTGACGCGGCGGTTCCTGCGCGTGCTGGGAGCCGGGGCCGCGGACGGCATCCGCAGCGTGCCCGCGGAGGAGATCCTCGGCGCGCAGAACGCGGTCGGCGAGGGAGTGCGGGCCTCCTGGCTGTGGCGCCCCTCCATCGACGGACTCGCCCTGACCCGCAGGCCCCTGGACGCCCTCGCGGCGGGCGTCGCCGCGGGTGTCCCACTGCTGGCCCAGACGTGCGTCAACGAATGCGCGCTCTACCAACTCCTCGCTCCCGACGCGGCCGAGCGGGCGGACCGCGTCCTGGAGGAGTACTTCGGCGCCGCCGCGCGCGACCGCATCCTCGCCGTCTACGCGGAACACCCGTCCGAACCGGCCCGCGATCCGCTCCGGTTGCGGATCGACCTGATGACCGACGAGCGGTACGGAATCCCCACGACGCGCCTCGCCGACGCCCAGTGCGCCCACGCGCCCGTCTGGCGTTCCCGGTACGACATGCCGTTGACCGGGCTCCCGCCGGAAGTCGCGCCCGACGGGAAGTTGCCCGCGATCCACGGTACGGACGGCACCGCCATGTGGCTCGGCGGTCCGGGCGTCAACGGGCTGCTCCACGAGGCCTTCGGGGCCTTCGTCACCGCTGGCGTCCCCACCGCCGAGGGGCTGCCGGACTGGCCCGAGTACACCACAGGCCGACGCGCCACCATGGTCTTCGGTCCCACCGGGCCCCGCTCGGTCGACGACCCTCGCGGTGCCCGCCGTGCCGCCTGGCACGGCCGCGAGTGGCAGTCGGGGACCTGGTGGTCCCTCGACGACCTCGCGACCGGGCCGCACGGCTGACCGTCGGCCCGCCGCGCCCGCGCCGACGTGTGACGGCGAGCGAGTGGCGGCGCGTCACCGCTGGACCGACCGTGGAGCCGAGCGGCCTTCTCGTACGAGGGCCCCGGCCTCCCGGGGAGGTTCCCTCGTGGTGCCCGGCAGCACGGCCGGTACGGGGGCGAGCGACGGCCGGCGCGGTGCGTGCCGGGCGGGGAGACCGGTTCCACCGCACCCGCGGACAGTGCCGGGGGCCGGCCGGTGCTACACGCTGTAGCCGCCGTCGACCCCCAGCGCCTGCCCCGTGATGAAACCGGCGCGGTCCGAGGCGAGGAACGCCACCGCCTCCGCGATGTCCGCCGCCTCGCCGAAACGGCGCAGCGGGATGTTGCGGCGGGCGGTCCGCAGGGCCGTCTCGTCGAGTTCACCGGAGGTGATCAGCCGGGCGGCGATGCCGTCGGTCAGCATGCCCGGGGCGACGCAGTTCACCCGGACCCCGTACCGGCCCTCCTCGGCCGCCAGAGCCCGGGCGACCGCCTCGACCGCCCCCTTCGTGCCCGAGGAGAGCCCGTCGCGGACCGGGAACCTGCGGGTGGCCACGGTGGTGACGGCGACGATGCTGCCCCGGCTCTCCCGCAGCCTCGGCAGCGCGGGATGGACGAGATGGAAGAACGCCAGCGCGTCCGCGTCGAGCTGAGCCCGGAACTGACGTGGCGTCACCTGGCTGAGGTGCACCATCGGTACGTGCGGGCCGGCCGCGTACACCACCGTGTGGAGGCCGCCGAAGGTGTCGGTGGCCTCGGAGACCGCTTCCGCCGTGGCCACCTCGTCGGTCAGATCGAGCCGCAGCGCGAGGACCTGACGCCCGTGCTCGCGCACCTCGGCGGCGAGCGCGTCGGCCCCGGCCCGGCTGGTGCGGTACGTGAACGCCACGTCACTGCCGCGCTCGGCCAGCGTACGGACGACGGCCGCGCCGATACCACCGGTGCCGCCCGCGACGAACGCGGCACCCGACCTGCTGGAGAAGTCCGCCATGGTCCTCACGTTTCCAGGGAGTTGGCGACGATGAAGTACCTGACCTCGCTGGTCCCACGGTGCGACCCGCGCCGTACGGCACCCCGCCGCGTTGTCGGTTCACCTGAGTACACCCCGTAGGGCGGGATGTTCCCCGTCGTGCCAAGCGCCGCACCGGTCACGGCCGTTGATCCGAGCGCGGGGGCCGGGCGTGACCTAGCGGTCCGCGGCCGGGTTGCCCTCGACCCACTGGATCAGCAGATTCCGTACGTAGGGATTGCCCTCCTGCGCCGCGTGCGCCAGCCGCTCCGCGCTCGCGCGTGCGGCCCGCCAGGCCACCGGGGTGTCCTCGGCGTGTGCGGCGTCGGCCGCGGCCAGCGCGTCGGCCGCCAGGCGCCGGAGTTCCTCGGAGAGATCGTCGTGTGCCGCGGCCCGATAGGCCTCCAGGCGCAGTGCCGCCAGATCGGGGGCCTCGGGGGAGGGGGACGCGTGCGCCGGGGGCTGGGCGTAGCCACTGACCGCTATGACCACGCAGAAGGTCGCCACGTCCCGGCGGCTCTCCCGCTGCCCCCGTTCCACGGCGGGCCCGAGCCACGAGGCGGCCTTCCAGTGCGAGACCGAGGTGGCCGCGGTGAGCGCCACGATCAGTGCCGCCAGGGGAATCCAGCCGCCGAGCGCGTAACCGACCGGGCCGAGCACGAGGAAGCAGGCTCCGCTGAGCATCCATATGCGACGGCGGCCGATTCGCAGGTGTCGGGACTCCATGACGTTCAGTGTCGCAGGAGCGGGTGCGGAGCCGTGCGGCGGCGGGGGGATTCGAGGAGAGTCCCAGGACGGGTACTCCGGGGCGGCGGTCCGCGGGCGTCCGGTCGAGCCGGAAGGAGCGACCCGGTCGGGCCGGCCGAGGCGCCCGGCGTCCTCGTCGGCCGCGGCAGGCGTGCTCCGTGAACGGGCGTACGCGGTGAATGGCCGGAGATCGCCCTGACCCCCGGGCGCCGGGGTACATACGATGCGGTCGGTCCCGGACTTCACGGCTTCTTCACATTCCCGGGTCACCCATGCGCATGACCTTGTCATGTACATGGTTCAACAGTTCACGCTTGATCCAACGCACTGGTCTGCGACGGCCCCTCCCGTACGCGGGAGGAGCCGCACCCCCCAATTCGCGGCGGCACACGATTCGTGCCGCCGGAAACGCCAACGCAATGGATGGGAGCACCATGGCTGGTGGGCTTCTTCTGGGTGGCGCGATAGCCGCCCTGTTCGCCACCGCACTACCCGGACCGGACCCGTCCTCCGGGATCGTCGACCCGCCTCCGGACAAGATCGTCATCAAGGTCGCCACGGTGAACGGTTCCGGCTGCCCGCAGGGCACCGCCGCGGTCGCGGTGTCGCCGGACAACACGGCCTTCACCGTCACCTACAGTGAATACCTCGCCCAGGTGGGCGGCACCTCGGGGCCCACCGCGTTCCGCAAGAACTGCCAGCTCAACCTGATCGTCCACGTGCCGCAGGGCTTCACGTACGCCATCGCCAGCGCCGACTACCGCGGCTTCGCGTCGCTGCAGCCCGGTGCCAGCAGCACCGAGAAGGCCTCGTACTACTTCCAGGGCTCCTCGAGCACGGCGGCCATCACGCACCCCTTCGGTGGCCCGTACAACGACAACTGGCAGGCCACCGACGTCACGGACTGGGCCCAACTGGTCTGGGCCCCCTGTGGTGTTCAGCGGAACTTCAACATCAACACCGAGCTGCGCGTCAACGCGGGCACGTCCGCGCCGGGCAGCACCAGCTTCATGACCATGGACTCGACGGACGGCGACATCAGCACCGTCTACCACCTGGCCTGGAAGGAGTGCCCCGGATCATGACCCGGGATCGCTGACCCGGCGACCCCGGCCCCTCGGGCCCTTGACCGGCTCCGCCGCATCGGAGCCGGTCAAGGGCCGCGGCACCGGGGCGGCGACTTGACTAGGGCAGCAACTTGTCGAGGGCGGCGGGCCCCTCCTGCGCCAGCTTGCGTTCGGCCCAGGCGAGGTTCTCCGGGGTGATGTCGCGACCTGCGGCGAGCACCAGGTCCTCGGCGGTGACCTCGCCGCCGGCGCCGGTGTGCAGCAGCGCGTCGGGGGTCGCCCTCTCGTCGGACGGCACGGGCGAATCCGATTGGCTCGTTGACATGATCTCTCCCTGTTCCACCAGACCTGTTCTCACGCTACGGGCAATCCGGGCACCCCGCGCGACGCGTCCCGGGCGCGTCCGGGACGCCCCGCCCGTGACCGGACACGGGTCGGGAGCCGGAGCAGGAGGCGGTCCTCGGGGTCCGGGCGACCCGTTCGGACGTACAACGATGTCGGGCCGCGGTCCCGCAGGTGAAGGTGGAGGCACCGCACTCCTGCGAATGATCGGAGCATGTAATGCGTATTCGTCTGATGGCTGCCGCCGGGCTGGCGAGCGTGGCCCTCGTGGCCACCGCCGGGACCGCCTCCGCCGCCGACCCCGACCCGGTCGGCGTCGCCGTGGGCAGCCCCGGTCTCCTGTCCGGCAACGTCATTCAGATCCCCGTCGACCTCGGCCTGAACCTCTGTGGCGACTCGGTCGACGTGGTGGGCCTGCTGAACCCGGCGAGCGGGAACACCTGCGCGAACAGCTGACCCGCCAGGGCTGCCGGGCAGGGTTGCCTGCCCGGCGGTGCGCGGCCGGGCACGGGATTCCGGCCGGCCGCGCTCCTGGTCGTCCCGTCCGCCGAGCGCGTCGTTCGACCACGGCGATCCGGCCGGTACGGACACTTCCGACCCGCAGGACTACCTCGGCCCCTGCGTCACGCTCCCTCGCCGGACCGCATGCATGCACGTTCCCCGTCGTGGCCAGTGGTCCGGCGTGCCGGTCGTCCACCTCCGCACCGGCCGTGACCGTGACGCCCGTGCCGACCGCCCGCGCCGATGCCCGCGCGCGGACGCCCGCGCTTTCGCGCCGACGATAGTGGCCGGTTCCCGCCCCGAGGTGTGGAGGCCGGCCGGACCCGGCGTCGTCGCCAACTCCGCACGGGCGAGGACCCGTTCCAGCCGTCACGTGACCTTTCCGACCCCGCCCGCCGTCGGACGGTCGCCGGTGACGCCCTAGTACGGGTGGGACCCGAAGGACGCGACGAGCGTCCCGTCGGCGCACTCGTCCGGTGAACCGGTGGGAGCGACGCGGGCGACATCGCGCCGCGCCTCCCAGAACCTTCGGGTCGGGCATTTCGGCCCCCTCGGCCTGCTCGGCCCCCTCGGCCCCCTTGGCTTGCTCGGCCCCCTCGGGCACGCGGCCTGCTCGGCGTCCACGTACCCCGGTACCCTCCGCGACGGCGGACTCGCGAGCCCCGCTGACGCCGACCACGGCGCGGTGGCGCGGCTCGTCCGCCATGGCGTACCCGACCCGGATCGCTGCGTTGCGGTCATCCCGTCGCTCGCCCCGACACCGCCGACCGTCGCGCGTGGCTCCCGCGCGCGGGCTCCACACGCGTGGCGGTCCGTCCACCGGCCGGCGGCACCGGCGCCGGCATCCACGCCTGCACCTGATGAGACGCGCCGTCGGTGAGCAGGGCCCACCGGGGGCCGCTCCGTCCGCTCCGGCGCCTCCCTGTGGCCTGCGCGCGGAGCCGTCGGGCCGCGAGTGAGATCGCCCGGCCTGCTCGAACCGTCGATTCCGGCCGCGCTCCCCGTCGGGCCGCCCGTCGGCGGGCGTCAGGTCCGGGGTGTCCGGGCCCCGCTCGGGAGTACGGGCGTGACGACCGGTGTCGCGTCACGGGCGCGCGTACGGAACCCGGCGTGGCCCCCGGTGCAGGGGGATGCGGGGGCAACTGCCGTGGTCCGGAAGGTGAGTGGACGGCCAATGATTCTCCATTGGCCTGTACATGCCCAATTACACCGGCCAGACTGTGCGCCGAAACCAGCACCCCCCACCCGAGGAGCACCCCTCATGCGCATGCCCGCCCGGCAACGTTGTCACGCCGTTCTGGCCGGTCTTGTCACCCTCGCCACGGCCGCCGCCCTCTCGGTCGCCGCCACCGCTCCCGCCGCGGCCGCGGACACCTGGAACGAGGTCGGTTCCGACCGCGCCGATCCGCTGACCGAGAGCCAGGGACTCGCCTCGGTCGAGGTCCCGGCCGGCAGCCCCAACCGGTACACGGGGATCGGCACGGTCCCGTTCGACCTCACCGTCCGCGGCTGGAACCACGTGGGCGACCCCGACGCCTCGTACAACGGCTACTACGTGGAGCCGTACCAGGCGGACTCCGGCAGCGCCAAGATGTTCCGCGTGCAGGCACCGGGCGGTGCCTGGTCGGAGTACGTCCACGCCCTGAGTCCCGGGGAGGCGCTGAACAACTCCTTCGACACCATCTCGCCGAACGGCTCCTGGATGGTGTCCGGCGAGTGGGGCACGATGAACCGCCTGCTGGTCTTCCCGACCCCCGGCGTGAACCCCGCCACCTCCTCCTCCGCGAACCTCCCGCAGGCCTCCACCATCAACCTCGACCACGCCGTACGCGACGTACAGGGCTGCGACTTCGCCACGTCGACGCAGCTGTTGTGCTCCTCCGACGACCCGGAGGGAGCGCTCTTCGGCATCACCAAGCCGCTGCTGCAGATCGACCTGTCGGCCGAGCCCGGCTCCGCCGACGTGACCGGTCATGTCACGGCCCTGCGCCAGCTCCCGCTGCGCAGCTCCTGCTCGGGCAGCTTCGAGTCGGAGGGCATCGACTACGACCGGCGCACCGGCACCCTGCGCGTGATCGTCGTGTCGCCGGGCTTCTGCGTACTCACCGACAGCAAGACCTACAGGTTCACCAGGAGCTGAGCGCACCCCGGGCCACGACACGGGGGACCGGCCGAAGCGTATGCGTCCGACGCGGGGAGGTCTAAGGTCGGAAGCAGAACGACAATGATTGGGGGCGGCCGGTAGTGGTGCAGGACGAGGCCGTGGTCGGCTGTATCGGGGAGCTCCTCGTCGGCACGCGGGGAGCCGCCGGTCCCGGCGAGATCCTGGTGCGGGTGAGAGGCGGATCGGAGACCTTCCTCGCCTGGTCGCAGGAGCCCCTCCCGATCGGGGCCATCGTGCTTGTGATCGAATCCCGTGGATGCCGTGAGGTCGACGTCATCGAGTGGGCCGATCCGTTGGACGCGTTGGGCGGGGATCCCGCCGACGCCGGTTAAGGAGTAGAGCGATGTTCGGTTACCGCGTTCCCGCACCCGACGAGGCGATGTTGATCTCGGGCGGCAGGCGGGGACTGGGGGGCGCGCCGTTCCGCGTGGTGACGGGTCACGGCAAGTTCGTGCTCCCGGTTTTTCGCAAGACCCGTTTCCTCACCCTCTCGATGTGTGAGGCGGAGGTCACCGAGACCTGTGTGACCAAGCAGGGAATCGCGCTGCACGTCCGCGCCGTGATCGCGTTCAAGGTCGGCAACGACCACGAGAGCATCATCAACGCGGGTCAGCGGTTCCTGTCCGACCAGGACCAGATGTCGGTGCTGACCGGCCGGATCTTCGCCGGTCATCTGCGCGCCATCATCGGCTCGATGACGGTCGAGGAGATCGTCACCGAACGGCAGAAGCTCGCCGCGGAGGTCCTGGACACGTCGAAGATCGAGATGGCCAAGATCGGTCTGATCGTGGACTCGCTGCAGATCCAGTCGATCGACGACGGCGACACCGGATACATCGAGGCCATGTCCGCACCGCACAAGGCCGCCATCCAGCGCCAGGCGCAGATCGCGCAGGCCCAGGCCACCCAGGCCTCGGTCGAGGCCGAGCAGGTGGCCGCGCGCAACCAGGCCGAGTACGCCCGGCAGACCGCGATAGTGAGGGCGGAGTACTCGGCCGAGGTGGACCGCGCGCAGGCCCAGGCGGCCCAGGCCGGACCGCTGGCGCAGGCCCACGCGCAGCAGGAGGTGCTCGCGGCACAGACCGAACTGGCCCAGAAGGCGGCCCAGTTGCGTCAGCAGCAGCTGGTGGCCGAGATCGTGAAGCCCGCCGAGGCGGAGGCCGAGCGGATCAAGGTGCTCGCCATCGCCGACGCGGAGCGCATGAAGATCCAGGCCGAGGCGGCGGCTTCGCACGACCGGGTGGCGCTGGACCGGATGCTGATCGACCAGCTGCCGCTGATCGTGAAGGAGGCCGCGGGCGGTCTCGCGGGTGCCAACGTCAACGTGCTGAACGGTGCGGACGGCCTCGGTGAGATCGCCGCCGGCCTGGTCGCCCAGGGCCTGACGATCCTGGACTCGGTCCGTCAGAACCTGAACGGCAACAACTCCGACGGCCGCTCGGAGAAGACGGAGGCACTGCTGGAGCTGCCGGGGTACCTGCGGACGCCGGAGAAGGGCGCCGACGGGAACGAGTCGCAGGACGGCTCGTCTTCGAAGGGCTGACCGCGAAGTACCGCCCCGGGAACGTGACTTGGGCTGCGTGACGTTGACGAGCCGAGGCATCGTCGGCGTCACGCGTCGAGTGCCGTCACTGTGGCACGGCTCCCGGGGCGCCGACCCCCGAATCCTTCGACGCGGCCGCCGCCACGGATGTCCGCGCCGGGGGAGCGCCGGGCGCCGAGGGCGTCGGCGCGCGCTTCCGCGTGATGCGGCGGAGCGTCAGCTGAGCCAGCCGGTCGCGCTGTTGCCCGGGGGAAGCGAAGGCGGAAGGGACGGAGGCAGCGGGCGCGCGTTCGGGACCGAAGCGCCGGGAGGCCTCGGGAGGAGACCGCCCGACGAGGGATCCGTGTTGAGGATCCATTCGAGTTCGCGTTGGATCCTGCGGGCCTCGTTGCGGACCTGAAGCGGTATGTCGCCGCGTTCGGAGATCAGTTGGGCGTAGATCGGTGCTTCGTGCACGGGTGGCGCTTCTCCTCGTGTCTGGTGCCGTGCCTCTACGGTAAGGCCGCGGCGACTTCACGGGAGTCATCCTCCCAGTTCGGCCAGAACCGGAAGAACTCGACCACGGAGTGGCACGTTCAGGGGGACGGTCCCCGGCTTGAAGGCCGGGGACCGTCCCCCTCGTACTTGGTCCGGAGGCCCCTTTCGGGGCGCCCCTAGGAGCCGTTGGAGCTCGACGGGCCGAAGAACTCGATCTCGGCTATGGAGACCTGCTTGGAGGCGGCGGCGCCGTAGGCCGAGCGGATGATGAAGCGGACCGCGGTGACATCACCCGCGCGGAACTTGCGGCTCTGGCCGCCCGCGCCCTGGTCGAGGGTGAGGAAGCGGGTGCTGGTCCTGCCGTTCGCGGTGGTGACGCGCGCTTCGATGCGGTGCGGCAGCGCCGACTGGGAGAGCTGGTCCGCGCGGGTGGAGACGCCCGGTGTGATGACCAGGTCCAGGAGCCTGGTCGGCTGCGCGAAGCGGGCCTCCAGCCACTCGCCGTCCCCGGACTGCGAGACACCCGGTCCCCACCAGGTGTTGTTGAGTTTGTCGAAGGCGAGCCCGGCGCCGTGACCGGGGAAGGAACGGGACGCCTTGTAGCTGTCGGGGCCGATCGGGGCCCGCTTGGCGAAGTGGTCCTTCACCGCCTGCACCGCCGTACCGGTGTTCATCGCGGCGACCACCACCAGAGTGAGCACGACCGCGCCGACCACCCAGTTCATGACGCGTCCGAAGCCGCGCCGCAGCCGCGGCCGGTCGCCGGCCCACGGCGTCTGCCCGTTACGGGAGTTGAGCAGCCGCCGCCACCAGGGCAGCCGCCCCGGGGCCTGCCGCTCGCCGGCCATGGGCAGGGCACACCGGCCGCAGAAGTGCCGGTCCGGACGGTTGGGAGTGGCACACCAGGGACAGGGCACACCCCCTTCCGCTCCGTGCTCGCCACCCGGGGCGCGGACCTGCGGGCGGTTCGCGACGGGGAGGCCCGGGAGCACGGGCGCCACCGAAGGCGCCGCGGGGCGCTCCTCCGGATCCGCCACCGGCACCAGCAGCGACCTGGCCCGCTCGGCCGCGGAGTCCCGGGTGACCGCGGGGGCGGCGGACGGCAGTGGCTCGGTGTCCGCGGCGTCCTCGTGCTCTGCCACGGCCGCCGTCGGGGACGCCTCGGGAAGCGTGGGGTGGGCGCGCGGGACGTCGTCGTCCGTCCCACCCGGGCCGCCGTGGACCGAGGTCGCCGCGGCCCGCGCTCCGACCGTCGCGTCCGAGGCCCCGTCGCCGCGGTTCACGTTCTCGCTGTTGCTGTTGCTGTTGCTGTTGCTGTTGCTGTTGCCGGCGTCGGCCTTGTCCGCGTCCACGGCGTCCGGGCCGCCCGTGCCCGCCTGCCGCCCGCCGGTTCTGGCGTCCGTGTCATGGGAGGTACGCGCCGTCCCCGTACCGGCGCCCGGGACGGGGAACGCGTCCCACCCCGGCTCGTCCTGGGCGGCCCTGGCACCGCCTGCCGCCGTCCCGGAGGCTCCGGACGCGTCGGAAGCCGAGGGCCGTCCGCCCCGGGCGCCCCCGGCCGGTGGTGCCTCGTCGGTGGCCACGGCGCCGGGGTGCCGGGGCTCCGCCGCGGCCCCCGCCCGGGAACCGGTCGCCCGGGCGGCGGCCGTCACGGCCGGATTCCCGGCCCAGTCGAGCACCGCGCCGCAGGCGTCGCAGAAGGACTGACCGGGCTCCGCCCGAGTGCCGCATTCGGCACAGGCGGGGGCACGCCCGGGTTCGGTGCCTGGGGTCTGGGTGGTCATCTCTCGGGGATCCTTTCGGCGGCGGTCACCTGGACCGTGTAGGGCATGTGGGCGGGGCGGGCGGCCGCCACGAGGCTCTCCAGCCGGTACTCGTCCGCCGGTGTCGGATCGGGCAGCCGCAGAGTGACGTGCAGCCGGGGGCGGCGGTCGCCGGGGACCGGGCCGAGCGGGCGGGGATCCCAGGCGGCGGCGCCGCTCTCGGTGATCTCCGGCTCGGCGCCGAAGGCGAGCCGGACCGCTTCGGTCAGACCGCGACGGGTGCCGCGTACCCGGTGCAGATACGCGGCGGCGGCGACGGCCGCGCGCAGCCGGGCGTCCGGCTCCGAGCCGTCGATCTCGGCGCCGACCCAACTGCCGAGCCAGCGGGCGAAGTCGGCCGGCGCGAGCGCCGGGTCGAAGTAGCTGTGCAGACAGTCGAGAGCGAGCAGGATCGGTGCCACGACCTCGTCGAGGCCCGCGACGAAACGCAGCGCGAGGTCGTCGTCGGCGAAGACCGCGGGGAGCATCGCGCCGATCGGCGCCGAGGACTCCAGGCCGTCGATGGAGCCCCTCATGAACCGTCGCCTATGACGCGCACCCGGTGGTCGAACGAGAAGACCAGGGAAGGGGCTTCGAGATCGATCCGGTCGGTCGGGTCGCCGCGCTTGCCCGTCAGCGGGTCGGCGGGGTGGAGTTGCACCGCGTCGACGAGTTCGACGCCGGGGACGCGCTGCAGCACCGCGAACACCTCGCCCGACTGCACGGGGCGGCCGAAGGGCCAGCCGGTGCCGTTCGCGCCGCCGGTGAGCGGATCGAGGTGGCGGTAGAGCGCGTCGTGCGCCTGGCGGCGGACCCGATCGGTGTCGACGCCGCGGAAGGCGTGCACGGTGGCCACCACGGTGACGCCCTGGTAGAAGGGCGGGCCGACCGCGAGGCGGGTGCCGATCAGCCGCCGTTCGTCGAGATAGCGGGTGATGCGCTGCAACAGGGCGTCGCCCGGCACGAGTTGCTCGAAGCGCAGTCGTCCGCCGGGGTCCGGCACCGCCTGCGGGACGACCAGGACACGGACCGCGTAGGCGCCGTGCTCGCCCTCGTCGCCCTCCAGACAGGTGATACGGGCGGTCTCGGGCGCGGCGCGCCGGGCGAGTTCCTCGTAGTCGCGCAGGGTCACGGCCCGCTCCTGGGCCCGCAGGGTGATCGGCGCCCGGGTCTTCGCCTCGGCGACGGTCTCGCCGTCGACGCCCCCGCGCGCCGCCTCCCGGTTGACGACCTCCGCGACGTACGGCACCGAGCTGCGCAGCACCTGGACCGCACCGCGGGCCACGTTGCCGGCCCGGCCGCCGCCGGTCCGGTAGCGGCGGGCGCGGATCACGGCGCCCTTGGGCGCCACCGACCCGTACTGGCGGAGTGTGCCGTCGGGCTCGCGGACGGCGGGTCCGAAGGAGATCTCTCCAGTGGCCGCGTCCAGGGCGATGTGCCGGTCGTCGGGGCCGGACGCGGCGAAGTGCGGGACGACGTCCCAGTCGGCCCAGCCGTCACGCTCGGCCGTCTGCAGCAGGACCGGCGGGGTGTCCCCGACGACGGGGAAGTGGACGAGCCGCAGCCGCTGTCCGGGCAGCCCGGTGGACTCGCCGAGCGCCTCGTCCCGGACCGTCTCGGCGTGGATCGCCGAGGTGGTGCCGCCGAGTGTGAACGCCTCCGCGGCCTGGACGGTCGGCGAGGTGGTGTAGAAGGGCTGGCCGGGCAGGGGCTCGGTCACCCGGCAGCGCAGCCAGCCCGCCTCCTGCCCGCCGGTGCGGGAGAGCGTGTGGCCGCCGGGGACGTGCAGCACGACGTCACCGGGCCGGTTCAGACCGCCGGTGCCGTCGCGGTCGACCTCGCAGGCGGTCCAGCCGTCCTCGGTCCACGCCTCCCAGACCAGGGGCGGCTGGCGCGGGTCGACACCGACACCGTCGACCCGGCTGTCGAGCTCCAGGGCCACCGCGCAGTGCGGTACGGCCGTGGTGAGGCCGAAGAGCATGCAGTCACCGGGACCGGGTGCCTCCGCGAAGCACAGCACGTCCTTGCCCTCGGTGAGGTCGGCCGTCCGGTCGGTGACCGGAAGTCCACTGTGCTGCACCACGAGATGACGCAACGCGGTCGGTACGAGGGTGAGTTCACGCTCGGTCGCGAAGACGACGGCCTCCTCGCTCTCGGTGCGCAGCGTCGCGGCCTCGGTGCCGACGGGCAGCACGATCGGCTCCTCCTGCGGCGCGGACAGCCAGAAGGTGACGTCGGTGCGGGCGGCCGAGGGCGGGAAGAGCGTGATGCCCACGAGATCCAGGAAGGCCAGATGGTTCTTCTCCGGGACCCGGTTGAGCCGGTAGACGATCTGGTCGGCCATGTGGGCGACCGTCTCCACGAGGGTGACGCCGGGGTCCGACACGTTGTGGTCGGTCCATTCGGGGGCGCGCTGCTGGATGTAGCGCTTGGCGTCGTCGACGAACTGCTGGAAGCGGCGGTCGTCGAGATTCGGGGAAGGCAGTGCCATCAGCGGTCGCTTTCAAGGGAGTTGCCCGAGCCCGTGGCGTCGGGATCCTCGTGGGAGGGAATGACGTAGAACGGAAAGACCAGACTGCGGGGGTTGTTGGTGCCACGGATCGAATAGCGCACGTCGATGAAGAGCACGCCCTGGTCCGCGCCGGCCGTCACCTCGACGTCGTTGACCTCGATCCGCGGCTCCCAGCGGTCCAGGGTGGTGTACACCTCGTGCTGGATGCGCCCCGCCGTCGCCTCGTTGACCGGGGAGAACACCAGGTCGTGGATGGCGCAGCCGAACTCGGGCCGCATCGGGCGCTCGCCCGGCGCCGTGGCCAGCACCAGCCGGATGGCCTCCTCGATCTCCCGCTCCCCGCTGACCAGCGCGATGCCTCCGGTGGGGCCGATGCGCATGGGGAACGCCCAGCCGGATCCGACGAACTGCTCGGCCATCAGAGGGACACCCGCCTTTTCCTGACGAACTTCTCGGCCATCACGGCAGTGGATAGGGCTTGTTGTTGACCATCACCAGGCCTTGCAACGGGATGGTGACGGCCCGGATACCGACGGCGGCGACCGAGTTGACCTGGACCGTGCCGCCCGCGCTGAGCATCGCGGCGCCGACCGCCTTGAGGTTGAGCGCCCCCATCGCGTCGACCGTCACCGCCCCGCCCAGGGACTTCAGGTTGACCAGTCCGCGGCCCTCGATGTTGAGGAGCCCACCGCTCTTGATCGTGAGACTCCGGCGCGCGCTGAGGGTGAGGTCCGTTCCCGCCTCCACCGACACCGCCCTGCTGCCCTTGATGGTGACGGACCCCTTGCTGTCCACCGTGATCTCGGTCTTCGTGCGGTCGAGGTTGATGGTCAGCTTGTCGTTGCCGGAGGCGATGCGCACGCCCTGCTTACGGGCACCGGTCTGCTGGCTCAGCAGGTCGACGCGATTGCCCTTCCGGTCGGACAGGGTGTGGCGGATCGCCTGCTTCTTGAGCCCGTCGTGCAGCGGAACGTCACTGACGACGGTCGGTCTGTCCTTGCCGTTGTAGAGGCCGCCGATGACGAAAGGGTGATCCAGGGCGCCGCGGTCGAAGGCCACCAGCACCTCGTCACCGACGTCGTACGGGAACACCCCGCCGCCGCCCTTCCCGCCCAGCTGCACGGTGCGCGTCCAGTCGCTCTCGTACAGGTCGTCGAGCCAGGGGAACTGCAGCTTGACCCGGCCCTGCTTGAGCGGATCCTGGACGTTCGTCACCAGGGCGTTGGCCACGCTCGGCAGCTTCGGCGTGGTGGCCGTACCGCCTCCCGAGGTCAGGCCGTACAAGGAGCGCCACTGCCGGCCGCTGACGGTCACCCACGTCCGGTAGGGCTCGTCGTTGCCGAACTCGTGCCGTACGGAGGTGACCGTGTACTGGCCCTCGAAGGGCTTGCCCACGTCGGTGAGCGCGATCGGGACGCCGGGGCGCAGTTTGGGGTTGCCCCAGACCACGACCTCCAGCTCGGCGAAGGACGACGTCACGTCGTCGGCCAGGGCCTCGGCGGCGAACTTGACCTCGGGCTGGCGGTCGTAGGGCGTGTCGGTCTCGACCTGTTTGGCGGGCTTGAACTTCTTCGCGGTGTCTTTCGGCGTGATGCCGATGGCGAACCCGGCGTTGGCCGTGGCGGGCGCCGTCGCGGTGAGCTTCTTCTTGGTCCCGACGTCCCAGCCGCGGGCCTCGGTCTTGGCGACCTGGTCGGCGGAGGTCACCGCGGCCCGGCAGCGCAGCACGTCGACGCCGCCCTGGAGCACGAAGGGACTCTTCTCACCGGGTGTGCTCGTCGAGGGCGCTCCGGACGCCGGGTCGGGCTTGACGAACTGGAACCTCCCCTGGGAGTCCAGCGACATCACCATCTCGTTCTCGTCGGCGAGCCGGGCCAGGAAGTCCCAGTCGGTGACGTTGGCCTGGCTGATGAACTCGTACACCGTCCGGGTCGGCCTGACCTTGGCGCCGACCGGGATGCCGTTCATGGCGACGAGCTTGCGCACGATGTCGGAGGCCGTCTGGTTGCGGTAGGCGGCCACCCTGCGCTGGCGCATCAGACGGTGGCCCAGGTCGTAACCGCGCACGACGGTGAAGGTCCCGGTGCCGTCGTAGTCGGTCTCCATACCGGTCACCTCGCCGGTCAGCAGCGGGGAGGAGGCCCCCTGGCCGTCGGCCACCGGCGCGAGGACCACCTCGGTGCCGCACTGGATGCCGAGGTCGCCGAGGACCAGTCGGTCCGGGTCGCGGAAGGTGAGCCGGAACGCGCCGGGCACCCCGGCCCCGAGGTCGACCCAGCAGCCGACCAGATCGGAGGCGATCTTGTCCGGGAGCGGGCTGCCGCCCACCGTGACGTGGACGACGCTGGAGTACGAGGCCTGCACCATCAGAGACCGACCTCCTCGGCGGCCGGAAGCACGAGCTCCGTACCGTTCGACAGCCGGGACGGGTCGTCGATGCCGTTGACCTCGGCGATCGCACGCCAGGCGGCCGCGTTCCCGTACTCCCGCCAGGCCAGCGACTGCAGTGAGTCGCCGGCCACGACCCGGTGCACGCGCTGCGCGGTGAGCGCGCCCGACGTCGGGTTCTGGCCCTTGGTCTTGCTGGGGATCTCGTGCAGGTGCACCTGGCAGGTGGCACGGATCGGCACACCCGTCGTGCCGAAGAGCGAGTAACTGGCCTCCACGGAACCGACGTACGCGGTGAAGCGCGCGGTCGAGAACGACCCCCACTGGAAGACCACCCACGGTGTGGACGGCTGCTTGGCGGCGATGCTCTTCGTCGTCACCTCGCAGCAGGAGAACAGCGACTCGACCTTCTTCAGCACCGTGTTGCTGGTCGGGTCGTCGGAGGAGTCGAGGAAGATCTCGACGGTCAGTTCACGCGGCTCGGGACCCATGAACTCCGGGAGGGAGCCGTCGCGCACGGCCGCGGTCGGAGTGGTCTTCCACCGGGCGCGGCGGCTCAGGGAGAGCGTGGAGGGATTGAAGTCGAAGTTGAACGTCTTGATCAACGCGCCCGGTGTCGTGCTGTGGCCGATGGGCGGCTCGTGGATGGCCAGCGTGGCACGGACGAGACTCTTGCCCGCACCGCCCTTGCTGCCCTTTCCTGCCTTGCCTGCCATGTTCTTCGCCGTCCCCTAGTCCCTGAAGTCCCCGAGTTCCTGACCTTCCCCGGTCCGCCCCTAGTCCGTGAAACCGTGGTGGGTGATCTCCAGGACCTCCGTGGCCACGCCCGGACTGGCCGGGTCCAGGGACGGCCCCTGCCAGCTCACCGGCAGCACGTCGATCAGCCCCCAGCGCGCCACCTCCGAACCGTCCGCGCGCAACGCCGCGATCTGCGCGGTGGGTCGTTCGACGCCCGTCGTCACCGACGAGATCCAGGCGGCGACCTTGGAGGTGTCCGGGGTGAGCGGCCGGGTCAGGCGGATGTTGGAGAAGGTCACGCGGGACGGAAGCTGCCACACGAACCCGTTGTTGCCGCCCTCCTGGCGCTGCTCGATCTCCACCTGCGACGAGAGTCCCTCACACCCGTTGAAGTAGCCGAGGCTCTCGCCGTCGATCGTCAGGGTGAAGAAGATGGTGGATCCCGGGTCGAGATCGGTGGGCATCGGGGGTGGGCCTTTCTCGGAACGGACGTGCGGGGTGGGGGAGATCAGCGGCGCGGATCACGCAGCCTGCCGATCCGCTCGCGCTCGAGGCGGAGTTCGGTCCGCAGCAGGCGGGTGATCGGACCGGCCAGCTTGTGAGTCAGCTCGTCGATCTGACCTGGGGTCAGAGCTCGCGGGTTGAAGTCGACGGGGGTGTACGCGGGTGGGGCCTGCTCACTCTCCATGCCTCTGTTTCCCGAGGACGAGGGCGAGGACGGGGGTTCGCTCGCGGAGTACGCGGGCGGGGGACCGGACGGAGGGGGTGGCGGGGGCGGCGACGTCGCGTTGACGACCCGCTGGACATGCGGAGTGGCGAGAGGTGTTGCGGGGTTCGGGGCGGGCGGAGTGGGCGCAGCCGCGGAGGCCCGCTGCACAGGGAGCGCGAGGGGCGCAACGGCGGGAACGACGGCGAGGGGTACGACCGTTCGGGGCCTTGACCCCGTGGTGGCGCGCGAACTCGTGCTGCCGGGAGCGCTGTTCGGGCTCGACGGCCGCCGGACCGGAGTATTGGCGTGGCCCCCGTACGGCGTAGGCGCCGCCGCCGGCTGTGTGGACGGGTCGGCCGAGGCGTACCGCCCCACGGGTGTGGGGCGTGCGGCGGCCGGCGGGAGCGGCGTGGGCGTGCCCGGAGCGGTGAGGCGCTGCACGACGGGGTTGTCGCTCCGGCCCGCGGTACCGGCGACGGCGACGGGCAGGCCGTCGGCGGGCAGCGCGCGCGACGGAGAGGTGTGAGCCGTCGAGTGCTGAACCGCCCCGCGACCGCGGGCGGTTGTGCCGGAGGTCGGCGCCGGAACCGGTGTGCCGGCCGCTCGCTCCGGAGCGCCGTGCTGTGTTCCCGAGAGCGGGAGCGACAGGACGCCACCGGACGCCTCGGGCGCGGTGGCGAGTGGCTGTACGACGGGGGCACCCAGGCCGAGCCGCTGTACGGGTGTGCCGTGCGGACGGGGGCTCGAACCGGGACGGGGAGCGGTGTGCTGCGACGTCGCCGCCCCCGAAGGCGCGGGTGCGGAGGCTTCGGGCTGCTGCCGGGTGGAGGACTGCCCGGCCGACGCGGACGGAGCCGCGCCCAGCCGCAGGTCCGCACTCAACGGTGCGACGGACGACGCCTGTTGACTCCGGGGCGCCGGACCACCGCCGGGCTCCGCGGGCGTGGCGTCGACCGACCGTTGCACGGCAGGTGCGGCGGGACCGACGGAACGGACCGGGGCGGGAGGAGCGCCGGTAGGACGCGGGTCGCCGGCCGCTGTGGGGTTCGTACGCCCGGCGCCGGGACGTCCCGCCGCAGGGACAGGGGCGCCGGGCGCGGGGGCACCCGGAACGGCCGACGTCGGCGCACCGGGCGCCGGGGAGGCCGTCGTCCGTTCGACCCTGGGTCGCGGCGACGATGGGGCGCCGGATGCGGGGCCGGGGGCCGAGGCAGGCGCGGCAAGGCGCTGGACGGCGGGGGTACCGGCTACCGCCGCTCCGGCACCGGGTGCGGACGCGCGGCCGACGGGCGTGGCGGGGCCTCCCGGACGGGTGCCGGTCACCGAGGGGCCGGGCGGCTGGACGACTGAGGGCACGGTGCCCGCGGTCGGTGACCCCGGGATCGTCGCGTCAAGAGCGGGGGAGCGTAGGGGAGTTCCGGCCGTCGCCCGGCCCCGCACCGAAGGAACACTGACAGGCGATCGATCCGCAGCGGGGGTCGGTGAGTTGAGCCGCTGGACGACAGGAGCGCCGGGCCCCGCCGAGCCGGCCACGGGGGCGAGTGCACCGGCGGCCGAGGGCGGCCGGGAGCCGGCCCGTGTGGCCGGATCACTCCCACCGCCCGTCCCTCGATCGGGCACCGCTGACCGGACCGTGGCACCGGTGGTGCCGGGCAGCCCCGCACCGGCCGTGGAAGGCACCGGCCCCGAAGTGCTGGGACGCCGGAGCACCGGCCCGCCGCCGGGTGCGGTGCCCCCGGTCGCCGGGAAGCGCTGAACGGCCGGAGCCGTCGCGGTCACGGCACCACCGGGCAGCGGCGCGGCCCCGGTGATGCCGCCCTGCGGCCCCGGCGCGGCGCCCCCGGAGCGTTCCGCGCGCGGGGCGGCCGGCCCGCTTGACGAACCGCCGCCGCCCGGACGCCCGTTGGCGGGTGTGGTGCGGCGCAGGGGTACGGCCGCGGGGGCGGTCCTGCGCTGGACCGCGGTGGCCGGTGGCGCGGCGGGCAGGGCCGAGGTCAACGCGCGTGCGGGGGCGAGCGCGCGTACCGGCGGACGCGACGGCACCGTCGGGGCGGACGACTGCTCGGAGCCGTTCCGTGCGGGAACACCCTGTCGGTCACGGTCCGCACCCGGGGCGTCGGACGAAGCCGGGATCGAGGCGGCGGAGGCGACGGCGCGTTGCACCGGCAGGTCGTCACCGGAAAGTCCGGACCGGGGACCCGGCGCCCCGGCCGAGGGCGTGACGGAGGAGGTTCCACCACCGGGCGCTCCGGGTCGCACCGCCGGGGTTCCCGTTCCGCGTACCGGCGCGGGACGCCCCGAATCCGGCCCCGCTGCGGGCGAGTCGAGCCGCACGGGCGGAGCCGCATGCGATGCCGGGGAGGACAGGGGCGCGCCCAGGGCGGAGCGCCGCCGCGGCGTGCCCGCGGCCGGGACGTCGGCCGGTGGCTTCGGCGGGGCGGACTCCGGGGGCGGGCCGCCGGCCGGCGGCGCGCCGGGCACCGTACGCCGTGTTCCGCCGGACGTACGACGCTGGACCGGCAGGCCGGATCCCGTGGTGGCGCCACCGTCCGAGGGCCGTGGGACGGACGCGGAAGAGGCGGCCTGTCCCGCGTCCGCCGAGGACCCGCCCGGCGCCGGGTCCGCGGAGCCCGCGACCGCGGGAACCGGTTCGGTGGAGAAGGGGGCCGGTCCGGTGGACATGGCCGGCGGGCCGGACACCGGAGAGACCATGGTGGGCCCGTCCGGGGAGGAGTCGTGCGGGGAGAGGGAGCCGGACCCGGTCCCGCCCGCGGCCGACGAAGCGGACGCACCCACCCGCTGCGCCGAGGGGCCGGTCGCCGTACGTTGCTGCACGGACGGTGTCACCACCGGCAGCGCCCGCCGCTGTACCGAGGGCCCCGCCGGTGCCCTGGTGAGCCCGGTCGGCGCCGGAAGCGGGGTGGCCGCGGGCGGTACGGCGGTCACCCTCGGGCCCACGGGCCCGGTCGCGGTGCCCGGGAGGCTCGCGTGCCGCACGGACGGCGCGCCGACGCGGTCGGCCGTCTCCGCGGGTGTCGCCACCGGCAAGGAGAGCGAGGGGAGTTCGAGGCCGGAGGCGGGCAGCGCCGGAGTGGCGAGCACGCCGCGCACCAGCCCGCCGGGCGCGCCGTCCAGCACGGCGTGCGAGAGCGTGCCGGTGAAGGACGGGTTCTGCCAGGTCGTCAGCCGGCCGCCGAACCCGGAGTCGGCGACGGAGCCCCGGCCGGCGGTGGCGCGCTGGATGGGGGGCAGCGAGGGCCAGGCGGCAGCCCGTACCACGCGGGCTCCGGCTCCTTCGCCGACATCGCTCGACCCGGGTCCCGTACTCGCAGACGCACTGCCGGCCGCCCTCGGAGCCGTGCTCTCACCCGGAGCCGGAGCACCGGCCGGGCCTGTGACGGACGCGCCGCTGGTGCCCCGGTTTCGCCCGCCGCCCCGAAGCCGATCAAAGACGCCCACGTCGCGTCACCTCTCCCCGGCGCCGCGATGGACGAGTGCCGCGATCTGTTCCGTGTAGCGGCGCCGGTCGCGGTGTTCGAGGTCCAGGATGGTCTCCAGGCTCCAGTGGAAGTGGTAGGCGATGTACGCGATCTCCTCGTGGATGCGGTCGGTCGCGTACGTCACGATTCCCCCAGGCGGCTCCCGCCGAGTTCGACCTCGAACGGCTCCTCGCAGTGCGGGCAGGTGACGGCGGCACGGGTGTGGCCCTCGGCGTTGACCTGGCGGTAGAAGTCCTGAAGGAACGCGAGGTCGGAGGCGAACATGTTCTCCACCACCCCGTCGTGCACCAGGGGCAGTGTGCCGAGCCGGGTGATGACCCGGCCGAGGAGTACGACGGACAGGTACGCCGGGTTCTCCTGTACACGCATGTCCCTCAGCGGGATCAGCTCGTCCCGTGCGGTGGCGAGCCGCATCACGCCGAGGCGGTGCACGGTGCCGGAGTCGTCGACGTACCCGCGCGGCAGCTCGAACTCGAACTCGGTGCGCAGGGGTTGGGGTGTCGCGGCCGCGGCCGGGGCCGGAGCAGCGGTCTGCTCCGGCCCCGCCCAGGCTTCCGCCTCCGGCACCGGGTCGGCGACGGCCGCGGACGCGGCCGTCCTGGAAGCCGTACGGCGCATTACTCGATGACCAGTTCTTCGAAGGTGATCGTGACGGTCTCGGTGAGCGCGGCGGCCTCGCCGGCCTTGACGGTGCTGGTGTCGATCTTGCTGCACCAGGCGTTGCGCATGTTGTACCGCTTGACCGGGTTGTTCTGATAGTCCATCACCATGATGGTCGCGTTCTTGCGGGCGGTGCTCATCTGACCGGCCACCGACTCGGTGATCCACTGGTTGAAGGCGGCCGACTGGGTCATACCGCGCACCACCGTGCACGTGCCGGCCTTCTTCACACCCGGCAGCTTCTTGGTGACGGGGATGCCCTGGGACGAGACCTGCTGGTACTCGATGACGTCCTGCTCGATGCTGAGGCCGCTGACCTCCGCGAGGTACTCGACCATGACACCGTCGATCTGCAGGCCGAAATTGTGCGATGTGAGGGCGTCACCCGGCTGGAGACTCATCTGTTCTCTGTCCTTCTGAGGGTTCTGGTACGTACGGGAAGCGGCGGGCGACCGCCGGGACGGTCACGTGGGTGCGGGCCGCCGGCGCGTGAACTACTCCTCCAACTCGCCGTTCCCGCTGGAGAACTGGGCGAGCCGGAAGATCACGAATTCGGCGGGCTTGACGGGCGCGATGCCGATCTCGCAGATGACCCGGCCGAGGTCGACCGACTCCGGCGTGTTGGTCTCCTCGTCGCACTTGACGTAGTACGCCTCCTCCGGCCGTGAGCCGAAGAGGGCACCGCTGCGCCACTCGTTGACCAGGAAGGCGGACACGTTGCGCCGGATCCGGGCCCACAGCGCGTGGTCGTTCGGCTCGAACACCACCCACTGGGTGCCGATCAGGATCGACTCCTCCAGGTAGTTGAAGTACCGGCGGATGTTGAGGTAGCGCCAGGCCGGGTCGGAGGACATGGTGCGGGCGCCCCAGACGCGGATGCCGCGGCCCGGGAAGGCGCGGATGCAGTTGACACCGATGGGGTTGAGCAGGTCCTGCTCGCCGCGGGTGATCTGCAGCTCCAGGTCCACCGCTCCGCGTACGACCTCGTTGGCGGGAGCCTTGTGCACGCCGCGCTCGGAGTCGTTGCGGGCCCAGATGCCGGCGACGTGACCGCTCGGCGGGATCATCCTGGTCTGGCCGGTCGCCGGGTCGAAGGCCTTGATCCAGGGGTAGTAGAGGGCGGCGTACTTGGAGTCGTAGCCGGCCGTCTCCTGACGCCAGACGCGGATCTGGCGGGCGTTGAGACCCGGCGGCGGGTCGATGACCGCGACCCGGTCGCCCATCAGCTCGCAGTGCGCGATCAGGCCGAGCTGGACGGCCTTGACGGCCTCCAGGTCGATCGCGCCGCGCTGGTAGGCGGCCATCAGGTCGGGCACGGCGACCATCGACACCTCGTCCACGGCCTCCAGGCCGCCGAAGCCGGTGCGGTCGGCCGAGTCGCCGAGGTACTGCGCGGGGCCGGGGTGGCCGTCGCGCTCCTCGGCCGGGACGGCCGGTGCCGAGGGCGACGGGGCGGCGAGCGCCACCGTCTGGTTGTCGGGACGGACCAGCTGCGCGGCGGGCGCGGCCTCCTGCACGGCGATGAGCTTGGAGCGCTCCTTCACCTGCGTGACCACGTAGTTGCGGCCACCCTTCTTGGCGGTCACGTCAAAGGTCTCGACGGCCTTCTCGCCGTCCTTGACGATCAGCCTGAACCGCTCGGCGGGGCCCTCGCCCTCGGGGTCGGCGACCTCGACGCTGAGCGAACCGCCCGCGACGGCGCTGACCGTGAAGGTGCCGAGCTGCTTCGGCTCGCCGGGCGGCAGCGCGGCCTGTGGCGCGGACCCCGTCACCGCGGCCGGAGCCGTCGCGTCGCCGTTCACGCCACCGGGTGTCCCGCCGACCCTGACGACATAGGCGGCGGAGCCACCGTTGTTGAAGAAGCCGTAGACGGAGTGCGCGAGGTAGTACCCGTCGGTGAACTCACCGAAGGCCGCCACGTACTGCGTCCAGTTGGTCACCAGCGTCGGCTCGTTGAGCGGCCCCGACGGGGCGAGCCCCACGAAGGCCGCCACCGAGGTGCCCACACCCTCGATCGGACGAGAGCCGCTGGCCACCTCCTCGACGTAGACGCCCGGCGACAGGTAGGACGGCATGCTCTGCTCTCCTCGGGGTACGAGATGGGACGTCATCACCCTCACGCGCGAAGCGCGTCTCCCGAAACGTCCTGGGGTACCTGTCCGGGGGCAGTTCTGTTGCCCGCAGGGGCACCCCGACGTGCCGTCCGCGCCGTTGCCCTCACCGTTGCCCCCGAGTGCGTTCCCCGCGGCCCGCTTCATCCGGTAGGTCTTGGAGGCTGCTGCACCCGCGTTCGAGGGGAGTCCCAGTGCACGCACAGGACAAGGACACCGACAAGACCCGTGGCAGGGCGGGTGCGGCCGGTCCTGCCGCACGGGCTGCCGCCCCGGGGCCGGCCGGCCGGCTCCAGGTGCTGCAGCGCGCCGCGGGCAACGCGGCGGTGGCCCGCGCCGTCGCGGAGCAGCGCCACGAGCACGACGCGAACTGCGGCCACGGGCCCGCCGTACAGCGCTCCGCGGTGCACGAGGTGCTGCGCTCTCCCGGCCGGCCGCTGGACGCACCGCTGCAGGCCGAGATGGAAGGCCGCTACGGCGGCGAGGACTTCAGCGGCGTACGTGTCCACACCGACGCGGCGTCCCAGCAGGCGGCGGCGGAGATCGGCGCGAAGGCGTTCACCTCCGGGGCCGACGTGGTCTGGGACGGCCAGGACAAGCACGTCCTCGCCCATGAACTGGACCACTACCGCCAGCAGAGCCGTGGTCCCGTCCCCGGCACCGACAACGGCTCAGGCCTGATGATGTCCGACCGCGGGGACTGGGCCGAGGTCCAGGCGGAGGAGAACGCCCGGCGGGTGATGAGCGGGGCGCCGCCGGTGCAGCGCGCGGTCACCGACGGCACGGGCGGGAACGGGTCGGGAGCGGCGTCCGCGGCACCGGCGATCCAGCGCACGGTCTGGACGTACAACGGCAGCACCCGGACCCACGACGGCATGGGCGGGCGGCAGTCGGGCGTCTGGCAGGACGAGGCCGACCCGGACCGCACCGCCACCTCGGCGCAGCTGGGTGCCGGGACCGGTGCGCATCACGGGGACAAGTACGACGACGCCACCGGGCGTCACTTCGGCAGCGGCAACGTCGCCTTCTCGCAGCGCGGCACCATCCCCGACACGCCACAGGCGCACCGGGACGGCACCGCGTACAGGGAGCGCGAGGCCCATGTACGCAGAGCGCTGGTGGAGACCAAGAGGCGGCTGGCCGCGGCCATCACCATGGTGAGCGCGAGCGCCGCCCCCAGCGGCCGGGTCCTCGACGCACTCCGGTCCGGCTTCCCCGCCTTCCAGCGGGCCACACCGCAGCAGATCCAGCCGGTCCTGTCCCATGTCGCCGAGGTGCTCCGCCGGATCCAGACGGGTCTGGACGCGGAGGGCGCACAGATCGCGCTGGCCGGGGAGACCGCCTGGTACGACCTCGGAGCGCTCGGGTCCAACCAGGCCAACGTGGCCGGATGGGTCGCCCCCACCGTCGGCGAACGCCTCAGCCCGCACGACATGAAGAGCGAGCAACTGCCGACCATGGACGCGGGGCGCGAGGGCCCGATCAACCTGCGGCCCGTCGGCGAGAACGTCTGGTACATCATCCACGAGGCCACGCACCGGTTCGCCGGCACGCTCGACTACCAGTACAGCCCGTACGAGCACGAGCTCAACGAGGACCGGGCCGACGTGGGAACGGCCCAGACGCTGGGATGGAGTCAGCAGGAGCTCGCGGAGTACTCGGCGGACCGGCTGGGCAAGCGGGCCGCCCGGGACGCGGACCAGTACACCGGCCAGGACGAGTCGGCCCATCCCGCGAAGCAGCTGAACTGGTACGCCATGGGCCGGCGGGCCCTGATGAACGCCGACTCCTACGCGCAGTTCGTCTTCGTGGCGACCGGGGGGACGCTGCCCCGGCGCTGACGTCCGCGGTACGGGCGCGGTTGTCCGCAAGGGCACCCCACCTGCCTGTTCGTCCGGCGACGGTACCCCTGTGACTCCTGACCGCCGCCATCACCGCGGCTAGCGTTCCGACGGTGAGTATGTGGACCTCTCTGGAACCCGCGTCCGCGACCGTGGACCCGGGCGCCAGCACGCGTGTACGGCTGCGCCTGCGCAACACCGGCGACATCGTCGACGAGTACCGGTTCGAGCCGGTGGGTGATGTGGCGCCCTGGACGACGGTGGAGCCGCAGACGCTGCGGCTCTATCCGGGGACGACGGGGACGGTGGAGCTGACGTTCGCGCCGCCCCGGACCCCGGACGCGGTGGCGGGCCCGAACCGGTACGCGGTGCGGATCACGCCGACCGAGCACCCGGAGGCGACGACGGTTCCCGAGGGGAATCTGACGATCACTCCGTTCTCCGAGGTGCGGGCGGAGTTGGTGCCGCCGACCGTCAAGGGGCGCTTCCGTGGGCGGCCCAGGCTGGCGATCGACAACCTGGGCAATACGAAGCTGACGGCGTCGGTGAGCGGGAGTGACAACGGGGATCATCTGTCGTACGACATCCATCCGAGCAACGTCCAGATCGAGCCGGGTCGGGCCGCTTTCGTCAGGGCGACGCTGCGGCCGCGGCAGATCATCTGGTTCGGGTCGAAGGAGCAGCGGCCGTACTCCCTCGCCGTGCAGCGGTCCGGGATCAAGGCTCAGCCGGTCGAGGGGACTTATGTGCAGCGCGGCTTCCTGCCCCGCTGGCTCGCCACCTTCCTGGGCGTCTTCATGGCCCTCGCCCTCACCTTCGTGATGCTGTGGCTGGCGTACAAGCCCCAGGTCCGCAGCGCCGCCACCGAGAAACTCCAGGAAGCCGGGATCAGTACCCTTCCCGCGCCCACCCCGAGCCTCCAGGCCGCACCCAGTTCGGCTCCGGCTCAGGAGCCGACTCAGCCCCGGGCCCAGCAGACGCCGGAAAACGGCGGCGGTGGGGGAGACGGCGGTGCGGCCGCCAGTCCCAGGGCGACGCAGAAGAAGGCGACGGGGCCGCTGCCCGCGTCCGGCGTCGTCCTGCGGAACGTCACGACGAAGAAGTGCGCCGACATCCCCGGTTACGACAAGGGGCAGTCGACCGGGCCGGTGCGGGAGTTCGTGTGCGACGGCACCGACCACGACAACCAGCGCTGGAACCTCGAAGTGCGGGAGAAGGGCGGCGGTCCCGAGAAGTCGGACCTGTTCCAGATCCGCAACGTCAAGGACCAACTGTGCATGGACCTGCCCGACTTCGGTGCCAAGCCGCCGCGGACAGGAGTGTTCGAGTTCCAGTGCGACGGCACGACCGCCGACAACCAGCTGTGGTGGCTCGACAAGCAGAAGAGCGGCCACTACTGGATCCGTAACTACGCCAGCAACCACCTGTGTCTGGACGTCTCCGGGTACAGCACCGGCGGCGACGACACGCCGCTGACGATCTTCTACTGCAGCAACACCGACGACCAGGAATGGGACATCGTCCACCCCTCCTGACCTCGCGTACGTCGACCTCGTTGCCACGGAGGGCCGTTCGGGCCGTCGGTAGAGGGCAGCCGGCCGCAGCCCTTCGGGCACCTACCGTGCCCCGGCGCCTGCTGACGGGAGACCGTCCGCGGCCATAGCGTCGACAGGTGAGCCTTTGGACTTCGCTGGAGCCTGCCTCCAGCACTGTGGATCCCGGTGGCAGTACCAAGGTGCGGCTGCGCCTGCGCAACACCGGTGACGTGGTGGACGAGTACCGGTTCGAGCCGGTGGGTGATGTGGCGCCCTGGACGACGGTGGAGCCGCAGACGCTGCGGCTCTATCCGGGGACGACGGGGACGGTGGAGCTGACGTTCGCGCCGCCCCGGACCCCGGACGCGGTGGCGGGCCCGAACCGGTACGCGGTGCGGATCACGCCGACCGAGCACCCGGAGGCGACGACGGTTCCCGAGGGGAATCTGACGATCACTCCGTTCTCCGAGGTGCGGGCGGAGTTGGTGCCGCCGACCGTCAAGGGGCGCTTCCGTGGGCGGCCCAGGCTGGCGATCGACAACCTGGGCAATACGAAGCTGACGGCGTCGGTGAGCGGGAGTGACAACGGGGATCATCTGTCGTACGACATCCATCCGAGCAACGTCCAGATCGAGCCGGGTCGGGCCGCTTTCGTCAGGGCGACGCTGCGGCCGCGGCAGATCATCTGGTTCGGGTCGAAGGAGCAGCGGCCGTACTCCCTCGCCGTGCAGCGGTCCGGGATCAAGGCTCAGCCGGTCGAGGGGACTTATGTGCAGCGCGGCTTCCTGCCCCGCTGGCTCGCCACCTTCCTGGGCGTCTTCATGGCCCTCGCCCTCACCTTCGTGATGCTGTGGCTGGCGTACAAGCCCCAGGTCCGCAGCGCCGCCACCGAGAAACTCCAGGAAGCCGGCGTCAGCACGCTGCCGCCCAGCCCCTCGGCGTCCCTCCCGCTTCCGCCGCCCTCGATTCCCCCGCAGGCCCCCACCCAGGAGGCGGCCCCTTCTCCGACCGAGAAGTCGGCCGGTGGAGGCGACGGGGGCGGCGGCTCCGGGAAGAAGAAGGAGACCAAGCCCACCGAGGTGACCGCGGCGACCGCGGTCACGCGGCTGGCCGCGGACGACCCGGGCGTGCGGCACATCTGCTACCGGGCCTACGAGACGGGCGAGGGCTGGCAGAAACCGGTCTGCGACGGCGCCATGGCGGGCACGGTGGGGCAGAACCGCCCGATCAAGTCCCTCAACCTCGCCGTGTCCGGCACCAAGGGCATGAACGGCAACGAGTTCGTCCACGAGAAGGAGTGGCTGAACCCCTGGACGGGCGTGGCCGACGGTGTCGACCTGTACCTCGGAAGCACCAAGGCGGACGACCCGTACATGCTGGCCTTCGGTGTGAACGTGACCGAGGGCGGCATCTGCCAGAACGCGCACGTCCATGACCAGTCGTGGCTCGGTCTGCAGTGCAGCACGCCCCCGAAGTACATCCTCGGCGGGACCTTCGACCAGTCGCTCTGGCTCGAAGCCGTCAAGTTCACCGTGTGACACGTCCAGTGTGTGACATGTCGGCGCCCGGCCGGTTCACGAGGAACCGGCCGGGCAGCCGGGCGTTTCGCGACGGGCCGGACGACCGGCGCCGGGGTCCGCGGTACGGAGCTACCAGGTGCCCTCGCCCGGCACCAGCCGGCCCGCCTTGCGGTACTCGCGCCGTGCGCCCTCCAGCAGGTCGGCCGTGGTGACCTCCGCACCACGGCCCGCGGCCGTGTAGGCGGCCGTGACGACGGCACTGCGGATCGAACCACCGGCGAGCTCGAACTCGCGGGCGACACCGCGCGGGTCGATGTCGTCGGCGCGCGGCACATGGGTCAGGGCGTGCCGCCACAGAGCCAGTCGCTGGTCCGCGTCGGGGAACGGGAAGTCCACCACGAGGTCGAGGCGCCGGGTGAACGCCTCGTCGATGTTGGCGCGCAGGTTGGTCGTGAGCAGCGCGATGCCGTCGAAGGACTCGAGGCGCTGGAGCAGATAGGAACTCTCCATGTTGGCGTAACGGTCGTGCGCGTCCTTGACCTCGGACCGTTTGCCGAACACGGAGTCGGCCTCGTCGAAAAGGAGGACGGCATCGGTGCGGTCGGCCTCGGTGAAGATGCGTTCCAGGTTCTTCTCCGTCTCGCCGACGTACTTGTCGACGATGGAGGAGAGCTGCACGACGTAGAGGTCGAGGCCGAGTTCGGCGGCGACGACCTCGGCGGACAGGGTCTTGCCGGTGCCGGAGTCGCCGGCGAACAGACCGAGCACGCCTCGGCCGCGCCCGCCGCCCGCGCTGAGCCGCCACTCCCCGAGCACGCGGTCGCGGTGGCGGGCACGCAGGGCCAACTCGTGCAGTTGCAGGAGCGGTTTGTCGGGCAGGACGAGGTCGTCCCAGCCCACGTCGGGACGGATCCGGCGAGCGTGCCGCTCAAGGCCGGAGGCGGACTGCTGGCGGGCGGCCAGGCGCAGATGGGCCGCGGTGAGCGCGCCTCCGTCGAACGCGGCGAGGTTCCGCGCGGCGTGGGCGGCGCGCACGATGCGGTCGCCGCCGAGCCGGTACGGCGCGACGACCGGCGCGAGGTCGAACCCGGGTGCGGGGTCGAACCCGGTCGGTCGATCCGGAAGAGTCGCGGTGTCCGTGGTCCGCTCCGGTGCGGGCGCCGCGTCGTCGGCCGGTGCTTCCCAGGGCCCGGCCTCGGATCCGGACTCCACGCCGAGGGCCGTCGCCCACGCCTCCACGGCGCCGGCCCGCAACCGGGGCGCGTCGAGGACGAGCGGATCACGGTGATCGCACCAGTGCGGATCGTAGGGGCGGGGATCGGTGAACAGGACGGACACGTCCTCCACCGCCAGTGCCCGCATCAGCGGCGCGGGGTCCTCCGGCAGCGGGGACACGACGATCGCGCAGTCCCGCAGCCGCGCCTCGCGCAGGAGTTCGGCGATCGGCTCCTGTGCGGCGGTCCCGCCGGGGGTGAAGTGGAGCGACTCGCGTCCGGACCGGCGCAGGGCGGCCGCCGCGCAGGCGAGACCGTCTCCGGCCCGGTGCTCGCGCAGGTACACGGGGAGCCGGACACGGTTCAGCCGGTCGGCGAGCCGGAGGAGGAAGCCCTCGTCGTACCGCTCGCCCCGCACCGGAGCCCGCAGCCTGCGGACGTGGCCGCTCAGCGCGGCGTCGAGGGTCTCGTCGCCGAGCAGATGTGCGATCAGTCGGTCGGGGACACGCAACGACCGGCTGAGGAAGGGGCGTTCGGGTTCCTCGACCACGACGAGTCCCAGCGCGGACAGCGGAGCCGAGGGATGGAACCGGGCCCGTGCCGCGGGCTGGTGCGCGGGAAGTCCGCACAGGTCGAGGGCGAGTCCTGTGGTGGCCCGACGGCGGCCGACGTCGTCGTTGAGGTAGCCGTACAGCGGCTCGAAGGTGCGCTCGAGGTCCGGTGCGAGAGCGATGAGCAGGATACGGACGTCCAGTTCCGTCAGCCCGAGGCGCGCGGCGAGCAGGTCCAGCCGATCACCCCGCTCGGGTCCCCATTCCTGGGCCACGGGTCCCTGCCCGGCCGCCTCCAGGAGATGCCGTACCGCCTCCTCGGACAAATAGAGGCCGCGCAGCGGGTCGGCCGCGGTGGGGTCGGTGGCGCTGCGCTGCTCGACCAGCAGGGCGACGCGCTCGCGCAGCAGGGACAGGCGCGGGAGGAGCGCGTCGGCCGGATCCCCGGGCCCCTCGGTCGGAGCGGGGGAGGTAGCGACGGCCTCCGGGACACGCGGGGTCACTTGGTCCGCTTCTCTCCGTCGCGACGGCCCGCGGCCGGGGGATCCGAGTCCGGCACGGTGCCGGACGCCCGAGTGCCGGACGTCGGAGTGCCGGCCGTCGCAGTGGTGCCCCGCGCGGTGCCGTCCGGTGCCGGTGCGCTCGTCAAGTGCCGTGCCCGGTGGTGCCGTTCGGGCGAGCCCTCCAGCGTGCCGTCCATGCCGCGGACGCGTACCGCGGCGCCCTCCGTGACCGGCGGCCCGGCGTCGTACTCCGGGAACGCCGGGAACGGCGCGGTGACCACCAGGTCGAGCGAGGGCTTCAGTTCGCCCCCGAGCGCGGACCAGATCTCGGCCAGGGACCGTGACTCGGTGTGCAGGCCCGCCACCGTCAGCGGTACGGACAGGCCCAGCGCGCCGAGCGCGCCCGGGAGTTGCTCGGGGGGCAGGACTTCATGGGGGAGCAGCGTCGCCAGCACGGCGGACAGCAACCGGTGTTCGTCCTGCGGCTGCTTGGTCCAGGCCGTCACCAGATAGGACAGCCGGAACCATCGGGGCGGCTGGCGGCGGCGCAGCACGACACCGCGCTCGTCACGCACGGCCATGGCACCGCGTTCACGGCGTCTGACGTCCTCACGGATGTCGTACAGATACGTGTTGATGGCGGGCGCGTTGCGCCGGGCCGCCCACTCGCGGGTCGGCGCGTCGAAGGAGACGTCGATGCCGGAACCGGCCAGGGCACCGCTGTTGAGCAGTCGCCTGAGGACCTCGTCGACCTCGTGAATCACCGTCGTGCTCCCGCCGCGCCGTGCTGTGCCGTGTTGTGCCGTGTTGTGCCGTGTGCCCGCCGTGCACCAGCGTGTTCCCGTTCGGCAGGCCCCGTGTGAGGGACCGTCGGGCTCAGATGTAGCCTTCCCGAAGGGCATAGGCGACGGCGTGCGCGCGATTGCGCAGATGGAGCCGGGTGGTCAGCCCGTGCATGACGTTCTTGACGGTCCGTTCGGAGTAGGAGAGTTTGCTCGCTATCTCTCCGGTGTCCATTCCTTCGGCGACGAGCCTCAGGACGTCGATCTCACGCGGTACCAGGCCGGCCAGCGGTGCACCGGGCCGGCCGGCCGCGGTCCGCTGGAGCGAGCCCACCTGAGTGATGAGGCGTCCCAACAGATCCGCGGGCAGGTCACCGTCACCTCGCGAAGCCGCGAGCACGGCCTGCACCAGACGGTGCGCGCTGGCCTCGTGGCGCCAGACGATGGCTGCGACACCGCACTCGATGACATCCAGGAGTTCGGCCTCGCGGATCGCGCCCACCACCAGCACGGCGCGAGCCCCCTCGCTGCGCACCAGTCGGCGCAGCTGCGAGAGCGTCGTCTCGTCCGGGCTCTCGTTGACCAGAACGGCCACCGCGCCGGGGCCGGCCTCCGTGCCGTCGAGGAGATCGATCGCCGGGTGCCGACCCAACTGGCTGCGGACCCCCGCCTGGGAGATCGGATCGGGTGCCTGGACCACCACCGGGATGCGGTTTCCGGAGTCCACCGCGCGGGGCTCGGCCTGCCGGTGTGACACGCCCGCGTCGGTGGTCCGTAATGAACTGCGCAACCGCTTCTCCCAAATCAACGTACTGGTCGCCCCTGTGCCGCCAGTGGCCGAAGGGCTTGTCCCAGACTTCTGCGCCTGGTGTGCCTCGCGCAATCGTGGAGGACCACGAGACGTACCACGAGATCGATCATGAAAATGTCACGACAGGAGGCAGCGATGGGTGGCGAACTCGAAACGCTGCGGGAACGCCGGGAGGCCCTGGAACTGGTGGCCGCCGAGGCGGACCGTGCCCGCGCCGGGTCCGGTCGCCTGGTCCTGCTCAGAGGCGCCACCGGAACGGGGCGTACCGCCCTCCTGGAGGCCGTCGCCGGACAGGCGGCGGCACGCGGCACCCGGGTGCTGCGCGCCCGCTGCTCGTCCGACGGGGACACCGCCGCCTTCGCCCCGGTCCGGCAACTGCTCGCGTCCGGAGCCGAGTTCGAGAGCGGGGTCAAACCCTGTCCGGACCCCGCCGACGCCCCGCACCCATGGACCCGCGCGGAACACCTGTGGGACCAACTGCGCGCGTACGCCGTGCACTCGCCCCTGCTGGTCGCCGTGGACGACGTCCACCGCGCCGACGAGTCCTCGCGCCGCTGGTTCGCCGAGGCCGCCCGCCGGATCGACCGGCTCCCCGTCCTGCTGGTGGCCACCGAGCGGAGCCAGTACGACCTCGACCCGCCCCCGGCAGGCCTGGCGCACGCGCTCTCGCCCACCCTCGTCCGTACCCACACCGTCGCCCCGCTGAGCGCCGACGCCGCCGCGCAGCTGGTGCGTTCGGAGTTCACCGCCGCCCCGCCCGGCTGGGTGGACGACTGCGTACGGGCCGGCGCGGGCAGCCCCCTGCTGCTGCGCGCCCTGCTCGACGACCTCCGCGCGCGGGAGCCGGACGGCGACCGGAGCACGACCCTGCCCGAGACCTGCGCGGCGCTGTACCCGGGCGCGTATCCGGCCGCCGTGACCTGGTGGCTGGACAGTGCCGGACCGGCGACGGCGGGTGTGGCCCGCGCCCTCGCGATGCTCGACGACGACGCGCTGGAGGACGAACACCCACGGGAGGCGGCCGAACTGCTCGCCCGGATGGCGGACGCCGACCCCGCCCGGGTGCCCGGCTGGCTGACCGCCATGACCCGCCTCGGCTTACTGCGCCAGGGACCCGGGGGACGACCGGGCTTCGCCCACCCCCTCTTACAGGACGCGGTGCTGAGCGGCTGGCCCACCGCCCGGCGGCAGACCGCCCACCGTACGGCCGCCGAGGTGATGCTGCGCCGCGGCGATCGCGCCGAAACGGTCGCAGGACAGCTCCTGCGGGCACCGACCGTCGGGGCACCCTGGGCCGCGACCGCGCTGCTGGACGCCGCCGATCTGGCGGTGCGCGACGCCAGACCCGACGACGCCGTGGCGTTCCTGCGCCGGGTGCTCGACGAGCCGCTCACGCCGGCCCGCCGCACCATGGCGCTCACCGAGCTGGGCTCCCTCGAGTTCGCCGTCTCCCGCTCGTCGGCCGGGATACCGCGGCTGACCGAGGCGACCCGGATGCCGGGCATGCCGCAGGACCGGGTACGGGCGGCGGTGGCGCTCGGCACGGTACTGGCACGGCGCGGCAAGGCGCGTGCGGCGATGGACGTGCTGCGCGCCCTGGACGAGCAACTGGCGGACCACCCTGACCTGGTGAGGCTGCTGCAGACCGCCTCCGCGCTCCTGTCCGACCACGACCAGGGAATCCGCGAGGAGGCCTACCGCTGGCTGTACGGAGCCGCCGAACGGTCTCCGGATCTGGTCGGCACAGCCGGCCGGGCGCTGCTGGTGCGCTACGACGCGACGGCCGGTCTGATCTCCGCCGCCACGGCCATGGAACGGATCCGCGCCCTGCTCGACGAACCGGTCGACGCGCTCGCCGAGCCCTTCCTGCTCGGTACGGCGGCCGCCGTCGCACAGTGGGCCGACGAACTGGAGGAGGCCGAGGGGCTGGTGCGCCGGGGGCTCGCCCGGCAGCGGCCCTCGCTGCTGCATCCGATGCACGAGGCACTGCTCAACGTACGGGCGGACATCGCCGCCGTCCGTGGGCGCTACCCGGACCTGCTCGTCGACCAGGAGGTCCGGCGGCCCGGCGAGCGGGCCCGTCGGGATCCGGTCAACGCGCACGCGCACGCCCTGATCGCGCTCGTCGAGACGGGCCGCACCCAGGAGGCGTCCCGGTTCGCCGACAGCTTCGATCTCCGGGACGCCAACGACTCCTGGGAACTCAACCGGTTCCTGTACGCGCGAGGCGTGTTGCGGTCGGCGACGGGTGATCCGGCGGGCGCCCTCGACGACTTCCTGGAGTGCGGGCGACGGCAGACGGCGCGGGACGTGGTGAGCCCTGTCGTCACGCCCTGGCGCACCGCCGCCGCCACGTGCCGTACCGCTCTCGGCGCTCCGCAGGACGCCCTCGCCCTGGCCCGGGAGGAGTTGCGGCTCGCCCAGGTCTGGGACACTCCCCGGCTGGTGGGCCGGGCCCTGTCCGGACTCGGCACGGCCACCGGGGGACGCCGTGGTCTCGAACTCGCCGATCGCGCCGTCCGTATGCTGCGGGACGCGCCCGCGGAGACCGAGCTGATTCCCGCCCTGATCGCGCAGGGGCGCCAGTTCGTCGCGGCGGGGGACCGCGCACGGGCCCGTGACGCCCTGCGCGAGGCGGCCGAACGCGCCGAACGGCTGGGCGCGGTGCGCCTGCGGGTGCGGGCCGAGGAGGCCCTGCCGGAAGGCCGCTCCCGCGGCACGACGACGGCGCTCACCGGATGGGAGGCGCTGACCGGCAGCGAACGCCGGATCGCCGCGCTCGCGGCCGGCGGTCGCACGAACGTCGAGATCGCGGAGCTCCTGCACCTGGCCCGGCGTACCGTCGAGACCCATCTGACCAGTGCGTACCGCAAGCTCGGCATCCGCCGCAGGGCGGAACTCACCGCCGTGATCGGAGGGCGGACGCCGGACGCGGGTGAACCGGCGGAGGCACCGGGCGCCTGAACGGGCTCGCGCCCAGGGCTGTACGGGCCGCGCCCCGCCGGCAGCGCGGACGACGCGGGTCAGGAGGATGCGAGCCGCCCGTCCGGGTCGTGGAGCCCGCCGTGCCGGGACGGGTCCCGATGGATGTGGCGCACCAGGGGCGCCGGCATCCGCACCACCACCGGGACGGGGAGAGTGAGGTCCCGAACGACGACGGACGCGGCGCCGGACCGCCCCCGGCCGCTCCCCCGGGCCACCACCCGCACGTCCAGGGCGAATTGGACGAGCGTCGACTCGGCCTTCGGCTTGTGCAACGGCATCGAGCCGGACCCGTGGGCAGCCGCGTCCGTGGAGCGTCCTTGTCCGTGCGGACGGGTCCTCGCACCGATCGGCGCCCGGCCGCGATCGCCCGTACCGCGGTCGCCCGCACCGCCGTTGCCGCCCGCCGTCTGCCGCCGTCTGCCGCCGTCTGCCGCCGTCTGCCGCCGTCTGCCGCCGTCTACCGCCGTCTACGCACGGTGAGCCGTCCCCGTCGCGGGGTGGCAACCCAGCCCCATCGGATCCATCCGCTCGGGAGCGCAACCACTGCGGCGGCCACCCAGGGAGCAAGATCACGGACCCGGACGGATGGACGTCCGCCGACCACCGAGGGGTCGACGGCAGTACACCCGGGCTCCGTGTACGGCGTCCGCGGGGTCACTTCGACCAGGGTGGAAAGTCGTTGCCGCCCGATGGCCGCGGCGCCCACTGTGGCGGTGTTCGACAACGAACCACCACCCACAGGGGGAACCTCTCATGCGCCGTATCCCGGCCGCCGTCGCCACCTGCGCCGCGACACTCGCCTTCCTCGCTCCGGCGGGCATAGCCGCCGCGCAGGGCGCGCCCGCCGAGCAGTCGTACACCGTCGTGCCGTACGAGAACGTCAACGTCCGCCAGCTGCCGACCAAGGACAGCGCCTATCTGGCCACCCTGACCGCGGGCCAGTCCTACCAGGCGTACTGCTGGACGCACGGCCAGACCGTCACGGACCACGGGTACACGAACGACATCTGGATCGGGTTCGCCGACGGCTACAGCAGCGCGGTCTACTTCAAGGGCGACCAGTACGCCAACCTGCCCGCCTCCGCCGAGTGCTGAGCCGGGAGTCCCGCATGCCGACCGGTCGACTCACGACCCGTGCCGCCGTCGCCGGTGCCGCTCTCGCCGGTACCGCTCTCGCCGGTACCGCTCTCGTCCTCGGACTGCTGACCGCCCCGGCCGCCTCGGCCGCCCCGGCGGCGCGGGCCGGGGCCATCAGGACCGCTGCCTCCGACACGTACACGGTCACAGCGCGCACGACCACGTACGTCTACGCCGGTCCCAGTCTCTCGTATCCGCGCCGGGGCTCGCTGCGCGTCGGCCAGTCGTACCGCGCCGACTGCTGGCTCATGAGCGACGTCGTGGCCGGCAACGGGCAGTCGAGCGGCGTCTGGATCCACGTCCTGGGCGACCAGGACGTCGGCCCCGGCTTCGTCAACGTGGTGTTCCTCCAGGGAGACGACCACGCCGGCCTGCCCGCCTCGGCCCGGTGCTGACCCCATCCGAACGGGCCGGCGCGAACGGCCCCTGAAGCGGGGCGCCCGCGCGCGGCTCAGCCCTTGTCGGCGCGCAGCGCGGCCAGGGCCCGGTCGGCGTGGGCGCTCATGCGCAGTTCGCTGCGGACGACCTCCAGGACGGTGCGGTCCCGGCCGATGACGAAGGTGACGCGCTTGGTGGGGGCCAGCGAGAAGCCGCGCTTGACGCCGAACTGTTCGCGGACCGTCCCGTCGACATCGGACAGCAGCGGGAAGCCCAGACTGTTGCGCCCGGCGAACTCCTGCTGCCGGTCGACGGTGTCACCGCTGATGCCCACCGGCCGCGCGCCGGCGGCGGCGAACTCGGCGGCCAGATCACGGAAATGGCACGCCTCGGCGGTGCAGCCCGCGGTGAGGGCGGCGGGATAGAAGAACACCACCACCGGTCCCTCGCCGAGGAGTTCGGACAGGCGCCGGTCCGTGCCCGTCTCGTCCGGGAGGACGAAGTCCTCCACCTTGTCGCCCACTTCGACCGCACGGGTCATGACCGGCCCTTCCCACTCTTGGCGACGCCGCGTGCCCACAGCACCAGCGGTACCTGCAACGGAAGCCGGGCGAGGGCCGCGGCCTTGAGCGGCGCGGGACGGTGACGCCAGTCCACGGCCATCTGCACATTGGCGGGGAACACCCCGACGAAGAACGCGGCCGTGGCGAGCGCGGCGGTACGTCGCGTACGGGGCAGCGCCACCCCGGCGGCCAGGGCCAGTTCGGCGGCCCCGCTCACATACGTCCAGGTGCGGGGCGATCCCGGCAGCGCGCGCGGAATCGTCGCGTCGAACTGCTTGGGCGTCACGAAGTGACCGACCCCCGCGGTCGCCAGCAGACCGGCGAGCAACAGGGCTGAACGTTCCGACCGTGGCACGGTTCCTCCTCCAGGGGCCTCCGCGAGATATTACTGGACGGTAGGAGGAAGCGTGGCGGGCGGTTCCGCATCCGTCGCGGTGAAGGAGACGGTGGCCGTCCTGGGCGGAGGCTGCGTCGCCGCTGGGGGCGTAGAGGTTGAGCAGCCGGGTGCGGGCCGGGCGGGGGCCGGGTGAACGGACCTGTCGCCCGCGTCAGTGCGGGGCGCGGACGCCGTCGAGGGCGACGGTGAGGACGCGGTCGCGCTGGGCGTCGTCGAGGAAGATCGTCGAGGTGATCCCGGCGACCATGCGCAGGAGGTCGTCGAAGTCCATGTCCGTGCGGGCCTCGCCGGCCTTCTGGGCCCGCTCGAACAGCGGTCCGCCCGCCTGGTACATCGAGTCCCTGCAGGCCAGGAAGATCTCCGACTCGTTGTTGAGGGCCTCACGGATGGCCCGCTTGGTCACGGTGTAGTCCACGAACCGACGCAGCCACGAGGTCAGCGCCGCCCAGGGTTCCTGGGCGGCGACGTCCTGCGCCACCCGGCACAGGGCGTCCACCTCGTCCGCGTAGACGCTCTCGAAGAGATGGCGGCGGGTGGGGAAATTCCGGTAGAGCGTGCCGATCCCGACGCCCGCACGACGGGCGATGTCCTCCAGGGACGCCTCCGCGCCGTTCTCCGCGAACGCCTCGCGCGCGGCGGACAGCAGGGCGTCGTAGTTGCGTGCGGCGTCCTTCCGGTGCGGACGCTGGGACGCCACGATCCCGCTGATGGAGAGCGGCTGGGCCGTCACGAGTGCCTCCCGGCAGCGAAGAGGTTGAACCGGAGGTGAGCCTCCGGTACAGTGGAGGTATACCTCCACTTTAGCAGTCGGGGCTACGTTCCCGTCGTTGCGTGCGGCCGCACGCAACGACGACGTGCCCGTGCCCCCTGCTGACGGGCAGCGGGCCCTGTGCCGCCCGCGCCGCCCGCCTCCCTCTGCCCCCGGTGACCGCTCCGTGCGGTCGCCCCACGCTCACGGCCGCCCGTCGGCCCGCCCTGTCGTACGACCACGGCCGGATGATCCCGGCCGCATCCTGTTCCGAGAGGCTTTTCCATGCCCAGGAAGTCCACCCGCCTCACCTTCGCGGTCCTCGCGACCGGCGCGGGGGTGTTCTCCATGCTCCAGTCGCTGATCGCGCCGGCCCTGCCGACCGTCCAACACGCCATGCACACCTCGCAGTCCACCGTGACCTGGGTGATGACGGCGTACCTGCTGTCCGCGTCGGTCTTCACCCCCATCCTCGGCCGGGTCGGGGACCTCGTCGGCAAGAAGCGCACCCTCGTCGCCGTCCTCGTGACCGTGACACTCGGCTGTCTGCTCGCCGCACTCGCGCCCACCATCGGCGTACTGATCGTCGCCCGGGTCGTCCAGGGCATAGGCGGGGCGCTGTTCCCGCTGTCCTTCGGCATCATCCGGGACGAGTTCGCCGCGGCCGAGGTCGGCCCGAGCATCAGCAACCTGTCCGCCGTGATCGCGGCGGGCGGCGGCGTCGGCCTGGTGGCGGCCGGCCCCATCGTGTCGGCCCTCGACTACAAGTGGCTGTTCTGGCTGCCGGTCGGCGTGGTCGCGGTGACCACCATGATCGCGCTGCGCTGTGTTCCCGAGTCCCCGAAGCGCGCCGAGGGGCGCGTCAGCTGGCTCGGCGCCGTACTGCTCTCGGGCTGGCTGGTGGCCCTGCTGCTGCCGCTGAGCCAGGCGACCCACTGGGGCTGGGGATCGGACCGGGTGATCGGCCTGTTCGTCGCCGCCGTGGTGCTCTTCGCGCTGTGGCTGTACGCCGAGGCCCGCTCCAGCAGCCCGCTGATCGACCTCGACGTCATGCGGCTGCCCGCGGTGTGGACCACCAACGCCGCCGCCCTGCTGTTCGGCGCCGGCATGTACGCGATCTGGTCCTTCCTCCCCGGCTTCGTGCAGACCCCCCGCTCCGCGGGCTACGGCTTCGGGGCCAGCGTCACCGGGGCCGGACTGCTCATGCTGCCGATGCTGATCGCGATGTTCTGCTCGGGCGTGCTGAGCGGCCGGCTGGAGCCGGTGCTGGGCGCCAAGCGACTGCTCACGACCGGTGCCGCGCTCGGCGCCGTGGCCTGCGGCTTCCTCGCCGCGTGGCACGATCAGCAGTGGCAGGTGGCCTTCGCCGCGGGTGTCTTCGGCCTCGGCATCGGACTGGCCTTCGCCTCGATGGCCAACCTGATCGTCGGTAGCGTCCCGGCCGAGCAGACCGGCGCCGCGACCGGTATGAACGCCAACATCCGTACGATCGGCGGATCGATCGGCGCGGCCGTGACCAGCGTCCTGGTGACCGGCCGTCTCCAGCCCTCGGGCCTGCCCTACGGTTCCGGCTACACCCACGGGTTCAGCCTGCTCGCCCTGCTCTGCCTCGGCGCAGCACTGGCCGCCCTCCTCGTGCCGGCCCGGCGGACGGGCCGTATGCCCGGCGCCCGCGCCGTCGCCGACCTGCCGAGCACGGAGGCGGAGGCCGTCGGGTCCGGCGTCCGGAACTGAGGCGGACGGACGACGGGACCGGTGCGGTACGGCCGGTCGCACGGCTGGGTCGTGCTGGTGGGGCCGGGCTGTACGGCCGGGTCGTGCCGGTCGGGCCGGGCTGTACGACGGGGTCGAACCGCTGGGACCGGGGCTGTACGACCGCGTCGCACCGGTCGGGCGGCGCACGCACCACTCCGCCGGTACGGACGGCGTTCCGGCGGGTGACAGGGGGCGGGCGGTGTCTCGGCGTCGGGACGGCCCCTCGGCGGTGCGGGAAGACGCTTGTCCTACTGTGCTACCGGTGCATGACTCCGAACGGGCGGCGCCCTCACCCGACCCGGTGAGCGGCCGCACGGGCGCGTACCACCGGCGCACGCGCAGCCGTTGCTCCGTCATGGACAGCACACACCCGGCCCGGCGACGCCGTCCGGAGGAGGACTTCGCGGGCCGGCCCCACGCCGAGCCGGCGGCCGGCCACCAGGCGCACCCGCCGATCTACGCCCAACTGGTCGCGGAATGGCGGGCGAAGGGCCGTACGGTCCCGGAGCGCCGCGAGGTCTTCGAGGTGCTGTGGGCCTCCTTCTCCGCCCCCAACCCGTTGGAGAGCGAACTGCGGCCGGCCGGCTCCCGGGCGGACCGCCGGCCGGTGGGACCGCCGCCCCAGCCGTCGAACACCTCGACGGAGCGGGCCCCGGGGAAGGAGCCGGAAGAGGGCGAACAGGTACCCGCCGTCCCCGTACCGCGCGGCCTTCCGGGCGGCTGACCCCCGCTGTTCCGCCGGTGTCTCAGCACTCCTGCGAGGGTGCCAGAACGGCGAGGGTTCCGTTGGCCTGCTGCAGGGCCAGTTCCAGGGAGGCGGCGGAATGGAGTTCCCCGGTTCCGTCCGGCGGGATGAGCCACTCCAGGAACCGTGCGGAGCGATAGGGCGGGGGGACGGCGACCCACGATCCCTTGCCGGCGTAACGGATACCGGATCCGACCCAGCGGCTTTCGGGGTCCGGTGCCAGGAAGAAGCCCACGCGGCGGGCCGCGGTGTCCACCAGCGTCGGGCCCGGCGCGTGCAGGGGGTCCTGCCACAGGATGTCCAGGGCGAGCAGGCCGAGTTGCTCGGGAACGCTGAGGACGTCCCAGAACCGTCCGGCCTCCATCAGCGCGGTTCCGGGCTCCTGATCCCACTGCCGCTTGCAGGCCCGGGGGTCCGAGGCCGCCGCCGCGAGCCACTCGACAGCTTGTCTCCACGCTGCATCCGGCATGACCAACTCCCGCGTCCTCACAGGCTGTTCGAGCAGGTGCGGACCGACGTTCGGATGCGGGCCCGCACCCGGGCGTCGACCCGGCGTGTTCATGCTGGTAGATATTTCTATTCTTTGGAAGGGGTGGCGCGGTCTGGCGTTTACCGCCGGTCCGCTCGAGTGTCATCCGAAGGGTCAAGGGAGGACGGCCGCGAGGCCCAGGCGGACGACTGCGAGGGCCTCCCGGGAGGGCGGCGAGGGTCCGGTGTACAGCCGCGACCGGCGCACGCGGCAACCACGGTGCGCCCGCAAGGGGCAGCCTTGACGCAGCTGCCCATGGTCAGCTGCGCGACACGAGGATGCTGAGCGCGTTGGCGGCGACGACGGCCCCGATGCCGGCCCACTCCGGCCACCCCAGCCCCTGGCCGAGCACGAGCCACCCGACCAGCCCGGCGAGAACGGGATTGACACTCATGAAGAGCCCGAAGGCCGGGGCCGCCACACGGCGCAGGGTGAACAGGTCCGCGAGGCAGGGCACCGCCGAGGACAGCACGCCCGCGACGACGGCGTACCCCACGGCCGCCGGTGTCGGCGGATGCCGCACCACGACGGCGAGCCCGACGGGCAGGAACACCAGGGCGGAGAGCGCGGCGGCGACAGCCGGTCCCGCGGCTCCGGGGACACGGCGCCCCACCGTACGGTTCAGCAGGATGTACGCCGCCCAGCAGACGGCGGCCAGCAGCGCCAGGCCCATGCCCAGGAAGTCGGCGGAGGGCCGCGGACGCATCAGCGTGACGACGCCCGCCACCGCGACCGCCGCACAGCACGCGTCCAGCCGACGGCGCGAGGCGGCCAGCGCGATCCCCAGCGGACCGAGGAACTCGAGGGTCACCGCGAGCCCCAGTCCGACACGGTCGACGGCGGTGTACAACGACAGGTTCATCGTCCCGAACACCAGCGCCAGCAGCAGGACAGGCCACCACTGACGCCGGGTGAAGGTCCGCAGCCGGGGCCGGCCGACGGCGACGAGCACGATCGCGGCGACGTACTGGCGTACCGCGACCACGCCGACGGGACCGAGAACGGGGAACGCCAGGGAACCGACCGCCGCACCCGTCTGGTTGGACAGGCCGCTGCCGACCATGGTGGCCACGCCGGAGAGTCGCGTGCCACCGGACGGTACGGCGGAGGGAGCCAGGGGCGCCGGGGGAGTGTGCCGGGCGGTCGCTGTCGGGTGTGCGGAGGGTACGCGCATGCCCTGATCGTGGAACCGGACCACCCTTGCACAAAATGCATCCGCCGATTCATCCATACGCTTGAGTCATGGATGTGGAACTGCGGCAGTTGCGCTGTCTCGTCGCGATCGTCGACGAGGGCACCTTCACCGACGCCGCCCTCGCGCTCGGTGTCTCCCAGGCGGCGGTCTCCCGCACCCTGGCCTCGCTCGAACGCGCCCTGGGAGTAAGGCTGTTGCGGCGAACCTCGCGCGAGGTCACGCCCACGGCGACCGGGCTGCGCGTACTCGCGCACGCCCGGCGGGTGCTCGGCGAGGTGGCCGAGCTGGTGCAGGAGGCCGGCACGGGCCGCGCCTCGCTGCGGATCGGGTACGCATGGTCGGCGCTGGGCCGCCACACGCTCGCCTTCCAACGCGACTGGGCGCGCTCGCACCCCGGCACGGAGCTGCGGCTCGTCCGGGTCAACTCCCCGACCGCCGGGCTCGCCGAGGGAGCCTGCGACGTCGCCGTGCTGCGCAGGGCGCCGGACGAGCGCCGCTTCGACACGGCCATCGTGGGACTGGAACGGCGGCTGTGCGCCATGGCCGCCGACGATCCGCTGGCCCGGCGCCGCTCGGTGCGGCTCGCCGACATCGCCACACGCGTCCTGCTCGTCGACCGCAGGACCGGGACGACCACGACGGAGCTGTTTCCCCCCGACTCCCGCCCGGCCACCAAGGAGACCCACGATGTCGACGAATGGCTCACCGCCATCTCCACGGGCCGGTGCGTGGGCATGACGGCCGAGTCGACCGCGCACCAGTACCCGCGGCCCGGCGTCGTCTACCGTCCCGTGCGCGACGCCGAACCTCTCGCCGTACGCCTCGCCTGGTGGCGCGACGACCCGCACCCCTCGACCCGGACCGCGATCGAACTGCTCTCGCAGCTGTATCGCGACGACTGAACCCGCGCGGGGCCCTGAGGACCACCGCGCCGGACGTCGAGGAACCCGGCGGGACAGGGGTGTCGGGATAAAGGTGTTGAGAACACCGGGCCCGCCCGGAGATGATCTCCCCCATGTTTTCTCGCAGGAACCGCCGTCCGAAGTCCGCCGACCTGTTGAAGGCCTGGGAGTGCCTGGACGCCGGAGACATACCCGGCGCCCTGAGGCTGGTGAAGCCGGGCGCGGAGACCCTGCCCCTCGCGGAGACGGCCCTCGTGGTCGGCCGGGCCGCGGGAATGGCCGGCTTCGACGATCTCCGGAAGGCCGCCGCGGCGCTCGCCGCGGATCCCGGGAAGGGACAGGCGCTCTACGACTTCGGGTACGCCTGCGTCGAACGCGGGCTCTCCGCCCTCGCGATACCCGCCCTGCGTGAGGCGCTGCTCGGAAACCCGGGCGCGCTGATGGTGATGCGTGAGCTCGTGTCCGCGTACGAACGCGAGGGCCGGCACGGCGAGGCCGTGGAGGTGCTGACCCGGCACGAGAACGACTTCGCACAGTGGCCGGACCGCTACCTCCTCGTCTACAACGCGATCATGATGGGTGACCTCCGGCTGGCGAGGCGCCAGCACGCGCTGCTGCCGGACCCGACGGACCCGCAGTGGGTGCCCACGCGTGACCGGCAGCGCCGGATGCTGGAGCGGGCCGCGAGCGCGGAGCCCGTGAGCCCACTCGACCGGACCGATCTGCGCGGATGGCAGTTCGTGATGGGCGGCACGGTCCTCGGCACGCTCTCGCCGTTCGGCTTCGGCGCCGGGATGACCGGCCGGTACGCGTGGCTGCAGGACTCCAACGGCCAGTGCCTGGAGGGTCTGCTGCGGCTGCGGGCGCTGCTGGACGCCGCCGGGATGCGTCCCCGGTCGGTGTCGCTCCTGCCCGACCGCGACAGCCGGATCCTCGGCCTGGCCGCCGCCGAGGTGCTCGGCCTTTCCACGCAGCCCTTCGCCCCCGATCGGGAGGACACCGTCGTGGTCGCGTACGACCTGAACGGGCTGGCCGAGGCCGACGGGGGCCCCGAGATCCTGGGGCAGCTCTTCGACCGCGCGCCGGGACAGGTGCTGCACGAACACGCGAGCAACTGGACCGACGTCCCGGTGATCACCGCCGACAGCGTCACGCTGCTGCACCAGTCGGTCGTGGCTCCCTGGGGCGAGCAGCTGCGCGAAGGGGACGACGGCGACGTGGAGCGTGGACCGGCCGACGACCGGCCGGCGGAACTGATCGCCGCCGAGATCGTGGGAGCCGACCCGTCGCCGGGGGAGGGCGACGGCGAAACACCCGCGGACCCGTTCGGAGCCTTCACCGACTTCGTGGCGGCGGTCCACGGCTCCTGGCTCCAGGGCGACCGTGCCCGGCTGACCTCGACCGGCCCGGTCCCCAGCGCCCGTTTCGCCTGATCGGGACCGGGTCCAGGTGCGCCCGTCACGGCGGGAATGCGATGAGGGGGGTCGCTGTTACACCACTCGTAGCTGGCATGCGCGAGTCAAGATCCTCGCGATGCGGGCGGAAGGAGGACCTCATGGCACGCAGCAGTGCGCGTCCCGTCGTCACGCTGAGGTCGACGGCCGGGACCGGCGTCACCTACGTGACGCGCAAGAACCGTCTCAGCGACCCCGACCGGCTCGTCCTGCGCAAGTACGACCGGGTGGCGGGTGAGCACGTTCCGTTCCGGGAGGAACGCTGAATCGATCCCGGCGTGACCGGGTGCGCAGTGGCAAGGAGGGAACACGCATGAGGCCCCGTATTCATCCCGAATCCAGGCCGGTCGTCTTCCGTGACCGGGCCGCGGACGTCGCGTTTCTGACGCGTTCGACGGCGCGCTCGTCGAGGACGATCGAGTGGGAAGACGGCAACACCTACCCGCTGATCGACGTCGAGATCTCGTCGGCCAGCCATCCGTTCCACACCGGGAACTCGCGGGTCGTGGACACCGCCGGCCGGGTGGAGCGCTTCGAGCGCCGCTACGGCCGCGCGACCTCGCCGCGGCACTGACCGCGGGCCTGCCGGCCCAGCAGAAGGAGAGCAGAGCTGTGAAGGTACGTAATTCCCTGCGCTCGATGAAGTCGAAGCCCGGCGCCCAGGTGGTTCGCCGGCGTGGTGTGACCTTCGTCGTGAACAAGAAGAACCCGCGTTTCAAGGCCCGCCAGGGCTGACGAAGCGCCCGGGGGTGCAGAAACACGGCCGGCCCGGTCCTCGCACGTGCGAGGACCGGGCCGGCCGCTTGTCGAGGGGCCGCGACGGCCGCGAGGCGCGGAACATGGAGCACCTGTAACGCATCTGACCCTCTGTCGAGGCCGGCCTTCCGCGTCTCGGGGGAACTCGTCCGGGGTGAGTCGACAAGGCGCTGCGTCGCGCCGGGCCGCGTGTTGGCTTCGATGGCCCAGCCGCGTGTGGTTATGTCGTGCCAGCGAAAGTGATGGCGATGGCAATCAGCCCGCCGTCACCTGCTGGCTTGCGGCACGTGCGCAAGGTCGTATCGGCGCTGTGAACCCCCGTATCTCGAGCAGACCCTTTTTGGGGGAGACGTGGTAGCAGGCCGATCGGACGCCGGTCCTCAGCGACAGTGCACTCACCTGGTCCTCACCTTCTCTTTCAGCCGATGCCGGGTGATGGCGGACACCTACTCCACAGAGGGTGAAGACGTTTCATGAAAGATGGCAACGAAGATTCGCGGGCGGGACGATCGCGCGGGAACCTGAGCAGGCGACGCCTTATTCAAGGGACAGCGGGCACTTTCGGTGCGGCTCTGGCATCCGCCGGCATCTATGAGATGATCGACACCATTGTAAAACCCCCGTACCGGGCCGCTGCCGTCGACAGCACGCCCGTCGAGGAACAGTACATCCTGCAGAACGAGCAAGTGGTCATGGTCGATGGCTCGGGCGTGAAGAGCAGCCATGGAAAGATTGCGGTCCGGGTGCCGGCCCTGCACGATCATGTCATTACCGCAAAGCTGAATGTGTCGGCGAATGCGAAGGCGTTGCAGGAGGCGCAGCACCACCTCGAGTCCGTCCTCATGGGTCTGGAGCGCGAGTTTCCGCCCACCCCCACAGGAGTGGCCGCCACGGTGGCCTGGGGACTTCCCTATTTCCACCATTACATCCCGACCCTGGGCAAGACATCGAGCTTCTTCAGGGCGGGAACATCCTACCCAGCGTATCTGCCGGTCGATTTGACGACCTCCAAGAAGGAGGGTCATACCGTGTATGCGCTGCAGGAGGCCAGGACGTTCCCCAGCGACCAGTCGCCGCCTGGCTTCGGGCCGGTCCGCATGGAACAGAATGACGTGGCCGTGCTGCTCCGCAGTGACTCGCTCGCCAATATCAAGGCAGCCAGCAACGCTCTCTTCGGGTCCGGCAGCAGCCGGGCAGGCAGCCTGTTCAAGGTGACGAGTATCCGCCAGGGATTCTCCGGTGGCGGCTTCTACGGGAAACAGGGTCTGCCGAGCAAGTTGGCGCTGGCAGCCGATATCCCCGGTGCGAAGTCCATTCCTCGGGAGGCGCAGGGCTTCCTGGGCTTCGCCACCACCCTGGATTCGAATATGGGACCAGGCGTCATCGCCAATCTGGAGACCCTGCCCGGCCTCACCGATCAGTGGCCCAATGGTTACTTCAAACAGGGGACCACGATGCATCTCTCGCATCTGTTCCAAGATCTGGTGACCTGGTACGAAAAGAACTTCCCTCAGTACGCGGATCGCGTCCAGGCGATGCTCCATCCCGGCCTCTCACCCGCGCCCTCGCCGGGCACGCTTGCCCTCCAACCGCCAGGTCAAAGTGAGGCCGAAGTGGCGCAAGGGGTCAAGCGATACCATTCGTACGGCCACACGGGAAGTATGTCGGAGGTGGACAGCACCACATCGCCGAAGACCAGCAACTACGGGAAGGCCTACCCGACGGGGACGACCATCCCGGTGCGCGGCGATTTCGATACGCTGGACAATCCATTCCACTACACATCCGATCCGACGGCGGACCACTACAGCAAGAAGCCGGCGGCCGGGCTGCACTTCATTCAGTTCCAGCCGACGACGGCGATCTTCAATATCGTTCGGCTCTCGATGGACGGCCACTATCCCGACAGGACACTCCCTGTCGAGCCGCGCAGCGCCCACGCAGGCATCAACTCGGTCCTGCACACGACTCACCGGCAGAACTATCTGGTGCCACCCCGTCGCCATCGCTCCTTCCCCCTTGCCGAGTTCCTTGCCTGACACGAGTCGCGCGCCGGGCCCTCTGCCCGCCACGTCACCGGACCGCCCCGTCATGCGGCTTGGGCCGGTGCCTACGCGGCCGGTGCGAGGGAGGGCCCTGACGCGCGTGGTGCGTCGCGGAACGTCCGCGTCTGCAAGCAGTGGTAGAGGGGCATGCCCGTCGGTCCGGAGGAGGTTCGCCAGCGTGCGCGCGTCGGTGGCATCGGACTTCGCTCGGGCGACTGTCTCCTACACGGTCGAGGGCACTTGGCGGCTGAAGCGGCATGGCTGGAGCCGGCAGCAACCCACTCGGCGGGCCATCGAGCGTGATGACGACGCGGTCGAGGTGTGGAAGAAGGAGACCTGGCCGCGGGTAAGAGCATCGCGGCGGAGCGCGGCACCTGGACTGTCTTCGAGGACGAGGCCGGGCAGTCGATGACTCCGCCGCGGGCCAGGACCTGGGGTCGGATCGGCCAGACCCTGGTTGTGCGGGTGCGGGTGCGGGGCCGGGGCTCCGGGCGGATGTCGAAGGCGGGGATGTCCTGCTCCAAGCCGGGCGAGCAGTCCCGGCTGATCTACGCGATCCGCGAGTACCGCGGTCGCAAGGACGAGCCGAAGGGCTTCGGCTGGCGCGACTTCCGCGACCTGATCGTCCGCGCCCGCATCCAGCTCGGCGGACCGATCGTGCTGGTCTGGGACAACGTCCGCCTGCACCTGACGGCGGGCATGCGAGAGTTCATCGACGCGAACGCCGAGTGGCTCACCGTGTTCCAGCTGCCCACGTATGCCCCTGACCTCAACCCGCAGGAGGGTGTGTGGTCGTTGGTCAAGCGCGACATCGGCAACCTTGCCGCGGCCGATCTCGGCCAGATCACCCGAGCCGTGAAGCGCCGCCTCAAGAGGATCCAGTACCGCCCAGAACTCGTTGACGGCTGCCTTACCGGAACGGGGATCACCCTCGCCTGACGGCCCGAGATGGTTTTCTCGTCCTTACGGGGAAACGACAATCGCGGCTGGTTCGGGCGGATAGAGGTCGAGCACGATGTCCAGTCCCAGGGCACCGACCTCGGCGAGCAGGTGAGCGGGCAGAACACAGCCTCCCTGACCGCTTTCGCTGCCGAATCCGAGAAGCAGCTCCAGGACGCAGTCGACGGACAGGCCGGCCAGCTCCTCGCGACGCCCGTCAAGAAGTTCGACTAGCGCTCGTACATGGTCCGTGAGGTCGGTGTCCTCAGGCAGTCCGCTCCGCCTGATCCAGACGCTGGTCTCCCGCCGAGCACTGGTTGGATTGCGGGGACTCATCAGGCTGTCCCGCTCGAACTGCTGGTCCGCCGTGATCCCCAGGCGCCCTGAGATCTCGTGGACGCTGACCGTTCGGCTTGTGATCCGGATCGACCCGGCCGACCACGTCGTGACCGGCCCGGCCGACTGCATCCTTAGGTCCTCTGGCACGTCCTCACGATCGCAGGACACCGGACGGGACGCGAGCACATTTTTCCCAGGTCTCAGGCGAGGGTGGAGGCAGACGGGACCGACATCACGAGCTCAGATTCAGTATCGCCGCCTCCTCGGATCAACCGCCGCCTGGACCGCCTTCGCCACCCACCTCGAGCACCCCAGCCGCTCACAGGAAGACGCGCACTCCGCGGGGGGTGGCTTCAGGGGGCGCAGACCCCGCTGCACGGTCCCAGCCACAGTGGACCGCAGCCGTAATCGGTCCAGTTGCACCACCACGGTGAGGCGTAGCACACCATGTCGCAGCTTCCGGTCCCCGCGCACTGGGAATTGCAGTCCATGACCTGGGCGCTCTGATCGCTCCGGGGCGCCGCGCCTTGCGTGTCGGCGGGTCCCAGCGTCATGAGGATCGTCCGCGCCTCGCTCTCGCCGAACGCCGCCACAGTCGCTGTCTCCAGCCCTTCGACGGCTGTTCCCTGCTTGCGCCCCGCGATGATCTGTGGTGCCAGCCGCGTCGCGTCGTCCAGGACGGCGGACTGCTCGGCCGACAGACCGGGGTGTGTCTTCCGGTAGTGCGCGAAGTGCGCCACCCACAGATCACTCCGGGCCGAAGCGGACAGCGCGCCGTAAATGGCGCGCCGGTAGTCCGCGGGGTGGGAGGCGAACTCGGAGTAGGCGGAGGGCAGTCGGTCGAGGTTGGCCTTCACCCATCGCGACGCCTTACTGCCCCTGGCGCGGGTCACGGCCTGTGCGGGTGACGCCGCGAGACCGCCGGTGACCAGAAACGTTCCGAGGGCCAGCCCCGGCACGGCCTTGAGGATTCCTCGACGGCTCGGGGGCCGCAGTGCGTCGAGGTCGCGGAGCGCACGCACCACCCGCAGCGAGTCCGCCGGCCCCAACAGCCGCGCCAGGCGGAGGGACAGCGCGGTTCCGGTCCAGGCCCGCACGCGGTCCCCGTCGACCGCCAGGAGGGTCGGGGCCCACGCAGCCCCGTCCCCCAGGGCGCGTGTGCGCAGGCCGCGAATACGGGGTTCCGTGAGGCCAGCGGTGGTCAAGGTGCCGTCGACGGACACGCGAACCCGATCCACCACCTCTTCGCAGAATCGGCAGTCGGCGTCGAATGCCAATATCCACTCGGTCATAAGGTTCTCCCCACGTTTTGCGACGACCCGTCCCATGGGTGCGCGGGTTCATGCCGACCCGTAGCGTGTCGTTCCGCACTCCGGCGGCCTTCGGGTCCACCTGAAGAGAAATCATTTGCCGAGGTATCTGGCAGCGTCCATGATTTCGACGAGGATCAAAACGTTTTGCATTCACGGGCCGTGGTTACGGGACGCATGCGTGACGACCAGAGCGTGCCGTACGCCGTACGGATCGCGAGGGTCGGGGCACCTCACCTCGGCCGGACGCTCCGGCAGGCCCGGGATCTCCCCGGGTACGGCACCGGGCTGCTCGCGGAGTTGATCACAGGCGAGGGGGACCGGCGTTGACACCGCAGGCACGGTTCATTCGCCCGCGGCTTCCCCGGCCTCCCAGCGAAGCAGGTCGCCTGGCTGGCACTCGAGCACCTCGCAGAGCGCGGCGAGCGTCGCAAAGCGCACCGCCTTGGCGCGGCCGTTCTTGAGTACCGCCAGGTTGGCGGGCGTGATCCCTATGCGGTCTGCGAGTTCGCCCACGGACATCTTCCGCCTGGCCAGCATCACGTCGATGTCGACGGCGATCGGCATCAGATCACCTCGTCCAACTCGGCCTGCATCTCCGCCGCTTCCACGTCGCGGGCGACGGCCTGGGCGAGCAGCATCCGCAGCACGAGCACGATGAGCGCGACCCCCAGGATGGCCACGCCGATCCCGCCCATGATGAGGGTGACGCCCGGGTCGTCCCGCTGGCCGGGCGCGTTCAGGGCCGCGACCGCGAACCACACGAGGGCAGCCGCGACGATCGCGCCGATGATGACGTCCACGTAGCGGAAGGCGGCGTGGGAGAACACGGTTCCGCGTCGCACCATCGTCACCAGTCGCCATACGCAGACCAGGGCCACCTGGGCCGCCCCGATGCCCAGGATCGTGATCACGCGCAGCGGGGTCAGCGGGAGCGCCCCGTCCTCCGGGTCATTCCCGCTGACCAACGCCCACACCATCAATGCCTGTACGAACACGGTGCCGGTGAGCACCACCACGAGCACGACGCGCAGCGCGCGCACTGTCAGCTTTCCCATGACCCAACCTTCCATCGAGATGCGATGGGAATCTATCGAATCTCGATAGGTGAAGCAAGGGCTGGGTCGGAGGGCGGGCGGCGCCTTCGCGTCATGGCCGGAGTTCCGGGGAGTCCGCCGTGTCCGAGCGCGAGCAGCCGAGAACAGCCGGCAGAGCCGCTCAGCGGACCCGGATGAACACCACGTCGTAACCGCTGTTCGTGGCACGGGACTTGACGTAGACCCCGTCGCTGCCGCCGTTGGGGTTGCCCGTATTGCCCTCGACAGTGGTGAAGGACGACCCGGACACCGTCCGCACGATGCCTATGTGCTCGTTGCCACCGGTGAAGTCACTTCCGCCGTCCCAGTCGAAGGCCACGATGTCACCCGGCTGCGGGCTGGTCGTCACCGACAGGTGGTAGTTGCCCGCCCGCGCCTGCTTGACCCAGCCCGAGACATAGGAGTTGCGGTAGGAGCTCGCCCCGGTCTGCTTGGCCACCCAGCTCACGAAGGTCGCGCACCAGGCGTAGTTGCTCGTGGACAGCGAGAGGCCCACAGCCGAGCCGTAGCTGTTCGCGCGGGCGCTGCCCTCGACGGTACCGACCTCGGCCTCGGCCACGTCGAGGATCTTGCCGTAGCCACCGCCGGGCGGGGGCGACGACGGCGGGGTGACCGCGCCGTACAGCGCGGCCTTGGTGTTCGGTCCCACATGGCCGTCGACCGAGAGACCCTTCTCGGCCTGGAAGTCCCTGACAGCGCTGTCGGTGAGCGGACCGAAGTCGCCGTCGACGGCGACGTCGGCACCGTGGTGGTTGAGCAGGCTCTGCAGTTCCGTGACGCAGCCGCTGCGCTGCCCCTTGACGATCTCGCTCGGGCACGAGGCGGAGTTCAGGTTGATCGGCGCGGGCGCGCCGTTGCCACCCCCGCCCCCGATGTTCGAGTACAGGGCGGCCTTGGTGTTCGGGCCGACCTCGCCGTCGGCGGTGAGGCCGCTCGCGGACTGGAACGCCTTCACGGCCGCCAGGGTCTGGGGGCCGAAGCTGCTGTCGACGTCGAGGCTCTGGCCCTTGCCGTTCAGCAGGGCCTGCAGCGTGGCGACACAACCGCCGCTCTGCCCCTCCACGATGTTGTCCGGGCAGGACGACGACCTCAGGTCCAGGCTCGTCGACGGTGACTCGTCGGTGTCGTACAGCGCCCGCTTGGTGTTGGTGCCGACCTGGCCGTCGGCCGCGAGGCCGTAGGAGGTCTGGAAGCTGCGGACGGCACTCGCGGTTCCGGCGCCGAAGTCGCCGTCCACGTCGACCGCGTAGCCGTGGTGGCGCAGCAGCCGCTGGAGCTCCGTGACGCATCCGCCCTTGTCGCCCTGGACGATGTTCGCGGGGCACGAGGAGGACTGGAGGTTGACGGGGGCGGGCGCCGAACCGCCGGTCGCGTACAGCTTGCTCTTGGTCGCGGGGCCCACCCGCCCGTCCACGGCGATCGCGGTGGCGGCCTGGTACTCACGGACCGCGTAGAGCGTGCTCGGCCCGAACTGACCGTCCACCACCAGACCGGCGCCGTGCGCGTTCAGCAGGTTCTGCAACTCCGTGACGCAGCCGCTCGCCTGGCCCTGCACGATCTCGTTGGGGCAGGACGAGGAGGTCAGCTTGATCGCGGGCGGCGCCGCCGCTGCCGCCGGACCGGCACCGAGTACGATGCCGGCCGAGACCATCGCCGCGGTGGCGGCGAACGTCCCGATTCGGATCCGCCACCCCGTGCCGGTGCGGTGCGTGTCCCGATGCCGTGAGCCCTCGTCTTCGGCGCGAACGAGGAATGCGAGTCTTCCCATGGCGGCGAGGTTCTCCTTCGGTTGCTGGAGCGTCGTCTGACGCATCGTCGGTGAGGGGCGGTCGTGCACGTCCGGGGTCTTCCGACCCGGCCCGCGTGTTCGAGCGGTCGGGGAGGACCGCGGGGACGAGAACGTGACGGGAGCGAGCGCACGCGTCCGCGGCCCGTCCTCGCCGGGCAAGGACGGGCCGGGTCGGTCATGCAACGGTCCGACCGGTCTGACCGGCCACTCCACGGCCTCCGACGGTCAGACCGGTCGGACCGGTCGGGAGGGTCGGACCCGTCAGGCGGCGAAGCGCTTGAACGCCGCGCGGGTGCCCGAACCGGCGATGCCGTCGATCGCGCCCGTGTAGCCGTAGTCGTCCGCCAGCAGACGCTGCAGCGCCTTGATGGTGTTGGTGCCGGGGTCCCCGTCGATGGCGCCCGTGTAGCCCCAGTACGTCGCGAGGCAGCGCTGGAAGGCCTTCCAGCTGTTGGTGCCCAGCTGACCGTCGATGGAGTCCGTGTATCCCCAGTAGTCCGCGAGGAACTCCTGGACGTTCTTGGCCTCGGCCGTGGTCAGACCGAAGTTCTGCGTCGCCGCCGCGGTGGCGGGGTGTGCGACCGCCGCCGTCCGCGTGGTGGTCGCGGTCGCCGCGTAGCTGGTGCCCGCGGTCGCCACACTGCCGGCCGCGAGGCCGGCAACGGCGATGAGGCCGGCGATGGTCCTGCCCAGAGCGTTCGGTCGCATGCGTTCCTCTTTCGGTCGTGGGTCGGCACCTGTCCCGCCTGGCGGGGAGGTGGCGAGACCAAAGGTGAAGGGCGCCCGGGCGCGGCGGCTACGGCTGTGGCGCAGGTGGCGGTGTTGCGGGACGACAACCCTTCTGACCTGCGACGACAGTATCCGGTGGGACGGCTGTGTGGGACACCTGTGACAGATGTGGCGGGCTCATGCAGAATGCGCAGCAGCGGAGGGGGCCGCTGTTCACGCTGATGACCGCATTGGGGGAAACATGCCGCGCTCCAAGGCGCTGCCCGATGAACTCGACCCTTGCGCAAGGCAGTTGGCGGAACGGTTACGCCGGCTGAAGGACCACGGCGAGCTGACCATGCGGCAGCTCGCCGCCAAGACCGACTACAGCGCCAAGTCGTGGGAGCGGTACCTGGGAGGTACGACGCTGCCGCCCCGGGCGGCGGTGGAGGCACTGGCCCGGATCACCGGCGCCGACCCCGTCCCCCTGCTCGCGTTGCACGAGATCGCCGCCGACATCCGGGACAGTCGCCGCGCCAGGCCCGTCGCACCGCCACGGCCCCCCGGACAGAAGGAGCAAGGGCAGCAGGAGCGGGACGCGGAGGGGGAGGGAGAGGGGGAGGAGAGACGGGAACAGGAGCAGTCGACGGGGCCGAAGGGGCCGGATCCCGGGGCACCGGCCGCACCGGTCGTGCTCACGGCGCCACCCGTCAACGGACCGCCCCCCGGCCGCTTCCCGCACGTCGCCCTCACGACAGGCGTCGTCGCCCTGACCGTGGCCCTCCTGGCGGCGCTGCTGCTCATGCTGCGCCTCGACGAGGACGGCACCCCGGCGGCGGTCGCCGCCCCGTCCGACACCACCGCGGCTTCGCCGCCGCCCTCCTACACATGCCGCATCACCCGCGTCGACGGCCGCTGGTCGGCAGGCATCAACAACGCCCGGAACACCGAGATCTCCTACGGCGCCACAGGTGCCGATGTCGCGGAGGCGCAGTGTCTGCTGCGCCGGGCAGGCATCTCGCCCGGCGGGATCGACGGCATGTTCGGCCCACTGACGCTGCGAGCGGTCAAGGCATTCCAGCAACGTGCGGGTCTGGATGTCGACGGCATGCTGGGGCCCCGCTCCTGGAAGGCCTTGCGCGGATGACGCCGAGCGCACCCTCACCGTCGGGCGCCCGACTGGCCGTGGCACTACGGCAGTTGAAGCAGCGCACCGGTCTGAGCCTGGCGCAGCTCGCGAACGCGACCACCTTCAGCAAGTCGTCCTGGGAGCGCTACCTCAACGGCAAGAGCTTGCCACCCCGCAGCGCGGTCAAGGAGTTGTGCCGTCTCGCCGGCGAACCCGCCGATCACCCGTTGGCGCTCTTGGACATCGCCCGGACGGAACGGACGGAACCGACGGAACGGACGGAATCGACGGAGCGGACGGAGGACGGTGGGGCGACGCGGGGGACGCCGGGTCGACAGCGCACGGGCACCCGAACGGACACACCGACTTCGGCCCTCGTCACCGCGCCGGCCGACACCGCCCAAGGTGAGACAGTCCCGCCCGACACCGGCCGAGGCGAGACAGTCCCGCCCGACACCGGCCAGGGCGAGACAGCACCGAGCGACGCGGGCCACACCCGCACCGGCCCGACCGGGCACCGGCGCGTAACCGTCCTCACCACCCTCGCGTCGGTCTGCGCCGTGGTGTTGGGGATGCTCGTGCTCATTTACCTTCCCCCGTCCTCGCGCGAGCAGGCGTCACCGTCCCCCACGCCCCCTCCGGCCACCGGGGCGCTCTGTCGGTACACCGCCTGTCAGAACAAGGACCCGATCGCGACGAAATGCGCCGCCGAGCCGTTGACCCTCGCCGAGCACGAGACCGGGTCGGGCGCCTGGATCCAGATTCGCTTCAGCCAGGAATGCGGCGCGACCTGGGTTCGGATGTGGGGCGCGGTCGTGGACGACCGTGTCGAGATGCGGGTGGGCGGTCGGGACGGCTCCCTCCGCGGCGCCCGGGTCACCAGCGACAACGAGGCCGACACCTACGTCCACACCACCATGAGCGTGGTCAGCCCCGGGACGTCCGTGCAAGCCTGCTTCAGCCCCGCGGCGGGCGGCGGCAATGAATGCTTCGAGACCCGCACGGACCAGGCCGTCTTCGCCCCTCTGGCAGAACGTACCGAGACGGGTTGAGTAGCCGTACTCATGCCCGGCGACCCCGGTGGCACGCACCATGGACCTCACACGGCACGACGCACGCCGAACACCGCACGCTGATGGACCGTCAGCGTCGTTTCAGGCCGCACGGCCTGGTCCGCATCGTGCCCAACCGGCCCCGCGTGTGCGGTGGTCGGTCTGCCGATCTTCTCGTCATGGGGGAATCACATGTCCAAGCGCCTCTTCGTGTCCGCGCTCGCCGGTGCCGTCGTCCTGGGTGGCGGCGCCGCTGCCACCGTCGCCCTCGTCGGAACCGCCGACGCGGCAGGTCCGACGGGAGATCCGGTGATCGGGAAGTCCTCCTCCGCACCGGTGGTCCTGGGGGACGGCGGCACCGACGCCCTCACGTTCACCACGTCCGTGTCCGACGACTCGGGCATCAGGAGCGTGAAGGTCCTTGCCTGGCCCAGGAGTTCGCGCCTGGCGCCCAAGGCGTCGGAGATGGCGTCCGTGGAGAGCGCCACGTGCCGGGCGTCCTCGGCGACCACGTCGGTGTGCACCTACCGGGCGCCGGCCGACGGGCGGAAGGACGCCGCCGGCATCCCGACCGGGACGTGGTACGTGGCGGTCCTCGTCACCGCCGAGGACCACGGCACGACGTTCTCCGCGAAGGCGTCGACCTTCACCGTCACGCGGCACGCGGACTGAGCGGCACACGATCGGCGTGGAACCGGCGACCGGCCCGCGAGGAAACGGGCCGTCACCGCCGCGTTGTGCCCCGTGGCGCTTCTCCGCTATAGTCGATCTTGAGCACGCCACCGGATCTCCGGTAGCGGGCCCGGCGTTGGTGGTCCAAGGAAAGACATCCCGCTTCCTGCGGGGAGATGCAGGTGCAAGGCCTGCCCGGCGCTCCACACAGCCCCGTCCTCCGATTCGGAGAGCGGGGCTCACGTGTTTTCCGAAACCCTTGCGCGCCGCTGGGCCGTCCGCACGGCAGGGTGGAACCGTCGCTCTCGTACCCCGGCCGGCAGTCGGAGGCGGCAGGCGCGCCCCGCCCGTGGCGGCGCGTGTCGGCAACATACCGGACAAAATTGTTGACAATCTTCTCGGCCTGGATTTACGTTCGACAGGCACTCACTCAGGGAGGGCACGATGCCGAAGGAAGCCCGTCCGGGCACCGGCGAGCAGGCCAGGAAGCACGCACTGGCACAGCTGCGGCAGGCGATCCTGCTGGGCGAGATGGCGCCGGCCCAACGGCTCGTGGAGAACGAACTCGCCGAGCGGTTCGGCGTCACCCGGGCCAGCGTCCGGGCGGCGCTGATCGAACTGGAGGCGGAGGGTCTGGTCGAGCGGATCCGCAACCGCGGCTCGCGGGTGCGGGTGGTGACGGTCGAGGAAGCGGTGGCCATCACCGAATGCCGCATGGCCCTCGAAGGCCTGTGCGCGGCCAAGGCGGCCGTCGCGGCCACCGAGGCCCAGCTCACCGAACTGGCCGACCTCGGAACGGCGATGTCGAAGGCGGTCGCCGACGGCGAGCCGTTGGTCTACTCCGGGCTCAACCACGAACTGCACGGCCGGATCAGGGAGTTCTCCGGCCAGCCGGTCGCCGTGGAGCTGCTCGAGCGGCTCAACGGACAACTGGTGCGCCATCGGTTCCAGCTCGCACTGAGGCCCGGACGTCCCCAGCAGTCCCTGAGCGAACACCTGGCCATGATCGAGGCGATCAGGGCCCGCGACCCGCAGGCGGCCGAGGCGGCCGTCCGCGGCCACCTCGCGGGAGTCATCGACGCACTGCGCCAATGACGTCTCGGAGGTGGGCCGACCGGCCCGTCCACCAAGGAGATGTGTGCCATGACGCACGGCAAGGCGCCCACCACCCCACGATCGACGCTCGTCATCACCGCGCACGCCGGGGACTTCGTCTGGCGGGCCGGGGGAGCCGTCGCCCTGGCGGCCTCCCGCGGAGAGAAGGTGACCATCGCGTGCCTCACCTACGGGGAACGCGGTGAGTCCGCCAAAGCCTGGCGCGAGGGCAGGAAACTGGCGGAGATCAAGGAGATACGCCGTACCGAGGCCGAGGCGGCGGCCGCGGCGCTGGGTGCCGAGGTGCGCTTCCTCGACGCCGGCGACTACCCCCTGCCGGTGACCCAGGACCTGACCGACCGTCTCGTACGGATCTATCGGGGCACCCGGCCCGACGTGGTGTTGACCCACCCTCTGGACGACCCCTACAACGGCGACCACCCGGCCGCCGCTCGGATGGCGATGGACGCGCGCGTCCTGGCCCAGGCCATCGGATATCCGTCCGACGGCGAGGTCATCGGCGCACCTCCGGTGTTCTTCTTCGAGCCGCACCAGCCGGAGATGTGCGGCTTCAAGCCGCAGGTCCTCCTCGACATCACCCCGGTGTGGGAGGCCAAGCGCACGGCCATGGAGTGCCTGGCCACCCAACAGCACCTGTGGGAGTACTACACCGACCTGGGAAAACGACGCGGTGTGCAGCTCAGGCGCAACGCGGGTCCCCACCTCGGCCTGCCCCGCACCACCTACGGCGAGGCCTACATGCGCCCCTACCCGCAGGTCACGGAGGAACTGGCGTGAGCGGTCTCATCATCACCGGTCCGCCGCGCGCGCACGCCGAGGACGTCGAGGCACTCACCGGCTACGGAGTGGCCACGGTGCACGAGGGCATGGGCCGCCGCGGAAGCCTCGGCCCCGGGTTCAGGCCCATCCAGCAGGACGTACGCATCGCGGGCACCGCGGTCACCGCCCTGTGTCCGCCCGGCGACAACCTCATGATCCACGCGGCGGTCGAGCAGTGCGCGCAGGGCGACATCCTTGTCGTCGCCACCACCTCGCCCTCCACCGACGGCATGGTCGGCGACCTGTTCGCCACCGCGCTCCGCCACCGCGGCGTGCGCGGTCTGGTCATCGACGCCGGGGTACGCGACACGGCCGACCTGCGCGCCATGGGCTTCCCGGTGTGGTCGACGGCGGTGTGCGCCCGGGGCACGGTCAAGGCCACGGCCGGCTCGGTGAACGTCCCCGTCGTGCTGGGCGGCCAGATCGTCCGGCCCGGGGATGTGATCGTCGCCGACGACGACGGCGTGGTGTGCGTGCCCCGCGAGCAGGCCGGCACGGCCGTCAGGGCGGCCGAGGCACGTGCCGCCAAGGAGGACGCCACCCGAACCGCCTTCGCCGAGGGCCAGTTGGGCCTGGACCGCTACGGCCTGCGCGAGACCCTCGTACAACTGGGCGTACGGTACCGGTCCTACGAGGAGTGCACCCCCGACGTCCGCGACGGAACCGTGTCATGAGCGCGGGCGAGGAAGTGCGCTGCATGCTCGTGCGCGGGGGTACCTCGAAGGGTGCCTACTTCCTGGCGGACGACCTCCCGCCCGTTCCCGGCGCACGCGACGACCTGCTGCTGCGGGTCATGGGCAGCCCCGACCCCCGACAGATCGACGGCCTCGGTGGAGCGCACCCGCTGACCAGCAAGGTGGCGGTGATCTCCGCGGCGGCCGGCCCCGAGGCGGACGTCGACTACCTGTTCCTCCAGGTCGGCGTCGACCGGCCCGAGGTTTCCGACCGGCAGAACTGCGGCAACCTGCTGGCCGGGGTCGGCCCGTTCGCCGTCGAACGCGGACTGGTCGTGGCGGGGGAGGAGCGGACCTCCGTACGGATCCGCATGGTCAACTCCGGGGACCTCGCCGTCGCCACCTTCGACACGCCCGGCGGCCGCGTCGACTACACCGGCACGGCCGAGATCTCCGGCGTGCCGGGGACCGCCGCCCCGGTGGTGGTCGAGTTCCCGCCGGGCACCCGCGCGCTGCTCCCCACCGGACACGCCCGCGACACCGCGGCCGACACCCCGGTCACCTGCGTCGACAACGGGATGCCGACCGTACTGATCGCCGCGTCCGCGCTGCACGTCACCGGCTACGAGGAACCCGGGGACCTGGAGGAGGACCGCGCGCTCACCGACCGGCTGCGCGCCATCCGGCTGGAGGCCGGGAGGATGATGGGCCTCGGTGACGTGGAAGCCGCCACCGTTCCCAAACTCAGCCTGCTCGCCCCGCCGTTGCACGGGGGCGCGGTCATGACCCGTACCTTCATCCCGGTGCGCTGTCACCCCACCATCGGTGTGCTCGGCGCCGCCGGAGTCGCCGCGGGGCTGCGCGTCGGGGGCGGTGTGGGCGAGGGCATCGCCCGGCTGCCCGCGCACGGGGACCTGCTGCGGATCGAGCACCCCGCGGGATTCCTCGACATCGAATCCGCCGTCGACCACCGCGCCGGCGCCGCCCCCGTGGCCAGGCGCACCGCGGTCGTCCGCACGGCACGAAAGATCTTCGACGGCACGGTCTTCCCCCGGCCGGCCGCAGCCGCACCTCACCCGTGAGGAGACCTGGATGGCCCCGCCCCTCGGCGACATCGCCCACCTCGGGCACGTCGAACTGCTCACCCCGGACCTGGACGGAAGTCTCCGGTTCTTCACCGACTACCTCGGCCTGACGGTCAACGGCAGGCGCGGTGACTCGGTCTATCTGCGGACCTGGGAGGACTACGAGCACCACAGCCTGGTCCTCACCGCGCACGAGACCTCGGGGCTGCGCCGCACCGCGCTGCGCGCCTCCAGCGAGGAGGCCCTGCGGCGCAGGGTCGAGGAGTTGGAGGCCGCGGGCCACGAGGGCCGCTGGGCCGAGGACGAGCCGGGCCTCGGCCCGCTGTACGTGACCACCGACCCCGACGGCCACGAGATCGCCCTGTACTGGGAGTCGGAGTGGTACCGGGCCCCGGACGAGCTCAGGCCGGGCCTGAAGAACCAGCCCCAGGCCAAGCCGGGTCACGGCGTGGGCGTACGGCGTCTGGACCACGTCAACTACCTCGCCGCCGACGTCGCCGCCAACGCCGACTTCCACCAGCGTCTGCTCGGCGCCCGGCCGACCGAGCAGATCCGGCTCGACGTCGGCAGGATCGCCGCGAAGTGGCTGACGTTCACGAACAAGTCGTACGACGTCGTCTATACCGAGGACCGGACCCGTGCGCGCGGGCGGCTGCACCACATCGCGTTCGCGACCGACACCCGTGAGGACATCCTGCGCGCCGCCGACCTCGCCCTCGACACCGGCGTGTTCATCGAGACCGGCCCGCACAAGCACGCCATCCAGCAGACGTTCTTCCTGTACGTCTACGAGCCGGGCGGCAACCGGGTCGAACTGTGCAACCCGCTCACCCGTCTCGTCCTGGCCCCCGACTGGCCGCTGATCACCTGGACCGAGGCCGAGCGGGCCAGGGGACAGGCGTGGGGCCTGAAGACCATCGAGTCCTTCCACACCCATGGCACCCCGCCCCTCGACCAGGTCCAGGACACCTGACGGGAGGCGGGGAGGCGAGAAGTGCACGGCGAGGCGACGGCGGGGCGCGACGTTTCCGCCCCGCCCCGCCGCCCGGCCGCGGCCGGTCAGTCCTTGAGCCGGTCGATCTGACGGATCTTGTTGGTGGCGTCCAGGGCGGCGACCTTGTAGGACTCCGCGAGCGTCGGGTAGTTGAACACCGCGTCGACCAGGTAGTCGACGGTGCCGCCGCATCCCATCACCGACTGGCCGATGTGGATCAGCTCGGTGGCGCCGGTGCCGAAGCAGTGCACGCCGAGCAGTTTGCGGTCGTCCGGGGAGACCAGCAGCTTGAGCATGCCGTGCGAGTCGCCGATGATCTGGCCCCGGGCCAGTTCGCGGTAGCGGGAGACACCGACCTCGAAGGGCACGCAGTCCTCGGTGAGCTGGTCCTCCGTGCGCCCGATGAAACTGATCTCCGGGATGGTGTAGATACCGATCGGCTGGAGGTCGTGCATCGGGTGCACCGGTTCGCCGAAGGCGTGGTACGCCGCCGTGCGTCCCTGCTCCATCGAGGTCGCGGCCAGGGCCGGGAAGCCGATGACGTCGCCGACGGCGTAGATGTGCGGCACCTCGGTGCGGTAGTTCTCGTCGACCTTGATCCGGCCGCGCGGGTCGGCGGACAGACCCGCCTTGTCCAGGTCGAGTTCGTCGGTGAGGCCCTGCCGGCCGGCGGAGTACATCACGGTGTCCGCGGGGATCTTCTTGCCGCTCTCCAGGACGGTGAGCGTGCCGCGTGGATGACGCTCGACCGCGGCGACCGTCTCCCCGAAGCGGAACGTGACGGCCAGGTCCCGCAGGTGGTACTTCAGGGACTCGATGACCTCGACATCGCAGAAGTCGAGCATCGAGGACCGCTTCTCGACCACCGTGATCTTGCTGCCGAGGGCGGCGAACATGGAGGCGTACTCCATGCCGATCACACCGGCCCCGACGATGACCATGGAGCGCGGTACCCGCTCCAGGTTGAGGACGTTGTCCGAGTCCATGATCGTGCGCCCGTCGAACTCGACGGAGGCGGGCCGGGCCGGGCGGGTGCCGGTGGCGATCACGATGTGCTCGGCGGTCAACAGCTGGTCGTTGCCGTTCGCCTCGGTCACGGCGACGGTGTGGTCGTCCACGAAGCGGCCGGTGCCGGCGAAGAGGGAGACGTGGTTGCGGGAGAGCTGATTGCGGATGACGTCGACCTCGCGGCTGACCACGTGCTGGGTGCGCGCGGTCAGGTCGGCGACGGTGATGTCCTCCTTGAGCCGGTAGCTCTGGCCGTACATGTCGCGCTGGGTGAGGCCGGTGAGGTAGAGGACCGCCTCGCGCAGGGTCTTGGAGGGGATGGTCCCGGTGTGGATGGACACCCCGCCGACCATGTCGGGCCGGTCGACGACGGCGACCCGGCGGCCGAGCTTGGCCGCTGCGATGGCGGCCTTCTGCCCACCGGGGCCGGATCCTATGACAAGCATGTCGAAGTCGCGCACTCTCCGGAGTCTGTCAGGCCGAAGTCCATCCCCGGAAGGGTGAATGGGCAACGGACCACCTCGCGGGGGAAAAATCCGGTGGTCAACGCACCCGGCGCCGCCGGTGGACGCGTCGCACACCAGTGGCCGGGGCACCTGACGCCGGTGGCCGGCGCACCGGACGCCGGGGGTCAACGCACCAGACACGGACGCTTCGCGTCGAATTCCCAGCCGGGGACCAGGAAGCGCATCCCGACCGCGTCGTCACGCGCCCCCAGTGCCTTCTCCCGGTAGAGGTCGTGGGCCGCGAGGAGCCGGTCCATGTCGATGCGGACCCCTAGCCCGGGGGCGTCCGGTACGGCGATCTCACCGCCGACGATGCGAGGCGGCTCGACGGTGAGCCGCTCCAGTCCCTCCTGCCAGATCCAGTGCGTGTCCAGGGCGTTGTACGCGCCAGGCGCCGCGGCTCCGCAGTGGGTGACCATCGCGAGCGAGATGTCGAAGGAGTTGTTGGAGTGGCAGCCCCAGGTCAGTCCCGTCGCGTGGCACAGCTGGGCCACCCGCACGGAGCCCCGCATGGTCCAGAAGTGCGGGTCGGCCAGCGGGATGGAGACCGACTGCAGGGCCAGGGCGTGGGTCAGCTGCCGCCAGTCGGTGGCGATCATGTTGGTCGCCGTGGGCAGACCGGTGGCACGCCGGAACTCGGCCAGGATCTCCCGCCCCGAGTAGCCGTCCTCGGCCCCGCAGGGGTCCTCGGCGTAGGCGAGGGTGCCCACCAGGGGCGTGCACAGCTCGACCGCCTCGCGCAGCGACCACGCTCCGTTCGGATCGAGGGTGATCCGCGCCTCGGGGAAGCGGTTCTTCAGGGCCCGTACGGCCTCCACCTCCTCGGCGCCCCGCAGGACACCGCCCTTGAGCTTGAAGTCCCGGAAGCCGTAGAGGTCGTACGCGGCCTCGGCCTGGCGGACGATCGCTGCGGGGGACAGGGCCTCCTCGTGGCGGATCCGGTACCAGTCCTCGGTGGCGTCGGGTTCGCGGACGTACTCCAGGTCGGTGCGGTCGGGGTCACCGACGTAGAACAGATAGCCGAGGACCCGTACGGAAGAACGCTGCTGCCCGTCGCCGAGCAGAGCCGCCACGGGTACGTCGAGGTGCTGCCCGAGGAGGTCGAGCAGCGCCGACTCGACCGCGGTGACGGCGTGGACGGTGGTCCGCAGATCGAAGGTCTGGGCGCCGCGTCCGCCGGAGTCCCGGTCGGCGAACCGGGCCCCGATCTCCCGCAGGACGCGCTGGTAGTCACCCACCTTCGCCCCGACGACCAGCGGCCCGGCGTCGCGCAGGGTCCGTGTGATCTTCTCCCCGCCCGGGACCTCGCCGAGCCCCGTGCGGCCCTCGGAGTCCGTCAGGACGACCACGTTGCGGGTGAAGTAGGGGCCGTGCGCACCGGAGAGGTTCAGCTCCATGGAGTCCCGTCCCGCGACCGGATAGACGGAGAACGCGGTGACGGTCGGCCGGCTGATGCCCATGTCTTCGGAGTCCTTGCGTACGGGGTGAGGTGGGGGAGGTGCAGGTGGCGGAGGCGGAGTGCCGGGGCCGGTCAGACGGGTCGGGGCGCGGCTTCGGCCAGGAGCTGCCCGGCGTCGAGGATCTTCGCGAGAACGGCGAGGTCGTCCGGGCCCGGGTCGGTGAGCGGTGCCCGGACCGGACCGACGGGCAGGCCGCGCAGCCGGGCGGCGGCCTTGACCAGCGAGACGGCGTAGCCCGGCACCCGGTCGCGCAGCTCGACCAGAGGGACGTAGAAGTCCCGCAGCAACGCGGTCGTCCGCTCGTCGTCGTTGTCCCGCAGAGCGGTGAAGAAGGCGTTCGCGATGTCCGGTGCGAAGGCGTGGACCGCGGAGGAGTACGAGGGCACACCCACGGTGGCGTAGGCACGGGCCTGGATCTCGGCGGTCGAGGCGCCGTTGAAGAACAGGAAGCCGTCGGGCGCGGCGAGCGTGAGGCGCTGGAGCCGGTCGAGGTCGCTGTGGCCGTCCTTGAGACCGATGACCGTGGGGATGTCCGCGATCCGGCGCAGGCTCTCGGCGCTGAAGGCGACCTGTCCCCGCTGGTAGGCGATGAGCGGCAAGGAGGTGCCGGCGGCGATCCGGCGCAGCTGCTCCACCAGACCGTCCTGCGGGGCGGCGACCAGGTAGTGCGGCAGCACCAGCGCGGCGTCCGCGCCCGCCTCCTCCGCGATCCGGGCGAACCGCAGCGCCTGCGCCCAGCCGTAGCCGATGCCCGCGACCACCGGCAGCCGCCCGTCGGCGATCTCGACCGTGGCCGTGACGACCGCGCGGTACTCGTCCTCGTCCAGGGAGAAGAACTCACCGGTTCCGCAGGCGGGGAAGACCGCGCCCGGCGCGGTCGCGAGCTGGGCGGTCAGATAGGCGCGGTACGACTCCGGATCGAGGCTGCCGTCGTCCCGGAAGCTCGTGACGGGGAAGGACAGCACCCCGCCCGCCATGCCGTCCCGCAGCCGCCGTGCCACATCCTCGGCCGTCGTGCTGAACCGTGCCATCATTCTCATCCTCATATGCAGATGACGTTTATGTATGCAGATGAAGGTTAGGTGGGTGAACTATGGCGGGTCAATGGGGCGGCGTGGCGGTTTTACGATGGGGCCCATGTCCGAGAGCAGAGGTGTCCGCGCCGTGAAGTCGGCGTCCCGCACGGTCGCCCTGCTGGAACTGCTCGCAGGGCGGGGGGACGAGCCTGCCCGCCTGGACGAACTCGCGGCGGAACTGAAGGTGCCGCGCAGCAGCATGTACCAACTGCTGCAGACCCTCGTCGACTGCGGCTGGGTGCGTTCCGACACCACCGGCTCCCTCTACGGCATCGGGATCCGCGCCCTGCTCACCGGTACCGGCTATCTCGACGGTGACGCGCATGTGCGGGTGGTGCGCCCCTGCCTCGACGAGGCCTCGGACACGCTCGGCGAGACCATCCACCTGGCGCGGCTCGACGGCCCGGACGTCGTCTACCTCGCCACCCGCGAGTCGCACGAGTACCCGCGCACCCTCAGCCGGGTCGGCCGCCGGGTACCGGCCCACGCCGGCGCCCTCGGCAAGGCGCTGCTCGCCGAACGCCCCGACGCGGAACTCCCGCTCCCCGCAGGTCCGTTGGGGGCGCTGACCGAGAACACGCACACGGACAGGGCCGCACTGGTCGCGGACCTCGCCCGGGTGCGTGAGCGCGGCTACTCCGTCGAACGCGAGGAGACGGTGCCAGGTATCGCCGGTTTCGGCTTCGCCCTGCGCTACGACACACCGGCCGTGGACGCCGTCAGCTGCTCGGTTCCCGTCACCCGGCTCACGGACGAGCACGAGGCGCGCATCGTCTCCGTCATGCGCGAACTGCGGACGAGGATCGAAACCCTCGCCACCCCGGCATCGGGCGCTCCCGACTGGCGCTGACCGGGGGAGCGTGGGCCCGGTGCCGGCGCACCTCAGACCATGGCTTCGTCGATGTAGCACCAGCGCCAGTCCTCGCCCGGCTCGAACGACCGCACGATGGGGTGACCGGCCGTGGCGGCGTGCGCCCGCGCGTGCTGGAGCGTCGAGGAGTCGCAGCATCCGACGTGTCCGCAGGTCAGGCACATCCTGAGGTGCAGCCAGGTGGAGCCGACGTGCATGCACTCGTCGCAGCCGTCCGGGGTACGCGGGGTCACGGAGCGGATGTACGACAGATGCGGGTCGGGCCGCACGGTGGCCATGGTGAGCCTCCTTCCTCCACCCTTCGCCCAGGTCGGTTCACGTGCGGACGGCCAGGCTGTCCTCGACCCACTGCCTCAGCTCCGGCGCGGGAGCCGCTCCCGTCATGCGGGAGATCACCTCACCCTTGTCGAGCAGCAGCAGGGTCGGCACGGCCTGCACCTGGAACCGCTGGGAGAGCCGCGGACTCCGGTCGATGTCGACCTTGACCAGCTTGACCCGGCCGGCGAGCTGGTGGGCCACCTGTTCCAGCGCGGGGCTGACCATCCGGCAGGGCCCGCACCAGGTGGCCCACAGGTCGACGAGCACGTACGGCTTCGCCTGCTCGGCGACCTCCGCGAAGTCCGCGTCACCGGCCTCGGTGATCCACGCCAGCGGGGCGTGACAGTTCCCGCAGCGCGGTGTGCCCGCGGCCGCCGCGGGCACCCGGTTGCCGCGGCCGCACCGGTCACAGGTGACGGTCCCACTCGGACTCGTGCCCATCGCGCTCACGCGGCCTTCCGGACGTCCGGCACCGCCGGTTCGCCGTAGGTGACGACCAGTTCGCCGTTCTGCGCGTCGACCCGGATCGTCGAACCGTCCTGCACGTCACCGCGGATCAGCGCGCGGCCCACGAGCGTCTCGACCTCGTGCGAGATGTACCGGCGCAGCGGGCGGGCTCCGTACACGGGGTCGAAGCCCTGCCGGGCGATGAGTTCGCGCGCCGCGTGGGTGAGCTCGACGGTGATCTGCCGTTCGGCCAGGCGCCTGCGCAGGTCGGTGAACTGGAGCTCCACGATGCGCTCGATCTGGGCCAGGCCCAGCGGCTTGAACAGCACGATGTCGTCGATCCGGTTGAGGAACTCGGGCCGGAAGTGGCTCTGCAGCTCGCTCAGTACCAGGGCCCGCGCCTCGGGCTTGATCTCACCGTCGGCGGTCACCCCGTCCAGCAGGTGCGCCGATCCGATGTTGGACGTCATGATCACCACGGTGTTGCGGAAGTCGACCGTGCGGCCCTGCGAGTCGGTGATGCGGCCGTCGTCGAGGACCTGCAGGAAGGTGTTGAACACATCCGCGTGGGCCTTCTCCACCTCGTCGAACAGGACCACGGAGTACGGCTTGCGGCGCACCGCCTCGGTGAGCTGGCCACCCTCCTCGTAACCGACGTATCCGGGAGGCGCTCCGACCAGCCTGCTGACGGTGTGCCGCTCCTGGTACTCGCTCATGTCCAGGCGGACGATGTTCTCCTCGGAGTCGAAGAGCGCCGCGGCGAGCGTCTTGGCGAGTTCGGTCTTCCCGACGCCGGTGGGGCCGAGGAAGAGGAACGAGCCGATGGGCCGGCGCGGGTCACGGATGCCGGAGCGGGCCCGGATGATGGCGTCGGCGACCAGCTTGACCGCCTCGTCCTGGCCGATCACCCGCTCGGTGAGGATCTCGTCCAGCCGCAGCAGCTTCTCGCGCTCGCCCTCCTGCAGCCGGGTGACCGGGATGCCCGTCCAGGCCGCCACGATCTCCGCGATCTCGTCCTCGGTCACCACCTCGCGCAGCAACCGGTTGTCGCCCTGCTTGGAGTCGAGCCGCTCCTCCTCGGCGGCCAGCCGGCGTTCCAGCTCGGTGAGTCTGCCGTAGCGCAGTTCCGCGGCGCGGTCGAGGTCGTAGCTGCGTTCGGCCTCCTCGGCCTCCTGCCGTACCTGCTCCAGTTCCTGGCGCAGTTCCTGCACCCGGCGGATGGCCTGGCGTTCGGCGTCCCACTGGGCGTGCATCGCGTCGGACTCGGCACGCAGGTCGGACAGTTCGCGGCGCAGCTCCTCCAGACGCTTGGCGCTGGCCGGGTCGCTCTCCTTGGCGAGCGCCGCCTCCTCGATCTCCAGCCGGGTCACCCGGCGGGTGATCTCGTCCAGTTCGGCGGGCATGGAGTCGATCTCGGTCCGCAGCCGTGCGCACGCCTCGTCGACCAGGTCGATGGCCTTGTCGGGCAGGAACCGGTCGGTGATGTACCGGTGGCTGAGCGTGGCCGCCGCGACCAGCGCGGTGTCCTGGATCTTCACACCGTGGAAGACCTCCAGACGCTCGCGCAGCCCGCGCAGGATGGACACGGTGTCCTCGACGCTCGGCTCGTCCACCAGCACCTGCTGGAATCGGCGTTCGAGCGCCGCGTCGGACTCGACGTACTTGCGGTACTCCTCCAGGGTCGTCGCACCGATCATGTGCAGTTCGCCGCGGGCCAGCATCGGCTTCAGCATGTTCCCGGCGTCCATGGCGCCCTCGGCACCACCGCCCGCGCCGACGACCGTGTGCAGTTCGTCGACGAAGAGCAGGATGCGCCCCTCGGCCGCCTTGACCTCGCTCAGGACGGCCTGCAGCCGTTCCTCGAACTCGCCGCGGTACTTGGCGCCCGCCACCAGGGAACTCATGTCGAGCGAGAAGATCGTCCTGTCCCGCAGGCCGTCGGGCACGTCACCCCGCACGATGCGCTGCGCCAGACCCTCCACGATGGCCGTCTTGCCCACGCCCGGGTCGCCGATGAGCACCGGGTTGTTCTTGGTCTTGCGGCTCAGGATCTGGATCACCCGGCGGATCTCCGCGTCCCGGCCGATCACCGGGTCCATCCTGCCGCCGCGGGCCTCGGCCACCAGATCACGCCCGTACTTCTCCAGGGCCTCGTACGACGCCTCGGGGGTCGCCGAGGTGACGCGCTGGTTGCCGCGGATCCGGGTCAGCGCGGCCAGGAACGCGTCCTCGGTGATGCCGAACTTCTTGAGCAGGCGTCCCGCGGCCGTCTGGGAACCCTCGTGCGCCAGCGCCAGCAGGAGGTGTTCGACCGACACGTACTCGTCCTTGAGCCGCTTGGCCTCCTGCTCGGCCGAGTCCAGCACCCGGGCCAGGCGTTGCGTGACATAGACCTGACCGGGTGTGGCACCGGGCCCGGTGACCTTCGGCCTGCGCGCCAGTTCGTCCGAGAGGGCGGAACGCAGAGCCTGGGTGTCGGCACCGGTCTGCTCGGCCAGGCGCGCTATCAGGCCGTCCGGCTGATCGAGGAGGGCGAGCAGCAGATGCTCACCGTCGACCTCGGTCTGGTGCAGCCGGCCGGCGATCGTCTGTGCTTCCTGCACCGCCTGCTGGGACTTCTGGGTGAGCCGGTTCATATCCACGATTCATCACTCCTGGAGCCGGCATTGCTGCGCCTCAGCGCGTCCTCCAGCTCACTGATCCGGTCGAGCAGATCGACCACCAGACCCAGGGAGGCGTAGTTGAGGGGGAGCGCGGCCCGTAGACGTTGGATGCGGGCGAGGGCGACGGGAGCGGACGGTGCGAACCACAGCCGCCCTGTCGCGTCCCGGGTGGCGTCGACGAGGCCGAGGGCGACGAACCGCCGTACGAGATCAGGGTGGATGCCGGTGCGGCGGGCGACGGCGTCGAGACCGAGCCTCAGGGGCGGACCGAGGGTGGCGGTCCGTACCCGGACGTTGAGGACCGGCGGGGGGGCCGGAGTGGCGGTACGGCGGCTCGCGCCGCCGGGACGGGGGGCGGTGGTCATCGGGGCCTCCTCGGGTCGAAGGCGGACACCGCGGCCAGCTCCTCGAAGAGCTCGCGTTCGCGGGCGGTGGGTTCGGGCGGCACCATGATGCGGATCTCCGCGTAGAGGTCACCGTCCTGGCCGCGCGGGTTGGGCATGCCCTCGCCGCGCAGCCGGAGCCGGCGGCCGCTGGAGGAGTTCGCGGGGATGGTGACCTTGGCCGTGCCGCCGGGGGTGGGCACCGGCACGGTCGCGCCGAGCACCGCCTCCCACGGCGTCACCGGGGCGACCACGTGGATGTCCCGCCCCTCCAGACGGAATCGTCCGTCGGGCTTGATGCGCACCCGGAGATACAGGTCGCCCGGCGGGGCGTCGCCGCTGCCGTGGCCGCCCTCTCCGGCGAGCCGGATGCGCTGACCGTCCACCACACCGCGCGGGATGGTGACGTCGTAACTGCGCTGTCCGTTCGGGCCGCCCAGCGTGATGCTGCGCCTGCCGCCCCGGTACGCCTCCTCGACACCGAGCTGGATCTCGGCCTCCTGGTCGGCGCCGGGCACCGGACCCCAGCCGCCGCCTCCGCCGCCCCGTCCGAACATCCCGCCGAACAGGTCCTCGAAGTCGACGCCCGAGCCGTCGAAGCCCGCGCCGTCCGCGGTCCGGAAGCGGACCCCGCCGCCTCCGCCGCCGCCGGCCCACCCGGCCCGGCCGCCACGGGCGCCCGCCGCCGCGGCCACCCGCTCGTCGTAGTCCTCCGGGATCTGCCGGAAGTCGTCGCCGAAGCGGTCGTAGCGCTGCCGGGTCTTGGGGTCGGAGAGCACGCTGTAGGCGTCGTTGAGCTCCTTGAAGCGTTCCTCGGCACCCGGGTCCTTGTTGACGTCGGGGTGGTGCTTGCGCGCCAGCGTGCGGAAGGCCTGCTGGATCTCCTCGGGACTCGCGGTGCGCGGCACCCCGAGCACGTCGTAGTAGTCGCGTGCCATGAGGCGTCACTCCTGCCGCTTGCTGACCATGACGAACGCGGGCCGCAACTGGTTGCCGTCCGCCCCGTAGCCCGGACTCACCACCTGGGCCACGGTGTTCGGCTCGGCGCCGGGGTCGTCGACGACCCCGACGACCTCGTGTCTGGTCGGGTCGAAGGGCACTCCGGTCTCCTCGTGACGCGGGTATCCGAGGCCGCGCAGCACCTCGACCGCCTGGTCGCGCACGGTCTCGATGCCCTTCAGTACGGCGGAGGGGTCGGCGTCGGCGTGTGCCAGGGCCCGTTCCAGGTTGTCGAGGACCGGCAGCCAGGCCGCCGCGGTGCGGGCACGTTCCTCACCGCGCACGCGTTCCAGTTCCTTCGCGTGGCGCTTGCGCAGGTTGTCCAGGTCGGCGAGCGCGCGGCGCCAGCGGTCCCTGAGCTCGTCGAGCTCCGCGGCCTGGTCCTCCGCCTCCGGCCCCGCCGGGGCGGCCGGGGTCGCGGGCGCGGCGTCGTCCTCGACGCGCTGTTCGCGTTCGGGGGGCGTCACAGGCTCCTGTCCTGTGGCCATGACCGCACCTCAGCTCTTGTCGAATTCGGCGTCGATGACGTCGTCGGAACCCGTCGGGGCGCCCGTGGTGTCCTGCGCGCCCGGCGCGGCCTCCGCGGCCTGGCCCGCGCCCGTCTGATGGGCGGCGAGGGACGCCAGGACCTGCTGCAACTCGGAGGTCATCGGCCGGACCTTGTCAGGCGACGCGTCTTGCTGGACGGCCTCGCGGGCCTCGGAGACGAGCATCTCCGCGCGGGCCCGCTCGTGTTCCGGCACGGCCTCGCCCAGCTCGGTGAGGCGGCGCTCGACCTGGTAGGCGACGGCGTCCAGTTCGTTGCGCGCGTCGACACCGTCACGCAGTGCCTGGTCCTCGCCGCGGTGCTGTTCGGCCTCCTGGACCATCCGCTCGACCTCGCCCTGGTCGAGGTTGGAACCCTCGCTGATGGTGATGCTCTGTTCCTTGCTGGTGTCCTTGTCCCGCGCGGTCACGTTCAGGATGCCGTTGGCGTCGATGTCGAAGGTGACCTCGACCTGCGGCTCGCCGCGCGGTGCCGGACGGATGTCCTTGAGCTGGAAGCGGCCCAGGACCCGGTTGTCCGCGGCGAGTTCGCGTTCGCCCTGCAGCACGACGACGTCGACCGCCTCCTGGCTGTCCTCCGCCGTGGAGAAGGTCTCGGAGCGGCGTACCGGGATCGTGGTGTTCCGCTCGATGAGCTTCGTCATGACCCCACCACGGGTCTCCACACCCAGCGACAGCGGCGTGACGTCGAGCAGCAGGACGTCCTTGACCTCGCCCTTGAGCACGCCGGCCTGGATCGCCGCGCCCAGCGCCACGACCTCGTCCGGGTTCACGCTCATGTTCGGGTCCTTGCCGCCGGTCAGCCGGCGGACCAGGTTCTGCACGGCCGGGATACGCGTCGAGCCGCCCACGAGAATGACCTCGTCGATGTCGTTCTCGCTCACCTTGGCGTCGGTCATCGCCTGCTTGACCGGCTCCAGGGTGCGCTCCACCAGGTCGGCGGTGATCTGGTCGAACTTGGACCTCATGATCGTCTCGGTCAGGTGCTTGGGCCCGGAGGCGTCCGCGGTGATGAACGGCAGGCTGACCTGCGTCTGGGTGACCGAACTCAGCTCGGTCTTGGCCTTCTCGGCCGCTTCGAACAGCCGCTGCAGGGCCTGCGGATCCTTGCGCAGGTCGATGCCGTTCTCCTGCTGGAAGGTGTCGGCGAGCAGGTCGACGATCCGACGGTCGAAGTCGTCGCCGCCGAGGTGACTGTCCCCCGCCGTCGAGCGCACCTCCACCACGCCGTCGCCGACGTCCAGAATGCTCACGTCGAAGGTGCCGCCGCCGAGGTCGAAGACGAGCACGGTCTCGTGCTGCTTCTTCTCCATCCCGTACGCCAGCGCCGCAGCCGTCGGCTCGTTGATGATCCGCAGCACCTCGAGGCCCGCGATGCGGCCGGCGTCCTTGGTCGCCTGGCGCTGCGCGTCGTTGAAGTACGCCGGCACGGTGATGACCGCTTCGGTCACTCGCTCGCCCAGCTGCTTGCCCGCGTCGTCGGCGAGCTTGCGCAGCACCTGCGCGCTGATCTCCTCGGGCGAGTACAGCTTGTCGCGCACCTTGAAGCGGGCGACCCCGCCCTCGCCCTCGACGACGTCGTACGCCACCGCCTTGGCCTCGGCGGACACCTCGTCGTAGTGCCGGCCGATGAACCGCTTGGCCGAGTAGATGGTGCCCTTGGGATTGAGGATCGCCTGGCGCCTGGCGAGCTGACCCACCAGACGTTCGCCCCCTTCGGCGAAGGCGACGATGGAGGGCGTCGTACGCGAGCCCTCGGCGTTCGGTATGACAGTGGGCTCACCGCCCTCCCACACGGCGATCACCGAGTTGGTGGTGCCCAGATCGATTCCGACTGCCTTGCCCATGAGGAACTCCTTCGCCTGCCGCCCCGGCATCCGCCGCTGTCCGGTGACGGCGGTCGTGTTCAGGTCGGGTCCGTGCGAGCGCGGGCGCGCGCGTCGGGCGCCCGAAGCGCACCCGCGTCGTGGCTCGCGTCCCTGCCAGACTGTTACGGGGCGCGGAGCGGCGCCTGCGCCCGGCGGGGTGAAATTCGGGCCCGGCCTCGACCTGGCAGGACAGGGGACGCCGCCCGGTGCGACAGGCGACGAAAAGGTGCAAACGGTACTATTGCCTCATGCCTGGCATGGCCGACGACGCCTCCGGTGCGGGGCACCAGCGCATTGGGCCGCGCGGCTCTCCCCGCCAGGTGCCCTCCACCGCCCCGGCCTCCTGGGGCCGGAAACAGCTGGCGAGCCTGTACGACGTGTTCGTGCTGGGCGTGACGATGCTGGACGCCCCTGGAGCGCAGGAGATCCTGCGCCTGGCCATGGACGCGGTGCCACGCCTCACGGGCTGCCGGCCCGTGGGCTGCTACCTGCTCAGGGACGGACGCTTCGAACTCGACGCCACACCGAGCGCACTCTCCCTCGGCGGCCGGGCCCCGAAGGAGCTCCCCGCGGCGATCCGACAGCTGAGCGCACTGGACGGGGAGGACGGCATCCTCCGCTTCCGGGAAGGCGGCTGGGGGTGGGCGGCGGGCCTGCGCAGTTCCGGCGGACTCCTCGGCTACCTCGTCGTCAGCGCCCCCGAGCCGCCGTCCGACGACGAGCGCTTCCTCCTGTACGCCCTCGCGCGGCCGACCGCAGCCGCGCTCTGCAACGCCGACGCCCGAAGCCGTGACCGCGAGTACGCCCGGCAGTTGTTCCGGGCGATCGAGGAGCGGGACGCGGTCAACGAACGGCTGACCACGCTGGTCGCGGAGCTGGAGGCGCAGCACACCGTGCACGACGTCCTCGCCCGCGCCCACGACGGCGACGCGGGAGAGGACGGCATCGCCGAGGCCGTGTACGAGCTGACCGGCCTCGCCACCTGCATCGAGGACCGCTTCGGCAACCCGCTCGCCCGGGCGGGACCCGGTGTGGACGGAGCCCACGAGAAGCCCGATCCGACGCTGCGCGAACAACTCCTGCACCGTGCGATGCGGACCCCGGACCCGGTACGCCACGAGGGCCGCCTCATCGGGGTGGCCCGCCACCACGGCGAGATCCTCGGCACGATCGAACTCGTCGACCCCGGGGGCGCGGCCGGTGACGCCGAGGTGTTCGCGCTCGGCCACGCGTGCACCGCGCTGGCCCTGGAGCTCGCCCACCGCCGCAGCCTGGCGGAGACCGAACTGCGCATGAGCCGGGATCTCGTGGAGGACCTGCTCACCGGAGCCGACGTGGGCGGCACCTGCGCCCGGGCCGAGGCCGTCGGTCACGATCTGCACGGACCGCACCACGTCGTGGTCGCCCAGTGGCAGGCCACGGCCGCCGACGACCGGTTCCTGGACGCGGTCGGCCGCTCCGCGCGCGGACTGGGACTGCGGTCGCTGATCGCCCGGCGCTCGGACATGGCGGTGCTGGTCGTCCAGGGCGGGCCACGCGACCCCGGACTGTACGGCGCCGTCGCCGGCGAGGTGGGCTCGTGGCGCGGCGCGGTGGGTGTCGGGAGCCTGTGCGAGACGACGGCCGGCCTTCCCCACTCCTACGAACAGGCCGTCAGCGCGCTGCACGTACGCCGGCAGTCACAACCGCCGTACGGCACCGCGGTCTACGAGGAACTCGGCCTCTACCGCATCCTGGCCAGGGGCAACGACGCACGGGACGTCACGTTCTTCGTCCGTGAGTGGCTCGGCCCCCTGCTCGACTACGACGCCACCCACGGCACGGATCTGGTGCACACCCTCACCCGGTACTTCGACCACGGCGGCAACTACGACGAGACGGCGCGGGCCCTCGCCGTCCACCGCAGCACGCTGCGGTACCGGTTGCAGCGCATCCGGGAGGTCAGCGGCCGGCGACTCGACGACGTGGACAGCCGCTTCAACCTCCAAGTGGCCACACGGATCTGGAAGGTGAGCGGTCCGGCGGCCGAGGGCAACGCGCACTCCGACTCGCTGCCCGGCGGGGAATCCCGGTGACGGGCCGTACGTACGGGGTGTGAACGCGTCACAACACCCGTGTCCGGCGGGTGAATTCGCCCGCGACACGCTTGACCGGCGGCGCCGCGGCCGCCGTCGGCGGGCCGGGCCCTCTACTCGAACCGTGACGGATCGCCCGCCCCGCGGCGTACGACCTCGGGCTCTCCCTGCGAGAAGTCGATGACGGTGGTCGGCTCGACGCCACAGTCACCGGAGTCGAGGACCGCGTCCACCACGTGGTCGAGCTCGTCCTTGATCTCCCAGCCCTGGGTCAGCGGCTTGTCCTGGTCGGGCAGGAGCAGGGTGCTCGACAGCAGTGGTTCGCCGAGCTCGGCGAGGAGCGCCTGCGCGACGGCGTGGTCGGGAATCCGGACGCCGACGGTCTTCTTCTTCGGGTGCAGCAGCCTGCGCGGGGCCTCCTTCGTCGCCGGAAGGATGAAGGTGTAACTGCCCGGGGTCGAGGCCTTGACCGTGCGGAACACCGAGTTGTCGATGTGCACGAAATGGCCCAGCTGCGCGAAGTCCTGACACATGAGGGTGAAGTGATGCCGGTCGTCGAGCCGGCGGATGGAGCGGATGCGATCGAGCCCTTCCCGGTTCCCGAGCTGGCAGCCCAGCGCGAAGCAGGAGTCGGTCGGGTAGATGACGAGACCGCCGCCGCGGATGATCTCGGCCACCTGGCCGATGATCCGCGGCTGGGGGTTCTCCGGATGCACGTCGAAGTACTTGGCCATACGCCGAGCTTAGATCGCCCGGCGGTCACGCCGAGGAACGTGGCGAGGGGCTGCCGCCGCTCGATCGGTCCACGGGGCGCGGCGCCCGGGGTCCGAGGTCAGGGATCAGGGGTTCGAGGTCCGGGACCGGGGTCAGGGGTTCGAGGTCCGGGACCGGGCCGGCCCGGTGGCCGCACCGCCGCCGTGCGCGCCGGAGAGGTCTCACAGCGCCAGCTCGACCACCAGCGGGCGGTGGTCCGAGACCGCCGTCGCCGCCGTGCCCGCGGCGCCGACCGCCTCCGCGCCGATCCCGGCCGTGAGCACGTGGTCGAACTGCACGACCGGGCGGTGCGCGGGATAGGTCGGCGTGCGGGCCGTGTCCCGCCAGCGGCGCGGCGGCGTGGAGCGTGCGGTCCGGGGCGCGTTCAGTACGGCCCTGGGCACGGCGCCGACCAGGTTGAAGTCGCCCAGCAGGACGTGCGGCAGGGGCAGATCGGCGATCCAGTCGCGGACGGCGAGCAATTGACGGATGTTCCACCCCGGCACGAACGTCAGGTGCACTACCACGGCCGTGAACGGCCCCTGCGGTCCCTCGAGTACGGCGGCGAGCGCCGCGCGCGGTCGGTCCCGGACCAGGGTGAGGCCGGGCCGGCCGGGCACGAGCAGGGGCATGCCGATCGGCGCCGGGGCGAGCCGTCTGACCCGCCATTCCCGCGCCGGCAGCCGGGTGAGCAGCGCGAGCCCGTGCGAGGGGACACCGGCGTCCGTCCCGGTGTCCCGGGGGCCGTACATCCGCGGCCCCGGCTCCGTCGGGTCGAGGTCCCACCCCCGGTCCCCGGTGGCACGACCGTGCAGCGCCGTCGCGTAGCGCCACTCGTCCAGGCCCGCCGCCCGGGCCGCGGCGCGGGCCTGGTCGACCCCGCCCGACCGCTCCTGGAGCCGGTCCACCTCCTGCAGCGCGAGGACGTCGGCGTCCAAAGACATGACGGCACGGGAGAGCGGTTCCGCGGGCTCGTCCCCGGCCGCCGGGGACGCGGGGCGGCCGTCCAGCATCGGGCGGCCGTGCAGCACGTTGAAGGTCGCGAACCGCAGCCGATCGCGGGAGGAGGGCGCAGGGGAGTCCATGAAGAAAGTAGTACTTGGCGGGACGGGTGAACGGCGTAAGCGTCGGCGGAGTGTCCCCGGGTACCGACTCCACCGCGTCCGGCGGCGGTGACCGGCCGGCCCGCGCCCTGCACATGGTGCGCGTCGGCACGGGCACCGGCACCGATCCCGACCCGCTTCCCCGCGTACGCGCCGTCCGTCGGCGGCCGAAAAGGGCCCGGGGAGGCGGCGAACGTCCAGCAAGCAATAGTCAGTTTCAGCCTTAACTTTGTCACCGCCATGACAAGACGCCACGCTGGATGCCAGTCTGCTCATGAACGTTCACCGTTCCTTCACCTCCCCCCACCTCTCGCGCGCCGCCGAGTTCGGACACGCCCCCGTGCGTCGCCTCGTGCAGCGCCCTTTCCTGCTCAGCGCGTTGCCCGCCGGCTCCACCGCGCCGGCCCGCTCTCTCGGCCTCGACCACAGGCCGATCGTCGCCAGAAGGAGAAGCCCTTGTCACGGCCACGCCACTCCTCGCACCGCCGCAGATACACGGCGGTGTTGGCGCTCACCACCGCGAGCACCCTGCTCGCCGCCGGATTCCAGGCCGGCATCGCGTCCGCGGCGCCGCACGGCAGCGGTCATGCGAAGATCGTCGCTACCCCCCAGGCCGGTGCGGCCCCGGCGAAGCTGTCTCCCGCCCAGCACGCCTCGCTGCTGAAGAGCGCGACCGCCGCGGTCGGCGACACCGCGAGGATCCTCGACCTCGGCTCCAAGGAGAAGCTGGTCGTCAAGGACGTCGCGAAGGACGCCGACGGCACCACGCACACCCGCTACGAGCGCACCTACGCCGGCCTGCCGGTCCTCGGCGGCGACCTCGTCGTGCACACCAAGGACGGCCGCAGCACCGTGTCCGAGGCCACCAAGGCCACCATCAAGGTGCCCGCGCTCACCGCCCGGGTCACGTCCGCCACCGCGGCCCACCAGGCACTCACGGTCGCCAAGAAGGCCGACGCCACGCGTCCGAAGGTCGACGGCACGCCCCGGCTGGTCGTCTGGGCCGCCGGAGCCAAGCCGGCGCTGGCCTGGGAGTCGGTGGTCGAGGGCACCCAGGACGACGGCACCCCGAGCGAGCTCCACGTCATCACCGACGCCACCTCGGGCAAGGCCGTCTTCGACTACGAGGCCGTGGAGACCGGAACGGGCACGGGCCAGTACAGCGGGACGGTGCCGGTCGGCTCCACGCTCTCCGGCTCCACGTACCAGCTGGTCGACGGCGACCGTGCGGGCCACCGCACCTACGACCTGAACCAGGGCACCTCCGGCACCGGCACCCTGTTCACGGATGACAACGATGTCTGGGGAGACGGGAACCAGAGCAACCGGCAGACGGCCGCGGTGGACGTCGCCTTCGGCGCCGCCGCCACCTGGGACTACTACAAGGACGTCTTCGGCCGCAACGGCATCCGCAACGACGGGGTGGCCGCCTACAGCCGGGCGCACTACGGCAACGGGTACGTCAACGCCTTCTGGTCCGACAGCTGCTTCTGCATGACGTACGGGGACGGCGCGAGCAACGCCCATCCGCTGACCGCCCTCGACGTCGCCGCGCACGAGATGAGCCACGGCGTCACCGCCGCCACCGCCAACCTCACCTACTCGGGCGAGTCCGGTGGCCTCAACGAAGCCACCTCGGACATCTTCGCCGCCGCGGTGGAGTTCCACGCCGACCTGGCCTCCGACGTCCCCGACTACCTCGTCGGCGAGAAGATCGACATCAACGGCGACGGCACCCCGCTGCGATACATGGACAAGCCGTCCAAGGACGGGGCGTCCCGCGACTACTGGGACTCCTCGCTGGGCGGCGTCGACGTCCACTACTCGTCGGGACCGGCCAACCACTTCTTCTACCTGCTGTCCGAGGGCAGCGGCGCCAAGACCGTCAACGGCGTCTCGTACGACAGCCCGACGTACGACGGCGTACCCGTGACCGGCATCGGCATCGAGAACGCCCAGCGGATCTGGTACCGGGCCCTCAGCACCTACATGACCTCCAGCACCGACTACGCCGGCGCCCGCGTCGCGACCCTGCAGGCCGCGGCCGACCTCTTCGGCGCCTACAGCGACACCTACCTCGCCGTCGCGGCCGCCTGGGCCGGGATCCACGTCGGCGACCGGATAGCGCTCGGCGTCAACGTCTCCCCGATCGACGACCAGACCAGCGGCGTCGGCCAGCAGGTCTCCCTGCAGACCAGCGCCTACACCACCAACACGGGCGCCGCTCTGACGTACGAGGCCACCGGTCTGCCGGACGGTCTGACCATCAGCGACACCGGGCTGATCTCCGGCGTCCCGACCACGACCGGAACCAGCGCCGTCACCCTGACGGTCACCGACAGCACGGGTGCGTCCGTCTCCACCGACTTCAACTGGCGGATCGCGAACATCTACGTCAACGGGACACGCGTCGACATCCCCGACGTCGGACCTGCGGTCGACTCGCCGATCACCGTCACCGGCCGGACGGGCAACGCCTCGGCCACCACCCAGGTCTACGTCAAGATCATCCACACCTATCGCGGCGACCTGACGGTGGACCTCGTCGGCCCGAACGGCACCGTCTACTCGCTGTTGAACCACAGCGGCGGTTCCGCCGACAACGTCGACCAGACCTTCACGGTCGACGCGTCCGCCCAGCCCGTCGACGGCACCTGGATCCTCAGGGTCCGGGACACCGCCGCGATCGACGTCGGCTACATCCAGCAGTGGCAGCTCACGCCCTGACACCGGCCGGACCGACCCGGTCCCGTCCTCGCTGAGCCGACTCGCCCGTCCGGACCGCCTCGCGCGGACCGGGCGGGCGAGCCCGTCGTCCGTCGAGCCCGTTCACCCCGTGACGTGCTCCGTCCGGGGAGTGAGGACGAGCATCGTGACATCGTCACGCACCGCGCCGCAGAACTGCAGAAGGTCCTCCCAGAGGCGGGTGGTGAGCTCGGACGGAGACTCCTGCGCGAACTCGGTCAGGCGCTCGGTCAGGGGATAGAACGCCCCCGTCGTGTCCCGGCTCTCGGTCACGCCGTCGGACCCGAGGAACAGTCGGTCCCCGGGTTCGAGCAGCACCGTACGGACATGCGGCGGAGAGAGCTTGAAGAATCCGAGACCGAGCGGAGCCCCGGGTTCCAGGACCAGTTCGACAGCTTTTCCGCCGCGCAGCAAATACGGATGCGGGTGCCCGCACGAGGTCAGCCGTACGGTGTCGGCGGTGGCGGAGAATTCCAGCAGCAGGGCGGTGGCGAACAACTCGGCGTGCTCGGTCTGGGCCGAGTCGACGATCAGCCGGCGGTCCAGGCGGGATGCCACCGAGGTCAGGTCACGCTGGTCGAGCACCGACTCGTGGAACGCCCCGAGGAGCGAGGCGACCGTTCCGACGGCGGACAGACCGTGCCCCTGGACGTCTCCCATCACGGCTCGTACGCCGTAGGGCCCGTCGCGCACGTCGAAGAAGTCACCGCCGACCAGGGTCTCGCGTTGCGCCGCACGGTAGAGGCCCATGCATCGCACGGGTCCGACGGACTCGGGAAGCGGCGGCAGCACGGCGAGCTGGGCCGCCTCGGCGACGGTGCGCACCGTGACCAGGTCGGCGTCGCGGCGGCTGCGTACCAGGGACAGGATCACGCTGAGCGCCGCGATGAAGGCGATGGTCAGCAGGTCGGTGTTGCCCGGATGGTTGAGCTGGAACGCCGGAACGACCAGCAGGGCGATGACGATGCCACCGTAGAGCGCCGTCCCCAGCGGCCCGTAGGAGAGCACGGCCAGGGACGGGATGACGCCCAGCAGGAAACCGATGTCCACCGGCCGCTGGCTCGCCAGTTCCGTGCCGCAGACCACCACCAGCAGAACCGGCGGCAGCACCCGCGCCCAACGCGGGGGCGGTGCTCCGCGCAGCCAGCCACGCTTCTTGTTCACTCCGAGCCGTGGGACGGCCGCGCCCATAGCACTCCTCCCTCCTCCACCACGCTCCTACGTCCGGGGCCGGGGCGCATCACGGTGGGGAATTCCATGGGCCGAACGGAGAGGGTCCGGAGCGGTGGTTGAAATTCGGATTTCCCGGCCGGGATTTGACTCCCGCGGAATATGTGTCGGAGTCGGAGAAGAGGACACCCGGACCTTCGAACGCGCACCCGCGCAGAACACGGAACACGCACCCGCACAGAACACGCAGCCGCACGGAACGCGGACCCGGAGAGAACACGGATCCGCGCGGACAAGTGGAAGGATTTCTTCGTGAACGAGAACCTGTGGGCCTACGCTCCGACCGCCGGTCACACCCCGGACGCCGATCTGACCGGATACCGGGTGGACGCGAGCGACGGCCACATCGGCAAGGTCGACAAGCACTCCGATGAGGTCGGTTCTCAGTACATCGTCGTCGACACCGGCATCTGGATCTTCGGCAAGGAAGTGCTGCTGCCGGCCGGGACGATCACCGCGATCAGCCACGAAGACAAGACCGTCCATGTCTCCCGGACCAAGGACGAGATCAAGTCGGCGCCGGAGTTCGACAAGGAGAAGCACCTCGGCGACCCGCACTACCGCGACCAGCTGGGCGGCCACTACGGGTCCGGTCACTGACACCGCTCCCACGCGGACACTCCAACGCCGGTGCCGCCTCCTCCTCGGGGGCGGCACCGGCGTCCGCGTCGTCCCGGAGTGCCTCGGACGGCCGGGCGAAGGAGTGATCCACGTCCTTCCGCATCCGGACGGGCGGCGCGACGGGTAGACCGGTTCAGGAGAGCGCGGGGCCGAGCCACCAGGGCCGTGTGGCCGGGCACCCCGCGCCGACGCAGCCGCCCAGCGAAGGAGAGTCCCATGGCCGCCACCCGCGGTGTGCCCGATGTGCTGGTGGTCGGCGCCGGTCTCGCCGGTCTGGCCTGTGCGCACGACCTCGTCCGTGCCGGATTCGGCGTCCGTGTCCTGGAGGCGTCGGACGGCGTCGGTGGACGCATGCGCTCGGACCGCCATGAGGGGTTCGTGCTCGACCGCGGTTTCCAGGTGTTCAACACCTCCTATCCACAGGTCCGCCGCCGCCTTCCCCTGCGCGAGCTGCGGCTGCGGCCCTTCACCCCCGGATTCCTCGTGCACACCGACGACGGTGTCCTGCGCTGCGGCGACCCGACCCGGAAACCGCACCGGCTCGGCGATCTGCGCCCCGGGCGGTTCGCGGGGAGCCGGGACCTGCTCGCCCTGGGCGTCCTGTCGGCCCGCGCGATGGTCGCTCCGGTCCGTTCGCCGGCCCGCGGCGACGACCGCACGACGCGTACCGCGCTGGCGGATGCCGGGTTCTCCGAGGAGTTCGTCGAGACGTTCTTCCGTCCGTTCCTCTCCGGGGTGTTCCTGGAGGACGAGCTGGAGACCTCCAGCAGGGTCTTCCACCTGGTCTGGCGCAGCATGCTGCGCGGCACCCTGTGCCTGCCGTCCGAGGGCATCGGGGCCGTGCCGCGGCTGCTCGCCGCCGCGCTGCCGCCGGAGGCCGTGAGCCTCGACACCCCGGTGGCCCGGCTCACGGACACCGGGGTCGCCCTGGCCACGGGCGGCGAAATGCCCGCGCGGGCGGTGGTGGTCGCGACCGGGCCGGGTCCGGCGACCACGCTGCTGCCGGGGCTGGACGTACCCGCCTGCCGGGTGGTGACGACGTACTACCACGCCGCGACGCACTCCCCGCTGGCCGAACCCACCCTCCTGACGGACGTGCGCCGGAGGTTCCTCAACACCTGCGTTCTCAGCGAGGTGGTGCCCGGCTACGCGCCCGCCGGCAGGGCGCTGATCGCCACGTCCGTGCTCGGCGAGGACCACGAGGGCCGCGAGAACGAGGTGCGCGCGGCGCTCTCCGAGGTGTACGGGACCGACGCGGGAGTCTGGCAGCTCCTGAGCGCTCGCACCGTGCCCGACGCGCTCCCCGCCATGCCGCCACCGCACCCGCTGAGCCGCACCGCCCGGTTCGCTCCGGGCCGGTACGTGTGCGGCGACCACCGCGCCACCGGGTCCGTCCAGGGGGCACTGGCCTCGGGCGCGCGCGCGGCCCGCGCGGTGGCGCGGGACCTGGCGTCGTAGCCCCGCGGCAGGCCGCCGGGCCGCGGCTTCGCATGAGAGAGCCCCGGCTGGACGGGGGAGACCAGCCGGGGCCGTGTGCGGTGGCCGGCGGAGGGCGGTCGCCTCTCGGCGGAGGGCTCCATGGGGCTTCAGCCGGACGATCGTCCCCATGGGCTTCGGTCAGGGCCCGGGGACACTGTCCCCTCCGCAGCCACACGCGAACCAACGGCCGGACGGCGCGCGTTGTTCCCGGCCCGTCGCCGCCACCGCTGTGAGGTGCGGAACACGAGCGGCCGCGGCCTCCTCAGGCGAGGAAGTCGGCGACGAGCGATGCGAACTCCTCGGGGGCGGCCAGACGGATGCCGAGATCCTCTGCCTTGGCACGCTTGGACCCGGCGTTGGCCCCCGCGACGACCAGGGTGGTCTTCTTGGAGACGCTGGAGGACGAGCGGCCACCGGCGCGTTCGATGAGCTCGTTCATCTGGTTGCGGCTGAGCTTTTCGAGGGCGCCGGTCATCGCGCCGGTGACGACGACCGTCATCCCGGCCAGTGGACCGCCGGCCGGCGTGCCCTCCTCGTCGGCGGTCGCGTTTGCGCCGGAGGCGTCGCCGGCGTCGGTCGCGGGGACCGGCGGAGTGGCGCCCGGTTCGGTCATGTTGACCCCGGCGGCGCCGAGTCTGTCGATGAGCGGGGCCAGTTCGGCGAGCTCGGCGACGATGGACGGCGCCTTCTCGGTGCCGATGCCCTCGACCTGCTGCAACGTCTCGGCGTCGGCGGCGCGGATGAGGTCCATGGTGGCGAAGTACCGTGCGATACGGCGGGACATGGAGCGTCCGGTGCCACGGACACCGAGCGCGCACAGCACCCGTGACAACGGCTGTCCCTTGGCCGCGGCGATCGCGGCGAGGAGATTGTCGGTACTGGTCTCGCCCATCCGCTCCAGGCCCAGGAGCTGTTCGCGGGTGAGAGCGAACAGATCGGCGAGGTCGGCGACCAGGCCGGCTTCGACGAGCTGCACGACGCGGGTGGCGCCGAGGCCCTCGATGTCGAGCTGGTCGCGTCCGGCGGCGTAGGAGAGGGCGGCGACCAGGTGGCAGTTGCGGCCGTTCGCACAGCGCCAGCGCTGCTCGCCGGTGTCGATGGCGGACCCGCACCGCGGACACGCCTCGGGGAAGACGATCGGCTCCTCCTCGCCGGTGCGCAGATGGGCGACCGGGGCTTCGACACGGGGGATGACGTCACCGGCGCGGTGCACCATGACGTGGTCGCCCAGGCGCAGATCCCGGCGGGTGATGTCCGCCGGATTGTGGAGTGTGGCGTACGTGATGGTGGAACCGTCGATCTCGACCGGCTCCAGGACGGCGCGCGGGGCGATGATGCCGGTGCGGCCCACGTTCCACTCCACCCCCAGCAGCCGGGTGATCTTCTCGACCGCGGGCAGCTTGTAGGCGATGGCCCAGCGCGGGGCACGCGAACCCGACCCGGCGGCCCGCTGGTCGGCGGCCAGGTCGGCCTTGATCACGATTCCGTCGATCCCGAAGGGCAACTCGGCTCGCAGCGCCGCGATCTCCTTGACGCGGGCGAGGACCTGCTCGGCGGTCTCGGCGGTGGTACCGGGCACGGCGGTGGTGGCGGTGGTGCTCACCCCGTACGCGCCGGTCTGCGCCATGAGGTCGCTGTGCGCCAGCTCCGCCAGACGCTCCGCGAGGGCGCTGTCGGTGCCGGGCAGCGGCAGCAGACCGTATGCGAAGAAGCTCATCGGCACGGTGTAGGCGCGGTCCTTGGCACGCAGGGTGCCCGCCGCGGCGTTGCGCGGGTTCGCGAACGGCTGCCCGCCGTGCTGGGTGCGCACCTCGTTGGCGTACTCGAACTGGGCGGTGGACATCAGGACTTCACCGCGCACCTCCACCGTGACCGGCTCGGTGAGTTGCCGCGGCAGGCCCTCGACGGTGCCGATGGCGTGCGAGACGTCCTCCCCGGCCGTCCCGTCGCCCCGGGTGACGAGTCTCTCCAGACGGCCGCGGGTGTAGCGGGCGGCGATCGCGAGTCCGTCGAGCTTCGGTTCCACGCTGAAACGAGTGGCGTCGTGGCCGATCCGCCGGGCCAGCGACGCGGTCCACGCGGTGAACTCCTCGGCCGAGAAGACGTTGTCCAGGCTCAGCATCGCCACCGTGTGCGGGACATCGCCTTCCACGGCGCCGCCGGCGACCTTGCCCGACGGTGAGTCGGGCAGCACCTCCTCGGGGTGCTCGGCCTCCCACGCCGCGATGCCGCGCACCAGCCGGTCGTAGGCGTCGTCGTCCAGTACCGACGTGCCGCCCGTGTAGTAGGCGGCCGACGCCCGCACCGCGTCCTCGACCGCCTGCGCGTAGGCGACGGCGTCCACGATCACTGCAGCTGGTGTTGTCATACCCGCCATCCTGCACGCCACCACTGACAACGCCTTCGTGCGAGCGTCGTCCGCCGGGCGCTCGGCGGAGAGCCCCCGCGGAGCGCCCGGCGGGCCGACGCGACGACTCGCCGCCCGGCACGATCTCGAGCGTTCGGAAGCCGGTCTGGACAACCGATCCCACGTCGGCCCCTTCCTCAGGCGGCCCCGCGCGAGGACCGTTGCCGCAGGGACGAGCGGGACGTTCAGGCGGGGGTGACCAATCCGCGCGGCGCCCGGCGACGGATGATGCGGGGGCGGCGGGACACCGTGCCCGCCGGCGGAGCCGGGCCCCAGGAAGAGGTGCGATGGACAGCCGTACACAGAGGACGCCCGTGGGCGCGCCGGGCCGACGGCCGGCCGGGGACCGTCCGGCCCTGGTGCCGCTCCGGCACCGGGGTCCGGCGAGCGCGGCCGTGCTCGTCCTGCACGGAGGCAGGGCCGACAGCCTCGCGCCCTCACGGCCCTGGCACGTGGCGGCGCTGCGCATGCGGCCCGTCGCCCGGGCCGTCGCCGCGGCGGTGCCGGACGGCGAGGTGTTCCTCGGCAGGGTCCGCTACCGCCACCGGGGATGGAACGGTTCCCGGGCCGACCCGGTCCAGGACGCCCGGCAGGCCCTGACCGACCTCACCCGGCTCGTCGGGGAGGTGCCCGTGATCCTCGTGGGCCATTCCATGGGAGGCCGCACCGCACTGCGGGTCGCCGACGCGCCTCAGGTCAGGGGAGTGGTGGCGCTCGCCCCCTGGTGCCCGGAGGACGAACCGGTGGCCCACCTGCGGGACCGGGAGGTGATCGTGTTCCACGGCGACCGGGACCGGGTCACCGATCCACACGCGTCCGTCTCGTTCGTACGCCGTGCCCGGGACGCCGGTTCGCACGCCGGTGTCCTCCTGGTGAAGGCGGGGGACCACGCTATGCTCCGGCGGTGCGGAACCTGGCACCGGGCCACAGGGGCGGCGGTCGCCGAACTGTTGACGTCCGGTGGGCCGGCCGGACCGGCCGACGGACTGCTGGCCACGGCGCTCTCGTCCGGCGCGGGCGTGCTCTGACGCGAGCCGTGAGCCGTGAACCGTAGGGTCTCGATCGGCGCGGTGCGGGCGGCGCCCGGCGGGCCCCGCGCCGTGCGCCGCCGCGACCTGTCGAGCCGCGGCAGCCGACGTACCCGGTGAAGTACCCAGTGATGTGCTGGGGTTGAGGCGGCGGGCGAAAAACCCGATGCCCCGACCCCAGCGGATTCCCTACACTCGCCACACATCGCGCGCCGGAAGCGGAGCCGCGAGCACAGCCGCCGGCAGCTCTGCCGGTCCGGCCGCTGCTCCGCGGGACGTCGCGGCGCGCGCCGTCACGAACCGAGGGGAGCCGAGCCATGCGTCACCGCATCGCTGTCGTCGTTCCCCCCGCGCGGTACGAGGTGATCCTCGTGTCCACGTGGACCCGGTGCCGGCCGCGCGGCCCGCACCGGTCGTCCGCGACGAACTCCTGACCTCTGCCTGTCCGTTGTCGGATCGGCCGGCTCCGTACGCCCTGATGCGTGGGTGCCGTCCGCTCCGCCCTGCCAGGGGTCCTCCCACGGGCCGTTTCGTCCGGCAATCGCGCCGTTCCGTTCCGGATCGTCCCGAAAGGCCGTGGCCGTGCGCACCGACCTGCACCGTCATCCCGAGAATCCACCGACCGCCGTCCGCAACCTGGGCATCCTCGCCCACGTCGACGCCGGCAAGACCACCCTCACCGAGCGGATCCTGTACGTCACCGGGACCACGCACAAGCGCGGTGAGGTCCACGACGGCACGACCGTCACCGACTTCGATCCACAGGAGCGCGACCGTGGCATCACCATCTTCGCCGCGGCCGTCAGCTGCGCCTGGGACGGCCACCGCATCAACCTGATCGACACCCCGGGCCATGTCGACTTCTCCGACGAGGTGGCGCGTTCGCTGCGGGTCCTCGACGGGGCCGTCGCGGTGTTCGACGCCGTCGCCGGAGTGGAGCCGCAGAGCGAGTCGGTGTGGCGGCAGGCCGACCGGTACGGCGTGCCGAGGATCGCCTTCGTCAACAAGCTGGACCGTGCCGGTGCCGACCTCGACGCGGCCGTCGAGTCGATCCGGGAGCGGCTGCATCCGGCTCCGCTGGTCGTCCAGTTGCCGATCGGTAAGGAGTCCGGCTTCACCGGCGTGGTGGACCTGACGCGCATGCGGTCGCTCGTCTGGACCGACGGCCGCGACACGGCCGAGGAAGGTCCGGTGCCGGAGACACTGCGCGCCGAGGCGGACCGCCGTCGACGACTCCTGGAGGAAGCGGTGGCGGAACTCCATCCCGCCGCGCTGGAGGAGTTCTGCGCCGAGGGGAGCGTCTCCGCACCGACCCTGGTCGCCGCGTTGCGCGACCTGACCCGGTCCGGTGACGGCGTCGTGGTGCTGTGCGGCTCGGCCTACCGCAATCGCGGCATCGAGCCGCTGCTCGACGCGGTCGTGGCCTACCTGCCCTCGCCGCTGGACGTGCCCGCGGTACGCGGCACCCGAGGCGGCGTGGAACAGGAACGGGCAGCCGACCCGCAAGCGCCGTTCGCGGCCCTGGTGTTCAAGGTGAACGCCACCGGCACCGGGCGGCTGACGTACCTGCGTGTCTATTCGGGAACGATCGGGAAGGGAGAGACGGTATGGGAGTCGGGCGCCCGGCGCGTCGAGCGGATCGGCCGGATCCTGCGGGTCCAGGCCGACCGTCACGCCCCACTGGAACGCGCGGTCGCCGGTGACATCGTCGCGGTGGTCGGGCTGAAGTCGGCCCGCGCGGGGTCGACACTGACCGCACCCGGGGCCCCCTTGGTGCTCGAACCGCCGGCCGTCGCCGAACCGGTCGTCTCCGTGGCGGTCGAGGCCGGCGGGGACACCGATGCGGACCGCCTGGTGTCGGCGTTGGCGCGACTGGCCGAGGAGGATCCCTCGCTGGTCGTCCGTACCGACCCCGAGACCGGTCAGACGGTGCTGTCGGGCATGGGAGAACTGCATCTGGAGGTGGCGGTGGAGAAGATCCGGCGCGCGCACGGGTTGGACGTCCATGTCGGCAGGCCGAGGGTGGCCTACCGGGAGACCGTCGTCCGCGGGGTCTCCGGGCTGGTCTTCCGGCACGTCAAACAGGACGGCGGCGCGGGCCAGTTCGCCCATGTCGTCATCGACGTGGAGCCGCTGGAGGCCTCCCGGGGTGCTCTCGTCGACCTCGCGGACGACGGCGCCACACGGTTCGGGTTCCGCTCGGCCGTGGTCGGCGGCCGGGTACCGCAGGAGTACGTCCGCGCGGTGGAGGCCGGCTGCCGGGACGCGCTGGCCGAGGGGCCCCTCGGCGGCAATCCGGTGACCGGGGTGCGGGTCGTCCTGACCGACGGAGCGACCCATCCGAAGGACTCCTCGGAGATGGCGTTCCGCACGGCCGGTCGGCTCGCGCTGCGGGAGGCGTTGCGGGCCTGCGCGATGGTGCTGCTGGAACCGGTGGTCGACCTCACGGTCACCGTGCCCGACGACGCCGTGGGCGGGGTGCTCGGCGACCTCGCGGCACGCCGCGGACAGGTCTCGGGCTCCGTCACGCGTGCGGGTGCCGTGGTGATCAGTGCCGTCGTGCCGCTGGCCGAACTGTTCGGCTACGCGACGCGGCTGCGCAGCCGGACCCGGGGCCGCGGAGTCTTCACCACCCGGCCCGCCGGCTACGCCCCGGCGCCGAGCACGGCGTCCCACGGGACACCGACCCGGTGACCCACGGGACACCGACCCGGTGACCTGTACGCGGATCCGTTCGCATCCGGACCGGTCCCGCACATGCCGGTCCCGCCCCCACCCGGGCGGGGCCGGTGACAGGATCGCCGAGCAAGGGGGTGCGTGCCCGAAGTCCTGTGCATGCTCCGACCGAAAGTTTTGTGCATGCTCCGATTCGACCGGGGCACACGGAACCACAGACCGCTCGAGGAAGCCCACCCCCCCCTGGTGACCTCGAGCGCCACGGCCCCGCCCGCAGTCACCCCCCGACTGCGGGCGGGGCCGCGTTCTGTGCGGCAGCGAGGTCGCCGAGTGCGAGGGGCCCGGAGACGCGTCATGGCGGGGGCCGCTTCCCTGACCGGAACTCCGGTTCGGGAAGCGGCCCCCGCCATGACGGACCCAGGTCGGTGTCCGGGGCGTGTCAGGCGACCGACGGATCGAGCAGTCCGCTGCGCAGACGCTTCAGGATGCGGGTGATCAGACGCGAGACGTGCATCTGCGAGATGCCGAGCTCCTCGCCGATCTGGGCCTGGGTGCGCTCCTCGACGAAACGCATGTGGATGATGCGGCGCTGACGGTCGTCGAGGCCGGCGATCAGTGGAGCCAGGGAGTTGAAGTCCTCGACCAGTTCGAGCGCGGGGTCGTCCTCGCCGATGAAGTCCGCCAGGACACTCTCCCCGTCCGCGCCGTTGTCGGCCGTGAGCGCGGCGTCCAGGGACGAGGAGTTGTAGCCGTTGGAGGCCTTGCGGGCCTCGATGACCTCTTCCTCGGAGAGGGACATCAGCGCGGACAGCTCGCGCGTGGTCGGGGTCCGGCCCAGGCGGGTACGCAGCTCCTCGGTCGCCTTGGCCAGCTCGATACGGGCCTCCTGCAGACGCCGGGGCACGTGGACGGCCCAGCTGGTGTCGCGGAAGAAGCGCTTGATCTCACCGACGATGTACGGGACGGCGAAGGACGTGAACTCGACCTCGCGGGTCAGCTCGAAGCGGTCGATCGCCTTGATGAGACCGATCGTGCCGACCTGGACGATGTCCTCCATCTCGTCCTGGTTGCGGCTGCGGAAGCGGGCCGCCGCGTACCGAACGAGGGAGAGGTTCATCTCTATGAGGGTGTTGCGCGCGTACTGGTACTCGTGGGTGCCTTCCTCCAGCACGGCGAGCCGGTCGAAGAACTGACGCGACAGGGTGCGCGCGTCCTTCGGGCTGACCTTCAGAGGCTCGTTGATCAGAGGGAGTGCCTCCCCCTCGGCCGTCACCGCATGCCGTGCCGCGTCCGTTGCCATCGCTGCCGTCACGGCTGCCATGCGGTCCACCCCAAATCGTCCGAAGGAACTGAAGACAGGGCTCGTCTGCCCTGCCTCATGCGGGTCATGCCGGCAACACCCCGATATTTTTGGAACTTGTTCGCCCCGGGGTGCGTCTACGCCGGCTCACGCGTTCCTTCTCGCCGGACAGGCCTTCCGGATGCACCCTGTTTCGGCGGGTGGCCGGTGGCGGGCCGGGAGCAACAGTGCTTGCGTGACACTGCCTCCGGAGTGACGAGTGGACACTGACCGGCCCACTGGCCGGCCGGCATCCGGTGCGCCCCGGCCGGCATCCGGTGCGCCCCGGCCGGCGCGGCGGTCGCGGTCCGTTCCTGGTCCCCTTCGTGTCGGACCTCGTCCGCGGCCGCACCGGCGCGTTCGGCCCCACCGTACGCAGCTACGTCGCCCTGTGTGAGCGGGCCGCCGCGCGCCCGCCTCCAGGCATGGGGCATGGGCGAAGGCCCGGACCCGTTGCGCGGGTCCGGGCCTTCGCCCGGAGGAGTGTCCGCCGGCGGTTACCGCTGCTTCTCGCCGCTCCGCTGAGCCAGCTGCGCCGCCTGACGTTCCGTCTGCGCGGTGGCGTTCGCCAGAGTTCCGCCAGAGGTTTCGAGGTGGGCGCGCACGAACCACTGGAACTGCTCCAGAGACCGCAGCTGTCCGATGAGGAGGTCCTCGGTCACCGGATCGATCTTGCCGATCTCGGCGACGGCCGCGCGGTGCTCCTCGATGATCCCGGTGTAGACCAGGTCGAGGGCGCCGAGATGGGCGATGGCGTCCGCCCGTCCGACGCTGTAGTCGTCCCAGGTGCGCTCGGCCACGAGGGCTCCGGGCGTGCCCTGGGGCACCCCGCCGAGGGCGGAGACGCGCTCGGCGGCGTCATCGGCCATGCCCCGTACCGACTCCACCTGCGGGTCGAGCATTTCGTGCACGGCGATGAAATGCGGGCCCACGACGTTCCAGTGAATGTGCTTCAGGGTGAGGGAAAGGTCGTTGAGGGCGTGCAGCCGTGTACGGAGCAGATCGATGATCCTGCCGCCGTCGCTCGTGCTGATTCCGGGAATCGTGTAGTTCGGGGTTGTCGAAGATGCCATGATTTTATTCTTTCCTTCGCGTCGTATTTCCTGCGGGAGTTCTTTGGATGCCGCGTCGACGGCGTGGCTACCAGCGATACCGACGGCCACGGCGGCCCGCTGTCGCCCCGGGGCGCACCACGGAACCGAGCAGCCGGACGGCCGGCACAATGACAGCGATCCACCACGGGCCCTGGACGGCAAAGCCGGCGCCGAAAAGCAGCAGGGCGAGCAGAGAACCACGGTCAGGGGAACCATCGGTATCGGCCTCCAGGACCTCAGGTGCCCCGGTTCCCTTGGGTCACACATTCCCCTATGGCTCACTCGCCCCGATTGCGCCAATACCAGATCGCGCCGGCGGCGAGCGCGACGAACGAGGCGAGGGGCAGGATCAGGCCCGGGATGCGGGCCGCGATCACGACGCGACTCCGACCGGGAGACCGTCCTGAGCGGCCGGGGTGTGTGCCATGGGCGTCTGCTTTCGATGAGCTGCGGGCCGGTGCGGCGCGTACGGCGAAGGGACGGGGCCGAACGGTAGGCGCGGGCCGGGATGGCGGGGGCTCAATGATGGCCTCGGGACGCGCCGTCGGGACCCGTCCGGAAGGGCCGGACTTGCGTGCGGCGACCCCTCGAGACCCGGCCCAGACGTCATTCGAACGGCTGAACGACTTTCTGGTGACTGGCTCGTTGTCCTGTCGTGAGCATCGTCGATGCGGAGAAGAGGAACCGATGAGCCGACACCGCAAGGGGCGCAGGCACCGCACGGTGAACATGACGCCGCGTCCGGTCGGACGGGCCGGGGCGCCGCGTGCCGTGCCGCCGGCGACCGCCGGTCGTGAGGAAGTGGCGGCCGGTCGTGGGACGCCGCCGACCGACCGCGGGGCGCGGGTGGCCGGTCGTGAGGAACCGGCAGCAGGTCGCGAGGAACCGAACACCGGTCGCGAGGCACCCGCGACCGGGGACCAGGGCATGCCGACGGCCGCCCGTGCCCCGCTTCCCGAACAGAACCAGGGGGACGACGAGGACCACCCCGCAGTCCTGCGCAGGGTGCGGGAGAGCGGACTGAGCCGTCATGCGGTGCGTACGTGGGAGCAGTTGGCGAGCGCCGGCGTGCAGGGGTCCGGCCTGGACGAACTCTGCGCGGCCGTCGGCTTCCAGGAGGCCACCGTCCTGCGGCATCTGAAGGGACTGGCCGACCAGGGGCTCGTCGTGCGGGAGGAGTCTCTCTGGCGGGCGGCCGGTGCCGGCCGCGAGCCGGGAGCGCCGGAGCGCGAAGAGCTGCCCGAGCCCGTCGTCTCCTAGCGATTCGTCAAGGCGCGCTCGGCGAAGGTGCCGTCTTCGCCGAGCGTGCCCCGCGGTTCGCCGAGCGCGCCCGCGTCTCGCCGAACGCGTCCTCTCGCCGCCCGAGATGCTCGTATTCCTCCCGGGCGGCTGAGGTGGCTGGCTTCGAGGTTGTGTCGGCAGGCGACTTGGGGGCATCCGGAGGTCATCATCACTTCGGAAGAGGAGACACCATGCTCGGCATCGTCGCGGCGGTCCTGCTGTTCATCGCGTTCCTGATCAATGCCGCGGACATCTCGACGAATGACGTGTTCACGTCAACCAACGTCATGCTCATAGGACTGGCCCTGCTCGCTCTGCACGTGGCCGGGATCGGCAGCGGCTGGGCGGCCCGAGGTCGCAGGCGCTGACACGGGGCGGGCGGAGGATACGCGAACTGGGTTCGTCCGTGGGGCTTGACGGCACCTGTGGTGGGCAACTTGCAGTGGTGCGGGCCCACGCGAGATGGTTGCCTGAAGGAAACTGTGTTCTCGTCCTCGGAAAGAAGGTTGTGGGCACGCCGTCACGCGCCCTTGCTCGTGGACACTTCCCAGCAGCCTCCCGCCGGCCCGCGCGGTATCGATTCCGGTACGACGTGGGGCGCCGCCCCCTACCCCGTCCTGGTCGCCGATGCGTCCGGTGATGTCGTCGAGGTGAACGCGGCGGCGGCCGCCCTGTTCCCGAGCGCCGTTCCCGGCGCGTGGCTGCGCTGTGTGGTCCCGGCATGGATCGCGGACGCGCACGCACGAACCGGTTCCCCCGCCGTGGAGACCGGGGACGCCGCCTCCGGGTCTCCCTCATCTCCCGTCCACGGCCGGGTCGGTGACCGGACCTTCGAAGCTCACCCCACCCGCACGGACGACGGTGACGTGATGTGGTGGCTCGTCGACGACACCGATCGGCGACTCGCCGAGGACGCGCTCGCGAGCGAGCGCAAGCGCACCGCGTTCCTGGCCGGCGCCTCCAGTGCGCTGCTGACGTCACTGAACGTCGAGCGCTGTATGGAGGTCACCGCCCGCCTGGCCGCCGAGCACCTCGCCGACGCCGCCGTGATCGTCGCTCCGCCGCGCGGGCGGAAGGTGCCACTGACGTACTGCGGCCCCGACGGCGACGTCGTGCACCGGCAGATCCAGGCCGACGTGGAGCAACTGCCCGGCCTGAGTGACGCCCTGCGCGGGGTCCCGCCCGTACCGCCGCGCCGGATCGACCCTGCCGCCGTTCCCGAGTGGGCCGTCCCCGACCGGTTCACGGATCCGGTCGGCTCCGCCGTCGTGACGCCCCTGCCCGGCCACGGCGTCCCGGCGGGCGCGCTCGTGCTGCTGCGCTCCGGCCGGCAGCCGTCCTTCACCGAGAGCGAGGAGATCTTCGCCGGTCTCTTCGCCTCCCGTGCGGGAGCCGCGATGTCGGCGGCCCGCCTGTACGCGGAGCAGGCGGCCATCACGACCACCCTGATGCGCGAACTGCTGCCGCCCCGGCTCCACGGCGTGCACGGTGTGGAGTTCGCCGGGAAGTACCTCCCCTCGGGCCAGGCGGACCGCGTGGGGGGCGACTTCTACGACGTCCACCCGGGCACCGACGAGGGACAGGAGTCCCTGGTCGTCCTCGGGGACGTGTGCGGCAAGGGTTTGGACGCCGCGGTGCTCACGGGCAAGGTCCGCAACACGGTGCAGGCGCTCCTGCCGTTGGCCGAGGACCACCAGCGGCTGCTGGGACTCCTCAACGGGGCACTGATGAACTCCCACCACACCCGCTTCGTCACCCTGGCCCTGGCCTCCGTCGTCCGCAGCGGAGGATCGGTCCGTCTGCGGGTCACCAGTGCCGGACATCCCGCTCCGCTGATCGTCCGGGCCGACGGTCTGGTCGAGACGGTCGAGACGCGGGGGACACTGGTCGGCGCCTTCTGGGACATCACTTCCACCACCGCCCATGTCGAACTGGCCCCGGGGGAGACCTGCCTGTTCTTCACCGACGGCATCACCGAGGGCCGGGGCGGACCGCACGGGAACGAGTTGTTCGGCGCTCCGCGACTGGAGTCCGCGCTGGCCCGGTGCGCGGGCCTGCCCGCCGAGGCCGTGGTCGAGCACATCCAGATGCTCGCCGCACAGTGGGTCGGGCATGGCGGCCACGACGACATGGCGACCGTCGCGGTCACGGCACCGCACCATGCGCATCTGAGCGCGGTGAACGGCCGCACCCGGGGCAGGTACACCGCATGACGAGTCCGCCCCTCCGCCGCGACGACCACGACGGTGCCGCGCCCGAACGGGCCCGCGCCCGCCGATGACCGGCGGTCCGTGCGAGCGACGGGCTTCGTGCCGGCGCCGCGGCCTTCGCGCCCGGGGACCCGCCACCGACGCCGCGACGGTTCACCCCGACGTGATCGCCCCTCCGGGCTCGACAGCAGCGACTCCGTGGGCCGGTCCACGCTGCTGATGATCCGTCGGCTGGCGGACCTTGCGGGTGTCCGCCTCCATCGGGACGAGCGCCCCCTCGCCCTGGAACGGCTCCTGGACAGCACCGGCACGCTGCACCACCTCACAGCGCCCCGTGCGGAGGGCAGCGGTGGGCAACGGCCCCGCGCGGGCTGACCTTTCGAACGGTCGTACGCGACTGTCGTGCGCGATGGCGAATACGCCGACGCGCTGGAATTTCCGCCGAATGCGATCCGGATAGCAGGGTATTTGCTGCTCTGGAGCACGCTGGAGTCGGTTTCCCCCTCCCGCGTACTCCCTCCACCGGGTCTCACCACGGGTGACTTCCCGGCGGAGCGAACCGGCCACGCAGGAGGAAGAGAAGATGACGATCGAGAGAATCTGGTCGTACGCGCCGCATTTCCGCAGCCCGGAGGCGCAGGACCTCACGGGGTACGCCGTCGAGGCGACCGACGGGACGATAGGCCATGTGGACCGGCAGGCCGACGATTCCGGGATGCGTCATCTCGTCGTCGACACCGGCGTGTGGGTGTTCGGAAAGAGCGTCCTGGTGCCCGTGGGTGTGGTCGCAGACATCGACTCGCAGGCGCAGAAAGTGACGATGGCATGCACCAGGGACGAGATCAAGTCGGCGCCGCGCTTCCGGACCGACAGCGAGACCCTGGATCCCGAATACCTCGCCCAGGTCGGCAGCTACTACCGGAGCCTGCCGCCGAGGCAGCCCGCCTGATGGCGGCCCCAGAGAACAATCCCCGGGCCCGGAGCCGTCGACTGTACGCGGCGCGGCCGCCGCACGGCCCGGTCCCACGGAGTGGACGTCGTATCCGCAGGCGTGCATCCGGCAACTCTTCTCGTGCCGAAACGCACATGGGACACGTGATGCCCGTGATGCCCGGCCGACAGGGTGTCCTTGCACCACCAGACCAGAAAGAGTGTTCAAATGCCCGACGAGTTGGAGGGCACCGTCACGTACGCGGGGGCCCAAGACGCGTTCGTGGTGCGAGTCGGCGGCGACATCGACCACGAGAGCGCGCCCCAACTGGAGGAAGCACTTGATCTCGCACGACGGGTGGGTGCCGCGCGCACGGTCGTCGACCTGTCGGGGACCGTCTTCGCGGACTCGTCGATCCTGCACGTCCTCCTGGAAGCGCAGCGCGCCCATCGGGCCTGTGGCACGTTCATGGTGGTGTGCGGGCCCTTCAGAGACATCGTCCGGAGGCTGTTCGACGTGACGGGCACGGAGGGATTCTTCGTCCTCACCGACAGCGTTCGGGCGGCGATGACCGTATCGGACCCGGCGGTCGGGCGCTGAGCGCGGCCGGCCTCTCGTGGCAGGGTGCAACAACGCGCGAGGAAACTGTATGAGAGCAGCAGAACGCAGGGACATCACCATCACGGACCAGAACGACGCACTCCAGCGCGCCTCTCTCACCGCGCCGTCCGCCCGGCCGCCGACGACCTCGTCATCGGCGGCTCAGGCGGCTCAGGCGGCTCGGACGGCCGAGGTGACGAGCCCCGCGTCGGCACGTCGGTACGTGGGGTCCCTCGTACGCGAACACTGGAATCCCGCCGGCGGGGTGCGTCAGGAGGCCGTCGTCGACCTGCTTCTGGTGGTCTCGGAGCTCGTCACGAACGCCATCCGCCACGGTGGGGGACTGGCCGGATTCCGGGCGACGCTGACCGTGGAGGGCGTCCGGCTCCACGTGCGCGACAACAGCGACGTCGTGCCGGCCGGCGCCTTCGGCTTCGCGTCGATTCCCGAGGGGTACCGGCCGAACGGGTACGGATGGCCCCTGATCAACCGCCTCGTCCGCGAGGTCACCGTCGAACCGTCCCTGGGCGGCGGCAAGACGATCCGGGTCCTCGTCCCGCTGACGTGACAGCCCGTCGGCGGCCGTCCCCGTGCCGCGGCGCCCTGCGCGACGGCGCCCCGCGGCCGGACGGGTTCCCGGAGGCCGGGGCGGACGCCCCGTCTTCCCCGACACGCGACCGCCTGCGATGATCGTCCGCGGACCGTGTCCACGCCCGAGGGCGGTTGTCCGCCCGGGCGTGTCCGGGCCGGACAGGGGCAGGATCCGACGTCGCCTATGAGGAGCCCGAGTTGACCTTTGACGTCGGCGCGTTGCGCGCCCAGATCCCCGCCCTGCGGGCCGGCCTCGCGCACTTCGACGGTCCGGGCGGAACGCAGACGCCCGCCCCGGTCGTCGCGGCGATCGCCGACGCGCTCGAAGGCCCCCTCTCGATCCGGGGCAGTGTCGCCCCGGGAGAGGCGAACGCGGAGGCGCTCGTCCGGGAGTTCCGGCAGGCCATGGCCGACCTGCTGGGCGTGCACCCCTCCGGAGTCGTCTTCGGCCGCAGTGCGACCCAGCTCACGTACGACTTCTCCCGGACGCTCGCGAAGGACTGGGCGCCCGGCGACGAGATCGTGGTCAGCCGTCTCGACCACGACGCCAACATCCGCCCTTGGACGCAGGCCGCGGAGTGGGCCGGCGCCGTGGTCCGGTGGGCCGACTTCGATCCGGCGACGGGCGAACTCCCGCCGTCGGCCGTGGGTGAACTCCTCACCGAGCGGACCCGGCTGGTCGCCGTGACCGCCGCCTCCAACCTCATCGGCACGATCCCCGACATCCCGGCGATCGCCCGGCTGGTCCACCGCACGGGCGCCCTCCTCCACGTCGACGGCGTGCACTACGCGGCACACGCCTTCGTGGACCTCGCGGAGCTCGGCGCCGACCTCTTCGTGTGTTCGCCCTACAAGTTCCTCGGCCCGCACCACGGTGTCCTCGCGGCGTCCGCGGACCTGCTGGAGACGCTGCGGCCGGACAAGCTGCTGCCGTCCACCGACGCCGTCCCGGAGCGCTTCGAGCTCGGGACGCTGCCCTACGAACTCCTCGCCGGCACCCGCGCCGCCGTCGACCTGCTCGCCGGTCTCGGCACCGACCCGGCGGGGGGACGCCGGGCCCGCCTCGGATCCGCGCTCCGGTCGATCGAGCGGCACGAGAGGCAGCTGCGGGACCGCACGGAATCCGGACTGGCCGCGCTGGACGGCGTCACGGTCCACTCACGGGCCGCCGAACGCACCCCCACCCTGCTCCTGACCTTCGACGACCGCGACGCGGTGGACGCCTATCACTTCCTGGCGGAGCGGGGCGTCCACGCGCCCGCGGGTTCCTTCTACGCGCTGGAGGCGTCGCGGTACCTCGGACTGGGCGACACCGGGGGCCTGCGGGTCGGGCTCGCGCCGTACAACGACGAGGCCGACGTGGAGCGGCTCCTGGAGGGCCTGGCCGCGTTCCTGAAGTCGTGACCAGGCTGGGGAGGGGCGGGGGACACTCCTGCGCGACGCCGTCCGCCACCAAAACCGTAAGTCCCCGATACCGGTAAGCCTCCGATACCGGTATGTCCCCGGTTAGTTCCCGATACCGAGAGCGGTAGGCCCCGAGCCGTCCGCGGTGGTGCCGCGGCCCGGGCACTCCGGCACGCCCAGCATCCGCAGCGCGTCGTCCAGTCGGCGCGGCCGCAGCAGTCCAGGATGTCCGGGATCCGAGTCCCCGTCCCAGCCGGGGCCGCCGAGGAGGACCGGGCTCTGCGTCCGCGCTCCCCGTACGCCCCACCGTGTCCCGGCGACGTGCCGGGCGAGGGGCAGGTTCGCCGTGGAGCGCGACTGCGACCACAGGACCACTGCCGAGGGGCCGACTCGTCGTACGGCCGCGGCCAGCGCCTCGGCGGGCACGGCGCCGCCGAGCGTCAGAGCCGGTACCCCTCGCTCCGTCAGCACGGCGCCGAGCGCCTCCAGCGGCAGCGTGTGCGGCTCGCCCGGAAGGCAGGCCAGCAGCACGGGCGGCTCGCCCGCGACCGCCTTCCGTACCGAACGCACGTACACATATCGGAGAGTGGCCGAGATGTGCCAGGACAGCAGGTGTTCGACCTCGACGTACCGGTCGTCCGAGGACTCCCACTTGCGCCCGACCGCGCGGAGCGTGGGCACCATCACCTCGGCCCAGGCCGTCGCGAGTCCATGCGTCTCGACCGCGGTCGTCAGCAGGCTCTGCACGGCCGCCGCGTCCAGTCGTACGGCCGCTCGCGCCAGGCCCCGGCACTCCTGTCGTACGTCCCCGAGCGGCAGACCGGTACTCGGCCGGGGGGCCGGCGCGCCCGGGGACCGCGTGAGGGTGAGCGCGGGGGACCGGGTGCGGTCGCGGGCCCGTTCCTTCGCCGCACGGGCGGCCTCGGCGGGAGGCAGGCCCTCGGCCGTGAATCGGCACATCTCCTGGAGCATCGCCACGTCCTCGGGTGTCCACCGCCGGTGGCGGCCGTCGGTCCGCTCGGCGGGACCGATCCCGTACCGGCGGTCCCAGGACCGCAGTGTCGTGGGCGACACCCCGAGTGTCCGCGCCAGGGAACCGGTGGTCACACCCACACCCGTGCTGCGCGCGGCCATGTGCTCGCTCACCTCCACAGGGCGGCCCCCGCCGGCACGGCGCCGGGCGGCGCCTGGGTGCGGGAGCACGGCCTTCTGAGGCGCCCGAGTGGGTGGAAGCAGCGGGTCGTCACCAGTGATTCGCCTCGATTCGAGCACCGTGCCGGAGCGGGGGTCCGTCCGGCTCACCGTTTCTTCGGCGCTCGGGGGTCCCATGGATGCGAGAACACCCGGCCCCACTCGATCGGTGTCGGTTCTGGAGTCCCCGCCCTCGGCGAAGTCGACGATAAGCGCCCGCCCCACCACCTCGGGGTCACGAGCCGGTGATCGCGTCGTGTTGTCCCAGCCCCGCCTGATCGAGCAAACGGTGCATCGTGATCACGGGAAGCAGCCGGTTCGCGGCGGCTCCTGCCGCGACGGCGGGATCAGCGGACCCGAGCAGTTCCACCAGCCGGTCGGCCGGAACGGCGGGGTTGGTCGCGGCTCGACCTCGCACGGTGGCCTCGTCGTCGGTCAGCAGCGCCTCGACCGTACTGGCCGGCAGGCCGGGATGTGCCGCGGCGACCGCGCGGTCGCGGACTTCGGCGGAGCGGGCCAGGCGATCGGCGGCCTCGGCGGGGAAGTTCTTGTGGGCGAGCATGTCCCATCGGCTGTAGCCGGTCCACTGCTCGGCGATCCGAGCCAGCAGCCGGCCGGGGGCGTTCGGCTGTCGCTCGCACACGAAAAGCCGAACCGCGAAGCTTTCGTCGCCGGCGAGGATCTCGACGATCTCGTCCGGCAGATCGGGACGCATGGCCAGGGTCTTGCGGAAGATCTGGTGACGGCTTCGGGCGAACGCCGGCCGATCCTGGTCGGACAGGTCTTCGGTCAGCAGCCAGTCGACGATCTTGCTGCTCCCGTCGTCGTAGTCGACCGGTATCGACTCGCGCGACACCGGGTCGAGGTCGCACCGTGCGACGACAGCCGCGCGTACGTCGTTGTCCGGATCGTCCGCCAACTCCGCGACGTGCTCGGCCGACAGCGTCGGGTTGGCCGCCACCGCCGCGCGCGAGTCCGGACTTGCCAGGAACCGGTCGGCCAGGTCGGCGTCCAGGTCGGCGACTTCGGCGACCTGCCGCAGCAGACCCTCGCTGTACGCAGTGCCCGCCGCGGCGTCGATGTCGGCAAGAATGGCGCGTGCTGACTCAGCGGGAAGCGGACCGTCCAGGTGGCTCAGAAGCATCTCCCGGCCAAAAGCGCCGGTCACCCTCGACAGGAGCTCTCCGATCCGGCCGGTCGGCGCCAGGGGCCATTCGGCTGCGGCTATGGCGGCTGTTCGCCAGTCCCTGTCATCGAGCATCCCGGCGCGCACATCCTCCGGCAGGCGACGGTTGAAGGCGAGAGCGCGGCGGACTTTCGGTTCCGGGTCGCGGGCCAGCAGTTCGTAGACCTCGCGCGGCAACGGGTCCGGGACCTGGCGTCCGTGCACACCGACCGTGGTGAAGTACTCCGCGCCTTCAGCCAGCCGGCCCCGTACCCGCGGGTCGGCGTCGCCGGCGAGGACGATCTGCACCGCAGGCGGGATGTTCGGATTCGAGGCGAGCTCCGACCGCACACTCGCATCACGGTCGTCGGCGAGCGCGGCCGCGGCGTTCGCGGGAAGGTCGCGGCGCCGGGCCAGCGCGGACCGATCGATGTCCGCCGACGCGAGGCGGACCAGGACCTCCGGCGGTGCGGACGGGTTGCCGGCCAGACCACGCAGCAGCGCTTCCAGTCCGGGTTGTGCGAGGGCGGGAAGATCGAAGGAAGCGGACACCGCCCCATGGTGCCAGGCATGCCGGTGGAATTGTCCCGGCATCTGCGCGCCCGTCGCGCCAAGGGGCTCGACCACGTTCCGGCCGCTCCGCCGCCGAGGGCGGCGGAGCGGCCGTGAGGCACGCGGGAACTGCCGTGCCGTCAGCGTCGATTGCGCTCACCTGGTACAACACCGTTCAGGATCAAGGTGGTTTCCCGCCCGCCTGCCGTGTCCCCGGGGGCAGGGTTGGCGCCGGGAGCCACGTGAACGCCGAATCGACGATCAGCGCGAGTCCGCCTCCTCGATGTCACGGCCGGCCGTCGGCGACGTGCCCCGCGAGGCCGGAAGCGCCCGTCCCAGGCGTGCGAGCGGGGACGAAGCCATCACCGCCGGCGACAGCAGCATGCCCCCGGCCGTCACCAGGAGGCTGGTGCGCAACCCCCAGGCGTCCGCGAGGAATCCGCCGAGCAGGGAGCCGAGCGGGGTCAGCCCCATGCCCATACAGGTGATCGTCGCAGCCGCGCGGCCCTGCATCCCGTCCGGAGTGACGGCCTGCCGGACGGCCATGACCGTGACGTTCACCAATTGGCCGCCGGTCCCGAACACGAAGCCGGATGCCAGGAGCGTGGCGACCGTCGGCGCGGAGGAGCCGTGCAGCGCGGGCACACACAGGAACGCGCCGTCTCCGACCGCCGCCGCTGACACGAGTACCGCGCCATGCCCGAACCGGTTGGGCAGGCGGGCGGCCAGCAGCGAGCCCAGGAGCGCGCCGGGTCCCGCCGCGGCGAGCGCCAGCCCGACGACGGTGCCCGACAGGTGGAGTTCCCGCGGCAGGAAGAGCAGGTAGACGGTCATCATCGCCGCGAAGGAGAACTGGAAGGCGGCCGAGGCCAGGCACACGGTTCGAAGCGCGGTATCGCCGACGACGAAGCGCAGGCCCTCATGAATGCGGTGCCAGACGCGAGGGGGACGTTCCGAGTGTTCCGGGATCGATTCGATCCGGCGGATCCGCCGGATCGACAGGAACGACAGCGCGAAGAACAGCGCGCCGACGGCGGCGGCCAACGGCGCCGACAGGGACACCAACGCACCGCCGAGGGCGGGGCCGCCGATCTGGGCGGCGGACCGGCTGCCCTCGAGCGCGCTGTTGCCGCGCACGAGGTGGTCGCGTTCCACCAGCCGTACCAGAGACGCCTGGTAGGCCACGTCGAAGAACACGGACAGGGCCCCGATGGCGAAGGCGAGCGCAAGCAGAGCGGGCAGGCCGAGCCGGTCGAAGAGGCAGGCCACGGCGGCGGCGCCCAGAGCCAGGGCCCGACCGACGTCCGTGAGCACCATCGTCGTGCGAGTCCGCCATCCGTCCACCCACGCGCCGGCGAAGAGCGAGAGCAACAGGATCGGCGCCTGCCCCACGGCGCGAAGGACACCCAGCCGGCCGGCACTGGCGTGGAGCGTCAGGACGGCGATGAGCGGCAGAACCACCAGACTCGCGTGCTCACCGAGTTGGGAGGCCGTCTGACCCGTCCAGAGTCTGCGGAAGTCGACGTCCCGCCACAGGCTTGACGGAACAGGTCGGTCGGAATCGGATACAGCGGAGGAAGCGGACGGCACGGGAATCCCTTGTGTTGCCGACAACGACGCCCGCCACCGGGCACCCGAGAGGCGCACCGACGGTTCAGGCAGGAGGAGGCTCGCTGTGCCGCAACGTCAAGGGCAGCACGCGATGACGGGCCGGTCACGGCCCACAACGTCAGCGCGCGCTCGGAAAACCGACCATGTTCTCGCTCCTCATGGGTCACTCGCCGCACCCGAACAGTAGCCCTCGGCCGCCCGGCGCGAAAGGCGAAGGCGCCCGCGGGACGTGATCCGCCGCCTGCTCCCGGTGTGGCAAGGGAGGGCGCATACCCGGCCTTCCGCGGGGTCCGTCACGTCGTGACGTCCCGCTGTTACTGCCGAGGGGTGGTGTCCTTGCGGAGGCAGGCCTGCTGCTCCCGGCGGTCGATCCGCTCGCTGATCTTCTCGGCGGCGATGCGCAGACTGTCCAGTACGCCGGGGTCGAGTACGTCGAAGACGAGGTCGCGGACCCGGGCCACGTGTCCCGGGGCGGCCTCGACGAGATGGGCGTGGCCGGCTTCGGTCAGGATCGCCTGGGTGTAGCGGCCGTTGGTGGGGTCGGGCTCGCGGCGGACGAAATCCCGGCGTTCCAGCCTGCTGATCAGGTGGGAGAGACGGGACTGCTCGGAGTTGGCGAGGACGGCAAGGTCGCTCATCCGCATCCGGTGTCCCGGCTGGTCGGACAGTCCGGCGAGGACGTAGTACTCGATGTAACTGAGGTGCGCGTCCTGCTGCAGCTGCACTTCCAGGGCGGCGGACAGTCTGTGCACCATCAGGCCGACCTGCCGCCATGTCTCCAGCTCGTCCGGGGTCAGCCAGTGGGGCTGATCGTTCGGGTGCGGAGGCTGTTCGGGCATGACGGGAGTCTAGCGGGCGTGAACGTTCACGAGTCCTCGCGCTTGAACTTTCATGTGCCACTCGTCTAGGATGTGACATGAAACTTCAAGTGCGAGGATCGGCCTCGGACCGGCCGGCCCATCAAGGAGAAGACCCCATGAGTGATCTGAAGATCGCCGTCATCCTCGGCAGCACCCGGCCGGGCCGCAACGGGAAGGCCGTCGCGGACTGGGTGGTGGACCGGTCCGGTGCCCGCGCCGGTGTCGAGTACGAGCTGGTCGACCTCGCCGACTACCCGCTGCCCCACCTGGACGAGGCGATGCCGCCGGCCATGGGTCAGTACCAGGGTGAGCACACGAAGACCTGGGCGGCGAAGATCGCCGAGTTCGACGGGTACATCTTCGTGACCCCCGAGTACAACCACTCCACCTCCGGCGTGCTCAAGAACGCGATCGACTACCTGTACGGCGAGTGGAACAACAAGGCCGCCGCCTTCGTCTCCTACGGTTCTCTCGGCGGCGCCCGGGCCATCGAGCACCTGCGGGCCGTGGCCAGCGAACTGCAGCTGGCCCATGTGCGTCAGCAGCTGTCCTTCTCGCTGTTCACCGACTTCGAGAACTTCTCCGTCTTCAAGCCGGGCGAGCAGCACGACGCTTCCGCGACCGCCCTGTTCGACCAGCTGGAGTCCTGGGCCCGCGCCCTCAAGACGGTCCGGGTCTGACACCGGGCCTGACATGGGGTCTGACGCCCCGCCCCTCGCAGGACGGGTGACGGCCACCTGAGGTGCGGTCCTGGAACAGACCGAGGTCGGGTTCCGGGACCGCATCCGAGAACCGCACTGTCCGCGGTGTCGTTCGTTGTCAGTGGGTCCGGGGGCGCTTCGTCAGTGGGGCCGGGCGCAACTCCTCGAAATGGCGCTGCGGCCCAGGCGCACGCTTGGCGACGGCCAGGTCCCACCGGTCCTGCGTCGGTCGGCGAGAGGAAGGAAGCGACCACCACGGCGAAGTCGGATGCCGTCGCGGCGATGAGTCCGCCGGCGCCCAGAGGTCTACCTGCCGACCGGTACACCCACATCGTCGGGAGCAAGGCATGGGCCTCATCCACATCGAGCTGTTCGCAACCCTCGACCTCGTCGGGCAGGCGCCCGGCGGCCCGGAGGAGGACCCGGTGGGGTTCCCGTTCGGCGGCTGGCAGGCGCCCCTGTTGGACGAGGTCGCCGGGGCACAGGTCGGTGCCGCGTACGAGGGCACGGACGCCCTCCTGCTCGGTCGGCGGACGTTCGACATCTTCGCCGCCTACTGGCCGCACCAGGAGGGCGGCCAGGACAACGAGATCGCCACGCTCTTCAACAGCGTCCCGAAGTACGTGGCCTCCCGCGGCAGGCCCGACCTCTCGTGGGCCGGGTCCACGCAGCTCGGCCCGGATCTGGCCGCCGCGGTGCGCGAGATCCGTGACCGGCACGAGCACGTGAAGGTCGTCGGGAGCCTGAACCTGGTGCAGACCCTGCTGCGCGAGAAGCTCTTCGACCGTCTCGACCTCTGGGTGCACCCGGTCGTGCTCGGCGTCGGGAAGAAGGTGTTCGACGGTGGCGAGGTGCCCACGAACGTCACACTCCTCGAACCGCCGGCAGCCGGTCCGAAGGGCATCGTGTACCTGCGCTACGGGCTCGCCGACGGGACGCCCGCGACGGGGGACATGAGCGCACCCGCCCGCGGCGCCGGGCGCGACGACTGAAGCCGCCCCGCGATAGGTGGGCCCGTGTCGTCGCCGGTGAATCTGCCAGGCCGCCCCCGTCACGCGTCGGCCTGGCGGGCCCGGACGCCCTAGAAGAGGTCGATCGACCCTTCCTGCGTGAGTTTCTCGAGGACCGTGCGCATCCACGGGCCGCGGACGGCCGGCAGCCGGACCAAGGTGTGCCGGAACGTTCCCCGGTCGGCCTGGAACGGATGGTTGGGGAGCAGCGGGAGGGGGTCGTCGCGGAGTACGTCCTGGGGCACGCGGCCGCCACGGGCAGGTCGCACGTCAGGCAGGCCATGTTGGGTCCGTCGGCTTCGTCGAGGCCACAGCAGGCACCGCCGCGCTTCTCGGGGATCAACCGGGTTCCGCGGACATCACCGGGCGCGATGACACTCGCGCCGGGCGCGCCGTCGGACAGGGCGTGGACAGGCGCGTAGATGCCGCGTGCCTCCGCCTCGCCCGGATGGATCTCGTCCCACATCCGCCACGGCCCTCCCCAGGGGTCCGGGTCCACGGCAAAGGTCCCCGCCTCCATGAGCACCGGAAGCTGGACCCCGTTCCCGTATACCTGGCGTGTGTGGGCCGGAAGGGAGACCTGGGACAAGGGGACGGTCAGCTCGGCATCGCACCTCGCACAAACGAATACGAACAAGGACCCTCCGCGTCGGAAACAGCCGCATCGTCGCAGCTCGGCGGCGGCCGGCCACCATGTTTTCTCGTCCGTGGGCTCGCGCTGCCGGGGAGGCCGGATCAGCTCAAGCCCCGACTCGCCGAACTCCTACGCGTGGGGGGGGTGCCCCTCGCGCCCGGGTTACGCCTGGCCCTGGGCGGTCGGGTCCTGGTCCACGTGATGTGGCTGCTGTGATCCGCATGTCCGACCCACCGGAGGATCAGTGGCACTGCTGTGGCCATACACGGAGCAGCAGTTGACGGGCCGTCACTCGACGGGGGAGGGCAGCCGGCTCCGCGAGGGTGCCATCGCCCATCGAACCACCGAGGTCACGACACCGCCGAGGGGGCGTACGAACAGACCGTCGACCACCGGCAGTCGGGGCAACCCGAGCTCCGCGGCGGCCCAGGAGGGCAGCAGCGAGACGGCGTTGGCGGCGAGCACCCCGTACGGCACGCGGGCGACCAGCGGCACGGGCGGGTCGAGCAGCAGGAAGCGCGCGGTGGCCCGCGCCTCGGGGGTGGCCCGTAGCTCGCCCCGGTACGCGGTCAGGCGCGCGGCCAGCTCGGCGCGGTTCGTCGGCGGGTCGGGGACACCGAGCGCGACGGCGACCCGGGCGGTGTCGGCGACGTACGCGTCGCAGTCGCCGTCGGACAGGGGGCGGACGCCGTAACGCTGGTGCGCGCGCAGGAAGCTGTCCGTCTCCGCGAGGTGGACCCAGCCGAGCAGCCGCGGGTCCGAGGCGTGGTACGGCGTTCCCTCACCGGTGACCCCACGCACCCGCTCGTGGACCGCACGAACCCGGGCGCAGGCCTCCTGCGCACTGTCGGCGGTGCCGTACGTCGTCACCGCCAGGAAGGTGCTCGTGCGCTGCAGCCTCCCCCAGGGGTCGCCCCGGAAGCCGGAGTGGGCGGACACGGCGGCCATGGCGAGCGGATGGAGCGACTGGAGCAGGAGCGCCGAGAGCCCGCCGATGAACATCGACGCGTCCCCGTGCACCGTGCGGATGGGGCGGTCCGGGCCGAACCACCGGGGTCCGGGCGTGCCGTGGATCCGGGCGCGGTTCTCGGGGCCGTCGGGTCCGGCGACACGGGCGAAGAGGCTGTTCCCCAGCCGTTCGCGCAGGCGGGCATGGGGCACGGTCGGCTGCGGTCCGGTCGGTCTCGTCATGGTGGCCTTCCGTCGGACGGTGTTCCCGGCGGTCCCGCCGTGCGGGCCTTCCACCCTTGACCGCGAAACGCCCGGGGACCACGGTCCATTGTCCTCACGGGCGGGGCCACGGCACCGTCCCGTCGTGGATTCCGTTCCCCACGGGCCCTCGGATGCGGTCCGGGACCGGTCCTTGCCTGCGACCGCCCCGGACTCCCTGCCTCGTCTCTCCCCCGTGCTCGTGGCTCAGGGCTCCTGCGGGGGCGGGGAGGGGAGAAGTCGATGCAGAGTCGATGCAAGTTGCCACGTCGCATCGAATCTCCGCATGGTGGCGGGGACGGAACGGCTCCGGACGACGGGAGCCCCCGACACCTCCGGGACGGCACGCCCTGACGGTGGGGCAGACAGTCCCGGAAGCCGGGGCGGATTCCGCCCGGCACGAGGAGCAGTCACCATGACCGCACAGCAGAGCACCGAGCGGAACCCCGACGCCGCGGTGCTGAGGGCCGCGGTGCGCGACTCGCTCACCGACGAGGAACTCGCCACCGGATTCACCGACGGCGACGAGGAGTGCCTCGCCGCCGCGTACCACCGCTGGGGCCGCCTCGTGTACACCCTGGCCCGGCGTTCCCTCGGGGACGCCGCCGAGGCGGAGGACGTCACCCAACTCGTCTTCCTCGCCGCGTGGCGGGGGCGCGCCGGGTACTCGCCCGAGCGCGGCGCCCTCGCCGCCTGGCTCGTCGGGATCACCCGCCGCAAGATCGCCGACGCGCTGACGGCCCGTACCCGGCGCGCCGACCTCGTCGCGGCGGCCGGCGCGGTGATGTCCCTGACCGCACACGACTCCGCGTCCCCGGCCGACACGGTCCTCGACCGGGTCCTCGTCCGGCAGGAACTGGCTCGACTGCCCGCACCGCAGCGCCGGGCCCTGAGCCTCGCGTTCTACGACGACCTCACGCACACCCAGATCGCCCAGCTCACCGGATGGCCACTGGGGACGGTCAAGAGCCACGCCCGGCGCGGGCTGCACCGACTCGGCCGTCGGCTGCGGGAGGAGACGGGCACCGGCAGTCGTCGCGGTTAGGGCGTACGTGAGGACGACGAGGAAGCCCGGCCGTCTCGTGAGCGCACGGTGCGCCGCGCGGCCCTCGCCGTTCTGTTAGGCGGCGGGACCCTGCGAGGGCGCCGTCTTCCGCGAGGACGCGGCCCCCGGGGACGACACGCCTTCACCGGTCGAGACGGGGACACCGAGCGGGCGGGCCAGACCGACCACCCCCTCGTCCAGCCGCTGCAGATGCCGCAGGACACGCGTGGTGACCCGGTCGTGGCGCGGGCCGTCGGGACCTTCCGGCTCCAGCAGGGCCGCGAGACTGGCACCGGTCTCGGCCACGCCCTCGCTGTCGTCGTCCTCGACGCGCGCGACGAGGACCTCGATGTTGTGCGCGATGCGCCGGCCGGCCTTCTTCAGACGCGGATCGGCCGCGACGGTCTTGCTGTGGGGGAGGAGTTGCGCCGTCGCCGCCAGGGAACGCGCGTGATAGGCGCACGTCTCCAGGAGGGCCACCAGATAGCGCGCCGTCTGACGGCGGGAGCGCAGCGGGGTGATCGGATGGGTCAGCGGCTGGACGGAGGACCGCAGATCGTCCAGCGCCTTGTCGAGGTCCCGCGCCCTGTCCAGCAGATCGAGCGTGGGGCCGCCGCTGAGCTGATCCACCGCCGCGCCGGTGACGTCCTCGAGCCGGCGCAGCACCGTGGCCAGCAGTTCGTCGGTCCGGCGGTCGGTGTGCACCGGCAGGACCAGGGCGGCCGCGATGACCCCGCAGACGGCACCGAGCGCGGTCTCCTCGATACGCAGGACCAGCACCGCGGTGCTGTAGGTGTTGAGCAGGGTGTACAGCAGGCCCAGCATCGCCGTGACGAAGAACGACATCAGGGCGTAGGACAGCGGCGCGGTGAAGAACATGGCGAAGATGAACAGCAGGACGAGCCCGAACGCCGTCCACGTGTGGGTGCCGACCAGGCCCGCCAGGAGGGCGCCGGCGACGACACCGAGGACGGTGCCGATCAGCCGGCGGTACCCCTTGACGAGGATCTCCCCGGTGGACGCCGTGTTCAGGAACACGACCCAGCAGGTCAGCACCGCCCAGTACCAGCGCTGACTGGAGAGGAACTCACCGCCGACGATGGCCAGCGCCGAGCCGACCGCGACCTGGACCGCGGTCCGCGTCGTCGGACGCTCCCAGCCCCGGCGACCGCTCTCCTCCCGCTCGGCCTCCTCGGACCCGGCGATGGAGACGTCCTCGGCGTCCAGTTCCTCGCGCGAACGGGTCGTCGACGGGGTGTCGTCGGACTCGTCCTGGGGCCCGTCGAGAGCCAGTCGCAGTCCGAGCACGGAGCGCGCCGTCTCGCCGATGCCACGGAAGACGTCCTGCACGGCGGTCGAGGCCTGCGGCAGGTTCTCCTCGTCGCGGTAGCCGAGGAGCCGGTTGCGCAGGTGGGCCAGCGCGGTGCCGCGGTCGTCGGCGATCGGGCGCAGGACCAGCAGGCGCAGCGCTTCGAGATCGCGGCGCAGGGTGGCGGTGATCCCGTCCTGGGCCCTGAGGCGGTCCCCGGGCGCGGGGACGGGTGCGTGCGGCAGATGCAGGGTGAGCGTGTCCGCCCGTTCCGCGCTGCGGGCGGTGAGCAGGAGCACGCCGAGCCGTTCGGCGGCGATCTCGGCTTCGGCGACCCGGCGCTGCACGAGCGAGGCGGTGGCGCTGTCACTGGTCCCCTCCGCCAGCTGCCCCTGGATCATCATCGCGCTCTCGTGGAGCCGGGCCGTGTGCCGCCGCAGTTCCTCCAGGGCCTTCTCGACGCGGTCGGGCCCGGCGTCCAGCAGCTCGATCTGGGCGGACACGAGCTGTGCCAGACGAGTCCGGAAGGCCTTGCGCAGCCGGTCCAGAACGCGTTCGGGCGTCTCGGGCACGACGACGAACCGCACCAGCGCGCTGCACACGAACGCGATGGCGAGCGTGACGCACAGGCCGGGCAGAGCGGAGAAGGTGGCCCTGACGAAGAGCGACACGAAGTAGATCTGGAACCCGATGAGCCCCAGGGCGGTCCCGCGGTCGCCGAACCGGCGGCTGTACACGGCGGCGAAGATCAGCGCGACGAAGAAGAGGTCGCCCACGACGACGGTCTTGTTGAGCAGCGCCCCCAGTGACATCGCCGCGAGCGCCACGGGCAGTCCCAGCAGGAGCGTCAGTGCCTGGTCGCGGCGCTGTTTGTCCTTGATGGCGAAGGTGCCGACCATAGCCGCCATGGCTCCGGCCACCATGTGCGTCACATCCACACTCATGACAGCCAGTACGGCGAGCGTGAGCGCGATGGCCCCCACCGTCCGCAGGCCGGCCATGAGCCGCAGCAGCCCGGGATCCGATGCCGCGAATCGGTCCCAGATCCTTGCCCGGCCCGGCCGTGTCGCTGTGCTCACGCTGCCTTTCGTCCCCGCTCTCCGCCATGATCAGCGTGTCCAGCATGGCACGACTCGATGTTTGTGCCGCCGACCGGGGGCCCGGCCGGCCGCCTCGTGGCGGGCGCCGCGACGGGCCGAACGCCGCGAGGGGGCGAACGCTGCGACGGGCCGAACGTCGCGAGGGGCCGAACGCCGCGAGGGGGCGAACGCTGCCTGCCGCGAGGAGGGGCCCGTCGCACCACGGCTCAGCTTCGCGCGACACTGGAGGTCGACGAGTCCGACCGTTCCGGAGCCGTGCAGTCGGGCCAGGAGGTCCGGCGGCTCCTTCGGGCCCCGTTTCCCGGAGGGCACGATCCGCACAGGGGGCTCGGGGTGACCCACGGCCTTTTCGATCCTGCCGAGTTCCGGACGAGGATGACCATGCCCAGGGAGGTGCCGCGGCCGGCCGGGTCCACCCCACCGAGGACGAACATCATCGCCTGGTGCGGGAAGACGACGAACGCCTACGTGTACCCCCGCCTGGTGGGCTTCCTCGACGACCTGCCCGTCAACGCCACGGGCAAGGTCCTCAAGCGCGAACTGCGGGAGGCTGACCTGTGGGTACGGGCTGGAGCGAAGCCGTGGAGAACACCGGCCGCCCGGCGGTTCTGGGGCTGTTCGGGTACCCGACGTGGCGTGGTGGTCCATCGGGACGCCGCTCGGGCAGTCTGGGTGGCGGAGGTGATTTCTGTGGCGGACGAGGACCCGACGCGATGGACGCCGGCGGGTGGGGACGTGGGGGACAAAGTGGGAGGGGCGATCTTGGATGCCTTGTTCACACAGTCACCGGTGGGGCTGCACGTTCTCGATACGGAACTTCGGGTCGTGCGGGTCAACACCGCCACGCAGGGCATGCGCGGCGTGCCCGTCGAAAGCCTGCTCGGACTGCATTTCGCCGAGGCGTACGCCGGACTGTCCGCCCCCGACGAGGCGGAGGCGATGCTGCGTGGCGTGCTGGAAAGCGGCGTGCCCGTGCGCGAGTACCTGGTCCCCATGCGGCTGGTGACCGAACAGGGGCGGGAAAAGATCCGGTCGGTCTCGGCGTTCCGCCTGCAGGACCCGCAAGGGACGGTCCTGGGGCTGGCCGTCACGGTGGTGGACGTCACGGAGGAGGAACAGGCGCGTGCCAGGCTGCGTGTCCTGAACGCCGTGCGCGAGCGTGTGGGACGGACCCTGGACGTGATCTCCACCTGCCACGAGCTGGTGGACACCCTGGTGCCCGACTTCGCCGACGTCGCCGTGGTGGAAGTCGTGGATGCCGTGGTACGCGGCGAGGAGCCCGCGACAGGGCCCCTCGCTCAGGATGTTCCCCTGCTCCGCGCCGCGTTCCGCACCCGCGACGCCCGGCAGACACGGGCCCACCCGGTGGGCGACGTGCGGAGCCTCAATTTCGTGACCCCCTACGCGGAGGCCATGACCGATTTCCGTCCCCGCCTCGTGGCCCTGAGTCCCGCAAGCCCCTGGCTCGACGCCGACCCCGCCAGGGCCGGGGCGATCCGTACGACCGGATCGCACACACTCATCGTGGCGCCCCTGGCTCTGCGTGGAACCCCACTGGGAGTACTGAGCCTCTATCGCATCGGCGCGTCCGACCCCTACACCGAGGACGATGTCGGCCTTGCTCTCGATGTGGCCTCCCATACCGCTCTGTGCATCGACAACGCCCGCCGGTTCACCCGCGAGCACACCATCGCCGCGACGGTCCAGCGACACCAGCTTCCCCGCTGTTCCGCCTCGGACACCACCGTCGAGACCGCGCACCTGTACGTGCCCGGCGCCGACGGCGGGGGAGGCTGGTTCGACACGATCCCCTTGTCCGGCGCCCGCACGGCCCTGGTCGTCGGAGAGGTCGCCGGCCGCGGCATCCAGGCCGCCACCACCATGGGACAACTGCGCACCGTCGTCCGCTCCCTTGCCGCGCTGGACCTGCAACCCGACGAGCTCCTCGCACGCCTCAACGACACGGCGGCATTCCTGGCAGCAGAGCGCGCGACTCTGCCCGTCGGCGACCCCCTGCACCGGCAACCGCTCTCGGCGAGTTGCGTCTACGCGGTCTACGACCCGCTCAGCCGCACATGCACCTTCGCACGGGCCGGGAACACCACACCCGTGATCGTCCGCCCCGACAGCAGCACCGAGGTCCCGGACGGCGCCCCAGGCCCTGACCTGGGCGGCGCGGAAGGTCCCCCCTTCGCCGCCACGACCACCGAACTGCCCCACGGCAGCATCCTCGCCCTCTGCACCCCCACGATCCTGCCCACACCCCCCGCCCATTCCGACGCTGCCGCCGCACTCCTGTCCGACGTCCTTGCTCAACCCGGCCGGCCCCTCCAGGACCTGCGCGACGACCTCCTCTCCACCCTCCGCGGCACGGACCGCGCCGGTGACGCGGTCGTCCTCCTCGCCCGCACCCGGCCCCTTCCCGCACACTCCCTGGCCGGCTGGCTCCTCGAACACGACCCCGCAGCGGCGGCCACCGCCCGCGAACACACCCGCCGGACACTCGCAGACTGGAACGTGGACGAAGACACCGCCTACGCAGCCGAACTGATCGTCAGCGAACTCGTCACCAACGCGATCCGCTACGGTGCCCCGCCCCTGCGGCTACGCCTCATCAAGAACCGCACCCTCACCTGCGAAGTGCACGACGACGCGGCCGCTTCCCCCCGCCTGCGCCACGCCCGCACAGTCGACGAAGGGGGACGCGGTCTGTTCATCGTCGCTCAACTCGCCCAACGATGGGGTACCCGCTACACCGCGGAAGGCAAGACGGTGTGGAGCGAACAGGCCCTCCCTCTCACCTCGGAATCTTCGGCCTCTCCGGAGACTGGATGATGCCTGTGTATCTGGACCGTGTACGCACCGCGGGCGACCGGACCGGACGACGTTGCGGCGACGCACTGGACGTCGGTTGCGGGGACGGGCTATCCGCACGGAAGCTCGCCGTGAGGGCGAAGCGCGTCACAGGAGATCGACAAGTCGCCTGCGACGGTTGCTTTCACCATCCTGGACCATCCGAGTGTCAGGTGATCGGCGGAGGCGGCCGTGCGGGTCAAGTCATCGGGGGGTGCCTGCGCGCGGTGGCATAGGCCTGTCGACTCGGGGCACACGAAGTCAGGCCTGACGCCCGCTCGGTGCTGAGTGCGGTGCCAGATGCCATACATGCGACCTGTTTCTCGCGCTGTCGGTCAGCTGTCACGCGAGCTGTGTTCTGGGGAGAGGAACCATCATGATCCTTCCGGCGGAGAGGGAACTGCGCGCGGTACTGGCCCGGTTCGCGCAGACGCGTATCGATCACGATGTCTGCCCCACCGGCCGTACCAGCCGGGCGCTGGACGACGTGACGTACACGCTGTGCGTGATGACCGGGGCCCGGACGGCCGAGCAGGCTCTGCGCGCAGCGGACGCCCTGCTGGAGCGCTACAGCACCGACCGTGAGGGCGGCACGCAAGCGGACGAGACCTTGGCCGCGTAGCAGCGGCGGCTCCTCCCCGCCCGCGAGATGAGGCGCACCACCGGGACCCGTTCAAGGCGCGGTCAGGAGCGGACCTCGTCGCCGACAGCACCGCCACCGCGGGCATCCGGGTCTGCCCAGCACCGCCGATCGCGACACCCGCACCCCTCCGGACAGTCCCCAACTCTCCAACTCTCCAAGGTTCAGGCGAATTCACATGGAAGCTGATGGAGTACAGGGATGAGGACCTGATCTCTGATCACCGGCAGTCCGATCACGGAAGCACCGGGCGAAGGAGTTCGGCGGATGGCGTTCCTGGTGTCGTCGACGGCGGGGCCATGGAGAGAGTCGGTGACAACTCCTCATTCTCCCGAATCAGAGCGATCACTTGGTCACTTGCTTCGGCAGCGGACCCTGTGATGGATATCCCGGACCTGTCAGTGCCGGGGAAGCCGGCCCCGTAGAAGGCGCGGTCATCGGCTACTGCCACTGCTGAGGAATCGAATGAATATGGGCACCCATCGGAATGACCCGTACCCGGACGTGACCGCTTCGGGCGGTCTCGCGGCTGCCATGAGAGAGGTGGCGGAGCTACGCGGACGCGACATCGGGCTGTCGCCTTGGGTCACGGACGTCATCAGTATCGAAACAGACAGAGGGTTCCTGTTGGTCGATCCTGCGGCTGAGGAACGTCTGTTCCGGCTGCATGCGCACATCCCCGGGTACGCCCGGGAGATCGGTTCTACGGGGGATCTCGGATTGCTTGTGGAGGCCGTCGCGGCGTGGCGGGAAGGCACGCCCCTGGACGAGTTGAAGGAGACATTCGAGTTCATGGAGCTCGATGAATTCGCCCGTGCGATCGCAAGTGGAGAGCCCACCTCGTTGCAGTGGTCCGAGCTCCTGTCGTCCGACTTCCACCGACGACAATGGAACCTGCTGCGCCGCCTCCATGCGGATGAGGTACTGCAGAACATGTTCCCGACGATCACGCACGGTGCCGTACGCCTGCGTGTTGATCCGTTGGACGCAACGAGCCGTCAGGTTCTGGTGCATGAGTTGGACGGGGAACGTTATGAGGTCAGACGTGTCGGAGGGCCTGAGGCCGCCTGGGTCGAGGTGCCGACCGGTGACCTGATCGCCTACCTGCGAGCTGCCTTGAGCCAAGAGTGATCTCGGCAGATCGATGAAGTCGAAACCCCGCCGGGCAGCCCGTACCCGCCCGTGGCCGCGCGTCCTGGCGCGCCACGCTGCCGCCCCGGTTCGCTGCCCGTGGCCCTGGTGATCGCTCCTGCCAAGGCGGCAGCAGCGGCTCGATCAGTGCCCATAAGTTGTCGTCCACGATCCACGGCCGAGTACTCACACCCTCTGAACGGCCGCATCGTCACCTCGGTCACGCCGCACCGGAGCCAACGCTCGAGCTCTTGTCACGAGCTCCGACTTGGGCTTTGACATCGGTCTCAAGATCGTTTCCGCCGTGGTGCCGCTGTGCAGCTCAGCGCCTAGGTGGCCCGGTTCTCGCATAGCTACGGCAGACAGAATGTTCCGGAGAGCGACGGCCCGTCTGGGCTTACCGCGGTACATGCGTGCAGCTCCCCGGGGACAACACGGCCGTCCCTGCTGGAGTGGCCCAGGCCGCTGATCAAGACGGATGGCTACAGGCGTCACCTGGCCGCAGCCAGACGAGAACAGTGCCGACACCGTTGTCGGTGCCGGATGACACCATCCGGCCATGAGTGATGAGTCTTTCAACTGGCACGCGTTCCTGGGACGGTGGCAGGAGGAGTGGGTTCCGCGCGCGGACGAGGACGAGGACGGCGGGCATTCCCTCGTCCGCCCCGGCAGGCCAGCGGCGGACGAGGCCGCGATCGCTGCGGCCGAGGAGCGGCTGGGTCGGCGGCTGCCGCCCTCGTACCGGGAGTTCCTGGCCGTGAGCGACGGGTGGCACGTGGACCAGACGGCCGGGGTCTATCAGCTTGGCGGCGCCGCGGACATCGACTGGTTCCAGGATCCGTTCGGCATGACCCCGCTGTACGAGGAGAACCTGGGCGACAACCCGCGCGAGGAGGACATCCTGCTGGCCGGGATGTGGCAACGGGCGCTACGGCTGGAGACGGACTCCGACATGTCGTACGCCCTGCTCGACCCGGGCGACAGTGACCAGGACGGTGAGTGGGCGCTCTACCTCTACAAGGGCTGGGGCGGTGAACTGCCAGACCGCTACCCGTCGTTCCGCGCGTACATGGAGGCCATGTACCGCGGCTTCCACTCGGACCGAGTGGAGCGGCCCGACTTCGTGAACACGACCACGCGCGACCAGGATGCCCAGGTGGAGGAGGCCCGCCTGCTGGCCCTGCGCGGACGGTACGAGGAGGCCCTGCCCCTGCTCGAGGAAGCACTGTCCTTCGGACGGCCACGCAGCGCCGTCCTCCTGAACCAGCTCCGGCATCTGCTGGCTCCGTGCAGTTCCCGGGATTACGGCAACCTGGTGGCCGACCCGCGCTACCTGCCCGAGCTTCTGCCCGTGCATGCCATGGCGCCGGCACGCGGCGAATGGCGGCTGGGCGGGGATGACCACTGGCTCGGGATGATGACCGCCCGCGGGGCCGCCCGGAAGACCGTCGAGACCGTACTGAGCACGATGCGGGACGGCACCCACCTCTACACGCCTCCCGGTCCATGGGGCCGGGCCGTCGCCGAGGCCCGGGAATCAGCCTGCTGGGGGGCGACCGACGCCGCGTGGCGGGTGCTGCGGGACGCACTCCCGCTGTGGGAGGCTCCCGGGCCCTTGCTGATCGCCCCGATCGGCCTGCTCGCCGATCCGGTCCTGGGTCCGCTGATCACCCCGGAGCGTGGGCGGGAAATCCTCGCGACACCGCGGGCCGGGGAGCGGGGTCCCGCTCCCGAGCCGGTGCCCGACCTCGACCCGCCAGGACTCGCCTGGTTGGCGGAGCCCGCGGCGAGCCGGCGGCCGCTCGACGGATACCGCTGTGTCTGGGTGGAGGGGATCGATCCCGCCCGACTTCCCGCCCTGATCGGGGAGGAAGGCACCGGACTGAGCGCGCCCACGGATCAGCGTGAGGCGTCCTGGCGGGCGCCCCGGCCTCGAGAGCGGGAGGGCGTGGAACTCTGGGAGGACCGTGCCGTGGTCGCCGTCGGCCGCACCCCCGAAGGGTGGGCCTTCGCCTTCGACGGCCACCCCCACCACCTGAACAAGCTGTTCCTGTCCCTCGCTCCGGCTGCCTCCTCGTCCGGCCGCGTGGTGGTGGTGTGGCGCGAGCCGAGGCGCTCGTCGCCGGGTGACCACCCGGCCGCATTCCACCTGTCGGTGGCCGAACAGAGCGAGGAGCTCTACGCGTTCACCGTGCGGGGTACAGAGATCCAGCGCTCCGGCGCAATACCCGAGGCGCTGGACCCCGCACGGCTGTTCCACCCGCAGGACACCGAACTGGACAACGAGCTGCGTGTACTGGAGGCCCTGCACGCCGAGCTCGGGCTCTCGCTCCCCCGCTTCGCGCTGACCCAGGGCAGGCTCCGCACCTTCACCACCCGGTCCTGGACCCGGGCGCCACGCGCGGGCGAGGGGTTCGCCTATGCCGGCTTCGTACGGCACCGGCCCTGAGCGGGTGCGGGCCCGCACCCCCGTGGAAGGCGGGCCCGCCCGGCACACCGGCCGTGGTCTCAGCTCAGGTCGATCGCGCGGGCGCTTGCTGCGCCGACCTCTTGGGCGACCTTCGTGAGGACCGGCTGCGGCTGCGTGTCGTCCGTGGTCAGAGCCCTGTTCTCGTCTGGCTGCGGCCAGGTGACGTCCGTAGCCATCCGTGGCTGCCCCAGCCGGCGGATTCCCCGTCAAGCTCCGCAGGTTGACGTGCAACGGCCCACCCGTCAGATCGACCGATGACCGGGCTGCAGCGTTCGACGGGACCCGGTCCCTCGTCGAACGAGTCGGCCCGATGCTGCGTCCACCGGAGAGGTTGCCGTTCCGCTACTCGGTGATACCGTATAGCGATACTCGGTACCACGTAGTACCGGCAGGGCTGAGGAGCACCCGCGATGGACGACCTGACGGAGATGTTGAAGGGCACGCTCGAAGGGTGCGTGCTCGAAATCATCGGCAGCGAGGAAACCTACGGGTATGCCATCACCCGCCGGCTGAACGAGCTCGGCTTCGCCGACGTCATCGAGGGGACGGTGTACACCATCTTGCTGCGGCTGGAGAGGAACGGGCTCGTCCAGGTGACGAAACGACCATCCGGGGTCGGTCCGCCGCGCAAGTTCTACGCGCTCAACGACGCCGGGCGCGAGGAGCTCGCGAAGTTCTGGGCGAAGTGGCAGTACCTCTCCTCACGCATCGACAGGCTCAAGGAGGGCGGGAGATGAACTTCTGGGAGAAGGTCACAGGCAGCGATCTCACCAGGGAATGGAAGGCGTTCGAAGCCCGGGCCGAGGCCCTGCCGGACGACTACCGGGCGGCGTGGGGACAGATCATCGCCCACCTCTTCCCCTACGGGGACCTCACCGGCCGCAACCTGATGCCGATCCTCGACGCCGCCCTGGGGCTGCTCGAAGTAGCGGCGGCGGACGGACAGAGCGTCCACGAGGTGCTCGGCGAGGACATCCGAGGCTTCTGCGCAGCACTTGCCGGCGGAGAAGGGGCCCGGACCTATCGCGACCGGTGGCGCGAGCAGTTGAACAGGAACGTCGCGAGGAAACTGAGCAGGTTGGGAGGCTGACGTGAGCATCCAGGACATCATCGAAGGCAAGAAGCAGTGGCGGGCGCACGTGGCCCGGGTCAAGGCACTCCCGCCGGATTACCAGATCGTTTACAGGGAAATGCAGAAGTACCTGTTCAAGGTCGGGCCGGTCAGCCTGTCCGACGGGCCCCTCCTCTCTGGAATCGTCGACTTCTTCGAGGAGGGCGTCGCCGCGGGCAGGGGAGTGGTGGAACTCATCGGCATCGACGTCGCCGCGTTCTGCGACGACCTGATCAAGGACTCTCCCACCTACGCGGATGCCTACCAGGAATCGATCGGCGGGGAACCCGGCGCGGCCGGGAAGTGACAGCCGCCGGACCGGTTCGCGACCGCCGATGGAACCGGTCGCGGCGACGGGCCTTCCGCCGGTTCCGGGAGAGGACCCGATGCCCGGAACCAGCCGCCCCCAGGTGCGAGCAGTTCTCCCTTCGGCGCGCCCTCGTCCGCGGCGACCGTCCATGTCTCCATCGGCCCTCCACGGCGTGGGCAGCGGGTTACCCGCCGGGCGCCGGTGCGCGCCTTCGGGTGCCGGGCGCGGATCAGCACGGCTGGCGCCACACCCCGAGCTCCAGCTTCTTGCGCATGGAAGACAGCTTCAGTCTGCGTGACTCGGCGCAGAACGCGCTGGTCGGCTCCTTGTACTCGACATGGAAGACCGCCTTGCCCGCCGCGATGAACGGACTGAGCCGTTCGCACTCGTCGTACTGGGCGCACTCCTCGTTGACCGCGAAGTCGAAGTCGCCCAGGAGCTGCGGGATCTGCGGGAGGTCGTTCTTGAGCCCCACGGACATCCCGCGCGCGTGCGTGATCCGCGCGATCATGCGGTTGTACGCGAGCTGGTCGCGCGCGGTCAGCGGGAACCCGGTGTCGTTGCCGTACCCCTCCACCAGGTCGGGTTCCACCGCGTCGAACCCCTTGTCGCGGCACATGTCGATACGGCGTTCCATGATCGGCCGCAGGACGGACAGACGGCGGATGTCCAGCCAGCGTTCGCCCGCCCAGCCGTTGTCGGCACCCAGCACGGAGCGTGGGAAGTCGTCCCTGTCGGGCCGGAAGTTCTCCCAGGCGCCGGCGTTGAGGTAGCAGATGACCTTGCGGCCGGCGCGGTGGAGACGGGCCACGTCCGTGGCGGTGTTCTCGAAGCCGTCGATGTCGTAGACGGGCACGTCGGCCGACGGCTGGACCTCTCCGTCGAGCTGCCACTGCCAGGCCACCCCCGGGCGCGGCCGCCAGCGGCCGGGCCGGTGAAAGCGGGTGGCGGGCGGCGCGGGCGAGCCGGCCGAGGCGCTCGTGCCGCCGCCACCGGACGCCTGCCCGGTGCCGGACGGCGGTCGGTGTGTCGCGCCGGGGGAGGCGTCGCCCGGCCCGCCCGAAGAAGAGGGACGACCGACCGCGGAGGGGCGTCGTCCGTCCGAGGCCCGGTCCTTGCCGTCGGACCCCGAGCACCCCGTCAGCATCGCGGTCACCAGCAGGCCGACCAGTGTCAGACGTGTCACCGCAGGGTGTCTCATCGCTCGGCCTCGCTCAGTGCCGGCGTCAACTGTGCCCAGGGATTCGGGGGTTCGCCGGTCACGGGTCCCGAGACCGCCGCGCCGCGTTCGCGCGCGGTGCGCACGGCGAGCGGCACCAGCGCCTCGGGCACTCCGTAGACCAGATGGCAGAACCTCTCGGGCGGGTGCCGCGCGGTCCACGCCGGTCGGCTGAACGCCGACACGTACGTCGACCAGTGCCCCTCGAAGGTGACGATCAGGTCGGCGACACGGGCGTAGCCGGGAGCCGGATGGACCCCCGGGTTGAGTACGACCGTTCCGGCGCCCAGTCGGCGGGCCTCCCGCACCAGCCTTCTGCAGGCGGGGAGTTCGGCCGGGGCCGAGGTCACCCGGTCGAGGAAGCAGCCGTCGGCCGCGTACCACTCCCGGTGCCGTACGACGTCGTCCGCGACCTCCGCCCGTGGACGCGCGCCGTAGTCGGTGTCCACATATCCGAGCAGGCGCGCGCCGGCCGCCCGCAGTGCCCCGGCCGCCGCGGTGAACGCGGGGTCGGGGCTCGTGCCGGGTCCGTTCGCGGGATTGAGGACGACCGCGTACGTGTGGGTGGCGGCGGTGATCAGCCGGTGCCAGGCACCGGGATCCTCGGCCGGATGGACGTAGAGCGGAATCAGCAGACTCACGGCGCGTGGCCGCCTTCCGGGCCGATGGGCGTGTCCGCGGTCGTGGCCGCCCAGAGTGCGGCCAGTGAGTCCTCCAGGGTGTGGGACGGCCGCCAGCCCAGGGCGTCGGCGGCGGCGGTGATGTCGGAGCACTGCCACGACACCTCACCCGAGCGCGCGGATCCGCCGCCGTTCTCCTCGATCCGCCCTCGGAACCCCGCGGTGCGCGCCAGCGTCCGTACCAGCTCGCGCACCGGGACCGCCACCCCTCCACCGATGTTGAGGACACGTGGCAGCGGTCCGGCCGACGTGGCCGCGAGCGCCGCCGCCTCCGCCACGTCGCGTACGTCCACGAAATCGCGGTAGGCCGACAGGTCGCCCAGCCGGATCACCGCGTCCGGGTCCTGGCCGGCCGCACGCAGCAGCCCGGCGATCCGGCCGGGCAGCCCGGTGGCCGGCGCGCCGGGCCCCACCGGGTTGCCCACGCGCAGCACCACCGCGTCGAGTCCGGACGTGGTGACGGTGATCGTGCCGGCGAGCTTGCCTGCGCCGTAGGCGGTGACGGGTCGGGTGGCCGCCGACTCGTCCACCGCCGTCCTCGGCGTGCCGGGGCCGTACTCGGCGGCCGAGCCGAGATGGACGAGGCGGGCGGCGGGGGCCGCCTCCCGCAGCGCCGCGCACAGCACGGCGGGGCCACGGGAATTGGCCTCGGCGAGGGTCACGGCGTCGCCGTCGGTGGATCCCGCGCAGTTGATCACGGCGTCGGGCGCCACCGACGCCATGGCCTTGGCCAGCAGGTCGGTTCGGGCGGTGGCGAGGTCGACGCCCAGGTCCGCGGCGGCTGAGCGCCCGCCGCCGAGCACGCGGGTGCCCGGCAGGGCGCGCAGCCGCTCGACGACGTGACCGCCCAGATAGCCGGTGAAGCCCAGGACGAGAATGCGCATGCGGTGGTCAGGCTCCCTTGAGCAGCATCGACTTGCGGGTGGTGAACTCGGCGTTGGCCCGGTCGTAGTCGTCGGGGCGCCCTATGTCGAGCCAGTACCCGTCGAACTCGTACGCGTGCGGGGGTTTCTGAGCTCCCAGCAGGTCGAGCACCAGCTCGTCGAAGCCCAGGGGCAGGCCCGCGGTGTAGCCGTCGAGGGTCGACCTCGACAGTCCGTAGACGCCCATGGAGACGTTGTAGTCCATGCTCGGCTTCTCGGTGAACCCGACGACCCTGCTCGCGTCGGTGGTCAGTACCCCGAAGTCGATGTGCACCTTGCGGGTGTAGGTGGCGATCGTCAGCGGTGCCCCCACGGTCCGGTGGCGCCGCAGGACGTCGGCGTAGTCGAGGTCGGTGAGGATGTCGCCGTTCATCACCAGGAACGACTCGGGCAGGCGCTCGCGCATGGTGAGCAGCGGGCCCATGGTGCCGAGCGGGCTCTCCTCGGTGGCGTAGTCGACGGCCATGCCCCACTGCGAACCGTCGCCGACATAGGCGCGGATGATCTCACCGAGGTGACCGATGGCGATGGTGCAGCCGGTGAATCCGGCCGTGGCGAGCTGGCGCAGCACGATCTCGAGGATGGCGTGCTGGTCGCCGATGGGAACGAGCGGCTTGGGCAGCGCGGTGGTGTAGGGCCGCAGCCGGACGCCCTTGCCTCCCGCCAGGATCACTGCGTGCATGGGACTCCTCCTTCATGGACGTGCCGGACGGTCAGATGTTGTAGATGCCGGTCTTGTAGCGGGCGAGATTGGCCGGGTCGCGGAAGAACTCCACGGTGTGCGCGAGGCCCTGCTCCAGGTCGTGGCCGGGGCTCCAGCCGGTCGCCTCGCCCAGCCGCGTGGCGTCGGCGACCAGCCGCATCACCTCGGAGTTGGCGGGCCGGATCCGCTGGGCGTCCTCGCGCACCTCGATGGCGGTGTCCATCACCTTGCCGATCAGCGTGACCAGGTCGCCGACCGAGATCTCCCCTCCGGTACCGGCGTTGAAGGTACGGCCGACCACCCGCGCGGCGGGTGCGGTGCCGACCGCGAGGAACGCCTGCGCGGTGTCCTTGACGTAGGTGAAGTCGCGGGTGGGGCGCAGATCGCCGAGGGTGATGGTGTGCGCGCCGGCCGCCACCTGTCCGATGACGCTCGGGATCACCGCCCGCATCGACTGGCGCGGGCCGAAGGTGTTGAACGGCCGCAGTGTCACCACCGGGGTGTCGAAGCTCGCGTGGTAGCTGTCGGCGAGCCGGTCCCCTCCCGCCTTCGAAGCGGCGTACGGCGACTGGGTGTTGATGGGGTGGTCCTCGGTGATCGGCACGGTCTGCGCGGTGCCGTAGGTCTCACTGGTGGAGGTGTGCACCAGGCGCGGGATGCCGAGGGCACGCACCGCCTCCAGCACGTTGAGCGTGCCGGTGACGTTGGTGTCCACGTAGCTGTGCGGAGCCTGGTAGGAGTACGGGATGGCGATGAGGGCGGCCAAGTGGTAGACGCAGTCGGCGCCTTCGAGGAGACCGCGGACCGAGCCGGGGTCCCGGACGTCTCCGAGGACGATCTCCACCTGGTCGAGGACGTCGGAGGGCAGGGTCTCCAGCCAGCCGTAGGAGGCGAAGGAGTTGTACTGCGCCATGGCCCTCACCCGGTGCCCGGAGGCGACCAGCGCCTCGGTGAGGTGCGAGCCGATGAAACCCTCGGCTCCGGTGACGGCGGCGAGCGGTGCGGAGGTCAACGCGTGGTTCCTTCCGGTCGGTTGCGCGGATCGGTTCGAGGCGTCCTGCACGGCCCGCAGGGGCCGGATTCGTGTGGTGGTTCCGTACGACGGTGTGCTGTTCGGTGGTACGTGGTGGCGTGCGGTGGTCGGTGGTGGCGTGCGGCGGTGCGGTGGTGCGGCAGTGCGGCAGTGCGGTGGTCGGTGGTGCGTGGTGGCGTGCGGCGGCACCGACCGGGCGGGTCAGGCATGCGCGGCGGGGCGCCCGAGCAGCCGTAGCGCGCACGCCGTGAGACACAGCGCGGCCGCTCCACAGCACAGCGGCAGCACCGCCGTGCCCGGTGGCAGCGAGAAGAGGGTGAGCGCTCCGGCCGCCGCGGCTGCCGTGAGGCACACCCCCGCCGGTGTCCAGGCCACCCCGAACGCCTGGAGCAGCAGCGCCGTCCACAGCGTCGCCGCGAGCGGCAGGAGCGAGGCCGGCTCGGCACCGGTGAGGAGGGACGCGGGCAGCAGTGGAAGCAGATAGACGAGCAGACACAGCGCGAGGACGCCGGCCGAACGCCACAGGAACGCGGCAGGGGTTGCGGTCGCCCGCAGGGCCGCCACCGAAAGCCCCCGGTAGCGGTACAGCAGCCACTCGGCCGGTCCCATGCTGACGGTCAGCACGATCACGCCGTACGGATCCCGGTGGCCCTCCAGGAGGACCAGCGTCCCGGCGGCCAGCCCGAACAGTCCGTAGGGCAGCGACCGCAACAGCCGCGGACGCGTGTCGTCCACCACCGGGGCGGCCACCAGGGTGGTCCGCAGGGCCCAGCCCGCCGCGGCGACCGTGCCGAGGAGCGCCAGCAGTGGCAGCCCGGCGCGCAGCGGATTACCCGGCTCCCACCACGGCAGCACCGCGGCGCCGCCGATCAGCGGGGTGAGCGCCGCCAGCAGCAACCGCTCCCGGCCCAGCACCAACAGCACCCCGGCAGCCGCCAGATACACCGACTGCGCGGCCGCCACCAGGGTCGCCGTGCCGGCCCCTGCGAGGATCGCCCCGGCGGCCGTCGCCACCGCCGCTCCCAGGGGCGCGCCCTTGAGGAGCGTACGGCCCGCTTCCCTGCGACCCGTGGTCATCCGCAGATAGGCCCGGTGCCCCAGCGCCTGGCCCCAGGCCCAGGAGACCAGCCCGGCCAGGATCAGGACATGGGTGTGGCGGTCGGCCTGCCACAGCGGCGCGGTGAGCAGATAGGCCAGTCCGGGCAGCGCGAACAGTGCCCCGCGCAGGGCGCACCGCACATGGTCGGGGCGCCACGGGTCGGACGGCTTCGCGGGCTCGGGGAAGGTGCGCGGCACCCGCTCGAACAGTGTGGAGGCGAGCGAGAAGAGATGGGGGTGTCCGTACCGCTGCTGGATCACCTCCGCGGTCAGCCCTTCCGACTCCAGCAGCGCCGCCACCTCGTACGGGTGGACGGCGGGCCCGACCCGGTCGGCCAGTTCGGCGGCGAGCCGGTCGACCGCGTCGTGGTCCGGTCCCTGGTCCGGCAGGCGCAGGGCGAGGGTGCGGTCCTCGGCGAGGCGGAAGGACAGCGTGTCCCCTTCCGCCGCCCCGGGTTCGAGCGCCATCGGTCCGCTCATCCGGCCAGGCTCCTCTGCCGCTCGTCCGCCGTGGTGAGCTCGGCGGCGGGGTCCGCCACCCACGGGTCGCGCGTCGTGATCCGGCCGAGCGCCGACAGCTCCAGATAGATGGAGCGGAAGGTGTCGACGGTCTGGCGGAGGGTGAACTGCTCGATCACCCGCAGTCGTGCCGCCTCGCCCATCGACCGCCGTCGAGCGGGGTCGCCCAGCAGTTCCAGCGCGGCGGCGGCCATGGCGGCCGGATCGCGCGGTGGTACGACGAGACCGGTGTCGCCGACGGCCTCCCGGACGCCCCCGACGTCCGTGGAGACGGTCGCACGCCCGCAGGACATGGCCTCGATCAGGGTGAACGGAAAACCCTCGCTGATGCTGGAGAGCATGACCACGTTGCCCGCGGCGTAGGCGTCCTTGATGTCCTCGACGCGGCCCTCGAACGTGACCGCGTCCGCGTGACCGAGTTCGGCGGCGAGCGCCTCGCACCGCTCCCGGTAGCCCTCACCTCCGCGTGGTGTCCCCCCGAACAACCGCAGCCGCAGGGACGGGAGTTGGGCGCGGGCGAGAGCGAAGGCGCGGATGAGGGTCTCCAGGTCCTTGATCGGGTCGACGCGGCCGGCCCAGCTGAGGGTGGGCTCGGCCGGCTCGGGTCCGGCGGCCGGGAACGCGGCCGGGTCCACCCCGTTGTAGACGGTGCGGATCGAATCGGGGTCGGCGCCGCCCTGTTCCTCCCACAGCCGGTTGTAGCGGTTGCCCGGAGTGATCAACGCGGCCCGCCGGTAGGTCTCCTCGGCCAGCAGCCGGAAGAAGCCGAGGACGACGGCCTTGACCGGCCAGCGGTAGGGCGCCGTGCGGTATCCGAGGTAGCGCTCGCGCAGGTAGACGCCGTGCTCGGTCAGCAACAGCGGTACGCCGTGCTGTTCGAGCGCCGCCAGCCCGGGCAGGACGGCCACGCCGCCGCTGACGGCGTGCGCCACGCCGTCCTCCGGCGGCGGTACCGCCAGGGGGCGCAGCGCGTGTTCCAGCAGGGCGGTGGCGGTGATCGCGTCGTGGAGGGTCGGGCGGGCCTCGCGCACGGCCAGTCCGGGGCGGTTCCAGACCGAGGTCAGGATGGCGATCGCCCGGTCACCACGCAGGAAGGGGCTGAGCATGCCGTCCGCCGCGGCCCGCGCCATCACCTGGAGGGCGGCGCCGAACCTGTCCTCGGCGCACGGATCGAGCAGGGCGGTCAGGAACTGCTCGTACGCGGTGGCGAGGCGGTTCCGGCGGCGCCCGCGCGGCTGACGGCCGTCGGGCGCGGGTCCCCACATGGGGACGGAGACGACGCGTGTGACGTGTTCGGGGATGTCCCAGACGAGCGGTTCGCGCCCGGTGCCGGTGACGGCGACGACGTCGAAGTCGATGTCGGGCATGCCGCCGACGAGTTGGTCGCACCACACACTCACGCCACCGTGACTGTGTGGATACGTTCCTTCGGTGAGCAGGGTGACGCGCGTCGCGCCGGGGCGTCGCGCGCCGTGGTGAACGTGCATCGGTGTGCTCCACGGCCGAGGTGTGGGGTGGTCGCTCCGGTCCCGGCCGCCGAGAGAGCGGCCGGGACCTGCGGTCGGTGCGCCGTTCAGCTGTGCGGGGTGTACGGCGTCCGCCGGGTCACGCCGGACGGCACCCGGGTGTGCGGCGTGGTGCGGGTGGCGGGAACCCTGGCCGCGGGGTGGACGGTCGCGGGCATCCGTGCGGCGGCCGACGGCAGGCCGAGCGTGAGCGGCACGCCGGCCGACGCGGTCCAGCCGGACACCTCACCGGCGTACGCGGAGCCGAAGCCGCCGGCGCCGTTCGTGGTGCCCGCGGGCATGGTGGCGGTCACCGCGACGCCGGCGGGCGCCTGGACGGTGACCGCGTCGCCGATGCGGTAGGCGGTGATCTGACCGGCGGCGACCGCGGTCCTCCACGCGCCGCGGCGCTGCATCTCGGTGCCGATGTCCTTCATCCGCAGGTTCACCACCGGGGTGTTGTCCGCGAACAGGCCGGAGTAGGCGTTAAGGACGCCGTCGAGCACCGGGTAGGCGATGCGGTCCTCGGCCAGGTTCGACTGGTGGATGAAGTGCGGCTTGGGGTCGTTGGAGAGGACGTGACCGAGGTCGATCCGGGTCTCCAGCGGCACGATGTAGTCGGTGTAACCGGTGCTGGTGTCGAGCGGAGCGGGCAGGCAGGTGGAGGTGTCGGGGTGGTCCTCGCAGATGCCGCTGCCGCCCTGGGCCCGGCTGGTGTAGATCCAGTTGTACTCGTCGACCTGTTCGGCCGCGCGCCCCGCGTTGTAGAACACGTTCATCGGGTAGCGGGGCACGGTCACCGCGGGACCGACCTGACGCTGCTGCGGATCACGGGAGTTGTCGGAGGCGAGCCAGCTGACGCCGTTGTCGGCGAGTGCGGGGGCGAGGTTGGGGTTGTCCTGCGGCTGCTGCGGGGTGACCTTCAGACCGGAGTGCTCTCCGGTCACCAACTCGCTGGTGTCCAGCGGCAGTCCGGCCGTCTGTCCCCAGACGCGGTTGTTGGCGATCTCGTCCGAGATGGCGTTGCGGCTGACCCACTTGGTGCTGCCGTCGGCGTTGGTGGAGCACTTCCACGGCACGACGGTGGTGTCCTGGTCGCAGCCGAGGAAGGCGTGCGTGTAGGTGTGGTTGATCCAGCGGAACCGGTTGCGGTCGGCGATCAGTTGGTCGGCGAGGAGGTCGACGCCGTTGTTGTCCTCGCGCTGGTCGACACTGCCGGCGCCGTTGTAGGCCAGGTCGAGGGTGAAGTTCCGGCTGCTCTCCCAGGCGGTGGCGTGGTCGACGTCGGCCGGGGTCATCCGGATCGGGTGGGGGACGCCCTGCCCGGGCGTGCAGTCCACGTCGCCGGGCGTGCAGTTGAGCTGGGTGTCCCAGCGGTCGTCCGCGGCGAAGACGTCGTCCACGTGGACGGCGAAGTAGTTGCGCGAGGCGCCGAGGTGCACGCCCCCGGTCATCCACTCGACGATGCCGCGGGCCAGCAGCCGGAACTGCTGCTGGTACTGGTTGTAGACGAACGTGACGACGAGCTCGCGACGCCCGTCGTGCCGGTACTCGCCCACCAGCGAGCCCCGCGTCGACTGCCCCGGTATCGGCGCGTCGACGTACGGCGTGAAGTCCGCCCCGGCGGCGGGTGTGGACAGGTAGGCGTAACTCTCGCTCACCGTGGGGGAGTTGTCCTCGAACGGCACGGCACCGGCGAGATAGGCGAATGGACCGGCCTTGCCCGCCGTTGTGACCTGGGCCCGCACGCCGTCGAGGCTTCCGGAGTAACCGCCGCTGACCGGGTACTGGAGACCGGCCTCCGGCCGCGCGTAGGTGTAGGCGTCGACCTGCGGGATGGCGTACGACTGCTCATAGGCGGACAGTGCGGCCATCTCGGCGGAGCCGGCCGGGAACGGATTGTCGTTGGGCAGGACGACGGCCTGGAACCTGGCGCGCGGCCGGCCGTCCACCGTGTCCGCGAGGAACCCGGCGTCGATCACGGGCCGCCCGGACTGCTGGAGGTCGACCTTGGTGTACGGCGTTCCGGAGGCGTCCAGTTCGGCCGCGATGGCGTCGGTCGAAGGCCCCCCGTCGCTCACGACCAGCACCCGCAGGTCGATACGGGGCGTGGTGGTGTCGGCCCGTGCCGCGCCGGCCGGCAGGGCGAGCGAGGCGATCAGCGTGCCCACGGTGAGCGCGGTCGTGCGTATGGTCCGCTTCATGCGGCGAAGTCCCCTCCCCGGGCAGGGGTGAGTACTGCTCCACCGGAGCGGACGCACCCCCTTGCGCGACGCCGCAGCCCCCCTCAGGTGTTGGTCGTCGACGCATCCGTCGCGTCACATAGTGGTGTCTGTGTGTAGCTTTCGTGGTCATGTTGCGAAACATGACGGAAAAGCGCAGGCGTCCATTTGGTCACGCCCGTGTCCGGAACGCCCATCCGGCGGTCGTCGTGGGACCAGGGGCGCTGAGGGCCACCGCGTCCCGTGGGCTGGTGGTGACCTGAGGCGGAGCCGATGCGGAGCGGCAACGTCCGTTCGTCCGACCGCCAGTGGTTCAGACCACGTGAACTCCCCGACTCCTGACCGGAATCGAGTTGACCCAAGAGCCCGGAACGCCGGGTGGCGGCCGGTCCGCGCGTCGCGCGGACCGGCCGCCACCCGGGCTCGGTGTCCCGCGGATGCCCTGTGCGGGGCTTGATCCGACGTGGACACCGGCCCGTTGTCGGGGCCCCGTTGTCAGGAGCAGAGGACGCGGGTCTCGGGCGTGTAGGCCGGGCCACCACTGGAGTTCGTGCTGTCGCTGAACTCGGCGTAGAAGTACGAGTAGAAGCCGATGTTCCCGTTGCATCCGGAGTCGGCGGCTACCTGGAGCGTCAGAGTGACGGTCCGGCTCTGGCCGGGCGGGACGGTCGCCCCGTAGTTGGCGCCGAGGTTGGCGGGTCCGGTGCCGGAACAGGGCGTGCTGCCGGCCGCCGTGGCCAGACTGCACCCGGTGAAGCTGTACTTGAGATCGGGCCGCTGCGTGGTCAGCCACGTCGGGTCGATCGTCTGGTACACGAACCAGATGTCGTAGGTCCTGTTGTTGGTGATCGTCATCGACAGGTTCACCGTGCCACCCGGATGGGTGGTGGCGCTGTCGGTCGTGAACGTCAGGTCGGCCGGAGCCGGTTCGGCCGCGCTGGCCTGCGGGGCCAGACCGAACACGGCGAGGACAAGGGCGAAGACGGCGGCGAGACCAAGGCGTCTCATCAGAGTGGATCGCATGGGCCGGGAGGCTAGGCAAACCGCGAGCGCACCGTCTGCCCCTGGCGGCACACCGGAAGCGCCGGTCGGCCGGAAGTGTACGTCGCGTGAAGGCGGTGTAACGGTGCTGTCACACAGAGTGATCTCCCTCATCGCCGCACGACATCGAAGGTGTGGAGCGCCGGAAGGGCGAACTCGCCGCGCCTCACGATTCCATGGCGTCACCGGACGCTATTGGCGAGTACCGCGTACGCCGGGCACCGCGGAAGGATTCCTACCGGATTCCCGTCGGAGATGTTCTCGGCCAACCCATGATTTCCGGCCGGGTCACGCCCGACCCCACGCTCCGGGAGCGGCAGGACGGTCCGGCGCGGGGCCATTCGCCCGGCCTCGAGCGGCGGGCCCTTCCGGCGCGTCCGAGCCACCCGTGTCAGACCTCTGTTCCAGCGACCTACCGGCCGGTATACAAGCGATGTTGAATCTGCAAGGGCAGGGCTCTCCTGACCGTGGTGGCGCTCGGCGTGGCCGGAGCGCCGGCGACGGCTGTGATCGGGCTTGCTGTGTCAGCGACGACGGAGGAGAGTTGATGAACCATCACATGGTCCCGAGCGGCACGGCCCCACGACGGCGACACGCACCCGCGCTGGGAGCGGCCCTCGGCTGCGGCGTCCTGTTCCTCGGCGTCGTCGCGGCGTCCCCCGCCGCGGCCGACGGAGGTCACGCGCACCGGGGCGAGAAGTACGTGGCACTCGGCGACTCGTACACCTCGGGCCCTCTGATCCCGCGTCAGGTCGACGCGAACTGTGCCCGGTCCGACCAGAACTACCCCTCCCTGGTCTCGGCCGCGCGCAGGACCGGCGCCTTCACGGACGTCAGCTGCAGCGGCGCGACGACCGAGGACATGTGGAAGGCGCAGGGGACCAACGGTCCCCAGCTGAACGCGCTGGGGCGCTCCACGGATCTGGTGACGGTGCAGATCGGTGGGAACGACGTCGGCTTCAGCTCCATCATCGGCACCTGTGCCGCGCTGAGTTCGAAGGACCTGTCGGGCGACCCCTGCCGGCAGTACTACAACGCGTCGGGTCTCGACCAGCTGACCCTGAGCATCCTGCAGACGGCTCCCAAGCTGGCGCGGGTACTGCGCGCGGTCCACGACCGGGCCCCGCACGCCCGCGTGCTCGTGGTCGGCTACCCGGACCTGCTGCCCGACGACGGCAGTGGCTGCTATCCGTCCGTCCCGTTCGCCGCGGGGGACTTTCCCTACCTGCGCGACGTGGGCAAGCGGCTCAATCTGGTGATGCGCGCGGTGGCGCTGTTCAACCGCGCCGACTACGTCGACACCTACAAACCCACGATCGGGCACGACATGTGCAAGGCGCCCGCCGACCGCTGGATCGAACCGCTGAAGCCCGCCTCACCCGCCGGTCCGGCGCACCCCAACGCCAAGGGCGAGGCGGCGATGGCCCGCGCGGTCCTCGCGCAGGTGTCCAGGGGTGACGGACACCGCCACTGAACCCCCGCCGTCGGGATGTCGCGGACGCCGGCGGAATGCCCCCGCACCGCATCCGGTGCGGGGGCATCGCCGTGTCGTCCCCCACGTCGGACGGCCCAGGCGAAGCGGGGGCGCTAGAGTCCCGAGTGCTGGAGGCCACTTCGGCCGGACCTGACGCCCGTCGGCCCGGCGGTCCGTTTCCGTGATCGCGGCGGCGGTCGCCGACGACGACGTCGGACCGTGCCGTGCGGCCGCACACCGGATGCCCGTCCGTTGTCCGCGCAGTACCAGGACACCTGCTCAGCGACCTGTCGCCGGCGATGACTCTGTGGGAGATCCCTTCATGACCACGGCCAAGGACCTCTTGATCATCGCCATCGAGGTGGACACAGGCGGCCCCGTGGGACAGGGCGATCTGTCCCTCGCGCTCGCCGGGGCCGAGCTGATCGATCTCCTCGGCGCGCGGGCCGTCACCCTGACGGGCGATCGCGTCGTGCCGGCCGGGCAGACCGCGGCCGAGGACCGCCTCCTGGCCGAGGCCCTGGCGTCGCTCGTACGGCAGGTGCCGTACGAGTCGGTCGACGACTGGCTGTGGCGCAGGGGCCGTGATCTGTTCTCGGCCTATACGGCCGTCCTGGAGGAGGAAGGCCAGCTCACGCGGGAACGCCGTCGCCGGATGTCTTTCGCGGCCGCCCGGACGACGGTGGCCGATTCTGCCGCCCGCCGTCGCGCCCTGCACCGCTGGGCGGCGGACGAGCCCGTGGTACTCGCCCTCGCGGCGGCCGTCGGGATCCAGGGCGACCAGACCGCGGACGAACCGGTCGTCACCGACGACGCGGTGACGACCGTACTGGCCGCCGTCCACGACGCGGTCATGGAGCTGGAAGCCGTCCGCCAGCGCCGGTCCTTCGAGAACGCGGCGTTCGCCAACGTGTGGCGAGGAGCGTGACGCCAGGGGCCGTCCTGGGCCGAGGGGGCCAACCCAGCGGTACGCTCACCGGCCGTACGCTCACTCGGACGTCTCGGACCCGTCCCCGGACGTGCCCGCGTTCCGGCCGGAGACGCCGTCCCGTGCCGTACGGCGTGGACGGATGACCCCGGCCACCCGCTGGAACGTCCGCGTCAGCTGCTGGGGCAGCCCGCGCCCGCCCGCGTCGTCGAACCCCTCGTGGGCCCGGGACGCGGCCCCTCGGAACTCCTTGATCTCGGCCAGCGCCGCGTGCGCGAGTTCGGTCGCCTCGCGGTACTGGTCGCGCGACCTGGTCATCGCGTCGAGCGCTTCGGCGTAGGCGGCCACCAGCGCGCGGGCGCGGTCCAGCTCCTCCTCCATCGTCAGCAGCTGCCACTGCTCCCGGAGCGCGGTCACGGCCTCCTCCGCCTCGTCGGCCAGCGGCCTGGGCAGGGCGGCGTACTTTACGACCTTCTCCAGGAGCTCCGTCGGCTCCGACCCGTCGAGGAACACACTGCGCACGGTGAAGTCCTGCTCCGTGTACCCCGTCCGGGCCGGCGAGCCGGGCAGGATCACGGCGCCTCCGCGCGGCACCCGTACGCCCAGGTCGTAAAGGGCCCAGTTGACCGTCTGGAACTGGTCGGGCGCGGCCCGGTGCTCCACGACGCGGTGGCGCAGGGCCGGCGGCAGCAGGCGCGCCAGGGGGACGCGGCCGCGCTGGTCGGTCGTCATCGCCTCGTGGACGACGACGTTGATGCTCCAGCTGTGCTGCGCCGACTCCCGGAGCAGGCGGCGCAGCGCCTTGTCCTCCTGCGGAAGTGGGTTGATGTCCTGCAGGGCGAGATCGCCGACCACGTCGTGGTCCCAGCGGACCTCGTCGTTCCCGGGCCAGAACATCGTCGCGGGAGAGGGCCAGGAGAGGTCCCAGGGCCGGTCCGCCTCGGCGGCCAGCGTCCAGCGTCGCTCCTCGCCCACGTGCTCGCGTCCGTCGGTCGTGAGGCGCGCACGCACGGTGACGGTGTCGTCGACGACCCAGCGAGCTTCGTAGACGTGCGCGTCGGGCTCCGTGGAGTTCCCGGTCTCCAGGAAGTCCTGGATGGTCTCGGCGGCCTTCAGTCTCCGCAGGTTCTCGCGGAGGATCTCCTGCGGCGCGGGCCCGGCCTGGCGTCCTCTGGCCAGCCAGACGGTGTCCGGAGCGGTGGGGCGGGCGGTGGTCGACTTGGGCATGAGTCACTTTGCAGGTGGGAGGCGGCGTGCGCTCCCCAGTATGGTCGCTACGGAGGGCGGGCGGCGAGGTGAGGGTCGGGTGGATCACCGACCTCCGCTCCCGTCCCCCTGTGGCCGGTTTTCTGCCGTGCGTACATCCCTGGGCATTAAGGGCCCATATGGATGCTTGTGTCCGCTGAGTCGGCATTCGCGGACGGCGTGTTCGCGGGCGTGAGGAATCGCAAAAAAACCCTGAGGGGGAACTCAGGAGGTTCGGCTCGCGCTGCCCTGGGTCAGGGCCGGCCGGACGTCGGCCTGGCGGAGTTCGGCCAGCAGTTCGCTCTGGCCGACGAGGAGTTCGGTCAGGATGCGGCGGGCGGCACGCAGGAGTTCGGCGACATCGCCGCCGGCGAGCGCGTAACTGACGGTGGAACCCTCCCGAATGGACACCACGATCCCGGAGCGGCGCAGCACTGCCAGTTGCTGGGAGAGGCTGGAGGGTTCGATCTCGATCTCGTTGAGCAGGTCGCGCACGGGCACGGGGCCGTTCTGCAGCAGCTCCAGAACGCGGATGCGCACGGGGTGCCCGAGCATGCGGAAGAACTCGGCCTTGGCCTGGTAGAGGGGGACCTGCATGGTGATCGTTCGCTCCCTACCGCGGTTGACGGACTGGGCTCTGGCCGGCGCGGCGGCCCTGCGCGTACCGCCGCGGGCGGACGCTTGCGGACCGATGACCGATCCTCGCGTCTCCCGCCCCGCACACCCATCGGATTGGCCTGATCTGGATGTGCCCAGATGAAGAACTCTTCAATTCGTGGGCGTGCGGAGGCGTGGAGGACGCGGCTGGCTAGACCTCCAGTTCGGCCTCGATGCGCTTGAGCTGGTGGCGGGCCATGGCCAGGTTGGATTTCGCCTTGTCGAGCACGAGGTAGAGGAACAGGCCGTTCCCGTCCCGGCCCTTGAGGGGCCGGATGAGGTGGTACTGATTCGAGAGGGTGATCAGCATGTCCTCGATGTCACTCTTGAGGCCGAGGTGTTCCATGGTGCGGGTCTTGGCGCGGATGACATCGGTGTTGCCCGCGGCGGCGACCGCCAGGTCGAGGTCCTTGCCCCCTCCCAGGGTGCCCAGCGCCATGCCGCTGGTGTAGTCGACGAGAGCGGCACCCAGCGCGCCCTCGATCGACGTCATGGTCTCCTTCAAAGAGATGTCCACACTTGCCATACCGGTCTCTCCTCGCTCTGCGCGGCCCGGAATCCCCGGGCGGCTCCGTGAGCGGACCCTACGTACCGTGCGGCCCGGTCGGCCGAGTTGTTCCGGGACTGACGGAAGGAGCGGCGGAGCGGATAACAGCCTGCTCTCTTCTGATCGTTGACATGCGGTGGGTGACCGTTGCGGTACTCCTGGTGCGGCAGGTGAACCCCCCGAACAGCGGTCCCGAACACCGGTCCCGACCGTCGGCGATCTTCGCCTGCCGCGCCTGCCGCGCCTGCCGCGCCTGCCGCGCCCGCCCCGTGGCCCCCCCCGCACGCTGGAGCATCCGGCAGGTGCCTGCCGCAGCGACCGCGTCCGCGCAGATCGGCATTGCATACCAGACAATCCGTCCGAAATTGCCACCTGGGAAAGGCGCCCGCGACGCTGGTCCGCACGAGCGGCTGTGATGGTGGCGATTCCGCCACTACATTTGGTGTCATGACTGCCATCACACTGAGGATCCCCGACACCATGGACAAGCCCCTGCGGGACGCGGCGGCGGCCGCCCCCTCGCTGAACGACTACATCCTCCGGGCCGTGCGCCGGCAGATGACCCTGGACGCCGCCCGCGTACTCGCCACGCTCGAGCCCCTCGACCTCGACGGCGAGGGCGACGCCCTGTGATGATCCGCAAGGGCGACGTCTGGGACATCGACACCGGCAAGGGTGTCCGCACGGTGCTCGTCGTGAGCCTCGACGGACTCGCCGACGCCTACGGTGCCGTGGTCGTCCTCGTCCTGCATGCCCCGGCCGTGCATCCCGACACGGCCATGAGCGTGCGCCTGACGACCCCGGTCGACGCCTCGGTCGTCGCCGTCAACGTCCTTCAGCTGTCCGCGGCACGGTTCGAGACCGCCACCCCGCTCGGCACCATCGGGCCCCAGCAGCAGGAGCTCGTCGACAACGCGCTCCGGGCGGTCCTCGACCTGTGAGCGGGGCCGTCCCGGCTCCGCCGGGGCGACTCGACCCGGCGTGACCGGGGCACCTTCGAAGCACGGTCGGCAGCCGGGGCCCGCCGACGTGTGTCAGCTCCGGCTCAGCAACCTGCTCGCCCCCGCCACCACCGAAGTGGCGAGCAGCCAGCCCGCGACGATCAGCAGGACGGCCACCACCTTGTCCACTCCGGCCGGATCCCAGGCGGTCCGCTGGCCGAGGCCGGCGACAGGGACGATCAGGTCGAGGGTGTAGAGCACGGGGTCCCAGTTCCGCTGCGTCCCGCCCTTGACCGGCGGCGGCGCGTGCGTGGCGAACCACGCGGAGCCCGCCCCCACCAGGACGATCAGCCAGACCAGGGCGCGCCCTGGCGCATACCCGTAGCCGAACAGCGCGTCCTGGACGGCGCCCCAGACGCGGGCGGGCAGCCGTTCCGACCGCCGAGTCCGGCGCTCGCGGGCGCGCCGGACGACCCGCGCGGACCGTTCGTCGCCGGTGCGCTGGTAGGACAGCGCAAGCTGTTCGAAAGAACCGGCGGTGGCCGCGCCGTCCCTGGCCAGCCAGGTCAGCCGTTCCTTCACCCCGACAGGTTCGACCGACCCGAGCCGGTCGTAGGTGAGCCCCTCCACGTCGAGCGCGCCCTCGGCCGGCCAGCTGCCCGGGGCATCCACGTACGAGCCGATCCGCGCGTCGCGAAGCACGACCGCGCCCGCCGGGTTCGTACGGAAATCCACGCGCAGGCGGGCCGTGCGCAGCCGGGTGAGGATCGCGGCACCAGCAGGGGCGCCGAGCACGGCGTCATGAAAGGTGACGATGCCGGCGACCTCGGCGCTGCGCAGGCGAACAGGTCCCGAGCAGCTGAAACCCCAGTCGGCGTAGAAGCCACCGTCGCAGCGCAGACCCGTGGCGTCGATCGCGGTCACCGAGGCGCCCTCGAAGAGCAACGAGTGACTGACCTGCCCGTCCCTGAGGTAGAGGCCGCCGGACGACTCCAGGCCGCTCGCGCGCAGTGAGTCACCGACCGTGACGCGTGGGGCGAACAGCGCCCACGGGCCGGGGCCGCCCAGCACCGCCCGTTCGAGGACGAGTGCGCCGTCCACGTGCGCGGCCACCAGGCGCAGCGGTGCGGTGGTCAGTTCCTCGGACACCCGACGTGCGGCCGGCACCCGGTCGCCGTCCGTACGGAAGTCGACGAACGGAGTCGCAGCGGTGGCGGCTCCGATCCGCGCTTCGCGCAGCACCAGGTCCCCGCGCACCCGCAGCCCGTCGGCGAGGAGAGTGGTCACCCGACTACCGCTGAGGTCTAGGGAGTTGACGACAGCGCCGGACAACCGGATCTCTCCGTCGAAGACGCAGTTCACGAACTCCAGGTGGGCATCGAGAACGGCCTGGCGCAGATCCACGGTCCCCGTGCACCGTGCCCCGGCGATGAGGACGCGCTGGGTGCGCGCGGCAGCACGCAGCACGTACGCGGCGAAGCGGACACCGTCGATCTCCCGACCCCGCGCGACGTCCCGGCGCAGACCGCGCACCCCACCGTGACCGGATGTCATCCGCCCTCAATGTCCCTTGTCCGTAGGAAAGTTGCCGCACTGCGTTGATGATGGCAGTTCGGTATCCGGGGGGGAAGAAGGGCGATATTTCCCCGGGGCGTGTGGGCAGAACCAGTCACAGGTACGGCAGCGGCGACCGGAAGAGAGAGGGCGCCAGACCATGGCAGGATTTCACTTCGCCCCCAGACTCACTCCCAGCAGCTGGGAGAAGGTGATGCAGCCCCGGCGCGCACCCCTGGCGGCGGACGGGCGGTGGACGCACCGGACTCTGGAGCAGGGGCTCCATCTGGACTTCGCCCGGGTCGAGTTCGCCGACATGGCGGCACTGGCGCGAGCCCTGCTGCTGATCGACGCGGCGGTCCGCGACAGTGTTCCGGTCCGGGTCACGCTGCCCACCGCGGAACTGCCCGGGTCGGGTGGTGATCCGGTGGACACCGACGGCGCGGAAGGCGAAGCGGATGCGGTGGGTGCGGAGCGGGATCGGGCGGCGGCGCAGCGGCTGCTGACCCGGCAGGCCCGGGCGCGCGGCGACGCGCGGGCCTTCATGGGGCAGGTCGGCTTCCTGGACGGCCTGCGGCCCGGCCGTTGGCCGGAAGGAGCGGTCGTGGTGGACGACGCGGCTGCGGTGGACCACCTTCCGCCCGCCGACGACGCGACACCGGGCGGCGGCAAGTCCACGGCCCGCGACGAGTCCCCCTACGTGAGGCGGCGCATCCTGCCGTTTCAGTGGCTGTCGCCGCTGGACGGCGACGAGTTGCGCGTGTCGCAGGCCTTCCTGGGGATCGTGGCCCGGCTCCGTGATCTCGGGCTGTCGGAGCCGGATGCCGACGCGCTGAGCCAGACGGTCCTTCTGGAGCTCCTGGAGAACGTGGCGGAGCATGGTGCTGCCGGAGTGGTCGGTGAACCGCCCCGCTGCCTCGTGGGCGCGGTCCTGCTCGACTCCGTGACGTATGGCCGGCGCCACGCCGACATGCCGCCCGCGTCCGCCGACCTGGCGGAACTGGCCACCACGACCCGCAGTCAGGTGCTGCGTCTGCTGGTCGGCGACTCGGGCAGCGGGCTGGGGACCCGGCTGGACCCGGCGCAGGCGCGGCACGGAGTTCCGTTCGGCGTGCGGCCGGCCTCGGGACACCGGCTGACCGAGGCTGAGGACACGGTGTTCCACGCCTTCGGGCACCACTTCCCCGTGCCGGACGGTACGCGTGCCGACGCGCAAGCGCCGCGGCCCGGCCAGAACGGGCTGTGGCGGGTGGCACACCTGGTCAGGAGTTACGGTGGCAGCATCATCGTGCGCACCGCGGACACGATGACCGGCTGGGTGTACACGGAGTCCGACGGTCAGGCGGTCATCACCGAGGGCTCACTCGGTCACGCGCCGGGCACACTGCACGAAGTGCAGGTCCTCACCGATCCGAAGACACACCGCACTCCGGTGTCGTGGATCGACCGCCCCCAGGCAGCAATGGGTCATCAACTGCGCTGGATCCGCTGCGAGTTCGACGCGGCGAATGGCCTGGACGAGGCCGGCCGTGCCGCGCTGGTGGACGCGGCCCGTGAAACCGCGGGGGATCCGGCGCTGGGCGGAGTGGTCGTGTCGGTGCCGTTACGGGACACCGGTTACCTCAGCCCCTCCGGGTTGCAGGACGCGCTGAGCGCGGCACTCGGTGTGGCCGACGGGCTGGCCGACCTCACGGCTGTCGCCGTCCTCTTCCCCGACGCCGACCCGCGGATCGTCGACCTGAGCGTGAGTGGGCTGCACGCCGAGCAGCGCCCCGGCGCGGTCGCACCACCGAGCCCGACACTGGTGCACGGCTGCTACGGACCACCCATCTGGTACGGCGGCTCGGCGGCCGTCCGCGCCGTCCTGACCGAACTGAGCAGAGTCGGAGGAGTGGTCTCGACGGAGACCGCGATGCGGTGTTGGAGACAGGCCGGAGGGGCACCGGGCGACGGCCTGTGGCGTGCCCTGGAGGAGTACCCACGGCTTTTCGAGGTCTCCGGCGGACGGGTGTCCCTTGCTCTGACCCCACTGGGGGTGCTGCGCACCCTGGAGCGGGAGGCGCACCGCGAGCTGGCCGAGGTCGTCGAGCACGGGGGAGAGGCCGCGGGTGTGGCGAACGGTCTGTTCCGGACGCCCGGGCTCCGGATCACCCGGCGCTGGGTCGACTCCGCGCTGCTCCTGGACGCGACGATCGGCACGGCGACGGCGGCGTACGTACTGGCCCGCAAGGTGGAGGCCGTGCTGAACGAACGCGGACACGGTGAGGTGCCCACGATGGTCGCGCATGTATCGGCGGCACCGAGGCCGCTGGCCGCGCGGCTGAGCGAGTGCCTGGCACTGGGTGGGAGGCACCACGCCATGCCGGGTGAACTCGACCTGGAGGGGCTGCATCCGAGCGAACCGGTCCAGGCCGGCGAACGGGTGGTGCTCATCACCGACCTGTTGTCGACGGAGAACACCACGCGGCGTGCGGCGGCGGCCATCGCGGGTGCGGGGGCCGAACCCGCGCTGATCGCCTGCGTCGTGGACGCGCGGCCGGAGCGCCGCGACATCCAGCTGCTCAACCGGAGCATTCCCGTGGTCTCGCTCACCGACGTCGCCATCGACATCTACGCGGCCGACGGGCGCACTCCGCCGACCGGTGACGCGGTCGGAGTGGACGTGGTGGACATCGATCCGATCCTGCGTCATCCGGTCGTTCCCTCGCCCCCGGAGCCGCCCCGCATCTCGGAGCTCGACTTCCTGCGGCTGTGCACGGGCGCGCCCGACACACTCTCGCTCGGGCATCTGGCGGGGCCGCGGTCCCACTCAAGCGCGATGCTGCACCTCGACCGCGCGCTGCGGCACCCGGAGACGGGCGCCCGGATCACGGACGCCGTCCTCGACGTGCTGGGCGAATCGCTCGCCTCCCTGGGGGAGACGCTCGGACCGGCGGACGCACGGACGCTTCAGCTCTGGTACGCGGGCACTCCGGACGCCATATTCGACAGCAGGCTCCCGGACGCCGTGCACGCCCGGCTGGGCGAACTCGGCCATGCGGTCGGATCGTTGGTGGCCGTGCCGCGCGGGGTGGCTCAAAACCAGTGGATCTTTCCGACGGCCGTACGGTACGACGCGCGCGGCCAGACCGTAGTGGTGGTGGACGGCCGTGCGACGACCGGGACGACACTCCAGCAGATGATCCGGCTGGCGGCGGCGAGCGGGGCGGTAGCTGTCGTCGCGGTGGTGCTGCTCGACCGGCTCGACCACCAGGAGGCAGCGGCGCTGCGCATGCTGCGGGCCGTGGCCCCGCCGGGCGGCGGTGCACCCGTGCCGGCGGTGGTCCGGTTCGTGAGCGCGAGCAGCATCCCGGGCGAGCCGCCGCACGACTGCGCGATCTGTGCCGCCCGGCTGCGCGTCCAGGACGACTCGGCCGCACCCGACCGGCTCCGGAGACACGCGGACCAGCTGCGCGAGCTGTTGCGTCCGCGACGCCGCGAGGAGGTGTTCAGCAGTGCGGCGGCGGACCTGTTCGCGGTTCCGATCGGCTCGGACGACGTGATCGACTACATCCGTTGGCGCGCGCTGCTGCGGGAGTCCCTGCGCGACACGGGCTCGCGACAGCGAGTGGTGGACGCGCTGCGCGCGCTCCTGGACGGCTCGCCGCGGTCCGCGTTCACGCGGTCCAACCTCATCCGGCTTCTCGCCGCCGAACAGCAGTGGCTGAAGCTGCCGCCGCTTCGGTTCACGGTGGCCCGGGACCTGCTGGCAGAGATCTGTGTGGCCGGGGTCGGCAAGTCGGTCAACGTCTCGCCGTGGCTTCGCGTGCAGGCGCTGATGGTGCTGGCGGCAACCACGCCACAGCAACTGACCGAGATGCTGCCCCGGTTGCTCAACCTGGCGCTGGACGAGCCGGTCCTGGTCGACCAGATGCTTCTGGAGTGCCAGCGGCTCCTGAGTCGTCCACCGCACGATTCCCCCATCGACGTGGTACGGCTGCGCAAGAGCCTGCTGCGCTGTCGCAAGAGCCTGGAGGAGCGGCGCGAGGCACGCGTCCCCGGTCTCGCGGACGAGTATCTGCACGTGGTGCAGCAGCTGATCACCGTCGCGGACCACAAGGTGGGACCCAAGCCGGATGATCCGCAGAAGGCGTGGGAACAGCTTCGCGAGGACTTGGGGCACGCGGTGATGCGGCACCGGCTGGACTCGGGGCTGTTGCGCGTACGGGACTACGTGGAGGACCTGGAGGACGCGGCACCCTCGCAGCGCGCGGCGCTCGACGCCCGCTCCGACTGGGAGACGTGCAAACGGCACCTTGCCGAGCGGGCGCTGGTCTGTCTGCCCGCTCTGCGGCACATCCTGGCCGGAGAGTACGTGGACGACCGGCTCGGCCGACGCGACCACGAACGGCTGATGCGCCTGGTGCCCAACGGGATCACGGCGCTCAGCGAGGTGACGGAGCGGCTCGACCGGCTGCTGCGCGCACCGCGCCAGGTGGATGACCCCGACTGGCAGACCGTACGGTACGAACTGCTCGACCGGCTCGACTGGTGGTACCGGATGTTCCTCGCGACGCATCTGCCGGAGACGGGCAAGCGCGCCCATCTCGTGGACCTGGTGTCGTCGGCCCCGGCCAGACTCGGGCCTCGGCTGGAGGCCCTCCGTGCCGCGCAGGACCCCGCGGTCGAGGTGGTGGCGCGCGGAGCCGCGGGGGAGGCCGAGGTGTTCTGTCCGCTGCCGCTGCTGACCGAGGCCGTGGAACACGTCCTGGACAACACGCGGCGCCATCGCGTTCCGGACGCCGAGTGCCGTGTCCACGTGGCGTACGCGACGTCCGGGCCGGGCACCGTCGAGGTCTCCTTCCGCAATACCGGCACCCGGCCGCGGCGCGCGCCCGGCCAGGGGCTGCGGGCACTGGACGCCAAACTCCGGCCTTTGGGCGCGTCGTTGACGGGGCACGCCCTCGACGAGGAGGACGGCGAGAAGGGCTGGACGTTCGAGACGCTCCTGGCACTGCGTCTGTGGGAGGGAGCCTGATCATGCAGGAGATCAGAGGGCTGATCATCGATGACGAGGAGCGCAACCAGCGGCGGTCCAAGGCCCGCCTCCAGGCGCACTTCGCAAAGATCGGCTGGGACGTCCTGTGGGACTCGGCCACCGAGCCGGACCGGGGCCAGGAACTGATCCGGGACGCGGACCGGCCCTACGACGTCGTCCTCGTCGACCTGCTGTTCGCGCGGGAGGACCTGCCGGACCTGCCGGAGCCGCGTGGCCTGGAGCTGATCGCCGAGGCGAAGGAGCGCTCGCCGCGCACGTACATCATCGCCGTCAGCTCCGGTGACGACACGAGGCCCGACCTGTTCGACCAGGCGCGCCGTTCCGGGGCGCATCACGTCTTCCGGCGCTACGAGTTCACCCAGGGATCGCTGGACAACAGTCCGGCAGCCGTGGTCCGGGCCGTGCGCGAGCATCTCCTCAACAACGGGACCGTGCGCGCGATCCAGGTGGAGGCGGACGCCGACGACCCTGCGGTTCAGTCCATCGTCGACGAGGTCGGCGCGCCGACGTTGTCACAGCTGTACAGTCGCGTCCTGGAGGCTGAGGGCGCGGAGACGGCGACGATGCGGCTGGCTCATCTCACGCCGGGGGCCTCGGGAGCGGTGGTGTGCTCGGTCGCGGCGATCTCACCGGGCAGTCCGGTGCTGCGGCATGTCCTGAAGGCCTCCCGCGACGAGCAGGCGCTGGCACACGAGGCGGAGCAGAACGCCCGGGCGGCGAAGGTGTTCCCCGCGCTGCTGTTGATCAGGCAGCGGCCCGAACGACCGGTGGGCCCGGTCAACGGCTGGTACGCGCTCGGCGCTCCGCTGCCCGAGAACGCGAGGACGCTGCGTGCTTGGCTCGCGGCGGGGCCGCCGAAACCGGACGTCGAGGACGTGATGTTCAAACTGTTCTGGGAGGGGCTGCGTACGCCGCACACCGAGAACCGGGAGAGCGCCGTCCCGCTGGTGGAGTTGCTGCGGTTCTCGTCCCTGCGTCGCCGGCTGGTGCTCCAGGCGCTGGAGGAGTTCTCGCCCGCGTTGAGGCGCCCGGACGGGGGCGGCCTGTCCGACGTGAAGGAACTGACCCGGGAGCTGCGGTCGTTCCTGGAGGAGGGCAGACCACTCGGCGTACCGCTGAGCGAGCTGACCCGGCCGACCGTGACGACATACGCCCACGGCGATCTGCACGGAGGCAACGTACTGATCTGCCTGGGCCGGCATCCGACGCCGGTGCTCATCGACACCAGCGCGTTCGGTCGGCTCAACTGGGCAGCGGACGCCGCCCGGTTCGGCGTGGACCTGCTGATGCGGTCGATCGACGCGGGTGTGGAATCGATGTTCTTCACTCGGTTCGCCACCTGGCGCGCTCTGGCGTCGAGGCTGGGCAGCCGCACCCCACCCGCCGAACCGGACGCCACGGGTACCACAGCCGCCCTGACGGCCTTGTCATGGCTGCTGACGCATCTGCACTCGGTGTGCCCGGACGCCGCGGAGCCCGAGCGCGGCTGGGAGTGGCACGTGGTGCTCGCCGAGTACTTGCTGCGCGCGGCCTGTCACACCGACGTACCACCCCCCAAGCGGGCTCTCGCCCTGGTGGCGGCCCACGATCAACTGAGGGCAGCCACCGTGATGTTGATGTCCTGAGTCAGTCGTACGGCGGCGGATGTCAGGACGCCGTGGTGTCGCCGACGGGCACCGCGTCGTCCTCGCCCTCCTCCAGCAGGTTCGCCGCCGCGCCCACGATGCTGGGGTCGGGGCTGCCGACGACCTCCTCGTCCTTGTCGGCGTAGGCGAAGCGGGCCAGCACGCTGCGCATGGCCTCGACGCGGGCCCGCTTCTTGTCGTTGCTCTTCACCACGGTCCAGGGCGCCTGCTCGGTGTCCGTCTCGCGGAACATGGCGACCTTGGCCGCCGTGTAGTCGTCCCAGAGGTCCAGTGAGGCCAGGTCCATGGGGCTCAGTTTCCACTGCCGTACCGGGTCGACCTGCCGGATGGTGAACCGGGTGCGCTGCTCACTCTGGGAGACCGAGAACCAGAACTTGACCAGGTCCACGCCGTCGTCGACGAGCATCCGCTCGAAGGCGGGCGCCTGCCGCATGAAGCGCCGGTACTCGTCGTCGCCGCAGAAACCCATCACGCGCTCCACACCCGCCCTGTTGTACCAGGACCGGTCGAACATCACGATCTCGCCCGCGGTCGGCAGATGCTCCACGTACCGCTGGAAGTACCACTGCCCGCGCTCCCGCTCCGTCGGCTTCTCCAGCGCCACCACCCGAGCCCCGCGCGGGTTCAGATGCTCGGTGAAGCGCTTGATCGTGCCGCCCTTGCCGGCCGCGTCACGTCCCTCGAAGACGATGACGAGCCGCCTGCCGGTCTCCTTGATCCAGCTCTGCAGCTTCAGCAGCTCTATCTGCTGGAGCCGCTTGTGCCAGTCGTACTCCTTGCGCTCCATGCGCTGCTCGTACGGGTAGTTCTCCCGCCACGTGTCGACCGGGCTGCCGTCCGGCCGGATCAGTACGGGGTCGTCGTGGTCGGAGTAGTCGACCCGCATGCCAGCCAGCAGTTCCGTCATCCGGCCCTCCTCTTTCCGTGCTTCGGGTTTCCCGCCACCCAGGTTCTTCCCGCTGTGTCAGTGGAACTGCGGCACGATCAGATATATGCCGTACGCCACCACGGCCGCGCAGGCCAGGAAACAGAGCCCGGCCTGGGCGAACCCCAGGGTGTCGCTGCCGCCGCCGCTGTCGCGCGAGCCCTCGACCCGGGCGATGCCCAGCACGCCGAGGGCGAAGACGACGACCACTGCCACGGTGACTCCTGTGCTCACCGCGGCGACCTCACCGAGTGCGGTCCAGTCGAGATGCATGTCCGGAACTCTCCTAGGCTCAGACGGACGTACCGACGCCGGCCGGCGTCGCGGTACGGACGGAGACCTCGTGGTGGTCGTTGACGTTCGAGGCGTGTACGGGGTTGCGGCGGGAGGCGACGACGATGAACGCGGCGACGGCCACCGCGACGAGCGCGATCACCACGGTGCCGAACGTCCCGCCGTGCTTCACGACGCTCGCCGACACCCCGCCGACCAGCGCCGCGGCCGGCAGCGTGACCAGCCAGGCGACCGCCATGCGGCCCGCGGTGCCCCAGCGCACCTCGGCCAGCCGCCTCCCCAGCCCGGCCCCGAGAATGCCGCCGGAGCAGACCTGCGTGGTGGAGAGCGCGAAACCCAGGTGGGCGGACGTGAGGATCACCGTCGTGGAGGCCGCCTCGGCCGCGAAGCCCTGCGGGGACTGGATGTCGGTGAGCCCCTTGCCCATCGTCCGGATGATGCGCCAGCCGCCCAGGTAGGTGCCGAGCCCGATGGCCAGGCCCGCGGACGCGATGACCCAGACCGGCGGACCCGCGTCGTGGCCCAGCGCGCCCGCCGAGATCAGCGTCAGCGTGATGACGCCCATCGTCTTCTGCGCGTCGTTCGTGCCGTGCGCCAGCGACACCAGTGAGGCCGAGGCGATCTGCCCGAGCCGGAAGCCCTTCGTCACCGACTTCTCACGCCCCCGGGCGGTGATCCGGTACGCGAGGTAGGTGGCCAGCAGTGCGGCGACACCCGCCACGAGCGGCGAGGCCACTGCGGGGATCAGAATCTTCTCGAGCACCTTGTCGAAGTGCACGCCCTGCTGACCCGCGCCGACCCACACCGCGCCGATGAGTCCGCCGAAGAGAGCGTGTGAGGAACTGGAGGGAAGCCCGAGCAGCCAGGTCAGCAGATTCCACAGAATCGCCCCGACCAGGCCGGCGAAGATCATGCCCGGAGTGACGAGGGTGTCGTCGACGATTCCGCCGGAGATCGTCTTGGCGACCTCGGTGGACAGGAACGCTCCTCCGATGTTCAGCACGCCGCTGATGAGGACCGCTGTTCTCGGTTTGAGTGCACCGGTCGCGATGGACGTGGCCATCGCGTTCGCCGTGTCGTGGAACCCGTTGGTGAAATCGAAGGCCAGAGCCGTGACGATGACGACCGCCACGAGGAACGTGATGTGGTCCATTCCTCGATGGAAGCAATCGGAGGCGTACGGGGGGAGAACCGGAGGCAAAGCCCACGCATGGCCGAGTGGAGGTGAGCGTGTGTTTGCGGTCGTATCGGGCAGCGTTCACACGCGCCGGGACCGACGACCCGCCCGCGTGGTCACAGGGCTGCCGCGGGGCGCGCCGATATTGGGGGCGGCGTCGGCGCCGACCTCATCGCCGACAACGGCCACCCTCGCGTGAACGAGGGTGACCCTTCGCCGGGACCCACGGGCCGCCTTCTCCCGGGGCCAAGGCCTCCGCTGGGCCTGACCTCCGCCCTGTGCAGGACTACGTCCGGGGACGCGAGGTGTTGGTGACCGGGAGCGACCGGCTCGCGCCCGCCACGTAGAAGTCCCTAGGAGCGGTGCGCAGTTCGAACGTGTCGTCGTCGGCCGAGACACGTACGGACAGGACGAAGAAGCCGTCGTCCTCGGTGGTCGTCCTCACGTGGTACTCGACCTCGTTGTAGGTCTGCAGGAAGACCTCGGTGCCGCCGGGCTCGACCCCCTTGGGGAGGGTGACCTTGCCCTGGACGGTGAGGATGTCGCCCGCTTTCACCTTCTTCTTGTTGACCTTGTAACTGAGGGAGCTGGACTTGGCGTCCGCGGCCACGGTGGTGTCCGCGTAGTAGCCGTCCTGCGGGGTGTTGAGATCTCCGTCCTCGTCGTAGAGGGCCGTGATCTGCACGCGGTGCTGGACGTTGAGCAGGCTGCTGCCGCCCACGTGGTCGATGTCGACATCGGGGATCGTGAACTTCCCGTCGGCGTCACTGACCGGCGTGCCCAGGTCGCGCGGCTCGTAGTAGGTGGGGTCGATCGGGTCGCCCCACGGATTCCAGGTGGTGAAGAGGACGACCTCCTGGACAGTGACGGGGATGTGGGGCGCCGGAGTGCCGTCGGCCCTGGTGACGGTGCCGATGACGTCGACGGTGCGGTGGTCGTAGTCGGTGCCGGCCGGGTTGGTGCTCACGGTCAGCACGTAAGCGTCGCCGGGGGAGGCGTCCGAGGGGTTCGCCGCGGCGGCGGGCGCGGACAGGGCGCCTGCGGCGAGCAGGAGCGCGGCGCTGGCGGCAAGCCGCGTCGGCAGGGACTTTCTGGGCACGGTCAACTCCAAGTTCGGTCGGGACTGGAGGAGTTGCACCGGGCGGGACTGGTCCCCGCGCGGCGCAGGTGTGGGACGTGCCAGGTTCGACCGGCGGGCGGTGGCGGGAGTTGTCCGTCGCGAGGCCGCTGTTACGCGAATGTGGCAGGAGAGGGGTTTGTCCGGGTTGCGGGTTCACCTGGACGTCAGCCGCGGGCCGCCCCCGATTGTCCCTGGCGCGGGATCTCCGGGTGCCGCCGGAGCAGTGGCGGCCAGGTGCCGTGCCGTCCGTTCCGCTCGTCCCCAGGTCCGGCGACTCCCCCCCCCGCCCTGGGGACGGGATCACGTGCCAGATGGATTCTGGTTCGGCTCGATGATGTCCAGGACGGCCATCATGCCCATGTCCTCATGGTTGAGGATGTGGCAGTGCAGCACCGTCCTGCCGGTGAAGTCGGTGAAATGGATGCGGATGACCGCCTCGCCGAGCGCGGGCACGTTGATGGTGTCGTACCAGCCGTGGGAAGGGTCGTGCGGCTTCCCGTCGATACTCATCAGCTGAAAGTCGTTGGTGTGGATGTGGAAGGAATGGTCTTCCTTCGCGCGGTTGCGGATGGTCCACTCCTCGACGCTGCCGAGGGCCGAAGTGAAGTCGACCCGCTGGGGGTTGTACATCCGGCCGTTGATGTAGAACTTCGTGCCCGCCCCGTTCTCCGTGTAGACGACGGTCTTGCGGGCCGCGATCGTCGCGTTGCTCAGGTCCTCGTGCGGGGCGAAGCCGGTCGGGAGGGCGGCACGGCTCATGGCGGTGCCGCCGCTGACGACGGTGGCCAGGTCGGCTCGGGGGAATTTGTTTCCGGCCGAGCCGGTGTCGTACGGGAGGGTCTCCAGCCGTGTGGTGCCGGGTCGGCCTCCCTGGACGAGCACGTCGAAGCGCGCGCCGGCCGCGATGACCAGAGTGTCCTGGTCGTAAGCCTTGGGGACGGGGATGCCGTCCTGGGCGATCACGCGGAAGCGGGTGCCCGGGAGGTGGAGCTTGTAGTAGATGTTGGCTCCGATGTTGGCGAGCCTCCAGAGCTGGGTCTCACCCGGCCGGATGTTGATCACCGGGTTCCGCTGGCCGTTGACGGTGCGGTGGGTGGCCGCCCCGATGTGAAGGGGATGGGTCTTCACCGCATCGCCCTGGACCTGGAAGTCCTTGAGGGCGATCGTGTGCTCGGTGATGCCGCGCAGCGCCGCGGGCAGGTACTTCTGCAGGCCGTCGACGATGATGACGCCCGACTCACCGCCTGCTACCTGCGGTGCGGACATCATGTCCGCGTGCGAGTGGTACCAGTAGGTACCGGTCGGGTGGTTGGACGGCAGCTTGTACGAGTAGTGATACGAGTGGTTGTACTTGATGGCGATGAAGATGTCGTCGGCGGGGGCGCGCGGCGAGACGTGGAGACCGTGCGTGTGCAGGTTGGTGTCCTCGTCGATGCGATTGGTCATCGTGAGGTCGATGCGGTCGCCGGGCCGTACGCGCAAAGTGGGCGGCATGTAGGCGCCGTTGTACGTGGTGGCGTACAACTGACGGTCACCCACCTGCACCTTGCGGCGCTCGACCGTGATGGCGGCCTTCAGGAGGCCCTTGCGGCTGACCAGCTCCGGCGGGTCCTGCAGTCGAGGGCCGGGCGCGGAACTGCGGGCGTCCCTCGGCGCGGGCTGGAGGGTGGAGCGGGACGGGCCGGTCGGTGCCTGGCCCCCGCAGCCGGCCGCCCAGCCGGAGGTCAGGAGCAGGCCGGCGGCGAGCCAGGCCGACGAGGAGCGGATACGGGACCGGGGCACATCTCTCCCAGGGAAGCCGAGCGGCCGGGCGGAGTCACGCCCGGGGAGGCCGAAGCCACGACGGTCCACCGACGGCCCGTCGGCCGTAATGTAGGAAGGAGGGGCACCGTCGGGCGACACGCCACGCCCGCGAAGCGGCGGCAACCACTCAGGGACCGTGCGACTTCCACACGGATGGCGGCAGTTCGATGACCACACAACTTCGCCTGGATGGCTCACACTTGGCTCGCTACAGCAGCGCCCCGGTCCGTCCATGGTGCGGACCGGGGCGTTGCGCGGGACGTCAGCCGGTGACCCGCGCGGCGTCTTCGACGAGGCGGGCGGTGATGCCCGGGATGGCTTGTCGGCGCCGGCGACCAGCCCTCAGGAGGGGATCGTGTGCCAGGCGGCAGCGGTGGTCGGATCGGTGAAGCACATGGCGCTGAAGGGCCGTTGGGGGGCCTGCATGAGGCGGGCGGCGGCGAGGGGCAGGTCGGCGGCGAACGCGGCACGGAACTGGTCGGCCTCGGGACACTGGTCGGTACCCGTGGTGCCGTCGGGGTTCGGCAGGGCACCTGTCGTGTCCCGGCCCGAACGATGCCGCCGGCGTATGCGTTGATCAGCACGCCGAGCCGCGCCGCCATCGGAACAGCACGCAGACCAGCGCGCCCGGCGGCCGTACCGTCAACGCGCGGCGGTCGCCGGCTCCTCGCACCGGGGAACGTCCGTCGTGCGCTGCTGCTCGTACGACATCCCGAAGGCATGGGCGATCTTCAGATCGCCGGCCGTGAACTGATCCAGCCGCCGCTCCTCGCCCTCCAGTCGTGCGGCAAGTTCGTCGGCGCCCCACGCGGGCGTGCTGGACAGTCGGTTTCCGATGATCCGCAAGGCCAACGGAAGCCCGTCCGTCGGGTCCGGGGCCGCGAATCGCGGGCTGCTCTCCACCGACAGGCGCCGCCGACGAGCGCCGTTTTCCGGATGGGCTGCCGCATGCCGGAATCGAGGGCCTCAGGGACGCCCGGTGCGGGGTCGTACACGGCTTCGGTGAGCCCTTGGACACGTTCCGGGCGCCGTACCCGGCTCCTGGGTCACCAGGGCTCCGGTACGCCCTCATCCGCCTGTCCGCGGCCTCGGCGAAATAGCCCTGACCTGCTGCTTTCCTGGATTCTCGCTAGGGTGTGGAGGTCTGCCGGACGCCATGGGAGGGGTCTTCGTGAGTGGAGAAGGCATGAGGTACGACGCTGCCCGGATCGAGGTACTGGAGGGGAGGGAAGCGATTCGGAGACGGCCCGGGATGTACGTCGGCTCGACCGGTGAACGCGGCCTGCACCAGCTGGTGTTCGAGGTCGTCGGCCGGGCGGTGAACCAGTTCCTGGCCGGCCGCTGCGGCTCTGTCGACGTCACGCTCACGCCCGACGGCGGCGTACGGGTCGCCGACGATGGGCCGGGGTGGTGTCCGTTGGAGGCCGCCGAGGACACCGGGGGACCGGACCTCGAAGCGCTGCTGACCAGCCTGTGCACCGAGTCCGAGCCCATCGGCCGGCACATCGCGGCGGTGGGCCCTTTCGGTGTGGGGCTCTTCGTCGCCAACGCCCTGTCGAGCCGGCTGACGGCCGAGGTACGGGGCGAGGGCGCCCGCCGGGTGCACGAATACGCGCGGGGTGTCGCCGTCACCCCGCCCGCCGTCGTGGAGCCGGCGACGGGAAACGGGACGACCATCGCCTTCCGGCCCGACACCGAGATCTTCGGGACGGCACGGTGCTCGTTCCCCGTGCTGGCGGAGCGTTTCCGGCAGGTGGCCTTTCTCAACCGGGGCTTGAGGATCTCCCTGACCGACGAACGCCCGGCAGGTGAGGCCCGGGCGGTGGTGTACCGCTTCCCTGAGGGAGTGCGGGACTTCGTGGCCGCCCTCGACGCGGAGGCGGGGGCGGCCCTCCACCCGGACGTCATCGGCTTCGAGCGGGAGGACCCGCGGATGGCCGGGACGATGGAGGTGGCCCTGCTGTGGAACGACTCCCGTGCGGAGCGGATACGCGGCTTCGCCAACAGCCTGGCCACTCCCCAGGGTGGCACGCACGTGGACGGCTTCCGAGACGGCGTGGCGGCCGCGGTCACCACGTACGCACGGGAACGGGGGCTGTTGGCGGCAGCGGACCCCGATCTCCACGCCGAGCGGGTCGGCGTGGGTCTCACGGCGGTCGTGGCGGTGAAGCTCGACCGTCTCGAATTCCTCGGCGCCACCCGCGGGTTGCTGGGCAACGCCGACGTGCGGGTCTGTGTCGGGGAAGCCGTTCAGGAGTACCTGGGCAACTGGTTCGGGGGGCGGCCCGAGCGGGCCGCGGAGGTCGTCGGCCGCATCGTCCGGGGCGTCCAGCAGCAGGACTGAACGGCGGCGGACGGTCTGGCGGCCTGTCGCCGAAGTACTGCGGACCGGCGCACCGAAAGCGCAGCCCGGCGGCGCCACACCGGCCCTCGACCACGCGACCGCGAACGCTAACTCAGGTGATGCCGTGCCCAGTCGGAGACGCCACTCAGCCGGGCGGCGGCTCTGGCGGGGTCGCCGGTTCGGGTGGGTTGGTCCACCTCGAAGTCGTGGCCGGTCAGGCCGCTCTCCTCCTCGACGATACGGGCGATGCGATAGACCAGATTCATCACGTCGGGTGCCGCCGGCCCCAAGTGGCGGTAGGCGACCTCGATGTTGGCCGTGTCCCCGTAGTAGTCGAACTGCACGCGTCCGGGTGGACCGACCGTCTCGAAGGTCAAGCTGTACGGGTACTCCTCGGACTCGACGGATCCGATCTCCCGCGAGACCCGGCCCAGGATGCGGCCCCACTCGGCCCGTTGTGCGCCGGTAAGGCGGAGCTCTGGCGGGTCGGCATCGGGATCGGAGCCGGCGCGGAGGTGGTCGAGCGTCTCGTGAAGCGTCAGGCCCTGTCGCACCCGCACGAACGTGATGTCGTAGGTCACCGGGTGAATCTACGAGACTTCAGGTTCCGCGGTGACACCATCGCCTCGACCCGGCGCCCTCGCCCGTGAACGGATGCCGCCGGGCAGGACAGCTTCGCCGCAGGGCCGGCCCGGATCGCGTGGGGACAGCGCCGCGAAGTCGAACCCGACCGAAGGACTGTGACGGGTGTCACACCCCAAGGTTCGAACTTCCGGGCTCGCCACGCATCTAGTCGGCGTCGGGTCACCGGGCGACTTCGGAACAGCACCTCCCACAGCCGCCCATTCCATTTCACCGAGGAATTTCAATGGGTTATCTGCGCGGATTCATCCCCTGGATCGTCTCCGGCGTCGTCTCGTCCTTCGACTGGCGCTGGGGCGCGGTAGGAGGACTCGTCACGGGGCTGCTGCTCCTGTTGCAGGACCGCCGCCGCGGGGTCGGCCTGGACGCGCTCATCCTGGAGATCAGCACCGTCGTGTACTTCGTGGTGGTCGGCGCCCTGGCCGTCGCCGATCCGCACTCGGCCCTGGCGGACCACACCGACGTGGTCTCCTTCGGCTGGCTGGCGGCCACCGCCTGGGGGACCCTGGCCATCCGGCGCCCCTTCACCCTGGGCATCGCCCGGCGCCAGACACCCCGTGAGTACTGGGACATGCCGGAGTTCATCCGGGTCAACAACCACATCACCAGTGCCTGGGGCGCCGGCTTCACCTTCATCGGCGTCAGCCTGGCCGTCTGCGGCGCGGTGGACGCCCCGGCCTGGGTGGGCATCGCCGCCCATGTCGCCGGTCTCGTCGGCCCCGCCGTCTTCACCAAGGTCTACCCCGCCCGGGCCCAGGCGCGCCTGCTGGCCCAGGCACCGGTGACGGCCCGTCCCCAATAGACCGTCTCCTCGCACGACGTCCGCAGCCCCTCGGAACCAAGAACTCACCACACGAAGGAGCAAGCACATCGTGAGCACCGTCCCGGAAGCAAGGAACATCGTTCTCGTCCACGGCGGATTCGTCGACGGATCGGGCTGGAAGGGGGTCTACGAACTGCTGCGCGCGGACGGATACACCGTGAGCGTCGTACAGAACCCCACGCTCTCGCTCGACGGCGACGTCGCCACGACCAACCTGGTGCTCGACGCTCAGGACGGCCCGACCGTACTGGTCGGACACTCCTACGGCGGCGCGGTGATCTCCGAAGCGGGCAATCACCAGAACGTGACGGCGCTCGTCTACGTCGCGGCGTTCGCGCCCGACAAGGGGGAGTCGGTGAACACCCTCATCGCCGACCCGCCGCCCGGAGCTCCGGTGCCGCCGATCCTGCCTCCCAGGGAAGGGTTTCTCTTCCTCGACCGGGAGAAGTTCGCCGCGTCCTTCGCCGGGGACCTGCCCGTCGACGAGGCCCGGTTCCTGGCCGACTCCCAAGTGCCCTGGGGCCTGGACGCCCTGGGCGGGACGGTCGGCCGGCCCGCCTGGCGCGCCAAGCCGAGCTTCTACCTCGTCGCCACCGACGACCACATGATCCCTCCGCCGGCCCAGCGCGCCATGGCCGAGCGGGCCGGCGCGACGGTGAGCGAGACCGGTGGAAGCCACGCCGTCTACGTGTCCAAGCCCGGTGAGGTCGTGGCGCTCATCAAGAAGGCCGCCTCCGGGCCCACCGCATGAGAAAGCTCCGCCAGCGACTGCGCGTCCTGCACACCACGACCGCCGCCACCGAGGACAAGGCCATGCTCCCCGCTCGCGAACGCTTCGGGTACCAGCGTGCCCACGCCCGTGCCGTCGAGGTGCGCGGTGCCTCACACGCGGCGATGGTCGGCCACCCGGGCACCGTGTCACCCATCTGACCGAGGAGGCGGCCCGCAACACGCCCTAGTGCCGCGGCACTGGGCACCCACGGCCCGGCCCACGACCGATCCGGCGCCACCAGGACGTTCGGCGTCCCCCGCGGATTCCGTGACCGCCACAGAATCCGCGGGGGCTCGATCAAGGAAAGCGGAATGACCGACGAGACAACGCTTCCCCCCTACCTCCGGGGCCGCTTCGCCCCGGTCCCCGAGGAACACAGCGCGAGTGGCCTCACCGTGCGGGGCTCCCTGCCATCGGAACTGGACGGCCGGTATCTGCGCAACGGCCCCAACCCGCTGCCCGGCGGGGACAGGGGCCACTGGTTCACCGGTTCCGGCATGCTCCACGGCATCCGGCTGCGCGGCGGGCGCGCCGAGTGGTATCGCAACCGGTGGATCCGCACGAGGGAGTTGGAGGGCCACCCGTTCATCCGCGAGGACTTCACCGTCGACCTGGCCTCGACGCCCGCCAACACCCACGTGATCCGGCACGCCGACACCGTACTGGCCCTGTGTGAAGTGGGACTTCCCTACTGGGTCTCCGAATCGCTGGAAACCGTCGGACCGTTCGACTTCGGCGGGCGGCTGACGACCGCGATGACCGCCCATCCCAAGGAGGACCCGGCCACCGGCGAACTGCACCTGTTCGGCGCCGGGTTCGCCCCGCCCTACCTCACCTACCACCGGGTCACCGCGGAGGGCCGGTTGCTCGACAGCCGGCCGATCGACGTACCGGGCCCGACGATGATGCACGACTTCGCCATCACCGAGCACCACATCGTCTGGATGGACCTGCCCGTCGTCCTCGACCCCGTGCTGGCCGGGCGCGGCGGCATGCCCTACCGATGGGACGAGGGGTACGGCGCGCGACTCGGGGTCATGCCCCGCACACCCGGCTGCACCGAGGTGAGGTGGTACGACATCGATCCCTGCTACGTCTTCCACGTAGGCAACGCTCACGAGAACGCGCAGGGGCACATCGTGCTGGACGCGGTGCGCTACGACCGGGCCGGCTTCCAGCGCGTCTGGACGGAGATCGGCGGACCCGCGGGGCCGAGCGGCCTGGTCGGGGCGATGGAACCGGGCTACTCCCAGGCCACCGCCGTCCTGCACCGCTGGACCCTGGACCCGGCCACCGGCCGCGTCACGGAGTCCCAACTGGACGACCGCGCCGCCGAGTTCCCCACCCACAACGAGACCCGCACCGGACGCCCGAACCGCTATCTGTACACCGTCTCCGGTGACGGCATCGCCAAACACGACCTCGCGCACCACACCAGCCGCGTCCACGGGACGCCCGGCAGCAGCCATGCCGGGGAAGCGGTCTTCGTGCCGGCGGCCGAGGCCACCAGCGAGGACGAGGGCTGGCTCCTGTCGCTCGTCTCGGACGACGACGGAGCGGCGGGAGAACTCCTCGTCCTCGACGCGGTGGAGCTTTCCGTCCAAGCAGTGGTGGAACTGCCGTACCCCGTTCCGGCCGGCTTCCACGGGAGCTGGTTGCCGGAGCCCGTCGCCCGGCCCTGAAGCGTCCGACGCCCAGGCCAAGGGAGCTCGCCCAGTTGCAGAAGAACTTGCTCGGAGTGACTTCCGCGTCGGTACCAAGGTGCGTGCCATGTCCCGGTGCGCCGACCCGCACGCCTTCTCAGGCGCGGTACTCACCGTGGTGGACACCGCGAAGCCGCCCCGGCGTATCGTCCCCGCGACGGGTCCCCTTGACCTGGTGCGCGAGGTCTACGCTGCGCGCAGCGTCGAGTGGGGACGAGCGATGTCATCTTTCGTAGGACACACGGTTCGTGAGAGGTAGTCAGGGAGGCGTCTGGACATGGAACCCCTCAACCCGGCCACGGACGAGGACCTCACCCGCAGGGCCCAGGCCGGCGAGACCGCGGCTCTCGGGCTGCTGCTCGCCCGTCATCAGGCGCCGATGCGGGCGGTGGCGCTGAGTCTGCTCGGCTACGGTCCTGACGCGGACGACGCGGTGCAGGACGCCGCGTTGACCGCCCTGCGGCGCATCGGCGACGTGCGGGACCCCGCGGCCGTGGGACCGTGGCTGCGGGCGATCGTACGCAACGCCGCCCGTATGCGCCTGCGCGCGGCCAAGGAGACCCCCGGTCTGGACGGCCTCGACCACGTGCACCTTCGTGACCACGAGCCCTCTCACCCCGAGCGGTTCATCGAGCAGCACGCGATGCGTGACTGGATCTGGGACGCGGTGGAGGAACTGCCGCAGCAGCTCCGGCTGGTGCTGATGCTGCGGCACTTCAGCGGCATCGCCTCGTACCAGGAGATCGCCACCGCGTGCGAGGTGCCGGTCGGCACGGTGCGCAGCCGGCTCAACCAGGCCAGGGCGAAGATGGCCCAGGTCCTGATGTCGACCGCCACCGAAGCGCACGACGACGCTTCCTCGCTCACCGAGGAGAGCCGGCACGAGGCCGTGGCGACTCTGCGGGCGTCCGAGCGCGGCCTCCTGCCCCGGGAGATATCCGAGTTGTGGCCGGCCGAGGCCGAACTCGTCGGCATCCTCAACCCGCAGGGAGAACGGACCCATCCCACCCCGGTCATGCGTCAGACGCTGGAAGCCGGAGTGCGCCAGCACGTGCGTCATGTGGTGGCCAGTCGCTCCATCACCATCTGGGAGATGGATGTCACCAACCCCATAGGCGCCCTCAACCCCTGCCCGCCGACCCTGGCCTGGCTCATGTTCCGCCGTGACGGACGAGTCCAGAGGCTTCGGGTGGTCTTTCCCCAGCCGTCGCGGTGAGGCCTGTTTCCGGCGGACGGTGGCGGATCTCGAGATCGGCGTGATCGCCGGCATTCCTCGGTCTCGTCACCGCTCCCGCGGGCCGTCCGCGGGTCCTGCCGCGGCCTGACAACTTCCTGATATTCGCACGTCATGTTGGATCCGTGTCCCGCCGCGACCGTGAGTTCCTCGCGCGCGGTCCTGCGCCATCACGCCGCTCCGCGTCGGCACCGTGCCGTCCGAACCGGGGCGGCTTCCCGGACTCGGTGGGACACACCACCCGACGCGAAAGACGGAGCTCCCATGCACCACACCCGGCCGGCCGCGGCCCTTGCCGTCCTGTCGATGTCAGCCTGCCTGCTGGCCGGCTGCAGCACCGGACCCGGAGGCGACAGCGACCGTGCACAGGCGTCCCCCGTCGCGGCCCAGGCCGCGGACACCCCGCACATACGCCTGAACGCCGCCGACGGACAGAAGCATGTCTCGGTCAGACTCGGTGGCCGTGTCACGGTCGCGGCCGGGAAGATCGCCAAGGTGTCCCTGGCGACCGCGAACGGCCGCGTCGTCCACGGCGCCGTCTCCTCAAGTGGCAGAGCCTGGGCGCCCGATGCCCTCCTCGACCACGACACCGCCTACCGGTTGACGGTGGTGGCCGCGGGAGCGGGGGGCCGCAGGGCGACGAAGGAGATCGCGTTCACCACGGTCGCCGCGTCCGACCGCTTCACCGCCACGGTCACCCCGGGCGACGGTTCCACGGTCGGGGTGGGGATGCCCGTGTCGTTCACCTTCGACAAGGCGATCACCGACAGGAAGGCCGTGGAGTCGGCCATCGAGGTCGGCTCCAGCAGTGGCCAGACCGTCGTCGGCCACTGGTTCGGCGCGCGGCGCCTCGACTTCCGTCCGGAACGGTACTGGAAGGCCCACTCCGTCATCACTGTCGGAATCCGCCTCGACGGAGTCAAGGGTGCCAAGGGCGCGTACGGCGAACAGGACAGGACGGTCCGCTTCACCGTGGGCCGCAGTCAGGTCTCCACCGTGGACGCCTCCACGCACCGGATGACGGTCGTCCGAGACGGCAAGCCCCTGCGGACGTTGCCCATCACGGCGGGCGCCCCGAACTCGACCACGTGGAACGGCCGGATGGTGATATCGGAGAAGCTGACCAGCACCCGGATGGACGGAGCCACGGTCGGGTTCGCCGGCCAGTACGACATCCCCGACGTCCCGCACGCCATGCGCCTGTCCACCTCGGGCACGTTCGTCCACGGCAACTACTGGGGCGCCGACTCGGTGTTCGGGCACACCAACATCAGCCACGGTTGTGTCGGACTCAACGACGTCAAGGGCGGCAACGACTCCCACCAGGACGGCGCCTGGTTCTTCGACAACTCCCTCATCGGCGACGTGGTCGTGGTCCGGAACTCCGACGACCGGACGATCGCCCCCGACAACGGCCTCAATGGCTGGAACATGGCGTGGGACCAGTGGAAGGCGGGCTCCGCACGCTGATACGGAGGTGGACACACAGCTGCTCCCATCGTGCCGGCCCCACGCGACCGTGCGGCAGAACCAGGAGCGGGCGCGGCCGGCCCGGCGCGGGGACCTGCTCGGGCCGACCGCGGTGCCCAAGCCCTTGTCCTGGGGCCCGGGGTGGCCGTGCCCCGCTCGGTGACGCCTTCCGCACCTTGATCACCGTGGCCGGGGACTGACGGCCCGCGCGTCGACCGGCCGCAGTCGACGATCACCGCGGGACGGACACCTCGAACGGTGATCCGGAGCGTGAAGATCGTCCGATCGGCCCGGAACCGCTGTTCCGGCGGCGTTCACCGCGATGCCACGCCTGTGTCCCTGGGGCCTGAATGAGTGGTTCCGCTAAGTGAGTCACTCGGAGGCACCGGAGGGCTGCCCCATGACCGGGATCGAACCCGAGTCCACCATCAACCGACGTCGTTTTCTGCTCGCCTCGGGCGCCGTGGTGGCGGCCGGAGCGGCCGGATCGGCCGGAGCGTTCCTGCCCCGGCAACGCCGCCCCCGCGCCGCGGAGCCCGCCGTGCGGGCCGCCGTTCAACGGTCCGCGCCGCATGCGACGACCACCCTGGAGACGACGGCCCGCCTCGGCGGAGCCCCGCGCACCGGCACCTACCGGCGGCTGGTCTCCGGTCCGGGCTGGCCCGTGGTCGTACGGGAGGAGATCGCTCCACCCCGCGCCGGGCGCGAAGACCGGCGTACCCCGCTCGCGTGCTTCGTGCAGTTCACCGACCTGCACATCGCCGATGTGCAGAACCCGCTGCGCACGGAATTCCTGCGCTCCCGCACACCGACCGCGTGGCGTGCCCAGGAGGCGCTGACCGTCGCGGGCGCCGTCGCGCTCGTGGAGCAGGTCAACGCGCTCGGCGGCGGCCCGCACTCGGGACTGCCACCGGCGTTCGTGATGACCACGGGCGACAACATCGACAACAACTCCGCCATCGAGCTGGAGTGGTTCCTCACGCTGATGAACGGCGGCCGGATCACCCCCAACACCGGGGACCCGAAGACGTACGAAGGCGTTCAGAACTCCGGGCTTCCGCTGTACTGGCACCCGGGCGACCCGGCGCTGCGCGACTTCGACAAGCGGCGCGGGCTGCCGTTGATCCCCGGTTTCCTCGACGCGGCGACCCGCCCCCTGACCAGCCCGGGCCTGCGGATCCCCTGGTACTCCACGGTCGGCAACCACGACGACCTGCCCGGCGGCTGCCTGTCGCCCGCGCTCGACGACGTCGCCGTCGGTTCCCGCAAACTGCTGTCGGTCCCCGACGCGGACGCGGCCGCGTACGCCAAGGCGCTCGGTTCGGGCGACGATCCCAAGAGCGAGGTGCTCACGGCGATCCTGAACAGGCACGCCGCCTCCGCGCGGACCGTGACCGCGGACGAGCGGCGCCACCTGTTCACCCCGCACGAGTACCTGGCCGCGCATCTCGATCCCGCCCGCGCCGGTGCCGGACCGGTGGGCCACGGCTACACACCGGACCACCTCGACGGCGACCGCATGTACTACACGTTCCAGGTCGCGGAGAACGTCATCGGGATCAGCATCGACACGACGTATCGCAGCGGCCACTACGAGGGGTCCCTCGGCGGCGATCAGATGCGCTGGCTGGAACAGACCCTGGCCGCGCACAGCTCCCGGTCCTACGACACGGACGGCCGTCTCGTACGCCGTCCCGGAGCCGACGACGCCCACATCCTGGTCTTCAGCCACCACCACAGCCCGAGCATGACCCGCCGCCCCGACGCCGCCCGTACGGACGAACCGCGCCACGACGGCGCCGAGGTCATCGCCCTGCTCAGCCGCTTCCCGAACGTGGTCGCGTGGATCAACGGTCACAGCCACGTCAACCGGATCACCCCCCACGCGCACGCGACGGCCGCCCGCTCCTTCTGGGAGGTCAACACCGCCTCGCACGTCGACTATCCGCACCACGCCCGACTGTTCGAACTGGTCGACAACAAGGACGGGACGGTGTCCCTGTTCACCACCCTCGTCGAGTCGGCCGCCCCGCACCGCACGGCACCGGACTTCGACGACCTCTCGGCGGTCGGCCTCGCGTCGCTGTACCGGGAGCTCGCCTACAACGCCCCCGGCCTCGTGGACAGCATGCGGGCAGGGGTCCAGGAGGGATGGGCGGGCGGTGCGGGCGACCGCAACACCGAGCTGTTGAACGTCGTCCCGTGACCCCTGCCGGGGGATCGCTCGCCTCCGCCGACCCGTACGACCTCGGGCGGAGACCGCGGCTTGTCTGAAGAATCGTTCTGTTGGCGTACAGGTTTCTCAAGCTTGTTTGTTCGGTTACCGATGCATCCGCAGCAAGAACGATTCCCAGGAAGGGTTGATTGCTGTGACGTCAGCATCGGTGCGACAGTCGCTGGACCTGCTCGCGGTCGCCGTCGACGATCTACGAGCCGGGCGGCCGGTCATCGTGGTCGACGACGCGGACCGGGAGAACGAAGGTGACCTGGTCATGGCGGCCGAGTTCGCGACCGCCGAGACCATGGGGTTCTTCGTCCGCTGGACCAGCGGGCTCATCTGCGCGCCGATGGCCCCCGAGGTGGCCGACCGGCTGGAACTGCCCCTGATGGTCCCGCCCGCTCCAGGCGTCCGTACGACCACCGGAACGCCATCCGACATGGCAGTCGAGACGACCGCCTACACCGTTTCCGTGGACGCGGTCGGGGTCGGCTCGGGGATCTCCGCCGCCGACCGGGCACTGACCGTACGGACCCTGGCCGACCCCGGCACCCGGCCCGACCGGCTGATCCGTCCCGGGCATGTGTTTCCGCTGCGCGCCCGCCCAGGAGGGGTCACCGAGCGACGTGGACACACCGAGGCCGGCGTCGACCTGCTGCGCATGGCCGGACTGTCGCCGGTCGCGGTGATCAGCGAGGTCTGCGAGGACGACGGCTCGGTCGCCGGCTCCGCCCGGTTGCGCGCCTTCGCCGACGAGCACGGTCTGACGCTGGTCTCGATCGAGCAGCTGTCGCACCGGCTGCGGCTCTCGGGCACGGCGACGGCGTGACCCGCGCGCTCCGAGCGACGGTCTTCGACCTGGACGACACACTGATCGACACCGGGGACGCCTGGGGGCGGGTGTGCGCCGACTTCGTCGCCCGTCACGGTCACCGCTGGCGCGCCGAGGACACCGTCGCCCTGCACGGGAACGGCGGCTGGGCTTCGTACGTCAGCGCCCTGTGCGGCGGTGCGGCCGGCGTCGCCGAGGTGGTCGAGACCTGTGCGGCCGCGATGGTCGACGAATGCGCCGCGGGACGGGTGCGGGCCCTGCCCGGGGCGGTGGAGCTGGTCCTCGAAGCCGAACGCCACGGGCCGGTCGGCGTGGCCACCGCCAGTCCCCGCAGCTTCGTCCTGGCGGCGCTCGAAGGGCTGGGCCTGCTGGCGGTGCTGCGCGCCGTCGTGTGCGGCGAGGACGTGGTCCGGGTCAAACCGGCGCCGGATCCGTATCTGCGCGCGGCGGCCGAGGTCGGCGTCCCGCCGTCCGGTTGTCTGGCGGTCGAGGACTCGCCGAACGGCATCCGGTCGGCGGCAGCCGCCGGCATGTACGTCCTGGCCGTCCCGCGCGGGGGCATGACACTGCCGGCCGACGTCGCCCACCTGCCCGCGGCGCGGGCGCACAGCGCGGCGGAGGCCCTGCCACTGCTGACCCGGCTGCTCGCGCCCCGGCCCGGGCTCCTGATCCATGAGGGCGCTTCATGAGGGCGCTCCATGAAACCGCGACCGGCGGAGGGGTGGGTTCCGTCGCGGCATCGCGCTTCGGTCAGGACCCCTGCGCCGCGGGCTGACCCGCCCACGCCTGCTCCAGCGCCCGGGTGAACCCCTCGGGCGACTGGACGCCGCTGACGCCGTAGCGCCGGTCCAGCACGAAGAAGGGCACTCCGCCGGCGCCGAGGTCGGCGGCCAGGCGTTCGTCGGCTCGTACCTCTTCGGCGTACGCGTCCGGGTCGCCGAGCACCGCCCGTGCTTCCGCCTCGCTCAGCCCGACCTCGACGGCCAGGTCCACCAGAGTCTCCGTGTCGTAGATCGAGCGCTCCTCCGCGAAGTTCGCCCGGAAGGCGAGATCCGTCAACTCGTCCTGGACGCCACGGGTCTTGGCGAAGTGGAGGAGCCGGTGCACGTCGAAGGTGTTCCCGAAGACCCGTCCGCCGACGCGGAATTCCAGTCCCACGGACCTCGCCATGTCCGCGGCCTGCTCCTCCCGGGCGATCTGTTGCTCACGAGTGCGCCCGTACTGGGCCGCGACCGCTTCGATGATCGGCACGGCACCGTTCTCGGCCCGCGGGTTGAGCTCGTAGGACCGGTGCACCACCTCCACCTGATCGCGGTGCGTGAAGGCGGCGAGCCCCTGGCCGAAACGGGCACGGCCGACGTAGCACCAGGGGCAGGCGATATCGGTCCAGATCTCGACACGCATGGGTGGCATCTCCTGTGTTGTCCGCGCAGGCGGCGCGTGCGCGGAATCGGACGGCCGGGGCGCGGTCCCGCCTGACGGGGATCCTGACGGGAAGGGTCACGCCCGAACCGCGACAGCTTGGTATAACGGTCAACCAGACAGTAGACGACCGATCGTCTACTGACAAATGGCGGTGGTGCGACGAAGGGAATGCGGGCCATGCGGGGCAGGTGTTTGGCATGCGAACGGTCAGTTGCTCCCGGCTGGTCCCGCCGGGTCGCCCGGCCGGACCGTTCCCTCCGGCCGGGCGCCCGATTTCGTGCGAGGAGCAGGTGCACCGACCGCCGCTCAGCCCAGTGCGAACTTCTGGGCGGCGGATCCGTTGCAGTCCCAGATGCGCAGGCGGGTGCCGTTGGCGGTGGCGCCGTCGGGAGAGTCGAGGCAGCGGCCCGACTGCGGGTTGAGGAGCGAGCCGTCGGCCTGTTGCTGCCAGATCTGACCACCGGCTCCGTTGCAGTCCCAGAGCTCGACCTGGGTGCCGTTGGCGGTTGCGTTGCCGTTGATGTCGAGGCAGCGGCCCAGGGTGTGCAGCCGGCCGTCCGAACTGTGGAACCAGTGCTGGTCGACCGCGTACGACTGGCAGCCCCACAGCTGTACGGCGGTGGCGTTGGACCCGTTGTCGTCCCCGGCCACGTCGGCGCAGGTGCCGCCAGGTCCCGCCACGGGAGCGCCGCCGTTGACGGCGAACTTCTGGGCGGCGGACCCGTTGCAGTCCCAGATGCGCAGGCGGGTGCCGTTGGCGGTGGCGCCGTCCGGAGAGTCGAGGCAGCGGCCCGACTGCGGGTTGAACAGCGAGCCGTCGGCACGCTGCACCCACTTCTGCCCGCCGACCCCGTTGCAGTCCCACAGCTCGACCTGGGTGCCGTTGGCGGTGCCGTTGCCGATGATGTCGAGGCAGCGGCCGATGGTGCCGAGGGATCCGTTGGCGTTGTGCGTCCAGTGCTGGTCCTCGGCGTACGACTGGCAGTTCCACAGGCCGACGGCGGCACCGTTCACGCCGGTGTCGTCCGCGCTGACGTCGACGCACTGGCTGCCCGGGCCGGTGATGGTGCCCTGCGGGCCGTTCGGGACGCTGGTCTGGCCCGAGTAGCCGACGGAGACGATGTTCGCCTGCACGGCGTTCTCGGCGGCGTCGGTGGGATAACCGGCGACCATGACGCCCTCGAAGAAGGACCCCATGTTCCAGTTGCTGTTGTCGCCGCCCGTGCCCAGGATGATGCCGCCCTCCTGCTGCATCGGCCGGTATCCGCCCCGCGAGGGCAGGGCCCCGTCCCACCATGTCGTCAGGCCGCCGGACTGGGAATTGCCTCCCTTCAAGGCGTAGGTGGTCTGACCGTTGTTCTTGAGGACCGCCGTCACGTACGTGCTGTTGTTGCCCTTGTTCGCGGTGTTGGAGCCGTTGTCGCCCTGGAACATCCCGTTCTCCAGGTCGGCTTCGACCCACGGTCCGGAGCCGCTGCACGGGGCGAAGTAGCAGGTGGTGGCGATGGATACGGCGTCCATGTGGCCGTTGCCCGTGTCCGCGGGTGTGGACTCCGCGTTCCCGTAGTCGAAGCAGCAGGCGGAGCCGACGTGGGTGCCGCTGGCGACCATGTACGCGCCCTCCGGCTGCCCGTTGACGGCGACGCCCGACGCGGCACCGTGCGAGCGGTAGCCGACGCCGGGGGAGATCCAGATCCCGTACACCTTGTGGCCTCCCGCGGTGACCGACAGCTCACTCGCGTCCGCGCCCCGGTCGGCGCCCATCCCGGCCGTGCCCGCGGGGCCGGGAAAGAGGTCGTTGTGGCGGGAGGTCTGGTCGTACACCTTGGAGATGCTGCACGTGGTGTTCGCGCAGAAGGTGTCCTGCTGACCGGCGTTGGCGTAACCCCCGGCCGACAGGAGCCCGATGTCGGTGCTCGCGCCGTCGGAGGCGCGGGTGACCTGGTAGAGCGGTCCGCTGTACGCGGAGGACAGCGCGCGGGTGGTGCTGTGGGCGGCGACGCACGGCGTGCCGGCACCGGCGTAGATGTCGCAGGGCTGTGATCCCGCCGCCTGGGCGACGCCGGGGAGGCCGACCAGGGCGGTGACCAGCAGGCCGATGGCGGCGGCGACGGACATCAGGGCCTGTGCGAGTCGGCGAGCGGGGCCGGCCGGGTGCCGGGGGTGGAGACGCGAGGTGGCAGATCTTCTTCTGCGCATAGGTGCTCCCAATGGGGGGATGGAGCTACAACTCGCCCTCGGGGCAGCTGAGTTCACGCTGCCTGGCGACTGCGTCGGAAGCTACGCGCGCTGGTTGATAGCGTCAATATTTGTCGCTTTTCTTTTTGCCTGGCCCATGGTCGTGTCTGAACGTGTTGCTTTGCGCCGATCAAGGCAGCGGCGACCTGTCGCCCCCCCCGTGGGGGTCACTTCAGGCCGAAGACCCGGGTGACGCGCTGGTCCACGCTGTTGCCCCGGGCATATCGCGCGGTGGCCGCAGGGGTGACGAACCGTGCCGCCCGCCCGCGACGAGCTCGCGGCGGCCGTCCCGGACACCGGACGCCTCCGGCCGGCACACCGCCAGGGTGCGGACGGCGTCCGGGCCGCCGAGCGGCTGACCAGCCCCGAGGCGACCCGGTCGCGGCATCATCGCCCGCCGCAGGGGTACCTGCGTCCCATGCCGTCCCCGCGCCAGGAAGTGAGAACGTCATGAGTGAACGCCGTGTGGAAGCCCCCGGGAACAGTGGGGGAGCGTCACCGAAGCCGATACCCAGGGACCTGCCCGATCAGCAGGCCACCTCCGACGAGGACCCCTGGGACGTCGTCGGTGTCCCGCCCCGGGACGCCGCCGACCAGGAGCCCGATCCCGAGATTCCCGATACGGACGAGGCCGGTACGGGCCGCAGGGGCGCGCCGCAGTCGGGCAGCGGACGACCGGCGCACCCCGTGCCCGACGAACCGCCGGCGTGACCGCCCCGCGCGCGGCGGGAGTTCCGGCGGGTGCAGCCGCCACGGGGTCTTCGCGGCGGCCGGCGCCTCCGCCGAGGACCCGAAGCGCGTCGTCGACCCTCAGCAGAAAGGAGTGTGACCCCGATGGTCACTGTGTCCCTCTCCGGAGCGTCCAAGGAGGACGCGGCCACCGTCTTCGACGTCCTGCGGACGGCGTTCCCCGTCGACCGGCCCGCGGACGCCGTGCCCCAGGAGCAGCCGGGGGACCACCCTGCCGTATGGACCGCGCAGTTCGTCCCGACGCAGGAGCGCATACCCACCGGGCCGACCCGGCTGGAGGGTTCGCTCACCGCCACCCTGCAGGGCGGCTACGTCGCCGTGGACCAGCTCTGCGAAGCCCTGAGAGCCGCCTTCGCCGTGGACGAGGAGGGCACGGCGTCGGGAGACCAGGAGAAGGAGGTCGACCTGCGCCTGCGCACGAAGCGGCCGTGACACCGGGACCGCGTCTCACCGCTCGCGCGCACGCCTGAGCGGCGCCCGCCGTCCACGCTGCCGGACGAGGTCACGCCTCCTGGACGGTGGTGAGGTCGGCGAGACCGGAGAACATCAGGACGGGAGTGAGCAGCGGGGCGGTGATGAGCTCGATGCGGTCCGCGTGGGCGAACAGAACGCTCAGCCCGGCGCTGTCGAGATAGTCGATCTCGGTGAGGTCGATGACGACGCGCCCCGGCATGTTCTCCAGCGCGGAGGCGAGCGCGTCGGTGTTGCTCATGTCGATCTCACCGGTGGCCTTGAGGAACGCGGTTCCGTCCGGCCGGTGCCCTGGGGTGAGAGTGAGGGGTGTGGTCATCAGGAGATCCTCGTGTGCATGTCGACGGTGGTGCCGACTGGTCCAGGGGTGATGGTGACCTGCTGCATCATCGCTCGCATCAGGGCCACTCCACGGCCGCGGTGCGCGTTGGCCTCGGGTTGGGGGGTCTTCCAACGTCCGGTGTCGGCGACGGTCAGCCGCAGGTCGCCCACGAGGGCTTCGGCGCGCAACCGCACGGTCTGCCCGGGAGCGTGACGGTGACCGTGCTCAATGGCGTTCGCGCAGGCTTCCCCCGCGGCGACCAGCACCCTCTGCGCCGTGTGGGGCGGGAGGTCGCACTTGGCCAACCAGGTGCGCAAGGCCTTGCGCACCGGCGCGAGTTGCTCCGACTCGGCCGGGAACGTCAGCTCCAGGGGAGCGGGGTGACGGTAGAGCAGCAGAGCTACGTCGTCGTCGTAGCCGTTCGCCGGGGCGAGGCGTGTCATGACCTGGGTGGCCAGCTCGTCGACCGCGGTCTCCCGGCCGTCCTGGACGGCTTCTCCCGCCTGGTCGATGCCGGTGGTCAGCGGGCGCCGCCGGCGTTCGACGAGGCCGTCGGTGTACAGCAGCAGGGTGGCGCGGGCGGGCACGGTGCATTCGGCCTGCGGCCGCTGGGCCCCGGGGCGTACGGCGAGCGGAGCGTACCGGCCGCCGTCGAGGAGTTGGGTGGTGCCGTCGGGGTGGGCCAGGATGCCGGGCGGATGTCCGGCGCTGGAGTAGGTGAGGTGACCGGTCTCCGGGTCCAGCACTCCGCAGAAGACGGTGGTGCACAGGGCACCCTGTACGCCGGCCGCGAAGTGGTCCAGTGCCATCAGTGTCCGGCCGGGATCCGAGTCCTGGAGCAGCAGGGCCCGGCAGGCGCTGCGCAGTTGACCCATCACGGTGGCGGCTTCCAGACCACGGCCCACACAGTCGCCGACCACGATGCCGATCCGTCCGTTGGGCAGGGCGATGGTGTCGTACCAGTCGCCTCCTACCTCCAGGGGGCGGGCGGCGGGCTCGTAGCGGACGGCGAAGCCCTCGGGCAGCTTGGACGGGCCGAGGATGGCTCGTTGCAGAGCCAGCGCGGTTTCCCGCTGCTGATCGATCTGGTGGGCGCGGGCGAGGCTCTGGGACAGGTGGCCGCCGAGCAGTGACAGCAGGAGTTGGTCCTGGTCCGTGAACGGCCGGTTCTGGTGCAGGTCGAGCCAGATGACCAGCGGACCGTCAGGGTGTTCCAGGGTGATGCCGGCCCCGGTGGCATCGGCGCGCGGTGTCAGCGTCGGGCCGTCCCGCAGCGCGGTCAGCGCCGCACGCCGATCCTCGTCCAGTGCGCTCCAGGTCAATGATGTGTCCGAGCCGGTCAGTTGCGGCCCCTGGTCCGCGGAGAACACGACGGCGACGACGCGCTGGGCGCGCCACAGGGTCCCGAACTCCTCCAGGGCTCCCGCCAGGGCCTGAGGAAGGCTGGTGGCCTGGGAAAGACGCATGCTGAGGGCGGCCAGAGCGGTCTCTCGCTGGATCGCGTAGTGCTCCGCGGTGACGTCCCGGAACGTTCCCACGGTGACGGTGCGTCCGGTGTCGGGGTCCTGTGCCTGGTTGAAGGAGGCACTCACCCACAGCCGGTGTCCGTCGCGGTGCGTGACGGGGATGGTGTAGCTGCCCCGGCTCGCGGCCAGCAGACCGGAGAAGGCCTCGGCGACCTGCTGGTGGGCGTCGGCGTCCGCTTCGGCGTCCGGCCACCAGGGGTGGACGGGCGCGTAGGGCAGACCCTCGGGCCCGTATCCGAGGATGTCGCTGAACGCGGTGTTGATCTCGATGACCGCGCCGTCCTCGTCGCAGACGAAGAACGCCTCCTGCAGGGAATCGACGAGCGCGGTGCGCCAGCGGGCATGGTGGTTGCGCAGCCGCGAGAGGTCCAGGTTGCCGCGCACCCGGGCCAGCAGTTCGGCCGCGGCGAAGGGCTTGACCAGATAGTCGTCGGCTCCTGCCTGCAGTCCCTCGATGGACGCTTCCTCGCCCGCGCGGGCGGACAGCAGCAGGACGGGGACGGCCGCGGTCCGCGCCTCGGCGCGCAGTGCCGTGACCAGGGCGAGTCCGTCCATGCGGGGCATCATCACGTCGCTGACGACGAGATCCGGTGGCAGTGCGCGTACGGCCTCCAGTGCCTCCACGCCGTCGGCGACCGTGGCGACTTCGTAGCCGGCCCCGGTCAGCAGCCTGGTGAGGTACTCGCGCATGTCGGCGTTGTCGTCGGCGACCAGAACCCTGGCGGCCGCGACCGGTCCGGCGGAGGACGTGTCGACCGACGGGTCCTTCACACCCTGGGGGACCGCGTCCGTCCGCTCCCCGGGCAGCCAGCGCAGGGCTTCCTCCACGTACGGTGCGGCCGCGGCGGGTATCGCGTCCCGTTGTGTGCCGGAGACGAGACTGTCGGGCGGCAGATGCGTGGTACCGAAGGGCAGACGGACGGTGAAGCGGGTGCCCTCGCCCTCGGCGCTGGACGCGGTGATCGTGCCCCCGTGCAGGGTGACGAGTTCCTGTACGAGGGCGAGACCGATACCGCTGCCCTCGTCGGAGCGGGACCGGGCGTTCTCGATACGGTGGAAACGTTCGAACAGGCGCGGCATCTCATGGGCCGGGACACCGATACCGGTGTCCGTGACGGTCACCACCGCCTCACGGCCGTCGCTGCGCAGCGCCACACCGATGGAACCGCTGAAGGTGAACTTCAGGGCGTTGCTCAGGAGGTTGAGGATCACCTTCTCCCACAGCCCGCGGTCGACGTACACCGGGCTGTCGAGCGTCGGGCAGTCGACCGTGAAGGTCAGCCCCGCCTTCTCGACGGCCGAGCGGAAGACGCTGGAGAGCTCGCTGGTGAGCGAGGCCAGATCCACCGGCTCGTACTGGGCCTGCATCCGGCCGGCCTCGATGCGCGAGAAGTCCAGCAGACTGTTGACCAGCTTGCCGAGCCGCAGCCCGTTGCGGTGGATGACCTCCAGTTCCTCCCGCACCTGTGGGTCCGACTCGGCCAGCCTGCCGCGCAGTTCCTGCACCGGGCCCATGATCAGGGTGAGCGGGGTGCGGAACTCGTGGCTGATGTTGGAGAAGAACGTGGTCTTGGCCCGGTCCAGCTCCGCGAGCACTTCCGCCCGCCGCTGCTGCGCCTGGTAGCTGCGCGCGCTGGCGATACCCGCCGCGATGTGACCCGCGGCCAGCTCGACGAAACCCCGGTAACCGCCGTCCAGCGGCCGGTAGCGGTTCAGCGCCGACACGAGGAATCCGTAGGGAGCGCTGCCGGGCTGCAACAGCGGCACCACCAGGGCCTGAGTCGGGGGCTCCTGCCAGCTTCCGGCGGGCAGCTCCGAGGACGGGACGCCATCGAGATCCATCAGCACCGCTTCGCCCTGGAGCAACTCGGTGACGGGCCACACCGTCCGAGCGCCGTCGGCGGGCAGCGTCCGCGGAGCCACGGGATCTCCCGGGCTCACTCCGGTCGAGGCCGCCAGCCGGGCGGAGCCGTCCTCCTCGAAGACGTACGTCAGCGTGAAGGGAAGGTCCTGCGGATTGTGTTCCAGCTGTCGGGCGGCGAAAGCCAGCATCTCCTGCTCGGTACGCACCACGCTGGGATCGGATCCGAGATCGCGCAGTGTGGCCATCCGCCGCTCGCCGATGACCCGCTCCGTGTCCTCACTGACCACGCACAGCATGCCGACCACGCGGCCGTCGTCATTGTGCAGGGGGCTGTAGGAGAAGGTGTGGTACGACTCCTCGGGGAAACCCGAGCGCTCCACGAACAGCAGGAGCGCCTCGTCCCAGGTCGCCCGGCTCGTGGTCATCACCGTGTCGATCCGCGGGCCGATGTCCGGCCAGATCTCCGCCCACACCTCGCGCGCCGACCGCCCAAGGGCCCACGGGTACTTCCCGCCCAGGGTGTCGCTCCGGTAGGCGGCGTTGCAGAAGAACGTCAGCTCCGGGCCCCACGCCATCCACATGGGGAACCGTGAGGACAGGAGAATGCTCACCGCCGTCTGCAGGCTCTGCGGCCAGCCGGACGGTGATCCGAGCGGCGTCGCCTCCCAGTCCACCGAGGCGAGATCGCGGCCGACCTCGCTGTCGGCGGCGAAGACATCGATCCCCGTCGCCGGTCGTGCCTCAGGCCCGGGCCTCTCGGTGCCCACTCGACATCCCCTCGTTCCTGTCTGCCGACACCGTCAAGCGCGGTACACGTCCAAAGAACCCTCACGCCCGCGCCGCCCTCGCCCCGCCCGCCCGCTCGGCGTCCCCCGGAAGTCGCGACCACGGCCGTGGTGCGGTGGCGCAATCCGTAGGATAGGACAGCCACTCTCACCATGGGCGTGGGGGGACGAACAGGAGTCGGCGGTGGCTGTGCAGGACGACGCCCAGTCTCCTCGAGCGATGACCTCGCTGAGGGGCGAGGCCAGGCGCCCGGACGTCACGCAGCGCTACGGCGGCCTGGAAGCAGCCGCCGTCGACAGCATCCTCAGCCGGGTCGCCTCGCTGGCCGCCGCCCTCTTCGACGCGCCCCTGGCGACGGTGGCGGTCGCCGGCACCGACGGTGCGTGGTTCCGGACGACGCACGGATCGGACCTGGTGGCCGACCCCGGCAGCGCCCCGGAGCCGTGGACCCGCACGCTCCTCCCCGACAACTCCGCCACAGCCGGTGACACGTCCACCGGTGCCCGTACGGTGATCGGTCGGCCGACCCACGGTGAGCCGGGCATACGATTCTGCGTCGCCGCTCCCGTCGTCACCGCGGGCGGCGAACGGCTGGGCAGCATCCAGGTGCTGGACACCCGGCCCAGGAAGGCCACCGACCGGCAGATGAGCGCTCTCGAGGACCTGTCCACCCTGCTGGTGGACGAACTCGAGCTGCGGCTGTCGGTGAGCGGCACCGTCGCGACCGAGCGCCGCATGCGCAGGGACGCCGAACGCCTGGCCCGCACCCTCCAGCGCACGCTGCTCCCGCCCGCCCTGCCGGAAGTTCCCGGGCTCGGGGTCGCCGCCTCGTACCACAACGCGTCTCCGGACGAGGTCGGAGGAGATTTCTACGACCTCTTCCCCCTCAACGACGGACGCTGGGGCTTCTTTCTGGGGGACGTGTGCGGAAAGGGCGCCGAAGCCGCCGCCTTGACATCCCTGGCCCGATATACACTGCGTGCCGCGGCCATATACGACCCCGATCCGTGCGCGGTACTGGCGAATCTCGACACCGTCCTCAAGGGCGAATACCAAGGTGATGATCCCCGTTACTGCACCGCAGTATTCGGAGTTCTCCAGCCGGAGTCGGACGGGTCCTTCGCCGTCACGCTGGCCGGCGGAGGCCACCCGCCGGCGCTCGCCCTGCGCGCGGACGGGGCCGTCCGTCCCATCTCCACCAAGGGAGGCCAGCTCATCGGTCTCCTTCCCGACCCGCACTTCGTGACGGCCACCCTGCGACTCGCCGCCGGCGAGACGCTGCTGCTGTACACGGACGGCCTGACCGAGGCACGCACCGAGACGCGGGCCATGCTCGGGGAAGCGGGACTGGTCGCCCATCTCTCCGCGATCCGCCCTCGGGGTTCCGGTGCCCTGCTGACCGCCATCGATGAGCTTCTTGGTGGCCTCGGCGCAGGTGTCACCGATGACACGGCACTATTGGCCCTCTCCGTCCCGCCTCCCCGCAATGAACCGACCGCCCAGGAGCTTCAGTGACCCAGCGCACCCTTACCGCCGCCTCCAAGGCTCATTCCTCCGGGGTCACCGTGCTCACGGCAACCGGTGAACTCGACTACCACACCGCCACGGAACTGCGCGCTGCGGTCGACGAAGCCGCCTTCACGGCCGACGGCACAGTGATCGATCTGAGCGGGCTCACCTACTGCGACTCCACGGGCCTCACCGTCCTGGTCACCGCGTACCAGCGGGCCGCGGCCGCCGGATCCCCTCTTGCCCTGGCCGGACTCAGCGCGGATCTCACCCACGTCTTCGAGATCGTCGGACTCGACCAGTTGTTCACCCTCTCCCCGACGATCGAGGAGGCCATCGAGTCGCTGCGCCGCTGACGCCCACCCCCGGCGTCACGAGCGCGCATGCGCTCCGCGGCGAATCTCCGGAACAACGCTGGAACGACGCTGGGACGACGTCCGGACCCGCTGTCGGCTCGCGGCGCGGGTGGACGCTCAGCTGTGGAGGGCCTGTTCGACGGTGGGATGGCACTCGATGACGGAGTCGAGGCCGACGAGCTGGATGACGCGCAGGACGGGTCCCTGCGCGCCGGCGACGCGCAGCCAGCCGTTGGCGTCAGCGGCAGCCTGGTGGGCGGAGACGAGGACGTTGATTCCGCTGGAGTCCATGAAGGTCACGGCGCTGAGGTCCAGCGCGGTTCGGGGCGGGTCCTGGCCGTCGGCCGGCAGCACGATGGCACGGAGGGCGTCCGTGACATCGTGGTCGATCTCACCGGCCAGCGTCACGACACGGATTCCGTTCGTCGTGTGTTCTTTGACGGACAGTCGGTCCGGCCTGTCCGTTCCCTGGATGCTGGTCACTGTCTCCTCGTTTGCGCTCGCCCGGTTCACCGCGTGGAGATTGTGCCCCAACGCCCGCGGCGGATGCAGCTGAACGGCTGTGCCGAAGAGCACGTTGTGATTACGTGATTGAGTGACGGGTACACGAGGGCTGTAACAGACGGGGAACGAGGGAGTCGGGATGGGAGCCCAGACCGGCGATGAGCGCGGTGTGGGGCATGTCACCACGGTACAGGCGAGCTACGCCCTGGGTGATGACGACGGCTGTATCGCCGACGCCCGCCATCTCGCTGTGGCCTTTCTTGAACAGGCGCGTACCGCGCACGGACTGGCCGTGTCCGCCCGTGTCATGGATCTGACGCAACTGGTCGTGAGCGAGCTGGTCACCAACGCCCGCAAGTACGCCCCGGGGCCGACGCTGATGCACCTTCGGATCGCCGACGGCATCGTGGACGTCGCCGTCTGGGACAGCGACCCCACCGTCCCCACCGCCCGGGCAGCCGACCCAGGCAGGATCGGCCAGCACGGTCTGGAAATCGTCAAGGCCGTGGCCTGGCACCTCGACGTCGAACGGGAAGCGGTCGGCAAGCGCATCACCGCCCGGCTGCCTCTGGCCGACACACCCCGGAGCGGGGTCACCGCGCTCCGTCTGCCGTGACGGAACGTCAAGCGGCCTTCTGACCAACGAAGCCCACCCACCCCTCCTGGCTCGGCCGTCCTGCCGCCGTGGGTGGGACGGGAAGCCGGTGGGCGGAACGTGAAGTGGGGGCCGGCCGGAAAGGATGCGGCGGGCCCCCACTCGTGGGGTGGTGCGGTGGGGTCAGGCGCGTCGTTGGCCCTGGTAGTAGGTGCCGACCTGCTCGTGGTAGCCGGGGTCGCCGACGTGCTTGTCCTTGTCGAACTCGGGGGAGTCCTTGATCTGGTCCTTGGTGAGAGCGACGTAGATCTTCTGTTCGGCCTGGTCGATCGTCGTCACGGTGCCGGCGGGCAGCAGGACGTGCTTGCCGAAGATCCATACGCCGGTGTCGACCACGAGGTAGGAGGAGTGGACGTCGTCCGAGTGCTTGTCGACCTTGCCGATGCTGCCGTCGGTGGCCTCGACCTTGTAGCCGATCAGGTCGGCGCCCGCGGTGTGGCCGGTGGTCGGCTGGTAGCCCCAGATGTTGTCGCTCATAAAAACGGCTCCTTCTTCGATATTTTTCGCTTCCCCGCTGTCAGAAAATGCGGGGTTGTACAGGCGCCATCGAATTCGGTGACGTTTTCCCGGAACGCCGGGTGCCCTGCGTCCCGGGTGCTACACATCGAATGTCTCAGGACGTCGGGATGTGGGGACCGATGTTTTCCCTGTGGAAACTTTCCAGGTTTGGGGGCCGTGAACGGGGTGAGACGGGGGGTGAATCCTTTTCCCGATACGACAGGATGTGAGTGGTTGTGGCTGCGGACGAGAAGGCTCAGGCCAAGGGCGAGCAGGCCGAGGGCAAGGTCAAGAAGGTCGTCGGTGGTGCGGTCGGCAACGAGTCCCTGCGGGCCAAGGGACGGGCCGAGGAGTCCAAGGGCGACCTGCGCGCGGCCAAGGAGAAGGCCAAGGACGCCGTCAAGCCCAAGTAGCTCCACAGCAGGCGCCTGTGACACCGACCTGTCCGGTCCCGGCAGTCCGTCTCCCCTTCGGACTGCCGGGATCAGTGGCGTCCGGGCGACGACGGCGAGGTACCCCGGCCCCTGGAACCGTCTGTTCGCCCCACGAATGTTTGAGCGGCGCTGAGACGTGCACGCGCCCCATATGACCTATTCGAAGCGAGAGACAGAGCGAAAGTACGAAGCCCCGTCGGCCGATGACACCGCGTGGCTGCCGGACCTCACCAGCGTGGACGGCATCGCATCGGTCGTCGGTGAGGGCCCCGACGAACTGGACGCCGTGTACTACGACACCGACGACCTGCGTCTGGTCGGCGCGTCGGCGACACTCCGGCGAAGGACCGGCGGGGCCGACGCGGGCTGGCACCTCAAACTGCCCCTGTCCGGAGACAGCCGGGAGGAGGTGCAGGCCCCGCTGTCCGACACGATTCCGGTCACCCTGCGTGACCTGGCGCTGTCCCGTACCCGAGGGGGCGAACTGAGGCCGGTCGTCCGCATCCGGTCCACCCGTAGCACGCAGCACCTCCTCGGTCCCGAAGGTACGGTCCTCGCGGAGCTGAGCCTCGACAGGGTTCGCGCCGAGTCGCTGCTCGCCAAGAGCACACGTGCCGCACACACCTCGTGGACCGAGATGGAGGTCGAGCTCGCCGAGGACACCGATCCCGCGCTGCTCGACGTCGTGGACAGGACGCTGCGCAAGAACGGCATCGACCGTGCGCACAATCCGTCCAAGCTGGCCCGGGCCCTGGAGGAAACGGGAGCGGGAACGGGAGCGCCGCGCCTCTCGCAGGAGCGTGCCGAGAACGTCGTACCCGGCTCGGCCGCCGAAGACGTCCTCGGGTACGTGGACGCGCAGGTGCACAGCCTGGTGGACCTCGATCCCGCGGTACGCCGCGGTCTGCCCGACTCGGTGCACCGGATGCGCGTCACCTGCCGTCGACTGCGCAGCACCCTGCGTACCCACCGGGCGGTGCTGGCGCGCGAGGTCACCGATCCGATCCGCGAGGAGCTCAAGTGGCTGGGCGGCGAGCTGGGTGCCGAACGCGACCAGGAGGTCCTCATGGAACGGCTCGACGCGCGCCTCGGGGCCCTGCCGAGCGAACTGGTCCTCGGGCCCGTCGGTGCCCGGCTGCGGGTGTGGAACGTCTCCCGCTCCTCCGAGGCGCGGCAGCGCACCCTCGACGCCCTGCTCTCACCCCGCTACCTGGCCCTGCTGAATTCCTTGACCACGCTCACGAAGCAGCCGCCGCTGCGTCGTAAGGCCGCCGGCGAGCCGGAACAGGTGCTGGTCAAGGCGATCCTCAAGGAGTTCGACCAACTGGCCGGCCGGGTAGCGCACGCGCTCGAGCTCTCCCCGGGGACGGAACGGGACAAGGCCCTCCACCAGGCCCGCAAGGCGGCCAAGAAGACGCGGTACGCCACCGAAGCGGCGCGCGCCTCGCTCGGCAAACCCGCCAAGCGGCTCGGCAAGCGCGTCAAGGCCGTGCAGAAGGTGCTCGGGGAGCACCAGGACAGCGTCGTCGCGCGGGACGTCCTGAGGAACCTGGCCCTGGCGGCGCACGCGGCGGGGGAGTCCGGCTTCACCTGGGGCCTGTTGTACGGCCAGGAGAACGCCATGGCCGAACGGTGCGAACGGGAACTGCCGACCGTGTGGGCCGACGCGTCGAAGCCGGGGCTGCGTGAGGCGCTCGTTCACTGAGACCGTTCTCTCCCGATGTCCGCCCTCACGAGGCGCGCGGACACCGACCACCTGGGGATGGCGCCCCCCTGCAACTCGACGGCCATGCATCTCGACCGCGCACGGCACCTCAGCGCGCCCGTCGTCGCGCTGCCCCTCCTGATCGCCGCCCGAGCCGCGCCCCTCGCTCGGCGCGCGGCCGTGACGATCCGCGTCTTCCTGCCCCCTCGGCGCCAGTCTGATCGCGATCACGCGGGCCGGCGGGGACCGCCTGCGCCCGCGGAACCGAACCCCGTCGAGCCGCGTTCCGGGGCTCCGTCCAGCCCACAGCCGCACGGGCGTTGACGGACGCACGCGCAGCACGGTGACGACGGGAGGCGCTCGACGGCGTAGGCCCGTTTCGGCGCCTCGCATGTCGTCGGCCACGGCGACCCTGATCCCCAAGAGCCGCGAATCCGCCCCGCGTTGCCATGGGCGGCCCACCCCCGCATCCGGGTTCCCCGGACGAACGACGCTGCCCAGACGCACCACCGGGGCCTCGACGGGTGCTGCGGGAATACACACCGTCAGGGGGCCGTCGCCGGGGGCGCCCGACGGAGCTCCCGTCGGTCGGCGAACCGTGCTCCGGCGAGCGGAGATGAAGGTTAACGCAACCTGACCTGGGCCGGAGCGAAACGCTCCAGATGGTCATCTGCTTCATCCGGTGGGGAAACCTGCGATCTCCCGAGACGGTGTGCGGTGGCTGTGCGCACCGGTGTCCACCGGTACGCACGTTCGTAAGGAATCACTCAATGACACTTCGCGCAAAGAGACCTGCGGGACCCGGCATACGCCGTACCGCGGTCGCAACCGCGGTGGCGCTGGCGTTCGCCGGTGCCGCGACCGGTGTGGGAACCGCTTTCGGTTCCACCGACGACGTGGCCTCGCACGGCCACGCGGTGGACCGGAACTGGCTCCCGGACACGCCGGAGAACTGGCCGCTGGTGGTGGACTACACGCGCACACCGGCCGAGACCGTCACCCGCGGTCTGCAGCACTACGGCGAGACCTACGACACCGTCGGCGGCCGCCAGCACATCCAGGTGCTCAAGGCCGACCTCGCCGACCCGAACCTCCGGGTCGGCGTGGTGGAGGCCGGCGACACCATCACCGACCCGGAGGACGAGACCCCGTCGTCGATGGCCCGCCGCACCCACGCGGTGGCCGGCGTCAACGGCGACTACTTCGAGATCCACGCCAGTGGACGCCCGCTCGGCGGCGTCGTCTCCAACGGGCACATGCTCAAGAGCCCCAAGCCGGGCTTCGCCTCCCAGCTGGGGGTCAAGCCCGACGGCACCATGGTGATGGGGCCGGAAACCTTCTCCGGGACGATCACCGCAGGCTCCGCGACCCGCCCGCTCACGTCGGTGAACACCGTGAACGACGCGGCGTCCGGCGGCGTCACCGAAGTCACCCCCGACCTCGGCGAGACCCCGGGCCTGACCCAGCCCTCCACCCTGGTCCTCGGTCACACCACCAGCGGCGGCTTCGTCGTCGACAGCGTACGGACCGGTGTCACCACCGTGCCGCGGCTGACCTCCGATCAGCTCGGTCTGCTCGGCGCCGGGACCGGCGGGCAGTGGCTGGGCGACAGCCTGCACACGGGTGACGCGGTGGGCATCACCGCGCGACTGTCTCCCGACAACGATGTCACACAGCTGGTCAGCGGCGTCGACACGCTGGTGAAGGACGGCAAGGTCTACAAGGACCCGACCGGCACCCCGCCCAGCGGCGCCAACCCGGAGACCGCGGTCGGCATCACCAAGGACGGCAAGCACGCCGTCGTCGTCGCCATCGACGGACACGGTGGCGCCGAATCGGCGTTCGGCGTGACGCCCGAGCAGGCAGCGGGCTACATGGTCGCCCACGGCGCCTGGACCGCGATGCTCTTCGACGGCGGCGGTTCCACCGGCATGGTCAGCCGCGCCCCCGGCGCCGATCAGGCCGAGGTCGTCAACACGCCCTCCGACCAGCCCGGCAACACCGAGCGCCCGGTCGCGAACGGCATCTTCTTCTACACCACCGCCAAGGAAGCCGGAGACGCCGTCAAGGTCGTGGTGAACGGCGGCGAGACGGTCACCACCGTCGCCGGCGGCGCCATCCCGGTTCCCGTGCACGCGCTGGACCGGTTCTCCAACCCGGCGGCCGGCCGGATCAAGGTCCGGATCGAGCCCTCGTCCCTCGCCACCTACGAGGACGGCGAACTGACTCCGCGCCACACCGGCACCGGCCGGATCGTCGCCTCCGACGGCCGGGTCACGACCTCCGAGAAGCTCGAGGTCGTCAGCAAGCTGCAGTCCCTGACGGTCTCCCCCGACAAGGCCGACCTCGACAACGGCGCCACCCAGCAGCTCTCCCTGTCCGGCACCGTCAAGGGCGGGGGCGCGGTGCGGATCCCCGCCGAGGCCGCCACCTGGAAGGTCACCCCGGACGACCTGGGAACCGTCGACGCGCACGGCCTGTTCACCTCGGACACCGAGCACGGCGGTCTCGCCGAGGTCAGCGCCACGGTGGCCGGCACCACCACGACCACGTCGATCGCGGTCGGCCGGGTCACCAAGGTCGTCGACCCGATGACCAGCACGGACGTCTGGCGGCTCAGCAACAACACCACCGGCAAGCCGGCCACGCTGAGCGCGGACCCGGGCGTCGTCCCGCCGGAGTCCACCGAGTCCGGTTCCCTGCGCCTCGACTACACGATGCCCGCCGGAGCCGGCGTCAAGCAGCTCGTGCTGGCACCGAAGGTCACGCTGAAGACCGACACCCACGACGGTCAGGTCCCCACCGGCATCGGTGTGTGGATCAAGGGCGGCGGCCCCGACGGCATCCAGCTCGCCGAGAAGTACATCAACGTCGACGGCACCGCCAACACCCCCCTGTACCTCACCGGTGTCACGTCCGACGGCTGGCGACTGGCGGTTGCCCAGCTCCCGGCGGGCATGAAGTTCCCGCTGACCGTCAGCTACCTCGACTTCCTGGCCATCAGTCCCAGCACCACCTACACGGGTTCGCTGAACGTCGCCGGACTGCAGGCGCTGTACTCGCCGCGGCCGGTCGTCGAGCCCGAGTACAAGGCGATCCCGAAGAACCCGTCGTGGCTGACGTTCGAAGAGGACTCCGCCCGGTTCGCCAAGCACGGCGCGACGCTCCTCACCGGTGACGACGCGCACCTGCTCGCGAACGACCCGGGTTCCGTGAGCAGCAACGTGATGGACTCCGTCGCGAAGAGGCTGCCCACCCTCACCCCGCAGGCCCGGCCGGACGCCGCCCAGTTCCTCGGAGACATGTCCGACGACGGCAAGCCGGCGGACCTGCAGTTCGCCAAGTCCAAGATGGACGCCCTCGGTGTCCCCGAGCGCGACATCGTCGGCAACCACGAGATCACCCAGGGCGCCGACGCCGAGAACGGCAACTACAGCGACACCTTCGGCGACACCCACTACGGCTACTCCCAGGGTGCGGCGCGGATGATCGTCACCGACAACTCGCACGGCAGCCTGCAGTCCTCGGACCCGTTCCAGGACCCGGAGGGCGAACAGTACCCGTGGCTGGTGCAGCAGTTGACGGACACCACCGCCAAGGACGTGCTGGTCATCACGCACATGCCGGCGTACGACCCGCACCCCGCCGCGAACAGCCAGTTCACGGACCGGTGGGAGGCGCGCATGTACCTGCGGCTGGTGCAGCGCTACCAGGAGACGCACCCGAAGCAGCACGTGATCATGATGTACGGTCACGCGCGCGGCTTCTCCGAGCAGATCCTCGACCCCGAGGGGCGGAGCGTGACGACGGCCGAGGGCGGCATTCCGCAGTTCGCCTTCGCGGACCTCGGCATGCCCGCCTACGCCCCGGCCGACCAGGGCGGCATCTACCACTTCGGCCTGATCCGGATCGGTGACGACGGAGACCTGCAGTACACGGTCGAACCCGCTCTCGCGTCGATCACCGTCAAGGGCCCCAAGGACCCCATAGTCGAGGGCGACCATGTCACCCTGACCGCGACCGGGGACCAGATCGCCGGCGACAACATCGCACCGCTCACCATTCCGATCGCGGACCCGGCGTCCCACCTCTGGAGCTCCAGCGACCCGAAGGTGGCGTCGGTGGATCCCTCGACCGGAGCCCTGACCGCCCACCGCCACGGCACCGTCACCGTCTCGGTGACCTCCGGCGGCATCACGGGCAGCGCCCAGGTCGTCATCCGGTGATCTGATCCACCACGGGGTGCCGGGCATCGCCCGCGCGGCCCGCGGACATGAGTGCGGGGAAGGAGTCGACTCCTTCCCCGCACGGCTTTTCCCACGTGGTTCGTCCGAAGCGCTGTTCGCCCCGAACCACTGCCGGGCGGCCGTCCGAACCGGCAACGGGCCCCCTGGAACGCCGGTCCGCCCCACCCGGATCTGACGTCTCTCGCGAACGGGTACAACCATCCGAACGCGTCGCGGGTCACACCAGACAGGAGCAACCGACTCCAACAACAACAAGGGGGAAATATGCGATTCAACCGGGCTGTCCTGACCGCATCCGCGTTGGCGGCGCTGTCGGTCGGGACCGCGACCGCGATGGCGGCACCCGCCTCCGCCGCGGCCAACACCACTCCGCAGAAGGTCTGCGGAAGCAGCTACCGGACGGTGAACTCGGCGCCCGTCGGGTCGCTGGGGACGGTCTACCTGACGTACAACTCCTCGAACGGCAGGAACTGCGTCGCGACCATCCGCAGCACCCCGGGTGCCCTCAAGGACATGTCGGCGTGGATCTACGTGGGCGCCACCGACGAGGGAGCCCAGGACTACGGCCGGTACACGTCGTACGCCGGCCCGGCCTCCGTCTACGGCAAGGCCTACTGCGTCGACTGGGGCGGCAACATCGGCAACGTGTACGTGCAGGTCACCGGCTCCAACTGCGCTGCCCTGAAGGAGCACCGGGTCACCACGACCCGTTGACCCGCTCTTCCCGCCCCCACCACGTCACGCGTGCCGCCGTCACCCGCGGCCCGGCCGTCGGGACGAACGAGTTGACGGTCGTCCGGTGACGACGTCGATGCGGTGGCCGGGCGGGAACCCGCAGTGATGCAGCTCGCCCTGGCGGAGCCCGCGCGGTTCCGTCAGGGCGAGGGCGTGTCGCGAGAGTCCCGCCTGCCTCGCGACGCCTGGCACGCCCCCTCGTCGCACCGCGCGAAAACCCTCGCAACACGCCCTAGTTGTGTGCGCCACCCCGGGCGACGACTTCTGTGATGTCGCCGGCCCTTCCCCAACTGACGTGGGCCCAGGCCGCCTTGCGGGCGATGCTGGACCGCAGTTCCCCGTGCCGTTCAGTCACCCGTGGTGGCGAGCGGCCCGCCGGGGGAGAAGGCCAGCGCGGCGAAGCGTTCGCCCATGCGGCGGTGGGTGGCGGCGTCCGGGTGGAGTTCGTCGGGGAGCGGCAGTTCCGCGGCGTCCGCCTCGCCATAGAGCTCGCGGCCGTCGAGGTGGTGCAGGTTCGGGTCCTCGGCCGCCCTCTGCCGGACGATGCCGTCGAGTTCGGCCCTGATGACGCGCAGGGTGAGCTTTCCGGCGGCGGTCTCCGCGGGATCGCCCGTCGCGCGGAAACGCAGTTGTCCGGCGCTCAGTGCGCTGAGGTCGGGGGCGCTCGGGCCGGGCGTGTCCTCGTGGATGGGGCACAGGACGGGCGACACGACCAGCAGTGGCGTGGTCGGGTGGCCCTCTCGGATGGTGTCGAGGAAGCCGTGGACGGCCGGAGTGAACGCGCGCAGCCGCATCAGGTCGGTGTTGACGAGGTTGATGCCGATCTTGACGCTGATCAGGTCCGCGGGGGTGTCCCGCAGCGCGCGTGCGGTGAACGGGTCGAGCAGGGCGCTGCCGCTCAGCCCGAGGTTGATCAGCTCCACACCGCCGAGGCCTGCGGCCAGCGCGGGCCAGGTGGTGGTGGGGCTCGCCGCGTCGGAGCCGTGGCTGATCGAACTGCCGTGGTGCAGCCACACCGCGCGGCCCCGGTCCGGCACCGGCTCGACGGGTGCGTCGGAACGCAGGGCGACCAGCTCCGTGGTCTCGTTGTGCGGCAGCCAGATCTCGACGTCCTTCACACCGGCGGGTAGATCGGCGAAGCGGAGGGTGCCGACCGGGCCCGGTTCGGTTCTCATGGATCCGGTGGTCATGTCGATGGTGAGGACATTGCCGCCCGCCACGCTCGCGTGACCGGCCAGGCGGCCGTCGACAAGCAGGTCGTACACCCCGTCCGGACGCGCCGGGGCGCCCACGTAGGCGCGTTTGGTGGGCAGCGTGTCCAGCTCGACGACAGTGGCCCGGGTGCGCAGAACCAGCCGTACGCCGGCGGGCTGGGCCTCCGCCATGGCCAACTGGCCGTCGGCGCACTGGGCGCGGGCGCGGGCCGGCAGCCGGTGGGGCAGTACACCCTGCTCCGTCCGTTCCAGTTCGAGGGCGCCACGCAGGAGATCCGCGGTGAGGGGCGTGGTGATCAGGGCGTTGTCGTTGCTCATGGTCCGGTGCCTGTACCTGTTCGAGTCGGTGCGTCGGTGCGTCGGTGCGTCGGTGTGGCTGTGCGGCTGGCGCGTCCGGTGTGTGTGGCGCGTCACGAAGGGCCTTGTGCCGCTCTGGACGGCGGCGACCGGTGGCGCTCTGCCCGTGACGTCAGGCCGGTGGGCGAGAGGGGCTCTGCGCGGGCGCGGACCAGGTGCGCAGCAGGGTGTCGAGGGCGTTCACGACCCACACCCAGGATTCCTGGGAGTCGGGGGCGCTGTGACTGAAACCTCCGCTCATCTCCAGGGTCACGTAGCCGTGGAACGTGCTGCCCAGCAGCCGGACCGCGTGGGTCTGGTCCGGTTCCGTCAGGTCGTAGCCGCGCAGGATCGCCCGCGTCATCCGCGCGTGCCTGACCCCGGCGCTGGCGGAAGCCGTCTCCGGATCGAGCCTCAGCTGCGCCGCGGCGTAGCGGCCGGGGTGTTCTCGCGCGTAGTCCCGGTAGGCGTTCGCGAAGGCCGTGAGGGCGTCCTTGCCGGCCCTCCCCGCCAGGGCGGCGGCGACCCGGTCGGCCAGTTCCCCCAAGGCCAGCAGAGCGATCCTGACCTTCAGGTCGTGCGAGTTCCTCAGGTGCGAGTACAGGCTCGCGTCCTTGACGCCGAAGCGCCGGGCGAGCGCCGCGACGGTCACCTTGTCGAAGCCGACCTCGTCGGCCAGCTCCGCACCCGCCAGCGTCAGCCGCTCCGCGGTCAGCCCGGCTCTTGCCATGACCATTCACCCATCAGTCAGAGTCACTAAATGATTTGCCTAACCCTCTTAGGCAATTTACTTTACTCCCATGGAACCGCTGACTGAGCAAGAGATCCGTGCCGCGTTCGTGAACTGCACCAAGGGCGAGGCCAGGCGTCTGTCCGTCCCGCGCGACCTGGCCGACCGACCCTGGGAGGATCTGGACTATCTCGGCTGGCGGGACCCCCAGGCCCCCGACCGCGCCTACCTGGTCAGCCCGCTCGACGGCGGGCTCAGGGCCCTCGCGCTGCGCTGTCCCAGCCCCGGCGCCCAGCAGATGCGTCGCAGCATGTGCTCGATGTGTCTGACCACCCATACCGGGGGTGTGTCCCTGATGGTCGCGCCGAAGGCGGGCAAGGCGGGGCAGCAGGGCAACTCGGTGGGCGCCTACATATGCAGCGACCTCGCCTGCTCGCTGTACATGCGCGGCAAGAAGGACGCGGGTGTCGGCGGCCGCCTGCACGAGTCGCTCACGCTGGAGGAGAAGGTCCAGCGGACGGTGTCCAACATCGCCGCGTTCATGGCCAAGGTGACGGCGTGACCGTGGTGAACCGCAGGCCGGCACGCGGTTGAAGGGACGGCGGCTCGGGTCCCCGTAGCTGCCGGGCGGGACTTCCCAGGTCGAGGCGCCCGCGCTGGGCGGATCAGTTGTGGATCAGCGCCGCCGGGGCCCGTGGCAACCGCCTGAAGGCCGGACGCGGAGACCATGACGCGGACGACGTCCCGGTCGGCCGTGCCCTACGACCACCTGACCCTCCTTCGCGCGACCCTGCTCTTCTCCGGTCAGAACCAGCCGCCGTCGGCCTGGATGGTCCGGCCGGTGATGAACGAGGCGTCGTCCGACACCAGGAACGCGACGACCGCGGCGATCTCGGCGGGTTGCGCCATCCGGCCGAGCGAACTGGCCGTGCGGATAAGGGTGTTGAAATCAGTGTCGACGTCGGGGTGGACGTAGTGGGAAGCCGCGTCGGTGGACATGTCGGTGACGGTTCCCCCGGGCGCGATGGCGTTGATGGTGATGCCGCGCCGGCCCAGTTCGGGACTGAGGTTGAGCGCCATGCATTCGACGGCGGCCTTGCTCGACGCATAAAGGGCGTGGTGGAAGACCGCCTTGTGGGCACTCCGCGATGACGTCAGGACGATTCTTCCTCCCTCACCCATGTGCCGTACGGCGTTCTGCACGGCGAAGAACTGGCCTCGTGCGTTGATGGCGAAGACACGGTCGAAGTCGGCGGGAGTGACGTCGGCCAGGCTGCCGAAGTGCTCGACTCCGGCATTGCTGACCAGAATGTCCAGCCCACCCAGAGCTTCGGCGGCCTCATCGGCCAGCCGCCGGATCTGGTCCGGATCGCCGACATCGGCCTTGATCGCGACCGTCCGGCGTCCGTCGGCGGTGATCTCGGCGGCGAGCGCCTCCGCCGCGTCGCCGTTGCTCCGGTAGTTGATCGCCACGTCTGCCCCGTCATCGGCGAGTCTGCGGGCCACAGCCGCGCCGATCCCTCGTGCGCCACCGGTGACCAGGGCCTTCCTGCCTGCCAGTCTTCCGCTCATCGGACTTCTCCCGTCCACGGGAATCCGGCGGTCACGCCGAATGCGGGCAACACGGTGTACCGGGCCGGGATGCGGGGCGGCGGACGACCCGCTTCACCACGCACAGGCGGTCCGGGACTGCCGTGACGGTGCTCGTCGCGGCGGGCGTTTCCTCGTTCGCCACCGGACCGTCCTTACAGAATCGCCCCGGCCCGGGCACCGACGCCACTCGAAGGAAGGGCCGGCCGGACGCCGGATTCTCAAGGGCCACGCAGGGGTCGGCCCGTGGCGGAGCTGTCGGTCGTATCTCCGGTGCCGCAGGTACGTACGTCCCATATAGTGCGTTTTGCGAAAGTGGCAGGTCTCTGACGTCACTCCCGACGTCGGCTGGGCTGCCGCATGCGGTCGCGCGCCTTCAGGGCCGGGGCTGAATCCGATCGCGGTGGCACCAGGGCGCGGGCGCCCTCACGGTCATCGCCCCGGCCTCCCGCGGAGTCGTCGCGACGGTCACCCTCGGCACCAGCCCTTACGGCGTCGCTGTGACCGGGACCCGCGACGTACCACCGGACCGACCAGGGGCACAGAAAAGGGGTCTTCCATGTCTCAGGCTTCCACCGTCGCTGTTCTGGGCGCCGGCGCACTCGGCGCCGCGATGGCGATGCGTCTCGGGGATACCGGCCACGAGGTACGGCTGTGGAACCGTACGGAGGACAGGGCCCGCGCGGTTGCGGAGCAAGCGGCCGGTGTCACGGCGGTGGGGGCGGTGGAAGACGCGGTCTCCGGCGCGTCCGTCGTCATCACTGTGCTCCGTGACGGCGACGCGGTCACGCAGGTCATGTCGGATGCCGTCGGCCGCCTCGACGACGACGCGGTCTGGGTGCAGGCGAGCACGGTGGGACCGAGGTACGCCGGCGTGCTGGCAGGCCTGGCCCGTGATCACGGTGTCGCGTACCTCGACGCACCGGTCTCGGGAAGCACCGCTCCCGCTCGGCAGGGCAAACTCGTCTGGCTGGTCGCCGGCCCTGAAGACGTCCTCGCGCGGGCGCGTCCCCTGCTCGACGATCTCGGCTCGTCCGTGCTCCACGTCGGGACGGGAGTCGAGGGCAGCGCCGTCAAGCTCGTGGTCAACGCCTGGATGGCCGCCTCGACGGTCGCCATGAGCGACGTCCTCGCGCTGTGCGACGCACTCGGCATCGACCACGCGACGTTCGTCCGCGTGCTCGAGGCCGGCCCGCTCGCCATGCCGTACGAGTTGCAGAAGGTAGGCGCCATGGACGACGCCTCGTACGCGCCCGGATTCGCGGTGCAACTCGCCCTGAAGGACATCGAACTGGCCGCGGCAGCCGCCACCCCCAGCCCTCTGCTCGAGGCCGTACGGGACCGCCTGGAGGCGACCGTCGCGGCAGGCCACGACAGGGACGACCTCGCCGCCGTCGACTACTTGAGGAAACCTCCGTCGTAGTCCGCAGTCGTAGTCCGTATGCGGGCGGTCGTTCCGGTCGCGGCCACCTGGGTGGGGCCGCCGAGCAGGAGCAGGGCGGCAGCCAGTGCGACGGTCGGTACGGGGCCTGCTGCCGGCGGTCCTCCGGTCCCGTCCCGTCCGCGACGCGCAGCCGTTCCTGACGGCCCGCCTCCGCGTGCCTGGCCACGGGCGTCCGGGCGGCCGACCTCCCCCGGCCGCCGGCCGGGCAGCCGTCGCGCGCCACGTCTTCGGACGGCACCGGCCGTGATCCGGAAGGGCGCGTCCGATCCGGCGACCATGCCGCGCCGCGGCCGAGAGAGGCCAAGCGGGTTCGCACCCACACCGACAGCGCAGAGGTGTCGTCATCGCGCGGGTGGTGCTCGGCCACTCGGCCGGACGGGGCAGGAAAGGCACGACTGAGCGGGGCGTGCCCGGCTGTAAAGCGCCGACGCGACCGGACGGGCAGGCGGCCGAACCCCGGTTGCGGCGCAGAGATGTGTTCGTAGGTTGGGAGGCGTCAGCCGACGGGCCTCCAGCGTCCAGGGGCCCACTCCCTTGTGCTCTCGAAGGAGAGATGCCATGACCGTTTCCTCTGCCCCCGGGGGCTCCCGGCGTACGCAGACCGATACCGCCGGATTCACGGCCTCGCCGCAGCTTGCCCAGGCCTTGCAGCAGATCGTGGTGGACCTGGTCGAACTGCACCTGCAGGGGAAGCAGGCCCACTGGAACGTGGTCGGCCACAACTTCCGGGACCTCCACCTGCAGCTGGACCAGGTCGTCGACGACGCGCGGGAAGGGGCCGACACCATCGCCGAACGCATGCGGGCGCTGGCGGCGTTCCCTGACGGCCGTACCGACACCGTGGCGGCGACCACGACCCTGCCCGCGTTCCCGGAGGGCGAGCAGAGTGTGAGCGCCGTCGTCGACCTCGTCACCGCACGCCTGCGCGCCACCGTCGACACGCTGCGCACCCACCACGACCAGGTCGACAGCGAGGATCCCGCCACGGCCGACCTGCTGCACGGGATCATCGACACGCTGGAGAAGCACGCCTGGATGGTCAGCGCGGAGAACCGATCCGTCTGACACCGCTCCCCGAAGTGGCCTGCCCTCGCCATCCCGCCCGGCACTGACGGGATTCCGCACGGAACCGGCGGCTCGGCGCAGCGAGGAACCGGCCCGAGAGCCGCGGAGCTAACCCGGGTGGGAGAGTTCCGAGCCGGGATGGCGTGGACCGTCGTGGCGCGCCCGGTAGGAGGTACGCAGGGTGTCGAGTTTCCGTGCGTCGGTCGCGGCCGCGGCCGCGTACGTGACGATCCTGAGATCGGAACCGGCGGCCATCAGGACGTCCAGGTCGAGGGCGATGTCACCCACCACGGGATGCTCGATGGTCTTGCGGTCGCCGACGAGGGCGCGGGCGGTGCCGTTGAACCACAGCCGTGAGAAACGCGGACTGCTTCCCAGCATGCGTTCGACGAACGAGGCCAGCCGCGCGTCGGCGGGATGGGCGGCCACCGTCACCCGCAGGTCGGCGACAAGGGCCTCCTCCTCGGCCGCGTCGCCGCTCCACGACCGCACCGGCCACGCCGCGACGGCGCGCGGCCTCCGTCCGCCGTGCGCACGGAATATCCCGGCGACGAGACTGCCCTCGTCCCAGTCGTACGTACGGGGGTCGCCGACCGTGACGGACCACATGGCGTTCCAGCCGATGATCGTCCAGTCGGCGGCGAAGACCGCGACGGGCACGTCCGTCAGCTGACGCACGAGTCGGTGCACCCGCGGCGGCACGTGCGTGGACACGTTCCCGTCCGCGGGCGGTGCGAGACGGGCGCAGCGGAACAGGTGGTCGCGCTCGGCCGGGTCCAGACGCAGGGCTCTCGCCAGGGCGGTCACGACCTGGGCCGAGGGGTGGCGGGCGCGGCCCTGCTCCAGCCGGATCACGTAGTCCACCGACAGGCCCGCGAGCCGGGCGAGTTCCTCACGGCGCAGTCCGGGTATGCGCCGGTGCGCCTCGGCCTCCAGGCCGCCGTCCAGCGGCGAGAGGCGTTCGCGCCACCCCCGCAGAGCGGTGCCGAAGTGGTGCGTCGATGCCATACGGACCATCATCGAACGCCCGGCGCGGACGAGGGGTTGGTTCGGTCGGGGCGAAACACGTTCTTTGCGTGCCGTTTCCTCCTGGTCGCCCGTGCCGACGAGAGGTGCGGGGGTGTCCGCCCAGCGTGCCCGGATGAAGACCGCTGCCGTACGCGGCGCGGTGGCAGCCGCGCCGTCACCCCCCGATGTCGAGCGGGGGCGCGGATCAGCGCGGCGGACCGACGATGACTTGACCGTACGTGTCGGCGGCCTCCGCCATACGGGTCTTGGAGATCTCGAAGCCCTCGGGACGAGGGGTCGTCAGGTCCCTTCCCACGTACCGGAACATGCCCTCGATGCCGCCGGGAGTGCAGATCATCAGCAGGTCGGCGGTGTCCGAGGTGATCCGGTACCCGTGCGGGACGTTGCGGGGCAGGAAGACGATGCCGCCCTCCGACAGTTCCCTCTCCTCGTCGTCGCACCACAGCAGCGCGCTGCCCTTGAGGAGCATGAAGACCTCGTCCTCGCGCGTGTGCATGTGGTACGGAGGGGCTTCGCCCTTGCTCACGGAGAACCGTCCGACGGTCAACTGCCCGCCGGTGGCCGCGCTGTCCAGGAGTACGGCGAACTCCCCGCCGTCGAGCCATTCGAGCTTCTGCTGCTGATCGGGCTGTGCGAGGTAGGCCATGGTCACGACGGTGTCCGTTCTGCGCGGTCGGCGGACGGGGAGCGTGCTTCGAGGGGTGATCTCCGAGGGGATGAGCGCGGTCGCGGGGCACCGGCGCCGCCCTGGGGCACCGGAGTGCGACGACGGTGGTCGATGTCGTCGCCGGATCCCGTCGTGCCCCGTGTTCGATCATCCTCGGGGAAACGCGGGGGCCGCCAGGCGCGAGGGTGGGAACAGCAGTACCACCCCACGTGCCGGCCCTCGTCGGCCAACTCGCGTCGGCGGCGCCGCTGTTCATGTTCCGTTATGGAAATCCTCACCCCGACGTCACCCGCCTTTTCCTGCCGACTTTCCGTTGCGCGAGGCGTACCGGAATTTGTTCCGTGCGCAATGGAGGGCAACCAATTGCCTACCCCGAGGGTCAAACGTGTGTTGTCAGGAACCACAACCGCCTCCTGGAGGCCATGCAATGCCCTCTTACCCCATAAGTCGTCGGGCTTTACGCGCCTCGGCCCTCGCGCTCGTTATCGGCGCGGGACTGACCGGTCCGGTCGCCCTGGCCACCACGGCCGGAGCCGCGGCCTCGTCGGCCATGGCCGCTGTCAACGACTACGACTGGCAGCTCACCTACAAGGCGGCCGCCGGCCAGACCAACAAGGTGACCATCGCCGAGTCGTACACCAGCGGGCACGAGGCCATCACCTATGTGATCGACGACATCGTGCCGATCAACGCGGGGCACGGCTGCTCCCACCCGGTCGCTACGGACCGCACCAAGGTCTCCTGCACGGTCGCCGCATTGGAGAGCCAGGACCCGTACGCCGCCCTGGAGATGAGCCTCGGCGACGGCAACGACACCGTCACCTCCCACAACGCCACCGGCCAGGTCTACTACCTCAACCGGATCGACCTCGGCTCCGGCAACGACAGGCTGACCGACAACACCGGACTCGACGGCAACGAGGTCGTCGGGGGGACCGGCGACGACACCATCACGGTCGGCAAGCTCGCGTCCGTCAACGCCGGTGACGGCAACGACACGGTCAACGCCGACGGCGGGGACAACATCGTGAGCGGCGGCAACGGCAACGACGTGCTTCGGGGCGGCGCCGCCGACCAGATCCTCAACGGTGACGACGGCAACGACACGATCTACGGCGGTACCGGCGACGACTCGCTGTACGGCGGAAAGGGCAACGACGTCCTGTACGGAAACAGCGGCGCCGACAAACTGTACGGGAACAGCGGCGACGACGAACTGTACGGCGGTCCCGGCACGGACACGCTTTCCGGCGGCCCGGGCAGGAATATCGTCCATCAGGACTGACAGTTCCGCCGTCCGGGGAATTGCGTGGCGATCCGTGCGGTTCCCCGGACGTGAACCGCGACTTCGCGGTTGCCTTTCGCCTTGACTTTCTTCCTTCCGCTGACGCGTACGCTGAATCGACGGCGCCACCCCGGGTGGCCGTCAGGCCGGTCAGTCGGAGACGGACGCGGACACCTCGCGCCACTTCTCGTCGGACTCGGTGATCGCCCGGGAGGCGGCCTGGGCGATCTCGTAGGCCTGGGCGCCGAGCACGATCCGGACGGGGGCGTCCTGCCGTCCGGCGAGGTCGCGTACCACCTGGGCGACCTTGACGGGGTCGGACTCCGCGGAGTTGGACGTCGAGCTGCTCCGGATCATGTCGGCGAAGGTGCCCACCGTCTGCTGGTAGGGCTCGCTGACGGGCGGGATGGTCATGGACGATCCCGCCCAGTCGGTGCGCATGCCGCCCGGCTCCAGCACGGTCACCTTGATGCCGAGCGGGGCTACTTCCTGGGCGAGGACGGTGGAGAAGCCGCCGACCGCCCACTTCGCGCTCTGGTAGGCGCTCAGCCCCGCCGAGCCGACCCGGCCGCCGACGGAGGAGACCTGGAAGATGTGCCCGAAGCCCTGCTCGCGAAGGACGGGCAGCACGGCCTTGGTGACCTGTACGACGCCGTAGAAGTTCGTGTCGATCTGGGCGCGGAAGGCGTCCAGAGTGACGTCCTCGACGGAGGCGATGTCGCCGTAGCCGGCGTTGTTGACGACGACGTCGTAGCGGCCGAAGGCGTCGAGGCCCTCCCGAACGGCGCTCCGGACGTCGTCGTCGCCGGTGACGTCGAGGGTCAGGGGAAGGATCCGATCGCCGTGACGGGCCACGAGGTCGTCGAGCTGGGCGGAGTCGCGAGCGGTGGCCACCACCCGGTCGCCGGCCTCCAGAGCGGCTTCGACGAGGGCGCGGCCCAGACCGCGGGAGCTTCCGGTGACGAACCAGACCTTGGACATGGACGTTCTCATTTCTTCCTGATGGAGGGGGAGCGCGGGACTGTTCCGCTGTGAACGGCCCTGCGGACTGCTGGTCCGCCGGGTCCGCTGGGAGCGCCGGGGTAATTGCAGACCGGCGGTCTCTTCTGTGCCCCACCGTAAGGGACCGCTGGTCTGATGTCAAAAGACCGACAGTCTGTAACATGGCGGCATGACGACTTTCCAGCGTGCGCGCAGCGAGGAGCAGCGTGGGATCCGCCGACAGGCGATCCTCGACACCGCGGCCGCGATGCTCGACGAGATGCCGGTCGGCGAGGTCAGCCTCAATGAGCTGAGCCGACGTGTCGGGCTGGCCAAGTCGAACGTGCTGCGGTACTTCGAGTCCCGCGAGGCGATCCTGCTCGAACTGCTGGACACCGCCTGGACGCGGTTGATGGGCGAACTGCCCGACCTGCTCGCCGCCGGCGTCGGTCCCGAGCATGCGGTAGGGCAGCGGGGTGACGAGTTCGCGGCGGTGTTCACCCGCTCGCTCGCGGAGCGCCGGGTACTGTGCGATCTGCTCAGCGCGCAGGCCGGCGTCCTGGAACACAACGTGTCGGCGGCGGTCGCCGCCCGGTACAAGAGGGCGGCCATCGGCAACGTCGACGCACTGGCCGGCCTCGCACGCCAGTACCTGCCCGAACTGGGCGACGGCGCAAGGCTGTTCAGTGCACAGGCCTTCATGATGGTCGGTGCCGTCTGGACCCACGCCCGGCCGTCCCCGGGCATGCTCGCCGCCTACGACGCGGACCCGTCGCTCGCGGCACTGCGCATGGACTTCGCCTCCACCCTGCGGGAGATGGTGGCCACCCTCATCGCCGGCACCCTCACCCGTACGGCGTCCTGACCGCCGTCTCACCCCACCCGGGAGCAATCATGCGCGTGGCCCTGTTCGGAGCGTCCGGAATGGTGGGGCAGGGCGTGCTGCGCGCCTGCCTCCAGGACGGGGGGATCGAGGAGGTGGTGCTCGTCGTGCGCACGCCGCTGAAGACGGAGCACCCGAAGATACGGGAGGTCGTGCACACGGACTTCACCGACTTCGGCGCGGTCCAGGGCGAGTTGGAGGGGCTGGACGCCTGCTTCTTCTGCCTGGGCGTCTCCTCGGCAGGCCGGGACGAGGAGGAGTACACCCGGATCACGTACGACTTCACGCTGGCCGCCGCCCGCGCAGTGAGCGTGAACAATCCTGAGCTGACCTTCACTTACGTATCGGGGGAGGGGACCGACAGCACGGAGTCCGGCCGTTCGATGTGGGCGCGGGTCAAGGGCCGTACGGAGAACGCATTGTTGGCCATGCCGTTCCACGCCTACCTGTTCCGTCCCGGCTACATCCAGCCGCGCAACGGAGCCGTCTCCAGGACGTCGGGCTACCGCCTGATGTACGGGCTCACGTCGTGGCTGTACCCCGTTCTCCGCAGGCTGGTCCCCAAGTACGTGACGACGACCGAGCACCTGGGGCGCGCGATGATCGCCGTCGTCGCGCTCAAGGGAGGTGGCCCGTCGGTGCTGCACAGCTCGGAGATCAACCGGCTCGGAGCCGAGTGACGCGGCGGGACGGCGACGCGCCTTCCCCGGCGAAGTGTGGGTGAGTACCGGCTCGGGGAGTTCCGGTGGCGGCGCCCGGCGACACGAACCAGGATTCCATCAGGATCGAAGTGATCGCCCCCCGGCATCGGCGCTCGCCATAGTGGTCGCATGCGTCGTCCATCGGCGCACGTGACCGTTCACCGCTCGGTGGACGACAACTCCGGGGGAACATATGCGTGTTCACAAGAAACTCGGTACGGCGCTGGCGACCGCGGCGCTGGCCGTCGGATTCGGCGCGGTGGCGGCCCCGTCCGCGCACGCCGCCGCGGGCTGCTGGACCAATGACGGCATCAGGTGGTACTGCAACAACGTCTCGGGCGCGGCCGTCTACGGAATCATCGGCAACAACCACTCCTACCCGGACCCCGACAAGATCGTCGGCCACATGTACTCGAACCCGAGCTGGTTCTACTGCAAGGAGGACGGCCAGGCATGGGTCGGCGGGCCGCACCCGACCCGCTGGCTGATGACCGTCGCCGACAACGGGCAACTGGGGTTCATGAAGGACACCGCGATCTACAGCGAGACGGACCCGGTGCAGAACTGCTACCCGGGCCTGCAGGCGACACCCGCGCGCTGACACGGCCCCTGGCCATGTCCGGCACGCGGCGAGAACGGCGATCGCGCGGGGCGAGGACAAAGGTGTGGGACCAACGGATGACGTGCCGGCCCGCGAGCGATCCGGGCCGGCACACCGCCCGGCGGATGCAGAGTTCCCTTGACGAAACCATGGAGACCTTCGGACGACCAGCCGAACCATGGCCACCACGTACGCGTCGGCCGGAGGCACGGACCCGGTGCGTGGTGCGCTTCCCGGCCCGGCTCCTTCCCGACCCGTGCGGCTCGGGGCATGATCGTGGCGACAGATGATGAATGATCTCATCGCTCGGTGATCCCCCTCGAAGGAGGCGCTCGTGTCGACGTCATCGCAGCCACGGGTATCGGGTCTGGAAATCCGTTCCATCGACTATGTCCCCCTGGACGAGCGGCATGGAAAGCTGTGGCACCTGGGGCCCCTGTGGTTCATGTCCAACGCGCAGATCGCCACACTGGCGGTGGGCCTCATCAGCATCACCGGAGGCGGCAACCTCGTCTGGTCGCTGATCGCGATCGCCGCGGGCACGATCCTCGGCACGTTCTTCATGGCCTTCCACTCCGCGCAGGGCCCGCAACTGGGACTGCCGCAGATGATCCAGTCACGGCCGCAGTTCGGCTACGTCGGAGCCCTGTTGGTGTGGCTGTTCGCCTATGTGCAGTACGCCGGATTCAACGTCTTCAACACGATCCTGGCCGGCGAGGCCCTGCACAGCACGGTGCACGGCGGAGTCAAGCCCTGGGTCGTCGTGGTCACGCTCATCGCGTTCGTCATCGCGCTGGTGGGCTACGACGTCATCCACCGCGCCGAGCGGGTCCTCACCTACGCCTTCCTCGTCATCTTCGGGGTCTTCACGGTGGGCATCCTGGTCACCCTGCACTATCCCGCCGGCTCCTTCGACCTCGGCGGCTTCAAGTGGACGCCGTTCCTCGCCCAGTTCGGCGTGGTCGCCGGCTACCAGATCAGCTGGGCCATCTACGTCTCGGACTACTCCCGCTACCTCCCGCCCGACGTGACCGTCCGCAAGACGTTCTACTGGACGTACTTCGGGTCGGCGCTCGGCGGTATCTGGCTGATGACCCTCGGCGCACTGCTCGCCGGGTGGGCGGGCAAGGACTTCGAGACGATCCGCTCGATCAACGCGGCGGGCGACAAGGTCTTCAGCGGGTTCGGCGCCATCGTGCTGCTCTTCGCCGCCCTCGGCCTGGTCTCGGTGACCGCGCTCAACATGTACGGCGGCTCCCTCACCCTCATCAGCGCGATCGACTCGTTCAGGAGAGTGCGGCCGACCGTCGCCGTACGACTCGTGACACTCGGACTCACCGCCGCGCTCTCCGTGGTGGGCGCGCTGGCCGCGACCGCCCACTTCCTGGAGAACTTCAACGACTTCCTGCTGCTGGTGCTCTACCTGTTCATCCCGTGGACCTCCGTGAACCTCATGGACTACTACGTGGTGCGCCGCGGCCACTACGCGGTCGCCGAGATCTTCAACCCCCGTGGCATCTACGGTCGTTGGGGCTGGCACGGCATCGTCGCCTACCTCGTCGGATTCGCCGTCATGGTGCCCTTCTTCTCCGTCGGCACGCTCTACGTCGGGCCCGCCGCGCATGCGCTCGGTGGCGCGGACATCTCCTTGTTCATCGGGCTGCCCGTCGCCGCGGTGCTCTACTGGCTGTTCACCCGCTCGATCGACGTCGAGGCCGAGACACGCATCGCCGAAGAAGAGCTCACGGCTCTGGAATCGGCCGCCCACGATCACCGGGAGCCATGACCTACGCCCTCGACCGCCGTCGACGCACTCGGTCCGCGCGTCCGCCACCCGGTTTCCCGGGAGACGAGGACTGCGCTATGCTCGATCATGAGCTTCCCGGCCGAACTCCGGTCGCCGCTCAATGCGTTGGTGGTCCAAGGAAAGACGTCCCGCTTCCTGCGGGAAGATGCAGGTGCAAGGCCTGCCCGGCGCTCCACTCAACCCCGTCTCCGGGCTTCCGGAGACGGGGTTCCTGCTTTCCCCGGGAAGTCGGGTCGGCACGTCAGGGTGCGGACAGTCCGAGCAGGTCCGCCGCGTTGGTGTCGAGGATCATCGTGACCTCCTCCGGACTCAGCCCCGAGTCGGCGATGTGGTCCACGGCCCGCAGGAACACCTCCCCGTCCTCGTACGGGAAGTCCGTACCGAGCACGACGCGGTCCGCCCCGAAGGACGCCACCGCGGCGACCAGCGCGGGCGGATGCGCATGGCTGACCGTGTCGTACCAGAGGCGGCGGGCGGCCACCGAGGGCGGTTCGGGCGTGCCGGGGGACTCGAAGGCCAGATGGTTGTCGAGCCGGCGCGGCAGCAGCGGCATCGCTCCGCCCAGGTGCGACGCCAGGACGCGCATCCGCGGATAGCGCGCGGGGATGCCCGCGAGGATCAGGTGCATGATCGCCACCGTGTCCTCGACCGGCGCCCCGACCATCCATGTCAGGTCGTGCTCGGTGATCAGCGGGCTGGCGGCGCCCTCGCCGGCCGGGTGGAGGTACAGCACCGCACCGCGCCGGTCCAGCTCCTCGTAGAGGGGGTGGAAGAGGGGATCGGCGAGCGTGCGGCCGAGGACGGTCGTGGTCACGCCGACACCGACCGCCCCCAGGTCGTCGAGGGCGCGGGTGAGCTCGCGCAGAGCCGCGTCGACATGGGGGAGGGGCAACGCGGCGAAGGCCCGGAAGCGTTCGGGGAACCGGGCCACCAGCTCCGCGTACGAGTCGTTCGCCGCCTCGGCCAGCGCCACGGCGTCGGACTCCCCGGACAGGTGCGGGGACTGCGGGGCCGTGGACAGCACCTGAAGGTCGATGCCCGCACGGTCCATCAGCGCGAAGCGGGCCTCCAGATCGGCCTCCGTCGCGTCGGCGCCGATCCCGCGCTGGGTACCCGTGTCGGACTTCCCCAGCCGTTCGAGACGGTCGAGGTAACCCGCGGTCCACAGATGGGCGTGCACGTCGATACGCGTAGGGGTCACCCTTCGATGGAACGCCCGGGAAGCGGTGCGGGCCACCCGACGGGGTGAGCGTTTCACCGGCACGGAACGCACCAACACGGTCTCTGCGGGCCGTTCGGGTGGCGATGCACGGGAGGCCGGACGGGCTCGCGCAGACTGGCCCCGCCGACGCGACCGTTCGGCATAGGACAGCCCCGAAGGAGTCTCCATGTCGAACGTCCCGAACGAGCTGAAGTACACCAGGGACCACGAATGGGTGCGGGTGACGCGTGACGGCGTGGTGCGCGTCGGCATCACCGACCACGCCCAGAAGGAACTCGGCGACATCGTCTTCGCGGAACTGCCCACCCTGGGGAACAGCTTCTCCGCGGGCGAGCCGTTCGGCACCCTCGAGTCGGTCAAGGCGGTGACCGAGGTCTACGCGCCGGTTTCGGGAGAGGTGACCGCCCTCAACGATGAGCTCAGCGACAGCCCCGAGAGGGTCAACGAGGAGCCCTACGGCGACGGCTGGCTGATCGAGATCAAGTTCACCGACAAGAGTGAACTCGACCAGCTGCTCAGCGACGACGGGTACGAGAGCTACATCAGCGAAGGCCGCGAGTAGCCCCTGAGCGGACGTGAGCGCGGTGACGGGCGCGCCGTGCGGATGTGATCGCGTCACCGCTGACTGCACCGCCCCGGCGGCCGTACCCGGCTCCGCCCCGACGCACGCGGCGCCTGCCGCCGCACAGCACCGGAGCCTCGCGAAGAGGACCCAGGACCCCAGGCGGACGATCCGGGTTCGCGGATCACCGCAAGGGGTCCCTATTGATACTTCCGTCCCTCAGGACGCCTCCACCGCAGCCTTGATCCGCCGCCCGAACGCGTCCGCGTCCTTGCGCGCCGCACTCAGCGCGAGGCCCACCAGAAGCTTCCCGATGCCGTGGCCCTCGAGGACGTTGAAGATCCTGACGTGGGTGGTGCCCGCACCGGTGGACTCGAGGTCGTAGCCACCCTGGTCGGCCGTCACGACGTTCTTCGAGACCTCCGTCCACCGGATCCGCCGGGGCGGGTCGAACTCGGTGATCCGGAACTGCCGGCCCGTCTTCATGCCCGCGTCCTTGACCGTGCTCGTGAAGACCGTGCCCACCGCCGTCGGGCCCTCCGGCGTCTTCTTGATCTCCTGCACCCTGGGGCTGAACTTCGGGTCGTTCGTGCCCTCGGCCAGGAAGGCGAAGACCTCCTCGACGGGGCGGTTGATCTCGGCTGTCGCCTCGAACTGACCGGCCACGGTTCCTCCTGTGCTGCGATCGCTGGGGCTCCGGCTGAGTGCACGTGAGTCCGCCGAGCAGGCTCAGCCTACGGGCCCGGTCCCACCAACGCGTCCCGTTGCCGGAGTCGGGCCGCCGACCACGGTCGCGCGAGGTCCGACACACCCAAGAGGGCCTGGTTTGACCCCCGGCAGGTCCACAAAGGGTAGTAATGGCTGGATGCACGTAAGTGGCTTCGACCCCACCTGTGAACGTCCTGTCCCGGACGCCGGCCCCTGGGCGGGCGCGTCATGGCCGGACCGGTGGGGCCGCCGAGCGGCATCACGCCTCCCGCGGACCGAGTGGAGCCCCCCGGGCTCGCGGAGGCTGGTGTGACGCTCCCCACGAGGCCGGAATGAAACATGACGAACAGGTAACGCTCTCCTTCATGCCCTCCACGAACACCCCTCGGCAGGTGACGCGATGACATCGGCGACCCGGACGACCTGGGCGCCGGCCCCGACAGCGACCACGACCGAGTCCGCTCCCACGCCTCGGCCGCCCTCGCTGCCCTCGCTCACCGGACTGCGGTGGGTGGCGGCGTTGCTGGTCTTCGGGCTGCACGTGCACAACTTCGGCTACTTCGGGGACACCGGCGGCCGCATCATGGCGTGGGGATTCGGGGCGGGTGCCAACGGCGTCTCGTTCTTCTTCGTCCTCTCCGGCTTCGTACTGATGTGGTCGGCACGGCCGCGCGACCGTGCCGTGGCCTTCTGGCGGCGGCGTGTCGCCCGGATCTACCCGGTCCACCTCGTCACCGCCGCGATCGCACTGGTCATGGGATTCACCCTGTCCGGCCAGATGAGGCCGACCCTGAACTCGGCGCTGGCGAATCTGCTGCTGACGCACTCCTGGTGGCGTCCGTGGTGGCAGACACTCGACCCCGTCAGCTGGTCGCTCGCCTGCGAGGCCTTCTTCTACGCGGTCTTCCCGCTGCTGGCCCTGGGACTGCGCCGGATCGAGGCGCGAGCAGTGACCGTCGTCGCCGGGCTGTCGGTGCTGGCGGTGCTGGCCCTGGCCTGGTCGGACGCGCACCACTGGATGAGCCAGCCGGTGTACTCCTTTCCCGCGGCCCGCCTCCCCGAATTCGTCCTCGGTGCCGCCGTCGCCCGTCTGGTGTTCCTCGGACGCTGGCGCGGGCCCGGCATGGAGGCCTCACTCGCCCTGACGATCATCGGCTACTTCCTGGTTCCCCAGGTCACCCCCGGGTATTCGGCCACCACCTGCACCATCATCGGCTTCGCCCTGCTGATCCCGGCGGCGGCCGTCGCCGACCTGCGGGGACGGCCCTCACTGTGGCGGCACCGACGTCTGGTGCGGCTCGGTGAACTCTCCTTCGCCTTCTACATGATCCATCTGCTCGTCCTGCGGGCCGGTATCAATCTGCTCGGGAAGTCCCCGCACTTCGGTGTGGCGGCCGGACTGACCGCCACCGCCGCGGCGTTCACCGTGGCACTGGGACTGGCCTGGCTCCTGTACGAAGGGGTGGAGAACCCGGCCCGGGAACTGCTGCTGCGCCGCCGAGGCGGAAAGTCGAAGCCGCCCGTGACCGAGCAGGACAGAGGCGTCGTCCGAGGAGGCTAGGGGCCGTCCCGGGCGGACGGCCGTGGGGTGGCACGGACCGCCCGACGGGCCGACCGCGGGCGGGTTCGGCACCCGGACGGTCGGCCTGTCACCGTCTCCCGCCACCGTGACCGTGGCCGGGGGCCGCCTTAGGCCAGCTGGGTGAAACGGATGTTGTTGCCGAAGGGGTCACGGAGGCCGCAGTCGATGCCGTACGGACGCTCGGTGGGCTCCTCGGTGAACTCGACGCCCCGGCCGAGCAGCGTCTCGTACGTCTTGCGGCAGTCGTCCGTGCTGAAGATGAGCGAGCCGCCGGTCGCGCCCTTGGTCACCAGCTCCCGGACCTGCTGCGCCGTCTCCTCGGACAGGGCCGGAGGGCCCGGCTTCTCGAGGAGGATCTGCCGATCGGGGTGTCCCGGGACGTTGACGGTCAACCAGCGCATGAAGCCGAAGTCGACATCGGAATTGACCTCCAGGCCGAGCTTGCCCACGTAGAAGTCGAGGGCCTCGTCCTGGTCGAGGACGTAGATCTGTGAGTGCGTGATGGCGTTGAACATGGACGTCACGCTACCGGGCGGCCCAGGCGGAAACTTGTCCAAAACTGCTCAGTCGACGGCCTGCGGGAAGGCCGGGGGGCGGGCTGCGGGGGGCCGGGGGAGAGGGGTCCGAACCACCGCGGGAGGTCGGTGTCTCCGACGGCCTCCGGCCCGGTGGGTCAGCCGGTGGGCCGCATCCACGCCATGGTGAAACACGTGGGTACGTTCGCGGGGGTCGCTTCCTTGCGGTACGCCCTCGGTGACCGGCCGACGATGTCGTGGAACGTGCGGCTGAACGTTCCGGGGCTGCCGAAGCCGACCGCGAAGCAGATGTCCGTCACACTGCGATCGGTCTCCCGCAGCAGGAACATCGCCCGCTCGACCCGGCGTCGCTGCAGGTAGCGGTGCGGTGTCTCGCCGAACGTGGCGCGGAAGGTGCGGGTGAAGTGGGCCTGGGACACATGGGCGATCCGGGCCAGGGCCGCGACGTCCAGCGGCTGCGCGCAGGCGCGGTCCATCGCGTCCCGTGCCCGCAGCATGCGGCGGTTGGTGTCTTCGGTGGCGCGGCTCACGGCGTCATCACACCATGATTCTCCGTCGTCCCTCACCCGTCCGGACCCGTCCGGCGGGTGCCCCGGGCCGTCCGCATCCGTGGAAGCGCTGGGTCGGTGCCCGCACAGGGACCCCGAGAGGAGTCCGGGCCGGCCGGCGCGGGGCCGGCCGGCCCGGACGTCATGCGTCAGACCAGATCGAAGCGGTCGAGGTCCATCACCTTGCTCCACGCCGCGACGAAGTCGTTCACGAACTTCTCCTTCGCGTCATCGCTCGCGTAGACCTCCGCGAGCGCGCGCAGCTCCGAGTTCGACCCGAAGACGAGGTCGGCGCGGCTGCCGGTCCACTTGACCTCGCCCGTGGCCGCGTCGCGACCCTCGAACGTGTTCGCGTCCTCGGAGACCGCCTTCCACGTCGTCCCCAGGTCGAGCAGGTTGGTGAAGAAGTCGTTGGTCAGCGCCCCGGGGGTCGTGGTGAGGGCGCCGAGCGAGGACTGCTGGTAGTTCGCGCCGAGCACGCGGAGACCACCGACGAGGACCGTCATCTCGGGAGCGCTCAGGGTCAGCAGGTTCGCCCGGTCGATCAGCAGGTACTCGGCCGGGAGCCGGTTGCCCTTGCCCAGGTAGTTGCGGAACCCGTCGGCGGCCGGCTCGAGCGGAGCGAACGCCTCCACGTCCGTCTGCTCCTGCGAGGCGTCCGCACGGCCCGGGGAGAACGGGACCTCGACATCGAAGCCGGCGTCCTTGGCGGCCTGCTCGACGGCGGCACCGCCGGCCAGCACGATCAGGTCGGCGATCGAGACCCGCTTGCCGCCGGTCTGGGCGGAGTTGAAGGCGCTCTGGATTCCCTCCAGGGTGCGCAGCACCGTCGCCAGCTGGTCGGGGTCGTTGACCTCCCAGCCGCTCTGCGGCTCGAGGCGGATGCGCGCGCCGTTGGCGCCGCCGCGCTTGTCGCTGCCGCGGAAGGACGACGCCGACGCCCAGGCGGCGGACACGAGCTGGGCCACCGACAGGTCCGAGGCGAGGACCTGGCTCTTGAGGGAGGCGATGTCCCCGGCGTCGACGAGCTCGTGCGTGACCTCGGGCAGGGGGTCCTGCCACAGCAGCTCCTCGGCCGGGACCTCCGGACCGAGGTAGCGCACGACCGGGCCCATGTCACGGTGGGTGAGCTTGAACCATGCGCGGGCGAAGGCGTCGGCGAACGCGTCGGGGTTCTCGAGGAAGCGCCGGGAGATCTGCTCGTAGGCAGGGTCGACGCGGAGCGCCAGGTCGGTCGTCAGCATCGTCGGGGCGTGGGTCTTCGACGGGTCGTGGGCGTCGGGGACGGTGGTCGCGCCCGCACCGTCCTTGGGCCGCCACTGGTTCGCGCCCGCGGGGCTCTTGAACAGCTCCCACTCGTAGCCGAACAGGATCTCGAAGAAGCTGTTGTCCCAGGTGACGGGGGTGTTCGTCCAGATGCCCTCAAGACCGCTGGTGATCGCGTCGCCACCCTTGCCGGTGCCGAAGGAGTTCTTCCAGCCGAGGCCCTGCTCCTCGAGCGGGGCGGCTTCGGGGTCGGCGCCGACGCTGTCCGCCGGGCCCGCGCCGTGGGTCTTGCCGAAGGTGTGGCCGCCCGCGATCAGCGCGACGGTCTCCTCGTCGTTCATGGCCATCCGGCGGAACGTCTCGCGGATGTCGCGGGCCGCGGCGAGCGGGTCCGGGTGGCCGTTCGGGCCTTCGGGGTTGACGTAGATGAGGCCCATCTGGACCGCGCCGAGGGGGTTCTCCAGCTCCCGGTCACCGGTGTAGCGCTCGTCGCCCAGCCAGGTGGTCTCGGGACCCCAGTAGACGTCCTCGTCGGGCTCCCACACATCCGCGCGACCGCCGGCGAAACCGAACGTCTTGAAGCCCATCGTCTCCAGGGCGACGTTGCCGGTGAGGATCATGAGGTCGGCCCACGAGATGCTCTGCCCGTACTTCTTCTTGACGGGCCACAGCAGCCGGCGGGCCTTGTCGAGGTTGCCGTTGTCCGGCCAGCTGTTGAGCGGCGCGAAGCGCTGCTGCCCGGCGCCGGCGCCGCCGCGGCCGTCGCTGATGCGGTAGGTGCCCGCGCTGTGCCACGCCATGCGGATCATGAACGGGCCGTAGTTGCCGAAGTCGGCCGGCCACCAGTCCTGCGAGTCCGTCAGCACCTCCGCGATGTCCCGCTTCACGGCGGCGAGGTCGAGGCCGTTGAACGCCTCGGCGTAGTCGAACTCCTCGCCGAGGGGGTTGGCGACGGCCGGGTTCTTGGCAAGGATCTTCAGGTTGAGGCGATCGGGCCACCACTGGCGGTTTCCGCCGCCCTGCGTCGGGTGCGTGGCACGTTCGTGCGCGACGGGGCAGCCACCTCCGCCCTCCGTCTTCGCGTCTACGACGATTGCATCATGGTTCTCAGACATGGGAATCCTTCCGGACCAGGCGGATCGTGGTGCTCAGGTACTGCGGGTGGGGGAACAGCCGGGGCAGGGGCCCCGGTGGACGACTCCCGGCCTCGACGGCCGGGAGGCCGTGATCGTCGTACGGGTTCGGACGGGGCGCCGGGGCGCAGACCGGTCCGATGCGGCGAACGGGCGCTGCTGCGCCGAGCGTGGGGAGATCCTCACGGACGGCCCGAGGGGAGACGCGGTCCGCGCGATCGCGCGGACCGGACGTGGCCGCCCCGATGCCGAGGTGGTCACGCTCCCGGACGGTCGCGAGCCGTGCGACGCGGGCGGCCGTCACCCTCGGGCCGGCACCGCGCAGCTTCCCGGCGGTGGTCCCGTCACATCTCTGTCTCATGCCGTTTTGGAGTCTTCCTGTCCCTTGGCCAGCGCCAGAACCGATCCTACGATGGACAGAGTCTTAGTCAAGAAGCGCGCCAAACCCGTATCCAATAGGAGCCCGGACGTTCACTGGTAAAATTCGGGTATCCCGCCGAACCTGAATAGGTGAACCGATATGAGTGACCTGCTGGAGCGACTGCGAGCGCGTGGCTGGCGGATGACCTCCCAGCGACGTGTCGTCGCGGAGGTCCTCGACGGCGACCACGTCCACTTCACCGCCGACGAGGTGCACGCCCGCGCCGCGCAGCGACTGCCCGAGATCTCCCGGGCGACCGTCTACAACACCCTGGGCGAGATGGTCTCCCTCGGTGAGGTCATAGAGGTCGCGACGGACGGCCGCGCCAAGCGCTACGACCCCAACGCCCACCACGCCCACCAGCACCTGGTGTGCTCCAACTGCGGCACCATCCGGGACGTCCACCCGACCGGGGACCCGCTGGCCGACCTCCCGGCGGTGGAACGTTTCGGCTTCCAGGTGTCCGAGGTCGAGGTCACGTACCGCGGGCTGTGCCCCTCCTGCGCCTGAGAGCCGTACCCGCGAGCCGTGGCGGGCGCGCGACGGCAGCCGACGACCTCTGACGCACCTCGTCGCGCCGCCGGAGCCGCGAACGGGGCAGGTGTGTTGCCCGCGCCGCACACTCGGCGCACGCTGGTCCTATGGGTGCTCACGACGGCCCCACGCTCATCGCGTCCGTTCAGCGGGCCTTCCGCCTGCTGGAGGCCGTGAGCGCGCACGAGAACGGCGCTCCCGCGAAGCAGCTGGCGCGCGAGACGGGCCTGCCGCTGGCCACCGCGTACCACCTGCTGCGGACGCTGGTGCACGACGGATACATACGGAAGCTGGACGACGGCGGCTTCATCCTCGGGGACAAACTCCAGGCGCTGCACAGCACCGCCCACAGCCAGACGCTGCTGAGCCGGATCCGTCCGACGCTCGCCGCGTTGCGGGACGAGCTCGCGACCCCTGCCTACCTCACCTTCTACGAGGAGGGCGAGATCCGGGTCGCGGAGATCGTCGACGGTCCCCGGGCACCCCGGGTCGACCTCTGGGTGGGATTCGAGGACGCCGGCCACGCCACCGCTCTGGGCAAGTCCGTACTGCGGGAACTGGACGGCGACGCCCGCAACGACTACCTCTCCCGGCACGGCCTCGCCGACCTCACGCCGCGGACCGTGACCAGTACCTCGGAGCTGCTCCGGCGGCTCGACTCCTCACCGGTGGCTCCGGCCGTCACGGACCTTGAGGAGTACGCCCTCGGCACCGTCTGCGTCGCGGTGCCCGTCTACTGCGGGGACACGCTGGGCTCGCTCGGCGTCTCCCTGCCGGCGGAGCGCGTCTCCCGGCTCGAAGACGTCGTGACACGGCTCATCCCGATCGCAAACCGTGTCACCAGAAGTCTCTCTCTCACTATCTGAAATCTGTCTCCTTGTGAGGCTCGGACCGAACGCGTTTCCTGGATGAAACGGACATACCGGGAATGTGATCCGGCACACAGGTGAGGACTGCGGACGAAACATGAGTCATGCCCGAGACCATGGTGGCGCCCACAGGCCGTCGCGGCCGACCAGGGATCGACTGGCGCCCCTCAGGGCATTCGCCCAGCGACGTGCCACCGCCCAGCTCGCGGCCGGAGTACCCGTACTGCCCCTGCTGTTCGTCTTCGTCATCGTGCTCGTCGACGTCGTCGGCGGAGCCGGGATGATCTGGCTGTCACTGCTGGCGGCCGCCCCCGCGCTGGCCGCCACGACCAACGGGCCGCGCGGGGTGTTCTGCATCGGACTCCTCGCCGCCGTACTCGGCGCGAGGCTCGGCGTCAGGGACGGCGTACCCGCCGGTGAACTGGCGGCCGTGCTGTCCGCGCTGACGGCCGTCACCCTGGCGAGCGGCCTGGCCAGCTCACTGCGCGGGCGCCGGGAACGGGTGCTCGCCGCCGTCCGCTCGGTCGCGGAGGCCGCCCAGCACGCACTGCTCACGCCGATACCGGAGACCGTCGGCCCCTTCCAGGTGGCCGTCCGCTACAGCGCCGCGGCGGCGGAGGCCCGGATCGGCGGAGATCTCTACGCCCTGGTGTCCACCCCGTACGGCGTCAGGCTGATCGTCGGCGACGTGCGCGGCAAGGGTCTGCCGGCCGTGGGGACCGCCGCGCTCGTGCTCGGGGTCTTCCGCGAGGCCGCCTACGACGAGCCCGATCTGCTCGCCGTCGTCGGCAGGATCGAGCGGAGCCTGGCCCGCAATCTCGGCGGGGACGACTTCGTCACGGCCGTGGTCGCCGGATACGGACAGGCGGGGCATCTGGAGGTCGTCAACTGCGGGCACGCTCCTCCGCTGCTGGTACGCGCGTCCGGGAGCGTCCTGCCGGTGGAGCCCACCCACCCGGCTCCGCCCCTCGGGCTGCGCGCCCTGTCCGGCGAGGTCCCCAGCCTCCAGGTGCTGCCCTTCGACGACGGGGATCAGCTGCTGCTCTACACCGACGGGGTCACCGAGGCCCGCAACCACGATCGCGAGTTCTATCCGCTGGCCGAGGGGCTGGCGCGCCATGTGTCCGAAGAGCCGGCGGGCACCCTCGACGCGCTCCACGACGAACTGCTGACGTATGTGGGGGGCCGACTGCACGATGACGCCGCGCTGCTCCTGCTGCGCAAGCCGGCCGCTTCCCGAAATGCCGCCGCTGCTCCGGCCACGCCGGGTCCGGCCACCTCTGCTTCGGGCGCGTCCGGTCCGCTCGCGTCCGAGCCGGCCGGGTCAGGTCCGCCGGTGTCGGGTCGGACCGCTTCGGATCTGGTGGTCTCTCGTCCTACGGGTGCGCGCTCCGACCGCTTCTGACCGCGCCGCCGTACGACGTCGGTCGCGATCCCTTCTCCGTGAACGGAGGTGTCGAGCGACGGGTTCCGCATGGATGGGGGTGTTGGGCGACGGGATCTCCATGAGCGCGGGCCTCGCGCCACGCGCTCTCACGTACGCACGTTCTCACGTACGCCCGCTCCTGTTCACGCCGCGACGAGATCGGCCCATCGGGTCACTCCGCCGGGGTGGAACCGTATGCCGTACCGGGCCGCCAGGGCCTTGACGATCTCCTCGCCGCGGCCGTGCTCGTCGGGGTCGATCCCTTCGAGATCCTCCCCGGCGGCGCGCGCGGGTCCCGCGTCGGTGACCTCGACCCGCAGGGTGTCGTATCCGTTGCCCCGGATCCAGGACAGTCGCAGCTCCGCCGGGGGCAGGGCGTGCACGATCGCGTTGGTGAGGAGCTCCGACACCACCAGCAGCGCGTCCTCGAAGATTCCCGGAGACACGTTCCAGTCGGTGAGGACCGTGCCCGCGCGTCGTCGGACGGCCGAGACGGCCCCAGCGACGGGCGGCAGCGGAAAGACGTACTCGACTGCCTCGCGAAGCTTCGTGTCACGAAGCCTCGTATTGAGCTGTAGCGCCATCTCTACTCCTCCGGGGTGAGCGCTGTCGGCCGGTTGCCGGAACCTCAGCGCGTTGCCGGGCCTCAGAGCACGTTAAGGACCGAAATGAGGTGGGTCAATGAACGGCGGTCGGCATTACCGAACGGCGCGTCCGGGGCAGCGTTCGCACCGTCTCCCCACACGTCAAGCGGACCCTCCGCAGCGGTAATAGGCTCGGATCATGGCCGGCCCAGTCCAGTCGATCGAACGGGCGGCTGCGATCTTGCGTCTGCTCGCCGGTGAGCCTCGCCGACTCGGGCTGGGCGAGGTGGCGGCCTCCCTCGGGCTGGCCAAGGGCACCGCCCACGGCATCCTGCGCACACTCCAGCACGTGGACTTCGTGGAACAGGACGCGGAGACCGGGAAGTACCAGCTCGGAGCCGCCCTGCTGCACCTCGGCACCAGTTACCTCGACATCAACGAGCTGCGGTCGCGCTCCATCAACTGGGCCGACGCGCTGGCCGCGCGCAGTGGGGAATCGGTCCGTCTGGGCACGCCCCTGGAGGGCAAGGTCCTCGTCGTCCACCATGTGTTCCGGCCGGACGACACGCTCCAGACCCTGGACGTGGGCTCGCTGCTGCCACTGCACGCCTCCTCGCTCGGCAAGGTGCTGCTGGCCTTCGGGGCCGTGACCGTGGAGCCGGTCCTGGAAGCCGGTCTCGAGGCGTACACCCGGCACACCCTGGTCACCCCGGAGCGGCTCACCCGGGCGCTGACCGAGATCCGGGACCTCGGCTGGGGTGCCGAGGTCCAGGAAATGACCATGGGCGAAGCGGGCATCGCCTCGCCGATCCGGGGGCACGGCGGTCTCGTGGTCGGCGCGATCGGCCTGTCCGGCCCGGTCGAGAGGATCTGCGACGGTCACGGCGTTCCCCGGTCCAGGTTGGTCACCCTCCTTCGGGAAGCCGCACGGGCCATTTCCAGGGAGCTGGGCGCAGCTCGCTGGTGACACCACCGCCTCACCGACACATCGGAAGGCAGAAGCCGATCATGGTTGAACGGTATGTAATGTCCATCGATCAGGGCACCAACTCCACGCGATGCATCCTGTTCGACCATCACGGGCGCTTGGTGTCGGTCGCCCAGCGTGAGCACCAGCAGCACTTCCCGCGCCCCGGATGGGTCGAGCACGACGCCGTCGAGATCTGGCGCAACCTGCAGCGCATCGTCCCGGAGGCCCTGTCGGACGAAGGCGTCGGCGCGGCGGAGGTGGCCGCCATCGGTCTCGCGAACCAGCGGGAGACGACGGTGGTCTGGGACCGGCGGACGGGCGTCCCGCTGGGCAAGGCCATCGTCTGGCAGGACACCCGTACGGCGCCGCTCGTCGAGGACCTCAGAATCGACCCCGGAGACGACTTCTTCCTCGAGCGCTGCGGTCTGCCTCCCTCGACCTATTTCTCGGCGCTGCGGATCCGCTGGCTGTTCGACCATGTCAACGGACTGGAGCGGCGGGCCGAGGACGGCGAGGTGCTGTTCGGCACGATGGAGAGCTGGCTGATCTGGAACCTCACCGGAGGTGTGGACGGCGGCCTGCACATCACGGACGCGACGAACGCCAGCCGCACCATGCTGATGAACATCCGTACGCTGAAGTGGGACGACGAGCTGCTCGCGTTCTTCGGGGTCCCCCGCCCCATGCTTCCGGAGATCCGCTCCTCCGCCGAGAGTTACGGGGAGGCCCGTTCACTTCTCCCGGGCGTCCGCATCACCGCCGCTCTCGGCGACCAGCAGGCCGCCCTGTTCGGCCAGACCTGTTTCTCCCCGGGCGAGGCGAAGTGCACCTACGGAACGGGCAGCTTCCTGCTGCTCAACACCGGTACCGACGTCGTGCGGTCGCGGCACGGACTCCTCACGACCGTCGCCTACAAGATCGGGGACGAGCCTCCGGTCTACGCGTTGGAGGGGTCGATCGCGGTCACCGGCTCGCTGGTCCAGTGGTTCCGTGACCGCCTGGGACTGATCAACAGCGCGCCGGAGATCGAGACCCTCGCGCGGACGGTCGAGGACAACGGCGGCTGCTACATCGTCCCCGCCTTCTCCGGTCTGTTCGCACCCCGCTGGCGCAGCGACGCGCGCGGGGTCATCGTCGGACTCACCTCGTACATCACCAGGGGACATCTGGCCCGGGCCGTCCTGGAGGCCACCGGCTGGCAGACCCGGGAGGTCGTCGACGCCATGAACGCCGACTCCTCGGTGGCCCTGAAGCAGCTCAAGGTCGACGGCGGCATGACCGCGGACAACCTGCTCATGCAGTTCGTGGCCGACGTGCTCGATGTGCCGGTGGTGCGGCCCATGGTGGCCGAGACGGTCTCCCTGGGCGCCGCCTACGCGGCGGGCCTTGCCGCCGGCTACTGGCCGGACCTGGAGATCCTGCGCCGCAACTGGCACCGGGCCGGCCAGTGGCTGCCGAACATGGACCCCGCGCACCGCGAGGCGGAGTACGACAACTGGCAGCGGGCCGTCGAGCGGTCCCTGGGGTGGATCAAACCACCGGGCTCCACTTGACGGGGGGCCGGGCGGACGATGCCGGCAGCCGGCGCGGAACTCACCGACCGCCGGCCCGCATCACTCACTGCATCGCCGACCCACTCCCTCGCCGGCCGACCGCGGTGCAGGGTGCCGGGGTCCGGCTACGCGGTCTTCGGTGCCGCCTGCTGCACGACGTCGAACGACCACAGCGTGGACCCGGAGGCGGCCGGCTTGGGGCGCTCGCCGCCCTCGCCGGCACCCTGGTGGGCCGCCTTCATGGGCCCCTCCATCCAGGCCTGGAAGGACGCCTCGTCACGCCAGCGGGTGTAGACGAGGTAGCTGTCGGTGCCCTCGACCGGGCGGAGGAGTTCGAACCACTCGAAGCCGTCGGAGTTCTCCACGGCGTGGGCGCGGGAGACGAAGCGCTTCTCCAGCGTCTCCCGCTGCTCGGCGGGGACGGTCAGTACGTTGATCTTGACTACGCTCATGGCCACATCCTGCCGCATTCCGACGGCTCCCTCTTCCGCGACGGACTGGGCGGCCGGCACGACCAGGTGCCCGTGCGGCGGGTCGGGCCCGTGTGGCGGGTCCTGTCCGGGGCCGGCCTCCGAGAGGACCGGACCCCACCCGCCTGGGGTGCGGCGTCCGGCTCAGCGGCTCCCGGCCGCCCGGATCGGCTGCAGGGCCGTTGCCTCGGCCGCCCGTGCGGTGACGTCGGCGGCCGCGCGCGCGGCGCGTCCGGTCACCTTCCAGGCGACCATGCGCAGGGCGGTGGCCGGGGCCGGGGGGAACACGCCGAGCTGTCCGAGCATGGTGATGTCGTCCCGTACCGCTTCGTGTCCGACCACCTTGCCGTCCCGCAGGTCGAGCACATGGATCTGTTCGAAGTCGATCTCGCGCCCGGTGGGAGGTATGGCCTGGTCGAGGGCGCCGTCGCGGAAACGGACGAACGGGCCGGTGTGGCGGCCCCGCATCCGCAGGCGTACCCAGACCTGCTCGTCGTTCCCGGCGGTGCCGAGCACGGGGAAGCGCAGGTCGCTGAAGGCGGACCGCATCCACGCGCTCGAGGCGAGGACCCCCGCCGGTCCGGGGATCGAGCAGGCGGCGGGCGCCACGGCCGCTTCGCGGTTGTGGAAGTCCTCGCCCACCACCTCGGCGGCCAGTGCCGGATCCCCGGTCTCGAGGATGCGGAAGAGCCCGTGGGCCAGGCCCGTGGTGTCCATGCCCATTGCGTCCGTACCTTTCACCGGTTCTCACCGGCTGTGCGATCTGTGCAGCGACGTCGGTCTGCCCGGGGGACGGAGGCAGCGCGTGTTCACGCCGGTTGTGCCCGCCGAACGATGATTGAGGTTACAGGGCACCTAATGAATAGGGAAACGGTGTGATGACCTTGACTAGGATGTCCGAATGCCCTCCAAACGCTCCTACGTCTCTCCGCTGCGGGAGCAGGCCGCCGCGCGGACGCGTGCGCTGATCCTGCAGTGCGCAGCCGAACTGTTCGCCGGACGTGGCTATGGGCGGGTGACCGTCGCCGACATCGCGGCGGCGGCCGGTGTCGCCGCGAAGACCGTCTTCGCGAGTGTCGGCAGCAAGAGCGACATCCTGGACCGGATCGTCGACCAGGGCGTGGTCGATTCCGGCTATGAGCAGGCCATGAGGCAGGTGCTCGCCCTGCCGACACCCGAGGCGGTGCTGAAGGCGCTGGCACACGGCACACGCCTGGGCAACGAGGAGCAGTTCACGGTGCACGAGGCGATCCGCAAGGCGCTGCCCGTCCACGAGAACGGCGAGGCGCTGTGGGAGCGCGCCACCGCGGACTACCGGCTCGCGCTGCGCGCCGCCGCCCGCCACCTGCACACCCTGGACCCGCCGCCTCCCGGCCCGGTGGACGAGACGGCCGATCTCCTGTGGTTCTGGTTCGGCCCCACCGGCTGGCGCACGCTGGTGGTCGAGAACGGCTGGCCCTGGGGGCGGGCCGAGGAAGCGCTCCGCCGCACCGCGGTCGCCACTCTGTGCACGGGCTGAGCGGTCTTCGCGTCCGCCGCCGTTTTGGGCGCGGGGTTCGGACGCCCCCGCCGACGACCGAGGGTGGCCCACGTGAGGCACCGGTCAGGACGTGGGGTGGGGTGCCGCCGCGGCCGCCAGATTCGGTTGGAGCCGGCGGGCGACGTCGAGGTGGTCGGCGGTCCAGATGATGCGGACGGCCGTGGCGGTGGGCTGCCCCCGCTCGTCGGTCAGGTCGCGGCGCAGGGACTCGACGAGCCGTCTCTCGGCCGTGGGATTGCGGGGCAGCGGTTCCGGGACGGGAGCGGCCTGGCCCAGGGCGGCGGCCAGATCCCGGTACCAGCCGGTCACATGGCCGGCGGCGCCCAGGATCACGAGCCGTGCCTCGGCCCGGTCGGTACCGGCGTCCTCGTCGCCGGCGCGCTGCCACAGTCCCAGGACGGCGTCCCCGGCGAGGCGCAGTCCGACGATGCCGGTGACGAGCGTGGTCATGTCGGCGAGGGGCATCGGTTTGGCGCCGCGTTCGGCGAGATAGCTGCGGAAGGCGTCGTCGAGCCGCCGTGCGGCGGCGGCCGCCGCACGGCCTTCCTCGAGGGGAGGGCCGGCCGCGGGCGCGGGTCCTGAGCCGCACCGGCCCACGGCGTACGCCACCGTTCCGGCCAGGTAGCGGGCGCTGTCCGTGTACGCCTCGGCGAGGGCGCGGTCGACGGCGGCCGTCGCGCCGCGTGGCCAGAGGAACAGGGCCATCAGCACGCTCACGGCGCAGCCGACGGCGACGTCCTGGATCCGCAGCAGGACGATGTGCCAGTCGGGGTTCTGACCGATGTTGAACAGGATGACGACGGTGACGGTGAACGCGGCCTGGCCCGCCGCGAAGGAGATCGCGGCGGGGGCGATGCCGGCGATGAGCACGGCGAGAGGCAGCAGGATCCACAGCACGGTGCTGTGGTGGCCGATGAGCTGCAGCAACCCGGCTCCGATGATCGAACCCGCCAGGGTGCCCAGCACGGCGCGCATCGCGTTCTGACCGGTGTTGAGGGCGTTCGAGCGCAGCACCGACAGGGTTCCCAGCAGGACCCAGAACGAGTGCTGGAGGCTGGTGAGGTTGGTGAGGGAGACCGCGATGCCGAGGCCGAGGGCGCCGCGGAGGCTGTTGTGCAGCCAGACCGACTGCGGCCGGAGGTGCGCGGCGGCCCGCTCACGCGCCGAGAGCAGCGGTTCGGTGAGAGTGCCGGGCTCGCGGCCGAGCAGGCGGTCGTGCCAGCTGCGCCGCTCGGCGGACGCGGCCAGGTCCACGTTGTTCGCGATCTGCAGCGTCGCGAACCCCAGCTCCTGCGCGCGGAACGACAGGTCCAGCATTCCGATGACCGGGTGCACCCGTGACGGTGTCGCCGCTCCCGCCTGGTGCCCGCTCAGTCTGCCGGTGGCGTGGCGCTCCATGCCGGCCATGGACGCACCCAGGTCGTCCGAGGCGGCGCGCAGCGCGTCCCGGGGGTTCGCCGGGACGTCGAGCAGTCCTGCCGCCTCGTCCAGGACACGCGCGGCGGCCCGTCGTACGGCGTGGGCGTCGGGGTCGCACGCCGGGCGGCCGTCGAGAGGGGGCGCGCTGTCGGCGAGGACGTCGCTGAGCCAGGTCAGTTCGTCGACCAGACGGACGATGGCGCGCGAGCTGGTCGACAGACCGGTGGGCCGATAGGGCGTGGTGTCGAAGACGCCGCGCAGGTCGGCGGCGGCGTCGGCGGCCCGGTGGGCGGTGATGCGGCACTGGCCGACGCTCGCCGTACCGGGGCCGCCGGCCAGCCAGGACGCGTCGGCTCGCAACTGCTCCGCGGCGGCGCGGCACACCCGTGCCGCGGGTGCGCTGAGCGGGTCCGCGGCAGGCCGGGGCCACAGCAGGGAGACGGCGAGCATGGCCGCGGCCGCCGCCAGTCCCGCACCGGCGAGCCGGTCGGGGAGCTGGGACAGCGGAGCGGGTGAGGTCACCGGGAGGATGAAGGCCAGCAGCAGCGCGGTGGACGCACCCGCGAGGACGGAACTGATGGCGCCCGCGAAGAGCACCAGGAAGCCGACGACGACCATGACGGCGACCGCGAGCCAGATCCGGTGGGCGACGAGCGTGCCCAGACTGATGAGGACCGCCCACGCCACCGCGAGCCCCGCGTGCGCCTGAAGCCGCTGCACCATGGGCCCGGTGAAGTCCACGAGCAGGAGCATCGAGAACGAACCGAACGCCGCGAAGGTCGCCATCGCGGGCGAGCCGATCACCTGACCGCACAGGGCGAAGAGGGCGGGCATCACGAGCGCGGTCCGTACGGCGCGGCGGGTCGCCGCCAGCTCGGGATCGTGGGCCCGCAGCCAGGACATGGCGCGCCCGAGAGTGACACGGCCCGGTCTTCGCACGCGCCGCACCTCCCGTCGCCGAGCAGTTCGCCTCAGCAAGTCTGACGGCTGCCCCGGGCAGAACGCCATGCGAACGCGAAGGCGAACGCGCCCCTGGGCGTGGGCGCGAACTCGGCCCGGTCCGAGCGGCACGTGCGTGAGCACCACCGGCCGCGGGCGGGTGCCCCGTGCCGCTCGGCTCCTCGCCGACCGGCGTACCCGAGGAGCCGCGTCAGTCGGTGCGGGCGCCGCCGAGGCGTTCCAGGAGCAGCCCTTCGCGGGTGGACCAGGGGCAGATGGTGACGCTGTCGACCCCACAGGTTTCCATGAGGGCCTCGGCTATCAGGGCTCCGGCCAGCGACTGCTCGGCCCGGTGCGGGGAGATGCCGGGCAGTCTGCCGCGCCGCTTCGGCGACGAGGCGGCCAGGAGCGGAACCGTCGTCCGCAGCGCGGGCAGCGTCAGGCGCTGCGGCGTGCGGGGCGGCCGGTTCTTCCCCGCGGCGGCGAGCCGGGACAGCTGGGTGAAGGTCTTGGAACACGCCAGGACCTGCCCGCCCGGCTCCGCCTGGGGCAGATCGGGGAGCGAGCTCAGGGAACGCCGCAGATGCCGTCGCAGCTCGGCCAGCCGGCGCTTGGAAGGGGCGGTGCCGCCCGGAAGCCACTCGCGGGTGACCGTACGGGCTCCCAACGGCAGCGACAGCACGGTGCGGGGCTGGTCCGCGGTACCGGAGGCGATCTCCAGGGTGCCGCCACCGATGTCCAGGACGAGCAGGGGGCCGCCGGTGGGCGCCGCCCATCTTCGGGCGGCCGCGTACGCCAGCCGCGCTTCCTCCTCACCGGGCAGCACTCGCAGACGGATGCCGGTGGCGTGTGCCACCCGGTCGATGACCTCGTCGCGGTTGGGCGCGTCCCGGATGACGGACGTGGCGAACGCGAACACCTCGGGCAGTCGCAGCTGTGGGTCCGCCGAGGCGGCCTCCGTCACCGCCCGCTGCACGCTCCTGACCCCCGACTCGCGCAGCCGCCCGTCCGGTCCCAGGCTCTGGTGCAGTCGCAGCCGGACCTTCCGGGAGAGGACGGGTTCCAGCGTCCCGCCCTTCGGCCGCCGCGCCACCGTCAGCAGCGCGCTGTGGCACCCCACGTCGAGTACCCCTGCCTGCCGCATACGCTTGCCTTCCCGCATCATGAGCTCCCCCCCCCAGCGCCGGACCGCTTCCCGGCGGCCGTGACCGGCCGGAACAGCGGTGGGCGGCACCACGCGGATGCGGGTGCCACCAGGCCATCTTGTCACTGCCGGTGTTCTCCATGATCCGGCAGACCCCTTCAGGCCCTCGTTCGTAGCCCGCCGACCCGGCGCGGGCGGAGGGGGCGTGCGGCCCGGTGAGGACCTTGTGCCGTGCCGACCGTGGACCGCGGAGGGCCTTTGGGTGTGCGTCCTCGGACATGGATCCGGTGCCGGACGCACACGCGACGGCCCCCGGTTCACCGACATGACGACCATCGCCGGGACGACCGCCGACATGACGACCATCGCCGAGACGACCGCCGCCGTGATGACCATCGCCGTGACGACCGCCGACGAGGAGCCCATTCGCGCAGGCGCGTCACCCCGGCGGGGACCTGAACCCCACCTGGCCGTGCCGTACCCCTTCGTGATGCCCCCAGCACGACGTCGGAATGCCGCCGGACACCTCGTGGTCCGCCGGAGAGCATCGACAAGTCGGCCAAAGAGAAAGAGAGTTGAGCGAAGACATGACTGCGATGCTTGACGGCAAGGTGGCCATCGTGACGGGCGGAAGCCGGGGGATCGGTGAGGCTGTGGCGCTCCGGCTGGCCGAGGACGGGGCCGACGTCGCACTGACCTACCGGGACAGCGGCGACCGCGCGGCGGAGGTGGCCGGCCGGATCAGGGCCATGGGCCGCAGGGCCGAGGCCGTACGGGCCGACGGCGCGGACCCGACGGCGGTGCGCGAGGCGGTGGACCGGGTCGCCGCCGAGTTCGGACGGCTCGACATCGTCATCAACAACGCGGGGATCGGAGTGCTGGGACCGGTCGAGGACCTGTCGCTGGACGACATCGACCGGGTCCTGCACATCAACGTACGGGCGCCGATCGTCGCGTGCCAGGCGGCGGTCCGGCACATGGCCGGAGGCGGCCGGATCATCAACATCGGCAGTTGCATGGCCGAGCGGGTCGCCTTCCCCGGCGGATCCCTGTACGCGACCAGCAAGACCGCGTTGATCGGTCTCACCAGATCACTGGCGCGCGAGCTGGGTCCACGGGGTATCACCGCCAACCTGGTCCACCCCGGCCCGACGGAGACGGACATGAACCCCTCCGACGGTCCGGGCGCCGACATCCAGCGGGGTCTCACCGCGCTCGGCCGCTACGGGCAGCCGTCGGACGTCGCCGCGACGGTGGCCCACCTCGCGGGCGACGCGGGCCGGTACGTCACCGGGGCCACGATCGCCGTGGACGGTGGATTCGCGGCCTGAGTCCCTCCGGGCGGCCCTAGTCCCTCCGGGTGGCCGGCGGCACGGGTGCCGCCGGCCACCAGCGGGGAAGCCGCCGGGGCCAAGGTCACGCCAGGGGGTGCGCCGAGGCGAACGATCCATTGTGGTGCACGAGTGCCGTGGCCTCCGCGGCGGTCGCGCCCGAGTCGACCTCGCCGACCACCAGCAGGTGGTCGCCGACGGTCTGACGGAGTGTGATCCGCGCGGAGAGCCAGGCGGTGACCCCGTCGAGCACGGGCAGACCGTCCGCCTGGGCCCACCAGGGGACGCCGGCGAAACGGTCCACGCCACTGCGGGCGAACCGGCTCGCCAGACCGGCGTTGGCCGTGCCGAGCACATGGACGGCGAACCGGTCCGCGCGGCGGGCGGCGGGGGCGCTGGAGGCTTCGACGCCGACGCAGAACGACACCAGGGCCGGGCGCAGCGAGACTGAGGTGAACGATGTGGCGGTGAAGCCGACGGGGCCGGGGAAGGTGATCACCGTGACCCCGGCCGCGTGCCGGCGCAGGGTGTCGCGGAGAAGGTCCGCGCCGTCGGGAGCCACCGGCGGCGGTGGCGCGTCGCGGTGCAGAGGGGCGGTCATACCGTTTCCTTTCGGCGGGTCGGGGTGACGGATCCGCTCCGCCCGGCGGACCGGCCGACCCGCGCCGCACGGCGCGGGGTCGCGGTACCGGGCCGCCGGGGGCGGTCACTGAAGGAGCCGGCCGTCACCACGCGCTCGACTCCACCGCGACGACGGGCACCAGCGTGTTGCGGACCGTTTCCAGGAACGTGACGACCTCGGCGGCCACCGAGCGATGCTGAAGGTCGTTGAGGACGTCGTGGTGGGCGTCCCGGACCACCGCCAGGCGGCCGCGAGACAGGGACTTCGCGGTGCGGGTGAGAGCGTCGCGGTCCGCGAGCGGATCGGCGTCGCCGACGAGGATCAGGATGGGGACGGCCGTGTCGACCTGGTGGGCCGCGTCGAGCAGCTCACCCGGCACCGCGGTGCCGAGCGAGCCCCGCTGTGTCCCGGAGTCGTCGGTGAGGACTGCTCGGTGGGCCGGGCAGAAGGTACGGACATCGAGTTCGTCTTCCCACGATCCCCCTGCTCCCACCGCACCCCCTGCAGCGCCGGTGTCCCCGGAGCCGTCGGTGTCGGCGCCGCGTCCCGGCAGTCCCGCGAGAACGACGGCCTCCGGCAGCCGGGCGACAGGTGACTCCTCCTGGCCGAGGAGCGCGGCGACGGCGGCGGCGCCGGTGTCGGCCCCGACGAGGACGACGGGACGCACCACCCCGTCCTCGGCCGCGGCACCCTCGACGGCCGCGGCGAGCCCGGCGCCGAACCGCGCCAGCGAGCCGGTCGGATCGTCGGCGTCGATGCGCGGGGCGTCGACGACGCGGACGCGGTAGGCGTCGGCCGCGAGCCGCCTGCCGAACCGGGCGTAGGCGGCCCGGCCCTCGCCCCGGCCGGGCACCACGATGATCGTGCCGCGGGTCCGGAGGCCTTCGGGGCCGTGGTAGTCGGTGTACTGGGTCATCTCACGCTCCTGCGAGGTCGGGCACGGTCGCGGGCTTCCAGCCCAGGGCGGGCGCCACTTCGGTCGCGATGAGCTCAAGGGCACGGATCGCGGCGTCGTGGTCGGGGACGGCGGGGTTGAACTGGGTGATCAGGTCGGTCGCGACCGGCAGCACCCTCTCCTCGCGGAGCGCGGCGGTGATCTCGTCGGGATGGCCGTAGAAGGAATGGAAGCGACGCAGCGCCTCGTCCACGCTGAGGTCCTTCGGGAAGGCACCGCTCTCCCCGTGGCGAAGAGCCGCCCGGTGGACGTCGTCGCCGATCTGCTGAAGGGCCGTGCGTCTGTCCTTCGCCGGGAACACGAACCGGGACAGCCCGATCCGTGGACGGCGCGGCCTCTCCCAGGCGTCGAGGAACGCGTCCGCCCAGGGGCGCTGCACCTCGTCGGTGGGGGCGTCGAAGCCGTACGCCGCGCGATTGAGCAGGAGGTTCGAGCCGCCGCCGGCGGCGTGCCGTGCGCCGGGGTCGCTGAAGACCCCCTGCCAGATCCGGTCCGTGAAGTCGCCGGGCGTCGGCTGGATGCGGAAACCGGGTGTACGCACCTCCTCGTCGGCCAGCGCCCGACGCAGCGCGCTCAGCTTCTCGCTGGTCAACTCGCGCTTGCGGGCGACGTCCTGGCCGAACGCGGCGTACTCCGTGTCGCTGTATCCACTGCCCACACCGATCTCGACGCGCCCGCCGCTGAGCGTGTCGACGACGGCGATGTCCTCGGCGAGCCGGACCGGGTCCTCCAGCGGGAGGACGGTGATGGCGGTGCCGAGCCGGATCCGCTTGGTCCGCGCGGCGGCGTGCGCGAGGAACGTCCACGGCGAGGAGAGGCCGCCACCACCGGCCGGCACATGGTGCTGGGCCACCCAGCCGGTGTCGAAGCCGAGTTCGTCGGCGACGACGAAGAGCTCCTGCGCGTTCCGGTACGTCCGGGCCTGGTCGTCGCCGCGGCCCTGGACGTGGGTGAGGAAGCCGAGTCTGAACCGCGGTGTCAGGGGGGTCATGAGTGCTCGCCTTTCAGGGATCGGACCGTGTCGTTCCCCGGTCGCGGGGGGAGGGGGGTCGATGCCGAGGTGACCGGGCCGCTCATCGGCCGGCCGCGCCCGCCGCGACGAGACCGGGCGTCGCGGACCCGTCGCGGGCGCCGCCCAGTACCCGGTCGAGGACCGCGGCCGCACCCGCGTCGGGAAGCTCCGTGCCGCGCCAGGCGACGTGCTGGTCGGGGCGTACGAGCACATGGCCGGCGCCGTAGACCGCACGGGCCTCCGGATCGGTCAGGTGGATCACCGTGAACGGCAACGAGCGCGCCGTGGCCTCCGAGACGAAGGCCCGCTCGACACGGCGGTCCTCGGTCAGGACGAGCAGGGCGAACGAGTTGCCGATGCGATCGTGGAGCGTGCCACCGTACGGATCGATGAGTCCGTCGGGTGCCCGGTGCCCCGGCCGCGGGTCGTCCTCGTAGACGTCCGCGCGCCAGCGGGGCTCGGAGTCGACCTGGCCGGGTTCGTACCAGATGGCGGTCGACGCGTCGTAGCGCTCGTCATAGGCGACGCCCGCCGCGTCGGAGCGGTCCCGGCCCAGTCGCTCCCCGATCTCGCGCCGGCGCCGGAAGGCCTCGGGGCTCAGATCCGCGTCGTCGGGAATGCCTCCCTCACGGAGTTCCGCGAGGGTCCGCTGCGCGCGCCGCGAGCGTTCGAGGGCGTGGTCGGCGACCCTCCAGTTGTGCCTGCGGCGCTCCTGGTCATAGGAGTCGAGCAGTGTCGTGGGCGCGTGGCCCTTGAGCACCGCGGCCAGTTTCCAGCCGAGGTTGACCACATCGCCGAAGCCCTCACCGAGGTTGCCGCCGGGCGTCCGCACATGGGCGGCGTCGCCCGCCAGCAGCACGCGGCCGAGGCGGAACGTCTCGGCGATCCGGGTCGCGTGGTAGAAGGTCGTCGCGGAGACCAGCTCGAGGTCCAGGTCGAACCCGAACGCGGCACGGCCGATCTCCAGCAGTTCGTTCTCGGTGGGCTCGTGGTCGACCGGGTACGGGCCCGCGTACACCCGCCACTCGCGGGTGCTCACGGCGGCGAGGAATCCGGCCGCCTTGTGATTGAGGACGATGTTGCTTCCGCTCGGGGCCGCTCCGACCCGGCCGGAGATGTCACCGGTGCGGACGATGAGACGCAGCCGCTTCTCGGTCGCGTGCTCACCCTCGCGCTCGATGCCGGCCAGACGGCGGGTGGTGCTGCTGCCCCCGTCGGTGCCGAGGACGTACGCGGCGCGCACGGTGCGCCGCTCGCCGGAGCCGACACCGACCACCTCGGCGTCGACGCCGTCGGCGTGGTCGCCGAGCGCCGTCAGCTCCCAGCCGCCGGTGACGCTCACGCCCCGCTCCCGGAGGTGGTCGAGGAAGACCTGCTGGAGCACGGTCTGCGGCCGGCGCAGGGCCTCTTGCGAGGTGGACCCGCGGCCGCCCCGGCCGCCGAACGACGGGCGCGGTACGGGTACCAGTTCGTGCCCGGCGAGAGAGGTGACCAGCCGGGTGCCCTGGTTCCACTCCGGTGGATAGGTCCACGCGTCACGGATCCGCTGGAGCAGTCCCCAGCGGCGGAAGTGCTCCACCACCCGGGGGGTGTGACCCATCGCGCCGGCCCGCACCAGTGTCGCGGTGCGGGCGCGGTCGACGACGGCGACCCGGACGCCCCGGGCGGTCAACTCGACCGCCGCGGACAGGCCGACGGGGCCCGCGCCGACGATCAGCACGTCCACCGTCGCCGGTGGCGTTTCGAGCGGGAACCGGACGGTGTGCACGTCGCGCCCACCGGTCACCGACAGTTCGGTCATGATCCTGCCCTCAGCCGTTCACGAGCTGGGGCTCACGGGTGTGACGGTTGGCCGGGACCGGCAGGCCGAGGTTGCCGCGCAGGGTGTCGGCCTCGTACGCGGTGCGGAACAGGCCCCGCTTCTGCAGGATCGGCACGACACCGTCGACGAAGAGTTCCAGGTCGTCGTTGTTGCGGAAGGCGAGGTTGATGCCGTCGAAGGTACCCGCGGCGAACCACTGCTCGATGGTGTCGGCCACCGTCGTCGGCGCCCCGACGAACGGCGAGCGGCGGAACTCGCTGACCGACTCCGCCACCTGACGTAGCGTCAGGTTCTCTGCCCTGGCGCGCTCGATGAGCTTGGCGGCGCCGGTACGGCCGCCCTTCTCGGCGAGGTGCGCGACGTCCGGGAACGGCGCGTCCAGGTCGTGCCCGCTGAAGTCGTAGGCGCCGAAGGAACGGCCGAGGAGCGCGAGGTTGCGGTCGAAGTCGTTGTCCTCCTCGAAGATCTCCTGCTCGCGCCGCCTGGCCGCCTCGTCGGTGGAGGCGACGACCGGGCCGCCGTGGATGAATATCTTGATGTGCTCGGGGTCGCGGCCGTACGACGCGGTGCGGGACTTGATGTCCGCGTAGTACTCCTGCGCCTGCCGCAGACTGCCGCCCGGCGCGTAGATGCCCTCGGCGACCCGCGCCGCGAGGTCGCGCCCCTCCTCGGAGACACCCGCCTGGAAGATCACCGGCTGGCCCTGCGGAGAGCGGGAGAGGTTGAGCGGCCCGGCGATCTTGAAGTGCTCGCCCTCGTGGTCGAGCGCGTGCAGCTTGGCCGGGTCGAGGAAGACGTTGCGCTCCACGTCGGCCGGGAACGCGTCGTCCTCGTAGGAGTCCCACAGACCCCTGGCGACCTGGACGAACTCCAGCGCGCGGCCGTAGCGCGTGGTGTAGTCGAGGTGCTCGTCGAGCCCGAAGTTCCTGGACGTTCCGGTGTCGAAACTGGTGACGACGTTCCAGCCCGCGCGGCCGCCGCTGATGTGGTCGAGGGAGGCGAACCGACGGGCGAGATTGAAGGGCGAGTTGTACGTCGAGCTGGCCGTGCCCACCAGGCCGATGTGCCGGGTGTGGGTGGCGACCGCCGACAGCAGTGTGAGCGGCTCCAGCCGGTTCAGGTAGTGCGCCGGGTAGGTGGAGTTGATGAACTGGCTGTCGACGATGAACAGGGCGTCGAAGAGCGCGTGTTCGGCCGCCTTGGCCTGCGCGATGTAGTAGTTGATGTCGATGCTCGCGTTCTTCGCGACGCGCGGGTCCTTCCACAGACCGTGCTGGCCGGGGCCGCCGACACCGTAGGGGTGCAGCGCGAGGTGAAGGGTGCGGGACATGGGTGTTCCTCTCCATGCTTCTGAGGTTCTGAGGTTCTGAGTTCTGTGGATCGCTGGTTCCGGAATCCGGTGGGTTGGGGGAGATCCGCAGTGGTGTGGTTCCCGGGGTCCGTGCCGTGCTCAGGCGTACAGCAGGGCGCGCAGCGCGTCGCGCTCCGCCCGGTCGGCCGAGGCCGTCCGCAGGGTGGGCGCGGAGCTGACGAGCAGACGGGTGTAGTCGTGCCGCGGGTGGGTGATGACGTCCCGGGCGGCACCGACCTCGACGAGTTCGCCCTGGTAGAGCACCGCGATGCGGTCGGCGATCCCGGCGACGGACCCGAGATCGTGGGAGATGAAGACGAGAGCCACGCCGGCGGCGCGGAGTTCCTTGAGGATCTGCAGGACCTGGACGCGGTTCGCGGAGTCCAGAGCGCTGACAGGCTCGTCGAGAATGACCAGCCGCGGCTCGGTGACGAGCGCCCGGGCCACCGCGACCCGCTGCCGCTGGCCCCCGGAGAGCTCCCCGGGCAGCCGGTCGAGCAGCTCCTCCGAGAGGCGCACGCGGGCGAGGAAGGTACGGGCCCTGTCGCCCGCCTCCGTCCGCGCGACGCCCTGCACGAGCAGCGGCTCGACCAGGGACTCCTCGACGGTGAGGTCGGGGTCGAGGCTGCGCAGCGGGTCCTGGAAGACGTACTGGACCACACCGCGCCGGCGCAGACCGCGCCACTGGCGTGGGCCGTACGCGCTGACGTCCTCGCCGCCGATGACGATCCGGCCCGCCGAAGCGCGGACCAGGCCGAGCACGGTACGGGCGAAGGTGGACTTGCCCGAGCCCGTCTCGCCGATGATCCCGACGGTCTCGCCCGGCGCGACGCTCAGCGAGAGTCCGTGCAGGGCGCGACGGCGCCGGCGGCGCAGGCCGTAGTGCACGTCCAGGCCGGTGACCTCGAGGACGGCGTCCTGGCGTGTACCGGCGGACCCGTCCGGAGTGAGTGCGGCGGTCATGAGTCCTCCGTCGGCGTGAGGAACTTCTCCAGGCCGTACTGCTCGTGTTCGGCGATGAGCAACTGGGTGTATTCGTGCCGTGGACGGTGAAGCACCGCCTCGGTGGGACCGTGCTCCACCACCTCGCCCCGACGCATCACGAGGACCTCGTCGCAGAGTTGGGCGACGACGGCCAGGTCGTGGGAGACGACCACCAGGGCGAGGCCGGCGCGCTGACGCAACTCGGCCAGCAGATCGAGGATTTCGGCCTGGACCGTGACGTCGAGTGCCGTCGTGGCCTCGTCGGCGATGAGGATCCGTGGATCGGCGGCGATCGCCGCCGCGATCAGGACACGCTGGAGCATGCCTCCCGAGAGCTCGTGGGTGTACTGGCCGTAGACCAGTTCCGGGTCGCGCAACTGCACCGCCCGCAGCAGCTCGACGGCGCGATGGCGCGCTTCCCGCCGCTTCAGCCTCTTCTTGACCCGGACCACCTCGGCGATCTGCGGGCCCACCCGGATCGAGGGGTTGAGGTAGGACGCGGGGTCCTGGAAGACCGCGCTGATCGTGGCACCACGCAGGGCCGTCCACTGCTGCGGCGTCAGGGTCGCGATGTCGGTGCCGGTGATCTCGATCGAGCCGCTGGTGACCTCGAAGTGCGGGGGCAGGATGCCGAGCGCGGCACGGCAGGTCAGGGTCTTTCCGCTGCCGGACTCACCGACGATGCCGACGGCCTTGCCGGGGGTGAGCTCGAAACTCACCCCGTGGACGATCTCGCGGTCACCGGCCAGGTCACTGATGTGTATCCCGCGGACGGCGAGCACGGGCGCGGCTGTGGCACCGGTCGCGCCGGTCGTACCCGGTATCGCGATCGCACCCGTCGCACCCGTCGCACCCGTCGCACCCGTCGCACCCGTCGCACCAGGCGCACCGGTAGCGTCGGCGGCCGTGGCACCGTGGGTCCTTTCGCGGGCGGCGTTCTGGGACAGCGTCGTCATCACGCACCTCCGGTGGGAACGGGCTCAGACTTGTCGAGGCGGTTGGCGCGAGCCCTGCGGTTGTTGACGAAGGCCCGGCCCGCCTCGCCGGAGACGTCGCGGATCGCGTCGGCGAGCAGGTTGCTGGCCCAGACCGTCACCATGATGAGCACCGCGGGAGCGAGGGGCGCCCACGGCTGGTAGCTGAGGTAGCCGAGGTCCGAGGCGAGCAGGCCGCCCCAGGTGGGCGCGGGGGGCTGGACCCCGATGCCGAGGAACGTCAGGCTCGACACGATGATGAAGCCGACGCCGATGGTCTGGGCGAGTGCGACGGCGATCGGCGGGAGCACCTTGACCCAGACATGGCGCCGTACGATCCAGCCGATCGAGGCACCGGAGATCAGCGCGGCCTCCACGTACTGCGAGCGGGCGACGGCCAGTGTGGCGGCGCGGGCCACCCGGTAGAAGAGCGGGGAGACCAACGCGCCCGTGACGAACATGGCTTGGGTGATGCCGTTGCCGAGCAGCGCGATCACCGCGACCGCGAACAGCAGGAACGGCAGTGCGACCAGGGTGTCGGCCAGCCGGAGGGTGACCCACTCGAAGACCCGGCCGAGGTAGACCGACAGCATGCCGGGGATCGCGCCGACCACCAGTGCCATCAGGGCGACTTCGAGCGAGCCGAACACACTGACACGGGAGCCGTCGAGCAGCCGGCTCAGTACGTCACGGCCGAGGTAGTCCGTCCCGAGCCAGTGGGAGCCCGACGCGGCCGCGAGTGTGTGGTCGCTGGTGGCGAGGGGGTTCTGCGGGGCGAGCAACGGTCCGAGGACCGCGAGCAGGGCGATCACGGTCAGGATGGCGACGGCGATCCGGCCGGACGCGAGTGAGAGGACGTGGCGCACCATGGTCATACCCCTCGCTGGGAGGCCGGCGTCACGCGCGCCAGCACCAGGTTGACGATCAGGTTGAACAGGACGACGAGGACGATCGACACCACGAGGACGCCCTGCACGGCCGGTACGTCGCCGGCCTGGGCCGAGTCGTTGGCGAACCTGCCGAAGCCCTGCAGGCCGAAGATCCACTCGGTGACGACCGAGGCACCGACGAGCGCGGGGAACTTCAGGCCGAGGGTGGCGAGCGCCGGCCCGATGCCGTTGCGCAGCACATGCACGAGGAAGATCCGGCGTGCGCCCAGTCCGCGTACCAGCGCGCCCGTCACGTAGTTCTCCCGGTAGGCCGCGACGAGACTGCCGCGGAGCTGGCGGGCGACGTCCGCGACGACGTCGAAGCTCAGCGCGATCGCCGGGAGGGTGATGTGCGCGAGCCACGGGCCGATTCCCTGTCGTGCCGGGATGTAGCCGGCGGAGGGGAACACATGGAGCCCGACCGCGAAGACCGCGACCAGCACGATGCCGACGACGAAGGCCGGCATCACCGAGATGAGGGTGACGAAGCCCGTGATCGCGCGGTCGACCCAGGTGGTCCGCCGCAGCGCCGCCACGGTACCCAGGACGAAACCGACGAGTACGCCGATGACGAGCGCGAACGTCGCGACGGAGAGGCTCACTTCCAGGCCCAGGCCGATGAGCGTGGAGATGTCGGCGCCGTTGGTCCAGCTGGCGCCGAGCTGTCCGTGCAGGACACCGCTGAACCAGTCCCAGTACTGGACCAGGAAGGGCCGGTCGAGTCCCCACTGGGACTCGACCCGGTGGATCGCCTCGGGAGTCGCCTCTTCGCCCAGCTGGATCCGCGCCGGGCTGAGTCCGCTCAGCGACCGTAGCGCGAACGTCACGAACGTCGCGACCAGGAAGACGGGCACGAAGATCGCGATCGACCGGGCGAGGGCGATCAGGACACGGCCCAGCGTGTGCCGCACCCTGGTCACGGCGACCCCGCGACGCCGGGCAGGCGCGGCCTGTACCGCTGTCGTCGTCATGGAGTTGCCCCCTCTCTGTAGTGGACGGATGTCAGTTACCGCTGGAGATGGTCACGCCGGTCCAGTCGATGTGAGCCGGGTTCTTCGGCAGGTCCGAGATCGACTTGCTCTTGGCGATGAGATTCGGCTGCGAGTACGTGAAGACGAGGGCCTTGCTCTTCAAGCCCGCCCGGGTCGCCGCCTGCAGCACCTTGGCGTAGTCCGGCGAGTCCAGCGGGGTCTGGCGGACCTTGGCGATGGCGGCCTCGAAACCGGCGGGCTCGTAGGGCGAACTGAGGTTCAGCGGGCCGTTGGGACCGAAGTGGGCGGTCAGGGTCTGCGCCGCGGAGTCACGGCCGGTGGTCCCGTACAGCGAGAACTTCAGGTTCTTCGCGAAGAACGGGGTGGCCCAGTTCTTGTCGACCTTGATGGTGACGGTGATGCCGACCTTGGCCAACTGCGACTGGACGATCTCGGCCTGCGGGTCGTCCGCGGGGATCACCAGGTCGAGCTTGATGTCACCCGCCTTGTAGCCCGCCTCGGAGAGCAGCTTCTTCGACTTCGCCGGATCGTAGGGGTAGTCGGCCTCGGACTTCGGGTCGTAGGCCACGTACCCCTTGGGGAACGGCTGGTCCGTGACCTCGCCGTAGCCGAACGTCAGCTTGTCCACGAACTCCTGACGGTTGATCGCGTGACGGACGGCGTCGACGACCTTGTCGTTGTCGAACGGCGCCTTGTTGATGTTCAGGCTGAGGTTCGAGGCGTTGAAGCCCGGCTGTACGAAGACGTCCAGGCCGGCCTTCTTGGCGGCAGACGCCTGACTCGGGTCCAGGTCCGCGAAGTTGTAGACGCCGGTCTGCAGACCGGAGACGACGGTGGAGGCGTCCGGAGCGGAGGTCAGCTCGACGTTGTCGATGTGGATGTTCTTCGCGTCCCAGTAGTCCGGGTTCTTCTTGAGGACCGCCTTGGTCCCCGGGATCAGCTGCGTGACGGTGAACGGACCGGCGCCGACCGGGTTCTGGTCCAGCTTCGCGGGGTTCTTCGCCGCCTGTGGACTGGCGATCTGCAGCACGCGCTCACCGAGCAACTGAGGGATCTGGTAGTCGACCTGGGTCAGGTGAAGGACGGCGTCCAGTCCTTCGGCGTCCACCGACCTGATGGAGGTCAGGTCGCCGAAGAGCGCCGAGTTCTTCTGCTTCTGGGCCCGTTCGATGGCCGCCTTGACGGCGGCGGCGTCGACCGGCTGACCGTCACTGAACTTCAGGCCGGGGCGCAGATGGAAGGTGATCTCGTCACCCTTCGCGTTGTACTCCCAGCTCCTGGCGAGGTCGGGAACGGCCTTGCCCGTCTCGTCCGTTCGCGTCAACGAGGCGTAGGTCAGGGCGAGTTCACGGAACTGAGCGCCGCTGCCCCCGACCACCGGGTCCCAGTGGGTCGGGAAGTAGGAGGACGTCCATTTCAAGGTGGCACCGCCACCCGCGGCCGCGGTGTCACCACCGCACGCGCTGAGGGCGGGTGCGAGCAGTGCGACGAAGGCGGTGGCGAGGGCGGCGGCCCGCGGGCCTCGGGTCCGTGGGGACGAAGGGGGGGCCAGTCTGCGGCGCTGGGTGGTGAGTTGAGCGGGCATCGTTTTCTTCCTGTGGTGGGCCCCGGCCTGGGTCGCGGCGGAAGAAGCGGCGCGCGACGGGCGGAGCGGAGGCAGCGAGAGGGAGAAGGAGAGCGAGAGCGAGAGGGCGCGGGCGCGGGGAGCAGGAGTGCGGGCGAAGGAGCAGGGCGCGGGGCCCGGCTCGACGCCCGTACGCACCGTCGACCGAGACCCGGACGGGCATACCGGGAGAGGCGACCGCGCGCAGTCGGGGTGCGTGGCGCCCAGGGCAGGGAAGGTCGGGGGCCCATGGAGGCGGGCCCGGAGAGGGAGAAGGCGTGCGACGGTGCACGGAGGCGCTGAGGCAAAGGCGCGGACGCAGGGGGACGGGCGCGGCTCGGGCGAGTGGCGGGCGGCCGGTGCCGAGAGCGGCGGTCAGGCGCCTGCGGGCCGGGGACGGCGGAAGGTCAGCGACAGAGTGCGCTGCTGGTGCGCCGCAGGTCCACGTAGCGGCACACCACACCGGGGTGCGTCGTGAGCATGCTGCACATCCTGGGGGCAGCCTCGACCGGCTGTCAATGGACACCAATTGGTGTCTCATTCGGCGGGACGGTCACTGATCGCAGATCAGAGACCCGCGGGCCAGGGGGGAGTACTCAGTGGTCGGCGGCGGGATGCGCCGCGGCCTCATCGGGGTGCAGCCACAAGGGACCGTTGCCGGTGTCCACCCGCACGGCGTGCGCCGGCGGCCACGCACCGTCCGTGAGCAGCCGCCGCTCGGGATCCGTCAGGCTCCGGTAGCGCTCCAGCGCGTCCACCGGGGAGAGCCGTGCGGGGACCCTCAGCAGCCCGGGACGGAGCGCGTCCACGGCGGCGGCGTACTCCTCGAAGGACCGCCAGCCGGGCACCGCGCGACACCCGGCGGGGGACCGGACCAGCAGGGTCGGCAGCGCGTACCGGCGCCCACCGTCGCCGGTCTCCTTGGCCGCGCCGGGATGCGGTGACCCGCCCCCCGGCGCCAGCACCTCGGCGACGGGCCGACGGGCCTCGGCCCGGTCGGCGCGCACCTGCTCGAGCACCGTCCCGGACGCGGCCTCGGCGGTCAGCCGCCGCAGGTCGAGCCCCGGCGTGCCGCGTACCGCGGACAGCGCCAGCGCGGCGGTGTCCGCCGGTTCCCCGAGGACGAAGACGGTCTCCCGCAGCCGTCGCAGCACCCGCTCGGCCACGTCACCGCCCTGGAGTTCGGCGGCCTTGGCGACCAGGGAGGAGGGCCAGGAGCTGGCCGCCACACGGCTGAGCCGCAGGGCGCGCGGGGCGTGGCTGTGCGCGCTGATCTCCTCGACGTAGCGCGCGTACCAGGCGGTCTCCGCCACCGGGTCGGGCGGCGGGTCGTCGTCGTGGTCGAAGAGGATCGCGTACGCCCGCCGCCAGCGCACCCGGCCGCCCAGCGCCGCCCGCAACTTGCGGAAGACGGGCTCCGATCCCCAGGCCCAGGGGCACAACGGGTCGGTGTACTCCACCACTTCGACCGACGGCGGCAGCGGCGAGCCGGTCACGCGGCGCCCGTCCGGGCCAGCCCGCCGGCCGCTGCCCCGGGCAGCAACGACCTCAGGGTCACCCCGCCCAGGACCGCGGCCGCGCCCGCTTCGACCTCGCGCCACACACCCGGCAGCCCCGCCGCCGGACCGGGATAGTCGAGGCCCTCCAGTGGCGCGCCGCGCAGGGTGATCAACTCGCCGTCGACGGCGCGCGCGACGTCCAGCAGGGTGATCTCCTCCGCGGGCCTGCCAAGCCAGTAGCCGCCTTCGCAGCCCCGCTGACTGCGCACCAGGCCCGCTCTGCGCAGCTCGCCCACCACGGACTTCAGGAACCGGAACGGGATCTCCTGCGAAGAGGCGATGGCCTCGCAGGTGAGCGGACGGGCGGGTTCACGGGCGAGCTCCAGGAGCGCCCGCATGGCGTAGTCCGCCTTCGCGGAAATATGCATGCGCACATCATGCCCGAGGAGCCTGCGGCGCGAAGGGCGTCGAACGGCTCGGGCCTCACATTGCGGGAACATTGCCGCAGGTGAACGGCAATGGACACCACTTGACATCCTTTTCCGGCCCGCTCTAGCGTCCCCGCCATGAGCGAGCCGTCGACGACCCCTGGTGAAGGCTTTCACCCTCATCTCCACGACACCGCGGGCCGCCCGGCGGCACCGCTGCGCACCCGCCTGCACCACATCCGGTCCGACTCCCTGGACGGCGACACCGCCCAGAGCGGCGGCATGCGCAGGTTCGCGGCCGTCAGCGGGAAGAACGTGGGTTCCGAGAAGCTGTGGATGGGCCAGACGCACGTGGCGCCCGCCACGTCCTCCTCCGACCACCATCACGGAGAGTCCGAGACCGCCATCTACGTGGTGAGCGGACATCCCGAGTTCGTCTTCCTCGACGACTCGGGCAGCGAGCCGGAGGAGGTACGGCTGCGCACCTCCCCGGGCGACTACATCTTCGTCCCGCCGTTCGTACCGCACCGGGAGGAGAACCCGGACCCCGACGACGAAGCGGTGGTCGTCATCGCCCGCAGTACTCAGGAGGCGATCGTGGTCAACCTTCCGCACCTGTACGCGCTTCCGGCCGACGAGACGTGAACTGCGGCCGGTCCGTGGACAGTCGGGAGCTCCGGATCACCGGTCGGAGGCGCGGGCCAGGACGGCCGTGACCTGTTCGCGGACCGACTCCGAAGCGGTGGAGTGGAGTGCGCCGATGTCCGTACGGTCCAGGGTGTGGAGCACCTGAGCGGAGTCCGTGTCGCACTCGACGCTCTCGCAGAGGACGTCGTAGCCGTCCCGGACCGCTACCCGCAGGCGGTGGCGTCCGTCGGCCTCGGCGTGCACGGCGGTGGCGACGACGAGGGGCGGCGGACCGCCCGCATCGCCGGACGCCTTGTGGTAGCCGCTGACCACGGGTTCACGCCAGTGGAGGCTGAGCAGGAGATGGTGCTTGGCGATCACCTCGGCCAGGTCGGTCTCGTAGACCCTGTCCGGTTCCAGCACCGTGGCACCGGCGTCCAGGACGAGTGCCGCGGGCAGCAGACAGCGCAGCGTGCTGCCGACGAGGTTGCCCCCCACGGTGGCCGTCCGGCGGACGGCTCCGGTCCCCACCGAGCCCGCCGCCCGCCGCAACACCTCCGGCACACGGTCGTCGATCCGGTTCAGCACCACGGCGGAGCCGAGCGACCGGGGCCCGATCGCGTTGGCCTCCGGCAGGTTGCGCAGCGACATGGCCCGCTCCGGGAAACCGTCCCGCTGCCAGGTGGCCCAGACCAGTGTCGCGCCGCCTATCGGCTCCGCCCCCTCGGCCATGCACTCCTGTGCTTCGGACACGGACGTGGGCAGACGCAGCAGCATGGCAGCCGACCCTGCTTTCCTGGGGAGTTGGCGATGGTGGAACGCGGCAGCTCAACCGTACGAGCGCTGGTATTCGCGCATTCTCCCCAGGGACACGGGGGCGCATGCAGGGCTCATCGTTTCATCTGCCGCGCTCCTCGCATGCGGGCACACGACGGATCCGGCCACCGCGGTCGGGCGGCCGGTGCGGCACGTGCGCGGGCAGCACGCCGAGAGGCTGGAGCCGCATGACCCACTGCGACTCCAGCCTCTCGTCCATCCTTGCGGACGGGTCCTGTCGGTTTGCCGGGACTACGGGTGCAGCACGACCTTCGTGTAGCCCTCGATCCGCTTGTCGAACTTGTCGTACGCCGACGGCGCCTGGTCCAGGGGCAATTCATGCGAGACGACGAAGCTGGGCTTCGCCCGGCCCTCGATGATCATGTCGCGCAGGAAGCGGTTGTAGCGCTTCACGTTGCACTGGCCCGTCCCGATCCTCAGGCCCTTCTCGAAGAGCTTGCCGATCGCCACGAGGAGCATGCCGTGTTTGGCCTGCTCGTCCGGGCCGCCGGGGTCGGACGGGACATAGAGCCCGGGTACGCCGACCGCTCCGGTCGCCCGGACCGTCCCCACGAGCGAGTTGAGGACGGTCGCCGGCTCCTCGTGATCCGTGCCGTGCGCCGTGGCCTGGTAGCCGACGGCGTCCACGCCCTTGTCGGTTCCGACGCCCTCGGTCAGGTCCTTGATCTGCTCGACCGGGTCGCCCTCGGCGAAGTTGATCGGAACCGCGCCGATCTCCTCGGCCTTCTGCAGCCGTTCGGGGATGCGGTCCACGACGAACACCTTCTTCGCACCGCGTATCAGTGCCGAGTACGCGGCCATGAGCCCAACCGGTCCTCCGCCGTAGACCGCGACGCTCTCGCCAGGTCGGACCTGCGCGAGTTCACAGCCGTGGTAGCCGGTGGGGAAGATGTCGGCGAGCAGGATGAAGTCGCTCTCGTGTTCCTCTCCCGGCGGGAGCTTCAGGCAGTTGAAGTCGGCGTAGGGGACGCGGAGATAATCGGCCTGACCGCCCTTGTACGGTCCCATGGCGACATAGCCGTAAGCGCCGCCCGCGAAACCGGGATTGACGGTGAGACAGTAACCCGTGAATCCCTCCACGCAGTTGGTGCAGAAACCACAGGCGACGTTGAAGGGCATGACCACCCGGTCGCCCTTCTTGAGCGCGGTGACGCCCTGGCCGATCTCCTCGATGATTCCCATGTTCTCGTGGCCGAAGACGATGCCGGGCTCGGCAGCGGTGCGACCCTCGTACATGTGCAGGTCCGACCCGCATATCGCGGTGGAGGTGATGCGCACGATCGCATCGTTCGGGTGCTGGATGCCGGGCTTTTCGACCTCTTCGACCGCCACGGTGAACGGCTCCTTGTACACAACGGCCTTCACTGCTGTCACCTCCGTCGGGAAATGCGCGTCCGGTTGTCACCCCCGCCGCCCCGCCGCTCTGTCGCGTGACCCATCTCTCATGATTGTCCGGTCTGCCCGATCGGACAAGCCGGTAATGTCGCGATGAATGGCATTCCCCTGCCGTAGCGAGAGAATGGAAAGGGAGAGCGAAAGGTGTCAGCACAGAGACTCGGAACCCTGCTTGTCCCCGTACCCGGCCTGTCCGGCACCACGTACCCTCCCGGGACGACCGTGACTGTCCGCGGTCGGGGCGCCACGGTGGACGCCTTCGTCAACGGCGACTGGCTTCCCCTGTCGTGGTGGGAGTTCTCCGACGGCCTGCGCGAGGACATCGCCGACCGCTGATCCCCGCTCGTCTCACCGCACCGGCGTGGTCCCGTGGTGGATGCCGCCCCGCTTGTCGCCGCCCGGACCGTGCGGTCCACAGCCCCCGAGAGTGGGTCACCGAAGCCGCTGACTGCGGTCCGTAGTGGAGCGGGGACGTACGGTGCGCGCCCTCGGCCAGGAAGCCCGGATGGCTGGTGCTGCCGCGGTCGAGCACCTGGACGCCACCCCTCGCACGGATCCGCTCCGGACGGCGGTGACGTCCGCGCGAGCGATCGTGCGGCGGCCGGTGCGGTGAGCACCGGCAGGTACCCCAGGCCGGCCGGGACGCCGTAGGCGCGGGCCGGCGCGGCCCGGGGCCTGGAACCCTCCTGGCCGGGCAGCGGGAGGTCCGACGACAGGAGGTGGCCGTCGTCGCCATGTCCTCGTGTGCGAGGCGGTGGCAGTGCGGGCCGACCCCCGCACCACTGCCCAGTCCGGTGTGACTCGACGGCGTCACCGCGCGTGAGCGCCAGACCATGGCCCTGGCCGGTGCCGGCGGTCCGGCCCCCGTGAACACCACGAGCCCGTGGCCCGCCACCAGGGCGGACCACGGGCCTGCGGTCAGGTGTTCAGCGGCCCCGACGGTTCGTCAGGGGAACAGAGTGATCTTGGACGGGACGGTGTCCGTCCCCGAGGTGGGTGCGCCCGTGTTGTTGATGACGTGGGCGTACTGACCCTTGCCGCCGAGCGAGATCACCAGGATGTCGTGCATCTTGATGCCTGTCTTGACGGGGACCTGGAAGCCGTGTTGCTGGACGATCGTCGGATCGGAGGTGAAGTTGCAGTAGCTGCCCAGACCCCAGGCCTCGTGGACGTTGACCGTGTCCGCGACCTTGTAGGCGGCGTAGCCGACGATGCCGTCATGGGTGACGGCCGCGGCGTTCGGCACGTCGTAGGCCTTCTCGTTCTGGAAGAAGATCGTCCGGCCGCGTTCGCCGTTCCAGAGCACGTCGTACTTGTTGAAGTGCTCGACGAACAGACCGGTGGTGAGGACGTCGTCGCCGTTCACCACCAGACCGTAGTCGGCCCGGTTCGTCTCCCAGCCGACCCCGGTGCCGTGGTCGGCACGCCAGAGCCAGGTGTGGTCGATGATGGCGTCGTCACTGTTGACCACCACGGAGTTGGTGGCCAGACCGGGTCCGGCGCCGCCGATGCGGACGAACACGTCCTGCATGGTGGTCGGGTTGGCGGCGTGGTCGGCCGAGCTGCCCGCCGGACCGATCTGCAGCAGCGTGTCGGACCTGGTGGAGCCCGCGTCGATGAGGAACCCGGCCAGCCGGACGCCGTCGACGTCGGCGACGTGCATGGCGTCGACCCCGTTGTCGGGAACGATGGTGGCAAGTCCCAGCCCGAGCACGACGGTGTTGGCGCGGGTCACGTTGATGGTCTGGTCGAGGTGGTACACGCCGGGCGTGAAGAGGAGGTTGAGGCCCTGGGCGAGCGCCGTGTTGATGGTCGCGGCGGTCGCGCCGGGCTTGACGACGTAGAACTGGTCCAGGGGCAGCGAGGTGCCGCCGGCGTTGGCGGGCCAGGACACACCGCGGGCGTTGGTCCGCTTGCCGGGCACGAACACCTTGTAGGTGCTGCCGTCCAGGTAGAGGAACGGCTTCTCGCGGGAGACCGGCGTGTTGTCCAGAGTGGTGTACGGGCCACTGTCGAAGTTGGTCGCCGGCGCGCCCTGGACACCGGAGAAGGTCATGTTCCAGACGCCGTTCGTCCAGCCGCCGACCGAGCTGTCACGGGTGTACCACTGCTGCTGCGAGTAGGGGCCGACCGTGCCGTCGATCTTCGAGTCCGCGATGTAGCCGCCGGACGCCCAGCCGTAGCCGTTCGGGGCGAGGTTGAGCCCGCCCTGGACGTGGATCCGGCGGAACGGCGCCGCCTGTGCGACGGCCCAGCGGTCGGTGCCGTTGACCGGCTTGATCGCCAGGTTCTCCGCGGAGCGCCAGAAATTCTGCGTGGCGTTTCCGTTGAACCAGCCGGCGTCCACGGTGATGTCACCGTTGATCTGCGTGTCGTCGGGGTTGAGCCCGAGCCCGGAGATCGAGGTGTAGAAGCCGAGTTGCGCGTTGATGCCGTTGTACGTGCCCGGCTTCAGCAGGAACTGGTAGCGGCCGGAGCCGAACTGGCTGGACTCCTGCTGGGCGAAGACCTGGTCGAACTTGGCCTGCAGATTGGGGGTGCTGGGATCCACGACGATGACGTTGGGACCGAGGTCCCCGCCGCCCTCGACCGGCGGAGTGCCGGTGGAGCCCGTGTGGACGGCGACCTCCCAGAGCGAGTAGCCGTAGGCGGTGCCGCGGACCGTTCCGTTGATGCGGACGTAGCGGCCCGAGCCGGTGACGTCGTAGGAGGCCGTGCCGCCGGTCCCGTTGGTGACGGACTTCAGAGTCGTCCAGTCCTGGCCGTTGACCGAGGACTGGATAGTGAACTCCTTGCCGTAGGCGGCCTCCCAGTTGAGGTCGACCTTGCAGATGTCCTGGACCGAGCCCAGGTCCACCTGGACCCACTGCGGGTCGGACGCCTGGCTCGACCACCGGGTTCCGGTGTTGTCGTCGAAGGCGCTCGAGGCCGGGGTGCCCGCGTTCTCGGTGGACGACGCGGTGGCGGGCTTGCCCTTGGCGGCGTTGGCGGTGCTGCAGTTCCCCGACGGGGGAGTGCCGGTGTCGCTGGTGCCGAAGACCTGGAACTCCCAGAGCGAGTAGCCGTACTGAGTGGCCCGGGTGACGCCGCTCATCCGGACGTAGCGGCCGTGGCCGGCCACGTCGAGGGTGTCGGTGCCGCCGTCGCCGCCGGTGACGGACTTGATGTCGGTCCAGGAACTCCCGTTGTCGGAGACCTGGATCTTGTAGTCCTTGCCGTAGGCCGTCTCCCAGTTGAGGACGACCTTGCTGAGGTTGGCGGCTGTTCCGAGGTCGACCTGCAGCCACTGCGTGTCGGAGGCGGCCGAGGACCAGCGGGTCCCGGTGTTGCCGTCGACGGCGTTCGCGGCGGGCGTCCCGGCGTTCTCGTCGGACGAGGAGGTGGCGGTCCTGCCTTGGGAGAGGGGCGTCTCTGCCGCGGCAGCGGGCGAATGGGCGGGGAGGGTGATGAGCGCCGCCGCTGCGGCGAGCGCGATCCCCAAGGATCTGAGTCTCATGCGTTCACTCCGTTCGAAGGAGGGGACGGGTCGTGCGGTCCTCCCGAGGCCGTGCACGACCAGTGACGGGGCACGCCAGGGTGACCTCCGTGCCGAGATCCGTGCTGCGGCCGAGGGGACCCGGAGGAGACGAAATGGCTTACTGGGCTGCTTAGTTCAGGCTTTGATTTAAGTCATGAGGCAATGCGCGGGCAACCCCTTGGACGCGTCTTCTTCACAGACTCCGACGACGCGCGGGACGCCGGCGGCCCGGCCCGTACGGGATGAGCTGCCCGGACGTGCCCGGCGCGGCCGGGCGACCGGGAGGGCCGCGATCAGAGGTTGAAGGCGATGACGACGCCCCCGAAGCCGCCCGCTCGGCCGCTCGCGGGTCCTGTCGTGACAGAGAGTGCGAGAAGGCGTCCTTCGGCACCCTCCCCTGGGTGCAGAAGATGAACACAAGCGGGAGAGGTGGCAACCCCCCGTTCCTTTAGGCGTCTTGACGATCCGTCAATCCCGCGTCACGGAGGGCCAGCCAGACCCGGTCGCGGGTGAGCGGAAGGTCCGTGAAACGGAGGCCGGTCGCGTCCCGCAGGGCGTTGGCGAAGGCCGGGGCGACCGGGTTGAAGGGGCTCTCGCTCATCGACTTGGCGCCCAGCGGGCCGATGGCGTCCGAGGTCTCCATGAAGTGCACCTCGGTGCGCGGGATGTCGGCGTACTGGGGGAGGCGGTAGCGGCGGAACGCGGCCGTCTCGACCTCTCCGCGCGCGTCGACACGCACGTTCTCGAAGAGTGTCGCACCCAGTGCCTGCGCCACCCCGCCCTCCACCTGACCGCGGCACTGCATCGGGTTCATGACCTTGCCCGCGTCGGCCGCGTGCACACTGCGCAGGATGCGGATCTCACCGGTGCCCGGGTCGACGGCGAGCCGGAACCACTGCGCGTTGAAGGCGACCGAGCGCGGGGTGCCGCCGAAATGGCCGTCCGCGGTGAGAGCGACACCGACCGCCCGGGCGGCCGCGTACAGCTCCTTGAGCGACAGCAGCCCGCCGGGGTGCGCGACCGCCTCCTCCGCGAGCGCGCACTCGGCGCGCGGTACGCGCAGGTGCGCGGCGGTGAAGTCCAGCAGCTGGTCGGCGAGGGCGCGGGAGGCGCGCAGGGTGGCCTTGCCCGCGACCACGGTGCCGGTGGAGGCGAAGGCGCCCGTGTCATGACGCACGACGTCCGTGTCGGACTGGCGGACGGTGATCCGGTCGACGGTGGTGACGAGTTCGCCCGCCGCGATCTGCCGGTGCACGGTCGTCGTCCCGTTGCCGAACTCCGCGGTACCCACCGCCAGATCGAAGGTCCCGTCGGGCAGCAGCGAGGCCCGCGCGTCGGCGAGGTGTCCGCCGGGCGGCCCCGTGGCGATCATCGCGAGCGCCGCGCCCTCACCGACCAGCCAGCCGTCCGGAACAGCCTGCGTGACGGGTTCGGCCTGGGCCCGACGGACGATGTCGACGCAACGGTCGAGGCCGTAGCTGGCGATGTGCAGGTCCTCCTCCTCGCCGCCGGGGGAGAGCATCGACTCCCCGGGGCCGATGACGTTCTGTGCCCTGAACTCCAGTGGATCCAGGCCGAGTCGGCGTGCCAGCTCGTCGAGTGCGGATTCCATCGCGAACATCACCTGTCCGAGCCCGTAGCCACGGAAGGCGCCCGCCGGGACGGTGTGCGTGTAGACGGAGAAGGCGTCCACCTTCTTGTGCGGGGCGCGGTAGACGGCCAGCGACTCGCCGACGCTGTGGAACATCACCGCCGGCCCGTGGTTTCCGTACGCACCCGTGTTGGAGACCACGCGCAACTGGAGTGCGGTCAGCGTCCCGTCGCGGCGGGCGCCCGCCTTGACGTGGATCGTGAAGGGGTGCCGGGTGGTGGCGCCGTAGAACTGCTCGGCACGCGTGTACTCCAGCTTCACCGGGCGCCGCAGCCGCAGTACGGCCAGCGCCACGATGTCCTCGACCAGCATCTCCTGCTTGCCGCCGAAGCCGCCGCCGACCCGGCCCGCGACGACCCGCACCCGCTCCGGGGGAAGGTCGTAGAGGGCGCACAGCGCCCGCCGGGTCAGGAACGGGGTCTGTGAACTGGTGCGTACGGTCAGCCGGTCGTCCTCGTCGAACCAGGCGACCGCACCGTGCGTCTCCAGGCTGGCGTGCTGCACGCGCTGGGTGCGGTAGGTGTCCTCGTACACGGCGTCGGCCGCCGCGAACCCCGCCTCGACGTCGCCGATCTCACCGTGCGCCTCGCCGACGACGTTGTCGCGCGGGCGGGAGATGCGGGCCGTGACCGCGTCCTTGTCGTGCACGACCGGAGCTCCCGGCCGCATCGCCTCCTCCGGGTCGAGAACGGCGGGCAGCACCTCGTACGTCACCTCGATCCGGCGGCAGCCCTCTTCCGCGGCGGCCTCGCTGTCCGCGACCACGGCCGCGACGCGCTGGCCGACGTACCGGACGGTGTCGTCCAGGACGCGGGTGTCGTCCGGGTCCTCCTCGGGATGTTCGTGACGCGCGGTGGAGAAGTGCCGTTCCGGCGCGTCGTGATGGGTGAGGACGACGTGCACGCCCGGCACCCGCAGGGCGGCGGCCGTGTCGACGGCGACGATGCGGGCGTGGGCGTGCGGAGAGCGCAGCAGCTTCATGTGGAGCAGACCGGGCACGTCGATGTCGAAGGTGTAGCGGGCGGTGCCCGTGACGACCTGGGGACCGGCCGGCGCGGGCAGGTTGCGGCCCACCGACTCACCGGCGGACGGCGCTTCGGTGTGACACACGCCCCGCACCGCGTCCTCAATGGCCCGGTAGCCGGTACAGCGGCACAGGTTTCCCTTGAACGCCCTTGGCAGGTCGCCGAGTTGCTCGTCGTCGAGGGCCGCCGTCGTCATCAGGAAACCGGCCGTGCAGAAACCGCACTGGAAGCCCTGCGCGTCCAGGAACCTTTGCTGCACGGGATGGAGTTCGCCGTCCTCCGAGGCCAGGCCCTCCACGGTGGTGACCGCACGGCCCTCGGCCCGGAAGGCGGGGTAGAGGCAACTGTGCACCGGCTCGCCGTCCACGTGCACCGTGCACGCTCCGCAGTCGCCCGCGTCGCAGCCCTTCTTCACGCCGAACCAGCCGCGTTCACGCAGATACGTGCGCAGACACTGCCCCGGGCGGGGGCGGTCCGAGAACGACCGGCCGTTCACCTCGACCCCGAAGGTTCCCTCACTCATCGTGCCTCCAGCCCCAGCTCGCGGCGGATCTCCTCGGCAAGCCGGAACGTCATGTGCCGCCGCCACGCGGGCAGTCCGTGGATGTCGTCGAACCACTCGCCGTCGGCGACGGCGGAGCCGATGGCCGCCCGCAGGTCCGCCGCGCCCGGTGGCAGCGGGAACCACAGGCGGACCGGTCGTACGGTCGACGCGGTGACGGTCAGCGTCATCGAGTGGTCGACGGGATCGAGGGTGCCGATGACGAGCACACCCGAGCGGCCGAGCCCGTACAGCGACGCCTGACGGAACGCCGTACGACAGCCCAGCGCTCTGGCGGGCAGGGTGACGGAGCGCAACAGCTCGCCCTCGCCGAGGTCCTTGCGCCCGGCGCCCGTCACGAAGTCGGCGACGCGCACCCGGCGGCGTACGCCGTCCTGGGCGAGCAGCAGACACTCCCCGTCGAGCGCCGCCGTGAGCGAGATCATCGGGCCCGCGGGGAGGGCGTTGCAGAGATTGCCGCCGACAGTGGCCATGTTCCAGACCTTGAACGAGGCGAGGAACGCCCGGCAGCACTGCTCGAACAGCGGCGCCGCCCCCGCCGTCAGGCCCTTCCCGAACCGGGAGAGCCGGGCGATGGTGCAGGTGGCGGCGATCTCCAGCGAGCCGTCCGGGTGCGCTCGCACCGGCGTCCAACCGGTCCGGCTCAGGTCCACCAGCCGCCGCAGGTGCGGCTGCGGCTCGGAGAACAGGTACGTCCCACCGCCGAGCCAGGCGTCACCCGGCCGCCAGGGCGCGGGAAGCCGTGCGTCCCTGATCTCCACCACCGTGTTCAGGTCCATACCCGCAGTGAAGCAACGCGCGGGTGTCCTGGACGACTGGTTCACCACACGGAAACACCGACTTTTCCGGCGCGTTCCATGGAGGATCAACCAAGAGGCGTATCCCTCGTATCATCTGGCATTTACGATGCGATCACTCACAACCACCTGGTGAATGTGAGATGCCAGACGGCAGTCCCGTGTCGCCCGGTGGCCGTACGAGGAGCCAGAGCGCATGCACGTCGAACACCTCCTGCAGGACGAGTCCCTCGGCCTGCGCCTGTTGTGGGCCGATGACCCGCTGCTGAGGCAGGAGATCAGCGGAGTGACCGCGACCGACCTCGAGGATCCCGCCCGTTTCGTGCGGCGGGGCGAGGCCGTGCTCAGCGGGCTGGTCTGGTGGTCACCGGAAGACGGACAGGGCCGGGCCGAGCGTTTCGTCGCCGCGCTGAAGACCGCGGGCGCCGCCGTGCTCCTGGCCGGCGAGGAGACACACGGCTCCGTCCCCGACGACCTCGTGGAGGCCTGCGCCCGACACGGGGTGCCGGTGGCCGCGGTCCCGGTCCACATCATGTTCCGTGCCATCACCGACACGGTGTACCTGCGGCAGTGGGGCGAGCTGAGCCGCCACCACGCGCTGCCCGAGACCGTACGGGTCCGGCTGAGCCGCCTGGTCGCCCAGGACGCCGGTCCGGACCTGATCCTCGCGACCGCCCTGGCGCATCTCGGCCGGAGCACCGCGTACGTCTTCACCCCCGCCGGACGCACCGTCGCGGCGACCGAGGGAGCCGTGCCGGTCCCGGCGCACGAAGCCGTCGCGCTGATGTCGGAGGGGCCCGGCGTCACGGTGCCGGTCGAGGCCGACGCCGTCTCCCCGTACGGGCGTTGGCACCTCCACCTGCCCGGCCCCGACGACGCGCCGCCCCGGATGCTGCACGAGATCGCCGCGATCCTGGGCCGCTGTCAGGAGTCGCGGGCGCGGCGCCGGGCCGCCGAGCACCAGGTCGCGGACGAACTCGGCGCGCTGCTCGCTGGGGCCGATGCCGGAGCCGGGACTGCGGCGGTGGAAGGCGCGCTGCGCACGTGCGGCCTGTCGGCCGAGGGCCCGTACGGCGTCGTCGTCGCGGGCACGGGTGCGGGGCGGGAAGGACTCGCGGAGGGGGCGTTGGCGGAGGCAGTCGCCCACGCGACGACGGGCCCCGTCGCCGTCGGGCGGCTGCCCGACGGCACGGCCTTCGCGGTCGTCCCCGCGGCCGCGACCGCCCCCCTCAAGGAGAGCTGGCCGCTCGTCGCAGCCTGCGAACCGTCCACGCCGGTGCATGGCGGGATCGGATCACCCGCCGTCGGGCCGCGGGACCTGACCGGGGCTCTGGCCGAGGCGCGCTACGCGCTGGGCTCCGCCCGCACCACGAAGCCGGACACCTCGGCCCTGACCGACATCGCGAGCCTCACCGGGCTCGACACGCTGCTGACCGGCATACCCGCGGATGTCCGCACCGCCTACAGCCGCACCGTCCTGGGGCCACTCCTCGACACCCGGAACGCCTCCTTCGCCGCCCTCCTGCAGACCCTGGAGACCTTCCTCGCCTGCGACGGCTCCTGGGCGCGTACGGCCGAGGCCATGCACCTGCACGTCAACAGCGTCCACTACCGCATCGGGCGCATCGAGCACTTCACCGGCCGAGACCTGTCCCGCCTCTACGACCGGCTCGACCTGCGGGCCGCCCTGCTCTGCCGTACGGATCTCCCGGATCCCGCTACGCGCGATCGACCTGCACGCTCGTCGAAGGCACGCGCGCGGTGACCGTCACGCCGACCGCGAGATCGAGTTCCTCGACCGCCTCCCGGGTCACGAGCGACACCACGCGGTGCGGGCCTGCCTGGATCTCGACCTGTGCCACGACGTCGTCGACCGTGAGTCCGGTGACGATGCCCGTCAAGGCGTTGCGCACGGATGTGGGCGGCCCGACGACCTCCGCGCGTTCGTCCTCCGCAGCACGCCGCTGGGCGAACCGCGCGAGCCCCACACCGTCGATCACCCGGTTCCCCGACCCGTCCCTGCCCATGGGCAGCCGGCCCCCGTCCGCCCAGCGGCGCACGGTCTCCGGACTCACCCTCAGCAGGCGCGCGGCCTGGCCAATGCTGTACGTCGGCACACAGGAACCCTAACGGGCGCCCGCGGGATGGTGGCGCGTCCCCCGGTCGGTCGCGGGCGGGGCGGATCGCGGGGCGGACGGCGCGGTGGGTGCGCGCCGGGCAGGCTGCGTCAGGCCGGTTCCGCGTAGCGCGAGCCCGCGAAACAGCGTGCCGTCCGCTCCACCTCGTCGCTGTCGCGCAGCCGGCGCAACTCGACCAGGGGGTAGGTCCGGTGGCCGTCGGCGATGTCGTGGGGCAGGTCGATGCTGTGGCCGGGGACCGGCCACAGCAACAGCCACAGATGTTTCTCGGTCACGCCCGGTCTGCGGGCCACGGTGACAGCCACCACCTGGTCCCAGCCGATCGCCACCTCGAGGGCGGCGAAGTTCTGTACGGCCAGGCCGTCCGGTCCGATCCGCAGCCGCAGGGGCCGCGCCCACCTGCGGAAGGACAGCACGCTCAGACACCATCCCAGCGTCGCTCCCAACGGCGCGAGCGCGGCGGCCGGTTCGGGTCCCCAGGGGAGATGGCCGGTGAACAGCGGGATCGTCGCGGCCGTCCCGGCGACCGCGAGGGCGAGCGCCAGCAGCAGCCGCGCGCCGGAGTTGTGACGTGCGGTGAACGTACGAGCCGCCACGGCGGGGACCTCCGCGGCCCGCGGGAACCCGGCCGCGTCGGTCAGCGGCCCGAAGCCGGCGGTCTGCAACGTCACGGGCCCGGGTGCCACCGCCCGGCGCAGCCCGTGCGGGGCTCCTTCGAAGCGCGGGCCCGCGTACCGGGTCAAGGCCTCGATCAACTCGCCCAGGTCCTGGTCGAGTTCGGCGGCGTCGGCCACGTCGTAGACGCGCCGGCCGCCGGTGAAGGATGCCCGCAGGCCCGGCAGTTCCGCGCCGTCAGTGGGAAAGACGTGGAGGTGCGGCGGCGGCGGAGCGGTGGTGCCATCGTCACCGTCCACGTGGTCAGCCGCCCTGTAGTGCAGGGCCACGCCCTCGATCTGTCCCCAGCCGAGGCCTCCGTCGACCAGCGTGATGCCCCGTTCGTCGACGCGCAGGCTGAACGGGTGTGCCGCGCGGCGCAGTTCCCGGATCCCGGTGAGGACGCCCAGGGCGGCCAAGGCCATGAGGAGGTAGGCCGAGTCACGGCCCTGGCCGTTCGCCAGGACCGCCCACACGATCGCCCCGGCCCCGACGGCGAGCCCCCATCCGGTCCGGCGTCTTCCGTTCGCGCGCAGCCGTCCGCTTCTCGTGAACTCCATCTGTCCGCCCCCCTGCCGCTGTCACGGCTCCTCGGTGTGCCCCGGCGCGCGGAGTCACGGAACGCCGTCCGGCTTCGCGCGGTTGCGCCTGCTCTGCCCTTCAGGACGCCGCCGCACGCCCCGCAGGGGGGAACGCGGGATGAACAGACGGCAACCGTCCACCAGTGAGGTCTGCCGCCGCACCGGCGTGCCGCGCACGGGTGCCGTCCGGTCGGGAACCTGCGGCCGCCGGGCTATTTCTGCGGAACCTCGATCAGCCGGGGCATCTGCTCGTGCCGGCCCGTCTCCACGAACTCCGTCACGTCGTCGAGGCTTTCGGCACGGTGGGCCGCGACGCCGTAGCCCTGCGCGATCCGGACCACGTCGATGCCGTCGATGTCCAGATAGGGGCCCTCGGGCACATGCAGCAGATGCGAGAACTCCTGCAGAGCGCGGTACTTGGTGTTGTTGCAGACGACGAAGGTCACCGGCACGCGGTAGCGCACCGCGCTCCACAGCGCGGACGTCGTGTACTCCATCGCGCCGTCTCCGATGAGCGCGAGGACCGGACGGTCGGGGCAGCCGAGCCCCAGTCCCACCGCCGCCGGAAGCCCCCAGCCGAGACCTCCGGAAGCGGGGTAGAAGACCGAACGGGAGCGGGCGATGGTCAGCCGGTCGCGGATCATGTCGGCGGAGGTCCACTCCAGCGCGATCATGGTGTCGTCGCTCTTGCCGCGGTCCACCGCGTCGAGGATCGCCCCGGCCTCGAACCTCGGTCCCGACGTGCTCACTTCGGCCGGCCGGCGGGCGGCGGGCCGAGGCCGGTCCGTCTCACCGACGGCGGCGGCCAGCCGTGCGAGCGCCTCCGCCGGGTCACCCACGACGAGATCTCCGAAGGGGGCCCGCGCGGCTTCGTCCGGATCGTCCGTGACGCCGTACAGACGACCTCCGGGTTTCAGGAAGTCGGCACTGCTCGGGGCGTGGTAGCGGAAGATCGGCGCTCCGAACGAGACGATCACGTCGTGCCCTGCCAGCACCTCGGCGAGATCTCCGACCGCCGAAGGGAGCTGTCCCTGGTAGCACGGGTGCCGTGTCGGGAAGGGCGACCTGGGCGGGCTCGGAGCGATGTACACCGGGAGACGGGCCCGTTCGGCGAGGGTCACCGCGGCGGCGAAACCCTCCTCGGTGTCGGCGCCGGGGCCGAGCACCATGGCCGGATTCCCGGCCCCACGCAGCGCGTCGACCCACTCGTCGAGGGCGGCCTGCCGCACCACCGGGGGCAAGGAGACCTTCCGCCGCAGAAGGTGCCGGACGGCGGCCTCGTCGGCATCCTTGTCCCAGTCGTCCAGCGGCACCGAGAGATAGACGGGGCCGCGCGGGGCGCTGTTCGCGATCATCAGGGCGCGCGACAACAGGACCGGCCCGTCCTCCGGCCGCAGAGGCTCTCCCGACCACTTCACCAGCGGGTCGCACAGCTTGGTCGCGTCCGTGTTGGTCAGCATGGCGTCCAACGGCACGTATCTGCGCGCCTGCTGACCCGCCATCACGACGACAGGCGTGTGACAGGCGGCGGTGTTCGTCAGTCCGCCCATGGCGTTGCCCGTACCCGACGCCGCGTGCAGATTCACGAAGCCCGTCGTGCCCGAGGCCTGGGCATAGGCGTCGGCCATGCCGATGGCGGCGCCCTCCTGCAGAGCGAGGTAATAGGGAATGTCGTCCGGCAGGCCCGTCAGGAAGGACAGTTCGTTGGAGCCGGGGTTGCCGAAGACCGCGCTCACCCCGTGCTGCCGGAGAATGCCGTAGAAGGCATCACTTACGGTCACCATCGAAGGACGCCCCTCTCGCCCGATTTCACGGGTAAACGTTAGTCCGGCGACCGGCGGTGGGCGACTCGGGCCACCTGTCCCGCGTCGACGGCCGAGCCCCTGTCGCCCGTGAGCGACGCTCTTCGTCGCCACGGGTGGTGAACGGGGTATGGGTGTTGAATGGGATACCGGGGGGTCGGAAGAGTGTCCTCTCCCTCATCGGGCCCGGCGAAAGGTCCACCATGACGAGCCTGACACGCGGACTGATGTACGGCGCCGCGGCCGGCGCCGCGGGCACCACGGTGCTCGACACCGTGAGTTACTGCGACATGGCGCTGCGCGGGCGACCCGCCAGTTCCACGCCGGAGGTGACCGTGCGCAGGCTCTCGCAGAGGCTGCACGTCCCGATCCCGGGTGAGGGCGAGAAGCAGGACAACCGGGTGGCCGGTCTCGGCCCGCTGACCGGCTACGCCGCGGGACTCGGCATGGGGGCGCTCCTCGGCGTCGCCCGTGCCGCCGGATGGCGCCCGGCCCTTGCGACCCACTATGCGGTGGCCGCCGCCGGAGCCCTCGTCGGTACCAACGGCCCCATGACGGTTCTGCGGGTCACCGACCCCCGTACCTGGTCACTCGTCGACTGGGTCTCCGACATCGTCCCGCACCTCGCCTACGCCGTGGTGACGGTGGCGGTCGTCGAGCGGATGATGCCCACCACCGGCCGCAAGGGCGGATGACGGGCGACGGCGCCGCACCAGGGTCACCACCTCCCTGGGGCGGCGCCACCGCCCAAGCCACCGCACAGGCCGCCGTGCGAACCATCGCTAGGTGGCCTTCACGTCACCGGGGTGTGCCGGCGTGCCGACTCATGGTCGGCACGGCGGGCCTCAGGTCGGCCTCAGGTCGTCCGGCTCGGCGAGATCGTCACCTTGAGGCTCTTCATCAACGGCTGGTCGCTCTGGATGCTGTAGTCGCTCGCCCCGATGAGCGCGTTCATCTCCGGCATGTACCCGGCCGCGCAACTCCGGGGCACGTCGTAGGGAAGGGCGTGGTACTGGCGGAGCGTGCGACGGGATCCGTCCTTGGCCGTCGCGGTGATGTCGACGAGGCTTCCGTCCTTGATGTGCCGGGCGCGCATGTCGGCCCGGTTCATGAAGACCAGCGTGCGCAGGTTCTTGATGCCCCGGTAGCGGTCGTCGTCGGAGTAGATCGTGGTGTTCCACTGGTCGTGGGAGCGCATGGTCTGCAGGATCAGGGTGCCGTCCTGGGGGACGACGTCGGTCAGCGGGGCCGCCGAGAACTCGGCGCGTCCGGTGGGGGTCAGGAAGACGAGTTCGCGGGCGGGCTGGCGGATGCGGAAGCCCAGGGGAAGCCGCACTCGGCGGTTGAAGTCCTCGAAGCCGTCCAGCACCTTGGCCATGGTGTCGCGGATGCGGTCGTAGTCCTCGATGTAGTGCTCCCACGGTGTGCTGCTGTCCGGGAGGGTGGCGCGGGCCATGCCGGCGATGATCGCCGGTTCGGACAACAGGTCGGGTGAGGCGGGCCGCTTCATGCCCAGCGAAAGGTGCACCATGCTCATCGAGTCCTCGACCGAGGTGGCCTGCACGCCGTGGCGCTGGTGGTCCTTCTCGGTGCGGCCCAGGCACGGCAGGATGAGGGCCTTCTTGCCGTGGACGAGGTGGCTGCGGTTGAGTTTGGTGCTGACGTGCACGGTGAGGGCGCAGCGAGCGAGGCCTTCGGCGGTGTAGGCGGTGTCCGGGGCGGCCAGGGCGAAGTTGCCTCCCATGCCGACGAGCACCTTCACCTTCCCCGCGTGCATGCCCGCCACCGTGGCGACCGTGTCCATGCCGTGCGGACGCGGCGCGTCGATCCCGCAGACGTCGTCGAGGCGCCGGAGGAACGCCTCGGTGGGCCGGTGGTCGATCCCGCATGTCCGGTTGCCCTGGACGTTGCTGTGGCCGCGCACGGGGGAGGGGCCGGCACCTTCACGACCCAGATTGCCCCTCAACAGCAGCACGTTGACGATCTCGCGGATGGTGTCGACGCCGTGTTCGTGCTGGGAGACGCCCAGGCACCAGCTGATCAGGGTGCGGTCGGCGCGGGAGTAGACGTCCGCCGCCTTGAGGATCTCGGCGCGGGTCAGCCCGGACTGGAGCTCCAGTTCCTCCCACGGCGTGGCCTCGCACACGGCCCGGTACGCGTCGAAGCCATGGGTGTGACGGTCGATGAACTCGCGGTCCAGGGCCTTGGGATCGTGCTCGGACTCCTCCAGCACGGCCTTGGCGATGCCTCGCATCAGAGCCATGTCGCCGCCCGCGCGGACCTGAAGGTTGAGCGTGCTCGTCCGCGTCGACTTGAACAGGGCCATGTCCGTGATGTCGTGCGGCACGATGGTGCGCGTGGCGGCCGCTTCCACCAGCGGATTGATGTGAACGATCTGCGCACCGCGGCGGTAGGCCTCGGCCAGCGCGGTCAGCATGCGAGGGGCGTTGGAGGCGGCGTTGACGCCCATGATGAACAAGGCGTCCGCGGCCTCCCAGTCCTTGAGGTCGGCGGTTCCCTTGCCGGTGCCGAGGGCGGCCTGCAGAGCGCGGCCGGAGGCTTCGTGGCACATGTTCGAGCAGTCGGGCAGGTTGTTGGTGCCGAATTCGCGGGCCATGAGCTGGTACAGGAAGGTGGCCTCGTTGCCCAGCCGGCCGGAGGTGTAGAAGGCTGCCTGGTTCGGACTGTCCAGGGCGCGCAGTTCGCCGCCGACCAGGTCGAAGGCCTCCTGCCAGTCGATGGGGACGTAGCGGTCGACGGCGGCGTCGTAGACGAGGGGCTCGGTGAGGCGCCCCTGGTCCTCCAGCGCGAAGTCCGTCCAGGTGGAAAGCTCCGAGACCGTGTGGGCCGCGAAGAAGTCCGCGCCGACCCGCTTCGGGGTCATCTCCCAGGTGACGTGCTTGATGCCGTTCTCGCAGATGTCGAGCCTGAGCCCCTTGGTGTCGTCGGGCCAGGCACACCCCGGACAATCGAAACCGGTGTTCTCGTGGTTCATCCTGAAGATCGCGCGTGGCCCGTCGACCAGGGCTCTTTCCTTCACGAGGACGTGGGTGACGCTCTTGGCGGCGCCCCATCCGGCCGCGGGGTGGTGGTAGTGCACCTGCGACGGCTTCTTGTCCGTGCTCGGGCCCATGCCGCCGTCGGGCGTCCGGGGTGGTTCCTCGTGTTCGGCAGGCGCCGACTCGTTCACATCCGAGGCAGTCATATCCATCACCCTGCAATAGGTGGAAAGGGCGGACTCCGCAGGCTCCGATATTTCATGCTATGGGTGCGTGTCCTGATTGTCCTTGCGTGACCGGACGGGCCGGTCCTCCGTGACCGTCGCGCGTCGGAAGCCACGGAATCACGCGTCGGGGAGCGGTCCGTCGTCGGGCGCCGACCGCCGCCGCACCACGGTCGCCAACAGGGCGGCCGTCACCAGAACGGCAGGAACCGCCGGCGCGAGGAGAGGGGCCCAGCGCACCGCCGCACCACCCACCGCGGCACCGACCGGCAGCAGCAGGATGACCAGCGCGTTGTGCCGCTGCAGCTTCCTTTCGACCGTTGCCTGAGCCACGAGCCCCGTCAGGGCGCCGGTGATGTAGGCCGTCGTCACACTGCTGCCGGCCACCACTCGGACGCTGCCGCTCTGGCAGCCCATCGACACGGCGCCCACGGCGAGCAGCACCCCACGGGCCGTCGTCCCCGGCGCACCGTCCAGGAACAGCCAGGAGGCGAAAACCGCCCACAGCAGCAGACTCTCCGCCAGCAGGGCGCCGGTCACCCCGGCGAGCGGTACGCGGCCCGTCGCGGCCGTGATCCAGCTCCCCGCGGCAGCACCCACCAGATACGCCGCGATGGCGAGAGCCGCGAGGTTGGCCAGCGAGAGGTGCCCATTGCCGAGGGCCAGCCCCAGCAGCGCGGAATTGGCCGTCATGACGCTCGTGAACACCCCGCCCAGCGCGAGGAAACTGACGGCGTTGACGGCGCCGCTCGCCAGCGTCAGCAGAAACTGAGCCGCCCGCGCGTGTCCCGGCCACCCCTGCTCGCCGGGCGCGCTCGGTCTCAACGCCATGACGGCGAGGGGTGCAGCCATGACAGAGGCGCACGGAGCCAGGACAGTGACGGAGGGAGCCATGGCGGAGACAGGCGCAGCCCTGCACAGTCCACGTCCACGCTCCTCACACGGCCTCGTCGGAATTTGCTCCGCCACAGCCTCGATGCGCTCAATCTAAGGGCAGTCCCGTGATCCCCGGTGCATCAGCGCGCGGCGTCGGAAGCGGTGCGTCGCGGGGCGGAGGCCTGTCGCCGGGGCGGACGGCGGGTGACTGAGTTGCCGGTGTCGTCCCCCGGCGGCATTCTGGAAGGTAATCGTCCTGCGGCCCTCAAGGAGTCGTGTCGCCAGGGGAAGAGGGCCGGCCCTCTTCCCGGCCACGCGGAAGCCGTTCACAACGGACTGTCTGCCCTGGGGAGCTGGAGGAGGCGGGCATGCAGGCGCACGAGACGTGGTTCACGCTCACCGAGGAAGGCGGCGTCACCGACTGGACGCGGGCGGCCGCCGAGGCGACGGGAATCGCGGCCTCCGACGCCGAAGGCAGCTCCGCGGGACAACTCCTCGGCCGGCTGCTCGGACCCGACTCGGACTTGCCCTTCAACCTCGAGGTGGGACGCGACACGGACGACGGCGACATCCACGTGTGGCTCGTCCGGCACAGGCCCGAGGACACGATCGGTTCCGTCTTCGACGAGTCCGTCGCGGGTCTCGAGATATACGACCTGGGCCTCACCGTGCTGAGATCCAACCCCGCCGCCCTGGCGCTGCGTGGTCTGCCCGCCGATCAGGTCGTCGACCGACCGGTGGCGGACCTCGGCCCCGGTCTTCCCCTCACCCCGCTCCTCGACCAGGTCCTCACCGGCTGTCTGCCGGCGCTCAGTCGAGAGATCCGGGGACACGACCGCAAGGGCGGCGCGCACACGTACCACGTGACCGCGTACCTTCTCCACGGGGTCTGCCACGACCCCGTCGGCATCGCCACCGTCATCCACGACGTCACCGAGCGGGCCCGGACGCAGGCGGCAGCGGACCTTCTCGCCCTGGCTCGCGGGAGGATCGGGACCACTCTCGACGCCACCCGCACCGCCCAGGAACTCGCCGAGGTCGCCGTCAGGGACTTCGCGGACGTCGCCTCCGTCGACCTGCTCGACTCCGTGTTGCGGGGGGACGAACCTCCCGAGCCACCCGTCGACGCCGATGTACCCCTGCGCCGGGCGGCGTTCGAGGGAGTCGCCCAGATGAGGGGCGTGTACGCGGTCGGCGAACCCAGCCGATTCGTGTACCCCACCCCCTACACGCAGGTGCTCGCCGACCTCGCGCCGCGCCTGGTCGACCCGCACTCCACACCGTCCGACTGGCTGATGCACGACGGCGCGCGAGCCGGCGCGCTGCTACGCGCCGGCATCCACTCGATGATCATCGCGCCGCTGGCCGTCCATGGCCGGGTCCTGGGACTCGCCTGTTTCTACCGCGGCCCCCGGCACCCGGAACCCTTCACGACCGACGATGTCCCGCTGGCAGCCGAGTTGGCCAACAACGCGGCCATCCACATCGAGAACGCCCGCCGCTACGTCCGTGAGCACACCCTCGCCATCACGCTTCAGCGCAGCCTGCTGCCCAGGGTGCTGCCGACGGTCTCCGCGGTCAGCACGTGCCACTTCCACCTCCCGGGAACCGGTCAGGCCCTCTGGTTCGACGTCATCGAACTGTCCAGTGCCCGTATCGGTCTCGCCATCGGCCAGATCCCCGATCAGGGGCTGGCCGCGGCGGCCACCGTGGGGAGACTGCGTACGGCCGTGTCGACGCTCGCCGTGCTGGACCTGCCTCCCGACGAGCTGCTGGCCCACCTGGACGACGCCGCCCAGCGCATCGCCCGCGAGGGGTCCTCACCCCAGTCCTGCGGGGCGGCTCACGCGAGCTGCCAGTACGCCGTCTACGACCCCGTGGACGGACACCTCACCATGGCCAGCGCCGGCTGGCCCCCGCCGCTGATCACCCCGACGGCGGGCGCGACCCCGGAGACCCTCGAGCAGATCGTCGGACCGCCCCTGGGAAACCACGCCAGCTACGAAAGCGTCGACATCCCTCTCGCGCCGGAGAGCCTGCTCACGCTCTATTCCCCCTCGCTGCTGGGCACCGGCCCGCAGGCCGACGAACGGCTCTCCCGGCTGCGGGAGATCAGTGCCCGTCCGACCGCCGACCCCAAGGCCACCTGCGACGCCATCGTGTACAGCCTGCTGCGCGAACCGCCGCCGGACGGAGTCGCCCTGCTCGCGATTCGCACCCACCGCCTCGCCCGCGACCAGGTCGCCTCGTGGCGGTTTCCCCCGGAGGCCTCGTCCGTCGCCGACTGCCGGCACCGGGTCCGCGGACAACTGGAGCGCTGGGGACTGGACTCGCACGCGTTCACGGCGGAGATGGTCGTCAGCGAACTCGTCACCAATGTCATCCGCCACGCCACCGGCACGGCCACGGTGCGGCTGATCCGGGACCAGTCGCTGACGCTCGAAGTCTCCGACGGGGCCACGACCGCCCCCCATCTCCGACACGCCCGCATCCAGGACGAGGACGGCCGAGGTCTGCTCATCGTCGCCGCCCTCACCGACCGCTGGGGCACCCGCTACACAGAGGACGGCAAGACGGTGTGGACCGAAGAGCCACTGCCCTGACGGCCGCACCCGGTGCGGCCACGCGGCGGGCCACCCCCTAGCCCGTCCGGGTGGCGCGCCGCGCCGCGCCGCACTCCGGGCATCCCGGATGTGCCGTCACGGCACAAGGATGGACCGGGTGTTGCATCCAGTGAGCAAGGCCCTGGCGGCCGTCGGAGACCCCTCGCAGCTGCTCCCCGCCCGGGAGCAGATGGCGTTCACTCTGGGCTTCCACATCATCCTGGTCCCTTTCGGCGTCGCCCTGACCGCGCTCATGCTCATCGCCCACTACCGGGGCCTGCGCCACGGCGACAGCGACGCCCTGCGGCTGGCCAGACGATGGTCGAAGGTGGCCGCCGTGCTCTTCGCGGTGGGGGCGATCACCGGCACGGTCCTGTCGTTCGAACTCGGCATCCTGTGGCCCGGTCTGATGGGTGACTACGGAGCCGCCTTCGGGATGCCGTTCGCGGTGGAGGGACTCTTCTTCTTCCTCGAAGCGATCTTCGTCTCGATCTATCTCTACGGCTGGAACCGGCTTCCGCCCTGGGCCCACTTCTGGACGGGAGTTCCGGTCGTGCTGGCCAGCCTCGGGGGTGCGGCGGCCGTCATCGCGGCCAACAGCTGGATGAACCAACCCGGCGGGATCACCCTGCGCGACGGACATGTCGTCGCCGTACGGCCGTTGCGGGTCTTCTTCAACGGAGCGTTCTGGTACGAGACCGTGCACATGCTCCTCGCCGCCTATATCGTCGCCGGCTTCACGGTCGCCGGCGTGTACGCCGCCGGCATGCTCAAAGGACGCCGGGACCGCCACCACCGGCTGGGATTCCTCATCGGTTTCCTCGTCGCGGCGGCGGCCATCCCGGTGCAGATCGTCGTCGGTGACACGGTGGCACGCGAGGTGTTCAAGGAGGAGCCCGCCAAATTCGCCGCGATCGAACTCCTGCCCGCGACCGATGACCATGTGGCGGAGAACCTCGGCGGGTTCCTGGTCGACGGCAAGGTCAGGTACGGCCTTCCCATCCCGGACATGGCGTCGATCCTCGCCGGCTTCACCCCCTCGACCGAGATCAAGGGCCTGGAGGCCATCCCGGCCGGGGTGCGGCCCACCGACCGCACCGTCACCATCGTGCATCTGGCCTTCGACGTGATGGTCGGCACCACCTTCCTCATGCTCGGCCTGGTCCTGTGGTTCGCCTGGCTGTGGTGGCGAGGACGGACGATGCCCACCAACCGCTGGTTCCTGCGGGGCGCCGCTGTCAGCGGCCTCGTCGCTGTCGTCTGCCTGGAGAGCGGCTGGGTCGTCACCGAGGTCGGTCGTCAGCCCTGGACCGTGGTCGGACTGTTGCTGACGAGGCAGGCCGTGACGACGCAGGGCAACCTGTGGCCGCTGTTCGGGGCGACCGTCGTCCTGTACGCGGCGGTCGGCGTCGGTGCCGTCCTGGTCCTGCGCGCCATGGCCCGCCGCTGGCGGACCGAGGGCGACGAGACCGTCTACGTTCCCTACGGACCCGAGCAGCCCTACGTCACGTCCGGCGCGGCAGGAGAAGACCGATGAACCTCAGTGACGTGGTCGCCCTGGTCATGTTCGTAGGTGTCGTCGCCTACGCGCTGTTCGGCGGGGCGGACTTCGGCGCCGGCTTCTGGGACCTGACGGCCGGGGGAGCCGAACGCGGCAGGAACCCCCGCCATCTGGTCGACCTCTCGATCGGCCCGGTCTGGGAGGCCAACCACACCTGGCTCATCTACTGCCTGGTCATGCTCTGGAGCGGCTTCCCCGCCGCCTTCGCCGCGATCACCACGACCCTCTATCTGCCACTCATCTTCGCCGCCCTCGGAATCGTCCTGCGCGGCGCGGGCTTCGCCTTCCGCAAGGTCTCCGTGCGGACGCCCCAACAGCGCCTCAACGGAACCCTGTTCGCGGCCTCCTCCGTACTGACCCCATACTGCTTCGGCAGCATCGCCGGCGGCATCGCCTCGGGCCGAGTGCCCTCCGGCGGCAACGGTGACGCCGTCACCAGCTGGCTCAACCCCACCTCCGTCCTCGGCGGCATCCTGGCCGTCGTCAGCTGTGCCTACCTCGCTGCCTTCTACCTGGCCACGGCGGCCCACCAGCTCCAGGACGACGACCTCGAGCGGTACTTCCGCGGCCGCGCACTGCTGGCCGGAGCCGTGGCAGGGGTGGTCAGCATCGCCGGGATCTTCGTGCTCAGAACCGACGCGCCCCGGCTGTTCCATCAGCTCAGTCACCGAGGACTGCCGCTCATGGTGCTCGCGGCGCTCTGCGGCATCGTGGGCATGGCGGAGGCGCGCCTGGGCCGACGTACCGGCCGGCGGGAGATCGCGGCACTGGCCATCGCCGCCGTGGTCGTCGGCTGGGGAGTGGCGCAGTACCCCTTCCTGCTCGGCACGCATCTGCGCATCCACCAGGCCGCGGCTCCGGACACCACACTGGCCGTTCTGCTCGGCGTCGCCTGCGTCGCCGCACTGATCATCCTGCCGTCCCTGATCCTGCTCTTCCGCCTCTCCGGCCAAGGCAGACTCCGCGCCCACACCTGACCGTTCCCGCGGCGCCACGGAACCCGATCCCGGGAGGTTGGCCCACCCAGGCCGCGGTCCGCCCGGGGCGCGTCGTCCCAGGATCAGAAGCCGAAGTCGCTGAGGCTCGGGTAGTCGGGCGGGCGCGGCCCCGAACGGTCCCAGTCGAAGGCGCGTTCCGAGGCCGTGATCGGCACGTCGTTGATGCTCGCGTGGCGCACGCTCATGAGTCCGTCGTCGCTGAACTCCCAGTTCTCGTTGCCGTAGGCGCGGAACCAGTCCCCGGTGACCGTGTGGTACTCGTAGGCGAAACGGACGGCGATCCGGTTCCCGCCGAACGCCCACAGCTCCTTGATCAGCCGGTATTCGAGTTCGTTCTCCCACTTCCGCGTGAGGAAGTCGACGATCTCCTTGCGGCCGTTGATGAAGAGCGAACGATTACGCCAACGGCTGTCCTCGGTGTAGGCGAGCGACACCTTCTCGGGATCGCGGGTGTTCCAGCCGTCCTCGCCGGCCCTGACCTTCTGCACGGCACTCTCGGCATCGAACGGCGGATAGGGCGGCTTCCCGGCCATCGTCAGCTCCTCCGACTCGCACTCGGCTCGGTATGGGTTGGGGGTGGGGATGCGGTAGGCCCAGTGTCTCCACGCGCGACGTCCCGCGCATCCGCGCATCCGCGCGTCCTGTGGTTGCCGGAAGTCGAGGTCCAGGACATTTGACTTGAAGCGCTTGAAGTGTCGGAGGCTTCTTCATGACGGACGCGACGGAGGACGAACGGTGAGTCTGACCATTCAGGAGATGGCGCGGCGCTCGGGCTTCAGCGAGCCCACGCTCCGCTACTACGAGAAGGTCGGCCTGCTGGGAGTGGTGGGCCGCGACGAGTCCAGTGGGCATCGCCGTTACGAAGCGGCGACAGCCGACCGGGTCGTGGCCCTGGCCTGTCTGCGCTCGGCGGGCATGACGGTCGCCGGTATGCGTCGCTACGTGGACCTGCTGCCCCTGGGCAACGCCGCGGCGGCGGAGCAGCGAGACCTGTTCGCCGACCAGGCGGAGAGGCTGGCCGACGACATCGAACGGCTGAAGGCACGCCTGGACTACCTCCGGGGGAAGACCCGGATGTGGGATGCCCGCGTGCGCGGCGACGCCGTCGCCGAACGTCGGGCGATCGAGGCGGTCACCCTGATCCTCGAACAATTCGAACAGCAAAGGACTGAGTGAAAATGACCGCGGAAATCCTTGCTTCCGGCGCTTCCGAGGCGGGAACGGTGCTGGTGACCGGCGCGACCGGATACGTCGGCGGGCACATGGTCGCCCGCCTGCTGAGGGAGGGGTACCGGACCCGGGTGACCGTCCGCGAGCCCGGCCGTGAGGCCGAGGTCCTGGCCCTCGTGCGGCAGGCCGGGGTGGATCGGGAGGACCTTCTGGAATGCGCCGTGGCGGACCTGTCCGCCGACGCGGGCTGGGCGGCCGCGGCCGACGGCGTGAGCCATGTGCTGCACGTGGCGTCCCCCTTTCCCGTCACGCCGCCGGAGAACGAGGACGAACTCATCCTCCCGGCACGTGACGGCGCGCTGCGGGTCATCGCCGCGGCCCGGACCGCCGGCGTACGACGTGTGGTGATGACGTCGTCCTTCGCGGCGGTCGGCTACACCGTCAAGCCCGACGCCCGGTACTCGGAGGAGGACTGGACCGACCCTGACACCGAAGGCCTCCCCGCCTACCCCCGGTCCAAGGTCCTCGCGGAGCGCGCGGCGTGGGACTTCGTGGCGACCAACGGCGGGATCGAGCTGGCGGTCGTCAACCCCGTGGGCATCTTCGGCCCCGTGCTGGGACCACGCCTGGCCGCGTCGGCCAACATCGTCAGGGCCATGCTGACCGGCCGGATGCCGGTGGTACCGCTCATGTACTTCGGCGTCGTCGACGTCCGCGACGTCGTGGACCTGCACCTGCGCGCCATGCTCCATCCCAAGGCTGCGGGAGAACGCTTCCTCGCGGTGGGCGGACCGTCGATCAGCTTCCTCGGCATGGCCCGGGCCCTGCGAGCGCACCTGCCCGCAGCGGCCGACGCGCTGCCGTCCTCGGAGCTCACCCTCGAACAGATGCGTGAAGCGGCGAAGACGAATCCGGCGCTCCGGGACGCGGTGGGACTCGGCGGCCGCATTCCCGTCATCAGCGATGCCAAGGCGCGCTCGGTGCTCGACTGGGAACCCCGCGACGTCACCCGGACGATCCGTGACACCGCCGACAGCCTCCTCGCACTGGGACTGGTGCCCCCGATCGGCAGGTCCTAGGTCCGAGCGCGTGTTTCCGCGCTTCAAGATGCCTGCGTCGTCCTGCGGTAGTCCCGGGGCGAGATGCCGTTGACCCGCTTGAAGGCTGTGCTCAGCGCGCTCTCCGAGCCGTAGCCGACCGTACGGGCGATGGCGGACACGGTGTCGGTTCCCCGCCGCAGGTGGCGGGAGGCGAGTTCCACCCGCCACCGGGTGAGGTATTCGAGCGGCCCACGGCCGACGGTGCTCTTGAAGCGTGCGGCGAGCGTCGACCGCGACACGGCACAGGCCCGCGCGAGCTCGGCGACCGTCCACGGGTGCTCCGGCCGGCTGTGCAAGGAGGTCAGCGCCGCTGCCACCACCGGATCTCCGAGGCCCGCGAGCCAGCCCGAAGCGGCCCCGGGCTCACGCGTGAGGTGCAGACGCAGGACGTGGACGAGCATGACGACCGCCAGGTGCTCGGCAACCAGTGTCGAGGCCATGGGACCGTCCCGCAGTTCACGGTCGATCTCGGCGAGCGCCCATTGCAGGGTCTCGGCCTGAGGTGTGCGCGCGGGTACGTGGATCACGGGAGGCAGGTCTTCGAGCAGCAGCGTGCGCGCCCGGTCGCCGAACGAGAATCGGCCGCCGATGAGGAGAACCTCCTCGTCCGTCCCGTCGCCCGCTCGCGCGACCCCGCCCTCGGACGACGCGAAGACGCGGCCGGCGTCGACGGCCACCGCTTCCGGGTCACTGCGGAGGGTGAAGCGCCGCGGCTGGGTCAGCAGGTAGCAGTCCCCCTCCTCCAAAGCGAGCGGGTCGGCCGTGCCCTCCAGTTCGAGGAGACAGCGACCGCGCCGGACGGCGTTGAACTTCACGCCGGACGGCGCGTCGAACCGGACGGCCCACCGGCCTCCCGCGACCAGGCTCGAGGAGAGGTGACCTCGTGTGTCGAGCAGGGTCAGCACATCCTCCAGGGGATCCATCACGGACTCCTTCTGGACGGTCGAGCAAGTTTATCGGACCACCTAGTATAGATCGTCCATATCTACGCGTTCGCCTTCAGGGCCGCGACCCGGCGGGCGGACTCACCCCGTGGCCAGCGGGAGGAGCGGGCGGGGTGGGAGCGACTCCGGGTGCGGGACGCGTTCGAGGACTCCGCCCGCGAACACGTCGTACAACGGCAGGGTCTCCAGATGTACGTACCCGATGTGGCAGTCGCACACGGTGAGTGGGCACGGCCGCGGAGCGAGCGCGGAGCGGTAGGAACCGTCGTAGAGGTTGCCGAGTTCCGTCCGCACGAAGTGGCAGCGCCGGACGGTGCCCTCTCCGTCGACCGAGACGACGCTCCGGCCGGTCCGGCAGGGCAACCCCGCCGAGCGGTGGGGACGGCGGCTGTAGGGGAAGAGCGGGTCCAGCGTGGTCCACTCGTCGGCCTGCTCGTCGGTGTACGTGTGCCCTTCGGCGGCGTTGATCCACAGGTAGACGTGCGACGGCAGGTCCGCGCGGAGTCGTCGTGCGTGGTCCAGGTGCTCGGGCAGGCCGACCGCGCCGACGCTGAACCGGATCCCCAGGTCGGAAAGGCGGTGCGTCCTGTCGAGGAACCGCTCGTAGGGCGTCTGCCCCGGATGGTAGGTGCACCAGAGGGCGACCGTGTCCGCAGCCGCGTCCGCGAGCCAGTCGGTCCGGCAGCTGAGGTTGGTCTGGATGGCGACGCGCTCGATGCGCGGCTCATGGGACAGATCCACCATGGCCCGGCGGTACCACGAGCGGGTCAGTCCCTCGCCCCACGGCGTGAACAGCACGGACAGGCGGTGATCGTGCGGGCCGCGCGCCCAGGCCACGAACCGTTCGAGCGCGGCCCGGTCGGCGCGCAGTTGCGCGCTGCTGTCGCGGCGCTTGGCGAACGGGCAGTACGGGCAGTCGTAGTCGCAGGAGGCGAGCGGCCCTCGGTACAGGATCGTGAGGTCCGTCGGGTCGGTCGGGTTGGTGGGGTCCACTCGGCCCGTCACCTCAACTCGTAGGCGGTCATGGCGTCCTTGACGGCGGGGGAGAAGAACTCGGGCCCGATGGCGTCCGAGTGGGCGAGTCCCTCGGGAGAGAGCCTGAGCCGTTCCGTCCCCGCGTCCTGGAGCCAGCCGCGCCGGGCGAGGACGTCCAGCTCGTCGGCGAAGTCGTCGGCGGGCGCGCAGCCGAAGCGCTGCCGGTAGTCAGCTGCGGCGAGGCCCTCGGCCTGCAACAGCGACTGCAACAGGTGCCGGCGTCGCGCTTCGTCCTCGTCCACCCAACGGCCGTGCAGGGCCCGCGAGAAGTCCTCGGTGGCGCTGTAGTCGTCGATGATGGCACGCACCTCGCGCATCGACACGGCGTAGTCGAAGGAGTAGTGCAGAGCGGAGGTGTACGACCGTGCCCCGCAGCCCAGTCCGATCATGCCGTCGGTCTGGCACGCGTAGTCGTCCGGTCCCTGCGCGGGGGCGTCGGCGCGGCGGAACATGCGCATCGACACCTGCTCGTACCCCTCGGACAGCAGATGGTCGCGGCCCTCGCGGTAGAGGCGCAGCCGCTGCTCGTCCCAGCCACGGTCGGCGGTCCGCGCGTCCGCGTGGCGGCCCAGGCCGGTGAGCGGACGGATGTAGAGCGGGTAGAGGTAGATCTCCTCGGGCCGCCAGGCGAGGGCCGCGTCGAGTGAGTAACGCCAACTGGGCGTCGTCTGACCGTCGATGCCGTAGATCAGGTCGATGTTGAGGACCGGGACGGCCGACTCCCGTATCCGGGTGAGGGCGGCCTCGACGTCGGCACGCCGCTGCGGGCGTACGGCGGCACGGGCCTCCTCCTCGACGAAGCTCTGCACCCCGAGACTGAGGCGCGTGGCGCCGCGCCGGACCAGGACGGCGAGCCGGTCGGCGCTCGCCGTCGCGGGCGACGCCTCCACGGACAGAGGGATGGACCGCAGGTCCGCGCCCATGTCCCGCTCCGCGATGTCGCAGAGCCGCTCCAGCTCCGCGGCCTCCAGGAAGGTGGGCGTGCCGCCGCCGAAGGCCGCGTTGGCGAACCGCGGTGACGGCTCGTCACCGAGCGCCTCGCGTACGGCGACGGCCTGCCGGCTCAGGGCGTCGAGGTAGCGGCCGGTCAGCCCGTCCGGGGCACCGACGCGCGTGAACAGGTTGCAGAAGCCGCAGCGCACCTCGCAGAACGGTATGTGCAGGTACAACGAGAGCGCCTGTCGTGACTCGCCCGCCCACAACTGCTCGAGCGCGGGCCGCGGGTGGAGCGGCCGGTAGGCGGTCTTGTGCGGATAGGCGTACAGATAGCTCTGGTACGGGCGGGGCACGGTGTGCGCCGCGGCCACGGGGGCGACGGTCATGCGGAGGGCTCCAGGAAGAAGTGACTGTAGGGGACGGTCCACACGGACTCGTGGCCCAGCCGGTGGCCGGTGTAGCCGTCGTCCCCGTACGCCGTGCCGTGGTCGGAGCAGACGATGGCGAAGCAGCGACGACGAGCGGACATCGCGGCGAACAGCCGCCCGACATGGCGGTCGATGTACTCCAGCGCCGCGGCGTGGGTGAGGCGGCTGTCACCGGCCTCCCGGGTGGCACCCTCCAGGTGGAACCAGTTCGGCTGGTGCAGCGCGGAGGCGTTCAGGAAGAGGAACAGTCGCTGTCGCGCTGGCAGTTCGGCCACGACCTTCTCGGCCCGGGCGACCTGCGCCTCGAAGGACGTCGGCGAGGCCACCGAGAACTCCGGTTCCCAGTGGCTCTCCTGGAACAGACCGGGCAGGACGTCACCCAGGGCGCCCTGCTTGTTGAAGAAGCCGACACCACCGATGCACACGGTGCGGTAATCACGGGCGGCCAACGCCGACACGATGTCCGGGGTGTCGAAGACGAACGTACGGTCCTCGGTCGTCTCGCTGCCCGCGAACCGGGCCGCGAACAGCCGCGGATGAGGCCCCTGGGAGGCCGGGGTCGGCAGGAACCCCGCGAACATGGCCTGATGGGAGGCGTAGGTGAAGCTGCCCGGAGCATGCCGTTTCTCCCAGACGCCGCCCGGCAGACGCGCCGCCAGGTTCGGCAGGCGGCCCGCCGCCGCGAGTTCGACGGCGACGTCGTGGCGCAGGGTGTCGAGGGTGAGCAGCAACAGGTCGTCCCGGCCCACCACCTCGTTCATGTCGGGCGTCGGGAACGTGTCGGCCGGCGCTGCCGGGCGCGTACCGGTGGGCGTGTCAGAGTGAGGCATGGAGTGTCCTTGAACGGTGGTGCGGTGAGGACGCGGGATGCGGGACGAACGGCGCGGGCCACCGCGGACCGAGGGCCGCGATCTGGGCGGCGTAGGTGTCCAGCCCCTCCGCGGGGCCGCCCGGCAGACCGGTGAGCCGGGGCAGCAGGTCACCGAACGCGTTGACCTCCCCGACGGCGAACCGGCGCCAGCCGACGGCGGGCAGGAGGTCGACGCCCACGCACAGGGTCGCCGGGAAACAGGCCGCGGCCTGTTCGCAGATGGCGAGTGCCTGGCCCCACCGGTCGCCGGCCAGGGCCCGGACGGCGGTCAGATCGCCGCGGGTGCCGCCGAGATGGAGATTGGTGAGGGGGAAGCGGCTGGTACGGACGACGGCGTGGGTGGCCCGGCCCGCCACGACGAGGACGCGCAGATCCGCCGACCGGTTGCCCAGCGACGCCTTCGGCAGCCAGCGTTCGATGTGCAGTCCGTCCGGCGCGAGCCTGTCCACGATCGCGGCGATCTCGGACTCGTCGGTGTAGTGGCGCACGCGGAGCGAGTTGTGCAGCCGGCCGTCCGCGACCTCCACGGAGGTCGTCGCCCGGACGCGTCCCGCCGTCGTCGTCTCGACCGCCAGCACACCGGACGCGGACGAGCCGTGAGCGAGCTTCACGAACGCCCGCCGCAGGCCCGCCTCCGCCATCCGGGCCCGTACCGCCGACCAGTCCCCGGCCGCGGCGGTGTCGCCCGAGGTCGGGGAGACCGGCACCGGTACGTCGGCACGCCGCAGGTGGGCGTGGCAGAGCCGCTTGTCGAACAGGACGGCCAGGTCCTCCGGGGCGTCGAGCCGGCGTCCGCCGCGCAGGGAGGCCACGCCCTCGAGGAAGCGTGCGTACCAGCGCGCGGAACCCTCCACCCGGGTCGGGTCGTCGACGCCGCGCAACAGCCGGTCCACCTCCGCGTTCTCCCCCGGGGAGTCCAAGCGGACGATCTCGTCATCGGCGAACGCGTGCCCGCCCTCGCGCAGCACGTCACGCCACTCGACCACACGGGGCGTGGCGTGGCCGGCGCCCTCGGCCGCCGCGGTGAACAGGGCGACCCTCCGGTTCTCCCCGTTGGCGACGACCGCCCACCGAGGCGGGTCGCTGCGCGCGCCTTCGCCGTCCACTCGTGACACCCTTCCGTCCGCCGTCCGTCCGTTACCGCCGCGCTACTCGCCCACCGCCACGAAGCGCCATACGGTTCCGTCCTCCTCCTCGTCGGAATCCGCGTCGTCCTGATCGGCGCGGACCTCCACGCCGTGCGGCTCCAGCGTCTCCAGCAGTCGCGAACGGACCGCCGCGCTCAGGTAGTTGTGGTGGAGGTCGAGTGACTTCAGATGGGTCAGCGGCTGGCCCGAGAGCAGCGCCGTCGCGCCATCGTCCGTGAGGACCCCCATGGAGACGTCGAGGGCCTCGAGACGCGCCACCACGGGCGCCGAGGCCAGCGAGGAACAGATGACGTCCTGGATCTCGCTGTTGCGCAGGGCCAGGTGCTTGAGGGCGGGCAGGCGGCTCCCGGCGAAGAACGGCTCCAAGTCGCCCACCTCGCTGTCGCCGCCGTACTCGGATGTGCCCAGCCACAGGTCGAGATGGACCAACGCCGGCAGATCGCTGCCGGCGACTCCCCTTACGACCTCGGCGGGCATACCGCCGGTCTCCACCGTCAGCCTGCGCAGCCGCTCGTGGCGGACGGCGGGGAAGACCAGTTGGTTGCCGCCGCGGACGCCGAACTCCTCCAGCCGGGGAAAGGCCTCCAGCACGGGAGAGACGTCGCCCTGCACGATCCAGGAGATCTCGCACTCCTCCATCACGATGTCCGCGAGGAATATCGCGCGCAGCTCGGGCAGCCGGTCGCGGGCCGCCACGAGAGCCTCGATCACCTCCGTCGGAGCGCTGTCGTAGACGTCGCTCCAGGCGCCCACGACCAGGGCCCGCACACGCGTGGTGTCCACGGCTTCGAGGAACCGGGCGAAGGCCTCCGGCCACGACTCCTGGCTGTCGTAGGAGTCCACGGCCACCCGCCAGGCGACGGTTTCCGGGGACGGGAGGGCGGAGGCCCGAAGGGGTTGGTCCGCCGCGTCCGGGAAAGTGAACGCGAGCAGTCCGTGAAACTCCTGCAGGTGGCTTCCGATGGTCATGCGCGCCCGCTCCTTCGTGCATCTGGTCGGTGGTACGACGGTCGTGATGGTGCCTGGTGCGCGCAGACCGCATTCCCAGGTACCGGAGTTCTACCAAGCCCCACCGACAACCCCGCGCGGCGGGGGAGTGTCAGTGCCCGCCTCTACGGTTCTCGCATGGCACAGGTGGTGCCTCGACGGACGGAGACGCATGTACCGCCAAGGAGATGTCCTCATGGTGTCGTTGGCACCGGACGCGGTGCCCGCCGGAGTGGTCGACGCGCCGTCCGAGCCGCGTGACGGCCGGGGCCGGCTCGTCCTCGCGCTGGGTGAGGTCACCGGCCACGCACATGCGGTGGTGGGCCCCGGGCGGCTGATCAGGGAGGCCGGTGTGTTCGGGCCCATGCTGCTGCACGTCCCGGACGGAGCGCGTGTCGTCCACGAGGAACATGCGGCGATATCCCTCCCGAAGGGTTGGTACCGGGTCGTTCGCCAGCGGGAGTACGTGCCGGGTTCGGTGCGGGTCGTCGCCGACTGAATTCAAGGGGGCGCGCGAGCACCCTCGCAGGGCAGTGACGTACATCCGCGGGTGCCCTTCGCGGTGCCACCTCTCGGTGGTGCGACGCGACGAGCGCGGAGACAAGGACGGGCCGGGCGGGCGGAGCGTGATGCTTCCAGACCGGTACCGACGCACGTGGGGAGAGAACGAACATGACGGACATGGGTAGTTGGCGTGCGGTGGCGGCGGCCACGGGGGCCGCGGATCGAGCCGCGGCCGAGGAGGGGGTCCGGCTCGCCTACCGGAGCGCGGGTCTGACGGAACCCGGACGCGTGGTGTGGGTGAGCTCTCCCCGCGAGGCGGTTCGGGTGCTCATGGGGGCGCCGGGTCCGGCCGGGGTGACGCTGACGAGGGACGAGACCGGCGCGAGCGTGCGCCACGCCGTACTGAGCGGGCCGTGGGCAGCCGAACGGGAGCGACTCCACCGGCGGTTGGGGCCGCAGGGATGGAGTGGCCACTGGCATGCGACGGGGGCCGGTCTGTGGGAGTCGACCCGCATCCTGGTCGACCGGATCCGTGCGGGAGTCGTCGAGCAGTCGGCCACCGGCCGGGAGGAGGAGACCCGGGTCCGGCTGCTGCTGCTCGACGCCGCTCTCGGGCAGCACGACGCGGCCTGGCTGTCCGCGTTCGACACGGATCGATCGGGCCCGCTGGGCGGCCCGGCGACGGTGGCCCGCGCGGCCGGCTGGTGGTGGCCCTACGAGCGGGTGGCGGTCATCTGCGAGCGGCCCACGGAGCTCCACCGCGACGAGGCGGGCCGTCTGGACCGGGGTGACGGACCAGCGCTCGGATACGAGGACGGCTTCGAGCTGTACGCCTGGCGTGGCATGCCTGTTCCGGGGGACTTCCTCGACGAGCTGGCTTCGCTCGACCCGAAGCGCATCCGTGACGAGGAGAACGCCGAACTCCGCCGTGTGATGCTGGAGTTCTACGGCTACGACCGGTATCTCGCCGAGTCGGGCGCGGTTCCCGTGCACCGGGACGAGACCGGGATCCTGTGGCGGCTCGAACTTCTCGGGGACGAGGACGTGGTGATGGTGGAGGTCGTCAACTCCACTCCCGAGCCGGACGGCACGAGCCGCACGTACTGGCTGCGCGTCCCACCGGCGACGCGCACGGCCCGTGAGGGAGTGGCCTGGACGTTCGGCATCGCGGCCGAGGCCTACCAGCCGCTCCGGCAGACGTGAGCGAACTCGCCGGTCTTCTGAAGCATGTCGCCGGTCGCCCGAGACCGGTGGGCCGGCCCTCGCTCGTCAGTCTTCGGGGCGCACGCGACGCCGGGACGGCTCACCGACGGTCGCTTGCGGTGTCCGGGTGCGGAGGCGGCGCAGCATCCGGGCGTCCTCGAAGCCCACCTGCCGGGCCGCCGACTCCACCGTGGCGCCATGGTCGATCAGGTGCTCGGCGCGTTCGACCCGCAGTGTCTGCTGGTAGCGCAGTGGAGTCAGACCGCCGGTGGCACGGTGGAAGAGCCGGGTCAGGGTGCGCTCGCTGACACCCGCGCCCGCTGCCAGGTGCGCGAGCGGGAGCGGTTCCCTGAATCGCGCGTCGATGAGGTCCTGGACGCGGTGGACGGCGTCGTCCAGGTGGGAGCGGTGCCGCAGCATGGCACTGGCCTGGGGCTCGTGGCCGTTGCGGCGGGCGTACACGACCATGTCCCTGGCCACCTGGGCGGCGAGTGCCGGGCCGTGGCGGACGGCCAGCAGGTGCAGCGCGAGGTCGATGCCGCTGGCGATGCCCGCCGAGGTCACCACCCGGTCGTCGGTCGTGAACAGCACGTCCCGTACCACGAGGGCGCGGGGATGACGGGCGGCAAGTTCGTCCTGGTGGTCGTGGTGCGTGGTGCACCTGCGCCCGTCCAGCAGTCCGGCCCTGCCCAGCGCCTCCGCCCCGGCGCACACGCTGGCGACGGTGCCCCCGGCGGCATGATGGCCGCGCAGCCGTTCCGATCCCGCGTGGCTCAGAGTCGGCCCGCCGCTCAAGGTCCGCGTCCGCCAGCCCGGCACCACGATCAGGTCGTCGTCGCTCAGCTCCGGCCACCGGGTCCGCGCGATCAGGGGCAGACCCTGGGCGCTGAGCACCTGCTCACGCTCGGCGACGTACTCGATGCGGTAGGGCTGCCCGAAGTCCGCCGCGGTGCTGAAGGCCTGCGCCGGTCCGGCCAGGTCGAGGAGGTGGACTCCGGGCAGCAGGACGAAGACGACGAGGCTCACGTCTTCGAGGGTGCCAGCTCCGACTCCAGTTCGGCCACCGTCGCGATCCGGGCGAACCGGTCGCGCAGGACCGCCTCGGTGCGTTCGATGATCGCTTCGGCGCTGAGATCGCCGATGGGGTTGGTGGTGGTGGCGTCGGTGACGAAGACCATGCGGTAGCCGAGGTCGCTGCCGACCCGGGTCGTGGTCTCCACGCACTGCTCGGTGCGGATTCCGCAGACCACCAGTTCGCGCACCCCCGCCTCGGTGAGCAGTTGCTGCAGGTTGGTGGTGGTGAAGGCGTTGTGGGAGGTCTTGTACAGGACCGGCTCGCCCGGCTTCGGACGGTCCAGTTCCTCCAACAGACGGACATGTCCCCGGGCGGGGTCGAACACGTCGCCGCTGCCCGGCTCGGAGTGCAGGACCCAGACGACGAGGTCTCCGCTGGCGCGGGCGAGGGTGACCAGCCGGTTGACCGGTTCGGCGATCCCCGGATGGGCGATCTGCTTCCACAGCGGGCGAGCCCGGAAGGACTCCTGGACATCGACGACGATCAGCGCTCTGTTCATGCCACTGATAGTGACCTGGAACGACGCGCGAACCGTAGACCCGATCCGGGCCGGTACCGGAACGATCCGGTCAGCCATGCCGGACCGCACGCCGCGTGCTCCGACTGCTTCGACAGGCGACAGGCGACAGGCGACAGGCGGCGGGCGGTACTCGGCAGGCAGTACGCGCCTTACGGGTTGTTTCTCAGGGGGCGCAGCACGGCGGCGCCGACGCGCATCAGCGCGGACACGGGCGGGCCCACCCACCGGTTCAGCTCGCGCGGCACGGCGGGGTCGACCTCGATCGTCAACCGGATGTAACGGGCGTCCAGTTGAGTGACCTTGAGTGGACGGGGGGAGGAAGCGCCGGGTTCGCGCTGAAGCGCCGCCCGGTAGGTGTCTTTGCGCTGGTTCACGCCTTGTCCTGACGTTTGATGAGTTCGTCTGCGAGGTCCATGTAGGCCGAGCCCTTGACGTCGACCGCGCTGCCGAAGGACTGGGAGTACAGGTCGAGCCGTGGAATATGAGTGGCCAGTACGTCGAAGCCGCGCTCGGTGAGAGCTTCGCGGGCGTCGGCGTCCGGACCGGTGCGCGTGGCGTCGGGGCGGTTGGTGCGGTTCAGCAGGACGGCGGCGCGAGCCGGCTCGGCGCGCAGGGACTGCACGTCCCGCATCTCGCCGCCGATGGGCGCCATACGGTCCAGTTCGATGGGCGCCGGGGTCAGCGGCACGATCCAGTCGCTCGCGTACTTCATGATGCTGCGGGCGATGTGGGCGTGGTCCTCGAGTTGGGGGGCGTCGAACACCACGGCCTGCCGGTTGCCGAGGAAGTCGTTCACGCGCCGGTGGACGTCACCGACCGGAAAGGCGATCACGGGGAACGGGAAGCCTCCCGCCAGTTCGCTCCAGCGCAGCGCGGAGGAGGCGGGGTCACTGTCCACCAGCAGCGGGGAGACGCCCAGCTCGTGCAGTGCGTGGGCCAACCAGACCGCGCTGGTCGTCTTTCCCACTCCGGGCTTGAGATTCACGAAGGCATAGCTCAGCGTCACAGAACGCAACGCTAGTGGTCGCGAACGGCAGGCTGCCGTCGGCGCGGCAGATATCGGCTTCTTTCACCCTGTGGTGGCACGAATCATTCGTAGGGCCTAACGCGGACCGGGGTCGGCGAAGGACCCTTTGCCCGGTCTCCGTGGGGGCGCCGGGTTCGCCGTGGGTGACCGTCACGGCCCGGTGTCCCTTCGGTAACCCCCCTCACAGGAGGCACATATGGCGTGCGAGGATGCGGATCCCGGTAGAGAGTACCGGCGTAGAGGGGAACATCATTGAAAACAAGGAAACTGAGCCGTAAGCGCAGACGGGCGACCATAGTCACGGCGGCGGCCGCCTCGGTCGTCGCCGGCGCGGCTCTGCTGCCCAACTGGAGTGCGGGCGCGGCGAGTGTCGCCGACGACCCCACGGTCGACGCGTCGACCAAGGCGACCTTCCAGCGGCTGGCGGACGCGGTCTTCACCGACCGTACGGACGCCCTGGTCGACAACGGGAAGAGCAAGCAGGGCAAGTCGAAGGCGTCCCGGTTCTCCGGCGACGTGCGGCTGTCCTCCACGCAGTCGCGTGACGAGAACGCCGCGCTGTCGCAGCTGCGGGGCCGCAAGTCCCGTCTGGCGTCGCTCGGCGAGAAGTACAGCTCGGCCGACACGACCGTCTCGCTGGACCGTACGCGGGTGAAGGGCCGCCACGCCACGGTCGCCGTCACCGAGACCACGACCCTGACGTACAAGAAGGTCAAGGGCGGCGAGCCGAAGACCACCGGCTTCCAGGCCCACCACGAGCTGACGTTCAAGGCGGACCACAAGGGCGACTGGCAGCTGACCAAGGTCCGTGACACCGATGACGGTGTCGCGGTCAACCAGGTCGCCAGCCCGCAGGTCGCCAAGCCGGCCACCGCCGCCGACGACTCTCCGCCGGAGGCGACCCGCTCGGCCATCACGTTGCCGGCACCGGCCAAGGCGAAGAACTTCTCCGCCACCGGTTACGACTACAAGGCCATGGCGGCGTACGCGGCGAAGTACTGGAACAAGTACAACCCGGACTACCCGGACTTCAACGGTCAGGGTGCCGGTGGCGACTGCACCAACTTCGTCAGCCAGTCCCTGAAGGCCGGCGGCTGGAAGCACGTTCCCGGCTACACGAACGACTTCCACAAGTGGTTCGGGAACGCCGACATCCAGTCGGACTCGTTCGTCGGGGTCAACGAGTTCTCGTGGTTCGCCCTGTCGTCCAAGCGGGTCACCAGCCTTGCCAACGTCTATCAGTTGGACGTGGGTGACGTGCTGCAGATGGACTTCAACAAGGATGGCGAGAAGGACCACAGCATGATCGTCACCTCGCGCAGCGCGCAGGGTGTGCCGTACGTGTCGTACCACTCCACCAACACCTACAACAGGTCGGTGGCGAGCATCATCGCGTCGTACCCGAACGCGGCGTACTACGCGTACCGCACCTGAGCGGTGTGATTTCGGAGCGGGAGCCGGCCCTCAGGGTCCGGCTCCTTGCTCTTTCGCAACACGCTTTGGACACCGTTTCTTTTGGCCTGGGGCGGTCGTCGGTCAGTGCATGGCAGACCTGTCCAGCGGCTGGTGCCGGACGAGTTGGGGGAGCTGTTTCGCCGGGTTGTACCCCCTACGGAGGTCACACGTCCCCAGGGTGGGGGCCGACGACGGGCGGGCGATCGCGAGACGTTGGCGGCGATCATCTTCGTGGCCACATCAGGCTGTACCTGGAGACAACTCCCGCCGGTCTTCGGCCCGGCGTGGCCCACGGTCTACCGGCGCTTCGCACAGTGGAGCCGTGCCCGCCTCTGGGCCAGGCTGCACCGCGTATTCCTCGACGAACTCGGCGCGCTCGGTGAGCTGGACTGGTCCAGATGCGCAATCGACTCAGTAAGCGTCAGGGCCGCAAAGGGGGCTACTGACGGGACCGAATCCGACCGATCGCGGCAAGCCGGGGTCGAAAATCCACCTGAGGCATACCGCCGATCCAGTCCCGCCGGGGGCCGCGTCGCAGGCGACCTGGGAAACTCCATGGCGACACGGGCTACGACTACGACCATCTGCGCCGATGGCTTCGCAGCCTCTCAGAACGCGGGTGGTGGCAGTGTTCTGAGGCTGGCCCGATGCCAGCCCCAGAGCACCGCCGTGGTGCTGGGCGCGAAGGGCTCAGGCGCGAAGCTGCATGTACTCGAAGACGGAGCCGTCCGGGTGGCGGGCGACGATCCTGGTGCCGTTGGGAACCTCGTTGGGCGCTTCGAGGATCTCAGCGCCCGCCTTGCCGAGGGCTTCGAGAACGGGGGCCAGGGATCCGACGATGACGGTCCCGTTCTGCGAGACGTAGTTCTCGAGCGGCCCGGAGTAGAGCAGGAAAGGCCCTACGAGCGCCAACTCAAGTTCACGGTACGGGAAACGGCGGACTTCCGTTTCTCCGGTCAGTTCCTGGTAGAGGGGGATCGCGTCCTCAAGGTTTTCTACCTCAACGTTCGCGACCATTGCGTGGATGTTGCTGCTCATGGTGGTACTCCCTTTTCTGGTTACGGTTCTGGCTGGCGGTACCGCCGGTGCGCTTCTGGCGTGCAGCGGCATATCTGATCACCTGGCGGTGAAACCTTGGTTCCCTGAACGACGCTCACGTGGTCGTTGCCGGGGTCTGGGCGACGCCCGCCTCGCGGGCGTCGTGGGCGCGGCAGGGGAGCTAGGCGGGGATGTCCGACACCCCGTTCGGCAGCGTGGCGCGCGCAGTCCGGACGAGGTCCAACGACTCGCGAAGGAGCTTGATCTTCGCGTTCTCGGCCTCGGGCGCCGGGAAAGCGGGTCTTTCGTCTCCGGGCCGGCTACGCGTAACCGGCGTCATGGAGCTGAGGTCACCGGAAACTGAGGGTGGTGTCCATTTCCCACATCAGTACCTCCGCGCCGTCAGGGCCTGCACAGATCCGCTGGCCTTCGGAGCCTGTGATGCGTGCCGCGTCCCCTTGGGTGAGGGCGCCGGAGCCCTCCAGCGAGACGCTGCCGTGAGCCACGAAGAGGTGTACGAACGGTGCTGTTGCTGCCTGCACCGTCTCGGCCGGTCGGAGCCGGGCGACATGCAGAGCCGCGTGCTTCTGCCGGATGGAGATGGCGCGGGCGCTGGAGTGCTTGGGCATCCCCGAGGCCACGGTCACCCATCCGCCCTGATCGAGCGGCGCGTTGATGTCCAGTTGCTCGTACCCCGGAGTCACATTGGCCGTGTCGGGAAGTACCCACATCTGGATGAAGTGCACTGGATTCGCATGCTCCTGGTCACCAGTCAGTGTCCACGAGTCATTCTTCTCGCTGTGCAGAATGCCGGAGCCGGCCGTCATGCGCTGGGCCAGCCCGGGATAGATGATCCCGTTGTGGCCGGTCGAGTCCTTGTGGACGAGGGCTCCCTCCAGGACCCAGGTCACGATCTCCATGTCCCGGTGGGGATGGGTGTCGAAACCGGTGCCCGGTTTGACGGTGTCCTCGTTGGACACCAGCAGCAGCCCGAAGTGGGTGTTGTCGCTGTCGGAGTGAGCGCCGAAGGAGAAGGAGTTGTGCGACCGCAGCCACTTGGTGCGCGCGAGATGGCGGGAGCGGGAGCGGCGTATGTCGATGGAGGCGCGCAAGGTGGCTTCCTTGGAGAGTGAAAACAGGGACTGCTCGTGGGTGTAAGGCCGAGCGGAGGCGCCAGGCGGCCACTGCTCGACATCTGTGGGGCTCTGAATCGGTCCTGGCAGGGGCTCTGCGTCCGCGACGACCGTAGGTGTGTCGTGAACATGAGGCCATTCGGGTGGGGCTACCTACAGCCCAGCCGGCGCTTGCCGGATCCAGGGGTACAGGGACCGCATACCGGGGCATAAGCGCCTCGGTCTCACGATCAGCAAAACACATATGGACGATCGGGTCAAGAATGGGGTGGCGCTGTCGCACAGGTCACCTTCAGGGCCATCCTTGGCATCGCCCGCGCGATGGTGCCCGGTGCAGAGCGAGCGAGAGCTCGCCTGACTCGGCTCCTTTATGAGCCGCGCACTGGGACGGCCTCGGCTCACGCTCCTGGACGACCGCGGATGCTCCGACCGGGAGCGACCAGGCCACCTGGATCACTCACGGGGGGCGCGGAGTGGCAGGGCGCTGTCCGACCGCTCCCGCCACTGCCATGGACTGTGCGCCGCGGGAAAAGCCGCGCTCACGGCGGCGGGCCACGATGGCAGAGGGGCGTTGCGCAGCCGTCTCGGAGCCAGGAGGACTGGACAGCTACAAGGAGCGCCGTCGACCTGCGAGGCGCGGGCCTGTCTTCTATCGGTCAGCAAGAATCGGCGGCCCCGGGCCCTCCCTGCTGATCCGGCACGGCGCAGCTACGGAGAGTGAGGCGGTGGCGCCGCCGGGGGAAGGAATTGATGTCGCGCTATGGCCACCAGCGTTCGTACCGCGATAGCCCCCACGAGTGCGGTCGCGGCGGCCAGGAGGAGGTAAGAGAGAACAAGTTCACCGGGAGGGCGGCCGGTGCTGGTCCAGTGCAGTCCGGTGGTTGCCACCGTCGTCCAGGAGAAGGTGAAAGCCCAGAAGCCAGGTGTGAACTTCAGGCGGAGGAACAAGGGGAGTAGACGTGCCTGGGTGAGGATCATCAACAGGCAGTAGCCGGCGAGCACAGCCGAGAGCCGGTCGATACGGTCGTGGTTGAGAGCGAAGCAGGCGACGCTTGCCATGGAGGCGGGTACAACCTCGATGGCGAGCGTCGGCGTGAGGCCCAGCGGCATCGGAGGCCGGAAGAAGAGCCGGGCCAAGATCATGGAGCCTAGGACGACCCACGAGATGATGCCCAGACCGAACGTGACCTCAGCCACGCGCTCTTGCCCGACCTGCACGGCACTGAAAGCGGCAACGAGACCACCGCCAGTAGCGGGCAGAAAGTAGCCCGGGTGAAGTGGTCCAGCTCGAGCGGCCCGTAAATCCACTGCCCGGTATACCACCCGCCCACGAGCAGCGTCAGGACGATGAAGACGTCCACCACTATGCGGCCGGCGCCAGGAGCGTAGGGGGCTATGCCCTGCGCCGCGAGGAGCATCGGCGTGATTACCGTCAGTGAGCCGAACGGGCTCCCGGCGCTGTCCAGCATGTCGGCCGCGAAGGCTCCTCGGACGGACGCTGCGTATCGCAGATACAGCACAAGCGTCACGCACCAGACGGCCGCAGCGAGCGCGACCAGGGCACGGCCCGCGTCAATGGGCACGTGGCCTTCATGGGCTGCCGTGAGCCAGGTGCCGGCCAGGCCCGCGAGGCCCAGAGATATTCCGAAGAAGGCGAGAGGTATGCGCGGCACGGCCATATCCAAAACCCCTGGTTCCAAGGATCATGACGGACTTCGCTGGCGTCCCGTCGTGCGGGATCCAGCCAAGCGAGGACGCCCCCCGACGCGTTCGCCGCCGCAGAATCTCGTCCCCGAATCCGTTGGTTCTATCGAGTCTGCATCGATACGAGCTGCACCGCCCGCGCAGTGCGGTGCAGCTCGCGTCATTCGCCAAAGGCAGAGACCAACGCTCTGCGGGATGCCGGTTTGAGGCTGGTCCTACACAATTGGTTCTGGTAGGCGTTCAGCCCAGGTCGTGAGGCCCTCCGACTTCTGGGACGGCGCTGGTTGATGGTGGAGCGGGCGGCGACGAACGGCGCAGCGAGGACCCGCTGCGGCGTGCGGGAGGCCGTGCCACCGGTGAACGAGCGTGGCCGCAAAGGCAGCCGACGAAGACGAGTCGGTGGCCTTTCGGCCTCCGCGGCCCGCTTCCCTGCTGTCACGCACCAACTCGTCAGAGTTCGAGGTCGGTGAGAACCAGGACGGGCTCGTAGGTGTAGTCCTCCATCGCGAACTTCACGCCTTCGCGGCCTACGCCTGACTGCTTGGCGCCGCCGTACGGCATCTGGTCGGCGCGGTAGGACGGAACGTCACCGATGATCACGCCGCCGACCTCGAGCGCGCGGTGCGCACGGAAAGCGGCCTGCACGCTGCGGGTGAACACGCCCGCGTGGAGGCCGTATTTGGAATCGTTGACAGCGGCGAACGCTTCGGCCTCGCCGTCCACCTTTGTCACGGTCAGGACCGGGCCGAACACTTCCTCGCAGGCGATGGTGGTGCCCATCGGGACGCTGGTCAGCACGGTGGGCGCGTACGATGCGCCGTCGCGTGTGCCGCCGGTGAGCAGCGAGGCGCCGGCCCCGACCGCCTCGTCGACCCACGACTCGACACGCTTGGCCGCGTCCTCACTGACCAGCGGGCCGACGTCGGACTTGTCGTCCGACGGGTCACCGGTCACCTAGGCCTCGACGGCGGCGACGATGCGCGGCAGCAGCCGGTCGTACACGGACGCGTCCGCGATCACCCGCTGCACGGAGATGCAGGACTGGCCGCCCTGGTAGTTCGAGAAGGTGGCGATCCGCGTCGCGGTCCAGTCGAGGTCCGCGTCGCTCGCCCAGTCGGCGAGCACGACCGCGGCGCCGTTGCCGCCCAGTTCCAGGGTGCAGTGCTTGCGGGGCACCGAGTCCATGATGGCGTAACCGACCTTCTCCGAGCCGGTGAAGGAGATCACGGGCAGGTGCTCGTCCTGGACCAGTGCGGGCATACGGTCGTTGTCGACCGGCAGGATCGACCATGAGCCGGCCGGCAGGTCGCTCTCGGCCAGGACTTCGCCGAGGAGCAGCCCGGAAAGAGGAGTGTTCGGAGCGGGCTTGAGGATGATCGGCACACCTGCGGCGATGGCAGGCGCTATCTTGTGCGCGCCCTGGTTCAGCGGGAAGTTGAACGGGGTGATGCCGAGGACCACGCCCTTGGGAAAGCGGCGGGTCAGGGCGAGACGCCCCCGGCCGCCTGCGTCAGTGTCCAGGCGCTGGGCATCGCCGCTGTTGAAGCGGCGGGCCTCCTCCGCGGCGAAGCGGAAGACGGAGACGGCCCGGCCGACCTCGCCGCGGGCCCACTTGATCGGCTTGCCGTTCTCGGCAGAGATCAGCTGCGCTATGTCCTCGGTCCGCTCGGCCAGGCGCTTGGCTGCATGGTCCAGGGCGGCGGCCCGCAGGTGCGCCGGCGTGGCGGCAAACTCCTCCCGCACCGCACAGGCGGCGACGGCCTCTTCAACCTGTGCGTCGGTCGGCACAGAAACCGTTCCGATAGCGGCTGTCCCACGGCGAAGTCACTTCGAGGGTGCTGTCGCCTTCGGCCGGGCGTCCTGCGAGCCAGAAGGAATGGACAGAAGTCATAAGTGGGCTCCGGCTCTATCGCGATACGGGATTTCGAACAGCGTGTCATTCACCGTAGAGGCCTGCCCAGCGGCAATGGCTTGTTCGACTTGTCAGAGCGGGCGGATGACACACCCCTGATTGGCATGAAGAGGTTTCAGGTTGCGTCTGCTTGCCGACCTGTTGACCGGCCACTCAGGACGTGACATCTATAACTGCCGCCGTTGGACACTGGTGCTGCCGTCGTCGGAGCGCGCGAGTACATCTTCAGAGACGGCCCCTCCGGGGGCTCGCACCAGATGCCTCAGCCTGAGCCGGGCACGAGCGATCGTCCAGGCGGTGGCGTGGTGTCCAGACCAGCGCACATCTGTGACCACGACCGGGCCGGGTGGGGCGTGGCGTGGTCTGGCGGCGAGAGAGTGTTCCGTCGCAGCCGTGAGCACGGGACTGTTGGTCCGGGGGCTGGCGGCCGCGTCGCGCCGTGTCAGGGGCGCCTATCTGAAGGTAGGGGTGCCCTCATGAACCGGAGAGCCTGCACCACACCAGTCCGTCAGGGCCCGTCGGACGTCCTCGGCCCGGCGTTCCGGGTGCTCCTCGGAGGTGGTCCATGCGATGTACGCGTCCGGCCTGACCAGTACGGCCTTTCTTGTCAGGCCTGGTGCGGACACGAACTCGACCTCGTCGGCCCAGCTTTCAGCCACCGCGACGGGGAGCGGCGCATCCGCGGCGGTGACGAGGACGAAGCGCCGGGTGCGCAGAGCCTCATACAGCCGCTTTCCGTCGGTCAGCGGCAGGTCGGGAACGCGCTTGCCGACAAGCCGGGGCGCGCCATTGGGAGCGGCGTAGGCGATGTCGAGTCCGGAAATCGCCCGGGCGGCCCGCTGAGCCATGGGCGGGATGCGCAGCACCGTGCGGGCGAAGAGGTCGCGGAATCCGCACATCGCCTTTGGCGTCGTCAGTACCCCACGCAGAAGTGCGCCGCTCATCCGAAGTACCCGACGGCCCACCGGATGCCGCTCGGCCTCGTACGTGTCGAGCAGAGCGTCCGGAGCCCGGCCGCTCAGGACAGCCGCCAGTTTCCAGCCGAGGTTGACCGAATCCTGGATGCTGGTGTTGAGGCCCATCCCACCGGCAGGGGAGTGCACGTGCGCGGCGTCACCGACGAGAAGCACCCGGCCGATGCGGTAACGGGGACACTGGCGTTCATCGCTGTGGAACCGGGAGAGCCAGCGTGCGTCCCGCATGCCGAAGTCGTTCCCGAGTGCCCGCTGGGCGACTGCGCGGATCTCGTCGAGATCGACGGCCGTGGTGTCAGGCATGTCGTGGCGACGGTTCCAGGCCATGACACGGAACCAGCCGTCGCCGAAGGGCACCACGATGGCGAAGGCGTCCCCCACCGCCCCGACGGTGGGAGGTTTGCTCGGCGGCTCGGCCAGGCGTACGTCGGCAAGCATCATCGAACGAACCGCGGACCGGCCGGGAAAGGGCAGCCCGAGGGACTCACGCACCTTGCTGTTGCGGCCGTCAGCGCCCACCACGTAAGCGGCGCGCAGGGTTTCCACCGTGCCGTCCGCGGCGCGTACCTCGACGTCGACGCCTGTGGAGTCCTGCCGGACGCCGGTCGCCTCGCAGCCGCTCTTGATGTCCACTCCGTGGGTGAGGGCGCGGGAGCGGAGCAGCCTCTCGGTGTTGTACTGCGGTGTCACCAGGACGTGCGGGTAGCGGGTCGGCAGATGCGACAGGTCGATCTGCAGAAACTGCAAAACCGGATTGCGCAGCCCGGTCTTGAGCAGGTCGTCGGCGAGCCCGCGGGCGTCAAGTTGCTCCAACGTCCGGGCGTGCACGGCGAAGGCCCGCGTGAGCTTCGACTCCCCTTCGCGTCGCTCCACCACGGTGCAGGCGATCCCTGCCTCGGCCAGATCGCCCGCGAGCATCAGTCCCGCGGGGCCTGCCCCCACGATCAGCACGCCTTTGTCGGAGCCCATGTGCGTCCTCCGCATCGATCGACAGGAAATTCAGGTGCAGGGCCGCCTCTGCGGTCTTGGCGGACGAGCGAGGTCCGCCGGTCAAGCGCGCGATTCGATCGTCCTCATTTCGTGCTCCAGGTATGGAACCTCAGGGCGCCGGTGCGCGCGTGGCGGTGAGGAACTCGTCGACCTCGAGCGTCGCATGTGAGATGAACGGATACCGCAAAATCATCGCGTCGTAGGCGTCCCGGCCGCCGACGGCCGCGGTCTCATCGGTGAACGTGGTCACGTGGAAGCCGTGTTCCATGCAGCTGAGAGCGGTCGACCCCACATACATCGTCCCCATCATGCCGGCGATGGCGATGTACTCCGTGTTGTGTTGGCGGAGCTGGACCTCTAGGTCAGTGTTGGCCAGGACGTCAATGTTCATTGTGCGGGGTGATCACAATTTCGCCGTCTTGGGGCGACAGTCCGGGGTGGAATTCGGCGCCTCAACTCCCCTCTGCAAAGAGGCGGTTGTCAAACATCTCGTGGTGGACACCGGAGATGTGCTTCCACGAGGTGTAGTCCGCTTCGGTGTAAGACATGGGTGCGAAGACGACGGGAAAGCCTTGAAGTTCTCGCACGTTCCGATCCGCTCGAACTCGTCGTTGAGGTGGGGCAGCCTTTCCCGCCCTCAGAGAAGACATCGTTCACGGTGTCGATGAGGAGCAGGCCGACCCGCCCCGGCTCGTAGCCATGAGCAGACATTCACCCTCCTCGGGATCTTCGAGTCCTACTCTCGTCCGCCGGCTGATGAGAACCTCAGCGATATGGAGGGGCGCAGAATCCCGCTGGGGTCTTCGCGCGTGTCTTCACCCGGGCCGGACGACACGGCTGAACGGCACACCGTCGCGCCGTTCAGCCGCGGGCGAACTCCAACAGGTCGGCGTTGAAACGGTCGGCGGTTCGTCTGCGGTCGTGATGAAAGGCACGGCGGTTACCTCCCTCGGTCACCGGGACATCCGCTCGAACTCGCGCAACGTGGTCTCACTTCGTACGGCCGAGTCTCTTGGCAACTACGACCGGACGACGCGCGTCGACCCACTCAATTTACCTGAGAAACACTGCGTCGGCGCGACGCTCAATTGCCGCCGTCGATCCCTGTTGTCACGGCATCCGGGCTGCTTCGCCGTGCCTGGGCCCCGTTGGCCGTGGCGACCACGTGGAGGCCGCCGCACCACCTGCTTGGCGGAAGAGGTCCGCAGGTCGCTTCCCGACACGACACGCCGCGATGCTGCGGTGCAGGCGAGACGCCGACGCCATAGGCCCGATCGGCATCGGCCACGCCAGCCTGTACCGCCGGTGAACTGTCGCGACCGCTTCCTACGGCCATGGACGCAGTGGTCCGGCGGGGCCGTCAGTTCGCGGCGCGGGGCAGTACGGCGATGGCGGTGTGGGCGATGTCCGTCAGCGTCTCCTCGTTGGCTCCGGCCTTGCCCAGTGCTTCGATGCCGCGCAGTACGGCGAGTACCAGTGCGGCCAGCTTTCCGGGGTCCGCGTTCGCGTCGAGGTCGCCGTTGCGCTGGCAGGCGGCGATGTCGTCCTCCAACAGCGTGCTCAGTGCCTCGATAGCCGTGTGTGCGCGCTGGGCCACGGTCTTGTCGTGTTCGGCCAGTTCGGCGGTGCCCTTGGCCAACAGGCATCCGCGCTGGGCGGTATCTGCGGCCGTGGCCGCGGCCACGGCGTGGATGTGGGCGGACAGTCGCGTGTACGCGTTCTGGTCGTCGCCGCGCAGCTGCTGGGCTGTGGCGTCGACGACTGAGCTGCAGTAGTCGTCGAATACGCGGTGGAAGAGGTCCTGCTTGCCGCCGAACGCGCCGTACAGGCTGCCTTTGCCGAGGCCCGTCGCCGCGGCGATGTCGTCCATGCGCGTGGCCGCGTATCCACCCGCCCAGAACTGCTCCCGGGCGGTGTCCAGTACCTGCTGCTCGTCGAACTTCCGAGGTCGTGCCATGGGGGTGAGCCTACGCTTATTTGACTCGTTCGTCCACAACGTTTAACTTTATGGACGAACGAGTCAAAAACATCGAGGAGTGGCACGCCATGACAGAGGTACTCGCAGGCAAAGTGGCCGTGGTCACCGGGGCGAACAGCGGCATCGGACTGGCCACCGCGCAGCGGTTCGCTGCTGAGGGCGCCCACGTGATCATCACCGGGCGGCGTCAGGATGCGCTGGACGCGGCCGCGGCCGAGATCGGCCACAACGTCACTGCCGTCCGCGGAGACATAGCGAATCCGGCCGACCTCGACCGGCTCTTCGCGATCGTCGCCGAGCAGGGCCGCCGCATCGATGTGCTTTTCGCGAACGCGGGGGGCGGGGAGTTCGCAACCCTGGAGGACGTGACCGAGCAGCACTTCGACGACACGTTCAACACCAACGTCCGGGGGACGCTCTTCACCGTGCAGAAGGCACTACCGCTCCTCAACGACGGCGCGTCGGTAATCCTGACCGGTTCCACCGCCGCCACCACCGGTGGAGAGGCGTTCGGCGTCTACGCCGCCTCGAAGGCCGCCGTCCGCTCCTTCTCCCGCACCTGGGCCAACGAGCTGCGCGGCCGTGGCATCCGCGTCAACACTCTCGTGCCCGGACCGATCAAGACCCCGGGAATCACCGGCCTGGCGCCCAGCGAGGAAGAGGCCAAGTCGCTGCGTGCCCACTTCGCACGGCAGGTGCCCCTCGGCCGGATGGGCGAGCCCGCCGAGGCGGCTGCGGCAGCCCTCTTCCTCGCGTCCGACCAGAGCAGCTTCGTCACCGGGACCGAGCTCTACGCCGACGGTGGCCTGAACCAAATCTGAGTGGTCCTCCGTCACGCATGAGGTGGCGCGGTGAACTGCTTCGGCGGGCACCAGCCGGGCGGCGACGCCGGAACCCAGCCCAGAATCTGCCGACGCCGATGCCGAGCAAGGTTCTGGCCGCTGCCATCACCGGCATGCTGGGGCCAGTGCTGCCAGGTTGTTCAAGACGGTGATGGACGCCGCGAGCGCGATCAGAACCTTGCGCCGGTCGAGCTTTCCTGAGGCGATGGTGAGCACAGGCGCGGTGACGGCCGCCGTCAGGCCGGGTACTACCACGACCAGGCCCACGGAGCCGACGGAGATGTGGAGGCTGGATCCGATGACCGGCAGGAACCCGATCGGCAGGGACTCCGAGAGCACCAGGACGAAGGACCTCAAGGCGACCGAGGCGACGGCTGGCCAGTTGCTCTGCGGAGAGGGTGTGGCGTGAGCTGCTGCTCGTAGCGGTTCCGGCCGACCGACGACCGTTGCCGTGCTGGAGTAGTCGCTCATGCTTTTGCTCTCCTGGAAGGATCGGGGGCCGTAGGTGGCCCGTACCGCGTTGCTGCGCTGCGGCTGTGCCGCAGCCATGGATGGGAACGGCAGGGGTTACCGCGGCGTGACCTGAGAACGGGGCGAGAGCTGGGGCCGGGGGATCCCGGGTCGGCGCCACTGTTCGATGCGACATTTTTGGGTACATTGAGAATTCGAGTGGACACCTGGGTAGGAGTCGGGATGCGCGTGGCCGGTGGGCCGCTCCCAGCCCTGTAGGAGCAAGGGCCACGGTTTCGGGCGGCTCTCCTGTTAGGCCAGGAGGTTGGGTCGAGCTGCTTCCCTAGATGGCGGTGAGGCACGGCGCTTGCGCCTCCCGCCAGGGGCACCATCCACCCGGCGTCCGCCCGAGCGGCGAACCAGAGCGAACGTGACCGACATCGCCGACCGAGTGACGCGTATCGCGACCGCGATGGTGACTTTCTGCGCCGTTCGGGCAGCATCTGCCCAGGCCGACGAGGTCACGCGGCAGGCGAGTCCTGGGACCTGCAGGCGGGTACCCTTTCTGGCCACCGCTCATTACTGCCGGCATCTCCGCCGGCACCGTGGTCAGCCTGCCGCTCGACGCACTGGTCGGACACCTCGCCGGATAGCGAACCGCGTTCATTGTTGGCGCAGGCGCTGCCTTGCTCGCGCTAGCGGATCTGGCACCGCGGCTCCCCTCGCTGCCGCACACCGGAGCCATACGCATTTGTGGGTATCCCTGACCAGCTACATCGATTTCGACCGTGACCTGTCGCTGAAGATCGTCCCGGACGCCCTGAAGTGCCTCAGCGTCGACGAACAGGGCGGATAAGACAATGTCTTGATTGGCTGTCGCTCGTTGCTTTGGGCATGGACATGGTTGAGCGGCTGGTGCCGGACGGGCTGTGGGAGATCTTCCAGGACGGGGCACCGGAGCCGCCGATCCGTGCCCAGGGCGGAGGCCGGCGGCGGTGCGATGACCGCGCGGTACTTGCCGCGATCATCTTCGTCGCCACCTCGGGCTGCACCTGGCGGCAGCTACCGCCGGCCCTTCGACGCGTCCTGGCCACGGATCATCGACGTTTCACCGACTGGTCCACGGCTCGGGTGTGGGCCAAGCTGCATCGAGTGGTCCTCGACCGGCTCGGCGCGAACGGCGAACTGGACTGGTCGCGTTGCGCGATCGATTCGGTCAGCGTCCGCGCGGTCAAAGGGGGTCCCTGACCGGACCGAATCCGACTGATCGCGGCAAGCTCGGGTCGAAGATCCACGTTATCTGTGACCGCAACGGGCTGCCGATCTCGGTGGGCATTTCCGGCGCCAACCTTCACGACAGCCAGGCGCTGATCCCGCTGATGCGCGGTATCCGGCCGATCTGCTCCCGCTATGGACCCCGGCGCCATCGCCCGGCCAAGCTGCACGCGGACAAGGGCTACGACTTCGACCACCGGCTCAGATGGCTGCGCCGCCGGCAGATCGTGCCGCGCATCGCCCGCCGCGGCATCGAGTCTTCCGGCGGCCCAGGCCCCCACCGATGAGTTCGTGGCGGCCGTGGGCCTGGAGTACCACCCCGACTTCATGTCCCCCGAAGAGGTTCGGGCCTGGGAGGTCGCGGTACGCCTCTCCGCAAAGACTCTGGCTGGAACAGCCTTCTCATACCCCCAGTGACCCCAGCCAAGGCCACGCCCACCCCTCATCGACAGTCAGCCCTCACTCGCACCAAAAGAAACGACGTCTCAGTACCGGCCGGGCCGCTGGTTCGGCGGGAACGCGAGGCCGGTCGGTGTGTTGAGGCCCGTGGACGGCAGTGTGACCTGTCCGCCGCCCGTCTCCCGGACCCGGACCACCCGGTTGTTGAAACCGTCCGCCACATAGAGACCACCGTGGCAGTCGAGCGCGAGCCCCAGCGGATCGCTCAGACCGGTGACGGGAACCGTGCTCTGCCTGCCACTGGCCGCGGACACCCTCACCACGCGGTTGTTGCCGCTGTCGGAGATGTAGAGGTCCCCCGCGGCGTTCAGCGCCAGCCCGGTCGGTTGGGACAGGCCGACGGTGGGGACGGTCGACTGACCGCTGCCGTCAGCGGGTACCTTCACCACCCGGTCGTTGACGAAGTCGGAGATGTACAGGTCTCCGCCGGGGGCCAGCGCCAGTCCCCAGGGGTGCAGCAGTCCCGTGGTGGGGACGGTCGTCTGGCCGCTGCCGTCAGCGGGTACCTTCACCACCCGGTCGTTGAAGCTGTCCGCGATGTAGAGGTCGCCGACCGCGTCGGCGGCGAGTCCCAGCGGGCGCGACAGGCCGGTGGTGGGCACGGTGGACTGTTCACCGCCCTTCGCAGGCAGCTTCACCACTCGGTTGTTTCCCGTGTCGGAGACATAGAGGTTGCCGGTGCCGTCCCAGGTCAGCCCGGTCGGACGCACCAGGCCGTCGAGCGGGACGGTCGTCTGGCCGCTCCCGCCCGAGGGCAGTCTCACCACCCGGTTGTTGCCGTAGTCGGACACGTACAGCGGCGGACGGGCCTGCGAGCGCACGTCACCGGCCGACGCGGCGTCCGCCGGTCCGGTCGGCAGCGTACAGAGCATCAGAAGGCCCGTCACGGCGACCAGTTGCCGCGTCCACCTCCGTTTCGCGCGGTCGGTGGAGGCCGAGGGCTCGCGCGTTCGTGATCCTGCCGTGGTGCGTTCCACGACTCACCCACCTGTTCTGGACGGTCGGCCCGTTGCCGTACCGGCCTGCGGAGACGGTCGGTGCCGAGCCAGGTCGTGGACCGGCGCCGCTGGTACGACGGCCGGACCCGCACGGGGGTACAGCCGTCCGCCGCCGCTCCGTCCGTCAACCGCCGAGCCTAGGAAGAGCGGTGCCGGGGCAGCCGGAAGCCACGCCACCGGCTCGCGCGGCGGCCACTCCAATGCCCGTGAACCCGGACGCCGCAATGCCCCGGCGCGTGACTGCCGCGGGCCGGTGGCCGGGGCTTCATGATGCGCTCCTGCGTACGTCCGATTCAGGGCAATTACACTGTGTCCATGACTGACGCGACGACGCCCGAGCCCCTCAACCCCGATGAAGAGGCCTTCATCCGGGCGCTGGGGCGGGTGATGGCCTTCCTGCCGCGAGTCGTCGACGCGGACATGCTCTCGGAACAGCAGATCACCACGTCCGAGTACATGGTGATGGTGCACCTCTCCGAAGCACCGAACAGTCAGTTGCGGATGAGTGAGCTGGCCAACGAGTGCGGACTCTCCCTGAGCGGCATGACCAGAATCGTGAACCGCCTGGAAGCCCAGTCGCTCGTCCTTCGGGTGAAGTCCCCCGAGGACGGCCGGGCATGGCTCGCCGTCCTCACCAGTTCCGGATGGACGCGGTTGAAGCAGACGTGGCCCACGAACCTCGCCAGTGTGCGGCGGCACGTCTTCTCCCGGCTGGAGGGGTGCGACGTGGTCGCGGCCACTCGGGTGCTCGACCGCATCACGTCGGATCTCTGAGGATCCGCCGCCCGACCCGGTGTGCCGCGCGCGGGCCCGTATCCGTCGGGGCCGCCCGTCCGCGCGCGGTCAGCCGTCGGCCAGCAGGTCCTCGAACGGGGTCGGCGACAGGTAGGGATCCTCGATGACGGGGGTGTCCCGGCGGTTCACCTCACGGGCCAGCTCACCGGCGGCCCGTTCCGTCCGGTCCGCGAGCGACACCGCCGATGCGTGGCCGCTGCTCCAGTCCTCCGGCGCGGCGAAGACTCCGGTGGTCACCACCGCCGCGCGCAGATAGGAGAAGAGCGGCCTCATCTCGTGGTCGAGCACCAGCGAATGCCGTGCCGTGCCGCCGGTGGCCGCCATCAGGACGGGCTTGTCCTCCAGCACACCCTCGTCCAGGACATCGACGAACATCTTGAACAGGCCGCTGTACGAGGCGCTGAAGGTCGGGGTCACGGCGATCAGCCCGTCCGCCCGTGCCACGGTGTCCAGCACCGGACGCAGTTCCTCGGAGGGGTATCCGGTGATCATGTTGTTCAGCAGGTGGTGCCCGTAGCCGCGTAGTTCGATGCTCTCCACATCCACCTCGGCACCGAGGTCCTCGAGCGCACGACGGGTCGCGGCGGCCAGGCGTTCGGCCAGCAGGAGGGTGGAGGACGGCTGTCTCATTCCCGCCGAGACGACGGCGATGAGACGCCGCTTCACGGCCGGGCCTCGCGGGCCGCCTTCAGCGAGGCGTGAGTCGGGGCCTTCGGTACCCGCGCGGGACGCCCCACCTCGAACTCCTTCCGCAGGACCTGTACGACCTCGCCCAGCATCTCGATCTGCTGGAGCACGGTTTCGCGGGGGAGCCCCAGGGCGTCGACGGCGAACAACTGACGTTGGTAGTCGCCGTCGGCGTGCTCACGGAACTCCAGGGTGCGCTCGATGATCTGCTGCGGACTGCCCACCAACAGGGCGGTCCTGGCCGCGGTCTCCTCCAGCGAGGGTCCGTTTCCCCATGCGGGCGAGTTGTCGAAGTACGGCCGGAACTCGCGGATCGCGTCCTGTGAGTTCGTCCGCATGAACAGTTGCGCGCCCAGCCCGACGATCGCCTGGTCCGCCGGCCCGTGTCCGTGGTGCTCGTACCGTCTGCGGTAGAGCCCGACCATCCGCTGTACGTGCTCCTTCGGCCACAGCACGTTGTTCTGGAAGAAGCCGTCACCGTAGTACGCGGCCTGCTCGGCGATCTCCGGGCTGCGGATGGAGCCGTGCCACACGAAGGGCGGTATGCCGTCCAGCGGCCGCGGAGTGGAGGTGAAGGACTGCAGCGGCGTACGGAACCGGCCCTCCCAGTCGACGGTGTCCTCGCGCCACAACCTGCGCAGCAGCGCGTAGTTCTCGACGGCCAGGGCGATTCCGTCGCGGATGTCCTTGCCGAACCAGGGGTAGACCGGTCCGGTGTTCCCGCGGCCCATCATCAGGTCGACCCGGCCGTCCGCGACGTGCTGGAGCATCGCGTAGTCCTCGGCGATCTTCACCGGGTCGTTGGTGGTGATGAGGGTCGTCGAGGTGGACAGCACGATTCTGTTCGTCCGGGCGGCGACGTGTCCGAGCAGAGTCGTCGGAGACGACGGCATGAAGGGCGGGTTGTGGTGCTCGCCTATCGCGAAGACGTCCAGTCCCACCTGCTCGGCCAATTCGGCGTACTCAAGGACCGCCTTGATCCGCTCGTACTCGGTGTCCTGTCTGCCGGTCGTGGGGTCGACGGTGACGTCCCCCACTCCGAAGATCCCGAACTGCATTTCGGTCCCGCTTCCGCCTTGAAAATACTTACGTGCATCACGAAATTGGTCAGAGGCAATGGTTGGCGCCGAGCACGGACCTGCCTGTTGATGCCGCACCGCTCGCCGCACCGCTGTGCCGTCGCTGCCTCTGATGTCTCTGTCGAAACGGTGGACGGCCACCGTCGCGGCCGTCCACCGTGCGTATCCGCCGCTCGCCGAGTGGTTAGCGCAGGGACGCGAGAGCGTTCGACCAGCTCACGACCTGGTCCAGCATCGTGTTGAGCCCGTCGAGGTGAATGTCGCTGGGCCGGAAGACGCTGAAGTTCTCGAAGTCCGTGAACAGGGACAGCGCCACCTGCGAGCGGACGTCGGCCATCTGCAGTTCACCGGCCACGAGGCGCAGGTGCTCGACCGCGCGGGTGCCGCCCACGGAGCCGTAGCTGACGAAGCCGATCGCCTTGTTGTTCCACTCGGCGTACAGGTAGTCGATGGCGTTCTTGAGCACACCGGACGTGGAGTGGTTGTACTCCGGCGTCACCATGACGAATCCGTCGAACGAGGCGATCTTGGCGGCCCACTCACGGGTGTGCGGCTGGCTGTACTGGCCGAGCGACGGCGGCATCGCCTCGTCCAGGTGCGGCAGCTTGTAGTCGAGCAGATCGACCAGTTCGAATTCGACGTCGGTGCGCTGCGACGCGATCTCGTGAACCCACTTCGCCACGGCCTCACCGTTGCGGCCGGGGCGGGTACTGCCGATGATGATCCCGATTTTCGTCATGACGTCGATTCCTCATCGTGAACGCGCGATTGCGCCGGATTTGTTTGACGAGTCAAGCATAAGATGATTGACGCAACAAGTAAATTCCGGCCCGTCCATACGTGGGGCGGTGTGAGCCGCGGCACCCTCCGGTCCAGAAGGCGACGGGCGGCAAGTCCCTCGGCGTGACCGCTCCGGCGCCCTTCAGGAGTGGAGGCCGTGCAGCCGGTGGAGCAGGAGATAGGCCCGCTGTTCGGCGGCGGCGAGTTCGGTGGGGTCGACCTCGGCGGGCCACAGTTCGCCGGCCGCGGTGTTGTCGGCTTCGTGAAGTTCCACGACGGACAGGGCCAGACTCACCTGGACGACGGAGAGCGCCGGCCCGGAGGGGTTGCTCAGCGCCCGCTCGGCCTGCTCGGCGGCCTTCCTGCACGCGGCCAGCGCGCGTTCCACGCGTACCGCGGCCCGGTCGTGGACGATCAGCAGCGCGCAGCCCAGCCCCACGGCGATGCCCACGGCGCTGCCCAGTACCCGGTCGAGGACCAGCTCGCCGGACGGGGAGGGGGCGGCCAGATCGCTCAGCAGCAGCGCGATCGGGGTGAGGAAGACGACGGCCAGGCCGTAGTTGCGTGCCGCGACGTACTCCAGCAGGAACTCCAGGAGCACGATCACCATCGCGAGCTCCACCGGCGCCGGGTGGGCGGCCAGCACTCCCAGGGCGAGGAGCAGTCCCAAGGCCGTGCCCACGGTCCGCTGGACGGCGCGCTGGGCCGTGGTGCGCAGGTTGACCGAGTGCAGGACGGCGGCCGCGGAGATCGCCGCCCAGTAGCCGTGCTCCAGGTTCAGGACGGCGGCGACCCCGCCCGCCACACCGGTTCCCAGCGCCATGCGCAGGGCGGGCACGGCCAGTGCGGTCAGGCGGTCGGGGCCGCCGGGGCGCCCGATCAGCAGTTCCGTCGCGCGCAGGACGGCGGGATCGCCCGGCGACGCGGACGTTCCCTTCGAACAGGGAGCGACGTCGTTCCGCACATCCGCGGACCGGGTCGGTGACTCGTCCTCGTGGAGCAGTTCACGAAGCGCCGGGGGGACGCGGCGGCGCCGGTCGGTGAGCAGGCGAGCCTGCAGGCGCAGATACCGAGCCGTGGCGGCCGGGTCCGCGGGTGGACGTGGCGCCGAGCCGATCAGCAGGGTCCAGGAGAGGTCGGCGAGCCGTACGAAGACCGCGTCCCGGCCGGCCGGAATTCGTCGCGCGGGCGTCGGGGGCGGCAGCCCGAGGCAGTGGTACGCGTGGAGGACGGCCACCGTCGCCGCGTGCCGGGTCTGACCCGGCACGTCTCCGGCAGCGGAGGCCTCCATGAGTTCGGCGAGTTTGCGCAGGGCCGTGGCCACCGCCAGGCGCTGCGGCCGGTCCGGATGCACGAGTCGGCCGGATACGGCCAGCAGCCAGGCGAACGCCGCCCCCGCCGCCGCGAGAGCGGTGCGCGGGAGTACCTCGGCGCCCGTGGGGGCGCCGTTGGCCGCCACCGCGAACGCGAACAGCAACAGCACCGCACCCAGACCACCCAGCCGCGTGGCGTCGCAGCCGAACTTCGCCAGTCCCGCGACGACCGCCGTCGCCGCGACGACCACCGCGGCGCCGGCTCCTCCCGTCCCGCCCGGACCCGCCCACGCCGCGAGGGCCGAACCGCAGCCCACGCAGGCCGTCATGGCCACGGCGACCAGGGCGAGTACGGGGGCACGGCGGTCGTAGGGCAGATTGCGGCCGAACGTGGTGGTGAAGGAGCCCAGCATGGCGTAGACCGCGAGGTCGGGCCGCCCCGCCCGCACGATCGGCACGCCGACCAGGCCCATGGCCAAGGCGGCCCGCACGGCGAAGAGGAGTGCCCCGTCCACGTCGTGCAGGGTCAGCGCACCGCGCGGGGAGAGCGCGCGCCGGGCGCCCACGGCCGCATGCCGCCAGCCGCGCCAGGGTACGCGAGGGGCGAATCGGCGCGAAAGCGGCATGTGGCGTGTATACCCGCTCGGGCATCCTGGCGCCGGCATCCCCGGGCGAACGGGGATGCCGGCACGGAGACGGTCCTCGCGCTCTTTCGACCCGGACGCAGCAGGATGGGAAGAGGGGTCGATCGTTCCGCACGTGACAGACCTTTCCGCATCGCTCGAGGAGGCCGCTCGTGGTCGAGTCCCAAGCCGTGATCGTCCCGCCGGCCAGATCCGCGGTGTTCCTTGTGGTCATGATCGCGCCGGGTCACGAGGACACCGTCCGGGACCTGCTGGAGGACATCTCGGGGCTGCGCCGCTCGGTCGCCTTCCGCGCACCCCACGACGAGCTCAGCTGCGTCGTCGGTATCGGATCGGCGGCCTGGGACCGGCTCTTCAGCGGCCCGCGTCCGCAGGGACTCCACCCGTTCGTGGAGCTGGTGGGTAAGCGCCATCGAGCCCCGTCCACCGCGGGAGACCTGCTCTTCCATCTGCGAGCCCGACGTATGGACCTGTGCTTCGAACTGGCCCGCCTGATCACCGAACGACTGCGCGGAGCGGTCATGGTGGTCGACGAGGTCCACGCCTTCAAGTACTTCGACGAGCGGGACCTGCTCGGTTTCGTCGACGGCAGTGAGAACCCCGAAGGGCAGCTCGCGGTCGACGCGGTGTTCGTCGGCGACGAGGACCCCGACTTCACAGGGGGCAGCTACGTGATCGTGCAGAAGTACCTGCACGACCTCACGGCGTGGAACGCCCTGCCGTCGCAGGAACAGGAGCTGGTCATCGGGCGGACGAAGCTGGCCAACGTGGAACTCTCCGACGACGCCAAGCCCGCCGACTCCCACGTGGCACTCAACACCATCACCGACGAGGACGGCAACGAGCTCAAGATCGTGCGGGAGAACATGCCGTTCGGCACCTTCGGAGAGGCCGAGTTCGGCACGTACTTCATCGGCTACGCACGTACACCTGACGTGACCGAACAGATGCTGAGGAACATGTTCCTCGGAGACGGCCCGGACATTCACGACCGCATCCTCGACTTCTCGACCGCGATCACCGGGTGCCTGTTCCACGTGCCGACCGCCACGTTTCTCGACGACCTTCCCGACGCTCCCGGCGGCACGGCGCCGTCGGACGGGTCGCTGGGGATCGGCAGCCTCAAAGGAGTCCGAACATGACCACGCCCGACAACGTCACCAATCTGCACCGCGAGCTCGCCCCCATCACCCCCGGCGCATGGGCCGAGATCGAGGACGAGGCACGCCGTACGTTCCGCCGCAACCTCGCCGGCCGGCGGGTCGTGGACGTCTCCGGCCCCGAAGGCGCCGAGCTCGCGGCGGTGGGCACGGGTCATCTGTCCGGCATCGAGGCACCGGCGGCTGGTGTCAACGCACGGTTGCGTGAGGCGCAGCCCCTGGTCGAACTGCGTGTGCCGTTCACGGTGAGCCGCGCGGCCGTCGACGACATCGACCGCGGGTCCAAGGACTCCGACTGGCAGCCGGTCAAGGACGGCGCGCGCACCATGGCGTTCGCCGAGGACGCGGCCGTCTTCAACGGTTACGGGGCCGCTCGCATCGACGGGCTGCGCGGGCGCACCTCCAACCCCGTACTGCGGCTCCCCGCGGAGCCACGCGACTTCCCGGACGCGGTCAGCAGCGCCCTCACGGCACTGCGCCTGGCCGGTGTACAGGGCCCGTACTCCCTGCTCCTGGGCGCCGAGGCGTACACGGCGGTCAGCGAGACCTCCGACCACGGCTATCCCGTCGCCAGCCATCTCGGGCGCATGCTCGACGGTGAGCTGATCTGGGCGCCCGCCATCGAAGGGGGCTTCCTGCTGACCACCCGCGGCGGGGACTACGAACTGCGGCTCGGTGAGGATCTCGCCGTCGGTTACACGACGCACGACGCCACCGACATCGAGCTGTACTTCCGTCAGACCCTGACCTTCCTGGTCTACACGGACGAAGCCGTGGTCGTGCTCGACCCGGCCTCGGTCGCGGGCAGCGCCGCCGCCTGACCCACGGCCGGGACGGGCATCACCGGGGCCCGGCTTTCATCAGGTCCCGTCGGGGGCCGGGGGCCCGGCCCCGTCGGTGCGATCCGGGTTCGCGGGGGTCGAGGCCCGTTCGGTCGCCCGAGTGCCGGAGCCGCAGGGGCCGTGACCCGTCCGTCGGACTCAGTCCGAGCCGAGGGCGATCGTCCGCCGCGTGGACACCCCCGTCTTCGGCAGCCGTACGGTCAGGACTCCGTCACACAGGTCGGCCCGGACCCCTTCGACGTCGACGTCACCCGGAATCCGGATCCCGTACGAAAACGAACCCGACCGGCGACGCAGCGCGTGGCCGCGCGTCGTGTCGTCGAGCGTTCCCTGAATGTGCAGTTCCCGCCCGTCGATCTCCACGCTCACGCACGCTCGGGGGACGCCGGGAAGTTCCGCGCGGACCTGGTAGGCGTCGCCCGAGTCCTCTTCCTCGGTCAGTGGCATCCAGTGCCGCGAGGATCCGGTCGAGGGCGACGAACGTTCGAGGAGCCGGCTGACCTCGCCCCACAGCTGCTCCAGTTCGGCCACCGGGTCGTGGCCGGCCGCCCAGGCCGCCCGTGCCGGACTCGATCGGGTGGTGTCCGTTCGTTCACTCATCGCCATGTCTCCGGTCTTCGAGGGGCCCGGACCCCGGATTCGCCGCTGGCCTCGAGCGCGCACGGCTTCCGGTCCGCGGATCGATCCTCTCCGGGGTGCCGGTAGCGGGCAACTCGTCGCAGTCACCCGTATCGCCGCCCCCTGCCCGCCCCGTCCCCGCTCTCCGCGCTCCCGCCCTCGGAGTTTCGCGCCCGCTCTCCGGTTGCGGTGCGGTGGGCATCGCGCTTGGGTGAGAAGGACCTGTCGCAGCACCAGGACCTGCCATGCCGATGTCGTCGACCGCTCCCGACTCGTCCGATCCATTCAGCGGATCCCTGGACCGGCCCCTCGGCATGCCGTCCGCGTCATCGTCACCGGCGGTACGGAGAGTCCTGATCGCACGTGCACCGAGGGCCCCGCACCGGCACTCCTGGACCTCGGACAGTCGGGCGGGCGCCCGGAGGACAGCGGCGACGCCGAATCCCGGCACCCTGACACACACGGCGCATACGGGCGCACGGACTCGGGTGCGCACTGGAGGAGGACCGACGCATGGCACACCACCACAAGTCCAACCGAGCGGTCGAGGGCAACCCGGAGGACGGCCACAGCAGGGGGCTGCCCCGGCGCCCCGATCAGGAAGACCTCGCCCAGCGGACGCAACGCGACCGCAGGGACGTGGATCTGCGTACCGGTAAGTCACCGAGTCCGGAGGCCGACTACCAGGCCGAGCGGGACGAGATCGACCGTGAGGTGGACGCGGGTGAGATCCCGACGGGCACGGGCACCCGGAAGACACGTGCCCCCTTCCCGCCGACCCGCTACCGGGGCTGAACCCGAGCCCGGCCACGGATCACTCACCCCTGTCCCTCGGGAGCCTTCCCGAGGGACACCACCACCGCCGTGACCTTCCTCTCGGGCGTGTTGTAGTGCACCGGGTCTCCCGCACGGCGGCCGAGGAGCGCGCGCCCGAGCGGACTGTCGGCCGTGACCAGCGTCTGGTCCAACTCCTCGGCCACATCGCCGATCTGGAACGTCTCCACCGTGCCGTCCGCGAACCGCACCGTGACCGTACTGCCCACACCGACCACATCGGTGGAGGGGCTGCCCGCGTCTGCCGCCTGACCGAGTCGTGTGGTGATCTCCGAGATGCGGGCGTCGAGGTGTTCGAGGTCATTGGCGCGCTGCAACTCGTCCGCCTGGTCGGCGTGGTCACCGACCGTGTCGGTGTTCCGCAGGGTCGCCGCGACCGTCCGGCGTTCCGCGCGGATGTCGGCAAGCTCTTGTTCGAGGGCGTGACGGGCGGCTTCGCTGATCGGCGCGGGTTCGCTGGTCATTCCTGCTCCTGAGGGGTGGGGCACACGGTGGAAAAGGGAACTGTCCGAATGTCAAAGTCGCCATGGCGCACGCCACTTGGCCCGCGACGACCAGGGCCGGGACCACCGCTCCGGTCGCCGGCCGGGCGGGCGACGAGCTCGGCTCGGCAGGGGTGAGCACGGAATGACGCGGTGTCTCAGGCCCGGACCTCGGCGACCGCGTCCTGGATGTCCTGCCGACTGTGGGCCATCACCTCGCCCAGGTCACCGACTTCGGGGTCCATCTCTTCGGCGCGCGGCGCGATCTGCCGTAGGCAGGCCGTCGTGGCCAGCGCGAGGTCGACGGCCCTGTCCTTTTCCCCGTCACCGAGAAGTTCCTCGATCCTGAAGGCGATGCCGGCGAGTGTCTCGTCATCGGTTTCCGGTACGAGGTAGCCCTCGAGTCCCGCCGGATAGGGCGTCCGCTCGCGGAGTTCGCGCAATGCGGTGACCACGGCGGCGTTCTCGCTGTACTGGTCGAGGATCCCCATGAGGACGTAGAGACGAGCGACCAGCCGCGGCAGACCGGGAAAGCGGTCCAGCCAGTTCACCAGCCCCCGCTGACCACCTAGGTGATCCGTGATCTGGGACATGATCGAGGCGTAGCTGTTGGGCTGCGACCAGTGGAAGGGCAGCAGCATCGCCGTCTGCCGAGCGAGTTCCGCCTCGTCCTGCTGGGAGAGCTCACCGGCCACGAAGCCGCTGACGAGCGATCGGTCGACGCCGAAGCCGGCGGGTGGCGACCGGTGCTCCGAGGTGTGTGACAAGCCGTGGCGCAGACGCAACAGTTCGTCGCCGAGCTTGCTCAGCGGCTTCTCCCGCATGGAACCTCCCGCCGTTGGCGCTCGTCATCCCGCGTAGGCACTCCGGACCCCGCACAAACACCCTGCCGCCCGGGGCGGTGACACGCGCGTCCGTTGGCCCATGCGGGTGAGGACCTGTCGTTCGGACCGTGCGGCGGGACGCGGTGCGGGGCACCGGGCCCCGGCGCAACCTGATCCAAACGCAGGCCGCCGGGGCGCTGACCAGGTACGAAGCCGTTAGGGTGCTGACGTATGAGCAGCTGGTTGCCGATCTCCGCCATTCCAAGGCTCGCTTGCGCGGTGGTCGTCGGGGTGGTGACGGGCGTCGCCGTCGGCGTCACCGTCGACACGACACTGGGCATTCTGGCCGGCATCGCGGCCACCGAAGCCTTCTTCGTCGTGGCGGGCTGGATCGTTCTGTGGCCGATGAACGCGACGGCGACTCGGCGCCATGCGCGACGGGAGGACCTGCGGCCCCTCGCCGAGGAACTGGTGGTGATCGCGGCCGCCGTGTGCGGCCTGGTCGGCATTGTCGTGCTTCTGGTCGGCAACTCCGACCCCACGCATGCCGCGACGGCCCTTGCCGGTGTGTTCACGGCCTGGGCGGCACTCCACCTGATGTACGCCACCCGCTACGCCTACCTCTACTACCCGGAGTCCGCGGGCGGGATCGACTTCAACTCCGAGCAGCCACCGGCGTACAGGGACTTCCTCTACTTCAGTTACAACCTGGGAATGACCTACCAGGTCTCCGACACCAGCGTCTCGAGTCCGACGATCCGCGCCCTGGTGCTGCGGCACTGTCTCCTGTCGTACGTCTTCGGCACCAGCATTCTCGCCACCGCCATCAACCTCGTCGTGGGAATCGTCAGCCACTGATCCGGAGGGGCGCCAAGACGGGTGACGGCGGCGCGAATCGCCCGGTCGGGCCCCCTGTGAAATGATGGTTGGCCGAAATGCCCCGAGTGTCATCAGGAGGCTTTCCATGTCCTCGAAGCGACGCCGGAAGAAGAAGGCCCGCCGTAAGCACGCCGCCAACCACAGGCGACGGCCTCAGTCCTGAATCCCGAGGAGCCTGGACCGACGCGTGCCGGTTCGATTCCCGGGTCTGTCGTCGACAGACCCGGGGCCTCACAGCCGGACGACGACAAGAGCGATGTCGTCATGGGCGCCGCGGACCATACCGAGGTCGGCCAACAGGGCGTCCGCCAGACGCTCCGGGCTCAGGAACCTGTGGCGCCCGAGGGCCTCGGTCAGCCTGGCCAGCCCCGCGTCGATGTCCTCGTCGCGGCGCTCGATGAGTCCGTCGGTGTACAGAACGAGGGTGTCCCCGGGATGGTAGGGCTGACCCGCCTGAGGGCGAGGAACGTGCTGGGGCCGGGCTCCCAGCGGCGGGTCGACCGCGTCGTCCAGCAGCATGAACGTTCCGTCCGGATGCACCAGGACAGGGGGTGGGTGCCCCGCGTTGCTGTAGATGATCAAGTGGCTGCGAGGGTCCACCATCGCCTTGACGACGGTGGTGTTCAGAGCGCCCTCCAGCGAACGCGCGTACAGGCCCAGCACCTCGAGCGCCTGGGCGGGCCGCTCCAGCGCCCGGATCGCGGCGCTCAGGGCACTTCGCAGCATCCCCATGACGGCGGCCGCCTCCAGCCCGTGGCCGACGACATCTCCGACGGCCACCGCGAAACGGCCGTCCGCCAGGTCGACCACGTCGTACCAGTCACCGCACACGTTGAGCGAGCCGGCGGCAGGCAGATAGCGCACCGCGACGTCCTGATGCCGGGCGAGGTCCGGTGACTGGAGCATGGCCTCCTGAAGCGTGACAGCGACCTGACGCTCGCGGGTGTGGGCGTTGCGCAGTTCCTCGTTCAGCCGTTGGAGTTCCCGCGCCCGGCCGTACAGTTCGGCCTCCAGGGCGTCACGCTCCGTCAAGTGCTTCCCAGGCGCATTCCATGTCGCGTGCGCCTGGACGAACGCCGTCACGTCCTCCACCCGGTGGATGATCCAGATCACCCGGCCGTCCTGCCCGATGATCGGTGTGTTGATCGGGGACCACCACCGCTCCTCGAAGCGTCCGGGGTGACCCGTGACCGGGATGTCGTACCGCTGGAGCGCCATCGTGTCCGGCTCGTGCGAGGCCAGCACCCGGCCCAGCGAGGCGCTCAGGTTCTCCACGCCGTCGGCCTCGGAGTTGTCCGGGTTGTTCGGGAAGGCGTCGAAGATGTGCTGCCCGAGCAGGTCCTGTCTGCTTCGGCCCGTCGCTTCCAGATAGGCCTGGTTGACCTCCACGATCACCAGGTCCCGGCCCAGCACCAGATACGGGCTCGGTGTGGCGGCGAACAGGGCCTCGTAATCCATCCCCTGCATGTTCACCGTCTCCCTGTCCGTGGCCCCTGCCGTTCGACCTGCTTTATCACGCTACGGTCCGCTCGGCCGGGGCGCCCCTCAGCTCCGGACGAGTCGTGGCCCCGTGCCCGTACGGGCGGTGCTCCGGGCGCGATCGGCCCTCAGATACGTCCATTATTTGCGACGATCCATTCGAATTTTGCGCATACTCATGGACTTCCTGCACCCGCGCTTCTAGCCTTCTCGCGTCCGCGCACCCCCACGAAGCCCGAAGGACGCATGACTGTGACTCCTTCCTCCAGACGCAGAACGCTGCAACGCGGCATATCCGCCTCGGTGTCGCTCGCCCTGGCCGCGGCCGGCGCGATCGCCGCCGTGGCACTCTCCGCTCCCACCGCCTCCGCGGCCGGGGTCCCCGCCCCCTCACCCGTCGGCATCTCCGGCCGCGGTGCCACCGTGCCGTTCAAGGAACAGGAGGCCGAGTACGCGGCGACGAACGGCACACTGATCGGCCCGGACCGTCTGTACGGCCGACTGCCCTCCGAAGCGTCCGGCCGCCAGGCGGTGACACTCGACGCGACCGGCGAGTACGTCGAGTTCACGCTGACGTCTCCGGCGAACGCCATGTCCTTCCGCTACTCGCTGCCGGACAACGCCGCCGGCACCGGCCGCAGCGCCACGATGGACCTCAAGGTCAACGGCACTCAGCTCAAGACCGTCCCGGTGACGTCCAAGTACGGTTGGTACTACGGCGGTTACCCCTTCAACAACAATCCCGGCGACACCAACCCGCACCACTTCTACGACGAGACCAGGACCATGTTCGGCTCCACGCTGCCGGCGGGCAGCAGGGTGCGTCTGCAGGTGTCGTCCACGAGCGACTCACCGACGTTCACCATCGACCTCGCCGACTTCGAGCAGGTGGGTGCGCCGATCGGCAAGCCGACCGGGGCTCTGGACGTCGTCGGTGACTTCGGCGCCGACCCCACCGGCGCGTCTGATTCGACCGCCAAGATCCAGGCCGCGGTCGACGCGGGCAAGGCACAGGGCAGGACGGTCTACATCCCGCAGGGCACGTACGACGTGCGCGACCACATCGTCGTGGACCAGGTGACCCTGGCGGGCGCGGGCCCCTGGTACAGCGTTCTGACCGGTCGCGACCCGTCGAACCGGGCGAAGGCTGTCGGCGTCTACGGCAAGTACGCCAACCAGGGCGGCAGCAAGAACGTCACCCTCAAGGACTTCGCCATCATCGGCGACATCCGTGAGCGGGTGGACGAGGACCAGGTCAACGCCATCGGCGGCGCGTTGTCGAACTCGACGGTCGACAACGTGTGGATGCAGCACACGAAATGCGGGGCCTGGATGGACGGGCCGATGGACAACCTCACCATCAAGAACAGCCGCATCCTCGATCAGACCGCCGACGGCGTCAATTTCCACATGGGTGTCACCAACTCCACGGTCACCAACACCTTTGTGCGCAACTCGGGTGACGACGGACTGGCGATGTGGGCGGAGAGCGTGCCCAACGTCAAGAACAAGTTCACCTACAACACGGTGGTCCTGCCGATCCTCGCCAACAACGTCGTGACGTACGGCGGCAAGGACATCACGATCTCCGACAACGTCATGGCGGACACCCTCACCAACGGTGGCGGCCTGCACATCGCCAACCGCTATCCCGGCGTCAACTCCGGCCAGGGCACCGCGGTGTCCGGAACCATCACGGCGGCCCGCAACACCCTGATCCGGACCGGGAACAACGACTACAACTGGCAGTTCGGCGTCGGTGCGGTCTGGTTCAGCGGGCTCAACGAACCGGTCGACGCGACCATCAACATCACCGACAGCGAGATCCTGGACAGTTCGTACGCCGCGATCATGCTGATCGAGGGGGCGACACGTGGCCTCCACTTCGACCACGTACGCATCGACGGTGCCGGTACCTACGCCCTCCAGATCCAGGCTCCCGGCACGGCGTCCTTCAGCAACGTCACGGCCACCAACATCGGCCAGTCCAACCCGATTCACAACTGCATCGGATCCGGGTTCGAGATCACCCGCGGGGCCGGCAACAGCGGCTGGTACGCGGACCCTCCCGTCTGCACCGGCACCTGGCCCGATCCGAAGTGGACCAACGGGGGAGTACCGGGCGGAGGTACACCGCCGCCGACGGACCCGCCCACCGACCCACCGACCGAGCCCCCGACGGACCCCACCGTCAACCTCGCCAAGAACCGGCCTGTCACCGAGACCAGCCACACCGACGTCTACCGTGCCGCCAACGCCGTGGACGGCAACGCCGACACCTACTGGGAGAGCGCGAACAACTCCTTCCCGCAGTCGGTCACGGTCGACCTCGGTGCCTCGAAGGCGGTGAAGCGCGTCGTCCTCAAACTGCCCCCGGCGTCCGCCTGGGGCACCCGCACCCAGACCCTGAGCATCCTGGGCAGCACCGACAACAACACCTACACCACGCTCAAGTCCTCGGCGGGCTACGCCTTCGATCCGGCGAGCGGGAACACCGCGACCGTCACCCTGCCCGGCTCCTCCACCCGCTATCTGAGGGTCACCATCACGGGTAACACCGGATGGCCCGCCGCGCAGTTGTCGGAACTGGAGGCCTACACCGGCTAGGAACCGTCCCCGGACCCCAGGTCCGCCGGAGCGACCCGATGGCCTCCCAGCGGAGACCGCCGCTTCTCGACCGGAAGCGGCGGTCTCGTCCCCGGGGCGGGCTGGAACGGGTCACCTCACCCGGCACGCCTGCGGGCCACGTAGACGGTGTTGGCGGCGGTCCCGCCTTGCAGCGGATTGTCGAAATCAACCACGTGTGCGGCGGTCTCCACAAAAACCTCCGCGAGCACCGAGCCGAACTCGCTGTCCGGCGGGTCGTTCGACCACAGCGCGAACACGCCTCCGGGGTACAGGAGTTCCGCGAGGGCGGTCAGCCCCTCCCGGCGGTAGAGCGCGGCGTGGCCGGGGTGCAGCACATGACGCGGTGAGTGGTCGACGTCCAGCAGGATCGCGTGGAATCGGCGCCCGGGAGTCTCCGGGTCCAGCCCGCGCGCGGCCTCGACGGCCGCGGCCTGCGCACCCTCGACCGGCGGACCGTCCGCGGGTACCGGGCCACCCGCCGCCGCGCTCCCGGCGGCCATCGCGAAGAAGTCGCCGCGCACCAGCCTGCACCGGGGGTCCGACACCAGGCCGGTGCCGAGCGGTACGAGGCCGCGCCGGTGCCAGTCGATGACCTCGGCCAGAGCGTCGACCACGATCAGCGAAGCCACCCGCGGATCGTCCAGCGCCGCCCTGGCCGTGTACCCGAGACCGAGCCCTCCCACGGCGACGTCGAGCGGGCCCTCGGGCAGCGCCGCCAGCCCGAGCCGGGCCAGCTCGACCTCCCCCTCGGTGAAGAGGCTGGACATCAGGTACTCGTCGCCGAGCTTGACCTCGTACACGTCCTCTCCCGACACCGGGTGCCGGCGACGACGCAGACTGATCTCGCCCATGGGCGTCGACCGCCAGTCGATCTCCTCGAAACGTACGCTCATCCGGTGTTCTTCTCCGCTTCCTGGTCCGCTGGCCGCGGGCGGTCCGGCCGCGCCGCAGGTAGGTACCGTACTGGCCGGAACCGGATGATCGCGTACGGCGAGCACCGGCCCGGAGCAGAGCCCCGGAGCGTTCGGCTCACGTCGTCGGCGGGACGCCGGCGTGAGCGGCGACGGCGAATCCCGACGAGGCGTCGGGTCGTCGAAGCCGTCGAGTCGCCGCCCGTCCGACAGGCTGGTTCCGTGCCGTGCTTCCGCATCCGCACGGCTCGTCGGGGCTCGGGACGCACACCGGATGGGGCCGATACCAGGCACCTACACTGTGTTCATGGCGGACGCGATCAAGCCTGAGCAGACGGTCAAGCCCCTCACCGTTGACGAGGAGGCGTTTCTGCGGGCCCTCGGCAGAGTGACGGCGACCCTGTCCCGCGCCGTCGACGCCGACATGCTCATGGAGCAACCGATCAGCGGCACGGAGTACACGGTACTGGTGCACCTCTCCGAGGCCCCCGACCACCAACTGCGCATGAGTGACCTGGCGAACACGTGCGGAATGTCGGTGAGCGGCATGACCAGAGTGGTGAACCGCCTGGAGTCGCAGTCGCTCGTGCTGCGCAAGAGGTGCCCGGACGACGGACGAGGGTGGCTCGCTTCCCTGACGGCTTCAGGACGGACCCACCTTGAGCAGGCCTGGCCCACGAATCTCGCGAGTGTGCGGCGGCACATCTTCTCCCGCTTGGAGGGATGCGACATCGCCGCGGCCGCCCGGGTGCTGGAGCGCATAGCTCCCCGATGACGACGCGCTCCGCCCGGGCCGGCCGGGAGTCTCCGCTCCGTCCGAGGAGTGAGTACGGCGACGCCCCACCTCGTTCCGGACCGCGGACACGGGTGTCGGTGTCGAAACGGTGTCGGTGTCGGTGTCGAGATGCTGTGCGCGGCGGGACCGAGGCGTCGCATGTGCGGTGTCAGGTTGCCCGCGACCGACTGCTCGGCCGCGAGGACGAGGGTGTCCGCAACGGCTGCGGCCGCCCAGGCCGACGGGCAGGGCCGCCGAACCGCCCGTCACCCGCGCGCTGGTCCGCCGGCGGCCGGGGCTCCGGACCGCGGCGATGTGCGAGCACCCCGCCTTCGCGTCAGGGCCAAGCGATTGCCATCGACGCCGGGTACTCCGCGGTCGACCGCGCACGGCAACCGCACGGCGGGTACGGCCGCCTGAGCGACCATGGCACCGAGAAGATCGTCCGAGACCCCCGTGTCCACCAAAGTCCGGAAGGAACCAACGAGATCATGCGCGTTATCGTGACCCGCGGCCTGACGGAGGCGTTCGGATGACCGGCGCCCACGACTCCCGGGCGGTCACCGGCGCCGACGACCCCGTGCTCCTGCGCACCGAGGGGCACGCCGCGTACCTCACCCTCAACCGGCCCCGGGCGCTCAACGCCCTCACCCACACCATGGTCCGCCGCATCGACTCCGCGCTCACGGACTGGGAACACGACCCGGCCGTGAAGACCGTCGTCGTGACCGGCGCGGGGGAGCGGGGCCTGTGCGCGGGCGGCGACATCCGCGCCATCCACGACGACGCCCGGAACGGGGACGGCACGGCGTCGAAGGCCTTCTGGCGCGACGAGTACCGGCTCAACGCCCGTATCGCGCGCTACCCGAAACCGTATGTCGCCGTGATGGACGGCATCGTGATGGGCGGCGGCGTCGGTGTCTCCGCACACGGCAGCGTACGGATCGCCACCGAGCGCTCCCGGATCGCGATGCCCGAGACCGGTATCGGCTTCGTCCCGGATGTGGGCGGCACCTATCTCCTCGCCCTCGCGCCCGGCGAACTCGGCACACACCTGGCGCTGACCGGAGTGCCGGTCGGCGCGGGCGACGCCCTGCTGTGCGGGCTGTCCGACCATTACGTGCCGTCCGAGTCCCTGCCACGACTCGTCCAGGACCTCGCCCACGCGCCGGTAGGGGAGGTCCTGGGCCGCCACGTCATGCCCGCGCCGCCCGGGAGCCTCGCGGAAGCACGGCGCTGGATCGACGCCTGCTACTCCGCCGACACCGTCGAGGAGATCGTCGGCCGCCTGCTGGATCACGGTGACAGCGCGGCCAAGGAGGCCGCCGAGGCGCTGCTCAGCAAGTCACCCACCGCCCTCAAGGTCACCCTCGCCGCCATGCGCGGAGCCCGCCGGCCCGGCTCACTGGAGAAGGTGCTCGACGAGGAGTACCGCGTCTCCTGCGCGGCGCTCACCCAACCCGACCTGGTGGAGGGCATCCGGGCCCAGGTCATCGACAAGGACCGCGACCCGCGTTGGTCGCCGTCGACGCTCGCCGAGGTCACCGACGCGGACGTCGCACGCTTCTTCGCCCCGCTCGGCGAGCGTGAACTCGGCCTCGCCGCACCCGACACCACGCAGGAGGCGCCCTGGTGAGCAGGGCCGTCGCGTTCACCGGGCTGGGGCAGACGGGCGGCTCCACGGCCGCCGACGTGGCCAAGGCGGGCCACCGTGAACGCGGCCAGGGCCTGGTCGGCGGCTCCCTCAGGACGGCGGCCGGCTCGGGTGTCGGACGCGCCGCGTCGGCGGACGCCGTCACCGGGACCGTGGCGGGCATGTCGCCGCCGGTCGCCGAGAGGGCGAAGGAAGCGGTCGCCCGCGCTTTCGAGACGACGCTCACCGAGGGCGTCCGCTCCGAACGGCCCCCGGTCCACGCGGTGTTCGCGACCACCGACCGGAAGGAGGGCAGGAGCGCCTTCGCCGAGGAGCGACCGGCACCCCGCACCCACCACTGACCCACAGGTCACACCGGCCGTGTGACCCGGCGAGACGAAGATCACGGCAGCCGGGACGGTCTTGGCCATGAACCCGACACGCGGTACGGTCAGTGCGATATCGACGACGGCATGGCGGAAGCCGGTGGAAATCCGGCACGGTCGCGCCACTGTGAACGAGGCCTCTCCTCAGGGGGTTTCGCAAGTCAGACCCGCAGCCGTCGTCCTGTGCACCACCGAGATGGGACGCGAACTCCCGAGGAGGTCCTGCCATGGCGCAGACCGTCGCTCCGCCGACAGCCACCCCGATCCCCGCCAAGCTGCCGATCGGCACGATCGTCCCCTGGGCGGTCTTCTTCGGCATCCTGATGCTGGTCCTGCTCTATTTCGTCGGCGCCGAGCAGGGCGCCACCTCCGTCGTCTCCGGCGAGGACGTCCACGAGTGGGTGCACGACGCCCGCCACCTCCTCGGCTTCCCCTGCCACTGACGAGGGACACCGCGCACCCATGAACTCCGCAACCGTCAGAAACCTTCTCGTGCGGGGCATGCTCGCCGGCCTCGCCGCCGGTGTGCTGGCCCTCGTCGTCGCCTACTTCCTGGGCGAGCCCAGCGTCGACGACGCCATCGGATTCGAAGAGGCCCACGCCCCGGCACACGGGCACGAGGTGGAGATCGTCAGCCGTAGCCTTCAGTCCACCGGCGGCCTCGCCACCGGCGTACTGATCTACGGCGTCGCCTTCGGCGGCATCGCCGCCCTCGCGTACTGCTTCGCACTCGGCCGCGTCGGCCGCTTCAGCCCGCGCGCGACCGCGCTGCTGCTGTCCGGCTGCGCGCTGCTCGCGGTGTACGTCGTGCCGTTCCTGAAGTACCCGGCCAACCCGCCGTCCGTCGGCGACCCCGACACCATCGGCAAGCGCACGACGCTGTACTTCCTGATGATGGTGCTCAGTGTGCTGCTCGCGATCGCCGCCGTGATCCTGGGCAAGTGGCTCGCACCCCGTTGGGGCACCTGGTACGCGACCGTCGCCGCGATCGTCTTCTTCGCTCTCGTGATCGGCATCGCGTACGAGTTCCTTCCGGTCATCAACGAGGTCCCGAAGGACTTCCCGGCCACCTTGCTGTGGCGGTTCCGTACCTCGGCCCTCGCCATCCAGCTCACCCTGTGGACCGGGTTCGGTCTGGTCTTCGGGGAGTTGGCACAGCGTCTGCTGGCCCCGCGGCCGGCGGCGGCCGTGTCCGCGGGAGCAACTCCCGTACCGAACTGACGCATTCACGCAGTGCTGACGTACCGAGAAGCCCGCTGAGACATCAGCGGGCTGTCACGTGCAGAGGGCCCACCGGAACCGTCCGGGGGCCCTCTGCGCGTTCTCCCGAAATCCACGACCTGCCAACAGGTGAACGACTCCTATGACTCCCCGATTACACAGGAGCGACGAGGGCGACAGCGAGGGACAGGGGGCGGAGGGCCCGGGCGAACGCAACCGCGGCACGTCAGACTCGGTGGCCGCGAGGCGGTGGCGCTGACTCCCGAGGAGTAGGAGCGGCTGATCGGACTCGGCGTGCCTGCACGGCGCACTCGCGCTCCTGGTCCAAAGCCACCGGGGCCAGTCGGCCGCGGCGCGGACCCGGCCGATCCGCGCGCGACCGTTCCACCGAAGACTGCCGGGGAAACTGGTGCCTGGACACTCTTTGAGCTTGCTTGCGGAAGCACGTAAAGTCTACGCGCGTTGAGAGACGTGATCCCGCTGACCGCCGACGAAGAACGCTTCTGGCGCGCCCTGACGTGTCTCGTCGTCGCTCTGCCGCGCTCCATGGATAACGACCTGCTGCGGTCCACGGGGCTGACACTCACCGAGTACGTCGTCCTGATGAACCTCTCCGAAGCCGACAACCAGAAACTACGGATGGCCGACCTCGCCGCGGCCAGCGCGCTGTCGCCCAGCCGTATCACCCGCATCGTGGAGATGCTCCAGGCGCGGGGACAGGTGGTCAAGCGACGCTGCCAGGGCGACGGCCGCGGCAATGTGGCCTCCCTGACCCCGGAAGGACAAGAGCGCCTCCAGGCCGCCTATCCCGGCCAGGGGCACCTGGCGAGTGCCCCTGACCGCGTCATCGACCAACTCGACTACCAGTCCCTGCCCGCGTTGGTGCGGCAGAACGAAGCCATGGTGAAAAGACTCGACCAGCGTGAGTTCTGATCTCCTTCACGGCGTTGCCTGCCACGAAACGATCGGCGCTCCCACGTGGGCAGCGCCTGCGATTTCCCCGCTCCGTTACTGGCTCTAACAAAAGCTGCTGATCGCGTGACTGTGGGCTTGTCTGCTCGTCGGTCTGGTCGTGGGGAAACGTCAGTCGCGGCCGTGGATCGTGTCGGATGAACTGTGGTCGCTCATCGAACCGTTGGTGCCCATGCCGGCACCGAAGCTGGTCGAGGGCAGACCTCGAGTGCCGAACGGGCAAGCACTGTGCGGGATTCTCTTCGTCCTGCACACCGGCATCCAGTGGGAGTACTTGCCTCAGGAGCTGGGCTTCGGGTCGGGGCTGACGTGCTGGCGGCGCCTGGCTTCACGGCTTTCGCCGCTTGCGCATCCGCTGGGAACGCCGCGACGACATCCACGAAGCGTTCCTCGGACTCGCCGTCTGCCTGATCACCCATCGCCACGTCCAACGGCTTTGTGAGGAACAGTAAGGCTCCTACGTCGGGCGGTACGGATGCGCGCGGGGTGATTCGAGCCGATCCGTAGGGCGACGGCTGTGGGGTGTGGTCCCCGCGCCGGAGGCAATCGATGCTGTTTCCCGTTTCCTTCTCCCACCGCGAACCCCCGCACCATCCGTACTGAAATTCGCGTCGAAACAGATGAGCGTCAGCAAAGGTTGGCGCGATCACCCAACACACCCAAAAGCCGCAGCGACTTGCTCCAGGCACCGGGCCGGTACTGACCTTGGCAGCCGATTTGGCTGCGGATGGCTCCGTCTGCCGGCGCCAACCTGCGATGAGACCGCCGCTTGGCTCCAGTCCGCAGGATTCCAGACAACGACATCTCCCTGATCGACGAGGCAGCCAGCCACTGTTGCCAGATCGCTGCCACTATGGATCGCGTGCCAGCCCCGGTCAGCCAAAATCTGAACGGCCAGACGGCGACCGTGCGTCTGCCCGCAGCGGTGAATCCGTCCTGATCCGACTCCGAGTAGGTGGAGATCGGCAAACCACGGCAAGCCCGAACAGTGGATTCCGCACCGCGGGCTAGCCCGGATGCTGACTATGTGCCGTGCCGTCGTCCACCGGCAACCGCGTCCTGCAGGGCCTGCACACGTCAACCCAGCACGGGCTCGAGGTCTCACTGCCTACCGTGCGCGCACTCGTTGGTTCAGCGGTTGAGCCAACGGGTCAGCCTGCCGGAGCGATTGGCCTTCTCCAACATGAGTGCGTGCTCATCCATGCCGTCCTCGCGCAGGATCTCCGCCGTGGCTGCTACCTCCCAGGCTCGGGAGCGACGGACTGCCGCGCGCACCAGTTGAAGGGCGAGATCATCGAGCTGGTATCCGCCCAGCACTGCCAGCGCGGCGGGCAGCCAGTCCTCCAAGGGCTCGCGTTCGACCGCAGCCGTGATGACCCAGGTCAGGGCCGCTTCATTGCCCTTGTCCGACAACTCAGCCAGTAGATCGGCCAGTTCCCGGGGCGTCAGCGTTTTGGCTGCATGGTGCAACGCAGCCCTGCCTTTATTGACCGTGCCGGTGTAGGTGTACTCGAACTCACTGGCAAGGCCGTCCGCCAGGGCTCCTTGGACCGCCTGGCTCAGCGAACGTCTTCGGGGGTTCCTGGCCGCCCTCTGCATCCGCATCGCGTCCCCCGCCCGGAGACCCGCGCTACGGAGCGACGGGAGCATGGAGGACAGGTCCTTGCGTTCGCTAAGGCCGGCCAGGACGAGCGACTGGGAGTGATGACCTTCTTCTGACAGAAGTCGGTAGACAGCCAACGCCTGCTCATGCGGGGCCGATTCCATAAGGGTTCGCAGTTCCGCCCAGAGGGGTTTGCCGCTCATTCCAGATTCCAGCAGAGCCGCAAGCAGCGACGATGCGTCTTCGCGTCTGCTCAGCGTTACCCCCAGCATCCAGACCACTTGGCGATGTGACGACGGCCGATCCCATGGAGCGAGCCCTGGCCTAGCAGTTGAGCAGTCGCGCTCGTCCGGCTGTCGCAGGCTTTCTCTAGGTGTCCAGGCGGGATGCCTCACTACTTCCAGCCATGTGAGCAGCTCAGGCAGGGAAATACTCATCAGGCTCTCGGAGACGACGGTGCCTAGATTCGTCGGCGCCGGCTCGGAGGCGGCATGGGCGACCGCCCTTCTCCGGACCAAGTCGCTCGTATACGGGAGCGCCTTGGCGAGGGGGTCGGGGAACTCCAAGTTGTGAAAGCTGAGCGCCCAGCTTCGGGAGAAGCCATCTGTATACGGAGGTGCTTTGGCGGGGGAATCGCTCCACTCCACCGTGTCAGGGTTGAGGGCTGTCAGGGTCTCTTCCAGAAGAGGGGACTCGCGTTCCGCGATCAGATCCAGCAGTCGGATCACATCAACCTCACGTCCGTGGGACCAGTAGGCGCGAACTACTGCTGCCGTATGGTCACCTCGGGCTTCTGGTGCGAGGTGGGCGTGCAGCGTTTCGACGTCGACTTCGCCGGCCAACACGGCCAGCCCGGGGAGTAGTTCTCCCAGGGGGCTTTCCAGGACCCTGGCGAGCACTTGAGCAGCATCTTGCTCGGCGCCGTGTGCGCGCAGAGCGGCGGCCAGCATCGTCCGGTCCGGCACCGTACTGGCGTCGGCTCGAGCCAGAAGCTTGGTGGCTTCTTCCCGTCCTTCTGCGCGCAACGAAGCGACAAGGGCGGCCGCACGTTCGGGTCCTGTGTCTACGTTTTCGGTGAGGAGCCGTATGGCGTCCAACGGAAGGCCGAATTGACGCAGCGCGGCTGCGAAGCGCACCACTTCATTCGCGTCCCGGTGCGTGGTAGTCGCCCAGCGTGCAACCGAGAGCAGATCGGCGGGGCGACCGCGGCGGATCGCCGACATGACCCGCAGGACGTCACTGGCGCTCGCGGAACCGAGGAGCTTTCCGGTGCTCTCGTCGGCCCAGTCGAGCCCCGCGGTCCGCAGCGCGAGGGCCCAGCGGACCCGTTCGCCGGCTCGGGTTGCATGGAGCAGCGACTCCAGTAGCCGTTTCGCCTGGCCGTCTGCTCCCGAATCAGCCATCGTGCGCAGCAGCGCTGCTGCAGCTTCCGGCGAGCGGGACGCGGCAAACTCTTTTGGGAGAGTGAGATACAGGGCGTACGCCGTCGGTGCGAAGCCGCTCTCCAGCAGTGCGTCCGCTACGGGTACGTATGCGGGATCGGGGTTTTCTGTAACCAGGGTGCGCAGCACGGGGAGGGCTTCGTCGCCCAGTCCGCGTTCGTGCAGTGCACGCATCAGAGGCAAAGTGCCTTCCGTCCCTGAGACGGCGAGGCAAGTTTGCATCAGTCGGTGCGCGATTGCTGCGTAGCCTTGATCGCACAGGTGTTTGGCGGCGCCTGCCGCCGTGGTGGGAGGCGCCCCTGAGAGTGCTGTGAGAAGGAGGTCCGCGACCGGGCGGATGTCCAGCTCTTCCAGGATGTGCAGGCACGCCGCCACGTCTCCGGCGGATCTTTTAGCGACGGCCTCACAGCTGAGGGCTGCCTCCCGGACCAGGCCTGTTTTGTGGAGTTCACTGAGTAGTGCGGCTGTCTGCTGGTCGGGCCATCGCGCAGCGGCGGCTGCAAGCACGGAATCCGCTTCTGCGCTGCCCCCCGTCTCAACCATTTCGGCCAGTTCCTGCAACAGGTCTGGCACGGTTTTGTGCAGCAGGCGCTCGTAACCCTTTGGTAGGGCTGCTGGCATTGCCGTCGCGGCGGACGCGGTGGCCTGGAGACGGGCGCGGTTGCGGATGAAGGCAATTTTCGAGCCACTGTTCCGGGCGCGCTGCTGGGGCAGAGGGCCGCCACCGGCCAGCAACGCCCGGTACACGGACCTGTAGATGGTCTCCATGTCCAGCAGAGCCTTCGCGCTGGAGTCTCCCTGGTCCAAAACCTTCAGCAGTTCACCGGTGAAGAGGGTGTATTCCTTGTCATCGGGGGCCAGCGATCGCTTGTTCTCCGCCGAGGACGTCATCAGGAACGTGCCGTCGATCTCAGCGAAGTCCGCGACGCTCGCGTCCCCGCTCATGGTTCCTTTCAGTGCGCGTCCACTGAAACAGGTATCTAGGATGATCACTTTGTGCTGTGCGTCGCAGTAGTCGAGGATCACGTTGCGCACGCGGTCGAATGACGCCGCCCGGAAGAACTCACCGTTCCCGGTTCGGGGCAGCGCCAGGTGTAGTCCTTCGCGGTGCTCGGCAAGTCCGTGCCCGGCAAAGTACAGCAGGAAGGTCCCGGTCGCCTGTGACGCGGCCTCGTACACGGCATCCAGGATCTCTACTTCCTCCGCTGGATCGAGTAGGACCCGGCAGTGTTCCTCGGGCAGCCCCCACAGATCGGGATCGCGCAGCAATTCTGAAATACGCCGTACGTTGTTGGCGACCGTCGGCAAGGCGGGCAAGATCGTGTAGGCACCCACGCCGATGATGACGGCCCGTGCGGTGGCGGGATCAGCCTGTGCCATTACCGTCCCCGTCGTCGGATCGGGCTGCGGCTCCGACGGCATCGGTCTGGCCTGACACGTGGGGGTGGCCGGTGGGGGCAGGCTGAGTACCAGACTCGTCGCGCAACACCGCCAGAATCCGCGCCAGCGCTTCTGGACTGTCGTCCGTCACGGTGAGCGTGCCTCCCGGCAGTGTGACGACGATGCCCGGCGGATGGGGGCGCGTGGACCTCCATGTCGCGTACGCGAGTGCCAGGTTGAGCGCCGCGATGCCTTGGCCGACCACGACCTCAACGATGTCGGTGACCCCCATCGTTCCGGTTGCGCCACTGCTGATCCGCGAGATTCGTGCCGCACGGCGCAGATCGGCGTCTCCCATGAGCCACTCATGCAACTCGTCCACGATGAACTGTGCATCATCCATCTGCTCCGGCGCAGCGAAAACAGCCCGCATATGGCCCCCCTTTTTTTTGCTCCCCCTAGTATGGTTTGCGTGGAGTGTAGGGTGGCCAGAGCATCGGAAAGCGCCGTTTGACCACATTCCAGGCAGCTGGTATACGCACGAAGAGGTGGCGGTAGTGACGTGCCACCCCGGGGCGCACCGGCTGAACCCGCAGTGCGGCTGCCGACCCTGGAGGCTTCTCCTCCGCATGGTCGTTGAGATCTCAGTGATGTCGGCGGAATCGTCGAGGGCGAGGCGCGGGGTTGGTGAGCGTCCTGGAGAGTTCGAGGTCTCCACGACTGGGGAAGGGAATGCCGGCGGCCTGGTGTTGGACCCGGGACTCCTGGAGCGCGTGAAGAACGTCCTGATGTCGGCCGACGACACCATAAAGGCGGGCAAGGCGGAAGTTGGCCTGCGCAGCGCCGACGTGGTCGCGGAGGTCTGCGCAGGCTTGTTCTGCCAGCATGATGGCGTCGCTGAGACGGTTTGCCTCGGCGTGCAGCAGTGCGTGCGTGGTCGTGTCCTGTTGTAGCCGCGGAAGTCCCCGCAGGCTTCCGCCTCTCGGAGCGCGCGGCTGATCAGTTCGTAGGCGGTGGGGTTACCGTCGTAGAAGGCCATCTCTGTAACTGGCTCTAACAAAAGCTGCTGATCGTGTGGCTGTGGGCTTGTCTGCTCGTTGGTCTGGTCGTGGGGAAACGGCAGTCGCGGCCGTGGATCGTGTCGGATGACTGTGGTCGCTCAGCGAACCGTTGTTGCCCGTGCCTGCGCCGAAGCTGGTCGAGGGCAGACCTCGAGTGGCGGACCGACAGGCACTGTGCGGGATCCTCTTCGTCCTGCACACCGGCATCCAATGGGAGTACTTGCCTCAGGAGCTGGGCTTCGGGTCGGGCATGACGTGCCGGCGGCGCCTGGCCGCCTGGAACGAGGCCGGCGTCTGGGACCAACTACACGTGCTGCTGCTGGAGAAGCTACGGTCGAAGGACCAGCTGGACTGGTCCCGGGTGGTGATCGACTCCTCCCACGTCAGGACCGCTCGCCGGGGCCCAAAAGCGGGCCCAGCCCGGTCGACCGAGCGTGGCCGGGCAGCAAGCACCACCTCATCGTCGACGGGCAGGGCATCCCCCTCGCACTGTCACTGACCGGCGGGAACCGCAACGACGTCACCCAGCTCCTGCCACTGCTCGACAAGATCCCGCCCGTCGCGGGCCGCGTCGGCAGGCCGCGCAGGCGACCCGACGCGTTGCCGGCCGACCGCGGCTACGACCACGACAAGTACCGGCGCCTGCTCTGGGCCCGCGGGATCCGACCGGTGATCGCGAAGCGCGGCGAGCCCCACGGCACCGGCCTGGGCATCTTCCGCTACGTCGTCGAGCGCACGATCGCCTGGCTTCACGGGTTTCGCCGCTTGCGCATCCGCTGGGAACGACGCGACGACATCCAGGATGCGTTCCTCGGACTCGCCGTCTGCCTGATCACCCGTCGCCACGTCCAACGGCTTTGTTAGGAACAGTTAGCGGCACGCGGTGTGGGAACACCGGCGGAGTGAAGTCTTGTTGCGTCGGTGTTCCAGCACTCGTTCTTCGTAGAGGGCAGGGGTGGATCGTGAGCTTCCTCTACGCCGGTGGCGCTACCTGTCGTCCGTCCGTCTTCAACAGTCGGCGGATCGTGTCCAAGTCCAGCGACGCGTTCGCAGCCGCAGCGTGGGCCAACTCCTCCTCGTCGAGGAGTAATGCCAGCCGGGGCTGCGGAAGATTCGGGTGGCGCGTCGCCGCAGCCCGCACGGCATATTCCGGGTCATGGGTGAGCCGTTCCACGGCTGTCGGCCCTGTTTCGGGGTCGCGTGCGGCCAGGGCTCGGACCTCAGGGTCCTCGTGGTCGGCGAAAGGGGCCAGTCCGCTGGTCGGGAAGTTCGGCCGGGTGGTGAGGCTGCCGCGCTCTGGTCCGGTGTACTCGAGGAAGCTGCGCAGCAGTAGTGGCGCGGGAGCGTCTGGATGGTTTTGGGCGAGCAGGACGCGTACGCCGAGGTCGTCATCGGCGGCCAGTCGGGCGACGAGGTCCGGCGGCAGCAGGTGGTCCCTGGCTGCCTGCCGGCGAAGCAGGGGGTGGTTGGAGAGTGCGTCTCGGCGGACGGTCTCGGGATCCCGGGGCACCCCGGGCGCGGGGTGGAAGACGAAGGAATGGTTCATGGGGGCCTGGTAGTCGACCTGGGCCCGTTCCTCCTCGCTCAGTGCGGGGTGGAGGGACACGGCCAGCCGGACGTCGGGGTGGGGGTCTGTCATGAGCACGCGGCGCTCCGCCGGTCCCAGGTCCGCGCGGTACGCAACCTTTGTGCGCACGTCCGGGTCCGGATCGGCGACGAGTGCGTGGCGCTCGGCGGGTCCCAGGTCTGCGCGGTGCGCGATCAGGCCCCGTATCTGTGGAACGGGGTCGGCGGCCAGGAGGACCACCATGTCGGGTGGGAGGGAGGGGTTGACGGCGATCATCGCCTTGTCCTCCTCGTCGACGGGCTTGGCGAGCACGCCGTCCACCACAGCTCTGCTGAGGGCGTGGTGGAGCAGCATGTCGGTACGGGCGTGGCACGGTCGGTCAGGAAGTGCGCTCTCCACCCACGCCGGATCCTGAGAGCGCGCATGCCGCTGCGCCGTCTCCCGTACCCCGGCGTCGGGGTCTGTGAGCAGTGCGGCCCGCATCTCTGCCGACAATGATGCCCACCCGCCGACCCCCCAACGGCGCACCTTCGCGACCGGATGTGTAGGCATGGATTGGCGCAGCCTGGCGGAGATCTGCTGGTAAAGGGGACCGCCCAGGAGTTCGTCGTCATACGTGCTGATCATGTGGACGATGGCCTCGTCAGGCAGGGGCCTGGGCTGGGCGGGAGCCGCCACCCGAGGTCCGTGGGCGAGGTGGGCGCGGACGAACCACTCGGGGTCGTCCAGCAGTCGAACTCGCTGGGCCGGATCGACATGGGGGTTACGGGCGAAGAAGCTGCGGGTGTAGGCGTCGGGGTGCTCGATCACCGCGTCGACGACAGCGTCGGGCAGGATCCGGTCCCGGCACAGCACCATCCGTACGGCAAGCGGAGCGTCGGAGAGCAGGCGCAGGAGGATGCTCTCCGGCACGGACGGGTTGAGAGCCAGCCCGGCGAGCCGACGCGTGGGGAGATCGGCGTCCGCCCAGATCTGTTCAGGCGTAGGCATGCCCTGTACCCCCATGATGTCGATCGGCCTGGTGAAGACTTGGTCCACGACCCTATCCGCGTTGCACAGTGGCGGGCCGAGCGTGGGGCAGCGACGGTGTCCTCGTTGTGGCGCCCGGCCATTACGCCCGAGGTAATCGCACTGCCCAAGCACTCTCAGCTACGTTCTGGTCCTCGCTCGCATCCGGAACGAAAGGGAGCCCGTGGTGCCCGCTTACGGCTTCGCTCATCTCCGCAGCCGCCGGAATCACTCCGACATCATCGAGTACCTGGAGCGCATCCAGGCAACCCTCGATCCTTTCGCCGGCCGCTTCGTCATCCACGGCCCGCCGGTCGAGGTCGTAGAGGGTACGTGGCCCGGCAGCATGGTGCTGATCGAGTTCCCCAGTCTGGCCGAAGCCCGTGCCTGGTACGACTCTCCCGCTTACCGGGCCATCCTGAACCTGCGTACCGACCACGTGGAGGGCGACTTGGTGCTGATCGAGGGTGTCGGTCCGAACTACGACCCGGCCGAGCGAGCTCGTAAGCTGCGAGCAGAAGCAGGCCGAGCGGGCGGCCGGTCGACCACGTAGCGCGCTCGCTGTCCTTTCCCGCTCCGTCACGGTCCGAGCGGCACCGTCGTCGGGCAGCCGTGAGAAGTACCCGTTTGCGGAGAAGCGGGAGTTCGGCTGGCGCGGACGCCGTGTTTCGTGCGGAATGTGTGCCGCGCCACCAGCAGTACCTCGATCGGGGGCCCAGGGCCTTCCACGTCGTTGTGTGCCTTGACCGCCCCGGTCCGCCACACGTCCAGGACGCGGTGGTCGAGACCCCACGCCGTACCGACGTGTGCCGCGGATCGTGGTCGAGTGATCACGGATCATAGCGTCCGCCTCGTGTCCGCCGGGCACCGAAGGGGGAATCGCTCCGCACGGAACGGGCCTTCGAAGGTGAGGTTGACCCTCGTCGGCCGGGGAGTGACGGAAGGCTGTGGGAGACGTCACGGGGGCGGTGGGGGAGTAAAGTGCGATATTGATGATGTGCAACCTTCAACCATTTTGCCCGAGCGTGTCATGGTGGCGGCGGTCGGGGCGGTGCGTCACCTGGTCCAACGGATCCGTGGCGAGCGGCCCGGCCATGCGGTGCATGGTGCGAAGGCCCTGATCGCGGCGCTGTTCGCCTGGGCTGTCGCGGCTCCGTGGTCTCCCGGGCACGGCCCGTACCTGGCGGTCGCCATGGCACTGCTCATGGTCAACGCGTCGACGGTGTACCAGTCCGTGACCAAGGCGGCGCAGAGTGTGGTGGCGAAGCTGGCCGGTCTCCTCGCTCTCGCGACCGCCTGGCTCTTCGGGGCGACCGCCGGCAGCGTCGCGGTCATCGCGATCATCGCGGTGCTCGGAGGGCCCCGCCGCACCACCGACGACCGGCTCCAGATCGCCTCGACCGCGGTCATAGCCCTGGCTGCCACGGCGACGGCTCCGATGGGCAGCCTCGTGGCCCCCGTCCTCCAGACGCTGACCGGCGCGGTGGCGGGCATCGCCGTGAACGCGCTCGTCCTGCCTCCGCTGTACGTGGACGAGTCCGAGGCGGCCGTGCGCGCGGTTGCCCACGACATCGGCACGCTGCTGCACGACATGGGTGACGGTCTGGCCGAGCGGAACCTCACCGCGAAGGCGCACACCTGGCTGCACCGGGCGCGCACCCTGGAGAAGCGCCTGACACACGCCGAGGAACGGCTGCGTCAGGCCGACGAGAGTCTGCGGTGGAACGCGCGGTGTGTCGCGCACGCGAGGCGCAAGGACGTGACCTACGGCGAGGCGTTCAGAATACTGCGCGGGGCGACTCTCCAAGTGCGCGGAATCGCCCGGACGTTGGCCGACAACGCCCATGACCACCACGCGGACCACCACCTGGGCCAGCAGTTCCTCGACCGGTACGCCGAGACCCTGGGGCTGGCAGGGGCGGCCGTCAAGGAGTTCGTCGAGCCCGGCGCGATGGCCGGCTCGTCGAGCGCGGCCCGGGACCGGCTGCGCGGAGCCATCGACAGCGTCCTGGACTGGCACGACACCATGACCGACCTGATCGGTCGGGGCACCCTCACCAAGCCGGGCGCCTGGTACGTCTACGGCTCACTCATGACGGACGTGGAGAGGCTGCTGGCCGATCTGGACTACGCGGACGCGCGCTGAATTCCGCTACGCCTGTCGGGAGGGAGCCTTCCGCGTGCTGCCGTAACGGTTCCGCAGGAGGTCAAAGGCGACCTCCAAGGCCTTTCCGGGCCCGTTACCTGTTTGCCCCGTTGACACTCCGCATCCCCGCTACCTAGGGTCACGCCAACGTTCCGAATGCGTGGCGAAATTTCGAACAGTGGAAGGCAACTGCCCTGTGCAGCAACGGAGTTGGCGCACGTCTGACTGGTCCGCCGTGGCGGGGTCCGACATGCGTCGTGGTGTGCACCGGCACAGGGTTCGCCGCGGTCGGCAGGCCCCCGGCGCTGCCGGGCCAGGCCGACGCACCGAGCGGCGATCCGCGACACACGGAGGCTCCTGAGTACCCATCCCGGTAACGTGCCGGCGACCTGGTGATCGGTCATCTCACCGAGGAACGTCGGCAGTTCACTCCCGTGGTGGTGTGCGCCAGGGCCTCCGGCGACCTCGGCGGCCACGGGCCGATGCGCGAGGTCGCCGAGCTGATCCGCCGCGGCGATCCGTTCCACCTGGAGATCGGGTCGTCCACGCAGTCACGGATCTTCCCGCATGGCACCCATGTGTGAGGCCTGGACCGGGGCACGGCGCGTCAGCCGGCCCCGACCGCCCTCAGCTTTCCCGCAGTCATCCGATACGCCGTCATCTCCTCAACGACGAGAAGAACAAGGATCGATCATCATGCGCAACCGAAGAGCCGCCCTCGCTGCCCTCGCCGGAGCTGTTTCCGTCGCTCTCACCCTGTCCGCCTGCGGCAAGGACGGCAAGGCCAGTCCGGAGGGCGGCACCATCGGCATCGCGATGCCCACGCAGGCCTCCGAGCGCTGGATCGCCGACGGCAAGAACGTCGTCAAGGACCTGCAGGCCAAGGGCTACAAGACGAAGCTGGTCTACGGCGAGGACGACCCGAAGACCCAGGTCTCGCAGATCCAGGACCTGATCACGCAGGGCGTCAGCGCACTGATCGTCGCGGCCATCGACAACAGGTCGCTGAACAACGTGCTCCAGCAGGCGGCCGCCGCCAAGATCCCGGTGATCTCCTACGACCGGCTCATCCTCGGTACCAAGAACGTCGACTACTACGCCTCCTTCGACAACGAGCAGGTCGGCCGGCTCCAGGCCCGCTACATCGTCGACAAGCTCGGCCTGGAGGACGGCAAGGGACCGTTCAACATCGAGCTCTTCGCCGGCTCCGCGGACGACAACAACACCAAGTACTTCTTCAACGGCGCGATGCACCTCCTGAAGCCCTATCTCGACACCAAGCAGCTGGTCGTCCAGTCCGGTCAGACCGCGCTCGGCGAGGTGACCACCCTGCGCTGGGACGGTCCCACCGCGAAGAAGCGCATGGACGACGTCCTCGCCAAGTCGTACGGGACCAAGACGGTCGACGCGGTCCTGTCGCCGTACGACGGCATCTCGATGGGCGTCCTGACCGCGCTGAAGGCGGACGGCTACGGTTCCACCGCCAAGCCGCTGCCGGTCATCACCGGTCAGGACGCCGAACTCGCGTCGGTGAAATCGATCATCTCGGGCGGGCAGTCGCAGACCGTCTACAAGGACACCCGCGAGCTGGCGGACGTCACGGCGACCATGGTCGACGCCGTGCTCACCGACCAGCAGGTGAGGGTCAACGACACCAGGACGTACGACAACGGCGCCAAGGCCGTGCCGGCCTATCTGCTGCAACCGAAGAGCGTCGACAAGTCCAACTACGAGGTCGCCCTGGTCGCGACCGGCTACTACACCGACGCCGAGCTCAAGTAGTCGCACGGCCGTGGGCTCACCCGTCTAGGGCTGATGAACCGAACCGGCAGTGCGCCCTCCGGTGTTGACCACCACGGTCGCCGGGATCCCGCCCCGCTGCGATCGCCCGCCGGCGTTTTGCCGCCCGCGCCGAGGCACCCGTGCCCGCGGGTGCCTCGGCGCCGCCCTCGAGCGCGACGGGGCCGGCCGCCCCGCAGTGGGACGGCCGGCCCCGTCGCGCGGGGTGGGGCGCGCTACGACGGCGAGACCTCGGCGGTGAGGCGTCCGGTCCAGGGGCACCAGTAGAGGCCGGGCAGGAAGGCGCCGCCGGCCTCGTCCAAGTGGTCCTCGACATAGGGGATCGTGGCGTCGCAGACTTCGATGGCCGCGTCCCCGAAGGTGACGGTGTCGGGGTTGAAGTGGAAGTCCCACTGGGGGTTGTAGCGGGCCTGAGTCTTGATGATCCTGCCGATGACGATCTTGCGGTCCCCGTGCTTGAGGATGTCGCGGGCTTCCTGGATCAGGGCCGGCCTGGTGATCTCGATGACGAAGTTGTGGCCGGTGACGTCCCGCAGGTTGAAATACGCGGCGTCGGTGGCGGCACCGGCAGGTCCGGCCTGGCCGACGGTCAGGGCGAGCAGCGTGGTGGCCGCGAGCGTGCAGATCCTGGAAGTGATGCGTCGCATGAAGGCAGCTCCGTGCCTAGGGCCGTGATCATCACGGCCGATCGTGACTGAATGTAGCGACCTTGTAACGCAAAGTGAACTATCCGGAGGGTCGGGTTTCCGAGTCCGCTCGCCCCCGGCTCATTGCTCCATGCGACGCGCTCTGGTCTGGGGGCGGTTCACGGGACGGGCGGTGCGCGGGCGCTGTCGGGATCCGGTCGACCGCGCGGACCGCGGGGACGCCACGGCCGTCCGTCACCCGTCCACGCGGCCGGCCTCCACCTGGCGTACGAGGTCGAGCGCCCTTCCCAGCGTGGTGAGCCGGGCGTCGAGCGTCTCCCCCGCGGGGTAGAAACGGACGGTGTCGACACCGGCGGCGCGCCAGACGCGGAGCCGCTCACGCACCATGTCCTCCGTGCCGATCAGGGTCGTACCGAGCACCATCTCGTCCGTGACGAGAGCCGCCGCCCCGTCCCGGTCCCCGGCCTGCCAGCGCTCGTGGACCTCGGCGGCGACCTCCGCCCAACCCTGCCTGCTGTAGGCGTCGTTGTAGAAGTTCGTGGTCGCGGAGCCCATCCCGCCCAGACTGAAGGCGAGTTCCTTCTTCCGGCCGGCCACCATCGCGCGCAGCGCGTCCTCGTCCTCGGCGAAGGCCACTTCGGCGCCCTGGCAGACGTCGAGGCTCGAGCGCGTACGACCGCCGACGGCGAGCCCCGCGTCCAGGTGGTCGAAGTACGCCTCCTTGGCGCCCTCCGGCACGAAGCTCGTGCCCAGCCAGCCGTCCGCCACCTCCCCGGTGAGTCTCAGCATCTTCGGCGACAGGGTGGCGAGGTAGACGGGCAGGTCGTACTCGGCGCGCATCGACATCCGCATGGGCCGCGCCTGGCCGCCCGGCAGCGGGATGGTGAACTCCCTTCCCTCGTAAGCGATCTTCTCGCCCGCGACGGCCTGCCGGACGATGTCCACGGTCTCCCGCATCCGCGACAGGGGGCGCGCGAAGGGTACGCCGTGCAAGCCCTCGATCACCTGGGGGCCGGAGGAGCCGAGGCCGAGGAGGAAGCGTCCTTCGGAGATGTCGGAGAGCGTGATGGCGGCGCGGGCGATGGCGGTCGGGGTGCGGGTCGCGAGCTGGATGATCCCGGACCCGAGCAGCATCCGTTCGGTCCGTGCGGCCAAGTAGCCGAGAGGGGAGGGAGCTTCGGAACCCCAGGCCTCCGCCACCCAGCAGATGTCCATCCCGAGCTTCTCGGCCTCCACCACGAAGTCGACGGTCTCGCGCCAGCGGCCGGTCGATGCCTCGATCGTCGTAGCTGTACGCATCACGCGCCGGCCCCTTCCTCGTCCTCGGCCAACTTCCTGATGGCATCGACCGTGCCGACCATGCTCCGCTCGAATTCCCGGAGCCGTACGAACACGATCTTCTGCTCCTTCTCCGGCATCCGGTCGATCGCGAAGGAAAGGCCCGAACGTCCGGGGCCCATCTGCATCCACTGGGTCAGTTCGGTACCGTCGTCCGCGGCCTCAAGGGTGAACCGCCAGACAGCGCTGGGGAGTTGTGGATCCGCGACCGCCCAGGCGAACACGTGGTCCTCCTCGTACTCCACGACGTACGAGGTGGTTTCCCACTCGCCGAGCGACTCGTGCGTGCTCCGGCCGACGAACCGGGCGCCGACCGCGGGAGCCGTGACCTCGTCGAGCCAGTGGACCGACTGCAGTTCGGCACTGAAGGTCGGCATGAGGTGGATGTCGGAGACCAACTTCCACACCCGCCGGGGCGGAGCCTCGATCCGCGTCCGTGCCTCGACCGTCGGTTTGTCCGCGTAGCGCGCGCCCGTCCACTCCATGGCTCGCTCGGCCTTCCTCTCGGTTTCCGCCGAAAATCGCCCCTGGAGGGGCTCTGAGCTCGAGAGTTGCGTAGATAGACTCACCTGTCAAGGAAGAGCGACCCCGGCTTGCGGGGTGGGAGGCGGAGGATTGCCGGTGGTCGCGCGCGGGTGACCGGGGCGACGGTCAGGCCGTGAAACGCTGCCGGATGGCGGGGCGTTCGGCGAGATGGCGGGGGTAGCCGGGGCCGAGGCGGGGATGGGTGTCCTCCGCCGTCAGGGGTTCCCGGCATTCGGCGCAGACCACCTCGGCCGCGCTCTCGTGCCCGCAGGAGTCGTGGTGGAAGACGACGGGGGGTCCCTGCTCACCGCTGAGCCAGCGATTGCCCCAGCTGTTCATGGCCGCCAGTACACCGAAGAAGTCGCGACCCATGTCGGTGAGGACGTAGTCGTAGCGCACCGGCTCCTGCTGGTAGGCCTTCTTCTCCATGAGGCCCTCGTCCACCAGCCGCCGGAGCCGGGCGGTCAGGGTGTTGCGGGCGATACCCAGCTCCTGCTGGAAATCGTCGAACCGCTTGATTCCGTAGAACGCCTCCCGCAGGACCAGGGGCGTCCACCAGTCGCCGAGCAGATCCATCGTGCGCGCGATGGAGCACGGCCAGTTCGCAAAGGAAGTCCGCCTCATGCGCCCAGCATACGAGGGTCTCACCATAGGACCCAGCAGTTCGAGCAGGGACGGCCGGCCTGAGAGAACGTCCGCGGTCACCGCGCCGGGTCGAGCGTGCCCGCGGTCACCGCGCCCGGCCGTTCGCCCCGCGCGGCAGACGGTGACTCCGCCGCGCGCGGGGGCGCGTGCGGCTGCCGACCAGTCGTGGGTGGTGAGGTCACCGGCGTGTCCGGCCATGGTCACCGGACACAAGCGGTGCGGCTGACCCACTGGGCCAGCGTGAGCCGCCTGGCCACGGCCGCTCGGGCCGGGTTGCGCCGACGGATCGGCACGTGCCCGCACTCGCGACGGTCGGCGACACGCGTCCGCTTGTTCGCGTCTCGTTCGCAGACCAGGGCCTCGCGCAGAAGGGACAGGTGGGCCGGTACGGCGGCGAGGCGGTCGTACTCGTCCCGGCAGGGGCCGCCGCAGGTCGTCACGTGGGCGGCGACGGCGCTCGCGTCGTCCGGGCGGAGGGCCTGGAGCGCGTGGCCGGCGAGGAGGTCACGGATCGTGCCGCATTCCTTGATAGAGGTGAGCATGATCGGGTGTCCTTTCTGTGCTGGGTGGTGTGCCGCTCTGTGCGAGAGGCTCGCCACCTGGGGTTCACGGTTTCACTCTCGCCTACGACGGGGTCCCGGCACATCGTCCCCACGCAGCGAATCCCGGCTACCACGGGCGTGGTACCCGGGATGCCGGGCTACGGCTGGTGCAGAACGCGTCGTAGCAGGTCGTAGTAGGCCGTCCATCGGGTGTGCCCCCGCCGAGGCGCTGGTTCCGGCGCCGGAGCGGCGAGCGGACGGGCCTGCGTCACGAGGCCGGGTGCAGCGCCGCAGCGGCCGTCACGCGGACATGCGTCCGGAGGGCGGCGGAGTGGCTGAACCGGCCGTCACGCGGGCCGTGCGCCTGGAGACCGTGCGCCAGGAGACCGGGTGTCCTGCCGGACCGGCGCCGTCACGCGACGTCCGTCAGGAGGCCGGTTGCGTCGCCGGACCGACGAGACCGCACTGATAGGCGATGACCACGAGCTGCGCCCGGTCACGAGCGGCCAGCTTGGTCATGGCGCGGTTGACGTGGGTCTTGGCCGTCAGTGGGCTGACGAACAGGCGACCCGCGATCTCGTCGTTGGACAGGCCGAGCGCGACCAGCCCGACGACATCGCGTTCCCGCGGAGTCAGGTCCTCAAGCCGTTCGTGGACGGCCGTCGGGCACGGGTCCGGCTGCGCCAGGAACCGTCCGATCAACGCCCGGGTCGCGGACGGGGAGAGCAGCGCCTCGCCGTCCGCGACCGTGCGGACGGCTTCGATGAGCTCCTCCGGACTGGCACCCTTGCCCAGGAAGCCGCTCGCACCCGCACGCAGTGCGTCGGTCACGTGCTCGTCGTCCTCGAAGGTGGTCAGGATGAGCACCTTGACGCCTGCCAGGTCCTCCGACTCGCAGATGATCCGTGTCGCGTCGATGCCGTCCATGACCGGCATGCGGATGTCCATCAGAACGACGTCGGGGTGGTGCGCACGCGCAAGTTCCACGGCCTCGCGGCCGTTGGCCGCCTCACCCACCGTCTCCATGTCGTCGGTGGAGTCGAACAGCATCCGGAAGGTGCCGCGGAGCAGCGCCTGGTCGTCGGCGAGCAGTACGCGGATCGTCATCGCCATTCCTCCGACGGGTTGTCCACGGCCGGGCTGGACCGCAGCGGCAGTTCGGCGGTCACGCTGAAACCGCCTTCGGGGCGCGCGCCCGCGTGCAGTCTGCCGCCGACGGTGGCGGCACGCTCGCGCATACCGATCAGCCCGTGACCGGCTCCCGGCTGGGGATCGTGAGGTCCGGCGCTGCCGTCGTCCTCGACCGTGATCGTCAGGCAGACGGGGTCGTAGTGCAGGAACACCCGGGCGTGATCCGCCCCGGAGTGCTTGTGCACATTGGTCAGTGACTCCTGCACGATGCGATACGCGGCCAGGTCGACCGATGGTTCCAGCGGTTCGGCGTCGCCCTGCCGGATGTGCTTCACCGCCAGTCCGGCCCGTTCGAACGACGACAGGAGGGCCGGTACCTGTGCCAGGCCCGGCAGCGGGTCGCGTGGCGCCACCGGATCGTCGGACTGCCGTAGCAGGCCCACGGTGACACGTAGTTCGTCCAGCGCCGAACGGCTGGCGTCCCGGATCTCCTCCAGAGCCGTGAGAATCCGCTCCGGCCGTCGCTCCACCAGATGGGCGGCGACGCCCGCCTGAGCATTGATCAGGGCGATGTGGTGCGCGACGATGTCGTGCAGCTCACGGGCGATCCTGACGCGCTCGGCCGCCACCCGGTGCTGTGCCTCCTGCTCACGGGTGCGCTCGGCGTGTTCCGCCCGTTCCTCCACCGCCGCCACATAGGCGCGGCGTGAGCGGACCCCGTCTCCGACCGCGGCCGGCAGAGCCATCCACGCCAGCGTCGCCGCCTTGTCCGGGTCCAGCCACGACCTGGACCCCCAGACCACGGCCGCCCCCACCAGGACGGCGGCAGAGGTGGAGGCCGCGATGCAGGCGGTCCGCCGGTCGGTCGCCAGGGCCACGGTGTAGACGGACACCAGTACCGGACTCGTCACCACGGGACTTTCCCGGAATCCGAGCATCTGGAAGACGACTCCGCAGCAAACCGTGAGGGCGAGTACGCCGAAGGGGTGGCGACGCCGGCACACCAGAGCGGAACAACCGACCGCCGCGACCACCACGGCAGGCCAACGCACCAGAAACGCGTGCTTGTGCGGTTCGATCGAACTGGCGACGACCGACAGCACGAACAGGACCGCCGCACCCACTGTGTCGCCCCTGGTTACCAGGGAGCCCCCTGGCCGTCTCCGTCCGATGATCGCCGCCATTCCACCACCGTAGGGTTCGCGGCCGGATCGGGCATTGTCTCGCTGGGCCAAGTGCACCTGGGGCGAGGCCCGGCGGCGGTGCGTCGGGTGGTTCGGCGGGCGGTTGTCTCCTCCTGGTGGCTGGTGGCTGGTGGCTGGTGGCTGGTGGCTGGTGCGGCGGGCGGCCGGCCGCCCGCCCGCCCGGCCGGTTGCCGTGGTCGCCTTGTTTGTGCGGTGGGGGTGGAATCTGATCTGCTGCGCTCTGGAGTGCGTGGGGAGAGGGAGGGGCTATGACGGCCACCGATGGTGAGCGCCGACCCGCCGGCGAGCTGGAGGCAAGCGTGCTCGCGGCGTTGTGGGCGGCGGGCAAGCCGCAGTCGGCGGCTCAGGTGCGGTCGGCGATGCCGCAGCCGCTGGCCCGTACGACGGTCGCGACCCTGCTGGCCCGGCTCCATGAGAAGGGGGCTGTCGGCCGCAGTCCCGGCACGCGGGGCTTCGTCTACTTCCCCGTGGAGGACTCGCACGGGCTCACCGCCCGCCGTATGCACCGCGAACTCGACCAGGACGGTGACCGAAGCACGGTGCTGGCCCGGTTCGTCGAGCACCTCAGCCCCGAGGACGAGACGGAGCTGAGGCGCCTCCTGGGGGAGAGCGGGCCGTGATCGTCCTGTTCCTGCCGGCCGCCGGGGCTTCGCCCTGAGCGGGCCTCGGGCAGGGCCGGTTCGGGAGCGCGCGGATCAGGCGAAGTCCTTCGAGGCGTCGACTCCGCAGACCCGCAACAGTTCGACCACATGGCGGTCCAGGTCCTCGCCGACTTTTGTGACCTCCGGAATCCCGAGACTGCCGAACTCGTCGCTCGGCCGGTGCATCATGAACACCGCGTTGCCGTCGTCGTCGCTGTGGACCAGCATCCGCAGGGGTGCGTACAGCATCGCCCTCGGATCATGACGGAACATGCTCTCCGCGAGGACGTGGTTGCCGATCAGGTATTCCACCGACCTGACGCTGTGCCCCGCCGTCCTGAACAACTGGGTGGTGTTGAGCCGGAAGTAGCGGACCAGGTGGTGGGGTGCGTTCTCGGCCATCGCGGCACGGACGTCGTCCCACGTGCCCCCGTTCTCCTCGATGAGCTCGTACGCCCAGCTGTCGACCGCCGGCGCGGCCTTCTCCAGCGCGGTGACGAACTCGTCGTACGGGATTCCGGTCCGGATCTCCACGCGCAGTACGGTATGGCTCTGGCTGGGCATGCGGAGACTCCCTGTTTCCGTTGTCGACGCGCGGACGACCGCGATCTCGAAGAGAGGCGCTCTTGTCGGCAGCCCCTCAAGACCGGTCGGCGGATGCTACGGAGAGCGACGAACTGCCTGTCCGTCGCGGTCCGCCCCTTACTCAAAGCGACCATATGGTGGGCCGATCACCGGGGCAAACCGAGCGAAGGATGATGATTTCCCGTCGCCGGCCCTCATTTCCCGCTCCTGTCGGTTGGCGCTCCGTGGTGGTCGGTACGTCATTCCGGGTGCGCGGCGACGGTCGGCTCCGCTCCGGGTCGGCGGTGCCTCAGCAGGCAGAAGACCATCGTCGAGACGAAGGCCCAGCCGGTGAGGACCAGGAACGGGAAGGCATGCAGATACCCGGGGAAGTAGACCTCGGTGTGGATCGCGCCGATCGCCGCGCCCGTCGGCAGCCAACGGCCGACAAGGCCCAGGAAGGTGGGGAGCAGGGGCCAGGAGACCGCGCCGCCGGAGGAGGGGTTCCCGATCAGCACCGTCAGACACCAGGTGGGGATGAGGGCCCACCGTCCGATCAGGACCATGAACATCAGGAACAGCGTGCTGGCGGCGTACATCGTGAGGGCCAGCGTCAGCCAGACCGCCACGAAAGGCAGTTGGAGCGCTCCGAGAACCCAGTCCACGACCGCTGTGATGGTGAACGCCCCCAGCAGGGAGTAGGCGACGGTGAAGGCGAGGCGCGCACCGGCGCCGAGTTCCTTCGCGTGCACACTGAGTTGGATCGCGCCCACGAAACTCACCACCACGGCCGCCAGCGAGATGTAGAAGATCGCCAGACCGCGAGGATCGCCCCTCTGGTTCGGCTTGATGTCCCGTACCACGACGTCCGTTCCCGCGGTCTTTCCCGCCGCCCGCGCCGCCTGTTCGAGCACCGCTGCCACCGATGCGCCCGACGCGGACGAGACGTCCACCGTCACCGTGCGCCGCTGTCGCACGTCGAAGATCGCGAAGACCGTCTGTCTCTCGGCGGCTTGCCTGGCCTGTGCGTAGCAGGGGTACCTGTGAACCACCAACGAGGTGCCCAGCGCGGTCTCCATGCCGGTCAGAAAGGCGCCGTGGGCCGCGTCCGGCGGCCCGATCACCGCGATCGGCACCCGGTGCGGGGTCGGATTGGCGAAGGCGTAGGTGTACGACCACGCGAAGACGCCCGCCACCGCCGAGACGAGGAACACGAGCACCGTCGCCGGCAGGAAAGGGGAACGCGCGAAGGCCTCCCACCGCCGGTTCACCCTGCCAGGAGGCCGCAGGTGGGCCGCGCGGGCGCGGTTGCCCTCATGGGCGTGGTCGCCCCGCGGATCCGGCTCTGCCATGGCGTTGACGCTAGGTCGGCCGACCCGGCCGCGCATCTGGAGGACAGCCTTGTCGAAGGACCGCGGACGACGCTCTACAGGGAGTCGGCGAGCCATTCGGTGAGAAGAGGGCCGACGACTTCGGGCGCTTCGACCTGAGGGAAGTGGCCGACTGCGGGAGGCCCGCTCAGAACGGTCAGTTCGGCGTGCGGGACCGCCTCGCGGATGCGCGGGATCACGTGAGCGCCGCTGACGGGTCCGCGGGGCCCCAGACGAACTGCTGTCCGCCGTCGTAGGTGCGCAGTGCCCCGGTCCATCGGGCGGTGTGCTCCCGCCGCTCGTCCATGTAACGCAGGAGCGCCGGGAGGACCCTGAGGCCGTCGCGTGAGAGGACGCCCAGCCACATGTCGTGCAGCAGTTCGCCGGACAGGGGCCTGCCGGTGAGACGCGACACAGACGCCGTGAACGCCTCTTCCTTCATCTGCCGCGCCACCTCGGGCCCCGAAGGACCGTGGAGGAGCGTCTGCTCGGGGGTGGGGTGGTGGAGGTCGGGGAAGATGCCTCCGTTGAGCCAGGTCATCGACGTGACCCTGAGCGGATTGCGGGCCAGGATTTCCTGGGCGACGGACACCCCGTAGTCGTGGGCGACCAGGGCCGTCGTCTCGCGGCCGTCCAGGGCCCAGACCGCCTCGATGAGGTCGGCCTGCTCGAGTACGGAGTAGGGGTGCGGGTAGGGCTTGTCGCTCTCGCCGAAACCGAGGAAGTCGGCCGTGGTCACGCGGTGGCCCGCGGCCACGAGCTGCGGCACGACCGCCGCCCAGTCGTACGAGGAGGTCGGGAACCCGTGCAACAGAGTCACGGGTGCAGCGTCCGGTGCTCCGTCGTGGCGCACGAATACGGTGCGACCGAATCCCGGGAGAGCCTGGCGGGCGCCGCCGGCGATCCATTCCTCACGGGAAGTCAGGAGGTCGGCCACATCGCTCCGATCGCGGGCACGGCAGGCACAACGGCTGGGCGCGCGCAACGCCTCCGCGGGCGCCGACCCCTCGCGCGGCGGGGCCGGTCCCGGGCAGAGGGCTCCGTCTGGGGAGACGGACCCGATCACGCACTGCCCACCCTGACCTCGGCAGGGCGGACGCGCATCTTGTACCGGGCCACCGGGTGACCGCGGGTGACCGCGGGCGGAGTCTGCCACGGCCGATACGGGCCTGCGGGCGACGGTGATCCTTCGCTGACCGTGCGGCACGCGGAGTCAGAGATCCTCGCGTCCCGCGTCCGACGCGAACCGCGCGGCGGTGTCGGGCAGGCCGACGTCGTGGCCCTGCGCGCACTGCACCACGGCGCCGACCGGGCTTCCGCAGCCGACGTGGACGAGTTCGACGCCGCCTTCGTTGCCGAGGCGCGCTCCCCACTCCATCAGGGCGACGAACACGGGGAACAGCGACCTGCCCAGATCGGTGAGGACGTATTCGTACCTGGTCCGCTGGCCGGCCTCCCGGTACGGATGCCGTTGGAGCAGGCCCGCCTCGACGAGGCGTTTGAGTCGCTGGGCGGTGACGGCTTCGGTCAGACCGGTGTGCCGTGCGAGCGCGTCGAAGCGCCGGGCTCCGTAGTAGATCTCGCGCAGGAGGATCATCGCGGACCGCGTGCCGACCAGTTCCAGGGCGTGCTCCATGTGGCACCAGCCCGCCACGCTCTCGTCGTGATCGGAGAACCGGCCGGTCCTGGTGATCACCGGCTCGACACCGGCTTCCGGCGCCCCGCTGGACTCCGTCATGACCTCACACCCTCCCTGGCTACGAATGTGCATAGCCAGCCTGCTATCTTCTGACTATGGTCTCCACTAGTCAGCCTAGCACCCGTGCGGTTCCGACCTCCGCGCCCCACGCGACCCCGAACGGGCGGAGGTGGTGGGCTCTGCTGGTCCTCTGCCTGGGCGTGATGATGGTCTTCGTCAACGTCTCCTCGACGATCTCGGCGCTCTCGCCGCTCCAGGACGCCCTGCACCTGTCCGCGAGCACCACGGTCTGGGTGAGCAGTGCCTTCAGCCTCGCCCTGGTGAGTCTGGTGCTGTCGGCCGGCACGCTGAGCGACATCGTCGGGCGGCGGCGGACCCTTCTGACGGGCGTCACGCTCTTCACCGTCGGCAGCGTCATCGCCTACCTGGCGGGCGACGCGGGCCTGCTCATCGCCGCCCAGGCGCTGATGGGCGTCGGCGCGGCGGCCGTCCTGCCGGCCAGTCTGGCGATCGTGAGCCACACCTTCACCGACCCGCACGAGCGCACCGGCGCCATCAGCGCCTGGGCGAGCTGCGCGGGCCTCGGGCTGGCGGTCGGACCCCTGGTGGCCGGCGTACTGCTCGACCGGGTGTCGTGGCACGCCGTCTTCCTCACCAACGTGGTCATCGGCGTGCTCGCCCTGATCCTCACCCCGCTGCTGGTGACGGAGAGCAAGCACCCCACACGCCGGTTCGACTCGGCGGGCGTCGTCCTCGGCACCCTCGCCGTCGCGTCGGCCACGTACGCGATCATCGAGGGTGGCTCCACCGGCTACGGCAGGCCCGTCATCATCGCCGCGTACGCGGTCTTCGTCCTCTCGTTGGCGGCCTTCGTGCGGGTCGAACTCCGCCACGACGACCCCATGTTGCAGCTGCGGCTGTTCAAGAACGCCTCGTTCACGATGGTGATGAGCATCAGCGCCGTCACCATGTTCGGCTTCGTCGGCATCTCACTGCTCACCGTTCTCCATCTGGAGCGGGTCGCCCACGACAGCGCTCTGATGACGGGCGTGAAGCTTCTTCCGATGTTCGCCACCTACATCGTCGTCAGCGCGTTCGCCGGCCGTCTGGTGCGCAGGATGGGCGTCGCCGCGACGCTCACCACCGGCCTCGTCCTCATGGGGGCGGGAGCCTTCGCACTCCTGGCGGCCGGACCGTTCAGCGGGTACGGGGCCATGTGGCCGGGCCTGTTCGTCGCCGGCGCGGGTTCGGCCGTCCTGGTGGCGCCGTCGACCGCCGCGGCCGTCAACAGCGTGCCACCGCTCCAGGCCGGCATGGCGGCCGCGTCGGTCAACATGTTCCGCCAGCTCGGCAGCGTGCTCGGCCCCAGTGTTCTGGGCACCCTGGTCACCACCCGGTTCCCGGACTACCTGCACGACCGACTGGCCGCGTCGGGCATCCCGGCCGACCGTGTCGACGGCGTGGTCGCCGGAATCGCCCACGGCGGCACGAGCGGCCCCCCGGCCGCGCAGGCGCACGCGATCTCCGTCGCCGTCCCCCAGGCCTTCAGCGAAGCCCTTCATCTGGGCTGGTTCGTCGCCGGAGTCGTGCTCCTCGTGATGACCGTCCCGACGGTGTGGTTCCTCCGCCGCCCCTCGGCGGCCTGACCCGACGCAACCTTCCAGGGAGGCCGGACCACCGCTGACCGGGCCGCCGCGCGCCGGCGGTGCCGGCCGTGCTTGTCAGTGCTGTCCGCTCTGTCGTTGCTGTAGGCCCTGTCGTTCAAGCGGCTCGGTGCGGTGACGGATCCAGTGACGGATCCAGTCGACGAGCGCCGTGACCCGGGCGAAGTAGTTCTCCTGGCCCTCCGCTCCGCACGGATGATCGCCGACGATGCCGCTGCTGATACCGACGAGAGTGAACCCGCCCCGGTCGTTCCGGTGCATCAGGGGTGCTCCGCTGTCTCCGTAGCAGGTCGCCCGGTGGTTCCGGATGAGCGTGCACACGTGGAGCTTCCTTCGGAGCCCCTGGCGGAAGCATCGGCCGCTCTCGGCCTGGTATGTCTCCAGCAGCGTGTCCGGGGCGGGACCGTCCTCTCGGGTGTGGCCCCAGCCGGCGACCACGAGCGGTCCCGGATACGACGTGAGGCGGGAGGAGGGCGGCAGCGTCAGGGGCGCGACGGTGCGACCGAAGCTCACGGGCGTGTCCAGTCGCAGGAGCGCCGCGTCGTAGCGGAGATGGCGGCCGGACGCGTACCGCGGGTGTCTGACGACGCGGAGCACGCGGAGCGAGGCGTCGGTCTGTGTCCGGAGCGCGGTGGTGCCCAGGACCACCCTGATCTCCTGGCTGCCCACGCAGTGGCCGGCGGTGAGGACCCAGCTTTCGCTCACCAGGGTGCCCGTGCAGGAGCCCTGGTGTCGCCCGTCCCTCAGGATCTGGATCTGCGCCATCCAGGGGTACTTGGCCGCTGATGTCACCCGACTGCCGTTGACGATGCCCTGGGCCGCCGCCGACATGCCGATCAGGAGGGCGAAGGCCGCCAGTACGGCCGTCACCGCCCGGCGGGAAATCCCTGTCATCCACCACTCCCGCACCGAGTCGTCCACCACTCCCGCACCGAGTCGTCCACCCCTCCCCGAACCGTTCGGGCAACGGTCGGTGATCGTAAGGGGCGGTGCCTCGGTCGGTGGACAGGCGCGACGGGGTCTGTTTCGTCCGCTTCCGGACAGGGCGGGCGAACGCCTGAGCACGGCGTCGGGGCTCAGGGCGCGGTGTCGAGGATCTCCAGGGAGCGTGCCTGCCACGTCGCCCAGTCGCCGCTGATGGCGCTCGCCGCGCGCAGCAGCAGGGGCAGGTGATGGTCGACCAGGGTCTCCACCGAGGTCTCGGCGGCGTGGGCGTTGACGTTCACGGCCGCGACGGTCGTGCCGTTCCCGTCGCGTACGGGCGCGGCGACCGAGCGGATGCCCGGTGCGAGGTCCTGGTCGGTGACCGCCCACCCCTTGGCCCGCACATCACGCAGGACGGCGTGGATCTCGTCCCGGTCCGGGGTCCAGCGCGGGGTGACGCCGGAACGGCTCGGTTCGGCCAGCGACTTGTCGAGTTCGTCGTGGCTCAGCGTGGCCAGCAGGACCTTGCCGAGCGAGGTCTGCAGAGCGGGGAACCGCGTCCCGATGGTGACGCCCAGGGTGACCAGTTTCGGTACGGCGACCCTGGCCACGTAGACGATGTCGGACCCGTCCAGCTGGGCGATCGAGCAGGACTCACGGGTCTGTTCGACCAGGTCGCGGAGATGGGGCCGGGCGAGTTCCCAGAGGTTCATCGAACCGACGTACGCGGTGCCGAGGTCGAGTACCCGGGGAGTGAGGGAGAAGCCGCGCTCCTGCGAGCGGACATAGCCGAGCTGTTCCAGCGTGATGAGGATGCGCCGGGCCGTGGGGCGGGCGAGGCCCGTGGCGCCGGCGATCTCGCTGAGGGTCATCGAGCCGCTGCCCGGCCGGAAGCAGCGCAACACGTCCAGCCCGCGGGCGAGGGCCTCGATGAACTCGGGATTTCCGTCTCGGCGCATGGCACCAGGCTAGCCGAGCGGACAGTGGTCCGATACGTCCGCTGCCTTCTGGTCGGTGCAGAGGTCTTGTTTCGCTCTCAACCATGCGGCACATTGACCGCTGTGCGGACAGTCGTCCGCAAGACGTCGGCATGACGCCGGGCAGGCCGGACCGAGGAGGATTCCATGGCCTTCGTGACGGAGGAGAATCTCACCGACCTCGCGGAGAAACGCTGGGCCACCGCTGACTCGCCCCGGCTCGCCGAGCTGACGACGGCGTTGGTGCGGCACCTGCACGCGTTCGCACGCGAGGTCCGGCTCACCGAGGACGAGTGGATGGCGGCCGTGGAGTGGCTCACGGCGACCGGGCGGATCAGCGACGACAAACGTCAGGAGTTCATCCTCGCCTCCGACGTGCTCGGCCTGAGCACCCTCGTCGTGCAGCTCAACCACCGGTTCGCGCCGGCCGCGACACCCGCCACGGTCCTCGGCCCGTTCCACATCGACGGCTCGCCACCGGCCCCGTACGGCTTCGACATGTCCGACGGTGTCGAGGGCACCCCCTTGTTCGTCACCGGCAGGGTGCTCGGACTCGACGGCACACCGCTGCCGGACGTCGTCCTCGACGTGTGGCAGGCCGACGCGGACGGCACCTACGAGGCACAGCTCGCGGACGTCGACGAGGCACGGCTGCGCGCGAAGTACCGGACGCGCTCCGACGGGACGTACTGCGTGCGCACCATCGCTCCGCTCGGCTACGCCATCCCGATGGACGGACCGGTCGGCGCGCTCATCGGCCGGACCGCCATCAGCCACTTCCGACCCGCGCACGTCCACTTCCTCATCGACCATCCCGGCCACGACCGGCTGATCACCCACCTGTTCCGGAGCGGCTCCCCCTACCTGGACAGCGACGTCGTCTTCGGGACCAAGGACGAACTGGTCGTGGACTTCAGCGAGCATCCGGCCGGCCCCGCCCCGGACGGGAGCACCGTCGACGCGCCTTATCTGCGGGCCGAGTTCGACTTCGTGCTGCAGCCCTCGGCCTCGGACGGAACACAGCCGTGAACCTCGGCCTTCTCCTGCTGCGGCTGCTTCTCGCCGCACTCCTGTGCGGCCATGGCGCCCAGAAACTCTTCGGCCGGTTCGGCGGGGCGGGGCCCGACGGAACGGCCGCCGTCTTCGAACGATGGGGCTTCGTACCCGGCCGGCCCATGGTCCTGCTCGCGGGGCTGGCCGAGCTGACCGGAGCGGCGTCGCTCGCGACCGGCCTGCTCACCCCCGGCGGCTGCGCCGTCGTCGTCGGCACGATGACCGTGGCGGCCGCGGCGACCGCTCCGAACGGGTTCTGGGCCCAACAGGGCGGCTGCGAGGTCCCGTTCTGGTACGGAGCGGCGGCCGCCGTCCTCGGCTTCACCGGCCCGGGCGCATGGTCTCTCGACCATGCCCTCGGCCTCGACCCCCTCCACGGCTACGGGTGGGGAGCCGCCGCGCTCCTGGTCGGCACGGCCACCGCGGCCGTACCTCTCGTCCTCCGGTCGCGGGTGCTGCGCACCCGGGCACAGCAGCACAACGAGGTGACTTCATGACGATCGACATCCCGCACCCCGACGACCTCAACGCCGGACGCCCCCTTCTTTTTCGTAACGCCACCGTGCTGTCCATGGATGCCGCGATCGGTCTGTTGGAGGGCGGGGACGTCCTGGTGCGCGCGGGACTCATCGAGCGGGTCGGGCACGCGCTGACGGCGCCCGAGGACGCGGTCGTGGTGGACGCCACCGGCGGCATCCTGATGCCGGGCATGGTCGACACGCACCGGCACATGTGGCAGACGGCCCTGCGCGGGTTCGGCGCGGACTGGACGCTGTCGCAGTACTTCGTCTTCTACTACCTCAACTGGGGCAAGATCTTCCGCCCCGAGGACATCCACGCGGGCAACCTGCTGTCGGCCGTGGAAGCGCTCGACGGGGGAGTGACCACCACGGTGGACTGGTCGCACGGCCTGCGGACTCCCGAGCACGGGGACGCGGCCGTCGAGGCGCTGCGGGCCGTACCGGGCCGCTTCGTCCTGGCCTACGGCAACCTCCTGGGCGCGCCGTGGGAGTGGGCGACGGCCCCGGAGATGCGGAGGTTCGTGGACCGTCACTTCGCCGCGCCGGACGACATGCTGGGGCTCCAGCTGGCGTTCGACGTCACGGGCGACGCGGCGTTCCCGGAGAAGGCCGCGTTCGAGGCGGCGCGTGAACTCGGCGTGCCGGTCACCACGCACGCCGGGGTCTGGGGCGCGACGGGCGACGACGGCATCCGGCTGATGTGGGACCACGGGTTCATGACCCCCGACGTCACCTATGTGCACTCCGCCACGCTCAGTGAGGACTCCTACCAGCGGATGGCCGCTTCCGGCGGAAGGGTGTCGGTGTCGGCGGAGAGCGAGCAGAACGCGGGACAGGGCTACCCGCCCACCTGGAGCCTGCGGCGGCACGGCATCCCGGTGTCGCTGTCGATGGACACCAGCGTGTGGTTCAGCGCCGACCTCTTCTCGGCGATGCGCGCCACGCTCTCGGCCGATCGGGCTCGTGAGCACCTGGAGGCCCACGCGGCCGGCGAGACGGTGGTCCACCACACGCTGCGGGCACAGGACGTCGTCGAGTGGGCCACCCTCGGCGGCGCGCGGGTCCTCGGCCTCGACGACCGGATCGGCTCGCTGACACCGGGCAAGAAGGCGGACCTCGTACTGATCAGGAACGACCGCGACCCGGCCATGTTCCCTCTCCTGCACCCCTACGGGCACGTGGTGTACCAGGCCCAGCGGGCCGACGTGGACACGGTCGTCGTCGACGGCAGGGTCGTGAAGTACCGGCACGAACTGGTCGGTGTCGACCTGCCCAAGGCGCGCGAGGCCGTGGGCGCCACGGTCGAGTACGCCCGCAGGACGCTCGGCGAGGAGGCCTGGCGGGAGGCGTTGGAGCCGGAGATCCCGCGTACCGAGCCGGTCTCGAACCCCTACACGTACAGCACGTATCGCGGCGAGGGTGTCGCGGTGCGGCAGGAGGAGTCGTAAGTCATGGCCGACGGTGTGCGCGGGCCGCTCGACGGGCTGCTGGTGGCGGATTTCTCGCGGATCCTGGCGGGTCCGTACGCGACGATGCTGCTGGCGGACCTCGGGGCCGACGTGGTCAAGGTCGAGGGCCCGGCGGGGGACGACACCCGCTCCTGGACGCCACCCGTGAGGGACGGGGTGTCGACGTACTACCTGGGCGTCAACCGGGGGAAGCGGTCGGTCGTCCTGGACTTCCGTGACCCGGGGGACGCCCGGCTGGCCAGGGAACTGGCCCGGCGGGCGGACGTGGTGATCGAGAACTTCAGGCCGGGCGGCCTGGCCCGCTACGGTCTGGACCACGCCTCGGTCAGCACCGTGAACCCGGGCGTGGTGTACGCCTCGATCAGCGGCTTCGGTACGGGCCCGGGGCGGGACGTTCCCGGGTACGACCTGATGGTGCAGGCGATCTCCGGACTGATGAGCCTCACCGGCGACCCCGAGGGGCCCGCGTACCGGGCCGGCATCTCGGTGTTCGACGTGATGGCCGGAAATCACGCGGCCATCGGGATCCTCGCCGCACTGCGTCACCGCGACAGCACCGGACGCGGCCAGCTGGTCGAGGTGAACCTGTTGTCCTCGGCGCTGACCGGGCTGGTCAACCACAGCTCCGCGTACGTCGCCGGCGGGACCGTGCCGTACCGGATGGGCAACGCCCACCCCAGCGTGTTCCCCTACGAACCGTTGCCGACCGCCGACCGCGACCTGATCGTCACCGCCGCCAACGACGGACAGTTCCGCAGGCTGTGCGAGGTGCTCGGCATCCCCGGGACCGCCGACGACCCCCGCTTCCGCCACAACGCGGACCGCACCGAGCGGCGTGAGGAGCTGCGGCCGATCCTGGTGGAGCGGCTGAGGACGCGCGGCGCCCTGGAGTGGTTCGAGCTGCTGGTGGCCGCGGGAGTGCCGTGCGGGCCGATCAACACGATCGACGGCGGGTTCGCCATGGCCGAGCGTTTCGGGCTCGACCCGGTGGTCGAGGTCGGTGAGGGCGAGCGGGCCGTGCCCACGACCCGGCACCCGATCCGCTTCTCCGAGACACCGGCCGCCTACCGGCTGCCGCCGCCCGCCCTCGACGAACACGGCGACGACGTGCGCAAGTGGCTGGAGAGTGGCGATGCCTGAGTATCCGACAGCGCTCGGCGCCTCGTCCCTGGACCGGATCACCCTCCTCGGCCGGGACCTCGCCGAGGAGGTCATGGGTGAGGTCGGTTTCGGCGAGCTGGCGTTCTGGCTCGCGACGCAGCGCCGGCCGGCCAAGGGAGAGATCCGCGTCTTCGAGGCGGTGCTGGCCGCACTCGCCGATCACGGGTTCACGCCGACCGCCATCACGGCGCGGCTGACCTTCCTCTCCGCTCCGGACTCCGTCCAGGGAGCGCTCGCGGCCGGCCTGCTGGGGGGCGGTTCGCGCTTCCTGGGCGTCACCGAGGACTGCGGCAGGTTCCTGCATGACGTCCTGGCCGGTGTGGAGGGCGCTCATCCGGCCGACGAGGGGGAGTGGGACGCGCTCGCGCTGACAGCGGTGCGCTCGGCACGGGAGGCGGGCCGGCTGGTACCGGGGCTGGGCCATCACGTGCACAAGCAGGGCGACCCCCGCACGGCGCGGCTGTTCCGGATCGCCCACGAGGAAGGGGTGTCCGGCCCGCATCTCGCCCTGTTCGCCGCCATCGGCCGTGTGCACCTCCAGGTGCTGGGCAGGACGTTGCCGCTCAACGGCGCCGGGGTGTGCGGGGCCGCGCTCGCGGATCTCGGCCTGCCCCTGGAGCTCCTGCGTGCCTTCGCCCTGCTCGCCCGCACCGCCGGACTCATCGGCCAGCTCGCCGAGGAACTGCGCGATCCGGTCGCCAAGGACATCTTCCTCTCCGTGGACCTGAACAACCGATCGGTTCCACCGCGTCCCCATGACGGGTAGACGGTCACCGCGGAAGGACGGGTAGAAGGTCACTGCGCACCACTTGTCACAGCTGAAAGCGTCTTCTGGTCAATTGCCTGAAAGGTGTGGATCGAGTCGTTTCGATGGCTCCGTCCGTATCTGAATCCGAGCGTGGAGATGGAGCGCGGGTCGTTCCGCCCGGCCACTTCCCGTGGCCACCGCCGCTGCGGCGGCGGCGCGGCGGCCTCCCGCATCCGTACCGCCCTCTCCGGCTACCTGAGGACTACGGCGATGACCAGCACAGACATGGTGACGCAAGGTGAACGAGCAAGCGCGATCGAGAGGTCGGACTCGGCGATCGCGATGCTTGACGACCAGGGGACGGTGGTGGGCTGGACGCGGGCCGCCGAGCGGCTTGTCGGATACTCCGCCGGTGACGTGGTGGGCCGGTCCGCGGCGCTCGTCCTGCCGTCCGCCGGGAAGGCGCCGACGATATCGGCGTTCGTCGAGCGGTGCCGTGCCCAGAACGGCTGGTCCGGCACCACGGCGGTGTGCCACCAGGACGGCCGTGTGCTCAACGTCAGCCTGCGGATCTCGATGTTGCGGGGGCGGCACGGCGCGGTCCGATGGCTCGTGTCCCTGACCGACATCGGCAAGCTGTCCTGGGGCGCGATGAGCGAGTCCGTGCGGGAGTCGCTGCTCGCCCGCACCCCGATCGGTGTCGTCGTGCGCGACACGCAACTGCGGTGCACCTGGGTGGACGACACGATGGAGCGCCACGACGGCGTGCCCCGCGACCGACGGCTCGGCCGCCGATTCACCGAGGTGCTGCCCGGGGCCAAGTCCGAAGAACTCGAGACGATGATGCGGCAGGTACTGAAGACCGGCACCACCAGGGTCCAGGAGTACCGACTGGGCCTGCCGACGGCCCCGCACAGGGAGCACTCGTTCGCCGTTTCGGTCTTCTGTCTCCAGGACGCCGACGGCCGAGTGCTGGGAGTGTGCGTCATCAGCATCGACGTCACCGAGAGCCGCCGGGCGCGCGAGCGCCTCACCATTCTCAGCGAGGCCAGTACGCGCCTCGGCCGCAGCCTGGACGTGATGCGGACCAGCCAGGAACTGGCCGAACTCGCCGTGCCCCTGCTCGCCGACTACGTCGCCGTCGACCTGGAGCAGTCGGTCCCCTTCGGCGAAGGGCCACCGGTCCACGTCGGTTCGACGGGCGAGCGCCTCGTCTTCCGACGTGCCGGACTGGCCTCGATCCACCAAGGCGTCCCGGAATCCCCCTGGGTGCGCGGCGAACCGGTCCTCGTGCGGCCCGCCTCACCCTTCATGGACGTCCTGCGCACCGGGAGGTCCCACCTGGAACCGTTCCTGGGCGGCACTCCGGGCACCTGGATCGACGAGGACCCGGCACGGGCGCGGAAGATCCACGAGAACGGTATGCACTCCCTGATGGTGGTGCCCATCCGCGCACGACGCGCCCTGCTGGGCGTGGTGGTGTTCATCCGCACCGAGGACCCCGGGCCGTTCCAGGAGGTCGATCTGCTCCTCGCCGAGGAACTCGTCAGCCGCGCCGCGCTGTCCCTCGACAACGCGCGCCAGTACGCCCGCGAGCACACCGCTGCCCTCGCGCTCCAACGCACCCTGCTTCCCCACCGGTTGAGGGGCGGCACGGCGGTCGAGACGGCCTCGCGCTACCTGCCCGCCGACATGGAGAACGGCGTCGGGGGCGACTGGTTCGATGTGATCCCCCTGTCCGGCGCCCGGGTTGCCCTCGTCGTCGGCGACGTCGTCGGACACGGCATCAACGCCGCCGCGAACATGGGCCGCCTGCGCACCGCCGTACACACTCTCGCCGACATGGAGTTGCCGCCCGGCGAACTGCTGGCCCACCTCGACGACACGGTCCAGCGACTGGCCGAGGAGGACGCCGACGCCTCGGACCAGCCTCCCGCGGTGGTCGGCGCCACCTGCCTGTACGCCGTCTACGACCCGGTGACTCGCCGGTGCACCATGGCCCGGGCCGGACACCCCCCGCCGGTGATCATCGACCCGCAGGGCACGGTCACCTTCCCCGACCTTCCCACCGGGACCCCTCTCGGCATGGGGCTGGGCGTCCCCTTCGAGTCCGTGGAGCTGGAACTGCCCGAGGGGAGCCTCCTCGCGCTGTACACGGACGGCCTGGTCGAGACCCGCGACCAGGACATCGACGTGGGGATGCGGCGCCTGGGCACCGCCCTTTCGCAGCCGGGTCGCTCCCTCGACGACCTCTGCGCCGACGCGACGGAGACCCTGCCGGGGGAGGCGCCGTCGGACGACGTCACCCTGCTCCTCGTCAGGACCCGCTTGCTCAGCCCGACCCGGGTCGCCTCCTGGACGCTGCCGAGCGACCAGGGTTCCGTCCGCCGTGCCCGGCACCTGGCAGCCCGTCAGCTGACCGCATGGGGCCTGGAACGTCTCGAGGACGCCACGAAGCTGATCGTCAGTGAACTGGTCACCAACGCCGTTCGCCATGCCGCCGGCCCGGTCGGTCTGCGTCTGATCCAGCATCAGGTCCTGACCTGCGAAGTGACCGATGGGAGTGTCTGCTCCCCGCGTCCGCTCCGCGCGGGCTCCGCCGACGAGAACGGCCGCGGCCTCCTCCTGGTCGCCCAGCTGTCCCGCAGATGGGGCTCCCGCTCGGTGTCGGGCGGCAAGGTCGTCTGGGCCGAGGAAGACCTGGCCTCCGTGGCGTCACGGACACCGGCACCTGGCGCGCCGCCCGAAACGGAGGATCATCCGGTTCCGGTCCCGCCGGCACTGGCTTCCGGTGTACGCGTCGACCAACAGGAATGACCGGGGGTGCGTCCCGTGACCGGGCACACGTGGGTGATCGCCGCGAAAGCCCTGCGCGAGGGGTCGTGTGGTCGTTCATGGTCGTTCGTGGTTCCGAGAGCCGAACGCCTAGCATGAGACAGAGGCACCGAAAACCGAGCCCTTGCCCCTGTGTGCGGGATGCGCCGTGAAGGATCCGGAGATCGACTACCAGGGCATTTTCGACGCGTCACCCAGCGCGATGCTGGTGCTCACGCCCGATCTTGTCATCGTGGATGCGAACGCGTCCTACCAGCACCTGCTCGGCCGCGCGCGACACCAACTCGTCGGCCGGTACGTGTACGACGCCTTCCCGAGGGACCCGGAGGGCCCGGACGATCTCAAGGCGTCGTTGCGACGGGTGCTGGAGACCCGCGCCCAGGACGTCGCGGGGCCGATGCGCCACGACGTGGAGGAGCCGCATCGACCCGGCGTGTTCGAAGAGCGCTACTGGAGCCCGATCAACGCCCCCGTCCTGGACTCCGAGGGAAACATCGTGCTGGTCGTGCACCGTCTGGAAGAGATCACCGATGTCGTGCGCGCATGCGGTCCGGAATCCGACAAGCGGCGCCTGCAGACGCAGTTCGAGCTCTACGCGCGATCCCGCGAGTTGCAGCAGGTCAACGATCGGCTACGGCAGGCCAACGCTCGCGAGCGGCAGGTCGCCCTCGCTCTTCAGGACGCGATGCTGCCCGCACCGGAGCGGCTCGAGCGTCACGAGGCGGCGGTGCGCTATCGACCCGCGGAGGACAACCTCAATGTGTGCGGCGACTGGTACGAGGTGACCCAGCTCGCCTACGGGGCCGCTGCCGTCGCGGTGGGTGACGTCGTGGGGCACGGCCTGGCGGCGGCAGGGATCATGGGCCAGCTACGGAGTGCCCTGAGCGCGGCCATACGCGTCGTCGACGGGCCCGCGTCCGCACTCGACGGGCTCGACATGTACGCGCGTTCCGTCCACGGCGCGCTGGCCAGCACCGCCGTGCAGACCGTCATCGACGAGGGCGACCACCGCATCACCTACAGCAGCGCCGGTCACCCCCCTCCGGCCCTGGTCCACCCGGACGGCACGGTGCAGTTCCTCGACCGGGCGACGGATCCGCCCCTGGGGGCCAGCCCCGTGCACACCCCCCGCCCGCAGGCCACGACCACCTACGCCGACGGTGCCGCGCTCGTCCTCTACAGCGACGGGCTGATCGAGCGCCGGCAAGAGGACATCGACCGGGGCCTCCAACGCCTCGCCGACCACCTCACCCGGCACCACAAGGACGATGCCGAGGACCTGGCGGAGGAACTGACCACGCTGAGCGCCGCCACCGATGACACCGTCGTGGTCGTCGTCCGCCTCTGACGCGGACGATCGACACCTGATCCGTGTGCGTGGCCGGAATCGTCCGTCCGGGACCGATTGCCGCCGTCATCGACCTGGCGACCCCGCGTGACTGCGGGACAATGAGGGGAGCCGCCCGCCGAGGCAGGTCAGGACGAGAGAGGCAGCGACGTGGTGCAGTGGCAGGGGACCAACTTCACCGTGGACGGACACGAGCCGACCAGCGCCGAGGAGTACTACCGGATCGGTCTGCACTGCTGGGACAGCGCTGAACACCGGGGCGCGGCCACCGCCTTCCTGGAAACCGCGGCGGCGAACGGTCACGGCGCCGCCGTCGAACTCCTGGGACACATCGACTACGTGCGGGGGCAGTACGCGAGCGCCGTGCCACGGCTGCGGCAGAGCACCGGGTCACCGCGAGCGGCCTACTACCTCGCTTCGCTCTACCACCAGGGCTGCCCCCAGGCGGGTATCCCCCAGTCGCTCGACGAGGCGGCCCGCTGGTACCGCTCCTCGGCCGAACTGGGCGAGCCCGAGGCGATGCTGGCCCTGGGCGACCTGTACCTGGAGCGACTGCTGCCCGTGACCCGCACCCCCGCGGAGCACGCCCTCGAGTACTTCCTGGCGGCCGCCGCACGCAACCACCCCTACGGCCAGTACCGCGCCGCCGAGGTGTACCGCACGCTCTACCAGGACGCCCAGCGCGCCGCCGTGCTGTACCAGGCCTGCGTGGACAACCCGATGACGGTGCGTCACGCACTCGGCTCGATGATGACCCTGCAGAGTCAGGCACACCTGCGGGAGACAGCGGCGAACAGGACGGCCGGGCTGCTCCAGCAGCGTCGCGACGCCGTCAACCCCCCGCACCACCGGGGCGACTTCTACTGAGCCCACGGGTCCGGGAGAGTCTCAGATCCTCCAGGAACGCAGGACGTCCGCGACGGCGTAGATCGGCAGGCGGGTCTCCCGGACCTTTCTGATCAGGTCGGACAGGCTGCCATAGGGAGGATCGATCCCTTCGCCGGACTGGTCCATGTACTGGGCCGCGACGAACGCGGCGAAGAGGCTGTTGCGATGCGGCAGCGGCTCGAGCCGCACGACCGTGTGCAGAAGCGCCGCCGCGCGCCACGCCGTGTCGGGATTGGACGTCTGAAGGGTCGGCATGCGCGTCTTGTGCCGCGCGACGGCCGCGACCAGGGCCGAGTAGTCGGTGACCGACACGTCGTCAGTTCCCAGGGCGGCTTCCTGGACGTCCAGGAGCCAGGAGACATCGATGTACAGGATTTCGCTCATCAGGCGGCGGCGACCCCATCGCCACGCTGCGAGGGTGGGACCTCGTCGGGGAACGCCTCGTCGAACTCGGCGTGCAGCTTGTCCGCCCACGAGGTGGCGCCGGCGACGAACCGCTTGCGGTGCATCTCACGGACACCGAGATCGTGCATGTACTGCTTCAGGCTCTTGCCTTCCGCCGAGGCGGCCGCGCGCACACCTTCCATTTCCTCGTCCGTGAACGTCACATTCAGTGATGGCATGCCAGCATGGTACCTACCAGGTACCTGTGAAGCCAGGCGGGGGACGAAAGTCCCGCGTCCTGGGCATCCGGGGCGCCGGCACTCCTTCCGGGCACATTGTTCTGGTGCAACCTTCGGGTTGCTCCTCGGGGCTCGATGTGCAACCCTTGAGTTGCACCCAAATCGACATGGACGGAGAATCCTCATGAGCAGCGAGGACCGCATCGAGCGCGAAACCCTGATCGCCGCATCCCTGGAGCGGGTCTGGGAGCTGGTGGCCCAACCCGGGTTCTGGGTGGCCGACAAGGCGAGCCTTCCCGGCACTGTGGCCAGGGAAGGAGAGTCGTTGATCGCGAAGAACGCCGAACACGGCGACTTCCCGGTGCGGGTGGAGAAGGTCGAGCCGCCGACGTATCTGGCGTACCGCTGGACCAGCGCGTTCCCGGGAGAAGAACTGCGCGAGGACAACAGCACCCTCGTGGAGTTCACGCTGACCCAGGAGGGCGACCGGACACGGCTGCGCGTCGTGGAGAGCGGGTTCGCGGCACTGGCGGGCTCGGAGGAGCTGCGCAGTCAGAACGTGAAGGACCACAGCGAAGGCTGGCCCCTGGAGCTCGGCGCGCTCAAGACGCGTGCCGAACAGCCGTCCACGTGACGGAAGAACGTCCTGGCGCCGCCGGGGTCGTCGACAGTGTCCTGGTCGCGCTCGCCGACCCGACGCGACGCCAACTGCTCGAACTGCTCGCCGCACAGGGCGAGGCCACCGCGACGACGCTCGCCGAAGGACTGCCCGTCTCACGGCAGGCGGTGGTCAAGCATCTGTCCGTCCTGGACGCCGCCGGACTGGTCACCGGCGGCCGGGTCGGACGCGAGGTGCGCTACGCGGTGCGGCCCGCGGCCTTGAGCGCCACGGCCCAGTGGATGGCCACGCTCGCGGACGACTGGGACCGACGACTGGCCGACATCAAGCACATCGCCGAGGCGGCGGAGCGGGAGGCGAGAAACGAGGAGGGGAACCATCACGCCTCACAGGACCGGAACACCTGAGGAACGGCTCGCGGGCCGGCCGGTCACCCCGTCACGTGGGTGACCGTTCGGCCACATGTGCCCGTGGGGCCGGAGGCGCGCCTCGACCTACGCTGTCCGTGGCGACTGCAAACGGGAACGGCACGCGTCCGGCAGTCGCGGTCCGCGGTTCGTGGTTCGGTTCGGCGTCGAGGAGGCCGCTCATGGCCAGCGCGTTTCAGGAGCGCAAGCTCAAGGGGATGTTCGCCGCGTTCGACGCGGACGGTGACGGCTACCTGCGCGAGGACGACTTCGCCGCGCTCGTCGCCCGCTGGAGCCTGCTCCCGGGCGTGGAGTCAGGGACCCCACTGCGCGCTCGGGTCGAGATGTTGCTGATGGGCTGGTGGGACGCGCTTCTGGAGGCCGGGGACGCCAACGGTGACGGCACGGTCGACATGGGCGAACTGCTCACCCTGGTCGACCGGTTGCCCACCATGGCCGAGGCCGTCACGGCGACCGCCGACACTGTCTTCGACGCGGTGGACGCCAACGGTGACGGCCGTATCTCCCCGGAGGAACACCGCAGGCTCGTGGAGACCTGGAACGGGCAGCCCGTGGACATGACCGGTGTCTTCGAACTGCTCGACCTGAACGGCGACGGCCACCTGGGCCGCGAGGAGTTCGCGTCTCTCTGGCGCCAGTTCTGGACCAGCGACGACCCGGCGGAACCGGGCAACTGGCTCTGCGGACGCTTCCCCGGCTAGTGGCGTGACCGTAAGCGACGGGGACGGCCGGAAGGCGGCGGCGGTCGATGTCGCGCGGGTCGGCTGAACGTCGCGCCATGGTCTGTCGGTCGCCTGGTCTAGGGTCGCCCGCATGGCTGAGCCCTCCTTTCTGACCGCCGTCCGCGAGTCGTACGACACGGTCGCCGCCGCCTACCTCGAACGCGTCCCGTCCCCAGCCGAGATGGACCCGCTGTCACGCGCGATGCTGGCGGGATTTGCCGAACTGGTGCGGACGGCCGGTCTGGGGCCGGCCGCGGACCTGGGGTGCGGCCCGGGACGAGTGACGGCGCACCTGGCCGGGCTGGGAGTGTCCGTCTTCGGCGTCGATCTGTCGCCGAAGATGGTCGGGCTGGCCCGGCACGCCTATCCGAACCTGCGGTTCGACGAGGGCTCGATGACCGCGCTGGAGACGAGGGACGACGAGCTCGGTGGCATCCTGGCCTGGTACTCCACCCATCACACGCCCCCGCAATGGTTGCCGGATGTGTTCGCCGAGTTCCACCGCACACTCGCGCCCGGCGGCTATCTGCTCTGGGGGGACTATGTCGGCGACGAGCGGCTGCAGCCGACCCACGGCTATGGCCATCCGGTGTCCTACGAGTCGTACCTCCTGCCGCTGGACCGCATGGTCGGCCTGCTGGGCCGGGCCGGACTCGTCGTCACCGCGAGACTGGAACAGGAGCCCGGCGGACGCGTGAACAGACCGCACGCCTGCCTCCTGGCCCGCAAGCCCGAAGCAGCCTGACGGGGCGCGTTCCCGGGTGAGGCCGCCCGGCTGGACCGCCGACGACCACGGGGCGGGTGATCAGACCGCCGGGTTGAGGGGGGCGGCCGCCCCAGCGGACGCCTTTCTCGCCGCGCATGCCGGCGCGTTCCCTGCGCTGGGTGGTGAGCACGTCGGGGTGGCGGCGTGGGGCTCGGCCCGCGGCCACGGGACGTGCACATCCAGCGCGTCGGTCACCCGCCGGTACCTCCGGGGCTTGTGCCGCGTCGTCAACTCCGAGCCCACGGTGGTCGCCGGCCGGGCTTTCGGCGCTCCGGCCGCTCCAGGGTCCGGGCGCGCCCCTGCCGCCGCCCTGCGTCGCGTACCACCGCGCGGGGGTGGCCTCGCCCGTCCGAACTCTTCCCGGATTCAAGGGTATTGACGCGAAGCTGGTCTAGTCCATACCGTCATCGGTCATCGGATGTTCATGTGGCGGAATCGCTGTCAGTCACATGAACCGCCGCTACGCCCCCTTGCTCCACTCACGGCACCCCCCCGCATCATCGCGCCCCCTCGCGCTCATGACAGGAGCCGTCTTGTGATCAGATCCGCCGTCAGAGCCCTCGCCACCGCTCCCGCCGTCCTGGCGATGGCCGCCACCGCCGTCGTCGCCGCCGGCGGCTCCGCGAGCGCCGCGGCCAACCCCGGCCCCGGCTTCCCCGCCCACTACGCCGCGCCGTACGTCGAGACCTGGAACTCGCCCTCGGCGATGACCAACGCGCGCAATGCGACAGGCCTGAAGTACTTCACGCTCGCCTTCGTCATCGACGGCGGCGGCTGCAACGCCATGTTCAACGGAGACACGCCCGTCACCGACGCCGGCTGGACCTCCGCGATCAACTCCCTGCGGGGCGCGGGCGGCGACGTCATCGCCTCGTTCGGGGGTGCCTCCGGCACCGAGGAGGCGCAGGCCTGTACCAGCGTGACCTCGCTGAAGGCCCAGTACAAGAAGGTCATCGACACCCTCAACCTCACCCGCGTCGACTTCGACATCGAGGGTGGCGCGATCGCCGACACCGCCGCCAACGACCGTCGCAACAAGGCGCTCGCCCAGCTCCAGCAGGAGTACGCCGCCGCTGGGCGCAAACTGGACGTCCAGTACACCCTGCCGGCCATGCCGAACGGCCTGGACGGCAACGGGACGAAGCTGCTGTCCAACGCCAAGAGCAACGGCCTCAACGTCAACCTCGTCAACATCATGACGATGGACTACTACGACGGAACCCGGGACATGGGCAAGGCGGCCACCGACGCCGCCGGCGCGCTGCGCACCCAACTCGGCGCCATCTGGCCGGAGAAGTCCGACGCGCAGCTGTGGGCGATGGAGGGCAACACCCCGATGATCGGGGTCAACGACGACGTCAGCGAGATCTTCACCACCGGAAACGCCACCACGCTCGCCAACTTCGCCAAGTCCAAGGGCATTCAGGAACTCGCCTTCTGGGCGCTCGGCCGGGACAAGGCCTGCGCCACCAACGGCCAGCTCTCGGACACCTGCAGCGGCACCCCGCAGAGCGCCTGGCAGTTCTCCAGCACCTTCAACACCGTGACCGGCGGCACCACCCCGCCGCCGCCCACCGGCTCGACCGGCCAGATCACGGGCCTCGGCGGCAAGTGCGTGGACGTCGCCTCGGCGAGCAGCGCCAACGGCACCGCCGTCCAGATGTACGACTGCAACGGCACCACCGCCCAGCAGTGGACCGTGGGTTCCGACAACACCGTCCGCAGCCTCGGCAAGTGCATGGACCTCACCGCGGCAGGCACCGCCAACGGCACCAAGGTCCAGCTCTACGACTGCAACGGCACCGGCGCCCAGGTCTGGCAGCGCGGCAGCGGCGACACCCTGGTGAACCCCGTCTCCGGCAAGTGCCTCGACGTCACGGACAAGTCGACGGCCAACGGAGCCCGGCTGCAGATCTGGACCTGCGCGGGCGGCACCAACCAGCAGTTCCACCTCCCGGCCTGACAGGGGGACAGGCCCGCTACCGCCCGGTGCACCTCGTGTGTGCCGGGCGGCAGCGTGTGCGAACCGGGACGGGGACGGCGGTCCCCACCATGCACGGCGATGGGCGAGGGCCTTCGGCCGGCCCGGTGCTCAGTGCCCTCAGAGCTCACCGATGACCGTGCCGAGTTCGAGCTCGGTGCGGGAGCGCTCCTGGAGTCCGCGCTGCATCAGGGCTCCCACCCGGGCGGCGACGGCGCCGTCGCCCGCCAGGACCTGGAACATGCTGCCGTCGACGTGGACGTCCTCCTTGGGCGGGAGAGCGGCCGCGTTGATGCGGCGCTTGGCGAGTCGCACCGCCGCTTCCGGGAATCTGGCGACGCGCTCGGCGAGCCGCTCGACGTATGAGGACAACTCCTCGTCCGGCAGGGCCTTGTTGACCACGCCGATCCGTTCGGCCTCGTGCGCGTCGACGTCCTCCGAGCCCAGGATCATCTGCATGGCCTGGCCGCGGCCGGCGAGCCGTACGAGGTGCTGGACGGCGCCCGCACCGGTGAAGACCCCGGTGCCCACCTCGATCTGCCCGATGACGCCGCGTTCGAGGGACGCGAACCGCATGTCGCACGCGTAGAGGAACTCGGCGCCGGCACCGCGAGCCCGGCCTTCGAGAAGCGCGATCGTGACGGGACGCGCCTCGCTGAGCCGCCGGAACAGGGCGCCGAGACTCACGTCGTCCGGTCCGCCGGACGTGGCGGCGGCCGCCGTGTACTGGGGGATCCGCTTGAGGTCGACGTGGGGGATGAAGAAGTCCGGGTCCGCACTGCGGAACACCACGACGCGCACGTCACCGTCCGTATCGGTGTGGTCGAGCAGGGCCACGAGATCGGTGACCAGCCGCTCGTCGATGAGGTTGACGGGAGGGTTGTCGATCGTGGCCCACAGGACCCCGTTGCGCAGTTCCGTTCGAATTGTCTCGTACGAGTACGTTGCGGGCACTTGATGCGCCCCCTTCCTGAATCTCACTTGCTTTCTGCAAGCTATATGCGTCATCCTGGCATCGCGACTTGCGTTTTGCAAGCAACCGGGCGGGGGAGGTGCCGCGCCTCGCCTGCCCCGCCGGAGCGGCGCCTTCGCCCCGACGCGCGTGCCGACGTGATCGGTCATGCCGTCGCCGTCGAAGGGCCGTCGCGTCCGCGGTGCCGTGCCGGAAGAGGCGAGTGCGCCGCGAGGCCGCACCACACCGATCACCCCAGGAGAGAAATTCATGGTCCAGCGCACAGATGAGCTGATTCACCTGCCCGACGGGACGGTGCTCAGCGCATGGCTGTTCCTGCCGGAGGGAGCCGGGCCCCACCCGGCCGTGACGATGAGCCACGGCTTCGGCGGCACCAAGTACCACCAGGGCATCGAAGCGATCGCGCGCCGTATCGCGGAGGCAGGGTTCGCGGTGTCGCTGCATGATCACCGGGGCTTCGGCGACAGCACCGGGGAGCCTCGCCAAGACATCGACCCCTACCGGCAGATCGAGGACTGGCGGCGGGTGATCTCACACCTGCAGACCCTCGACCCGATCGACGCGGACCGCATCGGCATCTGGGGCTCCAGCTACTCGGGCGGCCACGCCCTCGTTCTCGGGGCGACGGACCGCCGGATCACGGCTGTGTACGCCCAGGTGCCGACCGTCAGCGGCTCCCAGAGCAGCCGACGCCGTGTTCCGCCGCACCTGACCCGTCAGCTCGAGCAGGCCATCGCCGCCGACGAATTGGGCCAGGCCCGGGGCGAGGAACCGGCGAGCCAGGCGTTCGTCAGCGACGACCCGACCGTGCAGGCCTCCTACCGCTCCGCCGACGCCATCGACTTCTACCTGCGGCACAACGCGCCGGAGGGTGTGTGGGAGAACCGCGTCACGGTCCAGTCCAACCGGCGCGCCCGTTCCTACGACCCGGGCCACTGGATCGACCAGATCTCGCCGACACCCCTGATGATGCTGGTCGGCACCCACGACACCGTCGCCCCCACCGACCTGGCCCTGAGCGCGTACGAGAGGGCCCTGGAACCAAAGGAACTGGTTCTCGTGCCCGGCGGCCACTTCGACCCCTACCTCACCGGCTTCGAGGTGAGCACCGGTGCCGCCGTGCGGTTCTTCCGCACCCACCTCCAGGCCGGGTGAACAACCGGGTGTGTCCCGCCGGGGGAGGAGCGGCGGGACACCCCGGCGACGCCGCCGGACACCGGAACAGCTTCGATCGGACAGGACACCCACCTGCTCTACAATTGCAAGCAACACGGAGAGGGGAGTCGCGGTGAAGCGTCAGGAACTGGGCCGGTCCGCCTGCCCCATCGACCGGTCCCTGTACGAAGTCGGCGACACCTGGACTCTGCAGATCCTGCGCGACGCGATGCACGGCGTCACGCGCTTCACGGACTTCAGCAACCACATCGGCCTCGCCACCAACGTCCTGAGCGCGCGCCTGCAGAAGCTCGTGACCGTCGGGATCTTCGAGATCCACGAGTCGGCACTGGGCAACTCGCACGAGTACGTCCTGACCGAGAAGGGCCGGGACTTCCACACCGTCCTGGCCGCACTGCGCCAGTGGGGCCAAAAGCACCTCTTCGACGACGACGAGCTCGTCAACCGTGTGGTCGACGCCCGCACCGGCCGGCAACCCCTGCCGGTCGCCCTCACCGCGGACGACGGCCGGGAACTGTCCGCCGACGACATCCTCATAGTCCAGTCACGGGCGGCGGATCCCATCGAGTCCGGCACGCCGGTCGACACACCACGCCGTCGCCGTTCCCGGGCGTAGGAGACGCCCGGTTCCGTACCGACAGGTGATCCCGGCCCGCACCGAACGAACCGTTGTCTTGCCGGGCGCAGGACCGTGCACGTCACCCGGCCCAGGAGGACGGAGACCTGGACGCTTTCGGCATACGGGCCCGGCGGGAGCGACTGGTGTATCCGATCCGCTCGGCGAACGCCGGCCGGACGTCCGGTCCGGGAAGTCCGTCTGGTAGCGATCAGCGCGCTGGGGAGCTGTCCTGATCGGCCCGCTCCTGTCGGGGTGAAGCGTCATGGCTGCTTGGCTGCGCCGGAAGAAGACAAGCCCGGACCCGTGGCCGTCGGCTTCTGAACGTCAGCCGGCGGTACGGCCGTCGCCGGTCTCTCGCCGGTGGTCGCCGAGGGGTGTGGAGCGTCCGGTCCGCGGCCTCTCGTGCAGCAGTGCGTCGAGGGAGGCGGTCAGGTCCTCGGTGAAGCGCTCCGTGCTCATCTCCGCCAGTGCGCCGGCCCGGATGACGTACCGGCTGAAGGTGACACCGACGAGCAGTGCGGCCAGGAACGGCACCCGGTGCTCCAGCGCGTGCTCGCCGAGCAGCCGGCGATAGGTCTCGTCGGTGCGCTGCTGCATGGCGACGTACAGCTTGGCGGCGGCGTGTTCGTCGTCCGTCGCGCTCCGCATCAGGGCGACGAAGGTGTCGGTGCCTTCGGGGTTCTCCAGACGACGGACGAACTCCTGGGCGATGCGGGCGGCCAGGGGTTCACCGGAGTCCTCGGCCAGGTCCTCGATGGAGCGGGTGCCGGGAACCGCGGCGAGGAACAGGTCCTCCTTGCTGCCGAAGTGACGCAGCACGAGTCCGTGCGTGACCCCGGCCCGCTGGGCGATGTCCCTCAGCGTGGCCCGGTTGTAGCCGCGCTCGGCGAAGGCCCGGGCCGCGGCCTCGAGGATGGCGCGGCGGTGCAGCTCCGGATCGCGGACGCGGCGGGGGCGGGCGGGCGGAGTCTGTGCGGTGGACATGGAGTGAAATCTACCGGCGCCCACGAGACTCCTAGTGACCGCTTGGTCATTTGTGCGGGGAGGACTAGGATCTTTAATGACCACATGGTCAATAGCCGCCCACGCCGCTCCCAAGGAGACGAACCGACATGTCCGCCACGCCTCAGGCCCCCTCACAGGGGCCCTCCGACCAGCAGGTCGTGATCGTGGGAGCCGGCCCGGTCGGTCTCTGGCTCGCCCACGAACTCGCCGTGGCCGGCGTGACCCCCCTCGTCCTCGAACGCGCCCGTCAGCGCAGCCCTCACTCCAAGGCCCTGGGCATCCAGCCGCGCACCATCGAGGTGCTGGCCCTGCGCGACCGGCACAAGGACGTGATCGCCGGCGGTCGCCCCCTGCCGAACTGGCACTTCGGCATGCTCGAGTCGCGCGTCGACTTCCGTGACCTGCCGACCCCCTTCCCGTATCTGCTGGCCCAGCCGCAGTCGGACACCGAGCGGCTTCTGGAGGGCTACGTCACCGAATCGGGTGTCGAGGTCCGTCGCGGCCACGAAGTCACCGCGCTGACCCAGGACGGCTCGTCGGTGACCGTACGGGTGCACGGCCCGGACGGCGAGTACACGGTCGACGCCGACTACGTCGTCGGCGCGGACGGCGCCCGCAGCGTGGTGCGCCAGGAGGCCGGCATCGACTTCCCGGGTTCCGAGACGTCCGCGTACGGCTTCCTCGGCGAGGTGGTCCTCGACCGACCGCCCCTGACCCCCGGATTCACCGCACTCAACGAAGCCGGACGCCTCCTCGTCGTGCCCCTGCCCGGCGGAAGGTTCCGCGTCACCGGGTACGACCCACGGAACCAGACGCGCGAACCGATGACACTGGACGAGCTGCGAGACGCCTCGGTCCGCATCGCGGGCACCGACTTCGGTATGCGTGACCCGTCCTGGCTGTCCCGCTTCGGCAACGCGACCCGGTTGGCGGCCACCTACCGCGCGGGTCGGGTGCTCCTCGCCGGTGACGCCGCGCACATCCACTGGCCGGCCGGCGGCGTCGGTCTGAACGTCGGCCTCCAGGACGCCATGAACCTCGGCTGGAAGCTGGCCGCGGTGGTTCAGGGCCGCGCCGATGAGAAGCTCCTGGACACCTATCACGCCGAACGCCATCCGGTCGGCCGGGAACTCGCCGAGCACACCCTCGCGCAGACGGCGCTCATCGTCGGCCTGACCCCCGAGACCACGGCACTGCGCGCCCTGCTGAGCGAGGCGGTCGTCGGCACACGTGCCTTCTCCGACTTTCTGGCCGGCAAGCTCTCCGGGCTCGACATCGCCTACCCGCCCACCGACCCCGGAGCGCACCCGCTGACCGGCGTCCGCGCCTACGACCCCGAGGGCGAGGGAGTCCTCCCGCTCCTGCACGACGGTCGCGCCGTGCTGCTGACGATGGGGGAGGAACCGGTGGACGCGGGCGTGGCCGAACGGGCGACGAAGGCCGGCATCGCCGTCCACGCCAGCCGACTCGCCGAGACCGGCGGCCCCGCCTGGTCCCACGTCACGGCGGCCCTCGTCCGGCCCGACGGCCATGTGTGGTGGGCAACCGAAGAGGACAGCTCGCGTGCGGAATTCGCGGCCGAGGTCAGCAGGACACTGGAGGAGCTGGCGGTGGTGTTCTAGGCGGGACGAGCGACGGGTCGTGACCCGGACCGATACGGACGGCCAAGGCGGGGCGGCGCCCAGGCAGTTCCCGATTCGCCCGACCGCCGCGCGGGAGACTGTCGGGCCGGCGACCGTTGCACCTGGCGGGTCGGCCGGTTGCTCGCTTCTCCGCGGCGGTCTTCTCACCGCCCGCCGTCACGGATACTGTCGTTTCCCGATCGGGTCAATCTTCGATCCCGATTCCTCGATCTCAGTACTCAACGTTTCTGCCGGCGCTGGAGCCGACGCCGACGCGGACTTCGAGTCCGCCCCGTCCGCGTCACCTTGGACGACTCCTGGCGGCGGGGGACGGTGCCCGTGGCGGGCGCCGTTCCCGCGGACCGCCCCACCGCGCAGCGGAAGGTTCACCGTGACACCGCGGCGTCGGCTTCGTCGTACCGCACCGGATCCCACCCGTTCCGCACGGGGATCGCGCACCACCGTCCCGGCTCGGAAAGGAACCGCCTCCTACCGTTCCGCCCTGCGGACCCCCGGCGCGGCGGCCTTCTTCCTGGCCGCGGCTCCCGCTCGGGTCGGGGTGGCCATGGCCGGTCTCGGCATCGTCCGGCTGGTCCATGCCGAGACCGGGTCCTTCGGGGTGGCCGGCCTGGTCACCGGCTCGTTCGCCGTCGCGGAGACCCTGGTGGGCCCGCAGACGGCCCGTCTCATGGACCGCTTCGGGCAGCCCCGGGTCCTCGTCCCCCTCCTGTGCGCCCACGCCGGAGCGATCGCCGCCCTGATCGCGCTGGCCCTGTCAGGGGCGCCCGCGGTACCGCTGATGGCGGCCGGTCTCGGCGCCGGGGCGACCGTCCCGCAGATCGGCGCGCTCTCCGCGGCGCGCTGGTCGGCCCTGCTGCACGGCCGGGCCGAACTCACCCCGGCCTTCGCACTCGAAACGATCAGCAACGATGTGGCCTTCCTGCTCGGTCCCGGCCTCGCGGTGCTGACGGCGACACGGTTGCACCCGGCCGCGGGTACGGTGCTGGCGGGGGTGCTGGTAGTAGGCGCCGGACTGGTCTTCGCGGCGTTGCGTCGCACGGCCCCGGCGCCCGCCGCGACGGCCGCCCCGGATCGTACGGCCGCCCGGGGGCCGGGAACGCTGCTGACCCGGAACTTCGCCACCCTGCTGACGGTCAATCTGGCCCTGGGCGTCTTCTTCGGCTCGATGCAGGTCTCGGTGAGCGCCTTCGCCGGCGTCCACCACGCCCCCGCGGCGGCCGGGTTCCTGTACGGACTGATGAGCGCGGCGAGCCTGCTGGCCGGTCCGGCATACGGACGGCACCGCCCGCACACCCCGCCCGCGGCCCAACTGCCCCTGATCCTGGCCTTTCTGGCCTGCGCGTCGTTGCTGCCGCTCCTGGCCGACGCCCCCTGGCAGCTCGGCCTCGCCCTGCTGCTCCCCGGCGCCGGCGTCGCTCCGTGCGTCATCGTCTCCTCGACGCTTGTCGAGTCGGTCATGGACCGGTCCGTCCTGACCCAGGCCCTCACCTGGACGAACTCCGCGAGTGCGGCGGGTATCGCCGTTTCCGCCGCCGCGGTCGGCGGACTCGTCGACGGTCCGGGCGGCACACGAGCCGGCTTCGCCGTCCCCCTCCTCGCCCTGACCGCGACGGCGGCCCTGACCTGGTCCCGCCGGGACGCCCTCACGACGGGTACCACGGCGTCGAGGCGGCCTCCGGCGGAGGCCGATTCCTCGGGCGCCGCCCCCTGACGGGCCGACACGGGGGATCCGCCAGTGCGCGGGTCAGAGGGGTACCGGCTATGGCTGACGTGACGTCAGTAGCTGCTCCTGTGCGCCGAGATGGCGCGGTTGAGGGGTGACAGGTGAGGGGCATCCGAGGCTGCCATGCCGAGCTGGCCGGACGGGCGCCGCCCGAGGCCGGCAGGGGGTGCGCGGGGTGGCCGTGGCGCGGGAGAGCGCCAGAGGGGGAGGGGTGTGCGGCGAGGGTGTCGGCAGTGGCCCGATCGGGTCCATGAGGTGGGGGAAGGTGCCACACCCCGTCGGCTACAGGAACCGTCCGATCGGATAGTTGTCAATCTCGATCGTTTATGACCGCTTCTTGTAAGAGGGTTTAGGTCCGTGCCCGGGCCATGCAGGATGGAGCCGTGGTAGGCAACCTCCCGGTCATGACGACCAGCTTCGTCGGCCGCGACAGCGAACTCGACGCAGTCAGCACGGCGTTGGCCCAGCACCGGGCGGTCACCCTCACCGGTGGCGGCGGTGTCGGCAAGAGCCGACTGGCGCTGCGCGTCGCGGAGCAGGCACGGAGCCGGTACGCCGACGGGGTCTGGTGGATCGACCTGTCCAACCTCTACGACGACCGGTTGTTCACCGCCACGGTCTGCGACGCGGTCGATCTCCTGGACCACAACCCGCGCTCCCCGGTCGAGGCGCTGCGCGAATGGCTGACCGACCGGCAGGTCCTGCTCGTCTTCGACTGCTGTGAACGGGTGTTGGCTTCCTGCCTGTCCCTGGTGAGCGAACTTCTGGCCACCGCGCCCCGGTTGACCGTCATGGCCACCAGCAGGCAACCTCTCGGCGTCCCGGGTGAGCACCGCATCGAGGTCGCTCCGCTCTCCATGGACGACGCCGGCAGCGGAGACGCGGTACGCCTGTTCCGTGAGCGCTGTGCCACGGCCGCACCCGCGGTGTCCCTCGATTCCCCCGACTCCGCCGAAGCCGTCTCCGCCATCTGCCGCCGCCTGGAGGGAATTCCGCTCGCCGTCGAACTCGCCTGCGCGCGCCTGCGGGAAAGCAGCCTCACGGAGATCGCCGAGCGCCTCGGCTCACGGCTCGACACTCTCGTGGACGAGACGGCATGGCCCAAGCGCCACCGAGCCCTTCGCACGGCGATCGGCTGGAGCCACGAACTGTGTTCCCCACTCGAACGCCTGCTGTGGGCCAGGCTCTCCGTCTTCCGCGGCCCCGTCGAAGCGGCGGACGCCCAGGCCGTCTGCGCGGGCGGCCCTCTCGGGGCCCACGACATCCCCCGGCTTCTCGAGCGGCTGGTCGATCAGTCCGTCCTCCAACAGGTGGGCACCCGCTACCGCATGCTCGACACACTGTGCGAGTACGGAGCGATGTGGCTCGCCGAGCTCGGTGAGGAGCACGCCCTCGTCCATCTCCATGCCGCGCACTTCGCGAACATGCTGGCCGAGGCCGAAGCCGGCTGGCTCAGCGGCCAGCAGGTCGCCTGGTACGCGCGGATCTCCGCAAGCCACACCGACATCCGCGCCGCACTCGACCACCTCATCGTGGCGGACCCCGACGCCGCCCTCGAAATGGCCGGCCGGACGGGCCTGTTCTGGCCCTGCTGCGGCCACCTGCACGAGTCCCGCGACTATCTCGAACGCGCCCTGGCTCTCGACACGCCCCCGGGGCCGTCCCGCACCCGCGCACTCTGGGCCCTGGGGATCACGCTCACCCTCCAGGGCGACCACCGGACCGCCCTGCGCATCGGCGAGGAATGCGCCGACGCGGCGCGGCAGGACGGCACCCCGCAGTCCGCGCTCTTCGCCGCCCACACCCTCGGCCTCACCCATCTCATGGCCGGCCGCCCCCAGGCCGCGTACGACGTGAGCGACCACGCGTTGATCACCCGCGGCACGTCGCCCCCGTCGGGGGCACCGCAGCTGTGCTGCATGGTGATCCGGACGTTCGCCCACTCCGCGCTGGGCCGACTTGCCGAGGCGTACGAAGCGGCCATCGGCCTGCGTCGTCTCAGCCTCCGGTACGGCGAGCACTGGGCGCGGTCCTACGCGTTCCACCAACTCGCCTTCATAGACCTCCTCCAGGGGCGCGCGCACGACGCCGAACGCCACGCCCGAGCCATGCTGGCCAGCAAGCACAACCTCAACGACAACCTGGGGATCGCCCTGGCTCTCGACCTCCTGACCGGAGCGAACGCGGCTCAGGGCAACGGCATCGGGGCCGCTCGTACATCCGGCACCGGGAACTCCTTCTGGCGCATGCTCGGCCATCCGAACCACGGCACACCCGAGCTCTCCGAGGTTCGGGACCAATGGGAGCTGCAAGCCCGTGAGGCGGCGGGGGACGACGCCTATGACAGAGCCTTCCACGACGCGCTGAACAGCGACGCCGAACTGGGCCTCGCCCTCGTGCTGCAAGGCTCTCCGCCCTCCTGACCGTGGCGTTCGTGGCCGGGGGAAGCCTGCGGCGCGAGGGCGAATCCGGCCGACCGGCCCGTGGGGTCGTTCGCGGCGTCCTCCGCGGTGGTGCCGCGGGCCTCTTGACCTTGGCGTGACCATGACCGACTGTGTGGTGGCCGGGACGCCACCGCACAGGAGTCGCACGTGAGACGCATGAGAAGGCAAGTCGCAGTCGTAGCAGCTGTCATGGCAGCACTGGTCGGGGGCTCGGGAGGAGTGGCATCCGCTGGTCAGACAACGTTGTCCAAGCCGCGGGTCGACGACCTCGTCGAAGATCCCACCGAGTTCGTCGACCCGCTCATCGGGACCGGGAACGGCGGTGCCTCCGTCGGAGAGATCAACAACTTCCCCGGCCCGTCGACCCCGTTCGGCATGATGCAGTTCTCGCCCGACACCGAGGGCTCGTACGCCGGGTACCAGTACCACAGCAGCCGGATCAAGGGCTTCAGCCTCAACCACGCGTCGGTCGGCTGCACCGCTTTCGGCGACGTGCCGCTGCTTCCGGTCGCGGGCGACATAGGCAGCGCACCGTGGGACCGCACCGAGTCGTTCACGCACACGGACGAAAAGGCCGAGGCCGGCTACTACGCCGTGACCACCGGCGACGACGCGAAGGTACGCACCGAACTCACCGCCACCACCCGCACCGGGCTGGCCTCGTTCACGTTTCCCGCCGACACCGGGAAGAAGGCGCAGGTCCTGGTCAAGGGCGGTGGCAGCCTCGCCGGCGACAAGAAGGCCGACCTGACGGTCTCCGGCGACCGCCAGATCACCGGATCCGCGACCACGGGCAACTTCTGCGGCAAGGGCAACGAGTACACCGTGCACTACGCGATCACCTTCGATCGCCCCTTCGTCGCGCACGGCACCTGGGACGGCAGGACGGTGACCGACGGCGGCGACTCCGTGGACGCCCCCAGGGCGGGCGCCTATCTGACCTTCGACACGGCCGAGGAACGTACGGTGCGCGCGAAGGTCTCCATGTCGTACGTCTCGGTCGACGGCGCTAGGGCCAACATGGCCGCGGAGATGCCCGGTTGGAACCCGGACGACGTACGTGAGCAGACCCGGGACCAGTGGAAGCAGGCACTGCGCAAGATCCGCGTCGGGGGCGGCGAGACCGGCGAGAGGAAGATGTTCTACACCTTCCTCTACCACTCGCTGATGCACCCGAACACCTTCGACGACGCGGACGGCCGCTACATCGGCTTCGACGACAAGGTTCGCACGCTGCCCGAGGGCCGCACGCAGTACGCCAACTTCTCCGACTGGGACACCTACCGCTCGCTGGCCCCGCTGCAGGCGATGCTGTTCCCGAAGCAGGCGAGCGACATGGCGCAGTCGCTCGTCCACGACGCGGAGCAGGGCGGCTGGTGGCCGCGCTGGCCGCTCGCGAACGACTACACGGGCCAGATGACCGGTGACAACTCCGTCCCGTTGATCGCGAACCTGTACGCGTACGGCGCACGCGACTTCGACCTCAAGGCCGCTCTGAAGTACCTGGTCAAGGGGGCGACCTCGGTGGACAGCAGGCCGGGCGCGTACCAGGAGCGGCCGGGCGTCGAGGACTACATGGAGCGCGGTTACGCGAACAACAGCGTCGTCCGCGGGGACCACGCCCGCGTCGGCGCCTCCGTCACCCTCGAGTGGGCGATCGACGACTTCGCCATCGCGCAACTGGCGCGGGCCGCCGGTGACCGGGACACGGCCCGCACCTTCACCCGCCGCGGCCAGAACTGGCAGAACATCCTCAACCCGGCGACCGGCTACCTCTCCCCGCGGGGCGAGGACGGTCTTTTCCCGGACGGCCCCGGCTACCAGCCGCCGCCGGCGGGCAAGTTCGGCCAGGACGGCTTCGACGAGGGCAACGCTGCGCAGTACAACTGGCTCGTACCGCAGGACACCGGCGGCCTGATCCAGGCGATGGGCGGCCGCGAGGCCACGGCGAAGCGGCTCGACACCTTCTTCGGCAAGCTCAACGCCGGGCCCAACGAGCCCTACATGTGGGCCGGGAACGAGGTCGACTTCGGAGTGCCGTGGGTCTACAACCACCTCGGCCGGCCGTGGAAGACGCAGGAGGAGGTCCGGTCGATCGCGACCGGCCTCTTCAGCCCGACCCCCGACGGCGAGCCGGGCAACGACGACCTCGGCGCCCAGTCCTCCTGGTACGTCTGGGCCGCCGTCGGGCTCTACCCCGCCACACCGGGTACCGCCGACCTGTCGGTGCACAGCCCGCTCTTCCCGCGCGTGGTCGTGGATCTGCCGGGCCACGGCCGGGACTTGGACATCCGAGCCCCGCGGGCCGCGGCGGGCACACCCTATGTCCACGGGCTGCGACTGGACGGCCGCGACCATGAGCGCACGTACCTGCCCGAGTCGGCCGTGACCAAGGGCGGCCGACTGGACTTCGACCTGTCCGGCACGCCGGACAAGTCCTGGGCCACCTCGGCGAAGGCGGCGCCGCCTTCGTACCGCGACGGCGAGCAGGACTTCCTGGCGTACGCGGCACAGAACCAGGTGATCGCGAACCCGGGCGGTCCCGGCACGACGCTCACGGTGCACGGGCAGCGGCTGGCCGGACACGACCGCAGCCTGATCCTCGCCGCGGACGCGCCGCCCGGCCTGTCCGTGTCGGGCGGCAGGATGAACCTCGCCCCCGACACCGGTTCCGGCACCGCCGAGTTGACGGTGAAGGCGGCGGCCGGGACGGAACCGGGCTACTACGAAGTGCCGTTCACCGTCCGCGGCCGGGAGGGCGGCGACGCCGTGCGCCGCACCGTGATCGTCCTGGTGGCCGAGGAAGGCGGTGTCACCGCGGCTCTCGGTGGCGCGTACGCGACCGTGGGCGTGTCGAGCGACGGCACACCGGCCTTGGCGGACTTCGACGGCGCGGGCAACAGCTACTCGCGGCAGGCGCTGGCCGCGGCCGGGCTCAAGGGCGGTGCGACAACGGAGGTTTCCGGTACGAGGTTCGTCTGGCCCGGCACGCCCGCGGGGCGCCCGGACAGCGTCACGGCGGACGGCCGGCGGCTCGACCTCGCCGCCGACACCAAGGACGCCACACGGCTGCTCTTCGTCGGCTCCGCCACGAACGGCGACCGCAGGGGGAGCGCCACGGTCACCTTCACCGACGGCACCACCGCGCAGACGGATCTGTCCTTCGGTGACTGGACCCGACCGGGCGGCGGCACCGATCCGGTCTACGGCAACTCCGTGGTGGCGAAGACGGAGTACCGCAACACCCCGAACGGAAAGGGTGACGCGGCGTTCGTCTTCGCCACCGAGCCCTATCAAGTGCCGGAAGGCAAGCAGATCAAGTCCGTCACCCTGCCCAAGGACGCGGACCTGCACATCTTCGCGCTGGGTCTCGGCTGAGGTCCGCCGCGGGCTGGAGCGCGACCATCGGTCTCCGGCCCGCGGACCCTCCCGGCGCCGCACTCGGACGATGTCGGCCCGGTGCCGTGCCTCCTCGTGCTCGTGCGGGGCCACCGTACGCAGGGTGAGATGCGGGAAGTACGCGGGGTGAGATGCGGGATTCCGGCCGCGATCGCGTCGGGCCGCCGTCCCGGCCGGGACGGCGCCGGAGACCCGTGTCCGTCACCGCCGACCGGGTCGGTGGCGACGGGTCGGCACGCGCCTTGACGATCAGATGGCGGTTGCTGTCACTTTTTACCGTCATTTCTTTGACTTCGTCGAGCTGTACTCCTAGGTTGGTACATACAGGTTTTTGTCCCTTTTGTGGGCAAAAGATATAGCTTGGCAATCCGCGGCCCGGAAGGCAAGGCCTCCGGCGACGGACCCCGCACACGGGCTGTGTGTCGGCCCCGATGTGCATGGGCGCTCGCTCTCCTGCGCCCGGCAGCGACATCAACCCTCTGGAGAGGGGATCATCATGCGAGCGAACACTTCACGCATCAGGCGAGTGGCCATTGCCGTCTGCACGGCGCCCATCATCGCCATCGCAGCCGGAGTCGGGGCGGCCAGCGCGGCAAGCGCTCCTGCGTCTGCTCCTGCGGCAACCTCGTCCGTGCACGAAGACGGCTGGGGTTGGGGCGGCGGCCACGGCGGCTGGGGCTGGGGCAACGACAGCGGCTGGGGTTGGGGCGGTCACGGCGGCGGCTGGGGCGGCGGCTGGGGCGGCGGCTGGGGTGGCGGCGGCTGGGGCGGGGGCGGCTGGGGCGGCGGCGGCTGGGGTGGCGGCGGTTGGGGCGGAGGTGGCTGGTGACCAGTCATTCGCCACGGCCATCCGTATGACCGTCATGAACTGATTGGCATGAACTGATGGATCCGGGCGTCCGAGCCCGTGGGACGCCCGGATTCTTGCCGTCATCCGGGCGGCATCCGCTGACACGAGTGGCGTCGAGGCTGTGAGGCGTGATGAAGATCGTCTGCGTGGGTGGCGGTCCGGCCGGACTGTACTTCGCGATCTCGGCGAAGCTCCGCGACGCCGGACACGAAATCACCGTTCTCGAACGCGATCCGCCCGCGGCCACGTACGGCTGGGGCGTCGTCTACTGGAACGACCTGCTGGACATCCTGCACCACAACGACCCCGAGAGCGCCCGGCAGATCGGCGCCAGATCCGTGCTCTGGCAGGGCCAGGAGGTGTGCCTGCACGGTGCCCGTCACGACGGGTCGGCGTACTTCGGAGGCTACGGGTACAGCATGGGCCGCGCGGCCCTGTTGGAGGTACTGACCCGGCGCGCGTCGAGTCTCGGTGTGGACGTCCAGTACGGGCGGCAGGCCACGGACCCCACACACCTGCCGGAAGCCGACCTGGTCGTCGCGGCCGACGGTGCCAACAGCCGGATCCGGCAGTCCCGCTCCGCGCACTTCGCCCCCCGTGTGGAGGTCGGCCGCAATCCTTACATCTGGCTCGGCACGGACAAGGAGTTCGACACCTTCGTCTTCTGTTTCGAGCAGACCTCCGCGGGCTGGATATGGTTCCACGCCTACCCGTCGGTCAAGGGGATCAGCACCTGCATCGTGGAGTGCTCCCCGCAGACGTGGCAGGGCCTGGGACTCGACTCCCTCGGCGCCGAGGAGAGCATGCCACTGCTGGAAGGGATCTTCCGGCGAGCACTCGACGGTCACTCACTGATCAGCAAGTCACGTGGCGAGCCGGCGAGTTGGCAGCGCTTCGCGCACGTCAGCAACCGGACGTGGGTCCAGGACGACACGGTCCTGATGGGCGACGCCGCGCACACCACCCATTTCACGCTGGGGTCGGGGACCCGGCTGGCGATGATCGACGCGATCGTCCTCGCCCACAGCCTCGCGCAGTACCCGGACAAGGCGGTCGCGCTGCGGGAGTACGACCAGCACCGTCGCACCGAACTGCACTCCGTACAGGCGGGCGCCCGCTCGAGCATGGCCTGGTTCGAACAGCTCGACGACTACCTCGACCGTGACCCGGTGTCCTTCGCATACGCCATGGCGGTGCGTCAGGGCAACCAGACACCCTGGCGCTACCAGGTGCACCTCGCCACGCAGATGGCCGCGATCCGCCGTGCTCGACGGGCCTACGACACCGGCAGACGCTGGTATCTCACCCGCCGGCGAGGTGAGGCCCCGCTGCCCGCGCTGGGAAGAGGCCGGCCCGCCGGGCGGGAGTCGTCCGATGCGAAGACGCCGCTGCGCACCACCTGACCGTGGACGAGCCGGTGAACCCGCGCCGAGCCCAGCCGTCCGCCCGCCGGAGGTGAGGGCGAGTCCGTCGGTGAACTCGATGACCTCTCCGCGCCTTGGGGAGACCAGGCCGCTGAGGCCCGCGCAGGAGTCCGCCGGTCGACACGTCCAGCACCACGCCACGGGCTACGTCCGGATGCGCGGGGTGTGGCCGCGCGCGATGCTTGCCAGCATGACCGAGCGTTCCGTAATCGTCAGCCCACTCGTCAAGGGGGAGGGGCGCCAAGTGTGCGTCGACGGGGAGAGCATGGGGGCGGCCTTCAGCCTGCGCGGCCTGGCCGAGATCATGCGGCGGGCCGGGTGGACAGACGTGGATGAGATCGATGTGGCGGACTCGCCGGTCATCGAGTGGCACGGCGGAGGGCCCGAGGTGTGGTCTCGCTAAGGGCTGTCCCGTAATCCCCGGTGGATCAGCGCGCGGCGTCAGGTGCACAGCGCGCGGCGTCAGATGCGGTGCGCCGCAAGGCGGAGGGTCGACCTCGTACCGGGTGCATTCGGGCGATCCGACAATGCGGCGAGGTGCGTAACTGTCGTCGCGCCCGCCGGGGATTACGGGACAGCCCTTGGTCGTGCGTGGTCAGACGCGTTGGGCACGGTGGAGGAGGGTGCGCAGGGCCGGGGGGCGCAGCAGCGCGGCCCGGGCGGCGTTCGCTCCGGGCGCCCCGTGGACGCCGCCTCCGGGGTGGGTCGCCGCCGAGGCGAGGTAGAGGCGCTCGACGGGGGTCTCCGGTCGGCCGGTGCCGGGTACGGGGCGGAAGACCGCCTGTTGGTGCAGGGCGGTGGTGCCGTTGTTGATGGCACCGTTGTGCAGGTTCTCGTCCATGGCCTGGAGTGTGGTGGGGGCGAGGATCCGGCGAGCGCCGATCAGTGCGCGGAATCCGGGCGCGAGACGTTCCACCTGCTCCTCGACGCGGTCGGCCATGGCCTCCTGCTCGCGGACGTCCCATCGGCCGGTGATGCGGTCGCCGCCCGCGTCGGAGGTGATGTGCTGCGGGAGGTGGGTGTACGCCCAGGCCGATTCGGTGCCGGCGGGGGAGCGGCAGGGGTCGGCCGTGGTCATCTGGCCGACGAGGGCGAACGGCTCGTCGGGGACCTGCCCCATGGCGATCTGGGAGGCGAACCGGGTCAGGCCGTCGACACCGTCGGCCACGTGGACCGTCCCCGCCCCGGAGGCCTGCGGCGCGTCCCACGGCACCCGGCCCGTCAGCGCCCAGTCGACCTTGAACGTCGCGAAGTCCCACTGGAAGCGTTCCAGGTCCCGCAGGAGACGGCCGGGCAGGTGTTCCTCGCCGACAAGGCCGCCGTAGAGGACGGACGCCGACACGTCGGCCAGGACGGCCCGCCGCGCCACGACGGCTTCCCCGGCGGTCGTCTCGACACCGACGGCCACTCCGCGCCGTACGACGACGGCCGCGACGCGCTCCCCGCACCGCAGTGTGCCCCCGCGGCGCCGGAAGCGGGTCACCAGCGCCGCCGTCAGGGCACCGGCCCCGCCCACGGGGACCGGGAAGCCGTGGCTCTGTCCGAGCATCGACATCAGCCATCCGAAGCCGCCGCTGCCGGCGGCCTCGGGGGCCAGGTCGGCGTGGAGGGCGTTGCCGGCGAGCAGGAGGCGTCCCCCTTCCCCCGCGAACTCCTCCTCGCCCAGGCGGCGCACCGGCAGGGACAGCTTGCGGGCGAGCCGCAGCCCCCCGGCGGCACGGAGCTTCGCGGCCAGGCGGAGTCCGGCGCGGACCGGGGGAAAGGGCGTGAACATGGCCTGCACCAGGTCCGGCCCGACACGGCTCCACACGTCGTACATGTCCTGCCAGGCGCCCGCGTCGGCCGCCGCGAACTCCGCCAGCCCGTCCGCGGTGTCCCGCACACGGCGCTCCAGCACGGCGCACCGCCCGTCCCTCAGTGGGTGGGCCAGCACGCGCGGCGCCCGGCTCCACCGCAATCCTTCCGCGGCGAGGTCGAGCCGGGCGAGGACCGGTGAGGCGGCGGCCAGCGGATAGAAGGCGCTGAAGAGATCCGACACGTAGTCGGGATGGACGCCGCGGTCGCTGCGGACCGCGCCTCCCGGCTCCTGCTGGGCTTCCAGGACTTCCACGCTCCAGCCCGCGTCCACCAGCAGGTTCGCGGCCACCAGCCCGTTGGGGCCGGCGCCGATCACGACCGCGTCAGGCATGCTGGGTCCGCTCGTGCCGCTGTTCCACGACTCTCGCCAGGCGGGCGAGCATGCCCCGGTGGCGGAGCTGCAGCAGCGCTTCGGTGGCGGGGTTGTGGAGGGTGCCGCCCAGGCCTCTCAGCGGGTGTTCGTCACAGATGACGAGGGTTTCCTCACCCCATGGCCGGAGTTCGAGGAAGATCCTGGCGCTGCCCAGCGACTTGAACGAAGCCTCCAGTTCCAGCTCCCTGCCCGCTTCGCTGTGGCGGACGGTCGTGATCCCGTCCGTCGACCAGGGCCCCAGCCGCAGGGTGTACCGGATCCGGGAACCGACTTCGGGCCAGGTCTCGTCCAGGGGCGTGGAGCGGGAGGGGCCGACCACCCAATCCCCGTACCGGGTCGGGTCGACGAGTACCTCCCACACCGCCCGCGGCGGAGTGTGAACCAGCTGATGACGGACAGCCATGCGACAAGACCTCCTGCCATGACGGACCACGCGCTGTGGCTCGGCCTGGCCGCGCAGCCCACGATCGCCCTCTTCTTCGGCTTCTTCGGCTGTCCCCGGGCATGCCCCCGCGCGTCGCCAGGCTGCCGTGCACGCCGGTCAGCCTCGACGGGTGACGGGTGACGGGTGACGGGTGACGGGTGACGGGTGACGGGTGACAGGTGACAGGTGACAGGGGACAAGGGACCGGGTGACGGGTGACCGGGTGGGGCGGAGTGTCAGCGGGTCCCGCGTCCGCGGGGCGGATCCTGGGGGTCGATGCCGGTCGTGGCGGACGCGTCCTTGGATCCGCTGGGGCGCCGCGAGCGACCCTTGGGCCCGGTGTCGTGCATACCCGTCTCGTCACCGCCGGTCCTGCTCTGCCGTTCTCCGCGGTCGCTCGTGCTCTTCACGGACTTGCCGTGCGGATTTCCGGCCTCTTCCTTGGAGACCCTGCGGCCCGGACCCTTTGGCGGAGCGTACTGGTCGGGGTGGAACGAGCGGTGGGCGCTCGGGTTGTCCTGTTGACGGGTCTCGTCGACGTCCGGGGACCAGCCGTGCTGGTGTGTGCCCTTGTGCGGGCCGGGACCCTCGCCGTGCGGGGGCTGGGACGACTTCGGCTGCTTCGCCATGGCTGGCCTGCCTGCCTCTTCTGCACCGAGGACGGACCGTGTCCGCTCCGGGATCGCGGAACTCCCGGCGCCGATGTGTGGGGCACCAGTAGCGCTCGCTACCAGTAGTGCTTGCGTCCGCCGACGCCGTGGCCCAGGGAGCCCACGATCCACAGGACGGCTCCGATGACGACCAGGATGACGCCGATGGTCCACAGGATGCTGATTCCGGTGACGAAGCCGATGACGAGCAGAATAACGCCGAGGACGATCATGGAGTCCTCCGATTTCGCTGATGGCTCTTCCTGACCAGAGTAGGCACGTTCGCGCCCTTCCGCGCAGCGGTGCACAGGCGACCGGATCTCTTCGGAGGGGCTGTTTCCGAGTCAGGGGCATGTGAATTCCGGAGAATGCGACCGTGCGAATCCGTACGCCGTTTCCCGATGAAGGATCCCCGCACCTCGGTGCCTCGCGCGGAAGCCCTCGCCGGATCGGCCTCCGCACCGCCGAGACCGTGAACGCCCCGCGTGCCACCGCCCCGACGGACCGTAGCCGCCCCGCACCGAAGCACGCCGGCCCCGTGGGAACACGAAGTGCATGTCGGGCCGTCCTGGCGGATGATGATCCCATTGCCGGTTCCCTCCTCGGATTCCGAGAGCTGCGCCGCATCCGCGTTTCTCCCTGTCGAGGACGGGCACTCGGTCCGGGTATCCGAGAGATGTCGGGTATCCAGAAGGCGACGGATGAGCCGGGCTTCGAACGGGCTCGGCGCAGGAAGAAGATGAAGTGTTGTGAGCACTGAGGTCAGCAGGAAGATCGCCACGCGTCGGCCGGAGACAGGCTGGGCGGAAGCGCGTCGTCGGCACGGGAGCGGAGTGCGTACCTGCATTCCCGCGACAGCCGCCCTCGCCGCACGGCGGGACCAGGCGGACAGTCCCGAGGGGAACATCGTCAGAGGTGAGGACTGAACCCTCGTTCCGGGAATTGGTGCGAAGGGCCGATGAGGAAGGCGACTTCCTCGCCGGCCCTTTCTCTGTTTTTCCGCGGCCGGGGCGGGTGCGACACGGCCCTCGTATGCGGTGGGGGCACCGACGTCCGTCTCCGTCACTTCCCCGGCCGCGGTGGTGCCCGGGGACGCGATGAATATCTCGGTTTCAGGGGAGGGTTTCCGGGCAGCATCGCCCTTCTCCCCGGCTGCCCGAAACGGAGATCGTCATCGCCGCGAATCGGTGACCTCTGACCCCACCCCAATGGCCTAAGGTTCCGAGGGGACCGCTCGGTCTCCTCTAAGAGGGATGTGCTCTGTGGCTGGTGAGGTCGTTTCGGACCGTTTGATCGGTCTGCTGTCCGTCCGGGGCGAGGACCTGGGCGCCGACTGGGCGGACAGGGTCACCGGTTCGCTGGGCGGCCGGGTGAGCCGCGCGGAGGTCCATCGCGAACTCCAGGAGATCTACGCCGCGTTGGTGGCCGCGCTGGGCAGCGGCAGCATGGACGGGCGGGGGGAGGCGTTCGGCGAGGTCCGCGCCCTGCTCACCGAGCTGTCGCGCAACCGGGCCCTCCAGGGTTTCACGCCCACCGAGACCGCCGTGAGCGTGTTCGCTCTCAAAGAGGTCCTGGAGCCGTCACTGGACGGTGCGGAAGGCGACCTGCAGGCCTATCTGAAGTTCGCCGCGCTGCTGGACACCCTGGGCCTGTTCACCATCGAGGTCTACACCCGTACCCGCGAGGAGCTGATCTCGGCGCAGGCCGAGCAGCTGCTGGAGCTGTCCACGCCGGTCGTGAAGCTGTGGGACGGGGTGATCGGCGTACCGCTGGTCGGCACTCTGGACTCCGCGCGCACCATGGTGGTGATGGAGAAGATGCTGCAGGCGCTGATCGACACCGGCTCCGAGCAGGCCATCATCGACATCACCGGTGTTCCCGCGGTGGACACCGAAGTCGCCCAGCACCTGTTGAAGACGGTGGTGGCGGCCCGGCTGATGGGCGCCGAGTGCACCATATCCGGCATCCGTCCGCAGATCGCCCAGACCATCGTGGCCCTGGGCATCGACTTCGGTGACATCGTCACCAAGGCCACCCTCGCCGACGCGCTGCGGCACGCGCTGCGCCGCTCCGGTGTCGCGTTCTCGCGCACGGGACCGCTGGCCGGTACCCGGTGAGCGAGCGAGTCCCGGTACTCCAGATCGGGCAAGTGCTGCTCGTGTCCATCCAGACCGACCTGGACGACCAGGCGGTGATGCTGCTGCAGGACGACCTGGCCGCCATGGTGGTGGAGTCCGGCGCGCACGGCGTGGTCATCGACATCACCGCGGTGGAGATCGTCGACTCCTTCGTCGGCCGGATGCTGGCCACCATCGCCTCCATCTCCCGTCTGCTGGACGCGCAGACCGTCGTGGTGGGCATGCGCCCGGCCGTCGCCATCACCCTGGTCGAGCTAGGCCTGTCACTGGGCGGCGTGAGGACCGCGCTGACCTTGGACAAGGGCCTGCGGGTACTGGAGCAGGCCCATGCCGGAGCGAAGGGCGAAACCGACTCCAGTGCCCCGGCCGGCACCGGTTTCGAGGGCATCGCGCCGGATGCCGCGGCCGGCCAGTGAGCGGCGCCCCCCGGGGTCCGGAGCTACTGGAGATCACCGCGAACGCCGGAGTGGTGCAGGCCCGCCAACTGGTGCGCGCGCTGGCCCAGGAGTGCCGGTTCTCCCTCGTGGAGCAGACCAAACTGATCACCGCCGCCAGCGAGCTGGCCCGTAACACCCTCGTCCACGGTGGCGGCGGCACCATGTCCGCCCTGCTGGTGGAGGAACGCGGACGACGCGGGGTACGCCTGGTCTTCACCGACCGGGGACCTGGCATCGCCGACGTGGACCTGGCCCTGACAGACGGCTGGACCTCGGGCAGCGGCATGGGCCTGGGCCTGTCCGGCTCCAAACGGCTGGTCGACGACTTCGTCCTGGACACCGCGCCGGGACAGGGCACCACCGTCACCATCACCAAGTGGGTCCGATGATGACGGTCCCGCCGCGACTGGTGGACTGCGAGGACGTGGCCTGGTTCCGCGACCAGCCCGAAGCCGCCCGCGGTGCCGCGGCCGCCCTCGGCCGGCGCATCGGTCTGGGCGATCAGCGCACCGCCGAGCTGGTGCTGGCGGTGGCCGAACTGACGACCAACATCACCAAGCACGCCGTCGACGGCTCCCTGCTGCTGCGCGTCCTGCGCAACCAGGACGTGGCCGGGGTGGAGGTGGTGGCCGTGGACGGCGGTCCCGGGATGGCGGACGTTCCGGCGGCGCTGCGGGACGGGATGTCGACCGTCGGCACCTTGGGTATCGGCCTGGGCGCGGTCCAGCGTCTGGCGGACTCCTTCGACATCCATTCCCAGCCGGGCAGCGGCACCGTCCAACTGGCCCGCTTCTGGCCACGCCCCCCGCACCCCTCGGTGGCCGGTGAGCCCCCCGTGGGAGGCATCACCCGGCCGATCGGAGGCGAACAGGTCTGCGGTGACGCCTGGGCCGCGCGCACGGACACCGGCGAGCAGACCACGCGGCCGGAGGACGACGGGACCACCCGCCCGGCCGAATCCCGCACCGCGCCCCACAACTGGTCGGCCCTGACCGACACCCGACCGCCGTCCGAGCGCACACACCGGGACACGAAACGCACGGACGCCTTCCTGCGACCAGGGGCAAGGGGCCGTTCCGTGCCCGTGCACGCCGCTGTCGCCGGACCTGGCCACGGCGTTCTCGTCATGTCCTGCGACGGACTGGGCCACGGTCCGATGGCCGCCCTGGCCGCGCAGGCGGCCGTCCAGGCCTTCCGCACCGGGGCCGCGCGCACCCCCGAGCAGGCGATGGAACAGGTACACCGGGCCCTGCGCGGCACCCGGGGCGCCGCGGTGGCCGTCGCCCGCCTGGAGCCCGACGGCCGACTGCTGTTCTGCGGCGTCGGGAACATCACCGCCGCCCTGGTCACCGCCACGACCCGCACCAGCCTCCTCTCCCATCCCGGTATCGCGGGCCACCAGCTGCACCAGCTGCGCACCTACGAACACCGCCTGCCCGCCCACGGAATCCTGGTGATGCACTCCGACGGGCTCAGCGAGCGCTGGACCGCCGCCGACCTGGCCGGCCTGCTGCACCACCCGCCCGCCGTGATCGCCACCGGTCTGCTGCGCCAGGCCGGGACCCGCCGGGACGACGCCAGCGCGGTGATAGCCAAGGCGGCCCGGTGAACGCGTCCCCTGCCCGTCACCGCGACCACACTCCTCTGCTGGTCACGCCGGTCAGCACCGAGCGCGATGTCTTCGCGCTGCGCCGCCACGCCAAGACCATCGCCCAGGCCGTCGGTCTGGACAGCCGGGACCAGGTACGCCTGGCCACCGCGCTGAGCGAACTGGGACGCGATCTGCTCCGCCCCACCGTCATGACCGCCGCGTTCACCATGCAACGGCAACCGGCCGCGCTCCAGGCCCTCCTGCAGTGGCGCGACGACCGCGCACCCAGCGCGGAGTCGCTGACCGCCGTCACCCGGCTGCTGCCGCAGACCCGCTACGAACCGGCCCCCGGCGCCCCGGGCCACCCGGTCCGCGCCGGCGGCGGCCGGATCGAGATCACCTGCCCCGTTCCCGAACTCGCCGCCAGGGACCTGAAGGTGGAGCAGGTCCTGGCCCTGTTGCAGTCCGACAGCCCCGCGAGCGCGATCGACGACCTGCAGGCACAGACCAGGGACCTGATCGCCGCACTGCAGGAGGCCCACGCCCAACGCGACGAGCTGGAACGGCTCAACGAGGAGCTGACCGAGACCAACGCCGGGGTGATGGCCCTGTACGCGGAACTGACGGTCGAGCACAAGGACGTCGTCGAACGATTCGGACAGGAACACGAACTCGCCCTGGCCCTGCAACGCACCTTCCTGCCCGCCACTTTGCCCCGGATCCCCGGGACGGAGATCGCCGTCCGCTACCTGCCCGCCGCGTCCATGACCGAGATCGGCGGCGACTTCTACGAAGCCATCGACACCGAACGGGGACTCCTCCTCGCGGTCGGCGACGTGGTCGGCCACTCCCTGCAGGCCGCCATGGTCATGGGCGAACTCCGCCACGCCCTGCGCGCCTACGCCGCCCAGGACCACCCCCCGCACATCCTGCTGCAGCACCTGGACCACCTCCTGGGACTGCACCAGCCCGGATGGACCGCCACCGTGTGCATCGTGCTGATCGAACCGGGCAACGCACGTGTGCACGTGGCGAACGCCGGGCACCTGCCGCCCCTGTTGCTCGCTCCCGGCGCCGCGCCCCGGTACCTGAGAGAACACGGCCCCCTGCTGGGCCTGAGACTGCCGCAGCCCGCCGCCGTCAGCCACTCCGTCGAGCCGGGCAGCCGGCTCCTCATGATCACCGACGGGCTCGTCGAGACCCGTGACAGCAACCTGTACGAACGCCTGGAGCTCCTGAGCGGTGCCGCCGCGGTCGGCCCCGAGGAACCCGACGCGTTGTGCACCAAGCTGCTGGAGAACTTCGGCGAGGACTCCGAGGACGACATCATCGTCTTCGCGGCCCGCCTGCGCCCACCCGAACTGCCTTGATCGCCGGTCGAGTTCCCTCCTAGGACCTGGGCGGTCAGGACTCGTCGGGCGTCCGGTCCACGGGCTGCCCCGGCCCCTCACCCTCGAGGGCCGGTACGGCCTTCGCCCCCTGCTCCTCCTCACCGGCGTGGGCACGAAGGTGACCGACCACCGTGTTCACGACGGCGACCAGCGGTACGGCGACCACGGCACCGCCGATCCCCGCGACCAGGCCACCGGTGGCAACGGCCAGGACCACGGCCAGGGGATGGACCCGGACGGCCTGTCCCAGGATGAAGGGCTGGAGTACGTGCCCCTCCAGCTGCTGCACCAGGAGCACCACCAACAGGACCATGAGCGCGGTGAACACCCCCTGCGTGACCAGGGCGACCACGACCGCGATCGCGCCGGAGGCAACGGCACCGACGAGCGGCACGAACGAGCTCAGGAAGATCACCACGCCGATGGGGACGGCGAGCGGCACACCGAGGAAGTAGATGCCCACTCCGATGAAGAGGGCGTCGATGAACGCGACGATCATCGTCCCGCGCGCGTACGCGGTGAGAGTCCGCCAGGCCCGCGGACCGGCCGAGGCCACCCCGGGCCGGGCCTCGGCCGGGACCAGCTTGAGCGTCCATTGCCAGATGCGCCTGCCGTCGTACAGCAGGAAGAGCGTGGAGAACATCGTCAGCAGCATGCCGGTGAGGACCTCCGCCAGCACGGTGACCCCTTGAAGGCCTGTCGAGGTGATCTGACTCGTGCTGGTGCCGATCGCGTCGCTCAGGTTCTTCGCCACGTCGTTGATCTGCTGCTCGGTCACGTGGAACGGGCTGTCGAGCAGCCACTGTTTCAGCTGCTCGACTCCGTCCTGGAGGCGGCCGGACAGACTGTCGAGGTTGTCGAGCACCTGCCATACGACGAACCAGGCGACCAGCCCCAGCACGAGGAACCCGCAGATCGCGGTGACCGCGGTGGCCAGTCCCCGGGACAGCCCGCTGCGATGCAGCCGCGAGACCGTCGGCTCGAGCAGTGCGGTGATCAGCAACGCGACGACGAAGGCGAGGACGACCAGCCGTACGGAGCCGATCACCCGCATCAGCACCCACACCGCGGCGGCCAGGACCAGGAACCGCCAGCCGGCCTCGGCCGCCACCCGCACGCTCCAGGGCACCGCGGCTGCCGGGTCCGGGTCCGGGTCCGGTTTGCGGGGGCGCGCCGGTTGGATCTCCGCGGGCCGTTCCCCGCCGGTCATCGCCTCGTGGTCCGCGACATGGCCCGCCCGGGCCTGCGCACGGCGTTCACCGAGCGTGGCCGCGCCGTTCTTCACGCGATCGAGCCATCCGTGGATCCGGGGCATCCGGCACCTCCCTTTGCATCGGTGGCCTTGTGCCCCCGTTCCGATCGATCAGCCACCTGCGGGACTCCGGGCCCGATTCGTAATCCGCCCACGCCACCACCTCGCCGCCGGTGGCCTCTGACGTCCCCGGCGGATGCGTCGACCCGTCCGGTCCGTGCACGCCCGTGACCCGGGCACGACGCGTTCCGGCCGGCCGCCAGCGCAGCCGCGCGGCCCCGGGAGCGAGGGTCGGACAGGAGCGCCCCGGCAGGGGCGTACGCGGCGCGGACAGGGGCGGCCGCCGCTCTCTCCGGCTTGAGGCGTACGCGGGGGCGGGTCGGCTTCCCGGCAGGGCCGTACCCGGTGCGGGTAGGGGCGGGTCGGCTTCCCGGCAGGGCCGTACCCGGTGCGGGCAGGGGCGGGTCAGCTTCCCGGCAGGGCCGTACGCAGGGCGGACAGCCCCTGGTCCCACGCGGCCTCGATGTGGGCGGCGAGCCGGTCATCCAGCAGGAGGGTCGCCGCACAGCCGAAGGCGATGTCGGCCTCCAGCTCCGGTTCGTCTGCGAGGAGGCCGCCGATGACGTCGTGGCGCACGACCTGTTCGTGGACGGCGTCGGCCTCGACATGCTCGGCGTAGAAGTGCTCGGCCGCGGGGCCCGCCCCGCACCTGCGCATCGCTTTGGCGAGACGGCGGGAGCCGGGGGAGGAGGTGACCTCGACGCAGGCGAAGTGGCCGACGAGCGCACCGCGCAGCGCCCGGTGCAGGCCGAAGAGGGACATCAGGTTGACGGTGGCGAGGAGCGGCGCGGGTGCCTGGTCGAGGTAGCGGCCGTACGCGGGGTCCAGGCCGAGGTCGCCCATGAGGTCGGCGTAGAGACGGGCGTGGATGCGGTCGGCGCGGCCGGCGCCGAACTCGTCGTACTCGATGGCGACCATCGCTGCCTTGGCCCGGCCGGTCAGGCGAGGGATGACCCAGGCGTGCGGATCGGCTTCCTTGAGGTGGTAGAGCGAACGCAGCGCGGCGTACTCGCGCAGTTGCCAGAGCTCACCGGTCGTTTCGAGCCGGTGACTGAGGCTGCCGGTGAGGTCCACGGGTTCGACGAGCAGCGGCGCGAAGGCCTCCTCGACGGTCCGGGGCGCGTGGGCCAGGGCGGATCGCAGGGAGCTCAGGAAGCGCGTCTCCAGGCTCTGGCGCAGACGCAGCAGTTCCGGATCCCATTCCCGGTCGTCGGCGACGCCTTCGAAGCCCCGGTAGTGCAGCTCGTACAGGAGGTGCAGGGCGAGCTGAAGGTCCTCACCCCAGGGATCGGCCTCCCGTACCGCGTCCGGTTCGTGGGCGGGGGGCAGACCCGTGCGCAAGGACGCCACGACCGCTCCTGACAGCTCGCCCCGGCCCTCGACCAGGCGGCCGCCGACGGCAGGCGAGGAGGCGGTGACGCCGGGCGCGGTCATGGTGCGTTCCTGTCATCCGGAGCGGGCCTGGTCGCGCGACCGTCGTGGCCTTCACGGGCCTGCCGCGCGCGTTCGTCGGAGGTGGGGGTGCCGGCGGTCTTCTCGCGCGGCCGGTGGCTGGTGTCGCACCATGGGTAGGTCCGGCTGCGGCGGCATGTGCAGATCGCGACCATGAAACGTTCCGAGCGGGCGACCGTGCCGTCATCCAGGACGATCTCCACCGGCCCCTCGACCAGGACGGGCCCTTGTGGGTCGACGCTCACCCGGCGGGCCCGGCAGACCGGTACGGCGCCGGTGGCGGGGTCAGAGGGCCTGGGCACGGATGATCACCAGCTCTTCACGCTCTTGGCCGACGTCGGCGAGCCCCTGCCTCTCGAGCCAGGGCCGGCGTGAGCGCAGGACCGGCCCCCAGGGCACGAACGCCCTCGCGGTGGTCCGTCCGGCCAGCCCCGCCTGTCGCAGCCGCTTGAGCGTGCTGTCGGCTCCGCACATCGCGGAGTGCACCATGAGCAGGACGCCGCCGTGGCGCAGCAGGGCCGGGGCGCTCGCGCAGATGCGGTCGATGACGAGCCGGCCGTCGGGGCCGGCGTCCCAGGCGCGCGCCGGACCGCCGGTGGGTGGCCGGATCTCCGGGGACGGGACGTAGGGGGGATTGGCGAGGACGATGTCATAGCGCCGGCCGCTCGTGCGGGCCGTGAAATCGCCGTGCAGGACCCGCAGGGGCAGGCCGTGGGCCAGGGCGTTGATCCGGGCGGTGGCCACCGCCCGCCAGGACACGTCCACAGCGGTGACCCGTGCCCCTCTGCCTGCCGCGCTCAGCGCCAGGACGCCTGTGCCGGTGCCGATCTCCAGGACCTCGGTCGCCGGGCGCACGTCTTCCATCGCCAGGGCGCCGGCGAGGAGCCGGGTGTCGGCCTGGGGCCGGTACACACCGGGCAGGGTCAGCAGTCCGGTGGGGAGTGTCGCTTCTCGTGCGGCGGTCGTGGCGGGCACCGCGTACCTCCCTGTTCTGTGCGTCCGCAGTGCGGAGCTCGGTGGGTGAGGTGTCGGTCCGAGCGGGGCCGCGCGAGGATTCCACGTGCCCTGCGGCACTCGTGACGGTCCTCGGAGAATGACGAGCGGGCGCGGTGCGGTCAGTGCCGGGGCTGTCGGTCGGTGTCGTCGTCGGGGGTCTGCCAGGAGTCCTGTCGGGCCGCCGCCTGTGGGTTCTGTTCCGCTGGGCCGGCGCCGGGATCCTGGCGGCGTGCGGTGCGCCGGCTGCCGTACCAGAACGCGCCGATCAGGAGGGCCGCCAGCACCAGGCCGGCGACGATCAGGGGGAGCGACGACGAGCCGTCGGCGGCGAGAACATACGAAGAGATCATGACGGCCGTCTACCCGTTCTCCGGCGTCCATCACGGAGGGCGAACGCGTATTCCGCTGAGCACGATCGTCCGCCACGCACAGTGAGGGGGCCGGGGGAGGCAACCCCGGGCGGTCCCTTCAGAGCCGGCGCGCGCGTGTCGCCGCGCAGGGACCGAACCTCCGTGGCGTCCGCCCGGCTCTTCCTGCCCACGGACGACGATCCACTCGTCCTGTCGACGGTCGCCGGTCCCTTGTCCCGTCCACGGGTCGACGGTCCGAGGTGCACGGGGCCGGGACCCCGGTACGACGGACGAGGCACGGCCCGCCCCTATCCCGCGGGGAGCGGACCGTGCCGACGACCCGTCAGCGGGTCAGGACGGGGCGCACACGGAGAACCGGTCAGGTGCTCGCCGGGCGCGCCCGTCCATCAGGAGCAACCCGCCGGCGTCGGTTGCGACGCGTCGTGGATCAGCGCGTCGTGGGCCGCCTTCAGCCGCTTCACATCGGGCTTGACCACCTTGCGGTCGTACGTCATCAGCCCGTTCAGCTCGCCCTCCACGTCCGAGATCTGGGTGTAGACGGCGCCGTTGCCGCCCTTGCAGGCGAGCTTGTGCACCTCGTCCAGACGGGCCAGATAGTCGTCGGTGTACGTCGCCGGGTCCACGTCCACGTAGGACTGCTGCACCGACCAGGCATGACCGGGCACCGCGAGCCCGAGACCGCCGTACTCACCGCTGACCAGAGCTCGCTTCCCGTCGGGATTCGGTGGCAGCGCGGGGCTCGGATAGCCGTGCTCGTCGATGATGTCGCCGGTGCCGCCGTCCACCCCGAGATTGATGCCCGACATGGAGTTGACGAGGCGTGTCGGGTCCCAGGACTTGGCCTGGTCGGCGATGCGGGCCTCGTCGTACTGGCCCCAGCCCTCGTTGAAGGTCACCCACATGACGACCGACGGGCTGCTGATGTGCTCGTCGATCATCTGCTTCATCTCGCGCTCGTACTCGGCGCGGGACGCGGCGTTCGGGTCGACCCCGGCGGTCATGGCGGGCATGTCCTGCCAGACCATCAGGCCGAGCCGGTCCGCCCAGTAGAACCAGCGGTCGGGTTCCACCTTGATGTGTTTGCGGACCGCGTTGAAGCCCATCTGCTTGTGCATCTTCAGGTCGTACGCCAGGGCCTCGTCGGTCGGCGCGGTGTGCAGACCGTCGGGCCAGAAGCCCTGGTCGAGGGTGGCCATCATGAAGACGGGCTTGCCGTTGAGGACGGTGCGCGGGGTTCCGTTCACCTGTTCCACGGCGATGGAGCGCATCCCGAAGTAGCTGCCGACACGGTCGGCACCGACGGTCACCTTCAGGTCGTAGAGGAAGGGATCGTCGGGGGACCAGAGGTGCGGATCGCTGATCTTCAGCGTGAGCGGCTGCCCGGTGCGGCCGGACACGGTGGCGACCCTGCGGTGTCCGGCATACGCGGTGGCGGTGACCGGCACCCCGTTCCGAACGCCCTGCGGCTCGACGGTGAGCCGGCTGCTCTTGACGTCGGGCGTCAGCTTGAGCGAGTCGACGTGGTCCGTGGCGACCGGCTCCATCCACACCGTCTGCCAGATCCCGGAGGACGGCGTGTACCAGATGCCGCTGGGGTCGAGACGCTGCTTGCCCACGGGCGGGTTCTCGCCGCCCTGCGCGTCGGTCGGGTCGTAGACGCCGACGATCAGTTCCTGGGTACGGCCGGGCTTCAGCGCGGCGGTGACGTCGGCGCTGAACTTGTCGTAGCCGCCTTGGTGTTCGGTGACCCTGGTGCCGTTGACGTAGACCTCGGCCTTCCAGTCGACGGCACCGAAGTTGAGCTGCAGGCGCTTGCCGGAGCCGATCCGCCAGTCCTTCGGGACCGTGAAGGTGCGGCGGTACCACATACGGTCCTCGTGCCGTTCGATGCCGGAGAGCTGGGACTCCACGGGGTAGGGCACGAGGATCTTCTCGGCGAGGTTCCTGCCGACCGGCGGCCGGTCACCGGCCTTGGCGGTGGCGAACTGCCACGAGCCGTTCAGGTTGCGCCAGTTGTCCCGCGTGAGCTGGGGCCGGGGGTACTCGGGGTGGGCGTTGCGCGGGCCGACGTCGTCCGCCCACTTCGTGCGCAGCTGGTAGGTGGAGTGGTTGGAGCCGCTGCTCCAGAAGGCGTTGACAACGTTGCCGTTCGTGCCGGAGAGGCCGCCCTTGCCGTCGTAGCGCAGGTCGGCGGTGCCTCGGGCGGTGCCGGTCTTGTTGCCGACGACGGGTTCCTTCAGACGGACGAGCAGTGACTTCGGGTCGGTGGGATCCAGTTTCGCCGTGGACAGGGGCCACTTGGCGCCCCCGATCACCGCTTCCACGTGGTCGGTGAGACCGGCCGGGGGTGCGGACAGCGCCTGGGCGAAGTCGAGGCGCAGGGTACGGCCGTCCCCCTGGACCGTGGTCGCGATGGCGCCGTCGTAGGCGTATCCGTCGGGCAGCCGGAGTGCCGACTGCGGGACGGCCGTCTTGGTGCCGCCCGGCGGGGTCCAGCGCAGATGGAGGTTGGAGCCGCCGAAGTGCTCGAAGTACTCGACCTTGATGTCGTAGGCCCGTCCGGCGGTCAGGTCGAGGGGCTGGGAGGTCTGTTCCCGGTCCCAGTCGTCGACCCAGTGGTCGATGGCGAGCTGCCCGTCGACCCACAGCCGGAAGCCGTTGTCACCGATGATCGAGAAGGTGTGGGCGCCGGTCTTCTCCGGGACGATCCGGCCGGTCCAGCGGACGTTGACGTCGTCCGACTGTCCGGTGGCGAAGGAGAGTCGCGGCTCCAGGTTGTCGAAGTCGAGGTTGGTGTCGAATCCGGTGGCCTTCAGCTCGTGGAAGTCGAAGGCGCCGGGGGCGGACTGGGTGTAGTACTCGCCTTTCAGGCCGTGGACCTCCACGGGGTCGGCGGCGGCTGTGGCGGCGGGGGCGGCGGTGAGTCCCGCCAGGCCCAGCACCGCGACGAGCAGGAGTGCCATTCGGGTGCGGAGTCTTCTGATGCGCACGGATCCTCCTTGGCTGAGGAAGGGTGGCGGCTCGTTGCTTCAGTCTGTACAACGTTGGAAGGAACGGGAGTTGGCATCACAGCACGGGTCCCGGCCTCTGTCCAGGGTCATGACAAACGTCCTGGTGGCAGGGGCGCACATCGATGGAGAGGAGATCCCTTGCGGGTCAGCCTGAAGGACGTCGCGGAGCGCGCCGGCGTCTCGATCAAGACGGTTTCGAACGTCGTGAACAACTATCCGCACGTCACCCCGGCCATGCGCGCCCGGGTCCAGGAGGCCATCGACGAGCTGGGATACCGGCCGAACCTCACGGCTCGCCACCTGCGCAAGGGCCGCACGGGCATCATCGCCCTCGCCATCCCCGAGCTGGGCAACCCGTACTTCGCCGAGCTGGCCGGAGCGGTCGTCGACGCCGCCGCCGAACACGAGTTCACCGTGCTCCTCGACCACACGCGGGGCGACCGGGAGCAGGAGGTGCTGGTCAGCCAGGGGTTCCGGGCCAATGTGATCGACGGCCTGATCCTCAGCCCGCTGGAGCTCGAGGCCGAGGACCTGCGCTCCCGTACCGACGACGTGCCGCTCGTGCTGCTCGGCGAGCGGGAGTACGAGCTGCCCTACGACCACATCGCGATCGACAACGTGGCGGCCGCGCGCAGTGCGGTACGCCATCTGCTGGGCCGCGGACGCTCACGGATCGCCTATCTGGGGGCCCGTACGGATTCGGCCAACCGGCCCGCCCATCTGCGACTGGCGGGCTGGCGCGAGGAACTGACGGCGGCCGGGGTGCCGGCGCCCGACGACCTGGTGGTGCCGGTCGGCGGCTGGGACCGCGACGAGGGCGCGCGGGGGATGGCCCGGCTGCTGGATTCCGGAGTGCGTCCGGACGCCGTTTTCGCGTACAACGACCTGGTCGCGATCGGTGCGATGCGCGTCCTGCACGAGCGCGGTCTGCGGGTGCCGTGGGACGTGGCGGTGGTCGGCTTCGACGACATCGAGGAGGGGCGGTTCGGCGCCGTCACGCTGACGACGATCTCGCCGGACAAGCAGGCCATCGCGCGGATGGCGGTGGCCTCCCTGCTGCGCAGTCTGTCCGGCCGCACCGAGCCCGGGGGGCGTGAACTGACCGCGGATTTCCGGCTGGTGGAGCGCGAGAGCACGCTGGGGCGACGCTGACGAGATTTCGGACCGAAGGCTTTACAGCGTCCTTCCAACGATGTAAAAACCTCCCCGGAACGACGTGTACACCGAGTTGACCGCAAGAGCCGATCATCCCCGGGAGCGCTCTCAGCGCCGGGGCCGCGCCGTTTGGGGACTCCATGAAGCCGATCGCACCTCGTCACCGCACCTCCGCCAGGACCCTCCTCGCCACCGGCCTCATCACGAGCCTCGCGCTCGTCTCCGGATGCGCGAAGTCGGAGGACGACTCCGCCGACAAGGACAAGAGCTCCACCAGCCAGGGCGACTCCGGACAGGTCGTCGCCTCGCCGTCCACGGGCTCCGGTCCGACCTGTGCCATAGACGCCTACGGCGCCCAGAAGACCGACCTGAAGACGGCCACCGTCGGCTTCTCCCAGTCCGAGAAGGAGGCCAACCCCTTCCGGATCGCCGAGACCGCGTCGATCAAGGCCGAGGCGAAGCAGCGAGGCGTGAAACTGCTGACGGCCAACGCCCAGTCGCAGTTCTCCAAGCAGATCAGCGACGTCCAGGACCTCATCGCCAAGGGCGCCGATCTCCTGGTGATCGCACCGCTCAACTCGGACGGCTGGGAGCCGGTCCTGCGCTCGGCCTCCGCCAAGCACATCCCGATCATCACCATCGACCGCAAGATCAACGCCGCCGCCTGCAAGGACTACGTCAGCTTCATCGGCTCCGACTTCGTGGAGCAGGGCAAGCGGGCCGCGGACCGGATGATCGAGGCGACCGGCGGCAAGGGCGAGATCGCCATCCTGCTGGGCGCCGCGGGCAACAACGTGACGACCGAGCGCACCAAGGGGTTCGAGGAGCGCGTCAAGGAGAAGGCGCCCGGCCTCAAGATCGTCTTCAAGCAGACCGGCGAATTCGCCCGGGAGAAGGGCCAGTCGGTCACCGAGAACCTCATCCAGTCCAAGCCCGGCATCACCGGGATCTACGCCGAGAACGACGAGATGGGACTCGGGGCGGTCAATGCCCTCAAGGGGGCCGGCAAGCAGCCGGGCGCGGTGAAGATCGTCACGATCGACGGCACCCGCAACGCCGTCCAGGGCATCGTCGACGGCTGGATCGACGGTGTCGTGGAGTCCAACCCCCGCTTCGGACCGCTCGCCTTCCAGACCCTGGACGCCTTCACCAAGGGTGAGAAGGTCGCCCAGGACATCGTCATCCAGGACAGCGAGTACACCACCGCCAACGCCAAGTCGGATCTGGGCAAGGCCTTCTGAGATGTTGTCAGTCACCGGTCTGTCGAAGACCTTCCCCGGCGTGAAGGCCCTGTCCCAGGTGGACTTCACGGCCCGCGCCGGGGAGGTGCACGCACTCATCGGCGAGAACGGCGCGGGCAAATCGACCCTCATCAAGGTCCTCACCGGGGTCTACCGGCCCGACGAGGGCGAGGTGACGTACAACGGTGCCCCGGTCCGCTTCGCCACACCGCTGCACGCGCAGCACGCGGGAATCTCCACCATCTACCAGGAGGTCAACCTCGTCCCGCTGATGACCGTGGCCCGCAACCTCTTCCTCGGCCGGGAGCCCCGCAACCGGCTGGGCCTGATCGACTTCCGGCGCATGCACCGGGACGCGGACGAGGCACTGCGCGAGCTCGGACTGCGTGTCGACGTATGTCGCCCCCTGCGTGAACTGGGCGTCGGCGCCCAGCAGATGGTGGCCCTCGCCCGCGCCGTCTCCGTCGACGCCCGCGTGGTCGTCATGGACGAACCGACCTCCTCGCTCGAACCGCGCGAGGTCCGGACCCTGTTCGGGGTGATCCGGATGCTGCGCGAGCGGGGCATCGCGGTGATCTACGTCAGCCACCGGCTCGACGAGCTGTACGAGATCTGCGACGCGGTCACCGTGCTGCGCGACGGCAAGGTCGTGCACACCGGCCGCATCGCCGAACTCGACCGGCTGAGGCTCGTGGCACTCATGCTGGGACGCGAGATCACGGACGTACGCGAGGACGGCCTCACCAAGTTCGCGGGCAGCCACGAGACCGAGACCGAACCCGTCCTCGAGGCAACGGAACTGACCGTACGTCACCAACTGGACGGAGTGTCGGTCTCCGTACGTCCCGGCGAGGTGGTGGGGCTCGGCGGCCTGCTCGGGTCGGGCCGTACCGAGACCGCCAAGGCCATCGCGGGCGCACTGCCCACCGACTCCGGGCGGGTCGTGGTGGCGGGCGTGCGCGTACGCACCGGATCGACACCCGCCGCGATCCGTGCGGGCATCAGCCTGCTCCCCGAGGACCGCAAGACCGAAGGCATCGTGCCGGGTCTCTCGGTCCGCGAGAACATCGCACTCGCCGCGCTGCCGGGCCTCTCACGCTTCGGCCTGGTCGACGAGGCGCGCATCGACCGGATCGTCGAGACCTTCATGAAGCGGCTGCGCATCAAGGCGGCGGGACCCCACCAGAAGGTGGGCGAACTGTCCGGCGGCAACCAGCAGAAGGTCCTGCTGGCCCGCTGGCTGGCCATGCAGCCCAAGGTCCTGCTCCTCGACGAGCCGACCCGGGGCATCGACGTCGGAGCCAAGGCGGAGGTGCAGAAACTGATCGACGAACTGGCCGACGACGGACTCGGCGTCCTTCTCATCTCCTCGGACCCGGAGGAACTGATCGAGGGCAGCGACCGGGTGATCGTCCTCAAGGACGGCGCGGTCGTCGAGGAACTGACCGGCGACGCCGTCACCGAGGACCGGCTGATGCGCGCCATAGCCGCCGGGCCCGCGGACACGGGTACCGGCTCCGGCCCGGGAGGCCACGATGACTGACCTGACCCTGGGCCGGGTGACCGCGGACCGCGACCGACTGCTGCGGCTGCTCCAGGAGTACGGCGTCTACCTGGGCGTCGTGGTCCTCTTCCTGGTCAACACCGTCTTCACCCCGCACTTCCTGTCCACCGAGAACTTCCGTACCCAGGCCGTCCAGGTCGCCCCGGTCCTGATCGTGGCACTCGGCATGGCACTGGCCATCGGCAGCGAGGGCGTCGACCTGGCGGTCGGCTCGGTTATGGCCCTGTCCACCTCCCTCCTGTCCCTCTACCTCGGCTACGGGCCCTGGATCGCCATCCTGATCGCCCTCGTGGGCGGTGCCGTGATCGGTGTCGCGAACGGATCGCTCATCGCCTTCGTCGGCGTCCAGCCGATCGTCGCGACACTGGCCCTGATGGTCGCGGGGCGCGGGCTGGCCCTGGTGCTCCTTCCTCAGCTCAAGGACGTCCACGACCCGGCCATGGCGTCACTGGGCTCGGGCGATGTCCTGGGCGTCCCCTATCTCGTGCTGATCGCCGCCGCCCTCGCGCTGCTCGTCGCCTTCATCGTGCGTCGCACCACCTTCGGCCGGCAGCTCCTGGCCATCGGGGACAGCCGTCCGGCGGCCCGGCTCGCCGGACTGCCGGTGCGCCGCGTGCTGATCCTGGTGTACGTCTGCTCCGGCGTCCTCGCCGCGATCGCGGGCGTGCTGGCCACCGCCCGTCTGACCGCGAGCGATCCGACCTCGCTCGGCAACCTGATGGAACTCTCCGCGATCACCGCGGTCGTGGTCGGCGGCACTCCGCTGAGCGGAGGCCGCGTCCGCATCGGCGGCACGGTCGCCGGCGCCGTCCTGATCCAGTTGCTCACCACCACGCTCATCAAGCACGATCTGCCGCCGTCGTGGACCCAGATCGCCCAGGCCGTGGTGATCGTCCTCGCCGTCTACGCGGCACGGGAACGAGGAAAGCGATGACGACCGACGTGGACACTCCGGTGAGCGGCAGGACCACGGCCGAGGAAGATCCGCCCGGCACCTCCCGCTCGGAACGGCTCAGCGCGCTCGCCCAGCAGCACGGCGCCCTGGTCACCCTCGTCGTCGCGATGATCGCGGCGTCGCTGAGCTTCGACACCTTCCTGACCGGCGACAACCTGGAGAACATGGCGCTCTCCTCGGCGTTCCTCGCCGTGGTCGCGCTCGGTATGACCTTCGTCATCGTCACCGGCGGCATCGACCTGTCGGTGGGCTCGCTCTTCGCCCTCGGCGGGGTGCTCGCGGCGTGGGGATCACAGTACGGAACGGCGGTGGCACTGCTGCTGCCGCTGGCCGTGTGCGGGCTGATCGGGCTGGTCAACGGCCTGCTGATAGCCCGCTCGCGACTGGCTCCGTTCATCGTCACGCTGGCGGCGATGCTGGGTGCCCGGGGCATCCTGCTCTCCGTCACCGACGAGGGCTCGACGACGTATCTCGTGGACAAGGACTCGTTCTTCGCGAAACTCGGCCAGAACACCCTGCTCGGTGTCGGCGTGCCCGTGTGGATCACCCTCGCGCTGTTCGTGCTCGGCGCGGTCGTGCTCCGGCGCACCCGCTTCGGCCAGTACGTCTACGCGGTCGGGGGGAACGAGGACGCGGCGGCACTGATGGGCGCCCCCGTGGCCCGTACGAAGATCTCCGTCTACACGCTCTCCGGGCTCTGCGCCGGACTCGCCGGGGCACTCAACGCGGCCTGGCTGGTGTCGGGCGTGACGATCCTCGGCTCCGGCATGGAACTGGAGGCGATCTCCGCGGTGGTGATCGGCGGCACGCTGCTCACCGGAGGGTTCGGCTTCATCAGCGGTTCGCTGGTGGGAGTACTGCTGCTGAAGGTCATCCAGAACGTCATCAATCAGATCGGTTCACTGGACTCGGCCTACCAACAGGTTGTCAGCGGAGCCTTCTTGGCCCTGGTGGTCATCGCGCAGACGTGGCTGGGTCGTATACGCCGAGTGCTGTGAGGGCTTCGGCCCGGGTGCCGGCCTGCCGTGCCGTCCGTACGGGTCCGGCCGCCGGCGAGTGCGGCCGCCGCGACGCAGACGACTCCGAGGACGGTGAACACCGCGTGGTAACCGGTGAGCGTGGGCTGCCCGGTGCGGCGGTCGAGGTGGGTGGAGAGGATCAGCGACGTGAGCGGCATCAACGGGCTGATGCGCACCGTGGGCGGCAGTCTCTCGGGGGCCTCGGCGGCCTCGGGGATGTCCTGGATGGCCATGGTGCCCAGCGCCGAGTAGCCGATACCGAGGCCGAGACCGGAAACCACCGAGCCGACCCAGAGGGTGGGGGCGTCGCCGGGCCGGAGCAGCAGCCAGGCGAACGCGCCGGTGATGATCAGTGACCCGAGGGCCACGGTGGCGGCCGCTCCAATCCTGAGGGTGAGACGTCCGGCCAGGGGAGTGAGGACGATCATGGCCAGGCCGCACGGGAGCGGGAAGAGCCCGACCTGCAGTGTGGAGGCGCCGACCCCGTAGCCGGCGCTCGAAGGTACCTGGGCGTAGCCGGCGACGACGGTGAAGAAGGCCAACAGCCGAAGCCCAGCAGGACGGCGATCAGGTTGGCGGCGAGCGCGCTGCCCCGTCCGATCAGGGCGAGGTCGACCAGGGGAGCGGCGGCGCGCCTCTCCCACCGGAACCAGGCGGCCGCGGCGAGGGCGGCGAGGGTGAACAGGCCGAGGACCGCCCCAGACCCCCATCCCCAGCGCGGCGCCTGGCTCATGGCGCTGAGCAGCCCGATGCCGGTGGGGATCCTTCGTGCGGGGAGGTGCCGGCGCACCATGCCGACACCTAGCGGAAAGACGGCGACGCCGAGTCACGAGGTCCACGGCTCGCCCGCCGCGATCGACGGATCACACCCTTCGTACGGCGACGCCCGCCGCGGCCAGTGCCCCGGTCTCGTCGTCGGCGGCGGATCGGTCCGTCACGACGGCGTGCAGGGCGGAGGCCGGGATGACGAAGGCGAGGGCGGTGCGCGAGAGTTTGGCGGCCTCGGTGACGGCGATGACACGACGCGCCGAGGCGATCGCGGCGCGCTTGACCGCGGCGTCGGCAAGGTCGTAGGCGGTGAGGCCGTCCGCGGCGGTCAGGCCGCAGCACCCGATGACCGCGGTGTCGAAACGCAGGGCGGCCAGCGACGCCTCGGTCAGCGGGCCGGTCAGGGCCAGTTCGCCGGTACGTGGTTCCCCGCCGGGCAGCAGGAGTTTCAACTGGGGGGCGCCGGTCAGCGCGTTGGCCGCGTGCAGGGACAGCGGCATGACGGTCAGCCTGCGGTGATGGAGAGCGCGGGCCACTTCCAGACAGGTGGTGCCGCTGTCGACGACGACCGACTCGCCGTCCGCGATCAGTGCGGCGACCTCGGCGGCGAGGCGTCGCTTGACCTCCAGTCCGCCCTGGGCCCGGAGGGCGAACGGTGGCTCCTCGCCGCGCAGGAGCAGGCTTCGGGCCCCTCCGCGGTACCGCTCCAGGACACCCTGGTCGGCCAGGACCTCCAGGTCGCGGCGGATGGTCATCTCCGAGGCGCCCGTGAGCTCGGCCAGTTCCGCGACACTCAGGCGACCGGTCTCACTCACGGCATCGGTGATCTTCTTCAGCCGCTCCGCGCTCATCATGGCTCCATAGAACCATCTGCGGCGATTACAGAGCAACCTTTCGAACATTGATGTTGTTCGTTATGTTCGTTCCCATGAACAAAACCCTGCGGGCCGGCCGACTGGCCACGTTCGCCTTCTTCGCCGTCGTCGGCTTCGACATGGGAATGTGGATCGTCCACATCCCCGCCATCGAGCAGCGCGTCGGCATCGGCCACGCGGTGCTCGGCTGGCTTCTGCTGCTGCTCGGCGCGGGCGCCTTCACGGGCATGCAGCTCATCGGCCCGCTCACCGACCGCTTCGGTGCCCGCACGGTGGTCCCCGTGAGCGCGGTGCTGTGCAGCGCGGCCCTGGTCCTGCCGGGCCTGGCCACCGACGTCTGGACACTGGGCGCCGCACTGGTGGTGTTCGGCTTCTCCACCGGCTGCCTGGACGTGAGTATCAACACCCACGCCGTGCAGGTCGAGCGGGGCTACCAGCGACCCGTCATGTCCGCCTTCCACGCGCTCTTCTCCATCGGCGGTGTGGCTGCCTCACTGGTCGGTGCCTTCACCCTGACCCGAGGCTGGAGCCCGGCCACCACCCTCGGCGCCATGGCACTGCTCAGCCTCGGCGTCACCGCCCTCGCCGCGCCCGCCCTGCTTCGCCAAGACCCTGCGCGTGACCTCGCCGTCGCCGCGCCCCAGGCCGTCAAAGCCCGCCGCAGAACACCTTCACGCATCTGGATACTCGCCGCGCTCGCCTTCACCCTCATGCTCTGTGAGGGCGTCGCCAACGACTGGAGCGCGCTGCACCTCAAGGATGTGCTCGACGCGCCCGCCTCCACCGCCGCCCTCGCCTACGGCGCCTACGCCACCGCCATGACCACCGGCCGCCTCCTCGCCGACCGGGTGGCCGCACGCCTGGGCACGGTCGCCGTGCTGCGTTACGGCTCGGCCCTCGCCGCACTCGGCATGACCCTGGCCGCACTCGCGCCCAACGTCCCCGTGGCACTGGCTGGTTGGACCGTCTTCGGCGCCGGTCTGTCCGGCTGCATCCCTCAGCTCTTCAGCGCTGCCGGCCACACCGATCCTGCCGCCGCCGGAGCCAACGTCTCCCGGGTGTCCGGCCTCGGATACCTCGGCATGCTCGCCGGACCCGCCGTGATCGGACCGCTGACCGAGGTCGTCCCGCTCAATCTCACCTTCTTCCTGCCGGTGACCTTCTGTGTCCTGGCCAGTGTCACCGCCCGCATCCTCAAGCCCGCGCCGTTGTCAGCGGCCGAGGGCGGGACCAAGGAGCCCGACCGCCAGGAGGCCGCACGCCGGTGAGTCCGGAGTCGATCCGCCTTGCCTCTCGGGGCAGTTGTACGTGCCCCGGAGAGTAGGTCGGCAGGTCGGTAGGCCGGTAGGTCGGTAGGCCGGTAGGTCGGCAGGTCGGTGAGCTCTAGTAGTGCTTCGTTAGGTCTTTCCGTTTGTGCTGATCAAGAGCATGTTGGGGTGTGTGGATGCGTATGAACTGAACTGATTACGGGCGGCGTTGGCGATGTTTGTGGCGGATGTCTTCGCCTCGGTGCCGCGTAGGGATCAGCGGGCCAGGGGTGAGTGCTATCTGCGGGGGCTGATGTTGGATGGACGGCGGAAGTCCATCCAGCCGATGGCCGAACGGCTGCCGGACGGGAACATGCAGGCCCTGCAGCAGTTCGTGAATCAGTCGCCGTGGGATCCGCTGCCGGTCAGGCAGCGGATCGCCGAGCGCCTGACCACAGTTGTCAGTCCCGAGGTGTGGGTGATCGACGACGTGTCGTTCCCCAAGTGCGGCAAGGCGTCGGTCGGTGTGGCCCGCCAGTACTGCGGAGCACTCGGGAAACGGGCGAACTGCCAGCTAGCGGTCAGTGTCCATGCCGCCGGCGACACCGCCTCATGCCCGCTTGAGTGGCAGTTGTATCTGCCGCGGGAATGGACGGACGAGCCGGACCGCTGCCGCCGGGCAGGAGTCCCCGACAACGTGGTGCACCAGGAGAAATGGCGTCTCGCACTCGATCTCCTGGACACACTCGCAACGTGGCAGCTGACAGCGCCGGTCGTGGTCGCCGACGCCGGCTACGGCGTCAGCACCCCCTTCCGGCTCGGTCTCGAAGAACGGGGCCTGTCCTACGTGCTGGCACTGAACGGGAAGGAAGTCGCCCACTCCGCGGATGCCGAGCCGCACCGGCCCGCTTATGGCGGGCTCGGACCGCCCACCCTTCCCCGCTACCGCACCCCGCCGCGAGCGATCTCCACCCTCGTGGCGCAGGCGGGTGCGCAGCGGTTCACCGAGGTGACCTGGCGGCAGGGCAGTAAAGGCGCGATGACCTCACGGTTCATGGTGCTGAGCGTGCGGCCCGCGGGCACGCAGTCCCTGGCCGCCGCCCAGGAAGCCGGCGGCGGCCGCAACCGGTGGGACGGCGTTCTGCCCGCCCACACCCTCCTGGTCGAATGGCCGGACGGCCAGGACGCCCCGACGAACTACTGGATATCGAACCTGGCCGCCACCACACCAACCGCCGACCTGGTGCGGTGGGCAAAGATGCGCTGGCGGATCGAACACGACTACCGCGAACTCAAACACGGCCTGGGCCTGGACCACTTCGAGGGCCGCACCTGGCGCGGCTGGCACCACCACGTCACCCTCGTCACCGCCGCGCAAGCCTTCCTCACCCTGCGCAGGCTCGACCCAAAAGTCCCGGCACCAGCCCGAGTCTCTACCAGACGCTCGACGCACTCCAGGACCTGCTGAGGTGCTGGACCGGCACCTGCACCACCTGCGGCCACCCCCTCAAAACCAGCAGAACCAGACCAAGAACCTAACGAAGCACTACTAGGCGGTTTCGTTTGGATCAGGCGGTCGTTGGTCTGGGTGTGCCGTTGACTGACGCGCAGTGGGCGCGGATCGAGCCGCTGCTTCCGGACCGGATGCCGAAGCGGGGTGGCCGCTGGGCGCGATCACCGTGAGGTGAGCGACGCGACTGCCCACAAGTTCCAAACCGGTACCCAGTGGGTGCATCTGCCGGAGAGATACGGCAACTGGCGAGGCGTCTACAACCGGCTGCGGATGTGGGCCGTCGACGGCACCTGGGAGCGCGTGTTCACCGCCCTGGTAACCCAGGCCGACGCGGACGACAGTCTGGCCTGGGCCGTGTCGGTGGACTCCACTATTGTGCGGGCCCACCAATACGCGGCCGGGGCCCGTAAAAATGGGGCCCCGGCCGCCGAACCCGGCGACCACGCCATCGGCAGGTCCCGCGGCGGACTGACCACGAAGATCCACCTCGCCGCCGATGCTCGCTGCCGACCTCTGGCGTTCGTCCTCACCGCGGGCCAGGCCGGTGACGCATCCGCTTTCACCGATGTCATGGCCCGCCTGCGTGTCCCGCGCCCGCGAGGACGGCCCCGCACCAGGCCGGACCTGAACCTGGCCGACAAGGCGTACTCCTCGCGCGCGATCCGCGACCACCTGCGCAAGCGCGGCATCCGAGCAGTGATCCCCGTCCCCGCTGACCAGCGCACACACCGGCTACGCCGGGGCAGCCGGGGCGGCAGACCACCGGCCTTCGACCGGGAGGCGTACAAGCTACGCAACACCGTCGAGCGGTGCATCAACCGCTTGAAGCAGTGGCGCGGCATCGCCACCCGCTACGAGAAGACCGCCACCATCCACCTGGCCGGCCTCCACATCGCGGGCATCTTCCTCGGGTCCGCCCGATAGCGCGGTCTCACTTGGTGACCTGTGTGTTGTTCAGTGGCCGATGCTGTCCAGTTCGGCCACATCCTCGTCCGAGAGGGAGAGATCGGCGCCTGCGATGTTCTCGCGCAGGTGGGCGGTGGACGAAGTACCGGGGATGAGCAGGATGTTCGGCGAGCGCTGAATCAGCCAGGCCAACGCGACCGACATGGGCGTCGCCCCCAGCCGGTTCGCGACCTGTGAGAGGGCCTCGGACTGTAGCGGCGTGAAGCCTCCCAGAGGGAAGAACGGCACGTAGGCGATGCCATCGGCGGCGAGATGATCTACGAGGTCGTCGTCGTGGCGGTGGGCGAGGTTGTACATGTTCTGCACGCACACGATCGGGGCGATGCTGCGCGCCTCAGCGACCTGCTCTCCGGTGACATTGCTGACGCCGAGGTGGCGGATCAGTCCCTCTTGCTGGAGGTCGACGAGCGTCTCGAACGCTTCGGCGATCGAGCCGGCCTGCGGGCCCTGAGCGTCGCCCATGCGCATGTTGACCAGGTCGAGGGTATCGACGCCGAGGGATTCGAGGTTTTCATGGACCTGCTTGCGCAGGTCTTCGGGGCGCCGGGCCGTGGGCCAGCCCCCCTGTGCGTCGCGGGTCGCACCCACCTTGGTGGCGATGAACAGCGGCTCCGGGTAGGGGTGCAGCGCTTCACGGATCAGCTCATTCGTGAAGCGCGGTCCGTAGGCGTCGCTGGTGTCGATGTGGGTGATCCCGAGGCTGACTGCCTCGCGCAGCACGGCCAGAGCGCCGTCGTGATCGGTGGGCGGCCCCATGACCCACGGGCCGGCGAGCTGCATCGCGCCGTAGCCGAACCGGGTGACGGACGAGTCACCCAGCGTCCAGGTTCCGCCGGGAAGAGGTGCGGAGGGCGTGTTCATGGTGGTGCCTTTCACTTCATGCAAGGGGTGGTGTCTCCAGCCCCCTTGCATCAGTGTTGGAGAGGAACTTCCTGCCGGGAAGTAGGCACTCTGAAGTGCGTAACACCCCAAAAGGTGAGAGGCGAGACCAGTGACGACGAAGGCCGACAAGAAAGCGCAGGCCAAGGCGGAGTACAACGCGTTCCTGGCGGTGTGCCCCAGCCGTCAGCTCCTCGACCGGATCTCAGACAAGTGGGTCGTCCTGATCCTGTGTGCACTGGGCGGTGACACACCCGAACAGTCCGGCGCATCGCACGCCCCGAAGGCGATGCGCTACTCCGAGCTGGCCCGGCTACTGGCTGGCGTCAGCCAGAAGATGTTGACCCAGACCCTACGGGCTCTCGAACGCGACGGCTTGCTCATCCGCACCGTGACACCTACGGTCCCTGTCACCGTCACCTACGAGCTGACCGACCTCGGCCTCTCACTCCACCACCTGACACGCGGGCTCAGGCAGTGGGCCCAGACCCACATGGAACAAGTCCTCGCCAATCGCGAGAGCCACGACGCACGAGCTTCCTAGCGTGGCAGCGTTCTCCGTCTCCGCTACCGGCCGGGATCGGTCTGACCATGAGGGTGGTGCGGCGGACGCGGGTCAAGTCAAACCCGCATTCGCGGATCGCGCCACCACCGGACCCATGACCGGGAGAACGAGCGGATGATCCAAACGAAACGGCCTAGCCGACGAGTTCACGGACGAGCGCGGCGACTTGTTCCACCTCGAGCAGGAAACCGTCGTGGCCGTACGGGGATTCGATCAGCCGGAGGCGGTCCGCGGTGGGGATCGAGGCAGCCAACTCCGCCTGCTGGGTCGGCGGGTAGAGGCGGTCGGAGTCGACCCCGGCGACGAGCGTACGGGCGGTCACGCGGCGCAGGGCGGCGCGCGTGCCACCGCGGTCGCGGCCGACGTCATGGCTGTTCATGGCGTGCGTCAGCGTGACATAGCTGCCCGCGTCGAATCGCCGCACCAGCTTGTCGGCGTGGTGGTCGAGGTAGGACTCGACCTGGTAGCGGCCGCCGGTCCACGGGTCCTCCGTGTCCTGTGGACTCCGGCCGAAGCGGGCCGCCAGTTCCGCCTCGCTGCGGTAGGTGACGTGGGCGAGCCGACGAGCCAGGCCGAGCCCCGCGTGCGGTCCGCGGCCGGGGCCGGCGTCGTGATAGTCACCGGCACGCCAGTGCGGGTCGGCGCGGATGGCGTGGAGCTGGATGTTCGCCCAGGCGATCTGCTCGGCGCTCGCCGCCGCGGCGGTGGCGAGCAGCAGGAGCGCGCCCGTCCGTTCCGGATCCGTCACGGCCCACTCCACCGCGCGCATTCCGCCCATGGAACCGCCGATCACCAACGCCCAGCGGGCGATGCCCAGTTCATCCGCCAGGCCGGCTTCCACGGCGACCTGGTCGCGCTGGGTCAGGAACGGGAAGTCTCCGGCCCAGCGGCGCCCGTCGGGGCGGGGTGACGACGGCCCCGTACTGCCCTGGCAGCCACCCAGCACGTTCGGGACGACGATGAACCAGCGGTCCGTGTCCAGGGCCCGCCCGGCTCCGATGAGTGCGTCCCACCAGCCGGGTGTCGGGTGTCCGGGTCCGGCTGGTCCGGCGGCATGGCTGTCGCCGGTGAGCGCGTGCAGGACCAGCACGGCGTTGGACCGGTCCGGTGCGAGCCGTCCCCAGGTCTCGAACGCCAGCCGCACGCCCGGCAGTTCACCGCCCGCCTCCAGCGCGAGCGGCTTCTCCCGGACGTGCCACTGGCGGCGCCCGGGCGGGTCCCCCTCCCGCCAGGCCCCGGAGGCCGGCGGGAGGGGGACCGCGGACGGCGTCCGTACGGTGCTCAGGACGCGCCCTTGGCCGCGCGGAAGCCGGCCTCCAGGTCGGCCTTGAGGTCGACGAGGTTCTCGATTCCGACCGACAGGCGCACCAGACCCGGCGACGTGCCGGTCGCGGTCAACTGCTCCTCGTCCAGCTGACTGTGGGTGGTCGAGGCCGGGTGGATGATGAGGCTGCGTACGTCCCCGATGTTGGCGAGGTGACTGAACAGCTCGACCGCGTCCACGAACCGCTTCCCCGCCTCGACCCCGTCCCGGAGTTCGAAGGCCAGCACCGCCCCGGCGCCACGCGGAAGATAGCGCTGACCCGCCGCGTACCACCGGTTGGATTCCAGCCCCGGGTAGTGGACGGCGGCGACCTCGTCGCGCTGCTCCAGCCATTCGGCCAGGGCCTGCGCGTTGGACGAGTGCCGTTCGATGCGCAGACTGAGCGTCTCCACGCCCTGCAGGAGCAGGAACGCGGAGTGGGGTGAGAGAGCGGGCCCGAGGTCGCGCAGCAACTGCACCCGCAGCTTGATCGCGAAGGCACCCGGACCGAGAGCGGGCCAGTACCGAAGTCCGTGGTAGCTGGGGTCCGGTTCGCTGAAGTCGGGGAAGCGCTCCGAGTGTGCGCCGAAGTCGAACGTGCCGCCGTCCACGACGACACCGGCGATCGTGGTGCCATGGCCGCCGAGGAACTTGGTCGCGGAGTGGACGACGATGTCGGCACCGTGCTCGAGGGGCCGCAACAGGTAGGGAGTCGGCACGGTGTTGTCCACGATCAGCGGGATACCGGCCTCGTGCGCGACGTCCGCCACCGCTCGTACGTCGAGGACGTTGCCGCGCGGATTGCCGAGTGTCTCGGCGAACAGCGCCTTCGTGTTCGGCCGGATCGCGGCCCGCCAGGCCTCGAAGTCGTCGGGATCGTCGACGAAGGACACCTCGATGCCGAACTTGGGCAGGGTGTGGCGGAAGAGGTTGTAGGTGCCGCCGTAGAGGGACGTGCTGGAGACGAGATGGTCGCCGGCGGACGCCAGGGTCAGGACGGCAAGGGTCTCCGCAGCCTGTCCGGAGGCGAGTGCCACCGCGGCGACGCCTCCCTCGAGCGCGGCGACGCGCTGTTCGAAGACGTCCTGGGTCGGGTTGTGGATCCGGGTGTAGATGTTGCCGGGCTCGGCCAGTGAGAACAGGTCCGCGGCGTGCTGGGTGTCGCGGAAGACGAACGAGCTGGTCTGGTAGATCGGCACCGCTCGCGCCCCGGTCGTCGGGTCCGGCGCGGCGCCGGCGTGGATCTGCTTGGTCTCGAAGGACCAGGCCGAGGTGTCGGGGCCGACGGGCTCGTCCTCGGGGGTGTGACCCGCGGTGACGGAGTCGATGGGCTGGCTCATGGTTCTCCCTTGTGCGGCGTACGGGTGCGGAGGGTGCGCGGGGATGGGTGAAGCCACCGCAGGGCTGGGCGCCTCGCCCGGACGGGGGCGGCGGACAGCACGGGGCGGAGAGAGAAAGGAGGGGATCGGATACCGGAGCGGAGCGTCAGCTCACGGCGGAACAACTCGTGGTGGTGACACGCACGTAGTCAACGTGGCGGCGGGTCACGAGCACGGTCATGCAGCCAGCCAACCACAGATGGTCACGGAGCACCAGCATCACGTGCGGGTGACAGGGCGACAGCGCGGCCGTGCGTGGGGTCGACGCGGCCGTGCGAGGTGCCGGCCGTTCGCCGTCGTGCGAGGAGGTGCCGGCCGTTCGCCGTCGTGCGACGAGGTGCCGGCCGCCGTACAAATTGAAGTGCGGCGCCGGCCGCGGCGCGTGCAGACTCCACGCATGGGTGCTGACATCGCCGTGTCGCCTCAGGAGAGAGCTCTGCGGCATGTCGCGGCCTCGTCCAGGGGGGAGCCGCTTCCTCGTGACCTGCGGGTGACGATGCACTTCCATCCCGATCGAGCAGCGGGGAACCTCCCCATCCTGGTCCGGATGGCGGAGGACGGTGTCTATCGGTCGCAGTTCGTGACGGGGACGAGCAACGGGGGACTGACCGCTCATCCGGGCGGCGACAGGTGGCGCTGGGAGAGCCGTCTCTTCGCCGGCGCGTACGACGACGCCGCGGCCGACCAGCGGCCCGTGTACGGCGCGTTGAACTACCGCCGCGATCCGCTCGGTGGTGCACCGCGGTTCGGTTCCTCGTATTTCAGACTGAAGGCCGAGGCCCTTACGCGCTCCACGTTCTGCTACCCCGACAGTTCCGCCGAGCCTTCCGCTTTCGGTGTCGCCGACCGCTGCTCGCTCGTCGAGCTCGCCGACACGGCGGACGCGGATCCCCTGGACTGCCACATCGAGGCACATATTCACGGACCGGTCGGATTCGCCAGTGACGTAGAGGCACTGGTGCTGGATCCCAGCTATCGCGGAACGGAGGTCGAAGCCGCGTCGCACCGCCTGCCGTGCCCGGTCGAATGGCATTCGGGATACCGGATCGATGTGGCTGGACTGCGACGTCATCCGGGCTACCGCGGCCAGGCGTACGTGGATCTGGGGACCGAGATCGCCCGCGGTGGCCGACTCACTCCCAGGACCATCGGAGACGCCGCCCGCACGGGCCGGTACGCCCTCCAGGATCTCAAGAAGGTCTGGCACTGCCTCGCCCGCTTCGGCAGGATCGACGGACGTACTCGAAGCGCGCCAACCGCGGGACGCTGATCCGGCTGCGGCTGCGGCTGCGGCTGCCTGGTATGGCCTTCCCCGCCGACCTCGCGGAGATGCCGGTGGTCGGCGAGGCCCAGCCCATCCCCGCGCCTGCCGGCGGGCACTCCGCGAAGTGCCCTGCCCGCCGGCAGGGGGTGACGTGCTCAGGCTCCGCCCCGCTCGCGGGGGATCTTCAGGCCCGCCTCGATCGCCACCGGCAACCGGTTCTCCGCCGGTGGCAGCGGGCAGGTGGCGAGGTCCGTGTAGGCGCACGGCAGGTTCGCCGCACGGTTGAAGTCCAGGACGACCGTGCCGTCCGCGGCGGGCGCCTCCACGGTGAGGGCGCGGTTGGCGGCGTAGGTGGTGACCCCCGAGGTCGCGTCGGTGAACAACACCGTCAGCCGGCCCGCGCCATGTCCCGGGAACGCGGTCAAGGACAAGGGACGTCCGTCCAGTTCGAATTCGATCCGGCCCGGCGCGTCGTACACGTGCTCCAGGCCCTCGACCGCGGCACCCACCGTGGTCGGCCGTGGCTCGTCGAAGGCGACGTAGCGACCCGTCAGCGCCCAGCGCGGATGCGGTGCGTAGGCGGGTGTTCCGGCGAAGGCGGTGCGCAGCGGCGCGTCCGGGTGCCGGGGACGCACGATGTCGTTTCCGCCGCGCTTGGCCACCTCGATGACGGCGTTCCCCCACACCGCGTCGACGCCACCGCGTTCGGGGAGCACACCGAAATGGTGCTCCCCGCGCACAGGGGTTCCCTCCACGACCAGCTCCTCGCCGTCAGCGAGGGCCACCGAGACCCCGGCGCTGTCGGTCCACCACGCGCCCGGGGCGTCCGGGAAGCGCTGCGGCCGTTCGTCGAGCCAGTGCAGACCGGTGATCGCGAGGAAACCGTGCGGGTCGGCAAGGCGTTCCTCCTGCGCGCGGTACCAGTCCAGCCAGCTCTGGGTGAAGGCCTGCAGATCCGTCGTCGTGACCTGAGTGGTCATCAGCACTCCTTCGTCTTCGTCTTCGTCGCCGCGAGCCGGGGTGAGTCCGCGCCGAAGGTCTGTCCGAACCAGGCCGACCGCGGGTCCGTCGCCGCGGCCTCACGCGCCGGCCGCGCAGAGGCATCGACGTGGTTCTCCGCGTCGGATGCGTCGAGCGCTCGTCCCGCAGTCATGCCAGTGAGAACCGCCGACGTCCGATCCGGCATTCCGCTGCGTGTGTGACAGCTTCTTGTCAGTCGTGTGTACGGGGACGGCCTCACGCGGGGCTCCCGCCTCCCGGGCCTCTGGGTACCCCATGCGCTCGGGCCATCTGCGTGCCGGCGTGAGGCCGCCCCCGTGCCGTCAGTGGACTTCGTCGAGCTTGCCGGTGGCGACGTCGAAGACGAAGCCCCTGATCCGGTCCTTGTGGACGATGAAGGGGTCAGCCTTGATCCGCGCGATCGACTGCCGGATGTCCGTGTCGAGGTCTCCGAAGGCCTCCGCGGCCCATGGCGGGCGGATACCGGTGTCCGCCTGGACCGTGTCCTTGAAGCCGTCGTCGGTGAAGGTCAGCATGCCGCAGTCGGTGTGGTGGATGAGGATGATCTCCTCGGTCCCCAGGAGCCGTTGGCTGATGGCGAGCGAGCGGATCTCGTCCTGGGTGACCACGCCGCCCGCGTTGCGGATGACGTGTGCCTCCCCGTCGTCGAGGCCGAGGATCGCGTAGACGTTGAGCCGGGCGTCCATGCAGGCCACGACGGCGAGATGCCTGGACGGAGGGAGGGGGAGCGGGCCGGAGAAGGTCTCGGCGTAGCGGGCGTTGTTGACCAGGAGTTCATCGGTCACGGACATGGCGGGCCTCGGTTCTCGCGCGGTGCGGATCGTGCGGGGCGGGGGAGGGAGGGCCCGCGGCTCCGGGGCGCCCGGGCCGCGGGGGCGTGCTCACACGTCCCGGCGACAGAACCCGTCGAAGAGGTCCACACGACGCGAGGGCCAGAAGCCCGTCAGCGCGGTGACGAAGGTCGGCATCCCACCAGTGAACCCGTTGACACCCGAGTCGGCAATGCAAAGTGTGTTCGGCTGTGCTCCGCTCGCCTTCTTTTTCCGGGGCGCGGACCGAGGACCGCCGAACGCCTCGCGCGGTGTCCGCCGTGCTCCGGCGAGCAGCATGGTGGGCCGGACTCCGGCTGTCGCGACAGGTGCCGCTCCAGCTCCTTGGTGGGGAACAGGAAGCCGTCAGTGGTCACGAGTTCGACGTTCGGCGGACCGGAGCACCGACGCCCGTTCCTCGTGGATGTCCGGGCGGCCCGGTGCGGGTCGGGAGCCCGGGAACTGCCCGTCGGCGTGCATGATCGTGGGTCTCACGAGGGCCGTCGGCCTTCATTCTTCGTGAGAGGGCAGACGATCAGCGTCGTGTCGGACGCAGTGCGAAAGGACATCGCCCATGGTGAAGAGCCGCGTCGAGGCCCGGGTGAGGCACCCCAGACACGAGCGTCGTGGTGAGGCCCGGCTGCCGGGAGTGGTCGTCACGCTCATCGCGATCACCTTGTACGTGGCCCTGCCGCAGCAACTGCTGGTCGCTCCGCGGTATGTGCTGCCCGCTCTGGAACTGCTGCTTCTGGTGCCCCTCATCGCGGTCAATCCCAAGAGGCTCACCCGGCAGACCAAGGCGATCAGGTTCGTCTCGCTGACTCTCGTCCTCGTCATCGCGGCCAGCAACCTCACCGCACTGGGCATCCTCATTCACGAACTGATCCACGCCGACGTCAAGGACGGCCGTTCCCTGCTGGTCGCCGCACTACAGGTGTGGCTGACCAACATCATCGCGTTCGGGCTCACGTACTGGGAACTGGACCGTGGCGGCCCCGTGGCACGCACCCAGGCGCCCCGCGGCGATCTCCCCCTGGCGGACTTCCGCTTCTCGCAGGACGAGAACAGCGACGCGGTGGAGGAGGTCGCGGACGGCGCCAGCGTCACCTCGGACTGGGTTCCGACCCTGGTGGACTACCTGTACATCTCCGTGACCAACTCGACGGCCTTCAGTCCCACCGACACCATGCCCCTCTCCACCCGCGCCAAGCTGTTGATGAGCGTCGAGAGCGTCGCCGCCCTGCTGACCTCCCTGCTCGTCATCGCCCGCGCGGTCAGCGTCCTCCACTGACCGGTCGGCCGAGGAGGGCTGTCGGCGGGGACCCACCGACAGTCGCCCCCGGCCGACCGGTCAAGGGCCGTGGCCCCGTCGGCCCGGCCACTGGAGGCGAGGACCGGGCACCGGACCGCCCGGTAGTTCTCGCAGACCGACGCGTGCCGCCAGTAGTCGTCACGGCGTGGGTGCCGCAGCCATTCCAGCACCCGGGGGCGCGTGTGCTCGAGTCGTTCGTGCCACATCTCGCGCTCGATGCGGCGCAGGTCGTCTGACGTGGGTACGCCGTCGACGTATTCGAAGAGCTCCGCGTGCGACTGCGAGTGCCGTGGGTTGATCGGCGGCAGACTGATCCGCCCGGTCCGCGGGTCGTAGAAGTCCTCCACGCTGAAGGTCGCCGCATCGAAGCCGATCCGGCTCATCACCCGCCGCGGGACGTCGTGCAGCTGCCTGATCGCCGGCTCGGGCAGTGCCGAGGGGGCCTGATGGCGCAGGAAGCAGGGGGAGTCGGGGTCGTCGATCGAGTCCAGTGCACCGTGGGCGGTGACCTCGCCGAAGTGGACACGGCCTTCCACCGCGACCTGGATGCCCGACATCTCCTCCTCGGCCAGACACACCTCGCCGCCGACCACGTTCGGGCACGTGTCTCTCTTCCACAGGGGACGGGGAAGTTGTTGGGGTACCCGCGTGTGTCTGCCCCATGCGTCCGTACATCCACGTCCCTTGAGCCGTAGAAGGGACTCATGGCACGGCGTCTTCGGAGCGTCGCCGGGAACGCCGGAAGCCCCCGTGCCGCTGCGGCCGGGGACTTCCGTGCGCTGTTGCCGACGGTCGTCGGTCAGATGGTGCGGGCCCCCTGAGCCCCGACCGCCGTCAGCACGAGGTGTCGGCTCGGGACGTCAGCCCGGCCAGGTACCGGTCACGCGGCGAGTGGCGGTGGCACCGGCGCGGTCGACGGCCGCTTTGACTCCGGCGAAGATCGCACCCTGCAGTGTGGCGGCGAGCAGGACCTCGCGCCAACTGCGGTTCTCGTCGGTGGCGTTGGGGGTGTCCTCGGCGTGGGCGAGTATCTTCCAGGCCTGCTTGAAGGCCATGCCGGCGAGCAAGCCGCCGGCGGCGCCCAGAGCGAGACCGACCGGTTTGTAGGCGACCTTCGAGGCTTTCACCGGCTTCAGCCCTTCTTACGGCGGAACATCAGCCACGCGAGAGCGGTCGCGCCCCCGGCCGCCACCAGCAGCTTGCGGTTGTCCCGTACCGCCCGGGCACCCTGGGCGGCCTGCAACTGCACCGGCTCGGGAACCTTCTCCTCCCACACACTCCCGGCCTGGGCGGTCTTCTCCCGGACCTGGGCGGCTGTCTGGGCCGCCTTGTCCTTGACCTGGTCGGGCAGCTTGTCCTGGACCGAGTGCGCGGCCTGGGCGGCCTTCGCCTTCAGCTCTCCGGCCTTGGCCACGGTCTGCTCCTTGACCTCGGCGGTCTTCTCCTTGGCCCGGGCCTTGACGTCGGTCTTGTCGGCCAGGGCCTGGACCGTCTCCCCGAGCTCGGCACGGGTCTGCTCGACCTGCTCACGCAGCTCATCGGGGGTGGCGGCGGTCTGCTCGCGGTCGGACGGGTTGCTCATCGGTGGGCACTCCTCTTGATCTCGGCCACATCGGCCTTCACGTTGTCGATGGTCTGCTCGGGCACCGGCGGCGCCGCCTGACCGACCTGCTTCTTCCCGGTCAGAGCCAGGACCGCGGCGATCACGCCCAGCACCGCGGTGATGATCAGCGCCGCGGCCCACACCGGCAGCGGCACGGCCAGGGCGGCGATCGCGGCGACCACCAGGGCCTCCAGCATCAGGAAGCCCACGATCCCGGCGCCCCCGAACAGTCCGCCGCTCTTGCCGTAGTGCCTGCCCTTCTCCTTCATCTCCGCCTGCGCCAACCGGAGTTCGCCCCGGACCAGCTCGGTCAGCTGCTGCGAAGCCCGGTGCACCAGCTCACCCACCTGATCCGATCCGGACCCCTGCGCCTGCCTGTCGGGCCCGTCCACCTGCGACCGCACACTCGACACGGCACGTCACCTCCCACCAGATTCCTCGGTCACCGCCGGGCCCTGTGGCGAACCACGGCGGTCAGTGAGGAGGCGAGTACCCCCGACCGGGCAGTTCAGGGCAGCAACTGCGAATCAACCAGGCTTCTCTGCGCCGAGGTACCGGCGCGCACCGGATCCGAGGCGCCACCGCCCCGGTCCGTACTGCCGCCCAGGTGCCAGGCGGTGTTGCGTTCGACTCGCTGTGACCACTCCCGGATCGGCCGCGGGCCGCGGTCAGATGTCGCCGAGCCGACGGCGGTCCTCCTCGTCCCACGTGCGGGTGTCGCGCGGCTGGGTATAGGGCTCCGCCTCCGGCGGGTGACCGCCGGCGATGGCCCGCTGGCGGATCGTCTCGGCGTCGAACTCCAGACCCAGCAGGATCGCGAGGTTGGTCATCCACAGCCACACCAGGAAGACGATGACCCCCGCCATCGTGCCGTAGGTCCTGTTGTAGGACGCGAAATTGGCTACGTAGAACGCGAATCCGGCGGAGGCGAGCATCCAGACCACGAGGGCGAGGAAGCTGCCCGGTGTGATCCAGCGGAACCCCTTCACCTTGGCGTTCGGGCTCGCCCAGTACAGGATCGCGATCATGACGGTGACCAGAACGACCAGCACGGGCCATTTCGCGACCGACCACACCGCCAGTCCCGTGTCTCCCACGCCCAGCGCGCTCCCGGCCTGCCGGGCCACGCCGCCGGAGAAGACCACGATGACGGAGCCGGCGACCGCGAGGATCATCAGCACGACGGTCACACCGACGCGCACCGGCAGGATCTTCCACAGCGGACGGCCCTCCGGTATGTCGTAGACGGCGTTCGCGGCGCGGATGAACGCCGCCACGTACCCGGACGCCGACCACACCGCCAGGACGATGCCGGCGATCGCCACGACCGAGCCCGCGCCGGAGTTGTTCTGCAGTTGGTCCACGGCCCGGGTGATGATGTCGTGGGCCGAGCCGGGGGTGAGCTGCCTGAGGTTGGTCAGCACCCTGTCCGCGGCCGACCTGCCGACGATGCCCAGCAGGGACACGAGCACCAGCAGCGCCGGGAACAGCGACAGCACCCCGTAGTACGTCAGCGCCGCCGCCCGGTCGGCCAGCTCGTCGTCCTTGAACTCGCGCAGGGCGCCCTTCAACGCCGCGCCCCACGCACGCTTCGGCAGCTTCACCGGACTGTCCGGTGCCGCTCGCTCCACCTCCGGCTCCGGGCCGACCTCCTCCGGCGGCGGTACCTCGTCCCTGCCGTGGTGATCTTTTCTCCCTGGAAGATGCAGCTTCGCCATGGCGGCCGGGTACCCCCTGAGCTGCCCGGGATGTGTTTGGCTCGATCAGGGTCTCGAGAACACTCGCCACAGGGTGGAGAGGCGAGCCCCGACGGCTGGACGCCGACGGGCGAGGACCTGCCGAAGTCACCGCGGAGAGCAAGCCGAAGGAGAGCCGGTCATGATCACGTTCCCCACCGCCCCGGACGTCAGAACCACCCCCGAAGGCCTTCTGTGGGAGCCGAGCGAACGCTGGGTACGCGGCCGAAAGGGAGACGTCCGCGTCGTCGACAGCAGGCACCCCGTCCTCGTGTGGGAGCCAGGGGTGCCGGTTCCGCTGTACGCCTTCCCGCGCGAGGAGGTCCGCGAGGACCTGCTACGCCCCGCGAAGCACCCGCTGACGGGCACCCACACCGGCTCGCGGATCTTCTACGACCTGGAGGTCGACGGCGAACTGCTGGAGAACGCGGCCTGGACGTTTCCGGCCGACGACCTGGCCGGTCATATCGCCTTCGAGTGGTTCCGGCGCGTCGGACGGGGCCTGGACCACTGGTACGAGGAGGAGGAAGAGATCTTCATCCACCCCCGCGACCCGCACAAACGGGTGGACGCCATCACCAGCGGCCGCCACGTGCGGGTCGAGATCGACGGCACGGTCGTCGCCGACACCCACCACCCGGTCCTGCTCTTCGAGACCGGCCTGCCGACGCGGTACTACATCCCGCGCGAGGACGTCCGACTGGAACTCCTCGAACCGACCGACCACCGCACCGGCTGCCCCTACAAAGGGACCGCCGCGTACTGGTCGTGGCGAGGAGAAGCCGATGCACCCGGCACCCCGCCGAACATCGTCTGGAGCTACCCCGAGCCGCTGCCCGCGGTGGGCGCCGTCAAGGACCTCCTCGCCTTCTACAACGAGGCGGTGGACATCACCGTGGACGGCGCCCGCCTCGAGCGCCCTGTCACCCCGTTCACCAGGACGCTCTCGACGCGGGCGCCCGAGTGACGGCACCGGCGGTGATGATCACGGACGCCGCACCGGCCACGGTCCCGGTCAAGCCGTCGGCTGCGCGCCGGAACGGGTCTCTTCCGAAGCGGTGGAGGGCAGGCCCGCCTCCACGGGTTCACCGGCCAGGGTGAAGACGATGCGGGTGCCCCCTGTGTACTCCGGGTCGACGAAGATGGTCCCGCCGTGGAATTCGACGATCTTCCTGCACATCGCGAGTCCGATGCCACTGCCGTTGTAGGCGTCCTTGGTGTGGAGCCGCTGGAAGATCACGAACACCTTCTCGGCGTACTCGGGGGCGATGCCGATCCCGTTGTCGGTGACCGTGAACCGCCACAGTGCACCGTCCCGCACGGCGGACACGTGGATCCGCGGTGCCTCCTGCGGGCGGCGGAACTTGACGGCGTTGCCGATCAGGTTCTGCCACAGCATGCCCATCTGGGTGGGGTCGGCGACCAGAGTCGGCAGCTCGTCCTGGGTGATCACCGCGCCCGCCTCCTCGATGCTGACGCTGAGCGCGGAAAGGCTGCGCTTCATCACCGAGTCGAGGTCCACGCTCTGGTGGGCGTGGTGGACGCGGCCGACACGGGAGAAATCGAGCAGATCGTTGATGAGGGTCTGCATGCGATTCGCTCCGTCGACCGCGAAATCGATGTACTGGTCGGCCCGGTCGTCGAGCTGACCCCCGTAGCGCCGCTGCAGCAGCTGGGTGAAACTGGAGACCTTGCGCAGGGGTTCCTGGAGGTCGTGGGAGGCCACGTAGGCGAACTGCTCCAGCTCGGCGTTGGACCGCTGGAGCTCCGTGGACTGCTCGTCGAGGCGCAGCCGTGCCTCCTCACTGAAGTCCAGTTCCCGTACGAGCCGTTGGCGCATCGAGTCGATCTCGCCGCTCAGCTGACGCAGGTCCGCGGGGCCGGTCGGCGTGATGGGATGAGCGAAGTCGCCGTCGGCGACGGCGCGGGCGTCCGCCCCGAGCCGCTCCAACGGCGCGGTGATGCCACGGCGCAGCGCCTCGAAGACCACGCCCGCGAGGACGGCGATGAGGACGGCGATCGCGCTGAACACCCAGTTCCGCAGCCGCATCGTGGCCGCCAGGTCCGCGCGCGCCTGGACCCGGTCGGCACGCAGCCCGTCCTGCTGGGTGACCATGGCCGCGCGGAGTGTGTCGAAGACCGTTTTGCCTTCCGCGGCGCGTTCGGTGGCGAGCGGTGAGGGCGTCCCGGGCGGTGAGGCGGCGATCGGGCGGGCGATCCGCGACTGCCACTTCTCGACGGCGTCCTGTACGGCCTTCAGATGGCGAAGACCCGCCCTGTCGCCCCGCAGCAGCTCCGAGAGCGACGCGATGTCCGTCTTCTGCTCGGCCAGCCCCTCCCGGTAGGGCTTGAGGAAGTCCGTCGTTCCGGTGAGCCCATAGCCGCGGATGCCGGTCTCCTGGTTGAGCAGGGCCGATTCCAGGCGGATCGAGGTGGTCAGCGCGGGCGATTTCACGTCCACGAGGCTGTCGCTGATCGACGTCGTCCGCCCCAGGATCCACGCTCCGGTCACTCCGAGCACGGCCAGGACGGTCAAGGACACGGCCACCCCGACACGAAGCCAACGCCGGGTCGTCCACGTGGAGAGCTCCCGCGCACGCGGCGGTCTCTCGTCGCCGGTCATTCCCTGACACTCCTCACACTGTGACGGCCGCCCCCAAAGCGGCGCAGCGCACACTGTAGAGGGCAATCGACAACGGTTGTTGTCGCGGGGGCGGTCCGGGGCCTAATGTGCGGGTGTGCCTGGCAAGAACTTCGTCGTGCGGACCACTCCGCAGGAGACGGCCGCAGTCGCGGATGCGGCGGTCGATGATCTCGCGCGGCGCATCGCCCTTCAACTACCGGAAGACCCCCCACATCCCCCGTCAGCGGACGATCCGACGCGGGCCCTGACCCTGCTGCACGTACTGACCCACCTCCAGCGGGCCGCTGAGCGGCTCCAGCGGGACGCGGCCCTGGACGCCGCTCGGGCAGGGGCCGGATACCCGCAGATCGGCGAGGCATGCGACATGACTCGCCAAGGCGCCCGACGTCGCTGGCCGGGACTCTTCCACCACTCCAACGAAGCACCCACGGAGCATCCGATGATGACCACCCCCGCCCGCCCGTTCGACGTCCTGCTCGTCGAGGACGACGTCGCCGACGCCATGCTCATCGAGGAAGCCCTCTCCGAGCGCGGGGCCCGCAACCTGGTCCAGGTCACCGACGGAGTCGCCGCGCTGGAACACCTGCGCACCCCGGGCAGCGTGCGTCCCGACCTCATCGTGCTCGACCTCAACATGCCCCGGATGAACGGCCGTGATCTGCTCCGGGTCCTGAAGGCCGACGAGGAGCTGCAGACCATCCCGGTGGTCGTCCTCACCACGTCCTCCGCGCCGGACGACGTCGTCGGGGCCTACAACAGCCACGCCAACGCCTACGTGACCAAGCCCGTGAACCTGGCGGAATTCGAGCAGGCCGTCCAGAGCATCGACGCCTTCTACCTGGAGACCGCGACCCGACCGCCGCGCGCCTGAAGGCCGCGCCACGCGGTTCGCTGGCGGAGGTCGGCGGTCGGCGGTCGGCGGTTGATGGTTGATGGTCTGGTGACCGGAGGTCGGAACTACAGAAAGCGGCGGATGGGCACGACGGCGACCTCTCGTGCCCGCTGCGCCAGGGAGCGCCGCTTCCAGCGCCCCTCCTGAATCAACGTGGCGGCCTCGAGGTCCTCGTCGAAGTGATTGTCGAGGGCGGCGGTGAACTTCTGCTCCAGCACCGCGAGCATGATCTCCTCGTCGTGATCCAGTGATCGCCGGTTGAAGTTGGTGGAGCCGACCAGGGCGGCGACGCCGTCCACGGTGATGACCTTGGCGTGCATCATCGTCGGCTGGTACTGGTAGATCTTCACGCCGCAGGCGGTGAGCTCTTCGTAGTAGTGCTGGCCGGCCAACTGACAGACCCGCTTGTCCGTGTGCGGGCCGGGCAGCAGGATCTCCACCTCGACCCCCCGACGGGCGGTGGCACAGAGCAGCTCGACGAAGTACGCGTCCGGTGAGAAGTAGGCGGTGGTCAGCCGGAAGCGGTCCTCGGCCGACTCCAGCATCACCCGGATCAGGGTCTGCATGTCCTGCCAGCCGAAGCTGGCCGAGCCGCGCACGACCTGCACCACCGCGTCGCCCTGCGGTCGGTGCGGGACGAACCGGTCGCGATCGTCGAAGAGTTCGTCGTGGCACTCGGCCCAGTTCTGCGCGAACGCGGCGGCCACGCCGTCCACGGCCGGCCCGCGGACCTCGACATGGGTGTCGCGCCACTCGTGCTCGGTGCGCGCGTCGCCGCACCACTCCTCCGCGATGCCCACCCCGCCGGTGAAGGCCGTCTGCTCGTCCACGACGAGAACCTTGCGATGGCAACGGTGATTCTGCTTGAACGGCGAAAGGGCCAACGGTCTGCGGAACCAGGCCACTTGCACGCCGGCCCGCTCCATTTCCCGCAGTAGTTCCTTCTCGATCAGCCGGCTGCCGAACCCGTCCAGCAGCAGTCGCACCCGCACGCCCGCGCGCGCCCGTTCCGCCAGTGCCTGCGCGAACTCACGGGCTATGTCCCCCGTCCAGTACACGAACGTCATCATGTCCACGGTGTGTTCCGCAGACCGGATGCCGGCCAGCATCGCCGGAAAGATCTCATCTCCGTTGCGCAGGACCGTGAGCGCGTTGCCCTCGGTCGCCGCGATGCCGATCAGGCGCTCCAAACGGCGCCGTATCCGCGAGGCACGTTCCTCGACCGTCGCGGAGACCGACGGGTCGACGTCGGGGGAGGCCAACTCCGGCCGTTCCTGGGTACTGGTCATGTCGTCACCTGGCCGGCAACCACGGGAGGGCAGGAGAGCCGCGCTGCCCGGTCCGGCGCGGGACGCAGCGTGCAGACTGTACCTCGCCGCACCAGGGGCCCCGGGGCGTAGGCGGCGTCGGCCGGTCGCACCTCAGCGCTCACTGCGGATGGCTCCGCCGTCTCACGGAAGGGTGAGGCCTGCGAAGCCCGCATCCCGTACGCCGGCCCCTTCCGGAGCCGTCCGCGGACCGCTCCGGAGCGGGCCCGCTCCGTGGACCGGGAGTGGGCCCACTCCGAGGGCTTTGTGTGGCCGGACATCTGCATCGCCGAGTGCCTCTCCTGATCGCCCTCGACCGTCGAGGACCTCTCACGAAGACCGACTGCCCGGCGAACGTAGGTCGCACGCAACTTTTGGCCCCGAGTTGCGCGCTCACGGAGGGATAAATATCGTTACATACCGTGATGGAGCCGTCGCATGGGGACGTCGACAGCTTGTTGCCGCCCGCCTCAGGCTCCGCCGGGGTGGAGGCCGCCAGGGCCGCAGGAATTCCGTGCCGGATTTCCGTTACCGCCGAGGCGAAACAAGACTGTTGAGGGTGCCCTCTCGGAAGCGCTGGAACGACCCAAGGAGATCCGCCATGTCCCCAAATCTCCGGCTGCAGTCCCGGCGTATGTTTATCACCACCTCAGCCGCCGCGATGACCGCGGCGGCAACCGGCGTTTTCGGCCCGTACTCCGATGAGTACTCCGGAAAGCCCGTGGCGGTGAGCGAGAGGGAGAGCATCCGCCCCTTCCGCGTGAACATACCGGAGCAGGACCTTGTCGATCTGCGCCGACGCATCGCCGCGACACGGTGGCCCGACCGGGAGACGGTCCACGATCAGTCCCAAGGCGTCCAGCTGGCGACCATGAAAGAACTCTCCCGCTACTGGGGGACGAGCTACAACTGGCGGAATATCGAGGAGAAGCTGAACTCCTTGCCGCAGTTCAAAACCGAGATCGACGGACTCGATATTCATTTCATCCATGTCCGCTCCCGGCATGCGAACGCCCTGCCGATGATCCTGACCCACGGCTGGCCGGGCTCCATCCTGGAATTCCTCAAGGTGATCGATCCGCTCAGCAACCCCACGGCCCACGGGGGACGCGCAGAGGACGCCTTTCACCTCGTCATACCGTCCATGCCCGGGTACGGCTTCTCCGAGAGGCCGACGAGCAGCGGCTGGGGCCCCGACCGTATCGCCCGTGCCTGGGCGGTGCTGATGGAACGCCTCGGGTACGGGCACTACGTCTCCCAGGGGGGCGACTGGGGAGCCGTGATCTCGGACAAGATGGCGGTACAGAAACCCGCGGGACTCCTTGGAATCCACGTCAACTTCCCGGCCACCGTCCCTGTCGATATCGCGAAGAAGCTCGCCTGCGGTGACCCTGTCCCGGCGGGACTGAACACCGATGAGAAGGCCGCGTACGAAAAACTCGCCACCTTCTACAAGACGGGCTCGGGTTACTCCGCCATGATGGTCACCCGTCCCCAGACCGAAGGCTATGGACTGACGGACTCTCCCGTCGGACTGGCCGCGTGGATGTACGACAAGTTCGCCGCATGGACCTACAGCGACGGCGATCCCGAGCGGGTGCTCACCAAGGACGAGATGCTCGACGACATCACGCTCTACTGGGTCACGAACACCGCCGTGTCATCCTCGCGTCTCTACTGGGAGAACAACGCCAACAATTTCAATGCGGTGTCGGTCTCCATCCCGGCCGCTATCACGGTGTTCCCAGGTGAGATCTACCAGGCGCCGCGAAGTTGGGCCTCGAGCAGCTACCACAAGCTCTTCTACTTCAACAAAGCCCGCAGGGGCGGCCACTTCGCGGCCTGGGAAGTTCCCGACATCTTCACCAATGAACTCCGGGCCGCGTTCGGAGCTCTGCGCAACTCTCGGGAAACCGCGGGCAAGTAACGTCGCCGCAGAGGCGGACGGGGCTGATCAAAACGTGGTCGCGGCGCGAGCGTCCGGTGATCCACTGCCACCACTCCAGCCCGCCGGAGTACTTGGCGTGCCTGGGGTGAGGGGCGACGTTGATCGGTACGAAGCGAGCGAAGTGAGAGTGGCCGTCGGAAGCCGCGTGGTCATCGGGAGCCTCGCGATGCCGGTGCCGGGAAACGCCGTCAAACTGCTGTGCCGGGCACTTCGGACCGCCGAGGATGGTCGAATGACGATCACTTCGCAGGCCCGTTCATTCGACAAGGCCGCCGCCGGCTATGCCGCGAACCGCCCGTCGTATCCGCCCGCGCTGCTCGACGCGGTCGAGGAACTCGCCGACCGTCCGTTGATGGGCGCCCGCGTTGCGGACATCGGAGCCGGCACGGGACTGGCCACCGCCCTCCTGCACGCCCGCGGTGCGCGCGTCATCGCGGTCGAGCCGGGCCCCGGAATGGTCTCCCAATTCCGTCTCGGACTGCCGAACGTCCCCGTCGTGCTCGGTGACGGCAACAACCTGCCACTGGCCTCCGAGTCCATCGACATCCTGACCTGTGCCCAGGCCTGGCACTGGACCGACCCGCACAAGTCCGTCCCCGAAGCCCTCCGAGTACTGCACCCCCGCGGCGCCCTTGCCCTCTGGTGGAACGACTCGGACAGCACTGTCGGCTGGATAGCGGACCAGGACGCCCGCCTGCGCCGTCTCTTCGGCGCCGAGGACAGCGAACCCGACCCCACGGCCCGATTCCGCCACCTGCCGCCCGAACTCAGCTTCACCACACGGCAGTTGTCGTGGTCGAGGAGCGTCCCACTCGAAACACATCTCGCGAATCTCGCCAGCTACTCCGACTTCCTCGTCCTCGGCAGGAACGCGGCCGAGACGTTCCTGGCCGCTGAGCGCGACCTCGTCACGGAAACCTTCCCGAACGGGACGGTCGAGGAGCGCTACGTGGTCAGCCTGGCCGTTGCCACCCGTTGACATGACGAGTAGGTGGCGGACGGATCCGTCCATGTGAGAGGGCCCTGGCCCGTGTCGAAGCCCCGCGCCACTTGCCGTGCGGGGCTCAGGTGGGGCGGACCCGGTGTGGGTTCAGGTGCACCCATGACGTCGACCATGCCCGGAGGCTCGACCCACCAAGTCCGCGGAGCTGATCCTGGGTTCGATCGTCGTCAGAGGCGGACGACGTTGAAACCGTAGTTGGTCACGAGGCGGCGTGCACGGCCCACCATTCCCGGAGCCTTCCTGTTGGTTCCGCAGCCGTGCCCCACCAACACCAACGGCGCGTGAGCGGATCCGGAAGCCGTGCCAGTGACATCGGCTGGGGGTGTTGCCAGATCCACCCCCGGATACGGGTTCCAGGGCCAGGGACTCCGGGGGTGTGCGCGAGCGAGGATCTCGTCAACGTCAACGGCGCAGTGCCGGACATGTTGCTGAGGGAGAACCTGATGATGAGTGAGAGCATCGCCCGGCGATTTACGGGGGTCGCGGGGATCACGGCTGGGGCGGGTCTGGTTGCGGAAGTGCCGCTGTACTTCATCTACTCGGGGCCGCCCCCGGACTCCAACGTCCTCACCCGTCTCTTGATCGGCATCCTCGCGCTCGGGTGTGTACTGGTCTTCGCCACCGCCTTCCGTGAACTGGTCAGGACAGTCGCTCCGGAGGCGGAGTGGGTGGGTGCGCTCGCCTTCGCCTCCGGCCTCACGTACACCACGGTCACCCTCGTATCCAGCGGTCTGGAGGCCGGAGCCGTCATCGCTGCCGACCATCCCGTCGATCCCACGGTCACGGTCTCGGGTACCTACATCCTCTACGGGACGATCTCTCGCATGCTGCTGGGCATGTTCCTGGTCAGCTTCGGATACGCCGCGAGCAAGGCATGTCTGCTGCCGCGCTGGACCCACCGCACGGCCTATGTTCTGGCCGCTGTGAACTTGGCCTTTGTGCCGTCCTTGTTCTTCGGCAACACCCCGGCCGATTTCTATGCCGCCAACGGTTGGGGTACCACCGCACTCATGGGCGCCCTCCTCAGCTACTGGCTCCTTGCTGTCGGCATCGCGACCGTCCGCAGTGCCTGTCGGGCGCGTTGATGGCCGGCGCCGGGCACCCCGCACCCGGCATCTGTTGTCTGGCATCCGGCACGCGGTAGGTCCGTGGAGCCGGAGAAGGGGAGAAACAGTCAACACCTGTCGATCAAGTCAGGCGCGGTGGTGCCGCTGGCGTAGTCGGTGACTGGCGTTAGCGCGGACGCGCCGGGTTCTTCCTGACTCGGCGAGCAGGGTGAGGACGACGGGCGAGGACACGGTCTCGACGGCCATGCGCTGGAACCAGTCGGATCCGGTGGTGACTTGCTCCGAGCTCCACGGCTCGCCCACGGTGATTGATCGCAGCAGGGTCCATTCGCGCAGCCGGTAGGGGAGGAACTCCCGCTCCGCGCTCACCTCGGCCATCGCGTGGGCCCAAGAGGTGAACTCGTCATCGGTCAGCAACTGCGCCGCACGACGGTCGAGGTGGCGGACGATGGCCGACTGCGCCATTGTCCTGTCCGGGTCGCGCAAGATCCTGGTGACCAACTCGGCTTCGTCCTCTTCACGGACGACGGCCAACTCATGCAGGTAGCGGGCGAATCGCTGGTGCTCGTCCTCGGCGGAACGGTCATCGGCGCTGTTGGTGCCGTTCACGCGGAGGCCTCCTCGGAGCGTTCGACCAGGTGGCCGTGTTCGAAGCGGGCATCGGCCCGCACCCCCATGGGCACAAGCGGGCCGACACGCTCAGGTGTCACATAGTCCCATTGCGCTTGGTCGGATCCGACTCTCGCTGCCCATGAGTTCGTCCACACGTCCAGCTGCCTCTCGCGGTGATGACCCGTCAGGGGTACGGCGTTGGTGACTCTGCCTGTGTGGTGAGAGGCATGTGTCTGGACTGGTGGTGGCTAGGGCTGGTGGTGGTGGGTGGGGGTGGTGGTGAGGTGGGCGGTGAAGACGGTGTGGTTGTTTTGGTGGCCGGTGACGTGGGTGGTGCGGGTGCCGGTGGGGGTGTTGGTGGTGGGTTCGCTGGTGTGGGTGGTGTTGCTGGTGTGGGTGTCGGTGGTGTCGGTGTCGGTGGTGTCAATGTCGTTGGTGGTGTGGGTGGTGATGTAGGTGGGGGTGTGGTGTTCGGTGTAGCGGTGGAAGGTGGCGTGGAGGGTGGTGAGGTGGGTGGGGGTGGGGTGGGTGTGGGTGTGGGTGGCTTGGCGGGCGGCTTCGAGGAGGACCATGCCGGGGATGTGGTCGGTGGTGTGGTCGAAGAGGATGGGGTGGTGGGGGTTGGGGGTGAGTTGCCAGGTGTGGGGTTGGGGGGTGGGGGTGAGGACGAGGTCGAGGGGGAGGTGGCGTCCGTAGGGGGTGGGGTCGGTGGGGGGTGTGGGTGGGGGTGTGGGTTGGGGGGTGGGGTGGGTGGTGTGGGGTTGGCGGAGGCGTTGGTAGGTGGTGGGGGTGAGGCAGGTGAATTGGCCGCCGCCGGTGGCGGTGGTGTGGCCGTTGCGGGTGATGTTGATGTGCATGGTGAAGTCGGCGAGGCGTTTGCCTTTGTAGCGGAGGGTGGTGCAGGTGGCGGTGAGGGTGAGGTCGGTGGGGGTGGGGCCGATGTGGAGGTGTTGGGGGTGGGTGGTGAGGTGGATGTTCCACATGAGGAAGTGGTGGTCGAGGGGGACGCCGAGTTCGGCGTGGGCGAGGTAGAGGCCGGTTTGGCGGATGGTTTCTGCGGCTTGGAGGGGGTCGTGGTGGGTGCCGTCGGGGGTGGTGTAGAAGGTGTGGGCGCGGGGCCATTGGGCGGTGAGGGTGTAGTGGTTGTCGCCGGTTTTTTCGCTGCCGGTGAGGAAGACCTCGGCGAGGCTTGAGCGGTGGACGTATTCGCGGGGGACGGTGGTGGTGAGGCGGGGCATGGGGGTGGTGGGGGCGGGGTGTGGGGGTGGGGTGGTTGCGGGTGGGGTGGGGGTGGGGTGGGGGGTGGGGTGGTTGTCCTGGTGGACGGTGAGCAGGGTCATGGGTGTCTCCGTTGCGCCGTTGGGTGGGCTGGGATCGACCGTGCAGGGTCATAAGATACGAACCTACCGGTTTTCTTTTCAAGGGTGGGCGGGGAATTTCGCGGCCGGCGGTCGGGTGTGGGGCCGGGTGGTCGGGGTGCCGGGGGTTCGGGGTCCGGGGGTGGGCGGGGCGGGGTGGGGTGGGGATCTTTCCGGGTAAACGGGGGGTTGTATTCCGTTCTGGTGGTGTCTTCCGTGGGTGCGGGGTGCTGTGCGAGGCTCGGGGTCGGTGGCGGTGGTGGGGGTCGGGCTCTCGCGGGTGGCGGGTTCGGGGGCTATGGTGAAACCGGCTGAGCGGTTTGGTTTGGGTGCTGTTTTGGGTGGGTGCGGGCCTGTGCCGCGGGTGCGGGTGCGGGTGCGGGTGCGGGTTCGGGTTCGGGTGGTGTGAGGGTTCGGGCCGGTGCTGCGGGTGCGGGTGCCGGTGGCGGTGCTGGTGGCGGGGGCCGGGGTGGTCCGGTGCTGGTGGTGTGGGGGGTCGGGGGGTGCCGGCCGGGGGGTGGTCGTGCGGGGGTTGGGGGGTGCGGGTTGGGGGGTGGCCGTGCGGGGGTGTGGGGGTCTGGTTCCGGCGTGGGTGCCGTGTCTGTCTCGTTCCTGGTGGGGGTGCGGAGGTGGCGCGTTGCCGGGCTCTTCGCGGTGTGGTGCCGGGCTGTTCGCGGGTGGTGCCGGGTTGCTCGCGGGTGGTGCCGGGTTGCTCGTGGTGTGGTGCCGGGTGGTTCGTGCGGGGGTGGGGGGCGGCTGGTGCGGGTGTGCCGTGCTGGGGGTTGGCGTTTTGTGCCGGTTTTGTGTTGTTGGTGGTTGTTCGTATTGCTGTGTTGGTTCGTGTCGTTGTGGTTTTTCCGGTGTTTTCGCTGTCTGCGGGGAGGGTCTGATGGTGCGTCGGCTGGATGGGCGTGAGCAGGGTCGCAGTGGGCTGGACGGGGGCGGGGTGGCCGGGCCGGTCGGGAGCGAACCGGCGGTGGCAGGTCCGGCGGGCGGTGAGAGGGCCGGGGGCGAGGCGGCCGGGCGTGGGGTGGCCGGGCCGGTCGGGAGCGAACCGGCGGTGGCCGGGTCTGCGGCCGGTGGGGCGGCCGGGAGTGGGGCGGCGGTGGCCGGGTCGGCTGGGTCGGCTGGGTTGGCGGGGAGTGGGGCGGCGGTGGCCGGGTCGGCTGGGTCGGCTGGGTTGGCGGGGAGTGGGGCGGCGGTGGCCGGGTCGGCTGGGTCGGCTGGGTTGGCGGGGAGTGGGGCGGCGGTGGCCGGGTCGGCTGGGTTGGCGGGGAGTGAGGCGGCGGTGGTGGCTGGGCTGGCGGGGTTTGCGGGGAGTGGGGCGGGTGTGGGGGTGCTGGGTGGTGTGGCTGGGGTGGCCGGGGTGGCTGGTCCGGTTGGGGCGGCCGGGGTGGCTGAGGCCGGGGTGGCTGGTGTGGGTGGGGTGGGTGGTGGGGGGTGTCCGTTTGTGTTGGATGTGTTGGGGCGGGATGTGCAGGGGGAGGCGGCTGTGTTGCGGGGGCGGGGTGCGGTGTCGCGGGTGGTGTTGCCGGGTGGGGTGGGGGCGTGGGTGGTGACGGATGCGGGGGTGATGCGTGGGTTGTTGATGGATGGGCGGGTGTCGAAGGATGCGTATCGGCATTGGCCGGCGTGGCGGCGGGGGGAGGTGTCGGGGAGTTGGCCGTTGGCGGTGTGGGTGTCGGTGCAGAATCTGGTGACGTCGTACGGGGCGGAGCATCGGCGGTTGCGGGGGTTGATGGCGTCGGCGTTCACGGCGCGGCGGGTGGCGTTGCTGGGTCCGCGGGTGGAGGAGATCGCGGGGGGTCTGCTGGATGGGGTTGAGGAGGCGGCGGGGCGGGGCGGGGGTGGGGTGGTGGATGTGCGGGAGTTGTTCGCGTTGCCGTTGCCGGGGCGGGTGATGTTGGAGTTGTTCGGGATTCCGGAGGAGTTCCGGGGGCCGTTGCGGGAGATCATTGACGGGTTTTTCGATACGGCGGTGTCGTCGGTGGAGGCGCAGTCCAATTACCGGGCGTTGTATTCGACGATGGGGGAGTTGGTCGCGTTCAAGCGGCGGTGTCCGGGTGAGGATCTGACCAGTGCGCTGATCGCGGCGGGTGCGGGTGAGGGTGGGGGGTTGGGTGAGAAGGAGCTGGTCGACAACTTGATCATGTTGTTGTCTGCGGGGTGTGAGCCGACGGTGAATCTGCTGGGCAATGCGGTGGCGTTGTTGCTGGGGGATTTGGGTCAGCTGGAGTTGGTGCGGTCGGGGCGGGTGTCGTGGGGGGATGTGGTGGAGGAGGCGGTGCGGGTGGAGGCGCCGGGGGCGAATGCGATTTTGCGGTATGCGGTGGAGGATGTGCGGGTGGGGGAGACGGTGATCGAGCGGGGGGATGCGCTGGTGATGTCGTTCGCGGCGGCGGGGCGGGATCCGGGGGTGCACGGGGAGGATGCGGATGTGTTCGATGTGACGCGGGAGACGCGTCGGGAGCATCTGTCGTTCGGTCATGGGGTGCATTACTGCCTGGGGGCGCCGTTGGCGCGGCTGGAGGCGGAGATCGCGTTGCGGGCGTTGTTCGGGCGTTTCCCGCGGATGCGGGCGGCGTTCGTGCCGGGGGAGTTGCCGCGTACGGAGTCGTTCATTTCGAATGGGCCGCGGGTGCTGCCCGTGGTGCCGGGGCCGGCGGCTCACCAGGCCGCAGCGGGCGGGTGAGCCGCCGGGTCTGCCGGACTCCGCCTGGCCCGGCTGGTCCCCCAGGCCCGCCAAACCCACCTGGCCCACCTGGCCCATCAGGTTCACCAGGCCCGCCCGGCCCCGTTGACCCGGTGGGCCCGGTGGGTTTGGTGGGTTTGGTGGGTTGAGCGGGGTGCTGCCCGTGGTGCCGGTGCCGGCCGGCACCGGCCAGGAGTTGGTGCTGGGCGTTGTGTTGTCTGTTTTCGCGGGCCGGGTCGCTCTGCGGGTGCGGTGTGTGTCTTGTGGTGCCGGGTGTCCTGGGGCGGTGGACCGTGCTGGGTGCTGGGTGGTGCCGGGTATGGTCCCGGCCGGGGGCGTCGGCTGCGTCAAGTCCCTTCACCCGGCCTTGCCTTGCCTCGTCTCCCTTCGCCTCGCCTCGCCCTTGCCTCGTCTCGTCTTGCGGGGTCCGGTGTTGTCTTGTCTCGGGTTCGGCGGCTGTGGTGGGTGGTTGTCCGCTGCGGTCGCCGGCGCTTTCCTTCGGGCTGTCTCGCGCAGGGTTTTCGCCGGTGCTGCTCGGACGGAGCCGGCGCCGGTGCTGGTGGTGGGGTGCTGCCGGCCGTGACGGTGCGCGGGAGACCGGGGAGCGGGGGAGGTGGGGGGTGTCTGCGGTGGGTGGCCGGTCCGGGAGGCCGGTTGGGGGTTCGCAGACCCGGGGGAAGGGTTTTTAGGCCCTGATCGGGTGCGGCCGGTCCGGGTGTGCGGAGGTCTGGTGCCGGGTGGCCTTCGTGGCGTTGTCCGCGTGACGTTGTGGCCGTAGGGGATCTTTTCTGCGGTGTGAACCGGTCGGTGCCTGGGGTGTGTTGGGGTGCGGTCCCGGCAGGATGCGGGTGCCCGGGGTGCCCGGGGTGCCCGGGGTGCCCGGGGTGCCCGGGGTGCCTGGGGTGCCGGGGTGGTCTGGGTGGGGTGCGGGCCGGTGGGGCCGGGGTGGCAGGCAGCGTCGGCCGGGCCGTGTGCGGATCGGGTTTCGTGGGTGTGCGAGGCCGTGGCGGATGCGGTTTCGTCGGTGTGCGGGGCCGTGCGGGAAATGGGGCCCGGTGTTGTGCGGGTGTCCGGTGTCCGGCCTGCTGGTGGTCCGCGGTTGTCGGCTGTTGTGTGCTGTCCGGGCGGGCGGGTCAGGTGCCTTGTGCGGGGGTGTTCTGCCGGATGCCGGCCTGCCCGGGGAGTCTGCTGCCGGGCGGACGGGCCGCTGGGTGGCGGCCGCCGGGGTTTCCCGGCGTGGGTTCGGCGGTGCGGGTCGTGGGCCCGGTGGTGCGGGTGTGGCGGGGGGTGCGGGTGGGTGTGGGCGGTGTCTGTTTCTGGTGTGGTGGTGTGATCGTCTTGCTGTGTTCCCGGGGTCTGTCGTGCCGGGTGTTGGTTGTTGGGTTGTTGGGTTGTCGGGTGTGGGTGGGGGGTGGCGGCTGGGGTTGTGGTGGGGTCGGGGTGTGCGGGTGTGGTGGTTCGGGGGCGGGGTGGGGACCGGTTGAATCCGGACTTCCGGTTGGGTGGGTGCGGGGGGTGGCGGGTGGGGGGTGGAGGTGTTGTCCGGCCCGGTGAGGGGGCGGGCGGGCGGGGGTGGTGAGGGGGTGGGCGGGGGCGGGGTTTTGAGCCGGGGCGGGGTGGTGGCGGGGGCGCTGCCCTTGTGAAAATACGGACTACCTGGTTTGGTTTGGAGTGGTTGCAAGGAAAACATCTTGCGATGGAGTGAGGAACGACCACTGGAGGGTTCGTGGTGCGGCAGGAGCGTGCGATTCGCACCCGGCGGGCGATTTTGAATGCGGCGGCGTCGGTTTTCGACGAGCGCGGGTATGAGGCCGCCACGATCGGTGAGGTGCTGACCCGGGCGGGTGTGACCAAGGGGGCCCTGTACTTCCATTTCCCCTCGAAGCAGGCGCTGGCGGAGGGGGTGCTGGCGGAGCAGTTCTCGGGTTTCACGCTGGCGCCCCGGGCGAGCAAGCTGCAGGAGCTGGTGGACATGGGGCTGTCGCTGGCGTACCGGATGCGCCGCAACCCGGTGGTCAGTGCCTCGGCGAGACTTTCGCTGGGCCAGGAGATGGGGGCCATCTTCGGCACCTGGACGATCACGACCTGGCTGGATGCGACGGAGAAGGTGCTGCGCGAGGCGCGGGAGCAGGGTGAACTGCTGCCGCATGTGGACCCGGCGGAGAGTGCGTGGGTGTTCTCGGCCGCGTGGACGGGTGTGCAGGTCTACTCCCACACGCTGGCGGGCCGGGAGGATCTGGAGCGGCGGGTCTCCGCGCTGTTCGAGCATCTGCTGCCGAGCATCGCGGTGCCCGCGGTGCTCGGCAAGCTGGTCACCGACCCGGCCCGGGCCGCCGAGGTCGCCGCCGAGGGCGAGCGGCTGGCCGCCGAGGCGGGGGAGCTGGGGGACCTGGACGAGGTCGCCGCTCCCGCCTGACACCCGACCCACCCGCAGGCCTGCAGACCCGCAGGCCTGCAAACCCGCAGGCCTGCAAACCCGTTGGACCCGCAGGCGCGCCGGCCCGCAGACGCACAGGCCGGCCGGCGGGCGGACGCGCAGGCGGGGAGGCGGGCGGGCTGGCGGGTGGGGTTCGGCTCCGGGCGGGTGCGAGCGGGCGTCGAGTGCCGCCGCGGAGCGTGGCGGCAGGCCGGCGCCCGTCCCGCACGGCCCTCTCGCAACCGTCCCCCGGCCCGCGCACCGGTCCGCGCACCGGCCCGTGGCCGGCTGGTGGGCCGGCTGGTGTGTGCGGCTTGTGCGGCTGTCCGCACAGGGTGCGGGTGCGGGCGGGGGTGGGTTCGGCCGGTTTCTGTGTTGTGCGGGCTGGGTTCGTGGGCGGGTGGCCGTGGTGGGTGCCGGGGTCGGTGGCCTGGGGTGTTGTGGCTGGTGGCGGGCGGGGCCGGTGTCTGCGGGCCGGGGTGGGCGGGGTGTCGGTGGGTATCCCGTCCCGTGAAACATACCGCGCGTGCGGTTTGGTAAGGTGTGGCCTCGGAGTGCCCGGGGGTGTCCGCCGTGGCGGCGGCCGGTGCGGGCCCGGGAGGAGGCGGGATGGTCAAGCAGGTTCGGGCGGCACGTACGCGCCAGGCCCTGGTCCGGGCGGCGGCCGAGGTGTTTGCCGATGACGGGTACGCCCTCGCCTCGCTGCCGGCGATCAGCCGGCGGGCCGGGGTGAGTACCGGGGCGCTGCATTTCCATTTCCCGAGCAAGGATCTGCTGGCCCGTGAGGTGGAGGCGGCGGCGACCGCCTCCCTGCAGCGGCTGGCCGCGCGGCAGGACACCCCGCCGGGCGGGGTGTCGGGCGGCCCCGTCGGGGCGGGTGCGGGGGGTGCGGGGCTGCGGCTGCTGGTGGAGGTCAGCCGTGACCTGGTGCTGGGGCTGTCGGCCGACCCGGTGCTGCGGGCCGGGTTCGGGCTGGGCGGTGATCCCTCGCGCAAGGGCGGTGAGGGGCCGGGCCGGTGGTGGAGCGAGTGGGTGCACGCACTGCTGCGCGAGGCCCATGGCGCGGGTGAACTGGCGGAGGGGGTCTCCCCGGAGGCGGCCGCGGTGGCCGTGGTCGCCGCCACCCTCGGGCTGGCCGGTCTCGCCTCCCGCCACCGCTTCCACCTCTCCCCGCATCTGGTGGAACAGTTCTGGGCCCTGCTGCTGCCGGGCCTCGCCGCGCCCCCGCCCCGGCGGCCGGCCCGGCCGGGCATACCCGCCGCCGAGACCGGCCCCGCCCCCCGCTAACAGCCCCGCCCCCCGCCGCCGAGACTGGCCCCGCCCCCCCCGCCGCCGAGACCGGCCCCGCCGGGACCGGCGCCGGGACCGGCTCCGCCCCGGCGGCGGATCTCCGGTCCCCCTGGCGGCGGCCGGCGGCAAGGCCGGTTCCCGGCGGCGGATCTGCGGCCTTGCCCCCGGCTTCCGGCGGCGGGCCGGTTCCGTGTGCGGTGCGGCGGACCGGTTCTGTCCGGCGGGGCGGGATCCGGCCTGTTCCGTGCGGGGGCTGGACCCGCACCCGGGTAAACAGACCGCATGGTGCGGCAATGGAGAGGTCAAGTCGTGCGGGGAGCGGGCCCGGAGGGCCCGTGTTCCGCCTGGCCGGGGCGTTGTGCGGCAAAAGTCGGGTTCCCTGGAGGGGGTCTCGAGTGCCGGCGGAGAGAAAACACGACGACCGGTTTGAGATTGACATACCGTCCATGCTGTTTTTTACTCGGGTGTGCCGGGAGGCACGGAGACGGCAGTCGGTCCGCGACCCCGACAAGTCCCGTCGGGACAGGGCCTGCTGACGGGCCGGCAGATCGGTTGCCGGGCGCACCTGAAGACCGGCGGACCGGCGGGGCGGACGATCTGAGGATCTGACGCCGGTGGGCCGGTACCGGGGCCCGGGCCGGGGCCGGCCTGCTTTCGCGGCGGGGCGGCGGTGGCCGTGCGTGGTCGCGGGCTCTGGCAAATGGCAGCGAACGGACAGGGGAGACGGCGTGGACACCGACATACTCGGCACACTTGCTGTGCGGGAGAAGGGCATCTCGATCACCCCGACCGCTCCCAAGCCGCGGCAGGTGCTGGCGCTGCTGGTCCTGCACGCCGACCAGATGGTGCCGGTGGGCATGCTGAGCGAGGAACTGTGGGGCGCGCAGCCGCCGCGCAGTGCACGGCCCACCCTGCAGACGTACATCCTGCAGCTGCGTGAGCTGATCACCGCGGCGCTGGAGCGGGATCCGGGCGGGCGGCGTACGGCCAAGGACGTGCTGCTGACGGTGCCGGGCGGTTATCTCCTCAAGAGCGGTGAGGGCAGCAGTGACGTGCGGGAGTTCGAGCGGCTGGCCGGGCTGGGCTACCGGGCGATGGACGGGGCGGACTTCCCCGAGGCGGCCCGGCACCTGCGGGCCGCGCTCGCGCTGTGGAGCGGGCCGCCGCTGGCCGACGTGCAGGCCGGCCCGCACCTGGCCACCCAGGTCAAACGGCTGGAGGAGAGCCGGCTGTGCGCGCTGGACCAGCGCATCGAGGCCGATCTGCGCCTGGGCCGCCACCGTGAACTGCTCGCCGAGCTGACCGTGCTGGTCAGCCGGTATCCCACCCACGAGAGCCTGTGCGGGCAGTACATGCTGGCCCTGTACCGCTCCGGGCGCCGGGGCGAGGCCCTGGACGCCTACCAGCGGCTGCGGGCCACCCTGGTACGCGGCCTGGGCCTGGAGCCGTCGGCGGCACTGGGCAAGCTGCAGCGTTCCATCCTGATGGCCCGGCCGGACGGCTCACCCGCCGCAACGGCCATGCCCGGATCCGGATCCGGATCCGGGGCTGCCGGTCCCGGTACGGGCCCCGCCGGGAGCGGACGGCTCGCCGCCCCGGTCGGCTGACCCACCCCACCCCCCCAACCTCCTGGCCCCGCCCCCAACTTGGCCCCGCCCCAGCACCCTGGTCACCGGCCTCAATCTCCTGGTCACCGGCCTCAACCCGCTGGTCGCCGGCCTCACTTCCCTGGCTGCGGTCCCCAACTCCCCGGCCCGGGGCTCCTTGTTCCTCCCCGTGTGGGCCCGGCGCCGAAGGGTGCAGCCCGGTCCGCCCGGACCGACTGGATCGCCAAGCCGCGCCAAGCCACGCCGGGCGGTCCGGGACCTGGCGCAGGCCCCCGGGGTACGGGCATCCGGCCGGGCTTTGGCCGGGGGCCCGGCGGGGTCTGGTGTGCGGCGCGGGCCGCCCGCTCGGGGGCCTGGACACGCCGCGCCGCGCCGGGCGTGCGGTACGGCGGTGCCGGGCGTGAACCCGGGCCGGGCCGCGCGAAGCCACTCGCCAGCCTGTGCCAAGCCGGTACCTGTCGTGCCCCCTGTCGCGTCCCGTCGTGCCGGTGCATGCCGGTGCATGCCGTGCGGGTCGGCAGGGTCGGCGGGGTCGGCGGGGCTGTCCGGTCGGCGGGGTTGTTCGGGGGTTCGGGGTGGCGTGCCGGCCGGGAGTGGCGGGGGTCGGTGCGGGCGCGAGTCGGGCTCGAGTGGGGTGGGGCAGGGTGGGGGTATCCGCAGGAGGAGGGGCAGGCATGTCGTCGCGCGTGCACGCCGGCGAGGACGCCGTGGAGGTGGCCGCTCCGGCCGGTGTGGTCTACGGCCTGCTGGCCGATGCCGTGCGCTGGCCGGTGTTCCTGCCCTCTCATGTGCACGTCGAGCGGGTGGACTTCGACGGCGTGCGGGAACGGCTGCTGGTGTGGGAGGTGGCCGACGAGGCCGGTGCCCCGGGCGGCCACGTCCGCTCCTGGCACACCCGGCGCGTCCTGCGGCCGCAGGACCGTAGTGTCGTCTTCGAGGAGGAGGACCAGGCCCGCCCGGGCATGGTGACCTCGGGGGTGTGGACGGTGCGCCCGGCGGGTGAGACACGGTGCGTGCTGAGCCTGCGTCAGGAACGGTTGCTGCCCGTGCTGCTCGCCGCGGGCGACAGCCGCCTGCGCGGTGATGCGGCCGCCGACGTAGGGCGCCGGCTCGGCCAGGTCCGCGGGGCGGCCGAACAGTGGGAGGACCTCGACGAGCTGCTGCTGTCCTTCGAGGACCGGATCCGTGTGGAGGGCCCCGCCGAGCTGGTCTACGACTTCCTCTACCGGATCGGGGACTGGCAGGAGCGGCTGCCGCACGTCGAGGGGACCCGCGTGCGCGAGGACGCGCCGGGCATCCAGGTGGTGCGGGTGGACACCTGCGCCGCGGAGGGCGGAGGGACCGTCACCACCCGGGCGGTACGGCTGTGTTTCCCGCACGCCGGCCGGATCGTCTACAAGGAGACGCTCCCGCCCCGCCTGCTCGCCGCCCACAGCGGCGAGTGGTCCCTGCTGCCGGACGCCTCCGGGGTGACGGTCGTCGCCGCCCACCGGGTGATGCTCCGGCAGGACGCCGTCGCCCGGGAACTCGGCGAGGACACCAGCCTCCTGGAGGCCCGCCGGTATGTGCAGGGCTGGCTGTCCCGGGCCGACAGACAGGCACTGGGCCTGGCCAAGTGGCATGCGGAGAGCACCGTCCGCCGTCTGCGATGAACAGATGAACAGGAGGCCGCCCATGGCCGTCACCCGTCCCGCCCCCCGCACCGTCCCCGCCGCCCTCCCGCCCGACCGGCCCACCAGCCACGGCCACAGCCACAGCCACAGCCCCGGCAGCGGCAGCGGCAGTGGCAGCGGAAGTGGCAGTGGCCGTGGCAGTGGTGCGGTGGTACCCGGGCCCCGCCGGGGCGTCGCGCACCGCTATGCCGCACTGCCCCCGCCCTTGGAGGTGGCACTCGCCGCGCTGCGCCTGGACGCCCTGCTCGGCGACCCCCGGGACGCCGCCAACCCCTACGGCCTGCCCGCCCTCACCACCACCAGCACCACCGACCGCATCAACGGCAGCACCGCCCGCATCACCGCAGTCACCGCGGGCGGTGCGGGCGGTGCGGGGGAGGGCCGGGCCGGGCTCCTGGCGGCGGCAGGCCTTGGCCGGATACGGTCCGCCGACCAGCTGGTGCGTGCCCTGCGGCCGGTCCTGCGCCGGGACGTGGCCCTGGGACAGGCCTGCGCCGCGGCCGCGCGGGCGTGCCCGGTGCCCGCCGCCCTGCTGGGGCCGGCCGCGCTGCTGGCCGCCACCGGCACCGTGCTGCGCCAGGCCGCCCGGATCGTGGCCGGCCGCTGCCACAGCGAGCCGGCCCTGCGGCAGTGGCGGCCGGTGCTCGCCACCGTCTTCGCCGACCTGCTGGCCTGCGAGAGCCTGACCAGCGTGGCGCTGCGCCGCCCGATGCGTCCCGCGTCCGGTGCGCTGCTGCCCGCGGTGACCGGCTACGTGGTGCCGACGGTAGTGGCCGACGTACTGGCCCAGCTCGAACTGGTCCTGACCGAGTGCGGCCACGGGCCCGCCGGCCTCGAGGGCCGCATGCTGGCGAAACTGGCCGGCGACCTCCCGGCGGCCGGCGTGGACGCGGCAGCCGCCGGGTCCTGGCAGACCCACCTGGTACGGGCTCTGCCGGCGCTGGCCGAGAGCCCCCGCCCCCCGCACCCCGCCGCCCTCCCTGCCCTGTTCCGCCTCGCCGACCCCCACCCCGACCCCGACACCCACCCCGACCCTGACACCCACCCCGACCTTGCCTGCGACACCCACCTGGTCTCCGGTCCCGCCGCGAACCGGCAGGGCGGGGACGGGCAGGGCGGGGACGGGCGGGGCGGGGACGGTGTGGTGCTGTCGGGGCTGCTGCGTGCGGCCGGCCGTGCGGCCGGCGGTGATCCGGACCGTGCCGCGCTGGCCGGTGCGGCCCGGCGGCTGCTGAGCGAGCAGCGCGCGCTGCGCCGTCCGTGCCGCGCGGCGGGCCAGGACGGTCCTGACGGTCCGGCCGTACGGGCGCTGGCGGACCGTCAGGCGCTGCTGTGGCTGGCCGCCGCCGTGCTCGGGGTCCAGGAGGGGGCCGACGACGGGCGCGGTCTGTTCCTGGGCGGCCCGCACTGGGCGCTGCTGGCACTGTCGGGCATCACCGAACGGCTCGGGGTGCCGCTGCCCGGCCCGGCCGCCGACCCGCGCGAACAGGTGTGGGCGGAACTCGCCGACCGGGTCCGGCACGGCGTGGACTGCGACATCTACGCGACCCGGCTGCTGTGGTGACCGGACACGGCCCGGCCGCCCCGGGCGGCACCGGCCCCGCCCGCCCCCACCCGTCGTCCCGCCCGCACCCCTCCCACCCGGACCTCCCCGCCCCGGACATCCCCGCCCCGGACATCCCCGTCCCGGACGGGGCGGGCACGGGAGGCCCGGAACCGGTGCAACTGCCGGAACCGGCGCAACTGCCGAAACCGGTGCAACTGCCGGAACCGGCGCGACTGCCGGCATCGGCGGCACCGGCGGATCTGGGGGAACTGGGGGATCTGGTGGGCCGGGTGGGTCCGGGGAGCGGGCAGGGGCAGGGGCGGGGGAGCGGGGGGCTGCTCGGGCCGCCGCTGCACGTGGCGGGTCCCGAGGGTCCCTGGGAGGAGGTCCGCGACCAGCTCACCGGCCGCGGTCACGTCCTGGTGCACACCACCTGGGGGCAGTGGCTGGCGGCCGCGCTGCTGGATCCGGGACTGCGGGGCCTGCTCGGCCGTGACTGGCCGCGTTACCGGCAGACGGCCGCGCCGGCCGGCCGGCTGCGTTTCGCCGCCTCGCGGATGGTCCTCAAACACACCGCGGCCGCCGCGCTGCACCTGCCCGCGGACGCCCTCGACCTCGCCTACCGGCCCGGCGGCCGCCCCCATCTGCGCGGCCTGGCCGGCACCGAGGTGAGCCTGGCCCACACCGACGAGCTGATCGTGGTCGCCGTCAGCCGTACCGGGCCGATCGGGGTGGACGCCGAGCCCGTCACCCGCCGGCCGTCCTTCGAGCTGCTGCACCCCTACGTGTGCACCCCCGCCGAGGCCGCCGAACTCGCCGCGCTGCCCGAGGACGACCGCACGGCGCGGCTGCTGCACCTGTGGACGCTCAAGGAGGCCTACACCAAGGCACTCGGGCACGGCATGCGGCGCCGTTTCGCTGCGTTCGGCTTCAGCCGCGACGAGCAGGGCCGTACGGTCCTGGCCGACGAACCGGCCGGCGCGCCGCGGTGGATTCTCGCCACCCACCTCGTCCACGACCGCTATCTCGTCAGCGCCGCCCACCATCCGCTGCTCCCGGTCGAGACCCCTTCGCGGCCCGCTCCACACCCGCTCGAGGAAACAGGCCTCCCACCTGCGGCGACGCTAGGCTGGCCGCTGCCGGGCAGCTCCGGCGCACAGCCGACATGACGAGAGGCGGGCGTCGTGAACCACCGTGCAGCCACCCCACCGCACACCGCCCCGCCCGCCCCCGCGCGGCCCCGTGCCGCCGGCGGCAGGCCGGGCGGCAGCTTTCGCCGCCGCCCGGCCGGACACCGGCCGGGCACCACGATCCTGCGTGTCCCCACGCTCCCCTCAACCCGCACAGCCCGCACAGCCCGCACAGCCCGCCCGGTCCGCCCGGCCGGTCCTGCCGGTCCTGCCGGTGGTGCCGGGTCTGTTGACCGCGCGGGGCCGGCCCGGCCGATGCGGTAGGTGCGGTAGGGGGAGCGGGGGGCCGGTCCGCTGGTGTGCCGCGGGTGTGGTCCCTGGTTCCCGGGAGGGCGGATGAGCAGCCGGTACGCGCCGCGGGGCGCCGTTCTCGCCGTGGTCCACGAGCCGGGTACGCCCCCGGCGGGGGGCCCGCTCGTACTGGAACTGTGCGGCCCGCTGGGCCCGGCCGACGCGGAGGGCGTCGCCGCCCGCCTCGCGCAGCGCCACCGTGCCTTCGACGTCGCGCTGGACAGTCACCGGCCCGGCCGTCACACCCTGCGCCTGACCCCGCCCGCCGCGCCGGGCCCCGTCCCGCTGCCCGCGGAACTGCTGGCCGACGTGCTGGCCCCGCCTCCGCCGGGCGGTGAGGTCCTGCCGGTCACCGGACACCAGCAGACCCTGCTGCTCGCGGCCCTCGCCCCCGCCGGCACCACCGAACACACCAGCCACACCAGCCGCATCGACTGCGCCGACTGCACGGACAGCACCGGCGGTAGGGACGGCAGGGACAGCGCCGGTGGCGGGGGCGGTCAGCTGGAGCAGTTGTACTGGGACTGGTCCGGGCCGCTGGACGTGGCCCGGTTCGCCGCGGCCTGGCAGTCGGTCGTGGACCGGGAGTCGGTGCTGCGGGCCTGTTTCGACTGGGTCGCCTCACCGCGTCTGGTGCTGCACGCCCGCGCCGATGCCGACATCGCCGTCCACTCCCGTACCGCCGTCACCTGGGCGCAGCTTCTGCGGCGCGACCGGGCGCGGGGCTTCGCGCTGCACCGGCCCGGCCTGCTGCGCCTGACCCTGCTGCGGGGGGCGTCCGCGGCGGCGGCGCCGGCCCCGCCGCCGCGGGTCCTGCTGACCTACCACCCGGCGCTGCTGGACGAGCGGGGCGTGCACCTGCTGCTGCGGGAGTTCTACCGCGCCTACGCCGCGGGCGGTGTGCTGCCCGGCGGGGAACGCCGCCCCGATCTGCGGGATCACGCCCGCTGGCTGGCCGGCCAGAACACCGACGCCGCACGGCAGTTGTGGGCGCGGGCCGTGCCGCCGCGGCACACGGCGACCCGTCCGGGCCGGCCGGGCGGGCGAACCGGGCAGCACGGGCCCGGACTCCTGCACACCCGGCTGCGGGCGGCCCAGACCTTCCGGCTGCGTTCCTGGGCGGCCCTGCGCGGTGCGGCGGAGAGCAGTGCCCTGCACCTGGTGTGGGCGCTGCTGCTGTACCGGGCGGCGGATGTGCACGGTCCGCTGCCGGTGAGTTTCGGGGTGCAGCTGTCCGGCCGGGACATCGCCCTGCCGGGCGCCGCGGGCATCCCCGGCCCGCTGGACGGACCGCTGCCGATGACCGTGACCGTCGACCCCGACGAACCCCTCACCGGCCTGCTGCACCAGGTCCGCGACACGCTCCTGGACCTGGCCGCCTATCCGTGGGCCGGCGCCGAGTCGATCCGCGCGTGGAGCGGCAGACCACCCTTCCCGTCCGTGTCCCCGTCCGTGTCCGGGTCCGTGTCCGTGTCCGGGTCCGGTCTGTTCACCGACACGGACCCGGACACGTTCGCCGATCCCTGCGCCGACACCCTGGTGCGGTTCGAGGGCCCGCTCCTGCTGCCGCAGGCGCTGCGCGGTGAACTCGCCGCCCAGGGCATCGACGTGCAGAGCCCGCGCACCGCGGCCGGCGCCACCGGCCGGCCGCTGACCCTCACCGCGCGCCACGACACCGAGGGCGGTCTGGCCCTCAGTGCCGTCCACGACCGGGCCCGTCTGGCCGACGAGGACGCCGCCGCCCTGCACGCGCAGTGCGTGCGGCTGCTGGGCGCGCTGCCCGGATACCGGGATGCCGCGGCCACCGCCGGGCAGCTGCTGGACGTGCTGGCCCGGGCCGCGGTCCCGCGGATGGCCCGCCCCGCCCCGCCCCCGCCGCGTCCCGCGCTGAGCGTGCTGCGGCCCGGACACCCCCACGCGGACGTGATCTGCCTGGTCGTCGTCCCCGGTGTGCCCAGGGGCAGTTACGACCTGTTCGTCCGCGGCCACCGGGGCCCGGAGAAGATCGTGGCCGTACACGTCGACGGCGCCCCCGGCGCGCCGCAGGCCGTACTGCACCAGGCCCGGGGGCCGGGCCGGCGGCTGGTGCTGTGCGGGTGCGGGCCCGGCGGGCGGGCGGCCTACGAACTCGCCCAGCACATGCCGTATGCCACCGGCCCCGCCCCGGCCGTGGTCATGACCGGCATCGGTGACGCCGCCGCCAGCGCGGCCGCCCTCGCCCGCGGCGTCCGCTCCGTCCTCACCCCGCCCCCCTGAACCCCGCCCCCTTCGAACCCCGGCCCCGGGCCGGCGCCGCCCGCAAGTCCGGTGAGCGCAGAGCAGCGTCGGGGCGTCGGGGCGTCAGGGCGGGGACAGGGCGTTGCCCGGGCGGGCGCACCAGCGGCCCCGCCGCCCGAGGGAAGCAGAGGGCCCGCGAAGCAGGGGGTCGCGAAGGAGGGTGTTGCGGCGGCGTGTTCGCGCCCGGCCGCCACGCGCGGGGCCGGGCGGGACGCGGACGGCGGTGTCCCGGCGGCCACCGCTGCGCGGCGCTGCCGGGACACCGCCGGGGCGGACCATCCCCGCCGTCGTTGCCCGCCGCTGTTGCGGCAGGTTCGGGACCGTGGGCGGACCCGCACGCACGGATGCGCCCCTACCCCGTTCCCGTCGAGGAGTTGAAGGGCCGGGGAGAGCGCACCGGTTCCGCGGCGGCGTCCGCACGCGCACAAAACGGCCCGGCCCCGGCACCGCCCGGGACCGGGCCGAGCCGGGACCGGCGGGGAATTCACGCGGCCCCCGCGCCCCGCGCCCTGCGCGGCCCCCGGCCCGTGGCGGGCGGGAATGCAGGCGGCCCCCGCGCCCCGCCCAGGCCCGGTGCCGAACCGGGCCAGGGCCAGGGGCCGGGGTGGCGGGCCCGGGCCGGTTTCCTGTCGTGCTGTCACCGGCCGGGTCTTCGGGGGGCCGCAGGCTGCCCGGCGGCGGCCGTGCTGCCCGTCTCCCGCTCCCGTCCCCGCTCCCGCTCGCGTTCCCGTTTCCGCCCTCCTGCTCGCGGGCTCGGTGTTCGGGTTCGGGTGCGGGTTCGGGCTCAGGCCGTGAACAGGTCGTAGGTGGAGCTGTGGCGCGGTCCGGCCAGTACGTCCAGCTGGGGGTCGACGGTGAGGACGGCCTGGTGCAGCCGTTGCAGCTGGGGGGAGGGTTCCACGCCCAGGTCCTCGATCAGCCGGACCCGCAGTCTGCGGTAGACCTCCAGGGCGGAGGCCTGCCGGCCGGAGCGGTAGAGCGCCACCATGGCCTGCGAGTGCAGCCCCTCGTGCTGGGGGTGACGGGCGGTCAGTTCGATGAGCTCGGCGATGAGTTCGGCGTGCCGGCCCAGCCGCAGGTCGGCGTCGATGCGCCGCTCCACGGTGACCAGCCGGCTCTCCTCCAGCCGGACCACCTCGATCTCCAGGACCGGCCCCAGGCGTACGTCGACCAGGGCGGGGCCCTCCCACAGTCCCAGGGCCTCGCGGAAGCGGGCGGCGGAGACCTCGTCGTCGCCGCTCTCGAACGCGGTCTGTCCCTCCCGTGTCAGACGGTCGTACTGGTGCACGTCGACGCTGTCGGGCGGGATCTGCAGCAGGTAGCCGCCGTGCCGGGTGGCCAGTACCTCCTTGGCGCCGCCCGGCGCGCCGGGCCCCATCGCGGTGCCCAGCCGCCGGCGCAGCTGCAGGATGTAGGTCTGCAGGGTCGTCAGTGCGCTCTGCGGGGGCTGCGTCGCCCAGATCTCCTCCATGAGGGTCGGGACGGGCATCACCCGTCCGGGATACAACGCCAGCAGCGACAGGATCTGCCGCGGCTTGCCCGCGCTCGGAACGATGGATCCCCCGTTGACCTCGGCACTCAACGGACCCAGAACCTGAATCCTCACCGGTCTCCTCCGTATGTCGTCGAGCTCCTTGTCCCGTTCCTTTTTGTGGCCAGAAATCCGCGCCGCCGCTCACGCTAGCCGCGGCCGTCCCTCGCCAGCGATTTCCTGGAGCCGTTCTCGAGCGGACTTCCAAGTCCGGTCTCACGCACGCCGTCCGGGGCGCTGGAGGACGCGCGCAGCGCGGCTCGAATCGAACTCCTGATTCCGCCGTCGCCGCACTCCAGACGGTTACCGTCGGCCCTTTCCGTGCGCCCGCGCCGCTGCCGGCGGCATCCGTAATCACCGCCGCGGGCGCCGTCAAGACATCACGTCCGCGCCCCGCCCCGCACCCGCCGCGCACCGGGGGCGCACGACCCGCCCCCGCCGTCCCGGCCCGCCCCGCCGGGCACCTCCCGCCCGCCCCGCCCCCACCGCAACTGGCCGAAGCGTTTCCCCCCAGCCCCGCCCCGCCCAGCCCCCCGCCCCGCCCCGCCCCGCCTCGCCTTGCCCCGTCCCGCCCTGCCCTGCCGCGTCCTGTCCTTGTTCTGCCGCGTTTGGGCCGTGTCCGGCCGCGGCGGCCGCGGCGTGGTGTGCCCGGGCCGTCCTGTGGTCGCGGGCGGCGGCGTGGAGCGCTCTTCGAGCGCAGTGAGAGCGGTCCTTGAGCGCGGTGACCGATGGTGTCCCCAAGGCTGAAGGAGGAGGGAGGAGGTATGGGCACCCCGGACCAGTACGAGCCCGTCCTGCGCGTGGAACGCGGGCGGGCCAGCGAAGAGGAACTGGCCGCACTCACCGTGGTGCTGCTCGCGCTCAGCGCGGGCGGCGCACCCGCCCGCCGGGGCAGGCCGGTCAACGGCTCCCGCTGGTGGAGGAGGCCCCGGGCCTACCGCGGCCCGCGCGGCTGGCAGTGATACGGACCTCGTCCAGAAAGGGACCTGACATGGCAATGACCACTGCCCCCGCCCCCGTCGAGCCGGGGCCGACCGACATCCGCGGCCGCGTGGCGGAACTGCACGCGATCCGTGAGGCGGCCCGGCTGGGCCCCAGCGAGAAGGCGACCGCCGCCCAGCACGCCAAGGGCAAGCTGACCGCCCGCGAACGCATCGCCCTGCTGCTGGACGAGGACAGTTTCCAGGAGGTCGAGCAGCTGCGCCGGCACCGGGCGACCGGCTTCGGCCTGGAGGCCAAGAAGCCGTACACGGACGGTGTGATCACCGGCTGGGGCACGGTGGAGGGCCGTACGGTCTTCGTCTACGCGCACGACTTCCGTATCTTCGGCGGCGCGCTCGGCGAGGCGCACGCCACGAAGATCCACAAGATCATGGACATGGCCATCGCGGCGGGTGCGCCGCTGGTCTCCCTCAACGACGGCGCGGGCGCCCGGATCCAGGAGGGCGTCTCCGCGCTGGCCGGCTACGGCGGCATCTTCCAGCGCAACACCAAGGCCTCCGGTGTCATCCCGCAGATCTCGGTGATGCTCGGCCCGTGCGCGGGCGGCGCGGCCTATTCGCCGGCCCTGACCGACTTCGTGTTCATGGTCCGTGAGACCTCGCAGATGTTCATCACCGGCCCGGACGTGGTCAAGGCCGTCACCGGTGAGGAGATCAGCCAGAACGGGCTGGGCGGCGCCGACGTGCACGCCGAGACCAGCGGCGTGGCCCACTTCGCCTACGACGACGAGGAGACCTGCCTCGCCGAGGTCCGCTACCTCCTGTCGATGCTGCCGCAGAACAACCGCGAGAACCCCCCGCACACCACCGCCCACGACCCGGCCGGCCGGCGCGGCGAGATCCTCCTCGACCTGGTGCCCGCGGACGGCAACCGGCCCTACGACATGACGAAGGTCATCGAGGAACTCGTCGACGACGGCGACTACCTCGAGGTCCACGAGCGCTGGGCCCGCAACATCATCTGCGCGCTGGCCCGCCTGGACGGCCAGGTGGTGGGCATCGTCGCCAACCAGCCGCAGACCCTCGCCGGCGTCCTGGACATCGAGGCCTCCGAAAAAGCCGCCCGGTTCGTGCAGATGTGCGACGCCTTCAACATCCCCATCCTCACCCTGCTGGACGTGCCCGGCTTCCTGCCCGGTGTGGACCAGGAACACGGCGGGATCATCCGGCACGGCGCGAAGCTCCTGTACGCGTACTGCAACGCGACGGTGCCGAGGATCTCGCTGATCCTGCGCAAGGCGTACGGCGGTGCCTACATCGTCATGGACTCCCAGTCCATCGGCGCGGACCTCACCTACGCGTGGCCCACCAACGAGATCGCCGTGATGGGCGCCGAGGGCGCCGCCAACGTCATCTTCCGCCGCCAGATCGCCGACGCCGCCGACCCCGAGGCCATGCGCGCCCGCATGGTCAAGGAGTACAAGGCCGAACTCATGCACCCCTACTACGCGGCCGAACGCGGCCTGGTCGACGACGTCATCGACCCCGCCGAGACCCGCGAGGTCCTCATCCGCTCGCTGGCGATGCTGCACGCCAAACACGCCGACCTGCCCTCCCGCAAACACGGCAACCCCCCTCAGTAACCCCGCGGACCGCCCACGGCACCCGCACCGCCCCGCCCCACCACGCCCCGCCCCGGCACCCGCACCGCACCGCCCCGGCGCCCCCGCACTTCCCGCCGCTCCGCTTTCCGCCCGGTATTCCGCACCAGGAGCAGACCCTGCGGTCTGCTTTGCGGGACGCCGGCCGGTCCCGCCCCGCCGCTCCCCGCCGTACCGGAGGAGGCCGGAACAGGACGGAACCGGCCCGGAGTTGCGCAGGACGCCTGGCGGCCGCCCCTCCCCGGCGGCGTACGGGCCGCAGACGGACGGCCTCTCCCCACCCCCATTAAAACAGCATGACCGGTCGGGTATTGACAGACCGGATGCGCTGTTTTGTAATCGGGGGTGCGGCACGGGACACCGAGCAGGGGAGACGGCGTGGACATCGACGTACTGGGCGCACTGGCAGTGCGGGAGAACGGGGTGTCCATCACCCCCACGGCGCCGAAACCGCGGCAGGTCCTGGCGCTGCTCGCGCTCCGTGCCGACCAGGTGGTGCCCGTCGCGGCCCTCATCGAGGAACTGTGGGGCAACTCCCCGCCGCGCAGCGCCCGTACCACCCTGCAGACGTACGTGCTGCAGCTGCGCGAGCTCATCGCGCAGGCGCTCGAGCACGGCCGCAGCGGCGCCAAGGACGTCCTGATGACCCTGCCGGGCGGCTATCTGCTCGTCTCCGGCGGCGGCAGCAGCGACGTGCGCGAGTTCGAGCGGCTGGCGGGGGAGGGCTACCGGGCCATGGACCAGGGGGCCTTCGCCGAGGCGGCCCGCACCCTGGCCGGGGCGCTGCAGCTGTGGACGGGGGCCGCGTTCGCCGACGTGCAGGCCGGGGCGCAGCTGGCGATGGAGACCCGGCGGCTGGAGGAGAGCCGGCTGTGCGCGCTGGACCAGCGCATCGAGGCCGATCTGCGGCTGGGCCGCCACCGTGAACTGCTGCCCGAACTGACCGTGCTGACCAGCCGTTACCGCACCCACGAGAACCTGCACGCCCAGTTCATGCTGGCCCTGCACCGCTCCGGCCGGCGCAGCGAGTCGCTCAGCGTCTACCACCAGCTGCGCGCCACCCTCGTCAACGACCTGGGCCTGGAGCCCTCGCCGCGGCTGCGGCGGCTGCAGCACTCCATCCAGACGGCGGCGCCGGAGACGGCAGCGGTGCCCGCACCGTTCGACGGCGCGGGACCCCCCGCGCCCGCACGGGCCCGCTGACCCCGCACCGCCCACGCGGCAGCGGCGCGGGTCACTGCCGTGCGGGTCATTGCCGTGCGGGCCCCTGCCGTGCGGGCGGCGGACGTGCGGGCGGCGGCCGTGCGCGGCGGCCGGCAGCAACTGCGCGGGGCCGAAGGGCGGTTCGCCGGCTCCGGACGGACCGGGAGGTCCGGGTGGTCCGGACGGACCGGGCGGCTCGGGTGGTCCGGATGGTCCGCGCGGCTCGGGCGGTCCGGGCAGGCCGGGTGGTCGGCGCGGCCCCGCCGTCCGGGTGGTGCGGCGGGGCGGGTGGTGTGCCGCCCGGCGGCCGGCGCGCGGGCTGCGCGCGGTTGCGGGAGCCGGCCGAACGCGCCGCGTCCGCGGGCCGGAGGGACGGCACCCCTACCCGCGGGACCAGTGGCGCGACTCCCCTGCCCGGACCGCGGGTTGCCTGCCGGACGGGCCCGGCGGGCGCACCCCGCCCATGCCCGCCGGGAGACCGACGCGCGGGCCGGCAGCCGCCGTTGATTGCCGCCGCGGGTACGGGCAGGGATGAGGGGAACCGGGCCGGCGGCTCACTCTTTGGGCGGAGGCTCCGGGCGCCGGCTGGTTCCCGGGAGCCAGTCGCCTTCGGCGGGATCACCACGGCCGGGGATGTGGCGCGAGGGCGGCGGCGCCCACAATGCCAGGACGGCCACCCGGGATCGACCCCTTGGAGACGCCCCTCATGACCTCCGCCCCTCATCCGCACACGGCCTCGCCGACGCCGGCGGCCGACGTGCTCGCCGAGCTCACCGCGGTACTGGCGGGCATGATGCGGGTCGAGCCGCAGACCCTCGACACGCAGGAGTCCTTCCGGCTGCTGGGCCTGGACTCGATGCTGTCCCTCGAGTTCGTCGCGGCGCTCAACGCCCGTTACGGCACCCAGGTCGCGGCCACCGCCCTGTACGACCACCCCACCCCGGAGGCACTGGCCCGGCACGTCGCGGCCGAACTCGCCGCGCCCGGGCCCCTGCCGCACCCCGGCCCCGCCCCGCGGCACGGTGACGGGCGGCCCGACCCGGCCAGAGCCCCGTCCCCGTCCCCGTCCCCGGCTGCGGCTGCGGCTGCGGTGCGCGGTGCGGGCCCGTGGCCCCTCGCGGGACCGGACACCGTCACCGACACCCTGCGTACGCAGCTCGCCGGGATCCTGCACTGCGCCGCGCAGGACATCGACGTGAGCGCGCCGTTCGCCGCGCTGGGACTGGACTCCATCCTGGCCGCGGAGTTCCTGGCCGGCATCAACCGCACCTACGGCCTCAGCGAGCAGACCGACCTGCTCTACGACCACCCCGACCTCGCGGCGATGGCCGCACACGTCACCGCGCAGGTGACGGACACCCGCACCACCGGCCCCGCACCCGGCCCCGCGCCCGCACCCGGCCCCGCGCCCGCGTCCGCGTCCGGGTCTGCTCCCGCGTCCGGCCCCGCGCACCCGCCGCGGGCCGTGGAGATCGACCTGAACGCCCTGCTGGACGCGGTGCGCGACGAGGTGCTCAGCATCGACGAGGCGGCTGCCCTGCTGGCGGCCCGTTCCGCCTGACACGAAGGGCACACGGTGATGGACACCCGCGAGATCCTGACGCGGTTCAAAGGCGGCACCCTGCAGCGCGAGCACGCCGTGGCCCTGCTGGGCGGCGCCGCATCGCCGGCCGGAACGCCGGCGCGGCCTCGCCCCGCGGTGCGGCCCGCGGCGGACCGCGAGCCACCGCCCGGCCCCGGTGCCGGCGGCGCCGAGCCGTGCGCCGTCGTGGGAATGCAGGGCTGTTTCCCGTACGCCGACGACCTGGACGCCTTCTGGCACCACGCCCTGGAACAACACACCCCCACGGCATCACCCCCGCGGGGAGGGGACCGATTCACGGACGGCACACGGGAGTTCGACGCCGGCCTGCTCGCCCTGTTCGGCCCCGACACCGCCGGCGCGGCCGTCCTGGACTCCCGTGAACGCCTGCTGGCGCGCAGCGCGTGGCAGACCCTGGAGAGCGCCGGATACGCCGGAGCACGGACCGACCGGCTCACCGGCCCCGACCACGCGGGGCGCAGCGTCGGTGTCTACCTCGCCGCCGGCCCGGCAGACAACACGCCGACCGGGCACACGCCGACCGGGCACACGCCGACGGGGTACACGCCGGGCGGGCCCGGACCGGCCGGGCGGCTGTCGCGGCTGCTCGACCTGCGCGGGCCCAGCCTGAGCGTCGACACCGGCGCGTCCTCCTTCCTCACCGCGCTGCACCTCGCACTCGGCGCGCTGCGCGCGGGGGAGTGCGAGGCGGCGCTGGCCGGCGCGGTCGAGCTGCCGCCGCGTCCGGCACATCAGCCGCCCCACACCGACACCGGCACCGGCATCCACACCGACACCGGCACCGGCATCCACACCGGCACCGGCACCGGCATCCGCACCGGCACTGACGCCGGCGCGGATGCCGGCGTCGGTGCCGGTGGTGGGGGAGTGGTGGTCGTGCTGCTCAAGCCGCTGTCCGCGGCCCGTGCCGCCGGGGACCGTGTGTACGCGGTGATCCGTGCCGGCGCGGCCGGTCACCCGGGCCGTCTGGGAGCCGTGGCGCACCACGCGCGGCTGGTCGGCCGGGCCCTGGCCGCGGCGGGTCTGACCGCCCCGGCCGCCGATCCGCACGGGCCGGGCACCGGCCCGCGGCCGCATGAGACCGCTTCGCCGCCGTCGGTGCCGGCCGCCGATCCCGGTCCGGAGGGCCTTGGAGCGGGCCTGGTGGTGGCGGACGGACTGGAGGCGCTGGGCATCGCTGTGCGGGAGAGCGCCCGGACGGCGGGCCCGGCGGGTGACACGGGGGGTGACGCGGGGGTGGTCGCCGGTGCGGCCGCCCTGGCCCGTGCCGTGGGGCAGTTGCGCCACGCCACGCTGCTGCCCGGGCCCGGCCGGGCGGCGCCCGCCGTCTGGGAGCCGGCCCGCCGCGACGACGGCACACCGGTGCCCCGCAGGGCCCTGGTCGGCGTGTCCGGGCCGCGGGCCGCGGACGCCGTGCTGGTCGTGGAGGAGGCGCCCCCCGCCCACCGTCTCCCCGCACGGCCGGGCCCGCCGCGGCCCGCCCGCCACCCCGCACACGCGGAACTGGTGCTGCTGTCCGCCGCCACGCCCCGGCAGCTGGCCGCCACCGCGGCGCAGTTCGCCCGCTGGCTGACCGGCGCCGCCGCGCACGGCGGCCCGCCCGGAGCGGACCTCGCCGCGGTCGCGCACGAACTGCGCCTGGGACGCGCGGCCCTGCGCTGCCGTCTGGCGGTGGTCGCCCACACGGTCACCGGCCTGGCCGCACAGCTGGCCGCCTTCGCCGAGCCCGCCGGCCCCGGCCGGCACCCGGCGGGCGTACGCAGCGCCGACCTGCGCGACGCAGGCGACCCGCTGCTGCTCGACGGGCTCGCGGAGACCCGCGCCTACGTGGCCGCCCTGTGGCAGGGCGGCCGCCTCGAACAGCTGACGCGGCTGTGGCTGGCCGGCGCCGACATCTGCGCCGTACTGCCCGCGCACCCCGGCCCCGCGGGGATCGAACTGCCCCCCACCGTCCTGCAACCCCGACCCCGACCCCAACCCCAACCCCAGCCCGAGCTCCACACTCAGCCCCAGCCCGAGCCCGAGCCCGAGTCCGAGTCCGAGTCCGAGTCCGAGTCCGAGTCCGAGGTTCACGCCCGGTCTCAGGTGCGGTTGCGGTCTCAACGCGGGCCTCAGGCAAGGCCGGTGGAGTCCGGCCCGGGCGCGACGGCGTCCGGCGCGGGTGTGTCCGCACCCGATGGCGGCACGGACGGAGTACGGCGGTGACCGCATCCCTGACACCCCCGCCGCCGTCACCGCCGCCGTCGCTGTCCGCGCTCGCGCCCTCGTTCCCGGTCGCGCCCTCGTCCTCGTTCCCGGTGCCGGCGTTTGTTCCGGTGGGCGTCGCGGGTGCGGACGCGGGCACGGACGAGCCGGTCAAGCTGTGGCTGTGTCCCAATGACGGCCTGCCGCCCGCGGTCGCCGGTCTGCTCGCCGCGCACTGGCTGGACGCGCAGGAGCAGAAGACCGCGAGCCGTTTCCTGTTCGAACGCGACCGGCGCCAGTACCTGCTCGCGCACACCCTGGTGCGGCGCGCGCTGGCGCTGGAGGCGGGTCTGGCCGAGGCCGAGCTGGTCATCTGGCGTTCCGCGCGGGGCCGTCCCTTCCTGCGGCCCGCTCCGGGTGAACTGCCGCGCGGCGGGGCCCAGCTGGACTTCAACCTCTCCCACGCGGGCGGCTACAGCCTGCTGGGCATCGTGCGCCGCCATCGCATCGGTGTGGACGTGGAGCGGCTGGAGGACCGGGACGAGCGGGCCATCACCACCATCGTGCGCACCTTCGCCGCCCCGGAGCGGGAGTGGGTCGAGCAGGCGGCCGAGGGCCCGGACCGCGACCGGCGGGCACTGCGGGTGTGGACGCTCAAGGAGGCCTATTCCAAGGCCCGCGGGCTCGGCCTCGGACTGCCCTTCGACGCGTTCGTCTTCACCCTGGACGACGAACGCGGCGTACGCGCCTTCACGCCGCCCGCCGACGACACGGCCCGTCCGTGGCGGTTCGTCGAACTGGAGCCGGTGCCCGGCGTGCTGGTGGCCGTCGCCGTGCCCGCCGACGCGGCCCAGGACCCGGTGCTCCACCTCGGCTACGGCTTCCCCTGGAGCCGCTCGGAGCTTCGCAGTTTCCCGCTGCCCCGGCCGGTGGGGGGCCACCTGGCCGCGGTCCCCGCGTGACTCCCCGGGCCGGTGCGGCGGCCCGGGGGAGTATCTCCAGCGGGCTTCGAAGACCTCTTGAGCCGGGACACCTACCGTGAGGCGTCCGCTGTTCCCGCTGTCTGCAGCCAGGAGGCCACCGTGCCCATCCTCAGGTATCCGCGGAGCCCGCTGGACGACCTGCTGCGGCGGGCCGCGGACCGTGACGGCGACGCCCCGGCCGTGGTCACGGCCGGGGCCGCGGTGACGTACGCCGCCCTGGACCGGGAGGCGGACCGCATCGCCCACTACGTAGGGCGCACCGTCCGCCGGGCCGACGCCGTCGTCGCCGCGGCCACCACCCTCGACACCGCCTTCCCCGCCGTGTACTACGGCACCGTCCGCAGCGGCCGGCTGCTGGCCCTGCTCGACCCGCGGATGGGGCCGGCCGCGCTGCACGAGGTGTGCGCGGCGGCCGGGGCCGAGATCGCCTTCGTACCCGCAGCGCTGGCCGGGCCGCTCGCCGCACTCGCGGACCGGCTGCCCCGGCTGCACACCATCGTGGTGACCGACCCCACGGACCCCGCCGGCCGCCCCGCACCCGTGCGCCCCGCACCGGGCGGCAAGGGATCCGGCGGCAAGGTATCCGGCGGCCGGGTGCCGGACCGCCGGCCGTCCGGAGTCCAGCCGTCCGGTCTCCCGGTATCCGGTCTCCCGGTGCCGGGTGTTGCGGTGCCGGGTGTTGCGGTGCCGGGTGTTGCGGTGCCGGGTGTTGCGGTGTCCGGTGGTCGGGGGGCCTGTGCGGTGGTGGCGCTGTCCGCGGCTCTGGCGGCGGTGCCCGCCACCGGGTCCGTACGCAGGGCGCGGCCCGGTGTGGACGCGGTGGCGTGCCTGCAGTTCGCGCCGGACGGCGGCGGGCGGCTGAGAGGTGTGCGGCTGACGCACCGCAATCTCGTCGCGGGCGCCGCCCAGACCGCCCTGGCCCACCGGCTCGGTGCCGCCTCCGTCGTCCTCAACCATCTGCCGCAGTACCACGCCGTGCACCTCAACTCGGCCGTGCACGCCGGGGCCCGGCAGGTGCTGTGCACAAACCCGGACCCCTTCGGGGCGCTGGAGGAGGCCGAGCGGGCGGAAGCCACCCACTACTACGGGCTGCCCGCCCGGCTGGACCGGCTGGCGGGTGATTCCCGGCTGGCCGCCGGCCGGGCGCACCTGCCCGGCCGGCACCTGAGCGCCATCCATGTCAGCGGCGGCGTACTGGCGCCGGAACGGGCCCGTGCGCTGCGCGACGCGCTGCGTGTGTCCGTTCTGCAGGGCTACGGCCTGACCGAGGTCTGCACGCTCTCCCACCACCAGCCGCCCGGTTCACGCCCCGGTCTCGGCGCGGTCGGGGTGCCGCTGCCGGGCACCGAGTGCCGGGTCGTTGTGCCCGGCAGCACCCGGGCCGCCCCGGTGTGGTCGACCGGCGAGGTGCAGATCCGCGGACCGCAGCTGAGCCCCGGCCCGGCACCGCGGGACGCGGACGGCTGGCTGTCCACCGGTGACACGGGCTACCTCGACGCGGACGGCGGACTGCACCTCGTGGACGCGCACCGCTCCGTGTTCACCTGCGACGACGCGCTGGTCGCGCCCAGCGTGGTGGAGCGGGTCATCGGCCAGGACCCGCGGGTGGCCGACTGCATCGTCGCGGACTGGCCCGACCCGGCGCGCGGCGCCCTGGTCTGGGCCGGCGTGGTGCTGCGCGAGGCGCCCGGCGGTGATGCCCCCGATCTCCTCGACGTCCTCGACTCCGTCGCCGAACAGGCCAACGCCCGGCTCGGTCCCGGCGAGCAGATCCGCCGCCTGGAGGCCCTCGACGCCGTCCCCCGCCGGCCGGGCGGCCGGCCCGCCCGCCGTGAACTGCGCCTGCGGCTGCACGCCCTGGCCGCCGGGGAAGCCGCCGCCTGACCCCACCCCGGCCGGCACCCCGACACGGGCCGCGGCACAACCAGCCCGGGGACAAGAAGACAAAGAGACTTGCAGACAAGGGGACTTGAGGGCAACGGACCCCGGGACAGGAAACCCGGGGAACAGCACACCGGCGCCTCGGCCCGCTGCTTCCGGGCCGGGCAAGCGGCGGGCCGGGCAAGCAGCGGCCCCGACAAGCGGCGGGCCGGGGGACACGGGACCGGCAGGGGACAGCCCCGCGGGCGACGGCCCCGCGCCCGCCGCCCGGAGGAGACCGGGCCGGATCCGCGCATCCCGGCGCCCGCCCGGAGGTCAACGGGCCCGGGACACAGGGCCGGAGAGACCGGAGGCCCAGAGGCCAGGGGCCGGAGACGGAGGCTGGGGAGGCCGGAGGAGGGGGCCGGGCCGGCGGGGTGAGACGTGGTAGCGGACCGGTCGTGGCCCGCTGGAGCGCACCGGACACGGCGCCGCCCGCCGCCTACGGTGACCTGGCGGGACATCCCGGGATCCGGCGGGACGTCCCCGGACGACAGGGAGGAGACCGTCATGGACGAGCGGCACGCCGCACTCCGGGTGCTCCCCGCGCCGGCCCCCGCACACGACGAACACGCCGGCCGTGCCCCGGCCCCCCGGCCCGGCGCGCCGGCCGCCGTGCGGGTGCACGTGGTCGGCGAGGACCCGCTCGCCCGCCGCGGCATCACGGCCCTGCTCGAGGGCCACCCCGGTATCCGTGTCACCGGCGAGAGCGAACCGGGTCCGGAACTGCTGCGCGCGCTGGCCGCCCGGCCGCCGCATGTACTGGTCGCCCACGGCGCGTTCGCGGGTGACCCGCGCGAGGCCCCGGCCCTCGGCGGCGGGGACCTGCCGCTGCTGGTCCTGGGCGGCCCGGCCCGCACCGACCGGGCCGGCCGGCCGGCCGGCGGGCATCTGCCGGCCACCGCCACCGCGGGCCAGCTGGCCTCCGCCGTGGTGCTGGCCGCGGCCGGCTACACCCTCGCGCACGGCCCCGCCCCGGACCTGGCCGGACGCCGTTCCGCCGCCCCGCCCATCCCGCCGATCTCGCCGGTCGGCCCCGACCGGCTGACCGACCGCGAGTGCGAGGTCCTCGACCTGCTGGCCCGCGGCCTGTCCAACGGCGAGATAGCCCAGGCTCTGACCCTGTCCGAGCACACCGTCAAGACCCACGTGCAGAACCTGCTGCACAAGCTGCGCCTGCGCAACCGCGTCCACGCGGCCATCTACGCCTTCGAATCCGGCCTGCGCCCCCCGGCCGCCCGCCCCACCGCCTGACCCGGCCCCCGAACCCGGCCCGCAAGCTCGCCCCCCGAGCCCGGCCCTCAAGTCCGGTCCCGAGCCCGGCCCGCAAGTCCGGCCCTGGAGACCGGACTTCGGGGTCTCGGTCTTGGGCAGGCCGGGCGCGGGAGCGCCGGGCCGGGCGGGGTGACGGGCCCGGCAGATGACGAAGGTGACGCTGATCAGCGGTCGCGGCCAGCAGCAGACCGCCCAGCGGCCAGCGCAGGTCCGGCAGCCGTTCGCGGGTCAGGAAGTTGAGGTACAGGCCACCGGCCAGGACGGCGGTGACACGGGCCCGGTAGCCGGTAGCCGGTAGCCGGTCAGGGCCAGGTCCACCAGCCGTCAGGACCGGCAGACGCAACTGCCCGCCGCGGCGTACATGCCCCCGCCGTACAGCGGCACACCGGCGACCTCGGTCAGCCCCGGCTCCGGGTAACTCCGGGAACCGGCCCGCACCTTCACCAGCTCGAAGGCGAGCCCCAGGACAGGGCAGACGGCGACGACCGCCACCTCACGGGAGGTCTCCCACCCCGGCGCGAAACCCACGCCGGTGAGCACCACCCGTACGCCGGCAGCAGGTCGTAGCGCGCCACCGGCAGCGGCGGGAGCAGCCCCGAGACCGCCAGAGCGCCCAGCAGCGCGCAGGAGAACGCGCGGCAGCGCGCCCGCACCCACGTGCTGTGCGGGACCCGGTGCGGGCGCGGGGCGGCGGGGGACGTGCGGGGGTGTGGCGGGGGCCGCTGTCACCGGGCGGGCGGGGCGCACCGTCTGGGCCAGCCGATGTCCTCGTCGGAGGGGGCGGGCGCCTCTCCGGTGCCCGGTGCCCGGGCCCGGCCGCCGTGTCCCGCGGCGGCCGTCCACGCCGCCCGGTGCGCGCACACCGATGGCCTCATCGTCGACTCCCGGACGTTTGACATGCGCAAGGACTCCGCGCCGGCGGGGTGTGCCGGCCGGATGATGCCGAGCGTGCCCGGCCGCGCTGGAGGAACGCTGGAGAAGTGCACGAGGCGGACGTGAGGCGGACGTGAGAGGGGCGTGAGGCGGGCGTGAGGTCCGCACGAGATTTCCGCCCCCGGCCTGGCAAAGGTTTGCCCGCGTGTTGCCCGGCGCCCTACGCTCGGGGCGGCTCCCGGCGAAACTTTCTTGCCCGCTCACCCCAGGGGATTCGAATCATGCTGCGACAGCCCGCGTTCGGACACCGCCTGAAGAAGCTCCGGACGGCCCAGGGGCTGTCGCAGACGGCCCTGGCCGGTGAGGGCATGTCCACCGGCTACCTCTCCCGTCTGGAGTCCGGGGCGCGTCAGCCCACCGACCGGGCCGTGGGCTACCTCGCCGACCGGCTGGGCCTTGAGGTCGCCGATTTCGAGGAGCCGGTCACCGGCTCGCTGGCCCACGCGCTGACCCTGGCCTCCTCCACCGGTTCCGCGGACGCCATCGAGGCGCTGCGCGCGGCACTCGCCGCCGAGGGCCATGAAAGCGCGGTGCTGCGCTGGCAGGCGCTGTGGCTGCTGGCGAGGGCCGCACGCCTGCAGGGCGATCATGCCGCGGAGCGCGCCCACCTCGGCCAACTGGTCGCGCTCGGCGACGAGGTGGGCCTGGCCGAGCTGCGGGTGCGCGGCCTGACCCGGCTGGCGCGCTGTCTGCGGTCCCTCGGCGAGATCACCCCCGCCCTGGACGCGGCCGTCGCCGCCCACCGGCTCGCCCTGGGCGAGGACCTGGGCGTCGAGGACCGTGCCGCCGCGCTGCTGGCCCTGGTGTCGGTGCAGGCGGAGGCCGGGCAGGTGCCGGAGGCCCGGGTGCACGCCGACGAACTCACCGCCCTGGTCGAGGGCCGCAGCGACGCGCTGTGGGCCGAGGCGATGTGGACGGCCGCCGCCGTGCGGGTGCGCCAGGGCGACCACACCGGCGCGCAGCACTGCCTCGACCAGGCCCTGGAACGCTTCAGCAGCCAGGAGGACCTGGTGCTGTGGCTGAGACTGCGGCTCGCCGCGGGCCGGCTGCACCTGCAGAAACTGCCCGCCGACCCCGCACAGGCACAGCGCTGCGCCGAGCAGGCCGAGGCCGCTCTCACCTTCGTCGGCACCCCCGCCCTGCGCCAGGACCTGACCGCGCTGAAAGCCGATCTGGCCTTCGCCACCGGCCGCTACGACGATGCCCGCGCCCTGCTGGGCGGCCTGGCCGGGGACGAGCCGAGGATGACCTACCGCGACCGGGTCCGGCTGGAGATCCTGCGCCAGCAGCTGCTGATCCTGGGCGGCGACGTCTCCGGCGTGGACGGGCTGCGCACCCTGGCCCAGCAGGCCCAGGCCGACGCCAACATCGACCTCGCGGCGGAGATCTGGCGCACCCTCGCGGACGCCCTCACCCCCGCCCCGCCGGCCTGAGGGCCGTCCCCGCACACCCCCGCACACCCCCAACTTGCACGCCCCCCACCTCGCACACCCCACCTCGCACGCCCCGCCCTGCACGCCCCGCCCCGCACACTCTGCCCCGCACGCTCGCCCCCGCACGCTCATCCCCGCACATCCGCCCTCGTGCGGTGCGGTCCCGGGGTCGGCAGCCGGCGGGGCGGGGGCGCGGCGGGGAATTCGGGTGGCCGGCGCGGCGGATTTCCCGCCGCCCCGGGGGGATTTGCTTTCCCGCCTTTCCGGCTTTTCCGGGTTTTTCTCGATGGCGCCTCGAATTCCGGTGGACGGGGCGGAAGTTGCCTTGACGCGTGGAGTGCCGGTTCGTGAATCTCGTTACGGTACTGGCCGTTCACGCCCGAAGGGACACCATCGTGGTCAGCAAGAAGAGGAATCCCGCAGGACCCGAGCCGGAGCTCATCCCCGCCTTCGGCAGTGAGGTCACCGACGGTCTGGACGAGGACACGGAGGCGGACGTCCTGGGCAGCATCGCCCTGCAGTAGGGCGGCGTCGCCCGGCCGCAGGACGGCGGGCGGACGCGGGGGAGGGGACCCGCCCGGCGGGTCCCCTCCCCTCGTCTTCGCCCGTCCCGTCCGCTTCCCCCGTCCCGTCCGCCGCCGGTGCCGTCAGGACGTCACGAGCGCCACGCACATCGCGCCCAGCGCCACCGCCTGCAGCACGACCCGGGCGTTGATGACGCTGTCCCAGGTGCGCTGCAGGCCCCGCGCGTCGGGTGCGGTGCGGCAGTCCAGCGCCGCGCCGGTGAGCTCCTTGTTCACCGGCGCGCTGACCTTGTTGTAGACGGCCAGCCACACCACCAGGGCCAGTGCCGCCACCGCCGCGGCGACGGCCGGCGCCGTCTCGCCGCCGAAGCCGGCCGCGACGGCCGTGGCCACGGTGGCGACCAGGCCGAAGACGCCCGGGACGGGCATCCGCCGGTCCCCGAAGCGGTGGATCTGCCCCATGGTGCTGGTCAGCACCGCGTCGTCGACGTGCGCGAGGGCGGGCCGCTGGACGATCGCGGAGAAGACGTCGGTGCCGTAGACCACCGCGTTGGCCATCGTGGCCACCACGGCCAGGGTCTGTACGAGCGTTTCCATCACAACCACCCTTGTCCGTCTGCCGGTTGCCACAAGGACCGTGCCGCCCCGTGGATATATCAATGCTAGATGTCCTGCCGACACTATCAAGTTCAGTGCTTCGAATGCTAGCATTGATAACTGCATTGGTTCGCAAGGGATTTAGCGAGGACGTGGGACGGCCCGGCCGCGGCGGTCCGCCGTACCGCGCCCTGCGAGGACATCCGCCCGCACCGCCACGAGGAGACACCCAGATGGCCATTGGACGTGCCCGTCGCGTACTCATCGCCGGCGGAGGGATCGGCGGCCTGGCCGCGGCCCTCGCGCTGCAGCGCAGCGGTGTGGAGTGTGTGGTCTTCGAACGGGCCGAGGAACTGCGCGACGGCGGCGCGGGCCTGCACATCTGGACCAACGGAGTGCTGGCGCTGGACTTTTTGGGCGTGGCCGGCCAGGTCCTGGAGACGGCCCCCGCGCAGCAGGTCGCGCACTTCAGCACCCACCGCGGCGAGGTGCTGGGCGCCTGGCCGGTGGGCGACTTCGTCGAGCGCTACGGAGCGCCCACGATCGCCGTCGAGCGCTCCGTCCTGCACGGTGTGCTGCGCGACGCCCTGCAGGGCTCCCCGGTGCGCACCGGGGCGCACGTGGTCGGCTTCGACCAGGACGAGGACGGGGTCACCGTGCGCTTCGCGGACGGCGGCAGCGAGCGGGGCGACCTGCTCATCGGGGCCGACGGCATCCACGGCACCGTCCGCGACTGCCTGTTCGGCCCCGCCGACAACCGCTACAGCGGCTACATCGCCTGGCGCGGCCGCTCCCCCCTCCAGCACCCCGACATCCCGGCGGGGACCTTCAACGCGATGTTCGGGCCCGGGGTCCGGTTCACCTACTACGACGTCGCTCCCGGCCTGGTGCACTGGATGAGCGTGGCCAACGGGGCCGCCGGCGGACGCGACGAGCCCGGCGTGCGCGAGATGCTGCTGCGCCGGCACCGCGGCTGGGGCGGACCGGTCGCCGACATCCTCGCCGCCACCCCGGAGGAGGGCATCATCCGGGGCGACGTCGAGGGCCGCCGGCCCGAACGCCGCTGGGGCCGCGGCCGCGTCACCCTCCTCGGGGACGCCGCGCACCCCATCACCTTCAACATCGGCCAGGGCGCCTGCCAGGCGCTGGAGGACGCCCTCGTGCTCGCCGAGCACCTGGCACACGCCGGCAGCGACCCGGTCGCGGCGCTGCGCCGCTACGAGCAGGAGCGCCGCGCCCGCACCGCGCCGCTGCAGCGGATCGCCTGGCGGATCGGGCGGATGGGCGCGGTGGAGAATCCGCTGCTGATCCGGGCGCGCGAGGCGTTCATGCGCAAGAACTGGAACACCAAGGCCTTCGCCGCGGCCGAGAAGGGCCAGGTCGCCTACGGCACCCGCTGGGCCCGCGAGACCCGCCCGGACAGCCCGGTCCCCGCCCCCCGCACCACCGTGGACTGACCCCGGGCCCGAACTCCGTTGGCCCCGCCCCGGGTTCGTGCCCTCGCGGACCGGTCCCGGGCCCGTACCACGGTGGACCGGCCCCGGCTCGAACTCCGGGGGCTGACGCCAGGACCGAACTCCGGTGGGCTGACGCCGGGCCGCCAGCGCCGTGGACCCGTCCCGGGCCCGAACCGTCGTGCACCGGCCCCGGGCCCGCACCGTCGTGGGCCAACGCCCCCGTCCGGCCCGGGCCCCGGCCCGCCCGGTCCGGGGCGTGCCTGGCCAGGGGTGCACCTCGGACGGGGGCGCGTCATGCTCCAGGGCGCACCCTGGTCCGGGGTGCGCCCCTGGTCCGGGCTCCGCCTCCGGTCCGGGGCGCGCCCGAGCGCTCCGGGCCCGAGCGCTCCGGACCCGAGCGCTCCGGACCCGAGCGCCCCCGCCGCCCGTGCGCGTCGGCCGCCGGGGCATCGTCCCGGGCCGCGTTCCCGCCGGCGAGGGCGGCGGCGTCCGGAGTGCCCGCCTGCCGCAGCCGTCGAGCGGGGCCGCCCGCCCGAGCACCCCCGCCTGCGCACCCTGGCCCGTCCCCGAAGCCCCGGGCCGGCCTCCGCGCCGACCCGCCCCACCGCGCCCTGGTGCGGCACTCCGGCACCCCGGCCGCATCCGCAACTTCCCGCCGCCGCGGCCCGCGTTCACGCCCCGCAGGGCACAGCTCACGATCCACGCCGGGACCGGCCGCACCCAGTACCGGCCCCGCCCGCGCGTCGGCGCCCGCCCGGAACGCCCGCCCGCAGGACGGGTTCGACGGGTTCCCCGGCACCGAACCGCAACAGGACCCGAAGCAACGACATGGACGCTCTGTCGGGAAACACCCCCGGCCGAACCTTCCGCACCCACCCACCCCCGGGTCAGCCCGGCGGAGCCGCCCGCCGCAGCGCCCCCGGCCGCACCCCGGCCCGTGCCGCCGGGTACAGCCCGTCCCAGACCGGGTGGTCGGGCGGAAACCCCAGGGAGACCAGGACGTTGACCAGCATCCCGTACGCCATGAACGTGGTGGTCCGGCCGGTGTCCGCGCCGAGCGGGAGATGGACGGTGTCCCACAGCCGCTGCCACTCGGCGCGGACCGCCTCGCCGAACCCGGCGTCGCCCTGCGCCTCGCACGCCGCCACCGCGACGTACACCTGCATCTGCATCAGCAGCCGTTCCGGCTCCTTGAGGATGACGCGGGTGTACGCGTTGGCCATCGCGCCCAGCGCCTCCTCGCCCGTCAGCCCCTCGGTCGCCTCGGCGAACAGCCGCGTGGTGTCGGCCAGGCAGCGCCGCGCCGCCGCGAGGAACAGCGCCCGCTTGCCCGCGAAGAGGCGGAAGAGGTACGGCTGCGACACCCCCGCGCGCCGGGCGACGGCCTCGGTGGAGGTGCCGTCGTACCCGCCCCGGGCGAACTCGCTCAGGGCCGCGCGGATGACGCTCTCGCGCCGCTCGTCTGCACTCATCCTCACCATGACCGCAAGTTAGTGGTTGATCACTAACTTGGTCAAGGGGGGCGGGGCGGGAAAAGCCCGGCCCGGGTGGAATCCGGGTGGAATCCCGGCGGACCCCGGGCGGAAAGGACGCCGCCGGGACGGGGGGAATCCGGTGGAGGAAATCCAGCGTGGTGGTGCCGGTCCAGACGCATTCGAGGAATGCGCCAGAACTCCGTGCCAGATTCACAGAATCGAGATCCGCTCGCCGACGGCTCGATGACCTTTCTCCGGCGCTTTCGTCAACTCAGTGAGGCAGGAACGGGGATGATCGACAATTTCTTCACGATGTTTCCCGGGCAGGGCTCGCAGCGCGCGGGCATGGCCGGGCATCTGCTGCGTGAGCACCCCCGCACCGCCGGACGCGTCCTGGCGCGCGCGCAGGACGCCACCGGCCTGCCGCTGACCGCGCTGTGCAGCACGGCGGGGGAGGAGGAGCTGGCCCCGACCGAGATCGCCCAGCCCGCCATCGTCGCCACCAGCCTCGCGGTGCTCGAAGTGCTGCGCGAGGAGGCCGGGTTCGTGCCGGCCGTGGTGGCCGGGCACAGCCTGGGCGAGTACACGGCGCTGGTCGCCGCCGGGGTGCTGGGCGCCGACGAGGCGCTGCGGCTGGTACGCCGCCGCGGCGAGCTGATGGCCGGCGTCTCGCGCCGGGCCGGCGGGGCGATGACGGCCGTACTGGGCCTCGGCCCCGCCCGGATCGAGGAGATCTGCGCGGGCTGCGCCCCGCTGGGCGTGGTGGAGATCGCCAACTACAACGAGCCGGGCCAGACGGTGATCTCCGGGCAGCGCGCGGCGGTCGAGGAGGCCGCCCGCCTCGCGCTGGCGGCCGGCGCCGAACGGGTGGTGGCGCTGAAGGTCTCGGCGCCCTTCCACTGCTCGCTGATGCGGGCGATCGAGGACGAGTTCGCCGCCGAACTGGAGCGCGTCACCTTCGCCGCGCCCCGGCTGCCCGTGATCAGCTCGGTCACCGGCACCCTGGTGCGCGACGGCGCCCACGCCCGTGACCTGCTGCGCCGTCAGCTGGCCGGGCCGGTGCGCTGGGTGGACGTGCTGGGCGCCGCGGGAGCGCACGGGACGGGCGGCTGCCTCGAGGCCGGCCCCGGCCGGGTGCTGAGCGGCTTCGCCAACCGCACCGGCGTCCACTCCGTGGTGCGCAGCACCCACGACGCGCGCCGCATCACCGCGCTGCTGCGCGAGCTGAGGCAGGAGTCCGCCCCTGACGCCGCCGCCTGACCCGCCGCGCGGGGCGGCCCCCGTCCCACGGGCCCCCGCCCCGCCTCCCGCCCCCCGCACCTGCTCCCGCCGTCCGTCCCGTCCGTGCTGTTCGTGTTCCTCCCGTCCTGTTCCCTCTTCTCCTTCTTCCCTCTCCCGTTCCCGTCCGTGCGGTGCCGGCCTTTGGCGCCGGCACCGGAGAACGACCCATCCGAAAGGCAGCCAACGGTGTCCGAAACCCTGACTTCCACCTCGACCGACTACTTCTACGCGGTCCAGGCCGCCATCGCCGACGCCCTCGGCATCGACGAGTCCGAGGCGGTTGCCGAGGCGACCCTGCTCGGGCAGCTGGGCGCCGAGTCGATCGACCTGCTCGACATCCTCTTCCGCATCGAGCGCGCCACCAAGGTGAAGATCACCGTGGCCGACATCGCCGCGCTGCTCCAGGGCGGCATCCCCGACGAGGAGTTCGGTGACGAGAACGAGGTCGTCAACGACACCGGCCTCACCCACCTGGAGAAGGTCCTGCCGCAGTTCGACCGCAGCCAGCTCGCCGAGCCGCTGACCGCCGAGGGCGTGCTGGGCCTGTTCACCGTGCAGAACCTCACCGACCTGCTGACGGAGCGGGCCGCGGCACAGAACGCCGCCTGACCCCACCCGGCCGGTGGTGTGCGGGCAGGCGGCGTCCCGCGCACCACCTGGTGCCTCCCGCCCCCTCGCCCACCCGCGGCCGGCCGGCCGCCCGCCCCACGGGCGGCCGGACGGCCGGCCGGGTGCGGCCCCTGTCCGCGCGGGCCCGGCAGCCGCCGCCCGCCTCGTAGCAGAAACGGGAAGAGACAGATGAAGCTGAAGGACCGCACCGCCCTGGTCACCGGTGCCTCACGCGGCATCGGCCGGGCCATCGCCCTGGCCCTGGCCGAGCAGGGGGCGGCCGTCGCCGTCAACTACCGCTCCCGGCAGGAGGACGCCGCCGCGGTCGTCAAGGAGATCGAGACCGCGGGCGGCCGGGCCGTGGCGATCGGCGCCGACGTCGCCGACCCGCAGCAGGCCGCCCGCCTGGTGCAGGAGGCCACCCGCCTCCTCGGCTCCCTCGACGTCCTCGTCAACAACGCGGGCACCAGCGACGACGGCCTCATCTACGACGCGCCGCCGGACGCCTGGCTGAACGTCATGAAGGTCAACTTCGGCGGCGCGTACCACTGCACGCACGCCGTCATGGAGCAGTTCATGGCCCACGGCGACGCCACGATCGTCAACATCTCCTCGGCCATGGGCGAGCGCGGCTGGATCGGCCAGGCCAACTACTCGGCGTCCAAGGGCGCGCTGAACTCCTTCACCCGCTGCGCGGCGATCGAACTCGCCCGCTTCGGCGTGCGGGTCAACGCGGTCCTGGCCGGGTTCACCCCGACCGACCTGGTGGACGGGGTGATGCAGCGCGACGGCGGCCGCAGCATCAAGCGGCAGATACCGCTGCGCCGCTTCGCCACCGTCGAGCAGGTCGCCGCGGCAGCGGTGTTCCTGGCCGGACCCGACTCCGGCTACACCACCGGCGAACTGCTCTGCGTCGACGGCGGGTTCTCCGCCCAGCTGGGCATCGGCCGTCCGTAACGGACCGTGAGGGAACGGAAGAAGAGACGACGATGCGATTCCATCTGATCGACCGGATCGAGACCTGGACGCCGCGCGAGGACATCACCGCGCGCAAGGTCACCTCCGTCGACGAGACCTACTGGCAGGACACCGGGAGCGGACCGGCACTGCCCTTCGGGCTGGCCCTGGAGGCGCTGTGCCAGTCGGCGACCTGGCTGATCATGCTCTCCACCGACCACCGGCTGCGTGCCGCGCTCCTCGCCGTCGGCGAGGCCACCGCGCACCGCGCCGTACGCCCCGGGGAGGTACTGCGCATGCGGGCCACCATCGAGTCGATGACCGAGGAGGCCGCCCTCCTGGACGGCACCGTGACCGCGGACGGCGAGGACGTCCTGAGCGCGAGCGGCATCCTGTGCGCGCTCATCGACGCCGAGCGCCTCGACGACCCGGCCGACACCCGGCGCATGGCGCACCAGTTGCAGGGCGGAGGGCCGGTGGGATGACCCGTGTAGCCATCACCGGAGTGGGGGCCGTCACCCCGCTCGGCAACGACGCCGAGAGCACCTGGCAGTCGCTGGCCGCCGGACGCAGCGGCGTCGGCCCGCTCACCACCTTCGACGCCTCCGGCTTCCCGGTGCGTATCGCCGCCCAGGTCAAGGACTTCGACGCGGCCACGGCGATCCCGGCCCGGGTGGGACGCAAACACCTCTCCCGGGTCGGCCAGTTCGGCGTCGCGGCCGCCTGGGAGGCACTGCGCGACGCGGGCGCCGACGAGCTCGGCGAGGACGTGTACCCCTTCGACGAGCGCGGTGTCGCCATGGGCGCCAGCGTCGGCCGGCCCGAACTGCAGGCCCTCCTCGACGTCGGCCACCTGCGCGCCACCACCGGCCGCCCGGACGCCTTCCTGTGCCACCCGCCGGCCGTCACCCTGACCGACGACCAGAACGTACCGCTGAGCGCCATGGCCCGGATGATGTCCGCGACCGGCCCGATGATCGGCATCTCCACCGCCTGCTCCGGATCCGGGCACGCCATCGGGGAGGCCTTCCGCGCCATCCAGGAGGGCGACGCCCAGCTGATGGTCGCCGGCGGCTACGACTCCCTGACCACCTGGCTCGACCTGCTCGGCTTCAGCCTGCTGGGCGCGCTGACCGACCGTCACAACGACGACCCCGAGCACGCCTCACGGCCCTTCGACGCCGACCGCTCCGGCTTCGTGGTCGGCGAGGGCGCCGTCGCCGTCGTCCTGGAGGACCTGGACGCCGCCCGCGAACGCGGCGCACCCGTCCTCGGCGAGGTCCTCGGCTACGGCTCCACCCTCAACGCCTGGCGCATCACCGACTCGCCGCCCGACGGCTCCGGCGCGATCCAGGCCATGCAGGCGGCCCTGGCCGAGTCGGGCGTGGGCACCGGCGGCATCGACTACGTCGTCGCGCACGGCACCAGCACCCACGGCAACGACCAGTCCGAGACCGTCGCCATCAAGAAGGTGTTCGCCGACGACGCCCACCGCCTGGTCGTCAGCGCCCCCAAGTCGATGGCCGGCCACCTCACCTCGGCCAGCCTGGGCCTGGGCGTGCTGGCCGCACTCGGCGCGATCCGCCACCGCCTGGTCCCGCCCACCGTCAACCTCGACCGGCCCGACCGCGGTCTCGACCTCGACTACGTGCCGCACACCGCCCGCCCGATGCCGGTGGACGCGGCCCTCATCAACGCGTTCGCGTTCGGCGGCAGCAACACCAGCCTCGTCATCGGCGCCCCGCGGGAGGACACATGACCACCACCGCCCCGCAGGCCGCCACCACCGTCCCGCAGCCCGCCGCCACCACCGTCCCGCAGGCCGCCGCCGTCGCGCAGGCGCCGGCCGGCACCGGGGGACTGCCGGCCTTCGACCGGCTGCTGGAACTCGCCGAGGGCGAACGGGCCGTGGCCGTGCGCAACGTGCCGGCCACCCTGGAGTGCTTCACCGCCCACTTCCCGCGCCACCCCGTCCTGCCCGGCGTGCTGCTGCTGGAGAGCCTGGCCGCCCTGGCCCGCACCGCCGCCGGCCCGGGCGCCTGGCGCCTGGCCGGCGTGCGCGGGGTGCGCTTCAAGCACTTCGTCGGACCCGGCGACCAGGTGCACCTCACCGTCGAGGTGAGCCGGCACAGCCGGCAGCGCACCGAATGCCGGGCCACCGCCCGGGTCGAGGGCCGGGTGGTCGCCACCGTCCGCGCCCTGACCCTGCTCAGCGCCACGACGACCCGGGAGGGCACAGCATGAGCGAGCAGCGCCGCCGCGTGATGGTCACCGGCATCGGTCTGATGACCGCGATCGGCCAGAGCGCCGCCGAGACCTGGGACAGCCTGCTGGAGGGCCGCTGCGGCATCGGCCCGCTGCGCGCCTACGACCCGGCCCCGCTGCGCACCGGCATCGGCGCCGAGATCCACGGCTTCGACCCCACCCGGTGGGCCGGCCGGCGCACCCTGCGCATGCTGTGCCGCGGCGACCAACTGGCCCTGGCCGGCGCCACCCTCGCCCTGCGCGACGCGGGCCTGGACGGCGAGAGCGACCTGGGACAGCGCACCGGGCTCTTCCTCGGCAGCAACAAGGAAATGCCCCGCATGGACGAACTCATCGCCCAGCTCCAGGCCGTCCGCGCCGACGACGGCACCCCCGACCTGCACCGCCTCGGACGCACCGCCTCCTCGGTCATCGCCCCGCTGTTCTTCGTCGAGGGACTGCAGCCCGCCGCCGCCTTCCACATCTCCGAGAAGTACGGCATCCGCGGCGCCAACGCCTACTTCGCCGGCACCGCCGACTCCGGCGCGATGGCGATCGGCCGGGCCATGCGCACCGTACGCCGCGGCGAGGCCGACGTGGTCCTCGCCGGCGGCTACGACGACGCCACCGGCTGGTGGGCGATGTCCAAGATGGACGGCCTCGGCGTCCTGAGCACCCGCACCGACCTCGGCCAGGAGGCCTTCCGCCCCTTCGACCGCGACCGCTCCGGCTCCGTCTTCGGCGAGGGCGCCGCCCTGCTCGTCCTGGAGGAACGCGCCCACGCCCTGGCCCGCGGCGCCCACTGCTACGCCGAAGTCACCGGATTCGGCGCCGGCAACGACTGCGTCCGCCCGCCCAGCCCCCAGCCCCGCGCCCGCGGCCTGGCCCGCGCGATCACCCGCGCCCTGCGCGACGCCGAACGCCCCTTCCCCGACGGCGGCTACATCGCCGCACACGGCTGCGCCACCCTGCAGGGCGACGCCAGCGAGACCGTCGCCCTGCACGACGCGCTCGGCACCGCCGCCAAGTCCGCCCAGATCAGCAGCGTCAAACCACAGACCGGGCACCTGGTCGGCGGCGCCGGCGCACTGAACGCGGCCGTCGCCGCGCTCGCCCTGGACAGCGGCACCGTGCCCGCCACCCTCAACCTGCACCACCCCGCCCCCGAGTGCGACCTCGACTACGTCCCGCTCAGCCCCCGCCACACCCGCCCCGACAGCGCCCTGGCCCTGGCCCGCGGCCTGGAGGGGCAGGCCGTCGCCGTCGCCCTGGGACGGCCCTCGTGACCCGGCAGCCCGACACACCCGCCATACCCCGCACACCAGACGCACCCGGCCCGCCCGACACACCCGGCACGCCGACCATGCCCAACACGCCCAACACGCCCAACACGCCCAACACGCCCGGCACATCAGCAGCACCCGGTTCACCCGCCATACCCGCGATACCCGCAGCAGCTGGAATGCCCGCAACACACGGCATCCCCGAAAGGAGTGCGGCCATGACCGACGTCTACGACCACGACACCCGGCCGGACGCCGCGGCCCGGCCCCGGACCGTGGTGGTCTGCGGCGTCGGCGCCGTGACCGCCCAGGGCGAGGGCGCCACGGCGCTGTGGGAGGGCATCCGGGCCGGGCATTCCGCCATCGGCCCGGTCCGCGGCATGCCGATGGACGGCTACGGCACGGCCATCGGCGGCGAGGTGCCCAACCCCTCCCGGCCCGCCTACGACTACCTGGCCTCCTTCGGCGGCCGCGAGCGCGAACCGGCGATGGACTTCGCGCTGACCGCCGCCCAGGAGGCGATGGCCGGCGCGGGCCTCGGCACGCTGCCCGCCGAACGCTGGGGCGTCGCCTTCGGCTCCTGCAACGGCGGCCTGCGCACCGCCGAGAAACTCGCCCGCCGCAGCCGCGAGGGCACCGCGCCCCCCGACGACGGCCGGCACTACCTGCTGGTCCCCCCGCAGGCCATCGCCGAGGCACTCAGCAGCGCCTTCCGTCTCAAGGGCCCCGCGCTGAGCGTCAACACCGCCTGCGCCTCCGGCGCCCACGCCATCGCGCACGCCGCCGAGGCGATCTCCGCCGGCCGCGCGGACGCGATGCTCGCCGGCGGCAGCGACGCCTTCACCGAGACCGCGTTCGCCGGCTTCACCAGCCTGCAGTCCCTGTCCACCAAGCCCGCCGCCCCCTACTCCAAGGACCGCGACGGACTCTCGCTCGGCGAGGGCGCCGGCATGCTGGTCCTCGCCGAGGAGTCCGTGGCGCGCGCCGCCGGCGCCCCCATCCTCGCCGAGGTCCTCGGCTACGGCCTGTCCGCCGACGGCTACCACGCCACCGCCCCGCACCCCGAGGGCGAGGGCGCCGCCCGCGCCATCCGCGGCGCCCTGAAGGCCGCCGGCATCACCCCGCAGGACGTCGGCTACATCAACGGCCACGGCACCGGCACCCCCAAGAACGACTCCGCCGAGTCCAACGCGGTGCGCGCCGCGTTCGGCGAGGCCGCCGACAAGACCGCGCTCAGCAGCTCCAAGTCGATGATCGGCCACCTGCTCGGCGCGGCCGGCGCGGTCGAGGCCATCGTCACCGTCCAGGCCCTGGTGGAACAGACCGCCCCGCCGACCGCCAACTTCACCGGCACCGACCCCAAATGCGGACTCGACGCCGTCCCCGACACCGGCCGTGAACTGGCCATGAACGCCGCCCTGTCCAACAACTTCGCCTTCGCCGGCGCCAACGCCTGCGTCGCCTTCGGCTGGCCCTCCGGCCGCCGCTTCTCCGTACCGGCCCCGCCCGCCGCGGAGAAGGTCGTCATCACCGGCGGCGCCGCCATCACGGCGGCCGGCGAAGGCCTGGAAGCACTGTGGGAGGCCTGGCGGCACGGCGGACGGCTGGGCGCCGAGGAGGACGGCCTGCACGTCGCCCGCGCCGACTTCGACCCCGCCGCACACATCGGCGCCCGCGACCGCCGCCGCATGGACCGCCTCTCCCAGCTCGCCGTCGCCTCCTGCCGCGCCGCCCTCGCCCACGCCGGCCTGGACGCGGACGAGCACACCGGCGTCGTCCTGGGCACCGGCCTCGGCCCCATGCGCAGCATCGAGGACTTCCTGCTGCCCGTCCTGGACGGCTGCCCCGCCGAGGGCAGCCCGGCGGTCTTCCCCAACACCGTCTTCAACGCCGCCGCCGGCCAGGTCGCCATGCACGTCGGCGCCAAGGGCCCCACCTCCACCGTCACCACCGGCCACGCCGCCGGCGCCTCCGCCCTGACCGTCGCCCACGACCTGCTGCTCCAGCACCGCGCCGACGCCGTCCTGTGCCCGGCCGTCGAAGACCTCTCCCCGGGCGTCCTGACCGCCTACCGCGGCCTGCCCCTGTTCACCGACACCGGCTACACCCTCGCCGAGGCCGGCATCACCCTGGTCCTGGAACGCGAGTCGAGCGCCCGCGCCCGCGGCGCCCGCATCCTGGCCGAGTTCGCCGGCCACGGCACCGCCGGCGACGCGGCCGGCGTCGGCCGCTGGGACGAGAGGGGCGAAGGCGTCGAACGCGCCATGCACGCCGCCCTCGGCCACGCCGGAGTGCACCCCGGCGAGGTCACCGCGATCTTCGCCAACGCCGCCGGCCTCACCCGCGCCGACGCCCCCGAGGCACGGGCCACCGGCCGGCTCGCCGCCGAGTCCGGCTGCCCCGTGCACACCCCCAAGCAGACCCTCGGCGAACCCGTCGGCGCCGGCGCGCAGCTCGCCGCCCTGCTCGCCGTCACCGGCTGGCAGGAAGGCACCCCCGCCGGCCCGGTCCTCATCAACAGCTCCTCCCTCGGCGGCACCCACATCAGCCTCGTCCTGCGTCCCGCAACGGAGAACTGACCATGCCCCACACCCCCGCCCCGCCCCCCGCACCCGCCGAACGCCACGTGTCCGTCCTGGCCACCGGCGCCCACCTGCCCGGCGAGGCCCTCGACAACGACGCCCTCGCCCGCGTCTGCGGACCGCTGCCCGACGACGTCCTGGACGGCATCCAGGTCGAGCGCCGGCACTGGATGGTCGACCCCGCCACCGGCGCCCACACCACCAGCACCTCCGCCATGGCCACCGCCGCCGCCCGCCAGGCCCTCGACCGGGCCGGCGTCACGCCCGACGAGATCGACCTGATCGTCGTCTCCACCGCCAGCCCCGACTACCTGCTGCCCGTCGCCGCCACCTACGTCCAGGAACAACTCGGCCTGGAACGCTGCGCCGTCATCGAGGTCCGCGCCGGCTGCGTCGGCGCCGTCCAGGCCCTCGACATCGCCCGCCGCCTGCTCGCCGACGGCACCTACACCACCGCCCTGGTCATCGGCGCGGAAGCCGTCTCCCCCCTGCTCGCCCCCGTCTTCCTGGGCCGCGAACCCGAACGCGTACGGATGCGCGACCGCCTGACCGTCTACACCTTCGGCGACGGCGCCGGCGCCATGGTGCTGCGCGCCGGCGAGGAAGGCTCCGCCGCCGGCCGCCCCCGCCCCGTCTTCGCCACCCGCTCCCTGGGCGGCACCCGCAAACCCGGCATGCACATCATCGGCGGCGGCACCGACGCCCCCCTCGCCGAACAGCAGCGCCGCCCCCGCCTCATGGACATCCGCCTCGACATCCCCGGCACCGCCCGCTTCGGCCCCCGCGTCTTCGTCGAAGGCATCCACGACATGCTCCACCGCTCCGGCCTCACCCTCGACGACATCGACGCCTGCGTCCTGCCCGAGGGCAACGCCGAGTACTTCGCCAGCGAGTACGGCACCGCCGGACTGTCCGCCGCCGACCAGACCACCCTCAGCAAGACCATCGTGGAAAACCTCACCGACGTCGGCGCCACCGGCTCCGCCGCCGTACCGCTGGCCCTGGACGCCGGCTGGAGCGAGGGCCGCATCACCCCCGGCGACACCGTCCTGCTGCTCGCCATCGAGGCCAGCCGCTACGTGTACGCGGGCCTCACCCTCACCTGGGACGCCCCCTTCCCCGGCCGGTGACGGGCCCCCGCCCGCCCCCGCCCGCCCCGACCCGCCCCCTCGCGGGCGCCGACGCCATAAGGATGGAACGTGTCGATACAAGAGACGGTGCGCACCGCACAGAGCGTGGAGGAGCGCAACAAGAAGACCATCCGCCGGGTCTTCGACGCCTTCGTCAACCAGGGCGACTTCTCGGTCGTGGACGAGATCTACAGCCCCGACATGGTCGACCACCAGCCGCTGCCCGGAGCCCCCGAAGGACTCGAAGGAGTCCGCTACACCATCGCCGGCCTGCGCGAGGGCTTCCCCGACCTGCACGTGACCATCGAGGACATGAGCGCCCACGGCGACCACGTCGTCATCCACAACACCTGGCGCGGCACCCACCTGGGCGACTTCCTGGGCGCCGCCCCCACCGGACAGGTCATCGAGTTCACCGGCGTCGTGGTGTGGCGGCTGCTGGACAACGGCCTGATCGCCGAACGCTGGGGCATCGGCGTGGAGTCCAACATGCTGGCCGTGCTCGGCCTGCGCCGGCTGGCCCCCGCCGCCCGCACCGCCGCCCGCGCCGCCGCCCGCCGGGCGGTCACCGGCGCCTGCGCCCTGCTGCCCCTGACCGGCGGCGCGGCCGAGGGCTGGCGCCGCCTGCAGGCCGAGCTCGCCGGACCGCGGCTGCACGCCTACGAGGCCTCCCGGCGCCGCGCCGGCATCCTCCAGGAGTCCTTCGACCTGCGCCCCCTCGACGGCCAGGACGTCCTGGTCCACCAGATCGAGGCCCGCGACCCGCAGGCCGCCGCCCGCCGCCTGCTCACCTCCGCCGACCCCTTCGACCAGTGGCTGCGCGAACAGGCCACCGAGGTCCTCGGCACCGACCCGTGGACCCGCCTGGCCGAGAGCGCAACCGCCGGCACGGGCCACACCTGGGCCTCCGTCACCAGCGAACTGGCTACCGCCGGCTGACCCGCGAACCGCCCGCCGCCCGCCGCCCGGCGCGCCCGGTGACCGGCGCCCCTCACGAACGAGCCGCCGGCCGGCCCCCGCGAACCGGTCGCATGCCGGCCCCCGCGAACCGGCCGAGGGCCGGCGGCGAACGGGTCTGCGGCCCGGGGGGCGTTGACGCCCGCGCACGGGCCCACAGGCGCCGACACCGGTGGACGACGGTTCGGACCCAGGGAGCCGGCACCGGTGAACGAGCCCGTGGCTCGGGGGCGTTGTCACCGCGAACAGGCCTCCGGTCCGTGCCGGAGCCAACGCCGGTGAACGGGCCTGCGGCTCGGGGGCGTTGGCACCGCGAACGGGCCTCGGTCCGTGCCGGAGCCGGCGTCGGTGAACGGGCCCGTGGCTCGGGGGCGTTGTCACCGCGAACAGGCCTCCGGTCCGTGCCGGATCCGGCACCGGTGAACGGGCCTGCGGCTCGGGGGCGTTGTCACCGCGAACAGGCCTGGGTCCGTGCCGGAGCCGGCACCGGGAACGGGCTTGCGGCCCAGGGGGCGCTGTCGGTGAACGGGTTTCCGGTCCGGGAACGACGCCGACGAGCGCACCCCCGGCCCGCGGGCGTCGACACCCGTGCACGGGCCTCCGGCCCAGGGGAGCGCCCCCGCGGACGAGGGACTTCCGGCCCCGCGGCAACCTGGTGAACGGGCCCCCGCCGCAAGGGCGTTGCTGCGGACGCAGGCCTGCGCATCCCGGGGGAGTCGACCCCGCGTACGAGCTCGCGGCCCACGTGCGCGCCGGCGCCGGCGAACGGGCCGAAGGCGTACGGGGGGCCGGACCCGTGAACGGTCCCAAGGTGTACGGGGCCAAGGTGTACGGGCCCGGAGTCGGAGCCTTGAACCAGCCCTCAACGTACGGGAGTTGCTGCTCCATGTACGGGCCCCCGGCCCGGGAGAGCACCCCCCCGCGTAGGGGCCCCGGCCCACGAGAGTTGCCCCGCGCAGCGGCCCCCCGGCCCCCGGCCCGGGAGAGCACCCCCCGCGTACGGGCCCCGGCCCAGGGGAGCGAACCCCTGTGAACGGGCCTGCCGTCCGGCGGAGTCGGCGCCGGTGAACGGGGCGTGGGCCGGCCGGCGAAGCGCGGCCCCAGTACTTCTCTAGCAGGGGCATCAATACTGTCACTGCTAATTCCCGGGTGGTGCCGGCACCGGCCACCCCCGGGGACGACAACCGCGCGCACGGCTCAGGAAGGAACCGATGATGCGGCAACGAACACTCGGCAGCCAGGGGCCGGCGGTCTCCGAACAGGGACTCGGCTGCATGGGCATGACCTTCGCCTACGGCCCCGCCGACGACCAGGAGGCCCTGCGCACCGCGCACCGGGCACTCGAGCTGGGCGTCACCCTCCTCGACACCGCCGACTTCTACGGCCCGCACAGCAACGAGGAGTTCGTCGCCCGCGTCATCGCCGGCCGCCGCGAGGACGTCGTCGTCTCCTCCAAGGTCGGCAACGAGATCACCGAGGACGGCACCATCACCGGCCGCCTCAACAACCGCCCCGACTACATCCGCACCGCCGTCGAGGGCACCCTGCGCCGGCTGGGCACCGACCACCTCGACCTGTACTACCTGCACCGCGTCGACCCCGCCGTGCCCATCGAGGAGTCCGTCGGCGCCCTGGCCGAACTGGTCGAGGCCGGCAAGGTGCGCCACCTCGGCGTCTGCGAGGCGTCCGCCGCCACCATCCGCCGCGCCCACGCCGTGCACCCCCTGGCCGCCGTACAGACCGAGTACTCCCTGTCCACCCGCGACGTCGAGGTCAACGGAGTCCTCGCCACCGTCCGTGAACTGGGCATCGGCTTCGTCGGCTACAGCCCGCTGGGCCGCGGCCTGCTCACCGGCCGCATCCGCAGCCTCGACGGGCTGGCCGAACACGACTTCCGCCGCATCGCGCCCCGCTTCCAGCAGGGCAACCTCGACCAGAACCTGCACGTCGTCGAACGGCTGCAGCACCTGGCCGCGGCCAAGGGCATCACCGCCGGGCAGCTCGCCCTGGCCTGGGTGCTCGCCCAGGGCGACGACGTGGTCGCCATCCCCGGCACCAAGCGCGTCCCGTACCTCCAGGAGAACCTCGCCGCGAGCGACGTGGTCCTGAGTGCGGACGACCTCACGGCGCTCGACGAGATCGCCCCCCACGGCTCCACGGTGGGGGACCGCTATCCCGTCGGCGCCATGGCCACGCTCGACGGCTGAGACCAGACCGGCCGCGGACCTTCGAAGGCGAGTGAGAGCGACAACCATGGCGAACATCACGATCATCGGCGGCGGACTGGCCGGCCTGACCGCGGCGATCTCCGCCGCCGAACAGGGCGCCCGCGTCACCGTCCACGAGGCCCACTCCCACGCGGGCGGCCGCGCCCGCTCCGCCTCCGGCCCCTACGTCACCAACGACGGGCCGCACACCTTCTTCGACAACGGCGACGCCTGGCACTGGCTGCTGCAGCGCGGACTGGCCGGCCGCTACGTACGGCTGTCCTTCCACGAGTGGACCCGGATGCGCTTCCGCCACCAGGGCCGGCTGCGGATGACGCTGCCCGGCGGCTACATGAGGATGACCTGGATGCACCGCGGCATCGACGTCCCCGTCGACCGCTCCTTCCAGGACTGGGCGAGCGAACGCTTCGCCCAGCAGACCGTCGACGAGGCCCTCGGCTTCCTCGGCCCGATCCTCTTCGACGGCGACCCCGGACGCCTCTCGGCGGCCTTCGTGTGGGAACGCCTGCTGCGCGTGGGCACCCCCCGCTTCCCGCTGCCCAGCCGCTACTTCATGGGCGGCTGGGGCGCGTTGATCGAGCGCATGCAACGCGTCGCCCGCGCCCGCGGCGTGGTCATCGAAACAGGCTCCCGGCTGACCGAACTGCCCACCGGCGGACCGGTCATCGTCGCGACCTCGCTGGCCTCCGCCCGCAGCCTGCTCGGCGACGACTCCCTGCAGTGGCCCAGCGGCACCGCCGCCCTGCTCGACATGGCCGTCACCCACTCCAAGAAGGACGGCAACGTCTCCTTCGACATGGACGAGGGCGGCTTCACCTCCCAGTACTCCGACCACGACCCCTCCCTCGCCCCCGAAGGCCAGGCCCTGTTCCAGGGACAGATGCCGATCAGGCCCGGCGAGTCGAAGGCCGACGCGCTGGCCCGGCTGGAGAAACTCTTCGACCTGACCACACCGGGCTGGCAGCAGCGCATCCTGTGGCGCCGCGAAGGCGTCTCCCGGGGCCGCACCGGCGCCCTCGACCTGCCCGGCCTCAGCTGGCGCGACCGGCCCGCCGTCGACCGCGGGGACGGGGTGTTCCTGGCCGGCGACAGCGTCGCCGCCCCCGGCATCCTCGCCGAGACCTCCATCAACAGCGCCCTGCGGGCCGCGGAACTCGCCCTCAGCGCCCGGCCGGCCGCGCACCGCTCCGCGGTGCTCGGGCGATGAGTCCGCCCCGCGTCCCACCCCACCCCGTTAGGGAGCGCAGCACATGAGAATCACCCTGTCCGAGCGCGGCACCCCGGACTGGCAGACCGCCGCGGACCTGGCCCGGCTGGTGTTCGCCAAGCAGTACCGGGCCAGCATCACCCCCGACCCGGACGGCTTCCTCGCCTTCTTCGAGGACACCGCCGACGGCCAGGAGGAAGTCCTCGCCTGCGCCGGCCTGTCCTTCCCCGAGGAAGAGACCATCCTGCTGGAACGCTATCTCGACGCTCCCGTCGAAGACGTCATCACCCAGGCCGTCGGCACCCCCGTCAAACGCTCCCAGGTCCTGCAGATCGGCTCCATCGCCTCGGTGCGGGCCGCCGCCGGCGCCGAGATCATCAAAGCGATCCCGCTGATCATGGCCTGCCTGGGCCGCCCCTACGCCGTCATGACCATGACCGGCCGGCTCGCCGCGCTCATGCAGCGCCTCGGCTGCGTCTTCCACCCCCTCGCCGACGCCTCCCTCGAACGCCTGCCCGTCGACGAACGCGCCGCCTGGGGCACCTACTACGACACCCGGCCCGTCGTCGGCTACGCCGAGGCCGCCGAACAGTCCACCCTGCTGCTGGCCGCCATCGGCCGCTACTGCTTCACCTCGGTCGACATGCGGCTGCTGAGCAACCGCCCCGACCGGCAGGGGGTGCTCACCCGTGCCGCCTGACACCACACCCCTGTCCCTGGCCCGCGGACTGCTCCAGCAGGCCGACAGCGACGCCGTCATGGTCCGCGTCCTGGCCGCCGACGGCGGCGAGGGCACCGCCTTCGGCTACCGCGACCTCATCCGCACCGCCCTGGCCCTGGCCGCCGACCTCACCGACCTGGCCCGCACCCTGGGCCGGCCCGCCCGGGTGGGACTGCTCGCCGAGAACTCCCCCGAATGGGTCGCCGCCGACCTCGCCGCCCTGTTCGCCGGCGCCGTCGAGATCCCCGTACCCACCGCCTTCACCGCCCAACAGGCCGCCTCCCTCCTGGAGACGGCCGACCTGTGCCTGACCGACACCGCCGGCAGCGCGGCGCTGGCCCGCTGGACGGCCACCACCCCCGACCCCGTCCTGCCCGCGGGCTGCCCCACCACCGCCCTCGACCTGCCCGCCCTGCTCGCCCGGCCCCCCGCCCCCCACCCGCCCGTCCCCGACCACGACGCCGTCGTCAAGGTCATCCACACCTCCGGCACCACCTCCGCCCCCAAAGGCGTGCAGATCCGCCGGCACGGCCTGGACGCCCTGCTCACCTCGCTGCGCACCCGCACCCGCCCGGCGATCTTCGAGCGGTACCTGTCCATCGTCCCCCTCAGCCTGCTCATCGAACAGGTCGCCGGCCTCTACATGCCCTTCCTCGCCGGCGGCTCGGTGTCCTTCCTGCCCCCCGGCACCGCCCTGGTCGGCACCGCCGCCGACGCCGCACCCCGCATGCTCACCCTGCTGCGCCAGGCCCGCCCCACCGCCCTGGTCGTCCCGCCCACCGTCGCCGGCCTCTTCCTCGCCCTGTGCGACCAGCAGCCCGCCGAGAGCGTCACCGAACGCCACCGGCGGATCTTCGGACACGACGGCCCCGTCTTCATCGCCTGCGGCGGCGCCCCCGTCCCGCCCGAGATCCTCCAGCGCCTGCACGCCCACGGACTGACCGTCCACGAGGGCTACGGACTGAGCGAGAACTCCTCCGTGGTGTCCTGGAACTTCCCCGGCGAAGTCCGCTTCGGCACCGTCGGCCGCCCCCTGGACCACGTCCACGCCGAACTCGCCGACGACGGCGAACTCCTCATCCGCAGCACCTCCCTGTTCGCCGGCTACACCCGCGAGGACCCCTCCAGCGTCGTCGTCGACGACCAGGGCCGCCTGCACACCGGCGACCTCGCCGAGATCGACGACGACGGCTACCTGCGCATCACCGGACGCAAGAAGAACCTCGTCATCACCGCCGGCGGCCGCAACGTCGCCCCCGAATGGGTCGAGGCCCGCTACCGCGAACTCGGCTTCATCCGCGAGGCCGCCGTCATCGCCGACGGCCTCGACCACGTGCACGGCCTGTTCGTCATCGACGCCGGCCTCGACCCCGACACCGCCCGCAGCCGCATCACCGAATTCGGCAGGCACAAACTCTCCGGCATCGAACGCGCCGCCGTCGTCCACCTCATGTCCGAGGACGACCCCGCCTACGCCACCTGCTTCACCGTCACCGGACGCCCCCGCCGCGACGTCATCCGCCACCACGTCCTCAACCAGCCCCCCGCCGCGGCCGCGGCACCCCAGCAGACCAAGGAGAAGGCATGAGTACGGCTGTGCAGACCACGCCCTACGGCACCGGCAGCGGCCTGCTGGTCCAGCCCGCGGGCCCCGGCGGCCTCGACGGCATCGACCCCAAGGAACTGCGCGACCTCATCGCCCAGGCCGGCTTCCTGCTGCTGCGCGGCTTCGGCGCCGACATGGACGCCTTCACCGCCCTCGTCCAGAACACCTCCACCTCCACCACCCTCGACCCCGCCCGCGACTTCTACTCCGAGGTCGCCCAGAAGGTCGACGCCGGCTTCGACGAGGTCGGCCTGCACACCGAGAACGGCAACAGCCCCTTCCGCTCCCACCTCGCCTGGTTCTTCTGCGAGAAGGCCGCCTCCGCCGGCTCCCAGACCACCGTCTGCGACGGCTACCGCGTCTGGGACGCCCTCAGCGACCAGGCCCGCACCGCGTTCGCCGCCCAGGACATCGTCTACAGCCGCTACGTCGCCGAACCGCAGTGGCGGGCCATGGCCCACCACCTGCTGGGCCGCACCAAGCCCGCCGACCAGATCCAGGTGGCCGAACTCCTCGCCCTGGCCGGACAACTGCCCGGCACCGAGATCACCCCCCAGGACGACGGCGGCGTGCGCTACTCCTTCCGCACCCCCGCGGCCGGCCCCACCGTCTTCGGCCCCCGCCCCTCCTTCGCCAACAGCATCCTGGGCCCCTCCTTCAACTACGAGAAGCCCACCATCACCTTCGCCGACACCACCGAACTGCCCGCACCCCTGCTCGCCGAGGTCGAAGAGGTCACCGCCCGCCTCACCGAGAACCTCGACTGGCAGGACGGCGACGCCGCCGTCATCGACAACACCCGCGTCATGCACGGCCGGCGCGCCATCACCGACCCCGACCGCACCATCTACAACGCCCTCAGCTACATCGAGGCACCCGCCGCCTGACCGGGCCGCCCCCTTCCCGGCCACCCGCCCCAAGGGCGGCGCCGGGAAGGGGGCGGGAGGCAGACCTGTCCGAGAGGGAGCCATGACCACCGACCACCCCGCCGCCGCCCGCACCAGGAACCGCACACCCGACGCCGACGGCGCCGCGGCCGACCCGCGCCGCTGGCGCCTGCTCGTCTTCGTCGCCCTCGCCCAGTTCATGGTGCTCCTGGACACCACCGTGGTGAACCTCGCCCTGCCCGCCATCCAGAGCGACCTCGGCGCCGGCCCCACCGCCATCGAATGGGTACTGACCTCCTACATCCTGTGCTTCGGCGGCCTCATGCTGCTCGGCGGCCGCACCGCCGACCGCTGGGGCAGGCGACGCACCTTCCTGCTCGGCGCGCTGCTGTTCACCGCCGCCTCCCTGCTGTGCGGCCTGTCCGGCGACGCCGGCCTGCTCATCGCCGCCCGCGCCCTGCAGGGCTGCGGCGCCGCCTTCCTCTCACCCGCCGCGATGTCCCTGGTCACCACCACCTTCCCGCGCGGACGCGAACGCACCACCGCCCTCGCCGTGTGGGCCGCCCTGGCCGGCCTCGGCGGCACCCTCGGCGTCATCGCCGGCGGCCTGATCACCGACAGCCTCAGCTGGCGCTGGATCTTCTACATCAACCTCCCCTTCGGCGCCGTCGCCGTCGCCGGCGTCCTGCTGCTCTCCCGCGGCCGCCCCGACACCGCCGTCCGCGGCTCCCGCCCCGACCTGGCCGGCGCCGCCACCGTCACCGCGGGCCTGGCCGCCCTCGTCTACGCCATCGTCAACATCCAGGACCACGGCGCCGGTTCACCGCCCTACGTCCTCGCCCCGGCCGCCGCCGCCCTCGTCCTGCTGGCCGCGTTCGTCCTCATCGAACGCCGCGCCGCCGACCCGCTGATGCCGCTGCACCTGTTCGCCACCCGCTCCCTGGCCACCGCCGGCCTCGGCCGCGTCCTGACCAGCGGCGTCCAGGCCTCCGTCCTCTTCCTGTGCAGCTACTACCTGCAACGCACCCTGGGCTACTCCACCCTCAAGTCCGGCTTCGCGTTCCTGCCCCTGGGCATCGTCGCCATCCTGGTCACCGCCCCCGCCACCCGCGTCATGCACCGCGCCGGCCCCCGCCCCGTCTACCTGGCCGGCGCCGCCGGCTCCCTGCTGGGCCTGCTCCTGCTCACCCAGGCCCCCGCCGACGGCGACTACCTGCGGCACCTGCTGCCCGCCCTGCTCATCCTGGGCGCCTCCATGCAGTGCTGCGGCATCCCCGTCAACGTGCACGGCGTCTCCGACATCCCGCCCCACCAGCAGGGCATCGCCTCCGGCGTCCTGGTCGCCGCCTTCCAGGTCGGCGCCTCACTGGGCGTCGCCACCGTCGCCACCAGCGCCCTGACCCGCACCACCAGCGAACTCACCGCCCGCACCGACCCCGCCCTGGCCTGGCTGGACGGCCTCCACCTGGGCTTCTGGATCGCCGCCGGCATCGGCGTCCTCAACCTCCTCACCGCCTACTTCGGACTGCCCCGCCACCGCACCACCCCCGCCGGCACCCGCACCGCCTGACCCACCCCGCCACCCCCCTCACCGGACGAGAAGAGGCACCCGATGGCCCGCCCCGGAGACACCCTCCGCCTCGGAAAAGACACCCTCACCTTCCTGACCACCGCCGCCGAGACCGACGGCGCCTACGTCGAGGTCGCCGTCGAATACGCGCCCGCCGTCATCAAACCGCCCCAGCACTACCACCCCCGCCAGACCGAACACATGCGCCTGGAAAGCGGCCGCCTGAGCCTCCAGCTCGACGGCACCCTCCACGAGTACGACCAGGGCGCCGACTTCCACATCCCCCCGGGCGCCGTCCACTCCATGTGGAACCCCGGCCCCGAAACCACCCGGGTCATCTGGCGCACTACCCCCGCCTACCAGACCGAAACCGTCTTCGAGACCCTGTGGGGACTGACCAACGAAGGCCGGCTGCGCCCCGACGGCACCCCCCGCCTGCAGATGCCCCTGCTCGCCCTCGCCTTCCGCGACGAGTACCGCGTCGTCACCGGCCGCCCCTTCCCCCTCGACATGGGCCTGTGCCTGCTGCTCGCCCCGCTCGGCCTGGCCTGCGGCTACCGCCCCACCTACCGCCCGCCCCAGGACACCGCCCGCCTGCAGCCCACCGCCTGACAACCCCCACCACCCGCCCCGGGCCCGGCGGTTCGAGCCGGAAACGAGGGCCGAGCGAGCGCGCCGCCCTAGCGTCGGCGGCAACCGAACAGGCCGATGCGTGGAGGAATGGTCATGGCCACCGAAGCACACGAGTTCACTCTGCCCGGCGCGGATCTCCCGCAGCCCGACGCCGAACTGCGCAAGAAGCGCGAGGCGGTCGTCCTGCAGCACACGGTCGCCGAGATCGCCTGGGACATCGACGGCGTGCTGGCCACCTTCCCGCGCGGCGGCGTCTACCGCATCCAGGCCTTCGAAGAGGGCCCGCTGATCGGCGAAGAAGCCATCAAGAAGGGCTACTTCGCCGACCTCAAGGCGGCCTTCCCCGACCTGGAGCACGACCTGCACCACGTGCACCACACCCCCACCGCGGTGATCCTGGAGGCCCAGGCCCGCGGCAAGCAGCACGCGGACTGGCGCGGCATACCCAACCGCGGCAAGTCCATCGACGCCCCCGTCGCCGTCTTCTTCCACTTCGACGGCGACGTCCTCGTCGACGAGACCCTCTACTTCGACATCGCCACCTTCCAGCGCCAGCTCGCCTGACCGGGCCCACCGCCGCCCGCACGCCGCGGCGCCCGCCTGCCGACACCGGTACGCGGGCCCCGCGGCGCCGCCGTGCCCGCACCCCGCACCGGCGCCCACCGGGGCTCGAGGAGGAGTCGAGTACGCGTCCGTAGCGTCGTCGGCGCCGGACCGGCCCGGTGGCGACGGGTGCGCCGGCGCAGGCCGGACAGGTCACGGCGAAGAGCATCTCGCACTGACCAGCCTCCAGAAAGGATGCTCGATGAGCACCGTCAACCCCCCATCCCCGGGCGGTGAAACCAAGAGGGTGGTCTTCTGGGCCATTCTCACCACCAGCCTCGCCTCGTTCATGGCGGGACTGGACAACCTCGTCATCATCACGGCGCTGCCCACCATCCGGGAGAAACTCGGCGGCAGCCTCACCGACCTGGAATGGACGGTCAACGCCTACACCCTGTCCTTCGCGGTCCTGATGATGTTCGGCGCCGCCCTCGGCGACCGCTTCGGCCGCCGCAAGGTCTTCAGCCTGGGCCTGCTGCTGTTCACCGCCGCCTCCGCGGCCGCGGCCCTCGCGCCCGGCATCAACGAACTCGTCGCCGCCCGCGCCGTCCAGGGCATCGGCGCGGCCATCATCATGCCGCTGTCGGTGACCCTGCTGACCGCCGCCGTGCCCGCCGAGAAACGCGGCGCGGCCCTGGGCATCTGGGGCGCCGTCAACGGACTGTCCATCGCCGCCGGCCCGCTGGTGGGCGGCGCCATCGTCGAGCACCTGTCCTGGCAGTGGATCTTCTGGCTGAACGTGCCGATCGGCCTGGCCCTGGCCCCGCTGTCCTTCCGCAAGCTCGCCGAGAGCCGTATCGCCCACTCCCGCCTCGACGCCGTCGGCACCGCCCTGGCCAGCCTCGGCCTGTTCGGCATCGTCCTCGGCCTCATCAAGGGCCACGGAGACGGCTGGACGTCCCCGCAGGTCCTGGGCGCACTGATCGGCGGCACCGCCGTGATGGCCCTGTTCGTCGTCTGGGAGAACCGCACCGAACACCCGATGGTGCCGATGCGCATGTTCCGCAACCGCGCCTTCACCGCGATCAACCTGGCCGGCGCCCTGATGTCGGTCGGCATGTTCGGCGCGATCTTCCTGATGACCCAGTTCCTGCAGAACATCCAGGGCTACACCGCCATGCAGGCCGGCGTCCGCCTGCTGGCCTGGACCGCCATGCCGATGGTCGTCGCCCCCATCGGCGGCATGGTCTCCGACCGCATCGGCGGCAAACCCGTGGTCACCCTCGGCCTCGCCATGATGACCGCCGGCATGGTCTATTGGGCCTTCGTCCTCGAACCGGACGTCTCCTACGCCGCCCAGCTGCCCTCCCTGATGATCTGCGGCGCCGGCATGGCCCTGTTCTACGCCCCGCTGATGAACCTCACCATGGGCTCGGTCGCCGAACACGAACAGGGCATCGCCTCCGGCGTCACCGCCGCCACCCGCGAGGTCGGCGCCGCCCTCGGCGTCGCCCTGCTCGCCTCCATCTTCAGCGCCAACGGCGGCTACGCCTCACCCCGCAACTTCGTCGACGGCCTCGTCCCCGCCATGTGGGTCGGCGCCGTCGCGGTGGCCCTGGCGACCTTCTCCATGCTGCTCGCCCCCTCCCGCCGCCCCGCCGCCGCGCCCACCCGCGCCCCGGCCGCGCAGCCCGCCCCGGCCGGGCAGCACACACCGGCGGGGGAGAGCACCCCCGCCCCGCTGCACTGACCCGCACACCCACCCGGGGTCCGCGGCGCCGACGGCCGCGGACCCCGCACCCCTCACCACCCACGCACCGGTGCATCGGCGGCTCGTCAGCCACGACCGGACGATCCCACGACCCGACGACCCGAACCGAGGAAGCATGGCCATTGAGGAGATGAAGGTCCGCGACGCCTTCCGGATCACGCCGTCGCAACTGCCGGACAACCGGGGCCGGTTCTTCGAGGCCTGGCGCCTGGGTGAGCTGACCGGAAGCAGCGGCCAGCCGTTCACCGTCCGCCAGGTCAACTTCTCGGTCTCCCACCGCAACACCCTGCGCGGCATCCACGGCACCACCCTGCCGCCCGGCCAGGCGAAACTGGTGACCTGCGTCCGCGGCGCCGCCCTGGACGTGGTGGTCGACCTGCGCGTCGGCTCCCCGACGTTCGGCATGTTCGACACCACCCTGCAGGAGGCCGGCTCCGGCATCGGCGTCTACCTCGCCGACGGCCTCGGCCACGCCTTCCTGGCCCTGACCGACGACACCTGCATGAACTACCTGTGCTCCGAGGAGTACGTCCCCGGCACCATGGTCGACATCCAGGCCCTCGACCCGGCCATCGGCATCCCCTGGCCCACCACCACCTCCCTGATCCGCTCCGAGAAGGACGCCGCCGCCCCGAGCCTGTCCGAGGCCGTCGCACGCGGCCTGCTGCCCACCTACGAGGAGGCACTCACCTCCTACGGCCCCTCCTGGCAGCTCCCGCACCCCCAGCACCTCGGCCGCTGAACGCCCCCGGCGGCCCGGCGGCAGCACCGCGCCCGGCACCACGGTGACCGCCTGGGCAGGGCACCCGGGACACCGGACACCGCACCCGGCCCCGGCCACCGCGCGGGCCATCACCACACCGGCCCCCGCCGCGCCGGTCATCACCCCGCCGGGCCCCGCCGCGCCGCGCCGGACTCCGGCCGTTGCCGTCATCACCCCGCCGGTCCCCACCGCGCGGGGCTCCGGCCGTACCGGCTCCGCCCGGGCGTCCCGGCCGCCCTCCGGCGAGGCCCCCTCCGTCCTCCGGTGAAGCCTCCTCCTCCTCCTCCGTCCGGCCGCGGCGCCCGGTGCGCCCCGTGCCGTCGCGGAGCGCCCCACCGCCCACCGGGAGTTCCTCGCGAGGCCGCCGGCGTCGTCGCGGTCGCCCGGGTGCGGCGCGCTCGGCGGAGCAGACGGCCCCGAGGTGCGCGACCCTCCCTTTCGCCACCGCCCGCGGCGCGCCCCGTGCCGTCGTCCGCGGGCGGCCCGGCACACCGGTGCCCCGAAGACCCGTACAGGTCTCCGGGGCACCGTTAGGGAGCGTGCGGGCCGCCGGGGGCTCACCCGCTCACAGGGCGGCCCTGTGCTTGAGCGGTTCCCACCAGGAACGGTTGTCGCGGTACCAGGCGAAGGTCTCCGCCAGGCCCTGGGTGAAGTCCTTGCGGGGCCGGTAGCCCAGCTCGCGGGAGATCTTGCCGCAGTCGACCGAGTAGCGCAGGTCGTGGCCGAGCCGGTCGGGCACGTGCTCGACGCTGTCCCAGCCCGCTCCGGCCAGGTCCAGCAGCAGCGTGGTCAGTTCCTTGTTGCTCAGCTCGGTGCCGCCGCCGATGTTGTAGACCTCGCCCGGCCGGCCGCCGGTGCGCACCAGTTCCAGGCCCCGCACATGGTCGTCGATGTGCAGCCAGTCCCGTACGTTCAGTCCCTCCCCGTAGAGCGGGACGCGGTGTCCGTCGAGGAGGTTGGTGACGAACAGCGGGATGACCTTCTCGGGGAAGTGGTGGTGGCCGTAGTTGTTGGAGCAGCGCGTCACCCGTACGTCCAGGCCGTGGGTGCGGTGGTAGGACAGGGCCACCAGGTCGGAGGAGGCCTTGGAGGCGGCGTAGGGGGAGTTGGGCCGCAGCGGGTCGCTCTCCGGCCAGGATCCCTCGGCGAGGGAACCGTAGACCTCGTCGGTGGACACGTGCAGGAAGCGGGCGGGGTGGCCGGGCCGGCGCAGCGCCGCGTCGAGCAGGGTCTGGGTGCCCAGCACGTTGGTGGTGATGAACTCGGCGGCGCCGAGGATGGAGCGGTCGACGTGGGACTCGGCGGCGAAGTGCACGATCTGCTCGTGTCCGGCGACCAGTTCGGCCACCAGGCGGGTGTCGCAGATGTCGCCGTGCACGAAGCGGAAGCCGGGGTGGTGGCGGACCGGGTCGAGGTTGGCGGGGTTGCCCGCGTAGGTGAGCTTGTCGAGGACGGTGACGTGGACGTCGCCGGGGCCGGCCGGGCCGAGCAGGGTGCGCACGTAGTGCGAGCCGATGAACCCCGCGCCGCCGGTGACGAGGATGCGTGTGGTGGTCATGAGGATATCTGCACCTTGCTGTGGTCGCCGAGGATGAGCCGGTGGGCGGCGGGGATCCGCGGGGCGGGGGTCACCTCCACGTTGCGTCCGATGATGGAGGCCTCCACACGGCGGGCGCCGTGCACCGAGGAGCCGTCCAGGACGATGGAGAACTCGATCTCGCTGTCGGTGATGCGGCAGTCGGCGGCGATGGAGGTGAACGGGCCGACGTAGGAGCCGGTGATCACGCTGCCGGCGCCGATGACGGCCGGGCCCACGATGCGTGAGCCGGTGACGCGGGCGCCCTCGTCGATCCGCACCCGGCCGATGATCTCGCTGGTGTCGTCGACGTCGCCCTCGATGCGGGGTTCGGCGTGTTCCAGGACGGACCGGTTGACCTCGAGCATGTCGCCGACGTTGCCGGTGTCCTTCCAGTACCCGGAGATCGTGGTGGAGCGGACGTCGCGGTCCTGGTCGATCAGCCACTGCAGGGCGTGGGTGATCTCCAGTTCGCCGCGCCAGGACGGCTTGATGGCGCGGACGGCCTCGTGCACGGCGTCGGTGAACAGGTAGACGCCGACCAGCGCGAGGTCGCTCTTGGGGTGCTCCGGTTTCTCCTCCAGGCCCACGATCCGTCCGCCGGGGCCGAATTCGGCGACCCCGAACTGCTGCGGGTCGGAGACCTGGGTGAGCAGGATCTGGGCGGCGGGCCGCTGCGCGCGGAAGGCGTCGACCAGGTCGGAGATGCCGCCCACGATGAAGTTGTCGCCGAGGTACATGACGAAGTCGTCGTCGGCGAGGAACTCGCGGGCGATGAGGACGGCGTGGGCCAGTCCCAGGGGAGCGGACTGGGGGATGTAGGTGACGGCGAGGCCGAACTTGGAGCCGTCGCCGACGGCTTGCATGATCTCGTCGGCGGTGTCCCCGACGATGATGCCGACCTCGGTGATGCCCGCGTCCGCGATCGCTTCCAGGCCGTAGAAGAGAACCGGCTTGTTGGCCACGGGCACCAGCTGCTTGGCGGATGTGTGGGTGAGGGGGCGCAGGCGGGTTCCGGCCCCGCCGGAGAGTACGAGAGCCTTCATGGCTTCGACGCTAGGAGCGGGCACTTGAGCCGGGATCGGGGATGGGCCGCGCCCACAGGCGCCCTCCAGAGCGGCTCCAGAGGCGGTGGGGATCCTCGGTGGGCGGCGGCCGGTGGCGAGCTTCGCGGGGGGACCCGCGGGGCCCCTTCGCCCGCCCGTCCAGTGACGCGAGCCCAGAGAGGCACACAGACATGGCAGACAACCACCGTGAACTCGTCCAGCGCTTCGTCGACATGATCAACAGTCATGACGTGAGCACCATGAGCGCGCACACCGCGCCCGGGCACATCGACCACAACCCGGTCGTCGAGGACGGCATCGAGGCCAACACGGCGTTCTGGGAGCAGATCTTCGCCGCGTTCCCCGACGTCAAGGTCGTCACCCACGATGTGGTCGTGGAGGGGGACCGGATCGCCGGCCGCTTCGAGTACTCCGGCACCCACCGGGGCACCTTCTTCGGGGTCGAGGCCACCGGGCGTCCGCTCAGCTTCCAGTCGATCGACTTCTGGCGGGTCGAGGACGGCCTGCTGGCCGAGCACTGGGACCAGCTGGACATGGCCGGCCTCTTCCGTCAGCTCGGCGTCGACATCCACGTCGGCCAGGACGCGTAACCGCGCCCCCGGCGGGTGGCGGGCGGCCCGGCGTGCACGCGGTGCGCGCCGGGCCGCCCGCATACCCCCGACCCCATCCCGCCCCCGGCTTCCGTCGCGGCGACGGCCGCCGGTCAGGTGGCGGCCGGCCGGGGGGGCGGGGGAGGGGTCGGTCAGGGGGCGGGCGGCCGGGTGGCGGCGGCCTGTTCCACCTCGTCCACGAGCCGGGCGTGGGCCAGGACGGCCTCGGTGTGCGGGGTGAAGTCCTCGCCGTCGAGGACGGCGCGGGCGAAGACGCCCGCGATGTTGGTGAAGTGGGCGTCCGGCGCGAGGCGGATCTCCTCGACGGCGCCGCCGCGTTCGACGTGCAGCACCGGGACGTGCTCGTCGGGGGTGCTGAAGGCGCGGTCCAGCCGCAGCCGCCCCTGGCTGCCCCACAGGTCGTAACCGCTGCGGTAGGCGTGCTCGACACCGTAGGCGAGCTGGGCCGCCGCCCCGGACGGGGCCGTCAGCAGCGCGCCGCCCGCGGGAGCGGGCCCGTGCGGGCCGGCCGGGCGCACATGGGCGCCGGCCACCCGCAGGCCGGGGCCGAGGAAGAGCTGCGCGGCGCGCAGCGGGTAGGCGGCGACCTCGGGCAGGGTGCTGGCGCGCCGCAGGGCGCCGTCGCCGTCGCGGCGCAGCGGGATGCCGAACTCGGAGCCGAACAGCTGCAGTTCGCCGATCAGCCCGTCGTCGAGGAGCCGGCGGACGCGGGCGTGCTGGGAGTGGTGCAGGAACATGAAACTCTCCATCAGCAGCAGGCCGCGCTCGCGGGCGAGAGCGACCGCCTTGTCCGCGTCGGCCTGCCGCAGCGCGAACGGCTTCTCGCACAGCACGTGCTTGCCGGCCGCCAGCGCCCGCAGCGTCCACTCCGTGTGCAGCTCGGGCGGCAGCGGCACGTACACCGCGTCCACGTCCTCGCGCTCCAGCAGCCGCGCGTAGCCGGCCACCGGCGTGCCGCCGAACCGGTCGGTGAACGTCCGCGCCCTGGCGAGGCTGCGGCTGGCCACGGCGCTCACCCGGATGAGCGGCTGGCGGGCCATCGAGGGCAGCATGCGCCGTCCGGCGATGTCCGCGCAGCCCAGCACGCCGACGCGCAGCACGGGTCCTCCCGGCGCGCTCACCGGGCGTACGCCCCGCCGCGCGCCCAGGCCGCGCGCAGCCCGGTCAGCAGCGTACGGGCCTCGATGTTCAGGTAGTTGCTGTGCCGCAGCAGCGCGGACATCTGGTCCACCGTCACCCACAGGAAGTCCTCGGGCACGTCGACGGGGAAGTCGCCGCCCACCTCCATCAGGACGTAGCGGTTGCCCGCGTGGTGGAAGCGCCCGCCCTCCTCGGACTGCACGGTGTCGTACAGCAGTGAGCCGGCCTCGGCCCGCAGGACCAGGTCCAGGAACCGCGGCCGGCGCGGTGCGGGCAGCGTCAGCGCGCGGCCCGGCTGGCACTGCACGGTGGGGCCGAGCTCCGCCACGTCCAGCACGCCCGCCTCGGAGCGGGCGTGCGCCAGCAGGTGCGGCACGCCGCCGATGCGGCGCACCAGGAACGCGGACAGGCCCTGTTCGGCCGGCGCGAGCAGCGGCTGGGTCCAGCGGGTGACCTCGCGGTTGGCGGCGGCCACGGACGCGGCGATGACGGTGAAGTGGTGGCCGCTGTCGTGGGAGATCCCGTCCTCGGTGCGCCGCCAGTGCCGTACGGCCGACAGCGGCATGCTGGTCTGCACCAGCTCCCGGTGCGCCTTGATCTCGGTGAGCCGGTTGAGGAGGTGCTCCATGGAGTGCAGCGGGGGTCCCTCGTCGGCGAAGGACGGGATCAGCGACAGCACGGTACGGGCGTCCATGTTGACCACGTTCGACTCGTGCAGCAGCTGGTGGATCTGGCCGAGCGTCAGCCACACGAAGTCCTCGTGCTCGGGGACGTGGCCGAGCGCCTCCACCACCATGTTCCGGTTGCGCTTGCGCAGGAACCAGGAGCCCTGTTCGGACTGGAGGGAGTCGAACAGCACCCGTGAGGCGGTCCGCGGCGGCGCGAAGTACTCGATGTGGTTCACGGGGGCGCCCCGGTGCACCCCGGTGTAGTTGCTGCGGGTGGCCTGCACAGTGGGGGACAGCTGGACGGTCTCGATGTTGCCGGGTTCCATCTTGGCCTGCATCAGGCAGTGCAGGACGCCGTCGAACTCCTTGACGACGATGCCCAGGATGCCGATCTCCGGCTGGTTGATGATCGGCTGCGACCAGGACGCGGCGTGCCCGTTCCACTCGGTGCGCACGTGCAGGCCCTCGACGGAGAAGAACCGGCCGCTGTCGTGCACCAGGTTCCCGGTGGCGCCCTGGAAGCGCCAGCCGACCAGCTCGCGGAAGGGGATGCGCCGCACCTCGTAGCGGTTGGTGCGGCGCTGCTCGGCGAACCACTCACGGAAGACCGGATTGGGTGTCACCGGGCTGTCCAGGGTCTGGGCCGACAGCGTGAAGCGCCGCCCGAGGCCGGTGAGGGCGCCCGGGGGCACCGCTTGGGTGATGGTCATAAAACATGACTCCTTCGCCGTGTCCCGCGCGCCCAGGGCCAGGCCGCCGCCCACGACCATCCGGCAGGGCGATCGGCCGTTGCTGGAGGGCGCCTCGAAACGCCCCGCACGCCCGCTCGAGGCATCCCCCGGCACCCGGCCCGGGGGAGGGGCGGAGAGGGCCGCCCACGTGGGACGGCCCGCTCGGAGCAGCCGCCCCTCCCGCCGCCCCTTCCCGGTTTCTTTCAATGCTAGATTTATTGTCACTGCTAGACAAAGGGGTGAGGCGTCCCTACGCTGAGGCGGTATGAGAATCCTCTTTGCCAGCGCGGGCAACTTCGGGCACGTCTATCCCCTGCTTCCCTTGGCGAAGGCCGCGCGCGCCGCGGGCCACGAGGTGGTGTTCGCCACCGGCGAGCAGCTCCACCCGGCCCTGCGGGCCGCCGGCCTGGAGCCGGTGGCGGCGGGCCGCTCGGTCCCCGAGGCGTTCATGGAAGCAGTGCGCGGTAGTGCCTCCCTCGAGCACGACGGCGCCGACCTGGGCGCCCAGGACGTGCCGCCGGAGGTGCTGGCGGACCTGCATGTGAAGGTGTTCGGTTCGGTGCTGCCCCGCTGGGTGGCCGCCGACCTCGCGCCCGTCCTCGCCGACCGGCGCCCCGACCTCGTCGTCTACGAGGCGATGAACCCGGGCGCCGCCTTCGCCGCACGGCTGGCGGGTGTGCCCGCCGTCGCGCACGGCGTCGGGGTGATGGCGATGGGCCCCGAAGAGGCCCGGATCCAGGAGGAGTTGCTGGCCACCGCGGCCGACCTCGGGGTGAGCGTGCCCTACGGCCGGCTGCTGGCGCTCGCCGCCACGTACATCGACATCTGCCCGCCGTCGCTGCAGGACGCCGGCTTCCTGGCCGCCCCGCTGCCCCGCATCGAACAGCGCCCCGTCGCCTACGGCGAGCCGGGTGAACTGCCCGCGGGCATCCGCGACGCGGACGGCCCGTTCGTCTACCTGACCCTGGGCACCGCACTGGGCTCGGTGGACGTGCTGCGCACGGTCATCGACGGGCTGCTGCCGCTCCAGGTGCCGGTCCTGGTGGCGACCGGACCCGTGGTGGCCGTCGCCGACCTGGGTGAACTGCCCGAGCGCGTGGTGGCGGTGGAGTGGGTGGCCCAGCCCGAGGCACTGAAGCGGGCGGCGCTGGTGGTGCAGCACGGCGGCGCGGGCACCACCCTGGCCGCACTGGCGGCCGCCCTGCCCCAGCTGATCCTGCCGCAGGGCGCCGACGGCCCCGCCAACGGCACCGCCGTGCGCGACGCGGGCGCCGGCGAGGTGATCCTCGCCGGTGACCTGTCGGCCGACGCGGTCACCGAACAGGCCCGCCGCATCCTGGGCGACGAGAGCTACCGGGACGCGGCCCGCAAGGTCGCCGCCGAGATCGCCGCGATGCCCGACCCCGCCGAAACCGCGGCCCGCCTCCCGCAGTTCACCGCCTGACCGGCCCGACCCGCCCGGCCTGTTCGGTCTGTTCGCCTCCGGGTGCCGATCCGCCGGCCGCCCGGTCCCCGGCTCCGGTGCGCGCGTGCACTCCCCCGGTACGCGCGCACCGGATGCCCCCGTCCGCCGTGGGGCACCCTCGCCTCCCTGCCGTACGACGCCGGTGCGCGCCTGCGTCCCCCGCGTCTCCTGCCCGGCCGCACGCCACGACCTCCCGCCGTGCGGTGAAGGCGCCCGCCCGGCAGTCCGCAAACCGCAGTCCGCAACCCGCAGTCCGCAACCCGCAGTCCGCAAGCCGGAGTTCGGGGCCCGCGAGCCGGAGTGGGGGAGTGCGGAAGAGGTGGGCGGGTCAGGGCAGGGGGAGGGCGAGAGGGCGGCCGGCGGGCGTCTCGTCGCGCGCGGCCGGGGTGTCCGGCAGGTCCTCGACCGGTGTGTGCGGGGGTGAGGTCACCAGTGCCGTCAGGGCGGCGCGCAGCGCGCGGGCGAGCTGTGCGGCCTGCGCACGGGTGAGCTGTGCGGAGGCGAACTCCAGGCTCAGCAGGGGGTGTTCGCGCCAGCGCAGCACCGTCAGGGCGGCGTCCGCGGTGACGGCGCCCGGGTGCCCGTGATGGAAGCGCGCGCTCAGCCCGCCCGCCCGCATGCTCTCGGGCAGCAGCTCGTCGCGGGCCGCGAACGTCACCTGCGTCAGGGCGGCGCGGAAGCGGTCTACGGGCACCCCCGCGGCGCGCGCCGTATCGGCGTCGTCGACATCCGCGTACTGGAGGGCCTCGCTGAACGCGCAGGCGATGCCGCGCAGGAAGTAGTCGACGCCGCCCGCCAGTTCGCAGGCCACCGGCACCGTCGCGGAGCAGGGCACGACGGTGCGCAGCAGCTCCGCGGTGGGCCGGCGCGGCATCTCGGTGCCCACCAGCAGCCGTTCGCGGCCCGCGCGCCGGCCCACCGCCAGTGCCCAGGCCGCCAGCAGCACCGTGCCGTGCGGCACACCGGCCCGCCGGGCCGTCGCGTCGGCCGCGTCCCGCAGCCGCGTGCCGAGGCCGAACAGCAGCTGCTCGCCGCGGTAGTCGAAGGCGGCCGCCGGCCGCGCCGCGGGCGCCAGGTCCAGGCCGCCTGCCAGGGAGCGCAGTTGCTCGGCGCGTTCGGCCGGCAGCACCCGGGCCGGGCCGGGCCGGGCGGCCGGCCGGGTGCGGTGCGGCGCGTCCGGGCCGGGGCGGGGCGTGTGGTCCAGCGGGCGGCGGCGGACGGCGCGGTCGTAGTCGGCGAGCAGTTCCTGCCACAGCAGGGCGGCCGACCGGCTGTCCGCCACGGCGTCGTGGTGGACGAACGACAGCAGCTGCGCACCGGCCGCCAGCGGCGTCAGCGCGAAGACCAGCGGCGGCAGGCCGGGCCGGCCCACCAGCCGCCCCGCCCGCACCGCCAGCCGCGCGTGCGCCGCCGCCACCAGGTCCTCGCCCGGACCCGCGGCCAGCGGCTCCAGCATGACCAGCGGCGGGGGACAGACGGCGAGCACCCGCCGCACAGGGCCGCGCGGGGTGGTGGCGAAAGCGGTCCGCAGGCCCTCGTGCCGCGCACCCAGCGCGGCCAGCGCACGGCGCAGCGCGCCCGCGTCCAGCGGGCCGGACAGCTCGGCGCTGACGATCCGGGCCACCGCACCGGCACCGGCGACCCGCTCGGCGGCGAGCGCCGCCGACTGCCCCGGCAGCAGCGCCCGTACGCCCCCGCCGCCCGCGGCCGGCCCCGGCGCCCGCACCGGCGCCGGACGCGCCCGGGCCAGTACGTCCGCGAGGGGGGCGGGCCCCAGCAGCTGCGCCAGGTCCACGGCCAGGCCCAACTGCTGCTCGGCGCGCGCCTGGAGCCGTACGGCCTGCCCGAGGCCGCCGCCCAGCGTGATGAAGGGGGACCCCGCCGCCGCGGCCGGCAGGACGCGCCGGTCGCAGCCGATGACGTCCGCGGCCAGGTCGAGCAGCTCCTCCAGGGGAGTCGGCGTCAGCATGGGCGGGCCCTCTCTGTGGGCAGTCGTGCCCCGATGCTGGCGCCCGCGCCTCGAAGGCCGCTCGAACGCGGCCGCACGACGGCACCCGCCCCGCCGCACGACAGGACGGCAACCCCCCGAATTTCAAAGGCAGAAAGCCTATCACTGACAGCTCGATTATCGCTGAAAGTGCTAAAGTCGGTCCATGACGCTCCGAGAACGACGCCTGCGCGAGCAGGCCCAGCGCCACCGCCTGATCCTCACCACGGCCCGCGAGATGGCCGAGGCCGAAGGCTGGGACCACGTCACCACGCGGCGTCTCGCGGACCGTATCGAATACAGCCAGCCCGTGCTGTACCAGCACTTCAAGAACAAGGACGCCATCGTCCACGCGGTCGCCCTGGAGGGCTTCGCCGAACTCGCCGCCGCCCTGCGCGCCGCCCGCCTGGGCAAGGCGGAGCCGCGCGGCGCACTGGACGCGGTGGCCCGCGCCTACGTCGACTTCGCCGAACGCGGGCCGGTCCTCTACCAGGCCATGCTCACCCTCGACCCGGGAGGCGACGACGCCCCCGACGACGCCCCCGACGACACTCCGCGGGGCACGTCCGGGGAGACGCCGGCGCCGCTCGCGGACGTCCTCGCCGAGATCGGCCTCGCCGTCGCGCCCCTCGCGGCCGGCCGCGACGGCGCACTGCTGGCCGAGGTCCTGTGGAGCGCCTGGCACGGCCTGGCCGTCCTCACCGGGGGCCGCCGTCTGCGTCCCGGCCTCACCGGCCGGCGGCTGGCCGCGCTGACCGAGGTCCTGCTCGGCCCCGCGGCCCAGCCCGCCTGACGAATCGACGGCGAACCGGCCCACGGGGCCGCACGCGCGCGGCCTCGGACACCCCGTGGCTCCAAGGCTCGGTGCTCCAAGGCGTGGTGGCTCCAGGGCGTGGTGGCTCCAGGGCCGGTGGCCCGGGGGCATGCCGGCCGGTCCGCAGGCGGTGCGGTGGGGGCCCGGTGGTTCAGACCGGGGTCCTGGCCGTCTCGGCCTGCTGCTCCGGCTCGGCGGGTCCGGTCCCGGCGGGCTCGTTCAGGCGCTTGCCGATCAGCACGAACAGCAGGATGAGCCCGACCGTGAGCAGGGTGTGCCCCAGACCCGCGGTGAGCGGTACCGCCTCGGGCACATGGTCGCCGAGCACGGTCTCGGTGCCGTGCACGAACATCATGGCGACGGTGATCGCGATGCCCGCGTTGTAGAACCAGAAGAAGTACGTGAACAGTTTCGTCCCGGACAGCGCGAACTGCTTGTCCAGGGCGAGGACGATGAGGAAGCCCATCATGCCCAGCGCGAGCAGGTGGGTGTGCATGAGCGCCAGCTGGGTTTCACCGTCGAAATCTTTGGCTTTGGTGAACTCCCGGTAATACAGCCCGGAGATCACTCCCAGGATCATGTAGACGTGTGCCGCGTAATACGACTTCCGCATCCCCGTGCCCGCTCCCTGCTGGTCATTGCTGGTCAATTCAGGCCTTCACGGGGGCCATTGAAGCACTCCGGCGTGAACCCTTCGCCCGTTTCCCAAGATCGTTCGAGCCGGCCTCCAGCGGGCCTCGAGGGCCTCTGTGAAGTTCCGGGCCACGCTGGGGCGTCGAGGTTCGTCCCCGCACAACGAGAGGCATCCGCATGAGGCACTCCCGTACGGTCGCGGCCGTCGCCGCGGTCACCGGACTGGTCCTGGCCGCCGCGGGCGCGGCGAGCGCCCAGGTCACGCCCGGACCCGTCACCCCGCCGTCGCCCCGGGACACGGAGGAGGCGGTATGAAGCACCCCCGCAGTGTCACGGGCGTCGCGGCGGCCGTCGCGGCCACCGGACTCGTCCTGGCCGCCGCCGGCGCGGCACCCGCGCAGACACCGGCCGGGCCGGAGCGCATCACCTCACGGGCGCAGCTGGCCCGCAGCATCGCCGGGGCCGTGGCCCGGGAACAGGCCGCCGTGAGCGTGCCGTTGTCCCCGGCGGCCCGGGGCATGAGCGTCGACGTCTCCTCCGTACTGCCGTGCTGACGCGCGACCCCGCGCGCCCGGACGCGGCCGCCGCCGGCCGGGAGCCAGCGCGCCCGGCCGGCGCCGGGGCCGGCACCCCTGCGAGCTGGTGCCCCAGCGGTGCGGCGCACGCGCCGGAGTCGCTGGTCCTGGGCGTGCGCTCCGGCCTCGACGGACAGGTGACGTACCTCGCCGAGGCGGTCCCGGCCGCCGCGGTGCTCGACCAGATCCCCGCGGACATCGAACCGCGCCGGATCCTGCGGTTCGCCTCGCACTGCGTCGCCGACTGCGCCAACCGCCGGGGCGGTGACTGCACCCTGGTGGAGCGGATGGTGGCGGCCTACCCGGTGCCGGCGGGCGGCACCGTGCCGCGCTGCCATCTGCGGGCCGGCTGCCAGTGGTGGGCACAGGCCGGGGTCGACGCCTGCCGGCGCTGCCCGGCACTGGCCACCCGCCACCCCGCGGACGACGAACTGGCCACCCTGGTCGCCGACCCGGACGTCACCCCCGAACAGCTCGCCGCCTGGACCGCCGCCCGCCAGGACTGAACACCCGTCCGCCGCGCCCTCGTTCGCCGCGCCCTGGTTCGCCGGGCCTTGCGCCGCGCCCCCGGCCGGCCCGGCTCAGGAGGGGACGTCGCAGGTGGTGAGGGCGGTGAAGGCGGGCCGGCGCAGTGCCTCGGCGAGCGACGTGCGCCAGTGGGGGAGAGCGGGCAGCCCCGCCGTGGCCCAGCGGGCGTGGCCCAGGACGCTGAACGCGGGCCGGCGCGCCGGGCGGGCGAAGGCCGCCGAGGTGGTCGGGCGCACCCGGTCGGGATCCAGCCCACTGAGTTCGTACGCGGCCCGGGCCAGGCCGTACCAGGTGGTGCGGCCGGCGGCGGTGGCGTGGTAGACGCCCGGCGGGGCGCCGCCGGCCCGGCCGAGCGCGACCAGCAGCCCGGCCAGGTCGTAGGACCAGGTGGGCTGTCCGTGCTGGTCGTCGACGACGTCGACGGTGTCCCTGCGGGCGGCGAGACCGAGGACGGTGGCGACGAAGTTCTGCCCGTGTTCGCCGTACAGCCAGGCGGTGCGCACGATGTAGCCGGTGTCGGGCAGGAGTTCGGTGACCGCCCGTTCGCCCGCCAGTTTGCCGCGGCCGTAGGCGTTGACCGGGCCGGTCGGGGCCGACTCGGGGTAGGGCTCGGTGCCGTCTCCGGGCAGCACATAGTCGCTGGAGACGTGCAGCAGCCGGGCGCCGGTGCGGCGGCAGGCGAGGGCCAGGTGACGTACGCCCGTCCCGTTGACGGCGGTCGCGGCGGCCTCGGCCCTCTCGGCGCCGTCGACGTCCGTCCAGGCGGCGCAGTTGACCACCACGTCGTGGCCGGCGACCGCGGCCCGCACGGCCCGCGGGTCGGTGATGTCGAGGCCGGCCCGGTCGAGCGCGGTGACCTGTCCGCCGGCCAGCCGCGCCCGCACCTCGCGGCCCAGCGCCCCGCCGCTCCCGGTGACCAGCCAGCGCGTCATCGACCGCTCCTCGCGTGGAAGGCCCGGCCACCGGGCCGGGGAGGAAACACACACGTCCCGCGCCCAGGGCGTGCGGCGGCACGGCGCACCGCCCCCGCGTCCGGCGCGCGCCGCCCGCACGGGCCGACCCGCACGTCCCGCATGTTCGGCCCGTCCCGCACGTCCCGCACGTCCCGCACGTTTCGCATGTTCGGCCGCGTTCCCGGGCCCGCGTCGGGCACCGCCGCACGGCCCACACCTTCCCGCACCCGGCCCGCCGGCACACCGGCGGCCACGACTTCCCGCACCGCACACCCGCGACGTCCGGACACGGGCCGTGCGGCGGCCCGCGCGGGCCAGGCGGACCAACGGGCCCGGCGGCCCAACGGGCCAGGAGGCCAACGGGCTAGGCGGACCGGGCGGGTTGGGCGGACTGGGCGGACTGGGGGGACTGGTCGGGCCCGGCGGAGTGCGCCACAACCGGGGCGGCGGTCAGCGAGCGCACCTGGGCGCTGCACAGCGCCGCCGCGGTCGCGCACACCACCAGCGCGGCCCCGCCCAGCAGCGCGCCGCTCGTCCCGGTGTGCGCGGCGATCGGACCCGCGGCCATCTCGCCCACCGGCAGGGCCACGAACGAGCCCAGCGCGTCGTAGGAGTACACGCGCGCCAGCCGGTCGGCGGGAACGTTCTCCTGCAGCGACACGTCCCAGGCCACTCCGAACTGTTCCAGCGCGATGCCGTTGGCGAACATCGCCGCGCCCAGCAGCAGCGCCCCGCCGCCCTGGGCCAGCACCACCAGCGGCAGCGCCTCCACCGCCACCGCCGCCACGCCCACCAGCAGGATCCGCCGGGCCTGGGAGCGGGCGGCGAGGACACCGCCCAGCAGCGCCCCGGCCATCTGCGCGGCCAGCACCGCGCCCCACACACCGCGCCCGAACGTGGCATCGGCGACGGCCGGTCCCAGCACCTGGATGCCGCCCGCGACGACGGCGTTGACCACCATGAACTGCCCCACCACGATCCACACCCAGCGGCGCGCGGTGAACTCCCGCCAGCCCGCCCGCAGTTCCCGCAGCGGATGCGTGCGGCCGGGCGGGGGGCCGGGCGTGTCGGCGGGCGCGGTGCGCACTCCCAGGAAGCACCAGGCCGCCGCGCCGAACGCCGCCGCGCTGCAGGCCAGTCCCCAGCCGGCCCCGCATCCGGCCGCGACCGCGCCGCCCAGCGACACACCGGCGATCATGCCGAGGTTGGTGCCCATCCGCATCAGCGCACCGGCCGGGCGGATCAGGCCGGCCGGCACCGTCTGCGGGGTCAGGGCGGCGGAGGCGGGCAGCGACAGTGCGGCCAGCGCGCCGTTGAGGACGCTGAGCGCGGTCAGCAGGGGAAGCGAGGTGAGACCCAGCAGGACGCTCAGCGCGATCGCCGTCTGCGCTCCGCACGCGGCCAGCGCGGAACCCCGTACGACCAGGGTGCGCCGTATCCGGTCGGCGACGACCCCGCCGGCCAGCAGCAGCGCCACGTTGGCCACCGAGCGTGCCCCGACGACCAGGCCCAGGGCGGTGGTCGAGCCGGAGGCGTCGAGGACGGCGAAGGCCAGGACCACGGGGGCCATCGCGTTGGCGCAGTACACCAGCGCCCGTCCGGCGGCCAGCCGGCGGAACGAGCGGTGGCCGAGCGGACCGCGCAGACGCGGGGCGTGCCCGGGCGCGGCGGTGGCGGGGTTCATGGCGGGCTCCCTACGGACGGGGCAGGACGGTGAAGTGCACCCGGGAGACGCTCATGCCCAGGTCCTGTACGGCGAAGGGGCAGAAGTAGTAGGCCTGCGGGGCGGCTCGGGGGGCCAGGTCGAGGGTGAACTCGGCGTGGGCGCGCTGTCCGGCGACCGCCTCGACGCGGCGCAGCACGGGGCCCACCCGGGCGTCGAGGTAGAGCGGCAGCACGATGCCCAGATTGAGGGTGCCGTCGCGGGGTGCCACCGCCTCCACCACCACGTGCAGGGTGCCGCCCGCGGCGGCCTCGGCGGGTGCCTTCACGTGCAGTTCGACGGCGCCGGTGTGGGCGTTGGCGACGTCGCCGCAGCGCGCGCACACCGTCTGGACGGTGTCGGCGATCGCCGGTACCCGGCCGTGGCGGCGGTAGGAGCGCAGCGGCCGGCCGCAGGCGCACGGGGTGTCGAGCGCGACGGGCGCTGCGGCGGTGCTGCGCTCGCCGAAGTAGGTGGGGAAGGCGAGGGCGGGGTCGTCGTGGTGCTTGGCGAAGCGGTGGGCCAGTGCGAGGTCGAGGGACTTGGTCTCGGCGGCGATCGCGGCCAGTGCCGGGCCGGCGTCCGGTGCGGACCGGGCCACGGTGCGCACCGCGTCGCGCAGCACGGTGTCCGCCAGCGCCCGCAGCCGGGGGCGCAGGGGGTAGTCGGGGCCCAGCAGCCCGCTGTCGAGCAGGCCCGACAGGCGGGCGCCGAGCCGGTGCAGCGGCGGGTACGGGGCAGCCGGGCCTTCCTCCCCGCTCCCGGTCCCGTCCGCGTGCGTGTCCGCGTGCGTGTCCGCGTGCGTGTCCACGGCCCCGTCCCGGGCGCCGCCCGCCGTGTCCGCCGAGACCGCCGGGTCCGGGCCGGAGGGTTCCGCGAACCCGGAAGAGCCGGTGGAGCCGGTGGAGTTGAGGGGGCTGGGGGAATCGGAGGGTCCGAAGGCGTCGGTGCCGGCGGGGGAGTGGGGGTGGGGGTGGGACGGTTCGAGGCCGGAGGACTGCAGGCCGGCCTGGACGAACGCGGGGTAGGGGTTGATGTCGCGCAGTTGCCGGTTCATGGCGAGGGCCGCGCTGCCGGCGGCCGTGGTGGCGGTGAGCCAGGCCAGGTTCTCGGGGCGCTGTCCGTCGCAGGCGGTGAGGGTGGCGACGACGGTCTGCGCGGGCCCGTCGAGCGCGTTGAGGAGGATGAGGTATTTCGGGTCGTACATCGCGTGGCCGGCGAGGGCGCCGCTGAAGCAGTTGGCCAGTACCAGTTCGGCGGCCCGGATGCCGCGGGCGGGGATGAGTTTGTCCTGCGGTTTGGTGCAGCCCAGGCCGTAGGCGCAGCGGGGACCGGGCCCTGCGGGTGCGGCCGCGGCGGGGCTCGCTCCGCACAGGGTGAACTGGCCGAGGTTGAGCTGGTCGTCCTTGCCGTTGCCGTGGAAGAGGACCCGCCGCCACACCCGGCCCAGCGCGATCTGCTGGACGTCGAGGCGGTGGACGTCGCCGGCGCCGAGCCATACGTCGGCCTGCGGTGCGGGGGCGGCGGTGTCGAGTTCGGACAGGACACCCACCGGGGCGTTCGCGGTGACGCGGGCGTACTGCTTGGCCGCCATCCAGCTGAGGCTGTGCACGTCGCGGCCGGTCAGCAGGGACAGGGGGCGCCCGGTGGCGTGGGCGGCGTCGAGGGTGTGCTGCACGGCGTCGGCGCGCAGGTGGGCGTATGTGCCGACCAGCAGCACGGATCCGGTGTCCGGCAGGTCGTGGGGGTCGTCCACCCAGTGGCGGGCCAGCGGGCGGATCAGCGCGTTCAGCGCGGCGGGCAGCGGGCCGCCGGCCACGACGCCGGTGTCGCAGGGTTCGGGGGTGCGCAGGCCGCTGTAGACCTCTTCGGCCAGGGCGATGCCGTCCAGCAGGTCCGTGCGGGGGCCGGTGAACACCGGCAGGGGGCCCCGGCCGCCGGCCACGGCCCGCGTGTAGTCGCCGAGCGAGGTGTACGGGGCGAACAGCGGCGGCCGCCCGGTACCGGGGCCGGTGTCCGCGGTGGCCGAAGTCCTTGTGGCGGCCGGGGTGTTCGCGGGGCTCGTGACGGCGGGGGTGTTCACGGCGGCTGAAGTGCTCATGACGGCCGGGGCGGTGGGGGTGCTCACGGCGTTCACGGGTGGTCCACCTTCAGCTCGAAGTGGTCGAGGACGGCGTGCATGCGCTGTTCGACCTCGTCGGCGGTGGCGCCCTCGACGTGGACGTAGCCGGTGGAGGCGTGGGAGGCGCGGGGCGGGTCGAGGACGTCGCCGGGGGCGGCGTCCAGGTGGGCGCCGATCACGCCGGGCAGCCGCAGCAGTTCCTCCTCGGAGCTGATGTGGACGACGCGGCCGGGCCGGGTGGGCAGGAGCAGGTCGCCGACGGCCCGGTCGCGGGTGTAGACGGGGTGCGGGACCCGGTCGAGGTAGGTGTCGAGGATGACGTGCAGGAAGTCGAAGCCGTAGGCGAGGGAGTGGTTCACGGGGACTTCGCAGCCGCTGAGGCGGGCGGCGACCTCGCTCATGCGGAAGGAGCCGTCGTCGGTGAGGAAGAACTCGCCGTGCAGGTAGCCGAAGGGCAGGTCCAGGCCGTCGGTGAGCCGCTGGGCCAGGGCCCGCGCGTCGACGGGAAGGTGTTCGCCGGGCGCGTAGGTGATGTTGGCGTTGATCGCGCCGTCGAGGACCTCCAGGATCGGGCGGGGGTTCTTCGACAGGTAGGCGTCCACGACCCGGCCGCGGGCGACGACGGCGCACAGCTGGAACTCGCGGCCGCGGACGAACTCTTCGGCCATCCAGTCCAGGCCGGGGTCGAGCGGCGGGATCGCGGCGAGGGCGGCGGGGGAGTCGACGCGGTAGGTGTGCAGGCAGGAGTCGGAGTCGACGGGCTTGAGGACGACCGGCCAGCCGTGGGTGTCGCCGAACGCGGCGACGTCGTCGAGGCTGTGCACGGCGCGGTAGGCGGCGTGCGGGATGCCGAGCTCGGCGTAGCGGTCCTTCATGGTCTTCTTGTTGCGCACCCAGGCGACCTGCCGGGGCGTCAGGTGCGGCAGGTCGACGAGGGCGGCGAAGCGCTGGGCGCGCTCCTGCAGCGCCTCGTTGGGGTTGCAGAAGAACCGCGGCCGGGGCAGGCCCCGGGTGCCCTTCATCCAGCGCAGGTAGCGGGCGGCCTCCTCGTGCAGGGGGGCGGCGGTGCGCAGGGTGAACGTGGGCAGGTGCGCGGTGCGCCGGAGGTAGTCCTCGCTCAGCGGCACGGAGTCGAAGCGCAGCAGGACGACGTCCACGTCGTCGCGGGCCAGGACGCTGTCGGTGAAGGTGGCCCGGCGGCTTTCGACGAGCAGGACGGCGGGACGGGAGGGCGTGCTGGGCATGGCGGTCTCCAGAGGTCGGGCGGGCCGGCGGGGCGGGCGGGGGGCGGGGCCGTGCGGGCGGGGGTGTCAGCCGATGACCCGGGTGGCGCCGTCGAGGCGGCCGGGCCGGGTGCGCCGCAGGTCGCGGACGAGGTTGACGCGTTTGAGCCAGCGGTCGGATCCGTCGAAGCCGGCGCTGAAGGGGCGCCGTCCGTGCACCACGTTGCGGTTGTCGAGGAAGCAGACGGCGCCGGTGGGCACCAGCACGTCGGTGAGGTTGGCGTCCAGGTGCGCCACCAGCCAGGCCAGGGCCCGTTCGGCCTCCCGGTCGCCGGGCAGCGCGGTGAAGAAGTCCCGGTCGATGCGGAGCACCGGCAGGTCGCGGTGGCCCGACAGGACGGCGACCGGCTCGGCCGGGGGAGTGTCGGCGGCGAACTCGTGGGAGGTGTCGGGCAGGGCGGCGAACCGGGGCCGGGCCAGCACCTCGCGCACGTCCGCGGGCACCTGGCGCACGTCGACGTGGGCCACGGTGGTGGGCACCCGGCCCGGGTTGCGGAGCGCGAACAGGCCCACCCAGTCCGCCCGGTGGGGGGAGAAGGCGTCCTCGGTGTGCCAGGCCAGTTCCAGTTCGCTGGAGGCGGAGACGAGGCTGTGTTCGTAGCCCTTGCTGGGCAGAACGTCGGTCACCAGCCGGCCGGCCTGCTGGGTGGCCCAGCCGGTGATGTCGCCGAGCAGCGCCGCGTACAGCACCAGCAGGCAGCCGTGGACCTGGCTCGCCTCGGTGTCGGCCGCGCTCCAGTGGCCGGGGGTGGGCCCCAGGGCCGCCTGGTCGACGAGGTGGCCGCGGACCAGGGTGGCGTGGGTGTTCTCGTCGCGGCGGGCGGAGTTGAGGTGGCGGCGCACCGCGAGCGGCAGTTCGTGGGCGATCACCGGGGCCTCGTCGACGAACCGGGGGTCGTCGGCGGCCTTGAACGTCCGCGCGCAGGACGCGGCCAGGGCGTGCGCCGCGCGGGCCTCGCGGGCGGTCAGGTCGAGCACGTGGTGGCGGGGGTCGCCGGCCGGCTCCGGGGCGGGCAGGGGCCCCGCGGCGGCGGCCGGGCGGGCGGAACTCGTGGGGCGGGCGGGGGCGATGACGGTCATGGCGGGTCCCTTACGGCTACAGGAGAGGGTGCGGGTGCGGGTGCGAATGCCGGTGCGGTGGGCGCCGACGGGCGCGGGGCCGGGTCAGCGGGTGGTCTGCAGGTGGTCCAGGCACAGCTCGTACAGGTCCTCGGCGTGGGTCTCGTGCCAGCCCTCGGGGGCGGGTACGGAGGCCGGCCACAGGGCGTGGCGGTCGCGGGCGTCGGACAGGACGACGAAGGTGCCGTACTCGTCGGCGAAGGGGTCGTCGGCCGGGGGCGGGCCCAGCACGGTCAGCCGGCCGTCGGCGTCGATGCGGGCGGCCCGGCCGGTGCGCCACATGAGGGCGGTCTGCTCGCCGGGGCCGGCCAGCGGGTCGGGCAGGAAACGCTCGCCGGTGGCGGCGGGCCGGCCGGCGTAGCCGTGGGCGACGCCGGCGCCCGCGATGTAGAGGCTTCCGGTGCGGCCGGCCGCGGCGGGCCGCAGCTGCGCGTCCAGGACGTAGGCGCGGTGGCCCGGGGCGGGCCGGGGCCCGGCGGGGGTGTGTTCGATCCGCAGCCGGCCCTCCGGCCAGCCGCCGGGCACGCTCAGGGTGAGGTGCTCGGCGGCGGCGCGGGCCAGGAGCGCCTCGCCCGCGGCGCCCAGCAGCACGCTCGCGCCGCAGCCGCGCAGCCAGTCCAGGACGGCGGCGGGTGCGGCACCCTCCAGGGGGCCGGCGGGCAGATGGACACGGGCGCCGCGGACGAGGGCGGCGAGCAGGCCGAGGGCGGTGTCCGCGTCCGGGTAACCGGCGCTCAGCCAGGCCGCGTCGGCGGCCGGGGCGAGGGTGGCGGCGGCGACGGCCTCGGAGCCGATCTCCACCAGCGGGCCCGCCGCCGCGGCCACGTCCGCCGTAGTGGTGGTGTCCGGCGTGCCGGTGGTGTCCGGTGTGGCGGGGGCCAGGACCACCGGGTGCGCGGGGTGCGCGGGGTGCGGTGGGCGGACGGGCCGGGCGGGGATGGCGGGCAGCAGGTCGGCGGCCGGGTCGCGGACCAGGCGGGCGGCTTCGGGTACGGGCGGCAGAGCGCGGTCGGCGGCCTCGTCGAGGAGCAGTACGGCGGGCCGGGCGGAGGCGGGCAGGGCGCGGGCCGGGTCGAGGGGCAGGCAGGCCGCGCCGGTCTTGGCGATGGCGAGGACGGCGACCGCGAAGCCGGTCGGTGAGGCGATCGCGGTGGCCACCGCGGTGCCGGGGCCGGCCCGGTGGGCGAGCAGGGCGTGGGCGAGCAGGTCGGAACGGGCGTCCAGTTCGGCGTAGTCCATACCTGCCAGGGCCGGTGCGCCGGGGGCCCGGGCGGCCTGCGCGGCGAACAGGGCGGCGACCCCCTCTTCGGGCAGCTCCAGCGCCGGCCCCGCCCACCGCCGCGTACCGCCGGCGAGGGATTCGGGCGCGGTGCGCAGCCTGCTCAGGACGGTGGCGGGAGCGTCCAGAGCGGCCTCGAGCAGCGCGGTCAGCAGGCCGGTCAGATGGGCGGCGGCCGTCTCACCGACGCTCTCGTGATCGAAGGCGGCGCTGACGGTGATGCCGGCCGGCGCACCGGCGGGGGTGTGGCGTTCGGTCAGGGTCAGGCCGAGGTCGGCGTCCTGCGCCGGGAGCTGCGGCGGGGCCGCCTGCACGGTGAGCCCGGCCGCCTCGTACTCGCCGCAGCTCTCCGCCAGGACGCTCAGGGCGATGCCGCCGGGCCGGGCCAGGGCCGCGCCGCCGGAGCGGTAGGCGGCCAGGTCGGCGGTGCGCACCCGCCGCAGCAGGTCGGTGAAGGCCGGGTCGCCGGAGGTGTCCACGGACAGCGCCAGCACCCGCCCGTAGGGTCCCACGGCGCGGCGCAGGGCGGCGCTGTCGCGGGCCGGCACCGGCGCGGCCAGGGTGATGACGTCTCCCGCGCCGAGCCGGGCGAGCAGGGCCGCGAGCGCCGCGTGCACCACCATGAACAGGGTGGTGCCCTGCTCGGCGGCCAGCCGGACCAGCCGCTCGTGCAGGCCCGCGTCCCAGTCGAGGTCGAGCCGGCCGCCGTCCCGGCCGCCGGCCGGGGACGGCCCGCTGCCCGGCAGCACCGTGGGCGAAAGATCACCGGCCGCCGCCCGGGGAGCCGCCTCCGGCACGCCGCCGTCCCGGTGCGGGGCGTCACCGGTGGCCCGCGCCCCGTAGGCCAGGGCGAGTTCGGCGGCCAGCGGGGTGTGCGACCACAGGTCGACCAGGCCGGCGGGCACCGTGAGCTCCAGCAGATGGTCGTCGGCGGCCAGGGTACGCAGCCGGGTGCCCGCCGACCCCAGCCGGCTGTTGCGCAGCGCCTCGTGACGCCGCCCGAGGTCTCCGAGCGCCTCCTCCAGCGCCCGTACGCTCAGCGCACCGCGCAGTCGCAGCGGCAGCACCGCGCAGCCCTCCCCGGCGCAGGCCCGGCCCGGACCGGTGGCAGCGGCCGGCCGGTCACCGGCGAGAGCGGCGAACAGCGCGGGAGTGGGCGCCTCGTACAGGGCACGGCTGCCCGGATCGGCGCCCAGCACCGCCCGCGCCCGGGCCAGCAGCCGGGCCGCGGCCAGCGAGTGCCCGCCGATCCGGAAGAAGTCGGAATCGGCGTGGACGGTGCGCCGCGGCACACCGATCACCTCGGCGAACAGATCACGGACGATCTCCTGCAGCGGGGTGCCGGGCGGCGTGCCGGGCCGGTCGGCGCTGAACGCGGGCACGGGCAGCGCGGCACGGTCCACCTTGCCGTTGGCGTTCAGCGGCAGCGCCGCGAGGGTCATCAGCGCCGACGGGATCATGTAGTCCGGCAACTGCTCCTGCAGATAGGCCCGCAGGACGACCTCGGTGTCGACGGTGCTTCCGAACGCGGTCGGCGTGTTGGCGCAGGCCTCGGCGGGCACCTCGGGGCCCGCGTACACACCGGTCAGGGGACCGGCGGGCACCTGTACGGGGTCGACGAAGACGATGTCCAGGAGCCGGCCCTCCTCGGCCGACCAGGTCGGCAGGGCCCGGTAGCCGGCGCGTTCCCCGGCCGCGCACAGCTCCTCCGGGTCGGGCGCGCTCCCGCCGTCGGACAGAAGGGCCACCGCGCCGGCCGGGCCCGCCGTGCCGTCCCGCAGGGCGCGCATCGCCGTCCACTCGCCGTGCACCCGCCGGTTGGGCACCCCGGCCAGCCGCACGGCGGCGGGCCGCCGCGCACGCAGGTACGCCTCCACACCGGCCGGGGAGGCGGCGTCACGGCCCCACACCACACGGGAGGCGGGGGAGAGGTCCAGGACGGGAGCGGCGGTGGACAGCACCGCCTCGTAGCGGTAACGGGTCAGTTCGTTGTGCGCGCCGCCGCGCTTGACCCGCACGTCCACCGCGCGCACGGCGGGCAGTTCACGCGCCCAGGCGGCGAACAGGTCCGGAGACAGCAGCAGTTCGGTCTCCAGCGCCCCCCGCTGCTCGACCGCGCGCCACACGTCCGCGCCGTCGCCCGGCTCCGGCTGCCCGGCGCGGGCGGCGAGTTCGACCCCGGTCTGCAGGCAGGACGCCAGGTCGAGGTTGCGCACATCACCCAGGAGGACCGAGCCGCCGGGCGCGAGCAGCGGCAGCACACCCTCGACGACGGAACGCAGATAGGCGAGATGGGGAAAGTACTGGACCACCGAGTTGACGACGACGGTGTCGAAGTGCCCGGCCGGCAGGCCGTCCAGGTCGTCGGCGCCCCGGCAGCTCAGCCGCACCTTGCCGCGCAGCCGCTCGTCCGCCCCGGTCTGCGCGCGCAGCGCCTCGATGACGGAGGCGGAGAAGTCGGTCGCCCAGTACTCCTCGCACTCCGGCGCGCCGGCCAGCTGCGCCATGAGCAGACCGGTGCCGACACCGATCTCCAGGATGCGCCGCCCGCCGAGCTCACGGATGCGCTCCACCGTCGCCGCCCGCCACTGCCGCATCTGCTCCAGCGGGATGGGCCGGGCGTCGTAACTGCTGTTCCAGCCCGCGAAGTTCTCCCCGTACGCGGCCCCGGCGGCGTCGTCGTAGAGCGTCTCGTAGATCTCCTTCCACTCGGTGAGCTGCTCGCTCTCCCGCGCCGCGGCCCGGTGCGCGGCCGGCACCACGTGCGCCACCAGACGCCGCTCCCCGCCCGCGCCGTTGCCGTCGTTGCCGTCGTTGTGGTCGTTGTTGTCAGCGGTGGTGTGCACCGACACGACCGCCTCGGACACCGCCGGATGCGCGGTCAGCACGGACTCGATCTCGCCGAGCTCGATGCGGAAGCCGCGCAGCTTGATCTGGTTGTCGACCCGGCCGGTGAACTCCATCGCCCCGTCCTCGCGCAGCCGCACCAGGTCGCCCGTGCGGTACAGCCGGCCCCCGCCGGGGGTGAAGCGGTCCTCGACGAACCGCTGCGCGGTCAGCTCGGGCCGGTCCAGGTAGCCGGTGGCCAGTCCCGGCCCGCCCAGCAGGAGTTCACCGCTGCCGCCCGGCGCGGCCGGCCGGCCGTCCGCGGCCACCACGACGGCGACGGTGGCACCCAGCGGCCGTCCGATCGGCACGGTCCGCGCGTCCTTCGCGACCGCGGTCACCTCGTGCCAGGTGGCGAACGTGGTGGTCTCGGTGGGCCCGTACACGTGCAGCAGCCGCTCGGGCCCGCCCGCCGCCAGGACCTGCCGTACCCGGCGCGGGTCGCAGGCCTCGCCGCCGAACAGGACGGTGCGCAGCGGGGCGAAGGCGTCGGGCCGCTCGCGGGCGATCTGGTGGAACAGCGCGGTGGTCAGGAAGACGGTGCTCACGCCGTGCTCGCGGACCGCGGCGGCGAAGCGGGCCGGATCGATGACGGTGTCCTTGGCCAGCCCGACCAGACGGGCACCGGCGGCGAGAGCGGACCAGATCTCGAAGGTGACCGCGTCGAAGGCGGGGTTGGCGGCCTGGGCGACCACGTCGTCCGGTGTCAGACGCACGTAGTCGGTGGAGGCGACGAGGTCCAGGACGGCGCGGTGCGGGACGACGACGCCCTTGGGGGTGCCGGTGGTCCCGGAGGTGTAGCAGACGTAGGCCGCGTCCTCGGGCCCCGGCCGCACGGCCGGCAGGCTCCCGGGCCGGGCCGCGATCAGGGCGGCGTCCGCGTCCAGGTCGACGGCCACCGCGTCCAGTCCCGCGTACTCCCCGGCCCCGGCCCCCTCGGTCAGCACGGCGCGGGCCGCGCTGTCCCGCACGATCAGCCGGCGGCGCAGGCCCGGATGGGCCGGGTCCACCGGCACGTACGCCGCACCGGCCCGCACCACGGCCAGGAAGGCGGTCACCAGACCCGGGCCCGGCCCGAGCGCGGTCACCACCCGGTCCCCGGGACCGACCCCCAGCGCCCGCAGATGGGCGGCGAGACGGTTGGCGGCCCCGCTCAGCTCCCGGTAGGTCAGCGAGACGTCGCGGCCGCCGGCCGAGGGGTAGGTGACGGCGGTCGCCTCGGGCCGCGTACGGACGTGCTGCTCGATCAGGCCGGAGAGTGACATACGGGCTCGCTCCTTCGACAGCGGCTCGGAAGGACGGACGACTCCGCCTTGGCAAAACCTTGCCAAGATGTTGGCAACAGGATCTTGAGAGTGCGTCTCGCACCGCTGGAGCACCGCTGGAGCCGCGGGCGACGGCCGACGGGCGCTTGGGCGGGGGCGGTTGGCGGGCCCGGCGGCAAGGGCCCCTGTGCCCGGCCGGACCAGGACCGTCATCTGGACCGGCCTTGATCCGGACCGCTCGGCCGGGCCGGTGCTCATGGGCCGGCACGGTGCTCAGTGACAGGTGGCGCAGTGCCTCAGGCGTCCGGGCGGCGACATGCCTCCCCCGCCCCCCGTCGGCCGATGTGTACTGCCCGCGCGGCACGCGCCGGTGACCGGGCGCCGCCGCCCACGGCACTGCCCGCGTGCGTCCCGTCCCGGGCCGCGAGGCGGAGCGGGGCGGCGGACCCTCTCCGGTGACCGCCTAGACGTCCCGCCAGCCGGCTTCGAGGCGGTCGAGGAGGGTGTGGAAGGCCGCGCCGGCCCGGTCCCAGTCGCCGTCGGTCAGGGGTGCGAGGAGCAGGCCGAAGGAGGCGTCGACCAGGAGGGAGGCCTCCGTCCCGGCCCGGGCCTCGGCCATGCCCAGGTCGCGGAAGACGGAGGTGAGCAGGCCGGTCCACCCGCTCAGCACGTCGCGCATGACGGGCCCGTACCGCTCGGGGTGGAGCAGGCCGGCGGCCATGACCTCGAGATAGAGGGGGAGTGTGGCGCGCAGGTCGGGGTTGCTGAACTGCTGCCAGGTCTCCTCCATGAAGCGGCGCACCCCCGCCGCGTCCCGGGGGGAGCCGGCGGGGTCGAGCAGGCTCCGGGCGCGCAGGAGCGGTCGCCTCTCGTACACGGTGAGCGCCTCGGCGATCATGCGTTCCTTGGTCCCGAAGTAGTACAGGAGCATGCGGTCGCTGGTCCCCAGGGCCCGGGCGAGCGGGCGCAGGGACAGGTCGGCCACACCGTTGTCGATCATGTATTTGCGGACCTGCTCCAGGAGGTCGCGTCGTTTGGCCGGGTCGGGCGGCCGTGACATGAAGGGCTCCTACCTGCAGTGATGCGGGGCCGAACGAACCCAGCATGTCCGATTCATTAATCTTCGTCCAGGTATTTACCGTAGCACTCGCTACATGTATATTTATTGGCGTAGCGACCGCTACGTGAATGTGAATGTGGGACCTGGCGCAGGCCGCCCCGGACGTCGGACCTCCGCCGTTCCCGACGGTCATCGTCGCCGGCAGTACGGAAGGGACTGATTCCCATGGCCGCCTGGGCCATCGACCTCGCCTCGATCTCACGACGGGGGTGCCTCGCCTGGTTCTCCCGCGGTCGGACGGAGGGGCCCGGGCGGAAGGCTGCCGCGGACCACGCTCAGGACGAGGACCGGTCCGAGAAGGGCGCACCCACCTCCTCGTGGATCACCCGGAGCCAGGCCCTGTGGTCGCGCTCCCTGGAGCCCCTGCGGCCGCTCGACGCGCCGCGCGCCCGGGCCACTGCCTGGGACGCCTCCTGGCCCCTGCCGAGGGAGCTGACCTCGGTCCGCCGGGCCCGGCGCCTGGCGACCGCCCAGCTGAGCGAATGGGATCTGGAGGACCTGGCCGACACCGCGGAACTCCTGGTCAGCGAGCTGGTCACCAACGCCCTGCGGCACACGCGCGGCCCGCTGCGGCTCAACCTGTACGCACGCGGCTCCCACCTGCGGTGCGAAGTGGAGGACACCGACCCCACCGGCCCCGTACGCCGCTTCGTCGACGCCGACGCGGAGGGCGGACGCGGTACCGAACTGCTCGATCTGCTCACCGAGAGCTGGGGCAGCACCCGTACGGCCACCGGCAAGACCATGTGGTTCGAGATGCCCACGCAGACGCTCTGACCCAGGGGGCACCGCGCGTCGCCGCACGCCTCCGGGCCGCCGCCGGGGAACGGACCCGGGCAACGCAAGGAGGCGCGTGACCGTGCCCACCGCACACCGGCAGCGGCCGCATCGTGTCGGCCGCACCGGGTGCTTTCCGTCATCGCCCCCGGTCCGGGCCCCGTCTCGAGCCGTTCTCGTGCAATTCTGCGGCAGCCCCCGGCACGGTGCGTCCACACGGCCATGACGCCGCAAGCCGCGCGATCCCCGACCCCGCTCCCGAACCTCCGCCCGTCAACTCGGCGTCCACCAGCCTCCGTTCGCCCACGGACCGGCCCTGGATCCCCGATCCGCGGCCCCTGACTCCCCGCGCGCCCCCGCCCCTCAACTCGACGTCCACCAACCTCCGTTCGCCCACGGACCGGCCCGCGATCCCCCGATCCGCGGCCCCGCTCCCGCGAACCCCCACCCGTGAACTCGGTTTCCACCAGCCTCTGTTCGCCGACGGACCGGTCCGTGACCCGCGGCCTCGCCCATGCGAACCCTCGCCCCGCAACTCCGTGTCCACCGGCCTCCGTTCGCTCACCGCCCCGCCCGCGATCCCCGACCCGCAGACCCCCCTCCCTGCGTGCCCCCTCCCCTCAACCCACCGCTCACCGGCCCCTGTTCGTCACTGCTCCGCCCGGGATCCCCGATCCGCAGTCCCGCCCCCGCGAACCCCCTCCCCTCAACTCGCCGCTCACCGGCCCCCGTTCGCCAACGCCCCGCCCCCGCCCCGCCCGCCCCGGCGGGGCTCGACCGTCGCACCCGAGCGCGGTCAAGGACCGCGCGAGGCCCCGCTGGCATGCTCCAGGGCAGCTCACCGCACCACCGCGGTGAGAACCCCGCCGCCTGTGGAGGCTGACATGGGTATCCGCGACACGAAGAACGCGATCGACAACTCCGAGAACCCGGAGGAGCTGGCGCAGACGAACATCAGCGCCGAGGAGGAGGACGCCTTCGACTCCCCGAAGACGATCATGAACCAGATCTCCAACGCCTGACACGCCAGACGGCTCTGCCCGGCCGGAACGCCCGCACTCAGCCGAGCGCTCCGGCCGGCGCCCGGACACCGAAGACACCAGAGCCCTGGGGGTCGGGTTGAACACGTCGCTCGTGGACACTCTGCGCGGCGAGGGAATCTTCGCCGACGCATGGAACAAGGAATTCAGGATCCTCCGCGGCGCGGTCGATCCCGCCGACCACCTCTCCTCCGCCTTCATCGAACAGAAGCTGGACGCCAGCCTGCTGCGCTGGCCCTACTTCTCGGTGCTGCGCCACGGAGCCGTACCGCCGGAAAGCGCCTACACCCGCTCCCGGGACGTCATCGGGCACCAGCGACCCGGCTTCCCCGACGCCGCGGCCGTCCGCCGGCTGATGTCGGCCGGCGGCACCCTCAAGCTCAACCAGCTCTCCGACTGGCACCGCCCCACCCGCACCGTCGTCGAACAGCTCCAGGCCGCCGCCCCGGTCGCGGTGGCCTCCTACGTCTTCTGGACCCCGCCCGAGAGCCGCGGCATGCTCCCGCACCGCGACGCCTCCCACGTCGTGGCCCTCCAGCTCGAAGGCCGCAAGGAATGGCAGCTGTACGCCGGCTCGCAGCAGGTCCGTGCCGACGCGGGCCTCGACGTCGACGCCGCCCACCCCACCCACACCTTCGTCCTGGAACCCGGTGACGTGCTCTACCTGCCGCACGGCTGGCCCCACGACGCCATCGCCCGCGACGGCGACTCCCTCCACCTCACCTTCACCCTCACCGAACCCACCCCCGACGACCTCCTCGAAGCACTCGGCCGCCACCTCCTGGACGCGGACTCCGACCTGGCCCACCGCTTCCACACCACCACCCTCGAACAGCGCACCGAGCAGGTCCGCACCGCCCTGCTCGCGCACACCCGCCACCTCGACGACGACACCTGGGCCCACGCCGCCCTCACCGCCATGCGGGAGGTGACAGGATGACCACCACCCAGAAGAGCCAGCACACCCCCGACGCCACCAGCACCCCCAACACCCGGGCCGCACAGACCACTTCGTCCGCACCGGACGCCCCGGCCACCCGGATCACCCTCAAGGACCTGGTCGGCGACACCGACGCGTTCTTCCGCGACCACTGGGCCACCCAGCCCGCCGTCTTCCGCGCCTCGGCCGACCTGACCGGCCTGATCACCGAGCAGGAGATGTGGGAGGAGGTGGACTGCGGGCTGCTGATCCGCCCCTACTTCACCGCCTTCGACGAAGGCGTGCGCACCGCCGTCTCCGAGATGACACGCTCACGCACCATCGTCGGCCACCACGTCCCCGGCTACATCAACCCCGCCCAGATCAAGGCGGACTTCGCCGCCGGCGGCACCTTCAAGTTCAGCCAGCCCGAACACTGGCACCCCCGCCTGCGCGCCCTCGTCCAGGCACTGGCACCCGAATTCCGCGCCGAACTCGAGTCGTTCGTCTTCCTCAGCCCACCCGGCAAGACCGCCATCGCCGCCCACATGGACGGCTCCCACGTCCTCGTCCTGCAGATCGCCGGCGTCAAGGACTGGGTGGTGGGCCGGCTCGACGAGACCTCGACCAGCGACTCCGACCGCTACACCGGCGGCGTCATCCCGTACGACCGGCGCATGGAGGTCACCCTGCGCCCCGGCGACGTGCTCTACATGCCGCACGGCACCCCGCACTCCGCCACCGCCCGCATCGGCACCTCCCTCCACATCGCCGTCACCATCGAGGAACCCACCCCCCAGGACCTCGCCAACGTCCTCCTCGCCGAACTCCTCGGCCTGCCCGAGTTCGAGGCCCTCACCCGGCACCACCACGAACTGTCCCTGGCCGAACGCCTCACCCGGCTGCGCGCCCTGCTCACCCGCACCCTCGACGCGGCGGACGGGACCCAGGTGCTCAAACAGGCCGTACGCCTCAAGGCCGGGCACCTCGGATGAGACCGGTGCTGCGCCCGGCGACCGTGCTGCGCCCGGTGACCTCCGCGGACCTCGACCGGTTCGACACGGAGTTCGCCGGGCCCGACGGACCGGGCCCCTACCAGTGGTTCGGGCACACGCCGACCCTGCGGCTGCGCCGACTGCTCGACGAGCGAGGCCTGCTCGGCGGTGACGAGAACATGCTGTCCGTCACCGTCGACGACACCCTCGCCGGACGCGTCGAGTGGTTCCGCCGCGCGTGGGGACGCGTGGAGACCTCCGCCTGCTGGGAGATCGCGATCGGCCTGTTCGCCGCCCACCGCGGCCAGGGCATCGGAACCCAGGCGCAGCGCCTGCTCGTGGACTACCTCTTCACCCACACCCGGGCCGAACGCGTCCAGGTGTGCACCGACGCCGGCAACCTCGCCGAACAACGCGCCGCCGAGAAGGCCGGCTTCGCACTGGAGGGCCGGGTCCGCCGCGCCCAGTGGCGCGCCGGCACCTGGCACGACCAGCTCCTCTACTCCGTCCTGCGCCCCCTCGGCCCGCCCGCCCCCTGACCTTCCACCGCCCGACCCCGACCCCGTAGCTGCAGCTGTAGCCGTAGCCGTAGCCGTACGACCGAGCGGAGAGCGCGCATGCCCCTGTTCCCGGCCAGTCTGCAAGGCCCCGCACGGCAGCTCGCCGTCCTGCACGGCATCGACGGCATCGGCGTGGGCCTGTACATGTCCGGCTCCGCGGTCTACCTCACCCAGGTCACCGGCCTGAGCCCGGCCCAGATCGGCATGGCGCTGTCCGCCGCCGGACTGACCGGGCTGCTGGCCTCGGTGCTGTTCGGCATGGTCGCCGACCGCACCGGGGCACGCCCGCTGCTGACCTGGCTGCTGATCGGGCTGGGCTGCGGCTACCTCGCACTGCCCGCCGTGCACGCGGCCTGGCAGTTCGTCGTCCTGGCGGTGGCGGTGGGCGCCCTGCAGTTCGGCACCGGCCCCTCCTTCATGTCCCTGATCGCCGAACTCGCCCCCGGCCAGGACCGGGTGAACGCGCGCGCCGCCATCCGCTCCGTCGGCAACGCCAGCATGGGCCTGGGCACCCTGGCCGCCGCGGTCCTGCTCGCCGTCGGCACCCGTGGCGCCCTCCAGGTCATCCCGCTCGCCAACGGCGTCACGTTCCTGGTGGCGGGCCTGCTGGTGCACCGGCTGCCCGCGGCCGCCGCCCGCCCCGCCCCGCCCGCCGCGGGACGCTTCACGGCGCTGCGCGACGGGCCGTTCCTGCGGGTCGTCGCGGTCAACGCGGCGCTGTCGCTGCACGACTCCGTGCTGGCGGTGGCCATCCCGCTGTGGATCGTCGTCGGCACCGGTCTGCCCACCGTGCTCACCCCCCTGCTCATCGGACTCAACACCGTGCTGTGCGTACTGCTCCAGGTCCGGGCGGCCAGGGGCAGCGACGACCTGCCCGGCGCCGCCCGCCTCGCCCGCCGCGCGGGCCTCGCCGGGGCCGCGTCCTGCCTGCTCCTGATCCCCACCGGCCATCTCGACACCCTCACCGCCGGGTTCCTGGTGTGCGCCGCCTTCGTGGTGATGACCGGCGCCGAACTGTGGCACGCGGCCGGGTCCTTCGGCATCGGCATCGGCCTGGCCCCCGAGGACCGGCGCGGCGAGTACCTCGGCGCCTTCCAGCTCCACCACGGCCTGCAGTCGATCCTCGGCCCGCTGATCCTGACCGCGTTCATCGGCCACGGCTCCGGGCTCGGCTGGACGGCGGCCGCGGTCCTGTTCACCGCCGCGGCCCTCCTCGTCCAGCCCGCCGTACGCGCCGCCGCCGCTGCCGCCGCTGCCGCCTCAGCCGCCGAAGCGCCGGCACCCCGGCCCACCGCGGACCAGCCCGCCCTGGACTGACCCCGAAGAGACCGAAGAGGTCAAAGACACCGCAGATACCGGAGGCACGGATGCTGCACCCCGCCGCCGATGCCCGCACCCCCGGCCCCTACGACGGCCGCGAACTGGCCCGGGACCTGCGGGCCCTGGGCGTCGAGCGCGGTGACGTCGTCATGGTCCACACCTCGCTGAGCGCCCTGGGCTGGACGGTGGGCGGGCCCGTCGCCCTCCTGCGGGCCCTGCGGGAGGCCGTCGGGGCGTCGGGAACCCTCGTGGTGCCCGCCTTCACCACCTACCTGACCGACCCGGCGACCTGGGTCCAGCGGCCCGTGCCCCCCACGTGGTGGCCCCACATCAGGGCGTCCCTGCCCCCGTTCGACCCGGACGTGCACCCCGTCCAGCCACGCCTTGGCCGCTTCCCCGAGTTCGTACGGACCCTGCCCGGCGTCCACCGCTCCACGCACCCGCTCTACTCGCTGGCCGCCTCCGGCCCCGCCGCGCCCGCCCTGCTCGCCGCCCACCCGCTGCCCTACGGCCTGGGCGCGCGCAGCCCGCTGAGCGCGCTGGGCGGTGCGGCCGCGAAGGTCCTGCTGATCGGGGTGGGCTGGGACAAGTGCACCGTCCTGCACCTGGCCGAACACCTCACCCCCTACCCGGGGCGCCGCGTCCACCGCATGCGGGTGCCCCGCGCGGGACACGACGGGGCCACCGTCTGGCAGGGCAGCGACCAACTCGTCATGTACGAGGGTGACTACGCGCGCATCGGCGACCGGGCCGCCCGCGCCGGTCTGGTCCGGGAGGGCCCCCTCGCCGCCGCCCGCGCCCTGTTGTGCCCGGTCGCCGACCTCGTGGACCTGGCCTGCGGCTGGCTGGAGCGGCACCGCGACCTGAGCGCCTGGGGCGTGGCACCGAACATGACCGGCGTACGGGAGGCCCCCGCCACGGCACTGTGACCGGCGGGGGCCTGGTATTCCGGCTGTTCCCGGCTGTTCCCGGCACCGTCACCGGCGCCGGGACGCTGTCGAGGGCGGAAGTGCTGTCGAAGGGGCCGCCGCACATGTCCTCGGGAGTGTCCGGGGGAGTGGTGCTGCGGCCGGCGCCGGGGTGTGCGGCAACGGTCAGGCGACGGCCCAGGGACCCAGGTCCCGTGTACGCCGACCGGCTGCCGAGGGCCGGCTCTCGTCCCAGGCCGGCTGCAGCGCGGCGGAGAGGATGCCCCACAGCTGACCGGCGGTCAGGGTGTGCACGGGGATGACGACCTGGCCGGCCAGACTGACCCGGAACGCCGACTCCAGTGCGCCGACGATGCCGATGAGTGCCATCGAGTCCAGCCCGTAGGCCTCCATCGGAACGTCGGCCGCGGGCTCCTTGTCCTTGCCGAGCCCCGGCAGGCCCTGGCGCAGTACGTCCTCGAATTTCGCGTTCCACGGTACGTGGGCCATCGGGCGACTTCCTTCCGGACACGGGAGAGGGGGAGCGGTGCTCCGAGCAGCACCGTGCCGGATCCCGCTCGAGCCGCCGTGGACGCCTGCTCAGGCCGGCCGCCGCGATCGCCCGGCACACGACCGAAGCCCCCGCCACGGCGCTGCCGGCGGGGGCCTCAAGACTCGGTTGGTTCGGTGGGCTCGGTGGGTGCGCCGGGTTGCGGCGGACCTGTGGTCGGATACGGCATCCGTGCCCGTCAGACGGCCGCGACGGTGTCCGCCTTGGGCCAGCCGATGTTGGTGTCGTCGGCCGCGACGGTGTCCGCCTTGGGCCAGCCGATGTCGCCCGTGGCGGTGGCGTAGGTGGCCTTGGGCCAGCCGATGTTGGTGTCGTCGGCCGCGACGGTGACCGCCTTGGGCCAGCCGATGTCGGTGTTGTCCGCGGAGTCGGCCGCGACGGTCGCCGTCTTGGGCCAGCCGATGTCGGTGTTGTCGGCGTAGGTGACGGCGGCGGCCGGCCACCCGATGGCGGAGGAGACCGTGGTGCCCGCCGACTGCGGCCGGCCGATGCTCTGCGCGGCGCTGCTGACGCCGCCGACGGTGAGGACGGCGGAGGCGACGGCGGCGGTGGTGACGGCGATGCGGGCGAGGTTCTTCATGACGGCTCCTCCGTGGCAATGAAGCGAATCTGCGTTGGTAACTTCTTGCCAAGAAGCTTGGCAACGCGAACTCGGGATCCGCTCGGCATTCGCTGGAGATGAGCTGGAGACCGACGAGAGAGGGGGACCTGCCTGCACGGATGCCTGGCAAAGTTTGTCAACGGCCCTGTTTCCGGGCCTGGTCGGGCCCGGTTCCGAAGGGGTGAACAGCGCTTTCGCGGCCCTTTCGCGGCCCCTTCACTAGAGCGCCGCCGGAGCCGACGTTGCCACCACGACCCCCCGCTAGGCAACATATTGCCAAGCACGTTGGCAATGCTTGCTCGTGGGGTTCGCGCACAGCGGCCCCCGCGTCCTGGCAGCCGATGGCCCCGACAGCGGGGGGAGGCCCCGGAAATGAACGCGACGCCGTCATCCACGGATCAGAAGGACCGAAGGGACTGCACGCCCACAAGCGACCGCACAGACCGCACAGACCGTACGGGCCGCACGGACCGGAGTGACCGCACGGACCGCGACAGCCGCAGCGGCCGGGACGACCGGAACACGGCGGGCGGCCCGGCCGGGCGGACGGTCCATCTGGACACGGCGGGCTGGGGCCGTATGCCCGCCGCCGTACGCGCACTCGTCGCCGACTGCGCGGCCCGTGAGGACCGTTACGGGCCGCACGAACTCGAGGAACACCTCGAACACGTCCTGCGCACCGAGATCCACGACCGTCTCGGCGCCCTGCTCGGCGTCCCGGCCGCCGACACCGCCGTCGTCACGGACGCGGCGACCGCCTTCGACGCGCTGGTCCGCCACCTCGGCCCCGGCCGCGGCGACCGGATCTGGACGACCCCCTACGAGGGAGTGGCCAACCTGACGGCCCTGTACGCCCTGCGCGACCGCACCCGCTGCCGGCTCGAGGTCGTCCCGCTGCGTGAGGACGGAGACCTGGACCTGGAATGGATGGCCCGGCACATCGACGACGACGTCGCCCTCGTCTCGGTCGTCCACGTCCCCTCCGGCCGCGGCATCGTCAACCCGGTCGAGACCATCGGGCGGATCCTCGCCCCGCACCGGTGCCTGTACGCCGTCGACGCCTCCTACGCCGCCGGCCAGCTCCCCGTGGACGCCGCCCGTATCGGATGCCATCTGCTGACCGGCGACGGCTGGAGGTTCCTGCGCGGACCCCACGACGTCGGATTCGCCTACCTGGCACCCCGGTTGCGGGACACGTTCGAGGAGGCCGCCGCACACCGCGCCCCGCCGCAGAACGCGGCCGTCGCGGGCCTCAACGCCGCCCTGGCCCACCACGCGGCGACCCTCACCGGGCCCGCCGGACACGACGGACTGCGGCTGCTGCCCGCCCTGCGCGCCGCGGTCGAGGAGACACCCGGCGCCGAACTGATCACGCCGGGCCTGGTCCAGTCCGGCATCCTCGCCTTCCGTCACCGGGAACTGCCCGCCGCGCTCGTGCGCCGGCAACTCGCGGCCCGCGGCGTCGTCTTGTGGAAGACGGTCGCGCAGGAGATCCCGCTCCTGGACCACCCCGCGGGCACCGCCCTGCGCGCATCCCTCCACCACGGCAGCACCCCCGACGACATCACCCGCTTCGGCCACGCCCTGCAGGCCGTCGTCCGCGAGGAGCGCCCGCAGCCCGCCGGCCCCCACCCGGCCGCCCGCCGCACCGCTCCCGCTGCGGCGGCCCCCGCTGCGACACCCGGCCCCAGGCCGCCCACCCGCCGCCACCTGACCCTGTGCCCCAGCCCGTGACCCCGCAACGCCCGTGGTGAGAATGGGGGCGTGCGTCATGACATCAACCCCAGGCTGCTGCGTGCCTTCGTGGCCGTCGCCGAGGAGCTGCACTTCACCCGGGCCGCCGCCCGGCTGTTCGTCGCGCAGCAGGCGCTCAGCCGGGACATCCGGCACCTGGAACGGGTGTGGGGCAGGGCCCTGTTCGAGCGGGACACCCGGCATGTGGCCCTGACCCGCGAGGGGCAGCGGCTGCTGCCCGTCGTGCGGCATGTTCTGGCCGCCCAGGAACAGCTGGGCCGGGAACTGGAGCAGATCCCGGCCGAGGGGAACGCCCGCCCTCTGATCGTCGACGTCGCGCTCCACGGCTCCACCGGGCCACGTGTCCTGGCAGCGGCCAGGGAGGCGGCTCCCGGCCTGGAGTTCGTCTCCCGGTTCCACAGTGGCCTGACGCGGGCGGCGGCCGAGATGGCGGCCGGCCGGCTCGACGTCTCCTTCGGCCGCGTCGCCGGGCTGCCGGCGGCTGTCCGCGCCGGTCTGGAACACCGGCTGATCCGCTATGACCGACTGGCGGTGCACCTGCCCCCGGAGCACCCGCTGGCCGCCCTGCCGCGGGTGCCGCTGGCCGCGCTGGCCGGCGAAACCGTGTACGCCGCCGCGGGCAACGAGGACACCACCGAGTGGACGGACTACGCGCGCGCCCTGTTCGCGGGCCGCGGTGTCGACCTGGCACCGCCCTTCCCGAAGATCGAGGGCGAGGCCGAGTTCCGGCGGGTCATGCGCAAGCAGGGCTGGTCGGTGCTGGCCAACGTCGACTTCTCGGACGTTCCGGAGATGGCCCTGCGTCCCCTGACCGACCCGGTGCCTCTTTCGCCCGTCTCCCTGGTCTGGCGCCGCGGCCTTCGCCACCCGGGAGTGAGAGCGCTGGCCGACGCCGCTCAAGCCCTCGGCTCGGCCGGGAACTGGCTCGAACGGCCGCCGGACTCCTGGCTCCCCGACGCCGACCGCACCCTCGCCGCGGAGCCCTCGCCCGGCCTCTGAACCGCACCGCCACGTCCGCGGCCGAACACGCCGCTGCCCGGTTGCTCCCGGTTGCCGGTGCCGCCCGGGGGGCGTACCGCCCGACGGCCCCCGGCCCTCCCGTCCAACGGCTCCCTGCCGGGCTACGAGTCACTGACCGTCCACCTGCCGTCGGCGCAGGCCACCCTGGTCGCGTTCCTGAACACCGACATCAGTCACGACGGCGCCGCACCCCGCACGCTCTTCGGCGAGGCGGTCACGAGGAGCGTCCCACCGGGACACGTCTTCGACCTGCCCGCGCAGCCCGCGGCGCGCCGACCGCGCACACCACCGGCACCGGCACGCGGCGGTGCACCAACGCCCCTGGGGGCTGCCGCCCCCAGACCCCCGCTCGCCCGAAGGGCTCGTCCTCGAACGCCGGACGGGCTGAAATGCATGACCCTGGGCGTCAGCCTTCGAGGGCGACCCACCAGCGCGGGGCTCGCATCTCCAGCCCGTCCGGCGTTCGAGGACGAGGCCGTTCAGGCCGATGCGGGGTCCGGGGGCGGCAGCCCCTCGGCGTCCCGCACCGTACCGTCAGGGAGCGGACACCGCGCCGTCGCGGGAGCATGGGCATGACCGGCCCCCACGCCGGGCCGCATCCGGCAGACACGGGAGCGCCGGGACACAGCGAGGAGGGACAGGCCGGTGGGCATGGTGGTCTCCGTCGTCTTCGCCCTGCTGGCCGCCGCCAGCAACGCGACCGCCACCGTCCTCCAGCGCCGCGCCGCGCAGGACGTCCCCCTGTCCGAGGGCTTCCGCGCCCGCCTGTTCGTCGACCTGCTGCACCGGCCGGCCTGGCTCGGCGGCATGGGCGCGGTCATGGCGGCGGCCTGTTTCCAGGCGCTGGCCCTGGTCAACGGCGCCCTGGCCGTCGTACAGCCGATCTTCGTCCTGGAACTTCCCTTCGCCCTGCTGATCGGCGGCCTGGTGCTGCGCCGGCGGGTGACCCGGCGCGGCTGGACGGCCGTGGTGTGCATCGCCGCCGGGCTGGGCGTCGCACTGGCCGCGGCGGCACCCTCGGCCGGCACCGACCATGCCGCCGCGGGCGGCTGGGCCGTGGCCATCATCTGCTGTGTGGGCGTCATGGCGGCCGCCGTCCGGATCGCGCTGCGCCTGCCCGCCGGACGCGCCCGCGCGGCCTGCTTCGGCAGCGCCGCGGCCATCGGCTACGCGCTCACCGCGGCCCTGATCAAGGACGCCACCCACGCGTGGCAGACGGGCGGTGTCACCGGCTTCTTCCTCGCCTGGCAGACCTACGCCTTCGCCGCCGCCGGGGTCTGCGCACTGTTCCTGCTGCAGAACGCCGTCCAGTCCGGCCCCCTGGTCGCCTCCCAGCCCGCCCTCACCCTCGGCGACGCCCTGGTCAGCCTCGCCCTGGGCGTCACCCTGTACGCGGAGGAGGTGCGCACCGGCTGGTGGCTGGTCCCCGAGATCGCCGGGGCCGGCCTGATCCTGTACGGAGCGGTCCTGCTGGCCCGGATCCCGCTCGCCCAGACCCTGGTCGCCGCACCCCCCGCCCACCACCGCGGCCGGACCTGATCGCGCCCCCCGCCGCCGCGCCGGGCGGCCCGCCCGCTCCCCAAGCCCAGGTTCCGGGGACTGGTTAGCCTGGAGTGGCAAGGGGGTGGCCAGGCCGACAGCCCGAGGAGGCTGACGTGGCTGAAGCGACGACCGACACCGGAGCGCCAGAAGGACTTCGCCGCGACCCCGGTGCCCCCGGCCCCCGCGGCCCCGGCCCCCGTGGCGCCGACACACCCGCCTACCTGCCGATCGCCGAACACGGCCTGATCGGCGACCTGCGCAGCGCGGCCCTGGTCGGCACGAACGGCACCATCGACTGGTACTGCTGCGCCCGCTTCGACGCGCCCAGCGTCTTCGCCTCGATCCTCGACGCGGAGCGGGGCGGGTCCTTCGAACTGGCCGCGGACGTCCCCGCGCGCACGAAGCAGTTCTACTTCCCCGACACCAACGTGCTCATCACCCGCTTCTTCGCGGAGGACGGGGTCGGCGAGATCCAGGACTTCATGCCGGTCGTCGACGACTCGCGCGAGGCCGGCCGGCACCGCCTGATCCGCCGCGTGGTGTGCGTGCGCGGAACACTGCCCTTCCGCGCGCGCGTCGCTCCCCGCTTCGAGTACGGTTCCGTGCCGCACACCGTGCACGTGTACGACGGCCAGGCCGTCTTCGAGTCGCCCTCCCTCCATCTCGCGCTGACCTCCACGGTGCCCATCGAGGTCGCGGGCCCGGACGTGTGGTCGCTGTTCAAACTCCACGAGGGCGAGTCCGCCGTCTTCACCATCGACCGGATCGGTGGTGAGGTGGCACCGCGTTTCTGCGCCGTGGCCGAGGCGGAGAGGGAGTTCAACGCGACCGTGCGCTACTGGCGGCACTGGCTGTCCCAGTCGCGCTACCGCGGCCGCTGGCGGGAGATGGTGCACCGCTCCGCCCTCACCCTGAAGCTGCTCACCTACGCGCCGACCGGCGCCATCATCGCCGCGCCGACCACCAGCCTGCCCGAGCAGGTAGGCGGCGAACGCAACTGGGACTACCGCTACGTGTGGGTCCGCGACGCCGCGTTCTGTGTCTACGCGCTGCTCAGGCTCGGATTCATCGACGAGGCCGAGGCCTTCATGGGCTTCCTCACCGAGAACGTCGGGCTCGAATCGGCCCGGGCGTCCCAGACCGAGGGACCCCTGCAGATCATGTACGGCATCGACGGCCGCCTCGACCTGCCCGAGCGTGAACTGCCCCATCTCGAGGGCTACCGCGGATCGGCCCCCGTACGCGTCGGCAACGCCGCCGTCGGCCAGCTGCAACTGGACATCTACGGGGCACTGCTCGACTCGTTCTACCTCTACGACAAGTGGGGCAAGCCCATCTCCAGCGGGCACTGGGACAGCATCTGCGAGCTCGTCGACTGGGTGTGCGACCACTGGGACCAGCCCGACGAGGGGGTGTGGGAGACCCGCGGCGGACGCAAGCCGTTCCTGTACTCGCGGCTGATGTGCTGGGTCGCGATCGAACGGGCGATGCGGCTGGCCCAGCACCGCGGCCTGCCCTCCGACATGGTCCGCTGGGGCAGGGTACGGGACGCGATCTACCGGCGGATCATGAGCCACGGGTGGTCCGCCGAACGCCATGCCTTCGTCCAGTACGAGAACAGCTCCATCCTCGACGCGTCGCTGCTGATGATGCCGCTGGCGAAGTTCATCTCCCCGACCGACCCGAAGTGGCTCGCCACCCTGGACGCGCTGGGCGAGGACCTGGTGTCCGACTCACTGGTCTACCGCTACGACCCGCAGGCCAGCCCCGACGGCCTCCAGGGCGAGGAGGGCACGTTCTCGATCTGCTCGTTCTGGTACGTCGAGGCCCTCACCCGCGCGGGCCGGCTGGACGAGGCCCGGCTCGCGTTCGAGAAGATGCTCACCTACGCCAACCACCTCGGCCTGTACGCGGAGGAGATCGGCCACACGGGCGAGCAGCAGGGGAACTTCCCCCAGGCGTTCACCCACCTCGCCCTGATCAGCGCGGCCTTCAACCTCGACCGCAGACTCGGCTAGAAGATCTTTTCCCCCCGCCCGCGGGAGCGCCACACGCCCTCCCGCCGTACGCGGACGGTGACACCCGCCCGGGGATCTCCCCTCCGCCGAGGGTGTGAACGAGGGGATACGGGCCGCATGTTCCGAGGCCGACGGAGTCAAGGCCCGCCGCGCCCGGCTGACCCGGCCGGGCGGGACGACCCCGGCCTGCGGTGGCCGGGGCCCGCACAGGCGCCGGGCGGCACGCGTTCGCGTGATCATCCGGCGCCGCCGGGCCCCGGCCACCGCCTCACCGGCCCCCGGCCACCGCCTCAGCGGCCCCCGGCCGCCGGGCGCGCCGGGGCCCGGCGGGGCCGCGGAGCAGGTTCACCGGTTCGCCGGCCGGTGCGGGGATCTCAGCGTGCGCCCGGGAGCCCGTCGATCATCAGGCCGATGGTGAAGTCGAAGCGGTCGTGGACGGTTCCGGCGGTCAGCTCGGCGGCGTAGCGCTTGGTCTGGGGGAAGGTGTCGGGCAGCGCGGCGAACCGGCGCAGCAGCTCGTCGCGGCTGACGACCCAGCCGTCGTCACCGCGGCCCATCCGGCTGCTCGCCAGGGAGACCTCGAGGCTGTAGGCGTTGACGTAGAGCGACAGCGAGTCGAGCGCCCAGGCGGCGATCTGCGGGTCGATGCCCCCCGCGAGCAGGATGGCGAGCATGCCCTCGCCGACCCGCAGCGTGTCCAGGTTGGACGGAGCGGCGGCGAAGGCCGCCCGGGAGATGCCCGGGTACCGCAGATACTGGTCGCGCAGCTGGGTGCAGACGCCGGCGATCTGCTGCCGCCAGGTGGCGGGGTCCGGCTCGGGCAGCTCGATCTCGGCGCACAGGCGGCCGATGAGCAGCTCGTCCAGATCCTCCTTGTTGACCACGTGGGCGTAGAGCGACGACGGCCCCGTCTCCAGCGCGGTGGCCACCCGCCGCATCGTCAGGGCGTCGTACCCCTCCGCTTCCACGATGCCGAACGCGGTGCTGATGATGGCGTCGACCGTGATCGGCTTCTTGCGCCCGCCGGACGGTCCACGCCGGGCCGCGGGCGCGCTCGAACCGGTGCCGAGCTGGTGCCGGGCCGCGCGCCGTTGCTCCGGAGTCGGTGACATACGGGCAGTCTAACCAATCGACGAACACTGTTCCGCGCCACCAGGAACAGTGTTCGTATTGTTCAGAACGGCGATCCAATGTAGAACAGTGTTCGTGTCCATCGACCAGCGCTCGTCCGAGGCGCCTCCCACCAGCACACCGCCGTCGCGCACCGCCTGGCTCGTCCTGACCGTCGTGGTCATGGCCGACGTCATGGATCTCATCGACTCCAGCATCGCCGGCCTCGCCGGCCCGTCCATCCACGCGGACCTCGGCGGCGGCCAGACCACGGTCCAGTGGGTGCTGAGCGCCTACACCGCGGCCTTCGCGCTCGGCCTGGTCACCTCGGGACGGCTCGGGGACCTGCTCGGGCGCCGACGGCTCTTCCTGCTCGGCATGGCCGGCTTCACCCTGACCTCGCTGGCCTGCGGTCTCGCACCCGACCCGGTCTTCCTGATAGTCGCCCGCACGCTGCAGGGCCTGTGCGGGTCGGTGATGATCCCGCAGGGCCTGGCCCTGGTGAAGGTCGTCTTCCCGCCGCAGCACCTGCGCAGGGCCCTGACCCCGGTCGGCCCGCTGATGGGCCTGACCATGGTGGGCGGGCCCATCCTGGCCGGCTGGCTGCTCCACCTGGACCTGTTCGGCAGCCAGTGGCGCTCCATCTTCCTGATCAACGTGCCCCTCGGCGTCGTCGCCGGCGCGCTCGCCCGGCGCGTCCTGCCCCACCGCGGCGGGGAGGACCCGGCCGCCCGCCTCGACCTCACCGGCGTCGGCCTGCTCACCGCGGCCTCGGCCCTGCTCATCGTCCCGCTCATCCAGGGACGCGACCTCGGCTGGCCCGCCTGGACCTACGTCATGATGGCCGCCTCGGTCGTCCTGCTCGCCCTGTTCGTCGTCTCCCAGCGGCGCAGCCGGCACCCGGTCATCACACCGTCGCTGTTCCGCAAGCGCAGCTTCGTCGTCGGCCTGGTGATCGTGGCCGGGTTCTACGCGTCACTGAGCGCGTTCGTCCTCGTCATCAACCTGCTGCTGCAGCAGGGCATGCACTGGACGCCACTGCGCACCGGCCTCACCCTGATCCCCTGGGCCCTCGGCACGGCCGTCGCCGTGCTGCTCGCGGGCGCCGTGCTCGCCGAGAAGCTGGGACGCGCGAGCCTGCACCTGGGGCTGGCCGTCGCCGTCGTCGGCCTGCTGGCCCTGTGGTGGTCCCTCGCCCACTTCGGCGCCGGCATCACCGTCTGGAAACTGGCGCCCGCGCTGCTGCTGACCGGCTTCGGCTCCGGGCTGGTGTTCGTCCCGCTGGTCGACTTCATCATCGGCGACGCCACCGCCGAGGAGGTCGGCACCGGCGCGGGCCTGCTCAACGCCGTCCAGCAGTTCGCCGGCGCCATCGGTGTCGCCGCCCTCGGCACGGTGTTCTTCGCCCGGGCCGGGCACCCGTCCCTGTCCTCCCGCCTCGCCGCCGCGGAACTGGTCTTCGCCATCGCCGCGGGCCTGAACCTCCTGACGCTGCTGCTGGTGGGCCTGCTGCCCAAACACGCCCAGCAGGCGCACGGCCAGCCCGAACCCGGCACCCAACCCCTGAACCCGGCACCCAACCCCTGAGCTCCGGCACCCAACCCCTGAGGGCGGCGACAACCCCTGAAACCCGGCACCCAACCCCTCAGGACGGCGGACAGCCCGTGAGGGCGGCGGGGCGGCGGACAAGCTCACACCCCGTTCTGTGACCTACGCCCTGTCGCCGCCACAACGGCCGCCCTTACGTTTGCTGCCCACGCGCCTGCCCCCTCCGGCGTCACGAGGCCCGCGACCTGCTCGGCCGGGCACGGGCCACGGCGGGCACCTGCGAAGGACGGTCACCATGCCCAGCGAACTCTCACCCGTCATCAGCGCCTCCGCGCGCTGGCTGCTGTCGGCGTTCCCGCCGGCGGCCGGTTCGCTGAACCATGCCCTGGCCGAGGCCCAGGCGCAGCACGCGGTCACCATCGCCGCCGCGCTGCGCTACCCCACCCCGCTGGACGCCGAACTGCTCGGCCTGCTCGGCCCCGGAGGCTCGGGCCGGCTGGACTACGTGACCGGCGCCGACGTGCACGCGCCGACCGGAGCCGAGTATCTCTGGCGCACCTGGGTCGACGAGACCGTCGTCAGCTGGGCGGCCTGTCTGCTGGCCGACGCCGATCTCGCCGCCGTGGCGACGGCCTGCCTGGCCGCCACCCACCACGGCACCGACGGCATCGGCAGCGCCCGCAGGCTCACCGTCCCCAGCCCCCGCGACCACCGGGCGGCCCCCCTGCTGCGTCACCCGGATCTCCTCGGCCCGATCGCCGACCTCCACCGCGCGACCCTGCTGGTCCTGCTGGACACCACCCCGGCGGCCGGCGCACCCGGCCGGAGGTGACCGCCCCCGCCGCCGTCACCGCGGTCAGGGTGCCGTGAAGAGGCCCGGGAAGCGGGGAGCGAGCCAGGGCCTGCGACCCCAGACGGTGATGCCGCCCCGCCCGATGGCGCTCCACTGGCCACGGCGGCCGAGCGCCATCAGCAGGAAGGTGACCGGCTCGGTCAGGATGGTGCAGTCCGGCCGGGCCGGTGGCCGCGGGTCGACCTGTACGACACCGTCGCTCACCGTGACACCGAACCGGGCACCGCCCCGCAGCCGGATCGTGTAGCGCGCGTCCAGCCCGGCCGCACGGGCGGCGTCGGTCACCCGCGGCATGGCCGTGAGCAGGAACGGCACGGTCAGATCGACCCGGGCGCGGTCGATCATGTGCGGCCGGCCCAGCGCGCGGGCGAGGTCGTATCCGTGACCCAGCATGTGGGTCAGCAGGTAGGACCCCAGCACGTCCGCGCCCATCGGGCCCAGCGGGGTGACGAGGGTTCCCCGCGCGGCACCCGCCTCCCACGCCCGCAGATACGCCTCGGCCTGCGCCTCGATCATCACCGCCAGCGGCTTCGCCCTGCGCTCGCCGAACGCGGCGAGGGCCTGCTCGTTGGCCGCGGCGAGGCTCTGCGGCGTCCCGTCCCCGTAGCCGCGTACCTGCCCTGCCGCGAGCTGCGCCATCAGTTCGTTGGCCTGCGCCAGATGCGCCGCCGCCTCCCCGACGCTCCACCGCGAGCCGGGTACCGGCAGCGCCATGTCCGCATCCCGGCGCAGCAGCGCGGCGATCTCCCGGGCGGTTTCGCGGATGGCCGCGTCCAGCCCCTCGGGCAGTGCACCCTGTACGTCCTGCCCGGCCACTGACTCCACGCCGCTCCACCTCGAGGTCCCGCGTCCGCGCCGGACGCGGGACGGCCCGGCGAGCCGGCAGGCGGACGCCTTGCCGGTCAACCGGGGTACAGAAGACCAGGTGACGCGGCCCGCGACAAGCCCCTGGGCACGGCCGCGCGGGTCAGTTCCACAGGGGGTAGGCGACCGTCTGCCCGTATCCGGCGGGCTTGCTGTCGGTGTAGACGAGGCTCAACCGGGTGTACTGCGAGGACTGGGGGTTCTTCTTCCATGTCTGCGGGCGGTCGAGCCGTACGGTGACGGGGTATTTGCGGAAGGTCCCCGCGGCGCAGTACGGCTTGCAGTCGTTGACCACGTTGACGCCGCTGGCCACCGCGGAGTTGGCGTCCCAGCGCGACCACTGCAACGAGGTGAGGCGGCTGTTGCCGTCACCGCAGGCGAGCACGAAGTTGCCGGGTTCCACCTGCGGATGCCAGAAGCAGTCGACGATGACGGGCTGCGTCGGCACCGAGGGCTGCGTCGACTCCTGCGCGAGGGTGTGCGCGGACCGCGGCGACGTCACCGGAGCGGCATCCGCCGTTCCCATGACAGTGGCGAGCGATACCGCGGCACAGAACGTGACTGCCGCCCTGACGGTGAGTTTTCGCATGTCCGCTCCCGGCCGCGTTCTCCTTGGACTCCCTGGCCCCCACGTCCGTCCGGCCCACCCGCCGGGCCCCGCCTGCACGGCGGGCGCCGACCGGCTGCCTTCCCACGCGGAGGATGCCTCCTCCCACGACGCTACGACCCAGCCGGGAGATCCACCACTCGCACGCAGCAACAGCACTTGTGGAACAGTCCGCCCCGCGCACCGGGCCCCCGCCACCGACCCCGCCACGGCACCGCGAGGCGCCCGCCACGGCCACGACGGGATGATGGCCGGCATGCGCATCCGTATCGACGCCGTCGACCTGCCCGGCCGCACCTGTCCGGCCCCCGCCGACGCCGCCTTCCCCGAGTACCGCGACATCCATGTCGCGGTGCAACGCCGTGACCGTCCCGCCGAACTCCTCGACCCACAGCCCGGCGACGCCGAGTCCGCGACATGGACCCTGCCCTGCACGGCGGCCGCCTCGCCGGCCGGCACCGACATCAAAGGCCCCTACGTGCAGGACCGCCTGGGCCGCCGGTTCGTCTACCTGTCCTGGGGCACCGTCGACGAGTCGGGCGTCTTCACGATGTTCCGCCGCGCCAAGCTGATGCTCGACGCCGTGCCCCCGCAGGTGCTCGCCGCCGCCGCGCGCGAAGGCCTCCTCGTCGGACACCTCGGCCTCAGCGACGCGCACGGCAACCCCCTGTGCGCACGTGTCGAACCTCCGCACATCACCTGGACCGCCGGGCCTGCCCAACCCCTCGGGCAGAAAGGGCACATGAGGGTCCCCGGCGCCACGTCCACCTGAGGGCGCCGCCGCGGCGAAGGGCGCCGGACCGCTCATGAGGGTGAGCGCCGATGGGTGCGGCACGGACATGAAGGTGTTCTTCGGCGCGGACCGGGCCGCGCGGGTACGGCTGCGCATGCCCTCGCGTCAGTCGGTGACCGGGGCCTTCTGCTCCGGGGCGGCCTGCTTCGCGGAGTCGTCGGCCGTACCGGTCCCGGCCGCCGTGTAGTACACCGACGTGCCCTGCTTGCTGCGCTGGGCGCGTCCCTTGGCGACCAGTCCCTCCACCGTGGTGCGCACGACCGTGGCCTTGATGCCGCGCTCGGGGTGGGTCTCGGAGAGCGTGGAGGTGATCTCCGCGGCGGAACGCGGCTCGGACTGCCGGCTCAGGTGGTCGTGGATGAGCTCGACCAGGGTGAGGGTGGGCTTCCCCGCGGCTTCCGGCGCCTTCGCGGCGGCCTTCGTCCCCGCGCTCCTGGGCGTCGTCCGGGCGGCCTTGGCAGGCTTGGCGGCAGCGGCCTTCTTCTGCTGCTTGGCGGGCTTGGGCGCGGACTTGGGTTCGGCGGAAGCCTGCCGCGGCACCGAGGGCACCGTCGCGGCGGGCTCGGCCGCCTTCGCCCCGGCCGCGGCGGGGGTCTCGTCACCCAGCGTCCGCCGCAGGTTGACCAACAGGGCCTGATCGCGCCGCAGTGCCTGCAGCAGCTCCTGGAGGGCCACCACCTCGGCGGCGATACGTTCCTGTTCCTTGGTGTTGCGCTCAAGGTCCGCGGTGAGCTGGGCCGCGTACTGCGACTGGAGTTCGGTGGTCTCCGACTGGACTTGGGTCATGTCAGTTCCTTCTTCCGGGATGTCTGCATCGGTCCTGAGGGCGGATGGTACCTGCATCATCTGGCCATGATCCTGTGCGTGTTCGGGCTCTCGCGCACTGACCGACTCCCAAGGATGCCGTGCTCGGGGCCCACATGACATCAAGGAAGGCCACATGTGAGTGGCACCACCAGCCCACATCGAGGGTGTCTCATTCCCCTCATCAGCACGGGACATCCCCGGGGAGACCAACCCCGCGCGGACCATGGCCGATACCGGCCGCAGCGATGTGCGGCAGGCGCACACACCAACTCCCCTCCGGACCGGGGCCGCTGAGATCGGCCACGTCGTAGGAGGCACAGTCCCAGACAACGGGGTGCGGCATCGGGGAGAACAGCGGAACTCACCCGAACGGCATCCCGTCCGTGGACACTCACGTTGATGGGACCGGTCGCCGGCGCCCACCACCCGCCCGCTACGCGGCGGGCTGAAAACCGGCGCCCCACACCTGCCGCAAGGTGTCGCAGACCTCACCCACCGTGGCTCCGGAAGCCAGTGCCTGCTTCATCGGGTGGAGGACGTTGTCACTGCCCTCCGCCGCCTTGCGTACCGCGATGAGCGCGTCGTCGACCCGGTCGGCGCACCGCCACGCACGCAGTTTGGCCAGCCGCTCGGTCTGCCGCTGTTCGGCGACGGGGTCGAGACGGGCCGCCTCGTACAACCCGTCCCCGTCGAGGCAGCGGTGGTGGTGGGCGGCGCGCTCGATCTCGTCCCTCTGGAAGCCGTGACCCAGGGCGGCGACCGCGCCACCCAGCTCCTCCACGCGCCGCATCAGCTCCAGCGCCGCGGCCTCCAGAGCGTCGGCCGTCCCCGCGGCGGCCCGGCTGCCGGCGAACGGGCGCACGCTGGGAGCGGACCCGTGCGGCCGGCCGCCGAGCACCGCGGCCAGGCCCCGCACCGCCCAGCGCACCGGCAGACGCGACGCGGGGCCGCGCGCACCGAACTGCTCACCCAGCACCCGCGACCAGACACGCCGGGCCGCACGCAGGGTGGCGAGCTCCTCCAGGAGTGTGGCCCGCGCACCGAAGAGGAACGACAGCCGCGGCGCGAAGTCGTCCGCCTCCATCCCGTACGCGACCGCCGTCCGCAGGTGCTCGACACCCTCGGCCAGGGTGAAGGCGATCTCCTGCGCGGGCGTGGCTCCCGCCTCCGCCAGGGCGCGCCCCGAGAACGAGAGCGTGTTCCACCTGGGCAACTGCGCACGGCAGTAGGCGAAGAGGTCCGCCGCCAGCCGCAGCGACGGCTCCGGCGGGAAGACGTACCTGCCCCGGACGACGTACTCCGTCAGCACGTCGTGGTGGACCGTGCCGGTCAACCGGTCGGCGCGCAGGCCCTGTTCCTCGGCGACCAGCTGGTACAGCAGCAGGAGCACGGCCGCCGGCGCGCCGACGGCCATCGACGTCGACACCCGGTCCAGCGGGATCCCGGTGAACAGCACCCGCATGTCGTCGATGGAGTCGACCGCCACCCCCGCCCGGCCCACCTCACCGCTGGCGACCGGGGCGTCCGAGTCGACACCCAGTTGCGTGGGCAGGTCGAAGACGACCGACAGCTCCGTCGTGCCGCGCGCGACCAACCGCCGGTAGTAGGCGTTGGACTCGCCCGCGGTGCCGAAAGCGGCGGACCGGTGCGTGGTCCAGGGGCAGACGGTGAACATCGATGTTCGTCCCTCCGAAAGGCCCGGCGTACCGCGGGAGCGCCGCGGGTCGTCATCGTGGGGGCAGTGACTAAAGCCCGGGCAGCGCGACCATCCCCGCAAGGACCTGCCGAAACCCGCCGACGGTGTGACAGGGACGGCATCCCGGTACTTCCTGCCGTGCAGTCACTGGCCATCGCGCCGGACTCGTGTCGGGCATATGCCTTCCTAGACTGCAGGAACGTGGAGGGAATGCGACCGGGAGGGCGGGCCCATGATGCTCCTGCACCGCGACGACGAATGCGCACGACTCGACAAGGCTCTGCGCGCCTGCAGCGACGGCACCGCTCAACTGGTGCTGGTGGAAGGGGCGCCCGGCTGCGGCAAGACACGGTTCCTGCAGTACGCCGCCGACCTCGCCGCCGACCGCGGACTCACCGTGCTGCACGCCGCCGCCGACCCCGGCGCCCGCCGCGAGGACCACGCGCTGCTGCGCCGGCTCGCCGCCTGCCTCACCGGGGACCCGTCCCGGCCGGCACCCGACCCGGACGAGACAGCCGCCGGCTTCGCCGCCCTGCTGCGCACCGCCTGCGCGAACGGCCCGGTGCTCCTGTGCGTCGACGACCTGCAGCACGCCGACCGCGCCTCGCTCGCCGAACTGCTGCGCCTCACCCACACCCTGCACGAGGCCCCCCTCCTGACGGTGCTCGCCCAGTCCCCCCACCACCGTACGGACGGCTTCGGCCTGCACACCGAACTCCTGCGCCACCAGGGCTTCGTCCGCATCCCGCTGGCCCGCCTGGACGCCCGGGGCACCGCCGAACTGGCCCGCTTCTGGGGCACCCCGGTGCCCGCGGACGCCACCGCGTCACTGCACGCGCTCAGCGGCGGCAACCCGCTTCTGATACGCGCCCTGCTGGCCGAGACGGGCGCCCCCGCCGGGCGGCCCGAGTGGCCGGAGCCCGAACCCGGCGGCCCCTTCGCCGAGGCGTTCGCGACCTGTGTGCAACGCTGCGGCCCCGCCGCCCGCCGGCTGGCCGCCGCCCTCGCCGTCCTGGGTCCGCAGGCCGACGTGGAGCGCGCCGCCCGGCTCGCCCGGCTCGGTGCCGACGCCGCCGCCCGCGCGTGCAACGCCCTGGACGCCGCCGGACTCGTCACCGGCGCCCGGCTGCGCCACGCCGCGGCCGAGTCCGCGGTGCTGGGCATGCTCTCCTGCGAGCAGCGCCGGTCGATGCACCGCAACGCCGCCCGCGTCCTGCACCACGCCCTGGCCGAACCCGCCCTCGTGGCCGGGCAGTTACTCGCCGCCGGGACGGCCACGCACAACTGGGAGATCCAGGCGCTGCGCGACGCGGCCCGGCAGGAACCGTTCTCGCACAGCGACCCGGACGGCGCACCGACCTTTCTCCGGCTGGCCCGTTCCGGCTGCCCCGACGAACCCACCCGGCTGCGGATCACCCTGCAACTCGCCGCCCACACCTGGCGTTTGCACCCGGCCGCGGCCCACCACCTCCTCGACGAACCCCAGGCCGCCCTGCGCGCCGGACAACTGCCCTGCGCCGACGCGGGATGGCTGGCCCGGCTGCTGGCGGCCCAGGGCCGCGTCGAGGAGGCCGACGAGGTCCTGGGCCGAGCCGCCGGGGACGTCCGCCCGGCCCGCGACAACGTGCCCAGCGAACCCCACGCCCAGTGCCCGGTCACCCACGAGCGCCCCACCACCGCGCCGGTCACCCGCGCCGCCACGCTGTGGCTGAGCCCGGGCGCGCGCGAGGACGTACCGGCCGCCGAACGGCTGCTGGCCGACACCCCACTGGCCCCGGCCACCTACGAGTCCCTGGCCCGGGCCCTGCGCACCCTGGTCCACCACCGGCCGCAGCGGGCCGTGGCCTGGTGCGGCCGGCTCGGCGAGGAGATCTCCGCCCGCAACGCTCCCGGCTGGCAGGCCGCCTTCGCCACCGCGCACGCCGAGGCCCTGCTGCGGCTCGGCGACCTCGCCGGCGCCCGGCGGGAGGCGACGCGTGCCCTCGAACACCTCGCCGGCCGCGGCGGCCCGTTCCTCCTCGCCCCGCTCGCCCTGCTGGTCCAGGCCCTCACCGAACAGGGCGAGTACGCCACGGCGGCCCTGCACCTGCATCCCACCCTGCCCGGCGAGCCGTACTCCACCGTGCACGCCCTCGCCTTCCTGCGCGCCCGCGGCCGCTACTACCTGGCCACCGGCCGCCCCCAGGCGGCCCTGGAGGAGTTCCTGGAGGCGGGCCGGGCCGCGGGCCGCTGGGCGACCGACCAGCCCGAACTGCTGCCCTGGCGCACCGACGCGGCGGAGGCACTGCTCCTGCTCGGGCGCCCCGGCGAGGCACAGGCCCTGGTGGCCGACCAGCTCGCCCTCCCGGCCGCCGCCGGCGCGCGGGCGCGCGGGGTGACCCTGCGGCTCAGCGCGGCCACCGCCGAGCCCCGGCGCCGCGTCGAGCTGCTGGTCGGCGCGGTCGACGAGCTCCGCGACTACGGGGACCGCCTCGAACTCGCCCGCGCCCTGGCCGACCTGGGCAGCGCGCTGCGGCTGAACGGCGAGGGGACCCGGGCCGGGACGATCACCCGGCGGGCCTGGCAACTGGCGGGCGACTGCGGTGCGGTGCCGCTGCGCGAGCGGATACGTCCCGTCGACGGCCCGGAGCGTGCCGCGCGTCCCGTCCGCCACCGGGACACCGCACGGCTGAGCGGTTCGGAGGAACGGGTGGCGGCCCTCGCCGCCCAGGGGCACACCAACCGGGAGATCGCGGTCAAGCTCTTCGTCAGCCCCAGCACGGTCGAGCGCCACCTCACCTGCGTCTACCGCAAACTCGGCATCGCCCGCCGCCAGGACCTGCCCTCGGACCTGCGCACCCGCACGTTCGAACAGGCCGGTCACTGAAACCGTCCGCACGGGCCCGGTGACGGCACGCCCCCGCACGCGCCTCGCGCGGGGCGGGAGACCTGTGCCGAGCGGGACGTCCCGGCCCCCGGAGGGCCTGACGGGCCGCACTCCTGACGGGCCGGACTCCCGGCGGGTGCCGCGCAGTCGGTGGCCGCTGCCCCGGCGCGCCGGCACACCTCGGAGGAGGGGCCCGGGACGGGGCGGGGCGGGACGGCCGTACGGGAGCGGACCGGGCTCATCCCGGGACAGGAGATCCTCGGCGGTCCGCCGCACGCCGTGTCCGGTGCGCGCCGCCTCCACCACGACGCCGCCGCAGGGGTGCGATGTTCCCGGGTCCCTGGCCGGTGACGGCCAGGGACCCGGCGGGAGCATCCAGCACGGGGGGCAGGCTGGACCAGGCCGGTTCGGCCGTTCTACTTGATGAACTCCGGGGGCACCCGCGGGGGCCAGTGACCCACCGTCAGCATGCCCAGGGAGTGGGCGCGGGCGACGAGGGCGGCCCGGTTGGGGGCCTTGAGCTTCCGCAGCATGAGCCCGACGTGGTACTCGACGCCCTGCCGGCTGAGGTAGAGGCGCGCGGCGAGCTGGACGGTGGAGGCGCCGGCGGCGACCCCCTCCAGCACCTGCGCGTCGAGCTTGCTCAGCAGCCGCTCGGGGGAGTGGACGGCCGGCTCCTCGGCGGCCGCGCCCTCCTGGTCCGGGCGTACTTGGACAACGATGCCAGCGAGCCCACCTGTGGTGTCGTGGACCGCGATTCCGGTGAGCCCGGCGGAGAACACCCGGCCCGAGTCGCCGAGGCCGACCATCCGCTCGTCGAAGCGGTTGCACCGCCCCTCCGACAGACGCGTGAAGTGCCGGTCGAGATAGGACGGGGAACTCGGGTGGAGCAGCTCGTACAGGCTGCGGCCACAGGTGTCGGCCGAGGTACGTCCGAACCGGCGGGAGAAGTCGGGCTCGGCCGCGACGATGCGCCGTTCGGGATTGAGGTGGGCGGTGTAGGTGCGTCGGCCGGCCGCCGACGCCGAACGGGCGGCGTAGGTGTAGCGGTGCCCGACCGAGGGGTGCGAGGTGGTCGACCGGTCGTTGGTGAGCAGGACATCCGTGATGCTGGTGGTCATGACGAGATACCGGCTTTCTGTATCCAAGTGCGGGACAGCGCATGCCTCGTTGCACGGCCGGCTTTCACACAGCGCCGGGCGATCGCCGGGAATCCGTGCGCGGCGGTTGGGGCGGGGGGATCCTGGCCGCGCCGCTGCCGACGTGCTCGTGATCCCTTCGGCGTGCGGGCAGCCGTTCCGCGATCCCCGTGAGCTCCGCGATCTCCTCGATCGGCTGGATCTCTTCGTTTCCTCCTGAACAGGAAGTGACCTGTCCTACTGCACCACCGGCCGCTTGCGGCTGTGTTGTGTGCGGCATGGGGGATCTCTGTGGCAGCCCTGCGGGGCCCTTTGGGGAGCGCGGACGCAGGCCCGGGAGGCTGGTTCTGTGCGCTCGGCCGCAGGGGGCGTCGGACGCCGCGGCCGGGGTTCTGCCGGCGGCCCGCGCGGTCAACCGTACGAAGGGCCCGCCGCGTCCCGCGGAACAGTCACGGCAGGCGGCGTCGTGACATCGGGCGCCCGCCGATGGCCCGGAATGCCCATCAGACGATGAAGTTCGACTGCGGTGCGGCTTCCGAGTCGGACGTGAAGGTGACCCTGAGCTGACAGCCGCTCAGTTGGCGCAGGGCGCCAGGCGCCACACCCCGGGCCGTACCTCCGACCAGCCCGCGGGCCGGTGGCCCTGACCGTGCACCCGGTCGAGCCACCGCTGCGCGTAGGACTCCAGGCGCGGGTCGCGCAGGGTCGCCGCCAGTACCAGGCAGTCGGCGAAGTGCGCCTCGGCCGCGTCCACGCCGACGTTCTCCAGGGCCAGCAGGCCCAGCACCCGGTGGGCCTCGTAGCGGCCCCGGGGGTCGTCGGCCACCGCGTCGAGCGCGGGGGACAGCAGCGCCGCGGCCTCCTCCAGGCCGCCCGCGTCCAACTGCAGGTCGGCCAGCCCGACCAGGGCCCGGCCGCGTTCGGTGGCCGCCGCCCCCGCGTCGGCCGTCAGCAGTGCCCGCTCGTAGAACTCGCCGGCCGTCGTGAGCTGCCGCCGCTGCCAGGCCAGGTCGCCCAGCGACCGCAGCAGCCGGGCCTCGGCGGCGAGGTCCTCCTGCCTGCGTGCCGCCTCCAGCGCCAGGGCGTGACAGGTCTCCCAGGTGTCCCAGGCCGCCCGGGCCTCCAGGAAGCCGGTCATGGCGTCGGCGAGTTCCACCGTCTGCGCCCACAGGCCGGCCGCGTGACACCGGCGTACGACGTCCACCAGCCCGTCCTGCCGCCGGCTGAACAGCTCCAGCGGATGTATCCCGCACCTTTCGGCGTGGCCGCCCGCCTCGCGCAGCTGCCCGGTGAACTCCTGCGCCAGCCTGGCGGTGGCCGCCCGCGCCTCCGCGGCCGGGCTCTCCGCGGCCAGGCACTCCAGGGCCAGCAGCCGCCACAGCGGATGCATCCGGTGGTGCGTGCCGTGCTCCGGGCCACCCGCCACCCGGCGCAGCAGCTGGGCCCTGACCAGAGCGTCGAGCAGCTCACCGGTCTTGGCCACGTCCTCCCCGAGGACCGCGGCGGCCGTCTGGGTGTCGAAGGGGCCCACGGGCACGAGCCCCAGCAGACGGAAGGCGCGCCGCAGCACCGGCTCCGTCTCCTCGTAGCAGGAGCGCATCCGGTCGTGGAAGCCCGGCGCGGCGGCGCTCAGTTCCGCCAGCCGCCGCTGTTCGCCGCGCAGCCGGGCGGCCAGCATCTCCGGGCCCCAGTTGGGGCGGGAGGCCAGCCGTGCCGCCGCCGCCCGCAGCGCCAGCGGCAGTCCCTCGCACAGCGCGGCGATCTCACGCACCGGCGTCTCGCCGCCGTGCTGCGGGATCAGACGGCCGGCCGCCGCGGTGAACAGCCGGCGGGCCTCGTCCTGGGGGAGCACGTCCAGTTCCAGCACCCGGTCGGTCAGCCCCTCCGGCACGCGCCGGCAGGTGATCAGCGCGGTGCTGCCCGCCGAGGCCGGCAGCAACGTCCGTATGTGTTCGGGGGATTCGGCGCCGTCCAGGATCAGCAGGATCCGCCGGTCCTCGGTCAGCCGGTCCAGGACGCGGCGCAGCCCGGCCACGTCGGTGGGCAGCGGCCCGTCCACCCCGAGCCGCTGCAGCAGACGCGTCAGCAGCTCCGCCGGGCCGGCCTGCGGCGGACCGCCCAGTTCGAGGAAGACCCGGCCGCCGGGGAAGAGGTCACCCAGCTCGTGGCCGGCGGCGACGGCGAGCGCGGTCTTGCCGATGCCGGCCGCCCCGGCGACCGCCGCGCAGCCGCCGGCCGGGATGTCGCGCAACAGGGCGCCCAGCCGGTCCAGTTCGTCGGAGCGGCCGACGAACACCGGGTCCCGCGGGGGCAGCCGGTCGGGTGTGCGGCCGGGCAGCGGGACCTGCCCGAGGCGGCCCGTGTCCGGGGTCGGCGCGGGCCCGGTGTCCTGCGGCACGCTCTCCTCGGACGCCCGGGGGACAGGGGCGGGGTGCAGCAGTTCCGTATCGCCCGCCAGGATCCGCTGGTGGAGCAGCTGGAGCGGCTGCCCCGGTTCGATGGCCAGTTCCGCGACGAGGGTCTGGCGCAGCTGCGCGAAGATCCGTAACGCCTCCGCCTGCCGCCCGGCCCGGTACAGGGCCGTCATCAGCAGCATGTGGAACTCCTCGCGCATCGGCATCTCGGCCACGGCGGAGTGGAGTTCACCGATCAGCCGCTGATGGTGACCGAGCCGCAGCTCGGCACGCATGCGCTGCTCCAGAGCGGCGGCCCGCACCTCGGCCAGCCGCACCGCGGTCCGGGCCAGCAGCGCGCCGTGCGGGGTGTCGGAGGCCAGCGGGGCACGCCACAGCTGCAGCGCGCGGCGCTGCAGATCCGCGGCGGCGGCGTGGTCGCCGCGCAGCAGCGCCTTCTGGCCGTTGTGGTGCAGTTCCTCGAACACCGTCAGATCGAGCTGCGCGGGATCCAGGTGCAGCGCGTACCCGGGCGGACGGGTGACCAGCGCGTCCCGGCCGTACTCCGGGTCGGCGGTGTGCAGCAGCTTGCGCAGCTGCGAGACGTAGACCTGAAGGGTGGTCGTCGCGGTGCGCGGCGGGTGCTCGCCCCACAGCTCGTCGATGAGACTGTCCACCGAGACGATCTCGTTGGCCCTGACCAGCAGGGTCGCGAGCACCGCACGGATCTTGGCCGCCCGGGGCCGGACCGGCTCGGCCGCCGCGGACGAGGTGATCTCCAACGGACCCAGAATCCGAAAACGCATGCTCCCACCCTCTTCTCCGTCGCATCGGCCGGCGGGACCGGACGGCCGACGCGCGCCGGAGCCGCTCGTCGCCCGCTCGCTCCGCGGAACCGCGACGACAGACCGTGCTGCCCCAATGTAGGCGTCGGCCACACCCCAAATTCGGACAGGCGTACCCCTGAATTCTGTGAAGGGGCGGTGCATCGCAAGCGGCGCTTTAGCCCGTGATCTCACGATGAGCTTGCTCGGCGGCAGAGGGGCGTCCTGTGCCCCGCTTCGTATGCGCCATGAGGGGGCTGACGTTGACCGCTGCATTCACCACCTTCACCCAGCTGATGCGGGAACGGGTCGCCGCGCTCGGCGACGCGGACGCCCAGGTGTTCGTGCGGGACGTCAGCGAAGCCGAACACCTCACCTACTCCACTCTCGACCGCCGCGCCCGCGCCCTCGCGGTACGGCTGCACGAACTCGGCGCACAGGGCCGGCCCGTGCTGCTCCTGTACCCACCCGGCCCGGAATTCCTCGTCGCGTTCGTGGGATGCCTGTACGCCGGCGCGATCGCCGTGCCCGCCCCGCTGCCCGGCGACCGGGGCGAGCGGCTGCAGCGGGTCTCCGGCATCCTCCGGGACACCGCGGCCACGCTGGTGCTGACCGACTCCGAGCACGCGGCGGACACCTCCCTGTGGCTGGCCGTGACCGGCCGAGGAGAAACGGTTTGCCTGGCCACTGACCTCGACGACAGCACGGCCGCCGACGCCTGGCGCGCACCGCGCGTCGGCCCCGACGACATCGCCTTCCTGCAGTACACCTCCGGCTCGACCAGCAAACCGCGCGGCGTCATGGTCACCCACCGCAACCTGATGGCCAACCAGGAGGCGCTGCAGCACCTCCTGGGCACCACCGCCGACGACCGCTTCGCCAACTGGCTGCCGCACTACCACGACATGGGCCTCATCGCCCATGTGCTGCACCCCCTGTGGCTGGGCACCCAGTGCGTCCAGCTGTCCCCGGTCTCCTTCATCAAACGGCCCGTCAGCTGGCTGCGCGCGATCGGCGAGTACGGCCTGACCGTGAGCGGCGGCCCGAACTTCTGCTACGACCTGTGCACCCGCCGCGTCACCGACGCCCACCTCGCCGAACTCGACCTGTCCAGCTGGCGCCTGGCCCTGTGCGGTGCCGAACCCGTCCGGGCGCAGACCCTGGACGCCTTCGCCCGCCGCTTCGCCTCGGCCGGACTGCGCGCCGCGAGTCTCTACCCCGGCTACGGGCTCGCCGAGGCCACCCTGGTGGTCTCCGGCGGCCGGCCGAACGTCCCGGCCCGCCGGCTGACCGTGGACGCGGCCGCCCTGGAACAGGACGAACTGCGCGCCCCGGCCGACGGCGCGGCCACCCGCACCCTGGTCGGCTCGGGACGGGCGCACGACTTCGACCTGCGGGTCGTCGACCCCCTGGCGGGCGTGGAACTGCCCCCCGGACGCGTCGGGGAGATCTGGCTGCGCGGCGACAGCGTCGCCCAGGGCTACTGGCGCCAGCCACTGGAGACCGACGAGACCTTCCACGCCACGCTCGAGGACACCCCCGGCGCCTTCCTGCGCACCGGTGACCTGGGCGCCGTGGACGACGGCGAGCTCTACATCACCGGGCGTTTGAAGGAAGTCATCATCCTCAACGGGCGCAACATCTACCCTCAGGACGTGGAGTGGGCGATCCGGGAGACCGGCCCCGCCCTCGCGGCCGGCCACGGCGCGGTGTTCACCGTCGGAGCGGACCGGGAGCAGCTCGTAGTGATCCACGAGGCACGCCTTCCCCGCGCGGACACCGACCGCCTGCGGGAGCTGGCCTGCGGTATCCAGACGCTCGTCGGACAGGACTTCGACGTCCCCGCCGGCAATGTCGTCCTCGTACGCCCCGGCACCGTGCGCCGCACCACCAGCGGCAAGATCCAGCGCACCCTGATGCGCTCGCTGTTCCTGCGCGGTGAGATCACCCCGCTCCACGACGTCCTCGACCCGGCCGTGCGCGCCCTGATCACACCGTCCGAGGTGCCCAGCGGCGAGAACGCCCCCACGATGGTGCGGAGCAGCTAGTGGTGACCTCCGCGCTGCTGACCCAGCCGCCGCTGCACGAGGGCCTGCCCCCGAGCGACGCCCCGGCCCGGGTCGCCCGGCTGGAAGCGCTGCTGGGCGACCCCGCCGACCCGGCCAACCCGGCCGGCTACCGGGCCCTGCTGCACGCCGACCGGCGGGCCGCGCTGTCCGCCGACGCCGAGGGGCTGCTCGACGACTTCGGCATGAGCCGCGAGTTCGTGCCGACGGACCTGGGCGGCCGGTTCGACTCCGCCGAAACCCTGCTGCGGGTGATGCGCGCGGTCTTCCGCCGCGACGTCGCCCTCGGGGCCGGCTACGGCATGACCACCTTCATGGCCGCGTCCGACGTGTGGATGCAGGGCAGCGCCGACCAGCGGGCCTGGCTGGCGGACCTGCTGCTGTCGGGCTCCAAGGCGGCCATCGCCCAGCACGAGACCGCCCACACCAACGACTTCGTCCGCAGCGGGGTGCGCGCCGAGGTGCACCCCGACGGCCTGTCGGTCACCGGCGTCAAACCGGTCATCAACAACCTGCACCGCGCCGACGCCCTGGTGCTGTTCTGCCGCACCGAACCGCAGCCGGGCACCACCGGAGCCCACTCGGTGCTCCTGCTCGATCCGCACACCCTGCCCGCCGACCGCTACCGGGTCACCCGCCGTCCCGCCACCCTCGGTCTGCGCGGCTGTTTCTTCGCCGGAGTGGAACTCGACGCCTGCGTCGTCCCCCGCGACAGCCTGCTGGGACCACTGGGCGGCGGAGTGGTGACCGCCCTGCGCTCCTTCCAGGTCAGCCGCACCCTCATGGCCTCCATGGTGTCCGCCGCGGTGGACACCGGCCTGCGCACCGCCGTCCTGGTGGACCGCAGCCAGCGGCCCGGCCGCACCGGCCTGGACCCCACCGACCCGCAGCACACGGCGGGCACCCTCGCCGGGGCCTTCGTCAACCTGCTGCTCTACGACTGCATGGCCGTGGTGGCCACCCGGGCGCTGCACCTGCTGCCCGCCGAGACCAGCATCTACTCCGCGGCGGTCAAACTGCTGCTGCCCCAGGTGCTCAGCGACACCATGTACGACCTGGCCACGGTGCTCGGCTCGCAGATCTACACCCGCGAGGGCACCGTCGGCATCTTCCAGAAACACATCCGCGACGTGCCGGTGGTCAGCCTCGGACACGCCGGCACGGCCGCCTGCCAGGCGACGATCATCCCGCAGCTCAGATCCCTCGCCGAGAAGTCCTGGTTCACCAGTGTCGAGGCGCCCGCCGCACTGTTTCGCCCCGGTGCTCCGCTGCCGCCCTTCGACTACGGTCAACTGTCCCTGGCCTGTGGCCGGGACAGCGTCAGCGCCTCCCTGCTGGCCACCGCCGCGTCCGTGCCCGGCTCCACCGCCGTCGAGCGCACGCTGCGTCATCTGGCCGGCCAGATGAGCGCCGAACTGCACGAACTGCGCAGCCGGGTCCTGGCGCTGCCGCCCCCCGACGCCGCCCATCCGGTGGGCCCGGCCTGGTTCGCCCTGACCGACCGCTACGTGCTCGTGCTCGCCGCCGCCTGCGTCCTGGGTGTGTGGCACCACAACCGGGGCGGACCCGACCCGTTCCTGGCCGACCCGGCGTGGGCCGCCGCCGCCCTGCACCGCATCGCCCGCCGGCTGGGCATCCCCGCCGCCGACCTGCCCGCCGAGTGCACCGCCCGGGTCCACCGGGAGGTCCTGGCCCGCTACGGCGACCGGCGCAGCTTCGACCTGCACAACACACCGATTCCGGGCTGAGCACGGGCCCGTATCAGGACAAGGAGCCTTCAGGGATGACTCCCTCCCCGCCGTGGCACACCGAGGCCCCGCTCCACCAGTGGCTGATCACGCACCTGGCGGTCTACCTGGACCGGCTGCCCGAGAACATCGAGTCGACGGTGCCCCTGGCCGAGTACGGCATGGACTCGGTGTGCGCGCTCAGCCTGTGCGGCGACATCGAGGACGACTTCGGCATCGTCGTCGAACCCTCCCTCGTCTGGGACCATCCGACGGTGGCCCACCTGACGGCCCACCTGACCTCGCGCGGCGCGGACCCCGACCGGTGGCAACGGTGAACGCCGTCGCCGTGGTCGGACTGGACTGCGTCTTCCCCGCGGCCCACGGCGTCGAGGCCTACTGGGACCTGCTGATGCGCGGCGGCGACGCGATCGGCCCGCTGCCCGAGGACCGCCGCGGACCGGGTTTCGACGACACCGTCCAGGGCGGCTTCGTCGACACCGTCACCACCTTCGACAACGACTTCTTCACCATCGCGCCCCGCGAGGCGGCCGCCATGGACCCGCAGCAGCGGCTCCTGCTGCAGTGCGCCTGGCGGGCCCTGGAGGACTCCGGCCGTGCCCCCTCCGCACTGGCCGGCAGCGACGCCGGTGTCTTCGTCGGGGTGATGGGCAGCGAGTGGGCCCAGCTCCACATGGGTGACTACGCGCGGGTCACCCCGCAGCTGGGCGCCGGCAGCAGCGCCGGCATGACGGCCAACCGGATCTCCTACCACCTCGACCTCAAGGGCCCCAGCCTCGCGGTGGACACCGCCTGCTCCTCGTCCCTGGTCGCCGTGCACCTCGCCGTCAACTCCCTGCTGTCCGGGGAGTGTTCCACCGCCCTGGCGGCCGGCGTCAACATCGTGCTCACCCCCGCGCTCGGCATGGTCTACCAGCAGATGGGACTGAAGGCACCGGACGGACGCTGCAAGCCCTTCAGCATGGACTCCGACGGCATCGGCCGCAGCGACGGCGTCGGCGTGGTGGTACTGCGCCGGCTCCAGGACGCCCTCGACGACCACCAGCGCGTCTACGCCGTCATCCGCGGCACCGCCGTCAACCAGGACGGCCGCAGCAACGGCGTCAGCGCACCCAGCCGCTGGTCCCAGCAGGCCGTGGTGGCCGCCGCCTACCGCAGGGCCGGCGTCGACGCGGACCAGGTCCGCTTCGTCGAGGCGCACGGCACCGGCACCACACTCGGCGACATCATCGAGTGCGCGGCCCTCGGCGAGGTGCACGCCGTGCCCCGCGACGAGCCGTGCGCGATCGGCTCGGTCAAGGGCAACATCGGCCACACCGAAGGAGCGGCCGGCATCGCCGGCCTGATCAAGACCGCCCTCGCCCTGCACCACCGCATCGTGCCCGCCAGCCGCTTCGCCACCCGCGAGAACCCCCAACTGCGGCTCGCCGAACGGGGGCTGAGCCTGCTCAAGGCCCCCCTGCGACTGCCGGCCGAGGAAGTGGTCGCCGGAGTCAGCAGCTTTGGCATGGGCGGCACCAACGCGCACGCCGTCCTGGCCTCCGCACCCCGGACGCCGGTCACCGCCGTGCGCGGGCCGGCCACCGCCGGGGCGTTCACACTCTCCGCCGACACCCCCGAGGCACTGCGCCGCAACCTCACCGCCCAGGCCGAAGCACTGGCCCGGCGGCCACGCGGCGACGCCGCCTCGGTGTGCTGGACCAGCAACCAGGTCAAGACCGGCCTGCCCTACCGGGCCGTGTTCATTGCCCGCGACACCGCCGAACTCGCCGACGCCCTGCGCACGGCCGCCGCCGACGAACCGACCCTGGACCGCGTCACCCACCGCGCCCTGCGCCCGCCCGCCGTCGCCTTCCTCTACCCCGGACAGGGCTGCCAGGAGCCCGGCATGACGGCCGCCCTCTACCGCGAATCCGTCCTCTACCGACGCCACCTGGACGACGCCGACGACGCGCTGCGCCCCCACACCGGTGACTCCGTACGGGACCTGATCCTCGCCGACGACCCCGCGATCCACCACGCCCGATGGGCCCAGCCCGCCCTGTTCGCGGTCGCCCACGCCCTCACCCGGACCCTGGCCGAGCTGGGCGTGGTGCCCGACGCCGTCCTCGGCCACGGCACCGGCGAGATCGCCGCCGCCGTGGCCGCGGGGATGCTCACCCTGCCGGACGCCGCACGCCTGGTCGCCGCCCACGCCACCGCGGCCCACGACCTGCCCGACGGCGGCATGCTCAGCGTGCGCGCCACCCCGGAGGAGACCGCCGGCATCCTCGCCGCCCACCCCGGCCTGTTCCTGGCCGCCGTGGACGGCCCGCACGACACCGTCCTGTCGGGCACCGCCGACGTACTGCGACAGGCCGCCGCGGACCTGGCCGCACACGGGCTGAACACCCGCCGCCTCCGGGTCCCGCACGGCGCCCAGGGCTCGGCGGACACCGCCCTGGCGGCCCGGATCGCCGACCTGGCCGGCCCGGTCACGGCCGGCCCCGCCCGCATCGCCCTGGCCTCGGCCCGCCACGGCCGGATGCTGCGCGACGAGATCCCGGACACCGCGTACTGGGCGGACCTGGCCGTGCAACCGGTACGGTTCGCCGACGCACTGTCCGCCCTGATGACCGAGGCCGCCCCGACCTGCCTCGTCGAACTCGGCCCGGCCGCACACCTGTTGAGCCTGGCCCGGCAGGACGGCCTGCCCACCGGCATCCGGCTGCTGCACCCCGCCCCCGGCCGCGCCGCCACCTTCACCGACCTGGCCGAGACCGTGGGCGGCCTGTACCTGAGCGGCGTCGAACCGCGCTGGGACGCCCTGTACGAGCCGGCCCACCGCCGCACCGAACGCCTCGCCCCCTACGTCTTCTCCGGCGCCCACCGCTTCGGACAGACCGCCGCGGCCCAGCCCACCGCCCAGCCGGCCGCACCGGACACCACCCCGCGCCAGGCGGCCACCGGCCCGGCCCACCCGCCCCACCCCGGCGGCCCCGGCACCCCGGCGGACCGGCCCGACCCCGCGCTGAGCGCGGTCATCGAAGCCGTCGTCGAGGTCGGCGCCTACGCACGCGAACAGGTCAACGCCGAGGCCCGGCTCTACGAGGACCTCGGCTTCGACTCGGTGATGATCATGCAGTTGAAGAACCGGATCGAGCAGCAACTCCCGCGGGGCGCGGACATCACCGTGCCGCAACTGCTGCCCGCGCTGAAGTCCGTGGGCACCCTCGCCGCCTTCGTACGCGAGCTGACCAGCACGGGGGCCACGGTATGACAGCACACACCGCACTCATGCACATCGCCGGCACGGGCAGCGCGCTGCCCGCCGAACCCGTCGACAACGCCGCACTGAGCCGCGCCTTCGGGATCAGCGAGGACTGGATCGACCTCTTCGTGGGAACCGGCACCCGCCACTTCGGCTGGGACCTGGCGACCGGAAAGGTCACCCACACCCTCGGCGACCTGTGCGCCGAATCCGCCGCCCGGGCACTGGCCGCCGCCGGACTGGCCGCCGCGGACCTGGACTTCCTGGTGCTGTCCACCGCCACCCCCGACACCCTGCTGCCCACCACCGCCAACGAGACCGCGGACCGGCTGGGCCTCAACCACCTGCCCACCTACCAGATCCAGGCCGGCTGCTCGGGCGCCGTCCAGGCCCTCGACGTGGCCCGCGCCCTGCTGGCCGGCGGCCACCGCACCGGCCTCGTCGTCTCCGGGGACGTCACCGCCCGCTTCCTCGAAGCCGGCCGGGACGCGACCACCCTGGCCGGCCAGGAACTCGTCAACTACGTCCTGTTCGGCGACGGAGCCGCGGCCGCGGTGGTCACCGCACGCCCGCACGGCGACGCCCTCGCCGTGCACGGCCTGCTGCACCGCTTCGCGGGACGCGGACGCCCACCGGGACAGATCGTCGGCTGGCACGGGATCACCGAACCCGAACCGGACCGGCAGATGCTCTTCGAGGACTACAAGACCATCGAGGAAGAGGTACCCGCCCTCGCCGGCGAGATCGTGTGGGAACTGCTCAGCACGGCGGGCTGGACCCCACAGCAGATCGACGCCGTCCTGCCGCCCCAGCTGTCGGGGCACATGACCGACCGGATCGTCGCCGGCCTCGGCCTGCCGCCCGGCTGCCGGGAGGTCTCCTGCGTACGCGAGACCGGAAACACCGGCAACGCCCTGCCCCTGCTCCAGCTCGACCGGCTCATGGACCGGCTGGCCCCGGGGGAGCGCGCCCTGTCCGTGGTCGTCGAGTCCAGCAAATGGATCAAGGCGGGGCTGGCGCTGGAACGGCCCGCCGGTCCCGGGGAAGAAGGGCACACCCGATGACCACCGCCCTGGACGACCTGCGCACCCTGCACCGCACCGGCCGGCTGGCCGCGGCCTACCCCGACGTGGCCCCGCTGCTGACCGGGGTCACGGACGCGGCGGACCGCTCCGAGGAACAGACCGCCGACGAACTGACCCGCTGCGGAAGCCTGCTGACACGGCTGCGCCCCGAGGACGTCCTCGCCCACCACCCGCACACCCCCGTCCTCACCGTGGCCGTCACCGGCCACTCCGCCACCGCCCAGCTCACCGACCCGCTGACGGCCGAACTCGCCCGGCACGGCCTGCTCGGCCGTCTCGTCACCGGGGACCACGGGGCCTACCTGCGCGACCTCACCGACGAACACGGTGAACTGCGCCGCAGTCGACCGGAACTGACGGTGTGTGTGCTCGGCGCCGACGCCGTCTTGGAACAGCTCGTACCGCCGTGGACGGTCGACGACGCCGAACAGGCCTGCGCCCGGCTGCTGGACCAGCTGCGCGGCGTCGCCGACGCACACACCGCGCACGGCACCGGAGTCCTGGTCCTCAACACCCTTCCGCTGCCCCGCGGCGCCACCCACCAGATCATCGACCAGCGGCAGCGCGCCCTGCTCGGCGCGGTGTGGCGGGAGTTCAACGCCCGCCTGCTGCGACTGGCCGGCGAACACCCCGCCCTGGCCGTCGTCGACCTCGACCCGCTCGTCGCCGGCACCGGACCGGCCACCGACCCCCGGCTGGCCCTCTACACGCGAAGCGCCTTCAGCGCCGCCGTCTTCGCCGCACTGGCCCGCGAAGCCGTGCACGTGCTGCGCGCCCGGCGCGGCATGACGAAGAAGTGCCTGGTGCTCGACCTCGACTACACCCTGTGGGACGGGGTGCTGGGGGAGGACGGACCGGACGGCATCACCTGCGGGCCCACCCCGCAGGGCGAGCCGTACGCCGCCCTCCAGAAAGTCGTCAAACAGCTCGCTGCCCAGGGCGTGCTGCTCGCCGTCAGCAGCAAGAACGACCCCGGCCCGGTCCGGGACGTCCTCGCCCACCACCCCGAAATGACACTGCGCGCGGAGGACTTCGTCAGCGTGCAGGCCGGCTGGGACCCCAAGGACACCGCCCTGCGCACCATCGCCGACCAGCTGGGCATCGCGACCGACGCCCTGGTGTTCGCCGACGACAGCCCGGCCGAACGCGCCCTGATCCGCCACCGTCTGCCGGACACTCCCGTCGTCCCGCTGGGCACCGAGCCGGCCTGGCACATCACCCGGCTGCTGGCCGACGGCTGGTTCGACACCCCGCACGTGACCGACGAGGACCGCGACCGCACCGCGCAGTACCGCGGCGCCGCCGCCCGGGCCCGGATGCGCGGCACGACCGGCTCGCACGAGGAGTACCTGCGCGAACTCGGCATCGTCGTCCGCATCGCCCCGCCCCGCCCCCACGAACTGCTCCGGGTGTCACAACTCTCCCTGCGCACCAACCAGTTCAACCTCACCGGCGAACGCGTCCCGCCGGAACGCATCCTCGCCGAAGGCCGCCGCCCGCTGACGGTGCACGTGAGCGACCGGTACGGCGACAGCGGCCTGGTGGGCGCGATCTTCGCCCGGGAGACCGCGGACGGCCTGACCATCGACAACATGCTCCTCAGCTGCCGGGTACTGGCCCGGGGCATCGAGGACGGCTGCCTGGCCGCGGTGCTCTCGCACGCCCGTGACCTCGGCCTGCCCGCGGTCCGCGCCCGCTACCGCGCCACCCGCGGCAACGGCCGGGCGAGCGGCTTCTACCCCTCACTGGGCTTCGTACCGGACACCCCCGGCGACAGCGCGGAGACACTGTTCCGGCACGACCTCAAGGACATCCCCGCCCCGCCCGGTCACCTGACCGTGGAGGCCGACTTCGAAGGAGACGCCGATGAGTCGTGACAGCACGGCCGGCCTCGCCGGCTTCCTCGAAGCGGTGCGCGACGGCCTGGGCCTGGACCTGACCGAGGAACAGGCCGCGGCGGACTTCGACCTGCTGCCCGACTGGGACTCGGTGCACCTGCTGCGCCTGCTGATGCTCCTGGAACGCGAGACGGGCTGCAGCATCCCGGTCAGCCGCCTGCTCGAGGCGCGTAGCATGCGCGAGATCCACTCACTGGTCACCACCGAGGGGAGGGACACCCGATGAACGCCGTCGGCGGGGGCCTGATCGGTGTGACAGCGGAGGACAGCGACTGGGCGGCGGTCCGCGAGGACCTGCGGCGCTACGGCACGGCGGTGGTCCACGGCCGGCTCGCCGACTGGCGTCCGCGCGCACCGGACGGTCCCGCTCTGCGCGCGGTGCTGGGCCGCGACTGGTCGCGCTACCGCGACATCGGGCACCCGGACATCCAGAGCCGGTACGCGGCTTCGCGCCGGCTGCTCAAACACGCGGCCGCGGCCGCCCTGCGGGCCGAGGCGATCGACCTGGAACTGGCCTACGGGCCGACCGGACGGCCGTATCTGCGCGGCTGCGACCAGATCGACATCAGCCTCAGCCACACCGACGACCTCCTGCTGGTCGGCCTGACCAGCAGCGGCCTGATCGGAGTGGACGCGGAACGCGCCGACCGCAGCATCTACGCCCGCGGCCTGGCCCGGCTCATCTGCACACCCGACGAGCAGCGGATGCTGTCGGGACTGCCCGAGCCGGAACGCAATCCGAGCCTGGTGCGGCTGTGGACGCTCAAGGAGGCCTACAGCAAGGCGATCGGCCAGGGCATGCAGTTCCGCTTCAACGAGTTCGGCTTCGGCCCGCAGAGCCGGCCCGTCCAGCTGAACCGGCCCGACGGCACGCCGGGTGCGGGCGACGAGTGGACGCTGCGGACCCTCGTCCTCAACAGCGGCGGCACCGAGTTCGTCGTGAGCATCGCGGTCTACGACGCGGGCATGGGCCGCACCCTGGACACGGAGATCACCACGATGCTCGACGCCGAGGCCGTCGCGGCCATCCACGAGGCGCTGGACGCCGAACAGGAGGAGTGGTCACAGATCCTCGACGACTGACACCGCCGCCTCCGTCACCGCCCTCCCCGCCTGGGTCAGGGCGAGCGTCATCGCGACCAGCGGCCGCCCCAGCGCGTCCTGCGCGGCCGACTGCGCCACCGCGACACACCGCAGCGGCAGGTCGGGCTCGGCGTGGCCCCGGAAGTGCGTGTGCATGGCCACGGGCGCACAGTGCCGCGGATCCAGGCCATGGAGCCGGTGGGCGGTCAACAGCGCCGTCTGACGCAGTACTTCGAGCAGCAGCGCGGACGAGGGCACCTTGTCCGGCCGGCCCGCGCCGGCCCGCCATGTGTCGGGCGCAAGCACCGCCGCGGACAGCCGCTGTCCGTTGACGGTCACCGGGGACCGCAGCAGGACGTTGACGGCGCTGGCGCGCCCCACGTCCGCGGGAGCGGGGCCCGGTGACCTGCCGAGGGGGTCCTCGTGACCGGGATGCTGGTGCCCGGCCGTCGCGAGGACGGTGTGACGGGAGTGCTCACGGTGGCTGCGGTGCGCCATCGGGGCGAGGAAGAGCAGATTGGCCGAACCGGTGCCCGCCGCGACCCCGTCGATCTCCAGGCGCGCGTCGAACTCCAGGGCCCGCGGGATTCCGGAGATCACCTTGTCGGGCCGCACCCGCATGGTCGTCGTCAGCGTGCCGGGGCCGGCATGCCGGCGCCAGGCGCTGACCTCGTCCATCTCCAGGCCGAACCGGTAGAAGATCGGCACCCGGTCGGCCGCGACACCGAAGTGGGCCTGACCGATACCCCCGCTGACCTGGCGGACCATCGCCATGGCCGCCTGCAGATCGTGGAAGCGGTCGTGTCCGTCGTTGAACAGCGGGTGAGAGGTGGGAAGTTCACCGGTCAGGACGAATTCCTGGGACCGGTCGTCGGGGCTGTCGGGCGTCTGGGGGCCGAAGCACTGCGGCCGGTGCACCAGATGGCGGCTGCCGTGTCCGTACCCTGGCGGCGCGGGCCGGGAAGTCTCCAACGCCTCACTCTCCTCGGCGGTGTCCTGGCTCGATGTGACTGGTCGTACCAGCCTGCCGGGGAGCAGGGCAGGAAGGCCACTTGCGTCCGGTGACAGGTTGTGGCCTGACAGGCAGTGCCGGACCGGGCTACTGGAGGTCGGGCAGCCCCGTCAGCGCGATGTGCACCCCGGCCTGGAAACGGCTGTTGGCGTCGACACTCAGCATGATCTGGGAGATGTACCGGCGGCAGGTGCGCACCGACATGCCCAGCCGGCGGGCCACGAGCTCGTCCTTGTAGCCCTGCGCCATGAGCCTGATGATCGACCGCTTCAGGTCGTCGGTGATCTCGCTGCTGTCCTCGGCCCCGGGGACGAACTGGGTGGCCCCGGACCACAGATGCTCGTAGACCCGGCAGATGAAGGCCACCAGGGTCGGCTCGCGCACCACCACCGCCCCGGGGGCCCGGCCGCCCACGTGCTGCTCGGGAAGGAAGGCCACCTCCCGGTCGTAGATGACGATCCGGTCGATCAGCTCGTCGGTGGTGCGCACCTCGGCCCCGTGCTCGGTGATCGCCCGCACATAGGAGGCGGTGGCGAGGTCACTGCGCGCGGTGTGCTGGTAGAGGTGGCGTATCTGCACCCCGCGTCTGAGCCGTTCCAGGGTCCTGGGCCGGGCGTTGGCCAGGAGGCTGGAGGGACGGGCACCGCCGGGCTGCGCGCTGAGCATCTCGGTGCGGCAGCGCTCGCCCTGCTCGTCCAGCACGGCCTGCAGCGCGTTGATGTCGCTGATCACGTCGAAGGCCTCGGCCTGGTTGCGCTGCTGGCGGCTCTCGAAGTAGGTCGCGCGCAGCGCGCCCATCTGGTCACGGATCTCGGTGACCTCCCGCTGCAGGTCCCGTATGCGGCCCTCGGCCGGCCCCACGAGGTCGGCCACCGCCGTGTCGGGGCTCACCGGTACCAGCAGTTCCGGCTCGCCGGGCAGGGGCCGCAGCAGGCTGAGCGCCGTCAGACGCTCCTCGACTTGTGCCACCTTTTCCAGGGAGACGCCGAGGGCGGTCGCCATCTCCTCACGGACAAAGCGGCCCAGCAGGACTGCATTGCGGTACGCCTTCGCTTCTGCGTCATCCAGCATGGCGAAAGCGCCTGCAGGGAGAGAGCTTTCAGGCACTGGAGGCTCGCATTCCCGCGCGACGGAACTTCTTGTCAGGCAACTTTACGACACCAGGAATGGGTTGGGCGGAGAACCCCGGTCGGCGAGTCTTGCTGCTGCAAGGCCAACTGTCGAACGTGGGGGTAGCTATGAGCAAGCTTGTACTGCGAATCACGACCGCCGGACTTCTGGCCACCGCCGGATTCATCGGCACGCTCGGGGCCCACATTACGGTTCCCGCCATTGCACACGGCCAGGTGGCCGTGTCGTCGCCCTTCCCGGCGCATTCCGCACACGCGGCGCCGCTCGGGGACGACCAGTGGGGCTGATGAATCAGCTGTGACGCGGGCGGGCCGGTGCTTCCCGGGCCGCCCGTCGGCATGTCCGCAAAGCGGGCTTTGCTCATGTTTCACCCCGCCGGGCCGGCCCCGACCAGCCGGCCCGGCGAGCCGGTCCCCGACCGGGCCGGCCCCGAACGGTCGGACGGCCCGCCGCGGAAACCGGCGGGCCGTTCTGCTGTGCGGGGCCGGCCGGGCCGCCGCCGGGCTTCCGGGAGCGGACGCAGCGGCCCGCCGCGGGCCGCCGCGCGGCCCCTCGGCCCCGCCGTGGGGCGGGTGCGGCGACGTGCCGGAACCCGCCGGGGCGGGGCGCCTTCCGGAGTGCGGGGCGGCCGGGTCCCCGCTCCGGCCGGAGGGCCCGGCGGCTGCCGGACACCTCGGCGAATTCCGGCTGTCACACATGACTTCGGCGGCCTGGGGCATCCGGACCGGGACGACGTAAGGCCTGTTCGGTGGCTCGGACAGGTGTCGCGGCGCGCGGCCGGTGCCGTCCGGCGCGGCTCCGGCGCGGGAGTCGGCCGGGCCCGGCGGCCTGGCCGAATCCAGGGGCCTGCCGGACCCGGCCGGTGACCCGCGGGGCACGGCGGCCGTGCCCCGCGGGTCACCGGCCGCACCCTGCCCGGCACTCTGCCCGTAAGGCCCTGGACGAGGTGCCCGCTCCTGTGCATGGCGGCGGCCCGCGGGCCTGGTGGAGGAGGCCGTACCGGGCGGTCGGTCGGTCTGTGGCGGCGGGGTGCGTGCAGGGTGGCCGTGTGTTCCCGATACGGCCGCCGCCGGCACGGCCGGCCGGCGTCCTCCCCGGACGGGTCCCGCCCGTCATCCGGGGCGCCCGATCCCCCGGCACCGGTCCGGACCTGCGCATCGTCCCCGCCGGTGGGTGTCCTGGCGCCGGGGCGGCCCGGGGCTTTGTGGCCGCAAAGGTGCCCGTAGCGGGCGTACCGGGTCCGCTTGTCCCCGGTTTTGCCAGGGGCACCGGCCACCGGCAAGGCCGCCCGCGCGGGCGGGCCCCCGTGCCACCGTCCGTTCACCTGGACCGGTGCGGGCGCCCTCCGGGTGCGGGTGAACGGACGGTTGCCGGCCGCCGCGGAGCGGGCCCGCATTCCTCCCCGGGGGCCGGGAATTCGGACACCGGAAGGGAGAGGAGGAAGACGACCTGCGCCCTTGATTTCACCCCGAGTTTTTTGAATATGCGTCCGAGGTGGGTTTCCACGGTCTTGATGCTGATGTTCATGCGGGCCGCGATCTGTTTATTCGTCAGACCCGGGCCTATAAGCATCGCGATTTCTCTCTCACGCGTACTGAGCGGAATTCCCAAATCTTTCCCCGGATGGTGCTCGGGACCCCTTTCAATGAATTCGAGGAGATCCTGCGCGGCGGCTGCCGAATCATATGCGGTGAGTCGGTCGAATTCGGTGGCGGCGAAAGGGGCGTGCGCGGCCGCGGCGGTCAGGTCCCCGGAATCCAGACAGGCCCGTGCCAGCCCCAGCGCGAAGGAGCCGAGCAAATGCCCCTGCCCGTGGTGCAGGGCGAGGTCGAAACCGAGCTGGAAACACTGCCGGGCCCGTCGGCCGTCGCCGTCCGCCACGGCCTCGCCCAGCCAGCGCCATGCCTCCACGACCGGTGCCGCCCCCTCCCGGCCGAGCCCGGACAGCAGCGGTCCGGCCTCCCCGGCCGCCTCCCGGGCCGCCTCGGCCGCCCCCTGCGCCGCGTGCGCGGCGGCCAGCAGCGCCAGCGCATGGCTGTGCGCGGCCACGTCGCTCTCCGGCGCGCAGCGCACGGCGCGGCGCGCGGCGCCGAGCGCGGCCCCCCGGGTCGGCTGCCCCGACTCCAGCAGCAGCGCGGCCAGTTCGGCCTGGGCCGCGGGGACGGCGGCACGGTCCTCGGCGGACACCGCGCGCAGCACACGTCTCGCCTGCGAGCGGGCCCCCAGCAGCCGCAGCGCCCGGGCCCGCCACACCGCGGCCTCGGTCCACTCCGTGACCCCGGCGGGGGGCCGTGGCGCCTCCTGCGGGGGCCACAGCCGCGCGTACTCGGTCAGTGCCCGCGCCGGCCGCCCGCACAGCACCAGGGCCTGGCACCGCAGCAGCCACGCGCCGGGCGGGGCGCCGGGACGTTCCGCCGCCCGGCGGGCGGCCCGCTCGGCGCGGGCCGGCTGGGTGAAGACCGTGGCGCGCGCGTACTTCTCCAGGAGGTCCGCCTGCGCGGCCGTGGGCGGCGCGGCGGTCTCCAGCAGCGCGGGGACCGCCGCGCCGGTGTCCTCGCCCGTGGCCGGCGCGGCGAGCGCCCGTTCCCGGGCCGCCCGCCCCCGCGCGGCCCCCGCGGCCTGGTGCAGCAGGGCCCGGGCCGCAGGACGGCGGAAGCGGAACCACCCCGCCCGGCGGTCCGGTCCGACGATGCCCTCGCTGTGCAGTTCGTCCACCGCGCGCAGGGCTTCTTCGACGGACAGCAGGGCCGTGTGCGCCACCGTCTCCACGGTGAAGGGGTCGCCCGCGGCGGCGGCCGCGTCCGCGGCGCGCCGGGCGGGCGGGGACAGCGCGCCCAGATCCAGCGCCTGCACGGACGGCGCCAACGGGGAGGGGCCGCAGGCCAGTTCGAGGCTGCTGTGGGGGACACCCCCGGTGTCGGGCGGCTCGCCGTCGGACAGCGCCCGCAACAGCCCCGGAACCCCCGCCGCGTCCCGCAGGATCAGCTCCCGGTGCAGCGGGGCGAGCCCGTCGGGCAGCAGCGCGGCGGCCGCCGCGCGCGGCAGCGGCCGCAGCGGGATGTGGCGCACGGCGCCGTCCGGGTGGGCGAGCGAAGCCAGCCGGCCGGCCCCCGGGCCGCCGCCGCGGTGGACGAGCACCGTGAGCACCGGGGCGTCCGGCGGGCGGCGCAGCAGGTGTTCGGCGAACTCGGCCACCTCCCGCCCCGCGCGGTGTGCGTCGTCCAGCACCAGCAGGAGCCCGCGCCGGCCCGCCAGCTCTTCCAGCACGGCGCGGACCGCCCGGGCGACCGCGTGGACGTCGACGTCCCGCGGGTTTTCCGTGAAGGCGCCGCCCAAGGCCGGGAAGACCTGGGCCAGCAGGCGCAGGCGGGCCGGGCCCAGCCGCCGCAGGGCGGCGGGATCCGCCGAGGCGAGCTGGTCGTCGAGCGCGTCCACCAGCGCGTGGAAGGGGCGGCCGGTTCCGTCCCGGGCGGCCCGGCCGCATGCCACGGCCCACTCCCGGTGTGCCGCGGCGCGGGCCAGGCGAAGCGCCAGACGGGTCTTGCCGACCCACGGTTCACCGCTCAGCCGCACGAACCCGGCCGACGTCCGCGCATGATCCAACTCCTGCGTCAGAAGAGCCAGTTCGTGTGCGCGGACACCCTGCCCCGGCTCACCGGCCTGCCCGTGCGGCACGGGGCCTCCCTCGTCGCTGCGGCTGACGGGCAGGCTGGCGCACCGTCAGGCGCGTTCCAAGAGGTTGCTGCTGGCCGGTGCCTGCATGGCAGGAAGTGCAGGTGGGGGTGGGTGCGGGATGGGGCGGTGTCGGGGAATTCCCCGACAGGTGGCCAAGCGGCCGAATGCGCGGTGCAGCGACAAGAAGAGAGGAAAGCGGTCGTAAATTGACGTTCGCGTTGCGGGATTCAACCGTCTTTCGAGTGAGTCTCCAGCGAGTCTCAAGTTTGCGTCGCCCTTCCCCGGATATGCCCGAACCAGGCTTTCCCGCATGGAGGTTGGGGCCCACGAGGCGGCCCGCGACAACGGCGGAGCCCCGCCGGGGCCAATCACCGGCCGGTGTCCGGCCCGCGGCGCCGGCGGCCGGACACGTTCTCGCTCATTTGACGTGCGTCAGGAGAAGCGGCGGCGGCCCGTGACGTGTGCGCCGTATTCGGTCGGGTTATGCCTGCGGGCCCGCTGTGACCGCCGACTTCACAACCCCGCCGGGACCGCCGCGTCCACCGCGCCCCGGCGACACCTTCACGTCACCTTCACCGTTCCCGCGGTCCGTGAGGTGACCGCCGGGTGCGGCCGTCCGCACACCCGGCGCGGAGGGGCTCGCAGGGGCGCACCCGGCCGGTGCGCGCGGCACCACCCGGCTGTCGACGGCAGGGCCGCCGTGCCCGCGGCGGGCGCCGGGGCGGCGGGCCGGGGGTTTGCTCGACAACGTGGCGCCCAGGAACGCCCGTACGGCTCCTGCCGCGTTCCGGGGCGGCAGGTACCGGCGCGGATGCCGAGGTGGGGGCCGTGATCGACGGCCTGCGCGCGGCGCGCGGCACCGGCCGCGCCCCGGGGGCGCGGGGTTTGCGGCGGCGATCCGGGGGCGGCGGGCGGATGCCGCCCGCCGCCCGCGGGTGCCCGTTTGCGGCGGCCCGCACGGACGGCGGGACCGGACGGCCCGAGGCGGCTGCCGCACCCGGCGGGCGGGCACCCCGCCGGCTAACTCGACACCGACCGACACCGACCACACGTAACCGAGTAATCATCTCGAAGTTACCTATGTAGCGCGAAAGATCCGAATTAAACGACCGTTAAGTCTGTCGCGCCGCAGACCGGCTCCGGCCGGGTGTCAGCGGGAGAAGATCTTCCGGAAGGTGCCCGAGCGGTACAGCGAGATCTGCGTGACGACCTGGAGCACGATCCAGGTGGCCGCGTACAGGGCCGCGTCGAGCGCGGGCACGCTGTCGACGGGCAGGGAGTAAGCCATGATCAGACGCAGCAGGGCGTCCACGAGGAGCCCCAGACCCCACAGGACGGTCACGGCACGCCACACACGGCGGAACGCGGCGTCCTGTTCCCACAGACTCTCCAGCCGCGCCGACCGCCCGGGCAGCAGCGCCTTGACGGCCTGATAGGTGAACGGGCGGGCGGTGAAGAGGGTGACCAGCAGCCACACACCGGCGAGGGCGGTGAACAGGCTGTTGCGTGCGAGCACGATGCGCGGGCTCGCGGTCAGGACCGAGGCGAGGGCGCTCACCACGAGCAGCGTGATGGTGAAGACACCGAGGGCGTCGACCTTGCGGTGCCGCACCGCCGAGTACAGCGTGTGCAGGGCGGGCGCCGATCCGCTGACCAGCAGCGCGGTGATCTCGTCGGCGCCCAGGTCGCGCAGCACGTAGTAGAGGCCGGCCGGCAGGACGATGTCGCAGACCACGGTGGCGACGAAGCCCCATGCCCCGGCCGGGGCCCTGGGGGACGCGGGGGCCTCGTCCGCGTCCCCGGCGGGCGGGGGCGGCGGACTGTCGTAGGCGGAACCGGGGGAGGTGGGGGGAGCCATGAGGACACTCCTCTGGTGCGGCCGGCATCCGGGCCGGCCGGTGGGCTTGGCGGGACGGTTCTCGGGGGTGGCGTGCTCCGCCCGTCGGCTTCCGGGCCCTCCCCTTGGATGGTCTGCCCGGCAGTGGACCACGGGCGCCCGCACGGGGAGGGCGATTTCCGGTCGTCGTGTACGGCGGGACGCCAGGATCGTGGAGACGGTGCTTGGAGACGGTGCTCAGTCGCTGCCGGTGGGTCTGTCCCGTTCCTCCCGGCCGTCGCCCACGGGCACCCGCACGGCCACCTTGTTCACCAGATCGACCAGGTCCATGCCCGCCACCACGGCTCGGCGCCTGTCGGCCTCCTCCGCGCCGCCCGCGTCGCCCCGCCGGACCGCGGCCGCGAACTCGGCCAGACAGTTGTGGAGTTGGTCGGCGGCCGGGAGCGTGAACCGCTCCTCGTGATCCTGCTCCTCCAGCACGAGCACGGGCTGGTGCGCGGGCGGCGGGGTGAAGGCGCGCGTCACCGACAGACGCGCCGTGTCACCCCACAGCGCGTACGCCGACGCGTACGCGTGCTCGAAGCCGAACGTCACGTTCGCGAGGACACCGGACGGGGAGACCAGCAGCGCCTGACCCGACAGGTCCAGCCCGTCCGGGCGCGTACGCAGCACCGCCCCGGCCACCTGGAGCCCCCCGCCCAGCAGCAGCTGGGCGGCGCGCAGCGGATACACCCCCACGTCCAGCAGGGCCCCGCCACCCATGTCGGGCACGTAGCGGATGTCGTCGGCGGGCAGCGGCGGAATGCAGAAGGCGGCGTGCATCGCACTCAGCCGGCCCAGCCGCCCCTGGCGCACCAGGTCCGCGGCGAAGGCGTGCTGCGGGTGGTGCAGGAACATGAAGTTCTCCCGCAGCACCAGCCCGCGCTCCCGCGCCAGGTCGGCCAGTTCACGTGCCTCGTGGGCGTCCACCCCGACCGGCTTCTCGACCAGCACGTGCTTGCCCGCCCGCAGGGCCCGCGCCGCCCAGGTGCGGTGCAGCGCGGTCGGCGTGGAGATGTACACCGCCTCCACGTCCGGGCGCTCCAGCAGCGACGCGAGATCCGCCTCCGCCGCACACCCGAACTGTTCGGCGAACGCCGCCGTCTTCTGCGCCGACCGGCCCGCGACGGCGACGAGTTCCACCTCCGGCGCGGCCACCGCCTTCGGCAGCGTACGACGGCGCGCGATGGACGAGGTCCCCAGCGCACCCAGCCGCAGCGGCCGGGCCACGGCGCCGCTCACAGCGCCCTCAACGCCGCGACCAGCGTCCTGGCCTGCACGTTCAAATGATGGCTGTAGCGCAGCAGTTCATCCAGCTGATGCGACGTCAGCCAGCGGAACTCGTCCGACACGGCGGGGAAGTCGCTCTCCGTCTCGATGACCATGTAGTGGCTCTGCGCGTTGCGGAACCGGCCGCCCTCCTCGGACAGCACCACGTCGTAGCGGGCACTTGCACGGCGCGCCAGCGCCTGCGCGAGATACGGCGGCCGGTCCGCCTCGGGCAGATGCTCGTAGTTCTCCGGCACACACTGCACGGTCGGACCCAGCTCCACCACGTCGAGGAAGCCCGGTTCGGCACGGGCCCGCAGCAGCGCGTGCAGAACCCCGTCGATCCGCTTCACGAACAGCGCCGCGATGCCCGTGCCGCGGGGCTCCAGCAGCGGCTGCGACCAGGCGGGCACCTCACGCCCGCGGGAGGACACGTCCACCGCGACGACATCGAAGTACAGGCCGTTGCAGTGCGTCACCGCGTGCTGCGTCCGCAGCCAGCCCTGTGCCTGCGCCAGCGGGATCGGCGCCGCGCTCACCTCGTGCTCCGCACGCCGCCGGGTGATCCAGGTGCGGACCTCCCGGTCGGTGTGCAGCGACCAGCCGGCGTCCTCGACCAGGTTCTCCTCGCCGCCACGCCAGTCCGGCAGGCAGGACAGCACCGTACGGGCGTCCATGTTCACCAGGTTGTCGTGCCGCAGCAGCATGTTGACCTGCCCCAGCGTCAGCCAGGCGAAGTCCTCGCCGGCCTCCACCTCCGGGCCCACCTCCACGACCATGTTCCGGTTGCGCTTGTGCAGGAACCACGACCCCTGCTCCGACTGCAGGACGTCCGCCACCACCTGCCCCGCCCCGGGCCTGCGGAAGACGTCCATGTACGGCACCGCCGAACCACCGTGCACACCCGTGTAGTTGCTCTTCGTCGCCTGCACGGTCGGCGACAACTGCACGCCGTTGACGTTGCCCGGCTCCGACTTCGCCTGCATCAACAGGTGCGGGACACCGTCGAAGTCCCGCACCGCGATGCCCAGGATCCCTATCTCCGGCTGGTGGATGATCGGCTGCGACCACGACCGCACCGGCCCGAAGTCCGACTGCACCGCCAGCCCCAGCACCGAGAAGAACCGCCCGCTGTCATGACGCAGATCGCCGGTGCGGTGGTCGAAGCGCCAGCCGCGCAGCGCCGCGAACGGCACCCGCTCGACATGCTGCTGCTGCTCACGCTGCCGCTCGTCGATCCAGGCGAACACCTCCGCATTGCTCATCACCCCGCCCTCGACCACCGCCGCCGACGCCGCCAGCCGGGACACGAGGGGAGGGTCCGCGGCACGTGACGGCAACACCAGGTTCATCGCGGTCATGGATGCGCCTCTTCTCCTTCAGGGGTACAGCGATCGGCCCGCGCGCACGACGCTGACGGCACACGGGCACAGGCCTCGCGGCAGTCGGCTGCCGCCCCTTGAGCGTGCCGTCCCCAGTTCGGGCAGACGCCTAGACTTGACCCCTTGCCCGGACCCGCCCTCCCTCGCTATGGAGGCAGGTCCCAGCGCCCGCGAAAGGCACTTCCCGGGCACCCGGGCACCGCTTAGGAATTCCCCTAGAGCACCTGGCAGGAGCGCGGAGCGCGCCGGACACCGTGCAACCGTGAGGGCTGCCCCGACCCCGTCGCCTTGGTGTTTGGAGTGCCATCCATGAACGAGCCGGTACCCGCGGACGCCCGGACCACCGTTTCGGCCCACGAACCCGTGGCCGTGGTCGGCCTTGCGTGCCGGCTGCCCGGCGCGAGCGGACCGGACGCCTACTGGAAGCTGCTCGCCGACGGCCGCAGCGCCATCACCGACGCCCCCGAGGACCGTCGTACCGGCGCACCGCACGACGACGCCTTCACCACCGGCCGGGGCACCACGATCCCCTACCGCGGCGGCTTCATCGACGCCCCCGCGGACTTCGACGCGGCCTTCTTCGGCATCTCGCCCCGCGAGGCCGAAGCCATGGACCCGCAGGCACGGCTCGTCCTCGAACTGGGCTGGGAGGCACTGGAACACGCCGCACTGCCGGTGACCGGCCTGCCGCACGCCACCGGCGTCTTCGTCGGCGCCGACGTCTCCGACTACGCCGCACTCGTCCACCAGCAGGGCAGCGAAGCCGTCGGCCACCACACCGCCACCGGCCTCAACCGCGGCCTCATCGCGGGCCGCCTCTCCTACGCCCTCGGCGTCAGCGGCCCCAGCCTCACCGTCGACAGCGCCCAGTCGTCCTCCCTCGTCGCCGTCCAGCTCGCCTGCGACAGCCTCCGCGGCGGCGACTGCGAACTCGCCCTCGCCGGCGGCGTCCACCTCAACCTCACCCCCGACAGCACCCTGGCCCTCGCCGAGTTCGGCGGCCTCAGCCCGGACGGCCTGTGCCACACCTTCGACGCCCGCGCCAACGGATTCGTCCGCGGCGAGGGCGCCGGCTTCGTCGTCCTCAAGCCCCTCTCCCGGGCACTGGCCGACGGCGACCGCATCCACGCCGTCATCCGCGGCGGAGCCGTCAACAACGACGGCACGGGCGCCAGCCTCACCACTCCCGACGCCGCCGCCCAGGAGGCCGCGATCCGCAGCGCCTGCGCCCGCGCCGGCGTCGCCCCGGCAAGCATCGACTACGTCGAACTGCACGGCACCGGCACCCGGGTCGGCGACCCCGTGGAAGCCGCCGCGCTCGGCGCCGCCGTCGGCACGGACCCCGACCGCAGGACCCCCCTGGCCGTCGGCTCGGTGAAGACGAACATCGGCCACCTGGAGGGCGCGGCGGGCATCGCGGGACTGCTCAAGGTGGTCCTCTGCCTGGCCCACGGCCAACTCGTCCCCAGCCTCAACCACACCACCCCCAACCCGGCCATCGACCTCGACGGACTCGGCCTGCGCGTCCAGCTGGAGACCACCGAGTGGACCGCCCCGGACCCCGGCCGCCCCCTGCGCGCGGGCGTCTCCTCCTTCGGCATGGGCGGCACCAACGCCCACCTCGTCCTCGAACAGGCACCCCCGCGCACACCACCCGCACCCCGGCCCGCCGGCACCGGACAGACCGCCGACCACACCGAGCGACCCGTGGTGCCCTGGCTGCTGTCCGCCCGCAGCCCCGAAGCCCTGCACGCCCAGACCGCACGACTCGCCGCACACCCCGCCGCGCACGCCGACCCCATCGACGTCGGCTGGTCCCTGCTCACCACCCGCACCCCCCTCGAATACCGGGCCGTCGGCGCCGCCACCGACGCCACCGGCATCCTGAACCACCTCACCGCCGCCCTCCCCCCGGGCCCCGCGGGCGGCCACCTCGACCGGCCCGTCTTCGTCTTCCCCGGCCAGGGCAGCCAGTGGGCCGGCATGGCGGACGAACTCATGACCACCGCGCCCGCCTTCGCCGCCCGCATCGCCGAGTGCGAGGCCGCACTCGCCCCGCACGTCGACTGGTCGCTCTCCGCCGTCCTGCGCGGCGACGCCGACGCACCCTCCCTGGACCGCTCCGACGTCGAAGTCGTCCAGCCCGTCCTGTGGGCCGTCATGGTGTCCCTGGCCGCCCTGTGGCAGGCCCACGGCGTACGCCCGGCAGCGGTCGTCGGACACTCCCAAGGGGAGATCGCCGCCGCCTGCGTCGCCGGCGCGCTGAGCCTGGAGGACGGCGCCCTGGCCGTCGCCCAGCGCAGCAAGGCACTCATCGCACTCAAAGGCCTCAGCGGCATGATGTCCGTGGCCCTCCCGGAGCCCCAGGCACGCACCCTCATCGCCGCCTGGGACGGCCGCGTCGCCGTCGCCGCCGTCAACGGCCCCTCCTCGGTCGTCGTCTCCGGCGACACCACCGCCCTCGACGAACTGACCGCCGAGGCCGAGCACCAAGGCGTACGCGTACGCCGCATCGACGTCGACTACGCCTCCCACTCCGCACACGTCGAAGCCGTCCAGGACGAGGTGCTGCGCCTCCTCGCCCCGCTCACCCCCCGCACGCCCGACATCCCCTTCCTGTCCACGGTCACCGGCGACTGGCTGCGCGACGCCCGCACCGACGCCGCCTACTGGTACGCCAACCTGCGCCGGCCCGTCCTCCTGGAACCCGCCGTACGGGCCCTGGCCGCCGCCGGACACACCGTGTTCGTCGAGGTCAGCCCGCACCCCGTGCTGACCACCCCGGTCCGCGAGACCGCCGAGGCCGCGGCCACCCACCCGGAACACACCGTCGTCACCGGAACCCTGCGGCGCAACGACGGCGGACTCACCCGCTTCTACACCTCGCTCGGAGAACTCTGGACGCGCGGCGCCGACGTCGACTGGACCCCGGCCTTCGCCGCCCACCAGCCCCGCACGGTCGACCTGCCGACCTACGCCTTCCAGCGCCGCCGCCACTGGATCGACGCCACCCCCGCAACCCGCGCACACCCCCGCACCGCCCCGACGGCGCCCGCCCACCAGCCCCCGGCACCCGCCACCCCCTCCAGCACAGGCACCGGCACCGGCGACAGCCTGCGGCTCGTCCGGGAGAGCGCGGCCCTCATCCTCGGCCACACCGACGCCGACGCCATCGACCCCGCACGCTCGTTCAAGGACCTCGGCTTCGACTCGGTCACCGTCGTCGAACTGTGCGACCGCCTCAACCGGGCCGCCGGCCTGCGCCTGCCCGCCACCGTCGTCTACGAGCACCCGACCCCGGCCCGCCTGGCCCGCCACCTCGACGCCGCACACGACGACACCGGCGCCGGGGCGGCTGTGCCGGTGGCGCGCGGTGTCGTGGACGGTGACCCGATCGCGATCGTGTCGATGGGGTGCCGGTATCCGGGTGGGGTGCGTTCGCCGGAGGATCTGTGGCGGCTGGTGCGCGCGGAGGCCGATGTCATCTCGGAGTTCCCCACGGACCGTGGCTGGGACCTGGACGCGCTCTACGACCCGGACCCCGACCGCAGCGGCACCAGCTACGTCCGCGAAGGCGGCTTCCTCCACGACGCGGCGGAGTTCGACGCCGCGTTCTTCGGGATCTCGCCGCGCGAGGCCCTCGCCATGGACCCGCAGCAGCGCCTCCTGCTGGAGACCGCCTGGGAGGCACTGGAGCGCGCCGGCATCGACCCGCACCGACTGCAGTCCACCGCCACCGGCGTCTTCATCGGAGCCACCGCCCCCGAGTACGGCCCGCGCCTGCACGAAGCGGTCGAAGCGGTCGAAGGCCACGTCCTCACCGGCACCACGGCGAGCGTCGCCTCCGGCCGTATCGCCTACACGCTGGGCCTGGAGGGTCCCGCGGTGACGGTCGACACGGCCTGTTCCTCCTCACTGGTCGCCCTGCACATGGCCGTCCAGTCACTGCGCTCCGGAGAGTGCTCCCTCGCCTTCGCCGGCGGCGCCACCGTCATGGGCGCCCCGGGCATGTTCGTGGAGTTCAGCCGGCAGCGCGGGCTCGCGGCGAACGGGCGGTGCAAGCCGTTCGCGGAGGGCGCGGACGGCACGGCCTGGGCCGAGGGAGTGGGTGTCCTGCTGCTGGAGCGCCTCTCGGACGCGCACCGCAACGGACACGAGGTCCTCGCGGTCGTCCGGGGCTCCGCGATCAACCAGGACGGCGCCTCCAACGGCCTGACCGCCCCCAACGGCCTGTCCCAGCAGCGTGTCATCCGCGCCGCCCTGGCCAACGCCGGTCTGTCGGCGGTCGACGTCGACGTGGTCGAGGCGCACGGCACGGGCACCAAGCTCGGTGATCCGATCGAGGCGCAGGCCCTGCTGGCCACGTACGGGCAGGACCGGGCCGCGGACCGGCCGTTGTGGCTGGGCTCGGTGAAGTCCAACATCGGTCACAGTCAGGCCGCTTCGGGGGTGGCCGGGGTCATCAAGATGGTGCAGGCGATGCGGCACGGTGTGCTGCCCAAGTCGCTGCACGCCGACGAGGTGTCGTCGTTCGTGGACTGGTCGGCCGGCGCGGTCGAGGTCCTCTCCGAGGCACGGCCCTGGGAGGAGGACGACCGCCCCCGACGGGCCGGCGTCTCCTCCTTCGGCGTGAGCGGCACGAACGCGCACGTCATCATCGAACAGCCCGCCGCCGAGCAGCCCGGACCGGCGGCGGCCACCGAGCCCGCTCCCGAGACGGATGAACCGGCGGTGCCCCTGCTGGTCTCGGCCCGCTCGGAGAAGGCGCTCGACGACCAGACGGAGCGCCTTGTCTCGCACCTTCGGGACGCGGATCTGCGGGAGGCGGGTACGCGTCCTGTCGATGTGGCCTGGACCCTGTTCAATCACCGTTCGGTGTTCGAGAACAGGGCGCTGGTGATCGGCTCCGAGGTGGTCGCCTCCGGTGTCGCCGGATCCGCCGCCACACCTCCCTCCGCTGTCTTCGTGTTCCCGGGTCAGGGTGCGCAGTGGGCGGGCATGGCGGTCGAACTCCTGGATTCCTCACCGGTGTTCGCGGCTCGCTTTGTTGAGTGTGCGGCGGCGTTGGACGGGTTCGTGGAGTGGTCGTTGATGGATGTGGTGCGGGGCGTGGAGGGTGCTCCGGGGCTGGACCGGGTGGATGTGGTGCAGCCGGTGTTGTGGGCGGTGATGGTGTCGCTGGCGGCGTTGTGGGAGTCGTTCGGTGTGCGTCCGGCGGCGGTGGTGGGTCATTCGCAGGGTGAGATCGCGGCCGCGGTCGTCGCGGGTGCGCTGTCGTTGCAGGACGGTGCGCGGGTGGCGGCCTTGCGCAGCCGTGCGATCACCGCACTCGCCGGCCAGGGTGGGATGGTGTCGGTCGCGTTGTCGCGTGAGCGCGCCGAGGAACTGATCGCGGGCTGGGACGGTCGTATCTCGGTGGCCGCGGTGAACGGTCCGACGTCGGTCGTGGTCTCCGGTGACGCGGACGCGCTCGATGAGTTGGTGGAGCAGGCGGGCGCCGAAGACATTCGGGTGCGGCGGGTGGAGGTGGACTACGCCTCCCACTCGGCGCATGTCGAGCTGATCCGTGAGGAGCTGCTCGAGGTTCTTGCTCCGGTTGTTGCACGTGAACCCGGGGTGCCGTTCTTCTCGACGGTGACGGGTGGGTGGCTGGAGTCGGCGGTCACGGATGCCGGCTACTGGTACACGAACCTGCGTCAGACCGTCCAACTGGAGTCTGCAGTACGTGAGTTGGTGGGTTCGGGGCATGGTGCGTTCCTGGAGATGAGTCCGCATCCCGTGCTGACCGTTCCGGTCGCGGAGACGGTGGAGGCGGCCGGTGGTGAGGCCGTGGTCACCGGCACCCTGCGGCGCAACGACGGCGGACTCACCCGCTTCTACACCTCTCTCGGTGAGGCGTGGACGCGTGGTGTCACCGTCGACTGGAGTCCGGTGTTCGCCGGGCGGCGTCCGCGGCGGGTGGAGCTGCCGACGTATGCCTTCCAGCACCAGCGGTTCTGGCTGGAGCTGCCGAAGGCCTCGGCGGTGGTGGCGGACCCGGTGGACGAGGCGTTCTGGAAGAGTGTCGAGGACGGTGACCTGGAAGGGTTCGCGCGCACTCTCGGTATCGAGGACCAGGAGTCACTGGGTTCGGTGGTTCCGGCCCTGTCGTCGTGGCGCAAGGGACGCCAGACCCGTTCCACCCTCGACAGCTGGCGCTACCGCATCGTCTGGCGGCCGCTGTCCACCCACGCACCCGCCGGCGCACACGCCGACGGCACCTGGCTGCTCGTCGTCCCCGAGACGTTCGACGACGCCCCGCTGTTCCGGGCCGTCCTCGGCGCTCTCACGGAACGGACGGACGGCGTCAGCGTACTGACGGTCGGCACCGCGGACTCCGAGCGGCAGCGACTGGCGGAACGCCTGCGGGCCGAGGCCGAGAACCGCACCTTCGGCGGCGTCCTCTCCCTGACCGGCCTCGACGAACTGCCGCACCCCGAGCACACCTCCGTACCCCGGGGCCTGGCCGTGAGCCTGACCCTCGTCCAGGCGCTGGGCGACGCGGGGATCCAGGCACCCCTGTGGTGCCTCACCCGTGGCGCCGTCGCGACAGCCGACGACAGGGCACCCGCCGCTCCCGTCCAGGCAGGCGTCTGGGGACTCGGCCGCGTCGCCGCCCTTGAGCACCCGAAGCGCTGGGGTGGTCTGATCGACCTCCCCGAGAAGACCGACGAGTCCACCCTGAAGCTGCTCGTGCACCTCCTCGCCGGCGAGGGCACCGAGGACCAGATCGCCGTCCGCGCCGGCAAGGCCTTCGGCCGCCGGCTGATCCGCGCGCCGTACGGCCACGCACCCGCCGCCCGCTCCTGGAAACCGAGCGGCACCGTCCTCGTCACGGGCGGCACCGGCGCCCTCGGCGTCCGCATGGCGCGCTGGCTCGCCGGCCAGGGCGCCGCCCATCTCGTACTGACCGGACGCCGCGGCGCCGACACACCGGGCACCGACGAGCTCCGCCGGGAACTCGAGGAGCAGGGCACCGCGGTCAGCATCGTCGCCTGCGACATGGCCGACCCGGACTCCGTCACCGGGCTGATACGGCACCTGGAACAGGAGGACGTGCCGCCCGTCCGCACGGTCGTGCACGCCGCGGGCATCAGCGCCCTCGGATCCCTCGACGACGCGGGGATCACCGACCTGGTGTCGACCCTGTCCGGCAAGGTCCTCGGCGCCGACCACCTCGACACCGCACTCGACCCGGCCGCACTCGACGCCGTCGTCTACTTCTCCTCCATCTCCGGGACATGGGGCGTCGCCGACCACGGCGCGTACGCCGCCGCCAACGCCATCCTCGACGCACGCGCCGAGCAGCGCCGCGCGGACGGCGTGCCCGTCCTCTCGGTCGCCTGGGGCCCCTGGGCGGGCGGCGGCATGATCGCCGAGGACCTTCAGGACACCCTCCGCCGCCGCGGCGTGCCCGTCATCGACCCGGACACCGCCGTCACCGGCCTCCAGCAGGCGCTGGACCACGACGAGACGCTCATCGCGCTCGCCGACGTGGACTGGCAACGCTTCGCCGGGGTGTTCACCTCGGTCCGGCGCAGTGACCTCCTCGCCGAACTGCCCGAGGCACAGCCCGCCGACGACGAGAACCGGACGTCCGCGACCGATCCCGCGCCGCTCCAGCACCTGACGCACCTCGACCCGGCCCGGCGCCGCACAGCCCTGCTGGACCTGGTGAGCCGACAGGTGGCCACCGTCCTCGGCCACGACAGCGCGGAGCACATCGACACCGAACTCGCCTTCAAGGACCTCGGTTTCGACTCGCTCACCGCCGTCGAACTGCGCAACCGCCTCGGCCGGACCACGGGGCTGCGGCTGCCCACCACGGTCGTCTTCGACCACCCCAGCATCTCGGCACTGGCCGACCTCCTCGAAGAGCAGGCCTTCGGCTCCCCGCAGGACCCCGCCGGGGCGGCTGTGCCGGTGGCGCGCGGTGTCGTGGACGGTGACCCGATCGCGATCGTGTCGATGGGGTGCCGGTATCCGGGTGGGGTGCGTTCGCCGGAGGATCTGTGGCGGCTGGTGCGTGCGGAGGCCGATGTCATCTCGGAGTTCCCCACGGACCGTGGCTGGGACCTGGACGCGCTCTACGACCCGGACCCCGACCGCAGCGGCACCAGCTACGTCCGCGAGAGCGGCTTCCTCCACGACGCGGCGGAGTTCGACGCCGCGTTCTTCGGGATCTCGCCGCGCGAGGCACTGGCCATGGACCCGCAGCAGCGCCTCCTGCTGGAAACCACCTGGGAAGCACTGGAGCGCGCCGGCATCGACCCGCGGGCGCTGCGCGGCAGCAGCACCGGTGTCTACCTGGGCATGACCGATCAGGAGTACGCCACCCAGCTGCGCGCCGCCGCCGGGGAGGCCGAGGGCTACCTGGCCACCGGAGCCGCGGCGAGCGTCGCCTCCGGCCGTGTCGCCTACACGCTGGGCCTGGAGGGTCCCGCGGTGACGGTCGACACGGCCTGTTCCTCCTCACTGGTCGCCCTGCACATGGCCGTCCAGTCACTGCGCTCCGGAGAGTGCTCCCTCGCCCTCGCGGGTGCCGTCACCGTGATGTCCGGGCCCGGCCCCTTCATCGCCTTCAGCAGGCAGCAGGCCCTGTCCCGGGACGGCCGCTGCAAGCCCTTCTCCGCCGAAGCCGACGGCTTCGCCCTGTCCGAGGGAGTGGGTGTCCTGCTGCTGGAGCGGCTCTCGGACGCGCGCCGCAACGGACACGAGGTCCTCGCGGTCGTCCGGGGTTCGGCGATCAACCAGGACGGCGCCTCCAACGGTCTGACGGCCCCCAACGGACCCTCCCAGCAACGAGTGATCCAGGCGGCGCTGGCGAACGCGGGCGTGGCCGCCCAGGACGTCGACGTGGTCGAGGCGCACGGCACGGGCACGAAGCTCGGTGATCCGATCGAGGCGCAGGCGCTGCTGGCCACGTACGGGCAGGACCGGGCCGCGGACCGGCCGTTGTGGCTGGGCTCGGTGAAGTCCAACATCGGTCACAGTCAGGCCGCTTCGGGGGTGGCCGGGGTCATCAAGATGGTGCAGGCGATGCGGCACGGTGTGCTGCCCAAGTCGCTGCACGCCGACGAGGTGTCGTCGTTCGTGGACTGGTCGGCCGGCGCGGTCGAGGTCCTCTCCGAGGCACGGCCCTGGGAGGAGAACGGCCACCCCCGGCGCGCCGGCGTCTCCTCCTTCGGTATCAGCGGCACGAACGCCCACGTCATCATCGAGCAGCCCGAACCTGTTCCCACCGAGCCCGCCCGCACGGACGTGCCCGACCCCGCGGGAGCGAGTGTCCCCCTGCTGGTCTCGGCCCGCTCGGAGAAGGCGCTCGACGACCAGACGGAGCGGTTGCTGTCCCATCTGCGGGAGACGGACACAGAGCTGGGGGAGAGGGATCTGCGGGAGGCGGGTGCGCGTCCTGTCGATGTGGCCTGGACCCTGTTCAATCACCGTTCGGTGTTCGAGAACAGGGCGTTGGTGATCGGCTCCGAGGTGGTCGCCTCCGGTGTCGCCGGGTCCGCCGCCTCGCCTCCGTCCGCTGTGTTCGTGTTCCCGGGTCAGGGTGCGCAGTGGGTGGGGATGGCGGTCGAACTCCTGGATTCCTCGCCGGTGTTCGCGGCTCGTTTCGGTGAGTGTGCGGCGGCGTTGGACGGGTTCGTGGAGTGGTCGTTGATGGATGTGGTGCGGGGCGTGGAGGGTGCTCCGGGGCTGGACCGGGTGGATGTGGTGCAGCCGGTGTTGTGGGCGGTGATGGTGTCGCTGGCGGCGTTGTGGGAGTCGTTCGGTGTGCGTCCGGCGGCGGTGGTGGGTCATTCGCAGGGTGAGATCGCGGCCGCGGTCGTCGCGGGTGCGCTGTCGTTGCAGGACGGTGCGCGGGTGGCGGCCTTGCGCAGCCGTGCGATCACCGCACTCGCCGGCCAGGGCGGGATGGTGTCGGTCGCGTTGTCGCGTGAGCGCGCCGAGGAACTGATCTCCGCGTGGGGCGGTCGTGTGTCGGTGGCCGCGGTGAACGGTCCGACGTCGGTCGTGGTCTCGGGTGACGCGGACGCGCTCGATGAACTCGTGGAGCAGGCGGGCACCGAAGACATTCGGGTGCGGCGGGTGGAGGTGGACTACGCCTCCCACTCGGCGCATGTCGAGCTGATCCGTGAGGAGCTGCTGGAGGTTCTTGCTCCGGTCGTTGCACGTGAGCCCGGGGTGCCGTTCTTCTCGACGGTGACGGGTGGGTGGCTGGAGTCGGCGGTCACGGATGCCGGCTACTGGTACACGAATCTGCGTCAGACCGTTCAACTGGAGTCTGCAGTACGTGAGTTGGTGGGTTCGGGGCATGGTGCGTTCCTGGAGATGAGTCCGCATCCCGTGCTGACCGTTCCGGTTGCGGAGACGGTGGAGGCGGCCGGTGGTGAGGCTGTGGTCACGGGTACTCTGCGTCGCGGTCAGGGCGGCCTGGCCCGTTTCTACACGTCGCTGGGTGAGGCGTGGACGCGTGGTGTCACCGTCGACTGGGCCCCGGCGTTCACGCCCTACGCGCCACGCCGAGTCGACCTGCCCACCTACGCCTTCCAGCACCAGCGCTACTGGCTGGAGTTGCCGAAGGCCTCGGCGGTGGTGGCGGACCCGGTGGACGAGGCGTTCTGGAAGAGTGTCGAGGACGGTGACCTGGAAGGGTTCGCGCGCACTCTCGGTATCGAGGACCAGGAGTCACTGGGCGCGATCGTGCCCGCCCTGTCGTCCTGGCGCCGCAGCCGGCGCGAGCGTTCCACCCTCGACAGCTGGCGCTACCGCATCGTCTGGCGGCCGAAACCCGCGCCCGCACCGGGCACACCCGCCCCGACCCTCGACGGCACCTGGCTCGTCGCCGTCCCCGAAACCCACCAGGACGACGATCTCGTCGCGGCCGCCCTCGGCGCCCTGCACGCCGCCGGTGCCCGGACCGTCGAGCTGGCCGTGCCCGACTCCGCCCAGCGCGGCGAGCTGGCCGGGCGACTGCTCGCGGACCTCCCCGCGGACGTGACACCGGACGGCGTCCTGTCCCTGCTCGCCCTCAACACCCGTGCGAGCCAGCACAGTCCGGGCGTCTCGTACGGGCTGCTCGGATCGATGGCGCTCGTCCAGGCACTCGACGACGCCGGGATACCCGGCCGGCTGTGGAGCCTGACCCGAGGCGCGGTCTCGACCGGCGAAGACGACGGCGCCCCCGATCCGGCACAGGCCGCCGTGTGGGGACTCGCCCGGGTGATCGGCCTCGACGACCCCGACCGCTGCGGCGGCCTCGTCGACCTGCCCGCCGGCGACACGGAGTCCGCCGTACGCCTCGTACTTCCGGCTCTGCTCACCGCGGAGCCCGGGGGAGACGGCGGCCGGGAGACCGAGTTCGCGGTACGCGGGGGAGGGGTCAGCGTCCGCCGCATGGTCCGTACACCGCTCCACGCGCCGGTGACCGACGGCGACACCTGGCGACCGCGCGGCACGGTCCTCGTCACGGGCGGAACGGGAGCCCTCGGCTCGCAGGTCGCCCGGTCCCTGGCACAGGACGGCGCCGAACACCTGATCCTGACCAGCAGGCGCGGCCCCGAGGCGCCCGGAGCCGCCGCACTGCGCGACGAGCTCACCGCCCTCGGCTGCGGCGTGACCATCGCCGCCTGCGACGTCGCCGACCGCACCGCGCTCGCCGCGCTGCTTGACCAGGTGCCCGACGCCTCGCCCCTCACCGCGGTCGTCCACACGGCGGGCGCGGTCGAGACGGCACGGCCGCTGGGCGACCTCACACCCGAGGACGCCGTCGGCGTGATGCACGCCAAGGTGCTCGGCGCGCAGAACCTCCACGAACTGCTGACCGGACACTCCCTGGACGCCTTCGTCCTGTTCTCCTCCGGCGCCGGCGTCTGGGGCAACGGAGGACAGGCCCCCTACGCCGCCGCCAACGCCCACCTCGACGCCCTCGCCGAACAGCGCCGCGCCCAAGGGCTGCCCGCGATCTCGATCGCCTGGGGAGCCTGGGCGGGCGGCGGCATGGTCGACGAAGAGGTCGGCGGGCAACTGCTGCGCCGCGGGGTCCCGGCGATGGCTCCCGAACTCGCGGTCCGCGCCCTGGCCTGGGCGAGCGCCGGGCGGGAGAGCACCCTCGTGGTCGCCGACATCCGCTGGGACCGCTTCCTGCCCGCCTACTGCGCCCACGGACACCGGCCGCTCGTCGACGAGGTGCCCGAGGTACGGGAACTCCTCGCCGCACAGAACGCCGCGCGGCCCGAGACCCAGGACGACGGAGCCGACGCGGCCACCGCTCTGCTGGCCGAACTGGCGGCACTGCCCGAGGCCAAGCGACGACGCCGGCTCGTCGACCTGATCCGCACCCATGTGGGCGCGGTCCTGGGACACGGCCCGTCCGACACCGTCAAACCGGGACGCGCCTTCCGCGACATGGGATTCGACTCCCTGACCGCGGTGGAACTGCGCAACCGGCTCAGCGGGGTCTTCGGCACCCGCCTCTCGGCGACCATCGTCTTCGACCACCCGACGCCGAACGCCCTCGCCGACCACCTGGACGCGGAACTGCTGCCGGCCGTGAGCGGACCGGCCACCGATCTGCCCGCCGGTCTGCAACAGCTCGAAGCCGCCTACCGGCAGGCGTCCGACCCCGCCGCACGGCAGGCACTCACCGCATCACTGCGCGCGCTGCTGGACACCTGGGCCGCATCCGAAGAGCCGGAAGAGGCGACGGTCGACGAGGAACTGCTCGCCGCCTCCGACGAGGACATGTTCGACCTGATCGACAGGGAACTCGGGATCTCCTGAGCGGAACCCCGTCATGGCTCCCGATTCTCGAAGGGCTGACTTTTTGCCATGGACAACAACGAGGACAAGCTCCGCGACTACCTCAAGCGGGTCACCACGGACCTGCGGCAGACGCGCCGCAGGCTCGCCGAGTTCGAGACCCGCGAGCACGAGCCCGTTGCCATCGTGGCGACCGCCTGCCGCCTGCCCGGCGGAGTCCGCACCCCGGAGGACCTCTGGACGGTGGTGAGCGAGGGCACCGACACCGTCGCGGCCATGCCCACGGACCGCGGCTGGGACCTCGACGCGCTCTACGACCCGGACCCCGACCGGACCGGCACCAGCTACGTCCGCGAGGGCGCCTTCCTCTACGACGCGGCGGAGTTCGACGCCGGGTTCTTCGGGATCTCGCCGCGCGAGGCACTGGCCATGGACCCGCAGCAGCGCCTCCTGCTGGAAACCACCTGGGAGCTCTTCGAGCGGGCCGGCATCGACCCCGACACCCTGCGCGGCAGCAGCACCGGCGTCTTCATCGGCTCCAGCAACCAGGGCTACGCCGTCGACGGCAGCAACGCGCCCGACGACGTCGAGGGGCACCTGCTGACCGGCGGTTCCGCGGCCGTCCTCTCCGGCCGGCTCTCCTACAGCTTCGGCTTCGAGGGACCCGCGGTCAGCCTCGACACCATGTGCTCCTCGTCCCTCGTGGCCCTGCACCTCGCCATGCAGGCCCTGCGCACCGGCGAGTGCTCCATGGCCGTCACCGGCGGCGCCACCGTCATGGCCACCACCCGCAACTTCGTCGAGTTCAGCCGCCAGCGCGGCCTCGCCACGGACGGCCGGTGCAAGCCGTTCGCGGAGGGCGCGGACGGTACGGGCTGGGGCGAGGGCGTGGGCGTCCTGCTGCTGGAGCGGCTCTCGGACGCGCGCCGCAACGGACACCAGGTCCTCGCGGTCGTCCGCGGTTCCGCGATCAACCAGGACGGCGCCTCCAACGGACTGACCGCCCCCAACGGCCCCTCCCAGCAGCGTGTCATCCGCGCCGCCCTCGCCAACGCGGACCTCACCGCCCAGGACATCGACGCCATCGAGGCGCACGGCACGGGCACCAAGCTCGGTGACCCCATCGAGGCACAGGCCCTGCTCGCCACCTACGGCAAGGACCGGCCCGCCGACCAGCCGCTGTGGCTCGGCTCGGTGAAGTCCAACATCGGCCACACCCAGGCCGCCTCCGGCGTCGCCGCCGTGATCAAGACGGTCGAGTCCCTCCGTCGGGGAGTCCTCCCCAAGAGCCTGCACGTCGACGAGCCGACCTCGCACGTCGACTGGTCCACCCGGACCCTGAAACTCCTGACGGAATCCGTCGACTGGCCCGAGACCGGCAGGCCCCGCCGCGCCGGCGTCTCCTCCTTCGGCGGCAGCGGCACCAACGCCCACGTCCTCCTCGAACAGGCACCGCAGGACGAGGAACCGCAGGACGAGGAAGCGCAGGAAACCGCGGCCGAGCCCGCCACCACCCCCACCGCCCTTCCCTGGCTGCTGTCCGCACGCTCGGACAAAGCACTCAAGGCCCAGGCGGAGCGGCTCGTGGCCGCCGTCGAAGCCGGTGACACCGACGCCGTCGACGTCGCCCACTCCCTGGTGACCGGCCGCGCCGCACTCGAAGAGCGCGCCGTCGTCGTCGGCGCCGACCGCGACGCACTCCTGACCGCCCTGCGCGCCGTCGCACGCGGCGAACAGCCCGCCACCGTGGCCCGCGGCCTCGCCGAGAACCCCGGCGAGGACGTCGACACCGTCTTCGTGTTCCCGGGTCAGGGTGCGCAGTGGGTGGGGATGGCGGTCGAACTCCTGGATTCCTCGCCGGTGTTCGCGGCTCGCTTTGGTGAGTGTGCGGCGGCGTTGGACGGGTTCGTGGACTTCGATCTGCTGGATGTCGTCCGTGAGGGCCGGTCGTTGGACCGGGTGGATGTGGTGCAGCCGGTGTTGTGGGCGGTGATGGTGTCGCTGGCGGCGTTGTGGGAGTCGTTCGGTGTGCGTCCGGCGGCGGTGGTGGGTCATTCGCAGGGTGAGATCGCGGCTGCGGTCGTCGCGGGTGCGCTGTCGTTGCAGGACGGTGCGCGGGTGGCGGCCTTGCGCAGCCGTGCGATCACCGCACTCGCGGGCCAGGGTGGGATGGTGTCGGTCGCGTTGTCGCGTGAGCGCGCCGAGGAACTGATCGCGGGCTGGGACGGTCGTATCTCGGTCGCGGCGGTCAACGGTCCGACGTCGGTCGTGGTCTCCGGTGACGCGGACGCGCTCGATGAGTTGGTGGAGCAGGCGGGCACCGAAGACATTCGGGTGCGGCGGGTGGAGGTGGACTACGCCTCCCACTCGGCGCATGTCGAGCTGATCCGTGAGGAGCTGCTGGAGGTTCTTGCTCCGGTCGTTGCACGTGAGCCGGAGGTGCCGTTCTTCTCGACGGTGACGGGTGGGTGGCTGGAGTCGGCGGTCACGGATGCCGGCTACTGGTACACGAACCTGCGTCAGACCGTTCAACTGGAGTCTGCGGTCCGTGAGTTGGTGGGTTCGGGGCATGGTGCGTTCCTGGAGATGAGTCCGCATCCCGTGCTGACCGTTCCGGTCGCGGAGACGGTGGAGGCGGCCGGTGGTGAGGCCGTGGTCACGGGTACTCTGCGTCGCGGTCAGGGCGGCCTGGCCCGTTTCTACACCTCTCTCGGTGAGGCGTGGACGCGCGGCGTCACCGTCGACTGGAGTCCGGTGTTCGCCGGGCGGCGTCCGCGGCGGGTGGAGTTGCCGACGTATGCCTTCCAGCACCAGCGGTTCTGGCTGGAGCTGCCGAAGGCCTCGGCGGTGGTGGCGGACCCGGTGGACGAGGCGTTCTGGAAGAGTGTCGAGGACGGTGACCTGGAAGGGTTCGCGCGCACTCTCGGTATCGAGGACCAGGAGTCCCTGGGTTCGGTGGTTCCGGCCCTGTCGTCGTGGCGCAAGGGACGCCAGGCCCGTTCCACCCTCGACAGCTGGCGCTACCGCATCGTCTGGCGGCCGAAACCCGAACCGGGCACACCCGCCCCGACCCTCGACGGCACCTGGCTCGTCGTCGTCCCCGAAACCCACCAGGACGCCACGATCGTCCAGACCGTGACCCGCCTCCTCGTCGAGGCCGGAGCCGCGACCGTTCCCCTGGTGATGAACGAGACGGAACTCGACCGGACCGCCGTCGCGGAACAACTCACCGACATCGTCGCCGCCGACGCCGCCACCCCCGTACGCGGAGTGGTGTCCCTGCTCGCCCTCGACGAGCGCCCCGCCCCGGGCCACGCCGGACCCACCGTCGGCCTGACCCAGTCGGTCGCCCTCCTCCAGGGACTCCTCGACGCCGGGACCGACACCCGGCTGTGGCTGCTGACCACCGAGTCGGCCACCACCGGCATCGCCGGCGACACGGTGGCACATCCCCTCCAGGCCGCCGTCTGGGGACTCGGCCGGGTCATCGCCCTCGAACAGCCCAAGCTGTGGGGCGCCCTGCTCGACCTGCCCGCCGAACTCGACGCGCGCACCGGAGCGGCACTCGTGGAAACCCTCGCCGCCGCCGGCGACGAGGACCAGATCGCACTGCGCCCCTCCGGCACCTACATCCGCCGCCTGGTCCGCGCCCCGCTGTCCGGCCGCCGGTCCGCCCGGACCTGGACCACCAGCGGCAGCGCCCTGGTCACCGGCGGCACCGGAGGCCTCGGCGGCCACGCCGCGCGCCTCCTCGCCCGCAGCGGCGCCGAGCACCTGGTGCTCACCAGCCGGCACGGCCTCGACGCCCCCGGCGCCAGGGACCTGTGCGACGAGCTCACCGCTCTCGGCTGCCGCGTGACCATCGCGGCCTGCGACGTCGCCGACCGCGAGGCCCTGACCCGGCTCGTGGAACAGGTCGAGGCCGAAGGCCCCGCCATCCGCTCCGTCATCCACACCGCGGGCGTCGGCCTGCTGGCACCCCTCGCCGGGACGGACCTCGACTTCTTCTCCGAAGGACTGCGCGCCAAGGTCCTCGGAGCGGCCAACCTCGACGCCGTCTTCGACCACGACCGCCTCGACGCGTTCGTGCTGTACTCCTCCGTCGCGGGCACCTGGGGCAGCGGCGACCACGGCGCCTACTCCGCGGGCAACTCCTACGTCGACGCGCTCGCCGACCACCGGCGCGCCCGCGGCCTGACCGGTACGTCCATCGCGTGGGGCATCTGGAGCCCCGAGGGCGGCGGCATGGCCGTCAACATCGTCCGGGAACAGCTGCGCTGGCGCGGTATCCCCTTCATGGACGCGAAGCTGGCCGTCGAGGGACTGCAGCAGGCACTCGACCACGACGACACCTTCCTCGCCGTCGCCGACATCGACTGGGAACGGTTCGTCCCGGTCTTCACCGCCGCGCACCCGCGACCGCTCCTGCACGAGGTGCCCGAGGTCGCCGAGGCGATGAAGGCCGACGAGGCCGTCGTCGCGAGCGCGGTCAGCCGCGCCGACACCCTCCGCGCGGAACTGGCCGAGATGTCCGCCGCCGAGCGGGACCGGGTGCTGTTCGAGCTGGTCCGCACCGAGGTGGCCGGAGTCCTCGGCCACGCGGACAGCGCCGAGGTCGCCGTCACCCGCGCCTTCCGCGAGATGGGCTTCGACTCCCTCACCGCGGTCGAACTGCGCAACCGCCTCAACTCCGCCACCGGCCTCGGCCTTCCGGCGACGATCGTCTTCGACCATCCCAACGTCCGCGACCTCGTCCGCTTCCTGCGCACGAGCCTCGTCCCCGACACGCAGGCCGATGCCGCCCCGCCGGCCACCGTCACCCCCGTGGCCGCCGCCCACGACGACGAGCCCATCGCCATCGTCTCCATGAGCTGCCGCTTCCCCGGCGGCGTCACCTCGCCCGACGAACTGTGGAGCCTCGTCCTGGACGAGACCGACGCGGTGTCCACCCTGCCCACCGACCGCGGCTGGGACGTCGAGAACCTCTACGATCCCGATCCGGACCGGGCCGGTACGACCTACGCCCGCGAGGGCGGATTCCTGCACGACGCCGCCGAGTTCGACGCCGCGTTCTTCGGGATCTCGCCCCGTGAGGCGACCGCCATGGACCCGCAGCAGCGCCTCCTGCTGGAGACCGCCTGGGAGGCCCTGGAGCGGGCCGGCATCGCCCCCGACAGCCTCCACGGCAGCCCCACCGGCGTCTTCGTCGGCGCCTCCCACCAGGGATACGGGTCACGCTCCGAGGTACCGGAAGGCCTCGAGGGCCACCTCATCACCGGGACCGTCACCAGCATCGCCTCCGGCCGCATCTCCTACACCCTCGGCCTGGAGGGCCCGGCCGTCACCATGGACACCGGCTGCTCCTCCGCCCTGGTCGCCCTGCACCTCGCCCTGCAGGCGCTGCGCTCCGGAGAATGCTCCCTCGCGCTCACCGGCGGCGCCGCCGTCATGGGCGAGCCCATCGGCCTCGTCGGCTTCAGCCGGCAGCGGGGGCTCGCCGTGGACGGCCGCTGCAAGCCCTTCTCCGCCGAAGCCGACGGCATGGGCATGGCCGAAGGCGTCGGCATGGTGCTGCTGGAGCGGCTCTCGGACGCGCGCCGCAACGGACACGAGGTCCTAGCGGTCGTCCGGGGTTCGGCGATCAACCAGGACGGCGCCTCCAACGGCCTGACGGCCCCCAACGGCCTGTCCCAGCAGCGTGTCATCCGCGCCGCCCTGGCCAACGCCGGTCTGTCGGCGGTCGACGTCGACGTGGTCGAGGCGCACGGCACGGGCACCAAGCTCGGTGACCCCATCGAGGCGCAGGCTCTGCTCGCCACCTACGGCAAGGACCGGCCCGCCGACCGACCGTTGTGGCTCGGCTCGGTGAAGTCCAACATCGGCCACACCCAGGCCGCCTCCGGCATGGCCGGGGTCATCAAGATGGTGCAGGCGATGCGGCACGGTGTGCTGCCCAAGTCGCTGCACGCCGACGAGGTGTCGTCGTTCGTGGACTGGTCGGCCGGCGCGGTCGAGGTCCTCTCCGAGGCACGGCCCTGGGAGGAGAACGGCCACCCCCGACGGGCCGGTGTCTCCTCCTTCGGCGTGAGCGGCACGAACGCGCACATCATCATCGAACAGCCCGCGTCCGAGCAGTCCGCGTCCGAGCAGCAGTCCGCATCCGAGCAGTCCGGACCGGCAGCCGCCGAGCCCGCTCCCGAGACGGACGGCCCGGTCGTCCCGTGGCTCGTCACGGCCCGCTCGGAGAAGGCACTCAGGGCCCAGGCGGAGCGGCTCGTGGCCGCCGTCGCCGCCGGGGACGCCGACGCCGTCGACGTCGCCCACTCCCTGGTGACCGGCCGTGCCGCACTCGAGGAACGCGCCGTCGTCGTCGGCGCCGACCGCGACGCACTCCTGACCGCCCTCACCTCGCTCACCGACGGCGAGGCGACCCCCGCACTCGTCCGCGGAACCACCCAGCGCGTCGGCGAGGACATCGACACCGTCTTCGTGTTCCCGGGTCAGGGTGCGCAGTGGGTGGGGATGGCGGTCGAACTCCTGGATACCTCGCCGGTGTTCGCGGCTCGTTTCGGTGAGTGTGCGGCGGCGTTGGACGGGTTCGTGGAGTGGTCGTTGATGGATGTGGTGCGGGGCGTGGAGGGTGCTCCGGGGCTGGACCGGGTGGATGTGGTGCAGCCGGTGTTGTGGGCGGTGATGGTGTCGCTGGCGGCGTTGTGGGAGTCGTTCGGTGTGCGTCCGGCGGCGGTGGTGGGTCATTCGCAGGGTGAGATCGCGGCTGCGGTCGTCGCGGGTGCGCTGAGTCTTCAGGATGGTGCGCGGGTGGTGGCCTTGCGCAGCCGTGCGATCACCGCACTGGCGGGGCAGGGTGGGATGGTGTCGGTCGCGTTGTCGCGTGAGCGCGCCGAGGAACTGATCTCCGCGTGGGGCGGTCGTGTGTCGGTCGCGGCGGTGAACGGTCCGACGTCGGTCGTGGTCTCGGGTGACGCGGACGCGCTCGATGAACTCGTGGAGCAGGCGGGCACCGAAGACATTCGGGTGCGGCGGGTGGAGGTGGACTACGCCTCCCACTCCGCGCATGTCGAGCTGATCCGTGAGGAGCTGCTGGAGATACTCGCTCCGGTCGTTGCACGTGAGCCGGAGGTGCCGTTCTTCTCGACGGTGACGGGTGGGTGGCTGGAGTCGGCGGTCACGGATGCCGGTTACTGGTACACGAATCTGCGTCAGACCGTTCAACTGGAGTCTGCGGTCCGTGAGTTGGTGGGTTCGGGGCATGGTGCGTTCCTGGAGATGAGTCCGCATCCCGTGCTGACCGTTCCCGTCGCGGAGACGGTGGAGGCGGCCGGTGGTGAGGCCGTGGTCACCGGCACCCTGCGCCGCGGTCAGGGCGGCCTGGCCCGCTTCTACACGTCACTGGGTGAGGCGTGGACGCGCGGCGTCACCGTCGACTGGAGCCAGGCCTACGCCGAACAGCACCCGCGCCGGGTGGAGCTGCCCACCTACGCCTTCCAGCGGCAGCGCTACTGGCTCGACGCGCCCGAGCCGGCCGGACCCTTCACCGGCCCGGTCATGTTCGGCGGGGTCGACCTGGCCGACGACGGCTTCTGGGAGTCGGTCGAGGACGGTGACGTCGAAAGCCTCGCCCGGACCCTCGGCCTCGACGACCAGGAGTCACTGGGCGCGATCGTGCCCGCCCTGTCGTCCTGGCGCCGCAGCCGGCGCGAGCGTTCCACCCTCGACAGCTGGCGCTACCGCATCGCCTGGCGGCCCAAGCCCGAACAGGGCGCACCCGTCACCCTCGACGGCACCTGGCTCCTCGTCGTCCCCGAGGGCCAGGAGGACAGCGACTTCGTACGCGGCGTGACGTCATCGGTGGCCGAGCGGGCGGACGGCCTGCGCACCCTCGTCATCGGATCCCGGGAGGCCGAACGCGACCGGCTCGCCGACCTGCTGCGGCAGGAGGCCGCCCACGGCCCCGTGCACGGCATCGTCTCCCTGCTGGCCCTCGACGAACGGCCCTGGGCCGACGAGTGCGCCCTGCCCACCGGGCTCGTCCTGATGACCACCCTGATCCAGGCGCTCGGCGACGCGTCCTTCGACGCGCCCCTGTGGTGCGCCACCAGCGGCGCGGTCTCCGTGCACCGCAACGACACCCTGGACCACCCGCTGCAGGCCATGGCCTGGGGCCTCGGCCGGATCGCCTCCATGGAGTACCCGCAGCGCTGGGGCGGCCTGATCGACCTGCCGGAGACCGTGGACGAGCGGGCCGGCCGACGGCTCGTCGCCGCCCTGTCCGGACTCCTCGACGAGGACCACCTCGCCCTGCGCCCCTCGGGCCTCTTCGCCCGCCGCCTCGTACGCGCCGGCGACGGCCCGCGCCCGGCCGGACCGGCCTGGTCGCCCAGCGGCACCGTCCTGGTCACCGGAGGCACCGGCGGCCTCGGCCGCCACGTCTCCCACTGGCTGGCCCGCAGCGGCGCCGAACACCTGGTACTGGTCAGCAGGCACGGCCCCGACGCCCCCGGAGCCGCCGAACTCGTCGCCGAACTGGCCGCGTTGGGCACCCCGGCGAGTGTCGTCGCCTGCGACGTCGCCGACCGTGACGCCGTCCGCCGACTCGTCGACGACCTGCCCGGCGGCGGCACCCTGACAGCCGTCGTGCACACCGCCGGTGTCATCGACGACGGTGTCATCGACGCACTCACCCCGCAGCGCGCCCACGGCGTCCTGCGGCCGAAGGTGGACGCCGCGCTGGCCCTGCACGAGGCGACCCGCCACCTCGACCTCACCGCGTTCGTCCTGTTCTCCTCCATGGCCGGCACACTCGGCCGCTCCGGCCAGGGCAGCTACGCCGCCGCCAACGCCTTCCTCGACGCGTTCGCCGCCAAGCGACGCGCCGACGGCCTGCCCGCCACGTCCATGGCCTGGGGAACCTGGGCCGGCGGCGGCATGGTCAGCGAAGAGGTCGCCCAGCGACTGCGCCGCGACGGCGTGCCACCCATGGAGCCCGAACTCGCCGTGTCCGCCCTCCAGCAGGCCCTCGACCAGGACGAGGAGTTCCTCGTCGTCGCCGACGTCGACTGGAAACTGGTCACCGCCCGCGCCTTCGCCGCACTGCGCGACTTCCCCGAGGCCCGCGCCGCCACGCCCGAGGGCGAACGCACCGAGAAGGACACCGCGGCACAGGACGGCCCGCCGCTGCCCGCGCGGCTGCGCGGCCTCGCGCCCGCCGAGCGCCGCGCGGCGCTCCTCACGGAGGTCCGCCGCCAGGCCGCGGCGGTGCTCGGACACACCGACACCGACGCCGTGCCCGAGGGCAGGGCCTTCCGCGACCTCGGCTTCGACTCGCTGACCGCCGTCGAACTGCGCAACCGCCTCGCCGAGGCGACCGGGCTGCGCCTGCCCGTCACCATGGCCTTCGACCACCCCTCGGCCGCGGCGCTCGCCGCCCACCTCGACACCGAACTGTTCACCGACGACCACGGCGCCACCACGGACGCCACCACGGCGGACCGGCTCCCGCCCCGGGCACCGGCCGACGACCCGATCGTCATCGTCGGCATGGGCTGCCGCTTCCCCGGCGGCGTCACCTCGCCCGAGGAACTGTGGAGCCTCGTCGCCGACGGCACCGACGCCATCAGCCCGTTCCCCGACAACCGCGGCTGGGACGTGGACAACCTCTACGACCCCGACCCCGACAAGCCCGGCCACTCCTACGCCCGGCACGGCGGATTCCTCTACGACGCCGACCAGTTCGACCCCGCCTTCTTCGGGATCTCGCCCCGTGAGGCGGTAGCCGTCGACCCGCAGCACCGGCTCCTGCTGGAGACCTCGTGGGAAGCCCTCGAGCGGGCCGGGATCGACCCCGAACGCGTCCGGGGCACCCAGACCGGCGTCTTCATCGGCTCCAACTACAACGACTACGGCACCCGGGCCCGCCAGGCACCCGAAGGACTGGAGGGCTACCTGGCCACGGGCAGCGCGAGCAGCGTCGCCTCCGGCCGCATCGCCTACACCTTCGGCCTGGAAGGCCCGGCGGTCACCGTCGACACCGCCTGCTCCTCCTCCCTCGTCGCCCTGCACCTCGCCGTGCAGGCACTGCGGTCGGGGGAGTGCGGCCTCGCCCTCGCGGGCGGCGTCACCGTGATCTCCACACCGGACACCTTCATCGAGTTCAGCCGGCAGCGCGCCCTGTCGCCCGACGGCCGCTGCAAGGCCTTCTCCGCCGACGCCGACGGCGCGGGCTGGGCCGAGGGCGTCGGCCTGCTGCTCCTGGAACGACTCTCCGACGCCCGCAGCAACGGCCACACCGTCCTCGCGACCGTGGCCGGCACGGCCGTCAACCAGGACGGCGCCTCCAACGGGCTCACCGCCCCCAACGGTCCCGCACAGCAGCGGGTCATCCGCCAGGCCCTCGGCTCCGCCGGCCTCGCCCCGGCCGACGTCGACGTCGTCGAGGCACACGGCACCGGCACCAAGCTGGGCGACCCGATCGAGGCCCAGGCCCTGCTCGCGGCGTACGGCCAGGACCGGCCCGCCGACCGGCCGCTGTGGCTCGGCGCGCTGAAGTCCAACATCGGCCACACCCAGGCCGCTTCGGGCGTCGCCGGCATCATCAAGATGGTGATGGCGATGCGGCACGGCGTGCTGCCCCGCACGCTGCACGCCGAGAACCCCTCCCCGCACATCGACTGGTCCTCGGGCGCGGTACGCCTGCTCGACCAGGAACGCGACTGGGCCCGGGGCGACGCCCCGCGCCGTGCCGGTGTCTCCTCCTTCGGCGTCAGCGGAACCAACGCCCACGTCATCCTCCAGGAACCCGAGCCCACCGACGACGCCCTCCCCGAGACCGCCCAGCCGCCCGCCGGCCACCCCACCGACACCACCGACCGCACCGACACCACCGGCGGCACCGAACACGTTGACGGCACTGACGGCACCGGCAACGCGACGGACACCACCGCAACGGCAACGGATCCGGCACCGATCGTGCCGTGGCTGCTGTCGGCCCGCGGCACGGCCGCCCTGCGCGAACAGGCCCGCCGCCTGCTCGACCACCTCGCCCCGCCCCACGACGCACGCCCGGCCGACATCGCCCTGTCCCTGGCCCGCGGACGGACCGCCTTCGAGGACCGGGCCGCGGTCGTCGCCGGCGACCCGGCCTCCTTCACCGAGGCCCTGACCGCACTCGCCGAGGGCCGCGAACACCCGCTCCTCAGCGTGGACCGGGCACGCACCGGCAAGGTCGCGTTCCTCTTCTCCGGACAGGGCGCGCAGCAGCCCGGCACCGGACGCGCCCTCTACGCCGAGTACGACGTCTTCGCCGACGCCCTGGACGCGGTCTGCGCACACATGGACCGCCACCTCGAACACCCCCTGCGCGACATCCTGTTCGCACCGGCCGGGACACCCGAGGCCGCACTCCTCGACCAGACCGCCTACACCCAGGCAGGCCTGTTCGCCGTGGAGGTCGCCCTGTACCGGCTCGTGGAGAGCACCGGTCTCAAGCCCGACGCCGTCCTCGGTCACTCCGTCGGCGAGATCGCCGCCGCGCACGTCGCCGGAGTACTCGCCCTGGAGGACGCCTGCCTGCTGGTCGCCACCCGCGGCCGGCTCATGCAGGCCCTGCCGCAGGGCGGCGCCATGATCTCCGTACAGGCGTCCGAACAGGAGGTACTGCCGCTGCTCGCCGGCCACGAGGGCAGGGCCGCCATCGCCGCCCTCAACAGCCCCCTGGCCACCGTCGTCTCCGGAGACGAGGACGCGGTGACCGCCGTCGCCGACGCACTCGCCGCCCAGGGCCGCAAGACCCGGCGCCTGAACGTCAGCCACGCCTTCCACTCGCCCCGCATGGACGCCATGCTCGACGAGTTCGCCGCCCTCACCGCCCACCTCCCGCACCACACCCCCGCCCTGCCCGTGGTCTCCGCCGTCACCGGCGCCCCCTACGGAGCACAGGAGATCGCCGACCCCGCCCACTGGGGGCGCCAGGTCCGCGAGGCCGTCCGGTTCAGCGACGGCGTGCGCACCCTGGAGGAACAGGGCATCACCACCTACGTCGAGATCGGCCCCGGCGGCGTACTGACCGCCCTGGCCGGCGACTGCGTCACCGGCGACGCCACCCTCGTACCGCTGCTGCGCCGCGACACCGACGAGCGCGAGTCCTTCACCACCGCACTCGCCCGGCTGCACGTCCGCGGCCACGCACCCGACTGGGCCACCCTGCTCGCCCCGCTGGGCGCGCACCGGGTCGACCTGCCGACCTACCCCTTCCAGCGCAGCAGCTACTGGCTCCAGGCCACCCCCAGCACCCGCGACGTCGCCCACACCGGAGTGGAGGCCGCCGGACACCCGCTGCTCGACATCTCCGTACCACTGGCCGGCTCGGACGGCGTACTGCTCACCGGCACCGTGTCCGTGGAACGCCAGCCCTGGCTGCGCGACCACGCGCTCGGCGACAGCGTCCTCTTCCCGGGCACCGCGTTCCTCGAACTCGCCCTCCAGGCCTGCGAACGGGCCGGCGCCGCCCAGGTCACCGACCTCACCCTGGAGACACCCCTCGTCCTGCCCCTCACCGGAGCCCTCCAGCTCCAGGTCACCGTCGCCCCCTCCGACGGCTCCGCGACCCGCGCCCTGACCGTGCACGCACGGCCCCTGAGCACCCACGACGACACGGCCCCGCCCTGGGTCCGGCACGCCGCGGGCACACTCGGCGACGAACCGGCCGACCCGCCCGAGCACCTCGGCACGGCCGCCTGGCCGCCCGCCGGCGCCGAACCCCTCGACGTGTCCGGGCTGTACACCCGCATCGCCGAGAACGGCTTCCACTACGGGCCCGCCTTCCGCGGCCTGCGCGCCGCCTGGCGCCTGGGCGACGAGGTGTACGCGGAGATCGCCCCGCAGGACGGCACCGCCCCCGAACGCGCCGGGGACTTCACCGTCCACCCCGCACTCCTGGACGCCGCCCTGCACACCGTGGCACTCGTCGCCGACGCCGACGGACCCACCGTCGTACCGTTCACCTTCACCGGAGTGACGGTGACCGCCGCCGGACCGGCCGCACTGCGCGTACGCCTCACCCCGCGCGGAGACCACCAGTACGCCGTCCAGGTCGCCGACGCCACCGGCACACCCGTCGCCGGCATCACCGGACTCGTCCTGCGCCCCGTCGACAGCACCCGGCCGGCCCACCCCACCGGCGCCGCCGGCCTCTACCGCGTGCGGTGGGTGCCCGCCGGCACGCACGACGGCACCGCCCCGGCACCGGCCCTTCTCGACGCCGACGCCACCCTGACCGACTGGGCCGCCCGGCACACCGGCGCGCTGACCCGCCACGACAGCCTCGACGCCCTGCGCGCCGAGGTCGCCGCCGGCGCCCCGCTGCCGCCTACGGTGCTGGTCGCCCTGCCCGCGACCGCCGGTGCCCCGGACCCCGCCGACGCCGTCCGCCGGACCACGCACCGCGCCCTCGAACTGGCCGGCGCCTGGCTGCGGGAGGAGACGTTCGCGCCGGCACGACTGGTGTTCGCCACCCGCCACGCCGTGACGACCGCTGCCGGCGACGCCGCGGCCACCGACCCGGCGCAGGCCGCCGTATGGGGCCTGATCCGCGCGGCCAAGGCCGAGAACCCGGGCCGCTTCGGCCTCCTCGACCACGACGGCGCCGCCGCCTCCCTGGACCTGCTGCCCGCCGTCCTGGCCGGCGGCGAAGCGGAGACGGCCCTGCGCAACGGCAGCGCACTCGCCCCGCGCCTGACCCGCGCCCAGGACCTCACGGACCGCCGGGACCCCACGGACACCGGAGACCCCACGGACACCGGAGACCTCACGGACACCGGAGACCTGACGGACACCGGAGGCCTCACCGGCTTCGACCCCTCCGGCACGGTCCTGGTCACCGGAGCGTCCGGAGTGCTCGCCCGGCAGGTGGCCCGCCACCTCGTCACCACGCACGCGGTCGACTCCCTGATCCTGGCCAGCCGGCGAGGCGCCGAGGCCGAAGGCATGGCCGCACTGTCCGAGGAACTGCGCGGCCACGGCGCCCGGGTGACCCTCGCCGCCTGCGACGTCGCCGACCGCGACGCCCTCGCCGCACTCCTGGCCGGCATCCCCGCCGACCGCCCGCTGACCGCCGTCGTGCACACCGCCGGCGTCCTCGACGACGGTGTCGTCGAGGCCCTCACCCCCGAACGGGTGGACACCGCCCTGCGGGCCAAGGCCGACGCCGCGGCACACCTCGACGAACTCACCCGCGACGCCCGCCCCGTCACCCTCGTCCTGTTCTCCTCGCTCGCCGGCACCTTCGGCGGCGTCGGCCAGGGCAACTACTCGGCCGCCAACGCCTTCCTCGACGCCCTCGCCGCCCGGCGCAGCGCCGCGGGACACCCGGCGCTCTCCCTGGCCTGGGGACTGTGGGCCGAACGCAGCGGCATGACCGGCAAACTCGGCGAGGCCGACCTGCGCCGGGTGCAACGCGGCGGCGTCCAGCCCATGGACACCGCCGAAGCCCTCGCCCTGCTCGATACCGCACTCGGCGCGCCCGACGTCTTCCTCGCGCCCGCCGCACTCGACCCGGCCGCCCTGCGCGCCTCCGACGGATCCGTGCCGCACCTGCTGCGCGACCTCGTCCAGGCCCGCAACCCACGACTGGCCCGCGCGAGCGGCCCGGCCGCCGACCACACGGCACCGGAGAGCGCCGACGGCCTGAAAGAACGCCTCGCGGCCCTGCCGGCGCACGAGCGCCACGGCGCCCTGCTGCAGGCGGTGCTCGCCCAGGCGGCCCTCGTCCTGGGCTACGACACGGCCGACCTCATCGACCCCGAACGGGGCTTCCTGCAGGTCGGCTTCGACTCCCTGACCGCCGTCGAACTGCGCAACCGGCTCGGCGCCGTCACCGGCGTCCGACTCCCGGCCACCCTGCTGTTCGACTACCCGACCCCCGCGGGACTCGCCGACCACCTGCTGACCCGGATGGCCCCCGCACCCGCCCCCGCGGCACCGGGCACGGCCCCCGCCTCCGGCGGCTCCGTGCTGGCACAACTCGACCACATGGAAGGAGAGTTCCAACAGGTGCTGGCCGAGGCCGGACCGTACGACGAACTGCACGACGGACTCCGCAGCCGGCTCCAGCGGCTGCTCGCCCAGCTCGACGCCGCCGCGCCCGCGACGCACCAGGCGGCCGGCACCGGCCACCCGGACGAGGTGTCGGACGACGAACTGCGCCGGTTCCTGGAGACCGAACTCGGCGGTGCATGACCCACGGGGGCGGCCGTCCGGCAGGGCGGCCGCCCCACCCCACCCGGCCGCGTGGACGCCCCGGCGCCCACCGGCCGACCAGCTACTCGTCACCTGGATGGAACTGTGAAGGCTCTCGTGCTCGCGGGGGGATCCGGTACGCGACTGCGGCCGATCACCCACACGTCCAGCAAGCAACTGGTCCCGGTCGCCAACAAACCGATCCTCTTCTACGGCCTCGAAGCCATCGCCGAAGCCGGCATCACCGACGTCGGCATCATCGTCGGGAACACCGCCGAGGAGATCGAGGCCGCCGTCGGCGACGGCTCCGCCTTCGGCCTGGACATCACCTACATACCGCAGGGCGAACCCCTCGGACTCGCCCACGCCGTCCTCATCGCCCGCCCCTTCCTCGGCGACGACGACTTCGTCATGTACCTCGGCGACAACTTCGTCCTCGACGGCATCACCGACGTCGTCGACGAGTTCCGCAAGGACCGCTGCGACGCGCAGATCCTGCTCACCCGCGTCCCCGACCCCACCGCCTTCGGCGTCGCCGTCATCGACGACAGCGGCAACGTCGTCGACCTGGAGGAGAAGCCCCGGCACCCCAGGAGCGACCTCGCCGTCGCCGGCGTCTACCTCTTCACCCCCCACATCCACGACGCCGTACGCGCCATCACCCCCTCCCCGCGCGGCGAACTGGAGATCACCGACGCCCTCCGCTGGCTGATCGAGCAGCAGCTCGCCGTGCGCTCCACCGTGATCACCGGGTACTGGAAGGACACCGGCAACGTCAACGACATGCTGGAGGTCAACCGCACCCTCCTGGAACGCCTGGAGACCCGCATCGACGGTTACGTCGACGAGGCCAGCGAGATCATCGGACGCGTCCACATCGAGGCCGGCACCGTGGTCCGCAACTCGCGCATCGTGGGCCCCGCCATCATCGGCGCCGGCAGCGTCATCACCGACTCCTACATAGGCCCCTCCACCTCCGTCGCCGAGAACTGCCGCATCACCGCCAGCGAGATCGAGTTCTCCATCGTGCTGCGGGACTCCTCCTTCGACCGCATCCGCCGCGTCGAGGCCTCCCTCATCGGCCGCAACGTCCAGGTCACCCTCGCCCCACGCCTGCCCGCCGCCCACCGGTTCGTGATCGGTGACCACGGCCGCGTGCAGATCCCGTCATGACGCCCGTACGGCTGCTCGTGGTGACCGCCGTCACCGCGGAACGCGAAGCCGCCGCCCGGGGTCTGGAGCCCGCCGCGCCCCCCGCCGAACACGCCCTGCCCGGCTACGTCCTCAGACGCACCGGCGACGGCACCGCCCCCGGCCCGCTGCGCGCCGACCTGCTCGCCGGCGGCGTCGGCCCGGCCTCCGCCGCGGCCGCCACCGGCGCCGCCCTCACCGCCGCGGCCCTGCGAGACGAGCCCTACCACCTCGTCATCGCCGCCGGCATCGGCGGCGGCTTCGCCCCCCACGCAGCCGTCGGCGCCGCCGTCGTCGCCGACCGCATCGTCGCCGCCGACCTAGGCGCCGACTCCCCGGGCGGCTTCCTCCCCGTCGACACCCTCGGTTTCGGCAGGACCACCCACGCCTGCCCACCCGGTCTCGCCACCGCCGTGGCCCGCGCCCTCGGCGCCACCCACGCCCCCGTCCTGACCGTCTCCACCGCCACCGGCACCGCCGAACGCGCCCGCGCCCTCGCCCACGCCCACCCCGACGCCGGCGCGGAGGCCATGGAGGGATTCGGCGTCGCCGAAGCAGCCGCCGCGCACGGCACACCCGTACTGGAGATCCGCACCGTCTCCAACGCCGTGGGCCCCCGCGACCGTTCGGCCTGGCGCATCGGCGAGGCCCTCGCCGCCCTTCAGGAGGCCTTCTCCGTCCTGCGCACCGTCCTGGAGAAGGGCGCCCCGCCCCCGTACACCTGAGCCGCCCCGACCGGCGCGAAGCGGCGGTGCCCGGCGACCACGTCGCCCGGCACCGCCGCTTCGCCGTGTCCGCGGCCACGTCCCCGGCCTGCGGTGATGATTTCCAAGGGTTTCCCCAGACAACCCGGCCAGGGCCACGGAAACGGTCCGCCCCCGGGACATGCTGTCCAAGCCGCACGAGGCGCGACCCTTTCTCACCACAACAGCATGGGGGCAGTCCATGACAACTGAAGCGCGGCTTCGGGACTACCTCAAACGACTCACCGTCGATCTTCATGAGACCCGGCTCAAACTCCGCCAGCTGGAGTCCAAGGACGACGAACCCGTCGCCATCGTCGGTATGAGCTGCCGACTGCCCGGCGGTGTCCGCTCGCCCGAGGACTTCTGGGACCTGCTCGTGTCCGGAACCGACGCGGTGACCGACTGGCCCGCCGACCGCGGCTGGGACCTCGGCACCGACGCCACCGGCGGCGCCCGACGCCAGGGCGGCTTCGTCTTCGACGCCGACCGCTTCGACCCCGCCTTCTTCGGCATCAGCCCCCGCGAAGCCCTCGCCATGGACCCGCAGCAGCGCGTGCTGCTCGAAGCGACCTGGGAGGCCTTCGAACGCGCGGGCATCGACCCCGCCGCGCTGCGCGGCAGCCGCTGCGGAGTCTTCGTCGGATGCAGCGACCAGGGCTACAGCAGCGGACTGCGGGAAGTCCCCGACGACGTCCGCGGCCACCTGCTGACCGGCACCTCCATGTCCGTCGTCTCCGGCCGCGTCGCCTACACCCTCGGCCTCGAAGGCCCCGCGATCACCGTCGACACCGCCTGCTCCTCCTCCCTGGTCGCCCTCCACCTGGCCGCACAGTCCCTGCGCTCCGGCGAGTGCTCACTCGCCGCCGTCGGCGGCGTGACGGTCATGTCGAGCCCCGGCGCCTTCATCGAGTTCGGCCAGCAGGGCGGCCTCGCCTCCGACGGCCGCTGCAAGGCGTTCGCCGAGGACGCGGACGGCACCGGCTGGGCCGAGGGCGTCGGCGTCGTCGTCGTCGAGCGCCTGTCGGACGCCCGCCGCAACGGCCACCACATCCTCGCCGTCGTCCGCGGCTCCGCCGTCAACCAGGACGGCGCCTCCAACGGACTGACCGCCCCCAACGGCCCTTCCCAGCAGCGCGTCATCCTCGCCGCCCTCGCCAACGCGGGCGTACCCGCCACCGAGATCGACACCGTCGAGGCCCACGGCACCGGCACCGCGCTCGGCGACCCCATCGAGGCCCAGGCCCTGCTCTCCACCTACGGCCAGGGCCGCGAGGCCGACCGCCCCCTCTGGCTCGGCTCGGTGAAGTCCAACATCGGCCACACCCAGGCCGCCGCGGGCGTCGTCGGCGTCATCAAGACGGTCCTGGCGATCCGCCACGGCGTCCTGCCGCCCACCCTCCACGTCGAGCACCCCTCCTCCCACGTCGACTGGAACGCCGGCAACGTCAGGCTCCTGGCCGAGTCCGTCGACTGGCCGCGGGCCGACCGGCCCCGCCGCGGCGCCGTATCCGCCTTCGGAGTCTCCGGAACCAACGCCCACGCCGTCATCGAGCAGGCCCCCACCACCGAACCGGCCACCGAGGCTCCCGCCCGCGCCGGCCTGCCCCTGCTGCCCTGGGTGCTCTCGGCCCGCGACGAACACACCCTGCGCGAACAGGCCGCACGCCTGAGCGCCCACCTCACCGACCACCCCGACACCGACCCCTACGACCTCGCCTGGTCCCTCGCCGCCACCCGCGCCGCACTCCCCGAGCGCGCCGCACTCCTCGGCACCGGCCTCGCCGACCTGCTCAGCGGCCTCGCCGCCCTCACCGAGGGCCGCCCCACCGACCGCGTCCTCACCGGCTCGACGAAGGGCGACGGCAAACTCGCCTTCCTCTTCTCCGGGCAGGGCGCGCAACGCCTGGGTATGGGCCGGGAGTTGTACGAGGCGTATCCCGTGTTCGCGGAGGCTTTCGACGCGGTGTGCGCCCAGCTGGACGAGGGTCTGCGGGAGGTCGTGTTCGGTGAGGACGCGGATCTGCTGAACGAGACGGGCTGGACTCAGCCCGCGCTGTTCGCGATCGAGGTCGCGCTGTTCCGGCTGGTGGAGTCGTGGGGGATGAGCCCTGACTTCCTGGTGGGTCATTCGGTGGGTGAGCTGGCTGCCGCGCATGTGGCCGGGGTGTTCTCGCTGGAGGACGCCTGCCGGCTGGTGTCGGCACGCGGCCGTCTGATGCAGCAACTCCCGGCCGGTGGAGCGATGTTCGCGCTGGAGGCGGCGGAGGACGAAGTGCTCCCGCTGCTGGAGGGCCGGGACGCGGAGGTGTCGATCGCGGCGGTCAACGGCCCGCGTTCGGTGGTGGTCTCGGGTGTCGAGGCGGCGGCGGAGGCGGTCGCGCAGGAGATATCCGCCCTGGGCCGCCGTACCTCCCGTCTGCGCGTCTCCCACGCCTTCCACTCGCCGCTGATGGAACCGATGCTCGCCGAGTTCCGCACGGTCGCCGAGAGCGTGACGTATGCGCCGGCCCGCATCGCGGTCGTCTCGAACGTGACCGGACAGGCCGTCGGCGTGGGGGAGTTGGAGTCGGCCGACTACTGGGTGCGCCACGTGCGTGAGGCCGTACGGTTCGCCGACGGCATCGAGTGGCTGGCCGCGAACGGGGTCACCCGGTTCGTGGAGCTCGGCCCCGACGGCACCCTCACCACCCTCGCCCAGACCGTCCTGCCCGACAGCCAGGACACGCTCTTCGCGCCCACACTCCGCAAGGACCGGGACGAGCCCGAGACCCTGACGTCCGCCGTCGGCCTCCTGCACGTGCACGGCCGCACACCCGAGTGGGCCTCCCTCCTCCCCGGCGCCGGACGCGTCGACCTGCCCACCTACGCCTTCCGCCGGGACCGCTACTGGCTCGAACGCTCCTACCGGGCCGACGGCTCCGCCGCGCCCACCGCGGACGGCGACCACCGCCACCAGGTGACCTGGCGTCCCGTCACCGGCCTGCCCGCCGAGGCACGACTGACCGGCCGCTGGCTGCTCGTCACTCCGGCCGCCCTCGGAGACGACGGCTGGAACGGCGCCCTCACCGAAGCCCTGGCCGCACGCGCCGCCGGCCTCGTCACCGTGCCGTGCCCCGCCGACGCCGACCGTGCGACGCTCGCCGCCCTGCTCACCTCGGCAGCCGCCGGCACTCCGGTCAACGGCGTCGTCTCGGCCCTCGCCCTGACCCCGGGAGAACACACCGGAACCCCGGACGGCGTCCTGGCCACCGCCCTCCTCGTCCAGGCACTCGGCGACACCGACCTCACCGCACCCCTGTGGACCCTCACCCGGGAAGCGGTCACCACCGGCCGCGGCGACGTCCCCCCGCGCCTCGACCAGGCCGCCGTCTGGGGACTGGGCCGCGTGGCGGCGCTCGAACACCCCGACCGCTGGGGTGGTCTCATCGACCTCCCGCACGTACTCGACCGCCGCACCGCCTCCCGCCTGGCCGCCCTGCTCTCCGGCGGCGGCGGCGACGAGGACCAGGTCGCCGTCCGCGCCGCGGGCGTCCTCGCCCGCCGCCTGGTCGCGGTCACGGAGGAACCCGGCACCCCCTGGACCCCCACCGGTACGGTCCTGGTCACCGGCGGCACCGGCGCGCTCGGCACCAGGGTGGCCCGCTGGGCCGCCGAACAGGGCGCCGCCCGTCTCGTCCTCACGAGCAGGCGCGGAGCGCAGGCCCCCGGCGCCGCCGAACTGGAGGCCGAACTCTCGGCCCTGGGCGCCGAAGTCTCCCTGGTCGCCTGCGACATGACGGACCGTGAGGCCGTACGGAAGCTACTGGACGACCACCCGGTGGACGCCGTCGTCCACACCGCCGGAGTCCTCGACGACGGGGTCCTCGACCGGCTCACCCCCGAGCAGTTCGACACGGTCGTACGCTCCAAGGTCGCCGCCGCCCTCCACCTGGACGAACTGACCCGCGAGCGCGACCTCTCGGCGTTCGTCCTCTTCTCGTCCTTCGCCGGCACCGTCGGCTCCGCGGGCCAGGCCAACTACGCGGCGGCCAACGCCATGCTGGACGCACTCGCCGAACGCCGCCGTGCGCAGGGTCTGTCCGCCACGTCCATCGCCTGGGGCCCCTGGGCCGGCGGTGGCATGGCCGCCGACACCTCCGCCGAGGACCGCCAGCGCCGCGGAGGCGTCAACCTCCTGGACCCCGCGACAGGCCTCGACGCCCTCGCCGTCTGCACCGCCTCGCCGGCCCCCGTCACGTTCGTCGCCGACCTCGACTGGACCCTGTTCGGCCCCGCCTTCACCGCCGTCCGCCCCAGCCCGCTCCTCGGCGAACTGTATGCCGCCCCCAAGAACACGGCAGGCCGGTCCGCCCCCGCGACCGCCCTGCGCGAACGCCTCACCGGCCTGACCGTGCAGGCCCAGCGCGCCGAACTCCTCGACACGGTCCGTGCCCGCGCGGCCGCCGTGCTCGGTCACGCCGGTCCGGAAGCGGTTCCGGCCGACCGTGCGTTCCGCGACCTGGGCGTGGACTCGCTCATCGCGGTGGAACTGCGCAACGTACTGGGCACGGAGTGCGGGGTACGGCTGCCCGCCACCGTGGTCTTCGACTACCCGACCCCGTCGGCCCTGGCGGACTTCCTCCACGGCGAGCTGAGCGGTGTCGTCGCGGAGACACCGGGCACGCCCACCGCGACCGGGGCCGCGCTGTCCGCCGACCCGATCGTGATCGTCGCGATGGCCTGCCGCTTCCCGGGCGGCGTCGACTCGCCCGAAACCCTGTGGAACCTGCTGTCCGAAGAACGCGACGGCATCGCCGACTTCCCCCGCAACCGCGGCTGGGACCTCGACGCCCTCAACGCACCCGACGGCCCCTACGCCAGCCACACCCGCCGCGGCGGATTCCTGGGCGACGTCGGATCGTTCGACGCCGCCTTCTTCGGGATCTCGCCCCGTGAGGCCCTCGCCATGGACCCGCAGCAGCGCCTGCTGCTGGAGACGTCGTGGGAGGCCGTCGAACGGGCCGGCATCGACCCCCGCCGGCTGCGCGGCTCGCGGACCGGGGTGTTCGCGGGCACCAACGGCCAGGACTACCCGGCACTCCTCGCGTCCTCGGGCGGTGACTTCGGCGGCTACGTGGGCACCGGCAACGCGGCGAGCGTCTTCTCGGGCCGGGTCTCCTACGTCCTGGGTCTCGAAGGGCCCGCGGTCACTGTCGACACGGCCTGCTCGTCGTCGCTGGTCGCCCTGCACCTGGCCGCGCAGGCGCTGCGGTCGGGGGAGTGCGACCTCGCGCTCGCCGGCGGCGTGACCGTGATGTCCACACCCGGTGCGTTCATCGAGTTCAGCCGCCAGGGCGGCCTCGCCGCCGACGGCCTGTGCAAGGCGTTCGCGGAGGGTGCGGACGGTACGGGGTGGGGTGAGGGTGTGGGTGTGCTGCTCGTGGAGCGGTTGTCGGACGCGCGCGCCAACGGTCACCCGGTCCTCGCGGTGGTGCGTGGTTCGGCGGTGAATCAGGACGGTGCGTCGAACGGTCTGACGGCGCCGAACGGTCCGTCGCAGCAGCGGGTGATCCGGGCTGCTCTGGCGAGTGCGGGTCTGTCGGCGGCGGACGTGGACGCGGTGGAGGCGCATGGTACGGGTACGTCTTTGGGTGACCCGATCGAGGCGCAGGCGCTGCTGGCGACGTACGGCAGGGACCGTGACGGCGAGCGGCCGTTGTGGCTGGGGTCGGTGAAGTCGAACATCGGTCACACGCAGGCTGCCGCGGGTGTGGCGGGCGTGATCAAGATGGTGGAGGCGATGCGCCACGGCGTGCTGCCCGCCACCCTGCACGTCGACGAACCGTCGTCGCATGTCGACTGGGAGGCCGGTGACGTACGGCTGCTGGCCGGGGCGGTGGACTGGCCGGAGACGGACCGTCCGCGTCGGGCGGGAGTGTCCTCGTTCGGACTGAGCGGCACGAACGCGCACGTCGTGCTGGAACAGGCGGAGACCACCGCCGACGGCACGGACACCCCGATCCCCCCGGCGCCGCCCGTCACCCCGTGGGTGGTGTCCGGACAGGGCGCCGCCGCTCTACGGGACCAGGCGGCCAGACTCCTGACCCACCTCGGGACACACCCCGACCTGGACCCCGCCGACGTGGGTCTGTCGCTGGTCAGGACCCGGTCGGCGTTCGAGCACCGTGCGGTGATCCGGGGCGGCGACCGTGAGGAACTCCTCGCGGGTCTTGCCGCCGTCGCCCGCGACGAGAGCGTCCCGGGTGTGGTCCAGGGCGTCGTGAGCGAGGGCAAGCTCGCCTTCCTCTTCTCCGGACAGGGTGCACAACGCCTCGGTATGGGGCGGGAGTTGTACGACTCCTTCCCGGTGTTCGCCGAGGCCTTCGACGCGGTGTGCGCTCACCTGGACGACGGCCTGCGCGAGGTCGTGTTCGGTGAGGACGTCGACCTGCTGAACGAGACGGGCTGGACTCAGCCCGCGCTGTTCGCGATCGAGGTCGCCCTGTTCCGGCTGGTGGAGTCGTGGGGTGTGCGTCCCGACTTCCTGGTGGGCCACTCGGTGGGTGAGCTCGCCGCCGCGCATGTGGCGGGGGTGTTCTCCCTCGAAGACGCCTGCCGGCTGGTGTCGGCGCGCGGTCGTCTGATGCAGCAACTGCCATCCGGTGGTGCGATGTTCGCGCTGGAGGCGTCCGAGTCCGAGGTCCTGCCGCTGCTGGAGGGCTGGGAGAGCGAGGTGTCGATCGCCGCGGTCAACGGCCCCCTCTCGGTGGTCGTCTCCGGCGTCGATGCGGTGGCGGAGGCCATCGCTCAGGAGATATCCGCCCTGGGTCGCCGCACCTCCCGCCTGCGCGTCTCCCACGCCTTCCACTCGCCGCTGATGGAACCGATGCTCGCCGAGTTCCGCACGGTCGCCGAGAGCGTCACCTACGCGCCGGCCCGTATCGCGGTCGTCTCGAACCTGTCCGGACAGGTCGCCGGAGCAGGGGAGTTGGAGTCGGCCGAGTACTGGGTGCGCCACGTCCGCGAGGCGGTGCGGTTCGCGGACGGGGTGCGCACGCTGGCGGAGCGGGGTGTCACCCGGTTCCTGGAACTCGGCCCGGACGGCACCCTCACCGCCCTCGCGCAGACCAGCGTGTCCAGCGGCGAGGACGTGCTGTTCGCGTCCGTCCTGCGCAAGGACCGCTCCGAGACGGACACCGTCATGGCAGCCGTGTCGCGGGCGTTCACGCACGGTGCCCCCGTCGACTGGGCCGCCCTCCTCACCGGCGCACGGCCGGTCGAACTGCCCACCTACGCCTTCCAGCACGAGTGGTTCTGGCCCGAGCCCGCCGCTGCCGCCGCACCCGTGGCGGCCGACCCGCTGGACGCGAGCTTCTGGGCGGCCGTGGAACGCGGCGACGCCCACGACCTCGCCGAGGTCCTGGGCGTGGACGAGGCCGAACTCGACACGATCGTACCGGCGTTGTCCGCCTGGCGGCGTGGCGCGGCCGAGCGCTCACGCGTGGACGGCTGGCGCTACCGCGTCGTCTGGCAGCCGCTCACCGCTCCCACCGCGACGGACACCGGCCGCCGGCTCCTGCTCCAGTCCGCCGGCGAGGACTCGCTCGCGGGGATCGAGGAGTTCCTGCCCGGCACCGAGCGGGTGACCTATGCCCCGGACGCGGACCGCACCACCCTGGCCGCCGTCCTGTCCGGCCTGTCCGACCCGGCCGGCACCGAACCGATCACGGGCATCCTGGCCTTCCCGTCCGGCCCGGCCGCCCTGCTGACCCTCGTCCAGGCGCTGGGTGACGCGGGAGTGACCGCGCCGCTGTGGCAGCTCACGCGGGGCGCCGTCGCCGTCGGCACCCCGTCCGAAGGTGTCGTCGATCCGGCGCAGGCCGCCCTGTGGGGCTTCGGCCGGGTCGCCGCCCTGGAACACCCCGACCGGTGGGGCGGCCTCGTCGACCTGCCGGCCCGCCCCGACCGCCGCGCCCTGGCCGCACTGGCCGCCGTCGTCGCCGACGGCGCCGAGGACCAGGTCGCCGTCCGCGGCACCGCCGCCTTCGCCCGGCGCCTCACCCACGCCGCCGCCCCCGCCGACGCGGGCAGCGGATGGAACGCACCCGGCAGGGTGCTGCTCACCGGCGGCACCGGAGCGCTCGGCACACGTCTGGCGCACTGGCTGGTGGGGCGCGGTGCGAGCGAACTCGTCCTGACCGGCCGTCGCGGGATGGACGCCCCTGGTGCGGCCGAACTGGTGGCGGGGCTGGAGGAGTTGGGTGCGCGGGTGGTGGTGGAGGCGTGTGACACGGCGGATGCGGAGGCGGTCGCAGGTCTGCTGTCCCGGCACCGGGTCGACGCGGTGTTCCATGCGGCGGGTGTGCTGGACGACGATCTGATCGACCGGCTGACTCCGGAGCGGGTCGCCGCCGTCCTGGCGGCGAAGGCGGTGGGTGCCGATCATCTCGACGCCCTCACCCGGGAGTGGGACCTGTCGGCGTTCGTGGTGTTCTCCTCGATCGCCGGGGTGTGGGGCAGCGGTGGCCAGTCCGCGTACGCCGCGGCCAACGCGCATCTCGACGCGCTCGTGGAGCGGCGCCGGGCCAGGGGGCTCGCCGGTACCGCCGTCGCCTGGGGTCCCTGGGGCGAGAGCGGCATGGCCGCCGACGCCGAGGCCCAGGATCTGCTGCGCCGCCGCGGACTGCGGCCACTGGAGCCCGACGCGGGCCTGCGCGCCCTCTCCCGCGCCCTCGAACTCGGCGACACCACCGTGGTCGTGGCCGACGTCGACTGGGACCGCTTCGCCCCCGCGTTCACGACCGGCCGCCCCAGCCCCCTGCTGTCCGCACTGCCGGAGGCCTCCGACGCGCTGCGCGGCACCGGCCCGGCGGCGGACACCACGAGCGCGGGCGCCGCCCTGCGCGAACGGCTCGGCCCGCTGCCCGCCGAGGACCGCGACACGGCCCTCCTCGACCTGGTCCGCGAGCGCGCCGCCGTCGTACTCGCCCACACCGACACCGCGGCCGTCGCCCCCGCGCGGACCTTCCGCGAACTGGGCTTCGACTCCCTGACCGCGGTCGAACTGCGCAACGAACTCACCGGCGCCACCGGGGTACCGCTGCCCTCCACCCTCGTCTTCGACCACCCGACCCCGCTGGCCGTCGCCGCCCGGCTGCGCGACGAACTCTTCGGCACCGACACCGGCGACGACCCCACGGCGCGTCCCCCGGCGGCCACCGCCACCGACACCGACCCCGTCGTCATCGTCGGCATGGGCTGCCGCCTGCCGGGCGGCGTGGCGGGTCCCGAGGCGCTGTGGCGGATCGTCTCCGGCGGCCTCGACACGGTCGCCGGATTCCCCGAGGACCGCGGCTGGGACCTGGAGACCCTGCTCGCGGCCAGCGACACCCGCTCGGGCGGCTTCCTGCGGGAGGCCGCCGGCTTCGACGCCCCGTTCTTCGGCATCAGCCCCCGCGAGGCCCTCGCGATCGACCCCCAGCAGCGTCTGATCCTGGAGACGTCCTGGGAGGCGCTGGAGCGCGGCGGCATCGACCCGACCGGCCTCAAGGGCAGCCGGACCGGCGTCTTCGTCGGCGCCGGAAGCTCCGGCTACGGCTCGGGCCTGACCGAGGTCCCCGAAGGCCTCGGCGGACACCTGCTGACCGGCGGCGCGGGAAGCGTCGTCTCCGGCCGCGTCGCGTACACGCTCGGCCTCGAAGGCCCCGCGGTCACCGTCGACACCGCCTGCTCCTCCTCCCTCGTCGCCCTGCACCTCGCCGTGCAGTCCCTGCGCACCGGCGAGTGCGACCTCGCGCTGGCCGGCGGCGTCACCGTCATGGCGAACCCCGGCGCCTTCGTCGAGTTCAGCCTCCAAGGAGGCCTCGCACCCGACGGCCGCTGCAAGGCGTTCGCCGACGGCGCCGACGGAACGGGCTGGTCCGAGGGCGTCGGCGTCCTCGTCGTCGAGCGACTGTCCGACGCCCGCCGTAACGGCCACCGGGTCCTCGCCGTCGTCCGCGGCACCGCCGTCAACCAGGACGGCGCCTCCAACGGACTGACCGCGCCGAACGGTCCCGCCCAGCAGCGGGTCATCCGCGCCGCCCTCGCCTCCGCGGGCCTGACCCCGGCCGACGTCGACGCCGTCGAGGCGCACGGCACCGGCACCGTCCTCGGCGACCCCATCGAGGCACAGGCACTGCTCGCCACGTACGGGCAGAACCGCCCCGCCGACCAGCCGCTGTGGCTGGGCTCGGTCAAGTCGAACATCGGCCACACCCAGGCCGCCGCCGGTGCCGCCGGCATCATCAAGATGGTCCTCGCCCTCGACAAGGGCGTCCTCCCGCAGACCCTGCACGCCGACGCGCCCTCCTCACGCGTCGACTGGAGCGCGGGCGACGTCCGGCTGCTGACCGAACAGCGGCAGTGGCCCGACACCGGCCGCCCGCGCCGCGCCGGTGTCTCCGCCTTCGGCGTGTCCGGCACCAACGCCCACGTCGTGATCGAGCAGGCCCCGCGGACGCCGACCGTCCCCGCCGCACCCGCCCGCCGGCCGGCCGCCGGCGCGGTGACCCCGTGGATCGTGTCGGCCCGCAGCGCCGCCGCCCTGCGCGAACAGGCCGCACGCCTGCTGGCCCACGTCGAGGAGCACCCCGCACTCGACACCGCCGACATCGCCCACGCACTGGTGACGACCCGTCCCGGCTTCGAGCACCGGGCCGTGGTCCACGGCACCGGACGTACCGAACTCCTGCGCGGCCTCGCCGCCGTCGCCGCGGGCGAACCCTCCCCGGACGCCGTCACCGGCGACACCCTGACCGAGGGAACCACCGCGTTCCTGTTCGCCGGCCAGGGCACCCAGCGGCCGGGCATGGGCCGCGAGCTCCACGCCGCCTTCCCCGTCTACGCGGACGCCTTCGACGCCGTGTGCGGTCACTTCGAGGGCCAGCTGGAGCGACCGCTGCGCGAGGTCGTGTTCGGCGACGACGCCGCCCTCCTCGACCGCACCGAGTACGCGCAGCCCGCACTGTTCGCCGTCGAGGTCGCGCTGTACCGCCTGGTCGAGTCCTGGGGCGTACGGCCCCACCACCTCCTGGGCCACTCCGTCGGTGAACTGGCCGCCGCCCACGTCGCGGGCGTCCTCACCCTGCCCGACGCGTGCCGGCTGGTCGCCGCCCGGGGCCGGCTCATGCAGGCCCTGCCGGAGGGCGGCGCCATGACCGCGCTCCAGGCCACCGAGGAGGAGGTACTGCCCCTGCTGGCCGGCCGGGAGCACGAGATCGGCCTCGCCGCCCTCAACGGCCCCCGGTCCGTGGTGGTCGCCGGCGACGAGCCGGCCGTACTCGCCGTGGCCGCGCACTTCGCGGGCGAAGGACGCAGGACCACCCGGCTGCGCGTCAGCCACGCCTTCCACTCACCCCGCATGGAACCGATGCTGGCCGACTTCCGGGCCGTCGCCGAAAGCATCGGCTACGCCGAGCCGCGCATCCCGGTCGTCTCCGACCTCACCGGCCGCCCCGCCCAGGCCGGGGAACTCACCTCGCCCGAGTACTGGGTACGCCACGTCCGCCAGGCGGTCCGCTTCGCCGACGGGATCGCCTGGCTGGAACACCACGGCGTCGAGCACTGCCTCGAACTCGGCCCCGACGCCACCCTCACCACCCTTGCCCAGGGCTGCTGGGAGTCCCACGGTCACCTCACCGTGCCCGCGCTGCGCGAGGACCGCCCCGAACCGGCCGTCCTCATCGCCGCCCTGGGCGCCCTGTTCACCCGCGGGGTCCCGGTCGACTGGCAGTCCTGCCTGGACGCGGTCGCGCCCGGCGGCCGGCCCGTACCCCTGCCCACCTACGCCTTCCAGCACCGCACGTTCTGGCTCGACGTACCCACCGGATCCCACGACCCGTCCGCGGCCGGACTCCTCGACGCGGACCACCCGCTCCTGACCGCCGTCGTCCCGCCCGCCGAGGGCGCCACCGTCGTCCTGACCGGACGCCTGTCGGCCCACGCGCAGCCCTGGCTCGCCGCGCACCGCGTCAACGGCTCCGTCGTGGTGCCGAGCACCGCCTTCCTCGAACTCGCCCTGCGCGCCGGCGCCCACACCGACTGCGGGCACGTGCGCGAACTCGTCCTGGAATCCCCGCTCGTCCTGCCCGACCAGGGCCGCGTCCACCTCCAGATCCGGGTCGCCGACCCCGACGCGCTGGGCTCCCGCGTCTTCAGCGTGTACGGCCGGCCGGAGAATCCCGGCACGGACGGCCCCTGGATCCGGCACGCCGGCGGCCTGTTGAGTGCCCGGGAACCCGAACGCGGCGCCGGCACACCGGAGTTCGACTTCACCGCCTGGCCGCCCCCCGGCGCCGAACCCCTCGACGTCGACGGCGTCTACGAACGCCTCGCCGCGGCGGGACTCGACTACGGGACCGTCTTCCAGGGCCTGCGGGCCGCCTGGCGCCACGGCGAGGACGTGTACGCCGAAGTCGCCCTGCCCGAAGGCACCGCGCAGGAGGCCGGACGCTTCGACCTGCACCCCGCGCTCCTCGACGCCGCCCTGCACCCGCTCGGCCTGGGCACCTTCGACGGCTTCGGCGACGGCCGCGTCCTGTTCTCCCTCGCCGACGCCTCACTCCAGGCCACCGGCGCCACCACCCTGCGCGTCCGCCTCTCCCGCCGCGGCCCCGACACCCTGACCCTGGAAGCCGCCGACGCGATCGGCGAACCCGTCCTCGCCATCGCCTCCCTGCTGATGCGGCCCGTCGACCCGCACCACACGAGCGCCCCCGCCGCCCCGGCCACCACCGGCCGGCCCGCCGCCGCCCGCACCCGGGCCGTCGCCCGCCGCACCGCGGCCCGCACCCAGCAGCCCGGCAGCCTGCTGGAGAGGCTGTCGAACCGGCCCCCGGCCGAACGCGCCCGCGTCCTGCTCACCACCGTGCGCACCCAGGTCGCCGACGTCCTCGGCTACGAGGGACCCACCGACATCGAACCGGCCCACTCCTTCTCCACCCTCGGATTCACCTCACTCACCTCCGTCGAACTGCGCGACGCGCTCAGCACCGCGCTCGGCGTGGCCCTCCCGGCCACCCTGGTCTTCGACCACCCCACCCCCCACGCACTCGCCCGGCACCTCGACGCCGACCTGTTCGGCACCACCGACAACGACGACGGCCACACCCGCCGCCCGGTGTCCGCCGACGACGACCCGATCGTCATCGTCGGCATGGCCTGCCGCTACCCCGGCGGCGTCCGCAGCCCCGAGGACCTGTGGGACCTCGTCGTGGCCGGCGCCGACGGCATCTCCCCGCTGCCCGGCGACCGCAACTGGAGCCCGGAGACCCTCTACCACCCCGACCCCGACCACCCGGGCACCGTCTACACCCGCGAGGGCGGATTCCTCCACGACGCCAGCCAGTTCGACCCCGCGTTCTTCGGCATCAGCCCCCGCGAGGCCCTCGCCATGGACCCCCAGCAGCGCCTGCTGCTGGAGACGTCCTGGGAGGCCCTGGAACGCGCCGGCATCGACCCGACCACCGCACGCGGCAGCCGCACCGGCGTCTTCGCCGGCGTCACCTACCAGGACTACGTCACGATCCTGGCCGCCGCCGACGACAACGTCGAGGGCTACGTCGGCACCGGCAACTCACCCAGCGTGCTGTCCGGCCGCATCGCCTACACCCTCGGCCTGGAAGGCCCCGCGGTGTCCGTCGACACCGCCTGCTCCTCCAGCCTCGTCGCCCTCCACCTCGCCTCCCAGGCACTGCGCCAGGGCGAATGCTCCCTCACGCTCGCCGGCGGCGTGACCGTGATGTCCACACCCGGCTCCCTCATCGAGTTCAGCCGCCAGCGCGCCCTCGCCCCCGACGGCCGCTGCAAGCCGTTCTCCGCGGACGCCGACGGCGCCAGCTGGGCCGAGGGCGTCGGCATGATCGTCCTCGAACGGCTCTCCGACGCCCGCCGCAACAACCACCCCGTCCTGTCCGTGCTGCGCGGCAGCGCCCTCAACCAGGACGGCGCCTCCAACGGACTGACCGCACCCAGCGGACCCTCCCAGCAGCGTGTCATCCGCCAGGCGCTCGCCGGCGCCGGACTGACCCCCGGCGAGGTCGACGCGGTCGAGGCGCACGGCACCGGCACCACCCTCGGCGACCCGATCGAGGCCCAGGCGCTCATCGCGGTCTACGGCCAGGACCGGCCCGAGGACCGGCCCCTGTGGCTGGGCTCCCTGAAGTCCAACATCGGCCACAGCCAGGCCGCCGCGGGCGTCGGCGGCATCATCAAGATGGTCATGGCGATCCGCGAGGGCGTCCTGCCGCGCACCCTGTACGCCGACAACCCCACCCCGCACGTCGACTGGAGTGCCGGCGACGTCCGCCTGCTCGACCAACAGCTGGACTGGCCCGAGACCGGGCGACCGCGCCGCGCCGGTGTCTCCTCGTTCGGCATGAGCGGCACCAACGCCCACGTCATCGTCGAACAGGCACCCGCCACCGAAACGGCCACCGCCCCGCCCGCGACCCCGGACACCGCGGCCTTCACCGGCGCCCTGCCCGTCGTACCGACCCTGCTGTCCGGCCGCACGGAGGCCGCCCTGCGCAGCCAGGCCGCACGCCTGCGCACCCACCTGCTCGCCCGGCCCGACACCCCGCTCACCGACCTCGCCTACTCCCAGGCCACCACCCGCTCGGCCTTCGAACACCGGGCGGCCGTCCTCGCCACCGGCCGCGACACCCTCGACGAGGCGCTCGCCGCCCTCGCCGCCGGCGCCCCCGTCACCGGGCCCGGCGTGGTCTGCGGCACCGCGCCCACCGCCGCCGATCCCGTCCTGGTCTTCCCCGGACAGGGCGCGCAGTGGACCGGCATGGCACGCGAACTCCTCACCGACTCACCCCTGTTCGCCGCACTCGTCGCCGACTGCGAACGCGCTCTCGCCCCCTACGTCGACTGGTCCCTGACCGCGGTCCTGCGCGGCGACGAGGACGCGGCCGACATCGGCCGGGTCGACGTCGTCCAGCCCGCCCTGTGGGCCGTCATGGTCGGACTCGCCGGCCTGTGGCGCTCCCTCGGCATCACCCCCGCGGCCGTCGTCGGCCACTCGCAGGGCGAGATCGCCGCCGCCTGCGTCGCCGGGGCCCTGTCCCTCGACGACGGCGCCCGGATCGTCGCCCTGCGCAGCCGGGCCATCGTCGCCATCGCCGGCACCGGCGGCATGATGTCCGTACCGCTGAGCGCCGACGAGACCCGCGCCCGCATGAGCCCGTGGGCCGACCGCCTCGCCGTCGCCGCCGTCAACGGACCGGCCTCGGTGGTGGTGTCCGGCGAAGCCGCCGCGCTCGACGAACTGTTCACCGCCCTCACCGAGGACGGCGTACGCGCCCGCAAGGTCGCCGTCGACTACGGCTCCCACTCCCCGCAGGTCGAATCCATCCGCGCGACCGTGCTCGACGCCCTCGCCGGCATCGAGCCGCAGGACGCCGGGATCCCCTTCCGCTCGTCCCTCACCGGCCAGTGGCAGGACACCACCACCCTCGACCCCGAGTACTGGTACACCAACCTGCGCGAGACCGTCCGCTTCGAGGAGGCCGTCCGCGGCCTCATCGCCGAAGGACACCGCACCTTCATCGAGGTCAGCCCGCACCCCGTGCTCGCCGTCGGCCTGCGCGAGACCCTGGAGGACGCCGGCGTCGACGGCGCCGCGCTCGGCTCCCTGCGCCGCGACAAGGGCGGCCTCGGCCAGTTCCTCACCTCGGTCGCCGAGGCCCACGTCAACGGCGTCGCCCTCGACTGGACGGCCGTCTTCACCGCCACCGGCGCCCACCGCGTCGACGTACCCACCTACCCCTTCCAACAGCAGCGGTACTGGCCCCACGTACCGGAACAGGACACCTCCGCCTCCTTCGACACCGCCGCCACGGACACGGTGGAGTCCCGCTTCTGGGAGACCGTCGACCAGGGAGACCCGCAAGCCCTCGCCGACGCCCTCGACCTGCCCGCCGACGCACCGCTGAGCACCCTCCTGCCGGCCCTGTCCAGCTGGCGCCGCACCAGCCGCGAACGCTCCACCACCGACTCCTGGCGCTACGGCGTCGGATGGTCCCCGCTGACCGACAACGCCGCGGGCGCCCTGTCCGGCACCTGGCTCGTCGTCGCCCCCGCGGACCCGGACGGCACCCACGCCGCCCTCGTCGCCGACGCCCACCGCGCCCTGACCGCCGGCGGCGCCCGCGACACCCGCCTGGTCACCGTCCCCGACGGCGGCACCGACCGCACCGGACTCGCCACCCTCCTGACGGCCGCCCTCACCGGGGACGCCACCCCCGCCGTGGCGGGCGTCCTGTCCCTGCTCGCCCTCGACGAACGCCCCCACCCCGACCACCCGGCGCTCCCGCACGGCCTCGCCGGCACCGTCACCCTCCTCCAGGCCCTCGGCGACACCACCACCGACGCCCCGCTGTGGTGCGCCACCCGCGGCGCCGTCGCCGTCGGCCCCTCCGAGACCGTCACCAGCCCCGCCCAGGCGCTCGTCTGGGGCCTCGGCAGGGTCGCCGCCCTGGAACACTCCGAACGCTGGGGCGGCCTCGTCGACCTGCCCGCCGTACTCGACGGCCGGGCCGGCACCCGCCTGTGCGCCGTCCTCGCCGCCCCCGGCGACGAGGACCAGATCGCCATCCGGCCCTCCGGCTCCTTCGGACGCCGCCTGGTCCACGCCGCCGCCCCCCTCGCCGACACCCCGGCCTGGCACCCCCGCGGCACCGTCCTGGTCACCGGCGGCACCGGCGCCCTCGGCGGCCACCTCGCCCGCTGGCTCGTCGGGCGCGGCGCCACCCACCTGATCCTGGCCGGCCGGCGCGGCGCCGACGCCCCCGGCGCCGCCGGACTGCGCGACGAACTCACCGCACTCGGCGCCGACATCACCTTTGCCGCCTGCGACGTCGCCGACCGCAGCGCCCTGGAGGACCTGCTCCGCTCGATCCCCGCGGACCGCCCGCTGGACGCCGTGTTCCACGCCGCCGGCTCCCTCGACGACACCGTCGTCGACTCCCTGACAGCCGACCGCATGGACCCCGTCCTGCGCGGCAAGGCCACCGCCGCCCTGCACCTCCACGAACTCACCCAGGACCTGGACCTGTCGGCCTTCGTCCTGTTCTCCTCCTCCGCCGGCGTCCTCGGCGGCGCGGGCCTGGGCAACTACGCCCCCGGCAACGCCTACCTCGACGCCCTCGCCCAGTACCGGCGCTCCCAGGGCCTGCCCGCCACCGCCATCGCCTGGGGCCTGTGGGCCGACGGCGGCATGGTCGGCGACGCCGCCGGCGACCGCATGCGCCGCTACGGCGTCCACCCCATGGACACCAAGTCCGCCTGCGACGCACTGGGCCGGGCCCTGGACGCCGACGACACCGCCGTCGTCGTCACCGACCTGCGCTGGGACACCTACGCGCTCGCCTTCACCGGACCGCGCCCCAGCCACCTCCTGGACGAACTGCCCGCGGCCCGCCGCGCCCTGGACGCCGCCCGCACCCAGCAGGCCGACAGCCCCGCCGCGGACGCCTCCTCCCTCCAGGCCCACCTGGCCCAACTGCCCGCCTACGACCGGGCCGGCGCCGTCCTCGACGTCGTCCGCTCCTACGTCGCCAACGTGCTCGGCTACCCGTCCGCCGAGGCCGTCGAACCCGGCCGCCCCTTCACCGACCTGGGCATCGACTCCCTCAGCGCCGTCGAACTGCGCAACGGCATGAACCGCATCACCGGCCTGCGCCTGCCGGCCACCCTCGTCTTCGACCACCCCAACTGCGACGCCCTCGCCACCCACCTCCTCACCGAGCTGGCCGGCACGCAACAGCCGGACACCCCGGCCCCCGCACCCGCCATGCCCCCGCGGGACGACGAACCGATCGCGGTCGTCGCCATGGGCTGCCGCTTCCCGGGCGACGTCAGCACCCCCGAACAGCTGTGGACCATGCTGCTCGACGGCGAGGAGGGGCTCGTGCCCTTCCCCGAGGACCGGGGCTGGGACCTCGACGCGCTGTACGACCCCGAGCCCGGAAAGCCCGGCAGCGTCTACACCCGCACCGGTGGCTTCCTGAACGACGCCAGCGGCTTCGACCCGGCGTTCTTCAACATCTCCCCGCGTGAGGCCGTCGCCATGGACCCGCAGCAGCGCCTGCTGCTGGAGATGACGTGGGAGACGTTCGAGCGGGCCGGCATCGACCCCAGGACCCTCAAGGGCAGCCGCACCGGCGTCTTCGCCGGCACCAACGGCCAGGACTACACCGGCATGCTGGCCGCCTCCCGGGAGGACTTCGAGGGCTACATGCTGACCGGCAACGCCGCCAGCGTCGTCTCCGGCCGGCTCTCCTACACCTTCGGACTGGAGGGCCCGGCGGTCACCGTCGACACCGCCTGCTCGGCGTCCCTGGTCGCCCTGCACCTGGCCGTGCGCTCCCTGCGCTCCGGCGAGTGCGACCTCGCCCTCGCGGGCGGCGTCACCGTGATGGCCTCACCCGGCCTGTTCGTCGACTTCAGCCGGCAGCGGGGCCTGGCGGCCGACGGCCGGTGCAAGTCCTTCGCGGACGCCGCCGACGGCACCGGCTTCTCCGAGGGCGGCGGCATGCTCCTGGTGGAGCGCCTGTCCGACGCCCGCCGCAACAACCACCCCGTCCTCGCCGTCGTCCGCGGCTCCGCCGTCAACCAGGACGGCGCCTCCAACGGTCTGAGCGCCCCCAACGGCCCCGCCCAGCAGCGGGTGATCCGCGCGGCACTGGCCGACGCGGGGGTCACGGCCACCGAGGTCGACGCGGTCGAGGCGCACGGCACCGGCACCACCCTCGGCGACCCCATCGAGGCCCAGGCCGTCCTCGCCACCTACGGCCAGGACCGGCAGCCCGGACAGCCGCTGTGGCTCGGCTCGGTGAAGTCCAACATCGGCCACACCCAGGCCGGCGCCGGCGTCGCGGGCATCATCAAGATGGTCCTGGCGCTGAACAACGCCGTGCTGCCGGCCACCCTCCACGTCGACCGCCCCTCGACCCACGTCGACTGGACGGAGGGCGACGTCCGGCTGCTCACCGAGGCCGTCGCATGGCCCGAGGCGGACCGTCCCCGCCGCGCCGGCGTCTCCTCCTTCGGCATCAGCGGCACCAACGCCCACGTCATCCTCGAAGCCGCCACCGAGGAGGAGCCCGCCCCCGCCGCCACCGAACCGGCCCCCGCCGGCACGGTGCCGTGGATCGTGACCGCCCGCAGCCGCACCGCCCTGCGGGCACAGGCGGACCGCCTCCTCACCCACCTCACCGACCGGCCGCAGACGGACCCCGCCGACGTGGGCCTGTCCCTGGCGGCGCACCGCTCGGTCTTCGAACACCGCGCGGTCCTCCTCGGCGGGGACCACGACACCCTCGTCCAGGGCCTGCGCGCACTGGCCGACGACGAGCCGAACCCCTCCACCGTGACCGGCTCCGCCCGGGGCGAGGGCAAACTCGCCCTCCTCTTCTCCGGCCAGGGTGCACAACGCTTGGGTATGGGACGGGAGTTGTACGACGCCTTCCCGGTGTTCGCCGATGCCTTCGACGCGGTGTGCGCGCACCTGGACGAGGGTCTGCGGGAGGTCGTGTTCGGTGAGGACGCCGACCTGCTGAACGAGACGGGCTGGACACAGCCCGCGCTGTTCGCGATCGAGGTCGCCCTGTTCCGGCTGGTGGAATCGTGGGGGATCACCCCTGACTTCCTCGTGGGCCACTCGGTGGGGGAGCTCGCCGCAGCGCATGTGGCGGGGGTGTTCTCGCTGGAGGATGCGTGCCGGCTGGTGTCGGCGCGTGGCCGTCTGATGCAGCAACTCCCTGCCGGTGGGGCGATGTTCGCGTTGGAGGCGTCCGAGGACGAGGTGCTCCCGCTGCTGGAGGGCCGGGACGCGGAGGTGTCGATCGCCGCCGTCAACGGCCCGCGTTCGGTGGTGGTCTCCGGTACTGAGACCGCAGCGTCGGCGGTCGCGCAGGAGATAGCGGCCCTGGGTCGCCGTACCTCCCGTCTGCGCGTCTCGCACGCTTTCCATTCGCCGTTGATGGAGCCGATGCTGGCCGAGTTCCGCACGGTCGCCGAGAGCGTGACGTATGCGCCGGCCCGTATGGCGGTCGTCTCGAACGTGACCGGACAGGCCGCCGGAGCAGGGGAGTTGGAGTCGGCCGACTACTGGGTGCGCCACGTGCGTGAGGCCGTACGGTTCGTCGACGGGATCGCCTGGCTCGAAGGGCGCGGCGTACGCCGGTTCGTGGAGCTCGGCCCCGACGGCACCCTCACCGCCCTCGCCCAGACCGGCGTCACCGGCGACGACGAGATGCTCTTCGTCCCCGTCCTGCGCAAGGACCGCGACGAACGCGAAGCACTGCTCTCCGGCCTGGCCCAGGCGTTCGTCAAGGGCGTCGACCTCGAATGGGCCCACGTCTTCGACGGCACCGGCGCACAGACCACGACCCTGCCGACGTACGCCTTCCAGCGGCAGCGGTTCTGGCCCGGACCGCCCGTCCTGCTGGGTGACGTCGGCTCGGCGGGACTGGACTCCGCCGCACACCCGCTGCTCGGTGCCGCGGTCGAACTGGCCGGAGGCGACGCCCGCCTCTTCACCGGACGCCTGTCGCTGCGCGGCCAGACCTGGCTCGCGGACCACGCCCTCACCAGCACGGCCCTGTTCCCGGCCACCGGCTTCCTCGACCTGGCCCTGCACGCCGCCGAACACGTCGGCTGCGACCGGGTGGAGGAACTGACCATCCTCACCCCGCTCACCCTCCCGGACAGCGGCGCCCTGCACGTACAGCTGCACGTGGAGGCCGCTGACGCGAACGGCGCCCGCACCCTCACCGTCCACTCCCGGACCGAGGACGCCGGCCCCGAGACACCGTGGACGCTGCACGCCTCCGGCCTGCTCACCGACGACGCCGCGACGACGCCGGAAACCCCCTACGACTTCGCCGCATGGCCGCCGCGGGACGCCGACGAAGTACCCCTCGACGGCTTCTACGAGCGGTTCGCCGAGCGAGGCCACCTGTACGGACCGCTCTTCCAGGGCCTGAAGTCGGTGTGGACGCGCGGCGAGGAGGTGTTCGCGGAGGTCGCGCTGCCCGAGGGCGCCGACCCGTCCGCCGACGCGTTCGACCTGCACCCGGCACTGCTCGACGCCGCCCTGCACGCCGTGATGTTCGTGCCCATGAAGGACGCGGGCCGGCTGCCGTTCTCCTGGAACGACGTCCGCCTGGAAGCCGCAGGCGCCGACGCCCTGCGGGTCCGCATGGTGCAGACGGGCCCGGAGTCCATCGGCCTGGCCCTCGCCGACACCACCGGCCGCCCCGTCGCCACCATCGGCTCGCTCACCCTGCGCGAACTCACCGGAGACCTCGCCGGCGCCACCATCGGCGCACCGCGCCAGGAAGGCCTGTACGAACTGGACTGGACGCCGGTGCCCGCCGGCGCCCAGACACCCGGCACGGACTGGACCCTGGTCGGCGGCGCCGAAGCCCGGCCGCTGGCCGCGGAGCTGGAACGGACCGGCGCACGGGTACGGACCTTCCCCGACCTGACCGCGCTCGCCGCCTCGGACCTGGAGATCCCCGAGACCGTCCTGCTGGCCCTGCCCGACACCGACACCGACGCTCACGCCGGCGGTCTGGCCGGCGCCGCACGCGCCACCGCGCACACGACACTGCGGCTCGTGCAGCAGTGGCTCGACGAACCCCGCTTCGCCCACGCCCGGCTCGCCGTCGTCACCCGCGACGCCATGCGCGTCGGAACCCGGCACGCCGACCCGGCCCGCGCCACCGCCTGGGGCCTGGTCCGCTCGGCCCGCTCCGAGAACCCCGGCCGCTTCGTCCTCGCCGACCTCGACACCGCCCCCGCCTCGGCGGCCGCGCTGCCCGCCGCCCTCGCCTCCGGCCACCTCGAACTGGCCGTCAGGGAAGGCACGGTGACCACACCGAAGATCATCCCCCTCGCCGCGCAGCGCGCGCTCACCGAGCCCGCCGACACGGCCGCCTGGCGGCTCGCCGTCGAGGAACGCGGAACCCTGGAGAGCCTGAAGCTCACCCCGTGCCCCGAAGTGACAGGACCCCTCGCACCGCGCGAGGTCCGCATCTCGATGCGCGCCGCGGGCGTCAACTTCCGCGACGTCCTCACCGCGCTGGGCATGTATCCCGGCGACGCCACGGCGATCGGCCTGGAAGGCGCCGGCGTGGTGACGGAGACCGGCGCCGACGTCACCTCGCTCGCCGTCGGCGACCGGGTGATGGGCATGTTCGCCGGAGCCTTCGGCCCCGTCGCCGTCGCCGACGAACGGATGGTCGCCCGCATCCCGCGCGGCTGGACCTTCGCCCAGGCCGCCACCGCGCCCATCGTCTACCTGACCGCCTACTACGGCCTCGTCGACCTCGGCGGACTGCGCCCGGGCCAGTCCGTGCTCGTGCACGCCGCCGCCGGGGGAGTGGGCACGGCCGCCGTACGGCTCGCCCGTCACCTGGGCGCCGAGGTGTTCGGCACCGCGAGCCCCGGCAAGTGGGACGCGCTGCGCGCCGCGGGCCTCGACGACGCCCACCTCGCCTCCTCCCGCGACCTCGGCTTCGAGAAACTGTTCCTGGAGACCACCGAGGGCCGCGGCGTGGACGTCGTACTCGACTCGCTGGCACGCGAGTTCGTGGACGCCTCCCTGCGGCTGCTGCCGCGCGGCGGACACTTCCTGGAGATGGGCAAGACCGACGTCCGTGACCCGCGGCAGGTCGCCGAGGACCACCCGGGCGTCGCCTACCAGGCCTTCGACCTCGTCGAGGCCGGCCCCGACCGCATCGGGCAGATGCTGCGCGAACTGGTCACCCTCTTCGAGGAAGGGGTGCTGCCGCCACTGCCGATGACCACGTTCGACGTACGCAGGGCCCCCGACGCGTTCCGCTTCCTCAGCCAGGCACGCCACATCGGCAAGGTCGTCCTGACCCTGCCGACCGCCCCCGACCCGGACGGCACCGTCCTGCTCACCGGCGGCACCGGCGGACTGGGCCGGATCACGGCCCGCCACCTGGTCGCCCACCACGGTCTGCGCCATCTCGTCCTGGCCGGCCGGCAGGGACCCGACGCGCCCGGCGCGGCCGAACTGCGCGAGGAACTGACCGCCCTGGGAGCCGACGTCGCCATCGTCGCCTGCGACACCGGCGACCGCGCCGCCCTCGCCGACCTCCTCGCCTCACTGCCCCCCGCCCACCCGCTGACCGCGGTGATCCACACCGCGGGCGTCCTGGCCGACGGCGTCATCTCCTCGATGACACCGGAGCGCATCGACGAGTCGATGCGGCCCAAGGCCGACGCCGTGACCAACCTGCACGAACTGACCCGCGACCTGGACCTGGCGCGGTTCGTGGTCTTCTCGTCCGTGGCCGGCACGTTCGGCGGCGCCGGACAGGCCAACTACTCGGCCGCCAACGCCTTCCTGGACGCCCTCGCCCACCACCGCCGCGACCTGGGCCTGCCGGGCACCTCCCTCGCCTGGGGCACCTGGCTGCCCGACGCGGGCATGACCGGCGAACTCGGCCAGGCCGACCGCGAACGCCACGCCAGGACCGGCATGGTCCCGCTCGGCGCCGAACTGGGCATGCGCCTGCTCGACGCCGGCCCCGCCACCGACCGCGCGGTGCTCCTGCCCATGGACCTCGACCACGGCTCCCTGCGCGAACACGCCGAGGTACTGCCCCCGCTGCTGCGCGCCATGGTCAAGGCACCCGCCCGGCGCCGGGCCGAGACGTCCGCCACGGCGGCCGGCAACACCCAGACCCTCGCGGAGCGGCTGGCCCCGCTGCCGGCCGCCGACCGGGAACAGCTGCTGCTCGACGCGGTCGCCGAGCAGGCCGCGGCCGTCCTCGGCCACTCCTCGGCCGCCGAGATCGAACCCGACCAGTCCTTCAAGGAACTCGGCTTCGACTCACTGACCGCGGTCGAACTGCGCAACCGCCTCAACGCCGTCACCGGCCTGCGGCTGTCGGCGACCCTCGTCTTCGACTACCCGACCCCCGCCGTCCAGGTCCGCCACCTGCTGACCCAGCTCGACCTGCCCGACCCGACCGGTGGCGCGCAGGCCCTGCTGGGCGAACTCGACCGCCTGGACGCCGCGTTGAACGGCACCGACGTGGACGACACCGAGGTCCGCTCCCGCGTCACCGACCGGCTGCGGGACCTGCTGGCCCGCTGGTCGGGCGCGCCGGTGACGGTCACCGGGACCGAGGAGCCGGACGCCGCGGACGGCGAACTCGAATCGGTCGAGACCGCCGACGATTTGTTCGACCTCATCGACAGGGAGTTGGGAACGACGTGACCACGGCAGCGGACGCCCGCACAGCGGCGGCACCCGCCGCCGCGGATCACCCCCCGACGGGAGCCGATCCCTCCCCTGCGGCACTGGACCTCCCCACTCCGGCACTGGCTCCCGCACAGCGGACACTGTCCGGCTCGGGTCAAGGAAGTGAGACACGTGGCTGACGACGGCAAGTACGTCGAGTACCTCAAGCGGGTGACGGCAGAGCTGCGGCAGACCCGCCGGCAGCTTCACGAGGTGGAGGAGAAGCAGCGCGAGCCCATCGCCATCGTGTCGATGAGCTGCCGCTTCCCCGGCGCGGTGGCCACCCCCGAGGACCTGTGGCGGCTCGTAGACGAGGACGGCGACGCCATCGGCCCGCTGCCCGCCGACCGCGGCTGGGACATCGAGGACCGCTTCGACCCCGACCCCGACAAGCCGGGCACCTTCTCCACCCGCGAGGGCGGCTTCCTCGGCGACGCCGCCGCGTTCGACGCCGGATTCTTCGGCATGAGCCCCCGCGAGGCCCTCGCCACCGACCCCCAGCAGCGGCTGCTCCTGCAGGCGTCCTGGGAACTCCTCGAACGGGCCGGGATCCCTCCCGCCACCCTCCGCTCCAGCGCCACCGGCGTCTTCATCGGCGCCGCCACCTCCGGCTACGGCCAGGGCCCCGTGGAGGTCCCCGAGGACGTCCACGGACTGATGCTCGCCGGCAACGCCACCTCCGTCGCCTCCGGCCGCATCTCCTACGTCCTGGGCCTGGAGGGCCCCACCGTCACCGTCGACACCGCCTGCTCCTCCTCCCTGGTCGCCCTCCACTGGGCGGTGCAGGCCCTGCGATCGGGGGAGTGCGACCTCGCCATGGCCGGCGGGGTCGCCGTCATGGCGACCCCCGGACTGCTCTTCGAGTTCAGCCGGCAGCGCGGCCTCGCCGCCGACGGCCGCTGCAAGGCGTTCTCCGACGACGCCGACGGCACCGGATGGTCCGAAGGCGTCGGCCTGCTCCTGGTGGAGCGCCTCTCCGACGCCCGCCGCAACGGCCACCCCGTCCTCGCCGTCGTCCGCGGCTCGGCCGTCAACTCCGACGGCGCCTCCAACGGCCTCACCGCGCCCAACGGGCCCGCCCAGCAGCGCGTCATCGAACAGGCCCTGGCCAACGCCGGCCTGAACGCCGCCGACATCGACGCCGTCGACGCCCACGGCACCGGCACCTCACTGGGCGACCCGATCGAGGCACAGGCCCTGCTGGCCACCTACGGCGGCGCCAAGGACGCCGAGCGTCCGCTGCTGCTCGGCTCCCTGAAGTCCAACCTCGGCCACACCCAGGCCGCCGCCGGCGTGGCCAGCATCATCAAGATGGTCATGGCGCTGCGCCACGGCCGCCTCCCGCGCACCCTGCACGTCAGCGAGCCCTCGACCCACGTCGACTGGGCGGCCGGCCACGTCCGCCTGCTCACCGAGCCCGCCGAGTGGCCCGACACCGGGGACCGGCCGCGCCGCGCCGCCGTGTCGTCGTTCGGCATCAGCGGCACCAACGCCCACACCATCCTGGAGGCCGCGCCCGCCGAACCCGAACCCCCGGCCGACCCCCTGGCCGAGGACCCCACCGCCGCGGAGCCCGCGTCCGGCACGGTCCCGGCAGCGCGGGCGGACGAGGACGCCGCGGCACACACCGCGCCCACCGGCACCCCGGCCGTGGTGCCGGTGGTGCCGTGGATCGTCTCCGCGCGCAGCGCCGCCGCCCTGCGCGGCCAGGCCGCCCGGCTCCTCGACCGCGTCACCACCGAGGACGACCTCGCGTCCCCCGGCATCGCGCACGCCCTCCTCACCACCCGCCAGCTCTTCGAACACCGCGCCGTCGTCCTCGCCGAGGACCACGCCGCCGCGCTGCGCGGCCTGGCCCGGCTCGCCGACGAGGACCCCGACGCGCCCGACGCGCCGCACCTCGTCACCGGCCGCGTCCTGCGCGGCGCCACCGCCTTCCTCTTCTCGGGACAGGGATCCCAGCGCATCGGCATGGGACGTGAGCTGTACGCGGCGTTCCCCGCGTTCGCCGCGGCCTTCGACGCGGTCTGCGCCCACCTCGACACCGCCCTGGGCCGGTCCCTGAAGAGCATCGTCCTCGACGGCAGCGAGGGCCCCGAGGCCCTGGACGGCACCGACCTCACCCAGCCCGCCCTGTTCGCCGTCGAAGTGGCCCTGTTCCGGCTGCTGGAGTCGTGGGGCGTCAAGCCCAAGTACCTCGTCGGACACTCCCTGGGCGAACTGTCCGCCGCCCACGCCGCGGGCGTCTGGTCGCTGGCCGACGCCTGCCGGCTGGTCGCGGCCCGCGGCCGCATCATGCAGGCGCTCCCGCCGGGCGGCGCCATGATCTCCGTAGAGGCGACCGAGGACGAGGTCACCCCGCTGCTCACCGCACACGGCGGCGCCGTGAGCATCGCCGCCGTCAACGGCCCCCGCTCCACCGTGATCTCCGGTGACGAGAACGCCGTCGAGGAGGTCGCCGCACACCTGGGCACCCGGCAACGCCGCACCCGGCGTCTGCGCGTCGGCCACGCCTTCCACAGCGCCCGCATGGACGCCGCCCTCGACGAGTTCCGCGCCGTCGCCGAGAGCGTCACCTACCACGCGCCGCGGATCACTGTCGTCTCCAACCTGACCGGCCGGCCGGCCTCCGCCGAGGAACTGCGCTCGCCCGACTACTGGGTGCGCCACCTGCGCCGGCCCGTGCGCTTCGCCGACGGCATCGACTGGCTCGCCGGACACGGCGTCAGCCGGTTCGTCGAACTCGGACCCGACGCCACCCTGACCGCGCTCGCCCGCACCTGCCTGCCCGACGACACCACCGAACGGGTCTGCTTCGCCTCCCTGCGCAAGGACCGGCCCGAGGCCCCCGCACTGCTGGCGGCCGTGGCCGGACTCTTCGCGCACGGCGCCGCCGTGGACTGGGAGCGCCTCCTGCCCCCGCGCGCCGCCGCCCGTATCGACCTGCCCACCTACGCCTTCCAGCGCGACGACTACTGGCTGCGCATGAGCGCCCGCGGCGCCGGCGACCTCTCCGGCGCGGGACTCGGCAGCGCCGGACACCCACTGCTGAGCGCCGTCGTCCGCGTCGCCGACGACGGCCGGGTCCTGCTCACCGGCCTGCTCTCGGTGCGCTCCCAGCCCTGGCTCGCCGACCACCAGGTCTCCGGCGCCGTCCTGCTGCCCGGCACCGCCTTCGCCGAGCTCGCCCTGCGCGCGGGCGACGAGGTCGGCTGCGACCTGCTGGAGGAACTGACCCTCGAGGCCCCGCTCGTCCTGGCGCAGAAGGACACCGCGCAGCTCCAGCTCGTCCTCGGCGCCCCCGACGACACCGGCCGCCGCCAACTGGCCGTGTACGCGCGCCCCGAGGCCGCCGCGGGCGACGACACCGACACCGGGTGGACCCGCCACGCCTCCGCGGTCCTGGCCACCCGGGCCGCCGGGAGCACCGAGGCGGCCTTCGACCTGACGGCCTGGCCGCCGCCCGGCGCCCGGCCCGTCCCCCTCGACGGCTTCTACGCCGCCCTCGCCGACACCGGCTACCAGTACGGCCCCGTCTTCCAGGGCCTCAAGGCCGCCTGGCGCGCGGACGGGGCGTGGTACGCCGAGGTCGCCCTGCCCGAGGACCAGCACAAGGAGGCGGCCCGTTACGGACTGCATCCCGCGCTGCTGGACGCCGCCCTGCACGCCCAGCTCACCGCCCCCGCGGGGGAGGGGGAGGGGAGTCCCGCCGGGGTCGGCCTGCCGTTCTCGTGGAGCGGGGTGCGCCTGCACGCGGCCGGAGCCACGCGCCTGCGGGTACGGATCGAACCGTCGGGCGCGAGCGGTGTCGCCCTGCGCATCGCCGACGCCGAGGGCCGCCCCGTCGCCACCGTCGACACCCTCGTCTCCCGGCCCGTCTCCGCCGACAGCCTGCGCGGTGCCGCGGCCCCGGCCGCCGTCGCCGGTGCCCTGCACCGGGTCACCTGGAGCCCCGTCGAGAGCGCCCCGGCCGCACCCCCGGCCGGCCGCTGGTACGTGGCGGCGGACGACGAAGGACCCGACACCGGCCTCGACGCCGCCTGGCCCCCCGTGGCCGGCCCCGACGACGTCCCCGAGGACGCCGAAGCGGTGCTGCTGCCCTGCCCCGCAGGCGACGACGCCGGCACCGTCGCCGCGCACGTCCTGCGGACCCTGCAGACCTGGCTCGCCGACGACCGCACCGCCGGTGCCCGCCTGGTCGTCCTCACCCGCGGGGCCGTCGCCGCCCGCGACGGCGAGGACGTGCCGGCCGTGGCCGCCGCCGCTGCCTGGGGCCTGGTCCGCTCCGCCCAGACGGAGAACCCGGGACGGCTCGTCCTGCTGGACACCGGCACCGGTGAGACGCCCGCCGCCGCCCTGGCCGCCGCCCTCGCCACCGGCGAACCCCAACTCGCCCTGCGCGACGGCCGGCTGCTCGCCCCCCGGCTCACCCGCGTGAACACCGCCCGCCCCACGATGGACCCTGCCCCCGGCCCCGAGGCTCCCTGGGACCCCGAAGGCACCGTCCTGATCACCGGCGGCACCGGCTTCCTGGGCGCCCTCGTCGCCCGCCACCTCGTCACCCGCCACGCCGTACGCGGCCTCGTCCTCGCCTCCCGGCGGGGCACCGACGCCCCGGGCGCGAGCCGTCTGGTGGCCGAACTCGCCGCCCTGGGCGCGGAGGTGAGCGTCGAGGCCTGCGACACCGCCGACCCCGCCGCGCTCGCCGCCCTCCTCGCCCGGATCCCCGCCGACCGGCCGCTGCGCGGCGTCGTGCACACCGCCGGCGTCCTCGACGACGGCGTCCTCGCCTCGCTCACCCCCGAGCGCCTCGACACCGTCCTGCGCGCCAAGGCGGCCTCCGCGCTCGCCCTGCACCACGCCACCCGGGACGCGGGCCTCACCGCGTTCGTCCTGTTCTCCTCCGCCGCCGGACTGCTCGGCGGCGCCGGACAGGCCAACTACGCGGCCGCCAACACCGTCCTCGACGCCCTCGCCCAGCACCGGCACGCCCAGGGCCTGCCCGCCACCTCCCTCGCCTGGACACTGTGGGCCGGCGACGACGGCATGACGGGCGGCCTCAGCGAGGACGACATCCGGCGCATCGCCGCCTCCGGCCTGCCCGCGATCACCGCCGAGCAGGGCCTCGCCCTCCTCGACGCCGCACTGACGACCGACGAGCCGCTGCTCGCCCCGCTGCGGCTGGACACCGCCGCGCTGCGCACCGCCGCCGGCGCGGACCGGCTGCCCGTGCTGCTGCGCGGCCTGGTCCGGGCCCCGGCCCGGCGCACCGTCGAGGCGGGCACCGGCGGCGCACCCCGGCTCAGCGCACGGCTGGCCGGCCTGGAACCGACCGAACAGGAACGGCTGCTCCTGGACCTGGTCCGCCGGCACGCGGCCACCGCCCTCGGCCACGACACGGCCGGCGCGGTCGGCGCCGACCAGTCCTTCCGCGACCTCGGCTTCGACTCCCTCACCTCCGTCGAACTGCGCAACCGCCTCAACACCGAGACCGGGCTGCGCCTGCCCCCCACGCTCGTCTTCGACCACCCCCGGCCCGCCGCGCTCGCCCGCCACCTGCGCGAGGAACTCGGCGGAACCACCGCACGGACGGAGACCGCCGCCGTGGCCGCCGCCGACGACGACCCCGTCGTCATCATCGGCATGGCCTGCCAGTACCCCGGCGGCGTCACCTCCCCCGAAGAGCTGTGGCGCTTCGTCGCCGAGGGCGGCGACGCCATCTCCGCGTTCCCCTCCGACCGCGGCTGGGACCTGGAACGCCTGCCCGGACTCCAGGCCGGATTCCTCTACGGAGCCACCCACTTCGACGCCTCCCTGTTCGGCATCTCGCCCCGCGAGGCGCTGGCCATGGACCCGCAGCAGCGACTGCTGCTGGAGTCCTCCTGGGAGGTCTTCGAGCGGGCCGGCATCGACCCGCTGTCCCTGCGCGGCAGCCGCACCGGCGTGTTCGTGGGCGCGATGGGCTCCGGCTACGCCTCCGGGCTCGCCGACATCCCCGAGGGCATGGAGGGCTACATCGGCCTCGGCGTCTCCGGCAGCGTCATCTCCGGCCGCGTCGCCTACACCTTCGGCCTCGAAGGCCCCACCATGACCATCGACACGGCCTGCTCCTCGGCGCTGGTCTCCCTGCACCTGGCCGCGCACGCGCTGCGCACCGGCGAGTGCGGCATGGCCCTGGCCGGCGGTGTCACCGTGATGGCCACCCCCGGCACCTACACCGAGTTCACCGCGCAGAACGGACTCGCCGCGGACGGCCGCTGCAAGGCGTTCGCCGCGTCCGCCGACGGCACCAGCTTCTCCGAAGGCGTCGGCGTCCTGCTCCTCGAACGGCTCTCGGACGCCCGGCGCCTGGGCCACCCCGTCCTGGCCGTGGTCCGCGGCTCGGCGACCAACCAGGACGGCGCCTCCAACGGCCTCACCGCCCCCAACGGACCCTCCCAGGAACGCGTCATCCGCCAGGCCCTCGCCTCCGCGGGCCTGACCTCCCGCGACGTGGACGCCGTCGAGGCGCACGGCACCGGCACCAGCCTCGGCGACCCCATCGAGGCCCGCGCCCTGTTCGCCACCTACGGCCAGGACCGGGAGGACGGCCGGCCCCTGCTGCTCGGCTCCGCCAAGTCCAACTTCGGCCACACCCAGGCCGCCGCCGGCGCCGCCGGAGTCATCAAGATGGTCATGGCCATGCGCCACGGCGAACTGCCCCGCACCCTCCACGTCGACGAGCCCTCCGCGCACATCGACTGGTCCAGCGGCGCCATCGAACTGCTCACCGAGCCCCGCACCTGGCCGGCCGACACCGCACGCCCCCGCCGGGCCGGCGTCTCCTCCTTCGGCATCAGCGGCAGCAACGCGCACGTCATCCTGGAGGAACCGCCCGCACCCCGGCCCGCCCCCGCCCGCCCCGAACCGGCCGCCCGGCCACGCGCGTTCACCGTCTCCGGGCACACCCCGGACGCCCTGCGCGCCCAGGCCGCCCGGCTGCGCACCCACCTCCTCGCCCACCCCGACACCGACCTGCGCGACCTCGCGCACTCCCTGTCCGCCGCCCGGCACACCCTCGACCACCGCGCCGTCGCCGTCGCCGTCGACCGCACGGAACTGCTCACCGCACTCGCCGCCGTCGCGCAGGGCACCGGCACCCCGGACGTCGCCACCGGCGTCGCCGGCACCGGCGCCGGGACCGCGTTCCTCTTCAGCGGCCAGGGCGCCCAGCGGCCCGGCATGGGCCAGGACCTGTACCGGGCCCACCCCGTGTACGCCGAGACGTTCGACACCGTCTGCGCCGAACTCGACCGCCACCTCGACGGACCGCCGCTGCGCTCGGTGGTCTTCTGCGAGGATGGCTCGCCCGAGGCCGACCTGCTCGGCCGGACCGCCTACACCCAGGCCGCGCTGTTCGCCGTCGGCACCGCCGCCCACGCCCTGGTCCACTCCTGGGGCGCCCGCCCCGACGCCCTCATGGGCCACTCCATCGGCGAACTGACGGCCGCGCACGCCGCGGGCGTCCTCACCCTCCCCGACGCCTGCGCCCTCGTGGCCGCCCGCGGCCGGCTGATGCAGGCACTGCCCGAGGGCGGCGCGATGACCGCCGTCGAGGCCACCGAGGAGGAGGTACGCGCACTCCTCGCCGAGAGCGACGGGAGCGACGGGAGCGACGGGAGCGACGGGAGCGGGGGCCGCGCCCACATCGCCGCCCTCAACGGCCCCGCGTCGGTCGTGCTCTCCGGGGACAGCGACGAAGTGGAGCGGATCGCCGCCGTCCTCGCCGGGCGCGGCCGGCGCACCAGGCGTCTGCGGGTCAGCCACGCCTTCCACTCCGCCCGCATGGACGCGATGCTCGACGAGTTCGAACAGGTCGCGGCACGCGTCACCTACGCGCCGCCCGCCCTGCCCGTCGTCTCCAACGTGACCGGACGCCTCGCCGAAGGCGACGACCTGCGCACGGCCGCCTACTGGAGGCGGCACGTGCGCGACGCGGTCCGCTTCTGCGACGGCGCCCGCGCCCTGGAAGTCCTCGGCGTCACCACGTACCTCGAACTGGGCCCCGACGCCACGCTGACGGCGATGGCCCTCGACAGCGTCACCGATCCCACGACGGCCGCCGCCGCACCGCTGATGCGGCGCGAGGGCGACGAACGCCGCTCCGCCCTGCTCGCCGCGGGCCTGCTGCACGCCCGCGGCGCCGAGCTGGACCCGGCCGCGCTGCACGACGACGACGCGCTGCGCGGTGCACTGCCCACCTACGCCTTCCAGCGCGAGCGCTACTGGCTCCAGTCCTCCGCGCAGCCCGCCGGGGCGGCCCCTGGGGCCGACTCCGCCGAGGAGGCGCGGTTCTGGGACTTCGTCGAGCAGGCCGGCCCGCAGGACCTCGCCGACCGCCTCGGCCTCGACACCGACGCGCCGCTCAGCGCGGTCCTGCCCGCGATCTCCTCCCTGCGCCGGGAGCGCAGGCAGACCTCCGAGGCGGAGGGCTGGGAGCACCGCGTCGTGTGGAAGCCGGCCGTCGAAGAGGCCGCCGCCCTCACCGGGACCTGGCTGCTGCCCGTCCCCGCCGCCGACGCGGACGGCCCCTGGGCCGCCTCGGTGGCCGCCGCCCTCGGCGCGCACGGCGCCCACGTGGTGCGCGTGCCCGTCGACTGCGCGTCGGCCGACCGTGTCACCCTGGCCGCCCAGGTGACCGCCGCCCTCGCGAAGGCGGACGGCGGCCGCCTCGGCGGCGTCCTGTCCCTGCTCGCCGCCGACACCCGGCCGCTGCCGGAGCACGCCTCCACCCCGAGCGGCCTCGCCGCCACCGCCGCACTCGTCCAGGCACTCTCCGACAGCCTCGACAGCCTCGACAGCCCGGACGGTCTGAACGGCCCTGACGCAGCGCCGGGTTCGGCGCCCGCGCCCCTGTGGTGCCTGACCGCCGGCGCCGTCGGCGTCCACGCCCAGGAGGCACCCACCGCACCCGAACAGGCCGCCGTCTGGGGCTTCGGCCGTACCGCGGCCCTGGAGTACCCGCAGAGCTGGGGCGGACTGGTCGACCTCCCCGGCACCACCGGCACCCCGATCGCCGAGGACATCGGCCGCCGGCTGAGCGCGGTCCTGGCCGGCCGCGACGGGGAGGACCAGGTCGCGGTACGCGGCTCCGGAACCTTCCTGCGCCGCCTGGAGCGGATACCGGCCGCCACCGCTCCCGCCACCGCTCCCGCCTGGCACGGCACCGTCCTGCTGACCGGCGCCACCGGCGCCCTCGGCGTGCACACCGCCGCCTGGCTCGCCGCACACGGCGCCGAACGGGTCCTCGCCGTCAGCCGCTCCGGCGCCGGCGCCGAGGGCGCGGCCCGGCTGAGGACGGCACTGGAGGGCACCGGCACCGCACTCGAGATCGCCGCCTGCGACGTCGCCGACCGCGACGCGCTCGCCGCCCTCCTGGCCCGGCACCCGGTGGACGCCGTGGTGCACACCGCGGGCGTCCTCGACGACCGGCTCATCGACACCCTCTCGCCCGAGAGCCTGGAGACCGTGCTGCGACCGAAACTGGCCGCGGCCCGCAACCTCCACGACCTCACCCGCGACCGCGACCTGTCCGCCTTCGTACTGTTCTCCTCCGTCTCCGGCACCCTCGGCACCCTCGGCCAGGCCAACTACGCCGCCGCCAACGCCTATCTGGACACCCTCGCGCAGCAGCGCCGCGCCGCGGGACTGCCCGCCACCTCCCTGGCCTGGGGGCCGTGGGCCGGCGGCGGCATGGCCGCGCAGAACACCGGGGCCGAGGAGCGCATGCGGCGCAGCGGTATGAACCCGCTGGACCCGCGGCGCGCCCCGGGCGCCCTCGGCCGGGCCGTGGCCCGCCCGGACGCGGCCGTGACCGTCGCCGACGTCGACTGGGCACGCTTCGCGCCCGGCTTCGCCTCGGCCCGCCGCAGCCCGCTCCTGTCCGACCTGCCGGAGGTCCGCGACCTGGCGGCCGCCCGCCCGGCGGCCCCGGGCGAGGACAACGCCGCCGAGACGCTGCGCTCCCGGCTGGCCGAGCAGTCCGCGGCCGAGCAGGAGCGCACGCTCCTGGCCCTGGTGCGCGGCCAGGCCGCCGGGGTCCTCGGCCACGCCTCCACCGACAAGGTCGGCGCCGCCCAGGCGTTCAACGCCCTCGGCTTCGACTCCCTGACCGCCGTCGAGCTGCGCAACCGGCTCGGCACCGCCACCGGCCTGGCGCTGCCCGCCACGCTGCTGTTCGACCAGCCCAACGCGGCGGCCCTCGCCGGATACCTGCGCGGCCGGCTCACCGAGGGCATCGACGGCGCGAGCCGGGCGCTCGCCGAACTCGACCGTCTGGAGTCCGCGTTGACGGACCTGGCGGACGACGACGCGCGGCGGGACCGGATCGGCGCCCGGCTGCGCTCCCTGCTGGCCCGCTGGGACGGCCCGGACCGCGGCGCCGTCCTCACGGCGACGGCGACGGACGACGTCAGCGACCGGATCAACTCCGCAGCGGCGGACGAGATCTTCGACTTCATCGAGAACGATCTTGGAATCTCCTGAGGCCGCCGCTGCGGCGACGGCGAACGGACACAGGACCGGGGAACGGGTGAACACGCATGAGCGATGAACAGAAGCTCCTCGGCTACCTGAGGAAGGTCACGGCCGATCTCCACCAGACGCGGCAACGGCTGAGCGAGGCCGAGGCCCGCAACCGCGAACCCGTCGCGATCGTCGCCATGGGCTGCCGGTTCCCCGGCGGCGTGAGCGACCCCGAGGGCCTGTGGCGGCTGCTGGGCTCGGGCGACGACGCCATGACCGAGTGGCCCGTGGACCGCGGCTGGGACACCGACTCGCTGTACGACCCCGAGCCCGGCACCCCCGGCCGCAGCTACACACGCACCGGCGGATTCATCGACCGCGTCGCGGACTTCGACGCCGGCTTCTTCGGCGTCTCGCCCCGCGAGGCCGTCGGCACCGACCCGCAGCAGCGCCTCCTGCTGGAGATCTGCTGGGAGGCCCTGGAACGGGCCGGCATCGACCCGGCCGGGCTGCGCGGCAGCCGCACCGGCGTGTTCGCGGGCACCAACCTTCAGGACTACACCACCCTGCTCAGCCTCTCGGACAACGCGGGCGACGACGGTGTCGGCAACTCCGCGAGCGTCCTGTCCGGCCGCGTCTCCTACACCCTCGGCCTGGAGGGCCCCGCGGTGTCCCTCGACACCGCCTGCTCGTCCTCCCTGGTGACCCTGCACCTGGCCGTCCAGGCCCTGCGCAACGGCGAGTGCGACCTCGCGCTGGCCGGCGGCGTCACCGTCATGTCGACGCCCACCGTCTTCCTGGAGTTCAGCCGGCAGCGCGGCCTCGCCGCCGACGGCCGCTGCAAGGCCTTCGCGGACGCCGCCGACGGCACCGCCTGGGGCGAGGGCGCCGGCGTCCTCGTCGTCGAGCGCCTGTCCGACGCCCGCCGCAACAACCACCCCGTCCTCGCCGTCGTCCGCGGCTCCGCCGTCAACCAGGACGGCGCCTCCAACGGCCTCACCGCCCCCAACGGACCCTCCCAGGAACGCGTCATCTGGCAGGCGCTCACCTCCGCCGGCCTGGCCCCGGCCGACGTGGACGCCGTCGAGGCGCACGGCACCGGCACCAGCCTCGGCGACCCCATCGAGGCACAGGCCCTGCTCGCCACGTACGGCCAGGACCGGCCCGCCGACCGGCCCCTGCTGCTCGGCTCGGTCAAGTCCCACATCGGCCACACCCAGGCCGCCGCCGGAGTCGCCGGCGTCATCAAGATGGTCCTCGCGCTGCGCGAGCGGCACCTGCCCGCCACCCTGCACGTCGACCGGCCCTCCACCCACGTCGACTGGTCCGCCGGACACGTCGAACTGCTCACCGACGCCCGGCCCTGGCCCGCCGCCGACCGGCCGCTGCGCTGCGGCATCTCCTCGTTCGGCGTCAGCGGCACCAACGCCCACGTCATCCTCGAGCAGCCCCCGGCACCGCAGGAGACCGCACAGCCCGCCACCGGCACCGACACGCCGCCGGCCACCGCGGCCACCGGCCCCTTCGCCTTCCCGGTGTCCGCACGCACGAACACCGCACTGCGCGCCCAGGCCCGGCGCCTGCACGACCACCTGACCTCCGGGGAGCACCCCGCCCCGCACCCCGCCGACCTCGCCCGCGCACTGACCCGCACCCGCTCCGCCCTGGAACACCGCGCCGTCGTCGTCGCCCGGGACACCCCCGAACTCCTCGCCGGCCTCACCGCCGTCGCCGAGGACACGCCCGCACCCACCGTGGTCAAGGGCGTCGCCGACACCGAGGGCGGACCCGTCTTCGTCTTCCCCGGACACGGCCCGCAGTGGCCCGGCATGGCCACCGAACTCCTCGACACCGACGAGGTGTTCCGCACCCACTTCACCGAAGTCGCCTCCGCCGTCGAGGAGTACACCGACTGGAAGGTGCTGGACGTGCTGCGCGGCGTCGACGGCGCCCCGCCGCTGGACCGCGTCGACATCGTCCAGCCCGCCCTGTTCGTGGTCTGCGTGGCGCTCGCCCGCCTGTGGCGGTCCCACGGGGTGCGGCCCGTCGCCGTCGCCGGCCAGAGCCAGGGCGAGATCGCCGCCGCGCACGTCGCCGGCGCCCTCACCCTGGCCGACGCCGCCCGCATCGTCGTCACCCGGGGCCGCGCGCTCGCCCCGCTCGCCGGCCGCGGCGGCATGCTCTCCGTACCGCTGCCGCTCGCCGAGGTGGAACGCCGCCTGGCCCGCTGGGAGGGGCGGATCTCCGTGGGCTCGCTCAGCGGCCCCCGCGCGGTCGTCGTCTCCGGCGAGACGCAGGCGCTCGACGCCCTGCGGGCCGAACTCACCGACGAGGGCGTACCGGCCCGCCGCGTCGCCATCGGCTACGCCTCGCACTCCGCGCAGATCGAGGAGGTGCGCGACGACCTGCTCGCCGCGTTCGCGCCCGTCGCCGCGCGCCCGGCCGACGTGCCGTTCCACTCCACGGTCACCGGCGGCCGGATCGAGGACACCACCACGCTGGACGCGGACTACTGGTACCGCAACGTCCGGCAGACCGTCCGCCTCGGGGACACCGTCGAGGCGCTCGCCGCCGCGGGCCACCGCGTCTTCGTGGAGGTCGGCCCCCACCCCGTGGTGACCACCGTCCTCGGCGACGTCCTGGACGAGGCCGGCGCCGCCGACAGCGTGGTCGTCGGCACCCTGCGCCGCGGCGACGGCGGCCCCGCCCGCTTCCTGCTCTCGCTCGCCGAACTCCACGTCCAGGGCTGCGCCGAGCTCCGCGCCACCGACGACACCCCGGCGCGCCGCGTCGACCTGCCCACCTACGCCTTCCAACGCCGGCGCTACTGGCCCGAGTTCACCCGGGCCGCGGCCGCCGGCACCGCACGGGGCACCACCGACGGACCGTTCTGGGACGCCGTCGAGCAGGGCGACGTCACGGCCCTGACCGCCGCTCTCGACCTCGACGAGAACGCCGTCTCCCGGCTCGTCCCGGCGCTGGCGCACTACCGCCGCCACAGTGCCGAGACCGCCGTCGCCGACTCCTGGCGCTACCGCATCGCCTGGCAGCCCGTCGAGGACGGACCCGCCCCCGCCCTCACCGGCCGCTGGCTCGTCGTCGTCCCCACGGGCCGCGAGGACGGCCCCGAGGCCACCGCGCTGACCGCCGCCCTGCGGCGCGCCGGCGCCACCCCGGTGACCGTCCCCGTCGACTGCGCGGCCGACCGGACCGCCGTCGCCGCCGCCCTCACCGGGAGCGCCGGTCCCGCGGCGGAGCCCGCCGCGCCCACCGCGCCCGCCGCCACGAACCGTGCCGCCGACGCCGCCGGAGTCGTCTCGCTGCTCGCCCTCGACGAGGACCCGCTGCCCGCACTGCCCGCCGTACCGAGGGGGTCCGCCGGGACCGTCGCCCTCGTCCAGGCGCTGCAGGACCTCGGCGCCGACGTCCCCGTGTGGTTCACCACCCGCGGCGCCGTCGCGACCGACGCGCGCAGCGCCCCGCAGGCGCCCGTCCAGTCGATGGTCTGGGGGTTCGGACGGGTCGTCGCCCTCGAACAGGCCGATCTCTGGGGCGGTCTCGTCGACCTGCCCGCCGTCCTCGACGAGCGCGCCGCCGACCGGTTCACCGCCGTGCTGGCCGGCCGCGACCACGAGGACCAGGTCGCGATCCGCGCCACCGGCGTCCTCGGCCGCCGACTGCTGCGCGCGGCCACCGGCGCCCTGCCGACCGGCCGCCGCTGGCAGCCCGACGGCACCGTACTGGTCACCGGCGGCACCGGCGCACTCGGCCGGCACGTCGCCCGCTGGCTCGCCCGCTCCGGCGCCCGCGACCTGCTGCTGGTCAGCCGCTCCGGCCCGGACGCGCCCGGCGCCGCCGAGTTCGCCGCCGAACTCGCCGCCCTCGGCGCCCGCGCCGCCATCGCCCGCTGCGACATCGCCGACCCCGGCGACCTCGCCCGCCTGGTCGCCGCGATACCCGACGAGCGGCCCCTGACCGCCGTCTTCCACACCGCCGCCGTCCTCGACGACGGCGTCATCGGCTCCCTCACCCCCGAACGCCTCGCCGACGTGCTGCGCGTCAAGGTGGGCGGCGCCCTCAACCTCGACTCCGCCACCGCCGGCCTCGACCTGTCGGCCTTCGTCCTGTTCTCCTCGTCCTCCGGCGTCTTCGGCAGCCCCGGACACGGCAACTACGCCCCCGGCAACGCCTTCCTCGACGCCCTCGCCGAGGACCGCCGCGCCCGCGGACTGCCCGCGACCGCCGTCGCCTGGAGCGGCTGGGCCGACGGCGGCATGGCCGCCGGCACCGTCGGCGAACGCCTGGAGCGCCACGGCGTGCGCCTCATGGACCCCGAGACGGCCGTCACCGCCCTCCAGCACGCCCTCGACCACGACGACACCACCCTCGTCGTCACCGACATCGACTGGGAGGCGTTCGGCGCCGAACTCGCCAAGGGCCGCCCGCGCCGCCTCTACGCCGCCCTGCCCGAAGCACGGCAGGCCCTGGCCGGCACCCGCGGCACCGCACCGGAGCCCGCGCCGGGGGAGGGGACCGGCCTCGCCGAACAGCTCGCCCCACTCGGCGACAGCGACCGCCGCAGCGCCCTGCTCGCCCTCGTCCGCGCCCACATCGCCTACGTGCTCAACCACCCCAGCCCCGACGAGGTCGAACCCACCCGGGCCTTCCGGGAACTCGGCTTCGACTCGCTGACCGCCGTCGAACTGCGCAACGCCCTCAACGCGGCCACCGGCCTGCGCCTGCCGACCAGCCTCGTCTACGACTACCCGACGCCCGCCGCGCTCGCCGACCACCTCGGCGCCGCGTTCGCCCCCGCGAGCCCCCCGGCGCCCACCGCGTCCGCGGCCCTGGACGTACGGCGCGCGGACGACGACGACCCGATCGCCGTCATCGGCATGGCCTGCCGGTTCCCCGGCGACGTCAGCACCCCCGAGGAGTTCTGGCGGCTGCTGACCGCCGGCACCGACGCGATCACCCCCTTCCCCGACGACCGCGACTGGGACCTCGACGCGCTCCACGACCCCGAGCCGGGACGCGGCGGCGTCTCCACCCGGGCCGGCGGCTTCCTCACCGGGTTCGCCGACTTCGACCCGGCGTTCTTCACCATCTCCCCGCGCGAGGCCGCCGCGATGGACCCGCAGCAGCGACACCTGCTGGAGATGTCCTGGGAGGCGTTCGAGCGGGCCGGCATCGAACCGGGGACACTGCGCGGCAGCCGTACCGGTGTCTTCGCCGGCACCAACTACCAGGACTACTCCTCCCGGCCGCTCGCCCTCGACGAGGACGCCGGCGCCCACCTCGGCACCGGCAACTCGGCGAGCGTCCTGTCCGGCCGCATCTCCTACACCTTCGGCCTGGAAGGGCCCGCGGTCACCGTCGACACCGCCTGCTCCTCCTCACTGGTGGCCCTGCACCTGGCCGTGCGGTCGCTGCGCTCCGGCGAGAGCGACCTCGCGCTCGCCGGCGGCGTCACCGTGATGTCCACCCCCGGACTGTTCCTCGACTTCAGCCGGCAGCGGGGCCTGGCGGCCGACGGCCGGTGCAAGTCCTTCGCGGACGCCGCCGACGGCACCGGCTTCTCCGAGGGCGGCGGCATGCTCCTGGTGGAGCGCCTGTCCGACGCCCGCCGCAACAACCACCGGGTCCTCGCCGTCGTCCGCGGCTCCGCCGTCAACCAGGACGGCGCCTCCAACGGGCTCACCGCCCCCAACGGGCCCTCCCAGCAGCGCGTCATCCGCGCCGCGCTCGCCGACGCGGGCCTCGGCACCGCGGACGTCGACGTCCTGGAGGCGCACGGCACGGGAACCATGCTCGGCGACCCCATCGAGGCCCAGGCCGTCCTCGCCACCTACGGCCAGGACCGGCCCGCGGAGCGGCCGTTGTGGCTCGGCTCGGTGAAGTCCAACATCGGCCACACCCAGGCCGGCGCCGGCGTCGCCGGGATCATCAAGATGGTCCTGGCCCTGAACAACGGAGTCCTGCCGGCCACCCTGCACGTCGACCGGCCCTCCACGCACGTCGACTGGGACGCCGGCGACGTCCGGCTGCTGACCGAGGCCGTCGCATGGCCCGAGAACGGCCGCCCCGGCCGCGCCGGCGTCTCCTCCTTCGGCATCAGCGGCACCAACGCCCACGTCATCCTCGAAGCCGCCACCGAACACGAACCCGACGGGCCCGCCGACACCGGACCCGCCGCACCCGCGGCCACCGGCACCCCCGCCCCCGTCACCCCCTGGGTGCTCACCGCCCGCAGCGCCACCGCCCTGCGGGACCAGGCGAGCCGCCTGCTCACCCACCTCGCCGACCGGCCGGAGGCCGACCCCCGCGACGTGGGACTGTCCCTCGCCACCACCCGCACCGCCTTCGAACACCGGGCCGTCGTCCTCGGCGCCGACCGGGCGGAACTCACCGACGCCCTCACCGCGCTGGCCGAGGGACGGTCCGAGCCCCGCACCCCGGCCGGCGTGGCGCGCGGCGCCGGCCGCACCGCGTTCCTGTTCACCGGCCAGGGCGCCCAGCGACCCGGCATGGGCCGCGAACTCCACCGGACCCACCCCGTGTTCGCCGAGGCCTTCGACGCGGCCTGCGCCCACCTCCCCGGACTGCGCGAGATCGTCCTCGGCGGCGACGACGGCTCCGACGCCGCGGCCGCCGAGGTCCTGAACCGCACCGAGCACGCCCAGCCCGCCCTGTTCGCCTTCGAGGTCGCCCTCTACCGCCTGCTGGAGTCCTGGGGCATCGTGCCCGACCAGGTCACCGGCCACTCCGTCGGTGAACTCGCCGCGGCCCACGTCGCCGGAGTCCTCTCCCTCCAGGACGCCTGCACCCTCGTCGCCGCCCGCGGCCGCCTCATGCAGCAACTGCCCCCGGGCGGCGCGATGGCCTCCCTGCAGGCCTCCGAGGCGGAGGTGCTGCCGCTGCTCGCCGGGCGGGAGGCCGCGCTCGGCATCGCCGCCCTCAACGGCCCCGCGGCCACGGTCGTCTCCGGCACCGAGGACGCCGTCACCGCCGTCGTCGACCAGCTGGCGGCGCAGGGCCGCAAGACCTCCCGGCTGCGCGTCAGCCACGCCTTCCACTCGCCGCTCATGGACCCCGTCCTCGACGCCTTCCGGTCCGTCGCCGCACGCCTCACCTACTCCGCGCCGACGCTGCCCTTCGTCTCCGGCACGACCGGCGAGCCCGTCGACGCGACACAGCTGACCGACCCCGAGTACTGGGTGCGCCACGTCCGCGAACCGGTCCGCTTCCACGACGCCGTCCGCCACCTCCGCGACGACCTCGCCGTCACCCGCTTCCTGGAGATCGGCCCGGACGCCACCCTGACCACCCTGGCCGCGGCGGCCCTGGACGACCCCGACCGCCCCGAGGCCCACCTCGTCCCGGCCGTCCGCAAGGACGTCCCCGAGACCCGCGGCCTCCTCACCGCGCTCGGCCGGCTGTTCACCACCGGCACCGAACCCGACTGGCCCGCCCTGTTCACCGGCGCCCGGCCCGTACCGCTGCCCACCTACGCCTTCCAGCACGAGCGCTACTGGCTGCCCAGCGCCCCCTGGACCGGCGACCTCCAGGGCGCCGGCCTGGAACCGGCGGCCCACCCCTTCCTGGGCGCCGCCCTCAGCCCCGCCGGCTCCGACACCGTCCTGTTCACCGGACGCCTGTCCCTGCGCACCCACCCCTGGCTCGCCGACCACACCGTGCTCGGCCAGGTCATCCTGCCCGCGACCGGCTACCTCGACCTCGCCGTCCACGCGGGCGACCGCACCGGCTGCGGCCACCTGGCCGAACTCACCCTGCACAGCCCGCTGGTGATCCCCCGCGAGGGCGCCGTCCAGCTCCAGGTCACCGTGGAGGCACCCGACGAGCGGGGCCGGCGCGCCCTCGGCGTGTACGCGCGCCCCGCCGACACCGACACCGACACGCCGTGGGAACAGCACGCCCGGGGCACCCTCGCCCCCGAGACCCGGGCCCCGGCCGCGCCGGCCGACCTGAGCGTCTGGCCCCCGCACGGCGCCGAGACCGTCGCCGCCGGCGGCCACTACGAAGGGTTCGCCGAGGCCGGCTTCGACTACGGGCCCGGCTTCCAGGGACTGGGCCGGGTGTGGCGGCGCGGCGACGAGGTGTTCGCCGAGGCCGCGCTGCCCGAGGAGCACCGCGCCGACGCCCCGCGCTTCGGCCTCCACCCCGCCCTGCTGGACGCGGCGACCCAGGCACTGCTCGTCGCACTCCCGGGCGGCGCCGGGAAGTCGCCGGAGCCGATGCTGCCCTTCGCGTGGAGCGGCCTGACCCTGCACGCGGAGGGCGCCACCGCCCTCAGGGTGCGGCTGGCACCGGCCGGACACGACCACGGGTTCTCCGTGCTCGTCGCCGACACCGACGGCCACCCCGTCGCCACCGCCGAGTCCCTCACCCTGCGCGCCGTGGCCGCCGCCCGGCCGCACGAACACGACGACCGGGCACCCGGACTGCTGCGCCTGGCCTGGAACGCCGCCCGGCCCGCCCCGGCCGCACCCCACCCGGAATCGGCCCGCTGGATCATCCTCGGCGAGGGCGACGACCGGATGGCCCGGGCCGTCGACGCCGCGGGCGTCCACCTGGAGGCGTACGCCGACCTCGAAGCGCTCGGCAAGGCCGTGGACACCGGCATGACCCTGCCGGACGTCGTGCTCGTCGCCCCCGACGGCCACCGCCCCGACGACGGACGCGACGTCCCCGGCACCGTCCGCTCCGCGCTCACCCCGGCCCACGACCTGATCCGCGGCTGGCTCGGCGACGAACGCTTCGCCGCCTCCCGCCTGGTGTTCGTCACCCGGTCCTGCGTGGCCACCGACGACGACGGCGGCATCCAGGACCTGGCGGGCGCGGCCCTGTGGGGCATGGTCCGCTCCACCCAGGCCGAACACCCCGGCCGCTTCCAGCTCGTGGACCTTCCCGGCACCCCCGACGAGACGGACGAACACGCCCTCCTCGCCGCCGTCGCCGCCGTCCACCCGCAGAGCGCGGTCCGCGCCGGCCGGGTCCTGCTGCCCGAACTCGCCCCGGCCGAGCCCGGCACCGAGGCGCCCGCCCTGGCGTCCGGCACCGTCCTGGTCACCGGGGCCACCGGCGCCCTCGGCAGCACCCTCGCCCGGCACCTCGTCACCGCCCACGGCGTACGCGGCCTGCTGCTCACCAGCCGCCGCGGCCCCGACGCCCCCGGCGCCGGCGCGCTGCGCGACGAACTCACCGCACTCGGCGCGGACGTCACCCTCGTCGCCTGCGACACCGCCGACCGCGCCCAGGTCGAACGCCTCCTCGCCGCCGTCCCCGCCGACCGGCCCCTGACCGGCGTGGTGCACGCCGCCGGCGTCGTCGACGACAAACCGGTCACCGCCCTGGACCCCGAACGCTTCGAGCGGGTCCTGCGCCCCAAGGCCGACGGCGGCTGGCTGCTGCACGAACTCACCGCGGACCACGACCTGTCCGCGTTCGTCCTGTTCTCCTCCGCCGCGGGCACCTTCGGCTCCCCGGGCCAGGCCAACTACGCCGCCGCCAACGCGTTCCTCGACGCCCTCGCCTCCCACCGGCACTCGCACGGCCTGCCCGCCTCCTCCCTCGCCTGGGGACTGTGGGAGAGCGACAGCGCCCTGACCTCCGGCCTCTCCGACACCGACCGCCGCCGCATGACCCGCGGCGGCATGCGGCCGCTGTCCACCAAGGACGGACTCCTCCTGCTCGACAGCGCGCTGACCACCGACCGCCCCGCCCTCATCGCCATGGACACCACCGCCGGCACCGGCGCCCTGCAAGCCCTGCTGCGGCCCGCGGACCGCCCGGCCGGCCGCCGCAGCGCGGCGGGCGCCCGGCCGGCACCGACCACCTCCGCCCGGCTCGCCGGACTCGACCCGGCCGAGCGCCGCACCACACTGCTCGCCCTGGTCCGCGATCTGGCCGCGGCGGTCCTCGGACACGCGTCCGCCGACGCGGTGGAGGCCGACCAGCTCTTCACCGAGCAGGGCTTCGACTCCCTGACCGCCGTCGAACTGCGCAACCACCTCGCCACCGCGACGGCCCTGCCCCTGCCGCCGACCCTCCTGTTCGACCACGCCACCCCGGAACTGCTCGCCGCCCACCTCGACCAGCGGCTGCTGGACGCGCCCACCGGCGGCGACCCGGCCGCGCCGGCCGCCCGGCCCGCCGCGCACACCGGGGACACCCTCAGCGGCCTGTTCAAGCAGGCCTGCGAGAGCGGCCGCGTCGACGAGGGCTTCGCCCTGCTCCAGGCCGCCGCCGCACTGCGGCCGACCTTCGCCTCCCCGCGGGAACTGACCACGGTGCCCGAGCCGATCAGGCTCTCCAAGGGCGAGACCGGCACACCGTTCGTCTGCTTCAGCTCCTACGTGGCGCTGGCCGGCGTGCACCAGTACGCGCGGTTCGCCTCGGCCTTCCGCGGCGAGCGCGACGTATGGGCCCTGCCCACCCAGGGGTTCGGCACCGGTGAGGCACTGCCCGCCTCGTTCGACGCCGTCGCCGCGCTCCAGGCCGAGGCGGTCACCAGGACCGTCGGCGACGGCCCCGTCGTCCTCGTCGGCTCCTCGTCGGGCGGCATCCTCGCCCTGGCCGCCGCCCGGCACCTCCAGGAGCAGGGCAGGCCCCCGGCCGCCGTGGTCCTGCTCGACACCTACATGCCGCGCGCCGACTCACCGTTCCTGAAGTTCTCCCAGCAGATGCTGGGCGGCATGTTCGACCGCGAGTCGATGTTCGCCCACATGGACACCGACCGGCTGACCGCCATGAGCTGGTACATCAGCCTCATCGGCGAATGGGAGCCGGGGCCGCTGGACAGCCCGGTCGTCCTGGTGCGCTCCAGCGAGCCCCCGGTGCCCGCCGACCCGAACGGCCCCCTGGAGCGGGAGGAGTGGCAGTCGTCGTGGGAGCGGGCGCACACCACGATCGACGTCCCCGGCAACCACTTCACGATGATGGAGACCCACGCCCGCAGCACCGCCGGCGCCACCGACGCATGGCTGGAGAGCCTGGACCAGGACGGCTGACCCACCACGCGCGACACGATGCCCCCTGCGTCCGGACCGGACACAGGGGGCAACGTGCGCAGCGGAAGAGCGGAAGAGCGGAAGAGCGGAAGAGCGGAAGAGACGGAGGGGCGGTGTTCAGACCGCCCAGTGCGGCGTGTCGGTGATGGTGAGCACGGCCGCGCTGCACAGCCATCCCGGCCCCTGGGAGAACAGCAGGACGTTGTCGCCCGGCACCACCTCGCGCGTGCGCACCAGGTGCTCCAGGGAGATGAACACGTCGGCGCCGCCCACGTGCCCGACCGTCCTGCCGAAGTCCCAGCTGCACTCCGCCATGGTCAGCCCGAGCGGCAGCATGATCGAGTACTCGATCATCCGGCCGTCCATGTTGATCGGCACCACCTTGGTCAGGTCGGACGCGTTCAGGCCGGCGTCGACCAGCGACCGGTGGATCATGTCCAGGCCGAACAGGGTCAGCTTCTCCATCGTCTCCGACAGGGGCATCCGCTCACTGAACTGCTCGGCCCGCTCGACCATGCCGGCCACCGTTCCGGTGTCCTCGCGAAGCAGCAGCGGCCCGTCCCCGCGGTGCCACGACTCCAGCTCGTGCAGCACCCCCGAGTTGAGGGAGCGCACCTCGGCGAAGCCCTCCTCGTCGCTCACCAGCACCGCGGCCGCGCCGTCGCCGAGGATGTACGCCTGGCCGAAGCCCTTCCACCGGTCCATCTGCGGCGAGGAGAAGTTCTCGCCCGTCGTCAGCAGCACCGAACCCGCCCCGGCGGCCCCGGTGAGCTTGCCGATCGCCACCTCCAGGGCGCTGAGCATGCCGTCGCAGCCCTGCTGGAGGTAGAGCGCGGGAATGTTGCCCAGGCCCAGCTCCCGAAGGATGTAGCCGGGCGGGTAGGCGCCGTCGGGGCCCTGGTAGTGGACGGCGCTGTGGATGTACGCCCCGAGGTCCTCGGGATCGGTCTTCGAGCGCTCCAGCGTGGTCCGCGCGGCCGCCACGACCAGGTCCATGGCCGGCACGTCACCGGCGACATGGGTGCCCGTCAGCCCGTTCGCCGCCTGGATCTCGCCGTCCAGCCTCCCTTCGGCCACGGCCTGCAGGGCGTCGGCCCACTCGGGCAGCACGACGCCCAGCGATTCGATGTGCACGTTCTCGACCCTCATCCGGCTTCTTCTCCTCTTCCGCCTTCGGGCGTTCTGTGTCGTGCGGCGTCATGACGGCGGACCTCCCGCGTCACGACGGCGCCGGGCGGTGCGGCACCACCGTCAGGTGCCGCACCGCCCGGCCGGGGAACCCGCCTCAACGGGCCTGTCGGACAGGCTGGTTCAGCGGGCGAGCAGCTCCTTCTTCAGATGGCGGGCGAGCCCGGCCGGCGTGGCGAAGTCGAACACCACGGCCGCCGACAGGGGCAGCCCGGTCGCCTCGACCAGCGCGTTGCGCGCGGTGAGCGCCGTCAGCGAGTCGAAGCCGAGCTCCCGGGTCTCGCCGTCCGGCGGCACCTGGGCGCCGCCGGGCAGCCCGAGGGAGGCGGCGAAGTGCGTGCGTACCAGGTCGATGAGGGAGTGTTCCTGCTCCGCGTCCGACAGGGCCGCCAGCCGGTGCCGCAGCCCGGACGGGTCCGCCACCGCGTCACGGGCCACCCGGCGGCCCGCACCGCGCACCAGCCCCCGCCGCAGCGCGGCCGAGCCGGTGAGCGGGCCCCGGGAGCCGGTGCCGCCCAGCGGGGTGCGCGCGGCGACGACCGCGGGCAGCCCCAGCGAGCGCGCCGCGTCGAAGAGGTCGAGGGCCTCCCGCGAGTCCAGGTCGCTCCCGCGCACCGACACGGCCGGCACACCGCCGGCCCGCAGCCGCACCGCCCACGCGTCCAGGAACGCGCCGGCGGCCTCGGCGACCAGCCCGGGGGCGGCCGCCGCGGGGGCCGGGGAGCTGAGCACGAACAGGTCCACGTCCCCGGGCGCGAGCCCGTCGCCGAGGGCGAGCGCGGTGTCGACGACCGGCCGCAGCACCGCGTCGACATCGCCGTCGGGTCCCTCGGAGGCGAGGTGCACGGCCGCCGCGAACAGCACGGCCGAAGGACCGGCCGCCCGCAGCGGGCGCACGGACGCCACCGGGTCCGCCGCGTCCCACCCGGCCACGGACGTGCCCGGCACCCCTGCCTCCGCCGCGGTGTCCGGGTCCGGCCCCGCGGTGTCGGCCAACAGCACCTCACGCGAGCCGAGTCCGGCCTGCAGACGCCCGACCGGTGCGGTCGCCCCGGCCCGCACCACCAGCAGCGGGCCCGTGCCGCGCGGGGCCGGCACCGGTGCGCCGGCGCCGGGCCCGACGCGTTCGATTCGCGGCGCGCGCGCCGCACGGCCGCGCAGCGCCAGCCGGGGTTCGCCGGAGGCCACCGCGTCGGGCAGGACGCGCCAGGACCGCTTGGAGGCGTCCGTGTCGACCAGCAGGAAACGGCCCGGTGCCCGGTCCTGCGCCGCGCCGACCAGCCCCCACAGCGCGGCGGCCGGCAGGTCCGGCACCGTCGAACCGTCCCAGGCGGGCACGGCGTCCCGGGTCAGCACGACCAGCCGGCTGTCCGCGAACAGCGGATCGCCCCACCGGCGCGCCCACTCCAGTCCCTCGCGCACGGCGCCGCGCACCGCGTCCGCGACGTCCGCCCCGCTTCCGGCGGCGGCCGACGCGGGGGAGACGACCACCACGTGCGGCGGCGCGCCGCCGTCCGCGACGGCCTTCGCGAGGGCGCCGAGGTCCGGATACGTCTCCGAGTAGCGCCCGGCGGCCATCAGACCGGCGCGGACCCGCAGCGGGTCGTCGCCGACCACCGCCCACCGCTCGTCGCCGTGCCGCGCGGCCGGCGTGAGCCGCACGTCGTCCCACACCTGGGCGAACAGGCCGTCCTGCTGGACGGCCGACGCCCGGGCCAGCGCGGAGCGGGTCAGTCCGCCGGAGGTCACGGACTCCACGCTCAGTACGGGATCGCCGGCCGCGTCGGCGGCCTCGATGCCGAATCCGCCGTCGGGCCGCGGCCGTACCCGCACGCGCAGCACGGACGCCCCGGAGGCGTGCAGCGTCACCCCGTGCCAGGCGTCCGGCCACCACAGGCCGTCTGCGTAGCCGTCCGGCGCGGGCGCCTGGACCGCCGGATCCACCCGGGTGTGCAGGAGCAGGGGCCGCAGCACCGCGTCCAGCAGCGCCGGGTGCAGTCCGAACAGGGCTCCCTGCTCACGGTTGTCGTCGGGCAGCGCGACCTCGGCGAACAGCTCGCCGTCGCGCCGCCACACCGTCCGCAGCTCGCGCGGCACGCCGTCGCCGGACGGCAGCTCCTCGAAGGGGACGCGCCGGGAACCCGCGGGCGGCCACACGGCCGGTTCACCCGGGTCGTCGGGGTCGGGGAGGCCGGGCGCGAGGGTGCCGGACGCGTGGCGGGTCCAGGGCCGCCCGGCCGCGCCCCCGCCGTCCCGCCGGGCGTGCACGGTCACGGGACGTACGCCCTCGTCACCGGCGGCCCCGACGCTCACCCGCAGCTGGACACCGTCCCGCTCGGGCAGCACCAGCGGTTCGCCGGTGCTCAGTTCCACCAGGTGTCCGCAGCCGACGTGGTCCCCGGCGTGCAGCACCAGCTCGGCGAGCACCGCGGGCGCCACGACGGCCCTACCGGCCACCGTGCGCGACGGCAGCGGAGCGTGCCCGCCGCCCCGCAGCCGGCCCGTGAACAGCACGCCGTCCCCGCCGGGCAGCTCGACCGCGGCCTGCAGCAGCGGGTGCGCGCCGTCCACCAGGCCCAGTTCCAGGGCCCCTTCGTAGACCCGCGAGGACTGCTCCGCCGCCCGGGCCCTGCGCCACAGCAGCCGGCCGGGCAGCCCGGCCAGACGCTTGCGGGCGATCTTCCCGGCGGGGTTGCGCGGGATCTCGTCGACCTCGTACAGCTCCTCGGGCAGCTTGAACGCCGACAGCTCCGCGCGGCACGCGGCCCGGACCGCGTCCGGGTCGATGCCGCCGGGCCCGCGCACCAGGTAGGCCACCGGCACCTCGCCGAGCGTGTCGTGCGGCTTCGCGCCCACGGCCGCGTCCGCGACCCCCTCCACCCGGCCCAGCACCTTCTCGATCTCGCCGGGATGGATGTTCTCGCCGCCGCGGATGATGAGTTCCTTCAGGCGGCCGCTGATCGTGACGTACCCGGCCTCGTCCTGCCAGGCGATGTCCCCGGTGCGGTACCAGCCGTCGCTCAGCACGGACGCCGTCGCCTCGTCCTGGCGGTGGTAGCCCAGCATCAGCGCCGGGCTGGAGACCCACACCTCGCCCTCCGCCCCGCCGGGCACCTCCTCCCCGGTGCGGGGGTCCGTCAGACGGAGCGTCAGTCCCGGTACGGGCAGCCCGCAGGAGCCCGGCACGTACGGGCCCTCGGGGAGGTTGGTGGTGATCGCGCCGCCGGTCTCGGTGCTGCCGTAACTGTCCAGCAGCGGCAGTCCGAACGCGGCACGGAAGGACTCGTGCAGCGACACCGGGCAGGAGGAGCCGGCGACCATGCACAGCCTGAGGTCCGCCAGGGCGTCGAAGCCGTCGGACCGGGCCCGCTCGACCATGTGGTGGTACATCGTCGGCACCCCGACGAGGAAGGTGGAGCGCTCCTCGCGGGCCGCGCGCAGGATCTCGTCCGCCGCCAGCCCGTCGGTGATCCGGGCCGTCGCGCCGACCGCCACCACCCCGAGCACGCACACGTTGTGCGCGACGGCGTGGAACAGCGGCATCGGCCACAGCACCCGGTCCCGCGGCGACAGCCCGAGGACCGGGGCGGTGCAGGCGCCGGTCGCCCACAGCGACGACCGCTGGGTGGAGACCACGCCCTTGGGACGGCCCGTGGTGCCGGACGTGTAGAGCATCCACGCCGGCTCGTCCAGGCCCAGGTCGTCGCGCGGCGGATGACGTATCGACCAGGTCGTCGCCAGCGTCTCGTAGCGCGGCAGACCGTGCTCCTCCCCGGGCCCGGAGGGGTCCGGCACCACGACGACCGCGACCCCCGGCCGGTCGACCAGGACCCGGCGCACCTGGGGCAGTTGGGCCACCCCGGTGATCACCATCCGGGCCCCGCAGTCGTCCAGCAGGAAGGACAGCTCGGCGTCGGTCGACTGCGGGTTGAGCGGGACACCGACCGCGCTCGCCCGCGTGACGGCCAGGTAACTCTCCACCGTCTCCACCCGGTTGGGCAGGTAGATCACGGCCCGCGTGCCGCGTTCCAGGCCCAGTTCGGCGAGATGGCCGGCCACCCGGGCGGTACGCAGGGCGAGTTCGGCGTACGTCACCGAGCGGTGAGCGTCGCGGAACGCGGGCTGCCGCGGCCGCTGCTCGGCGTGCTCGGCGAGCAGTTCGTGCAGCGGCCGGACGAGATCGGCACGGAACATGTCACTCACGCTCCTCGGACTCCCTGCGGTCAGGCGGCGGACGAGCGGTAGCGGCGCACCGCCAGCGTCCGGCACACCAGGGCGATGACGACCGACCACGTCACGGACACCGCCACGGCGTGCTCGGCGGGCCAGCCGGTCGTCGCGTGCAGCCCGGGGTTGCCGAACAGGTCACGGGCCGCCTGGACGGTGGCCGTGAGCGGATTCCACTCCGCCGCGAAACGCAGCGGGGCCGGGAGCGTGGACGGTGCGACGAACGCGTTGGACAGGAAGGTCAGCGGGAACAGCCACAGGAAGTTGCCGGTCGCGGCGGCCTCCGGCGCGCGGACCGACAGACCGATGAGCACACCCACCCACGACAGGGCGTAGCCCAGCAGGAGCAGCAGCCCGAACGCCGCGCCCGCGTGCAGGAATCCGTGGTGGATGCGCCAGCCGACGATCAGGGCGCAGCCCACCATCACCACGATCACGGCGGAGTTCTGCACCAGGTCGGCGAGCGCGCGGCCGGTCAGCAGCGCCCCGCGGGACATGGGCAGCGAGCGGAACCGGTCGACCATGCCGCTCTTGAGGTCGTTGGCCATGCCCACGCTGCTGTTGCTGGCGGTCGCGAAGGCGATGGTCTGCGCGAAGAAGCCGGGCATCATGTACTCGCGGTAGGCCTCAGGGCCGCCCGCGCCGGGCAGCGCAAAGGAGCCCGCGAAGAGGTAGGCGAAGAGCAGGACGAACACGATCGGCTGCACGAGGCTGAGGACCAGCACCTCGGGGATGCGGACCATCCTGATGATGTTGCGCCGCGTGATCACGACCACGTCGTGGATCGCCTTCGCCGCGGACGCGGGGCGCAGGGCGTCCCCGCCGCGGGACTGTACCGCCCATGCCACGGTCATCACTCCTTCTCGTTCGACGCGCCGGCCGACACCATCGCGGGTGCGGGCCGGTCACCGCGGGGCGGGTCCGTCAGGGCCAGGAACACCTCGTCGAGGGTCGGCTGGCGCAGGCTGATGTCGCTGATCTCGATCCCGGCGCCGGCCAGGGCGCCGATGACCTCGGTCAGCAGGTGCACGCCGCCGTCCACCGGCGCGGAGACCAGGGACCTGGCCCGGTCCACGTCCGGTGCGCGGGTGCTGAAGCGGCCCAGCAGCGTGGCGGCGCCCGCGATCTGGTCGGCGCGCTCCACCACGATCTCGATCTGCTGCCGGCTGGTCCGTGTCTTGAGTTCGCGCGGTGTGCCCTGGGCGATGATCCGGCCCTGGTCGACGACGGCGATGTCCCGGGCGAGGCGGTCCGCCTCCTCCAGGTACTGCGTGGTCAGCAGCAGGGTGGTGCCCGCGTCGACCAGCCGGTCGATGGCTTCCCACAGCAGCAGGCGGCTGGTGGGGTCGAGGCCCACCGACGGCTCGTCGAGGAACATCACCGACGGCCGCACCACCAGCGCGCACGCGAGGTCGAGCCGCCGGCGCATGCCGCCCGAGTACGTGCTGGACACCCGTCCGGCCGCCCCGGTCAGCTCGAACTGCGCGAGCAGCTCCTCCGCCCGCCGCCGGGCCGCGCCGGCCCGCATGCCGTACAACTCGCCGATTATGCGCAGGTTCTCACGGCCCGTCAGCCGGTCGTCGACGGCGGCGAACTGCCCCGACAGCCCGATCGACCGGCGCACCAGGTCCGGGTCGCGGACCACGTCGTGGCCCGCGACCGTGGCGGTGCCCGCGTCGGGGCGCAGCAAAGTGGTGAGCACCCGGACGGCGGTGGTCTTGCCCGCCCCGTTGGGGCCCAGCAGACCCAGCACGGTGCCCTCCGGGACCGTGAGACTGACTCCGTCGAGAGCCCGGATCTTCCCGAAGGTCTTGACGAGGCCCTCAGCGTGGATGGCGCCCGGCATGGCTTCTCCGTCCTGTTTCTGCGTTCGGTGGGACTTCTCAGTTCGCGGAGATCAGCTTCAGCTCGGGGTGGGCGGTGCCGCCCGCGATCGCGGTGGAGGAGATGTGGGAGACGACCCGCTCGTCGACCGGGTCGTTCGCCGGGTCGTCGTTGACCTTGAGGTGCTCGTAGGTCGTCGAGCGCTGCGCGGGCACCCGCCCGGCACCGCGGATCAGCGTGAGCAGTTCCACCAGGTTGGAGCGGTGCTTGGCACCGGCCGAGGAGACGACGTTCTCCTCCAGCATCACGGAACCGAGGTCGTCCGCGCCGTAGTGCAGGGTCAGCTGGCCGGCCTCCTTGCCGGTGGTCAGCCAGGAGCCCTGGATGTGGCGGACGTTGTCGAGGAACAGACGCGCGACGGCGATCATCCGCACGTACTCGAAGAGCGTGGCCTGCGTGCGGCCCTTGAGGTGGTTGTTCTCGGGCTGGTAGGTGTACGGGATGAAGGCGCGGAAACCGCCGGTCCGGTCCTGCACGTCGCGGATCATCCGCAGGTGCTCGATGCGCTCGGCGTTGGTCTCACCGGTGCCCATGAGCATCGTCGAGGTCGACTCGACACCCAGCCCGTGCGCGACCTCCATGATCTCCAGCCAGCGCTCACCGGACTCCTTGAGCGGGGCGATCGCCTTGCGGGGGCGGGCCGGGAGGAGTTCGGCGCCGGCGCCCGCGAAGGAGTCCAGACCCGCGGAGTGGATGCGGGTGATGGCCTCCTCCACGCCGACCTTGGAGATCCGGGCCATGTGCTCGACCTCGGACGCGCCGAGGGAGTGGATGACCAGCTGGGGGAAGTTCTCCTTGATCGCGGAGAAGTGCTTCTCGTAGTACTCCACGCCGTAGTCGGGGTGGTGTCCGCCCTGGAACATGATCTGGGTGCCGCCGAGTTCGACGGTCTCCGCGCAGCGGCGCAGGATGTCGTCGAGGTCGCGGGTCCAGCCCTTGGCGGTGTCCTTGGGCGCGGCGTAGAAGGCGCAGAACTTGCACGCCGTGACGCACACGTTCGTGTAGTTGATGTTCCGCTCGATGATGTACGTCGCGATGTGCTCGGTGCCGGAGTACTTGCGGCGGCGTACGGCGTCGGCGGCGGCGCCCAGCGCGTGCAGCGGGGCGTCACGGTAGAGGTCGAGCGCCTCTTCCGGGGTGATGCGCTCACCCTCGGCGGCACGGTCGAGGACGGACTGCAACGGGGACGGGGTAGGTCGGGGCATGGTGCCGGCCTTTCCGGGGCTGTGGATGGTGTTCCTGGTCATGGCGGGGGTCTCACTCGGGGGCGGTGTCCAGCAGGCGTACGGCCACGTCGGGCGGGAAGCCCTCGGCCGCACCGCCGACCCGGCGGGCGAACTCCTCGATGCCGGCCAACTGCTCCGCGCCGAGCCGGAAGTCGAGCGCCTCCGTGTAGTACCGCTCCAGCGTTCCGGCGTCGAACTCCTCCCACTGGGAGGCCTGTTCGCTCACCTCGGTCACCTCGCGCAGCGACAGGTCCCGGGAGGCCAGCAGGTCGGCGTGGACCTGGTGGACCAGAGCGGGCTCGCGGGCGAGGAAGTCGCGGCGCGCCGCGAACACGGCGAACACGAACGGGAGTCCGGTCCACTCCTTCCACATCCGGCCCAGGTCATGGACCTGGAGGCCGAGTCCGGGGGCCTCGTGCAGCGCGGCACTCAGCGCCACGTCACCGATGATGACCGCCGCGCGTGCCTCGGTCATCATCGTGCGCAGGTCGGGCGGCCGCACCACGTACTCGGGCCGCACACCCACCTTCTCCTCCAGGAGCAGCTGGGCCAGCCGCACCGAGGTCCGGCTGGTCGAGCCCAGCGCGACGCGCTCGCCGTCCAGCTGTTCCAGCGGCACCTGACTGAGGATCAGGCACGACATGACGTCGCCGTCGCTGCCCACCGCGATGTCCGGCAGGGCCACCAGGTCGTCGGCGTGCCGCAGGAACTCGACCAGGCTGATGGGCCCGATGTCGAGATCACCGGCGGCCAGCGCCCTGTTGAGGCCGTCCGGGCTGTCCGTGCGCAGATCCAGGTCGAGCAGGCTGCCGGTACGGGCCAGCCCCCAGAACAGCGGCAGGCAGTTGAGGAACTCGATGTGCCCGACTCGGGGGCGGCGACGTTTGGTGCGCAGCGCCGACGACGGTTCTGCGACGAGTGGTTCGGTCATCTCTGGACGCTCCCGGAGCGGGTCGAAGAGGGGCGGCGGGGCGTACTCGGTGCCCGGCGCACGGAACGAGGAGGGACAAAGGGGGGGTGTGCGACGCGCCGGGAGAGGAGCATCCCGGCGCCCGCCTGAACGTGTGCGGCCCTGCCCGGCAGCCCGCGCCGGTCCTACGCCCCGCGGGAGACCGTCGCGGTGAAGTGCTCGGTGAGGACGGCGAGGACGTCCGCCGCCCGGTCGGTGAGGTAGAAGTGACCGCCGGGGAACACCTGCAGCGTGCTGCCGCCGAGCGTGTGGCCCTCCCAGGCGCGCGCCTCGTCCAGCGAGGTCTTCGGGTCGTCGTCGCCGACCAGCACCGTCACCGGGCAGCGCACGGTGTCCTGCGGCGCGGCCAGATAGGTCTCGACGGCCGTGTAGTCGTTACGGATCGCGGGCAGCACCATGCGCAGCAGCTCCTCGTCGTCGAGAAGCCGGCTGTCGGTACCGCTGAGCGCCCGGATCTCGGCGATCAGCCGGTCGTCACCGAGGGTGTGCACCCTCTCGTCCCGGGTCCGGGACGGCGCCCGCCGCCCCGACGCGAACAGCCGCACCGGTCCGCTCCCGGACCGCTCCAGACGCCGGGCCACCTCGAAGGCGACCACCGCCCCCATGCTGTGCCCGAAGAACGTCAGCGGCCGGTCCTGCCAGGCCCGCAGCGCCTCGGCCACCCGGTCGGCGAGTTCGGCCACCGAGGTCAGCCCCGGCTCATGACGCCGGTCCTGCCGGCCCGGGTACTGCACCGCGACCACGTCGACGCCGGGACTGAGGGCCGCGGCGACCGGCAGGTAGAAACTGGCGGAACCCCCCGCGTGCGGAAAGCACACCAGACGCTCGGCCGCTTCGGGAGCGGGACGGAAACTGCGGATCCACAGATCGTCCGCGGGACTTGGACTCATGGGACGCGGATGTCCTTCCAGGGGATCGGCGCACCGGGCACAGGGGCCCGGTGAACGGTGCGGAACTGGCTGCGGGGGCGGCGGAGCCTCAGGCGCTCTCCGCCTCCGGACCCCAGACCTCGACGTCGTCGGCGACACGGCGCACGTGGATGCACTCGCCGGGGCACTCCTTGGCGGAGTCGGCGACATCCGGCAGAAGCTCCAGCGGGATCCGGGTGGCCGCGCGGGGTTCCTGGAGGAGCTCGTCGTCCTCGTCTTTCACATAGGCGATGCCGTCCACGTCCAGTTCGAACACCTCGGGCGCGTACTGGGCACAGATACCGTCGCCGGTGCACAGCTCATGGTCGATCCAGACCTCGAAGGCCTGCTCGCCGCTCGTCTGCTGGGACATGTCCACCTGCCTGTCTGCCGATCGTGTCGTGAGAGCGCGCACCGCGGTGCGCGGGAGTGAAGGGGGAGAAGGAAGGCCGCGGCAGGACACACCGTCCGCCGCGGCCCGGCGCGTCAGACACGCATCGGCTGCGGCTCGTCGCGGCGGGCGAGGTCCGGGCCGTCGTACTCGCGGATGATCTCGTAGCGGGTGTTTCGCTCGACGGGGCGGAAGCCGGCGTCGCGGATCAGGTCGAGAAGATCCTCGCGGGTCAGCTTGTTCGGGGTGCCGTAGTTGTCCGCGTCATGGGTGATCTTGTACTCGACGACCGAGCCGTCCATGTCGTCCGCGCCGTGCTGGAGGGCGAGCTGCGCGGTGTGCAGGCCGTGCATGACCCAGAACACCTTCACGTGCGGCACGTTGTCGAACAGCAGCCGGGAGACCGCGAAGATCTTCAGCGCCTCGGTACCGGTCGCCATCTGGGTGCGCGCCTGGAGCTTGTTGCGGACCTTGCCGTCCTTCATGTCCACGAAGTCGTGCTGGTAGCGCAGCGGGATGAACACCTGGAAGCCGCCGGTCTCGTCCTGCAGCTCACGGAGCCTGAGGACGTGGTCGACACGGTGGCGGGGCTCCTCGATGTGCCCGTACAGCATGGTGCACGGCGTCTTGAGACCCTTGGAGTGCGCGAGGCGGTGGATGCGCGACCAGTCCTCCCAGTGGGTGCGGTGGTCGACGATGTGCTGACGCACCTCCCAGTCGAAGATCTCCGCGCCACCACCGGTCAGCGACTCCAGGCCGGCGTCGATCAGCTCGTCCAGGACCTCCGACGCGGGCAGCCCGGAGATGGTCTCGAAGTGGTGGATCTCCGTCGCCGTGAACGCCTTGATCGACACGTTCGGCAGCGCCTTCTTCAGCTCCCGCAGCGAACGCGGGTAGTAGCGCCAAGGAAGCGTCGGGTGCAGGCCGTTGACGATGTGCAGCTCCGAGAGGTGCTCGCTCTCCATCGTCTTGGCGAGGCGGACCGCCTCCTCGATGCGCATCGTGTACGCGTCCATCTCGCCCGGCTTGCGCTGGAACGAGCAGTAGGCGCACGACGCGGTGCACACGTTCGTCATGTTGAGGTGGCGGTTGACGTTGAAGTGGACCACGTCGCCGTTCTTGACCGTGCGCGCATGGTGCGCGAGCTCGCCCAGCCAGGCCAGCTCGTCCGACTCGTACAACGCGATGCCGTCCTCGCGGGACAGCCGTTCACCGGAGTAGACCTTCTCCTCCAGCTCACGCTTGAGCCCTGCGTCCATTACCGGGGAACCTCCTCGGTCAGTGCCTGGCGGCACACGTAGTGAGTGCGAGTACGCGGGTGGCACGTAACTCGTCTGCGGGCCCCGGCCGAGCCACCCGTCTTCGCGGACGACTCGCGCCGCCGTGGATCCGGCAGGGCGGAACTGGTGCGGAGCCGCGCCACCCGACCCGGGCCGGCCGGTCCGCCCGCTTCCGGACGAGCCCGAACCCTCCTGGAAACAGCGGCACTTGGACCGCTCCCTGACCGGAACACAGGGGTTCCGGCCACGTCGGATGAGGCTCCCTCATCTTCGCGGAGGACAGTCTGGGGAAAACCCCACACCCACTGCGGCTTTCCTGGAGGGGGCGCGCGAGCGCCGTCACCGGATCACTCACGGCAGAGATTGAGGCGGGCCGCATGACGTCACCACTGACCCTGGCGCACTCCCCGTGCCCGAACGACACGTTCGTCTTCCACGCCCTGACCCACGGCCTGATCCCCGGGGCTCCCGGGACCGACGTGCGCCTGGCCGACATCGACGTCACCAACGGCCTCGCCGAACGCGGCGAACTGGACGTCCTCAAGGTGTCCTACGGCGTCCTGCCGCACGTACTCGACACCTACGCCCTGCTGCCGTGCGGCGGCGCCGTCGGCCGCGGCTGCGGACCGCTCGTCCTGCGCCGGCAGACCGGCCCGGCCGGCAGCCTCACCGGCGCCCGCGTCGCCGTACCCAGCACGAGCTCCACCGCCTATCTCCTCTTCCGACTCTGGGCGGCCCGCGCCGTCCCCGGCGGCGTCGGCGAGATCGTCGTCCTGCCCTTCCACGAGATCATGCCCGCCGTGCGCGACGGCCTCGTCGACGCCGGCCTCGTCATCCACGAGGCCCGCTTCACCTACCGCCACTACGGCCTGCACAGCGTCGCCGACCTGGGCGAGGAATGGGAGAAGGAGACGACCCTGCCCGTCCCGCTCGGCGCCATCATCGCCCGCCGCAGCCTCGGCGCCACCCGTCTCACCGCCCTCGCCGACGCCGTCCGCGCCTCCGTCCGCGCCGCCTGGGACACCCCCGCCGCCTCCCGCCCCTACGTCCTCAAGCACGCCCAGGAACTCGCCACGGACGTCGTCGACCAGCACATCGAGCTCTACGTCAACTCCTTCACCGCGGAACTCGGCGACGAAGGCCACGCCGCCGTACGCGAACTCCTCGGCCGCAGCGCCGACCTCGGCCTGCTGCCCGCCGTACCCGACGGCGCCCTGGACTTCCCCCCGAGCCTCTAGAGTCCAGCGCCCGCCAACGCTAGGGGATCTCTTAGAGCCGGTCACCGCAGGTCCGGAAGCCACCCCCGGCCGTCCGCATAATCGGCCCCAGGCCGCCCGCACCCGTCCGGGACCGCCACCGCCCGCGCCACCGACGTACCACCGGCGACACCACGGGCCCCGCAGTCGAAGGGAACCGATCCGTGACCGAGGACAGGCTCCGCGAACTTCACGAGTTCCTGAAGCGCGTCACCGCAGACCTCCAACGCACGCGCAACCGCCTGCACCAGGTCGAGTCGAGGGCCACGGAACCCATCGCCATCGTCTCCATGAGCTGCCGCTACCCGGGCGGCGTACGCACCCCGGAAGACCTGTGGCACCTCGTGGACAGCGGCACCGACGGCATCTCGGACTTCCCCGAGGACCGCGGCTGGTCCGTCGACACCCTCTACGACCCCGACCCCGACCACCCCGGGACCTGCTACACCCGCCACGGCGGCTTCCTGCACGACGCCGTCGACTTCGACGCCGACTTCTTCGGCATGTCACCCCGCGAGGCCCTCGCCACCGACCCCCAGCAGCGCCTGCTCCTCGAGGTCACCTGGGAGGCCATGGAGCGCGCCGGAATACGGCCCGCCGACCTGAAGGGCACCGCCACCGGCGTCTTCGCGGGCGTCATGTACAACGACTACGGCTCGCGCTTCCCCGAACCGCCCGAGGGACTCGACGGCTACATCGGCAACGGCAGCGCGGCCAGCATCGCCTCCGGACGCATCGCCTACACCTTCGGCTTCGAAGGCCCCGCCATCACGGTGGACACCGCCTGCTCCTCCTCACTGGTCGCCCTGCACCTGGCCGTCCAGGCCCTGCGCGCGGGCGAGTGCGACCTCGCGCTCGCCGGCGGTGTCGCCGTGATGTCCACCCCGGTCACCTTCATGGAGTTCAGCCGCCAGCGCGGACTGTCCGCCGACGGCCGCTGCAAGTCCTACGCGGACGCCGCCGACGGCACCGGCTGGGGCGAGGGCGTCGGCATGCTCCTCCTGGAGCGCCTCTCGGACGCCCGGCGGGCCGGCCACGACGTCCTCGCGGTCATCCGCGGCTCCGCCGTCAACCAGGACGGCGCGAGCAGCGGCCTCACCGCTCCGAACGGCCCCTCGCAGCAACGGGTCATCCGCGCCGCGCTCGCCGCCGCCGACCTCCGGCCCGGTGACGTCGACGCCGTCGAGGGCCACGGCACCGGCACCACCCTCGGCGACCCCATCGAGGCCCAGGCCCTGCTGGCCACCTACGGCCAGGACCGGCCCGCCGGCCGCCCCCTCTGGCTCGGCTCGCTCAAGTCGAACATCGGCCACACCCAGGCCGCCGCGGGCGTCGGCGGCGTCATCAAGATGGTGCAGGCCCTGCGCCACCGGCGACTGCCCCGCACCCTCCACGTCGACCAGCCGTCCACCACCGTCGACTGGACGGAAGGCGACGTCCGCCTGCTGACGTCACCGGTCGAGTGGACCGACCCGGGCAGGCCGCGCCGGGCGGGCGTCTCCGCCTTCGGCGTCAGCGGCACCAACGCCCACGTCATCGTGGAACAGGCACCGGAACAGGCACCGCCCGCCGAACCGACGGACGACCGGGGCGACGACGCACCGGCCGACGCATCCCGGACACGAACCGCCGCCACCCCGCCGGTCGTGCCCTGGCTGCTGTCCGCACAGACCCCGCAGGCCCTCCAGGCCCAGGCCCGCAGTCTGCTCACCCACCTCGACACCCACCCCGACGACGGCGACCACGCCGTGGCACACGTCCTGGCCACCACACGCTCCGTGTTCGACCACCGCGCAGTCGTCCTCGGCGACGACCACGACGCCCTGATCCGCGGCCTCGACGCCGTGGCGGACGCCGCCCCCGCCCCCGAGGCCGTCGTCGGCACGGCCCGCCGCGGCGGAGGCAAGCTCGCCTTCCTCTTCTCCGGCCAGGGCGCGCAACGCCTGGGTATGGGGCGGGAGTTGTACGAGGCGTATCCCGTGTTCGCGGAGGCTTTCGACGCGGTGTGCGCGCACGTGGACGAGGGTCTGCGGGGTGTGGTGTTCGGTGAGGACGCGGATCTGCTGAACGAGACGGGCTGGACTCAGCCGGCGCTGTTCGCGATCGAGGTGGCGTTGTTCCGGCTGGTGGAGTCGTGGGGTGTGCGTCCCGACTTCCTGGTGGGTCATTCGGTGGGGGAGCTGGCTGCCGCGCACGTGGCGGGGGTGTTCTCCCTCGAAGACGCCTGCCGGCTGGTGTCGGCACGCGGCCGTCTGATGCAGCAACTCCCTGCCGGTGGAGCGATGTTCGCGCTGGAGGCGTCCGAGGACGAGGTCCTCCCGCTGCTGGAGGGCCGGGATGCGGAGGTGTCGATCGCGGCGGTCAACGGTCCGCGTTCGGTGGTGGTCTCCGGTGCTGAGACCGCAGCGTCGGCGGTCACGCAGGAGATATCCGCCCTGGGCCGCCGTACCTCCCGTCTGCGCGTCTCCCACGCTTTCCATTCGCCGTTGATGGAGCCGATGCTGGCCGAGTTCCGCACGGTCGCCGAGAGCGTGACGTATGCGCCGGCCCGTATGGCGGTCGTCTCGAACGTGACCGGACAGGCCGCCGGAGCAGGGGAGTTGGAGTCGGCCGACTACTGGGTGCGCCACGTCCGTGAGGCCGTACGGTTCGCCGACGGGGTGCGCACGCTGGCGGAGGGGGGCGTGACCCGGTTCGTGGAACTCGGCCCCGACGGCACCCTCACCGCCCTCGCCCAGACCGGCGTCACCGGCGACGAGGACATGCTCTTCGCCTCCGTCCTGCGCAAGGACCGCCCCGAGCCGCTCACGGCGCTCGGCACGATCGCCACCCTCCACACCCGCGGCATCCCCGTCGACTGGGCCGCCGTGATCCAGGGCGACGACTGCCCGCCGGTCACCCTGCCCACCTACGCCTTCCAGCGCCGGCGCTACTGGCTCGACCCCGTCGCCAAGGGCACCGCCCGGACGACGGGACACCCGCTGCTCAGCACGTCCGTCGCGCTCGCCGGCTCGCACACCGTCGTCTCCACCGGACGCGTCTCGCGCCGGACCCAGCCCTGGCTCGCCGACCACACCGCTTTCGGCACACCGCTCGTGCCCGCCGCGGTCTTCACGGACCTCGCCCTGCACGCCGGTTCCCGGTTCGGCAGCCCGCACCTGGCCGAACTCACCGTGGACCTGCCCCTCGTCCTGCCCGAGACCGGCGAGACCGAGATCCAGACCGTGGTCGAGGGCACCGAGGAGGAAGGCCGGTGGACGTTCACCGCGCACTCCCGCCCCGCCGACCCCAGCGACCCCACAGGGGACGGCCCCTGGCAGCAGCACGCACGAGGCGTCCTGCTCCGGCTGCCGGACCACGCGACGGCCGCCGAGCACCAGGACCCCGCCGCCTGGCCGCCCGCCGGTGCCACCCCCCTCGACATCGACGAGCTGTACCGCACCCTCGAGGACCGCGACACCGTACCCGGCGCCGCCCTGCGCACCCTGACAGCCGCCTGGCGACTCGGCGACGAGGTGTACGCCGACGCCGTGCTGCCCGAGCCGCAGCGCGCCGAGGCCGGCCACTTCGCCCTGCACCCGGCCCTCGTCGAGGGCGCCCTCCTCGCCCTCTCCGCGACCGGACACCCCGCACCGCACACCCTGTCGTGGTCCGGCCTCACCCTGCACGCCACAGCCGCCGAGTCCGTACGCGTCCGTGTCCGCCCCCGCCCGGACGGCACCGTCGCGCTCGGCCTCTTCGACACCACCGGCGCCCCCGTCCTCAGCGCGGACGGCCTGAGGACGCGCACCCTCACCGCGTCGGACCTGCCGCTCTCCACGGCCGCGCGGAACGACGACATCTTCGGCGTCGTATGGACCGCCTCGCCCGGACCGGTGCTGCCGAACGCCCCCCGACTCGCCGTCCACGCCTCCCTCGACGACCTCCTCGCCGCCGCCGGCACCGGCCCCCTGCCCGAGGTCGTCGCCCTCCCCTTCCACACCCTCCTCGACGACCGCACAGCGACCGCCGAAGCCGTCCGCACCGCCACCACCACCGCACTCACCCTGCTGCAGACCTGGCTGACGGACGACCGCTTCACCGGCTCCCGCCTGCTCCTGCTCACCTCGGGCGCCGTCGCCGCGGCCGACGGCGAGACGGCCGCCGACCTGCCCGCCGCGGCCGTCCGCGGACTCGTGCGCTCCGCCCAGGCGGAGCACCCCGGCCGCTTCCTGCTCATGGACACCGACACCCCCCGGCCCGACCCGCGGGCCGTCGCCGAGGCTTTGCGCCACGACGAGCCCGACGTCACCCTGCGCGACGGCCGGGTCCTGCTGCCCCGCCTCACCCGCACCGGTGCCGGGCAGCCTTCGCGGACACCGGTCTTCGACCCCGAGCGCACGGTCCTGGTGACCGGAGGCACCGGCACCGTCGGCGCCGCCACCGTCCGCCACCTGGTGACCGAGCACGGCGTACGCCACCTCGTCCTCGCCGGACGCAGGGGCGCGGACGCGCCCGGCGCCCGCGAACTCGTCTCCGAAATGGCCGAGGCGGGCGCCGACATCACCGCGGCCGCCTGTGACACCACCGACCGCGACGCCCTGGCCGCACTGCTGGCGGCCATTCCGCGCGACCACCCGCTGGGCGCCGTCGTGCACGCCGCCGGCGTGGTGGACGACGGCCTCATCACCTCCCTCACCCCCGAACGCCTCGACGCCGTACTGCGCCCCAAGGTCGACGCCACGGTCCACCTCCACGAGCTGACCCGCACCCTCGACCTGACGGCGTTCGTCGTGTTCTCCTCGGCCGCCGCCACCCTCGGCAACCCCGGCCAGGGCAACTACGTCGCGGCCAACTCCTTCCTGGACGCCTTCGCCGGACACCTCCGCGCCGAAGGACGCCCCGCCCTCTCCATCGGCTGGGGACTGTGGGCCGCGGACAGCGGCATCACCGGCCACCTGGACACCGCACAGCGCGGCCGCATCGACCGCAGCGGCATCGGCGCCCTGCCCACCCGGGAAGCACTGGCGCTCTTCGACCGCTGCCTGTCCCACACCGACGGCACCCCCCTGCCCCTGCGCGTCGACCTGCCCGCCCTGCGCCGGAACGCGGCCGGGCTTCCCCCCGTCCTGCGTTCCCTGGCCGGCCGCACCCCGCTACGACGGGCCGCGGGCGCCGGCGCGAGCGGCACGGCACCCGCGGGCGGCACGCTCGCCGCGCTCCCCGAGGAACAGCGGCGGGCGGCTGTCCGGTCGCTGGTCCGTACGACGGTCGCCGGTGTCCTCGGCCACGGCAGCGACGCGTCGATCGCCCTCGACCGCCCCTTCGCGGAGATGGGCTTCGACTCCCTCACCGCCATGGAACTGCGCAACGCCTTCACCCGCGAGACCGGCCTCGCCCTGCCCGCGACCCTGGTCTTCGACCACCCCACCCCGAACGCCGTCGCCGACCTCCTCCTCGCCGAACTCGCCCCCACCACCGCACAGTCCGCACAGTCCGCACGGCGGAACCCCGGCACACCCACCGACCTCGCCGACGACCCGGTCGCGATCGTCGGCATGGGCTGCCGCTTCCCCGGCGGGGTCGAGAACCCCGAGCAACTGTGGGACATGCTCCTCAAGGGCGGCGACGGAATCACCGACTTCCCCGCCGACCGCGGCTGGGACCTGGCCGCCCTCCACGACCCGGACCCCGAGTCCCGGCGCCGCGGCACGACGTACACCAACCGCGGCGGCTTCCTGGAGAACGTCGCATCGTTCGACGCGGACTTCTTCGGCGTCTCGCCCCGCGAGGCCCTCGCCATGGACCCGCAGCAGCGCCTGCTGCTGGAGACGTCGTGGGAGGCCGTCGAACGGGCCGGCATCGACCCCCGCTCCCTGCGCGGCAGCCGCACCGGAGTCTTCACCGGCACCAACGGCCAGGACTACGCACACGTGCTCAGCACGGCGGACGCCGACACCGAGGGCTACCTCGGCACCGGCAACGCCGCGAGCGTCATCTCGGGCCGGGTCTCCTACGTCCTGGGCCTCGAAGGCCCCGCGGTCACCGTCGACACGGCCTGCTCGGCCTCCCTCGTCGCCCTGCACTGGGCGATCCGCGCGCTCACCTCGGGGGAGTGCTCGATGGCACTCGTCGGCGGTGTGACGGTGATGTCGACCCCGGCGGCGTTCGTCGAATTCAGCCGTCAGCGCGGCCTGGCCGCCGACGGCCTGTGCAAGGCGTTCGCGGAGGGTGCGGACGGTACGGGGTGGGGTGAGGGTGTGGGTGTGCTGCTCGTGGAGCGGTTGTCGGACGCGCGCGCCAACGGTCACCCGGTGCTGGCCGTCGTGCGTGGTTCGGCGGTGAATCAGGACGGTGCGTCGAACGGTCTGACGGCGCCCAACGGTCCGTCCCAGCAGCGGGTGATCCGGGCTGCTCTGGCGAGTGCGGGTCTGTCGGCGTCGGAGGTGGACGCGGTGGAGGCGCACGGTACGGGTACGTCTTTGGGTGACCCGATCGAGGCGCAGGCGCTGCTGGCGACGTACGGCAGGGACCGTGACGGTGGACGGCCGTTGTGGCTGGGGTCGGTGAAGTCGAACATCGGTCACACGCAGGCCGCCGCGGGTGTGGCGGGTGTGATCAAGATGGTGGAGGCGATGCGCCACGGCGTGCTGCCCGCCACCCTCCATGTCGACGAACCCTCGACCCACGTCGACTGGTCCGCGGGCGAGGTCAGGCTCCTGACGGAGTCCGTGGACTGGCCGGACACCGCACGGCCCCGCCGGGCCGCGGTCTCGGCCTTCGGGTTCAGCGGGACGAACGCGCACGTGGTGCTGGAACAGGCACCGGAGACGGCCACCGAGGACACCATGACAACGGTTCCCCGACCCGTCCCCGTGACCCACTGGGTCGTCTCCGGCCGCGGCACCGAGGCACTGCACGCCCAGGCCGCCAGGCTGCTGGCTCACGCCCAGGCCCACCCCGACCTGGACCCCGCCGACGTGGGTCTGTCGCTGGTCAGGACCCGGTCGGCGTTCGAGCACCGCGCCGTAATCCGGGGCGGCGACCGCGAGGAACTCCTCGCGGGCCTCGCCGCCGTCGCCCGCGACGAGAGCGTCTCAGGTGTGGTCCAGGGCGTCGCGAGCGAGGGCAAGCTCGCCTTCCTCTTCTCCGGACAGGGTGCACAACGCCTGGGTATGGGGCGGGAGTTGTACGAGGCGTATCCCGTGTTCGCGGAGGCTTTCGACGCGGTGTGCGCTCACCTGGACGAGGGTCTGCGGGGTGTGGTGTTCGGTGAGGACGCGGATCTGCTGAACGAGACGGGCTGGACTCAGCCCGCGCTGTTCGCGATCGAGGTCGCCCTGTTCCGGCTGGTGGAGTCGTGGGGGATGAGCCCTGACTTCCTGGTGGGCCACTCGGTGGGGGAGCTCGCCGCTGCGCATGTGGCGGGGGTGTTCTCCCTCGAAGACGCCTGCCGGCTGGTGTCGGCACGCGGCCGTCTGATGCAGCAACTGCCGTCCGGTGGAGCGATGTTCGCGCTGGAGGCGTCCGAGGACGAGGTGCTCCCGCTGCTGACGGACGAGGTGTCGATCGCCGCCGTCAACGGCCCGCGTTCGGTGGTGGTCTCCGGTACCGAGACCGCAGCGTCGGCGGTCACGCAGGAGATAGCGGCCCTGGGCCGCCGTACCTCCCGTCTGCGCGTCTCCCACGCCTTCCACTCGCCGCTGATGGAACCGATGCTCGCCGAGTTCCGCACGGTCGCCGAGAGCGTCACCTACGCGCCGGCCCGCATCGCGGTCGTCTCGAACGTGACCGGACAGGCCGCCGGAGCAGGGGAGTTGGAGTCGGCCGACTACTGGGTCCGCCACGTCCGTGAGGCCGTACGGTTCGCCGACGGCATCGAGTGGCTCGAAGAGCAGGGTGTGACCCGGTTCGTGGAGCTGGGCCCCGACGGGACCCTCACCGCCCTCGCCCAGTCCGGCGTCTCCGGCGGCGAGGAGATGCTCTTCGCGCCCACGCTGCGCAAGGACCGCCCGGAGACGGACACCGCCCTGGCCGCCCTGTCGGCGGCGTTCACCCACGGGGTCACCGTCGACTGGCCCGCGCTCTTCACCGGCGCGCGGACCATCACCCTGCCCACGTACGCCTTCCAGCGCGAGCGGTTCTGGCCCGAACCCGCACAGGACGCGGTCGAGCGACGCGTGGACGGCTGGCGCTACCGCGTCGACTGGGAGCCGGCGGCCGTACCGCTTCCTCCCGCACCCGTACCGGGCCGCTGGATCCTGCTCCAGCCCCCGGACGAGGACGCGCTGGCGGGCATCGAGGAGTTCGTCCCCGGTGCCGACCGCTTCACCTGCCCCCCTCGGACGGATCGTGCCGCGCTCGCACGGATCCTCGTACAGGCCGCCGAAGGCGGCGCCGTCGCGGGCGTGCTGTCGTGCCTCGCCCCCGCCGGCGGCGTGGAGGCGACCCTCGCGCTCGTCCAGGCCCTCGGCGACGCGAGCCTCACGGTCCCGCTCTGGACGGTGACGCACGGCGCGGTGTCGACCGACGGACCGGCCGAGGAACCGGCCGATCCCGCACAGGCCGCCGTATGGGGCCTCGGCCGGGTCGCCGCCCTGGAACACCCCGACCGCTGGGGCGGCCTGGTGGACGTCCCGGACCGGCAGCCCGACCGGCACACCCTCGCCGGCATCGCCGCCGCCCTCGTGTCCGGCGAGGACCAGATCGCCGTACGCGGCCCCGAACTCCTCGCCCGCCGTCTGGTGCACGCCCCGGTCTCCGCCACCTCGGCCCCGGCCACCGCCTGGACCCCGCGCGGCCCCGTCCTGGTGACCGGCGGAACAGGCGCCCTCGGCGCGCGCCTCGCCCACTGGCTCGTACAGCGCGGCGCACGGGACCTCGTCCTGACGAGCCGCCGCGGAGCGGCAGCGCCCGGTGCCGTCGAACTCGCCGACGCACTGCGCGACCTGGGCGCCCAGGTCGCCCTGGAGGCCTGCGACATGGCGGACCGCGACGAGGTCCGCGCCCTGCTGGACCGGCACGCCGTCGACGCGGTGTTCCACGCCGCGGGCCGGGGCGACGCCGCACCGATCGACACCGCCGATGCCCAGCACCTCGCCGACGTATGGGGAGCCAAGGCCGCCGGCGCCACCCACCTGGACACCCTCCTGAAAGACCGGGACCTGTCGGCGTTCGTGGTGTTCTCCTCGATCGCCGGGGTGTGGGGCAGCGGCGGCCAGTCGGCCTACGCCGCCGCCAACGCCCACCTCGACGCGCTGGTCGAGCGCCGCCGGGTCCGAGGGCTCGTCGGTACGGCGGTGGCCTGGGGTCCCTGGGGCGGCGGGGGAATGGTGACGGACGACGGAGCCGTCGAGCTGGCGCGACGGGGTCTGCGGGCGATGGACCCCGACCGTGCGCTGACCGGGCTCGGACGCGCGCTGGACGTCGGGGATGCCACGGTGGTGGTCGCCGACGTGGACTGGGAGAGGTTCCTCCCCACGTTCACCAGCAGCCGTCCCAGCCCGCTCCTGTCCGTGCTCCCGGAAGCGGCGGCGGCGCCGGCGGCCGGCCCGGACGACACCGCGGCACAGGCCGCGGACCTCAGGCACCGGCTCTCCGAACTCTCCACCACCGACCGCAAGCTCGCCCTGCGCAACCTCGTGCGCGACCGGGCCGCCTCGGTCCTCGGCCGCGCCGACGGCCAGAGCATCGAACCCGGCCAGGCGTTCCGCACCATCGGCTTCGACTCCCTGACCGCCGTCGAACTGCGCAACCAGCTCAACCACGACACCGGTCTGCGCCTGCCCACCACCCTCGTCTTCGACTACCCCACCCCCGGCCACCTGGCCGAGCACCTCTACACCGAGCTCTTCCCCGACACCGCAGGACCCGCGGACGCCGACGAGGACACGCTGCGCAAGAAGCTGTCCACCATCCCGCTGGCCCGCCTTCAGGACAGCGGCCTGCTGACCGCGCTGCTGGCGCTCGCCGAGCCGGAAGGCCCGGTGGAAGCCGACACCGCCGCCGGCCCCGACGACAGCGAGCTGATCCACACGATGGACATCGACGACCTCGTACAACTGGCCCTCGGCGACTCGGCCCCCTGACCGGCCCGCCTCACCCGCCCCGTCCGCCGAAGCCCGAAGCAGAACAGTGGAGCTGAGTATGGCCACCTCCGAGGAACGCGTCGTCGCGGCCCTGCGCGCGTCGCTGGTCGAGAACGAGCGGCTGCGCAAGCAGAACGACCGCATCGCGCGCGCGGCGACCGAGCCCATCGCCATCGTCGGCATGGCCTGCCGCTACCCGGGAGACGTCCACTCGCCCGACGACCTGTGGCAGCTGCTGGCCGACGGCCGGGACGCGATGACCGGGTTCCCGCAGGACCGCGGCTGGGACCTGAGCGGAGCCACCACCGACACGGCGGCCCTGCGCGGCGGATTCGTCGCCTCCGCCGCGGAGTTCGACGCCGGGTTCTTCGGGATCTCGCCCCGCGAGGCCCTCGCCATGGACCCGCAGCAGCGCCTGATCCTCGAAGCGTCCTGGGAGGCGCTGGAACGGGCGGGCATCGACGCCGCCGCCGTACGCGGCAGCCGGACCGGGGTCTTCGTCGGATGCAGCAACCAGAACTACGGCTCCGCGACCGGACGTGAGCTGCCCGCGGGCATCGAGGGCCACCTGCTCACCGGCAACGCGGCGAGCGTCGTCTCCGGCCGGGTGTCGTACGTGCTGGGTCTGGAAGGGCCCGCGGTGACCGTGGACACGGCCTGCTCGTCGTCCCTGGTCGCCCTGCACCTGGCGGTGCAGGCGCTGCGGTCGGGGGAGTGCGACCTCGCGCTCGCCGGCGGAGTGACGGTGATGTCCACCCCGGACGTCTTCGCCGAGTTCGACCGGCAGGGCGGCCTGGCGGGCGACGGGCGCTGCAAGGCGTTCGCCGAGGGCGCGGACGGCACGGGCTGGGGTGAGGGGGCCGGCGTGCTCCTCGTGGAGCGGCTGTCCGACGCCCGCACCCACGGCCACCCCGTCCTGGCCGTCGTGCGGGGCTCGGCCGTCAACCAGGACGGCGCCTCGAACGGCCTGACCGCGCCGAACGGCCCCTCCCAGCAGCGGGTGATCCGCGCCGCCCTCGCGAGCGCCGGTCTGTCCGCCTCGGACGTGGACGCGGTCGAGGCCCACGGCACCGGCACGGCACTGGGCGACCCGATCGAGGCCCACGCCCTGCTGGCCACGTACGGCAGGGACCGTGACGCCGAACAGCCGCTGTGGCTGGGGTCGGTGAAGTCGAACATCGGTCACACGCAGGCCGCCGCGGGTGTGGCGGGCGTGATCAAGATGGTGGAGGCGATCCGCCACGGCGTGCTGCCCGCCACCCTCCACGTCGACGAGCCCTCGACCCACATCGACTGGGAGGCGGGCGAGGTCCGCCTCCTCACCGCACCCCGCGCCTGGCCCGAGACCGGCCGGCCCCGCACCGCGGCGGTCTCCGCCTTCGGTGTCAGCGGGACCAACGCGCACGTCGTCCTGGAACAGGAGACCCCGCCACCGGCCCCCGAGAAGGCTCCCGAGAGGGCCCCCGCCGACGCCGTGCCGCCCGTGGTCCCGTGGCTTCTCTCCGCCCGGACCCCCGAAGCCCTGCGCGCACAGGCCCGCGCAATGTCCGCCTCCCTGGCCCGGCACCCTGACCACAGCCCGGTCGACGTCGGCTGGTCCCTGCTGACCACCCGGTCGACGTTCGACCACCGCGCCGTCGTGCTCGGAGGCAACCGCGCGGACCTCCTCGACGGCCTGCGGAGCCTCGCCGAGAACGAGACCACCCCCCGGGCCGTGACCGGCTCCGCCCGGAGCGACGGCAAGCTCGCCTTCCTCTTCTCCGGGCAGGGCGCGCAACGCCTCGGTATGGGGCGGGAGTTGTACGACTCCTTCCCGGTGTTCGCCGATGCCTTCGACGCGGTGTGCGCGGGGTTGGACAACGGGTTGCGGGAGGTGGTGTTCGGTGAGGATGCCGAGCTGCTGAACCGGACCGGGTGGGCGCAGCCCGCGCTGTTCGCGATCGAGGTCGCGTTGTTCCGGCTGGTGGAGTCGTGGGGGATCACCCCTGACTTCCTGGTGGGTCACTCGGTCGGTGAACTGGCCGCAGCGCACGTGGCCGGGGTGTTCTCGCTGGAGGACGCGTGCCGGCTGGTGTCGGCGCGTGGCCGTCTGATGCAGGAACTGCCGTCCGGTGGTGCGATGTTCGCGCTGGAGGCGGCGGAGGCCGAGGTGCTCCCGCTGCTGACGGACGAGGTGTCGATCGCCGCCGTCAACGGCCCGCGTTCGGTAGTGGTCTCGGGTGTCGAGGCAGCGGCGGAGGCGGTCGCTCAGGAGATATCCGCCCTGGGTCGCCGTACCTCCCGTCTGCGCGTCTCCCACGCTTTCCATTCGCCGTTGATGGAGCCGATGCTGGCCGAGTTCCGCACGGTCGCTGAGAGCGTGACGTATGCGCCGGCCCGTATCGCGGTCGTCTCGAACGTGACCGGACAGGCCGCCGGAGCAGGGGAGTTGGAGTCGGCCGAGTACTGGGTCCGCCACGTCCGTGAGGCCGTACGGTTCGCGGACGGGGTGCGCACGCTGGCGGAGCGGGGCGTGACCCGGTTCGTGGAACTCGGCCCCGACGGGACGCTCACCGCACTGGCCCAGCCCTGCGTCCCCTCCGACGACGGGATGCTCTTCACCCCCACACTGCACAAGACCGCCTCCGAACCGTCGGCCGTCCTGCGTGCACTGGGCCGGCTGCACGCGCACGGTGCGCCGGTCGGCTGGGAGACGCTCTTCGCGGGAACCGGTGCGGCGGCCGTGGAACTGCCCACGTACGCCTTCCAGCGGGAGCGCTACTGGCTCGACCCGTCCGCCCCGAGGCCGAGGCCCGGCGCCGACTCCTGGCGTTACGCCGTCACCTGGAAGTCCCTGGCCCGGTTCTCCGACACCGCGCCCGCACCCTCCCCGGGCCCACGGCTGGTGCTCGTCCCGCAGGTGCGCGACGAGCGGGCCGACGCCACGATCCGCGCCGTACTCGAAGGGCTCGCGGGGCACGGGTTCGAACTGCGGCAGATCGAGGTACCGCACCCCGCGTCCGAGACCGGCCGAGCCGACCTGGCGGCCCGACTCACCGACGCCCACGACGAGTTCGGACCCGTCACGGCCGTCCTGTCACTGCTCCCGCTGGCCGAGGACCGGGCCGGGGTGGCGGCGGCCACGGCCACGCTGGTCCAGGCGCTCACGGACAGCGGACTGCGCGGTCCGGTGTGGTCGCTGACGCGCGGCGCCGTCTCCGTCGGACGTTCCGACGCGCTCACGGCACCCGAGCAGGCGGCGGTGTGGGGGCTCGGCCGGGTCGCGGCCCTCGAGCACCCCGATCTCTGGGGCGGACTCGTGGACCTCCCCGAGGACCTCGACGAGCGGGCGGTCGCACGGCTCGCGGCGGTCCTCACCGAACTGCCGGGCCGGGACGGCGAGTCCGGCGAGTCCGCCGAGTCCGTCGATTTCGGCGAGGACCAGGTGGCGGTCCGTGACTCCGGCGTCTTCGGCCGCAGGCTGTCGAGGCCCCTTCCCACCCCCCTGGACGCATGGCGGCCGCGCGGAACGGTCCTCATCACCGGGGGCACGGGCGCCATCGGCGCCCGGGTCGCGCGCTGGGCTGTCGAGCGTGGTGCCGAGGACATCGTCCTGGTGAGCCGGCGCGGCTCCGACGCGCCCGGCGCCCCGGAACTCGAAACCGCCCTCCGGGCGCTGGGCGCCCGCGTCACGGTCACCGCGGCCGACGTGTCCGTCAGGGAAGAGGTCGCCGCGCTCCTCGCACGACACCCCGTCGACGCCGTGCTGCACACCGCGGGCGTCCTCGACGACGCCGTCATCGGCGGCACCGATCCCCAGCGCATCCGGCACGTCATGCGCGCCAAGGCCGAGGCGGCCCTGCACCTCGACGAACTGACACGCGACCGGGAGCTGTCCGCCTTCGTCCTCTTCTCGTCGCTCGCCGGTGTCATGGGCAACGCCGGACAGGGCGCGTACGCCGCCGCCAACGCGGTCCTCGACGCGCTCGCCGAGCGCCGTCGCGCCGAGGGGCTGCCCGCCACCTCCGTCGCCTGGGGCCCGTGGGCCGGTGGCGGCATGGCCGCCGAGGCCACGGGCGGCCGCAGGCGCAGTCGTGGCGCGGTGGCGTCGCTCGACCCGGACCTGGCCGTCGCCGCCCTCGCGACGGCCCTGGACTCGGGTGTGACCACCGAGTTCGTGGCCGACATCGACTGGCCCCGGTTCGCACCGGCCTTCACGTCGATCCGGCCGAGCGCACTCCTGCGGGAACTTCCCGAGGCCTCCTCCCCGGCCGCCGACCGGTCGTCGCCGGACGCCGCGGACAGCCCCGGCGCCCGCATCGGAGCCCTCCCGCGCGAGGCGGGCGTCCGGGCCGCCGTGGACCTGGTCCGTGCCCGTGCGGCGGCGGTGCTGGGCCATGCCGACGCGGAGGCGGTTCCGGCCGACCGTGCGTTCCGCGACCTGGGCGTGGACTCACTGATCGCGGTCGAGCTGCGGAACGTACTGGGCGCGGAGTGCGGGGTACGGCTGCCCGCGACGGTGGTGTTCGACCATCCGACCCCGACGGCCCTGGCGGAGTTCCTGTACGGCGAGTTGGGCGGCGCCGCCGACGAGACGCCCGGCACGTCCGTGAGCGTGGCGGTGGCCGGCGACCCGGTGGTGATCGTGGGGATGGCGTGCCGGTTCCCCGGCGGGGTCGACTCCCCGGAGACCTTGTGGAGCCTCCTGTCGGAGGGCCGCGACGGCATGGCCGGCTTCCCCGACGACCGCGGCTGGGAAGAGCTCGGCGCGGTCTACGGCTATGACGCCGCGGACTTCGCCCGGGTGGGCGGGTTCCTGTCGGGCGTGGGTTCGTTCGACGCGGGCTTCTTCGGGATCTCGCCCCGTGAGGCCCTCGCCATGGACCCGCAGCAGCGCCTGCTGCTGGAGTCGTCGTGGGAGGCGGTGGAACGGGCGGGCATCGACCCGCGGTCGTTGCGCGGTTCGCGGACCGGCGTGTTCGCGGGAACGAACGGCCAGGACTACCCGGCGCTGCTGTCGCTGTCGGAGGGCGACTTCGGCGGCTACGTGGGCACCGGTAACGCGGCGAGCGTGTTCTCCGGGCGGGTGTCGTACGTGCTGGGTCTCGAAGGGCCCGCGGTCACTGTCGACACGGCCTGCTCGTCGTCGCTGGTCGCCCTGCACCTGGCCGCGCAGGCGCTGCGGTCGGGGGAGTGCGACCTCGCGCTCGCCGGCGGCGTGACCGTGATGTCCACGCCCGGTGCGTTCGTGGAGTTCAGCCGCCAGGGCGGTCTGGCGGGTGATGGGCGGTGCAAGGCGTTCGCGGAGGGTGCGGACGGTACGGGGTGGGGTGAGGGTGTGGGTGTGCTGCTCGTGGAGCGGTTGTCGGACGCGCGCGCCAACGGTCACCCGGTCCTCGCGGTGGTGCGTGGTTCGGCGGTGAATCAGGACGGTGCGTCGAACGGTCTGACGGCGCCGAACGGTCCGTCCCAGCAGCGGGTGATCCGCGCCGCCCTCGCGAGCGCCGGTCTGTCCGCCTCGGACGTGGACGCGGTCGAGGCCCATGGCACCGGCACGGCACTGGGTGACCCGATCGAAGCGCAGGCCCTGCTGGCGACGTACGGCAGGGACCGTGAGGGCGAGCGGCCGTTGTGGCTGGGGTCGGTGAAGTCGAACATCGGTCACACGCAGGCCGCCGCGGGTGTGGCGGGTGTGATCAAGATGGTGGAGGCGATGCGCCACGGCGTGCTGCCCGCCACCCTCCACGTCGACGAGCCCTCGTCGCACGTCGACTGGGAGGCCGGTGACGTACGGCTGCTGGCCGAGTCGACGCAGTGGCCGGAGACCGACCGTCCGCGCCGCGCGGGAGTCTCCTCGTTCGGACTGAGTGGCACGAACGCGCACGTCGTGCTGGAACAGGCACCGGACCCCGCCGTCGAGGCGACGGACGCCGGGCGGCCGCTGCCCGTCACCCCGTGGGTGGTGTCCGGACAGGGCCCCGCCGCGCTGCGGGCCCAGGCGGACCGCCTGCTGCACCATCTGCGGACTCACCCGGAGCCGGCCCCTGCCGATGTGGCCCTGTCGCTCGTCGGGTCACGGTCCGCCTTCGACAACCGTGCGGTGGTGCGCGGCACTGATCGTGAGGAACTCCTTGCGGGTCTTGCCGCCGTCGCCCGCGGCGAGACGCTGCCGGGTGTGGCACACGGAGCCGCGACCGCGGGCAAACTCGTCTTCCTCTTCTCCGGTCAGGGTGCACAACGCCTGGGTATGGGCCGGGAGTTGTACGACTCCTTCCCGGTGTTCGCGGAGGCCTTCGACGCGGTGTGCGCGCACGTGGACGAGGGTCTGCGCGAGGTCGTGTTCGGTGAGGACGTCGACCTGCTGAACGAGACGGGCTGGACTCAGCCCGCGCTGTTCGCGATCGAGGTCGCCCTGTTCCGGCTGGTGGAGTCGTGGGGTGTGCGCCCTGACTTCCTGGTGGGCCACTCGGTGGGTGAGCTGGCCGCAGCGCACGTGGCCGGGGTGTTCTCCCTCGAAGACGCCTGTCGGCTGGTGTCGGCGCGCGGTCGTCTGATGCGGCAACTCCCGCCCGGTGGTGCGATGTTCGCGCTGGAGGCGGCGGAGGACGAGGTGCTCCCGCTGCTGACGGACGAGGTGTCGATCGCCGCCGTCAACGGCCCGCGTTCGGTGGTGGTCTCGGGTGTGGAGGCGGCGGTGGCCGCCGTGGCCGAGGAGATCGCCGGATCGGGCCGCCGCACCTCCCGCCTGCGCGTCTCCCACGCCTTCCACTCGCCGCTGATGGAACCGATGCTCGCCGAGTTCCGCACGGTCGCGGAGAGCGTGACCTACGGCGAGCCGCGTATCCCGGTGGTGTCGAACGTGACTGGACAGGCCGCCGACGTGGGGGAGTTGGAGTCCGCCGACTACTGGGTGCGCCACGTCCGGGAGGCTGTGCGGTTCGCCGACGGGATCGCCTGGCTCGAAGAGCGTGGTGTCACCCGGTTCGTGGAGCTCGGCCCCGACGGCACCCTCACCGCCCTCGCCCGGACCGGCGTCTCCGGCGGCGACGGGACGCTGTTCGTGTCCGTCCTGCGCAAGGACCGCTCCGAGGCGGACACCGTCGTGGCCGCCGTGTCGCGGGCGTTCGCACACGGTGCCGCCGTCGACTGGCCCGCACTGCTGGACGGTTGCGGCGCGCGACGGGTGGAGCTGCCGACGTACGCCTTCCAGCGTGAGCGTTTCTGGCCCGAGCCCGCCGCACACCGGGTGTCCGAGACCAGCGCGAATCCGCTGGACGCGAGCTTCTGGGCGGCTGTGGAACGCGGCGACGCCCACGACCTCGCCGAGGTCCTGGGCGTCGACGAGGCCGAACTCGACACGGTCGTACCGGCGTTGTCCGCCTGGCGGCAGGGTGCGACCGAGCGGACCCGGGTCGACGGCTGGCGCTACCGCGTCGGCTGGCAGCCCTTCACCCCACCACCGCCCACCGCCCCGGACACCGGCCGCCGGCTGCTGCTCCAGCCGCCCACCGAAGGCCCGGTGCTCGATGGCGTCGAGGAGTTCCTCCCCGGTGTGGAGCGGATCGCCTACGACCCCGCCGCCGGGCGTGCCGAACTGGGCCGTGTCCTGTCCGACGCGGCAGCGGCGGGCGACCCGGTCGTCGGAGTCCTGTTCCGGCCGGCGGACGTGCCGACCTCCCTGACCCTCGTCCAGGCGCTGGGCGACGCGGGAGTGACCGCGCCGCTGTGGCAGCTCACGCGGGGCGCCGTCGCCGTCGGCACCCCGTCCGAAGGTGTCGTCGATCCGGCGCAGGCCGCCCTGTGGGGCTTCGGCCGGGTCGCCGCCCTGGAACACCCCGACCGGTGGGGCGGCCTCGTCGACCTGCCGGAATCCGTGGACCGGAGTGACCTCGCGAGCCTGGCCGCGGCCGTCACCGACGGCGGCGAGGACCAGGTGGCCGTACGCGCGGCGGCCCTGTTCGCCCGCCGGCTCTCCCCTGCCCCGCTGCCCGGCGGCGCACCGGCCTGGGGGCCCTCGGCCGACGGCTGGCGCGCTCCGGAGCGGGTGCTGGTGACGGGGGGCACGGGCGGAGTCGGTGCGCGTCTGGCGCACTGGCTGGTGGGGCGCGGTGCGAGCGAACTCGTCCTCACCAGCCGTCGCGGAATGGACGCCCCTGGTGCGGCCGAACTGGTGGCGGGGCTGGAGGAGTTGGGTGCGCGGGTGGTGGTGGAGGCGTGTGACACGGCGGACGCGGAGGCGGTCGCGGGTCTGCTGTCCCGGCATCCGGTCGACGGGGTGTTCCATGCGGCGGGTGTGCTGGACGACGATCTGATCGACCGGCTGACTCCGGAGCGGGTCGCCGCCGTCCTGGCGGCGAAGGCGGTGGGTGCCGATCATCTCGACGCCTTCACCCGGGAGTGGGACCTGTCGGCGTTCGTGGTGTTCTCCTCGATCGCCGGGGTGTGGGGCAGCGGTGGCCAGTCCGCGTACGCCGCCGCCAACGCCCACCTCGACGCGCTCGTGGAGCGGCGCCGGGCCAGGGGGCTCGCCGGTACCGCCGTCGCCTGGGGGCCCTGGGACGGGGGCGGGATGGTGACGGACGAGGGCGCCGCGGAGTTGATGCGCCGGGGTCTGCGGGTGATGGACCCCGACCGGGCGCTGACCGGGCTCGGACGCGCGCTGGACGTCGGGGACGCCACCGTGGTGGTGGCCGACGTCGACTGGGAGAAGTTCCTCGCACCGTTCACCGCCCGCCGTCCCAGCCCGCTGCTGTCCGCCCTCCCGGAGGCGCGGGCCGCCGCGGCGGCGCCCGGTGACGCGGAGACCGCACCCGGCGCCCCGCGCCCCCTGGTCGAGAAACTGACCGCGGCGCCCGCCGAGGCACGGCTCCAGCTGGTGCAGGACCACGTGCGAAGCGTCGCCGCCACGGCACTCGGCTTCGACGGGGTGTCGGGCGTCGAACCCACCAAGGCGTTCCGGGAGATGGGCTTCGACTCGCTGACCGCCGTGGAACTGCGCGACCGGCTCGACGCCGACACCGGTCTGCGGCTGCCGACCACCCTCGTGTTCGACCACCCCACACCCGCCGACCTCGCCCGCCACCTGGCGGACGAGCTCTTCGGGGGCGGGCGGACGAACGCCGCGGCGCTGCTGGCGGAGGTGGAGAACGCGGTCGGGCAGATCATCGCCTCCGACCCCGGACAGGACCTGAGGGTCCTGCTCAAGACACGGCTCAGGGCGTTCCTCACCGAGGTCGAGGATCTGGAGTCCGGCCCGAACGGCCCGGACGACGGCACGCGGCCCGGGATGTCCATGGCCGACCAGCTCGACGACGCCACCGACGAGGAACTCTTCGACCTGATCAGCCGGGAACTCGACCAGTCGTAGGAGCGCGGACCGCCCGAGGCGGCGCGAGCCGTGCTGACGAGTCCGTTCACGGGTGTTTCTCGAAACGCCCGTGAATCGGCCGACTGCCGACCAGGGAAGCTGGCCGGCCCCGAGGACGCACAGGAAGAGGTGACGGCACGCCGGAAGGAAGGCGCGCACCGCATCAAGATGATGCTCGACGACGACGACGGCGACGGCGACGACGACGGCGCCGACCTGCCGACGTGGGACGGGCCGACCGGCAGCCGCACGATGTTCGCCACCGGCACCACGAAGGCACCGACACCACGAAGCCGGCCCTGGACCCACGAATCACCGTGGCGGGGGAGCGGACACGGGCGGGCCGGTGGCCCCGGCCTCGCCGGGGCCACCGGCCCGCCCGTGCTCACATCCCCTCGGGAACGCCACCCCCGCCGGTGCGCCCGTGGACGTGCAGGCGCTCCAGCCAGGCCGGTTCCCGCACCACGGCCGCGTGCTCCTGGGCCAGACACAGATAGACGTCCCGGCCCCCGTCCTCGGCGGGCGTCGGCGCGATGTGCACCGTCGGCACCGGGAGGTCCGGGAACTCGTACCAGAACGGTTTTCCGGCGCCCAGGTCGATGCGGTACAGCGGGAACTGCGACCAGTTGTTGACGGTCAGCGCCGTCTCGAAGACGTCCGGCGCCCGGACCGACATGACGTGCCGTGACACGCCCGCCCTGCGGTAGGAGTTGAGGAAGGCGATCTCGTCGCGGATCTTGTCGGCGGTGTTGGAGTCCAGGCAGGCCCGGACGTCCTGGGCGACCCGGCCCAGCGGGCCCTCGCGCAGCGCCGCCGCCGAGGTGCCGGTCCAGCTGTTGCTGACGCAGTTGCCCCAGTACCCGGCGGGCAGCGCGTCACCGAGCCGGGACTGCGCGCTGACGATCATGCCGAGCCACTCGGCCGCCTCGTCGTCCCGGCCCCGCAGCTCGCCGAGCACCTGCCAGATGTGCGCGGTCAGCACGTCGTTGGTGGAGACCCAGGAGCCCTCGCCGGTCAGCTGCCGCTGCGCGGCCCGCTTCATCGCGACGAGTTCGGCGGCTTCGAAGCGGGTGGCGACGGTCGCGAGCTTGTGCAGGCCGACCTTGATGTTCGTGGCCAGCAGCCGTGCGCGGGAGACACCGGTGAACGCGCGTCGGGCCACCGTCGCGGGATCCGTGGACGCCCGGCCCAGCGCGTCGAGGACGGTCCGGTCGTGGAACGGCTCCTCGGGGGAGTCCAGCCCGTGGTGCTCGCGCGACCAGCTCTCCAGGAACGCGAGGGTGTTCCCGCCGTCCGCGAGACTGTGATTGATCATCACGCCCAGGACCGAACCGCCGCCGCGCATCTGCGTCAGCCGGATCTTCAGCAGCGGGGTGTCCCGGTCGACGACACGGAACGCGCTGACCTCGCGCAGCAGGCTGCCGATCACCGGCTCGGTGCGCAGCGAGGGCCCGTACTCCCGCATGGGCTCCGGCGACACCGCCTCGGTGAACCGGACCCCCGCGTCGTTGCAGAGCACGCTCAGCCCGCCGTCCCGGTCCCGGGTGAGACGGCCCGCCAGCAGCGGGTAGCGGCGCAGCGTGCGCGCCAGGGACGCGCGCAGCTCCGCGCCGTCCAGCGTCTCGCGGTAGAAGAACGTCAGCGGTGTGTACCAGGGGCCGGTCAGCAGGTCGTAACCGCTCAGCCGGACCCGGGCGTCGCCGGCGTCGCCGGCGGCGCCGGTGCGGACCAGGAACGACCGCTCCTCCCGGCTCTCCACGGCGTGACGGAAGACCGGCCCGGGCGTCCTGCCCTTCCCGCCCTTCGCCCTGCCTCTCTTCCCCACGACACGCGTCCTGCCCGTCCTGCCCGTCGTACTCGTCGTGTCCGTCGTGCTGGTCGTGCTGGTCGTGCCCATCGTGCTCGTGGTGCTCGTCCTCGCCGTCTTCTCCGTGCCGGGCGTGCCGGTCGGGTCGGGCGTGTCCGTCGGGTTGGTCGTGTTCGCTGTCACGGCGGTCCTCCTCGCGGGCCGATCAGTCCCAGGCGACGAGCAGGCTGTCGACCCCGTAGTGCACGGCACGGTCGCGCAGCGGTACTTCGTCCGCGGGCGTGGCCAGCCGCAGCTTCGGGAAGCGCTCGAACAGCGTGCGCAGACCGATCCTGAGGGTGGCGCGGGCCAGGTGCTGGCCCAGGCACTGGTGCGCCCCGAACCCGAGCGCCAGATGCTTGCGCGGGATACGCGTGACGTCGAGGGCGTCGGGGTCGGTGAAGACCGAGGGGTCGCGGTTGGCGGCGGGCAGCGAGAGGACGACGGTCTGCCCGGCCTTGATGGTGACGCCCTCGAGCTCGACGTCCTCCAGCGCGCAACGGCTGGACCCCATCTGCGAGATGGTCAGGTACCGCATCAACTCGTCGACGGCACCGGCCTCGTACAGCTCCGGACGGCTGCGCAGCAGGGCCAGCTGCTCCGGCTGCTCCAGCAGCGCGAACGTGCTCAGGGCCAGCATGTTGGGCGTCGTGTCGAGGGAGCCGCCCAGGGTGAGGACCGCGAGGTTGACCATCTCCTCCTCGGTCAGCTCCCCGGTGGAGGCCAGCTGTCCGAAGAAGTCGTCGCCCCGCTCCTCCATCCGCTCGCGGACCATGGGCCGCAGCGCCGCGTCCATGGACTCGACGTGGTGGATGAACTCCTCCAGCGTGTACGTCAGCGTCATCATCGCCGAGAAGTGCTTCGAGATGACCGCCATCAGCTCGGCGGAGGCCCCCATCAGGGACTGCACCGTGCGCACGCTCACCACCTCGGCGAACGACGTCAGCAGGTCGGCCTGCGAGCCCTGCGCCGCCATCTCGTCGAGGGTCTCGCCGATGATGCGGGTCAGCTCCGGCTCGAACTGCTGGATCCGGCGGACCGTGAAGTGCCCGGCCAGCAGACGGCGGTACTTGGAGTGCTCGGGCGCGTCCGTCTTCGCGAACGAACCGGGCGGGGAGGGCTGGGGGTTGTACTCGTCCATCGGGAACGGCGGCGCGACCACGTGGGCCAGCAGCTCGTTGCGGTGGCTGAAGCGGTTGTCGGCCAGGATCTGCCGCACCAGGTCGTGCCGGGTGACCAGCCAGCCCGAGGTGTCCGCCGGGGCCACCTGGAAGGTGATGGGGCTGATCGGGTTCTCCGCGCGCAGGCGGGCGTACGCCGCCGGCGGATCGAACGGGCATTTACCCCGGTCCGCCGGGATGACGGGTGCGTCGGGCCGTGTCTTCATGGTCACTCCGTTGGTGTGCCGGCTACGCCGTCGGGTGTCGTGGGGCGAGAGCTGGTGGGGTGTCAGGCACGCTTGACGGCCAGCGGCAGGTGCCGGGCGCCGAAGACGTTGGTGCCGTGATAGGTCAGCCGCGCGTCGGGGTCGACCTCGATCCGGGCGAACCGGTCCAGGAGCGCGTTCAGGGCGACCCGCCCCTCCAGCCGGGCCAGCGGCGCCCCGATGCAGTAGTGGATGCCGTGACCGAATGCGGCCTGGCGGGAGTTGGAGCGCTCCGGGCGGAAGGCGGCCGCGTCCTCGAAGACCTCCTCGTCCAGGTTGGCCGACAACAGCCACAGGTGCACCAGGGTGTTGGGGGCGAGGCTCGTCCCGTGGAACTCGGTCACGGCCGTGGTGACCCGCTCGATCCGCGTGAACGGCGGACGCAGCCGCAGGGTCTCCTCGATCACGGCCGGCACCAGTGACCGGTCCTCACGGACCCGTTCGAACAGTTCCGGCTCCCCGTCCAGGCACATCAGCGTGTTGCCCAGCAACACCGAGGTGGTGACATGCCCCGCGAGCAGCAGCAGGGTCGCGAAACTCGCGATGTCCTCGTCGTCGAGGCGCTCGCCGTCGAGCTCCGCGTGCACCAGGGTGCCCAGCAGGTCGTCCTGCCGCTCCCGGCGCCGCTCGTCGATGAAGCCCTGCAGGTACGCCGAGATCGTGGCGCCGGTCTCCTCCATCCGCCGCACGCTCGCGGGATCCTCCGGATCCGTCGACAGCAGCTGGTCCGCCCACCCCTGGAACAGGTCCCGGTCGGCCGTCGGCACGCCGAGCATCCGCGCGATCACCGTCACCGGCAGCGGGTTGGCGAGCACGTCCACCAGGTCGAAGCGGTCCGAGCCGGCCGCGGCCAGCAGCTCGGCGGTCAGGTCGGTGATCCACGGTTCGAGGCCGGAGATCAGCCCCGGGGTGAAGGCGCGGCTGACCAGACGGCGCATCTTGCCGTGCAGCGGCGGGTCCAGCAGCAGGAGGGTGCCGCGCGGGGCCTGGCGTTCACCGCCCGACAGACGGCCCACGGTGTCGGACGAGAAGGTCGCCGGGTCGGCGAGGACACGCTGGACGTCCTCGTACCGGAACAGGTGCACATGGCCTGCCTCGTCCCGCCAGACCGGGCTCTGCGCACGCATCCGCGCCAGCCAGGCCAGCAGCGTCGTCCCGCCGTCCGGCTCCACCGAGGGAGCCCTGCCGATGCCGGGTCCCGGCGCCGCGCCGTGCGCCGGATCCGCCACTTCCCGCGTCACACCGACGTCCGAGGTGCCTTCCTCCGCCACCAGTGGTTCCCCCTCTCGTGCGGCCCGGTCGCGATCGCGGCCCGCGACGCGCCGAATTCGACCGGCGCCCCGACGGGCCCGGCTCTCGCGTCACTCCAGCACGCGGCGCCGGACCGGGGCCAGGAACGGCCGCGCAGTCTAGGGATTCACCGAGTACCGCCCGCCCGGCCCCCGCGCGAGGGCACGGCGGCGGGCGCAATCTCTGGAGGAAATCCCAGACAGTGACGGCCCACGGCCGCAACGGGCCCGCCCGCGGCCCAAGATGGGCACCGCCCCGGGCAGCGGGGCGCCACCCCCGTACCGCCCGACGCGGAAGGCCGGCATGGACATCGCGATCGACCCCGACAAGTGCATGGGAGCGGGTCAGTGCGTACTGATCGCACCCGAGGTCTTCGACCAGGACGAGACCGACGGACGCGCCCTGCTCCTGATCGAACGGCCGGGAAGCGACCACCACGAGGCGATCCGAGAAGCGCACGAATCCTGCCCGCTGGGTGCCATCACCCTCCAGGAGGACTGAGCGGCTCCGGCAGCCGGTCCGGGCGACAGCGCCCGGCGCACCTTCCGCCGGGCGCTCCTCGATGTCCCGCGGCCCGGCCGCAGACCTTCTACGAACGAGAGGATGCCATGCGCGTTCTGTTCGCCGGCCTGTCGGAGAAGTCGCACCTGAACACCATGGTGCCGCTGGCCTGGGCCTTCGTCACGGCCGGGCACGATGTGCTGATGGCCAACTCTCCGTCGCTGACCCCCGCCATCACCGGGGCCGGCCTGGTGGCCGCCCCCGTGGGCACCGACGACCACACCCTGCTGCACGCGGACATGGCACTCGCCCGCGAGTCCCAGGACGCCGACGTCGCCAACTGGAGCCACCTCGGCCCCGGCCAGGTCGACTGGGCCACCCTGCGCGAACGCTACGAGATCAGCGTGCCCTGGGGCTTCGCCCGCTACAACGACCCCGTCATGGACGACATGGTGGCCCTCGCCCGCGACTGGCGGCCCGACCTCGTCATCCGCGACCCCATCGCCTACGCCGGCGCGGTCGCCGCACGCGCCAGCGGCGCGGCCCATGCCCGCCTGCTGTGGTGCGCCGACGTGTACGGGCAGGCCAGGCGCACCTTCGTCGACCTCGCCCGCGACGTCCCCGAGGCCGAGCGCACCGACCCGCTCGCCGAGTGGATCGACGAACGGGGCCGCGCCTACGGCGTGTCCTGCGACGAGGAACTCCTCAACGGCCAGTTCACGATCGACACCCTGCCCCCGAGCCTGCGGCCGCCGAGCGACCTGCACCGGCTGCCCATGCGCTACATCCCCTACAACGGCCCCGCCGTGCAGTGGGACTGGCTGCGCGAGCGGCCCAAGTCGCCCCGGGTGTGCCTCACGCTCGGCCGCACCAACAGCGAGGCCTACGGCGGTGACTACGTCCCCCTCTACGACATCCTCAGGTCCCTGGGCGCACTCGACGTTGACGTGGTCGCCGCGCTCATGCCCGAACAGGCCGAACAGCTCGGGGACCTGCCCCCCAACGTGCGCGCCGTCAGCGGGATCGCCCTGAACACGCTGCTGCCCACCTGCTCCGCCGTCATCCACCACGGCGGCTGGGGCACCTTCGCCACCGCCCTCGTCAACGGCGTCCCGCAGCTCGCCCTGTCGACCAACGTCGCCGACCAGGAACTGCGCGGGCGCGCGGTGGAGAAGGCCGGCGCCGGGATCTTCGTCCACCACAGCGACGTCGACGCCGGCCAGGTCCTCGTGCACACCCGCATGCTCGTGGAGGAACCGTCGTTCGCGGCCGCCGCGGGACGGCTGCGGGACGAGTCCGCGGCCCTGCCCAGCCCGCGCGCCCTGGTCGGCCAACTGGAACAACTGGTCGCCGGCCGCTGACACCGCCCCGAACGCACGCCCCGAACGCACGCCCCGAACGCACGCCCCGAACGCACGCCGCGCTCGCCCCGCCCGAACGCACCGCCCCGGGCACGCTGCCCCGAACAGACCGGCCCACCGGCCGGATTCGCGCACCACACCGCACACACGAGGAAGGAGGACGGCGTCGACCGCGACCCCGACCGGGGTACCTGGCGCCGCAATCCCGATGAGTCAGACACGCATCCTGGTGACCGGCGGTGCCGGCTTCATCGGTTCCCACTACGTCCGCACCCTCCTCGGCCCCCTCGGCCCCGACGACGTCTCGGTGACCGTCCTGGACGCCTTCACCTACGCGGCCAAGCGGGCCAGCCTCGACGAAGTCCTGGACTCCGACCGGTTCCGGCTGGTCGTCGGCGACATCTGCGACCCGGCGGTCGTCGGCCCCCTCATGGCCGAGCACGACCAGGTCGTGCACTTCGCGGCCGAGTCGCACGTCGACCGGTCACTGTCCAGCTCCGCCGAGTTCGTCCGCACCAACGTCATGGGCACCCAGGTGCTCCTGGACGCCGCACTGCAGCACGGCATCGGGACCTTCGTGCACGTCTCCACCGACGAGGTCTACGGCTCCATCCCGGCCGGCTCCTGCTCCGAGGAGCAGTCCGTGAACCCCAACTCGCCCTACGCCGCCTCCAAGGCGGCCAGCGACCTGCTCGCCCTGGTCTACCACCGCTCCCACGACCTGGACGTGCGGGTGACCCGCTGCTCCAACAACTACGGCCACCACCAGTACCCCGAGAAGATCATCCCGCTCTTCGTCAGCCTCCTCCTGCAGGGCAGGAAGGTCCCGCTGTACGGCGACGGGATGAACGTGCGCGACTGGCTGCACATCGACGACCACGTCCGCGGCATCGAACTGGTCCGCACCCGGGGACGGGCCGGCGAGATCTACAACATCGGCGGCGGCACCGAGCTCGACAACCGCCGGCTCACCGAACGCCTCCTGGAGGCGTGCGGCGCGTCCTGGGACCAGGTCGAGTACGTCACCGACCGCAAGGGCCACGACCGCCGCTACTCGGTCGACTGGAGCAAGGCCCACACCGAGCTGGGCTACAAGCCGCAGAAGGACTTCACGGAGGGCCTCGCCGAGACCGTCGCCTGGTACCGCGACAACCGCGACTGGTGGGAGCCCGCCGCCACCGAGGCCGACGGGCCCGCGACCGGGACCCCCGCATGCTGACCTTCCGCACCCTGGGACTGCTCGAGGTGACCCGGGACGGACGGCCCGTGACACCCACCGCCCCGAAGGTCCGCCAGATGCTGGCCCTGCTGCTGGCACGCCGCAACACCCTGGTGTCGATCTCCGCAATCGCCGGCGAACTGTGGGAGCGCACCCCGCCGCGCAGCGCCACCGCCACCGTCCAGACCTACGTCTACCAGCTGCGCAAACTCCTGCAGAGCGACAGCGAGACGGCCGCCGGAACGGGACCGCTCGTCACCCGGGCCACCGGCTACATCCTGCGGGTGGCCCCCGGCGACTACGACGCCGAGGAGTTCGAACGGCTCACCGTCCAGGCACGGTCCGCGATCGAGGCCGGTGACGCCCACACCGCCACCGAACGCCTCCAGGCCGCACTGGCCTGGTGGTCCGGCCAGCCGTTCGCCGACATCGGCCAGGGCCCCTGCCTCCAGGCGTACGCGCTGCGTCTGGAGGAGCTCCACATGCACGCCCTGGAGCTGCGCATCACCGCGGGGCTCGGACTCGGCCAGCACCGCGAACTCGTCGCGGAACTCAAGGAACTGGCCAGCACCTACCCGCTCCACGAGTGGTTCCAGGGCGGTCTCATCATCGCGCTCCAGCGCTGCGGCCGCAGCAGCGAGGCCCTCCAGGTCTACCAGCGGCTGCGCCGGCTGCTCCGTGACGAACTGGGCCTGGAACCCTCCGCCGGGCTGCAGCAGATCCGCCAGCACGTCCTCATGGACCGGGTCACCACCGCCGACCTCAGCCTGCTGCCGGGCTGAACAGGGAGCCGCCGGACGGGCCCCGTACACCCGCTGTCCGCCGGCCGGGCCACCGGTTTCCGCCGTGCCCACGCCTCTGTGCCCGCGCCCGTGTGCCCGTACGTCAGTGCCCCTGTGCCCGTGTCCCATGCCGTCCGTGCCCGTGTGCCCGTATGCCCGTGCGTCCGTGCCCGCGCCCCTTGCCGTTCGCGCCCACGCGCCCACGCGCCCACGCCCCCACGCCCACGCGCCCACGCCCACGCGCCCACGCCCACGCGCCCACGCGCCCACGTCCGCGCGTCCGCACACCGCCGGCCGGCACGAGGCCCGGCAGCGCGCGCACGCCCACGCGTCCGTACGCGGCCCGGCAGCGCGCCCACGCCCGCTCAGACGGAGCGCTCCGCCGCCTTCCACAGGTCCCGTACGGCCTCCTCGGGCCCGCGGCGGGGCGACCACCCCAGCAGCTCGCGCGCCGCGGTGACGTCCACGCACATCCAGTCCGCGTCCGCGGCGGGCCGCACCGTACCGCCGGTGTCCTCGACCAGCCGCACCGCCCGCCCGCTCGCCGCGATCAGCCGGTTGACCACGGTGCGCACATGCAGCGAGGTACCGCTGCCGATGTTCACCACCCGGCCCCGCGCCCGCGGCGTCCGCGTCGCGGCCACGACCGCCTCGGACGCGTCCTTCGCGTCGACGAAGTCCCGGCTGCTGCGCAGCGGGGACAGCTGCACCGTGACGGGGCCGTCCGGCGCCGGCCGGGCGAGCAGCTGCTGCGCCACCCGGCCCAGCAGGCTGCCGGGCGGGATCCCGGCGCCGATGACGTTCGACAGCCGCAGCACCACCGCGTTCGTCCGGCCCTCCCGGGCGGAGCGCAGGACGGCCTGGCTGCCGAGCAGTTTCGACTGCCCGTAGTCCGTCGCCGGGCGGGTGGGGGAGTCCTCGGCGAGCAGGACGCCCGCGGGCTGCGGCGTGTACTCGTGCACCGAGCCCAGGTGCACCAGCCGCGGCTGCCACGAGGCGGCGTCCAGCGCCGCCAGCAGCTGCTCCACGAGCAGTTGGTTGCCCTGCCGCATGACGCCCACCGACGACGACCAGGCCACGCCGGCCGCGTTGACGACGGCCACCGGACGCTCCGCGTCGATCAGCCTCGTCAGCGCGGCCGGCCCGTCCTTGACCAGGTCCATCGGGCAGAACTGCCACGAGGCCGGTGTCTTCGCGGCCTGCCGCGCGACGGCGAGGACCTCGTGACCGGCTGCCTCCAGGGCCGCGCCCGCGTGCCGGCCGACGAAGCCGGTCGCGCCGAGGACGACCACCCGGCCGGACGATCCGTCCGGCGCTTCGGGCACTCCCTGTCTACCGACCAGCGTCATGCCGCTCCCCCTTTTGGGCCGGGTCGCCCCGCACCCGTACGTCGTCCCGGTGCGCCACGGCGGCGGACGTCGGTTTTGTGCGGTCACTGTCGCACCCGGCGATCGAGGACCCCTCCAGGACCGTTCGACTCGACCGTGCCCTGGGCGGCGCTTCAACGGTCCTCTACCGGCCCGCCCTATGGTGCTGCCACCATGAAGGTTCGAGAGATGGCTGTGCCGGACGCTTTCCACATCACACCGCACAAGATCGGCGATGTGCGCGGGAACTTCTACGAGTCGTTCCGCCACGACAGGCTGGCCGAGGAGATCGGCAGACCCGTGCCCCTGGTGCAGGTGAACTACTCGGTCTCCCGCAGGAGCACCCTGCGCGGGCTCCACGGCACCCTGCTGCCACCCGGCCAGGCGAAGGTCGTGTGCGTCGTACGCGGCGCGATCCTCGACATCGTCGTGGACGTGCGCCTCGGCTCGCCCACCTTCGGCGCGCACGAGGCGAACTGGATGAGCGCCGAGTCCGGCGACAGCGTCTTCGTCTCCGAAGGGCTCGTGCACGGCTTCCTCGCCCTCACCGACGACACCTGCGTCTCCTACCTGTGCTCCACCGAGTTCGTCCCCGGCACCCAGGTCGACATCGACCCCCTCGACGCCGAGCTGGACTTACCGTGGCAGCTGTCGGAGACCCCGCTGATGTCGGCCAAGGACTCCCGGGCCGTGTCCGTCGCCACCGCCCGCCGGACCGGCCTGCTGCCGCGCTACGAGGACTGCCTCGCGCACTACGCGGCGCTGCGCGGCACGTGACCGGTTCCCCGGAGACGGGCCCGCCTCCCTCCCCGGCGGCCGCGGGCGCACCGTCCCAGGCCGCCGCCGTACCGAAGGAACAGCCGATGCCGCACCGCACCGACCCCCGCCCGCTCCACTGCGCCGTCCTGCCCTTCGCGGACTTCGGGCACGTCGCTCCGAGCCTCGGCGTCGCCCGCGAGCTCATCGCCGGCGGCCACCGGGTGACCTACGTCGTGGACGAGCGGTACGCCGGCCTGGTCGAGGAGGCGGGCGCCCGCGCCGTCACCTACACCTCCGCGCGCGGCGAGTTCTATCGCGCCGCCGACCCGGCCCCCGGCCAACTGGCCGCGGAGGGTTACGCGTTGCTGGTGGACACCATCGAGACCGTGTTCCCCGCCGCCCTGACCGCGCTCGCCCAGGACCCCCCGGACGCCGTCCTCTACGACTTCGAGAACGTGGCCGCCGGACGGGTCGCCGCCCGGCTCCTCGACGCCCTGCCGGTGCAGATGTTCCCCAGCCACGCGGCGAACGAGACCTTCTCCCTGCGCGCCCAGATGTGGGACCGGGCCGACCCGGTGATGGCCAAGGGCGCCGGCGTCCTCATCGGGTTCATGGGCGAACACGGCATCGGCCTGGACGAGATGAGCCGCTACGGCACCGAGTGGGACGAGCACAACCTCGTCTTCCTGCCGCGCGACTTCCAGATCGAGGGCGACACCTTCGACGACCGCTTCGCGTTCGTGGGCCCCATGGTCACCGAGGCCCCGGCCGGCCTCTGGTCGCCGCCGGCGGACGGCCGGCGCACCGCGCTGGTGTCCCTGGGCACCGAGTCGGGCGACCGCGGCGACTTCTTCCGCACCTGCGCCCAGGCCTTCGACCCGGCCTCCTGGCACGTCGTGATGACGCTCGGCCACGGCGCCGACCGCGCACAGCTGGGGCCGCTGCCCCCGCACGTCGAGGTCCACGAGTGGCTGCCGCACCCGGCCGTGCTGCCGCACGCGGACGTCCTGGTCTGCCACGCCGGCATGGGCAGCCTCATGGAGGCCCTGTACTTCGCCACGCCCGTGGTGGCCATCCCGCGCGCCCACGAACTCGGTCTCAGCGCCGAGCGGCTGGAGCAGTGCGGGGTCGGCCGCACCCTGTCACGGACCGGCCTCGACGCCGACCTCCTCGCCCACACCGTGAACGGGCTGCTGGCCGACCCGCGCACCCCCGCCGCCCTGCGGCGGATGCGCGCCGCGGTCCGCGACGCCGGCGGTGCCCCCCGCGCCGCCGACACCCTTCAGGGCTGGGCGGCGCGGCACCGCCGGCACCGCACGGGCCGGCCGGCCGGCATCAGTGGGGCAGCGTGACGAACTCGCTCACCGTCGAGATGCTGTAGTCGATCATCTCGTCCGTCAGGCCGGGGAAGACACCGATCCAGAACGTGCTCTCGGTGGTGATGTCACTGTTGGTCAGCGGACCGCTGACCCTGAACTCCCGCCCCTCGTACGCCGGGTGGCGGGTGAGGTTGCCAGCGAAGAAGCGCCGGGTGGCCACCTTGCTGTACTCCAGGTGGTCGATGAGCGCCCCCGGCGCGAACGGGGCCCCGGGCACGACGGTGATGGCGAAACCGAACCAGCTCGGGTCGCTGCCCGGCGTCGCCTCCGGCAGGATCAGGTGCGGAAGACCGTCCAGGCCCTCCCGCAGCCGCGCCCAGTTGCGGCGCCTGGCCTTGCCGAACTCGTCGATGTGCGTCAGCTGCTGCAGCCCGAGGGCCGCCTGCACATCGGTCGACTTCAGGTTGTAGCCCACGTGCGAGAAGATGTACTTGTGGTCGTAGCCGGCCGGCAGCGTCCCCATCTGATGCTCGAACCGCTTGAAGCACCGGTTGTCCTCGGCCGGCTCGCACCAGCAGTCGCGACCCCAGTCGCGCATGGACTCCACGATGCGGGCCAGCGCCAGGTTGTCCGTCAGGACCACCCCGCCCTCGCCCATCGTGATGTGGTGCGCCGGGTAGAAGCTCTCGGTCGCCAGATCCCCGAACGTGCCGGTGAGACGGCCCTTGTAGGTGCTGCCCAGCGCGTCGCAGTTGTCCTCGATGAGGAACAGGCCGTGGTCGTCGGCGATCTGCGCGATCTCCTCGACGGCGTACGGGTTGCCGAGCGCGTGCGCCACCATGATCGCCCGCGTGCGCGGCCCGATCGCCTGCTCGATGCGCTCCGGCGTCGGGTTGTAGGTGCCGATCTCGATGTCGGTGAAGACCGGCACCAGACCGTTCTGGAGGATCGGGTTGACGGTCGTCGGGAACCCGGCGGCCACGGTGACCACCTCGTCGCCCGGCACCAGACGGCTGTCCTCCAGCTGGGGCGAGGTGAGCGAGCTGAGCGCCAGCAGGTTCGCCGACGAACCGGAGTTCGTCAGATGCGCCTTGCGCAGGCCGAAGTACTTGGCCAGCGCGCGTTCCAGCTTGCGCGAGCTCGGTCCGGCGGCGATCCGCATGTCCAGGGCCGCCTCGACCATCGCGACGCGGTCCTCCTCGTCGAGGACGGCACCGGAGGCCATGACGGACGTGATACCGGGCACGAATCCCGAGGACGCGTTGCTGCGGTGGTACTCGCGTACCAGGTCGAGGATCTCTGTCTTGTCGTTGCCCATCGGCTGGTGGCCTCCCTGTGGCTGCCGGCGGGGACGGAGCCGTGGCCGCGACGGCAGGAAGTGCGAGCGGGGTCCCCGGACCGGGATCTGTCGGCCGGGAAGCCCAGCCCAACACACCGCGCACCGGCGTGCCCAGCGCTGCCGGACAAGTCTAGGGATCCACCAAAACCGGCCCCGCGCACGGCCGTTGGACACCGCGCACCCCCCGGCGACGGCCCGCGGGCGAGGACTAGGGATTTCCTCGCCCGCTCCGCGGAACGCTGGAGTGCCAGGTCAACAGGCGCGCCCGCAGGCCGATTCCAGTGAGGCACAGTGAACAACTCTTCAGCCGCGTCCCGGACACGGCACCACACCGTCACCGTCCGCGCCGGCGAAGCGACCGGGGAACGCGTGCGCCTGAGTGTCTACGACCTCATGACCGGCACGTTCGCGACCCCGCGCACCTTCTACTACCGCCGGACACTGGACGCCGCGGCGCTGCGCGCCTCGCTCACCGCGACGCTGGCGCACTACCCGCTGCTGACCGGACGGCTGGTCCGCGACGACGACCGCGGGCTCAGCGTCGTCTGCAGCGACGCGGGCGTCCCGTTCACCGAGAGCCACAGCGACCGGCCCATGCCCGCGTACGGACTCGGCCGCTCGGCCAAGGACGACATCGGCTCCTACCTCCACAAGGCCAGCGCCTTCCGGATCGTCGGGCACGACACCCCGCTGCTGACCGTGCGCGTCACCCAGATGCGCGGCGGCGGTTCGGTCCTCGGCATCGCGATCAACCACAGCATCGTCGACGGCGCGGGGTACCTCGACTTCCTGCGGCACTGGTCGCGCGTCCACCACGGCGAGGAGCACCGCGCGGCGCCGTACGCCCGCACCCTCCTGGACGGCGTCGCCGAGGGCGCCGCCCCGGACGCCGCACGACACAGCACCCAGTACGCCCTGGTGTCCGGACCGCAGAAGGCCCGCTTCATCCTCCGGGTCAACGCCGGTGCGCGGCGCGTGCGCACCGTCACCCTGCGCTTCGCCGCCGACGAGATACGGGCACTGAAGGAGCACGCCCGCGCCTCGCTCGCCGGCAGCGGCCTGCGGGTCTCCAGCGGCGACGCCCTCAGCGCCCACCTGTGGAAGGTCCTCGCCGAGCTGCGGGCGCGCCCCGACGACAGCGTGGAGCGCCTCGGCATGGTCGTCGGCCTGCGCTCCGCCCTGCGCGCGGCCCTGCCCGACGGATACTGGGGCAACGCCGTCACCAACGTCACCCCGCAGCTGCCGGCCGCGGAACTGCGCGCCGCCTCCCTCGCCGACACCGTCGCGACCGTCCGCCGGGCCGTCGACGGCGTCACCGCCGGCCGGGTCCGCGACGAGGTCGCCTTCCTGCAGGCCCAGCGCGACGCCCGCCGCACCCACCTGGTCCTCAGCCGCATGGCCCTGGACGCCTTCGGGGGAACCGTCGCAATCAACAACGTCAGCCGGCTGCCCGTCTACGAGATCGACTTCGGCGCGGGACGGCCGTTCTGGTTCGAGTTCCCCTCCAGCCCCGTCCCCTGGACACTCCTGGTCACCCCCACACCGGCCGACGACGACAGCCGCGACGTGCACTTCAGCGTCCCGCGCGAGAGCGCGCGGGCACTGCTCGCACCGGAGTGGACCAAGCGGCTGCACGCGTACGCGCCCCACGGCTGAGCCGCTGCCCGGCGGCCCCGGCCGCCCGGTGGCGCCCCGCGGGAACACACACCAAGGGCCCGGCATCCCCGCGGATGCCGGGCCCTTGGTGTGTGCGGGAGGGCGCGGCCGGACGCCCTCCCTGACCCTGACAGGACGATGTGCGGCCTAGAGCCCGACGGCCGTGCGCAGGGCGTTGACGCGGTCGGTGCGCTCCCACGTGAAGGCGTCGCCCTCGCGGCCGAAGTGGCCGTACGCGGCGGTCTGCGCGTAGATCGGGCGCAGCAGGTCGAGATCGCGGATGATCGCGGCCGGGCGCAGGTCGAAGACCTCGTCGATGGCCTTCTCGATCCGGTCGACGTCGACCGTGTGGGTGCCGAAGGTCTCCACGAACAGGCCGACCGGCCGCGCCTTGCCGATGGCGTAGGCGACCTGGACCTCGCAGCGCGAGGCGAGACCCGCGGCGACGACGTTCTTGGCGACCCAGCGCATCGCGTACGCGGCGGAGCGGTCGACCTTGGAGGGGTCCTTGCCGGAGAAGGCGCCGCCGCCGTGGCGGGCCATGCCGCCGTACGTGTCGATGATGATCTTGCGGCCGGTCAGGCCGGCGTCGCCCATCGGGCCGCCGATCTCGAAGCGGCCGGTCGGGTTGACCAGCAGGCGGTAGCCCTCGGTGTCCAGCTTGATGCCGTTGTCCGCCAGCGCCCGCACCTCCGGCTCCACCACGAACTCGCGGATGTCCGGGGCGAGAAGGGAGTCCAGGTCGATGTCCGCGGAGTGCTGCGAGGACACCACGACGGTGTCCAGCCGGACCGCCCGGTCGCCGTCGTACTCGATGGTGACCTGCGTCTTGCCGTCGGGGCGCAGGTAGGGAACGGTCCCGTTCTTGCGGACCTGCGACAGCCGGTGCGACAGCCGGTGCGCCAGGTGGATCGGCAGCGGCATCAGCTCCGGCGTCTCGTCCGTCGCGTAGCCGAACATCAGGCCCTGGTCGCCGGCGCCCTGCTGGTCCAGGTCGTCGCTGTCCCCGTCCCCGGCGCGCTTCTCGTACGCGGAGTCGACGCCCTGGGCGATGTCGGGGGACTGCGTACCGATCGACGTGGACACCCCGCACGACAGGCCGTCGAAGCCCTTGACGGAGGAGTCGTAGCCGATCTCCAGGATCTTGTCCCGGACGAGCTGGGCGATGGGCACGTAGGCCGTGGTCGCGACCTCGCCGGCCACGTGCACCAGCCCGGTGGTGATCAGTGTCTCCACCGCCACGCGTGAGGTGGGGTCCTGGCGCAGCAGGGCGTCGAGAATGGTGTCGCTGATCTGGTCGGCGATCTTGTCGGGGTGTCCCTCTGTCACGGACTCCGAAGTGAACAGGCGGTGAGACACAGCGCTCCCTTGGGTGCGAGGGGCTGTCGGCGGTGCAGCCCTATGCGGCGTGGGGCGCTGACAGCGGGTGGACGGTGAAGGTGACGGACGTGCGGGTGCGGCGGGGCAGACGGCGGGGCGTGCGGGGCGAGGCGATGTGCTCCCCGACCCAGCCGGCCAGGATCCCGGCGGCGTGGTCGAGGGCCTCGGGCCAGGTGGTGTGCGCGTCGTCGTCGGCGCTGTCGCTGACGAACTTGACGAGGCGTACGGGGATGCCGAGGTGCTGTGCCACGGTCGCGACGGCGTAGCCCTCCATGTCGACGAGGTCGGCCTCGAGGGCGAGCCGGTCGCGGACGGCGGAGTCCGTGACGAAGGTGTCCCCGGTCGCCAGGGTGGGGCCGCGGCCCGCGTCCACGGTGAGGGGAGCACCGTGGACGCGGCCGCTGATCCTGTGCAGGAGGGCCGTGTCGAGGTCGTGCTGGACGACCCGGGAGATCTCGTGGACGCCCGCCAGGCCCTCCTTCAGCGCCCCGGCCGTGCCCAGGTTGACGATCTCGCGGGGACGCTCGCCCCGGCACAGGGTGAGTGCGAGGGCCGCCGCCGCGTTGACCTTTCCTATCCCGGTGACCAGGAGGGGGAACCGGTCGTCCAGGCGGGCCGCCTCCTCTTCCACGGCCGCGACGATCAGCGGACGGTCGGAGCGGATCTCACCGGTGAGGCGGGGGTGGAACGCGTGGTCGGTGACCGGGTGAAGCAACACGGCGCTTCCTGCCTTTCGCAGTCGTCAGCCCACCGGGCGCTCGGTGTCGAAGTCGTCGAGGTAGGCCCGCTTCGCGGCGGTGTCGCGCGCCGATCGCAGGTAGAGCGACCAGGCACGCCGCTCGTGCCCGGTCACATCCAGTTCGACGACGTCCTGGGCGGCGAGCTGCAGGCCGGGCTCCTGCTCGTAGGGCCGGAAGCCGCCGCCGGTGTCGGCGTAGATCGCCTGGACCAGCTCGTTGCGGTCCCGCCACACGCAGACCTGCATGAAGAAGTTGTCGCCGCAGCGGTGCAGCAGCACGTAGCCGAACTCCTTGCGGAACGCGAGCCGTCCGGCCGCCTCCTCGGCCCGCAGGAACACCCGGGCCCGGTCGCTCACCGCGGGCGTCGCGTCCTGCTCCGCGCCGCGGATGTCGTACCACTTCAGGTAGGCGCCCGGCAGCACCAGGTGTCCTCCGGGACGGCTGCGGTGCAGCGTGTGCGACCAGCCGGCGTACTCGGCGTATCCGGTGAGGTCGTCGACGATTCCTGCCGCTGCCGACACAGCGATCTCCGTTCCTGTGGGGGTGCGTGGTGCGTGCGTGCGGGTGCCTGCGGGTGCGGTGGGGCGGTCCGGTGCGGCCGCCCGGCGGGGGAGACCGGGTGGGGCCGCACCGGACGCCGTCTCAGACCGTCGCGGTCGCGGCCTCGTCGGCCAGCGATCCGGAGACGGTGGTGTGCGCGCTCGCGAACAGCTGCGGGTGCGCCTGCTGGATCCCGCCGACCACCAGGTCGTAGGGAACGTCGTCGAAGGAGCCGTGCTCGTGGATGAACTCCATGTGCCGGCGGCCGTCCTCGTCGAACGGGTGGTACAGGCTGTCGGTGCGGCCGTCGAAGTCCAGCGGCTTGATCTTGTAGAGCCGGCAGAGCAGCTTGTTGAAGACCGGGGTCGCCTTCACCCACCGGTCGTCGAGGTTGACCACGGTCAGGCTGTGGAAGCGGAAGACGTCCCCGCCGACCAGCTCCCGCAGCCGCGGCGAGGCGAGGTGGTTGCGTACGTCGCCGTAGTAGACCCGGCTCGGGATGCCCACGGCACGCAGCGCGGCCGCGTAGAGGATGGACTTGTGGACGCAGAACCCGAAGCCCTTCTCCAGCACGCCGGTCGCGCTCAGTCCGTGCCGGGTCAGGTCGGCGCCGTACACCTCGTAGGTGATGCCGTCCCGGACGGCGTAGTAGAGGGCTATCGCCTTCTGGGTGTCGCTCTCGCTCTCCTTCGCGCGGGCGAGGGCCTTGTCGACGAACGCGCGGACGGTGGGCGAGCGGTGGTCCAGGAACTCGGTCGCGGCCAGCGTGGCCGTCTCGGTGGCGGTGCCGGCCGCGGCGGCGGCACCGGTGTTCTCTGCCATGTCTCTCGGGATTCCTTCCGGGTCCTCAGGCCTGTGCGGGCCTGAGCGGGCGGTTCAGGCCCATGAGGGTGGCCAGGCGCTGGCGCTGGATCTCCGAGGTGCCGGAGTAGATCCGCCCGCCCACGGCGTCCCGCAGGTCCTTCTCGACTCCGTACTCGCTGACGTAGCCGTAACCGCCGAAGACCTGGATCGCGTTCAGCGCGGAGCGCACGTTCGCCTCGCTCACCACCAGCTTGGTCATCGCGACGTCACTGGCGGCGTCGGCCTTGGACTGCACCTTCTCTGCGGTGTCGTAGATCCACTTCTGCGAGGTCTCCAGGTCGATCCGCATCTCGACGATCATGTTGGCGACCGACTGGTTCGCGCCGATGACCGAGCCGAACTGGGTACGGGTACGGGCGTACTCCACGCACCGCTCCAGCCGCCGGCGCATCTCCCCGACGTTGATCCCGAAGCCGCACAGGATCTCCCACTTCATGACGTGGTCGAAGATGAGGAACCCGGCGCCCTTGCTGCCGACCACGTGATCGCGGGGCACCCGGACGTCGTCCAGGAAGACCTCGGCCAGCGGCGAGGTGCGCAGCCCCATCTTCGAGATGGGGTTGCCGACCGACAGCCCCGGCGAGTCCCGGCGCACCAGGAACGCGGTGATCCCGGCCAGATCCCCGGGCGCGCCGGTACGGGCGTAGACGACGATCACGTCCGCGATCGAGGCGTTGCTGATGAACGACTTGCTCCCGTTGAGGACGAAGTCGTCGCCGTCCAGGACGGCGGTGGTCTGCATCCCCATCACGTCCGAACCGCCGGAGGGCTCGGTGATGGCGTGCGCGCCGATCATCGTGCCGGCGCAGATCTCCGGCAGGTAGCGGGCCTTGAGCGCCGACGAACCGAACCGCTGGAGCGGGACACCGGTGCTGACCATGTGGGTGGAGACCGAGAAGTTCAGCCCGGAGTCCTGGCAGCCGTGGCCGAGCTGCTCCAGCACGTGGACGGTGGTCAGCAGGTCCTTGCCCAGCCCCCCGTGCCGGGGGTCGAACGGCAGCCCGAACAGGCCGACGTCCTTGAGTCGTTGCCAGCCGTCCCGGTCGAACGTGCCGGCCTGGTCGCGTTCGAGATGGTCGGCGCCGAGCTTCGCGGCCACGGCGCCGATCGCCTCACGCAGTTCCTGCTGTTCCTCGCTCCAGCGCATCATGACGGGGGAGTGTCCGATCCTCAGTACTGGGAGAAGGCTTCGTCGCTGAGCGCGTGGCTCTCGTCGCCCTTCAGCGGCGGGTTGAAGACACTGACCAGTTCCATGTCCTGGTCGGGGGAGGCGATCAGGAAGTGGGCGTCGTGCTCGTCGAGGACGTACAGCACACCGGGGGTCAGGTCCTGCGCGACGCTGCCGTCGGCGGCCTCGACACGGCCCGAGCCGGAGATGCAGTAGCACGCCTCGAGGTGACGCCGGTACTGCAGCCGTGACTTCGTGCCCGCGCGGACGACCGTGTGGCAGATGCCGAAGCCCATGTTGTCCGCTTCGACCAGGAGGCGGTGACTCGGACCGCTTCCCCACTCGACCGGTGTGACCTGCGACTTCTCGCGAATGAACATGGTTTCCTTTCTTTCTCCTGGGGAGTGGAGGTGCGAGGGGGCGGGGGGTTACTCGGGGGCGGCGGCGCCCGCGTAACGGCGGACGACCTTCTCGACGGCGGCGACGGACCGGAAGTCGTCCGGGGAGATCTCCAGGTCGGCGAACGGGATGTCGAAGCGGTCACCCAGCCACTCGATGAGCCGCAGCAGATCGAGGCTGCTGATCACCCCGTTCTCCAGCAGGTCGTAGGACGGGTCCAGTTCCGAGACGGGCGTGCCGGGCAGGTACTCCGCCACGATGTGCGCGGTGATGTCGCGTTGGATGGTCATTCGATCTTCTCCATGAGGAGGCGACGGCTCACCTTGCCGGTGGGCCCGATCGGCAGTGGGTCGGTCATCAGGTGGAAGGCGGCGGGAATGGCCGCCCGGTTGACCTTGGCGGCGCAGTAGCTGCGCAGCTGCAGTCCGGTCACCGCGTCGTCGCTGCGCCGGACGAACGCGTGCAGTGCACGTCCCGAGACGGGGTGCGGCACGGCCACCACGGCCGCCTCGGCGACGCCACCGTGGCCCTGGAGGACCCGTTCGACCTCCTCCAGGTTGATCCGCACACCACGCACCTTGACCTGCGAGTCGGTGCGGCCCACCAGGGCCAGTTCACCGCCGGCCGAGCGGGTGACCACGTCACCGGTGCGGTACCAGACGCGGTCACCGCGCACGACGAACCGGTCCTTCGCCCCCGCCTCACCGAGATACCCGGCGCTCTGGAACGGCGTCGAGACCAGCAGCTCGCCGCTGCCGGCGCCCCGCAGCACCGCGCCGTCGGCCACCACTTCCACCAGCACGCCCGGCAGCGGACTGCCCAGGGGCAGCACCTCCCGGTCGGCCGCCTCGGCGGCGGAGAAGGTGTGGATCATGCTGTCGTTCGTCTCGGTGCAGCCGTACACGTTGTGCAGCCGCGCCGCCGGGAAGAGCCGGGCGAGTCCGGCCCGCACCGACCGCGGCACATGATCACCCGTCAGCAGCAGCTCACGCACGCCCGGGAACCCGGAGGCGCTGCCCGCCTCGGTCAGCAGACGGAAGAACATCGGCACCGCCTGCACGACGTGCGGCCGGGTGCTCGCCAGCAGAGCCAGCAGGTACCTGGTGTCGACGCACCGGTCGTGGTCCACCGGTACGACACAGCCGCCGTGCCGCAGCGTCCCCCAGATGTCCAGGAGGGTCAGGTCGAAGTTGAGCGGGGCGAAGTTCAGCACCCGCGTACCGGTGCCGAGCGCGAACGCGCTGCCCGCCCAGGAGGTGAAGGCGTCGACGCCGGCTGCGCCCAGCGGAACGAGCTTGGGGATGCCGGTGGAACCGGACGTCGTCAGCAGCAGGCTGGTGTTCTGCGGCAGCACCGTCCCGCCCTGCGCGTCACCGGCCACCGGACGGTGCGTCAGACGCTCCTCGACGACCCCCAGGACGGCCTGACAGCCGCTGCGTTCGACCAGCTCGGCCAGGAGTTCCCGGCCGAGTTCCGTGGAGGCCAGCAGCAGCGGCCGTCCGGCCTGCATGCAGGCCAGGACCGTGGCGATCGCCACGGTCGACTTCGACGCCTGGAGCGCGAGCGGGCGGCGGGTGTCGGGATACCGGCCGGCCAGTTCGGCACCGATCCGCTCCGCCGCCCCGACCAGTTCGGCGTACGTGACGACCTCGTCCCGCGCGCCGCCGAACAGCAGCGCCGGATCGTCCGGGCTTTGCCTCGCACGCACTGCGACGTCCGCCGCCACCGATCTGGACATGACTCCCCATTGATCGAAAATCGGCGGACCCGAGCCATCGAGTCCTCCGACCGGATATACCGTCACGAACATTCTGACGGCGCCGCCCCGTCAATTTCTTCGGACTAGCGGCCGGGTTTTGTACCCGTTCTTTGGACCTGCATCCGGACCGGATCGCACGGAACGCAGCGGATAAACTGTGACAGGCATCTCGGGCGCATTACCGCCGACCCGATCCTGAAAACAGAAAACCTCATCGAGACGGCCCGGACCGCGAATTGCACCCGGCCCGGACCGCCTACGACGAGGATCCGCCACAACAGCGGTGACACACATATTCCAGAAAATCCCGCACCCGTTTCGGCGACAGCGCGGAAACCTAGAAACCCCCGCCCTGCGGGCCGGCCAGAACACCCCGGTCCCACGCACGGACGATGGCCTGCGCACGACTGCGCACACCGAGCTTGCGCAGCAGGTTGGACACATGGAACTTCACGGTCTTCTCGCTCAGCACCAGCGCCTGGGCGACCTCGCTGTTGGACATGCCCGCCGCGATCAGATCGAAGATCTCCCGCTCCCGCGACGTCAGCGTCGACACCTGCGGCACCACCGCCTGCGCCGGCCCACGCCGGACCAGGAGATCCACCAGCCGGCGCGTCAGCGGCGGCGGCAGCACCGCGTACCCGTCCGAGACCGCGCGGATCGCGGTGGCGATCTCGCTCAGCGCCGCGTCGAGCGGCACGAACCCGTCCGCCCCGGCCCGCAGATGCTCCAGCGCCGTCTCGTCCACGCACTGGTCGACGAGCACCACCGCCGCCACCCCGCCGGCCCGCCCGACGACCGCCCGCAGGATGTCACCGGTCTCCCAGCCCGGATCGGAGTCGTCGATCAGCACGACCCGCGGCTCCTGCTCGTCCAGCAGACGCAGCAGCTGCGGCCGGGAATCGGCCACCCCGACCGCCTCCAGCTCCGCCTCCGCGGCCATCAGGGCACGCAGCGCCGTGACGAGCAGCGGCCGGCGGGCCAGAACGGCGATCCGGATCGGTCGGGTAGAGGGACCGGTGGCGGCCATCTGCGACATCAACCTCCAAACTTCCTGGATGAGGCACCGGGGCCACAGGTGCCCCGGCTCGTGAACGCGCCGATCCCGGCGCGCACCCGGCTGTGCGCGCCGCGCACCGGATCCGTTCCACCACGGCCCGCGGCCCCGGCCCGCCGCTCACGCACGGGGACTTGCACCCCGCCCGGCGGCACCGTGGCGCGCCCGCACGGTCAGGGAACGCGCCCCGCCTCACCCGAGGGCTGCGCCCCCACGGCCACCGCGGCCGGCGTGAACTCCGGCTCGGGACCGGTGACGACCGCACGCCGCCCCAGCCGCGACAGCTGGTTCTCGCCGAGCAGGATGCTCACCACGATCACCGCACCGCCGACCGGCACGTTCCAGCTGAACCGCTCCCCGAGGAAGACGGCGCTGACCACCAGACTGATGAACGGCACCAAATAGTTGACCGCGGAGGCACCGGTCGCACCGATGTCCGCGATCAGCCGGTTGTAGAGCACATAGGCGAGCCCCGTGCCGAACACCCCCAGCAGCACGATGCTCAGGGAGACCGACCAGGTGAACGACGGGGTGCGCCAGCCCAGGAACGGCACCAGCGCCGCCTGGATGACCAGCGCCACCAGAACCTGCGCACTGGCCGAGGACATCGGGGAGATACCGCGGTCGGACAGGAACTTGCGGACGAACACCGCATGCCCCGCGTAGATCACGGCGACCGCCAGACACGCCATCTCGCCGCCCGCGGTACCCGTCGCCCCGTTCCAGGGCGCGATGGCGAGCACGATGCCCGCGAAGCCGAGCACCAGCCCCGCACTGCGGCGCGCCGTCGCCCGCTCACTGCGCAGCTGCACCGTGGCCAGCCCCAGCGTCAGCAGCGGAGTCGCACCGGTCAGCACACCGGCCATGGCGGCACTGGTGTGCTGCTCACCCCACGCGAGGAGAAGGAACGGCGCGACCATGCCCAGCACGGTCGTGACGGTGATGTGCACCCACACGAAGCCGAAGCGCGGCAGCCCCGCACCCGTCACCGCACCGATGCCGATCAGGACCACCGCCCCCAGGACCAGCCGGGCCAGCACCAGCTGCCCCGGATTCAGCCCCTCGCCGGAGACCTTGATCAGGGGATAACTGGAGCCCCAGATGACCCCCAGGACCACGAACTGCACGGCGCTGACACGTTTCACGGGATCGTCCCGTCCCTTCTCCTGTGCTCCTGCTTGCGGGCGGGCCGGGCTGCGTCAGGCGTTCACCAGCTTGGGAATGCTCTCCAGCCCGTGCTCGAGGGCGCCCGGGTCGATGCTGTCGTCGGCGAGACTGCCGGACAGATAACGGTCGTAGGCACTCAGATCGAAGTTTCCGTGCCCGGACAGGCCGAACAGGATGGTCTTGCCCACCCCCTCCTCACGGCACCGGATCGCCTCGTTGACCGCGCCGCGGATCGCGTGCGTCGACTCCGGGGCGGGCACGATGCCCTCGGTACGCGCGAACAGCACACCGGCCTCGAAGCAGTCACGCTGACGCAGCGCCACCGCCTCCATCAGGCCCTCCTCCACGACCCGGCTGACCAGCGGAGCGATGTTGTGCGCCCGCAGCCCGCCCGCGTGCACCGACGGCGGCACGAACTGGTGGCCCAGCGTGTGCGTACGGGTCAGCGAGGTCAGCCCGGCGGTGTCGGAGAAGTCGTAGGCGATCCGCCCCTGCGTGAGCGAGGGGCACGCGGCCGGCTCGGCGGCGATGAACCGGATCCTGGGCCCGCCGTGCAACTGCGCCCGCAGGAACGGGAACGACAGCCCGGCCAGGTTGCTGCCGCCGCCCGCGCACCCGACCACGATGTCCGGGTAGTCCCCGGCCATCTCCATCTGCAGGATGGCCTCCTGCCCGATCACCGTCTGGTGCGCACACACGTGATTGAGCGCGCTGCCGCGGGTGTAGCCCCAGCGCGGGTCGGAGAAGGCGACCTGCAGCGCCTCGGACTTGGCGATGCCCAGGCTGCCCGGGTGGTCCGGGTTCTCCTTCAGCACCGCACGCCCGGCCTCGGTCTCCATGCTCGGGCTCGGCGTGCAGCTCGCCCCGAAGGTCTCCATCAGCGCCCGCCGGTAGGGCTTCTGCTGGAAGCTCACGTTCACCATGAACACCTTGGCGTCCATGCCGAACAGGGACGCGGCGAACGCGACCGCGCTGCCCCACTGGCCCGCACCGGTCTCCGCGATCAGACCGGTACGGCCCGCACGCTTGTTGTAATAGGCCTGCGGAATCGCGGAGTTCGGCTTGAAGCTGCCGGTCGGCGCCACACCCTCGTACTTGAAGTAGATCCGCGCCGGCGTGTCCAGGGCCTTCTCCAGACCACGGGCACGCAGCAGCGGCGCCGGCCGCCACCGGGCGTAGAACTGCCGCACCTCTCCGGGGATCTCGAACTCGGCTTCCCTGCTGAGCTCCTGGTCGACCAGCGCCTCCGGCATCGTGCGGGTCATCTCGTCACGAGTGACCGGCTTGCCGGTCGCCGGGCTCAACACCGGCGCCACATAGTCGAGGTCGGCGGCGATGTTGTACCAGGTCTCGGGAATGTCCCGGGCGCTGAGCTCGAACCGTACCGGCTCTATCATGGCTGCCTCTCTGCGCGTTGAATCGTCACTCCGGCCACGCGACCGCCGGGCTCTTGTGTCACCACACCTGCAGGCCGCCTCCGGACAATGAATTCTGGCCGCCACAGCCACCGACCCGATACCTCGGCAGGCAGGTGGTAGGGAAAACAATGGAACGTCCCGGGAGAGCAGGACGAAGCCCGACAGGACTTTTCCTCCCGGCCCGCCATGTGGTACAAGCATCTCCCCGCCAGCTTGGCCACCCGCATTCGAGGGTAATCCTGAGACGGACGACGCGAACCCTCCCGACCACCCCCGTATTTACCTCCCAACCCCGCCTGCGGGAAGCACGCACGGCAAAGTCTGGGAATTCCACCAGTTCCCCTCGCGACCGATCCATGGCATCTGCACACGCGTGCGAACCTGAGCCCCCGGGGCCCGGCCGCCGCGGCACCCCGACGCCGCACGGCCCGCCCGCCGCACCCACGCGGCCGGTTCATCGGACCACCAGGACCCAGGGGATGGCACACATGATTCGTCCAGTCACCGCCGACGACCTCACGCTGCTCCACACGATGGTGCACGGGATGGCCGAGAACGAGGAGGCGACCCAGCAGATCAGCACCGACGAGGACGAACTGCGCCGCGCCCTGTTCGGCCCGGACCCGGTCGCCTGGGCCCACTTCGCCGTCGACGACAAGACCGACGAGATCGTCGGCTACACCCTGTGGGCCCTCGTCTACAGCACCTGGCGCGGCACCGCCATCCACATCGACGACATCTACGTCCGCGAGGACGCGGTCGGACGCGGCTTCGACACGGCCCTGCTGAGCACCCTCGCCGGCCTGTGCGTCGCACGCGGCTACCGCCACATGCAGTGGTGGGGGAGGGTCACCAACGAACCGACGGCCGCCTTCTACCGGTCGCTCGGCGCGGAGATCCCCTCGGTCCAGGGCAAGGAACTGACCGTCTTCCGCCTCTCCGGCGAGCCGCTGGCCGACCTCGGCCGCCAGGCCTGACCCACCTCGCACCGTCCGAACGGGAAGCGATCCGTAAGTGAATTATTAGATGTGCCCCTCCCGGCTGTCGCGCGGTGCTCCCGACCCGTGAGGCTGACGGCATGAGCACACCACTGAGCGTCAGCGGTGCCGCCGCGAGGTGCACCGGCCGGCCGGGCAGACCGCGGGACAGGGACAAGGCCGAACCCGTCCGGGCACCGGGTCTCTGACCCGGCGTCAGCGGCCCTGGCCACCGGGATGTCCTCCCGCGCACGCGCTGCCTCCCGCCTTTTGACACCGGGCGGCCACCGGATTCCCGGATGTACCGACACCGGGAACCGGGCGGCCCGCGTGCGCCCGGACCACGGACACCGGGCGGGGCACACGGCCCAGCGGTGCCCGCATGCCGCCGGCCGGTGCGTGACGGCAGCCGGCGACCGCACACCCGCCGCGCGGCCCTTCGCCGCCGCACCGCACCCGCTCCACGCGAGCCCGCCGGGCCGCTCCCGGGCACTCCGCCCACCCGCTCCCGCCCCGCTCGCCGCGCTCTCCGGCGGCCACCGGCCGCACCCGGCCCGCGTACGGCCGCCCACCGCACCGCCACCCTCACCCGGTGCCCCGTGCCGGCGGCCCGCTCCCGCTCCCGCACCAGGACGGGCGGGCGTTCGCTCACCGATGCGCGCCGAAGGCGCCGGCGCACACGGCCGCACGGCCGTGCATGGCCGGACGGCGGCGCACGGCCGGACCGCCTCGCCGTCGCGGCCGGGGAGCGCCGGCCGCGACGCGCACCACCCCGCCGCGCGGGTCACCGGCGCCCGGGGGACCCACCCCCTCGGCCGCCTCGGCCGCCTCGGCCGCCTGCGCGGCCGGAGCCGTCGTGGCCGGACCGACCGGCCCCGGCGGCCGGCTGACGCCGCGTCCGGTACTCCGCCCGGCGGCCCGCGGACGCACGCTCACCGCCGTACGCACCGCGCCGCGATCCGGCGTACGGCGCCTCACCGCACCCCCGGGTGCCCTCACCGCACCCCCGGGTGCCCTCACCGCACTTCCTGGGTGCCCCACGGCACTTCCCTGGGCGCACCCCCAGCCCTCCCCATCAACGCCGCCTCACCGAGGAGCTCTGACATGGTTCACCTGACCGGCCCCGAGCCGACCACCCGCGGCCTCGGTACCACCGACGCCCCCGCGATCCGCTTCGGCATACACGTGACACCGGACCTCGCCAAGGGCGTCATCGCCCGCACCGGCGCCCGCATCGAGGACTTCGTCCTGGTCCCCTCCAGCGTCCGCGAGTCGTTCACACAGCTGCGCACCCGCCGGGTCGACGTCATGCTGGTGAAGTACAGCCCGCACGAGAACGACATCGCGGTGGGCCCGCCGGTCGGCTTCGACGCCCGCGCCGTGCTCGTCGGCACGGACCACCCGCTCGCCTCCCGCGACACGGTGTCGGTCGAGGAGGCCGCCTCCTATGACGCCTTCGACCGGCCGCAGGGTTTCCCGGAGTCCGTGTGGGACCTGATCGTGCCCCCGCGCACCCCCGCCGGGACACCGATCCGCCGCGTCCACACCCTCACCACCCAGGACGCGCTGACCCGCACCCTGACCACCACGCAGGCCCTGCACTTCTCCTTCCGCTCGGTCGAGGCGGGCCTGTCACCGCGGATCAGGGCCGTCCCGGTGAGCGACCTGCCCAGCGCGCCGATCGCCCTGGCCTGGCTCAACGGCGCCGTCCTGCCCGCCCACGTACGCGCCTTCATCCGGGCCGCCCAGGCGGGTGCCACGTGGCTGCCGCAGGCGACCGGGACCGACCCCGTACGGCAGGCGGGCGGCGCGAGGTGAGGCCCATGCGTGGTGCGCGTCCCACCCGCGCCGCCCCCGCGGTGCCGCACCGGCCCGGACCGGGCCGGTGCGCGGGGCCGTGCGGGCGCGCGCTCCCGGGGCCGGGTGCGGGTCCGGCCCGGCCGGGTCAGGCGGCGGGTTTCTCCCAGACCGAGACGTGCCGGGTGCTCTCGCCGGTGAACGGTGCCCGTGTCCAGTCCTCCCACCGGTCGCGCAGCCGCAGCCCGGCGAGGCGCGCCATCAGGTCCAGCTCGGCCGGCCACACGTACCGGAACGGGAGGGACCAGTGCTCCGCGCGCCCGTCGGTGATCGTGACGTAGTGCGAACTCATCGCCTGGGTGGCGACGTCGAAGGTGTCGAACGCCCAGCGGGTCGAACTGATGTGGAACGGCACGGCGTTCTGTCCCGGCGGCAGCCGGCGCAGGTCCGGCACCCCCACCTCGACCACGAAGCGGCCGCCGGGGTCCAGATGGGCGGCGGCGTTGCGGAAGCAGTCCACCTGGGCGTCCTGCGTCGTCAGGTTGTTGATCGTGTTGAAGACGAGGTACGCCACCGCGAACGTGCCCGGCACCTCCGCCGTCGCGAAGTCGCCGATCGTCACCCCGACGGCGTCGCCTCCCGGCTTCGCGTGCAGCCGGGCGACCATGGCCCGGGACATGTCGATCCCGTGCACCGGGACCCCGCGGCGGGCCAGCGGCAGCGCGATCCGGCCGGTGCCGACGCCGAACTCGAGCGCCCGGCCGCCGCCGGCGAGCTCGGCCAGCAGGTCGACCGCCGGATCGACCGCGCCCGGCTGGAACATGTCCGCGGCCGAGTCGTCGTAGCCGGCCGCGATGGATTCTCCGAAGTAGCCGTCGTCATCGAGCATTTGGGGACCGTACCGCCCGCGGGCCGGCCGGCGCGCGCCGTTTTCCCCGCGGACGGGGGCCTTGGGGAAGGTCCACCCGAGCAGCCCCTGGCGGGGGCCCGCGGGGTCTACTTCAGCCAGTCGGTGTAGCGGGTGGCGGCGATGCGGGCGCCTTCCTTGGTGGTGAGGACGTCGCCCTTCGGGACGGCGAACATGCCGGCGGTGTCGTCGACGGTGACCGGGCGCTTGTCGCCCTTGGCGGCGAGGGTGATGCGGCCGATCTCGTCCAGCGGGTAGGTGTCGGGTCCGCCGAGGTCGAGGGTGCCGTCGAGGGGGGATCCGGCCGCGACGTCGGCGACGGTGGCCGCGACGTCGGCCGCGGCGACGGGCTGGAGGAGGGTGCGGGGCAGGCGGACGGTGTCGTCGTCGGCGGTCCAGGACAGGGTGGCGTCCATGAACTCCATGAACTGGGTGGCGCGGACGATGGAGTAGGGGACGGGGCCGGCCTTGAGGAGGTCCTCCTGGAGGGTCTTGGCGCGGTAGTAGTCCAGCTCGGGGACCTGGTCGACGCCGACGATGGACAGGATGACGAAGTGCCCGGTGCCCGCTCGCTGGGCCGCGGCCAGGAGGTTGTCCATCGACGTCTGGAAGAACGCGGGGGAGGCGTCGTCGAAGGTCGGGGAGTTGGTCAGGTTGACGACCACGTCGGCGCCTTCCAGCGCCGCGTCCAGGCCCTTGCCGGTGAGGACGTCGACGCCGGTGGACAGCGAGTGCGGGACCGCCTCGTGCCCGGCCGCGTTCAGGTCCCGTACGACCTGCGATCCGATGAGCCCGGTTCCGCCGATGACCGCGATCTTCATGACCCGTCCTGCCCTTCTTTGATGGCTTATGTCCGCTATATAGCCAAAGAGACGCGTACGCACTCCATGCCGCCTACTCGGACATTCAATGTCCGGGATAATACTCGGACACTTGATGTCCGAGTCAAGCGGGGGTGGATTAGAGTGAAGCCGTGAAGATGTCGGGCGGGGTCGAATGGGCACTGCACTGCTGTGTCGTGCTGACCTCGGTGGAGGAACCGGTACCGGCCGCACGGCTGGCACAACTGCACGACGTCTCGCCCAGCTACCTCGCCAAACAGCTCCAGGCACTCTCCCGCGCCGACCTCGTCCGGTCGGTCCAGGGCAAGGCGGGCGGCTACGTCCTCACCCGTTCCCCCGCACAGATCACGGTCCTCGACGTCGTCGAGGCCGTCGACGGACCCGGCCCGGCCTTCGTCTGCACCGAGATCCGCCAGCGTGGCCCGCTGGCCGCCCCGCCCGAGTCCTGCCCCGCCCCCTGCGCCATCAGCCGCGCCATGGCCGACGCCGAGACCGCCTGGCGCAACGCCCTGCGATCCGTCTCCGTCGCCGACCTGGCCCGCAACGTCAGCTCCGACTCCGGCCCCGGCGCACTGAAGACCGTCGCCACCTGGCTGACCACGCCCGAGGGATAGAACCACCACGCCGCGGCCTGCGCCCGCCCGCCCGCTGCGATCTACGCCCGCGGCCTGCGCCCGCCCGCCCGCTGCGATCTACGCCCGCGGCCTGCGCCCGCCCGCCCGCTGCGATCTACGCCCGCGGCCTGCGCCCGCCCGCCCCCTGCGATCTACGCCCGCGGCATACCGCCCGTCCGCTGTGCCGCCGCCCGTCCGCCGTGTGGGCGCCGTGCCGCCGTGCGGGCGCCCGCCGGCCGCGTACGTGCCACGGCCACCCCAGCAGAGCCGGGTAGAGGCCCGGCAGGGCCCCGGTGTCAGCGCCCCTTGCGCGTCCGGGCCGCCGCGCGGGCCTCCGCGACCTTGCGGGCCTCGGCGGCCTTGCGGGACTCCTTGGCCGGACGGCCCGCACGCGAACCGAGGCCGGCGAAGGGGACATGGCCGCCGCCCTTCGCCCCGGCCGGCGGCCGCTTCGCCCCGGTGATGGCCGTCAGCGCCTCCTCACCGGAACGCACCTGCGTGACCGTCGGCCGGATACCGGCCTCGGACATCACCCGGTTCACCTCGCGCCGCTCGCCATGGGTGACCAGGGTGACCACCTTCCCGGACTCCCCGGCACGCGCCGTACGCCCGCCCCGGTGCAGATAGTCCTTGGCGTCGGCCGGCGGATCGACGTTGACGACCAGGTCGAGCGCGTCGATGTGAATGCCCCGCGCGGCGACGTTGGTGGCCACCAGCACGGTGACCTCACCGGCCTTGAACTGGGCGAGCGTGTGCGTCCGCTGCGGCTGCGACTTCCCGCTGTGCAGGGCGGCGGCCCGTACACCGCTGGCCCGCAGATGCCGGGTGAACTGGTCCACGGCCGCCTTGGTGTCCAGGAACATCAGCACCCGGCCGTCCCGCGCCGCGATCTCGGTCGCCGTCGCGTACTTGTCGGCGCCGTGCACGTTCAGCACGTGATGTTCCATCGTGGCGACCGAGCCGGCCACCTGGTCGACCGAGACGACGACCGGGTCGTGCAGGTACCCCCGTACCAGCTGGTCGACGTTGCGATCGAGCGTGGCGGAGAACAGCAGCCGCTGACCGTCGCCGCGGACCTGGTCCAGGATCTCCGAGACCTGCGGCAGGAACCCCAGGTCGCACATCTGGTCCGCCTCGTCCAGCACCGTGATCCGCACCTGGCCCAGCTGGCAGTCCCGCCGCGACACCAGGTCGGCCAGCCGTCCCGGCGTCGCGACGACCACCTCGACACCGGTGCGCAGCAGCGCCGTCTGCCGGTTGATCGACAGACCGCCGACCACCGTCGCCAGCCGCACGTTCAGCGTCCGCGCGTACGGCTCCAGCGCATCGCTCACCTGCTGCGCGAGCTCCCGGGTCGGCACCAGAACCAGTGCGAGCGGCCGCTTCGACTCCGCGCGCAGACCCGCCGTCCGCACGAGCAGCGCGAGCCCGAAGGCCAGCGTCTTGCCGGAACCGGTCCGCGCCCGGCCCAGGACATCCCGGCCGGCCAGCGCGTTGGGCAGCGTCGCCGCCTGGATCGGGAAGGGCTCCGTCACCCCCAGGCCGCTCATCGCCCCCACCAGCTCCGAGGGCAGCCCGAGCGCGTCGAAGGACGCGGCCGGCGGCAGACCGGCGGAGACCGCCTGCGGCACCGGGAGCTCACCCTGCGGCACCGCCGCCGACCGGTGCTCGCCGGCACGGGGGAGTCCAGAAACTGGCGGCTTCGCGTTCATGGGGAACCTTCCTCGATACGACGCCCGAAACGCGCCGGGGCCCGTACCCCTTTCGGTACGGACCCCGGCGACATCGAAGCGTGCCGCCATTTTACCAGCGGCACCCCGCCCGCCCGCCGCCCCGAAGGGACACGGTGCGTGTGTGCCGCCCGCACGACCGTGCGCCTCCCGGCCGGGCCGGGGCAGGCCCACCCCGCGACACGAGCAGGTGTGACGACAGCGGGTGTGCGTGTTGATGCCGGCGGCTGGCCGGTTGGCCGGTTGGGGCATGACGACGTATCCACCCGCTGGTGACCCGACCACGGCGGCGCCCGGGGGCGGCTGCGCCGCCCCAGAAGGGCGGGTGGTTCAGCGGTCCAGGGCTTGCAGCATGGTGCGGAACCAGTCGGTCATCGTCATGCTGTCCGTCACGTGGGTCGTGCCTGCCCGGTGCGCACTGGTTGGTCACAGCGGTGAAGTACTCACGGAGCTCGTCACGTCGTGCAGGTGCCGGACGAGTTGGACCCGTCCCGTTGCGCCATCGACGCGCGCAACGCCTGGGGCCGGGACGACGTCCCGGCCCCAGGCGTTGACGACTACTGCTGCTGCTCGCGGTGGGTCAGTGCCGGCCGTGGCCGCCGTCACTACGACGGCGTTGGAGCGTGAACTTCTCGAAGACCGACAGCTCACCCGTGGGCGTGATGATGTTGTAGTAGGTGACGTGGATGCGGGTCACGTCACCGGGGTGACGGCCCGGGTCGACGGCGAACTCGGCGAAGCCGTACGGATGCTCCGCGTCGCGGACGCCGATCCACACCGCCGTCTCCTTCTCCTTGACCGAGTTGAACTTGCCGACGTGCTCCGTCTGGACGTATGCCGAGTGATGCCCGTGACCGTCGGCGTCGTCGGTGGTGAAGCTGTTGTTGGTGATGCCGGACACGCCGCCACCGCCGAGGACCATGTGCGTTGTGCCGTGCGCGCTGTCGATCACGTCGAGTGCGCTCTGACTCGGGTTGGGGGTGAGGGTGACGCTGCCCGGGACGACGCCACGCACCGCCAACGAGCGCTCGTAGTCGTGCTCGTGGCCACAGAGCACCAGGTCGACGCCGTACTTGTCGAACAGCGGCCCGTACGCCGCACGCAGCGCGAGATCGGGGCCGTTCGCGGCGGTCGCAGAGCTGATCATCACCTGGTGCATGCAGATGACGATCCAGTCGATGTCCTTCGAAGCCCGTGCCGACTTGAGCTCCTTCTCCAGCCAGGCCAGCTGCCGACCGCCGGAGTAGCCGTTGATGTAGATGTCGCCCCCCTCCTGCAGGGCGATGTCGTCGTTCTGCAGGGAGATCACCTTCACCGCGCCGACCGTGAAGGAGTACCAGAGGTTGTCGAGCTCGGGCTGGGTCTCGGTCGAGGGCAGCTCGAAGTACGTCTGGTACGCGTCGAGACCGAGCTTGCCGTTGCCCAGCTCGATCTCGTGGTTGCCCGCGGCCGGCATCCACGGACGGAATCGCGCTGAGCGGCTGTTGTTGGCGAGGAAGTCGCGCCAGACGCGGATGCGGTCGGGCCCGGTGTTGGCGTAGCAGAGGTCACCGTTGAGGAGGTGGAACAGCGGGCCGACCTTCTCGACGCCGGTGACGATGTCGGCGGCGGCGGGCGTGGCGTTGGGCTCGAAGTCCCGGCCCGAGGCGTCGGCCGGGTTCGCTCCGGTCTTCCACGTCACACTGGGCGCACCCTGGTCGCCGAAGCTGGTGAAGGTGAACGGAGCTCGGCCGGACGGCGCCGTGTGGAAGGTACCGGCGTCGGGGGTGGCGCCGTCGTGCTGGGCCGCGTACAGGTAGCCGGTGTCGGCCCTGAGCTTGCTGATCAGCGCGTGATGGACCCAGACGCTCCGCCCGGAGGCGCCGTCCACGTAGGTCTTCGTCCTCGCGTGCACGGTCGAGCCGAAGCCGCCACCCAGCGTGCCGTAGACGACCCGAGGGTTCTTGACGGCCGCGTCGGTGACCCACGAGACGACCATCTGGCTGCGTGGGTCGGCGCCGAAGGTCAGGTGCAGGCCCTGGACGGGGGTGGTGGCCGAGCCGGTGGTGAGACCGGTGACCTCCGACTGCGCCGGGACCGCCTCGGCGGTTCCGGCGCCGAGGACCAGTGGCCCGGCGGCGGCGCCGGACACCGTCGCGCCGAACAGGCCGAGCGCGTTGCGACGAGAGATTCTGGTTTGCTTGGGTTCTTCGGACATTCCAGGGGCCTTTCGCGTCGTCGGGTGCAGTCGCACAACGACCGGACAGCAGCGCTCCGAACCTGACAGGGGGCTGCGGCAGGTCAGCGGTGCGCGCACTCACGGACGCTAGGAAGCACGGTCGACCGGAGCGGTGAGACAGGTATGAACGCCAGATGGCGGTCACCGCAACGGACGGAAATTCCCGGCGGCCTGACCCCGTCCTGGCTAAAGACCGTGTCCTACGTGGTGAGGCGGACGAGCCTCTAGTAGCAGCACAGGGCGGCGGCGAGGCCGAAAAGGCCGGGTAGTTGCGGCGATGGCGCGGGACGCCGCCACCGGCCGCCGGACAGCACTGAACCCGCCGGCGGCCCCGCGACGGGGACCCCCACGGAGGTGCGGTCGACAACGGCCTGCAGTGCGACGAGTACCCCTTCGCCTCCACCGAGAAAGGCTCCACCAAGGGAGACACCGCTTCTCCGTCCGGCTGATCGACGGAAGGATACGACGTACCCGAGTTCGGCAGGCTGTCCAACGTGCGCCGCTTCGTACGTCGTGTGTGGGCATGGTGCAAGAGACGGCTGAGCTGGTCTGTTTTCGCTCTTCCCGCGGCGGCATGTCTCGTGCCGGGGAGGGGTCCCAGCCGCGCGTTCGCTGCGTGACACCCATGAATCTCTCGTACGCGGCGCGCTCGACGAATCGCTTCCCTCCTCCTCGTCGGAACCCCGGGGTGGAGGCTGCGCACCGCGTCCTGGCGCGTAGGTCAGACCATGGGAATCAGGACCGCGGGAAGATCCCCGGCCTCCACGGCTGCCCGATCGACGGACAGGCCGCAGTAGTCGCCCACAGCCGTGAACACCGCTTCGGGAAGCCGGGGCCCGTGCTCCTCGAAGTGCGCCACGGCAGCGGCCTCACCCACTTCCCCGATGGAGGGGAACACAGCGCCGGCAGCATGGAGGGCCGCATCCAAGGCCGAGCCTTCCCCGGTGTCCTGTCCGAACTCGGCCTGACGGGCGCTCTCGTCGCCCGGCGCATGGATGATCCTTTGCGGCGGACTCCAGGCGTTCAAGGCCACGCAGACGATCTCCTCGTCCGGAGCGGGCCGCATCGACTCCACCTTCCGGTAGCCGGTGGCCCACGTCGCCGCGCCCCAGTCCTCCAGCACGTACACCCACTCGCCGCACGTCCCGTACATCGCGCGATTGACGTGCGGTGACCGGTCGCCCGGTCGCCTCACTGGCACGAGGAGATCCCTGCAGAGCGTACGGTCGGCGAGCTCGTCGAGATCGGCACCCAGCGCGATGAGGAACTCGTCCGCGTCGACGCCGCGTGCACAGGTAAGCGATATCCCTCCCAGCATGCCCGGAAGGGCGGCTGAACTGCCTGCCGTACTGTGCACACCGATCCAGGCGATTCCGTCACTCATGCGGGTTCCATTCGGGTTTCGTCGTGGCCGCCAAGAGATCCACGAGAACCAAGTGTCTCGTGACGCCCCCTGTCGAACTGGATCACGAGTGCCATGCGCATTTATACGTGATCTCTACTCACGTCAAGTCGTCTACTTTTCCGACTGGTTGGACCACCCCGCCATGCCGGAATCTTGAGTCAAGCCCGAACGGCGGGCCCGACTGAAGGAGACGGAAATGGCTGAGAACACCAACGACATCCAGGGCACCCCGGTCCAGGACCAGGTGGAGACGAAGGTCGCCGCGGACCTCGACGTCGAGATCGAGCTTGAGACGGCGGAGACCTCCTTCACCTACACCGAGCCGCGTCTCGCCTGATCATCCGGCCGCTGAGCGGCCGCGAGCGTTGGGCGCCGCCATTCGTGAGCTGGCGGCTGTCCCATCGTCGGCAGCACTCGGGGCGGGATCTCGATTCGAGGTTCCGCCCCCGGCTTCTCACCCACCAGGAGCGATCGCGCAGATGAGTACCGAGGAGGAGGAACAGTGAAGGCGATCCCCGTCGACCTTGCCGAGCAGGTGCGATCGATCGGCATCGACGCGAGCCGGACCGAGCGGCTTGCAGTGATCTATCACCGCAGTCTGGCTCGGCGCGCCGCGGGCCGGGTGGACGCGGCCGAGCGGCGGCGGGTCGAGGACCTCGTTCCGCGGACCCGGCGTCTCGCGCCAGCGGCCGTGCACTCCCTGTACAAAGGCACCGTCGCGGACACCGATCCCGTCGAGGTCGTGCGTTGGCTGGACGAAGCCGGCGTGCCGCAGCCGACCGAGGTGTACAGCGGTCCCCGCGACCCGCTGTGGCTGCGTGACGGACTGCAGGAGGTGCTGCGGTCCCTCAACTGGGGCGAAGAAGAAGTGGGGAGCGTCGTCACCGACCTGCCAGACGACGTGCGCGTTTCGCTGAGGCTGGCTCGGCAGGCGCTGAGCGCTTCCTGGCCTGATGCGTGGACGGAACACAACCTGCTGGTCCAGTACCTCGTCTTCGCGCGGGGGCCGCTGCGATCGGCGACCATCCAGAGCACGTACGGCGTCGTCTACGCCGAACTGGAAGAGGCAAGCGACCCGCTGCGTATGTTCGAGCTGTTGCTGCACGAGTCGGCGCACCACGCGCTGGCCCTGCGGGAACAGTTCACGCGTTTCCTCGACAACCCGGACGCCATCGGTGTCCACGCGCTGCGTCCCGATGCGCGGCCGCTGCGCGGAGTCCTGCACGCCGCCTTCGTCATGTGCCGGATCGCCGAAGGGCTGAGCCGCTATCTGAGCGTCCATCCCAGCGGTGGCCCACTGGACGGCTGCCCGGTCGAGGAGCGCCGGCGCTTCGCCCTGGACTCATTGCGTGAGGCGCTGATCGTGCTGGACAGTACGGCGCGGTGGACCAAGGACGGGCAGACCTTGTGCGCGTCCATGGGCGAGTGCCTGGCACGAGAGGGTGTGCCGTCATGAGGGCGGCGGTGTCTGAGGCGACGGTGCCGCGGTTCGGCGTCACCGGACGCACCACCGCGGCTCGTACGGTGGCTGTGGGACAGGGGGACGAGCGCTGGCAGTTCAGCAACCAGTGGGAAATGCTCGAACTGGCCGACGGTTCCCTGTTCTTCGACAGCGTCTACGCCGATCACCGGGTGATCTCCGAGCCGCCCGATACGCTGCGCCGGATCCTGTTGCTGATCGAAAGCGACCGGCCGACGCTCAGGAACGTCGTCGAGCGCGTCATCGGTGACACGTCGGTCACCACCATCAGCCGGGTCGAGCGTCTCCTTGCCCCTTTGACCCGGGCCGGGATCCTCGTACCGCTGCGCGACGGACAGCGCCCACCGTGGGCGGACGACGAGCTCGTCGATCGCTTCTCGACGGAGCTTGAGTGGCTGGGCACGCTGTCCACCGAGTCGCAAGGGCATTGGGACTATTTCGGCAGGCTGCGCGCGGCGCACGTGGCTGTGATCGGCCTCGGCGGGGCGGGCAGCCTGTTGGCCCAGGCGCTCACCGCCGTGGGAGTCGGACGGTTGACCCTCGTCGACGGTGACACCGTGGAATCGTCCAACCTGGTGCGGCAGATCCTCTTCAGCCCGGACCAGAGCGGGCGGGGTAAAGCCGACTGCCTGGCTGAGCAGCTGCGGCGGTTCTCCCGGTACACCGACTACCGGGTTCTGCCCGAGTACGTCCGCGGCAAGGACGACGTCCGCCACTCGATCGACGGTGCCGACTTCGTGGCCGTGTGCGCCGACGCGCCGCGTTTCGTGCTCAACCGGTGGATCGACGAGGTCTGCAAAGAGAGCGGCACGCCCTACCTGGGCGCCTTTGCCGGCTCCGTCGGACCGCTGTACAGCCCGAGCGCGGCCGGTTGCTTCGGCTGTCTCGAACACCGGCTGCGCGAGGAACTGGGGGACCGCCACGACCTGTTGGTCAACGCGCTGGCGGCCAAGCGGTCGTGGCGCTACCCGGCCTTCGTCTCCGGCCCGCTCACCGTCGCCCATCTGATGACGACGGAGATCGTGCTCCATCTGACCGGTGCCGCACCACCCTCCACCGTCGGGGGGATCGTGCGCTTCCAGCATCCGCGCACCGTGCTGGAGCCGTTCCCCGGACATCCGGCCTGTGACTGCGCCACGGGGGAAACGGTGGCGCCCCCTAGCGCCAGGACCGCCTGAGCGGCCACCGCCCGGACCCCACCCGACCCAAGCCTTCCGAGTAGACGAGCAGACGATCAGACAGAGCGAGGCCTCCATGAAAGCCGCCCTGACGAACTACAAGAATATCGCGCACCTTCCCGACGCACGGCGCCTGCTTGTCGCGGATTCGATCTCCAAGGCCGGTGACTGGATCCTCTACGTCGCGATGAGCGCGCTGGTCTTCGAAGAGGGTGGGGCCGGTGCTCTCTCCCTGTTCACCGCGCTGCGCGTCGTCGTTCCTTTCATGGTGGGGCCATGGGCCGGGCGCTGGGGCGCGGTTCTGGCGCCGCGAACGGTGATGATCCTCGCCGACGCCGTACGGGCCGGCCTGCTGTTCCTGGCAGCCCTCGCGGCCAGTGCCCACCAGTCGGCGTGGCTGCTCGTGGCCCTCGTTGTGGGCTGCTCCTTGGTGTCCGCCTTCCACGGGCCGGCCGAACGCCGCTTTCAGCGGGATGTCATTGACCCCGACCAGCGCGCGAGCTTCAACGCCGTGATCGGCGCGACGGGCACCACGGTCATCGTCGTCGCCCCGGCGCTCGGCGGACTGATGAGCACCGCCGTCGGCAATGTCGGTGCCCTGGTCGTGGACGCCGCGAGCTTCCTGCTGTCACTGGCGTTCGTGGCCGCAGTCCGCGAGCCCACGGCCACCGCCGCGCCAGTGGCCGAGCAGTCGCAGGCCGCCGGGTTGCGCAAGGGCGCCCTGGCCACGGCCGTACGGGCCATGCGGAAGGATCCGGCGGTGCTGGCCTGCGTCATGACCCAGGCGGTGGCCTGCACGGTGGCCGGTGCCTCGTTGGTCCTGCTGCCGTTGCTCGGCGACCGGCTGCACGCCGGCAACGGGTCGATCGGGTGGCTGACCGCCGCTGTCGGCGCCGGTTCCGTTCTCGGTGTCCTGATCGGTGGCAGCGTGGCCAAGCAGGGACGGCTCCTGCTGTGTGTGACGAGCGTGGTGTCGATGGGCGTGATTCTCGGTCTCCTCGGCTCCAGTCCCAGCCTGCTGGTCGCCCTCGGGTGCGCTGTTCTCGTGGGTCTGGCCGCCAACATTCCGGAGCCCATGTACTGGACGTCGTATGCCGACCGCGTCGGCGAGAGCGACTCCAGCGCCTTCTACGGCCTCGTTGAGTCGTCCATCACCGGAGGATTCGCGCTCGGCGGGGTGATCCTCGGCGGGCTCGTCGCGGCGCTGGACGTGCGCACCGGGACCTGGGCCGTGGGCCTGGGCGGCAGTGTGCTGGCCCTGGCGGCCTTCGTGCCCGCCGTGCGCCACCACCGGGCCCGAGCGGCACAACCCTTGTTCTCTCCGTCGGCCGCGGAGTCGGCGTCATGACCCCATCGACCACCGGCCACGATCTCGCGGGAGCGGGCGGTCACCGCACGGCGCCGGCCGCCGGGGACGGACCTGGCTGTGTGACGGTCCGCAGCCACCGGCGTGCGGCCGCGGTGGGCACCGGTCCGGGGACGGAGGTAAGGATCCGCCGCCTCGCGGACCATGTCGAGCGGACCACCGCCGCCCTCGTGTTCGACTGTGCGGCGGGCCCCGAGGCGTCCCCGGTCCGCCATGCGGCCGTGGACGAGTGCGGCACGCGCGCGCTGCGTGCGGTGTCCCAGGTCGTCGAGGTGGAATGCCCTGACACACATGGTGCCGCTGGACCCGACGCCGAGCTCGTCATGCCGCCGCACATCGACCGGGAGCCAGCACTGCTCGTCGAGGCGGTCGCCCGGCAACTGCCCCGGGACGACGACCTGAAGCTGGTCGTCGAGGCTCACGTCGCCGTAGAGAACCGGCTGCTGCTGCCGGCAAACGGGCCGTCCAGGCACGAGACGCTACACACGTCGGCCGTCGTCGTCGATGTGCTCAGGGCGGGGCGGCGAGTGGCCGAGGCAGATGCCGCGTGGAGCGGTGACATCGCCTACGGCCTCGACCGGCTCCGCGAGCAGGTGGAACAGGCATTGGCCCGAGCAGCTGCACCCCCGCGCACGGCTGCTCCCCGGGTGCAGCTGCTCCTCATCGACGGCAGCGCCGGCGCCTTCTTGCACGAGGTCTGCGGCCACCTCCTGGAGAGCACCCGGCATCGTCCGTCGCTGCTGGCTGGACACCTGACACGGCAGGTGGCGTACGACCGGCTGACCATCGACGACAACCCGCGGCACGCCGGAGGCTTCGGCGCGCACCAGCACACCATGCTCGGCACGCCGACGCGCCGTCGCCCCCTGCTCGCCGCGGGGCGGCTAGCGGGCCTGCTGGAGGACAACGTCGACGGCCCGTGGCGTGCCGAGGACGCCTGGCACAGGCCGCAACCGCGGATGAGCCACCTCGAACTGGCACCCGCCGCCTCGTCCGCCGCCCTGGACAGCGCGCTGGGCGACACCAGTGCACCGGTGATCCACGTCCACCGGCTGGGATTCGGGTCTTTGGACCACCGGGATGGCACGGTCGTGCTTGAGGTCAAGGACGCCACGAAGGACGACGGCCGCACCCGGCTGGAGCCGTTCCTCGTCACCGCAAAAGCACGGCACCTGTTGCAGGACGTACGGGCCGTGGGGTGTGCCGGGACCCTGCACACGTGGTCGGCCTACTGCCTGGCTGGCTCCGGCAGCCTCCCGGTCGGAGCCACCACACCCACCCTGCTCACGGGTCCTGTCCGAACACTGCCGCATCGACGGCTCACCCCGCCGCGGCCCGCCGTCCGCCACCAGACACGACAGCCGAAGGAAGAAAGGCCGGTGTGATGACGGACGACCCGCCCCCCGTCACCTACACCAGCGCCGGGCCGGCGCTGGTGCGGATTCCGCTCGCGCAGATCGGCAGCCCCCATGACGGCGCGGGAGTGGCCACAGCACCACCCACCCCGGAGCAGCTGCGCGCGCGGATCACGGCCTTGCTGAGTGACGACCTGCTGATGGACGCGGTCGCGCTGGCGAGCCCCTCGACGACGCACACGGCCCGACAGCCGCTGGACCAGCTTCCGGTGAAGAAACTACGCACCCTCGCCGTGAGCCTCACCGCCTACGCGGCACGAATGCGGGCCCGGGCCACGCCCTTTGGTCTCTTCGCTGGAGTCACCCTCGCCCCTTTCGCTGACGCCGGACGCGGGAGCGTGGCCGAACCAGCCCAGCACCGGCGCGTGGTCCGCCCGGACGCCGCCTGGCTCAGGGCGGTCGTGAACAGCACGGAACGCTCGACGGCCGGACTGAGCACCCTGGAGTACGCGGCCAACCCCGCCGTACGACGCACTGACGACACCTACGTCCTGCTCACTCCTGACGCACGCACCAGCCGGATCGCCCTGCGCGCCACAGCGGCGCTTGTCGCCGCGATGGAGGCTGCCGCCCGGCAGGTCCCCGGCCAGCGCATCCTGGACGCGGTCCGCGTCCAGGGCGCATCGCGCGAGGACGGCGTACTCCTGCACCGCACCCTTGTCACGCACGGCTTCCTCGTCTCCGAACTTCAGCCGCCCCCGCACAGCCATGACCCACTCGCCCATGTCCTGGACCGGCTGCGCCGTCGCCGCCTGTGCCCCGAACTGGCCCAGAAACTGCAGGAGTTCGTCGCCATCGTCGACGCCTACGCCACGGCACCGGCCGGCGCGGCCGGCCCCGCGCTCGAAGACGTCCATGAGCTGGCCGACCGGGTCGCCGAGGTGGCCGGGGTACCGGCCGTGGAGGGCAGCCCCCTGCACGTCGACACGGTCGTCGACGCGGACATAGCGTTCGGGCCGGACGTCCGCGCGGAGGCCGAGGACGCCGCGGGCGTCCTCGCGCGGTTCGCCACCGCTCGAGAACTCCGGCACGTCCAGGACCACCTTGAACAGGTCTCCGGCGGTTACGCCGTCCCTCTCCCGGAGTTCTCCTGTCCGCCGCTGCCGCCCCGCCCGCCCGCCACGCATCCCGCGTTGCTCGCGGCCTACGCCGCCGCGCTGCACGAGCGCCGAACAGAGATCGTGCTGGACGACGCACTCCTGGACGCCATCGCTCCCGTCCGCGACGGTGCCCCGGTCACGGACCTGGACCTCTTCGCTGTCGTCGCCGCGCCGGATTTGGCCGCACTGAACCGGGGCGACTTCGAACTGCACGTGCGCAGACCGGCCGCGAGCAGCGCCGGTACCGCGCTGGCCCGCTTCGCCCCTGCGCTGGGCGGCGCCGGCGACAAGGCCCTGCGCGCCATCCATGACCGGGCCGACCTGACCGCCGCGGATTGGCTGCCCGAGCCGGTCCTCATCGCCGACGTCACCTTCCACCCCCGCCACCCGGCCGCCGAGAACGTCGCCCGGGCCAGCCTCACCCGCTCGGTCCGCATCCGCACCAACACCCCCGCCGACGACGACGGGATCCGCCAGAGCGACCTCGGTCCGCAGGACCTGCTGCTCTCCCCGGGCCCGGACGGCCCGCAGATCTGGTCCCGGAGCCTGGGCGTCCGGGTGCTGCCACGAGCCGCCACCGCCCTCAACTCGGAGGCGGCCGGCCCCCACAGCGCCCATGTGCTGGCCGCCGCGAGCGGCCAGAACCTCGCCATCGCCTTCGGCTGGGGCACGCTCGCCGACGCACCCTGGCTGCCGCGCGTGCGGCGTGGGCGCACCGTCTTCAGCCCCCAGACCTGGCGCCCGCAGAGCGATCTCGTGCACGACGGTGCCCGTGCCCCTTCCTGGCACGGGCGGTTCGCCCGGTGGTGCCGGCAGTGGTCCGTCCCCCCGCAGGTCACGCTGGTGGACGGGGACCGCCAGATTCCGCTGCGTCTGGACGACCCTGTCGACGTTCACCTGCTGCACCGCCAGGCACAGAAGGGACCCCTCGTCCTGACCGAGGCGCTGGGCCAGGAACACTGTTGGGCTCGATCGCCCGGTGGCGCCCATCTCGTCGAGGCCGTCTTCCCGATGGCCGCGACGGAGCGACGGTGTCCAGGTCCCGGGAAGCCGATGGCCGGCCTCCCCCCGGAGCGCCCCCGTCCGCCCGCCCCCGTCCTGCCCGGCGGGGACTGGCTGCGGGCCACGCTGCCCTGCTCCGGCAGGAAGCGGCAGGAACTTCGGCACCAGCTGTCGGGCATCCTCACCGGACACCGGTGGTTCTTCACCCACAGGGACGAGGAGCACCTGGACATCCGCATCCTCCTCGATCCGTGCGGACCGGGCAGGTGGGAGGAGCTCCTCGCCGGACTGTCCGGCGTGTGGCCGGCAGAGGGGCCGATCATCCTGGCCTACCCCCGGGACGCGGGCTTCGGCACGCCCTCACCCCACCCGGAACTGCTGGAGCACTGGGCCATGGCCGACACCCGCTGCGCACTCGCCGCCCTGGACAGCCCCGTACCGGACGGCCCGCTGCTCAGCATCCTGGATCTCGCCGGACGGCTCAGACTGAGCGGTACCCGGCCCCTGGCCGGCATCGAGCCGGACCGTCGTGGCTTCGCACCCCTGCGCCGACGGGTGATCGCGCGGCTCACCGGCGCTGCAGACGAAGACGGCTTCGCCCCACGCGAACTGACGCACCGCTGGGAGGAACGCGCGGCCACGACGCAGACCTACCTGCGCCGGCTGTCGGCCCCTGCCGCAGTCGCCCACGCGGGACACCTCATGGTCCGCCAACACGCCGGGCGCCTGGTGGGACCGGGCGGGACCGACGGTCTGCTGGCCCTGGCCGCCGCGGCGGAACACGCTCACCTCTCATGGCACCGAGCAACCAGGGATGCCTCATGAACCGACCGCCCCTCCCCATCGGCCCCGGGACGACCGATGAGGAGGACACCCTGATCCCGCCCCACCAGGCGACCCACCACGACAACTGGGTGGACATCGGCCTGGCCCTGACGGGCTATCCGCCGTCCACCGAGGTCTACGAGCGGTTGCTGGACGAGACCCAGCGGCTGCGGCAGACCGGACTGGCCGACCTCTTCCTCTTCATCCACAAACCGCCCGGCCTGCGCTGGCGGCTCCAGGCGGCCGACGGCACACACCTCGGCGAGCTGCGCCGGGAGGCGGTCACGGCCGCGGCACGCATCGTCGGCCGCGACCACGTGCGCAGTGCCGTCTACGAACCGCAGCAGACCCTGTTCGGAGGGGCACGTTCGATGGGGTACGTGCACCGGACCTGGAGCGCGGACTCTCTGCTGTGGATGCGCTGGCACGCCGGCGCCCGGCCTGGCTCCCGGCCGGCCGGGGAGCGTCTGATCCTCTCCTTCCGGGCGCTTGCCCATGTGTTCGTCAAGCTCGGTGTGGTGGGGTGGGAGGACCGGGAGGTCTGGAACCACGTGACCGAGGAGACCGGCCGCCGCCTGGCCGAACACGAGTGGGCGCGGCCGGAGGTGGTGGCCCTGGCCAGGTCCCTGCGCGTTCGGTGGGACACGGTCTGGGCCGCACCGCACGATCGGCCCGGCCTCGATCAAGCGGACCAGTCGCCGCTGCTGCACACGTTCGCCCGCACCAGCGGCCCCACCCTTGAGGCATGGCACGCCGAGTGCCTCAGCCGCCCCGCCACCCGGTATCCACTGACCCCGAGGCGGGCCGCCGCGTATTGGACCGTCTTCCACTGGAACCGCGCGGGACTGACCGCAGCCCAGCAGGCCCTGACCGCCCAGACCCTGGCTGGCCGACCTCTCGACCACACCTATCGGCCTCAGCCGGAGTCAGAGCTTTGACAACTCGTCCACCAGGTCGTCCAGCCCCAGCGACCCCAGCGAGAGTGCTGCCATGTGCCACGCCTTCAGGTCGAAGGACTCGCCGTGGTGTCGGCGCGCGTTCTCCCGGCCGAGCAGCCAGGCCCGCTCGCCGAGTTTGTAGCCGATGGCCTGCCCCGGCATCGAGAGATAGCGGGTCAGCTCGCTCGACACGAACTCGGCCGGGCGGCCGCTGTGGGCGCGGAAGAACTCCTCGGCGAGCCCCGGTGTCCATCGCTCGCCGGGGTGAAAGGCAGAGTCCGCCGGGATCGCCATCTCCAGGTGCATGCCGATGTCGATGATCACGCGGACGGCACGCATCATCTGGGCGTCCAGATGACCGAGCCGGCGCTCTGGATCGGTGAGGAAGCCCAGTTCGTCCATCAAGCGCTCCGCGTACAGCGCCCAGCCCTCGCAGTTCGCCGACACCCAGCCGACGGTGGACTGGTAGCGGGACAGGGACGAGGCCTTGTGCACCCACTGCGCCAGTTGCAAATGATGCCCCGGAACGCCCTCGTGGTACCAGGTGGACACCAGGTCGTACACCGGGAAGCGGGTTCGGCCCATGGTCGGCAGCCAGGTGGTGCCGGGGCGCGAGAAGTCTTCCGACGGGGGGAAATAGTACGGTGCCGCCGCGCCGCCCTCCGGGGCGATCCGCGCCTCCACCTTGCGTACCCGCTCGGCGAGTTCGAAATGGGTGCCGTCGATCGCCTCGATCGCCTCGTCCATCAGGCCCTGCAACCACGCTCGCACCTCCTCGACGCCCTCGATGTGCGTGCCCTGCTCGTCCAGGTGCCGCAGTGCCGCCCACGGAGACTCCGCCCCCGGCAGCACGCGCTCCGCCTCGGCGCACATCTCGCCGAGCAGCCGGTGGTATTCCGACCAGCCATAGGCGTACGCCTCGCCGAGGTCGAGGTCCGTGCCGTTGAAGAACCGTGACCACAGGGCGTAGCGCTCACGGCCCACGACGTCGGGAGCATCCGCGACCAAGGGTGCGTACTCCTCGCGCATCCAGTCGCGGAGCGCCGCGAGCGCCGCCGTCGCACCGCAGGCCGCCGTCTCCAGTTCCGCACGCAGCGAGTCGGGGCCGGGGGCCACGAACTCCTCGAACCAGCCCGTGCCGTCGCCCGCCCATTCGGTGAGCTGTCCGACGAAGACGCCCGTGGTGTGCGGACCGCCGTACAACTCGCGCTTCAGGCCCAGGGCCAGGCACTCCCGGTAGCCCTCGACGGCGGCCGGTACGGCTCGCAGCCGCTCCGCGACCGCCTCCCAGTCCGCCGTGGAGTCGGTGGGCATCACCGAGAAGACGTCGCGGATGGCGTGGATCGGTGAGTGCGTGTTGCTGACCGTCCGCAGTTCCTCGTCCGCCTCGTACACCGCGAGCTCCGCGGTCAGCCGCTCGCGCAGCAGCCGGGCGCAGCGTCGCTCGACCTCCTCCTTCGCCCCGGGAATCCGCTCGGCGACGTCGAGCCGGGCGAGCGCGCCACGGATCAGCGCCGCCGCGTCGGCTCGGCCGGCCGGGGAGAAGTCGGGCAACCGGGTGTCGCACTCGCGCACGCCCAGGAAGCTGCCGGTGATCGGGTCGAGTGCGATCAGGTCCTCAAGGTAGGCATCGGCGATTTGGCGGGGCAGCGCCGTGCCGCTCAGCCCGGAGAGAGCTGCGGTTCGTACCATACGTAGGTCCTTGTCCGAGTAGGAGGCGCCGGGCGGAGTTCGGCTCCGTCGACGAACTCCTGTGGCGTGTGAGCGGCCGGCCGTGCGGTGACCGAAGGCCGCGGTGAGCTATCCCTCGATACAGCGCACGAAGTCGACGACCGCCGCCTGGACCTCGGCGGGGGTCCAGTCGAGGCCGGCTGCTGTCACCGTCACCTCGGTGAGCGCGATTCCGGGCGGAAGTCCCGGTTCCCACCAGGGAAGTTGGAAGACCGAGACCCCGCTCTCCTCCGCCTGCCGTGCCGCCGCGTCCAGCAGTGCCTCCGGGGCGAACGGAAGCCACACCTGGAACTGGAGGGTGTGGGGCACCTCCGGCTGTACCTTGAACCAGCCGAGGCCGGACTCCCGGAACCCCTCTGCCATGGCCGCCGCCACGACACGCGCCTGCGCCACGTACTCGGGCAGCCGCGGCAACTCGTGGTCGAGACCGATCAGCGCGGACAGCGCAGCCGGGAACTGCTGGAAGATCTTGCCCCCGTAACGGTGCCGCCAGATCCTGCTCTCCTCGATCAGCGAACTCGGTCCCGCCAGGGCCGCACCCGAGAGCCCGTCGAGCGACTTGTAGAAGGAGACGTAGACGCTGTCGGCCAGAGCGGCGATCTCGGCCAGGGAGCGTTTGAAGTGCGGTGTGCACTCCCACAGCCTGGCTCCGTCGAAATGCACCACGGCGCCGCGCTCCCGCGCCGCCTCTGTGACCTCGACCAGCTCCTCCCACGTGGGCAGCAGATATCCGACGTCACGCAGCGGCAGTTCGAGCATCAGCGCGCCGAACGGTTCCGGCAGGTCGCGGATCTCTTGGGCGGTCGGCTGGCGAGGGGCTCCCGTGGCCTTCATCGGCCGTAGATCGCTCACCGTCCGGAAGGCGTCCGCCTCGAAGACCTCGGGGTGGGACACCGGGTGGAGCGCCACGCGGCGGTTGCCGGTGCGCTCGGCCCAGCAGCGCAACGCCACCTGCTGCGCCATGGTGCCGGTGGGGAAGAAAGCAGCGTCCTCCTTGCCGAGCAGTGCGGCCACCCGCTTCTCCAGATCGGCCACGACACCGTCGCCGTAGACGTCCGGCGGGGAGGAGAGGTCGTAGACCGTGGCTGACCGTGCGACGAGGGTGGCGAGCCGCTCGTTCAGCGGCACGGTCGCCGAGGGCCTCGCGAGCACCTTCTTCGCCTCGCGCAGCATCCGCATCCGCCACTGCGCCTTGTCCTCTGCCTTTTCTGCGGTCGCAGCGGTCTCGGTGTTCGCTGCGTTCTCTACGTTGTTCTCGCTCATGTCCCTCTCCTCACAACCCGAGTTCGATCGCCGCGCGGATGAGGTGGGCACGGGTGGGAACGTCCAGCTTCAGGCGGATGCGCTGCAGATAGGTCTCCACGGAACTCTGGCTGATGTGCAGCCGCCGGGACGTCTGAAGATGGGTGAAGCCGGCGGCGATATGGGCGAGTACCTGCCTCTCTCGTTGAGAGAGCGGCGATTCTCGTTCGGGCCCAGGAGTCATGGGTGACGTGGTGAGATCCGCAGTCATGTGAATCCTTCGTGGTCTTGAGCCTGCGAGAGGAATCCGTTGTTGCCGGTGACTCTCCGCGCGGCGCTTCCCGATCCGCTCCCGATCGGTTACCGCCGGTTCCCGCCCCGGGCACCTCTGGTTGCCCGGAAGGAAACGATCTACCATCGGCGGGATTTGAGTTCCGGTAGCTGACCAGGGCCAAACGCCACGGGGGTGGTACGCACATGGGAGCCGGCTTCGACACCAGACTCCGCTTCAACCTGTTCGGCCCGCTGGAGGCATGGGTGGGCGACGAGAGGCTCCGGCTGGGCGGATTGATCCAGGAGCGCGTGCTCGCCACCCTGCTGCTCGAACCCGGCAAGGTGCTTCCCGTCACCCGGCTGGTGGCCGCCGCCTGGGCCGAGGATCCGCCCGCCACCTCATCCCATCAGGTGCGCAAGGCGGTGGCGGACCTGCGCCGCCGTATCCCCGGGGGCGGCGAGATCCTGCTGACCGACGGCCCCGGATACCGTGCGGAACTCGCCCCCGGCCAGCTTGATCTGACGGAATTCAACGCCCTGGTGACCAGGGCGAGGGAGGACGTCGCGGCCGGCCGCCGTACAGAGGCTGCCAGTGCGCTGGGGGACGCTCTCGCACTGTGGCGCGGCCCCGTGCTCGCCGGGGACGGCGGCCCCGTGATCGAGGCGGCCGCCACGGCGTTGGAGGAGCGGCGGCTCGCGGCCACGGAGCAGTTCTTCGGCCTGCGTCTGGACCTCGGCGAAGGCAGCGAACTGGTCGTCGACCTGCGCGAGACCGTCGCCCAATACCCGCTGCGCGAGACCCTGCGCGGCCAGCTGATGCTCGCCCTGTACCGGTCGGAACGGCAGGCGGAGGCCTTGGAGGAGTACAGCAGGACCCGCGAGCTGCTGGTGGAGGAGCTGGGCATCGATCCCGGGCCCAGGCTCACCAAGTTGTACGAGGACATCCTGCGGGAGAGCCCGGAGCTGTCGGCATCCCCGTCGGCGTCCCCCGCTCCCGCCCCGGCGGCCCCTGCGGTCGTCGAATCGCCCTGCACCCTCCCCTACGACGTGTCCGACTTCTCCGGCCGGGAGTCTGAACTGGGCCAGATCCTCGCTCAGGCCCGGCAGCAGGGCGGCGCGGGCACTCGGATCGTGGCCATCGACGGGATGGGCGGCAGTGGCAAGACCTCGCTGGCGGTGCGGGCGGCACACCGGCTGGCCGACTCCTTCCCGGACGGTCAGCTCCACATCGACCTGCGCGCCTACTCGCCCGACCAGCAACTCGTCAGCACGGTCAGCGCGTTGGGCACCTTGCTACGGGCCCTGGGGCTGCCCGACGCCCGCATACCCGACGACCTCGCGGGTCGTACCGCGCTGTGGCGCACGCTGCTCGTCGGAAAACGGATGCTGATCCTCCTCGACAATGCTTCGGACGCGGCCGCCGTCCGCCCCCTTCTGCCGACCGACCCCGGTTGCCTGGTGCTGGTCACCAGCCGGGCCCGCCTCATCGACCTGGACGGAGCCCACTGGCTCACCCTGGACGTGATGACACCCGCGGAGAGTCGCACCCTGATGGCCCAGATACTGGGTGAGGCGCGTGTCGCCGCCGAACCCGAGGGTGCCGCGGAACTGGCCCGGCTCTGCGACCACCTTCCCCTCGCCCTGCGCATCGCGACCGCAAGGCTGGGCAACCGCCCCCGCTGGACCTTGCAGTACATGGCGGACCGGCTGCGGGACGAGACCCGCAGGTTGGACGAGCTCAGCATCGGAGTGCGCAGTGTCGCCGCCACCCTGCGGCTGTCGTACCAGGCACTCGACGAGGAGAGCCGCACCACGTTCCGTACCCTCGCCCTGCACCCCGGTGGCGGCATCGACGTGTATGCCGCGGGAGCGCTGCTCGGCACCTGGCCACGGCACGGGGAGGACGTGCTGGAACGCCTCCTCGACGTCCACCTCGTTGAGCAGCCGGAGATCGGCCGTTACACCTTCCACGACCTGGTCGGCAGCTTCGCCCGCGGGCTGCACGGCGGAGCCCTTCCGCCCGCTCACGAGGCGGCGGTCGACCAGCTGCTCGGCTACTACCTCACCGCCACCGAGGTCGCGTGCAAGGCCCTTTTCCCGGGCCGGCGCGACATCCCGAGCGGCCTTCCCGCCTCGACGTTCGAGCTGCCCTACCTGAAGACCGCCGAGCATGCAGGGGAGTGGTTCGCACGCGAGCAGATCACTCTGATGTCTGTGGTGAGACTGGCCGTGCGCCACGGATACGACCGGCATGCGGTATGTCTCGCCCGCAACGTCGTCTTTCATCTCAATGCCCACGGTCTACTCGACGAGTTCGGGGAGTTGGCCCGCACGGCGGTGGCCGCCGCCCGCCGCCTCGGCGACGACGCGCTGCTGGGAGTGAGCCTGGCCAACCTGGGCGTCGCCTGCTGGGAACTGGGCAGGTTCACCGAGGGCGTCGAGGTGGCGCGGGAGGGCAGAGATCTCGCGGCACGTCTGGGGGACCTCGCCACCAAGGCCCACAGCGACAGCACGCTCGGGCTGTACGAGAGTCTGCTGGGACGTTTCTCCGAGGCGCTGGCCCATCTGGAGCAGGCGATCACCACAGAGCGTGAACTCGGGCTGCACCGGGCGGAGGCGGAGAGCCTCACCATCCTCAGCACACTGTACGAGCAGTGGGGCCGCTACCAGGAGGCCGTCGAGGCCGCGCACCGTGCGGTGGAGCTGTGCGGCCGGGTAGGCCAGCACGAGAACGGCCTCGTGGCGCTCATCGATCTGGGGTTCGCGTACGTGGGCCTCGGCGAGTACGCGAAGGCGGAGGCCGCCGTGGCCCGGGCACGGGAGATCTGTGACGACACCCGGGAGCCGGGCATCGCCGCCCTGGTGCTGGCCCTGTCCGCCGACACCGCGCACGCCCTGGGGGACACCGAGCGGTCCGCAGAGTACGCCCGGCGCTCACTGCGGACCGTGGAGTCGAGCGCGTCGCCGATCAGGTCGGCCAAGGTCAGGAACGTGATCGGGCGGGTGCTCCACAAGCACGGGGAGCACCAGGAGGCACTGAGCCTCCACGTGCAGGCTCATGAACTCGCCTCCCGGCTCCAGTACCTTCCCGAGGACGCGTACGCCCGTCTCGGCATGGCTCGCGCCGCCGAGGCCCTGGGTGACCACCGAGCCGCGACCGCCCACCGGGTGGCCTGCGACGAGCTGTTCACATCGATGGGCGTACCGTGCGACCGCTGGCGCAGATGACCGGCGGTGCCTGAGCCGGCCGGTGGAGCCAGGACGTCCGGGTCACGACCCGGTGGTGTCGGTTCCGTTGGTGGGACCCTTGCCCTCGGCGAGTACCAGGGGTGCCGCGTGACGCGCCTGGGAATGACCCGATTCCACCGCCGGAGCGAGGCCGATGACGATGGCCGTGGTGATGATTCCGATCATTCCAACCAGCTTGCGCGCCATGTCGGGCCCTTCGTGTGGAGTGATGTCCGCTGTTGACGTCACTGATGCTGCTCGCGGCCCTTCCCGAACGGTTCCCGCCGCGTTACCAGGCCGCGGGAACCGCTTGGTCACACACGCTCAGCGCGGGCTGTTCCGGGTGGCCTCACCGAGCCGGAATGTGGCGATCCGCGGCCCGCGAGCCGTGAGAACCACCTCCGCCCAGGCGTCTCCGGACTCGTGTCCCACGAGATCGAGCGCGGCTCTGACCACCGACCGCAGTACGGCGCGTTCGGCCGCGGTCGGCGGCTCGGCGGCGGGCTCCTGGCCCGGCGTCGGCCGGGGGGAGATGCCGACGATGTGGTGCATGCCGTTGTTCGTCGCGGTGCTGACGCCGAACAGGGGCCCGTTCAGGGGCCTGTCCGAGACGAAGGAGGCCGCGCCGGCCCCGGAACCTTTGCGCTCGGCCCAGCGCTCGACGTCCGCGAGTTCCTGGAAAGCCGTACGGGGCTCCGCACCGTCACTCGGATCGGAGTAAGGGGTTGTCACGTAGTGATCCTTCGGTAGGCAGTGGTCGGAGAAAGAATCCCTCGCGCCGATTCCGATTCGCTCCCGCCCGATTACCTCCCCTGTCCCAAACGGTCTCGTATCGCTGATCCAGGCCTCTGTCAAGTCATGGAGAAAAGCGACTGGTTGCGTCCCCGACCGCGGCGAAGGATCAGTGGAGGCGGTCAGCGAGTCCACTGGTCCAGGGGGTAATTCGCATGAGCGGAAAACGGGGCGAGCAGCACTACGGCTGCATCGGTGTGGGAGTCGGTCCGGCCAATCTGAGCCTCGCCTCTCTCCTGCACGGAGACCAGACGGTCCCCAGCCTCTTTCTCGACCGGAAGAAAACGTTCACCTGGCACGACGGACAGCAACTGCCCGGCACCACGCTCCAGGTGTCGATGCTGAAGGACCTGGTCAGCCTGGCGGATCCGACCAACAGGTTCTCATTCCTGGCGTATCTGCACGCCCACCGGAAGATGTACCACTTCATCAACGCACAGTTCGATGCCATGCCCCGGCAGGAATTCCGCAATTACCTGAACTGGGCAGCCGAGCAGAACGAGAACGTCACATTCGGCGAACAGGTTGTCTCGGTGGACTTCGACACGGCCTTCGTGGTGCGGACGGACCGCCGGACGCTGACCGCCGACAACCTGTCCGTCGGCATCGGCACGGCCCCCTGGTACCCGCCCGTGGCACAGAGCCTGTCCGGGGACGACCAGTTCCACGTCTGCGACTTCGCGATGAAGGCACGCGCTCTCGCCGGCCAACGTGTGTGTGTCGTGGGCGGAGGGCAGTCGGGTGCCGAGGCGTTTCTCGACCTCATCTCGCAGCCCGCCGCCGAACGCCCACGCCGCGTCTCCTGGATCACCCGGCGCCACAACTACTTCCCGATCGACGACTCCCCGTTCACCAACGACTTCTACACACCGAGCTACTCGGACCACTTCGCCCGCCTGGACAGGCCCGCCCGCGAGCGGCTGAACGAGGCCCACATGCTGACCAGCGACGGCATATCCGAGGCCACGCTGCGCAGCATCTACCAGCGCATCTACGTGCACCGGTTCGTCGAGGGCAACGCAGACCTGGTCACCCTCCACCCCAGCAGCGAGGTGGTCCGGGCCGGGCGCGGCGTGAGGGGCGAGTGGTCCATAGGCGTCCGCAACAGCGACCACGGGGACCGGGTCACAACCATCGAGGCCGACGTACTCGTCTGGGCAACCGGGTTCCGCCCGGCGCCGATGACCTTCCTCGACCCGATCGCGCACCGCCTGGAGCACGAGGGCGAGGAGCTCGGCATCGACGACAGCTTCGCCGTGCGGTGGGACGGCCCCGCCGACCGCAACATCTTCGTTCACAACGCCGCGCCCGCGCAGCGGGGCCTGGCGGACCGCAACCTGAGCCTCGTCGCCTGGCGAAGCCGACGGATCGCCGACCGCATCCGCAACACGCGCGGTGACGAGCCCCTGGAGTCCTTCATCGAATGGTCCGGAAAACCGGGCTCCTCCCCGGTCCTGGAGGGAGTGCTCCGATGACCGACACCGACATCACGGTGGTGGGCGGCGGCATCATCGGCTGCCTTGTGGCCCGCACCGTCCTGGCCGCGGCCCCGGATGCCCGCCTGATGGTCCTCGACCGGGACGTCGTGGCTTCGGGCGCCAGCAGACGCTCCGCCGGACTGCACTTCCCACGCGGTGCGACCGGGCGGGTGCGCGCCATGGCGGACTTCAGCCAGTCCTTCTACACGGCCCTCCTGAACAACGCCCCCGCTCTCCCCATCCACCCGCTGGACCTGCACGTCCTGTCGGCGGATTCGTCCGGAGTCGGGCGTACCTATCTCCCCGCCGCCGCGCTGACCCCAGTCGCCGGTGTACCGGGCGGGCTAGTCGACGTACCAGCCGGGACCAGAGTATGGACGGGCCGCGGCTGTCAGTACGCCGACGTCGGCACGCTGACAGAGGCCCTGACGCGTGAGCTGCGCACCCGTGTCTCCTTCCGGGAAGGAACCAGGGTCACCGCCGTCGAGCCCGGCCCCGCGCACGTAACCCTGCGCCTGTCCACCGGGCGGACGATCACCTCGTCACACGTGGTGCTCGCACCCGGACCGTGGATCGCGGATCCCGCGTGGCGCTCCCTGGTGGCACCGCTCGGCGCCCGAGTGAAGAAGATCGTCGCCCTGCACATCGACCGGGCGCCCACGGAGCACGACGGGGCGATCGTCTTCGAGGACCAGGACGCCTTCCTGCTCCCGCTGCACCACCGGGGCCACTGGCTCTTCAGCTACACCTGCCGCGAATGGGACGTGGATCCCGACCGGCTCACCGGCGGAGTCGGCGAAACCGACCTGGACGCAGCACTCACGTGCCTGTCCGCGTACGCGCCGACCCTGGTCGAACACGCCACCTCGGGGCGGGTCTTCTCCGACGCCTACAGCCCCACGCGTGAGCCCCTCATACGGGCACTGGGCAACGGGCGCGTCGTGTTCGCCGGCGCCGCGGGCGGCTCCGGGTACCGGCTGGCGCCCGCGATCGCCGCCGAAGCCGCCAGCCTGCTGGACGTCACCTCAGGACGAAGGAGCGCAGCGTGAAGATCAGCCGCTTCACCCCGGACGAACTCTCCGCCGCATTCGGCATCGACATGGCAGCCGTCCCGGGAATCGGTCCCGGGGCAGGCTGGGGGCGAGTCGCGCCAGGCGGCCGCAGCGAGGCCCACCAGCACGACGAGACGGAGATCTTCGTCATTGTCCGGGGCACCGGCGAACTCCTCGTCGACGGGGAGCGCACACCCGCTCGTCCCGGAACGGTCGCGATGTTCGAACCGTTCGAGACCCATGTCATCGAGAACACAGGTACGGAGGAGCTCCTCTTCTTCGACCTGTACTGGCGCGACTCCGCCCGCGCGGCCGCGGCGGCCGCCGCCGCGCCGGCCGACCGCCGCCGGTTCGGGAAGCGGCCGGTGTTCGTCTTCTCCACTCCGCCAACCCCCAACGGCGACCTCCACCTCGGCCACCTCTCCGGCCCCTACCTGGGAGCCGACGTCTTCACGCGCTTCCAACGGATGAACGGAGTCGAGGCCTGGCACCTGACCGGCAGCGACGACCACCAGAGCTACGTCGCCGACCGTGCCCAACGCGACGGACGCACCCCGGCGCAGACCGCCGCGCACTTCTCGGCGGAGATCGCCGCGACCCTCGCGCTGATGGACATCCGGCCCGACCAGTACACGGTCACCCAGGCCGACACCGACTATCCGGACGGCCTGCGGTCCTTCTTCTCCCGTCTCGTGGCCTCCGGGGCCGTGAACAAACGCGCCACGCCCGCCCTGTTCGACGCCAGCACCGGTGACTATCTGCACGAGGTGGTGGTGTCCGGCGGCTGCCCCGGCTGTGGAGAACCGACCGGGGGCAACATCTGCGAGGAGTGCGGCGAGCCGAACCTGTGCACGGACCTCACCGACCCGCGCTCCCAGCGCTCGGGCGAACCGCCCCGACGCGCCGCCGCCGACCGCTACTGCCTGCCCCTGCACGAGTTCCAGGCCACGGTGGCGGCCCATCACCGCCTGGGACGGGTGCCGGCCCGCCTACGGGAGCTCGCGCACCGCGTCTTCACCCGCCCTCTGCTCGAACTGCCGCTGACCCACCCCGCCCACTGGGGCGTATCGCCCCGAGAGTCCGACGCCAAGGGGCAGGTCATCTGGGTGTGGCCGGAGATGGCGTACGGATTCCTGCACGGCATCGAGGCCCTGGGCCGCACCCTGAACCGCGGATGGCGGGCCAAAGCGCCGCAGCAGGCCTGGAAGATCGTGCATTTCTTCGGATACGACAACAGCTTCTACCACTCACTGCTCTATCCGGTGCTCTACAAGCTGGCCTTCCCGGGCTGGGAACCGGACATCGACTACCACGTCAACGAGTTCTACCTGCTGGAGCACCAGAAGTTCTCCACCAGCCGGCGGCACGCGATCTGGGGCAAGGACATCCTCAGCACCGACAGCGTCGACGCGGTGCGCTTCTTCCTCGCCCGTACCCGCCCGGAGGGCCGGCGTACCAACTTCGACCCCACCGCGTACGAGACGCTGCTGAGCGACACCCTGATCGGCACCTGGCAACGGTGGCTGAACGGTCTCGGCAGCCGGATTGACGAGCACCACGACAGACGGGCCCCCGACACGGGGGTGTGGACCCCCGAGCACACCGCCTTCCTCGATCGCCTCGCCGTCAGACTGACCGCGATCACCCGCAGCCTCGGTCAGGACGGGTTCTCGCTGAACCGGGCCGCGACGGAACTCGACGGCATCGTCGAAGACACCGTCGCCTTCGCCGACCGCGAGCGCGCGCTGGCCGGACTCGGCCCGTGGCAGGACGAAACCCGCACCGCCCTGGCGCTGGAACTCGCCGCCGCGCGACTGCTGGCCCGCTGTGCGGCCCCGATCATGCCCCGGTTCGGCCGGCGGCTCTCGGCAGCGCTGGGCCTGCCCGACACGGCCGACTGGCCCGGCGGCGTCGAACTGCTGCCGGCCGGCACGAAGGTCACGCTCACCGACACGGTGTTCTTCCTCGGCGGCGACGACAAGGAGAGCGCCGATGTTTGACCTGATCGCGGGCGAGGACCACGACGGAACGCCCATCCTCGACGTCGTCAACACACTGGCGCTGAAGGCGTGCACCGACCACCGGCATCGCATCCACTACCGCGTCGGTGACGAGGTGCGTTCCCTCACCCTCGCGGAGCTGGACACGCGCGCGGCGCGCGTGGCGCGGCACCTACACGCATTGGGGATAAGGCCACGCGACCGGGTCGGCATCCTCGCCCCCAACAGCATCGAATGGGTTCTGCTCGACCTCGCCGTGATCAAACTCGGCGCCGTCACAGCAGGCTTCGAACCCGTCTGCTTCGAACCGGACCAGGTGGTGAAGGACTACGGTCTGGCGCTGCTGTTCACCGACGGCGCCTGCGACGACGGCCCGCTGCGCGACATCAGGTCGGTCACGGCCTGGGCACAGGACATTCCCTCAGAGCCGGTACCGGCCTGGCACCAGGGATACGACCCCGCGGACGTCCTGGCCGTCAAGTTCACCTCCGGCAGCACCGGTGCCCCCAAAGGGCTGGAAGCCACGGTGGCCAGCGTCAACAGCTCCCTCCACGAGGTGCAGCGAATGTTCGCCCACGGTGAGGGCGACAACCTCCTGGTCTTCCTCGGCAACTACCTCCTCCAACAGCGCTACTGGATCTACTCCGCGCTCGTCCACGGTCACGACGTGACGCTCGCGCGCAAGACCGACGCCCTCGACATGGCACGCAGGACACAGCCCACGGTCGTCATGGGCGTCCCCGGCTTCTACGAGGAAGTGCGGGCACGCCTGGAAGGCACGATCCTTTCTGCCAGCGCGGACGAGCGACAGGAGGCCATCGAAGCCGAATTCGGCGGCCTGGTCCGCTACCTCTGGACAGGCTCCGCCCCGGCGAGCCGCGAGCTGCTGGAGTTCTTCAACGGCTCCGGAGTGCCGCTGTACGAGGGCTACGGCCTCAACGAGACCTGCATCGTGGCGAAGAACCACCCCGGCGCCTTCCGCCCCGGAAGCGTCGGCAAGGTCCTTCCCAACAAGAGGGTCCGCTTCGACCGGGACGGGATCCTGATCGTCGGCAGCCGGCACCCCGTCAATCACCGGTACACGTGGAGCGGCCCCGGAGCCGACGAGAAGATCTTCCTGCCCACCGGCGAGGTCCGGACGCACGACCTCGGTCACCTCGACGAGGACGGCTATCTCTTCATCCATGGGCGGGTCGACGATGTCATCACCCTCGACAGCGGCTACAACGTGCTGGCCCCGCTGATCGAGGAGAAACTCCGCACACACCCCGGCATCCAAGACTGCGTGCTGTACGGCACGGGCGACACGTTCCTGTCTGCGATTGTCTCGCTCTCACCCGCCAGCGGCGCGGACGACGAGGAGCTGAGCCGACATGTGACCGCACTCAACAAGGAGCTGCTGCCGGAACAACGCGTCCACGCCCTGGTCATCGCCGCGGAGCCCTTCTCGACCGAGAACGGACTGCTGACCGGACAGTTCAAGCCGAGACGACGAGCTGTGCACGAGCGGCACCGCCCGGAGCTCTCCCGTCTGCACCGCAGGCGCACCGCACCAGGCACGGGCCCGACCGCCGACCACCCCTGGGTCGTCACCGCCTCCCGGCCCGCGACAAGCCCCGCAAACAGCCACCCCAGCACCTCGAGGAGCACCGCATGACCTGGGACGACCTGCCGGACACGGTCCTCACCAACGACAGGGTCGAACTGCGCCGTATCCGTGTCACCGACCGCGCCGAGTTCGAGCGCATCTGCTACGACGAGGAGATCTGGCGCCACTTCGTCACCAGGATCGAAACCCCAGCCGACCTCAACACCTTCCTGGAGACCGCGATCAAGGACACGCTGACCGGCGTGCGCATCGTGTTCGCCGTCGTCGACCGCCACAGCGGACACATCGTCGGCAGCAGCGCGTACGGCAACCTGGCCAGAGCCGACCGGAGGCTGGAGATCGGCTGGTCGTGGGTGGCGACCGCCCTGCGCGGCACCGGAGCCAACCGGGCCGCCAAACTCGCCCTCCTGGACCACGCCTTCGACGTCCTTGGGTGCGAGCGCGTGGAGTTCAAGACGGATGTGCTCAACACCGTTGCGCGCAGGGGCCTCGCCGCGCTGGGCGCCACCGAGGAAGGCACTCTGCGCAGCTACAACTACATGCCAGGCGGCCGCCGCCGCGACGTCGTGTACTACAGCATCCTGCGCAACGAGTGGCCCGTGCTGCGCGCGGAGCGCTTCGCCCCGCTCGCCGTCGGCACGGGGGCGTGAACATGACCCAGATCGCCACGGCGGCGGACAGCATGCTGCCGCGCCCTCAAAACGCCAGCACCTTCCAGCCGCATACCGAAGACGTCTTCTTCCACGTAGCCGAGCACCGGCTGGCTGCAACCAGGGTCTACGCACCCGACGGCGCCGCGCCCGCCCTCATCCACCTGCACGGGCTCGGCCCCACCGCGACCCGGCACGGTGTCCGCTATCTGCTGGACGACCTGGCGGCGCACGGGCACTCCTCTGTGACCTTCGAGTTCTCGGGCAATGGCGAGAGCACGGGCGTGCTGGAGGAGGCGACCCTGCGACGGCGCCGGGACGAGTCCCTGGCTGCGGCCCGGCTGCTGGACGGCGAGACGCGTCCCGTCGTCATGGGGACCAGCATGGGCGCCCATCTCGCAGCATGGACCGTGCCCGTACTCGACCCGCGAGCCCTGGTCCTGTTCTGCCCCGCGGCCTACCCCGGCCACGCGGCCGATCTGCCGTTCGACGGAAGCCTCGCGCGCCCCGGCAGGTACGCCGACTCGCCAGCCTATGCGGCGATGCGGGAGTTCACCGGCGATCTGCTGATCGTCGGTGCCCGAGACGACCAAGTGGTGCCCGCGACGGTCCTGGACGGCTATCTGGACAGCGCCGAGAAGGCCAGGACACGACGGTTGATCTGGCTCGACGGCGACCACTTCGTCCACCGCCGGCTCCCCGGGCAAGGGGCGCCGCGGCGCGACCTGCTGGCGCTGCTGCGCACGTTCGTTGCCGACAGCAACAGGAAAAGCCAACAAGAGGGGCACTCGTGACCATCGAGCCCAACGTCCTGCGCCGACACGACCGGGACAGTCCCACCGCCGTCGAGCAGGCCTTCCACACCGGCCCGCTCGCCGAGGCGGTGACGACGGCCCCGGACATCGAGCGCCGCAGCGGTTTGACCGCGCAGGAGTTTGCCGCCGAGTACCGGCACCCGATGCGCCCCGTGGTCTTGGAGGGCCATGTCGCCGACTGGCCCTCCGTACGGACCTGGTCCTTCGACCATCTCGCCGAGCGGTGCGGCTCGGTGCACGTGGTCGTCGACAGCTACAACACCGAGGCGGCCCGCGAGGCGCGCCTCGGCGAGTTCGTCCGGATGCTGAGGGACAACCAGGGCGACGACGCGACCCCGATCTACCTCCAGGAGTGGTACTACCAGACGACCGCTCCCGAACTGGCCGCGGACATGCCAGAGATGGACATCGCCCAGTACGACTTCCGGCGTAACCTGTACGGCGAGTCCGCGTCGACCAATCACCAGCTGTGGCTCGGCCAGCGGGGTGGTGTCACCCGGCTGCACCAGGACTCGTACTCGGTCGACGTGATGCACGCGCAGATCGTCGGCGAGAAGCTCTGGTACGTCATGGCGCCCGAGACCGAGCTGAGCGGCACCACCGAGGCAGACTGGCGCAAGCTATGCGAGGCGCCCGAGACGCGGCTGATGCGGTGCGTGCTGAGACCCGGCGACGTCCTGTACCTGCCGGCGAACTGGTACCACCGCATCCAGCTGCTGAGCGATTCGATCGGCCTGGGACGCAAGTGCCTCGACGAGCAGAACCTGCCGACCCACATCCGTCAGCGGATGAACGAACTGCTCGCGTTGCTGCTGAACCCCGACGAGGTCAGGCGCAATCACCCCGAACTCGTCGACGTCGTACTCATGCGCGCCCGGTCCTGGGCGAACCGCATGGACCTCGACCTGTCCCGGCTCAGGCCGTGACAGGGGTGGCGGCGATGACACGGAAACACGTGCTGCTGGTCGGCGGGCCCGGCAGTGAACTCGACAAGCTGGACAGGCTGGGCGTGCGCTACTCCATGATGCAGCTGCCCGAGCGGGTGAGCGCACGGCAGTACACGAACGCGGCGCACTACGCGGTCCTGGACTACCGGAATCTTGAGGAGGTCCTGGCCATGGCACGGGCCTGGCACTCGGTCGATCCGTTCGACGCAGTCGCGTCGTTCACCGAGTACGGGCTGTATCCGGCCTCCCAGTGCGCCCGCGACCTGGGCATCCCCGGGGACAACCTGACCGCGGTGGAACTGACCAGGGACAAGACGAAGTGCCGTGAACTGCTCGACCGGCACGGGGTGAGCCCCGTACGCCACCGACTGTGCCAGGACCTCGATGAGGCGCGCCGGTTCATGCGTGAGCTCGGGGCCCCCGTCGTACTCAAGCCCCTGGACGGCGGCCTGAGCGAGGGCGTCTGCCTGGCGGAGACGGAGGAACTACTCAGCAAGAGCTGGGAGTTCACATGCCAGGCCACCGACGGACCGGTCCTCGCCGAGGAGTTCCTGGTCGGCCCCGAGTACAGCGTGGAATCCTTCTCGGCGTCGGGCCGTCACGAGATCGCCGCCATCACCGAGAAGGTCACCACACAGCTGCCCCGTTTCGTCGAGACGGGACATCAGGTCCCCGCCCGGCTGGACGAGGCGTCCCGCATCGCGATCGAGGAACTGATCACCGTCTTCCTGACCCTCATCGATCAGCGGGACGGCCCGGTACACACGGAACTCCGCCTCACGGACGCCGGCCCCAGGATCATCGAGGCACAGACCAGGGTCGGCGGCGACCAAATCTGGGAAATGTGCCAGATGACCAGCGGCATCGACCTGATGACGGAGACGTTCACCACCCTGCTCTCCCTGCCCCGCCCCAAGCGCACACCCGTCGCACCGGCGGCCGCGATCCGGTTCTTCTCGTACGAGGACGTCCGCGTCGTCGGGGTCGGGGGCACCGTAGAGGCCGAGAACGCACCTGGCGTCGTCCGCTTCCAGTGCACGCTGGAGGCCGGGCAGGAACTCGGCCGGCTCGCCTCCTCCACGGACCGCCAGGGCTATGTGCTGTGCACGGGGGAGAACACCGGCGAGGCGGTCGCCCACGCGGAACGGGCCCATGACCTCGTCCGGGTCGAGGTCTCCGAACCCGCGGTGGCGGTCCGGTGAACGGGGCCTGGCCGCGGCCGATGGTGCCGCCCGGCGGCACCAGCCTGCTGCTGGTGGGGCTCGTCGACGCCACGGGCACCGGCCTCTACCTGGCGGGGGCGGTTCTCTTCTTCACGAAGATCGTCGGCCTGAACGTCGCCCAGGTCGGAACCGGCCTCTCGGTCGCCGGAGTGCTCGGCTTCCTGGCGCCCGTCCCCTTCGGCAGGCTGGCCGACGGACGGTCACCGCGCATGGTCCTGATCGGGCTCCACCTGACCTGTGCCATCGGGTTCGCCGCCTACGCCTTCGTGGACGACTTCGTCTCCTTCCTGGTCGTCGCGGGCCTGCTCGGGGTGGCCGAGCAGGCCGCACGTCCCATGAACCAGGCGCTGGCGGAGCAGGTGGTCGGCGAGGAACATCGCACCCGGATGTCGGCGACGCTTCGGGTCGTCTACAACGTCGGCTACACCGGCGGTGCCTTGCTGGCCGCGCTCGCCATCCAGACAGGGACCCGGACGTCGTTTCTCGCCGTCATGGTGGGCGACGCGCTCTCGTTCCTGCTGTCCGCGATACTGCTGGCCTTTCTTCGGGTGCGCCCCGGCGGCCGGCCCCCACGTGCGGCGGTGGGCGGTGACGGCCCGCCCTTCCCGGCGTTGCGTGACCGTTGGTACATCGCCGCCTCCGGCGTGAATGCGGTGCTCCTGCTCCATATGACGCTGCTCAGTGTGGGCGTACCTCTGTGGATCACTACGCGGACGAGCGCACCGGAGTGGGTCGTGGCGGTTGTGCTGGTCGTCAACACGGTGCTGGCCGTGCTGTTCCAGGTGCGGGTGGCCCGGGGGACCGAGAAGGTGTCCGACGGAGCGGTCGCCCTGCGCAGGGCAGGCATGGTGCTGGCGCTGTGCTGTGGGTGCTTCGCTGCAGCGGCGTACGTCGGCTCCGTGCTTTCCGCACTCGCCGTGATCCTAACCGGCACCGTCCTGCTCACCTGGGGCGAACTGCTTCAGTCCGCCGGCCAGTGGAGTCTCTCTTTCGGCCTCGCGCCCACCCGCTCCCGCGTCGAGTACCTCGCCGCCTTTCATCTGGGATCCAGCGTCCAAGTGGCGGTCGGCCCCATGCTGGTGACGGTGGGGGTGATCGCGAACGGGCCAGCGGGGTGGGCCGGGCTGGCGGTGGCGTTTCTCGGCGCGGGGCTCCTGGCCCGCTGGGTGGCAGAGAAGGCCGAAGGGCGGCTACAGCTCGCCGCCGAGAATCCAGATACACCTGAGCTGCAGAAGAGCATCACCGGCTGAGGCGAGCAGCTCTGGTCACGTGAAGTGGTTCCGGTCCAACTTCCGTGGAGCGGTGACGCCCAGTGTTGCTGAACAGCTCTGTGCATGGTGTGCCACCACGACCGATGGTGGTGTCGGTGGGACGGTCGATACTGCTGGTCATGGCAGATTGCAGTCCGGTCCTCCGGATCATCACCTCAGCGGCGCGGGAGTCCCTGAAGCCGCTCGGACTGGCCCAACGTGGCCGGTCGCGGCTGTGGATTGATGATCACGGGTGGTGGCTCGGGGTTGTGGAGTTCACCCCGCCGCGGACGGCCGGCAGCGGTCTGTACGTCGGCGCGATGTGGCTGTGGTATGACGTGGACCACCTAGCCTTCCACGTGGACGCAGTCCGCACCGGCCTCGAACTGTTCCGCACCGAGGACCAGTTCACGCCGCTGGCGCTCGACCTCAGCCGACAGGCGGCTGCGAACGTGACCGCGCTGAGGGAGAAGTTCCCGGCTCTGCCGAACGTCGCCCGGTACCTGACGTCCAGGCCGGTGCGGCGGGGATTCCTCTGGGACAGCTTCGACGCTGGGATCGCAGCCGCTCTTATCGGGGATCCGGACATGGCCCGCGATCACTTCGAGCGAGTCCTGCGAGAGGACGCGTTGGCGCCTTGGATTGCCAAAGCCCAGGAGAAGACTCGTGAGCTTCACGCGATCGCGGCAGATTGCGACGCCGTGACCGCCTGGGTCACGCGGGCCGTCGATTCATGCCGAAGCAAGCTGGGCCTCGATCCCATGGTGCTTGCGATCAGCTGAGCGGACAGCGAGTGCTAGATGTTCTGTCCGGGGAGGTTGTGGACGGGTGAGGCAGGTCTCGGCTGCGGGATCTTGAACAGGTGAGGGCCTTCCGGGTTCGGTGTGGATTGCGACGTCTACACCGACCAGAAAGGCCCTCGTGGTCCACCGTAATGCACCCCTGACCGAGACCGGCCGGCTGCGTCTGGCCCGCTGTGTGGTCGAGGACCGCCGGCCGTTGCGGCGGGCCGCCGAGCGGTTCCAGGTCTCACCGACGACCGCCCGGCGATGGGCCGAGCGCTCGCCCTCCAGGGCGGGTCCAGCAGCCGCTTGGTCATCTGCTGCAACAGGCCGCCCTCACCGGTCAGCTGCAGGCCCTCGGCCTGGGCACGGCCCACCAGCTCGTCGATCAACTGGTCGTCCACGGCCTTCACCGACGCAGCCCCCCCCAGGCTCGGCAGTCTCGGACTCGGACACGTTCTCACTGGTCATCGACGCATCTTCCATGATCGGGAGTTACACCGAACGTCCTACAGTCCCCGGCCCTCTGCTCGCGATCTCGTGAAGGCAGCGGTCTTCCTTCAGCGTCCGGGTTTTACGGCTCGTCGTCGTCACTGGGTTTCGAGGAACGGCTGTAGGCGAGGTCCAGGACGTAGCGCTCGGTCACCGGGGGGTTGTTCCATGCCTCGGTGAGGTCGTCTTCGAAGGTGTCGTCGGTGGGGCGGTCGAGGGTGGTCTGGTAGTAGTCCCCGGTCGCCTGGCGGTTTTCCCACCAGGCGTGTCCGGTGTAGACACCCGAGCGGGGGAGGGACATTTCCCCGGCGGGGCCGTATTCCAGTTGGTTCACCACGAGAATCGCCGTCTCCGACTCGATGCTGACGGGAACCGAGCCCTCAACTCCGGCAGGAGGAGGGGGAGGGCTGTCCCAGAGCCGGATGGCGACCTCGACGTCGATGTCGGGCTGCAGGCTTTGGATGTACAGGTGGTAGCCGTTGCCGGCTACCACCTGGGTGCGGGCGGCGGCCATAGCGTCGTCGTCACTGAGATAGGCGTCCGCGTCGTAGATCTCCACGACGCGGCGGCCGGGTGTGGCCTTGCACCTGTATGCGGCCAGGAGCGCCATGATGCCGCTGCCCTTCTGCTAGTCGGTGATCTCATGTAAAAGGCGTCGCCGTCGAGGATCCGGTTGAGGGTGTACGTCTGGTCGAGCCCGCGACCGCCGGTCTCATTGTCGGTGCCGTCGATCAGCCGGACGGAGAACCGGTTGTCACCCTTGGCCGAGCCCTCCTTGGTGGAGGCGTACGGGTACTCGTCGCACTGAAGCCGGCAGGACCCGCTGCTGACCCGTCCCGACCTGGACCTTCGTCTCCGGGAACCACAGATCGCACTGGGCGACCCGGCCGGGCTCGTAGACGACCCGGTCGACCGGGTCGATGCCCACGTACTCCGGGCGGATCACCGCCGAGGCGCTCGCGCAGCGGCGGCAGCGAGTACGGCCAGCCGATCCGCTCGGCGATCACCGGCGCGGGCATCCGCGGCCATTCCTGCAACTGGGCCTGAATCTGCGGCTCGTAAGTGTCCGCGACCTGGCCGCGGGGCTCACGTTCGTACTTCGGCGGCCGGTCCGAGTTCAACGCGGCCCGCACCGTGTTCCGGGCCACCCCCAGCCGCCGAGCGATCTCCTTGATGGGTACACCCTCCGCGCGAGCAGACGGCGTATCTCTGCCAGTCCTCCACTTTCAGCACCCTCCAAGAGTCCGGACGGGGTCAGGATTCCCGGACTACTCAGGGGTCAGTTTTCAGGAAGCGTCAACAGCACCGTCGACGAGGGCGGACGCGGACTGTTCATCGTGGCGCAGCTCGCCGAGCGCTGGGGCACCCGACAGCAGTCCGACGGAAGGACCATCTGGGCCGAACTCGCCCTCCGGCCAGCCCCCGTGCCCACCCCCGCACCCGCGCTCGCCACGCTGTGAGCCGGGCCGAGCAGCGTTGCCCGTCGGCGGGGGTGCGTGGCGGGCGCGGGGAGTTGTTCCTCGCCGCCCGCCTGAACTGCCCGTTCGCGGACCTGCTCAGCGCACTCGGCCTCCCGAACCGCGATGCACGGCCCACACCCCCGGTTCGCGTCACGGCCGTGTTGGGTCGGGGGCGGTTCAGGCGCCGGGGCGTCCGGCGGCCGTCCAGGCGGCGTATTCCTGGCGGACATAGAGGCGGCGGCTGGGGACGGGCGTGATTGCGTCGGGGTGCGAGCCGGCCGCAAGGTGTGGATGACGGCGGTCATACAGCAGGAGTTGTTCGGCGGTTTGCTCGGCTGCGTCGACAGGGCCGGGGCCGGGGTCGTCCAGGGTCATCCGGTCCATGAGCGCGGCGCGACGCAGCAACCAGGCGCGTTCGGCGACCGCCGGGTCGACCGGCGGTCGGGTGACGAGCCTGGCCTGGCGGCCGTCGCGTTCGGCGCCGAGGGCGAGCACCTGGTGCATCTCGCGGTGGAGGTTGGGCGCGTTCACGTACGCGTCGCGCCGGGGCGGTGCGCCGACGTCCTCGCCGCTGTCGGGGTTGACGTCCACGCTCACACCCCCGCCGGTACGCCAGGGCCAGCGCCGCAGCGTGTACACAGCACCGTGTCGTGCCCGGGTTCGCGGGCGTCGTGGTCGACGGCAGGTGGGTCTGCCGCGGCCCGCAAGGACGCCCGGGGCCGGCCCGGACAGCCGTCGACGGGGCATGGTTTGTGTGTCGTCAAGTCCCACTCGGTGGGGTCGTCGGACGCCCCGGTGCCGCAGTCGCTCCCGGTGAACCGTCGCCGCGCCGTGGTGCCGGCGTCGGTCAGGGGCCGACGCCCGTGCGCAACGCCCGGGCCGGTCATGCCGAGCACCTCAGGCAGGCCCGGACCTCGCGGCCGCCGCGCGACTGGTGAACCTCGGTCGACTGGGCGAGGCACTGGACGATGCCGGTGCCTCGGCCGTGTTCGTCCGGGGCGATGTCGGGGCGACGGCGATCCACCGCCGTGCCGGAGTCACTGACCACGATGTGCAGAGTGTCGCGGTCGAGGACGAGCAGCACGGTCAGGCGCTCGCGGCCGTACTGGGCGGCGTTGGAGGCGAGTTCGTCCACGATGAGAACGGCGGAGTCCCGCTCGCTCGCGGGAACGCTCCAAGTCTCCAGCAGATCGGCTGTGAAGTGACGAGCGGGGGAGACGTGCGCCTCCTGCGCGGGCAGCGTGAACAGCGCCTCGCGGCGGTAAGGCTGGCGGAGGAGTGCACTCGGGTGGGGCGAAGCGATCACAGACATGGTCTTCTGGCTCTTCTGTCGATGTACGGAAGCTGGAACGTGGGACGCCGCCTACGACTTCGAGGGGCGGTCGCTGGACCGGATCCTGTGCATGGGCGCGCTCATTCAGTTCCACGGACGATGCGTGCCGAACGGTTCGAGCCGTCTGCACCTTTTGTCCAACTTCTTTTTGAGACAGGTCAATGCCAGCGGCCCGGCGGAGCACTGTTTGCCGAGGAACGCGGGGCATCTCGGCCGGGCTTTTGTAAGCCAAGGGCGATGGCGACGGCCACGGTGTGCACGACCCGTCGTGCACACACGTAATCAAGTCGGCTGAGGACCGGGCCGGTTCGCTGGAGACGGCGGTGAGGGCGACCGGATCCCGGGAGCGTTCGGCGCGCCGGGAGAAGGACCGGGTCTCCGGCTTTGGCCACCTTCCGGTGGAGGTTGAGGTGCATGCCGCCGGCCCCCACATCGCCGTGCCTGCCGGCGCTGGGGCAGCCGCGTGACGGGAGCGGCCGCAGTCCACGAGTCCGTGGGTGCGCCAGGAGCCCGCCCGACGCACTGCCGGGCGGGCCCTCTCGCCTCACGCCCGGATCGTGACCAGCTTCTGACCGTTGCCCGCGAGGATCTCGAAGTGGTCGATGGCTCCCGGAGACAGGGCAACCGTCCCCTGGATCGTGCTGCCGGCCGGGTATGTGCCTGCCCGCCAGGTAGCGCCGTCCGCCCTGGTTCCGCCTGGTCCCACCGCTTGGAGCCGACAGGTGATTCCGGCGGGCGCCCCCTTGGCCGAGACCTGCAGAACACTGCCCCAGGCAGAGGGCGAGACCTTGACCGAGGCGGTTACGCCGGTGGCGGGATCGCTTCCGGAGAAGGTGCGCGAGGGTGTCGGCGCGGTCGGCGCGGGTGGCGTCGCCTGACTGCCCACCGTGCCGACAGCCGCCAGCCATGTGCCGCCGACCGCCGCTGCGAGGAACGTCAGGAAGGCGGCGGCCCCGGCCAGCTGCAGACGCCAGGTTTTGCGGCGGCGGGCAGCGGCCCGCTGGAGCAGCCTGTCCAGACCACCCGCCTGCGGCGCCTGCTGCATCACAGGCACGGCGGGTCGTGCGGACGAGGAGTCCTGCGCGCTCTCGGCGGCCCGCGCCACCAGCCGGTCGGCCAGGTCTCCGTCGGCTGTCGGCACCGTCTCGCCTGCGGCCTCGGCTGTGGTCACCGTCGCCAGCAGCGCGGGCAGACCCGCTAGCCGGGCGTGTTCGGCCCGGCACTCGGCGCACTCCGCGAGGTGGACACGCACCTGTTCCATTTCCGCCGGGGGCAGCGTGCCCAGGACGAATCCTCCCAGCGCCAGCCGGAGTGGGTCATGTTCCGTACTCATGGTCACCACCTCCTGCACGCCGTGGTCATGGCTCGATTCCCCGTTCCTCCAGCGCCAGCCGTAGGGCGTGGAGGGCGTAGTACGTCCGCGACTTCACAGTGCCCAGCGGGATGCCCAACACCCGTGCGGCCTCTGCCATGGTCCGGCCCCGGTAGTAGGTCTCCAGCAGGACCGCTCGGTGGCCCGGGGGCAGCGTGCGGATGGCGTCGGCGACCGCCCAGCTCTGCAGCGCCTGCTCGATCCCGTCCTCGCCCTGCGCCTGCTCGGCGGCTCGCTCCAGCGCCTCGCCGCCGGCCTCGGCCGGCCTGGCCTGCCGGGCCCGGTGGGCATCGATGACCAGGTGTCGGGCGACCGTACACAGCCATGCCCGGGCCGGGCCGCGTGCGGGCTCGAACGCGGCAGGGTGCTGCCACGCTCGCAGCAGCGTCTCCTGCACGACATCCTCCGCCCATTGCCAGTCTCCTGAGGTCAGTCGCAGCACGTAGTGGAACAGGGGCCGTGCGTGCTCCGAATACAGGGTGCGCAGCAGTTCCTCGTCCGCGGTCGAAAGGGTCCCTTTACCGGAGACACGGTCCCCGGACCGATCCGGATCGGTCCGGGGACCACGTTTTCGGGAACTCCAGTGCATAAGGCGATCATTACGCACACCAGCTGCTTTGTCCTGTAACGCACAGTTTAGTGCGAGTGGCGCCCTGTGAATGCCGCAGGCCGACACCCTGCTCGGATCTCACGACACAGCCGGGATCAATCGCGGGGAGCACGCGCAGGAGGCCGGTCGAGCTGCGGCGGCCGTGAAGAAGTCTCACAAAAAGTGCTCACCCGCCGAACCGTCGGACCCCCGCCGTCCGTGGAGCCGGACAAGAGGTGGCCTACACGGCAATTCCACATCTATTCCCCACGGAAACTCCGTGCTCGACGAACGACGGACGAGAGGTGACCGAGATGCATTACGCACTGCGTGCCCCTCGCCCCGGGCACACCACGGAGCGCTCGACGCATACAGCGATCGAGCGCTGGGCGATCACCGGAGCAGAACTCCGTCCCGCCCAGCGAGCGCATCACCCGCCTGGCACCGCCAACCCGCGATGCCTCTCTCGCGGCCGCCCTACGGGGAATTGCCTTATGCCGCCCGCTATTTCGCAGCGCAAGCGCGGATGCGCAGCGCGGGACACGTCGAGGCGAGCGGTCGGTGCCGGGCGGTATCAGCCCGCGCTCGCACGGTCCCTCAGATGCACTCGGCCATGAGCAGGGCCTCCGCCGCACAGGGCTGCGGTGGCGTGCGCTCAGTCGGCGCAGCCCCCATCTCCGCCTGATCAGTGAGGAACGAACACCATGTACCTGAACCTGCGCACGCCATGTCGTCGGTCACGCGCCGCGGCCTGGCTGGCCATCGCCACCGCCGGCGCGGTGGGGCTCCTCGGGGCGTGCGGCCATTCGTCGCATTCCTCGTCCACCGGAGCCGGTGCCGGCACACCCGGTCCGGGTCAGCACCAGCTGGCCGGGATGTCCGGCGCCACGGGGCCGGGGAACACGGCGGGCCCCGACCACGGCACCTCGCCCACGCCCGGCATGAGCATGCCCATGGGCCCACCGAGCACGGGGGCGCCGACGGCGCCGGTGACAGGGAAGGCCGTGGCGATCAAAAACTTCGCGTTCTTCCCCGCCACGCTGAAGGTCAAAGCGGGCACGACGGTGACCTGGACCAATCAGGACACCGACGCCCACACCGTCACCAGCACCGGATCGGGAGGCCCTCTGCACTCGGCCGCCCTGAACACCCGCGCCACCTACCGCTACACATTCACCAAGCCCGGCACCTACGCCTACCTCTGCACCATCCACCCGTTCATGACCGCCACCGTGGAGGTGACCCGATGACCGCATACCACCACAGTCACGACGCAGCACCGGCCGGCGACGCCGCTCAGCCCGACCCCGCCCCGCAGCACGGTATGAGCCGGCGCCAACTACTCCGACATGCAGGGTGGTTCGGAGGAGCCGTGGTGCTGACCGTGGCCAGTGGAGAGGTGATCAGTCACATCGCCGACTCCCGGGACACCCACGCCGGGGCCGCCCCCGGGGCCGTCGAGGCCGCCGCCGCAGGAAGCGGCGCACTGCGGTTCGTGCAGGTCTCGGACAGCCATATCGGGTTCCAGGGCCCGGCGAACACGGACGTGGCCGGCTCCTTCACCGAAGCCATCAACCAGGTCAACTCGCTTGGATTCAGACCTGACTTCGTCATGCACAGCGGCGATCTGACCCACCTGTCCACGGCCGGACAGTTCGACCAGGTCAGGCAGATGATGACCAGTATGAAGACGGACCGTGTCTTCACCGTACCCGGCGAACACGACTCCATCGGCGACGCAGGCCACGCCTACCGGCAGACCTTCGGCAAGGGCACGCTCGGCGACGGCTGGTACAGCTTCGACACCCACGGCGTGCACTTCATCGCCCTGGTCAACACCCTGAGCCTGGAGAAGCTCGGCCACCTTGGCAACGAGCAGGTCGATTTCGTCCGCAAGGATCTCGCGGGACTGTCGTCGGACACGCCCATCGTGGTCTTCAGCCACATCCCCCTGTTCGCCATGTACCCCCGGTGGGGCTGGAGTACGGACGACGCGTTGAAGGTCATCGCCCTGCTGCGCCGCTTCTCCTCCGTCACCTGTCTCAACGGGCACGTCCATCAACTGTTCAGCAAAACGGAGGGCAATATCACCTTCCACTCCGCCACCACCACCGCCTACCCCCTGCCCAAACCGGGCCGCGCCCCGGCCCCCACCCCGCAGGTCGTCCCCGCCCGGCAGCTCAAAGACGCACTGGGCATCCGCAGCGTCGGCTACCGCCAGGGCGATCGTGAACTGGCCATCAAGGACCAGAGGCTCGCATGAACAGCCAAGGACTCCTCGCCCTCACCCTGCGGTCGGCGACCGCCGCCACCCTCGCCGCCAGCGGATACATCCACGCCCGGCTCTACGTCGACGAGTACCGCTTCGTCCACATCGTCGGCCCCCTGTTCCTGCTCCAGGCAAGCGTCTCCTTCGCCCTCGGCGCCCTGCTGCTGGTGGGGACGCCGCCCCTCCTGCTGAGGGCCGCCGTGGCCGGTGTCGCACTCGGCGCCCTCGGTGGCTTCACCGCTTCGCGCACCGTGGGCGTGTTCGGATTCACCGAGCACGGTCTGCAGCCCGCGCCACAAGCCCTTCTCAGCCTCTTCGCCGAAACCGGCACCCTGCTGCTCCTCGCGATCTGGCAGATGACCGTGACCAGACAACACCACGCTGCCCGTCCGCCCATCGCGACACCCACCTGGAACCGCGCCGACACCCGCACACCACCCAACTGAACCACCAGCGGGAGGCCGCCGACAGCACAGCGCACCCCTCCCGCTCCAACAGGCAGTCGGGCGGTCCCTCCATCCGCGACCCGCCCCAACGCCTGCGACATCGGCTTCGCCGCAGAACACACCAAGGAGTACCTCCATGCACCGGGAACCGCGCCCAGAAACAGCCGGGTTGAGCCCGCGCATCCGCGAACTGAGGGACGCCGTGAGCGCCCTGCTCGGCCTGGACGACGACACCGCCGTCATAATCCGCCAACTGACCTGCACCGCACCCGGCCGTCCACGCCTGAAGACCGTCGTCGCGGTGCTGTCCATGGACGGCGAGGCTCAGCGCTGGACACTGGACCGCCCCGCCGGCCAAGTCACCGATGACGACCTACGGGCTACCCTGCTCCACCCCCCAAATTGAACGGAACCACCTGGATGGCCCCGTTCACCGGTCTGAGCCCACGCTGCTTCGGAAAGCTCGTGACCATGCTGCGGCGCGAGGGTGCGGATGCGGTCCGCAGGGGCAGGCCGTGGAGCCTTCCGCTGGAGGCCGGGCACTGCTCGTTGCGGCGTACTGGCGCACGAACTTGACGATGCGCCAGCTCGCTCCGCTGTTCGGGGTGTCCAAGTCGGCAGCAGACCGCATCATCGACCACCTCGGGCCGATGCTCGCGCCCCAGCCCCGCAAGCGGTTCGCCAAGGACACCGTGCTCATCGTGGACGGCACCCTGGTCCCCACCCGCGACCACGCCATCGCCGCGCAGTCGAGGAACCTCCGGTACTCCACCAACCACCAGACACCCCACGTTGCTATGCCGTCAAGCGATGCGGGTCGCACTCTCGAATGGCTTCGTTCACTTCAACCGGCAGCGTTTGTTCGTGGGTTCCGGCGGCGTTCAGTGATCATCGTCACTCTGGATGTTCACGGGAAATAGCGGCAGCGTCTTGGTCGTCGCGCTCGTCGACCTGCTTCGCAGATCGGCGTGATCGTTCAGCGGAAAAAGGAGCCGTGCTGTCTGCGGCAGAGGAGGCGGGCCAGACGGGGCTCATCGTCCGGATCCCGGAGGCGGAGCCGTCCGTCCGCGCGTGGCGTGGACGGCTCGACCCCTCAGCCCAGGCCGGGGTTCCAGCCCACGTCACCGTGCTCTTCCCGTTCCTCGACGAGAGCCGGATAGATGCGCTCGTCTACTCCGCTCTCGCGGACGTGCTGGGAAGCCACCAGGCCTTTGACCTGCGGTTCGAGAGATGCGGACGACTCCCGGAAGTGCTGTATCTCGTACCCGAGCCTGACACGCAGTTGCGGCAGCTCACGGAGGCGATCGCTGATCGTTGGCCTGAGGCTCCGCCGTATGGCGGCCGGTTTGCCGAGATCGTGCCGCACCTGACCATCGCTCAAGGTCAGGAAGACGCCGTCCTGGAGGAGATTGAGGCCGACCTCGTCGGCAGGCTCCCGTTCACGTCTCACGTCGCGTCGGTTGAACTCATGGTGCATGACGGGGTGAAGTGGCAAGAGAGGGCGTCGTTCGCACTCGGAGAATGAACCAGGTCATGAGGCTTGGCTGGTCCGCTGCCCCTTGGGGCAGCGGACCAGCGGGGGGCTCCGGTCAGCTGGCTGCAGCGTGCTCGGCGCGTGCTCGGGTGCTGGCGAGGCGGTAGGAGTCGGTGCCGGTCTCGATGATGGTGCCGTTGAAGGTGAGGCGGTCGACGATGGCCGCGCAGAGGCGGGGGTCGGTGAACGTCTTGGTCCAGCCGCCGAAGGACTCGTTGGAGGCGATGGCGACGCTGTTCTTCTCCTCGCGTTCGGTCAGGACCTGGAAGAGGAGTTCGGCGCCGCGACGGTCGAGTTCCATGTAGCCGAGCTCATCGATGCACAAAAGATCGACGCGGCCGTAGCGGGCGATCGTCTTGGAGAGCTGCTTCTCGTCGGCGGCCTCGACGAGCTCGTTGACCAGCTTCGTCGCCAGCACATACTTGACCCGGTAGCCGGCCATCGCCGCCTCGGTGCCCAGGGCGATCAGCATGTGGGACTTGCCCGGCCCGGAGTCGCCGATCAGGCAGAGAGGCTGGCTCTTCTTGATCCAATCGCAGCTGGCGAGCGTGTGGATGGTGGCCGCGTCGATGTTCGGGTTCGCGTCGAAGTCGAAGGTCCGCAGAGACTTGTCCCGGGGGAAGCCGGCCGCCTTGATCCGCCGTTCCGAACGGCGCCGGGACCGGTCGTCGCACTCGGCCATCAGCAGCTCGGCGAGGAAGCCGCGATAGGTCATTTGGTCCTTCATCGCCCGGTCGGCGATGTCGGCGAACTCGTTTCTGATCGAGGGGAGCCGCAGTAGGCGGCAGGCGGTGTCGATGGCCGTGTTGGCGGCCTGCTTGGTCAATCCTCGCTGGCGGGGCAGGGTCACTGTGCTTCTGCCTCGCGGTGTTCACCGCCGCTGGCGCGACGGCGTCGGAGCAACTGGTCGTAGTGGGTCACCGAGGGCAGCGGCTGGTGTCCGGGGGAAGATGCGCGAGCCGCCACTCGTGCAGAAACGTCACCGTCGCCTCACCGGCGGAACCGGCGGGCGAAGGGTGCCCGGCGGGGTCATCCTCGGCCTGGGCGACCTTGCGGGCCTCGAGGGCGACCGCGTCCGCGTCCGCGGTCAGTGCCCCGGCCCGCAGAGCCATTGCGAGGCCGGCGACCAGGTGCTCGTGCGAGACGTGGCGGGCCAGCAGCAGCACCTCGATCAAGGCTCTGGTGCCGGCGGTGTCTCCGTGGGCCTTGACCGCCGCGGCCCACTGGACCGGGGTGAACTTGCCTGCGGAGCGGGCCTGTTCAAGTGCGTCGCACCGGGGAAAGCACCCGGCTTGCGGATCAGAGCCTTCAGGTAGTGGTCCAGATCCAGGCGACAGCCGCCCTTCGCGATCAGACGCTCATGCCGTGCCACTTCCACGTTCCGGTCGTAAACAACCAGGTGAGAGGCGTGCAACACGACCCGGCCCCGCTTGCCGATCAGCCGGACCGGCACCGAGTACCGGTTCGTGCGAACCGCGATCTGGCTGTAGCGATCGATCCTCGGAGTGAACAGCCGGCACGTCTCGAAGGACTCTTCCGGCAGCGGCATCAGCAGCGGCCGCTCGACCTGGAAGTACTCGTCGATGGTCCGGGGCCGCGAACCGATCCGGCGCCGTCCGTCGTGCAGATCCCACTGGTCGACGAGTTTATTCAGCTCGGCCAGCGAGTCGACCTCGGGCACCGGGGTGAAGTGGTTGCGGCGGAAGTAGCCGATCTGCCCCTCCACTCTGCCCTTCTCGTGGGCGCCCTCGATGCCTGGCCGGCAGTAGAAGCTCTCGATCGAGAAGTGCGACTTGAACGCGATCCACCGGTCGGCCTCCACCCTGGCCCGGCTCAGCCCCAACACCTGGGCCACGGCGGCCTTCAGGTTGTCGTAGGGGACCTTGCTCCGTGGGACGCCGCCCAGCGTCCGTAGCGCGTGAACGTGCCCTTCGAAGAAGGCCTCCTGGCCGCAGGACGCGAAGACGCGGTGGACGGCCTTGCCCGAGTAGGACAGGCGGAAGGAGAACAAATAGCAGGTCACAAGCTCGCCAGCGAGCCGGATCGTCACGTCGCCGAAGTCGACCTCGGCCTCCATGCCGGGCTGGTGGGTCTGCGGCACGAACGCCTCGACCGGCGCCTTCCCCGACTCGACGAGGATCTGCGGCTTCCGGTCGGAGACGTAACGCCGGACCATCTGATAGGAGACGTCCGCTGCGTGCTCCTCGACCAGGCGGTGGAAGATCCGCGTGATCGTGTGCCGCTGCTTGCGCGGCGCGTCCAATCCGCCTGGAGCATTCCGTCGATCAAGCACGAGGAGTTCTTGGAGGCTGAGGGGCAGGGACCCAAGGCAAGTCATGCGGGCAGCAGGGCAGCGGGCACTGACACGAAGGCCGCTGTGCGGCAGCCGCTGGCCGCCGGTGACTGTCTGCCGGGATGGAGCGTGGGCTCGTTAACTCGGCTGCTGTCGGCGAGGGGTGCGTCAGAGGGTCGTTCAGGTACGGGTCGGCCCTCCGCGTTCTTCGGGCGAGGGCGCGTCGGGCATCGTGTGGGCGGGGCGGTGAAGTTCTGTGCGGTGAGTTGTGGAAGCTAGCCTCGCCGGAGGCGAGGCGTCGACGTCTTTCTTGACGTAGTGTCTCCGATGATGCCGAAGAAGAAGGTGAATTCTGCGGCACTCCATAGACGGAGTACATGAGTACTGCGGCCACGAACGACAAAATCAGAAATTCACGCTGATACATACATCCTCCAAATATTGTGAAAATGCGGACCCTCCTTGCGTCGGGTTTCTCTAACTACTCCCACTCTAGGTCACCCTGACGGCCTGTTATTTCTGCAACCCAGGCCCCCTGGAGTCGCCGCCTATTTACGGAATCGGCAGACAAAAGCGTGGCCCCCTTAAAAGGGGGGTGTGACGTTGGCCACTACGGCGTGTCGGGTATTTGCCGGGCCGACGAGAGCACTTCATCGGGAGGCGGCCGGCGGAATGCGACGGAGTCGCCCAAAGACGGGAACCCCCACACACGGGTTGAGGTCCGGAGGACCCAACCCCTGTTGCGGGCGATGTTGCGTTCTGACGTTGCGTCAGGTGCTGCATTCGAGGTTGCGGGCCGGATTCGCCGGCTTCTATATAACCGCAGGTCAGAGGCCATGTGGCGTGTGGTCGTCTTGCCGACATCCCCTCAGCTGCCACTTTCCCGCACCGCAGAAGTACGAGTAGAGGAATGGGGGGTGGGGTGTGGTCGGGTGGCGGCCTCGGGGACGGGCGGGGCCTGTGTCGGCGGTGGCGCGGCGCTGGTGTCGCCGCGCTGGGTGGTGGGGGCCTGGTAGCCCGTCAGGCGTCCGGTGGGGCGCCTGGTGGGGTGTTGGGTGTGTGAGTGTCCGGAGGACTCCTGCGCCCTTTCGTGGTCGTCTGACGGCTTCTCACTCTCCTTGCTCTCCGGTTGGGTTGGCCCCGGAGGGGCCAACTCTCCCTGGAATTCCGTGGTTTAATTGTCTCAAAAAATTCAGCGAATCCCATTTTCTCTCCCGTGGTAGGGAATTCGGAGAATCCCTACCACCTCCCGGGGAGGGACTGGAAGGCCCGACCCGCCCCCGGCACCCGGAAACCGGCCTGACACCCCCTCAAAACCCGTCCGCAAACCCTCAACCCCACACACACACACAACGCTTTTCGTGCCGGAGGCACGCAGGTTTATGAATTTCGCCCGGAGGGTGAATTCATAAACTATTCGCCGGAGGCGGAGGCAATTCGCGCGGGGACGCGCGAAACGAGCGGAGCGAGTATTC